>NZ_CP102233.1:11925000-14555308 GCF_028553905.1 Sorangium sp. So ce836 | reverse complement strand
CGCTGCTCTGAAGTCCGCTCCACGAAAATAGGTTTCGGGGGCGACCGATGAAACCGTCGCCCCCAACTTATCCACAGGTCTCCCAGCGAGGACTCGCCTCTAACTTCTGGAGATCACTGTGTTATTCTGAATGTAATCGAACGGCGTGTCGACTTTTCAACAGTCCGCCCACGGCCGCTTCGCCCTCGGGAGGTCGTCCGCATGCCTCCATCGAATGCGGGGGGGATGGTACGGCCCCACTGCACCGGCGCTCGGCTCGGCATCCGCCGAGCACGCCGCTCGAGGTGGGGGTGCAACCGTCGCGTCGAGGTCCATCGCATTGGAAGACAGATCGGCACAGCCGTCCCCCATACCGCCTCACAGAGCTCGGTAGCCCGCAGCGCCCCTTTCGGGGCCACCCTTTGGAGGACCCGGTGCGGCGCAGGACCGCCCCGAGGACGAATCCGAGGTAGCACCGGGTGAGTCCGGGCGTCTATGCCCAACTGCGAAACCCGGCTCAAGTATCGAACTTCATTGGGTTTAATTCAGTCCCTGGCGCACTGCGAAAACGGCTTCGCGGCCCCCGCGCTCCGCCCTCCGGACACCAGGCGCCAAAACTCCCGACGCGGGTCGGTGATTTTCACGATGCGCTCACGATTGCAGAGCAAAACCCGCTCATCTCGTCGTCAAGAGGCTAAAGGTAGCTGAAATTCCAGCTTTTTTAGAAACGCGGAGGTCGTCCAGCACAGACCGACCGGCGCGAGCCGTTCTCGGGGGGCCGAGAATTTGTCCCCAGGGCCTCGGTCTGAGGTATGGCGAAGCGATGCGGTCGGGGATCCGGTTGACAAGGGGGGCCCTCCTGGCGCAGCGGGCGGCGTCGACGACCGCCGCGCGGGCCAGGGCCTTCTCCGCTGCAGGCGCGCTCGCGCTGGCGGCGGCCGCGGGGCCGGCGGCGGCCGAGGAGCTGCCGCCGCAGCTCGCCTACGCCTACGGCGAGAACGAGACGCCCCGCGCGGCGGCCCTCGGCGGCGCGCTGCGCGCCCTCGGGAACGGGACGTCGGCCATCTTCCTGAACCCGTCCGCCATGGTCGAGACCCGCGTCTACCACGTCCAGGGGCTCTTCCAGGGCAGCCCGGAGGCCGGACGCCACGCCTACGGCGGCGTCGTCGTCGACTCGGTCACGGGAAACCTCGCGGGCGCGCTCTCCTTCGTCGGCGGCTTCGTCGACATGGGCGAGGGCGGCCTCAGGCGCTCCTACATCGACGCGCGGGCGGCCCTCGCCTACCCGATCACCGATCGCATCTTCGTCGGGCTCAGCGGCCGCTACGCCAAGATCACGCAGGACGGCGTCCTCGGCGGGCGGTGGCTCCACGACGGCCCGGTCTCCGGCGGCCTGCGCGACGACAAGGACGTCGTCGTGAAGAAGAACGCGGCCGGCGAGGACGTGACCACCGTGGTGGGGCGTCACTCCTTCGTCAACGAGCTCACGTTCGACGCGGCGCTCACCGTCAAGGCGACCGACAACCTCTACATCGCCGCCGTCGGGCAGAACCTCACCTACCCGGACCACGGGCTGCTCCCCACGACCGTCGGCGGCGGCGTCGGGTTCGGCACCGACGACTTCTCGATCGAGGTCGACGGGCTCGCCGACCTCAACTCCTACCGCGAGACCTCGTACCGCCTCATGGCGGGCGGCGAGTACCTCGTGGCCGATCGCTTCCCGCTCCGCGCCGGCTACCGCTTCGACCAGGGCGCAGGCCAGCACGCGCTGTCGCTCGGCGTCGCCTACGTGGGCACCCAGTTCGCCGTCGAGGGCACCGTGCGGCGGGCGCTCGCCAGCGGAGGACCCACCACGTTCGTGGTCGGGCTCTCGTACCACCTCGAGTCGAGCGGGCTGACCCGCGCGCCGTCCGACGGCCTGTAGCCCGGCGCCGTCGCGCGGGCGCCGCGCCGGGGCGCGACGGCGAGCCGCCGCCTCCCGCCTCCCCCTTCTCGCCGCGCCGCGCCTGCTCTAGGTCGGCCCTGCGTGCTGTGCCTGACCCTACCGACCGATCCACGCTGGGCTGACGTGGCGCTCGCCGACCTGCCGGCGCTCCTGACCGACCACGCCCACTGCGAGATGAAGGCGGCGTCGAACGCGCTGTCCCTCGCCGCGCGCTGGCCGTCGATGCCGCGCCTCGCGCGCGCGCTCGTCGACCTCGCCGAGGAGGAGCTCCGGCACTTCCGCGCGCTGCTCGACGTGATCGAGCAGCGCGGCCTCGCGCTCGGCAAGCCGGAGACCGACGTCTACGCGAGCGAGCTGCGCAAGGCGGCCTCCACCACCTGCGCGCGCAACGCGAAGGCCGCCCTCGTCGATCGGCTGCTCGTCGGCGCCATCATCGAGGCCCGCTCCTGCGAGCGCTTCCGCCTGCTCGCCGACGGGCTCGCCGCGCGCGCGCACGAGCTCGCGCCGCTCTACGAGGAGCTCTTCGCGTCCGAGGCGCGGCACTACCGGACCCTCGTCGATCTCGCCGTCGAGGTCGCCGGCGACGAGGTCGCGACGCGGGCGCGGCTGGCCGAGCTCGCGCGCGCCGAGGGCGAGATCGCCGGGCGGCTCGGGACGGCACCCGCGGTGCACGGGTAACGGGGGTAGATGCGCATGGAGATCGATCTGCTCCGCCTCGATCGGGACGTCGCTCGAGCGGCGCGCGCTCTCCGCGCGGCGCTCGGCGACCTCACCCGGCGCGGTCCGACCCCGCCCGCCGAGGACCAGGGCGGCCCGAGCGCCGCCGAGGCGAGGGCCCGGCTCGAGAACCCGCTCGAGCCGTTCCGGCGCGTCAGCGCGCGGACGACCTACCTCGAGCTCACCGGCAAGACCCCCGGCCTCGGCGCGGAGCTCGGGCTCGCGAGCCCGACGGCGGCCGCCGCGCCGGACCCGACCGGCCTCGCGGCCCCGCTCGCCGACTGGGTCTACACGCTCACGCTGGAGCGGGTCGTCTGGCCCGACCGCGTCCGGCTCGCCGCCGCGTGGCACGCGGCGTCGCTCACGATCGATCTGCCCGAGCCGGCGCGGGTGTCGCCGCGCGAGGCGCGGCTCCGGCTGCTCGCCGATCCGACCGACGCCGGACGGCGGACCTTCGCGGAGGTGCTCGCCCGCGGATCCGGCGCGGTCGCCGACGCCGCGCGCATCCTCGTCGAGCGGCGGCACGAGGCGGCGCGGCGGCTCGCGGAGGAGGGCCTCCGCGCCATCGAGATCCCCTGCGATCCCCCGGACGCCGCGATCGGCGCCGCCGAGGCGCTGCTGCGCCGGACCGAGCCGATGATGGAGCGCGCGCCGACCTGGTACGGCGCGCTCGGGCGCGCCGTGGGCCGCGACGCGGCGTCGGGGTGGCCGGCGCGGCTCAGTCCGCGGTGGATCGAGGAGCTGTTCCGCGCGACGAAGCTCACCGAGGGCCTCGCGATCGATCTCGGGCCGCTGCCTAGCCCGCTCGGCGCCGCCTCGTTCGCGCGCGCGCTCGCCCGCTTCGGCGCGGCGCTCGCGCGTGGCGTAGGTCAAACGACGCGCGGGCCGTTCGCGCTCGCCCACGCGCCGTTCGATCTCCGCCGCGCGCGCCGCGCCGCGCTGTTCGGCGGCCTCGTCGCCGATCCCGTCTTCTGCGCCCGCGCGCTCGGGCTCGGCCGGGGCCGCGCGCTCGATCAGGCGCGCGCGACCGCGCGGAGCCTCCTCCTCTCGCTCCGCCTCGACGCCGCGACCGTGGCGCTCGTGTTCCGCTCCGGCCAGGACGGAGGCGGGCACGTGCTGCTCCGGGGCGCGCGGGACCGCGGGGATCGCTTCGAGGAGGTGACCGCGCGCGCGCTCGGCGCGCCGATCCCGGGAGCGCTCGCCGGGGTCCTACCCGCGCTCGATCCCGGCGCGGCCGCCCGCCTCGCCGGGGCGGTCCTCGCCGCGCGCGATCGCCGCGATCTGATCGAGCGCTTCGACGAGGACTGGTTCCGCAACCCGCGCGCGGCCGAGGCCCTCCGCGACGAGGACGGCGCGCCGCGCTCGCCGGCGTCGCGGCGCGCGAGCGAAGCCGATCTCGAGGCGGGCCTCGGCGAGCTCGTGCGCGCGCTCGCGAGCCTCTGACGCTCGGTCCCGGCGCGCAAAAAACGCGCGCTCCGAGCGGCCTGATCGCGCCGGCGAGCGGGCGGGACGAGCGGCGAACGCGAGGGGCGCGCAAGCGCTGCGCACCGCGGAGAGGCGGGCCCGGCGGCCCCGCCGAGAGCCCTTCCAGCTTTGACTGACACGTGCTAGGTGCCGGCTCGCGAAATCGCCCCCCTCCGGGGCGCGCGGCGAGCAGCTCCCGCTGCGCCGCCCTCGTCGCCGAACAAGCACCCGTGAATCCGAACGCAATGCACCCTCTCCTCGCGTCCGGCGCCAGCGCCATCTCCGTCGACTTCGATCTGACGTTCCTGGCGCAGGTCGTCCTGTTCTCGACGTTCGTCGTCGTGCTCAAGCCGCTGCTGTTCGATCCGCTGCTCCGCGTCTTCGAGGAGCGCGAGCGGCGCACCGACGGCGCCAAGCGGGAGGCGCGCCAGATGGACGAGCGCGCGGGCGAGCTGCTCACCCGCTACGAGGCCGAGATCGAGAAGGTCCGGCGCGAGGCCGGGGTCGAGCGCGAGCGGCTCCGCGCCGAGACCGCGAAGATCGAGGCGCAGATCATGGCCGAGGCGCGCACCGAGACGGCGCGCATCCTCGAGGACGGCAAGGCGAAGATCGCGGCCGAGGTCGCCCGCATGCGCGGCGAGCTCGCCGCCGCCCAGCCCGCGCTCGCGGCGGAGATCGCCGCCAGCATGCTCGGCCGCGAGGTGCGCCAGTGAAGAACCCGCTCCGCCGCTCATCGCTCGCGCTCGGCCTGGCTGCGGCGCTCACCGCGGGCACGGCGCTCGCGCAGCAGCCCGCCGCGCAGCCGGGGCTGCCCCCCGGTCACCCGCCCGTCGGCGCGCAGCCCGGCGCGGCCCAGCCGGCCCAGCCCGGCGCGGCCCAGCCGGCGCCCCGCCCGCGCGAGGCGCAGCCTGGCCGGCCGCTCGGCCCGGGCGGGCGCCCGCTCGTTCCGGGCCACGGGCTCCGGCCGCAGCCGGGCATGCAGCGCGCGCGCACCGCGCCGCCGGAGACCACCGAGCACGCCTCGCACGGGGAGGAGCACTGCCCCGGGCACGGCCCGACCGATCCGCCGCCCCACGTCAACTGGTGGCACGGCCTCATCGGCGTGAACAACGAGGCGGCCGCGAAGGGCGGCATCAACGCGCTGCTCTGGCGCTACCACAACGAGCAGAACCCCTGCGATCCGAAGAACGAGCCGCCGCCGTTCCTCGCCTCGGTCCTCAACGTCGGGCTCCTCGCGTTCATCATCTACCGCTTCGGGCGGAAGCCGATCGCCGAGGCGCTGAAGAAGCGCA
This sequence comes from Sorangium sp. So ce836, assembly GCF_028553905.1. Lineage (NCBI taxonomy): Bacteria > Pseudomonadati > Myxococcota > Polyangiales > Polyangiaceae > Sorangium > Sorangium sp. So ce836. Next base: position 14,549,911 of record NZ_CP102233.1, on the reverse strand, counting down.
AGCAGACGATCACGCAGGAGCTCGACAACGCCTCGCGCCTCAAGGACGAGGCCGAGAAGCGGCTCGACGAGTACGAGGACAAGCTCACGCGGCTCGAGGAGACGCTCGCGGAGCTCAAGGCCGAGCACGCGGCGCAGGCCGCGCTCGAGAAGGCCCACGTGCTCGCCGAGGCGGAGCAGCGCCGCGTCCGGATGCGGCGCGACGCCGAGTTCCGCATCGAGCAGGAGCTCAAGGCGGCGCGCGCCATGCTCCTCCAGGAGGCGGTGCAGAGCGCCGCGGCCGCGGCCGAGGAGCTGCTCCGGCAGCGCGTCGGCCGTGAGGACCTCGAGCGGGCCAACGAAGAGTACCTGAAGGCCATCCCCGCGGCCGTCTCCGCCGGCGCGAGCCGCCGCGGGGCCCAGACCACCGGAGCAGCGATATGAGCTACGAGGCCGTCGCCCGGCGCTACGGGCGCGCGATCTTCGAGATCGGCAAGGAAACCGGCACCCTCGCGGCCCTCGCCAGGGAGATCGGGGACGCCAGCGCGACCTACGCGGCGAGCGAGGAGCTCCGCCTGGTCCTCGACAACCCGCTCATCCCCGAGGCCCAGCGCGAGGAGCTGCTCCGCGAGATCGGCGCCCGCGCCGGCTTCTCGGAGGTGACCAAGAACACCCTGCTCCTGCTCGCGCGCAGGCGGCGGCTCGCGGCGCTGCCCGAGATCTCCCGGCAGCTCGCGCTGCTCGTCGATCAGGAGCAGAACGTCGCCCGGGCCGTGGTCACGAGCGCGGGCCCGCTGACCAGCGATTACCTCGACCGCCTCCGGGCCGAGCTCGAGAGGGCGACCGGCCGGAAGATCTCGATCACCCACAAGCAGGATCCCTCGCTCATCGCGGGCGTGGTCACCCAGATCGACGATCAGGTGATCGACGGCAGCCTCCGGACCCGGCTGTCGGCGTTCCGTGACAACCTGCTCCGAACCTGAGGGGACGCGAACACGCACCCCTGTTTCCCACGAGGTCGGGGCTCGGCGTTCGCCGACCCCTTGACCTTGACGACGTTGACTCCGAAGCCCAAGCGTCTCCGGACAGAGGACTCCGCATGCAGCTCCGCGCCGAAGAGATCTCTCAGATCATCAAGAAGCAAATCCAGAACATCGACAAGGCCGCCCAGGTCACCGAGACGGGCACCGTGCTCACGGTGGGCGACGGCATCGCCCGCGTGCACGGCCTGAGCCGCGCCATGGCCGGCGAGCTCGTTGAGTTCACCGGCTCGGAGGGCACCAGCCTGATGGGGCTCGTGCTGAACCTCGAGCAGGACAACGTGGGCGCCGCCATCTTCGGCGATACGAGCATCATCAAGGAGGGCGACGCCGTGAAGCGCACCGGGCGCATCATGGAGGTGCCCGTCGGCGAGGCGACCCTCGGGCGCGTCGTCAACGCGCTCGGCATGCCGATCGACGGCAAGGGGCCGATCGAGGCGAAGGAGCGCCGCCGCGTCGAGGTGAAGGCGCCCGGCATCATCCAGCGCCAGCCGGTCACCGAGCCGATGCAGACCGGCATCAAGGCGATCGACGCGATGATCCCGGTCGGCCGCGGCCAGCGCGAGCTCATCATCGGCGACCGGCAGGTCGGCAAGACCGCCGTCGCGGTCGACGCGATCATCAACCAGAAGGGCAAGGGCGTCATCTGCGTCTACGTCGCGATCGGCCAGAAGCTGTCGACGGTGCGCCAGGTCGTGGACAAGCTCGATGCGCACGGCGCGCTGGAGTACACGATCATCGTCGCCGCGACGGCGAGCGAGACCGCGCCGCTCCAGTTCATCTCGCCGTACACGGGCGTGACCATCGGCGAGTACTTCCGCGACAGCGGGCGCCACGCGCTGTGCATCTACGACGACCTGTCGAAGCAGGCGGTCGCGTACCGCCAGCTCTCGCTCCTGCTCCGCCGCCCGCCGGGCCGCGAGGCGTACCCGGGCGACGTCTTCTACCTCCACTCCCGGCTCCTCGAGCGCGCGGCGAAGATGGCCGACATCTTCTACGTCGTCGCGAAGGGCACGAAGATCGAGGGCGGCGACCCGTCGTACCGCGGCGTCGACGGCAAGGCCCACGTCGGGGCGCACGGCATGCACTCGGCGAAGGACTCGCTCTGGAAGACGGTCGACGCGGCCCTCTTCGAGAAGCTCGAGCAGGCGCGCAAGGAAGAGAAGAAGGACGAGATCAAGAAGCTCGAGCAGCAGCTCTCGGACAAGGCGAAGGCGAGCGACTACGAGATCGTCCGCGATCCGAAGTCGGGCGGCTCGCTCACCGCGCTGCCGGTCATCGAGACGCAGGCCGGCGACGTGTCGGCGTACATCCCGACGAACGTCATCAGCATCACGGACGGGCAGATCTTCCTCGAGGCCGACCTCTTCTACTCCGGCGTCCGCCCGGCCATCAATGTCGGCATCTCGGTCAGCCGGGTCGGCGGCAACGCGCAGATCAAGGCGATGAAGTCGATCGCCGGCACGCTCCGCCTCGACCTCGCGCAGTACCGCGCCATGGCGGCGTTCTCGCAGTTCGCCTCGGACCTCGACGCGAAGACCCGCGCGCAGCTCGAGCGCGGCGCGCGCCTCACCGAGATCCTGAAGCAGGGCCAGTACGTGCCGCTCGCCGTCGAGAAGCAGATCCTCATCATCTACGCCGGCACGCAGGGGCTGCTCGACGACCTGCCGGTGAGCTCGCTCGCGCGCTTCGAGGAGGAGCTCTACAAGTTCATCGAGGGCAAGCACCCGCAGATCTTCGCGGACATCCGGGAGAAGAAGGCGCTCGACGACGACCTCAAGTCGCGGATGACGAAGGCGATCGACGCCTACAAGAAGCGGTTCGTGGTGGACGCGCGCGGCGCCTCGACCGGGGCCGCCGCGGCGGCCGCCGACGACGCGAGCGACGAGGACGAGGAGGCGCCGGCGCCCAAGGCGAAGTCGAAGAACGGGAAGGGCGCCTCGAAGGCCCAGGAGAAGTAGGCAGCCGTGCCCAGCCTCAAGGCCATTCGCAAGCGGATCTCGAGCGTCAAGTCGACGCAGAAGATCACCCGCGCCATGAAGATGGTCGCGGGCGCCAAGCTCAACAAGGCGCAGCAGCGCATCACCGAGCTCCGGCCCTACGCCGTGAAGGTGCAGGAGGTGCTCTGGCAGATCACGCGCGATGCGGTCGCGGCCTCCGCGGCGGAAGCGCCCGCGGCGGCGGGGACCGGGGCGGAGGGCGAGGCGGGCGCGCTCACCGGGCGGGAGGGGGCGGCGCACCCGCTGCTCGTGGCCCGCCCGGAGCGGCGCGTGCTGCTCCTCGTGCTGACGAGCGACCGCGGGCTCTGCGGCGCCTTCAACACGAACATCAACAAGCGCGCCGAGCGCGAGTGGAAGAGCCGGACCGAGGCCGGCCAGGAGGTCCAGCTCGCGATCATCGGCCGCAAGGGGCGCGACTACTTCAACCGCCGCAACGCGCCCATCCTCGAGTACCTGCCCGGCGTCTGGGACAAGCTCAGCCTGGAGACGGCGCAGGCGGTCGGCGCGAAGATCCTCGCCCCGTTCGACAAGAACGAGATCGACGCGATCTACCTCGTTTACAACGAGTTCAAGAGCGCCATCACGCAGACCGTCGTCGTCGAGCGGCTCCTGCCCGCCGGCGGGGCGGCGCAGGAGCAGGCGGACGAGGCGGCTCACGCCTCGCCCGGGGCGGCCGCGGAGTTCCTCTACGAGCCGGACAAGGGCGCGCTCCTGGAGCGGCTCGTCCCGATGTACGTGGACATCTCGATCCTGCGCGCGCTCTACGAGTCGATGGCCAGCGAGCTCGGCGCCAAGCTCACGGCGATGGACGCCGCGAACAAGAACGCCAAGGAGATGATCGACACCCTGACGCTCGAGTACAACAAGGCGCGTCAGGCGGCGATCACCAAGGAGCTCATGGAGATCATCGGCGGCAGCGAGGCGCTCAAGGAGTAGCGCCGCGCGTCCGCCGGCCCTGCCGGCCGTCGGACGGCTGCCCCGCGGCCGTCGCCGGCCTGCGGCCGGCTCGTCTCTCGGGGCGTCGGCCCGCCCTTTTCCGTCTCAGCAACCGCTCGTCGGCCCGGCAGCGCTGGTCGCTCCTCGCGGCCAGCACTGGCCGAACCGCCCGGGCGACCCCATGGTGTCGGTCCCGTGCTGCAGCCCATCAACCCCGATCATCCGGAGCCGCGCAAGATCGCGCGAGCGGTCGACCTCATCCAGAAGGGGGAGGTCATCGGCTACCCGACCGACACCGTGTACGGGCTCGGGTGCGACCTGATGAACAAGCAGGCGATCGAGCGCGTGTACCAGATCAAGGGGATGCGCCAGAACAAGAACCTCGCGTTCATCTGCCCCGATCTGAGCGACATCGCGCGCTACGCGATCGTCGAGAACCAGGCGTACCGGATCCTCAAGCGGTACCTGCCGGGGCCGTACACGTTCATCCTGCCCGCCACGCGCGAGGTGCCGAAGTACGTGCACCTCAAGCAGAAGACGGTGGGCATCCGGGTGCCGAACCACCCGGTGGCGCTCGCGCTGGTCCGCGCGCTCGGGCGGCCGCTCATCAGCACCACCGCGGCGCCCCCGGGCGAGGATCCGATCATCGATCCGGGCGAGATCGACGATCGGTTCCCGGGGCTCGCGCTGGTCCTGGACGCCGGGACCGGCGGGTCGGTGCCGACGACCGTGATCGACCTGAGCCAGGGCGACGTGCAGGTCGTCCGCGAGGGGGCGGGGCCGACGGACGATCTCGTCTGAGACGGAGGCAGGGGGAGCGCGGGGATCCGAGCGGATCGGCCCCCTGGGAGGGAGGCGGTCGCGCGGCACGGCGCGGGGGCCCCGCCGAACTCGCCTGGGACATCATCCGCCCGGCGCAAGCGCCGGCCGGATGATGTCCCAGGCTCAAACATCGGCCCATCCCCCGCACCGTGCCGCGCGACCGCCTCCCTCCCAGGGGGCCTGCGGTCTACGCGGAAGCCGGGCGAGGCGGTTGCAAGGGTTGATACAAGCGTTGAAACGGCCTTCTCGGTCGACGAGTTGGCCATTTCAAGCCTTGAGATGGGTCACTGGGCGGCCGAGTTGGCCATTTCAAGCCTTGAGATGGGTCACTGGGCGGCCGAGTTGGCCACTTCAAGCCTTGAGATGGGTCACTGGGCGGCCGAGTTGGCCATTTCAAGCCTTGAAAGAGGCCGCTGCGCCTCTGGGCGGGGCCTTTCAAGGGCGAGGCTGCGTCCGCGCGCGATCCGGGCGGCGTTGCCGGGCGCCGAACGGCGAGGTCGCCTCCAGAGGGACGAGGCGCTGCGGAGGCGCAACGACGACGCCGAGATGCGGAGACCCACCGCGCTGAGAGCCGTTGCACGCTGAACGAGAGGACGCATCTAACGAAGCACGTCGCGCAGATCGCACGTCCCCCTCTTCACGGTCTTCACGAGCAAGGGGGCGGACGTGGCGCGCTCGAACTCGGCGCGAACGCGGCCGTGCTCCCGCGGCGACGCTACCCCCGAGCAGACGATCACGGCGCGGAGCTGCTCCGCGCGCGGAGCGCCGTCGCGCAGCGCCGCGGCGAGCTCTCGCCTCACCGCCAGCAGCGTCTCGCGGAGCTGGATGGCGCCGTCCGCGATCTCCTTCCCCTTGAGCTCGACAAAGAGGAGCAAGGGCGGCGCCGGGGGTCGTTTGTAGAAGAAGATCGCGTCGCAGGCGTGCGCCACACCGAACCGCCGTCGAAACTCCTGCGTGTCCGCGTGGAAGACGAGCACCGTCTCGCCGGCCTCGCGCTGCAGGCTGACCCGCTTGCCGGCCTCACCGTGGCTCGTGTCGCTCGTTCGAAGCGCGTTCCAGAGGAGGAAGTTGAGCGGCACGGCGTTACTTTGGCTCGGCCGCGAGGATGTGGCTGTAAAGGTTGCCGGTCTCGTCGGTCACCGCGCTGAAGGTGCGCCAGTCGATGCTCCGCTCCGCCGCGTCGTAGATGGACCGGACCACGCCGCCGTCGTCGAACAGGTAGGCCGCCACCCCCTCTGGATCGAGGAACGCCGCCGCCGACCCGAGCTTGAGGCGCGCCGCGATCTCGTCCCGACGGCCCGCGCCGACGCGGCTCGCCTCGATCAGGTTGTTGACGTGATCCAGCACGTAGGGGCTGTGCGTGGTGAAGACGACGCGGATGCCTTTGTTCACGAGCAGCGCGAGCAGCTCGGTGATGGCGAGCTGGGCCGCCGGGTGGGCGTTCATCTCGGGCTCGTCGATCACGAGCAGGTCGCCCGGCGAGGCGAGGTGCTTCAAATACACATCGAGCCCGGCGAGCGCGCGCACCAGCGACGACGCCGCGTGGATCGGGAGCTCCGTGTCGGGAGAACCGCCGAAGAGGAACGAGGGCCCGGCGCCGTGAGGGAAGAAGTGGAGCGGAGCTCCCAGGATGCGCTCCTCGAGCAGTCCCCAGGCCTGGCGTCGCTCCTCGATCTGCGCCTCCGTCGGCGCGAGCCGCTCCGGCCGGCGGAGCAGCTCCGTGAAGGCCACCACGGGGGACGCCATCACCTCCTCGAACTCGGGCCTCAGCAGCTTGTAGGTCGCGACGAGCGCCTTCCGCTCCGCCGGCAAGACGGCCACGTGATCGTGCAGGCACAACCCGAAGGCCGAGATCGCCGCGCTCAGCAGGAGGCTCCTGTCCCGATCGTCGCGCACCTCGAAGCGCTTGGGCTGCCCGGGCGGCTCGCTGCGCTCCGGGCGCCTGAGCGGTGTGAACGAGATGAAGCGCGCGAGGTCCTCGACGTCGATCCGCAACTCCTCGATGGGGCCGCCGCGCAGCTCCGACGGCGAGACATCGAGCATCGCCTCGGCGTCCCCCGAGGGCTCACGGTGGAGCCGGAGGAGATTCATGATGTCGAGCGCGTCCATCCGGAGCCGGACATCCCCCGAGAGGCCCCCCAAGAGCTCCGCACGCGTGACGCGCATGCTCACATCGGGCGCCCTGTGCGCTTCGCCCCGGTGGAACGAGGCCGCCCCGACCCGCTCCGCCGCTGCCCGGACGCGCGCGGCGAGCTCGGCGTGCTCAAATTCTGCGACGCGCGGCGCCGCTCGCTCGTGCAGCGCGTTCCACGAGGCCCCCGGGTCGAAGGTGAGCCTGCGCGCGAGCCCGTAGAGGCAGTAGGCCGCCCAGGTCTTGTTCGTGTTGTTCGGCCCCACGAAGATCGTGAGCGGCCGGATGTCGAGCTCGGCATGTGCGATGCGCCCGAGGTTGCGGATGCTGAGCTTCATGCGCTCGCAGGGTACGCGGCCCGATGTGGGAGGAGCAACCGGCGCTCTCGCGCGGCTCGCCCGCCCGCAACGCAGCCGGGATCAGCGATCGCGCCAGGACCTCCCGACACGCGGAGCTACGGCTCAGCCCCATCGCGGAGCGCTTCGGGGACCTCGAGCAGGCTGTACGCGATCCCCTCCCGGTCGAGCCGCTCCCGCGCCGTCGCGAACGCGAGCTGGCTGCGGTCGCCGCCGATGAAGCGGCGGCCGAGCCGCGCCGCCGCGACGAGCGTGGTGCCGCTGCCGCACATGAGGTCCGCGACCGTGGCGCCGGGCGCGGACGAGGCGCGGACGATGCGCTCCAAAAGCCGCTCCGGCTTCTGCGTGGGGTAGCCGGTGGCCTCGCGGCGCAGCGGGGTGTTGGCGACCATCCCGGGGATGTCGGTCCACACGCTCCCGAGCCGGCGGCCCTCGTCGGCGTAGTACCGGTACGCCTTCCCGCCGAGGACCCGCTCGCGGTAGAGCCGGCCGTCCTCGTCGCGGTGCTTGAAATGCATCGCGAGGCTCGTCTCGGCGAACGGCTCGCGGAGCATCGGATCCGCGGCGTTGTAGACGACCTGGCCGCGCTCGCTCGCCGCGCGGGCATAGAGGAGGATCGTCTGGTGCGTGACCGAGAAGCCGCGCGCGCCACGGCCGCCGTTGCCCGGCGCCCAGATGATCTCGCCGAGGAACGCGCCGCGGCCGAAGAGGCGATCGCACGCGACCTTCGCGTCGTGGACCGCGCGGTGATCGAGGTGCAAGTAGAGCGTCGCGCCCTCGGCCATGCGATCGCGGATGGCCTCGAGGCGCGGGGCGAGCATCGCGACGAGCGCCTCGGCGCCCGCGCGATCGTCGTACGCGTCCGGGCCGCTCTCCGGCCGGCGCCGCCCGCGCGCCTGGCCGCGCGCCGCCCGCGCGGCCATCGTCGTCCCGACGCCGAAGGGTGGGTCGAGGTAGACGAGATCGAACCGCACGTCGGCAGGGAGCGCCGCGCAGACGTCGGCCGCGTCGCCCAGGGCGAAGAGGTGGCTCACAGCGCGCTGTCGGGGGCCGCGACGCGGGAGCCCGCGGCGGCGCCCCCGGGCAGGAGGTCGTCGAGGATCGCGGCGGCGAGGTCGCCGTCCGGCGGCGGGACGAGCTGCGGGACCGCAGGCAGCCACGGCCAGTACGGGCCGCCGCCGAGGCAGCCGGAGAGGAACGCGTCCGGCGTGCACGCGACGCGGAGGTGGAGGTGATCGGCGTGCGCCGTGCTGTCGCCCGGCTGGAGCAGCACGCTCTCGGCGACCCAGACGAGCTCCGGATCCTCGCCGAGCGCGCGGGCATACTCGATGATCAGCGCCTCGAGCCAGCGGGCCACGAAGAGCCACTGGACGTGCGCGTCGGGCGAGCGGACGAGCGACTTCACGAGCAGCCACTCGCGCTCGACGTCGAGGCGGACGTACTCGTCCGGGCTGGACGACCCGGACGCCGCGGCGCCGCCGCCGATCCGCGCGAGCCCGTCCGGCCCGAAGTCGATGAAGCCGGGCGAGCGCACCGGGCGGCCGTCCGGGGTGAGCGCGTAGAGCAGGAGGTCCGCGTCGCGCCCGGTGCGGTGCGACCGGTGCCCGCGGGCGGCACCGCCGTGGCGCGCGGAGAGATCGCCGACGAGGAGCGGCTCGCCGCCCGGCCGCGCCCGCGCCACCTCGGCGGCGGCGCGCTGGACGGCGGCGACGAGCCCGGCCGTCCCCCACCGGACGCCGTTGCTGCGGAGCAGCCGGTAGCCCTCGCCCTGCCCCGGCAGCTCGACGGCGTCGGTGATGACGCCGTGGTGCGGCACGCCGATGGAGCCGCGGAGCGCAGGGGCGAGCGGCGTGGGAGACGCGCCGACGCAGGCCGCGCAAGAGAGCGCGACGAGCGCCAGCAGGAAGGTGGTGAGGACAGCACGGCTTCGCATGAGACGACGTTCGGGCGCGCCGTCGGCCCCCGCCGCGCCGGCCCGCGCTTCGGGCCCGCGGCGACGCCCCGGCGTCGGTCTTGCCGCGATACCCTCGCCGGGGCCGGAGGGAAAGTTCTCGTGGACGCGGCCCGGCCCGCCGCGCCCCCGCGCTCCGGGCCGGCAGGAGGGGCGGGGCCGGACCAGCGCGCGCCGCAGGAGGGGCGGGGCCGGACCGGCGCGCGCCCCCTGCCCTCACGGCGCGATCAGCGCTAACACGCACCGCCCATGGAGCCCAACCACCGCGCCCCCCAGGGGAACACGAGCGCGGATCGACGCCCGCCCACGCAGGATCGACGCCCGCCAACGCCGACGGCGGATCGGCGGCCGGGCGCGGAGGAAGAGCCGGAGGGCGTCGCATGGAAGGGCGCGCTCGCCGTCGCGCTCGTCGTCGGAGGCCTCGTCGTGTGGCGCGCCTGCTCCACGCCGGAGGGCGCCGCGAGCGACGCCGCCTCGCGGCCCGGCGCGAGCGCCGCGGCGCCCGCGGCGAGCGATCCGGCCGATCCCGCGGCGGCGCCGCAGCCGCCTCCGCCGCGCTGCGCGGCCGCGGGCGCGGCGCCGTTCGTCGTCGGCGACGCGCCGCCGCCCGCCCGCGCGCCCGACGGCGCGGGGGGCGGCGAACCGGAGGGCGCCGACGACCTCGCGCCGTTCGCCGTCGAGGTCGGCCGCGGGACGACGTTCTCCGGCGGGTTCGCGGTGGGCGCGCAGCGGGAGGCGGAGGGCGGGACCGTCGCGATGGTGGCCACGCTCTCGGCCGACGGCGCGCAGGGGAAGCTCGTCCGGCTCGCGCGATCGCGCGGCGACATGGATCCGCCGGTCGTCGCCGGCGCGGGCGGCGCGATCCTCGCCGCGATGCTCGAGCCGAACGCCGGCGGGCGCGCCATCAAGGTCGCCAGGATCGAAGGGGAGCACGTCACCTGGGGGGCCGAGCTCGCCGAGGGGCGGGACGAGTCGCTCGCGCTCGACATCGCGGCGTCCGGCGAGCGCGCGGTCATCGTCTGGGACGACGTGACCCGCGACGGCAAGCGGTCGCGGATCATGCTCGCCTCCGCCGACGTGGGCACGCTGCGCTCGGTCACCTCGGCCCGCCCCGTCTCGCAGCCGAGCACCGACGCCGAGATGCCGCGCGTGATCGGCCGGCCGGGCGGCTACTGGCTCGCGTACGTCGCGCGCGCCGAGGAGCCGGCGCGAAAGGCCGCGGAGAAGCCGACCGACGGCAACGAGGACACCGCGGCGGCCGGCGAGACGATCACCCACCAGTGGCTCGAGGTGGTCCCGCTCGACGAGAGCGGCGCGCTCACGTCCACGCCGCGCGCGGTCACGCCCAAGGACGGGCACGTCCTCGCATACGACCTGACGCTCGCCGGCGACGACGGCCTCCTCCTGGCCTTCCGCGACGACGACACGCCGAGCGGCTCGATCGGCGGGCGCATCAGCGCCGTGCTGGCGCGGCTCGGCGGCGCCAGCGAGCCGCGCGTGCTCGTCGGCGGCGATCGCGAGCAGGACGCCCCGCCGGAGGCGGCGCTGGGCGTGGGCGCCGGGGTCCCGGCGCTCCTCCCCGGCGTCCGGGGGAAGGGCGACGGCGCCGCCGCGTGGCTCGCGATCGCGAACGCCTCCGGGCCGACGCAGCTCGCGGCGCTCACGGCGCGGGGCGAGCTCGCGGGCGGGCTGCACGCGGAGCCGGCGCTCGGGCGCGGCGAGCCCATCGCGGCCTCCCCGGAGGCGCTGCTGGTGGCGCACCCGGCCGGAAAGGCGATGAAGCTCGGCCTGCTGCGCTGCGCCTCGACAGCCCCATCCAACAAGTAAACCAGCGCCGGATCTGGGAGCGCGCCCGCCTCGGTAGAGAGGACCGCGCGCGGCTCGAGCAGGCACCTGGACTGTGGATTGAGGGCGCGCGGATGTGTAGCATCCGCGACGGTGGCCCACGGGGACGATCCGCAAGAGGGAGCGTCGCGCCGGCCTGGCTTGCCTAGCTTGCCCGGAATGCCGGACCAAGCTGGCTGGGAAGCCAACGCCGACAACGCTCAAATGACGCGCGCGAGCGCGCAACCTTTGTCCGGCGCGAAGACGCTGCTCGTCGGCACAGGCGCGCCGAAGCTCGGCGCGCTGCCGAACGCGAACGCGCCGCCGGGCGGCGAGCCGTCGCCGGGCGCGAACGCGCCGGCGACGGCGACTCCGCTGCCGAACGCGAGCGCGACGGCGACGGCGACTCCGCTGCCGAACGCGAGCGCGTCGGCGACAGCGACCCCGCTGCCGAACGCGAGCGCGTCGGCGCCGGCGACGGCGACTCCGCTGCCGAGCGCGAGCGCGACGGCGACTCCGCTGCCGAACGCGAACGCGCACGCGTCGGCGACGGCGACCCCGCTGCCGAACGCGCCGGCGACCGCGAGCCCGCTGCCGAACGCGAGCGCGCCGCTGCCGCCGCCGAACGCGCCCGCAGGCGCGAGCGCGCTGCCGCCGCCGAACCCGCTGCCGCCGCCGAGCGTGCCGCCGCCGGGACCGAACCGGACGCCGGTCCCGAGCGCGCCCCCGCCAGGTCCGAGCCGGCCGCCGCCGCTGATCCGCCGCAAGGACGGCAGCGTCGCGACGGGCCCGCTGCCGCCGCCGCTGGCGCCGCCGTCGAGGCCCCCGCCCCCGCTGCCGAGCGGCGCGCCCAAGGCGCCGGCGTCGGCGCCCGGCACCCAGACCGGCGCTCCGCCGCCCGTGCCGCGCGGCGACGTGCCGCCGCCGGCCCGCGTGCCGCGCGTCCCGGGCCAGCGGCCGCCGAGCCCGAACCGCGCCCCCGGCAGGCCGGCGCCGGGCTCCCAGCCGGGCGCGCCGACCCAGACGTCGCCGGCGACCGTCAACTTCGACGCGACCGCGACGCCGATGCCCATCTCGGTCGACGCGACCGCGACGCCGATGCCCATCTCGGTCGAGCCGAGCTCGTCGCCGACGCCCATCTCGGTCGAGTCGATCGAGCCGATCGCGGTGCTCGAGCCCGCGCCCGACTCGGCCGCCGCGCCAGCGCCCCCGGCTGCGCCCGCGCCGGCCGCCCCGGCCGTGCCCTCGGCTGCGGCCGCCCCGCCCGCGCCGACCGCGCCCTCGGCTGCGTCCGCGCCGACCGCGCCGACCGCGCCCTCGGCTGCGTCCGCGCCGCCCGCGCCGCCCGCGCCCTCGGCTGCGTTCGCGCCGACCGCTCCGCCCGCGCTCTCGGCTGCATCCGCGCCGCCCGCGCCCTCGGCGGCGTCCGCGCCGCCCGCACCGCCCTCGGCTGCGTCCGCGCCGACCGCCACGCCCACGCCCCCCGCCCCGCCCGTCCAGCCGTCGCCGGCGACGGCGCGCTCGGCCGCGAGCCCGCCGGCCCCCGCGACGCCGCGCTCGGCCGCGAGCGCGCCCGCGCCTGCCCCGCAGGCCGCGCCCATCGCCGCGCCGGACCCGGTCGCGGAGCTCCAGCAGCGCGCCGAGCGGATCAAGGCCAGCGATCCGGTCGGCGCGGCGCGCGCCCTCGTGGAGCTCGGCATCCACGAGGAGCGGGTGCTCAAGGACATCGCCGCCGCGCGCCGCTCCTACGAGCAGGCGCGGCAGCTGTCCCGCGCGCTCGAGCCCGCGGTCTCGCGCGTCCATCGCCTGCTCGACGCGCGCACCGAGCTCGCCTTCGCGCTCGAGGTCGTCGAGGACAAGCTCCGCGTCGCGGACACCGACGCCCTCCGCGCCGACCTCCTCGCCGAGCGGGCGCGCCTGCTCCAGGCGCTCGGTCGAACGTCGGAGAGCTGCGACGCCTTCACCGAGGCGCTGCGGCTCGTCCCGCTCCACGCCGCGTCGCTGCGCGGGCTGGAGATCGCCCTCCGCCGCGAGAGCGCGCGCGGCTCCGAGCAGGCCGGAAAGGACCTCGCGGCGCACCTCGATCGCCTCGCCGACGCCTACGCCCCCGGGCGCGGGCGGCCCGACGGCGACGCCCAGCTCACCGCCTGGGTCCACGTCGAGCGCGCCGCCGTCCTCGATCGGAAGCTCCACAAACCGGAGCTCGCCCTCGCGGCCCTCGAGGGCGCGATCGCGTTCGACCCAGGGCCCGGCCCGGTGCGGGAGGCGCTCCGCCGCCACCTCGTGCACCACGACGGCATCGTCGGCCTCGTCAGCGCGCTCTCCCTGGAGGCCGAGCACGAGCGCGACGACGAGCGCGCGTCGCGGCTGCTCTACACGGCGGCGCGGCTGCTCATCGACAAGATCCGCTCCCCCGCCGACGCGGTGCCCCTCCTGACGCGCGCCTCCTTGCGGGCCCCGTCCGGCTCGCCGACGGCGCGGCGCGTGGTCAGCGAGCTGATCCGCCTGCTCGAGGCGAGCGGCGCGCTCGAGCTCGCCGCCAGCGTGCGCCAGAAGGAGCTCGCGCTGCTCACCGACAACGAGGCGATCGTCCACGAGCACGTCCGCCTCGCGGAGCTCTACGACACCCTCGGCAACGCGGAGCAGGCCGCCCTCCACGCGACGCGCGCGCTCGAGCTCGATCCCGAGGACGGCTCGACGCGGGAGCGGCTCGACCGCGCCCTCCAGCGCCTCGGCCACCACGCCGAGCGCGTCGAGGTGTGGACCGCCGTCGCCAACGCGGACCGGCCCGCGCACGTCCGCGTCGCGGCGCTCCTGCGCGCCGCGGACATCTCCGAGCACCACCTGAAGCGGCGCGACGAGGCGCTCGCCATCCTGCGCGCCGCGTGGGCGATCGACCCGGGCAACGGCTCGGTCTTCGACGCGCTCTCGGCGCTGCTCGCGCCGGATCCCCTCGCCGTCGAGGAGGACCCGCGCGGCGTGCAGGCGCGGCTCGACCTCTACACGCAGGCCGCCAGCGCGACGGACGACCCCGCGCGCAAGATCGGGCTGCTCGAGAAGCTCGTCTCCATCTGGGAGGACGAGCTCGCCCAGCCCGCCCGCGCCATCGAGGAGATCGAGAAGATCCTCGAGATCGACCCGGAGCGGCGCGCCGCGATCCTCGCGCTGCAGCGCAACGCCATGCGCGCGGGCGACGCGCAGCGGCTCGCGCGCGCGCTCTGCGCCGAGGCCGATCTCACGGGCAGCCCGGCCCAGCAGCGCCGGCTCCTCCTGCGCGCCGCCGAGGTCACCGAGCTCAAGCTCGGCGATCGCGATCGGGCCTCGTCGCTCGTCGACCGCGCGCTCGCGATCGATCCGGCCGATCCGGACGCGCTCCGCGCGCGCTTCCGCCTCGACGAGCGCGCCGGCCGGTACGAGGAGGCGCGGCGCGCGCTGGCCAAGCTCATCCAGCGCGACCCCGCGGGAGACGCGGCGTTCAGCCTCTGGATCGAGGTCGCGTCGCTCGACGAGCGGCGCCTCAAGAGGCCGCACAGCGCCGTCGAGTCGTACCGGGAGGCGGCGCGGAAGCGGCCGTCTCACCCGCTGCCCCGGATCGAGATCGCGCGGCTCCTCCGCGAGACCGGCAACTACGAGAAGCTCGTCGAGGTGCTGAGCGCGCTCGCGGACGAGACGCAGCGGCCCGACGACCACGCCCGGCTGCTCTTCCAGGCGGCCGAGGTGCAGGAGCTCGCGCTCGGCCGCGATCAGGACGCGCTGCGCCTGCTCGCCCGCGCCGACGCCGCGCTCGCCAGGAGCCAGCCCGATCCGGCGATCCTCGACGCCATGGAGCGCATCTACGTGCGCGCCGGGGGCGCCGGCTTCGGCGTGGGCCTCGGCGCGCCCGCCGCGCACCGGCCGGCGACCGGCGCGCGCGCGCCCAGCCTGCCGGGGATGTCCCACTCCATGGTCGCGAGCGAGCTCGCGGGGCTCTACGCGCGCTGGCTCGAGCGCAAGCCGCCGGCGCTCGTCGATCACGCGCTCCGGATCTCCCTCGCGCTGGTCCTCGCCGAGAACAGCCCGCGCCAGGCCATCGAGATCCTGGAGGGGCTCGTCGCCGTCGTGCCGAACCACGTCCCCGCGCTCCGCATGCTGGAGCAGCTCTACCGGCTGCTCGAGGCGCCGACGTCGCTCGCGACGGTCCTCCGCGCCGAGGCCGACGTGTTCACCTCGTCCGTCGCGCGCGGCGGCGCCCTCTGGGAGCTCGCGTCGCTCGAGGAGCAGCTCGGGCCGGGCGCGGCGCTCGAGGCGCTCGCGCGCATCGTCAAGGAGGCGCCGCGCGACGCGGCCGCGCACCTGTCGATCCTCCGCATCGCCGGCAAGAACGGCCCCTCCGATCCGGCCGGGGCGCGGGTCGAGGCCCTCTTCGCGAGCGCCATCCACGACAGCCGGGAGCTGACCGCCGACCCGATCGCGCGCGCGCTCTACTTCATCGAGGAGGCGCTGCTCGCGGAGGCGCAGGCCGACGCGGACCCCGCCGCCGCGCGCGCCGCGCTCGCCGGCTTCCAGAGCGCCCTCGCGCTCTGGCCGGAGAGCCTCCTCGCGGCCCGCGGGCTCGACCGGCTCGCGCAGCGCCTCGGCGATCGCGCGAGCGTGATCGCCGCGCAGCTCGCGCTCGCCGACCTCGTCCTCGGCGAGCCCGCGCGGGCGATGCACCTCGTGCGCGCGGCGGAGCTCACCGCCGAGGACGCGTCCCCCGAGGGAGCGGCGCGCGCGCTCGAGCTGTACGAGGGCGCGCTCCGCGCGGACCCGGGCTGCGTCGCCGCGGCGCGCGCGCTGGCCCAGCGGCTCGCGGGCGACCCGCAGCGGCTCACCGACCGCCTCGGCGAGGCGCTCGGCAAGGCCGCGAGCCGAGAGGCGATCTCGCTGCTCGGGACCGAGATCGCCCGGTCGGTGCTGCAGCACCACGGGCGCCCGGGCGCGATCGACCCGGGCGTGGGCATCGCGGCCGTCCGGCGCGTCATCGCGACGATCCCGAACGACGCGGCGGCGCTGCTCCTCCTCGCCCGGCTGCTCACCGCGCAGCGCGTCTGGCTGGAGGCCCGCGACGCCCTGAAGCGCGCCGTGAGCGCGGCGGCCGACGCCGAGACGAAGATCGCGGCGCAGTTCCTGATCGCCGATCTGTACGAGGGGCCGCTCGCGAACCCGGCGCTCGCCCAGGACGCGCTCCAGGCGGTCCTGTCGATCGACGCGCAGAACCGGCCCGCGCTGGAGCGGCTGCACAAGCTCGGCGTCACGCGCGGCGATCACGCGCTCGCGCTGCGCGCGCTCGGGCGCATCGTCGAGCTCTCGACCGACCCGGGCGCGCGCGTCGAGGCCGCGCTGCGCCTCGCCGACGCCTACCGCGACGCTGGCGACAACGCGGGCATGGTCCGCACGCTCTGCGAGGCGATCGTGAGCTCGCCGAGCAGCGACACGCGCGGGTGGACGGCGCTCGCCCGCCTCTACCGCGTCGACACGAGCGAGGGGGCGGCGGCGTACGCCAAGGCGCTCGCGCAGCTGATCGAGCTCGCCGGGGCCCGCCGCGTCCCGCCCGATCCGCGCTGGCTGACGACGCTCGGCCTGCTCGAGTCGACCCTGCTCATCCGGCCGCGCGACGGGCTCGCGCACCTCCAGCAGGCGGTCGCCCTCCCGGGCGCCCCGCCGGAGTCGCGCACGGCCCTCGGCCGCGGCCTCGAGGCCGCGGGGCGCAACTCGGAGGCGGTCCAGGTCCTGCGGGACGTCCTCACGTCCGACGCGGAGGTCTTGACCCGGCTCCCGGATCTCGGCCCCGCGCTCGCCGCGCTCGAGGCCGCGCTCGCCAAGGACGGGCGCGCCGAGGAGCGGGTCACCGTGGAGGAGGTGCGCGCCTGCCTCGGCGAGGTGGCGCCCGAGCGCATGGCCCGGCTTAGGGGCCGGCGCGTCCCCTCGGAGGCGCCGTACGCCGGGGCCTTCGCCGGCCCCGAGATCGGCCGGCTGCTCCTCCCGGAGGCCCGGAGCCCGTGGATCGACGTGGCGCTCGCGATCGCGCCGATCACCGCTAAGGCGATCCGCTTCGAGCTGAGCAACCTCGGCATCAGCTCGCGCGAGCGGGTCAGCCCGCGCGACAACCACCCGACGCGGCAGCTCGCCGAGCGGGTCGGCCGCGCGCTCGGCATCGAGGCGTTCGAGCTCTACCTCGTCCCGTCGTGGCAGGGCGCCGCCCGCGTCTTCCCGGGCGATCCCCCCGCCGTCGTCGCGCCGACGTCGTTCACGGAGCTGCCGGAGCTGGAGCAGACCTTCGCGCTCGCGCGCCTGTTCGCGCGGGTCGCGGTCGGCTTCACGTTCCTCGACGAGATCCCGGCCGAGGCCACCGACGGCCTGCTGCTCGCGTCGATCCGCACGATCGACCCCGGCTTCGGCTCGGGCGCCGTCTCGCCCGCGCGCGAGCACGCCACCCAGCAGATGCTCCCGGGCGTGCAGCGGGCGATCGGCCGCCGGCAGCGCAAGATGCTCGAGGAGGTCGCGTCGACCGTCAACGTGTCCTACGACGCGCGGGCGTTCGTCATCGGCCTGCGCCGGAGCGAGTACCGCATCGGTTACCTGCTCTGCGGCGACGCGCTCGCCGCGGTCGACTACCTCCGCCGGTACGATCGCGACATCGCCCGCTCGACCGAGGAGCCGCGCCTGCTCCTGCAGCACCCGGTCGCGAACGAGCTCCTGCGCTACGCGCTCTCGGCCGAGGCCTACGCCGAGCGCCGCCGCGCAGGCTCGGTGTGGCCGGCCGTCTAGGCCGCACCACCTCATCTCCGACGACAGCAGCGCACACGGGCGCTGCGCCCCTCGAACAAGCCCGCTGCGTCTCTCGCGTATTTGTCCGACGTGAGCGGCGTTATCGCGTCCGAGGCGCGCGGCGCCGGCCGCCCGGGCGGCGCGTGGTATCCTGTCTCCGCGTGACCAACAACCTGGTCCCGGGCGCCCTGGTGGCGAGTCGCTATCGGGTCGATCGCCAGCTGGCCGAGGGAGGCATGGGGGTCATCTGGGCCGCCACCCACCTCGCGAGCGGCGAGCGTGTCGCGTTGAAGCTGCTGCGTCCCGGCGCGACGGAGGACGCCTCGACCCGCCGGCGCCTGCTCCGGGAAGCGCGCGTGGCCGCCGCGGTCGATCACCCGAGCGTGCCGTCCATCCACGACGTGCTGGAGCTCGACAACGGGACGCCGTTCCTCGTGATGGACCTGCTCGAGGGGGAGTCGCTCCGCGACAGGCTCGTGCGCGAGTCGCGGATCCCCCTCCCCGAGCTGTCGCGCATCCTGCTGCCGGTCGTCTCCGCGGTCGGCACCGCGCACGCCCTGGGCATCGTCCACCGCGATCTCAAGCCCGACAACATCTTCCTGCTCGCGCCCGACGCGGCCGCGCCGCCGGGCGCGCCCGGGGCCGACCCCGGCGCCGGCGCCGCCGACGAGAGCTGCAGCGTCGCGCCGGCGCCCTGCGTCCCGGACGACGACGCGGGCGCCCGGGTCAGGGTGCTCGACTTCGGCATCGCCAAGCTCACGGCGGCGCACGGCGAGACCGGCTGGACCTCGGGGCGCACCGGGACCGGCGAGATGCTCGGGACCCCGTATTACATGTCGCCCGAGCAGATCCTCGGCGAGCACGACGTCGATCACCGCGCCGACATCTGGTCGCTCGGCGTCATCCTTTATGAGTGCCTCACCTCGGTCCGGCCCACCGAGGCCGAGAACATGGGCAAGGTGCTGAAGCGCATCTTGACCGGCGCGATCCGGCCGATCGGGGAGATCGCGCCCGCGCTGCCCGCCGACGTCGCGGCGATGATCGATCGCATGCTGCGCCCGGACCGCGCGCAGCGCCCCGCGGATCTCCGCGAGGTCGGCGCGCTGCTCGCGCGCTACGCGGGCGTCGCGCTCCGCCCCTTCGGCCCCCCCGCGGCGCCGAGGGAGCCGGAGAGCAGCGACGCGCTCGCCCCGAGCGCCCGCGTCAGCGACCCGGGCGCCCGCATCAGCGACGCGTTCTCGACCGGCGCCGCCGATCTGGACGGGGAGGCTTCCACCGCGACGCTGCGCGCGGGCAGCCTCCTGCCGGCGCCGCCGTCGAGCTCTCCGATGTCCGCGCGCCGCGCCGCCGCGGTCGCCCTGGAGGCGGCGCGAGGCGACGCGGCGACGAGCGAGGCGGCCGCGCTCCTCGACGCGCGCGCGGCCGCCTCGCCGGCGAGGGCGCGCGCCACGAAGACCGCAGGGCTCAAGCTCGTCGCCGCCGGCGTGCTCATCGCCGCCGGAGCAGGCCTGTCGCTGCTGCGCTGTTCGACCTCCCGGGCCGAGGAGGCGCGGCGCCTCCTCGCGCCGGCCGCGAGCGCGCCGAGCGACACCGACGCTCCGCCGCGCGCCGAGGTGCGCATGCCAACTACGGATCAGCCGGAGATGCATTGAAGGGATCACCCGAACACCGCGCGTACGGATTGCCCTGACTGCTGTCGTAACGCATTGAGACGGCGTTCGGGCAGAGTCGGATTCCTGTTGCGCCGCGCTCCTGAACGGGGTGACGCTCTCTCACCTTCTTTAGGAGAGAGGCATGCCTACCGAAGTCATCGTCCGGATCCGTTCCCCCCGCGGGATCGTCGACCTGCCTGGCACGGTGGACGCCGTCGGACCGGCCGCGTCGTCGGCGTTCGAAGAGCGCAAATCCACGCCGGGCATTCACCTGCTGGCGGCGGCGACGAGCGACAGCGATTATGCCGTCTCGCTCCAGGCGCCGGTGCCCTCCGAGAGCCTCACGGCGCTCCGGGAGCGCGAGGGCAAGCCGGTGCTCGTGATCTTTCCGGGGCGCACGCCGGTGCGCCGGCGGCTTCAGGCCGTGTCCGTCTCGACGGTCGAGGTGGTCCCGGATCAAGGCGTGGCGTCGCAGGCGGCCCCGCTCGACCTGACCGCCGGGCGCGAGGGCGCCGCGCCGCTCTGGCTCCTGCCCGTCGGGGTGTTCAGCACGAGCCCGGCCCTCGGCCCCGACGGGCCCGCCGCCCGGGACGCCCTCGTCACCGCCGCCCGGTGGATCTCGTCGCGGCGGACGAGCACCTTCACCCAGCTCTTCCCGCCGAGCGCGTTCCATCCGGAGGAGCCGGTGCGCAAGGAGCGGCTCTCGGCGGGCCGGGGCATGGCGCTGCTCGATCAGGCGCGGGGGGCGATCGAGGTGGCGGCCGTGGGCGGCGAGGAGGCGAAGCGCGATCCGGTCGGGGCCGCGACCCTGCGCTCGGCGGCGGTGACCGTCCTGTCGCACCTCATCGCGACGTCGCTGGACGACCGCGGCTTCGCGCCGGTCGCCGAGCGCGCCGCCGAGGAGATCTTCGCGCTGATCGAGCGGGAGGCGGGCGACGAGACGGCCCGGCCGGCGCTGCGCGCCCACGCGATTCACCTGCTCCAGCTGCGCGCGCCGGCGCTCACGGCGGCCCAGCAGGAGCGCGCGCGGGGGCTCGTCCGCGGGCTGCTCCGCGAGGCGCCGCCCTACGACGAGCTCACGGGCCCGTGGAATTTCGCCATCTGCAGCGCCTCGGAGTTCCACGAGGGCGAGTGCCGCATCCTCGTGTCGACGTACGGCTTCAAGCAGATCCCGCTCCCGCCCGAGGCGCCCCCGTCGCCGAGCGGCTGGAGCCCTTACCGCGCCTTCGAGGCCCCGTTCAAGACGCCCGCCGGCGAGCCCATCCGCGTCTTTGCCCGCACGGCCATGCCGCGCGACGAGAACCTCGAGATGGGGATGACGTTCTTCATCGGGCTGCTCATCAACCGGCACGCCCAGCTCGGCGCCTTCGATCTCCGCGCGGCCGCGGTGAAGGTGCGGCAGGAGGGCTACAAGCTGATGATGAACTCGCAATGCGCGGGGCTCACCACGCGCTTTGCCATCTCCCAGATGTTCCCTGACGCGGACATCTATTCATCGTGGGACTCGACGTATTTCCGGGTCGGGTCGGACGGGGCGGTCAGCTCGTCGGAGGGGATCGATTGCTTCGTCGCCGCGCTGCGCGGGATGAGCGAGCGCGCGTCGCACGCCGAGCTCGACGCGCGCATCCGTAAGGCGCAGTGGCACCACCCGCAGGCGCAGGTCCCCGGGTTCACGCAGTTCGTCGGGCCCTCGCACCCGCTCGTCGTGGCCCGCTACTCCGACGTGAACCGGGACGGGCGCGCGGATTACTACGACGGCTTCCTCGACTTCCAGCTCACGGAGATCGCCGAGGACATCGGGGCGTCGATGACGCCGCGCGACCCGGGGGTGAGCGCGTCGCAGATCAGCGGCGACGCCGCGGCGGGCCTCAACTGGGCGGCGGGCAGCCTCAATCGCGTGGCGCAGTACTCGGACATCTGGGCCGGGCTCGCGGGCCACAGCGAGCTCTATTATGTCTTCCAGTCCGGCGGCTTTTACAGCCACCGCGAGCCGCCGCACGACGTGCCCACCGGCAAGGCCGCGCAGCAGGATCTCGGGCGGCTCCCGGCGGTCACCCGCTATCAGGAGACGAAGGACGCGCTCGGCGGCCTCTCGGTGGAGGTCATGTTCCACAGCCACCTGAGCCACGCGGCCCAGGAGCTGAAGCGCCTGCTCTGCGCGGCCGACGCGATGCGCCGCGCCTTCGATCTCGGCTACCTCTCGGGCGGAGAGGCGCTGTCGACGCCGCGGGGCCAGCGCTGCGCCATGCTCCTCACGATGGCCGGTCTCCTGGAGTTCCCCGCCGATCAGAACTTCATCGACGGCCTGTGGTCGATGGCGCTCAAGGCGCTGCGGCTCCCGGAGGTCTCCCGCAGCACGGTGCGCGCCTGCATCACCGACGAGGATCACGAGGCGTCGAACTACTACGGTTCGCGGCGCGGGCTGGGCCAGCTCCTGGCGGCGCTCGAGAAGAGCGATCCGGTGACGTTCGAGCAGCTCGGCGCGGACGATCCGCTCGTCGGCCGCCTCGCCGAGATCGACCTCGGCGGGGCTTGACGCCGGCGCGCCCGATGCTTGAGGCGCTCAGTCCATCGTCGTACACTCGACGGCAATGAGGTTGTTGCAGGCCGTCGCGCGGATCGGGCTGAAGCCAGGGGACGATCCGGGGCTGCGCCAGCGCAAGGTGATTCTCACGGTCACGGCCGCGCTCAAGGCGGCCGCGTGCCCCGTCTGGGCGATCGCCTATGCGGCGAGCGGGGATGTCCGCTCGGGGGCGATCCCGCTCGGCTACGTGGTTTGCACGGTCCTCAGCCTGGTGCACTTCGCCCGGACCAAGGCGTTTTCGGGCTTTCGCTTCCGCCAGGCGCTGCTCATCTTCGCGCTGCCGTTCCTCATGCACGCGAGCCGGGGCGGGTTCGTCGCCTCGAGCGGCGTCGTCCTGTGGGCGCTCCTCGCGCCGCTGACGTTCTTGCTGTTTCACGGGTCGCGCGCGTCCATCCCCTGGTTCACCGCCTACGCGCTCCTCGTGGTGCTCGCCGGCGCGGTGGATCCCCTGCTCGCGGCGCACGCGCCGCCCTCGCCCCCGGCCCTCATCGCCTGCTTCTTCGCGATGAACATCCTCACGGTGTCGGCCATCGCCTACGCCGCGGTGCAGTACTTCGCGCGCCAGCTCGCGGAGGAGCAGGAGAAGCTCGCGGAGCTCGTCGCCTCCTCGGCGCAGGCGCTCGACGACGTGGCGACGTGGTCGTCCGCGGCGGCGGCGCAGGTCGCGGCGGCCATCGGGGCGCGCGAGGTCGCGGTGTGGAAGGCCGAGGAGCAGCGGATGGTCAGCCTGACCGAGACCGCCACCGAGGCCCCGTCGGCCGAGGAGCTCCGGAGCGCCGCGCTCGCCAGGCGATCGCTCCCGAGGTCGTCGGACGTCGTGGTCCCCGTCGTCGGCCTGTCGGGCGACGTCCACGGCGCCCTGGTCGTCGTCGGGAGCAGGGTCGCGTGGAGCGACACGACGAGGCGCCTGGTCGACTCGTTCGCTCACCACCTCGGCAGCGCGCTCGAGCTGTCGCGCCTGCGCAAGGAGCTCGCCGGCGCGGCGGAGCGACGGAGGGCGACCCTCGAGGACATGGTGGGCCGCGGGATCGACGTCCTGCACATGTGCCCGAGCTGCCACCGCTGCTACGACCAGAACGCGCAGCAGTGCAGCGACGACGGCGCCCCGCTGAGCATGCCGCGGCCGTTCCCTTACCGCGTCGCGGGGCGATATCGCCTGACCCGGGTCGTCGCCGAAGGCGGCATGGGCCGGGTGTTCCAGGCCCACGACGAGCGGCTCGGGCGCATGGTCGCCATCAAGGCCATCCGGACAGAGCACTTCCACAACGACGACGTGCGCGCGCGCTTCGAGCGGGAGGCGCGCCTCGTCGCGCGCATCCAGCACCCGTCGGTCGTCGAGGTGTACGACTCGGGCGAGCTCGAGGACGGCTCGCGCTACATCGTGATGGAGTGGCTGGACGGCTGCAATCTGGCGCACGCCATGCGGCACAACGGGCCCGGGACGCCGCCTCAGGTCGCGCTCCTGCTGCGCGAGGGGGCGTCGGCGCTCGCGGCCGCGCACGCGGCGGGGCTCGTGCATCGCGACGTGAAGCCGGAGAACATCCACCTGGTCCCGTCGACGTCTCCGGGCGGCTTCCGCGTGAAGATCCTCGATTTCGGCATCGCCAAGGAGATGTCGGCCGACGCCTTCGCGACGTCGACGGGCATGTTCCTGGGGACGCCGCTCTACATGGCGCCCGAGCAGGCGAGCGGCAAGCCGGTGGACGCGCGCTGCGATATCTACTCCTTCGCGGCGGTCGCCTACCAGGCGCTCACCGGGCGGCGCGTCGCCGGCGGAGAGGACATCTCCACGGTCCTGTCGAGCCTCTCGCGCGCCGTCCCGCCGCCGGTCTCATCGCTCCTCCCGGAGACGCCGCCGGAGGTCGACGACGCCTTCGCCAGGGCGCTCGCGCTCTCGCCCGCCGAGCGCCCGGACAGCGTCGAGGCGTGGGTGAGCTCGTTCGTCGACCGGCTCGACGGGCTGCCCCGGCGTTGCCGGGGCTGGCGCATCTCGGGCGTCACGCACGATCTGGACGACTTCGGCTGCGTCGACACGGTCCGGATCAACGAGCCCGCGGCGGGGCTCCCGTCGGCGACGCCGCGCGCGTCGTGAGCGCGCGGTAACGCGGGGCACCGTACGTTGCCCCGCGCGCGGGAGGTGGGGCCTTGCAAAGAGGCCCGCGGTGGGGCTATGCCCGGAACGGGACCTCATGCTGTGCCCTCGCTGCCACCGGCGGTACGCGGACGATCACCGCTTCTGCCCGCACGACGGGGAGAGGCTGGTCCAGAGCCTCGACATCCGGCGGATCCGGGCGCAGCCCACCGAGCACGTGGGCGCCGTCGTCGCCGATCGGTACCGGGTGCGGGGGCTGATCGGCAGCGGCGGCATGGCGCAGGTGTTCCTGGCCGAGGACGCGCAGGGCGGCGCGCCGGTCGCGCTGAAGCTCCTGGAGCCGAGGTTCCGCCGCGAGCCCAAGGTGAAGGCGCGGTTCCTCCTCGAGGCCAAGGCCGCGGCCACGGTGGTGCACCCGCACATCGTCGAGGTCCTCGACATCGGCCTTCACGAGGGGTCTCCGTACCTCGTGATGGAGTTCCTCTTCGGAGAGTCGCTGAGCTCGCTGCTCCTGCGCGAGAAGCGGCTGTCGCCGGAGGCCGGCGTCCCCATCCTCCTGCAGGCCGCCGCGGGCCTCGGCGCGGCGCACCGCGCGGGGATCGTCCACCGCGACGTGAAGCCCGCCAACGTGTTCCTCGTGGGCGAGAAGGGCGACGCCTGGGCGGCCAAGGTCGTCGACTTCGGGTTTGCCAAGCTGTACGAGCACTCGGGGCTCACCCAGGCCGGGGTGACCGTCGGCACCCTGGAGTACATGGCGCCGGAACAGACCATCAGCGACCCGCCCGACGCGCGCACGGACGTCTACGGCTTTGGCATGCTCATGTACCGGATGTTCTCCGGCCGGCTCCCCTTCAGCGTCGCGCGGGGCTCCTCCCAGGCGCTCTCGCCGGCCATGGAGGAGGCCATGGTGCTGGCCAATCAGCTCATGACGCCGCCCCCGCCGCCCAACCTGGGCGCGAGCCCGGTGGCGAGGTCGCTCGAGGCGGTGATCCTGAAATGCCTGCGCAAGCGGCCGGAGAACCGGTATGCCTCGATGGAGGCGGTCGTCGAGGATCTCGGCCGGCTCGGCCGGCCGGGCGCGCTGTCGGCGGACGCGCCGCTCGCCTCGCCCGACGTGTACGCCGCGCGGACGCCGTATGGAGAGCACGCGGCGCGGTTCCTGTACAAGCAGCTCGGCAGGGTATACGGCGCAGCGCCGTAGTCGCGACATGCCCCGACCGCGCCGCTCCGCACGACGCAGCGCCCCTGCGCTGGCCGCCTGCGCCGCCCTCCTCGGCTGGCCGCTCGCCGCGGGCGCGGCGCCGGAGGGCCCACGCCAGGCCGCCGCGGCCGCCGCCACGGAGCCCGATATCCGCCTCACCCTGCCCTGGCTCCTCGTCCAGCTCGTGCCGAGCCCCGAGCTGTGGATCGGCTCCGGCGAGGCGCATTTCGGGGTCCGCTGGCAGGTGACCCCGCTCCTTTACTCGTTCGGGATGAACCGCAAGCTCTCGCCGTGGCGCGCGTTCGTCGTGGAGCCGCTCACGCGCCACTCTGGCTCGCTCGAGCTCTTCGGCTCTCCCGAGTACATCGCCCGCCCGGGCGCGCTCGGAGAGCGCTGGATCCTCCGGGGCGGCGTCCGCGCCTATTTCCCGCTGCTCCACCGGGGAGATTACCTTTCCTGCTCGCTCGGCGGCTCGGCGATCTACGCGCGCGAGCGGCTGGGCGCCGCGTACGAGGCGGGGGTCTATACCCTCTTCGGCGCCCTGGGCGCCCAGGTGACAACCACGCCGACAGCCGCCTTGCGATCGACAACGATCACGCTCAGCATTCGTTATTTCTGACGCCGCGCATGGCTCATCGCCCCTCCTCGACGCCTGCTCGCCTGCTCGCCGCGGCGCTCCTCGCGCTCGCGGGCCTCTCGTGCGTGCCGGCGCGCATCCTTGCGGGCAACATGGGGGTCCTGTTCGACAGCCCGCGGCCCGTGCCGAACAAGGTGCACGCGCCTTACCGCCCGGAGGCGCGGCTCGCCGTTCTCTGGGTCGGACACGCGACCGCGCTCGTCCAGATCGACGACAAGCTCATCCTGACCGACCCTGTCTTCACGGACACCGTGGGGCTGATCGCGAAACGGCTCGTCGAGCCGGGGCTCGATCCGGAGGACCTGCCGCCCGTCGACGTCGTCCTCATCTCGCACATGCACTTCGACCACCTCTCGCTGGGATCGCTGTCCCTGATCGAGCCGAAGGTCCGGACGCTGCTCGCGCCCCGGACCGGGCTCGTCTATGTGCCCAATTACCGCTTCGAATCGGTCGAGGTCCCGACCTGGACGACATGGCGGCAGGGCGATCTGAAGATCACCGCGGTCCCCGTGCGGCACTCCGGCTATCGCTACGGGCTCGACCGCGACTGGATGACCGAGAGCTTCACGGGCTATGTCGTCGAGTACCATGGGATCACGGTCTATTTCGGCGGCGATACCGCCTACGATCGCGATCTCTTCGTCGAGACGCGCGCCCGATTCCCCTCCATCGATCTGGCCCTCATGCCGATCGCGCCGGTGGGGCCGCGCGAGTTCATGGAGACCAAGCACGTCGACCCGGCGGAGGCGGTCCAGGCCTTTTTCGAGCTCGGGGCGCGGCGGATGATGGCCATCCATTTCGACACCTTCATCAACAGCACCGACACGTTCGGCCAGGCGCCCCGCGAGCTCCGGCGCGTCATGGCGGCGCGCGGGCTCGGGCCGGATCGGGTGATCGTGCCCAGGCACGGCGAGCAGCGGATCCTGATCGCGAGGGGCGCTCCCGGCGGCGCGGCGGGGGCGAGCGCCCTGGCGCCGCACCCGAGATAGCCGGCTCAGCAGCGCCCGCCGCGCCCGGTCCATCCCAGGCCGCGGCTCACGGGCCGCCGGCGCCCTGCCCCGCAGCCTCCGCGCCGGAGAGCTCGCGCAGGGCCGCCGCGTACTCCTCGGGGGTGT
Source organism: Sorangium sp. So ce836 (assembly GCF_028553905.1). NCBI lineage: Bacteria > Pseudomonadati > Myxococcota > Polyangiales > Polyangiaceae > Sorangium > Sorangium sp. So ce836. The sequence continues at coordinate 14,522,806 of NZ_CP102233.1, read as the reverse complement.
TCACGTTGCGCAGCGAGCGCAGCTCCGGATCGGCGGCGCGGAGCGCGGGATCCTCGAGCAGCAGCGCCGGCCCGGCGACCAGCGTGCGCGCCCGCGCGAACAGGGAGGACAGCCGCAGCTGGTCCTCCGCGAGCAGGGCCGCCGCCTCGGCGCGCACCGCGCAGGCGTACACCGCGGCGAGCGGGTGATGGCGCCCGTCCACCTGCGGCACCGCGATGGCATGGCCGCCCGCCTGGAGGTCCGCGAGGCGCCGCACGAAGGCCGGGTGCAGGAAGGGGGCGTCGGTCGAGGTGACCGCCGCCCGCTCGGCGAGCGGCGCGACCGCGTCGAGCCCGGCCGCGATGCCCTGCATGGGCCCGCGGCCCTCCACCGGATCGCGCACGAGCAGCACCCCGTCCGGCAGCGGCGGCAGCGCCTGCCCCGGTGCCGCGACCACCGCGATGGGCCAGGCCGCCTCGCCGAGGCGCCGCACGACCCGCTGGAGGAGCGCCTCGCCGCCGAACGGCAGCCACGCCTTGGGGCGACCCATCCGGCGGCTGTGCCCGCCGCACAGCACCACGCCCGCGAGCCCGGCCACGCGGCCCGCCGCGCCGCGCTCGGCGCCCTGCGCCATGAGGAGCTGCTCCCGCTGCATGGTCACCTCGGCCGCAGCATGGGCGCGCCCGCGGGCGCCGGCCACCGGGATCGCGGCGGCGCGCGGGACGGCGGCGGCGCGCGGGACGGCGGCGGCGCGCGGGACGGCGGCGGCGCGCGGGACGGCGGCGGCGGCGACGGCGGCGGGCGGCGACGGCGGCGACGGCGACGGCGACGGCGGCGGCGGCGGCGACCCGATGCATGCGCCTGCGTTTCGCCGAGCTGGGCGGCCCCTGCCCGGGGAGGTCCGCGCGCCCGGATTGTTGGGCGCCAGCGCGCGCCCGTGGATAATGCGCGCCGAGAAGCCGCTCGAGATGCGCTCCGCCCCTTTCTTCCTCGCGATGTGCGCCGCGGCCGCGCAGATCGGCTGCGAGCGGCCCGCGAACGTGGGCGCCGGTCTCGCCCCGCCGCCCGCCGTCGCGGCGGCCGCGCCCCGCGACGCGGCGGCGCCTCGCGACACGCCCGCCTCCGCCGCGCCGGCCGCCGCCTCCGCCGCGCCGGCCGCCGCCGCGCCGGCCGACGCGATCACGCTCATCGCGGGCGGCGACGTCTGCCTCGGCAAGGCGCTCGGCCAGGAGCTGCTCCGCAATCCGGCGCACGATCCGTTCGCCCCGGTCGCGGCGCTGCTCGCCTCCGCCGACGTCCGCTTCGTCAACCTCGAGAACCAGCTCAGCGACCAGGGCGGGGAGACCCAGCACCGGCTCCAGCCGCTCGTGTTCACGGGCCCGCCCGTCGGCGCGGACGCGCTCGCGCGCGCCGGCATCAGCGTGGTGTCGCTCGCGAACAACCACATGTGGGATTACGGCAAGAAGGCGTTCCTCGAGACGCTCGACCACCTGGAGCGCGCGGGCGTCCCCTACGTGGGCGCCGGCCGGACGCGGCAGAGGGCCTACGCGCCGGTCGTCGTCGAGCGCCGCGGCTTCCGCGTCGCGGTGCTCGCCGTGACCGGCATCTGGAACCAGGGCTCGCTCTGGGAGCACCCGGCGCGGGCGTTCGTCGCCGCCGCGGAGCGGGACGGGCTCGCCGCCGCGGTGCGCGCCGCGCGCAAGCAGCCCGGCGTGGACGCCGTCGTGGTGAGCTACCACGGCGGCACCGAGTACCTGGACACCCCGCTGCCCCCGGCGCGCGCGCTCGCCGCCGCCGCCATCGACGCCGGCGCCGACGCCTTCCTCGGCCATCACCCGCACGTGCTCCAGGGCATCGAGCTCCGCCGGGGCCGGCCCATCTTCTACAGCCTCGGCAACTTCATCATGAAGCTGAAGAGGACCGGCCCCGCGGTCGAGCTCGGCATGCTCGCCCGCCTGCGCCTGCGGCGCGGCGCGCCGCCCCTCGCCGAGATCTGCCCCGTGCGCAGCGAGGGCCTCGGGACCGTCCCGCTCGCGGCCGACCCGCGGCGCGCCGAGACGGAGGCGGCGTTCGCCGAGCGGATGCGCCGCGTCTCGGCGTTCGTCAAGGGTGAGCCGGCGATCGGCCCCTTCGACGAAGGCGGCTGCGCGCGGCTCGAGCCCGCCGCGGAGGCCGCCCCCGCCTCGCCGCCGAAGGTCGCCGGGCCGATCCGCTGAGCGCGTGGATGAGCACGCCACGGATCACGCCAAAGCCGTGTCCGAACGGCAAGGCGCGTCGGACAAGCGGAATCGTCGTTCGTGCGAACCTCTGGCACCGCGCCGCCGGAGGATCAGTCCGCCAGCTCGGCCGTGAGACCAGCACGCAACTACCACACCGTCGGGCTGTGAACCTTCGACGATTGATCTATGCTATCTCCCGCGGCAAGAGCTCGGCGGTGCGGAGACGCTCGGGGAGACGGGAGTCGCCGGCGAAGACCACGCAGAGCAGTTGCCTCGAATCGAAGTCCTTGCTGGAGAGGATGCGCAGCTCGTTGAGCACGGGCGTGCTCGTCTCCTGCGCCTCATCGAGGACCAGCACGGGTCGCCGAAGCGTCGTGGCGAAGTGCTCGGCCCAGCGCGCGCGAAGCGCCTTGAAGCCTGCCCAGCGGTTGCTGGACGAGAGCGGGACCCCGAAGAGATCACCGAGCTCGCGGTAGAAGTCGCCGGCCCTGCTCTGGGGATGCTCGATGGTGCCGACCACCACGTCGGTCAGGGCGCCGAGCCGCGCAGCGAGCAGGCGCAAAGCGATGCTCTTGCCCGTGCCGGGATCGCCGGTGAGCATGGCGAAGCCGCCGTGGGCCAAACCGAGCTCGACGCGACGAAGGGAAACGTCGACGGGCGGCGGGACGTAGAGGGCCTCCGCGGGCACGTCGGCGCGGAAGGGAATGTACTTCAAACTGTACAGAGACAGGAGTCGACTCATCATGGTCAATCCTCCTCCGTGTTCTTGGGCAGGTAGGCGGGCGGCAGTCCCGTGGCCGCGTACTCGGCCATCAGCTGACGCAGCAGCGGAGCGATGCCGGGAGGCTTCCTCGACGCAGCCAGCGGCGCGGTGATCTCGGTGAGCGCGCGACGCGCCCGGTCCGCGTTCCTCTCCTTGTCGAGCGGAAAGAGCGTTGCGAGGTGCGCGCCCGAGCGCGGGTCGACCAGCTCTGCGCTGGACAGATCCCAGCGCGCAATGCGAAGCCGGGGACGTTCGAGCGCTCGGTAGGCCGAGGGGACCTCGAAGCGCACGCCCTCGATCGTGACCGTCCCGTCGCTCCGGCGCTGGTGGCGCGAGATCTCCATGCGGCAGGCCCGGCGCAGCGCCTCGGAGTCGGGGCTCGGGCGGCTCACGTCGGGGCCTTCGAGGTAGCGTTCCAGCGGAGTCTTCTTGAGCTCGCTGTGGACGGTGCGGTGATACTCCTGCTCGACCCACGCCTGGGTCGCGGTGTTGAGCAGGTCGAGCGTGAGATTCGGTTCGCCTTCGAGCATCGGCATGAGCCGCCCCTCGACGAGCGTCCAGAAGTGCTCTTGCTTGCCGTTCTGATGAGGGCTGTTCGGCAGCGTGAGATACTGCGCGATGCCGAGCCGCTCGAGCCCCTCCCGCATCTCGGCGGCCTTCATGGCACCTCCACGATCGCTGTAGGCGCCGCCCGGCAGCGCCCGCTTCTGGATCCCCTGGCTGAAGCCGTGCACGAGGTTCTCGGTGCTCTCGCAGCCGAGGTACCACTGCGCGTGGCAGCACACCCGCGAGCAGTCGTCGAGCAGGCCGAAGAGATAGGGGGTCTTCAGCTCCCCGCTGGCCGTGATGACCTTTCGCTTGCCCTCGTGAAAATCGTAGTGCCAAAGCGCGTTGACATAGGCCAGCTCGTACGAGCGCGTCTCGCGCGGCACGATCTCCGATTCGACCGCCCTGCCTTGGCGCCTCTTCTGGATGCGATACATGCCGCGGGCCTTCATGAAGCGGCGCACTGTCGTGTAGCTGGGCACCGGGGCGAGCGCGGGGGTGGTCTTCGCGAGCGCGACGAGGTTGTCGTGATGGAGCTGCCAGGTCCAGCGCGGGTGATCGCGATACTGACTCTCGATCGCGGACGCAACCGCCGCCGTGACGCGCGGCTGCGAGCCGGCGTGCTTCGGGACCTTGCGCGCGAGCACGCTGATCGGGTCATCCGCGCTGCGCGCCGCGTAGTACATGCGCTCGATGGTCTTGGGCGAGAGCCGGATCACCGAGCCCTTGGTCGGGTGTCGCCAGGACTTCGCGGCGAGCTCGGCGATCCGACTCGCGAGCTCGCCGGGCTCCGGCGGAGAGGCGAGCAGGTGGCTGATGATGGAGAAGCGCATCCGCGCCCAGCGCAGGCGCATGGGCGCCCGGTCGTCGTGGCTCATCGATTCCTCCGCCGGCTCGAAAGGCGCAGACGGGCCCTTGGCGGGCGCGGGCGCGTCCGGTGCTCGTAGCTCATGAGGTCTCCTGCGCGGTCGGTGAACGGAACGACCGGGCGGGGAAACCCTATCTCACCGCGGAAACCACGCCGAATGACATCTTCTGCGTGGCGCCGTGGTCATGCGATGTCCCTCAAAAAACGTGATCCATCGAGGACCGAGCCCGTCGTGAGCGGCGCGAGCAGGTGCAGCATCGTGCCCATCTGCTCGTCGGGCGTGCCGGGGAGCTGCTCGATGATTGACCTCGGGATCCCGCCGACATCGACGCCGACGAGCCGGGCGCGGATCGCGAGCAGGACCTCCTTCGCGAGGAAGGGGCCACGCCACCAGGCGAGCCATCGGCGTGTCGTCCTCCGTGGGACGCCGGTCGGCTGCGCCCCGCCGGCGCCGAGCGCCTGCGCGGCGAGGCTCGCCACGATCACGACGACGCCGAGGTACACGCGTGGGCCGAGGAATCGAAGCGACGGGGGCGTCGCGCGCCGCCGCCACCCCTCGCGGCCGCAGCAGAAGCTGAAGCGGATGAGGAACACCTCGCCCTCCGGCGCGATGAGCGCGCCCCGCGGCTTGCGGGGGTAGTTGCCCGCGTGCAGCGGACCCCCGCACGCCGGGCACCGGCTCGCCGCCACCCGCCGCGCGATCGCCCGGTCCAGGGCCTCCAACGTCGCGAAGAACTCGCCCTTGAGCGTGAATTGACCGAACATGGGCGCCTCCGTTTCTGGCAACTCGGAGGCGAGCCCCCTCGGAGGACTTCGACAAGTTTTCTGAGGGGGCTTCGTTTGTCGCCCCTCAAAGAACGCGCTCAGGATGGCGCCCGGGGGCCGCCATCTTCTTGGCGCTGCTCATCCGAACGCCGCTGAAACCCGCAGGAGCGCTGGCCGGCCAGTTGCCCGAACCGGCCCGTTCCGCCCCAGGTGCGCAGGCCTTTGCGCGGAGCGCGTGCGTTCGGACATGCATCACCCTTGATGCTGCACCGATCTAGCCACAAGGCGACAACATGGGGCCGCGGCCCCATGACCCATTCGCCTTCCGGGCCGGGAGAGGTCGTGCCCTCCACACGCGATCTGGCGCGCACGAGCGTGGAGCATGCGCCCGCTGCACAACCCAAACTCAAGCAAGATCCGCGCCCAAAAGTCGCTCGCGCGCCAGCACCCTGACGAGCACGATCGAGCTCGTAGGAGTAGTCCGCAAGACAGATTACTGCTATTGACAATATGGGATCGCAGGAAGTGTCCCCAAATCGTCCGCAACGTAAAAGGAGCCACTAGTATGCCGAGAGACGTATACCGATTCCAGCCATCCTTCAGAATGCGAGCCCGATCGGACAGCGTGCTTTTCTCGTTGCTCCAAGAGTGGACCGGTCAAGCGAAGAACTTCCGAATCCTCCGGGCCGGCATTCTGAAGGCTAACATGGAGCTGCTCAAGGCTTCCATGGAGGTCCTCAACGGTGAGCTGCGTCGCGTCGAGCACGACGATGACATGTCGGAGGACGCTCTCATCGACGAAGTGGCGGACGTGAGCGGCGGGAGTCCGCTCGGTTCGTCGCGAACTCCCAGCGAACGTTACCAAGCCACGTCACCCCGGGGGCGCCCCGGCGCGGTAGCGTCGATCAATATTAACACGCGGGATCGAAAGTGACACGCGTCGAATCCTCGGACCTGAGCAGCACGGCTAGGTACCAGATTATCTCGTTCGATGGAGGAGGGATCCGGTCGCTTCTCGCGATAACCCTGCTCCAGCGCATTGAGGAAGCGCGGCTCGGATTTGTGGGTCGGGCGAAACTCTTCGCCGGTACGTCTGCTGGTTCTTTCACCGCGTTGGCGCTCGCGGCGCTCCCGGATTCACTCGCGGCGCTCTCGCAGCTCCAACAGCTATGGATGGATCCGTCGATCTTCGACGTGCCACTGCGAAAGAAGATCCTCGCAGCGATGGGCTTCGAGGCACTCGTACCCGTCGGTGCGATGGCGCAAGCGCTCACCCGCGTGCTGGGCGATCGGCGGGTGGGTAGCATCAAGCCCAATATCGTAATCCCGGCGTTCGAACTCGACGATAGGAATCCGAACGGAGCGCTGCGGAGCTGGCGGCCACGCTTGTTCAACAACTTTCACGAAGCGGACGACGACAATTTCCTGGTCGACATCGCGCTGCGATCGAGCGCGTTCCCGATCATGTCGCCGATCCATCAGGGGTATGCCGACGGCGGTCTGTTCGCCGACAACCCGAGCATGACCGCCATAGCGACGGCGATTGAAGCCAACGCGGCTCGGCTCGACGACATCGTACTTATTTCTTTTGGAGCGGGCTCCAACCAGATGTATATGGAGGGGCAAAACAACAGCTGGGGGTACATACGCTGGATGATCGACCCGACTCAGCCACTCGCCCTCGCCACCGCGTTCATTGACGCGACCAACGCGGCGACCGTTCATCAGTCGGAGATGTTCCTGACGAAGAACCGGTTCTGCAGGGTCGACATAGTCCTCAACCCATCGTTGATGCAGAGAAATGACTCGGTCGAGATAGCTAATAGCTTAATTCATGCAGCGTGGGAATTAGACATCTCTCCCATACTCGATTGGATCGATCGATCGGGGTGGTTCGGTCCGGCCGTGCTGGGCGGGGAGCCGGCGTGATCGGGTCGCGGAGTGGCGCCGCTCCGCTGAACGACGGCTGCGTGCCATGGGTTCGGCGCTCGCGGCGCCGAACCATGCGCTTCGTCTCTTCTGCTCTCCTACTATCGACGCCAGCGTAACGTCCTTGCCGGGCAAATAGCGCTTTGCACCATTCAATTGTGGCTGAGCTAGCCGTCGATCTCCAAAATGGGTGTTAAAGTTCATCCGATTCACACGTCGGTTGATCCGCTACTTTCAGCCACAGCTTCGGTCAGTTGGTCGTATTCGAGCTGACGCGGAGCCTCCGCTGACACGTCGCGGTCGGTCTGCTTGCGCGGCTTGAAGCCTTAGGGCAAGTCGACTCCGGGCGGATCCAAGATCTGAACCGACGATCGCGTCGCCCGTGTGCCTGTCGGGATGGGCTGGATCCGGCGTCGCACCTCCTCAGCGAGCCCGGTGACGTGCGGGGCGCGCAGCATCGTCATGTGATCGCCGGCTGTGGGGATCACCTCGATGCCGCCCTCAGAAAGTGCGCCCCATCCGAGGTCTGGCGATAGGGCGATCCCCTGGTTAGCGCATCGGAATACGACGATCTTCTGCTTCAGCCTGCCCATAGGTCGGTAGCGCATCATAGCTCTCTGATGTGCTTGGGCGAGCTTCAGCATCGGTCGGATCCCTGGCTGCTGGAGCAGCAGAAGACGGGAGTCTCGAGGAACCACTTCCGTGAGTGCGGAGCGTTCAACGAAGTCGCGCAGAACCGTGCCGATCCAATTGAGAGGACGGAACGAGCGGTCTGTGACGAGTGTAGACTCATAGTTTCGCACCATGAAGTACAAATAATCTCGGATATACGGTCCGTAATTTCGAAAGACGGAACGTCCGAGGAATCGGAGCGAGTCGACGACGGTTGGCTCCCACGATATCGGGGCAGGAAAGTCGAACATCGCGACAAGACCGACCCGCTTGCCGGCAGTCTCAAGCTGGATGGCCATTTCGAATGCCACGACGCATCCGAATGACCATCCCCCAATGTTATATGGACCTTCCGGAGCCATCTCAAGCAACTCGCGCACGTGAATGCGCGCCAGATCTTCGACGCTCTCGAGCGGAGCTTCGCCCTCGAGGCCGGGAGGTCGAAGCGCGTAGAATGGCTGATTCGAACCTAGGTCGCGAGCGAGCTCAAAATATGGAAACACGACGCCGAGCAGCGGCGCCGCGCAGAAGAACGGCGGATTTCGCCCCTCCGCGCGGATAGGAACCAGACTCCGCCACACGGTCGTGCGTTCGGGCTCGGGCAACATCGGCGCCACAATGTGCGTGAGGGCGCGAATGGTCGGGTTCGCGAAGAAGCTGGAGACGGGGATGTCGAGCCCGATCTCGTTGCGCACGCGACTCAACATTTGAATGGCGAGGAGAGAGTCGCCATTCAGTGAGAAAAAGTCGCTATCGATACCGATCTCGTCGAGGCCGAGGGTGCTCCGCCAGATCGCCGCGATCGCGCACTGCAGCTCAGTCGCGGGTGCGTCACGGCGCGCGGCGATGGAGGATCTTGATGGCCGGGGGCCGGCGGTGCGGTCGGCTAACACCAATTGCGGGTGCCACGAGGAGATCCGGAGGTGTTCGAGCTCCGCAATTCGGGCGTGTAGACCGTGAGTCGAGACCACGATTTGGGGGAACGTGGAGGAGAGGATCCGGTCGAAGGCCTCGACCCCTTCCGCGATGCGAATGCCAAGCTCTGCCTGAGCATGGGCTGTAGCGCGCGGAGCCAATTGGTTTAAGGCAGGCGACTCCGCGATGGCGAGGACGACTTTGCCGATGTGGCGTGCTCCGGCGAGGTGCCGGAAAGCATCCACAGCGCGTTCAAACGGGAACACCGTTCGGGGGAGCGGTACGAGATCGGCGCGATCGGCGCGATCGAGCACCTCTTGGAGGAGAGCCGGAAACCCGGGCATTGCGGGGCCGACCTCGATAGCGCAGAACGAGAGGCTCCGATCGAAGGGGGCGAGTGCGAGCGACTTGTTGGCAAGGATGTCGCGCTTTCCGAGCTCGATGAATCGGCCGTAGGGCGCCAGCACCTCCAGGCTACGGGTGATGAACTCGCCGGAGAGTGAGTTGACCACGACGTCGACACCGTGCCCGCCGGTGTGCGCGAGCACTTCATCGGCGAAGTCGAGCGATCGTGAGTCCATAACGTGCACCACGCCGATCGAACGCAGGTAGGCACGCTTCTCGTCGCTTCCAGCGGTAGCGAAGACCTCGGCGCCCCGGCGCTGCGCGATTTGTACGGCGGCCAGGCCGACGCCGCCGGCTGCGGCGTGGATGAGAATGCGGTCGCCAGCTCTCAGGCGCGCAAGGTGGTCGAGCGCGTGCCACGCCGTAGTGACGGCGACTGGGAGAGTGACCGTTTCCTCAAAAGTGAGCGAGGCGGGCTTGCGGAAGACCTGTGCGCGCGGTGCGAGCGCGTGCGTGGCGAAAGCGCCGGTTGTCGTGGTGACGACGTGATCGCCGGGTGCAAGATCGTGTACGTCGGGGCCGACGGCGGTCACGACACCGGCGCACTCGATGCCGAGCGTGAGCTCATCCGACGCCGGTCGATCGGAGAGTGCGCCGAGGGCGATCAGCACGTCCTTGAAGCTCAGCGCAGCGGCGATCACACGGAGTTCGACCTCGCCAGGCCCTGGGACTTGGCGCTCCAGCACGCGAAACTTAATTGAGCATAGGTCGCCGGGGCGCGTGAGCACGAGGCGCCTCGCGGGCTCGTCGACGGCGTGGCTGTGGACGCTCACGCGACGTAGCGTGTACTCGTCGATAGTGATCAACTCTCGGCCGGACTCGTCGATGATGCGGACGTCGAGCTGTTGGACCGAGCCCACGTTCGCGCGCAGGCGAATGTGGCTGAAAATTCGTTCACAGAGGGGCGCACGAATGCAGACGCGGCCGTACGAGAGCGGTATGTAGTCGCCGGCGGGGAGTGAAGCGAAACCGGTCGCGGCGTCCAACAGTGCGGGGTGCAGCGGAGAGTTCTCGAGGTCGCCGACGAGATCGGACGGTAGTTCGATGCGCGCGAGCCCCTCTAGGTCGTGGAACGCGCGCCGCCAGCGGAGCCGTGACCAGCGTGGGCCGAACGTCGGAGCAATGACGCGCGAGCTGATTTCCGGGTCGGCCTCGGATGCTGCGTCGCACCAGCCGCAGCGAGTGGCGATGTCGTGGATCGTGGTCTCGGTAGGAGGATCACCGGGCTCTAGCGCACGAACGGTGCCGGTCGCATGGACGCGTACGTTCGGGGCGTCGGTCGACCGTGTCGTGCTCTCGATGACGAACGCGGTCACGCCTCCGCGCGGGCGTAGGCGGACGTGGATCTCCAGCTCGCTGTCGTTGGACGCCGTCATCGGGTTCGTGAAGACGAGATCACGGATCTCCAGCTCCGTGCTGCCGTGCTCGACGGAGAAGGCTGCACGTACGAGCTCGAGGTAAGCGGTGCCTGGAAGCGTCGGCACTTCCTGGATTCGGTGCTCGCGGAGCCACCAGGCGTCGGCGACGCGGAGGCGCAGCGTATGGACGCGCTCGCCGTCGGGCGTGGCGGAGGGCGCGAGCCACCGCGGAGCTCGGTCACCGAGGCCGAGGCGCCTCGCGGCGCCCACCTCAAGCCAGCGATCCCAGTCGATGGATACGGTGCGGCGCCCAGCGTGATCTCGGCGTGCATGCGCGTACGCGTCGAGGAACGCGCTCGCGGCACTGTAGTCGGCCTGGCCGATGGCGCCCATGATGGCGCTCAACGACGAGCAGAGGACGATAAAATCAACAGGCTCGTCACGCAGGAGGGAGTCGAGGACCATCGTGCCTCGGACCTTGGGGGCCAGAACGCGTGCAGCGGCCTCCGGCGTCTCGCGCTGGATCACTCCATCGTCGAGAACCATCGCGCAGTGTACGACGCCGTGGAGCGCGCCGAACCGGCACTTTGTCTCGGCGAGAACCTCCCGCATGCGGTTGGGGTTCGCGACGTCTGCCTGGACGACGAGCACCTCGCCCCCGGCGGCTTCGATGGTTTGGACGCCGCGGATCTGCTCCTGAACTGCAGCACGGTCGGCCGGTAGCTGCGCTGCACTGGTAAGTGATGAGCGTTGGCCGAGGAACAGGCCCGTGTCCCACATGGCGCGGCGCCCGGCGTCCATTGGCAGCGCAAATACGTGCTCGAAACCAGCATCGCGTAGCACGCGCTCCCATATCTCGGTGTCGAGCAGAGGTGAGCGCGTGCGCAGCCCGTCTTCAAAAGTCCACCAGCCGTCTGCGAGGCCCCAGATCATGTCGACCCACGGCTGCTGCTTCACACTCTCGACGAGGCCGAGGACGCCGCCCGGCGCGAGCGCGCGCGCGAGGTTGGTCAGGCTGGCGTCGATGCGCGGCGTCGCATGCACCACGTTCACGGCGAGGATCAGGTCGAACGAGCCCGACGTATAGCCTTGCTCGTCGAGCGGGCGGGCGATATCGACAACGCCGGTCTTCACGAAGCGCAAGCCTTCGGCCGTCGCAGCGCGCTCCATCGCGCGGACGAACGATGGGCCGACGTCCGTAAAGTGGTACTCGACGTGGTAACGGGCGAGGCTGCGCTGCAAGGCGCGCAGGAGGAGCCCAGAACCGCCGCCAACCTCGAGGATGCGGATCGTTTTGCCACGTGTGCGCGCGAGGAAGCCGTCGACGAACTCGGTGAGCATTGCGACGCACGCTCTAATAGTGCTCCACTCAAACGCTTCGGGCGATAAGTCCGTGGGCTGTTGGTGCCCGTCGGGATACAGGACCGAAATCGCTGGAATCCGCCCGGAAATCGCGGCGGAGTAGCCGGCCACGCAGTGTTCGAGCAGCTCGACGAGGGGACGCATAGGCGGGTGGTCCGCGAGCAGCTCCGCGCTCAGCGCGGAGGGTGACGTGACGGCGGCGGGCACGATCAACCCTTCGACGCGATCGCCGCTGCGCCGGACGAAGCCAGCTTCCTCGACCTTCGCGAGCATGAAGCGGAAGAATCGCGCGAACTCGGGTCGAAGACCGAGGCGGCACGCGATGTCGTCCTCCGCCTGCGCACCGCCGAGCGCGAGCGACGCCGAGCTCGGGAAAAGGAAGTGATAGAGGTGGCTCGCGCAAAGCGCGTGAAGGCGCCGATCCAGATCCGGGTGGCACATGCGCGTGCTGACACCGACCGCGGCGTTGCCGCAGTCCTCGGCGGCTCGGAGCAGGTCCGTGATGCGATCGGGCGTCACGCACTCCGGCGCGCCGAGCCACGCGGGCCAGCTCTCACGGGGTGGGAAGGGAGAGCGCGTCGCGAGGACGAGACGCGCGGAGGCGCGGCGCGCGAGGTGGGCGCCGATGGCGAGGCCGAGCCCACCGAGCCCGCCGGTGATGAGGTAGACGCCGTGGTGGCGCAGCGGCGACGAGCTATTGCAAGCGGAGAGGTCAACGCGCTCGAAGCTGCGCGTCCAGCGGAGTTCGCCGCGCCGAGCGACGATGCGTTCCGGTGTCTCGTAGGCGAGTTCCTCGGCGATTCGTTCGTACCAGGCGTGGAGTTCGGGACCGTCCGGCGGCGGGTCTGCGTCCACAAGCCGGCAGGAGATGCCCGGCAGCTCCTGCGGAATAACGTCGATCGGCCCGATGATCGTGGCCTTGGCAGGGTGGACCTTGCCACGCTCGTTCACGGCGTGAACGTTCGTGGAGAGCACGACGATCTTCACCGGCGACGGCGCACGTCGGGCGCCGAGCGCCTGCGCGAGGGCGAGGAGGCTGTGGAAACCGAGGCGTTGCGCGCGCTCGGTGGCGTTGAGATCACCCTCGAAGTCGTCGTCGGCCGTCCATGCATGGATGATCTGTTGCGGCGGGGTGGCCTTAAGCGCGCCGAGGAGGCGCTCGAAACCCGCCGGTTGGTGCGGCTCTACTCGATAGTGGCCGGCGGAAAGTTCCGCGAAGCCGCCGCCGGGCTCCGCGGTCGAGACGTCGTGGCCCCGACGTCGCATCAACTCGGCGATCCGGGCACCGATAGAACCCGCGGTCAGCACTAGGACGCGCTCGGGCGTGATCGTTGGGCGTGGTCGCAACGGCGTCCTCCGCCATCGAGGCACGTAGAACCAGCCGGCCGGGGGCGCTGGCGGGGTGCTCTCGGAGGCGCGCGGCGCGGGCGGCTCCGTGGACAACGGGGACGCTGCGTCTACCCAGTAACGACGGCGTTCGAACGGATAGGTCGGAAGCGCCTGCCTGCGGCGATCGCGCCCGCGGTGCAGCGCTGTGGGATCGAGCGCAGCGCCTTCGATCCAGAGGCGACCGAGGCTTCCAAGGACGCGGTCGCGCTCGGCGCTGCCATCCGTCGCGACACCGAGGGTGGAGAGCGACACGGTCGATGAGAGGGCGCGTCGATGGCGCGCGGCCAATCGGGCGAGCGCGCGACCGGGCCCCACCTCAAGGAGCAAGTGGCTCGGGTTTTCGAGAAGTTGTCCGAGTCCTTGAGCGAAGCGCACGGGAGCGCATAGATGGCGCGCCCAGTAGACGGGCGATGTCGCCTCCTCCGGTTGGATCCACCCACCGGTGACGTTGGAGAGAAAGGGGATCGCCGGCGCGTGGAGCGCGACGGCGCGTACCCGTCCTTCGAACTGCGCTGCAGCGCCCTCCATCATCGAGGAGTGGAAGGCGTGAGAGACACGCAACTCATTGAACGCAATCCCCCGTTGACCGAGATCACAACGCAACGCGTCGATCCTTCCTAGAGGACCAGCGACGACGCAGGCATCGTGAGCGTTGTAGGCGGCAATCACGAGCCCACCAGAGAGAAGCGGTTCGACGGCCTCGGCCGGGGAAGCCACTGCGACCATCGCACCTGGCGGTGTGGCGCCCATGAGCTTGCCGCGCGCTGAAACCAGCGCGAGCGCGTCCGGCAGCAAGAAGACGCCGGCGAGGCACGCCGCGACGTACTCTCCGAGGCTGTGCCCAATCATCGCGGATGGCCGCACGCCCCACGAAATCAGCAAGCGCGCGAGCGCATACTCGACGGCGAAGAGCGCGGGCTGACAAATCTGGGTCTGCCGGAGCAACTCCTCGGCTTGTGCGCGCTCCTCGGAAGGGGGCCAGAGAACGCGGCGGACATCCATCCCCACGTCCGGTTGGAGGAGCGCCGCACATCGATCCAGCTCTTCGCGGAATACTTCCTCCGTCTCGTAAAGTTCGCGCCCCATGTCGAGCCGCTGCACTCCTTGGCCGGGCAAGAGGAAGGCGACGCTGCGTGCCCGGGCGTCGGTTCGCCCGCGCAGCACGCGATGTTCCGGCCATTCGTCGAGAGCTCGCGTGGCGTCGGCGGCAGACAAGGATACCAGTGCGAGGCGCTCCGGCAGCATCGATCGTCCGGCGTGCAGTGTGTAGGCGATGTCGTGGAGCGATGCCTCCGGGTGCCGACGGAGCCAGTTGGCTATCGATGCCGATAGGGAGCGCAAGGCCGGCTCGGTTCGCGCTGACAGCACCACGAGCGCGCTGCCGCGCGTCGCGCGTGAAGGCGCCCGCGGAGGCGCTTCTTCGAGGATGAGGTGCGCGTTGGTCCCGCCTATGCCGAACGAACTCACTCCCGCCCGTCGCGGGCTACTGCTCGAGTTCCATGGCAATGGGTGGCGGGGCACATAAAATGGGGTATTGTCGAAATCGATCTGTCGGTTAGGTGCGGTAAAATAGGCACTCGGGGGTAGTTCGCCATGCTCGATCGCGAGCACAGTTTTGATAAAGCCAGCAACGCCGGCAGCCGTGTCGAGGTGACCGATGTTTGCCTTGACCGAGCCGATCGCGCAGAAGCGGACACGATCGGTGTACCTGCGGAACGATCTCGTGAGCGCTTCTAGCTCGATGGGATCACCCATCGGCGTCGCCGTGCCGTGTGCCTCAACGTAGCCGATAGACTCGATCGGGACACCCGCGAGTTCGACGGCCTCCGCGATCACGCGCGCCTGTCCGGTGACGCTCGGGGCCGTGTACCCGACTTTGGCCGAGCCGTCATTGTTTATGGCCGACGCGCGGATCACGGCGCGGATGGGGTCGCCGTCGGCGAGCGCTTCGGCCAATGGTTTGAGCAGGACGACACCAACACCGTTGCCTCGGTTGGTACCGGATGCGGTGGCGTCGAATGGGCGGCAGTGCCCATCGGGCGAGGCGATGCCGCCCTCCTGGTATAGGTAGCCGCGTGTCTGCGGCACCGAGATCGAGGCCCCACCGGCGAGTGCCATTGCGCACTCGCCGTTAAGCAGGCTTTGACACGCCAAGTGGATCGCGACCAGGGAGCTGGAGCAAGCCGTCTGCACGGCGATGCTCGGCCCCTTCAGGTTCAGCCGGTATGAGATGCGCGTGGGTAGGAAGTCCTTGTCGTTACCGATCGACAGCTGGAAATCACCGACTGCCCGCCGCAGCTGTTCGTTGCCGACGAGGCGCTCGAGGTAGTAGGTGTTCATGCTGACGCCCGCGAACACGCCGATTCGTCCCGCGTAGCGTTCGGGGTCGTGCCCGGCCTGCTCTAGCACCTCGTGAGCGCACTCGAGGAAGATGCGGTGCTGCGGGTCGAGGATCTCGGCCTCTCGAGGCGTGCACCCGAAGAACGCGGCGTCGAACAGGTCGACACCATCCAGTACGGCGCCGACGCGTACGTAGTCGCGTTGGCGGATCAATGCCGGGACGGCGCCGGCTTCGAGCAACTCCTCGTCGGTGAAGGTCGAGAACGCGTCCCTCCCATCGCGAATCATCCGCCAGTAGGCGTCTAGGGTCGATGCGCCCGGAAAGCGCCCCGTCATCGCGACGACCGCAATCGCGGTGACGTCATTCGGCCCCTCCGCCGCGCGCTTCGTTTGATCCGACGATTCCATGGGCGTTACTCCTCATTCTCCTGCGCCCGGCGACGGGCTCGTCCGCGCTCAATCGCGGAAATCCGGCGTTCAATGGTTTGCACCGGCGTAGTCGACGCGCTGCATAGGTCGGTAGGATCGACCTCAGCGCGTGCGAGATAGGCCGCGAGCTGCCGTACGGTCGGATTCGCGAACAGGTCGACGAGCGGAACCTCCCTGTCGAACTGGTCACGGAGGGCCGCGGCCAAGCGCACGAGGAGGATCGACTCCCCTCCGAGTTCGAAAAAATTGTGGTCAAGCCCGACCAACGGCGCGTCTAGGAGCGTGCGCCAGATGGCCGCAATCGTCCTTTCGAAGGCGCTCCAGGTCGCGTCCAGCGTGGCGGCTTGCGCATCGGTCTCGTTTCTCCGCTCGACGGGCAGTCGGATCGGCGAGCCGAAATGATCCAGGAGAGTGAGGGAGCTCGGAGCCGCACGCCCATCGGCGCCGGAGAGGCGCAGCGCGTGCGACTCAAAGAGCCACGGAGGGAGTGCGAGACTCCGGCGCACAGCTGGGGTGCGCTCGTCGAGTCCGAGAAGGACGCGCGGCAGGCCACGCATGACGCACGCGAGCGCAGTGGATCGAAGAGCGGCGCGATCGGC
This sequence comes from Sorangium sp. So ce836, assembly GCF_028553905.1. Classification (NCBI taxonomy): domain Bacteria; kingdom Pseudomonadati; phylum Myxococcota; order Polyangiales; family Polyangiaceae; genus Sorangium; species Sorangium sp. So ce836. The sequence goes on along the minus strand of NZ_CP102233.1, from coordinate 14,506,268 downwards.
GTCGGACCACGGTTGCGACCAGGATTGCAGGAGCACTGGAGCGCGGTGATGATGCGAGAGTGCGTCGCACATCGCTTCGGCAAAATGCGCAGTTGCCCAAGCGTCGCCCCCGAGCGATGCGGAAGCTCCCGTGATGACGACGAGCGCGGTATGCGGGCGCGCGGCGAGGGCGCGGTGGAGCTCGTCGATGCCGAGAAGGGCGCACTGGAGGGCCACGTCGCCGATCGTGCTATATGCGGAGGACCGCGTCGCAGGATCGAAGTATAGGATGCCCGCGAGCGGTGCTCCCAGATCCGACTCCAGGACCGCGGCACGGCGCTCGAGCGCGCCGCGCTCGGCCACGTCGACGTCCCCGGCATGAATCACGCGCGCCCGGAGGCGGCTCCGCATTGCGCCCACGAAGGCGCTGTCTATGTCCTCGGGCCGACCGATCAGCAGGTAGGCGCCGTCGGGATCGAGGCGCTCCGGACTCGGCGGCTCCGCGATCGGGTCAACACGTGCGAGTCCTCCGATCCAGCGTTCACCGCCCCGATAGGCTACCTTCGGCACGGCGCGGCCGGTTGACAGTTCGCTTAAAAGGTCGTTTGCGTCCACATCGAGTTGGGCGCCGTCGAGATCGATGGAGCTAATCCTCGGGATGCCCGTGCTTGAGGCGAGCGCATCGGCGGCCGCGGGCAGAATCACGGCCGGCCAGCACGGAGCGTCGGTGTCGATCACGGCTCGCGCGCGGCGCGTGATCACCCGGAGGCGCATCGGGACGCCCGACCCTCGGCCGAGCCGCTCGAAGCCGACGAGAGCCTGCGAGAGCGCGGCGATGCGCGTGACCTCGCGGTTGACCTGCTCGATCGGCACGTCGTGAGTGACATCGTACGATGGGAGGTAGAGCACCTCGTTGACGCGCGCGCCGTCCTCGCCCAGCGTGGCGAAAAGTGCGTCGCACGACTCGGCTGCCTGAACGTCCACACGGAAGCGTTGATCGCCGAGACGAGCGAACCCGACGCCGGTCTCAACTAGCACGGGAGCGTCGAAGCGCTCGATGAGGCGACTCGCGAACGCGTCGCCGAGCCCAGAGCGATCCACCACGATGATGACCGGGACGCCGCGCGTGCGAGAGATCGCTCCGGTGTGGCGTCTCCGGAACACGGGACGGTGGATCATGGAAATCGTCGATGCTGGGCGGCCGCTCTGCCCCGCAATCCGTTGTGTTTCATTCTCGAAATCTCCCTGCTCGAAGCACGATCTTAGATCGGCGCGGCGAATCTTGCCGATGTCGGTCTTCGGAACTTGCTCGCGTTGCAGCATAACGAGGTGAGCGATCGTGAGCCCGAGTTTGTCGAGTACCCGCCTCCGGATCGCGGAGAGCAGCGAGGGCGGGGCCGGCGTGACGTTAGCCTCCGGGACGAAGAATACCGCGAGTTGGTCGCCGCGCCCGGCGTGACCGTAAACGGCGACCGCCGCCGTCCACGAGCGGTCCACGCCTTGGACCCGCTCGACCTCTGTCTCGATGTCGTGACACGCGTAGTTTGCGCCGTTAATGATTACGAGTTCCTTCGCGCGGCCCGTGATCGTCAAACGTCCGTCGGAGAGGAAGCCCAAGTCCCCGCTGTTGAGCCAGCCGTCGGCAGTGATCAGCGTCGAAGTGGCCTCCGAATCGCCGTAATAGCCCGGCAATACTACCGGGCCGCGGACCTGAATGAAGCCTATGGAGTCTTCCGGCAGCACGACCTCGCTCGCGTCTACCACGCGGACGGTGACACCCGCGATCGGCGGACCAACCTCGATGACCGCAAGCGCGCTGGGATCGTCGGGCTCGACGCGTGAGATTGGGCCCTGCAGCCGTGACCGGTCGATCCGGTGCGTGATCGCGGGTTGCCCAGCGCGTCCGCGGGCGTAAGTGACCCCCGAGGCGAGCTCGGTCATGCCCCACGCTGGTACGAACGCGTCGCGCTCGACGCCGGAGCGCTGGAGCGCCTCCATCAGTTCAGCGACGATCTCGGGTGCGATCTGCTCGCCCGCGCTCAGGAGTGTGCGCACGCCGCTCAGATCCCATCGACGGTGACCCGCCGCGCGTAGCCGCTCGACGAGAAGCACATAGGCAAAGTTTGGCGCCCAGGTTTCGTTGATGCGGTGGCGCTCGAGCCAGTCGAGCCAGCGGAGTGGATCTCTTAGGATCTCGGTGGATGGCGCGTGGAAGGCCGTCATGCCGCCGCAGACAGGGCGGATGTGCCAGTCGGCCATGGCCCCGATGTGGTGCAGCGGTAGCCAGCTGAGCGTGCGGCCACCTGGGGCCGAGCCGAGCGCGACGTTTGCCCCCTCGAGACGTACGAGCAGATTGCGATGGGTCAGCTCTGCGCATTTGGTGCGGCCAGTCGTGCCCGACGTGAGGCTGAGCAGCGCAAGGTCGTCGGGACGCGCGCGATGGATGAACGCCTTCCCCCCAGCGGTCCGCAACTCCTCGATCGTCACGACGGCGCTCGTCTCGGCGCCGTCGTGACGGAGGCGCGCCGCGAGTTCGACGGCGCTGTCGCGTCGGCTGATCACGCGCGGGCCGCCTATCAACCGATGCGCGTGCAACAGGCGAGCGATGCTAGGACCGTCGGCGTCCAAGCTCGCGGGCGCATGCAACACGAGCGGCACCATGCCTCCGAGCGCGCAGGCCCACAGTGCCTCGATGATCTCGCCATCGTTTTCGAGCTGAAATATGAGGATCTCGCCGGGCCGCGCCCCCCAGCTTCGGAGCCCGGCGTGAACACGCTGCGCGCGCTCGACGAGCTCCCCGAATGACCATCGCGTGCACGCACCGTCCGACGCGAGCACGGCGATGCCGCCGTCCGGTTGCGCGTCGGCAACGCGCAGCAGCGCGTCAGCGAGCGTCTCTGCTAGATGGGTTGTGAAGAGCGGCGGCGTCGCCGCGCAAGCCATCGGCCTAGCGTGCTGTGTAGGCTCCGGTGCCGCTGCATACGCACTCTGCGAGATTTGTAGCAGGCGTTCACGGTTAAGGGACGGAGGGTCGGGGGCGACTGGGCGTCGCACAAGTTCAACCTCTTCGACCGTGAGCGCCGCGCGTGCCTCGGCCTCCCAACGCGTTTCGACCTCGAGCGTAATCGACGGTAAGACTCGCACGGCGTTCGCGTCAATTTCGCCCGACTGATCCACCGGAATCACTGCGACCTCGAAGAATGTGCGCGGCGCAGGGATCTCATCGGCGTGCTCGTCAGCCCAGCGCTGCAGCTCTGTCGCTGTCACGGGACGTGTGGCGACGTAGTAAATCGCAAGCTCATGGAGGCCATTCGCGCGCATGCGAATCACCGCGGCGCAATCGGCGATTGACGAATGTTCGCAGAGCACCGCTTCTACGTTCTCTAGATCGACGTGTCGCGATCCTAGCCAGTCGACGCGCGCGCTTCTCCGCCGCTCCTCGATTCGTCCCTCGGCGTGCTGTCGACCGCGCCATCCGAGGTGGAACAGACGACCTCTATCGAGCTCGGGTTCCGCCGACGTGACGAATCGTTCCTCCGTGCGACGGCGGTCATTGAGGTAGCCGCGCGCGAGCGCAGTGCCCGAGGCGTGGAGATCGCCTTCAGCTCCCATGGGCGCGAGCCGCCTTCGCTCGTCAAGCACGACGAGGGCACTGGCGGCGCTCTCGAAAACGTATGGCGCTGCAACGCCCGCCGCGCGTAGCAAACGCGCGGCGACCGGCCCAGTCTCCGGCAGGTCGAGGACGTGGACCACGCGGGAGCGGAGCGCGCTGCGTGTAGCGGTAATGACCGGATCGGGCGCCTCGCCCGAGCAGACGATCCACCGCGGTGCATCGCTGCCAAGCGCCGAACCCGTGAGGAAATCGCTAGCCGCGACGTGCACCACCGTGCAGCGAGGTTCCTGTGAGCGCGCGCTCTCCGGCACGACAACATGGGCACCGGCGATCAGTGGGCCGGCGAGCTCCCAGACCGCGGCGGTACTCGCCGGGCTCGCCCCGTGCAGCAGCGCATCTGCCTCGGACAGTCCGAGTGCGTCGCGGAGCCAGCCGCCGCGCGCCAGGACGGCAGACTCGTCGAGGTGGACAAGACCTTCAGCCGTGGGCAGGAGCCACCCCGCGCATTCATGCGTGCCGACCTGGCCACCACCCCGAGGCGTGATCTGCTCGAGCTCCGCGTCTCCGTGATGGACTAGCACTGCGCCTCGGAAACCCTGCGCTTCGGCGGCGCGATCGGCCGACACTACCAAGAAGGCCGCGCCCGCATGCTCGGCGGTCCCGCGGCGGCGGCGGGCCGAGAGTGCCGGATCGAGCGGGAGATGAACGCCACCCGCGGCGAGGATGGCGCAAGGGATGACGACCGATGCCGATGACGCAGAGAGGCATGTCGCGACCACCGCGCCCGCGGGGACTCCGACTTCACGAAGCCGGTCGGAGATGCGCCGGATGCGGGCGTGGAGATCACCATAGCATAACAGCTTCGAACCACAGATTACTGCGGGAGCGCTGGAGTTGGAGCGAGCCTCGAGGTGCTCGATGAGCGATGTGGCGACGCCACAGGTGGTCCGCGCGCGGAGGGCGGGCGCGAGGAGAGTCCTCCGCTCGTCGGCCGTGTGCAGCGGGACCTCGGTCACCCTGCATGTGACGTTCGATGTGAGAAAGGCGAGCGTCGAGCCGTACCAGCGCGCGACGCGTTCGACGGTGCTCTGGTCGTAGCGCTCGGTGTCGTAGACGAGGACACCTCGTAGTCCGCCATCGTCCACCTCCCAGACATGCACCTCCAGATCGAAGCGTGAAACGCGGTTCTGGAACGGGAAATCGGAGATCATGAGGCCCGGGATTGCGACCCGGCGTAGTGGGTGCTGCTGCAGCGCAAAGAGGACCTGGAACATTGGGTGACGATCGAGTCGGCGCTCGGGGCGCAGCGCGTCGACGATGCGCTCGAACGGGAGTTCCTGGTGCTCTTGAGCGTTGGCCACCGCGCGTGCCACGATATCGATGACGTTCACCAGAGATGGATCGGCACCGAGATCGGCGCGAATCACGAGCGTGTTCGCGAAGCAGCCGAAGACGTCCTCGAGCTCCTTGCGGCTGCGGTTCGCGACCGGCGTGCCAACGGCAACGTCATACCTGCCGGATCCGCGTGCGAGCACGACGAAGAAAGACGCGAGCAGGGCGGCGAACAACGACACACGCCGACTTCGCGCGAGTGCCCGAAGCGCCCGTGCGATATCGGAGGGGATCACGAATTCGTGCGCCGAGCCACGGAGCGCCGGCAGCGCCGGTCGGGGTCGATCGCCCGGGATCGTGCTCTCGTCGCCAAGCCCGGCGAGGCACTCGTGCCAATAGGCGAGGAGGCGCCGATCGCGCTCGCCGGTCAGCCGGCGCCGCTCCCAGTGGGCGTAGTCGGCGTAGGTGACCGATAGCGGGAGCAGCGGCGCGGGTCCGCCGCGCATCGTCGCGGTGTAGAGCGCCGCGAGTTCTCGGATGAAGAGCGCGAGTGACCAGCCGTCGGCGACGACGTGGTGCGTCGCGAAGACCAACACGTGCTGCCTGCCATCGAGCTTTAATAGTAGTGAGCGCTGGAGCGGACCGCGCTCCAGGTCGAACGGCGCGAGCACCACACGCTCCACCTGGCGGTGGACCGCCTCGTCGCGCGCCGTGGATGGGAGCGAGGAGAGATCGCTCCGCTCGAGCCCGATGTCGGCGTCTCGGTCGGCTACCTGCACAGGCTCATCGCCCTGCGCCGGAAAACGGCTTCGCAGAAGCTCGTGCCGCTCGACGAGCGCTCGGAGACATCGCTCGAGCGCATCGGCGTCGAGTGCGCCTTGCAGCAGGAGCGCCGCGTGCACGTTGTAGAATGGGCTCTCCGGTCGGAGCCGCTGGAGGAACCACATCCGCCGTTGTGCGAACGACACAGGTGTTCCTGACGCGCTTCGTTGGATCGGGAGGATCACCTCGTCGGGATCGATGCCTTGCTCGCCTAAGAGCGACAGGAAGAGCTCTCGCTTCTCCGGCGACAGATCAGCGAGCCCCGCGATCGGTTCACTCATGGTCGTCTCCCTACGTCACGCCGCTGCGCACGCAGCATCGTGGTGGCCTCGGATGGCGACATCGAGCGGACCTGCTGGAGCAGGCGTGCGGCCCTCGCCGACGCGTCCTCTGCTGGAGCGCTCGCGGTCCCGGCGACCTCCGCGGATGCCTCGGAGGCGCCGCCAACTAAGCTGGCGAGCAGCACGTCGCTCGGATCGAGTTCAAAAGCGTCACGCACGCCATCGGAGTCGAGCGCGCCGATGTGGCATAGGCCGATGCCGTACTCCGGCGCCCAGAGATCGAGGAGTTGCGCCATCAGCCCTGCCTCAAGCGTCGCGAATCGCTCCGCGTGCTCGTCGTAGACTGGGACGATGGCATGCATCCGGCCGACAAGGAAGACGGAAAAGGCAGCTTCGTCGAACGTCGAGCGGTTCACGAAGGGGTCGTGGATGTGCCGATCGATGGCGGTGGATGTCCCGACCGACACGAGCCGGTGTGTGATCGGATCGTGATAATACATACCGCCGTCGATCTGCTCGACGCGGCCTGGTTTCATATGTAGATACGTTTGCACGGGATACAATCCACCTGCGGACGCGTAAAGACGGCGCGGCCCCCCGTCCAGTTTGGTCTCACGGAGACAAGATAGCATCGATGCGATGCTCCTGAGCGGGAGCGCCTTCAACGCGAACCGCCGAACGCTACGTCGTTTGTGAAGGTACTCGCGTTCCTTGCCGGGCGGCTCGTCGGACGGCAGCACGATCGCGGCGCGCTCGTCGCCGAAGTGTCGCAAGCCGGGCCGCTGCTGCTTGAAGCGCGCCACATCCTCGCGAGCGACTAGGACCGCGGCGTCGCGCGGCGACGTGGACGTGCGCGTCGGCTCCGCCGGCACTGCGCCCTCCCTCTCGAGCAGCGCGAGAAGCCCCTCGATGGTCGGGTGATCGTACATCGCCGCGATGCGAACGCGCGCACCGAGCTCCGCTTCGATGCCATTTGCAATGCGAATCAGCGCGATCGAGTCAGCGCCGAGGTCGAACAGGTTTGTACTTGAATCGACGCGATCGACCCGGAGCACGCGCTCTACCACGCTGACAACGCGGGTGAGCGCCGACGAAAACGCTCCGGACACCGCCGTCCCTCGCCCCGCTTCCCTCGAGCCGTTGACGTCGGGCAGCCGATCGCGCGCGACCTTACCATTCTGGCTCCTCGGCAGTTCGTCGAGGTGCACGAACGCGGATGGGATCATGTACGCGGGCAGACGCTCGGCCAAGAAGCCGCGCAGGGCGGTCGGCGTCGGCGCTTCCCCAAGCCGCGGGACCACGTAGGCGACCAGGCGTTGATCCCCAAGTGCCTCACCTCGAGTTGCTACCACACTAGCCGAGAGAGAGGGGTGCTGCACGAGCACGGATTCGATTTCACCAATCTCGATCCGGAAGCCTTGCACTTTGACCTGCAGGTCCTTGCGACCGAGGAATTCGATCGTGCCGTCCTGGTGGAGCCGACCGAAATCGCCGGTACGGTAGAGGCGCTCCCCGGTTGCACCGCTAGTTACAAATAGATCCGCGGTGGTTGCGGGATCGTTCAAATACGCGCGCGCGAGGCCGATCCCGCCGATGTATAGCTCCCCGGGCACCATGAGCGGTCGCAGCTGCATCCGGTCGTCGAGCACGTAGACGGTCTGGTTCGTCAGCGACCGGCCGTACGGAATGCTCTTCCAGCTGGGGTCGACACGGTCGATTGGATAAACGATGGACCATATCGAAGCTTCGGTCGCGCCGCCGAGACTGATGACCCACACGCCCCGTCCGAGGGCGCGGATCCGGTTCGGAAGGTCTATCGGGATCCAGTCACCGCTCAGCAGCACGCAGCGCAGTGAAGCCGGGAACGAGAGATGCCGCTGCTCGGCGAACTCAACTAGCAGCCGCATCAATGTCGGCGTCGAGCTCCAGATGGTGACCTTGCCGGCGCACAAGCGCTCCCACCAATGAGCTGGATCCTTATCCCACTGGGCGTCCGGTAGAACAAGCGTCCCCCCGACGGAGAGGGGACCGAAGATATCGTAGACCGAGAGGTCGAAGCTCAGCGAAGACACGCCGAGGACGCGATCGTCGGCGCGCATCACGATGCGATCGTTCACATCGACGATCGTGTTCAGCGCGGCATGATGCTCGATGGCCACCGCCTTAGGCCGTCCGGTGGAGCCGGACGTGTAGATGACGTAAGCGAGTTCTCCGGGGCCGCCGCGCGGCTCAAGACAGGGTTCGTCGAGCGCACGCGTGCACGCGTCGACGCGCATCCGCGGCAGAGCGGACGACAAGTCCAGGTGTGCGTTGAGCGCCGAGTGCGTCAGCACGGCGCGGACCTCGGCGCGCTCGATGAGCGCTCGCACGCGCGCCGGTGGAAGATCGCCGTCGATCGGGAGATAGGCCGCGCCGGCCGCAAGGGTGCCGAGCACGGCGACCACCTGCTCCCACCCTTTGCGCATGATCACGGCGACGCACGCACCGGAGCCGACGCCGCCCTCGCGGAGCCAGCGCGCCACGGCGTAGCTCCGGCGAACGAGTTCGCCGTAGGTGAGCGACACGTCGCCGGCGTCGATCGCCGTCCGGTCGGGGTCGCGCGCCGCGAGCGCGAAGATCCGGTCTTCAAGCCGGCCGAGCGGCGGCGGGGCTGAGGCATCGTTGCACCGGGCCACCGCCTCCAGGTGCAGGCTCGGAAGCAGCTCCGGCAGCGCGTCGGTCCAGGGCGCGTCGTCTTCGGCGAGATTTCGGAGCAGGCGGTGGTAGGCTTCGAAGAGGTCGTCTACGAGGCCCGCGGGGAACAGTTCGTCGACCGCATCGCACGTCACTGTGAGCGCACCGTCGCGCTCGTAGATGCCTTGATCGAGCCACACCTGGGGCGTCTGGCCGGAGCAGTAGATCATCTCGCCCTCGAACATGGGGGCCGCCTTCGCGCCGCCCGCAGCGACGAGGCCGAGGGTGCTCGTGAAGACGACTGGCATCACCGCTCCGGGAGAGCGTCGGCCGGTCCGCACGAGCTCCCGCAGGACCCGCACGCCGCTCACGAGCTGGTGATCGAGATCCTCGAGGAAGCGGTCCTGAAGCGCCGCGGCGCGCGCTTCGAAGCGATCGTGGCTCCGCCCATCAACATCGAGCAGCACGAGCGAGGTGAAGTCACCGACGACATCCTCGATCTCTGGGTGGAGCGGAAGGCGCTGGAATAGGGTAATGTTGAGCGTGAACCTCGGCTCTGCGCTCCACCGAGTGAGTACCTCGGCGAACGCGGCCAGGCACGCGATCGACGGCGTGAGCCCACGTGTCTGCGCGCGCTCCTTGAGACGGCTCCAGAGCGGTGCTGACAGCGTCACCTCCCGGTGCACGAAATGCGGTCGCTCGACCAAGGCCGCATTGGCGACCAACGGGAGCGCGGGCGCCGGCGGGAGGGTATCGAGGCGCTTCCACCAGTAATCGAGCGCGCGGCGGTACGCCTCGCCCTCGCGGAGCCGGCGCTCGGCCAGCACGTAGTCGCGGAATGTGACGGCGAGTGGATCGAGCGCTCGATCGGGGTCTACGTAGAGCCGTGCGAAATCGCGCCGCAGTATCGCCGAGCTGCCGGCATCCATGATGAGGGCGTCGATGCTCATGTGAATGCGGACTTGGTCCCCCGGAAGAATGAAGAGCGCGATCTCGAAGAGCGGCCATCGATCTGTAGCGAGCACAGCGTCGCTCATCCGCGCGCGGCTCTCGAGGAGGCGCGCTTCGATCTGCGCCGCGGTCATGCTACGCAAATCTTCGATCGCGGGCTCGTATGGTGGAACCTCGGCGAGTACCTGCTGCTGGCCGTCGCTCCGCACAATCGCACGAAGCATGTCGTGCCGATCGATGAGCACGCGGAAGCCGCGACAAAACCGCTCAATGTCGAGTTCCGGGCTGTCGATTTCGAAATATCCACGCGCTGCGACGTTACCGAGCTCGAAGCTCTCGCGCCGTCCTACCCAGTACGCCTCCTGCACGTCGGTGAGCGGGAACGCCTCGTAACGCGCAGTCGCGTCGTGAACGATCGTCGTCGGCTTGAAGGTCGCGACGGGGCGGCTCGCGCCCTCCTCGCGTCGTCCGGCGCCCCGTGCGCGCAGGGCGTCCGAGAGGGCGTGGACGGTCGGGTTGGCGAAGAAGACAGGGACGGGCAGGTCAACGCCGAAGCGCTTGCGCAGTTCGGCGACGACCTGGATCCCGATCAACGAGTCGCCGCCCAGCTCCAGGAAGTTCTTGGTGCCGATGTGGGCAACGCCGAGGTACTTCCTCCAGACCTCCTCGACCAGTTGCTCGACGTCTGCGTCCGCGGGCGGCACTGCGACGATGGATCCAGCCTCGCCGGTGATGAGGCGTACCTTTTCTCGCACGCCCTGTCCCTCACCAAACGCACGCAAGAGCGCCTCGATCGGCTGTGGGGACACGAGGACATGCGGCGCGTTCTGGCCTAGCACGCGTCGGAAAGCCTCCCTCCCCTCGGCGGCGCCAATACCGGAGGCGAGCTGCGGATCGTCCCACGGAGGAGTCACCGTGGGCGTGGCGGTCGCATCAGGGGAGACGAGCGCGTCCGGCGCGGGGATGCCGCTCTCGCACACATTAATCTCGATCACGACCCGGCCTACGTGCTGCGCTCGCGCCATCATATCGAACGCGCGTGCCGCATCCAACATCGAAAAGGTCGTGGTCGGGAGCGGACGAATGGCGCCCTCGGCGAGCATCTCCATCACCTCATCGAGCACCTGCCGGCACGACGGGTGCTTGGGGCCAAAATCGATCGCGGCGAAGCTCTGCCCCCGCGTGAACCCGGCTAACCCGATCCGGGCATTGGCGTGGATGTCACGCTTGCCGACCTCCAGGAAGCGACCGTACGGTGCGAGGACCGAGAGACCCGCTTCGAGGAGCTCACCGCCAAGCGAGTTGAGCACTACATCGACGCCGCGGCCGCCGGTGATTCGCATCAGCTCTGGAGCGAAGGCCGGTGTGCGTGAGTCGAGCACGTGGTCGATACCGGAAGCGCGCAGATGATCGCGTTTCGCCGCGCTGCCAGCGGTGGCGAAGATCTCGGCGTCAGCGTTAACCGCGAGCTGCACAGCGGCCAGACCGAGGCCGCCGGCTGCAGCGTGGATCAGCACGCGCTCGCCGCGACGCAGGCGCCCGACGTGGTTCAGCGCGTAGTGCGCGGTCGCGAAAGGCACTAGGAAAGCTGCAGCCTCATGGACGCCGAGCCCCGTCGGGCGACGTACCACGGAGGACGCGTCGACGACGACCCACGAGCGGAAGGAGCCCGGTGCAATCGCCAACACGTCGTCCGCGACCGCGAACCCCTCGACTCCCGGACCGACCGCGGAGATGCGTCCTGCGCACTCGCGGCCGAGGGGCTCCTCGCTGGCGCGCGCGGGCGCGATCCCCAGCGCGAACAGAACGTCTAGGAAGTTCAGCCCCGCGGCGGCGACCTCGATCTCGACTTGCCCGGCGGCGGGCACGGGCCGGGGGCTCGCGCGCGTGGCGAGCGAATTGAGGAGCCCCGGGGTGGTCGCGACGAGGGCGACGTTGGACCGCGGCGTGGGGCGGTCGCGAGCCTCGCGCCGTGCGGGCGCCGGACGCAGCGTGTATCCCTCGATCCGGAGCCACTCCATGCCATCCATGTCGACAAGTTGAACGTCGACGCGCAGCGGGTGGCCATCACGCTGCCCCTCGTCCGGGAAGCGGACGACGCTATAGAGAGAGCGTGGCGCGCCCCCGCGCATCAGGACGCGCTCGTAGCCGAATGGTAGCCAGGGGGTGTCACCGGGGATCGCGAAACTTGTCGCGACGTCAAGGAGCGCGGGATGGATGCGGAATCGATCGAGGTCGGAGCCGTAAACGTCGGGCAGTTCCACGAGCGCGAGCGCTCGGTGCGGGCCGCGTCGCATCCAACGCACGAGCCCCTGCCAGCGCGCGCCACCGGAGATCGGCTGCTCTGCGATCCCGCGCGGCGCCTCAATCGGCTCTGGGCAGGAGGAGGCGAGGGCCTCCAACTTCACGTGTTCATGCTCCACCGGGGCACAGTCCACGCGACCCCGCGCGTGCTCCACCCATGGAACTCGGCCGCTCGTTGGCCGGCTCCGGACGCTCACCGCGAAGCCGGGGTGATCAGTATGAAGACCGATCTGCACGTTGCGCGCGTTCCCGTCCGGAACTGAAAGTGGTTCCTGGAACCAGAAATCTGATATAGTTAAGGAGGAAGCGCCCGTGTGCGCGGTGTAGGCTGCGCGAACCAGCTCGAGGTAGGCGACGCCGGGAAGGGTCGGGATTCCGCGTAGCCGATGCTCGTCAATCACCCAGTCCTCACCGGCGCTCAGCGTGAGCTCGAAGCAGCGCTCACCTGCGTGCTCGAAGACACGTACAAACGGCGTTCCATCGAGCGGAGTGGTCGAAGAAGCATGCGTCGGGGCTGCGGCGAGTCGCTGCCGCGCGACGAGGCGCATCGCCGCGCCCGTGTCGCGCCACGTCCCCCAGTCCACAGCGGTCGCGGGTATGCGATGCGTACGGCGCAGGTGATGCGCGTACGCGTCTTGAAAGGCGTTCGCGGCGCAGTAGTCCGTCTGGCCCAATGGGCCGAAGAGCGGCGCGAGAGATGTGCACAGTACGAAGAAATCGAGCGGCTCGTCCACGAGGAGCTCGCGCAGCACACACGTCCCGAGCACCTTCGCCCGGAGGGCGTGCACGGACTGCACGCGTTGTCGCCGCTGAATTAGCCCGTCGTCGAAGGACGCGGCGGCGTGAATCACGCCGTGGATTGCCCCGAAGCGGAGGCGCGCACGATCGATCACCTCGCGCATCGCCGCGCGATCGGCCACGTCGGCAACCTCGATCTCGACCTCCGCACCGAGGCTCTCCAACGCACCGATCTTACGAATTCGATGTTGCGTGCGCCGCTGCGGGTCGGGGTGTGCTTCGTCGATCCACGTCTCGTCGGCCGTGCCATCAAGCGCCGCGTCCCATGCGGCGCGCGGCGGGAATGGGCTGCTCGTCACGAGGACGAGTCTGGCGGCGACGGATCGCGCGAGTTCCTCCGCGAGGGACAGCCCCACGCCGCCAAGGCCTCCGGTGATCAGGTAGACCCCGCGATCGCGCAGTCGCCCGCCGTCTTCGCGTTGGTCGGCACTGCACGGGGCGAAGCGTCTCGCGTAGAGGATGCCTCCGCGCACGGCAACGACCGGCTCGCCGCCGGGCGCAGCGATCACGTCCGCGAGGCCTTTCACGAGTTTGCGCCGGGCCTCGCCCTCGGGAGGGAGATCCACGTCGACGCTGCGGCAGTCGATGCGAGGATACTCGCTCGGGATCACCGCGCAGGGCCCGACGAGGAGCGCTTTCCGTGGGTCCACCACGTCGTCGGGTAGGACCGCTTGGAGGCAGGTCGACACCACGTCAATCGCGATATCCCGATCCGGATCGTGTCGACCGAGGGCCTGAGCCAGATGGACCAGGCTGAAGTAGCAGGCGTCGAGATCTGACTCAAGCGGCGCGGCGTCCCGATCCTCGCGCGGTGGCGAGACGCACCAGAGGTGAAGGACGCGCGGCAGCGACATGCCCGCGCTCGCGAGCGCGGCGACGAGCGCGTCGTAGTCGTCGGGCACCCCTGGGCGGATCCCGAAAGATGCCTCCCCACGCTGCTCGAACCGCGTGGAAGAGACGACGCGTACGGCGCGGGCACCCCAGCCCAGTTCCCCGAGCAGCTGCTCTCCGATCCCGCATGAGTCCAGGAATGCGAGAATAGGACCGGTTGCTCGCTCATTAATGATCGAAGCTGAGGGCCGTCGGGGTAGCGGCTCCCAGACGGGGACGCGAAGCCACTCGCGTACGTCCGCGCTTTGCGGTGGTGCGGACTTCGGGGGAGCTGATGGCTCGTGGCGTACTGGCGTGAGCTCCGTGGCCGAAAGCCGCTCCACGTCGATCCAGTGGCGCTGGCGCTCGAACGGATACGTTGGCAACGGAACCCGAACGCGACGTTGGCCGTGATGCGCGCCCCAGTCGAACTCGACCCCGACGCACCACAGCCGCGCCATCGCCTCGAACAGGCTGCGGAGATGCGTGCCCGACCCGCCCGCGCCCAGCGACGATATCGCGTGGACGCTGGGGAGACGCGCCGGGTGACGCTGCGCCAACGCGGTGAGCATACTGCCCGGCCCGATCTCCAGCAGCACGCGGTCCGGACAACCGCCGAGCACATCGAGGCAGCGCGAGAACCGGACGGTTTCGCGGATCTGGCGGCCCCAGTACGCCGGATCCACCGCCTCCTCGGGGCGGAGCCAATCGCCGCTGACGCCCGAGATGCACGGGATTCGTGGCGCGGCGAACCGCTCCCGGCGGAGCGCGGCGACGAAGGGGTCGACACACGCATTCATGGAGCGCGAATGGAATGCGTGGGAAGTGCGAAGTAAGCGCGCCGCCACGCCGCTGTTTGCCAGCATGTCGGCGAGCGCAGCGACGGTCTCTTCGGGACCGGCGACAACGCATGCATTCGGAGCGTTCACCGCGGCGAGGTCGAGCGCCTCGCCCAGCAACGGTACCACCTCCGACTCAGCGAGCGGCACCGCTAGCATCGCGCCGCGCGCACACCCATCCATCAGTCGGCCGCGCACCGCGACAATACGCAGCGCGTCCTCGAGCGGCAGCACCTCGGCGACGCACGCCGCGACGATCTCGCCCAGGCTGTGGCCGGCGAGCGCCGCCGGACGCACACCCCACGACATCCATAGCCGAGCGAGCGCGAGCTCAAACGTGAATAGCGCTGGCTGGACGACGAGCGTCCGCTCGATATTTGCAGCGTCTCCGGCGCCACTGCACGGGGCGAGGAGCACGTTGCGAACGTCCATCCCTAGCGGGCCCTGGAGCAGGCGCGAGCACGTGTCCACGACCTCGCGGAATACGACCTCCGCGTCGTAGCACTCGCGAGCAACGCCGAGCAGCTGTGTCCCCTGGCCGGCGAACACGAAGACCACGGAGGGCTCCGCAGACGCGATAGGGGTCGCCGAGGCCGCCCCGTCGGTCTCCAAGCGCGCGAGCGCCGCGACGGCCTCGTCATTGTCAGCGCAGACCACCGCGCGTCGTACCCCGAAACGGCTGCGGCCGACCTGGAGCGTGTACGCCGTGTCGGCGAGATTACTATTGGGATGGGCGCGCAGGTGGTCCGTGAGAAGCGTCGCCGCACGGCCGAGCGCGGCAGTCGTGCGCGCAGAGAGCGGCAGCACCTGAAGAGGGCGGCCGGGCGCGGCAACGGCCGGTGGCGGCTCCTCGAGCACCACGTGCGCGTTGGTTCCTCCGATGCCGAAGGAGCTGACGCCAGCGCGACGCGGCGCGCCCTCGGCCGTCCACGGCAGCGCCTTCGCGTTGACGAAGAACGGGCTCTGCTCGATCCCGAGCGCGGGGTTGGGTCGCTCGAAGTGAAGTGTCGCTGGAATCATCCGGTGGCGTAGCGCGAGCACCGTCTTGATGAACCCGGCGATCCCCGCGGCCGCGTCGAGATGACCGATGTTCGACTTCACCGCGCCGAGCGCGCAGAAGCCGGTATCCGCCGTCGCTTGGCGGAATGCCTTCGTCAGCGCCGCCACTTCGATCGGATCGCCGAGTGGCGTACCCGTGCCATGCGCTTCGACGAAGCCGATCTCCCGCGCGCTCACGCCGGCAACCACATGAGCTAGGCGGATCAGTTCGGCCTGCCCATCAACGCTCGGCGCCGTATAGCCGACGCGCGCCGAGCCGTCGTTGTTGAGCGCCCATCCGCGGATCACCGCACGAATTGGATCGCCGTCCCTCACGGCGTCCTCGAAGCGCTTCAGCGCGACCATCCCTGCGCCGTCACCGGCGACCGTGCCCGAAGCTCGCGCGTCGAATGGCCGGCAGTGCCCGTCCGCGGACGGGATGCCCCCCTCTTCGTACAAGTATCCGGCGCGCGCAGGCAGGCGGATCGACACGCCGCCGGCGAGCGCGAGGTCGCACTCGAAGCCCCGCAGCGCGCTGCACGCGAGGCAGAGTGCGACGAGCGACGTGGAGCAAGCCGTGTGGACGCCTATTGCAGGCCCGCGGAGGTTCAGCTTGTAAGCAATGCGCGTCGCGAGAAAATCCGTGTAGTTGCCGAAGAAGCTCGGGACGTCCTTAGCGTCGGTGAGAGGATCACGCCCTGCCCCCATCAGGTGGAACCGGTAGCTAGTATCGCCCGTTCCCGAGTAGACGCCGACCCAACCGGGCGTACGGTCCGGCGCGTACCCCGCGTCCTCGAGCGCCTCCCACGCACACTCGAGGAGTATGCGGTGTTGCGGATCGAGGTAGCTCGCCTCACGGGGACTGAAGCCGAAGAAGGCGGCATCGAACATGTCTAGGTCGTCGAGTGCCCCCTTCGCAGGGATGTAGTTTGGGTCGCGGAAGACATGCTCTGGGATCCCGGCGCTCCGCAGTTCATTCTCGGAGAAGAATCGAACCGTCTCGACACCGGCAACGAGGTTCTTCCAGAACGCGTCTACGCCCGGTGCGCCGGGGAAGCGTCCAGCCATCCCGACTACCGCGATCGCTGATTCGAGCCTCTCGGTTGATGTGTCTATCATGTGTCTCGTTCTCTCCTGCGGCCCGCGTGCCGCAGCGCCTCGCGTCGACGTTGCGCGCGCTGCTCTATGCCCGCGCGGGCTTCGGAAACGTCGCGATCGCCGTCGCTAAGGTACGCGGCGAGCGCTGCAATGGATGGATAGCGGAACAATGTCACGAGCTCGATCTTTCGCCCGAGCGCCGCGTCGATACGGCTGCAGGCCTGGACCAGCAGCAGCGAATGACCGCCGACGTCGAAAAAGTTATCGTGCATGCTGATGCTCTCGACGCGCAAAACGTCCTTCCACACGCGCGCGATGGTCTCCTCGAGCGCAGTGCGCGGCGGAACCAAGGCGATGCCGATGTCCGGCCGAGCATCGATTGGCGTGGGGAGTGAGGCGCGGTCGATCTTGCCGTTGGCCGTAAGCGGAAGCGCGTCGAGCGTGACGACCCGCGCAGGGATCATGAACTCGGGCAGCCGCGCCTGCAGATGCACGCGGAGTGCCGGGACCAGGCGGAGAGCCGCGCGCCCGAGCCCAGGAGTCGAGCCATAACTCGAGAGCGGCCGTGAGTCGTCCAGGCGTTCGGCGATCGGCATCGGCCCCCGCACGCGCGGAGGCGCGCCGCAGCGCGGAGGCATCAGCAGCACGTCGAACGCGTCCGCGCGATCCGGGCACCACGCCACACTCGCGGTCCAGCCGATCTCCTCCGCGAGTTCCCAGAAGCGATCGGGCTCCTCGCCCTCGACGAGCGCGAGCCGATGCAGATCTTCGACCCGACGCGCGCTGCCTGGCTTCACGTGGGTGCGAGCCAGCTGCACGGCTGCCGCGATCCGCGCATTCGGCACACCGGAAACGCCGATCACTCCGGCAGTCGGCTGGGCGAGCCGCTCGCGCAGCGCGGCCAGATCCAAGCGATCACGCATCCAATCGAGCCACGTGGCCGCACAAGACGCCCCCGTGGGCGCCGCGCCGACGTGCAGGATCGCGCTGTACCGGAACCGCGCCATCTCGTTGTCGTGGTTACCGCGCGTTAGCTCGACCTCGATGTGGGTAACACGCGGCAGTCGCCGCCGAAGCGCCGCGAAGAGTGCTGGATCTACCGCGAGTTCCCCGTCTTCGAACACTGCGCGTCGGACACGCTCCTGCCAGAAATCGGTGCTCATCGACGGGGGCGCTCGATGCAGCTCTACCGACGCGTGGAATGCGTGCAATAGCGGCAGGCTCCGGATGTCACCGAGGAACACGAAGCCACCGTCGTCGACCGCGTCCACGGCCGCCGCGATCACGCTCACCAGGTAGTCGAGCGAGGGAAAGTATTGCAACACCGAGTTGAGGACGACCGCGTCGAACGAGCGGGCATCGAGGCCGGTCCAGTCGTCCGCAGGGCGATGAAGGAGCTCGACGCGCGCCACCTCGTCGGGGCGGAGATGGTTTGCGATATGCTCGAGCGCGCTGGCCGAGAAATCAGTCCCGACGTATCGCTCGCAACGCGCTGCGAGAAAAAACGTTAGGAGCCCGGTGCCACACCCGACCTCGAGGATGCGACGCGGTGCGAGCTTGAGCAGACGCTCAACCCGGTGTCGCAGCCAGTCCCGCATTTGTTCGGCGGGGATCGCCTTGCCGGTGTAGCTGCTCTTCCAACCTACGATATTGAACCGCGGTTCGAACTCCGCGGGTGTGTCGCGGTATACGTGCTCGTCAAAGAGAGCGTTCCACTCACGCACGTGGGCGCCCGCCGTGTCGTCCTCACCTGCCGCGTGCTTCGGGTCTGGTACCACATAGCACACAAGTTCCTTGTCGCCGCGCCCGGTGTCACGCCCGATGACGGCGATGTCCTTCACGTACGGGCAAGCGCGCGCGACGACCTCGATCTCACCAGGCTCGACGCGGTAGCCGTTGATCTTGAGCTGCTGATCGATGCGGCCGAGAAACTCGATCGCTCCGTCGACGCGCCTGCGCACAAGATCGCCTGTCCGATATACACGCGCACCCGGCAACCGCTCGAACGGATCCGGCAGGAAACGCTCGGCCGTAAGTGCAGGTAGCTTCAAATACCCCAATGCGAGTCCGGCGCCGCCCACGACGAGCTCGCCTGGAACTCCGTCCGGCACCGGCTCAAGGTGCCGATCCACGATGTCGACCCAACCATGCGGGATGCTTGTTCCAATGGGTATCGATGTCCCCCGCCCGTCATCTTGGGTGGTCGTGTGGCAGCAAGTAAACGTGCAATTCTCGGTGGGCCCATAGCCATTAATCACGCGGCATTCTGGGTGAGCAGACAAAAGCCTTGCCACGTGGGGCACCGAGAGTACGTCGCCGCCCGCAAGGAGCTGGCGTACCCCGCTCAGGCTGGGAAGGTTCTCGTCCACCATGAGGTGGAACAAGCCAGAGGTTAGCCACACAGTCGATACGCCGCGCTCACGGATCTCGCGTGCGATGCTTTCCAGCGACTGCGGGCCCGGAGGCATTAGCACGAGGGAGGCGCCGTTCAGCAGCGCGCCCCAGATCTCGAAGTTCGATGCGTCGAATGCAAGCGGCGCATATTGGAGGAACACGTGCTTGGGGGAGAGATCGACGAATGACGTCTCGCGCACCAATCGGACCACTGCCCGATGGGGCACGCACACGCCCTTCGGCGCGCCGCTGGAGCCTGACGTGTACATGACGTAAGCTATCGCATCGCCTCCCGGCGTCGGCGCCATCGGGGCTTCGCGCGCCCCGGTTGAGTCGTCGTGCTCGTCGTCGCGCTCGAGGACGACCACCGCACGATCCGTGCTCGCAAGCAGATCGGCGCCGGTCCGATCCGCGACGACGATTTGCACGTCGGCGTTACGGAGAAAAAATTCTAGCCGCGCCTTCGGCTGACGCGCTTCCAGAGGCACATACGCGGCGCCGGCCTTAAGGATACCGAGAAGTCCCACGATCATCTCCGGCGAGCGCTCCACGCAGACGGCAATCGTGTCGCCCCACCGCGCGCCAAGCGCGAGGAGCCGCATCGCTAACCGATCCGATCGCTCGTCCAACTGGCGGTAGTCGAGCCGCCGAGCCTGTTGCACGATCGCTATCGTGTCGGGCTGCCGCCGCGCCAGCTCCGAGAACAGTGCGCCGATGCTCGCCTCGAGCACCCGCGGCGCCTCGCCCATGGGTGGGCGCGCAATGATGCGCGCGCGCTCTTCGGCGGTGAGCAGTGGTAGCCGGGAGATGGGCCGCTTCGGCCCTCGCACGACCTCCTCGAGCAGCGTTTGATAGCACGCGAGGAGTCGAACGATAGTCGCATCTTCGAAGAGTTCCGGGCTGTAGACGGCGATGCCATCGAGGCGGTCGTCCTCTTCCCAGACGTGCAGTTCGAGGTCGAAGCGGGTCGTCGCGACGAAATAATCGAGGTGCCCGACGTCAAGCCCGACGATGCGTAGCGATTCGCGCGGCGCGTTATGGAGCGCGAAGACGACCTGTACGAGCGGGTTGCGGGCCGCATCCCGCTCGGTTTGCATCTCCTCGACGAGGCGCTCGAACGGGAGATCCTGGTGCGCGTAGGCGTCGAGCGCCGTCTCCTTCACGCTGGCGAGCACTTCGAGGAACGTGGGATCGGCGCCGAGGTGCGTGCGTAGCACGAGCGTGTTCACGAAGAAGCCGATGAGCGACTCGATCTCACCGCGTGTGCGGTTGGCGATCGGTGATCCGACAGCGATGTCTTCCTGCCCAGCGGTGTAGCGATGGAGGAGGATCTTGAAGGCCGCGAGTAAAACCATGAACAGGGTCGAGCCCGCGGCTCGCCCGAGCCGCCGGAGCTGTGCGGCGAGCGACGCGTCCAGCATGAAACGTCGTTCGGCGCCGACAAAGCTCGGCGTCGCGGGGCGAGCTCGATCGAGCGGGAGGCGTAGCGGCTGGAGACCCGCGAGGCGGCGTGTCCAGTGGAGCAGCTCCGATTGCAGCGTCGCGTCGTCAAGGACGCGGCGCTGCCACAACGAGAAGTCGACGTACTGCACGCCGAGCTCTTCCAGCGGCGACCGCGCACCGACGCGGTAGGCTTCATACAGGGCCGAGATCTCGCGGGTAATGACGCTCATAGACCAGCCGTCCGCGACGACGTGGTGCACGACGACGAGGAGCACGTGCTCGTCTTCGGTGACGCGCGCGACCGAAACGCGCAGGAGCGGACCCACGCGGAGATCGAACGGGCGGAGCGCCTGTTGTCGGATCCAGCGGCGCGCCTCGTCATGCCGTGACGGAGCAGCGCGCCCGTGCAAGTCTTCGAGGTCCATGTGTACCGGCTCGGGCGCATGCACCCGTTGGCTGGGAATGCCGCCGGTGTCATTGAATGTCGTCCGCAGCGCCTCGTGTCGGCGCACGATCTCGGTGAAGACCCGCTCCAAGAGCTCGACGTCGATCGGCCCCTGCAGGCGCCATGCATCGACAATGTTGTACGCCGCGCTGTCCGGCGCGAGCCGATGGAGGAACCACAGACGCTGCTGTGCGAACGAGGGGGGTATCACACGCGGGCGCTCCGCCCGCGTGATCTCGGCCAACGCGGACGCGCGCCCGCGCAACTCTGCGACCCGCGCGGCCAGATCGACGAGCCGGGGCGCCTCAAAGATTACGCGCACGGGGACGTCGACGCCGACGGCCGCACGGAGGCGCGAGATCATCCGCGTGGCGAGCAGCGAATGGCCACCGAGGTCGAAAAAATCGTCGTGCGCCGAAGGCTGCCGGATGCCGAGCACGTCCGACCAGAGTTCGGCGACGATCTCCTCGAACGGCGCGCGCGGTGGGACGTAAGCCGCTCCGCCCTCGGACGAACGGGCACTGGGCGCCGTAAGCGCTGCGCGATCGATCTTGCCGTTCGGCGTGAGCGGGAGCGCATTGAGTGCGACGAACGAGGACGGCACCATGTACTCGGGGACCCGGTTACGGAGAAACGCGCGCAACGCCTCGGCGTCGACGTGATGCCCGAGGCGCATAACGACATACGCGATGAGGCACTTGCCGGGACCGTCCGCGTGCGCCTGCACCACCGCTGCAGCGACGCCGGGGTGTTCGCACAGGCGTTGCTCGATCTCGCCCGGTTCGACGCGGAAGCCGCGCACCTTCACTTGAAGGTCGTCGCGGCCGACGAAGACGATCGCACCGTCGGGCTGAAGGCGCACGAGGTCTCCGGTGCGGTACATCCGCGCCCCCGGCACGGGCGAAAATGGGTCGGGCAGAAAGCGCTCCGCGGTCGCCGCTGGGCGCCCCACGTACTCGCGTGCGACGCCGTCGCCGCCGATGTAGAGCTCGCCGACGACGCCGGGCGGCACGGGTCGAAACTGCGCGTCGAGCACGTATGCGCGTGTGTTCGCGATCGGGCGTCCGATAGGGATCGTCGCGGCGTCGGACGCGACCACGTGCACGAGCTGCCATGTAGAGAATGTAGTGCATTCGGTCGGGCCATAGACGTGGATCAGCCGCTCCGGGGCACCGCGCTCGAGCACGCGTCGCACGCTCTCTGGATGGACTTGCTCGCCACCGAACAGGAGCGAGCGCAGCGCGCCGAACGCCTCCGGCCCTTCGGTTGCGATCATATCGAAGAGAGCCGTCGTCACGAATAAGACAGTGATCCGTTCGCGCCAAAGCGCTTCGGCGAACGCATGCGGCGCGAGGACGACGTCGCTCGACAGGCCGACGAGAGCCGCGCCGCCGAGCAACGCACCCCAAATCTCGAACGTTGCGGCGTCGAACGAGCTATTCGATGCCTGCGCAACACGGTCGTTGGGCGCGATTCGCACGTAGTCTGTGTCTCGCACGAGACGCACGATCGCCCGGTGCGTCACGGCGACCCCCTTGGGCGTGCCGGTGGACCCGGACGTGTAGAGGACGTACGCGAGGTCGTTGGCGCTCACCGCGATCGCTGGTGCCATTTCCGACAGCGCGGAGATCGCCGCCTCCTCGGCGTCGAGGTTGATCACGAAACGATCCCATGCGGCGTCATCACACCGGCCGCGCCGTAGCACGACGCGCGCCCCGACGTCGCATAGGAGGTAGCGGCGTCGCTCCTCGGGGTACGCTGGATCGATCGGCACATACGCAGCTCCCGCTTTGAGCACGGCGAGCATGGCGACCACAAGATCGGCGCCACGCTGCAGTTCGAGCCCAACGACGTCCCCGCGCCGAACGCCGCGCGAGCGCAAGTGGCGAGCCAGCCGGTTCGCGTGGCGCTCGAGTTCCTCGTAGGAGAGTGCGTCGCTGCCGTAGCGGATCGCCTCCGCCGACGGCGATGCCGCCGCCTGCGCCTCGAAAAGCGTATGGACCACTGCGTCGCGTGGGTATAGACGCGCCGTGTCGTTCCA
Source organism: Sorangium sp. So ce836 (assembly GCF_028553905.1). Lineage (NCBI taxonomy): Bacteria > Pseudomonadati > Myxococcota > Polyangiales > Polyangiaceae > Sorangium > Sorangium sp. So ce836. Next base: position 14,483,347 of record NZ_CP102233.1, on the reverse strand, counting down.
CGCCGCGATGGTCCGGCACTGTGAGTCGTCGACGAGCGGCAGCGCGGATACACGCGCCTCCGGGTTGCTCACCGCCGCGCGGACTAGGACACGGAAGCTGTTGAGCAGCCACTCCATCGCCGGTGCGTCGAAGAGATCGACCGCATACTCGAGGCGCGCGGTTATGCCGGCGGGCGTGTCGTAGACCCAGAGGTGCAGATCGAGATCGAGGAAGCCGCGCGGGAAATCGAGCGGTGTGACCCCGATCATGGGGATCGACAGCGAGTGTCCCGGCATCCATGGCGTGTCGCTGACGGCGAACGCCACGCGGCAGAGCGGGTTACCACCGCGCTGGCGCTGCGGATGCAGCGCGGCGACGAGGTCGTCGAACGGCATATCCTGATGCGCATAAGCGTCGATACACACCGCTCGTGCGCGGTGGACGAGATCCACGAAGCTGGGATTGCCGGAGACGTCGAGCCGCATGATGACGATATTCACGAAGAAGCCGATCACGTCCTCGAGACCCCGGTGGTTCCGGTTCGCAATCGCGCTGCAGATGCCGAGGTCCGCACGTTCCGTCCAGCGGCTCAGGAGCGCCGCAAACGCGGCGAGTAGGGTCATGTACGTCGTGGCCCCGGCGCGTTTGCCGATGCGGCGGAGCACGTCCGCCTCCGGGGCGTCGAGCAGGCAAGCGCGGATCTCTGCGCCGCGGAGGGACGGAGCGTGCGGCCTCGCTCGAAGCGAGGGGATCTCGATCGTAGTGAGCCCGGCGAGTTGATCCCGCCAGAAGGCGAGTTCCCGCTCGTGGGCCGGGCTCTTCAGCCACGCGCGCTGCCAGACAGCGTAGTCGACCATCTGCACCTCGGGCTCGGGCAGCGCGGTCGCGTGGCCCACGCGTGCCTCCTCATAGAGGGTCGCGAGTTCCCGATCAAGCACGAGGAGGCCGACACCGTCAGCGACGATGTGCGGCACGCTGACGACGAGTACGTGGCATGCGTGTTCGATGCGGAGTAGCCGGACACGCAGGAGCGCGCCGCGCGCGAGCTCGAAGCGCCGCTCCGCTTCGGCCGCCGCGATCCGCCGCGCCTCGTCAAGCCGGAGGTGCCCCGGCATCGCGGTCAAGTCCTCGACGTCGAGTTCCGGCTGCCAGGGAGGATCGACGAGCTGATACGGCTCCCCTGCGTCGACGACGAGGCGGGTACGGAACGCCTCGTGGCGCGCGACTAAGGACACGATCGCCTGTCGGAGCGCGTCGACGTCGAGCCGTCCGTCGAGGATGACGGCCCCAGTGAGGTTATTGGCCGGGCTCGATGGCGCGAGCGCGTCCTGGAACCACAACCGGTGCTGCGCGGACGAGAGCGGCAGTCGACCCTCGCGTGGCACGCGGGTGATCCGCTCCGAGGCTTCCGCATCCATGCGCCGCAGCAGCTCGATAATTTCGTGCTTGCGCGCCAAGAGCTGCTCGCGGAGCTCGGGGGTCAGCGCGCCGCGTGGGCCCCGATAACGAAGGCCATCTCCATCCACGTGCACGTGGATGCCGAGCGCACCGACGCGCGCGACGAGTTCTCCGGGCGTCAAAGCTCACCCTCCTCGTAGTCGATCGCGTCGCTCGGAGCGCCTAGGAATCGACGCAGCTCGACCCATCTAGCGATCGCGACAACCGTCGGCTGCTCGAAGACAAGGCGCAAGGGCAGCTCGACGCCGAACTCGGTGTGGAGGTGCGACACGAAGCGCGTACCGAGCAGGGAGTGGCCGCCGAGCGCGAAGAAGTCGTCGTAACGGCTGATCCGATCAACGTCGAGGAGTCGACGCCAGATCTCCGCGATGCGTCGCTCTGTCTCGCCCTGCGGCGCGACGTAGTCGCCATCCAACTCGGGCCGACCGGTGTCCGGTGGCGGCAGGGCGGCAACGTCGAGCTTACCCGTTGGCTTAAGCGGCAGAGTATCGAGCACGACGATACACGACGGGACCATATACTCAGGCAGTAGCTGCTCTAGGTGGCGCCGTAGGAGCAATGAGAGGGCGCGGCTCGCGTGCGCCGCGAGCGGATCGTTCGCGTACCTTCGGAGGCCGCGCGCAACGGCCGGCCGCAGCAGGGCCGGCCGTTGTGCGCTATCGCTACGACGCGCGATGAGCACGTCGTAGCGCCCATCGTCCGCGTCGAAGCTGAAGTCGATGTGACAATCGTAACCAGCGCCATCAGCGAGTTCCCAAAAGCGCTCCGGATCGCACCCGCGAGGCGCACACGCAGCGCGCAACCGCGCAGCGGTCCACCCGCGCCCCGACTCCGCGAGCAGCGCACGGCGATGAGCGGCGTCCGCCGTGCGCGCGTTGGGCACGCCGCGCAGGTGGATCGCCCTCGGACATTTGGTGAGCAGTCGCTCGATGCGCTCGATCGTGAGCCCCTCACGCGTCCAGTCGAGCGCGTCGGGTACTTCCATGGTCGGCGCTTCACCGCGCCGAATTACGACGTCGTATCGGTAGCACGACATTTCGTTCCAGTAGCACCCGCGCCGCAGCTCGACGCGCGCGAACGCGGGCGTCGATGACTCCGCGCACACCTCATGGAAAAGCGCTGGATCTACATATAGTTGCTCGTCGAATTGTGCGCGCTGCCGGACGCGGCTTCGAATCGCAGTGGTATCGAGATCGAGCGGAGCTTGGGCGAGGACGACCGACGTGTGGAGTAGTTCCGCGAGGCGATGGTTCTGCACATCGCCTACGAACAGCGTGCCATCCGGCGTGAGGACGCGCAGCGAGCCATCGATGACGCGACGAAGGTAATCGACGCCGGGAAATAGCTGCGTCACCGAGTTGAGGACGACAACGTCGAACGATTCGTCAGGGAGCCCATCGAAGTCATCCGCGGCGCGCGTCTCGACGCGGACGTGCCTGAGTTCGCCCCCCGCTGTATCAAGCTGACGGCGCAGCGCGCAGATCACCACATCGGATAGGTCGGTTCCCACGTAGGTCGAGCACGATGGCGCGAGGCGATGAAGAAGCAGGCCCGTGCCGCAGCCGAGCTCGAGCACGCGGCTCGGGCGGAGTTCCCGGATTCGGCGCACCGTGACGTCGACCCACTCCCGCATCTCGTCGCCGGAAATCGCGGCGTTCTGGACGCTGCTGTTCCAGCCGGCGAGGTTGAAGGTCGCGTCGGCCACGTCGGACGCGCCGCGGTACGTTGTGTCCCAAACCGCGCGCCACCGCTCGATCTGCTCGGCCTCGCTCGCGTAAGGTGACCACGCCGCGTCGCGGGCGACGTAGGCGACGAGGCGCCTCTCTCCCGAGGGGTGCTGGAATGTCCTCACGCAGGCTTCGCAGACGGCGGGGTGCTTGCCCAACGCCACCTCGATCTCGCCCGGCTCGATGCGGAAGCCGCGGATCTTCGTCTGGAGGTCGATGCGCCCGAGAAAATCGAGCTCGCCATTGTTGCGGAAACGCGCCAAGTCCCCGGTGCGGTAGAGACGCGCGCCGGGCGTGTCGCCGAAGGGATCGGGAACGAAGTGCGCGGCAGTCTCCGCCGGTCGAGCAAGATAGCCACGCGCGAGCCCCGCTCCGCCCAGGTAGACCTCGCCGGGTACGCCGATCGGTGTCGGATTGAAGTGCTCGTCGAGCAAGTAGATGCGGATGCCCGGCATTGGTCGGCCGATGGGAGGCAAGCTCGGCCATACTTCGGGTCGCGGCTCAAGATCGTGGATGGTCACCACGTGGCACTCGGATGGCCCGTACTGATTGTGCAGCGTGCAGTCGTCAAGCCGCTGGAAGAAGCGCCGCAGTTCCGGCGTCACCTGGAGCTGCTCGCCGGCCGTGATCACTTCGCGCAGCGACGACGGTGTGAGGCCAAGCTGGTCGGCCACACGCGCGAGCTGCTGCAACGCGATAAATGGCAGGTAGAGCCGCGCGATCTGTTCCTCGTTCAGCACGCGCAAGAGCAGCGCCGGATCGCGGCGCGTTGCGTCCGAGATGAGGACCACCGAGCCGCCCGCAGCCCACGTCACGAAGAGTTCCTGATAGCAGATGTCAAAATTCAGCGACGCGAACTGGAGTGTACGGACCGGGGCGCGAAGCCGCGAATGTTCGAGCTGCCACCCGACGATGCCTGCGAGGCAGCGGTGGATCATCGCTACGCCTTTCGGCGTTCCCGTGGAGCCCGACGTGTGGATTATGTACGCGAGATCGCACGGGTGTACGCTACGCTTCGGCGCACGCTCCGGCAGGCGCGCCAAATCATCCCCGGCCCAATCGAGGCAGACGACCTCCGCTCCCGTCGCGGGCAGCGACTCGATCAGCCGTTCCGTTGTCAAGATCACTCGCGCGTCCGCATCTTTCAGAAGAAACGCGAGCCGCTCGCGCGGGTAGCTTGCGTCGAGCGGCAAGAACGCTCCACCCGCTTTCCACGTAGCAAGAATCGCCGTCGGCAGATCCAGCGTTCGATCGACGCAGATCCCGACGATGACGTCGCGGCCGACGCCGAGGCGTTGCAGCTGGTGGGCGATCTGGTTCGCGCGCCGATCGAGCGCATCGAAGGACAGGCTCTCGCGCCCGCAAACCGCCGCGACCGCGTGGGGCGTGCGCTTCACCTGCTGCTCAAAGTGCTCGATCGCGAGCACGTCCGTTCCCGGCGGCACATCGTCTCGCGCCCTCGCGACTGCACCGACACTCCACGAATCGAGGAGCCGCGACTCCTCCTCCGATAGGAGGGATATTGTCCGCACCGGCACGTCCGGGAAGGCGGCGACACGCTCGAGCAGCGTTAGGTAATGCTCTGAGGCGCGCTGCATGCGGGCCTCGCCAAAGAGGTCCGCATTGTAGTCGAGTGCGCCGCACAACCCGCCATCGCTGGGCTCGAGGAAGAGCGTCATGTCGTACGCGCAAAGCCCCGCGAACACCTGACACGGACGGAAGGTACAGCCGCCCGCCGAGAGCGTCGGCTTCGATGGTACGACGTCGAACATCACCTGGTAGAGCGGGTGTCGGCTCAGATCGCGCTGCGTATCCAGCGCATTGACAATGCGCTCAAACGAGAGTTCCCAATGCGCTTGCGCCTCGCGCAGCTCCGCTTGCAAGACGCGCACCGCCTCGCGGAAGCTCAGATCCATTATGCGCGAGCGCAGCAGGAGCGGGTTCCCAAAATAACCAATAGTACCGCGTAAGTCCTCGTAAGGCCGCCCCGGCGCAGGCCACCCGATCACGAGATCGTTCTGCCGCGAGCATCGATGAAGCAGAACCGCAAATGCGGCCAGAAGAACTGCGAATAGCGACGCGTCCTCGCCCGCACCGAGTTCTTCCAGCCTTGCCGCGAGATCGGGGAGAATCTTCAGCTCAACACGTTTCGCCCGAAACGTGCGCCGTGGCGGACGTGGGCCGTCCGTGGGAAAATCGACCCTGAACAGCGACCCATTGAGCCGCTCCCGCCAGAACGCCTCCAGCTTCTCGACGTGCCCGAACGTCCCGAGCATCGCCGCTTCCCATGCGATGAAATCAAAATAACTCGAACGCAACGGAGCCAGCGAGGGGGCGTGCCCACGTGCGGTGAACTCGTAGGCCGACGTCAGTTCACGAATGAGTATATCGAAGCTCCTGTCGCCGTCCGATACGATGTGATGCATCGTCAGGACGAGGGCTGCGGATGCGGCGCCGAAGCGAACGAGTCGAGCGCGCAGCAGTGGATCACGTGCGAGGTCGAACACCGTCCTCGCCTCCTCGCGGACGAGACGTTCGAGGAGCGACGCCTCGTCGACCCCCTCCGGCGCATCGAGCACAGACAGTTCGACGCGCCGATCAGTGCGTATTTCTTGAAGGGGACTTTCCCCTTGCGTGAAGGCTACGAGCAGCACCGCATGCCTCGCGACGACAACGTCCATCGCAGCGCCGAGTGCGCCCACGTCCAGGGGCCCGTCGATCCGGTATAGGACTAGTAGATTTTGCGTCGGGTTACCTGGTTCGAGTCGCTCCAGGATCCACATTCGCTGCTGCGCGGACGACAGCGGGGCCGTCGTCGACCTTACCGCGTCAGGCGCACTCAGCGCGGCCCCGGCGACTCTCGAATCTGTTACGTTGCTTTCGGTTAGCGCACCCAGTGGGCAGATTGGCTCGATCTGCCCTGGCATCGACGTCATCTCGCCGCCCCTCCCCACGCCTCCGTCGCACCGCTGCGCTGACGCACAATGCGTGAGCGCATGCTTCCCCAGAACCGCGGCGACGATACTCGATGTGCTCGGCCAGTGGCAAGTACGAAAGTGTTGCCTCGTCGGCACGTGAGCGCTCGAGATCTGATCGAGCGAGCAGGTAAGCGGCCCGGCCGTGATCGGCGATGATGCGATGCCGCCCTTCGCAAATCTCCGAAATCTTTGTCTCGTGCGCCCCTAGGACCATACGGTCGACCGACTTGAGCACGCGACGGCGCGCGATATTGGGTGGATGCATCAGCAACAACGTTACCGTATTAATAGAATAAACATCGGACGCACACGAGCCGCGACAGTGAAGATCCGACGAAGACGGAATCGCTCTGTGCCCGCTCGGTCGCGCTGGTTTCGGTGGGTCCGCCGTCGAAGACACTTGACATTTCGATGCCGGACCTCGACCGTGTGTACCGACGAACTCGATGGGCTCGAAACGAATGTAACGGTGGGCCGAATCGGCAGGAGCTCGAATGACACGCGTGCTACTATTCTCGGGTAAAGGTGGCGTAGGAAAGACAACCGTCTCTGCAGCCACGGCGCTAGCCTCCGCGCGGCGAGGATATCGAACACTGGTGCTGTCGTTCGACATCGCCCATAGCCTATCGGACTGCTTCGACCTTGATCGGCGGCTCCTTGATTTTAATAGAGGCCTACCCCATCGAATCACCGACAATCTCGACATGCAAGAGGTCGAGGTGCACGATGAGCTGCGCCGCCACTGGAGCGATGTCTACGATTACATGTCGGTGTTGCTCACCTCCACCGGCCTGACCGACGTGGTTGCGGAGGAGGTGGCGATCTTTCCTGGGACCGAGGAGGTCGTCTCGCTCATGTACCTCAACAGGTATGTGAAGGATGGCATGTACGATGTTATCATTGTCGATTGCCCGCCGACAGGAGAGTCGCTGCGCTTCGTCAATATAACGAGCACGCTGGAGTGGTACATCCGCAAGCGCTTCAACATTGATCGTACGATCGTGAAGTTCGCTCGACCGATCGCCGCCCGCGTGAGCAGCCAACACCTCCCCGACGACGGCTATTTTCAGAGTTTGCAACGCCTCTTCGAGAGAATCAACGGCATCGAACGGGTGCTCACCGATTCGCATACGACGACCGTTCGTCTTGTCGCTAGCGCCGAGAAGATGGTCATTCGAGAGACCCAGCGGGCGTACCTCTATTTCAGCATATATGGAATGACAACTGATCAGATCGTCATGAATCGTCTCCTTCCGTCCGACGGCTATTTCTCTCGCTGGCACGAGATGCAATCCAGCTACGTCGATGGAGCGCGTGAATACTTTAGTCCAGTGCCCGTGTCCACGTTACCGCTGTTCCAGGATGAGATGGTTGGAGTGGCCCGGCTTGAAAAGTTCGCCGAATCTCTCTATGGCGACGTCGACCCGACGGTTCGCCAAGTGCAGTCGCCAACCTACCGCTTCCTGAAGGAGGGCGGCCAGTACACACTCCGCATACACGTACCGGGAGCCGAAAAGACGGACATCGCCCTCGATCGCGCCGAGGACGATTTGATCATTCGCGTGGGAAGCTTCAAGCGGCACGTCCCGCTGCCTCGCGCCGTGGCTCGGCTACAAACCGCGGAGGCGTTCCTTGACAACGGCGAGCTGACGGTGCAGTTCGCAGAGCGGTAATTCGGGGGGGCCATGCGAGAGCTCAAAAAGAGATACGCCGCGGTCGGCGACGCCGGCCTCAGCACGATTGTCCTAGGAGAGGCGGACCTTGCGCAGATCGTTCGGACAATAGGCCTAGATGCGCTGATGGATGAGCTTATCGACGCGCTCGAAGGGTCGCTCCGCGAGCACGATCCCATGCACGTCGAGGTCCGCAAGCGCGACGGGTTCGTCTATGCCGAGCCGCACCCCGGCGTCTTCGAATGGATGCCCGTCATGGAGTCGGGCGACCACGTCGTCGTGAAACTCGTCGGCTATAATCCGAGCAACGTCGATGAGCGGTGCCTCCCCACCATTCTGTCCACCATGGGCCTATACGACGTCCGGAGCGGTCACCTGCGCGCGCTCTGCGACGGCACCTTTCCTACGGCGCTCCGCACCGGCGCCGCCTCGGCTGTCGCTAGCCGGGTGCTCGCGCGGAGCGACAGTGCGGTGCTCGGGCTCGTGGGCTGTGGAGCGCAGAGCGTCACACAGCTCCACGCATTATCTCGAGTGTTCCACCTTCGAAGGGTGCTCATATACGACGTGCTGCCGAGTTCCGTGCGCTCGTTCCGGCGACGCACCGCTTTCCTAGACATCGACATCGTGCCCGCGTCGCTCGCACAGGTTGAGCGCGAAGTCGACATACTGTGCACGGCGACTTCGGTGGAAATCGGCGCGGGTCCCGTCATCTGTGGCACTTCGCTCAAACCTCATGTCCACCTCAACGCCGTCGGCTCCGATCTCCCGGGTAAGATCGAGCTTCCGCGCCAATTGCTCCAACGTGCGCTTGTATGCCCAGATTTCTTGCCGCAAGCTGTTGTTGAGGGCGAATGCCAGCAGCTACAAGCCGGTGAGATCGGGCCGTCACTAGTGGAGCTGGTGAAGGCGCCTGAGCGGTTCCGCGCCTATCGTGACGAGGTTACCGTGTTCGACTCGACTGGCTTCGCGCTCGAGGACAAGGTCGCCTTCGAGCTCATCCTGCAACACGCCGAGCGCCTCGGCATCGGCCGACGTATCCAGGTGGAGACGACGTCGACCGATCCGCGCGATCCTTATGGTTTTATTTATGCCGACGACCTTCTATTGCGAGCGCCTGACACGATCCGCAGAGCGTCAGACGGCGAATGCGATCACGGCCCAGGACCGGTAGGTTGACTCATGTACACAGCCATCATCGACTCGATAGCGAATCCGTCTCCGACCCGCGAGACCCCACTCGAACGAGCGATAATTACGAAAACATGGCGCGTTCTCGGGCTCCAAGGATTCATTTTCGCAGCCTACCTCGACTACTTTTGCGATCTATTCGGCATTCCGAAAGGCCGCACGCATTGGAGAATATACGACTATTTTCGTGAGCGCTGCGAAGATCCGGAGGTCGCCGGTCGCTTCCGAGGTCTCGAGCACCTGCCCGAGGGAACGTTCGGCCGCGAACTCTGGAAGCACTGCCGCGCCAAGGGGGTGCCGCTCCCTGGCGAGCCGCGGGGGCTGCCGCTGAACGGAGCGGTCCATGACATGATTCACCTCCTCTCTGGATATGACATCACATCATGGGAGGAGATGCTCGCTACCGCATTTAGCCTCGGCTTCATGTTCACCCGTAAAGCGCGCAATTATGCGCCGAGACGTCATCTCACCGTCTTGCCGGTGCGGATCCTAGCGAGCCTCGTCCCGATCCGTCGCGTGCAGCGGGCGATAAGGCGCGGAGAGGCGATGACCGTCGATCTCTTCGGAGACTGGGATCCGTGGGAGGTGATGGAGATGCCGCTCGAAGAGATTAAGAGAAATTATAACATCACCCCCGAATGAGTCGGCTGTGTGGACCGGAGCATGTCAACCGTCTCTTGTGAGTAGAGCGATCACCCGGAGAGCGATCCGGTCTGCGGTGTCTGAGGTCATCGTCGGCGTGACGTACATGAACGTCACGCCGAGCCGCTCGTCGATAGTCGCTGCGCCAGCCGCCATGTCGATGCCCCGCACCGTCGCGCCCATGCTGAGACCGCGGATCGCAGAGGCTCTTCCTTGAACCAGGAAGGCAGGTCGGCCCAGGTTGCTCACGAGGATGATGCCCCCGATCGCGGCGCGGGAGAGGCGTTCCATCCATGCGCTCTGCGCGAGATCGACCGCACAATCGAGGCTACGGGATGCGGCAGTCTGGATCAGCAGGCTGCGGCGTTGCCGCGCAGGAGTAAGCGTGGCATTGAGCTCGTGCGCCAGATCGATGGCGCTCGCACCGGGGTGCGTTCGCACCGCTGTGGTTACCCCGAAAGCATAGCAACCAAACTCATCGGCTACCGGCTCGCGCAAATACGGCCGCGCATTGACCGCGAGTGTACAGCTAATTGTGGTGCGCTCCGGCCTTGCGCGCGCCTCGGTGAGCGCGAGAGCGAGTGCTGCGCCGAGCACCGTCTGAATTGGGGTCCCGTGCTGTCGGCATCGAGCGAGGAGCGCACGGGTCCGCTCCGGCTCGACTACGTGCCGCAGAAGGTGCGTACGGAACGGTCGAGGGTGATCGGGCGCGATGGCCTCCATGTGTTTAGGCCCTCGCCCGGACGATGGTGGGAAACGCCGCGCCACCCAATCGAGCAACGGCGACGCGCGGTGAAGCCCGGAGGCGACGTGACCGACGGCGGCTCCGAGCGCATCGGTCCCGCGGGTCGCCCCGGCGATCAAGGTCTCCACAGGGGGCCGGAACGGCAGAGGCGGAAGGGGCGCGTTCGTGTCCGATGCGCTCAACACCACCTCATTCAGCAACATGAAGCCAGACAGCCCATCTGCGAGCGCGTGGTGGTACGCGCAAACGAGCTCCGACGCCGCATCTCCGAGCACGAGCGTGAACCGGACGAGCGGGCCCCGCTTCGCGTCGAATGGAAGGTTCATCTCTTCCTCAACGCACACGCGCCACGTGTCGTCGTTGTCGCGTCGGATGATACGAAGCGGGACGTCTACGGCGTCTACGCTCGTGAACCAGGGCTCCGGCCGGTCGACGATCCGCATCTGAAGGAGCGGGTGGCGCGCCTGCACGCGCTTCAGCGCGGCGCGCACGGCGCCCGCATCCAGCCGTCCGACAAGGTGAGCGGTAGGAACAGCGTTGAACGGCTGGAGACGCGAGAGGCGATAAAAGGCGCGTTCCGACCCACCAAGCGGACGTTCGAGCAAGTTTTGCAAGGGACCCTTCCTCTGGATGCCGATGGGCCGAGGGCGACCCTCGCCATTGTATCGTCGTCGTATGACAGCCGGCACTCCGGTGTGACGGAACTGCACCGGACCTCACCGTGCCAACGAGGCGATGAGGTGGCGCACACACCGCGCGGTCCGTTCGGCGTCTACCGGCGATGTTTCTATCGGAATATACATGAAGTTCATGTGAAGGATTCCAGCCAGCGTCGTCGCCATCAGTGCCACGTCATAGTCGAGCACGGTCGCCCCGAAGCTGAGCCCCTGGAGGTTGAAATCTCCGTAGCGCGTCGGCATGCCCAGCCTGCCGAGATTACTCACCGCGATATGACCGTCGATGCCCAGCTTGACGAGCCCAGCAACCGATGGCTGCCGCGTCAGCTCGATCGTGTGCTCCGCAACACCGATGAGCGCCCGGTAGCTACGCAGGCGTTGCGGCGTGCGCGCGGCGAGGAGCTTGCGTCGGACCTCGCGTGCCAGCTCCCAGAACGAGCCGCCCGCCTCGACGCGGAGCACGTCGGTCGTCCCCATCGCGTAAAGGCCGAAGTCGTCTGTCACATCGGGCTCGAGATACCCCCGCATGTCGAGCGCCGAGGTACACACGAGCCGACGAGCCGCGCCGCGTACCTCCACGAACGCGCACGCGAGCGCCGCGCAGAGCGCCGCGTGCACCGAGACGCGCTCGTCGCGACACCGCGCAACAAGCGCGGAGGTATGCTCAGCCGAGATTGTTTGGTGAACGAAGCGGGTCAAGCACGACGCCGCTGCGTCGTGACTGGCTGCGGGCACTGCCGAAAGGCGATCCGAGAATTGGTCGAGGTAGCTCGACACGCGACGGGCGCGAGCGGCGACCTCGGAGATGACCTTGTCGACAACGGCTTGGCCGCGATTAAGAGGGCCGATCATCTCATCGAACGACGGGCGGCAGGGCAGAGGAGGGAGCGGCTGGCCAGACAGCGCCCGGAGGAGATCGCGGACGGCGATACACCCCGACATCGCGTCACCGAGCCCGTGGTCGTGCGTGAAGATCAGCTCGAACGATTTCTCGCGGCGAACCAGCGCCGCGCGCGCCAGCGGGCCACGCGCGGCGTCGAATGGTCGGTTGAGCTCCGAGTCGAAGCATGCCTTCCATCTATCCAGATTGTCCCCTCCATCGACGACTTCGAGATGCATCTTGGGGACGTCATCGAACAACATGCGCGGCCGAGGCGCCTCGACGAGGCGGGCGCCGAGTACAGGGTGCCTGCGCTGCACTTGCTCCAGCGCGACACGCATCGACTCCGTGCTCACGTGGCCGATCACCGCCGCGACGGTAACAACGTTGAGCGCCTGTGCGATGCGGAGTTTCGTGAAGATTCGCTCCTCCGTCCCGAGCCAACGTTCCATCGATCCCTCCTTGTACGGCGTGTAAGTATACCACATTTGCGATTCTATCGCAAGCAGACGGAGACATACAATGAGCGGTGACAATTTCCAATTCAGTACGATTTACCATATAGTCGTAAATCACGAACAACAATACTCCATCTGGCCCATCGACCGACCCGTTCCAGCGGGCTGGTCCTGCACGGGTCCGCGAGGAGCGAAAGACGAATGCCTAGCATGTATCGAGCAAGTATGGATCGATATGCGGCCCCTGAGCCTGCGTGACCTGGGTCGCTGCGTAGCGAGGAATCGGTCGTGATTACGCGCAACTGCCGGTTCGGGCCCGACGTCTTCGTCGTCGATGCCGACAGCCACGTTAACGAGCCCCATGATCTATGGGAACGCTATCTCGAGAAGCGGTACCGTGACCGCGCGATCCGAATCCGGCCCGGCAAAGACGGCGTGGATCGGATGGAGATCGACGGCCGGCCCTCCCGGTTCATCGATGGGCATTTCCTCGGCCGTGGCCGCAGCATGGGACTGTCTTTCGAGGAGCGCGCCGAGCGTGGTTGCTCCCCGTATCAGGAAACCATTCCATATGGCGGTTGCGACGCCGAGCAGCGGATCGCGCTACTCGATCGTGATGGTGTCGATGCGACAATACTATATCCAACCGTGGCGTTGAACTGGGAGGCGGAGGTGACCGACCTCGAGCTCGCTGATGCCTACTGTCGCGCCTACAATCGATGGATCGTCGACTTCTGCTCCGGATCAAGCGGACGCCTCGTTCCGGTCGCGCACATATCCCTAGGCGACGGTCGTGCAGCCGCGCGCGAACTGGAGCGCGCCGTCGAGTCCGGTGCCCGTGGTGCGTTCGTCGCGCCGTTCACCATCACAAACAAGGCGCACGCCCACCCGGACTACGACGTATTTTGGGCGGTCGCACAGGATCTTGGCGTTCCAATCGCGATCCATCCGGTCGCCGAGCCGCCCGCTCGGCGCGTCTATCAGCGCTTCGATGATATGAAGAGGTGGGCTGAGTGGTGGTTCGACCTACTGGGCTGCCAGGGACCTCAGCAGGCGTTCCTAGCGCTGTTCCAATATGGACTTTTCGACCGCTTTCCGAAGGTCAAGGTGGTCATCGTCGAGTCCGGCGCGGGATGGATTGGTTATCTACTTGATCGGATGGACTCGGTCTTCGCCACAGCTCTTGGGCGGAACGTACGCCTAATCGAGAATCCTAGTTACTATTTTTATAGGCAATGTTGGATCTCGGCCGACCCCGATGAGAAGTCGGTCTCGCACATCGTTGAGCATGTCGGCGCGTGCAAGTTCTTTTGGGCCAGCGACTATCCGCATGACGACCATCCGATCGGGTATATGGACTCGATCGTCAGACTCGTCGCCCCGCTATCCGAAGGCGCTCGGCAGGGGCTGCTCGGGGCGAACGCGGCCCACGTCTATGGGCTCTGAACAGGAGAGGTGACCATGGAGGAAGCGCCTATGCCGCTACATGAGGAGCGCGTTCGGAAAATCGACAGCCAGCCGAGCGATAGAATCGATTTGGCAATCGTGGGGGTGGGTACCCTCGGTGCGACGGTCGCGCAGCTCGCGCTGAGCACCGGCCTCAAGGTACTCATGGTTGTGAGACCCGGCGATGAAAAGAAGATCCTCGCGTCAGAAATGCTCGATGAGTGGCTGCGCCGGGAGGTGTTCTGCGGGCGCATGTCGTCGGAGGCGGCTGTGCGCGCTCGCTCTCTCGCTCGGATCACGTCGTCGTTTGAGGCACTCCACGATTGCGATGTCGTGCTCGAATCGGTCGCCGAGGACCTTCTGTATAAGCGCGCCATCCTGGCGAACATTGAGGCGTCGGTGCGACCCGACTGCCTAATCGCGAGCACCACTTCATCTCTCCCTGCCGCTTGGATCGCGGCCGAGACGGCACACCCCGAGCGGGTCGCGGTCGCTCACTACGTATGGCCGGCGCACCGGATACCGCTGGTCGAGGTGGCGTTCTCGACACAAACTGCGCAAGCCCACAAGGATCGTCTTCATGAACTGCTGCGCCGTCAAGGCAAGATGTGGGTCGAGGTGAAGGACAAACCAGGTTTTCTCACCACACGCGTCCTATTCGGATATTGGAGCGAGACCCTAGAACTCGTCCGAGAGGGTGTCTCACCGACAGACATCGATCGCGCCATGGAGGAATTCGGGTGGCCCATGGGACCGTGTCGCGTGATGGATGGCGCCGGTCTAGAGACCATTCTTCGCGTCCAGAAATGCGTCGCCCCGTTTCTCGGTGGGAGGATCGATGGCCTAGCGCGCATCGGCACGCTCGTCGCCGCCGGCCATGTTGGTGGCCGGTCGCGTTCCGGATTCTACGTACATGATGCGGATGGCACACGCCCGAACGATGCCGTGATCGAACTCTCGAATATCCGACTCTCGGAGGCACCTACGGACATCGTCGATCGTCTGATGGGTGCGATGCTGAACGAGGCAGCTCATTGCATTGCGGAAGGGATCGTCGCTTCATGGGAAGAGGCATCGTTCGCGGTCGACTACGCCTTCCGCTTTCCAGCGCGTCGCGGGGGGATGCTCGGCTATCTGAGGTCGGTCCGGCCGACGGAGGTCGTCGCTCGGCTGGAGTTCCTCTGCGCGAAGCACGGCCCCCGCTTCCGACCGAGCGCGGCTTTCGCCGAGGCTGCTCGCACCACCACGGAGGTGATCTCGTGAGCAAGGTCATCATCGGCACGGGCAGCGACCTACCCACGCGCATCATTACCAACGAGCAAATCGAGGCATCGTCCATGGACTACGATCGAGCCCGCGCTGGCGCGTCGCTCCACGAATGGACGATGGCTCGTACCGGCGTCGCTTTACGTCACCGCGTCGGTCCCGGCGAAGGCACGTCGGACATGGCAACGCGCGCCGCGCGCCGCGCCCTTGATGATGCCGGAATCGGCTCCGAGGAGATCGACATTATAGTGCTCTCGACGTTCACGTCGGACTATCGGCTCCCACAGAGTGTCAGCATTGTTCAGAGGAATCTCGGTTGTGAGGCGAAGTGCTTTCAGCTAGAAGCGGCGTGCGCGGGCTTCATTGACGCGATTATCACCGCGAGCGCGCTCCTCGACGCACTCCATGTGCGCACCGCACTGGTAGTCTCTAGTGAGGCCATGTCTGCTGTCGTGGACTCCGAGCGATTCATGTGTCAGACAATCTTCGGTGATGGCGCCGGCGCAGTAGTCCTCCGCGATATCCCCGGCTCGCGATACGGTCTGAAAGCGTACGTCAGTCACACGCGCGGTCGGGATTGCGAGTGGACACGCGCGCCAGGCGGCGGTACAAAGGCCCCGATCACAGAGCGAGTTCTGGCCGAGCGGTCCCAGTACCTTGAGATCGAGTATCGGAACGTCTACCGCTTCGCCGTAGACCACATGGTGGAGTCGACTCACGAGGTGCTTCGCCGGGCGGGCGTGGCACTGTCCGACGTTGACTGGATTGTCCCTCACCAGGCCGGTCGCAACGTGCTTGTTGAGATGGCCACCCGGCTCGATCTACCGCTCGAGCGGTTCTGCATTTGCCTCGATCACACAGGAAATACATCGAGCGCGTCGATTCCGATCGCACTCGATGAGGCCTGCCGCGCCAGCACCTTCTGTGACGGAGCGCGCGTTGTGATTCCGGCAGTGGGCGCGGGGATGGCATGGGGTGCGTTGTACCTGATTTGGGCTGACCATGCGTCGCTGGGCGCACGTACATGAAGGAGGCGGAGAGTGTTCGATCGATGGTATGACGAGCTGAGGATCGGCGATCGGAGGTCTTTCCGCGGCGTGACGATCACCGAAGCGCACATTGTCGGGTTCGCGGGCGTCACCGGAGATCACTATCCGCTGCACGTCGACGCCGAGTACGCGAGGGCGACCCGTTATGGGCAGCGCATCGCGCACGGTTTCTTGGTTATTTCTTGCTCTGCGGGACTGTTCCCCATGGAAGATCAACGAATCGTTGCCTTCTACGGAATGGATGCGGTTCGCTTCTGCGCTCCGACGTTCATCGGTGATACGATCCACCCCGATATGGAGGTCGTCGCCAAACGCGACAAGGATCCTGGTGGTGTGGTGTCGGTGCGAAACGAGATCATAAACCAGCGAGGTGAGCTGGTTTGTACATCGATCCTCCACATCCTCGCGGCGCGCAGACCGACGCCTATGACGTCGCGGTAATGATTTGGCGCATTCCTGTTGAATCAGTCAGCTCTGAATATTTTCTCAGCGTCGCGGGTCGTAAAATTCCAGCTATTTCCGACGAACCCAGTCCTCAGTTGCGTTCCACTGCCGGACGTGGCCGCGATGATCGACGGTCGGGTCGGGAACTGGCGCGGTGGCTGTCGATCGGGGAGTCGGTGTATCCGGCGGCTTTCGCATGGTGCCGGCGCTTCAATCCGTCATTGGCTCCGTCTCCGGCGTCCGCCACCTAGAACCGGACGGGCGGCGGGTGTTAAGATAGTTGTCCTTTGATTCGGTCAGGTCCTAATGGCTGCTTGTGCCTCGTGCGTGTGGGGGTTGAGGGTCACAGGACCGACCGGAGTCCAGTTACGGGTCTGGCCGGTCCAGCGCAACGGCGTCTTGCGGCGGGCCCGCTGGTAGAGGGCGTGGCGGGCGGCGAGCAGCGCGCCGTCGCGACCGCGGTGGCGGTCGTCGGGCGTGACGAAGCGGATGCTGCTGTGCAGGTGCTGTAGATGATCGTGGCAACCCGAGGGAATTCGGTGAAGTTCACCGGTGAAATCCGCACCCGATGCCGGTGAAGAGCACGCTGGATGCCGGTGAAGTTCACCGGTGAAGTCCGCGCCCGATGCCGGTGAAGTTCACCGGTGAAGAGGCCGCTCAGTGCTTCTTGCTGCGCCGCTGCTTGGTGCGGGTGGCGCTCAGCTCCTTGGCTTCCTTGAGCCGGTAGCTCTCGGCCTCGATCTCGATCACCTCGGCGCGGTGGACGAGCCGGTCGACGAGCGTGACGACGCACGCGGCGTGCGGGAAGACCTGGCCCCAGTCGGCGAATGCCTTGTTCGTGCTGAGCAGCAGCGGCTTCTGCGCGTCGTAGCGACGGGTGACGACCTCGAAGAGCAGGTCGGCGTAGCGGCTGTCGTAGGAGAGTAGCCGCTCCGCAGAGCGCGTTCTGAAGCGAGCTTGTGGAAGGCGGCCCCGTGCGTAGAGTCGCGGTGCGATGACGGAGCGACGGAGCGGGGACGCAGGCGTCGAAGTCCCGAGCCTGATGACGGCGGTGCTGAAGCTGTCCGCGCCGCATGTCGCGTGGCAAGGCCGCGAGGACGTCCCCGCCCGCGCGAAGGGGCGCCCGCGTCGCGCGGCCGGCCAGGAAGAGCGCGCGGGAGCAGCCGAGCCCGCAGGCGTGGGGCGCCGCAAGAGCGCCGCCCAGCCGTCCGCGGAGCAGGAGGGCGGACGGCGGCCGACCCGAGGCGCGGACAAGCAGCGCCAAAGCGAAGCGACCCGGAGGCGCCCCGCCACGACGAGCTCGACGGCGGCCGGGCGAAGCGACGACAGCACCGGCTCGACGAGCCGACGCACCTCGGCGCGGAAAGGACGCGCGCCGGCCTCGACCGCTCCGGACGCGACGAGCGCTGTGGGCGCGGCGGCTGCGGGCGACGCGGCGCGATCAGCGGTCGCGGAAGGCGAGCCGCGAGCCGGTGATCCGAGCCAGGTCCAGGTACTTGAGCCGCCCTTCGGCGATGAGGCGTTGTCGCGTCGCGACCCAGTTCTTGGGACTCAGGTCGAGGATGCGACTGAGCGGATAGCTCGGAGCCACGGTCAGGATCTCCTGCAAGTAGAGCTCGGGGTCGAACCCGTGCATCTGGCAAGTCGCGATGAGCGACGTGATGGCACAAGACCGGACAGCGTGCTCGTCGCTGCCGTGGAAGAGCCAGTTGCGCCGTCCCTTGACGACGCGGCGCAGAGCCCTCTCGGAGGCATTGTTGTGGATGGGGATCTCCCCGTTGGAGAGGAACTCGCAGAGCGCCTCCCTCTGGTTGTGCAGATAGACCAGCCCTTCGCGCAACGGCGAATGCTCGGGGACGACCTGCCGCTGCGCCTCGACCCAGGCGAAGAGCTTCTCAATCAGCGGTGCGGACTTGCGCTGCCGGATCTCGAGGCGCTCGTCCGGGCTGCACAGGGCGCATTCCTGCTCGACGCGGAAGAGCGCCTGGAGGGTCTGGAGCGCGAACGCCGCCTCCTTGCCCGCCCCGGCCTTGAACGCCTTGAAGAAGCGCCTTCGTGCATGGCTCCAGCAGCCGGCCTCACGCGCCTTGCCCGGCCCGAACAGCACGTTGTGGTTGGCCGAGGCGTCGGCGACGAGCGTCCCCTGGTAGCCGCCGAAGAGCTTCGCGACGGTGGGCCCGTCGTACGTCGGTGTATAGCGGAACAGCACCCCATCGCCCGGCGCGACCAGGACGAAGACATGCCCATAGCGGTGCTTGTCCTTGGCCCGGATGGCGGTGCCCGTCGCATCCATGGCGAACCACGACCTCGAGAGCGCGTCGCTCCAGATAGCATCGGCGATGCGCATCGCGATGCCACCACAATCGTACTGCCAGCGGGTCATGTTGCCGCGGCCGATGCGGAAGCCGTGGCGATCCGACTCCACCTCTTGCCGGTAGTAGGGCGTGTGGTAGTCGAGCTTGTGGACGAACAGGTGGGCCAAGAGGCTCGGATCGGCAAGGCACCTGTCGATCGGGCGCTCCGGCAGCGACGCGATCTTCACCGGTCCGCTGTCCTCCGCAGCGTCCGACTCGGGCGTGTAGCGTACAAGGACGCCGTCGACGAAGGGGCTTTGCTTGAAGGACGTGTCCGCGGGGATCCCCAGGAGCTCGTGCTCCCGCACGACGAGCGGCTCGCCGCGCTCGTGATTCAAGGCCGGCCCGGCGGCTGGCGAAGGAGCCGGCGCCTCTTCAGCTGCGCTGCTCGCCGCCGGTGCCTCCGCCTTGGCCACGTACTTGAGGCGACGCGTGACGAGCTCGAGGAGGCCGCCACGCCGGTAGCCGATGCTCGAGCTGTCTTCGGCGCCCACACGCTCGAAGCGCTCGAGGCCTTTGAGCAGCACCTCCTGCGGCAGCGACTCGATGATCACCCTCGGAATGACACCGATGCGGCGGCGCCCGTGCTCGTGGCGCTTGACTGGCTTGCCACCTCCGGGATCGGAGCCGGAGGAGGATTCTGCCGTCCCCGCGTGCTCCGGTGGGCTCGCGGAGCCCGGCGGCGGGCCGCTGGCCTCGCCCGGGTCCACTTCGGGCGCGGCGTCGACGCTCTCGGCCTGCGACGAAGTCGGAGCCGGACAGGCATCTGGCTCTCCGGCCAGCGAAAGCCGCAGCTGGTCAGGCGAGACCTGCTCGGAGACGTGGCGCCGGAATCCGATCTCCAGGGTCCGAATCGTCTCCTGCAGCTGTTGATTGTACGCCTTGAGCGACGCGACGGTGCGAGCGAGCTCTTGGGCCTGCTGCTCCGCCGTCGAGAGCTCGGCCAGCCTCGCCTCGAGCTCCTGCACCCGCCGGAGCAGCGCGTCGACCACCGACGCGGGGCCGGCGGGGCTCCCCTGTCCTTGTCCCCTGGCCTGGAGATAGCCGAGCACGAGCGCCGCGCCGTCAAGGCGCTCTGCCTCCGTCGACTGCGGCAGCGCGGTCTCACCGGGGCGTGTCGTCGAGGTCAAGGCGCGCCATGGATGCCCCCTGCGCTTGCTCTTGACAAGTACCTTATGCAGCGAAATTCGCTGTTTTCGATGAGAATTTCTCGTCGAAGGCGGGAATGCAGGGCCGCCATGGTGCGCCATCGGCGGCGCGCTCTCGCGAGGTCTTCGGGCGCGATGCAGCGCGCGCCCTGCTCCATCTCCGCATCCGGCTGCGCCGGCCGCCATCGGGCCGCGCTGGCGCCGGCAGCGCGGTGAACGAGCGCCGGCGCAGACGCCTCAGTGGACCAGCCGGCGGCGGCTTGCCAGCTCTTCTACAGGCAGACCGGCGAGCAGCTGCGCGAAGTCCTGTGCTGACAGCTCGATACACCTGCCGTCGGCCTCGGTGAACGAAGGCAGAGCAAATGCACCCTTCGAGAGACGCTTATACAAGATCGTGTATCCATTGCGATCCCACCAAAGGGCTTTGAGCCGGTTACGCCTCCTGTTGAGGAACAAGAACAGCGCGCCGCTGGCCGGGTCCAGGCACAGCACTTGCCGGGTGATCGCGGCGAGCCGGTCGAACGCACCACGCAAGTCCACTGGACCGACCGCCAGATAGACGGCTATAGTCGCGGGGGTCACCGTCCCCTCCGCAACGCTTCGAGCGCTTCCACGAGCTCGCGCGCGCCTATCCCACATACCTGCATCCGCGTCCCGTCGGCAAACGCGACGTTGAGCCGCAAAGGCGGCGCCTCGCGGCGCTCCGGGCGCACCACGACGGGTAGGAACGGAATCTGCTGAGCCGCCTTGGGGGCTCTTGGCGACGCACCCTCGTCTGCGCGCTCACCGTCAGCCACCCATCGGTCGGCAGTCATCTTGTGGACACCGAGCTCCGTGGCGATCTCGGTCGGTGTTGCCCCCGAGCGGGAGCGCGCCTTGGCGTAGGCCTCGGCTCGCTCCCGCAGCTCGCTCGGGAATTTCCCACGGCTCTTCTGCTCTCGATACCTCGACAGCTCTGCACGCAGCTGTACCAGCTCCCTGCTTCCTGGCATCGCTCGCTCCTCTTCGCTCGGCGAGGGCACGGCCCTCATCTGGCGTCGCGTAGCGTGCAACCGAATCTGGCCAGGGGAAAGACGCGGTCAGCGGAGCGGCTACCTTCAGGTAGGTGATGTCCCAGCACCACACCTGATTCGGCCTTCTGGCGACGAGCTCGCGAGGGCGATGAGCGGTTGCCGGTCGAGCCGGATTGCGGTGCGCCAGCAGCCCCTGCTCGCGCAGGATGCGGTAGAAGCTCGACTCCGAAGCCAGATACACGCCGCGGTCGGCCAGGCGTGGCACGATCTGCTTGGGCGAGAGGTTGCGGAACTCGGGGCTGTTGGCCGTCTCGACGATGTGCCGGCGCTCGGCCTCGGTCAGCTTGTGCACCGGGGCGTGCCGCGGTCCGGCGCGGCCGTCCTCGCCGCCGGCCTCAGCGCGCCAGCGGGCCACGGTGCGCGCGCTCAATCCGGGTTGTTTCGGGAAAGTTGGCCGAGCAGTACCCGGATCATGTGAAGTCGATTCGCCGCCCCCCTGTTCCTCTCGTGCGCCTCACGCTCGATCATGCGGACCGTGCGATGTCCCTGCTGCCAACGCATCTGGGTACTGGATCGCGTCGAAATATTGCGGGCTTCATTCACCGCATCCTGGCGCTGGCAGCATATCCGGCGCGCCTCATCGGCAGCAACCCCCTGCCGCGCGGCTGGGCCCCTAAGGCAGACGCCGACAAAGCAAAAGGATGCTTGTACCCTGACGAGGATCAGCGTCTCATGGAGAGCACGTCGGTCCCCTTATGCTTTCGGATCTATTACGGCTTCCTCATTCGCGAGGGAATGCGAGCCGAAGAGGCCGGACAGCTGGAATGGTCGGACGTCGATCTCGAACGCGGCGCAGTGGTTCTCGACGAGAACAAGACCGACGATCCCCGGGCTTGGGCGCTCTCACCCGACGTGGTACGCGCACTCCGGAAGTGGCGCGAGGTCTGCTCGGACAAGGTACGGGTCTTCGTGGGAAAATGGGGCAGCAACTCTTTGCCGGGGCAGAACGGGGCGGCACGCTTCAGAGACCACCTTCGACGCGCGGGAATTACTCGGCCTGAGCTGTTCGAGACCACGGATTCAAGGCTGAACATCCGCCTGCACGACACACGCGCAACCTTCATCACCATCAAGCTCGCGAACGGCCGCACGGAGACGTGGATCTCCGACCGAACCGGGCATAGGTCGAGCGGCCAGATCCACCACTACAAGCGCGCCGCGCGCAAGGTCGCGGAGCTCGGCTTGCGCGACTTTGCCCCCTTGGAGGAGGCGATCCCCGAGCTGAGGGACAAGGGAGGCTCGGCAGGCGCAGACGGCCCCGTGGGCGCGGCACCGGAAGCACGAGCGGTGAACGAAGCTGCCTCCGCGCTGCCCGGCCAGGCGCCGGCCGCCTGCGACGATGCCGAGCCCCTCGAGGCGGACCTTGAAGCGCCCGGAAGCGGCCGGTTGGGCCCGCGTTGGGCCACACCGGAAGCTAGCGCAGTCGAGCATCGGCCCGAACCGGTTGAAATCGTTAACCTTCATGCCGATCGCTCCGCGGCACCAGGGGAGTCCTGGAGGCACGTCCACCGCGAGGCGGGTGCCACCCATCTTTTGCTGGAGGCACGTCCACCGCGAGACGGGTGCCACCCATCTTTTGCTGGAACCACGTCCACCAGGAGACGGGTGCCCCCCATCTCCCGCGTGGACGCGCCAGCTCACCCGGATGCGCTCTCGGCGCGCCTCACGCCCGCCCGCGCCGCGCGCCCCCCACCTCGTCGACCGCCTCGAGCGCGCTCTCGATCTCGCGGACCATCTCGTCCGCCGCCTGCTGCTCCCGATCGGCGCGCGCCTCCAGCGCCGACGCGTCGAGGCGCATCTCCACCCGCCGCAGCGCCTCCGCGACCCGCTTGCCCTCGGCCGAGGCGGCGTCCACGCGCCGCCGCTTCAGCGCGCCCAGCGCGGCGTCCACGGCGGGCAGGAGCGGCGCGGCCACGACCGGATCGGCCGCCTTCAGCTTGGCCCGCGTGCGGTTCGCGAGCCCGATCAGCTGCCCGAGCGGCGAGCGCGCGCGCCGGCGCTGCACCGCCCACCCGATCGCGGCGAGCGCACCGACGCCGACAAGCACGGCCGCGCCCTGCACATAAGGAACGGCCGCGGGCGCGACGGGCGGAATCACGGCGTCCGGCACCTCGACGGTGATGCCTCCATGCAGGCAGCTGGTCAGCTCCTGCGCCGTCTGGAGCCGCGCGCGCGCGAGCGGCAGGAGCCGGAGCGGCAGGCACGGCGCCTCCACGCCCGCGAGCGCGCACGCGGGCGCCGGCTCGCCCGTCGCGATGGCGTGGACCTCGTGGGTCGCCGGGTCGCGGCTCGTCACGTGGAAGCCGCCCTGCGCGAAGTCGACAAGCCCGCCGCTGTCGACCGAGGCGCCGCCGGGCGCCCCCGCGGGCCAGGTCGTCGTCGCCGCGTCGACGACCGACGCGTCGGTCGAGCACACCAGCTTGCCGCGAAGGACGATCTCGCCGCCCGGCGGCACGTCGACGTGCTGCGCCGCGCGATCGCGCCGGAGAGGGAAGGTCTGGGTCATGTCCGCGCCTCGGGGGTGCCGGCGGCTCGCCGCGCTCGGGGCATCGTGGCCATGGTCATGCGCCTCAGCGGAGGTGCGACCGCGAGGCGGTCTCGAGGAGCATCGCGAGCACGAGCGGGTCGCCCAGGCCGTCCGCGGCGCCCGCGTGGCTGCGGAGGCGCGCGAGGCGATCCGCGTCCTTCAGGAACAGCGGCTCGCCGAGCGCGCCGGCCGCGGCGCGCAGGATGCCCTCCCGCTCGGTGAGCAACGCGACGGCGCGGGCGCGCTCGCCGAGCGCGATCCGCCGGGCGGCCTCGGCCAGCGTCTCGCCGGCGGCGAAGCCCTGGATCGTCCTGCCGACCGACGGATCGACGCTCGCGGCGCTGTCGGCGTCGCCGGTCGCGTACGCGACCTTGAGCGGCGCCTCGTCGACGACGTTCTTCTTGGTCACCCGGTCCTTGTACTTGAGCTCGATGGACGCGACGGTCCGCGCCTCCGCGCCGGCGGGCAGGCCGAGCTTGAGGAGCAGCGCGTGGCCGTCGTCGCGCGAGAACGCCGGGATGAAGAACCGCATCCCGCCCTCGGCGTCGTCCTCGCGGTCCCTCGCGATGCGATCGCGCCGCGCCGCCTGCGCGTCCGCCGCCACCTCGATCGCCCGCACGCGCGCCGCCTCGGCGTCGCTCAGCCGGCGCGACCCGTAGACCTGGAGCAGCTTCACGTCCGGCTTCAACCGCACCCGGAGCTCGACCGCCGTCGCCACCGGATCGAGCCGCTTGTCGAGCTCCGTCGCGAGCGCCGGGGCGATCTGATCCGGATCGCGCAGGTAGTAGTACCCGCCGGCCCCGTCGCTCGCGATGCCGCTCATCAGCGCGCCGTCGTAGTCGGCGCCGAGCCCGAACGTGCTCGTCTGGACGCCGGCCTGGAAGGCGTCGAGCGCGAGCCTCGAGAGCCGCTCCGAGCTCGTGATCCCGGCGTTCGCGCGCCCGTCGGAGAGCAGCAGCACGACCTTCACGGCGCCGTCGGGGATGCCCGGCTGGGCGGCCTGCGCGTAGCCGAGCTCCAGGCCGCGGCCGATGTTTGTGCCGCCGCCCTCGGTGATGCCCGCGATCGCGGCCTTGATCGCCGCCCGCCGGGCCCCGACGGGGCCGTCGGGGATCCTCACCGCGGCGTCGCTCGAGAAGGTGACCAGCGAGAAGTCGTCGTTCGCGTCGAGCTTGTCGACGAGCGCCTGCGCCGCGTCGCGCGCCCGCGCCATCGGCTCGCCGCTCATCGAGCCGCTCACGTCGAGCACGAGGTGCACCGACAGGTGCGGCCGCGCCGCGGGCGCCTGCGCCGTGGAGCGGAGCGCGACGCGCACGTGCACCGGGCCGCCGCCCGGCGGGACCTTCGCCCGCTCGAGGTCGGTGCGCAGGGCGAGGGTCACGCCCTTCGGGACGTCGATCGCGGGCGCGTACCGGGCGCCGACGTCGCTCACGAGCTCGCGCTCGCCGGCCGGGACGATGCCGCGCGCGACGGCCGACTCGAACGCCGCGAGGTGGCCGCCGCCGGGGCGGTACGTGGTGGCGAAGCGGCCGTTCGGGTCGAGGGCCGCCTCGGGGGCCGCGCCCTCGCTCGCCGCCGCGGCGGGGGGCGCGGCGGCGGGCGCCGGCAGGCCGCCGGCGCCGGCGAACCCCTTCCCGGCCTTCGCGCCGTCCCCGGGCGCGGCGGTCGCCAGCGGCGCCTGGCGCCTGGCCCCGGCCGCCGGCGCCCCGAGCATCACGTCCGTCGCCTCCCCCGGCGCCGATGCCGGAGACCCCCTCGAGGGCGCTGCGGACTCGGATACCTCCCTGTTGCTGCACGCGAGCCCTCCCGCCGAGAGCCAAAGCAGCAGCGCGCCGCCGAGGAGCGCGCGCCTTGCCCACACCATCCCGAGTTCGCCCATGCTCTTCTCCCTCCCCGCGGACCGAGCGGGTGCTCGGTAAGACGGGCCAGCGCCGCATCCGTTGTGTCACGCCGCTCCCGGCGACGCCGCCGACGAGCTCCGGGGTAGACAGCGCCGATCGACCGAGGTTCGCCCGATCGCGCAGGCGCCCGCCGCGGCGACGCATGCCGCCGTCGCGCCAGGGGCGCCGCAAGACCGGAGGCGCGCCGCTCGGCCGGACGAGGGCGATGGCTACTCGATGAAGCGCGGGGGCATGAGCGGGTCGTGCGCGATCGGGACGGCGGGCGCGGCGCTCGGCGCGGCGCCCGCAGCCCTGGAGTGCGCGGCGCTCGGCGCGCCGGAGGGCGCGGCGGCAGGGGACGAGCTCGCCGCCGCAGACCGGGGCCTCCTCTCCGGAGCGCGCTTCCGGGGCAGCGGCAGCTGCAGCTTCGAGGGGAGCGAGCCCGCCTCGGTGATGACGACCTCGCGCTCGATCTCGGAGCTGCCCTTGAAGACGCGCACCTTGCAGCTGCTCCCGAGCTCGCCCGTGAGCTCGACCGTGCCGTCCTTCACGGGCGCGGGCACCCCGTCGACCTCGACCGAGGCGTCCGCGGGGATGATCGCCAGCTCGACCCGGTGCTGGACGGGCGTCGGCAGGGCCGCCGGGGGCGCCGCGCGCTGGACGGCGGAGAGCGCCCTCGAGAGCTCGCGGGAGACGAGGTGCATGCCGGTCATCGCGGCGCCCGCCGGGGCGCCCGCGCGGTGCGTCACGCCCCAGCCGAGGCCCGCCACGAGCAGCGCGGCGATGGCCACGTGCGCCTTGCTCCGGGGGCGCTGCGGCGCCGGCGCCTCCTGGCTCACCCGCGGCGTCTCGTCCGCCTCGAGCGCGGGCACCGTCGCGCAGTCGGTCGACTGGTCCCGCCAGCGCTTCGCGGCGCTCCCCGCCGCCACGCCCGCGACGCTGCCCCGGCGGTGCACGCGCGGGCTCGCCCGGACCTCGAGCCTCGGCGCCACGATCTGGCGCTCCGACGGCGAGAGCGGGACCAGCATGCCCTCGTCGAGCGAGAGCGGGTCGTCCCCGAGGAGCGGCCGGATCGCGTCGAGCATCACCGAGGCGCACGGGTACCGGGCGACGGGCTGGTACTGGAGCGCGCCGTCGACGACCGCGGCGATCTCGGGCGCGACCCACGGCGCGAAGTCCTGGACCGGCGCCGGCAGGTCGGCGACCAGGGTGGCGATGAGATCGCCGAAGGCCTCGACGTCCTCGGTCGGCGTGCGCCCCGCGAGCGCGTGGTAAAGGACGATCCCGAGCGCCCAGATGTCGGTCCGATGATCGATGTCCTTGATGCCCCGCGCCTGCTCCGGGGACATGTAGCGGGGCGTCCCGAGCATGCTCCCGGACCGGGTGAGCCCCGTCGTGTCCCGGCGCGGCTCGTGGGCCGGCTTGATCTTGGCGATGCCGAAATCGAGCAGCTTCACGACGAGCCCGGCGCCCTCCTCGCGCTGGGCGAGGAACAGGTTGGCGGGCTTGATGTCGCGGTGGACGACGCCGGCGTCGTGCGCCGTCTGCAGGCCGACGCAGGCCTGCGCCACGATCCGGAGCGCGACCCGCGGGGGCAGCGGGCCGAGGCGCGAGAGGAGCTGCGCGAGATCTTCGCCGCGGAGCCGCTCCATCACCAGGAACGGCGAGCCCGTCTCGCGGTCCACGCCCGTGTCGAGCACGCGGACGATGTGCTCGGTCTGGATGGCGCTCGAGGCCCTCGCCTCGCGCTCGAACCGCTCCAGCGCGGATCGGCTGTGGACGATCTCGCCGTTCATGACCTTCACGGCCACGCGGCGCCCCTGCTCCGCGTCGTCGGCCTCGTAGACAGCCCCCATCCCTCCTCGGCCGAGGAGGCGGACCAGGGTGTACCGTCCGCTCAAGGTCTTGCCGTCCACAAGAAAGCTTTATTCTAGAAGATGTAGGCGGGGCCTCAATCGCGATGCTACCTCGGCCCGCCAGCCCAGGGCATCCGTGCTACCACGCCGGATTGTTGCGCTCCCACAGGACGGGTTGGACCAGGCAGGCCGGCCCCCCCACGCCACGTCAGAACGTGTAGCGCATCCCGATCTTGGGCGCGATCACGACCATCACCGTGCCGGCGAGCGACTCTTGCTCGAACCTGGCAAAGTACCCGCGACCGGGGTCGATCCGGCCGTAGGCGCCCTCCGGGGGGTTCGTCCACACGGGCTCGTTCAGCCGGACCAGGACCGCCGCCGCGAGGCCGGCCGTCACCTCGAGGTGATCCCCGAGGCGCAGGCCGCCGCGCACCTCCGGCGTCATCACGAAGAACCTGGCGGGGTCCTGCGCCACCGTGGGATCGAGGTGGAATTCCATGCCGCTGCTGGAGGTGAACGTGCCGGTGCGCTCGTCGCGCACGGTGCCGAGCAGGGCGCCGGCGCCGAGCCGGACCGAGAAGCGGTGGCGGTCGCCGAGCGACAGGCCGGCCCAGCCGCCCGCCAGGAAGCCGCGGAGCGCGAGGGCGTCGTCGGCCTCGCCGGAGCTGTCCGGCAGGGGGTCCTGGATCTCCAGCGACATGCGCCGGGCGGCCACCGTCTGGTGCACCTGGAGGTAGCCGGTCGTCACGCCGAAGCCGAAGCCGGACCAGAGCTCGTAGCCGGCGTGGACCGCGCCGAGGCCGCCTGCGCCGACGCCCAGCGAGCACGACCCGCTGCACTGGACCGCGGCGGCGCCGCCGAACGACGGCAGGAACGCCGGGCCCACGTCGAGCTCGACGAGGAACCGCCCCGGAGAGCGCCCGAGCTCCACGCGCTCCAGCGGCACGGGGACGACCTTGCGCGCGCCGCGGGCGAGGACCGCCTCGCGCCGCGCGGTGACGAAGCCGCCCGCGGCGACCTCGATCCGGTGCCGGCCGGGGCTCAGGCGCCCCTCCCAGATGCCGCTGCCGAGCGCCACGCCGTCGACGGTGACGCTCGCGCACACCGGCGTGGGCTCGATCCGGAGCGTCGCGCTCAGCTCCTCGGCGCGGAGGGCGAGGGGCGTCGTCTGCTTGAGCCGGATGATCACCGAGGCGGGGATGGTCCCGAGGTCGCCCGAGCCGCGCAGCACCACCGTGTGCTGGCCGGGCGAGAGCGGCCCCTCCCACGGCGTCTTGCCGACGGTGTAGCCGTCGACGAGCACGTCGAGCGCCTTGCCGTTCCGCTCGGTGACGCGCAGGCGCCCCGACTCGACGAGCTTCTGGAGGCGCGACAGGATGCGGACCACCTGCCCTCCGGCGACGTCGACGCGGGTCTCGAACGGCTCGAAGCCGTCCTTGTAGACGCGGATCACGTGGCTGCCCGCGCCGACGCGCAGCGGGGCGGGCAGCGGATAGTCGCCGCGGTGCTGGCCGTCGACCATGATCGAGGCGCCGATCTCGGCGTCGGCGACGTCGACGGTGCCGACCAGCCCGCGCAGCCGCACGACGGCCTGCTGCGCGGCGTTCCTGGTCTCCGGCGGCAGCCGCTGCGCGAAGTCGGCGAGCAGGGTCTCGAAGAGCGCGAGCGCCTCGTCGTAGCGGCGGAGCTGCTGGAGGCACAGCGCCGCGCTCGAGGTGGCGCTCCAGGTCGGATAGTCCTGCCGCGACGCGAGGAACTCGGCGAGCGCGGGCTCCCAGGCGCCCTGGCGGTACAGATCGAGGCCGCGCTCGAAGTGGGCGCGCGCCTCGGCGACGGGGTTCGCGGCGGGCGGAGGCTCGGCGGCGTCCGAAGGCAGCGCGATGGCGGGCGGCGACGCCGGAGCCGCGGCGGGCGGCGGCGCCGGGGCCGCGGCGGCGGGCGGCGACACCGCGGGCGGCGCGGGGGAGGCCGGCGCCGCGGCCGGCTGGGCGAGCGCGGCGGCCTCCGCGCCGAAGGCGGCGGCGAGCGCGACGAGGGTGCCGAGCGCGCCGGCGGCGCGGCGTCGCCGGCGGCGCGCGACGCCGAGCGCGAGGAGCAGCGCACCGGCGGAGCACGCCGCGACGGGGGCGGCTCGGCCCGGCCCGGCGCTGCAGCCGGACGCGGCGTCCGGCGCGGGCGGCGCCGGGACGCAGTGGCCGCGCAGGTTGCAGACGTGGCCCGGCGCGCAGTCGTCGATCGAGGCGCAGCTCTGTCTGCAGGCGCCGCGCTGCGGATCGCATCGATAGGCGACGCAGGGCACGCTCACCTGCGTGGGACACGCGGAGGACGCAGGCGTGCACCGCACCGCCTCGAAGATGCTGAGGTCGCCGTCGCACCTGGAAGGCGCGCAGATCGAGCCGGCCTTCGCCGCGCTGCCTGCCTCGCCGCAGCGCCCCTCGGTCCCCAGGGCGCCGCAGGTGCCGCAGGGACAGGGCACGTCACAGCAGGTGCCGTCGACGCAGATGTCGGGGGACAAGCAAGCGGTCGTCGCGGTGCACGCCTCCCCTCGGGCCAGGCCGAACCGCTCGGTCTCGGCGAGCGTGATGTCGGAGTAACTCCCCCCTGCCACCAGCACCTCGCCGCTCGACAACAGCGTGGCGGTGTGCCCAGCGCGCGGGGAGCTCATGGAGGTCGTGACGGCCCAGGTATCGACCGCCGGGTCGTACCGCTCCGCGCTGCTCAGGTAGAAATAGCTGTCGGTCAATCCGCCCGCGAAGAGGACCGTGCCGTCGGGTAGCAGCGACGCGGTGTAGGCCGTCCGCCCGCGGTTCATCGGGCTCGTGAGCGTCCAGCTCCCGGCCCCCGGCTCGTATCGCTCCGCGCTCGCGACACAGGTGCCGTCAGGATGCCGGCCGCCCGCCACCAGGACCTCTCCATTCGGCAGCAACGTCATCGTGGTAGCACCGCGCGCGTGGTTCATCGGAGCCGTGAACTCCCATCGATCGACCTCGGGGTCGTACAGCTCCGCGGTGGCGAGCGCGCCGGGAATGTAATGTCCGCCCGCCACGAGGACCTTGCCGTTCGAGAGCAGCGTCGCCTTGTGCCCGGCGCGCGGGTCGCCCATCGGAACCGTGGACTCCCACTGGTTGGACTCGGGGTCGTACAGCTCCACGCTCTCGGTAAAGAAGCTGTTCTGGCCCCCGCCCGCCACGAGGACCTTACCGCTCCGGAGCAGCGTCGCCGTGTGCGCGATGCGGGCGAGGAGCATCGTCGCCGCGTCGGTCCATGCGCCAGTCTCCGGATGATACAGCTCCGCGGTGTCGAGGACGATGTCCGCCTCCTGGAAATTCGCCACCGCACCGCCCACGACGAGGACCTCGCCGCTCGGGAGCAGCGTCGCCGTGTGCCCGCCGCGCGCGTGCTTCATGCTCCCTGTGAAGCTCCAGGAGTCGGCCGCCGGGTCGTACAGCTCCGCGCTGTCGAACGTGGCGATCCTCTCGTGGATGGAGTCGTCGTCCCACCCGCCCGCCACGAGGACGAGGCCGCTCGGCAACAGCGTCGCGGTATGACCTTTCCGCGCGACGTTCATCGCGCCATGGGTCAGCACCCACGCCGGGTCGACGAGCACCGCCTCGCCGCCCGCGTCCGCCGACAGCTCGATGCGCGAGCCCCGCGCCCTGAGCGCCGTGGCCACAGGCCGCCCCGACGCCGCATAGGCCCGCGGCGCCGAGACGCGCAGCACCGCCGTCCCCCTCCCCGCCTCGACGAGCTCCACCGCCTCGCCGCGCTCGCGGAGCGTCGCGCCCTCCACCTCCCACGCCGCCACCGCCTCGCCGCCGCGCGCGACGCCCTCGTCGAGCAGCAGCCACTCCTCCACGCCGCGCTCGGTCGCCGACCAGAACGACGTCCCCCCGCTCCGCCGGTAGGCCACGGCCTGCTCCACCGGTATGCCCTCCCCCGCGGCCCCGAGCTCTCGCACCCGCACCTCGACCCCTGCCGGCGTACGGAACCGGATCGGCTCGCTGCCCTCCCGGGGCAGCACCACGTACGGCCGCGCCGGTCTCCCGTTCACCTCCGCCGAGCCCAGATGAAACCCCTCCTCGTCGCCGGCGAACGCCTCGCGCGCCTCGAGCACGGCCGCGGACTGGTCCGGGAACCGGCGGCGCAGGCCGGCGGCGGACGGTGACTCCGGCTCGGCGCTGCAGCCGGAGAGGCATGCGGCGGCCCAGAGCAGCAGGGTGGAGCGCGGCAGAGCGCACCTGAGCAAGCCGAACGGTGACATCAGGAGCCCCCCCGCCGCCGTGTGAATTGGCCTCGAAAGACCGAAGCTCTCCGCTGCGCGACGGCGAGGAGCGCAAGGAGCGCGGCGCCCAGGCCCGCCCTGGAGGCGCTCGCCGCCGCGGTGGCTGGCCCGGCGTCACAACCCGGGCTCGCGGCGGGCGGAGGGAGCACGCAATGGCCCAAAAAGTCGCAGACATGGCCCGGCGCGCAGTCCTGCGGCGAGCTGCACTCGACCTTGCAGGCACCGCTGGCCTGATCGCAATGGTAGGGCCCGCAGTCCAGGACCTCCTGGCCCTCGCTGCTCGAGCCCGCGCAGCTGGCTCCATCGGCGGGGCAGAGGACCTGCGCCGCGCTGTGCGTCTCGTCGCGGCACTGCGCCGGGGCGCACACGCCGTCCTTCGGCACGGCGAAGCAGGCGCCGAGCCCGTCGCACGATCCATCACAGCCCTCGCGCGCACATTCGCCGCGAGCATCCGAGCCCTTCGGCTGGAGGACACAGCGGCCGAGCGACGAGGGCATGGCGCACGTGTGACAGGGCTCGGAGCACCGCGATTCGCAGCAGACGCCGTCGACGCACGCGCCGAGCCCGCACTCGGCGTCCGACGCACACTTGAGTCCGAAGATCGAATACCGCTCTGGGTACTCGGAGTCGCCGACCAGCAGCACATCGCCGCTCAGCAGCCGTGTCGCGGAGTGGTCGTCGTGCAAACCGTTCGTGGGTGTCGTCTCGGTCCAGGTGCCGGCCTCCAAGTCGTACAGCTCCACGCTCCTGAAGGACCCGCTGTTCGAGAAGAAGGGCTCACCCGCGACCAGGACCATGCCGTTATGCAACGTCGTCGCGCTGGGCGAGTTGCGCAGTCCGATCATCGGGCCCGTGGGGGACCAGGTGCCGGTCTCCGGGTTGTATCGCGCCGCTCCCAGAGTGCCCACGGCCAGGACCTCGCCGCTCGGCAGCGGCGCCATGACGATGGGGGCCCAGGAGAAACGACTGCCTCCGGGCAGCGACCCCGTGGGCGTCCAGGTGTTGGTCTCCGGGTCGTACAGCTCCGCGCTCCTGAGCTCATGGGTGAACTCCACCCCTCCCGCCACGAGGACCCCGCCGCTCGACCCCAGGCGCACCGCAGCGTGGCCTTCGCGAGCGTCGTTCATCGAAGCCGCGGAGGTCCACGTGTCGGTCATCGGGTCGTACAGCTCCACGCTGGCGAGCGTGCTGGTTCCCACCGCTCCGCCCGCCACGAGGACCTTGCCGCTCGAGAGCAGCGTCGCGGTGTGCTCGTTCCGTGACGTGGCCATGGATGCTCTGGACTTCCAGGTGCCGACCTTCGGGTCGTAGAGCTCCACGGTGTCGACGGGCACGGCCCCGGAGAGGCTGCGCTGCCCCCCGAGCACGAGGACCTCGCCGCTCGCCAGCAGCGTCGCGGTGTGGCGGTAGCGCGCTGCGAGCATCTGGCCGACGAGGCTCCAGGTGTCGTCTGTCGGGTCGTACAGCTCCGCGCTGGCGAGAGCCTCGGGCAAGCTGCTACCGCCCGCCACCAGGAGCTTGCCGCTCTGCAACAGCGTCGCGGTGTGATGTCGCCTGAACTTGACGTTCTTTCGCCCCGCCGGCTCCCACGCGGGATCCACGAGCGCCGCCTCGCCGCCCGCGTCCGCCGACAGCTCGATGCGCGCCCCCCGCACCCGGAGCGCCACGGTCACGGGCCGCCCCGTCACCGCATAGGCGCGCGGCGCCGTCACGCGCAGCACCGGCGCCCCGCCCTGCTCGTCCAGGAGCTCCACCGCCGCGCCGCGCTCGCGCAGCAGGGCCCCCTCCACCTCCCACGCCGCCACCACCTCGCCCGCACGCGCGACGCCCTCGTCGAGCAGCAGCCACTCCTCCACGCCGCGCTCGGTCGCGGACCAGTACGACGTCCCCCCGCTCCGCCGGTAGGCCACGGCCTGCTCCACCGCTGTGCCCTCCCCCGCGGCGCCGAGCTCTCGCACCCGCACCTCGACCCCCGCCGGCGTGCGGAACCGGATCGGCTCGCTGCCCTCCCGGGGCAGCACCACGTGCGGCCGCGCCGGTCTCCCGCTCACCTCCGCCGAGCCCAGGTGAAACCCCTCCCCGTCGCCGACGAACGCCTCGCGCGCCGACAGCACGGCCGCGGACTGGTCCGGGAACTGGAGGCGCAAGGCGGCGGCGGACGCAGGCGGATCCACCTCGGCGCTGCAGCCGGAGAGGCATGCGGCGGCCCAGAGCAGCGGGGTGAAGCGCGGAAGGGCGCGCTCGAACGAGCCGGACGGGGACATCAGGAGCAGCTCCTCTTTCATGTGGGTTTCCCTCGGGGAACGAGGAGGGCGGCGGCGAGCCCTGCCAGCGGGAGGGCGGCCGCGCGCCGCCGCCAGCGCGCAGCGCCGAGCACGGCGAGCAGGAGCCCGAGGCCGCGCGCCGCGCCGCAGGGCGGCGAGCCCGGCGCGGCGCGGCAGCCCGAACCGGCGCTCGGCGCCGGCGGCGGTCGGACGCAATGGCCCCGGAGGTTGCAAACGAAGCCGGTCGCGCAGTCGTCGATCGAGCTGCAGCCCGTCCTGCAAGCGCCGCGCTCCGGATCGCAGCCGTAAGCGATGCAGTCGACGACCTCCTGCTCCGGACAGGCGGCGGACGCGGGAGAGCACAGCGCCGGCGCGAGGCTGCGGGTCGCGTCGGCGCATCCGGCCGGCGCGCAGATCATGCCGGCCTTCGCCCGGCTGCCTGGAGAGAGGCACTGGCCCTCCGGGCTGCATTCTCCGCAGGGGCAGGGCGCGTCGCAGCAGATCCCGTCCACGCAGAAGCCGCCGTCGGGGCAGTGCGCATCCGCCGTGCACGCGTCGCCCAGGATGGGGACGAACCGTTCGGCGCTCGCGAGGGCGGGCAAGAGCCCGTCCATGCCCCCCACCACCAGGAGCGGACCGCCCGGGAGCAGCGTCGCGGTGTGCTGATAGCGCGCGTACTTCATCCCGGTCGAGAAGGTCCAGGTGTCGGTCTCCGGGTCGTACAGCTCGGCGCTGTAGAGCCGTTTGGCGCCGATGCCGCCGCCCGTCACCAGGACCTTGCCGCTCGACAGCAGCGCCGCGGCAGGACCGCGGCGCGCCGAACGCATGGTGGACGTGACGGTCCAGGCGCCGGTCTCCGGGTCGTACCGCTCCGCGACGTCGAGCGCGCCATCGCGGTTGGCGCCGCCGGCGACCAGCACCTCGCCGCTCGGCAGCAGCGCCGTGGCGTGACCGAGGCGCGCGAACTGCATCGCGCCCGTCAAGGTGAACGTGCCCTCCTCCGGATCGTACAGCTCCACCCGCGCGATGGGGCGGCCGTCGAGGCCCCCTCCCGCGATCAGGACGCGACCGCTCGGCAGCAGCGTCGCGGAGTGCTCATCGCGCGGGATCTGCATCGAGCCCGCGAGCGTCCACGTGTCCTTCTCCGGATCGTACAGCTCTGCGCGCTCGACAGGCTCGCCCTCGCGGACGCCTCCCGCCACCAGGACCTTGCCATTCCGCAGCAACGTCGCCGTATGACCGGCGCGCGTCACCTTCACCGGAGCCGTGTACGTCCACGTCTCGGTCGCGACATCGTACAGCTCCGCGGCCCTGTCCGCGGGTATCGGGGGGGCTTCGAACCCTTCGCTGCCGCCCACCACGAGGACCTTGCCGCTCGGCAGCAGCGTCGCGGTATGGAAGGCTCGCGGGCGGTCCATCGGAGTCGTGCTGAGCCAGACGTCAGGGTCGTCGTACAGCTCCGCGCTGGCAAGGTAGGTCCCCGGGCTCCGACCGCCGACCACAAGGACCTTGCCGCTCGGCAGCAGCGTCGCGGTGTGCCGAACGCGCTTGGCGCTCATCGAGCCGGCCGGCTCCCACACCGGGTCGGCGAGCACCGCCTCGCCGCCGGCGTCGACCAAGAGCTCAATGCGCGATCCCCGCACGCGGAGCGCCACGGGCACGGGCCGCCCCGAGGCCGCGTACGCGCGCGGCGCGCTGACCCGCAGGAGGGGCGCCCCGCCCAGCTCTCCCACGAGCTCGACCAGCGCCCCGCGCGGCCGCGGCGTCGCTCCCTCCACCTGCCACGCCGCCACCGGCTCGTCGCCGTGCGCGACGCCCTCCTCGAGCAGGAGCCACTCCTCCGCGCCGCGCTCGGTCGCGGTCCAGAAGGACGTCCCGCCCGCGCGCCGGTAGGCCACGGCCCGCTCGAGCGCCACGGCCTCCCCCGCGGCGCCTTGCTCCCGCACCCTCACCTCGATGCCCGCGGGCGTGCGAAACCGGATGGGCTCGCTGCCGGTGCGGGGGAGCACGACGTGGAGCCGGGGGGCGCTCCCGCGCGGCTCCTCCGCCGCGTCCAGGCGATACCCCTCCGCGTCGCGCACGAACGCCGCGGGCCCTGCGAGCACCGCGGCGGCATGCTCCGGGAACAAGCGGCTCAGGGCGGCGGACGCAGGAG
This sequence comes from Sorangium sp. So ce836, assembly GCF_028553905.1. Taxonomy (NCBI): domain Bacteria; kingdom Pseudomonadati; phylum Myxococcota; order Polyangiales; family Polyangiaceae; genus Sorangium; species Sorangium sp. So ce836. The sequence goes on along the minus strand of NZ_CP102233.1, from coordinate 14,447,197 downwards.
GCTCCGGCTCGGCGCTGCAGCCGCAGAGGAGCGAGAGGACCGAGAGCAGGCGAGGGGCGCCCCGATGGATCCCCTGGAGAGCGCAGCGCGGGCGGATCATGCGCCCTCCGCCGCCGCCGCCCGTCCCGCCCGCGAGCCCCGCGATCTCCGCTGCGCTGCCGCGAGCAGCGCGAGGAGCAGCGCGACCAGGCCGCCTCCGGACGCGACCGCCGCGCCGTTCGCGGCGCCGCAGCCGCGGCTCGCGGCGGGCGCAGGGCGGATGCATCGGTTGCCGAAGCTGCACGCGAAGCCCGGCGCGCAGTCCAGCGGCGAGCTGCAGCGCTCCTTGCACTTGCCGTCCCGGAAGTCGCAGCTGTATGGCGCGCAGTCCTCCACCGCCCTCGCCTGGCGGGTCGAGTCCGGGCAGGCGGCGCCGTCCGCGGGGCAGAGGATGGGCATGCGGCTGTGCGTACCGTCGGTGCATTCCGCCGGAGCGCACTCGGCCTCCCTCGGCACGGCGGCGCAGGCGCCGAAGCCATCGCACGCACCGTCACAGCCCTGGTGCGCACACTCGTCGCGGAGATCCGACCCCTTCGGCTGCGGCACGCAGCTGCCGAGAGCCGAGGCCAGGGCGCACGTATGGCACGGCTCGGTGCAGGCCGAGTCGCAGCAAACGCCGTCCACGCAGACGGCGAGCGCGCAATCGGCGTCCGACGCGCACGCGGCGCCGACGCTCGTGTACCGCTCGGAGTACTCCGAGGAGCCGCCCGCGATGAGCACCTGACCGTTCGGCAACGACGCCCCGGTGTGGGCCTGGTGCCCCTCGGTCATGGGCGGGCCCGGGGACCAGAGGTTTGTCGCCGGGTCGTACACATCCGTGCTCTTGCCGGAGCTGCCGTCGATTCCGCCCGCGATCAGCACCTTGCCGCTCGGCAAAAGCGTCGCGCTGTGGAGGACACGCGGGATGCTCATCGGGCCCGTGGGCGTCCAGGTGTCGGTCACCGGATCGTACACCTCCGCGTCTTCCCCGGCGTCGGCGCCCAAGCCGCCCGCCACCAGGACCTTGCCGTCCGAGAGCAGCGTCGCGGTGTGCGCGACGCGCGCCGAGTTCATGCGCGCCGCGAGCTTCCAGGTGCCGGAGGCCGGATCGTACAGCTCCGCGCTGTCGAGCGGGATCTCGATGTCATCGGCCGAGCCGGGCCAGCCGTATCCGCCCATCACCAGGACCTCGCCGCTCTTCAGCGCCGTCCCCGTGTGGGAGTAACGCGGGATGGTCATCGGCGCCGTGAGGGTCCAGGTGTCGAGCACCGGATCGTACAGCTCCGCGGTCTCCTCGAACACGTCCGGATGCCCGCTCGCCACCAGGACCTCGCCGTTCGGCAGCCGCGTCGCGGTGGCGTAGGCGCGCGGCGTGACCATGGGCGCCGCGGGGGACCAGCTGTTGGCCGCGGGATCGTACAGCTCCGCGCTCTGCGCGGACATCGAGTCGGCATATCCGTTTCCACCCGCCACCAGGACCTTGCCGTTCGAGAGCAGCTCAGCGACGTGGAAGACGCGCTCTCTGCTCATCGGCGCGGCGAGGGACCAGCTGCCGCTCTCCGGATCGTACAGCTCCGCGCTGCTGGTAAGCATCGTGCCGACGCGGACCCGTCCCCCCACCAGGAGGACCTGACCTCCGGGCAGCTGCGTCGTGGTGTGGTACGTGCGATCGGCGCTCATGCTGCCGGCCGGCTCCCAGGCCGGATCGACGAGCACCGCCTCCCCGCCCGCGTCGCCCGCGTCGCCCGCGTCGATCGACAGCTCGACGCGCGCCCCCCGCGCCCGCAGCGCCACGGCCACGGCGCGCCCCGAGGCCGCGTACGCGCGCGGCGCCGTCACGCGCAGCACCGGCGCGCCGCGCGCCTCGTCCACCAGCTCCACCGCCGCGCCGCGCTCGCGCAGCAGCGCCCCCTCCACCTCCCACGCCGCCACCACCTCGCCGTCGCGCGCGACCCCCTCCTCGAGGAGCAGCCACGCCTCCACGCCCCCGTCGGTCGCCGTCCAGAACGACGTCCCGCCCGCGCGCCGGTAGCTCACCGCGCGCTCCGCGATCGCGCCCTGGCCCTCGGCGCCGAGCTCCCTCACCCGGATCTCGCCGCCGTTCGCGAGCCGGAACCGGATCGCGTCGCTCCCGTCCCTCGGCAGCTCCACCTCCGGCCGCGCAGCCCGCATCCAGGCCCCGCCGGGCTCGGTCGCCGCCAGCCGGAACCCGCCTGGCGTCGGGGTGAACGCCTCGCGCGCCGACAGCACGGCGTCCGCGTGCTCCGGAAAGCGCAGGCGCAGCGCCGCAGCGGAGGAGTCCTCCGGCTCCGCGCCGCAGCCGCCGAGGAGCAACGCGACCGCGAGCAGGGGTGACGGAGTCGGGAGCGATCGCCTGGATGTCAAGGATGGTGCTGGCACGTCGCGTCTCGTCGCGCCGAGTAGAGCAGCCTTGCCCTGGCCCGCCTAGCCTCCCGCCGCGGCGCCGTCGTCAAGCGACCGCCATGCCGCGGCGAGCCTCGAGGCCGGCCGTCGCCGCTCGCGCCCTCCGCGGCAGAATGGAGCGCCGCGGCCCGCCCGGGCCGCGGGGGGCGGCTCGCGTCAGCGGATGTTGACCCTGAGCCTCACCGGGCGGCCGTCGCGCTCGACGACGACGGACAGGCTCTTGTCGGAGCGCATGCGCGCGTAGGCCATCATCGCCTTCTGTGGGTCGGTGAGGTCGATGCTGTTGATCGACTTCACGAGATCGCCGCTCTGCAGCCCGAACGACTCGAGCACCGAGCCCGGCTTGATCATCATCTTCAGCCCGACCACCTGGTTGTCCCGCATCTCCGGGATCGCCGCCGAGGTGGTCGTCACGATCTCGGGCTGCTCGAAGATCTTCTCGGCGGCCGATCGATCGATGTCGATCTCGGTGTCGCTCACGCGCTTCATGCGCGAGGCGATCTCGGGCGGGACGTCGCTCCTGCCGGACGCGCGCGAGGGGGGCGCGCGGGGCGGATCCGGCGCCCTGGGCTGCGGCTCGGCCGCCTTCTTGCCGTCATTGTCGCTCTTCTTGCCGAGCTGCATCTGGCAACGCGTGCCGCCCGACGTCATCCACACCCGATCCCAGGCGATGTGCTCGACCTTCCGGCCGCCGATCTCCCCCCCGCGCCGCCCGAGCGCCGTGCGTCCGCCCTCTGCCTCGACGGCGGCGAACGACCATTCCGGGTCCTCGGACACCGCGATGAGCACGACGCGGCCCGTATCGCACGGCGGCGCCAGGTAGGGATCGCGCTGGGAGAGATCCGCCTGGCCGGCGATCGCCGCGCTCGGCCGAGGCACGAGCGGCCCTGTCGTGGAGTCGAACGGATTGCGCTCCAGGATGGGCGCCGCGCTCGTCGCGCGGTCCTCGGCGGGCGGCGCCGGGGCGGGCGCGCTCTCCGGGAAAGCGGGAGGGGCGCCGTCCCGCGCGATCTGATGGGCGATGAGCTGAGCGACCCCGGAGGCCTGATAATACGCGGAGACCGCGACCATTCCTCCAACGATGAATGCGAATCCGCGCTTGACGAACGCGTCGGGGTTCATTGGTAACGCTCCTCGTGGCGGGAGCGCGCCGGGGCTCGCGGCGCGCGCGTCCCTTGCCGCCGCGGAGGCCGCGGCAGTGCACGCCCTCGCCACCGGCAAGACCGCGCGTCAGGGCGAGCACCGAGCGTGCCCGCGCACGGGTCATCGCCGCGGTCCGGGCGGCATTCGGCCCGGACAGGCGCGCGCTCAGCGGGGAGGAGCGCTGTTCGCGCGGCTCACTTCAGGGAGTACTCGAGGCCCCAGATGTTCACGGATCCCCGCTCGGGATAGTACACGGTGAGCTCGTCCGAGGCCTCGAGCCGGGCGGCGTCGATCAGGGGATCGGAGAAGAACCGGCCAGCGTCGGAGGCGTCGAGGAGCGTCCAGGTCGCATAGCCGTCGCTCGGCGAGGCGCCGGCGATCCGCAGATCGGGGAGGATCGCGTAGACGTTCTCGGTGGAGGAGATCGCGAGCTTTCCCCGGAAGTTCTCGATCGCGCGCAGGCCGAGGCCGTGGCGCGTCCAGGTTCCCTCCGGATCCCGGACGTAGTGGAAGAACTCGCTGCGCGCCCGCGCGTTCGTGAAGTTCGCGTCGTCGGCCGCGGCGTCGGGCAGGTGCGAGAGCAGCACGTGGACCCGGCCGCTCTCGTCGACGGTCATGTGCTCCTGGTTGATGAGCCCTCGGTTCTGGCCGATGGCCCACACGGACAGGCCCTTCGTGCTCCGCGTGACGAAGGAGGCGCCGGTGGTCGCGACCTTTTCCCCTGCATTGTTGTGCCAGGTGCGCCCGTGATCGTCGCTGTAGACGTAGAGGAGATCGTGGTTCGTGGTCGCGTTCGGCGTGTCCCGCCAGCACCAGGCCGCGTGGAGGCGCGAGCCGCCGCGCGTGTACGCGAGCCCGTGCAGGTAGGCGTTGATGCTGGCGTCCGTGCCCTCGATGTACTCGCCGAGCGCGCTCCAGGCGTGCGCCGTCGTGTCGTATTCCCACAGGTGCTCGTCGCCGCTGCCGCTCTCGCCGATCCGGGCGCTCAAGAGGAGCTTGTCGCCGCCGGGCTCGGTGACGAACCGCGGGTAGGTGACGAGGGTCACGGTGGTCGAGCCGACGAGCGCGCTCGAGACGGCGCCGAAGCTCGCGGCGGCCCAGGCGGTGCCCTCCGGGTCGGTCAGGAGGCCGGTGACCGAGCGGCGATAGTGCAGCGTGCTGCCGTGGTGATCGAAGGCGAGGTGGAGCGTGCCGTCGCCGGGCGCGATCCCGAGAGAGATGGTGTTGTGGGCGTCGTCGGCGCTGAGCCGGTAGTCCTTGAAGTCGAACTTCTGCCATTCCCCGGCGGCCCCTCCGGGGCGGGCCGGCAGCTGCCGTCGCGCGAGGACGACATTGCGATTCGTGTTCCAGAAGGCCGTGTACTGGTAACCGCCGAAGGAGACGATCGCGTCTTGCTGGAACGATTCGCCGTTGAGGTAACCGCCATACGACACCACGGTGAGGCCCGACTCGGCGAGCTTGCCCTCGGCGCGCTTGAGGATCCCCGGCGCGACGGCCTCCGCGCCGCCGCCGCCGGAGGTCGCGCCGCTCGCGGTCGTGCCGCTCGCGGTCGTGCCGCTCGCGGTCGTGCCGCTCGCGGTCGCGCCGCCGCCCACGCCGGTGGATCCGGGGGGCGCAGCTCCCGCGCTGCCGCCGCCGCCGAGGCCCGCGCCGCCCCCGCCGGCGCCCCCGCCCGAGGCGGAGCCTCCGGGCGTCGAATCGCGCTCGCCGTCGCCGCAGCTCGCCAGGCAGCCTGCGGCGATGAGGACGAGCCGCAGGAAGGGGGAAAAGCGAAGGTTCATGGGTCTTTGCCCGAGGCTACTGCCGTTCTGCGGCGGCACCAAGCGCGGTCCCGCCTCGCCTCACGCGTCGTAGAGCAGCACCTCGACCTCGGCGCCCTCTGCCACCGCCGCGTCCTCGGCGCGCACGAGGACCACGCCGTCCGCGCGCGTGGTCGACGACAGGATCGACGCGCCGCTCGTCGCGATCGGAAACACCTGGTCTCCCTCGACGCGCACCCGCACGTAATCGACGCGCCCCGGCAGCGAGGCGATCTCGCGCGCCACCACGCACCGCCGCCGCCGGTGCGGCCACGCGCGCGGCAGGCCGCCCAGGGCGCGGAGCGAGGGGCCCGCGAAGAACTCGTAGGCGCACAGGCACGACACCGGGTTTCCCGGCAGCAGGAACACCGGCCGCTCACCCGCCAGAAACCCGAACCCCGCGGGCTTCGCCGGGCGCATCGCGACGCCGTGGACCGCCACCTCGCCCAGCTCCGCGAGCACGAGCGGCGCATGGTCCTCCGAGCCGACCGACGACCCGCCCGAGACCAGCACCACGTCCTCGCCGGCCGCCGCGAGGGCGCTCCGGACCGCCTCGCGCTGGTCGGGGACATACGCGACCTCCACGTCCTCGACGCCGTCGCGGCGCGCGAGCGCCGACAGCACCAGGCTGTTCGCGTCGACGATGCACGCCCCGCTCGGCGCGCTCCCCGGAGGCAGGAGCTCGTCGCCCGTGATCAGGATCCGCACCGACGGCCTCCGCACCGCGCGCACCTCGGCGACCCCGGTCGACGCGAGCACGCCGACGTCCTGCGGCCGCAGCCGGCGCCCGGCCGGCACGACCTCCGCGCCCTCCATCACGTCCTCGCCGATCGACGCGACGTGCTTGCCCGCCGGCACGGGCGCGCGCACCCGCACCACCGCCGCCCCGTCCGGGCCCGCCGCCTCCTCCGCGTGCTCCGCCATGAGCACCGCGTCCGCCCCGTCGGGCACCGGAGCGCCGGTCGTGATCCGCACGGCCTCCCCCGGGCGGATCGCCCCCGCGTGAGGGCGCCCGGGGAACGACGCGCCCACGAGCGCGAGCTCGACCGGCGCGCCGGCGGCCGCGCCGCAGGTCGCCCCGCCGGCGAGCGCGTACCCGTCCATCGCCGCGCGCGCGAAGTGCGGCACGCTCGCCCGGGCGAGCACGCGCTCGGCCGTGACCCGCCCCGCCGCCCGGGCGATCGGCACCGGCTCGTCGCCGAGCCGCCGGATCCGCTGCCCGAGCACCTCGAGCGCCCGCTCGACCGTCGTCTGCTCTCGGAAACCTCGCATCCGGACGTCGCGCATCGGGGCTCCGTGGACCGTCGGCCCCTCAGCCCGCAGCGGAGGTCTCGAGCGCCCCGCGATAGACCTCGTCGACGTCGAGCACGCCGTCGATCGACGCGAGCCTCGCGCGCTCGCCGGGCCCGGCCTCGTAGAGCGTCCAGGTGTTGTCCTCGTTGCGCCGGAAGACCTCGATCCGCGGGTGCGCCTGAGAGACGAGGACGTACTCCTTCAGCGAGGGGATGCGGCGGTAGTGCGCGAACTTCTCCCCCCGATCGTACGCCTCGGTGGAGTCCGACAGCACCTCGACCAGCACCAGCGGGTTGACGACCGCGTGCTCGTCTTCGGGAGCATGCGCCAGCTTGCCGCAGACGACGCTCACGTCCGGGTACGTCGCGAGGCCCGTCGCGAGGACGCGCACGCGGAGGTCGGACGAGAACACGTCACAGGGGCGCCGCGCCAGCTGCGCGCCGAGCGCCACGGTCACCCGCGCCGCGAGCCGCGCGTGCTCCGGCGTGCCGCCGGCCATGTCGAAGATCTCGCCGCCGAGGTACTCGTGCTTTGTCGGGCTCGCCCGCTCCTGCTCGAGGTACTCGGCGTAGGTGAAGGAGAGCTTGCGGGCGGGTGCGTTCACGTCATGGCCTCCCGCGGGAGTATGGCACGGGAAGCCCCCCTCCGGTGCCGCCCGCGCCCGCCGCGGCGCCGCCCGCCCGATCCCTACCGCCGGCCGCTCCTCCGGGGCCGGCTCGCGCGCCGGAGCGGCGCGATCAGCGCGAACACCCCGAGCGCCATGACCGACAGCTTCGGCCCCCGCTTCTTCCGGGCGCCCGGCTGCCGCTCGCCCGCGATCGAGCAGTCCTCCGACTCGGCGGAGTCGTCGGAGCCCCCGCTGCAGCCGTCGTCCTCCGCGTAATACTCGTCCTCGGACTCGTCGCTCGTGTCCCCGCTGCAGCCGTCGTCCTCCGCGTAATACTCGTCCTCGGACTCGTCGCTCGTGTCTCCGCTGCAGCCGTCGTCCTCCGCGTAATACTCGTCCTCGGATCCCGTCTCGCTCGTGTCCCCGCTGCAGCCGTCGTCCTCGTACTCCCCCGCGTAAACCTCGTCCTCGTCCTGCGGCTCGGGGTCGTCCACCACGACCGTATCGGCGGTGCCGGCGCAGCCGCAGCCCATGTCCGCGACCGGCTCGTCGTCGTAGTAGTAGTCCGGGTCATCCACGCCCGACGGCCCGCCGGTCGTGCTCGACGCGCCGGCGCTCGGCCCGCCGCCGAGGCCCCCGGGCCCACCCACGCCCGACGAGCCGCCGGGATCGCCGCCCGCGCCGCCGCCGCCGGTCTCGGTGGAGCACGCGTCCTGGCGCACGGCGCCGGCCCTCACGACCGGCGAGACGGACGCGCCGGCGCCGAACGCCAGCGGCCAGTCCGCGCCGGACTGCCCGGCCGCGAGCCGCAGCGAGACGCGGGTGAGCCACACCGACGACGGCGCGAGCCCGGAGAGCCCGACCGCGAGATCGTCGGCGATCGGGCCGCACCGCAGGAGATCGGGATCCGTCTCGTCCCTGCGGGGCGACTCCGCGCAGTCGAGCGCGCCGTCGACCACGCCGAGCGCGGCGCGCGGGCAGCTCGCGGCGACCGCGAGGCTCGACTCCAGCGCGGCCGCGGCCACGGCGGCGCACGCCCCCGGGCCGTCGCCGGCGTCGCCGTACGCGCCCGCGCGCGCGAAATAGGCCGCGACCACGCTGTCCACGCTGTCGCTGCCGAGGGCGATGCGGCGGCTCAGCGCCTCGTGCCCCGAGGCCTCGACGAGCGCCCCGTCGGGCCCCGCCTGGCCGAGGGCCTCGGCGCGCAGCGCCTCGTAATCGCTGCGTTGCGCGCCCGCGTCCCAGCTCAGCGAGGCCGGCGGCAGCGTCACCCGCGTCGCGCCCGCCAGCGCGCCCCGGCCGTCGCCGAGGAGCCACGCGGTCACGCGCACGTCGCCCGCGCCCGCCCTGGCCAGCGACAGCGGCAGGCGCGGCTCCCCGCCGCCCACGACGACGCGCAGCGTCCGCGTCACCGCCGGCCCGCCGGGCGCCTCGAACCGCGCCGCCGCGAAGCGCATCCCCTGCAGCGCGCCGAGCTGCGCGGCCGTCCCGGAGGAGAGCGCGAGCCCCGCCGACTCGGCCCAGCGCGCGACCGCGCCCGCGTCCTCGAGCACCGCCACCTCGATCGGCTCGAGCGTCGGCTCGTGCGCGAGCTGCCCGACGGTTTCGAACGGGCCCGGCGGGCCCGCTTCCCCCGGGCAGTACGGGGCGACGCCCTCGGGCGGGAGCACGCGCGGCGCGGTCGCCGCCTCGAGCGCCTCGAACCACGCGTCCGAGCTCGCGTCGAGCGCCGCGAGCGGCGGCACCGGCACGACGACCGCCACCGGCCCGCGCGCGCCGTCGAACCGCAGGCTCGTCCAGAGCGTCGTGCGCTCCGGCCCCGCCGCGACGGCGACGCGCTGCTCGACGGACGCCTGTCCGGCGCCGGGCAGCCACGCCCCCGCGGCGAGGGCGTCGCCGGAGAAAGAGAAGAGGACCGCAGGAACGACAAGCGCAAGCGACCGTCGGGGCATGCGAGGCCGATTGGCAAGCAGCATGCCTCCATCCTACGCGGCCTTCGAGCCCGACTTCCACGCTGCCGCGCCCGGATGAGAACCGCAGTTCACGACGCTCCGTCACCACACCGGCGCCGGCGTCGCGCCGGGATGACTGGCGCTGCACGGCGCGCGGCGGCGGTCGGCGCGGGCCGGGGAGGCGGGGTGGCAGGACGAAAAAGATTAATGGTTTCCTGCGTTCACCGGAGCTCGTCCGGGCGGAGGCGACCGCCGGCCGGCCAGCGGCGGCTCACCCCTCGTGGACGATGACGATGTCGTCGGGGTGAAGGTGGCAGAACACCCTGTCGCCGGCGTGCAGCGCGGCCTGGACGGAGCTCTCGTTGGCCACCACGGCCGTGAGCTCGAGGCCGGAGTCGGTCCGGAGGCGCAGCTGGTCGGTGGCGCCCTTGAACAGCTCGTCCTCGACGTGCGCCTCGAAGCAGTTCTCCAGATCGCCGTGCCGTTCCTTGCGGAGCGCGATCTTCTCGGGCCGGATCGAGATGAGCGCGCTATCGGCCGCGCCCGCGAGGTGCTCGGCGTCGACGAGGAGCTCGATCCCGCCGGCGAGCCGGACCCGCGCGCGCTCGCCGCTCCTCGAGAGGACGGCCGCCCGGAGGATGTTGGCCTGGCCGATGAAGTTCGCGACGAAGGTGGTCTTCGGCCGGTGGTAGATCTGCGACGCGTCGCCGAGCTGCTCGATGCGGCCCTTGTTGATCACGGCGATGCGGTCGCTCATGGTGAGCGCCTCTTCCTGGTCGTGGGTCACGAACACGAAGGTGATCCCGAGCTTCTTCTGGAGCGCCTTGAGCTCGACCTGCATGGCGTGCCGGAGCTTCGCGTCGAGCGCGGACAGGGGCTCGTCGAGGAGCAGGACCTTCGGGCGGCAGACGATGGCCCGCGCGAGCGCGACCCGCTGCCGCTGCCCGCCGGAGAGCTGCGACGGCTTGCGCTGCTCCATGCCTTCGAGCGACACCATCGCGACGGCGGCGCGGACCCGCTCGGCCATCTCCGGCTTCGGGACCTTCTTCATCCGCAGGCCGAAGCTGATGTTCTCCTGCACGGTCATGTGAGGGAACAGCGCGTAGCTCTGGAACACCTGGTTCACGTCCCGCCGGTAGGGCGGCTCGTGCGTGACGTCCTTCCCCTCGAGCAGGACGGCGCCGCTCGTCGGCGTCTCGAACCCCGAGATCATCCGGAGGAGCGTCGTCTTGCCGCACCCCGAGGGGCCGAGGAGGGTGATGAACTCGCCCGCCTGGATCTGGAGATCGACCTCGCTCACGGCTTGAAAGCTGCCGAATCGCTTGGTGACCGCGCGGAGCTCGACCATTACGTCCATCGATTTACCTTGAGGGGCCGATACGCAGAGGGGGAGAGCGGGAGGGGCGGCGGCGGAGGGGCGCGGCGCCGCGTCACCGGTCCGGCTCCTTGCGCATCCCGAGCAGGAAGAACAGCGAGAACAGGAGGAGCAGCGTCATCCCGAGCGCGGCGCCGAACGGCCAGTCGCGCGCCTGACCGAACTGGTTCTGGATGACGTTGCCGATCATCGGCACGCGCGACCCGCCCATGAGATCGGTGATCGCGAACATCCCGAGCGCCGGGATGAACACGAGCAGGACGCCCGCGAGGATCCCCGGGCGCGTCAGCGGGACGATGACGTGCGAGAAGGCGGACACCGGCCCCGCGCCGAGATCGAACGCCGCCTCGATGAGCGCGTTGTCGAGCTTCTCGACGCTCCCGTAGATCGGCAGGATCATGAACGGAAGGTACGAATAGACGAGGCCGATGACCACCGCCGTCGGCGTGTACATGATGTCGAGCGGCGCCGAGATGATCCGCAGGTAGAGCAGGAGCCCGTTGAGGAGCCCCTCCGACTTGAGGATCGACATCCACGCATACGTCCGGATGAGGAAGCTGGTCCAGAACGGCACCATTACGAGCATGAGCAGCTTGTTCCGGATGCCCTCCCGGGCCCGGCCGATGAAGTACGCCACCGGATAGCCCGCCACGAGGCAGATCGCCGTGGTGATGGCGGCGTACTTGATCGAATTGACCAGGATCTTGAGGTAGGTCGCGTCGAGGACCCGCGCGTAGCTCGACAGCGAGAGCTCGAAGACCACCTGCCCGAGCTCGTCCCGCTCGCAGAAGCTGTAAACGAGCATGATCGCGGTGGGCGCCACGACGAAGGCCAGGAGCCAGAGCAGGAGCGGGGCGAGCAGCAGCCACCCGCGGACGCCCGGCCTGCGCTGGGGGCCCTGGACCTCGACGACCTGCCCGGTGGCCGTGTTCATGACGCCCCGCCGCTCACTGCGACGCCTTGAGGTCCGTCACCAGCTTGTCGATGTCCGCCGCCGCCTTCCCGATGTCGTGGAAGGTCTCCATCCCCGCGAGGGGCGGGTAGCTCGCCGGGTTCGCGAGCTGCTCCGGCGTGAGCAGCGCGCGCGCCTCCGTGTTCGGGTTGGTGTAGGGGAACTTGTCCGAGATGATCTTGCTGACCTCCGGGCGGAGGATGTAATTCATGAACATCTCCGCGCCGATCTTGTTCTGCGCGTTGTCGGGGATCGCCAGGCTGTCGATCGCCTTGTGCGTCCCCTCGACCGGCAGGACGAACTGGAACTTGTTCTTGTCCTCCTGGTAGAGCAAGGCAGCCTCACCGCTCCAGACGACGCCGATGTCGACGTCGCCGTTGAGCAGCGCCGTCTTCGGGCTGTCGGAGTCGAACACCTTCACGAGCTTGATCCACTCCGCCAGGGTCGGCTTGATCTTCGCGAGGTTCTCCGGCGTCACGTCGTTCGGGTTCATCCCCATCGTCACCATCACCCAGGTGGCCATCTCGCGGTTGTCGTTCAGGGCCACGATGCGCCCCTTGTGCTTCGGCTGGAACACGTCCTTGTAGCCCTTGATGGGCTCCTTCACCTTCTGGGTGTTGACCACGATGCCGACGGTCGTGCCCATCCACGGGACCGTGTACTTGAGCTCCGGGTCGTGCGGCTGGTTCCTGAACGCGGGCGCGATGTTCTTCAGGTTCGGGAGGCGGGCGTGATCGAGCGGCTGGAGCTTCTTCTGCTTGATGAGCGCCTCGATCGCGTACTCCGAGGGCTGGATGAGGTCGTACCGGGTGCCCCCGGCGAGGAGCTTCGACAGCATCTCCTCGTTCGAGGCGTAGGTCTCGTAGTTGACCTTGATCCCGGTCTCCTTCGTGAAGCCGTCCAGGATCTCCTGCGGGACGTACTCGGACCACCCGAAGAGGTTGAGCTCGCCGCCGGCCTTCGGCTCGGGCGCGGGGCCGCTGCCCGAGGCGGCCGCCTGGGGCGCCGGGCTCTCCTTCTTCCCACAGCCGAGCAGGGCCACGAGGGGCACGAACAACAGGATCAGGAGCGCTGAGATGCGTTTCATTGGCTTTTCCTTGTCTTGCCTGCGCCGGCGCAGGCGCTCGCGCCGCGCGTCGGTCCCCTTCAGCTCTCGTCGGGGGGCCGCCTCGCGGTGCCCTTCAGCGACTCGGCGACCACGACGAGCATCGCGGTCGCGACGATGAACACGGTCGAGATCGTGTTCAGCATCGGGTTCAGACCGACCTTCGCCATGCCGAACACCTTGATCGGCAAGGTCTCGGACTTGGGCCCGCGCGTGAAATACGTGACGATGAGCTCGTCCATCGACAGCGTGAACGACATCAGCGCACCGGAGACGATCGCGGGCAGAAGGTAAGGCACCATGATCAGGAAGAACGCCTTGAGCGGCGTCGCCCCGAGGTCCAGCGCGGCCTCCTCGAGCGACGGATCGAGCCCCGCGAGCCGCGCCTGGACCGCGATGAGCACGAAGGGGAAACAGAAGGTGATGTGCGAGATGATGACCGTCGTGAAGCCGAGCTCGAGCTCCACCGTCTTGAAGAAGATGAGCAGGCTGATCCCCATGATGATCTCCGGGATGATCATGGGAATGAAGATCAGCGTGCTGATCGACCGGAGCGCGGGGAACCTGTACCGGTAGAGCAGGAAGGCGCCCGCCGTGCCGAGGACGACCGAGAACGCCGAGGTGATCGCGGCGACGATCACGCTGTTGCTCAGCGACTCGATGAGCGGCGACCGGCGCTCGTCGCTCATGTGGGCGACGAGCTCGCCAAAGAGCTGCCGATACCACTTGAACGTGAACCCCTCCCACACCACGCTCATCCGCGAGTCGTTGAACGAGTAGGCGACGAGGAGCAGGATCGGGAGATAGAGGTAAACGAGGACGAGCCCGCTCCAGCCGCAGAGGAGCAGATTCGACAGCTTGATGCCCGACATCGTTCGGAGTCGCATGCGGCGGCCTCGCAATCTTACACGATCGCGGCGCGAGCTTATCGCTTGCGGAACGCCGGTTGCAACCCGTTGCCGTGTGGTGAGGCCGACACGGCGCAGGGGACGCGACCACGCCGGCTGACGCTCTTCGCGGCGCGAGGGCGCTCGCGCGCACCCGCGGGCCCGCCGGCGCCCGGGTCGGCGCGGGCCGCGCGCATGCGCGGGGCTAGGCTAGACCAGGCTTGGGTCAGGCCAGGCTGGCGTGGACTAAGGCCAGACAGGGTGGGCCAGGCTCCCGCCAGCAGCCGAGCCCGCGTGGGCCGAGCCGCGCTGGCGCGCGGCTCATCGTTCGAAGGCGCCCCGCGCCCGGCCGCGGCGGATCCTCCCGGAGAAGCCCTTGACACCGCACTCTCCTCCGCTTACCGGCCCTGCATGACCGGGTCGTCGCGCCGCCCCTCAGGTGAGGTCCCGTGAGCACTCCCCGCATCTGGACCATCGAAGAGGCGAACGCGCTCGTCCCGCGGCTATCGTCGCTGATCGGCCGGCAGCTCGCCCTGGCGAGCGATATCGAGCGCTGCTGGCAGGAGCTCGTGAAGACCGTCGAGGGCCCGGCGTCGACGCCCGATCAGCTCCTCGAGCTGGCGCGCGGCGGCAGCGAGCTGGCGCGCGCCCGCGAGCGCGAGCTCTCGGAGAAGATCGCCGCGTACGAGTCGGGGTGGCAGGAGGTCGAGGAGCTCGGCGTGGTCGTGAAGGACCAGCGGATCGGGCTCTGCGACTTCTACGGGCGCCTCGACGGCGCCCTCGTCTGGCTGTGCTGGCGCTACGGCGAGCCGGCCGTCGACCACTACCATGGGCTCGAGGCCGGCTACGCCGGGCGAAAGCCGATCACCGCGGCCAAGCGCCGGCAGCTGCTCAACTGACGGGGCCCCGGTGATCGATCGACAGAGAGCGGCACGGGCGATCGAGGAGTTCCTCCGCGCCCTCGGGCGCGACGTCGAGGGGGAGCTCGCCGGCACGGGCGAGCGCGTCGCCGACGCGTGGGCGGACGACCTGATCGAGGGCGAGGCCATCGACGCGGCCGCGGTGCTCCGCGAGGGCGCGATGGAGACCGGCCCCTTCGAGCGCGGCCTCGTCGTCGCCCGCGATCTCTCGGTGACCACGATGTGCCCGCACCACCTCTTGCCGGGGCACGGCGCCGGGGTCGTCGCCTACCTGCCGGGCGCGCGGGTCGCCGGCATCGGCACGATCGCGCACGTGCTCGACGCGCTGGCGCGGCGGCTGACCCTGCAGGAGCGCATCGGCGGGCAGCTCGTCGAGCTGCTCGTCGGCGAGCTCGGCGCCCGCGGCGCCCTGTGCAAGCTCACGCTGACCCACACGTGCCTCATCGCCCGCGGCGAGCGCAAGGCCGGCGCGGTCATCGAGACCGTGGCGGTCGCCGGGGTGTTCGCCGAGCCGGGCCCGGAGCGCGATCTCGCCTTCGCCGCCGCGCTCTCCGGGGGCAGGGGGTGAGCGGCGTCGCGGTCGTCACGGGGCCGAGCCGCGGCATCGGCCGCGCGGCGGCGCTCGCGCTCGCGCGCCGCGGCCTGTCCGTCGCGCTGCTCGGCCGGCCGAGCCCGCGCCTCGACGAGGTGACCGACGAGGTGCGCCGGCTCGACGTCTCGGCGCTGCCGGTCCCCTGCGACGTCGCCTCCGAGGAGCAGGTCGCGCGCGCCGCCGCCGAGGTCGTGGCGTGGCTCGGCGCGCCCCGCGTCGTCGTGAACAACGCGGGCATCGTGCGCCGCGGGACGCGGGTCCACGAGACCTCGCCCGCCGCCTGGGACGAGGTGATCGCCGTCAACCTGCGCGGCCCCTACCTCGTCTCCCGCGCCTTCCTCCCGGCCATGCTGGCGCGCGGCCGCGGCCGGCTCGTCCACGTCGGCAGCATCTCCTCGACCATCGCGTCCCCGGGCAACGCCGCGTACGCCGCCTCCAAGTGGGGCCTCGTCGGCTTCTCGAAGAGCCTGGCCGAGGAGCTGCGCGGGACGGGGCTCCAGTCTATCGCCGTGCTCCCCGGCTCGGTCGACACCGACATGCTCGCCGGCAGCGGCTTCCCCCCGCAGATGAGCGCCGACGAGGTGGCGCAGCTCATCGTGTACGCCGCGCTCGACGCCCCCGACGCCGTGACCGGCTCGGCGCTCGAGATGTTCGGCTGACGAGGCCGGCCGGGCGGCCGGCGCGCAGCGCGCGGCCAGGCGCGCAGCGCGCGGCCAGGGTGCGCGCTGCGCGATGAGGCCTTCTGCCGAGCTCGATGTACGTGGCGTCGCCACACCCGACCCCCCCGCGTGCTAACCTGATGCCCGTGGAAACGACGCCTCCGCGACCGGGCGATCTCAACGCGGCCTTGCCCGAGCTCCCGCTGTTCCCGTTGCCGCAGACGGTGCTGTTCCCCGGCGCCCTCCTGCCGCTCCACATCTTCGAGCCGCGCTATCGGGCGCTCGTGCGCGACGCGCTCGAGACGCACCGCATCCTCTCGGTCGTCCTCATCACGGACCCCCACCCGATCGACGCGCACGGCCACCCGGCCATCGCGGGGGTGGCGGGCGCGGGCGAGATCATCGATCACGCCGAGCTGCCGGGGGGCCGCTACAACATCGTGCTGCGGGGCCGCGCCCGCGTTCGCCTGGCGGAGCGCCCGTTCGTGCCGCCGTACCGCACGGCCGCGGCGACCGTCCTGGAGGACGAGCCCGGCCAGGTCTCGGCCCAGGATCACGCCGCGCTCATCTCGACCGCGGCCTCGTTCGCCTCGCTCGTCCGCGAGCGCGACGGCAATTTCGAGTTCCGGCTGCCGCGCGACGCGGCCACCTCGCTCGTCGCGGACCTCTGCGCCCATCACCTGATCCTCGACGCGCGGGAGCGGCAGGCCGTGCTGGAGACCCTCGACGTCGGCGCGCGGGTGCGCCGCGTGACCGAGGCGCTCGCGCTCCAGCAGCTCGCGCTCGCCTCGGCGACGCGCGACGTCAACTAGCCTCGCGCCCGCCTCGGCGCGACGCCCGCGCCGCCGCGCGCCGCCGGCGCGGATGGGCTCGATTGCGCGCAGCCCGCGCGGCGCACCTGAACACGGGTCCAGAAGCGGCGCCGGAGCGGGTGCGGTCGTCCCAAGATCGAGTAGGCTGCGCCGCCTATGGCGACCTCTCGTTCAACGGAACCTTCGGCCCCGATCATCGTCAAGCACCCGGGGTGTCCCCAGTGGGGACTCGGATACCTCGTCGAGGAGCGCGACGAAAAGCGCTTCTACGATTTCGAGGACGGCCTCAATCACTCCATCGCCAAGGCTTTCTGGTCCAAGCTCGAGCCGGTGCAGCTCGGCGACGACGAGGCGAGCGCGCTCGAGGCCAGGATCCGCGGTCTCCGGGACCGGCCGTCGGCCGCCGCCAAGAAGCAGCGCGCGCGCGTGGTCGCGCCGCCGCTCACGAGCTTCGACGAGCAGGTCGCGAGCTTCGAGTCGCAGTTCGAGGGCGGGTTCGGGGGCCCGCACTTCATCGCCGAGGAGCGCGGCGCCGCCGGGGCCGTCGCGGCCGAGGGCGGGAAGAAGAAGAGCAAGGCCTTCAAGCAGAGCGCCATCGAGACCGCCCGCGCGCTCCTCGGCAAGGCCGAGCTCGAGGCGCTGCTCGCGGCCGGCAACCTCGCCGATTTCATGGAGCGGATCGCCAAGGTCCACAAGGCCGCGACCGGCCTCCTGCACCCGCTCGGCGATCTCATCCCGTTCAACAAGATGCCGGCCGAGCACCACCGCGCCTATGCCGAGGCGGTCGTCGACCTGCTCTACGGCGCGGGCGACTACGCCGCGCGCTTCGACCGGCTCGCCGGCGTGCTCGCCGCGGCCAAGGTCGCCACCTGGCCGCTCGCGACGATCCTGAGCGCGCTCGTCTACCCGGAGGAGCACGTCTTCGTGAAGCCCTCGTTCTTCGAGAAGCAGGCGTCCGTGCTCGGCTTCGATCTCGCCTACGATCGCGTGCCGAGCGCCGAGGGCTATGGCCGGATGCAGGCGCTCGCGCGCGAGCTCGAGCGGCGCCTGCGCGAGCGCGGCCTCGCCCCGCGCGATCTGATGGACGTCTACGCCTTCCTCTGGCGCACGATCTCCCCGCCCAAGCTCTCCGCCAAGTCCTGACGTCCCGCGTCAGCCCGCCCCGCGCGCCGCCGCGCGGGGCGGGGCGCGACGGCCCTCGACGCCCGGCCGCGGCCCGCCTATGCGACCTCCACGAGGAGGGCTTCGCAGGGAGCGGCCGCGCTGCCCCTGCGATGCCCCGAGGAGGGTCTCGTATGAAGGCAGCCGTTCTCGAAGCCGTGAAGAAGATCGCCGTACGCGACGACGTCGCGCCGCCGCAGATCGGCCCGCGCGACGTCCTCGTCCGCGCGAAGGCGTGCGGCATCTGCGGGACCGACGTGCACATCTGGGAGGGCGATTTCTTCCCGACCTTCCCGCTGATCCCGGGGCACGAGCTCGCCGGCGAGGTGGCCGCCGTGGGCGACGAGGTCGAGGGCCTCCGGCCGGGCGACCGGGTCATGGTCGACCCGACGGTGACCTGCGAAGAGTGCCATTTCTGCATGATCAACCGGCAGAACCACTGCTTGAAGTGGAACGCGGTGGGCGTGACCCGCGACGGCGGCTTCGCCGAGCTCGTCCGGGTCCCGGCGAAGAACTGTTATCGCTTCGAGCGCGTCTCGTTCGGCGAGGCGGCGTTCTGCGAGCCGCTCGCGTGCGTCGTCTTCGGCCAGGATCGGGCGCGCATCGAGATCGGCTCGGAGGTCCTGGTCCTCGGCGCCGGCCCGATCGGCCAGCTCCACCTCCAGGCGAGCCGCGCGAACGGCGCGGCCGCGGTCACCGTGGTCGACCTCGTCGAGTCGAAGCTCGATCTGGCGCGCCAGCACGGCGCGACCGAGGTGGTCGTCGCCGACAACGCGCTCCCGGCGAAGCTCAAGAAGATCGCGCCCTACGGCTTCGACGTCGTGATCGACGCGACCGGCATCGCGCGGGTCCTCGGCGACGCGCTCCAGTACGTGAAGAACGGCGGCCGGTACCTCGTGTTCGGCGTGTGTGGTCCCGAGGACAAGGTCGAGGTCTCGCCCTTCGAGATTTACCGGCGCGATCTCGAGATCATCGGCAGCTTCGCGATCAGGAGGACGTACGACCGGGCATTCAAGCTGATGGAGCGCGGGGCCGTCGACGTGAAGCGGCTGCTGTCCGAGGCGATGCCCGTCGAGGAGCTCCCGCGCGGGCTGGAGATGATGAAGAAGGGCACCGCGCCCATGAAGCTCCAGGTCGTGTTCTAGCCGCTCGGCTTCTCTTCAACGTTCAAGCCGCTCACCTTCTCTTCAACGTTCAAGCCGCTCACCTTCTCTTCAACGTTCAAGCCGCTCACCTTCTCTTCAACGTTCCAGCCGCTCACCTTCTCTTCCAAGGAAAAGGACGCTCTTCATGGCCATCGTGATCGGAATCGACGTCGGGACCAGCGGCCTCAAGGCCATCGCAGTCGAAACGGAGCGCGGCGCGGCGGTCGCGTCGGCGCACCGCGAATATCCGCTCTCCACGCCGCACGCCGGGTGGGCCGAGCAGGAGCCCGAGGACTTCGCCGCCGCGGCGCTGAGCGCCCTGGGCGAGCTCGCCCGCGCCCTCGGCCCGCGCCGGGACGAGGTGCGCGCGATCGGGCTGACGGGGCAGATGCACTCGGCGGTGTTGCTGGACGAGGCGCAGGCCGTCATCCGGCCGGCGATCCTGTGGTGCGACACGCGCACCACGGCCGAGTGCCAGGCGATCCACGCGAACCCGAAGGTCGGCGACGCGGGCCTCGCGCGCCTGGTCGGCAACCGCGCGCTCGAGGGGTTCACGCTGCCGAAGCTGCTCTGGCTGCGGCAGCACGAGCCCGAGGCGTTCGCGCGCGTGCGCGCGGTGCTGATGCCGAAGGACTTCGTGGGCCTCAAGCTCACGGGCGAGCTCGGGACCGACGACAGCGACGCGAGCGGCACGCTGGCGTTCTCGCCGGGGGATCGCGCCTTCAGCGCCGAGCTCCTCGACGCGGTCGGGGTGCCGCGCGCGGTGTTCCCGAAGTCGGCGCCGTCGAACGCGCCGCTCGGCAAGCTCACGCCCGAGGTCGCGGCGGCGACGGGGCTGCCGGCGGGCACGCTGGTCGTGCGGGGCGCGGCGGACAACGCGGCGGGCGCGGTGGGGCTCGGCATCGTGCGCCCTGGCCGGGCGATGGCGTCGGTCGGCACGAGCGGCGTGATCCTGGCGCACACCGACACCTGGGTCGTGGAGCCCGAGATGCGGCTCCACAGCTTCTGCCACGCGGTCCCGGGCCGCTTTTACCTGATGGGGGTGATGCTCGCCGCCGGCGGCGCGCTCCGGTGGTACCGCGACGTCCTCGGCGACGGGGAGCGCATGGCGGCGGAGATCCGCAAGGTCGATCCGTACGAGATCATCTCGGACACGGCGTCGACGGCGCGCCCCGGCGCGGGCGGCGTGGTCTTCCTGCCGTACCTGATGGGCGAGCGGACGCCGCACAACGACGCTGCGGCGCGCGGCGCGTTCGTGGGGCTGAGCGCCCGGACGACGAAGGCCGATCTCTCGCGCGCGGTGCTGGAGGGCATCACGTTCGGGCTCGCGGACTCGCTGGACCTGATGCGCGGCGTGGGGCAGGCGAACGGCGCGGCGGCGGTCTCGATCGACGAGATCCGGCTGACGGGCGGCGGGGCGCGCAGCGGGTTCTGGCGTCAGCTGATGGCCGACGTGTTCGAGGCGCCGGTGGCGATCACGACGTCGACCGAGGGCCCGGCCTACGGCGCGGCGCTCCTCGGCGCGGCGGGCGCGGGGCTGTTCTCGTCGGTCGAGGAGGCGGCGGACGCGTTCGTCCATGTCGTCTCCCGCGTCGCGCCGGACCAGGCGCGCTCGGCGCGGTACCGGGAGATCCACGCGGTGTACCGCGGGCTCTACAGCGACCTGAAGGGGCGGTTCCGGGAGCTCGGGAAGCTGGCGTGAGGGGGTGTGAGATAGAGACGATTTAAGCCACAGAGGCACAGAGGGCGCAGAGAGCGAGAGTTGAATCCTCTCCTCCTCGGTGCCCTCTGTGCCTCGTGGTTCGTCCTGTTGTTTTCGTTCAACTCATCTCACGCAGCCCGTCACGACGTAGATCACTGGAAGTAACTGAACATGTCCTCGTCATCGTCCCAGCTCGTGATGCGAACGCTCGGGTCTTCCCGGACGAAGCCCTGGATCAACGACGACAGCTCTTCCCATGCGGTGGAGGTCATCTCATAGGCCGTGATCCCCAGATCCGGCCCGTCGAACCAGAGCGTGAACTCGGGCACGTCATGCCCGCTCGCCTGCCCGATGAAGCCAAACGAATACTGCTTAAAATTCTCGTCGAAGCCTCGGTAGGACTTCGATCGCAGCAGCGGCTCGATATCATCGCGACGAAAGCCGCCGCTGCGCTGCACACGAAACTCAGTACCCATGATGCACCTCAATGCTTGTGCTTGTGCGGGTTACCGCCTTCGTCGTGCATCCGACCTGTGACGGCCATCGGCCGCTCGATTCAGATCGCACATATCCATTGCAGCCCCCTCACTCCGGTCTGCCCCGGCTTCTCTCCAGCAGCAGGTTCAGGGACTGAACCACCGCACCGAACGGGAGCGTATGCCGCTCCGGCGGGAGCACGGGTTTCAACTCATCGCACGCCAGAAGAACTCCGCACGCTCCTGAAAAAGAGGCAATCTCGACCAGGTTCTCCTGCTTGATGTCGGCCGAAAGAACGACGGGAAACTGATCACACAGCTGCTGTAGATCGGACGGACCAAACTCGTCATCTGCGGCGCACCTCAGGACATTCCAAGAATCTTCCACGTCACAAAACAAATCGAGAACGAACCATTCAACAGGCATCAACGATGCCGCCCATCGGAGCCTGGAAGCCACCCAGGATGGGTCCGTATCGTAAGACACATCCGTGTTCAACACGATGCACCTAAGACCGGACGCCCTTACCGTATCGACGAGAGCTCGATGCTCGAGCTGATGATCGCGCACGAGAATGATATCACCTGGCACCGACCATGTGCGACAAGCGCGCACGCACTCCCCATCATCAGTGTGGCCCGTTAAATCCAGGCAGGAAACGCCGCCCGGGTGCCCCTCCCGACGGCCTGCGCATGCCAGCAATACCTTCGACCCGCCTAGATCAGAGTCAACGCAAACCCGTTCAATATGCATCTGGTCGACCAGACCTGAAACGATGACGATCGATTGACGCGAGTTCATGGTGGGTCTCATTTGTATGGGACAATTGTAGCCTTCTCCCCCAGAGTAGGCACGTAGGTATCGGGATCGACCACCTTGATCTTGCCTTGGGTGGACGTCGAGATCTTGTAGTAAGCCCCTTCGTGTCGACCACCGCCCGGATGGACCTGGATGTTGGATATCTCCGGGTGCCCCGCGATCCTTACTTGCATTGAACGCTTAGAACCTTTGGTCGACGCCTCCAGCGTGGTCTTGTACCCAGCTTTCTCAAAAGCCTCGGAGATCTCTTGCGCAGACTTGCCCCAGATCGATTTCGGATCTTTGAGCAGCTTGCTCGGGAGATCATGTTCATGGGGGTTGCCCGTCGCGCTGAGGCCCAGAGGATCGCTATCATTAACCGCACATCCGTCGAAACCAAACAGCTCGAATCCACCGAAGAGCCCGAGCGGATCGGACGACAGCCACCGCCCCACGTCCGGATCGAAGTACCGGAACCGCGTCGAGCACAGCCCCGTCTCCTCGTCTTCATACTGACCGAGCAGCCTGAACGGCGAGCTCACCTTCCCGCGGTAGCTGAGCTCGCAGATCGGGTCACCGTAGCTGTCGACCACCTTGCCTCAGGCCGAGTGCGTCGCCGACCAGGCGACCATCCCCTTGCTGTCGATGAGCTCCTTCGGCGTCCCCAGGTGGTCGTTGACGTATGTGAACACCTCTCCCCGCTCCGCTTGCAGCAGGGGCACGAGCGTCCCCGGCTCGTGCACGAAGCACCGCGCCCCGCGCGCGCTGTCCAGCTCCGCCGCGATCGCGTCGCCGTCCCACAGGAACGTGACCTCCCGAGCCTTGTCGCCCGTCGCGGCGATCACCTCCTTGCGCACCCGCCGGCCCAGGGCGTCATAGGTCATTCGCACCTGCTCGCCCGAAGGCAGCTTTACCTCGCGCAGCCGGTCGCGCACGTCCCAGCCGTACGTCGTGGTCCGCTCCGCCTCTCCCGTTTCCGGCCCGGCTCCAGCCGCGGCGACCTCACGCTTGCCCACCCGCCGCCCGCGCGCGTCGTAGGCGTACCTCGCCCTGGCCGTCTGCCGGAGCAGGTTGCCCGGCGCGACGGTCCACGACGGCGCTTCCGTGCCCCGCCACCAGCTTGCGCCCTCGCCCGCGCTCGCCCGCGCGTCGAGCCCCTCCAGCGCCTGCACCAGCGCCCCGGCGCCGTCGTACGCGAACACCTCGCGGTGCGCTCCGCGCGTCGCCTCCACGAGGTCCCCGCCCCGGCTGTATCGGTACGCGGTCGCCCCCCAGCGCGACTCGTCGATGCGCGTCACGCGCCCGCCCTCATCGCGCTCCCAGCGCCGCATCACCAGCATCCGGGGGACGCCGTCGCCGGGCGTCGGCGCCGTCGCCCGCTGCTCGATCAGCCGGTCCATCGCATCGTAGCCACGGTAGATCGACAGCCCCACCGCCGCGTTGCGCCGCGCGATCTCGCGGCCCAGCACGTCGCGCTCGATCGCGAGCCAGACGCCGCCGTGCTCCACCCCTGCCAGCGCATCGGCGGCGTCGTAGGCATACCGCGTGGCCGACCCGTCCGGCATCACGCGCACCGCGCGCCTGCCGCGCGCGTCGTGGCCGTAGCGAATCGCGCGATCGCCTTGCCGCTCGACCACGACCCGTCCGAGCACATCGCGCTCGAACAACGTATCCACGCGCTGCCCGTCCTCCTCGATCACGGCCGCGAGCAGCCGCCCCACCCGGTCACGCCCGTACGAAACGGTGCTGCCATCGCTCGCCCTCTCGCTCACGACGAGCCCCCGCCGGTCATAGCCGAAGACGCGCCAGCTCTTGTCTGGATGGTGGATCTCCCGGAGCTTACCCGCCGCGTTCCAGTAATACCAGAGCTCCCGCCCGTCGAAGGTCTTCTCCTGGATTACCCGCCCCGCCTCATCGCGGGTGAACGAGTACACCTCCCCGCGCGGGTTCTTGATCGCCCGGAGCCGCTCCTTGCTCGTGTACTCGAAGGTCCACGCCCGTCCTTCCGGCCCCTTGAGCCACGCAAGCACGCCCATGCCCGAATACCCCATCGAGGTCGTGCGCCCGAGCTGGTCCACCTCCCGCACCACGTTCCCCGCGGCGTCCCGGCTCATCGTGATCCTCGACCCGTCCGGGAACACGATGCCCAGCGGTCGTCCCATCGTGTCGTACCGGACACGCGTGGTGCGCCCGATCGCATCGGTGCGCGTGAGCGCGCGGCCGAGGCCGTCGTACGTGTACGTCGTCCGCGCGCCCCTGGCGTCGATCTCGGCCGCGACGTTGTGATGCGCATCGTACTCGAAGCCGCTCACGAGGCCATCGACGCGGTAGATCCCGGTGAGGCGGCCGCGTTCGTCGTACGTCAGCGAATACGTTGGCCCGGAGGGCAAGATCACGCTCGTGAGCGCGCCGCGCTCGTCGTGGGAGAAGTGCGTGACCAGCCCGTCCGGCGTCACGCGCCGCAAGGGCAGATCGCTATCGCCGTACTCGGTCGCCGTGACGCCGCCCTCCGCGTCGACCGACCGGATGCGATTGCCGCGCGCGTCGTACCAGTGCTGCGTCCCGGCGCCTCCGCCGTTCACCTCGGCGATCAGGAACAGGTCCTCGTCATACGCGCGCTCCTCGATCACCGTCCCGTCGGGCAGCGCCTCGCGCGTCATCAGGCCGTCGTCGTTCCACGCGTACAGCCGCGGCTCCTCGCCCTCGACGGCGGTCGTGCGCGCCTTCGGGTCGGCCCGCAGCGCGATCTCGTACAGCCCGTCAGGCCCCCCGGTCTTGATGCATCGGCCCGAGCCGCCGTACACGTAATGGAAGCGCACGCCCGTCTTGATCGTCGTGGCGCTCATGCGGTGGTCGCGGTTGTACTCGTAGGTGTCGGCCGCGCCGAGCGCGTCGACCGCCGCGAGCAGCAGCCCCGTCGCGCTGTAGCGGTACTCGACCCATTGCCAGAGCCGCCGCTCGCTCCACACCTCGAGGCGCGTGATGCGGCCGCTCTGCCAGATCAGCTTCACCTCGCGCCCGGCCGTATCGACGATGCGGCCGAGCTGCTCGCCGCTGTACTCGAGCGCGATCGCATTGCCCCAGGCGTCGCCGATCGACCGGAGCCGCGCGGGCGCACCAGGGGCCCCGCGGAGAACACGTGCGTCAGGCGCGTGTCGAGGCTGAAGACCCGGTAGGCGCCGTCGTGATCGCGCGACAGACGCAGCCGCTCGCGGCGGTGGAACGTGCTCTCCCCGGGGGCGATCCTGGAGAAGTAGATGGAGCGCCCCTCGCCGTCGCGCAGCACCAGGGATCGTTCTCCTTCGGTGATTCGCTGCTCGAACCCGTGCGCCCAGCCCGGACCGAGGCTGGCCGTTGCATCGCCGCTGCGCGCCGATGAGTAATACCGCTTCCAGACGAGCGGGATGAGCCCCGGCAGATCCAGGTCTGTCGCCTGATCCACGACGTGGCCGGTGACCACGTTGACCGGGTGCCCATCCTGACAGGTATGCGCGTCCGGCGGCGCCGACGATGTTCCGGGTGGACCGCTCGCACCCGTATGACTCGTCCCGCCGCCACCGCCCCCACCGCCGCCCGCCCCCTGGGGCCCGCCGCCGCCCGGCGCCCCCGCCCCACCGCCGCCACCGCCGCCACCGCCGCCGCCAGCGCCGCCCGCACCGCTCGCCGTCGTGCCGGCGCCGACCGTGATCGACTTGTTCATCTGCCCCATGCTGCCGGTGATGCCGGCCATGCCGAGCTCGATGAACACGTTGGGCGCCCCGAGCCAGGGGAAGCAAGGGCCGGCGGTGTTCAGGCTGACGACCTCCTTGAGCGTTCCCGGCTCATTGCCGTGACACGCTTTCATGCAGCCACCGACGGTGAGGATCTTCGCGCCGTTGATCTTCGTGCGCATCGGCGCGTCGATCACCCCCTCGGCCACCGTGCCCATGGTTGGATACGGGATAGGCAGAGGGCTCGGCGCCGCCGGGGTCGTGCATACGCTCACGGCCATTCCGGTCATCTGATGACCGGACTTCTCCGTAATCGTATCCATCCCCAGCGCGGTGACCTTGGCCATGAGCCAGTCAGCTATCCGATCGCTGAGGCGCCGTCCATGGATGCCATGGCGCGACGTCGAACGCCCGTGAGATCGTCCCGGGGTACAGCTCAGACGGACAAAGTGTCGTGCCGTCAGCTTCGCGTCCGGCCGGCAAATCTGCGTCTACGCCGCCCGCACCCACCCCCGCGCCGTCTCCTCGAAGTGCTCCGCGCCCGCGATCCTGAAAATACTGTTCTCCGGCTCCCAGAAGTTCCGCTCGATATCGATCTTGTGCCCGCTGACCCGGATCACGTTGAACGCGTTCTGCTCCCCGCGCCCACGCGTCGACGTCGCCGTGCCGGCCTGGATGATCAGCGACGAGTGCCCGCCGGCCTCGAACCGCTCCGCGGAGTGCCCCGTGTGGCTGAGGTGCAGGTGACCCGACAGGATGATATCGACCCCGCAGCTCGCGATCGCCGCCATCGCCTGCCTCGCGCGCCCCACGATCGCGTGCGGCGAGTTCTTGGGCAGATCGAACGGATGATGCGTGACAACGATCTTCGTGATCTCGGGTCCGAGCTCGCACATCCTCGCCTTGATCCCCTCGATCTGCCGCGCGTTGATGCGCCCGTCCTTGATGGTCAGCGACCGCGCGGTGTTGATGCCGAGGACGGCGAGCTCCGCGTCGAGATGGAACGGCGAGAGGTCGTCCGTGATGTGGCTCCGGTACTTGTCCAGCGGGCGAAAGAACCGGTCGAACAGGTTGTAGAGCGGGACATCGTGGTTGCCGGGCACCACGATCCGCGGCGCGGGCAGCGCGTCGAGGAAGCCGCGCGCCTCCGCGAACTCGGCGCTCCGCGCCCTCTGGGTCAGGTCGCCCGAGATCACGACCACGCTCGGCTCGATCCGCCAGATCCTGTCGATCAGCGGGCGGAGGATGGCCTTGTCGACGCGGCCGAAGTGCAGATCCGACAGGTGCACGAGCGTGCGCATGATGAATCATCCCCCCAGCGCGGCGACGTGTGCCATTGAGCCCTCCCGCCGTCGTGAGCCCGCGCTGATGCTGGACGACAGGGGCACGATGACGCGGAGCGCCTCGGGCCGCGTGCGATAGCAGAGCGGCGGCTCCATCTTCACGACCTCGCCGTCCGCGGCCACGTGGATGCGGCGGCGCCCCGGCGCCTCCACCCGCAGCTCCGTCGTGCGCAAGATGCTGAAATCGCTCGCCTTCTGGATGCGCCCGGCGAGCGCGCTGGCGATGAGCCTGACGCTCGAGAGCCGGCTCTCGGCGTGCGCGACGCACACCCCGAGCTCGCCCGAGCCCGGCGGATGCTGCCGGGCGAGGTCGACGTCGCCGAGCTTGAAATCGTTGTTCGCGACGAACACGAACGGCGTGTCCAGCTGGAGCTCCTGCCCGTCCAGGAAGAGTCGGAGTCGGACGCGCTCGTGCCGCCGGATGCCCGAGACGGTCGCCAGCGAGAGGGCGACCCACTTGTTGAGCCCGCTCCGCTTCCGGAGCGCCTCGCGGTCGCGCACGATGCCGGGATAGATGCCCAGGGTCGAGTTGTTCACGAACACACGGCCGTTGACCTCGCCCACATCGACCCGGGCGCGCCGCCCCTCGGCCAGCGTGCGCACGGCCCCCTCGAGGGTCAGCGGAACGCCGAGGTACTTGGCGAAATGGTTCACCGTCCCGAGCGGCAGCACCCCCAGCGTCTTGTCCGTGCCGGCGATCGCCGCGGCGACCGTGCTCACCGTGCCGTCGCCGCCGGCCGCCACGACGAGATCGTAGGGCTCCCGCGCCGCGTAGCGGGCGAGCTCCCCCGTGTGCCGGGTCTTCTCGGCGCACAGCAGATCTGCGTCAAAGCCGGTCGCCTTCAGGAGCTCCCCGAGCCGCGCGCGCTGCTCCGCCGCGCGGTTCGATCGGGAAGAGCAATTCAACAGGACAGCCACGGATCGATGCATCACCGTCGAGTTTCCAGCAAGAGGCCAGGGCGCGCGCTCACCGATCCTCGATGAAACGGATCGCGCAGAGCGCCCCTCGCGGTGAAGCAATCCGCGCGCCCGACCTCCGCGCCCCTCGCCCTCGCGTCGCGCCGGCGCCTCCGGCCGGCTGCGCCGCCAGCGGCGTGCTCCCCGGCGCGGTGCGTGGCGGATCGCCACGCTCGCTTCCGCGGCCCGCACGGCGGCGCGCCGCGGCCGGCCCTGCTCAGCGCACGCCGCTCCCGACGTCCGGCTCGCTCCGCGGCCAGGTGAAGAAGAACGTGGCGCCGGCGCCCTTCTCCGACTCGACCCACGCCCGGCCGCCCTTGCTGAGCACGATCTTCTGGACGATCGAGAGCCCGATGCCCGTCCCCTCGACGTTGTCGCGCGGGTTCAGGGTCTGGAAGATCTCCCAGACCTTCTGGTGGTACTGCGGGGCGATCCCGGGCCCGTTGTCCTTCACCGAGAACTCCCAGAGCTCGCCCAGATCCCGCCCCCGCACCTCGACGCGCGGGTCGGGGCGATCGGCGTACTTCAACGCGTTGCCGATCAGGTTGAGAAAGACCTGCTCGAGCGGGACCCGCTCCGCGAGGAGCGTCGGCATGCCCGCCGCGATCTCGATCGACGCGCCCTCGGGCACCGTGAGCAGCGCGAGCACGTCGTCGAGGAGCTTCCGGACGTCCACGCTCTCGGGCTTGTCGCGCACGCGTCCAGCGCGCGAGTAGCGCAGGATCCCCTCGATGAGCGCCTCGAGCCGGACCACGCGCGAGCGGAGCAGATCCATGTGCTGGCGCGTCTCCGGCGACGCCTTGTCCACGAGATCGTCCTCGATCCACTGCGACAGGTTCGCGATGGCGCGGAGCGGCGCCTTCAGATCGTGGCTCGCCACGTAGGCGAAGCGATCGAGCTCCTTGTTGCTCCGCTCGAGGGCCTGGATGAGCTGCTGCGCCCGCCGGAACAGGTGCGCGTTGTCCATCGCGATGGCGGCCTGAGCCGCGAGGCCGACCACCAGCTTCTCCGCCCGCTCGGTGAAGACGCCCCGCGCCGAGTGCCCGAAGAACAGCCCGCCGATGACGCTCCCGGAGCGAGAGACCACCGGCACGGCCAGGTAGCTGACCACCGGCAGATGGCCAGTCGGCATGCCGTGGTAAGGAGCGTTGTTCCCGTAGCGCCGGTCCTGCGTGACGTCGTCGAGGCGCACCACGCCCTCTCCGTTGAAGGTCGGCGCGAACACGTCCGTGTTGCGCGGCATCGGGAACCCCGAGAAGTGCTCTCGCGGCACGCCCGAGATCGTGTAGAGCATGTAGCTCTTCCCCTCGGCGTTCGTGACGTTGTAGAAGAACGCGCCGAACTGCGCGCCGGAGAGCCGCGTGGCCGCGTCGGTCACCGCCTGCACGAGCTTCTCCAGATCGAGCTCGGCCGCGAGCTGCTTGCCCGTGAGGTTGAGCAGCTCGAGCGTCTCCCCCTCTTCCTGGAGCCGGTCCTCGGTCCGCTTGCGCTCGGTGATGTCGAGCACGACGGCCCCCACGCCGATGACGCCCCCGTCCTTCGCCCGCACAGGCGCGTAATTGACCAGCCAGGAGCGCGGCAGGTCCGAGGACCGCGTCCGCCCCGTCACCTCGGCGGTGAACGCCACCCCGGTCTCCAGGACGCGCCGGAGCTGGGCGACGATCGCGTCGCCCATCTCCGGGAGCAGCTCGGGGATGGTCCTGCCGAGGTGCGCCTCGAGGGGGATGCCGTTGATGTCCGCCAGCGCCTGGTTGAGCCGCACCACGCGGAGATCGCGGTCGATCACGCCGAGCCCGGCGGTCGTCGCCTGGAAGAAGGCGTCGATCAGCGCGCAGTCCGCGGACGGCTCGTGCAGCGTGTGGCGCTCCTGTTCGCGCGGCGCCGCCCCCGCTGCGCCGCGCGGCGCGGGCTCTGCCGTCGCGCCCTCGCCCGGGGGCGAGACCCGCTCGGCGCGCTCCCCGCTCCCCCTCTTCGAATGCGTGTTCTCCATGGACCTCGTGGGTGCTGGGCTGTCCTCGCCCGAGCGTAGCGCTCGTCGAGGGCTCGTTCAGCGCTCATTCAGCGCTCGTTCAGCGCTTCTGTGCAAAGACGACCCCCGCGCCGTGCCGCCGCGCCGCCGTCGTGCGCCGCGGCGGCGCCCGGCGCGCGCCGGCTCGCCGTGCGCCGGGCTCTGTCGGCGCGCGGCCGTCGGGCGTCAACCGGCGAGCGCGGCGAGGCGGCGGAGCCGGTGCGCCGCGAGCTCGGCGCCATGGACGAGGCCCTGGAGGAGGTGGGCGACCGCGCTGTCCTTCGCCGCGCGGGTGGCGCGCGCCGGGCGCGCCGCGAACCACGCGAGCTCGCCGGCGGCCGCCTCGACGAGGGGTTTGCGCGCCGCGAGCCAGCGCGCGCACCACGCCGCGAGGTGCGTGTCGCCCTCTGCCGCGGCGACGTACTGGATCAGCTCGACGAGGTCGATGCCGTGGCGCATCCCGAGCAGCGTGCCGCGGTAGGACTTCTCGGCGTTCAGCAGGTAATCGGCGAGGTCGTCGCGCAGCGCCGAGAAGACGTGGCCCACCGCGCTCCCGCCCGCGCTGATGGGCAGCCCGCGCTCGCCGAAGAGCGACGGGAGCTCCGTCAGCACGGCCTCGGCGTGGGCCGAGACCGCCCGCATGGCGTGCGCCGGCGGCACATCGCCGAGGCGCTCCGCCTCTACCAGCGGGTGCGCCTTCGCCGAGCGCTCCGTCTGGAACAGCTCCCGCACGAGGCTCGCGAGGAACGCGCGCCCCTTCGGGCTCTCCTCCTGCGGTCCGGACTCGTCCCTCGCCACGCGCCCCTCGCCGTCCGGCGCCCCGTTGCTCTGAAGTTCCTGCATGGCCGTCCCCTCTCCCCTCCTCGCGCCGAGGTCAGGATCCGCTCGCGGAGCGCCGCGCTCCTGTCCCGGTGCGCCGCGAGCTCGTCGTCCGCGAAGCGCTGGCTCCGCTGCGGCGCGCCGTGCCCTGCGTGGCGCGGGGGCGGCTGCTCGCCGTCTTGCGCGAGGCGCTGCTCTTGCGCGCGCTCGACCCCGCGCCCTTGCGCGCGCTCGACCCCGCGCCCTTGCGCGCGCTCGACCCCGCGCCCTTGCGCGCGCTCGACCCCGCGCCCTTGCGCGCGCCCGACCCCGCGCCCTTGCGCGCGCCCGACCCCGCGCCCTTGCGCGCGCCCGACCCCGCGCTCTTCGGCGCCGCCTTCTTCGCCGCCGCGCCCTGGCCGGCGCGGGCCGCGGCGTTCCGCTTGCGGGTCGCGGCCGCCTTCTTCGCCGCCGCGCTCCGCGCCGAGGCCGGCCTCGCCTTCGAGGCGGCGCCGCCCTTGCGGCCCCCCTTCTTCGCCGGCTCCTTGTTCACCGGTTTGCCCACCCCCGAGCCCGACTTCTTCCCTCCGCCGGTCATCTTGTTGACGGTCGCCCAGGCCCGCCGCTCGGCCTCGCCCTCCGAAAGGCCGCGCTTCTCGTACCCTTCCTCGATGTGCTCGGCCTGCCGCTTCTGCTTGTCCGTGTAGCTCGACTTATCGCCTCTCGGCATGGTGTCCTCCTTGGCGAGCTCGCGCCGCCGCGCGGGTCCGCTTCTCCGCTGGAAGCCCGGCTCGCCCTGTCGTGAGAAGAAGACAAGACCGTGCCTGTGGCTCGGATCCATCGAACCGCGGTGTCTGCGTCGATCAAGGAGCAACCGCTGTGCCGTCCGCGAGCGCCGCGATGTCGCCTGACGCGCGTCCGGATTTCCCGTCTATTGCGGATCCAGCGCCGCGCCGGCCGGACGATGGCGGGGCGCGATCGTGGCAATCGGCCCCGGGTGATGAGGAACGCCTCAATCGCGTCGCGCGGGGAGCGCGGCGGGGCGAGGGCTCAGAGCGACTCGAGGTAGGCGACGAGATCGTCGAACTGCGCGGAGGTCAGGCCGGAGACGTCGCCGTGATCGCGGCCGCCGCACGCGGGATCGAAGCGATCGCGGAGCGTCGCCGCGCAGCCGTCGTGCATGAACGGCGCGCGCCCGGCGATGCCGATGAGCGAGGGCACCTGCAAGAGCTCACCGGTCCCGACATCCTCGTTCCGGTTGTTGGTGAGCATCGGGCCGCCGTGGCAGTCGGCGCAGGCCACCTTCTTGTCGTGGAAGAGCGCGGCGCCGCGCGCGACGGCGGCCTCGTCCTCGGGCGGCGACGCCGGGAAGGCGGGCAGGCTGTCGATGTAGCGGGCCATCAGGTCGAGCCGCCGGGCGCCGGGCTTCGGGCCGCCCATGCGGGAGACGAACACCTCTCCCATCAGGCCGGCGAGATCCTGCATGTCGCCGCTCCAGTGGAGGGGCGCCGTCTTCAGGATGCCGCCGCCCACGGTCTGGGTCCGGCGCAGGCCCACGGGGTCGAAGTTCCACGTGTGTCCGTCCTCGTGCCCCTCGGGGTGGCACGACGCGCACGCGACGGCGCTGAAGCCGTTCGGCGGGCGATGGAACATGTCGTGGCCTGTGTCTCTGACGCTCTCGCCCGGAAGCGCGATGGTGCGCCCGCCGAGCACGGCCAGGGCGGCCGGCTCGCGCAGCTGCACGACGATGTCCCCTCGGGCGCTGAACGCCACGGCGACCGGCTGCCCGTCCACCGGCTGCGAGGTGACCTCGGGGTTGCAGTTGGCGGACACGGAGTCGCGCGTCAGGTTGCCGGCGGCCGCGGTCACGACCACGTCGTTGCCGGCCCCGACCACGGCCACGCGGCTGCCGTCGGGCGATAGCGCGATGTCGACCGGCAGCGAGACGCCCGGGATGGCGGCCGCGGGCGGCGGCGAGGCCGCCGTGTCGGGAGTATCCGCCGGGGCGATCCGGCTGATCGCGCCGTGCACGATGTTCCCATCGCAATCGCCTGCCTGGTAATAGCCGCCCGGGCTGAGGGTGACCTGCGACGCCATGGCGCGCTGGTGCACCATCAGCGCGCCGCCCTCGGCGCGCGGCACCATGCGCCAGGCCACGGAAGGCGCGTAATCGGAGGTGCTGAACCCGTTGGAGCGGAAGGCGGGGAGCGTGCGGCGCGAGAGCACCTCGCCCTCGGGGCCGACGACCAGGGTCTCGGCGGACTTGAAGCGGCTGACGAGGAGCCGGTCGCCCTCGACCACGACGTCGCGCAGGTCGGGGGCGGGGCGGATCTTGCGGACGGCGGGGCCGCCGGCGGCGGGGAGCGTCACGAGCTCGCCGCCGGCGCAGGCGACGTGGATGGCGTCGCGCGACGCGTCGAAGGCGACCCCGCGGGGCGCGCGGCAGACCTCCCGACGCTCGACGACGGATCGCGATGCGATGTCGAGGGTCGCCACGGCGCCGGCACGCCGGAGCGCCACGTGGACCCGGCCGCTCGCGTCCTCGACGAGGCGCCCGGGCTCGTCCCCGCGCGCGAGCGCGACCGCGGCCGGCTCGCCGCCGTCGAGGTCCACGATCCAGACGCGATCGCGGTCGGGGTCCGCCGCGACCGCCGTGCGCCCGTCGGCGGCGATGAGCAGCGTTCCGCCGCTGATGGCCGGCGGCGGGACCTCCGTCACCATGATCTGTGGATCAGAGCCGTCGATGCCGAAGCCGGGCGTCGGCATGGGGTCCTCCGGCCCGCAGGCCGCGAGGAGGGAAGAGAAAACACCCGAGGAGAAGAGCCCTACCAGGACAAGAGAACGAGAAAGTCGCTGACGCATGAGGTCCTCCGTTCACCGCGCGCGCGAGCTCAGCAAGAAGGATTCCAGGGAGATGTCGATATTTGGACGGCGGCCATCGCCGGGCGCGGCGCGCGCCGCGCGGCGCCGGAGGCCGGAGGCCGGAGCGGGAATGCGCGTTCTCAGGCGTGGTGCGAAGGGGGCGCGCGCTGGTCCGCGGGGAGCGGGTGTACCGGCGGCGCTCCACGCGGCTCATCCTTCGCCCTGGGCGGAGAGGAGCGCCCCGCGGGAGCCTCGCCGGAGGGAACTCCCGGCGCGGGCCGGCAGCTCCGCGAGACGAGGTGCTCGCGGGGAGGTCTTGAGCTGGAAACGATCGTTACGTAGGATGGCTGCCGGCCGGTGGGTGTTGCGACCAGCCGGCGGACACCTGCCTCCTGCGCGATGTCGTGCGAGGGGGGGCGGGTGCCGGCCCCGCGTCTCCGGGGGCTCGTCGTGCGCATGTGATCAGGAGTTTCGAACCGTGGTGAGGGTCCTCCGGAGCAAGATGGCGTCGCAGGCCGGGGTTGCTCTCTCTCTGCTGCTCGCGGGTCGCGCCGAGGCGCAACCTGAGGCATCCTCGGCTGCGGCGCAGGCGCAAGCGCGGTCCCAGCTCGCCGCCCAGGCGAATACCGCCTTTCGGGAGGGGCGATATGCGGACTCGCGCGAGGCGTGGCTCTCGGTCTGGGAGCTGGATCGCTCCCAGGTAGCTGCCTGCAACGTCGGGGCGCTCTCGCACCGCATGGGCGATCCGGTCATGGCCGTGCGCTGGCTGACGCGATGCAAGGAGATCATGCGCGCGCCGAAGACGCCTGACGAGCGCGCCCTCTACGCGTCGCGGCTCGCCGACCTGGCGCGCGCGCGCCAGCTCGTCGGCGAGATCCGCATTGTCGCCCCGGCGGGCGCCATGATCACGATCGACGGCGAGCCGGCGGAGATCGCGGCTGGAGGCGCGGTCCCGGTCCTGCCCGGCCGGCACGTCGTCCGCGCGGCGCTGAACGGCGCCATTGCGGAGGCCGAGGTCAACGTGCCACGCCGCGAGATGCGGGAAGCGAGGCTCACCCCGCGCAAACCGGAGACGAGACCTCCGGCGCGCGCGCAGGCCAGCGGCGCGCGCGTCGCTTCCGGGGGACCGCCCGCGCCGCCGGCGGCATCGCGAGCCGTCGTCGTCGCGGGCGGGATCGGGGCCGGGGTGTTCGTGGCGGCCGGCGCTGGCCTCTTCGCCTTGGGAGAAGTGGAGCTGAATGCCGGGATCAGGGCCGCGCAGGACGCGGGCCCGAACCGCTGCTATCTCCCCTCGCCCGCCTGCGACAGGGCGCACGCGCACTGGGACACGATGGAGACCGCGCGCGCGTTCGGCGCGGCGAGCCTCATCCTCGGCGGCGCCGTGGCGGCCGGTACCCTCGCGTACGCCCTCTGGCCTCGGCAGAGAGCGGAGGTCGTGGTCTCCGCCGGCGCTGTCGCGGTGAGGGGCGTCTGGTGAGCGCGAGGTCACCCGGCTCACGAGACGCGATGCGCTCGCGGCCGCTGATGGAAACTTGCGCGAAGGCCTCGGAGGTGACGATCGTTGCTGGTAGGATCCGATGGTGACGGCGCCCGGCGCCCCGGCGGACAGGGCCGCGGGGCGGGTGCGCCGCAGCCCTCGTGCCGGAGGACTGGACCGTGGATCGATCTGTCAAGCGCTACATCTTCACCTCTTTGTTTCTCCTCGGCTCTCTCCCCATCGCGGGTTTTCTTGCGTGCGACCGGCCGCCTACCGGCGGCGAGTGCACGTCGCCCATCGATTGCTGGTCGAATGTCCAGACCATTCCCGGCACGACGTGCGCCGGGAACGCCTGCGTGTGCATCGACCCGACGGAGCGCATCTGTTGCAAGCGGGGGTCGACGGATCCGGCGTGTTTGCGGGAGTGCCTCCCTTGCGACCAGTGCGCCGCGGGCACGCCGGGTTGTGAGAAAGAGTGTGTGAGCGACGCCGAGTGCCCTGGCCCGCCGAGCCCGCGGTGCGGGACGGGGCGGTGCGTCGACGGGCTCTGCGAGGTGGAGATCCACGAGGGCAGGATCGACTCCCAGGTCCGGGGCGACTGCATGCAGCTCAAGTGTACGGCCAAGGGCGAGCTCATCGTCCAGGAGGAGCAGGAAGACACCTACGATGACGGGAATCTGTGCACCACGGATCGCTGTGATCACGAGAGACCGTATGTCAGGCTGATCCACGACGAGCCGTGTTCGGGCCCTGGCATCGATCTCGGCGTGTGCGCCCACGGGGTGTGCGTCGAGTGCCTCGACACAGACCCGATGCTGGATTGCCCCAGCGGGCTGGCGTGCGACGGCACGCGCTGCGTCCCTGGCCACTGCGTCAACAACCGGCTGGATGCGGGCCTCGGAGAGACGGACCTCGATTGCGGCGGCGCGTGCCGGCCGTGCGCCACGGGCCTGCGCTGCGCCAGGGGCTCGGACTGCCAGGATCGCGTGTGTCGTGGAGGTGTCTGCGCGTCCCCCACGTGTGCCGACGGCATGAAGAACGGGGACGAGACCGGCGTGGACTGCGGCAAGGACAGCTGCTCGCGCTGCCCGGTCGGCGAGGGCTGCGCCAGGCCGACCGACTGTGCGAGCGGCGTCTGCTGGGCGGGCGTCTGCCAGGCACCGACGTGCACGGACGGCGTGGAGAACGGGAACGAGGGCGGGATCGACTGCGGCGGCGAGGGCTGCGAGCTTCCGTGCCGGGAGTGACCCGGCGCTCCTTGAAGGCGCCCTGGCGCCGCTCCCCTAGCTACCCCGATCGCTGAGGCCAGCGGAGATGCTGCCCCGTTGTGACGACGGGGATGCCCTGGCCCGAGCATGGCTCGTCGTGGGCATGCGCTAGGCAGGCGGTGCGGCGAGGGGCGGCGGCGCTCCATGGTCGAGGCGCCGGGAATCGAACCCGGAGGCCAATCTGGAGGCCCGGTCGCACTCCGGTTCTCATGTGCAGGGACCGCACGGACGCAATGTGGCCCAGATCACTTGTTGACGCCGCCTCTCTGCTGGGAGATCAGACGCGCGCATCCGGAACGGGGAGAAGACATGGGACACGGCCTGAAGGTAAAGGCGAGCGCGCTCGTGCTGTGCGTCGGGCTCGCGATGGTGCTCGCGTCGGCATGCGACTTGACCTACACCTGCGACACGGTGGAGCCCGGGAGCGCGGGTGCTGGATACCCGACAGAATCCGTGGGGGCGGGAGATTACCCGAACAAAGGCAAAAAAGGCGAAGGAGGGGGCGAAGAAGTGGGCAGCGACTCATTCGCACTGATGGCAGGATGCGCCCCGGTCACCAGGTGCAGCGAATACTTCGAAGTTTGTCAGGCCAAAGGGCGGGCTTGCACGCGCATAACGACAAGTGGCTATACGTTCTGCCGCGACTGCCTTGACGACTGCCTTCGCAACGAACCATATGAGTCCAGTGAGTGTTATCGCTGTGGATATCGCTAGTGCAACACATGTAGTGTTTGAGTCTCGTGTTGCGGACCGCATTGCGTCGCTAGGCGCCACCAGCGCGACCGTTGACTCCGACTGCCTTCTTGTTGGGCCGTCCCGCATGGGCACCTCAGAGCATGTCCTTGCGCGTCAGGCATGGTGGGGCTCTTTCGTCGACCCCATCAGTGATGATAATAAGATAGGCCCCGTGGTTGTCGTGTGGGTTTCGTCCACAAATCTGCGCGAGCGCGTGGGTCTCTGGAGAGTCTGCGGTAGGCTGCACGAGTGTGGCATCCCGCGTAAGGACATCGTTGTCGTCGAGCTGGACCCGCCATTCCGCGGGCTGGATGCGCGAGAGTCTGCCGTGCCGACGTGGTGCTCCGCCTCCGAGCTGGGTACCATCCCGGCGCGGCTCCGTGAAGCGCGCCCCTGGCCGCGCGAAGGCTACCGGCGTGCCGTTCGCCTCTGGAGCCAGTACACCGCAGCGGACCCGAGGAGGTTCACGCAGAGTTGCACACGTGGTGTCGAAGGATTTCCAGAGCTCGCCCCCTTATGGGCATTCCTCTCTTCCTTTTTTCCAAGAAGGACTGCGGACGGAGCCCTGCGTCTCAGCCGATTCGACGAGCTGCTCATGACCATCCTGTCGACAGAATGGCAGACTCCTCTCGCGGTGATTAGTCGCGACATGCGATCTGGAATGCATTTATGGCGGATGCTTTCCTGCACAGGCGACCTGTTTCTCCCGCGCCGGCTGGAGCACTGGGCAGACCACAGTTCGAGCGCATTCGTAGAGCGCGCGCCCGGTCCAAAGCCGCCCAATGCTGGCTACCCCATGCTCTCGGAGGTCTACCGCCTCACCGAACGCGGGATGCGGC
This sequence comes from Sorangium sp. So ce836, assembly GCF_028553905.1. Taxonomy (NCBI): domain Bacteria; kingdom Pseudomonadati; phylum Myxococcota; order Polyangiales; family Polyangiaceae; genus Sorangium; species Sorangium sp. So ce836. Next base: position 14,409,379 of record NZ_CP102233.1, on the reverse strand, counting down.
TCCGGGACAAGGGGCTCGACGAGCTCACGGATGCGCCAAGCCTGCCCATCGCCGGGACCGAGGCGTACTCGCCTTCTGCCCCTTGGGTGCTGCTCGAAGACGGACGGCTCGCCCGGCTGTGAGGCGCAACGCGGGCGCCTGCGAGGAGCCAGCGCGCACGGACGGCGTGGAGAACGGGGACGGGGGCGGGATCGACTGCGGCGGCGAGGGCTGCGAGCTCCCTTGCCGGGAGTGACCCGGCGCCGTCGAGATCAGCTGGCGCGCCGGGGACGGCTCTGGAACGCACGGCGGTAGGCTTGCGGGCTGATCCCGGCCACCCGATGGAAGTGCTGCCGGAAGGCCGCGACCGAGCCGAACCCGGCGCTGGACGCGACCCGCTCGATGGAGAGGGGCGTCGTCTCCAGCAGCGCCTGCGCCCGGCGGACGCGCGCCTTGAGCAGCCACTGGAGCGGCGTCGTGCCCGTCTGCTCCTTGAAGTGGCGGCTGAGGGAGCGGACGCTCATCGCCGCTCGCCGCGCGATGTCGCCGAGGGAGAGGTCGTCGTGCAGGTGCTCTTCCAGCCACTCCAGCACTCGGCTCAACGAGACATGCTCCGTCGGAGGGGGCGCTCGCTCGATGAACTGAGCTTGGCCGCCGTCGCGCTCCAGCGGCATCACGGACAGGCGCGCCGCCGTGGCGGCCACGGCTGCCCCGTAGTCGCGCCGCACGATGTGCAGGCACAGGTCGAGCGCGGCGGCCGCTCCGGCCGACGTCAGCACCTTCCCCTCGTCGACATAGAGGACGCTGGGGTCCACCGATACCCGCGGAAAGCGCCTCGCGAGCTCCTCGGCGGCGAGCCAGTGCGTGGTCGCCCGCTTGCCGTCGAGCAGCCCCGTCGCGGCGAGCAAGAACGCGCCGCTGCAGATCGAAGCGACGCGCGCTCCTTGCTCGGCGGCTCGTCGGACGGCGCGGATCAGAGGCTCCGGGATCTGCCGAGAGACGTCCGCGATGCCCGGAAGGATGACCGTGTCGGCCTTGCGCAGGGCCGACAGCCCCCGCCGGACCCTCATCCGAAATCGCCCGGCGTCGATGTCGCGCTTCACGCCGCAGACCTGCACCTGATACCCCGGGCGCCCGCTCGCGAGGCGTACGCGCTCGAACACCTCGATCGGCGTCGAGAGATCGAAGGCGACCACCCCGTCCAGCGCGACGATCACCACCCGATGCATGGCGCCATCATGGCGCGCCCCTCTTCCTCCGACAACGGCAGCGGCCGCGACGGCGGCGATCCCTGCCGGCTCGCCGCTGCATCGTCTCCCCCCTGGGCCCATGTTCCCGCGACGGGGTGACCCGCGACCTCGCGATGCGGCGGCGACCTCGTTTTCACAGGGCGCGACGCTGGCCAGATCCTGTCGATCATTGTCGTTTTTGCCGCTCGCGCGGAGGGCGCCCGTCCTCCAGACTGGCGTCCGCGTGGAGTCCCGGGCGTCAGCCCCGGACGCCGCCACGTGCCACGGAGATGCTGGACCCCGAGCCGCTTACGATGCTTGAACCCTGGATCAGGGACCTCCGGCGGGAGGCGTACCGATGATCGCGTATCGATGCATTCTCGTGCTCAAGCTCCTGAGCGTCATGGGGTACGCCGGCGGCGCCGTCGGCGCTTTCCTGTGCGAAGATCCAGCCGCGAGGAGGCGCGCCGTGCACCGCGTCGCGTCGCCCAGCCTGCTGGCGACGTGGCTGTCTGGATACGCGCTCTTGGTCCTGAACGGCTGGCCGCTGTTCGAGCTCTGGATCGCGGGCGCGCTGCTCCTGTCGCTCGTCGGCAACGCCGTGCTGGTCTACTGCGTCAGCCGAGAACGCAGCGACCTCTCCGCGTTTCTATGGTCCGCGCTGCCCGTGGTCTGCGTCGTGGCGTTGATGGTGGTCAAGCCGACCTGGGCGCAGGTGCGGCCGTGAACGAGCGCCGGGCCCTCCGGATCGCGAGCATCGTCGAGGGAGCATCTCTCCTGCTGCTGCTCCTCGTGGCGATGCCTCTGAAATACGCGCTTGGCTACCCCGTCGCGGTGCGCATCGCCGGGAGCGTGCACGGCGTGCTCTTCCTGGCGATGCTCTCCGCGGCCTTCCGGGCGGCGCTCGAGCGCTCCCTGTCCAGCCGGGCCGTGCTCAGCGTGGTTGCGCTGTCCGTCGTCCCGTTCGGGTTCGTCATCTCGAACCGGATCCTGCGCGTCGGAGACCGGGCGTAGAGCGGGGTCGACGACCGCGGCGGCGAGGGCTGCGCGCCGCCGCGCCGGGAGCAGCGCCGCGCGCTCCCGGCGGAGAACGCTCTCGGTTCAGACCGGCGCGTCGTCGTCGTCGAGCGGATCGTCCTCCGCCGGCGGCGTGCCGCTGGTCGCGCCGCCGCCGGCGGTGCCGCCGCTCGGCGCGCCGGCGGCCTTCTTCCTCGGCCTCCGGCTGAAGAGCCGCCGGGTCGCGATGGGCACGAGGCGCGGGATGGCCGGGTCCTGCTCGTTGGCGCGCTCGAACACGCGCACGATCTGCTCGAGCAGGATGAGGTTGATGCCGTCGGCCCGGTCGAGATCGCCGCTCGTGACCTTCTGTCCTGCGGGGCGCGCGCCGGCCGCCTTCGCCGCCTGGATCAGCTCCTCGGCGACCTCTTCGAGGCGCTCGACGTAGTCCTGGTCGAGCCGCATCAGCCTGGCGCGCACGGCGAGCGGGCCCTTCTTCTGCGCGAGGTAGCGCCTCCCTAACGCGGCGAGCTGGGCGAGCCCGCGCGCGAGCGCGGCCGGGTCTTCCGCGGTGCCGACCGCCTGCGCGAGCTCTTCGCGCGCCTCCTTGCCCGAGCCGGCGACGCCGCGCAGGACCTCGTAGGCCTGATCGCGCAGGAGCAGGGCGCGCGAGAGCCGCTCGCGCAGCCCCGCGTCCCGCGTGGCGCGCGTGGCGTCCTTTTTCTGGCCGGCGCTCTCGTGCACGTCGAGCAGGCGTTCGAGCGCGATCGCCTGCTCGACCGCGAGCGCGAGCAGCTCCGGAGAGAAGCCGCGCAGCTTCTCCCGCCTGTCCTTCGACGCCCCGTCCCAGCACGCGTGCGCCGTCGCGTAGAGCCGGCGCATGTCGGTCAAGACGCGCGAGGAGGCGATCTGCCTGCCCCGCTCGACGAGCTGCGCCTCGGTCGCGCCGTCGAGCAAGGCCTCGAGGAGCCCAGGCTCTGGCTTGCCGAGGCGCTCGGCCAGGGCTTCGAGGGTGGGGTCGTTGTCGTCGGTCTCTTCGAGGTGAGAGGTAGGTTTGGCCATGACCGCAAGCTAGGCGGCTGTGGCTCGAGACGTCGAGGGAATCGCACGTTCTTGGCATCGGGACGGCGAGCGCCAGCGGGAGCATGTCTCTCGGCGACGCCGGCGCGGCCCGCGCCGCGCGGCTGCCGGCATCGCGGCGGAGATCGTCGTCATTCCGGGACGAGGCGTCGTCATCCGAGATCGGAGCCGTCGTCATCCGGCCAGAGCCCGTCGTCATCCGGCCGGAGCCCGTCGTCATCCGGCCGGAGCCCGTCGTCATCCGGCCGGAGCCCGTCGTCATCCGGCCAGAGCCCATCGTCATCCGGCCGGATGCCGTCGTCATCGGTGGGGCGACCCGTCGTCATCCGGCCGGATGCCGTCGTCATCGGTGGGGCGACCCGTCGTCATCCGGCCAGAGGCCGTCGTCATCCCGCCAGGAGTGCGACGGCGCTGCCTTCCCCCTGCCCCGAGCTCGGGCACGACGCCGACGACGAGCTCGAGGGCGAGCTCGCCGCCGTCCGCAGCAGGCCGCCGTCAGCGGTAGGTTCCGCCGAATCCCATCTCGTGCTCGATCTTGACCAGCTTGTTGTACAGGCCGATCACGAGCAGCGAAGGCACCCACTGGCCGATGAAGTTCGCAGCCTGCCTCTTGCCGGCCAGCATGCAGCCGGCCGAGATCAGCATCGAGCCGATCGCCAGCCCGAGATAGGCACCGGACGGAACCCTGCCGGTCCGCTCCTCGATCCTCTGCGTGACCTTGCCCTCTTCCTTCCGCATCATCGGTTCGGTCGTCGTCATCGTGGATCTCCTCCCGCGGCGCCGGGCCGGCGCTGCGCTTGCCGCCGCGAGCCGTGCGACGACCGGGCCAGAAACCAGGGCGCCCGGACGAGAACAAACCGCGCAGCGCCCTCCCCTCCATCCGGCGCCGCGGCCCGCCGCGATTCGCGGCGATCGCCAGCCCGGCGCGGCGCAGGCCGGCCGCACCAGCGTGGGTGGCAAGCGCGATCACGCCCCGCGCCCACTGCCACGCCGATGCACACGCCGGCCGGCCAAGCCGCGCTTCCAGCAGCCCGGCTGCCTCGAGTGTCGGCCCCGCCCAGGCGCCCGATCCGCTCAGACCCGCGCCGTCACCGCGCGCAGGAGCTGCCGCTGCGCCGCCGCGAACACGAGGAGCACGGGCAGGCTCAGGATCACGTTGCCGGCCATCACGAGGTGCCAGCGGACCCCCGTCCCCTGCTCCCGCAAAAGGGCGATCGCGAGCGGCAACGTGCGCACCCGGTCGTCCGTCGTCATGACGAGCGGCCAGAAGTAATCGTTGTAGTGAAAGACGAAGCTGAACAGGAACAGCGCCGAGAGCGTCGGCCGGAGCATCGGGCCGAGGATCAGGTAGATGATCCTGAGCTCGCCCGCCCCATCCATCCTGGCCGCCTCGATGATCTCGTCAGGCACCGACAGCAGCGCCTGCCGCACGAGAAACGTCCCGAGCGCGCTGACCCCGAAGGGGAGGATCAGCGCCGCGAACGTGTTCACGAGGCCGGCCGCGCCGAGCATCGTGAACACCGGCACGAACGTCACCTGCGCCGGGATGAGCAGGCACGAGAGCACGAGGACGAACGCGGCGCCCCGCCCGACGAACCTGAGCTTCGCGAGGGCATAGCCGGCCGGGAGCGCCAGGGCGATCTGCAAGAGCGCGATGGCCGTCGCCATGAACACGGTGTTGGCGAAATACCGCATCACCGGCACCGCCTGGAGCACCTCGCGGTACGCGCCGAGCTGGATCGCCTGCGGCAACGGGTACGCCGGAGCGCGGGTGATCTCGGGCAGCGTCTTCAGCGAGGTGATCGTCATCCACACGTACGGCCCGAGCCACACGACGGCCACCGCGAGGAGCACGAGGTCCGAGACGAGCCGGCGCGCGCGCGCGCTGAAGAGCCCCGCGCCCGCGCCGCCGCCGCGCCCCGCCGTCACGACGGCCGCCTCCCCTCGCGCGGGACGCCCGCGCGGAGCGCCCAGAGCTGCAGGACCGTCAAGAGGAGCAAGACCCCGAAGAAGATCACGATCATCGCGCTCGCCCGGCCGACCCGCAGGTTCACGAAGACGTGCTCGTAGATGGCGTAGACGAAGAGGGTCGTCGACTTGACCGGCCCGCCCTGCGTCATCACGCGGATCACGTCGAACGCCTGGAAGGAGAGGATGAGGCTCGTCGTCGCCACGAACGCGGCGCTCGGGCGGAGCAGCGGCCACGTCACGTGGCGAAACCGCCGCCACGGGCCGGCGCCGTCGAGCGCCGCCGCCTCGTGCAGCGCGCGCGGGATGTCCTGCAGGCCCGCCAGGAAGATGACCATCGCATACCCCGTGATCTTCCAGACGCTCACCGCGGCCAGCGCGAGCAGCGCCGACCGGGGATCGCCGAGCCAGCTCATCGCCGGCAGGCCGAGCCCGCGGAGCGCCGCCGAGACGATGCCCTCGGCGTCGAGGATCCACATCCAGAGGAGCGCCACCGCGACCCACGACACGACATAGGCGCTGAACACCGCGCCGCGCACGAAGGCGTAGACCGGCCCGGGCCGATCGAGCGCCACCGCCAGCGCGAGCCCGAGCGAGCCGGAGAGCGTCACCACGACGGCGCTGTAGCCGAGCGTGCGGAGGAGCGTGCCGGCGAGCTCGCCGCTCCCGGCGAGTACCTCGTAGTTCCGCAGCCCGACGTACCGCGGCGGCGTGAGCAGATCCCACGCGTAGAAGCTGTTCTTCGCCGCGAGCAGGAGCGGGACCAGGAAGAACACGGCCAGGAAGGCCGCGGTCGGCAGGAGGAGCAGGTACGGCGAGAGGGGGTGCTTGGGCTTCATCGCTCGCGCGCCGCGCGGACGGCCTCGGAGAGGGTCTCGGCGGCGTCGCGCGGGACGAGCACCGCCTCTTCGAGCCGAGGCTGCACCACCTCGCGCTGGATACGGAACAGGTCCGGCGACCAGGGCCAGGGCGCGGCGTGCGCGAGCTGGTCCAGGGCGACGCGATCGTTCGGGTGCGCGGCGTAGTAGCCGTCCCGCGTGAGGTCCTTGAGGCCGCGCCGCGAGACGGGGATGTAGCCCGTCCGCGTCGCGAACGAGTTCGCCTGCTCCGGCTGCATCATCCAGCGCAGGAACGCGAACGCCGCCTCCTGCGCCGACGGCGCCGCGCCCCGCGGCATCACGAACATCGTCCCGCCCGTGGGCACCGAGGCGCGCACGTCGCGCGGCAGCGGGGCCGCGCCCACCTCGAACCTCCCCGCGCCCGCCTGGCTCGCGTTGTCCTCCAGGTACCGGAGGAACGCGGTCGAGGTCCAGATCATCGCGACCCGGCCGGACAGGAAGTCGGTGTTCACCACCTGCCAGGCGTTGTAATCACGCCCCGGCGGCGGCTTCATCGTGCGGTCCTCGTGCACGAGCGTCTGCCAGAACCGGAGCGCGCGCACGCCCGCGTCGCCGCCGAGCGTGGGCGTGCCGTCCGGGCCCACGACGTCGCCGCCGGCCTGCCCGACGAGCGCCGCCCAGAACCACCAGTCCACCGGGCACTCGAAGCCCCACCGCCGCGTGCTCGCGCCGTCGCGCACGACGAGCCGCGCGGCCGTCGCGCGGAGCTCGTCCCAGGTCGACGGCGGCGACAGCCCGAGCTCGCGGAACACATTCCGGTTGTAGTAGGCGATCGGCGTCGACCGGTTGAACGGCAGGCACACGAGCGGGCGCTCGCCCCCGCCGACGAACGTCCCCGCCTGGCCGAGCGCCTCGACCACGTCGATGTCGCCGTGCCCGGGAGGGGGCGCGCGGATGAACCGATCGAGCGGCTCGAGGACGCCCGCCTCGGCCAGGTACGGCACCACCTCGCCGACCACGTGCGTCAGCGCGGGCGCCGCGCGCGCCGCGAGCGCGGTCCGCAGCTTGGCGAGCGCCTCGAAGTAGTCGCCCTGGTACACCGCGTCGATGCGGTAGATGCCCTGCGAGCGGTAGAACTTGTCGACGAGCGACAGGAGCACCTCGCGGTTCTTGCCGCCGTAGGCGAACCACAGCGAGGCCCCGATGCGCCCGTCCGGCGTGCGCCGTGCGCAGTCGACCGCCTCGGACGCGACGGCGGCGCCGGCCGCGGCCGCGGCGATCGACGCGGCGAGCGCCCGGAGCGCGTCGCGCCGCGACACGGCGGCGCTCGACCCGGACCGCGCGGCGCCGCGCGCGCGCCCGCTCACGGCGCGGCCTCCCCGCCCACGGCGCGGACCGCTCCGCTCATGACGCGCCCCGCGGCGGGGCGATCCGCGCGCCGGAGCCCGCGTCGAACCAGAGCACGGCGCCCGGGTCGAGCCGCGCGCGCACCGCCTCCCCCGGCGCGGGCGTCGCGAAGCCGTGCGCCCGCGCGCGCAGCCGCGCGCCGCCGGCCTCGAGGTACAGGAACGTCTCGGCGCCGAGCGGCTCGGCGACCACGACGCGCGCCTCGACCTCCACCTCGCCCCGCGCCCCGTCGCCCGCGGCCCCGGCGTCGCCCCACGCCCCCGCGCCGCCCTGCGCCCCCGGCGCGACGCGCAGGTGCTCGGGCCGCACGCCCGCGATGACCCGCTCCGGGAGCGCCGCCCCCGGCGGGGCGGGCAGCGAGAGCGCCGCGCTCGCGTACCGATCGCCGGCGCGCTCGAGCGGGACCAGGTTGATCGCCGGCGTGCCCAGGAAGCCGGCCACGAAGGTGTTCGCCGGCGCCTCGTAGATGGCGCGCGGCGGGCCGACCTGCTGGAGCTCGCCGGCGCGCAGCACGGCGATGCGGTCGCCCATGGTCATGGCCTCGATCTGGTCGTGGGTCACGTAGACCGACGTCGTGCCGAGGCGGCGCACGAGCGCCGCGAGCTCGACCCGGAGCTCGGCGCGCAGCGCGGCGTCGAGGTTCGAGAGCGGCTCGTCGAAGAGGAACGCCGCCGGCGCGCGCACGATCGCGCGGCCCATGGCCACGCGCTGGCGCTCGCCGCCCGAGAGCTCGCCGGGGCGGCGAGCGAGCAGGTGGCCGATGCCGAGCAGCGCCGCCGCCTCCTCCACGCGGCGCGCCCGCTCCGCCTTCGCGACCCCGCGCATCCGGAGCGGGAAGCCCATGATGTCGCGCGCGGTCATGTGCGGGTACAGGGCGTAGCCCTGGAAGACCATGGCGACGTCGCGGTCCTCGGGCGCGACGCGGCCGACGTCGCGCCCGCCGATCGAGACCGTGCCGCCGTCGGGGCTGTCGAGGCCCGCGATCAGCCGGAGCGCCGTGGATTTGCCGCAGCCGGAGGGGCCGACGAGGACGAGCAGCTCGCCGTCCGCGACCTCGAGGTCCAGGCCGGCGAGGGCGGGGCGCTCGGCGCCCGGGAAGCGTCGGGTAAGGCCGCGGAGCGAGAGGGTGGCCATGGCGGCAGCTCAGGTGTCGAGCAGGACGAGCCCCGGGATCGACCCCGCGACCGCGAGCAGCTTCGGGCTCGGGGCGACCGCGACGGGCACCCGGGCCGTCCGCAGCAGGGCGGCGTCGTACGCGCTGTCGCCGAACGCCGCAAGCACCGCGAGCTCGGGGAACAGGCGCTCGAGCGCGCGGGTCTTGCCGTCGCCGTAGGTCGCGGGCGCGGCGAGCTCCGCGGCGAGCCGGCCCTCGCGGACGGCCGGGGTCATGGCGGCGATCTGCTCGGGCGCGACGCCGAGCCGCCGGACCGCGCGCTCGATCACGGCGCGCGGGGAGGCGGAGACGACGTACACAGGGGCGCCCCGCGACCGCGCCCAGTCGAGGATCGGCAGGAGCGCCGGCCGGATGCGCCCGGCGTGGCCCTTCTCCTCGAGCACGCGGTCGATCAGGGCGGCGAGCTCGTCCTCGCGCCACCCGGCGAAGGCCCAGGCCATCATCGCGAAGGCCCGGTCCTCCGGGTAGCGCTCGGCGGCGAACGCCGCGTAGAGCGCGCTCGCGATCTCGTGCGCGCCGCCGTCCGCCGCGACGCCGAACGCCTCGGCCTCGCGCCGCAGCGCCGCCTCGGCCTCGGGCCGCGCGCAGCGCCCGGCGAGGAACGCCTCGAACAGGTCGATGCCGACGTCGCCCTCCCAGAGGGTGCCGTCCGCGTCGAACGCGAGGGCGGCGCCCGGGCCGAGGGCGGAGCGCGCGGCCTCGATCCGCCGCAGGATGTCGCTCGTGCTCTCGCGAGGGATGGGCGCCGCGCTGCCGCCCTTGTGTGCCGCTGTCATGGTCTCCCGGGGCCGGACGCCGGGTCCGGCCGAGGGCTACGCCTACTGCGGCGCGCGCGTCGCGTCACGCCTGTCAACGTCCTGTCACGCGGCCGGCGGCCGGTGTCACGCGGCCCGCGGCCAGCCGGGGTGAGCCGTCACCGCGCCTTCTCGAAGAGGGAGCGGTGCAGCACCCCGACCGCGGCCGCGACGCTCGCGTCCTCGATGACCATCGACAGGTTGATGCTGCCCATGGCGTAGCTCAGCATCTCCACGTTGACGCCGGCCTCGGCCATCGCCTCGAGCACCTGCGCGGCGACGCCCTTCTGCTTGGGCAGGCCCTTGCCGACGACGACGAGCGTCGTCCGGTTGGGCAGCACCTCGCAGGCGCCGAACCCCTCGAGCTCGGGCAGCGCGCGGCTGAGCTTCCCGAGGTCGTCGGTGGTCATCGAGACCGACACCTCGGACGTGGTGATCACGTCGATCACGACCTCGTGCCGGGCCAGCGCGGCGAGGACCTGCGCGAGGAAGCCGACCTCGCCGAACATCCGGGTCGAGCTGATCTTGAGCACGACCTGCCGCTCGCGGTACGCGATGCTGGTCACGGCCGGGGACCCGGCGTCGGTGTTGAAGTCGATGACCGTGCCGGGGTGATCCGGCCGGTTCGTGTTGAGCACCCGCACCGGGATGCCCTTCTCCATGGCGGGCAGGAGCGTGGAGGGGTGCAGGACGCGGGAGCCGAAGAACGCGAGCTCGGCGGCCTCGTCGAAGCGCATCGTGGGGATGTTCCGGGCCGTCTTCACGACGCTCGGGTCGGCGGTCATCACGCCGTCGGTGTCGCTCCAGATCTGCGCCTCCTCGGCGCCGAGGCCCGCGGCGAGCAGCGTGGCCGTGAGGTCGCTCCCGTTGCGGCCGACGGTCGTGATCTCGCCGGCCTCGTTGCGGCCGACGAAGCCGGTGACGATCGGGACGACGCCCTCGGGGACGCGCTCGGCGAACATGGCCTTCACGCGGGCGTCGAAGCCGGGAAGCGGGCGCGCGCGGCCGAAGCTCGAGTCGGTGATGAAGCCGAGGTCCCAGACGTCGTAAGCGCGGGCCTGGACGCCGCTCCGCGCGAAGAAGTCCGCGATGCAGCGCACGGCCATGCGCTCGCCGAAGCTCGCGATGTAGTCGAGGCTCCTCGGGCTGAGCTCCTTGACGAGGCTGATGCCGCGCAGGAGATCCGCGATCTCCTCGTAGAAGGGGGCGAGGAGCTCGGGCGCGCAGCCGAGCGCCTCGGCGACGGCGCGCTGCTTGCCCACGGGGACGGAGGGGTCGTACTTCCCGGTGGCGGCGAGCTTGGCGGCGTTGATCAGCGCGTCGGTCATGCCCTTGTGGGCGGAGCTCACGACGACGGGGCGGCGGTCCAGACGCGCCCGGACGATGTGAAGGACCTTCTCGATCTGCGCGCGGCTCTCGACCGAGCTGCCGCCGAACTTCATGACGATCATGCGCGTGCCTCCATGGGCCTGCCGGCCCGGTGGGCGCAAAAGGATAGTCAGGACCGCCGGTTAGGCGAGCCCCGCCGACGTCTGACGCGCCGGGCTACGCCTCGGTCGCCAGCAGGGCCCGGAAGCTCTCGCGCTTCGTGAGGAGGAGCCAGCGGAGGTTCTTCATGAGCTTGCCCTGCTCCGACAGGGCCGCGTGGCTCAGGAGGACGAGCTCAGCCACGCTGATGCCCTCGCGCACGTCCTCCGGGGAGACCTTGACGCGGCCGTCCGCCGCGGCGCGGCAGCGGGCGAAGCGAGAGATGATGACGGTGGCGAGCGACAGGTCGAGGACCGCGGCCAGGAGGTGCCGGGGCGCCGAGAAGATGTGCCGGCGCTGGAGCACGAGGCGCAGGTAGTCCTTGACGAGGGTCCCCTCGTCGCCGGCGAGGAAGCGGTCGACCGTCCTCACCCGCTGGAGCTTGAACGGCCTGGGGATGAACAGCATATCGACGGTGCCGCGGCCGAGCATCCAGGCGGCCTTGTTGCCGAAGCTGCGCAGCGCGTGGAGCTCCGTCCACGAGGCCTCTCCGACGCGGTGGGCCTCCCGGACCCGCGACGGATAACAGAGGTTGCCGAGGAGATAGGCGAACAGCACCCGGGCGTAGAACGAGGGCTTCTTGCGGGGCTCGAGCGGCGCGGGCGCCTCGGCGCCGGCGAGCGCGAGGGCGGCGTCGATCGAGACGTCCGCGGCGCGCTCGGCGCCCGGGGGGAGGGCGCGCTCGAAGGCGGTCGTCCAGTCGTAGAGCCGCGCCAGGATCGCCGCCGGCGAGGCGTCGGTCGCGAGCTCGGCGTCCCAGCGCGCCACCGCGCGCAGGTACTGCGGCTGGGCGAGGATGACGCCGCCCAGCGTGGCGAGCGCCTTCGACATCCGCTCGGTGTCGCCCCGCTGCTGGAGCTTGTCCTTGAGCTGTCGATCCACGGGCTCGCCGTAGTTGTCGCGGATCGACGGGCAGAGATGGGACAGCTGCGCGACGACGACGTCCTTCTCGTCGCGGACGAACCCGAACGGGAACGCCTGGCACGACCTGGGGATGTACTCGTGGCCAAACCGCTTCTGCATGCTGCAGAGCAGGTCGTCGTCGAGGAAGACGCACTGGAGCCGGCGGTCCTTCTCCCGCATGGGCAGGACGCCGCGCGCGATGACGAGCGCCCCCTCCTCCCCGGCTCGCTCCCGCACCCACGGCTCCTCGAGGTACCGCTTGGCCTCGTCGCTGCCGAAGCGGATGTTCCAGGGCAGCCGGCAGCAGCGAGCAGGGCAGTCGCGGCACGCGAACTTCTGATCCGGGGGAGAGGAGAGCTTCTCCGCCGGAAGCTTCGGGAGCTTCTTCGCCGGAGAGGCGTGCTTCGTCTTCGTCGCCATGGGGCGGCCGACGATACAACGCGACGGCGATCCGCGCCCGATCCGGCCGCGCCCTCCATCGCCGTCCGCCCCCGCCCCGACCTGCCGGGCGAAGTGAGCCGATGCGCTCAGGCGTGGCAGAACGCGACAGCCGGGAGGGCGACAGACAAAAATACAGCGCCGCCGGGGCCTCAGGGGGGCGAAGGCCGCGCCGGCGGCGCTGGCCTCCCATGAAGCACCGACCATGCCATCCGGAGGATCCCTAGAACCGGCCGAGAATTGCGGCAGTGCGTCGGGGACATCCCCGCCAGGTTTCGATTCTGAAACGCCGTGCTCTCAGCGTTGCACGATTGTAAGGACCATTGTCATACCAACGCATTTCACCGCGGACGTAACAATTACAGCTATTGCTGTGTTTTTCTCCTGATGTGGCACGTACTGGCGTATTCCGTGCTACGAGCGCTGTACCCCCTACTAAGGAGAAACAAGATGCGACTTGCTCTTCCCCTGTCAGCGGTTGCAGCGATGTGCCTGTCGCTTGCCGCCTGCGGCGACGACGACCCGAGGCCGCAAGGGGCGACCTCCGGCACGGGTGGCGAAGGCGGCGACGGCGGCGACGGCGGCCAGGGCGGCGACGGCGGCCAGGGCGAGGGCGGTCAGGGCGGCGACGGGGGCGGCGGCGGCGCCCCGGAGGCGAAGGCGGACGGCGAGGCCTGCACGGCCAACGACGAGTGTCTCGGCGGGCTCTGCTTGACCGAGGAGTCGTTCGGCTGGGCGGGCGGCTACTGCTCTTCGCTCTGCGACGAGGAGCTGCTGCCTTGCGAGGAGGGGTCCGAGTGTCTGCCCCGGGACAGCTACTCGCTCTGCCTCAAGTCCTGCGCAGCTGCGGCCGATTGCGGGGGAGCGGGGCAGACCTGCGTCGACATGGACGGGGCTGGCTGGCAGATGTGCGTCGGCGGCTGCGACGCCGACGAGCAGTGCCAGGGCTCCTGCGACGACGACTCCGGGTTCTGCGTCGCCAAGGGCGAGACCTGCGACAACGGCAAGGACGACGACGGTGACGCCCTGCAGGACTGCGAGGAGCTCGACTGCTCCGTGCAGGGAGCGTGCGCCGATCGCATCGCCGCGGCGTGCACGGGGGCGACCGACGTGTCCGAGGGAGGGACGTTCACCGGCACGACCGAGGACGGCACCGACGTGTTCGGCGCGATCTGCTCGGACATCTTCGGAACGTACGCCGCCGGCTCGGGCCTCAAGGAGAAGGTCTTCCAGTTCGTCGCGCCGGCGAAGGGCGTGGTCGGGTTCGCCGCGTTCTCGGACGATCCGGAGGGCGTATTCGACTGGTACGTCCGGAGCAGCTGCGACGACGCGACCACGCTGCTCGGCTGCGTCCAGGCGTTCGTGCCGGGCGACCCCCTCGTGGAGCTGCCCGTCGACGCCGGCGAAACGTACTTCATCTACATCGAGGCCCTGAGCGAGGCGGACGCGACGTACGAGCTCGAGGTGACCTTCGTGGAGCAGATCTGCGGCGATGGAGAGATCGTCGGCACGGAGGAGTGCGACGACGGCAACACCGTGGACGACGACGCGTGCAAGAACACGTGCGAGGTGAACGCGGAGGTCCTGTGCGCGAACGCCGTGGCGCTCACGGAGCTGGAGGCGGTGGGGGACACGTCCGAGGGCACGCAGGGCTTCACGGGGTCGTGCGGGGGCGCCGGCGGGGAGATCGTGTATCGGTACACCCCTTCGGCGAGCGGCGATGTGACGATCACCGCCACGCCGGAGGGCGACGCCGATATCGTCCTCTACGCGCGGACCGACTGCGCGGATCGGGAGAGCGAGCTCGCGTGCGCGGATGATCCGGTCGAGATCGGGTTCCCCGAGTCGATCACGGTGGCGGTGACCGCCGACACGCCGATCGACATCTTCGTCGACACCTACGGCCCGCGCTACGTCGGGCCGTTCACGCTGACGATCGCGCCGGCGGAGTGACCTGGAGCCGAGCGGCGGCGCCGCCGCCTCGATGTCGCGGCGCTGCCCGCGGGCGGCGCGCGTCGCCGGAAGAGACGCGAACCGGCCGTCCGGGAGGCTCGGCCTCCGGACAGCCGGGGAGCGCAGCAGGTGCCGCTGTCACTGCGGCGGGAGCGCGGCCTCCTGGCCCTTCATGCTCGGCGGGTCGACGACCTGGAGATCCATCGTCGCGACCTGGCCCGGCTTCACCGGCACGCCGCCACCGATGCTGGTCGACTCCACGTTGACGAGATAGGGCCCGGGCGGGAGCCCGGACGCGCGGTACGAGCCGTCCTCCGCGGTGACAGGGTGGTACATGACGAGCGCGCCGTCGTCCCCGATCGAGGTCACCAGCATGAGGCGAACCCCGGCGAGCGGCTTGCCGCCGACGGTGACGCGGCCGCGGATCTCCCCTTCGCCCTGGGGCGCAAAGGCGATGTCCCGCTCCACGGTCTTCCCCTCTTCGATCTCGACGCCAGCGATCATCACCTGCTCACCGCGCCGCAGCATCACGCGGATCCCGCCGGGCGGGACCTGCTCGAAGTGGAAGCGGCCCTCCGCGTCGCTCACCGTGTTGACGAAGCCGATCGGCCGGTGCATCAGCGTGACCCGGGCGCCGGCGATGGGCTTGCCGTCGGCGTCGCGCGCCACGCCGGAGAGGCTGCCGCCGGGCGACATCACGAGCTTCACCGGCGGGATGCCGTCGCAGCTCGAGACCTCGATCTCCTTCGAGCTCACGGCGTTGCTCCCGTCGTAGCCGCGGACGACGATCGTGCCCTTCGGGACGTGCGGCAGGCTGAACGAGCCGTCGTCCTCGGTCTGCGCCTGGGCTGCGGCCTCCATGGCGACGTTGCTCATCTCGCCGGCGACGAGCAGCGACTCGGCGTCGACGTACACGCCCGGCAGAGGGGCGCCGGAGGGGTCCACCGCGCGCCCGGTCAGGGTACATCCCTTCGAGAGGGTCAGCTCCATCTTCTCGACGTCCCCGGCGCGCAGCAGGGTGAGCGGGGAGAACGCCGGCGCGAACTCCGCCGCCGTGGCCCTGACCATGAACTCCCAGGAGGGCAGCTGCTCGATGCGGAACGAGCCGTCCGGGCTCTCGAACGTGCGAGAGAACAGGGGCGGGGTCGCAGGGGTCTCCGCCGTGACGGCCGACAGGACGTCGATGGCGAAGCGCCGCACGGGCTCGCCGCGCTCGTCCAGCACGCGCCCCTCGATGACGCCGCTCTTCGGGAGGACGAGGCTCACCACCTCGCCGGGGTGCGCGGTGGTCGCCGTGGTCCCGTACCCCTCGACGCTCGCGCTCAGCTGATAGGTGCCGTCCGGGAGCGCGAGCTCGAACCGCCCGCCGTCGTCGCTCTTCACCGAGCCCGCCGTCGAGAGCACGTTACCGGCCACCTCGAAGGTCGACGCGACGACGGTCACGCCCGCGATGACGCTCCCGTCGGTGCTGTAGACATGGCCGCTGATCGTGGGCCGCGCCTGCGGCCGCTCTGCGGGCGCGGCGCCGCCGAGGAGCGCCCTGTTGCGATAGCGGGCGCGCTTCTCCACCCCGGCGGCCGGCGCCTTTCCGCCGGCGGTCTGCTCGCCGCTCGGACGCAGGGCGAGGAAGACGGAGACGCCGGCGAGGGCGGCGAGGAGAAGTCCGACGGCGATCCACAAGGGGCGACGCGAGGGGGTCCGTTGCGACGTACTCGGTTGCATCATTGTTCCTCCAGACAAGTTGACCTGGCTAGCGCTCTGCGCCGGACGCTCGGTGGAGGCGGAGAAAGAGAGAGGGGCCGCCGGCGGATGCCGGCGCCCCCTCTCGCTCCGCACGACGCGACCGTCGAGCGCCTCCCCGACCTGCCCGGGGCCGTTACTGAGGGCTTTCTGCAGGGAGGCTCACGCCGATCGGTCGAACGCCGGGCGCCGTCTCAGAGCCCGATGGAGACCGGTCTCAGGGGTGGCCAGGGCTAATGCTCGGAGTGAACGTGACGGGATAGGGCAACGACATCGGGGTATGATACTGGCACACGAGCTTTATCACGCCGTTCCAGTCGTCCTCCATCCCGACGCACGTGGCCAGGCGCGCCTTCTGATACCGTGAATCGATGCCGTAGCTCACCACCGGACCGGGCACGAGGCT
Organism: Sorangium sp. So ce836; assembly: GCF_028553905.1. Classification (NCBI taxonomy): domain Bacteria; kingdom Pseudomonadati; phylum Myxococcota; order Polyangiales; family Polyangiaceae; genus Sorangium; species Sorangium sp. So ce836. The sequence goes on along the minus strand of NZ_CP102233.1, from coordinate 14,392,946 downwards.
GATGGCCCCGCCCGCGTACGAATAGGAGTTCGCCACGCAGTCCGGCATCCCCATCGTCGTCGTCTGGTGAATGAAGAGGTTGGCGAACGTGGCGGCCCCGGGCACCGCCGTGACCCCCCATCTGCCCGCGTAGATGCACCCGTCGTTGAACAGGTCGCCGACCTGCTCGGACAAAGCGAAGCCAGCCACACCGGCGGGAATCTTCCTGATACCGTTACTGATGGTCACACTGTAGCCGCAGTCCTCGCGGACGGCCATGGCGCTGCCAGAGACCGACATGACCGCCGCGAAAGCGAGCGCCCAACGAGCAATCTTCTTCATGAGAAATACCTCCGAGGAATCGAATCTGTGGTGAAGTTTGATGCAGATACCTATCCAGATCGTCACCCAAGGGATTCATGCCCCGGGGCCTGCGCCAGGGGAGTCATGGCCCGGCGGGCGCGACGCGCGTTGTCGTCGGCCCGTCATGGCCACGCTCCCGGAGGAACCCGCCCCGAGGTCATGACGCGAACAACAGGAGACTATTCTCCCCGCGCCCTCGCGCAAGAACTTTTGACTGGCATTCTTCCGCTCGAAAACGCGACGGAGATAGAACCAGGGAGAATACCGGCACTCCTCGACTATGCTCTCATACCCTCTGCCTCGAACGCACCCCATGGGCTCCCACATCCAGCCGAAGTATCACGCACCTGCGCCGCGAGAGGCGCTGTGCGACGGCGCTGCGAAGAGCGGTCCAGGCCGCGTATGGCGGCGGGAGCGCCCGCGCGGGCGCGCGAGGAAGGAACACGCGGAATGCGCGCGAACGCTCGCGCTCGACTCCCGAGGATGCTTGTGGGTCCCGACCCCTCATGCGACGCCGATGAGCACCGCGGAGCCACACGGCGGCGCGGCGTGACGGAGCGCGGCAGTCTCGCGATGATGGGATATCGAGACATCGAGTCGCCGCGGCGGGCCGGGTTCGTCCCGGCCTCCCGGCGGCGCCCGGAGCGGGCGCGCCGCGTCTCGGCTGGACGTGGGCGCGGCGATCCCGGACGCGCGGGGGGGCCGCGCGTCAGCGGATCGTGACGGCCAGCCGGTAATCGAAGAGGGCCGCGGAGCGCGACGCGCCCGACGCGGCGCGGACGCGGAGGAAGTACGTTCCCGCCGGGAGCGCGTGCGCGCCGGGGTGGCGCGGGGCGTCGCCGGTGCCGTCGAGGAGCGAGCAGCGCCCACGGCCGCCGTCGTCGTCGTCCGCGATGAGCGAGCCCTCGGCGTCGAGCAGCGAGAGGCGGCTGTCGATCTCGAGCGACTCGCACGCCTCCGCGCCGCCCTCGACGATCTCCGCGCGGATCGAGCGGCCCTCCGGGAGCTCCACGGCGTAGACGTCGAAGTCGTCGGTCGTCCGCGCGCCGGCGATGAAGACGTCGGAGCCGATGGGCCCGTTCGCCTCGGCGGGGGTGCCGTTCGGCTCGTCCTCGGCCCCGGCGGGCTCGAGGATCTTCACCTGGAGCAGGTAGAGCGGGATCGCCGCGCCGCCGTCCCGCGCCGCCGCCTCGATATCGTATTCACCGGCGGGCAGCGCCACGACGAGCGCCGAGCAACCGCCGATGCCGCCCGCATACTCGGCGTCGGAGAGCCCCTCGTCGGTCGCGACGAGCGCCCCCCCCGCGCCCAGCACGCGGAGGGTCGTGCGGATATCCCCCTCGCAGCCCGCGGCGGTGCCGTCGAGGACCTCGAGGCGCACGACCGAGGCGACAGGCAAGCTCATGTGAAAGACATCCCTGTCGCCCGCGCCGAGGCTCGCCGCGACGAGCGCGTCGCCCTCGATCACGAGATCGCTCGCGACGGCCTCTCCGGGGGTGTCGTTCGGCTCGATCTCCGCGGTCACCGCCTCGAGCTGACAGGCGGCGCTGCACCCGTCGCCGCCCGCGGCGTTGCCGTCGTCGCACCCCTCCGGCGCGTCGCGGAGGCCGTCGCCGCAGACCGCGACCCGCTCGCAGCGCGGGCCGCAGAGCGCGCCGCCGTCGCACTCCTCCGCGCCCTCCCTCACGCCGTTGCCGCACGAGGCGTCGAGCGAGACGCGCAGCGTGTAGCGCGCCCCCGGCAGCTCGGGGAAGCCGCGGACGCGGACATAGTACGTCCCCGGCGCGAGGCGGCGCGCCGCGGCGCCGCCCGCGCTCGTCGAGTCGATGAGCGAGCAGGCGCCCACGCCGCCGTCGTCGTCGGACGCGAGCACGGTCGCGCCGTCCGCCGCGAGGAGCGCGAGGGCGGTGTCGATACCGTCGGCGCAGCGGTCGGGGCCGCTCGAGTCGAAGGTCTCGAGCCGGAGGTCGGCGATGGTGGTGAGCCGCAAGGCGAAGAGATCGACGTCGCCCTCCGGCTCGATCGCGCCGGACACGAGCGCTCCCGGCGCCACGGCGCCGTTCTCGTCGGCCTCGGCAGGGGTCGAGTTGGGCTCGACCTCGGCCGTCGCCCCCTCGAGCCGGCACGCGGCGTCACAGCCGTCCCCGCCGTCGGTATTGCCGTCGTCGCAGACCTCGGGATCGTCGATGAGGCCGTCGCCGCACACCGGGATGCGCTGGCACGCAGGCCCGCACGCGGGGCCGCCGTCGCACTCCTCCAGGCCCTCGACGCGGCCGTCGCCGCAGACGGCCGTCGTCCGCGCGCGCAGCGTGTAGCCGGGGATATAGCCGCTGCCGTAGTCCTCGACGCGCACGAGATACGTGCCCGGCGCGGGGATGGCGGCCTGGATGCGGGAGCACGCGTCCTCACCGCCGTCGTCGTCCTCCGCCATCACGGCGCCTTCCGGCGAGAGGAGCTGCATCACCGTGTCGACATCGCGGCACGAGCGCGGGCCGCTCGTGTCGAACGTCTCCAGATCGAGGTCGGCCACGCGGGGGACCTCGACGGCGAAATAGTCGATCTCGCCCGGCGGATTGATCGACGCGGTGAACAGCGCGCCCGCCGCGGTCGCCTGCCCCGCGGTCGCCTGATCCGGCGCGTCGTTCGGCTCGATCTCCGGGAGCGTCCCCTCGAGCTCGCACGCGGCGCTGCAGCCGTCTCCGCTCTCGGTGTCGCCGTCGTCGCACGTCTCGGCGCCGTCGACCACGCCGTCGCCGCACACCTGGATGCGCGCGCACTCCGGGGAGCACCCCTCGCCGCCGTCGCACGCCTCGGCCCCCTCGACCACGCCGTCGCCGCAGAGCGCGGTGAACACGACAAGCAGGTTGTAGCCGGGGATCGTGGCGTCGCTGGAGAACTCCTCGACGGCGACGTAGTAGGTGCCCGGCTGGAGCTGGGTCGCCCACGGGGCGACGCTCGCGTCGATGAGCGAGCAGGCCTCGGGGCCGCTGTCGTCGTCGCTCGCCAGCACCGTCGCGCCGTCCACGTCGAGCAGTCGAAGGAAGGTGTCGACCCCCTGGACGCACGCGCTCAGGCTCCCTGGGCTGAACGTGGCGAGCAGGACCTCCGCGACGCTCGGCACCTCGAAGGCGAAGACGTCGACGTCGCCGAGCGGCGCGATCGCCCCCGAGACGAGCGCGTTCGGCCGGAGCGCGGCGCGCTGGTCGGCCTCCGCCGCGGTGTCGTTCGGCTCGACCTCGGGGAGCGGGGTGTCCAGCTCGCACGCGGCGCTGCAGCCGTCGCCGCCGACCGTGTTTCCGTCGTCGCAGAGCTCCGGGCCCTCGAGCGCGCCGTCGCCGCACACCGAGGTGTCCAACGTGAGCGAGAGCGTGTAGTCGAAGGTCGCGGGCTCCGCAGCAGGGGAGATCTGCACGCTGACGAGGTATTCGCCGGGACTCAGCTTCTCCAGCACGAGGTGCGAGCAGTAGTTGCCTTCGTCGATATCGTCGTGGTCGGCGATCGTCTCGAGCCTCCCGTCGACGATCGTCACGTAGGTATCGACGCCGAGCGAGCTGCACGTCGTGCCCAGCGGGCCGTCGAGCGTCGCTGCCTCGAGGCGCCCGAGCGCGCCGTCGGGGACGGTCACCGAGAACACGTCCACATCGCCTTCGGGATCGATGAACGCGCGGATCCGGCCGTCCGGCGCGATGGCAAAGGCATCATTGGCCGACGCGAAGCCGTCGTTCGGCTCGACCTCGCACCCGGGCTCCACCTGACAGGCACGCGAGCAGCAATCGCCGTCCTCGTTGCCGCCGTCATCGCACGTCTCCGCGCCGCCCAGCGCGCCGTCGCCGCACCCGGCGGTGCACGCGCTCGGCGACCCGCCGCAGGCGAACCCGGGCTCGATCGCGCAGCCCGGATCGCACCCGTCGCCGGCCGTCCGATTCCCATCGTCGCACGCCTCGGCGGGCGCCCCGACAGCCCCGTCGCCGCACACCCCGCCTGGCGCGCCGCCGGCGCCGCCGCTGCCGGCCTCGCCGCCGGCGCTGGCCTCGCCGCCGGCGCCGCCGCTGCCGACCGCGGGCTCATCGATCTTGCTGCGGTCGACGGCGACGAGCAGCTCGCACCCGATCAGGGCCGGAGCCCCAAGACCGAGGAGCAACGGGAGCGCGGTCCTGCGATGGAAAATCATAGGGGCTCGGCCTCAGCTCGGCGCGATCGCCGACATCATGGCGATCGCGGCCAGCACGTCAGGAGCGCCGCAGGCTCGCCGCGGCGCCGTGGCCGGCAGCAGACCCAAGCCCCACCGTTGCGTCAAGGGACAGCGCGCGCCGAGCGTCAGTACGTCACGGTGACCGTCGTGCGCAGGTATTCGTCGCTGTCGATCTGGGAGAGCATGAAATGCGCGACGTCCTCGCGAGAGATGGTGGGACCAGCAAAGAAGTAACCGCCCATCGACAGGTGATCGGCGCTGGCGCGGTAATCCTTGGTGAGCCGTCCGTCCGTGAGCTTGGGCGGGCGCACGACGGTCCAGGCCACATCGCTCTGGCGGACGGACTCTTCCATGCGCTGCATGTCGGAATACCGGTTGCGGAGCAGCGGCTTCAAAAGGACGCGGAACCACAGCGCGCTCTGCTGATCCTCGCCGATGCCCGCCGAGGTGACGGCGATCAGGCGGCGGACGCGGTGCTCCTTCATCGCGCGGAGGACGTTGGCGATGCCCTCGGAGTAGACGCGCGTCGGGCCCACGCCGCGCGACCCGACGGCGGAGAGGACCGCGTCGTGACCGGACACGGCGCGCGACACCTGCTCGGCATCCATGATGTCGCCCCGGAGCGCGCGCAGCCGCTCGTGGTGCGGGACAGGGATGCTGGCCGGCGTGCGCGCGAATGCGGAGACCTCGTGGCCAGCCTCCAGGCCCTGACGGACCAGCGCGGCGCCCGTGCCCCCAGTCGCCCCCAAGATCAGCAGTCTGCTCATGTACCGCCAGCCTACCCGGTCTGCCGCGGCGGGTTCAATACGCGCGACTCACCTTACGCATGCCCCCCGAATCTCGTTCTGCGTTGTGGAGCGATGCGCGCGCGCCGCCCTGGGCGGGACGCCGGCCTCATCCGTCGAGCGCCGCCGGGGATCCGGGGGAGCGGTGCTCGCCGGTCAGGCGCCGAGCCGCAGCCCCACGACCACGCCGTGGTGATCCGAGCCGGAGAACGGCGCCCGCTCGCAGCGCGTGATCGTCCACCCCTCCCCCGGTTGAACGAAGACATAGTCGATGCGGCGCAGCGGGAGGCCCGCCGGCCAGGTGCCGCCGGCCTCGCCGGGGTGCGTCTGCGACCAGGCGTCGAGCCAAGAGCCCTCTCCGGCGCTCGCCTGGAGGTAACAGACCGCCTCCTCGCTCGGGAGCGCGTTGAAGTCGCCCATCAGCACGGCGCCGAGGCTCTTCGACTTCTCGCGCTCGCGCGCGGCGAAGCTCACGAGCTCGCGCACGGTGCGCGCCCGCGCGCGCTTCGACAGCGAGAGGTGCGTGACGAGCACGTCGATCACCGCGCCCGCGCGCCGGATCGCGGCGCGCAGGACGACGCGCTGGCTGTCGCGCTCGAACGGGTCGTCGCGATCGAGCGTGAGCGCCTCCACGGAGTGGTCGAGCACCTCGATGTCGTCGCGGCAGAGCAGCGCGACCCCCTCGCACTCGCCGCCCGCGGCGACCCGCCCCGGCGCGAACCAGGCCCGGTATCCGCCGACGAGCCGCGAGAGCTCGCCGGCCTGGCCGAGGTCGCCGCTCGCGCCCTGCGCGTGCACCTCCTGGAGCCCGATGATGCAAGGGCGCAGATCGCCGATGAGCCGGGCCAGCATCGCACGGCGCCGCTCCCAGAGGGCGACTCCCCCCCAGATGTTCTGGGTCAAGATGACGAGGTCGCGATCCTGGCTCAAATGCCTCCTCCTCGGGCGTCAGTCCGGGGACGTCTTAACCAGCTTGTCGAGGAGGCTCAAGGCCCCGTGAGCGAGCCAGTCCCCGGCCTTGGCCGGGAGCGACCGCTCCGCGAGCGTGCCCCGGGTCACCGGCCGCGAGCCCGCCCTGTCCCTCGAGAACAGGTCCGCCACCTGCGCGACGAACTCCGGATCGAACACGAAGAGGTTCACCTCGTTGACGGCGCTCAGGCTGCTCGGGTTCGCGTTGAACGTGCCTATCGTGCACCAGTCGTCGTCGATGAGCGCGAACTTCGAGTGCATGACGTCCCGCTGGTACTCGAAGAGCTTGAAGCCCCGATCGAGCCACGCGGCGTGCTCGGCGCGCGCGGCGCGCTGGATGATGGGCAGATCCGTCTCGCCGGGGAGGATGATCTGGACGTCGACGCCGCGCGTGGCCGCGTCGACGAGATCCTTGAGCATCCCGGCGGGCGGGAAGAAATAGGCGTTCTCGATCCAGACGCGCTCCCTCGCCCGCCGGATCGCCTCGCGGTAGCGGCCGTAGACCCGCGCGTTGTCGTCCGGCGTGTCCGCGACGAGCTCGAGATCCGGGTACTTGCGCCCGGTCGCGTAGTCGCGCAGCCCCTCGGAGCCGCCGTCGGCCTCGCGCCAGCGCTGCTCAAAGAGGAAGGCGAAGTCTTCGACGCAGGGGCCCTCGAGGCGCATACAGACGTCGTGCCACCCCTTGCCGCCGCGCCGCTCGGGGAGCCACTCGTCCCCCCACGCGGCGCCGCCGGTGTAGGCATACTCGTCGATCACGATGACGCGCGAGTGATCCCGCGGCAGGAGCCCGCCGCGGCCGAGGCTGGACGACATCGGGCGGTAGGCGCGGACCTCGATGCTGCGGCGCCGGAGCTCGTCGAAGAACGGGGCGTCGGTCTCGTGCGAGCCGAGCGGATCGTAGAGGAGCCGCGCGCGCACGCCGCGCGCCGCGGCCCGCCCCATGACGTCCGCGAACGCGCTCCCGAGCAGGTCGTCGCGGTAGATGTACGTCTCGATGTCGACGCGCCGCTCTGCGCGCTCGACGTCGCGGAAGATCGAGCCCAGCACCGCCTCCATGCCCGGCAGGAGGGTGAGCGCGTGCTGCGCCGTCAGGATGGGGCCGACGGGCCTCGGCGCGCCTGCGCCGGCCGGGCCTCTGGGCGGCTCGCCCGGCACGGGCGAGCTGCGTCCGTCGCCGACGGGGCTCAGCAACCGGCGGTCACGGGAGATCATCGGCGGAGTGTGGAGGATGCGCGGGAGAAGGCGAGCGCTACCGGACCCGCCGGCGCTGCGCCGCGCGCGGGCGCGCTCGCTCACTTGAGGGAGAGCGGACCCTCGCCGGCGGCGGCGCCGCCCTTCATCTCGTGCGTGTTGGGATCGTACTTCGAGGTGCACTTGGCCATCACGAGGCTCGCCTCGAAGTTGCCGTCCTGCTGGAGCGTGCCCTCGACGGTCACCTGGACGCCGCCGCCCTTCACGTCGCGGAAGGTGTCGGGGATGACGCACTGGGCGTAGCGCACGGGCAGCGCCGCCTGCGTGCCGTGGATCTCGAAGCGGTACTCGCAGGGGGTGTCGCGCTTGGCCAGCGTGCCGGGCACGAGCTCTCCCTCGACGCGGACCTTGCGGCCGGCGAGCTTGTCCTTGGAGGCGAGCAGCTGATCGACCGGCGTCGCGTAGACGGCCGCTTCCTTGAAGCCGACGAGGAACAGGGCGACGAGCGCGCCGACCATGACGAGCAGCGTCGCGAGCAGGCCGACGCTGCGCGACGGGCGCCTTGTCGGCGGGCTCGCCGCGGCCGGCTTCACCACCGCGGGCGTGTCCTGCTGCTCTACGAGAGACAGCGCCTGGGCCAACTCTTCATCCAGCTTCTTGCTCATCGTGGAACCCTTCAGGCACAGGCTAGCCCGCGCTCCACGACCGGTCGAGCGCCACCTGCACGCCCCCACGCCCGGGCGGCGGCACCCCGAGGGTTCGGACAGCCCTACCGGACTTGTCCCTCGCGAGCGTACTGCACGAACCGGCGCGCCTGCTCGCGGAGCGTCGAGACGCTCGCGGTGTCGTCGGTCGTGAAGAGCAAGCGGATCCCGTCCGCCGCCTCGACGACCCTGCCGTGCGCGCCCGCGCGGGCCATGTCGAACAGGCGGCAGCGCGCCTCACCCTCCTGCGGCGACGGCTGCTCCTCCTGGTCGAGCGCGGCGAGGTGCGCGTCGAGCCGACGAGCGAGCCGCTCGAGCGACATCGCGGTGGCGCCGGGGACCGGCGTCAGCACGATCTGCACGCCGCCCGGGATGTCCTGCGCGCTGACGCTCGTCGACGCGGAGATCTCCTCGCAGAGCTCGCGCTCGTCGTGGTCGACCGGCGCGCCCTGGCCCTGCCGCTCGCCCGGCGCTCCCTGGCCCTGCCGCTCGCCCGGCGCGCCCTGGCCCTGCCGCTCGCCCGGCGCGCCCTGGCCCTGCCGCTCGCCCGGCGCTCCCTGGCCCTGCCGCTCGCCCGGCGCGCCCTGGCCCTGCCGCTCGCCCGGCGGCTGTCCCTCGGCTGCGTAGGGCACCTCGGACTCGAACGTCGGGGTCCTGCCGATCGGCTGGGCCGGCCGCCGCTGGCCGCCGCACCCGGAGACGAGCGCGAGGAGCGCGGCGGCGCCCAGAGTTACGTGCATGCGATGAATCGACGCGTTCATGGAGGCCTCCTGGCTTTTCTCCACCCGGCCGGGCTGCAGCCGCCGTGCCCGCGGGCGCGCGCCCCGCGGCGATCGCGCCCTGTACAGAGCGGCACCGCGGTGCACGCTCCGGCCTGCGTGCCCCCCACGGCGCGCGGCGCGCGCGCCTGGCGACGATCGCCGGCCCATCTGCGCTAGGCTCGGCCGCCGCCCCCTCCCGGCCGCGCCGCGAGGGAGGCCGAGCGCGCGAAGCATGCGACGTCCCCGATCGCCCCTCTCCCTCCTCGCTGCCCTGCTCGTGCCGCTCGCCTGCGGCGCGGGCGCGTGCTCCGGCCGCCCGATGACGGCGGCGCCCGCGCCCGCCGGCACGGCGGCGCGCGCCCCCGCCCGCGGGCCCGCCGCCTCCCCGCCGCCGCCGCCGGCCGACACCGCGGAGGCGGCCGACGCCGCGGCGCAACCCGGCCGCACCCCGCTCGGCGCGCCGCAGCTCGAGCCGCTCGCGTTCACCGTCGAGCCGTCGCTCGACGGCCGCTCGGTGGTGTTCGTCTCCAAGACGTCGTCGGACCGGTTCGGCTGGGTCAGGCGCCTCGACGCCGCGACCGGCGAGCTCGGGCCGCCGCTCCCGCTCGTCGACGAGGACCTCGCCGGCGCCCTCTCCTCGCCCAGCGGGAGCACGACGCTGCTCACCTCGCAGGACGGCGAGCTCTGCGCGACGACGTTCCTCCCCGACGAGACCTCATCCGCGTCCCGCGCATGCGCGAGGGCCCGCGCGCACGCGGCGGCGGCCGTGGGCGAGCGCGTCGCGCTGATCGAGCTCGAGATCGCCGATCCCGCGAAGCGCGACGTCGCCGCGAAGGCGCGGCGCGCGGCGCGCGAGCGCTCGGCCGCGGCGAAGCCCGCCCGCAAGGCGCCCGCCCGCAAGGCGCCCGCGACGAGGCGGCCCGAGAAGGCGTCCGGCGGCCGCGGCGCGCCGGCCGAGAAGAAGAAGCGCGGCGCGGATCGCGGGCGGGAAGGCCGGCCCAGGAAGGCCCCGCGCGCGGCGCCCCAGCCGAAGCGGCCGGATCCGCTGCCCGAGGTCGAGGTGCGGATCCGCTGGTTCTCGCCGGCCGAGGGGATCGCGACGACGTCGTCCCCCACCGGGCTGCGGTTCCGGCCGCCGCTCGACGGCATGGGGCTCATCGACGCCGGCGGGCGGCCCGGCGCGATCGACCTCCTCTACTACGCGGCGAGCGCGAAGAAGACGAGCACGTCATGGCTCGGGAGCGCGCAGATCGCCTTCGCGTCGCTCGGCGAGGACGGCAAGCTCGACGCGAGCCGGCGCGCCGTCGTGGCCGAGGGGGACCTCGACTACGGCGCGCTGCGCGGCCACGTGGATCCGCGCCTCGCGACGGCGAGCGCGGGCGCGGTGGCCGTCGACGTCACCGGCCGCAACGGGGCCTGCCAGGCGACGCGCGTCGCGCCCTCGCTCCAGCGGCTCCCGGCCGGCGCCGCTCCCAGGGCGGTCTGCGCCGTGGATCCGGCGCGCCTCGCGGACCCGACGCCGCTCGCGCCGGCCGAGATCGGCGCGCTCGAGCGCATCGCCGCGAGCGGCGCCCGGCGCGCCGCGGGGCAGCCGGCGTACGATCCGGGGCTCGCCGTGTGGGCGGGCGATCGCGCCTACTTCCAGACGATCGCCGGCGAGCTCTTCTCGGCCTCGCGCGCCGACGGGCAGCCGCGCCGCGAGCCGGACCCGTTCCCGGCGCGGCGCGCGCGCCTCGCGTGGGGCGCGTTCGCGGCGGACGGCGAGGGGCTCGCCCTCGCCGCGGGGCAGCTCCACCGGCTCGACGCGCGCGGCCAGATCTCCGCGTCGGCCGCGCCGGCAGGCCTCGGCGCCGCGCCGCCCGGGGGCGCGCCGGGCACGCCGATCGACGAGCCGGAGCGCCCCGCCGACCGGCGGCGCGCGGCGCGCATCGGCGCGTCCTGGTGGCTCGCGAGGACCGACGTGGTGCGGCTCGCGCCCGAGCCCCTCGTGGTGCCCGCGCTGCGGGGGCGCGCCCACGAGGGCGGCGCGGCGCTCGTCGGCGGCCGCGAGCGGGGGCTCTTCCTCGAGGTGCTCGGCGATCGGCTCCAGATCACCGGGATCGACGCCTCGGGCGCGCTCGCCGCACCGGGCGCGCAGGCCGCGCTCGCGCGCGTCGACCCCCGCGCGCCCCGCGCCGCAGCGGCGCCCGCCGTGGCGATCGCGTCGCCGGTGCGCGCGGGGTTCGACGCGTGCGAGCGGCGGGGCGGCGGGGCCCTCGTCGCCGGCGTGAGCGCCGGCGATCCGCGCAAGGTCGTGGCGCTCTCGATCGACGCGCTCGGCCGGCCCGGCCCCGCGCGCGAGGCGTCGCTGCCGCTCGCCGAGGGCGACTCCACGGTGCGGCTCGTCGCCCTGCCCGAGGGAGGCGCGCTGCTCAGCGACGCGGCCCGGAGCCACGTGGTCTGGCTGGACGACGACGGCGCGGAGCTCGCGTCGCAGCCGTGGCCGACGGACGACACCGGCGCGCTCTGCGTCGACGGGCAGCCGGCGCGGCGCGCGGTCCCGGCGCCCTCGCCGGGCGCCTTCGTGACCGTCCCGGAGCTCGCGGCCCCCGGCGCCTGCGTGGCGGGTGACGTGGTCTGGGCGGCCGACGGCAGCCTGCGGTGGTTCGGGAGCGCGGTGCGCGGGCTCGACGCGCAGGCCGAGGCGGGCGTCGCGCGCCCCGCGCTGCCGGCGGCCGCGGGCGCGGCGGCGCGCCCCGCCGCGGGGCCGCCGACGGAGGCGCCCGCCCCCGCGCTGCCGGCCGCGCCCGCGTGCCCCTCGGACATGGTCGCGATCGCGGGCGGCCGCTTCTGCATCGATCGCTTCGAGGCGATGCTCGTCGACGGCGCCACCGGACAGGCGCTCTCGCCCGACTACCCGTCGACCCCGAACCTCCTCGAGATCACGCTCGCCGAGTGGTCGACCGGCCGGCGGCGGATCGGCGACGTCCACGCCCGCGCCTTCCCGCTGCCGCTGCTCCCTGGCTGGCAGCGCGGCCGGCCGACCGCCGCCCTGGCCCGCTCCCGGTCCGGGGTGCGGCCGAGCGGCTACGTGACCGGGCTCGTCGCCGAGAGCGCCTGCGCGGCCGCGGGCAAGCGGCTCTGCTCGGTCGACGAGTTCGTCACGGCGTGCCGCGGCGAGGACGACACCCTGTACCCGTACGGCGACACGTTCGAGGAGGGGGCGTGCAATGTCTTCCGGCCGGCGCACCCCGCCGCCCTGCTCCACGGCAACGCGTCGATTGGCCACCTGGATCCCCGGCTCAACCGCGTGCGCAGCGCCCGAGAGCCCCTGCTCCGCGAGACGGGCGGGAGCCCCCGGTGCCGGAGCCGCTGGGGCAGCGACGCGGTCTACGACCTCGTGGGCAACCTCGATGAGTGGGTGAACGAGCCGGGCGGCGCGTTCGCCGGCGGCTTCTACGCGCGCTCGACCCGGGCGGGCTGCGAGGCGCTCATCACGGCCCACCCGCGGAGCTACCTCGATTACTCGACCGGCGTCCGCTGCTGCCAGGACGGCCCCGCGGCGACGGCGACAGAGTCGGAGTCGCTCGAGGCGGCGCCCGCCGGCTCACCGGTGGGGCCGAGCGGGCATCTGCCGGAGCATTCCGGTCACGGCGAAGGCGGCGGAAATCACGAGGAGCACGTTGAGCCAGCCGTCCTCGGGCAGAACGCCGAGCACGCCGAGCAGCCACATCAGCAGCGACACTAGCACCACGCTCCAGAGCACCACGTCGGTCCAGCGTTTCATACGGCCCCTTTCGAGAGGGTTCGCCCGAGGACGAAGCGAATCGCGTGCCACGCCGTCGCGGTCGCGCGCTCCCGCGTGCTACGTTCGGCGTGATGAGCGCGTCATCCTCCGCCATGGAAAGCGACCTGGAAAACCCGACGGAAGAGCACCGGATGCTGCGGCAGATGGTGCGGGATTTCGCCCGTGAGGTCGTCGAGCCGCAGGCCGACGAGCACGACCGGAGCGCCACCCTCAACGTCCCGCTGATGCAGCGCCTTGGCGAGCTCGGCCTGCTCGGCGTGACCGTGCCCTCCGAGTACGGGGGCGCGGGCATGGACGCGCTCGCCGCCGTGATCGTCCACCACGAGCTCGCGAAGAGCGATCCCGGGTTCACGCTCGCGTATCTCGCCCACGCGATGCTGTTCGTGAACAACTTCTTCCATGCCGGGAGCGACGAGCAGCGCGCGCGGTACCTGCCGAAGGTGCTCTCCGGCGAGTGGATCGGCGCGATGGGCATGACCGAGCCCACGAGCGGGACAGACGTGCTCGGCATGAAGACGTTCGCCCGGCGCGATGGAGACCGGTACATCCTGAAAGGGCGCAAGGCGCTCATCACGAACGCCCCCGAGGCCCAGATCTTCCTGGTCTACGCGACGATCGAGGGCAGGGTCACGACCTTCGTGGTGGAGCGCGGGTTCCCCGGGTTCTCGACCGACGAGAAGACGCCGAAGATGGGAATGCGCGCCAGCACGATGAGCGAGCTCATCTTCGACGACTGCGTCGTGCCCGCCCGGAACGTCCTCGGCCAGGAGGGCGGCGGGATCCGCAACATGATGAGGAACCTGGAGCTGGAGCGCCTCACCCTCGCTGCCATGAGCCTCGGAATCGCGGATCGCTGTCTGGACATCATGATCCAGTACGCCGGAGAGCGGAGGAGCTTCGGAAAGCCGATCGCCGAGCACGGGCAGATCCAGCGCTACATCGCGGAGAGCTACGCCAAGACCGAGGCGGCGCGCGCCCTCATCTACTCGGTGGCGCGCAACGTCAGCCCCGACCGGAGAAACCGCCTCGGGACGGACGCGGCGAAGCTCTTCGCGGCGCCGGTGGGCAAGGAGGTGGCCGACAACGCCATGCAGGTGCTCGGCGGCTGGGGGTACTGCACCGAGTACAAGGTGGAGCGGTTCTTCCGGGACGCCAAGCTGCTCGAGATCGGCGGCGGCACGCTCGAGTCCCATCAAAAGAACATCACGCGAGAGCTGATCGGCCGCATCACCTGACCCCGCACGCCGCACGGCCCCGCTCGCCCGGCGCCGGCGCGCATTCGTCGGAGACGGATCCCCGGGCGAAGGGCGATGTCGCCGGCGGCGGTCGGGGCGTATCGTGGCGACTCGCTGCCAGGCGGCGCGGGGGGGCGATGAGCTCCTGTCACGCCCTGGTTGCGAAAAGGCAGCGCTGGTTTTGCGGTCCGGCCATCGGGACGCCACGCGCCTCGTCCAGCATCGTCATCCATGGATTGGGGAGCTCTGGCGACGGTCGCGCCGACGGCGCTGTCATCTACCATCTATGCGACGCTCCAGGCCTCGTTCCTCTTGAGGATCGCCCGGCACCGCCTCGAAGCGGCGCACGACGCGCCGCGGCCGCTCGCGGCGCCCCCGGTCGTCAGCATCCTCAAGCCTGTCGCGGGCGTCGATGACGAGCTCGCCAGCAACCTCGACTCCTTCGCCCGCCTCGATTACCCCTGTTACGAGCTCGTCTTCGGCGTCGCCTCGCGCGAGGACCCGGCGGTGCCGGTGATCCAGGCCTTCATCGAGGCGCACCCCGAGGTGAAGGCGCGGCTCTGCGTGACGGACCCGAGCGAGGCGTTGAACCCGAAGGTGGCGCAGCTCCTCGAGCTCACGCGCAGGGCGGAGGGCAGCGTCCTTGTCATCTCGGACGCGAACGTGCGTGTTCGCCCGGACTACCTCCGCACGCTCCTGTCGCGCTTGATGCGGCCCGGCGTGGGGCTCGTCTCGAGCCTCGTCGCGGGCACGGGGGAGCGCACGCTCGGCGCCGTGGTCGAGAACGCGCAGCTCGGGGCGTTCATCGCGCCCGGGATCGTCGCCGCCGCGGAGCTCGCGGGGCGGTCGATCAGCGTGGGCAAGTCGATGGCGATGCGGCGGGCCGATCTCGAGCGGGTCGGCGGGCTCGAGAGCGTGGGCAACGTGCTGGCGGAGGACGACGTGCTCGGGCAGCGCTTCAGCGCGCGCGGGTTCGTGGTCGATCTGTGCCTGGATCCGATCGAGAACCGCAACACGAGCTGCTCGCTCATGCGCACGCTGGATCGGCACACCCGCTGGGCGAAGATGCGGCGCGCGCTCGTCCCGCGCTGCTTCGCGGTGGAGCCGTTCAACTCGCCGCTGCTCATCGCCTGGCTGACGTTGCTGCTCAGCCCGACGCGCCTCGCCCTGGAGGTGTGGCTGATCGCCTGGGCGCTGCAGAGCCTCGGGACGTTCCTGGCCCTGAGGGCGCTGCGGCCGGCGCGCTCCAACCTGCTGCTCGTGGCCGCGGAGCCGCTCCGCACGCTGTGCTGGTTCTTCTGCTGGCTGAACGCCTACTCGAACCGGCGGGTCGCCTGGCGGGGGAACGCGTTCTATATCGGGGCTGGGTCGGAGCTGGTGGCGGCGGACGAGCCGTCCTCGGTGCGATCGCCGGCCCGGTGACGCGCGGAAGATACGCCAACCGCTCTACAGGTGAACCGAGAGGACACCGATGGCGGCGCCGGCCAGGATGAGCCAGAGCGAGCTCACGCGGTAACGGACGAGCAGGAGCGTTGCCACGATGGCCAGAGCGCCGGTGAGCCAGTCGACCAGCGCCGCCCGGGCGAGGCGGTAGGAGACGACCGCCATCAGCGCGAGCGACGCCGCGTTCACGCCGTCCAGGAAGGCCGACGCCACCGCGGAGCGGCGGACGCGGGGGATCAGCGGGCCGCTCAGCGCGACGAAGAAGAACGCCGGGAGGAAGATGCCCAGCGTGGCGACAAGGGCGCCCGGGCCACGGCCAAGGAAATACCCGATGAACGTCGCCGTCGTGAAGACGGGGCCGGGCGTCACCTGGCCGACCGCCACCGCGTCGAGCAGCTGCGCCTCGGTCATCCAGCCGTATCGCTCGACGAGATCCGCGCGAAGAAACGCGAGGAGCACATAGCCGCTCCCGAAGAGGACCGAGCCCACCTTGAAAAAGAACAGGAACAGCGGCAGGAGCCCGAACGGCACGCCCGCGGCCGCGGCCGTCGCGGCGCCGCCGGCGAGCGGGACGACGAGGCCCGCCACGCCGGGCGACGAGCCCTGAGGGCGCCCGGCCGCGACCCGGAACGCCACCGCGAGCGCGCCGGCGCCGGCCAGGATCGCGAGCTCGTGGACGCCGAGCAGGCTCGCGCCCGCGCAGAGCGCCGCGAGGCCCGCCGAGAGCTTCGAGCGCAGACCGGCGCGGCCGAGACCCCAGAGCGCCTGGACCACCACCGCGATGATCACCGGCTTCACCCCGTAGAGCAGCGCCGACATCTCCGGCACGGCGCCGAACCGGACATACCCCCACGCAAAGCCGAGCGTGATGAGCGCCGCCGGAACGATGAAGCACGCCCCGGCCACGAGCAGCCCCGCCCAGCCGGCACGGCGGTGCCCGATGTGGATCGCGAGCTCGGTCGAGCTGGGTCCCGGGATCAGGTTCGTCGCACCGTAGAGATCGAGGAAGTCCTCGCGCGTCATCCAGCCGCGCCGGCGGACCACCTCGTCCTCCATCATCGCGACGTGGGCCGCAGGGCCGCCGAACGCCGTGACGCCCAGCCGGAAGAACAGCCGCGCGAGCTCCCAGAGCGCCGCGCCCCGGGCCTCGCCGGGCGCCCGGGCCCCCCCGCTGACCGAGCCTTCGCCCATGACCGTGCTGCCTTGTGTACCAGAAGCGGGCCCCGGAAGGGCCGCCGATGGCCTGGATGGGGCCGCCGCCAGGGCAGCCCCCTCCGCGGCGCCGGGCGCCCGCCGGCGGGCGCCGGCGCGGCCTTCATTCGATGGGGAGGTCCGGGATCTCCGGCGGGACGAGGAAGAAGATCTTGCGGGTGCTCAGCGTCGTCACGCCGTCGCCCGTGACGACGATGTTCGCCGTGAAGACCTGCGGCTCCGTCGTCGGGGGCACCGAGACGTTGATCTTCGGGAGCACGTCGAAGCAGACCGTCGGCCCCGGGAACACGTTGGCAAACGTGTCCGCGACGCCGTCGAGGTTCTTGTCCACGACCCTGAGCCCTGAGGTGCAGGGCTCCGGCGCCAGGTTGTTCGCGATGATCCTGTCGATGAACGCGCTCACGGCGTCGACCGTGTCGGTCTCGTCGTCCTGCGCCGCCGCCGAGATGTCGAGCGTGACGTAGGTCGTGAGCACCTTGATCGCCTGCACGACGGCCAGGTTCAGGCCGGTGCCGCTGCTGGAGGTCTGGAACACGAGCGGGCACTTGCCGTTCGCCGCCGTCACGCCCCTGCCGTTCTCGCCGGTGCAGCACTGGCCGACATCGCACCGCGGCGGGCGCATGCCCTCGGGGCCCCACGCCGTCGGCGGAACCACCGAGCCCGTCGCCAGCGCGCCGGCCGTCAAATCGGCCTTCGCCTCGCTCCCGTCGGAGGTCGCCACCATGCCGATGAGGCGGCCGCCCAGGGCGGTCACCGCGCTCAGCGCCTGCTGGTAATTCGGGGACGCGATCCTCGAGTAGCCGTACCCCGGGATCGTCCCGTTGTGGCTTGGCACGTCGGTGATCATCACCACGATGGGCAGCGAGCCGGTGCGGAAGCCCACGCCGCCGATCGTGCCGATCGACTCGCCCGCCGGGATGTGGCCCGGCGGCGCGGTCGCCGGGTTGAACGCCGGCACGCTCGAGCGTCCCTCGTTCGTGCCCCGCCCGCTGGCGATCTGGAAGAGCGCCTCCCAGCCGCTCTCCGGCTCGTCGTTGCCGCCCGAGGCCGAGAGCTCGTCCACCGCGTCCTGCACCGATTCCCGCCCCTCCGGCGTGAGCACGCTCATCACCCGGTGCTCCAGGTAGAACGGCTGGTCGGCGGAGCTTCCGTACGGGTCGGTCGGGAAGTCCTTGTAGTGGGTCACGCCGATACCGATGCTCGGGATCTCCTCGGCGAGCACATCGATCATGTCCTGGAGCGCGCCCTGCAGGTTCCTGATGGAGCCGCTCATGGAGCCCGTGGTGTCCATCGCGAACACCACGTCGGCCTGCGAGATGTTGGTCGAGAAGTCGAGCGTGTCCTGCGCCGGGCTCGGATCGTCCCGGTACGGCACGATGAACACGAAGTCCCCGTTGGCCCGCGGGTTATCCAGGTCGTCGTTCGGGTTCGTGCCGGCGGCCACCTCGATGAGATCGCTCACGCCGTCCTCGTCCGTGTCCTCGCTCGCGGTGCTGGACTCGAGCGGGTCGAGCACGCCGTCGCAGTTGACGTCCTCGAGCTTGTCGAGCAGGCCGTCGTTGTCGCTGTCCAGATCGAGGAAATCGGCCGCGCCGTCGTTGTCGCTGTCGATGGGCGGCTTCGTGATCTCGCCCTCGCCCCGCTCGACCGCGTCGGGCCGGCAGTCGCCGTCCGAGTCGAGATCGCGGAACGCCGGGATCTTGTCGCCATCGGCGTCGATCTCTCGCTCGAACCGATCGAGGATGCCGTCGTTGTCCGAGTCGGTGTCGCGGAAGTCAGGCCACCTGTCGCCGTCGGTGTTCACCGGGTCGAGCGGGTCCGGCCCCAGCTCGTTCTTGTCGAAGAGGCCGTCGCCGTCGTCGTCGAGGTCCGCGTAATCGGCCGTGCCGTCGTCGTCGCGGTCGCCGTCGCCCTCCTCTTCGTCGGGGATCCCGTTGTTGTCGGAGTCCTCGTCGCGGAAATCCGGCACGCCGTCGCCGTCGCTGTCGGGCAGCGCGGTTTGCCCCGCGGGGATGGCGCCCTCGAGCTTGTCGGGCAGCCCGTCGTTGTCGGAGTCGGTGTCCTCGAAATCGGGCACGCCGTCGTTGTCGGTGTCGACCTCCTCGTCGCGCCCCTCGTCCGCGTCGCTGATGCCGTCCTCATCCGTGTCCTCGATCGTCGGCCCCGCATCGGTCGTCGGCGGCGGCAGCGGGGCTTTGTCGTTCGACGCAGCGGTGCAGCCGACCGGCACGGAGAGCAAAAGGCAGTAGAGCAGAGGACGAAAACTACGACGCATAGCAACTCCTGCGCGAGTGTGGGTGCGAAATCCTAGACGCTCCGCACAACCTGGACAACCGACATTCCATCGCGCCGTCGCGCCGTCGCGTCATCGCGCGCGCGCGCTTCCGATGTCATCGACAGCCGAGGGACTGCGGCGCAGCAGCGGCCGCCCGCCGCCTCATGCGCCGACAACGGAACGCCGCGGCCTGCTTCGCTGTCGTCCGCCGCGGGCGCTCGATCGCTTCAGGGAAGTTTCAGGCGAGGCACCGTGACGGTCACCGACTCCGCCGGCGCGCTCTCACGGTAAGGGCAATGACGACATTTCGAGTTGCAGCAGTATCCCCGCTTCAGGTGATACGCCGCTGTGAACACCACCCGGCCGCCTTCGAGGTAATAGTCTTCGCCTTCGATGGCCTTAGGAGGTTTCGGCCCGCGCATCTGCCCTCGATCAAGCTACTCCGAAACGCGTACCGGCGCCATCCGACCCCGGGGCGCGGCCGGGCCGCGACGCCCGCCCGCCGCCCGTGCTACGCCTGCGCCGCCCGCCGCGCGCCGGTGCTCGGGCGGGTCCGCTCGCGATGCTCGATCGATCCTGCCCGAAGCTCCTCCGCGCCCTGCTCCCGCTCCTCGCCGCGACCGGCTGCGACGGCTGCCCGAGCTCCAAGCCCTACACGCCCTACACGCTCGGCTCGGCGGCGCCCTCCGGCTCCCCGCCCCCGCTGAGCGCCGTCGCCCCCGGCGCGCCGGACGCGGGCCCCGACGCCGACGCCGGCGCTCCGGACGCCGCCGCGCCCCGGTTCGCGGCCGTGCCGAGCGTCCCGGCGCCCGAAGGCGGCAAGCGGTGGCCCCTCGACGGCGGCGCCGTGGCCGCCGCGCCGACCGGGCGCACCTTCGAGACCGGCCTCCTGCTCGACCTCGACGGCGACGGCGCGCGCGATCTCGTCGCCTGGGCGCGGGCGCCCGACGGCCTGCGCGGCGAGCTCCTGCTCGCGCCCGCCGCGCGCCCGCAGGCGCCGCGCACGCTCGCCGCCCTCCCCGGCGATCTCGCCGCGCAGGGGTGCACCCCGCGCGTCGGCCTCAGCCAGATCGGCCCCGCGACGCTCGCCCTCGATTTCGCGCCCCAGTGCCCCGATCAGCAGCGCGCCGCCGGCGCGGGCGCCACGCGCTGGATCGCCGTGATCCGCCTCCCCGGCCCCGCCGCGGGCGCGGGCGCGGCGCCGGAGCTCGCCCTGGAGCTCCGCCTCCGCACCCCGCCGCCCCAAGAGGCGCTCTCCGCCTCCCTCGAGGTCGCCGACCGCGACGCCGACGGCCGCGACGACCTCGTCGTCTCCATCGGCCTCTCCGGCGCGCTGCGCCCGTTCCCGGCGCCGGCGGGCGCCGCCGCCGACCTCGGCGTCCCGCTGGTCTTCCTCGATCGCCCCGCGGGCCTGTCGCGCGACGCGGCGCAGCCCGCCGAGGCGCTGCGCGCGCTCGCCGCCTCCCTGCTCCGCGACGCGCGCGGCAAGTCCACCGCGCCGGCCGTGGCCGCCTCCGCCCAGCGGCTGCGCCGGCTCCACGCCGCCCTCTGCGCCGACGCCGCGGCCGGCGGCGGCGCGGTCGCCGGCCGCGACGCCACGCGCGCCGGCGAGGCCCTCGTCTGGACGGGCGCGGGCCCGGTGCGGTGCGGGGAGCCGGGGCTCGCGGCGGCGATCGACCACGCCGAGGCGGTCGCGGCGTCGACCCGCGGCGCGCCGATCGCGGCCGTCGCGGCGCTCGACCGCGGCGGCGCCGAGCCGCGCACGAAGGACGAGGGCAAGCTCCTCGCGAAGCTCGCGCCGCCGGCGACCGCGAGCGCCGTGTACCGCACCGCCGCGGCCCCGCAGCCGACCCGGCCCGGCGCCCTCGGCTCGCTCGCGTTCGAGCCGAGCGGCGCCCTGCTCGTCCGCACCGCGCAGGGCGTCGTCCGCGTCGACCCCGCGGCGTCGCCGACGTTGACCGAGGCCGCGACGGACATCCCCCCCTGGCCCGCCGCCGTCCACGCCGGGCCCGCGGAGCTCGTCGCGGTCGAGCGGCGCTGCGACGCGCCCACGCTGCTCGCGCTCTTCCGCAGCTCGCCCGACGCCGTCGGCGAGATGGAGGTCCCGCTCCCGCTGCTCCGCGGCCAGGGGCCCCGCGCCCGGCCGGGCGCGGCCCCGCCCGAGCGCTGCGCCGGGACCGAGCGGCTGCCGTTCTCCCCGCTCGCCGCCTCCGAGGGCGGCTTCGACATCGCCCTCGGCGCCGCGCTGGTCTCGATCGACCTGCGCGCCGCCGCGCCGACCGCGTCCGCGCTGTCGTTCCCGCTCACCACGCCCGCCCCGCAGGGCGCGGCGCGGTCGCCGGACGGCGCGACGCTCGCGGTCCCCGCCGCCGGCGGGCTCCTCGTGGCGACGGCGGGCGGCGCCGCGCGCCTCTGGTCGGGCGGCGACCTCGCGCAGGCGACCGCGTGCGCGCCGGCCAACGGGGGGGCGCGCGTCGCGTGCGTCGTCGGCGCGGCCGCGGTGATCTTCGAGGCGAAGTGACCCCGCGGCCGAGGCCCCGGGGTCAGCCGGGGCTCAACCCTTGTTGACGCGCTCCAGGTACTTGCCGTCGGTCGTGTCGATCTTGATCCACTCGCCCTCCTTCACGAAGAGCGGGACGTTGACGGTCGCGCCGGTCGACACCGTGGCGGGCTTCGTGGCGCCGCTCGCCGTGTCGCCCTTCACGCCCGGCTCGCTGCTCACGATCTGGAGCACCACGTGCGGGGGCATGCTGACGCCGATCGGCTGGCCGTTGAACAGGGTCACGTCGATCGACATCCCGTCGCTGAGCCACTGGGAATCGTCGCCAATCTTGTCGCCGGGGACCGTGAGCTGCTCGCCGGTCGCCGGGTCCATGAACACGTAGTCCGTGCCCTCGGGATAAATGTACTGGAGGCTGCGCTCCTCCACGTCCGCGGGCTCCAGCTTCTCGCCCGATTTGTAGGTGCGCTCGAGCACCGCGCCGGTCGCCATGTTCCGGATCTTGACGCGGGTGAAGGCCTGCCCCTTTCCCGGCTTGACGAACTGGAAGTCGATGACCGAGTAGGGCTGGCCGTCGACCATCATCTTGAGGCCTTTTCGGATGTCGCTTGTGTCCATAGGCAGAGCTTCCTGGTAGCGTAAGGGCGGCCTGTCGGCGAGGCCGGGGATCCGCGTCTGCGTCCCCCTTGCGCGGCCCGCGAGTCCGCGTTAGCGGCCTCCCGGGCGCGGTTCGGGGGCCCGCGTCGCGGCCCCCTTAGCACGAGCGCGGCCTCCTGCACAGGGCGCGGTTTCAGGACTTGAAAATGCACGACTTCGACGACGAGCTCCGGGAGATCAAGCGTGAAATCGTGGAATCCCGCGGGCTCATCATCAAGACGAACAACCTCACGAACGCCCTCGCCGCGGACCTGAAGAGCATCTCCAAGCGCCAGATGGCGTACGAGCGGCGCGCCTTCTGGAACAGCGCGAGCGCGAACCTCCTCTTCGTGATCGTGGTCATCGGCGTGGTCAAGCTCGCCTGGGACGCGCGCGTGGACGCCGTCCAGGCCGAGACGAAGGGCGCCCGGGACCGCATCGCGAAGCACGAGGCGGATCTCAAGGAGATGCAGCAGCGGAACGACGCGCGGGCCAAGGCCGAGAGCGACGCCGCGGCGTTTTACGAGCTCATCCGTGCCGAGCGGCGGCAGGAGGTGATCGAGGGGTTCGAGGCGCTGCGCAAGGCGCCGCTCACCCGCGCCGAGCTCGCCTTCTTCACGGACTCGGTCGACAAGGCGCGCTCGGAGCTGTCGATCAAATCGTACCAGACGGGCCTCGATCACATGCGGACGGGCCGCTGGCACGAGGCCGCGGTCGCCTTCGAGGACGCGATCCGCCAGAAGGAGACGGCGTCGCACACCCCGTCGGCCCGCCTCAACCTGGCGCGCGCCTACCGCAGGCTGAACCGCCAGCGCGACGCGATCCCGCTGCTCATGACGCTCTCGGAGGCGTCGCCCGACCGCGAGGTCATGGATGACGCGACCTTCCTCCTCGCCGAGTGCCTGCTCGACATCCAGGCCTGGAACGACGCGAAGACGACGCTGCGGTCGTTCATCCGCCGCTTCCCGGACAGCGCCTACATCAACGACGCGCGCCTCGCGCTGGCCGACGTCTCGCTCCGGCACTGACGCCCGCCGCGCGCGCGGCGAGGCGGCGCGCCGGCTCCCGCGCGGCGAAGCGCCGGCGGCTCGCCTCAGGTCGGGGGGCGCACGTCGATCTTCCGCGGCTCGTCCTTGCCCTCGAACCAGCTGGATCGGAGCGTGCGGCGGAAGCCGGACGCGAACAGGCAGTCGCGGAACGCGTTCTGCTGGAAGGTCACCGCGCTGTGCGCGAGCGGGGCCTCGATGAAGATCGCGCGGCCGTCCAGGAGCTGCTTGCGCGTGAGCTCGCCCGGGCGGCGCTCGTGGAGGCAGGCGACGCCCTTCGCCTGGAGCGAGCGCTCGAGCTCGAGGTTGAGCCGCCGCGGCTCGCCCGCGACGAAGTGGCTGATGAGCTTGTGCCGGTCCCGCCCCGACCTGTCCTTCCGCTCGAGCACCCAGTCGCGGAACGCGTCGACCTCCCCGTACAGGGCGTCGAACAGGTACACCTCGCTCACCTCGCAGCCGCCGTGGCGGAGGCACGCGGCCGCGACGCGGTAGCCGCCCGAGTGCGCCGACAGGCAGAGCCTCCCGAGCTTCGCCTTCCGCGGGGCGGCGCGGTCGCCGAGCGCCCGCCGCGCCGCGGGGCCCGCGAGCACCGCCGCGAGCTCGCCGCACAGCCGCCGGAGGCCGCCCTGCTGCCCCAGCTGGCCCGGGGGCGACTCGGCGGCGTTCACCGCGCCCTGCGGCACGACGAGCACCGCGTTCTGCTTGCTCTCGTGGAGCTGCTCGCGGAGCTTGTGCGCCGCGATGGCCCGCTCCGCGGTCGTGACGTGACCGTGGAAGTGGATCACCAGGTCGAGCTCGCCGCTCTCCGGCGCGCGGTAATGGTCCGGCACGAAGACCAGCACCGTCGCGTCCCGGTACGGGGCGCCGGCGCAGGGGAACGGCGCGTGCGACAGCTCGAGCTTCAGCGTCACGCCGAGGTCCGAGGCCTCGACGCGCTTCACCTTCGAGGCGCCCCCGGCGAGCGCCGGCGCCGGCCGGAAGAGCCCCGGCGCGGCGACGGCGCCGCCCGCCGCGCCGAGCGCATGGAGAAAGGTCCGACGGCTGAGCGGTGGTGCTGCGAAGCGGGACATCCTGGCGACCTCGTCCGATGCCGCCTCCGCGCGTACCCCGGCCGCCCGATCCGGGCCAAGAAACCGCCGCTCAGGCCTGGTTGCTGACGGCGGCGGAGCTGACCTGCGCGAGCAGGTCCTGGATGCGCCGGACGAGCTTCGCCGGCTCCTGCACCACGCCCTCGACGAGGAGGGCCTGGTCGAGGAGGAGCTCGGACCACTGCTTCACCCGCTCCGAGCCGGGCTCGCGCCCCGCCAGGATGTTGAGGTTCTTCACCACCGGGTGGCTCGGGTTGAGCTCCAGGATCCGCTTGGACTCCTCGGTGCTCTGGTCGATGAGCTTCATGATCCGCTCGAGGTTCGCCCCTGGATCGCCCTCGGCCGCGACGAGGCAGCTCGCGCTGTCGGTCAGGCGGCGCGAGACGCGCACGTCCTTCACCTGGTCGCCGAGCGCCGCCTTGACCGCCGCCACGGCGGCGTCCACCGACTCCTCCGGCTGGTCCTTCTTCTCCGGCTCCTCGCCGAGGTCGACGTCGCCGTGCGTCACGCTCTTGAGGCGGCGCTTGTCGAACTCGTTCAGCGCCTTCACCAGCCATTCGTCGACCGGATCCACGAGGAACAGCACGTCGTAGCCGCGCTTGCGGAACGCCTCGAGGTGCGGGCTCTGCTCCACCGCGCGGCGGCCGAGGCCGGTCACGTAGTAGATCTCCTTCTGCCCCTCCGGCATCTTCTCCACGTAGTCGCGGAGCGAGATGAGCTTGTCCGCCTCCGTGTTCATCGACTCGAACCGGCAGAGCTCGGCGATCGCGTCCTTGTTCTTCCAGTCGTTGGTGACCCCTTCCTTGACGACCCGGCCGAACTCCTTCCAGAAGGTCGCGTACCGCTCGGGATCCGACTCGGAGAGGTCCTTCAGCGCTTTGAGCACCTGCTTGACGATCTGCTGCTCGATCTGCGAGAGCGTGCGGTTCTCCTGGAGCATCTCGCGCGAGACGTTCAGCGACAGGTCCTCGGAGTCGACGACGCCGCGCAGGAAGCGCAGGTACATCGGCGTGAGCTTGTCGCACTCCTCGACGATGAGGACCCGCTTCGCGTAGAGGCGCACCGCCCTGCGGTCCTTGTGGAACATGTCCGGCGGCGCCTTCTCGGGCACGTAGAGCAGGGCGTGGAACTGCACCGGCGCGTCGATCGACAGGTGCACCGTGAGCAGCGGCTTCTCCCCCTCGTAGCCGCCGGTCACGTGCCGGAAGAACTCCGCGTGCTGCTCCTCGGTGATCTGCGACTTCGGCAGCGTCCAGAGGGCGGCCGAGCGGTTCGCGACCTCGTCGTTCACCTTGATCGGGAAATGAACGAAATCCGAGTACTTGCGGATGATCTCCTTGATCCGCCACGCCTTCGTGTACTCGCGCGCGTCGTCCTTGAGGTGGAGGACGATCTTCGTGCCGGGGTGCTCGCGGTCGCCGGGCGCCACGGTGAAGGAGCCGGCGCCGGACGAGCGCCACAGGACGGGCTCGGCGCCGGGCAGCATCGAGCGGGTCTGCACGTCGACGCGCGAGGCGACCATGAACGCGGCGTAGAAGCCGACGCCGAACTGGCCGATGAGCTGGAGCTTGCCGCCGTCCTTCTTCTGCTGCTGCGCGGCCTCGGCGTTGGCCTTCAGGAACTCCAGCGACCCCGACCGGGCGATGGTGCCGAGGTTCTGCACCACCTCGTCGCGGGTCATGCCGATGCCGTTGTCCTCAATGGTGAGGGTCCGGGCCGCGTCGTCGAGCGTGATGAGGATCGCGGGCTCGCCGACCTGCTCGGCGACCCCTTCGCGCGTGAGGGCCAGGAAGCGGGCCTTGTCGAGCGCGTCCGACGCGTTCGAGATGAGCTCGCGCAGGAAGACCTCCTGGTTCGCGTAGAGCGAGTTGATGACGAGCGCGAGGACCTGCTGCACCTCGGCCTGGAAGGGGAGCTCGACCGCGCCGGCGGCCTTGGCCTCCTCGGACGCGGTCGACGCGGGCGGCTGGGGGCCCGGCGCCGCGCCCGAGGGCTCGGCACCGCTGGTTTCGGGGTTCTGGCTTTCCGTGTTCATCTCGGCGACCAAATGGATCCGATTTTCGAAAGGGCAATCCCCCACCGCGCTGCAGAGCGACGCGCGGGCCGCGGCCGCGTCGCGGCGCGGTCGCCGCGCTCGATGCGCCGCCCTCCCGCGGCGCCGCCCTCCCGCGGCGCCGCGGGAGGGCGGCGACGCGCGATGCCAGGGTGGCTCACCCGCGGCGAAGCGCGCTCCCAGGGTGGGGGCTCACCCGTGGCGACGCGCGCTCCCAGGGTGGGGGCTCACGCGTTCACGGGTCGAGACATGACCCGAGGTCGGACGCCGCGCGCCGGGTCCTCACGTTCAGGTCGCTGGCTGCGATCCCCGCATCCTCGCTCGGTTTTTCCGGAGGGTAAGGGTTTCTTCAGGAGGGTGGCGGCGCTAGATTCACCGAGGTTGCACCCTCGCCGTCGGGGAGATCTGTTGTGGTGGCACTTCTCCGTGCAGTAGTCCGCGTTGTCCCGGTAATCGGGGTGCTGGCGCTCGCGGGGTGCAGCGATCGGGGCAAGGCGACGGGCAACGAGGACATGAAGCGTCCGCCCGCTCTGCTCCAGTTCGAGGGCTACGTCTACGTCCCGACCGAGACGAGCGATTTCAAGATCCTCGAGCGCGTGCGGGCGCAGACGCGCTCGGTGTTCACCGGGCTGCGGCGGTCCCGGGTGATGGTGAGCCGGCGCGAGGTCCAGGGCGCGACCACGGACAACCTCCTCAAGGAGGCCGTGACCGTCGTCGACGCCGCGGGGCAGCGCAACGTCGCGCTCCGCGTGCGCTACCGCTTCGTCGCCCGGCCGGAGGTCGCGAACGGCATCGACGATCGCAAGGAGCTCGCGCTCGCGCTCCTGCACCGGGAGGACGACGCCGTGGCGGAGCGCGTGCTCCGGGAGTGCACGGCGAACCAGGATGTGAGGAAGGGGGGCGCCAGCGCCGTCGGGCTCGACTTCGATCCGTCCCTCCCGGGCTGCAGGGCGGCGATCGACGCGGAGCAGGCGGCGATCGACGCCGCGCGCGCGAAGGTGCCCGAGCTCGCCGGGGCGCCCGCGTCGGTCAAGGACACCGTGGTCCCGGCCGAGGAGGTGCGGCGCGTGTACATCCCGACCCGGGTGACGGTCGAGCTCCGCGCCCGCAGGCCCGGCGAGGTCGCGCCGCGCTACGCCCCGGTGGACCGCCCGGAGGAGCCGGAGCAGGACGCGCGGATCGCGACCGCGACGCCTCGCGGCGGCGGCGAGGGCCAGGAGGCGCTCGAGCCGGCGGCGGTGATCGTCGATCCGGATCTCTCGACGCAGCGGACCCCCGAGGAGCAGGCGCTGGCGGCCGAGGGCGCCCTGCTGCCGAGGCTGCCCGCGACGGGCGGCACGAACGTCGAGATCGGCGGGAGGCGGCTGCCCGAGGTCGTGGCCCCCGCGACGGCGCAGGCGCAGCAGCGCAAGGTGGAGCCCGCGAACGAGCGCTTCGAGATCCCGTTCGAGACGCTGGCCGATCCGAAGTTCCTGGTCGTGTGGCTGAGCCTCCTGATGGCGTATCCGATCCTCCGCGGCGATCCGCGGAAGCGGCGCTGACGCGGCGCCGGAGGGCGTGGAACAGGCGCTGACGCGGCGCCGCCGGGCGTGGAACAGGCGCCGACGCGGCGCCGCCGGGCGTGGAACAGGCGCCGACGCGGCGCCGCCGGGCGTCGCGGCCGAGCTGCCGGCGCTGAAGAAGGCGCTCGCGAAGGTCGCGACCGAGGAGCGCGAGAAGGAGGC
Organism: Sorangium sp. So ce836; assembly: GCF_028553905.1. NCBI lineage: Bacteria > Pseudomonadati > Myxococcota > Polyangiales > Polyangiaceae > Sorangium > Sorangium sp. So ce836. The sequence goes on along the minus strand of NZ_CP102233.1, from coordinate 14,365,003 downwards.
GACGCTGCGCGCGAAGCAGAGTGCCATGCGCAAGAGCGACAAGAGCTTCGGCCAGGGCGCAGCGTTGCTCGCCGCGAGCTTCACGTTCGCCGGCCTCGAGGATCTCGCCGCCAAGGTGCGCCCGTCAGGCCGCAGGCCCGGCCGGACCGCGGCCGAGGAGGACGGCGCGCTGCCCGCCGAGGAGCCCGCCTCGCCCGAATCGCCGCTGCCGCTCGAAGGCGGCTGACCGCCGGCCGCGCCTGCGAGCGGCCCTCACGCCCCCCGAATCGCGCTGCCACGGCCGGGAAACGCGATGATCCCGCGGCGAGCCGCGCTCCGAGCCGTTCCCCTCGGCCATCGCCGCGGGCGAAGCCCTTCCGAAGCGCTCGGCAGCTCCGGCGCCGCCGGACCTCGCCTTTCCGACGGCTCCGGCGTCGTCTCGCCCTGGGCACGTCGCCCGCGGAGCGGCTCCAGCGTCGTCTCGCCCTGCGCTCGTCGCCCGCGGAGCGGCTCCGGCGTCGTCTCGCCCTGGGCTCGTCGCCCGCGGAGCGGCTCCGGCGTCGTCTCGCCCCGCGCTCGTCGCCCGCGGAGCGGCTCCGGCGTCGAGCGCCACACCCGGTACGTCCCCTGCGCTCCTGTGGACGGCGGCCTTGGCGTCATCGAGGACTCCCGTCGGACCCACCAGGACTGCTCCCGCGATGCTCCCGCGAGGCGACGGCCTTCCCGTCCAGCGATGGCCCGCGCGTCGAGGAAGGACGGAATGGCGCTCGGGGCGGGCGTCTCGGCCGAGCAATGTCCTACCGCCTTGGTGTGGACGCTTGCTTCTGCTCATACGAGCGGGCGAGCGTGCGCGGCGAGAAAGATCGCGGGGTGGAGGCAATGAGCATGAGAAGGAACACGAGGCGGAAGGCGATCCTCGTGGCGGCCGTGGCCGCCCTGGCGCTCGGCGCGACGGCGTGCGGGTGCTTGTGGGGGCGCGAGGAGCACGCGCCCAGCCGGTTCTGCGCGCAATCGAACACCAGCGTGGTCGAGCACTGCGTGGACGCGAGCGAGGGCCCGGGCAGCGCGTGGAGCAAGGCCGAGGCGGACGGAGAGCTGCCGATCCAGATCTGGGCGCTCGAGCCGAGCGGCGCGATGCTCGACGATCTCGCCGCGAACGAGGCGGCGCTCCGGGCCTGGTTCGATCTCATCGATCGGGCGGTGGCCTACGTGCGCGACGAGGAGAAGAACGCCGAGTCGCTCCGGGCGACCCTGCACGGCAGGCTCCTCGGGCTGCTCTCGCAGTCCAGGCAGCGCCAGGAGGCGATCTTGGAGGAGGAGCCGGTCCGCGCGGCCGACAACTTCCAGCAGGCGATGACCGACAAGGCGAGCGTCGAGAAGGAGCCGCTCGTGGCCGCGCTGGCGGCCGACAAACAGGCGATGGCGGTCGTGCAGGCGATCTTCGACCAGGCCCGGAGCGATGCCGCGCCGCTGCAATCCAGATACGCAGGCGTCGCGGCGAGCTTCGCCGCGTACCGCGCGACCGAGGCGGCGGAGACGGCGGCGTACGCGGCGCTGTCGAAGCAGGCGTCGCGGTCAGGCATCGACGAACTCGACGGCGCGGAGCAGGCGGTGCTCGCGGCGGCGCGCGAGGCGAGCCGGGCGCCGAACGAGCTCGCCGCGGAGATCATGACGCTGTCGGCGGAGCTCCAGGCGCTCGCGGTGTCGTTCGAGGAGGCGATCGCGCCGCACGAGGAGGTCCTCGCGACCCACGGCGCGGTGGTGCCGGACATGACGTCGGGGGCGCTGCGCTCGCTGAGCGCGATGCTGGGCTATGCGCAGCGGCGGGTCGCCCGGAGCGATGCGACGGCGACGGCGCTGCTCGGCGGCATCGCGCTGCGCCGGCAGTCGCTCCGCGTGCTGGAGGGGGACGAAGGGGCGCACGAGGCGATCGCGCGGTCGCGGCTCGAGAGGGCGTCGGAGGTGTTCGGCGAGGGAGCGCGCGCGCGGGTGGAGGCGCTGTCGGCGGCGCCGCCGGTGAGCGAGAAGGTGGGGCTGCCGCTGCTGGCGGAGCGGTGCGGGGAGCTCGTGGCGCTGGTGCAGATGCGGCCGCTCTGCGAGGCGGCAGGGTCGTCGTGGCGCGAGGCCGGGTGCGCGGCGCTGCGAGGGCGGTTCGACGCCGCGGAGGCGGAGCTCAGGACCGGCCTGCCGCGGAAGATCGCGGCGGGCCTGGCGGCGCTGCGGGAAAAGGGAATGACCACGGCGGCGCTCGACGCCGCGCAGGCGAGGCTGGACGCGGGCGACGTGAAGGGCGCCGCGATCGCGTATGACGCCGCCGTGCGCGGGGCGGAGGGGACATGAGCCGGTCGGAGGATGTCGCGCTGCGCCGCTGTTGCGCCGCGGTGTTCCAGAGGCTCGTCGCGCTGGTCACAGCGCTGGCGGTGCTGTCGCCGTCGTTCGCGCGGGCCGGCACGCCGTACAGCCTCGACTGGGTCTCCATGCAGTTCAACGCGAGGTGCGTGACGCCCGAGCTCGCCGTCCCTGGAGCGCCTTATTTCCGCGTGAACCAGACGCCGCTCCCCACCTACGAGGTCCCGGGCGAGTTCGTGTTCCACGATGACGGCTCGGAGAGCAATCGGATGGAGGCGGCGTTCGATTCGGTGCTGCTCCGCATGGGCGCGAACGACTTCCATTTCCACGTCTACACGGAGAGCGGCGACGACACGTGCGTCGACGCGCGCGAGGTGGTGAACCTCGTGTCGGTGCCGCTCGGGTTGAACAAGCCGCTCTTCGACGTCCGGCGCCGTGGGGTGGCGTTCTCGGGTGACACGACCCTCGACCTGAGCCTCGCGGAGATCAACCCGGCACTGGCGCGCGACATCGCGGAGCTGGAGGTCGCGGTCGCCAAGCTGATGGCGGCGCTCCTCCGCAACGCGGCCAAGGTAGCGGACCTCCGGGCGAGGATGGATCTGCTGCGGCAGCTCGATACCGAGCTGCACGATCTGGTGAGCCGGCCGCTGGACGAGATCTCGCGGACCGACCTCGACGCGATCCTGGACCGGTACAAGGACGTGGTCGACCCGGAGACACGGGCGGCGATGGAGCAGCTCGTCGATGACCTGAAGAAGAGCGTCAGCGATCTCGAGGACGAGCTCGGGCGGTTGCTCGACGAGTTTGGCGCGCAGGCGGACGAGGTGGCGGACCTGGCGACGCAGGACGCGCGCGCCGAGGGGTGGGATCCGGATGACCCGTGGAACTACGCGCTCGGGGAGAGCGAGGTGCCGTGGGTGGAGGTGCCCGACATCGCGGAGGTGGACGGGGCGTTCGAGGAGGGGAGGGACCCGTACGCGGCGTACGCGGACGCGGTGATCGCGGCGCTGGAGGCCGACGTGAGCGGCGGGGTGGTGGTCGCGCGGGCCGACTTCGTGGCGAACGTGCGGGCGTGGCGTGAGAACAGCGCGGCGCTGGAGATCGCGCTGCGCGACCGGATGGGGGTGTCGCTGGCGGAGACGAACGCCTTCCTGAAGGCGCAGAACCGGCTCACGGCGTACGTGCGGCGGTTCATGGATGCGTCGGACTGGTTCGTGGACTCGCCGGTGCCGGCGGACCTGCGGGCGCAGGTGGACACGGTGCTGAAGCCACGGTTCGACGCGCTCGCGGACCAGATGAAGGACAGCCTGAACCAGTGGACCGGCGACGCGCTCGATCTGGAGCAGACGCAGCTCTACCAGACGATCAGCGCGTTCGCAGGGGCGATGTCGACCGTCGGCGAGGGCTTCGAGGCGTACGCGGAGGTGATGCAGACGCTGGTGCACGCGACGACGCGCATCGGGGTGGGGTTCGTGCCGGTGGTCGGGCCGGCGCTCGACTTGTGCGAGGCGGTGAGCGGGAAGGCGTGGTGCCTGCCGTCGGGGCAGGCGCTGAGCGACGAGGAGCGGATCTTCTCGGGGGTGGGCTTCGGGCTCGGGGCGGTCGGACCGATGTGGCGCGCGGTCGGTCGCGCCGGCGGGATGACGCCGGAAGCGATCCGGGTCGCCGAGGAGATCGCGCAGATGGGCGAGGAGCTCGCGACAGCGCTGCGCGCATCGCGGCGCACATCGTACAAGACGCTGCGCGGGGCGGTCACCACCAAGCTGATCGACGCCTTCGAGAAGAAGGCGGCCAAGTTCCTTCTGGACGATGGGCGGGCGCTGATCGGCGTTGGCGATGACGGAGTGCGCACGGTGCTGGGTATCCCGAGGAACGCTCCTGCCTACAGCGATGCCGCGAAGGCGCCCGATTTTGTGACGGTAACCACAGGGAATAAGCTCGCAGTGAGCGAGGCAAAAAGTGGGACGCACGTCCAGGAAGCGATCAAGCAGTTGACGAACGCCCTGAAGGCGCTGAAAGAGAAGGGACTCGCCGGCGACGTCGCAAGAGTCGAGATAATCATCAAGAAGGGCGTGGCGTTCGACGATCACAACAAGATCACCAACAATGGATATTTATTCGACAAGTCCACAGGCCGGACCGTTCAGATTTCCGGAGAGGGCTTCAAGCATTTTGTTAGGATCATCGAGATATGAGCGAGTCAAGCGGTCAGCGGATTTTGAGGGAATCAACTCCTTCGTTCTTCGCGTGGTGCGACGAGTCGGATAGGATCGACGCATTTGCAGCGGCGCTGTCGGCTCTCGTTCACCCGCGGCGGATCTGTAGCAGCCTGTCGATATTCTCGACATGGCGTGATGAGATTCCTGTCGACGAAGTCGCTGCGACGCTGCATGCCCAGTTCGGCACGGACGCGTACGCTTGGGCGTCTTTCGGTGTGACGCTAAGCTCCGGACGTGCGCTAGGCTTCAGCAGCCACTGCTGCGGCGACGGGCAGCTTCGCCGCGGCGCCTCAGGTCCTCTCGGCATGTCGCCATTCGACAAGGAGGAACTGCTCCCGCTTCGCCTGCCCGTCGGCGTGCTCGCCAGTGCGAGATCGATCGAGGTTGAGGCGGCCATGGCGTCACTCGTTGTCCAGGAGGACGTGGAGGATCTCCTGCTCCGCCTATGCGCGCCGGGCGCGAGCAGACGCGTAACGACCGGAGGATGTACGAAGCTCGGGCACTGGGGCGCCCCGATCGAAATCGGCGCGACCTACCACGCGACGGCCACGGAGGTCGTGCGTGATCTTGCTCTCTCGTGGGTGCACCTGCACGACGACGACAAGGTGGAACGCGCCGCGGGGTTGTCGATGGACGCGCTGCGTGCGCGCGTCGACGCTGCTCCACACGGGGCGCGCATCGCGGTCAAAGGCGGCGCTGAGGTATCGCGGGAAGCGGTTCTACAGGCCATTGATACTGCACCGGCAGTGCTTCTCGACGCGCTTGAGGCGTCGGCGCTCCCGGACGATGATTGGCGCGCCGTGGAGCCCTATGCCCGCGAGATCATGAAGATAATCGCAGAGGGCGCGCCCGTGCACGACGTGGACCTCACCACGCGCAAACACGTCCGGTTTCTCGAGCAACACGCCCCCTACCACGTCCGTCGCCTCCCGAGCGGCGGTGTGATGCTGGCGACGCACCCGTACCGCACGCTGTGGCCGCTCTGGGCCGACGCCCTCTTCTTGCTGGGCATCACGTCATGACGCAGGGCGCCCGCCTACTCTCCCTTGCAGGTTCCGCACCTGGAAATGCTGGGCAACGCACCCCTCCCTGAGCGCGCGGAGCGCGCGATTTGGGAGGGGCGGACCGCGCGCAGGCGCGAAGCGCCGAGCACGGGCCGGGGTGGGCATCCTCTCTCTCTCTGCCGTCCTTCGCTCTTTCGGACACCGCGTCGGTTGCGCGCGATCTCGCCCTCTCATGGGTCCACCTGCACGAGGGTGACAAGACAGCGCTGACCGCGGGGACGCCCCCTTTCACGTGCAACGCCTGCCGAGCGGCGGCGTGGTGCTGGCGACCCACCCGTACCGCACGCTCTGGCCGCTCTGGGCGGATGCGCTCTTCGCCCTCGGCATTATGCCGTAAGTGAAAGCGAAGGGATGCTCGCCCGGCTCGGAGTCTGTGTCCTCCGCCGTCGTCCGTCCGGCCTCTCCTTGCCGGGCATCACGTCATGCTGTAACGGTGTGTCGGCTTCGCTCGCGGCTCATTGGGCCTCGCGGGCAGGTGGACCCGTTATTGGAGACAAGAGAGGCGATCCATGAGCAAAGACCCTCACGCGAAGCGATTCGAGATTCAGCGGCTCGTCGAGCGCTCGCTCGACGTGGCGAGGCACGCGCTGCTGCAACAGGGATCGTTCATTCCCGGGTTCATCGCAGTCCAGCCGAACGGGAAGTACGACATCGGGGTGGCAACGCAGGGCGGCACCGAAGGTTCGAACCTGCTCATCATGGCGTTGAAGCAGAAGGCATCGGCAAAGCAGATCAGAGCGGCTGCTGTTTATCGAGATGTGCGGGTCCGCCCCCAAGGCGCATCGGAGGATGTCGACGCCATTCAAGTCGTGGCCGAGCTCGCGTCGGGGGAGTCGTACAACGTATTCCAGGTTTACCGCATGGACGAGGAGAGGCTGGTCTTCGAGGAGGGGCGGGAGGTCGAGCGAGTCCCCCCTGTCATCTTCGCGGAGTCGGATCGAAGCGGGGCAGGCACCAAGCGATGGTGGGTATTCTGGAAGTGAGCTCCTCTTCACCGGGGCTATCGCGCCGTGCACGCTTTACCATCTCCGAACCTCACACCCCGGCCGCAGGTCCCCGACGGCGCACCCCTCCCTGAGCGCGCGGAGCGCGCGATTTGGGAGGGGCGGACCGCGCGCAGGCGCGAAGCGCCGAGCACGGGCCGGGGGTGGGCATCCGCTCTCGCAGAACGGTCGGGAGGTGGAGCCCGCGAACGAGCGACTCGAGATCCCGCTCGAGACGCTGGCCGATCCGAAGCTCCGGGTCGTGTGGCTGAGCCTCCTGATGGCGTATCCGATCCTCCGCGGCGATCCGCGGAAGCGGCGCCGGCGGGCGACGCCGCTCAGGCGCCGCGCGCGCCCGCGCTCCAGCGCTTGCGGGCGCGCGCGAGGCTGCCCGGCTCGGCGAAGCCGACGAGCAGCGCCGCCTCCTTGGCGCTCGCCCCGCGGTCGATCAGGTCGAGGGCGCGCGCGCGGCGCTCGCGGTCGACGAGATCCTGAAAGCTCGTGCCCTCGCGCTGCAGCCGGCGCTGCAGCGTGCGGGCGCTCATGTGGAGCCGCCGCGCCACGCTCTCGAGCCGCGGGGCGGCGACGTCGAGCTCGGCGCGGAGCATCGAGGCGATGCGGTCGGCGAGCGACGCGGAGGCGGGGAGCGCGGCGACGGCCGTGCGCGCGATCCGCTCGAGCGCGCGCCCGAGGAGCTCCGGGGGCGCCGCGACCGGGCGCCCGGCCACCTCCGCCGGCAAGACGAGCGCGCTCTCGGCGCAGCCGTACGCCGGCGCGACGCCGAGCGCCGCGCGCAGCGCGTCGTCGGGGCCGAGCCGGTCGTGCCGGAGCCGCGCGGCGTGGCCCTCCGCGGGCCTGCCGGTGAGCAGCCGCACCGCGTCGACGATCTCCACGAGCGCGCACTCGGCCAGCACCGCGCGCGCCAGGGCGCTCCGCCCGGGGTGCTCGAAGCGGACGGCGAGCCCGCCGCGGAGCGCGCTCAGGGCGAAGCGCTCGCCGTCGCCCCACACGCGCTGGTAGGCGACCGCGCGGGCGAGGCCGTCGCGGAACGAAGGCCCCGCGAGCAGCAGGAGCGCGGCGACGCCGTAGGTCTCCTCGTCGCGCACGCGCGCCAGCGCGGGCCCGAGGCCCGCCGCGCCGACGCGCGAGGCCGCGGCCTCGATGGCCCGGTCGAGCGCGGCGTACGGGACGCGGCACGCGGGACGCCGGAGCTCGACCTCGGTGGCGCCGAGCACGCCGAGGAGCGGCGCCGTGTCGATCGCGCGGTCCGCGCAGAACCGCACGAGGCGCAGGGCCATCGCGCCCGAGATGCCGGCGCCGCCGCTACCGCGCGGCTTCATGGGGCGACCGGGATGGCGCGCGAGGCCGCGCGATCTGGCGCGCCCGGCCGCCGCGCCCGAAGGGGGCGTGGGCTACGGTCCTCACCATGGTGCTGCGTCTCATGAAGATTTTCAGTCTCGCATTCGTGGAGACGGCCGTCGAGCGCGCCCGCCGCGGCCCCGCTCGGCCGACCTGGGGCTTTGGCTTCGAGTGGGTGGTCCGGGCGCTCCGCCGCGACTTCATCGACATGCTCGGCTGGCCCTATCCGAAGGTCCGGGCCGATCTGGACGCGCGCTTCTCTCCCGACAAGGCCGTCCGCCGCGTCGAGCGCACGGCCGATGTCCTGGGGGGCGTGCCCGCCGTGTGGTTCGAGCCGCCGGGCGCGATGGATCGAGGCGTCGTGCTCTACCTCCACGGGGGCTCGTACCTGTTCGGATCCACGAAGACCCACGCGGAGCTCATGGCGCGGCTCGCGCTCTCGAGCGGCGCGCGCGTCGTGGGGATCGATTACCGGCTGGCGCCGGAGCATCGGTATCCCGCCCAGCTCGAGGACGCGCTCGCCGCCTTCGGCGCGCTGGTCGAGCGGGGCCACGCGCCGGGCGAGATCGCGCTCGCCGGCGACTCCGCCGGCGGCAACCTCGCGCTCGTCGCCCAGCTGGCGCTGCGCGATCGCGGCGAGCAGGCGCGCTGCGCCGCGCTCGTCTCCCCCTGGCTCGATCTCACCGCGAGCAGCGCCTCGACGCGCGAGAACGACCCGACCGACTACGGCACCCGGGAAGGGCTCGCGCGCCAGGCGCGCGACTTCGCCGGCGCGATCCCGCTCGACGACCCCCGGCTGTCCCCCCTGCACGCGCGCCTCGACGGCCTGGGCCCGCTGTTCGTCCAGGTCGGCGACGCCGAGCGCCTCCGGGACGAGGGCCTCGAGCTGGCGCGGCGCGCCCGCGAGGCGGGCGTCGACGTCACGCTCGACGTGCTGCGGGACATGCCGCACAACGGGCCGGTCCTGGCCGAGTATCACCCGGAAGGCGCCCGGGGCGCGGACGCCGTGGGGGCGTACCTGCGGGCGCGCCTGTCCGCGGGCGCCGTCGAGCCGCAGCCTGGGGCGCCACCCCGCCGCCCGGGCGAGGCGGCGACCGCGCAGCGGGCCTGAGCCGGGCTCCGCGGCCGTTGCGGTGCGCGCGCGCAGCGCGTACTGGATCGGGCCCGCGGGGCTCGCTCCGGGGGGACCTCGAGGAGGACGAGACGATGACGCCTTCCCAAGACCTTGTCGATCTGGCCGAGCGGCTGGCGGACGCGAGCGGCGCGGTGATCCGGCGGTATTTCCGCAAGGGCATCGAGGCCGACGACAAGGCCGACGCGAGCCCGGTCACGATCGCGGACCGCGAGGCCGAGGCGGCGATCCGGGAGCTGCTCGCGGCACACGCGCCGGGCCACGGGATCGTGGGGGAGGAATTCGGCCGCGAGAACGAGGGGGCGGAGCACGTGTGGGTGCTCGATCCCATCGACGGCACGAAGGCGTTCATCACGGGCAAGCCGCTCTTCGGCACGCTCATCGGCCTGCTGCACCGGGGGAGGCCGGTGCTCGGCGTCATCGACCAGCCCGTCCTCGGCGATCGCTGGCTCGGCGTCCTGGGCCGGCCGACGCTCTGGAACGGCAGCCCGGCGCGCGTCCGCGCCTGCGCGGGGCTCTCGCTGGCGCGCCTCTCCACCACGGGCCCGCAGTACTTCGCGGCGGCGGCGGCGCGCGCCTTCGGCGCGGTCGCGTCGCGGGCCAAGCTCGTGAGCTACGGCGGCGACTGCTACCAGTACGGCCTCGTGGCGAGCGGCAGCGTCGACGTGGTCGTCGAGTACGGGCTCAAGCTCCACGATTTCGCGGCGCTCGTCCCCGTGATCGCCGGCGCGGGCGGGCTCATGACGGACTGGGAGGGTCGCCCGCTCGACGCCGCGAGCGCCGGCGACGTGGTGGCCGCCGGCGATCCGCGCGTCCACGCCGAGGTGCTCGCCGCGCTCCGCGGCGGCCTGGCGGAGCGCGAGGCGCGCTGACGCCGGCGTGCCCCGGGGACGGCCGGTGACGCCGGCGCGCCTCGGGGACGGCCGGTGACGCCGGCGCGCCCCGGGGACGGCCGGTGACGAGGGCGGGGCCGGGGAGGCGGGGCCGGGGAGGCGCGCCCGGCGCGTGCCTCACGCGCGGAGCCCCCGGACCTGGAGGGCGAGGGAGCTCTTCAGCACCGGATCGAGCGCCGCGCCGAGCGTCGCGAAGCCGCTGAGCCAGGACAGGAGCGCCGCGAAGTAGAGGGCGAAGATGTTGTGCGCCGCGCCGAGCGGGTCGATGTCGCCGGCCACCTCGCCGCGCGCCTGGGCGTCGCGCACGAGGGCCGCGATGCGGTGCAGGAACGCGAAGGTGAGGGCGTTCAGCCGCTCGCCGTTCGGGCCCGACGCGCCGGGGAAGGCCTTCACGAACGCCTGCGACACGAGCGGCTGCTCGCCGTACATCGCGAACAGCTGCTGGAACACGTGGAGCAGCTGAGGGAGCAGGGGGTCCTTGCGCGGCAGCGTCTCGAACGCCGCGTCGACCGCGGCCGCGAGCCGGTCGTGCATCACCATCATGAGCAGGTCGGCCTTGTCGCGCGCGTGGACGAACACCGTCCCCGCCGCGACCTCCGCGCGCTCCGCCACCGCCTTGGTCGTCGTGCCGTCGTAGCCGAGCTCGGTGAAGAGCGCCCACGCCGCGTCCCGGATGCGGCGGCGGGTGTCGAGCTTCTGCTGGGCGCGGCCGGCACGCTCGAGCGCCGGCGCGGACCGGGACGGCGGCGAGGCGGGTCCCGCCGGGGACGCGGCTGCCGCCGGGGACGCGGCTGCCTTCCGGCGCCTCGCCGCGCCTTGACTGACCTTGCTCATCGTTTGCGCAATGTGCTGCCGCGCGCGGTTACGAGTCAAGCATGGCGGGCTTGACAATGCCGGCTCGAAGAATGACCATGGTCAGTGACCTCAGTCATCCACGGAGGGTGGTGCCATGGCGCTGGTGCATTACGACGAGGGCCTCACGATGCGGGAGGCGCGGGCGATCTACTTCGAGGTGAACGGGTTCGGCGCGGACGGCGGGTACGGGGACGCGTGGGTCGATTTCAAGCTCGGCCCCCTGCCCGTCCCGTTCCCGAACACCCGGGCGCGCGTGCGCGCGGTCCGGTACCACGACCTGCATCACGTGCTCACGGGCTACGACACGAACACGATCGGCGAGTTCGAGATCTCGGCCTGGGAGCTCGGCGCCGGCTGCAAGGGCTTCGTCGCGGCGTGGCAGCTCAACCTGGGCGGCCTCTTCGCGGGGCTGCTCTCGGCCCCGCGCCGGACGGTGCGCGCGTTCCTCCGCGGCCGCCGCGGCGAGAGCCTGTATGGCCGGCCGTTCGAGGCGCTGCTCGATCGGACGGTCGGCGATCTCCGCCGGGAGATGCGCGTGGACGCGCGTTCGTCCGGCGCGACGGTGGGCGACGCGCTCTGGCTGGCGCTCGCGACCCTCGCGGGGCTCGCGGGGGCCGCCGTGGGGCTCGCGCTCGCGCTGGTCGTGACGCCGATCGGGCTCGTGAGCCTCGCGCTGCGCCGGCACCGCGCGCGGCGCGCCGCGGCCTGAGGGACAGATCGGGCGCGGCGGCATCCTCCGCCGGCCGCAACGCACGCTCCTGCCAGCGTCCAGCGTGAACACAGTAGGGACGACCGCCGCGAGCGTTCCGTTCCCGAACACCCGGGCGTGCACGCGCGCCACGTGGGCGCGCACGGCGCGTCGTGCGGTACCACGACATGCACCATGTGCCCACCGGCTACGACACGAGCACGACCGGCGAATTCGAGATCTCGGCCTGGGAGCTCGGCGCCGGCTGCAAGGACCTCATCGCGGCGTAGACGCAATGAGCACGGCGCCGATGTTATTGCCAAACGCTCTCGCTGACCCTGTAAACTCTCTCATCGAACAGGGTGTTCGATGCGGAGAAGATCGGCACAACAGCGCTCCCCACAACGGAGACTGCTGCCCCGCGCACGCATCCTCCTGCTGGTCCCACGCCCGGGGGGCGACGGCCAGAGCATCGGAACGCGCCGCAATTCGGATCGGGATCCACTCGATTCGAAATCACACGAATATTCTTTACCGCCAAAGCTCTGTGCCCAATCAGACCACACCACCGTGTTTCACTGACCAACCGTCGAAACCGTATACGTTTTATGCACCACGGCCCTTGTCAGAACCGGCGCATAGCCGAATTGATGCTGCAGCTGCCACCAGGCGGTGATGCCTCTTGGGGCAAGAAAAATCGAATCGACTCCTCGAGCGACACCGTATTCTCTCAAATCGTCATCATCGAGCCCGAAGACATCGTAGAGGACAAACTTGAGACCGATCTCGTATTTACCCTTGCAAGAGTCATAGCTATATTTTTCAACATACACATACACATATTGTACACCGTTGATCATCACCGCCAGCCCGTTCGCCCAGTCTCCCGAGTTGAAGAGCGGAGCGGGCGTCTTAGTGCCTTCATTGAAAGCGGGCACGCCGAGGCCTTCGATGGTCTTGACGTTATTGATGTCCCAGCCAGCATCCTTGAGCCGTTGATGAATCCTTGGCTTCGTCGGATCGGTCCCATTTGTTCCGGGTGCCGCCAGAGTCCTGTCAGAAAACGCAATAAAATTGGAGCTGGCCTGGACCGCCATATCGAGCCCATCATCGGTGAATATTGTCACCTGGCCGTTCTTCTCCAAAAATTTATCAAATAACCTCTTTGCCATCTCGTCGCGGTCGTAGAAGGCAAAAACGTCGAGGAGCCGCAGCATTGCGTCCCTCAACGTCGCTTCGTCGTTGCTGGTAGCAGGGTAGCCGTCCAACAGTGCTCTGCTAGACGAGTGGGTTATGTCCTGACCGAGCGGCATGATGCCGCCATGCAGGACGTCATCACGGACCTTCAAGCTCACAGTTGGCACGATCGTGGAATCAACCGCCTTGGCGATCAAAAACGGCTTCGCCAACTGATAGACGATACAGTCATTGCATTTCTCGCAAGTCCTCTTGATTTCGCCCCTCCTTTGTGCAGGAGGAACAACGATGACGTCACCTGGGCTGATGCCGTACGGCGGACTCCGGGGCTTAAGCGACGGATTCAGGCTCTTAATCTGCTGAAACGAGACACCCAGCTTCTTTGATATGCCCCAAAGACTATCACCGGTCTGCACAATATAGGTATCGGGCATGGCCTGAGGTCTCCTGAGTCACGACGCTGGTCAGCGCCCTACGTCGACTCCGTCCGCTTTTCGATGATGTCTACCTTATCCTCCGCGCTCAATGCATTCTGTGCCAATACGGCGTGAGCCTCGTCGTCCGGGCCATTGTCAACCCAGCCCAAGGCGTAGCTGCATTCGAGATATCGCAGCGCATCAAACCTATCCGTAATACCGTACGAGAGAGCTTGCCCGAGGCGCGTACGCAGCGAGTCGATGAGTGCCTCATCGTCGAAGCGCGCGACGGCCTCGGGTAGGACATCTCTGAGATGCTGCGCCATTTCGACACAAAACGCGCCAACATTGGCCTCCTCAAAAGCAGCTATTTGGTCTTTGCGGACTCTGAACATGATTCATCTTAGAAGAGCTGGCAGGATGCGCGCGGCCATGCTTGCTAGAACCAGCGCTGTGCGATCCAAGGAGTATACCGTCGACATTTGCGTAGCACCGAAGTCAGATTGCGAATGACCGCCGGCTTCCTGGAATCCCAGGTCTCGATCGCGTCCACCGTACCAGTACGGATCTGGGGCTCGCCGAGCGTAAGCTCTTCAGCGGAATCCGCGCGGAGCACTACATCTTGCCCGCTGGGGATCTTGAGCGTCACGCCGAGATCCGGAATTGGATCGGTCGACTTGAATTCATCAAACACCGCGAACACGACTCACGCATCCTCGGCGTCCACCCCCACCGGCTCCTCCGGCGCCCCCGGGTGCGCTCCCCCGCCCCTCCCGGGCGAGCCGCTCACGTTGATCTTGACGAGCGTCCCCTTGATGGTGACCCCCGCCGCATCCAGCCGGATGAACCCGCCCGGTCCACGGATCGTCACGTCGTCCGCGCCTTCACCCACGAAGTCCTCACCGACGACGTGGATCTTCTTCGCCGCGCGCAGCGCATAACGGCCGCCAACGCGCTCCTGTCGACCTTGCTCAACGGTGCACGACTGCGTTCCTCGAACCTCCTCCCGGTAGCTCGCGCGCACTTCCAGGTGGCAGCTCCCCTCGATCCGCTCCCGCCTGTCGCGCCCCGTCACGGCATCCACGTCCTTGCCCACCGCTCGCTTGACATAGCCGTCCACGCGCTCGGACTCATCGTTCTTGACGAGCTTCTGCCGGTCGTGACCCACCGTGCCCTGCTCGTCGTTCTTGACCAGCCGCTTCCGGTCTTTCTGCGCCTGCTGCCAGACGAGCTCCTTGCCCTTCAGGTCCTCGAACATCACCTCGTTGAACCCGCCCCCTCCCGGCGAGGAGTCGCTCTTCCATGTGCTCCGGGTGCGGTGCTCGGGCAGCGCGTACGGGGCGCTCTGGACCGCGTTGTAGGTGCGGCCGATGACGACGGGCTGATCGGGGTCGCCCTGAAGGAACGTGACGAGGACCTCCTGTCCAACGCGCGGAAGCGCGATCATGCCCCAGCCGGCGCCGCCCCATCCTTGATGCACGCGCATCCAGCAGGAGCTGTGGTCGTCCTTCTGCCCTTCTCGGTCCCACGCGAGCTGCACGCGGACGCGGCCGAACTCGTCCGTGTGGATCTCCTGGCCACGCGGCCCCACGACCACGGCGCTCTGGAAGCCATGGACGACCGGCTTCGGAGCGCGCCGCGGCGGGCGATACGGCGAATCGGCGAAGACCGCCTGCCCGGAGAGCGTCCACTCGCCGTCTGGCGTGCCCTCGAACGAGCTCTCGACGACGAGGAGCTTGCGGGCCGCGGGCAGCTCGGGATGCGGGTGGCCGTCGACCGAGAAGACGACCCCCGGGACGATGTCGAAGGCGTTCGTTTCATAGCCGATACCGTGGACGCCCACGCGCTCGCCGTGGAGCTCGCGCTGTACGAGCTCGTCTCCAACTCCGGAGTCATGGCGGGCGAACCCCTGGTCGTCGGCGACCGGGCTGCCGGCCGGCTTGCCGGTCTCCACGAGAAACGCGCCGGGCCGGTACCGGTATTGCTCGTAGCGATCCTCGGCAGAGGCCGTCCGAGCGCTCGCCGCCAGCGGAAACATCGGACGCCGAAAATCATGGTCCCGTACGCTCACGGCACCAGGACGCACCTCGCGGCTGAGACGCACGCCGGTGACGAACTCCCGTCCGGCGCCCTCGCTCACGTCGCCAAGATAGAGGATCGGGGGCGCCGACCGGGGTGGGTTCGCCTCCAGACGGTCGCTGAAGATCGGCGCAGCGGCGTGACTCTCTTCGTCCGCAAACGTGAAGGCGATCCCCGCTTCCTCGAGCAAGCGGCTCAGGAACAGGTAATCGGTCTCGGCGTACTGAACCTTATAGTCAAGCTTCGGATAGCGCCCGCGATCGATCCTCCACACCGCTTGGATACGCCACTCGCCGAGGAGGCGGTCGATGATATCGGGGATGGAAAGGTGCTGGTAAATGCGCTGATTGCGCCGCTGCGTGAGCTGCCAGAGGGTCGGGACCAGGCGGAAGTGGTACGTGGAGACGTTCTGCTGGCCGGCCGCGGTCTTGACGGCGTGGACCTGCTCGGCGCGGCTGACCAGGCCGCTCCACGTGCGGCCGCCCGGCCGGTGCGCGAAGCCGTAGCCGGCGTCGGCGCGGAAGGTCCCCGGACGGCCGACGATGCTCCCGAGGTCCATGGCGGGATCCGGCGAGCGGGCCCAGACCGAGATCGAGAACGGCATCGAGATGGCCTCGTGGACCGCAAACCGATGCACGACCAGCGAGTCTTCTCGGGAAGAAAGGGTCAGCTTCAGGGTGGGCATCTGGTCATCCCTCGGACGGCGCATCCGCC
Source organism: Sorangium sp. So ce836 (assembly GCF_028553905.1). Classification (NCBI taxonomy): domain Bacteria; kingdom Pseudomonadati; phylum Myxococcota; order Polyangiales; family Polyangiaceae; genus Sorangium; species Sorangium sp. So ce836. The sequence goes on along the minus strand of NZ_CP102233.1, from coordinate 14,349,076 downwards.
GTCTCCGACGCCCTGGCGGACCGCTTGGCCGTCGCGAGCTCGGCGTCGATGCTCGCGAGGCCGTGATCGGGGACCTCGTAGAGGATGCGCTCGCTCTCGCTCAGCATCTCCTCGATCTGCAGCGGCGTGCACGTGGGAGCGAAGACGCCGATCACGCCGGGATCGTAAAACCTGAAATAGACACGCTCGCCCGACGTCTCCAGCTCCACCATCAGGAACCGCCGGAAGTGCCGTCGGACCTCGCGGAACGGCTCCCGGCTCGTGCAGTAGATCCCCCAGCGCCTCCCCCAGCCCTCGAGCACCAGCCGCGACAGCAGCGTCGAGCTCGAATCCATCGGGCCGGCCAGGTACGGCGCCACGTCCTCCAGAGGCTCGCCGGGAGTCCCCTCGTAGAGCGACTGGTGGCGCTCCACCGACTCTCGCAAGAGCTCCAGGATCCGGTCGTCACGGGCGGCGTCGAGGACGGCGTACAAAGGAACGCGCGAGGACTCGTCACGCAGCGTCTCCAGCGCTCGCTCCGCGAGCCCCTGGCGCCTCGCTCGACGGCGCCGCTCGTCCTCGTCGACCTCGTCTTCGTCCTCGTCCGGCGGCGGCGTATGGCCCTCGAAATAGACCATGAAATCGGCTTCGCCAGCGCGGATCCAGGCGCCGTGCTCCACCTCGGCTTCGGCCACCGGCTCGCCGCTCAGCTGCGTGCCCGTCGCGCTCCGCAGGTCCCGGAGCGCGCAGCGCGCGCCGTCCCACGCGAGCTCGAAGTGCACCGCCGAGAGCCTGGGATCGTGCCGCACCGCGAGCTGCGCCATGTCCCCGCGCCCGACCCGGAGCGTCTTGCCGGGGTCGATGGCGACCTTCGTGCCCGCGAGCTTCCCCCACCGGACCTCGACGATGCAGCGCGGCGCCGCCATCAGCGCTTCCCCCGGTTGCGGCGCGCCTCGCGCTCCTTGCGCTTGCGCTCGCAGTCCTCGCAGAACGGCTTCTCCGTCCTCAAGGTCTCCGCCTGAGGGCTCGAGCCGATGAGCACCGTCGGGCACCCCTTCACGATCACCCCGCCGTGCGACGTGGGATCCCCCATCCGCGCCGCATCCTTGTGGCCGATGATCACCGTGGGCTCGCCCGCCGAGATGCTGTCGATCGCAGGGACGCACGTGACGCTGTCGCCGACGCGCGCGGCGGGCTGGAAGCCGATCAGGACCGTCCCCTCTCCGCTCAGGACCGGGCCGCCGACGTGCGGGACCGGTCCAGGCTCGACCTTCGGGCAAGTGTGCATGTCGGTGATGCGTGCTGCCGGAGGCATCTCTCCCCTCCTCTCCTCTCGTCTCGAGGACGTTCGATCGTGGACCCTCAAGCGCCGATCACTGCCCTATCAGCGTCCGGCTCACGTCGTCCGTGACGGCCTCCATCGCCTCGGCCGGCTCCTCGGGGCTCGCGCCCTTGCCGCTGCCGGGCGAGCCGCCGCTGTTGATGCGCACGACGTTGCCCCGGATGGTGATGCCGCTCGCGTCGATCCGAATGAACCCGCCCGGACCCTTGAGCGTCAGGTCCTTCGCCGCCTCGATGACCAGCGCCGTGCCGGCGGCGACGTGGATCTCCTCGGCCGCCGCGAGGGCGTGGCTCTTGCCCACGACCTCATGGCGATCTCCGCCCACGATCAGCGAGTGCGATCCGCCGATCTTCTGGTTGCGCTTCCCCCAGACGCGGAGGTGGCTGTTGCCTTCGACGCGCTCGCGCTTCTCCTGCTTGATGACGATGTCTTGATCCTTGCCGACATAGACCTTCACGTTGCCGAGCGTGCGCGCGTGCTCGTCGTTCTTCACGAGCAGCTGGCGATCGTGACCGATGGTGATCGTCTCGTCGTTCTTGACCAGCCGGCGACGATTCCGCTCGGCCTGCTCCCAGACGAGCTCCTGCCCCTTCTGGTCCTCGAACATGATCTCGTTGAATCCGCCGCCGCCCTGCGACGAGTCGCTCTTCCAGGTGCTCCTCGTCTTGTGCTCCGGGAGCTTGTAAGGGACCTGCTGGGTGGCGTTGAAGACGCGCCCGACGACGATCGGCTGATCGGGATCCCCCTCCAGGAAACCGACGAGGACCTCCTGGCCGACGCGGGGGATGACGATCATCCCGTAGCCCGTGCCGGCCCAGCCCTGGCTCACGCGGATCCAGCACGAGCTCGCGTCGTCGTGATGCCCCTCGCGATCCCAGGGAAACTGGACGCGGACCCGGCCAAACTCGTCGGTGTGTATCTCCTGCCCCGCGCGGCCCACGACCGTGGCGCACTGCGCACCCTCGACGCGAGGTTTGGGGGTGCGGAACGGAGGCAGGTAGGGGACGTCCGTGAAGAGGGCGCGGCCCGACATCGACCACTCCTCGCCAGGGGTGCCGTCGATCGAGAACTCGGTGACGAGCAGCCGCGTGCCGTCGGCGATCTCGGGGTGCGGATGGCCGTCGACGCTGAAGACGACGCCGGGCCAGAGGTCGATCGTGTTCGTCTCGAAGGAGATCGCGCGGCGATCCACGCGCTCGGCGCCGAGCGCCCGCTCGGCCAGCCGCGCGCCGAAGGCCTGCTCGTGACGCGTGGCCCCCTTGTCGTCCGCGGCCGGCGTGCCGCCGCCCTTGTCCGCGTGGATCAAGAAGGCGCCCGGCTGGTAGTGGTACTGCTCGTACCTGTCCTCGGGCGCGGGCGCCTTCCGAGCCTCGCCGAGGAGGGGAAACGCCGGGCGGCGAAGATCATGGTCGCGGATCGTGTAAGCACCCGGGCGGACCTCGTGCGAGAGCTGAACGTTGGCGACGAACTGCTGGTCGAGGGGTTGGCTAGGGTTGTCCGCGTAAATCAGCGGCGCCCCCGCGCGCAGCGGGTTCTGGTGCAGGTGATCGCTCAGCGTCAGCCGAGAGCCCGCGCCCTCGTCGTCGGGAAAGGTGAACGCTATCCCGGCCTCCTCCCAGAGGCGGCACAGGAAGGCGTAGTCGCTCTCGCCGTACTGGACCCTGTACTCGAGCTTGGGATAGCGACCTCGATCGATCTGCCAGACGGGCTGCAGGTTCCACTCTGCGAGCAGCCGGTCGGAGATATCCGGGATCGTGAGGTGCTGGTAAATACGGTAGTTGCGGCGCTGGGTGAGCAGCCAGAGATCCGGGACGATGCGCACGTGGTAGCTGGATATGGCCGTCTGGCCGGTGGTCGGCTGCACCGCGTGGACCTGCTCGACATAGCTGCAGATGCCTGTCCATAGGCGGGTGCCTGCGCCGGCATGAGACATGCCGCCGACGACGCGCAAGCGCGCCGGCTTGCCGATGATCGCCTCCAGGTCGATGGCGGGGTTCTCGGATCCTGCGAGGACCGAGACGGTGAACAGGCTCGATACCGCCTCCTGCACCGAGAACCGGCGCACGGAAAGCGGGCCCTCGCCACACGCAAAGGTCACCTCGAGACTCATCGGCGGGCTCTCCTTCGTTCAGCCGGCGAGCACCTCCCTCACCCTGTGCCAGGCTCACCGGTTCGATCGAAGGGTATGCGATCCGCCGCCGCCATCAAAACAAGAAAACGGGTGTGCTCAACGAGAAAGGCTGTGGCAGCCGCCGCAGGCTCGATGAGGAAATCATCGCCTGCGGCTCGACGGACGGAACAGCGCGGGCAGGCCGAGCCCAGATCGGCTCCCCGTCGAGACGACGCAGCGCCGCGCGGACTGCCGCCCGGTTAGCTCCTGGGCAGCCGCAGGAGCTCCGCGGCCGCCGTCCTGAAGATGCGTTCGCAGGCTCCCCACGCAAACTCCAGCCGCGCGCGGACAGCCTGGACAGCCGCCTCCACCCTCGCCCGCTCGCGCGCGCTTCCCTGGACCTGATCGAGCAACCTCTGAAGCGCGCCAGGGTCCTCCGCCGCGCGTGTCATATGAAAGAACGCCCTCCGGACGCGCGTGATGTCGGGCGTGAGGTCGCCCTCGCTGACATAGGATCGCGTGCGCGCGATCTTCGTGAACAGGCGGACCACGGCGTCCTGGAACTCCCGCGCGTGCATCGAGTAGGCGTCGTTGTTGACGTCTCCGCCGAGATAGGTCGCCGTCTGAAGTGACTCTCTCAGATCCCTCAGGGCCACATCCTCGATGAACGCCGTCAGGAGGCTCGACGTCCGCGGCATGCGCCGGCGCATCCAATCGTCCCGCGCCGCTCTGCTGTGGATGAGGGTGACGAGCGGAGCCGAGCCGGCCGAGCCGCTGGCGAGCTTGTCGCGTGCATAGGCGATGAACCCGGCCTCGAACGCGCCGTTCATCTTGGCGACGATGTTGTTGAAGACGTGATCTCCCTTCGACATGCCGGCCTCCCCATCGCTGCGGCTGCGCGCCCGCCCGTCACGCTCGCGGCGCCGCCATCAACCTCCCGAGCGCCGTCACCCTCAGCGCCGCCGGGTGCGTCTCGTACTGATCCTCCTGCAGCTCGAGCGTCGCGATCAGCCTCGCCCTGAACCGCGCCTGCATCGGCAGCCGCTTCGCCAGATCCTCGGGCAGGTACGCCGGCACGAGCCTCGACGCGCCGCCCACCTGCAGCAGCGCGCGCAGGTGCACCGCCCCGAACACCGCGCGCCGCTGGTAGCATCGCCTCTCCAGGAGCACCCGCTCTGCCTGCTCCCCGAGGTACCCCTGCGGCACCGAGCGCTTCACCCGCGCGAAGGCGTCCTCGATCCGCTTGGTGAACCCCTCGGCCACCGCCGGCGGGATGAGCAGGTGCGGCATGCTCAGGAAGCCCTTCGCCTCCTCGACCGCAGCGCTCAGCGCCTCGTCCCCGGCCGCGAACGTGGCCGCCGTCGTCATCGTCGCCTTCAGCCGCTCGAGCTCGTCGAACGGGAAGTGCAGCTCGCCTGCGAGCAGGGCCAGCGGCGGCACGAACTTCCCGTCCTCGCGGACCGCCCGCTCGAGCGCTCGGCTCAGCTCCGCCTCGTCCGCCGCCTCCCCGCGCGCGAGCACCTCGAAGACCTCGCGCCGATCCTCGACCGCCATCGGATCCCTGACGATCGCCGGATCGTCGACCTCCGCGTCGAGCGGCCTCCCCTCGAGCTCGCGGAGGATCTGCTGAAACGCGGGCTTCCGCCGCATCCGCGGCACCTCGTCGGGGTCGTACCAGATGAACTGCAGCGCCGGGGCGCCCTCGGGGCGCGGCGTCGCTGCAGGCGCCGGGCGCGCGGCCGGCGCTGGCTCGGCCCTGACGACCTCGGGGGTCACCAGATGGGCGGCGAGCTGTCCCACGGTCATGGGAGGCGGCTGACCCGCGCGAGGCTCGACCGCCCACGGGTTGCTCTCGCGCGCCGGAGGGATCGCGTCCACCGGCGCGGGCGCCACGACCCTCGGCGGCGGCGGCGGTGACGGCGCGAAGAAGACGTCCGAATCCTCGCTGCCCGTGTGCGTCCGGCGGGAGGGGGGCGGCGGCGCGGGCTGAGCGCCCGCCCCCCAGGACGGCGACGACTGGCCGAGCGACGGCGCGGAGCCCGGCGGCGCGGGCACGGCAGGCGGCGCTGCGCCGCCCCATCCGGACGAGGACTGCGACAGCGGCCGCGGCGGGCTCTGCGCCGGAGGGCCGCCCGCGAAGCCCGCCGCCTGACCCGACGGCGCGAACGGGAGCGCCATCTCCGCCGGGGGGACCACCCCCGGAGCCATCGTCCCCGCGAAGCCCTCGGCCTCGTCCTCGGACGACGGCGCCGGCGGAACGGCCGTCTCCGCGACATCGAGCCCCCGCGGCTGCGACGCCATCGGCGCGCGCCCCACCGCTCCACCGGGCCAGCCGGCCCCCGCCCCGGCCTGCGCGAGCTCGACAAGCACCCTCCCCCGCTCCTGCGGGTGCTCGATCGGGACCTGCGCGCGCCACGTCAACGCGCACACCGATCGATCCGTGTCGATCCACAGCGTGTCGCAGCGCAAGGTGAGCGGCTGCGCCGCGCCGCTGGCGCGCTCGAGCACCGCGCGCGGCCGGACGCCGGGCAGGCTCGCGACGAGGCGCGGGTGCTCCGGGTGGAGGTTCTCGAGCGCGATCTGCCCATCGTCGCGCAGCTCCTTGATCTGCTGATCCTGCGGCGCGTGATTGAAGCACGAGAAGTCGATGTCTTCCGGGAGCGGCTGCTTGTACCAGTCTCTCAGCAGCCCCGGTGCCCCCTTGCGGCCCATCTTCTCGCGCCTCGACGGCCACGTCGGCGAAAGCGGACCGAAGCCGATCGGCGCGATGAAATCAGCCCGGGATGTGACCTTCACCCCGGGCGGCTGGAGGTTGGGGATCATGATCCGCCCTTGCGCGTCGTGGATCCCAGGACGCAGCCCGACAGGATTGAACGTGTCCGGCCCTCCCGCCGCGCGCTCATAAATCAACGGCAGCCGAGAGAACCGTTGTCCTTCATGGAGCGTGCCGTCCTGGCCAAACGCCCGATCGCAGAACACCGCGATCGACTTGTCCACCTCGCCCACGCTGAGCCGGGCGATCAGCGAACGCACGGGCTCCCCCCTCGGCGCGAACGCGTGCCCGACCAGCGCGACGTCTGCCCAGGGCTTCACGGGGACGAGATCGCAGGCGGCGCGGAGGCTCCGGCGGGCGTCGTTGTGCCAGTGCTGGTCGTCCTCGAGCGGCGGCTCCTGCTCTCGTGCCAGCGCCGCCTCGCCTGGACGCAGCACGAACGTCGCTTTGCAGACGACGGTCAGCATCCACGTCGCGGGGCGTGGCTGCCAGACGACCGAAGCGACCGGCAGCGGACCGTTGGAGACGACATCCATGGCGGTGTTCGCCATCTTACACGTCGGCGAGGTGAAGTCGTCCAGCGGGCTCGCGGCCGAGCTCGCGAACTCGCCTCCCCCGCCCACCCCGCGCGCCCCTCCCCCACCCAACCTTGACCCGGCGCCCGCCACGCACGAGGATCCGCCCCGTGCCCCAGCGAAAGCGCTACCTCTTCGTCTGCGTCAACCGCCGCCCGGACGGGGTCCCCAAGGGCTCCTGCGCCCAGCGCGGCGCCGAGGGGATCCACGCGCAGCTCAAGGCCGCCCTCGCCGAGCGCGGCCTCGCCAAGGTCGAGGCGCGCGCCTGCACCGCGAGCTGCCTCGACGTCTGCTGGGCCGGCCCCGTCATCGCCGTCGAGCCGGACGGCTACTTCTACGGGCGCGTGACCCCCGCGGACGTCCCCGAGATCGTCGACGCCCTCGCCGAGGGCCGCCGCGTCGAGCGGCTCGTGCTCCCGCCCGAGGACTTCACCGAAGCCACGGCCGGCCCGCCGCTGCCGGCGCCGCCCCGCCGCCCGCCGGAGGCGTGATGCGCGGCTTCGAGTTCTGCGAGACCATGGCCGGGAGCTTCCACCTGGTCGAGTCCCCCGCCGACGAGCGGCCCATGTCGTTCACCATCCGCGCGCGCTCGCGCGGCCTCCTCGACTTCCTGCGCAAGCCCGAGGTCGAGATCGAGGGCGAGATCGACGCCGAGGGGTTCGCCGACCACCGCTACCTGTCCGGGCGGCTCGGCCTCGACCTCGCGCGCACCGGCACCCTCCCCTACTCCTTCGAGTTCACCGCCAACGACGGCCGCCGCTGCGCGTTCGCCGGCCGCAAGACCGTGCGCCCGAGCGATCTGCTGGCGTCGATGACCGTCCTGCCCGGCGTGCTCGTCGGCGAGGGCGGCGCCGTGATCGGCGAGGCGCTCCTCCGCTTCGACCTGCGGAGCGACCTGCTCCGGTTCCTGCGGAGCTTCCGGACCACGAGGTAGCCATGCGGAGGCTCGATCCCAAAGAGAGCGCGATCATCGTCGTCGACGTCCAGGAGCGGCTCGCGGCCGCGATGCCGGCGCCCCAGATGGAGGCGCTGACCCGCGCGGCCACCCTCCTCATCGAGGCGGCGCGGCGGCTCGGCGCGCACGTGCTCGCGACCGAGCAGTACCCCGCGGGGCTCGGGCGCACCGTCGCGCCCCTCGCCGAGAAGCTCGCCCAGGCGGGCGCGCCGGTCATCCCCAAGATGGAGTTCTCCGCCTGCGACGCGCTCGAGTTCGAGCGCGCCTTCAGCGAGCGCGCGCCCCGCACCGCCGTCGTCGTCGGCATGGAGGCGCACGTCTGCGTCTTCCAGACCGTCCGCGAGCTCGCCGCGCGCGGCGTCGCGGTCCACGTGCCGCTCGACGGCGTCGCCTCGCGCCGCGACGACCACCGGCTCGCCGGCCTCGACCTCTGCCGCGCCGCCGGCGCCACCATCACCACCGCCGAGACCGTCGTCTTCGACTGGCTCAAGGTCGCCGGGACGGACGACTTCAAGCACCTGTCGAAGCTCATCCGCTGAGATCGCCGGGATCTCCGCGGGCAGCGCGGCGCCCCGGTCGCCGTGTCAGTTTGTCAGCCGCCGGCTCGGACTTTGTCAGACCCGTGCTCTTCTGGACACGCCGCCGACGTTCGTGACACAGTGGCGCATGGCTGACGATCTGGCACAAGTCGGAGCCCCCCCGAGCGCGCCTCCGCCCGCCGGCGCCGCGCCGCCGCCCGGCGCGCCGACGGTCCTCGTGGTCGACGACGAGCCGTCGAACGTCGCCTCCATCGAGAAGATCTTCCAGCGCGACGGCATGCGCGTCATCACGGCGGACAGCGCGAAGGCGGCGCTCGAGATCGTGCGCAGCCGCCGCGTCGAGGTGGTGCTCACCGACCTGATGATGCCGGGGGTCAGCGGGCTCGAGCTGCTCCGCGCGCTCAAGCAGCTCGCGCCCGACACCGAGGTCGTGATGATGACCGCGTACGGGACCGTCGAGACCGCGGTCCAGGCCATGCGCGAGGGCGCTTACGACTTCGTGGAGAAGCCGCTCAAGCGGATGACGATCATCAAGAGCGTCCGCAAGGCCGCCGAGCGCCAGTCGCTCGTCGCCGAGAACCGGTCGCTGCGGCAGGAGATCAAGCTGCTCACGAAGCGCGAGATCGTCGGCTCGAGCCCGACGCTCCGCCGCGTGCTCGACATCGCGACCCAGGCGGCGCCCTCGAGCGCCACGGTGCTCGTGCTCGGCGAGAGCGGCACCGGCAAGGAGCTGCTCGCGCGCTTCATCCACGAGCGCAGCGCGCGCTCGCGGGGGCCGTTCGTCGCGGTCAACTGCGCGGCCATCCCGGAGACCATCCTCGAGGCCGAGCTCTTCGGCCACGAGCGCGGGGCGTTCACCGGCGCCCTCGCGAAGCGCGACGGCCGCTTCGCCAAGGCGGCCGGCGGCACGCTGTTCCTCGACGAGATCGGCGAGCTCTCGCCGGCCGTGCAGGTGAAGCTCCTCCGCGTGCTGCAGGAGGGCGAGTACGAGCCCGTCGGCGGCGACACGGTCCGCGCCGACGTGCGCCTCGTCGCGGCCACCAACAAGGACCTCCGCGCCGAGGTCGCCGCGGGGCGCTTCCGCGAGGACCTGTTCTACCGGCTCAACGTGATCGCGATCACCGCGCCCCCGCTCCGGACCCGGCGCGAGGACATCCCGCTCCTCGTCGACCACTTCCTCGGCGTCTACTGCACGAAGAACAACCGCCCCCGCCTGGAGGCGCCGCGCGACGTGCTGGCGCGCCTGACCGACTACACCTGGCCGGGCAACGTCCGCGAGCTCGAGAACGTGATCGAGCGCGCCGTGGTGCTCTGCCGCGGCGACCAGCTCTCGGTCGACGACCTGCCCGACTTCATCCGCGAGGCCGCCCCCGCCGAGCCGAGCTCGCTCACGTTCTCGGTCGGCACCCCCCTCGACGAGGTAGAGCGAAGGCTCATCCGCGAGACGCTCCGCCACGCGCGCGGGGACAAATCCGTGGCCGCGCAGCTGCTCGGCATCTCGACCCGCACGATCTACCGAAAGCTCGGCGAACTGGAGTGATCTCGCGCGCGCCGTCCGGCGGACACGGCGCGCTCCGGCGCGCCGGCACCCCCGGCGAAAATCCATTTGTCACTTTGGCAAAGGAGGCCGCCCCGCGCGCCTCGGGTGCGTCACCTTGGCGGGGCAGCTTCCGTATTTCCGAGAAAAGGCGGGGGAACGGCCAGAGATTGACCCCTGGCACGAAACTCGCTTAGAGGAGCATGGGCGCATGGGCATCGACGCGATCCTGAAGCGGTATTTCCCCTGGGTGTTGGGCGCGCTGATCGCGCTCGCCGCCTACTTCCAGGCGTCGGGCATGGGTCAGCTCGTGGCCTCGAGCGTCGCGATCGACGCGCCGCCGGCGCCGGCCGGCCCGCCGCCGCGCCCCACGTCGTTCGGGTCGACCGCGAGCGCGGACCACGCGACGCACGCCGGGCCGATCCTCTCGCGCAACCCGTTCGACTCGGTGACGGGGCCGCTCGACGGAAAGCCGGTCGAGATCCCGAGCGTGCAGCCGGAGATGAGCAACAAGGATCCGTACGAGGATCCGTCGTGCGACGGCGCCCGCGTGCTGCTCATCACGCAGGCCGACGATCCCGCGTGGTCGTTCGCGGCCATGAGCGGCTCGGACGGCAAGGCGATCTTGCGGCGGCAGGGGGATGAGATCAGCGGGCAGACCGTTTACTACGTGGGGTGGGACCGGGTCTGGCTGACGTCCGGCAGCTCGCGGTGCCAGGCCATCGTGGGCGGCAGCAAGGCCGTCGCGCGCACCGCCGCGGCGCCGACGCCCGTGACGCCCGCGCCGACGAGCACGTCGAAATCGACCGCCCGCGGCGGCAAGAAGGTCCCGCCCGAGATCGCCTCGAAGATCCAGCGGGTGAGCGAGACGGAGTTCAACGTGGAGCGCAGCGCCGTCGACCAGATCCTCGAGAACCAGGGCGAGCTGATGCGCTCCGCGCGCATCGTCCCCGAGAAGGAGGGCGACAAGGTGGTCGGCATCCGTCTCTTCGGGATTCGACCGGACTCGCTGCTCGGGACGCTCGGCCTGGAGAACGGAGATCGGCTGTCCAGCATCAACGGGTTTGAGATGAGCGATCCGCAAAAGGCCCTCGAGGCCTATGCGCGGCTCCGGACGGCGGACCGGCTCACGGTGAGCATCAACCGCAAGGGCAAGCCGATGAACATCGACTTCAACATCAAGTGAGCGCTGCGGACTGAATTCCAGGGACGAAAGCAGGGTAGTGGCATGGCGCGATGGATAGGTAGACTGGACGAGGGGAGCCTGCTGCGGCGAACGCTGATGTATGTCGGCACGTTCGTCCTCGGCTCACTCACGTTCGTCGGGGTCGTGAGCCTGATCCTCGTGTCGGTCGCCAAGACCGTCCTGCCGCCCCACGGCGCCGAAGGCGCGGCGGACGCGGCGGACGAGGCCGAAGGCGAGGCCACAACCGGGGCGAGCAAGACCGCCCTGGGCAGGACATCCCGCTCGAAGCGGCCGCGGTCCCCCTCGCCGGCCGAGCGCGAGAGCGCGCCGAGCGCCGACTGAGCGGCGCCGCCTCCCCCCACCCCAAAACCCACGCAGAGAATATCGAGTCGACTGATGGTGATGACGACCCTCGAGCGATCCTGCTGCCTCCGGAGGAGGCTCCTCGCCGCGCCGGTGGCGGCGCTCGTGTTCGCCGCGGCGGCCCCGCCGGCCGCAGCGCAGCCCGCGAACCGCAACGCCCCCGTGCTGCGCACCCCCGGCCAGGGCGCGCCGGCGCCCGGTCGCCCCGGGATCCCCTCGGGGACGCCGGGCTCCGCGGGCGCCGCCGCGCCGGGCGCGGGCGCGCCCGGGGCAGGCGCGCCGGGCGCTGCAGCCGCGCCGGGGGCGCCGGGCGCCGCGCCGGGCGACACCGGCGACGATCCGCTCGCCGCGGTCAAGCAGGGGGTCCAGGAGATCGAGTTCAAGCCGAAGCCCGGCGGCTACAAGGTCAGCTTCAACCTCGACGAGGCCGACCTCCCCGAGCTGGTGAAGGCGATCAGCAACATCACCGGGCGGCGGTTCATCTACGGCGGCAAGCTCCGGCAGATCAAGGCCACGGTGTACGCGCCGGAGAAGGTGACGGTCGCCGAGGCGTACAGCGCGTTCCTGTCGATCCTCGCGTCGAACGACCTCACCGTCATCCCCCACGGCCGCTTCCTCAAGATCGTGGAGACGCCCGGCGCGGTGTCGGAGACGACCCCCGTGTTCGGGACGGCCGCGCCCGTGCCCGCGGAGGACCGGTTCGTCACCCGCATGTACCGGCTGTCCCATATCGACGCCAACGAGGCGGGCGGCGTCCTGACCAAGTTCAAGTCGAAGGACGGCGACGTCACCGTCTACCCGCCCGGCAACCTGCTCATCATCACGGACACCGGCACGAACATCCAGCGCATGCTCCGGATCGTCGAGGAGATCGACGTCGGCGGCGCCGGCGATCAGCTGTGGGTGCAGCCGGTCCACTACGGCTCCGCCGCGGAGGTCGCGACGAAGCTGAACGAGATCGTCGACCCCAGGGCCGGCGGCGGCGGCGGCGGCGGCGGCGGCAGGCCCGGCAGGGGCGGCGCCGCCGGCGGCGGCGGCACCGGCGCGCGCATCATCGCGGACGACAGGACCAACTCGCTCATCATCACCGCCTCCGAGCCGGACTACCTGCGCGTCCTCGGCATCCTGAAGCGCCTCGACGTGCCGCAGACGGGCGAGGGGCAGGTCCACGTGCTCTCGCTCCAGCACGCCGGCTGCAAGGAGCTGTCCGCGACGCTGAACCAGGTCCTCGGCGGGAGCGCCGGCGGCGGCGCCCCCGCCGTGGGCGGCAGGGGGGCGGCGCGCAACGCCCCCCCGGTGCCCGGCTCGACCGACGACATCTTCGAGGGCCAGGTCAAGGTCACCTGCGACGAGGCGAGCAACAAGCTCCTCATCACCTCGTCGCCCCACGACTACGCCCAGCTGCGCACCGTGATCGACCAGCTCGACGAGCCCCGGCGGCAGGTGTTCATCGAGGCCGTGATCATGGACGTGAACGTCAACCGCTCGCTCAATTTCGGCATCGGCTACCACGCCGGCGCGCCGTTCGACGCCGCGAACGGCCAGGGCATCATCTACGGCGGGAACAACGTCGTGCCCTCGGTCGGCGGCCTTCCGACCGAGCTCGGCGCGCTCGCGCTGGGCGTCCGGGGCGCCGAGATCCCGGGATCGAGCAACATCTTCGGGACGGGCCTGTCCATCCCCGCGTTCGGCATCGTCCTCCACGCGCTCGCGCAGGACGGCGACTCCAACGTCCTCGCGACGCCGCACATCCTCGCGACCGACAACGTGCCGGCCGAGATCTCGATCGGCCAGAACATCCCGCTCCAGACCAACGTCGGCGGCGGCGGGCTCAACCAGCTCGCGAGCCTGGCGGGCGGCGCGGGGGCCGCGGGCGCGCTCGGCGGGCTCGGCGGGCTCGGCGGCCTGCTCGGCGGCCTCGGCGGCCAGGCCGCGCGCCAGGACGTGGGCACGAAGGTCAAGGTCATCCCCCACGTCAACGACTCGGACCAGGTGCGGCTGGAGCTCACCGAGGAGATCTCCGACGCCGGCGCCCCCCTCGAGGGCGCGCTCGGCGCGATCCCCATCAACAAGCGCACCGCGAGCACCACCCTCGTCGTCCGCGACCAGCAGACCGTGGTGATCGGCGGCCTCGTGCGCGACGGCATGACCACCTCGGAGACGAAGATCCCGGTGCTCGGCGACATCCCGGTGCTCGGCTTCCTGTTCCGGCAGCGGGTCAGGACCAAGACGAAGACGAACCTCCTGCTCGTCCTGACGCCCTACGTCATCCGCGACCAGGACGACCTGCGGGCCATCTTCGAGCGCAAGATGCAGGAGCGGCAGGAGTTCATCGACCGCTACTTCGTCTTCAGCGACAGCGCCGCCTGGGAGCCGCCGCGCGACTTCAGCCGGGCGAACGGGCTCGTCGAGGACATCCGGCAGTCGATCCTGACCGAGGAGGAGCGGGCGCGCCTCGAGGAGGAGGCCCGGCCGAGGAGGCCGCAGGATCACACGCCGGTCGAGCCTGTCGGGCTGCCGACGTTCGGCGGCAAGACCGGCGCGGCCGGCGGGGCGATGGCTCCTGGTATGGTCGACATGGAGGGCGACATGCCCCCGCCTCCGCCGCAGAGCGGGGCGGCGCCGGCGCGCCCCATCCGGCGCCCGCCCGGCGGACGGCAGATGGAGCGCGTCGAATGAGCATGCAGCAGCAGCAGTACCTCGGCGAGATCCTGGTCCGGCGGGGCGTCGTCTCCGCGGAGCGGCTCGTGCCGCTCTTCGACACGGTCCGCGAGCGCGGGCAGCCGCTCGCGGACCTCCTCGTCTCGTCCAACATCGCCGACGAGGCGAGCATCGCGAGGGCGCTCGCGGAGGAGTGCGAGGTCGGCCTCCTCCCGCGCATCGACATCGACGCGGTGCCGCTCGAGCTCGCGAGCCGGGTGCCGATCACCTACGCCAAGCAGCACAAGATCCTGCCGCTCTCCGAGCACGACGGGGTCGTCTACTGCGCGATCGCCGACCCCCTCGACACGACCGCGATCGACGACGTGCGGGCGCTGTTCGGCAAGCCGGTCGAGATCGCGGTCGCCACGAGCGACGCCGTGCTGAACGCGATCAACCGCATCTGGGAGCGCAAGGAGGACGGCGGCGCGAAGCTCGAGGGCGACACGGCGCTCGAGGAGGACAACCTCGTCGACATCATCGACTCGGACGACGACGCCCCGATCATCGCCTGGGTCAACGGCCTCTTCGCGCAGGCGGTCCGGGAGCGGGCGAGCGACATCCACATCGAGCCCGAGGAGCGCGACGTCGTCGTCCGCTACCGGATCGACGGCGAGCTCTACGTCGCGAAGCGCGCCTCGAAGCAGTTCATGGCGCCGATCATCGCCCGCGTGAAGATCATGGCGTCGCTCAACATCGCGGAGAAGCGGCTCCCCCAGGACGGCCGCATCACCCTGAAGATCGCGGGCAAGAGCGTCGACATCCGCGTCTCGACGGTGCCGACGAGCCGCGGCTTCGAGCGGATCGTGATGCGCATCCTGCACAAGGCGTCGGTCCTGCTCGGGCTCGACGACCTCGGCTTCGCGCCGCGCGAGTACGCCCTCATGGACGGGCTCATCCAGCGGCCGGACGGCATCATCCTCGTCACCGGCCCGACCGGCAGCGGCAAGACGACGACGCTCTACGCCTGCCTCAACCGGATCAACGAGCCGAGCCGGAACATCCTCACCGCCGAGGACCCGGTCGAGTACGAGATCGGCGGCATCCATCAGATCCACGTCCACCCCGGGATCGGGCTCACCTTCGCCTCGGCGCTCCGCGCCTTCCTCCGGCAGGATCCGGACGTCATCATGGTCGGCGAGATCCGCGACAAGGAGACCGCCGAGATCGCCATCCACGCGTCGCTGACCGGCCACCTCGTGCTCTCGACCATCCACACGAACGACGCGGCCGGCGCCGTGACGCGCCTCGTCGAGATGGAGATCGAGCCGTTCCTCGTGCGGAGCAGCGTGATCGGCATCCTCGCCCAGCGCCTCGTGCGCCTGCTCTGCTCGGCGTGCAAGGTCCCCTACCGCCCGTCGGACTACGAGCTCCAGCAGCTCGGCCTCGACCAGGACCGGCTCGCCTGGAAGGCGCGGCGGAAGCTCTCGAACCGCTACAGCGTGCACGGGCAGAAATACGACTACATCGGGCAGGACATCGACCGGGCCGTGTTCTACAAACCGGGCGGCTGCGACGCCTGCAACCAGAAGGGCTTCGTCGGCCGGCGGGGCATCTACGAGCTGATGGTCATCGACGACGCGGTGGGCCCGCTCATCCTGAAGAGCGCGGACGCGCAGACCATCAAGCGGGTCGCCATCTCCCAGGGGATGGACACGCTCCGCGACGACGGGGCGCGCAAGGTGCTCCTGGGCATCACCACCGTCGAGGAGGTCCTCGCGGCGACGCAGGAAGACGTCATCGTCGACGAGTAGGGAAGGCCGTGGCGGTATTCGAATACAAAGGCATCCTCGTCGGCACCGGAAAGCCGGTCAAAGGGGTCCGCGACGCGGAGAACGCGAAGGCCCTGCGGGCCGCCCTGCGCAAGGACGGCATCATGCTCACCGGCGCGACCGAGGAGCAGGCCGCGAAGGCGAAGGCGAAGCGCGATCTCAAGCTCTTCGCCTTCGCGGGCCGCCCCACGACGTCCGAGGTCGCCATGATGACCCGCCAGCTCGCGACGCTCATCGGCGCCGGCATCCCGCTGTTCGAGTCGCTCAACGCGCTCATCGAGCAGGTCGAGAAGGAGTCGCTGAAGCGGACCCTCACGCAGGTGCGCGAGCAGGTGCGCGAGGGCACGAGCTTCGCGAAGGCGCTGGAGGGGCACCCCACGGTCTTCCCGCCGCTCTACGTCAGCATGGTGCGCGCCGGCGAGGCGTCCGGCACGCTCGAGGGCGTGCTGCTCCGCCTGACCGTCTTCATGGAGAACCAGGCGAAGCTCGTGGGCAAGGTGACCGCGGCCCTCGCCTACCCGGCGCTCATGGCGATCATCGGCATCGGGCTCATCTCGGTCCTCATGATCGCGGTCGTGCCGAACGTGAAGGACATCTTCTCGTCGATGGACCAGACGCTGCCCTGGTACACCTCGGCGCTCATCGGCACCTCGGAGTTCGCCGCGAGCTACTGGTGGCTCGTGATCCTCATGCTGGTCGGCGCGGTGTACGGGTTCCGCCGCTGGCTGCGCACGCCGAAGGGGCGCCTCCGCTGGGACACGTTCGTGCTGGGCGCGCCGATCTTCGGCAAGCTCATCCAGATGCTCTCCATCGCGCGCTTCGCGCGGACCCTCGCGACCCTGCTCTCGTCGGGCGTCGCGCTCCTCAGCGCGATGGACATCGTGCGCAGCGTGCTCGGCAACGCCGCGCTGGAGAAGGTGGTCGCCGACGCGATCGGGTCGATCCGCGAGGGCCAGAGCATCGCCGATCCGCTGAAGCGCAGCGGCCGGTTCCCGCCCATCGTCATCCACATGATCGCCATCGGCGAGCGGAGCGGGCAGCTCGAGGCGATGCTCGAGAACGTCGCCAACGCGTACGACTCCGAGGTCGAGACCCGCGTCCAGGTGCTCACGAGCCTGCTCGAGCCGCTCATGATCGTCGTCATGGGCGGCACGGTCGCGTTCATCGCGATATCCATCCTCATGCCGCTCATGCAGATGTCGAACTTCGTCGGGTAGGGGGCTCCATGGGGCGCAGGAGGCAGCGAGAGAGCACGATCTTCTTCCCGTGGGAGCGCGGCGGCGGGCTCTTCCGCAGGAGCGGCATGGCGCGCGTGCGGCCGTTCGCGGCCGGCCTCGGGATGGCCGTCCTGCTCCTGCTCCTCGGCGCGCGCGAGCGGCGGCTCGTGGGAATTCGCTCGACGCGCGCCACGTTGTCCGTCGTCCACGGGGCCATCACGCTGTACCGCGCCGACCACGAGCGGCGGTGCCCGGCCTCGCTGGAAGAGCTGAAGCGCGAGGGATACCTCGCGATCGATCCGGTCGACGCCTGGGGGAGGCCGCTCCGGCTCACCTGCCCTGGCAGAAAGGACCCGGAGGGATACGATCTGATGAGCGACGGTCCGGACGGCGAAATCGGCGGGCTTGACAGGGTGGAGTGAGGGACATGGAGACGAACAGGGCGAAGAGGATTCGAAGGTTGGGCCGGGGGCTCTCGCGGGGCGTGACCCTGATCGAGGTCCTGATCGTGGTGACGATCATGGCGATCATCGCCGGCGGCGCGACGCTCGTGCTGTGGCCGAAGCTCGAGGCCGCGAAGGTCAGGAGCGCCTACACCGGCGCGTCGGTCATCAAGACCGCGGCGGATCAGTACCAGAACCTCGGCGCGGGCGGCGAGGGCTGCCCGACCCTGCAAGCGCTGGTGAGCGCGAAGCAGATCGACGCCAACAAGACGGACGACCCCTGGGGCCAGCCGTACCGGATCAAGTGCGAGGAGAGCGAGATCCGCGTCTACTCGCTCGGCAAGGACAAGAAGGAGAACACCCCGGACGACATCCGCGACAACATGAGGCAGTCCGAGATCAACAAGATCGCGGAGATGTGACGCCGACGCGGAGGGAGCGCCCATGACACGCCGCCTGCGCACGAGGGGAGTCACGCTGGTCGAGGTGCTGATCTCCGTCACGGTGATCGCGCTCATCAGCGGATCGGTGATCCTCGGCATGGGCGCGGTCACGAGCGCCCGGCTGAAGCGGAGCGCGGCGCTGCTCGCGGGCGCCGTCCGGGTCGCCTACGCCCACGCCAACGCGAAATCGAAGCCGATGCGGCTCGTCTTCGACTTCGAGGAGCGGATGATCGTGCTCGAGGAGGCCACGGGCGAGCTCGTCGTCGAGAGGAACGACCGGACCGGCGGCGCCGCCGCGGCGACCGAGGCCGAGAA
This sequence comes from Sorangium sp. So ce836, assembly GCF_028553905.1. Taxonomy (NCBI): domain Bacteria; kingdom Pseudomonadati; phylum Myxococcota; order Polyangiales; family Polyangiaceae; genus Sorangium; species Sorangium sp. So ce836. The sequence continues at coordinate 14,330,827 of NZ_CP102233.1, read as the reverse complement.
GGCGGCGGTGGCGGAGGCCGAGGCGATCCTGAAGGGGCCGCGCGCGCCGCGCCCGTCGTTCCAGCCGGCGAAGGCGTTCGGCTTCGACCCCTCGAGCGAGAAGCCCGGCAAGGAGCTCTCGAGCGGCGTCCGCTTCCTCCAGGTGGAGACCGGGCACCAGGACGAGGCCGCGACCGAGGGGCGCGCCTACCTCTACTTCTGGCCCGGCGGCCAGACCGAGCGGGCGGCCATCCAGCTGTCGCTCGGCGGCGAGGAGACCGAGGACTCCGTGATGACGGTGCTCGTCTCGCCGCTCACCGGCAAGACCGAGATCCGGCGGGGCAAGGCGAGCATGCCGCGGCCGCGCGACGACTCCGAGGAGTCGGAGCGCGAGGACACGGGGTTCTGATGCGCGCCCGCGGCTTCACCCTGCTCGAGATCATGGTGGCGGTGGCCATCCTCGGCCTCGGGCTCACCGCGATCCTCTCCGCCCAGGCCGGCGCCTTCTCGGCGGCGGCGCACGCGCGGAACATCAGCCTCGCGAACGGGCTCGCGCGCTGCAAGATGACCGAGATCGAGGAGCGGCTCGCCAGGGACGGCCTGCCGCTGCTCGACGAGGCCGACAACGGGCCGTGCTGCGAGGGCGACGAGTCGACGTCCGTCAAGTGCTCCTGGCGCATCGAGAAGCCGGAGATGCCCGAGCCCAAGTACGGCGACCTCGATCTCGACACGAACCTCGAGGGGCTCGGCCAGCTCACCAAGCCGGCCGAGTCGAGCGGCTCCGCCGCCCCGAGCGGCAGCCTCGACGATCTCGCGCAGTCGCTGGCCGGCGCGCCCGGCGGCGCCGGGGGCGGCCAGTCCGCCGGCGGGATCGCGGGGCTCCTGCAGCCGTTCATCGACATGCTCGCGCCGACGCTCCAGCCGATCTTCGAGGCGAGCGCGCGGCGGGTGACGGTGCGGCTGACCTGGCAGCAAGGGTCGCAGGAGCACGCGCTCGAGCTCGTGCAGTGGGTCACGGTGCCGCAGATGGGCCAGCCCGAGGACACCGGCGCGGGCGGCGGCACGGGCGAGGGAGGAGGGAGTCGACCGTGACGGCGCGAACGGCGAGCTCGCCCCGCAGGCGCCGCCGGCGCTCGGGCGGGGTGACCCTCCTCGAGGTCCTCGTCTCGGTCGCCATCCTGGCGATCATCGGGACGCTCATCTACGGCGCGTTCGACGGCATGAGCCGGTCGCGCGCGGGCATCTCGCGCATCAGCGACCGCTACCACCAGGGCCGCGCGGCGATCGCCCGCATCTCGCGCGAGCTCCAGGCGGCCTTCCTGTCCCGGCACCAGCCGGCCGACAAGAACATCGTCGTGCGGCTCACGGCGTTCACCGGGGAGGACTCGTCGCCCGCGGATCGCGTCGATTTCACCGCGTTCGCGCACCGGAGGCTCCTCAGGAACGCGCACGAGTCGGACCAGTGCGAGATTGGCTATTTCGGCTCGCGCGACCCCGAGCGCGACAAGCTCGATCTCGTGCGGCGAGAGGCGAAGTTCATCGATCTCGAGCCGACGCGGGGCGGCGTCGTCAACGTGCTCGCCGAGGACATCGAGAGCTTCAACGTCCGGTACCTCGACCCCCTCACCGGCGAGTGGGTCGACTCGTGGAACTCCACGCAGCCGGCGGCGCAATTCGAGCGGCTCCCGTCGCAGGTGTGGGTGACGCTGGTCCTGAACGGCGGGCCGGGCGGGGCGCCCATCAAGTTCGAGACGAAGGTGCCCATCGCCATGCAGGTCCCCATCGCCTTCGGGAACAACTGAGCCATGCTCCGCCCGAAGAGCCCCCAGACCGAGGAGCGCGCCGCCCCCACCCCGCAGGGCGGGCGCGCGCGCCGCCGCCGCCTCCGGAGGCGGCGCGACCGGCGGGGCGTGGCGCTGGTCATGGTGCTCGGCGCGATCACGGTGCTCACCGTGTTCCTGACCGAGCTCCAGGAGGAGACCTCCACCGAGCTCTCGGCGGCGCTCGCCGATCGCGACGCGCTCCGGGCCGAGTACTACGCGCGGAGCGCCGTGAACCTGTCGCGGATGCTCATCGCCGCCGAGCCCAGCGTCAGCCAGACGATCGGGCCGATGCTCGCGATCATCGGGCTCAAGGGGAATTTCCAGGTGCCGGTCTGGAAGTTCACCGACATGTTCCTCGGCCCGTTCAACGCGCAGCTCACCGAGCCGGGCGCGGCGCCGCCCGACGAGGCCGCGGCCGCGGCCTCGGGCGAGGGTAGCGCGGCGGCGGGCAAGAACCTCGGGCTCACCGGCGGCGGCCGCTTCGAGCTCAAGATCGTCGACGAGGACTCGAAGATCAACATCAACCGCGCCGCCGACGACGTGGGCGGCATCGCGGATCAGATCGCCGTGGGGGCGCAGCTCATCAGCCTGATGAGCCCCCCGCAGTACAACCCGCTCTTCGAGGAGCGCGACGGCGACGGCCAGTTCTCGGATCGCGCGACCATCTGCAGCGCGCTCGTCGACTGGGCCGACCCCGGCGACCAGACGTTCGTCTGCGACACGTCGACGAACGCCCCGAGCTCCACGGGCGCCGAGGACAGCTTCTACCAGACGGTCGGCCTCCCCTACGTGCGCAAGAACGCCCCCTTCGACTCGTTCGAGGAGCTGCGGCTGATCCGGGGCATGGGCGACGACTTCTGGGCGACGTTCGTCGATCCGGACCCGAACAACCCGGACAAGCGGGTGCTGACCGTCTGGGGCAACCGGAAGCAGAAGGTGAACGTGACGTCGGCGAACGCGCAGATGCTCCTCACGCTCACCTGCAGCGCCGACTTCGTGGACGTCGCGACGACGCCGCTCTGCACCGACGTGAACCAGCAGACGTCGTTCCTGACCGTGGCGTCGCTCGTGCAGAGCATGACCGGGGGCATCCTCTTCCCCACCCCCAAGGATTTCGTCGACGCCATGACCCAGAAGGCCGGCAATACGCTCGGGGCGATGCTCGGCCAGCAGTTCAAGGCGATGGGCGTCGAAGCGGTGAAGTTCAAGCCGAACGCCACGAAGGCCCTCGGCAACAGGAGCAACTTCCTGAGCATCTATGCCGATGGCGTCGTCCCGGGGAACAAGCGTGAGACGCGCGTGCGCATCCATGCGGTGATCGATCTCACGGGGGCACAGAAGCTCGGCTCTGGCGGGGGCGGCGGCTCTGGCGGGGGCGGCGGCTCTGGCGGGAACGGCGGCTCTGGCGGGAACGGCGGCCCCGGAGCGACCGGCGCCCCCCCGACGCCGGAATCGTACGAACAGCAGGTACGGTCGAACCCCGCCGGGACGATCATCTACTATCGCATCGAATAGGAACCCCCTCCGGGAAGAAGCGCGGAAATGCACAGGCTGCTCGGGATAGATGCTGGGAAATCCGTGGTGCGGACGGCGCTCATCCGCACCGCGTACAGGAAGGTCTTCGTCGAGGCCCTCGGCGAGGCGCCCATCACGGACGCGGTCTCCGAGGCCGAGGCGATCCGCGCCGCGGTGGGGCTCCACCGCCCCGACGCCGCCGCGATCGCGATCTCCGGGGAGAAGTCGTTCTACCGCCGCCTCGACCTGCCCGCGGCCGCGCAGAAGGAGGTCGAGAACGTCCTCGGCTTCGAGCTCGAGGCCACGGTGCCGTTCGAGATGGAGGACGCGGTCTTCGACTACCGCCTGCTCAAGCGGCCGCCCAGCGCCGAGACGCTGCCGGTCTTCGCCGCCATCGCGCGCGCCGACGACGTGCGCGAGCGCATCACCGTCGTGAAGGAGGCGCTCGGCTTCGAGCCGGAGCGCGTCGCGCTCGGCGCGGTGGCGCTCGCCAACCTCGAGGCCGTGATGCCGGAGCTCGCCTCGCCGTCGCCCGCCGGCGCGAGCGTGCCGATCGCGCTGCTCGACCTCGACCACCTCACCTCCGAGATCGTGATCCTCTCCGGCGGGGAGCCGGTCTTCGCCCGGACGCTGTCGCGGGGGACGGCCGGGCTCCCCGGCACGGCGCCGGCGCTCGCGCGCGAGCTCCGCCAGACGCTCGCGGCGTGGCGCAACCTCGGCGGCGAGCCGCTCGCCGGGATGTACCTCGTCGGCGGCGGCGCGAGCGCGCAGGGCGCGGAGGTGTTCCTGTCCACCCAGCTCGGCCTCACGATCCTGCCGCTGCCGGCCCCTCGGGTCGAAGGGCTCACGCCGGAGCAGGCCGCGGCGCTGCCCCGCTTCGCCAAGGCGCTCGGGCTGGCGCTCGGGCTGACGCCGAAGACCAAGGGGTTCAACCTGAGGCGGGGCGCGCTCGAGGCCGAGCGCAGCTACCCGTTCCTGCGCGAGAAGATCCCGATCCTCGCCGGCCTCGGCACCGTCATCGCGCTGAGCTTCGGGTTCTCGATCGTCGCGGAGCTGCGCACCCTGAGCGCCGAGCGGGAGCTCCTGCTCGCGTCGCTCGCGACCGCCTCGCACGACGTGCTCGGCGAGGAGACGAGCGACCCGCTGAAGGCCCGCGAGCTGCTCGACCAGGGCCCCGGCGCGGCCGACGAGGACCCGATGCCCCGCGTCGACGCCTTCGACGTCATGGTGCAGCTCTCGAAGGCCGTGCCGAAGGAGATCACGCACGACGTGCTCGAGCTCGACGTGAACCGCGGCCACGTGACCCTCCAGGGCGTCGTCCCGTCGGTGTCGGACGCGCAGATCATCGCGGATCACATGAAGGAACACCGCTGCTTCCGCGACGTGAAGATCGGGCGGACGAGCCAGTTCACGGAGGGCAAGCACAAGTACGTCCTCGAGCTGGATCTCAAGTGCGAGGACAAGAAGAAGAAGAAGACCGGCGCCGACGCGGCGGACAGCGCCTCGGCGGGGGCGCCGGAGAAGCCGGAGGGATCGCGATGACGCTCCGCGAGCGACTCGACAAGCTGGAGCCGCGCGAGCGCCGGCTCCTCACCCTCCTCGTCGGATTCCTGGGGGTGCTCGTGTTCCTGGCCGTGCCGATCGGGCTCGCGAGCACCGCCTCCGGCAGGCGCGCCGAGAACCAGGAGATCCGCGACCTGCTCCAGCAGATCTACGAGGCCTCGGGGAAGGTCAACGAGCGGAAGGCGCAGAAGGACGCGCTGCTCGCGCGCTACGCGCGGCCGGCGCCGGCCCTCGCCGGCTTCATCGAGGACGCGGCGAAGCAGCAGGGGCTCACCGCGGCCGAGTCGCAGGATCGCCCCGACGTCCCGCACGGCAAGAAGTACACCGAGCGGGTCACGGTCGTGAAGATGCACAGGATCGGGATGCTCGGCCTCGCCAAGATGCTCGAGCGCATCGAGACCTCGGGCCACCCGGTCGCGGTGACGAAGCTGAACATCAAGCCGCGCGCCGGCGAGCCGGACTCGTACGAGGTGGAGCTCGGCGTCTCCGCGTTCGACCGGAAGGGCGACCCCCAGCCGGCGAGCCCTGCGCCGTCCGCGGCCCCGCCCGCCGACGAGGAGGAGCAAGAGCCATGAAGGCGCGGCTCGTCAAGATCGCGAAGTGGGCGGCCTACCCGCTCTTTTACCTCTTCTGCCTGGGCCTCTTCGGCTATCTCACGTTCCCGTACGACCGGCTCAAGGACCGGCTGATCGCCGAGTTCGATCGCGCGCAGCAGAAGCGGGGCTCCGGCCCGGCGCAGCGCCTCGAGATCGACGAGCTCGACGCGTACTGGTTCACGGGCGTGGAGATGAAGGGCGTGCGGCTCATCCTGCCGCCGAACGAGCTCGGCACGGGCAGGCCGACCGGCGCCGCCGCCTTCACCTCCACCTCGGGCGACGCCGCCAAGGACAGCGCGCCGAAGCCGAGCGTCATCGAGATCGAGGAGGCGCACGCCCGGGTGAAGATCCTGCCCCTGCTGCTCGGGCGGATGCGGATCTCGTTCTGGGCGAGCGTGTTCGGCGGGGAGGTCGAGGGCGTGGTCCCGATGGGCAAGTCGGGCGGCGACGTGCACGTCGAGGTCTCGGACGTGGAGCTCGCCCACGTGGGGCCGCTCGGGGACATCCTCGGCCTGCCGATCGCCGGCACGCTGAACGCGAACCTCGAGCTCAGCGCGCCCGACGGCAAGTTCAACAAGGCGAGCGGCGCGCTCGAGGTCTCGGCCAAGGAGGTCTCGGTCGGCGACGGCAAGACGAAGATCCAGGGGCTCATCGCGCTGCCCGAGGCCAAGCTGGGCGAGCTCGTCCTGTCGGCCGAGGCGAAGGACGGCGTCCTCAAGGTCACGAAGATGTCCGCGAACGGCCAGGACCTCGAGCTCGACGGCGACGGCAAGATCACCATGCGCGAGCCGTGGAACAACTCCACGGCGGACCTCTACGTCCGCTTCAAGTTCACCGACGCCTACCGGTCGAAGAGCGACCTCACCAAGTCGCTGCTCGGCGCGCCGGGGTCGAGCGTGCCCGGGCTGATCGAGATGCAGCAGCCCAAGATGAAGCGGTCGAAGCGCTCGGACGGCTTCTACGGCTGGCACGTCCACGGCGTGCTGAAGCGGCCGCGGTTCGATCCGCACGCCGCGGACTCGCCCGCGGCGCGGGGCCGCGGCAAGGCCGACTCGCCGAGCTCGGCCGCGACCACGAGGAAGCCCGGCGGCGTGAACCTGCCGCTCGGCCCCTCGGAGGCCCCGGCGCGGGACAGCGAGGAGCAGGGGAGCCCGCCGCCGGCGATGCCGCCGCCGCCGTCGACCGAGGACGAGTCGCCCGAGCCGCGGTCGCGACCGACGCCCGCCCCGCCCGCCGAAGGCGACCCGCCGCCGCCGGAATAGGACCTGGACCTCGCGCGCCAGAGGCGAGTAGGACCTGGACCTCACGCTCCAGGGACGGGTAGGACCTGGATTCACGCTCCGAGGACGAGGCCATGCGGGACCCCAGGTGGCAGCAGAACCGGCGCATTCTGCTGATCGACGACAACGAGGCCATCCACGAGGATTTCCGCAGGATCCTCCGGTCCGACGCGGAGGCGTCGACCTTCGATAGCCTCGAGTCGGCGCTGTTCCGCGAGGCGCCCGGCCGGCGGCCGGTGAGGTTCGAGCTCACGACCGCGACCCAGGGCGCCGAGGGGCTGGAGAAGGTCCGCGAGGCGCGGCAGCGCGGCGCGCCGTACGCCCTCGCCTTCGTCGACGTGCGCATGCCGCCGGGGTGGGACGGCATCGAGACGCTCTCGCGCATCTGGCAGGAGGACGGCGCCATCCAGGCGGTCATCTGCTCGGCGTACTCGGATTACTCCTGGGAGGAGATCTCCACCCGGTTCGGGAACACCGACAACCTGCTCATCCTCGCCAAGCCGTTCGACCCGAACGAGGTCCGGCAGATGGCCTACGCGCTCACCGAGAAGTGGAACCAGCGCCGCGCCCTGTCCGAGGCGAACCACAAGGTGTCGGCGCAGTACACGGTGACGAGGATCCTGGTCGAGTCGACGACGCTGTCCGAGGGCATCCTCGCGCTCCTCGGCGCGCTCGGGGAGACGCTCGGCTTCCGGTTCGGCGCCCTGTGGCTCGGCGACGGCGAGAGCGGCGGCCTGCGCTGCGAGCACACCTGGAGCGCCGCGCCCGACGACGCGGCCGCGCTCGAGGCGTCGACCCGGGGCGCGCGGCTCGCCCTCGACGCGGGGCTGCCCGGCCGCGCGCTCGCCCAGGGGGAGCCGACCTGGTTCTGCGACCTCGACGCGGTCGAGGACGACCAGCGCGCGCAGGCGGCGCGCGGCGCCGGCCTCCGCTTCGCGGTCGAGCTCCCCATCGCGGTCCGCGCCGACGCGCAGGTCGCGGCCGTGCTGGAGCTCATGGACGCCGAGCCGCGCGAGCCCGACCCGGGGCTGCTCGACGTGCTGCTCGCGATCGCCGCCAAGGCCGGCCACTTCATCGGCAGCAAGCGCGTCGAGGCCGCCCTGCGCCGGAGCGAGGCGAACAACCGCGCGCTGCTCTACGCCATCCCCGACACGATCCTCCGGCTCAGCAGCGACGGCGTCTGCCTCGACTTCAAGGCGTCCCGGGAGTCGAGGCCGTCGCTCCGCGCCGAGGATTTCCTGCACCGGCACGTCGCCGACGTGTTCCCCGCCCGCGTCGCGGAGCAGATCACCGAGCTCGTCGGCCGGGCGCTCGCCGACGAGGCGACGCACGTCTTCGAGTACCAGGAGCAGCTCCGCGAGGGCACGCGCGACTACGAGGTCCGGATCGCCGGCAGCGACCGCGCCGAGGCGGTCGTGATCGTGCGGGACGTCACCGAGCGCAAGCGCGCCGCGGCGGAGACCGAGGCGCGGCGCGCCCGCGAGGAGGCGCTGCGGGCGCAGAACGAGATCCTCGCGGCCCTGTCGACGCCGCTCATCCCCATCAGCGACGACATCGTCGTGATGCCGCTCGTCGGCGCCCTCGACGCGCAGCGGGCGCGCCGCGTGCAGGAGACGCTGGTCCGCGGCGTCGCCTCGCGCCGCGCGCGCGCCGCGATCCTCGACATCACCGGGGTGCCGCGGATCGACGGCCAGTGCGCCGACGAGCTCCTGCGCGCCGCCACCGCGGTGCGCCTGCTCGGCTCGGAGGTGATCATCACGGGCCTGAGCCCCGACGTGGCCAGGACGCTCGTCGAGCTCGGCGTCGACATGAGCGGGATCGTCACGCACAACACCCTGCAGAACGGCATCGCCTCGGCGATGACGTCCGCGGGCGCCCGCGGCAGGCCGAGGCGGCGCCGCGCGCGGCGGCGCAGGTAGCGGCGGCGGCCGCGCGACGCCGGCCGCTCACGGCCCCGCCGCGCGCTCGGCGGCGGCGCCCCCGAGCCGCACCGGGAGCTCGAGCGTGAAGGTGGCCCCGCGCCCCACGCCGTCGCTCTCCACCGACAGCACCCCGCTCATCTCCTCGGCGGCGAGCGCGCAGCTGTGCAGCCCGAAGCCGTGGCCGCCCCGGCGCGTCGTGAACCCGTGGGAGAAGATCCGCGTCAGGTGCTCTTTCGCGATGCCCACCCCCGTGTCCTGCACGCAGATCCGCACCGCGCCGTCCCTGCCCGCCCCGCGCGCCTCGATCCGCAGCGTGAGCTCGTGCTCCCTGCCGGGCAGCTCGTCCATCGCGTGCTTCGCGTTGCTGATGAGGTTCATCAGGATCTGCAGGAGCTTGTGCTTGTCGACGTAGACCGGGCGCGGGCACGCGAGCTCTCTCACGACCTTGAGGTGCGGGCGCGAGAGCGCCGCGTCGTTCATCCGGAGGGCGTCCTCCACGAGCTCCGAGAGCTGCACCGGCTCGACCACCGTGGTGGTGCCCGCGTAGGTCTGCTGCGTCCGGACGATGTCCTTGATGTGGTCGACGCTCTTTCCGAGCTGATCCACGTAGCGCAGGATGCGCCGCCGATCGCCCTCCAGCGCGGCGGACAGCGCCTCCAGGTAGGCGATGAGGTGCCGCCCGCGCTCGTCCTCGGTGAGGAACCGCCCGGGGTCCTCCCGGTGGCTCGCCAGGAGCTGCGCCGCCCGCTCGAGCTTCTCCAGCTTGAGGCCGCCGAGCTCCTCCGCGATGAGCTTGGCCGACACGTTGACGGTGTTCAGCACGTTGCCGATGTTGTGCACCACGTTCGTGGCGATCTCCGCCATGCCGGCGCGCCGCGCCGTGTCGAGGACCTGGCGCTGGGCCGCCGCGAGCTCCGCCGTCCGCTCGACGACCCGCTGCTCCAGCGCCTCGTTCAGCTGCCTGAGCTGCTCCTCGCTCGCCTTCAGCGCCGCCTCCGCGCGGCCGCGCTCGGCGAGCTCGACCTGGAGCCGCCCGTTGGCCACGAGGAGCTCCGCGGTCCGCTCCGCCACGCGCCGCTCCAGCTCGCCCTTGGCGCGCTCCAGATCCTCGTTGAGGGCCTGCACCGTCTCCCGGAGCTGCTGCTCGCGGGCCGCCCGGTCCGAGACGTCCGCGTACGCCTGCTGGAGCCGCTCCTGCCGCGCCAGGGTGACCCCGAGCAGGTGCTGGAAGGCGTCTCGCAAGTGCTTGATTTGTTTTATTTTTCCGGCAGGGCTGAGCTCCCCGGAGACGTCGCCCGAGGCGTAGCGCGCGGCGTCCGCGGCGAGGCGCTCGATGGGGCGCACGATCTCGCGGCTCAGGAGCCAGCCGAAGGTCAGCGCCAGGAGGATGCTGCCGCCCACGCCCACGGCGAGCCCGATCAGCGCGCGCTGCTTGAGCGTGCGGCCCCTCGCCTCGAGCTCGCTCAGCGCCTCCTTGTGCTGCGCCTGGCCCGCCCGCGCGCTCGAGAGGAGCACGAAGGTCAGCTCCTGGGCCTCGCCGTAGAACACCGACGTCGCCCGCGCCGCGTCGCCCTCCTGCATCGCGTCGAAGATCGCCGCGTGCTGCGCGTCGAGCTCCGCGTACACCGCGCCGAGGTGCTGCCACAGCTGCTCTTGCTGCGAGCCCAGCTCGCCCCGCGCGCGGTTGAAATGGACGAGCGTCTGGTCCCGGCGGGACGCGTCATCGCTCGTGTACAGCGAGACGTCGAACCCGCGCAGCGCCTGCCCGACGGCCTCGCGCTGGGTGATCACCGCGAGCTCCATGTCCTGCAGGTCGACGAGATCGCCGAGGAGGGAGAGCTGCTGCGCGGAGATCCGCGAGAGCGTCGCGTTCACCAGGGGGAGGAAGACCGCCAGCGCGACCGCCACCGTCAGGAGCGGGGCGAACGAGAGCAGCGTGCGGTGGCGGATGTCCACGGAGGCCTCTGCCGGACGAGGATGCCGGGGGGATCGAGCGCGTCAAGGCGCGCCCGCGCCGCCGTCCCGCGCAGGCTCGCCAGCCCTCCGTCCAGCCTCCAGTCCAGCCCCCGCCGGCCCCTTGCCGCCGGCCCCCCCGGCCCCGAGCGGGCGCGCCGATCCTCGCGCGCCGCGGCCGCTCAGCGCAACCGCGCGCCGGCGCCGCTCAGCCCTTGCCGGTCTGCGCGGTGTGCTTGGCGTGTTTGTCCAGCGCGGCGAGGACGCGGTCGTAGTCGGGCGGCAGCTCGACCGGCGGGTTGGCGAGCCGGCTCGTCACGTCCGGGAGCGCGCGCTCGTGGTATTTCACCTTGAACTCCGTGAACTTGAGGCCGTTCGCGGTCGAGACCACGACGACCCGCTGGCGCTTCTCGACGAGGCCCTTCTTCACGAGCTTCTCCAGCGCGGCGAGGGCGACCGCCGTGTGCGGGCAGGTGTACATCCCGGTCCGGTCGGCGCGCGCCGCCGCGTCGCAGAGCTCGTCCTCGGTCACCTCCTCCGCGACCCCGTTCATCGCCTGGAGCGCCAGCATCGCCCGCGGCGCGCTCACCGGGTTGCCGATCTGGATCGCGCTCGCCAGCGTCTCGCCCGCCTTCATCGGCACGACCTCGCTGCGCCCCTCGGCCCACGCCCGGTAGAGCGGGTTGGCCCGCGCCGACTGCGCCACGCACAGGCGCGGGAAGCGCGTCGTCAGGCCGAGGTCCTTCAGCATCTTGAAGCCGGCGTAGAGCGCGTAGGCGTTGCCCAGGTTGCCGCTCGGCAGGACGACCCAGTCGGGCAGCGTCCAGTCGAACTGCTGCACGATCTCGATGGCCACGGTCTTCTGCCCCTCGAGGCGCAGCGCGTTCATCGAGTTCGCCAGGTAGACCACGCCGTCGGCCGAGAGCCGCTGCACGATGGCCATGCAGCCGTCGAAGTCCGTGTCGAGCGAGAGCACCAGCGCCCCCGACGCGATCGGCTGGACCAGCTGCGCCATCGACACCTTGCCCCGCGGCAGCAGCACGACGACGGGCAAACCGGCCGCGGCGCCGTACGCCGCGAGCGAGGCCGACGTGTCCCCCGTCGACGCGCACGCGATCGCGCGCACCTCGAGGCCCTCGCGGATCGCCTTGTTCACCACCGAGACGAGCACCGTCATCCCGAGGTCCTTGAACGACCCCGTATGGCTGTTGCCGCAGAGCTTCACCCAGACGTCGTCGAGCCCGAGCGAGCGGCCGTAGCGATCCGCCCAGAAGAGGTTGGTGCCCCCCTCATCCATCGACACGATGGCCTCGTCCGGGACCTGGGGCGCGACCCACTCCCGCTTGCCCCAGACCCCGGAGCCGTAGGGCCACACCGTGCGCTTGTAGCGCTCGTCGAAGAGCTTCATCCACGTCGCGGGGCTCCGGTCGCGGAGCGCGTCGATGTCGTGGGCGACGTCGAGCAGGCCGCCGCAGGTCGGGCAACGGTAGAGGGGCTGCGTCAGCGGGTAGCTGCCGGGACAGCCGGTCAGACATCGGAATGCAGCAGTGTAGGCCATGGCAATACGGATCTCCTGGGTGGCGGGAAGCGCCCGCGGGAGGTGGTGTTCGGTTCAGTCGAAGCGTGGGGCTTCCATGCCGAGCCGCCTATAGAAGTAGATCGCGGCGTTCCTGGCAAACGATCCCTGCGGGACGTAGACGTCGTCCGGCTCGGGGAGCGGCTGGTCCGCCGAGAGCGGCCCGCCCCGCTCGCCGGCGAGGCGCTCGAGGTCCTCGAGGAACGCCTCCATCGAGGGATAGCGGTTCTCCGGGCGCTTGCGGATCGCCTTCAGGATCACGGACTCGAGCAGCGGGTCGATGCTCTTGCGCTTCTCGGAGGGGCGGGGCGGCGGGGTCACGAGCTGCCGGGCGAGGAGCTCGGACTGCTCCGAGCGCGGGAACGGGAGCTCGCCGGTGAAGGTCCGGAACATGACGACGCCGAGCCCGTAGACGTCGGTGCGGGCGTCGGGCCTGTCGCTCACGACCTGCTCGGGCGCCATGTACTCGAGCGTGCCCACCGCGGTGCCGGTCGCCGTGATGTGATCGGCGTCCTGGATCTTCGCCAGGCCGAAATCGAGCACCTTGACCGCGTACGGGTCCCCCTGCGCGCCGACGAGGTAGAGGTTGTCGGGCTTCACGTCGCGGTGGATGATCCCGACCCGGTGCGCGGCGGCGAGCCCGGACGCGGCCTGGGAGAGGACCGGGATGGCGAGGTCCGCGTCCATGCGGCGCTCGCGCCGGAGCCAGTCGCCGAGCGACTCGCCGAAGAGGTACTCCATGACGATGTACGGCGCGCCGTCGGCGGCGCGCGTGCCGGCGTCGAGCACCTTGACGATGTTCGGGTGCCCGATCTTCGCCGCGCTCTGCGCCTCGCGGACGAACCGCTCGCGCGTCCGCTCCGCCCGGGCCGCGAACGCCTCCAGCACCTTGATCGCGACCGGCTGCCCGGTCTCGATCTCGATCGCGAGGTAGACGCGCGCCATCGCCCCCTTGCCGAGGTAGCCGCGCACCTCGTAGCGCTCCCCGAGGATCGTCCCCCGCAGCCGGGTCGGCTTGTACCGGAACAGGTCGACGCGCCGCGCCTCGGCGAGCTCCGCGCCGTCGTACGGGCAGAACCGATGGCCCGCGTCGTACTCCCGGTGGCAGCGCGCGCAGAACATGGCCCCGCTTCGAATAGCGCCCCGCGCTCCGGCCACGCAAGCGCTCCGCGCGCGCCCCGGGCGCCGCGCGCGCCTCGGGCGGCGCGGCGCGCCTCGGGCGGCGCGGCGCGGCCTCGCGCCGCGTGGGCGCCGCGTGGGCGCCGCGCTCACGCCGCCTTGCGGGGCGAGCGCCCCGTCAGCTTGGTGTAGACGTGATAGCCGAGCCAGCGGAGCGGCTCGGGCGGGACGCCCCCGAGCGGGTACATGTAGAAGGGCAGGTCCCGCCACCGCGCGTCGTCGCCCGCGTAGATGTCGCAGAGCACGCGGCCCGCGAGGTTGCCAAGCGTCACGCCGTGGCCGCTGTAGCCGAGCGCGTAGTACACGTTCCGGTGCTCGCCGCGCACCCCCATGCTGCAGATCCGGCTCATCGTGATGCCGAGCGTGCCCGTCCAGCGGTGCGCGATCCGGACCCGCTCGGCCGCGGGGAAGTAGCCGACCAGCCGGCGCCGGATCGCCTCGAACGCCTTCCCGGCCGAGTCGGGTGAGCCGGGGTAGGAGGTCCGGTTCCCGTAGAGGTAGGCGTACGCCGCGTTGCTCCCCCCGCCGAACACGAGCTCCCCGGCCGGGGTCATGCTGGCGTACGCGATCCGGTCGTGGTCGTCGCTGAAGCCGGCGACCTGCCCCCAGCCGAGCGCGGCGCGCGCCTCGGCGTCGAGCGGCTCGGTCGCGATCACGTGCGAGTGCAGCGGGAAGATGCCGGTCTTGAAGTAGCCGAGCCGCGGCGTGTAGCCGTTCGTGGCGAGCACGATCGCCGAGGCCCGGACGACCCCGCCCGGCGTGGTCAGCTCGATCGTGCGACCCTCCCGGATCCGGAGCACCGGTGTGTCCTCGTGGAGGGCGACCCCCCACCCGAGGAGCAGCGGGCGCAGGCTGCGCAGCAGGTCGACCCCGTTGAGCTGCCCCTCGGTCGCGTCCAGCACCGCCCCGGCCGCCCCGCGGACGCCGAGCCGCTCCGCCAGCGCCGCGCCGTCCAGGTACTGTAGCGGAATGCCCCACCCGGCGAGCTGCTCGACCCGCGCGTGCGCCGCCTCGGCCCGGCGCGCGTCCGTGAGGACCTCCATGCAGCCGTCGCGCCGGTAGCGCACCGGGAGACTGTGCTCCTGGATCATCCCGACGATGCCGTCGATGCCCGCGCGCGTCGCGTCGTAGACGCGGCGCGTGAGCTCCGGCTCGCGGTAGCTCACGCCGTTAATCCAGTTCAGCATCATCCCCCCGTTGCGCCCGCTCGCGCCGTTGGCGAGGTGGCGCGCCTCGAGGATCATGACGCGGAGGCTCGGAAACCGGCGGATTAGATGGTATGCCGTGGAGACGCCGGTGAACCCGCCCCCGACGATGGCCACATCGGCCGCCGCGTCCCCGCGGAGCGGCGGGGCGGGCTCATAGCCCGGCCCCGCCTCGCTCCACACGGAGCGAGCGGAATCGATGTGCGTGCGCGTGTCGACGAGAGCCGCCTGGGTCACGATGATTACCTATCAGATGAACGCTCCGTCTGGCACCATGGACCCCAGGAGCCCTGCTTGAAGCGACGTGTCCGGCTCTGCATGAAGGATCTCTTCCACCAGGACGTGGTGGAGATGATCGAGCGCGAAACCCGCAAATACCAGATCTGGTCGATCGAGGACCCCTCCGACCCGGACTTCGACACGGCGTATCAGATCCTCTGGGACTGCTTCGGTCCTCATGGGGAGATGGAGCGCAAGGAGGCGATCCACGCGTTCCTGCGCGACGACCCGTTCACGCCCGAGCCGTCGGGCACATACATGCGCTACTTCCTGCTCGTGGCGCGAGACGCGGACGGAAAGGTGCGCGGCGTGCGCGACGGCACCGTGCTCGTCAATCCGGCGTACGCGCCGGATCTCTGCGTCATCTACCTCGCCCACATCTTCATGATCCCCGAGGCGCGCGGGACGGTGCTGTCGTACTGGCTGCGCATCGCCCCGGTCGAGCTCGCCATGCAGTACCTCGCCGACCTCCACGCGATGGGGAAGATCACGCTCCCCGCGCCCTCGGCCCCCGGCAAGTACTTCGGGATGAACCTCGATCTCGCGGCCGAGGTCGAGTACTTCACGCCCGAAGAGCGCCTGTCGTGGCAGCGCATCCTGTTCTACGGCCGCGGCGGGTTCGACGCGATCAACCCGCGCCATTTCCCCTACCGCCAGCCCGACTTCCGCGATCCCGAGGAGATCCGGGCGACGGGCGACCAGCCCTCTCCGTTCATGGTCCTCGTCCGGCGCATGGGCCGCGAGCGGCAGGCGCAGCTGCCGATCGACGAGGCGCGGGCGCTCATGCGGCTGCTCTACGACGATTTCGCGGATCACTGCGCGCCGCACCTGCTCGAGAACAGCCTCCAGCTCGTGCTCGACCGGCTGGAGGAGCGGGCGAAGCGGAAGAGCTTCGTCGAGCTCCTGCCGCTGCCGACCGGGCCGAAGGACGTGCACCGGCTGAAGCCGCTCTTCCGGTACAACGTGTTCACGAAGTACTACCCGGAGAGCCCCGACATCCGCGGCTACCTGAACAGCGGCATCCGCGAGCGGCTGAGCGCGAACCCGCGCTACCTCGACGAGGAGCTCGCCCGCATCGCGCGCGAGCTGGAGGCCCGCCCGCCGTACGTCTACGGGAGCCGGGACAAGAGCGCGACCTGGGAGGGCACGCCGCTGTCGCCGGGGTCGGAGCCGCCCCCGTCCGAGGGCGCCGACGCGGGCGAGATCACCCGCGAGCTGCCGGCGCCGCCCGGGGCCGCGACGCCGCAGTGAACGAGCGGGCGCGCGCGCGCCCCGGAGACCCTCCTCCCTCATGAACGTATTCGCTGCCTCGCCCGTCCCCGTCGCGTCGATCCTCTGGCAACCGTCCGCGGGCTCGTGGGTGCTCACCGTCGTCTGCAAGGCGACGTTCCTGCTCCGCCCCGGCGAGTCGCCGCTCGCCCCCGACCAGGAGGCGCCGACCCCTCACGACGCGGCGTGGGAGGACGCGCCGTCGAGGAGCCTGCAGTCGGCGAGCGATCTCGCGCCCGCGAAGCCGCGCGCCGACGTCGTGCTCGTCGGCTTCGCGTTCGCTCCGGGCAAGGCGCCGGCGCGCTCGCTTTTGGCCAGGCTCGCCGTGGGCGACCTGGACAAGTCGATCGAGGTGTGGTGCGACCGCATCTTCTCCCAGGACGGGACGCTCCACGAGGGCCCGCCGTTCGCGCAGATGCCGCTGGTCTACGAGCGCGCGGCGGGAGGACCGGGCTCGTGGAATCCGGCCGGGGTGAGCGCCGGCTCGCGGAACGCCTACGGGCAGATCGCCGTGCCCAACCTCCAGCCGCCGGGGCTGCTCGTCTCGGATCCGAGCAAGGCGATCGAGCCCACGGGCTTCGGTCCGATCGCCCCGACGTGGCCGTCGCGCGTCGAGAAGCTCGGCCGTCACGCGGCCGGCTGGTCGCACCGCGACTGGAGCCGCAGGCCGCTGCCCGCCGGGCTCGACCCCGCCTACTTCAACATCGCCCCGCCCGATCAGCAGCTTCCGTCGCTGCGGGAGGACGAGCGCCTCGTGCTCGAGAACCTCCACCCCGAGCACCCGCGCCTCGTGACCCAGCTGCCCGGCCTCCGCCCGACGGCGACCCTCGAGGGCCGGCGAGGCGGCGCTCGACCGGTGCCCATGCGCTGCGACACGCTCTGGATCGACACCGCGCGGGGGCGCTGCGCCCTCACCTGGCGCGGGCAGATCGCGCTGGAGCACCCGGAAGAGCACGGGCGCGTGGTGGTGAGCCTGGAGCCGCCGCAGGCCGCGCGCGGCGAGGCCGAGAGGTCCGTGCCCCCCCCGAGCTCCGGGCTCGTCGCGCCGCGCCCCCCGAGCACGTCGCAGACGCAGCTCCCCGGGCTGCGCTCCGAGCACGCTCCGGTGCTGCCGTGGAAGACGGAGGAGCGAGGGGCCGACAGCGCGCCCCACTCGAGCCCCCCGAGCGGCGGGCTCCCGTTCCGCGCGCCCGCGGGAGACCTCGGGGCGTTGATGGCGGGGTCCGTGGCGCGGTGGTCCCCGCCGTCCTCACCGGCCGGCCCCCTCGAGCAGGCGCCGGCCGCGCCGCCGCCCCCCGCCATGGCGCCGCTCGGGAGCCGAGCCCTCTGGGGGACGAACGACGGGCCGCCGGCGATGACGGTGGGCCAGAAGTTCGGGGCGGCCGAGAGCGCGACCCGCGCCTCGCTGCCCGCCCCGGCCGAGGACGACCGCCCCTCGAGGGCCAGGGCGTCGCCGCCGAGGCCCGCGGCCGACGACATCGTCGAGCTCCTCTGGTTCGATCCCGCCGCGCTGCCGCGCGTCCGCGCTCGGTGGAGCGACCTGATCCTCGAGCTCGACTTCGAGGAGCTCGACCCCCGCCACGACCTGCCGGCCGACGACGCGGCCACGGCCAAGGACCGCCACGACGTGCTCGGCGTGCTCACCGACGGGTCGCCGATCGAGCCGGGCGGCGTGCCGCAGGCGCTCCTCGCGTCGATCGGCGACAGGCGGCGGTTCACGCCGCCGCTCGTGCTCGTGACCGGCGAGGCGCGGTTCCCGTTCGACGAGGTCGAGGCGCTCAAGGCCACCGTCGCCGTGGTCGCGCCGCTCGCGGGCCCCGACAAGCAGCTGAAGGACGCCCTCGACTCCATCGGGGAGCTGCTCAAGTCGCCTTACCTCCAGAGCTCGACCGGCGTCGTGGACCGGCTGAACCAGCAGCTGAAGGAGCTCCTCGCCCAGTCGAGCCGCTCGTTGCCGGCGGGCCAGATCGAGGCGCACACCGAGCGGCTCCTGCTCGAGCAGCGGCGCTACCAGACCCGCAGGGTGCTCGGCGACGCGTGGATCCGCGCGCTGCTCGCGGCGGGCGGGCAGGGCGCGCTGCCGCTCTACCTGCCGAAGGCCCTGGAGCACCGGCTGCCCCTGATGACGAGCCTGAAGGTGCGCGTCCTCGCGGAGGCGCACCTCCGGCAGGATCAGATCGAGCCGAGCCGCTACGCGCTCAAGGCGCTCGCGCTCGGGAGGGTCTTCACCGCGGACGAGCTGCGGCCTGCGCGCTCGTCGGACTGAGGTCAGTCGAGCGGCTCGGTCGGCGCGACGTCGCGCGCGCCGACGAGCGGGAGCACCTCGACGATGAGCCGCTGCTGCGCCTCGAGGAGCTGCCGCTTCACGTCGCCGCCCGCCGAGGAGAAGCGCAGGTGCACGACGAACCTGGGGCCGTCCTCGTAGATGCGCGCCGCCGCCTCCGGCGTGAGCTTGCCGCCGACGTAGTCGCCGTGATGGTGGCTGTCCGAGATCGCCCACGCCGACGGCCACCGCTCGTCGAGCCGCCGGAGCATCTCGTCCTGGGAGAGCTCGCTCTCGAAGGACCACGCGAGCGTCGTGCTTGCCGTCTTGCCCATATCACCTCTCCTCAGCGGCCGCCGTCCCGCGGATCGGTCGAGACGCCCGCCCCGCCCGCGCCGGCCGTCCCGGCGCTGCCGGCCGGCGCCTGCGGTGCAGCGGGGGGCGCCGCGCCGACCGCGTTGGGACCTCGATAGATCGTCGGGAAGTTGCCGTTCGGCTCTCGCGGGCCGTTGAGCTTGAAGTCGAAGCCGCCGTTGCTCGGGTTGGGCTCACCGTAGATCTCCACGTTCCACCGCTCCGCCAGCGCGTTGAGCTTGCTCCCGAGCGACGTGTTGGAAAGCCCAGGCTTCCCCTCCGGGTTCAGCGCGCTCGGCGCCTCGCCGTTCTTGAAGATGCCGTATTTGGCGTTGTACGGCGCGCCCGCCTGCTGCGCCTGGACCAGCGCCTGATCGCTGTGGATCGCGAAATCGGTGTCCGATTTGGACGACCAGAACCCGAAGGGCTTGTCCGGGTTGCCCTTGAACCCGTCCGTGGCCGAGCCGAGCTGCTGCACCGTCGCGTCCGTGATGCCCTCCGACTCGAAGACGTTCCTGATGTCCGACTGCAGCCGGTCGAACTGCGCGCGATCCTTGTACGTGAGCGGGACGCGCTGGCCGTCGGCGTCGCCCTCGACGGCCAGCTTGAGCCGCTCGGGGGTCGTGTTCGGGTGCTCCAGCTCGCCCCGCTGCACCCGCTCGTAGGCCGCGCGGTTCTCGGCGATCCTCGCGTCGAGCTTGGCGGCCGCCGCGGGATCCGCCGCGGGCCCCGCGGCCATCTGCTCGTCGGTCCACGCGCGCGCCCGGGCCACCTCCTCGGGGCTCGGCGGCCCCCTCCGCCCGAGCGGGACCTCCTCCGCGGCGGGCGGGCGGATCCATCCGAGCCGCTCGCCGAGCTTCGCGGCGCCGATGCCCCCGAGGAGGCTGCCGCCGAACTCGCCGAGGATCTCGCCGACGCGCGCGGCGCGCTCGCCGAAGAGGCCGCCCACCGCCTCGCCCACGTGCGCGCCGACGAACGCGCCGGCCAGCGAGCCGGCGAGCCCCAGCCCCGCGACGACGACGCCGGCGCCCACGCCCGTCAGGACGAGCGCGGCCCCGCCCGCGATCAGCGCGGTCCATCGCAGGGTCGTCAGGAGCCACGACGGCACCTCCTCCTCGACGGGCACGAGCGTCAGCGTCTCGCCGCCGATGAACGTGGTGATGGCCGCCTGGCTGACGACGCCGCCGCACTGGGCCTTCTCGGTCCTGCGGCCCAGGTGCTTCCCGTTGACGAAGACCGTGGCGCTGCCCTGCGCGACCTTCTTGCCGCCGTGCTCGAGGACGTCGAGCTCCGCGCGCGCGGCGGCGCGCCCCTCGATGCGCGTGTCCGGCGATCCCGTCGCGATCTCCCCGCACGGGGAGCCCTCGAACATCTTGCCGATCTCGGCGCCGGCCAGCGCCCCGCCGGCGCCGAGCCCGACGCCGCCGGCGACCGCCGCGCCGATGAGGACCGCCCCGGCGCCGCCGGTGGCCACGGTGAACAGGATCGCCCCGCCGATCGCGAGCCCGACGCACGCGCCCGCGATGAGGCCGGCCCACGCGGACGAGTGGCCGATCTCATCGCCCATCCGGGCCGCTTCGAGGGCGCTCACGGCCTCGCAGCCCTCAGCCCTGGCCCAGCTTCACGCTCGCGAGGATGCGATCGAACACCGGGTTCAGCCGCGCGGCCTCGCTCTTCGGCATGGTCGCGGTGAAGCTGAGCACCGTCGGCTTGCGCCCCCCGACGAACACGAGCCGCTGCTCGATCGGCCCGCTCTGCCCCCGCCACGCGAACCGGATCTCCACGGCAGGCTGACCGCCGAGCGTGATCTCCTGCCGCGCGTAGAGCTGGAAGCCGTCGAGCCGCTGGGCCATCTCGACGAGCTGCCGATCGCCGTAACGCCGGATGTCCTCGCCCGCGGCCAGCGTGTCCCGCGTCATGACCAGGTTGGAGATCATCCCCTGGCCGGGCTTCGCCGGCGCGGCGAAGACCACCACCGAGCGGTCCTCCCAGTCGCGCGGCACGTCGAAGGACACCTCGGTGTGTTCATAACGCGGCATCGTTTCCGTCTCCACGCTGCGAGGCGCAGCGCTCGCTCTCCGACATCCAGCGGGCCCCGGGCGTCACGGCTCCACCTTGGCGAAGCCGCCCTGGAGGTCGCCGCGGTAGAGGGCCACGCCCTGCATCGACAGCGCCCCTGCGTACGCCCGCTCCGCGGGCGCGCCCGAGGCCTCGGTCGCCTGCGCCGCGGTCGTCACCGCCGCGCCGTTCACCGACCGCGGCGCCGCCGCGGTCCGCAGCGCCAGGAATTGCGCTACCTGCCCGCCCGCGCCGCCGACGTGGAAGATGCCGGCCGCGCTGCCCGCGTTCACGAGCGTCCCGATGTCGCCCGCGCTCAGGCCGCCGAGCGCGGGCAGCGGCGCCGTGAGCACCGGACCGAGCACGTCCAGCGTCGACGGCAGCGAGGCGAGGCTCTCCCCCTTCGCGAGCCGGAAGAGCTCCAGGGCGCCGCTCCCCGTCGCCACGAGCGCGGCGAGCGACGCCGAGGGCGCGCGCACCTCCTCCTGGATGGCCGCGCCGGCGGCGGGCCCGATCTGCAGGGACGCCGGGGCCGCGGCCGGGGTGAGCGGCGGCGAGGAGACGGCGCGGTCGAGCCGCAGCGCCGCGCCCTCCACCTCGACGTCCTCGATGCCCCCCGGCGCCTCGACGGCGCCGCCGCCGCGCATCACCTCGGCCGGCGCGCTCGTCTCGCCGCCGCCGCCCGGCCGCCCCGGCGCGCTCGGCGCCCTGGCCTTGCCGATCGTCGCCACCGCGGGCGCCTTCGCGGACGTGGTGTTGATGAGCACGTTCGGCCCGCCGTCGATCTGCACCTCCGCGCCGGACAGCTTGAGCAACCCGCCCGCCGAGATCTCGAGCTTGCCCTGCGCGTCGATGAAGATGCCCTCCGGCGTGATCTTGATCGACGCGACGCCGTTCGTGATCTGGACGGTCTTGTCCTTGTTGATCGTGTATCCGACGCCATCGCCGACCGTGACGCTCTGGCTGTCGCCGGCGTCGACCGCGTCCGAGGTGCCCACGATCGACGTGCGGCCCTCGCCGATCTGGTTGATCTGCTGCTCGCCGATCGTGTGGCTCTGGCTCTTGACGACGTTGACGCTCTGGCTCCCCCCGACGGTGACGGCGTCGGCGCCGGTCACGCTGGCCGAGCGGTTGGAGAGCACGGTCGAGCGCTGATCCCGCTTGACGATCTCGGTGTAGTCGCGCTGCGCCTGCACGTGGATGAGCTCGCGCCCGGCGGCGTCGTCGAAGGAGAGCTCGTTGAACCCGCCCGAGCCCGGGGAGGAGTCGCTCTTCCAGCCGCTCTTGGTCTTCTCGGCGGGCAGCGTGTAAGGCACGCGCGTCGTGCTGTTGAAGACGCGGCCCACGATCACCGGCCGGTCGGGGTCGCCGTCGAAGAAATCGACGAGGACCTCCTGCCCGACGCGGGGGATGGCCATGAGCCCGTAGCGGCTCCCGGCCCAGCCCTGGCTGACGCGGATCCAGCACGAGCTCGCGTCGCTGAACCGCCCCTCGCGGTCCCAGTGGAACTGCACGCGCACGCGGCCGAACTCGTCGGTGTGGATCTCCTCGCCCGGGGGGCCGACCACGATCGCGCTCTGCACGCCCACGACCCGCGGCTTCGGCGTCCGCCGCGCGGGGCGGTAGGGCTGCTGCGCGAACACGGCCTCCCCGGTCATGATCCACTCGCCGCTGTGATCGCCCTCGAACGTGGACGCGACGACGAGCAGCGCCTGGTCCGGGGCGAGCTCCTTGCGGGGGTGCCCGCCGAGCGACAGGACGACGCCGGGGCACAGGTCGAGGGCGTTCGTGCGGTACCGGACGGAGCGCCGGCCGCCCCGCTCGCCCTCGAGGCTCCGCGCAGCGAGCGCCTCCGCCTCCTTCATGTCGACCCGCGCGACGCCCCTGTCGTCGGCGACCGGCGTGTCGCCGCCCTTGCCCGGCTCGACCACGAACGCCCCTGGCGCGTAGTGGTACTGCTCGTAGCGGAGCTCCTCCTCGAGCCCCTCCCGCGCCTCGGCGAAGAGCTGATAATCGGGCCGCATCCTGAAATCGAAGTCGCGGAGGGTGACGTGGCCGGGCCGCACCTCGTGGCGCACGATCAGCTCGCTCACGTACTCGCGCCCGGACGACTGGTTCGGGTTGTCGGCGTAGGCGATGGGCGCGCCGGGGCGCGGCTCCCTCCGCTGCGGGGCGTCGCTCAGGACGAGGCGGGTGAGCTCGGCGCCCATGCGCCCGCCGTCCGCGCGGTGCGAGAAGTAAAAGGAGATGCCCGCCTCCTCGAGCAGCCGGCAGAGGAACGCGTAATCGGTCTCGCCGTACTGCACGCGGTATTCATGGGCGGGATACTTCGCGCCCAGCGCCACCTCCGGCTCGATCTCCCACTCCTTGAGCACCAGGAGCACGATCTCGGGGATCGTCATGTGCTGAAAAATGCGGTTGTTGCGCCGGAGCGTCGCCCGGAACAGCAAGGGCACGATGCGCAGCCGGTAAGTGGAGAGCCCCGTCGGCTCGGCCTGCACCTGCTCCATCTGGGCGCAGAGCCCGGCCCAGACCCGGGCGGGAACGACCGAGTGCAGGACGGTCGACTCGGCCTTGAAGGCGGCGGTCTTGCCCACGAGGCTGTCGAGATCGAGATCCTCGATCTCCGAGACGGCCAGTATCGACACCTCGAAGAGCGACGAGATCTGCTCCCGGACCGAGAACCGTCGCACCGAGAGCGATTCTTCCTTGGACGCGAACGAGAGCGAGAGGCGCGACATGGACGGATCAGCGAGCGTAGATCATGGGCTCGTCGCGATCTAGATCACGGCGCCGCTGCCCGTCGCTGCGCGCGCGCGCAGGGCGCCCGCGCGGATCTCGTTCACGGCCGCGCAGGCGGCCTCGTGGGCTTCGATCGCGCCGCGCAGCACGAGCGACCTCCCCCGCTCGGCGGCGGTCTCCTCGAGCGTCCCCTCGAGCACGCCCTCGGCGAGGCGGACGAGCGGGCCCACCTCGGCCATGCCTCGCGCGAGCGCCCGGGCCGCCGCGACGAGCCCGGACGCCGCGGGGGCGGAGCTCGCGACGGCCGCGGCCTCGTCGCAGAGCTCGTCCGCCACGGAGCCCATGTCGCGCCAGCACCCGACGGCCGCGCGCAGGCTGGCGATCGTCACGAGCGCCGAGGGGGTCGCGTGCATCGCGTCGACCGGCGCCTGCGGCCGCACCCCCGCCGCGTTCTGCGCGGCGGCGATGACCGGGGCGAGGGACAGGAGCGCGCGCTCCAGCACGCGCGTGGCCTGCTCGATGCGGACGAGGCGCTCCTGCAGGTCGGCGCTGCCGGCCGGCGCGTCGCGCTCGACGAGGTCGGAGAGGCGGCCGGCGACCTCGATGGCGAGCTGATCGAGCCCGTCGATGGTGCGCGGGTCGAAGCGGCGGGGCACGACGTCGAGGACGCACAGCGAGCCGATCGCGTGCCCGCGCACGCGCACCGGCACCCCGGCGTAGGCGCGGATGCCGTAGTGCTCGACGAGCTCCTTCGGCACGCGCTCGTCGCGCAGCGCGTCCTCGACGAGGAGCGGCGCCTCGTCGCGCACGACGAGCTGGCAGAAGGAGTTGCTCCGCGAGGTCGCGCAGCTCACGGCGAGCTCCAGGGGCAGCCCGTGGTGCGCGCGCAGGAGCTGGATATGGCGGACGACGAGGCTCACGAACGCGATCGGCGCGCGCGCGAGCCTGGCGGCCCGCGTCACGCAGGCGTCGAGGATGGCGTCCGCGTCCGTGCGCAGCATGGCGCCGTGCAGCTCGGCCAGGCGGACGGGGTCGTTGAGGTCGGCCATGGCGAAAGTCTACCAGCAAAGGCCGCCGCCCCGGCGCTGCACTGCGTCGCGCCCCGCGGAACCCGGGGCGCGGGAGCATTCACCTGCGCCGCGCGGATTTGCCGGGAGCGTGCGCGGCGCCTCCCGCCCGGCGCGCGCCCGCGTTGTCGTACCGTCTTGGGGCGGGCAGAATCCGCGGGATGGCTGATCCCGCGCGAAGGCTCGCTCCCGCAACGATGGCCGACCTCGAGGCGCTCCCGCCGCACATCAAGGGCGAGATCATCGAGGGCGTGCTCTACACGCAGCCGCGCCCGCGTTCCCGGCACCAGCGCGTGCTGTCGCTCATCGACCATGAGCTCCTCGACCCCTACGACCGCAGCCGCGGCGGGCCTGGTGGCTGGTGGATCCTGCCGGAGCCCGGCGTCGAGCTCGAAGGCTCGCCGGAGTTCTCGCCCGACATCGCGGGATGGCGGCGCGAGCGCTTGCCCGAGCTGCCCGACGAGGAGTCCATTCGCATCGCTCCCGACTGGGTCTGCGAGATCTTCTCTCCGCGGATGCGCGCGTACACGCAGGGCACCAAGCGGCCGTTCTACGCGCGGATCGGCGTCGGCTGGCTCTGGTACGTCGATCTCGAGGCGCAGACGTTCACCTGGAGCCGGCGCCACGAGGGGAAGTGGCTGGAGCTCGGCGTGGCCGTCGGGGAGGCGCGGGTGCGCGCGGAGCCGTTCGACGCGGTGGAGCCCGACGTCGCGGAGTGGTGGACGAGCGGGCGCGCCCGGGGCGCCGAGTAGACCCGGGACACGGCGGCGAGGGCGCGCCGATATGCTGGTTCTGCTCAAGCGATGAGTGGAATACGAAGGTGCATGAGCGGTGGCAGCGCTGGAGTCTGGCCGTCGCGAGAGTAGCCTCTTCGGCCTTCATGCCGTAGGCTCACGCGTCGTGAATCGTCCCACCGATTCCATGTCATCAGCGACGTTCGCCGTCTCGTGAGCTCACGAGAACGGCACCGCCGAACGTCGCCAGGGGCTCGGCAGAGCTACGGATAGAGCCCATGGGCTGAGCCGAAGCTCACGAACCCAGGAGCCCGACGCCGCGAAGGTCACGCGCGAGCCGCCTGCGCCTCCCTCGCCCGCACCGCCGCCACGAACGTGCCGAGGTGCACGTCGACCACCCGGCTCACGTCGGGCGTGTAGCCGCCCGCCAGCACCCACGCGATCGGGATGCGGCGCTCGAGCGCGGCCCGGAACACGATCTCGTCGCGCGCGCGGAGATCGTCGTGCGTCAGGTCGAGCGGCGAATACGGGTCCTCGCGGTACGGGTCCGCGCCGGCCTGGTACAGGATCAGGTCGGGCGCGGCGCGGTCGATCGCGGGGCCGAGGTGCCGCTCCAGGATCTCGAGATAAGCGGCGCCGCCGCTCCCGCCCGGCACCGGGACCGACCAGCCGTTCTCCGTGTCCGGAGCGCGCTCGGCCTCGACGTCCCGGTACGCCCGGTTCTGCTTGTACCAGTTGCCGTAGATGGAGAGCTGGAACGCCCACGGCCGCGAGGCGAGCAGCGACGCGGTGCCGTTGCCGTAATGGAGGTCCATGTCGACCACCAGGGCGCGGCGGACGCGCCCCTCGGCGCGCGCGCGCTCCATCGCGACGACGAGGCCGTTGAAGGTGCAGAAGCCCTCTCCATGATCGCCGTGCGCGTGGTGAAAGCCGCTAGCGAGGTTGCCCGCGATGCCGTCCTCGAGCGCCGCGAAGGCGGCGGCGACGCAGCCGCCGTTCGTGAAGCGCACCGCCCCGGCGAGCGCCGGCGACCACGGGAACTTCTGCGACTCGGCCAGCGCCCGCGGCTCGCCGGTCGCGATCGCCCGGACGTACTCGGGCGTGTGGACGCGGAGCAGGTCCTCGTCGCCGACCGGCTCGGGCTCTTCAACCCGCGCGCAGAGGCCGCTCCGCTCGATCGCCTCGCGCACCAGGGCGAACTTGCGCATCGGCATGACGTGCTCGCCGATGTCCGCGAAATAGCGCGGCGAGTGGAACACCCGGATCGGCGGCGAGGCGCCCGTCACTTGCAGACCGACTCGAGCAGATCGAGCGCCTCGGCGACGTGGCGCGGGGCGAAGACGAGCGCCGGCCGGAAGCGGAGCGTGCGCTCGCCCGAGCCGCCCACCTCGAGGCCGCGGTTCCGCAGCGCGGTGAGCGCCGCGTCGCGGCGGGCGGCGTGGGGGAAGTCGACCGCGGCGAAGGTGCCGCTGCCCCGCGCGCCCGAGAGCACCCCCGGGTACCGGACGCAGAGGTCCTCGAGCCCGGCGACGAGGCGCTGGCCGGTCGTCCGCGTGTTCTCGAGGAGCCGGTCGCGCTCGATGACCTCGAGGATCACCTCGAGCTGCGCGCCGCGGAGCGGGTCGCCGAGCCAGGTGTTGAAGATGCGCAGCGGCTCGATCGGCGCGAGCTCCTCGCGGCAGTAGAAGCCGCCGAGCTGCATCTTCTTGGAGAACGTCACCATGTCCGGCGGCTCGGGCAGGTCCCACGCCTCGTGCGCCCACAGCGCGCCGGTCCCGCCGCCGCAGGTCTGCACCTCGTCGATGATGAGCGCGACGCCGCGCTCCGAGGTGAGGCGGCGGAGCGCCTGGAAGAACGCCGGGCTCGCGTGGCGATCGCCGCCCTCGCCCTGGATCGGCTCGACGATGACCGCGGCGACCTCGTCCGGGTGCGCGTCGATCGCCGCCTTGACCGCCTCGAGCGAGCGCGCCTCGGCGGCGCGGTTCTGCTCGGCGTGGGCCGCCTCGGGGAACTGGAGCGTAGGGAACGGCACGACGGGCCAGTCGAACGCCGGGATGTCGAGCTTGTGGACCGGCTTGCTCCGCGTCGCCGAGAGGGCGCCCATGCTGCGGCCGTGGAACCCGCCCTCGAAGGAGATCACCTTGAAGGCGTTCACGCCGGGCTGCCGGTTGAGCATGCAGGCGGCGAGGTCGGCGTCGCTCGGCTGCGCGCCGCCGCGCCGGCGCCGGGCGAGCCGGATGAACGCGGCCTTGAGCGCGTTCTCCACCGCCTCCGCGCCCGTGGTGAAGGTGAACACGTGCGAGTGCCCCTTCGGCGCGACGCGCATCAGCGTCTTCTCGACGATGTCGACCCACTCGGGCGCGGGCGCGACCCCGAGCGCCGAGCGGTAGCCGGCGCACCAGTCGAAGCGCCCGTCGCGCCACGCGGCGAGCAGATCCGGGTGGTTATAGCCGATGGGCACGGCGGCGATGTGACCGTAGACGTCGAGCAGGACGTTGCCGTCCACGTCGACCAGGTAGTTGCCCAGGCTCTTCCGCGCGTCCTGATAGAGGTGGATCGGCCGCGCGTCCTGGTAGCGATGGTGGCGGGCGCGGAGCGCCTCGGACGCGGGCCCCGGGACGGCGGTGCGCATGGAGGCGCGCTCGGGCTCACCGGGGATGGGCGGAGAGATGCTGGGCGGTGCGTTCATGGTCGGACTCCAATGCAAAGGGCGCGGCGGAGCGTCACGCGGATCCGTCGCTCGCGACGGCCGGTCGGACGCGCACCACGATCGATTTCGACGCGGGGGTGTGGCTCTTGTCGGCTTTGCTGCCGAGCGGCACGAGCACGTTGGCCTCGGGGAAATAGGCCGCCACGTTGCCGCGGGGGATCGTGTAGAGCACGACGCGGAACGCGCGCGCCGCGCGCTCGCCGTCGGAGAAGCGGCTCGTGATGTCGACGAGGTCCCCCTGCGCGAGCCCGCGCTCGGCCGCGTCCTCGGCGTTCATGAACACGACGCGGCGCCCGCCGCGGACGCCGCGGTAGCGGTCGTCGAGCCCGTAGATGGTCGTGTTGTACTGGTCGTGGCTGCGGATCGTCATCATCAGCAGCTCGCCCGGCTCGAGCTCGTGCCGCGGGAGCGGGTGGACCAGGAAGTTCGCCTTGCCGGTGGCGGTGCGGAACTCGCGCCGCGCCGCGGCGTTCGGCAGGGCGAAGCCGCGCGGGTCCTTGACCCTCGCGTTGAAATCGTCGAACCCGTCGATGGTGCGCTCGATGAGGTCGCGGATCCGATCGTAATCGGCCGTGAGCGCCTCCCACGGCACGCGCGAGCGCGCGCCCAGCGTCGCGCGGGCGAGCCCCGCCACGATCGCCACCTCGCTCCGCAGCAGCTCCGACGCCGGCGGGAGGTTGCCGCGCGAGCTTGACACCACGCCCATCGAGTTCTCGACGGTCACGAACTGCGGCCCCCTCGCCTGCACGTCCCGCTCGGTGCGCCCGAGGCAGGGCAGGATGAGCGCGCGCCGGCCCGTCACGAGGTGCGCCCGGTTCAGCTTGGTCGACACGTGCGCCGTGAGGTCGCACCGGGCGAGGGCGCGGGCGGTGAAGGCCGTGTCCGGCGTCGCCGAGAGGAAGTTGCCGCCCAGCGCGAAGAAGACGCGCGCGCGCCCCTCGGCCATCGCGGCGATCGCGGCGACGGTGTCGAGGCCGTGGCGGCGCGGCGGCGAGAAGCCGAAGTTCTCCTCGAGCCGGTCGAGCAGCTCGGCCGGCGGCCGCTCCCAGATCCCCATCGTCCGGTCGCCCTGCACGTTGCTGTGCCCGCGCACCGGGCACGGGCCCGCGCCGGGCCGCCCGACGTTGCCGCGCAGGAGCAGGAAGTTCATGACCTGCTGCACGTTGGCCACGCCGTTCTGGTGCTGCGTGATGCCCATGGCCCAGCACGCGATCGTGCGCTCGGACCGCATCGCGACCTCGGCCGCCGCCCGGATCCGGTCGCGCGGGATCCCGCTCTGCTCCACGATGTCGTCCCACGGCGCGGCGCGCACGGCGGCCGCGAACGCCTCGAAGCCGTGGGTGTGGCGCTCGATGAACGCGCGATCGAGCACGGCCCCAGGCCGCCGCTCCTCCTCCTCGAGCATCTCCTTGATGATGCCGGTGAAGAGCGCGACGTCGCCGTTGATGCGCACCTGGAGGAAGAGCGTCGAGAGCGGCACCCCCGCGCCGACGAGATCGAGCGGGTGCTGCGGGTGCTGGAAGCGCTCGTTGCCCACCTCGGGGAGCGGGTTCACGGTCACGATCTCGCACCCGCGGAGCCGCGCCTCGCGCAGCGTCGAGAGCATGCGCGGGTGGTTCGTCCCCGGGTTCTGCCCGACGACGAAGATCGCGTCGGCCCGCTCGAAATCGTGGAGGGAGACGGTCCCCTTGCCCACCCCGATGGCCTCGCGCAGGCCCACGCCGCTCGACTCGTGGCACATGTTCGAGCAGTCGGGCAGGTTGTTCGTCCCGTACTCGCGCACGAACAGCTGGTAGAGGAACGCCGCCTCGTTGCTCGTGCGCCCCGAGGTGTAGAAGACCGCCTCGTCCGGGGAGCCGAGGGCGCGCAGCGACGAGGCGACGAGCTCGATCGCCTCGTCCCACGACACCGGGCGGTAGTGCGACGCGCCCTCGTCGAGCAGCATCGGGTGGACGAGCCGCCCCTGCTTGCCGAGCCAGTGGTCCGACTGCCGCGAGAGCTCCTCGACGCTGTGCTTGCGGAAGAACTCCGGCGTGACCCGCCGGAGCGTCGCCTCCTCCGCGACCGCCTTCGCGCCGTTCTCGCAGAACTCGGCGGCCGAGCGGCTCTCCTCGGGCTCCGGCCACGCGCAGCCGGGGCAATCGAAGCCCTCGCCCTGGTTCACGTGCAGGAGCGTGCGCACGGCGCGCGCGACCCCCATCTCGGAGACCGCGTGCCGCAGCGTCGCCCCGACCGCCGCGAGCCCGCCGGCCGCCGCGCTGCGCTCGCCGAGCTGGGGCGCCTCGGCCTCGACCGGCGGCTCGGCCTGCACGTCGCGCGGCGCGTCCCGCGCCGTCACGACGCCGCCTCCGCCGCGACATCCACGCGTTCCCGGCCCGTGTAGACGTTGAACCGGCCGTCCCGCGCGAAGCCGACGAGCGTCATCCCGTGCGCCGCCGCGAGCTCGGCGGCCAGGCTCGACGGCGCGCCCACCGCGACCATCACCGGGATGGAGGCCCGGAGCGCCTTCTGCACGAGCTCGAACCCGGCGCGCCCGCTGACCATGAGCACCGCGCCCGGGTCGGGCAGCCGCCCGGCGAGCAGCGCGGCGCCGATCAGCTTGTCGACCGCGTTGTGGCGCCCGACGTCCTCGCGCAGGTCGGCGAGCGCGCCGCCCGCGTCGAAGAGGGCCGCCGCGTGCAGCCCCCCGGTCCGCCCGAACACCGGCTGCGCGCCGCGGAGCCGCGCGGCGAGCCCGTGCACGACGCGCGGCGCGATCCGCGGGACGCCCCGCGCGAGCGGCGCGGGCGGCGCGCACGACGCGACGTCGATCGACGCCTTGCCGCAGACGCCGCAGCTCGCGTTCGCGACCGCCAGCGCGCGCTCGCTGCGCCCGAGATCGACGGTCACGTCCTCGGCGAGCGCGACGCGCACGAGATCGCCCGAGGGGCCGGAGAGCTCGTCGACGCCGACCACGTCGGCCGCGCGGGAGATGATCCCCTCGGCGAACAGGAGCCCGATCGCGAGCTCGCGGTCGTTGCCGGGCGTGCGCATCGTGATCCCGAGCCGGCGCGGGGCGCGCTCCTGCAAGGCCGAGGGGCGCGCGTCGGGGGCGCGCGCGGCGCGCGCGACGACGACGATCTCGAGCGGCGCCTCGACGGCGAGCTGGTCCTCGACGTCCGAGGCGCTCTCGTCCGTGATCCTGTGGATCGAAACGGGGGTCGTGGTGGACGGCATGCGGGGTCGTTCCGCGCTCCATTCTACCGCGCAGCGCCCGTTCGAGCAGACCCCTGCGAAGCCGCGCTCGCTCGGTGCCGGCCCTTGGGGCGACGTTCCGGCTGAAATGCAACGGCGGGCGACTCCTCTGATCCCAGCTGGAGGGGTCGGGACGTCCCCATGCGGACGATGGGGCTCATCGTCTCGCTATCCTCAAGGCGCGGCGGGCCGCCATCAGGACGGCGGCGAGACGAGCTTGCGAAGTTGCTCGAGCAAGGGATCAATCTGGCTGTCATCCAGTCCAGAGAGAAGCTTCTGGACTTCCCTCCGCCGCGGGTCGGGGCTCGTTGGCTGCGGCGTTGGCCACCCTCGCCCATCATCACGCTTCCACAGCGCCTTCGCGCCAGCGAGGTTGAATTTGGGCAGATAGACGAGTCGCCGCTTGGAGTACACGTCGCGCGGCAGCTTGCTGGTTGTGCCAGCGACATCGAACTCTTTCGAGTTTGTGGAAAGCACGGCTGCCTCTGGCACGCGATTGAGATCACGATCGGCCAGGATGGCGCTGATGATGTGGAGATCGACGACGTCGGTTCCCCGCATTCCCACGCTGGGGAGGAGCGCATCCAGCGCCGCTTGCTCCTCTTGTGGATGGTGAATCATGAAGGACTTACACCTGGCGGTCAGATTCTCCAGCTCCCGCTGTGGATCGGGAAGGTGGTAGGATGACTCCGCCTTGACGATGTCTCTGGCGACGGCGAGGAGTGCAGGATCGTTCAGGTTCCGTGCGGCGGCGGATAGACCTTCGGACACGGCCTTCACCGCCCTGGCATGATCCTCCGTCTCCCTCTGAACCACATGTCGCGCCTCGAGAAATGCGGCGACTGGGATGCGCAGCTTGCACTCGCCCCGCTCTGCCGCATCAAGAAGCGAGCGAGCTTCGCCCCTCCACTGATGGTGCGGCAGAATGAACGAAACTAGCCAATTTGTCTCCAGGTACACGAAGAACATGCTCATGAATCTTCGTCACGCTGCGTCAGACAAGTCCTCGTACTCCTCGAGGTCGGCCTCGGCGAGCCCGATCATGGCAGGGAGCATCATCGCAAGCGCCTCGTCCGGCACAGAGCTCCACCATGAGCGCCCCACCGCCTCGAGCCACCGCCTGACCTGAACGTAGAGCCCTTCGCCATGCTCGACGTCATTATCGATTCGACTGAACAGCTTGCCAGTCGGTAGCACCTTGACGTCGTATGACTCGCTGGAAAATTCAACGGATGTAAACGAGTCGCAAATGAAATGCGCAACTCTAGGCGTGATGAGCAGGCCCGCGTGAATGTGACGCTCGTAGAGCCGGTGCTTGAACCGTTCGATGTCGGCAGGAGCCGCCCCGTCGAGCAGGTCGGGTCGCACCTCGATCAATGCCTCGTGCTTGCCCGAGCGCGGGTCGGATGCGATGAAGGTGCGCGCCATTCCAGGCAGTTAGCACGATGGCGCTGTCCCATCAAGAACACCACGGCTGGAAGAGCCGCGGCTGGGAGAGCGCGCGCGCTCGTCGAGGCTCGCCGCGGCGCCGCCAGCGTTATCGCTCTCCTCCGCCGGCCCACGCGGCGACGAGCCGCTCGAGCTCCCGGTCCGGCGCGTCGAGCGGCGCCTTGCCGCGCCACGCCGGCGGGAACAGCGGCATCACCGCGCTCCGGAGCACCGGCGCGAAGCCGGCGATCTCGGCCGGACCGCGCGGGATCCGGATCAGGGGCACGCGCTCGCCCGGGAAGGCCGCGAGGCGCGCGAGCGCGTTCTCGCGGATCGGCGCGAGCTCGCCCTGGCTCACCTCGGCGGCGTGGACGGCCTGGTAGTGGCGCAGGAACGACGCGGCCCGGGCGCGCGGGATGTCGTCGCGCCCCTCCTCGCCGACCTGGCGCACCACCGCGAGCAGCGGCAGCGGCACCGGCGCCACGCCGAGCGCCGCGACGTCGCGGAAGTCGGGCTGCGCGTACGGGAGCACCGCCGGCGGGACGATCGCGAACCCCGCGCGGCCATAGGCGATGAGCCGCACCACCGAGTCGCGGTCGTCCGGGTCGACGGCCTCCATCTCGGCGGCGAGCATCACCTCCGCGCCGCCGCCGCCGAGCCCCGCGCCCTCGAGCGCGCGGCGCGCGAGCGCGACCGGCGCCGCGCGCAGCAGGGCGGCGAGGCCGGTGCGGCGGTACGCCGGCAGGACGAGGGCGTGCGAGAGCAGCATCACGCAGCGCCGCGCGGCGCGATCGAGCGTGACGTAGCCGTCGCGCACGCCGGCGAGGCGCCCGTCGTCCACGCTGCGCGCGAGCAGCATGTGGTACCTCGCCTCGATCGGCGCCGCCGGGTCCGTGTGCCGCCCGGCGAACCACGCCGCGAGCACCTCGCGCCGCTCGAGCTCGCCCTTCGGCCCGAAGACCTCGTCGAGCGCCCGGTAGCCCTCGTCGAACGCCGCCTCGTCCCGCGCCTCGTCCACCGAGAACCGCGCGAGCGCCCACGCGACCTTCTCCGGCCCCTCCCCCGGGCGCACGTCGCGCGGGTCGACGATCATCCGGCCATCTCGCGCAGCACGGCGTCGAACACCGAGGCCGCCTCGTCGACGTCCGCGGTCGTCGTGATGAGGTGCGGCCGGAGCCGCACCGAGCGCGTCCCCGTGTAGCTCGCGAACACCCCGCGGCGGAGCGCGCGCGCGAGGAAGTCGTCGCGCGCCGCGGTCGTCGGCAGGTCGAACGCGAGCAGGAAGCCGCGGCCGCGCGGCTCTGTCGCGAGCGCGGGGTAGCGCTCGCAGAGCTCCTCGATCCGCGCGAGGAAGTGGCGGCCCGTCGCGCGCACGTTGGCGAGCAGCTGCTCGGACTCGATCGCGCGGAGCGTCGCCAGCGCGACCGCGGCCCGCGCGCGGTCGCCGTTGCGCGTCTGGTACATGCGCCCGAACTGCGCGACGTCGTACGCCGACGTCGCGAAGAACCCGCCCATCTGCATCTTCTTGCCGAAGCACATCAGATCGGGCGGGCGCGGCAGGTCGAGCTGCTCGTGCGCCCACAGCGTGCCGCTGATCCCGAGGCCCGTCTGCACCTCGTCCAGGATGAACGCCGCGCCCGCCTTGCCGGCGAGCTCCTGCGCGCGGCGGAAGAAGAGCGGGCTCGCGTGCCGGTCGCCGCCCTCGGACTGCACGGGCTCGACGATCACGGCGGCCACCCTGCCCTGGTGCGCGTCGAGGATCCGCTCCAGGGCGGCGAGCGCCTCGACCTCGGCGCGGTCGTTCTGATCGGCGAAGCGCGCGAGCGGGAAGCGGCTCGCGGGGAACGGCGCCGTGGGCCACGGGAACGCGGGCAGGTCGGCCTTGTGGATGACCTTGGAGTGCGTCGCCGACATCGGCCCGAGGCCGCGGCCGTGGAACGCGCCGGAGAACGACACGACCACCGCGTCGGTCCCCGCGTTGTCGAGGATGCGCTGCTGCTGCTCCTCCGGCAGCTCCAGCGGGTTCTTCGGCAGGCCGGCGGCCTCCCGGCGGCGCTCGCCGTGCCGGATGAACGCCGCCTTGAGCGCCGACTCGACGCCCTCGCCCCCCGCGTCCACGCAGAAGACGCGCGCCATGCCGCGCGGGGCGTACCGCTGCTCGAGCGCCTCCACGAACTCGAACCAGGCCGGCGTCGTCACGAACGGCGTCGACGTCGGGTTCGCGACGGCGCGGATGAACGCCTCGCCGTGGGCCGCCTCGACAAGCGCGGGGTGGTTGTAGCCGAGCGCGCCGAGCGCGAAGTTCGCGAACAGGTCGAGGAACACGTTGCCGTCCACGTCGACCAGCGAGCACCCCCGGCTCGCGGAGTCGTCCATCACGACGGCGCGGTAGCGCGACTGCATGTCGAAGCCGCCGCGGGCCATGAAGGCGCGCGCCTTCGGCCCCGGCAGCTCGGTGACGACTCTTCGCGGAGGGACGGACGGCAGCGTGGGGCGGTCGGAGAAGTCCATGGGCAGGGCCAGTATCCCGCACGGCAGGGCCCGTGTCATCGCCGCTTGCCGCGCCCGGGTGCGCGGGTTTACGACGAGGGCATGGCCGAGACGCGCGAGACGGTGAAGAAGCTCTGGATCGACAACGCCGACAGGGAGGCCCTCTCCGGCGAGACGTTCGAGACCGCGAACCCCGCGACCGGCGGGGCGCTCGCGCAGCTCGCCCGCGGCCGGCGGGAGGACGTCGACGCCGCCGTCGCGTCCGCGCGCGCGGCGTTTCCGCGCTGGGCGGCGATGGATCCGAACGAGCGCGCGCGCATCCTGTGGAAGGCCGGGGAGCTGATCCTCGCGCGGTGCGAGGAGCTCGCGCGCCTCGAGGCCGTGGACACGGGCAAGCCGATCACGGCGGCGCGGACGATCGACGTGCCGCGGACGGCGGACACGTTCTTCTATTTCTCCGGGTGGGCGACGAAGCTCGGCGGCGAGACGATCCCGGTGCGCGGCCCGTTCCTGAACTACACGGTGCGCGAGCCGCTCGGCGTCATCGGCGCGATCATCCCGTGGAATTTCCCGCTGCTGCTCGCGGCGCGGAAGGTGGCGCCGGCGCTTGCGGTGGGCAACACGGTGGTCGTCAAGCCGCCGGAGGAGGCGAGCCTGACGACGCTGGAGCTCGCGCGCATCCTCGCGGAGGCGGGGGTGCCGCCGGGCGTCGTCAACGTGGTCACGGGGCACGGCGAGGAGGCGGGCGCGGCGCTCGTGGAGCACCCTGGTGTCGCGAAGATCTCGTTCACGGGCGGCACGGAGACGGGCCGGACGATCATGCGCGCGGCGGCGGGCACGCTGAAGAAGCTGTCGCTGGAGCTCGGCGGCAAGAGCCCGAACATCGTCTTCGCGGACGCGGACGTCGAGAGCGCGGCGAAGGCGGCGGTGACGGCCATCTTCTACAACCAGGGCGAGCTCTGCACGGCGGGGAGCCGGCTCCTCGTGGAGCGGGCGGTGCACGATCGCGTGCTGGAGACGGTCACGAGCGGCGCGCGCCGGCTCGTGGCGGGCGATCCGCTCGATCCGTCGACGCAGATGGGCCCCCTCGTCTCCGAGGCGCACTTCACGAAGGTGCTCGGCTACATCGATCGGGGCGCGGCCGAGGGGGCGCGCCGCGAGATCGGCGGTCGCCGCGAGGGGCCGGGGTTCTTCGTGGAGCCGACGGTGTTCTCGGCGGTGTCGCCGTCGATGAGCATCGCCCGCGAGGAGATCTTCGGCCCGGTGCTGGCGGTCATCCCCTTCGACGACGTGGAGGAGGCGGCGCGCGTCGCGAACGCGACCGAGTACGGCCTGGCGGCGGGCATCTGGACGCGCGACGTGGGCAAGGCGCACGCGCTGGCGGCGCGGCTCGCGGCGGGGACGATCTGGATCAACACGTACAACCGGTTCGACGCGGCGAGCCCGTACGGCGGCTACAAGCAGTCCGGCTTCGGGCGGGAGAACGGGCGGGCGGTGCTGGACGAGCTCACGCAGCTCAAGTCGGTCTGGGTGGCCCTGGGCTGAGCCGAGGGGGCGGCGTCGCCAGAGCTCTCCTGAGAGAAGCCACCTAGAGAGGAGAGACCGCAAGGGCGCAAGAGGCGCAACCGGACAGAGATGGAGTTGTATTCTTCTCTTCCCCTGCGTCCCTTGCGCCCTGGCGGTCCTCTTCTCATGAATCGATGTTCGCCGAATTTCAACGTGATCGTCGTTTAGTACCGCGGGGCGGAGATCCCGCCAGGGTCTGCCTCGCGAGCGAAGAGAATTTCAACGTAAAGACGCATAACATTTGTTCTTTTTGCCCCTTTGCGTTGGACTCTCTCCGGATCCCTGGCCGGATTCTTGGTGGGTGGACGTCGATGTGGAGAGGAATTCTCCTCTCACGTCTCGTTGTCCAGGTGATTCGACATCGAGTCCGCTCCGGGCCGATACCGCAGAAACGGCGACGCGCGCAGCCGGTCGATGGACCCGCTGCGCGCGTCTCTT
Source organism: Sorangium sp. So ce836 (assembly GCF_028553905.1). NCBI lineage: Bacteria > Pseudomonadati > Myxococcota > Polyangiales > Polyangiaceae > Sorangium > Sorangium sp. So ce836. The sequence goes on along the minus strand of NZ_CP102233.1, from coordinate 14,293,604 downwards.
CAATCGCCACCCGGGGCGCGCGATCGACGCCGCGCGCTCACCTTCGCGACGCCGTGGGCCGCGGGGACTACTTCGTCCCGGCCGAGGCCCCCTTCATGCCGGCGCCGGCGCCGGCGGCCGGGGTCGCCGCCGGCGGCTGCACGCCGCCCTGGCCGCCCGGGCTCCCCGCCGTCACGCCGGTCTGGCCGGCCTGGTGCCCCGACTGCGCGCCGGCGGCGTGCTGGCCGCCGCTCGCGGCCCCCTGGGCGCCAGCGCCCGTCGCCCCGGTCGCCGCGCCGGTCGCCGCGCCGGTGGCCCCCGCAGGGCCGAGCTTCTGCGCGAGCGCCTCCGCGTCCTTCAGGTGCTTCTCGATCGTCGGCCGGAGATCCTTCTCGAGCAGCGCCTTCAGGTCGGCGTTCTTCGCGTCCTGCAGGATGCGCCGGTCGATGAGGTCGAGCGTCGTCTGGTGGTCCTTGACCATGATCTGCACGAACTGCTGATCGAAATCGGCGCCCTGGAGCGCCTTCAGCTGCTCGACAGCCTGCTGCGTGTCGGTGGCGAGCTGCTTGCTCTTGTCCGACTCGGCCGCCGCGATGCCGAGCTTCTTGACCAGCTTGGCCTGCTTCGCCTTCGCGTCGTTGTGGTGCTGGACGATGACCCTGGCGTACGCCTTCACGTCCTTGTTCTTGGCCTTGGTCTGCGCGAGCTGCGCCTCGTCGATCTCCTTCTCGTTCGCGGCGTCGAGCACGGCGACGATCTGCTCGTCGGTGAGCGGCGCCTCGGCAGGCGCGCTCGGCGTCGTGCTCGTGGTGGCGTCCGGCTGCGTCGTCCCCGCCTGCGCGTCAGCGCTCGGCGGAGGGGCCGGCGCCGTCTCCGGCGGCGTGGTCGGAGCCGGGGTCGGGGCCGGCGGCGGCGGTGCGTTCACCGTGCTCGGGTCGCTCGCCGCGGGCTGGTTGGAGCAACCGGCTCCGAGAGCAAGACCGAACGCCAAGACGAGAACGTTGCGCGATACGACCATAGATAAGGACCTCCTCAGGTGTGTTCAGGTGCCGGGCCGTGTGCAAGATCGGTGCACAGGACGACACCACGTTTTCCCCGGAAATCCTCACGACAGTTGCCGCCCAACCTGTGGCAACTTGCTACGGCCGTGGCGAATCTGCTTTGGAAGCCGCTTCGAGAGCCGCGCCGTTCATCCCACAGGATGCCGAATTCGCCGAATGGGTGATCCCGGCACGCACAACCGTGCTCTAACCGCGTTCCGCGGCCCCGGAGCTCTGCTTGGCGCTCGCCAGCGCGGGGCTCGGCGAGGGCGTGAGTTGCGGCGGGTTCATCTTCCGGATGCAGTAGCTGAGGGCGGCCCGCAGGTTCCGCTGCGTGACGATCTGCGAGAGATCGAGCCCGAGCGCGACCATCGTCTGGGCCACGTTCGGCTTGATGCCGGCCACGATCCCCTCCGCGCCGAGGAGCCGGATCGCCGTCACGAGCTCGATCAGGTGGCTCGCCACCCGCGTGTCCACCATCTCGACGCCGGTGAGGTCCAGGATGGCGAAGCGCGCCTGCTGCTCGACGATGCGCTGGAGCACGCTGTCCATCACGTCGGCGGTCCGCACGCTGTCCACGATGCCGACCATCGGCAGGGTGAGCACCCCGCTCCACACCTCGATGATCGGCGTCGAGAGGTTGCGGATCACCTCCTGCTGCTTCTCGATCTGCCGCAGCCGCGAGCGGAGCTCCTCCTCGGCGGATTTCGCCGGCGAGATGTCGAGCGCCACCCCGACCGCCCCCTCGATCTCGCCGTCGCCGCCGCGGAGCGGGACGACCCAGCTGTCCCAGTGAGCGCCCTGCACCTCATCGCAGGTGTGGATCGGCTCCCCGGCGAGCGCTCGCTTCACCTCGCCGGCGAGCTCGCTGCCCTCCTGCGCCTCGAAGAGGCTCACGCCGTCGCACTGGTGCGGCGCGAGGCAGAGCTTCTCGAGCGCCCTGCCGTCCTGGTAGCCGAACCTGCCCTCGCGATCGACCGCCCAGAGCGCGATGGGGAGGTGAGCGACCACCTGATCCAGGATGCGCTCCTTGAGCGACCGGCTCGCCTCCGGCGCGGGCGCGCCCTGGAGCGAGCCGAAGATCGCGTCGCCGTCGGGCGACAGGGTCGCGCTGCACGTCAGGGCGTGCTCGGCGCCGCGCGCGTCGCGGAAGCGCAGGGCGAGCCGGAGCGGCTCCGCGCGCTGCTGCAGCCGTGACCAGGCCGCCGCGAGCGGCTCCCGATCGACCTCGGCGACGAGCGAGGCGAGCGTCGCCCCGGGCGCCGCCGCCGGCCCCAGGGCGCGCCGCAGCGCTCCGCTGACCTGCTGCAGGCTGCCGTCCGATCCCGCGACGAACAGCATGTCCGGGCAGGAAGCGAAGAATGCTCGAAGTGAATCCTTGGGTGATCCCTGGTCCGCCACGTTCCCTCCCAGCGCACGCGAGCGTCGAGGTCGGGTTGTAGCAGAGCCCCGTCTCGCTTGAGAAGCGCGTTCGCTCGGGCGACGCGAGCGCCTGCTCGCCAGTCCGCGCTCCGTCTGTCATCGCGGATGCGACATCGTCGCTCGGGCTACAGCGCTGTCAGGCGACTCAGGATGTGTCTCCGCGGCCGCGCGTCATCGGAGCTTCCGTGCTTCCGTTGCGGCGGCGCGCGCTTGCCGTCACTCAGGTCGAGGCGCCTCGCGGCGAGCTCGACGGGGCGGCAGGAGCGTTGTCGCGCAGGAGCCCCGGGAGCGCCGCGCGGCAGGGGGCGACGACCTCGGCGAGCACCTCGCGGCGCAGGGCCCCGAGCGCGGGCGCGGGGAGCAGGCCGAGCGCCTCGTGCGCGGGGAGCCCCGGCGCCGGGTCGACCGCGAACCGCGCGGCGGCGCGGGAGAACGCCCGCTCCGCCGCGGCGCGCGCCGGCTCGCCGAACGTCGCGAGCATCCACGACAGCGCTCGCCACGAGAGCGCCGCGTGCCGCTCCTCGTCGGCGGCGATGCGCGCGAGCGCGGCCGCGAGCGCGGGGTCCGCGGCGATCCGCGCGAGCTCCCGGCCCTCGGCGGCGCCCAGCGTCTCGCCGACGCAGCCCTCCTCGACCAGCGCCTCCACCACCTCCGCGACCCCGGCGCCGACGGGCGCCGTGGCCGCCTCGAGCAGCGGCCCCGGGCCGATCGCCCGGCCCGCGAGGCGCGAGGCGATGTCGTAGGCGAGGCGCGCGTGCTCCAGCTCGTCGAGCGCGGCGCGGTGCGCCTCGCCGACGAGGGCGGCCGGCGCGCCGAGCGCGAGGAGCTGCAGGGAGAAGCGGGCGAAGCTCGCTATCGACGCGTGCTCGAGCGCGGCGACGGCGGCGTAGTGCGCCGCGGCGCGCTCGCGCACCTCGGGCGGGAGGGACGCGACGTCGAGCTCCGCGGGCGCCGCGGGCGCGCGCCAGTCGTCGCGCGCGGCGCGCTGCGCGGCGCGCGGCGCTCCCTCGACGACGAGGGGGCGGCCGATGGCGCAGGAGATCCCGGCGCACTCCCAGCGCGCGCTCTCTCCCTCGATGTCGGGGACGACGCAGGCGACGCCCGGGTTCGTGTCGGACGCGCAGTCGGCGTCGCTGTGGCAGGCGTCGTCCTTGGTCCGGCAGGCGAGCGTGACCTGCTCCCAGCACCCGTTGAAGTACGCCGACAGGCCGCAGGTGCTGCCGGGGCAATCCGCGTCGACCGCGCAGAGGGCCTTCGCGCAGACGGCGTGCTCCTCTCGGAGCGCGCCGGTCCCCTTGCACACGCACACCTCGGACGCGCCGCACTCGGCGTCGGTCTCGCAGGCGTACTCGCAGCCGCAATAGGCGCCGATCTGCCCGAAGGAGCTCACGCACCTGCCGCGGGGGCCCTCCGTGCAGTCGGCGTCGGTCTTGCATTGGAATGATCGCTCGGTGCCGGCGCACGCGCGCTGCGCGATGGTCGCGTCGCAGCGGACCGGCGACGCGCGGTGCACGGTGCCGTCTGCTTCCTGCACCCAGCCCGCGCTGCGCTGCGGCCGGGGCGCGGGCGCCGCCGGGTCGTCCGCGGCGCCGGCGTCGTCCCCCGTGGCCTGCGGCTCTGCGAGCGTGACGATCGCGATGTCGCGGCTCTTCGCGCTGGAGCAGCCGGCGGCGCCGGCGGCGAGGAGGAGGGTCATGCGGAGCGAGCGGTGGCGGTCCATGCCGCGAGGGTAGCAGAGGGGCGCGCGGCCGACGGTCGGGCGCACGGCGCGGCGAGCGCTGCGCGTGGACGCCGAGGACGATCACGGTGGGTCGCGAGCGTCGGCGAGCTCGGCGCATGCGGTGCGACGCTGCCGGCACGACCGGATGCTGTTGCCTGGCGGATCGCTCATCGCACGCGTGGAGCGGCTCACGCCAGCGCGTCGACGTTCATCGGAGTGCCCGCGGGATGGGACGGGTATTCCCCGTCCATTCCGTCGTCTCGGCGTTCGCCAGCCGCGAGCGAGGTTGATCACAACCCACGCCGGAGATACGGAAGCGGCGCGCTTTTAGGGAGAGCATTGCAAATGAGAGCCAGATCATCTCGCGCCGCCAGCGTGTCGCCTTATGTGCCATGGCGGTCTCGCGGCTCTCGCGGTCAGCAGAGGCGCGCGCATCGCTGGCTCCTGGCAGCGCTGCTTGTCGCGGCGTGTGTGCTCGCCATGACGGCGTGCTCGGATTCGCCGCGGTTACCCCCCTCGTTGCTAGAGCTGCCGGACACGCCCTGCCCGGAGCCCGACGAGGCGGCGTCGCCGTTTCCGGCAGAGCTGCCGCACTCGGCGACGGTCGAGGCAGGCGCGATCGCCGGGTCGTTCGGCGTGACGAGCACCGGAGAGGCGACGTACACGATTCCGCTCGTCGTGCCGCCGGGGCGCGCCGGGATGCAGCCAGAGCTCGCGGTGCAGTACGACAGCGCATCGGGTGAGGGCGTGCTCGGCATGGGGTTTTCCGTGACCGGGCTGTCGGCGGTGACGCGGTGTCCGCGGAACCTCGCGCAGGACGGCGAGATCCGGGCGGTGCGGTACGACGAGGGCGACGCGCTCTGCCTCGATGGCAAGCGGCTGGTGGAGGTCGGCGGTGGCGGCGAGGTCGTCGAGTACCGGACGGTCCCGGACACGTTCGCGCGGGTAGTCGCGAGCTACGAGGGCGGGTGGGACCGGGCGAGAGGGCCGAAGCGATTGCGGGTGTTCACGCGTGCAGGGCGCGTCCTCGAGTACGGCGGGGAGCCGAGCGGGCAGGTGCTCGCGAAGGGGGGTGTCATCCGCGCGTGGTGGGCGACACGGGTGAGCGATCGGAGCGGCAACACGATCGACTTCCATTACCAGAACGAGACGAGCGCGAGCGAGGGCTACACGGTCGAGCACGCGCCGCGGCGGATCGAGTACACGGGGCACCCGCGGGCGGCGGCGACGCGAGCGATCGAGTTCGTGTACGCCCCGCGGCGGCCGGGAACCGGGCGCGTGCTGTACTCGCGGGGCATGGCGCTTCGGAGCTCGCAGCAGCTGGATCGGATCCGGATGCTCGGTCCCGGCGGCGCGCTCGTGCGGGAGTACCGCTTCTCGTACACGAGTGGGCCGGCGACCGGACGGCGGCTGCTCAATGCGGTGCGGGAGTGCGCGGCGGACGGCAGGTGCAAGCCGGCGACGCGCTTCCGGTGGCATCACGGCACGGGGCCGGGGTTCGCGGAGGTGGGGACGCGGCTGCGGGTGCCCGAGTCCGAGCGTGGCAGCCTGATGACGATGGATGCGACCGGCGACGGGCGCGACGACCTCGTGACGACGGATCTGGACCTGCCGGTCGATGACGATAACCCCATCACGAATTTCTTCGTCGCGCCGAACCGCATGGCCGAAGGGGGCTCTTCGTCCTTCGGCGCGCTCGCGCTCGCGCATCAGGAGATGCATCACGCGCCGCCGTCACCGGTTCAGCCGGAGCTCGGCACGCCGATCGATTACAACGACGACGGGAGGATGGATATCTTTCTGCACGACGTCCATGGCCGTTATCCCGATTGGCACGTGCTGCTCGCGACGCCGGAGGGGACGTTCCGGCGGAAGAGCACCGGAATCCGGCGCAAGTTCGGGATCGACGCCCCGCCGCCGCTCGATCTGAACAGCCGCAACGCCTCGGCGCACCTCGCCGACGTCGACGGCGATGGCATCGCCGACCTGCTCCAGTGCGAGGACACCGGGAGCGTGTTCACCGATTGGACGCTGCACCTGTGGCGTCCGGCGGCGTCGGGCTTCGAGCCGGAGCCGAGCCGGATCCCGGCGCTGCGCGGGCACCCTTGCAACGCCGAGACGCACCTCGCCGACGTCGACAGCGACGGCAAGGTCGACCTGCTCGTCTACGAGGCGACGATCACGGGCAACGGAACCCTGTTCGGCACCACGTTCGAGGCGCTGTCGTTCGTGCGACCGGGCGAGTGGACGAAGCGGGCGACGGGGCTGCCGGTGCTCAAGGCCGGCAGCGGCGGGCGGGTGATCGTGCTCGACGTGAATGGCGACGGCCTGCCGGACGCAGTGGAGACGGGCTTCGACGATGGCCAGCTGCGCACGTTCATCAACACGGGCGACGGCTTCGCGGCCGGCGTGAGCAGCCTGCCCTCGTTCGTGTTCGACGCCGACGCGTTCGCGAAGCTGGCGGCGCCGATCGATCACAACAGCGACGGGCGGCAGGACCTGCTGATGCCGATACGCGAGCCCGGCGGGCCTGTCCTGTGGAAGATCTTGCAGGCGACGGGCAGCACCGGCGACGGGACGTTCGCGGTGATCGACGCGCGCCTGCCCGTGAGCGAGGTGCTGGTCGACCGCGAGATCACGCTCGCGCACCCGTGGGCGCCGCGCGTCACCGACGTGGACGGCGACGGCAACCAGGACGTGGTGCTGGCCGTGGGCAAGGAGCTGCGGGTGTTCCGCAGCCGGCTGCGCGAGGAGGACCTCCTGTGGACCGTGAGCGACGGCATGAGCGCGTACGACCCGGAGGAGGCGGGGCACGTGCCCAAGGTGCAGATCGAGTACAGCCACCTGTCCGCCGCAGAGCCGGGCGTGCGCGGCGAGCAGAGGACGTACCTGCCCCGGTACGACACCGGCGAGCCGGGCGACGGCGCGTGCGATTACCCGGTGCGGTGCGCGCTCGGGCCGCGGCGCGTGGTGAGCAGGTATGCGGTGAACAACGGCGCGGATCGGTTGCGCACCTTCCAGGTGGCCTACAGAAACGGCAAGTACCACCGGCTGGGCCGCGGCTTTCTCGGCTTCGGCGTGCGCATCGTGCGCGACGCAGCTTCGGGCGCGGGCAGCGCCGAGTTCTTCGACAACGTCACGTTCGATCCGTCGGACCGCAGCTTTCCCCTGGCGGGTCACGTCGTCCGGGAATGGCGGTGGACCCCCGAGCCGCAGCAGAAAGGCGTTTCCAGGGTCGAGCTCTCGTATACCGAGCGGCTGATCCACGCGATCCTGACGAACCGCGGCAAGAGCTACTTCACGCTACCGGTGTATCAAAAGCAGCGGCGGGAGCAGGGCGAGCACCGGCGGGACAGCGGCAAGACGCTGGAAGAGTATGTTCGCGATACGTGGTATGCGCCGACGCAGGTCGTGAGCCGTACGGAGAGGCTCGTGAGCGCGTGGGATGCGTTCGGCAACATCCGGGAGGAGAGCACATCGACCGCGGGCGTCGACCTCACGCTGAAGGTGAAGCGGACGTTCCGGAACGACGAGGACGCGTGGCTCATCGGCTTGCTGGAGACGCAGCAGGAGTGCAGCCGCGCGCTGTCGATCGAGCAGTGCCGCACGAGCTCGCGCGCATACGACCGGCACGGGCGCGTGCGCACCGAGTCGGCGGGCAGCGACGACGACGATCCGGAGACCGTGGTCCGCGTGCGGTACACGCGCGACGCGTTCGGCAACGTGATCCACACGAGGGCGGAGGACGCCTTCGGAGGGCGGCGGAAGGCGTGCGTCTCGTACGACGCCGAGGGGGTCTTCCCGTACGCGCAGCGGAACCCGGAAGGGCACGTGACGTACACGAGGTACGACGCGGGCCACGGGGCGCTCGAGGCCGTGGTGGATCCGAACGGCCTCGCGACGCAATGGGCGCACGACGGCCTCGGGCGCATCACCGAGGAGCGCCGGCCCGACGGCACGACCACGCGCGCGACGCTCTCGCGCACGCGCGACGGCGGGCCGAGGGGCGACGCGTGGCGGGTGCTGCGCAGGACCGCAACCGACGGCGGCGCCGACGAGACGGTGGAGCTCGACGGGTTTGGGCGGCCGATCCGGGGGTGGGCGTACAAGGCGCGCACCGACGACGGGCCGGCGGAGCGCGTGGTGCAGGAAATCGCGTTCGACCAAAGCGGCGAGCGCGTGGCGCGGCGGTCGCTCCCCGCGGCCGAGGGCACGCCGCGCGAGCGGATGCAGGTCGAGACGTACGGGCACGACGCGACGGGCCGGATCGCCTGGCACCGCGCGGCGTGGGGGGCGGAGACGCGCTACCGGTATCTCGGCAGGACGGTGGAGGTGGAAGGGCCGGGCGGGCGCGTGACCACGATCGAGAACGATGCGCTCGGGCGGCCGGTGCGGATCGTCGATCCGGAAGGGGGCGTCACGTCGTATGCATACGGCCCGTTCGGCGGCTTGTGGACGGTCACCGACCCGGGCGATGCGAAGACGACGACCGAGCGCGACGCGTACGGCCGGGTGCGCCGGCACATCGACCCGGACCGCGGGACCGCCGTCGCGCACTACGATGGGTTCGGCCAGCAGACCTCGACGGTGGATGCGCTCGGGCGAGAGGTGAGCTGGAAGCACGACCGCCTGGGCCGGGCCGTGGAGCGCAGCGACGAGGACGGCACGACGACGTGGACCTGGGACGAGGCCGAGCACGGGGTGGGCAAGCTCGCCGAGGTGGCGAGCCCCGAAGGGCACAGGACGACGTACCGGTACGACGCGCTGGGGAGGTTGCGCGAGGAGGAGCTGGCGATCGAGGGCGAGCGGTTCGCCACCACGGTCGATTACGACGGGCACAGCCGGCCGTTCCGGCTCTGGTACCCGCAGGCGGAGGGGGAGCGGCGCTTCGGGGTGCGGCGCATCTTCGATGCGCACGGCCATCTCGTGGGCCTGCGGAATGAGCGCTCCCGAGAGATGTTCTGGCGGCTCGAGGACACCGACGAGGCCGGCCGGATCCGGATTGAGGAGTTCGGCAACGGGGTGACCACGGAGCGGTCGTACCACGAGACCAAAGGCCGGCTGCGCCGGGTGGCCACGATGAAGGACCACGTCGTGCTCCAGGACCTCTGGTACGGGTACGACGACCGGCTCAACCTCTCCTCGCGGCGCGACGACCGGCTGGAGAGGACCGAGCACTTTCGGTACGACAAGCTCGATCGGCTGACGTGCGCCGCGCGGCATGAGCGGTTCTGCCTGTTCGAGACGACGTACGCGCCGAACGGGAACATCCGAGAGAAGCCCGACGTCGGCGAGTACACGTACGACCCGGAGCACCCGCACGCGGTGAGGACGGCCGGGGCCGACGTGTTCGCGTACGACGCCGTGGGCAACCAGGTCCGGAGGCCGGGCGTTGAGGAGATCCGGTACACGGCGTTCGACTTGCCGGCGAGCATCACGCTCGCTGGCGGGACGGGTACGGTCGACCTCGACTACGACGGCGACCAGCGGCGGATCAGAAAGACCACGCCCATGGAGCAGACGGTCTATGCCGGCGACCTGTACGAGCGGGTCACCGACCTCGCGACGGGGGTGGTGGAGCATCGGTACACGGTGCGATCCAGCGAGCGCGCCGTGGCGGTAGTCACGAAGAGGGCCGGCGGGGAGGCGAGGACTCTGTACATCCACGTCGACCACCTCGGCTCGGTCGACCTGCTCACCGAGGGGCGCGGCGAGGACGCGGGCAGGGAGGTGGAGCGGCGCAGCTACGACGCCTTCGGCGCGCGCCGCGATCCGGTGACATGGAGGCGCGCGCCGAAGGCGGAGGCGCCGCCGGCGCTGCTGGCGCGCGGGTTCACCGGGCACGGGAGCGACGACGAGCTCGGGCTCGTCCACATGAAGGGGCGGCTGTACGACCCGAAGATCGGGAGGTTCACGACGCCCGATCCGGTCGTCTCCAGGCCGCTCTTCGGCCAGAGCTGGAACGCCTACAGCTACGTGCTGAACAACCCGCTCGCGTACGTCGACCCGAGCGGCTTTCAGGAGGCGGTTCCGGAGGACCGGGGTGGGTCATCGCGAGCGGCCGGCGCGGAGTTCACATCGGACGAGCTGGGGCTGCCGCCGATCGAAGAGCTGGTGGTCGCCAGATTCCCGGAGCACGAGGCGCGGTCCGATGCCGACGCAAACGCCATGGGCGCCGAGGTCGGCGGCGCCGTGCCGCCGGTCGACGTCGGCGTCTACGGCACCAGCGCGGGCTTCGTGCCCCAGCCGGGGCCGTCGTCGCCGGAGCACGCGAGCGCCGCCAGCGTGGTCGGCGAGGGCTTGCTCGGCGCCGGCGAGGGCACGGGCGAGCTGGCGCTCCGCGTCGCGCGGTCGCTGGTGCTGAGCGCGCTCACGTTCGGCGGCTACGGCACCTACGAGCTCGGCCGGGCCATGTGGGACGGGTACAAGGAGAACGGCGTCGTCGGCGCGCTGAACGCCGTCAACCCGCTCTACCAGATCGGGCGGGGAGCGGCGGACACGGCGCTCGCCATCGATCGGGACGACTACCGCGCTGCCGGCGCGGCGGGGGTGAAGACGGTCATCATCGGCGCGGCCACGGTGTTCGGCGCGGGGAGAGGGCTGGGGGCGCTCGAAGAAGCTACGACCGCGGCGGGGATCGCCCGGGGGGCCCCGTCGCTGCCGGTATACACAGGGGGTAAAACCACAGGAGTATTGAGAACAGCCACAGGCGATATGCCGCTCGTCAGCGGTTACAAGGGGCCTTCCGCATCAATGCCCCGCGGAACGCCAGGCATGAATGGACGAATCAAGTCGCACGTCGAGGCCCACGCGGCAGCTGTTATGCGAGAGCGAGGAATCAAGGATGCAACTTTGCACATCAACCAAGTCCCTTGTTCTAGCGCTACCGGTTGTGGTGCGATGCTTCCGCGAATGCTACCTGAAGGCGCACAACTTCGCGTGCTCGGGCCGGACGGCTATGACCAGGTATTCATCGGGTTACCGGACTGAGAGGAGGCGAAGAACATGCTCGTAGTAGAATGGGACCAGCAGAAGCGGCAGCTGTCGTCAATCTCCGACTTGGAGCACCTTCTCGATGAGCTTCATGCCACCTTTTCACAGACCGATCCCACGCTCGTAACCGTAGAGCTGTCGGAGTCGGGAGACTCAATTGCAATCGGCCTTGGTCGTGAGAGGAGCGTGCTGAACTATATAAAGGGCGACAAAAATCCACCTTATTTTACAAGTAAAGGAGATCTAGATCTTGACGACGGGATCACTTTTCGCTTCGGAGGCAACTGGTCCGAGTTCCCAATGAGAAACAGCATCTCGACACCTATTGCCCGGGAGGCGATAAGGTTCTTCTGTAGCAGAGGCGGGCTCACCAAGGCAATTGAATGGGAACAGGACTGAGGGATATTGGCGCCGGCGGAGCGCGCCACACGAAAAATTGCGCACATTCGCCACCAAAACTGATGCGATAACACTAGAACGCGCAGCACACAATTTTCTCACAGATCAGCAATGCGGCACTTTCAGCTAGTTGACGACGTGAGCATTCCGCAGCGATGGCATATCGGAGAGGTCACTGCCGATGACGGCTGGGAGCCGCCATTCTGGGCGGGGAGCGCTTTCCAGGGGAGCCCAATCGCAACAATTTCTCGACCTGGCATACCTCTGGATTTTTCCCTAACCAGCTTCGCTGTCCCTGTAGCTACACGTCGGGTTGCGCAAGCGATCGGCTCCGTTGCAGACGACGACCTCCAGCGAATTCCCCTGCGAATCCATGGGCACGTCGGATTCGAGGTGCTCAACGCGCTGCGTGTCGTCAAGTGCCTCGACGAGAGCCGGTCAGAGTTCACCAAGTGGACAGAGCGGGATCACCGGGCCGATCTTGCGGGACAGTACCGGGGGGTCACAAAGCTACGGATCGAGCCCGCGAACGTTCCGAACGACGCACATTTCTTTCGCATCGAGGGCTGGCTAGTCGCTCTTATTGTATCGGATTCGGTAAAGCTCGCAATGGAACAGATCGGATGCCGCGGAGCCAAGTTTCAGGAAGTTACATAGCGAAACACATGGTCGATTGCTATATGCCTTCGCCGTATGCTCAACGCCTTCCGGCATCACAGCGGGGTGCGGGTGGGGTTCCAGGTCGGTGACTCCGGGGCCCCCTTGTGCTCAACGCCTTCCGGCATCACGGCGGGGTGCGGTCGCGCGGAACGACGGGCCGACGCAGTACGTGTTCTGGTGCTCAACGCCTTCCGGCATCACGGCGGGGTGCGGGTGGTGCTCTGCGCGGTCACGGGGGAGTTCGACTAGTGCTCAACGCCTTCCGGCATCAAGGCTGGGATCGGCGCGGTGGCCTCGATCTGGGCGCGCTCGGCGTCGTGGTGCTCAACGCTTTCCGGCATCACGGCAGGGATCAGGCGCGCGTGGGCCCGGAGATCTCTTCTCTCTTCTGGGTGCTCAACGCCTTCCGGCATCACCGCGGGGAGCGGTCTTGCAGGGGGACGAGAAGGGCGTCCCGGGCGAGATGCTCAACGCCTTCCGGCATCACCGTGGGGATCGGATGGCGGTCCTGAAGTCGATCGTCACGAAGTCCCCGTGCTCAACGCCTTCCGGCATCACCGCGGGGATCGGACCAGAGTTGATCGCGCATCCACTGGTACTCGCGAGGGTGCTCAACGCCTTCCGGCATCATGGCGGGATCCGCTACGAACTCGTAGCGGACTTGGCCGCCGTTGCCGCTGTGCTCAACGCCTTTCGGCATCACGGCGGGGAGCGGCGGGTCGGTCAGAACGGGATCTCGCGCGAGTCCGGGTGCTCAATGCCTTCCGGCATCACGGCGGGGAGCGGGAGCGGCACGATCGTGGACGAGCTCCGGACGGTGTAGTGCTCAACGCCTTCCGGCATCATAGCGGGGATCGGGCCAGAACCTCGGCCAGCTCCACTCGTGCCCGAAGTGCTCAACGCCTTCCGGCATCACCGCGGGGATCGGGTTGCCGCCGTCGCGAGGGTCGGAGATGCACCGGAGTGCTCAACGCCTTCCGGCATCACCGCGGGGATCGGGGCGTCGATGAGTACGGGCGGATCTCGGAATCAAGGTGCTCAACGCCTTCCGGCATCACCGCGGGGATCGGGGCCTCGATGAGTACGGGCGGATCTCGGAATCAAGGTGCTCAACGCCTTCCGGCATCACGGCCGGGATCGGCAGGTCGGCCGCCCACGGCGCAGCAGGGGCTAGCGTGCTCAACGCCTTCCGGCATCACAGCGGGGAGCGGACACCTACCTCCCGAGGGAGACGTACCTGGCGGCGCTGTGCTCAACGCCTTCCGGCATCACCGCGGGGAGCGGGGCGCCGCGAACTCCCAACGCAAAGGCGATTGCCGGAGCTCAACGCCTTCCGGCATCACGGCGGGGATCGGCTTTCGATAAGGGGCAATGGTTCAACCCTGGTTCAATTGTGCTCAACGCCTTCCGGCATCACGGCGGGGATCGGGTACGCCCACCCGAACGGAACCGGGTGGGCCGGATAGTGCTCAACGCCTTCCGGCATCGCGGCGGGGATCGGCGCGGCGCATGGCGCTGCCCTACCACTTCGGGACGTGCTCAACGCCTTCCGGCATCACGGCGGGGATCGGGCTGGCGACGTTCTCGACGACGACGACGCGGGGGCGGTGCTCAACGCCTTCCGGCATCACGGCGGAGATCGGGCGGCATCGACCCCGGCGCAACGATCGGCTGGTGCGAGTGCTCAACGCCTTCCGGCATCACGGCCGGGATCGGCCGCCGCAGCTCGCCGAGGTCCTCGACGGCTCGGATGTGGTGCTCAACGCCTTCCGGCATCACGGCGGGGAGCGGACGAGTCGCTCGGACCGCTGGAACGCCCTGTCGGGTGCTCAACGCCTTCCGGCATCACGGCGCGGATCGGCCGTCTCGCATCGTTCGTCCCGAGGGTAACCGAGTGATCAACGCCTTCCGGCATCACGGCGCGGATCGGGCTGCAGGCGACGCTGCAAGAGCTCGTCGCCGAGCTGTGCTCAACGCCTTCCGGCATCACGGCGGGGATCGGGCGGCTCCTCCGGAGACGTGACGATCAACATCAAGTGCTCAACACCTTCCGGCATCACGGCGGAGTCGGCTCCTCGGCGGTGGTCGCGCCCCGGCGGTAAACCTCGAGGTGCTCAACGCCTTCCGGCATCACCGCGGGGATCGGGACCACGTTGCGCCGGCGGCGGCGGCCAGCATCCGGTGCTCAACGCCTTCCGACATCACGGCGGGGATCGGAGGGCGTTCAGGTAGTCGCGCCCGGCCTGGGGCTTGTGCTCAACGCCTTCCGGCTTCACTGCGGGGAATCGGACTCGCATGGCGGCTTGGCGTCGCTGTCCGCGTGGTGCTCAACGCCTTCCGGCATCACGGCGGGGAGCGGGGCTGGCGCGCCCCGGGGCGCGACGGCGAGTTGGGTGCTCAACGCCTTCCGGCATCACGGCGGGGAGCGGACGGGACAGCCGCTCATTAAAGCGCGTCTAGGCCGGTGCTCAACGCCTTCCGGCATCACGGCGGGGAGCGGTTCCCGCTGGAACTCGGTGGGCAGACCTCGCAGTGCTCAGCGCCTTCCGGTATCACGGCGGGGATCGGACGAAGCGCCTCGCAGTCGAGTCGTCGCACGTGTGGCGGTGCTCAACGCGTTCCGGCATCACCGCGGGGATCGGAGAAAGGGAACAACGATTCTTCTGATCGCGCAGGATGGTGCTCAACGCCTTCCGGCATCACCGCGGGGATCGGCCCACGCGGACGAGGGCGCACTCGCCGCGCTCCCCGAAGTGCTCAACGCCTTCCGGCATCACCGCGGGGATCGACCCTCCGTGGTCTGCGGGTGCGTCTGATCCCACAGGTGCTCAACGCCTTCCGGCATCACGGCGGGGATTGGCCGGCCCCCACTGCGCCGCCGCGCCGAACCGACGTGCTCAACGCCTTCCGGCATCACGGCGGGGATCGGATGGTTCGTCTCCGCGCCTCCTCCGCCCTGTCGGCGTGCTCAACGCCTTCCGGCATCACGGCGATGGCCGAGATGATGCGCCCGTGCTCGTCGAGGAGACTGGCGTGCTCAACGCCTTCCGGCATCACGGGCGCGGATCGGTCGGATCGCTCCGCGGCGCCGTTGGCGCGGGAGATGTGCTCAACGCCTTCCGGCATCACGGCGGGGATCGGAGGCTGCGCTCGAGTTCCGGCGTGAGTTCTGCGTAGTTGTGCTCAACGCCTTCCGGCATCACGGCGGGGATCCGGTCGGGTCGTCGCGTTCGAGGGGCTGCACACGAGCGAGTGCTCAACGCCTTCCGGCATCACGGCGGGGATCGGAAGCGATCATCCAGGTCGTCGAGTCGCCGCAGGACGAGTGCTCAACGCCTTCCGGCATCACGGCGGGGATCGGGAGCACGGGCGCGATGGCAACTGGTCGTAATTCGAGTGCTCAACGCCTTCCGGCATCACGGCGGGGATCGGCCACGATCTCGACCGAAGCGCGCGCCGGCTGGACGTGCTCAACGCCTTCCGGCATCACGGCGGGGATCGGCTGGCCAGCGCCGCATCGCCTCGACGTAGAGGCCGGTGTGCTCAATGCCTTCCGGCATCACGGCGGGGATCGGGCTACCTGCGGCGCGATGCCGCGGGCTACAGCGTCGAGTGCTCAACGCCTTCCGGCATCATTGCGGGGATCGGATCCTGTCACGTTCGGCGGTCGATTCCGCGGGGGCGTGCTCAACGCCTTCCGGCACCACGGCGGGGCTCGGCTGCGCGCACGTCGCCCGTGATACCGTCGACCTCCACGTGCTCAACGCCTTCCGGCATCACGGCGGGGATCGGCCGCCACCGCCCATCACGCTTAGCGTCTGGGGCAAGTGGTGCTCAACGCCTTCCGGCATCACGGCGGGGATCGGTGACCGAGGGGACCGATCTCCCGCCCTGTGAGGCGGTGTGCTCAACGCCTTCCGGCATCACGGCGGGGATCGGCCCGCCCTCACAAGCCATTGACATTACTCATCAATTTCACCTCCCCTGCAAGCTCCTCCCTCCGCTGGCCGGCGTCCACGCCCCGCCCGCGTGCTCGCTCCTCGTCCAGCGGCGTCTTCACTCGCATCTGCTGCCATTCACGCACCTGCCCAGCCTTCAACACGACGTAAATTCTCGGAATCACTAGGTTCGATTGTCAAGGACCGAGGCGCGCCGGGCATCGCGCGCCGATGCTTGATCCTACGCCTCACACGATCCGGAACGGCGGTGGCTCAAGGTCGAGCGGCGCAAGATCTTTGCCCTGAACGGTAACCCTGGTGGCGCAGTCCGGGCAGAGTCGGATGAACATCAGGCGGTCTTCCGAGGCGACGAGCCCGGTCTGCTCGAAGCGCAGGCGCACGAGCTCTCGAGCCGTTCCGCGCACGCGGAAGACCGAGTACTGAACGGGCTTTCCCCAAGCGCTCAGCACCTTGTGCACCTTGCGCAGCGCCTTCGGCTCGGAGACGTCGCACACGACGAGGTACCAGTAACGGGGCTCGGGCATGGGGACCTCTACCGGATTCAAAAGCGGCCAAGAGACCGGGCTCGCCCGACCACTCTTTCTCCATCAGCCGCACTTCGAGCTCCATCATGCGCGCATAGGAGAGAGAGAAGCCGAGCACGTCGTGGCGGTACTCCTCGTGCTTGCGACGCTCGTACACCTCGATGAACGCGCGGCGACCAACATCGGACAGCCAGACCTGACGGCCCGTGATCGCGAAGTCGCGCTCCGCATCGAAGGTCCGGCGGTTGACAGCGCCGAGGACCGCCATGTCGACAACCGGCACCCGGAAGAGCTCGGTCAAATCCAAGGCCAGCGGGAAGGCCGCGGAACGTGGCTGGTGCAGCACACCGAAGCCGGGCCCCAGCTCGACCCGGAGGATCGCGCCGAGCACGTCCCGGTAGAGCAGCGTGTAGCCGAAGGAGAGCAGCGCGTTGAAGCGATCTTCCGGCGGCCGGCGAGAGCGACCGCGCGGGCGTAGCGCGTCTCCGGCATCCGGATGCACGAGCACTGCGAGCGCGCTGAAGTAGCCACGCGCAGCGTTGCCCTCCTGACCCATGAGCGACAGGCGATCCGCGCCGCGGCGCAGGCTGCCGCGCAGGATATCGATCGGCTCCTCGATGGCAGCGCCCAACGAGTCGTCCTTGCTCGATGCCCTGAGCACATGGCGAAGCTGCATCTCGATCTTCGCCATCACCAGCCGCCAGGCGAGCCCGATAGCGAAGGTGTCGTCCGTCAGCCCGCGGAACTGGCGGATCCTCCGCTGCACGCCCGAGCTCCCGCCGCTGAACACGCCGATGTGTACCCCGCCGGCGCCGACGAAGTGGACGGCGATCTCCTCGGCGGCGCAGAGTCGGAGCGCCTGCGTGGTGATCTGCGCATGGCCGTGCACGACGATGTCGCTCACCTCTCGCGCCCCGATCCGCGTGCGCTCGCCTTCGCGCTCGGTCACCTCGAACGCGTCGGCGGAGCGACCGCGTCGAGGCTGACCGCGCTTGTGCTCCACCGGGTACAGCTCGCCGCTTCGTCCGCGGAGCGCGTCGATGCGCCCTCGGATGCCCAGCGCGGCCGACGCGAGCGTCATCTCGACGACGTCTCCCGGCGGCTCATCCGCCGCGGCCAGGACGCGGATCGTCGATCTCCACGAAGTGATCCCGCGGAGGCGAGCGGGAGACCTCCTGCGACTCCGCGTCGAAGTGAAACCGCCTCCAGCGCGTATCGAGGGAGCCGACGTGATCGACCCACGTGGGCAGCTCGACTTCCCCTGCCTCATCCGGCACCAGCCATCGCCATCTGCCCTCCGGTTGGCTCACCAGGGTCACCGCGTCGACCGCGTCGTCGCTGAGGCCCAAGCATACGATGCCGCTCCGCGTGACGGTCTCCGGCGACAGCACGGCGCGCTCCACGCGCTCCTCCAGCCCTGAGACAGCTGCGCCGTGTCCCTCCCCCGTGACCTCGCCGGCGCTGTCGATCCAGCAGAGGAAATCGAGCCCGCAGAGCGTCTCGACGAAGTCCGGCGCATTGCCGAGCTTCTCCTGCTTGATGGCCACGCCGTACTTGTACCGGCTCAGCTTGCGGAGCGTCGTCGCGACGGTCGGCTGGCGCGCGTACGCGAACGCGAGGCGAACGCCCACATGGCGCGCGCGCGAGCGCTCGCCGACGAGCGACAGGAGCATGCCGTAGACCGTCGCCGGGGGCGCGAACGGATAGCTCTCCGCAAACGAGCGCGCGTACGATCTGCGAAAGCTCGCGTACGGCGCCTGGACGCGTACGGTGATCATCCCTTCGCGCCGCGCGAGGCAACCGCCGCGAAGGGCCCTCCGAGCTTGACGACGCGGGCGCGAGCCTCCGCGCCTGCCGCCGCGATCCCGGGCAGAACTGTCGCGCCGAGTTCCCTGAGCCGCGCCCCTTCTGGCGTGGCAGCCACCTCGCCCGCCACGATGAGCTCACCTGCAGGCACGTCACCGCTCTCCACACGCTGGAGAAGACGATCGACCTTGTAGGTACGCCGCGCCTCGTCGTGGTCGAAGCAGTTCTGGATCCGCGACGAGTGCGCGTTCGTGAGCCGAAGGACGATCGACGCGGGCGAGAAGTCGTACGCGAAGCGCGCATGGTTCCCCGCGACCGGCGGCGGGTCGA
Organism: Sorangium sp. So ce836; assembly: GCF_028553905.1. NCBI lineage: Bacteria > Pseudomonadati > Myxococcota > Polyangiales > Polyangiaceae > Sorangium > Sorangium sp. So ce836. Next base: position 14,274,772 of record NZ_CP102233.1, on the reverse strand, counting down.
GGATCGCCTCGACGAGGTGGCCGATGTTCCGCTTGTCCACGACATCACCGAGGTTCAGCCCGAATGAGTACTGGTACTCGGTCGTGTGCATCTCCGCGCTGTAGAGCGAGAGCTTGCCCTTCTCCTTCTCGCCGCTCACGGCGTTGTACGAGAGCTCTCCACGGTAAGGACGCAACGACACGGCCCGACCGATGGCGAGCGGGCTCGGGCGTTTCGTTGTCTTGCCCTTCACCTTCGGCTTGGCGGCCAGCTTCCCCTTCTTGCTGCCGTTACCCTTCGCGCCCGATACGTCCGCGTCCTCCTCGCTCTCGTCGCCGTCCTCTTCCTCTCGCTCCTTGGCCGCTGCCGCCGCGTCCATGAAGCCCATGAGGTCGTCGTCGACGTAGACGTCGCCGCCGGGGTCCCAGGTGGCCCTCTTCTCGTCGATATAGACGAGCTTGCCCGAACTGTATGTGCGGTTTACCTGGAGCCCCTGGAGCTGGAACCGGTAGCGGATCGCGAAGCGGATCGCCTCCGCTGAAACGCTGGTGTGGAGGTCGTCCTGATGGAAGACCTTCTGCAGCGTCGTCGTGTTGCCGATGTTCTCGCCGCGGTTGTTGGCCGCGACCGCCTCCCCCGTGAGCACGGTGCCATAAAGATAGTTCGTGGCCATCGTTCACGCCTCCCCGTTGGTCTGACCCTTGGTGTCGTCCTTCGCGTAGCTGACGAGCGCGAAGAGGAGCAGGTTCTGCAATCGGCTTGCGTTCCGCTCATTGAAGATGAACTCGCGCAGCGTCGCGGCCTCCTGCCTCGCCGCGGCCAGCGTTGCCCCTTGCGTGGCGTCGGCGCAGAAGCGCAGGAACCAGCCCGCGAGCGCGTCGGCGGTCTTCGCGCGCAGGATCGAGTTCCGGATCCGCTCCCGCTCAACCTCGACCTGCCGCTTGAAGCTCGCGCCTTCGCGGAGCTCCCGATCCTTGAACACGCCCATCTTCCTGCGCCACGCCTCGTGAAACATGCCTATGACGGCCTGATCAACGCCGTCCTTGATGGCCTCCTTCATTTTTTGCAGCCCTTTCCGCGCGAAGCGCATCCTCGAGAAATCCTTCGACTCGCTCACGAGCGCGCGGAAGTCCGCCGCCCAGTGCCGACCGGCGGCGAGGTTCGCCGCGACGAGTTCCGGGACCGGGCTCATCGGCACGGCGTAGCCGTCCCCCTTGCTCCCTGGAACGATCCTCGTCTTCCCGAGGTGCTTGCTCGCGCACCGGAACACCTCGAGCTCGGGGTAGGTCAGCCCGATCCTGACCGTGGCGCTCCGGTTGACCTGGTTCTTGTCCCACGCGACCTTCCCCATCGCGATCACGTGGAGGCCCGCCACCGCAGGGCGATCGCGCAGGTCGTCCGCCGTGAGATCGATCAGCAGCCGCAGCGCCGCCTCCTCGGCCCCTCCGGCGATGCGCCCGAGATACCCGCCGCTCAACCGCGGCCGCTCGACATCGACGCCTGCCACCGCGCGCATCGCCCTGGCGAACGCGACGAGGTCGCTCACGTCCGGCACGACGACGCACGCCTGCATCTTTTCCTTGTACGTCCGCGGGCGCAGGAGAAACACGACGCTGCCCACCATGAGGTAGAGCAGCAGGATCGCCTCCTCCGGGGCGGTCTCGAGCGGCTGCATCCCCGTCATGGCGCCCGGGACGACGGACTGCGGGATCGTCGCGACCGCGGGGAACGCCCCTGCCGATGAGCCCTTCTTCGCGGGCTCGAGCAACCCGGTTCCCTGCGCCTTCTGGTGGGCATAGGACGTGATCGCCTTGTACGTGAACATTCCGCGTGCCTCGTCATCCACGCTCCTGATCTCGACACGCCTCGGCTCCTTCTCCGACGGGCGCATCTTGGGGTGCTGCAAGAACGTCGCGCAGAGGCCGTTGTGGATCGAAAGCCGTAGCTCGACGTTGGCTTCGGCCACCGCTTGGCCGACCAGATCGATCAGCTTGTCCTTGGTGAGCCGGAACGACGCGCCGAGGATCCGCTGCAGGGCCTCCTGATCGGGAAGGTCGTCACCCCACGCGAGCCTCACGCTGTCGCGCTGGACGTCGTGCTCGATCTCGGCAGGTGCGCTGCCCCGCTTCGCTCGCCACGCGAGCACCGTCGCCGCGAGGCCACCAAGCGCCGCGCGATGGTAGACAGTGTAGTTCGGGTTCGTGAGCCGGTAGCTCAGCTCTCTCGCCATCGCGCGCCGGTCCCTTCTCCGGTGGCTTCGTCGTAGTCGTAGACAACAACGTCATCGGGCGCGACGGGCAGCCCGGCCACGCGCGGCCACCCGAGCACCGCCTGTTTGATGGGGATCGAAACCTCGTGCTCGCGGAGCCACTCGGCGGCCGGGACATCGTCGCCGCGCGCCCGCCGATGCGCTGCCACATCGCGCTCGAGCAGCACGGCGACGGTGTACCCGGCACCGCGGGTGCTACCAGGCCGCGTGCGCCAGAGGCCGCTGCGCTCCGGGACGCCCAGGAAAACGGCAGCCTCCTCGGCGGCGCTGTAGTCGAGCGAGTGCGCGGAGGCGCCGGCGGAGAACTGCTCCGAGAGATCGCGCTGGTGCAGCGCCCGCCCGAGCTTCACGAGAGCGCTCCTCCAGCTGCGGCTCGCCTCGATCTCCTCCGGACTGTAAGGCAGCGCTTCCTTCCTCGCGACCGGCACGATCAGAGCCCGCTTCGGGCTACCCGGAGACTTCGGCGTCGCGTGACGGTTCAGACGCCCGAGGCGCTGGATCAGCGCGGGAACGGACGCCTCGTCCGTGACCAGCAGGTCCGCGGAGAGATCGAGCGACATCTCTGCCACCTGCGTGGCGACCAGGAGCGCCGGCGTCCCCGCGCGCTTGAAGCGATCGATCACGCGACGGTGCCGGCGGCTGCGATCTCTGTACCGCAAACGCGAGTGGTACACGTCGACGCTCATCTCCGGGAACCGCTCGATCGCCCTGCGGTACACCGCGTTCGCCCACTCGACCTGGTTCCGTACCCAGAGCACCTTGCCGCCTCCGCGCAGGCAGTCGTCGATCTCTGGCCAGCAAGCCTCCGGGCTTTCGATCTCGGCGAGGCGGTACCGCGGAAGCGTCTCCAGGTCCGTCGGCCCGGGCACGACGTGGAGGTCGGTGCGAACTTCGGCCAGCGCGCGCCGGCGCGCCTCGGGCAGCGACGCGGTCATCAGGAGCACCGGGATGCCCGGAAAGTTTCTCAGGAACACCAGCAGGTGACCGAAGAGGTGATCGTCGAACGCGTGGATCTCGTCGAAGACGATCGCCGACTGCACGATCGCCGGCAGCGCGCACAGCGCACGGCGCGCGTTCGCCATCAGCCCGAGCACGGTGTCGGCGGTCGTCACCGCGACGCGGGCGTCCCAGAGCGCGAGCGCCTCGATCTTGTCCCGCTCAGCCCGCAGCGCGTTCTTCGCTGACTCGGCGCGCTTCGAACGATTGTCGCCGTCTTCCCCGTCGTCGTCTTCCTCTTGGTCGGCGGTCGTCGCGAGGGTGTGCAGGTCGACGGATGCCCGCGAATGGACGAGCTCCGCCGGTACGTCCGCCTCGAGCGCGTAGTCCCTGAAGTGCTCGGTGGTCGTGCCGGTGGTCGGGAGGCAGAAGAACAGGCGGAAGCCGGGTGCACCGGCGATCTCGCGGCGTGCACACCATTCGCGCGCCCAGAGGTAGGCGGCGACGCTCTTCCCGGAGCCGCACCCCGCCTCCGCCAGCGTCAGGCGCGAAGGGGACGCCGCCACGTCCTCCTGAAACGGCCGGTACCCGAAACCAGGTGGAAGCTGCGAAAGGTCTACCGGCGCACGGCCGTCGTAGGTCTGCCACGCCCAGCGATGGATCAGCCCAGTCAACTCGCTGCGGGTGAGCCGCGTCGACAAACTGCGAGCGATGAACTCCGGGAGGGAGTAGCGCGCTGCCATGACGTGGCGCCGTGCCACCGCGCTCGCCGCCACATCGGCGGCGATGCCGAGCCCCTTCACCAGCGCAACGAAGCGGCGCTGGCGGTCGTCCTTGAAATCGGCCTCGGCGTCCCGGAAGTCGTCGACCATCTGCTGTCGCATCGGCCCGGCGGCGCGGTCCGCACGATCCCGCCTGCTGCGGCCGATCGTGAAATCGCGCTCGAACCTGGGCGGCGCTGGCAGCCCGAGGTCGGCCGCCATGTCCCTGAGGAGCGTCGCGAAGTCCTCGTGGGCTGCGTGCACGGTCAGCGCGGCGCCCTGGTTCATTCCAACCTGCTCGTCGAACTTGCGGTGGTGACCGAGCGCGCCCCACGTCGCGACCATGAGGACCTCCTCCATCGGCGCGAGCCATCGACGGATCGCGGGATCCAGCCAGACGAGGAACCCGGAGACGGTCTCATGCCGCACGAGCTGCTCGATCTGCGGCTGGTCGTGGACCATGGCCTGGAAGTCGCTGTTGGCCTTCCCGACGTCCTGCATCCAGCCGCACAGCCGCAGCGTCATGGCGAAGCGCTCGAGCTCGCCTGCGTCAAGCGCTGCCGCCTCCAGTGCGGCCGGACCGATCACATCGGCCAGCGCCCGACACGCAGCGGCCACGTCGCGGCTGTGCTGCGTGAGGAGCGCGAAATCCGGCGGGCCTTGCTTGAAGTCCTTGCGGTCGTACGACTTCGCGAGGAGCGGCGAGCGCATCACGCCTCGGCCCGCGCCTGCGTTCGACGAGTGCGACGCCCGGTCGGCACGAGCACACCGCACCCCATCCGCTGCTTGCCTCCGAGGCCCGCGTACTGGGCCCGCAGCGATCCGTCCGGCGTCAGCTCATGCAGCGCCGTCTCGAACCCCACGACGGTGTAGCCGTTGACGGCGATCGTGCGCCGTCGCCCGAGCTCGATGCGCGCGGCGACCTCCAGGGCGTCGAGCTGCCGCCGCAGCGCCTCCCGGAACGGCTCCGGCTCGGTGAACCCCTTGATGACGACGATGCGGGCGCGCAGCTCCGCCGCGGGCTCGATCGCGTGCACCGTGGAAACACCCACGCGCGTGGAGTGTCCGTCGAGCTCGAGACGCTTGCCGGCAAGGCAGAGGACACGAGCGATCTGGCCAGGCTCCAGCCGGAGGCGAAGGCCGCGGTGTGCGTCCACCGCGAGCAGGCCGTCAGGCCGTGGCACGCCGGGAAGCGGATGCACCGCGAGCCACCCCGCGCCGTGCAGGTCGCCGGCGATCCGGCAGATCGCGCCGAACAAGGCGTAGCCGTGGTCGAGCGGGACGAGATTCGCCGCGAGGCGGAACGCGACATCGACGCGTAGTGCGATCTCCTGGGGCACCGACATCTCCTCGAAAACAGGTTATGTGCGCATGCGGCACATCGCAGCTCAACATCATCAATGAAGCAGAGCAGCCGTGCTCGACTGTGTTCCTTCGATGAGAGAGTCCTCGCGACCATCTCTCGGCTGCGGCAGTTCCTAGATTCAATGGACCGGCTGCGGACGTTGCAACGGTCACACCAGTGCCTTCGATCGAAGCAGTGAGCTGTTCTCGCCCACTACCAGCCGAGCCGCCGGGCCTTCTGCGCCGCACAGATGCTGGCAGCAAGGGTTTGTCGGCCGGCCCTGTGCCGACCTCTCACACGTCGTGCAGTTTCAGTCGGGAAGGCTGCCTTCGCCTTCTCGTCTTCTTGATCTCGTCCTCACGTACGGCACCCTCCTCGCTCTCGACGCACACCACGCTTGCGCACTGGAAACCATAGTTCCAGTGCGCAACACGGAGCTGGAGTCGATAGTACAAATGCGAAGCTAACTGCTACGGAGCTGGCTCCGAACCAAAGACGCAACAAGAAAACGTTAATCGGTACGGGAAAGCTGATGCTCGAGCTCGCCCCCCCGACAACCGATCTCGAATGTTGACCATATACACATCCGTAGCTGGCATGGATGGTGCTCGTGAAGAATCCACGCCGTACTACGGAAAGGCGATCGTCCTCCGATCAGCTCGTCGGCTAACCGAACCAGCTGGCACGGCCCTGCCCTCGTCTCCGCATCCTGCAGCCACCGACGAAGCTGAACGCAGGCCGTGCAACATCCCGCAGCCCGCGTCCTCTGCGGCGAAGCGCACGCATCTCCCGCAACGCTCGGCGCCACCTTCGCGAAGCCCCGCGCGCTTCCCGCAACGTCCTGCGCCACCCGCGGCTCCCCGCAACGCTCGGCGCCACCTTCGGCGAAGCCCCGCGCGCTTCCCGCAACGTCCTGCGCTACCCGCGGCGAAGCCCCGCGGCTCCCCGCAACGCTCGGCGCCACCTTCGGCGAAGCCCCGCGCGCTTCCCGCAACGTCCTGCACCACGCGGCGAAGCTCCGCGCGCTTCCCGCAGCGTCTTGCACCACCCGCCGCGAAGCTCCGCGCGCTGCCCGCAGCGTCCTGCACCACCCGCAGCCAAGCCCCGCGCGCTTCCCGCAACGTCCTGCACCACCCGCCGCGAAGCTCCGCGCGCTTCCCGCAGCGTCCTGCACCACCCGCAGCCAAGCCCCGCGCGCTTCCCGCAACGTCCTGCACCACCCGCCGCGAAGCTCCGCGCGCTTCCCGCAGCGTCCTGCACCACCCGCAGCCAAGCCCCGCGCGCTTCCCGCAACGTCCTGCACCACCCGCCGCGAAGCTCCGCGCGCTTCCCGCAGCGTCGCAGCGCCCTGCGCCGCCGGCGAGCCGATGCACCGGCCGGAGCACCGTCTGCTCCTCCACCCACCCCGCCCGGGCGACCAGCTCGACCGACCCGCTCGCCCAGCACGGCGTTCAATCCCCACGCCCCATGCGACCTCCCCCCGCCATCCTGCAACCGCACGACGATATTCATGAATCGCGTCCTTTTCGTGCTCGCTCGCGGCATTCTCTCCAACGCGACTTAGTCCTTGCGTCCATGCCCAAACCCAAGAACCCGAACAAATCAGGGACACCCGCCGTCGAGCCCACCCAGCTCCATATCGCGGAGGCGGCCTTCCAGCGCGTGAAGCCCGCCCTGGACGCGATACCGCTCGCCGGGCTGGACACGCCGCGGCTCGATCTCCAGGCAGCCGCCGTGCAGGCCATCGGCGTGGCCCAGACGCTCGCCGCGCCGCAGCTGCGCCAGCGCATCGCGGCCATCGCCGCGGCGGGCGCGCTCGATGCCGCGCTCATCGACGGGCTCGAGAGCGTCGCCTGGGCGACCTGGTTCGCCCGGCACAAGCTCCTCCTCACCTCGGCCACGCACTCCGGGGCGGCGCTCCCGGCCACCCTCGTCGAGCGCGCCTACGAGATGCGCGCGCGCATGCTGAAGACGCTCGAATACCACCTCGACGGCGACGCGGAGGCCACCGCCCAGCTCGCGCACCTGCGCGCGGGCAGCGGCCACCTCGACCTCGCCAACGACCTGTCGGGCGCCGCCGATATGTACCGCAAGCACCGCGACGCCATCCAGGACGATAAAAGGAACTTCCGCAGCGAGGACGAGCAGGACGCGAGCGCCCTCGCGGAGCAGATCCTGCGCCTGCTCGGCGCCACGTCGACGCCCGAACAGATGCTCTGGAAAGGCTACCAGGCGCGCGCCGCCAAGCTGCTCTTCCGCCATTACGACGAAGCCGTCCGCATTGGCCGGTTCCTCTTCTATTATGACGATCCCGAAGGCCGATTCCCCAATCTGTACACGGCGACGCGCGCCACGCACGCGTCCCCTCGGCCCGACAAGAAGCCGGATGCCGGCCCCGTGAAGCCCGAGCCCGCTCCCGTCGAGCCGCCCGTCGCCGGCATCGCCTGATCCGGCCAGACGCTCACGCTTCCCCGCCCGCACCTCATCCCCTCCACCGCGGCCGCTCGCGCCCGCCGGCCGCATGCGCTACTGCGCCCTCATGCGCCTCTACACGTTCCGCCACTCGCCCAACGCGCTCAAGGTGCGGCTCGCCCTCGCCGAGCTCGGGCTCGCGTACGAGCCGGTCGAGGTCGACCTGTTTCGAGGCGAGCAGCGCGCCGAGGCGTTCGCCCGGCTGAACCCGCACCGGAAGGTGCCCGTCCTCGAGGACGGCCCGCTCGTGCTCCGGGAGTCGAACGCCATCATCGCCTACCTCGGCCGCACGCACGGGACGACGCGCTGGCCCGACGTGCCGACGTCCGAGGCCAGGGCGCTCCAGTGGCTGTTCTTCGACAGCGCGCACCTGACCCCGCACTGCAGCGCGATCTGGTGGACCAACGTCGTCGCGCCGAAGACCGGCCTCCCCGCCCTCGCCGAGGCGGTCGTCAAGCGGGCCAGCGACGAGGCGACGCGCTCGCTCGATCTGCTCGAGGCGGAGCTCGAGGATCAGTACCTGCTCAAGAGCTCCATGTCGCTCGCGGACTGCTCCGTGGGCGCCGCCCTCTCGCTGCTCCGCGGCTCGCACCTCGACGACGCCGGGCGCTGGCCGAAGGTGATCGCCTACCGCGAGCGGCTGCGCAGCCGCGACAGCTGGACCGAGGCGGGCGGCGACGCGGTCGCCGACCTCGGCTGAGCGACGCGGCAGGCGCGGCGCGCCCGCGGCTAGCGCCTCGCCCTGCGGCCGATCCCGCGGGCGTCCCGCCCGATCGGCTCGCCCAGCTCGAACGCCGGATCTACGGCGGCGGCGGGCAGCTCCTGCGGCTCTCCCGGCTCGAGCGGGCCGTGCGCCCGCTCGGCTTCGGCAACCGACGGATAGAGCTCCACGTCGCCGTCGAGTCGCCGTCGACCCGGAAGCCGCCGGCGCGCGCGGGGCGCACGACGCGGCCGAGGACGAGCCCCTCGTCCCAGATGCCGCCATGCTCCACCGCGATCGCCGCGCCCACGGCCACCTCGGCGAGCCGCGCGGGCGCGCCGTCCGGCCGCTTCGGCGTGGGGCGCCACCGCAGGATCGCATCCTCGTGGAGCACCACCACCGCGTGCTCCCCGGGCAGCTCGGACACCCCGAGGGCAAAGCGGACGCGGCACCCCGGCGCCCCGACGCGCTCCGCCCCGCGCTCGCCGCCGGCGGCGCCCTCCGCCTCCTCGAGCGCGGCGAGCGGCTCCGCACCCAGTTCCTCGAGCGGCGCCATGCGAAGTCCTCCCCGGGAGATGTCGGCCGAGCGCACGACGACGTCAAGGCCGCTCGGCCCGTGCCCCGCGCTTGACGCCCGGAGACCTCCGCTGATGCCATCGGCCGATGACGTCGTTCGATCCGTTCCCCGTCCTCGCGACGCCGCGCCTGGCGCTCCGCGCGATCGCGCCCAGCGACGCCGAGCGCATCTTCCGCATCCAGTCGGATCCGGAGGTGGTGCGCTACGCCGGCCGCGCGCCCGACGGCTCGCTCGCGGACTCGGAGCGGCGCATCGCCACCATCCTCGCCGGCGTCCGAGAGAACACCTCGATCCGCTGGGGCATCACCCTCAAGGACAGCGGAGAGCTCGTCGGCACGGGAGGCTTCTGGCGCTGGAACAAGCCCCATCGCTGGGCCGAGATCGGCTACGACCTCCTGCCCGCGTTCTGGAACCGGGGGATCATGACCGAGGCGCTGCGCGCCGTGATCGGCTTCGGCTTCGCGTCGATGGAGCTCCACCGCGTCGAGGCGCAGATCGATCCGGACAACCGCGCCTCCGCGCGCGTGCTCGAGCGCCTCGGCTTCGCGCGCGAGGGGCTGCAGCGCCAGAACTGGTACTACGACGGGCGGTACACCGACACCGCGCTCTACGGCCTGCTGCGCGGCGAGCTCGCGGCCGCCGCGACGTGACCCGCGCTCGCCGGCCTCCGCCGCCGCGGACGCCCTCGCCGCGCCTCCCCGGTCGCCGCGCCGCCGCCCGCCCCCGCGGCTACTTCGCCGCCGGCGCGCTCCCGCTGCCCGGCGGCGCCGCGGCCCCGGGGCCGGCCCCGCCCCTCGGCTCCAGGTCGATCTGGATCCGCGCGGGGGACTCCGACGTGATCTCCACCGTCTGCGAGACGCCGTCGCTCGACCGCGCCTCCACCACGAGCGACACCCCCGGCTTCGGCCGGGCGATGACCTGGCTGCCCACGCCGAGCACCACGCCGTTCAGCTTCACCACCGCGGCGCTCGGCTGGGTCTGCACCGCGATCGGATCCACGAGCGGCCGCGGATCCCTCGGCCGGCTCAGCGCGACGAACATGAGCGACGCCACCGCGACGCCCGTGGAGACCGACGCCACGAGCCACGGCAGCGCCACCGGGCGCAGCGCGTCGCTGCCGGCGCGCATCAGCCCGCCGATCCCCCGCCGCGGCGCCGTGCGCGGGTTCCGCGAGCGGCCCTCCGACGGCGGCCCGACGCTCAACGTCGCCCCCGGCTTCGGCCGCCACGCCGGGCGCTGCTGCGGGACGATCGCGTCCGCGATCCGCTGCCGCTCCTCCTCGAGCTTGTCCCCGCAGCGCGCGATCAGCAGCTCCGCCACGTGCGCGGTCGTGATCACGCCCGACCGGCGCATCAGGAAGTCCTCCAGCGCGCTCGCCATCTCGCCCGCCGTCTGGAAGCGCTCGCGCGGGTCGCGCGCGAGCGCCTTCAGGATGATCTCCTCGAGATCCCGCGGGCACTGCGGCGCGATCAGCGTGGGCCGCGGCGGCTCCGACGCCCCGGTCTGCGGCAGCACGAGGTCGTGCAGCACCTGGAACGGGAGCGCCCCCGTCACCGCCTCGAAGAGCACCACGCCGAGCGAGAAGATGTCCGAGCGGCGGTCGACCGGCTGCCCCTGCGCCTGCTCGGGCGACATGTACTCGCCCTTGCCCTTGATCTCGCCGGTCTGCGTCGTGTCGCCCAGCCGCTCGAACGCCTTCACGATCCCGAAATCGGCCACCTTCACCGTGCCGTCGCGATCGATGAGGATGTTCTGCGGGCAGACGTCCCGGTGCACGATGCCGAGCGGCACCCCGCGCTCGTCGTGGAGCTCGTGCGCCGCGTGCAGCCCGTGCGCCGCGTCGGCCACGACCCGCGCGGCCATCGCCGGGGAGATCGGCATCGGGCGCAGACCCGGCCGGAGCAGCCGCTGCATCGTCTGCCCGTCGATCCACTCCATCACGAGGAAGAGCACGCCGTCGGAGTCGCCGAGGTCGAGGATCTCGACCACGTTGCGGTGGTGGATCTTCGCGGCGAGGTTCGCCTCGTCGAGGAACATGCGCTGGAACTGCGGATCGCGCGCGAGCGCCGGGATGAGCGTCTTCAGCGCGACGACCTTGTGGAAGCCGCGGGAGCCCTCCATGCGCGCGGCCCAGACCTGCGCCATCCCGCCTTCGCCGATGAGGCGCAGAAGCTCATATCGCCCGAGACGCTGCCCCGGTGCGGGGTCCTCGGAGATCCGCATGGCTCACCAGACGCTTGTGCTCGGGGAGCCGCGCCGCGGTCCCCAGGAGCAGCCCGGGCCGCGGGTCGCGGCCCCTTCTCTCTCCAGGCGCTCACCATAGCCAAGCGCGACCGCGCAGCAAAGGATCGTGTGGATCGAAGGCCGCCCGCGGCCACCCCCGGACCGTCGCGCCGTCCCTCCTCCGGCCCCCGCACCGCGCGCCCGACGCGCCGCGACGCCGCGAGCCCGGCGACCGCGACGCCACGCGTCCGGCGCGCGGCGACCGCGGCGCCGCGCGCCCGGCGGCCTCGATCCGCGTCGCTCCCCCGCCCTGCCCCTGCTATGGCCCGGAGCACGATGACGAACGAGAAGAGCGCTCCTCCGCCCGCCCGCGGGGGCCGAGCCCCCGCCTCCAAAGCCCTGTTCGACCGCGCCGCCGCCGTCCTGCCCGGCGGCGTGAACAGCCCGGTGCGGGCCTTCCGCGCCGTCGGCGGCGACCCCCTCTTCATCGCTCGCGCGCAGGGAGCGCGGCTGTTCGACGCCGACGGCGCCGAGTACATCGACTACGTCGGCTCCTGGGGGCCGGCCATCCTCGGCCACGCGAACCCCGCCGTGGTGGAGGCCGTCCGCGAGGCGGCCCTCGGCGGCCTCTCGTTCGGCGCCCCGACCGAGCTCGAGGTCCGCTTCGCCGAGAAGATCCGCGAGCTCTACCCGAGCATCGAGATGCTGCGCTGCGTCTCCAGCGGCACCGAGGCGACGATGAGCGCCATCCGCGTCGCGCGCGGCTTCACCGGCCGCGACGCCATCATCAAGTTCGAGGGCTGCTACCACGGCCACGCCGACCACCTGCTCGTCAAGGCGGGCAGCGGGCTCGCCACCTTCGGCGCGCCCGACTCCGCCGGCGTCCCCGAGAGCGTCGCCCGCGCCACCCTCTCCCTGCCCTACAACGACCCGGCCGCCCTCGAGGCCGCCTTCGCGGCGCGCGGCGGCGACATCGCCGCGGTCATCCTCGAGCCGGTGGTCGGCAACATGGGCTGCGTCCCGCCGGAGCCCGGCTTCCTCGCCCTCGTGATCGACCTCTGCCGCAAGCACGGCGCGCTCTCGATCTTCGACGAGGTGATGACCGGCTGCCGCCTCGCCCGCGGCGGCGCGCAGGAGCGCTTCGGCCTCCGGCCGGACCTGACCACGCTCGGCAAGATCGTCGGCGGCGGCATGCCCCTCGCGGCCTACGGCGGCCGCGCCGACGTGATGCGCGTCGTGTCGCCGCTCGGCCCCGTGTACCAGGCCGGCACGCTCAGCGGCAACCCGCTGGCGGTCACCGCCGGGCTCGCGACGCTCGAGCGCCTCACGCCCGACCTCTACGCGCGGCTCGAGCAGCTCGGCGCGTCGCTCGAGCAGGGCCTCAGGGCCGCCGCCGAGGGCGCCGGCGCGACCGCGTGCGTCCAGCGGGTCGGCTCGATGATCACGCTGTTCTTCACGAAGGGCCCGGTCCGCTCCTGGGCCGACGCCGCGACCTCCGACACGAAGCGCTTCAGCGCCTTCCACGCGGGCATGCTCGCGCGCGGCGTCTACTGGCCCCCGTCGCAGTACGAGGCGGCGTTCCTGAGCGGCGCGCACACCGAGGAGGACGTCGAGCGGACGGTCGCCGCCTGCCGCGAGGCGCTCGCGGCCTGAGGGCGGGCCGGAACGGCGAGGGGCCGGCCGCCTCTGCGATCGGCCCCTCGCGCGAGCGCACGCGCCGGGGCCCGCACGCGCGGGCCCCGGAGGCGCGCGTCAGTCCGCGCGGACCCAGCCGTTTCTATAGAGGTTGCCGCGGGCGGTCGGCCAGAGCAGGCAGTTCGTCGACGACCGCGGCACCGTGTACACGTACGTGTTCGGCTCCGGGGTCTGGCCGTCGATCCAGCCGATCTCGCGGAGCGAGACGACGATCTCGATCGTGCCGTCGCCGTTCACGTCGGCGAGCGTGGGCACGGGCATCGCGCCGAGCCGCGGCAGCGGGATCTTGTGGAGGAGCTTGCCGCCCGCCTCGAGGACGAAGAGGTGGCTCCTGTTCTCCTCGGTCGAGTAGGTGTTGAACACGACCTCGGGGATGCCGTCGCCCGACAGGTCCCCGACCACGACGCCGCCCGTGAGCACCTGCGTGTCGTCCGTGTACTCGACGTCCCAGTACTCCGTCTTGTCGGCGTAGACCGCGTGGATCCGCCCGTCGAGGCCCGCGAAGATCATCTCGGGGCCGGGGTGCGTCGCGTCGAGGTCGGCCACGGTCACCTGCTGCGTCGCCGCCACGATGTTGCCGCCGAGGTCCTCGCCGCCGGACAGGTAGTCCGGCGCGTAGAACGGGCTCTCCCAGCCCTGGATGCGGCTCGCGTCGTTGCGGACCACCCACAGGCCGACGCCCCGGGACTGGTCCGACATGTCGACGTCCTCGGCCGCCGCGAGCATGATGACCTCCGGCTTGCCGTCGCCGTCCACGTCCGCGATCGCAGGGGCCGAGTTCTTGAAATAGGCCTGCAGGTCGCGGCTGTCGCCGAAGCCCTGCTGCGCGAGCGCGAGGTCGTGCATGTACCGCACGCCCGGCGTCTTCGGGCGGCCCTTGAACATGGGATTCGCGTCGAAGGCCTCCCCCGTGCCGTGGTAGAACCCGGCATAGGAGTTGTCCATCGGCGAGACGATGTCCTGCGCGCCGTCCCCGTCGAGGTCGCCGATGGCCAGGTTCTGGTCGTAGACGCCCACGATCCAGCACTCGGCGTCGTCGCTGCGGCGGGCGTCGCACCCGATCGTCTTGCTCGAGATCGGCGGGAAGCCGGCGACCGGCGCCCCGCTCGCGTGGAAGGCCATCAGGACGTCGGGGGTCCTGTCGGTGCTCGCGGCAACGACGTCGAGCTGGCCGTCGCCGTCGACGTCGCCGGCGGCCAGGGCGCGGATCTCGTCGTTCCAGGCGACGGGCCAGCCGTCCACCACCCGGCCGCTCGCGTCGAGCATGTAGATCCGGGTGCGCGCCGCGAAGACGACCTCGAGCTGCGCGTCGCCGCGGAAATCCGCGACGATCGGGCTCGCCCAGATGCGGCCGTACTCCCGCGAGTCGTCGAACCGCCACTTCTGGGCGCCGTCCGGCCCCCAGGCGACGATGTTGCCGTTGTGCGTCACCAGGATCTCGTTCTCGCCGTCGCCGTCCAGATCGGCGACCGCCGGCGACCCGAGCCACGCGCTCTCGTCGTCGTCGGAGAGCTGGAGGAGGAGCTCTGGCTCCGCGACGGCGGCGGAGCCGCTGCCGGCCGGCGCGCACGACGCGGCGGCCGGCAGGGGCTTGGAGCCCCCGGGCACCGGGCGGGGGTGGGACCAGGAGCCGCTGCTGCCGCCGCCGTCGTCGTCGGGAAGGGTGCCGTCGACGTTGCCGAGCTGGCCCTCGCAGGCCGCAAGGGCGAGGACGCTGGTCAAGAGAGCGATTCTACCGGGAATTACAAAACCTCGGTTGCAGACAAAGGACTTCATCATGGCCTGGGAGCTTACCAGCGCTTCGCGGCCGAAGAAGAGGTGAAGCGGAAATTTGACGCGGTCGTGGATGCGCTGAACGGTACGTTACGCTCCTCCTTCAGGAGGGGAGGTAGGCTGCATGTCCCCGACGTGGCGAGCGCTGGTTGACCTGTCGTTCGTCGTCCATCGTCGGCCATCGTCGGATTGCGTCAGGTTGCCGGTATGGGTGCGGGTAGGTGCTGTGCTAGGCTCCGCCGCCATGAACGTATCGCGACGGCTTTGGATTGCCGGCGCCGCCTGTGCCCTGCTGCTGGGGACGACGGCGCTGGGCTGCAGCTCGACCCCCGCACCGAAGACGGCCAAGGTGGAGGCCGGGGACATGCCCGAAGGAGGCGACTGGACGGGCGTCTATTACAGCGAGCTCTACGGTTACCTGCACCTCGTCCGGGACCCGAACTCCGACTCCATCGAGGGCCGCTGGATCCGTCCCGTCAAGGACCGGTGGGGCGAGCTGCACGGGTCGGTGGCGGGCGACCTCATCAAGTTCACGTGGACCGAGCACGTCATCGGCGCCATCGGGCCCAACTCGACCAAGGAAGGCCGGGGGTACTTCAAGTACACGCGGCCGGAGGGCGAGAACATCGACGACAAGGTCGTGGGCCAGATCGGCCGCAACAAGGATGAGGTCGGCGAGCCCTGGGAAGCCGTCAAGCAGCGCAACATGATGCCGGACCTGCAGTCGATCGGGGGCACCGGCAGCTCCGACATCGGCGGCGGCGACTGGGACGGCGACAACCAGGAGTCCGGGAAGCCCGAGCCGCCCGCCTCCCCCTCCGAAGAAGCACCTGCCGAGCCCCCCGGCCTCTGACATAACTGCCCCCGATGACCCAGCCGCAGCCGCGAGGCATTCAGTTCCGCGAACCCCCCATCTTCGAGCGAGGCACGCCGGGCAGGACCGGCGCGTCGCTCCCGCCGCTCGACGTGCCCGACGTCGATCCCGGCGCCCACTACGGCGCGCTCGCGCGCAAGGAGCCGGCCGGCCTGCCGGAGGTGAGCGAGCCGGAGGCCTTCCGGCACTTCGTCCGGCTCTCGCAGTGGAACTTCTGCATCGACGGGCAGATGTACCCGCTCGGGTCGTGCACGATGAAGTACAACCCGAAGATCAACGAGTGGGCCGCGCGCATCCCGGGCTTCGCGAAGCTGCACCCGATGACGCCCGACGAGCTCAGCCAGGGCTCGCTCGAGGTGATGTGGCGCCTGCAGGAGGCGCTCTGCGAGGTCAGCGGCATGGACGGCTGCTCGCTGCAGCCGTCGGCGGGCGCGCAGGGCGAGCTCGCGGGGCTGATGATGATGCGGGCGTTCCACGAGTCGAAGGGGCGCTCGCCGCGGAAGGTCTTCATCCCGGAGAGCGCCCACGGCACGAACCCGGCGAGCTGCGCGCTCAACGGGCTCGTCGCCGTCAGGATCGAGAAGACCGCCGACGGGATCACCCACCCCGAGCAGGTCCTCGCCGCGATCGAGCGCGAGGGGTCGGACGGCGACGTCTGCGGGCTGATGATCACGAACCCGAACACCCTCGGGGCGTACGAGACGCACCTGCCGGCGATCATCAAGCTCATCCACGACAAGGGGGGGCTGGTCTACGGCGACGGCGCGAACACGAACGCCATCATGGGGCACGCGCGGCCGGGCGACGTGGGGATGGACGTCATCCACATCAACCTGCACAAGACGTTCACGACGCCGCACGGCGGCGGCGGCCCCGGCGCCGGGCCGGTCTGCTTCAAGAAGCACCTGGAGCCGTTCCAGCCCGCGCCGGTCCTCGTGCGGCGCGGCGACGGGCTCGCGTGGGACCGCGATCGGCCCCAGAGCGTCGGGCGGCTCCGGGCCTTCACCGGCAACTTCGGGATGTTCATCCGCGCGTACGCGTACATCCGGGAGATGGGCGGCGAGGGGCTCACGGCGGCGAGCAGCCTGGCCGTGCTGAACGCGCGCTACCTCTGGGCCAAGCTGAAGGACCACTACCTCGCGCCGGTGCCGCAGCCGTGCATGCACGAGGTGGTGCTGTCCGACAGCCAGATCGAGAAGGAGACCGGGGTCAAGACGCTCGACATCGCGAAGCGGCTGCTCGACTACGGCTTCCACGCGCCCACGGTCTACTTCCCGCTGGTCGTGCCGGGCGCCCTGATGATCGAGCCGACCGAGACCGAGACGCGCGAGACCCTCGACGAGTTCGCGGCCGCGATGCTGAGCATCCTCAAGGAGGCGCAGGAGACGCCGGACGTCGTGAAGCAGGCGCCGCACGGGACGGTCGTGGGCCGCCTCGACGAGGCCCGGGCCGCGCGCCAGCCGCGCCTGCGGTGGTCGAGGACGTGACCCGCCCGGAGGAGGCGGCCGGCGGCGCGCGGCCTCCTCCGGCGGGCGGCGCCGGCGGGCCGCGCGCTCCAAATTCGCGAATCTCCGCCGGACGCGTCTACAATGAGCGCCGAGGTTCCGTGGTGCGGGGCCTCACGGGACGAGCGACGCGTGGCCGATACCGTTGAGAACGAGGGCGACATCGAGACGATCAGCCAGACCATCCCGGTCTCGGTTGGAGACACCGTGCGCCTGGTGTTCCGCGCCTACGACGAGGCGACGCCGCCGTTCAACATCAAGATCCGGTCGCCCTCGGGGAAGATCATCATCGAGCGCGTGCTGCGCGACCTGCCCACGGGGAAGCCGCAGAGCGCGTCGCCGGTCGAGTTCAGCGCGTCGTCGCCGGGCGAGTACAAGATCGAGATCAAGCAGCTCTACGGCAAGCAGAGGGGCACGGCCGTCCTCCGCGTGAAGCCCTGACGGGCGAGCGCCCATCCCAGGGCTATCTTGCGAAGCCCGGCATGAGCATGCTCGTCATGCGGTCGGGGCTCACGATGCCCTGATCGTGCATCCAGCCGTTCGCGGCGGCGACGGCGGCGCGGCCCTCGTCGCCCTGGAGCAGGTCGCCGTGGCGGCGGCGCGCCGCCGCGGCGTAGAGGGCCATGCCGGCGGCCTCGAAGCCGCGCACGGCCTCGGCGAGCTGCTGCGCCGCCGGCTCCGACTCGCCTCGGGCGGCGGCGACCGCGGCGCGCACCGCCGCGGCGAGCGGGTCGGCCCAGGGCATGTGCTCGGCCTCGATCTTGCGGGCGGCGCGCGTCGCCTCCTCGTAGAGCGGCTCCGCGTCGGCCGGCGTGACGGCGGCGGCGGCGGCCAGCGCGGCGCAGGCCCGGAGGTGGGTGATGATGATGCGCACGGCCTGGATGCGCAGGACGAGCGAGCTCTCGAGGCCCGCGCGCTGCTCGGCGAAGAGGCGGTGCGTGGCCTCGCCGTCGCCCCGGTACAGGCCGATGTGCGCGCGGGCGACGAGGTCGAAGTAGCTCTGCAGCTGGAAGCCCGCCTTGGACCAGCTCCGGATCGCGTCCTGCGCCTGGCGCTGCGCAGCGTCGGGGTCGTCCCCCACCAGCCAGTAGGCGTTGCTCTGCGAGGAGCGCAGGCTCGTGGCGAGGTAACGGTCGCCGCGCTCGTCGGCCGCCTGCAGGTACATCGGGACCCGGCGCATGAACTCGCGCGTCTCGCCGCCGTACCAGAGCGCCCAGGCCGAGAACGTGTGCGTCCAGCTCCGCTCCCACGTGACGCCGGTGCAACGCTCGCGAAAGATGACGTCCGCCCGATCGAGATCCGCCACGCCCTGGTGCCAGCGGCCGAACAGCGTGGACGTGACGCCGCCGACGAACCCGACGAGGCCGAGCGCATGCGGCCGGCCGATGCGCGACGCGATCGCGCTCGCCGTCGAGAGCAGGTCGGCCACGCGGGAGGCGGACGGGCCGCCGTCGATCGCCAGGTAGGTCGCCTCGAAGGCGAGGGCGCGGGTCACGCGGTAAGGCTCCCCCGCCTTGAGCGAGAGCAGCAGGTTGCGCGCCTGGAAGTCGGCGCCGCGCGTGGGATCGACGATCGCGAGCCCCATCGCGGCCGACCAGCAGACGTCGATGCGCATGAGATCCTCCGGCGAGACCTCGTCGGCCGGCCGCTCGACGAAGTTCAGCCCGCGCAGGCGGACCTGCGCGCGCCGCAGCATCAGCGACGCGACCGCGAGCTCCGGCGTCTTCGGCACCTGCATGCCCACCGCGCCGAGCACCGAGCGCAGGCCCGCCATGCCCGCGTCGACGTAGCCGGCGCGGAGGAGGTTCTCGGCGGCGCGGCGCCCGAGATCGATCGCCTCGGCCTCGGGGGCGCCGTCGCTCGCGGCCATGTAGGCCTCCGCGGCCTTGGCGCCGCGGCCGGCGCTGCTCAGCGCGTCGCCGAGCTTGGCGAGCACGACCCGGCGCTCCGCCCCGCCGGGCAGGTGGAGATCGATCGCCATCCGGTAGAGGCGCGCCGCGTGGTCGAACGCGAACGCGGCCTCGGCCTGCTCGCCCGCGCGCACCGCGTAGCCGGCGGCGCGCTCGGAGTCCCCGGCGGCGCGCCAGTGCTCGGCCAGCGCCTCGAGCTCGGCGCGCCCCGAGGCCTCCAGCGCCAGCGCGAGCCGGCCGTGCCAGCTGCGCGCCGTCTGCTCGTCGAGCCGGCTCGTGACGGTCTCCCGGATGCGGTTGTGAAACGGCTCGACGAACTCGTCCTGCCCCGAGCCGCCGGTCCGCACGAGGTTCGCCCCGCGCAGCACCGAGAGCACCCGCGTGAGCTCCGCGAAATCGGCCGCCATGGCGTGCGCGGCCACCGACGTCAGCACCGGCGCGCCGGCGCAGACGACGAGCTCGAGCAGCTGGCGCGCCCGCGGGTCCAGCCGGCTGATCCGCGCCCAGAGGACGTCGTCGAGGCGCACCGGGCCGCCGTCGTTGTCCTGCGCCATCCGGTGGCGCAGCAGGGCGTCGATGAACAGCGGGTGGCCGCCGGCCTCCTGCGCGATCGCCTCGATGCTGAGCGGCCGGCCTACCGGCGCGCCCCGGAGCAGCAGCGCGCAGAGCTCCTGCGCCTCCGCGAGCGACAGGCGGTGGAGGATGATGTGCCCGAGCGCGTCGATCGGCACCCCGAGCTGCCGCGAGACCGGCGGCGCCGTCTCGGAGGCGGTCCGCACCGCCGCGACGAGCATCATCGCCCGCGGGCGCGCGGGATCGACGGGCGACGCGCCCGCGCACACGGGCCCGTCCAGGCCGGCGAACGAGCCCGGGCGGGCCGCGGCGCTGAGATCGGCCTCGGTCCACGGGCGCATCACCTCCGAGAGCAGCGCGACGCTGTCGGCGTCGGCCCACTGGAGATCGTCGATCGCGAGCACGAGCGGCCGCTCGGCCGCGAGCCGGCCGAGCAGCTCCCGCAGCGCGGCGAAGACGAGGGCGCGGATCTCGGGCGGGTCGATCGCCTTGCGCCGCGCGCGCGCCTCGGTGATGGCGGGGACCGTCCGGAGCACCGGGAACACCGTGCCGAGCAGGCCCGCGTTGGGCGGCAGGAGCGCCTTGACCTCCTCGGGGGGGCGGCGCACGAGGTGTCGGCTCAGCCCGTCGATGAGCTCGTCCACCGCCTTGTAGGGGACCGCCTCGCGCTCGTAGCAGCGCCCGGCCAGGACGAGCGCCTCCTTGTCGATGCGCTCCAGGAACCGGCGCAGGAGCGCGCTCTTGCCGACGCCCGACTCGCCCTCGAGGAACCGCGTGACGGAGCGGCCCATCTTCGCCTCCGCGAACGCGCCCTCGAGCGCGGCGAGCTCGCTGTGCCGGCCGACGAAGCCGATGCGCTGCGAGAGGACCGGCGGCTCCTCGATGAGCTCCTGCACCCGGAGCCGCCGCAGCACGTCGCGCGCGGTCGGCCGGGCGGCCGGGTCGATGCGGAGCATGTCCACGCAGAGCTCGTCGATGTCCTGCGGCATGTCCTCGACGAGGCGGCTCGGCGGCGGCGGCTCGGCCCGCCGCATCATGTCCATCGTCGCCTTGGGCGCCGTCTGGAACGGATAGACCCCGGTCAGGGCGAGGTAGAGCATGACCCCCGCGCTGTAGATGTCCGCCTCGGGCCCGGCCGCCTTCCCCTCGGCCTGCTCGGGCGCCATGTAGTGGAGCGTCCCGACGACGGCCTGCTCGCGCCCCTGGCCGCTCGCGTCGGCGACGAAGCCGAAGTCGAGGAGGACCACCCGCTCTTCTGCGGTGACGAGCACGTTGGAAGGCTTGATGTCGCGGTGGACCTTGTAGGCCGCGTGCACCGCCGCGAGCCCCTGGGCCAGCTGGGCCAGCGCCGAGCGGAGGCGGGCCTCGTGGAAGGGGCGCTTGATGCGGGGCAGTTGCTCGGGCGCGGTGCCCGGCGCGTGCCAGAGGGGGATCGACGGCAGGGTGGAGCGCCGGCCGCCGCCCGCGGGCTCGCCCCGCGGCCCGGCGTCGCCCTCCTCGTGGAGCCGCACGTGCACCACGAAGTCGACGCCCCGGATGAGCTCCATCGTGAAGAAGAGCTGCCCCTCTTCCTCGTGGAGCTCGCCGAGGCTGACCAGGTTCGGGTGCTGGATGTCCTGCAGCGAACGGAACTCGTTCTTGAACCGGAGGCGCGCCTCGGCGCTCAGATTGCGGAGGATCTTGAGCGCGACGCGCCCCTTCCGCTCGCGGTCGAAGGCCTCGTAGACAACCCCCATCCCGCCGACGCCCACCACGCGAACGACCTGGAAGCGACGCGTGCCTCCGAACTCGGGTCTCGCGTTCCTCAGGCCCATGCGTGGACCAAGAAATCACCGGCGCCGAGCGGTGGCAAGCTGCGCGTGGAAGCGCGTGGGAAGCGCGCAAGAAGCGCGGGAAGCGCGTGGCCCGCGCGCAGAAAACGCGCCGACTGCGCGCGGGAGGCGCGGCGAGGGTGCGGCGGAGCGCGCAGCAGCCGCGCGGGCCGCGCCGGGCCTGCGTGGCGCGCCGGGCCTTCGCGGCGCGCGTCCGGCCTGCGTGACGCGCGCGTCACGCCGCGAGCAGGATCGGCAGAAAGGTGGCACGCCCAGGGGAAGGGCGGTAGCGTACCCGGCCTGCGAGCGACAAGAACCCGGTCCGGCGCGCGCCGCTCAGCCGGTCAGCCCGGCGCGCACCCAGTTGACAACGGGAGGGCATCATGGTCTGCGTAGTACGCTCCGAGGCTTCGGAAGCGGTTCCGAGAGCGCCACGCGCAAAGGGTTTGCTGGGGTGATCCAGAGGTTGAGAGACTTCTTCTCGTCGTCGGCGCGGCGCATCACGAGGCCCCCGAGCGAGAGCGCGGCCGAGAGCAACCCGGGATGCAGCCTCGTTGTAGAGAATGTCAGCAAGAGCTTCGGGAAGACACAGATACTGAACGACGTGTCGTTCAAGGCGGAGGCCGGCGAGTTCGTCACGCTCCTCGGGCCGTCCGGCTGCGGAAAGACCACGCTGCTCCGCATCATCGCGGGGCTCGATCGCTCCGATCGGGGGCGCATCCTCCTCGCGGGCAGGGCGGTTGACCACCTGCCGGCGAACCGCAGGCCCGTGAACACGGTGTTCCAGAACTACGCCCTGTTCCCGCATCTCACCGTGTTCGAGAACGTGGCCTTCGGCCTGAGGTCGCGCAGCATCCCTGATCCCGAGGTGCGCGAGCGCGTGCGCTCGAGCCTCTCGATGCTCAAGCTCGATGATCTCGCGGAGCGATATCCGCACCAGATCTCGGGCGGCCAGAAGCAGCGAGTCGCGCTCGCGCGCGCGGTCGTCAACGAGCCTGAGGTGCTGCTGCTCGACGAGCCCATGTCGGCCCTCGACGCGAAGCTGCGCGCCGAGGTCCAGCTCGACCTGCGCCGCCTCCAGCGCGCGCTCGGGAAGACGTTCGTGCTCGTCACTCACGATCAGGACGAGGCGATGACCGTCTCGGACCGCATCGTGCTGATGAACAAGGGCCGCATCGAGCAGCAGGGCGCGACGGCCGAGGTCTACGAGCGGCCGCAGAGCCGCTTCGCCGCCGAGTTCTTCGGCGCGGCCAACCTCATCTCGGCGCAGCGCGTCGGCGCCACGCTCGTCTTCACGACGGTGGGCGCGCTCCGGGTCCAGACCACGCCTCAGTGGGAGTTCGGCACGCTCGCGATCCACCCCGAGTGGATCGAGCTCTGCGACAGCGAGCCGCCGGAGAACGGCGTGCGCGGCGTGGTGCGCGAGAGCTTCTACCGCGGCGACCACGTCGAGCTCATCATCGAGCCCGGGCCGCTGCGCGTGCAGCTCAGCCCCCGCTCGATGCTGAAGCCCGGCTCGTCGGTCTGGCTCGCCCTGCCCGCCGAGCGGCTCGAGGTGCTCAGTGACTGAGCCGACGGTCTGGTATGGCCAGCTGACCACGCGGCGGCGGCTGCTCGCGCGAGGCTTCCTGCTCATCGCGGGCGGCGTCTCGTGGCTGTCGGTGTTCCTCCTCCTGCCGAGCCTCGCCCTGCTCGTCGTGTCGTTCGTGAAGCGCGACGCCGACGGCGCGCTGATCTGGGAGCTGACGCTCGAGTCGTTCGCGCGCATCTTCGGCTCCGCGTCGGGCGAGAACGCGCGCATCCTCATCCGGAGCATCATCCTCGCGCTGGTCGCCACGACCGCCTCCGTGCTCCTCGCGTATCCGATGGGCTTCTTCATCGCCCGCGGCTCGCAGCGCCGGCGGTTCTTCTGGCTGGCGCTCGTCTTCGTCCCGCTCTGCACGAACCTCGTCATCCGCACGTTCAGCTGGAAGCTCCTCCTCTCGGCGCAGCTGCCCCCCGCCAAGCTCGCCGCGTGGCTCGGCTGGGTCGACCCCGGCCGCGACATCTACCCCAGCTGGGTCGCGGTCACGCTCGGCCTCGTCGCGGCCTCGCTGCCGTTCGCGGTGGTCCCCCTCTACACGAGCATCGACCGCCTCGACTGGTCGCTCGTCGAGGCGGCGCAGGACCTCTACGCCTCGCGGCTCCGCGTCTTCTTCGCCGCGATCCTGCCCCAGACCCTCCCCGGCCTCAGCGTCGCCGTGATCCTGACGTTCGTCCCTGCGATGAGCGTCTTCGTGGTGAGCGACATGCTCGGCGGCGCGAAGCACTGGCTGATCGGCAACCTGATCCAGCACCAGTTCGGCCCCGGCCGGAACATCCCCTATGGCGCGGCGCTGAGCCTCCTGCTCATCGTCATGACCCTGGGCGGCGTCTCCCTGTATCGCCGCAACGGGCGCTCCGTGGAGCTCCTGTGAACAGCGATCGCGGCCCCTGGCGCGCGCTGACGACGATCGCCGCCTTCCTCGGCTTCGGGCTGCTCTACGTGCCGCTGCTCGCGGTGGCCATGTACTCGTTCAACGCCGCGGAGCGGGGCCTGCTCTGGACGGGCTTCTCGGTGCGCTGGTACATCGATCTCTTCGCCGATCCGGAGACCAGCCGGCGCGCCCGGGAGATCCGCGAGGTGGCCGTGAATACGCTGCTGCTCGGCGGCGCCTCCACGCTCGTCTCGACCGTCCTCGGGACGCTGCTCGCGCTCGGGATGCGCTTTCCATGGACGAGCTCCGTGAGCCGCCTGCTCGAGTCGATCGTGGACATCCCGGCGGTCGCGCCGGACATCACCTTCGCGGCGGTGCTGGTCATGGCGTTCAACCTGCTCCGCCGGCTGGTGGACTGGTTCGACCTGGGCATGACGACGATGATCATCGGCCACGTGACGTTCGAGATCGCGTTCGTCACGCTCATCGTCCGCAGCCGCCTCATATCCATCGGACCGACGCTGAGCGAGGCCGCGATGGATCTCTACGCCTCGTCCTGGATCCACTTCCGGAGGGTCACGCTCCCCCTCCTCTGGCCGGCCATCGTGGGGGGCGCGATGCTCGCATTCACGATGTCGCTCAACGACTTCGTGATCAGCTTCTTCACGTCCGGCCCCCGCTCGGTCACGCTCCCGCTCTTCGTCTATCACTCTCAGGTGCGGGGGATGCGGACGGACCTGTTCGCGATTTCGACGATCCTCGTGTTCGGGGTGATCGTGTTCATCATGGTGCTGGAGCGGCTGACCCGCTGGCGGAACGATTGAGCCGCCGCCGCCCCACGGCCGAGCTCGAGTCGCGCCACCGATGAGGGCGCGCGCCGCCGCGCCGCGCGAGCGCCGGCGCCTCACGAACACTTATGCATGTGGCGGCGGCGCGAGCCGGCGCGCCGCCGCCCGGCGCGGGCGCGGCGGCGCGCGGCGCGCGAGCGAGCCCGAGCTCGGACGCTTGCCTTCCGGCGCGGAAAGCGCGCGCTGTTCCCGGGAGATCCGCGCGCGCGGCGAGCTCCGCGCGCTGGGCTCGACCGCGGCCCGCTCACGCTGTCACGCGGCCCGCGCAGAAGCGCCTACACAGCGGCGGCGACGTGGACGCGGGGGCGTCCGCCGCTTGTGCGAACAGGTTGGATCGGCTCACGGCTTACGGTAAGCTGACCCGGCAATGCGGCTGTTCGTCCGAAGCTCGCCGTGTCTCAGCGTGACTGCTAGGCCACGGCGGACGGCGCCTTGCGCTCCACTACGACCGCTGGGAATCGAGATCGAAAGATGAGCTTTCGTCGTTCCGCACTCCTACTCATACTCGTTTCACTCCTCACATTCTCCGGTCGGCCTGCCTGGGCGGACGATCTGGCCGATGAGGCCGATCTACACTTCAGGATTGCCACGGAGCGTTACGCCAAAGCCGATTACCGGAGCGCCCTGGAGCACTTCCTGGTGTCGAACCGGCTCGTGCCGAACCGCAACGTCATCTTCAACATCGCACGAACGTACGAGGCGCTCGGGGAGTACCCGGACGCGTTCCGCTACTACGTTCAGGCGCTCGAGCAGGAGCCCAACGCGGCGCGCCGGCCCGCCATCGAGGAGGCGCTCGCGCGCATACGGCCGAACGTCGCCGTCATCAAGGTGACGACGGACCCGCCGGGAGCGACGGTGTACATCAACCGCCGTGATCTCGGCGGCCGCGGCAACACGCCCCGCCTCCTCGGCTTCCCGCCGAACACGAAGCACAAGATCATCGTCGATCTCGAGGGGTACGAGCCGGCGGAGGTCGAGAACGTCGAGGCGAAGCTCGGCGAGCAGACGAACGTCGAGGTCAAGCTGAAGCGCATCATCGGGACGGTGCGCGTGGTGGGCGAGACGGCGGGCACGACGGTGCGCGTCAACGACGCGAGCGGCCCGCCGGCGTGCACCGCGCCGTGCGACCTCACGCTGCCCCCGGGCCGGCACCGCCTGTACCTCTCGCAGGAGGGGTATCAGCCGTCGGAGCAGGACGTGAACGTCGCGGCCGCGAGCACGGTGACCGCGCGCTACCGCCTGAACCCGCTCACGGGCAGCCTGGTGGTCAACGCGGACGAGCGCGACGCGCTCGTCGAGGTCGACGGCAAGCCGATGGGCTTCACGCCGGCGGTCCTCAACGTGCAGAGCGGCCAGCGCCGGGTGCGCGTCTCGCTGCGCGGCTTCCGCCCGGTGGAGCAGGTCGCGACGGTCGTGGCGAGCCAGCAGACCCGGATCGACATCTCGCTCCGGCAGCTCGAGGAGGTCGAGGCCGCGTCTCGTTCGACGGAGGCCGTCGAGGACGCCCCCGGCTCGGTCACCATCATCCCCGGGCAGGAGCTGCGCGCGATGGGCTATCCGACCGTCGCCGAGGCGCTCCGGGGCGTGCGCGGCGTCTACACGACGTACGACGGCGTGTACACCTTCGCGGGCATCCGCGGGATCAACCTGCCGGGCGACTTCGGCAACCGCATGCTGACGCTGCTCAACGGCCACTCGATGAACGACAGCTGGGTCAACCTGTCGTACTTCGACTACCTCGCCCGGACGGACCTGGAGGACGTGGAGCGGATCGAGATCGTGAGGGGCCCCGGCTCGGTGCTCTACGGTACGGGCGCGTTCTCCGGCGTCGTCAACATCGTGACCAAGGGCCGCCCGACGGCGAGCAGCGTGGGCTTCGGCGTGGGCACGGCCGACAACTCGCTGATCCGCGGGCGCGCGTCGTTCCAGCTGCCGCTCGGGCGCGACTCGGGCGTCTGGGCGTCCGTCGGGGCCGCGCGGAGCCTCGGGCGGGATTACTTCTTCGATGGTTACCAGGATCACTTCACCTCCAGTTATCCGCGGCCCACGGGACCGGATCCGGACAACCCGCCGGCGGACGACCCGCTCCGTTACAAGTTCGACGGTCACTCCCGGAACAACGACAAGTTCACCGTGGGGACCTTCCAGGGGCGGCTCTGGCTGAAATCGTTCTCGGCGCAGTGGTACCTGAACTCCCGCGACAAGACGGTCCCCAACGGCGTCGCGACGACGCAGCTCGGCGTCGACAAGACGTACTACAAGGACACCCGTGGGTTCCTCGAGCTCTCGCTCTCGCCGCGCTTCGGGGACAAGCTCGCGACGCTGACCCGCGCGAGCATCAACATGTACCAGTTCAGAGACAGGCTCTGGTACTATCCTCCGTTTATCGCGGACGGCCTGTACCAGGTCTATGACAAGGAGGCCTTCGATGATGTCTGGTTGCTCGCCGAGCAGCGGGTCGAGTTCAGCCCGATCCCGCAGCTGAAGATCACCGCGGGCGCCGAGGCGCAGCTGCACTTCCTGGCCGCGCAGCAGGGCGTCGACACGGCCATCGACGGCACCGGTCAGTATGACTTCGTCTACCTCCCGCTGGGCGCCGGCGACGATACGAACGCTCTCGACAAGCACCCTTACCGGATCTTCGCTGCGTATGCGCTCGTCGACATCACGCCGTCGGAGCGGCTCCGCATCTCGGCGGGCTCACGCTTCGACTACTACTCGACGTTGGAGGATGCGACGCCGGTCCCGAGCCCCAGGATCGCGCTCATCGTCAAGCCGTACGAGCAGGGCAACCTGAAGATCACCGGCGGCCGCGCGTTCCGCGCGCCCTCCATCCAGGAGTTGTTCTACGGGTATGCTCTTCCTCCGGCCCCGGGGGAAACAGAGCCGCACGTGACCTACAGGCCCTCGCCGGATCTCCGACCCGAGAACGTCTGGTCGGGCGAGGTCGAGTTCACGCACCGGCTCTCCTCCACGGTCTCGGTGCTCGGCGCGGGGTACGTGAACCACCTGAGCAACCTGATCTTCCAGGAGGGGAGCAACGTTGAAGGCGACCCGACCGACTACAACAACACCGATGTTCCGATCTTGGTCGTCGGTGGCGAGGCCGAGCTGCGCCGCGAGTGGCGCCAGGGGTGGATGGCGTCGCTCTCGTACTCCTATGCGAAGGCGCGGTACCTGGAGGACAGCGGCGTCAACGAGCGGCGCGAAGTCCCGAACTCGCCGGAGCACATGGCGTCGGCCCGCGGCGCGGCCCCGCTCTTCGGCAAGGCGGTCGTCCTGGCGTCGCGCTTGACGGTCGAGGCGCCACGGTTCGACCGCAACATCAGCACGGCCAGCTCGGCTCCCCCCCAGACCAAGACGGAGCCGGCCATGATCTGGGACATCGTCGTCTCCGGGCAGCTGGACGTCGGCAACCTCCGGTACAACGTCGGCGTCTACAACGTCGCCGACTGGCGCTGGACGGCGCCCACGGCCGCGCAGTACACCATCGCGAAGTTCCCGCAGAACGGCCGTACGTTCCTCGCCTCGCTCAACATGAGCCTCTGAGCAGCGCCGGCGCTGGCGGCCGCCAGCGTCGCAGAGCGCCCCTCCCCGTTCGGCGAGGGGCGCTGTCCTTTTGTCCCCCCCCCCGAGCTCGTCAGCGGCCCCGCCGCCACGTGGCACCCACCGTCACGCGGCGCGCTCCCTCCGGCGGCCCCCGCCGTCAGGCGGCGCGCTCCGTCACGCGGCGCGCTCCGTCACGCGGCCTCACGCTCGTCGACGCGTTCCAGCGCAGAAGCGCCTCGATTCATGGACAAACGAAGGCCCCCGGGGCGGGGGGTCGTCGCGCGGGGTGGAGGATGGGCTGATGTTTGAGCCCGAGTGGCGTCCTGTCTCCGTCGTGCCGCGCACGACGGGGACAGGACGCCCCAGGCGAGCTCAGCCCATCCCCCGCCCCGCGCGACGACCCCCCGCTCCGGGGGCCGGGCAGCTCGGGAGGACCTGGAAGCCTACGAGACCCGCAGAAGCCCCGTCACTTGTTGTACGGCCGCTGCGCCGGCTTGGGGCTGAACATCGTACACAGGATGGTGTCGTAGAACTTCCCCTGGAAGAAGTAGTTCTCCCGGAGGTACCCTTCGCGCTGGAAGCCGACCCGCTCCGCGACCCGGAGCGACGGGCCGTGCTCGGGGTCGATGCCCGCCTCGATCGTGTGCAGGTCGAGCTGCTCGAACCCGAACCGCACGACCGCGCGCAGCGCCTCCGTCATGTACCCCTTGCCGCTGGCCGTCTTCGCCTGCTCGTACGTGATCTCGGCGCGGTAGTGCGGCGTCAGGAAGCGGAAGAACCCGGCGGCGCCGATCAGGTGGTCCGACCCCCGGACGCTGATGCCCCATCGCAGCTGCGACCCCTCCTGGTGCGCGCGCTTGAGCATGACGATCATCTTCCTTGTGTCGGCGACCGTCTTGTGGACGGGAGCGCCCCACAGCCTCAACCACTCATCGTCGGAGCAGACGGCGAACAGGGCTTCTGCGTCGGATTCCGTGATCTCGCGCAGGATCAGGCGCTCTGTCTCGAGTCGAGGATGAACGGCGAACGGAAGGGCGAGAGGGCTACTCATCAGGGGCTTCTCCCAGGTATAACGCCCAGCCTATCATCGTTCCGCGGCGCGCCGCGCAGCAATCTGGCGTGTGCGCGATCGGATTGTGTCCGCCGCGCATGCTGACGCGCCGCGTATCGCACGCCGCGCCTCACACGAGGTCGCGCTCCGCCTCACATGAGGAGTGTCCGGGGGAGAGCCAGCGCGCAGCCGGTCACGCAGGGTCAGACAGGCGACCTCACGGCAGGTGCGTGTCCGTCCACGTGGGCAGAGGTGCTTCCGTGAGCCCGCGGTCGCGCATCGCGCCACCATCGATGGTGACGGCGCGATGGCGTTACTGCGACTTCACTTCCGTCCAGACCTCGTCAAACACCTTCGCCGCCTCGCCGAGGTCGCGGTGGTGCTCTAGGCGATCCGCCACCTCCTTCGTCGGATAGATGAGCGTGTTCGTCCGGTCGGCGTCCGGCAGCTTCCCCTGCGCGGCGGCGTTGGGCGTCGCGTACTTCGTGTACATCGACAGCTGCGCGCCGCCCTCCGGCGTGAGCACGTGATTGATGAACTTGTGGGCCAGCTCGGGGTGAGGCGCCTTCGCCGCGATCGTCATCACGTCGACCCAGATGACCGAGCCTTCCTTGGGGATCACGAACGCGAGGCGCTCCTTGTCCTGCTCGATCTGCTTCTGCGCGTCGCCGTTCCAGACGACCGCCATGTCGACGGAGCCCGCCCTGACGTCCTCCATGGCGCCCACGCCGCCCTTGAAGCCGAGGCACTTCGGCTGTTTCTTCACTTCCTTGAGGACGCGCCCGGCCTCCCGGATCTCGTTCGCGTTCGTGGTGTTGCTCGAGTACCCCTTGTACTTGAGCACCGAGCCCAGCATGTCCCGCTGCTCGTCGAGCAGCACGAACGTGCCGGCCAGCTTCTGCGGATCGAGCAGCACCGACCAGGACGGGTCGAGGTTGGGCAGCTTCTTCTTGTTGTAGACGATGCCGACGGTGCCCCACTGGTACGGCACGCCGTGCTTGTTGCCGTCGTCGAACCCGGGCCCGGCGAACCGCGACTCGAGGTTCTTGAGGTTCGGGATCTGCGCGTGATCCAGCGGCCTGACCAGGCCGCGCCGCACCATCCTGGGCAGGATCTGGCTGGCCATGATCACGACGTCGTACTGGCTGTCCGCGCCCGCGTACGCCAGCTTGCTCTCCATCTCCTCGGTGGAGTCGTACCTGGTCAGCCGCACCTGGGCCTTGGTCTGAGCCTCGAACTCCTTGATGATCTTCTCGTCGATGTAGTCTGGGAAGATCAGCAAGTTCAGCTCGCCTACTTCGGCGGGCGCGGCTGGTTTGGCGCCGGCGGCCGGCTCCTGCCCCGGAGGCGGGGACTCCTTCTTGCCGCAAGCCATAAGCGAAAGGACCCCCAGCAGCAGCGAAGCAAGCACCAGGGGTCTACGTCGGTATTGCATTAGTCCGTCCTTTCTCCTTCTTGTTCAAGGCATCTCGCGGTGACGCGGCATGACTGGACGTTCTTCGCACTAGTTGAACAATGATTTGACAGGACCAGTCGAGTGGACGATTCGACGCGCGAGCAACGTGACCACGAAGTGGTGGAACGCGGCTGCCAGCTCGGGCGCCTCGTCGGTGAGCCGCCGCAGCGCCTCCTCCGAGAGCCTGTAGAGCGTGGCCTGGCGGCTCGCGGTCACCGTCGCGGAGCGCTTCTCGCCCATGTAGAGCCCAGACTCACCGACCACGGAGCCCGGCCCCATGGTGCGAAGCCGCTTGATCTTCTTCCCGTCGATCTCGAGCCACGCCGTCAGCTCACCGCTCTCGATAAGGTAGAGATCCTTGGAGACGTCCCCCTGCCGGAACAGGTCGAACCCCGCCGGGGCCTCGACGCGCTCCAGGTAGCCGAGGAAGCGCAGCATATCTTCCCTGCCGTTGAAGACGTCCTGGAGATCGTAGAAGAGCATGGGCGGCGGCAGCATGCTCGGGGGCGCCTCCTGGATGATCTCGTTCTCACACGCCTCCAGGCCGCGGTCCAGATCCGGGTAGATCCGGCACACGTCGTCGTTCTCGATCACGACCTCGCCGCGCTCGAGGTGGTTCCTGATGTCCGCCGGGACCTCGGTGAGGATGAGCCTCACGCCGTTCGCCTTCGCGAGCCGGCGGAGCCGGAGGAAGCTGGCGATGGCCGAGGAGTCGAGCCCGTTCACGTGCCGGAAGTCGAGGAGCAGATACCGAATCTCCGCTTCCGTGCTCTGGATGCGCTGCTGTGCGCTGGTGAGGAGGTTGTACGCCGTACCGAAGAACACATAGCCCTGGAGCTGTAGGATGTACAGCTGCTTGGCGCGCTCCATCAGCGTCATCTCCTCGCCGTCGCTGCGCGCCACGTTGCTGCGGAGGTGCACGCCGGAGATGGCGTTGCGGATGACCTCGATGCGGCTGTAGCTGAGCGCGAACAGGATGAGCGAGACGCCGAGCCCCACGGCGACGCCGAGGAGGAAGCCCCAGACGGCGACGACGAGGAGGATGACCACCACGACGAGGTACTCGGTCCGGCGCAGCCGGAAATAGCCCTCGTACAGCGTGTTGATCAGGAAGTGGAAGCCGAGGTACGCGATGAGCCCCCCGAGCACCGGGCGCGGGTAATAGCTGATCGCGTCGGCGCCGATGATCAGCACGAGCGCGCTGACCGACGCCGCGAAGAGGCCGGCGAGCCGGGTGTTCGCGCCGGTCTTGAAGTTCATCGACGACTCGGGCATCGACATGTACCCGACGACGCACCCGAACATGCTCCCGACGATGTTCGCGACCCCGGTGGCCCTGAGCTCCCGATCGAGGTCGATCTCCTGCTCGGTGGCGAGCTCCACGCCGGACGCGCTCAGGAGCACGGTGATGGCCGCCATGACGGTCACCGCCACCATGTTGCCGCCGCTGTCGAACAGGACGGGCCAGTTCACCTTCTGGAGATCCGAGACCTGGACGGGCGGCCAGAGCCCCTCGCGCGGGAACGGCCCGAGGAGCCACCCCTCCGAGAACGCCTGCGTCACGCTCGAGTTGGCGAGGGTGAGGATGAGGTAGAAGACGCCGGTCGACCCGACGAGCAGGATCGGCAGCAGCAAGAGGTTCGTGTAGCGCCGGAGGAGCGCCACGAGGAGCAGGCCGAACAGGAGGCCGGTGAGGACCTTGTCGAGCGAGCTCGCGAACAGCTCCGGCAGCATCGGCAGCGTGGCCGGCTTGCCGGACATGACCGAGAGCGACCCCTGGACGAGCAGCCAGCCGGCGCCGGCGAGGAAGCCGCCGGCCACCGGGTAGGGGATGAAGCGGACCAGCACCCCGAGGCGGAGGATGCCGAGCAGCAGGAAGAAGCCGCCGGCGACGACCGACGTGAGCGCGATCGCGACGATCACCGTCGGGAACGCGTCGGCGTTCGGGTCGACCTTGTGGACGCCCGCCGCGATGGCCGACGCCATCGAGGCGAAGATGACGGCGGCGTCCTCCTGCGGCGCGGCGATGACGGGGCGGAAGGAGCTGAGCAGGGCGACGATCACCCCGACGATCACGGAGCTGACAAGGAAGATCCCGATCCCCTTCGACAGCCGGTCCGCGAAGTCGTGCGTGAACACGAGCGCCGCCAGCGAGATGTCGAAGGTGACGACCAGCGTCCCCGAGACCGCGGCGGCCAGGGCCGCCTGGACCAGCTTGAGCCGCTTCGCCGACCCGCGCTGCTCCTCACGCACCGGCTCCGCAACGTCCCCTGCTTCCTGCTGTGTCATGCTCTTGAGAGACCTCTCGGACGATGTGGCGAAATCCGCGCCGCGCTAGGCCCGAGGGGGCGCTAGCGTCGACCCGCAGGCGAGCCGAGCATAGCGATTCTGCAGCCGGGCAGGTATGCGGCAGCGAGGGTCGCGACGACGATGTTGGCGGCGTGGCAGGCGGGGGGCGCCGCGGCCCCCCGCCCCGGCTCAAGAGGCGCCCAGCTCACGCTCGATCGCCGCGGCCTGCTCCTGCAGGGCCTCGGCCTCGCCGAGGTGACCGCTCAGCCGGTGCAGCTTCGCGAACTCCGCGAGGAGCCTCGCCTCCTCGCGCCGGTTGCCGATCTGCCGCTCGATGGCGATCGCGCGCGAATAGAGCGTGCGGGCGGCGTCGTACCGGCCCTGGACGGCGTAGGCCATCCCGAGGCTCGCGAGCGTGAGCCCCTCGGCCGGGAGGTTGCCCGCCTCACGCGCGGCGCGCAGCCCTTCCTCCCAGTACGTCCGCGCGTCGTCCGGCTGCTGCATCGCCCAGTGCGTGCGGCCGAGGCCGAGGAAGCCGAGCGACTCCGACGCGCGGTCGCCGAGCTTCTGCGCGTCGGTGAGCACGCGGATGTGCTCCTGCCGGGCCTCCTGGTACCGCCCCCTCGCCTCGAGGACGTCGCGGGCGAACTCGTAGCGCACGACGACGCTCTCGGGCGTCGGCTCCGGCGAGAGCTTGAAGTAGACGCGGTAGAGGCGCGTCGCCTCCTCGTGGGCGTAGCGCGCCGCCGCCTTGCGGGCGCCCGCGAGGAAGTAGCGGCGCGCGTGATCGACCTTGCCCGCGCGGCGCCAGTGCCGGCCGAGCGCCACGAGCTGGTCCTCGAGGTCGTCGCCGTACAGGCTCTCGATCGCCTCGGCGGCGAGCCGGTGGAGCTCCTGCAGGCGCGCGCGCGACTGCATCTCGTAGGCCGCGTTGCGGAGGAGCGCGTTGCTGAACTGGAAGCGCCGCTCCGTCATCTGCGACCAGATGCACTGCGCCTCGCCGATGCGCACGTGCTCCTCGAGCACGGAGGCGTCGGGGAGCATCAGCGCGAGCACGCGCAGGTCGAACTCGCGCCCGAGGACCGCCGCGGCGACGATCGTCTGCTTCACCTTCGCGTCGAGCCGATCGAGCCGCGAGATGAGCAGGCTGTTCACGTTCTTCGGCGGCATGAACGTGTTCGAGATCGAGATGGAGCTCGAGCTCGAGCCGTAGCGCCCGTCCTCGAGCCAGTAGGCGAGGATCTCCTGCGCGAAGAACGGGTTGCCGCCCGCGGTCTCGCAGAGGAGCGTCGCGAGCATGTCCGGCATCGGGCCGCCGAAGAACGGGACCGCGAGCGCGAGCAGCTGCTCGCGCGGCAGCGGCTTCAGCTCGATCACCTTCTCGGAGATCCCCGGGTCGAGCGGGATGCGCACCGGCGTGCCGTCGTCCTTGCGCCGCGTCGTGCAGATGATCGCGATGGGCAGCCCCCGGCACGCGCGCGCGATCACGCGCACCGCCTCGAGCGAGTCCTCGTCGGCCCAGTGCGCGTCCTCGAGGTGCAGGATCACCGGCTGGAGCGACGCCTCGGCGAGGAAGACGAAGGAGAGCGCCGAGAGCGTGCTCGTGTACCGGAGCTTCGGGTGCAGGCGCTCGTACGGCGAGTCCTCCCAGCGGATGCCGATGAGCGCGGCGAACACCGAGCGCGCGCGGTCGAGCTCGCGCTTCAGCGCGCTCTGGCTCTCGGGCAGCCGCTCGAGGAGGTACTCGAACGCGTCGTCGAAGTTCGTGAGCTTCTCTTCCTTGCCGAGCGCGGAGGACTCCCAGAAGTACTCCTTCAGCGCGAACTCGAACGCGTTCAGCGAGCTCTGGAGCGTCTGGTCGCAGCGCGCGTCGATCCACAGGAAGGGCCGGTCGCTCTGGTGCTCCTCGCACCGGTGGCGGAAGCGCTGCACGAGGTAGCTCTTCCCGAGCCCCGGCTCGCCGTCGATGTAGATGATCCCGGCCGGCTTGCCCTCGAAGATCGGCCCGACGTAGCGCGCGAGCTGCTCGATCTCCGCCTCGCGGCCGATGAGGCCGAGGTCGTAGAACTCCTTCTGCACCGAGATGCGGCGGCGCTCGAGCGAGTAGACGAGGATGGGCAGGTCGAAGCCCTTGAACCGGAAGATGTTCTCCGTCGTCCACTGGTAGCTCGTCTCGCCGGCGCGGAAGACCTGCTCGTCGGCCCAGATCGCCGACCAGGGGGCCTTCGCGACGAGGCGCGCGGCGAGGTTCGTCGCGCGGCCGATGCACGCGAACTCGTGCCGCTCGGTGCCGCCGTTGAAGCCGGCGTAGCGGACGTCGCGCGTGATGCCCGCGCGGAGGCGCATCTGCCGGAGGCCGCGCTTCTTCAGCTCGAGGGCGAAGTCGAGCGCGCGATCGTTGTCGTTCTCGTGGGTGATCGGCGCGCCGAAGTGGATCAACGCGGCGATGCCGAGATCGCCCGCGTCGATGCCGGTGAAGGTGCCGCCGTAGAGCTCCGAGAGCTCGTGCAGGAGGCGCGTGAGCTCCGCGAAGCTCGGGATCTGCTCGAACGAGAGGAAGACGCTCGTGACGTTGCGGAACTCGCCCTCCGGCGGCATGTCCGCGACGCCCCTCGCCACGAACGCGGCGCCGTCGCCGCGCGGCGGGTTGCGCGGGACCTGCGGCAGCCGGGGCGCGGGCACGTCGCCGAGCTTGTAGACGCCCTCGCCGTGGTACTTCGCGCTCGCGGGCGGGATGCGATCGCAGAGCGCGCGGTCGAGGAGGATGTCCCCCTTCTGCGCCTGCCGCTCGATCGCGACGCACGCGGCGAGCGCCTGCCCGTGGAAGTGGTAGTACGCGCGCTCCGGGGAGATGCGGACGATGCCCCACTCGACCGAGCCCCACGCGAGCCCCATCCGGAACGAGAACGGGAAGCTGCCGAAGGGCGTGTCGCGCTCGGGGTGCTCGGCGAAGAGGTCGCGCATCGAGAGCGCGGCGCCGAGCACGTACTCCGCGACCTTGCGGTCGGGCGTGTCCTGGAACAGCGCCGTGAACGCGTCGCCCGCGAAGTTCGTGATGAAGCCTCCGGCGTGGTGGACCGCGGCGATGAGCGGGTCGAAGTAGTACCGGAGCGTGCCCGCGAGCGTCTCCGCGCCCGCGCGCCCGTGCTGCATCAGCTTCTCCGTGAGCTCGGTGAAGCCGGGGATGTCGATCATCAGCACCGCCCCCGTGAAGCTGCCCTCGGTGTTGCCGAGAGCGTCTTGCTGGATGATGAAGTCGGGGACGAGCGGGTTCATTTCCTTGCTCCTCAGCAACGGATCCCGCTTGGAATCGGCCTGGGAAGCGCGTCTGCGGGACGCAGAGCCTGGAGTCTACTGCCGGCGGGAACAGATGAATACCGGGATCTTCGATCGATGGCGACGACGACGGTGCCTGCCGATGCGATGCCGGCCTGGCGCCGCGCGGGCGGGCGAGCGTGCGCCCGTTCCGCAGAGCGCAGCACACCGGCGCCTCGCGGGCGGCGACCCGCCGTGGAGAGCCTGGAATACTGCGCCTCCACGTCGGCTGGGACATCCGCCCAGAGCGGTCGCGCGGCGAGGACAGACGGGGAGGCGACGAGGAGGCGTGCGGGGCGCTTTCGGGTCATCGCTC
Organism: Sorangium sp. So ce836; assembly: GCF_028553905.1. Lineage (NCBI taxonomy): Bacteria > Pseudomonadati > Myxococcota > Polyangiales > Polyangiaceae > Sorangium > Sorangium sp. So ce836. The sequence continues at coordinate 14,238,089 of NZ_CP102233.1, read as the reverse complement.
GATTTGAATGTCCAGCGGCCGGGGAGACGGAGCAGCGGGAGGCGGCGCGTCGGGCGCCGGCGTGGGCCGCGCGGCGGGCCGCCCGGAGTAGGGCCGCGGCGCCGGGGCTGCGGGGGGCGGCGGCGTGGGCGCGGCCGGCGAGCTCGTCGGCGCGGCCGCGCGCTTCGTGAGCGTGGCGACCAGGCGAACCGACTGATCCGAGGGGCCCTGGACGATCGAGTACGGCTCGTACCCCTCCTGCCGGACGGTCAGCCGGCGGGGGTTGGCGCGCACCGAGCTGTTCGAGATCGAGAGCTGGAGCGGCGTGGTCCCGAGGGGCTTGCCGTCTTCGAGGACCTCGGCGCCGGAGGGCATGGACTCGACCATCAGCACGAACGTCCCGACGTCGGCGGGCGGCGGCGCCGGGGCGACCTGCGGCTTCTCCGGCTGGGCCGGGACCGGCGGCGGCTCGCTCGGGCGCATCTGCGACATCGCGACCCCGATGCCCGCGACCGCGAGGACCCCCACCGCGACGAGCACGATGCCCTTGCGGCCCTGCGGCGCCGCGTCGGCCGGACGCGAGGCGGCGCCGAGCGACGCGTCGTCCACCGGCGAGGCCGCGCCGCCGGACGACGACGGCGGCGACGGGCTCGCGGGGATCGCCGTCATCACGCGCACGGGCGGCATCGGCGTCGGCATCCTGCCGGTCCCGGTGGAGTCCATGGTGACGAGGCCCGTCGAGCCGAACGCCGGGGACAGGCCCATCGCCTGCGCGCACTCGCCGAGGCCGCGGATGAAGGCCTCCATGTTGGCCGGGCGGCCCTCCGGATCCTTCGACAGGCAGCGCAGCACGAACGCCTCGAGCGGCTCGGGCACGTCGGCCTCGGGGTTGCGCTCGCGCATCCGCGGGACGGGCTGCTGCAGGTGGGCGATCAGGATCTGGACCGAGTTCTGCGCCTCGAACGGGACCTTCCCGCAGAGCATCTGATACACGATCACGCCGAGCGAGTAGACGTCCGTCCGGAGATCGACCTTGCCGTGCGAGATCTGCTCGGGCGACATGAAGCGCGGCGAGCCGAGGAACGAGCCCTGCTGCGTGAGCTCCTCCGAGTCGTCCGCGAGCACCTTGACGAGGCCGAAGTCGAGGATCTTGACGAGCTCCCCGGTGTCCTCGCCGGGGACGAGCATGACGTTCGACGGCTTCAGGTCGCGGTGCACCACCCCGTGCTTGTGCGCCTCGCGCAGCCCGCGCGCGATCTGCCGGGCGACGCCCATCGCGTCGGGCGCCGACAGGCGGCCGGCCTTGCGCAGCCGCCGGAAGAGCGTCTCGCCCTCGAGGAACTCCATGGCCATGAAGTACCGCTCGGGCTCCATGTTCTCGACTCGGCCGTAGTCGAAGACCGTGACGATGTTCGGGTGCTGGAGCCGGGCGAGGATGCTCGCCTCGAGGAAGAAGCGCTTATGAAAGTTGGGGTCGATTTGATTCGATGAGTTCGTCGGCGTCAGGACCTTGATCGCGACCTGGCGCTCGAGGGCGATCTGCTCTCCGCGATAGATGACGCCCATGCCGCCCGTCGCGAGCAGGGAGTGGATCTTGAACTTCTGATTCAAGACCTTTCCCAGCAGCGGGTCGGACTCTCCGCTGGCCGAGGCACCGTCCGAAAGCTTCTCCGCCGTGCTCATGGCCTCTGTCTCTTTCCCCTTCCCATCCCGCTGGCCCCCACTGCTGGCACTCGGGGAAAGCGTACCCCGTGCCCGTCCCGCGCCGCCCTACGTTCGGCTGACGTTCGACCTATGCGCGACTTCCGTTCTGGTTGACGTGCTGGTGTCCGTTCTGGCGCAAATTCTGGGACCTACCTTCGCTGCGGTACCGCCCGCGCTCGTCGGCTTGGCTTCCGGACCGGCTGCGGCACGTTTGAGCTCAGCCTACCGTAAGCTGCGAGCCGATCCAACCCAGCTGCTGAAGATGACATTCGTTGGCTACCCGACCACACGCTGTGGGCGGGCGCCCCCGGCCGGGACGCCGGGTCCCGGAACGAGCTTGCTGCATGGGCGGATGTACCCGTACTCTGACCGGGTCCCCGATGCCGCCGCAGCACTTCATCCGATGCCAGGCGTGCGGGTTGCCGCACCCGTCGGACACCGAGAGGTGCCCGGTGCACGGCACGGCGGTCACGCCGAGCGTCGCCCCGCCCTCCTCGACGCGGGTGCCGCCGACGAGCCGGGGCGAGTCGCTGTGGCCGGTGGACGGCCCGCTGCCGCCCGACATCGATCCAGATCAGCCCCGGCCGACGAAGGAGGCCCCGCTCGTCGGCCGGCTGCTGCACGATCGCTACCGCATCCTCGGCGTCATCGCCAAGGGCGGGATGGGGATGGTCTACGACGCGATCCACATCGGCCTGCGGCGCCGGGTCGCGATCAAGACGCTCCGCGCCCAGTACGCGCAGAGCAAGACGGCGATCGCCCGCTTCCACAACGAGGCGGCCGTCGCCGGCCGCTTCGGCCACCCGAACATCGTCGAGGTGTACGATCTCGGCGTCCTCGAGGACGGCACGCCCTACCTCGTGATGGAGCGGCTCGAAGGCGAGACCATCACCGAGCGGCTCGGGCGCGAGCGCCCGATGCCCATCCCCGTCGTGCTGGACGTGGCGGTCCAGGTCCTGAGCGCGCTCGTCGTCACGCACAACGAGGGCATCCTCCACCGCGATCTCAAGCCGGACAACATCTGCCTCGTCGGCGGCGATCGCGGCCCGCTCACCGTGAAGGTGCTCGACTTCGGCGTCGCCGAGGCGTTCAGCACCGGGCCCGCGGCGTCGATCCTCGTCTCGACGGGCGCCGCGGGGAGCCACTCGGTGGCCGGCACGCCCGCCTTCATGGCGCCGGAGCAGGCCCAGGGCGTCCGCGACCTCGACGCGCGCGCGGACCTCTACTCGGTGGGCATGCTGCTCTACGTGATGCTCACCGGGCAGCTGCCGTTCAAGGCGCCGACGCCGGCGGCGCTGCTCGCCGAGATCCAGCGCGTCAAGCCGATCCGCCCGCGCATGCTGCGGCCGGAGGTGCCGCACTCGCTCGACGTCGCGACGATGCGCGCGCTCGCGCTCGACCGCGACGAGCGCTTCCCGAGCGCGGCCTCGATGATGGACGCGCTCGAGCAGGTGCAGATCGAGGCGGCGATCGGCGGCGGCGCGCCGACCGAGCCGGCGGGCGAGCCGGTCGATCCGGACTCGGAGAAGGTGGAGTACTTCTACCGGAAGAGCGTGCTCCCGCCGCCCATGGAAGACTGAGCGGCACATCGATCATGCGAGCCGTCGTCATTCGCGAGCCGGGCGGTCCCGAGGTCCTCGAGGTGCGCGAGGTGGACGCGCCCGACGTGCCCGAGGGGCACGTGCGCGTCGCCGTCCGCTTCGCCGGCGTGAACCGCGCCGATCTGCTGCAGCGGCTCGGCATGTACCCGGCGCCGCCCGGCGCGCCGCCCGACGTGCCGGGGCTCGAGTACGCCGGCGTCGTCGAGGCCGCGGGCAAGGGCGCGCGCCGCTTCGCGCCCGGCGATCGCGTCTTCGGCCTGGTCCCGGGCGGCGCCTACGCCGAGCGGATCGTCGCCCACGAGCGCGAGGTCGCGCCGGTGCCGGACGGGCTCTCCGACGAGGAGGCGGCGGCGGTCCCCGAGGCGTTCGTCACCGCCTACGACGCGCTCGTCACGCGCGCGCGGCTCGCCCCCGGCGAGCGCGTGCTCGTGCACGCGGCCGGCAGCGGCGTGGGCACGGCCGGCCTCCAGATCGCCCGCGCGCTCGGGTGCTTCGTCGTGGGGACGTCGCGCACGCAGGACAAGCTCGACCGCTGCCGGGAGCTCGGGCTCGACGCCGGGATCGCGGCGCCCGGCGGGAAGTTCGCCGACGAGGTGCTGAAGGCGACGCGCGGCGCGGGCGTCGACGTGGTGCTCGACCTCGTCGGCGGCTCCTACGTCGCCGAGGGCCTCAAGGCGTGCGCGCCCCGGGCGCGCATCGCGCTCGTCGGGCTGACGGCCGGCGCGTCCGCGGAGCTCGACCTGCGCGAGCTCCTGCGCAAGCGCGTCGAGCTCATCGGCACCGTGCTCCGCTCGCGCCCGCTCGAGGAGAAGATCGCCGCGGCGCAGGCGCTCGAGCGGAACATCTCGCCGTGGCTCGCGCGCCGCGCCGTGCGGCCCGTCGTCGACCGGGTCTTCTCGATCGACGATGCCGCCGCAGCGCACATTTACATGGCCAGCAACGCCTCGTTCGGGAAGGTGCTGCTCCGCATCGGCGCGTGAGCGGGCGGGTGCGGCGTCACCCGCCGGGGCCGAGCAGCTTCGCGAGCGCGCCGGCCTCGGCGTCGTGCGCGTCGGCCTCGTCGGCCGGCGTCCACGACATGTCGAGCTCGAGCCGGTACGAGCCCTCGAACGCGTGCGGCGGCGCGCCGCCCCACTCCTCGGGCGAGAGCATCGAGAGGTAGCGGACGCCGTCGCCGCGCCGGTAGAGGTGGTAGACGTGGCCGGGCCGCTTCTTGAAGTTGCACGCCGCCCGGTGGAGCTCGCCGTCGCGCTGCGCCGCCTCGAGGACCTGCCGCGCCTGCTCCTGCAGCGACCGGATCTGCCGGGCGATCTGCGCGAGCTTGCCGCCGGTGACCGCGCCGAGCAGCGTGTCGGCCTGCTGGATCTCGCGCGCCACGTCGACCAGCTCGTGCGGCGCGGAGAGCCGGCTCAGGGGGTACGGCGAGGTGCGGGCGGGCCCCTCGTGGCGGCCGCCGCCGTGCTTCGTGAAACCGTCGTCGCTCATGCGGAGACCCTGAGCTTAGTGCAGCGCGCCCCCGCGCTGTAGCGACGACGTCACGGGTCGGGGCAGCCGTCCTCGTCCTCGACGCCGTCCTCGTCTTCCTTCTGCGCCGGGCAGCGGTCCTCGTCGTCGAGGACGCCGTCCTCGTCGTTGTCCCCCTCGGGGCAGCCGTCCTCGTCCTGGAAGCCGTCGCGATCCTCGGCGAGCTCGCGGCACTGGTCGACGTCGTCGTCCACGCCGTCGCCGTCGCCGTCGTGGACGCGCGGCGTCCACGCGACCGAGAGGACCGCGCGCAGCGGCGCGGTGCCGACGCCGCCCACGAGCGCGGTGCCGACGCCGCCCAGGAACGAGACGTCGCCGAGCGCGTAGCGCGCTGCCAGGCCGAGCTCCAGCGCGGCCGTCTCCTGGTTCTCGAACGGCGCGATCGGCGAGAGCGGCAGGTGCCCGTGCGCCTCCAGGAAGAGCGTGGCGCGCCCCTCCGGATCGATGCCCAGGATCTGCGGCCGGAACGAGAGGCCCAGGCCGAAGGGGAGCTCGTGGCCGAACACCGTCGGGCACGGGTCCCCCGCGGCGGTGACCGGGGTCGCCCGGCACGCGAAGCGGGCCTCGTCGGCGCGGAGCTTGAGCCCGGCCGCGAGGTGCGCGCCGAACGCGATCAGGCGGTACTCGGCGAGGAGCCTGAGCTCGTTCGTGACGCTCCCCTCGCCCACGAACGACGCCTCGTCGCCCGTGGGCAGCGTGAGGCGCTCGTGCAGCGCGAGCGCGAGCCCGCCGAGCTCGCCGCCGGTGGGCTGCACGAGCGTGAGCTTGCCGACGAGGCCGAGATCGCCGAGCGCCTGCGCCGGGACCCACGTGTCGCCGAGCACCCGCGTGGCGTCGGACGTGGGCGCGTCGCCGGACTGGTAGAGGACCACCGGCAGCGTGAGCCCCACGAGCAGGCGCCGCGCGATGCCCACGCCGGCCGCGAAGTCCGCGCTGACCTGGTGGCGGAGGACGTCGAAGCGGGCCTCGTCCGAGGCCGGGTGGCGGAGCACGATGGGGCGGTAGGCGTAGGAGGCCCAGAGGCTCGCGCTCCACTCGCCCGTGTCCGGGGTGGAGGCGGGCTCCGAGTAGACGCCGGACCCGGGGTCGATCGAGGCGCGGAACCCGCGGAGGTCCGCCGACGGCTGGGCGGCGGCGGGCGAGGCCACGGAGACGGCGAGCAGCGAGGACAGGGCGATGGCGCTCGGTCGCATGGCCGGAGGAGACTAGACCAGCGCCGGGGAAAGTGGGGCTCGAGTCGCCCGCGGCGCGCCGCCCCCGCCCGCGCCAGCGCGCGGCGACCCCGCCCGCGCCAGCGCGGCGGACAACCGACGAGCGGCCGGCGGCGTCGCCCGAAACATCGCGTTCCGCCGCGGGTTGTGCGATAGCGGGGGCATGGACTCCATCCGGATCCGGGGCGGCAAGCCGCTCTCCGGCAAGATCCGCATCAGCGGCGCGAAGAACGCGGCGCTGCCGATCCTCTGCGCGACGCTGCTCTCCGACGGCGAGAGCCTGCTCCGCAACGTGCCCGCGCTCCGCGACATCGACACGACCTCCGCGCTGCTCCGGTTCCTCGGCCGCAACGTCGAGGTCGCGCCGCCGCTCGTCAAGGTCGGCGCCGGCGACAACGTGCGGCCCGAGGCCCCGTACGAGCTCGTCAAGCAGATGCGCGCGAGCGTGATGGTCCTCGGCCCGCTGCTCGCGCGCTTCGGCCGCGCCAAGGTGTCGCTCCCCGGCGGCTGCCAGATCGGCACGCGCCCGGTCGATCAGCACCTCAAGGGGCTCGAGGCGCTCGGCGCGACGATCCGGCTGTCGCGCGGCTACATCGTCGCGGAGTGCAAGCGGCTGCGCGGCGCCGAGGTCGTGTTCGATCTGCCGACGGTGACCGGCACCGAGAACCTGATGATGGCCGCCGCGCTCGCGAAGGGCCGCACCACGCTGGTGAACTGCGCCCGCGAGCCCGAGGTCGAGGAGCTCGGCCGGGTGCTCAACAAGATGGGCGCGCGCGTGAGCGGCGCCGGCACGGACGTCATCCACATCGAGGGCGCCGACGAGCTCGAGCCGTTCGACCACGCGATCATCTCGGATCGGATCGAGGCCGGCACGTACATGGTCGCGGCGGCCGCCGCCGGCGGCGACGTGCTGATCGAGAACGCGCCGCTCGAGGACCTCGAGGCGGTCGCGGCCAAGCTCCGCCAGGCGGGCGTCGAGGTGGGCCGCGAGGGCGACTGCGTGCGCGTCCGCCGCGACGGCCGGCCGCTGCGCGCCGTCGACGTCACGACCGCGCCGCACCCCGGCTTCCCGACCGACATGCAGGCGCAGTTCATGGTCCTGATGTGCCTCGCGCAGGGCACGTCGCGCATCGTCGAGACCATCTTCGAGAACCGCTTCATGCACGTGCCCGAGCTCGCGCGCATGGGGGCGCACATCGACGTGGACGGCCACACGGCGCACGTCCACGGCGGCGCGCCGCTGTCGGGCGCGACCGTGATGGCGACGGATCTGCGCGCGAGCGCCTCGCTCGTCATCGCCGGGCTCGTGGCGACCGAGGGCGAGACCGAGGTGCTGCGCGTCTACCACCTGGACCGCGGCTACGAGTTCATGGAGCGCAAGCTCGCGCAGCTCGGCGCCGACACGGTGCGGGTCGAGGGGCGGGCCGGATGACGAAGCCGCTCACCATCGCCGTGCCCAAGGGGCGGATCCTGAAGGATCTGATCCCGCTCGTGCAGCGCGCCGGCCTCGACAGCACGCCGCTCCAGGAGAACGATCGCCGCCTGGTCCGGCCCACGGCGGACGGCGCCTTCCGGTACGTGTTCCTGAAGCCCGACGACGTGCCGACCTACGTCGAGTACGGCGCCGCCGACCTCGGGGTCTCCGGCCGCGACACGCTCCTCGAGCGCCGCCACGATCTCTACACGCCGCTCGATCTCGGGATCGGCCGCTGCCGCCTCGTCGTGGCCGGGCCGGAGGGGACGCCGATCCCCGACCTGCCGCGCGTGGCCACGAAGTACCCGCGGATCGCCGGGGATCACTTCGCGAGCAAGGGCGTGGTGGCCGAGATCATCCCCGTCCACGGCTCCGTGGAGCTCGCGCCGCTCGTCGGCCTCTCCCACCTGATCGTCGATATCGTCGAGACGGGCGCCACGCTCCGCGAAAATCGCCTCGAGGTGCTCGAGACGGTCACCGAGGTGAGCACCCTTCTCATCGCGAACCGCGCGTCGTACAAGCTGCGGAGCGACGCCGTGCGCCCGCTGGTCGAGCGCCTGCGGGCCGCGACGGCCGGCGTGGCGCGGTGACCGCCGCGGGCGCGCCCGCCGCCGCCGGCGGATGAGCCCGCCGATACCCGGGACACGAGAGAGAGGAGGCCCAGCTGCTACCGCTATTCGCCGCGCTCCCGGCCGACATCGACGCGTGGGTGGGCGGGGGGACCAGCATCGTCGCCGGCGTGCACCGCGATCCCCCGGGGACCCGCCGCCTCGACGCCATCGCCCAGGCCGAGGTCGGGCTGCGGCTCGCGAGCGAGTCGCTGTATTTCCGGCTCGATCTCGACATGCAGGCCACCTCGGCGCCGCTCGGCCTGCCGGCGTTCGGCCTGCCGGCGTTCGTCTACCCCGAGTGGTCGCTGCCCGCGCAGGAGCTCAAGATCGGCCCGCCCGAGTGGGCGATGCTCCAGATCGGCCGCGAGGACTACCACCTCCGGCTGGGCATCGTCTCGCACGCGATTGGCATCGAGGACTGGGACAGCTGGACCAACTACTTCCCGACCTTCTCGACGATGATCAGCACGGTCCCCGGCCGGATGCTCGGCGTCGAGCCCGGGCTCGTCCTCGGCGAGGGATACGAGATCAACGTCTTCGGCGGCTTCGACCTCGACGTCGACGCGCCGACGTTCGGCGCCGGCCTGACCACGATGCAGGCGCTCTGGTCGACCTGGTCGGGCGTGGCGTTCTATCCGACGATCGATTTCTACTCGGCGGTCGTGGCCCTGGAGCTCTACCCGGCCGAGGCGCTGTCGGTGTCGATCGACGGCAGCGTCGGGCTGGTCGGCGCGGCGGACGAGGCCGGCGCGATCGAGCTCAAGCCGTGGGTGGGCGGCGAGGTCATCGCCAATATCCTTCCGAGCATGCCAATCCATCCGCTCGTCCGAGTCCAGGCTCTCCACGAGCACGAGGGCGCGCTCTCTGCGTTCCTGTTCGCGCCCCAGCCGAGCGTCTCCGCGAGCGCCGGGCTCACCTTCACGCCGTTCGACGAGCTCAAGATCAGCCTCGAAGGCAAGGCCTCCAAGGTCGGGGACGACATCCTGCCCGGCCTGTTCGCCCTCGTGGCCCTCCGCCGACCCGAGCCGCCCCCGTACGCCGCCAAGTGACGAGAAACGGCAGCGGCGCTGTGGGCGCGGGACGCCGTCGCCGTCAGCGCCCGTCGCCGCGCGCCTGACAGCGACGGAGGCAGACGGCGTCGAGCGCCGCTGCGTCGCACTTTTCCATCGATGCGGCGGCCGACACGAAACACTCGAAACGGAGCGAGCGCGCAACCACGTAACCACGTCACCACGTAACCGCGCGACCGACGCCGACGACCCTGTTTTTCGCGTCTCGCGGGGCTCGCCCTTGTGATAGGGTTGCGGCCCCTCTCATGAAAATCCACGAGTATCAAGGCAAGCAGCTCTTCGCGCGCTACGGGGTGCCGGTACCGAAAGGGGAGCCCGCTTTCCAGGCGAGCGAGGTGGCGCCGATCGCCGACCGGCTGATCGCGCAGACGGGCAACCCGGTCGTCGTCGTGAAGGCGCAGATCCACGCGGGCGGCCGCGGCAAGGGCGGCGGCGTGAAGGTCGCGAAGGGCGGCAGCGCCGAAGCGACCGCCCTCGCCGAGAAGATCCTCGGCATGCAGCTCGTCACCAAGCAGACGGGCCCCGAGGGGCAGAAGGTCCGCCGGCTCTACATCGAGCAGGGCCTCGACATCGCGCGCGAGCTCTACTTCGCGATGCTGGTCGATCGCGAGCGCCGCCGCATCGCGGTGATCGCCTCGACCGAGGGCGGCATGGACATCGAGGAGGTGGCCCACAGCACGCCGGAGAAGATCTTCAAGCTCTTCATCGATCCGGTGCTCGGCCTCGCCCCGTACCAGGGTCGGCAGCTCGCGATCGCGCTCGGGCTCACCGCGAAGGAGACGCAGCGCCAGTTCCTCAAGCTCGTGGCCTCGCTCTACGCGTGCTTCACCGCGGAGGACTGCTCGCTGCTCGAGATCAACCCGCTCGTCGTGACCCGCGCGGGGGACGTCTTCGCGCTCGACGCGAAGGTGAGCTTCGACGACAACGCCGAGTTCCGGCACCCCGAGTGGAACGCGATGCGCGACGTCGACGAGGAGGATCCGGTCGAGCTCCAGGCGAAGCGGTCCGGGCTCTCCTACGTGTCGCTCGACGGCGACATCGGCTGCCTCGTGAACGGCGCCGGGCTCGCGATGGCGACGATGGATATCATCCTCCATTACGGCGGCAGGCCGGCGAACTTCCTCGACGTCGGCGGCGGCGCCTCGCAGGAGCAGGTCAAGACCGCGTTCCAGATCATCCTCCGGAGCGAGCGGGTCCGCGGCATCTTCGTGAACATCTTCGGCGGCATCATGCGCTGCGACGTCGTCGCGGCCGGGGTGATCGCCGCGGCGAAGGAGCTCGGGCTCAAGGTGCCTCTCGTGGTCCGCCTCGAGGGGACCAACGTCGAGGCCGGCCGCAAGCTGCTCGACGAGAGCGGCCTGACCATCCAGTCGGCGAGCTCCATGGCCGACGGCGCGCAGAAGATCGTCGCCGCCACGCGCGGCAAGGCCCAGGGCGGCGCCTAGGCGCCCGCGAGCACCGAGCCCCGAACCCAGTTGAGCAGCGAGCGACCGGCGATTGCCGAGCTCCTGTCCACGTTGAAGGTAGAGTAATCAAGCGATGAGCATCCTCGTCAACAAGGACACGCGGGTCGTCTTCCAGGGCATCACGGGCGCCTACGGGTCGCAGCACGCCCGCGCCTGCATCGAGTACGGGACCAAGGTCGTCGCCGGCGTGACGCCCGGTCGCGGCGGCCAGCGCTTCGAAGACAAGGTGCCGATCTTCGACACGGTCGAGCAGGCCATGCGCAACGAGGGCGCCGATGTCTCGTGCATCTTCGTGCCGCCGGTCGGCGCCGCGGACGCGATCACCGAGGCCGTGGACGCGGGCTGCAAGCTCGTCATCTGCATCACCGACGGCGTGCCGGTGCTCGACATGGTGCGGGTGCGTCGCTTCCTCGAGGGGAAGCCGGCGCGCCTCATCGGGCCGAACTGTCCGGGGGTGATCACGCCGGGCGAGTGCAAGATCGGGATCATGCCGGGCCACATCCACAAGAAGGGGAACATCGGCGTGCTCTCCCGCTCGGGGACGCTGACCTACGAGGCGGTCGGCCAGCTGAGCGCGCTCGGCATCGGCCAATCGAGCTGCGTGGGCATCGGCGGCGATCCGGTCGGCGGCATGGACTTCATCGACGTGCTCGAGCTCTTCAACCAGGATCCCGAGACGCACGGGGTCGTGCTGATCGGCGAGATCGGCGGCACGGCGGAGCAGCGGGCCGCGGCGTGGATCAAGAAGAACATGAAGAAGCCGGTGGCCGCGTTCATCGCCGGCCGCGCGGCGCCTCCGGGCAAGCGCATGGGCCACGCCGGCGCGATCATCGCGGGCGGCGAGGGCACCGCGGCCGAGAAGATCGCGGCGCTCGAGGCGGCGGGGGCCAAGGTGGCCACCACGCCGGCCGAGATGGGCGTCGCCATGCAGGCGGCGCTGGCGGCGGCACGCTGAGCCCACGCAAGGGCAGAGCCCGTCCCATGCGGACGGCGCTCTGCTCCTGGGAAATATTCTGCCTTCACCGGCTCCCCTGCTCGGGCAGCGCACGCGGCGAGCAGCGCGCGAGGTGAGCTCTTCCGGGATGGCAGTGGCCGGGATGGATTCCTGATCAGCGCAGCGCTCCGAGCGGCGAGCGGCGAGCGGCGAGCGGCGAGCGGCGAGCGGCCTCGACATGCGGCTGTTGCGCCGCGAAACTGGCTCTTATAGCGTGGCCGTCCACGCGTGCTCGGCCAGGTCCTCGACGGGAAGTACACCATCGTCCGCCTCCTCGGGCAGGGCGGTATGGGCTCGGTGTATGAGGCGATCGAGCTCGTCTCTGACCGGCGCGTCGCGATCAAGGTCATTCGCGCGGAGAAGAAGCTCAGCGACGATCTCGTACGCCGCTTCCGGCGCGAGGCGAAGGCGGCCATGGCCGCAGCCTCGCCGCACATCGCTCAGGTGCTCGACGCCGGGGTCGAGCCGGCGACCGGAGCCCCGTATATGGCGATGGAGTACCTCGCCGGAGGAGATCTGGAGGATCTGCTCCGTCGCCTGGGACCGCTTCCGCCCGACCTGGCGCTCCGGATCGTCGGCCAGGCGTGCATGGGCGTGCAGCACGCCCACGGGGCGGGCATCGTGCACCGGGACATCAAGCCGGCGAACCTGTTCCTTGCCCACGGCCATGGCGGGGAGATCGTGGTCAAGGTCCTCGACTTCGGGATCGCCAAGATCCGGACGGATCCCGCCTACGGCATCGATACGACAGGACTGACGAGCTCGGGGACTTTGCTCGGATCGCCGGTTTACATGTCGCCCGAGCAGGCGCGGGGCATCAAGACCATCGATCACCGGACCGACATCTGGTCGCTCGGCGTCGTGCTCTATCGCGCGCTCACCGGCCGCACGCCGCATCAAGGGGCCGACGCGATCGGCGCTCTCATCCTGGCCATCTGCACCAGACCGCCGCCGCTCGTGCAAGATCTCGCGCCCTGGGTGCCGGCCGAGGTCGCGTTCCTTTGCCATACCGCGCTCAGGATCGAGGCCGACGGTCGCTTCCGGAGCGCCGAGGCGATGCTGCACGGTATCCGGGCGCTCACGCCCGAAGGCCTCGGCTTGCGCGAGGACATGCTCGCCCCGCTCACCGAGGCGGAGCGCACGGCCGTCGCGCATCGGCTCGACTGCGCCACGACGCAGATCCTATCGAGTCCGTCTGCCGCCGCCAACGCGCAGCCCGATCTCCCCCCGCGCGACACGGCCGTCGCGAGCCAGGCGCTCCAGGCGGCCTGCCCAGGCGAGGCTCGCGTGAACCCGGCGCCAGGGCCCGTCCAACCCGGCGCGACGCCGCGGGAGGCCGGCGGCAGGATCCGACGCATGGGAGCGCTCGGCGCCGCGCTGACGCTCGCGCTGGGCGGCGCGGCGGTCGCAGCGATGGCGCTCCGCGAGGCAGGCGCGCGCGCCGGCGCGCGGCCCGAGGAGCAGCAGCACGTGGCGCAATCCCCGGCTGCGCAGCCCGAAGCCGTCGCGCCGGCGAGCGTGTCGAGCGTCGCCGTCCGGATCTCGCCGCAGGATGCGTCCGTGGAGGTCGACGGCGTGAGGAAGGATCCGAACGACGGAGCCATCGAGCTCACGGGCGCGCTCGGGACAGTGCGCCGCGTCCGTCTCTTCAAGGATGGATCCGAGCTGGTCGAGGAGGTCGTGATCACCCCACAGGGCGCGCAGCCGGGAGCCCTGGAGCTCGCCGCAGCCGCGCACAGGCGGCGCGACGCCGTGGAGAACGCGCCGCCCTCCTCTGCCGTCGTGCGCAGCGGCATTGCGCCTCAGAATCGTAAGAAAAAGAGGGTGACGGTCACCCGATCGCCGCCGGCGCCCACGGCCACGGCAGCTGCGGCGCCCCCGCCCAGGGAGATCACCGCCCCGGCGATCTCGGACATCGTCGAACCCTACAAGTAGCGGGCGCGCCCGCGCGTCGCAGCGGTGACTGCGCGCGCGGACGCGACTGCGCGCGCGGACGCCCTCGCGCTCACTCGAGCGGGATCGTCCGCCGCTCGGCCGAGCTCCTCATCGCGGCCTCGATGATGCGGATCACGTCGCGCGCCTCCTCGGCGCGCACCGGCGGCGGGGCGCCGTCGAGGATCGCGTCCGCGATCCCTTCGTAATAGGCCTCGTAGGCGCCGGGCAGGCTCTCGATCGCGCGCCGCTCGCCGCTCGCCGTGACCAGCGTGCCGAACCAGCGCGGCTCCTCCCTCCCCCACTCCGGCGTGCCGGGGCGCTTGCCCGCCTTCAGGGCCTCCTCCTGGCCGTCGATGCCGTACTTGAGGAAGCTCCCGCCGTCGCCGTGGACCGCGAAGCGCGGGCCCGGCTCGCACGCCAGCGTGGAGGAGCGCACGATCACCCGGCGCCTGCCGTAGTCGAGCGTGAGGTGGAAATAATCGACGGTGCGCGCCTCGGGCCGCTGCGCCAGGAGGTCGGCGGTGACGGCGCGCGGCGGGCCGAAGAGCACCAGGGCCTGATCGATCAGGTGCGCGCCCAGGTCGTACAGGATGCCCGAGCCCGGGGCCGCCTCCTCTCGCCAGCCTTGCTTGATGGCGGGGCGGAACCGGTCGAAGTGCGCCTCGTACGAGGCCACCTCGCCGAGCAGGCCCTGCTCGACGCAGTGGCGCACGGTGCGGAAATCCGCGTCCCAGCGGCGGTTCTGGAACACCGAGAGGAGCCGGCCGCGGCGGCCGGCCAGCGCGATGAGCTCGTCCGCCTCGGCGCTCGTGATCGTGAACGGCTTGTCGACGACCACGTGCTTGCCCGCCTCGAGCGCCGCGCGCGCGAGCGGGACATGGGTCTCGTTGGGCGAGGCGATGACCACGAGGTCGATCCCGGGCTCGGCGATCAGCACCTCGGGCGTCGGATGCACGGCGACGCCCGAGTGATCGGTCATGACCTGGCCCTCCCGTCGGGTCGCGATGGCGGCGAGGCGCAGCCGCGGGATGGCCCGGATCAGCGGGGCGTGAAAGACGGCGCCGGCGAGGCCGTAGCCGACGAGGCCGACATAGACGCGCTGGGACATGGCTGGCGAGCTCGCCGCGGACGCTAGCCCGAAGAGCCACTGGGGGGAAGCCCGGCGGCGCAGGCGGGCCGCCAGGGGCGTCCGCAACGCTCGCGATCGCGACGGGCGAACCCGCCCAGCGCGTCCGCAACCCTCGCGATCGCGACGGGCGAACCGCCCAGCGCGTCCGCAACCCTCGCGATCGCGACGGGCGAACCGCCGCGAGCGTCCACAGCGCTCGTCATCGCATGAGCCGCTCTGCACAAGGCCCCTTCGACGCTCACGATCTCACCGCAGAGGGCCCGCGCGACCGAGGATCGCGGGGGAGGTGGTCGCCGCGCTTCCGATGTCGTCGCCCCTACCCCTCATCGCCGCGGCACGAGCGCCTCCGTACAGACGCAGCGGAGCGCTTGCGATAGCCTGCTCCGCTTGGAGGCTTTGATGCACGCCAAGCGCGTCGTTTCTGCGGTCGCCCTGGCCGCCCTGATCGCCGGCAGCTCGCTCTCGGCCGGCTGCAAGAGCAGCGCTGAGGCCAGCGTGACCGAGGAGTCGGTCGAGGCGGCCCCGGTCGCCCTCGAAGAGCCGCTCACCGAGGAGCACGACGGCGGCTCGGTCGCGTGGGAGATCGCGCCCGACGGCGCCGTGCGGGCGCTCGTGAAGGCGCCCGACGGCAAGGCCATCGACAAGGACGTGAGCGGCACGCTCACCTGGAGGGGGCCGAACGGCGAGGAGAAGGTCCCGCTCGCGCTCGACGCGAAGACAGGGCTCCTCGTCGCGGCCGGGCCCAAGCTCGAGGCCGACCTCACCGAGGTGCAGTACAACGTCGTCGTCGCCGGGAAGCCGTGGAATGGCACGCTCCACGTGCCCGCCGGGGGCACGAGGGTCATCGTCGAGGGCGCGCGCAAGGCCGAGAAGAGGCCCATCCCCGCGGGCAAGACGGGCCCGAACGGCGGGATCATCCAGGTGGTCGGCGACGACACGATCGAGGTGGTCGCGGACAAGACCTCCGGTCAGGTGCGGGTGTACGTCCTCGACGCGAACCTCAAGCCCATCCCCGTCGGCGACCGCAAAATCAAGCTCGGCTTCGTGGGCTCGAGCTCCGAGGTCGTCGTGCTGACCCCCGGCCCCGGCGGCCTCTACTGCGTCGGCACGGTCGCGGCCAAGGTGAACCCCGTGAAGCTCACCGTCGTCGTGGCGCACCCGACCCACGCCGACGTGGTGCTCGTCGGCTACCGCCCCGGCGTGCACGTCGTGGTCGGCCCGGCCGCGCCGGCCCTGAACGTGATCGTGGCGACGACGTGGAGCGTGGGCGTCAAGGTCAATGCGGCCCCAGGCGTGGTGGTGGTCCACGACGACGATGACGACGATGACGACGGGCGAGCGGTCCACATCCACGTGCACGGCAAGCACAAGCACAAGCACAAGCACCACCACCACCCCCACCACCGCCACTAGGGCCCTCGCGCGGCGCTGGGCGGCCTACCTCTCCGCCGAGGTCGACGCCGCCTCGATCGCCGTCTTCCGCATCGCCTATGGCGCCCTGATCGCGTGGGAGGTCGTCCGGTACGTCCTCCACGACCGGATCTACCGCTATTACATCGAGCCTGGCTTCTACTTCAGCTTCGTCCCCTTCATCCGCCCCTGGGGCGGGACGGGGATGTACTGGCACTTCGCCGCCCTCTTCGTCCTCTCGCTCCTCTGCGCCGCCGGGCTCTTCTACCGGGTGAGCGCCGCGCTCCTCTGCGCCGCGCTCGCGTATGTCTTCCTCCTCGACAAGGCCCAGTACCTCAACCACCTCTATCTCCTCTGCCTCCTCGGCCTGCTGCTCGCCGTCGCCCCGGCGCACCGCGCCCTCTCGCTCGATCGCCTCCGCGCGCGCCGCGCCTCGCCGGCCGGCGCGCCCGCCGAGACGGCGCCGCGCCTCTACCTGTTCGCCCTCAAGGCCCAGATCGCGATCGTCTACTTCTACGGCGGTGTCGCGAAGCTGAACGGCGACTGGCTCCGGGGACAGCCGCTCACCATGTGGCTCGCCGAGCACCGCGGCTCGCCCCTCGTCGGGCCGCTCCTCGCCACGCCGGCCGCGGGGCTCGCGCTCTCGTGGGCGGCGCTGCTCATCGACCTCTCGATGGGCTTTCTGCTCTTCTCCCGACGCACCTTCCCGATCGGCGCGGCGCTCGCCGTGGTCTTCAACCTCTCCAACGCTCTCCTCTTCAAGATCGGGATCTTCCCCTACGCGATGATCGCCTCGCTCGCGCTCTTCGCCGATCCCTCGTGGCCGAGGCGGCGTCTCCCGTTCCTCTTCCGGAGCGCGGACCGCCCGGGCGATGGCGCCGAGGTCCCCTCGCCCGCGGCGGGGCGGCGGCGCGGCCTGCCGCTCGCGCTGCTCCACGGGTATCTCCTGGTCCACCTCGCGGTGCCGCTCCGCCACTGGGCCTATCCGGGCGACGTCGCCTGGAACGAGGCCGGGCACCGCTTCTCGTGGCGGATGAAGCTGCGCGACAAGGACGTGAGCGAGCTCGACATCCGCGTGCTGGATCCGCGGACCGGCGTGCGCGAGTCGCTCGACCTCGAGGCGTGGCTCACCGATCGCCAGCTCGGGGAGATGAGCGCGCGGCCCGACATGATCGTCGACTTCGCGCACCACGTGGCCGATCGCTGGCGGGAGGACTTCGGCGTGCGGCCGATCGTCACGGCCAAGGTCGTCGCGTCGCTGAACGGAGGGCCGTACCGCGATCTCGTCGACCCGACGCTGGATCTGGCGTCGCAGCCGAGAGGGCTCCTCGCGGTCGTGCAGCCCCCCTAACCCCGCGTCGTCCAAGTAACCCCAACGACAATCTTGCGCGTCGAAGAGGTTGTCTTCGCTCTACAGCCTCTGGACTGCAGGCGTGCCTCGGCGCCTCGTGTGCTCCCCGACCGATTGGGCGCGAGGGCGCTCTCGAATCAGCTTGTCATCGTTGCAGGATTGCAGCACCATTCACGCGTCTTGGGAGGTGATCCGTGTCGAAGCTCGATGGGCAATACTCCGGTGCTGCACTGCACTCCTTCATCCGCGGCCTCGAGCGATCACAAACGCTCATCGACCGGATCCTCGAGGCTCATGACCTGGATGGAATCGACGAGGACGCGTGGTACCCGCTGGAGACGGCTCGATCCATCTTCATGGCCGTCGGCGCACAGGTCGGCGACGTGGTCCTCCACGCGGTCGGGATGAAGATCATGGAATCGGCGATGCTTCCTCCGGAGATCAAGGACCCGAAGGGCGCTTTGGCCGGCCTGAACACGGCATACCGCATGAACGTCCGAGGATCCGAGATAGGCTACATCGCCACCACCTTCGAGGACGAGCACAGCGCGGTCATCCGCTACGCAACCCCGTTGTTCCCATGTGCGCTGTGCCGCGGCGTCGTCCAGGGGTGCTTCAAGAAATTCGGAGAGAGAGCTCTGCTCGAGCACGGCACCGATGGCTGCATGGACAAAGGCGCGCCATTGTGCACGTTTCACATCACATGGTGACATGGCCAACCTGATGACGACATCGGTAAGCGAGCACATCGAGCAGGCGTCCGACGAGCTCTCCGCGGAGCTCTGTGAGCAGCTCGTGAAGCGGCGCGGGGGGGCGTTCGCCAGCATGGGTGCCCCGGCCGCACGGCGGCTCGTCGCCAAGCTCTTGGCCGCCCTCGCGGCCGACGTCGAGCACGGCGCGAACGAGCAGACCCGGAGGGCCGTGGCGGAGCTCCTCGATGTCCCTCAGTCCGTACAGCTCGGCTGGCACGATCTGCGCCTGTTGCTCACGTCGCTGCGCAAGGCGCTCTTCGCGAGGTTGGATCACGAACGCGACGTCCCGCCGTCCGCGACGCGCGCGTTGGAGGACCTGCTGTCCCATGCCACGTTTCAAATAGGGCTAGGGTTCGTCACGCAGCGCGAAGAGATCATCGAGAAGCAGGCGGGCCAGCTGGAGGTCCGGCTCGCCGAGCTCGCGGCGCTGGACGCCGAGAAGACCCGCGTCCTCGAGCAGGCGCAAGAGCTGAGCCAGAGGCTCGACAGCATCCTGGCGAACGTGCCGGCGCTCGTGTGGGAGACGCGGTTCGGCGACGGCTCCGCGACGCCGAGCGCTCAATTCGTCAGCGAGTATGTCAAGGTGCTCACCGGATACGACGTGGCCGAGTGGTATTCGACGAGCGAGTTCTGGCTGACCATCACCCACCCCGACGACAAGCGGCGGGCGCTGGCCGAGACCGGCGCGATGCTGGCTGCCGACGGGGGCGTCTGCTCCGTTCGATGGATCACCAAGGACGGGCGCACAATCCACGTGGAGATCAGCCTGGTCCCCATCAAGGACGAGGCTGGCGCGCTCGTGGGCGTGCGCGGCGTGACCGTGGACGTCACCTCGCGCAGGCAAGCAGCGGAGGCTGAAGGGGCGGCGCGGCTCAGGGAAGAGATCATCCGCATGCAGGCGGCGCGGCTGGACGAGCTGTCCGCGCCGTTCATTCCGATCACGGAGAAGGTCATGGTCATGCCGCTCATCGGCGGCATCGATCATGAGCGCGCGCAGCGGGTGATCGATGCGCTGCTTCAAGGGGTCGAGAGGACCGGCGCGAGCGTGGCCATCATCGACATCACGGGCGTCCGCGAGGTCGATAGCCACACCGCGGACGTCGTCCTCCGGGCGGCAAAGTCGGTTCGGCTCCTCGGGGCGCAGGTGGTGCTCACCGGGATTCGCCCCGAGGTGGCCCAGACGCTCGTTCACCTGGGCATCGATCTGAGCGGCCTCGTGACGAAGGGCACCTTGCAAAGCGGCATCGCTCACGCGGTGAGCAGCGCCTGGTAGGCAGCTCCGGGCGCGGCAGCGGCGCCGCCGCGGCGCTCGGAGCGAACCCAGGGAACTGCAGCGTCATCCGCCCTCTCCTCTCGCGTCAGGGCGAGCTCGGGCCCGGGCTCGCCGACGGGAGGGCTCGACGCTCGCGCCGGCGCGAGGCGTCCCGCGCCCCACGAGCCGCGGGACCTCGCTCGCGAGGAAGTCCGCGAGCGCGCGCACCGCCGGGAGCTGCCCACGGCGCGAGGGCACCAGCATCGTCACGCGGTGATCGCCGACTTGCCACTCGGGCAGCACGCGCCGCAGCTCCCCGCGCGCGCGCTCGTCACGGCACGAGTACTCGGGCAGCGCGACGATGCCGAGGCCCGCCACGGCCGCGCCCAGGAGCGTCACGGAATCGTCGGTGCGCAGGCGCGGCACGAACGGGATCTCCTCGGTCGCCTCGCGGGAATGCAACCTCCAGACCGCGCG
The DNA here is from genome assembly GCF_028553905.1 of Sorangium sp. So ce836. Lineage (NCBI taxonomy): Bacteria > Pseudomonadati > Myxococcota > Polyangiales > Polyangiaceae > Sorangium > Sorangium sp. So ce836. The sequence continues at coordinate 14,218,149 of NZ_CP102233.1, read as the reverse complement.
TGAGCTCGGCCCTCCGAGCAACAGCCCGCTATGCGCGCGGAGCTCGTCGGGCGTCGCGGGCGCGCCGCGCGCGTCGAGGTAGCGCGGCGCGGCCACGAGCACCCAGGGCGTCGGCGAGAGCAGCCGCTGCACGAGCCCGGTGTCGGGCAGCGGGCCGCCATAGCCGCGCAGCGCGAGGTCGAAGCGCTCCTCGACCAGATCCACGAGGCGATTCGTCGCGTGGAGGAACACGTCGACCTTGGGATGACGCACCATGAAGCGCGGCAAGAGCGGCGCGACGAGGTGCTTGCTCATGCCGATCGAGCAGGTCATGCGGATCATCCCGCTGGGCTCCGCGACGCGATGGCGCGCCACGGTCTCGACGGCGTCCGCCTGGACGCGCATCGCGCGCGCGTGCTCGAGCACCGCTTCGCCCACGTCGGTGATGATGAACTTGCGCGAGGTGCGCTGGACGAGCCGCACCCCCAGCCGCTCCTCGAGGAGCTGGAGACGCCGGCTCAGGCTGGACTTGGGCGCGCCGAGCGCGCGCCCCGCCGCCGACAGCCCGCCGTGCTCCGCGATCCGCACGAACAGCGCGAGGTCGTTCCACTCGTCCATCGGCCCGCTGATCGTACCATCTGGTGGACGATACGTCCAAATGGAGCCTCTACCGGCTCGATCGTCCACGTAGCAGGATGGTCGCATGAACGATCCGTCCCTGCTCCGAGCGATCGGTATGTCCGGCAGCCTCCGGGCTCGCTCGCTCGACACCGCCTTGACGCACACTGCCGTCGAGCTCGCGCCGCGCGACGTGGAGGTCGTCCGCGCCCCGGGGCTCGGCGAGACGCCGCGCTTCGGCGCGAATGCCGCGCTTCACCGAGGAGGCGGCATGATCGCGCTCGACGCCTACCTCGCGCGCATCGGCTACGACGGCCCACGTGCGCCGACGCTCGATACGCTGCGCGCCATCCACGCCCTGCATCCGCGCGCGATCGCCTTCGAGAACCTCGACTCGTGGTCGGGGCGGCGCATCGACCTCTCCCCGGCGGCGATCGAACGCAAGCTCGTGCGCGGCCGCCGCGGCGGGTACTGCTACGAGCAGAACGGGCTGCTCGCGCACGCGCTGCGCGCGCTCGGGTTCGAGGTGCGCGGGCTCGCGGCGCGCGTGCGGTGGGGCGCGCCCGAGGGCGAGACCAGGCCGCGCAGCCACATGCTGCTCCGCGTCGAGCTTGCGGAGGGGACTTACCTCGCCGACGTCGGGTTCGGGGCGCTCGCGCCGGTCGCGCCGCTCAGGCTGGTGCACGACGTCGAGCAGGAGACGCCGCTCGAGACCTTCCGGTTGCGCGGAGAGGACGGCGGTCAGGTGCTCGAGGTGAAGTCGGGTGAGGCCTGGCGCGCGCTGTACTGGTTCGATCTGACCGAGCAGCTCCCCGCCGACTACGACCTGTTCAACTGGTGGGTCTCGACGAACCCCGGGTCGCTCTTCGTGCGGAGCCTTGTCGTGGCGCGACCGACCCCGCAAGGGCGCGTCACGCTGTTCGATCGCGAGCTCACGTACCGGCGCCGCGACGGCGGCGTCGAGCAGCGCACGCTCGCGAGCGCGGACGCGCTGCGCGACGCGCTCGAGGGGGAGTTCGGGCTCGACCTTTCAGGCCTGGAAGGGATCCACGAGGCCTTGCGCCGCCTCGCGTCGCCCGGCGGAGCGAGCGAAAGAGAGGAGAGATTTTAATGCAAAGGCGCAAAGGCGCAAAGGCGCTGAATCCGACGACCGGCGTGCGCGAGTCGCTCGACCTCGAGGCGTGGCTCCCCGACCGCCAGCTCGGGGAGATGAGCACGCGGCCCGACATGGTCGTCGCCCAGGTGAGCCGAGCGCCGGAGCGCGACCTGCCCGGCGCGCAAGATGTGCGGGACGCGAGAGCGTGACCCGGCGCACATCGAGCCTTCATCACGTGCGTTCTTTGCGCGTTCCAGAAGAAGATTGTTCTATACTCATGCTCTCGGCCCGTCGTCGACCCGACGAGACAGAATGTCAGGGCCATCACGAGCTCGAGCGCAAGCACGTATGGGCACCACAGCGTCGATCGATTTGCCAGGATATGTTGTCGAGCAGCTGCTCCACGAAGGCAGCAAGACCCACGTGTACCGTGGCCGCCGCGCCGCGGATCAGCGGCCGGTCGTCATCAAGACGCTGAAGGGCGAGCACCCGAGCGTCCGCGATCTCGCCCTGTTGCGGCACGAGTTCGCTCTGCTCCGCGATCTGGACCTCGACGCCGTGGTGCGGGCGTGCTCGCTCGAGAGGACCCGCGGCGGCCTCGCGCTCGTCACGGAGGCGGTCGAGGGCACGACCCTGAGGGCGATCCTCCACGATCGCCGGCTGGACCTGCGCACGGCGCTGGCGCTCTCGGTCGCCATCGCCGACGCCATCGGCGCGGTGCACCGCTGTCACATCACGCACAAGGACATCAACCCCAGGAATATCATCATCAGCTCGGATCTCCGCCGAGCCACGCTCATCGATTTCGGCGCCGCGTCGCGGCTCCAGCAGGAATTCCAGCAGCCGACCTCGGTCTCCACCCTGCAAGGGACGCTCGCGTACATATCGCCCGAGCAGACCGGTCGCATGAACAGGGGCATCGACTACCGCACGGATCTCTACTCGTTCGGCGTCACCCTGTACGAGATGCTCACCGGCGCGCTGCCGTTCTCGGACGCCGATCCGATGGACCTCCTCTACAGCCACATCGCGCGGCCGCCCGTGCCGCCGCACGAGCGCCGCGGGGACGTGCCGCAGCCGGTGTCCGAGATCGTCATGAAGCTCCTCGCCAAGGCCCCCGAGGATCGGTACCAGAGCGCCTACGGCGTCAAGGCCGACCTCGCGGAGTGCCTGCGCTCCCTCGAGCGGACGGGCCGAGTCGACCCCTTCCCCATCGGGCGGAGCGATCGCAGCTACGAGCTGCGCGTCCCGCAGAAGCTCTATGGCCGGGACGCGGAGCGGGACCGGCTCCTCGCCGCCTTCGAGCGGGTCCGAGCCGGCGCGGCGGAGCTCGCGCTCGTCTCCGGCTACTCCGGCGTCGGCAAGAGCGCGCTGGTCCACGAGACCTACAAGGCGATCGCCAGGGTCGGGGGGCACTTCGCGCACGGGAAATTCGATCAGCTGAATCGCGGCGTGCCCTGCGCCTCGGTCGTCCAGGCGTTCAGGGGTCTCGTGCAGCAGATCCTCTCCGAGCGGACGGAGGCGCTGTCCCGCTGGAGAGCAGAGCTCGGCGCGGCGCTCGGCGCGAACGCCGGGATCCTGGTCGAGCTCATCCCCGAGCTCGCGCTCATCCTCGGCGAGGCGCCCCCGGTCGCGGCGCTCGGCCCCTCCGAGTCGCAGAACCGCTTCGACATGGTCTTCCGGAGCTTCCTCGGCGTGTTCGCCGCCCCGTCACACCCGCTGGTCCTGTTCCTCGACGACCTGCAATGGGCGGATCCGGCGTCGCTCCGGCTGCTGCGGCTCCTGCTCACCGACCCCGACACGGGCCACCTCCTGGTCGTCGGAGCGTACCGCGACAACGAGGTGAGCCCGGCGCACCCGCTCATCATCACCCTCGACGCCGTCCGCGCCGCGGACGCGGCGGTGGCGGACATCCCCCTCGCGCCGATCTCGCCGGAGGACGTAACGGCGCTCGTCTCGGACGCCCTGGGCCGCGCGGCGCAGGACGTCGCGCAGCTCGCCGAGCTCATCCACGGCAAGACGCAGGGCAACCCGTTCTTCATCGGGCAGTTCCTGCGGATGTTGAGCGACGATGGGCTCCTCCGCTGCGAGCCGGAGACCGGCAGATGGACATGGAGCCTCGACGTCATCGCGTCGCAGGACGTGACGGACAACGTCGTCGATTTCATGATCGCCAAGCTGCAGAGGCTCTCGCCGCCCACCCAGCGCGCCCTGAAGCTCGCGGCGTGCATCGGGCACAGGTTCGACCTGCGCACGCTCGCGACGATCTCCGAGCAGCCCGCCGCACAGGCGGCGCAGGACCTGTGGGAGGCCATGCAGGAAGGGGTCCTGCTCCCCATCGACACAGACTACCGGCTCGTCCAGCCGGGAGAGCCATCCCAGGGCGACCCCCCGAGCGAGGCGTCGCTCGCCGTCTCCTACCAGTTCTTGCACGATCGCGTCCAGCAGGCGGCGTACGCCTTCATCGCGGACGAGCACAAGCGCGCTGCCCACCTGCGCGTCGGCCGCCTGATGCTGGCCAGTCAGCACGGCGAGCCGCCCGAGGAGCAGCTCTTCGATGTCGTGAACCACCTGAACTACGGGGCCCCCCTCGTCTCCGATCCCGGCGAGCGCGAGCTGCTCGGGCGCCTGAACCTGCGCGCCGGGAGGAAGGCCAAGAGCGCGACCGCCTATGGGGCCGCGGCCGAGTACTTCAGCGCCGGACGGAGCGCGGTCGGAGACGACGGGGCCTCCGGAGACCGCGCGCTGCGCTGGGCGCTCACGCTGGAGGCGGCCGAGTGCGAGTACCTGTGCGGCCGCTTCGCCGAGGCAGAGGCGCTGTTCCAGCGCCTGCTCGACACGGCGCCGGCCAACCTCGATCGGGCGCGGGTCCAGAGCCTGCGGATGAAGCTCTATCAGGTCGCCGGCCGCTACGACGAGGGCGTCACGGTGGGACAGGACGCGCTGCGCCTGTTCGGCGTCGAGATCCCCGGGGCGAGCGAGGAGATCGGCGCCGCCATCTCGGCCGAGATCGCGCAGATCCCCGAGAGCATGGCGGGCAGGACCATCGAGGACATCCTGCACGCGCCGCTGCTCGCCGATGAGCACATCCGCGCGATCATCAACCTGCTCGCCGACTGCGCCCCCTGCGCGTACATCGGGCGGCCGGGCGTGTTCCCGCTCATCGCGCTGAAGATGCTCAACCTGTCGCTGCGGCACGGCAACACCGAGGCGTCGTGCTTCGCGTACAGCGTGTACGGGCTGATGCTGGTCTCGGCGTTCGGCGATATCCCCTCGGGGTTCCGCTTCTCGGAGATGTCGATCCGGCTGAACGAGAAGCTCGGGGACGTCTCGCTGCGCGGTACGCTGCTGCACCTCCACGGCGACCACATCAACTTCTGGGTCCAGCCCATCCGGAACGACCTGCCCATCCTGGAGAGGGCGTTCCTCGCCTGCCTCGAGGCCGGCGACCTGGTGTACGCCAGCTACCTGGCCTTCGAGACCGTCTGGCAGGTCTACGAGAAGGGCGACCCGCTGGAGGAGGTCCACCGCGTCGCCGAGCGCTTCGCGTCGTTCGCGCGAAAGACAGGCAACCGCGCCGTCCTAGAGACCATTCGGCTGGAGCAGCAATTCCTGCGCAATCTGAAGGGGCTCACCGCGGACGACGTCTCGCTGAGCGAGGAGGGCTTCCCCGAGGAGGAGTGCCTGGCCGCCCTCACCCGGGCGAGCTTCGGGTGCGGTATCGCCTTTTATCACATCATCCGCCTCATCCTGCTCTACTCCCACGGCCGGCACGACGCGGCGCTCGCCGCCGCGGAGGCGGCGCGCCCGGTCCTCGGGGCCGTCATGGCGATGCCGATCGAGGCGACATACCATTTCTATCTCGCGCTCACGCTCGTCGCGCTCGGCGAGCGCGACGAGCGCGAGCGGCAACGGCACGCCGAGGCGCTCTCCGCGTCGCTCGAGAAGCTCGAGCGCTGGGCGACCCAGTGCCCTGACAACTTCCGCGCGAAACACCTCCTGGTGCTCGGCGAGGTGGCGCGCGCCTCCGGCCGCGACGCCGAGGCGATGGAGCTCTACGACGATGCCATCGACGCCGCCCGTCAGAGCGAGTTCATCCAGTACGAAGCGCTCGCGTCGGAGCTGGCCGGGCTGTACTACGCCCGCAAGGGCCGGCGGCGCATCGCGGCGCTCTACCTGAACGCGGCGATGCACGCCTACCGGCAGTGGGGGGCCGAGCGAAAGGCCGCGGCGCTGATCCGGCAGCACGGGCTCGACGCGCCCCTCGCGGATCGAGCGCCCGCGGCGGAGCGCGATCAGGCCATCTCCAGATCGAGCACCATTTCGGCGGACCACCCGCTCCTCAACAAGCTCGTCGACGTCGCGGCGGTGCTGCAGGCGACGCACGCGATCTCCAGCGAGCTCGTGCTCGGGAAGGCGCTCGATCGCGTGATGCGCGCCGTTCTCTCGAGCGCCGGCGGCCAGCGCGGCTCCCTGGTGCTCGCGCGCGAGGACCGGCTCGTCATCGAGGCGGCCATCACGATCGATCCTGAATCGATCGAGGTGGAGCTCCGGCGTCCGCTCGAGGAGTCCTCGGATCTTCCGGTCAGCGTCGTGCATTACGTGGCGCGCACGCGAGAGCTCGTCATCCTCGACGACACCGCCGCGACCCCTCGCTTCGCGGCGGACCCTTACCTCGCCGCGCGCCGGCCGAAATCGGCGATGGGCCTCCCGCTCATCCACCAGAACCGGCTCACGGGCGTGCTGTACGTGGAGAACGCGCTCGCGAGCGGCGCCTTCACCCCGGAGCAGATCGAGCTGCTCCGCCTCCTCTGCGCGCAGATCGCAGCGGCGATCGAGAACGCGCTGCTCTACGGCCGCCTGCAGGAGATCTCCGAGGGCTATCGCGCCATGAGCGACCGGCTCGAGAGCGAGGTGCAGCGACGCACCGAGGAGCTCTGCTCGGTCAACGAACGCCTGTCACGGAACGCGGACGAGCTGAACCAGGCCAATGAGCGGCTGCTCGAAGAGCTCTGCGAGCGCGAGCGCGCCGAGCGGGCCCGGGCGGCCCTCCAGGAGGAGATCATCGAGGTGCAGCGCCTGCGCCTCTCGGAGATGGCGACGCCCATCATCCCGATCACCGATCGCGTCCTGGTCATGCCGCTCATCGGGACGATGGACGCGGCGCGCGCCGCCCAGGTGCTGGAGGCGAGCCTCGCCGGCGTCGAGCGCCACAACCCGTCCGTCGTCATCATCGACATCACCGGCCTGAAGCACGTCGACGCCGGGGTCGCCGACTCGCTGATCCGCACCGCCTCGGCGCTGCGGCTGCTCGGCGCGCGGGCGATCTTGACGGGGATGCAGCCGGAGGTCGCCCGCGCGCTCGTGCAGGGCGGGATCGATCTTCGGAGCATCGTCACCCGAGCGACGCTGCAGAGCGCCGTGGCCCACGCGCTCGCGCCGCCCAGCACCGGACCGGCCCACTGAGCCTGCGGCGCTCCGCGTCGCCCCCCCGGTGCGGTGGGCGCGGCCGCGCGCCCCCGCCCGGGCCCTGGTCACGGCGACGCCTGCTTGTCCTCGCAGCGGCCCAGCACGAAGATCCCGCACACCCGCTCCTCCAGCAGGCACTCCTGCCCTTTCGGGCACTGCGACGGGTCGATCACGCTCGGATCGCAGGGCCTCGCGCAGAACGGAGGCGGGCCGCGCGGGGCGTCGTAAACGCCGTTGCCGTCCCGGTCCAGGAAGATGGGGTTCGTGACCGCATACGGCGCCACCGGGTACCAGTCGGGGACCGGCGGAGACGCCGTGAAGAACCGCGAGAGCGCCTCGACCTGCGTGAACGCGAGGCTCGCCACCCGCGGCAGCTGCAGCTCGCCGAACGACACCGGCAGCGCGACCGGCGTGAGGAGGTTCTCGTCGCGCAGGCCCATCGCCACCACCACGACCCAGCCGTCCGACGCCGGCGCCGGCAGCTCGATCCGCTCGTCGACGTCCACGATCGCCGACGGGCCCGCCGAGGGCTCGAGCACCCGGACCAGCCGGCCGCTCACGTACACCTCGACGCGATCCACGCCGAACCAGCTCGCCGTCTCGATCCGCAGATCGAGCGGCACCGTGTCGCCCTCGATCCGCGCCACCCCGCCGTACGTCACGCCGCCCACGCCCGCGCGGACGAACGGGCCGTACGTCGCGAACGCGCCGCCCGCGCGCAGCGCGCCGGTGACCTCGCCCAGATCGATCGCCGCAGGCTGATCGGTCGGCGAGCGGAAATAGGTGCGCGGAAACCCCGGCTCCGGCGACGCGCCGTGGCTGTCGCTGCTCGCGAGCTGCGTCGGCGAGAAGCCGTGGTCGAGGTAGCGGAACAGATCGTCGACCTGGCCCGCGTGGAACGTGCACGGCCGATCCGCGTCCTCCTCCGGGACCGCGCCCCCCTCGTCGACACGGCAGAGCGCCTCCCCCTCGGCCGCGGTCCCGTCGAACCCCCAGATCGCGTCCTGCTCCTCGGGCGTCCTCGTCAGGATCCGCTTCGTGACCTGCCAGGCGAGCGCCGAGCGGGCGCGCTGCTGGCACACCGCGTACCGCTCGCCGGGCAGGCACGCCGGCAGCTCCACCGGGATCCCGCCGCACGCCGCGCCGAGCGACGCCTCGTCCCGCGCGGCGTCGATCCGGGACAGGCAGCGGTTGAAATCGACCACCTCCTGCACCGTGGGGGTCCGGAGCAGATCGAACCGCTTCGCGTTGAACACCTCCATCGCGTCGAAATCGCAGCTGCCCGCCTGGAACAGCGGGTTGCTCGCCTCGAGCGTGGGGATCGTCCGGTCCAGCGTGAACGGGTCGACGCCGAGCTGGTCGATGTACCCGATGAACCCGTCGCGCGGGTGCGCCACGATCACGAGCGCGTCCTCGCCGTCCGCCGCCGCGCCGCGGACGCCGTCGATCACGTCGCCGCCCGGGCGGCAGACCCAGTCGAAGACGCCGTGATCCGGCACCGCGAGCTCGTCGTAACGGAGCGGGAAACCGATGAAATGGCCGAGCTCGAGCGTCGAGACCTCGGCGCCGATCGCCGTCTTCAGGAGCGGCTCGAGCCCGAGCTGCCGCACCGCCGGCTCGAGATCGGTGTGCACGTCGTGATCGGTCGCCACCGCGACCTCGAGCCCCTCGACGACCGCCGAGGTCACCCGCTCCTCGAGCGGCATGCCGCTGTCGAAGCTCGGGCGCTGGTGCAGGTGCATGTCGATCGACATCCAGCCCGTCGAGTCGACCTCGCGCGGCACGACCGCCTCGATCCGCCGCATCTCGCCGGCGCGCACCTCGAGGTCCGGGACCTCGAACCGGCCGAACTCGGGCCCGCGCGTGACGAGCACCCGGTAGCGGCCCGGCTCGATCTCGACCGAGCCCTCGCCCGTCGCCGAGCGCTCGATCTGCCGGACGCCGCTGCCGAGCCGGCCGTGCCCGAGGTAGACCCGCCGCGTCCCGTCGCCCTCGCGCGGCCGCCCGGCGGCGTCGAGCGCGACGAACGTCAGCTTGGCGGGCGAGAGCCGGCCGCCCTCGTCGACGACCCGGTACGCGATCCGCGCGGGGCTCGGCAGCTCCGCCGCGACCGACACCGTGGCCCCGGCGCCGAGCGCCACGCGGATCGGCGCGGACACCGCCGCGCCGCCCGGGCTCTCCGCGACGAGCAGGTAGCCGCCGGGCTCGAGCCGCGCATGGAAATCGCCGTCCTCCACCGGATCGAGCCCGAGGTCGGCGTCGATGGAGCTCACGAGCCCCACGTCGCCCGAGCGCGCGAGGCTCGCCTCGACCAGCTCGTCGACGGTCGCGAAGCGCGCGGCCGGGTCGGGGTCGCGGAAGACGTGGACGCGCGCGTTCGGCACGGGCTCGCCGGTCGACCGCCAGAGGACCGCGCCCTCGAGCGCGCCCGTCGGCGCGCCGCGGGCGCCGTACACCACCTCGGCGACGCTCGCGATGTCGCCCTCGCCCACGGCGAAGTAGCGCTCGTAGGTGAACGACCGCTTGTGGTCGCACGCCTCGTCGTCGTCGCCCGCGGCGAGGCAGCTCTTGCCGGCGCTCAGGAAGGCGGTGGCCGCGCTCGTGAAGACGGGGACGTTGACCGTGGAGGGCGGGTCGCCCGGGCGCGCCTTGGTGAAGTAGCCGTAGCTGACGTCGCCGCCCGCCGCGGCCACGAAGTCGAAGCTGAGCGGCCGCTGGAACGTGTCGCGGCCGGAGAAGAGGGCGTCGAAGACCGCCTTCTCCTCGTCGAACCCGATGCCGGGGCCGAAGATGTCGTTCTGGTTGCCGAAGAAGACGAAATCGCCGGCGACGATGCCGCCCTTCCGCTCGGGATCGTCGCCGCGGACGTCGCCGAGGATGCCCCGGAAGATGTCCGACGGCCCCGCGTAGTTGTCGAGCGAGAGCGGCTCGCCGCAGGCGCACGTGGGGCAGCCGTCCTCGCCCGCCGCGAGGCCGTTCTCGCACTCGAGCGCGCAGGCGCCGACGCTCGGGCACCCCACCGCCCTGTCCGGCAGGAGCAGCGTCGTGCGGATCGTGACGAACCGCTCGCCCGGGCGAAGGACGTAGTCGGTGCGGAAGCGCATCTCCGGCTTGAGGCCGTCGAACAGGAGGCCGAGCAGGTCCTCCTGGGTCTTCAGCACGCCGAGCGCGTGGAAGAGGAACCCGCCGTCGCCCTCGACGCGGACGATCGCCTCCTGCCCGTCGGAGCCGTCCTTCGCCACGGAGACCTCGGTGGCGCCGGGATCCGGCACGAGCAGGTTGGCCACCGGGAACGACTCGGCGAAGCGATCGCGCCCCGACGCGCTCGCGAAGCGCGGATCGGGGCGGCGCAGGTCGGCGTCGACCAGCGAGCCGCCGTAGACGCCCGGCCCCGGCGAGTGGCGCGCCCCGAGGATCGCGACCCGGATCTCGTCGTTTTCCAGAAGGAAATCGCCGACGTCGGCCATCGCCACCGGCCCGCCGACGAGCTCGAACCGGTTCTCGATCGGCTTGGCGCGCAGGAGGTTCGGCGCGTCGCAACCGACCAGGCCGATCAGGCCGATCAGGCCGGCGAGGCCGAGGGCGAAGCGCGGCGCGAGCGGGGCGGGGCGGCGGGTTCGCATGGCGGGCCGCTACAGGTTGAGCTGGAGCCCTAGCGCCACGGCGTCGTTGTCGAGCGCGACGCCGTGGATCTCCTGCCGGTGGGTGAAGTCGGCCTGCGCCTTGAGCACGTTGTCGATGAAGTGGTAGCTCGCGCCGGCGGTGAGCGCCCAGCTGTCGGTCTCGTCGTCGAGATCGAGGTTGGGATCGAGCCACTCGAACCGCGCGGTCACGCCGAGCTTGATGCGCTTCACGAAATAGCCCACCTCGCCGACGAGGCCGAGCGAGGTGACCGGGGCGAGCTGGCCGAGCGGCTGCGTCGGGGCGCGCTCGGGGTCGCTCTGGTTCCAGAGGAGCTCGGCGAGCGCGTGCGCGCCCGCGGCCTGGAACAGGACGTCGGCGCCGATGCCGTGGATGTCGCGCGTCCCGCCGTCGCTGAAGAAGTAGCTCGCGCCCGCGCCGAGGCGGGGGCTCGAGACGGCGAGGTCCTGCAGCGAGCGTGGGAGGGGGCCGAGCGGCTCGGTGGCGAGGCGCGCGACGTAGGCGACGTGGTCGAACCGGTTGCCGGAGAGCGCGGCGTTCTCGACGTAGCCGGCGAAGAACTGATCCGAGCGCTGGAAGCCGTTGAACATGCCGGCGAAGTAGCTGAACGTCCTGTCCCGGAAGTGCCCCTCGACGTGGAGGCCGACCTGGCGGAAGGGCGCCATGGCGCGCACGGCGAACGGCCGCTCGAGGAGCGCCCCCTCGCCGGCGCCCGTCATCGCCGAGCGGCTGAACGGCACGTCGTGCGCGCCGAAATAGAGGTTTGCGAACGGGAAGTGGGCGTAGCCGATCCACGCCTCGGAGAGCCGCGGCGCGCCGTCCGCGCCCGCGGCGAGCTCGCCCGAGACCGCGAACGGCACGTACCCGGCGAGCGTGCCCGCGAAGCCGACGCGGGCGCGCCGCACGCGGAACCCCTGCCCTTCGGCGACGTCGCCCGCCTGGAGGTAGGCGTCGTCGCCGACGTACGGCACGGCCTGCGCCTGCACGAGCACGAGCGGCGAGAGCAGGAGCCGCCCGATGCTGAGCTGGAACGGCGGCCCCGCCGCGCCCTCGGACGCCGGCGCGGCGTCCGAGCCGGCGGGCGACGGCGCGGCCGCAGCGCCCGGCGTGGCGGCCGCGGCGCCGGCGGGCGGCAGCGCAGCGCCCGCGGGCGGCGGCAAGGCGGCGCCGGCGGGCGGCAAGGCGGCGCCGGGGGCGGCAGCGCCGCGCCCGCGGGCGGCGCGGCGGCGGGCGGCGCGGCGGCGTCGGGCGGCGTCGCGGGCGCGGCCGACGGCGCGGCGGGCGCGGGGTCGCCGGGGGCACGACGGAGATGGGGCCGGCGGGCGGCCCCGGGGCCGCGGGCAGGGGCACGGGGAGCGGGTCGGCGGCCGGCGGCTGGACCGGCAGCGGCCGGCTCGGCTGCGCGCCCGCCGGCGGGCACCCGAGCGCCGCCGCGGCCCCGAGGACGACAGCGGCAGCGCCGCCCGAGCGCCGCCTCGCCCTGGACCACCGAGGATCCGCGCCGCGGCGCGTCCATGCGCAAGCTGTCATCGGCCTCCCCTGTCGGCCGGCGGCGCGGGTGGGAATCGCTGCGGAGCTGCAGCGGGCGCCGCTGGCAGGCGCTGTTCGTCTATCGCAGGACGCGACGGGGTGTCAACGCGCGGGCGGGCCGGGCGCGGGCCGACGGCGCGAGGAGCGCGCTCTCCCGCCACGAGCGCTCGCCCCGGGCCGCGATCACTCCTCGTCCGCCGACGGGCCGATCATGCGCTCCGGCCTCACGACCTCGTCGAACGTCCGCGCGTCGAGGAGCCCGAGCGCGAGCGCCGCCTCGCGCAGGGTGGTCCCTTCCGCGTGCGCCTTCTTGGCGATCTTCGCGGCGTTGTCGTAGCCCACGTGCGGGTTCAGCGCGGTCACCAGCATCAGGCTCTCGCGGACGTTGCGGGCGATCCGCTCGCGGTTCGGCGCGATGCCGCGCGCGCAGTGCTCGTCGAACGACGCGCAGCCGTCGGCGAGCAGCCGGATCGACTGCAGCACGTTGTGGATGATGAGCGGCTTGTACACGTTGAGCTCGAAGTTGCCGCTCGCCCCGCCCACGCCGACCGCGACGTCGTTGCCGAGCACCTGCGCGCAGAGCATCGTCATCGCCTCGGCCTGGGTGGGGTTCACCTTGCCCGGCATGATCGAGCTGCCCGGCTCGTTCTCGGGGATGGTGATCTCGCCGATGCCGCAGCGCGGCCCGCTCGCGAGCCAGCGGACGTCGTTCGCGATCTTGGTCAGGCTGCAGGCGAGCGCCTTCAGCGCGCCGTGCGCCGCCACGAGCGCGTCGTGCGACGCGAGCGCCTGGAACTTGTTCGGCGCCGTGACGAACGGCGCCCCGGTGAGCTCGGCGATCTTCGCCGCGACGCGCGCCGGGAACTCCGGGTGGGCGTTCAGCCCCGTCCCGACCGCCGTGCCCCCCAGCGCGAGTTCGTACAGCGGCGGCAGCGCCCGCTCGATCGCGGCGATGCCGGCGTCGAGCTGCGCGACGTAGCCGGAGAACTCCTGCCCGAGCGTGAGCGGCGTCGCGTCCTGCAGGTGCGTGCGGCCGATCTTGACGATGTCCGCGAACGCCGCGCTCTTCTGCGCCAGGGTGTCGCGGAGCCGCCGGACCTCCGGGAGCAGGCGGCGCTCGATCTGGAGCGCGGCGACGACGTGCATGGCCGTCGGGAACACGTCGTTCGAGCTCTGCGACCGGTTCACGTCGTCGTTCGGGTGGATCGGCGATTTCGACCCCATCACCCCGCCGCTGAGCTCGATCGCTCGGTTCCCGATGACCTCGTTCACGTTCATGTTGGTCTGGGTGCCGCTCCCCGTCTGCCAGACGACGAGCGGGAAGTGGTCGTCGAGCTTGCCCGCGATCACCTCGTCGGCCGCCGCGACGATGAGCCCGCATTTGTCCGCTGGCAGGAGCCCGAGGTCGCGGTTGACGAGCGCCGCGGCCTTCTTGACCGTGGCGAGCGCGGCGATCATCTCCCACGGGAAGCGCTCGCCGCCGATCCGGAAGTTCTCCAGGGATCGCTGCGTCTGCGCCCCCCAGTAGCGGTCGGCCTGCACCTCGATCGGCCCGAAGCTGTCCTTTTCGATGCGAGTCCCCATCGCCGCGTCTTAGCGGCGGCGGGCGCGCCCCTCAAGCGGCGCGCCCCCCGGCGCCCGGGCTCCTGCGTAACGGCATTCGCGCCGCGGGTGTTAAGCGGGGGTAAAAAGCGGGCGTGCTCTTGTTTTCTCGCCTATTTTTTGCGAAGTTCCGGGCCGCGCACGCGCGAGAAACACGGAGATCAGTATGGCCGGCATGGACACGGTACCGCGGGAGCTGCTGCAGGCTGCCTACAAGCGCAACCCGATTTACCTGCTCAAGATTCCGCTTCATTTCGGCATCTGGGCCGCGCTCACGTGGGTGCTGTACGCGACGCAGCACCACCCGCTCGCCATCCCGATCGGGATCGTCTGCTCCTTCGCGATTGCCAACCTCGTCCGTGGCCTCGGCGCGGTCGCGCACGACGCCGTCCACGGCAGCTGCTCGCGATCGAAGCTCGTCTCGTACCTCATCGCCCTGGTCTGCTGGGCGCCGACCGGGATGAGCGTGACGCTGTACACGAACTACCACCTTCATCATCACAAGATCGCGAACACGTACCCTGACGTCGACAACTTCGTCGTCACGGACTACACGCGGAACCCCGTCCTCGCGAAGCTCCTGCTCCTCGCGGTCTACACGTTCGCCTATCCGCTGTACTTCCTCGGCTGCATGGCGCGCTACGTGAAGCGGCTGTCGGCGCTCCAGCGCGTCAAGATGAACCTGGAGATCCTCGGCTTCTGGGGCCTTATGGCCTTCTTCTTCTGGGTCATGCCGCGGCAGGTGTTCTTCTTCTTCTATGCCCTGCCGTTCATCTTCGGCGCGATCCTCGCCAGCGTGACCTCGATGATCGAGCACTACGAGATGCTCCCTGGGGAGGACGCGTACAGCTCGCGCACGTACGGGACCAGCGCGCACTTCACCAACTTCATGTGGAACAACGTCACGTACCACAACGAGCACCACAAGTTCCCGGGCATCCCGTTCTACAACCTGCGCCGCTTCCACGTGGCGGCGTATCCCTATTACGATGAGCGGGTGAAGTCCGCGTGCCACCCGTCGATCGTCGGAATCGCCCTCGAGCTGTACGGCCGCATCCTGAAGCTCGACATCGCGAAGCTCGACGAGCGCTACCGCGGCCTCAACAAGGAGGCCGAGCGGCAGAAGATGATGGCGATGAACGGCATCCAGCCGGGCGTCACCGCCTGAGCCTCGCTCCCCAGCCCGGAGCGGGCTATCGCTTCTTCTCCGTCATCGTCTTCACGATCGCCTCCGCCGCCGCGATCATCGAGCGCCTGAAGGCGTGCAGCCGCTGCTGCGCCGCCGCTCCCCTCGCCGCCGGCTGGCTCGAGGCGAACGTGAACCACGCCATCGGCATCCCGAGGAGGAGGACGAACAGGTCCTCGGCGCACTGCTTGGAGGTCACCCCGAGCTCGTGGGCCGCGCCGAGCGCGCGCACCTTGGCGGCCGCCGCCTCGTGCTCCGCCTCGTCGGGGAGCTCCAGCTGCCTCCACATCATCATCCGCACGCTCTTCGGGTTCTCGACCAGGTAGTCGAACACGCCGGCGACGAAGGCCGGGAGGTCCGACGGGTCGCACGGCACGGCGTCGAACACGCTCTTGCACCGCTCCTCGAGCACGCAGCGGAACAGGTCCTCCTTCGAGCCGAAGTAGGCGTAGATGGCCTGCTTGTTCGCCGACGCCTTCTCGGCGATGCGGTCCACGCGCGCGCCGGCCAGGCCTCGCTCGGCGAACTCGTCGAGCGCGGCGTCGAGGAGCCTCTTCTTGGTCGCCGCCGAATCGTAGGGCATGGGTCGATCCTTCATGATGCCCACCCCGGGGCGCGGTGCAAGAGCGCGGGACCGCCGTTCACGAGGGCAGTGTAGCGGCAAGCGAGCGGCTCGCGCAGCGGCGACATCGCCCCGCCCCGCGACATCGCCCCGCCGCGCGACGTCGCCCCGCCGCGCGACGTCGCCCCGCCGCGCGACATCGCCCCGCCGCGCGACATCGCCCCGCCCCGTTGACAGGGCCGAGACCGCTCCCTAGGTTTTCAACCATCCAGTTGGTTTGTTGCCCGAATCACGCCGGCCGCGGCGCCGAGGGGCGGTCACGATCGCAGGCGCGGTCGCCGCCGAGGTGCCGGGGCGCAGCTCGAGGCGCGCGGCGGCGGGGACGGGGGACCGAGGAAGGATGGAGAGATGACGGATCGGGATCCGAACAAGCACGAGGACGTCAGCGCGCTCTTCAGGCCATTTCGGCTGAAGGGGCTGACGCTCGAGAACCGGCTCGTCATGGCGCCCATGACGCGCCAGAAATCGCCGGGGAACGCGCCCGGCGAGCCGAACGTCGCGTACTACGCGCGGCGCGCGGCCGGCGGCGTCGGGCTGATCCTGTCGGAGGGGACGGTCGTGGAGCGGCCCGGCAAGCTCCATCTGCGCGACGTCCCGCACTTCTACGGGGATCGGGCGCTGGACGGCTGGAAGAAGGTCATCGACGCCGTGCACAGGGAGGGGGGAAAGATGGCCCCCCAGCTGTGGCACGTCGGGATCGCGCAGCGGAATCCCAACGGCTACGAGGAGCCTGCGGATCTGGAGGGCCCGGCGAACATGTCCCGCGAGGACGTGCAGGCCACGGTGCGGGCCTACGGCAAGGCGGCGGGGGACGCGAAGCGCCTCGGCTTCGACGCCATCGAGCTGCACGGCGCCCACGGGTACCTCATCGATCAGTTCTTCTACGAGGTGACGAACCAGCGCACCGACGAGTACGGCGGAAAGACGCTCGCCGAGAGGACGCGCTTCGCCGTGGAGGTCCTCGAGGCCGTTCGCGAGGCCGTCGGTCCGGAGATGGTGGTGATCCTCCGTCTCTCGCAGTGGAAGATAGGCGCCTACGATCACAAGATGGCGAAGACGCCGCAGGAGATGGAGCAATGGCTCTCGCCTCTCGTGGACGCGGGCGTCGACATCTTCCACATGTCCCAGCGGCGTTACTGGGAGCCCGAGTTCGCCGGCTCCGACTTGAACACCGCGGGGTGGGCGAAGAAGATCACCGGGAAGCCGACCATCACCGTGGGCTCCGTCGGGCTGTCGGGTGATCTCTTCGGGAATATTGCGGGCGAAGCCTCCGTGCCCCAGGGGCTCGGTGAGCTCGTGCGCCGCTTCGAGCGCGGGGATTTCGATCTCGTCGCCGTCGGGCGCTCGCTGCTGAGCGACCCCGCCTGGGTAGAGAAGATCAAGGCGGGGCGCACTCATGAGCTGACGAATTTCACGAGGGAGAGCCTCGGCCTTTACTTCTGAGGTGGATCATGAAGATTGCCATCGTGGGTGTCGGTAGGATCGGAAGCACGTTCGCGTTCCAGCTCGCGCGGGCGGGGCACGACGTGACGGTGGTCGCTCGTGGAGCGCGGCTCGCGCAGCTGCGGCGGGACGAGGCCATCGTGACCGCCGCGGGGGAGCGCGCCGCGGTCGGCGTGAGCGCCGCGCTCGACGAGGGGGCGGCGTGGGACCTCGTGCTCGTGACGGTGCTCGCGCATCAGGTGGACGAGGTGCTCCCCGCGCTGGCCGCCAGCGCGGCGAAGACGGTGATGTTCATGTTCAACACCTTCGAGCCGCTCGGCCGCCTCCGCGACGCCGTGGGCGCGGCGCGCTTCGCCTTCGGATTCCCCGCGATCCTGGCGGCCCTCGACGACGGCAAGCTGACGTCGACGATCGTCACCCGGGGCATGGTCACCCCGGTGACGGACGCGGCCTGGGCCAAGGTCTTCACGGACGCGGGTATCCCCGCCGTCGTGGAGCCCGACATGGAGAGCTGGCTGCGCGCGCATGCGGCGGTCGCCGCGCCGGTGATGGTCGCCGCCGTCACCGCGCACGCGCGCCAGGCAGGCGTGTCGTGGACCGAAGCGATGAACCTGGCGCGCGCCCTGGAGGAGGGGCTCCGCGTGGTGCGCCAGCTCGGAAACACCCTCACGCCGGCGCCGATCGCGGCGCTGAGCCGCTTGCCCACGCCGGCGGCGGCCGCGCTCGTGTGGACGCTCAGCCGGATCGAGGCGATCCGCAAGACGGGCGCCACCGGGCCCAGCGAGCCGCGCGCGCTGATCGACGCGATCGCCGCCGCGGCGCCAGGTCGAACGCCGGCGCTGCTCGCCATCCGGCCCTGAACCGGCCCTGAAGACGCCAGCGCGCGCCATCGCCTGTCGGCGCTCGGTGCAGACGGAGGACAGCGACGATCTTCATGCGGGACTCCCCGGCGCACCGTGGATGCTGTCGGACTTGGTGCGGTGGATGTCAGATCACCGTTGCCCACCACAGTTCGTCCAGCGATAGGGCCCCGTAGTCGATGCTCCCCGAGACCTCGCGCCCAAACACCTTCTCGAGAATCTCTGGCGCAACCTGATAGTCTCGCGCTCTCGTAGACTTGAATCGAATCCACGTGACGTCGCTCGGCAGCTCCGAACGCGGAACGTCGTCCCGCACTGCACCTATCGGGATGCGTGCACAGACGAGCCCCACGATTTCGGTGTCAGCGTCGAGAACCCGGCCCCACTCCTCGTCGCCAGGCTCCCAATCGACGCTGTAGCCTGGAGAGTGCGCCGCCAACGCCCGAAGGGCATTGTGGACCTTCTCGTGCGTCCACGTCCCCGATGCCGCGCGGCTGTGCCGAAAGATGTCGCTGAGATCCTGTTTCATAGAGGACGCCCCGGCGCACCGTGGATGAGACCCGTTCCGGTCAGGACACGGTTGCCCACCACAGGTCGTTCATCGACAGGTCTTCATAGTTGACGTTCCGCGATATTTTGCGTCCAAAAACCTCCTCAAGAAGCTCAGGAAAAATTCGGTAATCATGATCGTCCGCGGACCTGAATCGAATCCATGCCACGGCGCTCGGCAGCTCCGATAGCGGGACGTCGTCCCGGGCTGCGCCTATCGGGACACGCGCACAAACAAATCCCAAGACCTGATTGTCAGCATCGAGCACCCGCCCCCACTGCTCGTCGAAAGGCTCCCAGTCCACCCATGAGCCTGGAGAGTGTGCTGCCAACGCCTGAAGGACATCCTGGACCTTCTCGTGCGTCCAGGTCGCCGATGGCGCGCGGCTGTGCCGAAATACATCGCTGAGATCCTGTTTCATAAAGGACTCCCCGGCGCACCGTGAACGAAACCCGTGTCGGTGCGGTAGATGTTCAGGACGTTGGTTCTCTGACCTGTTTTATGATGCACGCCGATGAAGTCGTCGAAAACAACTCTTGCCTTTCTGCCGTTGCTTGCTGTCCACAGGTTTGCCTCGTCGGCGTAAGCCGCAGCATCAAGGACGAGTTGCTTCTCGTTCACTCCGTACAAGAACTGGCTCCTGCCGTCGGCAAGGCTGCCTGCCGTATGAGGAGCCATCCCCGGCTCGTCAAGAATGTAACGGCCGTTCGTGAGCTGCCCGTGTCTATTCCTGAAGACCCCCCTGCTGACGAGCCAACCTTCTCCCGTCGCGGCCCTCGTTGCCAAGGCTCTTCCGCTCACCGCCGTGAGTCCCTCGCCGAGCCCGACGGCCGCGCCCAGGGTGAGCACGACCGCCTTAGTCCCCGCCGCGCCCGCGGCGCGGTAGTCGCCCCCCACGGCCGCCAGGACCGTGTCCGTTCCGGCCCTCAGCGCGTGGTACAGGGGATTCACGGCGTTCAGCGCCCCGACCACGCCGTCCTCCTTGTACCCGTCCCACATCGCGGTCCCGAACTCGTAGGCGCCGTAGCCGCCGAACGTCAGCGCGCTGAGCACCAGCGACCGCCCGAGCTCGACGGTGAGCTCGCCAAGCCCTTCACCGACGCCGAGCAGGCCCTCGCCCACCACGCTGCCGACCGTGCTTTGATCCGGCGTGGATGCCACCGGCTCGGGCACGTAGCCCGAGCTCGTTCCGTAGATGTTCACGTCGACGGGAGGCGCGACGACGCCGACTTCGGCGCCCGTGGTGTTGGTATCGCTGTCGGACTGCGCCTTTTGCTCCGGGCGCTTGCCGACGGCAATCTCTTCCGGCACCCAGCCGAGCCTCTCCCACGGGATGTGCATGACGGCCGGTGGCCGTGACGCATCCAGGTCCTCCGCCGGCGCCTCCTGAAAACCGTTCGGATCCACGTACGCCAGCGGGTTGTTGAGGACGTAGCTGTACGGATTGAGGCTCTGCCCGGACAGCGGATTCGCCACGAGCGGATCCGGCGTCAAGAAGCGCCCGATCACGGGATCGTACATCCGTCCCCGCATGTTGACGAGCCCGAGCTCGTCGTCGCCCTCGTGCCCCGTGAACCCCCGCCGGACAGGGGAGCTGCCGAACGAGCCCGGAGCCGCGCTCTCCCAGGTCGGCTGGCGGCGCTTGCCCCACGCCTGGTAACTGCGCCGCTCGTGCACGCCGCCCGAGGCGTCCGTGATCACGTCGATCGAGCCCAGGTTGTCGCGATGCAGGTACAGCGTCGTGCCCGGCGCCCCCGCGACGCGCGTCACGAGCGCCACCGGGCGCCCCTTCACCAGCACGGAGTACCGGTGCTCGACGCTCGGCTCGCCAGCTTCCGGAGCGAGCCGGGTGACCCGCTCGTACAGGTCGCCCACGTAGAGGGTCACCTCGTCCGGCGTCGTCTTCCGGATGCGGTTCTGATCGCCGTCGTAGTCGAGCTCGATCGTCGCGCCGCCGTCGAGCGTGAACGTCTCCGGCTTGTCGAACGGCGTGTACGAGACCGTCGCGCCGGGCCTCGAGATCTGGTTGCCGACGGCGTCATAGCCGTACAATCTGTCCCCCGCCTGGACCACCGCGTGCGGCTGGTCGGGGTCGTACGCGTACGTGCCGATACCCAGCTTGGAGTCGATGTTGCCATTCGGCGCGTACGTGTTCTCGAACAGGCAACGGCGCAGATGGCGGAGCTGCGAGCACCTCAGGCGATCGAGCTCGTCGTAGATGAAGTACTCCGTCTTCGTCTGGCGTAGGTCCTTCCTGGTCTCGAGGTTGAGCCTGTTGTCGTACGTGTACGCCAGGTTCTGGATCTCCACGGCGTCCTTCGTCGTGCGCAGGCTCTCCAGGCGGTTCTTCGTCGCGTGGTACGAGCGCTCGGTGACGACGCCGTTGCCGAACTCCTCGGTCCGGATCCTCCCGGCCCGGTCCGTCTCCTTCAGCTCCCAGTACGGATCGCCGGTCTCGGCGTTTCGCGCCTCGAGGACGTGGCCGTGCGGATCGAGCTCGTAGAGGACCGAGAACGGCTCCCCGCCGTCGCCCGCGGGGTACGAGATGAGGTTGAGCTGGTTCGAGGGGGTATAGCCGAAGGTCGTCGTGAACGTCTCGCCCTCGAGCGCCAGCCGCTTGGTCTCGAGCCGCCCGAGCGGGTCATAGGTGTAGGTCGTCTTGTGATGCTCGGGGCTCTCGACCTCGGCGATCTTGCCCTTGCCCGTCGCCCCGCGGTCCCACGTCCACGTGGTGCGGTAGGTGCTTTCGCTGCCCTCCTCCTTGTCGATGCGCGCCGTCATGCGGCCCAGGCGATCGTACTCGAACCAGCGCTCCCGCCCCAGCGCGTCCTTCGCGTACGTCGGCAGCCCGAACCCGCTGGTGTGCGTGATCGTCTCGCCGCGATCGGGATCCGTGAACTTTCGCACGCGGCCGTAGGCGTCACGCTCGGTCGTCGTCACCGCGTCGCCCGGATCGGTCACGGTCCACAGCCCGCCGAACGGTCCGTAGCTATAACGCGTCTCCCCCGCCATCGCGTCGGTGATCGACACCGGCCGGCCGAGCGCGTCGTTCTTGATGATGGTCGTCACGCCGCGTGGACCGATCACCTCGACGGTCGTCCTCCGGTACCTGTACATCGTCGTGGTGCCCCACGGCGTCCGGTGCGTCTTGATGCGACCCATGCCGTCGTAGGTGGTTTCGTCGTAGCGCAGCGCATCGCGCGGCGTGTCCTCGCCGGCGGGCAGCGATCGTCGCGCTACGTGCTCGCCCAGCGCATCGAAGACGATCTCCTGCATGACGCGCTCGTCGGCGCCGGCGCCCACGTCGGGGCGATGCGTCCACCACCGGACCGGACGCCCGAGGCTGTCGAGCTCGACAGTGTCATCGCGACCGCCTATCTCCTGCGTTCGCACCTTCACGTTCCACTCGGTGCCGGACGCGCCGCCGTCCTTCGTCCGCGTGAACGTGGTGATCACCTCGTCCTCCTCGCCCGGCCGGATCTCTTTCGTGACGCGCCCGAAGCCATCGATCGCCCAGCGCGTGACGAGGTGGTTCGGATCGACCAGCGCCGTCCTGACGCCGAGGCCGGGGTCGAACTTCATCCGCGTGACGTGCCCCTCCGCGTTCGAGCGCGCGTACGGGAAGATGCGCTCTTCGTCGTACGAGATGCAGGAGTTGCGGCGCGCGCCGAACGCGTCGACGGAGCGGGTGATCCTCAGGTTGCCGTACACGTCGCGCGTGTACGTGAGGTGGAGCTCCGTCTGCGGGTCGCCCTCGGTGCCGACGGACTCCCGGATGACCTGTCCGCGCGTGTTGTACGTGCGCGACATCGTGCGGCACTGGTCGATCCCCGAGGCGCTGCTGCACTCGTTCACGGAGTCCAGCTTGCCGATCAGCCAGGCAGCGGTGTCGTTCGTGTACTTCCGCTTGACCAGGAGCGAGAAATCGGCCCCCGTCGTAGACGACGACTCGGCGAGGATGTTGCCGAACTCGTCGTAGTCGCCATAGCCGATCGTCGCGTCGCTCATGAGGATCGGCGGGAACCCCGCCCGGTCGATCGCGTACGCCTCCAGGCTCTGCCCTCCGGCCGGTGAGTACGTTCCCTGTCCCCTGACGTCCCTGCGGAAGACCGGCAACGTGAAGTACGTGCGGCCACCGTTCGTCTTGACGGTCTGGATCAGCGAGCTCGTCTGCGAGAGCTCGACGATCCCGGAGGGCGCTTGGTCATGAGTCTCGGGAGGGCTGTAGCGCACCTCCCGCATGACCTGGCGCGCGTACGGGAAGACGTTGAGGTCCTTGTCGAACGTCACGTTGTCGTAAAACTCCACGGTCCCGGAGCCGGTGTCGAGATCGCGCACGATCCGCTTGCCGAAGCCGAGGAAGCCACGGCCGAGCCGGTGGTAACGGCCGTTCCTGTAGGCGACCTCGAAGCGCCGCTCGGCGTTCGCGCCGTTGTTGAGCGTGTAACCGCTGACCACCGCCCGCGGGCCGAGGGCGCAGCGGAGCGGGTAAGCGCACTCCTCCTCGACGGCGTTCTCCATCGGGTTGTAAATCTTCTGCTCGTCCGGCAGCGGCGACAACCCGTCCCAAGCGTGCGGTGACGACAGGTGGCTGTAGGTGATCGTCACGTTCGGCAGGAAGCCGGGGTCGTCCGGATCGAGCGAGTTCATCCCGTCGGTCACGCTCGCGAGGAGATCCTCGTCCTTGAGCAGGTTCGGGAAGATGCGGAAGAAACGTCCCACCGACATCAGCACATCCTGGACGCCGTCGCCGTTCAGGTCCGTCACCCGCGGAGCTTGCGCGTGGGCGAGCGTGACCTCGGAATCGAGCATGAGGGGCTCGACCGGCAGGTGCGAGTCCACCAGCGTGAAGGTGCCGTCTCCGACCCTTCCCGTCGACTCGAGGATCATCCACGCGGGCACCCCGCCCGGCTCCGCCATCGGCATGAGCAGGTCCTGGCGGCCGTCGTCGTTCCAGTCGATCGGCACGGCGAGGTTCGCGAACCGGTCGGCCTCGAGCCAGAGTTCGGGCAGGCTGTTCACGGCAGCGGCGAACCCGTCGCCGGTGTTCACGTAGGTGCGCAGCTGCCGGTCCGGAAGGCCGGTCTGGACCGCGTCGGGCAGGCCGTCGCCGTTCACGTCGAGGAAGAGCATGCGGCCGCCGGGGAGCCGGACCGGGAGGCCGGTCGGGGTGATCGACCACGCGCCCGGGCTCTGGTACGTCACCGCGTCGTACGTGGTGCCGAAGGTCACCGTCACGTCGTCGAGCCACACCGCCGTGTGCACGAGCAGATCGATCTTGCCGTCGCTGTCCGCGTCCACCGTGTGCAGGTCCGCGTTGCACGGGTACGCGTACAGCGCGGGGATCGGGCTCGGCGTGGGCTCGAACCCGGGCCCCTCTGGGCCGCTGGGGCGCCAGATGTGCACCCACCAGGCCGTGCTGATGCCGTCATCGCCGCACTGGATGAGGTCGGAGACGCCGTCGCCGTCGACGTCAGCCAGGTGTGCCGAATGTGTCGCGGTCTTGATGCTGCCCGGCGTCCACGGCGAGAGCAGCGGGTACATGCGAGCGACCTCGGTGTCGAGGCGCTTGAAGTTGCCCTCGCGCTCCGCGAGGAGGACGTGCCAGTTCGGCCATCGACCCTGCAGGTCGTGCATGAAGATGTCGGTGAGCCCATCTTGATTGTAGTCGATCGGCGTGCCGACTTCGGGCTGGAAGGGCGTGTCCGGATCCAGGTGAGTGACCTCGGCCACCAGCCTGTCCACGTTGAAGGCGGTCGAGACCCCCTCCGACAGCCGGTTCGGAGCGAGGAACCAGGTGGTCAATGGCACCTCGACGCCCTCGTACATCGCGAGCTCGTCGTCGGACATCACGATGTCGTCGAGCCCGTCGCCCGTCGCGTCCATCAGCATGCTGCTGCCGCGATCGGACGTGGGGACCTCGAGCGGCGTCGCCAGCCAGGTGAACCCCTTCGTGCCGTGGTGCCACCCGAAGCGGGTCGGCGGCTTGCACACGCCGTCCCAGGCGCACTCCTCGACGTGCTGGAGCAGCCGCCGCCCTGTCGCGGGCGCGTCGTCGAAAGAGAAGTGATAATTCCGGACGATCGCGTCGCCCGGCCCGAGCATCCGGATCTCGTCGAGGCGCCACGAACTGCGGAGCTCCATCCCGCGCGAGTAGAGCACGCGCCCTCCCCACTGCGGCGCGCCGTACACGAACTCGACGGCGCGCGTCGCCGGGGCCGACGGATGACCGGTGTAATCGATCCGCAGCGGCGCGTGCTCGACGGTGTACTTCTCCGTCGGGTGCTCCGCGCTCTTGTACCGAGTGTCCATCGTGTTTCCGTAGCGGTCGCTCACGCGCGTCACCCACCACGCGCGGACGACACCGAGTTTGGCCATGACCCGGCCGCTCGGCTCGCTCCCGTACTCGATGATCCGCCCTGACTTCGTGTACGCGCGGAGGTACATCGGGCCCTTTTCCCAATCCCAGCCTTCATAGCTGGCGATCACCTTGGTAAAGGTATCGGGGAACGTGCGGTACTCCACGAGATCCCCCGCCCTGCCCACCTCGACCAAACGCTTCCCGTCGAGGCAGAGCGCATCGTCTTGATCGTAATGAACGGCCCGAATCTCGCCGTCCTGCGCGATCGTGCGCGGGCACCGCGTCACCGCGGACAGCCCCGTCACGGAGAACCCCATGCCGAGCACGCCCTCTCCGCCCGAGCTGTCGTAGCTCGCAAGCGGCGAGGCATAGCCCCGCGAGCGAAAAGTGATGCTTTCGCCGGGCCGTGGCACGGCGTGACATCGCGAAATCGTGCGCGGCCGAAGGCGCACGTGTGCGCCGTCTCCTGTGAATGCTCATGAGATATGCCTGTTCTTGACGTTTCTCGCTGACGTCCGGCGGCGTGAAGCACACCCGCGCCGCACCCCGCCCGCTCCGCGGTCGAGCGTCTCGCCTCGTCGCCTCTGGGCCACCCCGAACGGGCCGTCGGCCGCGTGACGCGCGCCTATGGCAAGAGGGGGGCCAGAATGCGTGGCGACCACGCTGCGCGGCGTGAGGCAGCAGACACCGCCTCGAAGGCGGCGAGGCGGCGTCGCCCGGGGACGTGCTCCTTTGCGGAAGTGCGCAAGCGCTTGCGGGAGGACGCCAACCCGGGCTCCGCGCCGTGCGGGGGCCGGGAGGCAGGCAGCTCAGCTGCCCCGCTGAGACCGGATCCGGTCCCCAGGCCATGCGCAGCTCTCCCCGAGAGACCGGATCCGGTCTCCAGGCCATGCTCAGCTGCTCCCGAGAGACCGGATCCGGTCTCCAGGCCATGCTCAGCTGCTCCCGAGAGACCGGATCCGGTCTCCAGGCCATGCTCAGCTGCCCCCGAGAGACCGGATCCGGTCTCCAGGCCATGCTCAGCTGCCCCCGAGAGACCGGATCCGGTCTCCAGGCCATGCTCAGCTGCCCCCGAGAGACCGGATCCGGTCCCTCGGGCATGCTCAGCTGCCCCCGAGAGACCGGATCCGGTCCCTCGGGCATGCCAGCTGTCCCGCCGAGACCGGATCCGGTCGCTCAGGCCAAGCTCGACTATCCCGGCAGACCGGATCCGGTCGCCGCAGGCAGCTCCGCTCCCCCGAGGGGCTGGAAGAGCCAGCCCCCAGGCCATGCCCAGCTGCCCCGGCGAGCGCCGAGCGCCGCGGCGGCGCCGGAGAAGGCGCCCCCTCACAAAACCAGGGAACGCGACCGAAGCAAGGCGCAGATCAGCGCAGGACCCCGCGCCCCCTACTGCCCGCCGGGCACGCAGATCGCCGTCGCCGAGCCGGCGCCCATGCACGAGAAGCCCGCCGCGCAGTCGGTGTTCGCGGCGCACGGGAAGGCGCACTTGCCCACGGCCGTGTTGCACTTGTGCGTGCCGCAGACCATGTCGTTCGTACACGGGAGCGCGAGCGGGCTCGGCTGCGCCGTCGTCGCCGGAGCGGTCGTGCCCGGCTGCTGATACTGCCCCGGCTGCTGGTACTGCCCCGGCTGCTGATACTGCCCCGGCTGCTGATACTGCCCGGGCTGCTGATACTGCCCGGGCTGCTGGTACTGCCCCGGCTGCTGGTACTGCCCCGGCTGCTGGTACTGCCCCGGCTGCTGGTTGTAGGCGTTGTACTGCTGGCTCGACGGATCCTCGGCCTCGCTGCCACGGCACGCGGAGGACAGGAGCCCGAGGCCTCCGAGAGCAACGACGACCGCCGCGGCAGAGCGCACGCTGGTGAACCACATGGATCGCTTCATCAAGGTCTCCCGCAGATGCGGGGCTTTCCCCGCGTGAGCAGCGGGCCGGTACCGACCCGCCGCTGAGTCTGAGCCCCGGCCCCCGGAGGAGCAACGGCAGGCCCTTCGCCGGCGAGCGCCGCGTCGCGGGCCCGCTGGACGCGAGCGTACCCCCGGTCGGCGGCCACGCGCCCCCCAAAATGAAGGCGCCACCGCGCGCTCACCGCGGCGCAGCATCCTTGCAGCAACGAAACCCCTGCTCGTAGCCGTAATCCTCTTCCTTGTGGAACCCCACCGTCGGGCGGCATCGGCCGCGCATCGGGCCCCACCAGCCGCCCTTGAGCCCGCTCCGCTCCGGGGACTTGCGGCCCGGCCGCACGACCCACTCGTTGATGTTGCCGTTGAGGTCGTAGACGCCGAACGGCGACACGCACGCCGGCATCGAGCCGGCCGGGACGCGCTGATCGAGCCGCTCGAGCTCCGCCTTGCACTTGGGGTGCCGCATGCACCGCTCGTAACGGTAGAGCGCCAGCTCGCGCTGGCGGAACGGCCGGTCGATGTTGCACTTCGTCGCGTCGCGCACGAACCCGTACGTGTACGGGAGCATCTCCTCGCCCTCGCAGGCGAAGTTGAACTCGTCCTCGGTGCAGAGGCGCTTGCCGACGCCCTCGCACGCCTTGACCGCCTCGCGCCACGAGACGAGCAGCGCAGGGAGCTCGCCCTTCTTGTTGGGCCACTCGTACCGGTCGACGCAGTAACGCATCGGCGCGCGCTTCTTCGAGAGGCACGCGGTCGGCTGCTTGTACTCGAGGCAGCGCTCGCTGACGCTTGTCGAGCCCTCCACCTCGCCGTACGGGTTCGCCCGCCGCGCCTGGTCCTTCTCGAACTCCTTGTGGTGCTTGAGGCAGATCTGCTCGACGAGGGGGCAGTAGTCGCCGTCGACGAGGACCATGTCGTCCGGACACCCCGCCGAGCTGCCAGGCAGCCCGGCGTCCGACACGCCGCCGTCGGGCGACGCCGCCGCTGCCGCGCCATCGAGGGCCGCGACGGCGTCGGGCAGCCCCGCGGCGTCGGACAGCCCTGCGGCGTCGGACAGCGTCGCGGCGTCGGACAGCTCCGCGGCGTCCGGCGGCTCCGCGGCGGCGCCGTCGGGTGGCGCGGGCTCGGCGGGCGCCGCCGCGCGGGCGCTCGCGGGCGCCGCGGGCGCCGCGGCGTCGGTCGCGGCGGGCTCGCGGCGATCGCAGCCGAGGATCGCGGCCGCGAGGCCGCACAGCAGGACGAGGCCCCCCGCGCAGCGCCGACAGAGGGCCCTGCGCCGCCGGCGCGGGGCGGCCGGCGGCGCGATGCGGCGGGGGCGCCGGCTCATCGGCCGGGGGCGGGGATGACCTTGAGCGGCACCCGGGTGCCGCCGCGCTCCACCTCGATCACGACCTCGCGGCCCGGCTCGAGCTCGCCGAGCGCGAACATGAAGTCGTGGATGTTGGTGATCGCGTGGGCGCCGATGCGCACGATCACGTCCCCCGCCTGCATCCCGGCGCGCGTGGCCGGCGCGTCGGGCCGCACGCCCGTGAGCTTCACGCCGGGCCCCTGGTACGCGTAGTCCGGCATCGTGCCGAGCGACGCGCGGAAGCCGCGGCGCATGCTGCGGTGAGGGTCGGCCGGCGGGTCGGTGAAGGCCATCCGCGCGTCGCGCTGCGCGAGGGCGAGCGCCATCCGCGCCGCGAGCACGGCGCAGCGCGAGACGCCCGCGGCGTCGATCTTGTCCGCCGTGTCGCTCGGCCGGTGGTAGTCCTCGTGGACGCCCGTGAACAGGAAGGCGACCGGGACGCGCGACGCGGTGAACGACGTGTGATCGCTCGCGCCGAACCCCTCGACGCCGAACTGGAGCGCGAGGCCGAGCCCGCGGGCGGCGCCGTCCACGATCGGCTTCCAGTCGGGCGAGGTGCCGAGGCCGTCGACGAGGAGCTTGTCCTCCCGCATCCGGCCGACCATGTCCGCGTTGATCATCGCCACGATGGACTTCGTCCCCTCGAGCGGCGCCGGCGGGTGATCGACGAAGTGGCGCGAGCCGAGGGTGCCGAGCTCCTCGGCGCCGAACGCGATGAACAGCAGGTTGCGGTCCGGCCGCGCGGGGAGCGCGGCGAACCGCCGCGCGACCTCCAGGAGCATCGCGGTCCCGGAGGCGTTGTCGTCGGCGCCCGGGTGCACCGCGTGCACGCCGGGCGCGCGCGAGTACGAGTTGCCCCCGTGGCCGAGGTGATCGTAGTGGGCGCCGATGACGACGTACTCGCCGGCGTGCGGTGAGCCATCCCGCGCCGGGAGCAGGCCGATCACGTTCCCCGCCTGCGCCATCCGCGGGGTGACCTTGGTCGTGATCTCGACGGTGGTGCCGGCGAGCGGCTTCGGCCCAGGGGCCTTCGCCGGGGCCTGCTTCGCGGCCGCGGGCTTCGCGGCGGCCTGCTTCGCGGCCTCGGGCTTCGCGGGCGGCGGAAGCCCCGCCGTCGGGAAGAGCGCCCGGGCCGCGGAGCGCGTGATCACCACGGCCGGGATGCCCATGCTCGCCGCGTCGTCCGACACCCGCGGGAGCTCGTCGCCCGCCGCGACGAGGATCACGCCGGCGGCCTTGTGCTCGCGGGCGGTGCGGAGCTTGTAGCGGACGCTGCCGAAGTCGCGGAGCGCGTCGGCCGGCCGCGAAGACGACCCGTGATGCGGATCCGCGTGCGCTGCGCCATGCGGGTCGGCGTGCGCCGCGCCGCCGTGCGGATCTGCCTTCGCCGCGCCGCCGTGCGGGTCTGCCTTCGCCACGCCGCCGTGCGGGTCTGCGTGCGCCGCGCCGCCGTGCGGGTCTGCCTTCGCCGCGCCGCCGTGCGGGTCTGCCTTCGCCGCGCCGCCGTGCGGATCTGCCTTCGCCGCCCCCGCCTGCGGCGCCGCCTCCGCGCCGTCGCCCAGCGTGGGCACGCCGTCGAGCACGACCGCGATCTTCCCCTCGATGTCGCGGCCGCCGTAGTCGTCCCAGGAGAGCGCCGGCGCGGTCACGCCGTGGCCCACGAGCACCGCCGCCCCCGAGGCCGTGCCGCTCGCGCTCCCGTCGGCCGTGACCAGCTTGCCGGCCTCGACGCTCTGCTTCCGGCCCGCGCGCTGCACCGCGAGCGCCGCAGGCGCCACGTCGGCGCCCACCCGCGCGTCGAACACCTGCAGGTACGCGTTCGCGTCGCCCCCCTGCCCGCCCAGCGGCGAGAGCTTGAGCTCGTCGAACCTGCGCGCGATGAACTCGGCCGCGAGCTCGGCGCCCGGCTCGCCGGTGGCGCGCCCCGCGAGCTCGGGCGACGCGAGGTACGCGACGTCCGCCTTGATCCGCGCCTCCGCGGCGGGGTCGAGATCGATCGAGGCCGGCGCGGCGGGCGCCGCGGCGGCGGCCGGCGACGAGGCCGGCGGCGCGGCCGCCTCGCGGGGCGGCGCGGCCGGAGGCGCGCACGCCCCGAGCGCGGCGAGCAGCCCCGCGACGAGGCCCGGGCGGAGCCCCGCCGCGCGCGGCGCGCGCGCCGCGGCGCGCCCGGCGGTCACCACGGCGCGGCCTTCTGCGCCGCGCGGACCAGCTCGAGCGCACGGCGCCCGATGTACTCCTCCACGTCGGCCGGCGCGATGTGCCTGTCCTTCGCGAAGTCGAACTCGCGCGGCTTGCCGTCGCCGAAGGTGACCCGGACGATCGCCGACTCCCGCAGGAGCTCGAGCGCCAGGCTGAACTCGCCGAGCGCGAGCCGGTGCTTGTCCGGCTCCTGCGAGAGCGCGACCGGCTGCCCCTTGTCCTGCAGCCTCTCGTGCGCGAACTTCAGCGACTCGGCCCCCTGCGACACGGCCGACTCCGCGGCCGCGAGCGCCTCGGCGACCCGCTTCTTGTGCCGCGCGAGCTCCTCCGACTCGCGCTCCGCCTTCGATTTCACGGCCTCGATGAGCTCATCACGCCAGGTAGCCACAGTGCACCTCGGCGCGAACACTCTTCCGAAACGCGCGCTTTGTCCAGCCCGACACGCGCCGGCCGCCCGTCGTCCGGCCCGCCCGACGCGCCGGGCGCGGGCTCGCCCGCGCAACCTCGACAAAAACAGGAAGCCCGGGATCCCCGGGGAGGACGGCCTCCCTCGAGAGCTCCCGGGCCCCTCGCCCGATCGCGCAGGCGCGCGCCGCTACTGCACGTCGGCGCCCCCGGCCTTGGCCGGGGCGAGCGCGCTCAGGTCCTCGGCCACGGTGGCCTTCGGGTTCATGAGCTCGTGGAACGCGCGCTTCGCGAGCGCGCCGGTGTCGCCCGGCTCGTGCCGCAGGGCCATGAGCGCGCCCTTCTCCTTCATGAACTTGAGCGTGTCGATCGCGCCCTTCTTCTGCTCGCCGTCGCCGCTCTTGGCCGCCTGGTAGAGCCGGTAGCGCAGGACGACGCGCGTCTCGGAGTGCGGGCCGTTGTCGTACTTCAGGTTGTCGAACTGGGCCTGGAGCCGCTGCCGCGCCCACTCCTGCGGCGCGTCCGCGACCTTCACCCGCGTGATCGCCTCGGCGTTCGCGACGTACCGGTAGAGGTTGCCGCGCTTGAAGTCCTCGTCCGACCAGTAGCCGAACGCGCGGTAGTAGTGGTCCTTGAGGTCGTCGAGCGCGCCCTTGTCGAAGTCGGCGTACATCGCGACCGTCCGCGCCGCGGTGTCGCTCGTGCCGCCGAGGATGAGCGAGAGCGCCGCGGCGTTCCGGACCTCGACGTCCTTGAGCTTCTCGAAGAGCTGGCCCTGCGCCGCCTCGTCGAAGCCGCCGATGCCGATGGCGCGCGCGATGGCCATGCGCACCCCGGGCTCGACGTCGGCCGTGAGCAGCGGGACGAGCTCGCCGGCGGCCCCGGGCACCGGCCGGAGCGCGAGCGCGGACGCGTAACAGGCGCCGATGAGCTGCTTGCGCGGCTCCTTCTTGCTCGCGAAATCCTTCGCCTTCTTCGCCACCTCGACCATCGTCTTGTCGTCGGCGCACCAGGCGAGCGCCTCGCACGCGGCCTGGCGGGCCTCCTCGTGCCACGTCTCGTCCTCGATGAGCTTCGTCAGCGGCTCGACCGCGCGCGGGTCGCCCCACTCGGCGAGCCCCTGCGCCGACCCGTAGGCGACCGCGCGCAGCGCCATGCCGAGCATCGCGAGCCCCGCGCCCTGGAGCCCGTCCTGGGTGATGTCCATCTTCGGGTCCTTCTTCCGCTTGAACTGCTCGAGCAGCCGCGGGAAGGAGGGCTCGTCCTTCATGCGCCCGATGTACCGGAGCGCGCTCTGCGCGGTCTCGAACGCCGCCGGGAACGGCGGCAGCTGCCCCTCCTTCGGGAGCGGGTCCGTCGGGAAGGCCCAGTCGCGCATGTCCTTCAGGATCTTCTCGGAGCGGATCGTGGCGAGGAAGCGCAGGCCGTTCGCGTGCGGCTGCGGGCGATCCTTGAGCCACAGGATGACCGGCGACTCGGCCGCGGCCTTGAGCTCGGCGGCCTTGTCCGCGTGGATCACGGCGAGGTCGGCGAGCATGCGGGCGCCGACGACGCGCGGCAGGTCGGTGCGCGACAGGTGCCCGCCCTCGTCCGCCTCCCAGAACTTCTCGAGCTTGTAGAGCTTGAGCGGGTCGGCCAGCATCCGCTCGCCGATGTACTTGGCGCCGCGGATGTCGCCGATCTCGGCGAGCCGCGTCCCCGCCTCGCCCTGCCAGTGCAGCGGCGGCTTCTTCGCCTCGATCCACTTCACGAGCGGGTCGGCCGCGCGCGGATCGGCGAGCTCGCGCAGCATCTCCATGATCTGCTTGGTCTGGAACCAGGTCGTCTCCTCGGGATCCGACTTCACGCTGTCGAGCGCGAGGACGAGCCCCTCGCCGCCGATGCCGTCGCGCAGCGCCTCGAGGAAGCGCTGGCGGTTCTCCTTGTCGGCGTTCGTGAGCGCCTCGAGGAGCGGGGCGCGCGCGGTCTCGTCGCCGATGCGCCCGAGGCCGTTCGCGGCCTCGCGCGCGACCTCGACGTCCTTGTCCTTCACGAGCGTGATCAGCGTGCTCGTCCACTTGGGCTCGGCGTTGCGCGACAGGACCGTCGCGACGAGCTGCCGCACCGACGCGCTCTCGTCGCTCGCGAGCTTCGCGAGCTCGTCGAGCGGCACGAGGCCGGCGAGCTTCTCGGGATCGAAGGCGATGCCGCCGCCGAGCCGCTCGACCTTCGAGAGGAACCCCTTGCGGTACTGGTCCATCGCGTCCTTGAACGCGGCCGGCTCCTTGAGCTCGACGAGGGCCCAGACGAGCTGGGGCCGGTCGCTCTCGTCCGCGACCTTGAGCGCCTCGAGCAGCGCGGGCTTGGCGCCGTCGGCCTTGGGCGAGCCGTAGTAGGCGAGCACCTGCGCGGCGACGCCCTTCACGCGGTGGTCCTGGAGCGAGAGCGCCGTCGTCGCGTGCGTGACGCCCTCGGGGTCGCCGGCCCACGCGAGCTGCATGAGCGCCTCCTGCTGGAGCGAGGGCTCGGCGTTGGAGGCGGCCCACTTCCGCCAGAGGGGCAGCTGGTCCTTCTTCGGCAGGACGAAGATGTTCTTCTTCTCCTTGGAGATGGCGTCGACCGTCATCTTCTGGCTGTCCTGCTTGACGCCGAACCAGATGGCGCCCGCGGCGCCGAGCGCGAGGAGGAGGCCGACCACGATCGACACCGGGCTGAACCGGCCGCGCTTGAAGTTGCCGTCGTCCGCGAAGCCGCCGCCGGCGGGCGCCGGCGGGGCTCCGGGCAGATCGTTGTCATCGGGGGGCCACTTGGCCGCCCGCTTGGCCGGGGGGAGCCCGGGCGGCGGGCGCCGCCCGCGGGGCCCCG
Source organism: Sorangium sp. So ce836 (assembly GCF_028553905.1). NCBI lineage: Bacteria > Pseudomonadati > Myxococcota > Polyangiales > Polyangiaceae > Sorangium > Sorangium sp. So ce836. Next base: position 14,184,493 of record NZ_CP102233.1, on the reverse strand, counting down.
CGGGATTTTCTCGTGAAAGATTCGGACGATCCAGCATGGTTCCTCCAGCGCGCGGGCGACGACGTGACCCGGACGGCGGTGGCAGCGCGCGGCGAGCCGCGCTGCGCCCCGACCCCCACCGGCGGCGGCGGCGTCGCGCGGCTCGCCGCGCTGCGCCCCCGACCCCGGGCCAGGCGGCGCAGCGCCTGGCCGGTCGAGGCGCCGGACCGTACCAGAGCCGCTCGGACGTAGGCCCAAAGATTTGCTATGAAGCCCAGGGCCCCGTATGGCCGAACCCGAGTCCAATTCCGGTAAGATTCTCTACCCTGCAGTCGCGGTGCTCATCGCCCTGAGCGCGCTCTTCGGCCTTGCGATCCTGCCGCGACTTGCGCCTGGGGTCGGGGGCATGGTCGGCGCGGTGGCCCCCGACGTGACGCTGCCGGTCGCGGCCAACGGCGAGCCCGGCGCGCGCATGCAGCTCGCCGAGCTCAAGGGCCAGCCGGTGATCCTCGACTTCTGGGCCACCTGGTGCGGCCCCTGCGCGGTCCAGGCGCCGATCCTCGACCGGATCGCGCGCCGGTACGAGAAGAAGGGGCTCGTGGTGCTCGGCGTCAACGTGGACGACCCGCCCCACGTGGCCAGCCAATACGCCCTCAAGAAGGGCCTCTCGTATCCGATCCTCATCGACGACGCCAAGGAGGCGTCGGTCCGGTACGGGGTGGACAAGCTGCCGAGCCTCGTCGTCATCGACCGGCAGGGGAACGTCGCGGCGTACCTGACCGGCATCGTCGACGAGGCGAGCCTCTCCGAGATCGTCGCGGCGACCCTCTGACCTCGCTCCACGTGTCACGGCCCTCCCGAACCTCGCGCGTCGCGCTCGCGGCGCTCACCGCGGCCTCGGCCGCCTGCTCCCGCGGCGAGCCCGATCGCGGCCCCGGCGACGCCGCCGCGCCGGCGGCCAGCGCCTCGGCGCCCTCGGCGGGCCCCGCGGCCTCCGGCCCGGGGGGCGCGGCCCCGCCGGCCGCCGGGTCTGCCGGCGCGGCTGGGTCTGCCGGCGCGCCTCCGGCGGCCGGGGGTCCTGCCGGCGCGCCTCCGGCGGACGGGGGCGCGGCGCCGCCGCCGGCCGGGGATCCGATGGCGATCCACTACGAGGCGCGCGAGGACCTGGTGCGGCTCTTCTCGCTGAAGGAGCTCACGCCGCGGGAGCGCAGGTTCAAGAACCCCGAGCTCTTCCTGGAGAAGAACTTCGGCGGCGGCGGGCCGGGGCGCATCAACCAGGGCAACAGGGCGCTCGCGCGGCACACGCGCTCGAAGGAGCAGTGCCTCGAGGGGCTGCGCGGCGTGGTCCTCCAGACGGAGGAGCAGCGCGCCCGCTGCGGCGGCCACGAGAACATGGTGCCCGTCTTCAAGACCGTGCGGGGGAAGGCGAGGCCGGCCGAGTTCTGCATCGACGTCTTCGAGTTCCCCAACAAGCCGTGCGAGCTGCCGATGGTGTGGGCGAGCCCGACGCAGGCGGCGGCCATGTGCAGCCTCCAGGGCAAGCGCCTCTGCACCGAGGACGAGTGGAGCCTCGCGTGCCGCGGCGATCCGGAGGGCGGCGCGCCGCGGACGTACGCCTACGGCGACGAGCTCGACCTCGCCGTCTGCCACACGCAGACGCGGCACCGCGACATCGACGGCAAGCCCTGCGACGCCGACACGGCGCGCTCCGCCTACGAGACGTGCGCGACCGACACCGAGCCGGCGGGCGCCTACCCCGCGTGCCGCTCCCGGTTCGGGGTCTTCGATCAGCACGGCAACGTGGCCGAGATCATGACCCGCCGCGACCGGGACGACGGCAAGCAGTACAGCCAGCTCAAGGGGAGCGCCTGGTTCTACGTCGAGGTCGCCCGCGCGCACGACGCCCCCCGGCCGAAGGGGCAGGAGACGTATCCCGATCACTGCTCCTTCAGCCCGCGCTGGCACGTGGAGCCGATGGAGAACGCCTGGCACGTGAATTACCACCTCGGGTTCAGGTGCTGTAAGACGGTCCACTGACGCGCCCGGGCGCCGCGGCGGGGCTCTTTTTGCCTCACGCGGCGTCTTTCCTCTCGGGAGAGCGCGATCGTCTCGCTGTCCGTATCCACGGGATGAAGAGAGCCAGTCTCCTCGTGCGGCTCGGGGGGCCTCCGCCTCGGGGAGGAGGCGCCCGCCTGCGACCGAGGCGCGCGGCTGGATCGCGCCTGCGCCGAGGGGTACCCTTGCGCCTCGATGCAGGCGCTGGCTCAGCACGCGCGGATCGCGCGCGGCACGTCGGGTGAGAGCCGCTGGGAGATGGCGACTCGGCCCCCGGCGCCGCGCCTCCGCCCCTACATCCGCGACTACTGCGGTTACAAGGAGGAGACGCCTGGGCCGCTGCGGCGGGTCGAGTTCCCGATGCCGCAGGTCGTCGTCATCATCGAGTTCGGACCGCCGGTGCGCGTGTTCGACGCCGGGAGCGATCGCCGCCACGCGTCGTACCCGGGCGGCTTCGTCGCGGGGCTCGACGACACCTTCACGATCACCGAGCACGACGGGCTCCAGCGCGGGATCCAGGTGAACCTCACCCCCATCGGGGCGCGGCTCTTCTTCGGCGTGCCGATGGCGGAGCTCACCGGGCGCGTGATCTCCGCGCGCGATCTGCTGCCGAGCAAGCACGCCCGCCTGGCCGAGCGCCTCGAGGAGCTCCCCACCTGGGACGCGCGCTTCGACCTGATCGAGCGCGCGCTCGGCGAGCGCGTCGACGAGGCGCGACACGCGCTCGGCGTGGTGCCGTGGGCGCTCCGGCGGATCGAGGAGCGCGGGGGCGCGGTCGACATGCGGGCGCTCGCGCGCGAGCTCGGCTACAGCCACAAGCACGTGATCGACCTGTTCCGCGAGCACGTCGGCGTCCCCCCCAAGCTCCTCGCCCGCCTCGTGCGCTTCGAACGGCTTGTGCGGCACCTCAAGGCGGGCGCCTCGGGGACGTGGGCCGAGCTCGCGCAGCGCTTCGGCTACTACGACCAGGCGCACCTCGCGCGGGACGTGAAGCAGTTCACCGGGACGACCCCGACCCGAGCGCGCGCCGCGCTGCTCGAACTCTCCGGCATCAGCCCCTGATCCCTTGTCGCCCCAACGAGGAGGCAGCCGTCCGGCCGCGCGGAGGACGCAGCGGATCGGCGGTTCCATCGCGACGGCCTCTCGAAGATCTGCCGCGTAATTCGATTCACAACCAAACCTGCTTCTTCAAGATCGTGCCGCAGGAAGACATGGCATCCGCCGTAGAATTTTCGTACAAGTGAAGAGGGCATGGCCGACAAACATCGTTTCGTTCCAGAGGGCATCGTCCTTCTCTGGACCGACGCCGCGCTCGGCCCGTGCACCGCGACCTCGCGCAGCCAGATCCGCTCCAGTTGCCGGTCGTACCGTGATGTCGTCTGTGTGTTACCGATCGTAGCGCGATGTCGTCCGCGTGTTACCGATCGTAGCGCCACGTCGCCGAACGAGGTCCCCCGCGCGTTGCCGGCCGTGAAACGTGTATTCCCTCGACGCCTCGTATGGTATCCTCCCGGCGAGATCAGCGGATGGCGTGTGCGCTGCGCAGCGGGCATTCGACGCATGGCGGCGCGGCGCTCGCCTCATCGAAGATACCGGAGCCGACGGGTAATTCCCACGAATGCGCTCGCTTCCGGATGACGGCGCGTTCAACGCGACCATCGTGAGGACGGGATTGCGATCACACGGAAGCTGATCGAAATGCCTTCCGCCGGGAATGCACCTGCGGTCGCGCTGCGCGGTGTCTCCGACGGAGGAAAGCGCAGCACGACCGTTTCGAGCATGACCATGCCGAGCCCCTTAGACTCAGCGAGGCCCACCATGTCCTGTCGATTGAAATACTCCAAGCTGCTCACTGCAACCGCCATTCTCCCCCTGCTCGTCGCGTGCGGCTCGAGCGATGACACGGGCAACGCCGGCGGCGGCGGCAACGACATCGCGACCAGCAGCGGCGGGTCGCCCGGCAGCACGTCTTCGAGCGGCGCCGGTGGGCCTGGCTCCGGCGGCGGGGGCCCGGGGCCGAGCAGCTCGAGCGCCGGCGGCTCGGATCCGGTGGGCAGCACCACGAGCGGCACCGGCGGCTCCACGCCGGGCGAGGACTCGGAGCTGACCGGCGTCGAGATGCCCGGCGAGGCTTGCCCCGTCCCCAACATGCCCGCCTTCGACGCGTTGCCGACGTATGAGAAGCTGCACGATCCCTTCACCATGATGGATGGCACGAAGGTGACGACCCGGGCGCAGTGGGTTTGCCGCCATCGGGAGATCCGCGAGATGGTCCTGCACTACGAGACCGGCCCGAAGGAGATCAAGAAGGCCACCGTCTCGGGCAGCATGGCGGGCGACAAGCTGACGATCAACGTGACCGGCGGCGCGCAGGACGTCTCGTTCACCGTGAGCATCTCCCTGCCCAGCACCGGGACAGCCCCCTACCCTGCGCTGATCGGGCTCTCCGGCGGCTCTCTCAACAACAACCGGCTGAAGCAGATGGGCGTCGCGATCATCAACTACGATCACAACGGCGTGCAGCCGGAAGGGGACCGGAGCAAAGGCATCTTCTCCAAGTTCCATGGGAGCGCGGAGAGCGGCGCCCTGATCGCCTGGGCCTGGGGCGCGAGCCGCATCATCGATGCCCTCGAGTCCACGCCTGCAGCGCAGATCGATCCGACGCGGCTCGCCATCACGGGCTGCTCGCGCAACGGCAAGGGGGCGCTCATGGTCGGCGCCATGGATTCGCGCTTCGCGCTGACCATCCCGCAGGAGTCCGGCTCTGGCGGCGTGGCGGCGTGGCGGGTCTCGGAGGTCGACAACATGGGCCGGACCAGCGGCGGCGTCCAGAACCTGAGCAGGACGTACAGCGAGCAGCAGTGGTTCAGCAAGGCGATCGAGCCGTTCGGCCGCGCGGTGACCAAGCTCCCGCTCGATCACCACGAGCTGGTCGGCATGGTGGCGCCCCGCGGGCTCCTGATCCTCGGAAACCTCAACTACGAGTGGCTGAGCACGAACAACGCAGACCAGGCCGGCGGCGCCGCCCGGATGATCTACGAGGCGCTCGGCGCGAAGGAGAACATCGGGTACGTCGACAGCGGGCACAACCACTGCGGGCAGGACTACGCGAACGGCGAGCAGGACGCGATCGAGGCCTTCGTCAAGAAGTTCCTGCTCAAGGATGCGAGCGCGAACACCAACGTCTGGAAGCCGAAGAACGAGCTCGACAAGGCCAAGTGGGTGGAGTGGACGGCCCCGGCGATCCCCTGACGGCGAGCCCCCAAGGGAGAGACGGCCCCGGTCCCTGGCCTCTCCCCGGCGGCGGCGCAGCGCGGCGCGGCCGACGCGCCGCCGGGCGACCCGGCAGGGGCCGAGGTAAAATCTTTACAATACCCCCGGCGTCGCGCTCCCCAAGGTAGGCCCCGAAGGAGCGAACACCATGTCGAGCGGGTCTCCCACGAATCTGCCCCCTGCGTTCCGCCTCAACCAGATGATCATGAGCCTCTGGGTGCCGCAGGTCGTCCACGCGGCCGCGGAGCTCGGCGTCGCTGACGTCCTCGCCGAGGGGCCGCTCCCGAGCAGCGCGGTCGCGGCGCGGCTCGGCACGCACCCCGACGCGACGGAGCGCCTGCTCCGGGCCCTCGTCACGCTCGAGCTGCTCGCCCCCCGCGGGGACCGCTTCGAGCTCACCGAGATGGGGCGATGCCTCGAGACGAGCTCCCCGAGCTCGCGGCGCGCGTGGTCCCGGCTCATGGGCGGGCCGGGCGTGTGGAAGGCCTGGGGCCGCTTGACCGACTGCGTCCGCACCGGCCGGATGGCGTGGGGCGCCGGAGACGCGGCGGCGCCGTCCGGGACCGAGCACTTCGACGAGATGGGGCGCGACCCGGCCGCCGCCGCGATCTTCCACCAGGCGATGGTGGAGCTCACCCGCGGGGTCGCGCCCGGCATCGTCGAGGCCGCGGATCTGCGGGGCGCGCGCCGGGTGGTCGACGTGGGCGGCGGCTACGGCGCGCTGCTCTGCGCGATCCTGGAGGCCCACCCCGGCGTGGAGGGGGTCGTCTTCGATCTCGAGCACGCGCGCGCGGGGGCGCTCCAGCTGTTCGCGTCGCGCGGCGTCGCCGCCCGCGCCTCCTTCGTCGCGGGGAGCTGCTTCGACGCGGCGCCGCCGGCCGCCGACGTCTACGTGCTCAAGAGCGTGATCCACGACTGGGACGACGCGCGGAGCCTGACGATCCTGGGCAAGTGCCGCGAGGCGATGGACGGCGCGGCGCGCCTGCTCGTCGTGGAGCCGCCCGCCCCCGCACAGCGCGGGAACGCGGCGCTCGAGTGGGTCCTCACGTTCAGCGACATCAACATGCTCGTGAACACGGGCGGGCGCGAGCGCACCGAGGCCGAGTACCGCGCGCTGCTCGAGGCCGCCGGGCTCTCCGTGAAGGGCGTGCGCGAGACGCCGAGCTTCTACCGGATCTTCGAGGCGGCGCGGGCCTGAGATAACTTCACGAGAGCGACCCTTCCCCTTGCCGAGGTGCACCGCCGTGGTCTCTTCCGACGAACTTCGAAAGCTCGCGATGTCGCTGCCCGAGGCCGAGGAGCAGGACCACTTCGGCAAGCCGTCGTTCCGCGTGCGGGGGAAGATCTTCGCCACCCACTGGGTGGCGCAGGAGCAGGCGGTCCTGAAGCTGTCGCTGGAGGAGCAGGACAGCCTGGTGCAGGCGCAGCCGGACGTCTTCTCGGTGACGCCGTGGGGACACCAGGGCTGGACGCGGGTGGAGCTCCGTCGCGTCGACACGGCGCTCCTGGAGGAGCTGCTCGTGGGGGCGTGGCGCCGCGTGGCGCCGAAGCGCGTGGTCGCGCAGCGGGACGCGGGCCGGAGCGCGGAACCGGCGGCGCCGCCGGGGGCTCCCTCACGTCCGCGGAGACGCCAGCGCGCGACGTGACGGACGCCGGGGCGCGCGGCCCGGAGAGCGCCTCGGCCGCGCGCGGCGATCCCGGCGCGGAGGGCGCTGTCTTTTTTTTCTGATGGGGAAGGAAAAATCGATCGAGGTCGTAGTATGTTCACGCGCCGCGCGCCTGACCGGTCGACGATTCAGCCCGTTCGCATCCTTCGACGGAGCCGTCCTCCAGCGCCGCGCGGACTCTCAGGTGAACATTCTCGATGATGGAGCGCTCGATGACACGGATGAAGCTTCTTGGAATGCTGATGGTGGGGCTCGCGCTCGTTGCGTGCGGCGATGATGGCGAGGAGGGCAATTCGGGCCCCGGCGGCACCAGCAGCACCAGCGGCACCGGCGGCGCGGACGGCACCGGCGGCAACGGCGGCACGGACGGCACCGGCGGCAACGGCGGCACGGACGGCACCGGCGGCAACGGCGGTGAGACCGGGGGCGACCTGGACGACAAGCAGCTCGGCGAGCTGACGGACGCGGAGGCGCAGGCGGTGTGCGACGCGCTCGCCGCCTCGGCCGCGGACATCACGAAGGAGGACGCGTGCGAGCTCTTCGGCTTGATCACCGCCGCCACGCCCGGCTCCGGCCTCGACTGCGAGACCGCCAAGGAACAGTGTATGGACGAGCCCGAGGAGCCTACGGAAGAGGGGATGTGCCCGACGGAGGACTTCGCGGGGTGCACCGCCACGGTCGCCGAGTTCAAGGCCTGCACGAACCGCCAGCTCGAGACCGTCAAGGCGCTCACGTGCGAGTCGGACCTCGCGTCCGTCGAGACGCCTCCGGAGTGCGAGGCCATCGGCGAGAAGTGTCCGGAGCTCGCCGGAGGCGGGGACACCGGCGGCGAGGAGCCCTGAGGCTCCCCGCTCGCCCGCTACCGGTCGATCTCGGGCGCCACGACGTCGAAGCTGGCGATGAGCGCCACGAGATCGGCCAGGAATAGCCCCGGGCTCTTCGCCTCGATCATCGCCATCGCGGTGAAGCTCCCGGTCCGGAACCGCGCCCGGTACGCCTCCTCCGCGCCCCGCCCGATCACGTAACACCCCATGTCGCCGCGGGCGCTCTCGATCCGCGCGTAGGCCTCGCCGTCGGGCCTCATCTTCTTGGGCAGCTTGCCCAGGATGTCGTCCTCCGGGTGCTCGTCGACCTTGTCGAGCGCCTGGCGGAGGATCTTCGCCGACTCGCGGCACTCCTCGACCCGCACGTAGAACCGGTCCCAGCAGTCGCCCACGGCGCCGTAGCGCCCGCGGCCCACGGGGACGTCGAACTCGAGCTCAGGATACACCGAGTAGCCGTCTTCCTTGCGGAGATCCCATTTCACGCCGGACGCGCGCAGGTTGGGGCCGACGAGCCCCCAGTCCTTCGCCTCCTCGGCCGTCACCACGGCGACGTTGGCGAGCCGCTTGATGAAGATGTCGTTCAGGCTGATGAGCCGGTCGAACTCGACCATGATCGGCTCGAAGCGGTCGAGCCACCGCCTCACCTTGTCGGCCCACCCCTTCGGCATGTCGAACGAGACGCCGCCGATGCGGTGGTAGTTGAAGGTGAGCCGCGCGCCGCACAGCTCCTCGATGAAATCGTTGATGTGCTCGCGCTCGCGCAGCGCCCACGGGAAGGGGGTGACCGCGCCGACGTCCATGGCCATCGCGCCGAGCGCGATCATGTGGCTGCCGATCCGGTTGAGCTCGCAGGAGATGACGCGCAGGTACTGCGCCCGCTTCGGCACCTCGATGCCCATCAGCTTCTCGCAAGCGCTCGCCCAGGCCTCGTTGGCGAACATCGCCGCGACGTAATCGACGCGGTCGGTATAAGGCATGAAGCCGCTGTAGGTGCAGCGCTCGCCGATCTTCTCGATGCTCCGGTGCAGGTAGCCGACGTCCGGCACCGCCTTCCGGATGATCTCGCCGTCCGTCGAGATGACGAAGCGGAGCACCCCGTGGGTCGACGGGTGGTGAGGCCCCATGTTGAGGGTCATCTCGTCGTCGAGGTCGCTCCCCGGGCCCGCGCCCCCGCGGTCGACGCTGAAGATGACCTGGCTCATGTCGCCTCCGCCTCCTTCTTCGGCAGCTTGATCTTGAAGAGCTCGACGGGGTTCGGCCGCTGCGTCGGGATGCCGTGGTATTCGGCCTTCTCCTGCCAGTCCTTGCGGAGCGGGTGCCCCTCCCAGTCGTCGGGCAGGAGCAGGCGCCGGAGGTCCGGGTGCCCCTCGAAGCGCACGCCGAGGAGGTCGAAGCACTCGCGCTCCTGCCAGTTCGCGGCCGACCACACGTCGACCAGCGTCGGCATCGCCGGGCTCTCCCGGTCGAGGAACGCCTTGAGGACGACCCGGTGCTTCTTCGCGTACGAGTAAATGTGATAGACGACCGCGATCTTCTTGAGATCGGGGTAGTCGACCCCGGTGATGCACTCCAGGTAATCGAACTCGAGCTCCGGCGCCTCGCGCAGGTGCTGGCCCACGGCCTGGATCTTCTCCGGCGCGACCTGGAACCAGGCGTCGCGATCCTTCGCGGACACGGGGTGGAGGTCGAAGACCGCGTCTTCGCCGAGCTTCGCCTGGAGCGCCTGGAAGATCTCTTCGGGTGTCATGGGGTGCGGGAGCGCGGAACGAGCATGGAACGAGACAGAGTGGCGGCTCAGCCGCCCGTCGCGCCGCGGCGGCCGAGGGCCCGCTCGCTCTTGATCTTCTCCTGGATCTTCAGGAGCCCTTCGAGGAGCGCCTCGGGGCGCGGGGGGCAGCCGGGCACGTAGACGTCGACCGGGATGATCTGATCCACGCCCTTGCAGACCGAGTAGGCGTACTGGAAGAGGCCGCCGCAGTTCGAGCAGCTGCCCATGGAGATGACGTAGCGGGGCTCCGACATCTGGTCGTAGAGGCGCTTCACCCGGGTGGCCATCTTGTACGTCAGCGTCCCCGCGATGATGAAGAGATCGCTCGAGCGGGGGCTCGGCCGCGGGGCCGCGCCGAAGCGCTCGAGGTCGCCGCGGGGGCCGCCGGTCTGCATGAGCTCGATGGCGCAGCAGGCCAGGCCGAAGAGCATGTACCAGACGCTGTTCGACCGCCCCCAGTTGAGCAGCCAGTTCACCGTCTGGTCGACGCTCGTCGTGATGACGCCGCCGCCGTCGCTCTCGTACTTCGCCTCCCACCCGCGGGGCGGGGCCATCAGGTTCAGGTTCGATGTCATGACTCCGCACCTCCGTCGGCCACCGCGGCGCGCGCGCCGCTCGCGAGCGCCGCCCCGGCCGGCGCGCCCTCGCCCGCCGCGCCCGCGATCGGCGCGCGCGCCCGAGACCGGCTGCTCACGTTCTGGGCCCCGCGCGGATCGCCCTTGATGGCGCGGATCCAGTTGAGATCGCCCTTCGCCCAGACGTAGGCGAAGCCGAGCATCAGGATGGCGACGAAGAGGAAGATCTCGATCAGCGCGAAGAGGCCGCTGCCCTGGTCCACCCAGCGCTTGAACACCGCCGCGACCGGGTAGATGAAGGCGATCTCGACGTCGAAGATGATGTAGACGAGCGCGATGATGTAAAACCGCGGGTTGAAGTTGAACCACGCGGGCCCGACGGGCGCCTCCCCGCACTCGTACGTCTCGACCTTCTCGGCGTACGGGTTGCTCGGGCGCAGCAGCTTCCCGAACAGCAGAGAGCCGAGGACGAAGCCGATCGCCACCAGGAAGAACGCGGCAACGCTGGCATATGCCATCAACATCGGACGGGACCTCGCTCGGCTCGCCCTCCCTCGCCCCGGGCGAGAGAGCGCCAGATCAGGGGCGGTATGTAGGTGAAAAGATGAAGCGCGGCAAGCCAGCAGACCCGGGAGCGAGCGCGCGCTGAGCCCGCCCCCTCGCGCGGTTTTTCGGGCGGCGCTGGGGCAGCGCGGGGTGAGGCGGCTCGCGGAGCCGCCGCTCGAAGCCCCTCGGAGCCGCTGCTCGGGATCGACAGGACGCGCCGCGCTGGGGTATCGGTCGGGCGTGGGTCTCGTGGACGTGGCTGTGCTCGCGGCCGTGGACGGGGCGGCGCAGGCGCTGCCCATCTCGGCCAGCGGGCACGCCGCGGCGGCGCGGCTCTGGCTCCGCTCGGCCGACGGCGACGCGTGGACCGCCGCCGCGCAGGCGCTCGCGGCGGCCGCGGCGCTCGCGGTCGCGGCGCGGCGGCGGCTCCTCCGCGCGCTCGGCGAGGGCGCCCGCGCGCTCGCGCGGCCGTCGCTCTTCCGGGCGTCGCCGCCGGCGCGCGACGCGGCGCTGCTCGCGCTGGGCGCCGCCGCGAGCCTCCTCGTCGCGGCGGCGCTCCGGCCGTACGCCGCGCTGTGGGGGCAGGAGCCGCTCGCGGTGGGGCTCGGCCTGCTCGCGACCGGCGCGGCGCTCGCGAGCACGGCGATCGCGCCGCGGCGCGACGGGCGCGGCGCGACCGACGCGCCGTCGCTCGTCGGGATGCTCGCGGTCGGCGCGGCGCACGGGGCCGCGGCGCTGCCGGGCGGGTCGCGCGTCGGGGCGGCGCTCGTGCTCCTGCTCTGGCTCGGCGTCCGGCCCGCGCGCGCCGTCGAGCTCGCGCTCGCGCTGACCATCCCCGCGCTCGCCGCCGCGGCGCTCGCGGAGGCGCCCGCGCTCCGCGACGTGCCGCCCGGGGCGGACGCCGCGGCGCTGAGCCTGCTCGCCGCCTTCCTGAGCGCCCTTGCGGCGGCCGCCGCGCTCCGCGCGCTCGCCGAGCGGCGGCGCACGGGCGCGCTCGCGCTGTGGGTCGTCCCGCTCGGCCTCGCGATGGTGGCCTACGCGCACGCGCTGCCGGGCCCCGCCTAAGCGGCCCCCTGCCACGGCGCCGCGTCCCTGCGTTACCCTGGGGCGTGTAACCCTCGACGATCGCTCATGAGCTCGACCGAGACCCCCGTCCATGTCCTGATCCTCGCCGGCGGCGCGGGCACGCGCTTCTGGCCGGCGTCGCGCGCGGCGCGCCCGAAGCAGCTCCTGCCGCTGCTCGGCGGCGAGCCGCTCATCACCGCGACGGCGCGCCGGGTGCTCCCGCTGTGCGGAGGCGCCGGCTGGGAGCGCATCTGGATCGCGACCGGCCAGCACCTCCTGGCGCCCACGCGGGCCGCGCTGCCCGACGTCTCCGAGCGGCGCCTGCTCGTCGAGCCCGCGCCGCGCAACACGGCGCCGTGCATCGGCTGGGCGGCGGCGACCATCGCGCGCGAGGATCCCGAGGCGGTCGTGGTCGTGCTCCCGAGCGATCACCACATCGCCGACGTGCCGCGGTTCCTCGAGGCGCTGGAGGCCGCCGTCGCATCGGCCCGGGGCGGCGCGATCACGACGATCGGCATCCGCCCGACGCACGCGGAGACGGGCTTCGGCTACATCGAGGCGGAGGGCGCGGCCGGCGCCGGGAGCGCGGCGCCCGCGGCGCCCTGCAAAGTGCTGCGCTTCGTCGAGAAGCCGAGCCGCGAGCGCGCCGCGGAGTTCGTGGCGAGCGGCCGCTTCCTCTGGAACGCGGGGATGTTCATCTTCCGCGCGGGCGACATGCGGGCGGCGATCCGCGCCCACCTGCCGGCGCTCGCCGAGGGGCTCGACGAGATCGACCGCGCCGCCGCGCAGGGCGCCGCGGCCGAGGCGGAGGCGGTGCTGCGCGTGTTCCCGCGGCTGCCGGCCGTGAGCGTCGATCACGGCGTGATGGAGCACGTCGCCGGGCTCGCGGTGGTGCCCGGCGATTTCGGCTGGAGCGACCTCGGCAGCTGGCAGAGCGCCTGGGAGCTCGCCGAGAAGGACGAGCGCGGCAACAGCGCGCCCGCGGGGTCGGTGCTCGTCGACGCGCAGGGCAACCACCTGGTCGATCTGCGCGCGCGCGCCGGCGGCGCGCCGGGCGACGGCCGGGTGATCGCGCTCGTCGGCGTGGAGGGCCTCGTGGTGGTCGAGACCGACGACGCGCTCTTGATCGTGCCGCGCGACCGGGCGCAGGACGTGAAGCACGTGGTCGACGCCCTCAAGGCGCGGGGGCAGGGGCGGCACACCTGACGGCGCGTCGCCCGCCCTACTCGCGCGGCTCCCCCCGCCGCGCCACCGCCCGCGCGTAGAGCTCGCGCCGCGGGAGCCCGAGCTCGACCGACAGCTCCTCGGCGATGTGCTTCGCCCGCCTCCCCTGGGCGAGCTCGCGGTCGATGCGCGCGTCGAGCTCCTCGTCGCTCGGGCGCGCGCCCTCCGCGGCCGGCTCGGCGGGCGCGAGCACCAGCGTGATCTCGCCGAGCCACTCCCGCTCCAGCGCCGCGAGCTCCTCCACCGCGCCGCCCAGGATCTCCTCGTGCACCTTCGTCAGCTCGCGCGCGACGACCGCGCGCCGGCCGCGCATGCGCTCGGCCAGCTCGGCCAGCGTGTCGCGGAAGCGCCGCGGCGATTCGAACAGCACCACCGCCTCCGGCGTCGACGTGACGAGGGCCAGCGCCTCGCGCCGCTCGCGCCCGCCGCGGGGCAAGAACCCCACGAAGCGGAAGCCCCCGGTCACGAGCCCCGACGCGCTCACCGCGGCCATCACCGCGCTCGGCCCCGGGATCGCCACGACGCGGGCCCCGGCGTCCCTGGCCGCGCGCACGAGCGCCGTCCCCGGATCGCTCACGACCGGCGTGCCGGCGTCGGTCATGAAGGCGATCGACTCGCCCGCCGAGAGCCGCGCGGCCGCCCGCGCGGCGTCCGCCTCGGAGGCGTGCGCGTCGAACCGGTCGACCGGCTTGCCCGCGACGCCGAGGTGGCCGAGCAGCGCGCGCGCGCGCCGCGTGTCCTCGGCGAGGATCCGGTCCGCCGCGCGCAGCGTCTCGACCGCGCGCAGCGTGACGTCGCCGAGGTTCCCGATCGGCGTCGCGACCACGTAGAGGCACCCGCGATCGCTCACCCCGCCCTGCTCGCCGCCGGTCGACAAGGCCTAGTCCGCTTCGACGGCGTCGCCGAGCTCCTCCTGCAGGTACGTCCGCAGCTTCGACTGGAGCCGCGCCTCGAGCTGGCGCACGCGCTCGCGCGAGATGCCGAACTCGTTGCCGAGCTCCTGGAGCGTGAGCGGATCCTCCGCGGCCATGCGCTTGTCGAAGATGATCACGTCCTTGCCCTTCAGCGTCTCGCGGAACTTCGAGAGCCGGTCGTGGACGAGCATGCCCATCTCGCTCGCCTCGAACGCGCTGTCCGGGCTCGCCCCCGACGAGACGAGCAGCTCGACGCGCGGGATCGTCCGGCCCTCGAGATCGCCGACCGGGGCGTCGAGCGACGCCTCGCCGCTGGCGAGGCGGCGGTCCATGTCGACCACCTCCTTCTCCTCGACCGACAGGCGCTTCGCGATCTCCGCCGCCGTCGGCTCGATCCCCATCGCCGAGAGCTTCGCCTTCTCCTTGTTGAGGTTGAAGAAGAGCTTCCGCTGCGCCTGCGTGGTGCCGAGCTTCACCAGGCGCCAGTTGTTGAGGATGAAGCGCAGGATGTACGCGCGGATCCACCACGCCGCGTACGAGGAGAGCTTCACGCCGCGGTACGGATCGTAGCGCTTCACGGCCTGCATCAGGCCGATGTTCCCCTCCTGGATGAGGTCCATGATGTTCTTGTACGCGCGCCGGTACTCGTACGCGAGCTTGACCACGAGCCGCAGGTTCGCCGTCACGAGCCGCGCGGCGGTCGCGACGTCCTGCGTCTTCGCGTACTTCATCGTCAGCTCCTTCTCCTCGTCCGCCGTGAGCAGCGGGTGGCGCTGCACCTCGCGCAGGTAGGCCTGCAGCGGGTCCGTGCGCGACAGCGCCGCGTCGCCGCCGCGCCCCTCGGGGGCGGCGCCGGCGCGCGCGGTGCGCGGGAGCTCGATGTCGTTCAGATCGAGGTTCGCGTCGTCGATGACCTCGCCGACGACCTCCACGACGTCCCCCTCGTCGACGTCGCCGGCCGGCGCGGCGCCGCTCTCGGGCGGCGCGTCCCCCTCGTCCTCGTCGTCGCGCGGGCCGTCGTCGTCGCTGGCCGCGGGCTGCGCCTCGCCGCGCGCGCCGCCGGCGCCCTTCGCCGCGGAGCGCGCGCGGCGCTTCGCGGCGGGCCTGGGGGCCGCGTCCGCGCCCCCGTCCGTACCCGTGCTCCCGTCCGCGCCTTCGTCCTCCGGCCCGGGCGGCGGGCCCGCCTCCGCCGCCCCCGCGGGCTGCGGCGCACCGGTCCCCTTCGTTCGCTTCGTTCGCGGCTCGCTCTTGCTCTTCGCCACCAGGACCTCGTCCTCGAAGTTCTAGTACAGGCCCGCCGCACCGCGCCACCGGCGCCGGCGCGCAGGCACCTCGCGATCCGAGGCTACCCGCTCCGCAATCCGCAGGTAAGGAAGAGAGCGCGCGAGATCGGAGAACGTGCTACACGGCAGCCTCCACGTGGACTCGCACCGCCCCCCGCGCCCGCGCTCGCTGCGCCCCTGGTACCTGGTGGCCACCATGCTGCTCACCTGGCTCATCGGCGTGCGCGGCTTCATGGCGGGATGCGGGACGGCCATGTACCTGCGCGGCGGCATGGCCCCCGACGTGATGGCCGTCGCCCAGCAAGCACGCGACCAGGGCGAGCCATTCCAGTTCACGTACCTGGTGCTCGAGGCGGCCCAGGCGCGCGCCCTCAGCCTGTACCAGGACGTCTCCTTCCCGCTCAGCATCGGCAAGGTGATCCTCGGCGGGCTGCTCGTCATCGCGAGCGGCCTGGCGCTCGGCGGGCGGCCCGGCACGCGCGGCTTCGTGCTCCAGGTCCTCTTCGCCAACCTGGCCTTCGCCGCGGTCGATTACGCGCTCACCCGGGGCGTCCGCGGCGCGTGGATCGACATGGTGGCGCAGGCGGGGGCGCTCCTGCCCCCCGACGTCCCCGAGCGCGCCGGCCTCACGAACCCGGGCCTCTGGTGGACCGCCGAGCGGGTGCGCTTCGTGGTCTTCGAGCTGGCCATCCTCGGCGCCGCCGCGCTGGCGCTGACGCGGGCGCGCACCAAGCTCTACTTCCAGGCGGTCGCCCGGACGGCGGTCGACCCCGGCGACGAGCCATGAGCACCGCGGAGAGGATCGCCGGCGCGGATCCTCGATCGAAGCCCGCCCAGCCCGAGGCGCGAAGGGTCGCCGTCCTGCCGGACGACCTCGCCAACCAGATCGCGGCCGGCGAGGTGGTCGAGCGGCCGGCGAGCGTGGTCAAGGAGCTCGTCGAGAACGCGCTCGACGCGGGCGCGCGCCGCATCCGCGTCGACATCGAGGGGGGCGGCGTCGGCCTGGTGCGCATCGCGGACGACGGGCGCGGGATGAGCCGCGAGGACGCCTCGCTCGCGGTGCTGCGCCACGCGACGAGCAAGATCGCGCGGATCGACGACCTCCGCTGCATCCAGAGCTTCGGCTTCCGCGGCGAGGCGCTCCCGAGCATCGCCTCGGTGAGCCGCTTCTCGCTGCGCACGCGGCGCGACGGCGAGTCGGAGGGGACGGAGATCCGGATCGAGGGCGGCGGCCCGACGCAGGTCGTCCCCTGCGGGTGCGCCGTCGGCACCGTGGTCGAGGTGCGGGACCTCTTCTACAACGTCCCCGCGCGGCGCAAGTTCCTGCGCGCCGTCGGGACCGAGTCGGCGCACGTGACCGAGATCGCGCAGGCGGTCGCGCTCGGCGAGCCGGGCGTGACGCTGGTGCTCTCGCGCGACGGGCGCGTCGCGCGGGAGTGGCTGCGCACCGCGAGCCGCGCGGAGCGGGCGCGCGCGATGCTCGCGGGCGAGGAGCTCGCGACGTGCGCCGGGCAGCGGGGGCCGCTCACGGTCGAGGCGTTCGTGTCGCGGCCGGAGCGCGCCCGCTCGGGCGCCGGCTGGCTGTGGATGTTCGTGAACGGGCGGCACGTGCGCGACCGGTCGCTGGCGCGCTCGATCGCGCTCGCCTACGGCAGCGTGCTCGAGCCGGGCCGGTACCCCATCGGCGCGGTGTTCATCGATCTTCCTCCCGAGCTCGTGGACGTGAACGTCCACCCGCAGAAGGCCGAGGTCCGCTTCGCCGACGGCCGCGCCGTCGCCGACGCGCTCTACAAGATCGTCGCCGCGCAGGTGGCCGCGGCGTTCGGCCTGCCCGCGCCGGCCCCCGGCGGCTTCCAGGGCCGCAAGGGCAAGCTCTTCGAGGACGCGGCCTCGCCGCCCGGAGACGCCTGGGTCTGGTCCAGCGGCCCCTCCGCGGGGGCGCCCGCGGCGGGCGCGCCGAGCGAGCGCCAGGAGCCGCCGGCCGACCCGTGGGGCCTCGGCGGCGATCTCGTCGGGATCCCGCCGGGGCGCCCCGAGGCCGCGCGCCCCGGGTCCGCCACGAGCGGCGTGGGCGCGCCGGCGCAGCTCGGGGTGTGGGACGACATCGCGCTCCCCGAGCGGCGCGACGGGGCGGTCGGGCCGGCGATCGCGCCGGGCGCTCCGGGGATCGCGCCAGAGGAGCCGGCGGCCGCGCTGGGCGGGCCGGCGAACGTGCCGGGCGGGCTGGCGACCGCGCAGGGTGGGCCGGCGGCCGTGCCGGGCGGGCCGGCGAACGTGCCGGGCGCGCCACCCGTGCCGTACCCGACCGGCAGCGGGGCCGTGCTCGCCGCGGCCGAGCGCGTCCTCGCCTGGAAATCGCTGCGTTTCCTCGCGCAGGTGCGCAACACGTACTTCGTGTGCGAGGGCCCGGACGGGATCTACTTCCTCGACCAGCACGCGGCGGCGGAGCGCGTGACGTTCCACCGGCTGCGCGCGGCGTACGACGGGCGCGACGTCGCGACGCAGAAGCTGCTCTTCCCGGTGCTCGTGCCGGCGGCGCCCGCGGAGGTGTCGCTGGTCGAGGAGGCGCAGGAGGCGATCGCGCGGCTCGGGCTCGACGTCCGCCCGGCGGGCGCGGCGCAGCTCGCGGTGCACGCGGTGCCGACGCTGCTCCGCCGCGCGGCGCCCGAGCGCCTCGTGCGCGACCTCGTGGACGAGCTGAGCCACTCGGGCGAGCGCGCCTTCTCGGGCGCGGTGGACCTCGCGCTGGCGACGATGGCCTGCCACGGCTCCCTGCGCGCCGGCGATCCGGTGGCGCCGGACGAGGCGCGCGCGCTGCTCGCGGCGCTCGACGAGGTCGATTTCGCCGGCCACTGCCCGCACGGCCGGCCGATCGTGATGCGCGTCGGCTGGCCGGAGCTGGAGCATCGCGTGGGGCGGCGGTGATCGAGGCCGAGCGCGGGCTCGCCCCGGAGGCGAGCGAGGCCGCCGCGCCGCCGTACGCGGCCGCCGCGCCGCCGTCGTGGGAGACGATCGCGCCGCCGTCGTGGGAGGCGATCGCGCCGCCGTCGTGGGAGGCGATCGCGCCGCCGTCGCCGGGCGAGCTGCTCGTCGTGGTCGGGCCGACGGCGAGCGGCAAGACCGAGCTCGCGATCCGGCTCGCGGAGCGCTTCGGCGGCGAGGTGGTGAGCGCCGACAGCGTGCAGCTCTACCGGGAATTCGACCTCGGCTCCGGCAAGCCGACGTCCGTCGAGCGGGCGCGCGCGCCGCACCACCTGATCGACGTGGCCGATCCGCTGGAGGCGATCGACGCCCAGCGCTTCGCGGAGCTCGCGGAGGCGGCGATCGGCGATATCCGCCGCCGGGGCCGGGTGCCCATCGTCTGCGGCGGCACGTTCCTGTGGGTGAAGGCGCTGCTCTTCGGCCTGTCGCCCGCGCCGCCCGCCGACCCCGAGGTGCGGGCGCGCCACCGCGCGATCGCCGAGGCCGAGGGGCGCGCCGCGCTCCACGCGCGCCTGGCCGAGGTGGATCCGGAGAGCGCGGCGCGCCTCGCGCCGAACGATCTCGTGCGCGTGAGCCGGGCGCTGGAGATCTACGAGCGCTCGGGCCGGACGCAGAGCGCATGGCACGCCGAGCACGGCTTCCGGGAACGCCGCCACGCTGCGCGCCTGCTCGCGGTGCAGCGGGACCGCGCCGAGCTCGACCGCCGCATCGAGGCGCGCGTCGCCGGGTGGCTGGAGCAGGGCTGGGTGGACGAGGTCCGCTCGCTCATGGCGCGCGGCTACGGCGGCGCGCGGGCGATGGGCTCGGTGGGCTACCGGGAGGTGCGGGCGCACCTGGAAGGCGGCCTGCCGGCCGCGGAGCTCGCGCCGGCCATCGTGCGCTCCACGCGCGTCTTCGTGCGGCGGCAGCGCACCTGGCTGAGAGATCAGCCGGTCGCGTACGTCGCGCTCGCCGAGCGGTGATAGTTAGATAGCCTAACGAACCTTATCGCGCCGCGAAGCAGCCCCCGACGAGCGGACGAGGGCGGTCGAGGGGGGCAGGCCGGTCGCATGCGCCAGGCTCACGGGCAGCGTTGATAGTTAGATAGACTAACGAACCTTATCGCGCCGCGCGGAAGCCCCTCCACGAGCCCCCGAGGCAGCCCCGGGGCGTCGCGGCCACGGGCGGTCCGGGCGCGCGACGGCGCGGGTCAATAGGCGAAGGCCTGGTAGACCTCGGTCTCCTCGGGGCCGTCGAGCGACTCGACGATCGGGTTGAAGCGGAGCATGCGCTTCGCCCGCTCGGACAGGTGGGGGAGGCTCTCGCGGGGCACCCGGATCGAGACCTCCGGGCGGAAGAGCCAGCGGCGGCTGTAGCCGATGACGACCATGGGCCGCGGCTCGCGCGAGCGGTTCGGGGTCCCGCGGTGCAGGCCGCGAACGTCGCGGACCATGACGTCGCCGAGATCCATGGTGATCGGCTCGAGCGCGACCTCGCCCTGCTCGAGGCGCCGCATCCCCTCGGCCTTGGAGAGCATGTGCGTGCCACGAGCGATCTCGAGCGGGCCGTTCTCGGCGGTGACGTCGACCAAGGGGAAGTTGACGGCGAGCTGGAACGCAGGCGTCTCCCTGCCGGTCTCCGGGAAGAGCGGCGGCGTGTCGCGGTGGACGTCCTGGTACTCGGACCCGAGGAGCGGTGTGTCGGTCGCGAGCTGGACCATGGTCGTGTCGGCCCCCACCAGGCGCTCGACGACGCCCAGGATCGTCTCGTCTTCGTAGATGCGCGGCTCCGCGAAGGGGGCTTTGAACGGGAGCGTCACGTAATAGCGCCCTGGCCCCCGGTTCTTGAGGTGCCCCTCGCGCGCGATGTGCGCGTCGAGGAGCGGCGCGAACGCCTCACGCCACGAGTGCAGCAGGCTCTTCGGGATGAGGCTCTTGATCAAACAGAACCCATCGCGCTGCGCTGCGTGGGCAAGCTCATCCAGTTCGGCGCTCGTGCGTCGGGCGTGGCTCATAGCTCGGCGCCAAGCTTGGTGTGGCTCCCGCCGAGTCGTCAAGCTCAGCACTCGCCGTCTACCGATTCGTGCCGACCCCGCCTTTCGCGGAATCGTCGTCTTCGAAAGAGAAGTCGCCGCGTCAGGCAGCTGGAGCACGCGCGGGACGGACGAGCGCTCTCATCTCGCCCGATGTCCGGAGGACGCCGCGTCGGCGGCGTCGATTCCCTCGCCGTCAGCGCGGCTGCACCTCACCTCGCCGTCGCAGCGCGGGCAGCCCGCGCCGCGGGGCCGCGGCTCCTGCGCGAACGCGACCCGACCGCAACCAGCGCAGACGGTCATGTGGCTCCGGTAGAGCTCCGCGTCGGAGAGGATCTCGGCGGCGAACAGGCTGAGCACGATGTCGCTCAGGAGGTCGCTCTCGCGCGGCGCCGGGATCCAGCCCGAGCGGTCGCCGACCACGCTCCACCTCACGCGCGCGCTGTACAGCGCTGCGCGGAGGAACCCGCGATCGGGGTTCGGCGACACGAAATCGAGCAACGCGAGCGCCACGCGCCGGCGCGCACATCCGGTGAGCGCCGCGATCTCGCGGTGACGCTCGTCGAGCTCGCAGAGCTCCACGGTCGCCGCGCCCGGCTCGCGCAGCGCGCGGGGGGCCTTCATCCAGCCGGGCGCGATCACGTGCTCGTGGAGCCACGCCGCGAGCTCGTGGGGTTCCCACGGACGGGTGGTGACCTGCATGAAGCTGAGCGCGCCGGCCAGGCTCGGGCTCGCGAGCAGGCGCGCCCGCAGCGCGACGAACGAGCTGGCCCGCCCAGCGCCGACTCGAACGCCCTGCCCGAGCGCCTCTCGTCGGACGGAGCGGCTCGCGGGCCTGAGGCCTTCCATCGCGATCTTCAGGGAATTGCTCATAAGTTCCATGGTGTTCCGTCCCGCGGTACGCTGCGGGGGGCGGCCGATCGCCGGCGATGTGCGGCGCTGTAAGCGCCCCGCGTGCCAGCCATTCGATGCGTCAGCCCTCCGCCGCATCGCGCGAAGACGCGCTGATTGCGCTCAAAAGAGCGCGGCGCGCGAATGCAGCTGAGGTCTCGAGACCGCCGTCCATCGCACGCAATTGCTGCGTCCAGGCATCAGGCAGCTGGAACGCAATCGACATCTGCGCTCGGAGCGCGTCCTGCGCTCATCCGCGGCTCGATGAAGAGGGTCCGTTTCGCGCGCCGGCGCGGCACCCAGGCGATCATCCGCCCGCGACGACCCGAGATCGCGTCCGATCGCTCCCCGAAACATCGTGATGAGAGCACCCGATGCGTGCCTGCCGTCGGCTCACCCGCCGGGCAGCGAGGAATCCATCACTGCGGGCGCGGCGGCGAGATCGCGGCGCCGAGCGCGTGGGCCGCGCGCAGGGTCACGACCCGCAGGTGACCGTCGGGCAGGTGCTCCCGCCCCGCGACCAGCGCGGTCAGCGGCACCCAGTGAAGCCCCCGATGCGGAGCGGACACCGGCGCCGCCACCCCGGTGACCACGAAGGCGATGGGATGGACCAGCTCCGGCGTCAGCCCTGCCGAGGGGCGGTAGGCGCCTCCGAGCTCGACGGCCTCGCCCGCGTCGACGCCGTACTCGACCAGGAGCCGCGCCCGCACGAAGGCCTCGGCCTCCGCGAGGGTGCGCGCGCTCCGAGGCAGCCGCCACGCCGGCGCGACCAGGAGATCGCTGTTGCCCGAGAAGCTCTGGGCGGCGGGCAGGTCGTGGTCGTCCACGCCGAGCACCACCTCTCCCGACGGCGCGCGCGCCAGCAGCGCGGTCGAGACGGTCAGCGCGCCGAGCGGCCGCGGCACCACGTACTCGAGCTCGCGCGCGGCCACCACGGCGCCGCCTTCGGCGAGCTCCTCGAAGCGCGCCCGCCGCACCTCGAGGAACCCGGCGCTGGCGCTCGGGTCCACCCGCGCGTACCGCCGGCGGCTCGGGCGCTCGAGCAGGGCGCGCAGCGACGTCGGCTCCACGACGGCCACCGCGCCGCCGCCCACGCTCGCGAACGCGGCGCCTGCGGCGCCCGCTCCGGGCGGCGCGGAGGGCCCCGCGGGGAGCGCGATGTCGTCGCCGATCCACGGCCCGAACGGCAACCCGAAGCGCGCCAGCAGGTCGTAGACGTTCAGCTCGAGCCGCGCGTCGGGCAGGCCGCCGACCTGCGCGGCGCGCAGCAGCTGGCGCGCCTCGATCGCGCGGATGCGGCCCGAGGTGCCGAACCCGGAGACGTTCTCGGGAGGCGCGTTCACGAACGACGGCTCGACCTCCACGAGCATCGAGCGCACCTCTTCGAGGATGCCGCCGGGCGACGGGTAGTACGTCGTCCCCGGGATCATCCGCTGGATCGCCTCCGCCCGCACGCCGGCCGCGCGCTCCAGCGCTCGCTCGACCGTGTGGCCGACCGGGAGCTCGGTCTGCACGACCGCGATCGGCTCGGCCAGGTAGTCGGCCGGGCCGCTGCCGTCGAGGGGCGGCGTCTCCTCGCGGCAGGCGCGCGCGATCGGGCGCGGGTAGCTCGTCCTCGCCAGCACGTACGCCGTCTCGCCGGCGAAGAAGAACGGCACGATGTCCAGCGTGGGGTGGGGCCGCGCCGCCAGGTCGAACACCCGCCCGGTGGCGCGATCCTGGTGGTGCTCGATCCGCAGGAACCGCGGAGGGCCCTCCGCCGGCCGGAGCCGGAACGCGACCCCCTGACCGGCCCTCACCTTCTCGCCGACGATGAGGTAGTTCGTGGGCGGATACGGCAGCCGCGCGCCCGCGGCGTCCCGCAGCTCGAAGCGGCCGGCGAACCGGTTGCGCACGATCCACGGGTTGCGCAGCGGCGTGGACGACAGCACGCGCAGGCCGAGACGGGCGAAGAGGGCCTCGAACTGCGCTTGCGAGAAATAGGTGTACTCCTCCTTGACCTCGGCCTCCCAGTCGGCGCGGTAATCCTTCCGCAACGCGAACTCGACCGCGTGCTTGTGGGCGAGCCGATACCGCCGCCACCCGGGGCGCGGCGCGGGAAGCGCGCCGGACGGCCCGGGGGAGAGCCGCTCCAGCGGGAACCCGGGCTCGGGCGACAGCGAGCGAAACTCGCCGGCGAACCGCTCGAGCAGCGCCGCGGTCGAGGCGCTGCGGGGGTCGGGGCCGCCGTCGCCGTCGTCGGCGGGCACGTCGAGCAGCACCGGCTCCGGCCCAGGGTCGACGAAGTCGCGCACCACCAGCACGCCGCCCGGCGCGAGCTGCTCCACCTGCGCCGAGAGCGCGTCCGCCGCGTTCGCGTGGCGATAGCCGCCATACGAGGTCACGTGGTGCAGCACCGACGAGTCGAAGATCCCGTCGAGGCTCTCGGGCGGGAAGACCGCCGTGGCGATGTCGCCCAGCTGGAAGCTGAGGTTCGGGTGCCGGTGAGCGCGGCGCGCGAGCTCGACGACCGTGGGATCGATGTCGACGCCGATCACCTCGAGGCGTGGGTAGAGCTGCGCCAGCGCGGCGCTGCCCTGCCCCGAGCCCATGCCCATGTCGGCGACGCGGCCCTCGCACAGGAGGTGCGCGGCCGTGAGCGCGATCTTCTGGCGCATGGACGCGTCCATCGCGGACAGGTACCGCGCGTACGCGGAAAGGTCGTCTCGCCGTTGATCCGCCTCGTACCCCGCCGCCGCGCTCGTCGTCATGGCCACGAGTGTACGCGGGGCGCGGGGGGCGGAAAGACCGCAGCACGGGTCGTCGAGCGCGCTCCTGCGTGCGGCGCAGGACCTCGTCCGAGGTGGTGTTCGACGGGATCGCCGCGCCGAAACAGGGTGGAGTACGCGGATGTTGGGGGAAGCGATGGTCGGCAGGTCGTCCGCGGCTCCGCGCGACCGACCCTCCCAGTCGCCGACCCCCGCGGAGCCCGCCGCGACAGGCGCGTGGGGGCGCGCCTGTCGCGGCGGCGGTGCGCGTGGCTCAGGTCGCGGCCAGGCCCGGGAGCGGCGACTTCGCCGCGAGGGTCGGATCGCCGAAGCCAGCGTAGTCCGTGACGCCCATCGCGTCGCACAGGCTGAGCAGCACGCGCTCGTGCCGTTCGTTGCTCTTGATGTACCGGCCGCCCGGGGCCGTCTTCAGGTAGCCGCCGGTGCCGCTCGCCAGGACGAACTTCATCTCGTTCTGGGTGTGGTTCGGCGCGTCGCCCATGTCGCGGCACCAGGCGACCAGCGTGTTGTCGAGGAGCGTCCCCGAGCCGTCGGCCTCGGGGATCGACTTCAGCTTCTTGACGAGGCTGACGAACTGCTGGTGCAGCCACTTCTCGAGCTTGATCAGGTCGGCGTGCGCAGGGGCGCCGGTGTGGATCATGCCGTTATGCTCCTCACCCCTGAGGCCGATCTCGTCCAGAGCCACGTTCATCGTCTGATCCGAGCCCCACTGGATCCCCGCGACCCGGGTCATGCCGCACGCAAAGGCGCTGACGATGATATCCATGTGAATCAGGTTCGCCTTCAGGTTGTTGGTGAAGTCGCCCGTGGGCTTTCCCGGGACCGTGCAGGCCCCGCCGCCGCCGCCGCCGCCGCCGCCGCCGCCGCCGGTCATCTGGCCCGCGATGGACTGCTCGAGCTGACGGATCGAGTCGAGATGCAGATCCAGCTTGTACTTCTGCTCCGACCCGAGATTCCCCTTCAGCGTCGTGATCTCGCCCCTGAGATTGTCGAGGATGCTCTTGCGCCGGCGCAGCCGCTCCTCGGCGGAGTTGTCGTTGGGGGTCGTCGGGTTCGTCGGCGCCACATCGCTGAACAGGTTCGAATAGGCGGTCACCGGGGACGCGGTGGGCGGCAGGTTGTCCTTCTTGTAGAACCCGGTCTTGCCGCCTCCGGTGTCGGCGCCGAGCAGGAGATACTCGGTGGACGTCCCCAGCGTCCCGGCGGCCTTCAGCTTCTCCACGATGAACTGGTCGACCGAGATCAGCCCGTAGGGGCCGTTGCTGAAGTAGCCCATCCCGGTGAGGCCGTCGGCGGACCCGTGGTTGTTGCTCGGGCTGGCGCTGGGGAGGCCATCCACCATCACGATGTGCTCCTTGATCTCTGCGAGCGGCGAGGTGGACTCGCTGAACGTCGGGGTCTCGCCGGAGACGCTCGTGGGCTTCCAGATCGAGGGAGCCGTCCCCATGGTGAAGAAGATCAGGAGCCGCTTCGGCTTCTTTCCAGGAGCCGCATTGGCGATCGAATCATAGAAGGGCGCGAACAGCAGGCTGGCCCCCAGGCTCGCCCCGACACCCTTAAGAAAGCTCCTACGATTGTGGCTGCGCATGACCGATCCTTTCACTCACTACCGAACTCTTCGTTGTTTGCAGCCGTGAGATCACGGACCTTGAACTCTGCGGGTGAAGTGCGGCGCGTGGGTCAGCGCGAGCCACACGCTCTTGAGGCGGAAGTCTCCGGCAGCCGCCTCCTCCTGAACCGTCTCGTACGTGCAGCCGTCCTGCTCCCAGGTGCCGCCGAACGCGTAGTACGACCAGTAACGGACCATGCACGCCTTGACGTCCTCGTTCGCCGCGAGGTAGTCGGCCAGCTCGGTCAGGCCGTCGAAGCTGAAGTTTTCCCCCGAGGGCGGCTCGACGACCGTGCCGGTCGCGTCGATCTGGAACCCTTCCTCCTCGCTCCGCCACCGACCGAACGTGTCGTAATGCTCGAAGCCGTAGCCCATTGCGTCCGTGAACTTGTGGCAGCCGGCGCAGTAATCCGCCTTGGTGTGCGCCTCGTATCTCATGCGCGTGGTGGCCGGGCCCTCCAGCGCCTTGACGTTCGGATCCACGCCGGGCGGCGGGGGCTCGAGCGGCTGGCAGAGGAGGCGCGTGCGGACCATCTTGCCGCGCTGGGTCGGCGAGGAGTACTCCGAGCCCCCGTGGCCCGTCAGGAAGCTGGCGTGGGCCAGGATGCCCCGATCGCGCTGCCCCGGGCTGATCGACACCCGGGTCAGCTCGGGGCCGCCGGCGCCGCCGATGCCGTAGTGCTGGGCAAGGTTGCTGTTGATGAACGTGTAGTCCGCCTGCAGGAGGTTGGCGAACGTGCCGTCGTTGTTGAACACGGTGTCCACGACGAGCGCCTGCGTTTCGGCCATCATGTCCGGGCGCAGGGCGTCGAACTGCGTGTCCTTCTTCACCACGGGGCCGAGCCGGTTGAGCTGGAGCCAGCCGCGCATGAACCGCATCAGCTCGGCCTCGGCGCGCGGCCGGGCCGCCGGGTCGGTCATCAGGCGCAGCGCGTGCTCGGCGATCTGCTCGCGGGTCAGGCTGGCGCCCTGGTCCGCGGCCGCGTCGGCGGCCTGCAGCAGCGCGTCGTCCGGCATGGTGCCGGTGATCAGGTACGAGAGGTTGTTCGCGACCTCGTACGGGCCG
The DNA here is from genome assembly GCF_028553905.1 of Sorangium sp. So ce836. Taxonomy (NCBI): domain Bacteria; kingdom Pseudomonadati; phylum Myxococcota; order Polyangiales; family Polyangiaceae; genus Sorangium; species Sorangium sp. So ce836. The sequence continues at coordinate 14,157,993 of NZ_CP102233.1, read as the reverse complement.
AGCTCGTAGACGCCCGCGCCCGTGTCGTTCCCGATCTCGCGGCGGTACAGGAAGTACGGCGACTGCAGCATGGCGGCCACCACCACCTTGGCGCCGTCCTCGAACGTCTTCTCCGCGCCGAACAGCGTGTCGTAGGACTTGAACTGCTCGTCCGTGAGCTTCTGACGGAACGCGCGGCGGCCGAAGTCGCGGATAAACTGCCCGCGGCAGGCCTCATCGACGGTCCTGCAGGTGGCCGAGGTCAGGCTGTCGAGCTTGCTCGTCACGGCCCAGTCCGCGGTCTCCTCGGCCCAGAGCATGATGGACTTGGCGGTCCCGTCGCGGATCACCAGCGCGTTCGCGTCGACCCTGAAGCCGAGCACCTCCTTGTCGTCCAAGATCGGCGGGACGGTGATGCTCGGGTCGCGGAACAGGTCGCGAACGGTGGCCTCGAACTGGTCGACCGCCAGGCGCCGCACGACGCGCGGGCCCGGGGTGCCCTTGTCGGCCGCCAGGCACTCCGACACCTTCGGGATGTCGTGGGGCTGCGGCGGCGGATCGCCGATGGGCGGCGTGCCATCCGGGTTGCTGGAGTCGCCACCGTTGCCGCCGCTGCTGTCGGAGGGGGTGCCGTCGACATCGCCCAGATTGCCCAAGCAACCGAGCGGGCCGGCGAGGAGGAGGGCCACCGCGCAGGAGCGGCGGCACGCGCTCGCCGAAACTAAGCCCTTAAGCGTGCTCATCATTGCTTGAGAAAAGCTGATGTCTCTCATGTTGTCAAGCCCCGATCAAGCGGTGTCGCCTTGCTAACTCACGAGCTCACGTGGTTTCCACGTGCCCTGACTGGATTCGTCGGTTATCGGTTAATCGATTCAGCGCTTCTGCCTGTCTCCGCCGGCCTCCGCATCGTTCACAGGATCGTCACAGGACCGAGTTCGCTCTCCAGAGAGGGAGTCTCGCTCGACGCAGAGCGTCGAGCCGTCTCACGATGTCGTGCGCCATGCGGGCGAGCTCGGCCGGCCCGCGAACCCAGAGCCGAACCGGAGCCGCTGGATCGCCAGGCGCGCCTCGACCTCGGGTCCCGCGACGAGCCGCTGGGCGAGCGCGCCATTTCCCGTGAGTGTCGAAAAGCGATCCACGACGAGATGAACTGCAACCCCTGTGCCGCGTCGTCCCTCGATGCCGACCCGGGGCCGACCCGGGGTCCTGGGCCGATTTCTGGATTTTTTCGGAGGTTTCGCTGGGGTGGACGAGAAAAAGTCCAGGAAGCGTGATCCACCCCGGTAGCGATCCATCCATGCTCATCCGTGACGGGGCCCCCGCCCCGGCCGCGTCAGCCCTTGGACCAGGCGCTGATCGAGCGATAGCTGGCGACGGACTCTTCGATGACCTCCAGGGCGCGGTTCCTGTCGTACATCGTCTCGACCTCGGCGAGCTTGTTCTCGAGCGTCTTGTAGTCGATGAAGAACCGCATGAGCTCCTTGGTCACATGCGGGGGCAGCTCCTCGTGGGTCAGGTAATGGGCCACGGAGGGGTCGTCGACGGCGACCGCGATGATCTTGTCGTCGACGCCCTTGTCGTCGCGCATGAAGAAGCCGCCGATGGCGCGCGCCCTCACGATCGTGAGCGGCACGACCGGCTCCTGCATGAGGACGAGGACGTCGAGCGGGTCGCCGTCGCCCGCGTGCGTCTGGGGGATGAAGCCGTAATTGGCCGGATAATGAACGGACGAGTAGAGCACGCGGTCGAGCATCAAGAGCCCGGTCTTCTTGTCGAGCTCGTACTTGCACTTCGACCCCTTGGGGATCTCGATCACCACGGGAAAGAAATCGTGCCGGCTGTCGGGGAGCAGGATGTCGTGAAGCGGATGGGTCATTGAGGCGTCCTGGGCTTTCGCCCCGCCCTGGGTGTGGACGAGGGGCGCACAGGATAGCAGAATTCCAGGTAAATTGGCGCGCGACGTGGCGCCCGCCACGCTCGCCGCGCGCCATCTTCTAATGACGCGCTCGCGCGGCCGAGCCGGCGCGGCCGCGCCGGCTCGGCCGCGCCGGCTCGGCCGCGCCGGCTCGGCCGCGCCGGCTCGGCCGCGCCGGACGTGGCGGCGGCGCGCCGCCGCGGCTCACTCCCGCCAGCAGAACCCGAAGCGCGCGGACGCGCCCGGCAGGAGCTCGGCGTTGTAGCTCATGCCGGAGAACGTCACGCCCGCGTTGCCCGCCTCGGCCACGGCGTTCCACACGTCGGTGGGCGTGCCGTCGGTCTGCAGGGTGACCACCCAGGTCGCCGGTGCGTCGCCCACGTTGGTGACGTCGACCGACTTGCAGCCGCCGCCGTCCCACACCGTGTCCACGGTCTCCTTGATATCGAAGTCCGAGCTCACGGGCGGCGGGTCGTTGTCGGTGCCCGACGGCTCCTCGCCGCCGCCGGGCTCCTCCGACGGATCCGGCTGCGCCGCCGCCTCGGCGAGGCGCCTCGTGAAGCGCGGCGACTGCGCGATCGCCTTGATGACGCCCGCGACCGTGAGGTCCTCGGGCCCGAGCTGGCCGGTGATCTGGTCCGCCATGCAGGAGAGCTCGGCCTGGTCCATGGCGCCGAAGCCGAAGCGGAGCCACTGGAGGGTGAAGCACGCCTGCGCGTCGGGGCTCTCCGCGAGCTTCTGGGCGAGCTCTCCGGTGCCGTCGAACGGGCCGCTCGTGCCCGCCGCCCCCACGACGTTGCCGCTCGCGTCGACCGGGTGTCCGTCGTCGGTGTCGCGGTAGCGGCCGACGCCGTCGAAGTGCTCGAAGCCGAAGCCGATCCCGTCGATGAGCGAGTGGCAGCTGCCGCACGCCTCGTTGTTCGAGTGCTCGAAGAACCGCTCGCGGGTCGACTTCGTGGGATCGGGCTGGGGCGGCTTGACGTCGAGCCCCGCGGGCGGCGGCGGCAGCGGCTGGCAGAGGAGCTGTTCGCGCACGAACTTGCCGCGGTGCACCGGCGACGACTCGCCGGCGTGCGCGTGGGTGCTGAGGACGCTGCCGAGCGTGAGGATGCCCATCCGGTTCGACCCGGTGAGATCGACCCGCGCCGTGCCGTCCTGGTCCGCGGCCCCGCCCGGCGCCGCGAGCCCGTAGAACGACGCGAGCTCCGGGGTCACGTAGGAGTAGCTCGCGGTGTACATCTCGCCCAGCGAGCCGGCGCCGTCGTGGATGAGGTGGCGCACGAAGGCCGCCGTCTCCTTCTCGATCGCCTGCCGGATCTCCTCCGTGTACTCCGGGTACGCGGTCATGTCCTTCGACGGCTTGGCGCTCAGCTGGAGCCATGTCCTGAAGAACCGGAGGACGCCGGCGTCGGCCCGCGGATCCTGCATCATCCGGTCGACCTCGGCGGAGATGGCCGCCGGCGTCGCGAGCTCGCCCGACTCCACCTTGCTGAGCAGCTCGTCGTCCGGCATCGAGCTCCAGATCATGTAGGAGAGCTGAGAGGCGATCTCGTGCGGCAGGAGCTGGTAAGTGCCGTCCTGCGCGGCGACGCCGAGCTCCGGGCGATAGAGGAAGTAGGGAGACTGGAGCGCGGCGGCGATCATCGCCTGGATGCCCCCGGCGAAGCCCTCGTCGGCCTTCACGCTGCCGTAGAGATCCATGTACCGGGATCGGTCCTCTTGCGTGAGCGGCCGGCGGAAGGCGCGGCGCCCGAATCGCTCGAAGAACTCGGTCGCGCACGCGTCGTCTCCGGCCTCGATCGGGCAGGGGACGAGCGACCCCGGCGCCGCGACCACCTTTGCGGCGATGTCCTCGGCGGCGTCCCGCATGAGCTGGACGTCGGCCCCGGCGTAGAGGAGCGCGTCGGCGTTGTTGTCGAACCCCTCGACGTTCGCGTCCGTCGGGAGGATGTAGCCGGTCGTGTCGACGCCGAGGAGGTCGGCCACGGTCCTGTCGAACTCGACGCGCGACAGCCGGCGCAGGACGCGCCGCCCGGACACCGAGTTGGGCTCGCAGGCCGTCGGCTGCTCCTCGCACCCCTCACCCAGGTTGACGCGGTTCACGAACTTCTCGAACGCCTGGTATTCCTCGCTCTGGAACGGGATGAGCGCGCCGCCGGCGTGGCCGTCGGGGTGCCGTCCGGAGGGGCGCAGGAGGAGCGTCGACTCGCCGTTCACCTCGAGCGCGGCCATGGCGCGCACCGCCTCGAAGTTGGCCTGCAGCGCCTCGTCGGTGCCCGAGGTGTCGAACACCATGCGGGTCCCCTTCGCGAGCCCGCTCGCGGTGTGGCAGACGGTGCACTTCGAGGACATGATCGGGTCCCAGAGGTTCGCCTTGAAGAACTCGATGTTGTCGGCGCACCCCGAGTCCAGCGAGCCGGTGTCGTCTCCGCCGTTCGTCTCGTCGCCGCCGCCGAACATGCCGTTGCAGCCGGCGCCCGCGGCGCCCAGCGCGGCGCACGAGAGCAGGAGCGCGTAGCCGAGGCGCGGAGTCCGCCGGCGCCGCGGGGGGTCGCTCGCCGGCAGGGGCCGGGAGACGGACGCGTCCGCCGTGTCGAAGGGTCCCTTCGCGTGTGTGTTCATAAGCTTCTTCCTCGTAATCCCAAGTGCTTTAAGAGGACGGACGTGCGGACGACCGCGCGTCACGCGAGCCCGTCCAGCGGGCCGGTGCCCTTCGAGGCGTCGCCGAAGGTGCTGTTGCCGAGGCCCATGGCCTGGCAGATGGAGACCAGGAGCTGCTGGTGGGGAGCGCCGCCGAACTTGATGTAGCGGCCGGGCGTGAAGGCTCCCCCGCCGGCGAGGACGAACGGGACCGACTCGCACCGGTGCAGCGGCGCGTCGCCGAGCTCCTTGGCCCACACGACGAGCGTCTCGTCGAGCAGGGTGCCGCCGCCGGCGCCGGCGGTCGACTTCAGCTTCTTGAGGAGATAAGCGAACTGCTCGGCGAACCATCGCTCCGCGATGCGGAACCTGTCGACGTCCTCCCCCGAGCTCGCGTGCGAGAGCGAGTGATGATCCTGGCTGGACAGGCCGAGCCACCTGAGGTGCAGCGGCGAGACCGTGTGGGAGAACTGGACGGTCGCGACCCGGGTCCGGCCGCAGGCGAGCGCCGCGGCGACGAGGTCCATCTGCGCGACGGCGATGTCGGGGACGGCGTCCTCGTCCGTCGGGTTGAACGAGGGCGGCGGCGGGGGCGCCGTGCCGCAGCTCGCCGCGACGGGGCCGACGCCGGTGCTCGCGCCGGGCGCGATCTGCTTGAGGCCGTCGATGTGCGCGTCGAGCTTCGCCTGCTCGCGCGCGGGCACGCCGGCGCGCAGCGCCTCCATCTCGCCGTTCGTGACGCGCAGGATGCTCTGCCGGCGCTTCATCTTCGGATCGATCTCGGGAGCTCCCGTTCCGGTCGAGCCGCCGTTGCCGGTGAAGCCGTCGAAGATCTGGTTATAGGCGGTCCGCGGCTCGTCGATCACGGGCGCGAACTGCCCCGCCGCGCTGTAGGACATGCGGGTCTGCGCGCCGGTCCCCCACGGGCTCGTGTAGATGCCGAGGTTGACCGGCCGGACGCCGAGCTCCTGGGCGACGTACCAGTCGACGCTTTGGCCGCGGCTCGCGCTGCCGGCGTTCCCGCCGCCCGTGAGCATGTTGATCATGCCGGGCTCATGGTTGTCGACGCCCTTGAAGTCGATGCCGTCGCAGACGATGAGATCGGACTTGTGCGCTGCGAGCGGCTCGAGGATCGAACCCGCAGGGAAAGAGAAGCTCGATCCCGAGCCCGTCGGGCGCCAGAGGTGATGATGGGTCCCGTTGGGGGAGAAAAAGATGACGAGATTGCGCGCAGTACCACCGTCGGCGCGAAGCTGGCTGATCCTCCCGAGGAACGGAGCGGCGAGGAGACCAGCGCCCAGGCCGGCGGCGAAGCGACGTCGGGATATGCGGTTCATGCGAGCGTGCTTTGCAGACGCCGTGCCCGCGAGGCGATCAGCGCCAGAGCACTCGAATCCATCGAGCTCGTGAGAGTGCCACATGTCGCCTGAACCCGGAGCGGTTCTGGGCGCGAGATCCAGTCGATTTGGAGGATGATCCTGGACCGGAGCGAGTTCGGCGCACATTCAGCACAATGCGTGAGCCTCTGCGGCATGGCACGGGATTCCCCGCGAAGCGCGCGCCGCAGGCCCTCATTCAGCGGCGGAGATTCAAGACACGTGCCGTGGGCGTCCGGAAATGCCTTAAGGGGTCCCAGCGTCGTTGGTGATGCCTGGCACATTCACGCAGAGACAGCATCACGAGGACGCCAGGAACGCGAGGAGAAGCCACAATTTTATCATCCTGGCATCCTTTGTACCTCGGCCGCTCGACATCTCCTCGCTTGGGGAATACGACGGTGCAGCGATGTTCGTGAGCGTCCGATCCAGTCACACAGAGCCAAGACCGCCAGGACGCCAAGAGCAGTCGAGACCGTGCCCCGCGCACGCCCCCCCCGGACGTCGGGAGCGCGCGCCCGCGCGTCGGCGCAGGGCGCCGTGCGCGCTCGCGCTGCTCGCGCTGGCCGCGGCCCTCGGCGGCCCCCCCGCCGCGGCAGCGCGCGCGCCCGACGCGGCGCCGTCCGGTCCGCCGCCGCCCGCGGCGGGCGCGCAGCCCGGCGCGCCCGCCGATGAGGCCGCCGAGCCGCCGGCCGAAGGCCGCCCCGTGGTCTCGCCGGTCCAGCGCCCCGACGAGCGCGACGTCCCGCAGCGCGCCTGCTCCTTCGCGCTGCCCGTCTGCGCGCATGCGCCCGCGGGCGTCCCCGGCGCCGCCGTCCTGGAGAGCCTCGCCGACCTCGAGGCCGCGATGCGCGCCTACGACGCGCTCGGCCTGCCGCGGCCGCTCCCCGACGGGGCGCGCGGCGGAAGCCCGGCGTACGACCTGTACCTGGAGCGCGGCCCGCGCCGCCCCGCGCGCGTCGGGCACGACCTCAGGGCGATCGGCGAGCGGTTCGACGCCGCGAGCGCGTTCGCCATCGTCGCGGCGCCGGGGCGGGGCGGGTGCTCGAGCGCGTCCGACGCGGCGTACGCGCTCGGCCACGCCGTCGCGACGCGCCTCGACGCCGGGGCCGAGGAGGGCGCGCTCGCCATGGCGGCGAGCTACCTCGCCGCGATCGCGGCGCCGTGCCCGGCCGAGGAGCTCGCCGCGATCGACGCCTTCCAGCGCGCGCCCGAGCGGGCGCTCACGGGCGCGGCGCTCGGCGCCCTCGACGGCGCCCTGCTCTTCCCGTGGTACCTCGACGACGCCTACGGCACCGGGACGCCGGCGCAGGTCGCGATGTCGCTGCTCGCCATCGCGGCGCAGGCCACGCCCGGCGGCGCCGCGCGCTTCCGCGCCGAGCCCGACACGTTCGACGCGCTCCGGGCGTCGCTCCGGTCCCGCGGCAAGGACCTCGACGACCTGCTCCTCGAGTTCGCGATCGCGCGGGCGTTCGTGGGCAGCCGCAGCGACGGCGCCCATCTGTCGGACGTGGAGCGCTTCGGCGACTTCGGCCGGGTGCGCTTCGAGTGGTCGCTGCCCTACGCGACGCTCCCGCGGCGGGTCGCGCCCCTGCGCCCGATCGAGCCGACCGGCGCCACCTACCTCTGGCTCGATCTCGGCGCGGAGAGCGCGGCCGGCGGGCCGGACCTCAAGGCGGCCGAGATCACCCTCGTGGCCGACTGGGAGCTGCCCGCGCTGTTCCGCTGGGCGATCGTGAAGGTCGACCGGCAGGGCGCCGAGGCCGGCCGCGTCGAGGTGGCCGGCATCTTCGGCGAGAGCCGCGCGCAGCGCACCGTGGTCGGGCTCGACGGCCTCGCGGGGCTGCTCATCGTGGGCGTCAACGCGGGGAGCATGATCCGGAGCCGCCCCTTCGACCCCGACGACGCGCCGTTCATGCCGCACGCGTACACGGTCTGGCTCTCGAGGTGATCGCGGCGTAACTCGACGTAGACAGCGCGCCGGCCGGCGCCGCGGACGGCGGCCCAGGGCGCCGCCGCGACGGCCGCGCAGCGGCCGTCCGGCGCGTCACGCCCGCGCCTCGTCGCCCCTCGGGGACAGGTGCTGCGCGAACCACTCCCCCGCGAGCCGGGCCACCGCCGCGAGCGCGCCCGGCTCCTCGAACAGGTGCGTCGCCGAGGGCACCACGGCGAGGCGGCGCGGGCCGGCGAGGCGCTCGAGCGCGTCCTGGTTCAGCGCCAGCACCGCGGTGTCCGCGCTGCCGACGATGAGCAGCGTCGGCGCCCGCACCCGCGTCAGGGCCGCGCCCGCGAGATCCGGCCTGCCGCCGCGCGACACGACGGCGCCCACGGCGCGAGGCCGCGCCGCCGCGGCGACGAGCGCGGCCGCCGCGCCGGTGCTGGCGCCGAAGTAGCCGACGCCGAGGTGACGGAGCTCGGGGCGCGCGAGCGCCCAGTCCGTCACCCCGACCAGCCGCCGGGAGAGCAGGTCGATGTCGAAGCGGAGGCGAGCGCTCCGGCGATCTTCCGCGGCCTCCTCCTCGGTGAGCAGATCGAACAGCAGCGTGGCCAGCTCCCACCGCCAGAGCGCCTCCGCGACCGAGCGGTTGCGAGGGCTCCTGCGGCTGCTGCCGCTGCCGTGGGCGAAGAGCACGAGGCCGATCGCGCGCTCCGGGATCGCGAGATCCCCCGGCAGCGCCGCCGGGCCCGCCTGGACGAGGAGCGGCCGCTCCGCGCCCTCGGACGGCGGCAGCTCGCGCCGCGCCTCGGCGAGCAGCCAGGCGACGGCGTCGTCGGAGGTCTGCGAGAAGTCCTCGTAGTAGGCGCCGATCGCCTGGAGACCGGGGTCCTCCTCGATGCAGGCGATCGAGTCGACCTCGCGGGCGAGCGACGACAGGCTCGATGGCGCGGCGACCGGCGCCGCGAGCACGAGCCGCCTCGGCGAGCGCTTGCGCAGGTCGCGCAGCGCGGCCCGCACCGTGCTGCCGGTCGCGATGCCGTCGTCCACGACGATGACCGTCCGCCCCTCGACGCGGGGCATCGGCCTGTCGCCCCGGAACCGGCGCACCCCGCGCTCCACCTCGGCGGCCTGCTGCTCCGCGATGTCGGCGAGCTCCGCCTCGGTGATGCCGAGCAGCGCGACGAGGCTCCGGTCGATGTACACCTCGCCCCCCTCGGAGATCGCGCCCACGCCGAGCTCCGGCTGCCCGGGCGCGCCGAGCTTGCGCACGATCCACACATCGAGCGGCGCGCCCAGCGCGCGCGCCACCTCGTAGCCCACCTCGACGCCGCCGCGCGGCAGGGCGAGGACGAGCGGCGCCTCGCTCCTGTACCCCGAGAGCAGCTGCCCGAGCCTGCGCCCGGCGTCCCTGCGATCCTGGAACAGCTTCGCTCGACCCATCGCCGCCTCCCCTCACCTCCGCTCCCTTGGATCGTGTTGATCTTTCAAGAGCGGTGCCGCGCGCAGCGCGCGGCAGGGGGGCGCGCCGGCGCGGGCTCAGCCGCGCGGCGCGGGGCGGCGGACCGTCAGCCGAACAGGCTCCACTCGTCCTCGATGAGCGAGAGGGCGTTGATCAGCTCGAGCGCGAGCTCGCGATCGAGCCACTCGTCGACGCGCTGGCCGGCCGCGACCGCGCTGAAGCACGCGCGCGGGATGCGCTTGGCGAGGTGCATGAGGCACGAGCCGGTCCGATCGAGGCGCGCGACCCAGTCGGTGTCGCGGTAGGCGTACCTGGCCTGGTGGAACAGCGAGTCGCTGAGCGCGGAGATCCTGTCGCGGATGACGTCGGCGGGCTCTGCGCGCGACGCGATCGCCTCGCGGACCTCGCCGATGGCGCGCAGCACGAGGCCGACCGGCGCGCCGGGGTGGAACGAGGCGCGCTTCGGCGAGAACGTGAGATCGTCGAGCGCCAGGAAATACCAGGCCTGCGGCGAGGACACGCGGTAGAGGTACGCCGCGCCGCAGGCGTCGGCCGCCCTCATCGCGATCTGCCAGGCGCCCTCCTCGTCGACGCTGTCCTGCTCCGCGGGCATCCCATCGATGCGCTCGATCCCGGCGCTGCTGACGAGCGGATCCGCCCACGCCATGACCGCGACCGACGTGGTGCGCGACCAGCTGCACAAAAGGCGCGCCCTCGCCTCGGCGGACACGCGGCCGCCCGGCGCGATCCAGACGAAGCGCCCGTCCTTGAGGTCGGCGCGGTACTCGTGCTGCGAGGCGCCGTGCTCGGCGAGCTGCTGGAAGAGCTCCTCGCCCCGCGTCGCCCAGCGCTGGGCGAGGGCCTCCTCGGCGCCGTCGGACGGCGTGTCGTCCCAGTCGAGCTCCGGCGGCCGGGGCGGCGAGAGCTCCGCGTCGTCCGCCTCGCTCGTGGGCTTTTCGCTGCGGGGTCGCCGCTTCGGCGGCGCCGCGCGGGCGTGCTCGTCGGCGCGCGCCCTCGCGGGGCGGAGCCTCGGCGCCGCCGGCCGCTCCGCCGCGGCGCCCTTCCGCGCCGACGAGCGCTCCGTCGCGGCGCCCTTCCGCGCCGACGAGCGCTCCGTCGCGGCGCCCTTCCGCGCCGACGAGCGCTCCGTCGCGGCGCCCTTCCGCGCCGACGAGCGCTCCGTCGCGGCGCCCTTCCGCGCCGACGAGCGCTCCGTCGCGGCGCCCTTCCTCGCCGACGAGCGCTCCGTCGCGGCGCCCTTCCTCGCCGACGAGCGCTCCGTCGCGGCGCCCTTCCTCGCCGACGAGCGCTCCGTCGCGGCGCCCTTCCTCGCCGCCGCCGAGCGCTTCGTCGTGGCCACCTTCCGCGACGTGGCCGATCGCTTCGCCGGCGCGGCCGACCGCGCGGCGGCTGCCTTCGCCTTCCCGGGCGTGGCTCGCGCGCTGGCGGCCGGCCGCTCGTGCCTGTCGCGCAGCGCGGCCGGCGAGCCCGCCTCGGCGACGCCGCGCTGGCCCGCCTTGTCACGGGGCTGCGCGCGCGCCCGCCCGCTCGATGCCTTGACGGTGCGCCTGGGTTCGGCCGATGTCCTTCGACCGCGCGGTTTGGGCATTGGGACAGCGTATCACGAGCTCGGAGGGCGATACCGACAGACGCGCGCCGAGAAACGCGCGTGTCGAACGGAAAGGCGGTCTACCGAGCGCCGGGCGAGCGCCGGGCCCGGGAGCCCGCAATCGAGCGCCAGCCCACGAGCCCTTCACCCGAGCTCGCGCCCCCCCGGCCCCGCGCGCTCACGCCGCGTTCGGCGCACGTGCGTTTGCGTTCAGCGCGCGTCAGTTCTGCGTCTATTCGCGCCCGTTTGCGCCCGTTTACGCCCGTTCACGCCCAGTTGCGTTCAGTTCGCTTCGCTGAGGGCGCGGCGCACGACCTTCTTGAATTTCCTGAGCGGTTGGGCTCCGCTGACCAGGTAACCGTTGATCACGAACCCCGGAGTCCCGGTGATGCCGGCGCTCCGCGCGGCCTCCGCGTCGGCCTCGACGGCGGCCCGGTGGGTGCGCTCGTCGAGGGCCCGGGCGAAGCGCGCCGCGTCGAGCCCGATGCTCGCGGCGTGCTGCTCCAGGGCGGCGCGATCGAGGTTCGCGGCGTCATGGGCCTTGAAGAGCCGATCGTGCATCTTCCAGAAGCCGGCCTGCCCCTGCTGCGCGAGCGCCTCCATGGTTGCTTCGGCGGCCAGCTGCGCTTCGGCGTGGAAGGGGAGCGGCAGGTGGCGAAAGACCACGCGGACCTTGCCCGGGAACGCCTTGATGAGCTCATCCACCGTGGCGACGCTGCGCGCGCAAAAGGGACACTGGAAGTCGGAGAACATCTGGATGACCACCTTGCCGGCGGGCGCCCCCTTGGCGGGGTGGCCCTTGGGCGGCGGCGGCACGGACACCTTCGGCGGGGGCGCCGGCGGGACAGCCTGCTTCTGGATGGCCTCGTAGACCTTCGCGCGCGGCGTCCCCGCCACGACCATGGCCTCCGCCTTGGCGATCTCCTCGTCGATGAGCGCCTGGAACTCCTCGATCGGCTGCGCGCCGACCAACCTGCGCCCGTTGATGAAGAAGTGCGGCGTGCCCGCCGCGTCGAGATCGTCGGCGAGCTCCATGTCGGCCTCGATCGCGGCCGCGTGCTTGCGCGAGGCGACGGCGCGCTTCGCCGCCGCCACGTTCAGCTGGAGCTCCGCGGCGAGGGCCTCGAGCGCCGCGTCGTCGAGGCCGGCCTCGGGCTCGAGGAGGCGGTCGTTCACCCGCCAGAAGGCGGCGTCCCCCTTCTGGGCCCGCGCCTCCCGCGCGAGCTCCGCCGCGGGCTCGGCGCGGGGGTGGAACGGGAGCGGGTTGTCCTTCCAGACGAGGCGCAGCTTGTCGCCGTACTGCGCCGCGAGCTTCTCGACCGTCGGCGTCACCCGCCTGCAGAACGGGCACTGGTAGTCGCTGAACAGCACCATCGTGACGAGCGCCGTGTCCTTGCCGCGCACGGGCGAACCGCCGACGGGCACGAGGTGCACCACCCGGCGCTCTTCCTCCTCCGCCGCCTCCTCGGGATCCGCGGCGGGCGCCGCGAAGTTCTTCTTGGCGAGCGCCGCGTAGATCTGCTCGGGCGGCGTCCCCTCGGCGCGGAGCGCCCGCGCCGCGGCGAGCTGCGCGTCGATGATCTCGGCGAACCGCTCCGCCGGCTGCGCGCCGACGAGCAGGACGCCGTTGATGAACGACGCCGGCGTGCCGTCCACGCCGAGCCGCGCGGCGAGCGCCATGTCGGCGTCGACCTTCCGCGCCGCCCCGCTCCGCTCGACGAGCTGCTTGACCTGGCCCGGCGTCACCCCCGCCCGCCGGAGCGCCGTCGCTTCGAGCTCCGGCGAGAGCCGCTCGTCGGCCCCGAAGATGGCGTCGTGGAACGCCCAGAAGGCGCCGGGGCCGGCGTGCGCGAACACCGCCATCGCCGCCTCGGCGCTCGGCCGAGCCTGCTTGTGGAAGGCGAGCGGGAAGTTCTTCCACACGATCCGCAGCTGCTCCGGGCCGTAGCTCCGCTCCAGCTGCCGCAGCGTGCCGCCCAGGTGTTTGCAGAAGGGGCACTCGAAATCGGAGAACACGACGATCGTCACGGGCGCGATCCGGCTGCCGCGCGCCGGATCGGCGCGGGTCACCGGCACCGGACCGGGGTCGCCCTCCGCGACCATGAGCTCGTCGAGCGGCGGGCGCTCTGCGGCGCTTGCGCCAGGTGGCCGCGCGGCCTTCGCCGGCTGCGACGGAGGGGACGGCGGGAGCGCGGAGCTGCAGGCCAGGGCGAAGATCAGCGAGAGCCAGGCGACGGCGGCGAGGGCGCGGCGGAGCATCGCGCGAGTGTACTCGCGTTCCGCGACGACGCCGGCCGTCGCCGCGCGGCCTCGCTGCGCCCGGCGCGGAACGCGTCCGCGCGCCGCGTCCGGGAGCGGCGAAGCCCACGGATGCGCCGGGCCAGGCACGATTGACGCCCTCGCCGCCTTCGGCCATGACGGGCCCGGCGCGCCGCTCGGCCGCGCCAGGAGAGCGCACCGGAAGCCATGGAGAAGGTCTACAGCGCCGCCCGCGTCCAGCCGGACGAGCACAGGGACGTCCTCGCGCAGCTCTGGAAAGAGAACCTCGCCCACGGCGACGTCTCGCAGGAGTTCGTGGAGCGGCGGATGCGCTGGTTCCAGGAGCAGAACCCGGCGGGCCCCCCGCGGACCTGGATGGGCTTTCACGGCCCGGAGCGCGAGATCATCGGCTGCGGCTCGTTCTACCCGCGCGACGTCTACGTCAGCGGGCGGAAGCTCAAGGCCGGCGTCCTCGGCGATTTCGGCGTGACCAAGGCGCATCGCATCGCCGGGGCCGCCATGAGCATCCAGCGCGAGCTCGCGAAGGGCTGCCGCGACGCCGGGGTCGACTTCGTGTTCGGCTTCCCCAACAAGGCCTCGTTCCCGATCTTCCAGCGCGCCGGCTACAAGAAGATCGCGGACTCCACCATCTGGGTGCGGCCCCTCATGGCCGCGTACAAGCTGAACGAGCTCGCGGCCTCGTCGGCCGGGGAGCAGCAGGGCACCGTCAGCGCGGTCGTGCAGCGGGTCGCCGAGCGGGCCGCCTCGGCGGTGCCCCACCCCCGCTGGCGCGCGCTCTGGGAGCCGGCGGCGCCGGGCGCCCCGCCCGCCCCCCTGACGCAGGCGCTGTCGACGGCCGCCGAGCGCGCCGTGCAGCGGGCGACCGTGAAGCCCGACAACGCCCTGGTGCGCGCCGCCGGGCGCGCCGTCGACGCCTCGATGGCGCTCCGGGACGCCGCGGCGCTGCTCGCGCGGGGCAGCCGCGTGCGCACCGAGCTCGTGGACGCCGCCGACCACCGCTTCGACGAGCTGTGGTCGCGGGCGAAGCCGTCGCCGATCGTCGGCGAGCGGAGCGCCCAGTTCCTGAACTGGCGCTACGCGCAGCTCGGCACCGTCCGGTACCGCTTCTTCTGCATGCTCGACAGGCACGACGGGCGGCTGCTCGGCTACGCGGTCTACTCGGTGCGGAACAACAAGGTCGAGATGTCCGACGTGTTCTGCGAGGACGGCGGCCCCCTGCTCGACGCACTGCTCCTCGAGTTCTGCCGGGCGATGCGGCGCGAGGGGCACGTCTCCGTGGGGATGCTCGTCGTGACGCCGCCCGCGTTCAGCGCGCGCCTGCGGGCGCTCGGCTTCTTCTCGCGCCCCCACCCCCCGAGCGTCGGCTCGCGGTGGCTCATCGTACACCTCGACCCGAGCTTCCCGGACGACCTGCGGCGCGTGCTCCTCGACCCCGACAACTGGTTCATGACCGACGGCGAGCTCGACGTCTGACCGCCCGGGCGCCCGCCCCCCGCAGGATCCCACCGATCCGCTGGACCCCCTCCTGCCGCCGGTTACCCTTGCCTCTCCATGGATAACGAGGCGCCGGCCCTGTCCATCGCGCGGCTGCGCTCCCTCTGGGACGCGGAGGTGGACCCCTCCGCGCGGCGCGCGCTCACCGCCGCGGCCTTCGCGGGGCTGTTCGGCGCGGCGCACGTGGCGCGCGTGGGCTCCCCGCTCGCCCGCGGGCTCGCCGGCGCCGGCCTCGCGCTGCTGCTCGCGGCGATCGTCGCGCGGGTCGTCCTCGCGCGGCGGCGGCGCGGCGACGCCCGGCGCACCGTGCGCGAGATCGTCGGCCGCACGGACGAGGCGCTCGGCGCGGCCACCCTGCGGGCGCTCTCGCTCGTGGATCGCGCCGCGGCCGACGATCGGGTCGGGTCGCCGGAGCTCGCCGGCCTGCACCTCCGGCGGCTGCTCGGCCGCGCCTCGCGGGCGCGCATCCTCGCGCGCGCGCAGCGGTCGGCCGCGCGGTGGGCGAGCGCGGGCCTCGGCCTCGGCGTGGCGGCGCTCGCGGCCGCCGCGATCGATCCGCCCCGCGTCGTCGAGGGGCTCGACGTCCTCGCCGCCCGCGGCGGCGAGGCGCCGCTCGATCTGCTGTGGCTCGAGGACGTCGAGATGACGGCCACGCCGCCCGAGTACCTGCACGAGGGCGCCGAGGTGCTCCTGCCGTTCACGACGACGATGCAGCCGCGGGGGACCGTGATCACGGTGCGGGGCCGCCCGATCCGGGCAGGGCGCGCGCTCGTGCTGACCGACGGCGGCGCCGAGGTCCCGTTCGTCGACGACGGCAAGGGCGGCGTGATCGCCCACTGGACCCTCGGCGACTCGACGACGCTCCAGGCGGCCGCGCGCTTCGGGCAGGTCCGCGTCCGGCAGGCCGACGCGCAGCGCGTCGTGTCGATCCCGGACGACGCGCCGCGCGTCACGCTCGAGGGCGCGCCGCGCACGGTCAGGCTCCTCGACGAGCCCAGCATCCCGCTCCGCTACGAGATCACCGACGATCACGGCCTGCGCGAGGTCGACCTCGTCCTGCGCGCCGGCGCGAAGGAGGAGCGGCGGGTGCTCTCGCGACCGGCGGGGGACGCGAAGATCGACCGCGGCGGCTACGAGCTCAGGGCGCGCGATCCGTTCTTCCGGAGGACGTACGTGCCCGTCGAGGTGCGGATCGAGGCGCGCGACAACGATCCGATCGAGGGCCCGAAGTGGGGCAGGAGCGAGGCGATCGTGGTCATCCCGCCGCAGGTGGGCGAGCCCGAGGCGCGGCGCTACGCCGCGCTCGCGAAGGCGCGCGACGCCCTCACCGACCTGCTCGCGGACCGCATCGGCCAGCGGACGCCGGAGGCGGGCGGCGCCGCGGCGCACGCGGCGCACGAGGCCGAGGCGCAGGCGACCGCGAAGGCGGAGGTCGAGCGGGCGCTCTCCGCCGACTACGGCGGGCTCCGGGTGCGGGGGCGCATCGCGTCGCTCGCGCGCGGCCAGCTCGCCCGGCTCGACGAGGCGCTCGCCGCCGAGCGGAAATCGACCACCCGCGCGGCGCACCAGAAGCTGCTCGACGAGACCGAGGGCGTGCTGCTCGCCTTCGACGCCGGCCTGCGCGGCGTCGGCGTCCGGGACGCCCGGGCCGTCGCGCAGCGGCTCGCCGACGTCGCGGACGAGGCCGCGGCCGCGGCCGAGCTCCTTCAGGGCGGCGACCGGGAGGGCGGCGAGATCCGCCTCGAGGCGGCCGTCACGGTGCTGGGCGGCGGGGGCGCCGAGCTGCGCAAGCTCGGCGAGCTCGGCCTCGATCTCGGCGAGATCGTCGCGAGCGACCTGCGCAGGGTCACGCGCGCCCGGGGCGCCGGCGACTGGGCGCACGCCGAGCTCGCGGCGCGCGACCTCGCGGCGCGGCTCCGGCGGCCGGAGCCCTCGTTCGGCGGCGGCGGCCGCGGCGGGGTGGAGTCCGGGGCGCCGCGCGGCGCGCCCGATCCCGGGGAGGCCTCGAGCGCCGACGAGAGCGTCGCGCAGAGCGAGCGGGAGCTCGAGGACCTCGCGCGCGATCACGCCGCCGAGACGAACGCGGTCGCCGAGGAGCTCATGCGCGCCTCGCGGCCCGAGGACGTGGCGGCGCTCCGCGAGGAGGCGAAGAAGCACGCGGAGGCGATCCGCGAGGCGGTGCAGGAGCTGCCGCAGCCCGGCGGGGCGCCGGGCTCGGCCGAGTCCGCCGCGGCGGCCGGCAGGGAGCAGGCCGAGGCGATGGCCGGCGCGCTGGAGCAGGGCCGCCTCGAGGAGGCGGTCGAGAGCGGCCAGGGCGCGGCGCGCTCGCTGGGCGAGGCGAAGCGGCTCGGCGCGCAGGGCGGCGGCTTCTTCCCGGAGGAGCGGGCCGGCCGCGAGGCCGGCGAGGCGCAGCAGGCGCTCGCCCGGGAGCTCGCCTGGGCCGAGGAGGCGCTGCGCCGGCTGCAGCAGGCGGCGGCGGAGCGGGCGCGGGAGGGCCTCGCGCGCTCGAGCCAGCGCGAGGGCTCGCTCGCCGATCGCGCGCGCGAGCTGCGCCGGCGGGGCGAGCGCGGCGACGGCCGCATGCCGGAGGAGATGCTCGAGCGCCTCGAGGAGGCCGAGCAGGCGATGCGCGACGCCCAGCGCGCCCTCTCCGAGGGGGAAGGCGAGCAAGGCAACGACCGCCAGCGCGACGCGCAGCGGCTGCTCGAGATGTCGCGCAGCGACGACCAGAGCCAGGACGGCGACGCCGAGTCGGAAGGGAACAGGGACATGGCGAGGAAGGCCGACATCCCGGACAAGGACAAGCACAAGGGCCCCGAGGAGTTCCGTCGGCGCGTCCTCGAGGGGCTCGGGAGCGCCTCGGAGCCGCGGCTGCGAGAGGCGGTGAAGCGCTACGCGGAGGGGCTCCTGAAATGACGCGCGCCGGCGCTACGGCGGCCCCGGCGAGGGCTCCGCGCGGGGCGACGGCGCTCGCGAGGCGCGGCCTCCGGGCGGTCGTCCTCGCCGCGCTCGCGACCGTGTCGGCGACCGCGTCCGGCCGCATCACGGTCGGCGATCTCGATCGCGCGGTGCGGACGCGGGCCGCGATCCTGGAGATCGACGCCCCGGCGGCGCGCAGCCTCCTCGAGGGCGCGGATCCCGCCGATCCCGCGCTCGCGCTCGAGCGCGGCCGGCTCGCCATCTACGAGGGCGACTGCGACGCCGCCGCGGCGATCCTCGCGCGCCCCGACCTCGCGGCGACGGCGGAGGGCGCGGCGCTCGGCGACATCGCGCGCGGCTGCGCCCGCGCCACCGCCGCGACGGTCGTCGTCGAGGACGAGGCGCGCGGCGTGTGGGTGCGGCTCCAGGACGACGACGATCGCGCGCTCGTTCCGCTGCTCGTCGAGGTGGCCGCGAAGACGCGCGACGTGCTGGCGAAGGATCTCGGGGTCGAGCTCCTCCGGCCGCTGCGGATCGACCTCGTCCGGGATCAGTTCACGCTCTCCGCGATGACGGGCCTGCCGGAGGACGCGGCGCGGACGACGGGCACCGTCGCCATCGCCAAGTGGGGGCGGGTGACGATGCTCTCCCCGCGCGCGACGCCGAACGGCTACCCCTGGATGGACACGCTCGCGCACGAGATCACGCACCTCGCGCTCTCGCGCGGCACGCGGGACAACGCCCCGCTGTGGCTGCAGGAGGGCGTGGCCAAGCGCGAGGAGGTCCGCTGGCGCGAGCCCGACCCGCTGGACGACGTGCCGTCCGCGGACGCGATCGCCTTCCTCGGCATCCAGAAGGGCCTCGGGCGCCCGCTCGACAAGATCGGCCCCTCGATCGCGATGCTCCCGAGCGCGGAGGAGGCGGCGATCGTGTTCGCCGAGGTCGCGAGCTTCATCCGGTACTGGACGAGGGAGGCGGGCGACACGGCGCTGCCCGAGCTCTTGCGCCGGCTCAAGGACGCGAGCAGCGACGCGGATCTGGAGCGGGCGATCGCCGAGATCTCCGGCGCGGATCTCGCGGCCTGGGACGGGCGCTGGCGCGCCTACCTCGCCACCGTGCCGGCGAGCGTGCCGCCCGACCTCGCGCCGGGCGGGGACATGCCGCACCGGCAGGAGGTCGCCAAGCGGGTGCGGCTCGGGCAGCTGCTCCACGATCGCGGCCACCACGCCGCCGCCGCGGTCCAGCACGCCCGCGCGCAGGCGCTCGCGCCGCACGAGCCGGCGGTGCGCTGCTTCCTCGCCGCCGCCCTGCTGGCCTCCGGCGAGCGGGCGAGCGCCGCTCCGCTGGTCGAGCACGTGGAGGACGTGAACAGCCGCCACGGCCGGTGGTGGTCGCTGCACGGCCTGCTCCACGGAGGCGCCGACGGCGGCCGCGCCTTCTCGGCGGGCGTCGCGCTCGACCCGCTGAGCCCCGAGGTGGCCTGCGAGGAGAAGCTGCCGCCGGAGCTCCCCAGCGACCCCACCCGATCGGCGCTCTGCGAGGCCGCGCGCCGCAGGGCGCGCTGATCAAACGACCGCGACGCGAGGAAAAGCCGCCGCTCGGCGCAATGGCGCGCGCTCGCCGGTTTCTGCGCGAGCGCGCGCGCTCCGCGCTTCCGTCGCGCTGGAGCGCGCTCCTACGGTCGCGCGGTGCCGAACCTGGATCGCATCGCCCTCGTCGTCGCGCTGAGCCTCGCCTTGCCGGCTCGGTCGCACGCCGACGACACGCCGCCCTCCTCGGCTCCGCGCAGGGTCGTCGAGCTCGGCGCGTCGTCCGTGCTGGCGTTCGGCTTGCTGCCTGCGGCGAGCTTGGGCCCCTCGCTGGAGGTCACCCTCCGCTGGCTCGACGCGTCCCTGTCGGTCGAGGCGCGCGTGCTCCGGGCGCTGGGCCGCGACCCGAACGCCGCCTCGATCCTGGGGCCGGAGAGCACCGCCGGCCTCGGGCTCATGTCGATCTGCAGGCACGACGAGGCCGTCTTCGTGTGCGCTTCCTTTCAGACCGGGGTCGTCGCCGCGGACGTCGAGGGGGACCTGAAGTCGACGGACGACGGCAAGCTCTCCTGGATGGTCACCTCCGGCCTGCGCGGGGGCGCCGCGTGGCGCCTCGTTCGCCACCTCGAGCTGCGCAGCTTCCTCGAGCTGCACACCGTCCTGGAGCGCCCTCATGTGAGGGTCGACTCCGTCGAGCGGTGGCGGGCGTCCTACGTCGCGGGGATCATCGGCGTCGGCCTCTCGTTCCGCCTGAACCCGGAGTGACGCACGCCTCCCGGCGCGCCGAGGCGCCCGCGCCGCCGCCTCAGCTCTTCGTGCGGAGCGCGCGCGCCAGGGTGTTCCTGCCGACGCCGAGCCGCTTCGCCGCTTCCGTCTTGTTCCCCTCGCACGCGCGGACCATCGCCTCGACGTAGCGCCGCGTCACCTCGTCGAGGGTGAGGCCGAGCGGCAGCGCGACCTGATCGTCGCCCTCGGGCCCCGCGGCGGCCTGCGGCGGGGCCCCCCCGCGCCGGCGCGCCGGCAGGTGCCCGGCGGAGATGCGGCCGTCCGGGGCGAGGGCGATCGCGCTCTCGACCCAGTGCTCGAGCTCGCGCACGTTGCCCGGCCAGGTGTGGGCGCGGATGTGGCGGAGCGCGTCCGGATCGAAGCGCGGCGCGGGCCTGCCGTACCGCGTCGCGTAGACGTCCGCGAAGTGGCGGGCCAGCGTCTCGACGTCCTCGGGGCCGCGCTCGCGCAGGGCCGGCAGGTCGATCTCGACGACGCGCGCGCGGTAGTAGAGATCCTTGCGGAAGCGGCCCTCGGCGACCGCGCGCTCGAGGTCGCAGTGCGTGGCGCACACGACGCGCACGTCGGCGCGGAGCGTCTGCCGACCGCCGACGCGCTCGAAGGAGCGATCCTGCAGGAAGCGCAGGAGCTTGCCCTGGATGTCGAGCGGCAGATCCCCGAGCTCGTCCAGGAACAGCGTGCCGCCCTCCGCGAGCTCGACCTTGCCCGGCACGCGCCGGTCCGCGCCGGTGAACGCCCCGCGCTCGTGGCCGAAGAGCTCGCTCTCGACGAGCTGCGCCGGCAGCGTCGTGCAGTCGACCGTGACGAAGGGCCGCGTCTGGCGCCGCGAGTTGACGTGGATCGCCCGCGCGAACAGGCTCTTGCCGGTGCCGGTCTCCCCGCGCAGGAGCACGGTCGCGTCGGTCTGCGCCGCGAGCTGGACCTTCTCGTACACGGCGGCCAGCCGCTCGCTGCGGCCGACGATCCGGTTGAACGGCCCCTGCAGCACGACCCCCGGACCGCCGCCCTCGGCCGCGCGGAGCGTCGTCAGGAGGAGCGCGCGCGCGAGCTGCGTCGCGAGCGCGACGAGGTAGCGCTCGTCCTCCTCGTCGAAGGGCGCCTCCGCGCGGTTCAGCAGCTGGACGACGCCGCGGATCGGCGCGGCGGCGTCCTCGCGGATCGGCGCGACGAGCATCGAGCGCGTCGTGTAGCCCGTCGCCCGATCGGCCGACGGATCGAAGCGCGGATCGCGCGCCGCGTCGTCGACGCGCACGACCTCGCCGGTCCTGGCGACGTGCCCCGCGATGCCGCGCTCGAGCGGCTGCCTGAGCGCGGGGAGCTCGGGCAGGACGGCGACGCGCGTCACGAGATCGCCGCGCTCCGCGTCGACGAGCCAAATGGTGGCGCGGTCGGCGCGGAGCGCCCTCGCGAGCCGCTCGCACGCCGTGCCGAGGAGGGCGTCGAAGTCGACCTCCCGGGCGAGGAGGGAGGCGAGATCGACGAGCAGCGAGAGGCGCGACATGGATAACGGAGCAGGATCCAGCATAGAGGCCGCCGCCCTTGTCGTCACCCGCGTCATCACGCGGCCCGCGCGACGGCCTCGACGTCGATGCAGAGCCCCTCGCGCGCGGCGACCGAGGCAGGGAAGAGCTCGCGCGCGAGGCGCTCGATCTCGGCGACGCCGGCGTCCGTCCGCTGCGGGTCGTGGTGGAAGAGTACGAGCTGACGCGCGCCGCACGCCCGCGCGATCTCGGCGCCCGCGATGTACGTCGAGTGCCCCCATCCGACCCTCGATCGCCCGGCGTCGCCGCGGTACTCCTCCGGGGTGTACTGCGCGTCGTAGATGAGCACGTCGGCGCCGTCCGCGAGCGCGCGCAGCGCCGGATCGACGCAGGCGTAGTGCTCGGTGTCGGTCGCGTAGACGACGCTCTTCCCCGCGTGCTCGAGGCGGTAGGCGAGCACGCCGCCCGGGTGGTTGAGCTTGGCGGTGCGCACGCGGACCTCGCCCACGTCGAACGCCTCGCCCGGCCGCGCCTCGCGCAGGGCGATCTGGGCGCCCAGCTCGTCCAGCCGGACCGGGAAGCTCGGCGCCGCCATCTGCGTCGAGAGCGCCTCGCGAAGCGTCCCGACCCCGTATGCGCTGCCCACGATCGACAGCGCCGAGCTCGGCAGGTACGCCGGCACGAAGAACGGCAGGCCCTGGATGTGGTCCCAGTGCAGGTGGGAGAGCAGCACCGTGGCCTCCACCGGCCCTTCCCGGAGCAGGGCATCTCCGAGCTTGCGAACGCCCGTCCCGGCGTCGAGGATGATCTGCGTCGATCCGCAGCGGACCGCCACGCAGCTGGTGTTTCCGCCCACCGCCGCCGTCTCCGGCCCAGGCGAAGCGATGCTCCCGCGAACCCCCCAGAACCTGATCTCCATCGTCGTCGCGTGCCTCCTGGGCTCCCTTCAGCGAGCGGCGTGCCAGGGCGCAGGGACTTGAAATCGCTCCGCTTTTCTGCTGCCCCCGGCCGGGCCGATCGAAGTTGCAGCGCCGGGTCCGGATCGGCGCTTCAGAATGGAGCGCGCGGCCGGCGCGGCCTGCCGGCGCTCGCGCCGCCATTTGCGTGGGGCGGCGCTTCGCGGTTGACGCCCTCGCGACGACGTGGAGAAACGTGGAGCGCGGGGGACGGGCCTTGGGTCGCGCCACGGATCGCGCTGAGCGTCGCGCGTCGCGTCAAGGCTGAGCTCCTTCGCTGGATGGGGGGACCGCGCCGGCGCGGAAAGGTTCGCCTGACCCGAGCGTTGACCGAGGTCCGTCCCGAGGCCTAGCATTCCTGCACCGCTCTCTTTCCCGCATTGCTACCGCCGCTCCGCACAATGACCGTTGCCACCTACGCCGCCGCACAGCTGTTGCGGGTGCTTCCGCGAGAGCGCATTACCCGGGCCGTTGGCCGCCTCTGCGACGCCAGGGCACCCGCCGCCGTCTTGAACGCGGTGGTCAAGCTCTACGCGCGCGCGTACCGCGTCGACATGGACGCCGCCGAGGTGCTGACGAGCCCTTACGAGAGCTTCGACGCGTTCTTCACGCGCAAGCTCCGCGAGGGGATGCGCCCTGTCTGCTCCGATCCCGGAGCCATCACCAGCCCCGCCGACGGCCGGATCGAGGCGATCGGCCCCGTGACCGAGGGCGGGCGCCTGCTCATCAAGGGGCAGCCTTACCGCGTGGAGGACCTCGTGGGCGATCCCGCGGAGGCGTCGCGCTACGACGGCGGGCAGTTCGCGGTCGTCTACCTCTCCCCCCGCGACTACCACCGGGTCCACTCGCCCGTCGCCGGCCAGGTGAGCCTCATCCGCTCGATGCCGGGGGAGCTGTTCCCGGTGAACGCGATCGGCGAGCGCCACATCCCGGGCCTGTTCGCGCGCAACCGGCGCGTCGCGATCGTGATCGACACCGAGCGCCAGGGGCGCGTGACGGTCGTGATGGTGGGCGCGATGATCGTCGGACGGATCACGGTGAGCGCCGTCGACGCGCGCGACGTGCCGCTCGGCGAGCACCCGATCTCGCCGGCCCTCCCGGTCGCGTGCGGCGAGGAGATCGGCAAGTTCCACCTCGGCTCCACCGCGGTCCTGTTCGTGGAGCGCGGGGTGTCGCCCCCCTGGAGCAGGGCTCCGGGGCCGGTCCTCTACGGTGAGCCGCTGGACGGAGGGGGCAAGCAATGACGAGCGAGCGGCCGCGCAACCCCCTGGCCCAGGCCGCCCAGGAAGGCGGCGCCTCCGGAGAACCCGGCGCGCCCCCGCCGGGCGAGGCAGGGAACGCGGCCGCGCTCGCGCCGCAGGGAGAGGGCTCGCTCCCCGCGCGCTCGTCCGTCGCCCCGCGGCCCGAGCGCACGCCCAGCGTGCGCCCGCAGCTCGCGACGACCACGCCGCTGCCGCGCCTCGACGTCATCCCGGGCATGGCCGACGGGAGCTCCGGCCGGCCGCTCTCGGAGATCCCGGATCTCGATCTCGATCCGCGCATCGCCGGGCCGCCGACGGAGCGCTCGCGGCACGGCACCCCTTTGCCAGCCACACCCACCTCGAGGCGGGCCTGGCAATCGCTGGCCGCGGAGGTCGAGCGGGCCACGGAGGCAGAGCGCGGCGACGGCGCGAAGACCGCGCGTCGCCGCTCGCGGCGGCTCGTGAACGTGCCCGGAGACGCGGCGCAGCAGGGCGACGATCCGGGCGCCTCGCACGACTCGGGCGCCGCGCAAGCGGACACGGCGACGCCGCGCTCGCTGGGGCTCGATGAGGCGGAAGACGACGGATGGTTGACCGCCGGCGCGAGGCCTCCCAGCGAGCCGCCGATCGAGGTGCCCAAGACCGCCAGCAAGCCGGCGCCGCCGCCGAACCTGGCGGAGCTTGTCGCGCCGCGGGCGGTCCCGCGGCCGTCGCCGAAGTCCTCGAGCGTTCCGCCGATGCCGACGCCGGGGCTGATCATCGACCCGGACTCGGTCGCGGTGATCCGGCCGCTCCAGATCCTCAGCATCGAGTCGAACCTGCCGCCGGTCACCTCGCAGGCCGAGCCGCAGCCCGAGCCCGCCAGGCCGCCGCTGCTGACCGACCCAACCGAGCACGAGTGGCCGCCGCTCCAGTTCCGGATCGGGCCGGACTCGCGCCACACCGCGCTGGGCCTCGACCCGTACCAGGAGGGCCCTTCGGAGGGCCCGCCGACGGCGCGCGACGCCGCCTTCGACGCCCTCCAGCCCGAGCCCCGGCGGCCGCAGGCCTCGGCGCCGGAGATCGAGGCGCGCCCGCTCGACTGGCGACCCGGGTCGAGCCCGGAAGAGCTCACGGAGGTCGAGCCCGAGCCCGAGCTGACCGACGAGGCCAGGGCCGACGCGACGAGCGCCCCGCCCGTGGCGGGCGGAGGCGAGCAACAACAGGTCGACCCGACGCGCATCACCCTGCCGCCGAAGAGCAGCGAGGTCGAGCTGGAGGAGGTCGAGCCCGAGCGCGACGCCGAGCTGACCGAAGAAGGCCTGGCCGCCCGCGCCGACGCGCAGGCGGCGCATCCCAAGAAGCCGCCGCCGCCCCCGCCGCCGCCGCGGCGCCCGCGCGCGCAGGCGCTCGCCTCGCCGGATCTCGCGACGTTCACGTCGGCGCCCCCGCCGCCCGTGTCCGTGCCGCCGCCGCACGGCGATCCCTCGGCGCGCATCTCCGCGCCCCCCGCGTCGCCCGCGGCCAAGCCGCTCGATTTCGAGCCGAACTCCGGCCCGTCGACCGAGCCCGCCGCGCGCCGCAAGCGCCCGTGGTGGGAGGAGCTCTTCGGCGACGACTTCCTGCGCACGCTCGACAAGATCGACAGCAAGGTGGTTCGCCGCGAGGTCGACTTCATCGAGGAGCGGCTCGGCGTCGAGAAGGGCGCCGTGATCCTCGATCTCGCGTGCGGCGCGGGCGGCCACGCGATCGAGATCGCGAGCCGCGGCTACAGCGTGGTCGGCTTCGACCTGTCGCTGGCCATGCTGGCCCGCGCCGCCGACGACGCGCAGGACCGCGGCCAGAAGCTGAACTTCCTCCAGGGCGACATGCGCGAGATGACGTTCGAGGAGACCTTCGACGGCGTCTACTGCTGGTCGACGAGCTTCGGCTACTTCGACGACGAGAAGAACGCGGACGTCCTCGCCCGCATCCGCCGCGCCCTCCGCGCGGGCGGCATGCTCCTGCTCGACATCGTGAACCGCGACTACGTGGCGTCGCGCCAGCCGAGCCTCGTCTGGTTCGAGGGCGACGGCTGCGTCTGCATGGATGAGATGCAGGTCGACTTCTTCACGAGCCGGCTCAAGGTGAAGCGCACGGTCATGTTCGAGGACGGCCGCTCGCGCGAGATCGACTACTCGATCCGCCTCTACGGCCTGCACGAGCTCGGCAAGATGCTCCACGAGGCCGGCTTCAAGGTCACCGAGGTGACCGGCCACCCCGCGCACCCGGGCGTCTTCTTCGGCTCGGAGTCGCCGCGGCTCATCATCCTTGCCGAGCGCAGCTGACGCGCTAGGGGGCTCCTGACGCATGCGCTTCGAGGCCGCGATCTCGCGCGCGCTGCCGGGGATCCCGGCCAGCGCCTCCCCCGTCGATCAGATCGCCTACGCCCGCGATCTCTGGCCGCGGCACCACCTCGCCGTGACGGAGGGCCGCATCGCCGAGCACCGGCCCGGGATGATCCTCTGGCCGGCGTCCACCGAGGAGGTCGCCCGGGTGGTCCGCTTCTGCGCGGACGAGGGGCTCCCGCTCGTGCCGTACGGCGCGGGCTCGGGCGTGTGCGGCGGCGTCCTGCCGGACGACCGCACGGTCGTGCTCGACCTGAAGCGGCTCTCCCGCCGCCGCTCGCTCGATCGCCAGGCCCCCTCGGTCGAGATCGAGGCCGGCGCCCTCGGCATCCGCTTCGAGGAGGAGCTCAACGCCGAGGGCTTCACGCTCGGCCATTTCCCGTCGTCGATCCTCTGCTCGACGGTGGGCGGCTGGGTCGCGGCGCGCAGCGCCGGCCAGTGCTCGGGGCTCTACGGCAAGATCGAGGACATGGTCGCGTCGCTCGAGTGCGTCGTCGGCCGCGGCGAGGTCGTCCGCTTCGATCGGCGCGCGCGCGGCCCGGATCTGACGCCGCTCCTCATCGGCAGCGAGGGCGTGCTCGGCGTGGTCACCGCCGCGACGCTCCGGCTGCACCCCGCCCCGCCGGCGCGCGCGTTCGCCGCCTTCTCCTTCCCCACGCTGGAGGCCGGGTGGAACGCGATGCGCGAGATGTTCCAGGCCGGCCTTCGCCCGGCGGTCTCGCGGCTCTACGACCCGTTCGACTCCTTCATGGCCCGGCTCGGCGCGGTGCGCCGGCAGCACGGCCACGCCGGCGCGGGCGACGAGCCGACCGAGGGGCCGGCCGCGCCGGCGCGCGGCGCGCGGGGCCCGGGCGCCGGCGCCGCCGTGCTGCGCGGCCTGCTGCGCGCGCCGGGGCTCCTCAACCAGGCCGTGGACGCCGTCGGGTCGCGCGTGCTCCGCGGCGCGACGCTCATCCTCATCTTCGAGGGCACGGCGCGCGCGAGCGCCGAGGATCTCGCCCGCGCCGCGGCGATCGCCGGGCGCGCCGGGGCCAAACCGCTCGGCGAGGAGCCGGCGCGCCACTGGCTCGCGCACCGCTACAGCGTGAGCTACCGCCAGGCGCCCGTCTTCATGGCCGGCGCGTTCAGCGACACGATGGAGGTCGCCGCGCCCTGGTCGCGCCTCGACGCGCTCTACCGCGCGGTGCGCGGGGCGCTCGGGCGCCACGTCTTCGTGATGGCCCACCTGTCCCACGCCTACCCGGACGGCTGCAGCATCTACTTCACCTTCGCGGGCAGCGCGCCGACCGTGGCGGCGGCCGAGGCGAAGTACGACGCGGCCTGGCGGGCGGCCCTCGACGCCGCGATCGACGCCGGCGGCACGCTCTCGCACCACCACGGCGTCGGCCGCAGCAAGGCGCCGCGGCTCGGCGCCGAGCTCGGCCTCGGCGCCGACGTCGTCCATGCGCTCCGGGGCGTCTTCGACCCCGCCGGCATCATGAACCCGGGCAACCTGCTCCCGCGCGACGCCGCCCGCGCCGCGCGCCGCCCGCTGCCGCCGCCGCCCGCGTCGCCCGTGATCGACCTCGACTCGCTGCTCGTGCACGCCGCCGGCGAAGCTCGCCTCGGCGAGGTCGAGCGCGCGCTCGAGCAGCGCGGCCTCACGCTGGCGGTCGACTTCGGCGCGGCCTCGCGCGAGCTCACGCTCGACGCGTGGCTCGCGGCGGGCGCCCCGGGCGCGCCGGATCCGTGGAGCGATCCGGTCGATCACCTCGTCGCCGGCTTCACCGCGCGGCTCGCGTCGGGCGCCGAGCTCGCGGTGCGCCCCGCCCCGCGGCGCGCCGTCGGCCCGGATCTCTTCGCGCTGTTCCTCGGCGTGGGCGGGCGCGTCGGCGCCGTCACGTCCGTGCACCTGCGCGCCCACGGCGCGTCGCGGCCGCGCGCGCTGCCGACCTCGCTGCCGCGACAGCCACCGCTCGGCGAGGCCGAGGCGGCGTGGCTCGACGCCGTGGTGAGCGCCGCCCGCGACGTCCGCTGAGCGGAGCCGGCGCTGGCCGGCTCAGCCGGGGGGCCAGGCCATGGGCCGGCCGCCGATGACATGGACGTGGAGGTGGAAGACCGTCTGGCCGGCGTTCGCGCCGCTGTTCACGACGGTCCTGAAGCCGCCCTCCGCGATGCCGGTCTTCTCCGCGACCTGCCGCGCGGCGAGCAGCAGCCGCCCGAGGGCGGCCTCGTCCTCCGGCGTGGCCTGGGCGATCCCCGCGATGTGGCGCTTCGGGATGACGAGCACGTGCGTGGGCGCCTGCGGGTTCACGTCGTGGAAGGCGATGACGTGCTCGTCCTCGAGCACGACCTTCGACGGGATCTCCTTGTTCGCGATCTTGCAGAAGATGCACATGGTCGCCTCCTAGTACCGCGTCGTACCGCGCGTCATGAACCCCTATCAGGATTTCGGTCCGCCGCCTCGCGGCGGAACGCGCGCGGCGCGAGGCGGTCTGCTCGGGGCCGCCGCGCCCGCGTGGCGTCCGCCCCATCCCTGGCCCGGCGGCCGGCGGGCGACTCAGGCAGCGCTAGGGCGCCTGCGTATCGCGCCGCTCCCGGTCGCGGGGCAGCGCCCTGGTCGCCGGGTCCGGCTCCCCCGGCTCTCCCTGGCCAGCGGCCTCCAGCGCGCCGCCCTGCCCTTCCCTGGGCAGCAGCCGGGCGAGCGCGCGCTCGATCCGCGAGGTGTCCCCCGGCTCCGGGAGCAGGTCGTCGGGCAGCGCAGCGCCCGACGGCGGGCTCGGCGCAACGCCCCCGCCGTCCTGCTGCACGACGCGGGGGACCGTCCCGCGCGCGACCGCGATGCGGAGCACGGCGAGCTCGAGGTCGTCGAGCGCGGCGGTGCGCTTCAGCCCGAGCGACGGCACGTCGTAGGTGAGGAGCGCGCCGCCGCTCGCCGCGGGCGCGAGCCCGGCGCGGCCCGCGCCGCCGACCAGCTGCCGCACGATGCTCCTGAGCAGCGCCGCCCGCCGCCGCACCCGGCGCGCCTCGGGATCGGCATAGAGCGAGTAGAACCGGTTCCGCGAGAACGTGGACGGCGCCAGCACGAGCGCGACGAACAGCGCCTCCAGGTCGATGGGCGGCGTCCCCCTCACGTCGCGGGCTCCACCGCGCCGCCCGCGGGCCCCGAGAGCCCGCCGCGCCGCAGGAGCTCCGCCTGGCGGTGCGTGCGCAGCGCGCCGATGAGCTCGTCGAGATCCCCCTCGACGATCTTGTCGAGCTTGTGCAGCGTGAGGCCGATCCGGTGATCCGTCACGCGGTTCTGCGGGAAGTTGTAGGTCCGCACCTTCTGCGCGCGCTCCCCCGTGCCGACCATGGTCCTCCGCTCCGCGCTCTGGGCCTCCTCCTGCCGGCGCTGCTCGAGCTCGAGCAGCCGGCTCCGGAGCACCTTCATCGCCTTCGCCTTGTTCTTCAGCTGGGAGCGCTCGTCCTGGCACTTCACGATCATGCCCGTCGGCAGGTGCTTGATCTGCACGGCGCTGTTCGTCGTGTTGACGCCCTGCCCGCCGGGGCCGCCCGATGCGGCGATCGAGATCTCCAGGTCCTTCTCGTCGATGTGCACGTCGACCTCGTCCGCCTCGGGCAGGACGGCGACCGTCGCGGTCGAGGTGTGGATCCGCCCCTGCGTCTCCGTCGTGGGGACCCGCTGCACGCGGTGCACGCCGCCCTCGTAGCGGAGGTGGGAGTAGACGTCCTGCCCCGAGATCAGCGCCGCGACCTCCTTGTAGCCGCCGGCCGAGGCCTCGCTCAGGTTGAGCACCTCGACCTTCCACCGCTTCGTCTCCGCGTAGCGGCAGAGCATGCGGAAGAGGTCGGCGGCGAAGAGCGCCGCCTCCTCGCCGCCCTCGCCGCTCCGGATCTCGATCACGGTGTTGCGCGCGTCGTTCGGGTCCTTCGGCAGGAGGAGCAGCTCGAGCTCGCCGGCGAGCCGCTCCCGCTCCGTCTCGAGCTCGGGCAGCTCCGCCTGGGCGAGCTCGGACAGGTCGGGATCGTTCAGCGCCTCGCGGTCCTCGGCGATGCGCCGCTCGACGTCCCGCAGCCGCGCGAAGGCGACGACCACCGGCTCGATCTCGGTCCGCTCGCGGTTGAGCCGCTGGAGCTCGGCCGGGGAGGAGAGCACCGCCGGGCTGCACATGAGGTGCTCGAGTTCCTGAAAGCGGCGCTGGACCGCCTCGAGTTTCGCGATAGGTAGCATCTGGAATCCGAAGGCGACGCGGAGAGTTGGACGGCGGCGGCGTGCGGCGGCGCCGGCGCGCGCTAGCCGTGGGCGCCAGCGTAGCCGGGGTCGGCCAGCACCTTGGAGTAGTCGGCGAACACCCGATCGGGCTGGACCGGCGCGGTCACCGACTCCTCCCGCCAGAGCGTCGCGCGGAGCGACGCGAGGGCGATCTCGAGCTGCGCGTCCTCCGGCTCCGCCGTCGTGATCTTCTGGACCAGGAACCCCGGCCAGAGGAGCACGCGGAGCGGGCCGGTGGTGCAATAGCGCGCGAAGAGCCGCTGGATCTCGAAGGTCACCGCGGCGATCAGCGGGAGGAACGGCAGCTTCATCAAGAAGAAGCCGACGCTCTCGACGAGCCGGCCGCCGGGCAGCTTGGGCAGGAACGCCCCGAGGGACGCCCCGGCCACCGAGAACACCACGATCGACACGAGCGCCACCATCACCAGGAACGTCGTCCCACAGCGGGGGTGCATGGCCGTCTTGCGGCGCGCGTTCTCGACCTCGAGCGGCTCGCGCGCCTCGTAGGTGGAGATCGCCTTGTGCTCCGCCCCGTGGTACTGGAAAACGCGCCGGACCTCGGAGATCTGGCGGATCAGGAGGAGGTAGGCGACGACGATGGCGAGCTTCGCCACGCCGGTGATCGCCTGGAACCCCGGCGACGTGACCTCCAGCCCGAGGCCGAAGACCTTGTTGACCAGCTCGGCGCCGGCCTGAGGCGCCGCCACGAAGAGCAGGACCGCGAAGAGGATCGGGATGATGCCCATCCCCCCGCCCTTCTTCTTTCCGTCTGCGCCGGTGCCGCCGGGCGCCGGGGCGCCCGCGACCTGCGCGGGCTCGCCGTCCTGCGTCGCGATCGCGGCCATGCTGAGCGCCAGGGAGGTGAGGCTCGCTCCGCTCGCGGGGCCGGCGCTCGAGCGCCTGGAGGCCGGCCCCTTGGCCGAGGCCGCCTCTTCGGCCGCCAGATCCTGCTCGTAGAGATCCGCGGACCAGCGGAGCGCCTGGGACCCGAGGCGCAGCGACTCCACGAGCGTCGCGACCCCCCGCACGAACGGCCACGTGCGCGGCCCCTTCGAGACCGCGGTCATCGGCTGCTCGCGCACCACGAGCTCCCCCGAGCGGCGCCGGCAGACGATCGCGACCGAGCTCGGCGATCGCATCATGACCCCTTCAATCACCGCTTGGCCGCCGATATACGGACGTGCAGGCTGATCGCTCATACGCGTTCCAATCTAGCGCATCACGCGGCTTTCGCATCGGCCTGGCCGATCAGCGCCGCGAAGATGGATGGGCGACCTCGTCCGTCGTCCGTCGTCGTCTGGCGCGCGCGAGACGACGTCTCGGCCGGTCGCGCGGCGCGGGTCGGCTGCACGGGCCGGGCAGCGCGCTCGGGACGAGCGCGGGCCTACGCCACGCCCCGGGCGGGGGCGGCGTGACGGGTGCGTCAGTAAAGAAGGGATGTCGAGGAGGGGGCGAGCCGCCCGCCTACTTGCCAGCGGTCGCGTACTTCTTGCGGAAGCGGTCGACGCGGCCGGCGACGTCCATGATCTTGTGCTTGCCCGTGTAGAACGGGTGGCAGGCGGAGCACACGTCGGTCGTGAAGCTGCCGCGGGTGGAGCGGGTCTCGACGACGGCGCCGCACGCGCAGGTGATCGTGGAGGCCTTGTACTCGGGGTGGATGCCGGGCTTCATGGTGAGTCCTTCGGGTGTTGCGAGGGAGGGCGCCTATAGCTCAGGGCGTCTCGGACCGCAAGAAGCCCTCCAGCGCGCCGCGTGTCTCCCTGCTCCCCGCCTGCTCCCGCCGGAGTCTGCCGGACGGGCGTTCGGCGCGGGTTGCAGCGCGGGTTGCGTGAGGAGGTCGAGCGGCCGGAGGGATCCTGGCGTGGCCGGCGGAGCCCGCCGCTCCGCATCGACGCGGCACCTCGGACCGGGGCGTCGGTTCGAGGCGCTCGACGGCGCGGAGCGCGGACGTTCTACCTGCGGCCCGAGGGCGCTCCCGTCAAGCGTCCGGCCCGGCTGGCCCCCGCGCACGGCAATTGCTAGGGGCGGCGTTGACGCTCGGATGCACATGGTTAGTTTCGCGGTCGCGAGCCAGCGAGCTCGCGAAATCCGGCGAAAGTATCCGAATTCCCAGCGGTTTTTGACGGCTCTGGAGCAGGGGCTCGCGGCAGCTGTCAGCCGGGCCCTGCTGGCCGGTCGGGTCTTCTCGCCCCCCCGGCGGCGACCAAGCCGTCGCGCAAACATTTCTCGGAGGGTTCAACGTCATGGGCAAGATCATCGGCATCGATCTCGGCACGACCAACAGCGTCGTCGCGGTGATGGAGGGCAAGGAGCCCAAGGTCATCGTGAATGAGGAGGGCTCGCGCCTCACGCCGTCCGTCGTGGCCTGGGACGACAAGGGCGAGGTGCTCGTCGGGCAGATCGCCAAGCGCCAGGCGGTCACGAACCCCACCAACACCATCTACTCGGCCAAGCGCTTCATGGGGCGCCGCGCCGAGGAGGTGCAGGACGAGACGAAGCGCGTCCCGTACAAGGTCAGCAAGGGCAAGAACGGCGACGCCTCGATCGAGGTGCGCGGCAAGCAGCTGTCGCCCCCCGAGGTCTCGGCGAAGGTCCTGCAGAAGCTGAAGAAGGCCGCGGAGGACTACCTCGGCGAGAAGGTGACCGAGGCCGTCATCACCGTGCCCGCGTACTTCAACGACGCGCAGCGGCAGGCCACCAAGGACGCCGGCCGCATCGCCGGTCTCGAGGTGAAGCGCATCGTCAACGAGCCCACGGCGGCCGCGCTCGCGTACGGGCTCGACAAGAAGAACGAGCAGGTCATCGCCGTCTACGACTTCGGCGGCGGCACCTTCGACATCTCGATCCTCGAGGTCGGCGACAACGTCGTGCAGGTCATCTCGACCAACGGCGACACCCACCTCGGCGGCGACGACGTCGACCACCTCGTCATGGACTGGCTCGCGGCCGAGTTCAAGAAGGACACGGGCATCGACGTCTCGAACGACAAGATGGTCGTGCAGCGGCTCAAGGACGCCGCGGAGCAGGCGAAGATCGAGCTGTCGAACGTGCAGGAGACGACGATCAACCTGCCGTTCCTCACCGCGGACGCCTCGGGGCCGAAGCACCTCCAGAAGCAGCTCACCCGGGCGAAGCTCGAGCAGATGATCCGGCCGCTCATCGAGCGGACGCTCGAGCCGACCCGCAAGGCGCTCGCGGACGCGAAGAAGACGCCGCAGCAGATCGACGAGATCGTCCTGGTCGGCGGCTCGACGCGCATCCCGCTGGTCCAGGAGACGGTCAAGAAGTTCTTCGGCAAGGAGCCGCACAAGGGCGTGAACCCGGACGAGGTCGTGGCCGTCGGCGCCGCGGTGCAGGCGGGCGTGCTCTCGGGCGACGTGAAGGACCTCGTGCTGCTCGACGTCACCCCGCTCTCGCTCGGCGTCGAGACGCTCGGCGGCGTGATGACGGTGATGATCGCGAGGAACACGACGATCCCGACGCAGAAGAAGGAGATCTTCTCGACCGCGACCGACAGCCAGCCGAGCGTCGAGGTCCACGTCCTCCAGGGCGAGCGCACCGAGGCCCGCTACAACCGGACCCTGGGCCGCTTCCACCTGGAAGGCATCATGCCGGCGCCCCGCGGCGTGCCGAAGATCGAGGTGACCTTCGACATCGACGCGAACGGCATCCTGTCGGTGCACGCCAAGGACACCGCCACCGGCAAGGATCAGCGGATCACGATCACGGCGTCGGGCGGCCTGAAGGAGGACGAGATCAACCGGATGGTCAGCGAGGCGGCGACGCACGAGGCCGAGGACAAGCGGCGCCGCGAGGAGATCGAGCGGCGCAACAAGCTCGACAACCTCTGCTACACGCTGGAGAAGACGATCAGCGAGAACAAGGAGAAGCTGCCGGAGAGCGACGTCTCGGCGCTGAACGGGATCATCGCCGAGAGCCGGTCGGCCATCGAGAAGCAGGACGACGCGGCCGTGACCGCGGCGCTGGAGCGGCTCGAGAAGGAGGCGCACCGCATCGCGAGCGTCATGTACGAGAAGGCCGGCCCGCCGCAGGACGGCGGGGGCGCCGCGCCCGGCGCCGCGGGCGGCCAGCCGCCGCCCCCCGCCGGCGGCAAGGGGAAGGACTCGGTCATCGACGCGGAGTTCGAGGAGTCGAACTGACCGACGCGGGGTGAGCGGTCCTCGACCGGTGAAGCCGGCGCAACCGGCGCAACCGACGCGACCGATGCGACCCGCGCGACCGACGTACCCGATGGTACCGGCGCGATTGGCACAACGATGAACGAGCAACGAGCGCGGCTTCGTCCGCGCTCGTTTGCATTTGCGGCCGCGCCTCACGCTCCGAGGCGGCGCGGACCGCCATCTCCCCTCGCCGCGCGCTCCTTGGGCGTCGACTCGGATGTCCGGGGGCCGTATAACCGGCGCTCATGCGAACTCTCCTGCCGCTCGCCACCCTGGTCCTGATGGCCGGTCCCGTCGCCTGCGGGCCGGCCCCCACGCCTGCCGCGCCGACAGGAGCACAAGGCGAGGTCAAGGCCGGGCCCTCCCAGCCCGCAAGCCCCGCGTTCGATCTCTCCCCGGTCGCCGAGCCCGCCGACATCGTGGGCGTGCTCCGCTGGAGCAACCCGGCGGCCACGCTGTCGGGCGTCGCCGCCTGCGCCGGGCTGCCGCCGGCGCTCGCCGAGGCCGGCGCGCAGGGGCTCTCCGCGGGCGTCCTGAGCGAGCTCGTGAGCCCCTCGATCGACGCGAACCAGCTCGCCGCGGTGGTCGCGCTCGACGCGCCGGTCCACCTCGTCGTCGCGCTCGACGACAGCTCGAAGCGGGGCAACCCGGTCGCGGCCGTGTCGCTCGGCCTCACGTCGCTGGAGCGGGCCAGGGGCGCGCTCGAGGCCGGCGCCACCCTGACCGAGGTGAAGCCGGGGATGTGGAAGATCGGCGGCAAGGAGCGCGCGTCGTCGAGCTGCTTCCTCGCCGCGTCCGCGGGCTCGACGCCGGCGCGGCTCCTCTGCGGCGATCGAGACCGGGACGTGACGACGCTCGGGCCGTACCTCGCGCGCACGCTGCCGACGCTCGCGCCCGAGGCGCGCGACCTCCACGGCGAGGTCCGCTTCGTCCCGCTCAGCACGAAGTACGGCGACATGGCCAAGCAGCAGCTCGGCGGGCTCCCGATCCTCGCGCAGAGCCAGCTCTCGATCGGGCAGCCCCAGTTCGACCGGGCGCTCACCGACGCGACGACCGCCGTCCAGGCGGAGCTCGAGGCGCTGATCAACGACGCGGGCAGGGCGGTCGTCGATCTCAAGGTCGACAACCAGACCTGCGTGAACCTCACGGCGGCCCTGGAGCTGCGGGGCCAGTCGTCGTGGCTCGCGAAGACGATGGCCGACGGCGCGAGCCGCGCCGCGCCCGCGCCGGCGCTCTACTGGCGCGTGCCGAAGGACAGCCACGGCGCCTTCTTCGACCACGGCTACGACCCGGCGCACTACACCGGCATCCTGAAGACGCTGCGCGAGATGCTCGAGGGGTGGCTCGAGAAGGAGAAGATCGGCAGGCCCGCCGATCGCAAGGCGCTCGCCGACGTCCTCTCGCTGCCGATCAACCGGACGCCCAGCGTGTCCGCGCACGGGTACGTCGACGCGCCGCCCGCCGCCGCGAAGACCGGCAAGCCGTCGCCGAACGAGATCCTCGACGGCATGATGGGCGGCTTCGTCGGCTGGAACCTGTTCGGCTTCGAGGAGGCGCCGGACGCGCTCATCAAGTACCTGAAGAACGCCGTCACCGCCTACAACACGCCCGCGCTGCGCAAGCGGCTCCCGGAGCTCGACGTCGATCCGAAGGACCTGCCGACGGTCAAGACGGTGCAGGCGCCGAAGGAGCTCGGGAAGACGTCGCTCGCCGTCGAGATCCAGATCACGAGCGAGCTGCCGTCGCCCGACGCCGACGCGGCGCAGGCCCCCGGCGGCAAGGCCAAGCCGAAGCCCAAGGTCACGGTGACGCTGCACCTCCTCCTCATGCTCATGGGCGACGAGAAGACGACGTGGATCGCGTTCGGGCACGACAAGCGCGAGCTGCTGAGGCGGCTCGCCATGGTGAAAGCGGGCGCCCCCGACACCGACACGCTCGCGTCGCGCCCGGGGCTCGAGAAGCTGAAGACCGGGAAGTTCGTCTCCGGTGGATTCTCGACGCTCGCCCCCATCACCCGCACGGTGCAGAGCGTCCTCACGAGCCTGGACAGCCCCGGCGCGGCGCCGGTGGCGCTGCCGCCGGAGGCGCGGCGGTTCGGCGAGGCGCTGGCGAAGCTCCCCCACAAGGGCGAAGGGCTGATGTTCATCACGACGCAGGAGCAGGGCGGCGCCGCGCCGCGCGCCGAGATCGCCATCAACGTGTCGAAGCCCGTGCTCGAGGACATCGGCGCGCTCCTCGCGGCGGGGCTCCAGATGGCCGGCATCACGAAGCCATAAGCCCGCGGATGCGCTATCACAGCGGGAGCCCAGCGTGGCCGCTCCTGCTCGGTCGTGTCCTCCGGCGGGCGCACGTAGCGCGTGCGCTCGCCGCCCACGTTCAAGACCGGTACGCGGATTGCCCAGCTCCCTGAAGAGATGAGAGGAAACCCATGAACAACCGTGAAGGTGCGAGTCGCGACGGAACGAGCCCCGCGCGACCGGAGACGTCCGGGAACGCCCCGATGGCAGCCCCCATGCCGAGGCCGCCCGTGCGCCGCGCGGCGCCCGATACGGACGACTCCGATCTGCCCGAGCTGACGCCGGAGCAGCTGAGCGAGCTCAGGCAGGCGCTCGAGGAGCGCCGGGCGAGCCTCGTCGCCAACATCGACGAGCGGCAGCACGCGGAGCGCGACGTCTCGCGGGAGGTGGGCGACGAGATGGACGAGGCGAACGCCGAAGGCGCAACCTCGCTGACGTCGAAGCTCCTGGAGCGCGATGTCCGGGTGCTCGCCGAGATCGATCGCGCGCTCGCCAAGATGAAAGAAGGGACCTACGGGATGTGCGAGGGCACCGGCGAGCCCATCGGCTATCGCCGCCTCAAGCTGCGCCCGTGGGCGCGCTACAGCGTCGCCTACCAGGAGCAGATCGAGCGCGAGGAGCGGACCGGCGGCGGCTCCTGATCCCGAACGCCAGCGCAGCGCACGCCCCGCGCCGATCGCGGGGCGTGCGGCCGGGCGCTAGCGGAAGCGCGCGTCCAGCGGGGCGCTCGAGCTCGTGCCGAGCGCCTTGGTCCACGCGATCACCGGCGCGCGCCAGTCGAGGCCGGTCCATTGCGGGGACGGGTCCTGAGCCTGGAAGCGAAAGCCGTCCCCGCCGTAGTAGAGGAAATCGATCGTCGCGACGGTGTAGCGGCGCTCCTCGTCCAAGAGGCGCCCGTCGTGCAGGACGTAACGACCGCCGGCCGAAGGCGATAGGCCGACGAGCACCGCGTCGCGGTGGCGGAGCGTCTCGAGGATGTCGCTGCCCCGCAGCGAGCAGATGACGAGCTTGTTGTCGAACGGGAGGACGGAGAACACCGTCGCTTTCGTGATGGGCCCCCTGGGGACGGCCTGCCGGATGCCGTCCTTGTTCAGGATCGCGATGTCGACCCCGAGCTGCTCGCGCCACGACCCCGCGATCCAGCGCTGGATCTCGGCGGAGTCGCGCTCCATTCCGTCGCTCGAATAACCGATCTGCTCGCCGAGCGCCGCGTCCAGCTCACGCTGCCAGCCTGCGGCGGCCCTGGCGAGCGCCTCGTCCGGCGGGGCCGCGGACGCGCCCTCCGGGTGGGCCACGTCGACCACCTCCGCGGCGGCCGACACGACGCGCTGCTGGAGCGGACGGCGGGGGTCGATGTCGAGCGAGACGCGGGCGTAGCTGCGCAGCCGCCAGCCAGGGTTGACGAGCGGGACGCCGCCCACGCGCAGCTCGGCCCTCGTGTGGCAGTGCCCCGCGCCGACGAAGGACAGGCGCCACTCGGGGTGACGCGCGAGGATCGGCGCGAGCACGTCCTGGCACTGGTGCGCGACGAGCACGAGCGCGTCGGGCGCGGCGCGCCACGCCTCGGGGATGGCGCGCGAGAGCGCCGCCTCCTCGCCCTCGAAATCGATGCCGTCGAAGCGGCTCGCCGTCGCGGCCTCGCGGGTGCGCGAGGTCGAGAGGCCGACGACGCCGATGCGAAGCCCGCGCCGCTCGAACACGGCGAAGGAAGGCAGTGCGAAGGCGGAGAGCCCTGGATCGGTCACGCGCAGGTTCGCCGCCAGGTAGGTCACGCGAGACCGTGTCCGGTTCTGGAGAAAGGCGTCCCTGCCGAAATCGAACTCGTGGTTTCCGAACGCCGACGCGGCGTAGCCCATCCGCGCCATCGCGTCGGCCATCGGCGCGCCCAGGAAATAGGAAGAGATCGCGGGGCCGGTCCAGTTGTCGCCGCCGGAGAGCGCGAGCGTCGACGGGTCCTTGCAGGCCGGCGCTGGCGGGAGGTGGGGCGGAGCCCCGGGCGCCGGGCCCGCGCAATGGCCCTCCCGCGCGCGCCACACGGCCAGCACCTCGGCCGCGCCGCCGACGACCTTGCCCTCCTCGGCGGCGGGCAGGAGCCACCCGTGCTCGTCGGTCGTGTAGAGGAGGGTGACCGCCGCCGGAGCGCGCTCGGACGGAGCCGGCGCTTGCGCGCCCGTCGCCGCTTCCCTGGGCTCGCACGCGGAGAGGGGCAGCAGCGCCTGCGCGCCGAGCGAGAGCGCGGCGATCGCGCGCGCGGCGCGGGGCCGTCGCGCCGCCGGCGCAGCGCTCAAGGGCATCGCGCAGGCTCCGCGCGGCGACGCACCTCAGCCGCCCATCCGCTGGATGAACGGGACGATGCGCTCGACGAAGGGCTGCTTGTGGTAGCGGTCGAACTCCGCCCACGTGCAGAGCGTGCGGGGATCCTTCACGCGATCGACGAAGAGCACGCCGTCGACGTGGTCCTTCTCGTGCTGGAAGGTGCCCGCCGACAGCCCGCGCACGACGCGGTCGATCGGCTTCCCGTCGCGATCCAGGCCGGTCAGGCGGATCTCGGTGGCGCGATCGACGACGCCCCTCAGGTTCGGGACGCTCAGGCACCCTTCGTAGTTCTCGAACGTCTCCTGCGTGAGCGGCTCGATCACGGGGTTGACCACGATCGTGAGCGGGATGTTCGGCTTGTACGGATATCGCGGGTTGTTCTGCACCTCGACCGCGAAGATGCGCAGCGGCGCATGGACCTGAGGGGCGGCGATGCCCGCGCCGTTCGCGTCGCGCATCGTCTCGACGAGGTCGTCGATGAACGCCTGCATGGCGGGAGAGGAGAGCTCTTCCGGCGTGACCTCGCGCGCTCGCTGCCTGAGGACGGGGTTGCCGATGTGGGCGATTTTCAGGAGCGTCACGCGCCGATCGTACCATACGCGCGCCATACGCGCGCGCCGCTACCCCCCGCCCCGCGGGGACGCGCTCACGCGCGCGGCCATGCGGCGCGCTGGAGCGTCAGCTATGGAGAAGGGCCATGCACTACTTCCCCGACGAGCCCCACGTCCCCGAGCAGCAGCAGGCGAACGCCGTCATGCACCTCCGCTTCGAGGACGTCAGCCAGAACGGACGGGTGATGCTGGACGCGCTGCCGCACGGCCTCGGGCCCGCGATCTGGGTGAAGCTGCTGCGAGCGAGCCCCATCGAGGCGCTGATGACCGCGCAGGGGATCATCCCGATCCTCACCCGCCTCATCATCGAGGGCGGCGACGGCCCCGTCGCGGCGCGGGAGCCGCTGGAGCTCAAGGGCAGCTACCAGCTCGCGCGCACGGAGGACGCCGCGTCGGAGGTGAACCGGCTGATCTTGGCCATGTGGCTCTCGGCCAGCGCGCGCCGCAGCCGGACCTACGGCCCACCGCCGCCCGGCGCCGGCGAGCCGATCCAGGTCGGCCGGGTGTTCGCGGAGCACGTCTTCACGCGGCCCTTCGCCGAACCCGGCGCGCGCAAGGTGCTGCGCTTCGACGCGCCGGATCTGCCGCCCGTCCCGCCGGAGCGCTACGCCTGGCGCTCGCCGGAGGCGCTGATGGGCCTGCCGGCGGGCGCGGAGCCGTTCGACCCGGAGCCGACGCTGGATCCGATCTCGATCGCCTTCGGCCTGGATCACACGGACGGGAACCAGCACGTGAACTCGCTCGTGTACCCGCGGCTCTTCGCGGAGGCCGCGCTCCGGCGGCTCGCGCAGCACGGGCATGGCACGGCGCTGCTCGCCCGCAGGGTGGAGGTCGCCTACCGCAAGCCGTGCTTCGCGGGCGCGCGCGTGAGGATCGTGCTGCGCACGTTCGCGATCGACGGCGCGCTCGGCGCGCTCGGCGCGTTCGTGCCGGACCCGCCGCACGGCGCCGAGGCCGCCGCCCCCGAGGCGCGCGCGTACTGCTACATCCGCACGCTGTTCCAGGGCTGAGCGGGCCCTCGGGCGAGCGCGCCGCCGCCGGGCAGCGCGGCGGCGCGGGCCGGCGAGCGGCGCGCGGCCCGCGCGCGACGACCGGGCGCGCTACGCGCTCGCCGGGCGCGGGAGGCCGGCGCGATCGGCGATCTCGTCGTGGAAGGCGCGGAACGTCGACTCCTGCGGCCACGAGGGCGCATCGGCAAGGAGCTCCCCGACGCGGGTGAGCTCGCCCTCGTCGATGGCGATGACGGCCGCGGCGTAGCGCATGGCCCAGAAGACGAGCGGGCTGACCTCGCTCGCGCGCTCCAGGAGCGCGCGGTCGCCCGGCACGCTCGTGTGCGCGAAGGCGCGGGCGAGCGCGCCGGCCGCCGCCCGCAAGGTGACCACCCGGT
Source organism: Sorangium sp. So ce836 (assembly GCF_028553905.1). NCBI lineage: Bacteria > Pseudomonadati > Myxococcota > Polyangiales > Polyangiaceae > Sorangium > Sorangium sp. So ce836. The sequence continues at coordinate 14,116,977 of NZ_CP102233.1, read as the reverse complement.
CGCGGAAAGGAGATCTGACGTTCGGGAGCGGGAGGCGCTCCAGGCGACCGGCGCGCTCGAGGGCCGCGTCGCGATCGCCCTCGAAGGTGTAGAGGAGCGTGTCCAGGAAGAGCCGGTGCTCGAGCGCCGCGTCCCAGGCCGGCCCCCGCTCGGCCGCCGCCATGGCCGCCCGCGCCTTCTCGACCCAGCCGTAGGCGGCGAACGCCGTCGCCGTCATGAGCGGCGCCATCGTGGCGGGGTGCGGGATGCGGTGCAGCGTCGGCGACCAGCGCTGCAGCACCGAGCGCACGTCGCCCGAGCGGAGCAGCCGGCGCAGCTTGCGGCGCGCGAGCCAGCGGGCCGCGGCGAACGCGAGGACCAGGCCGAGCACCGCCGCCATGATCACCGGCTGCTGCCAGGCGAACCGGAGCGCAGCCGCGGCCAGCGCTGCGGAGCCGGTGAAGAGCAGCACCGGAATCAGCCGGCTGCTCCGCCCCTCGTCCTCGGAATCGAACGGATCCACGACACCTCCAAGCGTACGGGGCTTCCCGAACGAGGCAAGTCCCGGGCGACGCGCGCTCCGGCGCCCCCCACACCCGCGCGCGTCCCGCGCTGAATTGCACTCCGACTGCAGCCGGATGGCCCCCGGCGGGAGAGCCCGGCGAGGCATGGCCTCCGGGTGTTCGCCGCGCGGCCGAGGTGCCGTGGCGCCGTCGACGCGCCGCCGCGCGCTTCATGGGGCTCGACACGGCGCCGAAGTTCGACTACGTAGTCCGTGCGTCAGGCGAAAGCCTGAACCTCATGGGTCCGCCGACAGCGCGCCGTGAACCCCGCCAGGCCCGGAAGGGAGCAACGGTAGCGGAAAGCGAGTGTGGCGGGCCCACTTGCTTTTTGTGGGCTCGATGCGCTCCCGCCCCCACCTCGGGCGCGGCCGCGGAGCCCGGTGCCAGGTCGCTGCCGCGGGCGCGACCGGCCGTCAGGGCGCTTCGAGCGCCGCCGGCGCGATGGGCGCGACGGGCACGGAGAAGAGCGCGTCCGGGCTCGTCGTGATGCGCGGGACATCCGTGCTCCGCAGCGGGCTGACGCCGCCGGCGGCCAGGCGCTGCTGCACGATGCCCGCCTCCTCGTCGCCGCCCTCGAGCGTGATGGCCCCGAGGCGGCTGTCCCGGCCGACGTCGCCGTCGATGAGCACGCTCGCCCGGCGCGACGGGGTGATGGACGGGTTGCTGGACTCGAGCCCGTTGCCGCTGAGGACGAGCCCGTGGATCGCCGCTTGCGCCCGCTCCTGCCAGCTCACGCCGTCGCCCACGACCTCCTGCGCCTGCTCGCCGCTCGCGCTCACCACCGCCGAGTCGGCGAAGGTCCCCGCGATGCGCATGCCGTCGATGATGATGCCGCGCGCTTCGCCGCTCATCCCCAGGCCGATGGCCCTGTTCTTCTCGAGGACGCCCCCACGGAGCGCGACGGGCTGCTCCGGCGTCGTGTTCTGGATCCAGATCCCGGGCTGGTTGCCGCTCACCTCGAACCCCGCGCCGTCCCCGCCGATGGCCGCGCTCGCGCCGTCGATCAGGAGACCGAAGCCGCTGTTGTCGGCCACCTTGAGGGACGTCGCCTCGAGGCTCGAGCAGCTGGACACGGAGACGCCGCCGCTCGGATCGAACCCGCTCAGGCCGTTGCCGCTCACCTCGACGCGGGACAGCGAGGCGCGCGCCCCGACGAGCGACACGCCGACGACCTTGTTGTCGCGGAGGACCGTGTCCTCGACCTCGAGATCCACCGTCGCCTCGCAGTCGCAGCCGCCGGTGCACTGCGCCCACAGCCCCGGCCCCCGCGAGCCGGAGACGACGGACCGCGCCACCGAGACGCGGTCGGCGTCGAACACGCTCAGGCCGTAGCGCGCCGAGCCCTCGATCGCCGCGTCGACGAGGTCGAGCGTGGCGCCGAGGCCGACCGTCACGCCGTCGGCCGCGCTCGCCGCGACGCGCACCGCCTCGATCCGCGCCCGCGCGCCGGCCGCGACCGCGACGCCGCCCTCGCCGACCGTGAGGCCCCGGAGGACGGCGCCGTCGCCGGCCGCGAGCGAGACGGCCGCCACGGTCACGGAGCCGGCGCCCCTGCCCAGCAGGCTCACGCCGGGCGGCAGATCGACGGAGCCGTAGGCGCCGGGGCCGAGCGCGATGCACGCCCCGGGCTCGGCCGCCGCGGCGGCCGGCGAGAGCGCCGCGGGGCTCGCGACCTCGATCACCTCGGCGCAATCGACGGACCCGGCGCAGAAGTCGCCGTCGCAGAGCGCGCCGGCGGGGACGCCGACACACGCGCCGGAGGCCGTGAGCGCGCCCGGGCACGCGCCCTTCGTCGGTTCAGGGTCCGACGCGCACCCGAGCGCCGCCGGGCCGAGCGCGGCCACGGCGGTCAAAACGAGAGCTGCCTGATTCCAAGCCTTCATCATGACGAACGTCTCCTGCGCGGCACGCCGCGCTGCCCAACGAGAAGAGGCGCGGCCCCTCAGGACCCCGCGAGCACCGCGCGGCACTCGCGCGCCCGCGCGGCGAGCTCGCCCTCCACGAAATGCGCCGCCAGGGAGGCGGAGAGCTGCGCCGCGGCGGCCTCGGCGCGAGGGCGCGTCGCGGCGTCGCGCAGGCCCGCGCGGCAGATCGTCGCGAGGCCGAGCGCCACGTCGGCGAGGTACACGCGCCCGCCGCCCACCTCGGCGAGGCGCAGCGCCGCGCAGCCGGACTCGAGCGCCTCGCCGACGTGGCCGACCGCGAGCAGCGCCGCGGCCAGGTTGCGGTACGCGTCCGGGAGGTCGGCGCCCGCGCCGGCCTGCTCGCCCAGCGTCACCGCGCGCCGCGCGTGCTCGAGCGCGGCGCGCGGGCGCGAGAGCCGGAGCTCGACCTCCGCGAGGTTGTTGTGCCCGGAGGCGATTGCCTGGAGATCGCCGAGCCGCTCCTTCAGCGCGAGCGCGCGGGCGAACACCTCGCGGGCGCCGCCGAGGTCGCCCCTCGCGAACAGCGCGGCCGCGACGCCGTTCAGCGCGAAGCTCAGCGCCTGCGGGGACGCGCGCTCGTCGACCGCGCGCGCGGCCTGGCGGTAGCAGCGCTCGGCCTGCACCAGCCGGCCGCGCGAGTAGAACACCGTCCCGAGCGCGAGGAGCAGCTGCGACGCGGCCTCGCGGCGGCGGCCGTCGCCGGGCGGCAGCGCCGCGCAGACGCGCAGGCTCCGGAGCGCGGCCGCGCGGCAGGCGTCGAGATCGCCGTCGCGCCGGTGGAGCGCCGCGAGCAGGCCGACCATCGGGAGCGCCTCCGGCGCGGCGCCGCCGCGCTCGGCGAGCGCGATCGCCCGCTCGACGAGCGCGCGCGCCTCGGCCGTCGCGCCGCGCACCTTGAGCGCGAGGGCGAGGCGGTAATCCACGCGCGCGTCCCAGAGCAGCGCCGCGCTCGGGTCGCGCGCCGACGGCGCGGAGGCGCGCCGCTCCACGCGGAGGATCCGCGCCCGCGCCTCGTGGTACGCGCGCTCCGCCTCGTCGAGGCGGCCCGCCCGCCGGAGCGCGTCGCCGGCGTCGAGCAGGAGCCCGGCGCGCTCGTGCCACGCGAACAGCCGGCGCTCGCCGCCCGCCGACGCGGCCGCTGACGCGGCCGCCGACGGGGCGCGCGCCTCGGGGCCGCCCGCCTCGGGGCCGGCCTCGGCGCGCGCGTGGATCTCCCGGACCCGCGCGAAGTGGCGCAGCGCCTCGGCGTTCTGCCCGAGCGACGCCGCGCTCGCCGCGGCGCGGGCGTAGGCGAGCGCGGCGCTCCGCGCGTCGCCGCCGCGATCGTGGTGCAGCGCCGCGAGCGCCGCCCCGACCTCCCCGAGCCCCCGCGGCGCCGCCGACATGCCGTCGAGCCAGGCGGCGACCGCGCGGTGCATCGCGCGGCGCACCTTGAGGCTGAGCGTGTCGTAGGCGATCTCCTGGGTCGCCGCCTCGGCGAAGACGTACTCGCAGTCCTCGGGGAAGGTCGACGCGTCGCGCGCGCGGATGAGCTGCTGATCCCGCAGCCGGCGCAGCACGTCCGCGGTGCTCGAGGCGCCGCCGCCCTGCGGCGCGACGCCGCGGAGGTGGTCGATCGCGCCCTTCCAGAACGTCCTGCCGACCACGGCCGCATGCGCCAGGACGGCCCGCGCCTCGCCGTCGAGCCGATCGAGCCGCGCCTGGACGATGCCCTGGATCGTCGCCGGCAACGAGAGCCGGGCGAGCTTCTCCTCGTGCAGGATCCACGGCTCGCCGTCGCGCCGCTCGAGGGCGCCGACGTCGATGAGCAGGTACAGCGTCTCGGTCAGCGTGAGCGGGTTGCCCTCCGCGCGCTCGGCCAGGGCGCGGATGGCCTCCGCGGAGCAGCGCGCGGCGAGGCGCAGGCGATCGCGGGCCATGTCCTCGACGTGCCGCCGCGACAGCGGGCCGAGATCGAGGCGCGCGTGGCTCGCCTTCCCCTCGCCCCAGTGCGGCCGCCTCTCGTAGAGCTCGGGCCGCGCGGCGCCGACGAGGAGCAGCGGCGCGTCCGAGAGGCGCATGGCGAGGTCGTCGAAGAGGTCGAGGCTGGCGTCGTCCGCCCAGTGGATGTCGTCGAGCAGGACGACCACGGCCCCGCGCGCGGCCATGGCCCCGAGGAGCGCCGCGACGGCCGCGGCCACCCGCTTCTTGACGTCCGCGCCGCCCTCGTCGGGGACGATCGCGGTCGCGGGCGCGACCGGCGCCGCGCGGCGCGGGCAGAGCACGTCCGCGATCTCGGCCAGCGCGTCCTCCAGGGCGAGCGGATGGGGCGCGCCGCCGGCGTCGCCGCCCGCGCCTGCCCCGGAGACGCCGGCCCTGAGCTTGCGCACGACGACGTCGCGCGCGTCGTCGTCCTGGATGCGGAAGTGGGCGCGCAGGAGCGACGCGGCGAGGTGGTAGCTCGCATCCATCGACAGCGAGGAGCACGCGGCGCCGAGCACGACGCACGGGCCCCCCTGCGGGGGCGCCATCGCCCGGATCTCCGACAGGAGGCGGCTGCGCCCGACGCCGCCCGCGCCGATCACGGAGACGAACATCGCGCGCCGCTCCGCGACGACGGTCTCCAGCGCGTCGGAGAGCCGCTGCAGCTCCGCCGCCCGCCCGACGAAGCGGGTGCCCTGACCGAGGAAATCGGAGCCGGCGATCGAGGCGCTCGCGGGCTTGAGGACGCGGAAGCTCGGCGCGTCGCCGCCCTGCGGCTCGACCTCGAAGAGGCCGGCGACCTGCCGGAACGTGGGCTGCGCGATCAGCACCGCGCCCGGCGCGGCGGCCTGCTGGAGCTGCGCGGCCGCCCTCAGGGCCTCGCCGGAGGCGTCGACCGGGGCGCCCGGCCCGGCGGCGCCGCTCACGAATAGCCTCCCCGTGCTGACGCCCACGCGCAGCCTCGGCCGGCACCCCGGCGGCAGCTCTGCGCCGAGCGACGCCGCGTCGATCGCGGCGAGCTCCAGCCCGGCGCGGACCGCCCGCTCGGCGTCGTTGTCGGTCGCGCGCGGCGCGCCGAACAGCGCGGAGACGGCGCCGTTGCCGCGGCCGCTCACGGCGCCGCCGAGCGCCTCGACCCGCGCGCGGACGAGCGCGAAGCAGGCCTCGCGAAGCTCGAGCTCCTGCTCCGGATCGAGCGGCGCCTGCCCGTCGCCGCCGGCCACGATCTCCGCCGAGAGCACGGTGCAGACGCGGTACTCGCCCGCCGGCGGCGCGGCCCTCGCGGCGCGCGCGGGCGCGGCAGCGGCGTTCGGCAGCGTGGCCGCCAGCCCATCGGAGGGCCTCGGCGCGGCGCCGCGGCGCGCTTCCGGGACGCGCGCGAGCGCCGCGCCGAGCTCGCGCGCGTCCCGGAAGCGCGCCGCGGGCTCGACCGTGACGGCGCGCCCGATGACCGCTTCGAGCGCTGGGCTCGCCGCGACGCCCAGCCCCGCGAACGACGGACGCCTGCGCGGGTCGACGGCGGCGAGGTAGAGATCGGCCCAGTCGCCCCCGTCGAGCGGCTGCTTGCCCGAGGCGAGCTGCAGCAGGATGAGCCCCAGCGCGAACACGTCGGTCCAGGGCCCGGTCGCGCCCAGCCTCGGGTCGAACTGCTCCGGAGCGCCGTAGAGCGGGGTGAACGCGTGCAGCGTCCGCGACGCCGCGAGCTCCTGCGTCGTGTCGGTCGCGGCCCCGCCGGCCGCCGGCGTCGCCGAGCGGCTCGTCTCGACGAGCGCCTTCGACAGCGGCATCGACGCGTCGATCACCTTGGCGATGCCGAAATCGACGACCTTGATCGTCGTCGCGCCGGGCACCCCGACGAGGAACAGGTTCGCCGGCTTGATGTCGCGGTGCGAGACGCGCTCGTCGTGCGCCATCGCGAGCGCCGACACCGCCGGCGCGAGGAGCTCGATCGCCTCGTCGACGGGGTACGGCCCGCGCCCGGCGGCGCTCCGCGCGTCGATGTGCTGCGCGAGCGTCTCCCCCTCGAGCCACTCCATGACGAGGTACGGCGTCCAGTGGCCCTCCGGCGAGGTCGCGGCGGCGACGTCGAGCGCCTGGACGATGCCCGTCGTCCGGCGCGAGAGCCGGTGCAGCAGCCGCGCCTCGCGCTCGAACGTGTCGAGCAGCGCCCCCCGCTCTTCCAGCGATAGATCCGCGGGGATCTTCAAGCACTTGACCGCGACCTGCTCCTGGAAGCCGAGGTGCGTCGCCCGGTAGACCACGCCGAACGCCCCCTCCCCGGCCACGGCGTCCACCAGCAGCTTGCCGCCGATGGTGCTGCCCACCCAGCCGAACGGGTCTCCCGCGATCATCCGCGCAAATCCTACCGCCCAGGCCACCACGCCGGGAGCGCGCCGCCTCCGCGGGGCGACGATCGCCGCCCCGCGCCGCCGCCGGTGGTCGAGGCGGCGAGGCGAGCGCGACAGCAGTCGCCCTGCGCGCGCGTCCATGCTACGCAGCCGCCTGCAAGGCGCGCCCTCGGTCCTGGCCGCCGTCCTGCGCAAGCTGCCGCAACGGTCCCCGGGACGGATCGCACGCGTGCAGTGGAAGGGCGCCCTCGGGCGCCCGGCGCGACTCTGGGGTGCGATGTGGCTGAGCCGGAGTTTGTTTCCCGCGATGGTGGCCCGCTCGAGGTCCTGATCATCACCCAGGGCTCGATGAGCACGCGGCAGCTGCCGGGCTCCGGGAGCGTCGTGCTGGGCAGGGACGAGGACGCCGGCATCTGCGTCCCGGACTCCTCGGTGTCGCGCCGGCACGCGGTGCTGCACCTCGGCCCGCCGCTCCGGGTCGAGGACCTCGGCAGCAGCAACGGGACCCGCGTGCGCACCCGGCACAGCAGCGCGGCGACCGAGCGCCTCATCGACGTCGGCAAGGACGCGCCCGCGCGCGGCGCCGTCGAGCTCGCGCCCGGCGACGTGATCTACCTGGGCGCCGCGCGCGTCATCCTCCGGCAGAAGGACGCCGAGCGGGGCGCGCGCAAGGACGTCATCGTCAAGGACGACGCGATGCGCGCCATCTACGCGCTGGCCGAGCGCGTCGCGAAGGGCCCCATCAACATCCTGATCCTCGGCGAGACGGGCGTCGGCAAGGAGGTGCTCGCCGAGTCGATCCACAAGGCGTCGCCGCGCGCGGGCCGGCCGCTCCTGCGCCTCAGCTGCGTCGCGCTCTCCGAGTCGCTGCTCGAGAGCGAGCTGTTCGGCCACGAGCGCGGCGCCTTCACCGGCGCCGTCCGGGCGAAGCCGGGGCTGCTCGAGACGGCCGAGGGGGGCACGGTGTTCCTTGACGAGATCGGCGAGCTGCCGCTCTCGATCCAGGCCAAGCTGCTCCGGGTCATCGAGGAGCGGAAGGTGATGCGGGTCGGCGGCCTGACCCCCACGAAGATCGACGTCCGCTTCATCTCGGCGACGCACCGCAACCTCGAGGCCGAGGTGAGCCGCGGCGCGTTCCGGCAGGACCTGTACTTCCGGCTGAACGGCGTGACCCTCACCCTCCCGCCGCTGCGCGAGCGCCCCGGCGAGGTCCCGGCGCTGGCGCAGCTCTTCGCGGAGCGCACGGCGAAGGAGCTCTTCCCCAGCGAGGCCAGGGCCGCGGCCGTCCCGCTCTCGCCCGCGGCCCTGGCGGCGCTCGAGCGCCACAGCTGGCCAGGCAACATCCGGGAGCTGCGCAACGTGATCGAGCGCGCGGTGATCCTCGCCGACGGGGCGCCCATCGGGCCGGAGCACCTGCTCCTCTCCTCGCTGGCCGATCCCGCCCGTCCCTCGCATGAGCCTACCCTTCCGGCGCAACCGTCTCAGGCGCCCGCCCCGGCGGCCGCGTCCCCGAGCTCCCCGCAAGGGAATGCGAGGGGCGTGCCCGACGGCGCGAAGGGCGCGCTCGACGGCGCGGGCGCGGGCCCCACGCGGCTGCGCGACGCCATGGAGGCCCACGAGCGCGAGCGCATCGTCCAGGCGCTCGAGCAGTGCATGGGCAACCAGACGCGCGCCGCGGCGCTGCTCGGGATCTCGCGGCGCACGCTGGTCGAGCGCATCCGGGTGTACGGGCTGCCGCGGCCGCGCAAGGCCTGAGCGTCGCCTCAGCGTTGCGCGAGCCGCCGCGCAAGTCGCGCGAGGGCTCGCTCAACCGCGCGCCCGCGCGCGCAACGCCTCAGGCGGGCGTCTCGCGACGCGTGAGCGGGGCGAGCTCGATCCCGAGCTCCGTGGCGAACCGGAAGATGCGCTCGTCGCGGTAGAACTCGCCGAAGACGACGCGCGAGATGCCCGCGTTCGCCATCATCTTGAAGCACCCCCAGCACGGCGAGGCCGTGACGTAGACCATCGCGCCTTCGATCCGCACCCCGTTCCGCGCGGCCTGGATGATCGCGTTCGCCTCCGCGTGGATCGTGCGCACGCAGTGGCCGTCCTCGATGAGGTGCCCCTCCTCGTCGCAGTGGGGCAGCCCCCGGATCGAGCCGTTGTACCCGGTCGCGAGGATGCTCTTGTCGCGCACGATCACCGCGCCGACGTGCTTCCGGTCGCAGGTCGCCCGGGACGCGACGACCTCGGCGATGCGCATGAAGTATTCATCCCACGAAGCCCGGTGAGTCATCGCTCGTCTCCACGGCGGGGATCCGCGCCCGCTGCCCCCTCGGTGCCGAGGCTCGCGCCCGCTGTCCCCTCCAGAATGTTCAGGGATCCGCCCTCCGGTCCCCGCGCGAGGAGGCCCGGCGGCGCGCGCTCGCGGCCCTGGCCGAGCCGCGCCGCGCGCCCTGCGGGCGCTTCTATCACGATGTCGGGCGCCGCGGGGCCCCCTCCCGGACGGGCGACCGCGCGAGGCGCCTCGACAGCGAGGGCCGCCGCGTGGTAGCGCGCGTGCGTGAGCTCCACTGCCAAACCACGCCGGTCAGATCGCCGCATCCTCGTGCTCGGCTCGGGGGGGCGCGAGCACGCCCTCGCGCGCGCGCTCGCCCGATCGCCCTCGGTCGCCGAGGTCATCGTGGCGCCCGGGAACGCCGGCACGACGGCGCAAGGCGGCCCCGGCCGCGCCCCGATCCGCCGCGCCGACCTCGCCTCGCTCTCGCCCGACGAGGCGACCCGGCTCGCCGTCCGCGAGCGCGCCGACCTGGTCGTCGTCGGCCCCGAGGCGCCGCTCTGCGCCGGCGTCGCCGACGCGCTCGCCGCCGCGGGCGTCGCCGTGTTCGGGCCGAGCCGCGAGGCGGCGCGCCTCGAGGGGTCGAAGGCGTTCCTCAAGGAGTTCGCCGCCCGCCACCGGATCCCGACCGCGCCGTTCCAGATCGCGCGCTCCTTCGACGAGGCGGCCCGCATCATCCGCGAGCGCGGCGCGCCCATCGTCGTGAAGGCCGACGGGCTCTGCGCCGGCAAGGGCGTCGTCGTCGCGGCGACCGTCGACGAGGCGCTCGCGGCGGCGAAGGACATGCTCGTGGATCGCCGCTTCGGCGACGCCGGCGCGACCGTGATCCTCGAGGACGCGATCGTCGGCGAGGAGGCCAGCCTGCACGCCCTCAGCGACGGCGAGGCGATCTTCGTCCTGCCGGCGGCGCGCGATCACAAGCGCGTCGGCGAGGGCGACACCGGGCCGAACACCGGCGGCATGGGCGCGTTCGCGCCGAGCGCCCGCGTCACCCCCGAGCTCACCGCCCGCGTCGAGCGCGAGATCCTCCGGCCGACGATCGACGGCATGCGGGCGGAGGGGAGGCCCTTCCGCGGCGTGCTGTTCGCGGGCCTGATGATCACGCCCGCGGGGGACCCCATCCTGCTCGAGCACAACGTCCGCTTCGGCGATCCCGAGTGCGAGGCGCTGATGGAGCTCCTCGAGGGCGACGTCGCCGAGCTCTGCGCGTCGGCCGCGGCGGGCGCGCTCGACCCCGGGGCGGCGCGCGTCGCCCCCGGCCGGCACGCGCTCACCGTGGTCCTCGCGGCGCGCGGCTACCCGACGGCGCCCGTGGCCGGCGACGTCATCCGCGGCCTCGACGCCGCGGCCGCGGTCGAGGGCGCCTTCGTCAACCACGCGGGCACGGCGGAGCGGGACGGCGCGATCGTGACCGCAGGGGGCCGCGTGCTCGCCGTCACCGCCGCGGGCGACTCGCTCGCGGAGGCGCGGGAGCGCGCGTTCCGCGCCGCGAGCGCCATCGACTTCGACGGCAAGGTGCTCCGCCGCGACATCGGGGTGGACGGAGCGCGCGCCGCCGGGTGAGGCGCGGCGCCCGCGCGGCGCCGCGCTTGACCCTCGGCCGCCCGTCGTGCCTATCGTCTCACAGGGCGCGCCACCGCCGCCCAGGCCGTCCGCCGGGGTGCGCGCGGCGACGCGGCTTGCCGGAGAGCGCATCGGCCACAGAGAGACGGGGGGCGGCGCTGCGCCGCTCCCGACGCGAGAGCGCGACACCATGGAGCCCATCGTCGATCTTGCCCCGGGCGCGGAGGACAACGCCCTCGCCGCCCACTTCGGCCGGCTCATCCGCGAGCACCTCGGCCGCGATCCGAGGCGCCTGTCCGATTTCCGGGCGCTGCGCGGCTCGGTGCTCGTCGTCGCGCAGGACACCGCCACGTCGATGACGATGCGCTTCGATCACGGGCGCCTCACCATCCACGACGGCGCCATCGGCATCCCCTCCGTCACGTTCTGCGGCGACGAGGCGGCGCTGCTCCGGCTCCCGGACATCGCGTTCCACCGCTGGCTGAGCTTCCCGAAGCTCGGCCTCTTGCACCGCCGCCAGAGCGGCCCCCTGCGCGAGCTCGCGCGGCTCGTGGCCAGCGGAGACCTCAAGATCTACGGCCTGCTCGCCCACCCGCGGCTCATCCTCACGCTGCTCCGGGTCCTCTCGAGCCACCGCTGAAGTCCGACCAGGTCGATCGCGCAGCGCCCGCCGGTGTGATACTGTACGACGGTAACGGACTTCACCGTCCGCGTTCAACGGGCGTTCTTGTGGGCTTGCAAACCTTTGCAACGCGGCCCAGAAGCTGGCTTTTGACGGCCTGTTGGGCTGTTGGTATGGCTCGATCATGGGCATCCGATTGCGCTACCTCGCCCACGATCTCGAGGTGCCGCTCGGCGAGTTCTTCATCGGACGGAGCGCCGACTGTCAGCTGTCGCTCGACGACCCGCTGGTGTCGCGCAGGCACGCGCTCTTGACCGTCGGCGAGGGCGGCGTCGCGATCGAGGATCTCGGCAGCCGCAACGGCGTGCTCATCAACGGGACCCGGATCACGGGCCGCCAGATCCTGTCGGACGGCGACAAGATCGCGATCGGGGGGCAGGAGATGTTCCTGCTCGGGGCGATCGAGCCGAGCTCGACGCACTCGCCGCGGAGCGCGCCGCTGTGGACCCGGCAGCAGAACGCGCGCACGGTCGACATGAGCGAGATGTCCTCGGGCGAGGACGACGGCGCGACGGCGATCGCCTCGCGCAGGTCGCTGCCCGGGCTGATCCCGCAGCACCCCGACAAGCGCGTGCACGCGCTGAGCCTCATCGGCAGCGTCGCCGACAAGGCGCTCGCCCTGGGGCGGGTCGACGAGGCCGAGCGCATCCTCCAGCGCTCGCTCAACGACATCCTCACCAAGGCGCGGGAGGGGGGCGTCGGCGCCGTCCAGCCCGAGCTGGTCGAGAAGGCCAGCACGTACGCCGCCCGCCTCGCCGCCGCCACCGGCCGGGGGTCGTGGATCAACTATATTTTCGAGCTGAACACGCGGCTCGAGCTCCTGCTCCCCGCCTACCTCGTCGATGAGCTGTATAGTGTCCTGCGCAAGGTGAAGGCCGTCGACATGTCCATCCTTCGTGGCTACGCGAAGCGGCTCCGCGAGCGTGCGGGAGAACGTACCCCGGCGGAGCGGTTCATCCTCCAGCGAATCGAAGGGCTCGAGCGCCTCGGCGCACTGAAATAGACCATGCCTTTCCGCCTCCGGTACTTGGCGCACGATTTCGAGCTCCCCGAAGGGCCCTTCGTGATTGGCCGGAGCGGCGACTGCCAGCTCTCGCTCGACGATCCGCTGGTGTCCCGGCGCCACGCCACGCTGCAGGTGCGCAGCGACGGCGTGGCCGTGCTCGATCTCGAGAGCAGGAACGGCGTGTACGTGAACGGCACGCGCATCTCCGGCCAGCGCGAGCTGGTCGACGGCGACCGCATCATCATCGGCAGCCAGGAGATGCTGCTCTACGGCGGCGAGGAGTCGCGGCCCCACGACGCCTACGGGGTCGAGTTCCGGCGCGCGACCGCGACGCTCGGCGCGATGGCGCTGACCGAGATGCGCAAAATGTCGGACGACCCGACGGAGCTCACGAGCCCGACGGGCGACGGCGGCTCGAAGGGCTTCCAGTCGCTGCGCCTGCTCGCGAGCCTCGCCGACAAGGCGCTCGCGATGGGGCGGAGCGAGGAGGCCGAGCGCATCCTGCAGACCGTGCTGATCGACATCCTGAGCCGCGCGCGGACGAACGTGCCGCTGGAGATGCCGGCCGCGGAGCTCGCCGCGCGCTACGCGGCCCGCCTCGCGGGCGCGACGACCAAGGGCACGTGGGTCAACTACGCGTTCGAGCTCTTCACGATCGCGCGCCGCCCGCTGCCCGGCCCCGTCGTCGACGAGCTCTACACGGTGGTCCGCCGCGTGAAGTCGCTCGATATCCAGCCGCTCAGGATCTACCTCGACGACCTGCGCCGGATGGCTCCTTCGTTCGGTCCGACCGAGCGGTTCTTGATGCAGCGGATCGAGGGTCTCGAGCGGCTCGTCGCGGCGAAGTAGCCGCCGCCTCGTCGTCCGGCGCGGCGGTCGCCGGCGCGGCGGCTCGCGGTGACGCGCGCGGGCCCGGCGGCGCGGCTGCGCGCGCGGTCGCCCGAGAGGTCGCCGGCATCGACGACGTCGGCGGCGCCGGCGCCCGGGAGGGCTGCGGCGGGGCCGCGGCGGGGGCCGGCGGCTCGTTGCGAGGGCGCGCGCTCGCGCTCGCGCTCGCCTCTGCTTCCTGCCAGCCGAGGTTCCTCGCGGCGGCCTTCGCGATCGCGTCGCGCAGCTCGGAATCGGCGACCTTCCCGAGCTCCTGCCGCACCTCGACCGGGAGCGGCGCCTCCTTCGGCGCGGGGCGGACCTCCTCGCGCCACGGCGGGCGCGCGACCGGCTCCACCTTGCCGACGCGGAACCGGAGCGACTGCACCGCGAGGCCGCGCGCGCGGAGCTGCTCGGTGATCACGTCGCCGAGCATCGAGAGCTCCTGCGCCCACGTCGAGCTCGCCGCGCGGACGTGAAGGACGCCGCGCTCCAGCTTGAGCGGCCGCGCGCGCGCGGCGATCCGGGATCCGACGGCCGCCTCCCACTCGCGGAACGGCATCGGCGCGGTGTCGACCTCCGTCGGCGCCGAGAGCGACGACTCCCGCTGGATCAACGCGCCCAGCCGCTCGATGCCTCGGGTCCGACGCGACATGCGCGCCGAGCGTAGCAGCCCGACGGCGGCTTGTTCCGGCGGACCGCGGCGTTCAGGATCGCCCGACGTCACGGACGGCCGGCCCCCGCCGCGCCGTGGCCCCGCCGCGCGCCGCGCGACGAAGACAGCCGACGGTCGACCGCAGGCGCCCTCACCCCGCCGGAACGGCCCGGAGCCGCAAGCGCGTTCACCAGCAGAAGACGAGCCCCGCGCAGAGGCGCCTCGTCCAGGGATTCCGCATCGGTACCGAAGGTGGGACTCGAACCCACAAGCCCGTGAGGACAGCGGATTTTGAATCCGCCGCGTTTGCCATTCCGCCACTTCGGCTCAGCGCTCCGAGGAGCGTGCGCTCCGGGAACCGTAGATCACCCGGCGCGATCCTGGCAACGGTCGTCGACGGTCTGACAACGGTCCGAGAGCGATCGAAGCGCGGTCCAGGCGCGGCGAGGCGCGCGCGAGCGACGGGCGAGGCGCGGCGAGGGCGCGCGGCGGCCGCGGATCGCGGCCGCGCGGCGCGAGATCACACCACGAAATCCAGCATCTGGAGGCGCGTCAGGTAGTCCTGGAGCGCGGCGGCGTACTCGTCGATCAGGAGATCGAGCCGCACCACCGCGCCGTGATCGTCGATCGCGTCGACCGTCCCGCTCACCGGGATCTCGCGCGCGGGCAGGATGAGCACGCCGCTCCAGTGCGCGCCCTTCTCGGCGTCGCGGAGGCCGGCGAGGCGCAGCCAGCCGTCGGAGAGCTCGACCACGGGGACGAGCGCGCCGCTGTCCAGGCGGACGGAGCTCTTCAGCGTGTGCGCCGGCTCGACCATGTAGTGCGAGCGCCGGTTCTTCTCGATGAGCTCCTCGAGCGTCGCGCAGATGACCTTGCTGAGCGGCGTCTCCTCGCTGTCGAGCACGAGCTCGAGCAGCCGCTTCATCGCCCGCTGCGTGCGGATGAGGTTCGCGCGGACCTCCTCGAGCCGCCGCGCGTCGCGGCGGATCTTGCCGGCCACGACGTTGAGCAGGTTGTTGTAGAACGGGTAGGCGACGTCGCCGTGCTCCTCGAAGAAGTCCTGCAGCGCGGCGACGCCGATGCGCCAGATCTCCGAGGGCTGCGTGGTCACCGCGGTCGTCGTCCGCCGGAAGCCGGTGAGCGCGCCGAGCTCGCCGATCGGCGAGATGGGGCTCAGGCGGAAGCGCGTCTCGCCCCCCTCGAGCAGCGCGACCTCGCCCTGGACCAGGAGGAACAGGTGCGCCGGCGCGCTCCCGGCCTCGAAGAGCACGTGGCCGGACGGGACCTCCTGGCGCTGGAACGCCCTCATCAGCTCGTCGAGGTGGTCCTCCGTGATTCTCTCGAACAGGGGGATCGCGTGCAGGTCGGAAGGACGGACCGCCATGGGGTGACACTCCTCTTCAACGTGGGTCGGGCCCCGCGTCCGCGGCGTTGCGAGACACGGATCCATGCGGCGCGCACGGGCTCGGCGTGGACCGCGGGGAGGGGCATCCTACTCCAGGTCCCGTCGCGAGGAAGAGGGATGGCCGCCTCGCCGAGCGGCGCGCGCCCGCGGAAGAGGCTTGCCCGGCTGGCAGGATCGGGTGGGTGCCGGTAACGTCGCGTGGGTGATGTCGTCCGTTCGTCAAGGGCTCTTCGCCGCGATGCGCCTCCTGCCGCTGCGGCTCCTCGCGCTCGGCCTCGCCCTCGCCGTCGTCGCGTGCGGCTCCGCGCCCTCGGCGGCGCCGGTCGGCGCGGAGGCGCCGCCGCCGCCGAAGCCGCGCAACGCGGCCGCGATCGCGCAGTCGATCGCCGGGGGGAAGGTCTCGGTGCTCGTCTTCGCCGACCGGACCCGGGGCCACCCGATCATGGCGCGGCTCGCGGCGCTCGACCTGTGGGGCCCCGTGCTCGCCGGCACCGGGCTCGATCCGGAGCGGGACCTCGAGCGCGCCTTCGTCACCGCGCCGCGCGCGGACGCGGCCCACGAGGCGGTGATCGTCCTCGAGCACAACGTGCCGCCGGAGCGGCTGGAGGCGGGGCTCGACACGCTCCTCTCGCGCAGCCAGCCGCCGGGCGCCGAGGAGGGCGGGCTCGGCGTGCCGGCCGTGCGCGTGACCCTCAAGGGGCACACCCGCGTGGTGGCGACCGTGGAGCCGAACTTCCTCGTGGTGCTGCCGGTCTCGCGGGCGCGCGAGGCGCGGCGCTTCATCGGCACGGGCGGCTTCCCCGATCCGGTCGGCGAGGAGGCCGCGCTCGCCGCGGCCATCGACCCGGCGCGGACGCTGCGGGGGCCGCGCGAGGCGCCCCGCGTGCCGCCGACGCTGAGATCGCTCGAGGCCGCCGTGACGCTGACCAAGGACGGCGGCGCCACGGTCGCGCTCGACGGGGCGAGCGCGAGCCCCGAGGACGCCGCCCGCGACGCGGCCTTCCTCAACGAGGAGATCGAGCGCGCGACCTCGTTCCGCATCGCGGTCGTGACGGTCCGGGTCGTCGACCCGGTCGAGTTCTTCGCCGAGGGAGACCGGGTGAAGGCGAACCGGCGCGTGACGCCCGGGGAGATCGACAAGCTCTTCGCCCTGCTCAGCGCCGTGCTGCCGCGCTAGGCTGCCGCCCGATGCGACTCGTCAAGATCGGAATCGCCAACGTCAACGCGACCGTCGGCGCCGTCCGCTCGAACACCGACCGGTGCCTCGCGCTCGCCCGCTCGATGGCGCGCGACGACGTCACCCTGGCGGTCTTCCCGGAGCAGGTGATCGGCGGCTACGCGTCCGAGGACCTCGTGCAGTGGCCCGCGTTCATCGCGAGCCAGCAGCGCGAGCTCCGCCGCTTCGCCGAGGAGACCGCGTCGCTCCGCACCGTGTTCGTCATCGGCGTGACCGTCGGCGTGGGGGGCGACCTCTTCAACGCCGGCGCGGTCGTCCACGCCGGCCAGGTGCTCGCCTTCTCCCCGAAGGAGAAGCTGCCCACGTACAACATCTTCTACGAGGCGCGCACGTTCTCGCGCGGCATGCCGTTCATGGAGCTCGACGCCGACGGCGTGATCTGCGGCGACCGCATCCTCGCCTTCGATTTCGGGACGATCGCCGTCGAGGTGTGCGAGGACATCTGGTCGCCCGATGGGCCGATGCGGCGCCGCTGCTACGCGGGCGCCGAGATCATCTGCAACATCTCGGCGTCGCCGTTCCGCGCCGGGGTGACGGGCACCCGGCGCGAGATGATCGCGACCCGCGCGGCGGACAACCAGTGCACCATCGCCTACGCGAACCTGGTCGGCGGCAACGACGGGCTCGTCTTCGACGGCGGCGGGTTCATCAACCAGAACGGCCGCCCGATGCTGGAGGCGCCGCGCTTCCGCGAGGGGTACGCCGCGGCCGTGGTCGACCTCGACCGGACGACGCGCTGCCGTCGCGAGGCGAGCACCTGGCGCAGCGACCTCGAGGAGTTCCGCCGCGCCTCCCCGCACATGGTGGAGGTCCTCCGGGCGCCCGGGCAGACCGCGGACCGCTCGCGGCTCGCCTATCCCGCCCCGCCGCCGGGCACGACGCCGTTCTTGCCCTCGGCGGCGCTGCCGGCGATCTCGGCGCGCGACGAGCTGCTCGACGACTTCTACGAGGTGCTCGCGCTCGGCGTCGCCGACTACTACCGCAAGATCGGCGCCTTCAAGGGCATCGGCCTCGCGCTCTCGGGCGGCCGCGACTCGCTCCTCACGCTGCTCGTCGCCTGGCGCGCGGTGCAGCTCCTCCACCCGGGCCTCGAGGGCGAGGCGCTGCGGGCGCAGATGAAGGCGTCGCTCCACGCGTTCTTCATGCCGTCGCGCTACTCCAGCGACGCGACGCACCGGGCCGCCGCGCAGATCGCCGACGATCTCGGCGCCTCGTTCGCGGTGATCCCGATCGAGGACGCGTTCCCCCGGGAGCTCGAGGCCGCCCAGGCGATGGTCGGCGAGGGCCGGCAGCTCACCGAGCTCACGCGGCAGAACGTGCAGGCGCGCATCCGCGGCGGGCGCATGTGGAACTGGGCGAACACGAGCGGCGCGCTGTTCCTGCAGACGGGGAACATGAGCGAGAAGGCGCTCGGCTACACCACGGTGGGCGGCGATCTCGAGGGGGCGTTCAGCGTGATCGCCAACCTCCCGAAGACCGTGGTCATCGCCCTGATCGAGCGCCTCTCGCAGCGCTTCGGCTTCAAGGGGATCCAGCAGACGCTCGCCACGACGGCGGGGCCGGAGCTCGCCGAGAACCAGTCGGGGGAAGCCGAGCTCATGCCGTTCGAGGTCCTCGACGCGTGCCTCTACCTCTACGGCGCCGAGAAGCTCGCCGCCGACGAGCTGGCCGCGGCGCTCCCCAGCCTGTTCCCGGACAAGGACCCGGCGGCGCTGCGGGCGTGGGCCGAGAAGTTCGCGACCCTGTTCTCGAGATCGATCTTCAAGTGGGTGCAGGCGCCGATCGCGATCCACCTCGGCTCGCTCGATCTCGACCGGGAGCGCGCGCTGCAGCTGCCCGTGGTGCAGCGGACCGAGTGGAAGGGCGGCTGAGCCCCGCCCGGGCGCGCCCCGCGGCCGCCCTCGCCGCGCGGGGAGGCCAGCGCGTCAGTTGGGGGCCTTCTCGACCGGCGTCTGCGCCGCCTGCCGGCCGTCCTTCCCGTCCATCGGGGTGAGCTCGAGGATCTCGTGGCCAGGGGGCGCCGGCGGCGGGGCGGGGCGGATCGAGCCGTCGGCGGAGAAGCGCTCGAGCTCCTCGGTCACGCGGCGGAGGTAAGCCTGCTTGATGTGGAACGGCAGGAAGGCGCTCTTGAAGCCGGCCACGATGGTCGACTTGATCTCCTTCAGGCCGAATCCCATCTTCGTGTGGCAGTGCCAGAGCTCGTGCGACACCGTCGTGTCGGTGACGAGCCGGTTGTCGGTGTTGACCGTCACGCGCAGCCCGAGGCTCTGGTAGAGCTTGAGCGGGTGCGAGGCGAGGTCGCGCACGGCGCCGGTCTGCACGTTCGAGGACGGGCAGCACTCGAGCGGGATCCGGTGATCGTTGATGTAATGGAGCAGGCCCCCGTCCTCGCGCAGGCGGCAGCCGTGGCCGATCCGGTGCGCGCCGCAGACGTGCAGCGCCTGCGCGATCGACTCGGGGCCGTAGGCCTCGCCGGCGTGGATGGTGCAGTTGATGTTGTTCTGGCGCACGAGCTGGAACGCCGCCTTGTGGTGCTTCGCCGGGTGGTCGTACTCGGCGCCGGCGAGGTCGAATCCGACCACGCCGCGGCTCTTGTAGGCCACCGCGAGCTCCGCCATCTCCAGCGACGACTCCGGTGAGATGTTCCGGATGCCGCAGACGATGACGTTGCTCTCGATGCCCAGCGCGTCGCGCGCCGCCCTGAGCCCCGAGAGCACCGCCTCGACGACGCTCGTGAGGCGCAGGCCGAGGCGGGTGTGCAGCATCGGCGAGTAGCGGACCTCCATGTAACGGACGTTCTCGCGCGCGGCGTCCTCCGCGAGCTCGTAGGCGACGCGGTAGAGCGCCTCCTCGGTCTGGAGGACCCGCAGCGTGATGTCGAACGCCTTGAGGTACTCGACCAGCGAGCCGCAGTTCTGGCCCAGGTTCATCACCCGGCGCAGCTCCGACGGCTCGTACGTCGGGAGCTCGACGCGGTTGCTGCGGGCGAGGTCGATGATCGTCTCGAGGCGCAAGGAGCCGTCGAGGTGAACGTGCAGATCGGTCTTGGGTAGTTGCCGGAAGAACTCCAGCGGGAGCTTGCCGGCTAGCTCGGGATGATCACTCATGAGCTATTCTGTCACCCGCCGACCGGCCGCGAAAGGCGGCGGGCGGGCGCGGCGCGGCGCGGCTTACGGCGCCGCCGCCGACGACGGGGGCGCCGCGGCGGACCCGCCCGACGCGCCGCGCGAACGATCTCGGCTGCCCACGACCACGGCGGCCGCGGAGACGCCGAAGAGGGCGACGAAGAGCAGCGGGAGCGGCAGGCTGAGCGGATCTCCGGCGGCCTCGCGCCGCAGCGCATCGCGGAGGCGATCGGGGTTGTAGCCGACCACGAGCCGCCGCCCGACGTAGGTGGCGGGGAGCCCGCGCGCCTCCATCCGCCCATACAGCGCGACGTCCGCGTCGATCTTGGCCTGGGTCTCCGGCGCGGCGAGGCAGGCCTCGAAGCCGGCGGGGAGCCCGAGCGGCGCGAGGACGGACGCGACGCGGTCGTCCGTGAGCTTGCTGGGCGACGCGCTGTAGAGCAGCGCCGCGGCCTGCTCGCGCTTGTCCGGGGGCGCGCAGACGTAGGCCTTCGCCGCGGGGAGCGCGCCGGGGTGGCTGGGCAGCGGCACCATCTTGCGCACGTGGCGCAGCCGATCGCCGTAGGGCTCCTCCATCTGGCTCAGCTCGGGGTGCAGCCGGCGGCAGAAGGGACACTCGAAGTCGGTGAAGGCGACGACCGTGATCTTGCCGGGCTCCTGCAGCGCCGCGAGCTCCGGCGGGAGCGGCGGGATGACCGGGTAGCTGCCCCAGAGGAACGGCAGGCCGACCGCCGCCACGGCGGCCGCGCCCCACGCCGTGGTGGCCGGCAGCCCGCCCTGCGCGGCGCGATCGAACGCGGCGCGCGGCATGCGCCACGCCTGCCAGGCGACGAGCGCCGACGTGATCGCGGCGGCGAGGGCCGCGACGTCGACCGCGACGCACCACGCGCAGAACGCGCCGATCGCGAAGGCCTGCAGCCCGAGGAGCACGGTGGCGGCGAGGCCGCCGGCGGCCGAGGCCGCCGCGATCGCGACGTGGTGCCAGCGCTCCCGCGCGAGCAGCGAGGCGGCGAGGAGCGTGGTGAAGGCGGCGAGGCCGAGGTTCGGCAGCGGGACCCCGAAGAGCCGGCTGTACGGCGACACCCGGACGGCGAAGCAGCCCGAGCTGACGCCGCAGAACGCGGGGTCGCCGGCGTTCTGGTACTCGACCACGAGCGCCGCGCTCGCCGCGATGGCGACGAACAGCGCGAGCCGGAAGAGCGTGACGACGAACCGGGCGCGCCCGGCCTGCGCCTCGCCGGTCGAGGTCGCGGGCCCCTCGGCCTGGGTCGCGGGTCCGTCGCGGGGGGGCACCTCGGGGCCGGCCCGAGGCGCCTCCGCGGATTCACGCGCGCCGTGTCTGCCGCGCGCCGGACGCACCGCGAAGACGTTGCCCCTCCCGGCGAGGAAGACGAGGAGCATCAGCGCGAGGAGCAGGGCGATCGAGTTCAGCAGCATCGGTCCGTGGCGGCGCCAGAGGCGCGGGTTCGAGGCATACCGGACCCGGGCGGCGACAGCCAGCCAGAGGAGACTCGTGCTAGTCGAGTTTCATGCGTTCCCCATCTCGCGGAGATTCCCCGACGACCGGCTCCGGCGCGCGCCGCCGGGAGGCCGTGGTCGATCTGTTGTCGTCGTTCAAGCGCGCCCTGCACGCCAACGAGATCGCCGAGCGCCTCGGGGTCGAGCCGAGCCGCTACACGAAGCTGCAGCGGCTGCTCGAGGAACTATCGACGGAGGGGAGCATCGTCGCCCTCCCCGGCCAGCGGTTCCGCGTGAGCCGCCAGCAGGTCGAGGCGCGCGGCGCCGAGCGCGAGGGCACGCTGACCGTGCACCCGCGCGGCTTCGGGTTCGTGTCGCTCGGAGGGGCGGCCGAGGACGTCTACATCTCGCCCGAGGCGATGGGCGGCGCGCTCCACGGCGACACCGTCGCGGTGCGCATCGCGACGCGCTCGCGGCGCGGCGTGGAGGGGGAGATCGTCCGCGTGGTCAAGCGGCGCCACGCGCGCGTGGCGGGCGTGCTCAGGCGGCGAGGCAGGAGCGCCTGGCTCGAGCCGGACGACGGGCGCGTCCGCGGGCCGATCGTGATCGTGCCGCGCGAGCCGGGCGGGCCGCTCGCGCCGCCCGACGCGGAGGACGGCGCCGCGGCGGTCGTGTCGATCGCCCGCTTCCCGGACCTCCCCGACGAGAACCCGGAGGGCGTGCTCGAGGCGGTGCTCGGGACGCCGGGCGACCCGAACGTCGAGGTCGCCAAGATCCTGATGCGCGAGGGGATCGAGGAGGAGCATGCGAAGGAGGCGATCGCCGAGGCCGAGGCGTTCGGGGGCGAGGTGCCGGCCGAGGCGCTCGAGGGGCGCACCGACCTCACCCACCTGCCCATGCCGACGATCGACCCGGAGGACGCGCGCGACCACGACGACGCGGTCTGGGTGATCCGCGAGGACGACGGCTCGTACCGGGCCTGGATCGCGATCGCCGACGTGTCGCACTACGTGCGGCCGGGCAGCGCGCTCGACCAGGCGGCGCTCGGGCGGGGCAACTCGATCTACCTGCCAGATCGCGCGATCCCGATGCTGCCGCGGGCGCTGTCGTCGAACCTCTGCTCCCTCCTGCCGGGCGTGATCCGGCTCTGCCTGTGCGTCGAGGTCGAGCTCGACCCGACCGCGACGGTGCGGCGCGCCCGCGTCATCGAGGGGTACATCCGGTCGATCGCGAAGCTCACCTACCCCGGCGTGGCGCGCGCGCTCGGCTTCACGCCCGATCCGCCGCGCAGCCCGGAGGCCGAGGCGCTCAGGAACGACCTCCAGGTGATGTGGGACCTCGCCCGGCTGCTCCGCGGCCGGCGGATGCGGCGGGGCGCGCTCGACCTCGACCTGCCCGAGGCGAAGGTGGTGCTGGATCCGTCGACGGGCGCGCCGGTCGACGTGCAGAAGCGCAGCCACGACCCCGGGGTGGCGAAGGCCTACCAGCTCATCGAGGAGCTGATGCTCCTGGCGAACGAGACCTGCGCGCAGTTCGTGGTCGACCAGGGCATCCCCACCGTCTTCCGGTACCACGCGCCCCCGGACCAGGCGAAGCTCGAGCGCTTCGCGACGATGTGCGGGGAGCTCGGGCTCGCGTTCGATCCGGAGGACGCGGCCGATCCGAAGCGGCTGTCGTCGTTCCTGCGGAAGCTCGACGCGCACCCGCAGAAGCAGGTGCTGCACATGCTCCTGCTCCGCGCCATGAAGCAGGCGGTGTACGACGTGGCCAACGTGGGCCACTTCGGGCTGGCCTCGAGCGCGTACCTGCACTTCACCTCGCCCATCCGGCGGTACCCGGACATCACCGCCCACCGCGCGATCCGCGCGGTGCTGCGCGGCGAGCGCGTCGACCGGAGCGAGGCGGCGCTCGAGCGGCTGCGCGAGGCGGCCATCCTGGCGTCGGAGCGCGAGCGCAAGGCGATGGAGGTGGAGCGCGAGGTGGTCGACCTGCACCGCGCGCTGGTCATGCGCTCCCGGCTCGGGGACACCTTCGAGGGCACCGTGACGGGCATCGTGGGGACGGGCGTTTACGTCAACATCGAGGATCCCTTCGTCGACGTGCTCGTCCGCATGGAGTCGCTCGGCCCGGACGATTACGAGATCGACGACGAGGGGCTGCGCGTCATCGGCCGCCGGTCGGGGGACCGGATCGCGATCGGCGACGCGATGCTCGTGCAGATCGAGGACGTGGCCATCCTCCGGCGCACCATCTACGGCCGACGGCTCGCCGGAGACGCGATGTCGGACGAGCCGAAGCCGCGCCGGCAGCGGCGCGACGCGGACGCACGGACGACTCGTCGTGTCAAGGCCAGCAAGAGCACGAAGCCCGCCAAGGGCATGAAGGCCGGCAAGGGCGGCAAGGGCGGCAAGAGCGCCAAGGGGCGAAAGAAGCAGCGATAGCAGGGCGCCCGAGGGCAGGGCGATCCGCCGGCATTCCCGCCGGCCTTTGCCGCTCGGACGCACGAGCGCGCAATACCCATCGAGCCGCGCTCACGCGCGCGGACAAGCGCGCGAAACCTCCTCGAAATCACCGAGATAGGCCCTCGAAACCGACGAGGCCGGCCCGCGGCGCGCGCTGCTCGGTTCGCCCGCGGCGCGCGTCGACGCGAGATCCACAATCGCACATCCTCCGCGCCTCCTTCGAGCCTCCGTCGTGCCTCCGTCGTGCCTCCGTCGTGCCTCCGTCGTGATCAAGTCGCGACCAAAAGAGGGCGGGTCCCTGCATTTCCCTTGCGTTCAGAAAATCACTATGGTCTCAACTTATTCATTCTAGGAGAGAGGTAACCAATGCCGAAGCCGACGTATCCCGCCTACAACGCTGGTGACTTCCTGGTCGATTACGAGGAGAAGGTCTTCGAAGACGTCAAGGCGAAGCCGGGCGAGAAGGCGCTGGTCACGTTTCACACCGTGGCCTTCGAGGGTTCGATCGGCCTCGTCAACGTGCTGACGGCGATCCGCCTTCAGCGTAAAGGGTTTGAGACATCCATCTTGCTGTACGGCCCGGGCGTCACGCTGGGGCTGCAGCGCGGGTTTCCGAAGCTCGGCAGCGAGGCGTTCTCCGGGCACCTCGCCGTGAACCAGCAGATCGGGCGGTTCATGGAGGAGGGCGGCAAGGTGTACGCGTGCCGGTTCGCGCTGCAGGCGCTCTACGGCCACGGCGAGCACGCGCTGATCCCGGGAATCAAGCCCATCAGCCCGCTCGACGTGCTCGACATCCAGCTGATCCACCGCCGGGAGAACGCGTTCATGGTCCACTCCTGGACGCTCTGACCCGAGCGCCGTCCATGGAGTACAACCGCAAAGTCCGGGCGGCCGCGGTGCAGGCCAGTCCCGTCCTCGGCAGCAGGGACGGGACGACCGAGCGAGTCGTCGCCGCGATCGCCAGGGCCGCGAAGGAGGGCGCCGAGCTCTGCGTCTTCCCCGAGGCGTTCGTCCCGTATTATCCCTACTTCTCCTTCGTGCTCCCGCCGCCCGCCATGGGGAAGGAGCACATGCGCCTTTACGACGAGGCGGTCACCGTCCCCGGCCCGGTGACGCGGGCCGTGGCCGCCGCCGCGCGCGCGCACGGGGTGGTCGTGGTGCTCGGCGTGAACGAGCGCGATCACGGCACGCTGTACAACGCGCAGCTCGTCTTCGACAGGGACGGCGCGCTCGTGCTCCACCGGCGCAAGATCTCGCCGACCTACCATGAGCGGATGATCTGGGGGCAAGGCGACGGCTCGGGCCTCAGGACCGTGGACACCGCGGTCGGGAGGCTCGGCGCGCTCGCGTGCTGGGAGCACTACAACCCGCTCGCGCGGTTCGCGCTCATCGCGCAGCACGAGCAGATCCATTGCAGCCAGTTCCCCGGCTCGCTGGTCGGGTCCATCTTCGCCGAGCAGATGGAGGTGACCATCCGGCACCACGCGCTGGAGTCGGGCTGCTTCGTGGTGAACGCCACGGCCTTCCTGACGCCGGAGCAGGTCCGGGAGATCGCGCCGAACGAGCAGATCCAGGGCGTGCTGCGCGGCGGGTGCATGACGGCGATCGTGACGCCGGAGGGCGCGCACGCGTGCCCGCCGGTGACCGACGGCGAGGGGATGGCCGTCGCGGACCTCGACTTCGCCCTGATCACGAAGCGAAAACGGATGATGGACGCGGCGGGGCACTACGCCCGGCCCGACTTGCTGCGGCTTTGGATGGACACGGCAGAGCGACCGATGATGCTCGGCGCGGGCAGCTCCAAGGCCTCCTCCCTCGATCCTGCGGCGGTGGACCATGGATACCCAGACGCTGATCACCGAGCTCCAGTCGTTCGGCCTGAGGCTGGCTGAGGCCCCCGAGGGCGCCCCGGGCGCGGACGCCGCGGCGCCGGGCGAGCCCGCGCCGCCCGCGCCGCCGACGTCGGAAGGCGGCGAGGGCGGCCGCGCGGCGTGGACCTCGCGCCGCGGCGGGGCGGGGCCGACCCAGCACGTGGCGGCCACGCTCCGCGGCGCCACGGTGATGATCCCGATCCACACCGACCAGGCCGCGGCGTCGCCGTTCGTGGCGCGGATCGGGCGCGACGGCGCGGGCACCGTCGAGCGCGACGGCGACGAGCTCGCGCCCATCGCCCTCGTGAAGGCGCCGCGCTTCTACGCCCTCTCGACCAAGGACGGCATCCCCTACCCCAAGATCGCGCTCTTGCACGGGGCGGACGTCCTCGCCTCGACGGTGCTCCAGACGTGCATCCGGTACTCGGAGCGCGACAAGGCCTGCACGTTCTGCGCGATCGGGCAGTCGCTCGCGGCCGGACGCACCACCGCGAAGAAGACGCCGGAGCAGCTCGGCGAGGTCGCCGAGGCGGCGGCGCGGCTCGACGGGGTGCGGCACGTGACGCTGACCACGGGCACGCCGCGGTCGCCCGATCGCGGGGCGGCGCACCTCGCCGACTGCGCGCGCGGCATCAAGGCGCGCGTCGACCTGCCGGTGCAGGCGCAGTGCGAGCCGCCCGACGATTTCGCCTGGTTCGAGCGGATGCGCGCGGCCGGCGTCGACAGCCTGGGCATGCACCTCGAGGCGGTCGAGGACGAGGTGCGCGCGGCCGCGATGCCGGGCAAGGCCGAGGTGAGCGTGGCCCGGTACTTCGAGGCGTTCGAGGCGGCCGTGCGCGTGTTCGGCCGCGGCCAGGTGTCGACCTACCTCATCGCGGGGCTCGGCGACTCGCCGTCGTCGCTGCTCGACGCGAGCGAGCGGCTCATCGCGATGGGGGTCTATCCGTTCCTCGTCCCGCTCGTGCCCATCCCGGGGACGCCCGCGGCCGATCGCGCGCCGCCCTCGGGGGAGCTCATGCGGGCGCTCTACGCGCACATCGGCCCGCTGCTCGCGCGGGCGGGGCTGCGATCGACCGACGTGAAGGCGGGCTGCGCCCGCTGCGGCGCCTGCTCGGGGCTCTCGGGCTTCGAGGCCGAGGGCCGGGCCGCGGCGCCGCCGGACTCCGGCGCGGCATGGACACCAACCTCGGAGAGCTCCGATGACGCCTCAGTACAGCTTCGAGCTTGTGCAGACGCGGGACACGTATCTCGCGTACCTCCGCTTGCGCCGGGCCACCTTCTGCGACGAGCAAGGGCTGTTTAAGACGACCGACGAGGACGACTGGGACGCCTCGGCGTTCCCCATCGCGGCCGTGCTGCGCGGGGCGCCGGGCGGCGAGGCGGTCGTCGGCACGGTGCGCATCTACGAGGCGGAGCCCGGCCTCTGGTACGGCGGCCGGCTCGCCGTCGAGCGCGCCCACCGCAAGCAGGGCGTGGTCGGCCGCGGCCTCGTCCACAAGGCGGTCACCACCGCCCACGGCTGGGGGTGCCAGCGGTTCCTCGCGCTCGTCCAGGCGGCCAACGTGCCGTTCTTCGAGAGCATCCACTGGCGCTCCCTCGAGGAGCGGTCGTTCCGCGATCGCCCGCACCACCTGATGGAGGCCGACCTCGCGAGCTATCCGCCGAGCGACGAGCCCCGCCCGCCGCCCGGGCAGAGGTTCCGCTGATGCTCGCCGGCATCGCGGCCGAGCTGCGGGGCGCGCTCGGGATCCTCGCGAAGCGGGACGTGCAGATCCCGGCGCGGTATCTGTCCGGCGAGCCGGGCGCGGGCGGCGCGGGCGGCGCGATCGGCGCAGGCGACGCGATCGGCGCGGTCCATCGGCCCGCCGCGCTCGGCGACGACTGCGCGGCCATCCCCGACGGCGACGGCTACCTGCTCCTCGCCGCCGAGGGGATCTGGCCGACGTTCCTCGAAGGAGACCCGCGGTTCGCGGGCTACAGCGCCGTGATGGTCAACGTCAGCGACGTCTACGCGATGGGCGGCCGCCCCATCGCCGTGGTCGACGTCGTCTGGGGGACCTCGGCCGGCGCGCTGGAGCCGGTCTGGGAGGGCATGGTCGCCGCGTCGCGCGCCTACGGGGTGCCGATCGTCGGAGGCCACACGAGCGCGCGCAGCCCGTACAACGCCCTCGCCGTGGCCATCGCGGGGCGGGCGCGGCGGCTCATCACGAGCTTCGCCGCGCGCCCCGGGGACGTGCTCGTCGCGGCGATCGACCTGCGCGGCAGGATGCACGCGGAGCACCCCTTCTGGAACGCCTCGACGGGGACCGACCCGGCGCGGCTCCGCGGCGACCTCGAGGTCCTGCCCGCCCTCGCCGAGGCCGGCCTGTGCGACGCGGGCAAGGACATCAGCATGGGCGGCGTCGCGGGGACGCTGCTCATGCTCCTGGAGACGTCCGGCGTCGGCGCGGTGCTCGACGTCGCGGCCGTCCCGCGGCCGGGCGACGTGCGCGATCCGTCGCTCGCGCGCTGGCTGCTCGCGTTCCCGAGCTACGGCTTCCTGCTCAGCGTGCGCCCCGACGCCGCCGGCGCGGTCCTCGCGGCCTTCGCCCGGCGCGGCATCGCGAGCGCCGCGGTCGGCGCCGTCGACGGCTCGCGGCGGCTCACCCTCGAGGCCGCCGGCGAGCGGCAGACGCTCTGGGACCTCTCGGCCGAGCCGCTCACCGGCTTCGCGGGCGAGGGCGCGCGATGAGCGCCGGCGACGCGCCCGGCGCGCCGCTCTCGGTCGCGCTCCTCACCTACTCGACGAAGCCGCGCGGCGGCGTCGTGCACACGGTGGAGCTCGCGGAGGCGCTCCACGACCTCGGCGTCTCGGTCTGCATCTACGCGCTGAACAAGGACCAGGGCGGCTTCTACCGGCCGCCGCGCTGCCCCGCCGTCCTCGTGCCCGCCGCGCCCCCGCCGGAGGGGATCGACGCGGTCGTGCGGCAGCGCATCGCGGAGTTCGAGGCCGGGCTGCGCCGCCTCGGGGCGCGGCACGACATCTGGCACTCCCAGGACTGCATCAGCGCGAACGCGCTCGCCGCGCTGCGCGCCGAGGGGCGCGTCCCCCACTTCCTCCGGACGGTGCACCACCTCGACGACTACGACAGCCCCTACCTGCGCGCCTGCCAGGAGCGCTCGGTGCGCGAGGCGGACGCGTGCCTCGTCGTCAGCGAGGCGTGGCGGAGGACGCTCCGGGCCGATCTCGGCGTCGACGCGGCGATCGTCCCGAACGGCGTGAGCCTGCGGCGGTACTCGCCGGCGCCGGACGCGCGCGACGCGGAGCTCCGGGCGCGGCTCGACGCGACCGGGTCGCCGCTCTTCGTGACCGTGGGCGGCGTCGAGCCGCGCAAGAACTCGATCGGCCTGCTCAAGGCGTTCCTGTCGGTCCGGAGGCGGCTGCCCGGGGCCCAGCTGATCATCGCGGGCGGAGAGACGCTGTTCGATTACGCGCCCTACCAGCGCGAGTTCGAGGCGATCGCGCGGGAACACGGCGTCTTTCCCGCGCCCGCGGGCGCGCCTGCGGCGGGGGCACGGGCCGCGGGCGCGCCGCCGCCGCTCGTCCTCGCGGGCGTGCTCCCCGACGCGCTGATCCCGCCGCTCTACCGCCTTGCGGACGCGTTCGTATTTCCGTCCGTCCGCGAGGGGTTCGGGCTCGTCCTGCTCGAGGCGATGGCGTCGGGCGCGCCGGTGGTGAGCTCTGCTCAACCTCCCTTCACCGAGTTCCTCCGAGACGGGGAGAGCGCGCTGCTCGTCGATCCCTCGAGAACAGAGGATCTCGCGGCCGCGATGGAGGCTATCCTGGAGGGAGGCGTGAGGCGGCGCCTGCGCGCGGCGGCGATCGAGGCCGCGGCGCGGTACACGTGGGAGCGCTCGGCGCGCATCGCGGCCGGCGTCTACCGCGAGTTCCTCGGATCCCGCCATAACTAGGACGAGCGACGTATGCCGGAGATGCGCTTCGTGATCGAGTGGCCGAGCGGCGAGCAGCAGGTCTGTTACTCTCCGTCGCTCGTCGTGAAAGAGCACCTCGACGTCGGGGAGAGCTACTTCATCGACGATTTCGTGTCGCGTTGCCGGAAGGCGCTCGAGATCGCGAGCGAGCGGGTCCTCAAGAAGTACGGGTTCCCCTGCAGCCTGGCGCGGGCGGAGGCGGCGCGCATCGCGAGCGCGGCCGCGCGATTCCGCGGCCAGAGCGGGGCCAAGGTCCGGGTCCTCAAGTTCGTCGAGTGACGGAAGGAGCACGGTATGGTGTCGAAGTCGAAGATGGAGCGCCTCCTCAGCGAGCGCCAGTTCCTCGTGTCCGCCGAGCTGACGCCACCGCGTCACTACGACCTGGAAAAGCTCTTGAAGCACGCCCGAAACATGGCCGGGTGCGTCGACGTGGTGCAGATCAACGATCACCTGCTCTCCCAGGCGCGCTGCGCCAACATGGCAGTCGGCCATTTCGTCAAGCAGGAGGGGCTCGAGCCGGTGCTCCAGTTCTCGCTCCGCCACAAGAACAGGATCGCGCTCCAGGGCGACCTGCTCGGGATGGCGGCGCTCGGGCTCTCGAACATCATCATCCTGGGCGGCTATCCGTGCGCCATCGGCTCGGATCCCGACGCCAAGGAGGTGAGCGACGTCGACAGCTATGCGGCGATCGAGCTGACCCGCCGGATGACGCGCGAGGGGAAGCTCTACAATGGAGACGTCATCTCGCCGGCGCCCTACTTCCACGTCGGGACCATCGATTTCCCGTGCGCGGAGCAGGCGATCGCCGGGGCGATGGACCGGCTCAGCGCGAAGATCGACGCGGGCGCGAGCTTCATCCAGGTGCAGGCGGTGTTCGAGCTCGCGCCGATGCGCCGCTGGATGGCCGCGGTGGTCGAGCGCGGGCTCCACGAGCGCGCGCACTTCATCGCGGCGATCTTCCCGTTCGCCGGCGTGGACCGGCTGAGCTTCTTGCAGAAGGTGCCGGGCCTCGTGGTGCCGGATCACCTGATCGAGCGCGTCCGCCGGAGCGGCGACGCCGAGGGGGAGAGCTACCGGATCACGCTGGAGCTCATCCGCGGGCTCCGCGACGTCCCCGGGCTCTCGGGCATCCACATGCGCTCCATCGGCGCGGAGGACTGGGTGCCCCGGCTGGTCGAGGAGGCGGAGCTCCGGCGGGCGGCGTGAGCCGGGCGGCGTGAGCCGCTCCGGGCGGGGCTCACGCCTTGTGCGCGATCCAGAGCAGCGCGAGGCCGTTCATCCTGCGCTCGCGGCGATCGATCTCGAAGCCCGTGCCGCTCAGATCGGCGCCGAGGCGGTCCTCGGTGTGGCGGTAGGTGACCTCCGCCGCGTCGGCCCACGCGAGCATCGCGTGCGCCGTCGGCGGGTTGTACCGGTGGCCGCGCAGGTAGCCGGCCATCGCGACGCGGTTCATCACGGGCGCGGGCTCCAGGAGCGCGAGGCGGCCGCCCGGGCGGAGCACGCGCGCCGCCTCCGCGAGCACCGGGCCCGGCTCGGGCACGTGCAGGAGCAGGTTCGACGCGGTCACCACGTCGAACGAGGCGTCGGGGAACGGGAGCCGCGTCGCGAGCGCCTCCCGGAAGGTCACGTTGTCGAGGCCGAGCGCCTTCGCCCGCTGCGCGGCGCGCTCGATCATCGCCGCGGTCGCGTCGATCCCGACCGCCTCGTGACACCGGCGCCCCATCTCGCGCGTCAGGCGGCCGGTGCCGCAGCCGAGGTCGAGGCACCGCTCCTCCACGCCCGGATCGACCAGCGTGACGAGCTCGTCGATGAGCGTCGCGTACGGGCCCTCCGCCTGCATGCGATCGAAGAAGTCGACCAGCTCGTGGAACGGGGTCGCCTGCTCCTTCGCCGCGTACCGATCGCGCCACCGCCAGACGTCGTCGAGCGCCTGGTACGTGCCCCGGTAGTACAGGAGCGGCGCGCCCGCCTCGCCCCGGCCGGACGAGAGCGCGCGGCCGACATAGATGATGTGATCGCCCCCGTCGTACGCGTGCTCCACCTTGCAGTCGATGAAGGCGAGCACGTCCTTGAGGATCGGGCTGCCGGACTCGGCCACGTGCGCCTCGGTGAGCACCGCCTGCCGATCGATGTCCGTCCCCTTGCCGGCGAACAGGTCCGAGATGTCCCGCTGCTGCTCCCGCAGGATGTTCACCGCGAAGACGCCCGACGCCTCGATGGCCGCGCTCGTGCGCGAGCGCCGGTCAGCGCAGAACAGCACGAGCGGCGGATCGAGCGAGACGGCGCTGAACGAGTTCACCGTCATCGCCTGCGGCGTGCCGTCCTGCACCGTGGTCACGAGCGTGATTCCGGTCGCGAACTGGCCCAGCACCTTCCGGAACTCCGCGGGATCGAAGAGCATAGGCCATAGTACGCGCTCGGCGAGCACCCGGGATCCAGGATCTGCGCCGCGCGCGCGCTCTCGTCCATCGCCACCCCGCGCGCACCTCACCCGGCGTCGCGCCGCGCGAGGTCCGGCGCGAACGCCGGTATGCAGAGGGCGAAGTACTCGCTCTCCTCGTCGAACGGGTTGCTGTAGCAGACGCGCTGATCGGGCTCCGTCCAGATGGCCTGCCCGGCGGAGAGATCGACCGTCTCGCCCGCGATCTCGACGCGCATGCGGCCGCGGATCATCAGCGTCAGCTCGCCGAACGTGGGCGTCTGCGCCGGCTCGCTCCACCCGGGCGGCGCCACCATGTGCGCCAGGCTGAACCCGTCCGTGCCGGTGTTCACGCGGCCGAAGAGCTCCTCGATCAGCTTGCCGCCCGGCACGGGGATGCGGGTGGCGGACGTGACGAGACGGTAAGGGCGCGCCATCGGGGACCTCCAGATCAGAACGCGCGCGTCCGATCGTCGGACACGCGGTAGAGCTGCATGAGCAGGTGGCGGCCGCCGTACGGCTGCAGGTAGCGGAGCGCCGCAGCCTTGTTCGCCACGAAGCGGTGATAGCGCCGCGCGGGCACGGCCACGAGATCGCCCGCGCCGACCCAGATCCGCATCCACTCGTCGTTCATGCAGCGGACGTCGTAAAGGGCCTGCCCCTCGAGGAAGAGCCGCACCTCGTCGCCGAGGTGGCAGTGCTCGTCCGCCTCCCGCGCGCTCTCCGCCTCGTCGCGAGGATTGCTCGTGTCGCGGCGGACCTCGTCGTGCTCCGTCCACCCGCGCTCCGCATGCACGCGCTGCAAGGCGAGCGCAGCTGCGCCCGGGTCGAACGTGCCGCACCGGATCCCTTCCGCCTGGAGCTCCGCCTCGGTGAACTCGATCTCGCCTTCAGCGCTCATTCGGATCGCACGCATGCGCACCCTCCGGGACTGGGCTCTTCGACCTCTGCGCGCGCGCGACGTCAAGACGCTAACCGCGTCCAAGCAGCCACATCAGACCTGCGATGCTGAGAGCCAGCACACCCAGCGCGAGCAACGCAATGAGCGCCTCGGTGAACCCCCACCCGCCGCCCTGCACGACGCGCGGCGCCGCCGCGGCAGGCCGCGCGAGCGGCGATAACGTGCTCGCGGAGGCAGGTGACGGCGTCGGCGTAGAAGTCGGCGAGGATGACGTCGCGGGCGGCTCCTCGGGCGAAGGAGGCTCGACGGCCGTATCAGGAGAGAGCGGCTCGCACGGGCTGCGCTCGATCTCCGCGAGCGCCTCGGCGGCCGGATGCTCGAACACCAGCCGATCGGCCGAGATCGCCAGCACCTGTCCAGGCCGCCACACCGTATCGAACTGAGGCACCGGAGCGCCGTCGAGCGAGGCGCCGGAGCGCGATCCGAGGTCCTGCACTGAGAATTGATCGCCCCTGCGCGTAATGGCCACATGGCGGCGGGAGACGTCCGGGTCGTCGAGGGTGAGATCGGCGTCCTTGGCGCGCCCGACGAAGTAGGGCCGCCCGGGCGCCTCCACGCGCAGCGTGCGGCCGAGGTCCGGGCCGTCCACGACGACGACGCGCGGCGTGGGATCCTCGCCCTGGGCGGCGAGGCCGCGGGCGACGAGCTCGAGGGCGAGCTCCTTGGCGGCCGCGGCGGGGGACGCCTTCGGGACCGCCGGCTCGATCCGGAACGCGAGCCACACGCGCCCGATGCGGATGCGGTCGCCGGTGCGCAGCGGCATGGCCGTGCGCGGGGCGATGCGCGTCTTGCCGAGGAAGGTGCCGTTCTCGCTGCCCTCGTCGAGGAGCAGGTAGGTGGCGCCGCGCTGCCGGATCGACGCGTGCCGGGGGCTCACGCTCGTGTCGGGGAGGCGGACCTCGCAGCCCTCGGCGCGGCCGAGGATGATGCGGGGCGCGTCCAGGGTCAGCGAGAGCTCGCCCTCCTTCCCCGCCCCGCCGGGCGAATCCCCCGCCCCGCCGGACGAGAGCACCACGATCGTTAGCGCCATCGACGCTGCCTCTGCGCGGAAGGGCCGCGGGGGGTCAAATCGCCGCCGTGCGACGCATCCGCTCGGTGGCGCTGACGAGCTGCCGCACCGCCTGATCCTGCTGCCGCGCCGCCTCCTCGATGCGCTTGCCGGCCTCGATGAGCTGCTCGCCGCCGCGCGTCTGGCTGCGGTGCGAGGCGTTGAGGCTGTGGACCTGGTTCGAGATCTGCTCGATCGCGCTCGTGATCTGGCGGCCGCCGCGCGCCTGCTCCTGGCTCGACCGCTCGACGTGCTGCGTGATGGTCCGCATCTTCTCCGCGCTCTTCATGATGAGCTCCGAGCCGCGCGCCTGCTCGGCCGTGGCGGCGGCGATCTGCTGCACCGTCTCGGCGATGCGGCCGATCGCGTCCGTGACCTGCTTCGACCCCTTGGCCTGCTCGACCGTGGCCCGGGCGATGGCGCGCACCATGTTCGTCGACTTCTGTGAGCTCTCCAGGATCTTCTTCAGCGCCCGCTCGGCCTCGTTCGACACCTCGACGCCGCGGTCGACGTTGTGCGCGCCGCGCTCGACGGCGGCGATCGCGTTCTTCGACTCGGACTGGATCGTCTTGATGAGCTCCGCGATCTCCTTCGTGCTGCCGCCGGCGCGCTCGGCGAGGTCCTTGATCTCGTCGGCGACGACCGCGAAGCCCTTGCCGTGCTCGCCGGCCTGGGCGGCGATGATCGCGGCGTTCAGCGCGAGCAGGTTCGTCTGCTCGGCGACGTCGTCGATGACGGCGAGGATCTGCCCGATCGCCTCGATCCGGAAGCCGAGGTTCGAGATGACGGCCACGGCCTCCTGGCTCGACTCCTTGATGCGGTAGATCTCGCCGATCGTCTTCAGGATGGCCTCGGCGCCCTTCTCGGCGTCGGTCGCCACCTCCTCCGAGAGCCGGGCCGTCTCGTTCGCGTTCGACTGGACCTGGTCGATGGAGACGTCCATCTGGTTCATCGAGGAGCTCGTCTCCTCGGCCGTCAGCGCCAGGGCGTCGACGTTCTTCGCGACCTCGCGGATCGAGTAGGCCATCTCCTCGATCGACGAGACCGTCTCGCGCACGCTCGACCCGAGCTCGCCGACGTTCTCGGCGACCTCCTCGTTCGTGGCCGTCATCTCGAGGATGCTCGAGCTCGACTCCTCGGCGCTCGACGCGAGCGACTCGACCGACTGGGCGATGTTGGCGAGGGCCGTCGTCATGTCGCGGATGTACACGGTCGCCTGCTCGCTCGCGTGCATGACGCTGCTCACGCCGTCGCTCAGCTTGGGCAGGAGCTCGTCGAGCAGCACGGTGGCCTGCGCCAGCTCGGACCGGCGCTGCTTGTCGCGCAGCTCGGACTGGGTGACGCGCTCCGCGATGCCGGTGAGCTCCGAGTAGAGGCGCGAGAGCTCCGGCGGCGCGCCCGGGGGGACGCGCACCCGCTCGCCGGCGGTGGCGCGCAGCACGGCGTCGACGAGCGCGTCGACGTCGATGTCGGGGCCGCGCTGCGCGAGGTCGTTCACCTTGCGGGTGAGGCTCGTGCACTCCCGCTCGAGGGTGTCGCGCTCCTTCACGAGCCCGTCGCGCTCCTTCACGAGCCCGTCGCGCTCGCGGCTCAGGCTGTCCCGCTCGCGCTCCAGGGCGTCGCGCTGCCGCTCGACCCCGTCGCGCTCGCGGCTCAGGCTGTCCCGCTCCCGCGCGAGCTTGTCGCGCTCCTCGGCGAGCGCGTGGCGCTCCTCCGCGAGCTCGGCCTGCCGGCCGGCCAGCTCGGCGATCTGCTCGTAAGTCTCCGCGATGTCGGCGGGGGCGCCCTCGGGCAGCTTGGGCCGCTTGCCCCGCGCGGCCGCGCGGAGCGCGTCGCGCAGGCCCCCGAGGGGGACGCCGCCCTTGCCGGCGAGGCTCGCGTACACCACCGCCACCGCCGCGGAGAAGCCGAAGAACATGAACAGCTGGCCCGAGAACTCCGCCAGCGACCTCGACGCGAAACTCAACCCGAGGCCGACGAGCGCGAGGACTACGGCGATGGGGATGGAGAGCTGCTTGGAGTTCATTTCGTGCGTTCCAGCGCGGTCGAGCGGCGGCGCGCGCGTGGGCCAGCGCGCACCCGACGACCCCGAGGACGACCGAGCGTAAGAGGCGAGTGCCCCCCGGTGCAAGGAGAGCGCGCGGCAGAAGCGCGGCGAGGGCCCGCGGGCAGGCGAGCCGCGGACCGAGCGCTCCCTGGGCAGAGGCGCAGGGGCGGCCGCGCGGCCAGGGGCGGCGTGTGGGGAAGTCGCGAGGAACTTGGACGATCTCGACCCGATGGCGTATGCACGGAGACGGCGGCGGAGAAGGACCGCCGCGGGGGCTCGGCGCGGGCGCCGGTTCCTCTAGGTTCGATCCTGAACACCGCCGCAGACCGCGGCGGCCGCCCGGCCGTCCTGGCCACCGGGGTGGCCACGCGGCCGGGCGGCCGTGGCCGCCCCGCCATGCCCCTCGCCGCTCGCCTCCTGCTCGCCTTCGGGCTCGTCGCGATCATCGCGACGGCGTTCGTCGGCCTGACGTTGCGCGAGGCGTCGCGCGAGATCATCGAGAGCGGCTTCGCCGATCGGATCGACGCGGCGCACGCCGGGGTCCGGCAGCAGCTCGCGTGGGAGGCCGAGGCGCTGCGCGATCTCCTGCCGCCGTTCTGCCAGCACGACACGTTCGTCGACAAGGCCCACGTCGAGCTGGAGCGGGCCAAGGGCGACCCGGACGCGATGGACCCGACGAGCCGCATCGCGCTGCGCCGCCTGGTCCCGAGCCAGGCCATGGCGCTGCGCCTCGACGAGCTGTCGCTCGTGGCGGGCAACGGGAGCGTCCTCGCGGCTGAGGACGCCTCGCGCATCGGCGCCCGCGACCCGCGGCTCGCGGAGGCGATCAAGGCCCCCGGGGGCGCGCCGCGGCTCCGGCCGGCGAAGGCGGGCGGCGAGCCGTCGCTGGAGGTCCACTGCGCCCTGTCGCGGCACGGGGTGACGGTCGGCCTCGTGGGGGCGCGGCGGATCGGCCCGGTGCTCGCGCGCATCGGCGACGCGTACCACGTGCGGCTCACGGCGGCGCCCGAGGGGGGGCCCGCGCCCCGGAGCGGCGAGGCCGAGGTGGTGCGCGTCCTCGACTTCCCGGAGATCCCGGGCCTCGACGTGGTCGCCTCGGTGTCGCGCGAGCCGCTGAGGCAGGCGCTGGCCCGGCTCGATCGCTCGATCGCGCTGACCGGCGCCACGGTGCTGGCGATCGCCCTCGGGATCGCGGTGGTGCTGGCGCGCAGCCTGTCGCGGCCGATCGCGGCGCTGGCCCGCGAGACGCGCGAGGTGATGAGCGGCGCGCCGCGGCGGGTGGAGGGGCGCGGGGGGCGGGAGATCGCGGATCTCGCGGCGGCGTTCAACGCGACCATCGACGAGCTCGCCGCGATGCGCAAGCGCCTGGCGGCGACGGAGCGGATCGCGGCGCGGCGCGAGGTCGCGCGGCAGATCGCCCACGAGATCAAGAACCCGCTGGCGCCCATCCGGGCGGCGGTGGAGACGCTGCGCCGGCTGCGGCAGCGCGAGGACCCGGCGTTCGACGACTACTTCGAGGAGGCGACGTCGACGGTGCTGAACGAGGTGCACCGGATCGCGAACATCGTGACCGAGTTCACGCGGTTCGCCCGGCTGCCGGCGCCCAACCCGGAGCCGGTGGATCTCGTGGCGCTCGCGCGCGGGGTGGTCACGCTGCACGCCGCGCCGGCGGGCGAGGAGACGGGCGGGACGGGCGGCGCGGCGCCGTCGCGGGTCGAGCTCGTGGCCGAGCCGATCCCGAGGGTCTCCGCGGACCGGGACCAGCTGATCCAGGTGCTCACGAACCTGGTCCAGAACGGGCTGGAGGCGGCGGGCGCGGTCCGGCGCGACCCGCGCGTCTCGGTGACGATCGGCCCGCTGCCGAGCGATCGCGTGCGGATCGTGGTGCGCGACAACGGGCCGGGGGTGGCCGAGGCCATGGTGCCGCGCCTGTTCGAGCCGTACGCGACCAGCAAGGAGAAGGGGACGGGGCTCGGGCTCGCGATCGCGCAGCGGATCGTGTTCGAGCACGGGGGGGAGATCAGCTACCGCAAGGCCCAGAAGGGGGGCGCGGTCTTCGAGATCTGGCTGCCGGTCGGGGGGCCGCCGCTCCTGGAGAAGCCGCCGGGGGACACCACGGTGCGGCCGAGGGCGCCGGACGTGCCGTGACGGAGGCGCCGCCCGCGGGCGCGCCCCCGTCGCGGGGCCCTCTGACTAGAGCGGCTGGTTGTCGTACTTGCAGGCCGAGCTGCAGCCGTCGCCGCTCGCGTTGTTCCCGTCGTCGCACTCTTCGTAGGGGCTCTGCCGGATGC
The DNA here is from genome assembly GCF_028553905.1 of Sorangium sp. So ce836. Classification (NCBI taxonomy): domain Bacteria; kingdom Pseudomonadati; phylum Myxococcota; order Polyangiales; family Polyangiaceae; genus Sorangium; species Sorangium sp. So ce836. Next base: position 14,078,814 of record NZ_CP102233.1, on the reverse strand, counting down.
CGTCGCCGCAGTGCGGCCCGTACTTGCACCCCGGCGCGCACTTGCCGTAGCCGCCGGTGTTCTTGCCGTCGTCGCACTGCTCGGGGCCGTTGACCACGCCGTCGCCGCAGCGCGGCCCGTACTTGCACAGCGGGCCGCACTCGCCGTAGCCGCCGTCGTTCACGCCGTCGTCGCACTGCTCGCCGAGGTGGGCCTGCACCACGGAGTCGCCGCACTGGGCGCCGAGGCGGCAGTTGCTGCTGCAGCCGGTCGCCTCGTTCGGGGGATCGCACTGCTCGCCCCACTCCTCGTCGATGCGGCTGTCGCCGCACCGGGCCGCCGGCGTGCAGTCGGGGAAGCAGCTCCCGTAGAATCCGTCGTTCACGCCGTCGTCGCAGGTCTCGGCGCCGTTGATGGTCGCGTCGCCGCAGTACGGACCGTAGGTGCAGGAGGCGCTGCACCCGTTGTACGCGCCGGTGTTCATCCCCTCGCCGAGGTCGCAGTCCTCCTCGTCGGGCTGCACCACGCCGTCGCCGCACCGCGGGCCGTAGAGGCACATCGGGGCGCACTCGCCGTAGCCGCCGTCGTTGCGACCGTCGTCGCACTCCTCGCCGTAATTCGACTGCACCACCGCGTCGCCGCAATGCGCGCCGAGCTGGCAGCCCACGCAGTTCGGGTCGGTGGGGTCGTCGCACTCCTCGCCCCACTCCTCGTCGACGCGGCCGTCGCCGCACCTCGACGCAGGCGTGCAGTTCGGGTTGCAGGTGCCGTAGAAGCCGTCGTTCTTGCCGTCGTCGCACTGCTCGGGCCCGTTGACCACGCCGTCGCCGCAGGACGGCCCGATCTCGCACGCGGTCGTGCAGCCGCCGTAGCCGTTCGCCGTGTTGCCGGAGCCGAGATCGCACGCCTCGTACGGCGCGTTGACCAGGCCGTCGCCGCAGCGGGGCGGGGCCACGCACCCCGGCGCGCAGGCGTTCGAGGCGTTGGCGTAGGTGCTGTTGTTGACGCCGTTGTCGCAGGCCTCGGGGCCGTTCTTCACGCCGTCGCCGCAGTAGGCGCCGAGCTGGCAGTTGTTGCACTGGCCATAGCCGGTCCCGTTCGCGCTGCCGTCGTCGCACTCCTCGCCCGGCGTGACGACCGGCGGGTCGACCCCGCACTGCGGCGTGCACACCGACGTTCCGGCGCTGAAGCCCGCCAGCGTGAGCTGGTAGTTCGATCCGGTGACGTGGCGCTCGGCCTGGAACACCGCGATCTCGTAGACCTTCCCGTGCTCGAGGTTGAGGTCGACGGTGTAGGCCGCGCGGTTCGGGCAGCCGGAAGAGGTGGGGCAGGGGGTCACCTGGGCGTCGCCGTTGTCGAGGATGGTCACGCTCTCCTGGGCTTGCCCGTGGATGCCGCCGATGTCCGCGGTCAGCGTGTTCTTGATGAACACCCAGACGTCGTCGTCACCGTAGAAGGTGAGCACGGGGTTGTTGCTCGCGTTGCCGTCCGAGCGGTGCTGGAACCAGTAGCGGACCTCGCTCGTGAAGTAGAAGTTGTGCCCGTTGTCCTGCGCCCGCTCCAGCCCGGCGGCGACGAGGCTGTCGAGCGCGGGATCGGCGCCGGGCGGGTCGAGGTCCAACGGCCAGAACGGGTTCCGCTGGTACACGTACCTGCCGCTGCCGGCGCCCATCTCGGTCAGCTGGATGGTCGTGACGAGCGTCCTGTTGAAGATCGGGTTGTCCCGGTACCACCACTGGAAGTTCTCCTGCCCCGTGGTCCAGCCGTTGCTGCTGGCCGGCTCGAAGTAGCCGTTACCGTGGGCGTTCACGGGCTTGCCGTCGGCGTCGAGCGTCGACTCGACGGTGCCGTCGGTCTGCAAGGTGGTACCGCTGGGCGTGATCTCGAAGTCGAAGTGCCCGATGAGGCGGTCCGTCAGGCGGGCGTCGCACTGGGAATTGCTCGCGCTGGTCTCCCTCGGGCACCAGCCGATGAAGTCGCGGAGGACCATCGGCAGCCGCATCTCGGTGGGCGCCACGGTGCAGACGTAGCCCGGCTCGATCCGGCAGTCGGCGGAGCAGCCGTCGCCGCTCTCGGTGTTGCCGTCGTCGCACTGCTCGGTGGCGTCGCCGGGCAGGAGGATGCCGTCGCCGCAGATCGAGAGGCACGCGCCGGCCCTGCAGTCGGGCTCGCGCTTGCAGTCCGGCGTGCAGCCATCGCGCCAGTTGCCGTTGCCGTCGTCGCAGACCTCGGTGCCCTCGCGGACGCCGTCGCCGCACACGGAGCGGCCCCTGCAGTCCTGGGGCTCGCGATTGTCGCACACCCGGCCGGGCTCGATCCGGCACCGATCGTCGCAGCCGTCGCCGGAGACGAGATCGCCGTCGTCGCACTGCTCGGCGCCGACCTTGATCCCGTCGCCGCAGACCGTCTTGCAGGGGAACCCGACGCGCGAGCAGTCCCACCCCCTCTCGATGGTCCGGCAATCGGCGCTGCAGCCGTCGCCGCTGGCCGGCTCCTCGCCGTCGTCGCACACCTCGTCGCCGCCGATCACGCCGTCGCCGCACACGGGGGGCGGGGGCGGCGTGCAGGCGCCGCCGGCCGGCGGGCACGTCCAGCCGAGCTCGATCTTGCACTGCGCGGTGCAGCCGTCGCCGCCCGCGGGCGACGCCCCGCCGCCGTCGTCGCATTGCTCGCCGACCTGCACGACCCCGTCGCCGCAGAAGGTCCTCACGGTGCAGGGTTGGCCCGGCCTGCAGACCCAGCCCTCCTCGAGGCGGCAGTCCGCGGAGCAGCCGTCGCCGCTCTTCGGCACCGCCTCGCCGTCGTCGCACTGCTCGCTGCCGTTCACGCGGCCGTCGCCGCAGCGGTAGAGCAGGATGCACGGCTCGCCCGGCCTCGGGCACACGTACGACGCGTCCCGCACCTGGCAGTCGGCGCTGCAGCCGTCGCCGTCCGCGGCGTTGCCGTCGTCGCAGAGCTCTCCCGGCTGCACCTCGCCGTCGCCGCACTCGAGCAGCCGCTCGCAGGGCGACCCGGGCGTCGGGCAGTAGTAATAAGGCTCCTGCCGGCACAGGCTCGAGCAGCCGTCGCCGCTCGCGGTGTTGCCGTCGTCGCACCCCTCGCCGGTCTCCTTGGCGCCGTTGCCGCAGACCGGCAGCGGCGTGCACGGCAGACCGGGCCGGCTGCACTGATATCCCGGCTCGCGCTTGCACTCGGCGTCGCAGCCGTCGCCGGACGCGGGCGGATCGTCGCCGTCCTCGCACTCCTCGGAGCCGTTCACGCGGCCGTCGCCGCACCGGTAGAGCAGGATGCACGGCTCGCCCGGCCTCGGGCACACGTACGAGGAGTCGACGTAGAGGCAATCGGCGCTGCAGCCGTCGCCGTCCGCGGTGTTGCCGTCGTCGCAGAACTCGCCGGGGTGGAGGATGCCGTCGCCGCACGCGATGGTCAGCCGGCAGGGCTGGCCGGGCGTCGTGCACTCCCAGTAAGGCTCGACCTGGCACTGCCCCGAACAGCCGTCGCCGGGCAGGGTATTGCCGTCGTCGCAGGCCTCGGCCTCCTGGTTCTTCTCCCCGTCGCCGCAGGCGGGATCGGGCGGCAGGAAGCACTCGGGCGGCGGCTCATCGACGTCGCACGGATCCGGCTCGCCCGCGCCGCTGCCGCCGAGGCCATGGCCGCTGCCGACCGTGAACTCCGGCACGCCGCCGGCGCCGCCGGAGCCGGGCCCGCCGGTGCCGGAGCCCGCGCCGCTCCCGGAGCCGGTGGGGCCGCTCGAGGACGAGTCGCCCCCGCCGCAAGCCGCCGTGATTTGAAGCAATCCCAACGCCAAAGCCAGATAAGAGGTTCTCAAGCCCACAGCCACCTCGATAACGCACGTTGCGCTCAGCAGAGGCCAACGGCGCTAGGATGCACCATATCGTAAACGCGCCTCACACCTCTAGCGGTAAATCACACCTCGTTGTCTTTACCGTTTCGCCGTTTCGCCGTGCGGCTGTGCTCGGCGCGCCCCGCTGCCTTGGCCTTTCCCTTTCCTGTCCGCCGTCGTGATCGTCGTCCTGCCCGCGCAGCCGGGAGCCGCGCGAACGGATGACGCACCTGACGCGACGCAGGGTGCCGGCGGGGGGTTGACGGATAGCTGCTGAGGCGAGCGCGGCAGGGCTTCGTGCTTGACAAGGCCGGCGTTCCGGCTCGTCCGCGCGCGACGCGGCGTTTGCGCCACAGTGTCGCGAGCCGCGGGGAGAGCTTGAGACAAATCGCCGCGGCGGAGTCGGCCGTGGGCCTCGGCGCTCTGGCTCGCGCCGGAGGACGAGAGGGAGCGATAGCGCCGCCGCCTCGCGCCGCTGGCCAGCTCATCCATCCTCCGCGCCGGCCGCCGCGCCGGCGGCCGGGCGCGGCGCCCGAGGGCACGGGAGATGAATACCGCGCCGGCATGCACGCACGCTGGGCCCTTCCTCTCGCCGTGATCACCGCGCTTCCGCTCGGCTGCCGGGCGGAGCGCCGGGTCGAGCAGATCGCCGAGGCGACCCCGCCGCCGGCTCCGGGGCCGCTCGACGTGCCGCCCTCCGCCCGCGAGGCGGTTTCGCTCCAGGAGGGCTTCGCGCCGATCGTGTCGCGCGTGAGCGCCGCGGTCGTGAACGTCTCCTCGGTGCGGTTCGTGCGGCCGCCGACGCCCGAGCGCGTCCCGTTCTTTTCGAACCCGTTCTTCCGCGAGTTCTTCGGGATGGGCGGCGACGGGCGCGACGGCCAGGGCGGCCAGGAGGGCCAGGCGCCGGGCCCGCTCGTGCAGCGCGAGCAGAGCCTCGGATCGGGCGTGATCGTGTCGCGCGAAGGCCACGTGATCACCAACGCGCACGTGGTCGAGGGCGCAAGGGAGGTGCGCGTCGCCGTGCCGGGGAGGCAGGAGATGAAGGCGACGGTCGTCGGCGTGGACCCGAAGACCGACGTCGCGGTGCTGAAGCTCGCGGGGGGCGAGTTCGCGTTCGCGCCCTTCGGCGACTCGGACGCGGCGCGCGTGGGCGACTTCGCGCTCGCGATCGGCAACCCGTTCGGCATCGGCCAGACTGTCACCCAGGGGATCATCAGCGCCGTCGGCCGCGGCAACATGGGGATCGTCGACTACGAGGACTTCCTCCAGACCGACGCGGCCATCAACCCGGGCAACTCGGGGGGCGCGCTCATCAACATGGCGGGTGAGCTCATCGGGATCAACACGGCCATCCTCACGCGCGGTGCGCAGGGCAACCAGGGCATCGGGTTCGCCGTGCCCTCGAAGCTCGCGCGCGCGGTGATGGAGCAGATCATGGAGCACGGCCGCGTGATCCGCGGCGCGCTCGGCGTCGCGATCCAGGACGTCTCGCCCGGGCTCGCCGAGGCGCTCGGACTGCCGCCGGACACGCGCGGCGCGGTGGTCAGCGACGTGTCCGAGGGGAGCGCCGCCGACAAGGCCGGCCTCCGGCGCGGGGACGTGATCGTCGCGCTGCGCGGGGAGCACCTCGCCGACGGCCGCGACCTGCGGATGCGCATCGCCGAGACGAAGCCGGGCACCCGGGTCGAGCTGCGCGTGCTCCGCGACGGGCGGAGCCTGGAGCTCGCCGCGACCCTCGACGAGCTGCCGGAGCCGAAGGCGGAGGCGCCCACGCCGGCGCCGGCGCCGACGGGCGCGCTGGGGATCGAGATCGCCGCGCTCTCGGACGACCTGCGGCGGCGGTTCGAGATCCCCGGCGACGTGAAGGGCGCGCTCGTCGTGGGGCTGAGCCCGGGCAGCCCGGCCGCGCGGGCGGGGCTCGGCCCGGGGGACGTCATCCTGGAGGTGAACCGGAAGCCGGTGACGGCCCCCGAGCAGCTGAAGCAGGAGATCGACGCCACGGACAAGCGGCCGGTGCTGCTCCTGGCGTGGCGGGAAGGGCGGACGCGCTTCGTGCTCGTGGAGCGGTGAGCTCGGGCGGCGCGCGCCGCGCCGGCCCCGCTCAGCCGGCGATCACCATGATCTCGGTCGCCTTGATGAGCGCCTGCACCTCCTTGCCGACCGAGAGCCCGAGCTCCTTCACCGCGTCGCTCGTGATCACCGCGACGAGCTCCGTGCCCCCCGGCCCCTCCATCACCACCTTGGCCATCACGTCGCCGACCACGATCTCCGTGATCTTCCCGGGAATCTTGTTCCTGCCGCTGATCTGCATCCCCTCACCCCGGGGGATCGTAGTGCCGAGCTGCCCGATCGTCCCCGCGCGGGCGCCGAGCGTCTGCGTCTCACGGCCACGAGTAAGTTAGGATGGCTAACTAATCGTTCCGGCGCGGGCCGCTGCCAGGAGCCCCACGGTCGCGCGTAAGTTAGTAAGGCTAACTGATCGTTCCGCGCGGGCCGCTGACGGCAGGAGGGCGCCGCGGCCGTTCAGGCCGGGAGCGGCTGGCCGCCGGCCCTGCCGGGCCGCCGCCGCGCGACCTCGATCCCGGAGATGCAGACGGCCAGCCACATGCTGCCCGCGGCGAACCCCGCGAGCACGTCGCTCAGGTAGTGCACGCCGAGGTACATCCGGCTGAAGCCCATCGCCACGGTCCAGCTGAGCGCGAGCGCGACGAGCGCAAGGCGAGCGCGGAGCGTCTGGAGGAACAGGAGACCGAGGTACGAGAGCATGCCGAACGTGACGAATGTGCCCATCGAGTGCCCGCTCGGGAAGCTCCACCCCGCGGCGACCGCGAGCGGCTCGTCGAACAGCGGCCGCGGCCGCGCGAACAGGGCCTTGAGCGCCTGGTTGAGGAGCCCGCCCCCGGCGAGCGCGATCAGCCAGCCGACCGCGAGGACGCGGTGCCGCCGCATCAGCAGCGCCGCGGCCACGACGATCGCCAGCACCGTGAGCGCCCAGCCGCTGCCGAGGCGGGTGAAGGCGCCGAGCGCCGTCACGCCGGCGCTGCTCGACGACGCGTGGAGGGCGCGCGCGAGCGCGAGGTCGACCTGAACGATCCACGCGTCGCCGCTCACCGCCTCCGCGATCGCGACGAACACGAGCGCGGCGAGGGTGAGCGCGAGGCCGAGGCCGAGGTGGATCACGAGGTACTCGGACGCGGAGAGATCGCGGAGCACCCGCGCGATCGCGGGGAACCGGGCCGAGAGCCGCTGCGTGATCGGGTGCTCGGCCGCCGCGCGGTAAGCCCGGGCGGCCCGCCCCCACAGCGCGCGGGCGTGGCGCTCGGAGAGGCGCGCGACCGCGACCAGCCCGAGGAGGACCCCCACCGTCCCGGCCAAGAGCAGCGCGAGCAGCAGAACGGGCCGCGCGCCGACCGCCGAGGCGAGCTGATCCGCGCGGAGATCCAGCGCTTCCATGCCCGGAGCTCTAGCACGCGGCCCGCCCGGTCCGGTGCGGCCGCGCCCCTCGCCGGCGCGCGGCGCAGCGCGCGCGGCGGGTCGCGCTCACGGGGTGAGCGACACGATGGCTTCCGGCGCCGAGACCTTCGGAGGTGGAGCATGTCGATGACACCACGAGATCCCCGTCAGCGGGGCGCAATCGGTCTTCCTCCGCCGCGGCGCGGGCGCGCTATGCTGGGGACCTCGCGCGAGCGACGTCGCTCCGCCGGGGGAGCCGGAGAGGGACGAGAGAGGGAGTGATGGCGAAGCTGATTCTCGAGCCGTACGCTGCGCAGGCCGCCCGCTGGCCCGCCGCGGGGCGCCATATCCTCGCGCAGTTCGACGCCGAGACCATCGTGGTCTACCAGGCGTACCGGCCCTCGATCGCCCGCCACGCGGCGCTGCACCAGCGCCTCGGAGGACCGGAGTTCAGCTTCGGCCGCATGAGCTGGATCAAGCCGAACTTCCTCTGGATGATGTACCGCTCGGGCTGGGGCACGAAGCCCGACCAGGAGGCGGTGCTCGCCATCCGCCTCCGGCGCGCTGGGTTCGACGCGATCCTGGCGGCCGCGGTGCCGTCGAGCTTCGTGCCCGAGCTGTACCCGGACCAGGAGGCGTGGAATCGCGATCTGAAGCGCTCGGACGTGCGGCTCCAGTGGGATCCGGATCATCATCCCTCGGGCGCGCCGGTCAACCGGAGGGCGATCCAGCTCGGGCTGCGCGGCGCGGCGCTGCGGCGGTTCGCCGAGGAGTGGACGGTGGGCGTGGAGGACATCTCGGCGCTCGTGGCGGAGCAGCGAGAGGCGCTGAGGGGCCAGGGCGCCTCGGGGCTCGTGATCCCGCGGGAAGAGGTGTACTGGCCGGCGGAGGCGGAGGGGGCGAGGCGGGTCGGGCTCGAGCGCTGGGCGGGCGGAGAGGAGCGAGGTCGATGAACGACGGGAGGGCCGCCCGCGCGGCGGCAGGCCTCAGCGGCCCATGAGCGGCCGTCCGACCATCCTCGAAGTACCGCCGCGCTTTCGCGTGGTCACCGGCCCATGGGACGCGGAGGCCGACGAGCGCACCATCGTCCTCGGCCCGAGCCACGCCTTCGGCGACGGCCGGCACGAGAGCACGCGGATGTGCCTTCAGGCGCTCGCGGCGTTCGCGCCGCGAGGCGGCTTCCGCCTCCTCGACGTCGGGAGCGGGACCGGCATCCTCTCGATCGCCGCCGCGAAGCTCGGCGGCGAGGCGATCGGGGTCGACATCGACGCCGCCGCGATCGCGATCGCGGCGGAGAGCGCCCGGCGGAGCGCGGTGGAGGCGCGCGTGCGCTTCGCGACGACGTGGCCGGATGGGGGCTTCGACCTCGTCGTGGCCAACATCCTCCGCGACGTGCTCACCGAGCTCGCCCCCCTCATCGCGGCTCGCCTGGCGCCGCTCGGCACGCTGATCCTGTCGGGCCTCGTGTCCACCGACGTCCCGGAGATCGTCGCGCGGTATGCGCCGCTCCTCGCCGGACGAAGGCCGGAGATCTTCGAGCGTGGCGCGTGGCGTACGCTCGTGTGGCGCCTGGCCGCCCGACGAGAGCCCTAGTCCCCTCCCCTCTCGCCTCGGCGCCTGTTCAGCGTCTGGCTCGCCGCCGCGCTGGCGGAGCCGCCTTGGAGGCGCTACCGCTGATCCGGGGCGACCTCCCGCAGTCGTGCTAACGGTCGACGGCGTCCATGACGGCCTGCCACTCCGGCGAGAACGAGCCGTCCGTGCGCTTGATCTCCGACCCTGTGTCCCACAGCACGGGGACGATGCGGCGAGACAGCGCCGCCTCCACCACCGACTGCATCCACAGCCTCCGTGACGCCGGCTCACGGGGGTACTTCTCGCCCAGCGTGACGGCGAACTCGCCGAGGATGACCGGGATGCTCCGCTCAGCGCTGAACGCGCCGAGCTTGTCGAACAGGCCCTTGAGCTCCGCCTTTTCGGCATCCGTGCCCCACGTCGTCTTGGGAGAGCCCCAGGACTCCACCGTGTCGAGGCCGCAGAACGTGTAGGGCGTGTAGTAGTGGATCGAGAGGAAGAGGCTCTTCGTGCCGGCCGGATCGGTCGGCACCTTGAAATCGCTCACACAGGTCCTGTCGATGTCCGTCACGAAGCCGGCGATGAGCAGGGCGCGGCTCGCGTTGTAGCCGCCCTGCTCGCGCACGGTGGTGACGAAGAGCTGGTTCATCTCGTTCAGGGCGGCGTAGTCCGGCGTCCCCCCGTCGTGAACGCCGTTGACCCAGTAGTTCCCCTCCTCGTTCATCCCCTCGAAGATCAGCTTGTGACCGACGCCGCTGAAGGCCGTGGCGATCTGGGTCCAGTAGGACGCGAACTTGGTCTTGACGTCGTCGGTGAGCTTGTACTTGTTGGCGTTGGCCTCGTTGTAGATCCAGCCCCCGTCCCAGTGGATGTTCACGATCGAGTACATGCCGGCGGCCTCGATCCAGCCCACCACCTCCTTGACTCGGGCCATCTTGGCAGCGTCGATCGTGCCGTTGACGGCGTAGGTGTCCCAGGCCACGGGCACGCGCACCGTCTTGATCCCATGGCTGGCCATGCCGTCGATGAACGCCTGCGTGATCAGCGGCTGGCCCCAGCCCGTCTCCCAAGCGGTGGTGTTCTCCAGCGTGTTGCCGATATTGGCCCCGATGCCCATGTCGGCGACCATGGCTGCGGCATCCGCCGGCGTCGCCGATCCGCCGGTCCCGCCGGAGCCCCCCGTTCCTCCCATGCCGGCGCCGCCCGTCCCCGCGTCGCCCGCGCCGGCGCCGCCCGTGCCGGCGCCGCTCGTGCCTGCGCCGCCCGTGTCGGCGCCGCCCGTGTCGGCGCCGCTCGTGTCCGTGCCTCCGCTGCCGCCTCCGGCGTTCCCGCCCGAGTTGCTCTCCGAGGAGCACCCCAGTGCGACGAGCATCAACAAGGGGGCCGTGAGATTGAGCCAAGGAGTAGCCGCAGAGCGGCAGACGTGAAGGAAGGCCATGAACGACACGATATCTCACCTCGCCGCGAATGACAACCTCGACCTCGGCCCGATCCGACCCGGCTCGAGCACGATTTCAGAGGCCATCGTTCGGCGCCCTCAGAACTGGGTGAAGAACTCCCAGGTCACCTTAGGTATCCAGGTCGTGGTGCCATTGTCGCCGGCCCCGCCGTCGGCATGAGCGGCGATGTGCCCACCATCGAATGTGCACACCTTGACGGGATACCCGGCCCTGCACCCCATGAAATGGGTGACAGACCGTTCCTTACGGGATCCGCGGGAGGAAGCGGACCGGGAGCGCGGAGGTGCCGGGAGCCGGCGCTCCAGCCCCCTCGACGCGAGGTCACTCCCAGTTCTTGCGCTGGGGATTCACCCAGGGCGAGGTGCACATCACGCAATCATCGCCGTAGAATAGTGCTTCCCACCGGTATCGTTGTAGATCCAGTAACGGAGCCAGGCCACGATCGCCGGCCGCTGGACGCCTCCCACGTCGCGCGTGATGTACCCATGATCCGCGCCCATCACCGTCGCCAGGAACGTCTGGGTCTGGGACATGTCGTAGGTCTTTTGCTGCATCGGCAGCCCGACCGTGTCCTGCGTCCCGCTGGTCTGCAGCATGGGCCCGTGCAGGGCCGCCGTCACGATGTGGCCGTGGATCGAGACGACGGTGGCCACCGCCTCGTGACCGCCGATCTCCACGGCGGCGGTACCGCCGACCGAGTAGCCCATGGAAACGGCGTGCTCCACGTCGATCTTGCCCTGGTAGGCGCTGCCCGCCTTGCTGTTTTGCTCGATGATCCAGTCGCGCCTCTCCAGCATGGCCGCGCGGTTGTTCGGGGCGTTGGGACCGCCGGTGAGGAGATTGGCTCCAACCACCACGAAGCCGTGAGAAGCGAAGCTCTTCAGGAGATCCGTGTAGCTGGTCACCTGCGTATTGATCCCTGGCCCAAAGATGATCGGCGCGTGCAAGAAGCCGCCCTCGCCCAGGTGTTCAGGCCTGAATATCGTGTGGTTTCCGCTGGGCCCCGAGTTCCGCTCCACGGTCGTCGCGAACGGACCCTCGCCGGAATAATCCGTGATCGGCGGGAGCGGCGAGCCACCGGCCGCCCCCCCGCCGCATCGCCGCCGTCCCCCGCTCCGCCCGCGCCCGCGCCCGCTCCGCCCGCGCCCGCCCCGCCCGCTCCACCGTCGCCGATATCGGCACCGCCGCTGCCGCTGGCAGCGCCGCCCGATCTCCAGCGGTCACGCTGGTCGATGCCCCGCTGGTGGCTGACACGCTGGAGCTGCCCGCGCTGGCACCTTGTGCCGCGTCGCCGGAATCTTCGCCGCACGAGAGCAGCGCGACGCTCGAGAGCAAACAGAAGACATGGAAGCGCCTGACGGCTTTCTTTTCGTCGTGCACGAGGCTCCTCTGGTCGCGTCACGCCAGCGCGAAGCGCTCGCTTCAGGCCGACGATGGCGAAATTGGCAAACAGATGGTTGTCAGGCGCTCCGCCTCGGCGTGCGCCCTGATGTCATCCCAGCCGAGCCCAACTGCTGCTCCTTCCCGCCATGCGTGCGCCTCGTCTGGAGCCATGGCGCGACCGTCAAGGCGAACGCGCATGAGGGCGCAGGGCCCGTTGCGCATGACGGCCTTTCAGGGCAAGGCAAGAGGATATCCGCAGCGCGGAATGTGAACGTTCACATGGCCGGCGTCAATCACAAACTGGCGCGCGGCGATCGCCCGCGGGCGCGAGGTCCGCGTCTGGCGGGGACTGGCGGGGAACGGAGCGGGCGACGCGGCGTGACCGCGCCGTCGACGCTCATGCTCGCGTCACCGACGCCAGCCACACCGACGCAATGCGGCGCAGGCCTGCCGTGCCGACGCCGCCGCAGGGGCGAGCGGCACGCGGCCCGCGGTCGCTCGCCTCCTTCTCCGCGGTTCGGCGATGTACCGGCGGTCTCGAGGGCACAGAGGCCGGGCGCGTCGATGCGTGGCGTCGACGTCGTGTGACCCTGCGCTACACTCCCGCGCAATTCAAAGGAGATTGCTCGCCATGGAGTACCGATCGCTAGGAACCAGTGGGCTCAAGGTCCCCGTGCTCTGCCTCGGCGCCATGACCTTCGGGGAGGCGGACGAGAAGTCGTTCATGCACAAGGTCGGCTGTGATGAGAAGACGTCGTTCGCGATCATGAGCCGAGCGCTCGAGCGGGGCGTGGGCTTCATCGACACCGCCGACGTCTACGGCCAGGACGGGCTGTCCGAGCGCGTGGTGGGCGCGTGGATGGCGGAGACGAAGAGCCGCGATCGCGTGGTGCTCGCCACCAAGTTCCGTTTCCGCATGGGCGAAGGGCCGAACTCCTCCGGCGCTTCCCGCTACCGCATCGTCCGGACGGTGGAAGACAGCCTGCGGCGCCTCAAGACCGATCGCATCGATCTCTACCAGATCCACATGCAAGACATCGACACGCCGGAGGAGGAGACCCTCCGCGCGCTCGACGATCTCGTGAGGGCGGGCAAGGTCCTCTACCTGGGCGCGAGCAACTACGCGGCGTACCGCCTCACCGACAGCCAGTGGATCTCGAAGACCGAGCACCTCCATCGGTTCGTCGCTCTGCAGATGCAATACAGCCTGCTCGTGCGCGACCTCGAGCGCGAGCATATCCCGGTGTGCAAGCAGTTCGGCATCGGCGTCCTCCCGTGGTCGCCGCTCGCCTCCGGGTTCCTGTCCGGGAAATACGTGAAGGGCCAGCCGCCGCCGGAAGGCGTGCGCCTCGAGAAATGGAAGCAGCGCTTCGCCGATTACGACAACGACCGCGGCTGGCGGACGCTCGACGCGGTGAACGCGATCGCGAAGGAGAAGCAGACCACGCCCGCGGCCATCTCCCTCGCCTGGCTGCTCGCCAAGCCGACGGTCACGTCGGTCATCTTCGGCGCGCGCTCGCTCGAGCAGCTCGACGACAACCTCAAGGCCGCCGACGTGAAGCTCTCGGCCGAAGAGGTGCAGAGGCTCGACGACGCGAGCGCGTTCGAGCTCGGGTATCCCTACAACTTCATCGGGAGCCTCCAGAAGCGCTGGTGAGCGCAGCGAGCGCGCCTCCCCCGTCGCCTGCAGTTCGGCGATCGGCGACCAGAACGCCGGCGGCGCGGGCAGGTCCGGATAGAGCGTGCCCGCCGGACAATCGGCCAGCGCGAAGCCGCTCTGCAGCGCGGCGCGATGGGCGAGCGAGGCTCGCCGCGCGACGCGCCGCTGGTTGACGCCTCGCGCCGCCTGGATGTAATGGGCACCCGATGCATCGCGCCCTCGCCACCGCTGCACTGCCGCTCCTCTTGCTCGCGTGCGCCACGGCCTCGCCACCGCCCTCCGCGCCGCCCGCGCCCGCGGCGCCCGCGCCGGCGGCAGCTGCGGCGGCGCCCGACGCGCGCACGCAGCAGGCGCTGGGGGAGCAGCTCGTCGCCGCGTTCAACGATGCCTGGAACCGCCACGACATGGATGCGTTCGCCGCCCTGCACGCCGAGGACGCGGACTTCGTGAACATCTTCGGGATGTGGTGGCACGGGCGCGCGACCATCCGGGAAAACCACGCTGGCATTCACAAGACCGTCTTCCGGCAGAGCCGCCTCGAGAGCGTGCGTGTCGAGACGCGCTTCGTGGCGCCGGACGTCGCGGTGGTCCGATGGGCATGGGTGCTGACAGGCGTCCTCACGCCCGACGGCCAACCTGTGCCCGACATGCAGGGCATCCTGGTCCACGTGGCGCGGCTCGAGGGGGACCGGCTCCAGTTCGTGACGACGCAGAACACGCAGGCGACCGCCGACGCTTTCCGCGTGGTGCGCGGCACGGAGCCGCAGGTCAGACCGGCCCAGTAGCGCCGCCTCGTCATCCCCGAGCGCGACAGCGCGGCTCGAGCTGCGCCAAGGCGGAGCGCCGCGCGCGGTAGGCCGGGTCGACCCCGGTGCGCCGCCGCGGCCGGTCGCCACGAGGCGCGCCCCCCACCGGCGCTCGCCGAGCCGAGCCGAGCCGTCAGCTCGCCATCGCCGCCTCGCCCCGCCGCGGCCCCTCCCCCGCCCCCGAGAGCGCCGCCCGGAAGCTCTGGATCGTCGCGTAGAGCCCCTGCCGGAGCGCCACCCGGGGCTCGAACCCCAGCGCCCGCCGGGCCAGCTCGATCGCCGGGCGCCGCTGCCGCGGATCGTCCTCCGGCAGCGGGCGGAACACGATCCGGCTCGCGCTGCCCGTGAGCCGCACGATCTCCTGCGCCAGCTCGAGCACCGTCACCTCCACCGGATTCCCCAGGTTGACAGGCCCCATCTCCACCGGGTGCTCCATGAGCCGCACACACCCCTCCACCAGATCGTCGACATAACAGAAGCTCCGCGTCTGCGCCCCGCTCCCGTAAATCGTCAGCTCCTCCCCCCGCAGCGCCTGGACGATGAAGTTGCTCACCGCGCGCCCGTCGTCGATCGCCATCCTCGGCCCGTACGTGTTGAAGATCCGCGCGATCCGCCCCGACGCCCGGCCGTGACGGTGGAAGTCCATCACCAGCGACTCCGCGCAGCGCTTGCCCTCGTCGTAACAGGCGCGCACCCCGACCGGGTTGACCCGGCCGAGGTAGCCCTCCGGCTGCGGGTGCACCTCCGGGTCGCCGTACACCTCGCTCGTCGACGCCTGAAGCAGCCGCGCGCCGTGCCGCTCGGCGCACTCGAGCGCGTGCAGCGTGCCCATCACGTTCGTGATCGTGGTGCGCACCGGATCGCCTTGATAGCGCGCGGGGCTCGCCGGCGACGCCAGGTTGTAGACCCGGTCGATCTCGTAATCGAAGGGCAGCGTCACGTCGCGCTCGACCAGCCAGAAGCGGCTGCTCCGCATCAGGTGGGCCACGTTGGCCGGCGAGCCCGTCGAGAAGTCGTCGAGCGCGATGACATCATGGCCTTCCGCGAGGAGCCGCTCGCACAGGTGCGAGCCCACGAAGCCGGCGCCCCCCGTCACCAGGATGCGCATGCTCCTCCCCACCGATCTCCCGTTCGCGTCCACCATCGGAACACCTCCGTTGTCGCAAGCCCGCCCCTCGCGGAGCGGCGAGACCACGCCCGCCCGCGCCGCGCCTCACGCGAGCGGGCTCCGGTGATGCGCGGGGTCGCAGCGGCGGACCCCGGACGGCGCGCCGCTCCGCTCGAGCTCGTCCTCCTCGTCGCCCGCGAGCCAGAACGACGGCCGCAGGAGGAGCTCGTCGATGAGGTCGAGGAGCGTGTCGACGCGGTGCGCGCACGTGTGGCGCGAGAGCACCGTCCGACGCCCGTGCTCGGCCACGCCGCGCGCGAAATCGGGGTCCGCGAGGAGCGCGCGGAGGTGCTCCGTCATCTCGGCGCCGGTGCGCGCGACCAGGTAGTCGCGGCCGGGCGAGAAGAGGCGCTCGGCGTCGGTCCACGGCGCGCTCACGAGCGGGATCCCGCACGCGAGCGCCTCGAACGGCCGGATCGTGGGGATGCCGGGGAGCAGCGCGGCGTACGGCCGCCGCGGGACGTGCACCGTGACCCGGGCGCGCGCGAAGGCGTCGGGGACGAGGTGGTTGGGGAGCCAGCCGGCGTACTCGATGCCAGCGTCCGCGAGCGCCGCGAGCGCGTGGTCGGGGTAACGCACCCCGTGCACGCGCGCGCGCAGCCCGAGCGCCCTCACCGGCTCGATCAGGAACTCGCGGAGCTCCGCCGTCCGCTCGCCGTCCCCGAAGTTGCCGATCCACACGAGATCGCGCTCCTTCTCGACCCCCGGCAGCGGCCGGAACACGCGCGCGTCGGCGGCCTCGTGCCACACCACGGCGCGCCGCGCGACGCCGCGGCGCAGGTAGAGCTCGCAAAGGCTCTTTCCGAAGCCGAGCACGCAGTCGTACCCCGAGAGGTCGCGCCGCACGATCGCGGCCGGATCGGTGAGCAGGCGGTGGTGCGTGTCGTGGAAGAGCAGGCGGTAACGATCGGTGCGCGCGCGGTGCTCGCCGAGGCGCCGCACCAGCTCGGGGTCGTTCCGCTCGTGGACGAGCACGACGTCGACGCCCGCGAGCGCGGCGTCGAGGTCGAGCGCCGAGGGCGCGTAGCGGCGCGGGCAGAGGCGCGGGTACACGGCGGCGACGTCCCGGCCGCGGGCGGCCGCGAGGCGCTCGGCGCTCGCGGCGTCCTCCGGCTCGAAGGCGAGGACGTCGTGGCCGCGGGCGTCGAGCTCCGCCGCGATCCCGCGGAGGAAGTGCGCCTGCCCGTGGTCCCAGTCGGAGAGCAAGGAGTGGCAGAAGAGGGCTATTCGCATGGTGTCCCGCAAGGCGTGGGCGTCGAGGGGGGGCAGGCCCGCGAGGCGGCCTCCGGCCGGGCCGACAGCGCGACGGCGTAGACCTCGAGGTAGCGGCGGGCCATGGCGCGCGGGCTGAAGCGCACCGCGCGCCGGCGGGCGAGCGCGCCGAGCGCCTCGCGGCGCGCGGCGTCCCGGATGAGCTGATCGAGGGCGCGGAGGAGCGCGCCCGGGTCGTCCGCGGGGACGTAGACGGCGGCGTCGCGCCAGAGCTCGCGCAGGCTGGGCAGGTCGCCGAGCACGAGCGCGCAGCCGGAGAGGCCGGCCTCGAGGACCGACATGCCGAACGGCGCGTACCGCGCCGGGAAGGCGTAGATCGCGGCGCGGCCCATCCACCACGCGAGCTCGCCCTCGTTCATCCACCCGAGCGAGCAGAGGCTCTCCCCGGCGCGCCGGCCGACGCCGCCCGGCGCGACGTCGCTCCCGGCCACGAGCACGGGCCACGGCAGGCGCGGCGCGACCTTCTCGAGCGCGGCGAGGTTCTTGGCCTCGTCCCAGAGCCGGCCGGCCGCGAAGACGAACCGCTCCTTCGGGGCCGGCGCGAACCGCCGGCGGTCGCGCGCGTGCGGGATGACGTGGCCGCGCCCCAGGCCGAGCGCGCCGTACTCGCCCGCGAGGGCGCTGAGCATGGCCGCGCTCGGCGCGACCACGGCCTCGGCGGCGCGGAGCCCCTCCGCGACGCGCGCCCGGTAGCCGTCGTGCCGGACCGGCGCCGGCCGGCGGTGGACGGCGCGCCACCACGACAGCACGCAGGCGTGCGCCACGACGACGCGCGGCGCCCGGAACGGCAGGGCGGCGTGGCAGTAGCCGTTCAGGTGGACGACGTCGGGCCGCGTCCGCTCCTCGAGGTCGAGCAGCCAGTCGCCCGCGGCCGCGACGTCGTCCCAGGGGTCGTCCATCCACTCGAGCCGGTAGGCGCTCTCGACGAGCTCGAGCCTCGGGATCGCGGCCGCGGCCGCGCGCGCCGCGGGCGACAGCGGCCCGCCCATGACCGCGAGCGCCGTGGTCACGCCGGCGCGCGCGAGCCCGGCGGCGAGCTCGAGCGCGTAGGTCCACACGCCGCCCTGCGCGTCGGCCGTCATGAGCACCCGGCCGGGCCGCGGCGCCGCCGCGCCGGGGAGGTCGCCGTCACCATGCGCCATGCTCGAGCTCCGGGAGCGGCAGCGGCGGGCCGTCCTGCAGATCGCTGAGCGCCCGGTGCTCGGCGATGTAATGGGCGTGCGCTCGCTCCCAGGCGCCGTCGTCGGGCGCGCCCCACCGACGGACGTACGCCGGAGAGCCGGGGTACGGGAACGTCGGGACCGGCTCGTTCGCCCACACGCCCAGCCCGAGGAGGCGCTGCCGCCACGACGCCGCCTCGGCCGGGTCGTCGGCGTCCGCGTGGATCAGGCTCGCCTGGACGAACGGCACGCTCCGCCGGGCGTGGACGAGCAGCCCGGTGAGCTCCTCGACCGACGCGCCGCACCGCCTCCCGGGCGCGCCGCTCCCCTCCGCCGGGGCGCGCTCGACGCCGGCCTCGATCGAGACGCAGCCCGCGCGGCCGAGGAGGTCGAGCATCTCGCGCGACCAGGCGTCGATCCGGATCTGGACGCCGAACACGACGTCCCGCGCCCAGAGCGCCTCGAGGAGCGCCCGGTCGGGCAGGAAGAGCTCGTCGATGAAGTAGACGTGGCGGACGCCCTGGGCGAGGAGCGCGTCGAGCTCGTCGAGCACGGTCGCGAGCGGGCGCCGCCGGGGCTTGTCGCGGAGGCGCGCCGCCGCGCCGGAAGCGCAGGGGTGGGGGCAGCCGCGCGAGGCCTCCATCTCGGCGCTCGGCCCGTCGGGCACGGCGTCGAAGCGGTGGTGGTGGTGGGCGTGGCGCGCGATCGCCGCGGCGTCCCACCGCAGGGCCGGCAGCGTCCTCATGCAGGCGGCGTACGGGCCGCCCTGCACGTGATCGACGCCGTTCCTGCGGTAGGCGATCGACGGGATCTGCCAGAAGCGCGACTCGGGCGCGCCCGCGAGCAGGGCGAGGAGCTCCTCGCACTCGCCGAGGACCACGACGTCCACGCCGAGCTTGCGGAGCGCCGCGCGGGGCGTGGCGGAGCCGTGGGGCCCCACCGCGACGAGCAGGCCGCCGTGGCCCCGCAGCGCGGCGGTCGCCGCCATGGGCACGCGCAGCTCGGGCGGCGGGCAGCGCCAGAGGAGGTAGCTCGGCGCCGTGGTGATCACCGTCATGTCCGGGCGGAGCGCGGCGACCTCGGCGCGCACGGCGCCGAGGTCGATCCCGCGCGCCTGGGCGTCGATGAGGGCGGCCTCGTGGCCGGCGCGCTCGAGCAGCGCCTTCGCGTACCCGAGCTCGAGCGGCAGGTGCGGCTCGCGGCAGCCGGCGTAGACGCTGCCCTCGAAGCGCCAGGGCGGGTTGACCAGCGCGACCTTCACGAGGCGACCCCCAGCCGCCGGTCCGCGCGGCCCAGCCGGACGGACGCGGGCACGTCCCCGTAGACGGCCCCGAGGCGCTCCTCGACCCCGAGGCGCCATCGATAGAGCGCGCGCAGCCCGTCGCGGAGCGCGACGCGCGGCGTCCAGCCGGTGAGCGCCTGGAAGGCGCGGCAGTCGGAGACGTAGTAACGCTGATCGCCCGGCCGCCACGCGGCGAGCGAGACGGCCGGGCGGCGGCCGTCGAGCTCGGCGATGAGATCGAGCAGCTCGACCGGGCTCACCGCCCGCTCCGGGCCGCCCCCGATGTTGAAGGCGCAGCCCGAGGCGGGCTCGAGCTCGCGCCGCGCGAGCAGGAGGGCGTCGACGAGGTCCTCGATGAACAGCGCGTCGCGGACCTGCAGCCCGTCGCCGTAGAGGGTGATCGGGTCGCGGCGGATGGCGCGCGCGACGAGGTGGGCGATCCACCCCTGGTCCTCGTTGCCGAACTGCCGGGGGCCGTAGATGCAGCTCATCCGGAGCACCGCGGCGCGGAGGCCGAAGGTGCGGGCGTAGTCGAGGACGTACTGATCGGCGGCGCCCTTGGAGCAGCCGTGGGGGCTCCGGAGATCGAGCGGCTGCGCCTCGGAGATGCCGTGCTCGCGCGCGCGCTCGCAGAGGGGCTGGTACCGGTCCTCGCGCCGCTCGAGCGGGAGGTCGGCCAGCGCGCCGTAGACCTTGTGGGTCGAGGCGAAGACGAGCGGCGGCCGGCGATCGAGCCGCCGGAGCGCCTCGAGCACGTTGAGCGTGCCGCGCGCGTTCACCTCGAAGTCGAGCGCCGGGTCCGAGATGCTGCGCGTGACGGCGACCTGCGCGGCGAGGTGGAAGACGAACGAGGCGCGCCGCACGGCGTCGCTCACGGCCTGCTCGTCGCGGATGTCGCACAGGAGGACCTCCACGCCGTCGCCGTGGCGCTCCCGGAGGAGATCGACGTTCCGCTCGACGAAGGCGCGCGAGAGGTTGTCGAGGACGAGGACCGGCTCCCCCTCGCGGAGGAGCCGATCGGCGAGGCTCGATCCGATGAAGCCGGCCCCTCCGGTGATGAGGACGGGCGGCTTCACAGCGAGAGCCCCCTCGCCTCGAGCTCGGCGCGCGCCTGGGCGGCGCCGTCGCGCGCGACCTGCCCTTCGATCCAGCCGGCGAGCTCGAGGAGCCCGCGCTCGAACGGGACGGACGGCGCGAACCCGAGGACGCGCCGCGCCTCGCGGGCGTCGGCGAAGCAGTGCCGGACGTCGCCCACGCGGCACCGGCCGGTGATCTCGGGCTCGATCTCGCGCTTGCCGAGCGCCTTGCAGAGCGCCTCGGCGACGTCGCGGATCGAGCGCGGGCGGCCGCTGCCGATGTTGAGCGCCTTGCCGGCGGCGGCGTCCTCGGCGAGCGCCTTCGCGCAGGCCTCGGCGACGTCGCGCGCGCTCACGAAGTCGCGCTGCTGGAGCCCGTCCTCGAAGACGAGCGGAGGGCGGTTGTTGAGCAGGCGCGAGGCGAAGATCGCGATCACGCCCGTGTAGGGGTTGGAGAGCGCCTGGCGCGGGCCGTACACGTTGGCGAGGCGGAGCGCGACGACGGGGATGCCGTAGGCGCGACCGGCGATGAAGCAGAGCCGCTCTTGATCGTACTTGGAGAGGGCGTAGACGGACTCGAGGGCAGGTATCTTGTCCTCGGGCGTCGGCACGGGGACGAGGGGCTCGCCGTCCGCGGCGCAGATCTCGAAGGCGCCGCGCTTCAGCTGCTCGACGGGCCGGCTCCGCGGGGCGACGAGCTCGCCGCTGGCCCGGCGGTAGAGGCCTTCTCCATAGACGCTCAGGCTGGAGGCGACGACGAGCCTCCGCACCGGCTGCTCGGCGAGGGCCTCGGTGAGCACGGCGGTGCCGACGGTGTTGACGGACGTGTACCGCTCGACGCGGTACATGCTCTGTCCGACGCCCACGGCGGCGGCGAGGTGGACGACCGCGTCGACGCCGCGGAGGGCGCGCCTCAGGGCGTCGCGGTCGCGGACGTCGCCGACCATGAGCTCGACGGCCGGATCGAGGTGGGCCGGGCGCCGCCGGTCGGGGCCGTGGACCTGGGGTACGAGGCAGTCGAGGGCGCGGACGCGGTGGCCTGCGCGGAGCAGCTCGTCGGCGAGGTGGGAGCCGATGAATCCGGCGCCACCCGTGATCAGGACATGGTCAGGCATATCATGCTCCGTTCCGGTCTGGACGAGCAGCGGGCGGCGCGAGAGAGCACCTCGCGAGCGGGCGGCGCAGGACGGCGCGGCGGACAGAGCGCCCGCGCGCCGCGATCTCCCCCCGGCTCCGCGCCTCGCTGCGCTGGAGTCTCCGAGGGGACACCGATTAACATGCGGTCCTGAGGCTCGCAATCCGATCGGGGGCGCTTTGTCATGCGGCCGATGTCGCGCCTCGCGCGCTCCCTGGACAGGGTACGGAGCCGCCGGACGACGGCGCAGACTCGATGTGTCGCAAGCAGCGTTCGACAGGAGGAGCGATGTTCGCGCGAGCTTCGCGCGGGCGATGAGAGCGGCCGGGGACGACGCCGGGAAGGAGCGGGCGCCCTCGGCGCGGGGCGGAATCGCGGCTGCGCGACGGCGTCGTGGAGGGGCGCGCCCGGGCGGGCGAGCGCGCCCGATCGGCCCGGGGACATGCCGCTGGCTCCGATCTTGCCGAGGCGAGAGGAGGCGAGGAGGAAGGGGGCGAGCGTGCTGGGATTTCCGCTCTGGATCCGACTGACCCACCTCTTCAACTTCCTGTTCCTGACCCTCCTCCTCCGCAGCGGGATCGAGATCCTCGGAGGGCACCCGAAGCTCTACTGGAGCGACGACGCCCTGCCGGGCAGCGAGTGGCTCCGATTGACCCGGAAGGCGCTGCCCAGCGGCGAGCCGTGGACGGCCGAGGACGAGATCCAGCCCTGCTCGCCCTGGCTCGCGATGCCGGGGCGGAACAACCTCGGCCTCGGCCGGCACTGGCACTTCTGGTCGGCCCTCGGCTGGGTGGCAGTGGGGCTCGTCTACGTGGCGCTGCTCGTGGCCACCCCGCAGTGGCGGCGCCTCGTCCCGACGTCCCTTCACGTCTTCGCGGACGCCTGGCGCGCCCTCACGACCTACCTGCGCCTGGAGCTGCCCCCCGAGGGCAACCCGTACAATCCGCTCCAGCAGCTCACGTATTTCGTGGTGGTCTTCGTGCTCGCCCCGCTGCAGATCGTGACGGGGCTCATGATGTCGCCGGCGCTCGGGGCGCGGTTCCCGTGGTTTGCTCGTCTGCTCGGCGGACGCCAGGCCGCTCGCAGCCTGCATTTCCTCGGGCTCGTCGCCTTTTCCCTCTTCCTCTTCGTCCATGCCGCCCTCGTCGTCGCCCACGGATTCGGCGCGGAGATGGCGAATATCGTCCTCGGCAGCGAGGCCGCGTCGCGGCCGCTCGCCGTCGCCCTGGGGCTCGCCGGCATCGCGCTCGTCGCGGCGCTCCACGCGGCGGGGACCCTCTATTCCCTGCGGCGGCCGGCGCGCACGAAGAGGCTGCTCGAGATCGGCGTCGACCCCCTGCGGCGCGCGCTGTTCCACCACTGGGCGCCGCGCCAGCGCCGCGACCGCATCTCCGCAGTTGCCCGGACGAACGGGCGCCCGCCGCGGAACGAGGCGTACCGGCGCCTCGCCGAGGGCGGCTTCGCGGCGTGGCGGCTGGAGATCAAGGGGCTCGTGGCGAAGCCAGGGAGACTATCGCTCGAGGACCTGCGCGCGATGCCGCCGAGGACGCAGTCGACCCTGCACGTCTGCATCCAGGGGTGGAGCTATTTCGCCGAGTGGACCGGCGTCGCGGTGTCGGATCTCCTCGATCGGCACGAGCCGCTGGATAGCGCGCGCTACCTCGTCTTTCACACCCTCGACGAGAAGTGGGAATCTCCCGGTCACGGGCATTACTACGAGGTCATCGATCTGGAGACGGCGAGGATGCCGCAGGTGATCCTCGCCTACGAAATGAACGGGCAGCCGCTGCCGATCCCGCACGGCGCGCCGCTGCGGCTGCGCGTGGAGCACCAGCTCGGCTACAAGATGGCGAAGTGGGTGTGCGCGATCGAGCTCGTGGAGGACTTCCGCCGCATCGGGAAGGGACAGGGCGGCTGGCGGGACGACGTGCTGAACTACTACCCATCCGACGCGGGCATCTGACGCGGCGACGCAAGCCTGCGGCGAGGGCGATGGCCCCGCGCGCGAGGCCTGCGCAGCCGCTGCTCGATCACGTCGCGCAGCACGACGGCCTGGTTGTGGAGCTCGTCCCTGGCTCCATACACGAGCGTCACCGTCTCGCGCCTCGCCCGGGCGACGAGCTCGTCGGCGAGCCCCGCCGCCGGCTGCCGGCGGAGCTCGTCGCGGTAGCGCGACGCGAACTCCTCCCACCGGCTGACATCGTGACCGAACCATCGGCGGAGCTCGTCGCTCGGCCCGAGCTCCTTCATCCAGGCGTCGATCGCGAGCGCGTCTTTACGGATGCCGCGCGGCCACAGGCGATCCACGAGCACCCGGTACCCGTCGGCCGCCTCGGGCGGCTCGTAAGCCCGCTTGAGGCGGACCGCTCCCGCGGTCTTGCCGCCGGCGGGCGCGGCCCGCCCCCTGCCCGTCGCCATCCGCTGCCTCGTGCTGGCCATGCGCCTCCCCCGTGCACATTGCAAGCCTTGCACGCTGCAAGCCGCGGGCCCACACGCCGTGACCCGCGGCCGAGCACGGAGGGGCTCGGCCGAACCGCAGGCGAGGCGCTCGTCGTCGCGCCTGGCATCGGCTCGAACCCTTGAGGCGAGAGATCCGGGGAGGGCTCTGCGCGGGCTCTGGCGTAGGCTCAGCTCGCGGTCGGCTGGCCGGTCAGGCGCAGGTAGATGTACGCGTAGCCGAGGGCCGCGATGGGCCCGGCCACGAGCGTGCCGACGCAGCAGGCGAGCATGCCCGCCACCACGAGCGCGAAGACGAGCAGGCCATAGACGAAGATGCCGCCCTTGTGGCCGGTCGTGATTCGCCAGCTCTCCTTCATCGCGTCGACGGCGCCCAGGTTCTTATCGACGATGCACATGTTCGTCATGCTCAGGCCGAGCGCGAGGAGGATGCCGGGGACGAGCAGGAAGACCATGCCGACGCCGATGGCCAGAGAGGTCAAGATCTGGGCGCCCAGGATGGACATGAACCACCGCCCGCCGCCGAGGATGTCGTTGAACGCGTACGGCTGGCCGCGCGCCACCTTCAGGAGGAGATTGGACAGGCCTCCAGCGAAGTAGCTGCCCACCACGAAGCCGACGAGCTGCATGAGGACCTGAATGGACGACCCGACGGCCGGCGCGTCGCTCGCGAGCGCCGCCTGGATGCCACCACCGATGACGTTGGGGAAGCCCGCCGCGAGCCCGACGACGGCCACGGCGCCGATGATCACCGCGGGGTCCCGCTTCACCCGCTCCCAGCCGAAGGACGCGGCATCTCCCGCTCCCCACGACGTCGGGCCTCCCATGCCAGGCGGCGCACCGTAGGGGCCTCCGCCCGGCGGCGGACCGTAGCCCCCGCCGCCAGGAGGCGCACCGAACCCGCCGCCAGGCGGCTGACCCCAGCCGCCGCCACCAGGAGGCGGGCCCCAGCCGCCGCCAGGAGGCGGCCCGTAGCCGCCGCCAGGAGGCCCGCCGCCAGGAGGCGGCCCGTAGCCGCCGCCAGGAGGCCCGCCGCCAGGAGGCGGCCCGTAGCCGCCCCCCGGAGGCTGACCGTAGCTACCGCCCGGCGGCTGGCCATAGCCGCCGCCCGGCTGTCCCGGCGGCTGGCCATAGCCGCCGCCCGGCTGTCCCGGCGGCTGGCCATAGCCGCCGCCCGGCTGTCCCGGCGGCTGACCGTAACCGCCTCCCGGCTGCCCCGGCGGCTGGCCGTAACCGCCGCCCGGCTGCCCCGGCGGCTGACCGTAACCGCCGCCCGGCTGTCCCGGCGGCTGACCGTAACCGCCACCCGGCTGCCCCGGCGGCTGGCCGTAGCTGCCGCCAGGCTGGACCGGCGGCTGACCGTAACCGCCGCCCGGCGGTGGGCCGTAACCGCCGCCGCCCGGTGGCTGACCGTAACCACCACCGCCCTGACCGCCCCCTGATCCCCCGCCCCAGCCACCTTGGCTCATCTTGTCTCCACCGGGTGTGAATTCCAGCGATGCCCGACCCAACCACCGCCACTATACGTGGCGGGCGCCGGCACGGAACAACTAACTTCTCTCTACGCAGCCAGCGCCCCGTAGGCCCCCGCACCGCCGCGCAGGATCGGCCGTCGAAAACCTGCCGGCATTGCGAGCAGCGCCGTCACGACAGATTGCGCAGGGCGTTTCTCGATGGACGGCAATCGACCCATCGAGGTCCATTGCGGGACACGCGCACGAAACGGAAGAGCACGAGACCGAATAGCACGAAACGGTGACGGATCACCTCGACGGCACGCCGCTCAGGCAGAGCCCGGCGACGCTGCTCGTGAACGAGGTCCCGTCCTCGCGCTTCACCTCGGCGGAGTTGCCCTTGAGCGGCGACAGAAACACCCCCTCGACAACCCCGGCCCCCTGCTTCGCCGTCACGAAGCGGCCAACGAGAGCCCCCGGCGACACCGCCTCGACCGGCGCCCCAGGCGCGATCGCCTGCTCCTCGGGCAGCTCCGCGCGCCGGAACCCCCCGAACCGCACCGCCGTACCGCCATCCGCTTTTGGCACAATTTTACCGATGCACTGCCCAACCGGGGTGCTGACGGCCGCGTAGCGCACCGTGGCGTCGATCGGCTGCCGCCGTGATTCGCCCACGAGGACGGCGGCGATGGCGAGGACGAACGCGGCGATCGGGACCACCACCGCGGTCGCGACGACCGCAGCGGCGGCGCCGGACGTCGCGCGGCCGAACGAGGCGAGCTCGGCGCTCACGGCCTGCTCGAACGACCGCAAGATCACCACCTGCCGCGCGCGCACGCGCTCGAGGACCGCCGGCGCGATCAGGTTGTCGGCGGCGCAAAAGCCGCACCGCGCGACCGCGCCGTCGCCGCCGCCGAGCGGCGCGCCGCACACGTGGCACGCCGCCGGCTCGCCCGGGGCCGCCGGCGGGCGCGCGGCGCACGCCTCCTCGATCCGCCGCTGCCGCCGGCGCACGAGCGCGAGCACGGCCGCGCCCGTCCCGACCGTGCCCAGCCACGCCGCCACGACCATGCCGCCGGTGACCAGGTTCCCCTCGGGATCGGGGCTGACCCAGACCCCGAGCAGGATGATCGCGGCGAGCGCCGTGATCGGCACCGACGCCAGCGAGAACACCACGACGAGCCGCGCGTGCCGCCGCGACGCCGCGACAACCATCCGCCGCAGCGCGTCCGAGAGCTGGCGCCGGCGAGCGTCGGTCTGGAAGACGACGTGCGCCGCGGCGCGCAGGCCCTGCGCCGCCTCCGCGGGCGGCGGGCCGCGGTAGTGGCACGCCGCGCACGCCACGAGATCCGGGCTGGCGAGCGATACCGGCGCTGGGCGCCCGCAACGCGGGCAGTGCACGGCGAGCATCGGCCGATTCTACGCCAGCCGCGTCTCGGCGCGTCAAGGCGCCCCGCCGCGCGCCAGGCGGAGCGGCTCACGATCGCGCGGCCTCGACCGGCGTGCGGCCGCGGCCGCCCTCAGCGCGCCCGCCGCGCCGCCTTGCGCGCGCGCTTCCCCACCGGCGCGAGTTCGCGGAGCGCCGCCGACAGCGACGAGAACGTGGCCAGGACGCCGAGGTCGACGCCGACGAGGCTCATCGCGATCTCGGGGCGCACGCCGACCAGATAGACCCGCGCTCCGAGCAGCGCGGCCGCGCGGCTGGTCACCCCCAGCGTGTCGGCGACCTGGGCATCCACGAACGGAACGCCCGTGAGATCGAGCAGCACGCGGAGCGCCCTGTGCCGGCTCACCCCCTCGGACACCTTCTCGAGCACCTGCCGGGCGCGGCCGGCGTCGATCATCCCGATCAGCGGCACGAGCAGCACGCCGGGCAGCAGCGGGATGAGCGGACAGCCCAGCTCGCGCACCGTCTCCGAGAGCGCGCGCTCGATCGCATACGCCTTCTGCAAATCGGCGTGCTGCGCCGAGAGCGACTCCACCAGCGCGTCGCGCTCCAGGGCCGCGCCGAGCAGCGTCCCCCAGATCGCGACCGTGCCCTCGTCGCCGGTCATGGCGACGTGCGTCGGGCCGACGAGCACCAGGATCCCCCAGTCGCGCCGCGCAGAGCGGATCGGCAACAGCAGCACCATGTGCGTGCCGTCCGTGGCCGAGGGCGGCAGCATCTCCACCGGCGGAAACGCCTCCACCGGGCAGCGGCTGCCGATCGGCGGGGTCGGGCTGCCGTCGCGGCTGTAGGCGCCGGCGACGACGAGGCCCGCGCGCGCCTCCGGGTCCTCCCACAAGGCAAGGCTGCCCCACACCACCGTGGTCGTCTCGAGCCACGAGAGCGACCGCGACGCCTGCTGGGTGCCGCCGAGCAGGGCGAAGCTCACGTCGTAATTGGTCCTCGCGAGCACCCCGAGCGTCTGGACGACGTGCGTCTCGGCCTCGAGCCGGGCCCGCGCCATCGCGAGGCGCGCGAGCTCCAGGTAGGCGTCCACCCGCCGCCTGGCCGCGGCGTCCAGGGGCGCGCCGCGCCGCTCGTGGAGCTGGCCCAGCAGGCGGATCGCCGCCAGCAAGGTCCCCAGATCGGGCGTGATGTCGACCGCCTGCCGGCAGGCGCACCTGAGCTCGGCCGCCGAGGGCAGCGCGGCGCCCTGGAGCGCCGCGAAGTAGCCGTCGATCACCGACGCGACCGCCGGCCAGATCTCGCTCGGCGGGGTGTCGGGCGGGAGCGGCCGGGGAAGGAGCAAGAGCTCGACCATCTGCCGCGCCAGGGCGCCGCGCGCGTCCTCCTCGGACGCCGCGTCCTCCCGGTCGAGGAACTCCTCGACCGTGTGGCACCCGCACGAGCTCCGCACGACGAGCGCGTTGTCCGTGTGCACGCCCTCGGCCGGGAAGGGCTCGCCGGCGACCATCGACACGATGAGCTCGCACGCGGCGCTCCCCATCATCTCGAACCGCTGGCGCACGGTGGTCAGCGGGGGATCGACGCCCTGCGCGTCCACCACGTCGTCGAAGCCGACGATGGCGAGATCCTCGGGGATGCGGACGCCCGCCGCCTTCAGCAGCGGCATCATGCCGAGCGCGTTCTTGTCGGTCCCGAAGACCGCCGCCGTGCACCCGGGCAGCAGCGCGAGGAGCGCGGGCGCGGCGCCCTGGCCGCCGCTGTACCAGTTGTTGTCGCTCCGGACGACCAGATCGGGATCGAAGGGGATGGCCGCCTCGGCGAGCGTGTCCTTGTAGGCCGCGAAGCGCTCGCGCACGTCGTACGCGTCGAAGTAGCCGACGAACGCGATGCGCCGGTGCCCGTGCTCGATCAGGTGGCGCACCGCGCTCCGCATGCCGCCGCGGTTGTCCGGGATCACGGCCGGGCAGTCGACCTCGGCGGCGCGGGTGCCGACCGTGATGAACGGGACCCCCGCGCGCGCGAGCGCCTCGATGCCGTGCAGCTCGATGACGACGATCCACCCGTCCACCTGCTCCCGGGCGAGCGACGGCGCCTGGACCTCGGACGGCGTGCCGCGCAGCACCAGCGTGCGGAGCCCGAGCTGCTGGGCCGACGCATGGATGCCCATCAGGACGGGGTTCCAGAACGACCCGTCGAGAAAGGGGGTGATGACGCCGACGGTGAGCGGGCGGTCCGCGGCGGCGGGTGCCGCGCCATGGAGCGGCGGGGCCGTCGTGCGGCGCGCGGGAGGGACGGTGCTGCGCGCGGGCGGGAGGGAGCTGCGCGCGGGAGGGAGGGAGCTGGCCCCTCGTCCCGAGCCCTGCCCCGGGTCGCTGGGAAGCTCGCCCCACTGCTCCGGCACCGGGACGCCGCTGTCCCGCCCTCCCTGACCCATCCTCGTGCTCCCTCCCGGTCTGCTCGACCCCATGCAGCTGCGCCTCCGGCCCGGAGGCCAGCGCGATCCCTAGCCGATCTCGGGTGGGCGGTGTGGAACGCAGCGATGCCCTCGTTCCGCCCGTCCGCGGTCCGGCCGGGGATCGCCAGCCTTCCGCGCCGCTTCGCGGCGGCTTTGCGCGGGCGAGCCAAGCATGATTTCGTCGGGGCTCCGCCCGCTCCGCGCCCCGGCGTCCGTGCTGTTGAAGCCTGGACCATCGACCCCGGACCAGCCCACCTTGCCGTCGTCGCCGCCGGAGGAAACGATGCTTTGCTCAGCGTCATTTCCGCTTCACGGGCGTGGGGACCTTATGGTCCTCACCCGGCGGCGTCGGAGCGGCGAAATGAAGTGGATGTTCGCGCTCACATGGAAACTTCTGCCCGACGCGGCAACCCGACGACGAGCTCTCCTTTCGACGGTTCGCCTCGCTTGATCCAAATGTGCATACCCGGCATGCTCCGACCATGAAGGCTATCGTTCCGTCCCGTTGGTCGCTGGGTACCCTCGCCGCTTGTCTGGCTGCCGCGGCCTTCACGGGCTGTGCCGACTCCGAAGGGGGGAAGGACGGAAGCGGGAGCGGCGGATCGATCGCAGGATCCACCGGCGAAGGCGGAAGCGGTGGTCAACCGGGCGCCGGGGGCGGGGGCGGGGGCGCTGCCCCCGCTAGCGCTGGCGTCACGGGGAGCGGCGGCGCGAGCAGCAGCGGTGGGCTCGCGGGTGCGGGCGGAGCGACCGGTGAGGGAGGCTCCACCGGCGACGGCGGCGGGGGCACGGGCGGCGGCGCGGAGACCTGCCCGCCAGCGACGCCCCTGACCGGAGGCATGGAGTATTGCTCGAACAGCCGAGGCAATGCGGGCAATGGTTACGGTTACGAGCTCTGGGCGGAAGGAGGCGGGTCGGGCTGCATGACCGTGCACCGCGTCGACGCCACGTTCAGCGCGAAATGGAACAACGTCGAGGATTTCTTGGCGCGCGTCGGGCTCGACTACAACCAAACCCAGAAGCACACCCAGATCGGCACCATCTCGGCGGAGTTCGCGCATACAAAGACGGAGGAGAACGGCGGCTTGACGTACATCGGCATCTACGGCTGGACCGTCAATCCGCTGCGCGAGTTCTACATCCTCGACGACTGGGGGAGCGTAAAGCCGGCGGGTTTTTCCTCCGACGGGACGCCGCGGGACGAGGTGGGCACGCTCACCGCCGATGGCGAGACCTACGACGTGTGGAAGAAGACCCGCGTCAACAAGCCGGCCATCACGGGTCCGAGCGCAACGTTCGATCAGTATTTCAGCATCCGGCGGACGGCGCGCACGTGCGGCACCATCTCCGTTTCCGAACACTTCACCAAGTGGGAAGCGCTCGGCCTTCCCCTGGGGAATCTGCACGAGATCAAGCTGTTGGTCGAGGCCCAGAACAACAGCGGGACGGTCAAGTTCACGACGGCGAAGTTCGTCGTGAAATGAGCCTGGCCCCGGAGACAGCCAACGGGCTCAACTCTCGATCCCGGCAGCCGAGCAGCCGACCGATCGCCTCGTGAACGACCCGGGCCGCCACCTCATCCCCGAGGGCGACGGCGCGGCATAGGGTGCTGGCGAGCGAGGTGACCGCCGCGCGTCAGGAGGAACGCTCTCGAGCAGGCCCGGTGGCGAGCGCCGCCCGAGGAGCCGTCGATGAGCAGCGCCTGCGGCCGCGTCGCGAGAGCGTGAGCCCCACGAGCGCCGAGGCGAGCGCGGCGGCACCTTGCAAACCTGCGTTCTGGCCGGCGGCGCTCCGGCCGGCGCTGCAGCCCATGGCGGCCGGCGGCGGAGCGCCGAGCGCGCCGGCGCTGGCGAGATCGCCGGAGAGCGGCGCCGCCTCGAGGTCGTCGAAGGTGTCCGGGGCGGCTTCGGGGTCGCCGGGATCCGGCGCCGGCGGTTCGGCGGCCTCGGAGGCGAGCGGCGCCGTGTACATGAGCTCAAGCCCCTCCTGCGGTCGTTCCATGACGGGGCGCCCGGCCATCCCCTCCGTCGCGACCGCGCCATCTCCCGTCGTCCCGTCGCCGGCCGCTACCTCGAACAGCGTGTTGCCGAGCGTCACGTACCAGCCCCCATCGAACCAGCGCGCATGACCGAGATCGGAGCCGATCTCTTCAGGCTCTTCCCCCGGGCGCCCGATGTAACGTTTCCCGTCGTTCAGGAACACGACATCCCCCGTATCGCTGATGCCGTCGTGCCCGATGCGGAGCCTCTGCTGGTCGAACCGGCTCGACGTCGGGAGGTCGCTGAGCTGGTGCAGATCACCCGCCGGGGTCCGCACCCAGACCTGATTGGCGGCGCCGTCGCTCTTCAGGAACGCCGTATACCCCGCATGCAGGAGCAGCCCCGCGGCGTTGCCTTGCCTCGAGTCGCCGAGGAACACCTCCTGGCCGTCCGCTGTATAGAGGTAGCTCGAGCAGACGGCCCCGTTCCACCACCGGCCGGCGACGTTCGTGCCGTCCGTGATCGGCCGCTGCAGGTACCCGGGATGGTCGCCGAGCCGGAGCTCGCCCGGGCCGCGGATCGACGGTTCCTCGTACGTGCTGTAGTAGATGTCGCCGGAATCCGCGATGTCGGCTTGAAACGGTGTGGTGGTGCCTGGCCTGAGATGGAACGTCGTATCGACGTCCGTGGTCAGCG
Source organism: Sorangium sp. So ce836 (assembly GCF_028553905.1). Classification (NCBI taxonomy): domain Bacteria; kingdom Pseudomonadati; phylum Myxococcota; order Polyangiales; family Polyangiaceae; genus Sorangium; species Sorangium sp. So ce836. The sequence continues at coordinate 14,047,130 of NZ_CP102233.1, read as the reverse complement.
TGAGCAGGTTGATTCGGTCTTCGTCGGGCGTCATCCAGAGGAGCGAGTCGCCGTTCACCGCGTCGATCCATCCTCGCCTCTCGGTCCTGCTGAAGAGGCCGTTCGCCCACGCGAAGAGGTACCCGTTCCACGACTGCATCACGACCCCTGACGGCGTGAGGGCGCCGTAATCCTCGGTCGTGGTATGGGGGGTGGGCGGCTGGAGCTCCCCGATGTAGGTGACCAGCTCGGTCGCGCGGTCGACGACGCCGAGCAGGTAGTTGTGATCGAGGAACAGGATGCGCGTCGCGTCGAAATCGATGATGGCGCCGGGGGCGCGCTGCACCACGGAGAGCTTCGGGCTCTCCTCGACGTAGTAGACGGGGGCGTACATGCCATAGCTGGTCGGCATCGTCAAAGGGCCGCCGCCGGGGTTCTCGGACTGGAGCCTGATCGTGAGCACTTCGCCCGACTGGAGCGGAGGTGACAATGGGGGCAAGATGATCTCCATCGCACCTGGCAGCGTCGACGGCTCCCCTTTCAGCGCCTCAGCCTTGCGCATCTGGCTGGACACGACCGCCCTGAAATTGAAGCACGAGTAGGGGGGAGTTCCGACACACCTCGCGACGATGGGGGTGTCCCTGGTGATCGGGGTGTAGGGGCGTGGGCTGACCACCCACATGGTCGGGGGCGCGTACCGGTGCACGAGTCGCTGAACCGACGAAGCTTCCCCGTACCTGTCGTACGCGGTGACCTTGAGGGTGTACGGACCGTAGGGGATCGGGGTCAGGTCGAACCTCCCGGTATGCATGCCGTTGACCTGGTTGCGCGTGAGCGGGATCGTCACCCCGGCGTACTCCGCCTCGACGGCGTAGACCTCCTCGGGCTGTGTCACCCGGACGCTCACCTGCATCGAATTCAGTCGGGTCACCCCGACCGAGCTGTCTGACGAGTCGTTCGGCTCGGTGGTCAATTGACTCACGGCGACTCGCGCGAGAGCCGCCGTGGACGAGAGGGACGTCAACCCCAGAACGGCCAAACCGATGAGCGTGCGGTGCATGTTCATGCGTCCTCCATGGATCCATGGTTACGCCCGGCTTTGATGCCGGCTCGGAGCGCCCCATTCAAGCGGGCGCTCTGGAGATGTCACGGGCCCCCGTCCCGAGCGGAGGTCGCGAGGCGCACGGCGCATCGTGCTCGCCGCCGCCGTTGGCGCGCTCGGGCCGGGCGGGGCCGCCGCCGCGCTCAAGGTGGCTGTCGACGTCCCCGCGGCTGTGCCCGCCTCCGAGGGGCCGTCGATCAGGCGATCTCCAGGCGATCGCCGGGCGCCGGGATCACGACCTCGCCGTGCCCGCGCGCGCGGAGCAGGCCCGCGAGGATCTGCTGCGGCCGTGGGCGCCGTGCACGATCTCGTGGACCGGGAGCGGCAGGTGGCGGTTGCGCTCGAAGGACTCGGCGCGGCGGCCCTGGTAGAGGCCGCAGTCGAGGAGGACGGTGGCGTCACGCGTCCTCAGGAGGTGCATGGATCCGGTGACGGTCTGGGCGGCGCCGATGAACTCGAGGTGCACGGGGCGATGATAGTGCCAGCACGGCCGAGAAAGCCCGCTGATTCGAGGCGTCGAAGCTCGATCGAGATTGCGAGCTAGCGCGCGCCCCGCCGGGCCTTGAGCGAGCGCCCGCGCGCCGGCGCGAGCTCGCGGAGCGCCGCCGACAGCGACGAGAACGTCGCCAGCGCGCCGAGGTCGACGTCGACGAGGCTCCTCGCGATGTCGGGCCGCACGCCGACCAGATACACCCGCGCCCCGAGCATGGCGGCCGCGCGGCTCGTCATGCCGAGGGAATGCGCGACCTGGGCGTCCACGAACGGGACGCCCGTGAGATCGAGCAGCACGCACAGCGCCTCGTGCCGGCTCACCCCCTCGGCCACCTTCTCCAGCACCTGCTGGGCGCGGCCGCCGTCGATCATCCCGATCAGCGGCACGAGCAGCACGCCGGGCAGCAGCGGGATGAGCGGACAGCCCAGCTCGCGCACCGTCTCCGAGAGCGCGCGCTCGCTCGCATAGGCCTTCTGCAGGTCGACGTGCTGCGCCGACAGCGACTCCACGAGCGCGTCGCGCTCCAGCGCCGCGCCGAGCAGCGTCCCCCAGATCGCGACCGTGCCCTCGTCGCCGGTCATCGCCACGATGGTCGGGCCGACGAGCGCCAGGATCCCCCAATCGCGCTGGGCAGAGCGGATCGGCAAGAGAAACACCGAGTACGTGCCGTCCGTGGCCGAGGGCGGCAGCATCTCCGCCGGCGGGAACGCCTCCAGCCGGCAGCGGCTGCCGTCCGGGGGGACCGGGCTGCCGTCGCAGCTGTAGGCGCCGGCGACGACGAGGCCCGCGCGCGCCGCCGGGTCCTCCCACAAGGCAAGGCAGCCCCACACCACCGTGGTCGTCTCGAGCCACGAGAGCGACCTGTATTCCTGCTGAGTGCCGCCGAGCAGCGTGAAGCTCACCTCGTAATTGGTCCTCGCGAGCACCCCGAGCTGGTGGACATACTGCGTCTCGGCCGCGAGCCGGGCCCGCGCGATCGCGAGGCGCGCGAGCTCCAGGAAGTCTTCCACCCGGCGCCGGGCCGCGGCGTCCAGGGGCGCCCCGCGCCGCTCGGGGAGCTGGCCCAGGAGCCGCGCCGTCGCCAGCAGGGCGCCGAGATCGGGCGTGATGTCGACCGCCTGCCGATAAGCGCGCTCGAGCTCGGCGGCCGGCGCCGGCGCGCCGCCGCGGAGCACCGAGAAATACATGTCGACCACCCGCGTGACCGCCGGCCATACGTCGGTCGGCGGGGTGTCGGGCGGGAGCGGCCTGGGCAGGATCAAGAGCTCGACCATCTGCCGGGCGACGGCATCTTCGGCGTCCTCCTCGGGCGCCGGCGACGCCGTCGCGTCGAGGAAGTTCTGGATCACGTTGCACCCGCACGAGCTCCGCTGGATTAGCGCGTTCGCCGTGCGCACGCCCCCGGCCGGGAAGCGCTCGCCGGCGATCATCGTCAAGATGAGCTCGCACGCGGCGCTCCCCATCATCTCGAACCGCTGGCGCACGGTGGTCAGCGGCGGATCGGCGCTCTGCGCCTCCGCGACGTCGTCGAAGCCGATGATCGCGAAATCCTCGGGGAGGCGGACGCCCGCCGCCTTCAGCGCGGACATCATCCCGAGCGCGTTCTTGTCCGTGCCGAAGACCGCCGCCGTGCACCCGGGCAGCCGCGCGAGGAGCTCGGGCGCGACGGCCCGGCCGCCGCTGTACATGTTGTTATCGCACGGGATGACGAGAGCGGGGTCGAAGGGGATCCCCGCCTCGGCGAGCGTGTCCTTGTAGGCGTCGCGGCGCTCGCGCACGTCGTACGCGGCGAAGTTGCCGACGAACGCGATGCGCCGGTGCCCGTGCTCGATCAGGTGGAGCACCGCGCTCCGGACGCCGCCGTGGTTGTCCGGGAGCACGGCCGGGCAGTCGATATCGGCGGGACGGGCGCCGAGCGTGATGAACGGGACCCCCGCGCGCGCGAGCTCCGAGAGGCCGTCGAACTCGATGATGACGATCCACCCGTCCACCTGCTCCCTCCCGAGCGAGGGCGCCTGGACCTCGGACGGCGTGCCGCGCAGCACCAGCGTGCGATGGCCGCGGTGCTGGGCCGCCTCGTGAATGCCGATCAGGACAGGGCCCCAGAACGCGCCGGAGAGAAAGGGGGCGACGACGCCGATGGTGCGAGGGCTGGCCGCCCCGCGCGGCGCCGCTGCGCCGGAGGCTCCCCTGGCCTGCCGCGACGCGGTGCCGGGCAGGTCGCCCCACTGCTCCGGCAACGGCACCCCACTGCGCTGGCGACCCTGACCCATTTCCGACGGCCTCCTGCTGTCATACCCAGGTCGCCCTCCCCACGACGGCTGCGGACCCGTCCAGCGTACACGCTGGACCGGGGGCCCGGGCGAGAAGTCTGGCATTCTGCCGCGGAATCCGGAGCGAACCGTCAGACCGCGGACACGGCCACCCCACGAGCCCCACGATACCGGGCCGCCGTCGCCCCGCGGCGCGAGGCGCTCCGGCGCCCGCGCCTCGGGCGAGCCGCGGGTGCTATCGTTGTGCGATGCGGTACCGCGACGAACGGGACGCGCTGCGCGGGCGCGTGGACAGCCTCGAGGAGCAGCTCGCGGCGGCCAAAAAGGAGCTCGAGGAGCAGCGGGACGACGGCCGGGCGGCGCGCGTCGAGCAGCTCGAGCGTCAGATGGACGAGGCCCGCCGCGTGCTCGACGAGCTCGGCCGCGAGCTCGACGCGGTGCGAGGCGGGCCGAGGCGCTCGCTGGCCGTGCCGATCCTGGCGACGCTCGCGGGCCTCGGGTTCTGCGCCATGGTCGCGGGCTACGCGATGAAGCGGCCGGAGTCCTACGCCATCCAGGGCCCGCCGCGGCCGGCCGCGGCCCCGCCGCCCGAGCCCGCCCCGGTGCCGCCGCCGCCCGAGCCCGCGCCGGCGCCGCCGGCGCCGCCGGAGCCGGCCGCGCCGCCTCCCGAAGAGCCCTCGCGGACCGCGACGGCGACCTGGAAGGCGACCGTCGCGCGCGCCACCGGGCTCCCCCTCGCGGCCGGCGCGCCGTGCACCGTCGAGGCGGAGCTCGCGAGCTCGGGCGACAGCATCCACGTGCCTGCGCTGGAGATCGTCTGCGGCGGCAAGCCGATCTATCGATCGAGCGACTCGCTCAACGGCATGTCGATGTTCAGCAGCGGTGTGGAGGAGGACTCGGGCTCGGCGCCTGGCACGTATGTTTATGCCCTCTCGTACCAGGACAAGGGCTCGCGCGCCGGGGAGCGCGCCGAGGTCTCGATCGACAGCATCCGCAAGGCCGGCGCGGTCTGGCGCGACTCGGCGCCTGCATACCGCGTCGAGCTCACGCTGCCGTACCAGAGCGCGCCCGTGAAGGGAGAGCCGCTCCTCGACGCCACCGGCAAGGCGCTGCGCCGGTCCGCGCGGGTCACCGGATCGACGGGGCCGAGCCCGGTGAAGCCGGGCGCGCGGTGCACGCTGCGCGTCTCGCCGCTCGCGCGGGGCGGCCGGTGCCTCACGCGCCTGGAGTGCGGCGGCCGCATGCTCTACGGCGCGGGCACGACCGGCGTCTCCGAGTGCGCGGTGGAGGGGGACCAGGTCGCCCGCGTCCACGACGGGAACACGACCCCGAACGGCGGCGACCCGGCGTTCGATCTCGACGTGGCCGCGGGGCGGGCGACCGTGCGCGACGAGGGGAAGGGCGGCGCGTGGACCGTCGGGATCGAGCTCGATCCGAGCGAATAGGCATCTCGGCGGCTCAAAAGGAGAGCCGCGCCGACAGCCCGGCGATCGCGCCCGACGCCGCGGGCACGATCCGGAGCTCCACGCCGCCTCGATCCTCGCTGCGATACGTCCGCGGCATGTTGAGGAACACCAGGACCGCGCCTGCCGCCAGGGTCGCGCCGCCGGCGATGAACAGGCCGGTGGCGACGCGGCTCTCCGTGAGCCCCCGGCTGGTCGTGTCGGTCGTCGTCGGGACGCAGCTCGACGTGCAGGTCTCTTCGAATCGCTGCTCCGCCACGTCCAGGTGCTCGTCGGCTTGCCAGCGCAACACCGCGCCCGCCAGCCCGAGGCCCGCGCCGGCCCCGACCACGGCCCACGGCTTCCACGCGGCCCACCGGCGCACCGTGACGAGGCCGTCGGCGCTCAGCGTGAGCGCGCCCGAGGCCTGCGCCCCGGCGAGCACGACGACGGGCTCGACGAGGGGGAAATACCCCTCCTTCCGCGCGCTGATGACGTGCTCTCCCGGCGTCACGAACCGGCGCGCCGAGCCCGGACCGACGAACCACGGCCTCCCGTCGAGCAGCACCGCGGCGCCGGGCTCATCGCAGCGCATCTCGACGGCGGCGAGCTCCCGCTCGACGAGCTCCTTCATCAGCGCGCGCGCCTCTTCATGGTCCTCCGGATCGAGCGACGCCGGCCCCCACCGGAGCGACAGGCGCAGGTTCTCGTAGGCGAGCAGCGGCATGCCCATCATCTTGAGCACCCTGCCCAGGTAGAACCGGAGATCCGGGTGCTCCCACAGGGCGAGCGCTTCCTCGTACTTCTTCTTGGCGTCGCCGAGCACCATCCTCCGGTGCAGGTCCCGCCCCTGCATGAAGAGCTCCAGCGCCGCATGCTTGCGCGCCTCCGGGACGCCCTCGTGCCAGGGGGGCAACGCCGCCTCGGCCTGAGCCCACGCGGGCGCGGCCCGGGACGCGACGATCGCGATCGAGAGCCATGAACAGATCGCGGCGCGCGCGCTCGTCGGCGTCCTCTGCACGGGGGATGGCGCGATGATCCCCCGGCGCGCGCTTTACCTCAAGCGGTCCCGGATCCGCCCGACGGAGCGCTGGATGAGCTGCTCCAGCTCCTCCTTGCTGCGTCGCTCGTCGTCCGCGGCTTGCTTGGCCTTCCGCTCCTCGACGCCGGCCCTGGCCCGCTCATCGTCGGCCTGGGCCTTGGCGCGCCGCGCCTCGGCCTCGGACGTCCGCGCCTCGTCGCGCGCCGTCCGCGCCTCGCCGGCCGCGGCGCGCGCCCGCTCGGCCTCGGCCTCGGCCCTGTCCCTGGCCTCCTCGGCCTCCTTCTGCAGCAGCTCCGCCCGCTTCCGCTGCTCTTCCGTGCTCATCCTCGCTTGCTCGGCGGCCTGCCGGGACGCCGTCTCTCTCGCGAGCGCCTCCTCGAGGCTGTCCTCGGTCCGGCGGATGTCCGCGAGCTGCGCGCTGATGACCCGGTTCTGGCGCACCACCGTGACGATGCCCGCGGTGGCGCCGACGACCAGGAGGGCCAGGCTCGCGATGGTCCCGACGATGAGGTTGCGCTTCCTGCGCTGCGCCTGGCCGGCCAGCCCGATCACGGCGTCGAGGTAGCGCTGCTCGCGCTCGGGCAGCCGGCGCTCGGAGCGCTCCCGGAAGCGGCGCGCCTCCTCGGCGAGCTTGCCGCGCCACAGGAGGTCGTCGGCGCCGCCGCTCGACGCCCAGTGCCGGGCCGCGGCGCGCAGCTTGTCGAGGAACACGGCGTCTTCCTGGTTCTCGTCGAGCCAGCGCAGCAACGTCGGCCAGCGCGCGATGAGCGACTCGTGCACGATCTCCACCTTGCTGCCGACGTCGTCGCGCCCGGTCTCGATGGCGAGGAGCCGCGCGTCGGCGAGCAGGTGGACGAGGCTCTCGAGCTCGTCGGGGTCGCCGTCGCCGGGCAGCTCGCGGAGCTCTTCCAGGCTGGCGATGGCCCGCGTGCGCTCGGGCGTGACGAGGCGCTCGAGGATGGCGCGGCAGAGCTTCGCCTGGCGGCCGCTGAGCCCGGCCAGCACCGCGTCGGCGTGGCTCGCCAGCGCGCCCGCCACGCCGCCGATGGCCTCGTAGCTCGCCCGCGTGAGGAGCCGCCGCTCGCGGTCGCGCATGTCCCACAGCCTGGCCGCGGTGAACTGCAGGATGGGAAGAGCGCCAGGGGTCGTCTCCAGCACATCGAGGATGCCCTCGACCATCGCCGGGTCCTCGATCTCGTACCGCGCCGCCTGGACCGGCTTCAAGAGCGCCTCGCGCAGCCCTTCCCGGCCGACGGGCGAGAGGAACACGAGGCCGCGGGTAACCCCCGCCATGAAGCGCCTGTCCTCGGCCACGCGCTCGATGAAATCCGAGCGGGTGGAGAGGATGACGCGGAGGGGCGAGGAGGCGTCGTCGGCGACGCCCTCGAGGCACGAGAAGAAGGCGGCGCGCTCGCGGGCGTCGCACGAGAGCGTGTAGAGCTCCTCGAACTGATCGACGAACAGCACGACGCGGCGCTGGTTCCGGGCAGCCCACGCGCGCAGCTCGGCGCCGAGATGGCCGGGCTCGGCGCGCAGCCGGTCGATGAGCCGCCTGCGCGCGGTGTCGCGGGCGAGCGCCTCGGGCGCATCGGCCTCGGTCTTCTCCCGGAGGGATGGATGGGTGAGCAGATCGGCGAGCGCCGCCATGGGCTCGCGCCCGGGCCGCATGACGAGCGACGCCCACCCGGCCCCGGAGCGCTTGATCGCCGGGATGATCCCCGCCCTCACCAGCGATGATTTCCCCACGCCCGAGGCGCCGACGATGGCGAGGAGCGGCTGGCTCTTCAGGCGCGCGACCATGCCGGCGATGTCGTCTTCGCGGCCGAAGAAGCGGTCGGCGTCGACCTCCTGGAACGCCGAGAGGCCGGCGAAAGGACTCTCGGCGGCGCCGAGGACGATCTCGCGGCGTCCAGGCAGGAGCGGCGTGAGCTCGGCGAGGAGCTGCTGCGCCGAGGCGAAGCGCTCGGATTTCTGCCTGCGCAGGCACCGCTCGACGATCGGGCCGAGCGCGCCGAGCTCGCCCCGCGCCGCGCCGAGCGCCCGGACCGGCGCGTCGAGCGCGGCGGGACGCGCGGAGCTGGGCGTCCTCGCCTCATCGAACGGGTGCGCGCCGGTCACGAGCTCGTGGAGCATGATCCCGACAGCCCAGATATCCGTGGCGTGGTCGATCTCCTCTCCGGCCCGCTGCTCGGGGGACATGTAGGCGAGCGTGCCCATGACCGCGCCGTCGCGCGTGAGGGGCAGCTCGCCCGTGAGATCCGTAGGGGCGGGAGGAGCGCGCCCATCGCGCGCGGAGGCGGCATGGGCATCGAGCAGCTTGGCGATGCCGAAGTCGAGCACCTTGATGGCGCCGGACGCCTCCAGCATGATGTTCTCCGGCTTGAGATCGCGGTGCACGATGCCGAGCTTGTGGGCGCACGCGAGGGCGCGCACGACGGGCACCATCAGCTCCACCGCCGCGCTCGCCGGTACGGGGGTGGCGGCGATGCCTCTCGCGGCGCCCGCCGGCCCGCGCTGCGTCATCCACGCGCGAAGGCTCTGGCCCTCGATGTATTCGAGCACCATGTAGGGGTATCCGTCGTGCTCGTTCACATCGTGGATGGTCACGATGTTCTCGTGCTTGCAGAGCGCGGTGGCGCGGGCCTCGACGAGGAATCGGTCGAGCCGGGAGCCGGTCAGCGTGGTGAGGAGCTTGATGGCCACGAGGCGGCCCAGCCGGACGTCGCGGGCCAGAAAGACCGTGCCCATGCCCCCGCGGCCGAGCTCGCGAATGAGCTCGTAATGGCCGAGCGAGATCCCGGCGGCGACGGGCAGTTCGTGCGACGCTGGTCGCGAAGAACCGATCGTCATCGCCGCGGGGCGCTCGTCCGCGCGCGGATAGTAGGCGATCGGCACCGCGCGGAGATGCGCCGCCTCGGTGATCAGGGTCATCGACGGGCCGACTTCCTGCCTTACCTGTCGATGTCCACTCCGGCCCGGCCACTGGATGACCGCTGCCTCGTCATCGGAACAGCTGCCGCCGGCGTCGACCATGCGTGCCGAGCATATTCCGTTCAGCGGGCTCATGCCAATGCCGCTGGGCGCACCCCATGGATCCAGGCGAGCCGGGAGCCTGGCCGTCGAGGGAGCGGTGGGCCGGTTCCCGGAGGTGCCGGGGGCGTGCGGGGATGCTCCAGGGCGTCCATCGCTGAACGAAGCCGGCCGAGGCGAGCCTCCGTCCTCCGCCTTCAAGGACGGAGCGGCGTCCGGACGAGCCGATAGCTGCGCCCCTGCTCGCCGAGGAAAAACACGTCGCTGGTGGAGGTGCCCCATACAGCCACCACATCCAGAGGGTCCCAGCCAACGGGCAGCCAGGATACCCCGTCGAAGTGCAGCACCGTGCCCCCGTCCCCGACGGCGAAGACATCGCTCGGACCGCTTCCCCACACGTCCATGAAATGCGCATAAGCCGGCGAAGCGATCGAGGTCCAGGCGCTGCCGTCATAGTGCAGCACCGTGCCCCCGTCCCCGACGGCGAATACGTCGCTTGGACCGCTGCCCCACACGCCTCTGAGCGAAACAGTGACCGGCGAAGCCATCCAGGTCCAGTCGCTGCCGTCATAGTGCAGCACGACGCCCCGGTCCCCGACGGCGAATACGTCGCTCGGACCGCTGCCCCATACGTCGTGAAGAGGCACATCGAACGGCCAATGCATCGAGGTCCAGTTGCTGCCGTCATAGTGCAGCACGACGCCCGCATCTCCAACGGCGAAGACGTCGCCCGGACCGCTTCCCCATACCTCGTGAAGAAGTACATCGACCGGCGAAGCCATCGAGGTCCAGGCGCTGCCGTCATAGTGCAGCACCGTGCCCCCGTCCCCGACGGCGAAGACGTCGCTCGGACCGCTGCCCCACACGCCTCTGAGCGAAACAGCGACCGGCGGAGCCATCGAGGTCCAGACGCTGCCGTCATAGTGCAGCACCATGCCCAAGTTCCCGACGGCGAAGACGTCGCTCGAACCGCTGCCCCACATATCGTACAAACCGTACAGTGCAGGGGCCGAGAAAGGCAGCTCTAGCTCTATCCGCGCCATGCCGTCAAAATGCAGCACGACGCCGGCACCTCCGACGGCGAAGACATCATTGGCGCCACCACTCCACACACCCCGAAGGGGGCTATCGATCGGCGATACCATCCGCGTCCAGGAGCTGCCGTCATAATGCAGCACGATACCGGGGTGTCCGACGGCGAAGACATTGGCCCCGCCACCCCACACGTCAGCAAGAGGCACATCGACCGGCAAATCCATCTGTACCCAGGAGCTACCGTCATAGTGCAGCGCGATGGCCGGATCCCCAACGACGAATACGTCGCTCGGACCGCTGCCCCACACACCGGAGAGATTCACGTTGTCCGGCAAAGTGACCGGCAGAGCCATCTGCGTCCAGGAGTTACCGTCATAGTGCAGCAACATTCCCGCATTCCCAACCGCGAAGACGTCGCTCGGACCGCTGCCCCACACGCCTAAGAGAGCCGCGTAGTCCGGCAAAGTAACCGGCAAATCCATCGATGTCCAGGAGCTGCCGTCATAATGCAGCACAGCGCCGGCGGCCTCGAGACCGGAGAATCCGACGGCGAAGACGTCGCTCGGACCACTGCCCCACACGCCGTAAAGCTCCCCAGGCCAAGTGACCGGCAAATTCATCGGTGTCCAGGAGCTGCCGTCATAATGCAGCCCAGCGACGAACCTCCCGGAATCGGAGGATCCGACGGCAAAAATGTCCCTCGAACCGCTGCCCCACACATCGAACAGGTGCATCCCGGGCGACAATAACTTTTGTGTCCAAGAGGTGCCGTCGTAGTGCAGCAGGGAGTGCCACCCGACGGCGTAGATATCTTTGGGCCCGCTGCCCCACACGCTTATAAGGGGCAACTCGGACGGCGTATGCATGAAGCGCCACCCGAACTCGCCGCAGCCCTCGACGTCCAGCGAGTCGCAAGCACGCGCGCAGCCGGGGCGACCGAAGTCAAAACGCAGATCCACGCAGGAGACGGTCGCTGGAGCAGCGGGATCACACATCTCCTCTTCTGCTTTCTCGCCGTCACCGCAATGAAGCCGGCAGTCCGGGCGGCACAGCCCACCAGCGGGCGCGTTCTGGCGGTCGCGGCATAACGGGTCCCGGGGCGCGACCGCATTGGCGCCACAGTCGCACTCCTCGCCGGGATCGGGGATCGCGTTGCCGCAGACCTCCCGCCGGCAGGTCGCGCCGCACCCGTCGCCCGCCTCGACGTCGCCCTCGTCGCACTCTTCACCGGGGTCGAGGATTGCATTGCCGCAGACTTCCCGCCGGCAGCTCGCGCCGCATCCGTCGCCCGGCTCGACATCGCCCTCGTCGCACTCCTCGCCGCTCTCCAGGATCCCGTTGCCGCAGACTTCCCGCCGGCAGCTCGCGCTGCACCCGTCGCCCGGCTCGACATCGCCCTCGTCGCACTCTTCACCGGGATCGAGGATCGCGTTGCCGCAGACCTCCCAACGACAGCTCGCGCCGCATCCGTCACCCGGCTCGACATCGCCCTCGTCGCACTCCTCGCCGAGCTCTTGGATCCCGTTGCCGCAGGCGTCGCGCGGCGTGTCGGGCGAGACGCACCGCGGCGCTCCGACAATCGGGGTGCGGCACGTGTAGTCCGCAAGGCAGTAGCCGTCTCCACAGGGCGTGGACATGTCGCTCGCACACGCGACCGCGAGCGCTGCGAGGAGGATGCTCCACATCCAGAACAGATGTCGTTTCATGGCTCAGAACGCCTCCGGTGATGTGCCTCTACGAGCCGGCCTCCATGCTCTACGCCGACGAAGGCCGGATACCCGACGCGCCGCTGGCACGCGAGGGAACGTTGCGCTGGATCATTCGCCGCGCCCGGCGGCCAACACTCGAGCTGCGCTCGCAAGAAAAGCTCCTTCGAGGACCGGCGAGCCTCCGCTGGCCCGTCGCCGCGCGGACGACATACCCCTCCATGGACCTGCCCAGGTCCACAGCAATCCATGTGCCATAGATGCCGGCATAGAAGCGAGCCCCGAGCGCCGCGTTCCGCGCGCTGGCACGTCGGATGGCTCGCGCGCGGGCACGGGCACACGGGCCGGGCACATGGGCGGGCACCTGCGCGAGCACACGGGCCGGCCACCGGGCATCCTGCGCGCGCGCGCCGCATTGCAGCAACGGCGCGGAGGCTCGTCGATCGCGGCCGGTGCCCTCTGCACCGGACGAGAGACCCGCGTTACACTCCGCGGGGACGTGGTGCTCCCCGCACGGAACACGACCCTGGACGACGCGCCCGGCCTCCCCTCCGAGCAACTCGGTCCCAAGGAGCCGAAACCCGGGCTGTTGCTCATCTTCTCGGTGGACAGCCCGCGCTGCGACGTGCTCCCGCTGGAGGACGGCGAGATCGAGCTCGGGCGGTGCGAGGTCGCGGGCGTGCACCTGGACGACCAGCGGATGTCGCGAAGGCACGCGCGCGTGCGCTGGCTCGGCGGCACGTGGCAGGTCGAGGATCTCGACAGCCGGAACGGCACCTGGCTCGACGGCGTCCCACTGATGGGCGCGCGCGCCGGCGCCGACTTCCGGATCGTGCGCACGGGCTGGTCGGTGTTCCTGCTCCTGGCCGATGTCGAGCCGTTCCGCGCGGGGGTCTCGCGCGCCGGCGGCACGATCCGCGGGGCGACCCTCGCCCGCACATGGGACGCGATCGACCGGGCGGCGCGCCTCGGGACGACGCTGCACATCGCGGGCGAGAGCGGAACGGGCAAGGAGCACGCGGCGCGGGCGTTCCACGCCCTCGGCCCGCGGCGCGACGGGCCGTTCGTCCCCGTGAACTGCGCGGCCATCCCCGCGGGGCTGGCCGAGCGGCTGCTCTTCGGCGCCCGCAAGGGGGCGTACTCGGGCGCCGCGGCGGACGCCGAAGGGTACGTGCAGGCCGCGCGCGGCGGGGTGCTCTTCCTCGACGAGGTGGCCGAGCTCGACCTCGGCGTGCAGGCGAAGCTCCTGAGGACGCTGGAGGCGAAGGAGGTGCTCCCGCTCGGGGCGTCACGGCCCGTGCAGGTGGATTTCGCGCTGGTCTCGGCGACCCACAAGGACCTGCGGGCGCAGGTGGCCGCCGGGAAGCTGCGCGACGATCTCTTCTTCCGCATCGCGCGGCCTTCGGTCCGCATGCCGCGGCTCCGGGAGCGACCGGAGGACGTCCCGTGGCTCGTCGATGCGGCCCTTCGACATGCGGCGGCCGGCGCGCGCGCCGAGGCGAGCGCGCCCCCTCGGGCGCATGCGTCGCTGATCGAGGCGTGCCTCCTGCGGGCGTGGCCAGGGAACATTCGAGAGCTCACCGCCGAGATCCGGGCAGCGGCGCAGGAGGCGCACCTCGCGGGCAGCTCGGTGGTGCACGACCATCACCTCTCCCCGTCGGCGGGGCAGCTGGCCTTCCCCGGGACGCCGGCGCTCGTGTCCGGCAGCGCCACCGGCACGGCGGCGAAGGACGCCGCGCGGGCGCCGCAGCCGGCGGCGGAGGAGCGGCCCTCGCGGCAGGCCGCGTCGTGGCCCGCCGAGGAGGAGATCGAGGCGGCGCTGCGCCGTGAGCAGGGCAATGTGACGCGCGCGGCCCGGACGCTCGGCATGCACAGGAACCAGCTCCGCCGCTGGCTCGCGCGACGCGCGGCGGGCGGGGGCGAGGACACGGGGGGGTGAGCAAACAGCGCGGATTCGTGGTCCAGATCCGTCGATGTCCCGAGGCTCACAGTGGCATCGTCGTATCAGGTGGATACGCCGTCATCGGGCGAGATCCCGATCTCCACGAGATCGGAGATGGCCCTATCCCCCGAGCACCTCGGCGTAGAGCTCCTCGTACGCCCGCACCATCTGGTCCACCCCGAACCGCTCGACCACCCGCGCCCGCCCGCGCTCCCCCATCGCGGCCCGGTCCTCCCGCACCGCGACCGCCTCCAGCGCGGCCGCCAGCGGCTCCGGCGCCCCCGGCGACACGAGCAGCCCCGTCGACCCCTCCTCGAGGATCTCCGGATTCCCCCCCACCCGCGTCGCCACGATCGGCAGCCCCGCCGCCGCCGCCTCGATCAGCGTCAGCGAGATCCCCTCGGTCAGCGACGCGAGCGCGAACACGTCGAACGCCGGCAAGAGCTCCGCCACGTCGCCGCGCGTCCCCGTGAACGTCACCGCCCCGCCGAGCCCGAGCCGCGCCGCCTGCTCCTCGAGCGCCGGCCGCAGCGGGCCGTCGCCGATCAGCGTGAGGTGCGCGTCCGGCCGCACCCCCCGGAGCCGCGCGAACGCCGCGAGCAGCGTCGCGTGGTCCTTCTCGGGCGACAGCCGCGCCACGCACCCCACGTGGTAGCCCGACGTCGGCACCCCGAGCCGCGCCCGCGCCGCGCCCGCGTCGCCCGGCCGGAACACGTCCGTGTCCACGCCGTTCAGGATCGTCACCACCTTGGCCGGATCGACCCGCTCCACCTCGAGCGTCACCGCGCGGGCGTCGTCGCTCACCGCCACCACCCGGTCCGTGAGCGCCGCGGCCAGCCGGTTGACCAGCACCTTCCGCCGCTGCTTCGGGTAGTTGCGGCCGTGCTTCGTGTGGATGACGCGCGGCCCCCCGCCCCCCGGCAGGCTCGCGGCCCGGGCGAGGCCCGCGGCCAGCGCGCCGTAGAGGTGCGGCCCCGGGTTGTGCGTGTGCACGAGCCGGATCCCCTCGCGCCGCAGCCACGCCGACAGCCGCACCGGCAGCCCCGGGTCGAGCCCGGGCCGCCGCGGCAGCACCACGAGCGGCACGCCGAGCCGCGCCAGCTCCTCGGCCAGCGCGCCCGGCTCCTCCAGCGCGCACACGATCGGCGCGAACCGGTCGCGCGCCGTCCGCTCGAGCAGCCGCAGCACCACCCGCTCGAGCCCGCCCACGTTGAGCGACAGCACGACGTGGGCGACCTTCGCGGGCTGGCCCGGCGCGGCGCGCGACCCCTCGCCGCCCGCCGGCCGGACCTCGGGGGCACCGCTCACGCCACGGCCTCGCGCCCGAACTCGATCGGCACCTCGGACACGGTGAAGCGGAACTTCCCGCCCGAGGTGACCGGGATCTCGTCGACGAGCTCCACCCGGATGTCCGCCCGCTCGCCGAGGAACCGGCGCAGATCGCGCTCGATCGCCTGCGACGTCTCCGGCCGGTAGGCCGCGCCGGGGACGATCCGGATCGTGATCGCCCGCGACCTGTCCTGGTGGACCTGGTACCGCTCCACCGTCGGGTTGTCCTTGAAGAAGTAGGGGAAGAACACGGACGAGAGGAGCTGGCCGTCCGGCCCGACGATCATGTCGAGCACCCGCCCCTCGACCGAGGCGAGCAGCGGCAGCCCGCGGCCGCACGAGCAGGACTTGTCGGCCGCGATCACCACGTCCTCGTTCTTGTAGCGGATGAGCGGCATCGACCGGCACAGGAGGTCGGTCAAGATCACCTCGCCCGGCTCCCCGGGCCGCGCCAGCCGGCCGCCACACTGGACCTCGACGAAGATGTTCTCGATGTTGAGGTGCTTGCCCTCGCGGCGCTCGCACTCCGCGCCGATCAGCATCATCTCCCTGCAGCCGTAGCGATCGTAGACCGGCGCCTGGAACGCCTTCTCGATGACCTCGCGCTGGTGCGGGAAGAGCCGCTCCGCCGTCGCGATGATCCCCTTCGGCGTCGGCAGCCTGCGCCCCGCCTCGAGCGCGTAGCGCGCCGTGTAGTAGAGCGGGCTCGTGTACCCGACGACGAGGTTCGGCTGGTAGCGGAGGATCTCATCCACCACCCCCGCGAGCCGCGCCTCCGACAGATTCCACGCGCTGACCGT
This sequence comes from Sorangium sp. So ce836, assembly GCF_028553905.1. Taxonomy (NCBI): domain Bacteria; kingdom Pseudomonadati; phylum Myxococcota; order Polyangiales; family Polyangiaceae; genus Sorangium; species Sorangium sp. So ce836. The sequence goes on along the minus strand of NZ_CP102233.1, from coordinate 14,030,957 downwards.
CTTCTTCCGGATGAACGCCTCGTGCAGCGTGCGCTTCACCTTCTTCCAGCGGGGCTCGTGGGTCGGTATGCCCCAGATGTACAGCTCCTTGTCCCCGATGCGGCCGCCGGCCCACGCGTCAGCGCGCAGGGCGGCGGCCTGACGACACTCGTACGTGGTGTGATCGTAGAAGAACCGCGCCGGCTCCCCGGTCGATCCGCCCGTGCCGCTCCTGAAGAGCTTGCCGTTCCAGCCGTCCGCGATGAGCTCGTCGCCGTGCGCGCGGAGATCGGCCTTGGTCAGGACCGGGAAGCGCACGAGATCCTCGGGCGCGTGCACGTCCTTCACCCGCACGCCGTATTCGGCGAAGCGGCGCCGGTAGAAGGGCACCTTCTGCTCGGCGAAGCGGAGGGTCGCCAGCATCTTTCGCCAGTTGAGCTCGCGCAGCTCGCTCTCCGGCCGCCACTGGGACCGCTTCAGCTCCTCGAGGTATGTCAGCGTCTCCCTCCTTCGGAGTTTCGTCTCGTAAAAAGGAAAGAGCACGTTCCGAAAGAGTGCTGAATACATATCCGCTGTCGGACGATTCTTTCGGAGCTCCGACAAACAGTCAAGCTGCCCCGGCCGCCGCGCCGCGCTCGTTTCGTGCGCGCCCGCGGACGGCAACCGAAGTGTCGTCGATGGACTTCGGATCACGGCTGTTCCAGCGCCGGCGAAAGGACGCGCCCGCCACGGCCGGCGCTTCGTCCAACGCTGCGCGGCCGGCGAGCGCCGCGGGGCCGTACGAGCGGGCTCGTCGCGCGTCGACGCGGCACGCGGCGCGCGGCGCGCGGCCCGCGACTCGGCGCCTCATTGCAGGGTGGGCTCCGCCTCTTGCTGCCAGAGCGCCGCCAGCGCGAACGTCTTGGCGTTCTCCGGCACCGCCTGGCAGAAGCTCTGCCGCCGCGCCGGGTCGCGGATCCACTGCGCCCGCGCGACGAGCCGCTGCATCGCCACCGCGATCGCCTCGCGCGCCGCGTCGTGGTGGCCCGAGGCCCGGAGCGCCTCGGCGTACACGAGCCGGATCTGCGCCTCGCCCTCCTCGGTCCCGCCGACCGACACGAGCAGCCCGAGCCCGCGCCGCGCCGCCTCGAGCGCCTCGTGGGCGCGGCCCTGCTCGAGCAGCACCCGCGCGCGCACCGCGAGCGCCAGCGCCTGGAGCGTCGGCACGTGCGCCAGCATCGCCACGGCCGCGCCCGCCTCGTTGTCCGCCGGCCCGAGGCTGCCGAGCCGGGTCAGGATCGCCGCCAGGTAGGCGCGCGACCGCGCCTCCTGCCGCCGGTTCGCCTGCGCCGCGAACGCCTCCACCGCCTCGGCCGTGACCGCGCGCGCCGCGCCGAGATCGCCCTGCTGGATCCAGAGCAGCCCCAGGTTCTGCTTCGCGAACGCCGCCACGTTGTAGAGCCCGAGCCGCTCCGCCTCGGCGAGCGCGTCGCGCAGCTCCGCCTCGGCGCGGCCGTACGCCCCGAGCTGCACGAGGCAGTGCGCCGCGTTCACCCGGCTCAGGCACGCGTTCCTGATGTCGCCCGTCTGGAGGTACGCCGGGATGCTCTGCTCGGTCCACTCCAGCGACGCCGCCGGGTCGCCGTAGCAGAGCGCCTGCGACGCGCGGAGCGCGTGGATGCGCGCCGCCACCGCCGCGTCGCGCTCGGCGAGCGGCATCGCCACCCGCGCGAGCTCCTGCACGATCTCCTCGGCGGCGGCGTACTGGCCGCCGTGCAGGAGCGACCCGGCGATGCGCGCCAGCGCGCTCACCGAGGCGCCGGTCGCCTCGTCGAGCAGCTCCGGCGGCCCGCCGCGCTCGCCGCTCGGCCGCCCGCCCCGGAGCTCGTCGACGAGGTCCGCGAGCCTCTCGCCCATGCCGAGGCGCACGCGCATCGACGCCGCCTCGGCGGCCGCCGCGTACCAGAGCGCGCTCTTCCTGGGGAAGCCGTTCATCGCCATGACGGCGCACCGCTCGGCCTCGGCGGCCTCGCCGAGCCACTTGTGCGCCTCGGCCTGGACGAGGCGCAGCGCCGCGAAGAGCTCCCCGTCCACGTCGGCGCTCGCGGCGCCCTGCTCGGCGCGCTGGATGGCGGCGCGGAAGTCGTTCGCCCCGAGCGCCTGCTCCGCCGCCCGCCGGAACCAGATGACCGCCCGCTCGGCGTCGCCGCCGCGCTCGAAGTGGTCGGCGAGGAGCGCCGCGTCGCGCTCGCCCGCGGCCTCCAGCCACTCGCCGGCGAGCAGGTGGCCGAGCGCGCGGTCCGCGTCGGTCAGCGTCGCGTAGGCCGCCTCGCGCACGAGCGCGTGCCGGAACGCGTACTCGTCGTGGCCCCGGAACTTCCCCTCGCCGCGGCGCGCGATGAGCTCGCGATCGACGAGCACCGCGAGCCACCCGTCGACCTGCGGGGCCCGGCGCTCGCCGCCGAGCAGCGCCATCAGCCCCCCGCGCCAGAACTTCTGGCCGAAGACGCTCGCCGCCCGGAGGACGCGCCGCGCCTCGCCGTCGAGCGACTCAAGGCGGGCCTGCACCATGGACAGCACGGTCTCGGGCAGCGCCTCGGTGCGCCCCGAGGCGGCGGCGCGGATGAGCTCTTCCAGGTAGAACGCGTTGCCCCCGGCGCGCTCGCACAGCCGCGCGCAGAGGTCGGGCGTCACCGCGTCGCCGAGCACCTCGCGCACGAGCCGCTCGCTCCCCCGGCGCCCGATCTCGCGCAGCCGGATCTCCTGCACGCCGCGCGACACCCACACCTTCGGGAAGACGGCCTCGACCTCGGGCCGCGCGAGCGCGAGCACCATGAGCGGCTGGTCCCGGAGCGCGAGCGCCGCGTCGATGAGCTTGACCGTGGGCACGTCGCCCCACTGGAGGTCCTCCAGCACGAGGAGCACCGGCTCGTCGCGGCACTCGGCGAGCACGAAGTCCTCCCAGGCGCGGCGGATCTGGTCGCCCATGAGCATCGGGTCGCTGCGCGCCGCGCGCAGCTCGACCCGGCCCTCGTCGGAGAAGTGGATCCGCGCCACCTCGCCGAGGAACTCGGTCACGCGGGCGAGGTCGCCGCCCGAGAGGGTGCGGCCCACGCGGGCGCGGAGGCGCTGCTCGCGGACCTCCTGCGGCTCGCCGCCGGACAGCCCGGCCTCGCGGCGGAGCATCTGGCGCAGCATCCCGAACGGCGAGCCGGCGCTCATCGGGTCGGCGTGGCCGAGCCAGACCTGCACGCGCTGTTCGCGCTCCTCGACGCGGCGCAAGAACTCGTAGCGCAGCCGGCTCTTGCCGAGGCCTGCGGGCGCGGTGATGAGCACGGCGCGCGCGGTCGGCTCGGAGAGGCACTCGTCGAGCACGGCGTCGAGGATGGCGAGCTCGTGGTCGCGCCCCACGAACGGCGTGGTCCGGCCGAGGAGGGTGCGCGCCGCCTCGACGAGGTCGCGCTCGGCGCGGAGCACGAGGCCGGTCGCGTCGCCGCCGACGTCGAAGCGGGCGTCGAGCAGGCCGGCCATCACCTCGTCGAGGCGGACGGAGCCGCCGTCGGCGCGGTCGAGCAGGCGCACGGCGCGGTCGATGGTCGGGCCCATCGGGAGTCGGTCGTCGGCGGAGCCGCGGCCCGCGACGAGGGCCATCTGCACGCCGGGCAGGAGGTCGCGCACCTCGAGGGCGCACCGCGCCGCGCGCGCCGCCTGGTCGGTGATGAGGCCGCGCCCCTCGAGGGTGATGAGCAGGAGCCCGTCCGCGAGGGTCTGGAGGGCCCCGCCGAAGCGGGTGGCCACGCGCTTCACCTCGTCCTCCGAGACGGTGCGCGCGAGGGGCATGGTCATCGGGAGGGTCATCGGCATGGTGGGCCCTTGCCAGGCCGGCGGTTCCGGCTGGCCCACCCGGGCGAGCATCAGGCAGACGGTCCGCCGCTCGCCGGTGGTGAGCGCGCTCGCGCGCCGGCTCACGGGCGCCGGGGGGGTGCTCTTGATCTCGCCGACGCGGAGCAGCTCGAGGGCGACGGCGGCGCCGTTCGCGGGCCGCTGGGCCGGGTCCTTGGCGAGCATGTGCGCGACGGCGGCGTCGATGCTCTCGGGGATGTCGGCGCGGAGGTCGCGGAGGCGGGGGGCCTCGTCGAGCACGACGCGGAGGAGGGCGGTGTGGATGTCGTCGCCGACGAACGGCGGGCGACCGGTGAGGCAGTGGAACAGGACGCAGCCGAGGGCGAACACGTCGGCCGGGGTCCCGACGGCGCGCTCGCCGCGCGCCTGCTCGGGCGCCATGTAGAACGGCGTGCCCATGACGACGCCGGTCATGGTGAGGGGCGCGAGCGACGTGAGGCGCGCGATGCCGAAGTCGAGGAGCTTGACCTGCTCGGCCGACTTGTCGACGAGGTAGAGGTTGCTCGGCTTGAGGTCGCGGTGGACGACGTTGTTGCGGTGGGCCTCGGCGAGCGCCTCGGCGACGCGGAGGCCGAGGGTGACGCTCTCGGCGACGGTGAGCCCGCGGCGGCGGAGCCGGTCGGCGAGGCTCTCGCCCTCGAGCCACTCCAGGGCGAGCCACGGCTCGCCGCTCTCGGTGGCGCCCTGGGCGATGTACCGGACGATGCCCGGGTGCCTGAGCTCGGCGAGGACCTGCGCCTCGCGGGCGAAGCGCTCGCTGTGCTCGAGGCCACGGCCGGACATGACCTTGAGGGCGGCGGTCTCGCCGGTGTGCCGGTCGAGGGCGCGGTAGACGGAGCCCATCCCGCCCGACCCGGCGAGGCGCTCGATCAGGAAGCGGTCGGCGACGATGTCCCCGGGTTTCATCGGGACGGCGAGTATCACACGGAGGGCGGACCGAGAGGCGAGATCCCGGCGTCCGGGCGCCCGGCGAGGGCGCCGGCGGCCTTGGCGCGCGGGAGCGGAGGGCGGTGGAGGCGTGGGGAGGTGGGAGGAGCGCCGAGGAGCACCGCCGGGCTGCGGCGGGGTGACCGATCTACGCCCGCGGTTTACGGCTGGGCCTGCGAAGTGACACTACGTGTGCCCCGCCGTTTACAGCCGGGCCTGCGAAGTGACACTACGTGTGCCCCGCCGTTTACAGCCGGGCCTGCGAAATGACGCTACATGTGCCCCGCCGTTTACAGCCGGGCCTGCGACGTCACACGGCGCGCGTTCCGTCGTCTCCAGCGCCTCCTGGCGGACCCCGCATCGCTCCTCGACGGCGTCATCGCCACGGTGTCGCGAGCAGCCCGGCCGCTCGGCGCGGAGCGTCGCGCCCTTCGACCGAGGTCGCGCCGGTGTCGCGGCCCTCGTCGAGGGAGCCCGAGCGGCGCCGCGGCAGCGCGCTGCCCGTGTGCAAAGCCCTGCGCTGGTAGGCCGCTCCGATCGCGCGTGGTAAGACGTCACGCCGTCGGTTCCCCGTGACGAGGTTCTCTCCATGAAGATCAGCCGAGCGACGATCGAGAACTTCAAGAAATTCGCTCCTCCCGGCGTCGAGCTGGACTTCAAGAACAAGGCGACCGGGGATGTGGCAGATCGTTACTTGATCCTTGGCGACAACGCGTCAGGGAAGACGACCATCCTGCAAGCCATCGCCCTCACGCTGTCGCTGGCGCAGCGGAAGATCCCCGATATACGCCATTTCGGCTGGACCGGGTGGGCACCAGAGCGGTACTTCGTGCACGGAGATCCGGTCGTCGAGCTGACGGTCGAGTTCGAGGACGACGAGATCGCCGCGACACAGGAAGCCGCGAGGCGCTGGTGGGACCTCGTGAGCCCCACCAGCCATGAGTCGTTCAGGGAGCCCGGCGACAGTCGGGTCGTGACGCTGCGTCTCGAGGGAGCACGGGTGAGGACGACCGGCTCCGCGCGCGAGCTCTATCAGTTTCGAGGGCGCTCCTACGTCGCGGCCTCGCTCCGGAACGACGCCAAGCTCCGCGCGCTTTTCTCTCGGCTACCAGGGGTGTTCTGGTACGACCAGTTCCGCAACATCGCGCTGTCCGGCGCGCGCGAGCCGCCGGAGCGCGACGCGTCCGAGCCTGCTCCGCCGAACGAAATGGGAGTCCGGTTCGAGACCGCCGTCGAGCGGCTCGATAGGATTCTCAAGATCTGGCATCGAAACCGCGAGCAGCGCGGGCCACACCCGGAGCGCGACTACCTCGGCGAGCTGGAAGCTCTCTATCGAACGGCGTTCCCGGGTCGCAGCTTCGCTGGGCTCGAGACGCTGTTCGACGGACCCACGCCGGCGGACGATCGCTTCGTGCTGAAGGACGGGGGCCGCACGTACACGCTGAGCGAGATGTCGGCGGGCGAGCAATCCGTCTTTCCGGTCCTGTTCGAGTTCGTGAGGCAGCAGATCCACCGATCGGTGGTGCTCATCGACGAGATCGACCTGAACCTGCACCCGCCGCTCGCGCAGACGGTGCTCGGCCTGTTACCCCGCCTCGGGGAAGACAATCAGTTCCTGTTCACGACGCACGCGCGCGCGGTCTCGACGCTCGTCAGCCCTCACACCATCCACCGGCTCCCGGAGGGACGGCCGTGCCTGTGAGCGTGCTGCTGTGCGAGGGAGAAGACAACGGTCCCGACGTCAGGCTCCTCCACGCGATCCTCCGGGGCACCGGCGTTCAGGTCGAGCCCTCGGGCGGCAAGGACGCCTTCGCGGGCTTGATCCGCGGCCGGCGCCGCCAGAACCCTGGCGTCTGCGGGCTCATCGATGGTGACTTCCCCAGGGACCCCGGCGCCTGGATGAAGGCCACCGACCCCGGCCCTCGTCGGTGGACCCTGCGCCACGGCGAGAAGCAGCTCGTGCTCGGATGGATGTGGCGGCGCAAAGAGGTGGAGAATTACCTGCTCGACCCCGACGTCCTGGCGCGCGCCCTCCGGTGGGACGCAGCGGCGAAGAGCCGTTACGTGGCGCAGATCGAGCGCGTCTTCGATGCGCTCGGTCACGTCACCGCGGCGCGCATCGCGTTGACCTGCTGTGCGCCGCGGCGGAACCGGCTCGAGACCCAGGTGCGCCTCGACGCTACCAAGCAGGAGCTCGCGCAGGAGCTTCAAGACAAAGCCGACGCGTACACCGAGGGCGCTCGGCTCGACAAGGACAAGCTGCTCCAGGCCTTCGAACGCCACGTGCCAGATTGCCTGAGCGGCGGGCGCTTCCGTCAGCACGCGCTCGAGGTGTTCGCCGGGAAAAACATCCTCGCGAAGATCCAGCACACACCGGGATTCCACCCGATACTCAAGAGGCAATCCGAGCTCGAGGAGCGGATCCTCAACGCGCTGGAGCACGACGCGGAGCCCCATTCGTGGCTCCCCGAGTGGGCGGCGCTCCGGTCGGCCGTGGAGGCGTGGATGCCCGCGCCTGAGACCGAGGCGACGAGCGCGGGCGCTTGATCTGGCCGCTCACGCCTCGGAGGTGTGATACGGTGCGCACCCATGTCAGCGCTTGTTCTGCCTACCGTCGAGATGCTCGCACCGTACGAGGCGGGGAAGCCGATCGAGGAGCTCGCGCGCGAGCTCGGCGTGACCGACGCCGTGAAGCTCGCCTCGAACGAGAACCCGCTCGGCCCGAGCCCGCGCGCCCTCGAGGCGGCGCGCCGGGAAATCGCGAACATCAACTTCTACCCGGACGCGGCGGCCTACCGGCTCCGCGAACGGCTCGCGGCGGTCCACGGCGTCGCCATGGAAGAGATCGTCCAGGGCAACGGCTCGAACGAGCTGCTCGACCTCATGGTGCACACCTTCGCGACGCCGGGATCGCACATCGTCTTCGGCGACCCGGCCTTCGTCGTCTACAAGCTCGCGGCGCTCGCGTACGGCGTCCCGTTCACGGCCGTGCCGCTGCGGGACCTGCGCCACGACCTCGAGGCGATGGCCGCCGCCGTCACCCCGAAGACGCGCCTCCTCTTCGTCGCGAACCCGAACAACCCGACCGGCACGCACGTCAGCCGCGGCGCGGTCGAGCGCCTGCTCAAGGAGGTGCCGCCCGAGGTCGTCATCGTCATGGATGAGGCGTACATCGAGTACACCGACGCGCCGGACTTCCCGGACTCCATGCGCCTCCGCCACCTCCGCGAGCGGCTCCTCGTGGTGCGCACCTTCTCGAAGATCTACGGCCTCGCCGGCCTCCGCGTCGGCTACGCCGTGGGCCCGGCCCAGCTCATCGACTACATGAACCGGACGCGCGCGCCGTTCAACGTGGGCGCGATCGCGCAGGCGGCCGCCCTCGCGGCGCTCGAGGACGCCGAGCACGTCGAGAAGAGCCGCGCGCTGAACCTCCGCGAGCGCGACCGGCTCACGCGCGAGCTCGCCCGGCTCGGGCTGTCGGTGGCGCCCAGCCAGGCGAACTTCGTGCTGGTCGACGTGGGGCGGCCAGCGCGCCCCGTCTACGACGCCCTGCTCCGCAAGGGCGTCATCGTGCGGCCGTTCGGCAACCTGCCGACCAGCCTGCGCGTCACCATCGGCACCGAGCGCGAGAACCAGCGCTTCCTCGACAGCCTGGCGGACGCGCTGAAGTGACGCCCCCCGGGCCCGCCGGGCGCGCCGAGGCCCCGGCGCGGCGCTCGCCTACCAGCGCTTCGACGCCGGCCCCGCGTAGCGCGCCGCCGCGCGCACCATGCCGCCGAGGCTCAGCGGCACGAGCGTGACGAGCCCGCGCCCCTCCGCCGGGCCGGGGTGCGCCGACACGAAGCAACGGACCGACGGGTTCTCGTAGAGGTGCAGAAAGCCGCAGTCGTCCGCGGGCTCGTCCGCCCGCCCGGCCTCGAAGACGAACGGGCCGCCGTGCTCGCTCGGCTCGAGATCGAACGAGCCGGCGAGCCCCGACATGAGCGCGTCGGCGCCCGCCACCGGGCTCGTGTGCGTGATGTCGACGAACCGCGCGAACAGCGCGTAGCTCGACGGGTGCGCCAGCGAGCACAGGCAAACCATGGGTCGGCCCGGGTGGGCGAGCATGTACCGGATCAGCCGCTCCAGGACGAGGCGCAGGACGATATCGCCGACGAGGCGCAGGGCGCCGTCGCCGCCGGAGCGCCCGCCGAGCGCGCCGGACTCCCCGCGGAAGATCGCGATCGTCGCGCCGGAAGACGCCCGCTCGAGGATCTCCATCGCGAAATAGCCGACGAGCTGGCCGCCCGCGCCCCGGTGGAGCACGACCGCGCCGTGCTCCGCGCCGGCCTCGACGACGTGGCTGGCGAAGCTCCGCTTCCGCCGCGAGCCCTCGAAGATCCGGCGGCGGAGGGCATAGAGCTCGTCGACGAGGATCTGCTTTTCGTCCGGCGTCATCTCGCGCGGAACAACGACCTTGATGGAGGTCTGCTCGTTCATGGACTCCTCGATGCCTGCCCGTCCTGTCGGCCGCCTCGGCGGCGGGACGGCGGTTCGCCGGGGCGCCGTGAGCGACGAAAGCGGCGCCAGGGGCCGCGCCTCGCCGTCGCCGACGAGCGCGCCGGCATCAGCGTCGGGGATGTTCAGCAACGGCGGTGCCAGGGGTGGAGAGCTGGTGAGCGACCCGCGATCGCGCCGTCGACGGCGCATCGGCCGCTCCGGCCGGATCGCGCGGCGGCGCGGTGCGGCCGGCAGGCATCAGACCGGCGGACCTCAGGAGAGCCGGACGCTCCGCGCGCAGGCGCGCTTACGTCCCGGACCGGGAGAGGCGCGGCCCCGGCGCGAAGCGGATCGGCAGGCGGGTCGGGCCGAGCACGTGGATCGCCCGGCGCGGCTCCCACGGCGCGTCGCTCGCGAGCCGGAGGTCCGCGAGCCGCGTCACCAGATCCGACAGCGCGATCCTGGCCTCCAGGCGCGAGAGCGGCGCCCCGAGGCAGAAGTGGAGCCCGTGCCCGAACGCGACGTGCGGGTTTGGATCGCGCGCGATGTCGAAGCGGTGGGGGTCGCGAAAGTGCCGCGGATCCCGGTTCGCCGAGCCGATCATCACCAGCACCGGCTTGCCGGCCGGGATCACCTGGCCGTGCATCGGGACGTCGCGCCTCGTCACGCGGAACATCGCCTGGACCGGCGAGCGGTAGCGCAGGACCTCCTCGATCGCGGCGGGCAGGAGCTCGGGCTCGGCCCGGACGCGGGCGAGCGCGGCCCTGTCCTCGAGGAGGCACAGGGCGGCGTTGCCGATCAGGTTGGTAGTCGTCTCGTGGCCGGCCACGAGGAGGAGCTGGAAGAAGCCCAGGATCTCGTCCTCGCCGAGCCGCTCGCCGTCGACCTCGGCGTCGACGAGCCGGGTCAGGAGATCGTCCCTCGGCGCCTCCCGCCGCTCCGCGATGAGGCCCCTCAGGTAGGCCTGCATCTCGGCGCTGACCGCGGTGAACGCGGCGATCGCCCGGGCCCCCTCCTCGGTGCCCGAGACCGTATGGCTGAGGTCGAGGCTCACGTCGCTCCAGCGCTTGAACCGCGGCTGGTCCTCGACCGGCGCGCCGAGCATCTCGGAGATGACGAGCAGCGGGAGAGGGACCGTGTAGTCCTCGACGAGATCCATCTCGCCGCGCTCGACCGCCCGGTCCAGGAGCCCGCGCGACAGCTCGCGGACGCGCGGCTCGAGCGCCGCCACGGCCCGCGGGGTGAAGGCGCGCTGGACGAGGGCGCGCAGCTTCGTGTGGCGCGGCGGGTCCATGAAGATCAGCCACTCGGAGGTCCTGTTGCCCGGCGGCGACACGACGGAGCTGAACGCTTCATGGTCGTGGAGCGCCCGCTTCACCCCGTCGTAGTCGAAGATCATCCACATGTCCGAGGGGGGATAGTGGAGCACGGGAGAGCCGCTCCGGAGCTGGTCGTACAGGGGATAAGGGTTTCGGCGCATCTCGTCCGAGAACAGGTTCATCGCTCACGACCTCCGTCGCGCGCCAGGGTAGGATTCCAGGGCGTGGGCCGCTTGAACGAATCCCGGATCGGCGCCGTGATCGCGGAGTCGTTCGCGGTGCGCGCCTCGACGGCGATGGCGTCGACCCTCCACGCCGAGCACGGCGCGGCGGTCCTGGTCGGGCTGGAGAGCGACGTCACGGTGACCGCGCCCGAGCCGAGCGGCGCCGTCGTGCGCGGGCGCGTGGTCGTGGTGCCCCCGGACCTCTGGCACGCCGCCTCGAGCCCCGGGCCCACGATCGGGCTCCTGTACGACCCCGAGGCGATGCCGCACGTGGCGGGCTACACGCGCCAGCGCGGCGGGGCCCGCCCGCTCGAGGGCCTCCTCCTCGCGCGCCTCGGCGGGGCCGTGGCGGCGCACCGCGCGTCGCTGTCGCGCCCCGACGTCCTCGACGGCCTCGCCCGGGAGATCGCGGCCTGGCTCGCGGACGAGTCGCCGCGGCGCGGCCCGGACGGGCGCGTCGCCCGCGTCCTCGAGGCGCTGCGCGATCCGGCGGGGGACCGGCGGCGCGCGGTCGCGCGCGCCGGGATCTCCGAGGCGCACCTGCAGGCGCTGTTCGTGCGCGACGTGGGGGTGCCGATCCGCACCTTCCAGCTCTGGCGCCGGCTCCTCGTCGCGCTTGCGGCGTTCGCCCGCCTGGACGCGACGGGCGCCGCCCACGCCGCGGGGTTCGCCGACCTCGCGCACTTCTCGCGGACCTGCCGCCGCATGCTCGGCTACTCCCCGACCGAGCTGCGCACCGGGCTCTTGGAGTCGCCGGCGCCGGCGGCGGCCCCGGGCGGCGGTCTCCGCGATTGACGTGGTGCTGGCCTGCCGGCAGCGTGTCGGCCTGGCGAGGAGATGACGTCATGACGATGGATATCGCCGCGCTGCGCCGCGACACCCCGGCCTGCGCCAGCGTCCTGCACTTCAACAACGCGGGGTCGTCGCTGCCCCCGGCCGCGGTGGTCGACACGGTGATCGAGCACCTGCGGCGCGAGGCGGCCATCGGCGGCTACGAGGCCGAGGCGGAGGCGGGCGAGCGGATCGAGGCGGTCTACGGGTCGATCGGGCGGCTCATCGGCGCGGCGCCGGACGAGATCGCGCTGGTCGAGAACGCGACGCGCGCCTGGGACATGGCGTTCTACTCGCTCCGCTTCGGCCCGGGCGATCGCATCCTGACCGCGCGGGCCGAGTACGCCTCGAACTACATCGCGTTCTTGCAGGTCGCGCGGCGCACCGGCGCGGAGATCGTCCCGATCCCGAGCGACGAGCGCGGCGCGGTCTCGCTGCCCGCGCTCGATCGCCTGCTCGACGAGCGGGTGAAGCTGATCGCGATCACCCACGTCCCCACGAACGGCGGGCTGGTCAACCCGGCGGAGGCGATCGGCCGCCGGGCCAGGTCGGCGGGGGTGCCGTTCCTGCTCGACGCCTGCCAGTCGGTGGGGCAGCTGCCGCTCGACGTCGAGGCGATCGGCTGCGATTTCCTGTCGGCGACGGGGCGCAAGTACCTGCGCGGGCCGCGCGGCACCGGCTTTCTGTACGTGCGGCGCGCGCTGCTCGACCGGCTGGAGCCGCCTTTCCTGGACCTCCACGCGGCCACCTGGACCGCGCCGGGCCGCTACGAGCTGCGGCCGGACGCCCGGCGCTTCGAGAACTGGGAGAGCTACGTCGCCGGGCGGCTCGGGCTGGGCGCGGCGGCCGAGTACGCGCTCCGGCTGGGCCTGCCGGCGATCCGCGACCGGGTCTGCGCGCTGGCCGAGCGCCTGCGCGCGCGGCTGGCCGAGCTCCCCGGGGTCGCCGTGCGCGATCTCGGGGAGCAGCGCTGCGGCATCGTGACCTTCACCCGGGACGGCGAGGACGCCACGGCCGTGAAGGCGCGGCTCGGCGCGCAGGCGATCCACGTCAGCGTGTCGACCGCCGCGGGGGCGCTGCTCGACTTCGAGGCGCGCGGGATTCCCGATCTGGTGCGCGCCTCGGTCCATTATTACAACGACGAATCCGAGGTCGACCGCTTCGTCGCCGCGGTCGCCGCGGCCTGAGGGGAGGCGCGGCGTCTGCTTGTTGCTCGCCGTGCTCGGCGCGCGCGGCCCCGGCTAGCATCGCGCGATGCGGAATTCTCTGAATGGGCTCTGGAGGATGCTGTGCGTGGGCGCGCTGGGCCTGCTCGCCGCGTGCGGCGATGTGAATGAGGAGCCTGTGGGCTCGGGCGGCGCCGGCTCGGACGGCGCCGGCTCGGGCAGCACAGGCAGCCTGGACGCCCGGCAGGCGTGCATGAATTTCTGCAACGCGCACAACGCGAGCGGCTGCGAACCTCCGGAGTCGGACTGCGACGACTTCTGCGATGACCAAATCGAGCACGCCGGCGCCGCGTGCGAGAACAGGGCCGCCGTGCTCTTCGTGTGCGCCCTCCTCCACGTATCCACGTGTTCGCGCGATGCGCCCCCCTCGTGCGAGGCCGAGGTGGTCGCGCTGGACAAGTGCATGGATACGCTCGGATGCTCGGGCCGTCCGCTGTGCTCCGGCGGAGGCGGCGAGGAGGGCCAGACGTGCTCGTGCGAGGCCATGTGCGTGGGCATGCGGCACGAGACGCGGTGCGAGACGCCCGCCGGCGGCACGACGACATGCGTGTGCCTCGTGGACGGCGTCGAGGTCGGGACGTGTGAAGCAGCCCTCCCCGACCTGTGCGGGGTGAAGGAGAGCTGCTGTCAGGAGTTCTTCAACCTCCCCTGATCGTTCACCTCGAGGGGGATGACGTCACGGTCTCCCCTCCCCGCCTCGAGCTCGACTTCCCCGGAGCGCGGCTCACGGGCGCGTCGCTATGCGCAGCGACGGCGGCAGGAGCTCGTTGAGCCGCGCGAGGTCGCGCATCACCTCGAGTCGGCGCGGCTCGCGGCCCTCGTGCGACGGGAACGGGATCGCGGCGAACGCCTCGAGCGCGGCCTCGGCCACGCGCGCCGCGCCCTCCGGGCCGAGGAGGGCGCGCTCGAGCGCCACGGCGGCCGCGCCGATGTACGTGTCGAACAGGTGCACCCCGGAGACCGCGAGCTCCTGCCGCGCGCGCTCGGGCGTGGCGACGACGTCGTGGATGAAGATCGCCTGGACCGACTCCGGCGCGAGCTCGAGCATCCGCTGACCGAAATGGATGTCGCCCTGCCCGCTGTCGCCGACGAAGACGAAGCCGTACTCGGGATACAGCCGCCGGTACTCCAGGAAGTTCTCGAGCTTCTTCTCCGCGATCGCGCGATTGCCGATGAGGCGCGTGAACGAGCCCGCGAGCACGGTCGCGGCGAGCTGGCCGCGCGCGGCGAGCGCCCTCAGCGTCGCGTCCTCGACGAGGCCGAGGCGGTCGCCGGGGCGGGCCGTGACGAAGGTCAGGTCGCCGGCCCGCCCGGGCTCCGGGCCCGGCCCGCGGTCGAGCTCGGCGTAGAGCTGGAGGACGCCGGGATAGACGGTCTTCTTCGGATACCGCGCGTCCTTCCAGTTCGCATAGAAGGTGTCGTCGATGTCGGAGAGGATCTTCACCTCGCCCGTCGGGACGGCCTCGGCCGCGATGTGCGCGAGGAGCTCCTCGCGCAGGTCGCCGTCGTCGATGTCGTGATAAAAAAGCTGGTGGAGGTCGCGATAGCGGCCCCGGCCGTCGAGCGCGTTCTTGAGCCGCGTGACGTCGGCGCCGCGCGTGCCGAGCCAGAGGCGGCGCAGCGCCTGCTCGTCGCGGCGGCCCGTGCGGCCGCGCTGCAGCGCCGAGGCGAGCGCGGCGCGCGCCGGGACGCCGAGGTCGCCGAGGCGCTCGGCGGTCAAGAGCTCGAGCAGCGCGGTGCGGTTGTCGGGGCCGAGGAGGCGATCGTCGAGGTCGCCGAGCAGCGCGGGCAGATCGAGCAGGACGAGCAGCTCGTCGAGCTCGGCGGCGGTCGCTCCGGCGAGGATCTCGAGGATCCGCCGCTCGTCCTGCCGGTCGGTGTGCGAGGCCATGCGCTGGCGGATCTCGTCGAGCCTCGGCAGCACCGACGGGATGGGCGCGTCGGGGGTGGCGTCGATCGTCATGGCGCCCCTGCAAGATAACGGATCTGCCGGCGCCCTGTCCGACCCCCCTGTGCCCAGCTTCCGGCCTCCGGAGGACGCGGTATCCTTCGCCGCCGGCGTGCCCAGCGGCGCGGCCGGCCTGAGGTGCCGGAGCCGCGCGGCCCCCTCGCGAGCTCAGCCGTAGCGCGGCAGCCGAGCTCGAATCGTCCCGCCACATTTCACTCCCGGAACCTGTGACCAGGGTGCTCGCCACACCTTCCGTCATCGAGGGCGCCGGCGTAGGCTCCGGGGCGATGATGGCTCCTACAGCGGTCGTGTTCGATCTCGACGGCACGCTGATCGACAGCCGAGGCGACATCGTGGCCGCGGTGAACCATGCGCTGGAGGCGACCGGGCGCGCCCCGCTGCCGGGGCAGGTGATCGTCCGGTACGTCGGCGACGGCGCCCGCGCGCTGTGCGCGCGCGCGGCCAGGCTCCCCGAGTCGTCCGAAGACGTCGACGAGGTCCTCCGGCACTTCCTCGCCTACTACGAGCAGCACCCGCTCGACTTCACCCGCTGGATGCCGGGCGCCCAGGACATCATCGAGAAGCTCTCGGATGTCGGCGATCTCTCGCTCTGCGTCTGCACGAACAAGCCGCGCTCGAGCACCGAGGCGGTGCTCGCCGCGCTCGGCGTCGGCGCGCGCTTCCACGCCGTGGTCGCCGGCGGCGACGTGGCCGACAAGAAGCCGTCGCCCGCGCCGCTGCTCCGCCTCGCGGAGCTCCTCGGCATCCAGCCGCGCAGGATGGTGATGGTCGGCGACGGCCCCCAGGACGTCGAGTGCGCGCGCCGCGCAGGCGCGCGGTCGATCGCCGTCCTCGGCGGCTTCCCCTCGGAGCAGGAGCTGCTCAGCGCCCGCCCCGATGTGGTCCTCCGCACGCTGGACGAGCTCTGGGACGTCCTCCGCCGCTGGCGCGACGCGACCGCCCGGATCTCCGTCCTGCGCTAGCGCCGCGCGCGGCCGTCCCGCCCGCGCCGCCGCTCAGGCCGCGACGCCCTCGGCGATCTCCCGGCCGAACGCGGTCGCGTTGAGGATCGCGCGCAGCCGCACGCGCGCGCGGTGGAGCCGCGACCGCACGGCGCTCTCGCTCACCGCGAGCTTCTGCGCGATCTCCTGCAGGCCGAGATCCTCGTGGTAGTGCGCCAGCACCACGTCGCGGTAGTCCTCCGGCAGCTCGCAGAGCGCCTCGCGGACGTACGCCTCCCGCTCCGCCGCCGACGCGGCGTCGTCCTCGCCGATCGTGCTGCGCATCGTCGGGAGCAGGCCGAGCTCCTCGAAGTCGAGCCCCTCGACGATGCGCGCGCGCTGCCGCCGCTGCGACCTCATCAGCATGAGCGCCTCGTTCGCCGTCACCCGGAACAGCCAGGTCGTGAAGCTCGAGTCGCCGCGAAACGAGCGGATCGTCCGCACCACCTGCAGCAGCGTCGACTGCACGAGGTCGAGCCGGTCCTCGTCCGACACCGGGTAGCGCGCGAGCTGCCGCTCCACGTGCGGGCGGATGAGCCGCGTGAGCTCGTCGAGCGACTCCCGGTCCCCCTCCTTCGCCTTGCCGATCACCTCGGCCAGCGGGCCCGCGCTCGCGGCCCGCGGCGCCGGGCGCGGACCGACCGCGCCCGGCGGGGTGAGACCGCACGGCGCCAGAGGAGTCTCGGGCCTCGTGCTGGCGCTCGGAACATCGGTCGGAACGGCGGTCAGAGCCATGAGCCATCTCTCCGTCGAGGGCGCCGCGTGCGCTTCCGGCCCACGGGCCCGGTGGTGCGCTCCGATCAGCAAAGCGCTTGCCACGGCAAGCTCAACGGACGTGCGCGCCGCGTGCGCACCGCGTGCTCAGCCGGTATAAGCGGGGCCACCATGTCCAGCGACGCTCCGCGATGGGATGCCCCCCGAGGGGAAGACCGCCACGCTCCGACGCCCGAAATGGATCGGCCAGCGCCGTCCGTGTCCGCGCCGCCCCGCGCGCTTGCGCACCCGCTGCCCGCCGGCATGCGCGATCTCCTCCCGGAGGAGGCGCGGCGCCGCCGCGCGCTCGCGAAGCGCGTGCTCGATCACTTCGTCCTGTACGGCTACGAGCCGGTCGCGCTGCCCGCGTTCGAGTTCGCCGAGGTGCTCGAGCGCGGCCTCGGCACCCTCGACGCCGCGGACGTGCTGCGCTTCATCGAGCCCGAGTCGGGCGAGGTCGCCGCGCTGCGCCCGGACATGACCCCGCAGATCGCACGGCTCGTGGCCACCCGGCTCGCCGACGCGCCCCGCCCGATCCGCCTCTGCTACGAGGGCACCGTCCTGCGGCGGCGCCAGGGCCGCGCCCGCCGCCACCGGCAGATCCCCCAGGCCGGCGTCGAGCTCTACGGCGTGGGCGCGCTCGGCGGCGACCTGGAGATCCTCCGCCTCGCCGCCTCCGCGGTGCGGGAGGCCGGCCTCGAGCACGTCGTGGTGGACCTCGGCCACGCGATGATCGCGCGCGCGCTGCTCGACGCGGTCCCGGCGGGGCTCGCGGCCGAGCTCTCGGAGGTGCTCGAGCTGAAGGACGCGTCGCGCCTCGCCGCCGTGCTCGCCAGCCCGCGGGCGACCGACGTCCCGCGCCGCATCGTCGCCGCCATCGCCGCGCTCCCGGACCTCGCGGGCGGCGGCGAGGCCGACCCGGACGGCGCCGTGGTCTTCGAGCGCGCCGGCCGCCTCCTCGCCGGCACGCCCGCCGAGGCGCCGCTCGCCGAGCTGCGCGCGCTCTGGGACGCGGCGCGGAAGAGCCCGGAGCTCGGCCCGGCGCTCCGCGTCGACCTCGGCGAGCTCCGCGGCCTGGCCTACTACACGGGCGCAATTTTCCACGTGCTCGCCGACGGCCCGGGGGAGCCGATCGCGGCGGGCGGGCGCTACGACATGCTGCTCTCGCGGTTCGGGCTGCCGATGCCGGCCGTCGGCTTCGGCCTGAACCTCGACGCGGTGGCGTGGGCGCGCGACGTCGCGGGCGCCGCGGACGAGCCGGCGCTGCGGGTGCTCCTCGCGATGGGGCCGGAGCGCGCCGAGCCGCTCGCGGCGGCGCTGCGGGCGCTCGGCGTCCCGGTCGTGGCGCACGCGCCGGACCAGGATCCGGAGGGGTACGCGGCGTCCTGGCGGTTCTCGCACCTTGTGCGCGAGCGGGACGGGGCGCTCGTGGTGGAGGCGGCGGCCGGCGGCGGGGGGTCCGAGGCGGGCGTCGTCCCGGCGGGCCTCGACGACGCCGCGGCCGCCCAGGCGATCGTGCTGAAGACGGGGGGGCGGCGTCCGGGCGGCAAGTAGACGCTCGCTCGGCACGCGAGCCTGGGGTAAAGGCGGACGTGGACCCGGACGGAGCCGCTCGGAGGGACGAGCGGGCCGAGGACGGGCCAGGTGATTCGGGAGGAGCTTCGGAATGACCGCGATCGTGATCGTCGGCGCGCAGTGGGGCGACGAGGGCAAGGGTAAAGTCGTCGACCTTTATACGGAGAGCGCCGACCTCGTGGTGCGCTACGCCGGCGGGCCCAACGCCGGACACACGCTGGTGGTGGGCGGGGAGAAGCTGATCGTACGGCTCATCCCGAGCGGGATCCTCCGCGCGAACGCCCGGTGCGTGATGGCGCAGGGCATGGTGGTCGACCCGGGGGTGCTCGTCTCCGAGATCGACGCGGTCGAGGCGCGGGGCTGCTCGACGCAGGGGCGGCTGTTCGTGTCGGATCGCGCGCACCTGATCCTGCCGTACCACCCGCTGGTCGACTCGCTCCGCGAGGCGGCGGCGGCGGACGGGACGCGGCTCGGGACGACGAAGCGCGGCATCGGCCCGTGCTACGAGGACAAGGCGTCCCGGCGCGGGGCGCGGCTCGGCGACCTGCGCGACATGAAGCGGCTGGCGCAGCTGGTCTCGCGGTCGCTCGAGGCGTGGACGCCGACGTTGCGCGCGCTCGGCGGCGAGCCGCCGTCGCTCGACGCGATCATCGAGGAGCTCACGCCGCTGGCGAAGCGCATCACGCCGCTGCTCGCGGACACGTCGCAGCTCATCGACGGGGCGCTCCGCCGCGGCGAGCGCGTGCTCCTCGAGGGCGCGCAGGGGACGCTGCTCGACATCGACCACGGCACGTTCCCGTTCGTCACGTCGTCGTCGGCGATCGCGGGGGGCGCGTGCGTGGGCGCCGGGGTCGGCCCGACGCGCATCCGCCGGGTGCTCGGCCTGGCGAAGGCGTACTGCACGCGCGTGGGCGAGGGTCCGTTCCCGACCGAGCTCGGCGGTCAGCTCGGCGAGCGGCTGCGGTCGGTCGGCGGGGAGTACGGCTCGGTGACCGGGCGCCCGCGGCGGACCGGCTGGCTCGACCTGCCGGCGCTGCGCTACGCGGCGCGCGTGAACGGCCTCGACGGGATCGCGCTGACGAAGCTCGACGTGCTGACGGGCATGCCGGAGCTCAAGGTGTGCGTCGCCTACGACACGCCGTCGGGGCGGACGCGGGAGTTCCCGATCGACGAGATCGCGACGGCGAAGCCGGTGCTCGAGCCGGTGGCCGAGTGGAGCGAGCCGATCGACGCCGCCCGCTCGATGACCGAGCTGCCGGCGGCGGCGCGGCAGTACGTGGAGCTGGTCGAGAGGGAGACGGGGGTGCCGGTCGACGTGGTGTCGGTCGGCGCGGACCGCGACGCGACCATCGTGCGGCGCAACGCGTTCGCGTGAGGGGGCAGGGCTGAGGGCGCCGCTGTCGGGGCGGGCGCCCGGCTCATCGGGCCGGGCGCGGCGCGGTCCGTCCGCGCGCCCTCTGACGCGCGCGGGCGGGGCGCTGTTTCCAGCGGAGCCCGAGAGCGCCGCTGCAAGCACTACCGCACCCACACGCACGAGCGGGCCTCCGTCGGTCTGGTCGTTCTCGGCGACGCGGTACGAATAGACGCGGGTGTTCTGGGGGATGAGACAGGTGAAGAGTCCGTGGTCCCGGGCGGCCGTGCCGCTCGTGAGCGCGCTGAGCGACAGCGTGATGCCTCCCGTTTGAGCGGCCGTGGTGTCGCCGAACGTCGCGTGGATGCTCGCGCCGTTCCCGCTCATGGACGTGAAATTACAGGAGATGCCGTCGGTGCTCGTGGGGTCGTAGACCCGCATCGTGGCCGTGGGGCCGTTGCTGGCAGAGACGCGATCGCGAACCACAGGGCAGATGGCGCGGATGCCGAGGGCGCTCGTGGTGTTCTGGAAATAGTTGTTCAGCAGGCTGTAGCTGTTGCTGTTGGCCGCTGCCGTGCAGTTCACGCCAGCGTAGTCCTTCGTATCGGTCGCGAAGGACGGAGGCGCCGCGCAAAGCACGGCCAGCCCAAAGAGACCCACGGCCTTCCGGATGCGGCGCCTACGACACGCCGTCGGGGCGGGCGTGCCCGGGGTTGCTCCTTCGACAGCGTATGAGGCTCCCACGTCCGGAGCTCCAACACCCCAGACGTGGGAATTCGTCACCACGCGCCAAACATCACTTCGTGTTACACGGCTATCGTGGCGGCGATGGCTACAGGAGCGCCTCGGAGGCTCGCCCCTGCGCGCCCTATCCAATGGCCTGACCCGGAGCTTGAACGTGTTCGGAAGCCGGAGCACGCGCGGACGCCAGGCACGCACGACCGTGCCAGCTACGCAGCGTCTATCCTCCGCTGCATTCATCACCACGGCACGACCGGTTGGTAGCACCGGTCAGGCGACGGCGAGCAGCTGACGAAAAACGCTCTCGACGCTTGGCACCCGCCAACGGCTAGGCTAATCCAGTCGGAGGACGCGGGACGTTCCCGCAGGCGAGGTGAGGCAATCCATGAACGACCAATCTCGAGAGTATTACGCACTCTGGTTTCGCCTTGAAGGGACAGACAGATACCTCCTCTGGTACTCCGACGACACCGACGGCGTATGGATGAACGAAGGAGGCAAAATCCCGGCATGGTCGTCACAAGAACGCGCCCGCTCGTTCGCCAGCGCCAGAGGTCTACCCTGGAAGGAAGAGGCACCCAAGTGTCACGACTTGGACGAGGTCGAGTCCTTCGTGCACAGCGGCACCAAGATCGACGCAGGCGACGCGCTGGCAGCCTGGAACCTGTTCATCGACATTACAAACAGCGCGGGAGACGAGGAATTTCGGAAGGCTGACGAGGAGAGCCTCGCTCTTTACGATGCCCTCTTTCACGCCTCCGGGACACTGCCCGGAGACATCCACATCGACATAGAAGACGCAATCAGCGCGGATGGTCTCATCAAGCTTCGATCCCTGCTCCGACAGGGCCTTTCGACGGCGCGACGTTGTATCGATTACATCGACTGATGACCCGGATTCGCCCCCCCCGGGGGGGGGGAAGTGAAGCCTTTTTATCCCGACGACGCAGTCATCACCGGCGAGCGCTCTGTGGATGAGGAGGCGAACCTGCACGATCATAGCACAGATAACCGTGCAGGCCGTCATTTCAGTTGCGAGTGCGAGCTGAGAATAAGCCGCGGTGCTCACATGAACGGCCCCGGAGATGCGGGTTCGGCCGGCGGGGTCGTTCGGCGGCCGCCTCAGGCTCCACGAGAGGCCCGGGCTCCATGGCCCTCGAGGGCGACGTGACTATTCGAATGAGCGATCGCCCCATTTCCTGATCTGATTAAACTCGCTCCCGGGCCCCTTATCAAAATTTCCTGGACCGTATTTCTCGTTGAGCAGCCGCTCAGCGAATTCTTTCCCGCTCTCGTCTTGGTACGGCCGATTTCCCTTAGCCCAGCCTGGCACATCCTTCGCGCCTTCCTTCCCGCTCACGCGCGCCTTGGGCCTCTTGAACGCCCTGGGCATTGCCTTGTTATGGACCAGGACATCTGTCGTGCCGACAGTGTACGTATGCGCGCCAGCGACCTCGAAGTTGTACACGACGCGCGGTCCTACCGCTATCATGAGGGAAGAGACGACGAGCGGAGAGGCATCGTCTGCGCGGGCCAGCACGTCTCCCGGCAAGACGTCCTGCGCCTCGACCCACCGTCCTCCGTCTGCGCACGTCGCCTCCTCCACGGGAAGCTCGGCGGGTAGACGTCGCCCCCAGAGCTGCTCGCCGGACAGCACACAGAATGGATGGTTCCGCGTCGCCTGCAGGAGCTCACCGTCGCCCTCCAGGAGCACCAGCTCGCCTGCCGTCTCGTGCACAAAGGTACGCTCGACCCGCGCCCAGCCCCAGGCGCTCGATGACGGGTTGTACGACCACACCTCGTCGCCGACCTCAATCTCATCGATCGAGACATGCCCCTCTGTCGTGCGAACCGGCGTACCCGCGGGGAAGCACGCGCGCGCGGCATCCTCCATGGCTTCTGCGCCGGCTCGCTCGCAGACGCCGGCGACCCTGGTCGCCTCCGCTGCGATGGCTCCCATCCCTGCGATGGCGACTCCCATCGCGAGAATATCGGCGGGCGCGTCCGCCGTATCCGACGGGGCCGCCATTCCCATCTCGAGTATGAAGAGGACCGCGATGCCAATCGCGACGAGCGGGTTGCGCCCGTCCATGTCGATATAGTTGATGGGGTCGCTACCGCAATAGCCGTAGACGTTGGGATCACCGCCGCCGAACCCGAGCGGGTCCTTCGCCGTCCACCGTCCAGTCTCCGGGTCGTAGTCGCGCACCCCGAAGCGCACGAGCCCCGTTTCGCGATCGTAGAGCCCTCCCGCGAAGCCGAACGGCGTGAAGCCCGGGTTCGTGTCGAGGAGCACGCGTCCGAACTCGTCAAAGTCCATCCGCTGCGCCACCACGCCCGTCGCGACGTCCACCACGAGCCGCGGGCTGCCAAGGTGGTCCGTGAGGATGCGGTAGGTCGCGCCATCCTTGAGCATCAGATCCGGCACGTTCCGCCCTCGCCCGTAGACGAAGCGAGCCACCACGCCGCCCGCGCCATCGAGCTCTGCCACCGGCTGAAGGTCGCTCCGGTACAAGAATCCTTGGACGTTGATCCCGTTCCGCAGCTTCCAGATGCGGTGCCCCTCGCCATCGACGAGGTAGTCGATGGCGGTGCCGTCCGGCAGCTCGACGTGCCGCAGGTTGCCGCCGGCGTCGTAGGTGAAGGCCGTCGTCTCTCCCGTCACCGTATCGGTCGTGCTCGTCCGGTCGCCCGCCGGGCTCATTGCGTACGTCTTGGTTCCGTAGGTCAGGAGCCGGTCCTGGTCGTCGTAGGTGCCGCCCTCCGTCCCGGCAGGCGACGTGCGCGCGAGGCGGTTGCCGTTCGCGTCGTAGTCGTAGTGCGCGGTGAGCACGCCGTCCCGGAACACGTCGGTGAGCCGCCCGGCGAGGTCGTACTCGTAGTCGTACGCGTGGGTCTGTCCCTGGATCGTCTCCGTCATCTGGTCGATGCGGCCCACGGCATCTTTGATATAGCTCACCTGGTAGAGCGCGGAGCCACCCGCCTGCGCCACGTACGCTTGTATGGCGCCTTCGGCGTCGGGGGTCACGGTGTCGCTGACGACGCCGACGCTGCTCCCGGTGTACAGCCCGTTCTGAGGATGCCGGTGCAGCGTGAGTCCGCCGGCGTAGTTGAGGAAGCCGTCGGCGTCATAACCGAAGCTCGTCGCCGTTGCGCCGATGACTGTCTCGCTGTTGACGCGGAAGTCGTTGTCGTAAGTCCAGCTCACTGTGCTCGCGCCGCTCCCGAACCCGGTGCCCGACCACGTCCGGCTGGTCATCAGCACGCCGTCGTAGCCAAAGCCGAGCGAGATGCCCGATGGCCCCGCGAGGTTGTCGAGGTTGCCGGTCGTCGGATGATATGCGAGGCCGATGTTGCCCATGCCGAGCGGCAACGTCACCTGGCTGAGACGGCCGGTCGCAGGCTCCCGCGTGTAGACGCTGGCCGGCTCGCCGGGACGGGTCGAGCCCGTGAGCAGGTGATCCAGATCGTAGGACCACGAGGTCGTCGTGGGGATGGATCCGGCGTTAGGAGCGATGTACTCGTCCAGCAGGTCTACCGGGGTATAGTTGAAGGTGTGCGCAGGCCGGTCCGGCGGGGTGATCGTATACACGCTCCCGCCAGGGTGATAGCTCAACCCGATGATCTCCTCGTCGGGCCTCGTCATCTGCGTCGTCCTGCCGGCCGGATCATGGATGAAGTGCTGGGTGCGAAGCAACGGATCCGTCGCGCTCGCCAGCCACCCGTCCTCGTAGGTGTAGCTCCAGGTCCGCGATCCCTGGGACATCGTGTGCAGCCGGCCATCCGGGTAATAAGCGAAACCGACCGGCGAGATCCCGGGGAGCGTGATGCTTCCAAGTCGCCCCTGCGGCGTCAGCGTGGTCGTCACGCTTCGCCCTGACGGCAGCGTGGTGGCCACGGTGTTCGCGGCTTTGTTGAACACCTGGGTGAACTGCCGCCCGTTGACCGTGATCGTATCGGTCGCCGACGTGAGGCTGAACGAGTTATTGGGATCCGACAGGGTCACGGAGCGCGCCCCGGTGACCTGCCGCACCCTCCCGAGGGGCGTCGTGGTCGTCTCTTTGCTGAGGATGGGCGCCTGCATGCCGAAGCGCGGGTCTCCCTTGACCTCGATCTCGACCACGGTTCCATCGGGCGACGTGATCCTCCTGGTCCCGCTCGTGCTGATCTGCTCCACGGTGGAGAGGCCGTCCGATCCGGTGCGGGTGCGTCGCCTGTTTCCGTCGGGGAACGCCGCGACTTCGTACCCGCGGGTCAACCCCATCGCGGTCGTGATCGTGACACGGTAGCCGTTGTCCGTCTTGGTCCGCGTGAGCTCCTTGTAGCCGCTCGCCGGATTCTCGTCCCTGATGAGGCGTCCCTCCGCGTCGAACTCGAACTCGTGCAGCCGGCCGCGCGGGTCCTGGAGGGACTGGAGCAGGCCGCTGTCGGGGTAGTACAGGAGCGTCGTCGTCTCGTTCGCTGGATTCGTGACCGTCCAGAGGTAGCCCTCGGCGTCGTACGCGAGCGCAGTGGTCTGCCCGGTCGGCGCCAAGATGGCCGTCGCGTCGCCGTTCGCGTCGCGCTCGACGGTCGTGACCTGCTGGTCGACATCGGTGATCGTGATCAGCCGCCCCGCGTCATCGTAGCCGAACTGGTAGCGCACGGTTCCGAGGAGCGCGTCGCGGGTGGCGAGGTGCCTCCCCCGCGGGTCGAAGATGTACACCTCGGTGCCGTCTTCGCTCGCGATGGCGATGTCGGCCGACGCGATCCCCGGGAGCGCCATGTCGACGCGGCCGATGACATTATCGTTGGGGCTTCGTTCGACGTACACCAGGCTGCCATCAGGAGCGACCGCCAAGTGGGCAGGACCCCGGAGCCAGACCGCGGTCGCTGGACCTCCGAAACCGCAAGGCAAGCCGGAGCATCCCGCGACGACAGGAGCGCGGTTGCCGAGGATCGTGGTGAGCACCCCAGTGGGCGTGACGCGCCGGATGAGCCTGACCGGGCGTGAGACCCCCGTGACCGGGTCCGTCGTGTACGATTGTGCGGAGAAGTACACGCTGCCGTCCGGTCCAACCGCCAACGCGTCGGGAATGCCGATCGAGGCCGAGATCGCATCGACGCCGTCATTCGATGTGCTCCTCCCGTCGGTACCCGCGATCGTGGTGATGATTCCGTTGCGATCGATCCGTCGGATCCGGTTGGCCGTCGACGAGGATCCGTTTCCCGATGTATCGATGACGTAGATGTCCCCATCCGGTCCGATCGCTATGTCCCTGATCCCGGTGAATTGAGCCTGGACAGCAGGGCCGCCGTCTCCGGAGGTGCCGGAGGTCGGGGTAGCCCATGTTCCTGCTATGGTCGTGATGATCCCGTCCGGTGCGACCTTGCGAATCTTCTTGGAGAATGCCAGGTACAGGCTGCCGTCGCTGGACACGGCCATGTCCAAGACAATGTTATTGTCGAGCGGGCCGGAGGTGGCGAGCGCGCCGTCAGGCACGAGCGTGCTCGTGGTGCCCGTGGCGCCGTTGCCCGCGGCGGTGCTGATGCTCCCGTCCGGGGAGACCTTCCGGATGCGGTTGTTGCCCCAATCGAATACATAGAGGCTGCCATCGGGCGCGAGCGCGATGTCTTCGGGAAAGAACAATCGCGCTTGCGTCGCAGGCTGGTTATCTCCGTTGTATCCGAACTGCCCGTAGACGCCGGCAACCGTGGACACAAGCCCATCAGGCGTGATCTTTCGGACACGACTGCCGATACCCGACTCGGAATAGTAAATACTCCCGTCCGGACCGACGGCGACTCCGTCTGCCTCAGAGATCGGCACGGAGTCGGCGCGAACCCCCTCGGCGGTCGCGCTGCTCGCGGGTGGAGGTGGAGCGCCGGCCACGCGCTGGACGATGGAGACGATGTTATGGCCCGTGCGACGCCGGCCGTCTCCTTGGTAGAGCGTGGACGTGTTGGGATCGTAGACGTGATGAGCGCTCAAGCTGAAGCCGCCGAGGGCAGGCGAGCCGTTGGTCCAGGCACCGAGCGTGCTCTCCCAGCGCCGGCCGAGCGAGATCTCCTCCCGCGTGCGGCTCCCCGTGATCATCACGTCGGAGGGAAGCCCGAAGGACCGGGGCCCGCCGCCGCCGGAGCCGCCGCCGGAGCCGCCGCCGCTCGACATGGTCACCTGCGCGGCCGGCACGAAGTAGAAGCCTTCGTAGACGTAGTCGATGTCCACCGTGACCGGCTGAACGCCGGTGAGCACGCGCCCGAACGCGTCCTCGCCGTCCCACTCGAACGTGTACTGCTGGTCCGGCGTGCAAGGGCAGTCGACGCTGAAATCGAACGTCCTGCCCGCCACGGTCACCTTGAACTCGATCCGCTCGAGGCGGGTGGGCACGGTCGACGTGGTCAGGGGGATCGCCAGGCGATAGAGCTCCCGGTTGCGCCCTGCGGTGCGATCGCTCTTGTAATGAAGGCCGAACGGCGTCCCGACGACGGGCAGGCGCTCGCCGAGCGTCTGGCTCTCGCATTCGATGATGGAGCCGCACTCGACGCTCGGGTCGTCCGGGTCCGCGCCGCCGCTGCCGGAGCCGGAGCCGCTGCCGGAGCCGCCGCCCCCGGAGCCGCCGCCGCCCCCGGAGCCGCCGCCGCTGCCCGAGTCGCCGCCAGGACCGACCGGCGGCGGCCCGTCACCGGGGCCCGGGCCGAACGGCCAGTTGCAGTCCCACGGCGTGAAATGCGTGATCAGGGACCGCCAGAGGGTCGTCCCCGCCGTATACTGCGCGGCGAGCTGCCCGAGCTCCTCGGCGCTGATCCCCAGCGCGGCCAGCGCGCTCGCGCCGTCGGCCGTGCCGTCACCGTCGGTGTCCACCGACGCTACCCCGCCGCTCACGGTGAGGATCTCGATCACGCGCCCGTCGGGCGACGGCACCCACGCCCCTTTCTGTGCGTCGTAGTAGCCGAGCGGCACGTGCATTCCGACCGGGAAGTCCAGGAAGTTCTCGACGTAGAAGGGGATGGGCTTGTTGAACTCGACCTTCGTCGCCCCGGCGGCGACCGCCTCGTCGAGCCCGAGCTCCACCGCGTAGGTGTACCCGGTGGTGGGCGGCAGGGTCCCCGGCATCGCCTCGGGACCGTTTGGCCCGACCGTGTACTCGGTCGCGCGCACATGCACCTCGGCCGGCAGCGCCACGGCCATCGTCGCGCCCGGCGGGCCGTTCGGGTCCGGCACGGTCATCGTCCCCGTCGTGCCCGAGGGGAACAGCAGCGTCGCCTGGCGCGTGCCGCTCTCGTCCGACTGGACGCTCCCGCGCGCGACCTGCGCGCCAGCGGAGCTGCCCAGCGCGACGGGGGTCACCACCGGATCGCTCTCGATCAGGACCACGTCGGGCGCCTCGGACCAGCGCAGCCACTGGGTGCCCACCTGCCGCTGCACCGGCAGATAGCCGGCCTTCTCGTACTTCATCGTGAGCGGCTGGCCTCCCCGCACGACCAGCTCGAAGGCGCCGTCCGCGCGCGTGAGGACCTGACCGAAGCTCTCCGCGCTCCCCGCGCCGTGGTGCAGCACGCTCACCTTCACGCCCGAGATCGGAGCGCCCGCTCTCGTCGCGACCTTGCCCTTGACGACCGCGACCGAGGCCGGATCGAACGTCGCGGTCACGCCCGTCTGCGGCGCGTTCGGCCCTTGATAGATGCAGCCCACCGCGTCGATGAGCCGCGTGGGCACGGTCGGGTCCAGCGCCGGACAGGCGACGTGCGTCACCGCGCCGGTCGCCGGATCGCATATGTCGATCGTGCTCGGGTCGCTGTCGTCGGTCGAGATGAGCGTATGCAGAATGCCCAGCACCGGGTCGCAGGTATCGGTCGTGCACGCGTCGCCGTCGTCGAGCGTGCCGGTGCAGGTCGACTCGGTCGTGTAACAGACCTCGAGGCTCGGCCGCCGGCTGACCGTCGGCTCCTCGCTGCTCGGGAAGCTGGTGGTGAGGACCGGCGCCTCCTCCAGGAGCACGCCGTGGTTCGGGACGGTGCCCGCGAGCCACGCAGCGGTGAGCGAGGTCAGGTCGGCCGAGCGGATCCCGACGCCGGGCAGCGACTGGAACGACGCCGCGATCGCCGGGTCGAAGTCGCTCCCGTTCCCCAGGCTCTGCCAGGTCACCGTCGACTCGGTCCACGGCGAGAGGATCCGGTGGATGTTGATGGTGCTCGAGGTCGTGGTGTCCCGGAAGATCTGCTCGAGCCGCAGCGTCGCCGAGACGACGTTCGCCCCGGCGGGCACCGGCGAGAGATCGAAGCGGAGGACGGCGTGCCGCACGCCGAACCCGGCCAGGGTGCCCGTGCGGAGGAGCACGGTCGAATCGCTCCAGGTGGGGAAGGCGTCCCAGATGGTCGCGTCCTCCACCGCGCCGGCCGTCCCGCGCTGGATCGTCACGCAGGTCGGGTCCTCCGAGCCCGCGGCGAGCTTCGCGGTGCCGTGAAGCTCCTCGCTCGGCGACCCCGAGCTGCAGGCGACGCCGAGCGCGATGGCGCTCACAAGGGCGCCGTTCGCGATGAGGAGGTACGGTCGCCGGTACCTGTTTCGCGCCTCGAAGATCTCGAGCGCTCGAAGGGATGCTCGCCGAGGTCGTCTCGCGAGCCATCTAGCCGCTGTTTCAAATATCATTGCACCTCCGCGACCGGAGCGCGTGCGTCACAGGAATGCAACATGCACGCACCGGCCTCGCCTCGCGCCCGCGTTCACCTGGGTCAATCACGCCTAGCCGCATTGACGCGCGAGGCGCACACGAGCGCCCTATGAACATCCGGCGCGCGGCAAAGCAATCCACGTACCAGCCGGCGCCCCTTCCCTGCTCGGGAATTGCTGAAGCTCGATCGCCTTTCGCCCCTGCCACACGCTCAGCGCATCACCGTCATCACGGCCAAAGCTCACGAGCGCGCGTGCCAGCGTGCCAGCGTGCCAGCGTGCCAGCGTGCCAGCGTGCCAGCGTGCCAGCGCACGCATGATGGGTCGGTCGCTATTGGAAGCGGAGCTCATGACGTCGCCTGCAATGGCTCGTCCCTGTGACCTCGACCGGACGAGACCACCGCCCGTTGCCGGGCGAACGACGCAGCGGATCCCCGGCGGCGCGGGGTCTCAGCGTCTCACCAGGCGGAGAGCACCGCGTCCAGCGCGGAGGCGCGCTCGCACCACGCGATCAGCTCCCCTTCCTCCGGCTCTGTCACGATGACGATATAGTCCGACGCTGGCGACCACCGCCCCTGATGACCGCAGGAACCGATCGGGTTCGACCCGCCGCTCTGGAGCGCGAACACGCCGAGCGCCGTATCGCGCGACGGCCGCCCCCAGACGATCGTGGAGTCGCGTGCACCAGCATCGAGCACCAGTTGCCTGGACGCGGAGCCATCCATCTCCAGCCATACGACGAGCGTCTTGCCCGCCGCGTGGCTGCGGACGCTCACCGTCCTCCACATGAAGAAATAAGCCCACACCGCCGCGATTACAGCGGCAACGAGCAGGCTGCGCACGACGGCTCGACCGAGCGTGAACGACCGCGATCCAGGGCTCATGCGCTCGCCACCACGATGCCGAGCTACTCGGTCGCGGGCAGATCGTGGCCCTTGCGGACGAAGTAGGCGACGACGCGGTTGCCCAGCGGCTCGCCGACGCGCCGCACGGCGGCCCCGCCGATCCGGTCCCGCGGAACCGCATGGAAGAGCTCTTCCACCGGGACCTCCGCGCCGGCGGCGCTGGCCGTCACCTCCAGCTTGCAGAGCGTCGCGGCGCAGTCGGCGCGCCTCACCGAGAACGCCTCGAAGCGAGGCTCGCGCGCGAGCGCCAGGATCGCCGACTCCGTGTCGCGCGCCCAGGCGTCGTCCCGCGTCTCCGCCCGGAAGGCAGCGTCGAGCCCTTCATAGTGCGCCTCGATGCGCGCCGCCTCCTCCGCAGCGGAGATCGGCTCTGGCGCCGCGCCCTCCGCCTCGGAGGTGCCTCCGTGCTCGGGTCGATCGACCGCTCGACCTGGAACCACGGCCAGGCGACGTTCCCGCTTCAGCGCCCGCACCTCCTGCTCGAGCTGCGAGAGCTTCCGCTCGAGGCTCGCATTCCCTGAATCCACGCTCGGGGCGAGCTCTTCCCGTTTCGGGCGCTCGGCGCCTCTCACGAGCGCCAGGCCGCCCAGGACCGCGACGCCCGAGAGCGCCGCTGCAAGTACCACCGCACCCGCGCGCACGATCGCACCTCAGTCCGTCTGGTCGTTCTCGACGACCCGATACGAATAGATGCGGCTGTTCTGGGGTAGGAAACACGAGAAGAAGTAGTGGTCCCGGGCGGCCGTGCCGCTCGTCGGCGCGCTGAACGACAGCGTGACGTCTCCCGTTTGAGCGGCCGTGGTGTCGTCGAACATCACGCTGAGGCTCGTGCCGTCCCCGCTCATGGATATCCAATTGCACAAGATGCCCTCGGTGGAGCTGGCGTCGTGTACCCGCATCGTGGCCGTGGGACCGTTGCTGGCCGAGACGCGATCGCGAACCACAGGGCAGATGGCGCGGATGGCGCTGGCGTTCGTGGTATTCAGGAAGTAGTTGTTCAGCAGGCTGTATGTATTGTTGCTGTGCGCTGCCGCGCAGTTGACGCCAGCGTAGTCCTTGATATCGGTCGCGAACGACGGAAGCGACGCGCAGAGCACGGCC
Organism: Sorangium sp. So ce836; assembly: GCF_028553905.1. Lineage (NCBI taxonomy): Bacteria > Pseudomonadati > Myxococcota > Polyangiales > Polyangiaceae > Sorangium > Sorangium sp. So ce836. Next base: position 14,000,062 of record NZ_CP102233.1, on the reverse strand, counting down.
AGCCCCAAGAGACCCACCACCTTCCGGATACGAACCATAAAATCTCCTCGCCCTCACCGGCAGCCGAATCGTCCTCTACTCGGAGCGCGTGCGTTCCAAGCAAGCATGAGAAATGCACGCGCCGGTCTCGGCTCGCGCCCCGCGCTCGCACGGGTCAACCACGCCTCGCCGCATCGACGCGCTACGCGAACGCCCGCGATCCGAGAACACCTGGCGCACGCGTTCAAGCAAACCACGTACCAGCCTGCACGCCTTCGCTCACTCGGGATCAGCGATGCTTGACCATCATCCGTTCCGCGCAGGCGCTCAGCCGATTACCGTGTCACGGTGAGAGTTCACGGGCGAGCGTGCCAGCGGTGCCAGCGTGCCAGCGTGCCAGCGTGCCAGCGCGCGCACGAAGCGCCGTCCGTTGTCGGCAGCCAAGCTCGGGGTCGAACATGGAAGGTAGCGCGGCATACGCGCGCTATCAGGATGCTCTGGGACGCAAAAGCATCCTGACCGAGCGGGAAGCAGCGGCATGGCAGGATGTGGAGCTGGTCGAGAAGGAGAAGGGCGCCCGTGGACGTGCTCTCGGTCGGCGCGATCGCGACGCGACCCTCGTGCGGAGCAAGCACGTTGGCATTGCAGCGCGCTACGCGGTCTCGGTCCGGGACAGGTGTGACGGATTGCGGGCTAGCGGGCGCGCCGGCGCACCGAGGTCATCCGCCGCCCGGCGTGCGCGTGCCGCCCTGGGTGCCGCTGCCTCCCTGCGTGCCGCTGCCCGGTGTACCCTTCCCGCCTCCCTGGGTGCCGCTGCCGCCGTGGGTCCCGCTGCCGCCGTGGGTCCCGCTGCCGCCCGTCGTGCCGGTCCCGCCGCTCGGCGGCGCGAGAGAGCCGCCCCCGTGGGTGCCGCCCGGCGTCCCGCCGGTGCCGCCCGGCGTCCCGCCGGTTCCGCCCGTCGTCCCGCCGGTTCCGCCCGGCGTCCCGCCGGTTCCGCCCGTCGTCCCGCCCGGCGTCCCGGTGCCGCTGCCCCACTCATGCGTGCCGCCCTGCGTGCCTGCCCCGCCATGGACGCCGCCTCCCGGAGCTCCCATCTCCCCTCCAGGCGTCGTCCCCGTACCGGGAGTCCCGCTCTCGGGCGCTCCCTCGGTGCCGCCGGAGGTCTCTCCGCCGGTGTGCCCGGCCCCCGGCGAGGTCTGTTGTCCGCGCCCGTGGCTGCCCCCGCAAGCCATGAGCGGCACCGCGGCCACTACTACCAGAAACATGCTTCGCATGATGTGTCCCCCAGGTCGTCTGCGTTCGCGGCCCGTGCCGAGCCGCCGGCGATGCGGACGCGTCCATGCGCACGAGGCCCCGAGGGTCCTGCGGCGTAGCGTCCCACCCTCGACATGCTGGAGCCGTATCCAGCCGCCGGGATCGAGACGCCGCCGGAACGGCGCATCGGGCCGCGCCCGATCGAGCACCGCTGCGCGCTCGGACGCAGACTGGCCTCCTCACGCCGGCCGGCGCTCGCGGGCGCGCTCGACGGCGCGCGAGCGCGCAGGCGGGCGCGTCGATGCTCGCGCGGCACAAGCACCCTCACGGCTGGACGCGGCGCGCCCAGCGCTTGCATGGGGCCAGGACCACCTGTGACCGCGGCGCACGCCACGCCCGCGCGCGGCCGCTCGCAACACGGCGTGGGCATACGTGCAACGCGGGTGGGCGCAGAAGAGGGGGTGAGGCATGCGCGACAAGTTCCGGAATACGATCGTCGTGATCACGGGCGCATCGAGCGGCATCGGCCGCGCAACGGCGCTGGAGTTCGCCAGGCGCGGGGCCGCGGTGACGCTCGCTGCCAGGCGGGAGCAGCCGCTGCGCGACCTCGCCGCCGAGTGCGAGCAGGCCGGGGGCAAGGCGCTCGTCGTGCCCGCCGACGTGACGAACGAGGCCGCCGTCCTGGAGATCGCGCGGCGCACCACCGAGGCCTTCGGCCGGATCGACGTGTGGGTCAACAACGCGGCGGTGACGCTCTTCGGCCTGTTCGAACAGACGCCCTCCGAGCCCTACCGGCGCGTCATCGAGACCAACCTGTTCGGCTACATCCACGGCGCCCGCGCCGCCCTGGCCCAGTTCCGGCGGCAGGGCAGCGGCGTGCTCATCAATGTCGGCTCGATGGTATCGAGGCTGTCCGAGCCTTACGTCAGCGCCTACGTCGCCTCGAAGCACGCGATCCGCGGCCTGTCCCAGAGCCTGAGGCAGGAGCTCCAGGTGCTCCGGGCCCGCGACATCCACGTCTCCACCGTCCTGCCCGCGACGATCGACACGCCGTTCTTCCAGCACGCAGGCAACTACACGGGGCGCACGCCGAAGGCCATGCCCCCGGTGTACCCGCCAGAGCGCGTGGCGCGCGCCATCGTTCGTCTGGCGCGGGCGCCCCGGCGCGAGGTCTTCGTGGGCAGCGCGGCCCGGCAGCTGTGCTTGCTGTCGCTCGTGGCGCCGGGCCTCGCCGAGCGCCTGCTCGCGCGGAGCGTCGACCGGCTGCACCTGAAGCACGACCGCACGGCCTACGCGACGAACGGCAACCTGTTCACACCGCTGCCCGAAGGGACCACCGTGAGCGGCGGATGGAAGCCGCGCGGCAAGAAGCGGCTCCTGCGCGCCGTGGTCGTCGGCCTCTCCGCCCTCGCGCCCGCCGTGCTGGGCCTCCTGTGGCTCCGCCCGAAACTGCTCCCGTCGAGGTGACGGCGCGCCCCCGCGACCTGGGCCGCCTGTCGCAAAACGACACACCCTCATCGCCGGCCGCGGGCGACACCGGCAGCTGGGCTCGCGGCCCCCACGGGATCTGCGCTGGCCTCGGTTGCGGAGCGGGGCGCCGGCTCTAGGTGCGTCGGAGGGGACATGTCTCCGAGCGACGAACAGGGCAGCAGGAACAGGCACGTCCTGGCGCGCCGGTTGCCATGGAATCCACCCGACAACCGTTGAGGGCAGCATGAAGGAACGAAAGAAGCTTGCAGGGAAGCGGATCGCGGCGCTCGTGGCGGACGGGTTCGAGCAGATCGAGCTGACCGTGCCGATGAAGGCGCTCCGCGCCGCGGGCGCGACGGTGGACGTCGTCTCGCTCCGTCACGGCAAGATCCGCGGGATGAACCTCCACGAGCCCGGCGCGAGGGTGCGCGTGGACCGGACGCTCGGCGAGGCGGATCCGGCCGAGTACGACGGCTTGCTCCTGCCGGGAGGGTTCATCAACCCGGATCTCCTGCGCCAGAGCGAGGAGGCGCGCCGGTTCGTGCGCGCGTTCGACGACCTCCGGAAGCCGATCGCGACGATCTGCCACGGCCCCTGGGTGCTCGCGTCGGCGGAGCTCGTGAGCGGGCGGCAGCTCGCCTCCTGGCCCGGCATCCGCGACGACATCGTGCACGCGGGCGGCGTCTGGCGCGACGAGGAGGTGGTGCGCGACGGCAACTGGCTGTCGAGCCGCGGGCCGCAGGATCTGCCCGCCTTCGTGCGCGAGATGCTCGATCTGTTCGCCGAGACCGCGCCGATCCACGCGGCGGCGTCGCCGCTGGCCGCCGAGTCGGCGCCGCCGCGCACGTCGCCCCCGCTCGCGGCGCTCAGCGCCACGGCGTTCCTGCCCGCGCCTTCCACGGCAAGGAAGTTCCTGAGCACCGCGGCCACGCTCGGGGTGGGCGGGCTGGCGGTGCTCGCGCTGCGCCGGGCGCTCGCGTGACGCGCGGGAGGCGGGGATCCGGGCCGCCCGGCCCCCGGCGGTGGTGTTCGCCGGGCGGCGCGGGGGCCCCGCCGGAGTCGCCTGGGACGTTTTCTCTCCGGCGCGCTGCGACCGTGTAGGTCACTCCACCGATCGGAAGAGGGTCGGGCGAGGAGAAGTTCGCTTCTTCCCCGGCGGAATGGACTATTATGTCCATCCCCATGGCCGAGGACAGCTACACGTTTGCGGGTTCGGAGCGTGCGCGAGAGCTGGAGCGCCTGCGGCGGATCGAGGGGTTCTTCGACCCCGGCAGCTGGCGCCTGCTCAAGGCGTCCGGGATGGGTCCCGGCTGGAGCTGCCTCGAGGTGGGCGCCGGCGCCGGGTCCATCGCCTCCTGGATGGCAGAGCGCGTCGGCCAGGAAGGCGAGGTGGTCGCGGTCGACCTCGATGTCGGGTTCATGGATGCTTCTCAGCTGCCGGGCGTCCGGATCATCGAAGGCGATATCCGCCAGCTCGACTTTCACGCGGCGCGCTTCGATCTGGTGCACGCCCGCTACGTGCTCGTCCACAACGCCCATTTCCAGGATCTCCTCGACGCCATGCTCGCGGCGCTGAAGCCCGGCGGGCGCCTCGTGCTCGAGGAGCCCGACTTCACCGCGGCCAGGGGCGCGTCCGGCCCGGATATCGAGGCCTTCGATCGGGTGAATCAGTCGATCCTCGCGATGTTCCAGGCCGAGGGGAAGGACCCGGGGCTGGGCCTGCGCCTGCCCGCGATCCTCGCGTCGCGAGGGCTCGCCATCGAGGCCGTCGAGAACGAGGTGCCGCTGTGCCCGGGCGGCCACCCGCTGTCCGAGATCATGAGCCTCTCCGCCGCCCAGCTCCAGGACAAGTACCTCGCGACCGGGCGGATCAGCGCGGAGGATCTCGCCGGATACGCCCGGTTCGCGGCCGACCCGGCGGCGTGGGGCATCTACTACGGCACCGTCGGCGTCGTGGCCCGCAAACCGGCCAAGTCCGCGGACTGACGCGCCGTTAGCGCATCGTTCGCGCATCGTTCGCCGGGCGCACGCCGCCCGCGCGCGGATCTCCTCCAGGGAAGCATCGATGTCCGTCCCGCCGCATCCGCCGCGGCTGGACATGGCACATCGCCGATCGCCCGACAGCGCCGCTCCCCTGCCCCTGGCGACCTCCCGTGACCACGCGGGCGCCGCCGCCCGGGCAGCGCCCTCGTCCGTTCAGCCACATCGAGAGGTGGCACCCGCGCGCCGGTCCGTCGCGCGACGCCGACGATTCAGCCGATCCTGTGCGCTCGTGAGCATCATCGATTTGATGGCTTTCGCGCTTGCATATCCCCAGAGCCGTTCAAGATAGGTGACGGGGCGGGCCAGGCATCACCGCCAAGCGCTCCAGCGCCGGCGCCGCTTCCGTCATTGACATGGGGGGGAAGTATGAAGTTTCGAATCGACTCTCTTCGTTTTGCATCGATTGCAGCCCTGGCGCTCGTGGGGGCCAGCGCCTGCTCCGTCGCTGCGGGAGACGACGGCCTCGCAGCGGCGGACCAGGACAGCGCGGAAGAGGCGGTCGAATCCGCGTCGCAGGCCTTCACGCTCTCGGTCCCGGAGCTCGCCTCGGTGTTCGACGCCTTCGACGCGCTCCAGATCGCAGAGGCGCAGATCGCCCTGACCCGCGCGACCGACGCGTACGTCCTCGAGCTCGCCCAGGAGCTGCTCAATCACCACACCGCCGCGAACCAGCAGCTCCTGGCCGCGCTCGGGCAGCTGGGCGTGACGCCGGCCGACAACCAGATCAGCCGGGCGCTGGTCGAGCAGGGCGCGTCGGATGGACAGATGCTCGAAGGGCTCAGCGGCCGCACCTTCGACTGGACGTACGTCAACCTCCAGATCGTCCGGCACCAGGAGTTCCTGGCCCATCTCAAGGAGCAGATCGCCTTCGTCGGACCCGAGCTGCACCCGGGGATCTCCCACCTCATCCCCGGTATCCGGGAGGCCACGTCGCGGCACCTCTCGTTCGCCATGTCGCTCGTCTCGCTCCTCGGTACCCCGTACGTCTCGGAGAACGGCAATCCGCCGCGCTCGCCGTACTACGGCAACGGCGCCCCGTATTACGGCAACACGCCGTATTACGGCGGCGGCGCCCCGTATTACGGCAACGGCGCCCCGTATTACGGCAACGGCGCGCCGTCCTATGGCCCCGTCTACTACGGCCCCAACGGGCCTTACATGCCGGCGTACCCGCCCTACGGCGGTTACGGGCGCAGCGCGTCGTTCGGCTCCGGCACGAGCAGCCCGTATCCCCCGTCTCCCGGCGATCGCCCGTGAGCCGTCGCAGGGCGCCGGCGCCGCCCGCGCCGGACGCCCTCTGACGGACTGCGGCGCCGACCGGACCGCCGCTCCGTCGAGGAGACGGGCGCGGCGCGCTACAGCCGGCGCCGCGCCCGGCCGCGGTCCGGGATGACGCCGTGGATCTCCGCCTCGGTGAAGCCGGCGGCCTTGTAGAGGCGCTTCAGGTGCACGAGCTCGATGTGCGCGCTCTTCGCCACCGCGGCGCGGATGCGATCGAGCACGCTCAGCCGCTCGAGCGGGAGCCGGGTCGCCTCGACCGTCGAGCGCAGCGCCGCGGCCGCCGATTTCACCTCGGCCGCCGCCGCCTGCGCCTTGTCCAGGCTGAGCTTGGGGTGGATCCCCGAGCCGAGCAGCTGCGCGAGCACCTCCAGCCGATCCGGCTGCCCCGTGATGTCGCCGTCCTCGTAGTCGGCGAAATACGCCGCGCCGCCGGGGAACAGGATCGACAGCGCAGGATCCGCGGAGGGGCGGCCCACGGCGTTCCAGACGTCGTCGGCGACCTTGCCGAGCGCGTCGTCGGCGCGCGCGGACTCGGCCTCCACCTTGGCGAGCAGCGGCTCCGCCTCGGACCGCGCGGCGTTGCGCTGGGCCTCGACGCCGTCGAAGAGCGTCAGCACGGGCACGAGCCGCTGCTCGGCGAGCTCCCGGAGGGACCCCCCCTTCGCAGAAGCGCTCTGGAGCGTCGCGCGCACGTCACCGATGATGTCGTCCGCCGGCGCATCCTTGCGAATCACCTCGCCCATGATGTCGATCCTCCTCTGGCCTCACGAGGCGCCAAGGCTGCGGAGTCCAGCGAAGCACGACCCGCGAACGCCCCCCGTCGGCGCTGTCACCTCGGGCACCATAACGGACCATCGCCCGCCCGATCAACCGGATCGCAGCCCGCCGACGCCGGCCCGACGTGGGCCTCCGGGGCGCGTCGCTGGTACACTCCGGCCGTGCACCCCGGCCCGCTGTCGCTCACGGCCCTGCTCGCCTTCCCGCTCGCCTTCCCGCTCACCGCCCACGCCGGTCAGGCGGGCGGCGAGCTCGTCGCAGCGGCGGCGGCGGCGGGGCGGCCGCCCGAGTGCTCGGCGCGGTCCAGCCGGGCCATCGCGCGGGGCCCCACGGTCTGGGAGCGCGCGCGCGCGCCGGAGCTCCCGCGCTACTGCGACCTGCTCGCGCGCGGCCAGGCGCAGCTCGGCAGCAACCCGGAGGCGGCGCGCGAGGCGGCGCGCCTCGCCGACCAGCTCCTCCCGGGGCACGCCGCGCCGCAGGTGCTGCTCGCCCGCGCCGCGCTCGCCCTCGGCTCCCCCGAGGACGCGGGGCGCGCCTTCGATCGCGCGCGGGGCATCGACCCGCGCAGCGTCGAGGATCCGCACACGATGCACGATCTCGCCCGGTCGCTCGCCCGCACCGGCAAGCGCGACGAGGCGATCGCGATCTACCGCGCGCTCGTCCCGCGCATCGACCTGCTCGGCACCGCCGATCAGCGCGCGCTCGTGCTGCTCGAGGCGGCGCACCTGTCCATGGCCGCCGCCGGCGCGGCCGCGAAGCCGCCGTCCGGCGCGGCCGCGGGGGGCGCCCGCGGCGACCTCGACGAGGCGATCGCCTACCTGCGCGAGGCGCGCCAGCGCGCGCAGACGCAGCTCGCCCGCGACGTCACGCTGTCGCTCGCGCTCGCGCTGGACCGCGCCGGCGACAAGGCCCAGGCCGACGCCGCGCTCGAGGGCGAGGCGGCCGACGCGGGCGCCGGGGGCGACCCCCGCGCCCAGGCGGCCGCGCGCGCCCGCGCCGAGGCCGCCCGCGCCCGCGCGGCCGACCACCGCGCCGAGGCGGCGGCGCGGGCGCGCGCGGCCGACCAGCACGCCGGCGCGGCCGCCCGCGAGCACGCCGCCGACGATCTCGCCAGCGCGACGGCGCGCCTGCGCACCGTCGACTACCTCGCGGTCCCGGAGGACAGGCTCGCCCTCGAGGCGCTCGCGCTGGAGCGGACCATGGCGGCCGCGGCGATCGCGCGCTGGGAGGCGTACCTGTCGGGCGCCGGCGGCCAGGGGCCATGGGCCGGGGCGGCGCGCGCGCGCCTCGACGCGCTCCGGAGAGGCGCCGGCGGCGGGGGCCAGCGGCCCGCGCGCGCCGCGGCGACGGGGGCGGCCGGGCGCGCGCTGGCCCCCGCGCCCGGCCCGGGCGCAGGGGGCGCGCGATGAGCCAGGGGCCGCGCCTGCGCCGGCGGCCTCGCTCGCCCCGGCGGGCCCGCCTGCCCGGCGTCGCGGCGCTCCTCGCGCTCGCGCTCGCGGCGGCGCCCCTCCGCGCGGCGCCGACCGTCTGGTCCCGCGCGCTGGATCCCGCGGCCGACGAGCGCGCGGCGCTCATCTCCCAGGCCGACGCGCTCCTCGCCCGGTACGACCGGCTCCGGCGCTCGCCGCTCCTCGAGCGGGTCGAGGAGATCGGCCCGCTCTGGCTGCGCGAGGCGCGCACCCTGTACGAGCGCGCCGGCGCGCCGACCTCGCGCGAACCGTCGGTGCGGCTGCGCTACGCCGACATCCTGGAGCACCTCGGCGACGTGGAGGGCGCGGTCGGGGCGCTCGAGGGGCTCTTGCGCGCCCAGCCGCCGGCGCCCTCCCGGGCCGACGCGTGGCACGCGCTCGCGGTCTGCTATGCGCGGCTCGGCAGGTACACCGAGGAGATCAAGGCGTACGACGAGGCGCTCGCGCTCGAGCCGCACGCCGCGTCGCGGGCGCTCTTGCTGGCCAACCAGGCCGAGGCGTACATGGCGCTCGGCGACATCACCGCCGCGGTCGAGGGCTACCGCGCGGCGCTCTCGACGCTCGGGTCGCTCGACATGTTCCGCTACGGCGTGACCACGCTCTGGGGGCTCGCCGTGGCGCTCGATCGGTCGGGCGACCTGGAGGGCGCCATCGAGCACATCCGGCTCGCGCGGACCTACGACCGGAACGATCAGCAGATCAACGGCGCCGGCTGGTTCTACGTGCCCCCGTACGACGAGGCCTGGTACGCCGCGCTCGGCCACTGGGCCGCGGCGCGGAGCGCCGAGCTCGGCGCCGCGCGCGCGGAGGCCTACCTGCAGGCCGTGGCTGCGTGGGAGTCGTACATCGCGCGCGCCCCCGGGAACGACCACTGGGTGGCGCTGGCCAAGGCGCGGCGCGCGCAGTGCGATCGGGAGCGGGAGCAGACGATGAAGCGCCTGCGCAAGCCCGCGCCCGCGGCGCCGCTGCGGCGCTGACCCGCGGCGCTGTGCTGGGCGGCGCGCCGCGGTCCGGTCGCGCTCGCGCCGCGCTTCCGGCCGCCCCCGCAGGCGCTTCCGGGAGTTCCTGCACGTCGCCTCCGGGTGCGCTCCGATCGCGCCGCAGCGGACGCGCGTCGCGCCGCGGCCGGATGCGAGGACGCCCCTTTACGACCCCGCCCGGCGGGTTCACCTTAGCGTGGTCGCCCTCGCGCGCGGGGGTGGCGCCGGCCAGCTCACCCCGAACGGAGATCCGTCGAGATGCGCGACTCGGTGTTCAATGAGCCCGTGCTCTGGTCCGGACGCCCCAAGGTCGTCGCGACGCCGCTGCTCTACGTCGTGGGCGCGGCGGTCTGCGGCGTGACCTCCGCGATCAGCACGGCGTCCGCCATCGTCGTGAGCAAGGCGCTCGGCGCGTCGCCGACCCAGCTGCTCGCCTTCGCGGCCTGGATGGCGAGCCTCGCGGTGGCGTTCAGCTACCTGCCGCGCTGGTGGCGCTCGGAGCTCGAGTACCTGCTCACCGACCGGCACATCGTGGTGCGGCGCGGGAAGCTCCGGCGCTCCATCGAGCGGCGGTCGATCAGCTACGCGCGCATCCACTGGCACCCGAAGCACCCCGGCGTGGGCGACCTCGAGCTCGTGAGGGCGGTGCCCACGGGCGCCCTCCGGCGGCGGCTGTCGATCGTGCTCAACGGCGTCGTGGCCCCGGATCGCGTCTGGGCGATCCTGCGCGGCGTCGTCCCGTCGGCGCCCGCGGGCGACGGTCACCGGCTGCTCTCGCAGCGCCTCGACGAGGGCGAGCGGGTGCTCTGGTCGGCGCACCCGGCCGACGGCTGGCACAAGTGGCTCCCGAACGGCCTGCGCGGGGTCGGCTCGGTGCTGCTCGGCGTGCTCCTCGGCGGCTTCGCCGTGGTCACGGCGGTGCACGCCGTGCGGAGCATCCGCATCGTGACCGCGGCGGGCATGGATCCGGAGAGCGTCTCGTTCGTGGCGCTCGTCGCCTCGCTCTCGCTCACGATCGTGCTGCTCGTCGCCGCGGGCGCGGCGATGCTCTACATGTCGGTGGTGCGCCCGGCGCGGCTCGCGGCGCGGACGCGGTACCTCATCACCGACCGGCGTGTGCTCATCCAGCGGGGCGACGAGGAGCTGCACCTCGATCGCTCGCGCATCGTCGACGTGATCGACGCGCCGGGCGCCGGGGGCCTCCGCGACGTGTTCCTCGTGCTCGACGGCCCCCGCGCCCGCGCCGTGGCGGCGAGCGGCGCCTTCGGCGAGGCCCCGGGCGCTGGCCTCCAGCCGGTGCTGCACCGGGTCGCGGACGTGGAGTCGGTGCGGCAGATCTTGCGGCCGGCGTAGCCCAGCGTTCACGAGGTCCGTCCCTGGATCTGCGGATCGCGCCAGCAGGTCGAGGCCCGCCTCGCGTGCGGCTGCCGCGGGGTGAGCCGTCCAAGGCGGCGGTGGAGAGGATCGCGCCGCGGGCGGAGGCGGCCCTGCCGCGGGCGGAGGCGGCCTTTCCGCGGGCGGAGGCGACCTTGCCGCTGACGGAGACGACCCCGAGGATGGCGAAGACGACCCTGCCGCGGACGGAGACGACCCCGAGGATGGCGAAGACGACCCTGCCGCGGACGGAGACGGCCCTGAGGATGGCGAAGACGACCCCGAGGATGGCGAAGACGACCCTGAAAAACCAAGCACTGGACGCGGACTTACGCTGCATCACCTCGACCCGCTCGGCCGTCCCGCGGCTCCTCCGAGATCCACCGTGCTCCATGGTGCTGTCATTCGAACCCGAAGGCGGGAAAGGAGGAGTCATGTCGATGATCTTCTGTTTCCTGCCGTCTCCCGCCGGGATCGTCGGTCCTCCCATGAAGTGATCGAGACGTTCATCCCGGAACAGCCGCATCCACTCAGCTCTCCACCGGCCTGGCAGCGTTGACGCGACTCGTCAGTTCGTGCGTTCCTTCGCGCGAGGGAGGCCGCGATGGCGCCGGTTCCGCGACGTGTCTTGCGGGCGTTGATCCCGCTCTTGATGTTCGTGAGCTGCGTGTTCGCGCAGGCGGGGTGCTCGTGCAGCCGCGAGCTCCCGCCGGTTCGTCCTCACGGCACCATCGCCTGCCGAACGCGCGACCCGAGCGCTCCGCCGAGGGCCGGCCGCGCGCCGGGGGTGACGACCGTCTCCGCGGGCTCGATGGCCGGGACGTTCTCGGTCACGAGCAGCGGAGAGGCACTGTACGCGATGCCGTTGACCGCCGTCCCGGGGCGGGCGGGCCTCGAGCCGCGGCTCGCGCTCCAATTCGACAGCAGCGCCGGCGAAGGCGTCCTCGGGCTGGGGTTCTCCATCGCCGGCCTATCCGCGCTCACGCGGTGTCCGAAGGACCTCTCGCAGGACGGGGAGATATGGGGCGTCCGCTACGACGCCGAGGACGCGCTCTGCCTCGACGACAAGCGGCTCGTCGCCGTGGGGCGAGCGGCGGGGACGATCGAGTACCGGACGTTCCCCGACACGATGGTCAAGGTGGTCGGGCACTACGCCGCGGAAGGGGACGCGCCCGCGGAGGCGCTCTTCTTCGAGGCGATGATGCCGTCCGGGCTTGTGATCGAGTACGGCCATAGCGAGAGCAGCAGGCCGCTCGCTCGGGGCGGCGCCGCGCGCGCGTGGCTCGCGACCAAGGCGCGCGACCTTCGGGGCAACGCCATGAGCTATGCGTACTGTTCTGCGGACGCCGAGGAGGGCTTCACCGCGGAGTACGCAATCGACGAGATCCGATACACGAGCTTCGAGGGGGAGCCGGCGCTCGCGGCGGCGCGGGCGGTGCGGTTCGTGTACGAGGCGAAGGCGCCGGGCGAGGTGCGCACCCATTACGCAGCCGGCATGGCGCTCCAGCGCTCGCTGCGGCTCGACGAGATTCAGATGCTCGGCGCGGACGACGCGCTGGTGCGGCGCTACGGGTTCACGTACGAGGTCAGCGAGGCGACGAAACGAACGCTCCTGGCGCAGGTCGAGGAGTGCGCGGGCGACGGGGTGTGCAAGCCGCCGACGCGCTTTCAGTACAGTCGCGGCGAGGCAGGGTTCCGGAGGGTCGCGACGGACATCGCCGCGCCGACCTCCCGGAAGGCGAGCCCGATGCTGTTCGACATCGACGGCGACGGGCTCGACGACCTCGTGGTTCCGGACGTGGTCGGGGGGCTCAGCACGCCAGAGAACCCCATCACCGGCTGGCTCGTCGCGCGCAATCGCGGGTCGAGCGGCTCGGCGGCCTCCTTCGCGCCCGCGACCTTGGCGCTCCTCGAGGACTGGGCCGTGATCGCCGATCCGCACGGGTCCTCGGATCCCGAGCTCCTTCAGCCGGAGCTCGGGACGGCCCTGGATTTCAACCAGGATGGCCGGGCGGACGTCTTTCTTCACGACGTCCATGACACCGGCAACACCTGGCTTGTCCTCCTGACCCAGCCGGACCTGACCTTCGAGGTCCACGACACGGGGATCCGGAGGCCCTTTCCGCTCGGCGTCCGTCCCGCGCCGCCGGGGCTGAGCCTGCCCGAGGGCGCCGTGCACCTCGCGGACGTCGACGGCGACGGCGTGCCCGACCTGATCCAGTGCGACGACCACAGCCGCGCGCTGACCGAGAACCCGCTCGAGGCGACGTGGACCGTCCACCGCTGGAAGCCGGAGCGCAACGGGACCCCGGCGGGGTTCGACGTTACCGGGGAGTCGCTGGAGCCGCTCAACGGGTTTCCGTGCGACATGGAGATCCAGACGCTCGACCTCGACGCTGACGGCAAGGTCGATCTGGTCGTGGCGACCGTGCTGACGTTCAGCGATGGCACGATGCTCCCCGCGCCGACGTACGGGGCGCTCACCCGGCGGCACGACGGGAGCTGGGAGGTGGTCGACACCGAGCTGCCTCAGCCCCCACCCGGCGGCCGCACCGTGTTCCTCGACGTGAACGGCGACGGCTTGCCCGACGCGGTGCAATCGGGGTTCAGCCACGGCGGGCTCCGCACGATTCTCAATACAGGGCCGACCTTCGAGCTGCCGGCGGTCGACAGCCTCGACCCGGCGGGCGTCCTCGAGAGCCTCGGCGCGCAGGACGCGTTCTTCCGGCTCGCGGCGCCGCTGGACTACGACGGCGATGGCTTGCAGGATCTGCTCATGCCGGTGCCGCCGGGCATGCTGCCGGGCTCATCGCTCGCGCTGCCCTCCTGGGCGATCCTCCAGGCCACCGGCGCGCGCGACGGGCCGACGTTCGCGCTCGTCGACCCGGGGATCCCGTTCGAGGCGGCGGTCGGGGAGGCCGTCACGCTCGCCGATCCGCGCGGACCGCGCATCGGGGACGTCGACGGCGACGGGGCGCAGGACGTGGTGTTGCCGCTCGGGGGCGTGTTCAACGTCTTCCAGAACCTCGCGGCCGCTCGGGATCTCCTCGTCGCGGTCTCGGACGGGATGAACGCGCACGAGCCGCGCGAGGCGGGCTTCGTGCCGAACGTGAGCGTCGCGTATGGCCATCTCACCGACGCCTCGATCACGAACGGCACCGCCGCGGGAGCTCCGGAGCGGGAGAGCATGCTCTACGTGTCGCGGGACGACGCGGCGAACGCTTGCGAGTACCCGCGCCGCTGCGCGGTGGGGCCGCGGCGGGTCGTCAGCGGCTACGCGCTCAACAACGGCGCGGACCGGGCGCGGCGCTTCGAGGTGCGCTATCGCGACGGGCGCTACCACCGGCTCGGGCGGGGCTTTCTCGGGTTCGGGGAGCGCGTCGTCGTCGAGGTCGACACCGGCGCCGCGACGGCCGAGCGGTACGACAACGTCACGTTCGACGAGGATCTCGAGCTCTTTCCGTTCGCGGGGCAAGTGAAGCAGCAATGGCGCTGGGCTCCTGGGCTGCCGGACCAGCCCAGGCCGCAGCAGATCGAGCTCTCGTTCCTCGATGTGACGCGGGAGATGGTGCCGACGAACGACGGCGCGAGCTACTTCACGCTCCCGACCGAGCGCCGATTCCGGCGAGCGCAGGGCGTGTATCCACCCGAGGGCGGCGAGGCGCCCACGGTGGAGGCGTACGTCGAGCAGGTCGCGTCGGGCGGCGAGCGCGGGATCGGGGCGGCGATCCTGCGCGATACGGTCGCGAAGGTGACGGATTTCGATGCGTTCGGCAACGTGCGCGCCGAGGAGGTCTCGACCCGCGGCGTCGACCTGACGCTGGAGACGACGCGCACCTTCAAGAACGACACCGAGCGGTGGGTGCTCGGTCAGCTCCAGACCGAGAAGGAATGCAGCGCGGCGGCGGGGCTCTCGCAATGCCGCCTGCTCGCGCGCACGACGACGATTTACGGCGAGATCGAGACCGAGTCGATCGACAGCGACGAGGACATCCCGGACACGAAGCTCGATGTCGCGATTGCGCGGGACGACTTCGGGAACGTCACCGGGGTGACGGCGGACGATGCGTTCGGCCATCACCGGGCGTGGAGCACGACGTACGACGCCGAGGGGATCTTCCCCGAGACGCACGTCGACGCGGCCGACCACACCACGCGCGTGGCGTTTGATGAGGGTCTCGGCGTGCTGCTCAAGCGGGTGGATCCGAACGGGCTCGTGACCGAGTGGAGGCACGACGGCTTCGGTCGCCTGGGACTCGAGATAAGGCCCGACGGCACGCAGACGGAGATCGCGCTGTCGCGCACCAAGGACGGCGGCCCGGGCCGGGACGCCTGGCGGGTGGTGCAGCGGACCACGACCACCGGCGGCGCCGACGACACGGTCGAAGTCGACAGCCTCGGCCGCCCGATCCGGTGGTTCTGGTACGGACCTTCCGTGGAAGGCGCCGCGGGCGAGCCGCGGCGCTTGATGCAGGAGATCGCGTATGACGCGCGCGGCGAGCGCATCGCGCGGCGCTCGGTGCCGGTCGCCGAAGGCACGCCGCAAGACGACCTCCTCTATGACGTCTACGCGCACGACGCGGTAGGCCGCGAGGTGAGGCACACGACGCCGTGGGGCGCGGTCGTGGAGACCCAATACGACGGCCTGCGCGCCGAGGTCACCGATCCGCTCGGCCACGTGACCGTGGTCGAGCACGATCCGCTGGGACGACCGGTGACGATCACCGACGCGGCGATGGGGGTCACGCGTTACAAGCATGGCCCGTTCGGCGCGCTCTACACCGTCACCGATCCGGGCGGTGCGACCACGCGGACGGCGCGCGACGCGTTCGGCCGCGTGCGGCAGCTCGACCATCCCGATCGGGGCACGACCGTCCTCACCAACGACGGTTTCGGCGAGCTGATCTCGTCGACCGACGCGCTCGGGCGGGAGACGACGTTCAGCTACGACGTCCTCGGGCGCACCACCTCGCGCGTGGACGAGGACGGCGCCGAGCGGCTGACGACCACCTGGACCTGGGACACCGCGGAGCACGGGATCGGCAAGCTCCACGTGCTGGAGAGCCCCGACGGGGGCAAGACGTACGGCTACACCGAGCACGGCAAGCTCGAGACGGTGGCGCTCCGCATCGACGGAGAGCGCGCGGCGCTGGAGAGCAGGCTCGGCTACGACGAGCTCGGCCGTGTCGAGACGATCACCTACCCCACCCCGGCCGGCGCGGCGCGGTTCGTGGTGGCCCACGACCACGACGCGCATGGCCACGTGCTCGCCGTGCGCGACAGCGCGACGCGCTCTGCCTACTGGCGGCTGACCGACGTGGACAGCGCCGGCCGCTACCGCGAGGAGGCGTTCGGCAACGGCGCCGTCACCGAGCGGAGCTACTACGCCGACAAGCAGCGGCTGAAGGGCGTCGTCACCCGCAGCGGCGCGACCGCGGTGCAGGACCTCGGCTACGGCTATGACGAGCGGCTCAGCCTCACGAGGCGCACCGACGCGCTGCAGCCGCAGCACCGGAGCGAGCGCTTTCGGTATGACGCGCTCGACCGGCTGACGTGCGCGTACTTCAGCGACGTCGAGAGCGACACGGCGCCGTGCGCGCTCCGCTACGACCACGACCCGAACGGAAACCTCACCTTCACGCCGGACGCCGGCACCCTCTCGTACGACGACCCGCTGCACCCGCACGCCGTCACCGGCGCTGGCGCGGACAGCTTCGGCTACGACGCCGTGGGCAACCAGATCGCGCGCCCGGGCGGGGTGCGGGTGCGCTACACGCCGTTCGACCTGCCGAGGGCCATCACGCAGGGCGCGAGCACCGTCTCGTTCGGCTACGACGGCGACCAGCAGCGGATCCGAAAGACCACGCCGGACGAGGAGACGATCTACTTCGGCGACCTGGTCGAGCGGGTCACCGACACGGCGACCGGCAGGGCCGAGCACCGGTACTACGTGCGCTCGCCGGAGCGGGTGGTGGCGATCGTGACCCGCGGCGGGCCGGAGCCGGGCACGCGCTATGTGCACGTCGATCACCTCGGCTCGGTCGATGCGATCACGGACGAGGACGGCGACGTGATCGAGCGGCGGAGCTACGATCCGTTCGGCCAGCGCAGAAACCCGGTGTGGGGAGAGCCCACGCCGACGTCGTTCTCCAGCGGTACGACGCGGGGCTTCACCGGGCACGAGGGCGATGACGAGTTCGGGCTCGTCAACATGCGGGGCAGGATGTACGACGCCAGGATCGGGCGGTTCTTGACGACCGACCCGATCGTGCAAGCGCCGCTCTCGGGTCAGAGCTGGAACCCGTACAGCTACGTGCGCAACGACCCGCTCAACCACGTGGATCCGAGCGGGTTCCAGCCGGCTGCTCAGGATGAGCAGGTCGATCCGGACGAGTTTCACAAGGATCCCGCGGTGCGACGCATGCTGAACTGCGGCGGCGCCGAATGTAACCATCCATTCTTCCACCCAACGGAAAGCCCAAGGGTAGAAGGCTCATCCGAGGCTGCGGAGGTCGGCGCCACGACGGCGCCTGTCGACGTGGGCACGACCGGAACCTCGCCGGGCTTCGCATCACAGCCGGTGACCGTCTCGCCGGAGCACGCCGGCGCCGGCGGCCCGGGTACCGTCGTCGGCCAGACCTTGCTGGGCGCCGCTGAGGGCACGCGCGACGTCGGTCTCGGCATCGCACGGTCGCTGGTGCTGAACGCGCTGACGTTCGGGATGTACGGTGGCTACGAGCTCGGCGGCGCGATCTGGGAAGGCTACGAGCAGGGCGGGGTCCTCGGCGCGCTCAACTCCGTGAACCCGCTCTACCACATCGGGCTGGGCGCCGCGGGCACGGCCCTCGCGATCGATGGAGGCGACTACCGGGAAGCGGGCGCGGCGGGGACCAAGACGATGATCCTCGCGGCGGCAACCGTCTTCGGGTTGGGCAAGGGGCTGGGAGCGGCGGCCGAGGGATCGGCGATTGCGGCGGGGGCCGCGCCCGGGGGCGTAAGGGCGTACTCGGTCGCATACGAGACAACCCTCCCCAAGTTCGGCGCTGGCACTCGACCGGCGCACTTCAGGGCAGCAAACCAAGCGATCCTCGCCGATATGCGGGCGAGCTCGGAACTGACCCAGGCCATGCGAGGCTTGAGCATCGAAGTGCCCACGTCTGCTTCCGGTGCCGCCCAGGGCCTCTCTCCGTCCGGTTGGACATGGCACCATGTGCCCGAGAGGCCTGGTGTGGTACAGCTGGTCCCGCGTGCGCAGCACACGGCGGGAAGCGGCTTCTACGAACTAATGCATCCCGAGGGCCGAGGCGGGTTCTTCCTGTGGGGAAAGGAATTCTAACATGGCGAAGCTACTGGACTTGATCGC
Source organism: Sorangium sp. So ce836 (assembly GCF_028553905.1). Taxonomy (NCBI): domain Bacteria; kingdom Pseudomonadati; phylum Myxococcota; order Polyangiales; family Polyangiaceae; genus Sorangium; species Sorangium sp. So ce836. The sequence continues at coordinate 13,982,072 of NZ_CP102233.1, read as the reverse complement.
CAAGATCGATCAGATGGATCGCGAGGACGTAATCTTCGTGAAGCCGGAATGGCGCCCCGACTCAGAAGCGAGCGTGTTTCAGCTTACCGAGGACTATCGCGTCCCCGAGGAGGCAAGGGCTCTCGGCTACGAGTACTTCCTTGAGGTTGACACTATTCAACAGATCCTCGAAGAGTTCCGCAGCCGCCCAGACGCTTCGCTCAACGAAAGGTGCGAGCGGATCATTCATTACGCAACATACGATGCATAGACGCTTGCGTCGAGGCCACCAACGCGCTGGATAATGTAATCGTGGTCGAGGACCCGCTGGGACGACTGCCTGTCCAAACACAACCGTGAACGAGCCACCCATCGCACTTTGGGCCCCTGAACAAGGAGAGAACCAGGAACCCGAATGGGACCCTTCGACATTCGCAGAATGGCTTGACCGCATGCTCGACACTGTGAGTCCTCCACGATCCTGGGAACGGTTTTGGGCAGGCCGCAGCCGAGTGCGCCATGAGGAAGGAATACACCCCAGGGAAAGGACCGGTCTGGAGCACCGATCGTGGCCTCGACGCCGCCACTCACCGTCCACTTCGCCAGAGGCAAGGCCACGACAGCCTCCATGCCGGGTGCTGTGCAACTGGAAGCAGCGCGCCCGGCGCCGCGGCAGGCCCGTAGCTGTTTGGCGCCGGAGCAGAGCCTCAGCCGCGCGGGGCAGCATTCATCCAGTCCAGCTGTACGAACAACCCTGACCACGCCCGCGTGGGGGAACGCGCCACGACGTGCATCGCCGCGTGGGGGGACCGCCGCCGCCTTGCACCGCGCCGTGGGGGGACCGCCGCCGCCTCGCACCGCGCCGTGGGGGGACCGCCGCCGAGCCTCGGACGGTCCACGCGCCGCTCACCTGCGCGTGACCCGGGCCTCCAGGTCGCGCACGCGCGCCTCGAGCTCGCGCACGCGCGCCTCGGCGGCGGCGCGGGCGCGCTGCTCGGCGACGCGGGCGCGCTGCTCCTGGGCGCGCGCCTCGCCCTCGGCGCGGAGGGCCTCCTCCTCGGCGGGCACGAGATCGGTCGCGCGGGAGGTCCGCGCGACGCGCAACGTCGGGTGCGGGCCGTCCTTCAGCACGACGACGTGCGCGTCGAACGCCTCGATCCAGAGGGGATCGGCGCCGGCGTGGACGCGCAGGTAGGTGCCGTCCGGATCGCGGCGGTAGAGCTGGAGCGGCACCCGCTCCTCGGAGAGCGGCGCGCGGGCCGAGGCCGCCTCGGGATCGAAGAGCAGCAGCTCGGGGCAGCCGAGCTGCCAGTACTTGGCCGGCGCGACCTCGTACGCCCGGCGATAGTCGCCCGTGACGATCTCCAGCGCGAACCGCGGCGGGCGGTGGCCCGGCAGCCACGTCTGCCACTGCCGCGGCAGCGGCGGCAACGGGCGGTGATCGAGGACGTAGAGGTCGGGCAGGACGCGCACCAGCGGCTCGGCCCGCACCCAGGCGAAGGCGTGGTCGGTGCCGGCGTACCAGTCGACCCACCCGCGCTCGCGCGCGAGCTGCGCGAGCACCGAGAGCAGCAGGCGGACGATCCCGGACCGCTCGGCCTTGCCGTGACGCTCGGCGTCGTCGGGCAGGTACCAGCCGGACCAGTCGATCGCGGCGCTGGCCTCCTCGGGCGACAGATCGCGGAGCACGAGCGCGCGGGGCGGCCGCCGGGGGCTGAGCGGGTACCCGATGCGGTTCGGCGAGGCCACGCGGGGAAACTAGCACCCCGGCACGTCCCGCGGGAACGCAGCGGCGCGCCGGCGTCGCCGGATGCGCCGGATGCGCCGGCGTCGCCGGATGCGCCGGATGCGCCGGATGCGCCGGATGCGCCGGATGCGCCGGCGTCGCCGGATGCGGACGCCTCACGACCACCGGCGCGCTCCGCCGGGCGCCTCGTCGGGCGACATGCGCCGCCCGCGGAGCGCCCCCTGCGCGCCCTCATCAGGCGACATGTACCTGCGACTCGCTTGACAGGGGCAAAGGTTCCATGTCTTCCTACCTGCCCAGAGCTTTCTTTACATCTTTCACGTCGGGAAGGGCGGCGCGTCGCTCTGAGCGATCTCGCGATCTGCGGTTGGCCCCCGCTGGCAACCATCGCGGCTGCCCGGATCCAGGCGCGCCGAGCCGCGTGGTCGTCCGGGCGAATCGAGCCCTGAGCGCGCGCACGGAGGAACTTAACATGAGAACCTTACAACATCGGATCGAGACTCGATTTGTCGGCGTCGGCGCTGCCTTCATCGGCGCTGCCTTCGTGGTCGCCTGCTCGTCAGGCCCGGGGGGCTCCCCGCAGCAGGGCCAGGGCACCGGCGGCGCGGGCGGGGCGCCGGACGAGTTCGGCGCGGGGACGGGGAACATCTTCGACGTGGGCAGCGGCGGCCCCGTCGAGCCGCCCCCCTGCGAGGTCTGCGAGGACTTCCCCGCGGCCCCGGTGCTCGACGACGCCGGGACGCCGCCGCCGGCCAACGCGCCCGAGCTGTTCGGCGCCCCGGGCAGCGGCGCGCCGGGCGGGCCGTGCCTCGCCGAGCCGGAGATCGGGGCGCTCTTCCCGAACAACTGGCTGCGGCCGAGGTTCCGGTGGACCGCGCCCGAGGGGCAGGACCTGTTCGAGATCCGCGTGCACGCCGACCGGGAGAAGAACGACCTGGTCGTCTACACGACGAACCGAGAGTGGAAGATGCCCAAGGACATGTGGGAGAAGCTGGCGTCGCATGTCCGGAACGAGCCGATCACCCTCACGATCCGCTCGGTGTCGACGAGCGCGCCGGGCGCGCCGCTCCTCGGCACCTCCGGGCCGATCACCATCGCGCCGGCCCCGGCCGGCGGCAGCATGGTGTACTGGGCGGCGATCGGTGAAGGGCCCGCGGACGCGTGGCTGGCCGGGTTCGGCGTGGGCGAGGAGGGCGTCGTCGACGCGCTCAAGGTCGAGCAAGTGCGGCAGGGCGGCCGCAGGACCGAGAACGGCGGCCTCCGGAACGACGGCGCGGTGCGGTGCATCGGGTGCCACACGTCGACGCCCGACGGCGAGTCCGTCATCTTCACGGATCACTGGCCGTGGGGGCTCGCCATCGCCTCCGTGCAGAAGGACTCCGTGGGCGAGGTCCCCTCGTACGTCACGCCGGGCGGCTCGGAGGCGATGAGCCAGGCCTGGCTCGGCGCGCCCAGGATGTCGCCGGCGCACTTCTCCCCGGGAGACCGGATCGTCGTCACCTCCTATGGCCGGGATCGCGGCACGGTCTGGGACGGTCAGTCGTACAGCGCCATGCCGAACGCGCGCCTCGCGTGGTTCGACCTGGAGTCGCCGGTGCCGACCTACCCGCTCGACGCCAACCCCAACCTGGTCAAGGAAGAGATGGCGGCCGCGGAGGGGACCGCTTACGGCTTCATCGCGCGCGAGGGCGACACGCGCGGAGCGCTGATGCCGGACTGGAGCCACGACGGCGACACCATCGTTTACGTGTCCACCGACGCCGGCAAGGACGGGCGGATCGGCGCCGGGGCCGGGGATCTCTACACGGTGCCTTACAACGACCGGCAGGGCGGCGCGGCGACGCCGCTAGAGGGCGCCGCGGAGCCGGCGTTCAACGAGTATTACCCGGCCTTCTCGCCCGACGACCGGCTGATCGCGTTCAACCGGACGCCGAGCCCGGGGGAGATGTACTATAACCCCGCGTCCGACATCTACGTGATCCCCGCGGCCGGCGGCGCGGCGACGCGGCTCGCGGCCAACGACCCGCCGGCCTGCGTCGGCGTCACGAGCCCGGGAATCCACAACAGCTGGCCCAGGTGGTCGCCGGAGGCCACGACCGTCGACGGCAAGACCTATTACTGGGTCATCTTCTCGTCGTCCCGCGACGGCTACACCCTCCAGAAGGACCCGCAGAAGAAGGCGTCCCAGCTCTACGTGACCGGCGTCGTCGTGGAGGGCACGACGGTGCACACGTACCCGTCGATCTATCTCTGGAACCAGACCACGAACACGAGCAACCACACGCCCGCATGGGACGTGTTCAAGATCCCCCCCGCGCCCGTCCCCCTCTGACGCCGCGCGCAGGCATCCCCGCCGGGAGAGCGAGCCCCCGCCGCCCTCGGACACATGCCCCGCACGGCGCGTCCGTCCGGGCCCAATGAACATCCGCCTCATCGCGTGTTGGCGGAAATAGCCAGTTACGCCACCCACCCATGGCACACGTGTGCCAGGCGGCCCCCGCCAGCGCATGCATGTCGTGCTTCCCGCGGCGGGGCGGGCCGTGCGCGCGCGAGAATCGCCGCGTTTCGCGGTGAACCGCGCGAGCGAGCGGCTGGCGCGGGCCTTGCGACGCCGGCGGGCACCATGCGAACCCACCGCGCCCATTCCTCCCTCTGGCTTCTCCTAGCAACAGGCCTCCTCGCCGTCGGATGCGTCACGGAGCCCTCGTCCCCCGGACCCGATGAGAGCGCGTCGCAGCGCGCGGCGCTCCACCGGGCCCAGTCGTGCGACGACCTCGAAGCGCTGCTGAAGCAGGACGCGCTCGCCAAGATGAACGCCCAGATCGACGCCATGATCGCGAGCTACGGGGCGATCGGCGACGGCCGCGGCGTCGGCTTCGGCGGCCCCGGCGTCGCCATGCCCGGGGGGGCCGCGGACCCCACCGGCGTACCTGCCCCGACACCGCCCGTGGCCAACAGCCCCGAGGACTCGGCGGCGGGCGGCGAGAGCGATGCCCCGACCCACTCGGACACGAACACCCAGGTCGCCGGCGTCGATGAGGCCGATATCGTCAAGACCGACGGGAACCACATCTACATCCTGCACGACCAGAGCTTCTACACGCTGACCGCGTGGCCGGCGTCGTCGCTCGCGGTGGGCAGCTCGCTCGCGATCGAGGGCAGCCCGATCGAGATGTTCGTGGCAGGCGACAAGGCCGTCGTCTATTCGTCGGTCAACGGGGCCTCGATCTACGAGAAGGCGGGCGTCGAGCCGCGGCCGGGATACTACGACTACAGGATCGACATCGGCATCGCCCTGCCCGGAGGCGCCGGCGCGCCCACCAGCACGCCCGGCAGCGGGCCGGCGCAGGACGATGCGCCGACCCCCCCGGAGGGCTCCGATCCGCCGCCCAACGCGGGAGACGCCGGCGCGCCGCCGCCCAACCCGGGAGACGCCGACCCGCCGCCGGATGCCGACGACAGGCCCGCGGAGCCGCCGCCGGACGGCGACTCCGAGCCCACGCCGGCGGACGGCGCCCCGTCCCCCGATGAGCCGGTGACCGACGCGGCCCCGCCGCCCGACGTCTACGCCCCGCTCACCAAGCTCACCGTCCTGAGCCTCGCGGGCGGCGCCCCCAGCGTGGCCAGGGAGCTCTACTTCGAGGGCGGCTACGCCTCGGCGCGGCGCGCGGGCGAGGACGTCCGCACGGTGCTGACCGGCGGCGCCCACGGCCCCGCGCTCAGCTACTGGCCCACCGACCTCACCGCCTTCCCCGAGACCGCCGAGGCGTGGACCGCGGCGTTCGAGCAGCTCCGCGCCGAGAACACGGCGATCATCGAGGGGTCGTCGCTGTCGGCGTGGCTGCCGTACCGCTTCGAGAAGGAGGGGGAGACGGTCACGGAGCTCGGCGCGAGCTGCGCGGACTTCTACATCCCCGAGGCGGGCACGACGTCGTACGGCCTGACGCAGATCGAGTCGATCGACCTCGACGACCTCGACGAGGCGCCGGCGTCGACCTCGATCATCGGCGCGACCGACACCGTGTATTCGAGCCACGACGCCCTCTATGTCGCCGCGCGCGGCTGGCAGCAGCCGACGGCGCCCAGCGCGGTGAACGCGAGCACGGACGTCACGCACCTGCACAAGTTCGATCTGGTCGCCGACCCGAGCCAGCCCCGGTACGTCGCGTCGGGCTCGGTGCCCGGCCACATCCTCAACCAGTTCTCGCTCGACGAGCACAACGGCAAGCTCCGCGTCTCGACGACCGCCATGGTGCCCGGGACCGAGCGGTGGACGACCCGCAACGGCGTGTTCGTCCTCGAGGCGCAAGGGACCGAGCTGGCGCGCATCGGCGCCATCACCGACCTGGCCCCGGGCGAGCAGATCCGCTCGACCCGGTTCATCGGGGATCGCGGCTACGTGGTGACGTTCCTCCAGGTCGACCCGCTGTTCGTGCTCGATCTCTCCGACCCCGCGTCGCCCTCCGTCGCGGGCGAGCTCAAGATCCCCGGCTTCAGCGAGTACATGCACCCGCTCGACGACGGGCACCTCCTGGCGATCGGCAGGGACGGAGACGAGAGCGGCAGGGTGACCGGCCTGTCGCTGCAGATCTTCGACGTCACGAACCCGTCGGCGCCGGCGCTCCTGCACAAGGAGTCGCTCGATGGGGACTACGCGTTCTCCGAGGCCGAGTACAACCACAAGGCGTTCACGTACTACGATGAGCGCGACGTGCTCGCCTTCCCGGTCGTGAGCTACGACCGGGAGACCGGCGCGGTCGCGAGCGCGCTGGAGCTCTTCAACGTCGATATCGCCGGAGGGTTCAGCCACCTCGGCGCGGTCGACCACAGCGGCTTCTTCAGCGCGACGTCGGGGTGCTATTACTACGGCGGCGCCGACGTGAAGCGCGGCCTGTTCATCGAGGACTACGTCTACTCGATCTCGTACGGCGGCGTGCTCGTGAACGCGCTCGACGACCTCGCGACGCCGGTGGCCTCGCTGCCCCTGCCCGCCCCGACCTCGTGGGGGTACGGCTGCGACGGCAACGTCACCGAGCCCGCGCCGGGCGAGCCCGTGCCGACGCCGGGTCCGCGCGGCGAGGAGTAGCGCCGCGCCGCGGAGCGCAGGCCGCGGCGCCCCGCCCCTCGAACGGGGGCGCCGCGGCGGCGCCGCGGCGCTCAGGCCCCCTGCCGGGGCGCCTCCCACGGGTGATCCGGGTAGAACTCCCGCATGAGCCGCGCGGTGTAGGCGACGAGGTTCGCGAAGCCCTCGGCCCTGCGCCGGAGCGGCGAGTCGAAGAACGGCGTGAGGATGCCGGCCAGCGCCGCGAAGGCCGTCGCGTCGACGCCCGCGGGGCGCCCGCCGAACAGGTACGGCCTGTCCCCGAGCAGCGCCGAGAGCGCGGTCAGGGAGCGCACGCCGAGCGCGACGATCTCCTCGTCCGAGTGCCGCGCGACGCCGAGCGCGCGGTAGTTGTCGCGGACGCGCGCGAGGAGCTCCTCGCGCAACTTCGGGCGCATCTCCTCCGGCGCGCCGTCGACGAAGTGCGCCGGGCCCTTCTCGAAGTTCTCCGGGATGAGCCAGCGCGCGTACCCCGAGGTCGCGACGAAATGGTTCTCGATCATGCGCTCGATGGCCCACGCCTCGGCGCGCTGCCGCGCGTCGAGGCCCGCATCGAGGTCCTTGCCGTACTTCCGCTCGAGGTGCTCGCGGATGAAGTGCGAGTCGGCGACGCGCGCGCCGTCGTCGTCGATGAAGGGGAGCTGCCCCTTCGGCGACAGGTCGGGCCGCGCGCGCTCCTTCGTGTAGGGCAGGCCGAGGAGCTTGAGCTGGACCTCGGTCTTCGTCACATAGGGGCTGGCTTCCGGCAAGCCGAACGTGGGGCCGAAGCCGTAGAGCGTGATCATGAGAGCCTCCGGGAGATTGGGTCCGCCGTGGACCGCGCTTGATGTAGCCCCGCCCTGCTGACAACCTGGTGTCAGCATCCTCGTGCGGCGCGCCGATCGACTGTTCCAGATCCTTCAGATCCTGCGCCGGCAGCGGGCGCCGGTCACCGCGGCGGCGCTCGCCGAGGAGCTCGAGACGTCGAAGCGGACGGTGTACCGCGACGTGGCGGATCTCCTCGCCCAGCGCGTCCCGATCCGGGGCGAGGCCGGGACGGGCTACGTGCTCGAGCGCGGCTTCGACATGCCGCCGCTGATGCTCACGCCCGACGAGATCGAGGTCGCGGTCCTCGGCGCGCAGTGGGTCGCCCACCGCGGGGACGCCGCCCTGCGGAGGGCGGCGCAGGACCTCATCGCGAAGATCGCCGCGACGGTCCCCGAGCGGCTGCGCCCGCTCGTGCTCGATCCGGTGACGGGCACGCCCCCCGCGCTGGACCAGGTCCCCGACGCGCTCGACCTGGCCGAGGTGCGCGCGTCGATCCGCGCCGGCACGAAGATCTCGCTCCGCTACCGCGACGAGGCGGGCCGCGAGAGCGAGCGCGTCGTGTGGCCCGTCGTGGTGGGGTACCGCGAGTCGACGCGCCTGCTCGTGGCGTGGTGCGAGCTGCGCCAGGACTTCCGCTCCTTTCGCACGGACCGCGTGGTCGGCGCCACGTTCCTGGCGGAGCGCTACGGCGAGAAGCCGAGCGCGCTGCGCGCGCGGTGGCGCGCGACCCTGCCCGCGCGCGGCGAGCCGCGGAAGCGCGCGTAGCCTCGCCCGCCCGCTCAGCGCCCGAGCTTCGCGAGGAACGCGTCGCGGCCGCCCTGCCCCGCGAGCGGCCCGCCGCCGAAGTCGAGGACGCCGTCGAAGTAGCCGGTGAGGAGGACGTCCCCGCCCGGGTCGAACGCGACGTCCGTGGGCGTCTGGCTCTGCGCGTCGCCGAAGCGATCGCCCCACAGCGCGCGGCCGTCGGCGTCGAGCTCGATGAGGAAGACGTCCTCCTGCCCCGCGCTCTCGAGCCGCCCGCACGCGAGCTCGAGCGCGCCGCGGAAGAACCCGCCGACCGCCACGTTGCCGTCGGCGTCGGCGGCGATCGCCGTGCCGTCCTGCCGGAGCGCGCCGCCGAGGCGGCGGCTCCAGACGTGATGGCCCCTCGGGTCGAGCTTCAGGACGAACGCGTCGTTGTCGCCCGCGCTGCGGCGCGGTCCGCCGCCGAAATCGACGCTGCCGGTGAAGCCCCCGGTCACGAGGACGTTGCCCCACGGATCCACCGCGACGGCGGAGGCGTTCTGGCTGCCGGGATCTCCATAGCTCCGGCTCCAGACATGATGGCCGTCCGGATCGAGCTTGGCGACGAAGATGTCGGAGCTCCCGGCGCTCGGGAGCGGCCGGCCGCCGAAATCGAGGCCGCCGCCCAGGGAGAACCCCGCGAGGACGATGTTGCCGGCGCCGTCGACCGCGAGGCCCTCGCCGCGATCGATGTCCGCCGTGCCGAACCCCTTGCTCCAGAGGTGATCGCCGGAGGCGTCGAGCTTCGACACGAAGACATCCTCGTCGAACAGGCCTCCTGTGCTGACGAGCGGCCACGCTCCGCCGGAGAAGTCGAGGGAGCCTTCGAACGAGCCCGAGACGAGGACGTTGCCGGCGCCGTCCGCGGCGATGGCGCGCGGGAAGTGGCGCTCGTCGCCGGACGCGGCTCGGCTCCAGAGATGATTGCCGCCGGCGTCGAATTTGGCCACGAACGAGATCTGGAGTCCGTCGAAGGGGTTCATCAGCGAACCGCCGCCGAGATCGATGGGGTCGCGGAAGCCGCCCGCGAGCAGGATGCTGCCGTCCGCGTCGACGGCGACGGCGGAGGCAAACGATGAGGGGGAGTCGAAGGCGCGGCTCCAGAGGAGGCCTCCGTCGGCGTCGAGCTTCGCGAGGAACGCCCCCGCGGCGGAGACGGGCCCGCCGCCGAAATCGACCGTGCCCGCGGCCGAGCCCGCGAGGACGATGTTCCCCGCGCCGTCGGCGGCGACCGAATACCCGATCTGCTCCCGTGCATCGCCGAACCGCCGGCTGAAGAGGTGGGCGGCGCCGGGACACGAGCGGTGGCACACATAGCTCGCGGGCGGGCGCGTCGCGCGCGGAGCCTCGCGGCGCGCGGGCTCCGCGTCCTCCGCGCGGCACGGCGGCGACGCGGACGCGCCGTGGCTCGGGACCGCGCCGTCCACGTCGCGGTGCGGCCTGCGAGGGGGGACGGCGGCGTCCTCGACGTCCCCGGGGCCGCCCCGGCGGATCGTGGCGCAGGGCGGAGACGACGCCTCGGCGGGGATCGCGAAGAGCACAGGGAAGACGAGGAGGAGCTGAGGAACAGAACATCTCATGAGTTCTCCGGTGCCGGAGCGCGGCTGTCCGTTGCTATCGCACCGCGGTCATCGGCCGACGCCGCCCAGCGCGCCGCCTCGGACGAGCCCGCTTCGCGCGGTCGGACGGCCTCGAGCGACCAGCGCGAAGCGCTCGACGCCCGCCGCGATTTCGAGCGCATGACGGGGCCGAGCCGGATGGATGGCTTGACAACGGACCGACCGATCGCGCCTGCTGGCACGATCCCCGCGCCGCGCTCCGCCGGTGGGGTGTAGGTCGAACACGCATGATCACCGGTCTGGACCTCTTCGCAGCGCTGCATCGCATTGTACAGGACGCCGCGGACAGCCTGCCTGGAACGCGGCGCGGCAGCCTGCTGATCCGAGAGGGAGATCGCCTGATCTACCGGGCCGCCGTGGGCCTCGAGAGCCTGCTCTCAGGCCCGCTGCCGATCCCGTCGGACGCGGGGCCGGCCAGCGCGGTCTCTCGGCTCGATCCGGGCGACGGCGCGCGCGCGGCGGCGGCGGCAGCGTGGTACCGAGAGCACCTGCCGGGCGCGGTGGCGCTCGACTGGCTGCCAGCGGACGCGGTCGTGGTCCTCGCGCCGGTGTGCATGCGCGGGCGGCCGGTCGGCGTGCTCGCCATCGAGCAGCCGGCCGCGGAGCCGCTTTCGGACGAGCGCGGGGCCCGGCTGATGGCCCTGGCCGGCAGCGCCGGCGCGGCGCTGGAGCGGCGCGAGCTCTTCGACGACAAGGCGCGGTCGGCCCACGAGAACCGCGTGCTCGAGGAGGTGCTGAACGCGGTGGCCTCGCAGGCCAGCCCGCAGGAGCTCGTGGAGATCATCTCGAGCGGTATCAAGAGCGTGCAGCTGCGGCCGCAATGGAGCGCGGTGGAGCTCGCCCTGGTGGAGGACGACGCCTGTGGGGCCTCGCCCGCGAGCGAGCGCGGCGCGGCGCGTGAGCTCCGCGTCTACCGGGCGCCGCGGCGCGCGCCGGTGGCCTACTGGAACAACCTGCGGGAGGGCGCGCTCGTCGCGGGGCGCGCCCTCGGCGTCGACGTGACCCACCGGTGCGGCAGCGCCGCCGGCGAGGCCGGCCAGAGCGCGCTCATCGACGAGGGCGTGCGCCGCGGGGTGAGCGGCATCGCCGTGGCGCCGGGCGACGCCGCGGCCATCGAGCCGGCGATCCGGCGAGCGGCGGAGGCCGGGATTCCGGTGATCACGTTCGATACGCCGCCTGCCGAGGGCAGCAGGGCGCTGGCCTACGTCGGCACCGACAACGTGGCGGCCGGCCGGCTCGCCGGAGAGACGATGACGAGGCTCCTCCCGGACGGCGGCGTCGTGGGCGCGCAGGTCTCGTCGCTCCGCGCCATGAACGGTCGCGATCGGGTCACGGGGTTCGGCGCGGCGGTCTTCGGGAAGTCCATCTCGATGCGATCTCCGCTGGAGAGCCACTACGATACTTCCGCGGCGATGCAGCTCGCCCTGGACGCTTTGCGCGAAGGAGGGCTGTCCGGCGCCTTCGGGGCTTGCGCCGAGAACGGCCCGGCCTGGGGCATGGCCGCGAGGGCCCTGGGGAGGGCGGGAGATCTCAAGATCGTGGCGTTCGATCTGATCCCGGAGACGATCGCGATGCTCCGGGAGGGCACCATCCACGCGGCCGTGGTCCAGCGCGAGCACGACATGGGCTATCGCGCCGTCGAGGTGCTCCACGACATGGTGTCGAGGGGGGTGGAGGCGACGCTGGCCGAGCTCCCGGCGGCGGGGCAGGCCGAGGATCGGCCCCTCCCGCGCTTCATCGACACCGGCGTGGACCTCGTGACCCTCGAGTCCACGCCCTGGTCTCGTCCGCTCTCGGAGCACCTGACCCTGGAGACCAGCCGCAAGTCCGCGAACCGGAGGCGCGGGGGCGCGGCGGTGGATCGCTCGCGCGAGCTCCTCGTCATCAGCCTGGATGCCGAGGAGCAGGGCCTCGTCGAGGGACGCGCCCGGCTCGAGCGGGAGACCCTGGTCGGCCGGGTGCTGAGCGCCGGCTGGTCGGTCGTCATCGACACGCTGGCGAGCGAGCACGAACGTTGGCCGGATGTCGTCGAGGCGCGCCGGAAGGGCAGCCGCACGCGGGCCGGCGTCCCGCTGCTCGCCCGGGGAAGGGCGCTCGGCGTCCTGGTCCTCGACAGCGAGCGCCGCGCGGCGTGCTCGCCCGAGGACCTCGGGCTGATCGAGCGCATCGCCGACACCCTGGCGGTGGCGCTCGAGAATGCGCAGCTCGTCCGCCGCATCACCGAGCGAACCCAGGAGCTCGAGCAGGCGAACCGGCAGCAGGCGGCGCTGCTCAGCACGATCCATGAGCTCTCCAGCCCGGTCGTCCCGGTCGCGCGCCATATCGTGGTGATGCCCATCGTCGGGGCGATGGACCGCCAGCGCTCGGGCCGCTTCCTCGAATCGATGCTGCGGGAGATCTCCGAGCGGCACGCGCGCGTGGTGCTGATCGACGTGACGGGGATGGCGGCGGTGGACGCCACGGCGGCGGATCACCTCATGACGGCGGCGCGGGCAGCGGGGCTGCTCGGGGCCGAGGTCGTGCTCGTCGGCATCGCGCCGGCGGCCGCGCGGCTGATGGTGGAGCAGGGGCTGGACCTCGGGGGCGTCGTCGCCCGCTCGACCCTCGAGCTCGGGTTCGCCTACGCGCTGTCGAAGATGGGCGGCCGGCTCGTCTACGGCGGCTCGCCCCGCGCTGCGCGGTCGTGAGCCGCGCGCCCTCGGCCTCTCGGCGGACCGGCGGCGCCGAGCGCACCCCTTCAGCCGGCGTCGAGCTCGAAGGCGCCCTCGTAGATGGCGTCGACGGGAACGGCGGCGCCGATCGCGAGCGAGATCGCGCCTCCCGCCTCGATCACGAGGTAGCGCCACGAGCCGTCGGCCTCGCGCCGGAAGTGCTCGACGCGCACCGAGGTCTGCGAGACGAGCAGGTAGTCGGTGAGGGACGGGATGCGCTGATACGCCGCCCACTTCTCGCCGCGGTCGTACGCCTCGGTGCTGGGCGACAGGACCTCGACGGCGACGCTCGGGTTCGCGAGCACGTCGCTGGTGCCCGGCTCCATCCGCACACCGCCGCACGCGACGACGGCATCCGCGTAGACGTAGCGCTCCCCCTGCTTCGCGGAGATCCGCTGGTCCGATGACAGGGCATGGCACGGCCTGCCGCGAACGGCCGCGCGGAGCTCCGCCCCCACGGCGTTCGAGAGGAAGTTGTGCCGCGGGCTGCCGCCCACCATCGCGAAGACCTCGCCGAGGGAATACTCGTGCTTTGCGACCTGCGCGCGCTCCCACTCGAGATACGCTGCAGCGCTCATGCGCTGGGTGGCGGCGGCGTCGCCCATGTGCGCGAACATAACGGAACCGCCGGGCCGGAGCCAGGCTCGGCGGCCCAACCGGCGCGGCCGCATGCCTGCCGCCGCTGCCCGATGAGGAGCGGACCGGCGCGTCAGGTGCCGAAGCGGCGCGCGTTGCGGAGGCGGGCCTTCGCGGCCTCGACTTCCTTGTTCTTGGGCGGAGCCGTGGTCTCCAGCGACTCGACGAGGCGGCGCGTGATGGCGGCGATGTCGTCGACGGCTCGCTCGAAACAGGCGACGTTCTTCCCGCTCGGGCTGCGGGTCCCGCTCACCTTGCGCACGTATTGAAGGGCGGCCGCCCGGATCTCTTCCTCCGTCGCCGGCGGCTCGAAGTTGAATAGAGGACGGATGTTCCGACACATGCCGCGAGCCTACCGCCGAACGCGGCGCAGTGGAACCGGCGCGGCCAGAACGGCGCGGCGCTCGCGTCCTGCGCTGCGCCCCGCGCGACGTGCGTTATCGCGGCTCCAGCTGCTCCAGCTCGCGCACCCGCGCCTCGAGCTCGCGCACCCGGGCCTCGGCGGCCTCCCTGGCGCGCGCCTCGGTCGCCGCGACCTCTTCCTGGGTGGGCACGAACTCGCCCTTGCCGTCCGGGCGCGCGAGCCGGAGCCGCGCGTCGGCCCCGCTGCCCACGACGCAGAGCCAGCTGTCGAGCGCGGGGCTCCACGCGGGGCCGGCGCCGGCGTGCACGCGCACGTACGCGCCGTCGGGGTCGCGCCGGTAGGCCTGGAGCGCCACCCTGCCGGCGGGCGGCCGCTGCGCGGCGGCCAGCGGATCGAAGATCGCGAGCTCGGGACAGCCGAGCTGGCAGTACTTGAGCGGGATGTCCTCGTAGGCCTTCTGCCAGTCGCTCGCCACGATCTCGAGCGCGAAGCGCGGCGGGCGGTGGCCGGGCAGCCAGGTCTGCCATTGCTTGGGCAGCGGCGGCGCGGGCCGGTGATCGAGGAGGTAGACGTCCGGCGAGACGCGCACGAGCGGCTCCTCGCGCACCCACGCGAAGAACCGCTCCGAGCCGGCGTGGTGGTCGGTCCAGCCGCGCTCGCGCGCGAGCTGCGCGATCGAGGACAGGAGCAGGCGGGCGATCTCGTCGTGCTCGCCCCACGCGCCGATGCCGTCCGCGTCGTCGAGGTACCAGTCCGACCAGTCGATGGTCGCGCGGAGCTCCTCGGGCTCCGGATCGCGGACGACGAGCGCGCGCGGCAGGCGCGTCGCGTGGGGGTTGGCTCCGGTGCGGGCAGGCGGCACGAGCTTCGACCGTAGCACCCCCGGCGCAGCGGCGGGAGGCGGGCAGACGCGGGCGAGCCGCCCGCGCCCGCGGGCGGGCACGGGCGAGCGCCGCGGGCCGGCACGGGCGAGCGCCGCGGCAGGCGTTGCGCGGGCGGCCGGCGGCGCATCGCATCGCCAGGGCGCCCTGGGGGCTCCCGGTACGGCGCGCCGGCGCCATGTCGGCCGCATGCGTTTCGAGGGGGTCCTCTTCGACGTCGACGGGGTGGTGGTCGACTCGCCGCACGAGCGCGCCTGGCGCGAGGCGCTGGAGGCGCTGATGGCGACCGAGTGGCGGGCGATCGCGCCCGAGACGCGCTACGCGCCCGAGCGGTTCACGACGGCCGTCTACCAGAGCGAGGTCGCCGGCAAGGCGCGCGAGAGCGGCGCGCGCGCGGCGCTCGACTACTTCGGCGTGCCCGACGCCGCCGAGCGCGCGCGGCTCTACGCCGAGCGCAAGCAGGAGGCGCTGCTCCGGAAGATCGAGGCGGGGGAGTTCGTCGTCTTCCCTGACGCGATGCGGCTGATCCTGGGGCTCAAGGCGCGCGGCGTGCCCATCGCGGCGGCGTCGTCGTCCAGGAACGCGGGCCAGCTCCTCCGGAGGATCCGCGCCGACGCCTTCTCCGAGCAGCAGCGCATCCGCCGCCCGGCCGTCGCGCCCGGCACGACGCTGCTCGACCTGTTCGACGCCGACCTCTGCGGCGTCGCGGTGGCGCACGGCAAGCCGGCGCCGGACCTGTTCCTGGCCGCCGCGCGCACGCTCGGCGTGCCCCCGGCGCGCTGCCTCGTCGTCGAGGACGCCCCCGCCGGGGTGCAGGCCGCCAAGGCGGCCGGGATGACCGCGCTCGGCGTGGCGCGGCTCGCCGACGACGCGCTGCTGGCCGCCGCGGGGGCGGATCGGGTCGTGACGACGCTCGACGCGGTCGATCCGGATGCCGTGGTCGAGGGGCGGATCGCGGCGCGGGCGGCGTGAGGGCGGCGCGCGGCCTGACCGCGGCGCGCGGTTCGAGCCCGCGCGGGGCGTCGCTCTTTGGTCTGCCGGTTGCTCCCGGGAAGCGCGAACCCATAGTCGTCTCCACCGCGTGTCCAGCGGTCCCAGACTTGCCCATGGGAACGATCTGGTCATAATGGTCACATGCGCAAGGCGTCGCTCGCGGAAGCAAAGGCTCACCTTTCCGCCTTGGTGGATGAAGCGGAGCACCACAAAAGGCGCACCTTGATCCTACGGCATGGCAAACCCGTGGCTGCGATCGTGCCGATCGATGTGGCTGTCCCGCCAAAGCCGCATCTGTCCAAGGTGGAGATAGAGCGACTGTTCGCAGGGCTGGGTTCGACGGAACCCCAGGAAAGCGCGGTGGAAGATCTGCTCTCGGGGCGACGATGAAGCTCGTTCTCGATGCTTCCGTCGCCGTTGCCGCCGTGCGGCCGAATGAGCCTTCTCATGCGGTGTCGCGGGCCCGAGTCACGCGCATTCTCGAAGGTCTCGACGAGCTCGTCGTGCCAGCGATCTTTCCGATTGAGGTCGGCGCATCGCTGGCGCGCGTCGGTGAGCCGACCGCGGCCGTGTGCGCTTATGTTGATGCGCTGATGTCCGTCGCGAGCGATGTAGCTACCATAGGTCCCTTGCGCGCGCGAAGAATTCGAGACACGGCGATCGCATCGAAGCTTCGCGCAGCGGACGCCGCCTATGTCTGGCTCGCGGCTCAGGAGGCGATGCCCTTGTGTACACTCGACAGGGAGATGACGCAGCGAGGCAGCGCCTTTTGCCGAGTCATCCCGCCTTGATTTGAGCAGGCCTCGCCTCAGCCGCCCTGCTTGCGCACGACCGCGAGGCTCCAGATCTCCCCGGCGCTCGTGCCCACCCACAGGGTCGGCGACCCCTTGCCGGCGGCCACGAGCACGGCCGGCTCGCCGCGGGTGCCGAGCGCGACGCTGGCCGTCGGCGCGAGCGGCGCGCCGGAGGCGGCCTCGATGGCGGCGCCGTCGAACAGCGCGACGCGGCCGTCGGCGAAGCAGGCGAACAGGCTGGACTCGAGGACCGCCACGTCGGCGACCGGATCGCTGAAGGCGAGCATCTTCGCCGCCAGCTTGCCCGACGACCGCACGACCGCGCAGGCCGCGCTCGCGCCGCGCTTGTACACCGCCGTCAGCTTCGGGCCGCCGCGCACCCGGTCGAGGTTCTGGGCCGCGCGCGGCAGCGAGGCGCGCAGCGTCGGGCCCGGCTCGGGCGTCGCGCCGGGGTGGACGCGGAGCTCGCCCCCCTCCCCGGCGCCGTCCATCACCACGTGCGTCTCGGTGTCGGTCAGGTCGAACGCCCGCGCCGAGCCGCGCACCGCGAACGTGCGGCCGTTCACCTCGATCTTGTCGAGCTTCAGCTCCGTCGCGCTGCCGTCCCAGCCCAGCGAGAGCGCCGTCTCGCCGGACGGGCGCGTCGCGAGCTGCCGCGCGTCCCGGCCGACCTGATCGAGCTTCGGGCCGTGCGTGATGCCGAGCAGCGCCCAGACCGCGTCGTCGCTCCGCACGACGGCCACGTCCTTCGAGAGCAGCGCCACGTCGTGCGCCGACGACAGCGACAGGTTCGTCGTCCTCGCGCCGGCGCCGCCGATCGGGCAGACGCCGAGGCGCACGGGATCGGTCGAGACCATCGCGACCAGGCCGGGGCTCGCGAGGAACGCGGCGCCGCGGATCTCCGCGTCGAGGCCGTGCACCTTGCGGGGGGAGCTCAGATTGCTGAAGGGCATGGCCGACGAAGATACCGGTTCTCGCGGGGCGGCGTCAGCCCTTGATGAGCGAGCGGACCTCGATGTCGAGGTTCTCGGACTCCGCCACGGCGTCCATCGCCTTGCGGAGCTGGGCGAGCGACACCCCGACGGGGACGTCGACGTGGGCCTCCATCCGGAAGAGCTGCGAGCCGGTCACGGGCGCCTCGTAGGCCGAGGTCTCGAGCGAGACGATGTTGACCCCCGCGCCGTGGAGCGCGCGCGACACGGCGCGGACGATCCCCTCGTGATCGAGCGCGTCGACGGAGATGACGCAGGGGATGGTCGCCGCGCGCCGGTGCGACTCGGGGCTCTTGGTCCTGCGGCTCTGCACCGTGAGCCCCGTCGCCCGCGTGAGCGAGGCGGTCTCGCGCTCCACCGCCTCGATCGCGCCCGGGGGGCCCGACGCGAGCAGGAGGATGCCGAACTCGCCGCCGAGCACCGCCATGCGGCTGTCCTCCACGTTGGCGCCGCGCTCGGTCAGGTAGTGGGTCACCTCCGCGACGAGGCCCGTTCGGTCAGGGCCGAGGCAGGAGAGGACCAGGAAGGCTTCGGGCTCGGGCGTCGTCGTCATGCGGCGCATCTTAGTCCGATCCGCGCAGCCGGCGCGACCGACGCTTCCGGCGCAGGCCATCGCGGCCGCGCGTCCGCGGCGACGAGCGCCCGGACGGCGACGAGCGCCCGGGCAGCGCCGTCCAGGTCGGCGCGCGCGCTCCCGCGGGATCGAGCGGCCGCGCGCCGCGCCCGACGAGGCGCTTGTCTCCGGCGGGGCGGTGGGCGAGAGGACGGCCATCCCCATGCCGTACGAACGCGACAACATCCACCGCCTCACGCCGTACACGCCCGGCGAGCAGCCGCAGCGGGCCGACGTGGTCAAGCTGAACACCAACGAGAACCCGTACCCGCCGCCGAGCGCGGTGCTGGAGGCGATCCGGGGCGTCTCGGCCGATCAGCTCCGCCGGTACCCGCCGCCCCGCGCGCAGCAGTTCCGCGAGGCCGCGGCGAGGCTCCACGGCCTGTCGCCCGAGCAGGTGATCGCCACGAACGGCGGCGACGAGCTGCTGCGCATGGCGGTGACGGTGTTCTGCGAGCCCGGCGGCCTCGGCCTCGGCGAGACGTACCCGACCTACTCGCTCTACGACGTGCTCGCCGAGATCCATGGCACGACGATCACCCAGGTCCCCCTCGAGGAGGACTGGTCGGTCCCGGAGGAGTTCGCGAGCCGCCTGAACGACCGCGGCTGCCGGCTCGCGCTCCTCGTCAACCCGCACGCGCCGTCGGGGCGGCGCGAGCCGCTCGACAAGCTCGAGCGCATCGCGCGGACGTTCCGCGGCGTGGTCCTGATCGACGAGGCGTACGTCGATTTCGCCGAGGCCGACGCGATCCCGCTGCTCGATCCGGCGCGGGGGCTCGACAACGTGCTGCTCCTGCGGACCCTGAGCAAGGGGTACTCGCTCGCGGGGCTCCGGTTTGGGTACGGGCTCGGGCACCCGCGGCTCATCGAGACGCTCGACAAGGCGCGCGACAGCTACAACACGGATATCCTCGCGCAGGCCGCGGCGACCGCGGCGCTGTCCGCGCGGGACGAGGCGAGCAAGAGCTGGGAGCGGGTGATCGCGGAGCGCGCCCGGCTCACGGCGGCGCTGCGCGAGCGGGGGTTCACGGTGGCGCCGAGCCAGACCAACTTCATCCTGGCGACGCCGCCGGCAGGGGGGCTGTCGGCGCAGGCGATGTACCGGGCGCTCCACGACCGGGCGATCTTCGTGCGCTACTGGGACGCGCCGCGCCTCCACGACAAGCTGCGGATCACGGTGGGCACGCCGGAGCAGAACGACGCGCTGCTCGGGGCGATCGCCGAGGTGTCCCGCGCGGCGGCCGGGGCGTAGACAGACCCGTTCGCTGTCCGCTTCGTGCGCGGGTGTACGATCCTTGCGCAGCTCCTCACCTCCCCTGCCTCGCATTCCGCCGAGCGGCTCCGCTGGCCTCGACCGTGCAACACGCAGCGCGCGACGGACAGCGCGCCCGCGAGGTCGGCTGATCCCCAGCTTCATTTCTTCACGAGGAGAGGAGATCGCTTCATGCGCCACCGCAGCATCCGGTCATCACGTCACGTCCTGTCGCGCCTCCTTCGCGGCGGGTGCGTCCCCTGCCTTTCCCTGGCGCTCGTGGCGGCGTGCGGTCCGGACGCCGGCGACGGCAGCCCGATCGGCGCGCTGACCTCCGGCGTGAGCGACGCTGGCGGCGGCGGCGATGGCGCGGGCAACGGCAACAGCGGCGGCAGCGCTGGCAGCACCGGAGGCGACGGCAACGGCGGCGGCAGCGACGGCAGCAGCGGCGCGGGCGGTCCGCCCGGCGCCTGCGGGCTGAGCGGCGCCACCGTGGAGCGCTCCTATTCGCCCAAGCTGTTCGCCGCGGGCGCGGATCCCTCCAGGGACGCCGAGTGCAGCGGCGTGCTCAACCCCGAGCGCGGCCTCTTCCGCTTCACGGATCTCCGGAGCCTCGGCTCGCTCTCGCATCTCCGGGGCGAGGGCTACTCGCTGATCTACGGCAAGGTGCTCATCGACGACTACCGCACGCGGGACATCGACCAGGACCTCATCGACCGACTCGACGCGAGCTTCGCCGCCGCGCGCGCGGCGGGGCTGAAGGTGCTCCCCCGCTTCTACTATGCGGACACGGGCACCGCGCCGGACGCGCCGCTCGACCGCGTGCTGTCCCACATCGACCAGCTCAAGCCCGTGCTCGAGCGGAACGCCGACGTCATCGCCGTGCTGCACCCCGGCTTCGTCGGCGCCTGGGGCGAGTGGCACTCCTCGACGAACGACCTCACCAGCCCTGCCAGCCGCCAGCAGATCTTCGACGCGCTGCTCGCGGCGCTGCCGAGCGACCGGATGACCCTCGCGCGCCGCCCCTCGCACAAGCTCGAGGCGTACGGCGGCCCGCTGACGGAGGAGACGGCGTTCTCCGGAGCGCCGCTCTCGCGCGTCGGCCATCTCAACGACTGCTTCCTCGCGAGCGCCGACGACGTCGGCACCTACCAGCTCCCCGGCGAGAAGGACTATGCCATCGCGGACTCCGCGTTCACGCCCGTCGGCGGCGAGACGTGCGCCCCCAATCCGCCGCGCAGCCAGTGCCGCTCGGCGCTCGACGAGCTCTCGCTGCATCACTGGAGCTTCATCAACACGGACTACCACACCGACGTGATCGACGGCTGGCGGTCCGAGGGCTGCTTCGAGACGATCGCCTGCCGCCTCGGATACCGCTTCGTGGTGATGGGGCACGAGTCGCCCGAGCAGGTCGGTCGCGGACAGCCGCTGTCGCTGCGGCTGCGCCTGTTCAACGACGGGTATACCCGGGCCTATAATCCGCGCCCGGTCTACCTCGTGCTCCAGCAGGGCGAAGCGCGGCGGGTCGTCCAGGTCGACGCCGACCCGCGCCGCTGGGCGCCGGGCGAGGAGAGCGAGCTCTGCCTCGAGGCGCAGATCCCGGCCGATCTCCCCCCGGGCGACTACCGGCTCGGCCTGTGGCTCCCGGACGGGTCCGAGCGCCTTCGCGACGACCCGCGCTACGCGATCCAGCTCTCGAGCGGCGCGGCGTGGGACGCCCCGAGCGGCGTCAACCTGCTCGACGCCACGGTCCGGGTGGTCGAGTAGGCGGATCCCTTCGCCTCGGCGCCGGGACGGCGCCCGGGCCCTTGCATCTCCGGCTCGCGGGCTTACCTCATCGCGTGATCCCGGCCCTCATCTCGCGCGTGGGCCCAGGCGAATCATCGGAAAGGAAGTCACGCCATGCGCGCTGTCGATCGTCTTGAAGTCGAGAACAACCCCGTCGCCACCGCCGAGGGCGGCGAGGGAGCTCCGTCCGGGAGCGAGAAGACCGTCGAGACCTCCTGGTCCGATGCCGTGCGCCTCCTGGAGGAAGCCGCCGCCATCGCCGCCGCGCGCGGGTGCGACCCGCAGTCGTTCACGAACGCCGCCTTCGCCGCCTACGTGGCCAAGAACCCGGCCTTCCGCCGGTGGCTCGAGACCGCGCAACTCGCCCACCGGCTCGATCACCTGCGGCGGGAGGGTCGCATCGGGGTGGCATGATCGCCGCCCGGCGCAGCGCTCACAGCACCCGCTCGAACGCGCTCTCCAGCGCGGCTCTCCCGCCGCGCTCGATCACGTCGCCGTGCGCCACCACGATGCGCTCCGGCGCCCACGCGAGCATCCGCTTCACCGCCGCGCCCACCGCCGCGCGATCGCGCATCATCGAGCGCGCGAAGCGCGACGGGCCGAACCGCCCATACGCCCCGTTCAGGCGCATGAAGAGGCGCGTCGGGAAGTGCGCGCTCTGCGTGATGTGAAAGCAGAGATCCCAGAGAAAGAGGGTCCTGCTCGGCCGGTGAAAGAAGACCACCTCGTCGACCTTGGGCATCCCGCCGACCGTCACCTGATCGATCTCCGCCGCCCACAGCGGGTCCGGCGCGTCGCCGAGCTCGTCCGTGAACGCCACCTCGGAGCGCTTCTCGCGGAGCCGCCGGGGGCCGTACAGCCGCGCCCCCGGGAAAGCCCGCGCCGCCGGCGCGAGGCCGAGGTGGTGGAACAGGTTCGGCGCCACGATCGCCCGGACCTCCCCGAGCGCCCGGATCTCGCCCGCCACCTGCTCCACGCCCGGCAGCGGCGAGAAGAGGAGCAGCCCGCCGTCCCCGAGCCGCACGACCGGCGACCGCACCGGGAAATGGACGCCTGGCAGCTTCAACGTGTCTTCCGCAACCCAGAGGGCTTGATCGAGTTGTCGCAGCATGCTCCAATTGGTAAAGCTGCTTGACCATTTAGTCAAGCAGCTTTACCATCATGACCAAGAACGACCTCGATCCCAGCGATCTTGCCGAGCTCGAGCGGCGCAAGCGCGCGAGCCTCGGTCAGCTCCTCCTGCGCTCGGCGCGGCTGCTCGACGAGCGGGCGATGGCGCGCATCGCGCGGCGCGGGGCGCCTGGGGTGCGCCGGGCGCACACCGCGCTCATGCCGTACATCGATCTCGAGGGCACGCGGTTGACGGACCTGGCGGAGCGCGCGCGGGTGACGAAGCAGGCGGTGGGTCAGCTCGTGGAGGAGCTCGAGGCGATGGGCGTCGTGGAGAGGACGCCCGATCCGGAGGACCGGCGGGCCAAGCGGGTGCGCTTCACGCCGCACGGGCTGAAGGCGCTGCTCCACGGGCTCGGGGTGCTCACGGAGCTGGAGGAGGAGCTCACGCGGAAGCTGGGCGAGAAGCAGATGGCGGCGCTGAAGAAGGGGCTCGCGGCGCTGCTGGCGGCGCTGGAGGAGAAGGAGGAGCTGGAGGTGCCGCCCGAGCGCGGGTGAGCGCCGGTGACGGCGCTCCAGATGGCGCGGCGGATCGAGAACGAGGGAGCGCCGCTGGCGGGGAGAGCAGCTGACGCCGAGCTGCTCCGGGGGCGCACTTCAATGGCACGGGAAGCTGGCACGCGACTCGGAAACGGCACACGGCTAAGTTGGAGTCGCGAGCTCCTTCTGCACAGAGCGCAACACTCTCAACAACAATAGAATCTCCATAGAACCGCCCACACAACCCAACACGATCATCAATCAGAAACAACTCATTCCTTCGCCGCCTCCACCGCGCGCGCCACAAAATCGTTAAATGCTTCCGAGAGCAATCGGCGCCTAGCCGCCCAGAGCTCAACATGTTCACCGTCAACCCAGAGAGCAGAATCCTGCGGTATACACTGGCTTCGCAGCGTCTTCGCATCCAAGTCACGCAATGTCACACTTGGAGGAGCCTTACCGACCGATTGATTCGCGTCCCTCAAAATAAATGCAATATTCGCAACGACATCGGACGCTCGTTTCGCATCGAGCGTCTTGAATGTTCCTCGTGGAACGAGGTGATGTCTATCGATAAACGTATCGCCCGCCGCACGATCCTCGACACGCTGCCGAGTAACAAGACATTTCGCCGCACGCTGCCGACAGGCAACGTACGTAGCAAACATGGCTCCGCGATCCTGAGTTGGGCGATCAAAGTCGTCGGCCGACGCACGGAGACTCTGCTGCCTTCGAAGATTGCGCACTAGCGCACCTACAGGAGACTCAGCAGCCGCCATTGCTTTTAGATCACGCTCCAGTGTGCTCTGAGTCGCAGCGCCGTACCGGTGGTGAAGCGCCGCCAACGCCATCCAACCGAGCACCTGCTCGGCATCACGTTGGCGGGCAGGCCGAGTTGCACAAAGGACAATAGGCGGCACAAGAAGCGCTCCCGACCATAGGAGCGACATCCCCCGGAGGCCGAGGTCGGAAGCGACCATGTGTCGTACCGCCTCCACGCCCTTCTCCATTTTCTTCCATGCGGTGCGCAGTTGACCAGGCTCGAAATCGCCCAGTCTGCCGTGCGGCTTTGCCGGATCTGCAATAGCGGCGCTAGCGATAAGCAGATGCGATAGATGGATGCGATCGAATCCTTGTTCCTTGAGTGACCCCATGAACGGTATTACATGCTCTACCACGAAGCCGGAGTGCTTTCCCGCGATTCTAGCACTCTCGATATCATCGCCACCAAGACGCACCCCCTTTAAATTCAACCTCATAAAGGCATCAAGGGCATCCTGATAGCGATGACCACGCATCACCGTCATGGGGATCTCGTAGTCCAGGATCGCCCGACACCGATCGATATTCTCCTCAATTGCATAACGGTAGTCAGGAAACGCTTCCTGGAGATCGCTTCGTTCGGTGCGAAAGTCCCTCGACCACAATTTATCTAGAGTTACCCACCGAGGATCTTTTCGAATCGCAGCATTCGCACGCTGAAACCCAGGCTCAATAACATTAAAATAAATATCAAGTCGCTCTTCCGCGGCCACCTCGTCGTCGAGCGCATGAACTCGCTCTAGAGTCGTAGCTCGCTGTTGACCATCGACGAGCCAACGAGCGGTACCCCCGTGGCGCTGAGTAACGATCTTACCTGATTGACGCTGGTAAATACTTTCTGAAGTTTCCCAGACCAGCAACGAACCAATGGGCAAACCACGATATATTGAATCAAGCAGATCGGCGGCCTTGTTTGGCTTCCAAACGTAGCCTCGCTGAAACTCAGGTATACATAGGCGACCCTCGCGAATATCAGTAATCAGTCGTTGAACAGTCGTTCTGGTAAAATCAAGATCGTGGTCACTATCACGCGCTGGCATCTGTGCTCCACTCCACTGTCGATAAACGCAGCCGTGTGCTCCGATCAGTCAACGCAGGCGCTCCGCATGCGTCGCCGTTGGCAAGCACGCGCGCCTGGGCGAGCCAACCGCGCGAGCGTGAGCTCTTGGTCCTTAGGGCAGTAACGTTGGCGGTATAAGGTCGCTTCATTCAGCACCTGCCGCATCATACCGGTTCCGCCGTTCCGTCGTTAGACGAGCATGGCTACTTCCCTCGACACTGGTCAGGCTATCGAGCGAACGACCGAGGTGTCAAGCGCACGTCCCGGAGGATCGGCAGGTCGCTCCGCGGTGGCATGGACGAGAGCAGGTCTGAGTGGCAGAGAACAAGTACCGGCAGGTCGCTGTCTCGGGACTCGTCCCCGGAGCGGTCGGGCGTCTCCGGCGTCGGGGGCGCCGTAGGCCCCCTCGCGTCGAGGTCTTCCCCTGGACCCGCCGCCGCGATACGACATCGCCGTGACCCGTACGCTCGTCCCCTGGCTCCCCCTCCTCGCAGCGCTCTCCTCCGGCTGCGCCCCCGCGCCGGCCCCCGCCGTACCGGCGGCCGACGAGGGCGCTGCGAAGGCGGCGAGCGCGGCGCTCACCGCCCTATCGCACCGCAAGTTCGACGTCCACGGCTGCGCCGCCTCCGAGGCGCGCGTCGTCCCGGAGGCCGAGGCGCGCGCGGGCTCGCCTCAGGGCGAGCGGTGCGTCATCCTCGTCGCGCGCAGGAGCGACCAGACATGGCTCGTCGCCGTCCGCTCCTCGCTGTCGTCCAGCTCCTTCGGGGCGCAGGCGCTCGTGACCGTCCTCCCCCAGGCCGAGGGCGTCGGCGCCATCGAGTACACGCGCTGATCCAGCGCCGGAGCCGCACCGCTCCGGCACGGCCAGCCGCTCACCGCGCCGTGGCGACGAGGAACAACCTCCGGAACGGAAACGGCGTCTTCCCGTCCGCCGCCTTCGGATACGCCGCAGCCACCCGGCTCCCGTACGCCTCCAGGAACTCAGCCCGTTCGCCCTCGTCGAGCGCCGCGAGCAGCGGCCGGAGCGCCGTCCCCAGGGTCCACTCGACGACCGGGCTATCGCCCTCGAGGACGTGCAGATACTCCGTCTCCCAGAGGTCGATCCGCGCCGCGTGCGGCGAAAGCACGTCGTAGTACGCCGCAGGCGCCGCGACCGGGCTCTCCCGTACCACCTTCGCCAGCTTGTCGCGGAAGCGCGGCATCCGGCTCACCTCCACCATTGCCGTGTGCGACGGCGCGCCGTGGTTCCGCGGCATCTGCACCGCCAGCACGCCGCCGCGCGCGAGCCGCCCGAGGAGCGCCGGAAACAGCGCCGCGTGGTCGTCCAGCCAGTGAAGCGCGGCGTTGCTGAAGATCAGCGCCGGCGGCGCGGGCGGCGCGAAGCGCGCGATGTCGCCCTCGACGAACCGCCCCCCCGGCAGCGCGGCGCGCGCCTTCGCCAGCATCTCCGGCGAGCTGTCGACCCCGAGGATCCCCCGATCCGGGAAGCGCTGCGCCACGAGACGCGTGATGTTGCCCGCCCCGCAGCCGAGATCGACGAGGTCGCCCGGGACGGTGACGTCGACCCGGCCCAGCAGATCGACCGCCGGACGCGCCCTCTGGTCCTCGAACTTCAGGTACTGAGCAGGATCCCAGCTCGCCATGCCGCCCTCCACCGGACCTGCGCAGCAGCTCGTGAGCTCCCCGCTGCCCGTCTCATCCCCTCCCGTTCCACCAGATCCGGACGCGCCTGTCGACGCAGAAATCAGGGTCGCCCCCTCCCCGCACCGACCGCCGCCCCGTCGCGTGGCGATCCGCCACAGTCCTGCCAGGTCGCCACGGCGCCCCCGCGGGCCGATCGCGCCCGCGCTGCGCCCGCCGCTCCCGGCATGTGCATTGCTCGACGCGCGCCCGGAGTCCTGCGAGCCTTGGCAGCACGGTCCGGGAACGCGGCCGCCGGCCGCCGCCCCTCGTTCGCACCGATCCACAGGAGAACGCTTGAACACCCGAGCCACGAGCCGTCCACCGCCGCGCTCTCGCCTGACACCGACGCTCCTCCTGGGGCTCGCCGCGCTCGCGGCGGCCCCCGGCTGCTTCAGCGCACGCGCCTCCTCGGGCGGCGGCGAGACGACGCCGCCGCCCCCGGCCCGGTCGATCCGCACCGCGGACATCGAGGTGCCCGCCGGATACGTCATCGAGGTGGTCGCCACCGGCCTCACCTTCCCGACCGGCGTCGCGTTCGACGACGCCGGGCAGGTCTACGTCACCGAGGCCGGCTACTCCTATGGCGAGGTCTTCACCACGCCACGGCTCCTCCGGATCGAGCCGGGCGGCCGCACCACCGTCGTCACGACCGGGAAGAACCCGCCGTGGACCGGCGTCGCCTGGGCCGACGGCGCGTTCATCGTCTCGGAGGGCGGCGTGACCGAGGGCGGCCGGATCCTCCGGATCACCCCCGGCGGCGAGCGACAGACCCTCGTCGCAGGGCTCCCGAGCTTCGGAGATCACCACACGAACGGGCCCGTCGTCGGCCCCGACGGCTTCATCTACTTCGGTCAGGGCACCGCCACGAACTCCGGTATCGTCGGCGAGGACAACTACAAGTTCGGCTGGCTGAAGCGACACCCCGAGTTCCACGACGTCCCCTGCAAGGACGTGACGCTGACCGGCGCCGCGCTCACCACGCCGAACCCGCTCACCAAGGACCTGGACGACAAGGCCACCACCGGCGCCTTCGTCCGGTTCGGCACGCAGACGCAGAAAGGACAGGTCATCCCGGGCAAGGTGCCGTGCAGCGGCGCCGTCATGCGCGTGCCCGCCCGCGGGGGCACGCTCAACCTCGTCGCCTGGGGGTTCCGCAATCCGTTCGGGCTCGCGTTCTCGCCGGACGGCAAGCTGTTCGTCACGGACAACGGCTATGACGAGCGCGGCAGCCGCCCGGTCTGGGGCAACGCGGACTCCCTCTGGGCCGTGAAGCCGGGCACCTGGTACGGTTGGCCCGATTTCGCCGACGGCCGCCCCGTCGCGCAAGATCGCTACGCCCCGCCCGGCGGGCAGACGCCCCCTGCCCTCCTCGAGACGCTGCCGAACCCGCCGCCGCAGCCGGTCGCGCTCTTCGCCGTGCACAGCTCGTCGAACGGCATCGACATCTCGCGCGACCCGTCGTTCGGCTTCGTCGGCGATGCGTTCGTCGCGCAGTTCGGCGATCAGGCGCCCGACGTCGGCAAGGTCCTGCATCCCGTCGGCTTCAAGGTGGTCCGGGTCGACCTCAAGACCGGCGTCATCCGCGATTTCGCCGTCAACCGCGGCAAGGACAACGGCCCGGCGTCGCGGCTCAAGACAGGCGGCCTGGAGCGGCCCATCACCGTGCGCTTCGATCGCGCGGGGAAGTCGCTCTACGTCGTCGATTTCGGCGTCATGCTCATGGATGAGCACGGCGCCAAGCCGAAGCAGGGCACGGGCGCGCTGTTCCGCATCACCCGCGCGGCGGCCGCAGGCTGAGGGAGGAGACAATCATGGTCCTGCGCGCTGTCATTTGCGGTCTCCTCGCCACGTCGCTCGGGCTCGCGGCCGGGTGCGGCTCCTCCCGGAGGAGCGAGCCGATCCTCGGACCGCCCCCGCTCGACGAGCCGCCCGAGCGGCGCGGCGAGGTGGTCTTCATGAAGCAATGCAACCAGTGCCATCCGGGCGGAGCAGGAGGGCTCGGGCCGGGGCTCAACAACAAGCCGGCGCCCGCGGCGGCCATCCGGCTCCAGATCCGGAGCGGGCTCGGCGCGATGCCCTCCTTCTCGGAGAAGGAGATCTCCGACGCGGACGTGGACGCGATCATCGCCTACATGATGTCCATCCGGACCTACGAGAAGGGGGATTGAGCGGACGGCCACGGCGCCGAGCCCCCCCGGCGCGCCGCCGCCGGACAGACCAGCTCGAAGCAGCGGAACCACGCGCAGGGAACACGCAGGGAAAGCGACAAAACCAGGAGAGGAGCCGGGTCATGGCAGCCATTCGCGGCGTAATCTTCGACGTCGACGGCACGTTGATCGACAGCAACGACGCGCACGCCCGCGCCTGGGTCGATGCGCTGGAGGAGTTCGGGCACAAGGTCCGGTTCGAGGAGGTCCGGCGGCTCATCGGGATGGGCGGCGACAAGCTCCTCCCCGAGGTGACGGGGATCTCGAGCGACAGCCCCGAGGGGAAGCGGATCAGCGGGCGCTGCTCGGAGATCTTCATGAAGCAGCTCCTGCCCGAGCTCCGCGCCTTCCCCGGCACGAAGGAGCTGCTCGAGGAGCTCCACCGGCGCGGCCTCAGGATCGTCATCGCGAGCTCGGCCCAGGAGGAGAAGCTCCGCGAGCTCCTCAAGCTCACCGGCGCCGACGGCGTCATCGAGAGCGCCACGTCGTCGAGCGACGCCGAGCAGTCCAAGCCGGATCCGGACATCGTGCAGGCGGCGCTCGACCAGCTGAAGCTGCCGCACGGCGAGGTCGTGATGATCGGCGACACGCCCTACGACGTCGAGGCGGCCGCGCGGGCCGGCCTGCGCACGATCGGCTTCCGCTCGGGCGGCTGGACCGACAGCGCCCTCGCGGGCACCATCGCCGTGTACGACGGCCCGGCCGACCTCCTGGCGCAGCTCGATACATCGCCCCTCGCCGGCGCGAGCACCGCCCCCCAGGCCGAGAAGACCCCGCAGCAGCGATACGTCTAGGCAGGCGCTCGGGCGGCCGCCGCCCGGCTCGGCGCGACCGCCGATGTCCGACCGAGGCTTGCCCGGGGCCGCGCTCCGCTCAACGTGCGCGCGCATGGACCCGTCGAGCGATACCCGCGATCCTCAAGAATCGGAGATCACCCAAAACGACGATTCGAACGAGCTGCTCTTCACGAGATCGCTGGAGCGATGCTCCCGGCTCGTGCAGACGGACGAGGAGCTCCGGCGGGCGCTCCCCTCCCCGGCGGCGCTGGAGAAGATCCGGAGCTGTCGCACGACGATCGAGTCCGTGGCGACGGCCTTCGAGCTCTACGCGGATCGCCCCTGCATCGGCCACCGCCCGCTCGACACCGCGGCGACAGCGGCCGCCGGCGGCAGCGCGCCTCGCTATCTGCCGGAGTTCCGCGCCGTCAGCTACGCGGACGTGTGGTCCCGCGTCGAGGCGTTCGCCACCGGGCTCCAGCACGAAAAGCTCGCCGACACGGGCGATTTCGTGGGCATCTCGGGCTTCGGCAGCACCGATTGGGTCGTGGCCGGCCTCGCCTGCATGTACCTCTCCGCCGTCTCGGTGCCGCTGCAAACCGACCTGACCCCCGCCGACCTGGAGCTCATCGTCGCCGAGGCCGAGCTCGCCTGCGTCGTTTGCAGCGTGGGCCAGCTCGCGCGGATCGAGGACATCCTGCCGCGGTGCCCCTCCGTGCGGAGCATCGTCGTCATGGACCTGCTGGAAGGGGATCGCTGCGGGCACAGCGAGCTCGAGCGCGCAAGGCGAGCCCTGCGGCCGCTGGAGGCGAGAGGCCGCCGCCTCACCGTGCGGGCGATGCACGAGGTGGAGCGCGTCGGCCGGCAGCAGGGCATCGCGCCGAAGGTGCTGCCCGCGCAGCGGGGCGAGCCCGATCCGCTGATGACCCTCATGTACACGTCCGGGAGCACCGGATCGCCGAAGGGCGCGATGATCCCCGAGAGCCTCTGGCACCGGTACTGGCAGCGCGTGTTCACGAGGAGCCAAGACCCGCGCCTGGACCTCGTGCCGCACGTGGGCCTCAACTACAGCCCGATGAACCACTTCATCGGGCGCAGCCAGGTCGGCCGCTCCCTCATGCGCGGCGGGATCACGCACTTCGTGCTGAAGAGCGACATGTCCACCCTGTTCGAGGACATCCGCTTGTCCAGGCCGACCACGCTGTTCCTGGTGCCTCGCATCGCGGAGCTGATTCACCAGCAATTCCAGGCCGAGGTCCTGAGGCGCGCTCGAGGGCTGGGCGCCGGCGACGACGCCGCGCGACGGCGGATCGAGCGCGAGATCATGGCGGAGATGCGCGGGTCGCTGCTCGGCGACCGGCTGCTCCTCGCGAGCATCGGGTCGGCGCCGACGCCGCCAGAGGTCCTCTCGTTCCTGAAGCGCTGCTTCGACGTGCCCATCTTCGAGGGGTACGGCTCCACGGAGGCCTCCGCGCTCACGGCCGATGGCCGGCTGGATCGGGAGTTCGTGACCGCGTTCAAGCTGGTCGACGTCCCGGAGCTCGGCTACTCCACCACGGACCAGCCGTACCCGCGCGGCGAGCTGCACATCCGTTCGAGCCTCATGGTGCCCGGCTATTACAAGAACGAGCAGGCCACGAGGGCGCTCTTCGACGAAGAAGGGCTCATGAACACAGGCGATATCGTCGAGCAGCGCGGGCCCGACACCCTCGTCTGGATCGATCGCGCGCGGAACGTGCTCAAGCTGTCGCAAGGAGAGTTCGTCGCCACCTCGCGGCTCGAGGTCCTCTACAGCGCCGGCAGCCCCTTCATCCATCAGATCTTCCTCTACGGCAACAGCGCCCGCTCGTACCTCCTGGCCGTCGTCGTCCCCGAGATGCGCGAGATCTCGGCCCACCTGCGGCAGCGCGACGTGAAGCCCGACGGCGAGCCCGTCCGACAGCTGCTCCGCGCGGAGATCGACCGCATCGCGCGGGAGCACCAGCTCCGCGGCTACGAGATCCCGCGCGATTTCCTGCTCGAGCCGGCCCCGTTCACCCGGGCGAACGGCCTGCTCACGGAGACGCAGAAACCGGCGCGCGCCCGGCTCAAGGCCAGGTACGGCGCCCGCCTCGAGGAGCTCTACGCGACGATCGAGCGCACCCAGCTCGAGGAGCTCCGCAGCCTCCGCGAGGGGGGCGGGGCGACGCCGGCGTCCGCCGCGACGGTGGTGAAGAAGGCCCTGGAAGCCACGCTCGGGATCGCCGGCGTCGAGCCGCGGAGCGCGCGGAGCTTCGCGCAGCTCGGCGGAGACTCGCTCAGCGCCGTCCGCCTGAGCCGCCTCATCGAGGAGATCTCCGGCGTGGACGTGCCCGTGGGGCTCGTGCTCAACCCGACGAGCAGCATCCGCGCGATCGCCGATCACCTGGAGCACGCCCTGGCGGGCGAATCCCCCCGCCGCGCCGCGCGCTTCGACGAGGTGCACGGCGCCGGCGCCGAGGTCGTCCGGGCCGCGGATCTGCGGCTCGACAGGTTCCTCGGGCCGGACGAGCTCGCGGCCGCGAGGCGCGCGACGCCGGCCGCCGCCCTGCCGCCGCAGGCCAGGGTGGCGCTCCTGACCGGCGCCAACGGGTTCCTCGGCCGGTTCCTCGCGCTGGAGCTCCTCGAGCGGCTGCCCGAGGAGGGCCGGCTGTACTGCGTCGTGCGCTCGCCGGACGACGCGCTCGCCTTCGATCGGCTCCGCGCGACCTACGAGTCCGATCCCGCCCTCCTGGAGCGGTTCGACGCGCTGTCGGCGCATGGGCGGCTTGTCGCGCTCGCCGGCGACCTCGTGGAGCCGAGGTTCGGCCTGGCGGACGACCTCTACGCGCACCTCTGCGCGGAGATCGACTGCGTGGTGCACAACGGCGCCCTGGTGAACCACGCCCTGAGCTACCCGCAGCTCTTCGAGCCCAACGTCCTCGGCACGGTGGAGGCGATCCGCCTGGCGCTCGCGCACCGGGTCAAGTCGATGAACTACGTATCGACCATCGCCGCGGTCGGCGGCCTCGACCGGAGCGGCCCCATCCGCGAGGACGAGGACATCCGGGAGCTCTGGCCGGAGCGCGCGCTCGGCGCCGGTTACGCCGTCGGGTATGCGACGAGCAAGTGGGCGAGCGAGGTGCTGCTGCAGAACGCCCACGACGCGCTCGGCCTCCCCGTCAACGTCTACCGCCCGAGCGGCATCATGGCGCACAGCCTGTATCGCTCCCAGATCAACGTCCCCGATTTCTTCACGAGGCTCCTGTGCGGCATCGTGTACACGGGCCTCGCCCCGCGATCGTTTTACGAGGGCGGCCGCCCGCACCGCGCCGGCCACTACGACGGCCTGCCCGTGGACGCCGTGGCGCGGAGCATCGCCGCCGTCGCCGTCGATCGGCGGCCCCCCGCGGGCGAGGAGGGGGAGACGGCGCGCCGCGCGACCTACCACGTCGTGAACCCCTATTGGGACGATGGCATCTCGCTCGACGTCATCGTCTCGTGGGTCCGATCGGCGGGTTACCCGGTGGAGCGCGTCGACGACTACGCCGCGTGGTACGCGGCGTTCCGCGACCGGCTGATGCAGCTGAGCGAGCCTCTCCGGCGCCACTCGCCGCTGCCCATCCTCGACGCGTGGGAGCGCCCCGCGCGCGCCGACGGGGAGGTGTTCGACGCGGAGCGCCTCCTCGCCCGGCTGCGGCAACTCGCGGCGCGCGGCGGGGCGGGAGATCTCGCGATCCTGCCGCACGTCAGCGAGCAGCTCATTCACAAGTACCTGGGCGACATGGTCGCGCTGGGGCTCGTCGAGCCCACCGCCGTGCGCGCGGCGTCCTGACGCGGGACGACATCGCCCCGGGCGCGCCCGGCCCCGCCCGAGCTCGCTACCGCTCGCCGCCCGCGATGTGCGCGAACAGCACCTCGGGGGCGATCGGCTTGACCAGGTGGGCGTCGCACCCCGCCTCCCTGGATCGGCGCACGTCGTCCTGCTGGCCGTACCCCGTGAACGCGAGGATCCGCAGGGCGCCCGCGCCCGCCTCGCCCCGCATCCTCCGGGCGACCTCGTAGCCGTCCATCGCCGGCAGGCCGATGTCGAGCAGCACCACCTCGGGCGCGAACGAGCGCGCCGCCTCCAGCGCCGAGGGCCCGTCGTGGGCCAGCGCGGTCACGTGGCCCGCCTGCTCCAGGAGGAGGACGAGGGCGTGCGCGTGATCGCGGTTGTCGTCCACGACGAGGATCCGGCGCGCGAGCGTGCCCGAGACCGGCCCGGCCGCGCCCTCGGCCTCGGCCGGCGGCTCCACGGCGGGCAGGCGCACCGTGAATTCGCTGCCCCGGCCCTCGCCCTCGCTCGCCGCCGACACCGAGCCGCTGTGCATCTCGACCAGCCGCTTCACCAGCGTGAGCCCGATGCCGAGGCCGCCGCGCGCGCGGCCGAGCGTCGGGTGCGCCTGCTCGAACAGATCGAAGATGCGCGGCAGCATCTCCTCCGGGATGCCGTACCCCGTGTCCTTCACCCGGACGACGATCTCCGACCCCTCCTGGCGCGCCGAGAGCCAGATCCGCCCGCCCTCGCGGGTGTACTTCGCGGCGTTCGTGAGCAGGTTGACGACCACCTGCTCCAGGCGCGCGGTGTCGCCGAACACCGGCAGCGGCCGCGGCCCCACGTCGAGCGCGAGCTCGTGCTTCGAGGCGTCGATCAGCGGCGCGGCCGCCGCCACCGCCTGGTAGACGACGTGGCCGAGATCGAGCGGCTCCTGCTTCAGCGTGATCTTGCCGCGGGTGATCCGCGAGACGTCGAGCAGATCGTCGACCATGCGGCCGAGCTGGCCCAGCTGCCGCTGCATGACCGCCTGCGCCCAGGCCCGCCGCGGCTCGGGCACCGTGGGCATCTGCGAGATGCGGAGCGCGAACTGGATGGCCGAGAGCGGGTTCCGGAGCTCGTGCGCCAGCATCGCGAGGAACTCGTCCTTGCGGCGGTCGCCGTCGAGGAGCGCCTGCTCGGCCTGCTTGCGCGCGGTGATGTCGTTGAAGGAGACCGCCACGCCGTCGCCGACCTTCACCGCCATGTTGCGGACCCACACGCGGTGCCCGCGCGCCGTGTATGCGATCTCCTTGTCGTGCGGCTCGCCGGTCTCGACCACGCGCACGTAGAGCGGGAAGAGCTCCGTCCGCTGGTCGGGCATCAGGTCGAGGAGCCGCCGGCCGACGAGCGCCGAGACGGGCACGCGGAGGAGCCGGCCGGCGGCCGGGTTCGCGAAATCGAAGAGGAAGTCGGCGATCCGGCCCGCCTCGTCGCGCGCCGGGCGCAGCACGATGAACGCGTCGAGCGAGAGCTCCTGGGCCGCGCGGAAGCGCTCCTCGCTGCGGCGCAGCGCCTCGTCCGCCTCCTTGCGCGCGGTGATGTCCTCGATCACGCCGACGGCCCGCACCGCCTTGCCGCGCTCGTCCCGGAACACCGCGCCGCGCACCATCACCCAGCGGACGCCGCCGTCCTTCCGGACGAACCGCTTCTCGCTGCGCCACTCGCGCTCCGCGCCGTGGACGGCCCGCTGGTACACGGCGAGATCCCGCGCGCGATCGTCGGGGTGCGTGAGGTCGACGAAGGTGCGCTCCAGGAGCTCCGCCTCGGAGTAGCCCGTCAGCGCGCAGAACTCCCGGCTGACGGCGAGGATCCGCGTCGTCGACGGCTCGCCGGTGGCCACGGCCACGCCGGCCAGCTCGAGCGCGAGGTGGAGATCGCGCTCGCTCAGCAGCGCCGCGGGTGCCCGGTCGAGTTCGCGTCGAAGGCCGCCGTCGCCGGAGCTCTCTGCCCCGGATAACGATGCGCTCTCCGCGTCTTTCCGCTCCTCTCGAGTCCCCGTCACCCGCCCTCCCCCGGCGACGCCCCGCCGGACCGCCGGCCAGCGGGCCGGCGGCCCGGCGGCCCGGCGCGCGTCGCGGCCATCGTAGACCAACGGCGCGCTCCTGACAGTGACGAAACGAGCGGACCCGACGCGTCGCAGAAGCGCCATGGACGCGGCGCCCCGTGGACCGGAGTCGCCTCTCGCCAGCGCCCGCGCCCCCCGCCACAGCGCGTGTCGACAGCGCGGATCGGCGCCGCGCCGGGAGCGGGATGGCGAGGGAGAAAATTCAATGATCTTCGCGTCTTCTCACCGCCATGAGCGCCGTCCGGGCCAATGCGGCCGGCGCCCGCGCCGCCGAGCGGGAGGATCGCCCGCGCCGCGAGGTCGTCGCGGCGCTCGCGGACGCGGCGCGGCGCCGGGCCCGCGCGCCGTCGAAGCCCTCGACGCGCCGCGCGAGCGCGCGGTAGCATCGCGCGCCGCAATTCACCGATAGCAAGGAGCGCCCCGCGGCGCCTCGACCGCCGCACGCAAACCCTATGAAGCTCGCTGTCATCTCAGGTAGTCACCGCAATGGCTCCGAATCGGGGAAGGTCGCCCGCTACGTGCAGCAACAGCTGTCGTCGGCGCCGGACGTCTCCTCCGTCTACCAGCTCGATCTCGCCGACAACCCGCTGCCGCTCTGGGACCAGGAGGCCTGGCAGCCCTCGGAGAAATGGGAGCGCGTCTGGTCGCCCATCTCCGCCGAGCTCACCGCGTCGGACGCCTTCGTGATCGTGGCGCCGGAGTGGCACGGCATGGTCCCCGCGGGGCTGAAGAACTTCTTCCTCTTCTGCACCAAGGGCGAGCTCGCGCACAAGCCCGCGCTCATCGTCGGGGTCTCCGCGGGCCCGGGAGGCGCCTACCCGATCGCCGAGCTGCGCATGAGCAGCTACAAGAACACGTACCTCTGCTACATCCCGGATCACGTGATCGTGCGCCACGTGCGCGAGCTCCTCAACGATCAGGGCGCGCCGCAATCGCCCGACGACGGGCGCATCCGCGAGCGGCTCCAGTACGCGCTGGGCCTCCTCCTCCAGTACGGCAAGGCCCTTCAGCAGGTCCGCGCCAGCGGCGCCGTCGACCTGGCCCGATACCCGTACGGGATGTAGCCGCCGGCCCGGGTGCCGAAGCTCCTCTCGCGTAGACCGCCGTGGTCGAGGGCAGCCTACGGACCGCGCGGCGCGCCAGGCCATGCCCGCATCGCGACCTCGACAGCCGCGCGGAGGCTCTCCCGCGATGCGCCATCCCGCGCCTGGACCGACATCCCCAGCAAGACGGTCGCATAGAACGTGGCCAGCGCGGCGGCGTCCGTGTCGGGAGCGAGCTCGCCGGCCTCGACGGCGCGCTGGATCCGCGCCTCGAACCCGCTGTGCCAGGCCCCTCGGTACCCCCGCAGCAGGCCCTGTACGGGCCGGACGCCGGGGGAGCACTGGGTCCCGGCCAGCGCGATCATGCACCCGGGCGGATGGTCGGGCCGGGTGAGCTCGTCGGCCGCCGTCTCGAGCAGCCGCTGCACCGCGCCCCGGGCCGTCGGCTCCTCGGCGACGATGCGGTCGATGTACCCGCCCCGCCCGGCGAGATACCGGTCGACCGCCGCCCGGAACAGCTGCTCCTTGCCCCCGAACGTCGCGTAGAGGCTCGACGGGCTGATGCCCATCGCCGCGCTCAGCTCGTCGAGCGACGTCCCCTCGTAGCCCCGCTCCTAGAACAGGACCATGGCCCGCTCCAGCGCCGCCTCCTGATCGAAGCAGCGCGGCCGCCCTCGCCCCCGCCGGAGTACCCCCGTCGCTATTTTCATAACGATCGTTCCAAAAATCGCTTGACGGACTGCAACAACCTACACAAGCTTCCATTGAAGGAACGTACTTAGCTTCCATTGAAGGAACGATCGTTCCAAAAAAGGGGGGAAGCTGCGATGGGTACGTTGAAGGGCAAGGTTGCGCTGGTCACCGGGGGTTCGCGGGGTATCGGGGCGGCGATCGCCAGGCGCCTGGCGCACGAGGGCGCCGCCGTGGCCATCACCTATGTCGCGTCGCCCGCGAAGGCGGCCGAGGTGGTGGGCGCCATCGAGGCGGCGGGCGGCAGGGCGATCGCCCTGCGGGCGGACAGCGGCGACGTCGAGGCGGTGAGGAGCGCGGTCGCCCAGACGGTGAAGGCCCTCGGCCGGCTCGACGTGCTGGTGAACAACGCCGGCGTCTCCGCCATGGCGCCCATCGATCAGGTCTCGCTGGAGGAGTTCGATCGCCTCATGGCGGTGAACGTCAGGGGCCTCTTCGCCGCCGCGCAGGAGGCTGTCCGCCACATGGGCGAGGGCGGGCGCATCATCAACATCGGCAGCATCTGCGGCGACGTGGCGCTCATGGCCGGGATGTCGGTTTATTGCGCGACAAAGGCGGCGGTCGCCGGCCTCACACGCGGCTGGGCCCGGGATCTCGGTCCACGCGGCATCACGGTCAACAACGTCCAGCCTGGCCCCGTGGACACCGACATGAACCCGGCCGACGGCCCGCTCGCCGCCGGGATGAAAGGCCAGATCCCCGTGCAGCGCTACGGGCAAGGCGACGAGGTCGCCAGCATGGTGGCGTACCTGGCCGGCCCCGAGGGCGCCTTCGTCACCGGCGCCAACCTGAAGATCGACGGCGGCATCACCGCCTGATCGCGCCGGTTTGGCCGCCCAGGCGGGCTGTGACGCTACGCCTCGTCCTCCACCAGCGTGACGGCGAGCAGGGCGCCCCCGGGAGCGATCGCCCGCAGCGCCGCGGGGAGGGCCGCGAACGCGAGGCGCTCGACCTGCTCGGCAACGACCGATGGTCGCACCAGGATCGAGCCAGGCGCGCGCTCCGAGGCCAGCGCATCGCCGTCGAGCTCGGTGAGCGACGTCCACACGAGCCCGCCGTGGTCGACGCTCACCGCACGGGCTGTCGGGTCGACGCAGCACTGGGCCGCGAGCAGCACCACGTGCGCGATGTCGGCGTCGACCTCGACGGCACCGGACGCAGGATCGACATAGGAGGCCGCCTCGACGGCGTCGGGCACGAGCTCGCTCCAATCGACCTGTGGCGTCCACGAGGGCTGCGCGACGAGGCGCGCCAGCTCGAGCTCGAAATCGATGATGGCGTCGGCGGCGGCGAGCTCGCGCAACCCCTCCACGCGCTGCGCTGCGAGCGAGAGCGCGTTGTAAACGACGGTCGACCCGTCGACGAGGTCGGCGCCTGTCGCGCGGGCGCGCAGCGCCGCCGTCACCTCGTCGCGCGAGAGCCCGAGGACCGCGGCGAGCGTCGCAATCCGCGACGCCTCGATGGGCGAGCGCATGCCGGCGAGCGCGCGGTCGAACGCCGGCCGCCGCCGCGCGAGGAACCCGAGCAGGTCGTCGAAGGCAAACGCGCGGGGCACCTGGCCTTCGATCTCGGCCGGCGTGACCGCGTGCCGCTCGCGGAACGTCGCCTTCAGCGCGGCGTGGAGCTCCTGGACGGCCTCGAGGTCTGCCGGAAACACCCACGCTCCCGGAGGAAAGGGCGCGCGCCCCTGGCGGCCCCGGACGGCGAAGCGCTCGGCGCAACGGACGGTCATGCCGGCACGGCTATCACGGGTGGGCTGGGGCGTCAGGAGCTTCTCCGACTCAGGGCGAGCAGGTGCCGGTGCCGTTGTTCTCCTGGAACATCAGTGCAGGCACCCAGTCGAGTCGCTCCACGAGCGCCTCGACCTCGCAGCCCGGCAGGCTCTCGTTGTCCCGGATCTCCATCGTAGCGCTGATCGATCGAGCTCCCAGGTCGCGAAGCGTCGCGAGCGACCGGTTCCCCTCGATATTGAGGTGATCGAGGTTGGTCAGGTCCTCGAGTCCGGTCAGCCCGACCAAGGCGTCATTGTCTCGGATGGTGAGCTGGTTCACGCGGACCACGCCGCGCAGAGCGTCGATGTCGACGAGCGCCTGGTTGCCTGCGAGCCTCACCGCCTGGATCACGCCGCCGTCCGCGCCGAACGAGCCGACCCCGTCGAGGCTGGTGAGCGCGGCGTTGCTGGAGATATGGAGCCCGCCTGTCACGCTGCGGAGGCCGCTCAGGCCCACGAGGCTCGTGAGCCGAGGATTGTCGAAGAGCTCGAGCCGATCGAGCTCCGAGATCTGCTCGAGCCCCGTGAGGCTCACGAGCCCGGAGTTCTGGCCCACGACGAGGGCTGACAGCTCCGTGATGCCGGCGAACCCGGACAGGTCCGACAGGGAGCCGCAGCCGGTGACGGACAGCTGCCCCACCCGTGTTCCGTCGCCGAAATCGATGGTGGTGAGCTTGGGGTTGTCCGAGAAGGAAATCGACGGCGCGTGGTCCAGGTTCGAGCGAAGGTGCGCGAAAACGTTGGCGCTCACCAGCTCGGGGTTCGCTTCGACGGCGGCTCGCTGGGCGACATCGCGGAGGGAGGGCACGCCGTCCAGGCTGCTCATCGCTGAATTGCCGATCACGACGAGGGCGTCGGTGGTCTCGAGCGCTCCGAGCCCGGTCAGGTCCACGAGCCGCTCGTTCGAGTAGATGGCGATGGAGCGTGTGGAGACGAGGCCATCCAGGCCCGCGAGGCTCGTGAGCCGAGCATTATCGATGATCTCCAGCCGGTCGAGCGCCGAGACCTGCTCGAGCCCCGTGAGGCTCACGAGCCCGGAGTTCTCTCCCAGGATGAGGGTCGACATCTCCGTGATGCCGGCGAACGCGGACAGGTCCGACAGGGAGCCGCAGCGGGTGACGGACACCTCGGCCAGCCGTGTCACGTCGCCGAGATCGATGGTGGTGAGCTTGGGGTTGTTCGAGAAGGAAAGCGACGACGCGCGGTCCAGGTCCGAGCGAAGGTGCGCGAAGGCGTTGGCGCTCACCAGCTCGGGATTCGAGTCGACGGTGGCTCGCAGGACACCGCGGAGCGAGGGCGCGCCGTCCAGGCTGTTCATCGCCGCATTGCCGCTGACGACGAGAGCGTCGGTGGTTTCGAGCGCTGCGAGCCCGGTCAGGTCCACGAGCCGCTCGTTCGACGAGATGCCGATGACGCCTGCGGAGACGAGGCCGTCGAGGCCGCGCAGCGAGCTCAGCTGCCGGTTTTCCCGCAACGTGAGCTTCTTGATGGCCGTGAGCCGCTCGAGGCCTTTCAAGCTGACGAGCCCATCGTTCTTGGAGATGAAGAGCTCCTCGAGGCCGTCGACGGCGCCGAGGCCCTCGAGGCTGGTCAGCCCGTCGTTGTCGACCAGGTTGAGCCACCCCCGGCGCAGGCTGCGCAGCCCGTCCAGCGTCGCGAGCCGGTCATTGCCCTCGATCCAGAATACCCCTTCCTCGACGTTGTCGAGGCCTGACAAGGACTCGAGGGCATCGTTGTCGACCACGCGCCACTCGGCCGCTTTCACCCCGACGCCGGCGACGCTCTCGAGGAGCGGGTTCTCGCTGATCTGGACGGCCACGGCCTCTCGCAGGCTCTGAAGCCCGCTGAGGCTGAGCAGCGAGGAGTTCCGCATCACCTCCAGCTGCAACCAAACGGAGGAAAGGGCGCCGAGACCATCCAGGCTGGACAACCGCGTGGTGTCCATGATCTGGAGCTTCCCCTTGATGTTCTTCAGACACGCGAGCGGGGACAGGTCGGAGACGTCGCCGCCGATCGAGAGCGTGCCATCGAGCACGGTTACGCCGCGCAGGTCCTCGAGGCCGTCCTGGTGAGTGACGCTCAAAGAGCCGCTGTACACGCTCGGAGCGCACCCCTGCTCGGCGCCCCCCGCGCCGGCGTCCGGCTCGCTCGGCATGCCTGTCGACGAGGTTTGGCCGCCTGAGCTGGAGGCCCCCACGGCGTTCGCTGGGCCCTCGGCGCCCCCGGCGCCGCCGACGCCCCCGGCGCCGCCAGCTCCTGTCGTCGATCCGACCTCGCCTCCGCCCGCCGGCGGTTCTTCGAGGTGACGCTCGACCCGGCCCCCGCAAGCCGGCGCGAGCGCAACCGAGGCAAGCACCCCCATCCACCACGGCATCCGCATACCGCGACGCTGGGCTCACTCCGATTCCGCGTCAAGACCGGCCAAACCCATACTGGACGTGCGCGATTGCAACGCGGAAACTTTACAGGAGGCACGGAGAGCGACGCGCCCGTCCAGCTCTGGTGGCTGCACGCCGCCCCGAGACCAGCACGACGAGGGCGGGTATCTGGTTCAGGGAGCGGCGTCGATGGGCGTGCTGCCTCAGTTCGTCTCCAGCTCGCAGACCGGGAAGCCCTCCTCGTCCAGCTCGCAGGTCGTGCCTTCAGCGCACGGAAAGATCTCGATCCCCCTCCGCGGCGAACAGAACCGCGTGGCGGACACGCCTTCCTCGGTGACGGCGCAGTCGCCGACCTCGGGCATGAACGAGCAGTCGTACGGCGTGGAGTTCGGCCGGAACCAGCAGAGCGGACGTGCGCCTGGTCCTTCCGCGCAGGCGGCGTACGCGGCGTCCGCCTCGACCGTGGGATCGATCTCGACCAGGCGCGCGTACGGCGGGACGAGACCGGGGATGTCGGTGCCGGGGTTTCGCACCTGGCACAGGGCGCCGGCGAAGATGGTGTCCACGCGGCACTGGCTCCCCATGTTGTTGACGTTGGTGCCCGTCACGACCGTCGTCGAGGGCGTGTCGGTCGACGCCTGCGTCCCGCCGAGCCAGACCCCGAAGTCGTTGGCGACCGCCGCGATGCGGTAGCAGAGATCGCGCTCCGCGTCGCCCGCCCAGACGCCGTCGCAGCGGGCCCTTGTCGCCGGCGACACCCGCGTCCGGTACGCGCCGTTCGCGTCGATGTCATCGCCCCACATCCGGGGCAGGCAGTCCTTCGACGCGAAGTAGTCGGACTGGCCCTCGGAGGCGCTCACCGTGCCGAACCGGCCTTCCTCGAGCCCCTCGACCTGGGTGCGCTGCGGCGGACCGTCCTTGAACGGGAAGCCGCCGAGCGCGTGGCCGACCTCGTGGCAACCGATGAATGTCGCGAGGTCGCGCGTGAGGCCGGGACGGAAGAGGTCGGACCCTATGATGATGTTCCAGGTGCGGT
Organism: Sorangium sp. So ce836; assembly: GCF_028553905.1. Classification (NCBI taxonomy): domain Bacteria; kingdom Pseudomonadati; phylum Myxococcota; order Polyangiales; family Polyangiaceae; genus Sorangium; species Sorangium sp. So ce836. Next base: position 13,939,915 of record NZ_CP102233.1, on the reverse strand, counting down.
CCGCGGCGATATCGATGCGCGTCAACGAGCCGGTGACGCGCACGGTGAGCTGCGCCCCGTGGGCCTGCGCTTCAGGGGCATACGCTGCCGCGACGCCTTCGACGAGGAGCTTCACGTCCGATTCGGACACCGGCTCATCGCCGGCGAGCGGCATGTCCGACGCCTCGACCCCCTCCGGGTCCTGTCCCACGGCAGACGCAGGGGGGCTCGAGCACCCCACGATGGCGCTCGTGGCCAGCGCCACCGCGAGCAAGGCTTTTGCGCTCCGCATACCAACAACGACCATGGTGCTCCTTTCGCCGCGCGTGCTGCGCGGAACGGTGCGCGCCGACGGCGGCTCGCATGCCGCGGCCGTCCGCGGACGAGCCCGCGTTTCGCTACGATCCCGAGTCGATTCGGCGCCCCCAATGAAGCCGCCCGCGGCGTCATTCCCCCTGCGCGAGGCGCGGAGCGCCTCGATGAGAAGAATGGCCGCTGGCGAGCTCGACCCTAGAGGTCCAGCTGGGCCCTGCGTCGCTGCTCGGCTGTCCTGTGGATGCCGGCGCCCTCGGTCGTCCTTCGCTCGAACCGCGCGGGACGGCGTCGTTTTCCTGCTGTGCCAACCGGCGGCCCGACGCGCCGCGGCGCACCGCGCGCTCTGCCCTCGCGCCTGCTGGCCTGATTCCACCCACCAGCAGTCCAGCCAGGGATCCGGAGAGAGAGTTCAACGCAAAGGCGCAAAGGCGCAAAGGCGCAAAGGCGCAAAGGCGCAAAAGAAAATTAATATGTGTTATTTTTGCGCCCTTGCGTCTTTGCGTTCAAATTTTTCTTCGCTCGCGAGGCAGATCCCTGGCGGGATTGCTCGGCGGAGGCGACCCCCTTTGGCCTGCTCGGCGATGGCATCTTTGGAGACTTCGTATGCCATACCGTAATCCTTTCCATCGCTCTCGACGAGAGACTCTGCCATGGCGGGCTGCCGGCCCCGACAGTCGGGCCCGATGCCGCCCTGGTAGCCACTGAGCCCGCGAGCGACTCGACGTCCGCCGGCCCGCCCGAACGCGCGAGGGTCGGGTGAGCAAGCGGCGGACGGGGGCCAAGTCCCCGCCTGCACCGACACACCCCCCGGGCCGGTCACGGTCCAGCCCGAGGTGATCCTCGCCGAGACCCGGCCGCCGCGCCGAAATCCCTCGCCCAGGCTGCGCCTGACGCGCTCGGTGAATATCCACCTTGACAGGTGAACAGTACTGCGCAAAGTTCGAACGGGTAGGCCCGCGCTCGCCCCCCCTTTCGAAGCGAGGAGATGACAATGCCCATCATCGGACGACAATGCACACGCGACGGCAGGACGGTTTGCCTTCGGATGAGTCAGGCCGATCTGCCGGTCAATCTCGAGGGGCCCGGGCTCACGGTCGTTTACGGGTGGTCGAGCGAGGAGCGCCGCGCGAAAGGGCTCCCGGCTTCGATCCAGGGCGTCGAATTCCGCACGGACTCGGGCAAGGTCCTCGCGTTTGACCACTGCCCGTTTTGCGGCGGGGAGCTCGCGGGCAGCGCGACGAGCGTCCGAGCGACCGTGGCACGACGCGCCGCGTCGGAGGGCGCCCGTGCCGAGCTGCCGCCGGTGAAGGCCGAGCGCGCACGGCCGGACGTGCGTGCGATCGAGGCCGCGCCGCCTCGCCCGCCGAGCGCACCGGCGCCGAGCGCACCGGCGCGCGAGCAAGCGGCGACGGGCTCGACCTCGCTGAAGGAGCTTCGCGAAAAGCTCGGGCTCTCGCAGGCCGAGCTCGGCGGAAAGCTCGGCCTCGCGCGCAGCTCGGTCGCCAACTACGAGAACGGACGGTCACCCCTCTCGCAACGGCTCCGCAAGTGGATCGCGAAGCACGAAGCGAAGCTCACCGAAGGGGGAAACGGCGCAGGCCGCCGCGGGAGCGCGGCCGCGTAGCACGCTCGTCATCGACCGGTGGTTCTGGCGGGACGTCTGACCCGCGGCACTGGGCGCAGCCGGTCACCTCGCGGCCCGGCCCCTGCCGCGGATCAGCCGCGAGCCCGTCCGCGCCAGCGCGATGGGCGCAGTCGAGGTGGAAGCTCGTCGGCTTCTCGCGCGGCTCGGGCGCCCCGAAGAGCGCCTCCTCGGCCGCGTCGAGCGCGCTGGCCTCCCGCCGGCCGCCGAGGATCTTGGCGAAATCTTCATGGATCTTGAGGTTGTCGTCGACGACCAAGATCCGTCGCGGCGGAGCGGCGGTCTCCACCTCGTTCAGGACCGGCTTCGGTGAGATCGACTCCATCTCGTTTCACCACCTGGCTCCATCTCACGATGCAGCAGAGCGCGGCGATCAGCGTGAGCCTTCCTTCGACGTCTGAGGGCGCAGCGGAAGATCGAGGATGAACGTCGCGCCCCGCCCAGGAGCGCTCCGGCACGTGAGCGTGCCGCCCATCTCCTTCGCGGCCAGCGCGCTCGTGTGGAGACCGAAGCCGTGCCCGCTCGGCTTTGTCGTGAAGCCCTGCGTGAACAGCTTCGAGGCGAGCCGCTCGTCGATCCCGGCGCCGTTGTCCTCGACCATGAGCTGGAACCGCGCGCCGCCGTCGCCGCGGATCGAGGCGACGATGCGCCCGCCCTCACGGCCGCACCCCGCGATCGACTCCGCGGCGTTGCGGACGAGGTTGACGAGGATCTGCAGCGCCTTGTGGCGATCCAGCGTCGCCTCCGCGACGGGCTGGTAATCCCGCGCGATCTCGATGCCCGTCAGCGCGAGCGACGCGGAGACGAGCGCGATCGCGTCGTCCACGAGCCCCGGGAGCTCGCAGAGCTCCGTCACGCCGATCGCGGTCGCATAGCGCTGCTGCTTGTTCACGATCGCCTTGAGGTGAGAGAGGTACTCCTGCAGCCGCGTGACCTCCGCGAGGATCTCGTCGCGCTCGGTCGCGAGGTGCGCCGAGAGCTCCCTCAGGAAATTGAGGATCTTCCAGGCGCGGTCGGGCGTGGACAGCGAGGCGGGGAGGCCCTCGCCCTCCGCCTCGAGCAACCGGACGAGCTTGCCCACGTTCCCGACGCGCGACGCCCGCAGGCGCTCGGCGACGAGCTCCGCGCCGACGTTGATGCTCGTGAGGACGTTGCCGACGTTGTGCAGCACGCCCGCCGCGATATCGGCCATCCCTGCCCGCCGCGACGTCTCGGCGACCAGCTTTGTCGACGCGATGAGCTCGCGCTGCGTCCTGCTGAGCTCGCGCAGGCTGGCGTCCAGCTCGCGGTTGGCCGCGACGATCTCGGTCCGCTCGCGCTCGACCTGGGCCGCGAGGATGCTGTTGTTCACGAGCGCGGCGAGGTGGTTGCCGAGGAGCATGAAGTGGTTCTGATCTTCCTCGGAGAACCTGTGAAACTTGGCGGTCCGCGGCGAGCTGCCCGCGAACAGGAGGAGGCGTGAGCCCCGGCGCACGCTAGACGAGAGCCAGAGGAACTCCTCGAGCCCGATGGCATCCGCGAGCCTCCGCAGCGTGGGCGGGGCGCTCGGATCGCACCGCCCGCTCCCCTTCGCCCGGAAGAGCGCGTCCGCCTCCGCCTCGACGTGGGTCAGCGCGGGAGGCGGCCCCGGGTCCATCGTATGCATCGTCACGCGCCCGCTCGGCGCCTCGTATTCGAGCGCGCCGGCGCTCTCGAAGCTCAGGCTCCCCACGAGGAGGTCGCTCCACCTCGCGATCAGGCCCGCCATGTCGGTGTCCTGGAGCTCCGGAGAGAGCGCGTGAAACGCCCGGAGCCACTCCTCCGTGCGGCGCCGCGCCTGGCGGAGCTCGAAGAGCTCCCGTTCTCGATGGATCAGGAGCGTGGCCTTCGCCTTGAGCGTCTCGACCAGCGCCGCGGGATCCGTCGCCATGGCGCGCTCACTCCGAGAGGGCGAGGACCGGATACGTGTAGTTATGGTAGACCGGCTTTCCGGCCACCGGGTAGATCTCGCCCCAGCACACGACGCCGGCCCACGCCGCCTCCGGGCCGAGCGCCGCCTGCATGTCGAGGTTCTCCTTGTTGGTCAGCGCGTCTCCCAGGAACGGCTTGGTCCGCGCGCCGCACTCGAAGCCGAAGACGGCGCGGAGCTTCTTGCCCTCGAGCCGGGCCTTGAGCTCGTGCACGAGCCGGTTTGCGCTCGCGAGCACGTCGTCGACCGTCCGGTGGTGGAGCATGACCCGGGTCCCGGTCGGGATCGCCGCCCCGAGGAGGACGCCGCTGCGGCTCCTGTCGAGGACGAGCGCGCACCGGATCAGCTGCTCCGTCGCGGCGCCCGCGCCGTCGACCGCCATCCCGATCGCGATCGCCGAGGTGTTGCCGACGTCGCCGGGCGGCGCGGCGCCGCCGGTCATCTCCTCCCACACCTCGAGGGCAGGCCGCCCGTCCAGCTCGACGAGGTAGTTGCCCTCCGCCCGCGTCACCGTCATCTCGAGGCCGACGGGCGAGCACCCGATACAGCTCGCGATCGTGGCCGTGAAGTCACCCCACAGGGCGCAGGCGACCGCAGAGCGGGTGAGCACGCGGTCGTCATGGTATTGAGAGGTCTCCGTCATCTCCCGCCCGAAGAAATGGGAGGACGCGCCGCCGACGACAGGGCACTGCACCTCCGCGTGCAGGGCGTCGAGGAACACGTGCGCGTCGACGCCCGACAGCGGATCGTAATTCAGGATGACGACCTCCGGCGGCTCCGGCGAGCCGGCGCGCAGGCGCTGGCCGCAGAGCCGGCCCTTCTCCGCGGTGTCGGTCTGGACCTCCTCGACGCTCGCGGCCGCGATCCGCACGCCGTCCCCGCCGAGGCCGAGGACGCTCGCGGCGTACCCCTCCTCGCGCACGCCCCCGCGGCCCATGACCCCTTGTCCGGAGCAGCCCACGATGGAGGCGCCCGCCCCGACGCCCTCGCGCAGGCCCTTCAGGAACGCGGCCTGATCGTGATTCACGGTGAGGTACGCGAACACCACCTTCGGGGGATCCGCGAGCTCGCGCGCGAGGCGCTGCCCGGTCTCGAGGCCGGTCTCGTACGACCGTCGCCCCTGCGTCATGATGCTCTGCACGCTCAGCTTCATGGTCGGGTCCCTCCTGCACGTCGGGCTTCGCTGTCGGCCGGCGCCCACCGCTGCGCGGCTTCTAGGCGCTCGATTCGCTCGAGCGCGTTCCCCCGGAAGCATGAAACGTTACTGGACTTCACCGCTGACGTCCATCTTATGCACGGGCGGGCGTCCGGGGCTCGTGGCCCAGGTCCCGTAGGTGGATGCCCAGGCGGGGCGGTGGTCGCCCGGGCTGGCGGGGCGGGCGGGACCCGCGGCGCGGGCGGCGCGGCACGCTGGTCGGCGGCGCGAGCCCAGCGCCGCCGGGGCCGCCCCGGATCGCTGCGCTTTCCGTGGTTCCCTGGCTGCGCGACCTGGGTGAAGCTCCAGAAGCGCGCCATCACGACACCGGTTGGGCGTCGAGGCGCACACCCCGGAGCGATCGAGCTCCGGAGCGACGAGAGGAGCGCCATCATGCATCGATCGTGGCCTGCGGTGGTCCCGTGGTTGATTCCCATCCTTTCGGCAATGCACGTCGCGTGCGGCGACGCCGGCGCAGATCCGGGCGGAGCAGGCGGCGCGGGCGGAGACGCGCGCGATGGCTCGAGCTCGTCAGCCCCGGCGGCCACCTCCTCGACGGCCGCCGGAGGGGGCTCCGAACTCTGGATCCCGGCGCTCGACACGCCGTGGCACTGGCTGATCGACCACCCCCTGGACCTCGACGACCCGAAGGACATGGGCCTGGTCGATCCCACCGGCGCGCCGCTCGATCTGCCGCCTCCCGTGGTCTACGACATCGACTGGGAGTTCACGCCGGCAGAGACGGTCGCCGCGCTCCACGCGAGGGGCGCCAAGGTGATCTGCTATGTCGACGTCGGCGCGTTCGAGGATTATCGGTCGGACGCCGGCGACTTCCCGGAGTCGGTCAAAGGCGAACCGGACTACCACTGGGAGGGCTCGTTCTGGCTCGACATCCGGCAGATCGACGTCCTCGGGCCGATCATGCAGGCCCGGTTCCAGACCTGCAAAGACAAGGGCTTCGACGCCATCGAGCCCGACGAGGTCGACGGGTACGCCAACGAATCGGGGTTTCCGCTCACCTACGAGGACCAGATCGCCTACAACCGGTTCATCGCGGATCTCGCGCACGGGATGGGCATGTCCGTCGGGCTCAAGGGCGACATCGACCAGGCGGAGGACCTGTGGCCGTACTTCGACTGGACGCTGAACGAGCAGTGCTTCGAGTTCGAAGAGTGCGAGGTCCTCGTCGATACCTTCGTGGCGAACGGCAAGGCGGTGTTCCACGTGGAGTACGACGATCCGTTCTCGGGGCACATGACGGACAGGTCGCTCTTCTGCGAGCAGACGAACGCGTGGAACTTCAACAGCATGGAGATGCCGCTCGACCTCGACGGGGGCCGGTGGCCCTGCCGGTGATCTCCGGGTCGCGCGCGCGATCTGCCCCGCGCCGACGCTCTGGCGACCGCTTTTCGTCCAGTCCTCGCCCCACCGGATCTCGCCCGGGTGCTTCTGGCGCAGACGCTCCAGCTACGGCTCCTCTGCTCAACGCTTCGGGATCCGCTTGAGAACGGAGCGCATTCCCCCGAATCGACATTGTTTCTCCCCGGCCGACCTCGCCATTGCGCGAAGCTTCTGCAGCCGATTTGATAACGCCGACGAGCTCTCCAGCGCGAGCGCGACCGCGATCCGTCGACTATCCTCGCGCACCGATGAACGCCAGGTTCCTCGCGTGCGTTTTCGCGATCACCGTTCTCACTGCATGCTCGAAGACCTCGCCAGATACGACGTCGACGGACGCAGGCGCAGGGCCTAAAAGCGGCGCACGCCTCCGCATCGCCGTCGTGCCGAAGGGGACGACGCACGAGTTCTGGAAGAGCGTGCACGCGGGCGCGGTGAAGGCCTCGCGCGAGCTCGATGTCGACATCGTATGGAAGGGGCCGCTCAGGGAAGACGACCTCAAGGGTCAAATCGATGTCGTCTCGAGCTTCGTCGCGCAGGGCGTGTCCGGCATCGTGCTCGCGCCGCTGAACGGCACGGCGCTGAAGGCGCCGGTGCACGCGGCGACTCAGGCGAAGATCCCGGTGGTCGTGTTCGACTCCGACCTCGCCGGCGACGAGCACGCGAGCTTCGTCGCGACCGACAACCACGGCGCCGGCAAGCTCGCGGGAGAGCACCTCGGCAAGGCGATCGGCGGGAAGGGCAACGTCCTCATGCTCCGTTACCAGGAGGGCTCGGCGAGCACGCAGGGCCGCGAGAACGGCTTCCTCGACGCGGTGCGCGCGATGCCCGGCATCACGCTCGCGAGCGTGAACCAGTACGGCGGCGCCACCACCGAGACGGCGTTCAACAAGAGCGAGAGCCTGCTCCTCGCCCACAAGGCCGCGGAGGGGACGATCGCCGGGGTGTTCACGCCGAACGAGTCGACGACCTTCGGGATGCTGCAGGCGCTCCGCAAGACGGGCGCCGCGAGCCAGGTGAAGCTCGTCGGCTTCGACGCGTCGGAGAAGCTCCTCGGCGCCCTGCGCGAGGGCGACATCGAGGCGCTCGTCGTGCAGAACCCGTTCCACATGGGGTACGTCGCGGTCAAGACGATGGCGGCGCACCTCCGCGGCGAGCCGATCGAGAAGCGCATCGACACGGGGGCGCGCGTCGTCACGAAGCAGGACCTCGACGACCCGGCGGTGCAGGACATCGTGAAGCCCGACCTCGCCCGGTGGCTCGGGGAGTGAGCGGCCCGTGACGGCAGAGCGCGCGCCCCTCCTCGAGGCGGCCGGCCTCGCCAAGGCGTTCAGCCAGAGCGCGGTGCTGCGCGGCGTCTCGCTGCGGATCGCGCCCGCGAGCGTCCACGCGCTCCTCGGCGAGAACGGCGCGGGCAAGAGCACGCTGACCCGCATCCTGCTCGGCGTGGAGCGCGCCGACGCGGGCTCGGTGCGGCTCGGGGGAGCGCCGTACGCGCCGGCCTCGGCCGAAGGCGCGCGCCGCGCGGGCGTCGTCCTCGTCCCGCAGGAGCGGACGCTCTGCCCCCACCTCTCGGTCGCGGACAACGTGGTGCTCGGGATCGAGCCGGCCGCGCGCGCGCGGCCCGGGATCCGCGACCGCGCGCGCGCCCGCGCCATCGCCCGGGAAGCGATCGCGCTCGTCGCCGAGCGCCCGGACCGCGTGCCGCTCGACGCGCCGGCCGGGGAGCTCGGCGTCGCCGATCAGCAGCTCGTCGAGATCGCGCGAGCGCTCGCGCAAGGCGGCCTCCGCGAGGGCGGGCGGCTCGCGGCGCGGCTGCTCGTCCTCGACGAGCCGACCTCGAGCCTCGGCCACGCGGACGCCGCGCGCCTGTTCGACCGCGTCCGCGCCCTGCGCGACGCCGGCCTCGCGGTGCTGCTCGTGACGCACTTCCTCGCGGACGTGCGCGCGCACGCGGACCGCTACACGGTGCTCCGCGACGGCCGCGTCGCCGGGGAAGGCGATCCGCGCGACACCGAGCCGGCGCAGATCGTCCGCGAGATGCTGGGCCGCGCGCTCGAGGGCGCCCGCGAGCGCGCGGCGTCCGAGGCGGCGCCGCCGGGCGGCGGCGAGGTGGTGCTCGAGGTCAAGGACGTCTCCGGCGTGAAGCGGCCGAAGCGCGCGTCGCTGACGCTGCGCCGGGGGGAGATCCTCGGGATCGCCGGCCTCGTCGGCTCGGGCCGGACCGAGCTCCTCCGCATCCTCGCGGGGCTCGACCCGAAGCAGAGCGGCACGGTCACGCTGCGCGCTCCCCGCGGGATCGGCCTCCTCAGCGAGGATCGCGGCGGGGAGGGGCTGATGCTCGGCCGCTCGATCGCCGAGAACATCTGGCTCTCGCCGCGCGCGCCCCGCTTCGCCGCGCCGAGGTCGCTCCTCCCGGAGGCGGCGCGCTGGATCGAAGCGCTCGCGATCCGCGCGGCGGGGCCGGATCAGCGCGCCGGCGAGCTCTCGGGCGGCAACCAGCAGAAGGTCCAGCTCGCGCGCCTGCTCCGCGAGGACGTCGACGTGCTCCTCGTCGACGAGCCGACGCGCGGCATCGACGTGCCGAGCAAGGCGCAGGTGCTCTCGCTGCTCCGCGGGCTCGCGGGCGCCGGCAAGGCCATCGTGCTCGTGTCGAGCCAGCTCGACGAGCTCGTGACGACGTGCGACCGCATCGCGGTCCTCCGCCGGGGGACCCTCGATCCGCCGCGGCCCGCGGCGTCGTGGACCGCGGCGTCGCTCCTCCTGGAGGCCTCCTCGTGAAGAAGCGCCCGCCGTGGCTCGGCCCGCTCGTCGCCCTTCTGCTCGTCTACGCGCTCTTCGCGGCGCTCACGCCCGACACGTTCCTGCGCAGCCAGAACCTGCTCACGATGGCGCGGCAGACGGTGGTGGTCGGCATCTGCGCCGTCGGCATGACCCTGGTCATCGCGACCGGCGGGATCGACCTCTCCACGGGCTCGCTGGTCGCGTTCACGACGGTCGTCCTCGCGACGCTCCTGCGCGCGGGGGTGCCGGCGCTGCCCGCGGCGCTCGCCGCCACGGCGGCGGCGGGCCTCGCGGGCGTCGTCGCCGGGGCGCTCGTGGGGCGGGCGCGGATGATGCCCTTCGTCGTGACGCTGGGCACGATGAGCGCGCTCCGCGGCGCCGCGAAGGGGCTCGCGTCCGAGCAGAAGATCGACGCCGATCCGCGCGGCCTCGACGCGCTGCTCTCGGCCGACCTCGCCGCGCCCGGGCTGTGGATGACCGCGGCGCTCGCGCTCCTCGTCTTCGCCGTCCTCACCTTCACGCGCTTCGGGCGCCACGTGCTCGCGGTCGGCAGCAACGAGGCCGCGGCGCGGCTGTGCGGCATCGACACGGGGCGCGTGAAGGTTGCGGTGTACACCCTGTCGAGCCTCCTCGCCGGCGTCGCGGGCGTGATGGAGTTCTCGACGCTGACGGTGGGCGACCCGACGGACTCGGTGGGCCTCGAGCTCGAGGTCATCGCGGCGGTCGTCATCGGCGGCGCGCCGCTCTCGGGCGGCGAGGCGAGCGTCGCGGGGAGCGTGGTCGGAGCGCTGCTCATCACGGTCATCCGGACCGGCGGCGTCCACCTCGGGCTGCCGAGCTGGGTGCAGGAGATCGCGACGGGCGCGATCATCGTGGCCGCGGTGGCCGTCGATCGGGTGCGTCGCGCGCGCGGCGCCCGAGCGGCCGCGGGCTGTCAGCCTGCGCCGCGAGATCCACCAGCGCGACCATCCTCTGCGCGATCGCCGTGAAGGTGTCCTCCGCCTCGGGATCCTCCGGCAGCCGGTCCGGCAGGGTCGGACGCGTGCGGTGGATACGGTAACGCTCGGCGAGCCGCGCCCCCGGGAAGGCGCGGTGCAGCTCCTCCATGCCGCCGATGAGCGCCACGAGCCCGCCCATCGTCGCCGTGCCGTTGTCGGAGTCCCACCCGGACAGGGTGCCGATCTGGACGGTGCGCCGGAAGCTCCCCCCGCCGAACAGGAGGGCCATCGTCCCGGTCGCCAGGTTGATCGCGGACTCCGTGAACCCTCGATAGACGAAGCCGTGCTCCCGGGCCCGCTCCTGATAGCGATCCGCGATGGCGTCGCGGACGCTCTCCCAATCCTCGGGATCGTGCGCCGATAGATACGCCGAGAGCACGAAATCGATGACATCGGCGGCCTTCGACGCATCCGGCAGGTAGCTCCTGGCCTCGCGGACGATGCGCACGATCTCCTCGCGCCGCGGCTTGTCCGGATCGACGGTCGCCGCGAGCGAGAAGAGGAGGACATGGAACTGCGCGGCGTGCGCGGCGTGACCGCGCGCCGTGGTCCGGATGGGGAGGTCGGCGATCCGCAGCGCGAGCTCCGGCATGCCGGGCGCGAGGGCGCCGAAGATCTCCGTGGTGAGCTGCGCGTCGATCTGGAGCGCGTCCGGGTTGAGCGCCGGGTCGCTCGTTTTGGGGGGCAGCACGCCTCGCTCCAGGAGGTCGCGCGCCCTCCGGTTGGAGACCCAGATGAAATCGTTGATGTGCGCTCGCCACCCGTCCCGGATCGCCTCGGGAGACAGGAACAACGTCCTCGCCTCGGTCATGAGGTGCAAGTAGACGTATTCGATATCGGTGTCGTCATCGGCCGGGCAGGGGTCGAGGAGCACGAAGTCGATCCGCGCCCCGTTGCGGCCTTGGGAAGTCCCCCAGTCTGCGTCGGTGAAGAAGGGGCGCTCGACGCGGACGCCCTCCGTCGTCAGCCCCGTCCAGTTCGCGATGCACTCGCCGAGCCACATCGCGCGGAGCCGCTCGGCGTAGGCTGCGCGATCGAGCTGCCCGCGCGCCCTGGAGGAGATTCCCGGAAGGTCGCGTTGCTCCACGGGAGCTGCCGGCGCCCCGCCCGCGCCCGCGAGCGACGCGATGGAAAGAAGCGTGAGCAGCGGGCCGCGCCAGCGCGCGGAAGGCGCGATGCGGCATGTTCCTTCGAGGAGGCGAGGGCCGCCACGAGTGCGCATGAATCACTCCTTGAATGCGCGCCCGGAGCGTCGCGCCTGGTTTCGCCTCGCGTTAATGCAAGCGAGGTGCCGAGCCCGCTCCCCCGGCGCCGATCGCACCCTTAGGTTGTGCTCATGAGCATCGGGCAGCACATCGCGCGCGCCGCGGGCGCACGCCTGGACCTCCTCGTCTCCAGCGCGGGCCGCCATCTCCTCGGCGGGGCCCTCGCCGTCGCGCCGGGCGCTGCGTCGATCGCTCCGGTGCTGGAGGATCTGCTCTCCTTTCACCCCGGGTGGATATCCCGGAGCGTGACCACCCACGACCCCGCGGGTGGCAACAACGATGGATATCGCCCTGGGGTCGCGCAGGAGGGGGAGCACCGGGTCCTGTTCCATGCCCGCGGCGAGGGGAGAATCACGCGGATATGGATGACCGCCCCGCGCGCGGAGCTCGACAAGCCGGATCAGGAGCTCTGGATCGAGATCGACGGGCGCACGGCCTTCCGCGGCTCACCTCACGATTTCTTCGAGGGCCGCGGCCCCTGGAAGCCGCCCCTCGTGCTCGGCGTCGACGCGAGCTCGGGCGCATTCACCAGCTACGTCCCCTTCGCCTGGTCCAGCGAGGCCAAGGTCCGCTTCCGCGGCGTCCCCATCTATTACCAGGTCACCTACCGCGAGGGCCCCGGCGCCGCGTCGGGCCCGACGCCCGAGGAGCTCGCGGGGTTCATGATCGAGGACTGGACCGCCACCCTGCCCGCCCCCACGCACCGGCAGGCCCCGAGCCCCGGCGCACCGCTCGTCCTGGCGATCGGCCCAGCGACGGTATCGGGCATCGATCTCCGGATCCCCGCGGGGAGCCTGAAAGACCTGGACGTGAGGATCGGTGAGCAGCCGCCGGTGCCCGCGTCGTTCTTCTTCGGCCTGGCCAGCACGGGCGCCGAGGCCGACGGCGGGTGGACCACCTTCCGGAGCGCGCTGCACGCCGCCCGCGCGCCCGATGCCGCAGGGTTCGGCCGTCTCGCGACGCGCCTGCCCATTCCGCTCGCGGAGGGAGAGGTGCTGTCGCTCGGGGCCGCGCCCGGGGCGTCCATCGCGGGCCTCGAGGCGGCCGTCGACCTCGCGCCCGCCCGCAGCGGCGTGCGGCTCCTCGCGCAATACCGCGATCAGGTGGCCCCCGGACGCGAGACGACGATGCCCCTCTTCGAGGGCGAGGGGCCGCTCCAGCTCGTCGCCCTCCTGGAGCACCTCAGCGGCGGCCGCCCCAACGACCGGACCTATCTCGAGGGGGACGAGATGATCCGGACCGACAGGATGTCGTACCCCCTGCAGATCGGGACCGGCACCGAGGATTACTTCAACGGCGGCTTCTATTTCCTGGGCGCGCACCATAACCCGTTCAGCGGTCTGCTCCGCTTCATCGTCATCCATCCCGAGAATCGCTGGCGGAACGCGCTGTTCGAGCATTCCTTGTACCGCCTGCACGTGGCCGACCCCATCGTGAGCCGCTCCGGCATCCGCTTCGGCATCGAGGCCGGCCCGACCGGCGCCTATACGCCGCTGCGGGCGCGCTCGCTGGGCCTCGCCTACGCCTTCGCGGATCCTCGGGAGATCGGCGAGCAGGAGGTCCACCTCGAAGGCAGGCGGCACCGCGCGCGCGCGGCCTTCGACGCCGAGCGCTCGGAGCTCCGGCGGGTCTCCCGGTCGCGCGAGGGCCGCGGGATCACCCGGATCGAGGTCGACTGCCCGCCCGAGGCGCGCGGGCTCTTGCTCCTCCGCGCGTACTCCGCGGCGAAGGCCCCCCAGACGGCGCGCGTGCGGCTCGACGGGCGGGAGGTCGGCGTGATCCACGAGATGCAGGCGAACCCGGTCCGGCCGCTCGCGGAGGACGCGCTCTGGGTCGATCTGCTCCCCGGCCGATGCGGCGCAGACAAGCGCCCGGTCCTCGAGATCGACGCGCGGAGCTCCCCCGCGCCGTGGAGCGAGCGCGGCTACACGCTGCGGTTCTTCTCCGGGCCCCCCGCGCCGCAGCTGACGCAGGGCCCCGCGAGGAAGATCTTCGACGCCAATGCCCTCCGCGAGGCGCCGTCCTACGTGAACGATCATTCGATCGTCCAGCTCTCCGACGGCCGCTGGCTCCTCACGGGCATCTTCAACCGCGAGCCCTACCGGCCAGACACCGAGGTCGAGTTCGTCCTGGCGACGGCGGCAGAGCCCGGGCCGGCGCGCTGGGTCGAAGCCGCCTCGCCGAGCTTCGCGCTGGCGCCCGAGCGCTTCTCCACCCGCGCCCTCCCCGACGAACGCTGGATCTGGGCCCCGCACGTGGTCCGGGACCGCGACGGCGGCCTCGTGATGATCTTTCACGTGGGCACGCCCGACCCCGACCGCTCCGGCTTCCGGATCGCGCGATCGCGCGACGGGCTCACCTGGACCCGCCACGGAGGGACGCTCTTCGAGGACATCTGCGTCGCCCGCGATCCGATGCTCGTCCGGCTCGGCGATCTGTGGGTGGTGTATTATACGCGCTGCGCGTCGCGGGAATCGCGCCTGAGCGGCGTCGCTTACCGCACGTCGCTGGACCTCGCCCACTGGAGCCCGCCGGCCATGGCGCTCACGCTCGGGCCGGAAACCGCGATGAGCAACAGCGGTCATACCGAGTCGCCGTTCGTGTTCGCGCGCAAAGGGTGGTTTTACCTGACGGTCACGAGCTATCCCGTCGACGTCGACGCCACGTTCGTCTACCGCTCGCGCTCGCCGTTCGCGTTCCCCCCGCACCCCGTCGCCCGGCTGCGCGCGCACGCGGCCGAGTGGGTCGCGGAGGGGGGCAGCTTCGACGCGGGGCGCCTGTTCTTCACCCACGCAGGGCCCGGCAAGGGCGGCGTGTTCCTCCAGGAGCTCTTCGGCCTCTGAGCCGCGCCGCGCGGGGCGGGCGTCGATACGGCGGCGCCGAGAGCGCCATCACGGGTCGGATGGACCGCGCGCCCCCGCGGCCGGCGCGGGGGCGCGCGCGCCGGCCTCGTTGCGTGTCACGAGCCTGTCCCCGTCCCGGTCGAGCACCTTCAGCAGCTCGCCGACGACGACCTCCGACGGCGTCTCGGAGGTCGCCCGCGAGACGGCCGCCCTCAGCTCCTCGGCCGAGACGCGGCCGTCGTGGTCGGTGTCGATCGCATCGAAGGGCCCGAGCTGGCGCCAGAGCTCCACGGCGAACGACTCGACGAGGACGAGCTTCGGCTCGCGCCCGGTGTCCGCCGGCGGCACCTCCTCCGGGTGCGCCTCGGCGAAGCGGATCAGCGGGGCGATGTCATCCATGCCGCCGAGGAGCGCTCGCGGGAGGGCGATCCGGTACGCGCGATCGTCGACCAGCGGCAGGCCGCCGATCGCGGTCAGGACGCCCCGGTCGTCGATCGCCATCCGGTCGTCGAGCTGGAGGAAGCCGGCGTGCTGGGCGGGGGCGCGCGACCGCGACGCGGCGACGGCCTCGCGCACGACGCTGCCGGGCAAGCGGACCACCACGAGCTCGTTGCTGAAGGGCACCTCGGCCTTGAGATCCCCGTAGGTGAAGCGCTCGCGGTACTCGCGGCCCCCGCGGATGCCGCCGCCGTTGAAGAGGCACCCGTCCGCCTCGAGCGCGTCCCGGATGCGCGAGCAGAGGAGCGTCCCGAGCGAGGTCTGCCGCGTCCGCGTGCCGATCGACGAGAGCGCGCTCCCCGGGGGGAGCCGGAGGAGGGTGGCCGCGTCGAGGTCGCGCACGAGCTGCATGTGGCGGTCGACGCGCTCACGCATCGCCGGATCCTCGGGATAGGCGCGGACGTCCTCGAGCCGGACGGTGACCGCGGGCAGGTCGGGCCCCCCGGCGGGCGGCGCCTCGGCGGGCCACGCGAGATCGATGACGGCCGCGCTCGCGGCGTCGGTGCCGGACTTGACGACCCAGCAGCCGTCCACGTCGTCGATGAGCACCTCGTGCTCGTGGCCGCCGAGGATCACGGGAAAGGGCGGATCGCGCTGCGTCCGCGCGAGCGCGAGATCCGCGTCGCGGCTCTGGTGCGTTATCGGGATCACGCAGGCGCAGCCCTCCTCGCGGACGAGCCGTTCGGCCCAGCGGACGGCCGCCTCGTTCGCCGGCTCGATGGCGCATCCCCCGAACGCGCCCCGCCGGTACAGGCCCTGGACGTGGACGAGCAGGCCGAGGAGGCCGACCCGGACCGCGCGCCCGCCGGGGCTCGCGATCTCGAGGATCTCGTGCGTGGGCAGCGCCGGCGTGAACGAGGGCATGTTCGTGTTGAGCCACGTTCCCCGGAACTCCTGCACCCGCGCCCTGAGCTCCGGGAGCTCGATGTCGGCCTCATGGTTGCCGAAGATCGTGTGCGTGATCGGCACCGCGTTCATGCAGTCGACCATGCCCCTGCCGTGGTCGAGGCTCGACAGCAGGCTCGGCGCGAGGAAGTCGCCGGCCAGCACGGCGATGAAGCGATCCGCCGGCCCGGCGGCGTGGTGCCTCACGAGGCTCGCGAGGCGCGGGAGGTTGTCGAGCGCGTAGACGTCGTTCACGCAGACGATCCGCAGAGAGGGGCCTCTGGGCGTGCCTTGTTCGCTGGCGGTCATGTCCCCTTGAAGATAGCCCAGCGCGCGGGGCCGTGCCCTCCGCGCGCACGGCGGCGCCCGGGGATCCACCAGCGCGCCGCGGAAGCGTCAGAGGGTAATGCGCTCCGGCACGCTCTCGAAGGAGAACACCCGCCAGGGATGCGGACTGCCCGGACGCGTCGTCTCCGTCGCAGCGCCGCTCGTGAACTCCGCGACGACGCTGCGCCAGAACGCGAGAGCGCCCGCATTCCCCTCGGAGACGCGCACGGTCCACTCGCCCGGAAAGCGCTGCCATAGAAGGACGGCCGCCCGGCGGCCCACGCCGGAACGGCGGTACCGACGCAAGATGAAGAACTCGGCGACATCGAGGACATCCGGGTTATTCGCCGCCGGTGAGCCCCGCGTCGTCAGGGCGAAGCCCGCGATGCGCCCGGCACACCGGACGATGAAGGCGAACCGGCGCTCCCGCTCGGACCAGTAAAGAGCGAGCTTGTCGTACCCGAAACGCCCATCCGGCCCCAGCTCGAGGCCGGGGAACACGTCGCTGAGGTCGTGAATGTACAGCTCGAGGAGGTTGGACAGCAGCAGGGCATCGGCCGAGGTCGCCTCCTCGAGAGCAACTGAGATGAAATCCGCCATGGCAATTCCTCTGGCCTGCTCAGCCCCGATGACCGATCCGCCTCGAAGGCCACCGGGACGACACCGCAGGGTAGCAAGGCGCGCGGTCGCCGCGCCAGGGCAGGAACGGTCGAGGCGCATCGTCGCGGCGTCGGGATGAATGCGGCGCGCCTATCGAGCAACGAAGCGACCATGGCCGAAGACATGGAACGTCGTGGCTCGCGCCCCGGGGCTCGCCAGTGGGCCGCGTCTGCCCTGACCATCGCGGCGCTCGCCGGCCTCACCGCGTGCGAGCCTATCGGCCGCGGAGGGGACAGCAGCGGTGAAGCAGGCCCGGGCGGCAGCGGCGGCTCTCCGGGGGTAAGCAGCGGCGGCGGCGCGGATGGCGCGGGTGGATCGAGCAACGATGGCGGCGCGCCTGGCACTGGCGGCGATGGCGGCGCCCCTGGCACCGGCGGCGACGGCGGCGCCTTTGGCACCGGCGGCGACGGCGGCGCCTTTGGCACCGGCGGCGATGGCGGCGCCCCTGGCACCGGCGGCGATGGCGGCGCCCCTGGCACCGGCGGCGACGGCGGCGCCCCTGGCACCGGCGGCGACGGCGGCGCCCCTGGCACCGGCGGCGACGGCGGCGCCCCTGGCACCGGCGGCGACGGCGGCGCCCCCGGCACTGGCGGCGATGACGGCGCCCCTGGCACCGGCGGCGACGGCGGCGCCCCCGGCACTGGCGGCGATGACGGCGCCCCTGGCACCGGCGGCGATGACGGCGCCCCCGGCACTGGCGGCGATGGCGGCGCCCCTGGCACCGGCGGCGATGGCGGCGCCCCCGGCACTGGCGGCGATGGCGGCGCCCCTGGCACCGGCGGCGATGGCGGCGCCCCTGGCACTGGCGGCGATGGCGGCGCCCCCGGCACTGGCGGCGATGGCGGCGCCCCTGGCACCGGCGGCGATGGCGGCGCCCCTGGCACCGGCGGCGGCAGCAGCTCGACCGGCGGTGGCGGCTCGCCGAGCACGTGCGTGCCGGGCTCGGTCGTCGCCTGCTACACCGGCCCTGCCGGGACGAACGGTGTCGGGAGCTGCGCGTCCGGGACACAGACCTGCCGCCACGACGGATTCGGCTACGGCCCATGCACGGGCGACGTGACGCCTGCTCGAGAGCGCTGCGCCACGCCGGAGGACGAGAGCTGCGACGGCGAGCCCCGCTGCGCTCAGCCGCCGCCCTGGGCGCGGGGCTTCGGTGGTCCCGGCAGCGACGAGGGCTGGGCCATCGCGAGCGACGCCTACGGCAACTACTACGTCTCCGGCTCCTTCGAAGGAACCGTCGACTTCGGTACCGGCCCTCTGACCAGCGCCGGGCGGTCGGACATCTTCTTTCTCAAGCTCGACGCCGCGGGCTCGGTGCTCTGGAGCCAGCGCTTCGGGACCGAGGACAACGAGCGCGGAGGCGCCCTGGCGGTCGACGAGAACGGCAACGTCCTCCTCACCGGCAGCTACCGCGTCCTGCCCGACCAGCCGGGCCTCGATCTGAACGGGTGTCATCTCCCCGCCGTCAACGACTATTACACCGCCTTCTTCGTTACCCAGTTCGATCCCGACGGCAACCCCATCTGGTGCAATGGCCCCTATCCTTCTTCGGACATGTACTCCGTCGAGCAGATCGCTGTCGACGCTCACGGCGACATGTACGTCGTGTACCTCCAGTGGGAGAGCGCCTATCTCATGAAGATCGACGCCGCGAGCAAGACCACCCTCTGGGTAGAGGGGCTACCAGGATACTACGTCGGCGGCGCGCGGCTCGCGCTCGACAGCGCCGGCAACCCAGTGGCGGTCGTGACCGAAGGCTCGAGCATCACGGATCTCTTTCCAAGCCAGTTCGTCGTGTCCAAGTACGCTCCGACGGGCGATCTGCTCTGGTTGCAACATTACCAATCCAGCTCGGACCCTTGGATGGGCGGCGGCGTGACGGCGCACGCGGTGGCGATCGATGCGGAAGACGAGATCTTCGTGACGGGCGACACGGATGGATCCGTCGACTTCGGCAGCGGCGTCCTCCCCGCCGGCTCCGTCCTCCTCAAGCTGGATGCCGCGGGCGAGCCCATGTTCAGCCGCTCGGTCCGCTTCGGCGACAGGATCGCGCTCGCTCCCTCCGGTGATATCATCATCGGCGGAGTCGGCCTCGCGCAGCTCGACGCGAGCGGGACGGAGCTCTGGTCGGTCAACTTCGATGCCTTTGCGCAGGATATCTCCTGGTCCCCGAACGGCGCGGTCGGCGTCGTCGGCCGCGCGGCGGGCCCCGTGGACTTCGGGACCGGCCCGATCACCTATGGAGGAGGGTATGCCGACGCCTATGTCGCCACGTTCAACCCGCCAAGGAGCGGCGACGGCACGATCGCCCTCACCGGCGCTGTCGAGGGGGCCACCGACTTCGGCAGTGAGCCCATACCGTACGCGGCCGGCACCGACGCCTTCGTCGCCACGCTGACCCCCTGAGCGCCCAGCGCCGTCGACCTGTGTCGAGCTCCAGCAGGAGGACACGACTGCGCAGCGATGCTCGCAGCTGCGGGACGAGGCGAGGAATCGAACCGCTCCCTCGTCGAGGCCGCATGAATGCGGCGCACCTGCCGGGCAACGAAGCCGGCATGGCCGGATACATCGAACGTAATGGTTCGACCCGCAGGGGTCGCCAGTGGGCCGCGTCCGCCCTGACCATCGCGGCGCTCGCCGGCCTCATCGCGTGCGAGCCTATCGGCCGCGGAGGGGACAGCGGCGGCGAAGCTGGCACTGGCGGCAGCGGCGGCTCTCCGGGGGTAAGCGGCGGAAGCGTGATCGATGGTGCGGGAGGCTCGAGCAGCGACGGCGGCGCGCCCGGCACCGGCGGCTACGGCGGCGCGCCTGGCACCGGCGGCGCGCCTGGCACCGGCGGCGCGCCCGGCACCGGCGGCGCGCCCGGCGACGGCGGCGACGGCGGCGCGCCCGGCACCGGCGGCACCGGCGGCGCGCCCGGCACCGGCGGCAGCAGCTCGAGCAGCGGCGCCGGCTCGCCGGACACCTGTGTACCGGGCTCGGTCGTCGCCTGCTACACCGGCCCTGCAGCGACCAGGGACGTCGGGCGCTGCGCCTCCGGGACGCAGACCTGCCGCCCCGACGGCTTCGGCTACGGCCCATGCACGGGCGAGGTGACACCCGCTCGAGAGCGCTGCGCCACGCCGGAGGACGAGAGCTGCGACGGCGAGCCCCGCTGCGCTCAGCCGCCGCCCTGGGCGCGGGGCTTCGGCGGCCCTGGCAACGACCAGGGCTGGGCCATCGCGAGCGACGCCTACGGCAACTTCTACGTCTCCGGCTCCTTCGAAGGAACCGTCGACTTCGGTACCGGCCCTCTGACCAGCGCAGGACAGTCGGACATCTTCTTTCTCAAGCTCGACGCCGCGGGCTCGGTGCTCTGGAGCCAGCGCTTCGGGACCGAGGGCGACGACCGCAGAAGCGCCCTGACGGTCGACGAGAACGGCAACGTCCTCCTCGCCGGCAGGTACAGCGTCTTGTTGGGAAAGCCGGGCCTCGATCTGAACGGGTGTCATCTCCCCGCCATCGACGACTTTTTCACCTCCTTCTTCGTTGCCCAGTTCGATCCCGACGGCAACCACGTCTGGAGCAATGGCCCCTATTTTATTCCGGACGTGTACTCCGTCGAGCAGATCGCCGTCGATGCTCGCGGCGATCTGTACGTCGTGTACCTCCGGTCGGAGACCGCCCACCTCATGAAGATCGACGCCGCGAGCAAGAGCACCCTCTGGGTAGCGAGGCTACCAGGATACTACGTCGGCGGCGCGCGGCTCGCGCTCGACAGCGCCGGCAACCCGGTGGCGGTCGTGACCCAAGGCTCGAGCATCTCTGACTTCATTTCGAGCCAGTTCGTCGTCTCCAAGTACGCTCCGACGGGCGATCTGCTCTGGTTGCAACATTACCAATCCAGCTCGGACCCTTGGTTGGGCGGCGGCGTGACGGCGCACGCGGTGGCGATCAATGCGGAAGACGAGATCTTCGTGACGGGCGACACGGATGGATCCGTCGACTTCGGCAGCGGCGTCCTCCCCGCCGGCTCCGTCCTCCTCAAGCTGGATGCCGCGGGCGAGCCCATGTTCAGCCGCTCGGTCCGCTTCGGCGACAGGATCGCGCTCGCTCCCTCCGGCGATATCATCATCGGCGGAGTCGGCCTCGCGCAGCTCGACGCGAGCGGGACGGAGCTCTGGTCGGTCAGCTTCGATGCCTATGCGCAGGATATCTCCTGGTCCCCGAACGGCGCGGTCGGCGTCGTCGGCCACGCGGCGGGCCCCATGGACTTCGGGACCGGCCCGATCACCTATGGTGGAGGGTATGCCGACGCCTATGTCGCCACGTTCAACCCGCCAAGGAGCGGCGACGACGGCGAAGGCGGCGACGGCGCAGGGTCGACCGGCGCGGGCGGCGGCGACCCGCCTGCGACGTGCGCGCCGGGCTCCGTCGTCGCGTGTTACACCGGCCCCGCCGGGACCCGGGGCGTCGGGCGCTGCGCTCCTGGTGCGCAGACCTGCCTTCCCGACGGTGCCGGGTACGGTCCCTGCGTCGGCGAGGTGACGCCCGCCGCGGAGATCTGCGCGACGCCGGAGGACGAGGATTGCGACGGCGAGCCCCACTGTCCTCTGCAGCCGCCGTGGTCGCGAGGTTACGGCGACACCGGCGCCGACGCAGGCTGGTCGATCGCGAGCGACGCCGCCGGCAACTACTATGTCACCGGCTCCTTCGAAGGGACCGTCGACTTCGGCGCCGGCCCGCTGACCAGCGCCGGCCTCACGGACGTGTTCCTCCTCAAGCTCGACCCCTCCGGCGCCTTGCTCTGGAGCAAGCGCTTCGGCAGCCGCTTCCCCGAAGCAGGCCAGGCCGTCGCCGTCGACGAGAGCGGCAACATCTTGCTGGCCGGCACCTACGGTAATACCGGCTCGGAGTTGGGCATGAGCTTGGGCGGCTGCGCGCTCTCGTCCCCTCTCGTCCCAGCAGCCTTCCTCGCCAAGCTCGACCCCGAGGGGAATCACCTCTGGAGCCGTGAATCCGTGTCGGGCCTGAGCGCTGGCGAAGCCTTCGAACGACTCGCCGTCGACGCGCTCGGCGACATCTATGTGACGTTTGTCCTGATCGCGGGGTACTGGGACTCGACGAACGCCTCCCTGACGAAGCTGGACAGCGCAGGGAACCTGCTCTGGAGCAAGCCGCTCACCGAGGCAGTCCTGTACCATTTCGACGGCCAGCATCAGAGCGACAACGCCCTCCTCGCGGTCGATAGCGCCGGGTTCGTGATCACGGCGAGCTCGTCCATCGCCGAGGACCCGTCCTGCCCCTACGCTCACCAGTTCACTGTCCAGAAGCTCACCCCGACCGGCGACGTGGTCTGGAGCCGCCAGTTCGGCCCCTCGGACCCCGCCGACACGAACATCGGAGCGTCCGCCCTCGCCCTGGCCGTCAACACCGACGATGACATCCTCCTGACCGGCTACACCGACGGGACCGTCGACTTCGGCGGCGGCGTGCTCCCCGAGGGGCCCGTCCTCATCAAGCTCGACGCCGCGGGCGAGCACGTCTTCAGCCTGCCCATCCCCTTCGGCGACGCGCTCGCCCTCGAGCCCTCGGGCAGCATCGTCATCGCCGGCGACGGCCTCTCCAGGCTCGACCCCAGCGGCACGGCCCTCTGGACGGACAGCTTCGACGCCAGCGCGAAGGACATCGTCCTCTCCCCGAACGGCACCATCGCCCTCACCGGCGCAGTCGAGGGGGCCACCGACTTCGGCAGCGGGCCCATACCGTACGCGGCCGGCACCGACGTCTTCGTCGCCACGATGACCCCCTGAGCGCCCCGGGCGCGGCGGGCGCGACCACCGCGCCCGGGCCGCCGTACGGCCGCGGAGCAGAGGAATTCCCGAACGATCATCCGAAGAGACGCACCGGTGAGGTGCGGGAGGTAAGGAGAGGCATGCGAGTCATCCGCTTTCTGCTGGCGTCGCTGCTCTGCGCGCTCGCCATGCTGCCCGCGCGCGCGGCCTGGGCAGCCATCGTCGTAACATTCGTGGAGCCCGGGCAGCACGCATGGAGCCACACGTATGTCAATGTCCGCGTCGAGGTGAGCTCCACGGTCCAGATCGCGCGCGTCCAGGCGCAGCTCGGCGCAGGATCGGTGATCCTCACGAACACCGGAGGCACCACCTACAAGGCGGGCATCTCGACCTTCGGGCTGCCCTATGGCGAGCACCCCCTCACCGTCACGGCGACCGACGTCGAGGGAACCAGCGTGTCCGCGCAGCGCACCGTGTTCCAGGACCAAACACCCACCGCCCAGGTCCTGGCGCCGACGCACGAGGCGGTCGCCCATCCGTCGCTCCGGATCGCCGCCACCTGCGTCGACGACCACCCGGCGGACTGCTCCATCCGGGCCACCGCCACCTTCTACGACACGAGCCCGTCGACCTCGGTCGAGCTCGCGCGGGCCACCACGGCGCTCGATACCGTCGTCGACCTCAGCGCGTACAGCGGCCGTAAATTCAATCTGAAATTCCAGGTGCTGGACATCCATAGCAGCATGGATCTCCACGGGCCGACGATCCACGTCGAGGCCAGCCCGCTGCTCGAGGTGATCGACGAGGTGCCCGGACGCATCCTCGATTTCGACGGGACGCGGATCCTGTTCACCAAGGGGCGAGAGGAGCTCTTCGTGCTCGATCGGGCGACGCGGGCCACCACGCGGGTCATGAAGTTACCCTATCCGTACCAGTTCAACGACGCCACGAGGGCGTTCCTCACCGGCGCCGGCGCCGTGATGGAGGTGCCGGCGCCGCCCGCCATCGATCGCCCCCCGAGCGCCGTCTACGAGTGGCGCCACGGCGCCCTGCTGAAGCTGGCGGAGAACGGCCGCGTCGCGTTCGTGAGCGGCGATGCCATGGCCTACTCGGGCAGCGGTACGTACGTGCGCGATCTCGCGTCGGGCACCGCCGAGCTCGCGCTCGGGGTCGCGCTGGACCCCCCCAGCATGGATATCGCCGAGGATGGGCTCTTCGCGTATGTGAATGGCCGCTGGTCGCTCTACACGCGCAGGAATGGAACGAGCACGCTGCTGGCCACGAGCGGGGATGAAATGACGCGCCCCGTGACGGACGGGATCAATGTGGCATTCACGAAGATCCTCAGATCCGGCCAGCCTCAAAGCATCCTGGCCACGCCCTCCGGGCAGGTGCCGCTCGGCGTCGTCCCTGTCGCGCGCCCCGAGGGCGCCCAGACGGGCGCCTACCAGCTCCACGCAGGTTACATCGTGTTTCTCAAGGGCTCGCGCGGCGCGGAGCAGGTCTGGCTCAGGACCCCGAGCGGCGCGCAGCACCAGCTCAGCTCCAGCACCCCCAGCCAGCTCGACGATCCGCCCGCGCGCCTGGGACACGACGGCATCAGCGACACCGGCGAGGTGATGTTCCTCACCCCGCCGAAGCGCTACCTCGGCGCCGCCGGTGCCGCTCCGCGCGAGATCGGCTCGCACCTGGGACACGCACGCTGGTTCGAGGGCGCCTGGTACGTGGTGATGGGGAACACGCTGTTCCGGGTCGACGACGGGTCGAGCGGCGAGGGCGAGGGCGGCGGCGCCGGCGAGGCGGGCGGCTCCACCGGTGCGTCGTTCACGAGCGCGCGCTCCGCCCACGCCGCCCTGTCGACGATGAGGATCGGTGAAGCCGGCGCGCGCGTGGCGAGCGCGCCCGCGGCAGGATCACCCGAGCTTCCAGAGGGCGAGCTTCCGGCGTCCAGCGGCTGCGCGCTCGCGCGGCGCCAGCCCGCGCTCGGTGGCGCGCTGGAGGCCGCCGTCCTCGCGACGCTCGGCCTCGCCATGGCGGCGCGGGGGCGACTCAGGCTCAGGCGAGATCGCGGAGGAGCCGACGCCACGCCGTCGAGGCGAGCGACGCCGCAGCAGGGCTCGGATCCGCCGAGCCCCCGCGCGGCCGGCTACTCCTGCGTGCGCGCGTCGCCCAGGTAGTAATCGCGCTGCGACGGGTAATAGTCGGCGAAGCTCGGCAGCGGCTCGCCGAGCCGGGAAGCGACGAGCATGTCGAGGTAATACTCCCAGCCCGGCCCGGTATCGCCGGCGAGCGCGGGCTCGGTGAGGTGCTGGACGAAGGTGAGCTCGGTGGTCTCGCCCTTCGCCGCGAGCGACAGCTCGAGCCGCCACTCGCCGTGATCGTCCTTGGCCGAGAGCGCGAGGCGGTGCGGCGGCTCGCACGCGTCGATCGCCATGTCGCACCACGGCGCGCCCTGCTCGAACGCCATCTGGAGGCGCACCGTCTTGCCGGGCCCCGCCTCCCCCTCCCACGGGCCGATCCAGCGCGCCGTGCTCTCGGACGCGGTGACGCTCTGCCAGACGTCCTCGATGGGCGCGCGAAAGCTTCGCTGGATGACGAGATCGGCGCCAGTCGCCGTGCTCCGGACGCGGCCGGTGGGTCGGGGGCTCATGCTGTCTCCTTCCTTCGCTTCGTTTCGTTGTGGGACGGGGTCGCGGCCGCCATGCGCCGCTGCCGGCCGACGCGGTGCACCTCGGTCTCGAGCGCGTCGAACCGGCGGTGCCACGGGCTCTCCTCGCGCAGCTCTCGCAGGAACGCCTCGAGCTCGGCGAGCGCGCCGAGGTCCAGGCTGTACTCGCGCTCGCGGCCGCGCTGCACGTCGCGCACGAGGCCCGCCTCGCGCAGGACCCGCAGGTGCCGGCTGACCGCCGGGCGGCTGACCGGAAACGCGCCGGCGATGGCGCCGGCCGAGGCGGTGCGGCCGCGCAGCATCCGCAGGATTTCCCGCCGGATCGGGTCCGCCAGCGCCTGGGCAACCGCATCCATCGGACAAACGTGTAACCGATTTGTTACGCATCGTCAAGCGGCGCGGAGCTCTCCGAGCCGCGCGTCGCGCCCGAAGCCGCACGGCACACCTCGAGCCGCGCGGCGCGCTCCGGGCGGTGGGTGCGCCGCTCATTGCGCGCGACGTGAGCGCCCACGCAATGGGCGCTCACCGCCATTCGGCCAATGCATGCGCCGATCCAAAAAAGCGCCGCGCCGAAACCGGAATCAGAACCGGAACCGGAACCGGAACCGGAACCGGAACCGGAACCGGAACCGGAACCAGACGAATGCGGGTCCTCGCGCATCGACGAATGCACGAAACACTTGATTCCAGAACGCAGCCGTGCGGTTCTATCGTGAGGGGATATCTCGCTTTCACCCCGCAAGGAGGTCAGGATGTTCCTACATCGTCATCCACGCTCTCCCAGTTCCCTGCTGGTCACCGCCGCCGCTTTCGCGGGCCTCCTGGCCGGGCGCCAGGCGGAGGCCGCTCCGTCGTATACGCTCTTCGAGAGCGGCCAGGTCAGGCCGCTCGCGCTCTCGCCCGACCGCACCCTGCTCCTCGCGGCCAATACGCCCGACAACCGCCTGGAGATCTTTCGCGTCACCTCGGGCGGCCTCTCCCACCTCTCCTCCGTCAGCGTGGGCCTCGAGCCCGTCGCCGTCGCCGCGCGCAACAACCACGAGGTCTGGGTCGTCAATCACCTCTCGGACAGCGTCAGCGTCGTCGACGTGTCGTTTCCGCGGTATCCGCGCGTCGTGCGCACGCTCCTCGTCGGGGACGAGCCGCGCGACATCGTCTTCGCGGGCCCCGGGCGCTCGCGCGCGTTCGTCACCACCGCCCACCGGGGCCAGAACGCGCCGCTCGATCCGCAGCTGACGACGCCCGGGGTCGGCCGCGCGGACGTCTGGGTCTTCAACGCCGGCACCGTCGTGAACGACGCCTCGCTCGGCGGCTCGCCCCTCACCATCCTCACCTTCTTCACCGACACCCCGAGGGCGCTCGCGGTCAGCCCGGACGGGGCCTCGGTGTACGCCGCGGGCTTCCACACCGGCAACCGCACCACCGCCGTGCACCGCGTGCTCGTGGAGGAGGGCGGCGGGCTGCCGCCGCCGCTCACCAACTTCCTCGGCGAGCCGCAGCCGGCGACGTCGCTCATCGTCCGCCACGACGGCGACCACTGGGTCGATATCGCCGGCCGCACCTGGGACGACGAGGTCATGTTCTCGCTGCCGGACAAGGACGTCTTCGTCATCGACGCCATGGCGACCCCCCCGCGGCAGCGCCCCGGCAGCGCCGGCTACTTCACCGGCGTGGGGACCATCCTCTACAACATGGTCGTCAACCCGGCGAACGGAAAGGTCTATGTCTCCAACACCGAGGCGTTCAACCTCGAGCGCTTCGAGGGCCCGGGCACCTTCGCCGGATCGAGCGTCCGCGGGCACCTGCACGAGAGCCGGATCACCGTGCTCGGCGGCGGCGCCGCCCTGCCGCGACACCTGAACAAGCACATCGATTACTCGACGTGCTGCGCCCCCGTCCCCAACGCGGAGAGCGAGAAGAGCCTCGCCACTCCGCTCGACATGGCGGTGACCAGCGACGGCTCGAAGCTCTACGTGGCCGCGTTCGGGTCGAGCAAGGTCGGCGTGTTCGACACGGCCCAGCTGGAGAGCGACACCTTCACGCCGAGCCTCGCGAGCCAGATCCCGGTCACCGGCGGCGGGCCGAGCGGGCTCGCGCTCGATCAGCCGCGCGGCCGGCTGTACGTGCTCACGCGCTTCGACAACTCCATCTCGATCGTCGACACGACCACGCGCGCCGAGCTCGCGCACCTCCCGCTCCACAACCCCGAGCCAGAGAGCGTGGTCCGCGGGCGGGTGTTCCTCCACGACGCGCGCTTCTCCTCGAGCCACGGCGACTCGTCGTGCGCGAGCTGCCACGTGTTCGGCGATCTCGACAGCCTCGCCTGGGACCTCGGCAACCCGGACGCGACCACCCAGGCGAACCCCGGGCCGTTCACGAGCATCAACCCGCCGTTCCCCGCCGACACCACGCTCAAGCCCATGAAGGGGCCGATGACGACCCAGAGCCTGCGCGGGATGGCCAACCACGGGCCGATGCACTGGCGCGGCGACCGCACGGGCGGCAACGACGAGCCCACGGCGCAGCCGGACAGCGGGACGTTCAACGAGCGCGCGGCGTTCAAGAAGTTCCAGGCCGGCTTCACGAACCTGCTCGGCCGGCACGCGCCCATTCCGGACGACGACATGGAGGCGTTCACCGACTTCATCCTCCAGCTGACGTATCCGCCGAACCCGGTACGGAACCTCGACAACTCCCTCACCCCCGATCAGCAGGCCGGGCGCGATCACTTCGTCCGCGAGGGCGGAGACGGCACGTTCTCGTGCGCGACCTGCCACACCCTGGACCCCGACGGGAACGCCGCCGCCGGCGAGGCGTTCCCCGGCTTCTTCGGGTCGGACGGCTCGAGCATCGGACAGGAGAACGGTCAGAGCTTCAAGAACCCCCACCTGCGCAACATGTACCAGAAGGTCGGGATGTTCGGCATGGCCGCGGTCCCGAGCCTCTTCCACCCGGGAGACAACGGCTTCATGGGCGACCAGATCCGCGGCTTCGGGTTCATGCACGATGGCGTCATGGACACGCTCTTCCGGTTCCACCAGGCGATCGGCTTCGAGGAGAGCGAGTTCTCGCCGAACGGCTTCCCGCTCGGCCCCTCCGGGGAGGTCCTGCGCCGGCAAGCGGTGGAGTTCATGCTCGCGTTCGACACGAACCTCGCGCCGATCGTCGGCCAGCAGGTCACGCTCGGCGCGCACAACGCGGCGGCGGCCTGGCCGCGCGTCGACCTGCTCGTCGAGCGCGCCGAGGCCGGGGAGTGCGACCTCGTCGCGAAGGTCCCATTCCTCCTGGAGGAGGTCGGCCTGCTCTACGCCGGAGGTGGCCTGTTCATCACGGATCGGAGCGCGGCCCCGCCGGTCGGCGACGTCGGCCTGCGCTGGTTCTCGGTGCTCACCGGGCACCGCGTGACGTACACGTGCATGCCGCCCGGCTCGGGCCCGCGGTGCGGCGTCGACCGCGACGGCGACGGCATCCGCGACGGCGACGAGCGCGACGCCGGCACGGATCCGGCGGATCCGTCGAGCCCCGGGTGAGCGGGCGGCGCGCGCCTCGCCGCGCGCGCGACCCGGCCGGCGCGGCGCGGGGCCTCAGCCGCGCCGCGCCGCGCCCGACCCGAGGCGCGCCTCGCTCGACCCGCGGCGCGCCTCGCTCATGCACCAGCGGAGCGCCTCCTTCAGGCTGCGCAGCGTGCATACCTGCGAGAGATCGAAGCCCAGCCCGACCATCGTCTGCGCGACCGGCGGCCGGATCCCGGTGACCACGGCCCGGCAGCCGAGCAGCGTGAGCCCGTTCGTGATCTTGATGAGGTGCTGCGCCGTGGTCGTGTCCACCGAATCGAGGCCGGTGAGGTCGAGGACGGCGAAGGCCGCCTGCCGCTCCACGACGGCCGCGAGCAGCGACTCCATCACCATCGCCGCACGATCGGCGTCGACCGAGCCGATCAAGGGGACGATGAGCACGTCCTGCCAGACCTCGATGATCGGGCTCGACAGCCGCGCGATCGACTCTTGCTGTTGCTGGGTGAGCCGCAGCTGCTCCCGCAGCTGCTGCTCCACGCGGCGCTGCTGCGTGACATCCTCGCTGATGGCGCCGACGCCGATGATCTCGCCGAGGACGTCCTTCTGCGGGACGAACCGGGTCCGCCAGACCCTGTCCTGCCGGAGCTGCTCGGTGTGCGCGATCTCCCCCGAGAGGGCGCGCTGGAACGCCTCGCGCACGTCGGCCGAGCTGCCGCAGAGCTCGACCATGTGCTTGCCGACGCCGTTTCGCTCCACGGCGTCGACCTGCGCCAGCGCCCCGCCCTGCGCCACCATGCAGATGCCGTCCTTGTCGAACGCCCAGATGATGATCGGCATGCTGTCGATGCAGGTGCGGAGCAGCTCCGCCTGCGCGGCGAGGGTCACGTGGTCGGCCAGGTTGATGCCGAAGGTCTGGACGCCGTCGACCTCGCCGTCCTCGCCGCGGCGAGGCGCGTAGTGCACGATCCAGTGCACGCCGTCGGCCACGGTGTCCGTGCGGATCGTCTCGCCGGCGAGCACGCGCCTGCACAGCTCGAGGACCTGCGAGCCCTCGCCGTAGAGATCGCGCATGGTCGTTCCGACGATCTGACCTGGCTTGATCCCGAAGTGCGCGAGCCCGTTGCCCTCGGAGACCTGGAGGACGCCCGCCTTGTCGACGGCCCAGATCACCGCATCCATGGTCTGGAACACGTCGACGAGGATGCGCGCCTGCGTCTCCCACGCCTCGCGATCGGGCTGCACGGCGGCCCAGAGCGCCGTGTCGTCGGCGCGCCACAGGGTCCATCGCAGCGGGGTGCTCTCACCGCGGCCGTCCACGAGGCGCGCCGTCGCGGAGGTGCTGCCCGCGGCCGCGCGCGCGGCCGCCATCCGCGCCGACAGCTCGCCGCGATCGCCTTCATGGACGCGCTCGAGGAGCTGCCCGGGAGGGCCGACGCGCTGCTCCCAGGCGGGGCTGCAGGCGATCACCTCCCCCGTGCTGGAGAGCAACGCCATCGGCGTGGGCGTGCCGTTCAGCAGCGTCGTCGACGAGAGCGAGGGGAGCCTGTTGTCCATCGGTTCCTTGCAAGGCGGCCAGAAGGGGCGATTCCCGGCGCGCCTCCGCAAGCCTCTCGCGATGGGGGAACAACCGAGCGCCGATCGAACCGAGCGCCGATCGCCGTCAAGACACCAGGTGCGAACAGGTAGGAGACTGCCGAGAGGACCTTGGCGCTGGAACGGTCGAGACTAGCTGAAAGCGAGCCGAGACACGGTGATACCATTTGACAGCGCGCGGGCGCTACAGCCATCGCTATGAGGCGCGGTCAGCCCGGGGTCACCTCGTCACGTCGATTTCCCGCGGAGTTCCCGCGGCTCCGCTCCGCGCGCGCCAGGGCCACGAGCTCGTCGACCGACCACTGATCGTCGACGTGCTCGCCGTACTTCGCGGCGACCACCCGCCCGTCGCCCGCGATCAGCAGATCGGCGGGCAGGCCGAGCCGGCCGCCGTGCGGATCGAGCGAGGGGGCCGGCCGCCGCCGCGCCAGGACCGCGGGCAGGCTCGCCGCGATCGCCCTGAGGATCGGCCAATAGGCGCGCGGATCCAGGAGCGCGCGGGGCGCGGACTCGACGCCGAACTCGCCGTACAGCCGCTTGTCGGGGTCGGCGACGACCGCGAACGGCAGGCCGGCCACGTGCGCGCGCAGCTCGTCGGCGGGCGAATGGAACATCACCACCTCGAGGACGCCCGCGGCGGTGACCTCGCCGTGGCGACGCGCGAAGGAGCGCAGGTGCAGGTTGCAGACAGGGCAGCCGGCGAAGCGCCGGAACTGCAGGTGCGTCAGCCGCGCGGGATCCGGGACGCGGACGGGCGCGCCGGTGACGCTCACGAGATCCCGCCCGGCGACGACGGCGCCGGGCTTCAACCGCTCGGACATCGAGCCCTTCCTCCTCCCGCACTCCCGCACGCGCCTTCTCTCTTGTCGGCGGTCCGTAGGCGTACGGTGTATACTTATTCAACATACGCGCACGATGTACGCTGTCAAGGCCATGCCCCGACCTCGCTCGCTCTCTCAGCCAGGCATCGCCGCCGCCGCGCTCGCGGTCATCGACCGTGAGGGGCTCGCGGCGCTCTCGATGCGCGCGGTCGCCGGGGAGCTGGGGATGAGCACGATGGCGCTCTACCGGTACGTGAACGACCGCGAGCAGCTCGAGCGGCTGGTGGTCGATTTGGTGCTCGGCGCCGTCGACGTCGAGGTGCCGGCGCGCGCCCCGTGGATGCAGCGGGTGGCGCTCCTCGTCGCGCGCGTGCGCGACGCCGTGCGCGCGCACCCGTCGGTGGTCCCGCTGACGCTGACCCATCGGCACAGCTCCGAGGGGGTGCGCCGGTTCGGCGAGGCGCTGCTCGGGGTGCTGACCGAGGCCGGCTTCGCCGGGGCGCAGCGGGTCATCGCCTTTCGCAGCCTGATCAGCTACGTCATCGGGGCGCTCCAGGCCGAGCACCTCGGGCCGCTCTCGGGCGACGGCACGGTGCAGCTCTCGGCGCTCTCCGAGGAGGACTACCCGTTCCTCTCGGCGACGGCCCGCGACGCGCGGCGCGTGCCGCCGGACCAGGAGTTCTTCGGTGGGCTCTCGATCGTGCTGCGCGGCCTCCACGCAGGCGAGCAGCGCTCGCGATAGCGCCGCGCGCCTGCGGGGGCGCGTCGAGCCTGCGTGGGGCGTCAGTACTCGGTGTTGTTGGACGTCGTGATCCGCGACGAGGACAGGCCGATGAACAGCGCGTCGCCGATGTCGCTGTACCGCGTGTTCCTCATCGTGACGGTGCTGGTGCTGCTGTCCGTCCTGAAGATGGCCTCATCCATGTGGGAGATGTCGCAACCATCGATGACGACGTCGACCTTGAACGTGGTGCCGCCGTTCTGCCGGATGAACTTGCCCGCGTTGGACGCCCGGAAGTTCGAGACCCGGAAGGTGCTGGCCGCGTTGATCTGGAACACCTTGTCCTCGCCGTTCACGGCCGAGCCGCCGTTGAGCACGACGGTGCCGGAGGCCTTGACGGTCAGGGCGTCCTCGCCGATGTCCTCCCAGACGATGTTCTCCAGCGTGACGTTCCCGTAGGTGTGGATGCCGTCGGCCGCCGGCGCGCCGAGGACCACGTTCCTCAGGACCGCGCCGTCCTCCAGCTTGAACACCGGCTTCTGGCTCTCGGACTGGCTGCCGTCGCCGAGCGCGCTGCCGGCGATGAACCGCCTGCCGCCGCCGTCGTAGACCTGGCCGGATCGCACGACGATCGTCGAGTTCACGACCCCACCGCTCCCGGTCGTCGTGCTGCCGCCGCCCCCGCCCGCGCCGCTCGACGAGGAGCTCGACGTCGAGCTGCTGCTGCTCGAACCGCCGCCGCTGCCGCCGCTGCCCGTCGGCACGAGCTCGATGTAGTCGAGCTTGATATCGTAGTCCGTCGCGCTGGAGCTCTTGCCGGTGGAGACCAGCTTGAACGCGACGTTGCCCGACAGGCTCTTCGTGCCGAGCGTCACCGTCTTCCAGCTGTCGCTCGACGAGGAGGAATACCCGTCGAGGTTCCCCACGGAGGAGCCGTTCACGTCGAGCCGGTAATTGCCGTAGATGTTCCGCTGGGCATACCGCACCACGACCTTGTACTCCCCCGCGGCCACCGATTTCGAGAACTGGAAGTGGTCGCCGCTGGCGTTCGCCTTGAGCCGCACGGAGCTCGAGCTCGCGTCGATGCCGTCCCCCGACGAGGTGGACCACGACTGCGACTCGCCCTCGAGCCGCGCGGTGCTCGCCGCGCCCTCCACGGTGCCCATCTCCATCAGGGCTTCCTCTTCCGAGAGGCAGCCGGTCGCGACGACCCCGGCGGCGCCGAGGGCGAGCAGCACATGACGAGCGAACGTCGATCGAAGGTTCATCGTTCCTATCCTTTTGTCCAAGTAAGTTGAGGATCTGACGGCGCCTCGCGAGCGCCCCCGGTCCGGAGGCGCTCTGCGCTTCGCTCGTCACAGCAGGCTTCTAGCAACGCGCGGTCCACACGCGAGCTCGCCCGCGATCGTGGCAGACATTCGATATTATTGGATGATTTCGGCAGGAATGCGCCGCCGCGGGCCCTGGAACCAGCGGCGCGCCTGGGGCCGTCACGCGCGGCAGTACACAGTGTCAACCCGGAGTTGACGCGGCGAGCGCTCGCGCGCGTGAGAGAGCATGGATCGCTCGGCGGCATGGGAGCACATGCGAGCACATGGGGCGCTCGGCCGCGCGCGAGCCCATGCGCGCCCCCGGAGCGCTCGAGGCGCGCCGCTCCGAGGGGGCGCGATCCGTCGGGGCGCCGTCACATTCCCGCCCGATGGCCCGGGCGTGAGAGCCGCCGCCCCGACCGCCCTCGTCCTGCTCGCCTGCCCCCCCGCGCAGCCCCGCCGCCCCAGCGCGCGCGCTCCCGCCGGCACGAGTTGCCGCGAGCGCACCGGAGGCGATACGTTGGACTCCCCTGCTCGTGAGGCCCGACCAAGGTGCGTTGTCATGGGAAATGAGTTCTCCGGTAACCCCTCGCATTCGGCCGAGTACTTCGGCGATACGCGCGACGGCTGGTGGAATCGCGACTACGTCGAGCTCCTCGCGCGGCGCTGGGGCCTGAGCCGCGTGCGCGAGGTGCTCGACGTCGGGTGCGGCGTCGGGCACTGGGGGCGCGTGCTCGGCGCCGTTCTGCCCAGGGCGGCCCGCATCACCGGCGTGGACCGCGATCCCGTCTGGGTCGAAAGGGCCGCCGAGCGCGCGGCGGCGCGCGGGGAGGCGGAGCGGTTTCGCTATCAGGTCGCGGTCGCCGAGCGGCTGCCGTTCGAGGCCGACACGTTCGATCTCGTGACGTGCCAGACGGTGCTGATCCACGCCGCGGATCCGGGCGCGATGATCGCCGAGATGGTCCGCGTCGCGAGGCCGGGCGGGCTCGTGGCCGTGGCCGAGCCGAACAACCTGGCCGGCGCCCTGCTCGACGCGGCCGCGCTGCGGGCGCCGGTGGAGCAGACCCTCACCCTCGTCCGCTTCCAGCTCCTGTGCGAGCGGGGCAAGGCGGCCCTCGGCGAAGGGAACAACTCGATGGGCGAGCTCGTCCCCGAGCTCTTCGCCAGGCACGGTCTCATCGACATCCAGGTCTATCTCAACGACAAGGCGAGCGCGGTCCTGCCGCCCTATGCGTCCGCGGAGCAGCGCGCGACCGTGGAGGAGATCGCCGACTTCGCCCGGCGCGACTTCTGGATCTGGAGCCGCGCCGACACGCATCGCTACTTCCTCGCCGGCGGCGGCGAAGAGCGCGAGTTCGACGACTGCTGGGCGGCGGCGATGGCCGCCGTCCGCAGCAACGCGGAGGCGATCGCCCAGAAGACGTACGCGAGCGCCGGCGGCAGCGTCGGATACATCGTATCCGGGACGAAGCCGTCGCCGCCGTCGAGCCGCCACCTGAGCTCCCCGGACCTGCGCCGGGATCGATGACGCCGGCGAGGTGACCGCCGACTCAGGGCCCCGCGCTGGTTCCGCGCGTCAGAAATCCCGCCTGAGAAACGGGTCGGTGACGAGCGGTCGCCGAAATAGTGGCGATCGCCATCGTTTTCCGCCTGTTTCGCCGCCGAGGCCGGCTCCGGAGCCGCCCATCGGGGCGCCCTCCGCCGCCGCGTCGCCCGTGGTCAAGGGCCCGCAGCATCACCGGTGTGGTCGGCATCATGGGTCCAGGCGCCGCTTGGGCTGCCTCATCCCATCCAGGGGGCCGCCCTCACTCCACAGCCTGCGGCGCAGGCCCGCGTGCTCGGTCCGCTGGACGAGCTTTGGAGGCGCCGACGCGGCGCCTGCGCGCGCTCGTTCGTGTGGCCGCGGCTCGAGCCGGTGATCATCGCCGGGTAGCGGTCGAGGTCGCCACGCGCCGAGGCGAGAGCCATGAACGCGGCGGGCAGAGGAATTCAAATCTGCCGCACCTGGCGCCGCGCCCAACGGGGCCGGCCCCTGGTAGCCTCCGCCGCGCCGCCGACCGACCGGCGGAAACGAACGGAGGAAGACACACCACCATGCTGTGCGTGCATGACGACATCGACGAAAGGGCGCTTACGACCGTGAGGTGGCGCGATCCGAGGAGCCGGATGCTAGCTTCACGAAGGCGCGTACAGCGCCGGAGGTCTCGTCAGCGCGGCCGATCAGGAGCAGCTCGGCGAAGACGTTCTTCGGCGCGACGAACGGACGATAGACGATGCGGGGAACCTTCACCTGAATCAGCGGTTTTGGAGCCAGCGCCACGCCCAGGCCTGCGCCGGCCAACGACAGCATGCTCAAGGTGGTGTCGGCGCGGTGGACTCGGCGCGGCTCGCGTCCTATCATGAGAATTAATCTCTTCAGCACGTCGCCACCGGCCTCTTCCGATGGGAACATGATGAGCGGCTCTCCAGCGAGCATCTTCGGCGTCACGCGCCTGTGCGCCGCGAGCGTGTGCTCCTCTGCCATCGCGACCACCAGCGACCAAGCGCCGATCGGTTGGACGCTCAACCGCGGATCTACCTTGAGAGCGAACGCCGGGCAGTAGCCGACGTCAACCTCGCCGGTCAGCACGGCTTCCGCCTGCCTCGAAGGTGGCATCTCGCGCAGCTCGATCTCCGCGGCAGGATGGGCTTTGCGGAACGCTCGCAGGTGGTCCGTCGTCTTGCCAGTGAGGATCGCGTTGCCCGCGTAACCGATGCGAACTTTGCCGATGTCGCCGCGCAGCGATTGCTGGACGATCGCCTTGGCCCGCTCCGCCTGCGCGACCGCCCGCTGCGCCTCGACGACCAGCAATGCGCCGGCTTCGGTCAGCTCCACGCGCCGACTCGTCCGCACGAACAGCGCGCCGCCGATCTCGTCTTCGAGCGCCAGAATCTGCATGCTCAGCGCCGGCTGAACGATGTGCAGACGCTGCGCGGCGCGGCCAAAATGGCGTTCTTCGGCGACGGCCAGGAAATAGCGAAGGTGTCGTAGGTCCACGACATTCGACCGTACCATGGATCAATCAGAAGATCAAATCGATCGATTGGATCAATATATTGTTATTTTTGCAAATGGACGGCCATGGTCTTCGCGACTCACCGCGGAGAGCCCATGAATAATCATGTGCGGGAGGGAAAGGTCGGGCTCACGGCCATGTCGGTCGCATCGATCTCAGGGACGTTGGCCTTGTGCAGCTGCGAAGACCCTGGTTCGAGGGGGGCTGGCTTCATCAAGACCGGCAACGCCGACGGGGCCGGTCCGCTCGCGATCCTCGACGAGGCAAGAACCAGGGGCTCCACGTGGCCGGACACCTGCCGACCTCGATCGGCGCCGTGGACGCCTCCAATGCCGGATGGCGCGCGGTAGGTTTCGTCGAGACGCAAATCTCATCTACGTCGACGAGACGGCACGGGCCTCGCGGGAGAGCCTGGCGCAGCAATTTATCGATACTGTCCCAGACAGCGCCGCGGCCATGTTCCGCCGTTACTATGAATTTCAACGCAAGGTGGCCGCGCCGACGAGGGAAGCGGGCTATTTTAACCAACGTGAGCCAGGAGCCTATCACCATGAACCGAAGTACCCTTGGAAGAGTCGTTCTCACGTTCGTTCTGGCGAGCGGCGCCATCGTCGCTGCCGGCGTGGACTGGAATAAAACCCACCTGTTCAACCCTGCATGGCATGAGCATGCGCGCTTTCATGACGCCCTCATGCTGCTCATCCTGTGTGGCGTGACGATCGTCGGATTGTGGATGGTGTGGCGGCGGTCCATGGAGCCGCAGGTCGGGTTCAACGTGGCGGCCTGGATCGTCGTCATCATCTGGACGCCCTT
Source organism: Sorangium sp. So ce836 (assembly GCF_028553905.1). Taxonomy (NCBI): domain Bacteria; kingdom Pseudomonadati; phylum Myxococcota; order Polyangiales; family Polyangiaceae; genus Sorangium; species Sorangium sp. So ce836. Next base: position 13,902,907 of record NZ_CP102233.1, on the reverse strand, counting down.
CTTCTACATTACGTGGCTCATCCCGGGGACCAGCCTGCTCGCGGGACCCGACGTGCCGCTCCCGGTCGTCGCGGGCGTCCCGCTCTACCCGAACGTGCTCATCGCAGGTACCGAGCTCTTGCTCGCGGCGCTCGCCTACAAGCTCTTCCACAGCGATCCTGCATCGACGGCAGCGCGCGCGGCGAACGCCTGACGAGGAGAGGCGCTTCATGAAATCCACGATCCAAAAGACGATGGGATGGGCCTCACGTCCCGGCGCGCGCGCCCTGCTCGTCGCCACGCTCGTCTCGTGGCCCACCGTGAGCTGGGCGCACCCGGGCGGCGCCGATGCGGGATTTCTGAAGGGCCTCTTTCATCCGGTGTTCGGCGCGGACCACCTGCTCGCGATGGTGAGCGTCGGTGTCGTCAGCTCGCAGCTCGGCGGAAAGCACCTCCTCCGGATCCCCGCCACGTTCGTCGCCGCGATGCTGGTCGGCGGCCTCCTGGGAATGGCGCGATGGCCCATGCCCCTGGGCGAGCTTTGCATCGCGGCGTCGGTCGCGGCGCTCGGCCTCGGCATCGTCACCACGACCCGTGGCTCCTCACCGTTCCTGCTCTCCGGATGCGTGGCGATGTTCGGTGTCTTTCACGGACATGCCCACGGCCTGGAGATGCCTCATGCGGTCAGCCCGACGCTGTATGCCATGGGCTTTCTGCTGAGCACGACCGTGCTTCATCTCTGCGGTCTCGTCCTCGGCGAGCTCGCCGCTGGTCGAGAGTCCCTGTCGCGGGGGCTGCGCTATGCCGGCGCCGCCGTGATGGGGACGGGGATGGTCCTTCTGGTGCGCGGAGCCGGCATCTGACTGGAAGCGGCTCGCCGCGACGGATGCGGAAGGCGAAGAGGGCGCGCGCCCACGCGGTCAGCGACGGGGTGGTCATGGTGCGCGAGCGTCGGCACCTAGGACACGCCATGCGACCGCGCGCGCCATGCGGTCGCGCACGTCGTGGCCGACCCATGCGGCGTACGATGCGAACGCGTCCTCCTACGGGATGTACGGTCAGCGCTCGACGCGGAGGCTCCTCTCACGCGCGAGGCGCGCGACGGCCGCCCAGTCGACCGGCGCCGCCTTCCTCGGCGCGGGGGCGGGCGAAGCCGTGTTCTCCCACATGTCCTTCGTGCCGAAGAGCATCTCGACGACCGCCGGATCCTCGTCCCACGTGACGGGCACGAGGTCGTCGAGGCACGTCGTATCGACAGGGGCCTCGGGATCCGCGATGAACTTCGCCATCATCTGCGTGCCGCAGGGCGCCGCACCGGCGGGCCTCGGACGCGACGTCCGTCTCGGTCAGGGGGAGGTCGTCCACCCCTCCCGTGCACGCCGAAAGGATCGCTGCACTTTGCCCCCGGGCTCGCGCCTACGGAGGTGCGCCGAGCGGCGGCGCGGCGACAGGTGGTCAGCTCGCCGTCCAGGTGCCATTCACTCCTTCGCAGATCGGCTTCACGACATCCTCCGTGACCATCTCCGATTCATAATAATACAGCGTCATCGTGCCGCCGTCGCGGGTGAGGATGCAGGTGCCGAGGACGTCGTCCGTAGAGCAGCTATCGACGAGCTTGGCCTCGACGTCTCCGGAGCTCTTGCACTGGCTCTCCTGTTCACCCGTGCCGTCGTCGTCGATCTCACCGCAGCTATGGACCGTCACACCGCTGGCGGTGCCGTTGAAGTCGCAAGCGACCTTGCCCGCGACCTGAGCATCATCGCCACACCCTGCGATGAACACGAACACGGTGATAAGAATGTTGCGCATGACGAATCCTCCTTGATCAGCGCCCGAAGAGGCGCGAAATGGTGACGATCACTGCAGCCCCCCGCTGGCCCCTCCCCAATCGACCGAGGAGAGCCCGGAGCGATGGCGGGCCACGACAGGGGCCCACCGGGGCGCCGGCCCCGGACCGAGCGACTTGAAAGGCGCTCGAGGGACAATCCTTCAGAACGTGCCCGAGACCGTGAGGCCCGCGCTGCCGTCGGGTCCCGACGGCGCGACGCGCAGGCCGGCCCTGCGCAGGTCCCGCTCGTAGGACTGCGCCGGATGCTCGCGCTCGAACATGGCGGCGAGCGACCAGGTGGCGTTGAGGAGACCGAGCGACAAGCTCCACATCCGCTGTCCCACCGGCAAATCGCCGTCGAGCGCCGGCACGGTGGCCGCGACACTGCCGAGAGCGACCGGGAGGTAGATCGCCCAGCTCGGGATCGCAGGCGCGGTGCCCAGCAGGTCCCGCTCGATGCTGGCGATCTGCGCGCCGGACAGCCGCGCGCGCCACGCGGGCGTCGCCACCAGCGCGTGGCCTTCGCGAAGCCGGGAGACTGGCGTGTAGTCGGACAGCGCCAGGTTCAGACCGGAGAGCAGGCCGGCCGCGTAACAGCCCGCCGAGAGCGCGACCGGCGTCAACCTCGCGAACGGGTCGTCCTCGAGGAACGCGAGCCCGAGCCACACGCTCCCTCGCGAGAGCAGCGCGGTGGCCGTGAGGGTGTTGAGCCGGTAGGTCTCCGGCACGGCCAGCATGGCGAGGCCTCCGGCGAGCAACGTCGCGGAGCCGGAGGCGAAGGCGATGAGCGGCGGCGCACCGAGGTCCCCGGCCAGGCTCATCGCGAGGCTCACCCCGCCGATACCGCTGACGAGGATCGGCGGCCCTTTCCCCATGGAGTGAAGCCTGATCGCGTCGTGGAAGTGCGTGGCCAGGAGCGCGGCGCGCTCGCGCCGCTCGGCGATGTCGTCCCGGAGCTCGGTCTCTTCCCACCCGGGAGCGAGCGCCTGCTGCGCCGCGGCGCTCGCCGGCAGCGAGAGGCCCGCCACCGCCGCTCCCAGCGCGGCCGCCTTCCGCGCGCGGCGTATCATCCATGATGACCAAACCATGAGAAACCTCTCCGCTGAACTACCGCGTGTCGACTGCGCTCGACACGTCAGACGAGCCGACCACGATAGACCCACTCTCCGGGGCCCTCAAAAGCACGTTGACGACGGCGCGCGCACGCCGCGCGCACGAGGAGCCATGTCCGCGCGCGCCGCTCGATCACGGCTCCGTCGTCGCGCCGAGGAGCGCGCGCACGCCGGCGGCGTGCGGGCTCGTCGGGCGCGAGGCGAGGAATCGCTGGCCGAGATCGGCCGCGCGGGCCCGATCGCCGAGGCGGATCAGCGCTTCGATGCGAAGCACCGTGGCCTCCTCGCCCATCGCGCTCCGGGGGAACCTCCTGTCGTAGGCGTCGAGCGCTGAGAGGCACCCCGCCGCGTCGCCGGCGCCAAGGGCGTCACGCGCGCGATCGATCATGGCGACCTGCTCGCCGAGCGCGTCGGTCGACGCGACAGGGGCGGAGCGCGCGACCTGCTCGCCGAGCGCCTCGGTCGACGCGACAGGGGCGGAGCGCGCGACCTGCTCGCCGAGCGCCTCGGTCGACGCGACAGGGGCGGAGCGCAAGCGCGGCGCCGCGCTCTTCGGGCGCGGCGGGCTCGCGGCGGCAGCGGGCGCTGGGCCCGGCGGGGCGCTCGCTTGGACCGGGATCGGCGCGCGCGTCACAGGCCCGGAGGGCGCCGGCGCGGGCGCGACGGGCGGTGCGCTCACGGCCGGCGGCTCGCCGGCGGTGGGCGGCGCGAGCGTGACCGGCAGTTCGCTCGAGGTCGCCGCCGCGGAGGAGGGCGCCGAGGGACGGAGGAGCGCGACGCCCGCGCCGACGAGCCCGACGCCGACCGCCGCCCCGAGACTCCACTTGGCGAGCGAAAGCAGCTTGCCAGCCGCCGCCTTCGGCGCGGGCGCAGCGTGCGCGCCAGGCGCGGCGCTCGTCCCCGCGGCGAGCCCGGCGATGGCGAGCGCGCGCGCGCGCGCCGAAGCAGGCGGCGACTCGCGCTTCCACGAGCGGAGCAGCGCGCGCTCGAACTCGGTCGTCTCCTCTTCTCCGAGCCGCTTCGGATCGGTCATCGCTTGCCTCCGCCGTGCAGCGCCCTCGCCTGGACGCGCCTCGCGATCGCCCGAAACTCCTCTCGCGCGCGGCGGAGGCGGGACGCCACGGTCCCCTTCGCCAGCGCGAGCATCGCGGCGATCTCCTCCGTCGGCACGCCCTCGAGCTCGAAGAGGACGAAGACGACGCGGAGGTCCTCCTCCATCGCGTCGAGCACCTCGTCGAGCAGCGCGCGCGCCTGCTTCATCTCCATGAGCTGCTCCGGGTTCGGCGCGCCGTCGGCCGCGACCGCCGTCGCCTCGTCGTCGCAGAGCTCGCGCCGGCGCGCCCCGGCCCGGCGCGCGTTCGCCGCGACCCCCAGCGCCGTCCCGAAGAGAAACGAACGCTCGCGGCCGGGCGCGATCTCGCCGAGCTTCTGGTACGCGATCAGGAAGACGTGCTGCGCGGCGTCATCGGCCGACCCGGCGGGGACGCCCAGCCCGCGCAGCGAGCGCCAGATGAAGTCGAAATGCGCGTCGACCAGCGCGCGGTAGCGCTCCGCGGAGGGCGGCGGCGCGCCCTGCTCGGCGCGCTCCGCGTGCGCCGTCATGGCCGCCTCGCGCGCCGCCTCCGCGCGCGCAGGGTGGTCGGCTGAGGTCGCGCTGATCATGGTCTGCTGCAGCTATGTTCGGAGGCGGGCGCCGGGATCACGGAATCGTGAGCCCGAGCCCGAGCGCGGAGACGCCCTCGACCGGCGGCGGGCGGGCGACGACCTCGGCGCCCTCGGCGAAGAAGCCGTCGCGCAGCAGCGGCATGCGGAGCCCGGCCTCGGCGTCGAGCGCGAGCGGGCCCCAGAGCGGCAGCCAAGCGCGCACCGGCAGGGCGAACGCGAGCCACCCGCGCGTCGCCCCGCGCACCGGGGCGACGCCTCGGCGGCGCGCCGCGACGAGGCCGCCCTCGACGCGCGCGCAGGGGGAGAGGCGCACGGGGCCGAGCCCCGCGCCGATTGGACACGCGTCGGCGGCGAGGGCGGCGAGCAGAAACGACGCCGCGCCGCCCGTCGACGGGGTGTCGGAGGACGCCTCGAGGGCCGCGCCGAGTCGCAGCGGGCCGGCGCCGCCATCGGTCGCGGCGAACGGGGGCTCCGCGAAGACGCGCGCGCCGAAGGACGGCGGGCCGATCATCGCGCCGAAGAGGAGCTGCGCGCCGAGCGTCAGGCGCGCCGCGACGTCCGCCGCTGGCGCGGGCGGCCGCGCCCACGCGCTGTCGGCCCGCGGGGCGCTTTCCCGCGGGGTACCTGCCAGCGGGGCGCTGGCCGGCGGCGTCGGCGCGGCGGCGGCGCTCGCGGACGCGGAAGGCATCGGCGCCGCGACCGCGGCGGGCGCGTCCCCGGCCTGGGCGTCGATGGCGAGCGCGGTCACCACCGCGAGCGCGGCGACGACATCGTCGCAGGTGTCACCCGCGACATCGCGATCGGACACCGCCCCGCCCGCCGCGCGGACGCCGAGGCGCCCGATGAAGCGGCGCTCGCGCCGCTCGATGGTCACCACATACGCGCTCGCCGCGTCCCCCTCCCCGACCTGCCGGCGGAGGCGGGCGCCGACGCGCGCGCGAAAATCCGCCTCCGTCGGGCATCCAGCCTCCGCGCGATACTCGACGCGCAAGGGCGCAGCGGGCGGCTGAGCGCGCGCGACCGCGCCGCCGGCGAGCGCCGCCGAGACCAGGAAGAGCCGTGCCGCGGCGCAGCGTGACCTCACGTGGAAGCCACTATGGCACCGCAGGACCGGGATGACGACGATCGAACGGTTCGGGCGACGCGTCACGGATCGCTCGTCCACCGCGGGCCGCCGTCCGCTGGGATGGAGGATTCAAGGGCGTTCTGGCACGTGGTCTTCATCGAGTGACCGTCGGCCAATCGCCTGAAGAAGAAGACGTAATGTGCCCGTCGTCCGCGCGGAGCGGGCGGCGCTACGTGGCCTCGTTCATCGGCCGCATCACGATCTGAACGATGCGCGAGCGGTCGCGCGGCAGCGCGGCGAGCACCACGGCCTCGGCGACGTCCTCCGCGGTGGAGAAGCCTTGCATGCGCTCCGAGCCCGCCGTGCGCCCGTCGCCGAGGGCGAAGTGGGTCTCGACGCCGCCCGGGCAGACGGCGCTCACCTTGATGTTCTCCTGCCAGAACTCGCGGTCGAGCGCCTGCGTCAGGCCGACCTGCGCGAACTTGGACGCGCAGTAGATGGCCTCGTTGGGATAGCCCTGCAGGCCGGCGACGCTGGCGACGTTGATGATGTGGCCGCCGCCCTGGCGGCGCATGTGGGGGATGACCTCGCGGCAGAACAGCCACGTCCCCTTCATGTTGGTCGCCATGATGCGGTCGTAGTCCTCCTCGGACCACTCGAGGAAGGGCCGGTAGCCGCCGATGCCCGCGTTGTTGACGAGGATGTCGATCCGCCCGAGCTCGCGGATCGCCCGCTCCACGCACGCGGCCACGGAGGCGGCGCGGGTGACGTCGGCCTCGATCATGAGCCCGCGCCCGCCCGCGGCGCCGAGCTCCCGCTCGAGCGCCGACAGGTCCGCCGCGGTGCGCGCCACCCCGACCACGACGGCCCCCTCGCGGCCCAGCGCGAGCGCGCTGGCCCTCCCGATTCCCCTGCTCGCCCCGGTGATGAGCGCGATCTTGTCCTTGAGCCGCATGTGTCCCCCTGTCTGCCGCGCGCGGAGGCGAGCGTGGCTCCGCTCCCCCGGCGCCGGTGGCGGCCACCGTATCACGCGCGCGGCGCGCCGGGGCGGAGCCGGTAGGCGACCTCGGGCGGAGCGCCGCCGTCCAGCCAGTCCCGGGCGCGGTCGGCCTCCCCCGGGTTGATCCGCACGATCGTCAGGATCACCCGGACCCGCCACGAAGCGCCGGCGAACAGGCTGCGGGCCGCGTCGTCCAGGGGAGGTCGGCGGAGCTGCGGCAGCGCCGCGTCGGCCGCGAGGCTCAGCAGAGACGCGAATGTAAATGCATCACATTTGCAATTGACTTTCAGTTGGGCCGATCGCATAGCGTGCGCCGCCGGGGGCGATCGCCCCCGGCGGACCTGCCATGCTTACGGCGAACAAGCTTTCGAAGTCCTACGGGGGCGTCCCCGCGCTCGACGCGCTCGATCTCGAGGTCCCGGCCGGAGAGGTGTTTTGCCTCCTCGGCCCCAACGGGGCGGGCAAAACCACCACGCTGAGCCTCTTCCTCGGCTTCATCAGGCCTTCCTCCGGCGCCGCCCACGTGGGCTCCACCCACGTGGAGCCCGACCCCATCGCGGCGCGGCGGCAGATCGCCTACGTCCCGGAGCAGGTGCGGCTCTATCCGCACCTCACCGGCTGCGAGAACCTCGCGTATTTCCTCGGCCTGTCGCGGGCGCGCGTGCCCTCTTCCGCGGAGCTCTCGCGGCTGCTCACCGCCGCCGGCCTGCCCGAGGGCGCCGTACACCGCCCGGCGAGCGGGTACTCGAAGGGCATGCGGCAGAAGGTCGTCCTCGCCCTCTCGCAGGCGAAGAGCGCCGGCGCCCTGCTCCTCGACGAGCCGACCTCGGGGCTGGATCCCGGCGCCGTCCGCGAGCTCTGCGCCGCGATCCGGCGCGAGAGCGACCGCGGCGCCGCCGTGCTGATGGTGACCCACGACCTCGGCGCCGTCGCGAGCATCGCGCATCGGATCGGCGTCATGAAGGCCGGCCGGCTCGTCGAGGTCGCGGGCGCCGCCGGCATGTCCGAGGCCGATGTCCTCGCGCTGTACCGCCGGCACTTCGACCCTCCCGGCGACGCGACTCCCCCGCTCCCCTCGCGCAGCGGCGCGTCCCCCGCCCCCGCGCCCGAGGCCCTGTCATGACCCCGCGCGCGCGCACCTCCGGCGTCGCCGCCGCGCTCTCCGCGCTGCTCTCCGCCCCCGCCGCCGCGGCGGCGCCCCCCGAAGGCGCGGCGCCGCCGGAAGGCGCCCTCGAGACCGCGGCGCCCGAGGCGCCCGTCGACCTCGGCGAGGAGGTCGTCGTCGTCGGCCACCGGATCGGCCCGCTCGACAGCGCCGACGTCGTCGCCTCGGTCGACATCCTCGGCGGCGAGCTGATCCAGGAGCAGAGCGCGGCCGAGCCGCTCGAGCTGCTCCGGCGCGTGCCGGCGGTCTACATCGAGTCCTTCAACCAGGGCATCATCAACGCCGACATCGGGCTCCGCGGCTTCAACACGCAGGGCGACGTCGCCCACACGAAGCTCCTCATCGACGGCATCCCCAGCAACCACCACGTCGGCCTCCCCGACATGAAGGCCGTCTTCCCGCTCGAGATCGAGCGGATGGAGGTCGTCAAGGGCACGAACGACCCGCGCTACGGGCTGAACAACGTCGCTGGCAACATCAACGTCATCACCCGCAAGACGGGGAACGAGCGCATCGCCCGGCTCCTCGCCGGGAGCTTCTGGACCGTCGAGCCCCAGGTGCTCGTCGCGACCGAGCGCGACGCGCTGAGCCAGACCTACTTCGCCGGCTACCGCGGCTCGGACAGCTACCGCGATCACGCGAGGACCGACCGGATCGCCGGCTCGGCCAAGTGGTTTTACGAGCCGTCCAGGGAGCTCCGGGTCGGGCTCATCCTGCGCGGCATGCTCCTCGACGCCGACGCCCCCGGCTACCTGTCCGGCGACGACGCGCGCTCGCGCCCCACGACGTCGCCGGCCCACGCGGCGACCGACGGCGGCCGGCAGACGACCCTCCACGCGAGCGTCCACCTGGACCACGAGCTCGCCGACGGCCTCTCGTGGCAGCTGAAGGGCTACGGACAGGCGTTCCTGCGGGACCGGTGGGTGAAGTTCGATCCCGACCTCGACCAGCAGCTCCGGGTCGAGGACGATCGGCAGTACGGCGCGATCTCGGTGCTCACGTACCGCGCGCGCGACCCCCGGGCGCTCGGCCTCACCGTCGAGTGGGGGGTCGACTACCAGCGCCAGGACAGCCGATACCAGCGCATCCCCACGGTCGAGCGAAAACGGCAAGGCCCCGCGCTCCGCGACGAGGACTTCGCCCTCCACGCCGTCGGCTCCTACGTGCAGGCGAGCGCGAGCCCGATCGAGCCGATCAAGCTCGTCGCCGCGCTGCGGGCCGATCGCCTGGCCGGCGCCGGCAGGTTCCTCGAGCAGCCCGAGGGCGAGTCGGCCCGCAGGGTCGATCGCGACCTCAACGACTACGGCTTCATCTGGCAGCCGAAGGCGAGCGTCATGGTCACGCCCGTCAAGGGGCAGAGCCTGTACGCGAATTACGGGCGCACGTTCCAGATCGGCACGGGCAAGGGCGCTTTTGCCGTCCAGAGCACGCCGCTCGATCCGTCGATCAACGACGGCTGGGAGGTCGGCCATCGATCGAGCGTCTTCCCGTGGGTCAAGAGCCACCTCGCCTATTGGGAGCAGCGCGCGAGCGGCGAGGTGCGGGACAAGGGCGACGGCTCCGGCGACGTCGAGAACGTCGGCGAGACGCTGCGGCGCGGCTTCGACGTCGAGCTCACGCTGCGGCCGTTCGATTTCCTCTCGGTGTGGGGCGCGTTCAGCCGCACCCTCTCCGAGCAGGTCGAGCCCGGGCCGGCGCTCGCCCCGAACAAGGGCAAGGAGCTCAACCACGTCCCGAGCTTCAGCGCCAAGGGGGGAATCGACCTCCACCCCGTGCAGGATCTGCTCGTCTCGCTCTTTTGCTACGCGCAGGGCGGTTACTACCTAAACAAGGAGAACTTCACCGAGGAGCACGGCGCGCGAAAGGTCGGCGACTACGTCGTCGTCAACGCGAGCGCGGCCTACGACGTCACCGAGGCCCTCTCGGTCGGCGCCGAGGTGAACAACCTGCTCGACCAGTCGTACGACACATCCATCTGGTACAAGGACTTCGGCGCCGTAGGGGCCCAGCACAACCCGGGCAACGGTCGCTCGGCGTACGTGACTGGCACCTTGACCTTCTGACGCTGCCGCGGTCCGACGAGCCCCCTCAGGGAGTCAGCGCATGAGAGCCCTCTTCACAGCGGCGCGGCACGAGGCGATCCGCGCTTTCCGCAACCGCACCTTCCGCGTCGCCGCCGCGCTTGTCGCGGCGCTCCTCGTCGCGGCGTTCCTGCTCGAGGCCGCGCGCCACACCGCGGAGGCCCGCCAGCGCGCCGCCCTCCAGGAGCTCGTCCACCGCCAGTGGGTCGAGCAGCCCGACCGCCACCCGCACCGCGCCGCCCATTACGGGTCCTTCGCCTTCCGCCCCCCGAGCCCGCTCGGCTTCTTCGATCCCGGGCTCGAGTCCTTCGCCGGCACATCCATCTTCCTCGAGCCGCACCAGCGCAACGCCCTGAGCTTCAGCGAGGCCGCGCAGTCGAGCGAGCTCGCGCGCTTCGGGACCCCGAGCGCCGCCTTCGTCCTCCAGGCGCTGCTCCCGCTGCTCATCTTCTGCATGACCTTCGCCAGCGTCGCCGGCGAGCGCGAGGCGGGCACCTGGGCCCTCGCGATCTCGCAAGGCGTCACCGCGCGCGTGCTCATCGCCGGCAAGGCCCTCGGGGCGCTGCTCGCCGTCGCGCTGTGGCTCGCGCCGCTCCTCGCGCTCGCGCTCGCGGGCGCGCTGCTCACAGGCGTCCTCGACGCCTCCGGGGACACGCTCCTGCGCGCCGCCCTCCTCGCGGGCGGCTACGCCGTCTATCTGGTCGCCTGCGCGGCGCTCGGCGTGCTCGTCTCGTCCTTCCACCGCCGCGCGCAGGCCGCCCTCCTCACGCTGCTCGGCCTCTGGGTCGCGCTCTGGATCGTCGTGCCGCGGCTCGCCACCCAGGCCGCGAGCCGCCTCCACCCGACGCCCTCGCGGGCCCAGGTCGAGCTCGACCTCGCGCGCGCCATCCGCGACGTCGGCGACAGCCACGATCCCAGTAACCCCCATTTCCAGGAGCTCCAGCGCCGCACCCTGGCCGAGCACGGCGCGTCGCGCGTCGAGGACCTCCCGGTGAACTACGGAGGCATCGTCATGCGCGAGGGGGAGCGGATCACCACCGAGCTGTTCAATGATTATTATACGCGCCTGTTCGACGCGCACCGCGCCCAGGACGGGCTCGCGCTCCGGGCTGGCCTGTTCACGCCGCTGCTCGCGATACGGTCGTTCTCGATGGGGCTCGCGGGTACCGACGCCCACCACCTCGTCGACTTCGAGCAGCAGGCCGAGGCGCACCGCTACGCCTTCATCCAGCACCTGAATCACCTGCACACCACCAAGATCCGCTGGCACAACGACAAGGCGCAGCGGGTCGATCGGGCCGAGTGGGGCGAGTTCTCCCCCTTCCAGCACAGGCGGCCTCCCGCCGGCTGGGCGCTGTCGCGCGTCGCGCCCGCGGGCCTCGCGGTGCTCGCCTGGGCGGCGGCGCTCTCGCTCGGCGTCGCGCTCTTCACCCGCCGCGACGGAGAGGCCACATGAGCCCCTTTCTCGCATGGGCTCGCCTCGAGCTCCGCCAGCTCCTCCGCGCGCGGGTGCTCCTCGTCACCGCCGCGCTCCTGCTCGCGGCCGGCGCCGCCGCCATCGTGGACGGCGCGGCCCGCGTCGCCGCGGAGCGCGAGGTCATCGCGGCGCTCGAGCCTGCGCTCCGGGAGGAGGAGCGCTATCTCCGCAAGACCCACGCGCCGAACGACGATCTCGGCCTCGTCCTCTATTACCTCGCGATGCCGATCGCGCACGCGCCGAACGAATGGACGGCGCTGTCGACCGGGCTGCGCGACGTGCACCCCTACAGCCGGCACCTGCGCTTCATCGGCCTCGTGCCCCAGCTCTACCAGACGGACATCGCCAACCCGCTCAAGCAGCTCGCCGGCAGCTTCGATTACGGGTTCGTCCTCATCTTCCTCGTCCCGCTGTTCATCATCGGCGTGAGCTACGATGTCCGCTCGCGCGACGACGACCTCGGCACCGAGGCGCTCGTCTGCTCCCAGCCGACGCCCCTGTCGCGCCTGCTCGCCGTCCGGCTCGCGCTGCGCGCCGCGCTGGTCTCCGCCGTCGCGCTCGCGCTGTTCGCCTTCGCCGCCGCCTGGCTCGGCCTCCCGCTCGACGCGCGCGCCGGCGCCTTCGCGCTCGCCTCGCTCGCGTACGTCGCCCTCTGGTTCGTCCTCGTGTTCCTCGTGGCCTCGCTGCGCCGCTCGTCCGCGTGGAACGCCATCGCGCTCGTGGGCGCCTGGATGGCCTTTGGCGTGCTTCTGCCCGCGCTCGTCAACCTCGCGATCCTCACGGCCTCTCCCGCCCGCGGCGGCGTCGAGCTCACGCTCGCGCAGCGCCAGGAGATGAACGCCGGCTGGGACCGGCCGAAGCGCGCCACGCTCGATCCGTTCTTCGCCCGGCGCCCCGCGTGGGCCGCGACCCCGGTGCCCGAGGACCGGTTCTCCTGGCCCTGGTACTATGCGATGCACGAGATGGGCGACGCGCACGTCGCCCGGGAGGTCGAGGCGTACCACGCGGCGCTCGCGCGCCGGGAGCGCTGGACCGAGCGGGCCGCGCTCGCCCTGCCGCCCCTCGCGCTGCAGCTCCTGCTCGACCGGATGGCGGGCACGGACATGGCCACGGAGCTCGCCTTCCGGGACAGCATCGCCGTCTACCACGAGCAGCTGAAGCACTATTTTTATCCGCTCATCTTCAACGACAAGGGCCTCGCGGCGTTCGACATCGACGCGGTGCCGCGCCACCGCTTCGCGGGCGCCGGACAGCCGGTGCACCTCTCCGCGCTCGCGGGGCTCCTCGGCATGCTCGCGTTGCTCGGCGTCCTGCTCCCGCGGGCCGTCCGCCGCATCGACGCGACCCCGGCGCGGGAAGAGGCGGCCGCCGCGAGGAGGGGTCCGGTCCGGCCATCCGCCGGCGAGGAGCCCCCGAGTCGCCGCTGCGGGCTGCTGACGCGCGACACGGACGCGCGGGAGACGTGAGCCATGGATGATCGAACGCCGCGAATCGAGGACATCGACGGTCTGCTCTTCACCCCTGGCGAGCTCGCCGCGCTCCGCGAGCCGCAGAGGGCCCTCTATCTCTCGCTGCCGCCCACGCTCCCCGCCGAGGAGATCGAGCGGGTCAACCGGGGCACCAAGGTCGCGGGAGGCGACTACGCCTACCGCGGGCTCGAGTTCTCGGTCCCGCCCGGCGTCCTCGTGCCGGGCGGGACGAGCGAGGTGATCTTCGACGCCCTCCACGACGGCCTCGTCGAGACGCAGGGCGCCTCGGTCGTCGTGATGGGGTGCGGGGCGGGCGTCGAGCCCGTCCTCGCGCGACGGCGCGGCGCCCGGGAGATCCATGCCATGGACATCCACGAAGCGAGCGTCGCGTCGAGCCGCGCGAGCTTCGAGCGGCACACGGGGCCGCGCGATCCCGACCGGCATCGCTTCCTCGTCTCGGATCTCTTCTCCTCGCTGCCGCGCGGCGAGCGCGCCGACGTGATCGTCTTCAACCCGCCCGCCAACCCGCTCCGCTCGGACGACCCCGATCTCACCCGCGTGAACTTCTCGGGTTCCGCCATCATGGTCCGCTTCTTCGACGAGATCGCCTCGCGGGAGCTGCTCGCGCCGGGCGGCAGGGTCGTCACCGTGCTGTCCAACGCGAGCGACCTCCGGGGCATCGTGGCGCACGCCCTGCGGCGGGGCTTCAGGCTCGAGATCTTGAGGCGGAAGACCTGGTCTGCTCCCTACGACAGGATCCTGACCCACCTCCTCTCCTTCACGCTGGACGAGCGCTGACGAGGATTCGACCGATGGCCCAGCACCGAACCGAGCCCGGCCAGCCGCCCTTGAGCTTCGGGTCGTACTGGAAGCTCGCGCTTCCCCTGACCCTCGCGGGGCTGTCGGGGCCCATCATGAACGCCACCGACACCGCCGTCATGGGGCATTTCGGCGACGCGGCGACGATGGGTGGAGTCGCCGTGGGCAGCCAGATCTTCAACACGCTCTACTGGCTCCTCGGCTTCTTCAGGACCAGCACGAGCGGCTTCGCCGCCCAGGCGCGCGGCGCCGAGGACCGCCGCGAGGCGGCCTTGCAGCTGTTTCGCCCGCTGGTCTTCGCGGGGCTGGTCGGCTGCGTCTTTCTGCTGCTGAAGTCCCCGCTGGAGGCCGCCGGGCTCCATCTGATGGGGGCCCACGGAGCGGTCGAGTCCCACGCGGCGACCTACTACGAGGCGCGCATCTGGGGGGCGCCTGCGGTGCTCATGGGCTACGTGGTCGCCGGCTGGCTCATCGGCATGGCCGAGGTGCGGTGGGCCATGCTCCTCGCTGTCGGGATGGACCTCCTCAACCTCATCCTGACCGTCACCTTCGTCGAGGTGCTCGGCCTCGGGGTGAGCGGCGTCGCCTGGGCCACCGTGCTGGCCGAGGTGAGCAAGGTCCTCGTCGGCTTCCTCGTGATCTGGCAGAGAGGCCACCTTCACGGCGTCCATCTCCGGTGGCAGGACTTCGCCGATCTCCACGCCATCACCCGGATGTGGCGGGTGAACGGCGACGTGCTGGTGCGGACCACCTGCCTTCTCGGCGTCTTCGGCTGGATCACCCGCCAGAGCGCGCTCCTCGGCCCCGAGGTCCTCGCCGTCAACGCGATCCTCATGCACATGCAGATCGTCATCTCCAGCGCGCTCGGCGGGCTCGGCAACACCGCGGGGATGCTCTCCGGCCAGGCGATCGGGGCTCAGTCCCGGCAGCGCTTCCACGACACGCTGCGGCTCTCGTTCTGGACGGCCGCGACATCTGCGCTGGCCATCAGCCTCGGGTGCATCCTCGCGCAGCCGGCCATCCTCGGGCTGTTCACCCCGGTGGAGTCCATCCTGCAGACGACGGGCCGCTACTACGTCTGGATGGTCCTGTTCCCGCTCGCGATCTTCTGGAGCATGATCCTCGAGTGCGTGTTCACGGGCGCGACCCGCGCTGGCCCCGTCCGCAACTCGCTGCTCGCCGCCACCGTCGTCTTCTTCGCGGCGTGGCTCGTCCTCTCGACCCGCTGGGGCAACCACGGTCTCTGGATGGCCTTCCTCCTGTTCAGCCTGGCCCGCTCTCTCTATCTCCAGCTGGCGCTCCCGAGGCTCGTGCCGCAGGCGTTCCCGGCGCGCTCTCGAGAGCCCGTCGCCGCCTGACGCCCGCCCCCGCGGGCCGCCGTTCCTCCTCCAAAGGAGAGTGCTCGATGTGTTCCATCGCCGGCATCTTCAACAAGAAGCGGCCCATCGCGGCCGCGCAGCACGACGAGATGGCCTCGCTCCTCGAGGCGATGCACCACCGCGGGCCGGACGCGCGGGGCGCCCTGCAGTGCGCGGGCTGGGCGCTCCTCGGCAGCAACCGGCTGCGCATCACCGACGCCGGAAACCCGGGCGCGGACATGCCGCTCACCTCGATCGATGGGCGCCTCGCCATCGTCTACAACGGCGAGATCTACAACCACCGCGACCTGCGAGAGCGGCTGTCGGGCTTCCCGTTCAGGACCGCCTCGGACACCGAGGTCATCCTCGCGGCGTACGAGGCCTGGGGGCTCGCCTGCCTGGAGCAGCTCGAGGGCATGTTCGCCTTCGCCCTCTTCGACCGCGCGACGCAGACGGGCCTCATCGCATGCGACCCGACCGGCCAGAAGACCGTCTATCTGTGGGAAGACGACGACGCCCTGGTCTTCGCCTCGGAGATCGATCCGCTCATCAAGGATCCTTACCGGAGGAAGGACTGGGATCTCGACGGCCTCGCGGAGTTCACCGCCCACCGCTTCATCCTCGGCAGCGCGACGCACGTCCGGCAGATCCGCAAGCTCGAGTCCGGCACCTGGCTGACCAGGACGCCGGAGCGGCAGGAGACGGGGCGCTTCTACAGGGTCCCGCACGGCGATCTGTCGAGGACCGATGTCCCCGCGATCAAGCAGGAGATCAGGGACGCCGTCGTCGACGGCTGCCGCAGGACGTTCGATCTGGAGGTCCCATACGGCCTCCTGCTGAGCGGCGGGATCGACTCCACGGCCGTGCTCGCGGCGGCGCGCCGGGCGGGCCTCGGGATGAGGACGTTCTCGATCGGCTTTCGGCCGACGGGTCAGCTCCTCCCGCGGAGCACCAGCGTCTTCGACGAGTTCGCCTACTCGAGAGAGCTGGCCCGGGAGCTCTCCTCGAAGCACACCGAGCTCACGCTGTCGGACACCGACTACTGCGCTTACCTCGACCGGTGGATCGCCATCGCCGGCGAGCCGCTGGGCTCCCAGGAGGCGCCGTGCCTCATCCGGCTGTTCGAGGAGGCCGGGCGAGAGGCGCGCGTCATCTTCTCCGGAAGCGGGCCAGACGAAATCTTCGACGGTTACTCCTACGGCCGGGCGATGGCGGACGTGCCCCTCTCCGATCTCGCCGAGCGCTACGACGCGACCTTCCGCTGGTGCGGGACGGCCGACCTCGGGCAGCTCATGCCGCACCACGACGCCGCGCGGCTGACGACCGCCAAATACCGCGAGATCCTCTCGCTGTACCGCGACTGGCCGCTCGACAGCCTGCAGGCCGTGCAGCTCCTTCACTTCCACGGCCGGCTCGTCGTCTACGAGTTCCGGCAGATGGATCTCATCAGCATGCGCCACAGCGTCGAGGCCCGCTCGCCCCTCGCGAGCGCCGGGCTCGTCCGCAGCGCGTTCGCCTTCCAGAGCAAGCTGAAGCAGCTCGACGGCCACGAGAAGGGAATCTACAAACAGGCCCTCGCGGATCTCGTTCCTCCGGTCATCGCCTCGCGCAAGAAGCAAGGCTTCCCCATCCCCGCGGAGATGTGGTTCTCGAGGCCGTTCCTGGAGAGGGCAGCCATCCTCTTCGACCCGGGCTGCGTGCTGAGCGGCACCGGCCTCATCGATCGGCGAACCCTGAGGCGGCTCTGGGAGGACCCGGACCCGGCCACGCGCAACCTGTTCTCCCGCCTGTACACGGCCGAGGGCATCCTCCGGCGCCAGGCGCCGCACCTCTCCCCGTCGCGCGCCGCCTGATCCGGGTCGCGCCGGACCGGGAGATGACAGGCCGGCTCCGCCACGCGCGCTCGCAATCGCAACTGTTTTGCAATTGACATTCGTCGTCTATTATCGCATAAGGGGCCTGCCGGCGGCAGCGAGCCCCCGGCGGTCCCGTCATGCCCCTGGCGCAGCGACGTCTGGAGCCGTGCGGCGGAGCCCTCGCGCGCGGCGCGCCCGATCTCGAGGTCGCACGGCACGCCCGAGGAGCTCGCGCTCGGCTCCCGCCGCGCGTCGCGTGCGCTGCCGCCGGCCGACAGCGGCGCCGATGTTGAAGGGCACGTAGCTGGAGAAGGGAGTCCTTATGAATGTGATGGATGAGCCGATCGCGAGCCCTCCTCCGGTAGCGCTGCCATGGAGGACGGACCGGGGGCGCCTCCTCGCCGAGGGGTACACCGTGGTCCCCGGCGTCCTCGAGCCCGACGAGGTGCGCCGCTACCAGGCGCTCGCAAGCGGGATCCTCGCGCCGCAGCAGGCCAGGGACTACCAGGAGAAGCATGCCGCGATCGGCAGCCTGCTCGATATCCTGCGAGAGCCGGGGTTCGTCGACCTCATCGGACACCCGCGGGCCCTCGCCGAGCTCCGTCGCCTCGGGTTCGACGAGCCGCGCTACGAGCACGGCATCGTCTTCAACAAGCTGCCGAGGACGCCGCGGACGTTCTGGCACCAGGACTGCACGATCTGGAGTCACCCGGCCGCGTACGAGCCGGATCCGCACGAGCTGATCCTCATCTATTACCTCGTCGACACGACACCCCACAACGGCTGTCTCCGCGTCATCCCGGGCAGCCACAGGAGGCGCCACCCGCTCCATGAGCCGCTGCGCGGGGCCAGCATCCCGGACCTGGAGCGCATGCGGGATCCGAGCGCGCCCGCGTTCCACGGCTATCCCGACGAGGTCTCGATCCCGGTCAGGGCGGGCGATCTGGTCGTCGTCGACGTGCGCCTCCTGCACGCCACGCACGCGAACGACAGCGACGCGGAGCGAACCGCGCTGAGCCTCTGGTACATCCCGGCCTGCCGAGATTTACCCGAGTGCGTCCGCGCCCGCTTCACGCTCCGGACGGGCCTCGATGAGCGGCTGCCGTACGTGCCCGCGGGCTGGCGCGGCGAGGCCGCGGCGCGGCTCCGCGCGCTCTTGCCGCCTGTTTACGAGGGGAGCGCCGCGCCCTTGCCCTGGCACACCGACCCTGACGAACGGCTCCGCTGATCTGGAGGGCCCCATGAACCCGGTCACCGATTCTTCGCTTTCAACACGCATCCACCGCATCTACCAGGAGCTCGCGACCATGGGCTCCCTCGAGCCGAGCCAGCGGGTGAACCACCTGTTCAACGAGCTCGTGAGCATCTCCATGTCCCGGTCGCGCGGCGAGGTCGACGAGGTGCTCGGCGATCCGGTCGTGAGCGGGATCCGCGAGGGCCTGTGGCGCGTCTGCTCGCGCGGCGAGTTCGAGCTGGAGCGCCACTGGGCGCGGCGCATCGCCGCCGCGGACGACCCGGCGGCCGAGCTCCGGAGCTTCCCCTACGCCGTCAATTACGAGAAGCTAACCCGGCTCGAGCTCTCCAGCCTGCGGGGCGTGCGCGACGAGCTGCCGCGGCGCGTGCTGTTCATCGGCTCCGGCCCGCTCCCCTTCACCTCGATCCTGCTCGCGGAGCGCCATCGCCTCCCGGTCAGCAACATCGACGTCGACGAGGAGGCGTGCGAAGGCGCCCGCGCGCTCGCGCGGCGGCTCGGGCTGTCGGAGAGGCTCGAGTTCGTCTGCGCCGACGCCCTGTCCTGCTCCGATCTCTCGGAGTTCGACTGCGTGTTCCTGGCCGCGCTCGTCGGCATGAACCGGCGCGAGAAGAGCCGCCTTCTCCACCACCTGCACGGGGCCATGCGCCCGGGCGCCCTGCTCCTCGTCCGCAGCTCGCAGCGCCTGCGCACGCTCCTTTACCCCGAGGTCGACATCCACGGGATGGCGCCGTTCGAGCCGCTCCTGGAGATCCACCCGCACGACGAGGTGATCAACTCGGTGATCATCGCCGAGCGGCCTGGGCACGACCGGAGCGCCGGCTGAGGCGGCCGCATGCTAGGGTCCCGGCCTGTCGAACCCCGGCCGAGGACCCCTCCATGACCACGCCCCTGCTCCCCTCGAAGCTGCCGTCGACCGGCGTCAGCATCTTCACGGTGATGACGCGCCTCGCGAACGAGCACGGCGCCATCAACCTGTCGCAGGGCTTCCCGGATTTCGACTGCGCGCCGGAGCTCGTCGAGGCGGTGGCCCGGCACATGCGCGCCGGCCACAACCAGTATGCCCCCATGCAGGGCGTCTTGGCCCTGCGCGAGGCGCTGGCGACGAAGATCGAGCGGCTCTATGGCCGCCGCTACGATCCGGCGACCGAGATCACGGTCACCTCGGGCGCGACCGAGGGCATCTTCAGCACGATCACGGCGTTCGTCCGGCCCGGGGACGAGGTCATCCTGTTCCAGCCCTGTTACGACTCGTACGCGCCGGCCGTGCAGCTGAACGGCGGGACCCCCGTGTTCGTCACGCTCCGCTTTCCGGAGTACCGCGTCGACTGGGACGAGGTGCGGCGCGCGCTCACGCCGCGCACGCGGCTCTTGCTCATCAACTCGCCGCACAACCCGACCGGGACGGCGCTGTCGGCCGACGACATGCGCGAGCTCGCGAAGGTCGTGGACGGGCGGGACGTCCTCGTCGTCGGCGACGAGGTCTACG
The DNA here is from genome assembly GCF_028553905.1 of Sorangium sp. So ce836. Taxonomy (NCBI): domain Bacteria; kingdom Pseudomonadati; phylum Myxococcota; order Polyangiales; family Polyangiaceae; genus Sorangium; species Sorangium sp. So ce836. The sequence continues at coordinate 13,883,291 of NZ_CP102233.1, read as the reverse complement.
AGCACATCCTCTTCGACGGGCGCCGCCACGAGAGCCTCGCGCGGTATCCGGAGCTCTCGGATCGCTCCGTCGTCATCAGCTCCTTCGGCAAGACGTACCACACGACCGGCTGGAAGGTGGGCTATTGCGCGGCGCCGCAGCCGCTCTCGGCCGAGATCCAGCGGGTGCATCAGTTCGTGACCTTCGCGGTGAACGCGGCCACCCAGCACGCGTATGCCGAGGTCGTGATGCGCGACCCGCTCGCCGCCGAGCTCGCGGCCTTCTACCAGGCGAAGCGGGATCTCTTCCTGAGGCTCATCGAGGGCTCGCGGTTCCGCCCGCTGCCGTGCGAGGGCACGTATTTCCAGCTCCTCGATTATTCCGCGATCACGGCCGAGCGAGACGCCGACGTCGCGCTGCGCCTCATCCGCGAGCACGGCGTCGCCGCGATCCCGATCTCCCCGTTCCTCTCCGGCGTGGAGCCCGGGCCGGTCCTGCGGTTCTGCTTCGCCAAGCGGGACGAGACGCTGGAGCGCGCGGCGGAGAGGCTGCGCCGGGTCTGAGGGGCCCGCCGCGGCGGGCCCGACCGGCCCGTCAGGCGTCCCTCTTCATCGGCTCCGGAAAGAGCGGCCGCGCCCCGCTCACGGCGCGTACCTGGGGAACAGGTCCGCGATGGCGCTGCCGGTGAAGCCGCCCACCCAGCCCTCCGGCCGCTCGAAGAAGCGGATGGCCGCGAACAGGGGCCGGGGTCCCATATCGAACCAGTGCCGCATCCCGGCGGGCACGCGGATGAGATCGCCGCGCGTGCACACGATCTGGAGCACCTGCTGCCCGGCGTGCAGGTAGAAGCAGCCGCTGCCTTCCACCAGGATGCGGGACTCGTCCTCGGCGTGCGTATGCTCGGAGAGGAACTTCTTTCGCGCCTCTTCCGCGCTCGGCGCGTCCGGCTTCATCCGCACCACGTCCACGATCTCGTAGCCGTGCGCCGCGCGCTCGGCCTCCACCACGTGGCGGTAGGCGGCGAGCACCTCGTCCTGGCCGGCGCCGTCCGGCAGCGGAACGGACGCGTCCACGCGCTCGAAGCGGACGCCGACCGCGCCGAGCTCGCGGCGGATGTCGTCGACATCGGTGTACACGCCCGACGGCGTACCCGGCTGATCGTCAGGATAGATGGTCAGATGGCTCATCGGCGCAACCTCATCTTCTCGAGCTCGTAGGTGAGCAGGTGTTCCAGCGCCACGGTGTGGCGGCGCGCCTCGCGCATGGAGCGGCCCCAGGCATAGAGCCCGTGACCCGCGATGAGGTAGCCCACCGCCTCCGGGCGACGGGCAAGCTCCGCGGACACGCGCTCGGCGAGCCGCGGGACGTCCTGGTCGTTGGGGAAGACGGCGACCACGACGGTGGTCTCGTGGGTGCGCGTGTCGCCGAGCGCCTTGAGCAGCTCGAAGCCGCGCAGCGGGATCTCTCCCTCGCCCTCGCGCAGCGAGGACAGGAGCGCGCTGACGATCGAGTGGGTGTGCAGCACGGCGGCCACCCCGGGGCGCTCGCGGTAAAGCTGGAGGTGCAGCGGCGTCTCCGCCGAGGAGCCCGCCGGCGGCGGCTCGTGGAGGTCCGCCACCAGGATATCGGCGTCGGACAGCTCGCCCTTGTCCACACCGGAGCGCGTGATCGCCGCCGTGCGCGCGTCGAGCCGGCGCGAGAGATTGCCGCTCGTGGCCGGCACGGCGTCGCGCAGGCTCAGGAATCGACCCGCCTCCACGAGCTCCCGGGCAGCCTCGGCCAGGGGGGTCGAGGCCGGGGAGACCGCCATGGGAGGAGCTGCCGAGATGGTCACCTGTCCTCTCCTCGACCGCCATCTACGACAGGGCTCACACAAATGCAACTTGTTTGCATGTATCTCTCACCGCTCGGGCGTCTCGTGATCACGGCGCATGCAGGTGGCTCCGGTGACCACGGTTTCGGGCTCAGCGCGCGATGAGCACGACGGGCCCCGCGCGCCTCGGCCCGCGCGTACGCGGCGAGGAGAGCGCCAGCGCGACGGCGATCGCCGGTGCCGCTCTACATAGACTTCATTTCATTTGCAACTAAGTTACCTTAGTAGTATCAGGGGGCGCCCGGGATCAAGCCCGGTCGCCGCGGCGGCCCATCGACGTCGATGGACGCGGCTCGCCCACCATCCCCCCTTGCGCCGGGCGCCGCCGAATGGAGGCCTCATGCTGAAGTACACGTCCCAGCTCAGAGAGATCCCCCGTGACGTCGTCGCCGGCATGCTCCAAGACGTCGCGCGCGCCGACATCCCGTGGACCGAGAACTACTCGCGGTATCAGTCGGGCGGTTGGAAGACGGCCGCGCTCTACAACGCGACCGGAGACTCGCAGGAGAACGATCTCGCCGACGGCACGCCCGTCCCCACCGAGGTCGTCCCGCGGTTGCCCCGGGTCCGCGCCTTCGTCGAGGGGTCAGGCCTCAAGCTGATGTGGGTCAGGCTGCTGCGGCTCGATCCCGGCGCGTTCCTGTGGGAGCACACCGACTACGGGGCTCACAACCTGAGCCGCGTTCCCCGGCTGCGGCTCCACGTTCCCCTGAAGACCAACCCGGACGCGGTCATCGTCCTGCCCTCGCGCTCGGTCCACATGAAGAGCGGGTTTCTCTGGAAGCTGTCTCCTCACCAGACGCGCCATGGCGCCTGCAACCGCGGCTCCGAGGATCGGATCCACCTGATCCTCGATTGCTACATGAACGGAACGCTGGAGGCGCTCGTCTCCAGGGAGTTCCTGCATCCGGACGCGCTGCGGGACAAGCCGAGTCTCTCGGAGGAGCGCTTCGCGGAGCTCTGCCGCGCCGCCGACGCGCTGGCGCGCGGAGGGCGCCCGGGCGCCGCAGAGGACCTGTTCCGGAAGGCGTTTCACGATCACGACCTGGGCTCCCTGTCGAGCTACGACCTGCTCGCGCGCTATCACGAGGAGCGCGGCGACGCCGCCCGGCGGGATCACTGGCTCGGCGAGAAGATCACCTTCCTGAACCTCAACGTGCCCGGACACCCGTTCTATCAGCCCGCCCAGGCGTGAGGCCCGCAGCTCCGCCGATCGAGGATGGAGGACTGGGCTCGGAGCCGTCCCCGCCGTGCTCCCAGGTTCGCTCACGTCGGCCATCGCACCGCGCGTCCGGCGGCGGAAGCGGTGCCACGAACGGAAAAATGCGCGCGCTTGCCAGCGAGGCCGGCCCCCCATAGCATGAAAGGTTGCGGGCTCGCGGAGCCTCCGCGCTTCGAGGGGACGGCGGATCATGCTTAGGATCAAACACGTACAGACAGGCGCGTTGGACGACCTCTCGCTGACCGGCGCCGAGGCGCGCCCTCCGGCCCGAGCGGAGCGGGAGCGGCTCGCCGGCCCGCGCGACGCCGCCCCGCCCGGCGAGGGCCGCCTCAAGCCCGCCCCCGCCCGGCGCTGCGTCACGGCGCGCGCCGTCCGCTCCGACATGCTGCTCGTGCTGCTCGCCGCGCTCTCCGCGCTCGCCGCCGGCGGCGCCCTCGGGTGCGGCCACGCGTGCAACCACGGCTTCTCGCCGTGCCCGGCGGTGTCCCCCGCGACCACGGTGTCGAGCTCGGCGGCCGCGCAGGGCACCTGCCCGACCGAGTATCGCCCCCTGTGCCCGGGCCTCGACACCCGCTGCGTGACCGACCGGAACGGCTGCCAGGTCTGCGATTGCGCCGAGACCGGGGCCGCCCCGCTCCACCCCCGCGACGTGCAGGCGCCCGAAGAGCGATAGCCCGGGCGCCCGAGGCGTCAGCCGACGAGCCGCCGGAGCCGCTCGAGCAGCTCCGGGAAGCCGATCCCCTTGGCGAGCACCGCGTCGGGCGCCGGCGCCCCGCTGAGGTCGTCCTCGCCGCACCCGCTGAGCACCACCGCCTTCGCGGCCGGCAGGCGCGCCCGCAGCGCCGGCAGGAGGTCGGTGCCGCGGCCGTCGCCGAGGTTCTGATCGAGCAGCGCGAGATCGTACGCCGCCCCCTCCGCCGCGAGCATGCGGCCGGCCTCGGCGAACGAGCCGGCCAGGTCGACCTGGAAGCCCTCGTCCTCGAGCAGCGTCGCGAGCACCATCCGCGACGACGCGTCGTCGTCCACGAGCAGCACCGTCACGCGCATGCGGCCCCCTCTGCCCTCAGCATGTCCCTGGATCGCTCCTGGCGCGCGCGATCGTGTGCATCAGCTCGCGCACGCCGAACGGCTTGTGCAGGCAGGCGTACCCGCCCCGGCTCGTGAACGCGTGGATCAGCTCCGGCGCCGCGTGGCCGGTCATCGCGATCACCGTGATCGGCCTGCTCATCCGCCGGAGCTGCTCGTACGTCTTCACCCCGTCGAGGGAGGGCATGAGCAGGTCGAGCACGCACACGTCGACCGCCTCGTCGCGCGCGCGCTGGATCGCCGTGTGCCCGTCGTACACGGCCTCGGCCCGCAGCCCCGCCGCGTTGAGCCCCGCCACGATCGACTCCGCCACCGCGGGGAGGTCGTCCACCACGAGCACCCCGCGCGACCCGAGCGCCCGCGCGACGATCCGCATGAGGTGATCCATCGAGAACGGCTTGTAGATGACCGCGTACACCCCCTCGCCGATCCCCTCCTCGATGAGCTGCTCGATCGCGAACGCGGTCATCAGCACCACCGTGAGCTCCGGCTGGATCCGCCGGAGCTCCCGGAACGTCTCGACCCCGTTGAGGCCGGGCATCTTCACGTCGGTCAGCACGAGCGCGAAGCGCTGCTGCCGCACGAGCTCGAGGGCGTGCGCGCCGTCGCGCGCCTCGACGACCTCGTACCCTTCGAGCTCGAGGTTCGCGGCGACGGTGGCGCGCATCCCCTCTTCGTCGTCCACCACGAGCACCCGCCTGGTCGCTTCCATCGACGGCTGTCCCTTCCCCGCTCACGCGGGCTGCGCCGAGTGTACCTCCGGCGCCGCCGCGAGCGGCAGCCGGATGATGAACGTCGTCCCTGCGCCGGGCGCGCTCTCCACCCCGATCGCGCCGCCGTGCATCCGGACGATGCCGGCGGTGATGGCGAGGCCGAGGCCCGTCCCCTTCAGCTTCGTGCTGAAGAGCGGCTCGAAGATCCTCGCGAGGTGCTCCTCCTCGATCCCCGCCCCGTCGTCCTCCACCGTCAGGACCAGCGCGCCGTCGCACACCCGCGCAGACGCGACCACGCGGCCCTCGCGCCCGGCCGGGATCGCCTCGGCCGCGTTCTGGATCAGGTTGACGAGCACCTGACGGAACTGGTCCTTGTCGAGGCTCGGCACGGGCAGCGCGGCCGGCACCTGGTTCACGAGGCGCACGTGCGCGGGCGCCTCCACGACCGACATCGCGTCGTCCACGAGGGGCGCGAGCGGGCACGCGGAGCGGCAGAGCCTGCGCTCCCGCGCGAAGTCCAGGAGATCGCCGATGATCCGGGCGCACGAGAGCAGCTCCTTCTCCATGAGGACGAGGAGCTGGGCGACGCGCGCGTCGGCGCCGAGCTCGGTGCCGGCGAGGCGCTTCTTGAGGTAGTACGCCGCGTTCCGGATGGCGCCGAGCGGGTTGCGGAGCTCGTGGCCGACGCTCGCCGCGAGCTGCCCGATGGCGGCGAGCCGCTCGACGCGCAGCCGCGACTCCTGGGCCTCGCGCAGGCTCTCGGCCATGTGGCGGAGCGCGGCGCCGATGCGCCCGAACTCGTGCTTCCCGAGGTCGGGCACGCGGTAGTCGAGGTCGCCGCCGGCGATGCGCCGCGAGCACTCGGCGAGCGCGCCGAACCCCCGCGCCATCGCGCGCAGGAGCCCGCCGAGGAGCACGACGAGGAGCACGAGCGCCGCCGTCATCAGGGCGACGCTGGCGACCCGGATCCGCGCGCTCGCGCGGCCCGCCGCCGCGGCGTTCCGCGCGACGTCGCGCCGCGCGTCGCGGATGGCCGCGTCGATGTGGGGCACGAACCCGCGCTCGTACTCCGCCTCGGGGCGCTCCACGAACCGCCGGTTGGCGGCGAGCCGCTCCCCGCCGCTCGCCATGCGGGACACCTCGCCCACGTCCCCGGTGATCCTCGCGAGGCTCGCGCGCATCTTTCGCAGGCGCTCGTCGTCCTCACGCGCCTCGCCCGGCTCCGCGCGGAGGTGCGGGTGCTCGACCCACGCCCGCTCGAGCGCCTCCACCGCGGCGAGGTCCCGCGCGACGACCTCGGTCAGGTGACGGAGCTCCTCGGTGTCGCCGCCGCCGAGGGAGATCTCCGCCGCCTCCCGCATGTAGCGGCCGGCGTGGTTGGCGAGCGTGATGTGGCGGGTGAGCTGCTCGTACGACAGCTCGGAGCGCCGCTGGAGCAGCGAGAGCCGGTCGGACGTCACGTAGAGCGCGCCGGAGGCGAGCAGGACGACCGCCGCGGCCACGGCGAAGATCAGCGCGAGGGTCGCGCGGATGCTCATCGCGGCGCCTCCGGCGCGGCCGCCGTCACGGCGGCGGCTCCGCGGGGCCGGCGGCGGGCGGCGGCTCGGGCGTGGCCGCGAGGGGCAGCTCGATGCAGGCCCGCGTGCCGCGGGGCGCGGCGTCGGCGATGGTGAGCGTCCCGAAGTAGCGGCGCGCCACGCGCCCGGCGATGTTGAGCCCGAGGCCGAGGCGGCCGGGCTTTGTGGTGTAGAACGGGCGCGCGATCGCCTCGCGCTCCGCCTCGGGCACGCCGGCGCCGGTGTCGCCGACCTCGACGCGGTAGCGCGCGCCGACCACGCGCCCGCGCAGCGTGACCACCCCGCCGCCGGGCATCGACTCCGCCGCGTTCTCCACGAGGCACCGCACCGCCACGGACAGCTCGGCCGGATCGAGCTCGACCACGCCGTCCACCGCGTCGAGATCGACGCGGACCTCCGGATCGGCGATGCGCGCGCACGCCGCGGCCAGGCGGACGCACTCGAGGGCGCTCGCGCTCACCGGCCTGCGCCGGAGGTGCGGCCTGGCGTCGGTGACGCCGTCGACGAGCGCGCTCGCCGCGATCGCCTCCTCGTCGATGACGTGGAGGAACTGCTCCACCCGCGGATCGCCCTGGAAGGCCTGCTCCCGGGCGATCTTGCGCTTGAGGAAGAACGCCGCGTTGCGGATCGTCCCGAAGCAATTGCGCAGGTCGTGGCGCATCGTCGCGACGACCTCCTCGGCCGTCGCGATCTGCTCCGCCGCGCCGAGCGGATCTCGGCTCATCATCGCGGGGCGCGAGCTCCGCCGGCCCGCTCGGGGCCGTGCACGCCGCGGCGGGCCGTCACTTGAGGGTTCGGGCCGGGAGCCCGGCGTCCACGAGCCGCGCCCCGCCGAGGCAGATCGACGTGCGGGAGGACGGGGGCGGGTACGAGCTCACCCTGGCGCGCTGCGAGGACTGCGGCGCGTCGCGGGTCTCCGGCGACCTGTGCGACGGCGCGCTCCGCAGCGAGGGGGGCGCGACGGTCTCGCGCGGCGTGGACGGCGAGCCCGCGAGGGCGTCGACCGACCGCCGCGTGCTGGCGAGGCGCGCGAGCTCCAGGACGATCCGGGTGGTGCGGGCGGGATCGAACGGCTTGAGGATGACGTAGTGGCGGCCGCCCTCGCTGGAGCGGATGTACTCCTCGGCGCCGGTGATCAGCAGGCAGCTCGTGTAGAGCGGCAGGCTGGCGACCCGCTTGAGGAGCTCTTCGCCGTTCATGCCCGGCATCTTGTAATCGGAGCAGACCACGTGGAACTGGCCTGTGTGCAGCAGCTCGAGCGCCCGGTGGGCGGACACGCAGGTCGTGACGTCGACGTCATCGGCGAGGATCGCCGCGATGCTGTCCAGCATTCTCTGCTCGTCGTCGACGACGAGCACGCGCAGCCGCTCCTGGGCATTCAGGCTCACGATACTCCTCTTGTGTGCTCATACGGGGGTGGAACGCCGGCCTGGCGAGCGATCACGGGAGCCCTCGCGTCATGTCCCGCATGCCGCTCGGATCGCTCGCCAGGGCGAGGTCTCACGATGAAACCGCGCCGCGGCCTCGCGCCCTCGTGCCGATGCCTTCCAGCTCGGAGCAGCGGCGTGGGCAGATTAGGAATCTACACTACCCACCCTACTCGGTAAAGCAATTCCTGAGCTCATGCGCGATCGTCATCGCATGGGCACCGTCGCGTGGGTGCCTCGTCGCCGGTCGCGCGGGTTGCTCCGGGCTGCTCCTGGTCGCTCCTGGTCGCTCCTGGTGGCTCTTGCCGACTGGCTCGTTCACCGTTTTGAAACACTCGATTCACGTGAACGATAAGCGCGTCTGTAGGCGGCGCTCATGAATTGCACATCTGCAAGGAGCGCGCGATTTCAACTCTGCTCCGCGAAACAGGCCTACGTTGCAGTTCCGAAAGGAGCGCCTCGACTCGGCTCGGCTGTCCTCGGTCGCCGTCCGTCGCGTTCGGCGGCCTTCGGGCGCGGATCCTCCGGGACGATCGGCCCGAGGCGCGAGGTGCTCGCCCAGCTCGGGCGCGACGGGAACACCGAGCGCGGGCGTTACTTCTACGCTCACATCGGCGTCGATATCCCGCTCGCCGGGTCGGTCGCCGACACCGGCGACATCGCGCTCACCGAGCTGGAGGTCCTGTTCCGGACCGCGATCGTCTATCTCGCCCTGCTCGTCGTCGTGCGGCTGCTCGGCGAGCGGAGGTCCGGGCAGATCACGGGCAGTGCGGTACTCTGGCCGAAAGCGCGGGACTTTGGGGACCGCCAAGGCGCCAAGGACGCCAAGAAATTCCAGCAATTTGGCGTCCCTGGCGTCCTTGGCGGTTCGATCCTCTGCGGCGCGCGCCAGCCCCCGCCGTCCCGAGCAGCGCTCCTGGCTGACAGCGGAGTGACCGCCGCGATCCGGTCTGGTAGGGTGTCGGCCGTCCATGCCTCCGGCCATCGACAAGCGCGCGTTGCTCGCGGCCCTCAAGGATCAGCTCGCCCGCGAGCTCGAGCGCTCGACCGAGCGGGCGCGCGACGCCGCGAGCGCGGCGACCCATGAGGAGAACCGCGCCGAGGGCGACAAGGACATGCGCGCCACCGAGGCGTCGTACGTGGCGCGGGGCCACAGCGAGCGCGTGCACCAGATCGAGCAGGCGCTCGCGAAGCTCGGCGCCTGCGCGGCGCGCGACTTCGGCCCCAACGCCCGCATCGAGAGCTCGGCGCTGGTCGAGCTGGAGAGCGGGAAGCGGCGCGCGCTCTATTTCCTGCTGCCGGCCGCCGGCGGCGAGCGCATGCAGTTCGGGGGGGTCGAGGTGCAGACCCTGGCCACGACGAGCCCGCTCGGCGCGTCGCTGCTGGGCCTGTCGGAGGGCGACGAGGCCGAGGTCTCCACGCCGCAAGGGACGCGCTTCTACCTGATCACCAGCGTGCGGTGAGGCCAGGCCGCGCGGCCCCGCGGCGGCGGGCGCCCCGCCGGCCGCCGGGCTCGCTGCCGGGCCCGCCTCCAAAAAAAGCGGACCTCCGTAGGGAGCCCCTGCCCGGCGGCGTCCCACGGACGAACGACCCGCTCGGCACGATGCGGGCGACCCAGGAGAAGAGTCCATGATGCAGTCTCGTTGGTGGAGGCTTGGTGGGATCTTGCCGCTCGTCGGCGCGCTCGTCGGTGGGGCCGGTTGCACCGCGGAGACGGGCCAGAGCGACACGTCGCCGAGCGAGGAGGCCGCCGAGGCGGCGCTCGCCCGGGGGCCGTCGAGGGGCCGCCCCGGCGAGGCCGCCGGCCCTCGGAAGGGCTTCGGCGGGCACCGCGGCGGCCCGGAGCGCCTCCTGCGCGCCGCGCTCCACGAGCTCGACCTGTCGGACGCGCAGAAGGCGACGATCGAGGGCGCCCTCGAGGGCCTGCGCGACGGCGCGACGGCGCGCCCGAGGGACGGGGCCGCGTTCGCGGCGCTCGCCGAGGGCGTGCGCGCGGGCAAGATCGATCGGGCGGCGATCGAGGCGAAGCTGCCCGACGCCGGCCGCGCGGACGAGGAGCGCCGCGCGCGCGTCGCGGGGGCGCTGAGCACGCTGCACGCCACGCTCACGAAGGAGCAGCGCCGGCAGCTCGTCGACGCGATCGCCGCGAAGATGGACGAGCGCGGCGCGATGGGCCCGCGCGGCCCGCGTGGCGAGCGGGGCGGCCGACACCACCGCGGCCCGGACGGCGAGCGCGGCGCGATGGGCGGCCCGGGAATGAAGGGCGGCCCGGGCATGAAGGGCGGTCCGGGCATGAAGGGCGGCCCGGGCATGAAGGGCGGTCCGGGCATGAAGGGCGGTCCGGGCATGAAGGGCGGTCCGCTGGGCCACCTCCTCGGTGGGCTCGACCTGCGCGACGACCAGCGCGCGCAGATCGAGAAGGTCCTCGAGGGCATGCGGCCGAGCGACGCCGACAGGAGCGCGCGGCCTGCGGATCACGAGGCGAAGCGCGCCGAGATGCGCGCGCGGCTCGAGGCGTTCGCCGCCGACCGCTTCGACGCGAGCGCGCTCCTGCCCGCCGCGGACGCGAAGGTGGGCCCGCGGGCGCACCTCGACCGCATGGTCGACGCGCTGGCCGCGATCGCCCCGGTCCTCGACGAGGCGCAGCGCAACGCGCTCGCCGACCGCCTCGAGCAGGGCCCGGCCGCGGGCAGGCCCGAGCGCGGCCCCTTCCGCGGCGAGCGCGGCCCCTTCCGCGGCGAGCGCGGCCTCGAGCGCCGCTGAGCGCTCGTCCCGATGGCGCGCGCGGAGCGATGGGCGCAGAATCGCGGGGGCACGTGATCGTCGACCTGAGGCTCGTCGCAGCGCGCGTCGCCGGGGGCGACGACGCGGCCTTCCGGCAGATCGTCGAGCACACGCGCGCGCCGATGTACCGCCTCGCCGCGCGCCTCGTCGGCGACCTCGCCGAGGCCGAGGACGCCCTGCAGGAGGCGTTCGTCGACGCCTACCGCGCCCTGCGCGAAGGGCGCTACGACGGGAGATCGAAGGTGGAGACCTGGCTGTACCGCATCGTGACGAACGCCTGCCTCGACGCCCTCCGGCGCCGCCGCGACACCCCGCGCGAGGCGCCGACCGAGCCGCGCTTCGACGGCCTCGTGTCCGCCGAGGCGCGCGTCGCGCTGCGCGAGCTCGACGCCCTGCTCGCCGCGCTGCCGCCGCAGGAGCGCGCCGCGCTCGTCCTCGTCGCCGTCGAGGGGCTGCCCGCGAAGGAGGCGGCGGCCGCGCTCGGTTGCTCCGAGGGCGCCGTCGAGCAACGTTTGGTGCGTGCCCGCGCGGCGCTCCGCGCGCGACGGGCCGAGGAGGAGGCGCCGCATGCCTGACCGCGACGACGACCGGACCGAGCTCGATCGGGAGCTCGCGCGCCTCGCGGCCGCGACCGCGCGCCTCGACGCCGACGACCGCTTCACCGAGGCCGTGCTGCGCGCCGCCGCGGCGGCCGACGACCCGCTGGCCCGCATCGCGGCCGCCACCGCCGATCTCGCGCCGGACGCCGCCTTCACCGAGGCCGTCCTCCGCGCCGCCACGGCCGCGCCCCGGCCCGCGCGGCCCGCGATGGCCGACGGCATCGTCCGCTCCGGTCGCGCCGCCATCGCCGTCACCGCCCTCGCGGCGGCCGCGAGCGTCCTCTTCTTCCTGCAGACGCAGCGCGACGTCGACAGCGCGATCATGGCCTCCGTGGACGCCATCGAGGCGATCGAATGACTCCTTCCTCCTCCGCGCCCCCTCCCCCCGCGCCCCTCCCCCCGCGCCCCCGCCTCCCGCGCCCCCGCCCGCAGCCCCTGCGCGCTGGAAGCCCCTGGCCGTGCTCGCCGCCGTCTTCCTCTTCGGCGGCGTCGCCGGCGCGGCGCTCGGCCGCAGCATGGCCCTGCGCGACCTCGAGGCCACGCTCCGGGGCCCTCCGGCCGAGGCGCGCGCCCAGTTCCGTCTCCGGGCGATGCGCCGCCACCTCGACCTCACGGATCGCCAGGTGCGCGAGCTCCGCGCCACCCTGGCCGACGCCGAGGCCGAGCGGGACCGGCTCCTCTCCGAGTGCCGCCCCGCGCTCGACGCCCTCCGCGACCGCACCGACGCCCGCGTGAAGAGCGTGCTCACGCCCGATCAGCTCACGCGGTACGAGGAGCTCGATGCGGAGCGGCGGCGGCGTCCCGGCCCGCCGCCGCGCGGGCCGGGGCACCCCGGCCGCGGCCGCGGCCCGGGCGGCCGCGACGACTGACGCCAGCCGCTCAGAGGAGGTCCTCCTCCTGCAGGGCGCAGTTGACCCCGAACGCCGCGTCGGCGCCCTCGGCGGCGGCCACGACGGCGAGCAGCACGTCCCTGGACGCGTCCCCGGCGACGAAGACGCCTTCGCGGGTCGTCTCCTCGTGCTTGGCCGCCGTCTCCACGCCGCGCTCCTCGGTGACCTTGCAGCGGAGCTTCGCGGCCAGATCCGCCCCCTGCTCCTGCTTCGTCTTCAGGAAGAGGGAGCGCCGCTCCACGGCGCTTCCGTCCTCGAGCACGATGCGCTCGAGCATCCCGTCCCCGCCCTCGAGCCGGGCGATCCGCTCCTCGCGCACGCCGATCCCGTGCCGCGCGAGCCGTGTCGCGTCGGACCTGGACAGCGACGCTGGACCATCCGTGAACAGGATCACATCATCGCTCCACGTCTTCATCTTCAGGGCCAGCGAGACCCCCGTACAGCCCTGTCCATAGACGCCGATCGGTCGATCGCGCGCTTCCCAGCCATCGCAGTAGGGGCAGTGGTGCACGCTCTTTCCGTACATGGCGGGAAGGCCCGGGAGATCCGGCAGCCGGTCGACGAGCCCCGTGGCGAGCAGCAGCTTGCGGCAGCGCAGGCGCTCGCCGCCCTCCAGCGTCACCTCGAACCGCCTCGCGTCGCGGCGGACGTCGGCGACGGCCACGTCCCGGATCTCGACGCCGTAGGGCTCGAGCTGCTCGCGCCCCAGCCGCCTGAGCTCGGACGGCGCGGTGCCGTCGCGCGACAGGAAGCCGTGCATCGCGAGCGCTGCGTCGTTGCGGTACCGCCCCGAGTCGCACACGAGGACGCGCCTCCGGCACCGGCCCAGGATGAGCGCCGCGCTGAGCCCGGCCGGCCCTCCGCCGACGATGATCACGTCGTATCCCTGGGTCTCCTCGCTGCTCGTCGACATGGCCCGGCGGCCGGCTCGCAACGAGCGCGCCGAGGCCCCGTCGCGCTCGCCGCGCCCGCGAGCCGCACGAGGTGAGCTGGGCTCGAGGCGCCCGGCGCGCGCCCTCGCGACCGATCGCCGCGCCTCATCTTTCCCCTTCCCGCCCTCCCGTCGGAATCTTGCCATCACGCGCCGCTGCCGACCCGGCCATGCGCGCACGCCGTCGCACAGCGCGAGGCAGCGGCACACAGGCCGCTCGCCCTCGTTCTGTCAGGCCTTCATTCATTGTGAGATTTCGATCATCAATCGCTCTTCGCTCGCTTCGTTCGATTCGATGCGAGGCGCGATGAGCGGCGGCGCTCGGCACGACACACGGCCTCGCGCTCGCCCTCCACGCTCCGGACAGAGCAGAGTCACAATCATCGATTCAACAATTTTACACAGATGCTCTATTGAGCACTGGACACCGATGGCGATTCACCGGTAGAAAGAATTCGACCTTCGACGAGACCGCGAAGGGACGAACCCGGGGGGGACGACGATGTACCGGATCAGCACCGCTGATTTCGCAGCGCTGGCGCTCGTGTTTCTTGTGTCCTGCGTCACGGACCAGGAGGAGGAGGAGGGGCTCGTAGGAATTGCCCCTAATGCGCTTGAGTATCTCAATGCGCTCAATCCAAACGCGCTCAACCCAAACGCGCTCAATCCGAACGCGCTCAGCCCCAACGCGTTGAGCTTCAACGCCCTCAGCCCCGGCGCGCTCAGCCCAGCGGCCCTGCGCGCGATCCAGGATCCGGGCGCGGCGGGCGACCTGTCGCGCCAGCTCCTCAGCTATGTGGTCGGCTGTGCGCTCACCCCCGCGCAGTCGTTCAGCTTCTCGTGGACCGACGGCACGGGCACGGTCCGTCATGAGGTGTACTGGGGGCTCATCGGCCTCGTGCCGAGCTGGATCGACAAGCCGCTCGGCCAGACCGACCAGCAGTGGATCTCGGCGTGCCTCGCGTCGCGGACGAACTGGTACGGCGTCTCGGTGACGATCTCCTCACGAGCCGGCCATTGGGCCATCGACAAGACCGACACCCCCGAGCTCGCGAGCTACACGCGCATGGAAGGCGCGTTCTGGGGCAATCTCTTCGCCCCCGCTCCTTACCTGAACGCTTGCTACAACGCGGCCAACCGCGACCACTCGCGGTCGCTGGCCCGAGAGTGCGCCGCCGGCCACCTCGACGCCAGCGGCGCCGCGCAGCCATGCGGGATGATCAACATCCGGGGGACGTGCGACAGCTACTGCCAGCAGCTCAACACGCGCGGGATGTACTACCCGAGCTGCGTCAACCACCTCACCGGAAGCCCGGAATCGACCACGCGGGTGATCACCGTCTTCCTTCCTTAGAGCACCTCGAGGCCGCCGTCGACAGCGCGGCTCGGACCGTCGATCGCGGCCTACTTGCCCTGGCCGCCGGCCCCCGGCGGCACCAGCGCCAGCACCCGGGCCGGCGCGCCGCTGCCGCTCGCGAGCGGCAGCGGCGCGACCACCACGACCGCGCCGGCCTCGGGGAGCTGCTCCAGGTTGGCCAGGTTCTCGATGTGGTAGCCGCCCGCGCCGAGGAACGCCTTGTGCTGCTCGAACGTCTGGCTCGGCCCCGGATCGGTCGACAGCGTGTCGATGCCCACGCACCGCACTCCCCGCTCGCGCAGATAGCGGCTCGCGTCCACGGAGACCCCGGGAAAGTGCATCACGCCCTTCGCGTCCTGGTTCAGGTACTTCACCGGATCGGACCAGCGCGCGCCCCACCCGGTCCGGATCAGCACGATGTGCTTCGCGCCGAGCGCCCCGTGCCGCGCCTCCCAGCCCCGGAGATCGTCCACGGTGACCTGATGGTCGGGGCTCGCCGCGACCTTCGCCGTCACGTCCACCACCGCCGCCGGCCCCACGAGCTGCTCCGGCGCGATCTGCTCGACGGTCGGCGCCCCGGCCTTGAAGTGCGCCGGCGCGTCCACGTGCGTGCCCGCGTGCTCGTCCATCGCGAACCGGCTCGAGTAATACGCGTCCTTCTCGACGGTGCTGAGCGTCTCCGACGCATAGGGCTTGTTGCCGGGGAACAGCGGCATCTGCGGCGTGATCGGGTGCGTCAGGTCGACCACCCGCGCCGTGGCGACGTCGAGGACCGCGGGCGCGGCCTGCGACGCGGGCGACGGCGCCGCCCCGCCCTCGTGCGCCGCGGGCGGCGGCGCCGCGGCGGGCGGCGACCCCGCGGCCGACGCGCACGCCGAGAGGGCGAGCGCCGCAGGGCCCAGCGCGTACGCCGCCGCCCCCCTGGCACCCGCTTGAAGGAAGCCGACCACGCCCGTTCCGTGCGCCTTGTGCATGGCGCGCATGTCACCACGAGCCAGCCCCCGCCACAAGGCGCGCGGGCGGGCCCGCGCCCGGCTCAGACCTCGTGCAGCTTCACCCGGCGTCGCAGGTGGTTGAGCAGATCGATGCGGGTGACGAGCCCGACGAACTCGTCGCCGTCGGTCACGATCGGCACGAGCCCCGCGTCGAACATCGGCAGGAGATCTCGAATCGGCGTCCGCACGTCGACCGTCCGGAGCCGCGTCGTCATCGCCGTCTCCACCGGCTGCCGGAAGCGCGACACGTCGTCGACGGCCGCGAGGAGGAGGTCCGACTCGTCCACGAGGCCGACGATCTTGCCGTCCTCCAGGACCGGGAGCTGCGACACGTCGTAGAGCTTCATCCGCGCATAGGCGACCAGGAGCGCGTCCGTCCGCTGCACCGTGACCACGGCCCTGTCGGCGTGGCGGCGCGTGATCACGTCGCGCAGATCGCCTGTCGGTTCGCGGTCCGTGAAGCCCTGATCGGCCATCCAGAAATCGTTGTACATCTTCGACAGGTACTTGTTGCCGCTGTCGCACACGAGCGTGCAGACGCGCCTCGGCGACGACTGCTCGCGGCAGTAGCGCAGCGCCGCCGCGAGGAGCGTCCCCGACGACGAGCCGGCGAGGATGCCCGTCTTGGAGAGGAGCAGCCGGGCCGTCTCCAGGCTCTCTCGGTCGGAGATGGTGTACGCGTGCTTGACCCGGGAGAGGTCGAGGATCGGGGGGAGGAAGTCCTCGCCGATGCCCTCGACGAGCCAGGAGCCCGCCTTGCCGAGGTTGCCGGTCTTGACGTAGCCCGCGAGCACCGAGCCCTCCGGGTCGGCGAGCACCATCTCGCAGCGCGGCTGCGCCGCCGCGAAGTAGCGCGAGAGCCCGGTCATGGTGCCGCCGGAGCCGACGCCGCACACCATCGCGTCGATCCTGCGATCGAGCTGCGCGTCGATCTCCGGGCCGGTCCCGGTCTCGTGCGCGAGCGCGTTGGCGGGGTTCTCGAACTGGTTCACGTAGAACGCGCCCTCTTCGCGCGCGATGCGGGCCGCGAGATCCTGGTAGTAGCTCGGGTGGCCCTTCTCGACGTCGGAGCGCGTCATCACCACCTGCGCGCCGAGCGCCTTCAGGTGAAAGACCTTCTCCTGGCTCATCTTGTCGGGGATGACGAGCGTCAGCCGGTAGCCCTTCCGCGCCGCCACGAGCGCGAGGCCGAGACCCGTGTTGCCCGCCGTCGCCTCGACGACGTGCCGCCGATCGCCGCCGAGCTGCCCGGCGCGCTCGGCCGCCTCGATCATCGACAGGCCGATGCGATCCTTGATGCTGCCGCCGGGGTTCTGGCTCTCCAGCTTGAGAAAGAGCTCGCACGGGCCGGTGTCGAGCTGAGTGACCTGGATCATCGGGGTGCGGCCGATGAGAGAGACGATGTTCTCGGCGGGCGGAGGGATCGGCATCGGCGTCATCACCGCTCAACGGTCACACGGCGCGCACCGTCTGTCGAGGTGCTCGGCGCGCAGGTGGTGATGACGCGCGCGTCAACGCGGGCAGGCTTGGAAAACGGACAAAGGTCCGTTATGATGGATTATCCTTTGTGGCGCGCCGGTCGCGCGGCGGAGCGCGCGACCGGCGCGCCACAAAGGAAAGAGTGCTTCTCATCGATCGACCGCTGCCGGGGATCGCGGCGCTCGTCCCGGGCGTCAGCCGCGGCATCGGCATGGGGGGTCGCGCGCGGGCCCGACATCGCCCGGGCCGCGCGCGTCAGGCGGCGGGCCGCACGGCCTTCTTGAACGCGGCCGGGCCGAGCGCGTTCAGCACCTCGCCCCGGCGGAGGCCGCCGCGCCGCGCGGTCCCCACGCCGAAGCGCAGGTTGTGGAGCGCGTTCGTCGAGTGGGCGTCCGTCGAGATCACGAAGCGGATACCGCGCTTGCGCGCCTCCTTGATCCACCGGGGCTCCATGTCGAGGCGATACGGGTCTCCGTTCACCTCGACGGCGGCCCTCGACTCGGCCACGGCGTCGAGCACCTCCTCGACGTGGCACGCGAACGGCTCGCGCCGCTGGATGAGCCGGCCGAGCGCGTGCCCCCAGATCTTGAAGACCGGCTGCTTCATCGCGCTCACCAGCCTGCGCGTCATCTGGTCCGCGTCCATCTTCATGCGCGAGTGGATGCTCGCGATGATCACGTCGAGCTGCTCGAGGATCGCGTCCGGATAATCGAGCTTGCCCGACTCGAGGATATCGGACTCCGTGCCCCGGAGGAGCTTCACGCGCACGCGCTCCTGCACGCGGGCGATCTCGTCCCATTGCTGCTTGAGCCGGTCGAGGCCGACGCCGCCCGCGTAGTGGGCGGCGGGCGAGTGATCGGTGATGGTGAGGTATTTCATCCCCATCGCCTCGGCCTCCAGGGCCATCTCCTCGATCGTGTTCTTGCCGTCGGAGTACACCGTGTGGCAGTGCACCATCCCCTGGATGTCCCCCTCCTCGACGAGCGCGTCGTCGCGGCCGTCGCGGGTCGCGGCGGACACGATGTCCTCGGCGCCCTCGCGGAGCTCGGGCGCGATGTACGGGAGGCCGAGGTGCCGGTAGAGCTCTTCCTCCGTCTTGGCGGAGAGGCGTTTGTTGCCCCGGAGGAGGCCTCGCTCGTCGAGGGTGAGCCCGAGCTCGCGCGCGAGCGCGCCGAGCGCCGAGAGGTACGCGGGCGCTCCGGTCCTGTGGTGGAGCGCGGCGGCGTAGTACCGGGGCGGCACGCAGAGGAGCTCGCCCCGGAGGCCGCCCGAGAACGTCACCTTGCACCGCGCGTCGTCGCGCGCCTCGACCTCGGCGACGCGCGGGAACCGGGCGAACCAGTCGACCACCTGCGCGGCGTCGTCGGTCGCGGCCACGACGTCGACGTCGGCGACCGTCTCTTCCCAGCGCCGGATCGCCCCGGCGAGGTCGGCCTGCTCGGCGGCCGCGCACCCGCGCACGTGGGCGAGGAGCGGCTCGGCGAGCTCGAGGGCGTCCACGAGGAGGACGCGCTCGTCGCGCGTCTCGTAGCGGTAGATCCCCTCGAGCAGGCTCGCCTCGGTCTTCGCGCCGAAGCCCTTCACGGCGCGGACCTTCCCGGTGAGACAGGCCCTCTTGAGCTCCTCGACGCTGCCGACGCCGAGCGCGTCGTGGAGCGCCTTGATCCGCTTGAGGCTCATCCCCGGCACCTGGGAGAGCTCGAGGACGCCGGGGGGCAGCTCGGCGCGGAGCTTCTCGAGCTGCTCGGAGCGCCCGGTCTTGTAGAGCTCGGCGATCTGGGCGGCGAGCGCCGCGCCGATGCCCCTGAGCTCGGTCAGGCGCTTGTCCTGGACGAGCTCGCCGAGGTCGTCCGTGAGCTCCTCCAGGGCCTCGGCGCCGGCCTCGTAGGCGCGCGCGCGGTAGGGGTTCTCTCCCTTGATCTGGAGGAGCATGGCCGTCTCGCGGAGGGCCCGGGCGACGTCGAGCTTGTCGAGCATGGATGGGCGCGATGATAGCACCCGCGGAACGAAAGAGAGACTGTGTGGCTTTTTGCAACGAGGCAGTTTGCCACATGGACGCTGCGGAGGGCGCGTCTCGGAGAGCGCCGCGCCGCCCGCGCGGCTCAGCTCCTGGCTGGGCGGAGCGCTGGGTCTGGAAGTGCTCCAGCGCGCGCGCCGCCTTCAGCCCAGCTCGATCCGGCGCAGCCTCGCCGCCGACCAGCATCGCGCGCCAGACGGCGGCCCCCTGGCAGAGGTGCGCGTCGCGGACGGCCGACAGGGGAGCCGGTGGGCAAAGGCCGTGCGCCCACGGGAGCAGGACGCTCGTCCCGACGCCCCCACCCGAGCTTGACACCGGCGAAAGGTCTGCCGATTCCTGTGCCGCTCGCTCGATGTCTCCCGCGGCGCCGGACCGGCGCACCGGCGACGAACTTTCCACCGGGGAGCGGGCGCACTATGCTCCTAGAGGAGAGCGTTCATGCCCCACCTGCGCCGCATCTCCGTCGAGAATTACCGCGCCTTCGAGCGCGGGCTCGACCTCGACCTCCGCCCCCTGACGCTCATCTATGGGAAG
Source organism: Sorangium sp. So ce836 (assembly GCF_028553905.1). Lineage (NCBI taxonomy): Bacteria > Pseudomonadati > Myxococcota > Polyangiales > Polyangiaceae > Sorangium > Sorangium sp. So ce836. The sequence continues at coordinate 13,863,828 of NZ_CP102233.1, read as the reverse complement.
AACAACGCGGGCAAGAGCTCGGTCGTCCGGCTTGCTGGCATCCTCCACGACTCCGTCAAGGAGGGCAGCAAGAGCCCGTTCGAGCTCGGCGGCGCTGCGGGAGGAAACGCGTTCTTCGTGGATGTCCTCAATGCGCGGGCGCGGGACGAGGGTAAGTCTTTCCTGGAGCTCACGCTCGGTTGGGACGACAACGTCGAGGCGACCTGGCGGATTGGACATCACGAGTCAGGTGGCGTGAATTGGGTCAGGGTCGAGCAGCTTCTGGTCAAGAGCGGCGGCGCGCTGGCCCACTACGCCGAACCCACGGTCCTGGAAGCAACCCCCCCCGAGGGCGCCACGCACATCCCGGCGCTCTCGTTCGGCGGGCTCGTCCCGCTCGAAGGCCCCGCCCTCCCCACCGCCGTGTCGGACCTGCGCGCGCGGTTGCTGGAGCTCCGCGGGCACGTCCAGTACCTGTCCGCCGTGCGAGCCCCCTCGCCGAAGACCGTCGAAACGCGGGGTGTTCAGCCCGATCTTTCGGCCAACGGGAGCGAGGCGCAGGAGATCCTGCTCTACGACCGCGCGGCGCAGACGGAGGTCGAGGAGTGGCTCCGCGCCGAGGTCGACCGCGATCTTCGAAGGGAGCGCACGGGAGATAACAGCTGGCGCTGGCTCCTCCCTCCCCGTGCGGCGCCGACGCTCTCCATCCCCTTTGCCTCCACCGGCGAGGGCATGACCCAGGTGCTCCCGATCCTGGTCGCGCTCGCGCAGCGCCGGAGCGAGGCGCGCCCCGACGGCACGCGGATGTTCGCGCTCGAGGAGCCGACGACGCACCTGCACGACGACCTGCAGATCCGGCTCGCGCGGCACTTCGCCACCATCGCGATGGCGGCCGAGCCCCCGGTCATCCTGCTGGAGACCCACGCGCGCCCGCTGCTTCTCGGCGTACAGCGCGCCATCCTCAAGGAGGGTTTGGACCCAGCGCGGGTGATCCTCTACTGGGTCGATCAGGATGAGACCGGCGTGAGCCGCGCCGAGCCGGTGGAGTTCGACACGAACGGGCTCCCCACGAGCAGCACCCTGCGCTCGGCCTTCACGGACGAGCGCCGCCTCCTCCAGGAGCTGAGCAGGGCGCACCTCCGCGGTCCGGTGTACGAGGCCCCGAAGGAGGAGCCTCCGACGCGATGATCGTCACCGTCGATCAACGCCTGTTCCAGCAGGGCTTGCCCGCCATCGTGCTCTGCCTCCAGTTCGTGTTCGCGGCGAGCCCCCGGGAGCACGTGCTGCTGACCGACCCGATGTGGGACGCCGAGGACGAGGCCCACCCGGTGCGCGTGTGGCTTGACGCCCTCTCCCCCGAGGTCCAGGAGGCGGTGCAGAACGAACTCGAGAGGAGCCTTGACAAGGCCGCGACCATGACAGCGCACGCCGCCAAGCTCCGCGTGGAGCCCATCGCGGAGAGCCGGTGGGAGGCCGGCGTGCTCACCCCCGAGGATGCGCTCCGCGCCATGTACACGCCGCTGTGGCTCGCGCTGGAGAACGGACGTAATGATCTGGAGTTTCTCCGTCGCATCCTGGAGCGGCGCGATCGCGCGGAGCTGGACCGGTACATCGCCGAAGGGCTCGTCGAAATCCCGCTCGGCGGCGGCACGGGAGAGCTCGCAGCCTTCCTGGAGAGGCTCAAGGAGCCCGAGGGAACAACAAGCTGGATCCGCCGCCTCCGGAGCTGGGCCATGTTCGATCGGGACGCACACTCCAGCGATCCGCGCCAGCCGTCGACGACGTCGGAGAAGCTCCGCGGCCACGTGGCGTCCATGCAGAGGCCCTGGCCCTTTCCGGGGCACCAGCTCGGCCGGCGCACCATCGAGAACTACCTGCCTTTCGAGGCGCTCGATGCGTGGGCGGAAGGAGGGAAGGCGAGCGACAGGACGAGGCGCCGCCAGCAGGTAGAGGCGTTCAAGTCGTCCGACTTCGGATCGGTGCGGCGCGCGTGCTTCAACATGAAGGTGGGTTTCGAGAAGGACGTCGCCCAGGAGGTCCGCGATGAGCTGAGCCAGCGCAGGAAAGCGCAGTACAAGCCCAAGCGACAGCCCCGCCAGCTCCTCCCTCGCAACCCGCCGACGAGCCACCGGGGCATCGCGCGGCCGGCCGTGCGCTGGCTGAAGGAAACGGAGCTGCCCGCGGTCTTCCAGGGGATGCGGAACGAGGCGTTCCGCAACCGCCTGAACCGTGGCTTTGGGACGGCCATCGCGACCCTTTTCCGCGAGGACTCGGACTCGAAGATCGACGACGTCTGGTTCCATCGCGTCTTCGATGGCGATCCCGCCGCGCAAGCATGGCGCAAACGCCTCGTGGAGAGCCTTTGGAGCGTGCTCTGACCATGGGCCGGATGTTCGACACGCCGGTCCTGCCCCGGCTCCCCGAGCTGCTCCAGGAGGTGCACGAGGGCACGATCCAGGTCCCCGAGTTCCAGCGCGGCTACGCGTGGTCGGACGAGCAGCGGCTCCGGTTGATGGACAGCATCTGGCGCGGCATTCCCATCGGCAGCCTGCTCGTCTGGCGCACCACATCGGATCGGGGAATCCGGGTCAAGACGCAGATCGGCCCCTGCCCCCTGCCCCAGGGCCAGCGATCGGGCGTCCGCGGATATCTCGTCGACGGTTTGCAGCGCGTCACCACGCTGTACTCGGCCCTGATGCCGCTCCCCGAGGGCGTGGAGCAGGACAGCGAGGGGCGCCGCTGGCCCATCTACTACGATCTCGCCGCCCCCCCCGGCGACGACCTGCGCTTCCGGTTGCGCCACGGCCGGCAGAGCGCGCAGCCCACGTGGATACCGCTCGCGTGCGTGCTCGACGACGATCTGTTCTTCAAGTTCCGCACGCAGCTCGTCGAGATGGGGCGGCGGGATCTGCTGCAGGAGGCGCGGCAGCTGGAGAGCCGGTTCCGCAGCTACGTCGTGCCCGTCGTCCCGCTGGTCTCGGACGACCAGGAGCTGGTCACCGAGGCGTTCGCCCGCGTGAACAGCTATGGCCAGGACCTCGACGAAGGGGACATGGCCCACGCTCTGACGCTGAGGAGGACATTCAGCTTCAACGACGAGTTGGCCGTCATCTCCGAGCAGCTCTCGCCGATGGGCTTCGGCGGGCTCGATCGCAAGATCATCATCGCCGCACTGAAAGCTATGTGGGATCTCGACGTCTACAAGTCGGGCGCCAAGGGGCTGAAGCTCAAGCTCGAATCGCAGGACGGCCGCGATCTCCTCCGCGCGTTCCCCGAGATCTTCGCCCCGGTCGCCGAGCTGCTGCGTGCGTTCGGGGTCTACGGCCCCGGGAGCCTGCCTTACGCGTACCAGCTCGTCGCCCTGGTGCGGGCGCGCCATGTCGTCGGCGAGCCTGGCCTGCGGCAGGCGCAGCCGGCGCTGGAGCGGTGGTTCTTCTGGACGAGCTATCACGAGCACTTCACCGGGATGACGAGCGGCCAGCTCCGACAGGAGTTCGACCGCGTCGAGGCCCTGATCCGGGGACATCACCTGTCGAACCTGATGGCGCCGCCCGTGGTCAAGCCCGTGGATAAGCTGCGGCTCAACTCGGTGCGGTCGCGCCTCGCCCTGCTCGTGATGGCGATCGCGGGCGACCGGGAGGCCGGCGGCGACACGCAGCGGCGCCTCTACGGCGCGATGGGCAACGATGCGCTCCATCGTCTCTTTCCGAAGGAATCGGCGCACGATCTGGCGAACAGGGTCATCGCCAGCGACGACGATCTGGCACGCCTCCGCGCATGGATCCGCGCGCCTGGCGCGGGTCTGCCGGGAATCGAGAGCCATCGCGATTTGGCACTCGAGGCCCGCCATCTGCTTCCGAGCGATACGGCGCGCACCCGGGAGACGGTGCTCGGCACGCGCTACAACTGGCTGTGGCAAGAAGAACGAGAGCTGGTCGAGCAGTTCGGCGCATCCTGGGAGCTCCCCGAAGTCGACGAGCCGGACGACTGAGTCACCAAGGACCATGAGCAGCTTGCACCGCAGCCGCACAGCATGACGGCTGTGTAGGCGCCGGTGGTCGCCCCATATCGAGGAGTTCGGCGCACCGCTCGCGAGGACGCGCGGGCCCCAGCCCGCTGGAGGACGGGCTGCGGAACGGCACCCGGGTCGCGGGGGCCTGCGGCTCCACAGCAGCCGAGCATGGCGGCGGCCGCGGCCGTGAGCGCCGCCGGTCGCCCGGCTCGTGTCATCGATGGACGCCCGGAGCCGGCTCTTTGATCTCCACCGTGACACGAGCTACCGAGCACTCGGGTGGGCAATCCGGACCGTTGGGTCGCTCGACGTCATAGAACGGCGCCACGCGGGTATCCATGATGACCGCCTGGTCACGCACCACGCGGAGAGCGACCACCTTCGGTCGCACGCCGTAGACCGTGACGCCCGCTAGGGAGCCGTTCCCCTGACGGATGCTGCACTCGTCCATGATCTCCTGGTGGCCGGAGCTGGGCAGGGATGCAGCGCAGCGCCGCGTCACGCCGTCCACATCGATCCTGAAATGATAGCGACCGGTCGCGACGAGTTCGGGCTCGAACTGGATTTCGAGGTGATCGCCGCAAGCGGCCTCCGTGCACGCCTTGGTGCCTCCGGTCCGGCACGAAGCCAGCCCGATGAAGATGATGGCGGCCGTGGCGCGACCGAATCTGCGCGGCGTGGATGCTGACGACATGCGTCCTCCTGATGTTCTGAGCACGGTCCGCAGCTGCGCGACCTCCCCGGAACGCCCATCACCACCCCGGGGAAGCCCCAGGCACTTCTCGCTACGTCCTCCACCACCCCCGGGGAAGCCCCAGGCACTTCCCGCTACGTCCTCCACCACCTCCGGCCAAGCCCCGGGCACTTCCCGCTACGTCCTCCACCACCTCCGGCCAAGCCCCGGGCACTTCCCGCGACCTCCTCCACCACCCCCGGGGAAGCCCAAGGCACTTCCCGCGACCTCCTCCACCACCCCCGGGGAAGCCCGGCGCACTCGAGGAACCAGCGCCGCTCGCTTCCCGCCCCTACTTGCACCCCAGCCGGCACACCATCGCCGCCGTGTAGGCGCACCCGTGGTCGCCCCAGATCGAGGAGCTCGGCCCCGTGCACCGGAAGGCGCACCCGCGCCCGTCCGCGGCCGCCTCGGCCGTCAGCCGGTAGCCTTCCGCGTTGCAGCTGCCCGTCGACGACAGGCAGCTCGACAGCTGCGGCTCGCACTGCTCCACCACGTACCCGGCCGGGCACGTCCAGTCGACGCTCGCCCGGCCGTAGTCCGGCGACCGCCCGGTCTCGGTCGCGATCGGCTCGTGCTTCGAGAATGTCGGCATCCCCGTCGTGACCTGGAGCGGCACCACGACCGCGCGCTCGCGCGGCACCACCGGGGAGGCCGCGTCCTTCGGCTGCACGACGAAGGTTTCGCGCCGCGTCTGCCGCTCGCAGCCGGCCGTCGCGCCCTCGGGCGCCCACGAGAACGTGAGCTCCGCGCTCCCGTGCGCGGGCACCTCGACGGTGCGCTCGCCGTGCGTCACCCGGATGTCGACCTGCGCCCGGTTCGTGATGAGCGCCTGCGCCGTCCCGGTGGCGCCGTACGGCACCACGCCGAGATCGACCGGCTGCGGCGCGATCTCCGGCTCGGCGAGCGAGAAACGGCACACGTCCGCCACCGGGTAGATCGCATACGCCAGCGGCACCGCCTTCTTCACGTCGAGGCGCAGCGCGCCGAACGCCTGCCCGCCGCCCTTCGCGCCGGCCACCGGCGCGCCCTCGACGCCCTCGACGGCCAGCTCCCCGACCGAGGTCATCGTGACGCGGCGATCCCCCGCCTCGATCCGGGCCTTGAACAGGCCGATCGCCGTGCCGTGCGCCTCGCCGGCGGTCACGTCCGTCTCGTAGGCGACCATCGCGCCGCGCTTCACCGCCCCGATGAAGTGCGTGGCGCGACCGCAGGCGCAGCCGCCGCCCGGCGCCGGCACGACGCTCTCGGTCGGCTCGAAGAACTGCGGGTCCTCGTCCGCGACGAGCGCCATCGCGACCAGCCGCAGCCGGCGCTTGTCGAGCGTCCCGCCGGCGCTGAAATACGCCGGCAAGTCGACGTCGGCCCCGACGAGGACCGAGTCGACGGCGATGCCGACGTAGCGGAAGTCGATCGCGCGCTCGCCCTCGCCAGGCGCGGGCCGGCCCTGCGCCGCCGCGGAGGCCGTCGCGCCCGGCGCCAGCGTGGCGCCCGGCGCCGCCGTCGCGCCCGGCGCCGCCGTCGCGCCCGCGACCGCCGCCGCCCCCGCGGTCGCCAGCGCCCCCGTCGCCGCCTTCGGCTGGGCGCAGGCGACGCCGACCGGCGAGAACACCCCCGCCGCGCTCCGCGACAGCCCGCGCCCCGGCACCATCGCGCTCGAGGTGTCGAGCAGGTAGTCGTGCCGCACGTCGCTGAACGCCCGCGCGGCCTCGAGCAGCGCCCCGGCCTGCGAGCAGCCGCTGCCCTTGCAGGCCGGCAGGACCGCCGCGCCATCGGGCCGGCGCGACGGCGGCGCCGGCACCTCCGGCGGCCCGGGGCAGCCGAGCGCCGAGGCCAGCGCCCCCACGACGAGCGCGCCCGCGCGCGCCGGCGCCGCGCGCCCCGGGCGAGCCCGACCCGCGCCGCTCACGGCCATGCGATCGTCATCCACCGGACCCGCCCCGAGCCGCTCACCGCGTCGTCCGCGAAGAACAGCGACGCGCCGGACCGCCCCGCGAGCGTCGGCGACACGTCCCGCGACGCGCTGCCCGTCAGCCACGCCAGCGGCTTCAGGGGCGACGCCGCCGCCTCGCCGGGCGCCAGCGTGAAGGCGCTCAGCGCCACCGAGTCCCCCGGCGCCGACGCGAGCACGCCGCGGCAGACCTTGTCGCACGCGAGCGCGATCGACGACACGGAGGCGCCGTCCGGACCCTCGATCGTCACCGGCGGCCCCTGCATCGTGCCGCCGTTGTCGAGCCGCACGAGCCGCGCGCGCCCGCCCGCCCCGCCGGCCGCCGCGCCCCCGCCGCCGGACGCAGCGCCCGCGCCGGCCGCCGCCTCGTCGCCTCCCGGCTCGTCGACCCAGCCGACGAGGGCCCCGCCCTCGTGCGGCGCGAGCACCGGGCTGCGCGAGTGCTCGGGCGACGCGTGGAGCCGCGTCTCGTCGCCGATCCGCTGCAGCGTCTTCGCGTCGAGCCGCGCGAAGAACACGTCGCCGGTCGCCTCGCCGCCCGCCGCGCCCGCCGCGGCCGCGTCGCCCGCCGGCCGCGCGTCCGACCAGACGAGCCACGCCTCCTGGCCGCGCACCGCGATCTGCACCTCGGCCGCGTCGAGCGGCGCGTTCGTGATGCGCCGGTCCGGCGCCGTCCGGTTCAGCGCGCGATCCACCCGCGCCGCGTACACCTCGGCGTTGCCGTCGCGCGTGTCCACCCACGCGACGATGAAGCCGCCCGCGCCGTCGTAGGCGATCGCCACGTCGGACGCCTCGCTCGCCGCGCCGCCCGGCTTCTTCCGCGGCGCCGTGGTGAGCTTCTTCTGCGCGATCTTCGCGCCGGTCGCGTCGACCTTGGTCACGTAGACCTGCGTCTCGCCCCGCTCGCGCGCGACCCACGCGATCACGCTCTCGCCCTGCGCCGCGCCGCCCTTGCCCTTCGGATCGGCCGGGGCCGGCGGCGCCGTCGCGATGGCGACGCCGCCGAGCGACGACGCCTTCTGCGAGAGGACGTTCAGCTTGCCGAGGCCGCCCGGGGACGCGGCGCGCACCGCCAGCGTCGCCGACAGGTCCTGCCCGCGGGGCGCGCCGTCCGACGCGCCCTCCACGAAGTACGTGACCCACGCCGCGAGCGCCGCGCCGCCGTCGAGCTCGGTAGCCGCCACCTTGGCGAGCGGGTCGCCCTCGGCGAGCGCGCGCACCGCGGTCGCGCGCGGCGGCGGATCCCGGTCCTCCCGGAACGCGGGCGCGCGCCACGCGCTCTCCCGCACCGGCAGCGACACGAGCGCGAGCGGCGCCCGGGCGCCCACCGCCTTGGCCGCGCCGCCCTGCTGCGCTCCGCCCTGCTGCGCGCCGGCCCCGGCCGCCGCGCTCGCCAGCGTCACGCACGCGCCCTTGTGGCAGCTCAGCCCGCGCACGAGGTACGGCACGCCGCCCGTCGCCGCGAACGGCGCGGCGCGCACCGGCTCCGCCGCCCGCACCGAGAGATCCGGGCCGAAGCGCACGAACGTCGGCCAGATCGGCGGCGCGGCCGCCGCGTCGCGGGCGGCCTTGAGCGTCGCCGGCGCGAGCGTCACCGCGGCGAAGCCGTCGCCGTCGGCCGTGAGGTCCGGCGGCCCGCTCGCGCTGAAGACGAGCGCCGCCCGCTCCGCGCCGAGCGCGCCGTCCGGTCCGACCGACGCGAGGTGGATGAGGCGCCCCGCCCCGCCGGCCTCCACGCCGCCGTCGCGCTCGCCGCCGCGGGGGCGCAAGACGTCCTCCCACGCGAGCAGCGCCCGGCCGCCCGCCCCGGCGGGCGGCGCGACGAGCGACACGAGCGCCTGCTCGCCGGACGGCGGCGTCGCCTGCCGCGGCGCGACGACCACCTTGCCGCCCGGCTCGGCCGCCGCGAGGTACACGGCGCTGTCGATGTCCCGCTCGTCGGTCCAGGTGAGCAGGTAGCGCCCGCCGATCTCGGCGATCTCGAGATCGATCTGCGCGGTCGGCTCGGGGCTGACCGCCACCGGCGCCGAGACCTTCCCGGCCGCGTCGATCTCCAGGAGCGAGATGGATCCGAGCTTCGCGGCGTCGGCGGCGTCCTCCGCGTCCGCCTTGCGCGCGGCCTTGCCCTGGGCCCTGGGCGGCGGCGCGGCCGGCGGGAGCACGAGGGCGACCGCCGCGCCGCGCTCGGTGGCGACCGCGTTCCACCCGAGCACCCCGCGCGCGACCGACGCGGGCGCCGTCGGCTTGATCGCGGCGCCCTTGTCCTGCGCGAGGACCGTCATGACCACGTCCACGCGGTCTTCACGCGGCATCTCCCACAGCACGAGCGCCCCCTTCGCGTTCGGGAGCACGTCGAGCCACGTGATCTCCTCGGCCGTCTGCGCGACCGGGCTCGCCGGGGCGATCGGCTTGCCGGCCGGGTCGAGCGCGAGCGCGCGCACCGCGCGGCTCCCCCCGATCTGCTCGATCCACGCGGCGATGTAGCCCTGCGGCCCGGCGCGGAGCGCGGCGACGGGCACGTCGGCGGCGGCCGGCCCGGCGTCGACGACGTCCCCCCGCGGCGCGCCGTCCGCGCCGATGACGCGGGTCCTCCACCTGCCGCCCGCCGCGTAGAGCAGGAGCGCCTCGTCGCCGCGCCGGGCGAAGTAGGGCGTCGCGTCCTCGTCCTCGAGCTCCGCGACCACCTGGGCCGGCAGGAGCGGCGGCCCCTCCGGCGCCTTCGGCTGCGTGGGCGGCGTCTTCACGACGCGCGCCGGCCGCGCGGCGGGGGCCTGCGCGGCGCCGGAGCACCCGAGCAGCAGCGCGAGCGCGGCGCCGAGCAGCGCCGGCGCGCGGCGGCCGAGCGCGGCGCCGCGCAGGCGGCCTGCCTCGCGCTGCGGGCCGCGTCGAACCGAGGGGAGAGCACTGCGAACGAGCATGGCGGCGACCATGCCAGAAGCGATGAGCCCCCGCTACAGGGCGCCGCTGGTCGGCGTCGCGCGGCGCGCACGCCCCGGTCGCACGCCCGCGCGGCCCCGGACGCCCCGTCCGCGCGTCCCTCGAACGCCCCGCCCGCGCGTCCCTCGAACGCTAGAACGCGAGCAGGCGCCCGAGCAGCGACCTGTACCTGCGCAGGGCGAGCCGGAGCTCCTCCGTCGACGCCTCCGGCTGCCCGGGCTCTCCGTCGATCAGGCGCTGGAGCTCGCCGCGCTCCTCGCGGAAGCTCTGCGCGACCCGCTGGATGACCTCGGCCAGGAGCGCGTCGGCCTGCTCGACCGACAGGCGCGGCGCCTCGATGAAGCCCGCCTGGATCGCGCTCCAGCGCTCGGACAGCTCGCGCGCCTCCTCCGGCGTGAGCACGGGCGAGCGCTCCGGCCAGGGCTCTCCGGTAGGTCCACCGCACGCCGTGTAGACGGCCGGTTGCCGGCGCGACTCCGGCGGGGGCTCCTCGTCGGCGGCCCGCGCATCGGGCTGGCTGCTCTCGCGCGCCGTCACCATCCGCTCTCTGTGCAATGGGCTCACGATGGCCACCTCTCCGCTCGTTCGCGTGGTCCGCCCCGTGGGCCAAGCAAGCCGCATGCGCGTCGCGACGTGCGTCCGCGCCCGCCGCGGGCCGCAGCGCGGCAAGGCCAGAGGCTCAGAAGAGCCCGAGAAAACGCCGAGGGCTCGGGCTGGCGAGGCCGCCCGGTCCGCCTCGCCCGGGCGCGCGCCGCGGCGATCCCTCACGAGGCGAGGAGGCGGAAGAGTGCGGAAACCGCGCGCCCCGCGGCGGAGCCGCCGCCCGGACGAGGGCGCCCGGGCTCACCGGAGCGAGGCGCGCAGCTTCGTCACCACCGCGCGGATCTCCCGCACCACCTGGAGGAGCGCCTCGTCCTCGTCGGACCACTTCGTCACGGGCTTCTTGTCCCGCGGCACCGCCTGGAGCTCGGCGAAGCGCGTCGTCTCCCAGTCGCAGGGGCGGAGCAGGATCGGCACGACCGCGGCCTGCCCGGCGGCGCGCCGCTCCATGGCGCGCGTCACCTGCGCGTCGCCCTGCTCGGACGCGAGGTAGCTCGCGCTCACGAGGAGCAGGATCAGATCGGCCGCCTCGAGCTGCTCGCCGATCGCGCGCTCCAGGTCCTCGCCCGCGCCGATCTTCCCGCTGTGCCACGGCGCGATCAGCCCCTCGCGCTTGAGCGGGCTCATGTGCGCCTCGAGGCGCGCGAGCAGCTCCTCGTCGCGCGACGCGTAGGAGAAGAAGACGCGCACCGGCCGCGCCTTGGCCGGGTGCGTGTTCGCCGGCGGGGCCGCGGTCGGGTGCGCACTCGACGCCGGGTGCGGCGCCGGCGCGGGCGTCGCGGCGCGCGGCGGCGGCGGCGGCGGCGGCGCGGCGGCCGGCTCCAGGCCGAGGAGGAGCTGCGCGACCTCGGCGTGATCGCCGGCCTGGTTGTCGTAGACGATGAGCCGGATGCCCGACTCCTCGAGCAGCCGGCGGCGGAACGGGGGCACGCCCTTCGGGAGCAGCGCGAAGTGCATGGGCGGCTGGCCGCCCGCGAGGGCGCGCACGCGGGCGAGCGTCTGGTCGATGTTGTCGTCGGCGAGGCCGAAGCCCACGAACAGGATGGAGTGCGTGCGGTAGAGGGCGCCGAACGCGTCCTGCAGGAGCGGCGAGCCGAAGATCGCCCGGTCGTACTGGTCGCGCGAGAACACCCAGGTGTCCCACGCGCGCAGCGTGCCGTGCAGCTTCAGGATGAAGCGCCTGTCCATGGCGATGTCGGCCGCCGGCCGGTCGACCATGCGCCACTCGCCCTGGAACGCGCGCTCCAGGAAGCGGTCGACGTTGGTGGTGAGCACCGCCTTGAGCTTCGGCTTGAGCGCGGCGATCGCCTGCGCCACCTCGGGCACGTCGCGGCCGGTGTCGTCGAGCTCCTTGTCGACCGTCCAGTTGAAGTCCTGCGGCCCGAGCGCGAGCTTCGCGGCGGAGAGCGCGTTGATGAGCTGGTTCGAGGCGATGTACTGCTGGATCTCGTCGACCACCGCGGGGTCGGCGCCCTTCCTCCGCGCGCGGTCGCGCAGCCGCTCGGCGAGCTGCTTCCAGGTCGGCATGCCCGCCGCGGCCGACACGCCCGCGCCGGCGAAGACGATCAGGTTCCCTGACGCGTAGCGCTCGCGCAGCTGCTCGAGGATCTCGTCATCCATCGACGAACACGATACCGCGGATCCGCGCCCGCGGGCGGCGCGGCGCCGCGGCGGCGAGGCGCGCATCTCTCCTCGCCGCCGCGGGGCGGAGCGCCTGCCGCTCTCACCGCCGCGGCGCCGCGCCCCTCTGCTCACCGCCGCGGGGCAGCGCGCCCCTCTGCTCACCGCGGCGGCGAGGCGCGCCGCTCCGCGGCGAGCGACAGGCCGACCCCGAGCCAGACCCCCTCGACGGCGCCCGCGGTGCCGCCGGCGGCCTCGTACGGCGCCGGCCGGAGCACCACCCCGGGGTCCAGCGTGAGCCCGAGCCACAGGGGGCCGCCCAGCCGGGTCTCGACGCCGAGCCCGAGGCCGGCGCGGGCAGACCAGGTATCGCGCTCGCCCGCGATGCCGTCGACGGAAGCGGCGGCCGGCAGCCGGACCGAGGCGACCGAGGCGGCGGCGCCGATCGACAGGCGCCACGAGGCGGCGAGCCAGAAGCGGTAGTCGCCCGAGAAGCCGCCCTCGAGCCAGCGCAGCGTCTCGCCGCCGGACGACGGGGCGGCCAGCAGGCGGGCGAACAGCGACTCGGTGAGCCGCAGACGCCGCAGGCCGAGCGTCAGGCCGGCGCCGCCGAGCACGTGCGGGCCGCCCGAGACGACCGCCGCGTAGGGTCCGGCCGAGACGGACAGCGCGTCGAGATCGCGCGAGGCGAGCTCGATCTCGTCCGGGGTGGGGCGCCGCGGCGGCGGCGGACGACGCGGGGCGCGCGCGCGGCGCATCTCGGCGAGGATCATCTCGGAGGCGGCGATCGCGACGAGGCGCGCGGCGACGTCCGAGGTGAGGCCGGAGACGGCGATCTGCCGCCGCACGACCGCGCGGCCGTCGAGGCGCACCTGGATCTCGAGGCGGGCGGCGGTGGGCCGGTCGACCCACACGCTCGCGACGCGATCGCCGAGCGGGCCGACCGGCTCGGCGGCGAGCGCCGCGCCGTCCGGGAGCTCGATCTCGAGCAGGCGCCGGACGCGGACGCTCGAGACCTCCTCCGCCGCGCCGCGCGACAGCGCGACGCGCACCTCGATGGGCGCCGCCGCGGCGGGCAGCTGCGGCGCGCTCGGCGCAGGGGCGGAGCCGCTGCTCGCCAGGAGCGCCCGCGGCTCGGCCGCCGCGGCGGGGGCGGCGGAGCCCAGCAGGAGGACGATCGCGGCGAGGGCGCGCGCGCGCGGATGCGGGCGCGGGGCGCGCGCCGGGGACAGGCGACGGAGGCCCTCCCGCTGCGGCCGCGGCCGCGCCGGAGATGATCCGCTGGGCATCCTCGCACCGGCCATCGGGGTACTTGGCCACATACCCCGTTGCGGTCTGAATTGCCTCTTTCTTGTCGACGGCGACCGCCTCACCCAGGCTGCGGTTGCCGGGCGACACCACCGCGGCGCCGCCCTCGAGCGGCAGCGACCGCGCGCGCTCGTAATATTTCGCCGCCAGCGCTTTCGTCGCGTCGTGTCACGGCCCGAGCCTCCGGGGCTCCCACGCCGCGCGGTGGTTCACCGGCCGGTCTTTCAGCCCTTCCGGATCGGACTGGCCGCCATCTCCTCGCGACGCCTCCCGCCCGATCGCGGCGACCTCCCCGGGCTACGCCTCTTCGCGGAACGCGGCCACCACCCAGTTCACGTGGCGGCCTCGATCGTCGTAGCTCGAATGGCGCTTGAACAGCGGCAGCTTCAGGATGCGCACGTGATCCTGGAGGTTCGTTTTGAACGGCGAGCCCGCGATCGGCGTCCCGTCGGGGCGCACCTGCCGCCCCTCGATCTTCATCCTCTTCAGCACCTCGAGGGACGCGAGCCGCAAGAGCTCATAGGCCTTGTCCGGGTCCTTGCTGCTCACCGAGACGATGAGCTTGCCGAACGTGGGGTCCTTGTTGACCAGGACGTCCCCGGCCTCGAAGCCGCAGTCGAACCGGATCTTCAGATCGGTGAGGCCCTTGTCCTCGAGCGCCTCGCGGATCGCGCCGGCCTCGGGGAGCGCGATGCGGTCGAAGACGCCGGCGTTCGGCAGGAACAGCCCCTTCCCGCCGTCCCGCGAGTCCCTGAGGTCCGGATTCCAGCTCTCCGCGTTGATGCGGAACTCGCGGCTGCAGTGCGTCTGCACCACCTGCTCTTGCTCGAAGTCGATGGCCTGCCCGTCCGCGATGCGCATCTGCCACGCGACGAGGTTCACGGGGACGCGGCCCCGCTTCCGCTTGATGGCGTAGCTCTCCTCGCTGACGGGGTGCTCCACCTGGATGCGCGTGTTCATCTCCAGGAAGTAGAACTTCCCGTCCTTGAACATCAGCTCCACGGTCCCCGCGCCCACGTAGCCCACGCGCTCCGCGATCTGCACGGCGAGCCCGCAGATCCGCTCCTCGAGGCCGGGGTACCGCCGGAGCAGGGCCGGCGGCGCCTCTTCCTGGATCTTCTGGCTGGCGCGCTGCTCGCTGCAGTCGCGCATGCCGAAGTGCCGCGTGTTGCCGTAGCGATCCCGGAGCACCTGCACCTCCAGGTGGATCGTCTCCGGGATGTTCTGCTCGAACATCACGCCCGGCTGCCAGTTGTACGCCTTGATCTCGCCGAGGACCTTCTGGATGGCCTGGGGCACCTGCTCCGCGGTCGGGATGACGGCCTGCCCGCGCCCGCCGCCGCCGTTCGCGGCCTTGAGGCGCCCCGGGAAGGTGAAGCGCCCGGCGGCGTGCGTCTCCACGATGATCCGCTGGATCTCGTCGGGATCGTCGCTGTCGATGACGAGGCCCGGCGTCACCGCCGTCGCGTCGAACTCCTGGGCCATCAGGCGGAATTTCCGCTTGTCGCCGGCGTTCTCCACGACGTCCTGCATCGGACCGACGAAGACGATGTTCTTCTGGCGGAAGTGCCGGATCGCCGCGGCGTTCTCCGCGAGCGGGCCGTACCCGGGGTAGAGGCCCGCGCGCGAGAGCTCCTCTTCCCAGTCGTCCCCGAAGCGCCGCTCGAACTCGGCCCTCACCTTGTCCGCGATCTGGACGTAGTTCGCGTAGCTCTCGCGGAAGCTCCCCTCGAGGCCCACCGCGAACCCGCCGCCCTCCCGCGCGATCCGCACCTGCAGCGCGTTCTCGTCGTCCTTCAGGCTGTAGAGGACCACGGGGACCTTGCCGAGCGCGATCGCCTCGCGCGTCGCCCGCACGCCCATCTCCCCCTTGTCCGCCACGAGGACGTACTTGAGCTGGCCCGCGCTCACCGTGGTGGCGGGGTAGCTGTCCAGCCGGTGCACGGCGGCGTAGAGGAGATCCAGCACCTGCGCGTCGTCCCGCTGGAGCTCTCCAGCCCGGGAGCGCAGGAGCTCCGCCGCCTGAGCGCGGAGCGAGGGCTCGTCCTGCTCCAGGATCAGGAACTTGAGGAAGCGCTCCTCCTCGAAATCGCGGCGCTTCAGCGCCCGGAGCAGCCCGCCCTCCAGGTACCGGGCGAACCCGCCGCGGTCCTCGGGCGTGATCGAGGCGCGCGCCTCCCGGATCCGCGACAGGAGGCCCTCGGCCGCCGACAGGAGCTCCTGCACCCGCTCGTCGCCGAGGAGCTCCCGGCGCAGCGCCGCCTCCAGCGCGCGCCGCCAGCCGAAGTGCTCTCTCCACACCTCGCCGTTGGCGACCAGGTACCGCAGCCCGAGGAGGCGGTGCGCGTCCTTGCCGCCGGCCAGCGTGCCGAGGTCGAGCAGCGAGAACCCCGGGAGGCCCATCGCCGTGGTGAACGCTTCCATCGAGGAGACGTAGCCGCCTCTCGGCAGCACGAGCTTCCACGACGGGAGAGCCTGAACGTCCTTGCGAGCGGGGAGGGAGCTGGTGCGGACGGCGGTGGTCATCCTAAGCGGTTCTCCGGCGCGGCAAGCAAGCGCAGAGCCGTTACGGGATGTCAAGCCTGTCGGTCGGAGAGGCGGGGCCGCCGAGCGCCGCCCCGGGACCGGCGCGCGCGGATCACGGCGCGGGGCTGGCGTCGGGGGCGGGCGCAGGCTGGGGCGGCGCGGCCTCCTCCTCGTCCTCCTCCGCCGCCTCGCCCGAGACGAGCCGCTGGACGTCCTCGCACCGGCCGTCCGGGTACTTGGCGACGTACTCCTTGGCCATCTGCGAGGCCTCGTCCTTGCGCCCGGCGACGAGCTCGGTGCGGATGCGCTTGCAGAACGAGTCCTCCGCGAGGTTGCCCTCGGGCGACAGCGAGCGCGCCTGGTCCAGATACTTCGCCGCCTGCGCCTGATCGCCCATGCTGGCGTAGAGGTCGCCGAGCTTGTAGGCCGCGATCGGCGCGTACGCGTCGGTCGGGAAGCTCTCGACGACGCGCGCGAAGGCGCGCATCGCCGCGGAGAGATCGCCGCCCTTCGCGCGCAGGAGATCGCTGAGGTCCATCAGCTCCCGCGCCGTCTTCGCGGAGGCGATGGCGCCGTCGACGCCGCCGCTCTGCTGCTTCAGGCTCTGCAGCGCCTCGGCGACGTTGCCCGCGTTGTACCGCGCGCGCCAGTCGGGCGCGGCGGCCGGCGCCGCCGCCGCCGGCGCGTCGGACGGCGGCGCGACCGGCGCCACCTCCGCGCTCGATCGGGGCAGCGACGCGACGCGGGCGCGCCGGCGCTCCTCCGGCGGCGCCACCACCGCCGTGGGCTGCCGGATCGGCACGCCCTCCTCGGCGTCGCCGCGCCCGAGCTCCCGCGAGCCGGCCGGCGACGTGAGCTTGACCGACCCGTCCGCGACGTTGACGTCGATGTCGTCGACGTTGTGCCTCACGCGCAGCACGCTGCCCGCCGCCGCCGCGAGCCGGGCCTCCCCGGCCACGATCGAGAGCGCCGCCGTGCGCGTCCCGATCACGGTGTCGAGCCACGCCTCGCCCTGCACGAGCCGCAGCGTCAGCGCGCCGCCGCCCGCCTGCTCGACCTCGACGGTGGTGCCCGCGGTGAGCGAGATCGTCCCGCCGCCCGGCAGCTGGAAGGTGCGCCCCCGCGAGCCCGCGGCGAACACGTCGACCAGCGACGGCACGTCGTCGGTCGGCGCCACGGCGGTGGGCGGCGGCGCGCCCTGCTCGTCGCTCCAGATCGTCTTGCCGAGCCACAGGCCGCCGGCGAACGCCGAGAGCGTCGCCGCCGCGAGCATCGCGGCCACGCCCGCGCGGCGCGACGACGACGGCTCGCGCGCCGCGAGGTCGTGCTCGATGCGGTCCCAGACGCGCGCGATCCGCTCTTCGGTCGCGTGGTCGCGCAGATCTGCCGGTGCGATCCGGGGTAGCCCTCGCCGGCTCATGATGACGCCTCGCTGCTGGTTGAATCCACAAAATGACCGTCGAGGAAGTGTTGCGCCCGTGAAATCCGCCGCTTGACGGTGGCCAGCGAGCAGTCGGTCATCTGCGCGACCGTCTCGAGATCGTGCCCCTCCACCGAGCGGAGGATCCACGCGATCCGGTCGTCGGCCGGCAGCGTCTGGAGCAGGGCGTAGATCTGGGCGATCTGCGCGCGCGCGTGGGGAGAGGCGGCCGGGCTCGCGAGCGCGTCGAGATCGACCGGCTCGCTCGACTTGCCCATCCCGAGCATCCCGAGCAGCCGCGTGCGCCGCATCCGCGAGCGGACCTTGTGGACGACGATCGAGCCGAGCCAGGCGCGGAAGGCGGCCGGGTCCACGAGGTCGCCGAGGCGCTCGAAGGCGCGGAGGAACGCGTCGTGCACGATGTCCTCCACGTCGCGCGCCGAGCCCTCGATGCGCGTCGCGAGGTGGATGGCGAAGGCCGCGTGCCGCCGGTAGAGCTGCTCGAGCGCGCCCACGTCCCCGCGCGCGCCGAGCACCACGAGCTGCGCGTCCGGCAGCTCCGTAAGGCCTCCCCCCCGCTCCGCCGGCGCGCCCGCGACGGCGCTCCGCCTGTCCGCGGCATTCCCCCCGCGCGCGCCCCCGGGCCGGACATCGCTCCGGCCGCGCTCCTCCGGGGCGAAGGCCGGGCCGGCCTCGCCCATGTCCGCCTGAGCCTCCGCGGCCGGGGCGGCCGGGACGACCGGTTCGACAAGGCGCAGGCGCCCTCGCTGAGGTCTCAGAGCCATGGGTTCGTGTACCTGAAAAGGAGCAGCCTGGGTGTTCGAGACGCCGCGCGGGAAGCGGCCCCTGGGCCGAGGCGGCGCGCCGCGTCCCGGTCTCCTGTCCGGGGCAGCATCAGGAGAGCCCCGAGCCTCCCACAGTTTTCTAGACGCCTGGTGGGGCCCGGGCGGCTCATCGAAAAAACTGTGAGCCGTTCTGTCCCCCTGCGGCGTCTGGGTGGGTGGCCGCCGGATTTGGACTGCGGCTCCTACGTTTGCTGGTTGGGGGTGGCCTCGCCGCCCTCTTTTTTCGGAGGATTCCCATGAACAAGCTCGTTCTTGCGCTCGTCGCCGTGTCGGTCTCGTCCCTCGCCGTTGCCTGCGGCGGCAGCGCCCCGGCCGCGAGCGACCCGTCGGCGGCCCCGGCGTCGACCGACGCGGCCCCCGCCTCGACCGAGGCGGCGCCCGCGGCGACCCCGGAGTCGGCCCCCTCGGCTCCGGCCGATCCGGCGGCGGCGAACCCGGCCGAGGCTCCCAAGCAGTGAGCCCTCTGCGCGGCGCGTCGCTTCCTGGGTGAAGCGCGCGCTGCGGAGCGCTTTGGGCGGCACCTCTCCGGAGGTGCCGCCCTCTTTCATTTTGTGCCGCTCGTGCCGCGCGGCTCCGCCCCCGCCCATCCGACCGCGACGCCGCGCCAGCAGCTCCGTCGCCTCGATCGCGCGGCGAAACGCGGCGCGCCCGTGCTTTGACCCCATCGCGCGGGCGCTCTCCGGGTATGTTCCGTCCGCACGCCGTCGGCGGGCGGCTCAGCGCGGCGCAGCCGCGGACCGCGAGCCCCTCCCGCGCCTCCTTACAACCCGATCTCGCATGGGCCGATCGTATGGGTACCACTAGCCGGCTGAGCTTCCTGCTGCGGTCCGGGCGGCATCGCCCCGGCCTCTTCTTCTCCGCGCGCGCGCTCGCCTGGTCGGCGCTCGTCGCCGCCGCGGGCGCCGGGCTCGGGGCGGGCTGCGGCCGCACCGAGGCGTGGGAGGATCCCGCCCCGCCCGGCGGCTGGCCCTCGGCGGCGTGCGGCGACGGCGTCTGCGACGGCGCGGAGGACTGCGGGAGCTGCGCCCCGGACTGCGGCCTCTGCCAGGGGTGCGGCGACGGCGCCTGCGACGGCGCCGAGTCGTGCGCGAGCTGCTCGAGCGACTGCGGCGTCTGCGGGGCGTGCGGCGACGGCGCCTGCGCCGCCCCCGAGAACTGCGGCAACTGCGCCGCGGACTGCGGCCTCTGCCCGAGCTGCGGCGACGGCGCCTGCGACGAGGCGAGCGAGTCGTGCGCGAGCTGTCCGAACGACTGCGGCCCGTGCCCCAGCTGCGGCGACGGCGTGTGCGGCGGCGCCGACACGTGCCTCACGTGCCCGGCCGACTGCGGCGTGTGCGAGGGCTGCGGCGACGGCGTCTGCGCGGCGCCGGAGGACTGCTCCTCGTGCGCCCCCGACTGCGGCGCCTGCGCCTCCTGCGGCAACGGGGTGTGCAACGTCGGGCTCGAGAGCTGCTTCTCGTGCCCCGCGGACTGCGGCGCCTGCGCCTCCTGCGGCGACGGCGCCTGCTCGGGGACGGAGACGTGCGCGTCGTGCCAGCGCGACTGCGGCGTGTGCTCGGTGTGCCCGAACGGCGTCTGCGAGAGCTTCGAGACGTGCTCCAACTGTCCGGCGGACTGCGGCGCGTGCGAGCCCGCGGACTGCCTGGAGGTGATCACCTGCTCCTCCCGGTGCATCGATCTCGCGCAGTCGCCCCCCGCCTTCAGCCTGGCGTGCGTCTCGAGCTGCGTGTCGCGGGGCTGCGCCGACGTCCAGTTCTTCGTCGATCAGGTCATGACGTGCGCCCTCCCGTTGCTCCCCGTCTGCAACGGCGACTTCGACTGCATCCAGAAGCGGTGCGCCGTCGAGGTCGCGGCCTGCATCGGCGCCACCTGCTGACCGCCTCCCGGAGGCCGGCGCGGGCGCCCGCCCCGCCCCGGCCGCGGCGCGATCGCCCCGGCCTCACGCGTCGTCGAGCAGCTCCTTGGCCGTCAGCTCGCTGGCCGACCGCCCGTGCTCGTACTCGAGCAGCCCGATCGAGGCGTAGCGCGGCCGGATCCGCCCGGAGAGCAGGCCGATCCGCTTCAGGTTCGGCACGATCCGCTTGAACATCGTCCGGCGGAAGAACCCCATCAGGTCGCTCTCGAGCATGAGCTTGTCCCACTCGCACCGCGTCATGCGGTGGGCATAGAACTCGTCATAGAACTCGTGCGCCAAGAACCGGTTGCGGAGCAGCAGCGACAGCTCGAACGCCCAGTCCTCCCGCTCCCTCCGCGCCCGCTCGCCTATGCCCTCGCGGTAGAACCTGCTCAGCGCGAGGACCCCGTAATGCACGTGGCGCGCCTCGTCGGTGATCACCGACCGGAGGACGTCCTTGAGCAGCGGCTCGCTCGTCACCTGTCGAATCGAGCTGAACGCGCCGAGCGCGAGGCCCTCGATCATGATCTGCATCCCCAGGAACTTCATGTCCCATCGACCCTCGCTCATGATCGCGTCGATGACGACATACAGGTTGTCGTTGATCTCGTAGAGCTTCTCCAGCTTCTGCGTGAGGTAGGCGTGGAACACCTCCACGTGGCGCCCCTCGTCGGCGACCTGCGTGCTCCCGTAGAGCTTGGCGTCGAGCGAGGGCACACACTCGGTGACCTGCGACGCCGCGAACAGGGCGCCCTGCTCGCCGTGCAGGAACTGGCTCAGCATCCAGGAGAGGAGGCCATGGCGCTGCGCCGCCCGCTCCCGCTCGGAGAGCCTGCCCCAGATCGGCAGCTTGGACGGCGGCATCCAGCTGTCGGGCAACAGCGGCATCGCCGGATCGAGCCAATCGACGTCGCGAGACCAGTCGAGGTCGGTCGTGGCGTTCCACTGGGACGTCTTGGCCAGATGATAGAGCCTCGCCATGTCTGGGTCGTCCCGCCCGTAACTCCAGTTAAAGCTGGCCTCGTATCCAACCGAGATATCGGTCGAGCCCACGCCCTTGCCGCGCCGCTGGACGAAGCCGCGAAAGGCTGGCCCGAGCAGCGACGCGAGCACCCGGACGTTGCCGCAGCTCGATGCGTCGCGGAGGAGAGGGGCGGAATCGAGGAGGGTCTGGATAGCTTGCTGGAGGCGCATGGACATGAGAGCTTTCCGGAGCGGCGAGGCGCGGACACGAGGTCGAACCACCCGCGGGCCGCCTTTATAATGGCATCTATCGTCGAGCGGCAATCGCCTCTTGATCGTTTTTGCGTCGTCATATCGACTCCGGGAGATCCCGAGTCCGCCAGGGGGTCCAGGCCGAGCGCGCGCCCGTCGCTTCCCTGACATCGCACCTCGCAGGGGGCCCGGCGGCGGGCGCGGCGCGGCGGGCAGCGGGCGGCGAGGGCCGCGCGCCCCGGCGCCTCAGATCGCGCGGCTGCGCAAGGTCGGCGCCGGCGAGGAGCACTGCGCCGAGGGCTCTCCGATCAGCGCGAGGCGGCCCGGCCCCGCGGAGAGCTCGAGTCCGTCGACTCCGCGGATCGCCTCCTCGGTCGCGCAGAGCCCGTGCACCGGCTCGGCCGGCGCCCACGCGCCGACCCGCGCCAGGTCGCCGCCGATGATCTCCGGGTGGGGCATCCAGCGCACCACGACCCGCCCGGCGTGCAGGCACAGGTTCGGGTGCACGCGCGCGTCCGGGCGGCTCCTCTGCGCGATCTCCTCGTGCAGCGCGGCGGCGATCGCGATCACCGCCGCGCGCTCCCGCAGCGCCTCGCCGGCGTCGCAGGAGAGCAAGCGCGCGGCGAGGATCTCGCCGCCGGTCACCGACACCAGCGTGAGCCCGGCGTCGCGGAGGCGCTCCTCCGCGAGGTCCAGCACGAGGCCGAGCTCCTCGGCGAGCGCGTCGTCGAGATCGTCGGCATCGGTGCGCAGCCGCAGGTCGAGGTACACCGCGATCGCGTCCGCCTCGAGCTCCGGCGTGCTGCTCCGCCCCGACGTCGGCTCGCCCACGGCCTCGCGGAGCGCGCAGAGGAAGCTCTTCACCGACGGGTAGCGGTGCTCCGGCTGCTTCTCCAGGCAGCGCAGGACGATCGCGTCGAGCGCGGGCGGCAGCGGGGTCCGCCGGCTCGGGCGCGGCGGCGGCTCCTCCAGGTGCTGCCGGAGCAGCTCGGCCGCGTCCGGCGAGTAGAACGGGAGCTTGCCCGTGAGGAGCCGGTGGAGCAGGACGCCGAGCGCGTACACGTCGACGCGCGCGTCGAGGGGGCCGCCGAGGATCTGCTCGGGCGCCATGATCGTGAGCGTGCCGGGCGCCCTCCCCGCCGTGGTGAAGCCGCTCGCCCCCTCCTCGGGCTCCATCAGCTTGGCGATCCCGAAATCGAGGAGCTTGACCGCGCGCGGCGCGCCCCGCGAGACGAAGATGTTGCTGCCCTTCACGTCGCGGTGAATGATGCCGGCGGCGTGCGCCGCGTCGAGCGCCGAACAGACCGGCTCGAGCAGCTCGAGCGCCTGCTCCGGCGAGAGCCTCCCCTCCTGCCGGAGGAGCACGTCGAGCGTGAGCCCGTCGAGGTGCTCCATCACGTAAAACGGCCGGCCGTCCGGGAGCTCGCCGGCGTCATGAATGTCGACGATGCCAGGGTGGTTGAGCAGCCTCACCACCTCGATCTCGCGCAGGAAGCGCTTCACCATCTTCGGCGAGGCGGCGAGCGTCCCGTGCAGCACCTTCATCGCCATACGCGCGCCCGTCTGGAGATGTCTCGCCTCGTACACAGCGCCACATCCGCCCCGGGCGATGGGCGCCACAACACTGTAATTGCCCGCGCGCGCGCCGCACGGGAGCTCTCCTCGGGAGAACGACCTCTCCTCCAGAGAAAACGCCCTCGTCTCGTTATCGCGCGTCGCCAACCCATCCAATGTCATAACCCCCCCGATACGACTAAGGGCTCACCCGAGCGACGTTTTTACCAGCACGTGACGATCGTGTTGTCGCTACACGTCGCTTCACCTGGTGGTACAGTAAATCCATCGTTGTCCCGACGGTAGCCTATTCCATCTGCTGGCGGAACGGGGGAGGGAACTGATGAAGGGGCGAATTCACGCGCGGCACCTGCGCACGCTTTCGTTGGTCGCATTGCTGCCCTGCTGCGGTGGCGGCGACGGATTTCCGGCGGAGTCGGGGTCGGTCGAGGCAGCCTCAAGTGCGCTCCGCAATCACAACGCCCTCAACCCCAACGCCCTCAACCCCAACGCCCTCAACCCCAACGCCCTCAACCCCAACGCGCTCGCCCCGAACAGACTCGAGGGGAGCAGCCTCGCGGCGACCGCCTTCTCCGCGATCACCGATCCAGGGGAGCTCGGCGCGCTGTCCAGGCAGCTCCTTCAATACATTGTCAGCTGCGCGCTCAGCCCGTCGCAGTCGCTCCGCTTCTCGTGGCGCGACGAGCTCGACGAGCCGCACGACGAGGTCTACTGGGGGCACCTCGGGCTCGCCCCGGGCTGGAGCGACGAGCCGCTGAGCGCCTCCCGGAGGCATTGGGTCTCGGCCTGCGTGGCGTCGCGCGCAAACCGGGCTGGCGTCTCGGTGATGATCTCGTCGCGCGGGACGCATCAGGCCCTCAGGTACCCGGACCGGAGCGAGGTGGCGTCCTTTCCGAGGGAGGAGGGCGCGTTCTGGGGCGATTTGTTCGCGAGCGCCCCCCGCCTCTATGCCTGCTACAACGCGTCCAACGCCGAGAGCTCGCGCGGCCACAGCAGGGACTGCGCTACGGGGCTCCCCGACCCCGAGGGCGGCGTCCGGGAATGCCCGAACATTCACATCGTGGGCCCATGCGATCTCGTGTGCGGCCCGCTCCACGCCGCGAGCGGCTATCGCCCGAGCTGCACCAACGATCGAGGCGAGTCGTCGTCCGCGGTGATTACGACGTTCCTGCCCTGAGGCCCCCATGTCGCCCGATGTTCGTCGAGACGGACGCGGCGCCCACGCCGGTGGGCTCGCCGCGCGGTGCAGGGAATGCGGCAGGCGGGTCGCGCGCGCGGACCCCGGGTGCCCGCAGCACGGTCCGGTGCTGCGGCAAGCCGGTCCGGAGCCCGGCGCCCCGAGCGGCGCGGACGACGCCAGCACCGGCTGGCCCCGCGAGGCGCCGCCGCCCAGCATCGCGGGCTACCGCAACGTCCGCCTCGCCGGCGCGGGCGGGTTCGGGGCCGTGTTCGCGGCCGAGCCGGAGGGCGGCGGCCCGACCGTGGCGATCAAGGTCGCGCACGGAGCCCGGCCCGACGCGGGCGTCCGCCTCGTCGAGGAGATGCGGGCCCTCCACGACATCGGCCCGCCCCACGTGCCCGCCGTCCACGCGTGCGGCCAGCTCCCCTCCGGGCTGCCGTACTTCGTCATGGACTACCTCGACGGCCCGACGCTCGCCGACCGCATGGTCGCCTCCGGCGTCGCCGGCCCGGTGCCGGCGCGCGCGGCGTGCTCCCTCGTCCGCGCCGCGGTCCGGGCCCTGGAGGCGGTGCACGCGCGCGGCTACGTGCACCGCGACATCAAGCCCGAGAACCTCTTCATCCAGCCCGGCGCGCCCCTGTCCGCGGCCGCCCGGGACGGCGCGCACCGCGCCACCATCATCGATCTCGGCCTCGCGGCGGGGCACCGCGACCCGTCGCTCCGCATCACCGCCGAGAGCGAGGCGCCCGGCACCGCCGAGTACATGGCGCCCGAGCAGTGCGACGGCCACGGCGACATCGACGTGCGCGCGGACGTGTATGCCCTCGGCGTCGTGCTGTTCGAGCTCCTCACCGGCAAACCGCCGTTCTGGGGCCCTCCCGCGCTGGTGCGGCAGGATCACCTGAGCCGCCGCCCCCCGCGGCCCTCCTCGATCGCGCCGATCTCGGGGTCGCTCGAGGAGATCGTGCTCCGGTGCCTCGCCAAGGACAGGAATCAGCGCTTCGAGACCGCCGCGGCGCTCGGCGCCGCCCTGGAGAGCTTCGAGCGCGCCCAGGAGCGCCGCCCCTCGCGCCTCCGGCGCCTCACCATGGAGCCGCCGTCGCCGAGCGCCCGCCGCGTCGAGCGGCGCGCGGTCGCGCTCCTCTTCTTCGAGGCCGAGCTCGACGTCGTCGCCCTCCAGCGGAGGCTCGGCGCGCTCGGCGGCGAGCTCGCGCACGCCGCCGGCAACCGCTTCGTCGCCGTCTTCGACCACGCCGACGGCGCGAGCCCGCTGCGCCGCGCGATGCGCGCCGGCCGAGAGCTCGAGCAGCAGCGCGTCCTCGCCCGCGGGCTGCTCGACCTCGCGTCCGTGTCCGTCCAGCCGCGGCCCGACGGCTCGCGGCGCTTCCTGAGCCCGCTCTTCCACCGGGAGGATCGCTTCGCGCCGGACCGCCCCCCGGGGCTCACCCTGTCGCCGGCCGCCGTGGAGGCGCTGGGCGACGGCGCCTCGCAGCCCCCGGGCGACTCGCTCCCCCCGCCCGGGCCGGCGTCCGTTCAGCCCGGGCCGACCTCCGCCCGGCCCGACGCCGACACCGCGTTCGACACCGGCTCGCAGCCGCTCTTCGGCCGGAACGAGGTCCTCGACGCGCTCGTCGCGGGCGCGCGCGACGCCGCGGCGAACGCGAGGCCCACCATCGCCAGCGTCATCGGCGTGGCCGGCCACGGCAAGAGCCGCCTCGCGGGCGCCCTCGTGCAGCGGCTGCGCGAGATCGACGGCCGCGCCGAGGTGATCGAGCTCCGCACCGGCGAGCCGGTGGCCGGCGGGGCCGACCGCGTCGTCCGGGAGATCCTCCAGCAGGCGCTCGCGCTGCCGTCGTCCCCGCCCGCCGACGGCGGCAGCGAGCTCCTCCGGCGCCGCCTCGGCGCCGCGCAGGAGCGACTCGGGGCCGCCGTGGCGCTCGCGCTCGGCTGGATCAGCGACGACGCGCTCGCCGAGGAGCGCTACCCGGAGCTCCGCGCGCTCTCCGCGGCGCCGGGCGCGCTCCGCGCCGCGCTCACCGTGGCGGCCGGCGAGGCGCTCCGCCGGCGGTCGCGGAGGACGCCGCTCTTCGTGGTGCTCGACGACGCGCACGCGGCGGACGACGCGGCGCTCGCCGCGCTCGAGTACGCGGCGCTCGCCGAGGCGCAGGCGCCGCTCTTCATCTGCGCCTTCGGCCGGCCGAGCTTCGAGAGCGCGCGCCCCGACTGGGGCGAGCGCGCCGCGCGCCGCGAGACCTACCGCCTCGAGGCGCTCGACCGCGAGAGCGCGATCGCCCTCTGCCGGCGGCTGCTCCTGCCCGCCGAGGACGTGCCCGAGCCCGCGCTCGCGCACCTCGTCGAGCGCGCGCAGGGCGTCCCGCTCCTGCTCATCGAGCTCGTGCGCGGCCTCAAGCGCGAGGGCATCGTGCGCCGGCACCCGCGGGGCGACGCGTGGTACCTCGCTACGGACGAGCTCGATCGTCTGCCGGACATGCCGCTCCTCGACTGGCTCGCGCTCGGCGAGATCGACGCGCTCCCGCCGGCGCTGCAGGCGCACGCGCGGCTCATCGCGCTCCTCGGCCCCGACGTCGCCGTCGCCGAGGTGGCCGGCGTGCTGAAGCGGCTCGACGAGCACGGCGAGGCGGACGACCTCCCGCTCGACGCCGAGGTGGCCGTGAAGCGCCTGCTCGCCGCGGGCCTGCTCGTCCAGGATCGCCGAGGCCGCATCGGCTTCCGCCACGCGCTGGTCCGCGAGGCGGTGGCCCGCGGCGCGCCCGAGGCGCTCCGCCGGCGCGTCCACCTCGCGGCCTTCAAGCTGCACCGCGACGCCGCCGACGAAGAGGAGGGCGAGCGCGACGCGCCCCACCTCAAGGACGCGCGCCTGCTCCCGTTCGCGTACCACGCGGCCCAGGCGGGCCTCGGCGAGGTCGCCGAGGCCGCCTACCTCACCCTGGCCGAGCGCGCGCGCGCCCGGCACGCCTACCTCGACGCGGAGTCGTTCTACAGCCGCGCGCTGGAGCAGCCGATCGAGCCGACGGCCCCGAGCGGCGGCGCTCCACGGGGCCACGCGCCCGGCGCGCCCGACCGCGCGCGGCCCGACCGCGCGGCCGCGCACCGGGGCCGCGGCCTCATGCGCTACCGACTCGGCCGCTACCACGACGCGCTCGCCGATTTCGCCAGCGCGCGGACCATCGCGCGCGCGCGGGGCGACGTCCCGGCGCAGATCGACATCCTCCTCGACGAGGCCACGGCGCTCGACTGGATGGACGAGTTCAAGAGCTCCGAGGAGCGCGTCGAGGAGGCGCGCGCGCTCGCCGAGGGGCTCGCGCTGTCGCCGGCGCTCGCCGCGCGCCTCGCGCTCGGCGTCGGGCGCTCGCTCCACCGCTTCAGCCGGGAGGAGGAGGCGGCCGCCGCGCTCGAGCGGGCGGCGGCCGACTCCGCCTCGCTCGGGGCGGACGGCTACGAGACGCGGGTCATCTCGCTGCTCATGCTCGGCTTCGTCCTCCAGGGGCTCGGCCGGCTCGACGACGCCGAGGAGGCGCTCGGCCAGGCGATCGCGCTCTGCGAGGCGCACCACGACACGCTGCACCTCGGCTCGGTGACGAACAACCGCGCGCTCCTCTGGGCGTGCCGCGGCGACAAGGCCCGGATGATCGCCGACCTCGAGCGGGTGCTCTCGCTCGCGCGCGAGCTCGGCCAGAGCGGGCTCGAGCGGATCGGCGAGTACAACCTCGGCGAGTACCTCTACCTCATGGACGACCTCGCGGCGGCGAAGCCGCACATCGAGCGCGCGCTCGAGATCGAGCAGCACCGCTTCTGCGGGATGTGCCGGCCGGTCGCCCTGCTCCTCAAGACGCGCTTCCTCTTCTATTGCGGCGAGCACGCCGAGGCCCGCGCGCTGTTCGAGCGGATGCGCGAGATGCAGGAGCAGGCGCGCGCGGAGGGGCGCGCCGACGCGCTGATGGTCCCCTCGGAGGAGGTGCTCTGCGCGATGATCGACCTGGCGACGCGGGACGAGGGCGACGCCGCGTGGGACGCGCTCGTGGACCGCTCGGCGCAGAGCTCGGTCGGCCAGGAGCACATCGAGGTGCTCGAGATCCGCGCGGTCACCGCGCTGCGCCGCGGCCGGCTCGCCGCCGCGCGCAGCGCGCTCTCGGCCGCGCTCCTGGCCGCCGAGCGCATCCCGAACGTGATGGCCGACCGGCTGCGCCGCCACGCCGCCGCCATCGCCGAGCGCGAAGCCGCAGAGCTCGCCTCGGATCGGCCGCCGTCGCCCGCGTGAGCGCACCTCGGCAGGCGATGTATTCCATGTGACCACCCGCGCGGGGTCGTCGCCTGCCGTCGTGACAGAAACCTGACGCGGGTCCTCACACCACCGCTCGCTACGTCCATGCCTGATACCCCGCTCGGGGGTTCGCTGTAGAGACTGCCAGTTTTCCTGTCCGGGATCGCGCGTTGTGAGAGCGTCAATCCCAAGGCGATTGCCACTCGCTCGGGGGAGCGCGCGCGGCGCGAGCCCCGCGCCGGCTTGACAGGGATGGATCTCGATCGGCTTGACATGTCATGAGTCCATCACGAATCGACAGCCGCGATCCGGGCTCAGCTTGACAAATAGGGTCTCGCGCTCGACTTGATCTCGAGGTCCGCAGGTACGATGTTGAAACTACGATTCACACGCGCGGCGCAGCGGCGTCCGCCATCCATTCACGCGGCGCCGCAGAGGCCGCGCGGGCGAGCGGCGCCTCCCTGGCGCGACGATCGCGTAACCGTTTGAATTGGTTAAACAAATTACCCCAAGCGAGCGTCGCTCGCGCTCGCCGGAGCGAGCATTGAGAATGGCCAACCTGGAGCTCTGTATACGCTGCTTCCAAGGCAGTGAGCTCGCCTCGTCGCCGCGGGGCCTCGCGCCCGCGCCCGTGGAGCGCCGCCACACCGCCCCCGCGCAGCACAACGCATGTCACGCCGCTCACCGCGCCCCGCGCGGCAATCCCGGACATGAACGTGATTTCCTCGACATGGACTACGTCGCTCCATTGAAGCGAGCGCGCCGCGATCGCGAGCGCGGCGGGCCCGTGATCTCGCGCTGCGCCGCCCCTCACCGCCGCTCCGCCGCGCGGCGCGGCGAGCCGGCCTCGACGGGGGTGCACGCGTGAGAGGGCGACAGGCCACCGTGTGGGGGCTCATCCCGGCCGCCGGCCCGGAGCGCCGGATTCAGCCGCTCGCCTTCTCGAGAGAGCTCCTCCCGATGGGCAGCCGCCTCGAGCAGGGCGCCGAGCAGCCCCGCGCGGCGAGCGAGCACCTCGTCGAGCGCATGCTGCTCGCCGGCGCGACCCGGATCTGCTTCGTCGTCTCGCCGGGCAGGTCGGAGCTCCTCGAGTACTACGGCGCCGCCATCGGGCAAGCGAGCCTGTCGTACGTCGTCCAGCCGCGCCCGGCTGGCCTCTGCGACGCGGTCTTCCGCGCGCTCCCGCTCATCGCGCCGGACGATCTCGTGTTCGTCGGCCTCCCGGACGCGATCTGGTTCCCCGAAGACGGGCTGTCCGCGCTCCGGGCGCGGGCGCTCTCGTTCCTCCTCTTCCCGTTCGACCGCCCGGGGCGCTTCGACGTCGTCGTCACGGACGGCGGTGGGCGCGTCGTCGAGATCCAGGCGAGGCGCCGCGACGCCGCGTCGCGCTGGATCTGGGGCGCCTTCAAGCTGACCGGCGCCGTGCTCCAGGAGCTCCACGAGCTCTGGTGCGAGCGGAGCCGGCGCGACGAGCACATCGGGCCCCTCGTCAACGAGTACATCGCCCGCGGGGGCGTGGCGCTCGGCGTCCCCGCCGGGCACGCGTACGTCGAGGTCGGGACCGTCGACGGCTACCGCGAGGCCCTCCGCCTCCTGAGCTCCCGGACGAGCCCGCAGGCGGACGGGGACGGCGAGCGGCGCGAGCCCGCCGGCGCGCCCGCCGAGCTGCGCGCGGCCGGGGGCGAGGCCCCCTGACCCGTCACCCGGCGAGCGCCAGCGTCCTCGCGTTGTCGGGCACGCACGTCAAGAAGCGCTCGCGGAAGCTCGGATCGCTGATCTTCTCCGCGCGGCTGAGCAGGTGCTCGCGCGCGGCGGCGAGCGCCGCCGCCGCCTCCCGCTCGGCCCCGGCGGCGGCCAGCGCCTCGGCGTAGGCGAGCCGCACCAGCGCCTCGCCCTCCTCCAGCGAGCCCACCTCCTCGAGCTGCGCGAACGCCTCGCGCGCGGCCGGCAGCGCCTCGTCCTCCCGGCCCTGCGCGAGCAGCGCGCGCGAGAGCACCGCGACCGCGGCGGCGCGCAGCGGCGGCACCACCGTCAGCGCCTCGATCGCGGCGCGCGCCTCGCGCTCGGCGCCCGCCGGGTCGCCCGAGAGCAGCAGGATCTTCGCGAGGTACGTCAGCGTCACGCCCTCCATCCGCCGGTCGCCCTGCTGCTGGAACGCCGCGGCCGCGCGCTGCTCGAGGAGCTTCGCCTCCTCCAGCTGCCCGAGGTGGGCGATGACGTAGCCGAGGTTCTGGAGCGCCGCCGTCTCCAGGTCGTCGAGGCCCATGCGCTGCGCCGCCGCGAGCGCCGTGCGGAGCGCCGACTCGGCCACCTCGAAGTCGCCGAGCTCGCCGTACAAAAAGCCCAGGTTCTCGCGCACCGTGCAGGCGTTCCGGCGATCGCCGGCCTGCTCGAACGCCGCGAGCGCCGCCGTGAGCCCGCTCAGCGCCGCCCCGATGTCGCCCTTCGTCTGCGCCCGGAACGCGCGCGCCTGCTGGTAGAGCCCCGCCGCCTGCGGCTCGAGCCCGGCGGGCTCGCTCGCGACCGCGTCGAGCATCTGGATCAGCCGATCGGCCGCCGCGTAACGGCCGCCGAAGACCAGGTACGTCGCGCCCTCGCACAGGCACATGATCCGGGCGCTCGTCGCGCCCGCCGCCTCGGCCACCCGCGTCGTCCAGGCCTCGACCCGATCGAAGTGGCCGAGCTTCCCCTCCGCGACGATCACCTGCCCGATGGCGCGGAACCACGCCGAGCTGCCGATCCGGACGAGGCTCGCCGCCTCGGTGCCGCGCTGCACGGCGAGCGCCGTCTCCTGCTGCCACAGGCTGATCTCGGCCTCCACGAGCCGCAGCCGCCCGAGCTCCTCGTCGGCCGCCCCGCACCGCACGCCCATCTCGGCGCGCGCGAGCGCGTTCGCGAGATCGTTCGCCTCCAGCGCCTGCTCCGCGGCCCGCCGGTACCACTTCACCGCGCGCGCCGGCTCGCCGCCGAGCCGGAAGTGCTCCGCCATCGCCATCGCGTCGGTGTGCCCGCTCCGCTCGAGCCACTCGCCGGCCAGCTTGTGACCGAGGGCGCGGTCCGACTCGGTCAGCATCGCGTACGCGGCCTCGCGCACGATCGCGTGGCGGAAGACGTAGTCGGTCGGGATGAGCCACCCCGGCGTCTGCGCCGGCGCGATGAGCTCGCGCGCCGCCAGCGCGTCGAGCCACGTCTCGGTCTCCTTCACGCGCGAGGCGCCGCCGAGCAGCGCCGCCACCGCGAGCTTCGAGAACCGATCGCCGAAGATGCTCGCCGCCCGCAGCACCCGCTTCGCCTCGTGCCCCTCGGCGTCGAGCCGCGCCTCGACCGTGCCCAGCACCGAGTCGGGCAGCACGTCCCCCTTGCCGTCCGCGACCGCGCGGATGAGCTCCTCCAGGTAGAACGGGTTGCCGTCGGCCCGCTCCACGACCCGGGCCACGATCTCGGCGGGCGTGTCCTCGCCGAGCGCGCTGCGCACCATCCGCTCGCTCGCCTTGGCGGGCAGCGGCCCGAGCTTGATCGTCTGCACCTCGCGATCGGTCCACAGGCCGGGGAACTGCTTGCTGACCTCGGGTCGGGCCAGCGCGAGCAGCGTGAGCGGCAGATCCCGCAGGTTCCGCAGCGTCTGGTCGATGAGGCGCACGGTCGCCGGGTCGCCCCACTGCAGGTCCTCGAGCACGAGCAGCACCGGCTGCGCCGCGCACTCGGCGGCGAGCCAGTCCTCCCAGGCCGCGCGCGTCGCGTCGGCCATCAGCATCGCGTTCTCGCGCGCCGCGCGCAGCCCGCTCGTCTCGCCGTCGGGGAACGGCGTCCTCGTGAGCTCGCCCAGGAACGCCGCGATCCGGTTCAGCGCGTCGCCGCTCAGGTGGCGCCCGAGCCGCCGCTTCAGCTTGCGCCGCCGGGCCTCCACCGGCTCGCCCTCGCGCATCCCCGCCGACTTGCGGATCGCGTCGGCGATGAGGCCGAACGGCGACCCCGCGGCCACCGACTCGGCCCGGCCGGCGAGGATCTCCACCGTCCCGAACTGGCGCCGCACCCGGGTGAGGAACTCCAGGCGGAGCCGCGACTTGCCGGCGCCGGCCGGGCCGATCACCAAGACCGCGCTCGCCAGCGACTCGCTCACGCAGCCGGAGAACACGCCCTCCAGCATGGACAGCTCGCGGCTGCGGCCGACCCAGACGCTCGGCTTGCCGAGCAGGACGGGGGTGCTCTCGTCGGCCGCCGTCTCGCTCGCGAGGAACGGCCCCTTCTCGTCCGTGTCGATCTTGAGCCGGCCGCCGACGACGCTGGCGGTCACGTCGTCGAGCCGGACGACGCCGCCCTGCGCCGCCCGCAGGGCGCGCACCCCCCGGTCGATCACGTCGCCCTCGATGAGCTTCGCCGACGACACCCCGCGCCCCGTCGCGACGGCGAGCGGGATGCCCGGGAACCGCGCGCGCAGGGCGAGCGCGCACCGCGCCGCCCGCTCCGCCCGATCCACGGCGCTCCCGGCGCCGGCGAGGATCGCGATGAGCGACCCGCGCGAGATCTCGGTGATGTGCGCGCCGTACGGCTCCACCGCGGCGCGCACCTCCGAGCGAGGCACCGCGGAGCCGGGGCCCTCGCTCGAGATCTCCTGCAGCACGCTCGAGACGTCCGAGGCGCTCGGGACGCCGCCGGCCGCCGCCACGCTCATCTCGACGTCGTCCGGCTCGCCGGCGAGCACGAGCGACACGAGCCGCTGCTCGCTGCGCGTGAGGAAGCCCGGGGGCCGCGCCGAGCGCATGGTCGCGTCGCGCGGCGACGCCAGCGTGGCGGGCCGCGGCGTCGCCCAGGCGTCGAGCGCCTCCGCCAGCTGCGCGAGCTGCGCCCCGACCTCGCCGCAGTCGCGCGGCCGCTCCTCGGGGCTCTTCGCCATCATCCGGTCGATGAGCTGCTCCAGCGGCTCCGGCACGTCCGCGCGGACGTCGCGCAGCCGGGGCGTCTGCTGGAACAGGAGCTTGGCGAGCGCGGCCATGACGTGCGCCCCCTCGAAGGCCGGGCGGCCCGCGATGCACTCGTAGAACACGCACGCCAGCGAGAACACGTCCGCGCGCGCGTCGAGGGAGCTCCCGCTCTCGATCTGCTCGGGCGCGATGTACCCCGGCGTCCCGAGGATCCCGCCGGTGTAGGTGAGCCGCCTCGACTCTCCGTCGGGCCGCGCGATCCCGAAGTCGACGAGCTTGAGCTGAGCGACGTCGCCGGCGACGAGGAAGATGTTGCTCGGCTTGACGTCGCGGTGGATGATCCCGCGCGAGTGCGCGAAGGCGAGCGCGTCCGCCGTCCTGCGCAGCACCGCGAGGCTCTCGGCGAGCGAGAGCTGCCGGCGCGCGAGGCACGCCGCCAGGTCCTCGCCCTCCAGCCACTCCATGGCGAGGTAGTGGTCCCCGGCGCCCGTCCGGCCGTGGGCGACGTACCGCACGATCCCGGGGTGGCTCAGCTCGGCGAGGATCTGCGACTCGCGCTCGAAGCGCTCGACGTCGAAGGCCTCGCGGCTGTGCAGGAGCTTGAGGGCGACCGGGCGCGCGTCGAGGCGATCGTGGGCGCGGTAGACCGTCCCCATCCCACCGGCCGCAACCTGCTGCTCGACGACGAATCGGCTCGCGAGGACGGCCCCGGACTCCACGCGGCTCGATGCTACTCGAGGAAGACGCTCACCGAGGCCTTGTAGCTGTCGGTGCCGAGCGGAAAGATGCGGGTCCCGCACGGGAGCTTGAGGAGGGGCTTCCGGTCGCGGCAGTCCGTGTAGCTGCCGTCTTGCCGCGGGCCGTCGCACACGTCCTCACACTTGCCCACGATATCGACCACGCAGTCGTCGATCGAGGGGCCGCAGACGCGGGGGATCGACCTCTGCCCTGGCGCGAGGCAGGCGAAGCGACGCTGGTTCTTGAGGAAGACGTTGCCGTAGTAGGTCGCCTCCGGCTCCTCGTACGTGTCGCGCTCCCTCCTCGTGGACGAGAGCGCGTCGTTCTTGCCGCGGAGCGAGATCGGCACGTGCTCGCCCCGGTAGTTCACGCGGGAGAGGAGGCAGGCCGACACCCACTCCTGGCACTTTTCACCACACGAGCCGTTCCTCCGGCCCCACTCGGGCGCGAGCCCGAGCTCCCCGACGAAGGTGTAGGAGCGGCGGTCGACCTCGACCGTGATCTTCTCGTCCTCGGGCAGAGCGCAGCTCACGATGAAGCTGAGGAGCTCTCGCGACTCGGGGTCACGGAGCGCCTCGCTGGTGAACGGATTGCCTATCAGACCGTTGTGGGTCAGCGCGTTGTGGGTCAGCGCGTTGTGGGTCAGCGCGTTGTAGGTCAGCGCGTTGTGGGTCAGCGCGTTGTGGGTCAGCGCGTTGTAGACCACGATCTCCTGCTGCACCTCCTCCACCAGCTCATCCTCACCCTCGAGGCCATCGAGCTCGGTAGACGCGATACAAGCGGCCTGCGAGGTCGACACCGCCACGCAGACGATGAGAGCGAATTGGCGTGCAGATTCCATAGTCCTATTTCATCTACACCACTCCAGCTCATAAATTCAATTTTTTTATAGACATTTTGCGGGACATGTTTCTCCACACTGCCATGACACGCAACACGTAGTCAGGTGCCGGGCGGGGGACAACGCAGAGCGCAGCACTCCCGCGCACCCTGAGCAGGGGGGAAGCGAAGCAGCGTGTGGGTGGGAGAGTTACGCCAGTTTCCTGGTCAGCAGCGCATTGACCAGGTCGGGGTTCGCTTTGCCGCCGGAGGCCTTCATGACCTGACCGACGAAGAACCCGATCAGCTTCGTATTGCCCGCGCGGAAGCGGGAAACCTCGCCGGGATGCCCGGCGATGATCTGGTCGACGATGCGCTCCAGCGCGCCCTCGTCGGCCACCTGCCGGAGCCCTCTCTGCTCGACGATCGCCCTCGGGCTACCGCCCCGCTGCATTATCTCAGCCAGGACATCTTTCGCTATCTTCGTCGAAATCGTCCCATCATCGATCAACGCGAGGAGCTCGCCGAGCTGCGCACCTGAGAAGGGCAGGTCGCCTGTCTTCCTGTCCCTGAGCTCGCGCGAGATGGAGTGGATGACCCAGTTGGCGGCGCTCCTCGGGTTGTCGTGGACCGCCACCGCCTCCTCGAACAGCCGCAGGAGGCCGTCGTCCTCGGCCAGGACGACGGCGTCGTCGCCGGGGATCCCGCGCGTTTCGATGAGGTTTCTGGCCTTGTCGGCGCGGGCCGGATCGAGCCGCGCGAGCCGCTCCTCCAACGTCGCGCGCTCGCTCTTCGGCCGGGGCGGCGGCGCCTTCGCGGCCGCGCTCTCGGGCGCCGCGGCCGGAGCGGGCTTCTCGCCGGCCAGCTTCGCCCACGAGTCCTTGAGCGCCACCGTGCGGTTGAAGACCGGCGCGCCGGGCGCGGAGTCGACCGGATCCACGAAGAAGAACCCCTGGCGCTCGAACTGGACATGGCTGCCCCGCTCCACGGTGGACAGGCTCGGTTCCACCCGGCATCCGGTCAGGGTGACCAGCGAACCAGGATTCAAGTTCTCCAGGAAATCTCGCCCCTCCTCGACCGCGTCGGGCCGCTCGGCCGCGAAGAGCCGGTCGTAGAGCCGGACCTCCGCGGAGATCGCGTGAGCGGCCGAGACCCAGTGCAGCGTCCCCTTCGGCTTGCGGCCGTGGGGCGCCTCACCGCTGCTCGTGGGGTGATCGTAGGTGCACCGGAGCTCCACCACCTCTCCTGTGGTCGGATCTTTCACCACCTCTCGACAGGTGATGAACCCGGCGTAGCGGAGCCGCACCTGCTGCCCGGGCGCGAGCCGGAACCACTTCTTGGGCGGGTCCTCGAGGAAGTCGTCGCGCTCGATGTAGAGCACCCGCGAGAGGGGGACCTTGCGGGAGCCCTGCTTCGGCACGTCCTCGGGCCAGTAGGGCGCGTCGATCTGCTCCACCTGCCCCTCGGGGTAGTTCTCGAGGACGACGCGGAGCGGGCGCAGCACGGCCATCACCCGCGGGGCGCGGAGGTTCAGGTCGTCGCGGACGCACGACTCGAACTTCGCGATGTCCACCATGCTGTTCGTCTTGGCGACGCCGATCTCCTCGCAGAAGGCGCGGATAGCCTCGGGCGTCACGCCGCGGCGCCGGAGGCCGGCGATGGTGGGCATGCGCGGGTCGTCCCAGCCCTTCACGTGGCCGCCCTTCACGAGCCCGAGCAGCTTGCGCTTGCTCATCACCGTGTAGTTCAGGTTGAGCCGCGCGAACTCGTACTGCCGGGGGCGGGACGGGACGTCCAGGCTCTCGATGATCCAGTCATAGAGCTCCCGGTTGTTCTCGAACTCCAGCGTGCAGATCGAGTGGGTGATCCCCTCTATCGCGTCGGAGAGGCTGTGCGCGAAGTCGTACAGCGGGTAGATGCACCAGGCGTCGCCCGTCCGGTAATGGCGCGCGCGCTTGATGCGGTAGATCGGCGGGTCGCGCATCTTCATGTTGGGAGCGGCCATGTCGATCTTGGCCCGGAGCACGTGCGCGCCCTCCGGGAACTCCCCTGCTCGCATGCGCGCGAACAGATCGAGGTTCTCCTGGACGGACCTGTTCCTGTAGGGGCTCTCGCGCCCGGGCTCGGTGACGGTGCCGCGCATCTCGCGGGTCTCCGCCTCGCTCAGGCTGCACACGTACGCCTTGCCCTTCTGGATGAGCTCCACCGCGAACGCGTACAGCCGCTCGAAGTAGTCCGACGCGAAGAAGAGCTTGTCGCCCCAGTCGCCGCCGAGCCAGCGGACGTCCCGCTGGATGGACTCGACGTACTCCAGGTCCTCGGCCGCCGGGTTCGTGTCGTCGAACCGCATGTGGCACGCGCCGCCGAAGTCGGCCGCCAGCCCGAAATTGAGCAGGATCGACTTCGCATGTCCGATGTGCAGATATCCGTTCGGCTCCGGCGGGAACCGGGTCACGACCCGCGTGTGCCTGCCTGCGGCGAGGTCTTCGGCGATGATGTTGCGGATGAAATTGGACGCGGCGCCGCCGCTGTCAGCGTCGCTCGGTCGGGGGCTCTGCGTTGTCACAGCTGTCTTTCACCTCGGCTCGGGCGACGCGGCCGGGCGCAGCCGGGCGCCGCCGCCCGAGCGGAGCCTACTCGAACGGCCCCCCCTGGACCACCGCGGAAGAGGGCGCCGCGCGGCCGCTCCCGCCGCGGGCGCCCGCTTCTCGGGGCGGGCGCGACGCGGCGGGCGGCCCTTCGGCGGCGTGGACGACGCGCGGACGTGCGCGGCGGAGCGGCGCGCGGCCGCCCGCGCGGGCGCTCAGAACTGGGCGGCCTCGGTGGACTCGTGCAGGGCCAGCGTGGACGCCGCGCCGCCCGAGATCACCTGGGCGACCTCGTCGAAGTAGCCCGTCCCGACCTCGCGCTGGTGGCGCGTGGCGCTGTAGCCGAACTGCTCGCCGGCGAACTCGGCCTGCTGGAGCTCGGAGTACGCGGACATGCCGCGGCGCTGGTACTGCCTGGCGAGCTCGAACATGCTGTGGTTCAGCGCGTGGAACCCGGCGAGGGTGACGAACTGGAACTTGTACCCCATGGCGCCGAGCTCGCGCTGGAACCGCGCGATGGTCGCGTCGTCGAGGTGCTTCTTCCAGTTGAACGAGGGAGAGCAGTTGTAGGCGAGCAGCTTGCCCGGGAACTGCTTGTGGATCCCCTCCGCGAAGCGGCGCGCCTGGTCGAGGTCCGGCGTCGAGGTCTCGCACCAGACGAGGTCGGCGTAGGGCGCGTAGGCGAGCCCGCGCGCGATGGCCGCCTCGAGGCCGCCCTTCAGCACGTAGAAGCCCTCGGGCGTGCGCTCGCCGGTGATGAACGGCTTGTCGCGCGGGTCGATGTCCGAGGTGATGAGCTTGGCGCTGTCGGCGTCGGTGCGCGCGACGAGGACGGTCGGCACGCCCATGACGTCGCTGGCGAGGCGGGCGGCGACGAGGGTGCGGATGAACTGGCTGGTCGGGAGGAGGACCTTGCCGCCCATGTGCCCGCACTTCTTCTCGGACGCCAGCTGGTCCTCGAAGTGCACGCCCGAGGCGCCGGCCTCGATCATGGCCTTCATGAGCTCGAAGGCGTTCAGCGGCCCTCCGAAGCCGGCCTCGGCGTCGGCCATGATGGGGGCGAGCCAGTAGCGCCCCGATTTGCCCTCGGCGGTCTCGATCTGGTCGGCGCGGAGGAGCGCCTGGTTGATGCGCCGCACGAGCGTCGGGACGCTGTTGGCCGGATACAGGCTCTGGTCGGGGTACATCGTCCCGGCCTCGTTGTTGTCCGCCGCCACCTGCCAGCCGCTCAGGTAGATCGCCTTGAGCCCGGCCCGGACCTGCTGCATCGCCTGGTTGCCGGTGAGCGCGCCGAGCGCCGCCACGTAGGGCTCGCTGTGCATCAGGTTCCAGAGCCGCTTGGCCCCGAGGGTGGCGAGGGTGTAGTCGATACGGACCGTGCCGCGGAGGCGCGCGACGTCGGCCTCGGAGTACGGGCGCACGATGCCGCTCCATCGGCCGGGGGCGACGTCGCTCGGCGTCGCGTGCAGGGAATCGGCGGAGATCGGCGTGTTGAGCGGGAAAGCAGCGGACATGACTGGGCTCCTAATGCGTTGGGGTTGCAGGCGGCAGCTGCCGCTGTGTCGACGTCGAAACAAGGTGGCCGAGCGTCACGCGCCCTGGCCTCCGGCGCGCGAGATCAAGAGCTCGTAAGCGGGCAGCGTGAGGAACTCCTCGAAGGTCTCCCCGACGGAGAGCCGCTCGAAGAGCTCTCGCGCGTCGGCGAAGCGGCCGCCGTCGAAGCGCGCCTCGCCGAGCGCGCCGCGCAGCGCGGCCATCTCGCTGTCGACCGCCGCGCGGAAGCGGGCCTCGGTGAGCGGCTGGCCGTCGTCGAGCGTCGCCTTGTGGCGGATCCACTGCCAGACCTGGGTGCGCGAGATCTCCGCGGTGGCCGCGTCCTCCATCAGATTGTAGAGCGGGACGCAGCCGAGGCCGCTGATCCACGCCTCGATGTATTGGATGCCGACGCGGATGTTGTGGCGCAGGCCGGCCTCGGTGCGCGCGCCCGGCGGCACGCGCAGGAGGTCGGCCGCCGTCACGCGGACGTCCTCGCGCTTCCGCTCGATCTGGTTCGCCGCGGGCATGTGCGCGTCGAACACCTCGCGGGCGAGCGGCACGAGCCCCGGGTGGGCGACCCAGGTGCCGTCGTGTCCGTCCTTGACCTCGCGCAGCTTGTCGGCGCGCACCTTCTCGAGCGCCGCGCGGTTCGCCTCGGGGTCGCTCTTGATCGGGATCTGCGCCGCCATGCCGCCCATCGCGTGCACGCCGCGGCGGTGGCACGTCTTCACGAGCAGCTGGGTGTACGAGCGCAGGAAGTGCTGCTCCATCGTCACCTGCGAGCGGTCGGGCATCACGCAGGCCGGGTCGTTCCGGAGCTTCTTGATGAAGCTGAAGATGTAGTCCCAACGGCCGCAGTTGAGCCCGGCCGAGTGCTGGCGGAGCTCGTAGAGGATCTCGTCCATCTCGAATGCCGCGGGCAGCGTCTCGATGAGGACGGTGGCCTTGATCGTGCCCACGGGCAGGCCGAGCGCCTCCTGCGCGAAGACGAACACGTCGTTCCAGAGGCGCGCCTCCAGGTGACTCTCCATCTTCGGCAGGTAGAAGTACGGCCCGGTGCCGCGGCGGACGAGCTCACGCGCGTTGTGGAAGAAGAACAGCCCCAAATCGAAGAGCCCGCCCGGCAGCGGCCTTCCGTCGAGCTCGACGTGCTTCTCCCAGAGGTGCCAGCCGCGCGGGCGCACGAACAGCGTCGCGAGCCGGTCGCCGAGGGCGTAGCGCTTGCCCGTGGCCGGATCCTCGTAACGGAGCTCGCGCCGCGCCGCGAGCCGCAGCGCCGCCTGCCCCTCGATGAGGTTCTTCCACGTCGGCGAGGTGGCGTCCTCGAAGTCCGCCATGAACACGCTCGCGCCGGAGTTCAAGGCATTGATGATCATCTTGGGATCGACGGGCCCGGTGATCTCCACGCGCCGGTCGAGCAGGTCCTCGGGCAGCGGGGCCACGGTCCAGTCCCGCTCGCGCACATCGCGCGTCTCCCGGAGGAAATCGAACCGCTCGCCCGCGTCGAGCCGCGCCTGCACCCCGCGCCGCCGCTCGAGCAGGGCCGGAACCCGGTCAGCGAACTTACGTCCAAGATTCGCGAGGAAGCGAAGGGCCTCTGGCGTGAGGACAGACTGGTCGCCCGCAACGCGAGGAGCGAGCAGGCTCAGGTTCGAGGTCGCATGATTCTGGCTCATCCACATCTCCTGCAACGCTGCGCGTCGTTACAAGCAACCTATGTTTGTCGACGAGGTTTCCACGTCAACTTCGCTTTGAAATGCAGGCGGATAACGATGTCGACAAAAGGCCTTTACAGGCAGTCAACGTGTAAACTATTGTAAATTTCTACGGCGGCGCATTTCGCCTGCACGTCGGTTCAGTGAGTTCAGCTACGTTCGGGAGGGTCCCCATGGCCGATGCACCTCTACTCGGAGCCAAGGTCCGTGCGCTCCGGCGTCGCGAGCACATGACGCAGGTCGATCTGGCAGAGCGCCTCGGTGTCTCAGCGAGTTATTTGAACTTGATAGAGAACAACCGGCGTCCGTTGACCGCGCCGCTCCTCATCCGGATTGCCCAGATATTCCAGCTCGATCTCCAGAATTTCGCGTCGGAAGAGGATGTCCGGCTTACAGCCGACCTCCACGAGGTGTTCGGCGATCCCATCTTCGAGAGCCACGGGCTCACGAACGCGGATCTGCGCGAGCTCGCCGCGACGTCCCCGAACGTGGCGCGCGCGGTGCTCACGCTTTACCGCACATACGCGACGACCCGCGAATCGCTGGACACGCTGGGAGAGCGGCTGGCGGGGGACGGGTTCGTCGCGGTCGACAACTCTCGCCTGCCGTCCGAGGAGGTGAGCGACCTGATCCAGCGCCGGATGAACCACTTCCCGGAGCTCGAGGAGGGCGCCGAGGCGCTCTGGCGCGAGGCGGAGCTCGACGCGGACGACGTCTACCGCGGCCTCGTCCGGTACCTCCACGCGACGCGCGGCATCGAGGTGCGCATCGTGCGCGTCGCGGACGAGCGCCAGGCGATGCGGCGCTACGATCCCGAGAGGCGCGTGCTCAGCATCTCCGAGGTGCTGCCGCCCCGGAGCCGCCGGTTCCAGCTCGCGCACCAGCTCGGGCTGCTCACGCAGTCGGCCGCCATCGACCGCATCCTGCGCGACGAGAACCTCACCACCCCCGAGTCCCGCGCGCTCGCGCGCGTCGCGCTGGCCAACTACTTCGCCGCCGCGATCCTCATGCCGTACCAGCCGTTCTTGGAGGCGGCGCGCGCCGAGCGCTACGACATCGAGCTCCTCGCGCACCGCTTCGGCACGAGCTTCGAGCAGGTGTGCCACCGGCTGACGACGCTGCGCCGCCCCGGCGCCGAGGGCGTGCCGATGCACATGGTCCGCATCGACATCGCGGGCAACATCTCGAAGCGCTTCAGCGGCTCAGGCATCCGCTTCGCGCGGTTCAGCGGCGCCTGCCCTCGCTGGAACGTGCACGCCGCCCTGATGACGCCCGGCATGATCCGGATCCAGCTCTCGCAGATGCCCGACGGCGCGGTCTACTTCTGCATCGCCCGCACCGTGCGCAGCGACCGCGGCGGCTACCACGTCCCCCACACGGTGCAGTCGATCGGCATGGGCTGCGACGTCCGCTACGCCCGCGAGCTCGTCTACGCCGACGGGATCGACCTCGACAACATCGGCGCGGCCGTCCCGGTCGGCGTCACGTGCCGGACCTGCGAGCGCCTCGACTGCGCCCAGCGGGCGCTGCCGGCGCTGCAGCACCCGCTGCGCCTCGACGAGAACCGGCGGGGCGTCTCGTTCTACGCGTCCGTCGACAAGTGAGCCGGGCGCTCAGCCCGGGCGCCCGAGCAGCTCGTTGAGCGTCGACACGAGCCGGGCCACGTCGACCGGCTTGACGAGGTGCACGTGCGCCCCAGCCGCCCGGCTCTTCTCGCGGTCGTCGTCGCCGCCGAAGCCGCTCACCACGACGAGCGCGCGCGGTTTGTTCTCGAGCGACGCCACGAGCTCCAGGCCGCTGCCGTCCGGGAGCGACACGTCGGTCACCAGGGCGTCGACCGCGCGCTCGGCGAGCGCCGCGCGCCCCTCCTCGCACGATCGCGCCACGGCCACGCGGAAGCCGCGGCGGCGAAGCGCCATGCCGAGCAGCGACGCGGTGTCGTCATCGTCGTCCAGGACCAGGACCTGCGGCAGCTCCTCGCTCATCGCGCGTCCACCTTACGATCCGCCTCGTTCAGCGGCCACTCCAAGGTGATGCGCGTCTCCGCGCCCACGCGCTCGACCCGCGCCGTGCCGCCGTGCGCCCGGAGCACGCCGTCGATGACGCGGACGGGCAGCGCGCCCTCGTCGAGCGGATCCGCTTCGGGGGAGAGCGCGGTCTCGAAGAGCTCCTCCACCGAGGGCGTGTCCGCGTCGCTCGTGAGCACCACCCGCGCCTTGTCGCCGTGGGCCGCGAGCTCGACGGCGACCCGCGCGCGGGCGGCGCGCAGGGCGAGCATGAGCGCGTCCGCGAGCGCCGCGGTCATCGACGACGGGTGCGCGAAGCCGCGCAGCGGCGCGAGGTCGAGCGCCACCGTGACCTGGCGCCTGCCGTAGACGAACGACGCCTCCGAGACGGCCTGGCGCACGAGCGGCTCGAGGTCGAGCGACTGCACCGGGGCGTCCACCTGCCGCGACAGCTCCGAGGCGGCGGTGTAGCGGTCGGCGAGGCGCAGGAGGCGGCGCACGCCCCGGCGCGCCATCGTGAAGAACGCCGCGTTCCGAGCGGTCGTCTCGCCGCCGAGGGCGCGCTCGAGCTCGTCGAGGGCGCCGGCCACGACGCCCGCCGGCCCTCGGACGTCGTGCCCCGTGCGCGCGAACAGCTTGTAGACCGACTCGGGGAGCGCCTTTTCCGTCATTCCTTCCGCCTTACCTCGCGCCTCATCTCAGCTCAGCTGAGCGCAGAGCTCGCCGACCCCGGCGAAGAGGCCGCCTTGTCCTTGTCTGGGCCTTCGTCCCCGCCCGAGCCATCCTGCTCCCCGTAGCGCTCCAGCTTGCGGTACAGCGTGCGCCGGTCGAACCCGAGCATCTGGGCGGCGCGCGACTTGTTGCCGCCGACGAGCGCGAGCACGCGCTTGATGTACCGCTTCTCGAGCTCGTCCATCGTCATGATCTCGGCCGGCTCGTCGACGGCGACGACGAAGCGGTCGGGCCGGTAGGCCTGGACCTTCTCGGGCAGATCCTCGACCGTGATCTGCTCGAACCGCGCGAGGGCCACGGCGCGCTCGATGCTGTTCTCGAGCTCGCGCACGTTGCCCGGCCAGTTGTAGGCGGTGAGCTTCTCCGCGGCCGCCGTCGAGAGCGAGAGCACGCCCTTGCCGCTCCTGGACGAGAACTTCTCGAGGAAGTGCATCGCGAGGTGGAGCACGTCGGTCCCGCGCTCGCGCAGGGGCGGCAGGTCGATCTTCACGACGTTGACGCGGTAGTAGAGGTCCTCGCGGAACCGCTTCTCGTACACCTCGGTCTCGAGGTCGCGGTTCGTCGCGGTCACGATGCGCGCGTCGAAGGGGATCTCGGCGTTCGAGCCCACCGGCCGCACCTTCCGCTCCTGGAGCGCGCGGAGCAGCTTCGGCTGGACCTCGAGCGGCATCTCGCCGATCTCGTCGAGGAAGATGGTGCCGCCGCTCGCCTCCAGGAACAGGCCGGTGCGCTGGGTCTTCGCGTCGGTGAAGGCGCCGCGCGCGTGGCCGAAGAGCTCGCTCTCGAGGAGCGCCTGGGGCACCGCGGCGCAGTTGACGGCGACGAAGGGGCCGGGGCGGCCGCTGGCCTCGTGGATCGCCCGCGCGATGAGCTCCTTGCCGGTGCCGGTCTCGCCGTGCACGAGCACCGAGGCGTCGCTGCGCGCGACGCGCCCGATGAGGTCGTAGACGCGCTTCATCGCGGGGCTGCGCCCGACGAGGCCCTTCGTCTGCTGGACGTCGTGCGCCGCCTCACGCAGGCGCTTCACCTCGGACCGGAGGCGCCGGTGCTGGACGGCGCGCGAGACCGTCAGGCCGAGGAGGTTCGAGTCGAGCGGCTTCGTGACGAAATCGAACGCACCGGCGCGCATCGCCGAGATCGCCGTCTCCATGCTCCCGAGCGCCGTCATGACGATGACGAGCATGTCGGGCCGGGCGCCGAGGATGCGCTCGCACAGCTCGAGCCCGCTCATCTCGCTCATGCCGACGTCGGTCAACACGACGTCGAAGTCGTCCTCGCTCACGAGCTCCAGCGCGCTCTTCGCGGAGGTGCGCGCCGCCACGGAG
This sequence comes from Sorangium sp. So ce836, assembly GCF_028553905.1. NCBI lineage: Bacteria > Pseudomonadati > Myxococcota > Polyangiales > Polyangiaceae > Sorangium > Sorangium sp. So ce836. The sequence continues at coordinate 13,819,370 of NZ_CP102233.1, read as the reverse complement.
AACTCCTGCCTCTTAAGGAGGGCTTCGACCAGATCGCACGTCGCTTCGTCGTCATCGACGACGAGTATCCTGCCGCTCATCGCGTGTCCTTCCCCGGCAGCTCACTAGGTCGACCGCTGCCTGCACTTGCAGGGAACGTGCCACGGAGACACCGCGCCATCAAGCCCAGCTCGCTCATCCCCGACATTCTTCAACGTGACGTTTCGCCACAGGTGGGCTTTCCTGCCTCAACCATGCCGTCAGCGGCCCAAGGCGCGGCGCCGGCGCGCCCCTCCTCGGCGAGGCGCCCCCCGGGATGTGGCCGCGCTCTCGGACGCCATCGCCGGATGGCGTTACCAGCTCCCTGGATTTCCACAGATCGGCAGCACGTCATCCGGGTAATGCATGGCGCGCGCCTCGCGCCTGCGTGGCGGGAGGCGGCGCGGCGAGGGAGGCCGCCGCGAGGCGGCCGCGGCCACGAGAAAAGCGTCTGGTACCGCGTGGATGCAGCGCAGGCCTCGACGGTCCACGCGAGGTCGAGGCGCGCTGAAGGCGGGCTCGAGCGCGGCGCGCTGGCGAGCGGCCGGGCATGGCGAGCGGCACGATCGGCGCGGCCTGCCGCGAAGGACCGCAGTCGAGCGATCCCACAACCAGCGTTCGAGGAGAGCAAGGAATTCGCGGTTTGTTGCGATGCGTCTCCGTCCCAGGGTCGAGAGAGCGCGATACGCTCTTCGTTTCTCTCGATCTCTGCGGCAGCCATCGTGGGCCGGTGTTGGCCTGAGCACCTCGATCTGGCTCGATCTGCCGAGTCCGTCCGAGTCGACGGCGAGAGGCGAAATTCCACATCTCCAGATCACATCTGGCGCCCCGGACGTGCTCACGTCCCGGAATACGACGATTCGGCACGAGAGTTGCTTGAATATGACCCATGAAAAAGAGGGGGCGAGAGGGCGAGCGTCGCGAGGAGACCTGCCTGCTGATTGCTGAGCCCGGCGCGCCCTGGACCGAGTGCGCCGCCTGGCTGAGCACCCGGACGCGCGACCTCCACACGGTGATTCAGCTCCCGAGCGAGCACGCTTCGACGTTCCAGTCGCGCTTGCAGGAGAAGCTCCGGCTCCTCGGCGAGGTGAGCACGGCCGTGTTCGTCGCGGCGTCGTCCGCGAACAAGCTCATGGTCCGGTCCTCGCTCGTGCGCGCCGTGCTCGGCGCGCTCCCTGGCGTGAGGCGCGTCGTGCTCTGCCCCGGCTCGGACCCGCAGGCCCCTGCGGCTCGCGAGCTCGCGGGCCTGTCGCTGACGATGCGCGAGCTGATCGGCAGGAGCGGCGCCGTCACCTTCTCGCTCGAGGGCCCGAGGGGCGAGCCGCTGCGCGGCCTCGCGCACCTCTCGGCCCGCGCCGCTGCCTGAGCGGCCCTGGCGCGAGGGCGACAAGATCCCTGTTTCACGTCCATTTCACGTCCATCGACAACACGCACACCTTCGGTGTCCGGGAGGAGAATGCATGAAAGCGACACAGCTCTTGAAGGGGCAGCACCGCGAAGCCGAGAGGCTGTTCGATCTGGCGGCCTCGGGCATCGGGGATGTCCGGCGGGTGACGGACGAGCTCACGAAGCACCTGCTCGCCCACATGCTCGCCGAGCAGGTGGTGCTCTTCCCGGAGCTGCTCGCGATCGAGCCGGATCTCATCGGCGGGGCCTGCGAGGAGCACACGGTCGCGCGGTTCGAGATCCGGCGCGTCGTCAACACGGCGCCAGAGGACCCGAGCTTCAAGGCCAGGCTATCCACCCTGAGGGAGCTCGTCATGCACCACGCCGACGAGGAGGAGCGGGAGCTCCTGCCGCGGATCGAGGCGGAGCTGAGCGAGGAGGCGAACGAGCGGCTGGGCCAGCAGATGCTGGAGCTGTTCGACGCGCTCATCGCCCATTCCCGCCGCTCCCACAGCCACGGCCAGAGCCACGCCCCGGCGCGCACCGCGACGGCGGCCTGACGGCGGCGGCCCTTCTGCCGCGCTCCTCCTCCTCACGCTCGGTTCATCGCCCGGCGGGCACCTCCAGCGCTCGACGCGCGCCGCGAGGGCCTGCGCCCATGTCACGGGCGGTGTCCTGGGGCGATGGCCTGGAGTCGGCGCCTCGGGACACACGGCATACGGCGGCGGCCGCGGCGACTGGAGACGTCTTCCGCGGCCATCGCCGCATGCCGTGCCCCGAGCCGGGGAGCCCGGGGCCGTCGTGTGTCGCGAGGGGGTGAGGACCGGTGGGCTCACGGGGTGGGCGCCGGCGCGTCGCCGGGGCCCGTCGGGCCGCCGTGCGCGGGCCCGTACCCGTGCGACTCGCCGTAGCCGAGATCCTCGGGGACCATCTTGTCCGCCGCGGCGGGCGGCTCCGGCGAGGCGGCGTTCCGCGCGTCGTCCGAGGCGAGCTCGTAGACGCCGCGCTCGAGCTCCATCTCGTCGAGGGCCGAGCCGCAGGCCCGGCAGGGCGTGGCCGCCGTCGATACGAAGATGTACCGGCGACCGCAGGATTTGCAGCGGAGCTCGCGGATCATCGCACGCCCGCCGGGTCAGCTGGGTCGACCGCGCCGGGTCGCCTCCTGGGCTTCGCGCAGCGCGTCGCCCTCGGGGCCGTCCAGCGCCTCGGCGGCCTCCTCCGCGTGCTGCTCGATCTTGCCGCCCTCCACCGACCTCTGCACGCCTTCGCGGTAGCGCCGATCGGCCGTGTGGTTGCCCTCGCCTTCGATGTCCGCCGACTGGGTCTGCTGAGTCGTCTTCTGGTTCTCCATCGTGTCCTCCTCTGGTCGAGCTTGCTGGCAGGCTCGCGTCAGACGCGCCGCCTCGCCTCCTGGATGGCGCGGTCCAGCTCTTCCACGCGCTGGTCGACGCCCTTCTTCACTTGTTCGAGGTTCGTGCTCGTGGCTGCGTCGAGATCGCGCAGGCTCCTGCGGACCGCCTCCGACTTGTCCTGGAGGTCCTTCACCATCCTGTCGACCTCGTCCCTGGACAGCTTCTTCTCGGCCTTGGCGCGGAGCTCGGCGACGTCCTTTTCGAGGTCCTCGATCTTGCGCGTCGCGGAGGTGCGCACGTCCTCGCGCGCCTTCAGGAGCTCCGCCTGGGCCTCCACCGTCTTTTCCTTGGCCTCCAGGGCAGCGTTGTTGAGCTTCTCCGCGGCCTCCCGGAGCGCGCTGTCGGTCTCCCGCTCGGCCCGCTGGTCGATCTCGGCGACCTTCTTGTCGAGCTCGGTGGCGACCTCCGCCGCCTTCTGCTCCGCCTCGACCTGCGCGCGCTCGGCCTTGGCTTGCGCGTCTGTCGGGGAGTCGCAGCCCGCGACGACGCTCATGACGATGGCGATAGGAAGGAATGTACGGACGGTCAGCATGATGATCTCCTCCGGTCTGCCGCTCGGGCCCGACCTTGCGCCCGGGCGAGAGCCCGGCGCGACACGTAAAGCCCCATCGAAGCTGCCCGGGGTCGAGCCTCTCGGCGCCCTGGATGGGTTCCTCCACCGGTCATTGCGACGGGCGTGCCACGCAGAACCGCGGAGACCGCCCGGCCCGACGAGACATATCGCCCCGATCGTGGCCGCCATGCACGTGCAAGCAGGCATCGCCGACACAGCGCGCGACAACCAACAACGCGTCGCGTCATCACGCCGCCCGCGGACGGGGTCTGCGCAGCGCTGGAGTGCGCGGCCGACGAAGGCATGGAGTCGTGGGGTTCGCAGGAGAGAGGATGAGATGGCGCGCGCGGCGGGGCGGCCCGGGCGCCGGGATCGACGCGGCCGCGTGGGCTCGTGTGAGACGAGCGCCCACGCGGCGCTCGAGGGGCGACGTGGAGGGCGTCAGGCCCGGACGCGGCGGCCGAGCGCGAGGGAGACCACCGCCAGGACGAGAAAGATCACGAAGAGCAGCTTCGCCACCGAGGCGGCGCCCGCGGCGATGCCGCCGAAGCCGAAGATGGCGGCGATGATCGCGACGATAAAGAACGCAACACTCCAACTGAGCATGATAACCTCCTGATCGGGTGAATTGGTGTTCCAGCGTCTCGAACCATCGTTGTTGCAGCCGCCGTGCCGCGACGCCCCATGTTGACCCGCATGTCGAGCAAGACGGTTGATCCCCCCGGCCCCCGACAGCCCGCTTCACCGGCAGTCGCACGGCCCGGGCGGGCGCAGGCACTGCGGCAAATTGTCTCGTTCGTGACGTCGCGCACCGCACATCGCCGCGAGCACCGGCCGCCCGAGCTCGGCACAGGGTTTGCCCGCGTCTGGGCCCGTGCGCGCGCGAGGGAAGTCGGGCTCGGCTCAACAGCCGTATCGAGGTCGACGTCGGCGGAGGACCACAGGCGGCTATCCCTTGAAGGGGGCGGTCGCCTGCCCGACGCCGCGTGGGCTGCGCTGGCGGGGCGCCTTGTGGCGCTCGGTCAGCTCGCCGAATATGTCGTGCTCGCAGACGCCACCCGCGGCCCAGGTCGTCCAGGGCCGCTCCCCGCTCGCTGCCCGGGCCCCTGACGGCGATGGCTGCCGGGACTGCGCCGACGCCGCGAACGACCCGATCATGACGACCCCGCTCTCCACGCTCATCAGGACCCGCCGCGAGGCCATCATCGAGCGGTTCGTCGGCGAGCTGCGCAGGCGAAGCGCGGTGGCGCGGGACCTGCCGAAGCCGCTGCTCATCAACTCGTTACCGACCTTCCTCGACGAGGTGGCCGCCAGCCTGGAGAAGGGCGCTCCCACGAACGGCAGCGACGAGGCCGCGCGCGAGCACGGCGAGGCGCGCTGGGAGAACGGGTTCGACCTCGACGTGATGGTCCGCGAGTACAGCGTCCTCCGGCGCTCCATCCTCCGCGAGCTCCACGAGGCAGGGGTCGCGCCGAGCCTGAGCGACCTCGAGGCGCTCTCCGAGCGCGTGGACGCGGGGATCGCCCAGGCGGTCGGCGAGCACACCCGGCTCCAGCTGGCCGCGCTGGAGACCGAGCGCAAGCGCGCGGAGCTCGAGCGGGGCAGGAGCGGCTCGCTGCTCGCCGAGGCGCCGGCGCCGATCTGCCTCCTCAAGGGCGAGGGGCTGGTGTTCGAGCTCGCGAACCCGCTGTTCTGTCAGCTGGTCGGCCGCGACGATCTGCTCGGCAAGCCGCTCGTCGAGGCGGTCCCGGAGCTCCGGGGGCAGCCGCTGCACGCGCAGCTCGAGGCGGTCATGGCGAGCGGCCAGCCGAGCGTGGCGAACGAGATCCCGGTCCGGATCATGCACTGGACCGGGGAGCTCGTGGAGCGGCTCTACAACGTCCTGTGCAAGCCGCTCCACGGCGTGGGCGGCGCCGTGGAGGGCGTCATGGCGACGGCGTTCGAGGTGACGGAGCAGATCGGCGCGCGCCGCAAGGCGGAGCGCCTCGCGCTCGAGCTCCAGCAGAGCGTGGCCCAGCGCCTGCGCGCGGAGCAGGCGCTCCGCGTGAACGAGGAGCGCTTCCGCAAGGCGCTCCGCGGGTCGCCGGTCATGGTGTTCAACCAGGACCGGGACCTCCGCTACACGTGGATGCACAACGCCTTCGGCAAGTCGGAGCGCGAGGTGCTCGGGAAGACCGACGCGGAGGTGCTGGAGGACCCGGACGCCGCGAGGGCGCTCGAGCGGGCGAAGCGCGAGGTGCTCTCCAGCGGGGTCGGCCAGCGGCGCGAGATCGCCCTGCACTCGGGCGGGCGCACGCAGCACCTCGACATCTCGATCGAGCCGCTGACCGACGACGCGGCCGAGATCGTCGGCATCACCTGCACGGCGACGGACATCACCGAGCGGAAGGCGATCGAGCAGGCGCTGCGCGCGAGCGAGGCGAGGTTCCGCACGGTGCAGGAGGCGTCGCCCGACGGGTTCATGATCCTGCGCAGCGTGCGCGACGCGTCCGGGGCGATCGTCGATTTCGAGTGGGTCTACGTGAACCCGGCCACCGGGCCGATCGTCGGCGGCCGCGGCAAGGATCTCGAGGGCAAGCGGCTGCTCGTGGAGATGCAGGGCAGCTCGCTCGCGAGCGCCTTCGATACGTACGCGAAGGTGGTCGAGGCCGGCGAGGCCGCCCGGGTCGAGATCTCCTGCGCGCACGAGGGCGCGCCGCAGACGTTCCGCGCCATCGCGGTCGCGCTGGGCGACGGGGTCGGCATCTCGTTCCACGACATCACCGAGCAGAAGCGCTCCGAGGCCGAGCGCGTCCAGCTCCTCGAGCAGGAGCAGCGGGCGCGCCAGCACGCCGAGCAGCTGAACAAGCTCAAGGACGAGTTCCTCGCGACGGTGTCGCACGAGCTCAGGACGCCGCTCCAGTCGATCCTGGGCTGGGCGCGGATCCTCCGGACGGGCGAGGTGGACACCGAGTCGCTCGAGCGGGGGCTCGCCACGATCGAGCGCAACGCGAAGGCGCAGTCGCAGCTCATCGAGGACGTGCTCGACGCCTCGACGATCATCGCGGGGAAGCTGCAGCTCCGCACCGATCCGGTCGACGTGCGGCAGGTGCTCTCCGCGGCGCTCGATCTCGTGCGCCCGGCGGCGCTGGCGAAGGGCGTCACGGTCAACGCCTGGGTCGTCGAGGACGTGGGCATCTTCCTCGGCGACGCCGATCGGCTCCAGCAGATCGTGTGGAACCTGCTCACGAACGCCGTGAAGTTCACGCCCTCGGGCGGGCAGGTGCGGGCCTTCGCCCGGCGCGTCGAGGCCATGCTCGAGGTCGAGGTGGAGGACAACGGCGAGGGGATCCCGAAGAGCTTCCTGCCGTACCTGTTCGAGCGGTTCCGGCAGGCGGACGGCGGGATGACCCGGGCGCACGGGGGCCTCGGGCTCGGCCTGGCCATCGTGCGGCACCTGGCCGAGGCGCAGGGCGGCACGGTGAACGCGGAGAGCGACGGCGAGGGCAAGGGCGCGCGCTTCCGGGTGCGGCTGCCGATCCGCGCCGAGCCGCACTCGACGCCGCCGTCCCCGCAGCGCCGGGGCAGCGACGCGCCGGGGGGCGCCGCGCGCCGCTTGCTCGAGGGCATCCGGGTGCTCGTGGTCGACGACGAGACCGACGCGCGCGAGCTGCTCGGCATCATCTTCGGGCGCGCCGGCGCCACGGTGAGCGAGGCGGCCTCGGCCGGCGCGGCGCTCGAGGCGCTCCGCGCGGACGAGTTCGACGTGCTCGTGAGCGACATCGGCATGCCGGGCGAGGACGGCTACGCGATGATGCGGCGGCTGCGCGCGATGGGGGCCGAGGTCCCGGCGAGCGGGATCCCGGCGCTCGCGCTCACCGCGTACACGCGCGTGGAGGACCGCCGCCAGGCGATCGCCGCCGGCTTCCAGATGCACCTGGCCAAGCCGATCGAGCCGAACAGCCTGGTGACGGCGGTGGCGCACCTCGTCGGCCGCGCGGGCAACCGCGGCAGCTGGCCGTAACCCCCGAGGCCCGCGCCCCGGCGGGGCGACCGTGGCCCTCGAGCGCGCGGCCGCCGGCGAGGGCCGTCTGGCGCGGGCGGCCGTCGTGGGGCCCGGGCCCACCGTGCCACCGATCGCCTCTTCCCGAGGCCGCGGGCCCACGTTAACTTCAGCCGCGCGAAGCAGGCCGTATGCGGTGTCTCCGTCATCCGGAAACGAGTGAGCCGGCCTCCAGCTCCGTCGCCATCGCCCTGCCCACGTGCAGCGTTGCTCTCGTATGCTATCGACGGGCCAGCGTTTTGCCCCTCAGCGAGGACGAGGATGGACGGTAAAATCCTGAATATTATCCTGGTCGAGGACGACACCGTCGACGTGATGAACGTCCGCAGGGCGTTCGAGAGGGGCAAGATCACGAACCCGCTCTGGGTCGCGGGCGACGGGGTCGAGGGGCTCGATCTGCTGCGCGGAACCCAGGTGCCCAGGGACCGGCGCCTCGTCCTGCTCGACCTGAATATGCCCAGGATGAACGGCATCGAGTTTCTGCGAGAGCTCCGGTCCGACGCCTCGCTGCGGGCGACGCCCGTCGTCGTGCTGACCACATCGAACGACGATCGGGACAAGGTGGACGCGTACGACCTCAACGTCGCCGGCTACCTGCTCAAGCCGGTGACTTTCATGAGCTTCGTCGAGCTCATGACGGCACTGAACCGGTACTGGACGCTCGTGGAGATGCCTTGAGCCATAGGTCGGTTCGTCTCCTCGTCGTCGACGACGACACGGTCGATCGGATCGCGATCCTGCGCGCGCTGCGCAGCGGCCGCGTCGACGCCGAGATCAGGGAGGCCGACTCCGTCGATTCGGCGCTCGCCGTGCTGTACGAGCAGCAGATCGACTGCGTGTTGCTCGATTTTTACCTGCCCGGGGGCGACGGGCTCACGGTGATCGAGGCGGCGCGCAAGGCGAAGCTCACGGCGCCGTTCATCATGCTGACCGGGCAGGGCGACGAGTCGCTGGCGGTCGATCTGATGAAGCGGGGGGCGGCGGACTACGTGCCGAAGAACCTGCTGACGCCAGAGCGCCTGGTGCAGAGCCTGCGCTACGTGCTCCGGCTGAACGAGGCCGAGCGCCGCGAGGACGAGGCGCGCCGGGCGCTCGCGCGCCACGCGAACCAGCTCGCGCAGCTCACCGAGGCGACGCTGCGCATCCACCGGTCGCTCTCGCTGAACGAGCTCATCCAGCGCACCACCGACGAGGCGCGCGCGCTGCTCGACGCGAACGTGGCGGTCGCGCGGCTGGCCGCGCGGGGCGTGGCGCAGCGGTCGATGACCGGCATCTCGCTGTCCGAGGAGTACGCCGCGCGGGAGGACCGCGACAGCATCCGCGAGGTCGCGTTCGGCCTGATCGAGCGGCGGAGCACGGGCGTCCGGCTGACCGGCGACGAGATCATGAGCGATCCCACGTGCGCGGACGTGCTGTCGCGCGCGCCTGCGGAGCTGCACCCGCGCTCGCTCGTCGCGGCGCCGCTGCGCGGCCGGGACGGCCAGTGCATCGGGAGCATCCTGCTGCTCGACCGGCGCGACGGGCCGTTCGTCGAGAGCGACGAGGTGCTACTCACGCAGCTCGCGCAGTCGGCGTCCGTCGCCCTCGAGAACGCGCGGCTCTACAACGAGGCGCAGGCCGCGACGCGCGCCCGGGACGACCTCCTGGCGATCGTGTCGCACGACCTCCGGAACCCGCTCAACACGATCGCGATCACGGCGTCGCTCCTGCGGAGCGATCTGCTCCAGCGGAAGGACGGCGAGGAGGACGACGCCGTCCAGCTCGTCGACCGGATGGACCGCGGGATCCAGCGCATGACGCGGCTCATCGAGGATCTGCTCGACGCGTCGCGCATCGAGGCGGGGCGGCTCGTCGTGTCGCCGCGGGTGGAGCGGGGCGGGGCGCTCGTGCGCGAGGCGCTCGAGGCCGCCGCGTCGCTCGCCGAGGCCAAGGGCTGCCGGGTGACGCAGGGGCCGCTCGACGCGGGCCTGGAGGTCCTCGCCGACCGGGATCGCGTGCTGCAGGTGTTCTCGAACCTGCTCGGCAACGCGCTGAAGTTCACGCCGAAGGGCGGCGTCGTGAGCGTGTCGCTCTGCCGGGTCGCCGGCCTCGCGCGCTTCTCCGTGGCCGACACGGGGCCGGGCATCCCGCCCGAGCACCAGCCGCACCTCTTCGATCGCTACTGGAAGGCCGCGCAGGAGTCGCGCACCGGCGCGGGGCTCGGCCTGTACATCGCGCGCGGCATCATCGAGGCGCACCACGGGACCGTGGCCGTCGAGAGCACCCCGGGCCAGGGGACGACGATCCACTTCTCGCTGCCGCTGGCGAGCTGAGCGCCCGTCGCCGCGTCGACGGGCGCGCTCGCCTCAGCTGGCCTAGCTCGCCGCCGGATCCGCGGGCTCGTCGCGGGCGGCCGGCGCTTCCTCTCGGTGCGTCAGCCGGTAGAGGACCGGCAGGACGAGCAGCGTGAGCGTGGTCGAGGAGAGGATCCCGCCGATGACGACCGTCGCGAGCGGGCGCTGCACCTCGGCGCCGGTGCCGGTGGCGAGCGCCATCGGGACGAAGCCGAGCGCCGCGACGAGCGCCGTCATGAGCACGGGGCGGAGCCGCGCGATCGAGCCGTGGAGCACGGCGTCGTCGAGCCCCTCGCCGCGCTGCCGCAGGTTCTCGATGAACGTCACCATCACGAGCCCGTTCAGCACGGCGACGCCCGAGAGCGCGATGAACCCCACGGCCGCCGAGATCGAGATCGGGAGCCCGCGGCCCCACAGCGCGAAGATGCCGCCGGTGAGCGCGAGCGGGACGCCGGTGAAGATCAGGGCGGCGTTCCTGAGCGTCCCGACGGAGAGGAAGAGCAGGACGAAGATGAGCCCGAGCGCCAGCGGGACCACCACGGCGAGGCGCCGCTGGGCGGCGAGCATGTTCTCGAACTGGCCGCCCCAGGACATCCAGTAGCCCGGCGGGAGCTTGATCGCGGCGTCGATCCGCTCCTCGGCGTCGGCGACGAAGCCGCCGAGGTCGCGCCCGCGCACGTTGCACTGGACGACGACGCGGCGCTTGCCGCTCTCCCGGCTGACCTGGTTCGGGCCGTCTTCCAGGCGGAGGTCGGCCACCGCGCCGAGCGGCACGAACGCCGCTCGCCCGGGCGGCCGAGCCGCCGCGGCCACGGTCGGGCCGCTCGGCCCCGTCGCGTGCTCCGGCGCGCCCCGGAGCGGGATCGGGAGCCGCTCGAGGGCCGCGACGTCGCGGCGGATGGCGTCGGGGAGCCGCAGCACGAGGTCGAAGCGCTTGTCGCCCTCGAAGACCTCGCCGGCGCTCACGCCGCCGATCGCGGCCTCGACGACGTCCTGCACGTCGGCGACGTTGAGCCCGTAGCGGGCGACCATGCGCCGATCCACGTCGATGGTCAGCACCGGCAGGCCCGTGACCTGCTCCACCTTGACGTCGGCGGCGCCCGGCGTCGCCCGCAGGAGCGCGCCGATCTTGTTCGCCTGCTCGAGCATCACGCCGAGGTCGTCGCCGAAGACCTTGACCGCGACGTCGCTCCGCACGCCGCTGATGAGCTCGTTGAACCGGAGCTCGATCGGCTGGCTGAACTCGTAATTTTGCCCCGGCAGCTCCCGGATCGCCTCCTCGATCGCCTCGGCGAGCTCCTCCTGCGTGGCCGCCTTCTTCCAGGCGCTCCGGGGCCTCAACATCAGGTAGGTGTCGGAGACGTTCGGGCCCATCGGATCGGTCGCGACCTCGGCCGTGCCGGTGCGGGCGAAGACGTGCTCGATCTCGTCCGGGAAGCGCTCCTTGAGCAGGCGCTCGAGCTGCGCCTGCATCGCCACGCTCGTCGTGAGGCTGATCGAGGGGATGCGCGCGGGCTGGAGCGCGAGCGCCCCCTCGCTCAGCTTTGGCGCGAACTCGCGGCCGAGCCCCGCGGCGGCCAGGCCGGAGGCGACGAGGACGACGCCGGCGGCGGCGACGACGAGCGGCCTCCGGGACAGCGCCCAGGCGAGCGCCCGGCCGTAGGCGCCCTTCGCCCGGTGGAAGAGGAAGTTCTCCTTCTCCGACACCCTGCCCGTGAGGAGCAGCGCGACGAGCGCCGGGACGAACGTCATCGACAGGATCGTCGCCCCCGCGAGCGCCAGGACGACGGTCTGCGCCATGGGCCGGAACATCTTCCCCTCGATGCCCGTGAGCGTGAGGATGGGCAGGTAGACGATGGCGATGATCAGCTCGCCGAAGATCGTCGCCTGCCGGACCTCCTGCGACGCGTCGTAGGCGAGGCCGAGCCGCTCTTCCCGGGTGAGCGCGCGGCCGAGCCGGCGCTGCTCCTCGGCGAAGCGCCGCACGCAGTTCTCGACGATGATCACCGAGCCGTCGACGATGAGGCCGAAGTCGATGGCGCCGAGGCTCATCAGGTTGCCGCTGATCTTGCCCTCGACCATGCCGGTGACGGCGATCAGCATCGAGAACGGGATGGCGAGCGCGGCGATCAGCGCGGCCCGGAGGTTGCCGAGCAGGAGGAAGAGCACGACGACGACGAGCGCGGCCCCCTCGAGCAGGCTGTTCCGCACGGTGCTCAGGGTGGCGTCGACGAGGTAGGTGCGGTCGTAGACGGTCTTGACCGTCACGCCCTCGGGCAGCGACTTGTTGACCGCCTTGATCTGCTCGTCCACGCGCCGCGAGACGGCGCGGCCGTTCTCGCCGACGAGCATGATGGCCGTGCCGATGACCGCCTCCTCGCCGTCCTCGGTCGCCGCCCCCGTGCGCAGCTCCCGGCCGACGCCGACCTCGGCCACGTCCTCGATCCGGATCGGCACCTCGCCGTGGTTGCCGACGATGATGCCCCGGATGTCGTCCTCGCTCTGCACGAGGCCCGTGGCGCGGACCAGGTACTGCTCGCCCTTGTGCTCGATGTACCCGCCGCCCGCGTTGGCGTTGTTGCGGGCGAGCGCCTCGAGCACGTCGCGGAACGAGAGCCCGTAGCCGACGAGCTTCGCCGGGTCCGGCGAGACCTGGTAGAGCCGCTCGTGGCCGCCGATCGAGTTGACCTCGGTGACGCCGGGCACGGTCCGGATCTGGGGCCGCACGATCCAGTCCTGGATCGTGCGCAGATCGGTCAGATCGTACGGCTGGCCGTCGGGGCGCCGGGCGTCCGGCGCGGCCTCGAGCGTCCACATGTAGATCTCGCCGAGGCCGGTGGCGATGGGGCCGAGCTGCGGCTCGCCGAGCCCCGGCGGCAGGCTCTCCTTCGCGGCGCCGAGGCGCTCGGCCACGAGCTGCCTCGCCCAGTAGATGTCGGTGCCGTCGTCGAAGATCACCGTCACCTGGGAGAGCCCGTAGCGGGACAGCGAGCGCACCTGCTCGACGCCCGGGAGCCCGCCCATGGCCCACTCGATGGGGAACGTGACCTGACGCTCGACCTCGACGGGGGAGAGCGCCTTGACCGACGTGTTGATCTGCACCTGGACGTTGGTGATGTCCGGGACCGCGTCGATCGGCAGGCGCGTGAAGTTGTAGGCGCCGAGCGCGCCGACCGCGATCGTCAGGGCGACGACGAGGAAGCGGTGGCGCACCGAGAACGAGAGGAGCCGCGAGAGCAACGTGAGCATGGGCCGCCGCTCCTCAGTGCTGGTGGCCGGCCTCGGACTTGCCGAGCTCAGCCTTGAGGATGAAGCTGTTCTTGCCGACGTAGCGCTCGCCGGCGGCGACCCCCGCCAGGATCTCGACGACGGCCGCGTCGCGCGGCGGCTCGGCGCCCTGAGCGCCGGGCTGCGTGTCGGCGCCGTCGGCCCCGGTCCCCGGCGCGCTCGTGCCCCGGCGCCCGATCTTCACCGCGCGGGCCTCGAAGCCGCCGCCCTCCTCGACGAAGACGACCTCCTTGCCCTCGACCCGCTGGATGGCCTCGTCCGAGACGACCACGGGCGCGGCCGCCTCCTCGACGGCGATGTCCGCGGTCGCGAAGAGCCCGGGGCGCCACGCGGCGCCGGGGCTCTGCAGGACGACGCGGGCCACGGCGGAGCGGTTCTGCTCGTCGACGACCTGCCCGAGGTACGCCACCGATCCTCGCGCGACCTGGTCGATCCCCTCGGCCTTGACCCAGGCCGTCTGGCCGACCTGCACGCGGCTGAGATCCTTGGCGTAGACGGTGACGTTGACCCAGATCGTGGACAGGTCGGCGATGACGAAGACCTGGGTGTCCTCCTTGAGGACCTCGCCGATGGCGATGTGCTTCTCGATGATGGTGCCGTCCATCGGGGCGACCAGCGCGTAGCCGGTGCCCTTGGCCGCGCCGGAGCCTGCGGCGGCGCTGAGCTTCTGGGCGGCGCTCCGGTGCTCGATCCGCGCCTCGGCGACCGCCTGCTTGGCCGCGAGGTACTCCTTTTCGGCCGAGATGCGCTCCTTCCAGAGCGCCTCGTGGCGCGTGAAGCTCGCCTCGGCGAGGGCGAGGCGCTCCTTGGCCGCCAGGAGCTCGCGCTGGAGCTCGGCCAGCTCGCGGCTGTCGAGCACGGCGAGCACCTCGCCGCGCTTCACCGTGTCGCCGAGCTGCTTCTTCACCTCCCGCGCGGTGCCTGGCACCCGCGGGGTGACGTGCGCGATGGCCTCCGCGTTGAGCGCCACCTCGCCGGGGAGCGTGACGGTCGCCGCGACCCTGCCCGGGCCGGCGGCGAGGATCTCCAGCCCCGCGTTCTGGCGCATCGCGGGCGAGAGCTCGAGCCTGCCGCCCGCGTGGGCGTGCGCTTCCTCGTCGTCGCCGTGGTCCTCGTCGTCGCCGTGGTCCTCGTCGTCGCCGTGCGCGTGGCCCTTGCCGTGCGCGTGGCCCTTGGCCTCGTCGTGCTCGTCGCCGTGGCCGTGGGCGTGCCCTCGCTCGCCTTCGCCGTGCTGGTGCCCGTCGTGCTCTCCGTGGCCGGCCTCGTGGTCGTGCCCGTGGCGCCGATGCTCGATGAGCACGGTGAGGGCGACGGCCCCGACGAGGAGCGCCAGCACCGCGGCGAGGGCCGCGGCGATCGCCTTCGGCGACAGCTCGATTTTCCGCTGGGGAGCGCTCATTGGAGGGCCCTCCCCGCCGCGACGAAGAGCTCGATCTTGGCCGCCGCGTGGGCGTGCTCGGCCTCGAGCAGCGCCGCCTCGGCCTCGATCACCTCGCGGCGGACCAGCAGCACGCTCGCGAGGTCCTTCTCGCCGAGCTCGTACCCGCGCGCCGAGATGGCGGCCGCGCGCTCCATGAGGGCGGCCGTCGGCGCGAGGGCCTGGAGGGCCTCCTTCGTCGCCCGGTAGCGCGCGTAGAGCTGGTGGATCTGGCCCACGGCGCCGGCCCGCGCGGCGTCGGCGTGCGCCCTGGCGACGTCGATCTCGGCGGCGGCCGTCGCGGCGCCGGCCCGGTTGGCGTTGAGGATCGGCAGCGGGACCGCGAGGCCGAGCATGCCGATGTTCGCGCCGTCGTCGTGCTCGACCTGGGCGACGACGTTGACGGTCGGCCACCCGGCCGCGCGCTCTCGCTCGGCCTTGGCGCGGGCGGCGTCGACCGAGGCCTCGGCGGCGCCGACATCGGGGCGCCGCTCCACCTCGCCGAGCATCGACGCGAGCGGCGGCGGCTCGCCGGGAGGCACGAGGGATCCCTCCACCGGGAGTGCCTGCGCTGCCGGCGAGCCGAGGCCGAGCTGGGCGAGGAGCGCGGCCTTGTCGGCGTCGCGCGTGCCTTCCGCCGCCTTGGCGGCGGCGGCGTCGCGCCCTTTCTGGAGCAGCGCCAGGGTGACGTCGACCTCCGGCACCTCGCCCGCCTTGCGCTGCCGCTCCGCCGCGGCGTGGAGCCGCTCTGCGAGGGCGACGCGCGCGCGGGCGAGCTGCACCTGCCGCTCGTCGCGGAGCACGACGGCGTGCTGGAGCAGGGCGGCGAGCAGGACGCGGCGCCGGCCGTCTTCGGCGCCGATCTCGGCGGCGCGCTGCTCGGCTCTGGCCGCGGCGACGCGCTCACCTCGCTGGCCGCCGAGCTCGATCGGCCACTCGAGGGAGGCCGACGCGGCCGGCGGCTTGCTTCCGTCGGGATTGAGGCGGACGCCGCCCATCCCGGTGAGCACGGGGTTCTCGAGCGAGAGCACGCCGGCTGCCGAGGTCGCCGCGCGGGCGACGCCGGCCTCGGCCGTGGCGACACGCGCGCCCGGCGCTGCGCGGGCGAGGTCGGCGACGCGGGCGCGGCTGAGGGGCGGCTCCGCGGCGGGGACGGCCGGGGGCGCGAGCAGCAAAGACAGCAGGAGACCTAGGGCAATCGAGGAAGCGACGAACGGACGACGCACGCAGGAGCGAAGCATGGACGGGCAGCCCTCGAGCGCGTGGAGCGCTCGCGCGAAGAACCGCGGTTGAGTCCGGTCAGGTGCGCGCGAGGGGGCCGAGCCCGTGGCGGCGTGGCGCGGGGGCGCTCACGCGCCGGAGGACGGCGGCCGTGCTCGTGGATGCGACGCCTGACGCGGGCGCCTCAAGCGCCGGCGCGTCGGGGTGGCCGTTCGAGGCGGCAGGAGGGGGAGCGCCCTGGCATGGCCGGGGGCGACGATGCGGGGATCTCGTAGGCCTCGAGGAGGATGTACGGCAGCACCACCTGGAGGGACAGCGTCATGGGGATGCGGCCGCACGCGCAGTCGCTGCAGCTGGGCGGACAGTCGTGGTGCGAGCCGTCCGGCGCCGCGTCCTTCTCGCCCTCGTCATGGGCGGACGACGGCTCGAGCATCGGGTGCTCGCACGCGATCGCCACGCCGAGCGCCTGGAGGGTGTGCCCCTGAGCGACGAGGCCGACGACGAGGAACACCGAGAGCGCGGCGCAGATCCAGCGAAGGATCGCGCTGCGGGTACGGTGGGGTCGCCGGACGCGGGACATCCGATGCGAGGGTGGAGGAGGATGGGGCGAGCGTCAAGGAGGGCGCGGGCACATCCGCGTGCCGGGGCCGAGCTCTCTCCCAGACAACGTCCACAGCAAGAACTCGAGCTCCCGCCCGGGATGTCATGTCTCGTGGCTGAACCGGCGCCCTGCGCCCTCGAGCTGGGGCGACAAACCTATCGAGTGACCGCGACAGCGCTGCTTCCAGGTGGTCGCTCCACGCTCTGGCGGCATCGCCGCTTGCCCCGGACCGGCGAGCTCATACAATCCGCCGCGGGGTGGGCCAGCGATGAAATGACACGGGGGAACGGGGCAGGAGCCGCGGAACATCGAGCGCTGTCAACGATGGCCCGGCACCGCTTCAGACGCCGAAGGCTTGGGGGCTGCCATGAGAAAACTGCTTGAGATAACGATATTCCTCTGCGCTCTCGCTATCTTTTGGTCAGGCTGCGCGTCACCATGCCGTCTAGCCCCCGAGAAGGACTGCGACTGGCACGACCCAAGCAACGAATGCCGCTACGTCTGCGAGGAGGGAGAGCTAGCAGATGACCCCGGCGATGACGACGGGGCGCAGGAGCATGATGCTCCTTCAAACCAAGATCGTCAGCCCGGAGGGCAGCCGTCCGACGAGGATGTCGGTGCGGACGTGGAATGAAGGGCAGACGAGCGCGGATCACTCACTGCCCGAGGTAGGAGCTTGGCCCCCCTGGGCAGAATGCTCGCTCTGGGACGAGCTTTGGCCCGACAGCGCACCACGGATCCATTTCAGCAGCTCTGGATAGGTGTGATACTTGTCGAGCCGCGCCACCTCATCGCCATCCTTCAGGAGGACCAGCGTCGGGAATGTCGTGAGTTCAAACCTATCGATCAGCTCCTGGTGCCGATCGGCGGTCAACCTCCCGACCCGGAACTCTCCTCGATGTTCACGCGCGAGCCTCTCCAGCTCGGGCGCCATGAGTTTGCAAGGTGCGCACCAATGGGTCGTGAAATCCACCAGAACGAGCCCGTGGCTGGTTTCAGCGTCGAAGTTCGACCTTGTGAGGATGGATACGTGATGCTCCTCCCTCGCCTTGCGGGGTCCTGTGCCCGTCAGATCACGAATACACTCCAGCAAACCTTCGAGATAGTACCTCCGTAAGTAGATCGCAGGAAAGAGCTCCTCCGGCTTCCCTGTCTGCAACAGCGCGTAGTACTTCCTGTCCGCGGCCATCTTCTCCTGCTTCCCCACCGAGAGCCCAAACGCCAGCATCCTGGACATCACCTCGCTGTCGCCGTTATTGCAACGATCGACCGGATGCCCGGGGGCCGCGGACCGGAAAGGAGCATAAATCTCGGCCTCGAGCAGGTCGAGCCGGTGCAGCTCTTCTCCAAGCCGCATCTCTCCGACCACCTCGTCCATCGCTACGGGATCAGGCTGTCCGTGCCGAGCACGCGCGCCGGCAGAGCCGCAGCCTGCCAACGCCAGGAACAAGAGCGCGGTTGCCGCCTCTTTCATGGCGCTCAGCCTACGCCTGGCTCTGCTCCGAAACGAGAGAGAAAACCTGACGGCGCTTGATCTCCGGCTCAAGCGGTCGCCGGCCGACGGGGAGCAGCGGCCTCGAGCCCTCGGTGGTGCGCGCCAACTGCGCCGCCGCGTGCACCACCGACATGCGCGAAAGGAGGAGCCCGATCACGTTGTTGCGCAGGACGAGCGCCTCGCGCGCCGTTTCGCCGCCGTCCAGGAACCGGGCAGCGCCGTCCAGGAACCGGGCAGCGCCGTCCAGGAACCGGGCAGCGCCGTCGAGGAACCGGGCAGCGCCGTCCAGGAACCGGGCAGCGCCGTCCAGGAACCGGGCAGCGCCGTCCAGGAACCGGCAGCGCCGTCCAGGAATCGGGCAGCGCCGTCCAGGAACCGGCAGCGCCGTCCAGGAACCGGCAGCGCCGTCCAGGAACCGAGAGGGGCCGGCAACCACCCGATGGACATCGACAGGCCGCACGGTGACGGCCGCGCCGAGGGCGATCCCACGCCACCGTTCCCTCCGAGCGCGGCCGGTCGTGGCAATGTCCTCTGCGCGTCGAACCGCTCGACCGCGCGCTACGGGAGCGTTGTGTCCGTCACGGTAAGGCAATGGTTCGTCAGCTCCACGCCCTCGCGCTTGTACACCACGCCGGTCGCCACATCGGTCATCGCGCCAAGGCCGAGCTCGCCGTAATCGACCTCGAGCTGAGTCACATAATCCGGAGAACCGTCGCCCTCGGTAGGAACGTCGATGCTGAATGTGGCGCCCGTGAACAGGTTCTGCAGGTAATAGGTCGCCGTGTCCGGCACCGGCACGCTGGCCCTCTCGACGTCGATCAAGGTGTAATGATTGACCAGTACAGCGTCATCCGAGGAAATGTCCTCCTGGAGGGCTAGTTGAGCGGCTCGCTCGAGGCCAATCGCTCGAGAAACGTTGTTGTCCGGCCAGCTCGCCAGGAGAAAGAAGCTCGTCGTGTAGCGCTCCTCGCAACCGAAGCCCACCTCCTCGGCGGACAGCGCCACGGACCAGTAGCGGCGGTCCGACGCGTTCTGCACGAGCTCCCAGCCTCTGAGCGTGCCAGCGGGCATGTCCCATGCGACGAGCACGATGCGCTCGATCCGCGGCGGCCCGAGCGGGGGCCAGTAGACCTCGGGGAGCCAGAGGCCGTCCTTGCACAGGAGACCACGCTGCCGAAGGCTCGAAGCCAACCTGTGATCGTTCCTGCTGTGCCCGGCTCGAGCGAGCAGCTCCTCGACATCGACGGGGACCGGGGGGTGATCGCCCCCGTCGTCGCCGCAGGAGACCGCCGCGAGCGCGACCATCGCGATTCCAACGAGCTTCGACCGCTGCATCCGTTCCTCCTCGGCTCACTGGGGAAAGCCGGCCACGTCGATGGCCAGCCCATCGTCGCCAGCGGACCCAGCGACGCTCGGGTTCGCCCCAAGCCCGCCCTTGCCACCCGTTCCCGCCTTGAGCTCAGCCTCCATCACCACCGGGAGCGAAGCACCTACCACGGCGACGGCGATCGAGGGCCCGCCCTGCCCTCCGCCGCCGTGCCCGCCGTTGCCCCCTTTGCCGCCGTCGCCGCCGGAGCATCCGAAGGGCGAGCCGCCGAAGCCCTGCCCGCCAGGCGCCCCGAGCCCGGGCGCCCCGCCGATCTGGAAGACGCCGCCATGGCCGCCGTCGCCGCCTCGCGCGGCCGTGATCCCGGTGCCGTGGAGCTCCACGCGCGCGTTCAGGATCACGAGACCGATGCTCGCGCCCCCATGGCCGCCGCCGTGCCCGCCGCGCCCGCCGCAGCCGCCCGAGCCGCCGGAGCCGCCGCCCGCGCCGCCGGCCTTGCGCGGGGTGCCGCAAAACATCGCGCCCGCCCTCGTGCCGCCCCCGCCGCCGCCCCCCTGCCCGGGGAGCCCGTCGCCGCCGTCGCCGCCGTTCACCCCGAGGTAGTGCCCTCGCGGGCCGAACGCGCCCAGGCCGCGCGCGCCCAGCCCGTGCGCGCCGTCAGGACCGTTCGCGCCGGTGCGCCCGTTCAAGCAATCGTCGGTGCTGGTGGCCCCCTGGCCACCGAGGCCGAAGCCGCTGGGGTTCGGGATCGGCGTCAGCTCGCCGTCGCCGCCGGGCGCTCCGTGGTCGACCGTTCCATCCCCGCCTCGCCCCCCGATCGAGTCCCCTAGCTCACAGCCGGTGCACCACCTGGTCACCGCCGGGCACGACGTCGCCGGTGCACGCGTCCCGCCCGAACCGTCCGTGGCGCCCCGCCCCGGCCGGCTCGTTCTTCGGATCGCCAGGCGCACCGTCGCGGCCCTGCGCGCCATCGCCCGCGGCCAGCTCGCCACGGTGCAGGGTGATCCCAGCGCCCTCCAGCACGATCGCCGCGATCGACGAGCCGCCCGGCACCGTGGCCGACGCCGCCCGTGCCTCCAGATCGAAGACCTTTGCCGTGGCATTGGCCTCGAACATGAGCGGTATTTCGTTCGGCCCGGGCTCGATCACGGTGTTGCTCCCGCCGCCATCGTGGATCCACTCGAGATGGCAGTCGAAGCCGCCCCAAATCTCCAGGGTCCCGCGGACTCGCACGGCCTCGGGGAAGTTTTCGCTACAGGCATGAACCCTCGGAGGCCGCTGGGGCTCCTGGGCCAAGAGCTCGATGGCCCTCGCGATCGTCTTGACAGGAGCTTTGCTTGTCCCCGGGTTTCGATCGTGGCCAAGGCTCGATCTGACGAAGACGCCGCACTCGTCCTTCGCAACGAGGCCCTCCTGGGGTTCGTCGGGACAAGGCGGTTCCTTGTCGGGCAGCTCCTCCTCGGCCGGCGGCTCACAGCGCAGGCGAGGCCCGCAGGGGACCTCCGCGCAGCCGGCGCCGGCGCCGCAGGAGGCCAGCATCAGGACGATGGCCTCCGCGAAGACAGAGCGCCACGAACGCGTGCGCTGGATGGATCGCGGCATCGAGGTCACCTCACCACACCCCGCTGAACGACACGCCGGCCTGATCGCCGGCGATCATCGGCGCCACACGCACAGGCTGCCGGCGCCGCTCGATGCCATGGATAATGAACGAGCCGATCGTCGCGGCAGCGACGACACCCGCGCCGATGAAGAAGCCCGTCGCGACGTCCCGGGCCACCTCGTGCGCATCGTACAAATCGTTGATCTCGGCGCACGCCAGGGCGTTCTCGGGCGACGGCGTTGCGCAGATCGAGCGGCTGTTGCCGTTGTTCCGCAGGAGCCGCGCGGCGCGCCGCTCCGCCTCTTCGGCGTACTGCGCCGCGAGAACCGAGGCGACGAGGCCCCCCGTGAGGCCGAGCGCGGTGACGCCGATCCCGCAGATCCGCTGCGCGCCCGCCATCTCATCGAACGGGCCGGGCGGTACTGGCTGGGCCAGGGGCTTGGCCACGGCCTTCTTGTGGGTCGCGGGCCTTGTCGGGGCCCGAGCGGGCGTCGGGGCCTCCTTGGGCTTCTCAACGAGCCGGAGCGCGACCTTGATCGCCTTCCCCTTCTCCACTTGGACGGTTTGCTCGGCATCGAGGAAGCCGGGGAGCGTGGCCTTGATCGTGTGCGTACCGGGCTCGACGTACGTATAGCCGGACGTCGACGCGTCCCTGCCCCGGACCTCCCCGCCGATCGTCATCAGCGCGCCCGGATGGCTCAAGGCGAAGTCGATCTGCCCCACCTCGCGCCGGGCTCTCTCAAGGCCGTCCGTGTAACGGCGCCGCTGCGCGGCCGTTCCCACCCCGGGATCCTTCAGGCATCTATCGATGGCCATCGCGGCGTCGACGTGCCGCCGGAGGGCGAGCAGCGCCATTCCCCATTCGCAGCGGGCCCTGCCGCCTGCGCCGAGCTTGTACGCGAGGTAATAGGCCTCTTCTGCCTGCTCCCATCTTCCCTGGTCGCGGGCGACGTCTCCCACGCGGATCAGCGCCTCGACATCGACGTCGGGCTTGCCCTCCGCCTTCGCCGGAGACCCGCCAGCGTCGGGCCGAGGTGGGTCGGCGCGGCTTGGCTCGGCGACAGCCAGGCTTGCAGCGAGAAACAACAGCGCCGCGACGCAAGATGGCGTGATCCGAGCCTGCGACAAGCACTCTCGGAGGATGCACATACCGCGTGGCTAACGTCGCGCCATCGAGGGAAGCTGCCGCCGCGCTGGCTTGCCCAGCACGGCGTCCTTTCATTTGTCGCCCATGGCACCCTGTCGTGGCACGGCGGTCAAGCGTCGGTCGCATCCATCGCGCGCCGCCTCTTCCGCGAGGCATTCCGCTCGAACGTCCGGGATTCTCGGTGAAATGGCGAAATCGACCATGGCGAACATGTCGCCGACGCTGAGGTCAACCCACGAGTCGTGGCCCTCTCGCGCAAGCCGCACCGCATCGCCGATGCAGCGCGGCCCGCGGCGAGGTCTCTGCTCTCTGCGATTCGCGGCGATATGGCTGCCGACGCTCCTGGGCAATCGCACGAAGACGCCGAACACGACCGGACCGAGCCAGGCAGCCGAAACGACACGTCGAGGCGGCCGAGCGGAAGACCCCTGAGGCGCTTCCAAGCTCGCTCACGCGTGCATGCCCCGCGCGCGCTCGCATGACGTTCGCCCAGAACAGGCGTTCGTTCCTGTCGCACGCCCCCGGAGCCCCACTCCCTCACACGGCGGGTGCAGCTCGCGCGCGTCGCGCTGGGCACAGACGAACGCTCAGCAGCGCGGTGTCAGGGCAGGCCGTCGAGCCTCAGACGCGATCTCCAAAACCGAGCCCCCCGGCGACCCAGGATGGCCACCGCTGGCACTGCACACCAGCTGACGGCAATCCGCTCAGCCAGGTGCGGACAAGGATTGGAGAACGATGCGTCGAGAGAGAGAGACAGAGTGCGAAGGGGGGGACTTGAACCCCCACGGTGTTACCCGCTAGCACCTCAAGCTAGTGCGTCTGCCAATTCCGCCACCTTCGCGAGTGGGTCGCGGGACGGAACCTACCCAGCTGGCCAGGGAAGTCAAGCTAATCCTCTCGAAGTCGTCACACGGCGGCCCCGCGCGCTGCCCGGCGCGGTGTGCCGGCCTGGCGGCCTCGGCAAGCAGCCTGCCGCCGGTCGCGGCGAGGCACGAGCGCGCGACCGCTGCGCGAGCGAGCCCCCCGCGCCGCCCTTCGAACGCTGAGCGGGCCCCCGCGCCGCCGCTCCCGTCAGCGGACGAGCGCCTCGACGATCTCGCGGATCTCGAACGGCTTGCGCACCCACGACACCCCGGAGTTCGCCGGGAGGGGAGCCGCGACGGCGCTGCCGGACATCACCACGAGTCGCACGTCGGGGTTGGCGCTGCGCACCGCGGAGACGGTGCCGAGGACGTCCTGCGCGATCGGCGAGATGTCGAGCAGCGCCGCCTGGAACGGGCCGGACGCGAGCGCGCCCGGGAGCTCCACCGCGCTCTGGACGCTGACGATGCTCGCCCCGCGCGCCGTGAGCGCCGTGTCGAGCAGATCCACCACCGCGTCGTCGTCCTCGACCACCAGGATCCTCACGCCCTCGAGGACCGCGCCGGGAAGCGGCGACGTCGTGCTGCGCGGCGCAGACGGCGCCTCCTCGGCCTCCGCCTCCCTGGCCTCCACGTCGTCACCCGACGAGCCGCCCGCAGGCGCGGGCGCGGAGCCCTCGATCGGCCAGCGCAGCTCGAAGCGGGCGCCCTCGTCCGAGGGAACGAGCGCGAGCGCGCCGCCAGCGGAGCTCGCCAGGGCCGCAGAGTGGCGCAGGCCGATGCCCGCCCCGCCCGGACGCGTCGACACGCCGGAGCTCAGCAGCGTCGCGCGGCGCGACGGCGGCACCCCGGGCCCCTGATCCGCGACCCCGACGATCACCGCCGCGCCGTCCAGCCTGGCATCCACGCGCACGGCAGAGCCGCGCGGCGAGAGCGCGACCGCGTTGAGCAAGAGGTTCGTCAAGATCTGCACCACCGCGGCGCCGTTGCTCACGCAAGCCCGCGCGACGTCGGGATCGATCTCGGCGCGGAGCGCGATCGACGAGCGGCGCGCCTCGGGCTCGAGCCCGGTCACCGCGTCGTCGATGACGTCGGCGAGCGGCCGCGTCGGCTCGCCCAGCGGCGTCGACGCGACCTCGCCGTCGCCGGCCGGACGCCCCCCGGCGTCCGCGCCGATCGCCCTCCGGATCAGGCGGCGGGCGTCGCGCGCCCGCGACACGGCGACGCCGAGCGCGCGGCTCAGCTCAGCGCCGTGCTCGGCCTGGGCCCGCTCGATGCAGCCCACGATCACCGTCAGCGCGTTAGAGACCTCGTGCAGCGCGACGGCGAGCTCCTGTGCCGACGGAAGGGACGCGCTCGCGCGCTCCTCGTCGGTACGCTGCCCCGATTCGCCGCGCAGAGGTGGCGCGAGGGTCAGGCCATCCTCTGTTGAAGGCTCCGATGTCCCACCGCGCGTCGGCTGCGCCACGGGCGCTAGCCTATCTCGCTCCGCGCTGAGCTGGTACCGCCCTTTTTCGCTCCGACTTCACCTGGACGTCGATGGGGGGAGCGGCAGGACGTAGGAGCCGTCGGGCTCCGACCGGGTCTCGCCGATCTGGATGACCCCCGTGACCGTCCCCTGCGCGGTCTTCCTCTCGACCGGCAGCCAGGCCACGACCGCGGCGTCGCCGAGCCGATCGCCCGACGCGTCGCGGACCACGCCCTGGAGCACGGCCGGGTACGACATGGCGAGCTCCAGGTCGATGACCGCGGCGTCGGTCGGGGGGACCACCAGGCGCGGCAGCACGAGCCACGGGTAGGCGGAGCCCGGCGTCGGCCGGACCGAGAAGTCGAACTCCCCGGGGTCGGCGCCGATGGAGAACGCGCCGTTGCGCAGGACCCCGGACGCCTGCCGGGGCAGCGGCGGCTCCGGGTTGAGCACCTGGTTGAGGTAGTTCGTGACCTCGCCGAGGGAGGGGACCGCGACCACGCTCGCGCCGTCCATCCACTCGCCCGTGGGCCCCTGGACGCGGCCGCGCAGCGTCCCGGCCTCGGGGATGAGGATCGACTGGCCGCAGTAGCAGTCGTCGCCGGCGGCGAACCTGAGCGACTGCCTGGCCCTCGCCTTGGTGGTGTCGTTGATCGGCTGCGCGAAGACGACGTACTCGCCGGGCGGGAGGTCGGCCCGGAAGAGGCCGCTCGAGTCGGTCTCGGTGTCCAGCTTGTAGGCGGCGGTGGGGGCCTGGTCGATGTTCGCGCTCTGGATGCGGACGGCGGAGAGCACCGGGTTGCCCTTCGCGTCGAGCGTCCGGCCCTCCACGCGGCGCGCCGCCGCGTCGAGCTGGAGCAGCGAGAGGGTCAGGTTCGCCGTGGACCCGTGGAGCGCGACCGCGGCGAGCTCCCAGTAAACCGTGGGCCGCGGCTCGCCGTCCTTGGGTCGCAGGCGGATGAGCGGGCTCTTCTCCTTGTCGGTCCAGTAGAACTTCACGCTGAACTCGACCCGCGACGCGGTCCCCGGCGGGCTGGGCTCGCCTTGCTCGAGGACGCCGACCTGCGAGATGACGCTGCCGGTCAGCGGGTCGACGACGTCGAGCTTCCACCCGTCGACGCTCAGGCCCGCCGGCACCTGCAGGCTGCCTTGAAGCACGGCGGGAGCCTCGGCGTTGATGCCGAGCGTCCACTGCTCGGGCACCTGCTGGTTCGGCAGGAAGATGGGCGGGGGGAGGTCGTCGCGGCAGCGGCTGTGCGGCTGCGGTACCAGGTAGAGGTGATAGCTCCCGGCGGGGACCGCGAGACGGAACCGGTGGCCGTCGGAGCCGTTCGGCTCCGAGACCGCCGCGTAGCTCTGGGCGGGCAAGCCCAGCAGGGGCGCGATGCGCCGGAGCTCGGCCTTCACCGGGAAGTCCCCGCCGGTGAGGTCGCCGCAGTAGGAGCCGCCGAGGCGCAAGGTGACCGTGACGCTCACGGGCGGAGGGACCGTGAGATCGAGGGAATGCACCTGCCCGCCGGCATCGTCCGGGGGGAAGCTGCTGCCGGCGTCGAGATCGAGGAGGTGAGAGACCTCGGCGCTCACCTCGCGCGAGACGCGCGGCCGGATCTCCAGGAGGAGCCCGTCGAGGTGCGCGCTGGTCGAGACGCACGCGCGGTGCCCGTCGACCTCCGCGCAGGTCGCCCCCGGGCCACACTCGACCGACCGGTCGCAGGCGTTGGTGGGGCTGGAGTCCGCAGCCTCGAGGGGGATGCTGCACGCCGCCGAGGCCGGCAGGCAGGCGAACAGCAGGGCGCGCACGGCGGGTCGCGAGCTCACGGCGCCCTCCTCGCCGAGCGCGCGACGCGCTCGGCGCAGAGCGCGCGCGGTATCGGCGCCGTGGGAGCGCGCGGCGGCGCCGAGAGGACGCTGGCGACCGGAAGCCGCCGAGCCGAGGAGAGGAACGCGCGCGGCCCGAACGGATCCGCACCCGAGCAGGCGCAGGGAAAAATCACGTTGGAAAGAGAAGGCGATGTTCGTGCCAACGCGCCGCCGGCGTTCCGGGCAGCGCGAGGCGTGCGCGCTGTCCGCTGGGCAGCGCGAGGCGTGCCTCCTGCCAGCGGGGCGGCGCGCAACGGGCGGCGAGGCCGTGACAGCGCTGTCGCGTTGAGACGGACGCACCGAGGTGACCAGGCCGCAAACGTCGCAGCGGGGTGAAGCGTGGGCGTGCACACGGGAGACCTCGGGTGGACGGGGTGCAACAGGGGCCAGGCCGGCGCGGGGCGCGCGGTCGGGCGCAGAGGACATGTCGTCGAAGGCGGCAGCGCGGCGGCTGCATCGACGCCTACGTGCCGGCGCGGAAGCGCGAGCTGCCCGTGTCGACCCGCCGGAGTGAAGGCACCGTACCGGGCTGCCATCGCGCTTCGGCGTACTCCATCCGCGTCGCGAGGCGTACGAGATCGGCGATCTCCGGGTGCGCCGCGCACGCGGCGGCGAGCCCTTCGGGCTTGGAGAGCGGGACCGAGAGCTCGAGGCCGCGCTCCTTGATCGTCGCGCGCACCGCGGTGGCGAGGTTGCCCGCGGCGAAGAGGCCGGCGCGGCGCATCGCGGTGCGGGTCGTCTTGACGGCCGCCTCGTAGGTCATCTTGCTGGCGCTGTCGCAGATCTCGCGGAGGCGGCGCTCGGCGCGCGGGGGGATGAGCTGCCAGAGGTTCTGCTCCAGCCGCACCACGGCCGGGTTGCCGCGCGTGCTGTGCGCGGTCGCCTCCAGCGGGCCGAAGGCGGCGACGACCGCGGAGAGGAGCGTGCGGAGCTCGTCCTCGGCGCTGGTGTTCACGAGGACGTAGTCGGGCATGGCGCCGGCCAGGTGAGCGCCGAGCAGGTAGCGCAGCTCGGGGCTGTCCTCGCGGATCTCGCCGCGCAGGAGCACGGCCGGCGGGTTGACCCGGATGACCTGGCCCTCGGGCGACGGCGGCGCAGGCGACGGGGCGCGCTGGTGGAAGAGCGCGGTGCGCAGGAGACCCAGGTGACCGGCCACGGCGCCGTAGAGCTCCCCGAGCACGGTCGGCGACGTCGGCTGGACCCGCTCGGAGGCGACGAGCCCGGACTGGGTCGCGTCGCGGCGGTAGAGGCCGGTCTCCCAGACGAGCGCGAGCGCCTCGTTGACCGGCGACTCCAGGTCGCGGAAGAGCAGGGCGCTCACGAGCTCCGGCGCGTCGCGCTGCGCGGCGAGGAGCGGGGGCAGGACGGCGCCCTCGCCGCGCCGGTCGGACGGCTCGTCGCCCTCGAAGGCGCGCAGCACGTGCTCGATGGCGCGGGCGTAGGTCATGTTCTTGTCGGCGATCGCGGCCGCCTGGAGGCGCTCGAGGGCGCCCCGATCGCCGAGCCGCAGGTGGGCCTGCATCCGGCGGACCGCCAGCGCCTCGCGGGAGCGATCGTCGCGCGGGGCGAAGCTCTTCATGAGCCGCTCGCCCGCCTCGTACGAGCCGGCGGCGAGCTCGCGGAAGAGCGAGGCCTCCTCGAAGCTCTCGGCCGCAGACGGCGGCCACGTCGTGAGGAGCCGCGTCGCGGAGGAGGGCGGCTGGAGCGACGCGGGGGCGGAGACCGGCGGCGAGGCGTGCTGCGCGCCGGCGCCGGCGCGGCCCGGGGCGGCGCCGCTGCGCGCGACGTTGCCCTCCGCGGCCCCGGAGGGCGGCGCCCCCGCGGGCGGCGCGACCGCCGGCCCCTCGAGCAGGTCGTCGTCCGACAGCGCGGGAGCGCTGGGCTGCGATGCGTCGGCGGCGATCAGCGACTCGTCGAGCGGGTCGTTGAGCTCGACCAGATCGATGTTCGGATTGCCGGAAGCCGGCGCGACGCCGCTCGACGGCGCGCGGCTGCTCGCCGGCGCACGGCTGCTTGCCGGCGCGCGGCTGCTCGCCGGCGCGGCGCCGCTCAACGGCGCGCGGCTGCTCGCGGGCGCGCTGGCGCTCGACGGCGCGCGGCTGCTCGCGGGCGCGCTGGCGCTCGACGGCGCGCGGCTGCTCGCGGGCGCGGCGCCGCCGGCCGACGGGGATGGGCCGCCGGGCTGCGCCTCGGGCGCCGCCGGGGCAGGCTCCAGGGCGGCGGCCCGGGCCGCCGCGGCGTGAGGGACCTCCTCGGGCGGCAAGGTCGCCCGCTCGCTGGCCAGCTCGGCGTTCAGCTCGGCGATCTTCAACCCGAGCGAGCGATCCGAGCCCGCCAGCACCGTGGCCTGCGAGAGGATCTGCGCTGCGCGGTCCGGATCGCTCGACGCGTGCAGGCGCGCGAGCTGCATCAGCGCGCGCGCCCGGTCGATCCCCGAGCTCTGCGCGACGAGCTCTTCGAGGGCCTTGCGGGCGGCCTCGGGCTCGCCCCGGGAAGCCGTGAGCTCCAGCTGGCGCCGCAGCGCCAGCGCGCGCGTCTCCGGCTCCGCCGCGGCCTCCTCGAGCAGGCGCGCCGCCGTCTCGAGCTCGCCGGCGTTCTGCGCGGTCTCGGCGGCGGCGAGCGCGACGCGGCCGCGCGCGCGCATGCCCTGGAGATCGCCGCCGAGCGCGCGCTCGAACAGCGGGAGGGCGGCGGAGAAGTTCCGCTTCAGCGCGAGGCGCTCCGCCATGCCTAGCGCGACCAGCGTGCTCGGGCCGACCTCGGCGTGGCGCCGGGTCAGCTCGCGCATGCCCGCGCCGTGGCCCTGGATGACGTCGAGCGTCTCGGCCAGGAGAAACGCGTGCAGATCGACGTGCGCCGGGCGCAGGCGCGGCGCGATGCGGCCGAGCTCCTCGACCGCGGCCTGCGCGTCGCGCGGCGTCCCGGTCCCGCGCAGGCGATACTCGATGCGGCGCGCCTCGAGGACGGCGTCGGGCGAGTCCGGGGCGAGCTTCACGGCCCGGCGAGCGCGCTCGAGGGCCGTGGCGTCGTCGCCGAGCATCGAGGTGGCGCGGGCCGCCTCGACGAGCAGCTGCGCGCGCCGCTCGGGGGCGTCGCGCGACGCGCTGGCGAGCTGATCGAGCGCCGCGGCGAGCGCGTGGCCGTCGCCCTCCCGGCGGGCGATCTCGACGCGGAGCTCGATCACGGCCTCGCGCGGCGCGATGCGCGCGACGCTCTCCAGGGTGTCCTTCGCGGACTCGACGTCCCCGCCGCCGAGGTAGCTGCTGCACGCGCGGAGGTTGTACTCGGCCCGCTCGTCGGTGGTCGTCGCGAGATCGCCCAGCCTGCACCAGAGCGGGGCGGCGCGGAGCGGCGTCCCGAGCCGCTCGTAGATGTCCGCGAGGAACCGGAGCGCGCTCACGTCGTCCGGCGACGCCGCGAGCAGGGCCTCGAGCTCGGCGCACGCCTCGTCGAGGAGGCCGAGGCGCTGCTCGAGCAGGGCAGCGCGCCGGAGCCGCAGCGCCCGCCGCGTGTCCGGCAGCGGGGCCGCCTCGATGCGGCGCGCGAGGAGGGCGGCGACGGCGGCGTGATCGCCGCGATCGCTCGCGTCCTGCTCGACGACCTCGAGGGCGTGCAGGTCGGTGAGGTCCAGCCGGGCGATCGCCTCGTAGAGCGCCACCGCGGTGCCGCGATCGCCGAGCTCCTGGGCGAGCGGCGCGAGCTCGCGCAGCACGAGCAGCCGCTCCTCGTCGCTGGAGGCGGCGCCCTGGAGGCGCGTGAGCACGTCGAAGAGCTGCCGGCGATCGTCGCCGCGCCGGGCGAGCCGGATGAGCTCGTCGAGGTGCGCCTTGTCGAACGGGGTCTTCTGCGCGGCCTCGAGGAGGAGCTCCAGCGCGCCGTGGAGATCGCCGCCCGCGGCGAGGATGCCGGCGAGCTCGCGCGTCATCTCGAGGCGGGCGGCGCCCGTCACGTCCACGCGCGAGAGCTCGGTCTGGAGGAGCGCCTCGAGATCGCCGCCGCGCTCCTCGGCCGCGTACAGCCGCCGGAGCTGGGCGACGATCCCGGCGCGCGCCTCGCCCTGGAGCTGGCCGCCGGCGAGCGCCCGCTCGAGGGCGACGATGGCCTCGGCGCGCTGGCCCTCGCGCTCGTGCTTGTCGGCGAGGTGCAGCAGCGCCTCGAGGCGCCGCGCGACCGGCAGGGCGTCGTCCAGAGCGCGCTTCAGCGCCTCGTCGCCGCTGGCCTCGACCGCCGCCTCCGCCTCGTAGGCGAGCACGTCGTCCTCGGGCGCGCGGCGGGCCGCCTCCACGAGCAGCGCCGCCGCGACCGGCGGCACGTTCAGCGCGCCGGCGAGCTTGCTCGCCCACCGGAGCAGGCCGGGGCCGACGCTCGAGTGCGGCCGCATCGCGGCGGCGTACACCGCCGCGATGAGGTGCGACGCCGGCTCGGTCTGCCGGGCGAGCTGGCCGACGATGTCGAGCAGCGTCTGGAACTCGTCGACGTCGCCGTCGGCGAGCATCGCGCGCTCGATCGCGGCGAGCGCGAGCGCGGGGGAGTCGAGGACCTCGACGGCGATGCGCGCCATCGCGAGCCCCGCGCGAGCGCCGTCGGGCCCCTCGAGCTTCGCGATGCTGGCCTTGACCGCGCGGTCGAAGCGGATGGCCTCGACCTCCGGCTGCCCGGTGGACGCGACGAGGTCGCGGATCGCCGCGCCCACGTCCTCGACGATCGCCGGATCCGGGCGCACGATCATCGCGCGGAGCAGGATGTCGAGGCGCAGCCGGAGGCCCTCCTCCGTGCGGCCGGTGAGGGCCGCGGCGCGCTTCAGCCACGCGTTGCGCGACGCCGGATCGGCGGTCGCCGCCACCCGCTCGAGCGCGCGCACGGCCTCCGAGGGCTCGCCGGCGTGCTCGGCGAGCCGCGCGAGCAGCACGTACGACGTGCCCTCGGTGGGCACCGCCTCGAAGCTGGCCACGGCGTGCGAGAGCGCGAGCTCGAAGGCGCCGCGCCGCTCGAGCTGCCGCGCGGCGCGGTAATGGGCGGCGCGACGGCCGTAGCAGCCCAGGGCCGCGTCGGCGAGCAGCCGGTAGGTTTTGTCGAGGACGTCGACGCCGCCGTCGGCGTCCGCCGACTTCTCGACGAGCGCGACGGCGTCGGCGCGGAGCGGATCCAGCTCGATCGCGCTCGCCGCCGCGGCGAGCGCCCGCTCGGGCAAGCCGTGCTCGTGCGCGAGGTTGGCGGCCTCGATCAGCAGGTTGGCGCGCCGGCGCCGCTCGGGTCCGACGTCGCCCGACCACCTGCTCTCCTCCGCGGCGGGCTGCGCTCCCCCGTCGCCCCGCGCCTGGGCGGCCCGGGCGACGATCGCGTCGAGCGCGGCCTCGACGCCCGCGAACTCGCACATGTCGCGCGCGTAGCGCTCGGTCCCGCCGCTCGGCGCGATCTCGCTCGCCCGGAACAAGGCGGACTCGGCGCCGCGATGATCCTCCGCCAGGTCCCAGAGCAGGCTCCCGAGCTCGCGCCACGCGGCCGCCGCCTCCTCCGCGGCGTCGCCGCCCTGCGCGGTGAACGCCCGGGCCTTCGCGTCGGCCAGCGCGATGGCGCCGTCGGAGCTCAGCCCCTTGCCGAGCGGCGATGTTTCGATGCGCTGGACCCGCGCGAGGACCTCCTGGGGGTCGGCCTCCGCCGCCGCGGCGGCGCGCGCGAGCTCCTGCGCCGCCCCGTCGGGGTCGCCGCCGTCGAGGCGACAGTCGGCGAGCATGAACATGAGCTCCGCGGCGTGCGACGCCGTCATCTCCACGGCCAGCCACCGCTCGAGCACGGTCACGGCGAGGTGCGGATCGCTGGCGCGGCGCGCGAGCTCCAAGAGCCGCTCGCGCAGGAGCGGGTTCTGCGGGCCGAAGACGTCGAGCGATCGGCGCGCGAGCGCCGTGCCGCGCTCGGGGTCGAGGTCGTAGAGCGCGTGCAGCGCGCTCGCCAGCGGGGCCGCCATCTCGCCGAGCGGCTTCGGCTGCGCCAGGATCCACGCGAGCGCGTCCGAGAGCCGGGCCGCGTCGCCGGCGACCGCTGCGCGGCGGATGAGCTCCGTGGTCGCCTGGGGGGACCCGGGCCGGAGCGCGAGCCACCGCTGGGTCCACGCGAGCGCGAGCGGCAGCTCTCCGAGCGCCTCCAGCGCCCTCGCGAGGCCGTCGCAGAGCGCGCCGCGCGGGAACACCGTGGTGATGGAGCGCTCGATCGCGGCGGCGACCGCGCGGTCGACCTCGAACGGCGGCGCCTCGCCCGCCTCGGCGGCGGCGGAGAGCTCCGCCGTGAGGATCGACGCGAGCGTGGCCACGGCGCGCGTGCTCGACGGATCGGCCTCGCAGGCGAGCACCGCGACCTCGCGCGCGAGCGCCGCGGCGCGCTCCCGCTCGTAGAGCGCCGCGGCGACCGCGAGCAGCACCGCGCGCAGCGCAGGCCAGACCGGCGCGGCGAGCTGCACGATCGCGTCGGCGCGCTCCCGCAGGCGCCCGGCCCGCGTGGCCAGCACGAGCGCAGCGCTGGCGGCGCCGCGGTGCCCCGGCGCCTCGCCGAGCAGCGGCGACACCTCGTCGAGCGCGCGGGCGTCCTGGCCCTGCCGCCGGGCGATCGCCGACAGGAGGAGCCGGGCGCGCACCAGGTCGACCCGCGTCAGCGCGGACGCGCGGATCGCCTCGGACCTCACCGAGCGCGCGCCGTCGCCCTCCGAGGACGGCGGCCGCGCCGCCTCGGCCAGCCGCGCGCGCAGCAGGGCGTCGAGCGCGGCGCCGCCCCCGGTCCGCCGGCTCAGCCGGTCGAGCGCCAGGAGGCAGCCGCGGTCGGTCGGCAGCGCCCGCGCGAGCCCCACGAGCGCCTCCTCGTAGGCGGCGCGCTCGTCCGGGCGGCCGCGGTAGATCACGACGAGCCGGCGGAGCGCGTCGATCCGCCCCTCGGCCGTGTCCGCGCCGCGGAGCGCGCGCTGCGCTGCGGCGAGCGCCTCGTCCTGCGCCTTGAGCCGCTCCGCGATCCGCTGGAGCCCCGCCGCGGCGCGCTCGGGGTCGCCGCCGACGCGCTTCAGCGCCTCGAACGCCCACCGCGCGAGGCCGGGGTCGCCGATCTTCTCCTCCGCGAGGCGCGCGAGCTCCGAGAGCGCGTCGATGCGCGCCGCCGCGTCGTCCCTCGCCCGCGCGTCCGAGCCCTCGCCGATGCGGATGAGCGCCTCGACGAGGGGCGCCATGTCGTGCAGGGTCGCCGCGTGCTCGCGGAGCGCGGAGCGCGCCGCCGCGTCGCTGGAGTCGCTCGCCGCGGCCTCGATCCAGGCCTCGACGGCGCGATCGGGGCTCGCGAGCGGGCCGGCGTAGAGCCGCGCGAGCGCCGCGTACGCCTCGGCCCTCGGCGCCCCAGCCCGCTGCTCGGCCCTGATCTCGAGCCGCGCGGCCACGAGCTCGTAGAGCCCTGCCTGCTCGAGCACCTCGTCGATCGCGCGGGCGGCGTCGCCGTCGACCTCCCCGTCGAGGCCGGCGTCGAGCACGCAGCCGACCGCGCGCGCCCAGTCGCCCTCGCTCGTCGCGCCCTTGAGCCGGTGGCCGTGGACCTCCGTCGCGCGCTGCAGCGCGGCCTCGCCCTCGCCGCCGGACGCCCGCGCCGCGAGCGCTTCGGCGTGCGCCCGGAGCACCTCGTCGGCGGCGCCGTGCCGGCTGCGCACGAACAGCGCGGCGGCCATGGCCTTGGCCGCCGTGTCGTCGTGGGGGGCGATCTCGAAGGCGCGCAGGCGGTCCTCGAACGCCGCCTCCCGCTCGCGCGCGGCCTCGCGCCGCTTGGCCGCCTCCAGGTACGCCTTCGCCGCGGCGGTGGGGAACACCTCCTCCGACGCCCACGCGGCGATCGTGCCGAGCAGCTCGCTCGCCATCGCATCGTCCGGGGCCAGCTCGCTCGCCTCTTCGAGCGCGTCGACCGCGCCCGCGACGTCGCTGGCGCGCGCCAGGAGCACGGCGATCTTGACCAGCATCCGCGCCGTCGCGCCGGGCGGCTGCGCGTCGTCGCGGAGGCCGCGCAGCGCCGCCGCGGCCAGGGCCGGCTCGCCCAGCCCGGCCAGCCAGCCGGCCAGCTCGCTCCTCATCGCGGCGTCGTCGCCCAGCGAGAGCGCCCTCCGGGCCAGCGCCGCCGCCCGGTCGAGCTCGACGCCGCGCGCGGCGAGGATCCTCGCGAGGGCGAGGGCCGCCTCGCGCTCTCCTTGCGCGTCGCCGGCGGCGCGGCGCTCGTCCACGCGCGCGCGCCAGTAGGCCTCCTCAGCGCGCGGGCCGCGGTGGCGCGACACCGGCGCGACGGCTCGGCTCCCTCCGATGAGCAGCTGCCCCGCGGAGGCGGGCCCCGCTGGCTCCATCAGCTCCGGCGAATGCAGCGACCTCCGCGCGCCCGACGCTGATGCTGCCCGTTCCGGAGGTGAAGAGCTCATTTCGGCGACCCGCTTCGGGTATGCTGAACCCGATCAGCCTAACAGAACGACCGCGGTACAAGGCCAATCTTCCGGTGCGATCTCGCGCCTTACCTCAGCGTCACCGCGAACGGTAACACCGTGAGCGCCCGCTCTCCGGCCAGGAGCGGCGCCATGGAGGCGGCGAAGGTCCCGATCTCCGGCGCGACGCCGAGCCACTCGGGCAGCAGGGCGCCCGCCATCGCCTCCCGCGCGCGCTCCCTCAGCGCGGCGCGGTCGGGGGCGCGCGCGGCGCTCTCGCCGGTCTCGTCGCGGGCGGCCAGGAGCTCGATCAGGCCTCCATCGTCCTGCTCGATCTCGACCGGCGCGTCCTCGGGCAGCTTCGCCAGCTCGCGCGCGAGCGCGATCGCCCGCTCCAGCCCGCCGAGCTCATCGACGAGCGACCGCTCGTGGGCCTCGACCCCGCCGAAGATCCGCCCCTCCGCGGACGGCGCGATCGTCTCCAGCGGGAGGTTCCGGCCCGCCGTGATGCGCTTCAGGAACAGATCGTAGACCGCCTCCATGCTGGCGAGCACGCGGGCGCGGGTGGGCTCGTCCCAGGGCGTGAGCGCCGACATGTACGCGGCGCGCGCCGCCCGCGTCGGATCCGGGTTGGCCGCGACGGTCTCCGCGTTGATCCCGATGTCCGCGAGCGCCTTCCCCACGGCGAACTTGCCGCCCACGACGCCGATCGAGCCGATGATGCTCGTCGGCTCGGCGAGGATCTTGGTGCCGGCGCAGGCGAGGTAGTAGCCGCCGCTCGCCGCCATGCCGCCGATCGAGACGACCAGCGGCTTCTCCTCCCGCAGCCGCATCAGCTTCTGCCAGAGCAGATCCGACGCCAGCGCGGACCCGCCGGGCGAATCGATCCGGAGCACGACCGCCTTCGCGCTCGTGTCCTTGGTCAGGCGCGTGATGATCCGCCCGAGCTCGCGCTCGCCGATCCCGTCCGACGAGCCGAGCGGCATCCCGCTGGCGGTCATGGTGATGCCGCCGATCGCCGGCACCACCGCGACGTGCGGCGTGCCCAGCGTGCTCGCCCCCGAGATCGAGCGGAACACGTCCACGAGGCTCCGCGAGAGGCTCGCGTCGCGCGGGGCGCCGCCGAACCGCGGCACGGAGAGCTCGGTGCCGGCGAGCTTCTTCGCGTCCTCGATCGCGGCCTCGACGTCGCCGAGCTCGTCCACGAGCCCCCTCGCCTTCGCCTCCTCCGGGGCGAACGGGCCGTCCTCGACGGCCTCCCGGAGCTCCGGCTTGCCGCGCCCCTCCACGATGCCCGAGAGCCACGCCTCGCGGAGCCCGCTGAGCGCCGACTGGAGCGACTCACGCGCCTCGGGGCTCGCCCCTTCGCGCGTGAACGGCTCGCTCGCGCCCTTGAACTTCCCCACCTGGAGGAAGTCGACGTCCACGTTGAGCCTGTCGAGCAGCCCCTTCGCGAACATGAGCTGCGCCGCGATCCCCACCGTGTCGACCTGCCCGGCCGGGCTCAGCCAGAGCTTGCTGCAGGCGGCGGCCGCCAGCAGCATCGTCGCGTTGTTGTACTCGTCCGCGTGACACACGACCGGTCGCCCCGCCTTGCGGACGTCGCCGAGGATCCGGCCGATCTCGTGGGCGCGCGCGAACGCGAGGCGCGCGCTCCCGAGCCGCACGAGGAAGCCCTTCGCGCTCTCGGCCTCGGAGAGCGCCCGCAGCGACCGCACGAGCTGCGCATGGGTCCTGCCGCTCGGCGGGCCGAAGAGCGACGCCGACGCGCTCTCGGGGAGCCCGCGCGAGAGATCGATCTCGACGACCGCCGGCTCGTCGAGGCGCCCTGCGGGCGGGGCCGGCAGCGGCGCGGCCCGCTCCCTCCCGGTGCACCCCGCCATCGATGCCGCCGCCGCGAGGGCGCCCGCACCGAGCCACCGCATCCGTCGAGCTCGGCGCTTATTCATGCTTGATCCCGGGCAGATCGGAGGTGTCGATCACAGGCGCCGTCGTGCTCGGCGCGGCGGCCGGCGGCGGGTGCACGCCGGGGAGATCGCTCGTATCGATCGTCCCCCCCGGGGCGACGTAGTCGTCCGGCACGCGGCCGTCGTCCGGCCCCGGCGCCTGGCGACCGCGCCCCGGCGCGGCCGACGAGCTCGGGCCGGGAGCGCCCAGCGCGGCCGACGAGCTCGAGCCGGGAGCGCCCGCCGCGGAGCCCTCCGGGCGCGCGCTCGAGGCCGGCTGGGCGCCGCCGCTCGGCTTGTCCTGCTCGTCCGGCGCCTTCTCGACGCGGTCGATGAAGGCCCGGAGCGGGCGCGCGAGCAGGTGCGGCGGGCTCATGGCGAGCAGGCGGTCGCTCTCGACGCGCGCGGCCGCGAGGTCGCCGGACCGCGCGAGCGCATAAACGAGGAGCGCCCGCGCCCGCCCGGGGATCTGCTCGACGCTCGCCGCCGCCCGGAGCCGCTTGACGACCGTGGCCCAGCTCGGCTGAGCCTCCGCGAGATCGAGCGCGGCCAGCGTGAGGGAGTTCTCGGGTTGCGCGCTCTCGGCCGAGATCGACGCGACGAGCTGCCGCGCCGCGGCGAGGTCCCCCTGCACGCGGAGCAGATCGATCGCGGCGCGGCTCACCTCGGCGTCCGTCGGCGCGACGCGCCGCGCGTGATCGACCGCCTTGCGGGCGCGGTCGATCGCGCTCTTGAGCTCGTGCCGCATCGTGTCCAGATCCGGATCGTCCTCGGCGAGCAGCTGCAGCCGCAGCCACCGCATGTCCGCGTTCACCGTCTCGACCCGGGCCAGCGCCGCGGCGACGCGCGGATCGTCCTCGGCGAGCGCGCTCGCCTTGACGAGCTTGTCCCTCGCGGTCTCGAGATCTCCCTCGGTCAGGCTCCGCTCGCCGTCGGCGAGCAGGGTCGCGACGCGATCGTCGCTCGTCGCCGGACGGGCCTGGACGGCCGGCTTGAGGTACCTCGGCCCGAGCGTCGCGACGCTCACCACCGCGAGGCCGACGACGACGAGCCCGACGATCCACCGCGCGATCCCGGTCCTCTTCATCGGCAGCGAGGTGATCCGCGTGTCGCCGTCGCCGTCGTCGGCGTAGGAGGGCCCGCCGTCGGGGTCGGCGGGCGACACAAGCGGCATCGCCCCCGCCCTCCGCCCCGCGCGATCCTCGGCCGGCGCGCGCGGCGCCCCGCGCCTCGCCACGGGGCCCTCGTCTCCATGGCCGTCGGCCGAGGCAGGAGCGGCCGCGCGCTCGGCGCGCGGCGGCGGCGCGCTGTTCGGGATCCGGAGCGGGCCGACCCCGGCGGCCCGCCCTTGCGCGTCACCGCCGGCTTCGGCCCCCGGCTTGGCGCTGCGCGCCTCGGCGACCCCGGCGCCGCGGAGCGTCCGCGGCTCTTGCCGGCGCGCGGGGTGCGCGTCCGGCAGCGGCGGCGCCTCTTCCGGCGGCACCACGACCCCGGGCAGCGCGCTCGGCTTGAGCATCGCCCGCGCCGGAGCGCTGGCCTCGGGCTCGAAGGCCGCGGGCAGCGTCGCCCGGCGCGGCGAGGGGCGCTCCTTGGCGGACTGGACCTCCCGCACGTCGCGCACCACCGTCTCGTCGTCGTGGATCGACCCGGGACCCGCCTCCGCGCTGGGCTCCGCGCGCGGGAGCGGGATCGCGACCGAGCCGTCGGTCTGCATCGGCGCCGGGCCGCCGAGCCCCGGGGGCGTCAGCGACCTCGAGCGGCTGGGCATCGGCGACGGCCCGCCGATGCCCAGCGCGGTCCCGGCCATGACCATGCTCCCCGGGCCCTTGAAGAACGGCTCCAGCTCCGCGATGGAACCGAGCCGCCGCGGCCGCGCGTTCCCGCGCGAGATCACGTCGTCGCGGGTGACGTGGCCCTGAGCGATCGCCGCCTGGAGCTCCCGGAGCATCCTGAACTCGAGCTCCCGGCCGCCGAGGGTGCGCACCAGCCACTTCTCGGGGAGGGCGCCGTCGGTGCGGCGCACCTTGAACTGGTAGCCGCAGTTCGTGCACTTGACCGTCGTACCGCGCTCCGACACGAGCGCGTCGTCGAACTCGTACTCGGTGCTGCAACGCTCGCAGGTGACATCCATCGGCTCGACCGGTCCCCGTGTCCTCGCGAACGGCTGGCCCACAGGCGCGAGCCTGCCGGGATTCCTCATTCGGAGGTGGCCGCCCGGAACTCGGCGGAACGGTAGCACGGGTTCCCCTGCGTGCCCCAAGCGGTCCGCGCCGCGCCGCGCCATCCTGTCCGGCCGCCGCGAGCCGCCCGCCGCGAGCCGCCCGCCGCGGCCACCCGCCGCGAGCCGGCCGCCGCGGCCACCCGCCGCGAGCCGGCTGCGCGAGCCACCCGCCTCGGCCCCACGCCGCGAGCCAGCCTCCGCCGGGCGCGGCGCATCCGCCGCGAACCGCCGCGCGCGCGCGGGCCACATCCCGACGTGAACGCGGCTTCACGGCGCGCGCGCGGGCCGCCGAAATGCGCCGCGTCTCGCTGGGCTTGTTCGGGGCATGTCGCTTGCTACGCTCGTCCGGTCGCGACCGTCACGCGCGAGGGCGCCGCCCCTCGACGCCGGGCGGCCGAATGCCTTCGGGAGACGGTGAATGAAGCGACTTACTCTGCTGGGTCTCGCGAGCGTGCTGGCGCCCCTCCTCGCGGGTTGCCCCATCTACGATGACGCCGACAGCCACTTCTGTGATGCAGAGGACTGCGGGCCCGGCATCCCGAACTCGAACGGCTGTGACGAGCCGGCCGACTGCGGGATCAACGAGACCTGCGGCGAGGACAACGAATGTCACGTCGGCGACTGCACCGCCTGGGGGTGTAGCGACGGCTTCGAGTGCGTCGTCGACGACGATCACACCGCCTCGTGCGTCGCGACCGGCTCGACCGGGCAGGGCGGCGGCGGCGGCGGCGGCAGCGACGCGGTGTACTGCGGCAACCCCGACGACTGCGCCGAGGGCGAGACCTGCGCGCCGGACGGCACCTGCCAGCCGGGCAGCTGCGATCAGGTCCTCCCGAGCGGCGAGCCCCTCGGGTGCATCCACGGCTATGTCTGCGAGGGCGCCGGCGACGACGCGACCTGCGTCCCGGCGACCCCGGCCGCGTGCGGCGCCGACGCCGACTGCGCCAGCCTCGGCGCCGGCTACCTCTGCGTGAGCGGCATCTGCACCGCGCCCCAGGACCAGTGCATCGACCAGACCCAGTGTCCGGTCAACGACAAGTGCGTCGAGGGCAAATGCACGCCCGCCTGCAGCGAGGACGCGGACTGCCCCAGCAGCTACCGCTGCGACACAACCCTCGGCATCTGCTCCCAGCCTGCGCAGCCCTGCGTCATCACCGACGACTGCGGCGGCCCCTCTGCCGTCTGCGTCGACGGCGCCTGCGTCCCGAGGAGCGACGGCGAAGACTGCCCCGAGGGCGACGTCTGGGTCGAGAACGGCTGCATCCCCAATCAGTCGAGCAACTTCGTGTGCGGCGAGGATGGGGCGCAGGACGTCTGCGCGCCGGGGTCGCTCTGCCTGCACCACAGCTGCTACATCTCGTGCGGCCCGTCGAACCCGAACGCCTGCGACAACCAGTCGCCCTCGCTGAGCGAGTGCAGGACCGTGACGACGTTCTCCGGCGTGCATCAGGTGTGCGGGTCGAGCGAGAACCTCGGCGGCGAGTGCGACCCCGAGACGTCCTGCGCCGACGGCGGGATCTGCGTCGACGGCTTCTGCCGCTGACGCCGCGGCGCTCCCCCGCGTCACCCTCGCTCTCGGGCAGGGCGCCCGCGCGCCCTGCTCCCTCCGTGCGCAATATGCCCTTGGCATGCGCGCTGCCTCACGTCCCGCCGGTCACCGTTCCAACCAACGTGAATCCACGCTGAGGGATGCGCGATGCTCGCGCCCCGCACGCTGTGTGAACCGACGGAGCCACAATGAAGGCAACCGATCTCGTCAATTACATGGCCGACATGTTCCCCTACAGGAGAAGGAGCTCACTCGACTGGATCATCCCCGTCTCGGTCGGGCTCGGCCTCGGCGTCGCGGTGGGCGTCGGGGTCGGCGTCCTGGTCGCGCCGACGTCGGGTGACGAGGCGCGCCGCCGGCTGCGCGACAGCACCGGCCGGCTGCGCGAGCGCGCGGAGAAGGTCAAGGATCGCGCCCTGGGCGCCGCGCGGCGGGCCCAGGAAGAGATCCAGGAGAGCACCAGCGCGCCCCCCACGGGGGAGCGCTCGTTCGCCAACGACCTCGGCGTCCGCTGAGCGAGCCCCCAGAGCAGGGCGCGAAGGCGCCGCACCGTCCCAGCGCGGCGCGGCGCCTTCCATCATTTCCCGAACGCTTTCCGGCGGCCGAGCGACATCTGCGCAGCCGGAGCGGCACAAGCGATGCTTTTCCGAGAGCAGATGGATTGAGCGAGACACCTCGCGAAGCGCGTCACAGGGGTCCTCGGCGAATGATGTATTACCGGACGCTCACTGCATTCTTCCCAGGCCGCACGGAAGCCGCGGGCGCGCTTGGCCGCCTCCTCGCCCTGGGCGTCGCGGCCGAGGACATCAGCATGGTGCCCAAGCAGCACACCCGTCTGGACGAGCTCGAGCTGACCATCCACAGCAAGGCGTCCGAAGGGGCCGCCTTGGGCGCTGTGATCGGCGGGCTCGTCGGGGGCGCGCTCGCCGCGATGACGGCCGGAGGCGCGCTGATCATCCCGAGGCTCGACGCGTTCCTGGCGGGGCCCATCGTCGCGTGCCTCGCTGGAGCGGGCGCCGCCGGCGCGGCCGGCACCCTGCTCGGCGCCGTGCTGGGCGCGCGCTTGCCCGAGTACGAGGCGCGCCGGCTCGACGAGGCCGGCAGCGCCGGCGGCGGCGCGGTGCTCTCGGTCCGATGTCTGCCCGACGTGTCCCGCAGCGTCGAAGAGGTGCTGAGCGAGAGCGGCGGTCGACGCATCCGCAAGACGTACAGCCGCCGGGCCTGAAGGGGGCTCGCCCGCGGCGCAGCGCGACGGTGCGAGGTGGGACGGCGCGCTCCCGGGGGGCAGCGCGCAGCATCTGGGGGGACGGAGGTGGGGCAGCGCGCCCGCGCACGACGGCGGACGCGCGTCCCGCACACCGGCGGCGCAGGGCGCGCTCGCGCGGGCGCGGGGGCTCAGGGCGACGAGCCGAGCTGGCCCTGGGACCGCGCCTGCTCGTCGAAGAAGGTACCGACCGCCTGGGCAAAGGTGCCCTTGACGTAGCTGCGGGTCGCGAGGGCCCCGAGCCTGCTGAGCACGCGCGGCGTCAGGCCCCCGCCGAGCAGGAACCCGAGCCCAGCCGCCGCAGCGAGCGCGACGTGCGGGTTCTCTCGCGCGAACGCCGAGACCGCCCGCGTGACCTCCGTTGCATCGAGCCGGCCGAGCGCGTCGTCCGCCTTCTCCCCCGCGTCGCGCTCCTGTGTCGCCTCGACCTCGCCTTCCGCCATGGTGACCTCCTCAACCCAGCCGTGTAACGACCCGTCCGATCAGGTAGCCCACCGCGGCCACCGCGCACAGCGTGGCCACGGGGCGCTCTTGCACGAGCGAGACAAGCCGCTCGTCCGCGCGGCGGACCTCGCTGAGGACGCGAGGGACGACGGCGGGAACGTCCGCTTGCCGCACTCCGCTCCCGGGCTCTTGTTCGAAGCTTGCATCCTTGACGACCATCGTGAGCCGGCCTCCAGCAACGCCCGAACCATCCGGAAGACGTGCATCGGATGCACGATCCGGAGACCGCCGCGCCGGCGCGGGGCAGCAGGGCGAGCAGATCCAGGAGCGAAGCGCGCGCGACGCGCGCGGGGCGGCGACGCCTCCCGGGACGTTCGTGCTCACCGAAAGGAGAGAGCCAGGGGAGCGCCGCCCGTGGTGGTCTCGCGCGCCGGCCGCGCCCTCGCGGGCCACCGCCGTCCAGGTGACGGGCGCCGCGCGCGCGGAGCCCGCGCCGACCGTGACGGCGGCGGACCGCCTAGAACCGCACGCCGAACGCCCGGAGCGCGCGGCGCAGCGCGTCCGCGCCGTCGCACACGGCCACGCGATCGGCGTCGGGCCGCGCCGCGGCGCCCTGCGGATCGCCCTTGAACCAGACGGCCCGCATCCCTGCCGCGAGCGCGCCGTCGACATCTGCGGCGAGCGAATCGCCCACGTGCACCACCGCGGCGAGCGGCGCGCCGAGGCGCTCGGCCGTCCACGCGAAGATCTCCCTGCCCGGCTTCTCGAACCCGAGCCGCCCCGAATCCGCGATCGCCACGAAGTGCGCAGACCAGCCGAGCTCTTCGACCAGCTCGGCGAGCCGGCCCTCCGAGTTCGACAGCACCGCGACCGGCACGCCGGCCCGCCCGAGCTCGACCACGACGTCGATCATCCCGGCGATCGGCCGGCGCCAGAGGTTCTTCCGGGGCTGCTCCGTCCAGAGCCAGTCGACCGCCGCGCCGACCGCGCCGGCCGGAACGCCGCCCGCCTCGAGCAGGCGGCCCATCATGATCTTCCACGGGTGCCCGCCGAGCCCACGCCGGATCGCGTCGTTGTAGACGCGCCACCCCTCGTCGACCCCGCCGTCCAGCTGCTCGCGGGACACGGCGATGCCCCGCTCGGCGAGGCGGACGGAGAGCATCCCGGTGTCGAGCTCCACCAGGGTCTGGCCAAAATCGAAGGAGACGGCGGTCGCGGGCTCGTTGCGCATGATTACTCGGCGTACATCGCCTCGATCTCGCGCGCAAAGTTCTGGCTCACGCTGCGCCGCTTGATCTTCAACGTCGGCGTGAGCTCGCCGTCCTCG
This sequence comes from Sorangium sp. So ce836, assembly GCF_028553905.1. Taxonomy (NCBI): domain Bacteria; kingdom Pseudomonadati; phylum Myxococcota; order Polyangiales; family Polyangiaceae; genus Sorangium; species Sorangium sp. So ce836. Next base: position 13,776,163 of record NZ_CP102233.1, on the reverse strand, counting down.
ATGGTGAAGCCGCGCGGCAGGATCGAGAACTTCTTGATCGTCTCGACCTGCGCCAGCTCACCGTTCACCTCGTCGACGGCCCGCTGCACGGCCTCCCGGAGCTCGGGCGACGCGTGCGAGAGGTCGCCACTCAGCCCGCGCTCGGCCGCGAAGCGCTTCACGGCGTCGGGCGCCAGCACGAGCAGGGCGGTGAGGAACTTGCGCCCGTCGCCGACGACCACCGCCTCGGCGATGAGGTCGTGGCGCTTCAGCGCTTCCTCGATGTTCTTGGGGGAGACGTTCTTCCCGCCGGCCGTGATGAGGATCTCCTTCTTCCTCCCGGTGATGTGGAGGAACCCCTCCTCGTCGAACCTGCCGAGATCCCCCGTGTGGAGCCAGCCATCGACCAGGGCCTGCGCCGTCGCCTCCGGGTCCTTGTAGTAGCCGAGGAACACGGTGGGCCCCTTCACGAGGATCTCGCCGTCGTCGGCGATCCGCACGTCCATGCCCGGCACCGCCGGGCCGACGGAGCCGAGCTTCGTCCTGCCCGCCAGGTTGTAGCTCGTCGCGCCGCTCACCTCCGACTGGCCGTAGACCTCGGTGATCAGGAGGTCGAGCGACGCGAAGAACTCGAGGAGCTCCTTCGCGATGGGGGCCGCGCCGGTGCTGCACACGTGCGCCCGGCCGAGCCCGATGGCCGCCTTCACCTTCGAGTAAACCAGCTTGTCGTAGAGGCGGTGCTGCAGCGCGAGCAGCGGCCCCGGCTGCTCGCCCCGGGCGCGGAGCTCGCTGTGCTGGAGGCCGACGCGCCGCGCCTGCTCGAGCGTGAATTTCTGGAGGCGCTTCGCCCCGGCGAGCTTCGCTTCGATCCCGGCCCGCATCTTCTCCCAGACGCGCGGGACCCCGAAGAAGGCGGTCGGCCGCACCTCCCGGAGGTTGTCCGCGAGCGCCTCCATCGACTCGGCGAAGTACACGGCCGCGCCGACCGAGGCCGGGAGGTGGATCGTGAACATCTGCTCGGCGATGTGCGACAGCGGCAGGTAGGACAGACCGATGTCCCAGGGCGAGAACGGGACGATGCGCGCCGCCACGTCGGCCGCGCTCGTGAGGTTCTCGTGGCTCAGCATGACCCCCTTCGGCGGCCCCACCGTCCCGGAGGTGTAGAGCAGCGTCGCGAGCCCCCGCGGCTCGAGCGCGTCGAGCCGCTGCTCGAACAGCTCGTCCGGGACGCGGCTGCCCCTGGCGAGGAACTCGTCCCACGACAGGACCCGCGGATCGCCCGCCTCCGCCGCGCCCCGCATCAGCACCACCCACTCGAGCTGCGGCAGCCGATCCCACTGGCGGACGATCTTCTCGAGCTGCGCCCTGTTCTCGACCAGCACAAGCTTCGAGGCCGAGTGGTGCACGACGTGGCGCACCTCCTCGGGCGAGCACGTCGTGTAGATGCCCGCGGGAGCGCCGCCGACGGCCATGCCGGCCACGTGGAGCACCACCCACTCGGGCCGGTTGAAGCCGAGGAGGCTCAGCGCGTCGCCGGGCGCGACGCCGAGCGCGATGAGCGACTTGCCGGCGCGCTGCACCTCGCTCGCGTACTCCCGGAAGCTGGTCATCCTCCAGAACCCACCCTCCTTCACGTAGTGGGCTGGAGCCTCGGGCCGCACCTTCGCCTGACCCAGCAGGCGCCGCGGAATCGAGTCACAGGGCATCGGCCACCTCATCACGAGACATGGTGCGCACGTCGAGGCGAGCTTCTCACACTCTCCTCCCAGGTACAGAAACCTCGCAGACCGTGACGCTTCTCACAATAGCAGGCGCCGCCTCGGGGTGCCGAGGGGAGACGCCCCGCTGCGCTCGTGTGTCCAGCGGCGCTCCGATGCCGGCCTCGGCGGTCCTCGAGGCTGGAGGCGCGCTCCGGTGCGGGGCGCCCGGCGATGGTTATTGCTGCGGTTACGGGCTGGACGCCGGCGCGCCGTCGTGGGCGCGCCGATCCGCGTCCGCCCGCCGCTGCGCGAGCGCTTGCGCGCGCTGCCGTCGGCTTGACTGGACGGCGTTGGATCAGGACCATTCTGCGGTGAGCGAGCACAAGGGGACGAACGACGAGGCTGACTGGGCGGTGGACTCCGCCCGCAGCAACGAGCTCGCCGCCTCTGGCCCGCCGGAGCATGTGCAGGCCGCGCTCGACGCCCGGACCTTGCGCTCGCGGCAGCTGCCCGCCCCTGTGGCCTCGGAGCCCCCGCCGACGATCCCCATGCGGCGCCCGGACCGCGACGCGCCGACCGCCGTCGGCCGGGATGCGCCGCCGGATGCGCCGCCGTCCCCTCCCGACCGGCACGCGCGCAGCCTCGGCAAGTACCGGTTCATCGCGACGCTCGGGCGCGGGGGCATGGCGGACGTGCACCTGGCGGTCGCGGTGGGGCCGGCAGGCTTCAGCAAGCTGCAGGTCATCAAGCGCCTCCGGCCCAACATCGCCGACGAGCCCGAGTTCCGGGACATGCTGCTCGACGAGGCCCGCCTCGCCGCCCGGCTGAACCACCGCAACGTGGTGCAGACCAACGAGGTCGGCATCGCGGACGGCGAGTACTTCATCGCCATGGAGTACCTCGACGGGCAGCCGCTCAGCCGGGTGATCTCCCGCGCGCGCGAGCAGGAGCGCGCGATCCCGCTCGCCGTGCGGCTGTGGATCCTCAGCGAGGTGCTGGCCGGCCTCCACTACGCCCACGAGCTCGTCGACTACGACGGGACGCCGCTCAACGTCGTGCATCGCGACGTCAGCCCCCACAACATCTTCATCACGTACGACGGCCAGGTGAAGATCGTCGACTTCGGGATCGCGCTCGCGGCGCACCGCGTGGTCGAGACGCAGGCCGGCACGCTGAAGGGCAAGGTCGCGTACATGGCGCCCGAGCAGGCGTTCTCGCACTCGTCGCAGATCGATCGGCGCGCCGACATCTTCTCGGCCGGCGTCATCCTCTGGGAGATGCTCGCCAGCCGCCGGCTCTGGCGTGGGCTGACGGATCCGCAGATCATCTCGCGCCTGATGCGGGACATCCCGGACGTGCGATCCGCGCGCCCCGACGTGCCCGTCGATCTCGCGCGCATCTGCGCCCGGGCGCTCGCCCAGGCGCGCGACCGGCGCCATTCGACGGCTGCCGATCTCCGCGCGGAGCTCGATCGCTGCGCGGAGCGCCTTGGAGAGCAGGTGACGGCCGAGCAGGTCGGCGAGCTCGTGAGCGCGCTGTTCGCGAGCGAGCGGGCCGAGATCCGGACGGTCATCGATCGCCAGCTGAAGCAGCTGCAGGAGCACGGCCCCGACGCGGGGGGCGCGGAGCTCGGCGGCCGCGCGTCGAGGCTGCCGTCGCTGCCGACGCGCGAGCCGCTCGACTCGTCTCCTTCCGCCGAAGAGGGGGCGATCACGGGCTCTGATCCCTCGGCGCCCGCGCGCCCTCTCCACCGCTCGAACCCTCCGCAGGCGACGCTCCACGCCGTCGTGCGGACCGAGCCGGCCCCGGCCGCGCAGCCCGGACCGGCGCCGCGGCGCTCGCGGCTGCCGCTCGTCGCGGCGGCCGCGGTGGTCGCGCTGATCGGCGCCGCGACGGTGTACCTGAAGGTGCGCAATCCGGGTCGGCCGAGCGCCCGCGCGATCGCGCCGCCGGCCGAGAGCGCGCCGCCCGCGCCAGCGCCGCCGGCGCCCGCGCCCTCCTCGTCGGCGGCCGAGAGCAGCCCTCCGCGGCCCGGGACCGACGCCGCGCTCCTCCGGGCGTCGATCAAGGCGAGCCCGGCCAGCGCGAAGATCCTCGTCGACGGGGTGGAGCTCCCGTCGAACCCCTTCGACGGCAAGCTCCTCAAGGACGGCGCGGCGCACCGGATCGAGATCTCCGCGCCAGGCCACGTCGCGCAGCGACGGATGCTTGTGTTCGACAGGGACATCGAGCTCGAGGTGACGCTCCATCAGGCGCCGAAGGGGCCCGCCCCCTCCCCCGCGATCACGGCCGCGGCGAGCGCCGCAGCGACCACCACCGCAACCTCCGCGACCTCGCAGCCGGTTGCGCCCCCTGCCGAGGCGGATCCGACCATCCCGCCGCCGAAGCCCGACCCGTACTGATGCGGCGGACGCCGTTATAGATCGCGGTAGCCCGTGGGCGGATCCACGAGCTTGGCCGCCTTCGCCACCCCGCGGAACACGTAATCCGAGTAGCTGTAGGGGCCGTCCGACCACACGAGAAAGTCGTCCTCGAGCACCCCGTTCGGCGCCCCCTCGCAGAGCTCCGGCGCCGCGAGGACGGGGCCTTCGTTGTAGATCGGCGCCGACGCGTTCACCTCCTCCTCGGCCTCCTCCATGGCGGCCAGCGCCCCGGCGTGCCGGTCCGCGTCGAGCTCGTCCACGGGGTACAGCTCCCAGTCGAGCAGCACGAGCTCCGGGTGCGGAGGATCGTCCGGGGCCGACTCGAACGGGGCGTGCGCGGCCTCGGGGAGGCCCGTCCGCGCGAGCGCCTCGAGCAGGCGATCCCGGTAGCGCGGCGCCGCCGCGTCGGGGGTCCAGAAGGCCGTGAGCGCCGCGATCACCTCCTCGGTCTTCGCCTCGCGCCACAGCGACGGATCGCGCGAGCCGAGCTCGAGCCCCCGCTCCTTCTTGAGGCGCGCCTCGAAGGCGGCGGCGTGCGGCGCGAACTCCGGCAGCTCGGCGAGGGCGTGATCGACGGACCAGTGGAGCCGGTGATCGACCTCGCGCATGTAGCGGTGCTTGCCGAGAGCACGGAGGAGGCGGGCGATTTCGTCGGGTGTGCGCGCTGCGAACGACCAGGCAAGCATCATGGGGCTGGGCTCATCGATCCGTGCAGGTGACGGCGCGCCGCGCCCGCTCGCCGGCGCCGCTCAGGCGAGCACGGGCGTCGAGCAGCTCGGCACGGGGTGACTTTCCATCGCGCGGACGCGGCGTCGATCACTTCTTGCCGGGCACGTGCCATACCCCGGCGAACCACACCAGGGATCCGTCGGAGCGGCGCACGGTGGCGGTGGGAGCGAAATACCCGCCCGGAGGGACGGCCTCCCATCGTCCCGGCTGCCACGCCCAGCGGCGGCTCCGCCACTGCCACTCGCCGTCGATCCAGACGAGGCCCGGCTTCTCGGGCGGCGAGATGATCTCGACGCGCGCCGGCGGCGGCGGGTAGGGCACGACCACGGCGGGCTCGCTCGGCAGGTGGGGGCCGGTCGGAGGCAGCGGGAGCGAGCTGCCGCAGCCCGCGAGCGCGAGGGGCAGCGCGAGCGCGCGCGCGCGGCGGAGCAGGGCCTTCATCCAGCGTCGATCCATGAGAAGTACGCTTCGAGGATGTCGCGCCCGACGAGCAGGCACTCCAGCGTCGCGAGCGCGAGGAACGGGCCGAAGGCGATGCGGGCCTGGCCGAACCCCTCGCCGGGCTCCTCCGCGAGCGGATCCTGCGCGAGCTCCTTCTCGGCGGCGGCGCGCTCCTCGGGGGACATCGCCGAGAGCTCGGCGCGGATCTGCTCGCGCTCGAGGCGCACCGCCTCGGGCTCCTCGATGCTCCCGCGCAGGAGCAGCAGGGCGATCGCCACGATCGAGCCCTGGACGGCGCCGGCGCCGAGCACGAACAGCGCGCCCCCCCAGCCGAACCAGGCGCCCGCCAGCATGAGGAGCTTCGCGTCGCCGAGGCCCATGCCCACGCGGCCGCCGCGGAGCCGAGGGTAGATCACGACGAACGGGAGCCAGACGACGGCGAAGCCGACCGCGGCGCCGAGGAGCGCGTCGGTGAAGCCCATCGAGCGCAGCGACGCGGTGGCGACGCCGAGCACCGCGCCGCCGATCGTGATCCCGTCGGGGATGTACATGTGCTCGAGGTCGATGAACGTCGCAGCGACGAGCCCGAGCGCGAGCGCGAGATCGGCGGTGTACGTGGCGAGCGCGTGGAGGATCGGCGTCGACCAGGGGAGCCGGAGGATGATGAGCTCGACGATGGCGAGCGACAGGACGCCGCCGACCGCCTCGACGAGGGGGTAGCGCGGCGACACGGGGGCGCCGCAGCAGCGGGCGCGGCCGCGCAGCAGGAGGTAGCTGAGGACGGGGATGTTGTCGTAGGCGCGGATCGGCGTGCCGCACGCGGGGCAGCGCGAGCCGGGGCGGACGACGCTGAGCTCGCGCGGGACGCGGTGGATGACGACGTTGAGGAAGCTCCCCCAGAGGAGGCCGAAGCAGAGCGCGAAGGCGCGCAGGAACCACGGGGGGAAGTCGGCGAGCGTCACCTTCGGCTCATGTCCTCGGGCTCGAGGCGGCGAGCCGGAGCATCATCGTGAGCGCCTGCTCGAGCTCCGCGACCGTGGGCTGCACGGGGTTCTCGGAGAGCGCCGCCTTGAGATCGACGAGGCGCCCGCCGAGCTCCTGGTAGTGGCGGCGCACGCCCTCGGTCGGCGCCTCGGCGACCCACCGCCTCACGATCTCGCGCAGCTCGTCGAGGTCGCTGCCGGCGAGGAGCTGCGCCATCTGCGAGGCCATCGGATCCGGTGCGTCGCTCACGCCCTGCCCCATCCCGGCCAGCATAGCGCGGGCACTTTGACGGGCGAGGGGTCCTGCGACATAAGGCGGAGCGCTTTCGAGGAACCGTGCCGACGAGGACGCCCGCCGCTGCCCTGATCCTGTTGGTCGCCGCCGCCATCGCGGGAGGGGCGGGCTGCGACCGCGCGGAGCAGCCGCAGCCGCAGGCCGGGGAGAAGCGCGCGGACGGCGGCGCGCCGGCGGCGCCCGCGCCGTCCGGGAAGGTGCTCGAGGCGGCCGAGAACGAGTCGCCCGCCGCGAGCGCGAGGCCGCAGGCCGGCGCGGTGCCGGCGGGGCCCGCGCGCGTCGAGATCCCCGCCGGGAAGCTCGTCGCGGGCAGCACGCCCGGGGACAAGGGGCGCGATCCCGCGCTGGAGCCGGCGTTGCTCGACGTCGAGCTGGGCGGCTTCACCATCGATCGGTACCTGTACCCGAACGATCCGGCGCAGCCGCCGCTCACCGGCGTGACGCGGGCGCGCGCCTCGGAGCTCTGCGAGCAGGCCGGCGGCCGGCTGTGCACCGAGCTCGAGTGGGAGCGCGCGTGCAAGGGCCCCGAGGGGACGCCCTACGCGGGCGGGGCCGCGTGGGATCCGGCGTGCGCCAAGGCGCCGGCGTCGTGCGCGTCCGGGTTCGGCGTGCTCGGCATGGGGGCCGCGCTGCGCGAGTGGACCGCGAGCGACGTCGCGCCGATCGAGAACCTCCAGCCCAAGGCCGCGGCCGTGCGCGGGGCGACGGCGAGCGCGAGCAGCGTGGATCACCGGTGCGCGCGCCGCGCGGCGGTCGATCCGGGCGCGTCGGGCGACGACATCGGCTTCCGGTGCTGCCACGGCGCGCCGAACGCGGCGTCGATTTCGTCTCCGCAGTGGCAGCAGACGTACCGGCGCGCGGAGATCGGGCCGCAGCAGGTCGCGGAGCTGCTCGCGTCGGTGCCGCAGCTCCGCGATCTCGGCGGGGAGGTCACGTTCTTCAAGGAGCCCGACGACGTGAAGGTCGTGCTCAGCCGGGGCCGGACGCGGCTCTCGCCGAGCGGCACGCCGGCGCTCCAGCCCGAGGCGAGCCCGCCCCCGAACACGACGCTCACCACCTCGCCGCTGCTCTGGAACCCGGTGCCGGGCGAGGAGGTGCTCGTGGTGACGGGGAAGTCCGACGATGACTCGTTCATCGTCGCGTTCCTGAAGCTCCCCGGAGACCGCTACCGGATCGCGTCGTCACTGCTGCTGAAGGGCGATCGGGGGCCGATCGCGCTCGGCTTCAACGGTTACGTGCGGCGGCGGCTCACGTGGGCGACCTGCTGGGATTGCCGGGGCGAATCGGGGAACGTCACCTACCGGGACGACAACCGCGTGGTGATCACGCAGAGGTGATCGCGCCGGGCGCTGGCAGGGCGCCGACCCCTCCCCGGCCGCTCAGGTGTCGGTGCCGAGCAGCGCGTGCCGGTACGCGGTGGCGTACTCGATGATGCGCTCGACCGCGTCGACGAACTCGGAGCGGTCGAGCGACTCGGTGGGCAGCTCGGCGCACAGCAGGATCTCGTTGCGATCGCCGAGGGCGAACTTGGCGATGCGCATGTCGCGGTTGGCCTCGAGCAGGTGACGGAGCAGGCCGAGCATCTGGCCCGTTTCCTCGGCCAGGGGGGTCAGCCTCGCGCCGGCCTCGTCGCGGCCCTGCATGTCGATGGAATCGAGCACGCCGAACATCGAGAGCACGACCCAGTTCTCGGTGCACTGGACGAAGAACGGCGGGAGATCGACGACCCCTTCCTCGCGCGGGCAGATGCGCAGGGTCGACGGCTTCGTCAGCTCGGCGCTGTAGCCGATGTCTTCCGTCCAGCGCTGCAGGGTCGCCACGTCGATCACGGTTCACCGTGATCGCCCCGCTGCCGCCGGAGATCAAGATGCGCGCGCGGCGAGGCGCTCGCACTGGGCCGAGGCGGGGCGCCGCCGCGCGGAGGAGCGAGGCTCCGCGGAGCGGCGCGCCTCGGGCCGCCGCGCGCCGCGGCGGCCGCGCTCCGGCAGGGTATCCGCGCTAGAGGCTGAGGACGGCGTCCTCTCCCCTGCCGGCGATCTTCGCCTCGATCAGGCTGAGCAGCGCCTGCCGCCGCTCTTCGAGCTCGACGAGGGCGCGCGGAGGCACCAGTTCGTCCTCGATCCCGCCGGGGCGCAGCGCCGCGGCGGCCTGCTCGGGGCCGAAGCGCGCGAGCGCGTCGCGGAGCGCCCGCGGGAACCGCGCCGCTTCCACCAGGCGATCGAGCTGCCGATCCAGCTCGTGCGACTTCACGTGCAGCGGGAACGCGCTGGCGTTGGCCTCGAGGCTGAGGGCCCCCGCGCTCACGTCGATGACGATCTCCTTCCGGAGCCCGTTGCCGGCCAGGTAGTCGAGCGCGAGCACCTCCAGGTAATCGCGGAGGATGGAGGCGCGCTCGCCGCGCGCCGGCGAGCGCGAGCGCGCCCAGCGCGCCCACACGTCGAGCTCGGGCGCGTCGTCGAACCGGACCGACCGCCGGCGGGACGACACCCAGCGCGGGCCGGGCGGACCGGGCGCGGGCGCGAGGACCAGCGCGTCGACCGTCCCGTCGTTCATGACCGCGAAGCGGCGCAGCAGCTTGCGCCCGTTCGGCTCGCGACCGATGAGCGCCGCGAGCTCGCCGATGCCGATCCGGCGAGCCGTCGCGGCGGGCACGACGCGCGCGCCGAGCGCCCTCGCCAGCCGGTAGAACGCGACCGGATGCCGGAACGCGAGCGGGGCCTTCTTCTGCGCCGGCGCGAGCTTCACCTTCACCTCGCGGGGCCCCGCTCCTTCTGCGCCCGCGCCGAAGGCCAGGATCGCCTCGAACCGACCGTCGGTCGGTTTGCCCGTGAGCCGAAGCGCGCGCAGCGGAGAGCGCTGGAGCGCGCGCGCGACCTGCGCGTCCCCTGCGGCGCTCGCGACCTGCGCGTCCCCTGCGGCGCTCGCGACCTGCGCGTCCCCTGCGGCGCTCGCGACCTGCGCGTCCCCTGCGGCGCTCGCGACCTGCGCGTCCCCTGCGGCGCTCGCGACCTGCGCGTCCCCTGCGGCGCTCGCGACCTGCGCGTCCCCTGCGGCTCCAGCGCGCGGCGCCGGGGACGCGGGCGGCTCGCCCGATGAGCGCACCGGGGCCCCGCCGGGCGCAAGCGCGACCTCGTTCTCCGCCAGCGCCGCGATCGCGCCGGCGGACCCGCCGCTCGGCTCGGACGACGACCGCGCGCACGAGGCCGCGATCAGCGCTGCGGCGACGAGCAGGCGCCGCGCCGCCGCGCCGCCGCGCGGTCGCAGCCGTTCGCGCGCCGGTCCGGGCGCGGGTGCGTCTGGCGCACGGCGGCTCATCGATCGTTCGAGAGCCCGCGTGGGTCCCCTGGCGAGGGCCCTTCCTCGGCCGGAGGCTGCGCCGACCCATCCATGGCCGGAGGCTGCGCCGACCCATCCATGGCCGGAGGCTGCGCCGACCCACCCTCCGCCGGCCGTTGCGACAGCTCCCCGCTGTCCGGCGCCTGCGAGGGCCCGACGCTCGCGCCGCTGCTGTCCGGCGCCTGCGAGGGCCCGACGCTCGCGCCTTTCCCGACCGGGGCTCCACCGAGGACGCGCTCGATCAGGAACTGCTCCACGCGCTCGATGACCATCTTCTTGCGCTCCAGCGGGACGACGTGCGTGCCGCCGCTGACCATCATCAGCTCGCCGCGCGGCAGCGCCGCCGCCATCTCCTCGGCGAGGCGCGGCGGCGTGAACGTGTCGCGGTCGCCGGCGATCACGAGCGCGGGCAGATCGATCTGCGGGAGCAGATCGAGCGTCGAGTGCTCGCCGGCGCTGCGCAGCATGTGGAGGAACATCGAGAAATCGATGTCGACCATGTGCCGCATGTACGGCAGCAGATCCGCCGGGGTGACCGCGCTCGCGTCGACCTCGCGGGCGAGCAGCGCGATCCGCAGCGCCATCGGCGCGGGTACGCGGCTCCAGATCGCCCGCGCGATGTGCGGGTACGCGTCGACCTGCTCGATCAGCCGCGGCAGGAGCTGCGCGAGCACGTCCGTGCCCTTGAAATGATGCGTGATCCTGCCGGACGAGCCGCAGATCAGCACGAGCCCGCGCACCCCCTCGCGGTGGGTCCGCAGGTGCTCCAGGATGACCTGACAGCCCATCGAGTGCCCGAAGAGCACCACGGGGCCGTCGCCGATCGCCGCGCGCACCGCGGCGAGATCGCTCGCGTGGTCGCGGAGCTCGACCGCCTTCGGATCGACCGGCAGGCTGCTCCGCCCGTGGCCGCGATAGTTCCAGTGGGCGACGTTGACCGTACGGGCCAGGTCGTCCCACAGGTACTTCCAGATGAAGCCGTCGCACGCGATGCCGTCACAGAGCACCGCGGTGAGGCGTTCCGAGCCCGCCCCGACCCCGCTGGCCAAGCTTCCGATGCCGCCGGGACCTTCCCGGTAGCGGACATAGATCCGCGTGCCGTCCTTCCCGGCGGCGAAGAGCTCTCGACCCATCGATCCCCGAGCGACGCGGCTTACGCGAGGCTCGCGGCGATGTTAGTCGCCGCTGTCCTCGTCGTCAGCCACGTCGTTGACACTCGGAAGCTTTTTGATGTCTATCCGCGCCAGCTTCCACGCGCGCTGCACGACCCAAGAAAGCGAGCGATCGAGCCGCGCCGCTTCCTCCTTGATTTCCTGCAGCATCGACTCCGGAAAGTAGAGGCTCTGCTTCCGCTTGTCCGTCTTCGAGGCTTCGTTGTTTTTCGCCAGCGTGTCCTTGTCGGTCATACGCTCTTGGGGCTCCTCCCGATCCGCCACAGAAGAGCACCTTAGCGTACGGCGCACTTCCGTGGAAAGCATTCGTTTTTCCATGATGCCGATTGCGGCCACTATGTGTGTATCTCCGCGATAGGCGCTCTGCGTCATGACTCCGGGAAAGCGATTTTCCCCGCGATCGCGCTGGCCGCGACGATCAGGGGACTGGCCAGGTAGACCTGGCCGGGTCCGCTTCGGCCCGGGAAATTCCGGTTGATGGCCGAGACCGTGACCTGATCCTTGCGGTCGGATACACCGGGTCCGGCCTTGATGCACGCCCCACAGGAGGGGTCGACGAGCTCAGCGCCCGCCTTCTCGAAGATTTCGAGGTAGCCCTTCGCCTCGGCGTAGCGGCGGATGTCCTGGGAGCCGAACTGGATGTAGAGGTGCACGCCGTCGGCGACGCGCTTGCCCTGCTCCACCGCACGGCGCAGCACCGACGCGTACATGTCCATGTCGGCCTTCTTGCCGCCCGTGCACGAGCCGCCGTACGCGATGTCGATCTTCACGTCGCCGCCCGCGACCTCCCGGAGCGACCGCAGCGGCACGCCGTTCCGCGGATCGCCGGGCGTCGCGATCATCGGCTCGATCGCCGCGAGATCGATGTCGAACGTCGCCACGTACTCCGCGCCGGCGTCCGCGCGCACGACGCGCGCGCGCACGGCCTCCGCGGCGAGCCCGCGCTGCTCGACGAGGTAGCGCACGATCTCCTCGTCGGCCTCGATGATGCCGGTGAAGCCGCCCGCCTCGACCGCCATGTTCGTGAGCGTCGCCCGCTCGTCGAGCCCCATCGCGCGGACGCCGTCGCCCGCGAACTCGAGCACCTTGCCGATGCCCTGGCCGGTCTTCCAGAACGGCTGCGAGAGCAGGAACAGCATCACGTCCTTGGCGGTGACCCCCGGACCGAGCCGCCCGGTCAGGTTGAAGCGCACCGACTGCGGCACCGCGACGCGGACGTCGCGCGTGAGCCACGCGTTCGCCATGTCGGTCGAGCCGACGCCGAACGCGAAGCACCCGAGCGCCCCCGCCATGCACGTGTGCGAGTCGGTGCCGGCCACGATCTGCCCCGGCAGCGCGAGCTCCTCGATCACCTTGTTGTGACAGATGGCCTCGGAGCCCACGGTCCTGCCGTCGCGCTCGACCTCGCCGTACAGCTTGATCCCGTGCCGCTCGGCGAAGGCCTGCTGCACCGTCGCGAGCGAGGCTGCCTGCTCCCGCAGGCCGAGCTTGAGGTGCGCCTCCGGCATCACGCGATCGAGGAACGTGAGGTGATCGCGGAAGGCGAAGACGCTCTCCGGCTCGGTCACGACCGCGTCCGGCCCGAAGCCCGCCCGGAAGAGCGACTCGGCCATCGGCGTGACGTACTCGTGCGAGAAGCGCACGTCGATGCGGACGAAGAGCGCGTCGCCCGGCTTCACCGCCGGGACCCCGATCTTGCCCGCCCTCGCGTCCACGATCGCGTGCGCCGCGATGATCTTCTCGCACAGGGTCATGGGCCGCGGCGGCGTGTCGAGCGTGGGCGACGAGACCTCGCCGGCCATCCGCGCCTTGTTGTAGGCGAAGAGGCCGCCGTACTCGACGACGTCGGCGCTGATCGGATCGAGCCCGCGGGTGAACTCGCCGATCGGGATCTCGTCGCCCCGCGCGAGCCGATCGAGGAGCGAGAAGTCGGTCGTCGTGAGCAGCCCGGTGTTCTGGCAGTTCTGGCCGTAGATCTTCTCGATGCTGCGCGCGACGACGATCTGGATCCCGGCCTCGCGCTCCGAGTACGGCGCCGTCTCGCGCGAGCTGCCGCACCCCTTCGAGCGCCCGCTGACGATGACGCCGAAGCCGCCGCTCTTGATGGCGTCGCGCTCGATGTGCCCACCGCGCAGCCCGACCAGGCAGTACCGGGCGAGCGTCTCGTCGTAGTAGTAACAGACCCAGCCCGGCGTGAGCTCGTCGGTCGAGATGTTGTCGATCAGCGTGTGCTGCGCGGGATCGAAGCGAAGCTCGCCGCCCGCCAGCTGCTGCTTCAGCAGCTCCGGGTCCTCGGTCAGGTAGAGGATCCTCCCGGTGACTTGGACCGATTTCCGGCGGGGGATGGGCATCTTTGACCTCGGATACCTCGGACGCCCCAGAGCGCTCGGCGCGCGCGACGGGACCTAGACACACCTAGTCGCTCTGGGCGGAGGCGCCAACGGCGGTCTTCGCCGGCGCGCGCGGAGCTCGGGCCGCCTCACGCCGAGGGCAGGAAATCCAGCATGGGCGAGCGTCGCCGGCCGGGCACCGCGCCTTGACCGCGCACCGGGGAGGTGGTGTCTTCGCGGCCGCGGCCGCGGCCGGGCCGCGAGCGATGACCCGACCCACGATCTCCAGCGTTCCCGTCGCGATCCTCGGCGCCGGCCTGACGGGCATGGCGGCCGCGTACCACCTCGGGCGAGCGGGCGTGCCGCACCGGTTGTTCGAGCGCCTGCCGCGCCCGGGCGGCCACGCGATTACGCTCGAGGACGGCGGCTTCCGCTTCGATCGGACAGGGCATCTCCTCCACCTGCGCGACCCGGCGACCCGGGAGCTCGCGCTCGGCTGGCTGGGCCCCGACCCCCTCGAGATCGAGCGGCGCTCGATGATCTGGTCGAACGGCACATACACCCGCTATCCGTTCCAGGCGAACACCTTCGGCCTACCGCCCGCCGTCGCCTACGAGTGCCTCCGCGGCTTCATCGACGCGCACTTCGCCGGGGACCGGCCCGAGCCCAGGAATTTCGAGGAGTTCTGCCTGGCGCATTTCGGCGAGGGGATCAGCCGCCACTTCATGATCCCCTACAACAGCCGCCTCTGGGGGGTGCACCCGAGCGAGATCACCGCCGACTGGTGCTCCCGCTTCGTCCCGCTGCCGAAGCTCGAGGACGTGCTCGCCGGGGCGGTCGGGCTGAACGACCGCGAGCTCGGATACAACGCGAAGTTCCTCTACCCGCGGCTCGGCATCGGCCAGCTGACGCACGGGCTCGCGCGGGCGCTCGCCGAGCAGCGGCCGCGGGACGCGGGCACCCCGGCGATCGAGCTCGGCCGCGCGCCCGCGGCGATCGACTGGCGCGCGCGCGAGCTCGTGTTCGACGACGAGATCGTCCGGTACGACGTGCTCGTCTCGTCCGCGCCGCTGCCCGCCCTCATGAGGCTCCTCGCGGACGCGCCTCGATCCGTCGCCGAGGCGGCCTCCCGGCTGCGCTGCACGCACCTCCACTACCTCGACGTGGCGCTCGACACCCCGTGCGGGCAGCCGCTGCACTGGGTCTACGTTCCGGAGGCGAAGTACCCGTTCTACCGCGTGGGCTGCTACTCGAACTTCTCCCCGGCCATGGCCCCGCCGGGCAAGGCCGGCCTCTACGTCGAGCTCGCCGATCGCGCCGAGCCCGATCTCGCGGCGCTGCTCCCCCGCGTCGCGGAGGGCCTCGTCGAGATGGGCCTCATCCCCGCCCCGAGCGCCATCCGCTTCGCCCGGCTGCGCCGCATCGACTACGCGTACGTCGTGTTCGATCACAGCTACTTCGGGTCGCTGGAGGCCGTGCGGCCGTTCCTCGAGGGCCAGCGCATCCTCTCGTGCGGGCGTTACGGCGGCTGGAACTACTCCTCGATGGAGGACGCGCTCCACTTCGGGCGCGACGCGGCGCTCCGCGCGCAGGCCCTCCTCGGAGGTGCGCCGTGAGCGCCGCCGACCCCGGCCGCGAGGACGCGGGCGAAGCGCCGGAGATCTCCATCGTCATCCCCGTGTACAACGAGGAGGCGATCCTCCACGCCGCCGTCGTGGACCTGCGCGAGCGCCTGCTGCCGTTCGGATGGCGCTGGGAGCTCGTGCTCGCCGAGAACGGCTCGCGCGACGGGACGCTCGCCATCGCCGGCGAGCTCGAGCGCAAGTACGCGGAAGTGCGGCACTTCTCGATCGGCGAGCCGAACTACGGCGCCGCGCTCCGCGCGGGCATCGAGCGGGCGCGCGGGCGCTTCGTCCTCTGCGACGAGATCGACCTGTGCGACGTGGACTTCCAGCGCCGCGCGATCGCGATGCTGCGGGCGGGCGGCGTCGACATGGTGATCGGCTCGAAGCTCATCCAGGGGGCGCGCGACGACCGCCCGTGGGCGCGGCACGCGGCGAGCCAGATGTACAACGGGCTCCTCCGCGCCACGCTCGGCTTCCGCGGGACGGACACGCACGGGCTCAAGGCGTTCCTGCGCGAGCCGCTCCTCGGGATCGTGCGCGAGTGCGTCGTGGACAAGGACGTCTTCGCCAGCGAGCTCGTCATCCGCGCCTACCGGGCGGGCCTGCGGATCGAGGAGATCCCCGTCCGCGTGCTGGAGAAACGGCGCCCCTCGATCAACCTCACGCGCCGCGTCCCGAACGTGCTCCGCAACCTCGCGAAGCTGACCTGGGCGATCCGGGTCCGCGGCTGACGGCCGGCCTCGGCCAGCATCTGCAGCGCCGCGCGCGAGGCTGGGCCCGCTCGTGGAAAAGTTCTGGCATGCTATACGCCGCAGGTGACGATCCTCCCCTCGAGCGCCGCAAGGCCGGCCCGCCGCGCCGACACCGACGTGGACGTCGTGGTCATCGGCGGCGGTGTGAACGGCGTGGGGGTCGCGCGTGATGCGTCGCAGCGGGGCCTGAAGGTCGCCCTCTTCGAGCGCAACGATCTCGCGTTCGGCGCGAGCGGGAACTCCAGCGGCATGATCCACGGCGGGCTCCGGTACCTGACCAGCGATCCGCACGTGACCGAGAACTCGTGCCGCGACTCGGGGCACATCCAGGCGATCGCGCCGCACCTCTTGTTCCGGATCCCCTTCCTCGTCCCGTTCGAGAACGCGAGGCACGGGCGCATCCTCTACACGCTCGCCGACGGCTTCTTCGAGGCGTACGACAAGTACCAGCCGCTCAAGCGCGGCAAGCCGCACGCGCGCCTCTCGCCCGACGAGCTCCGGCGGCTCGAGCCGGGGCTGCACGGCGATCTCGTGGGCGGCTTCAGCTTCGACGAGTGGGGGATCGACGGCGCGCGGCTCTGCATCGCCAACGCCGTCGACGCGATCGAGCGCGGGGCCAAGGTGTACGTCGGGCACACGGTCGAGCGGATCGAGCGCCGCGAGGACACCGGCGAGATCGTCGCCGTGCGCTACCGGGACCGCGTGACCGGCGAGGGCGGGCGGCTCCGCACGAGCGCGGTCGTGAACGCGACCGGCGCGTGGTCGCCGATCACCGCGTCGCTCGCGGGCCTCCCCGCCGCGAGCTCGCGGGTGCGGCCCGGCAAGGGCGTGCACGTCGTGTTCGACCGGCGCCTCACCAACTACGCGATCATGGCGAGGACGATCGACGGCCGTCAGATCTTCCTCGAGCCCTGGCAGAACATGAGCGTCATCGGCACGACCGACGACGACTTCTACGGCGACCTCGATCAGGTCCGCGCGACGAGCGAGGAGGTGAGGTACCTGGTCCAGGGCATCGCCCGCGTGTTCCCGCAGATCCACGAGGCGCGCGCGATCGGCACGTACGCGGGCGTGCGGCCCACGCTCTACGCGTTCGGGCCGACCGAGGACGCGCTCTCGCGCGAGCACCAGATCGTCGACCACGCGGCGCACGGCGCGCCGGGCCTCTACTCGATGATCGGGGGGAAGCTGGCCAGCTTCCGGCTCTTCGCCCAGGAGATGACCGACGTCCTCGCGCGGCGCTTCGATCTCGGCGCCCGCTGCGTGACGCACACGACCGCGTTGCCCGGCGGCGACCGCGCCGTCGACGCGCTCGCGCTCTCGCGGCGGCTGGAGATCGACGCGGTGGCCGCCCGGCGGCTCGTCTACCGCCACGGCTCACGCGCGCTCCGGATCGAGGAGCGCGTGCGCGAGCGGCCGCGCGAGGCGGCGACGGTGTGCCCCTGCGAGCCCGTCATCGAGGCCGAGGTGCGCTACGTGCTCCGGCACGAGCTCGCCCGGAGCGTGGCCGACGTCGCGCGCCGCACACGCCTCGGCCTCGGCGCGTGCGGGGGCATGCGCTGCGCGGCGCGGTGCGGGCAGATCGTGGCGCAGGAGCTCTCGCTCCCGCCGCGCGACGGGATGCGGCAGGCCGTGGAGTTCCTCTCGAGGCAGGCGATGACGCGCGCCGTCGCGCTCGGCCCGGAGCAGGCCCGGCAGGAGGCGCTCGCGATCGCCAGCGTGCGGTCGGAGCTCGGCGCGCCCGCGGGCGACGAGGCGACCGCGGTGGCGTGCGAGGACAGCGATCGCCGGCCGCCGCGCCCCGCGCGGGAGCCGGAGGAGAGGGCGTGGCGCGATCGATCCTCGTGATCGGCGCCGGCGTCGCCGGGCTCGCCGCCGCGTGGAGCGCGCGGCGGCGCGGGGCGCAGGTCACCGTGATCTCCGCGGGCGTCGGGGAGACGGCGCTCGCGGGCGGCGCGGTCGACGACGTCCCGTGGGAGCAGGTCGAGCGCGCCGCGCGGCTGCTCGGCAGCGATCTGCCCGCGGGCGATCTCGCGCCGGCGGCGAGGCAGTTCGCGGCGGAGCTCGGCCTATGGGACGTGCCGCAGGCGTCCGGCGTGCGCCTCGCGACCGTCGCCGGCCGGATCCGCCCGGCGCGCGGCAGGGATCGCGCGCTGCTCGATCTCGGGTCGCTCCGCCGCACGCGCGTCCTCATCCCGCGCGCCGCGCGCGCCGCCTGGGACGCCGACGCGCTCGCGGAGGCGCTCACGGACGAGCCGTTCGCCCGGGCGCGGGGGCTCCGCTTCCTGCCGGTCGACGCGCCGGTGCTGCGCTTCGACGACGAGCGGCAGATCGCCGACGGCGACCTCGCGGCCCGGCACGACGATCCGGCGCGGCTCTCCTGGCTGCTCGATCGGCTCCGGCAGGCGCTCGAGGGCGCGGGCGGCGCGGGGGCGATCCTGCTCGGCCCCTGGCTCGGCGCGCGCGCGCCGCGGGCCGAGGCGCTCGCGGCGCGCCTCGGCGTCCCCGTGGGCGAGGCGGTCATCGGCGCCGGCTCGCCGGCGGGGCTCCGCTTCGAGGCGGCGCGCGACGCGCTGCTCGCCGCGATCGGGGCGGCGCGGCGCCACGGCCGCGTGCGCGCGGTGGGCGGCGACCCCGGGGGGCCGGGCGGACCGGGCGAGGGCGTCGCGGTCCACGTGGAGGGCGAGGACGTGCCGCTCGCCGCGGACGCGGTGATCCTGGCGATCGGCGGCCTCGCCGGCGGGGGCATCGCGTATGCCCCGCCCGAGCGCGGCGCCGGTCCCGACCTCCCGGCGCGCGGCGGCGCGCCGTTCGCGCTCTCGATCGACGCGCCCGTCACGCTGGGCGACGCGCGCGGCGCGTTCGGCGTGGTGAGCTCGATGCAGGGCCCGGAGCTCGACGTCGTCGCCTGGCCGCGCGGCGAGCGGCCGGGCGCGCTGGAGTCGGTGGGCGTGCGGTGCGAGGGCGTCCGCGCCGCCCCCGGGATCCTGGCGGCCGGGGCGACCGTCGCCGGGAGGGCGCGCACCGTGCTCGACGCGGTGACGACCGGGCTCCGCGCCGGCGCCGAGGCCTGACGCCGGCCGAGGACCGACGCCGGCGCCGGGGGCCGACGCGGACGCGCGCGGCCGTCGGCGCCGGTCGCTCCGCGCGTGCCCTCGGGCGCTAGCGACGCGCCGGGATCGCGCGCAGCAGCTGCTGGTAGCCGACCGCGAGCGTGAAATCGCTCCCGCGGGTGGGATCGGCGGGCACGTCGCCCTCGGGGCCGCGCGCCGCGGCCTCCGCGCGCTTCTCGACGAGCACGGCCCTCGGCGAGCCGCCGCCGATCGATCCCTCGGCGGGGAGGTGCCCCTCGAGGTCCTGCTCGCGGAGGATGGCGGCCGGCAGCGGCTGCTGCGCGCTCTCGATGACGATGTCCGGCCGGATGCCCTGCGCCTGGATCGAGCGCCCCTTCGGCGTGTAGTAGCGCATCGTCGTGAGCCTCACCCCGGCGCCGCCTGGGAGCTCGTAGATGGTCTGCACCGACCCCTTGCCGAAGGTCGTCGCGCCGACGACCGTGGCGCGGCCGCTGTCCTGCAGGGCGCCCGCGACGAGCTCGGCGGCGCTCGCGGAGTACTCGTTCACGAGCGCGACCACGGGCAGCGAGGCGAACGCGCCGCCGTCGTGCGCCTTCGCCTCGTCGACGACCTGGTTGCGCTGGCGCGTCGAGTAGATCGTCCCCGACGAGAGGAACTCGTCGGCGAGGGCCTCCGCCTCGTGCACGAGGCCGCCGGGGTTGTTGCGCAGGTCGAGGATCACCCCGGCCAGCGGCGCCTTCGATCCGGCGCGCAGCCTCGCCGCGGCGCGGAGCATCTCCTCGTGGGTGCCGTCCTGGAACTGCTTCACGCGAACGTACGCGACGTCGCGATCGAGGCGCCTCGCGGCGATGCTCGTGACGTGGATCTGCTCCCGCGCGAGGTCGAACGTGAGCGGCTCGGCCGCGCCCTGCCGGCGGATCGTGAGCTTCACCCGCGAGCCGGGGGGCCCGCGCATGATCTTCACCAGCTTGTCGAGGCGCTCGCCGCGCACGGGGCGGCCGTCGATCGCGATGATCTGGTCGCCGGAGCGGATGCCCGCCCGCGCCGCCGGCGAGCCCTCGATCGGAGCGATCACGGTGATCTGGTCGTCCTTCGTGTCGACCTCGATGCCGACGCCGCCGAACGTCCCCCCGGTCTCTTCCTGGAACTGGGCGAACTCGGAGGCGTTCATGTACGCGGAGTGCGGGTCGAGCTCCGCGACCATGCCCTTGATGGCGCCGTCGATGATCTTGTTGCGCTGCGCCGGCTCGACGTAGTTGTTCTCGACGAGCACGAGCACGCGCGCGAGCTGCTCGAGCGGCGCGTAGGGGCTCTGCGCCTGTGTGCTCGCACCCGCGAGGTGGGAAGTCGCCGCCCCCCCTGCGAAGGCCGCAGCGATGAGCCCCAGGGTGCGCATCCAGCTCGAAAAGCGTCGCATCCGCCGACCATAGCAGCGGCGCGGGCGAGCGCGGCCAGCGCGCGGCCGCGCCCCGGCCGTCGGCCGCGCCGGGACCGTCGCCCGCCCGGCGCCGCCGCCGGCTCGGGCGCGCCAGCGCGGGCGTACCGCCCGGCCGGTCGAAGTCGCGCCGCGACGCCCAAGGTCCAGGGCGCATGGTTTGTCCTAGGAGGAGTGTTCGGCTATCTTCGCGCGCCTGAACGTGGAACTTGCCTCCTCATCGCCCTGCTCCGCCTCCGCGGTGCTGGGCTCGCCGCGAGGGGCTTCTCTCGCCGAGACGGTCAGCGGCCGTCGCGAAGAGCTGTCCGCGGCTGCGCTGTCGTCCGTGCGCGGGAGACAATTCGCACCGCGAGGCGGCTAGGATGGCCAAGACCACCGATCGTGAGCTCGTCGATCAAGCCCGGGGCGGAGATGCCCAGGCGTTCGGGGTGCTGGTCCGTCGATATCAGAAGCGCATCTTCCGGCTGGCGTTCCACCTCGTCCGCTCGGGCGCGGAGGCAGAGGACGTGACCCAGGAGACCTTCGTCCGAGCCTATCAGGCGCTCGATCGGTTCGACGGGCGGAGCGAGCCCTTCACCTGGCTCTACCGGATCGCCGTGAACCTCTCGCTCAACATGATCCGGGCCCGCAAGCCGACCAGGAACTCGACCCCCACGGACGATCCGCGGATCGAGGCGCTGCTGCTCGAGACGCGCCCGAGCCACGGCGTCGATCCGGCCGCGACGACCCAGCGGCGCGAGCTCGCGGCCGCGCTCTGCGACGGCATCGATACGCTCTCCGACACGCTGCGGACGACGCTCATCCTCGTGTGCATCGACGGCGTGCCCCACGAGGACGCGTCCAGGATCCTGGGGTGTCCGGAAGGAACAGTCGCCTGGCGCGTCCACGAGGCGCGCCGCAAGCTCCGCGTATACCTCGCGGAGCGTGGTTTCGGAGGGGACGCCGAATGAACGTCACCAGCAAGCTCGACCTCGACCAGATGCTCAACGATTGGCCCGCCCCCACCGTCGACGAGGCGGCGTGGGAGACGCGGGCAGCTCGCATCGTCGAGGTCGCTCTATCCCGGCGATCGGAGGATGCGGCGGCGGTGGCCGACCTCCTCGCAGCCCCGGATCTCGCCGCGGAGCCAGGCGAGGAGCAGGCCGGGGACATTTCGCGAGAAGCACGCACCGCAGGAGAACGCAGTACCATGGCGGACGGATCGGAAGCAGGCAGGGCCTCGAAGTCTGATGCGAGCCTGTCGGGCGGCAGCGCCTCGCGGCCCCCGGAGAAGAAACGTCAATCGCTGAAGGAGATCGCCGAGCGCGCCAGCCAGGCGCCGGGTCGCGCGAGCGGCGCGACAGGGAGCAGCCCGGCGCTCTCGACGCCGGTGCCGTCCGCGCGCGGTCCGCTGTCCACGCCGGTGCCGTCCGGACGCGGCTCGTTGTCGACGCCGCTGCCGACCTCGGGACGCGGCTCGATGCCGCCCGGGCGCGTGTCCTCGCCGCCGGGGCGGGGGTCGATCTCCGGCGTCATGCGCGCGTCGTCGCCTGCGTTGCGGTCGGCCGAGGGGGTGACCGAGGACTCCGGCGTCATCGATCTCAACCGGCTCAGCGCGTCGGTTCCCCCGGAGCACGTGGAGGCCGCCGAGAGAGCGCAGCTCGGCACGGCCGATACGCTCGAGAGCGAGAGGCAGGACGCGGTCGCGGCGGTGTCCGCGAGGAGGCCGCGCGCCCCGTCCGCGCCCGTCGCCCAGCCTGCTGCGAAGAAGCGGTCCGGCGGGATGGTCGCCGGCGCGGCGCTCGCGGCCCTGGGCTTGGCCGCGGCGGTGGCCGTCGTGGTGAAGACGAGGGCGCCTTCGCAGCAGGAGACGGCGACCGCCACCGCGGCAGCGCCGACCACCGACGTGGCGCCCGCCGCGCCGCGCGAGGAGAAGCCGGCAGCGCCCGCTGCCCCGGTCGCCGCCGCGCCGGCGGAGAGCGCGGAGCCCGAGCCGCAGCCCGTCGAAACGGCGACGGCGGAGAAGGTGGCCGCGGCGCCCAAGACGGCCGCCGCGCCGGTCGGCGGCGGCGCGGCGGCGCCAGCGGCGGCGCCCGAGGCGCCTGCGCCCGCCGCGGCGCCGAAGCCGGAGCAGGGAAAGGTGGCGGCGGCGCCGACGCCGGCGGGCAAGCCGGGGGATCTGCCTTCCGCCATGCAGGCCGCCGTGGGCGACGACGGGGAGAAGCAGCCGTCGGTCGTGTCGGAGGCGCCGGTGCCGGCCTCGGGCCCGCTGCGGCAGCAGAACATCCCCGAGCAGCCGTCGCAGGGCTCGGTCCAGGCCGCGCTCGGCTCGGTCATGGGCAACGCGAAGGCGTGCGTCGCGGGCGCGGACGACGTGTCGCGCGCGCAGATCACGTTCTCGTCGACCGGCCAGGTGAGCAAGGTCAACGTCAGCGGCTGGGCGGCTTCGAACGGCCAGTCGAGCTGCGTGCAGGCGGCGCTCAAGGCCGCGAACGTGGGCCCGTTCTCCAAGCCGTCGTTCTCGGTGAGCGCCACGATCCGGCCCTAGCGCGCCCGGAATCCAGGCGGGCCCAGCGTCCTGGCGGACCCTGGCCCAGGAGGGCCCACGTCCCGGTTGACACGAGGGCGCCCGCAGGTAGAATGCGCGCCCCCATGGTTTCCGCGACTCAGCAAACCCAGCGCATCCGTCAGCGCAAGGCGCGCACTTCGGGCACCCGCCGCAAGCGCTTCGAGCGTGCTCACGGCACCCCCAAGTTCCCGATCCATCCGGCGGGTTACGATCAGAACGCGCCGGACGCCCTGCGCGCTGCCACGCCCGCCGAGGCGCAGGCGAAGAAGTAGGAGAGCTTTTCTCATGGCCAATCACGCATCCGCCGACAAGCGCAACCGCCAGCGCATCACCAGGACCGCGCGCAACCGCGCCGCCAAGTCGGAGCTCCGCACGGTCGTCAAGAAGGCGCGCACCGGGCTGAAGGGCGTTCCGCAGGAGTCCACCGCGCTGGTCACCGCCGCGGTGAGCGCGCTCGATCGCGCCGCGTCGAAGGGGACGATCCCCGCCAAGCGCGCGTCGCGTGTGAAGAGCCGCCTGGCCCTCGCCCTGCACAAGGCGAGCGTCGCAGCCAAGACCGCCGCGGGCTGAGCACCAACCCCTTCGTACGTACGCCCCGCTCACCGCAAGGTGAAGCGGGCGTCGTCGTTTTGTCTGCCCCGATCGCCGGAACGCCGCCGCCGGTCTCGCCCCGCGCCATCGCGGGGCTCCGCGGCGGCGGCCCGGCGCTCCCGCGCGTCAGTGCGCCTCGGCCCACGTCGGGCCGTGGCCGATGTCGACGACGAGCGGCACGTCGAGCGGGAAGACCGACTCCATGGCCTCCCGCACCTTGGCCTTCGCCTCGTCCACCGCCTCGATCGGCACCTCGAACGCGAGCTCGTCGTGCACCGTGAGCACCATGCGCGCGCCGGGGACCACGGGGCGCGGGATGCGCACCATCGCGAGCTTCAAGAGGTCCGCCGCCGTCCCCTGGATGGGGGTGTTCTGGGCGATGCGCTCCGCCTGAGCGCGGCGCATCCGGTCGCTGCTGCGCAGGTCCGGGAGCAGCCTGCGCCGGCCGAGCAGCGTGCGCACCGACTCGGAGCGCTTCGCCTCGGCCATCGTCCGCTCCATGAACTCGTGCACGCCGCGGTAGCGCGCGAAGTAGGCGTCGATGAAGCGCGCCGCCTCCGCGCGCGAGATGTCGAGGCGCTTCGCGAGCGCCGCCTCGCCCATCCCGTAGATCACGCCGAAGTTGATCGTCTTGCTCCGGCGCCGCATCTCGTCGGTGACCCCCGCCTCGTCCACGCCGAAGATCTCCATGGCCGTGCGCACGTGCACGTCCTGCCCGGTGCGGAACGCGTCGACGAGCACCGGATCCTTCGACAGGTGGGCGAGGACGCGCAGCTCGATCTGGGAGTAGTCGGCGCTCACTATCACGCTCCCGGGCGGCGCGACGAACGCGCGCCGGATCATCCGGCCGAGCTCCGTGCGGATCGGGATGTTCTGCAGGTTCGGATCCTGCGACGAGAGCCGACCGGTCGCGGCCACGGCCTGGCTCCAGCGCGTGTGGATCCGGCCCGTGGTCGGGTGCACGAGGCGCGGCAGCGCGTCGACGTACGTGCCCTTGAGCTTGGCGATGGCGCGGTGCTCGAGCACCACGCCGGGGAACGGGTGGTCCTCCGCCAGCGTCTCCAGCACGTCGGCGTCGGTCGAGCGGCCGGTCTTCGTCTTGCGCTGGGAGCGCAGCTTGAGCTCGTCGAACAGGACCGCCTCGAGCTGCTTCGGCGACGCCAGGTTGATGTCGTGCCCCACCATCTCGCGCGCCTTCTGCTCCAGCGCCGCGAGCTCGGTCGTCATCTGCGCGCCGAGCTGCGCGAGCGCCTGCGGGTCGACGAGGACGCCCGTGAGCTCCATCTCCGCGAGCACCGCGGAGAGGGGCAGCTCGATCTGCACGAGCAGATCCTCGAGCCGCTCGGCGCGGAGCCGCGGGCGCAGCCGGTCGGTGAGCGAGAGCGCGACGTCGGCGAACGCCGCGCCGTAGGCCGTGGCCTCGCCGAGCTCGATCTCGTCGAGGCCGCGCTGCGCCTGCCCGCGGCGCTTCGGGGCCACCTCGTCGAGGGTCTGCATCTTGGCGCCGAGCTCGCGCTCGGCGAGCTCGTGGAGCTGGTTCTTCCCCTCGGGATCGAGCAGGTAGCTCGCCAGCATCGTGTCGAACGCGACGCCGACGAGCCCGATGCGGTGCCGCAGGAGGACCACCTCGCAGAACTTGACGTCGTGGCCGACCTTCGGGAGCTCGGGGTCGGCGAGCAGCGGGCCGAGCACCGCGTCGACGTCGCCCATCGAGAGCTGGGCCGGCGCGCCGAGGTAGCGGTGGCCCAGGGGGACGTAGACGGCTTGCCCCGGCTCGCAGGCGAGCGCGATGCCGCAGACATGGCCGCTCATCGGCTCGCGGCTCGTCGCGTGCACGTCGATGGCGAGGCGCCCGGCCGCGCGCGCCGATTTGGCGAAGGCCTCGAGCTCCTCTCGCGTCGCGACGACCCGGTAGGTCGACGCGCGCGCCGTGAGCTCGGGCGCGCGGACGGCCTTCAGGAAGCGCGAGAACCCGAGCTCGGTGAAGAGCTCCCGGAGCCTCCCGGTGTCCGCGCCTCCGTAGCGCAGCGTCTCCAGGTCGAGCGAGACGGGGGCGCTGCCGTCGAGCGTCACGAGCTTCTGCGACAGGAGCGCGTCTGCCTCGTGCTGCTTGAGCGACTCGCGGATGCGGGGCTTCTTCACCTCGTCGAGGCGGGCGTAGATCGCCGAGAGCGAGCCGAACTGCGCGAGCAGCTCGGCGGCCGTCTTCAGGCCCACGCCGGGGACGCCGGGGACGTTGTCCGAGCTGTCGCCGACGAGGGCGAGCAGGTCGCGCACCTGCTCCGGAGGCACGCCGAACTTCGCGACGACCTCGGGGTGCCCGTAGACCTTGTCGCGCATCGCGTCCCAGAGCATCACCCGGTCGCCGTCGACGAGCTGCATGAGATCCTTGTCGCTCGACGCGATGACCACGCGCAGCCCCCGCTCCTTGGCCCGCGCGACGGCGACGGCCACGAGGTCGTCCGCCTCGAGCCCCTCCTGGATGAAGATCGGGATGCAGTACGCCTCGACGATCTCCCGGCACCGGTTCATCTGCACCCCGAGGTCGGGCGGCGGCGGCGGCCGGTGGGCCTTGTAGCGCGGGTCGAGATCGTCGCGGAACGTCTTGCCCGGGGAGTCCATCGCCACGCCGAGGTACGCGGGCTTCCGCTCGTCCACGAGCTTCGAGAGCATCGCGACGGTGCCGTACGTCGCGTGCGTCGGCTCGCCGCTCGGGCTCGAGAGCGGGCTGATCGCGTGGTAGGCGCGGAAGACGTAGCCCGAGAGATCGATCAGGTAGAGGACGTCCGGAGCTCCGGCCGGGGGAAGCGCGGTAGGGCGCGTGGACATGGACCGACCCTTAGCACCTCGGGGCCCCGACGTTCACCGAACCACGATGTCGCGCCGCATTGTCACGTCGATGACCTGCCCGTCCCGCTCGACGCCGACGGAGACGCGCGTCCCCACCGGGCCGCGGAGGCGCTGGATGCAGTCGGCGAGCGGGAGCTCCTTCGCGTTCTCGCCGTCGATGCGGACGATGATGTCGCCTTGCTGGAGCCCGGCGGACGCGGCGGGCCCGCCCTCGATGATCCCCGCGATCATGACGCCGCTCGACGAGACCGACAGCATCGCGCCGATGCCCGTGAGCTCCTCGCGCGACCCGCCGTCGTCCAGCGTGCGGAGCTCGATGTCGGCGCGCGCCGAGCCCGTGCCGCGCGCGTCGAGGCCCGACACGATCTTGGCCATGTAGTCCTCGTGGCGCACGCGCACCGAGAACGGGCCGCGCGCCGGCACCCCCTCGAGCGCGTATTCGCCGTTCGCGTCGGTGAGCACGAGCGAGATCGCGTTCGCGCCGGACGAGGTCACGGAGTCGAGCTCGACCTGGGCCTCGACGACCGGCGCCCGCGAGGCGGCGTCGATGACCCTGCCCCTCAGCGTCGCCCCCTGCGGCAGCACGATCCGCACGCCCTCGATGGTGCGGCCCGCCTCGACGTCGACCGCCGAGCTCCGCGTCGGCGGGCGTCCCGCCGCGCTCACCGTCAGCACGTAGCGGCCCGGCGCGAGCTCGTTCAATCGAAACGCGCCGCCCGGATCGGTGACCTTGCGCGCGCGGCCGTCGGCGCTCCCGCGCGCCGCGGCCCCGGCCGGCACGAACGACTCGATCGCCAGGAGGTACGCCTCGACGGGCCTGCCCGATTGATCCACGACCTCGCCCGCGATCGCGCCTGCCGCGACCAGGTGGAGGACGTTGTCGCGGCCCGCGGCGAGGCGCGTGGGCTCGGCGTCCCCGAGCGGGGGCTGCGCCGCGGTCGCGGTGCACCCGTCGGCCTCGGGCGGCAGCTCGAAGCGGCCCTCGGTGTCGGCGCTCGCGGTCATGCCCGGCTCATCGCGGCAGCGGACCACGGCGCCGGCGCTCGGGCGGCCCTCCGGATCGAGGACGACGCCGCGGACCGGCTCAGCGCGCGCGACCGTCGTCTCGCGCGGCGGCGGAGCCGGCGGCGGCTCGACCTCGACCTCGCGCGGCGCCGCGTGCTCCGGCTGCGGCGGCGGGAGCAGCGCCGAGGCGGGCTCGCGCCGCGCCGGCATCACGGGCTCGGGGCGCGGCACGAGCAGCCAGAAGAGGAGCGGCGCCACCAGCAGCGCCACGGACAGCAGGGCCGCGGAGAGCCAGGCCCTCCGCTGCGCGCCCGCCGTCCGGCTGTCCGTCATGCCGTCCTCCGCCGTCGATTCAGCGGCCGGCGTCGGCCTGGCCGGCCGCGCCCTCGCCCGCGCCTTCGGGGATCGCGTTCGAGTCGATCGGCTCCGGCGCCGCCTCGTCGGCGGGGCCGAGCGCGGGGCGCGCTGGCTCGGCCGGCCACGGCGTCTCGCTGGAAGAGCCGCCGCACGCCCCGACGAGCAGCGCGAAAGGTAGGAGCAAGGTGCCGGACCGCATGGCCGGCATCCTAGCTCGTTTTGGAGGGGAGGTCATAACGACCGGGCCTGCGCCCGGCCCTGGGCGAGCGGGGCGCGCCGGCTCGGCGCGGCGCTCCGGCTCAGCGCGTGGAGAGGTTCGTCCGGGCGATCCAGAGGCAGGCGGCGGCGTTGACCGCGCACCAGACGATGAGGGCCATCCGGCCGAGGGGGCCGGCGACCTCGCCGAGCGCGACGACCGAGGTGAGGTAGGCCGCCGTGCCGACGGCGAGGCCCGCGATCGCCGGCCGGAGCTTCTTCACGCCGAAGAAGAGCGAGGTGAGGCCGAGCGGGAGGAGCGCGTTGGCAAGCGGCAACCAGCGGTGGACCGAGGCGCCGATCAGCAGGTCGAGGTCGGCGAGCGGCCGCGCCAGTACGTCGACGGCGAGGTCCACGCGCGGCAGGAGCCACGGGGCGAAGAAGAACAGCCCCGGCCCCGCCGCGAGCGCCGGGAGGAGGAAGCTCGCCTGCCACGGGCTCGTGGCGTTCGCCTCCTTCTTGCGGGCGCGGCGGCCGACCCACGTCGCGAGCACGAGCAGCGCGAGCAGCCGCACGACGATGTGGCTCTGCGTGACGCGCACGACCGAGCTCGCAGCGTCGAGGATGCCGGCCCCGTAGAGCAGCTTGCCGCCGTCGGAGTCGTCGACCACGCGTGCGCCTGCGCGGAGCGCGTCCTCGACCGCGCGCGGGTCCGACACGCCGAGGCTCACGAGCAGCGCCGCCGCGCCGGCCACGTGGGGCGCGGCCATCGAGGTGCCGCTGTACACGGGGTAGCCCTCGCACTTGTCGCGCCCGCGGTTGCAGATGGTCTGCTGGGTGACGTTCACGCCGGGCGCCGCGACGTCGACGCCCTGGCCGCGCGAGGAGAACCGCGCGACCTTGTCGTTCGCGTCGGTGGCGCTCACGCCGATGACGCCGTCCGAGGCGCCGGGGAATTGCACGCGCCCGCCGGTGTTGCCGGCCGCCGCGACGACCACCACGCCGCGCGAGATCGCGTAGTCGATCGCGCTCTGGAGGACCTTCGAGTTGCGGGGCCCGCCGAGGCTCAGGTTGATGACGTGGGCGCCGTGCTCGGCCGCCCAGCGGATGCCGTCGGCCACGTCGGCGGTCGTGCCCCATCCGCTCTCGTTCAGCACCTTGACCGGCATGAGCCGCGCGTGGAAGGCGAGCCCCACGGCGCCGATGCCGTTGTTGGTCGACTGCGCGATCGTGCCCGCCACGTGCGTGCCGTGGCCCTGGTCGTCGTTCGCGTGGCTCGTCTTGGTGACGAAGTTCCATCCCTCCACGCACTCGGTCGACGCGAGGTCGGTCCCCTTGGTGAAGGGCCCGTGGTCCTCGCAGGCGATGCCGGTGTCGACCACGGCGACGGTGACCCCGCGGCCGGTGGCGAAGTCCCATGCGCGCTCGGCGCCCACGCGCGCCATGTGCCACTGGTCCTTCAGCAGCGGATCGTTCGCGGCGAACGAGGCGCGCACCCACGCGAGCGGCTCGGCCGCCTCCACGCGCGGATCCTGCGCGAGCCGCTGGAGCGTCTCGTTGACCGAGCCCTCCACGGTGGCAATCTGGATCCGGGTCTCGGAGGCGAGCGCGGTCGGGACGGCGGTCAGCGAGAAGTCGCGCGCGAGCGCCGCGAGCGAGCTTTCGTCGAGATCGTCGCGCGCGTCGACGACGATCTGCCCGGGGATGTCGTAGCTGGTCTCGTCGAGCTCGGAGGCCAGCCCGTGCAGCGGCTCGCCCGCGGTCGCGACCGGCTCGCTCAGGCCACTGAAGCCGCTCGAGCGATCGACGTCGCCGGGCAGCGCGGGGCTGACGTATCCGGGAAGGCGAGGCTCGAGCATCCCGGGGGAGCGCGCCGCGAGCGCGACCCCGGCGCCTCGGTTGTCCGTTCCGTCGGCCCTGGCCGCGCCGGACACCGCGACCAGCGCCGCTGCCGCGAGCAACGACGTCGCGACCGCGCGCCCGGTTGGGTGAGTAGCGGTCCCTGACCCACGCTGAAGGCGAGACTTGTGCATAGGGGTCTCCTCATCGGCAGGGTAGCGCCGCCGTCCCCGAGCAGCCATCGCTCTGGCGTCGACGTACTGCGCCCGGCGCCGGCGCATCACCGTGCCGCGCCCGCGCGCCCGCTGCGCACATGACCGCCGCGTCAGCAGCGCAGCAGCATCATGACAGCGGACATCCTGGAATCGCCCCCATATCCCCCTCGCCCCCTGACGAGCTCGGCCAGCTTCCCCTCTCTCCCCGCTGCCCACCTGGAAAGAGCCGCCGGCGGAGGGGGAGCGGCGCGGGCGGGCGGCGGGGGTGGGCCCCACAAACCCGAGCGCCGGCCCGCATCGAAGCGAGTCGCCCCCAGTCCTCCCCCCACCCGTCCAACTGGCAATAGCCCCCCACAAGGCGCGAGTTTGTGGGGGGACCCCCGCCGCCCGCCCGCGCCGCTCCCCCCTCCGCCGGCGGCTCCCCCGCGCGTGGAACCCCGCCCGGCCCGCGCCTCTCAGGGCGGCCCGCCGCTCACGTCACTTCGCCGCCGCCCAGAGGTCGGCCATCCACGCTTCCACGTCGCTCACGGCCCGCGGGATATCGATCGACAGGTTTCGACACCCCGTCTCCGTGACGAGGACGTCGTCCTCGATGCGCACGCCGATGCCGCGATAGCGCGCCGGCACGGTCTCGTCGTCGAGCTGGAAGTACAGGCCAGGCTCCACCGTGAGCACCATCCCCGCCTTGAGCTTGCCGTACTTGTAGACCTGCTGCCGCGCCTGCGCGCAGTCGTGCACGTCGAGGCCCAGCATGTGGCTCACGTTGTGGAGCGAGTACCGGCGGTAGAACTGCTTGTCTTCCTTGAGCGCCTCCTCGGCCGGAATGCTCAGGATGCCGAGCCGCTCGAGCCCCCGCGCGAGCACCCGCATCGCCGCCCGGTTCGGCTCCATGAAGTCGTTGCCCGGCTTCACCTCGTGGATCGCCGCCTCCTGCGCCTCGAGCACGAGCTCGTAGATCTCGCGCTGCTCCTTGGAGAACTTCCCGTTGATCGGCAGCGTCCGGGTGATGTCGGCGGTGTAGAGCGCGTTGCCCTCGACGCCGGCGTCGAGCAACACGAGCTTGCCCGGCGCGAGCGCGCCGTCGTTCCTCGTCCAGTGCAGGATGCAGGCGTGGTGGCCCGCCGCGGCGATGGTCCCGTAACCGACGTCGTTGCCCTCCACCCGGGCGCGCAGGTTGAAGACGCCCTCGAGCTCTCGCTCGCTCCGCCCCTTGGGGAGCGCGCGGACGACGTCCTCGAAGCCCCGCTTCGTCGACGCGACCACCGCCTCGAGCTCCTCGATCTCGAGCGCGTCCTTGAGGAGGCGCATCTCCGAGAGCGCCTCGCCGAGCTGCTTGTCGCGATCGTGCTTGGCGAGGAGCTTGTCGACGCGCTCGGACACGCCGCGGAGCACGCGGTGCGGGCGCGTCACCGTGCCGACGAGGCCGCTCAGGTACGCGTCCAGCTCGGGGAGCCCGCGGCACTCGTCGACGCCGAAGCGCGCGCGGCTCTGCTCGACGCCGAGGCGGGGGCCGACCCAGAGCTCGCCCTTCGCGCGATCGGTGAAGAACGTCTTGTCGCTGCGCCCGGGGTTCGGCTCGACGAAGAGGATGTCCCGGTGCCCGCCCCCCTCCTGCGGCTGCAGGACGAGCACGCAGTCCGGCTCGAGGTTGCCCGTCAGATAGAAGAAGTCCGAGCCGGGGCGAAAGCGGTAGTGCGTGTCGTTGGAGCGCACCTTCTCGTGACCCGTGGGGATGACGAGCGTCTCCGCCGGGAAGAGCTTCGACAGGGCGCGGCGGCGGGCGGCGAACACGTCCGCGTGCGCGATCGGCTCGGGGAGCTCGCGGGGCGCCGGCGCCCAGCGATCCAGCATGAACGCGATCAGGGCCTCCGGCAGCGTCGAGTCGTGGCTCGCCGGCTTGGCCTCGGAGCCGGCGACCGCAGCGGCGGGCGCCTCGGCGGGGCCGCTGCCGGTGGGCGCGCTGTGGGCAGGATCCGCCTGGACGGGGGCGGCGCTGGTCTCGGGCGTGGTGCTCATGGGGCTCAAACTATGGGTCGATCGGGCAGGGTCGTTCAAGCCAAAGCGCTCGCCCGACCCCGCCCGCGGATCGCCCCGCAGGGGAGGCAGCGCGTCACGCGACCGAAGCGCCGCCGTCGATCGCGAGGATCTGGCCGGAGATGAAGTCGTTTTCCGCAAGGAACACCACCGCGCGCGCGATGTCTTCGGCCTCGCCGAGCCGCCGGAGCGGGATGCGCTCGCGGAGGCGAGCGAGCGTGGCCTCGTCATACGAAGAGGGCGGAAGGACCGTCCCAGGCGCGATGCCGTTGACGCGCACTTCCGGCGAGAGCCCCACCGCGAGGCCGCGGACGAGGTGGGCGAGCGCGGCCTTCGAGACCGAATAGGGGATGTAGTTCTTCCACGGGCGCTCGGCGCTCACGCAGACGATCGCGACGACGCTGCCGCGGCAGGCGCGGAGCGCGGAAGCGAGCTCTAGCGTGAGCAGGTACGGCGCGGTGGCGTTGAGCGCCAGGGCGCGATCCCACGCGTCGGCGGAGAGCTCGGCCGGCGGGACCCGATCGAAGTTCGCCGCGTTGTGGACCAGGAGGTCGAGCCGGCCCGACGACCAGTCGAGCGCCGCTCGGGCGAGGGCGGCGAGCGCCGCGCGATCGCAGAGGTCGGCCTGGAGCGCGACGGCGCGCCGGCCGAGCGAACGCGCCTCGTCGACGACGGCGTCCGCGCCGGCGCCGCTCGTGGCGTAGTGGACGGCCACGTCGGCCCCCGCGGCGGCGAGCGCGCGGGCGGTCGCGGCGCCGAGGCGGGTACCGCCGCCGGTCACGAGGGCGACACGGCCGGTCAAGGGAACATGGGGCATGAGGGTTCTGTAGCCGATGTGGGGCCGCGCGCGTCGAGATCGCCGGCGACGCGCCGCCTGGCCGGCGCTCGGCGGCGCTCGGCCGCGGGCCGCCGTTTTTTTCGCCGGCGCCGCGCGCCATGGCACGCTGGAGCGGCTTTGCCGATGCCTCCGACACGCCGAGTCGCCGCGAAGGGACGCTCCAAGGAGCCGCCGCGCCGCCTGTGCGCCCTCGCCGCCGCGCTGCTCTGCGCGGCCGGATGCACGGAGAAGCTCGAGTCCGTCGAGCTGCCGGGCCTCGACCTGCCGGGCCTCGATTGGCCAAAGACGAGCGCGCCCGCGGCGCCGGCGAGCGCGGCGCCGCGCGCCCAGGGCGCGCCGAGCGCGGCCGGCGCGGCGAGCGCCGCGGCGCGGCCCCGGGGCGCCGCGCGCCGCCGCGGCGGCAAGCCAACCCGAGTGCGACGAGCTGCCGTCGGAGGAGGAGGAGCGGCGCGCGCAGCTGCCGCCCCTGACGGCGCTCGGG
Source organism: Sorangium sp. So ce836 (assembly GCF_028553905.1). NCBI lineage: Bacteria > Pseudomonadati > Myxococcota > Polyangiales > Polyangiaceae > Sorangium > Sorangium sp. So ce836. The sequence continues at coordinate 13,742,936 of NZ_CP102233.1, read as the reverse complement.
AAGGCCGTGCCCACGGAGCCGTGGACCCCGCCGCCGTACGAGGTGCTGCCCGGCGTGACGCTCCCCGCGCCGATCGCCGCGAAGGTCGAGCGGATCGACCGGGGATACGCGCGCCGCACGCGCGAGCACCTCGTGATCACGAGCGGGACACGCGACGCGAACCGACAGGCCAGGGCCATGTTCACGAAGCTCAGGCTCGGCGACGATCTCCTCAAGCTCTACCGGAACAAGGCGGCCGTCCAGGAGATCACGAAGGCCTACCGGGCGAGCTCGGGCAAGCCGCCGGAGCAGGTGGTCGCCGCCATGGAGGCCGTCATCCAGGACCAGATCGACCGGGGGATCTACGTCTCCGCGCACCTGCGCCGAGGCGCCGTGGACGTGCGCAACAGGACCATGTCGCCGAAGGAGAAGCGCGCGTTCCTCGAGAGCGCCTCCGAGGTCGGGGGCGTCCTGGTCATCGAAGAGACGACGCCAGCGCACTACCACCTGCAGATCGACTGACGGGCAGGCCGCCGCTCCCGTACGCCGGCGCCGGCCTCGCCGCGGCGTCCACGGACGCCCTGCGGCCGGGGTGGGCGCGTCAGTGGGCGCGCACCGGCGCGGCCGGGCCCGCCGCGCGGCGCAGGTGAAGCGAGAGCCCGAGGAGCAGGGCCCCCACCGCGATCGCGAACGCCCCGATGAGCCAGCTGAGCGCCAGCACGCCCGCCGCCGGCAGCGCCACCATGAGGACGCCGAAGATCACCGAGGTGACGCCGCTCAGCCCGAGCCAGAACTCGTTGGCGATCACGTGCCGGAGCCGCACCGCGCCGATGATCCGGAAGATGCCCGTCACGATGGCCCACGCCGCGATCAGGCCGTAGAGCGAGAGCGCGGTGATGATGGGCCGCCAGAACGTCAGTAGGGCGATACCGATGTCGAAGAGGCCCTCGACCACGGTGATCCCCCCGCCGCGGCCGCCGATCGCCGACGCGAGCGCGGCGCAGCCGTCGAGCAGCGCCCACACGCCGAACAGCAGGACGAGCGTGGCGAGCGACGGGAGCGGCCACAGGAAGAACAGGATCCCGATGAGGATCCCGACAACGCCCCTCACGGCGATCACCCACCAATACCGCCCCAGCATCTCCATGCTCCACCCCCTCCTCTGGCGCTCACGTCGCTCGCTCTCAGCAGACGCGCGCCGCCTCGTCGCGCCGCGCGCCGCCCCTCCCGCGCGGGTGCTCTGTACCGCTCTTGCCCGCTCGGACCCACGCTGCCCGGACCGAATGCACGTCCCCTGCCCGCCCGTGGCGGACGAGCTGCTCAGCCGTCCGGTCGCGCGAGCCGCTCGCCGACCGCGGCCGGGGCTGGCCTACGTCCGGCCCGAGGGCGCGGCCTTCTGGACGGAGCAGGGCGTCTATCGGGTGTCGCGACGGAGCGCTTCGGCGCCTGGGCCGTCGAGGCCATCCGCAGGGCGGTCGGCCTCGACGTGCCGAGCCTGCTGCGCTGTGCCCCGCGACGCCGGGAGGCTCACAAGCCGGCGATCGGCCCGCTCGCAGGGTCGCCGTACTTCGACAGCTCGACGCCGAAGTAGTTGATGATCGAGCAATGGAGCGCGCCGGTGGGGGCGTTGTTCGCGTGCACGGCGCGGCCTGTCTGGAAGCCGCCCACGCGCCCGGCGAGCATGATGGGCATGTTCTTCCGACCGTGGGAGTCGCCGTCGCCGTTCTCGGACGTGTAGAGCACGAGCGACTCGTCGAGCAGGTTGCCCGTCGCGGTGGTCGCGGCCTTCATGGCGTTGAGCAGGTACGCGAAGCGGCGCACCTTGAACCGCGAGGTCTGGACGACGCGGGCGTTGGCGATGCGCATCGCCTCCGCCTGCGGCAGGCTGTCGAGGTCGGTCGCGCGATCGCGGTCGCCGAGCTTGTGCGAGATGAAGTGGTCGCTCCAGGTGCCCACGCCGTCGGGCAGGTCGTAGCCGGAGAAGTCGAGCCCCCAGCTGTTCGAGTACTGCAGCACGAGCACCCGCGTCAGGTCGCAGGTGAGCGCGAGCAGCCCGAGATCGATCATCTGCTTGAATTTGCCGTGCAGGTCGAGGCCCCGCGTGGGCTTGCCGGGGACGGTGCAGCTCGACTGGGTCGTGGACTGGATCTGCTTCTCCAGCTCGAACACCGACTCGAGGTGCTGCTCCACGCGCGCCCGGTCCGCCGCGCCGAGGCGCTGGTTCAGCCGCCTCGCGTCCTCCCTCACCCAGTCGAGGACGCTGGCGCGGCGCCGCCGGATGTTGTCCATCTCCTCGTTCGGGCTGCCCAGGTTGCTGAAGAGCGTGTCGAACAGGGCGGCCGGGTCGCGGAACGCGTCCTCGACCTGACCGCCGTCCCGGAACGAGATGAAGCCCTGCGTGACCGCCGTGTCGCCCGTCGGAGACAGGTTGAGGCTGCGGTACGGGGTCTCGGCCGCGATGTGCTCGGCCAGGTACTGGTCGAGCGTGGCCTTCTTCGGGACGGCCTGTCCGCCGCCGTCGGTGTGGGCGCAGAGCGCCATCGCCGGGCTGTGGATGTCGGAGCAGATCACCTGGTGATCGACGCCGGACACCATCGTGACATCGCGCCAGATCGGATCCCCCGCCGGCCACTCGCGCTCGGCGTCGAAGCCTTTCATGTCCACGAGGCACGGCGTCAGGCCCTCGGCCGAGAGCGGACCGGCCGTGCGCGGGTGCCACGCGCCGGGATCGGTGCCGTTGGGGACGAAGAAGGCCACGAAGCGCTTCGGGTCCGCCGGCGCGGCGCTGGCGCGCTGCGGCCGCATCGCGTCGAGGAACGGGAGGGCGACCGCGACGCCGGCGCCGCGGAGCAGAGCTCTTCTCGAGATCTTCACTGGCGACACTCCTCTTCCATCATCGGTCCGACGGGTTGCGAGCACATCACTCTGGCGCCCTCCGCAGCCGGAACGCCGGAGACCGCACGAGGGCGGTCAGGAAGGAACGGAACCGGTTGCCGTCTTGCGCGAAGCTTTCGGCGGCGGCGTCGATGGCGCAGCGATCCTCGACCGCGGGCTCGCGTCCCTGGGTGTACGTGAACAGCTTCTCCGCGACGCACGCGGCGAGATCGGGGCTGCGCCGGAGCTCCGCCGCCAGGGCGGCGAGCGAGTCGAACGACTCGTTGGCTGCGCCCTGGAAGCGCGGCTCCAGCCCGAACTCGTCGATACCGATGCTCCCGTCGTACCGCCCCTGCTTGTCGTACTGGGCGAAGCCGACGCCGATAGGATCGATGAGCGCGTGGCAGCCGGCGCACCCCGCCTGGGTGTTGCGCTTCTTGAGGACCTCGAGGTAGCTCAGGCCGGACAGCTCGCTCTCCAGCTCCTCGAGCAGCCCGGCGGGGATGGTGATCTTCTCGCAGAGGAAGGCCGCCCGGAGCCACTGGCCGCGCACGGCGATGAGGTCGCCGTCGTTCTTGGCGCTGATCAGGCTGGCGTGCGTGAGCAGCCCGGTGTTCGCACGGTGGTGGCCGGCCGGGAACTCCACGCGCGTCACGCCGTCGCCCGTCGCCTCGAGGCCGTAGAACTTCGCGAGCGCCGGGGTGACGTACGTGTGGTTCGCGGTGAGCGCGTCGAAGAAGTCGGCGCCGGGGGTGAAGGCGAGCTCGTCGAGGACGAGCTCGCTCTCGGTGATCATGTCCGCGAGCAGGGCGGGCGTCGACGCGTCCGGGTTGGCCGGCGGGCGGAGCTGCTCGAAGGTGAGCCACTGCTTGAAGAAGGCGTTGAAGAAGAGCGGCGTCCGCTCGTCCTCGACCATCTCCTCGGCCACCGCGAGGAGCCCGTCGGGCGTGTCGAGCTCGCCGGCCTCCGCCCGCGACAGCAGCGCTGCGCTCGGCGACCGGCCCCAGAGCGTGAACGACAGCCGCGAGGCGAGCTCCAGCGGTGACAGGGGCGACGTCTCGGCGCCGTTCGCGCCGACCTCGATCCGGAACAGGAAGCTGGGCGAGGTGAGCAGCGCCTCGATGACGAAGCGAAACGCATCCGCCCTGTCCTGCGCGACCTCGCTGGCTCGCCCGACCAGGTCGCTCACCTCCTCGGCCGACAGCGGCCTTCGATACGCCAGCTTGCCGAAGCGCTGCACGAACCGCTCGAGGCAATCGGCGGCTTCCGGCTCGCAGCCGAGCACCGAGGCCCGGCGCGCCTCGTCCGCCATGAGCTCCTGCCCGAGCGACTCCGCCATCCCCAGATAGGCGCGGAGATGCTGATCCGACACGTTCTGGAGGGCGGCGATCGTCCGGAATCCGCCCTGGCCGGTGTCTTCCGGGATGCTGTCCACGGCGGGCGGCTCGGCGAGCTGGAACAGATCCTGGAGCGTCAGCTGGTACTCGAGCCGGGACAGGCGGCGCAGGACGCTGGGGCTGGTTCGAGCGACGCTGCAGTCTTGCGCCGCCGGCTGCCCGGTGACGGGGTCGATGGGGTCGTCGATGTCGCCACCAGGGCTGCCGTCGTTGTTGCCGAGCTGCCCGGTACAGGCAACCCCCGTCAGGCAGAAGAGCGCCACGGCGGACATGCCCGCCGCGATGGAACGCCGGAGGAACGGTACCGATCGATCGGTGTCGGGCGGCATTGTCTTGCTCATGGAGTGACCAGCCATTCAGGTGGAGCGCACCCGGCGCGCCGAGACATTTCGGCGATGCGCCGCGTCGTGGTCTGAAGCGCACTTTTGAAGCAAGGCGGTACGTGCGCGCCCCGGCGTCAGCTCGGGGCAGGGGCTACATTCCCATAGCATGCTCGTCTGATCGCCGCTTGCCGCGGATCGCTGTCTGCGGCGCGCCTGACTCGGCTCTAGCTGAAGTTATGAAGGCAGGCCGCATCCTGCGGGAGCGAGCCGTCGCCCTCCATGGTGACGGCACCAGGAGCGCGCTCCGGCGGAGGCTCCCGCGGCGGGCGCGGCGTCTGCTCTCCTGCGCGCTCATCGCCTCCACAGGCAGCGTCTGGCCCTCGAGGAGGCCAGCTCTGGTATATTGCAGGCTCACTGCCGAGCCCCGGCGCGACGGCGGCTCCGGATGCGACAGGCGAGCTTGGCGACGGCGAGGCCGGGCGCGAGGACCGAGCCCGAGGAGACACGGCATGACACGCACCGACTACGAACAGATCGCGGGGGTCTTCGATCGGCGTTATCAGGGGGGCAGGTACGCCGGGGCCGAGCAGGTGGTGCTCGACCTGCTCGGGCCTTCGCCAGGGCGGCGCGCGCTCGAGGTGGGGTGCGGGACGGGGCACTGGCTGGAGCTCTTGCACAAGAACGGGTTCGAGGTGACCGGGCTCGACGCGTCGCCCGGCATGCTCGAGCAGGCGCGCGCTCGCCTGCCGTCGGCGACGCTCGTCCACGGCTCGGCGGAGCAGCTCCCCTTTCCCGACGCCGGGTTCGATTGCGTGCTCTGCATCAACGCGCTGCACCACTTCGGTGAGCCGCGCGGGTTCATGGCCGAGGCGCACCGGGTGCTCGGCGCCGGAGGGATCCTCATCAACATCGGCCTCGATCCGCACCAGGCGATCGACCGCTGGTTCGTTTACGACTACTTCGAGTCGACCCGGGAGCTCGACCTGAAGCGGTACGCATCGGTGGACACCGTGCGACGCTGGCTCGAGCAGAGCGGGTTCGTCGTCGACGGGACGAGGCTCGCCGTGCACATCGAGCGGCAGGTCCCCGCTTCGGAGGCCCTCGCGAAGGGCATCGATCCGCGCGACACGAGCCAGCTCGCCTTGCTGACGCCGGAGGCCGTCGCGGCGGGGGTCGACCGTATCCGGCGGGAAGAGGCGAGGGCGCGGCAGAGCGGCGGCGAGCTCTCGCTGGTCGTCGACCTGCGCATGTGGGCCACCGTCGCCCGCAAGCCCTGAGCCGAGCGGGCGCGCTGCCGTCGAGGCGGTCCCTCCCGGGCATCGATCATCGCGCGAGCATGAGCAGCGAATACCCGCCCAGCACGCGGGCGGTGAAGTCTTCGTTCAGCGCGAAGAAGAGCCGCCTCGGATACCTCAGCAGCTTCGCCTTGAAGGATTTGCTCGGGAGCTCAACCGAGCCGGCAGTGTAGAAATAATCGACGATCTCGTAGCCGGCCTCCTGCAAGCTCGCCAGCGCCGTCTGCTTCACGAAATAGTGGATGTGCCCCATGTTCCTGCGCACGTCGAGGATGGGCTTCATCCTCAGGATCGCCTGGACCGAGAGATCCAGGGGCACGTGCAGGATCTTGTACTCTGCCTTGCTCTTCAGCTTCCGCAGGAAGGTGTAGTAGTCCTCCACGTGCTCGATGACGTCGATGCTCATCAGGACGTCGCACGAGATGTCCTTCTCCAGGAGGTCTCCCTGATGGAACGTCAGCCGGTCTTTCTCTCTCGCCTTCGCCAGCTGGAACGCCTGGGGAGAGATGTCGTAGCCGTGGAACTCCACCGACGCGGGCAGCCGCTGATGCAGCTGATTCAGGACCTCTCCGGCGCCGCACCCCACCTCGTAGACGACCTTCGGCTGGATGTGGTTCTTCTCCAGCATCCGGAGGATCTGCTTGGCTTTCCACGGGGAGTCCTCCGCATGCCAAGTCTTGTTGTTCTCCAGATATCCGCCTTCGATGTAAAGCCCCGCGCTCGTCATGGGACGTCCCTCCTGGCACTCACGTCGTGCCGTAGGATGCGCCGGCAACGGGGGCATTCATCATGGATGAGCTCCCGCCCCCCGCGCGGATCCGCGAGCCGAATGGTCGCCGGCCGGCCGTTGCCGCGTCGCTTGCGGCGGAGGGCCGCCCTCTCACCGCGCCCGGAGACCCGCTGCGCGAAGACCCGCTGAACGAGCGCCGCTCAGCTGCCCTCCCGGCGCCATTCCCGGTCCTGCCGGCGAGCCGCGCGCGCCCCGACATCCTCGTTCCGCCGCTCGGCGAACGAGCTGCTCGCCGGCGGAGTCGCCCTCCGCGACCCCGGGCCCGGGCGCGCGCCGCCCTTGATGCGGACCTCGGTCACGACCTCGTCCCACTGCGCGTCGTAGCCCTCGAAGTGGACCCGGTAGGAGCCCGGGGCGACGACGCCGGTGATGATCGCCGGCTTGTACGACCCCTTCCACTCGACCTCGACGCGATCGCCGACCTTCCGCGCGCCGGCGCCGCCCGAGGCGCGCTGCTCCTCGTCGCGGAGGCGCCGGGCGCTCCCCTCGTGCAAGCACTGCTCCCGGTGGCACGCGAGCCCGGAGGCGCAGTCGTCGTCGGCGCGGCACGGCGACCCGAGCGGCGCCTTCTTCCCGCAGGCAGCGAGCGCCGCAGGCAAGGTGGCCAGGATCACGAGCGCTCTCAGGGCGGCGATGGCTCGAACGCGCACGACGCGTCATCCCAGCAGAGCGGCCGGTGCCCGACAACAGGAATCGCAAGGCCCGCAGCCTCGCATCGCCTGCGCTTCACCCCTCCCGTTCACCCCTCCCCTTCACCCCTCCCGTTCACCCCTCCCCTTCACCCCTCCCCTTCACCCCTCCCCTTCACCCCTCAGCGCCCCGGACACGCGACGTCCCCGCGCCCCCGGCGAACCGCGCCCTGCCAGCGGGGCCGCCCTCTGCTATGGTCGCCCCCGCCGTGCGTCTGCTCGCCGCCCTCGCGCCCGTGGCCTTGCTCGTCGCGGCGCCGCCGCTCCTGGGCTGCGGCGGCGCCCCCGCGACGGACGCGGGCGTGTGCGCGGGCGCGGGCGTCTGCGGGTCCCGCTACTGCGTCGCAGGGCGCTGCCGGCCGCCGAGCCACCTGCCCTCGCCCATCGACGCGCGCCGCGTGCTGCTCCCGCCGGCGGACCTCGCCGTCCTCGCGGAGGACGGCGCCGCGGCCGCGCCCGGCGTGCCCGACGCGGTCGCGCTCGGGCACGCCGGGGCGGGCGACGTGGTCCTGCTGCTCCGGTTCACGCCGACCTTCGGCGTCGACGCCGACATCGCGAGCGCGTTCGTCCTGCTGGAGCCCGCCCCGCTGGCGCCGCCCGCCGAGCGCGCGCTCACCCTGGAGGTCGCGCGCATCCTCGAGCCGTGGCGCTCGGAGACCGCCACGTGGGGCCGACAGCCGCGCCTGTCGATCCCGGAGGTTGCCGCCATCGTGCGACGCCGCCCAGCGACGCCGCTGCGGATCGACGTCACCTCGCTCGTGCGCGACTGGGCCAGGCGGCGCAAGGACGACCACGGCATCGCCATCCTCGCGCCGGGCAGCGACGCCGTCGGCGCCGCGACCTCGATGGGCATCTCCCAGGGCGCCGGCCCTCTCCTCGAGGTGTACGTACGGTGAGCACCGGGCACGACGACGAGGACGACGACGTCGGCGCGCGGCACTCGCTCCCCCTGCCGCTCATCCGGCACGACGGCGGCGGGGGCAGGCCCGCCGCGCCCAGCGCTCCGCCCGCGTCCGGCGCGCCGCTCACGCCCAGCGCTCCGCCGCTCACGCCCAGCGCTCCGCCCCTCGCCCGCGGCCCGCTCGACGACGACGAGCCCGCCGTCACCCAGCGCTCGATGGCGAGCGTGCGCCCCTTCCCGCTGCTCCGCCCCACGCCGCCGCCGGCGACCGAGGAGGCCCCGCCGCCCGCGCTGCTCCGGGTGAGCGACCTCCGCGTCTCGTTCACCGCCGACGGCCGCGTGACCCGCGCCCTCGACGGCGTGTCGTTCACCGTGCCGCGCGGACGCACCGTGGCGCTCGTCGGCGAGTCGGGGTGCGGCAAGACGGTGACCGCGCTCAGCATCCTGCGGCTCCTGCCCGCGCCCTATGCGGCCATCGACGGCGGCTCGATCGAGCTCGACGGGCAGGACCTCCTCGCGCTCGGCGAGCGCGAGATGCGCGCCGTGCGCGGCGGGAAGATCGGCATGATCTTCCAGGAGCCGATGACCTCGCTGAACCCCGTCTACACGGTCAGCGCGCAGATCGCCGAGGCCGTCCGGCTGCACCTGCCCATGTCCCGCGGCGACGCCCGGCTCTACGCGGTGAGCCTGCTGCGCAAGGTCGGCTTCCCCGAGCCCGAGGTGCGCGCGAACAGCTACCCGCACGAGCTGTCCGGCGGGATGCGCCAGCGCGTCATGATCGCGATGGCCCTCGCGCCAGGGCCCTCGCTGCTCATCGCCGACGAGCCGACCACCGCGCTCGACATGACCACGCAGGCGCAGATCCTGGACCTCCTCGAGCGCATCAAGGCCGAGACGTCGATGAGCCTCCTGCTCATCGCCCACGACCTCGCCGTGGTCGGCGAGCTCGCGGACGAGATCGTCGTCCTCTACGCGGGGGTCGTCGTGGAGCAGGGGCCCGCGCGCAACGTGCTCGCGGCGCCGTCGCACCCGTACACGCGCGCGCTCCTCCGGAGCATCCCGGCGCGCGGGTTCCGCCCGCCCCGCGTGCGCGGCCAGCGAGCGCTGCGCCTGCCGACCATCCCGGGCGGGCTGCCCGATCTGCGCGATCCGCCGCGCGGCTGCCGCTTCAGCGACCGCTGCGACGCCGTGTTCGATCGCTGCCGCGTCGAGCCGCCGGACATGTACGCCGTCCCGCCCGGCACGGGGCGCCACGCGGCGCGCTGCTTTCTGCTCGCGGGCCCGGGGCGCGTGGGCGACGAGGGCGCCGCGTGACGCGCGACAGCGGCCTCCCGCCGCCCGGTCCGAGCGACGGCGCCGGCGCGGCGCGCCCCGAGAGCATGCCGCCTGAGAGCGTGCGCCCCGAGAGCGCTCGCCCCGAGAGCGTGCCCCCCGGGAGCTTGCGCTTCGACAGCGCGCGGGGCGAGCGACCGCTCGTCCAGGCGGAGCGGCTCTCGAAGCTGTACCCGGTCCAGCGCGGCCCCTTCGCGAAGCCGGCGTTCGTGCAGGCCGTCGACGGGGTGAGCTTCCACGTCGACCGCGGCGAGACGCTCGGCCTCGTCGGCGAGTCGGGCTCCGGCAAGAGCACCCTCGGGCGCCTCGCCATCCGGCTCATCGAGCCCACGGTCGGCCGCGTCCTCTTCGACGGCGTGGACCTCACCACCCTCTCGGCCCGCGCGCTCAGGGCCATGCGCCGGCGGATGCAGATCGTCTTCCAGGACCCGTACGGCTCGCTCAACCCGCGCATGACGCTGCGCGAGATCGTCGGCGAGGGCATCGTGATCCACCGCCTCGCGCGGAGCCGCGACGAGGAGACCGCGATGGTCGAGGGCGTGCTCCAGAAGGTCGGGCTGCGGCCGGACATGATGGAGCGCTTCCCCCACGAGCTCTCCGGCGGGCAGCGGCAGCGGGTCGCGATCGCCAGGGCGCTCGCGGTGCGCCCGGACTTCATCGTCTGCGACGAGCCCGTGAGCGCGCTCGACCTCTCGGTCCAGGCCCAGATCGTCAACCTGCTCGAGGAGCTCCAGGACGAGCTCTCGCTCAGCCTCCTGTTCATCTCGCACGACCTCCGCGTGGTCGAGCACGTGAGCCACCGCGTCGCCGTGATGTACCTCGGCCGGCTCGTCGAGCTCGGCCCGGCGCAGGCCGTGACCGAGCGGCGGCACCACCCGTACACGCGCGCGCTCTTCGAGGCGACGCCCTCGATCGAGCGCGGGGGCAAGGCGCGGCGCCTGCTCCCGGGCGCGCCGGGGAGCGCGATCAACCCGCCCGAGGGCTGCGTGTTCCACCCGCGCTGCCGGAAGGCGGAAGAGGGCAAGTGCGACGTCGAGATCCCGCCGCTCGAGGAGCTCGTCCCCGGGAGCGGCCACCGCGTGGCGTGCTGGTACCCCGAGGTCGAGTGACGCCAGCGCTTCCGGCGGGCTTCCGGCGCGCGGCGGCCCAGGGTGGCACAACCGCTGGCCCGGGGTGGCCAGGGCCCTGCCCTGCTCCGGCCGACCTCACCCGCCCTCGCGCGGGTATCTTCTTTGCCGCGCGGATGCCCGTGCGCCACGGCCGACGAGCAAGGTGGCGCGAAGGATGAGAGGTGAGCGAATGGTGAATGACATGCTTCGAGCTCTGGCGGTGGCCGTGCTGTCCGGCGTGTGCCTGACGGGCTGCGGCGGCGGCAGCAACGGGGGCGGGGGCGGCGGCGGGGCCGGCAGCGGCGGGACCGACGCCGGCGGCGGCGGGGCGCCGCCGGGGGCCGAGCCGTGCGCGGTGCGCGACGTGGAGGGCACGATCCCGGGCGTGAAGATCTCGATCTCGTCGAGCCGGTGCATCTACCGGGTGGGAGAGCCGGCGGAGTTCACGTACGAGGTCACGACCGACTCCAGCGTTCCTCCGATCGCGATCGCGGCCTCCGACGGGTGCGGGCGCTGCGTCGCGCCGAGCGCGGATCCGCTCTCGTTCGTCAGGTACCGGATCAGCGGGGAGTCGGAGGCCGGCGATCCGCAGAGCTACTGCCTGTGCGACGTGGGGTGTTGCGCGCCGGACGAGGCGGCGACCGTGCAGGTCGACGCGACGACGGCGACCCATACGTTCCGCTGGTCGGGACGGCAGTGGAGCGGGCCCTCCGACACGAACAACCCGGAAGACGACTTCTTCCCGCCGGGGACCTACGATGTCGAGGTGACGTTCGACGGCGAAGAGCAGGGCTCCGTGACGGCGACGCTGCCGATCGAGATCGTCCGCTAGCGGCCAGGGCGCCCGGCGCGATCCTCCGCTGTCGGCCAAGGGGCGACGCCGGGGTCGCCCGGCGTTTCTGCTAAGGTCCGCGCACCATGCACGCCTGGCGCGGACACTCCTTCGGCTCCCCCGAGATCCTGGTCTGGGAAGGGGTGGACGACCCCCCGCTCGCCGAAGGCGAGGTCCGGATCGAGATCGCCGCCTCGGCGATCAACTTCCCCGACGTGCTCTTCACGGCAGGCGCCCATCAGGTCAAGCCGACTCCGCCGTTCATCCCCGGCTTCGAGGTCGCCGGCGTGGTGGTGGAGAGCCGCGCGCCGTCGCTGCCGCCGGGCACCCGCGTGGCCGCGACGCTGCCCGGCTCCGGGGGATACGCGACGCACGTGATCGCGGGCCCGCGCACGACGTACGCGCTCCCGGGCGGCATGCCGTTCGAGGACGCGGCGGCGCTGACCATCACGTACCAGACAGGCTACCTCGCGCTGCACCGGCGCGCCCGCGTCAGGCCCGGCGACACGGTCCTCGTGCACGCGGGCGCAGGCGGCGTCGGCAGCGCGGCGATCCAGCTCGCCAAGGCGGCCGGCGCGACCGTCATCGCGACCGCCGGCGGCGAGCAGAAGGCGGCGGCCTGCCGCGCGCTCGGCGCCGACGTCGCGATCGACTACCGGCGCGAGGACTTCGTCGCCGTCGTCAAGGAGCGGACCGCGGGCCGAGGCGCCGATATCGTCTTCGACCCCGTCGGCGGAGACGTCTTCGACCAGTCCACCAAATGCGTCGCCTTCGAGGGCCGGATCGTGGTGATCGGCTTCGCGTCAGGCCGCTTCCCCGCGGCGCGCGCGAACCACCTGCTCGTGAAGAACTACGACGTCCTCGGCTTCTACTGGGGCACCTACAGCCGCGCAGAGCCCGCCGTGACGCGAGCCGCGCAGGACGCGCTCTACGCGATGTACGCCCAGGGCGCGATCAGGCCGCTCATCTCGGCCGCGCTGCCCATGGCCGAGGCGAAGGCCGCGATGACGGCGGTCGCGTCCCGCGCGACCACCGGCAAGGTGGTGCTCGTCACGAGGTAATGAGGGGCGCCGCCGCCGCTCCGGCGAGGGGCGGCGGCGCGGAGGAAGGGGTCAGTTGCAGGCGGTCCCGGTGGACTTCTCTTCGAGCGTGCCGAGCGTGTCCTGATCCGTCGTCTTCAGGCCGAAGCCGTAGGGGAACAGCGCCGTCTGGCCGTCGTTGCGGTTCACGCGCTGGCACTCGCTCCCGGGCCACGAGAACGAGAGCTTGCCCTGGAACTCCTGCACGCCGAACAGCACGTCGGCCACGCCGCCGCCCTCCGAGCCGGGGAGCCACGCCGCCACGAAGGCGTCGGAGGCGTTCAGCTCCTTGTTCACGTAGAGCGGGCGGCCCGAGAGGAAGACCGTCACGATCGGCAGCGCCGGCGCGGCCTGGCGGATGGCCTTGAGCACCCGGAGGTCCTCGGGGTGGAAGAGCGCGTGCTCCAGCGTCTTCGCGTGATCGATGTTGTCGTCCGCGTCCTTCCCGGGCTGGATATCCCCCTTCATCTCCGCGTAGGGGGTCTCGCCGATCACCACGATCGCCGCGTCGAAGTTGCCCGAGGCGGCGGCGCCGTCGGCGCTCAGCGTCGCCTGACCGCCGCCGGCCGACACGAGGTCCTGGATTCCCTTGTAGATGGACGTGGCGCCCGGGAAATCGGCGTTCGTGTTCTCCGTGCCCTGCCAGGTCCGCGACCACCCGCCGGCCTGGTTCGAGATGCTGTCCGCGGACTTGCCCGCGACGAGCACGTTCGACGACGGCGCGAGGGGGAGCACCGAGCCCGCGTTCTTGAGGAGCACGAGCGACTTCCGGACCGCCTCGCGCGCGAGGTCCCGGTGCTCCCTGGCGCCGAGCACCGACTGCTCGCCCGCGAACATCCGCTGCGACGGGGCGCCCTTCGTCTTCTTCGGGCCGAGGAGCCCGGCCCGCATCTTGACGCGCAGGATCCTCGTCACGGCGTCGTTGACCCGATCCATCTTGATCGTGCCGGAGTTCACCTGGGAGACGGTGTTCATGTAGAACGCCTTCCAGTCGGTCGGGACCATGATCATGTCGACGCCGGCGTTGATCGCGGCCGCGCACGAGCTGTTCGAGCAGCCCTCCACCTGCCCGTGGCCGTTCCAGTCGCCGACGACGAAGCCGTCGAAGTGGAACTTGTCCTTGAGCACGCCGGTGAGCAGATCGCCCTTGCCGTGCATCTTCTCGCCGCGCACGCGGTTGTACGACGCCATGACCGTCTGCGCGCCCGCCGGGATGGCCGACAGGTAGCCCTGGGCGTGGATCTCGCAGAGCTCGGTGTCGCTCGACAGGTTGTTCCCCTGATCATCGCCCTTGTCGGTGCCGCCGTCGCCGAGGAAGTGCTTGGCCGTCGCGATGACGCGCGCAGCGCCGAAGAGGTCGGCGCTGTTCGCCGCGCCCTGGATGCCTTGCACGACCCGGCCCGCATAGGCGTTCACGATCTCGGGATCCTCGGAGTAGCCCTCGTACGTGCGGCCCCACCGGTCGTCACGGACGGTCGCCAGCGTCGGGGCGAAGGTCCAGTCGAGGCCCGTGGCCACGACCTCCTTGGCCGTCGCGGCGCCGATGCGCTCGAGCAGACCGGGCTCGTTCGCCGCGCCGAGGCCGATGTTGTGCGGGAAGAGCGTGGCGCCGCGGACATTGTTGTTCCCGTGCACGGCGTCGATGCCCCAGATGATCGGGATGCCCGCGTGGCCGCCCGACGTGTCCACCGAGGCCTTGTAGAAGGCGTCGGCGAGCTCGACCCAGTCCGCCGCCGTCGCGCCCTTGTTGCGGCCCGGCCAGGAGCCGCCGCCGTTCAGCACGGAGCCGATGTTGTACTGCTTGACCTCGTCCGGCGTGATCGAGCCGATCTCGGCCTGCACCATCTGGCCGACCTTCTGCTCGACGCTCAGCTTGCCGACGAGCTCGGCCACGGCCGCCTCGATCGCCGGATCCTTCGCGATCGCGCTCTCGACCTCGGGCCAGCCGCCGTCGCAGGGGAGGAGGTTCGCGCTGTCGCCGGCGCCGCTGCCGCCGCCGCCGGTGCTGTCGCCCGCGCCGGTGCCGTTGCCGCCGCCGCCGGTGCTGTCGCCCGCGCCGGTGCCGCTGCCGCCGGTGCCGCTGCCGGTGCCACTGCCGCTCGTGCCGCTGCCGGCGCCCGCTCCGGTCGAGGAGCTGCTCGGATTGTCGGACGTGTCGTCCCCGCAGGCGGCCGGCGCGATGACAACCGCCGCCGCCATGATCCATGTCGCATACCGTGTGAGGCGCATAGGTGCTCCCCTTTTTGTCGATGAGATGAAGGATGGGCTCCGAGGTGAACCGTGACAGTCAAGCAAAGCGTCGATTGGGATGAGCCCCGCGCGCCCTTGCGATACGCCCGAGCGAGGGTGGCGCGCTGGATGACACGGTGCGTCCTGGAACGCTCACCGGTTAACCATGGCCTGAGTCGCGCGGCAATACGTAAACACGATGGCGCGGCGCGGTAATTCACCCGTGGCAGAACGCCACGACCTGCGCAAGAGGGCCACGGCCCGCCCCGCGATCCGGTGGCGCGCGCTCTCTTGGAGGGTGGCCGCAGAATTGCAGGCTGCTTTTGCCGATCGCGCAGGCCGCATTTCCGGGGAGATCCTGACGATGGCGAGACGTCCTCACCTTGCGATTGCCGTGCTCGTGCTTGCTCCTGGGCTCTCCGCCGGCTGCGGCCAGGCGGACGCGCCGCCCTCGAATCGAGGCGCGCCGCCGGGACAGGAGAAGAAGATCGATACAAAGATCCTCGAGAAGGGCGCAGAAGCGCTCCAGGACCTGAGCCCCGTGCGGGCGATCGACCACTACCTGGACGGGTTCCACGTGATGAAGGAGGACCCGGACCATCACATGGAGGCCCATCATTATTGCAAAGGGATCAATGAAGAGTTCACGCAGTGTGTGATCTTCGACGGGAACACGGAGGACGCGAACATCATCGGGGTCGAGTACATCATCTCCGAGGCGATGTTCGAGGGCCTGTCCGAGGACGAGAAGCAGCGCTGGCACCCGCACAACTACGAGATCCTCTCAGGCCAGCTGACGCTGCCCGGCGTGCCGTCGGTGGCCGAGAAGGCGGCGCTCAAGAAGAAGATGAACAGCTACGGGAAGACGTGGCACATCTGGGACACCGGACACCTGGGGCACCCGGCCGCGCACAACCTCCCCGTCGGCCAGCCGCTCCTCGCGTGGTCGTACAACCGCGATGGGGAGATGCCGGCCGCCCTCGTGGAGGCGCGCGACAAGCGCGCCGGGATCGACACCGCCGAGAAGCGGAAGGAGCGCGCCGATCTCGCGGCGATCGCGAACCCGCAGCGGGGCGTGGACGATCTCAAGTCCAGGTTCCCGAACGCGACGGGGGCTCCGGAGGGCGTCCGCGAGAAGTGACCGCCGCCGGGCGCGGTGGCCGTGCGCGCGGGCGGGCGAAGGCGTGCAGAAAGATTAGTACGTCTAACTATCTATGTCATTCGACGTCGCGCGACCCCTCTCCGGGCCATGATGGCGCCGCCGCGCGCTCGGGACCGCGGCGGACCGGCGATCGCGAGCACGAACCGCCGCCACCCGCGCTCGAAGGCGAGCCGCCAGCCGAGCCCGGGTGCGAAGTTCCGCAGATTCAACGGAAGCGTAATCCGCCGAGATGGCAATGCCAAAATCTTGCGTTCGCTGTCAGCGGCATTTACCCGCGACGCAGCGCATGCCTATTCTCCGCGCATGGTTTTTATTCCACGTACTTCCATTCGTCTGTTCATGACCACGGGCGCGCTGCTCGTCGCGCTCGCTGGGTGCGGTGACGACGATTCAGGGACGACCACCGGCACAGGTAGCACCAGCAGCGGCACCACCGGAACCGGAACTGGCACGGGGACGGCCGGCACCGGCGGTGAGGGCGGCGGCACCGGCGGCGAGGGCGGTGAGGGCGGCGCGACAGGCACCGGCGGTGAGGGCGGCGCGACAGGCACCGGCGGTGAGGGCGGCGCGACAGGCACCGGCGGTGAGGGCGGCGCGACAGGCACCGGCGGTGAGGGCGGCGCGACAGGCACCGGCGGTGAGGGCGGCGCGACAGGCACCGGCGGTGAGGGCGGCGCGACAGGCACCGGCGGCGATCCCACGTCGGGTGTCGGTGGCGCGGGCGGCGATCCCACGACGACCACCACCACGAGCGCCGGCGTCGGCGGCTCGGGCGGCGAGTCCTCCACCGCCGCCGGCGCTGGCGGCGCGGGCGGCGATCCCACGACGACCACCACCACGAGCGTCGGCGTCGGCGTCGGCGGCTCGGGCGGCGATCCCACGACGACCACCACCACGAGCGTCGGCGTCGGCGGCTCGGGCGGCGAGTCCTCGACGGTCGCAGTCGGTGCGGGCGGCGCCGGTGGCGAGTCCACCACCGTCGCGGTCGGCGCTGGCGGCGCCGGTGGCGAGTCCACCACCGTCGCGGTCGGCGCGGGCGGCGCCGGCGGCGAGTCCACCGCCGTCGCGGTCGGCGCTGGCGGCGCCGGCGGCGAGTCCACCACCGTCGCGGTCGGCGCGGGCGGCGCGGGCGGCGAGTCCACCGCCGTCGCGGTCGGCGCTGGCGGCGCCGGTGGCGAGTCCACCACCGTCGCGGTCGGCGCGGGCGGCGCCGGCGGCGAGTCCACCGCCGTCGCGGTCGGCGCTGGCGGCGCCGGCGGCGAGTCCACCACCGTCGCGGTCGGCGCTGGCGGTGCCGGCGGCGAGTCCACCGCCGTCGCGGTCGGCGCTGGCGGCGCCGGCGGCGATAGCGGCGCCTCCGCCGTCGGCGCTGGCGGCGCCGGTGGCGACGGCGGTGCATCGGCGGTCGGCGCTGGCGGCGCTGGCGGCGACACCGGCGCGGGCGGCGCGGGCGGCGACACCGGCGTCGGCGGCGCGGGCGGCGCTGGCGGTGGCGAGGGCGGCGCTGGCGGCGAGGGCGGCGAGGGCTCCGGGCTCACGAGCTGGGCGGACGACGTCCAGCCGATCCTCGAAGCGCGCTGCGGGGCCTGCCACACCACCCGGGAGCCTCCGCGCGGCGATTTCCGGGTCACCGACTTCGACACCACGCAGCTCGACGCGGGCCATGAGCTCTGCGAGGGGATGACGAAGGGCGAGTGCGCCCTCACGCTCATCCGCGCGGGGATCATGCCGCCCAACCGCGGCTGCACGGGCGACGAGACGGACGACAGCAACCCGCAGTGCCTGACCGAGGACGAGGTGCTCATCCTCGAGGCCTGGGTCACGGACGGCCAGCTCGAGTGATCCGTCGAGGCGCGGCGATCGCCGCCGCGCCTCACCTCACCTCGGCTGCTCCAGGAGCGCTCCGTCTCGATAGGCGACGATGAGCCGCTCCAGGATCTCGATCTCCCGCACCAGCTCCTCCCCCTTCTCGGTGTCGCCCACGCGGCGCTCGGCCTCGTAGACCTCCACGTCCGAGATCGCGGGGATGATGTCCTCCCCCGCCTCGACCGCCTGCTCGACCGACGTGAAATGGTGGTGCTGCGCGAGCCGCGCCCCGCTCGCCTCGAGCACGAGCGTGTACCCCTTGTCGCCGTAGGCCTCCGAGAACGCCCCGTCGATCGTCACCGCGCGGTGCGACGCCTTGATCGGCGACTCCCCCTGCTCGACCCGCACCGGCACGTGCCCGTTCACGATCAGCCCGCGCTCCTCGTCCAGCCCGAACTCGCGGCACACCCGGCCGCAGAAGCCGGCGTCGTGGATCAGGTGGAAATACGGGTTCTTCGTCTCCTTGTGCGTCCTCGCGTCGGCGACGAAATAAGACTCGAACGTCGTCATCCGGTCCTTGCCGAACATCGGCGAGAGCGGGCCGGTCCAGAGGTACCAGAGCATGTCGAGGTCCTCCTGCGCGCCCGTCCGGAATGCCCGGCGCACCACGCGCTCCAGCGCGTCGAACAGCGCCCTGCCGCGGCGAGGCTCGCCGTCGACCTCGAACGGCAAGAACGCGCCCTCGCCGTCCACCGGGACGCAGCCGTGGAAGACGAGCGCCCGATCGCGCCGCAGCCACGTCGTCCCCTGCTGCACCGTCCAGCGCATCTGGCGCGACAGCGCAGCGCTCTTCGAGAACGACTCCTTGAGCAGCGCGACGCACGCCGCCTCCTCCGGCGTGAGCGCGTACGGATCGCCGAAATCGACCGTCGGGAAGCGCGCGTCGAGCAGCGGGTACACCTCGCCGTCGATCGCCACCGTGCCCGCGCGCGGGTCGATGCGGTGGAGCAAGCACCGGTGCCCGAGGGCATACTCCGGGCGCCGCCGGCAGAGCTGCCCCTCCAGCTTGAACTGCAGGACCGCCATCGCTTTCTGCATCCGCGCCATGAGCAGCGCGTCGCGCAGCCCCTCGCCCCGCACCGCGAAGCGCTCGGCCGGGTCGTCCGCGTAGGCGGTGCGCGCGAGGCGATCGACCGGCGCGACCGGGATGCCGAAGCCCTCCTCGAGCTGCGACAGGCGCCCGTACCGGAGCGAGAGGCGGACCACGGTGGCGATGAGCGCCTCCTGGCCGAGGCTGGCGCCCATCCAGCTCACGTCGTGGTTGCCCCACACGACCCGCGCCCGCGGCTGGCGCATCAGGTACTCGATCACCTTGTCGAGGCGGGGACCGCGATCGCCGAGATCGCCCGCGACCACGAGCTCGAAGACGGTCAGGTTCCGGATGACGCGCGCCGTGGCGCGCAGGATCTCGATCTCGCGGCAATGCTGCACGAACGGGTCGATGAGCGCGTCGACGTAGGAGCCCTCGCCGAGGGCGACGCGCGCCGAGACGAGCTCTCGGAGCAGGCCGCGCATGTCGTCCGGGAACGCCTGCTCGACCTGGCGCAGCGTGTACCGCAGCGACAGCTCGCGGATGACCTCGACCTCGCGCGCGAGCGTCCAGAGCAAGAAGGCCCGCCGCTCCGCCTCGCCGCGGGCCGCGACCTTCGCGTAGCTCTCGCGAGGATAGTAGATGATCGAGAGCAGCGCGCGCTTCTCGTCCGGCGTGAGCCGGTCGCCGAAGACCCGCTCGACCAGCGGCCGCAGGCTCCCCGAGGCGTTGTTGATGATGTGCTTCAGCTTCCTGTGCTCGCCGTGGACGTCGCTGACCACGTGCACCGTCCCCTTCGGGAGCGACAGGATCGCCCGCAGGTGGCCGATCTCGGAGAGCGCGGCCTCGGTCGTCGGATACCGGCCCGCGAGGGCGCGGAGGAGGGGCAGCTCCCGCGTGTCGAGCATGGCGCCGCAGCATAAAGCAAAGGCGCCGGCCGCCACACCAGGCGAGCGCGCTGCTGCGACGCCCGCGCGCCGCGCGGGAGCGGGCCGCCGCGCGGGAGCAGGACCGGGCCGCCGGGCTCGCTGTCGCGAGGGGAAACGCGGCGCCTGCGCAGCAGCGTTTCCCCTTGCGGCAGCGCGGCGCCCGACTACGCAATAACACCGGGGGCGCATGCAAGCGTCGAGAGCCATGGATCCCTGCCCGGCGGTGGGGCTCGACGAGGGTGATCCTGCCCGGGCCGATGATCCGGCGCGGGGCGCCGGGCCCCTGCTTCGCGGGCAGAACCGGATTCTCCGGATGGTCGCGGCCGGAGAGCCGCTCTCCCAGGTGCTCGACGCGCTGATCCGGTTCATGGAAGCCCAGTCGGGCAAAGCGCTCTGCTCGATCCTCCTCGTCGACGACTCGAAGACGCACCTCCGCTGGGCGTCGGCGCCCAGCCTGCCAGAGGCGTACAACCAGGACGTGGACGGACTGCGCATCGGCGCCGTCAGCGGCTCGTGCGGCACCGCCGTCCACCGCAAGCAGCCCGTGATCGTGTCGGACATCGAGCACGATCCGCTCTGGGCGCGGGCGCGCGAGCTCGCGCTCTCCCACGGCCTCAAGGCATGCACCTCCGCGCCCATCCTCGACAGCCAGGGCGAGCCGCTCGGCACGTTCGCCTTCTATTACCGCGAGCCGCGCGCGCCGAGCTCACGCGATCTCGCCCTGCTCGCGATCTCCCGCGATCTCGCGGGCATCGCGATCGAGCGCAGCCGCAGCACCGCGCGCGTCGAGGAGGCGCTCCGCGCTCGGGACAACTTCCTCACCGTGGCCTCGCACGAGCTGAAGACGCCCATCGCCACCCTCCTGCTGCAGATCACCTCGCTGGAGCGGCTCCAGCGGGCGGCGGGGTCGATGCCCCTCCGGGAGATCGCGCCCAAGCTGGGCAACCTGGAGCGGCAGGGGAAGAAGCTCCTCAAGCTTGTCGAGCAGCTGCTCGACGCCACGCAGCTCCTGTCCGGCCGGCTCGAGGTCGAGCGCGCGCCGGTCGACCTCACCCAGACCGTGCGCGACGTCGTGGGCCGGCTCCTGGACGGGGTCGCCGAGGTCGCGCCGGAGGTCGAGATCCACGCGGAAGGCCCGGTGGTCTGCGAGGGGGACGTCTTCCGGATCGAGCAGGTGATCGTGAACCTCCTGTCGAACGCGTGGAAGTTCGGCCGCGGGGCGCCCGTCGAGATCTCCGTCGAGCGGGGCGACAGCGCCGCGCGGCTGGTCGTCCGGGACCACGGCATCGGCATCGCCCCGGCGGACCACGCGCGCATCTTCCAGCAGTTCGAGCGCGCCGTCTCGGTGCGCAACTACGGCGGCCTCGGGCTCGGCCTGTGGGTGACACGCCAGCTCGTGGAGCGGATGCAGGGCCGCATCTCCGTGCAGAGCGAGCTCGACGCCGGCTCCACCTTCACCGTCGAGCTCCCCCTCCCCCATGAGCAAGTCAGTCCTGATCATCGATGACGACGTGGACCTGGCGACCACCCTGGCCGAGGCGCTGTGCGACCTCGGGTACGAGGCCACGCCCTTCTTCAGCGGGCGGGAGGCGCTCGAGCGCCTCCACGACGGCGCGCGGCCGGGGGTGATCCTGCTCGATCTGATGATGCCGAAGATGAACGGATGGAAGGTGTGCGACGAGCTCAGCGCGTTCCCCGGGCTGGAGGACATCCCCGTCGTCATCATGACCGCGGCGTCGAACATCAGGCAGGCGATGCCGCCGCACGCGCGCGAGGTCATCAGCAAGCCGTTCGAGCTCGACGCGCTGCTCCGGACGATCGACGCCGCGTGAGGCCGGCGCGCCGCGCCTCGGCGCCGCCCGCGCGAGCGGAGCCGCCCGCGCGAGCGGAGCCGCCCGCGCGAGCGGAGCCGCCCGCGCGAGCGGAGCCGCTCGCGCGAGCGGAGCCGCCCGCGCGAGCGGAGCCGCCCGCGCGAGCGGAGCCGCCCGCGCGCGCGGAACCGCGGGTCAGCGGCGCCCGGAGACCTCCTTCACGGCGAGCGCCGGATCGGCGGCGATCTCCTCCTGCGCGAACAGCGCGGGCCGCCACTCCTTGCGCGAGAACAGCTCGGTCTGATCCGCGAAATGGGGCGACGCGGGGTCGGTCGACTGCGAGTAGCTGAGCAGCGCCTCGGCGCGGGGGCCGCCGCTCGTGTGCTCGACGGTCATGACGAAGCTCGTGCCGAAGTTGATCGGATAGCCCGAGGTGGTGAGGCCGGTCGTCGCGGAGACGATCTCGCCCGTGTTGAGCCTGGGCAGGAGGGTGCTGTTGAGGCTCGCCGTGGAGAAGAGCACGACGTTGGCCACCCCTTCCCGGTTGGTGCCGCCGTGGATGGGGATGGCCTTGTCCTTCATGGTGAACTGGGCCTCGCCGAGCGGCGTCGTCGGGTCGAGCCCCGCCTTCGCGAGCGCGAGCGTGGCCTGGGCCAGCGCGACCATGATCGGATCCGCGCCCTCGGCCGGGGGCTCGACCAGATCGCGCGGGGTCTCGATCGGATCCTCGGGGTCGAACGGCTGAGCGTAGAGCTTGCCCGCGTCCGTCATGTCCGGGGCCGAGAACCGCCCGAGCAGCTCTCGCCAGACGAGGGCGCCGACGCTCTCGAGGTCCACCCGGCCGTCCCACGCCGCGAGCGCGTCGCACGCGCCGCCGACGTCGACCGGCTCGCCCTCGACGTCGACCGGCGCCGCGCCGTCGCAGCGCTCGACCACCTGGGCGCGGAGGCGCTCCGCCGTCATCCCGCGGTTGCTGAGGATGGCGTCCTTGAGCTCGTCGCGCGAGAAGAGGCCGTCCTCGCCCGAGGCGCCGTCCTCGCCCTGCTCGGTGAGCAGGACGAGGTTCATGCGCGTGCGCGCCGAGATCGGGCTGCCCGGCGTGCCAAACAGCCTCGAATACCCGGTGATCGGCGCGGCGGGGTTCGCGAGCCACGCCGTGTCGTTGGCGTTCATGACGAAGTCGGTCCGCGAGAGAGAGGGGATGTCGCCCCACGGCACGAGCGCGCCGGCGCCCTGCGTCTCCACCCACTCATCCCGCTCCTTGCTCCCGTCGAGCAGCACGATGCCGGAGCTCGCGAGCACGCCGGTCAGCCCGTCCCGCGCGAGCGCGCCCTCGTAGGCGCGCACCGCCTCGGCGCTCAGCTGGGGCACGCGCGAGGCGTCCATGATCAGGGTTTGCCCCTCCGCGTCCACGGCGGTCGTGAACACGAACGGGATCCCGCGCGTCTCCTCGTGCACCCGCCGGAGCTCGTCGAGGCTCCTCGCGCGGTCCATCCCGAGCCACTGGTCGAGGGCGAGCCCGTTGTCCTCGTTGGCGTCGCGCAGGGCGAAGGCCTGCTTCGTGGACCAGCCGAGGACCGAGGCCCCGAGCATCGGGCCGTGGTGGCTCCGGTACATCACCCGCGAGACCTTCGCGATCGAGCCGTCGTCCCCGAGGACATCGATGGTGTGCTCGCGGCGCTCCATCGCCCGGGTCTCGCCCTCGTAGACGTAGGCCGTCGGGTCGCCCGGATCGAGGGAGAGCCGGTAGACCGTGAAGTGGTTGGCCGGAGAGACCGTGTGAGTCCACGCGACATGCTCGTTGAATCCGATGTTGATGATCGGCATTCCGGTCAAGGCAGCTCCGTAGACGTCGAGCTGCCCGGGGATGGTGAGGTGGGCCTCGTGGAACCGGAGCTCTCCCTCCCAGGGGAAGTGCGGGTTGGCGACGAGCATCCCCCGGCCGCCCTCGGCGCGATCGCGGCCGATCGCCCAGGCGTTGCTGCCGAGGTGGAGGCGGGTGAAATCGGGGAGCTCGAGATCGCGCGAGCGGGCCCGGTCGCCGGGGGCCTTCGCCCCCTCGCCGGGCGCCCCCGCGTCCTCGCCCGAGGCCTTCGGCGGCGCGGCGCGGCTGAGATAATCGAGCAGCTGCAGGCTGCCGGAGAACATGTTGATGTGGAGGTAGTACGCGGCGAGATCGACGGCGCTGACCGCCTTGACCCACGCCGCGCCGGCGCAGGGCTCGGGCAGGCCCTGAGCGCCGGTGTCGGCGAGGTACTGGTTGTAGCCCGCGACATACCCGTCGAGGAGCGCCCTGCCGTCGGGGGACAGCCGCCCCAGCATGGCCTCGGCGCGGTCGACGACGCCGAGCGCGAGGTAGGTGAAATCGCTGTCGATGTTCGCGTCGCCCTCGCCGGGGCCGAACGTCTTCGCGCGCTCGCTCCGCACCTTCACGACCTGATCGGCGAGCGTACAGACGAAGTCGCGCGCCCCGGCGTAGGCGAGGCCGAATCCGATGCTGCCGATGTCCTCGGCGAGGATGTGCGGGACGCCGTGGCTCGTCCAGCGGATGGTGGCCTGATAGTCCCCCTGGCCGACCGGCCCCGGCCCCACGTCGGGATCGTCGCCGCACGCGGCCAGGAGACCGAGGCAGCTGAGCCCAGCGATGATTCTTTCGTACATGGATTCTCCCTAGTTTCGCGATCTGCGCCGGGGGAGAGATAGCCCACGGGCAGGCGGGGTGATGCGAAGAATTTCTCCTGTCCCTTCCTTTCGGCCTCCTGTTCGGCGCCGCGCGCTCGGCGAGGCAGAGGCGCAGGCGAGGGCAGGGAGCGAGGGGCCGGGGCAACGCGCGTTGCGCGGGGCGCGGCGGGCACGGTTGATGAAGGCCATCGCGGCTGTGCAAGGGTCGCTCTCCCGTGGACCGGATGCGCCCACGGCGCCGCGCGCGGGCGAGCCGGCGCGCTCCGGTCGCGCCGTCGCCGCGGCGCTCCTCGCCGCGCTCCTGCTCGCGCTCGCCCCGGGGTGCGTCCGCGAGGCGGCGAAGCAAGCGACCCGCGGCACGCTCGAGGCGCTCGATCGCGGCGCAGAGGGCCGGTCCGCGCCCGCCGGCGGATCGGCCGAGGGGACGCCGGCCGAGGGCGCGCGCGAGCCCGGGCGGCCGCTCGTGGGGGCACTCGTCCACGACGCCGTCCGGGCCGGCGCGGCGGAGATGGGGCTGCAGGCGGAGCGCCTGTCGCCGGTCATCGCGCAGACAAGCGAGGCGGTGAGCAGCGCCGTGGTCCAGGGCGCCCTCCAGCACGATCGGGCGCTCGTCACCCTCGTCGAGCAGGGCTCGGGCGCGGCGGCGAGGGCGGTGGCGCGCGAGGGGACGGCAGAGCTCGTGGAGCAGCTCGCGGGCTGCCCCGCCGGCGACCCGGGCTGCTCGAGCGCCGCGATCGAGCGCGCGAGCCGCGCCGCCGCCGCGGGCTTCGCGGACGGCCTGGGCAGGGCGATGCAGCCCTGGATCATCGTCCTCGCCTTCGGCGGCGGCTTCCTGCTCGCCGCGCTGATCGCCGTCGCCATCGCGGCCGTCGCGCGCCGGCACGAGCGCGCCGCCGCGCCCTGATTCGTGGCGACGCGAAGGGACCAGGGGAGGTGCTCCGGCTCATCGACGCCTGCGCCCTCGTGCGGGCGCACGATGCGCACGTTTCCCCGCCTGCGGCGCTGATGTAGCTCCACGGAGTCAGTAGGCCGCCGCGGCGCCCCCGCCCCGCCTGTTGCGCTTCCCATCGAGCTGTCGGCTGGTGTTCCATGAACGGATCCACCCGCGACGCGTAAGCCGATGACCGCACCGCTCACTCCCTCGCCGAACTTCGCCTTCCTCGGCCACCACGACCCGCGCCTCGTCGTCGTGGGCACGCAGGCGGAGCGGTACTTCGCCGAGGATCCGAACACCTGCCTGGTGAAGCTGCGGCAGTTCGGCGAGCTCCTCGCCCAGCGCGCCGCCGCGCGGCTCGGGATCTACCTCTCGCCCGAGGAGAGCCAGGCCTCGTTGATCAACCGGCTCCGCGACCGGGGCGCGCTCGACGCCACCGCGCGGCAGCTCTTCCACGACCTCCGCGTGACCGGCAACAGGGCGGCCCACGAGCTCCAGGGCGACCACCGCGAGGCGCTGCACCAGCTCAGGATGGCGCGCGAGCTCGCCGTCTGGTTCCAGCGCTCGTTCGGGAACAACCGCAAGTTCGACCCGGGCCCGTTCGTGCCGCCTCCCGGCCCGGCCACCAAGGACGACGCCGCGCTCGCCGCGGAGCTCACGCGGCTGCGGGAGGAGCTGGCCAGGAGCAAGGTCGACATCGAGGCCGTGCGCGCCGCCGCCGAGGAGGAGGCCAGGAAGCGGCTCACGGCGGAGCAGCGGGCCCGGAAAGAGGCCGAGGACCGGGCGCTCTGGGAGGCGCTCGCCACGGAGGTCGAGCAGAAGCGGGCGAAGGACGTCGAGGCGTTCGAGCGCCAGCGGGCGCAGCTCGCGGCCGAGCTCGCCGCCCTGCAGGCCCAGGCCGCGGCCGCGCCGCCCGAGGTCCTCCAGGCGACGGTCGACCGCGCCGCGGAGGCGGCGCAAGCGGTTCACCTCGACGAGGCCGCCACGCGGCGGCTCATCGACGCGCAGCTCCGGGACGCGGGGTGGGAGGTCGACTCGGAGCGGCTCAGCCACGAGCGCGGGGCCAGGCCGCAGAAGGGGAAGAACCTGGCGATCGCCGAGTGGCCGACCGCGAACGGCCCGGCGGACTACGTGCTCTTCCTCGGGCTCGAAGCGGCGGCCGTGGTCGAGGCGAAGCGCAAGCGCAAGGACGTGGCAGGCGCCATCGAGCAGGCCAAGCGCTACAGCCGCGGCTTCGGCGCGGCGGACGGCGCAGCGCCGCCCGGCGGCCCCTGGGGGAAGGACCGGTACAAAGTCCCGTTCCTCTTCGCCACGAACGGCCGCCCTTACCTCAAGCAGATCGCCGAGAAGAGCGGCATCTGGTTCCGCGACGCGCGGCGCGACGAGAACCACGCGCGCGCCCTGCCGGGCTGGTATTCGCCCGAGGGCCTCGCCGCGCTGCAGAAGCAGGACGTCGAGACGGCGCACGACAGGCTCCGGAGCGAGCCCACGGAGTACCTCGGGCTGCGCGATTACCAGATCCGCGCCATCCAGGCGGTCGAGCGCGCCATCGAGGCCGGGCAGACCACCTGCCTCGTCGCGATGGCGACGGGCACGGGCAAGACCAGGACGGCGATCGGGCTCGTCTACCGGCTGCTCAAGACCCGGCGGTTCCGGCGCGTGCTGTTCCTCGTCGACCGGAGCGCCCTCGGCGAGCAGACCGCGAACGCCTTCAAGGACACGAAGCTCGAGAACCTCCAGACGTTCGCGCAGATCTTCGATCTCAAGGAGCTCAAGGATCAGAAGCCCGATCCCGACACAAAGCTCCACATCGCGACCGTGCAGGGCATGGTCAAGCGCATCCTCTACCCGTCGGAGGCCGGCGAGACGCCGCCGGTCGATCAGTACGATTGCCTCGTGGTCGACGAGTGCCACCGCGGCTACGGCCTCGACCGGGAGATGAGCGACGCGGAGCTCGGCTTCCGCGATCTCGACGACTACATCTCGAAGTACCGGCGCATCCTCGACCACTTCGACGCGGTGAAGATCGGGCTCACCGCGACGCCGGCCCTGCACACGACGGAGATCTTCGGCGAGCCGACGTTCCGCTACTCGTACCGCGAGGCGGTGATCGACGGCTGCCTCGTCGACCACGAGCTGCCGGTCCGCATCGTCACCGAGCTCGCCGAGAGCGGGATCCGCTGGGCGAAGGGCGAGCAGGTGAGCGTCTTCGACCCGGCCACGCAGCAGCTCGACCTGATCCACCTCGAGGACGAGGTGAAGATCGACATCGAGGGCTTCAACAAGCGGGTGATCACCGAGGCGTTCAACCGCGTGGTGTGCGGCGCGCTCGCGCAGCACCTCGATCCGAGGGGCGACGGCAAGACGCTGATCTTCGCCGCCACCGACACGCACGCCGACATGGTCGTGCGTTTGCTGAAGGAGGCGTTCGCGGCGAGGTACGGCGGCATCGACGACGACGCGGTGCTCAAGATCACCGGCGCGTCCGACCAGCCGCTGCAGCTCATCCGCCGCTTCAAGAACGAGCGCTTGCCCAACGTCGCCGTCACCGTCGACCTGCTCACGACGGGCATCGACGTGCCGAGGATCGCGAACATCGTGTTTCTGCGGCGGGTGAAGAGCCGCATCCTGTACGAGCAGATGCTCGGCCGCGCGACGCGCCTCTGCCCGGAGATCGAGAAGGCGGTCTTTCGCATCTTCGACGCCGTGGACCTGTACGCCGCGCTGGAGCGGTACACCGAGATGAAGCCGGTCGTCCCGGCGCCGAACATCTCGTTTCAGCAGCTCGTCCGGGAGCTCACGACGCTGGCCGACGCCGAGGCGCGGCAGGTGGTGCTCGATCAGCTCATCGGCAAGCTCCAGCGGCGGCGTCAGACGCTGAAGGGCGAGGCGCTCGGCCGGTTCGAGGGCATCGCCGGGATGCCGCCGAAGGAGCTGTGCGGCCTGCTCAAGCGGCAGACGGTGGAGCAGGCCGCGCGGTGGTTCCAGGAGCACCAGTACGTCGTCTCGGTGCTCGACGGCCCCTCGGGCGACGGGCGGCCGCTCTACGTGCACGAGGGCACGGATCGGCTGGTCCGGACGGAGATCGGCTACGGCACGGGCGAGCGGCCCGAGGACTACCTCGACGGGTTCACCGCCTTCCTGCGCGAGAACATGAACAAGATCCCGGCGCTCGTGGTGGTCACGCAGCGGCCGCGGGAGCTGACGCGGGCGCAGCTCCGGGAGCTGCAGCTTTCGCTCGACGCGAAGGGCTACACCGAGGCGGCGCTGCAGCAGGCGTGGCGGCAGAAGACGAACGCCGACATCGCCGCGTCGATCGTCGGCTACATCCGGCAGGCGGCGCTCGGGGACGCGCTCGTGGCGTACGACGAGCGGGTCGACCGCGCCTTGCAGCGGATCCTGGCGAGCCGGAGCTGGACGACGCCGCAGCGCGACTGGCTGCGGCGCATCGGGGGGCAGCTCAAGAAGGAGAAGGTCGTCGACCGGAAGGTGCTCGACGAGGGCGAGGCGTTCCGGTCGCACGGGGGGTTCAAGCACCTCGACAAGGTGTTCGAGGGGAAGATCGAGGAGGTGCTGGGGGATCTGCGGGAGGAGATCTGGCGGAGCGCGGGGTGAGCGGTGCGCGGCCGGCGGGCTCAAGGGAACAGCTCGTCGAAGCGGTCGTGCAGCTCGCGCGCAAAGCGGAGGAGCCGCGGTCCCTTGGGATCCAGCGGATCATCGAACTGTCGGACGATCGGCAGCTCCTCCGGCAAGCCCATCCGGTCGCCGGCCTCCCACGGGTACTCGAGGTGAGGCCCTCCTCGTGCGAGCGCGGGGTGTGCCCGCTCAAGGGCCTGGACGAGGGGCAGCACGTCCCTCCACTTGTAGCGGAGGTCGACGAAGGCGCCGTGGTTCTTGATCGTGCTCACGAGCCGCGATGCGGCGGCATGTGACACCCGGAAGGCGATGAAGCACTGCGCATCGAACCGTGCCAGCGCCGCCTTCGCGAGCTTCTCGAAGACCATCTGCAGCAGCATGCAGAGCACCGAGGCCGATCCGCCTTCTCGGGCGAGCGCCTCGGCCGCACGAAGATCTGCGTCCGCCTGCCGGAGCAGCGCATCGGACCACAGCCTCGCGGAGAGCTTGATCGGCGGGAAGTAGCTCCCCAGGAGCTCTTCGACGTGCTGTTTGAGGTTGACGAAGGCGGCCTGACAGCGCGCGACATCCGCGGGTGTGGTGTTGAGCTCCGCCTCCGTCTGGCTGAGCCACCGGCGCAGAAGCTTCTCGATGTCTGCTGCCATGCGCTCAGCTCACGCGATCAGGACGAGCTTCGGGGAAGCACCCCAGATCGCGGGGAGCTCCAGCTCGTTGCGATCGAGCTGGGTCTTCTCCTCGGGGCTGAGCAGGATGACGACCGACGGGTAGGGCACGTCCGGGGGACGAGCGTTGAAGCGGAAGGGCATGATGGCGCCGACGTTGCCCACGGAGCCGGAGACCTCGAGCAGGCGAACCTCGCTGCCCGCCGGATCCTCGATCATCCAGATCTGCTGGATGTCCGGGTCCGCTCTCTTGTGGGCGAGGGCCAGGTCTTTCGCGACATCGACGACCGACTTCATGACCTGGAAGGTAGCACGCGCACGCCCGCGGGGGCGGCAGCGCACATCTGTCGCCCCTCGGTCGTGCGCGCGACGAGGCGCGGGTAACCCGCCAGCGCCTTCCCGCCGCCTCTCGTCGCGCTGCCGCCTCGCGTCGGCCGTCGCCCCCTGGGAGCGATGAGCCCGGCGCGCCGTCCCGCCTGCACGACCCTGTGGATCTCTTTGCCGGCTCGGCGTACCAATCGCTTCCGAGCGCCCGCGCCATGACCACCCAGGATATCGTCCAGAAGCTCTGGAGCCTTTGCCACGTCCTCCGCGACGACGGCATCACCTACCACCAGTACGTCACCGAGCTGACTTACCTGCTCTTTCTCAAGATGATGAAGGAGACCGAGCAGGAGAAGCTCTTGCCCAAGGGGTACCGCTGGGGCGACCTCGAGGCGAGGGACGGCGTCGAGCAGCTCACGTTCTACCGGGAGCTCCTGCTTCACCTCGGCACGCGGGGCTCTGGCCGGGTGCAGGCGATCTTCGCGAACGCGCAGACGATGCTCACGCAGCCGCGGAACCTGAAGAAGCTCGTCGACGCGATCGACGAGCTCGACTGGTACTCGGCGAAGACCGAGGGGCTCGGCGACCTGTACGAGGGGCTGCTCGAGAAGAACGCGGCCGAGAAGAAGTCGGGCGCCGGGCAGTACTTCACGCCGCGGCCGCTCATCGACGCGATGGTGCACGTGGTGAAGCCGGCGGCCGGCGAGCTGGTGCAGGATCCGGCCGCGGGGACGGCGGGGTTTCTGATCGCGGCGGACCGGTACATCAAGGAGCAGACGGACGGGCTGTTCCAGCTGAGCGAGGCCGAGCAGCGCTTCCAGAAGAAGCAGGCGTTCTACGGGGTCGAGCTGGTGCAGGACGCGCACCGGCTCGCGCTGATGAACCTGATGCTGCACGACATCGAGGCCGCGCTGGAGCTCGGGGACTCGCTCTCCAACCTGGGGGCGGGGCTCGCGAAGGCGGACGTGATCCTCACGAACCCGCCGTTCGGGACCAAGAAGGGCGGCGGGCTGCCGACGCGGGACGACTTCACGTATCCGACGTCGAACAAGCAGATCGCGTTCTTGCAGCATGTCTATCGCGGGCTGAAGCCGGGCGGGAGGGCGGCGGTGGTGCTGCCGGACAACGTGCTCTTCGAGGAGAACGTGGGGACGGAGGTGCGGCGCGACCTGATGAACAAGTGCGATCTGCACACGATCCTGCGGCTGCCGACCGGGATCTTCTACGCGCAGGGGGTGAAGACGAACGTGCTGTTCTTCACGCGCGGGCAGACGGACACCGGGAACACCCGGGCGGTGTGGGTGTACGACATGCGGGCGAACATGCCGTCGTTCGGGAAGCGCACGCCGCTGACGCGCCAGCACTTCGCGGAGTTCGAGAAGGCGTACGGGAGCGATCCGTACGGGAAGAGCAGGCGGAAGGATCAGGGGGAAGAGGGGCGGTTCCGGAGGTTCACGCGGGAGGAGGTCAAGGGGAGAGGGGATAACCTCGATATCGCGTGGCTGAGGGATGAAAGCGTGCACGGGGCGGATGAGCTGCCGGAGCCGGAGGAGATCGCGGCGGAGATCATGGAGAAGCTGCGGGTGGCGATGGAGGAGATGGAAGCGCTCCAAGTGACACTGGGGGCAAATACGTGACTGACGATTTGCCGCAAGGATGGGCTTGCACGCAACTTGGCAACCTGCTCGCCGAAGGCCCCACAAACGGCTACTCACCACCAAGCACGCCGACAGCCGCTGGAACGTTGACCCTTAGGTTGAGCGCGACGACGAGTGGGCAACTCATCCTAAACAACGACACAATAAAGAGAATTACAGAGTCAATCCCTGCGGATGCGAAGTTCTGGCTGAAGCCGGGGGATATACTTGTCCAGCGCGCCAACACGCTCGACTACGTCGGAACAGCTGCCATCTTCGATGGTCCCCAGAAAACTTACATATACCCAGATCTGATGATGCGAATCAGGCCGCGCGAGCGGTTCGTCGATACTGGGTACCTCTGGCGATTCATCAATTCCCATGAGGCAAAAACATACTTACGCGCGAAGGCAACCGGCACCGCGGGCAACATGCCGAAGATCAGCGGCGCAATCTTGCGCGACCTACCGGTGCTTCTTCCTCCCTATGACGAACAACTCCGCATCGTCGCCAAGATCGACTTCCTCACCACCAAGAGCCGCCGCGCCAAGGAGGCGCTCGACGCCATCCCCGCGCTCCTCGAGCGCTTCCGCAAGTCGGTGCTCGCGGCCGCCTTCCGCGGCGACCTCACCGCCGATTGGCGGGAGAAGAACCCCGACGTGGAGCCGGCCGAGGAGCTGCTGAAGCGCATCCGCGCCGAGCGGCGGCGGCGATGGGAGGAGGCGGAGCTCGCCAAGATGCGGGCGAAGGGGAAAGTGCCGGAGGACGATCGGTGGAAGGATCGGTACGAGGAGCCGGAGTCGGTGGATGCGAGCGAGCTGCCGGAGTTGCCCGAGGGATGGTGCTGGGCTGGGCTATCCGAGGTCGCAGAGATCCAGCTTGGACAGCGCCGTGCGCCGGAGTATGCAGGGGAAGCAGAGTATCCCTACGTTCGCGCAGCAAATATTACCTGGCGTGGCCTCGATCTCTCCGACGTTCAAAAGATGGGTTTCGCCGATCCCGAACGGCTCTTTCTGCGGCCTGGCGACGTCCTTCTGAACGAAGCGTCCGGTAGCCCTACAGAGGTCGGGAAGCCTGCCATATGGAGAGGCGAGATCCAAGACTGCTGTTTCCAAGCGACGGTACTACGCATTCGCCCGTGGTCAGAGGATCTTATCGGAGACTGGTTACATCTCGCATTCCTCCAAGACGCACTGTTGGGCAATTTCGCCGCAATGGCGCCAGGCGTTGGAATTCTTCACTTGACGGCGGAACGAATGCGCAATTGGCCGGTACCCCTCGCTCCCTCCGCAGAGCAGCGCCGGCTCACGAAGGTTGTCGAGTCCCTCCTGGTAGGAATATATAAAATTGGTGATATACTAGCGAACTTGGCGCGGCAGGTCGCTCGCTGCGACACATCGATACTCGCCAAAGCCTTCCGCGGCGAGCTCGTCCCCCAGGACCCGAACGACGAGCCCGCGTCCGTCCTCCTGGAACGCTTGCGCGTAGAGAGCGCGGAGAACGGGACGACCTCCAACGGCGCCAACCGACGCCCTAAGGCTGCAACGCCAGAGCTCAGGGAGGCCGTTGCCAAAGCGACAAAGCTTGCCCCAAGCCCACGGAACCGGGCTCCGAGATCTGCTCGGAGATAACAACGGGACGATATCACGACCTCGGCTAATCCCCGCTTCCTGGCGGATGCGAGCGGGCCGGCCACACGTCGCAGCTTGATCGCTAGTCCCCGAACCCCGTCCCGTCAGACCCCTCCCATGTCAGTCTCCCTCGATCCCGCCACCGGCTGAGCAGATCTGGAATCGCAGCCAACGCCGTCTGGAGCGCCTGCATCGAGTCGTCGCCGCTCGCGTGTGTCCGCAGTGGCTCGTCCGTCCCCTGCTGTATCTCCAGGTCCACCCGCCAGGCCCTCCCGGGCTCCGTATAGGGGCGGCCGAGCCAGACGAACAGGAAGAAACGCTCGTCCGAACCGTGCGGGATGAAGGTCAGCTTCCGTTCCGCCCAGACGTTTTCCATAGCTGCATGCTAACGTTGTTCAGCATCGCGTCAAGCGTGCGAGGCCAGCCATACGCACCAGCGCTCGGCTCACCAGCAGAACGGCCCCTACATTCGTGCTTGCACGCGGCATTGCACGAGATCGATGCGACCCAGCATCGTTCGCGGAGAGCTCTGTCTGGAATGATTCGACAGAACGCCTCGACCCTCTCGGTTCCGGCATCGCACGCATTCTCGCATCTTCCGCGGGTTGCCGGCTGCGCAAAGACTGGCACAGAAACGAGATTCAGCATCGCAGCGGCAGCGATCGCCCGAAGGATCATCACGCACCTCCCACCTCCTCTGATTGCCATCTCTGGGCCGAGCGCTCACGCGCAGCTTCTGCTCTTGAAGGGTCGACGAGCAACGGCTCCCAGGCACAATCGCGAGGCGGCTCGGCCGCGCCTCTCCGTTCTCACCGGACCGTGGTGGCGGGTGGGGTGGCCGAGAGACGTCGCAGCGCGCCTCGATCGCAACATTCTCCAAGAACGCCCCGCGCTCCGTCGTTAGGGTCCCCCACGAGGCGGCCACCCACCATGGGCCGTCCTCCGGAGGAGACACCATGTACGATCACATCGGCGTGAAGGTGAAGGACATCGACGCGAGCGTGCGCTTCTACACCGCCGCGCTCGCGCCGCTCGGCCACGTGCTGTGCTCCCGCGACGAAGCTTCCGCGAGCTTCGGCCCCGAGGGCGCACCGGCCCTCTATCTGCAAGCGGACGACGGCCCCCGCGGCCCCGGCGCGCACATCGCCCTGCGCGCCGCGGATCGTGCCGCGGTCGATCGGTTCCACCGAGAGGGCCTCTCGGCCGGCGGCCGCGACAACGGCAAGCCCGGCGTGCGCGCGGATTACAGCCCGACGTACTACGCCGCTTTCCTGCACGACCCCGACGGCAACAACCTGGAAGCGGTTTGCCTGAAGCCGTAGTCGTTCCGCGGAGGCGCGGGGCGGCGCAAGTGCCCGCGGCGTCGCTCAGCGGAACGGCTCGCGGCGCAGCCGCCGCGCCCCGGTCGCAGCGCTCATCGAGCGGTCCCCGGAGGTCACTCCTGCGCTTTCGCTCCGATCAAGACGCGCAGATCATCTCCGTAGCGCGGATCGTCGCCCCCGCAGGAGAGCAAGCCTCCCTGCATGTGGTCCACGCTTGCGCCCACGACCGCACGATACGTCCCGCTCGCGTCGATATCCCCCTCGTGACCGTCGAGGATCGACGCGCCCGGGATGTCGTCGACCCAGAAGCCCATCCGTGCTCTGCGGCGGTTCAAGCATTGGTCCTCGACCTCCACGGGGCATCCTTCCTCCGGGCCGAGCACCATCCCGATCGGCGAGA
Organism: Sorangium sp. So ce836; assembly: GCF_028553905.1. Taxonomy (NCBI): domain Bacteria; kingdom Pseudomonadati; phylum Myxococcota; order Polyangiales; family Polyangiaceae; genus Sorangium; species Sorangium sp. So ce836. Next base: position 13,708,081 of record NZ_CP102233.1, on the reverse strand, counting down.
AATAGCCGTCGCCGGCCTCTGGCGTCTCGTGGCCAGCCCGGAGGCCCCCCGCGAGCAGCGCGCCCGTGACCTCGGAGCCGGCGCGCACCACGAACCATTGGTTCTCGCCGAACTCCGCGTCGGTCCGCGCCGCCCGCAGGAACACGGGACCGTTCGAGGGAATGGCGCCGGCAATGCGGGAATCGGCGATGGTGAGCGTCAGGCTGTGCTCGGCGCCGTCGCCCTCCGTACAGCGAAGGTCGCGCGACGTCGGGGTGGCCGCCTCCACCTGGCAGGGCGCGGCGACGTTGTACAGAAAGTAACCGTTCGTGTCGCCCCGCCAGCCCTCGATCGTGAGCTCGAAATCCGCCGAGAGCCCGGCCTGTCGGGGCTCGCAAGCGGACGTCGGCTCCGGGCTCGTCGGGTCGTCGCCGTCGTCCGGGATGACGGGTTGCGGCGTCTCGACGGAACCACACGCGAACGCCATGCAGAGGGGGACGACCGACATGAATGCGAGAGCAGAAATGGAAGTGCGCCTCATGCGGCGGCATGCACGCAACCCGTGTGCCATTGCGGACACGACAAGATCACGGCCTCTGGCGCCGGTCATCCCCCCGGCGTGGCCCACGCTGTGATGGGGTGAGACGGAATGTGCCATGTCCCTCGCGGGCGGACGACGGCATGGCTTGCCTCGGCCGAGCCGAGGATGGCCCGCGAGCTACGCCGGAGCGCGGCGGGCAGGGCACAAAGGCAAATCGGTCGCTCCTCGTGCCCGTAAAAATCATGTAGGAGCCAGCTGCTTCTCCCCGGCGCCGCCCCTGCGGGATGGCACGCGCTCGTGAAGCGCTCTCTCTGCTGGCCCGGCCGAGAGGACCCCATCATGCCATCGATGATCCATGAGGCGCTGCTGCACCTCTTCCGCAACCGGCCGACGCTGGCGGTCGAGGTGCTGCGTGACACCCTGGGCGCGCCGGTGCCGCGGTTCACCGAGGCGCGCGTCGAGCCGGCCGACCTGACCGAGATCGTCCCTGTGGAGCACCGCGCCGATCTCGTCGTGCTCCTGCTCGACGGCCGCCCCGTGCTCGCGATCGTCGTCGAAGCGCAGCTCGGTCGGGACCCTGACAAGGAATACGCCTGGCCCTCCTATCTCGTGGCGGTCCGCGCGCGTTACCGGTGCCGGGTCTGCCTGCTCGTCGCGACCACCGACGAGGCGATCGCCGCCTGGAGCGCCCAGCCGATCGACCTGGGTCCGCCCGACTGGAGGCTCAGGCCTTACGTGCTCGGCCCCAGCGCCGTCCCGGTCGTGACCGAGCCGGCCGACGCCCGAGCCAGGCCCGAGGTCGCGGTGCTGTCGGTCATGGCGCACGGGCAGAGCGCGGCCGGCCTGGCGATCGCGATGGCTGCCCTGGCGGCCGCTGCCGGGCTGGATCAGGAGCAGCAAGCCCTCTACCTCGATGTGGTGCTATCCTCTCTGAACGAAGCAGCGAGGCGGAGCCTGGAGGCGCAAATGAAGAGCGGTTACGAGTTCCAGAGCGATTTCGCGCGCAGTTACGTGGCCAAGGGTCGGTTGGAGGGTCAGCTGGAGGGGCGGCGAGAAGAGGCCGCGAGCGCCGTGCTGACGGTGCTCGAAGCGCGCGGCCTGGAGATCCCCCCGGAGGTCCGCGAGCGCGTCCTCGCGAGCACCGACATGACCGAGCTCGACCGCTGGCTCCGCCGCGCCGTTCTCATCACCGACGCGAAAGCGCTCTTCGATTCCACCGGCTCCTGACGTCAAGAACGCCCCTTGCCGCCCCTCACGGGCCGCGCTCCGCGCTTGCGCAAGCCCGGCGCCCCCGATCGCCGCCGGGGGTTCCACATCGAGAGCGTCTCCCGTAAATAGACCCCGCTTGCGGACGCTGCGGCCCAGTCACGTCATCGCCGGGTCCATCGCCGCCGGGCTCTCGCTCCTCGCGGCGCCGTCGGCCGCCGGCGAGGTGCTGCCCGGCGGGGCGCGGCTGTCCTACGCGCGCGATCCCGGCGCCGCGGCGTGCCCCGACGAGGAGGGCTTCCGCAACGCCCTGGCCACGCGGCTCGGCGGCGTCGACCCGTTCTCGCCGGACGGCGGGTGGCGGGTGGAGGTGGCCCTCGCGCGCCGAGCGCACGCGTTCGAGGCGGCGATCGCGCTGTACGACGGCGGCGGTCAGCTGCGCGGAGAGCAGGAGCGCTCGGCCGCGGACTGCCGCGCGCTCGTCGACGACGTCACCCTCACGCTGAGCGTCGCCATGCGCCCGCTCCTTTCGCCGAGCGCGCCCGACGCGACGGCTTCGGCCGAGGCGCCCCCGCCCGGGCCGCCGCCGGCCGCTCCCGGGCCGCCGCCGGCCGCTCCCGGGCCGCCGCCGGCCGCTCCCGAGCCGCCGCCGCCTGCGTCGTCGCGAGCGCAGGCCGCTCCGCCGCCGCCTCCGGCGCCTCCGGCTCCCCATCGCGCTCTGTCACCGGCACAGCCGGCGCCGCCCTCCGCTCCCGCGCCGGCTCCGCCGAAGCTCCAGCTCGGCGCCGGCCCCGTGCTGGCCGCCGGCTTCGCCCCGGGCCTGTCCGTGGGCTTCTCCGGCTTCGTCGGGCTCCGCTGGCCCGACGCGTCGCTCCTGCTCGAGGCGCGCGGCGATCTCCCGGTCACCACCGCGCCACGGCCGGACCTGACCGTCGACACCTCGTGGCTCGGAGGATCCCTCGTTTCCTGCCTGCACGGGACATGGTTCTTCGGTTGCGGCGTCATCACGGCCGGTCAGCGCCGAAGCTACCTGCGCGCCAAGGAGACCTTCCTGGAAACGCGGGTCCACCTCGGGCTGGGGCTCCGGGCAGGCGCAGAGGTGCCCTTGGCGCCTCGCCTTGCCGCGCAGCTCGCCGCAGATCTGCTGGTCAACGCCCGGCGGCCGCGGCTCTGGTTCGACGACGGCGAAGCGGCCTTCGCCGGTGCGGCTTCGGGCGCTGTCACGTTGCGCTTCGTCGCCTCGTTCTGAGCAGCGTCCCCGTTCACCGGGCGGACGCTGGTCGCAGGAGCGCCACCTCACGCGAAGCCCCGCGGTCGAGAGGCGCTCGACGGCAGCGGCGCTCCTCCCCTCCGCCGCTCGCGCCGCGCATCGCCGCGCCTCGTCAGGGCGGCGCTATCCGAGCTCGGGGTTCCACAGCCGCGGTGGTTCCGGCGGCTGCGGCTGCCGGTCCAGGCAGCAGAACGTGACCGCCCCGCGCGGCGCGACGTCTCCGATCGGTTCCCCGCCGCCCGGCGTGCAGCTCCCTGGTTCGAGGTCGACGACGGCCGCCGACTTGCTCCCGAGCGCCGTGCCGGGAGCGATCGCGCCGCAGAAGGAAGCCTCGGACGACATCAGGACGCTGACGACGCCGTCGGAGCACGCCGCGTCGCTGAACGCAGAGACCCACACGCTGCACGCCCCTCCGCTCGGCTCGCCGCACGTGCACGCCGTGCAGCCGCGCGAGTCCTCTGCGCCCTCGTAGACGACGCGCCGTGAAGGATACGTCGGCGGGCACTCGTGCTCCCCTTCGTGGTGCAGGATGCAGGTGAGGAAGCCCCCCGGCGGCGCCGCGTCGCCCTCCGGCGGCGCCGGGGAGCACCTCGTCCCTGGACCGCCGCACGGCGCGGGCGGGGTGACGCCGGCGCACGCCCTGGCCAGCGTCGCCCAGCGGAAGCCCCCCTGCGGCTCCCCGGGCTCCTCGCCAGGCTCCTCGACCACCGACGGCGCGCACGCGCCCGCGCGCACGCGCGGCGCCGGGATGTCGAGCGACTGCGCGCACGGCCCGCCGGCGCACGCCTGCCCGGCCGGGATCGCGTTCGCCGTCGTGCAGGTGCCGTCCCACGCCTCGGGGGCTGCGAACGGCGTCCGCTGCGCTCCGGGACCGGCCGGGCACGTCGAGGAGTCGACGGCGCTCCACGGCGCCGGCACCTCGCACGAGGCGTCCGGCGGATCGCAGGCGCAGGCCGCGCACCGGTACGGCTCCACCACGAGATCCGCGTGGAGCTCGAACCCCGGGACCGGCGCCGTCGCCGGGCAGTCCGGCGCCCTGTCCGGCGGGCCCATCCAGAGCAGCAGCGGCTCGAACCACCCCGGCGGCTCCCTGGGCACGCACTGCCCCACGCAGAGGGACGACATGCCGCCGCCGATGCCGTCCCCCCCGCCCTCCTCCTCGCCTCCACCGGTACCGGCGCCGCCTGCACCGGTCCCCGCATCGTCGCAGTCGTCCCCGCCGTCACAGAGGTCCGTGATGGGACCGGCATCACGGCAGGGCTTGTTGTCGATCGTCGGCGGGCTAGCGTCGTCGCAGCTGTACCAGTAGGCGTCGTCGGTACAGCCGCCGCCGCCGATCCCGGCCATGAGCAGCGCGGGGATCGCGCCGCCCACCACCACCGTCAGCCATCGCCAATTCCGCGCATTCATCGAAGGATCTCCGGGTCCTGGCACAGCGCACCGCCGACGGCGAGGGCACGAACCGCGCGCCGCTGGGCTGCTGGCCGCTGGGCTGCTGGGCCGCTGCGCCGCTGTGCCGCTGTGCCGAGCGCGAGAAGACCACACCCGCAGCGCCCCAGGAAGGCCCCCTGGCGGCCTCGACCACCTTTTTACGTATCGGCCCCATGAGCCCGGGACCGGCGCTCCCCACAACGATGCATTACGAACACGCGCACCAGATTTTCACAAATTCATCCCTGCGTCGCGACACGCAGCGGCTCCGCTCACAACGAGCCCGCGGGCGAGCTCCTGCCCCCCTCCTGCGTGCCCTCGGGTGCCCCTCCTCTGTCCTCTGCCCCGCTGCGGTGGCGCCTCCGGTCAGGCCTACACGCCCCACACCGCACGCGCCTCCGGTCAGGCCTACACGCCCCACACCGCACAACCACAACCGGGCCGCCCCCGGCATCCGTAAATCATCCGCCAACGAGCCCGCTCCTCCGCACCGCGGCTCGCGGCTACTGCGGGAGGCAGCAGAACGTCATCGCCTCGCGCGGGGCGACGCCTCCCGTCGGCTCCCCGCCGCCCGGCGCGCAGGTCCCCGGCTCGACGTCGACGACGCTGGCCGACTTGCTCCCGAGCGCCACCCCGCGCGGGACCGCGCCGCAGAAGGTCGCCTCGGACGACACCCGCGCGCTGACCACGAGCTGCGAGCACCGGCTGTCGCTGTAGGCCGAGGCGAGGATGCTGCACGCCCCGCCGGTCGGCTCGCCGCACGAGCACTCCGTGCAGGCGCGCGTGTCCTCCGCGCCCTGGTAGAAGACGTGGCGCTCGGAGTAGGGCGAGAACGACGGGCATTCGTCGACCACGTTGTGATGGATGATGCACGTCGAGAAGCCGACCGGCGGCGCAGCATTGCCCGCCTGCGGCGCCGGGGCGCACACCGCCCCGGGATCCGCGCACCGCCCGATCGCCACGCCGACGCACGCCCTGGCGTACGTCCCCCAGCGGACGGCGGGCGGCGCCGGCGGCGGCTCGGCGCGCCGCGGAGCGCAGGCCCCCGGCACCACGCGCGGCGCCTGGATCTCGAGCGACTGCGCGCACGGCCCACCGCCGCACGCCGCCCCGGCCGGGATCGCGCGCGCCGCGGTGCACGCGCCGTCCCAGCCTTCGGGCGCCGCGAAGGACGTCCGCTCCGCGCCGGCGGTGGCGCCGCACGCCCGCGTGTCGTAGGCGGCCCACGCCTCGGGCAGCTCGCACGCGGCGTCCGCCGGATCGCACGCGCACGCCGCGCACCGGTGCGGCTCGACCACGAGATCCCCGTGGCCCTCGTAGCCGAAGACCGGCGCCTGGGGCGGGCACTCCGGCGGCGCGTCGCCCGGCGACCCGAACCAGAGCAGCAGCGGCTCGAACCACCCGAGCGGCCTGCCGGGCACGCACTGTCCGGAGCAGGTGCTCGCGCCGGCGCCGCCCTCCTCACCCTCCGGATCCTCCGGCGTGCCAGGCTGCTCCTGCGGGTCGGGCTCGCCGGGCGCGCCCGCGTCCTCGCAGCCCTCCGCGCCGGGGCCGGCCTCCTCGCAGCGCTCCGCCCGGTACCTGTCGATGACGGCGCTGCACAGCTCTTGCTCGGGCGTGTTCGGGTCGTCGCAGATGACGATGAGGCGCTGGGTGCAGCCGCCGGCCCCCACGCCGGCGGCAATCAGCGCCGCCGCCAGGCTCCCCATCAGCACGTTCGCTCGCACAGCACGCCGTTCCATCGAAGCACCTCGCCACATCGAGCCCTCACCGGCCACGGAGCCCGCACACCGGCCCAGCGCGACCGCCGCTCGGGCGGCGAGAAGACCACGCCCCGAACGCGCCGGGAAGAGGCGGTGCGCCCGCGGCTCGCGCCCGGTCGACACCACGCATCCACGATGGGGTCGACACCACGCATCCACGATGGGGTCGACACCACGCATCCGCGACGGCGTGCGATCCCACCTGAACGAGGCAGCGAGGCGGGCGCCGAGCGCGCTTCCGACCGCCGCGCCACTTTTCTTCCCCCCGGCGTACGATTTCGCCACGAAGCGCGCCCCGCCGCCGGAATTTGTACCGATGAGCGACCCGCGCTCCCGCTCCACGCCCCCGCCCGCCCCGCCTCCCGCCGTCGCCCCAGCGCCCCCCGGGGCCGTTCCTGCGCCGCCCCCTGCTGCTCCGGAGGCCGAGCCCGTGCGGCCGTCGTTCGAGGAGGTCTATCGCTCCTCGCACGCTACCGTGCTCCGGCTGCTCTGGCGGCTGGGGGTCGAGTCGCGCGACCTCGAGGACGTCGCCCACGAGGTCTTCCTGGTCGTCCACCGGCGCCTTCCAGATTACCAGCCCGGCGGCTCCCTGAATGCGTGGCTCTCGGCGATCGCCTCGCGGATCGCGCTGCGACATCGGCAGCTCGCCAGGAACGTTCGAGAGCTGCTCTCCGAGCACGACCAGGCCGTGGACGTCGCGGATCCCGGGCTCGACGTGGAGCAGCTCCACGCGCAGGCGGAGACGGGGCAGCTGGTCCGGCAGCTCATTCAGCACATCGAGAAACGCCGGCGTCCCATCTTCATCCTGCACGATCTCGATGGCGTGTCGATGCGCGATATCGCGCAGGCGTTCCACATCTCCCAGAACACTGCGTGGGACCGGCTGCGGCGCGCCCGCGACGAGTTCGAGGCTGCCGCGAGGCGGCTCGACGCCCGCGACCGCCACGCGCTCGGGCTGCGCGGCTCGCGCATGACCATGGTGCCAGGCGTCCTCTCGCCCGCGCCGCTGTTGCTCGATGGGGGCGCCCGCGGGCTCGATGCGCCAGCCGAGGCGCTCGCGGCTCCGCTCTGGGCCCGGCTTCAGGCGTCCCTCGCCGCCGGCGGCGGCGCTCGCGGTGCGCCGTGCGATCCGCTGCGCGCGCCGCCCCCGCGCTCCCCGGGCGGCGCGGCGCTCATGGCCATGATCGCGCGGCCGCGGCTCGCCACGGCGGCCGTGACGACCTCGCGCGCGAAGCTCGCCGCCGCGGGAACCGCGCTGTTCCTGAGCGGCGCGGCCGCCAGCGCCGGAGCGATCCATGCGCTCGGTCCGGATCCGCCCCTGGCCGCGATCGAGATCCGGCGCGACGAGATCGCCGGCAGGCTGCCCGCGGCTGCCGGCGCGACCCCGCCCGGAGGCCCGCCTGCCGCGCCAGCCGCAGCCGCGCCAGCCGCAGCCGCGCCAGCCGCAGCCGTACCGGCGACCGCCGGTACGGCGCCGGCGACCGCCGTCCCGGCATCAGGACGTGCTGCGCGCAGCGCCGCGCGGAGGGCCGCGCCCGGCGCCGCGCAGGGAGCCGCCCCCCAGGGCGGCGGCGCGGACATCGGCCTGCTCGGCCGCGCCGATGCCGCGCTCGGGGCCGGGCGAGCGATGGAAGCGCTCGAGCTCCTGGATCGGCACGCGCGGAGATACCCGCGCGGCTCGAGCACCGAGCAGCGCGAGGCCCTGGCCGTCCGCGTCCTGGTCGTGGCTGGACGGCGCGACGAGGCCGCCGCGCGGGCCGAGCGCTTCCGTGCCGCATTCCCGGACAGCTTGTTCCTGCCCTCGATCGACGCCGCGCTACGGCCGCCGTGAACCTCCCGAGTCGACCCGGCCCCCTCGGCTCCGCGCGCCAGGAAGACCGTTCGGGGGTCGGTCGATTTCGCCACGGATCGCAGGCAGCGCCCGGATTTCTCATCCGTGAATGCATCGTCACGAACGAACGGGGCGGACACGGCGCCCCTCGCCTGCAGGCCTCTCCCGGCGGCGGCAAAGCCGGCCGCGGAGGTGCAGATGCCGGGGCGCCTGTTCCGGGAGGAGAGCGTTCGCGCCGTGCTCGGCTGGCTGAGGCGGCTCGGGGTCCCGCGCGACGATCAGCCGGATCTCGCGCAGGAGGTCCTCCTCTCGGCCTTCACGAGCCTCTCGCGGTACGACCCGGCGCGCGCCGCGCCGGCGCGCTGGATGAACCGCATCGCCGTCCACGTCGCCGCCCATTATCACGAGCGCCAGCGCCACCGGCGCGAGGTGCTCCTCGAAGAAGCGCCGGACCTCGCGGTCGCGGACGAGCGCCCCGGCGCCGAGGAGCTGATCGGGAGCGAACAGCAGCGCCGGCTGGTGCGCTCGTGGATCGACGCGCTCGCGCCCGAGCATCGAGCGCTGCTCCTCGATCGCCACGTGGAGGAGATCCCCATGGCGGAGATCGCGAGGCGGCGCGGGCTCCCTCGCTCGACGGCCTACAAGCATCACGCCCGCGCGCTCGCAGCGTTCGTCGAGCTCGCGCAGCTCGCGCGCGAGGGCGAGCCGGGATAGCCAATCCCCGATCGCCGGGCGATGCGGCGAGGTGCGCCTCGCTCTCCCGACCCCCACCTCGCGCCGCCGATGGCGCGCATCGGTCCTCCGATGGCGCACGTCGGTTTTTTGCTGTCCCCCATCGCCCTCTCGATCCCTCACGTCGGTTTTCTGCTGCCCCACCTCGGTTTTTCGATGATCCACATCGGTTTTTCGATGATCCACGTCGATTCGTCGATGTGCTCCCTTGACAGACGCTCCGGCGATGCGCTCCTCGGGACATCGATACGGCGGCGTTCCGCCACGTTGGTTGTTTTTCACCGCTCCACATCCATCGCATCAGGAGGTTTATCCCCGTGCCCACTCCGACCCGCATCGACACGGCAGAGCTCGAGCTCGCCACCGCCAAGGCTCGCAAGAAGATCGACGAAGCCTTCGCGCTCCTCGCACCGTATCTCGTCGTGCTGAACGAGGCTGAACGCGCCGCCATCCCGCGGGCGCGAGAGGGCTTCGAGCAGGCGACGCGGTCGCTCTGCCGCGCGATGGCCGAGCATACGGCGGTGGCCACCGCGGCCGGCTTCTCCTCCGAGGCGGTCCTCGAGGACCTGAACAACCTCGACGTGATCAGGCCGCTCTTCGAGCGCGTCGAGGAGCTCTGGCAACGGCTCGCCGACAGCCGCCTCGCCTGGTCGGCCGAGGCGTGGAGCCCCTCGCTCGTCGCCTACGGCGTCTCCAAGGCCGCATCGGAGGTGAACCCCGCGCTCCGCACCGTGACCGCCCCGCTCGCGAAGATCTTCGCGACGCGCCGCGCGCGCGGCGGGGAAGAGCCGCAGCCGGCGCAGTCGCCCGAGCCGCCGCCCGGCGCGTGACCGCCGCCGCCCTCGCGGGTGGCGCTCCGCTCCAGCGCTGACTCGACCCTGCAGCGCAAACGAATCCCCTCCCGCGGCGCGCCGTCCGCTCGAGCTCCGCGCCGGATTGGCCGCCATGCCAGCTTTCGGCGGGCTTCCGTCGGCCCTACAAATCGGCCCGGGGAGGCTCGACCATGACCAAGAAGGCATCGCGCGAACCGCGCATCGATCTGAACACGGCAACGGAAGAAGACCTCATGGCCATCGAGGGCGTCGACGGCGAGCGGGCTCGGCTCATCATCGAGCACCGGAGCGAGCGCGGCCCCTTCCGGAGCTGGGAGGATCTGCACCAGGTGCCCGGCATCGACGGCGTGATGCTCGGCAAGCTCCAGCGCAGCGGCTCGCTGGGCGGCGCGGGCGAGGCCTCGGAGGGGGGCGCCGGCGCCGGAGGAGCGGCCGAGGCGGCTCCGGGCTCGGCGACGAGGCGGCGCTCCTCGAGCGGCGGCGAGCTCGGCGACGCGACGGCCCTGGAGCAGATCCTGGGGCTCATCCTGCTCGACAGGGCGGCTGCCGAGGCGTACCGCGTGGCGATCGGCGTGTGCAAGGCGCCGGAGATCAAGAAGCAGCTCGAGGGGTTCCGGGCGGATCACGAGCGGCACGAGCGCGAGCTCCTGGACGCGCTCGGCGCCTCGCCGCCGGACGAGGCCGATGAGCGCGGCCAGTGCATTCGCCGCTACACCGAGCTGTCGGCGCGCGAGGATCGGACGGCGCTCGTCGCCATGCGCGGCAACGAGGAGCTCACGAACGACGCCTATGCCTCGGCGCTGGCGAGCGATCTGCCGGAGTCGGTCCGACGGATGGTGGAGGCGAACTGGCAGGACGAGCGGCGCCACATCCGCTGGATCAGCGAGGAGATCCGGACGCGCGGCTGGGAGCTCCCGGAGGTGCCGTCGACGCTGGCCGAGGCCGCCTGAGCGGAGTAAGCTCGCGGGAGCTCGGCTGAGCTTGCGCGGGAATGGCCTCTCGAACCAAGGGAACGCGCGGCGGTGCTCCTCCTCCGGGTGACGTCGATGACGAGGAGGAGGTCGACGCCCTTTACAAGAAGCCGCTCGCCGACTTCACGCGCGCCCGGGACGAGCTCGCGAAGCGGCTGCGGCAAGCCGGGGACAAGGGCGCGTCCGATCGCGTGAAGGCGCTGCGGCGGCCGACCGCGGCGGCCTGGACCTTGAACCAGCTCGCGCGCCGCTATCCGCAGCGGATGGAGGCCCTGCTCGACGCGGGCGAGCGGCTGCGCGAGGCCCAGCGGGGGGCGCTCGGGCCGGGCGGCGCGCAGGGGCTGAAGGACGCGAGCCAGGAGCACCGCGCGATCGTGAACGAGCTCCTGCGGGCGGCGCCGGCGCTCTTCGCGGAGGGGGGCTATCGGGAGAAGGGCAATCCGATGGACCGCTTGCGGGATTCGCTGCTGGCGACCCCCACCGCGAGCCCGTCGGATCTGGAGCTGCTCGCGCGGGGGCGGCTGTCGGGAGAGCTCGAGCCGGGGGATCTCTCGGACATGCTCGGGCTGCTGCGAGGGCGGCCCTCCGAGAGGCCCGCCGAAGCCGGGACGGGCCGCGGGAGCAAGGGGGCGAAGGCAGAGGCGCCGTCGCGACGCCGGGGGCGCGCGGCCAAGGAGCCGCCGGAGCGGCAGAAGAGGGCGGGAGAGGAGCGCGAGGGGCGGCGCGGCGCGAAAGAGCGTGAGAGCGCCGCAGAAGAGCGCGAGCGCGAGGGGCAGCGCGCCGCGAAGGAGCGCGAGCGCGAGAAGCAGCGCGCCACGAGAGAGCGCGAGCAGAAGACGAAGCTCGCCGCCGAGCGGCGGGAGCGGCGGGAGCGGCTCGCGGCAGAGCAGCGCCAGCAGAAGGCGCAGCTCACGGCGGCAGAGAGAGAGCGGGATCAGGCGAGCCGCGAGGCATCGCGGGCTGCCAAGGAGGCAGATCGCCTCACGAGAGAGGCAGCCAGGATGAGCCGCGCCGCAGAGGAGTCCGAGGAGGCCGCACGGACCGCGAGGAAGCGCGCCGACGAGGCGGAGCGAAGGGCGGCGGAGGCGCAGCAGAAGGCGGCCGATGGCGCGAGCCGCCTCGAAGCGGCCGAGGACAGGCTCGATCGGCTCGGGCGATGACGCCCTTATGGCTCTGATGAAGAGGATTTGAACCGCAGAGGCACAGAGGAGAGAGAAATAACCAATTCTCTCTTTCTCTTCCCTCTGTGCCCTCTGCGCCCTCTGTGGTTCAATTCTCTCACGAAACCAAGGGAGAGCCTGGGCAACGCGGCGCTCGACCGCCCTGCACGAGGACCCGCCCGGACGCCGAGAGAACCGAGCCCATCTCCTCGGCGCCTCAGCGGTTCAATCCCGCCTCGTCCGAGCGCCGCTCCCGGCGCCGCGTTACCGCTTCTTTCGCGGCTTCGGCGGGGCGGTCGGCTTGATATCGATGGTCGTGGCGCCCTGACACGGCACCTGCGCCGTCACCCCCGCGCTGAGCCACTCGGGGAACTTCGTCTTGCCGGGCTTCCCGACGCGCACGAAGAAACGACCGCAGCGGATGACCAGCGGCTCGTTGACATCCCCCGCGTACTTGCCGGTCACATAGACGCCCCCCGGCTCGGGGAACCCCACCGTGAGCACGCCCTGCCCCTTGGGCAGGGTGGCGGGGTTGACCCCTTCCCGCCCCTGGCCGGCGGCCTGCTTCGCCGCCGCCTCTTTCGCTGCGGCCTCTTTCGCTGCGGCCTCTTTCGCTGCGGCCTCTTTCGCTGCGGCCTCTTTCGCTGCGGCCTCTTTCGCTGCGGCTTCCTTCGCTGCGGCTTCCTTCTCCTTCGCCGCAGCCTCCTTCGCCGCAGCCTCCTTCGCCGCAGCCTCCTTCGCCGCAGCCTCCTTCGCCGCAGCCTCCTTCGCCGCAGCCTCCTTCGCCGCCGCGGCCTCCCTCGCCGCCTCCTTCGCCGCCGCGGCCTCTTGCGCCGCCAGCTCCTTCGCGGATGGCGCCTTCCCCTGCGCCTTCGCGCCCGGCGCCCGCTTCGCGGAGGTCGCAGCGCTCGGCGCCGGCGCCGCCGTCGCCGCGGCGACGGGCTCGGCGGCCGGCGCCGCCTGCTCCACCGGCGCGGCGGCCGCCGGCACGGGCCGCTCCCGCCGCGCGACGTAGATCCACAGCGCCGCCACCACCGTCGCCGTGATCGCCGAGACCGCGATCGTCCCGGCCGGCGACAGCGAGCGCGGCGCCTGCCAGCCCATCGTGGGCGAACGCTGGCGCCGCATCCCCGGCGGCGGCGACGACTCCGCCGGAGGGCCGCGCAGGCCCGCCGCGCTCGGATACGGCACACCCCCGGGCGGCGTCCCGCCCGCCGTACGGTCCACGGGCACCGCCACCCCGGGCGGCGTCAGGCCCGTCGTGCCCATGGGCACCGTCACCCCGGACGGCGTCACCGGCGAGGCGGACGGCGGCTTCGGCGGCGGCGGCGCGAAGAACGCCGGCGTGAGATCCGCCGGGAGCGCCGGCGGCGGACCGAAGCGGATCGCCTCCGGGATCGCCGAGATCGACGGCCCGAAGCGCACCGACGGAGCGCCGGTGCCCGGGATCGTCGCGTCGTCCTCCTCGAACACCGGTTCCACCTCGGGCAGCGTCGCCGGCCCGCCCCCCGCCAGCACCTCCTCGGCCGCCGCCGCGTCGCGCTCCGCCGCGCGCTTCGACGCCTCGTACAGCCGGCCGAACGTCTCGCGATCCGGCAGCGCGGGCTTCCGCCCCTCGGCGCCCTTCACCCCGACCGCGGTCGGCAGCGCCGCCGCGACCGGCGTCGGCGGCGCTTGAGTTGCCGGCGCCGCCGGCACCGGGATCGTGATCGGCTCGGGCCCCGGCGCGCGGGCCGACCTCTTGCCGTCCGGGCGCGTGGCCGCCGCCAGCGCCTCGGTCGGCGCCGGCGCGGGAGGCGTCGTCCCCGCCCGCGCGCCGCCGGGCCGGAGACGCGCGGCGCCGCCCTCCCTCCCGGCTTGATCCTTCGCGAACAGATCCTTCGCGAGGCGCTTCGCCGCCTCCGCCGCGGGCCGCGCGGTCTGCCCGCCCTTGCCCTTGACCGGGATCGTCGGCCGCCGGTCCTCCTCGGGATCCGCGTCCTCGATCTCGATCGTCGCGTGCGCCGACTGCACGCGCGTCACGAGCTCCGCCTTCCCCTTCTCCGGGCGGGCGACCTTCGCGAGCGTCTGCTCGATCTCCTGAGTGGTGGTCTTCCGATCGTCCGGCGACAGCGACAGCGCCGTGTCGAGCAGCGCCACGACCGGGCGCGGGATCTCGGGGCGGATCGACGCGATTCCAGGCGGCTTGGTGCCGTCCGCCGGCGGCCGCCGCCCCGAGAGCAGCGACCAGAGCAGCAGCCCCACGCCGTAGATATCGGCCTTGACCGTGACCCGCTCGGCGCGCACCTGCTCGGGCGCCATGTAGCCCGGCGCCCCCTTCACCACGCCCGCGATGGTGTCCGGCGTGCGCCCGAGGATCTTGCCGATGCCGAAGCCGGTCAGGCGCACCTGCCCGTCCCACCCGATCACGATGTTCTCCGGGTGGAGGTTCCGGTGAATCACCGGCGCGGGGCTGCCGTGCTCGTCGGTCAGCCCGTGCGCGTGCGCGAGCGCGCCGGCGATGCAGTGGACCAGGTAGTAGACCGCCGCGTCGGCGAGCTTCTGCTGCCGCGCCGCGAGGTGCTGGAGCAGCCGATTGAGGTTCACGCCCTCGACGTGCTCGAGCACGAGCACGAGCCGGCCGTCGTGCTCGAAGAAGTCGAACATCCGCACGATGGCCGGGTGGTTCATCGACGCGCAGATCGACGCCTCGCGGGCGAGCTCGTCGGCGAAGCGCGGATCGCCCTCGGCCGTATTCGGGACGAGCTTCAGCACGCAGACGCGGCGAAACCCGAGCGGGCCGTCCAGCCGCCCGAGATAGACGCTGGTGGGCCCAGAACCGGCCAGGCGCCGGAGGATCTTGTAGGCCCCAATCGTCTCGGGAGCGGGCTCCGTCGGAAACATCCGGGGCCGATCATACCCAAGCGCGGCGAAGCCCCCAAGCCAACGACCAACACGGCTCGCTTCGCGGCGCCGAGAGGCGTCTCCGGGCGCCTCGGTAAGACGCCCTGCTCCACGCGCCCTGTACGGCGTCGCTCTCCCGCTCGCGGGAGAGCGGTACAGCTGATCAGCAGAAACCCGAACAGCTGTGACGGATTACGGGGCACGCTCCGCCGCGCGCGCCGGCCGAGCGCCCGCGGAACGCGCGCACCCCGGGCGCGGCGCGCCTCCGCGCCGCGCCGGCGCGCGGGAGCGACGCCGCGCGATCCACGCCGCCCCCGCGCGCGGCGTGTGGAGAATCCGCGACCGCGCGGTCGCGCTCGCGCGGCTGCGCCTCCGGCCTTCGAGCGGCGCTGGGCCTGGGTTATAAGCCGCCGCGATGAAGCTCCGCGCCTTTCATCGGCTGCTCGCCGTCGTCCTCCTCGCCGGCTGCGAGGCCGCCGTCCCGCCGCCGCCCGCGCCGCCCCCGCCCCCGCCGCCGAGCGCCGCCGCCTCGGCGCCCGCGCCGACCGCGCCGGCCCCTCCAGCCGCGCCGGCGTCGCGGTTCCCCGCGGGGTGGCCTTACCCCGAGGGCGCGCCGCCGGTGCGGGGGCCCTCGATGGTCTCCAGCGACGCCGCGCTCGCCACGAAGGTGGGCGCCGACGTCCTCTCCGCCGGCGGCAACGCCGTCGACGCGGCCGTCGCGACGGCGTTCGCGCTCGCCGTGGTGCACCCGACGGCGGGCAACCTCGGCGGCGGCGGGTTCATGGTCGCGCGCCTCGGCGACAAGGAGCACGCGCTCGACTTCCGCGAGACCGCGCCGGCCAAGGCGACCCACGACATGTACCGGGGCAAGGACGGCAAGCCCACCGAGAGCTCCCGCGTCGGCCACCTCGCGCCCGGCGTGCCCGGCAGCGTCGCCGGGCTCTGGGAGGCGTACGACAAGCTCGGCTCCAAGAAGAAGACCTGGGCCGAGCTCATCGCGCCGGCGATCCGGCTCGCGAAGGAGGGCTTCCTCGTCGACGAGAACTTCGCGACCACCGTCAAGGCGGCCTCGGGCAAGCTCGCGCGCTTCCCGGCCTCGGCCGCGCTGTTCCTGCCGGGCGGCGCGCCCATCCAGGTCGGCGCGACCTGGAGGTCGCCCGAGCTCGCGGCGACGCTCGAGCGCATCGCCGAGAAGGGGCCCGCCGGCTTCTACGAGGGCAAGACCGCCGAGCTCGTCGTCGCCGAGATGCGGCGCGGCAAGGGCATCATCACGGCCGCGGATCTCAAGAGCTACAAGGCGAAGTGGCGCGAGCCGGTCGTGTTCGAGTACCGCGGGCGCCGCGTCGCCTCCATGCCGCTCCCCTCGTCGGGCGGCCTCGCCCTGGCGATGATCGCGCACCAGCTCGATGGGCTCGACGTCGCGAAGCTCGGCTGGCACTCGCCGTCGCACGTGCACGTGGTCGCCGAGGCGATGCGGCGCGTCTTCATCGCGCGCAACGAGATCCTCGGGGATCCCGACTTCGTGAAGAACCCGGTGGAGGAGCTGCTCTCGGTCGCGTGGGCCGAGAAGCAGCGCGCCACGATCGCGCCGGACCGCGCGACCCCGACCGACGAGCTGACCCGCGGCGCGGGCGTCAAGGACTCGGGCGGCCGCGGCCCGCACACGACGCACTTCTCGGTGGTCGACGCGCAGGGCAACGCCGTCGCGCTGACCACGACGCTGAACGGCTGGTACGGCTCGGGGGTGACGGTGACCGGCGCGGGCTTCGTGCTGAACAACGAGATGGACGACTTCGCCACCGTGCCCGGCACCGCGAACCAGTTCGGCCTCGTGCAGGGGGAGGCCAACGCCGTCGCGCCCGGCAAGCGCATGCTCTCGTCGATGTCGCCGACGATCGTGACGGGGAAGGACGGGCGCGTGGAGCTCGTGCTCGGCGCCGCGGGCGGCCCGACGATCCTCACGGCGGTCTTCCAGATCCTCTCGAACGTGGTCGACTTCGGCTTCGACGTGACCACGGCGGTCAACGCGCCGCGCTTCCACCAGCAGGACTACCCCGACAAGCTGATCGCCGAGACCGGCGGCTTCCCCGACGACCTGCGGCGCGCGCTCGGCGCGATGGGCCACGTCATCGACGAGCGCGGGCACATCGCCGACGCGCCCTCGATCGGCCGCGAGGGCGCCGCGTTCGCGGGCGCGCGGGAGCCGCGGCGGCCGGGCTCCGAGGCGGCGGCGGGGAAGTAGCCGGCGATGGCGACCGACGTCGTCCCGCCGCTGCGGCGCTCGCTGATCGTGCCGCTCTCGCAGGCGGACGCCTTCGACCTGTTCGTCCGGCGGATCGCCGACTGGTGGCCGCTCGCCACGCACTCGGTGGGCCGCGGCGCGGCGGTGTCGTGCCACGTCGAGCCGTCGGTCGGCGGCCGCGTCTTCGAGCGGGCGCGGGACGGCACCGAGGCGCTCTGGGGGACGGTCGTCGCCTGGGACGCGCCGTGGCGGCTCGCGTTCACGTGGCACCCGGGCCGCGCGCCCGCGTCGGCGCAGGAGGTCGAGGTGCAGTTCGTCGAGCTCGTGGCGGCGCAGACGCGGGTCGAGGTCGTGCACCGCGGCTGGGACCGGGCCGGCGAGCGCGCGGCGCCGATGCGCGCCCGCCACGACGAGGGCTGGCAGATCATCCTGGCGCGCTTCGAGGCGCTCTCCCGCGGCGAGACCGCGCTGCCGGCGCCACGCGGCCCCGGCGGGTGCAACGCCTGACCGGGCCCGCGGTAGGGCCATCCCGCTCTCCCCACATGAGCGCACGCGACACCCACGTATCCCACCACGAATTCAGCCCCATTCCCTGCCCCGGCCCGCGCCCGCATCGTCGCCGCCGTGAACGCGCGTGGATCACGCCGCGCCTCGCCCGAATTCAAAGGAGCCGATTGCGCTCCTTTCAATGAACCGTCGACATGCCGCCTCGTCGCAAAACATCAGGAGCCCCCCTAAGGAGTTCCGTCCACCCATTCGCTCCGGCGCTCCAACGGGCGCGCGCCGGAGCCGTGACGCGCGGCGTCTCGGCCGCGGAGCCCCACGTGAGAGCGCACGATCCGTGCGGTGGAGAAGCGGCGGTTCGACCTTGACACAAGCCGCTCGTTTCGATTGCTTACGGTGATGCGCCCCGCCGAGCACGTTCGTTCCTCCGGCGGTTCGCGCGCGCTTCCAGCCACGCAGCCGATCTCCGCGCCCCTGAAGACTGCCGTCTTTCCGGGGCCTTCCTCTCGATACAGACCGAACGCCGCGCCGGATCGATAGTCCTTATCATTCCAGGGGGTAGCAGTCATGGTGGAACTACTGAATCACGAGCTGCTCGACACGCTGCACGACGGAGCTCGCAGCAGCGTCTACCTCGGCCGGAAGAAGAGCACGGGCAAGATGTGCGTCATCAAGGTGGCGCGCAAGGGCGTCAATGGCACCCGCAACGTCGCGATCCTGAAGCGCCAGTACGAGATCACGCGGAACCTCGACCTGGATGGCGTCGTCAAGGTGTACGACCTCGAGGTCCGCCTCGATTACGCCGCGCTCATCATGGAGTACTTCGCGGGCCGCTCGCTGCGCTCGGTCATCGACGAGGGCATCGCCGGGGGCGGCAATGGCCGGGGCATCGGGCTCGCGCGGTCGGTCCGGATAGCGCTCCAGCTCGCGGACACGCTCGGCGCCATCCACGAGCGGAACATCATCCACAAGGACATCAAGCCCAGCAACATCATCGTCGACAGCGACGTGAGCACGTCGAAGCTCACGGACTTCTCCATCGCCTCGCTCCTGCCGGGGGAGCGCGCGGCGGTGTACGACCCCTGGTCGGCCGGCGAGGGCACGCTCCAGTACATCTCGCCCGAGCAGACGGGCCGGATGAACCGGTCGATCGACTTCCGCTCGGACTATTACTCGCTCGGCGTCACGCTCTACGAGCTCACGACGCGGCGCCTCCCCTTCGAGACGACGGATCCGCTGGAGCTCGTGCATCATCATATCGCGAAGACGCCCGTCGCGCCGCACCTCATCCGGCCGGAGATCCCGGAGGCGCTCTCCAGGGTCATCATGAAGCTCCTGTCGAAGACGGCGGAGGAGCGGTATCAGAGCATCTTCGGCCTCAAGGCGGATCTCAAGGCCTGCCTCCACATGCTGGAGCACGACGCGCCGGCGCTGGACTTCGTGCCGGGGAGGAAGGACAAGCCCACGAGGCTCCAGATATCGCAGCGGCTCTACGGCCGGCAGGAGGAGGTGGGCGCGCTCCTCTCGGCGTTCAGGAGCATCAGCGGCGCGGGAGGCCCGTCGGAGCTCGTCCTCGTGGCCGGCTACTCGGGCGTGGGCAAGTCGGCGGTGGTGAGCGAGATCCACAAGCCGATCGCGAAGCAGGGGGGTTATTTCGCCGCCGGCAAGTTCGACCAGTTCACGCGCAACGTCCCGTACGCCGCCGTCATCGCCGCGCTGCGGGAGATCGTCCGGCAGATCCTCACCGAGAGCAAGGAGGAGCTCGCCGACTGGAAGGCGCGGATCCTCGCGGCGGTGGCCCCGAACGGCCGCGTCATCGCCGAGGTGATCCCGGAGATCGAGCTCATCCTCGGCGAGCAGCCGCCCGTCCCGGCCCTGGGCTCGATGGAGACGCGGAACCGGTTCAACCTGACGTTCCGGAGCTTCATCGGCGCGATCGCGCAGAAGACGCGGGCGCTCGTGCTGTTCCTCGACGATCTCCAGTGGGCCGACACGGGCTCGCTCAACCTCATCAGCGTCCTCCTGGAGGACGCCGACATCCGCCACCTGCTCCTGCTCGGGTCGTACCGGGACAACGAGACGGACGACGCGCACCCGCTCCGGGTGATGCTGGGCGCGCTGCCGCGCAGCGGCGCGCGCGTGCGCACGATCGCGCTGAAGCCGCTCGCGCCCGAGCACGTGAACCAGCTCGTGTCCGACACGCTCGACGCGCCTCCCGGGGAGTGCCGTCCGCTCTCGGACATCATCTTCGCGAAGACGCACGGCAACCCGTTCTTCACCATCCAGTACCTCGAGAGCGTCTGCCGCGACGGTCACCTGCGCTTCAGCTCGGAGACGGGCGCCTGGACGTGGAACATCGCCGACATCGAGCGGATGGACGTCGCGGACAACGTCGTCGATCTCATGGTCCGGCGGATCCAGGGGCTCCGCGCGGCGACGCAGCAGGTCCTGAAGCTCGCCGCGTGCGTCGGCAACCAGTTCGATCTGAGGATCCTCGCCCTCCTCCACCACAAGGACCTGCGCGCCACCGACGAGGATCTCTGGGACGCGCTGGACGCGGGGCTCGTCGTGCCCGTCGACGGCGACTACAAGATCGCGCGCTTCCTCGACGACGACGACGACGAGGGCCCGGTCACGTTCAAGTTCCTGCACGACCGCGTGCAGCAGGCGGCCTACAAGCTGCTCACGGAGGTCGAGCAGGAGAGGACCCACCTCGAGCTCGGGCGGCTCCTGATCCGCGAGACCCCGATCGAGTCGATCGAGGAGCGGATCTACGACATCGTGATGCACCTCAACATGGGGGCGGAGCTGATCGTGGACCGGCGAGAGCGCTTCGAGACGGCGCTGCTCAACCTCAAGGCCGGTCAGAAGGCGAGGCGGTCCACGGCGTACGGCCCTGGGGTGCAGTGCCTCCGCGCGGCGGCGGCCTTCTTGCCGGAGGACGCGTGGGAGGCGAACCACGATCTGTCGCTCGCCATCTACACGGATCTGGTCGAGCTGGAGTACCTGACGATCAACTTCGATCGCGCGGAGGCGTCCGCGAAGATCGTCGAAGAGCGCGCCAGAGACGTGCTCGAGACGATCCGGGTCTACGAGACGCGCATTCAATTTTACATATCACAGAATCGCATGCACGAGGCCATCGAGCTCGGCTTGCGCGTGCTCACCATGCTGGAGGTCCCGCTGTCCGAGGCGCCGCCGGCCAACGTCGACATCGCTCGCCTTGCGCAGCTCCCACCGATGAAGGACAGGCGGATGCAGGCGGCGATGCGCATCCTCGCCTCCGTGAACCCCGCCGCCTATCTCGCCAGACCCGCCCTCGTCCCGACGCTCGCGTTCACGATGGTCGACATCTGCGTGCGGCACGGCAACTCGCCGCTCGGCGCGTTCGGTTACACGATCTACGGGCTCATTCAGTGCGGCTTCATGAACAACATCGATCTAGGGTTCGAGTTTGGTCGTCTCGGGATCGAGCTCGTCCGCCGCTTCGGCGCGGTCGAGATCGAGTCCAAGGTCTACGCGTTGAACTACATGGTGCTTCACCACTGGAAGCGGCACGCGAGGGAGACCATCGAGCCGCTTCGGCACGGCATCCAAGTGGGGCTGGACACGGGAGACATCGAGTACGCCGGATACAACTCGATACACCATGCAACCTACCCGCTGTTCATCGGTGAAGAGCTGGCGTCGGTCGAGCAGCGCATGAAGCACTCCGTCGACCTGTCGCTCAAGCTGGACCAGCAATACCAGCTCTATTACGTGAGGATCTGGCGACAGCTCGTGCGCAGCCTCCGTGACCCTTCCGCCAGCAAGCGGCTGCTCGCCGGGGAGAGCTTCGACGAGACGACGATGATGTCCTGCCTGGGCCACAACCGGCCGTCGATGTTCTCCCTGCACCTCGCGAAGGGCATGCAGCTCTACTTCTTCAATTACCCGAAGAACGCCCTCAGCTGCCTTCGCGCCGGAGGAGAGTACCAGGACGGCGCCGCCGGCTTCATCACGCTCGTCGAGCACAATTTCTATCAATCGCTCTCGGCCCTCGCCGCTTTCGACGAAGTCTCGAAAGAGGAACGGAGCGCCGTGCTCGCCGGGGTCGAGGCGAGCCAGCTGAGGCTCGGAGCGTGGGCGCGCTCTGCCCCGCAGAACAGCCAGCACAAGTACGATCTAGTGCAAGCAGAGCTGGCGCGCGTGAAGCATGCGGTGGTCGAGGCGATGGACCTCTACGACCGGGCGATACAGGGGGCCCGGAAGCACGGTTACATGCATGAAGAGGCGCTGGGGTGCGAGCTGGCGTCGTCCTTCTACCGCAGGCTGGGCCGGCACGAGATCGCACAGCACTACCTGACGATGGCCTACCGTGGCTACGCGCTGTGGGGCGCCGACGCGAAATGCCAGAGCCTCGTCGCCACGTTCCCTCAGCTGCTCCTCGAGGGGACGGCCGAGCAGCCCATGTCCGTGACAACGACGTCCAGCCACGACGGAGCGATCCTCGATCTGCTCAGCGTCATCAGGGCGTCGCAGGCCCTGGCGAGCGAGATCGTTCTGGAGAAGCTGCTCGGGAGCCTCATGACGCTCGTGCTGGAGAGCGTCGGCGCGCAGTCCGGCGTGCTGGCCCTCGCTCGCGGGGGATCGCTGTTCGTCGAGGCAGAGGGCACCGTGGAGCCGCAGCAGGTCAACGTGCTCCAAGGCGTCGCCATGGAATCGTTCAGGCGAGCTCCGCAGTCTATCGTGAGCTACGTGCAGCGCACGTTGAAGAGCGTGCTCCTGGACAACGCGGCCGATGAAGCCAAGTTTTCAGCGGATCCCTACATCCGAGACGGACAGATCAAGTCGCTGATGTGTCTGCCGATCCTGCGGCAGGGGCGGCTGGTCGGCGTGCTCTACGTCGAAAACAACCTGTCGACGGGAGCGTTCACGAAGGCTCGTTTCGAGCTCCTGAGCCTGCTCTCGACGCAGGTCGCGATCTCCATCGAGAACGCGAAGCTCTACGAGAGGCTCGAGCAGGAGGTCGCCACGCGCACCGAGGAGCTCCGGGTGTCCAACGAGCAGCTCCGTACCGTGAACGACAGGTTGCAGCTGGAGCTCGCGGAGCGCGTCCGCCTGCAGGAGGAACGCGTCCAGATGCAGGAGGAGATCATCCAGACCCAGCGGGAGCGCCTCTTCGAGCTGTCGACGCCGTGCATCCCTATCACGGACGAGATCATGGTGATGCCCATCATCGGGACCATCGACGACAAGCGGGCTGCACAGATGATCGAGACCGCGATGGAGAGCGTCGCGTCAAGCTCAGCGAAGGTCGTGATCGTCGACATCACTGGGGTCAAGAGCCTAGACACGAGCGTGGCGAGCCGGCTGATGAGCCTGGCCAGGGCGCTCGGGCTACTCGGGAGCAAGGCGATCCTGACCGGCCTTCGTCCGGCCGTGGCGCAGAGCCTGGTCGCGCTCGGCGTCGATCTCGGCACGATAGAGACGCGGGCCAACCTGAAGGCAGGCATCGCGTACGCGATGAGGCGGACGTCGTCGAGGCTCTATGCATGAGCAGCGCTGTCCGGCGCTTCGGCTGGCATCGACCTGGTGAACCCACGATGGATGCACGAAGCGTCCGGCGCGCGCTCGGCGCCGCCGGCGCCCCCCTGCGCGCCTCGGTCGGGTCGGCCCGCTCCGTAGCTCGCCCGGGCGGGCACGCGCGCCGTCATCCTGCGTGCGCGAAGGCTACGCCTGCGAAGGCCCTCGACTCGGCATACCGGTCGGCGCCGAGCGCCCAGCGCTGATTGCCTGCGATCATGGAATCGACACCGTCGAGGTACTGACGAACCTCGTTGCTTGCCGATGAAGAGAGCAGCTTCTGCTTGATCAGCTGGTATTCCGCGATCCGGTCGTCGTGCATGCGCCACAGCCGCGAGATGGCTTCCTCCAGGGTCGACCCCGTGGCATTTCGGAGAACGATGATCAGATTGTGGACATCGCCGGACCGCAGCTCTTTCTCGAGCGAGAAGTAGTCGTTCGTCCAGCAGAGGATGTCGTTACAGATCTCGCGGACGCTCTGTAGCAATGGATGCTGGACGATCTCCAGCGGCAGCGGCCGTTCGAGCAGCAGCTCCAGCAGGTCGCAATAGGCGTAGACCGCTCCGCTGAAGCGCCGCATCATCAGGTACTCATCCACCGTGGGGATCCTCTGGCGTATGCGATTCTTCACCTCCCACAGGTGAGCCTCGTAGTAATGCTGACAATGCATGAGCCAGCGATTGAGGACGAAGTGCGGGTAATCCCTCCTGATACGATCGCGAACGTCGAGCAGCCCTCGCATCAGCTTATCGCTCCTGTCGGCCTCGACGTGCCCGAAGAGCTCGCCCAGATACTTGTCATTGAGCCTCGCGGCGAGCTGCGGATCCTTGCTGAGCTGACCGTCATCGAAAGCGTCGTCCAGTAAAAACAGCGCCGCGGTAAAGTCGGACGCCAGCTGTAGAGTCCGCAGGTCCGCCGACGGGAACAACCACGCCGCGAGCGCAGCGACGCTGGCCCCTTTGATCCGCGAGATCGCACGGTCGTCATGTGCCAGCTGGAGCTGGTGGATCCATTGCAAGGTCCGACGCTCGACGACGTTCACGTCAGGATGACACGATGCAAAAAATGGATAATAGAAACAGGTCTTCTTCGCGTTCACGGATCTACGGCTCCATCGAAAAATAATCAAGCGGCAAGACAAATCCGTCGCTCACGCGCACTGTGCCCATGGGCGAGAGACCGCCTCGACCGGAAGCTCTAGCGGGCAGCGAGTGTTGAGGGACATATTCCAATCGAGGCGCTCGGTTCGGAGCTCGAAGCGACGAACCTTCCGCAGGAGCTCTTCCAGCACCACCCGGGCTTGTGTCCTGGCCAGGGGAGCCCCGACGCAGAAATGGGCACCATGCCCGAAGGCCAGGTTGGCTTGCACGCGGCGCTCCGGGTCGAAGCGGTCCGGATCTGGGAACCGCGCCTCGTCACGCAGGCCCGAGCCGACGAGCAGCAGCACGGCGGATTGAGCGGGCAGGCGCACGCCCCGCAGCTCCGTCTCGGCGAGCGTGAGCCGAATGGTGGCGTGTATCGGCGGCTCGGTACGCAAGACCTCCTCGATGAAGGGCGCGATGAGCGCAGGCTCGTCTCTCAATCGATCCATCCACTCGGGGCGCCGAGCTAGCGTCAACACCACCTGGGTCATGAGCGTCACGGTGGTCTCCAGCCCGGCGACCAGGAACAGAAAAATGAAGCCGATCAGGTCGTCGTCCGTGAGCTCGTTGTTATCCAGCCGGGCTCGCAGGAGATCGCTCAACCAGTCATCCTCGAGTTGAGATCGGCGCTTGGCGAGTAGAGCCTGTGCGTACCGCTCCATCTCGTCGAGCGAGCCGCGCACCTCGTCGAGCCGCGCCCGATCCTCAGGCGAGACGCCGCTGACGCCGACGATGTCCGTCGCCCAGCGCTTGAAGTGCTGCTTGAGCGATGGATCGAGCCCGAGCAGCTGTGCGAGCACACTGACCTGCGCGCGAAGGGCAAAGTCCGAGATGAACTCGACCGTGCGTCGCTCCACGAGCTCGTCGGCGAGCCTTTCGGCCGTGGAGCGCATCAGCGGCTCCAGCGAAGCGACGGTGGACGCGGTGAAGGCGCGGTTGATAAGGCTACGCAGTTGGCCGTGGCGCGGCGGGTCCGCCATGAGCAACGAGCGGGACAGGGGGTTATGTCGCCGCAGATAGGGAGGCTCGGAGGCGAGGCGCAGCCCCGCCGACGAGAACACCTGCGTATCCTTCAGCGCGGCGACGACGTCGTCGTACCGCGTGACGACCCACATCCCGTTCGGGTCCACCTGGCACACGGGCGACTCGCGCCGCAGCGCCGCATAGAAGGGGTATGGGTTCTCTCGCACATCGGGGGCAAACAGGTTCAGTCGAGTCATTGCGCTCTTCCTGTGACGTGGGGAGGACACGGCCGCGACGCCATGGCGGCGCACGTCCACCAGCATGAGTTTCGTACTGCCTCAGACGCCGTTCTGGGCCGCGCTATGGCGTTGGTCGACGCTGCTCCGAGAGCAGCTTGCCTAGCGCTGGAGAGAGCACGAATCGGACGACTCAGGACGCATATCCACAATACTCTGGTGCGTGGCCACCTGGGCGCATCGCTCGCCTGCAAGGCGCTTCGCGGTCCGCCGCGCGGCGCGAGCCAGTGGCTCGGCTCCCGCGCGGCGCGGCCGCGTTCCTCGGTCGTCGTCACGCTCGCGATGATGCGAGCGCGCGACTCACGAGCGCCTGGACTGCAGCGAGGGCATCTCCCGGTGCATCATGAGACCAGAGCCAACGAGAGAACCGTTAAGCTCTCTTCATTGCTGCGGACGTCCGATGATTCGTCGGTGCTCCTCCATCTAATGACAGCGTGGTATATACCATGCGGACAAATGCGCAACTGTAATCTTTGTAGGAGAATTCCTCACGACGACGTTCGCGCGTTCGTCCGCGTCGGTCACGCGTTCGGTCACGCGTTCGGTCACGTGTTCGGGCGCGCGTTCAGTCGCGTGTTCGAAGCGGCGCGCATACCGAGTCTGCAAACGCGGTGGCCGACGATGGCAGCCAGGCAGCGTAAATAAAAATACATTTCTGCGTGCCCGACGCGCGTTCATCCCCATGGAGGCGGCGTCGGCGAGACCTGCTGCACCTGGACGACACTGCAGTGGCCATCCGGTGGAGATGCATTGCGACTCCTGGCCCGTGACGACCGGATGATCCGCATGAGATCTCGGGAGCGACTGTGCAGCAATGAAAGCCGCGCTCACGTCGGGTTTCATCTCTGAATGCATGACGCGGGGCCCGGGCACGTCGCCTCGGCGCGCGCTCCATGGAGCGCGCGTCATCGACGACAGAGCCTGAGGCATGCGTTGGATCGAACGCCCGTGGCCCCTTCCAGAGATGCTGGCGGCGAAGTAGTTCACTTTCGATGTGACGCGTATTGCAGCGAGACAGCACTGCATGACGTCGCGCTCGCTCGCTATGCAAAATGAACGCCTCGCTCCGTCCGGAGCGCGATCGCCGTTCCCGGAGGCCGTCGCGACGGCCGTGACGCGGCTCGATCGATCCCGCGCGCGGCTGGCCGCATCCCGCGCGCGACGCCGCGTCGCCGGGTCCTCAGGCTGTGGACGTGGCGCGACGTGGCGCGACGTGGCGCGACGTGGCGCGGCGTCGCGCGCGGCCGCCGAGGACCAGCGCCCTCGGCGGCGGGGAGATTTCAACAGCATCGCGGGAGAGCGGGAGGAGGGCGGGAACAGGAGATCATGGATCTCCGGCACTCCATGGTAACGTGCACGGGGCCGTGCGACCACCGCCGGCGCTCAGGCGGCGGTCTTCAGGCACCCGTAGAGCGCCGACGCGAGCGTCTCGGCCCGCGCGTCGGTCGTGAGCGCGAGGACCATGCGGTTCGGGATAAAGGCGAAGCCGACCCGGGAGACGGGATCCGCGAAGCCGATCGCGCCGCCGAACCCGGGGTGGCCGAACGCCTCGTCGTGCGGGCCCATGCCCACGCTCGCCGAGGGCCGCATGTAGCCGAGGCCGACCCGGAGCGGGTTCCCCCAGATGAAGTCGTTGCCGTCGTACTGCACCTGGGTGTGGCGAGCCGTGGAGTCGGCCGAGACCACCCGGACGCCGTCGAGCTCTCCCCCCGAGGCGAGCATGGCGTACAGCCGGGCGACGCCGCGGGCGGTCCCCACCCCGCTGCGGGACGCGAGCTCCGCCCTCCAGAACGTCGGGTGGTTCATCCCATCCCGGATCAGGTCGCCGAAGCGCCGGCCGGGGCTCATGAACATCGCCTTGCCGGGCGGCGTGTCGGCGTTGATGAACTTGTAGAACTGATCGGTATCCGTGATCGGATCGGGGCTCATCCACGCGACCCGGTGGTGCTCGGCCTCGGGCAGCCCGATCCAGTACTCGGCCCCGAGCGGCCCCGTGATCTCGTCGCGCAGGTAGGTCCCCAGGCTCTTGCCCGTGATGCGGCGGACGATCTCGCCGACGAGCCAGCCGTAGGTCGTCGTGTGGTAACCACACTGCGTCCCCGGCTCCCAGACCGGCGGCGCCGCCTCGATGAGCCGGAGGATGGCCTGGTCGTCGAGCAGCGTCTCGGGGCGGTCCAGGCGCACGCGCAGCTCGGGGTCGGGGAACCAGGGCAGACCGGCGCTGTGGCCGAGGACCATGCGCACCGTGATCGCGCCCTTGCCCTCCGCCGCGAACTCCGGCCAGTACGCGGCGACCGGCGCGTCGACGTCGAGCTTCCCCTGGTCCGCGAGCCGCTGCGCCACGACGGCGGCGACGCCTATGCCCACGGCGGCCCCGCACGCGAGCGTGTCCGCGGTCCACGGGACGCCGGGGCGGGCCTCGCCTCCCCAGAGGTGGGCGACCTCGACGCCGTCCACGTAGGCGCAGAACGACGCGCCGGCGTCGCCCTGTCGCGTGAGGTTCTCGACGAACGCGTCGCGAACGCGCTCGAAGCCAGGGGCCACGCTTCCTTGGATCATCGGCTGGGTGCTGGTCACGGATCGGTCCTTGGTAGAAAGGGGGTGCGCGGGGCGGGTGCCGCCCTCACGCCTCCATCATCGCCCAACTCGCCCGCCACCGCCCATCTGGCGGCGCGGACGGCGACGCGGTCGCGTCCGCGATCCCGCCCATAGGCCGGCGGGCCTCCTTGACCATGCGACCGATCGGTCATATGACTGATCGGTCGCATGCCGAAGAGCACGTTCTTTGGGCTGCCCGAGGAGCGGCGGGACCGCCTCGTGCGCGAGGCGATCGCCGAGTTCGCGGATCGGACCTACGCCGAGGCGTCGCTGTCGCAGATCGCGCGCCGCGCCCGCATCCCGAAGGGCAGCTTCTATCAGTACTTCGAGGACAAGCTCGATCTGTATCGGTGGCTGCTCACCGAGGAGGCGCCGCGGCGCAAGCGCGAGTTCGTGGGCGCCGCGGCCCTGGAGGGCGACTTCTGGGCGCGCCTCGAGGCCCAGATCGAGCGCGGCATGGCGTTCCTCGTCGAGCACCCGCGCCTCGCCCGCCTGTCGGCCGCGGCCGCGGACCCGACGGCGGACGCCGAGGTCCGCGGCCTGCACCGGGCCATCTGCGAGGCCGGCGTCGCCGAGCTCCGGGCCCTGCTCGAGCAGGGCGTCGCGAGCGGCGCCCTCCGCGCGACCGACACGAGCCTCGAGGTGGCGACGCGCCTGGTCTCCGCCGTCGTCGGCCCCGGGCTGACCGAGGTCGTGCTCCAGGAGCTCGGGGCCGAGCTCCACGAGGTGCTGGCCTCGGACGCGCTGCGCAAGCAGCTCGGCCCGAAGCGCCGCCGCCGCCTCGCGCAGCAGGCGGTGCGGTTCATCCGGAGCGGCCTCGGCGCGGACGCCGCGTAGCGCCACGCGGCCTCGGCGCGGACGCCGCGTGGTTTCACAAGGAAGGGAGCTGTCATGATCACGTACGATTTCTCCGGGCGGGTCGCCCTCGTCACCGGGGGCACCTCCGGCATCGGCCTCGCGACGGCGCGGGCGTTCGCGCGCGCCGGGGCGCGGGTCGCGGTGGCCGCGCGCGGCGAGGACGCCGGGCGGCGGGCCTGCGCGGCGCTCGAGCGGGAGGGCGCGCCGGCGCTGTTCGTGGCGACCGACGTGCGGGACGAGGCCTCGGTGCGGCGCGCCGTGGAGCAGACGGTGCAGCGCTTCGGCCGGCTCGACGTCGCGGCGAACTGCGCGGGCGTGGGCGGCGACATGGCGCGCCTCGAGGACGCCGACCAGGCGGTGTGGGACGACGTCATGGCGGTGAACGCCCGCGGCGTCTGGCTGGCCATGCGGCACGAGATCCCGGCGATGCTCGGGTCGGGCGGGGGCGCCATCGTCAACATGAGCTCGATCTACGGCGTCGCCGGGAAGGCGGCGCACCACGCGTACGTCGCGTCCAAGCACGCGGTCGTCGGGATGACGCGCTCGGTGGCGCTCGAGGTCGCGCCCCGGGGGATCCGCGTGAACGCGCTCTGCGCCGGCGTCACCCGCACGCCCGCGATGGAGCAGGCCGAGGCGTTCGCGCCCGAGCTGGTGCGGGCGCTCGTGGCGCAGCACCCGCTGGGGCGCATGGCGACCGAGGACGAGGTCGCGGGCGCCGCGCTGTGGCTCTGCTCGGAGGGCGCCGGCTACGTGACCGGCGCCGCGCTCCCGGTCGACGGCGGCTTCCTGGCCGCCTGAGCGAGGGGGCGGGCGGTTGCGTGAGCCGGGGCCGTCTGTTACAGAGTGCGGCTGACGCAAGAGGAGAGTGCTCCGGTGAAGATCAGCTCCTGAATCGGTCTCCGTCGCGGGCCGCGAGCGCGCCAGGTCGCATGAGCCCTGGCGCGCGGCGCAGCCCGCCCGTCCCGTGACCGGGCCGCGTGGCCCTCGGATTCAGGAGCTCTTATGCCGTCGTTGCGCGCGCATCGCCTCTCGTTTGCTTATTCCGACGCGTCCCCGATCCTCACCGACGTCGATCTCTGCCTCACGCCCGGCTGGTACGGGATCGTCGGGCCGAACGGCGCCGGCAAGACCACGCTCCTCCGCCTCTTCGCCGGCGATCTCGAGCCCGACGCCGGGGGCCTGCGCGTCGAGCCGCGGGGCGCGACGATCGCGGTCTGCCCGCAGGCCGTGGAGCACGCGGACGCGGCGATCCGCGCGCTCTCCGAGGCCGAGGACGGCCTGGCGCGCCGGCTGCGCGGCGAGCTCCTCCTCGACCCGTCGGAGCTCGAGCGCTGGGCGACGCTGTCGCCGGGCGAGCGCAAGCGGTGGCAGATCGGCGCGGCGCTCGCGGCCGAGCCGGACGTGCTCCTGCTCGACGAGCCGACGAACCACATCGACGCGGACGCGCGGGCGCTGCTCGTCGGCGCGCTCGGCGGATTCCAGGGGATCGGCGCGTGCGTCTCGCACGATCGCGAGCTCCTCGACGCGCTGACGGTCGGCACGATCCGGGTCGACCGGGCCGCGGCGCGGCTCTACCCCGGCGGGTACAGCGCGGCCAAGGAGCTCTGGGAGGCGGAGGCGCGCGGCCGCGAGGAGGCGCACCAGCGGCTGCGCGCCGAGGAGCGGCATCTCCGCCGCCGGCTCGGCGAGGAGCGGCGGACGCAGGCCGCGGCCGACGCGGAGCGGAGCACGAAGAACCGGGTCAAGGGCCCGCGCGATCACGACGCCCGCGGCATGCTCGCGGGCATCCGGGTGGCCGCGGCCGAGGCGCGGCTGTCGCGCACGGTGGGCGTGACGCGGCGCAAGCTGGAGAAGGTGTCGGCCGAGGCGGGGGAGCTCGAGCTCGAGAAGGCCGTGGGCCGCAGCGTGTTCGTCGATTACGAGCGGTCGCCCGCGCCGTGGCTGTTCGTGCTCGACGCGCCCGAGATCCGCGCCGGCGGCGAGGGGCGGGCGCTGCTCCGGGACGTGCGGCTCAGCGTCGGCCGCGAGGACCGCATCCGGGTCGCGGGCCCGAACGGCAGCGGCAAGACCACGCTGGTGAAGGCGCTGCTCGAGGGCGCGCGGGTGCCGGCCGAGAAGGTGCTCTATGTGCCGCAGGAGCTCGGCGAGGCCGAGGAGCAGGCGCTGCTCGCGCGGGCGCGGCGCCTGCCCCCGGAGGAGCGCGGGCGGGTGATGTCGCTTGTGGCGGCGCTCGGGGTGGAGCCGGGGCGGCTGCTCGCGTCGGCGCGGCCGTCGCCGGGCGAGGCGCGGAAGCTGATGATCGCGCTCGGGCTCGGGCAGCACGCGTGGGCGCTGGTGCTGGACGAGCCGACAAACCACCTCGATCTGCCCTCGATCGAGCGGCTGGAGCGCGCGCTCGCCGACTACCCGGGCGCGCTGCTCCTCGTCACCCACGACCGGGCGTTCGGCAGGAGCTGCACGTCGATCCTGTGGACGGTGACCGAGGGCGAGGTGCGGATCTCGTCCGACGACGCCGGCGCGTGACGATGGGGTCGCATCGGATCGCGCGCCGGCGCCGTCCGGGCCGAGTTACGGGATGACGGGCGCGCCGCCCATCTCCTTGAGCACGGCGTCCGCGCCGGACACCGCGTCCATCACCCACTGCATGTAGCGGTGATCGACGTGGATGGTGCGGGTGATCGACGGCATGAAGAGCCAGTCGGAGGCCATCGCCTCGTAGTTGCCGTCGAACGCGAGGCCGACGAGCTCGCCGCGCGCGTTCAGCGTGGCGGAGCCGGAGTTGCCGTTCGTGATGTCGAGATCGCTGAGGAAGCAGACCGGGATCTCGCCGAGATCGTCGTCCACGTACGGGCCGAAGCGCCGCTCGCGGGCGGCCTCGAGCAGCGCCTCCGGGGTGTCGAACGGCGGCTTGCCGGTGGTCTTCTTCACGACCTCGCTGAGGACGGTGAACGGGCGATAGACCGGCTTGTCGAGCTCCGGGCGGTAGCCCCGCACCGTGCCGTAGGTGACGCGGAGGGTGCCGTTCGCGTCGGGCGCGAGCATGCCGCCCCGGTACGCGCGGAGCGCCTCGACGAAGCGCGGCTTCACGAGGGTCATCGCGCCGGCGTAGGCCTTGTCGCGGGCCTCGATGGCCTTGTCGATGGGCGCGAGCGCGAGGGCCAGGCGGATCATCGGATCCCCGCTCGCTTTGAGCTCCTCGGTCGTCGCCGTCTTGAGCAGCTTGACCCGGGTCGCCGCGTCCTCGAGCGCCGTCTTTTCATAGAGGGCGTCGACGGCCGCGCCGAGGGCGGCCTCGGTCGGCGGCACCCCGCCCGCGAGGCTCCCGACGAGCGCCGGCCTGTCCTTCGGATCGAGCCGCAGCGCGCGCTTCAGGGCCAGCTTGAAGGTGCTCCGATCGATCCCGCGGTCGTAGGACTTCTGCAGCGACACCTGCGCCTGCTCGAGCCGCTCCCAGTTGCGCTGCTGGTACTCGGCCTCGCGCTCGGCGTCCGGCTTGGACCGCTCCTCCGCCATGCGCACGAGGGTCACGGCGGCGTCGAGGAGCCGCGCGGACGAGAGGATCTCCCCCACGGCCGCGTCGTGGTCGCGCGTCTTCCGCTGCTCGGCGTGGAGCGCGGCGATCTCCTCGATCGCGCCGCCGTAGGCCGCCTTGCGCTCCGGGTCGGCGTCGATCCAGGCCTTGAGCTCGCCCTCCAGCTTGGCCTTCTCCTTGGCCAGGCCGCCCTGGACCAGCCCCTCGAGGAGGCCGCGCGTCTTGAGCAGGTAATTGCTGTAGCCCTGGATGGTGGAGTGCGCCTTGATGCGCACCGCCGGGTCGTTCTTGCCGAGATCCTCCAGGAGGGCGATCGACTCCTCGTAGAACGACACCCGCTTCGGGTACTGCCATGACACGGCGGACTCCACCTCCGCCGCGGTCCGGAGCCGGTTCGTCGTGCCGGGATAGCCGGCGACCATCACCAGGTCGCCCTGGTGGAGCGGCGCGGAGGCGAGCTTCAGGTGGTGCGCCGGGCGGTAAGGGACGTTGTCGTCCGCGTGGCTCGCCGGGCGGTTGTCCTTGCCGACATAGGCCCTGAAGAAGGAGAAATCTCCGGTGTGGCGCGGCCAGCGCCAGTTGTCGATATCGCCGCCGAAGTTGCCGATGGCCTCGTGCGGGGCGTAGACGAGGCGGACGTCCTTGATCTCCAGCTGCTCGATCAAGGAGACCTGGCCGCCGCCGAAGTACTCGGCGATGGAGCAGCGGAGCTCCGGGCGCCCCTCCTCGCACGCGGCCACGAGCCGCTTCTTGCGCCGCTCGATCTCCTCATAGCGCTCGAGATCGTCCGGGATCGCCTCGAGGCCGCGCCGCACCTCGCCGGTGACGTCGCGGAAGGCGCGGGTCACGAAGACGCGCGCGGTGGGGCCGGCCCACCGCTCCTCGGCGCGGGTCCTCGCGAGGTAGCCGTTCGTCAGGAGATCCTGGTCCGGGGTGGAGTTGTACTGGAGCGCCCGCGTCGCGCAGTGATGGTTCGTCGCGATGAGCCCGTCGGGCGAGACGAACGACGCCGAGCAGCCGCCGAGGCTCACCACCGCGCCGAGCGGGGACGACGTGGGGTCGGCGAGCGACGCCGGATCGATCTCGAGCCCGAGCGCCTCGAGTTGATCCTTGTGCTGCGCCATCTGCTCGGGCATCCACATCCCGCCGGGGTTCTCGAACGGCGTCCCCTGGCCGGGCCCCGAGGCCGGCGGCTTCGTATCGCCCGCTTGCGGCCGCTCCGATCCGCAGCCCGGCGCGAGCGCGGAGAGAGCGAAGAGCGCGAGGAGCGCGTGACCACGCAGAGAGGAATGAAACATGCGGTGTTGTTACCATCGCCGGTCGATAAAGCAACCAGACCGCATCTTTCGCACAGCGCGAGATGCGGTGAAGCGAGCCACGCGCGCGCATGAGACTCGCCATTTTCCTCGGAGAGAGCATTCCCCTCGTGGCGATGGACACCGGCTCTCGTCGATGTCCCCGAAGGCGAGGTTCGCCGGCTTCGGCGCGCCCGCCGAAACGCCATGTTCTCTGCGTCCGGCGCCGGACTGGCAATCACGGCATGCCGGCGGGTCGCCCCCGGGGAGGGCGCCTCACGGGCCCGCGCCGAGCGCCTCCTCGACGGCGCGATCGATCTCGCGCTGGCCGAGGGCGCGATCGCCGGCGCGGGCGCCGAGCCGCTCGATCGTCTCCAGCGCGGGATACGTGAGCCGCCGGAGGTCGGCGGCGTTGACCTGCGTGTGGCCGCTCCACTGCCGGAAATACGCGTCCACGAGCGTGGAGCTCAGGAACGCGCGCAGGCCGCGCGCGAGGAGCGGCGGCAGCCCAGCGCCGCCCCGGTGATAGACGTTGAGGTGGTTCTCGAAGCCCACGCGCGCGCAGGGCACCACCTCCGGATCGAACACGGCCGCCGTGATGCGCCGGCGCTCCTCCTTCGAGGAGCAGCGCTTGACCACGACATAGGTCCCGCTCGGCATCCAGAGGTGGGCTGTCGCGGCGCAGTCGACCAGGGCGTTCGGCTTCTTGCCGGGCCTCGGCCAGCGGACCACGCCGGCGTCGAGGTGCGCGGGGTAGATGAGCGGCGCGGCGTCCGCCGCGGGGTCCGGGCGGAGGAACGCCCGAGCGCGGAAGTCCACGACCTTGCCCGTGGAGATCGAGAGGCCGAGATCGGCGAGGCGCGCGGGCAGCCGCGCGAACGCGTCCGCCACGTCCTTCCCGGCCTGATCCGGGACGACGTGGATGAAGCGCTCCGGGTCGCCCGGCCGCACCACCTCGGCGAGGGGGACCTCCCGCGCCGCGATCGGCCCGTCGTCCGGGCCGTTGCTCGACGAGACGAGCACGGCGCCCGGCGGCGCGCCCTTCACGCCGCAGACGACGACGTTCTCCTGCAGGATGTCGTCCTCCGCGAACGCCGCCGTCCGCGACTCGAAGACGTGCACCCGGCGGAGCGACATCTCGCGCAGGAACAGCTCGCGGAAGGCGCGAAAATAAGGGCCGTTGCAGAAGCTCCTCGGCGTGATGGCGACGAGCTCGCCGCCGGGCTCGAGGACGCGCACCGCGAGCGCCAGGAACGCAGCGTAGAGGTTGCTCGCCTCGATCCCGGCGCGGCGCAGCGCGCGCCGGGCCGCCGAGCCGGCGCCGAGCTTCTTGTAGGGCGGATTGAGGATCGCGTGGGTGAAGCGCGCGCGCGGCCCGGGCAGGGAGAGCTCGTCGACGGCCGCGGCGATGAAGTCGGCGCGGACGGCGCGCCCGTGGAACGCGATGCCCGCCGCGCGGCAAGCGTCGCGGCACGCGCGCATGGCTTGGGAAAGATGCTTTACCAGCACGGGATCGAGCTCGTAGCCGAGGGCGACGATGTCCGTCGGCGGGTCGGGCCGGGAGCACGCCTCGGCGACGAGCGCCGCCGTGAGGGAGCCGACGCCCGCGCCGGCGTCGAGGACGCGGAGGGACCCGCCGAGGCGCTGGAAGAGCGACGCCATGAAGGAGGCGAGCCGGGGGGGCGTCAGGAACTGGCCGAGCTCGGATCGCCGGGCGGGGTCGAGGCGCGGGGACGCCTGCGCTCGGAGGCGATCGACCGTCTGGAGCAGGGGCGCCGGCGGCGAGCGCCGGAGCTCTCGGGCTGCGCTCATCGGCTGGCCGCCATGGGTGCCGGGGGGCCCGCGCGGGTCGCGCTGGGGCGGCTCAGTCGACCTGGTGGGCCCGGAACGAGACGACCGCCCCGCTGGTCTCCAGGCAGCGGTGGATCCAGGCCGCGTCGCGCGCGCGCACGGCGATGAGCCGGACGTCGCCGGCGCCGTCCAGCGCCTGCAGGCCGTGGAAGCCGACCTGCTCCGCTTCCTGGAGCGTCATGATCTGCGCGCCGGTCTCGCGCAGCACCTCGGCGCTGAGCAGGTTGGCGGTGGCTGTCCCCGGGGCGAGGTACACCTCGAACACGGTCATCATGGGGCCATGGTCGCCGGGCGGCCGAGCGCCGACAAGGGCCGTCGCGCGCGCCGGCGCGGCCGGTCGCCCACGCCTCGGCGAGGCCCGTCGCCCCCCGCGCCGGCGCGGCCGGTCACCCCTTGCCGGCGGCCTCGCGCTTCGTCTCGAGCTCCTCCCACCGGCTGACGAGGCGCGCGGCCTCCTGCTTTTCGCGATCGAGCTCGGAGAGCAGCCCCGCGACGTCCGCGCCGCGGCTCGCGTAGAGCGTCGGATCGGCGAGCTTGGCCTCGAGCTCCGCGACCTTCTGCTCGGCCGCGTCGATCCGCCCGACGATGCCCTCGAGCTCGGTCCGCTCGGCGAACGTGAGCTTCGGCTTGTCGCCGGCCCGCGCCGCGGGCTTCGCCGCCGCCTGCGCCGGCCGGGGCTCCGCGGCCTGCAGCTTCGCGGCCCGCGCCGCCGCCTCCGCTTCCGCCTCGGCCGCGGTGTGGGCCCGCTGCTCGCGGTAGGCGTCGTAGTTGCCCGCGTACCGCACCACCCGGCCGCCGCCCTCGAACGCGAGGATCGAGGTCGCCACCCGGTTCAGGAACCAGCGGTCGTGGGTCACGACAAGCGCCGAGCCGTCGAGCTCGATGAGCATCTCCTCGAGCGCGGCCAGGGTCATCACGTCGAGGTCGTTCGTGGGCTCGTCGAGGATGATCACGTTGACGCTCTGGGTGAGCATCTTCGCCAGGGCGACCCGCGCCCGCTCGCCGCCGGAGAGCGAGCCCACCGGCTGCCGCGCCTTGTTCGGATCGAAGAGGAACCGCTCCAGGTAGCTGCGCACGTCCATGGATCGGCCGCCGACCTCGACGCGCGTGTGCGAGCCCGCGATGTTCTCGAAGATCGATTTTTCGAGGTCGAGCCCGCTGCGGTGCTGGTCGAAGTAGGCGACGCTCGTGTTCTTTCCGAGCACGACCTCGCCTTCCATGGTGGGCCCGTCCGCGTCGGAGAGCGCCGCGCCGTCGGCGCCGGCCTCGAGCTGGCCGAGGATCGCCCGGAGCATCGTGGTCTTGCCCGTCCCGTTGCGGCCGACGATGCCGACGCGCTCGCCCTTGGTCAGGGAGAAGTCGAGGCCGCGCACGAGCCATTTGCCGTCGACCGCGAGGCCGAGCTTCTTCAGCTCGAGGATGGTCTTGCCGGTGCGCACCGACTCGACCGAGAGCTGCGCGGTGCGCTCGGCCTTCGGCGGCGGGGCGGCCTTGGTCGTCTCGGCGCGCTGGATGCGCGCCTTCTGCTTGCCGGTGCGCGCCTTCGGCTGGCGCCGCAGCCACTCGAGCTCGGTGCGCAGGAAGTTCTGCCGGTTCGACTCGGTGCGGGCCTCGAGCGCGAGCCGCTCGGCCTTCTGCTCGAGGTACTCCTCGTAGCCGCCGTCGTAGCTGTAGACCTTGCCCTTGTCGATCTCGAGCGTCCGCTCGACGACCCGGTCGAGCAGGTAGCGATCGTGGGTGATGAGGAGGAGGGCGCCGGGGTGCTCCTCGACGAGGTAGCGCTCGAGCCACTCGACGGTCTCGACGTCGAGGTGGTTGCTGGGCTCGTCGAGCACGGCGAGGGCGGGCCGCGAGACGAGCAGGCGGGCGAGGGCGACGCGCCGGCGGTCGCCGCCGCTGAGCACGCTCATGGGCGCGTCGGGCCGGGTGACGCCGACGTGGCCGATGATGGCGTCGACCCGGTGCATCATGTCCCACCCGCCGAGCCGCTCGACGTCGGCCGCGGCCTCGGCCTGCTCGGCGAGCAGCGCCTCGGCGTCGCCCGAGCCGGCGGCCAGCGCGCGGCTCACCTCGTCGTGGCGGGCCTTGGCGGCGTGCCACGCGGAGAGCCCGGCGAGCACCACGTCGCGCGCGGTGTCCGACGGCTCGAAGACCGGGTCCTGGGAGAGCACGCCGATCTCGGCGCCGCGGCGGCGGGAGATGGTGCCGCTGTCCGGCTGCTCGACGCCCGCGAGGATGCGGGCGAGCGTGCTCTTGCCGGAGCCGTTCAGTCCGACGAGGCCGACGCGCTCGCCCGTGCGGATGGTGACGGTGACGCCGTCGAGGATGGTCTGCGGGCCGAAGGCTTTGTGGAGATCGTGAGCGGTGAGGACGGGCACAGGGCGCGGAGCTTAGCGCAGCGGCTGCCACATGGGCCCGCTTTGCTGCGAAGGCGCTGTCGACGCGCCTCAACGCGCCTCGACGCCCCGAGCGCGGGCGGCGGCGCGGCACCTCGCCGGCGCGCCGCTGCGCAGGCTGCTCGCCTCGATCGGCCGCGCGCTCGCCGGCTGGAGGCCCGAGGCGCGCGGGTGCCACTCAGCCGCTCATGGCGACGTCCATGAGCGGCGCCGTGACGCTGGCAGAGGAGCCGCCAACCACGTACAAGTACCGCGATCTCCCAGGATGGATCCTGGCCACATGGGTTTCCACAGCAGCTTCGCGTGATCCCCAATCCAGATCTGAAGCTCCTTCCTTGGACGCCACTTGACAGGCCGCTCATCGCTGTGATGCCGTGTCTCTTAGCTCGTTACAGGTCTGATCTGCGCGCGAGGGCAGCGCGCGCGACCGTACGAACCACGTACGAACGAGCGACGACGTATCAGGAGGGGTCTCATGACGATGACTGGGCAAACTTGGGCAGCCGCCGTCGGGCTCGTGCTGACGACGGCTGCATGCGGCGCGAGCGATACGGACGCGGCGTCGGCAGCCGCACCCATCAAGCGAATACCGCTTTCTCCGAACGAGTTCATTCCGGTGGAGATCGAGGCGACGATCGACGAGCTCGTCGCCGAGATCAACAAGAGCTCGATTCAATCGATGCAGATCGCGGTGTTGCTGAAGTCCCTCCACGACTTCTTTGCGCCGATCGCCACGGGCGCGAACCGAGCCATGGGTGAGCTCGGGGTCTCCGGGAGGGCCACGGGGAACGTGCTCGGGTCCACCGATGCTTCGGCAGATCAAGAGCAATTGACGAAGCTCCAGACGGAGCAGATACGACATGCGTTGGCGGAAGGCGCCGAGGGGATAGCCATCACGCCCTTCGGCGAAGGCAACGCGACCGCGCTCGACGGGGCCATCACGAAGGGGATCCCCGTGGTGACGCTCGACACGGACCTGGCGAGCTCGAATCGCCCGATCCACGTCGGGATACGCAGCTATTCTGCCGGAGAAGCGGCGGGGAACACCCTGCTCCCGATGCTGCCCGAGGGGCCGGGCACGGTGCTCATCCACGGCTGGGCCGACCCGATCTGGCTCGACGGTGTCCATCGAACCGACGGCGCCCGGGACGTGTTCGAGAAGGCCGGTTACGACGTTCTGGTGCACCAGTCCATCTATGATGACGAAGCCAGGGACGTCGAGGTGATGAGGGGCGAGATCGGGGACGCGGACCCGCCCGTCGTGGGCCTGATCGGGATGTTCAGCGACTCGTATCGATGCGTGCTGGCCGCGGACGCCGCGCGCGCGACGGGCCTCCCCATCGTCACCTTCGACTTCGCGCCTCAGACCGCCGATTACATGCGCCAGGGCCGCATCAGGGCCACGCACGTCCAGCGGCAGTACTACGAGGGGTACCTCGGTCCCTACATCGTCTACGGCATCAAGAGCATCGGCCTCGACGCGGTCAAGGAGATCCTCGCGCCGCAGCTCGTCGAAGGCAGCCTGTTCGACCTCGGCGTCGGCGTGGTCCCGTCGGACAAGGTCGACGCCTACAACGACTTCCTCGGCGAGATCGGCGCAGAGCAGTAGCGATGTCGCCGGTCGAGGAGGACCCCGCGAGGCTAGAGCTCGTGCTCGAGCGCGGAACCCGGGGTCCTGCCGGCGGCGCCGGGGATGTCCATCCCTCAAAGCAGGCTCTTCTGTGCTGATCCTCTGTGCTGATCCGGTGACTCGCCATCTTCGGGATCATCCCGGCACGAGACGAAGGGTTCTCCCCGGTGGCAAGGGGCGTCGACGTGACCCATGTTCGTGATCCACGCTACCTGGGTGGCGAGTTCTGCCGCGCAGCGCTGTCGCGCGTCGGAGACGTGTTTGACGTGCATTGCTCGCGAGGAAGAAAGGAGGCACAGGATGCGAGATCGATTCGACAGGGACACGGACTACGGACGGAATGAGCGCCGTTGGGAGCAGCGCTACGGGGACGACCGGAGCCATATCACCGAGCGCGGCTGGGCTCGGGACGAGCGCCGCAGCGCGGGCCCGATCTACGACCACGGGGCCGCCCTGCACGACCACCGCGATGGGCGTGGTGAGCACGGTCGCACGTACAGGCCCACGACGCAGCGCGACGACATGGGCCGCTCTCTCGATGACGGTCGCTTCGCCGGCGGCGACCGTGGCCTCGGCGACCAGGAGCGCGGCTTTCCCCACGACGATCGCGGCGGCGATTACGTCGGCGGCCGCGATCACAGCCGCGGCCTCGGCGGCAATCCCCTCCCCCCGGTGGGGAGCGCGTACAACTTCAACCTCGGCGGCGCCTATTACCTCGGCATGACCCGCGTCGTGAGCCCGGACTACGGCCCCGATGCGGACTGGCGCGGCGGCCCGTACCGCGGCGAGAGCCACGATCTCCGCGAATCCGGCCGCTCGGCGCTGGAGGGCGTCGGCCACGCGCTCCACGAGGTCGGCGATCGCGTGCGCAGCGCGTTCGGCCGCGGACCGAAGGGTTACAAGCGCTCGGACGCGCGCATCCAGGAGGACCTCTGCGAGACGCTCTCGGACCGCGGCGACATCGACGTGAGCGACGTCACGGTCCGGGTCGAGAACAACGAGGTCACGCTCGAGGGCACGGTGCCCGAGCGCCACCACAAGCGCATCATCGAGCACGTCGCCGAGGGCGTGCGGGGCGTCGAGGACGTCCACAACCGGATCCGGGTCCAGCGCGCCATCGAGCCGACGACCCGCTCGACCGCCACGGCGGGCACGATGGGCGACGCCGCCCTGGCGGGCACGCAGCAGGGCGCTTCTCGCCCGACGGCGAGCCACGCGGCCCGGGTCTGAGCCCGCGGCGCGGCGCTCAGCGCATGGCGCCGTGGTCGGGGGGGCCGGCGCCGTCCTGGCCTCGATCGCCGGCGCCGGGCGGCATCTTCTCGGGGTTCTTGCGCCAGAACTCCCTCTGGCACCACGCCGGGAGGAGCTGCTCCACGATGACCCCTTCTGCCGAGAGCGCCTCTTCGTGCGTGTACGAGAGCCGCTCCACGTAGGGATTCTCATCCTCGGCGGCGCCGTACTCCACCTCGTAGTCCACGGCGTCGAGCGCGCGCGGCGCGGCCCCCTTTCCGATGCTCACGGGCCCGAACGTCAGGCGGAAGCCGAGCCCGGCGCGCACATCGCCCCCGGAGACGACGTCGGAGAGCCTGCCGAGGTCCAGCATCTCACCGGGATGTCCACCGAGGTTGAGCGAGAGGAGCCGGTCGGGCGACTCGATGGTTTGCTTCAGGAGCAAGAGCGGCTGAAGCAGGCTCGTCTTGCCGGCGGAGTTGACGCCGAGGACCAGCGTGAGCGGCCTGAGGTCGAACGCATGTGCGCCGCGCCAGGACTTGAAATCCCGGAGTCCGAGCTTCGTGAACATCCTCTGTTTCCCTTTCCACGGAGGGCTCGCGCCGCAACGGGGTTCCCTGTTCTGTCGCTCGAGACGCCGGACGCGCAGCTCAGCGGTCCGGCGGATCGGCCCGGTAGCCCGGCTTCGGACCGGCCGACGCGGAGGGCGCCGCGGCACCTGGCCGTTCGCCCCTGGCGCTCGACACGCCGGGCGGCGCGGCCGATGGCGCCGTCGCGGGCGCCGGGCCCGCGTCGCGCGCGGGCGCCCCCGCGCCGCCCGCCTCGCCCCCGGCCCCGACGAACCGCACCCGCCCGAACCGCCGCGCCCGGTGGAAGTTCCCCTCGCCCAGGATCGGCGACCACGCGGCGCCACCGTTGTTCTGCATGGCGTAGAAGTTCATCC
Source organism: Sorangium sp. So ce836 (assembly GCF_028553905.1). Taxonomy (NCBI): domain Bacteria; kingdom Pseudomonadati; phylum Myxococcota; order Polyangiales; family Polyangiaceae; genus Sorangium; species Sorangium sp. So ce836. The sequence continues at coordinate 13,666,436 of NZ_CP102233.1, read as the reverse complement.
GCCACGCGTCCCCCGGCGACGGCGGCGCCGACCTCGCCTTGGCGAACGCGCTCCACGGGATCTTCGCCTCGACCACGTACCCTCGGTCCTGGTCCGAGTCGTCGTCGATCGTCCCCCTCAGCGCCACCGCGCTCGTCAGCCCCGCGCTCCACTCCTGATGACCGAAAGGCCCGCTCGGGCCGCCCCGCGGAGCGTTGTAGTCGTCGAACTGCGAGTCGAAGACGAGGTTCTGGGGGCTTATCTGGATCTCGTAATAGTCCTTGTTGTCCCCGTCGCCGTCCGGGTCGATCATCACCTCGACCGTGTCCCGCTCCCACAGGTGCGGATCCCGCGCGTCCTGCGGGAATCCTCCGGTGATCGTCGCGTCGCCGACGTCGAAGCCGACGTAGAGGAATCCATCGTCCCAGAGCAGCCGCGCCTCGCCCTGGGTCGGCAGCGACGGATCTTCGCGGCCGGTGCCCACGTTGACGAACGGGCCTGTCCTCGCCGCCGCCTGCCACGCCGGCTCGTCCAGTCGGCCGTCGATGGTGACCGCCGCGCCGGGCGCGAGCTTGCGCACCTCGAGCTCCTTCACGGCCGCAGGCGCCCTCCGCTGGCCCTGGCCGGCGCCCGCGCCGCTGCTCGCCGGCGCCGGCGCCCGGCCCGCGGCCCCGGCGGGCGCCGCCCCCTGCTCGCCCCCGCCGCCCCGGGAGCACGAGGCGGCGAGCACCGCCGCCACCAGGCCGAGGGCTCGCCGGCGCACGCCCGTGCCGTGCGCCTCGCCGACAGCGCGCCGCTGGCTGCAGGGGCGGCGCATCGCGGCCGCCGCTACTTCCGCCCCTTCTTGCGGGCGTCGCGCTCGCGCTTGCGCTGCGCCTTCTTGGCGTTGCGCTCGCTGGCGCTGAGCGTCTTCATCTTCGTCATGGTCGGGCCCCCGGCGCCGGCGCCCGGGAAGCCGCCCATGCCCGGCATCCCCATCCCCGGGAAGCCCATGCCCGGGAAACCCATGCCCGGGAAGCCGCCCATGCCCGGCATCCCCATCCCGGGCATGCCGCCGCCGGCCATCATCTGCTTCTGCATCTCGCGCATGTTCTTGGCCATGGCCATCTGCTTCATGCCCGGGATCTTGCCCATGAGGCCCATGTTCTGGCCGAGGCCGCTCATCATCTGGCGCATGAAGAGGAACTTCTGGACGAGCTCGGTCACGGCCTCGGGCTTCGAGCCCGAGCCCTTGGCGATGCGCTCCACCCGCTTCGGCTCGCGGACGAGCGCGTAGGGGTCGCCCTTCTCGAAGCGCGTCATCGACTGGATGATCGCCTGGATGCGGACGAGCTCCCGGTCGTCCAGGTTGACGTCCTGCGGCAGGCCGCCCGGGAACATGCCGCCGAGGGGCAGCTTGTCGACGAGGTCCTTCAGCGACCCCATCTTCTGGATCATCCGCACCTGGTCGAGGAAGTCGTCGAGCGTGAAGTCGCCCTGGAGCATCCGCGCGGCGTCCTTCTCGGCCTTCTTCTGGTCGACGACCTCCTCGAAGTCCTGCATCAGGCCGACGACGTCGCCCATGCCGAGGACGCGGCTCGCCATGCCGTCCGCGCGGAACGGCTCGAACTTGTCCGGCGTCTCGCCGATGCCGCTGAAGAGGACCGGCGCGCCGGTGACCTCCTTGATGCTGAGCGCCGCGCCGCCGCGGGCGTCGCCGTCGAGCTTCGTCAGGACGACGCCGCTGATCGACAGCCGCTCGTTGAAGCCGCGCGCCGTCTTCACCGCGTCCTGGCCGATCATCGCGTCGACCACGAGGAAGATGTTCTCCGGCGACGTCGCCTCCTTGATCTTGGCGAGCTCCTGCATGAGCGGCTCGTCGATCGCGAGGCGGCCGGCGGTGTCGTAGATGATGACGTCGCGGCCGAGCCGCTTCGCCTCGGCGCGGGCCGCGGCACAGATCGCGACGGGCGACTCGCCGGGGAGGTTGAACACGGGGATCTTGAGCTGCTCGCCGAGCACCTTGAGCTGCTCGACGGCGGCGGGGCGCTGCATGTCGGCGGCGACGAGCAGCGGCTTGCGCCCCGCCTTCTCGAGGTAGCGCGAGAGCTTCGCGCAGCTCGTCGTCTTTCCGGAGCCCTGGAGGCCGACCATCATGATGCCCGTGGGCCCGCTGTCGGCCCAGGCGATCTCGTCGCCCTCGTGGGTCATCATCGCCTCGAGCTCGTCGTGGCAGATCTTGATGAAGTGGTCGCTCGCCGAGACCTGGTGGACCTCGCCGGCGTGCTTCACGCGCGTCTCCAGGGTGCGGCCGACCGCGGCCTGCTTGACCCGGGCGAGGAACGTCTTGACGACCCCGATCTCGACGTCCGCCTCGAGCAGGCTCAGCCTCACCTCGCGGAGCGCGGCGTCGATGTTGCTCTCGGTGAGCTCCGTGAGCCCGGCGAGGCGGTTTCTGGCCTGACGAAAGCCCCGTGTCAGCGTGTCGAACATGGCAGGGCGGTCTTAGCACAGGGGACCGCGAGCGCGGATCCCTTGCCCGGCCGGAAGCGATCTCTCTCGGCGGCGCGGGCCCCCCCCGCGCACGCCCCCACGCCCCCACGCCCCCACGCCCCCACGCCCCCACGCCCCCACGCCCCCACGACGCACCGCGCGCCGCGGCGCGGCCGTCACATCCCGCGCCGGGCGCGGGTCACATCCCGCGCCGGGCGCGGGTCACATCCCGCGCCGGGCGCGGCGGAGGCCCGCGAGCGCCTCGGCGCACCTCGGCATGACCTCGGCGCTCTCCTTGACCTTGGCGTCGGCCGCGGCGAGGTCGGTCAGATCGGACAGCGCCGCGGGCCCGGCGCTCCCCGCGGGCGCCTCGAGCAGGGCGCGCACGCGCGCCTCGGCGGCCGTCGCCTCGAGCAGCAGGCGGTAGGCCCGCGCGCACGTGTCCCTGGCGCTGGCGGCCGGAGGGGTCGACGCGGGCTGCCGCTCGAGCTCCGCGAGCAGCGCCTCGCGCCCGGCCCGCGGCTCGCTGGGGGCGTTGCGGAGGGTGTCGATGGCGTGCAGCAGCGCGTCGGCCTCCTGCTCCTCGGCCGACCGGCCGCACGCGGGGGCGGCCGCCAGGGCGGCGACCGCGGCGAATGCCGCCGCGGCCCACCGCGCTGCCGCCGCGGCCCGCCGCGCTGCCGTCCCTGCTGCACTTGCGCTCCTGGTCGCGCCGGGCCTCGCCGTCACGCCGGGCGCCCTCAGTCGGCCGGCTTCGCGGGGGGCGGGCCCATCTGGATGCGCTCGCCGAGGTAGGAGCCGATCAGCGTGAACAGCACGCCGATGAGCGCCATGATCACGTACATGAAGAGCGGCATCGTCCGGACGGTCTGGCTCTGCAGGAGGTAGAAGACGGTCGGGATCGCGACGAGGAACGAGGCGACGACCGGCTCGATGAAGGTCTTGCCGGGCGAGATCATGCCGAGGAGGACGCCGCCGATGAACCAGACGGGGATGGCGACGATCATCCCGTTGGACCCCTCGAAGTCGAGCTGCTGCACGATCATGGGGAGGCCGCCGACGAGGGCCGCGGTGAGGACGCTCTGGAGGACGAGGGCGATGAGGCACCAGAGGATCGAGAAGCCCTCCTGCTGGTAGCGGCGCTGGCGGTCGAGGTCGGCGTCGCGGAGAGGCTGCAGCGAGCCCATCCGGGCGCCGCACGCGACGCAGCGCCCGCTCGCCGTCACCGAGGCGTTGTTCGCGCCGCACGACGGGCAGACGATGGAGCTGTCGTTCTTCGAGGCCATCGCGGCTAGGCTAGGCAAGCCGCCGCGGGCGGGCAAGCGCGCGTCGACCGGAACCGCGCCGGGCGCGGGTTGTCTCGGACGGGGTGCTGCGAGGCCCGCGCCCTCGTCCCGTCCCACGTCGCGCGGGATGGACGAGGGCCGCGCGCGACGCGGGATGGATGCGGAATGGATGAGGAGGGAGCGCGCGGCGCGGCTCCCTGCACCGCGGCCGGCGCTCCGGCTGTATACTCGGCGAAGCGTGCCCACCGACCCGACCTCGACCCTGGAATCCATGACGCACGGCCCGCGCGGTCCGGGCGGCGCTGGTCTCGACGTGACGGGGCCGGATCCGGAGCTGCTCGCGCTGCCGTCGCCGCCGCGGCAGGAGCGCACGGTCACGGTGGTGCTGATGGCGGTGACCGCGGTGGCCGCGCTGTGGATGGCGGCCGCCCTCTTCGGGGAGGCGCGCTATGCGCTGTCGCCCGGCCGGCCCGTGGACGTGGGGGAGCTCGCGCCGCTGCGCCCCACGGCGGAGCTCGCGAACCGGTACGTGCGGGCCGTGGGCTTGCTCGGGACGCGCGGGGCGATCCGGTACGGTCGCGCCGCGGAGGGCGACTCGTTCCGGTTGGCGCCGGTGGCCGGCAACCCGGGGCTGTGGGTGGAGATCCGGGTGCCGGAGGGGTTCGAGGGTCCGCGGTTCGTGCCGCCGAGCTCGTTCGCTGGGCGGCTCGTGCCGTTCAAGGGCGCGGGCATCCGGCACGCGCGGCTGGCCGCCGAGGTCGAGGAGCAGACGGGGACGGCCGTCACGGACGACGCCTGGCTGCTGATCGACGGCAGCTCGCCGCGCGCGTCGCGCTGGGCGGTCGCGCTGTTCGCGCTGTTCCTCGGGTTCGCGGGCTGGAATCTGTTCGGGATCGCGCGGGTGCTCCACCGCGTGCGGGACGCGAGGGATGCGAAGGGCGCGTGAGGGACACGAAGGGCGCGTGAGGGACGCGAAGGACGCGTGAGGGACGCGAAGGACGCGTGAGGGACGCGAAGGACGCGTGAGGGACGCGAAGGACGCGAGCGGCGGTTCTTGACGCGCTCGCCGCGGGGGAGCAGGACGCTGCCCGTCCACCGATGCCCAGGATCACCTTCGTCAACGAGCACATGACGGTCGAGACCGAGCCGGGTCGGCTCCTCAGCGAGATCGCGGCCGAGCTCGGGATCGCGGTCTGCCGCGAGACGTTCCGGGGCACGGGCATCGGCGACTACACGTGCTGGGTGAAGGGGGAGCCCGGCGCGACGTCGCCGCCGACCTTCCTGGAGCGGCTGCTCGGCGCGAAGGGCCAGCGGCGGATGGCGAACCGGACGCGCGTCCTCGGCGACGTGCAGGTCTGGACGCAGGCCGGCCCGGGCAACCGGCTGCGCGCGCCGCGGCCGATCGCGCCGCCGCCGAGCCCGGCGACGGACCCGGAGGCGCCGCGCAAGCCGATCGACGCGAGCGGCAGCGCGGCGTTCCCGTACGGCGATCCGCGCGCGGTAGGCCACGGCAAGCGGGAGCCGATCGCGGCGGGCGCGCTCGAGGCGAAGGCGGCGAAGGAGAAGAAGGCGAAGGCGGCGGGGGCGCCGGCGAAAGCCGCGGAGGCGCCGGCGAAGGTCGCGGAGGCGCCGGCGAAGGTCGCGGAGGCGCCGGCGGGCGGCGAGGCGGCTGCGGCGGCTCCGGAGCCGGCAAGGACGCCGAAGGCTGCAGCGAAGGCGCCCAGGACTGCGGCGGGAACGGCGACGACCGTCGAGGGGGCGGCAACGGCCGCCGAGACCGCGCCAGCGGCGCAGGGAGTCGCAGTCGCTCCGAAAGCCGCCACCCCGGCCACAGAAGCCACCCCAGCGGCTGCGGCATCCCCCACCCCGGCCACGGAAACTGCCTCAACGGCTCCAGAAACCGCTGCCGCGGCACCGAAAACCGCCTCGACGTCTCCAGGAACTGCCTCGACGCCTCCAGGAACTGCCTCGACGCCTCCAGGAACCACCTCAGCGGTTACGGAAATCGCGGCTATGCCCCCCGAGGCCGAGGCCAGTGCGCCTGGATCCGCAGCGACTGCCAAGGAGCGCGAAGGAGGGGCGTCGGAGTAGCGTCACTGCACGCGCACTCCCTCCCTGCCGCACGGGTGAGCGCAGAGGCGTCAAGGCGGCATACCTCGAATTCTCGAGCGGACCGAGATGGTTGTCTCGGAGATCGAGCCCTGCGCTACCCCTGAGGCACAGGCTCGAAGGGGTTGAGCAGCCGCACACCGGTCCGAGCGACATCGCGCGCTGACCACCGTCCTTCCGCCCTTCCCGCACCCTGCCGGGCGTCCGCAGCGCTTCCCCTCACCCCTGCCGGGCGCCCGCAGCGCTTCCCCTCACCCCTGCCGGCGCCCGGCAGCGGCTCTCTTCCAGAGACCTCCCGAGCCCTCCTCGCACGGTCCAAGGCGCCCGGTTGTGCATCATAGTGAATTCCACTATCCTTTCCCGCGAGGAACGCAGATGAGAGGTGCGGGAGCGCCGAAGCGGAACGAGGGCGAGGAGCGCGATCCACCCGGGCGTGGCCCGGACGACGACAGCGGCCCGGTCAGCGTGCTCCTCCCGGCCGAGCTCCGGGCGCGGGTCCAGGCCGAGGCGAAGAAGCGCGGCCTCAAGCTCTCCCCCGCGATCCGCGCGCTCCTCAGCGAGCGCGTCCAGGAGCTCGACGACGCGGAGCAGCTCAGCCGGGCGGAGGAGTGGCAGCGAGCCCAGGTCTGGGCGGTCTGGGAGCGGATGAAGGCCGGAGACCACGACGAGGCCTCGCGCCAGGAGATCGACTCCATCTTCGACGAGGCGCTCCGTCACGCCCCTCGTCGCCGCGCCCGCTAGTCCGGGGCGCCGCGTGGGCCGCCGCGTCCGCTTTCGCCGGGAGTTCGCCCGCGACCTCCGCGATCAGGCGCGCTGGCTCGGAGAGAACCGCGGGAGCGAGTGGGTGGAGCGCCTGCGGACCGGCCTCGACGAGGCCATCGAACTCGTCGCCCGCCTGCCCGCGATCGGCCCCGCCGAGTCCAAGGACAGCCAAGACCGAGCCGTCGTCCGCAGGCTCCTCCTGCGCAAGCTCCCCTACGTCGTCTGGTATCTCGCGGACGACTCCGCCCCCGACGCTGACGTCTGGCTGCTGCGCCTCTTCCACGCGCGGCAGCAGCGGCCGCTGGCCGAGGCCGGTCTCCCCCCACGGAGGCCGCGGAAGCGGTGATCGGGCAACGCATCGGGTCGCTCCTTCCGGCGCCAGCCACCGGCAGCGCTCCCGCACGCCTCCCCGCGGCGCCCGTCGTGCTATGCACGCGCCGATGAGCGACGTGGTGGTGATCGGCGGCGGCGTGGCCGGGTGCGCGTCGGCGCTCGCCCTCGCGCGGCGCGGGCTGTCCGTCCGCGTCCTCGAGCGCAACCCGGGCGAGGGCGCCTCCTGGGCGGCGGCGGGCATCATCGGCCCCCAGCTCGAGGCCGCGGGCGACGGCCCCCTCGCGCGGCTCTGCCTCGCGAGCCGGGGCCTTTACCCGGAGCTCGCCGCCTCCCTCGCCGAGGCGACGGGCATCGACGTGGGCTTCCGGCAGTGCGGCGCGCTGCGCGTGGCGCTCACGCCGTCCGGGCGCGACGAGATCGCGCGCGAGGTCGCCTGGCAGCGGGGAGCCGGCCTCGCCGTGGAGATCTGCGACGGCGACGCGGCACGGGCGCGCGCGCCGGCGCTCTGCCAGGAGGTCGCCGGCGGCGTGTGGTTCGCCGACGAGGCGCGGATCGACCCACCGTCGCTCATGCGCGCGCTGCGCATCGCGGCCGAGCGCGCCGGCGTGCAGTTCCGCACCGGAGCGACCGTCCGGCGCGTCCTGGTCGACCGCGAGCAGGCGCGCGGTGCGCAGCTCGAGGACGGGACCAAGGTGGAGGCGCGCTGGACGGTGCTCGCCGCGGGGAGCTGGTCGTCGCTGCTCGAGGCCTCGGGGCTCGCGCCCGCCGCGGTGCGCCCGGCGCGCGGGCAGATCGTCGAGCTCACGCCGGCGTCACCGGTGCTGACGCAGGTGGTCTACGGGCCCGGGTGCTACCTGTCGCCGCGCGACGACGGGCGCGTGCTGGTCGGGGCGACCATGGAGTTCGCCGGCTACGTCACCGCCGTGACCTCGCGCGCGGTGCGCGATCTGCTGACCGCGGCGCTGCAGCTCGCGCCCGCGCTCGGCGACGCGCCGATCGGCCGGACGTGGGCCGGGCTCCGGCCGCACACGAAGGACGATCTGCCGATCCTCGGCGAGGGGGAGCTCCAACGCCTCGTCTTCGCGACAGGGCATTTCCGCAACGGCGTCCTCCTCGCCCCGGTGACCGCGAAGATCGTGGCGGCGCTTGTCGCGGGAGAGCAGCCGCCGCTGGATCTGTCGCCCTTCTCGCCCGGGCGGCCCGGCATCGCCGGCTGAGCGCGGCGGCTGCCAGCGCCGGCTGAGCGCGGCGGCTGCCGGCCCATCGCCGCCGCCTCGCGGCTGCGCGCCCCCGGCGGCCAGACGGGGGGCAGGTTCACGTGCGCTCGACGCGCGGAGCGCCTACGCTGAGCGCCGCGATGCCGCCCACCTGCGAGCTCATCCCGATCCGGTTCTACTTCCACTGCGGCTGGGCCATCCAGGTGGATCCCTCCTTCGAATCCGAGCTCCTGTACGGCGGGGAGACGCTGCGGATGTTCGATCCGGGCGAGCGTCGCGAGGTCTCGCTCTCGTCGATGATCTACCGGCGGCACGACGGCGCGCCCTTCACGGCCAAGGAGGTGCTGGACACCTTCCCGCCGCACGAGATGTCCGGGCTGCGCTACGAGCACGAGGACGGCCAGATCGCGGGCGCCGCGCTGTGGATGCACGGCGAGAGCGATGACGAGCCGGAGCCGTGCTGGGTGCTCATGGCCATCATGGTGTGCCCCGAGGCCGGCCGGCTCGCGCGCTGCACCATCGTCTGCAAGGAGGAGTCGGACCGGGACTGGGCCGTCGACACCTGGCGGAGCATCACGCGGACCCCGCCGCCCGTGCAGCTCGGCCGCGGCGCGGCCACGAGCTAGTTCCCAAGGGTTTGAGACTCCAGCCTATTGCGTTTGCCACGGGACCAGGGAATGAGGAGGAGCGGTAGACGCGGATTGGCACGGCGCTCGCTTGGCTTCCGAGCGTGAGTAAAGAAAGTAGCCGGGAGGAGCGCGCTGGCCATCATGTGTGAGCGCAATCTCGTCTGCCGTGGCGTCGTCCCCTCCTTCGGCAAGGGCCAGTGCGGAAACCTCCGCCCGGCGCCCTGCGGCAGCCATCGCCGCCGGCGTGTAGCGAGACGGCGCTCCGCCGACGATCTCCTGGTGAGAAAACATCCGTTTGAGGCTTTCGCGTAGAGCGCCAGCAGAGGAGCAACCCATGGCGATCGCACAGCAACATGCGGGTCAGCAGAGCCTGTTCACCGATGATTTTTTCTACTTCGTCCTGAGACTACGAAAATCCCGCATCCACTCGGTCGCGGATCGCGTGCGGCGCATGTATCCGGACGAGTCGCCCGAGCAGCAGGCACGCCATCTGATCAGATCGACCGCGGCGATCGCGTTCGCCGCCGGTGGCGTCGTCCATACGCCCGCCATCATCCCTGGGTTCGGCGTCATGTACGAAGGCGTGGGATTCGTCGCAGGCACATCCATCCTTACCAGGATGCACCTGTACCTTGTCCTCGAGATCGCGCTGCTCTTCGGGAAGGATATCGACGAATCCGATCGCGTGAAGGAGCTCGCGGCCGTGGTGGCGGCGTGCGCTGGCGGCGCCGCCGCTCCGGTGGCCGTCCTCGCGACGACGATGAACCCGGCCTTCGCCGTGGCGACGGGGGCGCTCGCTGCGGCGGCCGTCACCCGGGTGATCGGGGAATCGGCGCTCCGCCGCTACAAGCGCTCGACGGCGCCCGAGGCGGCGGCGGTCCCCGCGCCCGCAGCCAGCAGGCGTCAAGATGGTTGACCGTTGATTTCGGTCACGACACTCATGCGCGTTTTCGCCTCGTGAGTTTGGGGTCGAGGGTCACGGGACCGATGGACGTCCAGCCGCGAGCCTGGCCGGTTCAGCGCAAAGGCGTCCGCCGCGAGCGCGGGTCCCCGGACCGGTGCTCGAGCGCCCAGAAAAGGGCCTCGGCGTGGGGGTTGTCGTCGCGCGGGAGATCTCGCCGGGCTGCCCGGCCCATGGGCCTTCAGCGCGGGTCGGGTCGTCACGTGAGCTAAATCACCGTCGAGCTCCTGCGGGGGTCGGGAACTTTTCTCGGCCCCCGCCGTGTCCTGGGAGTGTCAGGGAAACGAGGCCGGCGAAAGCCCTCCCGCTCCCCCTCCACCCCATGCCCACGTTTCCCCACGCCTCGTTCGTCGATCGGCTCCTCGCCGAGCTCCCGTGCCTCCTGCGCGCGGCGCGCCGCCTGACGCGCTCGGAGCAGGACGCCGAGGATCTGGCGCAGGCGACGGTGGTGCGCGCGATCGAGCGGCACGCCGACCTGCGCGACGAGGGTCGCATGCGGGCGTGGCTGCTCCGCATCGAGCGATCGGTGCTGCTCAACGCGACGCGCGGCGCCCGGCAGCGCCTCGAGGTGATCGAGGGCGGCCGCGGCGCCGAGTCGGTGCCGGAGCCGCAGGGCGATCTGGAGGCGGAGCTCCTCGGACGCGGCTTCGCGGACGAGGTCGAGCGCGCGCTCGCGCGCGTGCCGCCGGAGTGGCGCGAGGCGCTGCTCCTGCGGGAGGTCGAGGACCTTTCCTACGAGGAGATCGCGGATCTCCAGGGGTGCCCCGTGGGCACGGTGCGATCACGGCTCTCGCGGGCGCGGCTCGCGCTCATCGAGGGCCTCTCCGAACGGCACGAGGAGACGTCATGGCAGGGTGCAACCGCGAGTGGTTCGAGAACATTTCGGCGTGGCACGACAGCGAGGTGACGCCCGAGGACGCCGCGCGGATCGAGGCGCACGTCGCCGGCTGCGGGCCCTGCCGGCGCGCCGCGGAGGTCCTCGGCGGCGTGCGGCGCGCGCTCGTCGCGAAGGCGGACGGGGATGTCCCGGAGCGCCTGCGCGATCGGGCGGAGGCCGCCGCGCGGAGCGCGCGGTCGCCGCGCCGCCGCCCCTTCGCGATCACGGCCGCCCTCGCCGCGACCGCGGCCGCCGCGGCGCTGCTCGTCGGCAGCCCGAGCCGCGGCGTGGGGGCGGCGATGGCCGACGAGCTCGTCAGCCACCACGTGCGCGGCTTCGCGCGCGAGCGCCCGTGCGACTTCGAGTCCTCCGATCCGGGCGCCGTCGCCGGGTGGCTCGAGGGGAAGCTCGGCTACGCGGTGACCGTCCCGGCGGTGTCCGGCGCCCGGCTGCTCGGGGCGCGCCTCTGCCAGATCGGACAGACGCGCACGGCGGCGCTCATGTACGCGAGCGGGGACAAGCCGCTCACGGTGTTCGTGCCGCCCCCCGGGTCCGACGCCGCGACCGCGGCGCGCGCGCTCGCGGGGCGCGGCGTGGGGTGCACCCGGGGGCCGCTCGGCAACGCCATCTGCGCGAGGAGCGTGGAGCAGCCGGTGCTCGCGGTCGCCGAGGTGGACGTGACGGCGCTCGCGCCGGCGCTTGGCAGGCCCTGATTCAGCCCATCACGAGGACCCATGACGCTCGGTTCATTGCTGACGCTCTTCGGCGCGGGCCTGCTGACGTTCGCGTCGCCCTGCGTGCTCCCGATGCTCCCCGTCTACCTGTCGGCCCTCGGCGGCGCCGGGGCGCTCGGCGGTCCCGACCGCGCGGCGGTGAGCCGCAGCGTGCGCCTCGCCGGCGTCGGCTTCGCGATCGGCCTCGCGCTCGTGCTCGTCGCGCTCGGCGCCGGCGCGTCGGCGATCGCCGCGGCCCTCGCGCCCCACCGGCGCGCGCTCGCCCTCGCGTCCGGCGCGATCCTGGCGGTCTTCGGCGCGAAGCTCCTCGGCGTGCTGCGCCTCCCGTGGCTGGAGCGCGAGGCGCGCCCGCTCCTCGCCCGCCTGCCGGGCGCGGGCGGCTTCTGGGGAGGCATGCTGTTCGGGATCGCCTTCGCGGCAGGGTGGACGCCGTGCGTCGGCCCGGTGCTCGGCGCCGCGCTGACCTACGCGGCGAGCGCGGGGGCCAGCCCGCTCGCCGGCGCGGTTCAGCTCGGCGCCTACGCCGCGGGCCTCGCCGCACCGCTCGTCGTCGCGGCCTTCGTCGGGCCCGCGGCCATCGCGCTCGCGCGCCGCCTGATGCCGGCCACGCCGATCCTCCAGCGCGTGACGGGGGCGCTGCTCGTGGTCCTCGGGATCGCGTTCGCGACCGGCCGTCTGGACGCCCTCTCGCCGGCGCCGGCGGCCGTGGCCGCAGGCGCGCCCTGCGATGGCGACCACGCTTCGGCGTGCGCGGCCCCGGAGGGCGCCGCCGAGCCCGGCGACGCCGCGCTGCCCGAGGGGATGCCTCGGCTGATCGAGTTCGAGAGCGCGCACTGCGCCGTGTGCGAGCGCATGGCGCCGCTCGTGAAGGAGCTCGAAGCGCGCTGCGCCAAGGTGGCCGGCACCGTCCTGCGCGTCCGGGTCGACGATCCTCGCGGGCAGGCCCTCGCGGCCCACTACGGCGTGCGCTTCGTGCCGACGTTCCTCACGGTCGACGCCGCCGGTCAGGAGGTGGAGCGCGCCGTCGGCGAGCTGCCCCGCCATCGCCTCGCGAGCCTGCTCGGCGACGTCCGCGGCGAGGCTTGCCCCCCTGCCTTGTGAGCCCCCACGGCGAGCCCCACGGCGGAGCTCGCTCCCTCACCCGCTCCCGCCCAGCCGCCCGAGCTCCGCGGGGTGCCTTGTACCCGCTCGGGCGGGAGACATCGTTAGTATGCCTAACAAACCATCGAGCCCCGCAGAGTGAGCCACCCCATGGGCGCCCCTGCTCCTGCGCCTGGTCATGGGCGATGGCTTCATCGTGCATGGCGGGTGAAGCTCAGCAGAGGGCCCGCCACGTTCGAGGCGTTGCTCACCCAGCGCGGCGTCCCTTTCTCGAAGCTCATGTCCTGGGTGGAGCCGTTCGTGGAGCTCCTCGGCGCACGAGCCTGACTGGAAGCGACGATCGCGGCGGCTCGCCGCCGATCCGCCCTCGGGCGACGCCGGGCTAGGCTCCCGCGAGGCGCGCGCGCACCTTGGCGAGCACCGCGACGTCGGCGGGCGGGAAGAGCTCGTCCCGGAGATCGGTCACCTCGGCCCAGCGCACGGCGGCGACGTCGAGCGCCGCCGGAGCGGGAGACCCATCGGCGAAGGAAGCCTCGTAGAAGAGCAGCAGCACCGGCTTCGTCGGATAGCGGTGATAGGTCACCTCCACGACGTCGCCGACGCGGGCCTCCACGCCGATCTCCTCGCGCAGCTCGCGGATGAGGGCGTCCCGCGGATCCTCGCCGGCCTCGACCTTGCCGCCCGGAAACTCCCACGCGCCCGCGAGGTGGGCGCCCACCTTGCGCTGCGTGAGCAGCACGCGGCCGCGCTCGATGACCACGGCGGCGGCGACGAGGACGAGGGCAGGCGGCGGATCGGGCGCGGCGGACATGGGCGCCTAGGATGTCGACCGCGGCGCAGAAGACAAGGCCGGAGAGCCGCTCACGACAGCGCCGCAGCGAAGAATCGACGTCGGCCGGAGATGGTCAGATCCAGCGAGAAAGTCGCACCGGCAAGCGGAAAGGCACGCAAGAAAATCCGCGCCAGTCGGCAACCGGACGACGGCGGCCCTCGGCGCGAGGAGCGGCCGCTCGGGGAACCGCGCGGCGCTGCGCCGCCCTGCGGCGGCGGCGCAGCGGAGTGTGCGTCTGCCCGAGGCCGCCGCGCTCGCCGGTCGTGGCGAGCGGCGCGGTCGCCTGCCCGGGAGGAGGCGCCGCGGCCTCGCGGGGAACGAGGCGGCGGCCTCGCCGGGAGCGAGCCCGCTTCCCTTTGCCGCCGAGGTATGGGATGGCGCCTCGCATGAGCGTCACATACCGGGAAGCGGGGGTCGATATCGATGCAGGGGACGCGCTCGTCGAGCGCATCAAGCGGCTCGCCAAGCCGACGCGCACCCCCGAGGTGCTCGCCGACGTCGGCGGCTTCGCCGGCCTGTGCGCGCTGCCGGGCGGGCTCTCCGAGCCGGTGCTCGTCAGCGGCACCGATGGCGTCGGCACCAAGCTCAAGGTCGCCTTCGCCACCGGCGTTCACGACACCGTCGGCATCGATCTCGTCGCCATGTGCGTCAACGACGTGCTGACCGTCGGCGCCCGACCGCTCTTTTTCCTCGACTACTTCGCCACCGGCAAGCTCGACGTCGACGTGGGCGAGGCCGTGGTGCGCGGCATCGCCGAGGGCTGCAAGCAGGCCGGCTGCGCGCTCATCGGCGGCGAGACCGCCGAGCTGCCGGGCATGTACGCCGACGGCGAGTACGACCTCGCCGGCTTCGCCGTCGGTGTCGTCGAGCGCTCGCGCATCCTCGACGGAAAGCGCATCGCCCCCGGCGACACGGTCATCGGCGTGGCGTCCAGCGGCCTGCACTCCAACGGCTACTCGCTCGCCCGGCGGGTGCTCGAAAAGGAGATGGGGCTGCGGATGAGCGACCGCGTGGACGAGCTCGGCGCCACCGTGGGCGAGGCGCTGCTCACGCCAACACGGATCTACGCCCGCGCCATCACCGCGCTCCTCGCCGCCTGCGGCGACGCGGTCCGCGGGCTTTCGCACATCACCGGCGGCGGCCTGCCGGGCAACCTCCCGCGCGTGCTGCCGGACGGGCTCGGCGCTCGGCTCGACCTCGGCTCCTACCAGCGGCCCGCGATCTTCCAGCTGCTCCAGCGCGGCGGGCCCGTCGACGAGGCCGAGATGCGGCGCACCTTCAACCTCGGCGTCGGCCTGGTCGCGGTCGTCGACAAGGCGGCGGCCGACAAGGCCATCGAGGCGTTCGCCGCCAGCGGCGAGCGGGCGTGGGTGCTCGGAGAGATCGTGCCCGTCGGCGACGTGCCCTTCGAGGAGCGCGTGCGGTTCGGCTGAGGGCGCCGGGAGCCGACGCGGTACCCGCAAGCGCCCCGCCCGGCGCGGCGGCCGAGGGGAGCCGGGCGCAGGCGCGAGCTCACCCGCCTTCGAGCCGCGCCCTCAGCTTCTTGATCGCCTCGTCGATGGTGCGGTTCTTCGTGTAACAGGGCCTCACCGCCGTCTCGAGCACGACCAGGGTGCGCTGGTCGCCCTCGGAGACGGCGCGGTCGAGGAACGGCATCTTCTCGCCGCAGGTGGCGTCGCGCAGCTCGAAGGAGATCCGGACGGCCGGCGTCCCGCGGGCCGCGACCTCCGGATCGCGAAGCAGCTTCGCCGCGCGGGTGGCCGGGGTGGAGCGGCCACGGGTCTCGACGATCTCGTAGAGCACGTCGAGGCCGGCGGTCCCGAACCGGCGCGCGAGCGCGTCGAAGACCTGGTCGGCGAGCGCCTCGCCCGTCTTCGAGATGGCGATGGCGAGGTTGCGCGCCGCGATCGCGATCGGGCGCTCGCGGAGCGCGGTCGGATCGCGCTCCGCGAGCAGGTTGAGCGCCTCGGCGGCCTTCACCCACCGGCGCGCCCGGGCGGCGTCGGTGAGCGCCTTCCGGGTCGCCTCGTCGGGCGGTGGCTCGACAGGCGCCTCGGGCGCTGCGGGCGTCGCCGGAGCAGCGTCCTCGGGCGCCGCGGCGGTGGGCCCGGAGACCTCCGGGGCGGCGGCCGCGTCGGGCTCGCTCGTGGCGAGCGCGCTGGCGGCCGGCGCCGCCTGGCCGAGCTGGGGCTCCGGCTCGGGCGGGGCGCGCCCGCTGCTGGCGAGCGCAGCGATGGCGCCGACAGCGATGAGGGCGCCGCCGAGGTACGGGGCGAGCCTGCCCAGGCGGCCGCCGGCGCCTTCGTCGCGCCGTCGCGACGCGCGGGCCTCCCGGGCTGCGCGCTTGCGCCTGGCTTTTTCCTCGCGCTCCTTGGCGGCGCGCTCGGCCTCCTCGGCGAGCTTGCGCTTGGCTTCTTCCTCGCGCTCCCGGGCGATGCGCTCCGCCTCGGCGGCCTCCAGCTCCCGCAGCAGCGTGGGGGTGAAGGCAGGCCGCGAGCCGCTCATTCGTTCGGAGGTCGGCTCCGATGCGGGCGCGTCCTCCTCCTTCGCAGGCGGCTCGTCGGGCGGCGGCGACGCCGATGTTGCGGCGGGAGGCGGCGCCTTCTCCGGCGGCTTCGACGGCGCAGCCTCCGCCGCCGGCGATGACGGCGGCTTCGACGGCGCAGCCTCCGCCGCCGGCGATGACGGCGGCTTCGACGGCGCAGCCTCCGCCGCCGGCGATGACGGCGGCTTCGACGGCGCAACCTCCGCCGCCGGCGATGACGGCGGCTTCGACGGCGCAGCCTCCGCTGCCGGCGATGACGGCGGCTTCGACGGCGCCCCCTCCGCCGCGGGCGACGACGGCGGCTTCGATGACGCCGGCTCTGCTGCGGGCGACGACGGCGGCTTCGACGATGCCCGCTCCCCTGCGGACGCCGACGGCGGCTTCGACGATGCTCGCTCCCCTGCGGACGCCGGCGGCGGCTTCGATGACGCCGGCCCTGCTGCGGGCGACGATGGCGGCTTCGACGACGTCCGCTCCCCCGCGGGCGCTGTCAGCTCCGCCGTGCCCGGCTGCGACGGCTTCTCCGGCGAGGGCGCCGACCGGCCACGCTCCGACGGCTCGGGCGACGTCGCCCCCATCGGTGGCCGCGTGGAGGCCGATCCCTCCCGCTCTTCGGGCACCGGCTCTTCCAGCGGCCGTACCGGCTCCGCTGCCGCGAGAGACGGTGCCTCTTCCGGCGGAGGCGTCGAGCCCAGCGGCGCCGGCTCCTGCGACGCGGTCTGCTCCCCCGATCGCGGCGAAGGCGCACCCGCCCCGGAAGCAGCATCGCGCGCGGCTTCCTCCCGCGAGAAGGCGACCTGCGCCATGAACGCAGCGCCGCCCACCGCGGTCGGGCGCGAGTCGCTCGACAGCGGCGCCGCCTCGACCTCGGCAGCAGCATCGCCGGCGCTCTCCTGCCGCGAGAAGGCGACCTGGGCCATGAACGCCGCGCCGCCCACCGCGGTCGGGCGCGAGTCGCGCGTCAGCTCGGCGACGAGGGTCGGCGTGTTGCGCACGGGCGTCGGCCGCGAGTAGCTGGCGGCGTCCTCCTCGTCCTCGCCCTCCGCCGGCTCCACCGGCGCCGCCGCCTCCGCCGTCCTCTCCTCGCCCGCGCGCGCCGGCTCCGGCGCGCTCGCGCCGCCGCCGGCCGGCTCGCCGGCTGCCCGCTGCGCGGCCGGCTCCAGCTCGTCCACGACATCCGTCAGCGAGACCAGGCACGAATCCCCGAGGACGATCGCCGAAGAGCCGCCTGAGTCCGTCTCCGGCTCGCGCGGCGGCGCGGCGCTGGGCAGCGGCGGCGGACGGTTGCTCGGCTCGCGCGGCGGCGCGGCGCTGGGCAGCGGCGGCGGACGGTTGCTCGGCTCGCGCGGCGGCGCGGCGCTGGGCAGCGGCGGCGGACGGTTGCTCGGCACCCGCGCCGCCTCGCCGATCGCCGCGCTTGGCGGCCGGTTGCTCGGCACCCGCGCCGCCTCGCCGATCGCGGGCACCGACGTCATCTCGGCCCTCGACCCCATCTCCGCCCTGGGCTCGTCCATCACGATCCCCGACGCCGCGCACGCCGCGTCGAGCGCCGCGATCAGCTCCGCCGCGCTCTCGAAGCGGGCGCGCGGCTGCTTCTCGAGGAGCCGCCGCACGACCGCCTCGATGGCCGGTGGGACCGCGACGCCGGGCGCGTGCTCGGCGATCGCCGGGACGGGCGCGCTGCGCTGCTGGTTGAAGAGCTCGACCGGATCCTTGGCCAGGAACGGGTGCTTGCCGGCCAGCATCTCGTAGAAGATCAGGCCGAGGGCGTAGAGGTCCGCGCGCTCGTCGACGAAATCCATCCCGAGCGCCGACTCGGGGGCGAGGTAGGCGATCGTCCCGAAGATCACCCCGGCCGTGGTGAGCCGGACCGGGAGCGGCTCCCCCTCCATCCGCGTCGACTCCGGCGACGCGACGGAGCGGCGCAGCTGATCGACGCTCACCTTCGCGAGGCCGAAGTCGATGAGCTTCACGAGGTCGCCCTGCGGCTCGACGACCATCACGTTGCGCGGCTTCACGTCGCGGTGGACGATGCTCATCGCGTGGGTCGCCCCGAGGGCGGCCGCGAGCTGCCGGGCGATCACGGCGGCGCGCGCCGCGGGCATCGGCCCCCGCCGGATGATCTCGTGGAGCGTCGTGCCGCGGACGTACTCCAGGACCAGGAAGAACGAGCCGTCCTCCGCCTCGCCGAAATCGGTCGCGGTCGCGACGTTCCGGTGCTGGATGTGGGCGCCGGCGATCGCCTCGCGCTCGAAGCGCTGCACGAGCTCGGGGAGCCGCTCGGTGTCCGGGTGCAGGATCTTTATCGCGACGCGCTTGTGCATGTGCACGTGCTCGCCGCGGTAGACCGCGCCCATGCCGCCCATCGCGATGACCTCGTCGATGCGGTAGCGCTTCGAGATGACCCGCCCGAGGTAGGACACCGCCCGCTGCTTCGCGGCCTCTTCGGGGGTCAGGGTCGTCTCGGGCGGGCGTTCCGACATCGTGGCGGCGCCACCCTAACCCGAGCGGCGCGGCATTGGTAGGTGGCCGACCCGCGGGGACCGACCCCCGGCGGGGCGGCGTTCGCGGCTCATCCCCCGCGATTCAGCCGCGCCCAGTAGGCGTCGACCGCATCGGCTTGATCGGGGATCCGCGCGCATTCCGCGAGCTCGTCCAGATCGAGCTCTGGGAGCATCCCGCTCCGCTCGATCGGCTCGTACCCGCCCTCCCCCAGCCGGTGGACGGAGATGCGTCCGTCCTTCCAGATCCACACCTCGGGCACCCCGAGCCCCCGGTAAACGTCGAGCTTGTCGATGCCGCCGCTCGTGATGAACACCTCGATCGCGATGTCGGGCCGCTTCTTGTTCACCTTGCCAACGCAGTAACACTCGTCGGGCTCCAGGCCGCGCTGCCTCGCCTTGCGGCGGTACGTGGTCGAGCCGTAGCCGTAGAGCCGAGCCCGGCGCGCGAGCGCCCACAGCTCGACGAGGCGCCCGATGCGCGTCTTGACATCCTCGTGGTCCGCCGACGGGCTCATGAGCTCGAGCACCCCTTCGCAGTAGGTCATCCGCAGCCCCGGGTGATCGTCGAGCAGCTTGCGCAGCGCGACGTACTCGTCCCAGGAGACGTTGGACATCACGAAGCGCTGCTCGCCCTGGCCGGACGGGGGTGCCAAGGGCTCGGACAGGGGTGCCAAGGGCTCGGACAGCGGAGCGACGGCGACCATGGGCTGAGGATAGGCGACCGCGGCGAGGCCGCAAGCGACGCTCCGGGCGAGCCGCGGCGCTCTTGCGCCGCCCGCGCGAAGGGCAGCGCGCCCTCGCCCCGGGGCGGGGCCTCCGCTCCGGAGCCGGCCGGCCGCGCGGCCCCGGCCGCCCCGGATCTCTCCCGCGCCCGCCCCCGCCGTAGTATCTGCCCCCCCATGCCCCCCCTCGATCTCGGCGTCCTCATCTCCGGCCGCGGCTCGAACCTCCAGGCGATCCTCGACGCCATCGCCGCCGGCCGCCTCGACGCCCGCGTGCGGCTCGTCCTCTCGAACCGGCCCGGCGCCGCGGGCCTCGCGCGCGCCGAGCGCGCCGGCATCCCGACGCGCGTCATCCCGCACCAGGGGTTCGCCGATCGCGACAGCTTCGACGCCGCGGTCGTCGCCGCCCTCCGCGAGGCGGGCGCGGCCTGGGTCGTCCTCGCCGGCTTCATGCGCCTGCTCACGCCGACCTTCCTCGACGCCTTCCCGCACCGGGTCGTCAACATCCACCCCTCGCTCCTGCCCTCTTTCCCCGGCGTGGACGCCCAGCAGCAGGCGCTCGATCACGGCGTGCGCATCACCGGCTGCACCGTCCACCTCGTGGACACCGGCACCGACACCGGGCCCATCCTCGCGCAGGCCGCCGTCCCCGTCCTCGACGGGGACGACCGCGACACCCTCGCCGCGCGCATCCTCGTCCAGGAGCACGCCCTGCTCGTCCGCGCCCTCGCGTGGATCGCCGAGGGGCGCCTCCGGGTCGCGCCGCCCGCCGCGCCGGGCGGGCGCGCGCGCGCGACGATCGCCGGCGTCGACACCGCGCTCGGGCTCGCCGAGGGCGGCCGCGCGCCCGAACAGGTCGGGGAAGGGGCGTGATCCACAAGCACTACGACGTCATCGTCCTCGGCCGCTCCATCGGCGCGCTCACCGCCGCGGCGCTCCTCGCGCGGCGCGACTTCACCGTCATGGTCGTCGGGCACGGCGAGCGCCCGCCCACCTACCGCCTCGACCAGCACGTCCTGCGCCGGCGCGCCTTCACCATGCTCGCCGAGCCCTCGCCCGCGTGGCGCCGCTTCCTCGTCGAGCTCGCCCAGTCGCAGACCTGGAAGCGCCGCATCGTCCCGGCCATGCCCATGCTGCAGGTCGTCGCGCCGCGCCGGCGCCTCGACGTGCCGCCCGACATGGTCCTCTTCGGCCGCGAGATCGACCGCGAGTTCCCCGAGCTCCGGCGCGTCGTCGACGAGCTCTACGCCGAGCTCGCCCACGTGAACGGCGCCGCCGACGACGCGTTCTCGCACGACGCCCTCTGGCCGCCGGGCACGTTCTGGGAGCGGCGCGAGACCGCGCGCTACGCCGCCATGCTCCCGTACGCGCGCGCCGAGCCCGACGCCGACCTGCTCGTCGAGTTCCCGCGCGGCCACCTGTTCCGCTCGATCGTCACGCAGTCCGTCCTCTTCGCCACGGATCTCTCGGCGCTCCCGCCCCCCTTCGCGGTGGCGCGCCTGCACGGGGCGTGGACGCGCGGGCTGATGATGCTCCCGCGCGGCGAGGAGGAGCTCGAGGAGTTCCTCGTCGAGCGCATCCTCGCCCACGGCGGCCGCTGCCTCCTCGACGAGCGCGCCGCGTCGGTCCACGTCCGCCGCGGCACCGCCGCGGGGGTCGTCCTCGACGGCGACGACCACCCGAACGGCAGCAGCTTCGTCATCACCGACATGGATGGCGAGACGCTCGCGAGCCTCTCGGGCGGCGAGGGCATCCACAAGCGCGCCCTGCGCGAGTGGCCGCGCATCACCTCCTCGGTCGGCCGCTTCGTCGTGTCGCTCATCGTGCGCCGCGAGGGCCTGCCCGAGCCGCTCGGCCCCGAGTCGCTCCTGCTCCCCTTCCCGTCCGTGCCCGCCGGCCGCTCGCTCGTCCCTCCGCCGCCGCGCGCGCCGGGCGACGCCTCCGGCGGGCGGCCGAGCTCGCCGCGCGCCACGCGGCCGTCCGGGCCGGGGCGCCCCGTGATCCACCTCCAGCGCTGCGATCTCCCGCCGCCGTCGACCGACACGCTGCTCGTGGCGGAGATCCTGCTCCCCGACCGGAGCCCGCTGTCGCTGCTCGAGGCGCGCCAGGCGGTGCTCGACGCGCTCACGGCCGAGCTCCCCTTCCTCGAGCGTCACCTCGTGCTGGTCGACTCGGTGCACGACGGCCTGCCCGTGTGGCTCTACGACGGCCAGCGCCGCCGCCTGATCGAGCGCGCCGCCCTGAAGGGCGCGGCTCCGGGCGCGGAGCCGATGGTGCGCCAGCTCGAGGTCGACCCGCCCGGCTACCTCGGGCTCGCGGGCGAGCCGATCCGCGGTCCGATCGAGCGGACGCTGCTCGTCGGCCGGAGCGTGCTGCCCGGCCTCGGCCAGGAGGGCCAGCTGCTCGCCGCGTGGGGCGCGGCGAGGCTCGTGACCCGGACCGACCGGCGGAAGGAGCGGATGCGGCGGGACATGTGGAGCAAGGTGGAGATCGGGTAGCCCGAAGGGGGGCTTCGATGAAATGCCCGGCCCCCAGAGAGGGTGTCCTCGGCGCGGGGTGGGGGCCCCGCCGAACTCGCCTGAAACATGAGCCATCCGGCAAGCCGGATGACTCATGTTTCAGGCTCAGACATCGGCCCATCCCCCACCCCGCGCCGAGGACACCCTCTCTGGGGGCCTACCGCTTTCTATGAAGATGATTTGGGATCGGTCCTCTCCGGCGAACGCGCGCCACGAGAGCGCCGTGGATCACGGGGAGCGGGGGAAGACCTGGTAGAAGCCGTCGCGCTCGACCACGGAGAGCGGCACGTCGAAGAGGCGCGACAGGTTCTCGTCGGTCAGCACCTCGCGCTTCGGGCCGTCGGCGAAGATGCGGCCTTTTCTCAGCAGGACGACCCGCTCGATCTCGGGCGGGATCTCCTGCACGTGGTGCGTCACAAGGATCAGCGTCTTCCCGTTCCGCACGAGGCGCCTGAACAGGTCGACGAGCTCGAACGCGGCCTTCAGGTCGAGGCTGGTGGTCGGCTCGTCGAGCACGAGCGCCTCCGGGTCGTGCACGAGCGCGCGCCCGAGCAGGCAGCGCCGCTGCTCGCCGGCGGACATCTCCGCGATCGGCTTGCCCCCGAGGTGCGCCACGCCGAGCTCGCGGAGCACCTCCTCGGCCCGCCCGCGCTGCGCGCCGGTCGGCGGCTGGTGCTCGTGCAGCCCCGCGCTCGCGAAGAAGCCGGAGAGCACCACGTCGAGCCCCCGCACCTCCCGCGGATAGGCCATCTGCAGCTCGTACGACACGAGCCCCAGCCTCCGCCGGAGCGCGAAGACCTCCCACCTTTCCCGCCCGAGGATCCGCACGCCCGAGCCCTCGCGGTGGACCGGATAGATCTCCCTCGAGAGCAGCTTGAGCAGCGTCGACTTCCCGGCCCCGTTGGGCCCGAGGATCGCGGTGCTCTCCCCCTGCTCGATGCGCAGCGACAGCCCCTCGAAGACGCACGTATCGCCGCGGTACACCTCGGCGTCCTCGATCTCGATGAGCGCGGGCGTGCTCATCGGTCCACTCCACGGTTCGCGTTCATGCGCCGCAGACTACCGGAGTACCGAGCTGGATAAAAGACGCACATTCTATCCAGCGGCACCTCGCGATTCAAGCGCTTTTGACGCTCGCCAGACGGATCTCACATGTCTCTTACATGTCGTTACATGTCAGACATGCGCGATGTGACCTGGCGAAACCGAGCGTCGCCAGCTCGAATATTACTGCCAGGCTGCGTCTCCAAGGCCTCTTTCGTGAAAT
Source organism: Sorangium sp. So ce836 (assembly GCF_028553905.1). Classification (NCBI taxonomy): domain Bacteria; kingdom Pseudomonadati; phylum Myxococcota; order Polyangiales; family Polyangiaceae; genus Sorangium; species Sorangium sp. So ce836. The sequence continues at coordinate 13,643,587 of NZ_CP102233.1, read as the reverse complement.
CTTCTGTTACCGGCGCGCGAGATGGCGCTTCCTCCCGGTGAGGCAGCGAACGTTCGCGGGCGCGAGCCGCGCCGAGCACGCGAGTCGTGATCCCCTGATGTGGCCCTTTGCCACGGCCGCATTCTCCTGTGTTTGCGCGAATTTTCCCCTGTTTTCCCGCGCCTTTCCCGTGATTTTCCCAATCGAATCAGGGGTTTCGCGGTGGATCGTCCGTGCCCCGGATCGGCGATCCACTCGCTCGATCACTCACCATCTCTCGCGGACAGGCACCGTCGAAAATCTGCCTATGAATTGGCGTTTGCTGATCTCGAGAGATCGATGGCCCGGTCGTTGCAGTCACCCTGGCACACTTCAACAAGTGCTCCGCGCCAAGCCGATGCTGGCGCTCGGGAGTGAGAAAAATCCGACGCGGCGCCGAGCCGCTCGGCCACTTGGAGATTGACACAATGACGAAGATCAAGGGTTCGCTTTTCGGTGCTGGGGCGGTGTCGTGCATGCTCGCCGTTCTCGGCGGGTGCGTCGTCGTCGCGGACGACGGCTCCAGCGGCTCGGAAGAGAACGAGATTTTCGCAGATGAGGCGGCAGCGGCCGCAGCGGCATCGCAGATGCGCTTCGGCGTCGCTCCCCAGTGGAACCAGACGTATGCACCGCCCGCCTCGGGGACCGGGACCGCGGCAACGGGGCCGAGGAACGTGGACACGGTCGTCATCGGCGACTGGCTCCTCAACACCGGGTTCACGAGCACACACCGGACCAAGGCCGCGGACATCGTCAGCAGGGGTAAGACCCCCTACTTCTTTGGCTACATCGGCACGTCGATGACGAAGAAGGCGCTCGGTTCCGATCACGACTGCGACGGGAACCCCTCGGAGAAGCTGTGCACGGATGGCGCGCAGTGGGTCCGCACGAACGCCGCCGCCATCGCGTCCGCCTACAAGACCGCGGCGCAGGGGATCGCCGGGGCCGTCGGGGGGCGCGAGGCGCTGATCCACCTCGAGCCCGACTACTTCCAGTTCTCGGAGAAGGCGCAGGGCCCGGACGCCCTCACGAAGGATGAGTCCGACCAGATCATGAATGGTATCCTCCGCGCCATCAAGGATGGCTGCCCGTCGTGCAAGGCGGTCATCGACTTCAGCCCGTGGTTCAGCAAGGAGAAGACGGCCTGGGCGCAGTCCGCCGCCCACTTCTACCAGGGCTGGGACCGCAGCGTGGTCAAGTACGTCGGCCTCACGGGCAAGCCGTTCCCGTTCACGGAAGGCAAGATCGACAACTACACCTACCGGCAGATCACCAGCGAGCTCAGCCTGCCGCTCGTCATCGTCGACGCGTACACGTTCGGCGGCGGACCGATCAACGTCGACTCCACCTGGCTCAACGAGACCAACGTCGCCAAGGCCGTCGACATGGGGGTCGCGATCCTCATCTTGTCGCAGACGGGCGACGTCGGCGCCTACGACAGCTTCATCGCCCGGGTGAAGGGCGGCAGCAGCAGCTCCAGCAGCAGCAGCAGCTCCAGCAGCAGCAGCTCCAGCAGCAGCAGTTCCAGCAGCAGCAGTTCCAGCAGCGGCAGCGGCAGCGGCAGCGGCAGCGGCGGCTCCGGCGGCTCCGGCGGCTCCGGCGGCTCCGGCGGCTCCGGCGGCTCCGGCGGCTCCGGCGGCGGTACCACCGGGACCGGCGTTCGCGTGGAGGGCGGCAATATCGACGTCAGCATCACCACTTCCACGTCGTGGTCCAGCGGGTACTGCAAGGACGTCAAGCTGACGAACAAGGAGAACCGCGAGGTCACGTGGACGCTCTATGTGCCCAAGGAGGGCACCATCTACAACAGCTGGAACGTCAAGGCCGAGGCGACGAGCACCAACTTCGTGTTCTCTGGAACGTGGAACGCCAAGCTCGGGCCCGGCTCGAACACCAGCTTCGGATACTGCGCGAACCGCTGACGGACGGACCGAGGGCGCCGCGCGGCCGCGGAGGCGAGCATCGCCTCACGGCCGCGCGGCGCGCCAGCCCGCAGAACGGCTGAGCGACACGGGGAGTCAGAGGCCCCTCCGGACTCCCCTCTTCTCCCGCTCTCCCGCGCCCCCCGCCTTCTGGTATCCTGGGCGCACCGTGCCCCCCGCCCCGCAGCGCTGCCTCCCCGCCGGCGACGGCCCGAGCCGCACCACCGGCGCCGCCGCGCCGCGCGCGCGCCGTCCGGTCCGGAGCGCCGCGTGCCGCTGAAGCTCCGGGTCACCTGGCGCAACGCGGGCAGCCCGCTCTTGCCGGACGCGCTCGCCGAGGTGCAGGCGACGGCCGACGGCGCGCCGCTGCCGCTCGCCCGCGCCGGCCCGGGCCTGCGCGAATTCGACATCCCCGCGGGCGCGGCGCGCGTCGCGCTCACGGCGCGATTCTCCGCGGCCTTCGGCGCCTTCGAGGACGTCCCGGCCCTCCAGGAGGAGGTCCTGTCGGTCGAGCAGGCCTTCGACGTCGCCGGCGGCGGGACGGCGCTCGGCCCCGCCCCGGACCCGGCGCTCGGGCAGGCGCACCCGCTCATCGACGTGACGTCGACGCCGGGCCTCGCGCTCGCGCAGATCAGGACCGATTTCGTCGACATCACCCCGTTCTGGATGGCCTATGCGCAGTACTCGGACGAGTACCAGCGCGAGCACCGGCCCGGCACGGAGCTCGTGGCCCTCGGCGCCACCGCGGGGGAGCCGAAGATCTGGTTCGCGAGCATCCCCGAGGCCTGCAAGGCGCCGCCGGACGCCGGGGTCTCGGCCCTCGTGTTCTACCGGCCGGAAGGGTACGCGTATACCCGGGTCGACCAGCGCCACGAGATGTTCGGTCTGAATCGGTACCTGCTCAGCCCCGACCCGGATCCGAGCGCCTCGTACTGGGCGCGCGACGTGTTCGAGCGCGATCCGCGCGACGATTCCCGCTGGGTGTATCTCCGCTGCGGCTTCGAGGAGGCGCTCGCCGCGAGCGGCAGGGCGGTGGTCATGCTGCACCCGTGGCCGAGCGGCACGGGCTTCGGCGCCGCGACGACCGCGGGCCTGCCTGGCCTGGCCGAGGCGGCGCTCCGCTTCCTCGGGGGCGCGCGCAAGATCGCGCTCGGGCCGGGCGGGGCGCGGCTCGGGAAGCTCGGGCTCGCGGGCTTCAGCGCGGGCGGGCTGCCGCTGTGGCAGGCGCTGGCCGCCAACGTGCGACGGGTGAGCGAGGTCTTCGCCTTCGACGCCCGCGGCATCGCCAAGAGCGAGGCCACGATCCTCCGCTGGTACAGCGGCGACGCCTCGCGCCGGTTGCGGATGACCGGCGGGCACCAGCTCGACGCGAACGCGGCGATCCAGCGGAGGCTCGCGGGCAGCGCGGACGGGGCCCGCGTCTCGTGCCTGCCGCCCGACAAGAGCGGCTATCTCCCCGGGGTCAACCCGCGCTGGGATCACGTGTGCTCCTCGCTCGACGACGACGAGAAGGACGTCTATCTGAACGCGGACTGGGTATGGCACCAGTTCGCGATGTTCGGCGGCGTTCCGGAGGCCGGCGGGACGAGCGCCGTCACGTTCCTCCAGCGCTTCCTCGAGGCGTCGGACCTCTGAGCCGGACGGTTCCGGAGGGGCGCGGGCCAGCCGGCCGACGCGGGGAGGGAGAGAATTTAACGCAAAGGCGCAAAGGCGCAAAGGCGCAAAGGCGCAAAGGCGCAAAGGCGCAAAGGCGCAAGAGAAGAAGAGATTGAAGCGTTCGCCCCATCGAGACGCTCGACAGCAACATCCTTTTTTCTCTTGTCTTTTTGCGTCTTTGCGCCTTTGCGTTGAATTCTCCCTCACGCCAACGCGACGATCCGCGAGAGCGCACGCATGTCCCCGTCGTCGCCGAGCCTCGAGAGCGCGGCGCGCGCCCTCGCCAGCGCGGGCTCGACGTAGCGCAGGTAGCCCGGATCCGCGCCGATGCGGTCGAGGAAGACGAAGCGGCCGGCGTCCTTGAGCTTGCGCTGGACCGTGACCAGATCGAACTCCCGGCCGAGCGCCTCGCGCGCCGCCCGATCGAGCGAGGCGGCGGCCGCGTAGTCGTCGAGGCGGGCCTCGACGAACGGTCGATCGAGGTCCTGGAAGCTGTCGTTGAGGAGCGTCACCAGGTCGTAGACGCGCGGGCCGAGGAGGGCGTCCTGGAAGTCGAGCCACGCGAGCTCGAGGCCCCCGCCAGGCGCGTCCACGACCATGAGGTTGCGGCTCTGGAAGTCGCGGTGGACGAAGCCGCGCGGCCACGCGGCGATGCGCCGGGCGAGCCGTTCCGCCAGCGCGTCGAACTCGGCACGCGCGGCGTCGCCGAGCCGGAGGCCGCGCGCGTCGAGCGCCCACGCGCGGAAATGGTCGAGCTCCCAGCGCAGCAGGGTCGCGTCGAGCGCGCAGGCGTCGACGATCGAGCCGCGCGGCAGCGCCGCGAGCGCCCGCTGCGCCCGCGCCAGATCGCGCACGGCCAGCGCGTAGACCTCGGCGCGACGCGCGGGCTCGCGCTCGACGAAGGCCGCGAGCGTCCGGTCCCCGAGGTCCTCCAGGAGGAGCAGGCCGTGCTCGCAGTCCTCCGCGAGCAGCGCCGGGACCCGGACGCCGCGCTCGCGCAGCAGCGCGTGCACCTCCAGGAACGGCCACCGCGGGGGAGCCGCGCCGGCCGCGACGCCGTCGCCGTCCGCGCTCGGCGAGAACATCGCGACCGCCGTGCCGGCCGGCGTCACGACGCGCAGGTAGCGCCGGCACGACACGCCGCCGCGCAGGGGCGAGAGCGACGACGGAGCATGGCCCGTGACCCGCTGGACGAGCCGGTGCAGGGCGTCGGGGTCGAGCTCGCGCACGCCCCTTCGTACGCCGGCAGGCCGTGCGGGCGCCAGCCTTCCTGGCGCGATCGCCTCCCGGCGCGGCCGCTCATTTCCGGGCGCGGCGGCCTGGGCCGCCCGCGCGCCTCAGCAGGCGCCGGCGCAGCCGTCGGCGCTCTGGAACCAGAGGCCGCCCGAATCCTCGCACGCGCTGCGGTCGTACCTGCCCGTACAACAACGCTCCTTGCTCTCGCACACCTTCGCGACGCTCTCGCCGCTCCGGAAGCAGCATCTCCGGCTCTCGGGCGGCTCGGGCGCGGCCGGATCCTCGGGCGCGGCCGGGTCTCCGGGCGCGGTCGCCTTCTCGATGACCACCGGGACTGCGGGCGCGACGAGCGTGGCCACCGTGTCGCAGCCGAACGAGCCAATCATGACGAGGACGGCGAGCGCCGCCAGCGCGCGAGCGGTTCCAGCCAGCTTCATGATCGCAGTGGGTCGCATGGGCGCAGGGCGGCCGCAAGTTTCTGCGCTCCGCCGCCCCGCGCAGCGGCCGATACAGCGCTCGCCCCCAGCCATTCGTTATGGCGACATCGACCCTCGCGGCGCCGCCATCGACCCTCGCGGCGCCGCCACCGACCCTCGCGGCTCCCTACAGCAGGGCCGCCGCGCGCGCACCGCCGGCAGATCGGCCCGGCGCGGCGCGGGTTCGGCCGGGGGCGCGACGGCGGCTGTGCTATACACCCGTGGAATGGCGAACAGTGCGACGGCGCCGGAGAGGGTCACGCCGCTGAGCGGAGCAGCAGCGACCTCGGTGGCCTGGCGTAGCCGGGGCGAGCTCCGCATCACCGTGATCGTCAAGGCCACCTTCGCCTTCGCGGCGGACGCGGAGATGCCGAGGGTCGAGCCGCAGAAGATCCTCCACGGGGAGGTGCATCACGGCAACAACCCGGGCCGGAGCGTCAAGCTCACGAGCGATCTGGCGCCGCACCTCGACCAGGCCGACGTGCTCTTCACCGGCCACGCCCACGCGCCGCCGCCGGGCGCGCCCGTGCACTCCCTGCCTGTGCGACTCACGATCTCCGACGAGGGCGAGGTCCTCCTCGACAAGGAGCTCCTCGTCCAGGACAGGGCCGGGTTCCAGCGGATGCCGATCGTGTACGAGCGGGCGCTCCGCGGGGAGAGCGATCACGAGAACTTCCTCGGCGTGCAGGCGACGGGCGACCCGTCCGATCCCGAGGCGAACATCATCGATCCGCTCCACCCGGCGCGCGCGGCCGGCTTCGGCCCGATCGCGCGCGCCTGGCCGGCGCGCAGGCGGCTGCTCGGCGCCACCCCGCGCAAGGCGCTCGACGCCCCCATCGCCGACATCCCCGACGCCTTCGCGTGGGCCTATTACCAGGCCGCGCCCCCCGATCAGCGGACGCGCACCCTGCGCGGCGGCGAATGGATCGAGCTCCAGGGGCTGCACCCCACGCTGCCGCGCCTCCGGACGCGGCTGCCCGAGGCGCGCGGCCGCGCGCGCATCCACGGCCTCTCGGCCTTCGGCGTGAGCGAGGGCCAGCCGCTCGATCTGCACGCGGACACGCTGCGCATCGACGGCGACGAGCAGCGGTGCACCCTCGTCTTCCGGGGCAGCTTCGCCGTCCCCGACGAGGCCGCGCTCGCGGCGGCCGCCATCGTGGCGGGGGTCGAGCTCCCCGGCGAGCCGCTCGAGTGGCCCGAGCGGCCCGCCGACGCGGGCGCCGCGGGCCCCGGCCTCGCCCGGGCGGCCGACGCGGCCGTCCGCGCGCTCGGCCTTTCCGACGGCGGCCTCGGCGCGACGCAGGCCGATCCGGCCGCCGGGTCGCGCACGATGAGCCTCGCGGAAGACGGCGTGGCGGCCTTCGTCCAGGCGGCGACGCCGTTCCGTGACGGGCCTCCGCCCGGCGACATCGCCGGGCACGCCGCGGGGGCGCCGGCGCCCCGGCTCGACACCGGGACCCTCTCGCTCTCCTCGGCGGAAGACCTCCCGGCGGGGTCTCCCCTCACCACGCTGGCCTTGCTGTCCGAGCCCGACGACGGCGCGGCGGACGCGCCGGCGCTCCCGTTCCAGCCGGCGCCCCCGGGCGCCGGCCTGCCCCCGTCGATGCTCTCCCGGGAGCCGGTCGCGGCCGACGAGCGCATGGGCTCGGGCACGCTCGCGCTCTCGTTCGAGGACGACTGGGAGCCGCGCGCCGACGCGCCCGGGGCCGCCGTCCCCGCGGCGCCGGCGCTCGATCCGGAGCCCGCGGCCGCGGGCGCGGCGGAGCCCCCGCGCGCGCGGCTCCCGGAGCCGTCGTCCCCGGAGCTCGTGTTGGCCGCGGAGCCGCTGCCGCCTCCGGCGCCCGCGCTGCCGGAGCCGTCGCCTCCGCCGCAGCCCGTGATCAGCGCCTCGCCCGCGCGGTCGTTCGAGCCGGACGAGCCGCCGGCGGCCCCGCCGCCCCGGCGGCCGCCGCCCCCTCCGCCGGAGCGCCCGTCGCTGCCGACCCCGTCACCCGCATTGAGGAGGAGCCTTTACGAACGGTTCGAGCGCAAACGATAGCCCGTGAGGCCCGCCTCGCCGGGCGCGCCGGACGCCCCGGCGGACGGCGCGCCGAGGCGGGCGATCCTCTCCCACAGCACGATGGATGGAGCTGCGACGATGACCACCCAGCACGAAACCCTAGACATTCGCATCGAGCTCGCCGGCCTCTCGTCCGACGTCCTCCAGCTCAACAGCCTGTCGGGGCGCGAGGCGATCTCGCAGCTCTTCGCGTTCGACGTCGAGGTGGCCTGCCCGAGCGAGGCGGCGGTCGACGGCCAGGCCTTCACGGGGGAGAGCGTCGCGATCGTCTTCGAGCGGGACGGGGTCGAGCTGCGGCGCATCCACGGCATGGTCGCCGAGGTGCAGGATCGCCTCGCGACGCTGCTCGACCACCGCGCCTACCGGCTGCGCGTCGTCCCGCGCGCGCACCGGCTCACGCTGGTCGAGACCACCGAGATCTCGATGAACAAGGCGGTGCCGGAGCTCATCAAGCAGAAGCTGGAGCTCGTGGGCCTGAGCGGCAGCGACGTGGAGTTCCGGCTGATGGGCACCTATCCGTCGCGGGAGTTCACGGTGCAGTACCAGGAGACCGATTTCGCCTTCATCTCCCGCCTGGCCGAGCACGTCGGGATCAGCTTCTTCTTCGAGCACCAGGACGGGCAGGACACGATGGTCTTCACCGATGACGCCAGCGGGTTCAAGCCCGCGGCCGGGGAGGCCGCGTCCGTCCAGTTCCGCGAGCGCGGGGAGACCCGGGACGTCTTCGAGATCGGGGCGACGTCGCGGCTCGTGCCGAGCGTGTACGTGGCCCGCGACTACAACTACCGGCAACCGATGCTCGATCTGACGTCGGAGCACGTCCTGCCCAGCGGGTATGCGGGGGGCGTGATCGAGTTCGGCGGGCATTACAAGACGCCGGCGGAGGGGAAGGTGCTGGCGCAGATCCGGGCCGAGGAGCGGCAGGCGACGCAGCTCGTCTACACGGGCAGGAGCGCCGTGTGCGGTCTCGGCGCGGGCGCGCGGTCGACGCTGGAGGGGCACCCGAACCTCGAGGGGCTCGAGCTGCTCTTCGTCGAGGTGGAGCACCACGTGACGCAGCCCGCCGGCGGCTGGGGCGGGGGCGAGGCGCCCCAGCGCTACGTGAACGCCTTCCGGGGGATCCCGGCCAAGAACACGTATCGGCCGCCGCGCGTCACGCCGATCCCGCGGATCAGCGGCGTGGTCACGGGGATCGTCGACGCGGGGCCGGGCGGCGGGGGCAACGACGCGCAGATCGACGATCAGGGCAGGTACATGATCCGGTTCCTGTTCGACACGGGGGCGGCCGGCGGCCTGACGTCGCGGCCGGTGCGCATGCTCCAGAACCACGCCGGAGCGAACTACGGCACGCATTTCCCGCTGAAGCCGGGGACCGAGGTGCTCATCGCCTTCGTGAACGGCGATCCCGATCGTCCGGTGATCGTGGGCGCCGCGCCCAACCCGCTGACGCCCTCTCCGGTGAACAGCGCCAACCGGTCGACCCACCGGATCAAGACGCAGGGAGGCATCGTCTTCGATCTCGTGGACGAGTGAGCCGCGCGCGGCGCCCCAGGCGAGGCGCGCGCCTGCGCGGGCCGGGGCGCCCCGGCCGCGCGGCCCGGGGCGGCGCGGCTGCGCGCGGGGCGGTGTTCAGGGGGACGGCGTCTTGCCGTGCGCCGGGTGGCTCGGCGCGAGCGAGGCGCCCTGGGCGCGGGTCATGGTCCGGATGGCGTAGTTGAGCGCGGCGCGCAGGTTGCGTTGCGTGTTGAGCTGGGTGAGGTCGAGGCCGAGGGCGACCATGGTCTGGGCGACGGTCGGCTTGATGCCGGCGACGATGCCGTCGGCGCCGAGGAGCCGGATCGCGGTGACGAGCTCGACGAGGTGGGAGGCGACCTTTGTGTCGACGACCTCGACGCCGGTGAGGTCGAGGATGGCGAAGCTCGCCCGCTTCTCGACGATCTGCCGGAGCAGGCTGTCCATGACCTCGGCGGTGCGCACGCTGTCGACCGTGCCGACCATGGGCAGCGTGAGCACGCCGTCCCAGACCTCGATGATCGGCGTGGAGAGATCGCGAATCACCTTCTGCTGCGCCGCGATCCGGTCGAGCTGGATGCGCAGCTCGTTCTCGACGGCCTTGGACTCCGAGATATCGATGGCCAGGCCGATCGCGCCGACGCGCCCGCCGGACGGCTCGCCGAACGGGATGATCCAGTTGTTCCAGTCGACGCCCTCGCTCTCGCTGCGGAAGCGGCACACCTCACCTTCGAGCAGCCGCCGCTCCGTTTCGGCGTTTCCGGGGGCGTCGGCATAGACCTCGGCCATGTTGACCCCGACGAGCTGCCCCGGTTTCATTCCGAGCTTGGGGATCGCTTTGCCCTGGTGATAGACGCACACCCCGTCGGCGCGGGTCACGAAGATCGCGAGGGGGTCCATGTGCTCGACGATGGCGTCCAGGATGTGCGCCTTGAGCCGCAGCGTGCTCAGCTCCTCCTCGGTCGCCGCGGGCGCGGCGGTGGCGACCGAGGGCGCGGGGCGGAGCGAGCCGAGGACGGCGCCTGGGTCGGACGACGACCGGCTGGCGTTGCACGAGAGCGGCCGGTAGGCGCCGCCGCCGTCGCGCAGGCGCACGTCGAACGAGACGGGCTCGCCGCGCTGGCGGAGCGCCGACCACGCCGCCTCGAGCGCCGCGCGATCGTCCGGGTGCGCGAGCTCCGCGAGGAGCGCGCCGCCCTCGACCCCGGGGCCCAGCGCTTCACGGAGCCCACCGCTCCCGTGGAGCAGCGCCCCGTCGGCCGAGGCGATGAAGAGCAGATCGGAAGAACGGGCGAAGAGCTCGCCGAGCAACGCGCTGGGGGCAGATTCCATCAGGCTCACATCTCCTCGAGGGCAAGAAGCGAAAATATACCGTGGACGAAGCGCGCGGGGGAAGGGCTCCGGGGGCCGGCTCGGTGCGATCGGGATGAGAATGGGCGCGGCGTCAGCGTGCCGGCTTACGCGGCGAGAAAGCGGGCCGGCTCAGCGGCGCGTTGCGGAGAGGGCGGTCGAGGGCGGCGGAGCCTCGACTTGGGTGGACGGGAGCCGCGCAGGGGTGGTGAGAGGTGCGGGGGATTTGGCAATTGGTCCTCCCCCGGTTCCGCGGACAGTCTCACTATGCCGCGCGCGGTCACGTAGGTCTTCAATTCGAACTCGATCGGGCTCATGTAGGCGAGCCGTGAGTGCCGGCGTTTCAGGTTGTAGAAGTTCTCGATGTAGTCTCCGATCGATGCGATGGCGGCCGCTCGCGTCGGGTAGCGCTCGTGCTCGACCAGCTCCGCCTTCAGCGTCGCGAAGAAGCTCTCGGCCACGGCGTTGTCCCAGCAGTCGCCGGCGCGGCTCATGCTCGGGATGAGCCCGTGGGCCCCGAGCACGAGCCGGTAGTCGTCGCTGGCGTAGGGGCTGCCACGATCCGAGTGGTGCACCAGCCCAGGCGCCGGCCGCCGCGTTCCCAAAGCGAACGCGAGCGCGGTGAGCGCCAGGGCGCGATCGTTGAACGCGCTCGCGGCCCAGCCGACCACGCGGCGCGAGAACAGGTTCAGGATCACGGCCAGGTACAGCCAGCCCTCGCCGGTGGGAATGTACGTCACGTCCGTCACCCAGACCTGGTTGGGCGCTCGAGCATCGAATTGCCGCTCGATCACATTCGGGGCGATCGGGCCGTTGTGCCGCGAGTTGGTGGTGCGGCGGAAGCGCCGCTTCCTCCGAGCCGCGAGTCGTTGAGCTCGCATCAGCCGCTCGACCCGTTTCTTGCCGACACGCATGCCGCGAGCACGCAGTTCCGCGTGGATGCGCGGACTGCCGTAGCGGCCACGGCTCTTGTGGTGCACGGCCCTGATCTGTGCGCTCAGTTGAGCGTCGGACTTGGCCCGCGCGGACTCCGAGCGCTTGGCCCACCCGTAGTAGCCGCTGCGCGAGACCAGCAGCACCGCGCACAGCACCAGCACCGGGTAGTGCGCCTTCTCCGCGTCGATGAACTCGAACCTCACTCGTTTTCCTTCGCGAAGAAGGCCGCCGCTTTACCTAGAAAGCCTACGCTCCGGGCTGGGCACGAGGCTGGGGCAGCTCGTACCCCAGCTCGGCCAGGCGCCGGAGGTGGTACTTGGTGAGCTTGGCCGCATTGGCGCGGTCGAAATAGTCTGGCCCGAGATCCCGGTACTCCACGCCGTCGCGCAGAACGTAAAACGCGATGACCAGGATGCTGTGCGCCACCGCGGTCGCCGCTCGTTTGGGCCCACGGCGGCGCGCGATCCGGCGGTACTGCGCGCCGAGGTACGTCTTGCGTGATCGTGAGGCAGCCCACGCCGACTCCAGCAGCGTGGTGCGCAGCCAGTTGTTGCCGGTGCCGGTCGCGCCACTGCGTCGTTTCCCCGCGCTCTCGTTGTTGCCTGGGCACATCCGCGCCCAGGAGGCGAGGTGACCTGCGGTCGGGAAGCGCGTCATGTCGAGCCCGATCTCCGACAGCAGGACCTCGGCCGTCCGTTGCGCGACGCCGGGGATGGTCCGGAGCCGTTGCAGCGGCTCGCGGTGCGCTTGGCACAGGTCGACGACCCTGGCGTCGCATGCGGCGATCAGCTCGGCGAGATGGTCGATCTGCTTCAAGAGCTGCTCCAGCAAGAACGCGTGATGGCTCGAGAATCCACCGCGCAGCGCCTCGGCAAGCTGCTCGGCCTTGGGGATGAGCCGGCCCCGGGCGAGCGCCGCAAGCTTCTTCGGATCGCGCTCGCCGGCGATGAGCGCCGCGAGCATCGCGCGGCCGGACACGCCAAGCACGTCGGAGACGACGTTGCTCAGCTTGATGTTGGCGGTCTCCAGCAGCTTGCCCACGCGGTTGGCCAGGGTGGCCTTGTCACGGATCAGGCTCTTGCGATGCCGTGTGATGTCCCGCAGCTCCCGGATCGGGGCGGGCGGGATGAAGCTCGCCCGGATGAGTCCGTGCGCGAGCAGGTCGGCGATCCACTCGCAGTCCTTGACGTCGGTCTTCCGGCCCGGGACGGCCTTGATGTGCCGCGCGTTGGCGAGCAGCACCTCGAAGCTGCCCTCGAGCAGGTTGAAGACCGGCTTCCAGTAGACGCTCGTCGACTCCATCGCCACGTGCGTGCAGCCCTGCTCGGTGAGCCACTGGTGTAGCTCGAGGAGTTCGGCCGTGGTCGCGCCGAACGAACGCACCGTCGTCTTTGCGCGGCCTCGGGGCTCCTGGATCCGGACGCATGCAACGACGGTCTCCTTGTGCACGTCGAGCCCGCAGCAGCGGGCGTACAGGACCTCCATCTTGACCTCCAGCGCGAAAGGCGCCGGGGAGCGTCGCGAAGGGCGATTTTACCTGGCGTGCTCGCTCCTTGCGGAGACGGCAACAATTCGGGGTGCCTGATGCGACGCTCGGGTCCGTTTTTTTTCGGGCTCACGACACCAGTAAGCGTCGACCTTGGCCCGACGCGATCCGCGCCCGCAGTCTACCGGCTTTCATGCTTCGCGGGTGCGCCCCTGCGCATGCCCGTTTTTTTAAGATCTCGCGCTCCATCTCCAGCCGCTTCACGTCGCGGCGCAGCCGCTGCAGTTCCTCACGCTCCGGCGTCGTCAGCGCCCCCGGCGGGCCGTGGCCCGCGTCGGTGTCCGCGCGCTTGATCCAGTCGCGCAGCGCCGTCTCGGTCAGGTCGAGGTCCTTCGCCACCTGGCCGATGCTCCGGTCGCTCGCCTTCGCCAGCCGTACCGCCTCCGCCTTGAACTCGGGCGTGAACGCCCTCCTCTTTCTCCGTCCCATCCCTGCCTCCTGGTGCCGTCGGGGGTGTCGACGGAAGCGGGGGAGGACCATCTCGCAGACCTTGGTCATACTTGGGGCCAACAATCTGGCGCACGTCGCGGATGTCGCGAGCCAAGACCCGACGGAATGAAAGACCCGCCTCTGCGCGTGCTGTCGCCACGCCCTTCGCAAAATACGTCCGCGTAAGGGCGTGCTCTGCATTCGTCATCACCAAGGCTCCACCCTCGGCCCGGCTCGTGAAGCCAAGCGCTGCCTGGGGCATGTGATGTGGCGTCAGGGCGTCACCTACAACCGCGCGGGCATCGAGTGCGGCGAACTGACCTGCCTCTCCCGCAACAACGCCCGCTCTTACTGACCCTAGCGCCGCCGACTCCTCGGGCGCCGCTCCCAGCCCTCTTCCCATCCCGAAGACGGTGACTGCCGCGAGGATCATCGTCTTCGTCCCCGCCGCGCCTGCTTCCCGGTAGTCCCCTCGGTCGATCGCGAGCGCCGTGTCCGCGCCGCCCCGCCCGATCTGGTAGAGCGGGTTCACGGCGTTCAGCGCGCCGAGGATCCCGTCCTCCTCGTAGCCCTCCAAGACGGCGCCGCCGAATTCGTAGCCGCTGTAGATCCCGAGCGTCAGCGCATTGAGCACGAGCAGCCGTGCGATCCCCATCCCGACGTCGCCCGTCCCCTCCGCGGCGCCCAGCAAGCTCTGGCCAACGACGGCGCCGGCGCCCGTGTGCTCCTGCGCCGTGGTCACCGGCTGCGACACGTACCCGGACGCGCTTCCGGTCGTGCTGACGTCGATCGGCGGCATGGCGCCGCCCGTCTCGGCAGCCACGGTGTTGGTAGCGGCGTCGGAGCGCGCCTCGTGCTCCGAGGACGGGACGACGATCAGCTTGAGTCCGATCGGCGACAGGTCGAGCACTTCCCAACTGAACTCCGCGCCGGCCGGCAGCGGTGAGCGTGCCCCGGCCTCCGGGAGCGCTTCTTGAAAGCCGCCCGGGTCGACGTACGCGAGCGGGTTGTTCAATACGTAGCTGTACGGATTCCAGCTCTGCCCGAAGGACGGCATCGAAACGATCGGGTCCGTGGGCAGGAACCGCCCGATCCTGGGATCGTAGAGCCTGCCCTTCATGTTCACGAGCCCGAGTTCGTCGTCGCTCTCGTGCCCGGTGAACCGCTGCGTCGTCGTGCTGGAGAACGACGCCGGCGCGGTCTGTCCCCACACGGGGTTCCTGCGCTGCCCGAACGGGTCGTAGCTCCGCCGCTCGATCACGTCGCCGTCTTCGTCCGTGAGCGCATCGACCGAGCCGAGGTGATCGACATGCACGTAACGGGTGCCGCCGTCCGCGCCTCCCTGGGTCACGATCGCCGCTATGCGCTCCGGCGTGTGGACTTGGTACCGATGCTCTACGGTGCCCGACGCCGACTCGGTCACCCGCTCGTACAGGTCGCCGAAGTAGAGCGTCTCCTTTTTTCGGCGTGGCCTTGCGGATCTGCTGCTGGTCGCCGTCGTAAGCGAACGAGACGGGGCTCGCGCCCTGCGTGCTCGTCGCTTCGCGGAGTAGACCTGCGTCGTCCACGTCGGTCAGGCCAGTAGGGGAAGCGCGTGGCGCTGTCGAGCGGGTCGGTGTTCCTTCAGCGCGCACGTTGCCGAACGTACTGAAGTGCGTCGCCGAACGTCACAGGACGTGAAGATCATCGACATGCAGGATCCACCCATCCGCTTGCTTAGTGGCGGTGAGCGACAGCGTAAGATCGCTGCGGCCTTCTTCCTTCGTCCACAGCGGCACATCGACGGCCACTGTGTTCGGAGCGTCAACTTGAGGGCACTCATCCACCAAATCCCACGCTCCATCAGGTAGAAGGAGCAACGTTCTACCATATTGCTCTACAGCGGCGCGCAGCTCCTCGGCGGACAACCTCCCCGCACGCCCGTTCGCTGCTATTTCAACGTAGCGTCCGGCGCTGAGGTCGGCAATCAATCGACTGATCTCATTCCTCAATTCGTTATTCATGGCGTCACCGGGTTCCTAGCGGCTACCAGGGATCCTCGTCGGCGTCGTTGGTGTGACGCCGATCGACTGGAAGTAGTTGTCTGCTTGCTCGATGAGTGCGCGCGCGTCGCCCGGGGACTGCCCTGCGCGTCTGAGCGCCTTATATCCGATGCGGCGTTCCGCCCCGTAGGTCCCACCGCCTGGCTGGCGCTGAACCTGTGTTGCAGCGTAATGTGACGTTCCGACGCGCGTAGATGGTCCGGGAAGCTCAACAGCGGGCGCTGCGCTGCGGCTGTATCCAGGCAGTTCTCGGACGGCGGCGTCCTGAATCACGTGATGTGCGTCCTTGACGCCGGCAGCCCTCAAACCTCCATAGGTGCCCACCCTCGCAGCTCCCGCCGCTGTAGACTGCTCTGCTAGCGTTCCCAGCCCTCTTCCCGTGCCGAAGACGGCGGCGGCCGCGAGGAGCACCGTCTTCGTCCCCGCCGCGCCCGCTGCCCGGTAGTCGCCTCCGTCGATCGCGAGCGCCGTGTCCGCTGCGCCCCGCCCGATCTGGTAGAGCGGGTTCACGGCGTTCAGCGCGCCGAGGAGCCCGTCTTCCTCATACCCTCGCCACATCGCGCTTCCGAACTCATACGCCCCATATCCGCCGAGCGTCAGCGCGTTCAGCGCCAGCGACCGCGCGACCCCCGCCGCCAGCTCGACCGTCCCCTCCGCGGCGCCCAGCAAGCTCTGGCCAACGACGGCGCCGGCGCCCGTGTGCTCCGGCGCCGTGCTCACCGGCTGCGGCACATACCCGGACGCGCTACCGGTCGTGCTGATGTCGATCGGCGGCATGGCGCCGCCCGTCTCGGCAGCCACGGTGTTGCTGTCGGCGTCGGAGCGCGCCTCGACCTCCGGAACCGGGCGGACGATCAGCTTGAGTCCGATCGGCGACAGGTCGAGCACTTCCCATCTGAACTCCGCGCCGGCCGGCAGCGGTGAGCGAGCCCCGGCCTCCGGGAGCGCTTCCTGAAAGCCGCCGGGGTCGACGTACGCGAGCGGGTTGTTCAGCACGTAGCTGTACGGGTTCCAGCTCTGCCCGAAGGACGGCATCGAAACGATGGGGTCCGTGGTCAAGAACCGCCCGATCTTGGGATCGTAGAGCCTGCCCTTCATGTTCACGAGCCCGAGCTCGTCGTCGCTCTCGTGCCCGGTGAACCCCTGCGTCGTCTTGCTGGAGAACGACGCAGGCGCGGTCTCTCCCCACACGGGGTTCCTGCGCTGCCCGAACGGGTCGTAGCTCCGCCGCTCGATGACGTCTCCGTCCTCGTCGGTGAGCGCATCGACCGAGCCGAGGTGATCGACATGCACGTAGCGCGTGCCGTCGTCCGAGCCTCCCCGGGTCACGATCGCCACCACGCGCTCCGGCGAGTGGACGTGGTACCGATGCTCCACGGTGCCCGACGCCGCCTCGGTCACCCGCTCGTACAGATCGCCGAAGTAGAGCGTCTCCTTCTCCGGTGTGGTCTTGCGGATCCGCTGCTGGTCGCCGTCGTAACCGAACGTGATGGTGCTCGCGCCCTGCGTGATGCGCTCCGGCAGATCGAACGGCGTATAACGCACGGTCGTGCCGCCCGGCCGCGCGATCTGATTGCCTACGGCGTCGTAGGCGAAGCTGCCCGTGCCCGCGCCGGTGACCGCGTGCGGGTGCAGCGGGTCATCGTACGAGAGCATTCCAATGTCCGACTTGAAGGTGAGATTGCCGTTCGGGTCGTGGCCGTACCGGAGCGCGCAGGGCGCCGATGCGCTCTCGACGTCGCCGAAGTACGCGCAGGTTAGCCGCTGGAGCGGGTCGTAACGGAAGCGCTCCGTCCTGTTCTCGGGCTGGAGCGCATCGGTGCGGCGCGTGAGATTGAGGAGATCATCGAACCCATAGTCGAGGTCCTGCACTTCACCCGCGCCGCTCCGCGTCGCCACGTGCCTCAGGCGCTGCTTGTCGGCGAAATAGCTCCGCTCCGTGACGACGCCGTTGCCGAACACCTCCTCCCGGAAGCGCCCCGCGTCGTCCACGTCCGTCAAGCGCCAGTAGGCGGAGCCCGTTCCGCGGTCGCGCACGGCGATCCCATGGCCATGCGCGTCGCGGTCGTGGGCCACGACGAACGGCGCCGCGCCGGCCGGCGCCGGATACGTGACCGTCTCGACGCGACCGAGCTCGTCGTAGCCCAACCTGGCCTCCAGGGGAGCGCGCTCGCCGTCGATGCGGAGCGAGAGCGTGTCGAGCTGGCCGCGGTCGGTGTACCCGTACGTCTTCTCCGCGTCGGGGCTCGCGAGCGCGTGGAGCCTGCCGATACCATGCGCCGCGGTGTCCCAGGTCCACGTGGTCGTCACGCGCTGGGCGCCGTCCCGGTCCACGCGCGTGCGCGGTCGCCCGAGCGCGTCGTACGCCCACGTGCTTTCTCGCCCGAGCGCATCGGCCTGTGACATCAGCTCGCCGAAGCCGTCATGGACCGAGACCGTCGTGCCCCGATCGGGGTCGTCGAGCTGCCGGACGCGGCCGAACGCGTCGCGCGTCGTGCGCGTCGCCGCGCCGCCCGGATCGATAACCGTGTGCTGCATGCCGAACGGGCCGTAACGATAGCGAGTGATCCCGCCGGCTGCGTCGGTGATCGACTCGGTTCGCCCCAGCGGATCCTGCTCGGTCACCGTCACATGATCGAGCGGGTCGGTGACGCGCACGCGCCAGCCGTCGTACTCGGTCGTCGTGACCGCGTTCCACGGCGTCGTGTGCCGCACCTCGCGGCCTACCGCATCGACCTCGAAGCGATCGTACAGCCTCTCGCTCTCGGGGGTATCTTCGCGGACCGGCACCGAGCGCCGCGCGATGTGCTCTCCCAGCGCGTCGTAGCCAATCTCTTGCAGGATGCGCTTCGCACCGCCCGACTCCTGCGCCGGTTTGGGCTCGGGCCCGTACCACCACCACCGGATCGGGCGGCCGAGGCCATCGAGCTCGATCGTATCATCGGCCCCGCCGGTCGTCGTGCGCCGCTGCCTCACCCGCCACGCGTCCTGCGCCGGGCCGCCGTCCTTGGTGCGGGAGAGCGCGACCGTCGTCGTCGTGCCGTCCGGGCGCGTCTCGACGCCGAGGCGCCCGAAGCCGTCGTGCGCCCACGTCGTCACGAGCTGATTCGGATCGACCCGCTCGAGGAGCACGCCGAGCGCGTCGTCGAACTCCACGAGCGTGGTGTGCCCGGCCGCGTTCACGTACTTCTCGGGGAACATGCCCTCCTCGTCGAAGTGCGTGCTGGATGTCCGCTGGTGGTCGAAGGCATCCTTCGCCGTGACGCCGGTGATGTTCCCGAAGTCGTCGCGCACGTAGGCGAGCTTCAGCTTCGTGTCCGGCAGGCCGTCGTCGCTCTCGGTGGACTCGGTCTCCACCTCGCCGTAGATCGTGGTCGTTCGCGTGAGGGTCCGGCACTGCGACATCCCCGCCGCCGCGCTGCACTCCTTCTGCGTCTCGAGCTGGCCGAGGACCCAGCGCTCGGTGTCGTTCTTGAACGTCCGCGTGACCTTGAACGTGAGGTCGACGCCGCTCGTCGAGCCCTCCTCGGCGCGCACGTTGCCGAACGTGTCGAAGTCCGTCACCGTCGACACCGAGTCGCGCAGCAGCGTCGCGCCGTCACCGCCGCCGCGCTCGATCTCCCGCACGTACGCCTCGATGGAGGGCGTTGCGCCGCTCGGTGGTGGATAGATCCCTTGGGCTCGCCTCACCCGGCGCTCGGTGGGCAGCGTGAAGTACGTCGCGCCGTCGTTCGTCGGAACCAGCGTCCGCGTCACGTCGACGAACGAGAGCTCGATCTGCTCCGGCCTGGGCTGGCTCGGCAACCCCGGAGCCCAGCGCCATGTCCGCTGGACGCTCCCCGCGAAGGGAAAGACCTGGAGCTCGTCGTCAAAGGTGACGTGATCGTACGCGTCGAGCGTCGCGGCGCCCGTATCCAGGTCGGTGACGATCCGCTCCCCGAACCCGAGAAGTCCGCGGCCCAGCCGGTGATAGCGCCCGTCGCGGTAGCTGACCTCGAAGCGCCGCGGTCGGTCCGCCCCGTTGTTGACGGCGTACGCGCTGACCACCCGACGAGGCCCGACCACGCAACGGCGCGGGTAGCCGCAGTCGTCCGCTGCGCCGGAACGCGCGACGTACAGCGGGCGCTCCCGCGCCGGGTCCTCGGCGCTGTCGCCCTCCCCCGCCGCGACCGACGCGTCGGTCAGGTGCCCGTACGAGATGCTCACATTGGGCACGAAGCCCGGCTCGGCCGGGTCGTGCGCGTTCATCCCGTCGGAGACCGCGACCAGGAGATCCTGATCGGCCGAGAGGTTCCGGAACACGTTGAACACGCCGCCGAGCGACAGGATCACGTCCTGCGCGCCGTCCCCGTCGACATCGCCGGTGCGCGGCCCGCGCGGATCGGCGAGGGTGACCGCATCGCCAAGGCTGGCCTCGAACGGCAGCCCCGGGTCGACCAGCCTGAAGGGCGGCCCAGCGCGGTCGCCGGTCGCGAGCAGGACGGCCCACGACGGGAGCGCGTCGGAGCCGCCCAGCAGCATGCCTGGTGGAACCGGCATGAGGAGATCCTGCCGCCCGTCGCCGTTGACGTCGAGCGGCACGGCGAACCGGAAGAACACGTCCTGATCGGGAAGCCCGAACAGATCGCCGAAGCTGAACGCGTCCACGGTCCGGAACGGCGAGGCCACGAAGGTCGGCCCCGTGTTGAAGTAGGTATAAAGCTGGTGGTCACCCGGGCCGGATTCGACGGCATCGGGCAGGCCGTCTCCGTTCACGTCGAGAAAGACGACGCGGCCCCCGGGCCACACGACGGGGAGCTCGGTGTCGATCACCTCCCAGCGCCCCTCGCCCCGGCGCATGATCGCGTCGTAGCTCGATCCGAGGAGGACCGTCCCGTCACCGAACCGCCGCAGCGCCGGCACGATGAGATCGATCTTGCCGTCGGCGTCGACATCGAGCGTGTGGAGCTCCGTATCGCAGGGATAGCCGATGAGCAGCTCGATCGATTCGCCCGCGGGGTCGAAGCCCGCGGGCGTCGCGCCGCGCGCTGGTCGCCAGAGGTGGACGGCCCACACGGCAGCGAGCGGGAGCGGTGCCTGTCCCTCGCGGGCGTGGTCCTCGCACTGGATCAGATCCGGCACGCCATCGCCGTCCAAATCGGCGAGGTGCATCGACGCGCCGGGGCTGCTCAGGCTCGGCGGCGCGGGCGTGACCCCGAGCGGGAACGGCCGGCGGATGCCCGTGTCATGGAGCGCGAAGGTCCAGTCCGGCCGGGACAGGAGCACATGCCATGTGGTCTTGGCATCGTAAACGTCATGGAGCAGCACGTCCGCCCGCCCGTCGTCGTCATAATCCAGGACCGTCCCGAGCTCGGGTTGAAGAAGGGCCGGATCGGAGGGCCCCATCGGATCGGCGACCGTGGGCCACTCTTCGAGGAAGGCGAGCTCCGCCGGTGCGAGATAGGACGACGAGGCGCGCGGCCCGACGTTTCGCGCCACCCGCCACGCGATGATCGGATTCATCGGCGTGCTGAGCCCCGCGACCATGTCCGGGATCACGAGGTCGTCGCGCCCGTCGGCGTCGATGTCGAACACCATCGGGCTCGCCCTCTCGGAGAGCGGCTTGCCGATGTCCGTCGGCACCCGCTCGAATCCGGGCTTCGCCTGGCTGTACTGAAAGCGTGTAGGAGGCTTGCAGACCCTGTCGCTCGCGCACTCCTCGACCTCGGTCAGGAGGGTACGGCTCGTCGTCGGGCTGAGCTCATAGCGGAACCCGTAGCTCCGGACCAGCGCGTCGCCGGGACCGAGCATCTGGATCTCTTCGAGGCGAAGCGAACGCTGGAGCGCCATGCCGCCCGAGTACCCGGTGCGAATGGCAGCAGGATCCTTCGTCGCGTACACGAAGCGCACCGCACGCGAAGGCTCGCGCGACGGCGTTCCCTCGAATGCCGTGTAGCGGATCTCGTCCACCGCGTACTCGGCGGCATGGCCGTCCTCCGCCTCGGCGAGGCAATACGCGTACGTCATGGCGTTGCCGCGGCCGTCGCGGGCCTTGTTCGCGAGCCACGCGCGCGGGACGCCGCCCCGCGCGAGCGGCTTGCTGCCCTCGGTGCGCCCGTACTCGACGACGCGGCCGGTGGGCAGGGTTGCCTCGAAGAAGAGCGCTTCGGCGGGCGCACCGCCTTCCGGACCGTAGTGACCGACCACCTTGACGAAGGACTCCGGGAACGTCCGGTACTCGATGGTTCCAGGCCCCTCTCCCACGGGGACGAGGCGCTGGCCGTCGAGGCAGAGCGCGTCGTCGCCGTCGTACCGCACGCCGCGAATCTCCCCGTCTTGCGCGAGGCTCTTCGGACATCGCGCGATCGCGGACAGCCCGGCGATGGCGAAGCCGGCGCCGAGCACGCCGTCGCCGCCGTCGCTGCGATAGACGAGCTCGATCCGAGGCCCCATGCCCGCGCGCGGCGGAGGGGAGGCCAGCTCCATGGTGTACACGGCCTCCCCGGTGCTCGTGATGGAGAACGCCCCCGGGATGGTGCCGGCGGCGACGGTCTCGACTTCAGGCGCGGGACGGGAGGTGGCAGGGCTGTGTGCGCTCTGGGTCCGGCAGGCGACGACGCCCTGACGCGGGTCTATCGGCGGGTCGCCGGAGATGCACTCGCACCCCGCCTGCGCGAGCACGCAAGCGAGGAACATCACGAGCGGGATGATCGCCCGGAGAACGCGTCGAAGAGCGAGCGCCATCGCAGCCTCCGTCGCACCGAGGAGGCCACGGCGCGGCGGCCCGGGTCAAGCGCCGATCTCGAATCGATTCCCCTTCCCCATGCCGAGCTCAAAGCATTCATCGGGGTGTCCGTGCCCGGCTGGCGTCCCTGCGGCAACAGGGATCGCGCTGCGTCGCGGACGCTCAGGCGATCTCTGGCGGCGCGGGCGCCTCGGGCACGGCCTTCTTCGCCTTCTTCACCCTGGCCGCGGCGGCGCGCGGGACATGGAGCTCGTCCAGATAGCCGAACACCTGGGCATCGAGGTCGGGCGGCAGCTTCGGGTTGTGCTCTACCTCGTCGGCGATCCCCGCCCGCAGGCGGGAGAGGAGGCCTATCGTGGCGGCGCGGAGCGCGCCCGCGCCCTTGCGCGAGGTCTCCTTCATGTCGGCGCGATCGCTGAGCATGGAGTGGAGCCGCTCGCCGGCGTCGAGGAAGCCGCTGATCCAGTGATGGAGGGTCTCTCCGCCGGCGGCGGGGAAGCGCTCGAGATCCGCCTTGTGCTGCTTGAGGATCTTCTTGCGCTCGATGGCCGCCCTGGCCTCATCCGCGTAGCTCGCCTTGAGCTCGGACAGGGCAGGGATGAACGCGCGGCGGATCCGCATCGCAGCGGCGACCGTCTCCGCCGAGACCTGCGGGTGCCGCAGATAAGCCTCGGTCATGTACCAGACCGCCTTGCCGAAGCCATCATGCTCCACGTCGGTCTCCTCGAGCTCCGCCGCGAGGGCCTTCCCTCCGATCACGACGGGAGGAAGGGCGGAGATCTCCTCCAGCTTCCTCGCGAGCATCGGCTCGTAGGTCTTGCCGGAGCTGGAGCGCAGGAGCGCCGGTTTGCGCTTGTCGAACAGGTCGGTGAGCCCGAGCTTCAAATCGGACAGCGTGAGTAGTTGCATCCGATCGAGGGTAGAAAGGCGAGCAGGAAGGTCAAGCCGCCCCGGCCGTCGGAACAGTGCCGCTCGGGCGGCGAGGCGCGGGCGTCGCACCGACCATCCCTGATGCCCCGGCGGCGAGGCGCGGGCGCTGCGCCGACCATCCCTGATGCCCCGGCGGCGAGGCGCGGGCGTCGCGCCGACCATCCCTGATGCCCCGCCGGCGAGGCGCAGGCGTCGCGCCGACCACCGCTGATGCCCCGCCGGCGAGGCGCGGGCGTCGCGCCGACCATCCCTGCTGCCGCGGCGGCGAGGCGAACAGACCGGAGCCACGACGGCGATCCGCAGGGCGCCGAGAAGGGACATCATGAGTCTTCCAGGACACGCCCAGGACACGAGGCCCACCTCCGCCCTGTGATACCCTCGCAACGCGCCATGGCCCCCTACCGATCGTCCCGCGAGGACCGCGCCGCGCCGAAGGCGCCGCCCCCAGGCCCCGTGGCCGACATGGTGCAGCAGTTCGCCGACCCCTACGCCTTCCTCCGCGAGCTCGTGCAGAACGGCATGGACGCCGGCGCGCGGAAGATCGCCGTGCGCGTCGAGACGCTGCCCGGCGCCTGCGCCACCTCGGTCACCGACGACGGGAGCGGCATGCGCCGCGAGGACATCGAAGGTCCGCTCCTCACCCTCTTCAGCTCGTCCAAGGAAGGCGACCCCAGCAAGATCGGCAAATACGGCGTCGGCTTCGTCTCCGTGTTCGCCATCCAGCCAGAGCAGGTCGACGTGGAGACGTGGCGCGACGGACAGGCCTGGCGCCTCCGCCTGCGCAGCGACACGAGCTACGAGCTCGAGGACGCCGGCCCCCGCCAGGGCAGCGGCACCCGCGTGACCCTGATCCAGCGGCTCAGCCGCGAGGCGTTCGTGGAGCACGCGCGGCGCGCCCGCGCGGCGCTCCGCCGCTGGTGCCGCCACGCCGAGTGCGAGATCGCCCTCAGCATCGCCGACCACGAAGGGAACGCGCGCGCATGCGTCGAGCGCGTCGACGCCCCGCTCTCCGTCGCAGCGCCCGTGTCCGTCACCGCCGTCGAGGACGACACCACCGTCGTGGTCGGCCCCTCCGCCGGCGCCCAGCACCTCCCACCCCCCGCCGGCGGCGAGCCCGCCGCCGAGCAGGGCCAGAGCTTCGCCGGCTTCTACAACCGCGGCCTCACCCTGTTCGAGACGACCGACGAGCTCTTCGGCGGGCTGTCGGGCGTGCGGTTCAAGGTGATGAGCCCCCACCTCCAGCACACCCTGAGCCGCGACAACGTGCGCCGCGACGACGCCTTCTGGGAGGCGCTCGCCCGCGTGCGCGAGCTCGTCAAAGGGCCGCTCCGCCGCGAGCTCGCCGCCCGCCTCCCGAGGGCCGCGGCGAGCGCCGCCGCCAGCGAGGGCGCCGCCGCCACGTACGCGGCGCTGCTCGAGGCGGCGCTGTCGCCGCCGACCGCGCTCGATCCCGACGAGATCCCGTTCCCGCTCGCGAGCCCCGTCGCCGGCGACCGGGCGCGCGCCGGCCTGCGGGCGCTCGCGCCAGGGCGCGAGCCGCTGCTCGTCGCCGATCGGGCCGACGCGCTGACCGAGGCCATGGCGCAGGGCGGCCTGCCCGTCGTGCTGTGCAACCACCCCGCCACCATCGCGCTGCTCAAGCGGTGCTTCCCGGCGGCGCGCATCGAGCACGCGCGCGCGGCCTACCTGCTCGTGCGCGAGGCGCCCGAGAGCGCCCGCGCGGCCGACGCGCCGCTGCTCCAGGTGGTCGAAGGCGCGCTCGCCCGCGCCCGGCATAGGGTCGCCCGGGTGAGCCTCTGCCAGATCCAGGGCGCCCTCCGCGAGCGCGGCGCGATCCTCCTGCCCGCCCGCGAGCGCGGCGGGCCCGAGCGGAGCTGCCACGCCGCGCGCGACGTGGTGCGGCGCGCGGCGCGCTTCCGGCCAGGGCACGCCCTCTACCTCAACGTCGAGAGCGACACCGTGGCGCTCGCCCGCAGGCGCGCCGCCGTCGATCCCGTGACCGCCGGCAACCTGCTCGCCCGCGCGCTGCTCGTCGAGGCCAGGGGGCCGCTCGATCCCGACGACAGCGACCGGCTCCTCGACCTCGCCGCGAGCCCGCCGCCGCTCGCGCGCGCGCCGAGGGGGCTCCCGCGGTGAGCCGGGTCGTCGCCCGCGGCGCCATCCGCGTCGATGCCCGCCGCGCCGTCCAGAAGCTCCGGGAACACCTGCTCGTCGACCTGGACCTCTACCTGCTCGAGCTCGTCCGCGCCGCCGCGGCCGGCGGCGCGACGCGGATCGACCTCGAGTACGACGCCGACGACGTGGCCGTGACCTTCGACGGTGCGCCGCCCGACGCGCCCGTCCTCACGCGCCTGCTCGACCACGTGCTCAACGCCGCGCCCGACGCGCCGTCCCGGAGGCTCCGGCTGCTCGCGCTCGGCGTGAACGCGGCGCTCGGGCTGCGCCCCGCGCGCGTCGACCTGATCACGACCGGCCGCGGGCCGTCCGGCGAGGCCCCCGGGGCGACCTGCACGCGCGTGCGCTTCACGCCCGCCCTGCTCGAGGCGCCTGCCGACGCGCTCGCGCCGGCCGCCGCCCCCGCCTGCGACGAGGTGCCGAGGCCGCCCGGGATGCCCGCGGCCGGGCTGCGCGTCGAGGTGCGGCGGCGGCTCGGATGGTCGGTGCTGCGCCGGGCGATCACCGGCGACACCCCGCCGGAGCTCGCCCACCTGGCCGCGGCCACCGCCGACTTCCCGATCCCGATCACCCTCGCCGGCCAGCCGCTCCGCCGCGCCCTCCCGGGCGGCCAGCCGGCGGCGCTCGTGCGCGTGCCGTTCCACGTGCACGGCGCGCGCCGCGCCGCGCTCGAGATCGTCGCGCCCCGCGACCTCGCGGCCGCGCCGGCCACGGCCACGCCCCTGCCCACGCCGCCCTCGTCGCCCCTCCCCAGCGCGCTCTCCCCCCTCCCCGCCTTCTTCCCCCTTCCCCCCCTCTCCGGCCACCCCGCCGTCGACTACCTCGAGCACGGCGTGCGGCTCGTCCGCGAGCGCTTCCACTTCGAGCCGCGGTTCCCCTCGGCGCCCTACCAGGGCGTCGAGCTCCCGGTCCGCCTCGTCGTCGACGCAGACGAGCTGCCCACCAACGCGTCGCGCTCGGCGCTGCGCGAGGACGCGCCCCTCGGCGCGCGCCTGCGCGAGGCGGCGAGCGGCGCGCTGCTCGACGCGCTCGCGGCGCTCACCGCCGTCGCCCGCGGCGAGGGCGCCGTCCCCGAGGGCGCGCTCGTCCTCGACGCGGACCGCGGCCGGATCGAGGACGCGCTCGCGGCCTTCGCATGCGTCGCGACGGGGGCGGCGCGCGCGGGCGGGAGGCTGCCGCCGGAGGCGCAGGCCGCGCGCGAGCTCCCGCTGCTCCGCGACGGGCACGGGCGGCCGGTGTCGCTCGCGTCGCTCGACGCGCGCGACGCGTCGCCCCTGTTCCTCCATCGCGGCGACGCGCGGCTCCCGGAGGAGCTCTCCCCCTGGGCCCACGACGTGATCTGGAGCCGCGGGGGGCTCGCCGAGCGCGCGCTCGCCGGGCTCCCGCTCGCCGACACCGAGGCGATGCTCGAGCAGGCGAAGCTCGGCGCCGGGCGCCGCAGGGCGTTCCTGCTGCACGCGACCGGCGAGCCGGTGGTGCCGCCCTCGCCCGAGCACGCCTTCCGCGCCGCCTTCCACGTGGACGAGGGGCCGCTCGACGGCCTGCGCGGCGAGCTCGCCGTCTTCGCCGACGGCGGCGAGGCCCAGCGCGGCGCCGAGGTCCGGGTGTTCGTGGACGGGCGGCACCTCGAGACCGTGGCGCTCGACCCCGCCGCCGTCCCCCTGCCCGTCGAGATCGCGCTCGCGTGGGACGGGCGCGTGCGGCCGCGGTTCGGGTACGACGGCGTGGAGCGCGACGCGCGCTTCTTCCGCGCGGTCCGCCACGCGCTCGGCGTCGCGCTCGCCGCGGCCGACGCCGAGGCGCGGCGGCTCTTCGGGCCGAGGGCCGCGCACCAGGGCGCGCCCCCGCCCGAGCGCGAGCTCGCCCGCCTGAGGGGCCCGCTGCGCGCCGCGATCGGCGCGCTGTACTGCGCGCCGCCGCGCCTCGGCGCGCCCGGCGGCATGCAGGGGCGCCGGGGCAAGGCGGGGCGGCGCGGCGGCGACGAGCTCGCGCCGTCGCGCCTCGGCGGCCTCCTGGAGGCGCGGCTCTGGCCGCTGCACGGGTCGAGCCGGTTCGTGAGCCTGAAAGGCCTCGCCGCGCTCGCGCGGCCGACGCGCGGCCTCTGCGCCGCGCCGCCCGAGGCGCGGGGGCGCGCGGCCGACCGGCGGCCCGTGCTCGCCGCCTCGCAGCGCGAGCTCGACTGGCTCGCCGCCGCGCTCCCGGGGTGCGAGCTCGTCCCCTACACGCCGGGGCTCTTCGGCGAGGACGAGCTCGCGGCGCGCGGCCCGGCGCGGCGGCGCGCGCTCGCGGCGTCGCTGGAGAAGCTCGCGCCGAAGGGCGCCGCGGGCGCGCCGGTCCTCGAGGTCGCCGGCGCCGGCTTCCTCGCCCTCGCCGCGCCCAGCGACGCGATGGTCGAGGTGTGGCACCACGCGTCGCAGCCGCTCGCCACCCTGAAGGCCGCGCCGCTCCTCGGCCCCGCCCACGTCGCGATCGACGACGACACGGCGGTGCCGAACCGGGCGTGGAACGGGGTCCTGTCGCCCCGCAACGACGCCGCGGTCCACGAGGTCGAGCGCGCGCTCTGCGAGGCGATCGTCGCCGCGCTGGAGGGCGACGCGGCGGCGCGCGCGCGGCTCGGGCTGCGGGACGATCCGCTCCGCCACGGCGGCAGGCCGGGCGCGATCCTCGTCGCCTACCTCCTCGACAGCGCGCGGGCGCTCGCGGAGCTGGCCCGGAGCGCGCCGGTCGAGGCGGCTGGAGGCGGGCTCGCGGCGCGCATCCGGCGCCTGCCGCTGCTCGCGATGCTCGACGCGCGCGGCCAGGAGGTCGCGTGCTCGCTCGAGGCCCTCGACCGGGCGCACCCGTCGCCGGGGCCGATCCCGGTGCTCGACGAGGCGCCCGGCTTCGAGACGCTCGCCTGGCGCCCCCTCGTCGTCCGCGACCTGCGCGAGCGCGCGGCGCTCCTGCGGTGGGCCGGCGGCCGCGTCCTGCCGGCGGCCGGCGCGGCGCCGGCGCGGCGGCTCCGCGCCGCCATCGAGCAGAACCTCCGCAGGCGCGCCGAGGGGACGCGAGAGACGCAAGAGACGGAGCAGACGCAAGAGGAGCGCCCGGCGCGCGGCGCGGGCGCGCCGCTCGCGCTGCCGGGCGCGCCGGCGCACCCGCGCCTCCGGGTGAGCCCCGCGGCGCTCGGCGTGCGCGATCTCGAGGGCGAGGTCGAGATCGTCGAGGGGCCGGCGTCGGACGCCCGCCTCGTCGGCCCGGGCGGCGAGGAGCGGCGCGTCGAGGTGGATCTGCCGATCCCGCTGCGCATCGTGGCGCGCGCCTCCGCCGCGGACCCGCCGAGGGACGAGGTGCTCGCGCTGCTGACGCGCCTCGCGAAGGGCGCGGGCCGCTACCTGATCTCGCTCGCGCCCCACTTCGACGAGCTGCCGCCGTTCGTCCGGGGCCACGCGCGCCGCGCGGTCCTGCGCACGCTCGCCCAGGGCAAGCGCGTGGTCGCGGGCGCCGCGAGCGCGCCGCTCTTCCCCGACATCGAGGGGACCCTCTGGTCGCTCGACGAGCTCCGGCTCAACCCGCGCGCCATGTGGCTGTGCACCTCGACGCCGCCGCCCTACCCGACGCAGCGCTACGAGCGGCCGGTGCTCGCGCTGAGCACGCCCGAGCGGCTGCAGCTCGCGACGGCGGTGCTCGTCAAGGACATCACCGACGTCGTGGCGCGCGATCGCGCGACCGAGGAGCGCCTCGCGGCGCCGCCGCTCGCCGTCGTCGGCCTCGACGACGCGGCGCGCGCGGCGTGCTTCGCCGCCTTCCCCTTCGCCCAGCAGGAGGGCGCGCCGCCGGCGCACGGCGAGATCGGCCTGCTCGCCCCGGAGCACGCCGGCGCGGCCGGGATCGCGGTGCACGTCGGGCGGCGCCCGCTCTGCGCGATCGACGCCGGCGACGGGTGGCCGCTGTGCGCGGCCGTCAACGACGACGCGCTCGAGCCGAACCGCGCCTTCGACGGGCTCAAGGCGAGCGCGGACGCGGCGAGGCTCCGGCAGGCGGTGCGCGACGCCGCGGGCCGGTGGCTGCGCGGCCGGCTCGCGCCGCCCGGGGACGCGCTCGCGACGCGGTGGATCGACGCCGCGACGGGCGGGCCCCGGCCGCTGTTCGTGACCGGCGCGCTCTGGCTGCCGGCGCGGTGGCCCCGCGCGCCGCGGGTGCTCGTCGGCGCGCCCTCCGCGGCGATCTTCGACGAGGGCCGCGGCGCAGGCGAGGGCCGCGGCGCAGGCGAGGGCCGCGGCGCAGGCGAGGGCCGCGGCGCCGACGAGGGCCGCGGCGCAGGCGAGGGCCGCGGCGCAGGCGAGGGCTTCACGCCGCGCGCGCTGCTCTCCGGGGCGGGCGCCGGCGGCGTGATCGGGCTCGCGCCGGTCGAGGGGATGCTCCTCGTGTGGCCGATCCACGCGGCGCCGTGGGAGGCGGTCGCGGAGCTCGCGATGGCGGCGGCGGCCTCGATGGCGGCCGAGCTCTCGGACGAGGCGGCCGCCGCGCCGTACCTGTGGAACCTGCACCTGCTCGGCCGCCTCTCCGGCGGCAGGCTCGCCGCGCGGACCGCCGGCGGGGAGGCCGTCGGCCCGGCGGCGATCCGCGCGGAGCTCGCGGCGCGCGGCTGCCTGTGGATCACCGACGGCCGCGGGAGCGCGGACGGCGATTTCCCGGAGGGGACGCCGGCGTTCGTGCTGCTCGACGACGGCTCGCCGCTCGTCGAGGTGCTGCGCCACCGGGCCGCCCCGGGCGCGCTGCGCGAGCTCGGGGCGCCCGCGGCGCCGCCGCC
The DNA here is from genome assembly GCF_028553905.1 of Sorangium sp. So ce836. Classification (NCBI taxonomy): domain Bacteria; kingdom Pseudomonadati; phylum Myxococcota; order Polyangiales; family Polyangiaceae; genus Sorangium; species Sorangium sp. So ce836. The sequence goes on along the minus strand of NZ_CP102233.1, from coordinate 13,613,784 downwards.
GTCGGCCCGCGCCGGCGCCGGCGCGGCGGAGGTCGGGGTCGCCGCCGGGCCGTCGTCTCCGCGGCGGGCGCCGCGGCGCCCGCGAGCTCGCGCGGCGCGCGGGCCGCTGCGGGCGCGCCCGGCGGCGAGGCGGCCGCGATCGCCGAAGCGCCGCCGAGCTCCCGCGGCGCGCTCGGCGGCGAGGCGGCCGCGATCGCCGAAGCGCCGCCGAGCTCCCGCGGCGCGCCCGGCGGCGAGGCGGCCGCGATCGCCGAAGCGCCGCCGAGCTCCCGCGGCGTGCCGCCGAGCTCCCGCGGCGCGCCCGACTCGAGCCGCGCGCGCGCGTGGGTCGGCGCGCTGTGGCGCAGCGTGCGCGGCCTCATCGGCGGCGAGGCGGCGGCGCTGGCCGGCGCCTCGCCCGAGCGGCGCGGCGCGGCGGCCGAGAGCCCGCTCGCGGCCGCGCTCGGCGAGGCCATCGCCAGGATGGGCCTCGCGGGGTCCCCGGTCCGCGCCGTCGTCGAGAGCCGCTCGGGGAGGCCGGTCCGTTACGACGCGAGCCGGTGCCACGTCGTCGTCAACACCGAGCACGAGGCGCTCGCGTGGCTGCGCGGGCGCGGCGCGCCCGATCCCGCGGCCGTCGCGCTGCTGGCGGCGGCCGCCGTCGGCGAGGTGAACCGCGCGCTGAAGTCGGTCACCGACGCGGAGGAGCGCCGGGCGCTCGAGCACCTGCTGCGCTGGATGGGGTAGCGCGCCCCCGCCGGCGGGGCCGCCGCCAGCGGGACAGGGAGGAGGCCGGCGCCGGCGCGGCAGAGCCCGCCCCGCGCCTCCGCCGCGCGTTGCCCGCGCGCCGCCGGGACGCAAAGCTTCCCCCGTGGACACCGTCTTCACCGTCGGCCACGGCACCCGCAGCGTGGAGGAGCTCGTCGAGCTGCTCGGCGAGGGGCCGGCCGACACGCTGATCGACGTCCGGAGGTTCCCGGGATCCAGCCGGTCGCCGCACCTCGGCCGCGCCGCGCTGGCCGAGGCGCTGCCGCCGCTCGGGGTGACCTACGTGTTCCGCGGCGACGCGCTGGGCGGCCGGCGGACCGGGCGGGACGGCTCGCCCCACGTCGCCTGGGAGAACCCGAGCTTCCGGGCCTACGCCGACCACATGGAGACGGCCGAGTTCCAGCGCGCGCTCGCCGAGGTGGAGGCGGAAGCCCGGGCCGGACGGCGCATGGCCGTCATGTGCGCCGAGACGCTCTGGTGGCGCTGCCACCGCCGCCTCATCGCCGACGCCCTCGTGGCGCGCGGCATCGCGGTCGTCCACCTGCTCGGCCCCGGCGCGCGGGCCTCGCACGCGCTGAGCCCCGCGGCGCGGATCGACCGCGCCGGCCGCCTCGTCTACGACGTCGGCGCCCAGCGCGCGCTGCCGCTCGGCGGCGCCGAGCGCGCCCCCGCGCCGGACCGGCCCGCGCGCCCGCGCCGCGCGCGATGATCCGCGGGCCGCGCCGCGCCGCCGGGTGCATCCGCCCCGGGTCCTGTGCTCCACTGCGGCCATGACCCAGGGCGCCGCGGCGCGAATGACCGAGAAGATTGCCACGGTGCTCGCCGGCCGCGAGCCGAGCCTGCCTGCCCGCGCCGGCGAGGCGCTCGCGCGCTGGCTCGAGCTCGTCCAGGGGTGGAACGCGAAGGTCGATCTGACGGCCGCGCGGAGCGCCGACGAGCTCGCCGACCTGATGCTCGCGGACGCGCGCCTCCTCTCGGAGCACGTCCCCGAGGGGCGGCGCGTGGTCGACGTCGGCACCGGGGCCGGCGCGCCCGGGCTGCCGCTCGCGCTGCTGCGGCCGGATCTGGACGTGACCCTGGTCGAGCCCCTGCAAAAGCGCGTCGCGTTCCTGCGGACCGCGATAGGCACGCTGGTGCAAGAAGGCGAGCTCAAGAAGGCGCCCCGGGTCGAGCGCGCGCGCGGCGAGGACCTCGTGCGGGCGGGGAGGTCGTTCGAGGTGGCGATCTCCCGCGCGACGCTCGCGCCGGACGCGTGGCTGCCCCTCGGCGCGGCGCTCACCGCGCGCGAGCCGGCAGAGCGGCGCGAAGCCTGGGTCCTGCTCGCCCGCGACGAGCCGCCTGCGCACGCCGGCTGGGCGCCCGCGATCGATCTCCGGTATCGCTGGCCGCTCACCGGCGCCGAACGACGGGCAGTGCGGTATGTGCCAGAAGCCACCAAGAATGCCTGATCGCCCGGTCGGGCGCTCCCTGAGAACGTCGCCAGTCGCGCCGATTGCGTTGCTGCCGGCGGCCGCACCGCGGAGCGTCGTCCGCTTTTGCGGAGGCTCCATTTCGCGCGCTTCGCGGTTCCCAGGTATGGCGGAGCCTCACCGATTCCGTTACTGTCCGGAAACCACATGCAGGCGCCCGACCTGGGCAGCGCCTCTTGGCTCCGGAGACAGGCATGAAAATCCAACGCATTTCGGCGGTTTTGCTGACCGCGGTCGCCACCTCGGCAGGATTCATCGGTTGTGGCTCTGACGATCCGGACGACGGCGCTGGCGGGACCGGGGCCTCGGGCTCGGCCTCGTCCTCGTCGTCGACCACGGGCGCCGTCGCCGTGAGCACCAGCAGCGGCGGCTCGCAGCTCGCGAAGTTCCTCGGCACCGCGTGCGAAGCGGACGCCGACTGCGGGCCGGAGGGCATCTGCTTTCTGGAGTCGTCCACCGACTTCTTCGGCGGCGGCCCTTCGGGCGGGTACTGCACGAAGCCGTGCGGCGGAGACGACGATTGCGAGGGGGAAGGCAGCGCGTGCATCGGCGACCTCTGCCTGCTCGGCTGCATTCCGGGCGATCCCCCGTTCACGAACGGCGACTCGAGCGTCGATCCGGACAAGTGCCAGGGGCGCGAGGAGCTGCGCTGTGAGAGCTTCCAGGGGGCGACGGTCTGCTTGCCGGGCTGCGGCGCGGACGTCCAGTGCACCGACCGCGTGTGCGACCCCCGCAATAGCGTCTGCGTCGACGAGGCGCACACGGGGCTGCCCAACGGCGCCCAGTGCGAGCTGGACGAGGACGGCAACGATCCCTGCGCCGGGTGGTGCGTCGGCATCACCGACGAAGTCGCCATGTGCGCCGAGCTCTGCGGGCTCAATGGCGATCCCGCGCTCGACTGCGGAGGTCCGCAGAAGGGCGCCTGCGCTTACCCGCTCGAGCGGGACGGCGGTCCGGGCGACGTCGGGCTCTGCGTCAATGCGTGCAAGGCCCACAGCGACTGCTTCCTGCCGCTCTTCTCTTGCGAGAACATCGGCACGGCGACGAACGTCGTGGGCTTCTGCCTCTTCGGGCCGGCCGAGTGCGAGGACGTCGGGGAGGAGTGCGATGATGGGACCGTCTGCAGCGAGACGCCGGACGGCCTCTTCTGCCTCGATCCGGCCTTCCCGCTGGACGACGCCGGCACGGGCGGCGCCGGCGGCGGTGGTGGCGCCGGCGGCGGTGGTGGCGCCGGCGGCGGTGGTGGCGCCGGCGGCGACGGCGGCGGTGGTGGCGCCGGCGGTGAGGGCGGCGCGGGCGCTACGACGAGCGCTACGAGCGGCACCGGCGCGGCCGGCGGCGCCGGCGGTGAGGGCGGCGCGGGCGCTACGACGAGCGCTACGAGCGGCACCGGCGCGGCCGGCGGCACCGGCGGCGAGGGCGGCACGGGCGCTACCGGCGGAACCGGCGGCGCGGGCGGCGCGGGCGGCACGGGCGCTACCGGCGGAACCGGCGGCGCGGGCGGCACCGGCGCTGCCGGCGGCGCGGGCGGTGCTGGCGGCGCTGGCGGCGCCTGATCGCCAAGTCACCCGGACCCGGGCCTCTGCTCCCATCGAGCGCCGCGGGCACCGCGGATGAGGCCCTCCGGTCCACCCGCTTTCTCCAGCTCCTCGAACTCCCCTCCTCTCGTCGCGTCACCCTCTCTGCACCATCAAGGTCGAGCGCCGGGCTCGAACAGGAGGGGAAGACGGGAAGAAACGCCCGCGACGCTTCCCCCTCCTCTCCTTCCACGTCCATTTCTCCGCGCAGATTGCGCCTCTCGGCGCGAGCACCACGAGGCGCGCCGTCTCACGCGGGGCAGATCGCCACACGAGACGATCGGCGTGTCGCGCCGGCCGCCCTCCGGGGCCGCGCGCCGACGCGCGCCGCGCCGGCACCCTGTTTGCTCATGCGCCATGCGGCCAGGAGGACCGCATGAACAAGCTCGCTCTTCTCACCTCGGCCGCCGCCGTGGCGGTCGCGACATTGGGTTTCACCGGAGCCGCGCACGCTCAGGAAAGGACGCGCGACACGGTCACCATCACCGATTCCGTGCCGAACCGCGGGCTCATCTGGAGCGGCGTCGCCGTGCTCGGCACCACGTACGGGATCTCGACCGTCGTGGCGACGTTCAGCGACAAGCCCGCGGACCGCGCGCTCTGGGTGCCCATCGCGGGGCCCTGGATCGATCTCGGGTCGCGCGGCAAGTGCGGCGGCGATCGGGCGTGCAACACCGAGGCGACCAACAAGGTGCTTCTCGTGGCCGACGGGCTCGGTCAGGCCATCGGCGCGCTGCAGATCCTGAGCGGCTTCATCTTCCCGGCGAAGCGCACGGTGACCGAGGTCGGGAGCGTGCAGATCATCCCCATGGGCAAGGGGCTCGCCGCCAGGACGGTGTTCTGAGCCGAGATGGGACGTCGTGAGCCCGCCCTGGCCCCGCCGCGGGCCCGGGGCCTACCCGGCGACAGGCGGCGCGTCCGCCCGGAGCGACAGGCCGCGAACGAGCGTCGCGAGCGTGCGCAGCACCGGGGTGTCGATCCCCGCCCGGCGCCCGCGATCGACCACGGCGCCCTGGAGGATGTCGACCTCGGTCGCGCGGCCGGCGCGCACGTCCTGCAGCATCGACGGCTCGGTGAGCGGGAAGTCCGCGCGCGTGAGCGCGACCATCGCGTCCGCCGTCGCCTCGGAGATGTCCGCCCCCTCCGCCCGCGCGACCGCGATCACCTCGAGCATCGCCGCCCGGAGGAGGTCCTCCATGCGCTCCACGACCACCCCGGCGCGCTGGCCGGTCAGCGCGCAGATGGCGTTGAAGGGGGCGTTCCAGACCATCTTCTCCCAGAGCATGGCGCGGTAATCCGAGCCCCGGCGGACGGGGATGCCGGCGCGCTCGAGCAGCGCGGCGGTCGCCTCGACCCGCGCCTCCTGCCCCGGCCGGTACGGCGCGAGGCCGGCGCGCGTCTGCGCGAGCGTCTCGATCTCGCCAGGGCCGCTGAGGCCCGCGGACATGTACGCGATGGCGGCCAGCACCCGCGAGGCGCCGACCTCGCGCGCGACAGCGTCCTCCGAATCGAGCCCGTTCAGCAGGGGCAGCGCGAGGCCGTCCGCCGCGAGCAGCCCGGGGAGCCTCGCGCCGACGTCGCCGAGCGACGGCCACTTCACGGCGATGAGCGCGAGATCGAACGGCCCGCGCACCCCGTCGAGCGGGGCCACGCGGAGCGGCGGCGTGCGCACCTCGCCGGCCGGCGTGCGGAGGATGAGCCCGCGCGACCGCATCGCCTCGGCGTGCGCGCCCCGCGCGACGAAGGTGACGTCTTGCCCCGCGAGGGCGAGCCTAGCCCCGAAATAACCCCCCACCGCGCCCGCGCCGACAACGAGGATCCGCATCGGCGGCGACCATAGCACGCTCGGGCCGAGCGCAGAGAACCGACATGTGGCGATCAGCGCGGATTGCGGATATGCATGAGCCCAGATGCAAAGGCCGGACGTCCCCACCACGGCTCACGCCGGCGGCAGCATGACCGAAGGCGAAGAGCCGAGCGCGACGCTGGAAGCCGAGCAGATCCAGCTGTTGCTCGACGCCCTGCCGGCGCTCATCTCCTATATCGATGACGAGGAGCGCTATCGCATCGTCAACCGGGCCTACGAGCGCTGGTTCGGCGAGGATCGCGGCTCCCTCGCCGGCCGGCGCGTGGGCGAGGTGATCGGCGACTCCGCCTACGCCGCCGTGAAGCCGCGCATCGACGCGGTGCTCGGCGGGCAGCCGCAAGACTTCGAGTCGCGGCTCGCGTACCGCAGGGGCGGCAGGCGCCACGTCCGCATCCAGTACATCCCTCATGTCGGCGCGAGCGGCGAGGTGCGCGGCTTCTTCACGCTCGTCACGGACATCAGCGAGCAGAAGCGCGCCGAGGAGGCGCGCCGCTTCCTGGCCGACGCGACCGCCCTGCTCGATCCGGTGCTCGACCGCGACACGAGCTACCGGCGCGTCGCGGAGCTCGCGGTCACCTCCGTGGCGGACTGGTGCTCCGTCCACACGATCGAGCCGGACGGCGCCCTGCGCGCCCGGGTCATCGCGCACGCGGACCCGCAGAAGGCAGAGCTCGTGTCCAGGCTGGCCCAGCGCAGCCGGATCCCGCCGGAGGCCGAGACGCCGCTGCACGAGGTGCTCCAGGGCGGCCCCGGCCGGCTCCTGTCCGAGATCCCCGACAGCGTGTTCGCCGGCGTGGCGCGCGACGCCGAGCACTTCGCCGCCCTGCGCGCGCTCGGCTGCCGCTCGGCGGTGATCGTGCCGATCCGCGGCGAGGAGTGCGTCCTCGCGGCGCTCACGCTCGCCTCCGCCGAGTCGGGCCGCGCCTACACCGCGGCCGATCTCGCCTTCGCCGAGGAGCTCGCGCAGTGCATCCAGGTGGCCCTGCAGCGCATGCGCCTCTACGACATGGCCCGCGACGCCGAGGCCGAGGCGCGGCGGCGCTTCCTGGCCGAGCAGGAGGCGCGCCGGGCCGCCGAGCGCGCCGCGCAGCGCATGGCCGGCCTCCAGCGCATCACCGCGGCGCTCGCCGACGCGCTCACCTGCGAGGCGGTGGCGGAGGTCGCCGTCGACCAGGGCGCCGCCGCCGCGGGCGCGTACGCCGGGTCGATCGTGGTGACGGCGGGCGATGCGATCGAGTGCCTCAAGGCGGTCGGCTACGCGCCCGAGATGGTCGAGCGCTTCCGGAGGCTGGCCGTCTCCGACGGCGTCCCCCTCACCGACCCCCTGCGGACCGGCGCGCCCGTCTGGCTGCGCACGCGCAAGGAGTGCGCCGCCCGGTACCCGGATTTCGCGGCCACCGCGCTGACCTCCACGACCGCCTCGCTCTGCTGTCTCCCGCTCGTCGTCCAGGAGCGGCCGATCGGGGCGCTCGGGCTGAGCTTCGCGGAGCCGCGCCCGTTCGATCACGAGGAGCAGGAGTTCCTGCTCGCGCTGTCGCGCCAGTGCGCGCAGGCCCTCGAGCGCGCGCGCCTGCACGAGGAGCGCGCCGCCATCATCGAGCGCGAGCGGCGCGTCGCCCTCGAGAACGCCCGGCTGTACCGCGAGGCCCACGAGGCGGACCGGCGCAAGGACGAGTTCATCGCGATGCTCTCGCACGAGCTCCGCAACCCGCTCGCGCCCATCACCACCGGCCTCGAGCTCCTGCGCATGACCACGGGCGAGCGCGGCGACCGCGACGACAGCCAGATCCTCGCGACCCTCGAGCGGCAGGTGAAGACGATCGTGCGGCTCGTCGACGATCTGCTCGACGTCTCCCGGATCACGCGCGGCAAGATCGAGCTGAAGCGGGAGCGGCTCGACGTCGGCGCCGTGGTCGAGACCGCGGTCGAGTCCGTGCGCCCGCTCCTCGCGCAGCGCCGGCACGAGCTCGCCCTTTCGGTCGAGCCGGGCGTGCTCGTGCACGGCGACCGGGTGCGGATCGAGCAGATCGTCGTGAACCTGCTCACCAACGCCATCAAGTACACGAACCCGGGCGGCCGCGTGTCGCTCTCCTGCGCGGCGAGCGACGGCGACGCGTGGATCCGGGTGACGGACACCGGCGTCGGCATCTCCGCCGAGCTCTTGCCGCGCGTCTTCGAGCCGTTCATGCAGGCGCGGCGCACGCTGGATCGCTCGCAGGGGGGCCTCGGGGTCGGGCTCACGCTCGTGAAGCGGCTGGCCGAGCTGCACGGCGGGCGCGTCGAGGCCGTGAGCGCCGGCCCCGGCGAGGGCACCGCCATCAGCGTCTGGCTCCCGCTCGCGGGCGCCTCGGCGGAGAGCGCCGCGGCGCCCTCGACCGAGGCCCCGCGCTCCGGGGCGGGCGCCCTCCGCGTCCTCCTCGTCGACGACAACGTCGACGCCGCCGAGGGCCTGCGGCGCATCCTCCAGCTCTACGGCCACACCGTCGCCATGGCGCACGACGGCCCGGCGGCGCTCGAGGCCGCGCGCGCGTCGAAGCCCGAGCTCGTCCTGCTCGACATCGGCCTGCCCGGGATGGACGGCTACGAGGTCGTCCGGCGCCTGCGCGCCGAGCCCGAGCTCCGGGGCTCCTACATCGCCGCCGTCTCCGGCTATGGGCAGGACCAGGACCGCCGCCGCTCGCGCGAGGCCGGCTTCGACGCGCACCTGACCAAGCCGGTCGCCACGGCGCAGCTGCTCGCCCTCGTCGCCGAGGCCGCCCCGCGCGGGTGACCGGCCCGCCGCCGCCTTTCAGAGCTGCAAGGCGGTCGCCCCGGGGGCGCGACACACGCGCGAAACATTCACCCGACGTTTCGCGAGAATCGCCCATTTCCTTTCATTGACGCTGCGGAGATCGCCCCCGCGCGGAGCCTTGTTGCGCTCGCCGGTCGCCGCGAAACACGCAGGAAACAGAGGGAATGTCCGCGATCGAGCGCGCCATTGGACACACAATTTATTCCAGCGAAACAGTTGTGAAACAGAGCCCACAGTAGACAAGATCCGGTCCGAGATTACGGCCTGCGCCGCGCTCGGACGGCAGTACGGCAGTGACGGTGAGAGTGACTCACCGGGTCCAAAGGTGGGTTTGCATGAGCAAGAAGAAGGACCTCCTCGTCATCGGCAACGGCATGGTGGGGCACAAGCTCATCGAGAACATGGTCCTCGGTGGCTCCCTGCGCGAATGGAACATCACGACCTTCTGCGAGGAGCCTCGGCTTGCCTATGATCGGGTGAACCTGTCCGCCTTCTTCAGCGGCAAATCGGCCGACGACCTCTCGATGGTGAAGCCCGGCCTCTACGAGGAGGCGGGGATTCAGGTCCACCTGGGCGACAAGGCGGTATCGATCGACCGCCGCAAGAAGGCCGTGACCTCCGCGAAGGGGCGGACGGTCTATTACGACAAGCTCATCCTCGCCACGGGCTCGTACCCGTTCGTGCCGCCCATCAAGGGCAAGGACGCGAAGGGCTGCTTCGTCTACCGCACGATCGAGGACCTCGAGGCCATGGCGGCCCACGCCAAGGGGGCGAAGGTCGGCACGGTCATCGGCGGCGGCCTGCTCGGGCTGGAGGCGGCCAACGCGCTCAAGAACATGGGGCTCGAGGTCCACGTCGTGGAGTTCGCCCCGCGCCTGATGGCCCTCCAGGTCGACGACGCCGGCGGGACGATCCTCCGCCGGAAGATCGAGTCGCTCGGCGTCCACGTGCACACGAGCACCTCGACCACGGAGATCGTCGCGGAGCACGGCCGCGTGGCGCGGATGCTCTTCGCCGACCAGACCGATCTCGCGACCGACATGATCGTCTTCTCCGCCGGCATCCGGCCGCGGGACGAGCTCGCCAGGGCGTGCGACCTCGCGATCGGCAGCCGCGGCGGCGTCGTCATCAACGAGCGCTGTCAGACGTCCGATCCCGACATCTACGCGATCGGCGAGTGCGCGAGCTACCAAGGCCAGCTCTACGGCCTGGTGGCGCCCGGCTACCACATGGCCAAGGTCGCGGCCGACGCCCTCACCGGCGGGAAGGAGACCTTCGGCGGCTTCGACATGAGCACCAAGCTCAAGCTGATGGGCGTGGACGTCGCGAGCTTCGGCGACGCGTTCGCGGCGCAGCCGGGCGCGCGCGTGGTCAGCTTCATGAACGCGACGTCGAACGTCTACAAGAAGCTCGTCGTCAGCGCGGACGGCAAGCACCTCCTCGGCGGCATCCTCGTCGGCGACGCCTCGAACTACGGGCAGCTGCTCCAGCTCGTGCAGAACAAGATCGTCCTCCCGCCGAACCCCGAGGACCTCATCGTCACGGCGCGCGAGGGCGCGAAGCCGGCGGGCTTCGGGGTCGAGGCGCTGCCCGACACCGCGACGATCTGCTCGTGCCTCAACGTCACGAAGAAGGCCATCTGCTCGGCCATCTGCGACGACAAGCAGGTCACGCTCGCCGCCATCAAGGGTCACACGAAGGCGGGCACCGGCTGCGGCTCGTGCACCACGCTGATCACCGACATCCTGAAGAAGGAGCTCAAGAAGGCCGGCGTCGCGGTCACGAACTACATCTGCGAGCACTTCAACTACTCGCGGCAGGAGCTCTATCACCTCGTCCGGGTCCACGCGATCAAGACCTTCGACGACCTCATCGCGCGCCACGGCAAGGGCAACGGGTGCGAGATCTGCAAGCCGGCGGTGGCCTCGATCCTCGCCTCGACGTGGAACGAGCACATCCTGAGCAAGAAGCACCTCCCGCTCCAGGACACGAACGATCGCTTCCTGGCCAACGTCCAGCGGGACGGCACCTACTCGGTGGTGCCGCGCGTGGCGGCCGGCGAGATCACGCCCGATCAGCTCATCGCCCTCGGGCAGGTCGCGAAGAAGTACAACCTGTACTCGAAGATCACGGGCGGCCAGCGCGTCGACCTGTTCGGGGCGCGGCTGGAGCAGCTGCCCGACATCTGGGGCGAGCTCATCGACGCCGGCTTCGAGTCGGGGCACGCCTACGGCAAGGCGCTCCGCACCGTGAAGTCGTGCGTGGGCAGCACCTGGTGCCGCTACGGCGTGCAGGACTCGGTGGGCTTCGCGGTCGCGGTCGAGAACCGCTACAAGGGGCTGCGCAGCCCGCACAAGCTGAAGTCTGCGGTGTCCGGCTGCGCGCGCGAGTGCGCCGAGGCGCAGAGCAAGGACTTCGGGATCATCGCGACGGAGAAGGGCTACAACCTCTACCTCTGCGGCAACGGCGGGATGAAGCCGCAGCACGCCCAGCTCTTCGCCGCGGATCTCGACGAGGCGACGCTCATCAAGTACCTCGACCGGTTCTTGATGTTCTACATCCGCACGGCGGACCGGCTCCAGCGCACGGCCACCTGGTTCAACAACCTCGAGGGCGGCATGGATTACCTCCGCCAGGTCATCATCGAGGACTCGCTCGGGATCTGCGAGGAGCTCGAGAAGGAGATGGCCCACCTCATCGCGACCTACGAGTGCGAGTGGAAGGCCGCGGTCTCCGATCCCGAGAAGCTCAAGCAGTTCCGCCCGTTCGTGAACGCCGGCGAGCCCGACCGGAGCATCGTCTTCGTCAGCGAGCGGTCGCAGCACCGCCCCGCGGCCTGGAAGGAAAAGTCGACGCTCGTCGAGGAGATGATCTGACCGCGGGCCGAGGGGCCTCTTCCGAGGGAAATCGCCATGAACGAGCTGCACATGTCGGAATCGCCGAGAAGCGAGGGCGCGGGCCAGGGCTGGGTCGAGGTCTGCGGGGTCGAGGACATCATCCCGAACACGGGGGTCTGCGCGCTCGTGGGGAAGCGCCAGGTCGCTGTCGTCCGGGTCGGCGAGGGCGAGGAGATCTACGCCATCAGCAACTTCGACCCGTTCAGCAAGGCGTTCGTCCTCTCCCGCGGGATCGTCGGCGACAAGGGGGGCGTCCCCAAGATCGCCTCGCCGATCTACAAGCAGAGCTTCGACCTGCGCACGGGCCAGTGCCTCGACGACCCGACCGTGCGCGTCCCCGTGTATCCCACCCGGATCCGGGGCGGGCGCGTCGAGGTCCTGGACGCGGCGCAGCCGCGCGGCGTGGCGAGCTGACCCGATGGGCTTCTTGGGCAGCGCCGCGCTCCGCTTCGCGACGGGCACGCCGCCGCTGTCTCTGTGTCTCTTGGAATTCTCCGGGCTGGGCTTCCGCGCCGGGTAGACAGGAATCTCGATGAGCGTTGCAAAGGTGTCGGACACTCACTTTCGTTTGCCCATCGTCAACTCGCCGCCGAAGATCCAGGACAGCAACAAGAACCTGCTCCAGGCGCTCCTCGCCGACCAGCAGAAGCTCACGGCGGTCGAGCGGTTCTCCAGGCTGCACGAGGAGCACGCGCTCCCGGCCCAGTCCAAGTACTACCGCGACCTCATCCCCCTCGAGCGGCCGAAGCCCGGGCAGCAGTACGCCTTCGAGGTCGATCTGGACGCCTGCACCGCGTGCAAGGCGTGCGTCACCGCCTGCCACAGCCTGAACGGCCTCGACGAGGACGAGGTGTGGCGCTCGGTCGGGCTCCTCCACGGCGGCACGCCCCAGGCGCCGGCGCAGCAGAGCGTGACCACGGCGTGCCACCACTGCCTGGACCCGGCGTGCATGTCGGGCTGTCCGGTCAAGGCCTACGAGAAGGACCCGGTCACCGGCATCGTCAAGCACCTCGATGATCAGTGCATCGGCTGCCAGTACTGCATCCTGATGTGCCCCTACGACGCTCCGAAGTTCAACGCGGAGCGGGGGATCGTGCGCAAGTGCGACATGTGCAGCGACCGGCTGGCCAACGACGAGGCCCCGGCGTGCGTGCAGTCGTGCCCGAACGGCGCCATCCGCATCACGGTGGTCGACCAGGCGCAGGCCGTGCAGGAGAGCCAGACCAACGTCTTCCTGCCGGGGGCGGCGGCGCCGGAGATCACGATCCCGACGACCAGCTACAAGACGAAGAAGTCGCTCCCGCGCAACATGCTCCCTGCGGACTTCTACCAGGTGAGCCGGGAGCACTCCCACCCTCCGCTCGTCGCGATGCTCGTGCTCACGCAGCTCTCGGTCGGCGCGTTCTGCGTGAGCCTCGCCCTGAACGAGCTCCTCGGCGCGCAGGCGACCCGGGGCTTCGGCGGCCACAGCGCCACCTTCGCGCTCGTCTTCGGGCTCGCCGCGCTGGGCGCGAGCCTCCTCCACCTGGGCCGCCCGCAGTTCGCGTTCCGGGCGTTCCTCGGGCTCAAGACGTCGTGGCTCAGCCGGGAGATCCTCGGGTTCTCGCTCTTCGCCGGGGCCGGGACGCTCTACGCCGCCTCGTTCTGGGTGCCCTCGATGCCGGCGCTCGCGCCGCTCTCGCCGCTCGGCCAGCTGCAGACGCCGCTGTCCTACGCGGTGGCGCTGAGCGGGATGCTCGGCGTGTTCTGCTCGGTGATGGTGTACGCGGCGACCCAGCGAGACCACTGGAGCGGCGGACTCACGGGCTTCAAGTTCGCGAGCACGGCGGCCGTGCTCGGGAGCTCGACGGTCCTGATGGTGGCGCTGCTCCTCAGCCGCGAGCACGCGGCGCTGCTCCTGACCGGCGGCTTCCGCGCGCTGAGCGGGTTCCTGTGCGCGGCGATGGGGCTCAAGCTGCTCGTGGAGCTCTCGATGTTCCGGCACCTCCGGAAGCGGAGCCACTCGACGCTCAAGCGGAGCGCGATCCTGATGACGGGGGAGCTGAAGGGCGCGACGGGCTGGCGGTTCGCCTGCGGCGCGCTCGGCGGCATCGTCCTGCCGGCGCTCAGCCTCTTCTCGGCGCCGAACAGCGGCGTCAGCTCCGAGGTCCTGATGGCCATGGCGGTCGTGGCGTTCCTGTTCTGCCTCGCGGGCGAGCTCCTCGAGCGGTACCTCTTCTTCGCCGCGGCGCCCGCGTCCAAGATGCCTGGAGGGCTCTCCTGATGACCACCCCCGACGCCAAGAAGACGGAAGCGGAGCCCAAGAAGGCGGACAACCTGCTCCTCCAGCGGAACGGGCCGCTCACGCGCGAGCTCTTGCTCACGCCCGGCGAGTTCGGCCTCGGGCGGGTGCCCGCGCGGCTGAAGCCGGATCAGACGACCACGGTCGTGTGCGGCTTCTGCTCGACCGGGTGCGGGCTGAACGTCCACCTCAAGGACGGCGAGGCGATCAACCTCTCGCCGAACACCGACTATCCGGTGAACCTCGGGATGGCGTGCCCGAAGGGCTGGGAGGCGCTCACGCCGCTCCGGGCGAGCGACCGCGCCACCACGCCGCTCCTCAGGAACGCCCGCGGGAAGCTGGAGCGGGTCGAGTGGGACGTCGCGCTGCGCACGTTCGTCGACCGGTTCAAGGCGATCCAGGAGGCGCACGGCAAGGAGTCGGTCGCCTTCATCAGCACGGGGCAGATCGTCACCGAGGAGATGGCCTTCCTCGGGGCGCTCGCGAAGTTCGGGATGGGCATGCTGCACGGGGACGGCAACACCCGGCAGTGCATGGCGACGGCGGTGGTGGCCTACAAGGAGTCGTTCGGGTTCGACGCGCCGCCCTACACCTACCGCGATTTCGAGGAGTCCGACGTCGTGGTGCTCGTCGGCTCGAACCTCTGCATCGCCCACCCGATCATGTGGGAGCGGCTGTGCAAGAACAAGCACCGTCCGGCGATCCTCGTCGTGGATCCGCGCAAGACCGAGACGGCGATGGCGGCGACGGCGCATTATGCGCTGAAGCCGAAGTCGGATCTGACGCTGTTCTACGGCATCGCGCACATCCTCATCCAGCGCGGGTGGATCGACAGGGAGTTCATCGACGCGCACACGGTCGATTTCGAGCAGTTCAAGGCGCACGTCGAGGAGTTCACGCCGGCGCGGGTCGCCGCGGCGACGGGGATCGGCGAGGAGCAGCTCGCGACGTTCGCGGAGACGATCCACAGCGGGAAGCGGGTGTCGTTCTGGTGGACCATGGGCGTCAACCAGAGCCACGAGGGCGTGCGGGTCGCGCAGTCGCTCATCAACCTCGCGCTGATGACGGGGAACATCGGGCGGCCCGGGACCGGGGCGAACTCCATCACGGGCCAGTGCAACGCGATGGGCTCGCGGATGTTCAGCAACACGACGGGCCTGTTCGCCGGCCACGACTTCACGAAGGAAGAGCACCGGAAGAAGATCGCCGGGATCCTCGGCGTCCCGGAGGAGGTCATCCCGACCCGGAACAGCCTCGCGTACGATCAGATCATCGAAGGCATCCTGAAGGGGAAGATCAAGGGCCTCTGGATCATCGCGACGAACCCGGCGCACTCGTGGATCAACCAGGAGGATCTGCACGAGCTCCTCGGCCGCCTGGAGTTCCTCGTGGTGCAGGACATGTACGCCACGACCGAGACGGCGGAGCGCGCCCACCTCGTGCTGCCGGCGGCCTCGTGGGCCGAGAAGGAGGGCACGTTCATCAACTCGGAGCGGCGCATCGGCCTCGTGAAGAAGGTCGCGCGGGCGCCGGGGCAGGCGCTGGCCGACTTCCACATCTTCCAGCTCGTCGCGCAGTACTGGGGGTGCGGCGATCTGTTCAAGGAGTGGAAGAGCCCGGAGGCGGTCTTCCAGATCCTGAAGCGGCTCTCGAAGGGGCAGCCGTGCGACATCACGGGGATCGAGGACTACGCGATGATCGACGAGCGGGGCGGCGTCCAGTGGCCGTACCCCGAGGGGGCGTCGTTCGAGACGAACGAGCGGCGGCTGTTCGAGGACGGCCGGTTCTACCGGCCGGATGAGAAGGCGAAGTTCGCGTTCCAGGCGCCGCGGCAGCTGCCGGAGCCGACCGACGAGCAGTATCCGTTCACGCTGCTCACCGGGCGAGGGAGCTCCAGCCAGTGGCACACGCAGACGCGGACCAAGAAGTCGGCGGTGCTGCAGCGGCTCTATCCGAAGGAGATCTACGCCGAGGTGAGCCCGGTCGACGCGAAGAGGCTCGGCGTCGAGATGAACGAGTGGGTGGTCATCGCGTCGCGCCGCGCGGAGATCAAGGCGCGGGCGTTCGTCACGAACGCGGTGCAGCCGGGGGAGATCTTCATCCCGATGCACTACGAGATCACGAACAAGCTGACGTTCCCGGCGTTCGATCAGTACTCGAGGCAGCCCTCGTACAAGGCGTGCGCGGTGAAGGTGCGTCGCGAGGAGGATCGCGGGTAGATGGGTTGGTTGCCCTACCCGGCTCCCGTGGAGGGAGCTCGTCGCGCGGGGCGGCCTCCCGAGGCGCCCCCGACGCGAGATCGCATCAGCGCAGCGTCAACCGCGATCCAGGAAGTCCATCAGCCACTGCATGGCCGGCCGCAGCCTGCCGTCCGGGTGCTGGAGGCCGGTGTTGTCCCTCCAGGTGGCGCCGACGATGTAGCCCCACAGGGTGATGCCCGGGACCGACGGGTGATTCCAGAACATCGTGAACTGCTCCTCCATCACCCGCTTCTGCTGGTTGTCGTCCCCGATGCCGATGTCGTACTCGGTGATGTACACGGGCTTGCCCAGAGAGGCCATCTTGTCGATGTAGCTCTTCACCGTGTTCGTGTTGATCTTGTAGGCGTCATGGGCCTGCGCGCCGAGCGCGTCGACCGGGGCGCCCGCGCCGATGACGGCCCGCGCGATCCTCATGAAGTTGTTGTGGTCGTTCTCGTATTCGATGTTGTTGTAGTCGTTGAGGATCAGGACCGCGCCCGGACAGAACTCGCGAGCCCACTTGAAGGAGTTCACGATCCAGTCCCAGCCGCTGGCGCCGTCGCCGCCGATGCCGTTCTTGTACGAGGGCGTGGTGTGGGGCGGCGGCTCGTTGACGACGTCGATGTACTTCGTGTCGGGGTAGCGCTCGCAGAACGCCTTCATCCAGTCCCGCACGGCCGACTGCTGCTCCGCCCCGGAGAGGCGCCCGACCCAGTCCGGCTGCTGGGCGCCCCACACGAAGACGTGGTGCTTGAAGATGATGTGGTTGTCCTTGGCGTACTTGTAGATCCTATCGAGCGCGCTCCAGTCCCTGTTCCCGCGGGACTTCTCGACGGAGCCCCACTTGCCCTCGTTCTCGGGCGTGATCTGGTTCCAGTACTTGGCGAAGCCGTCGCGCACGTTGCCGTTGGTCGTGATGTTGCCGACGAACTTCCCCATGGGCTCGGGGACGCCCGTCCCGGTGGAGGTGGTGCTCGAGGCGTCCGAACCGCCGCCGCCCTCGTTCGACCCGCCGGCGCCGGCGCTGGTCGTGCTCGCGCTGGTCGTGCTCGCGCTGCTGGTCGTGCTCGCGCTGGTCGTGCTCGCGCTGGTGGTCGTGCTCGCGCTGGTGGTGGCGCTGGTGCTGCCCGCCGCCCCCGCGCCGCCGCCGCCGCCGTCACCTCCTTCGCCGCCATCACCGCAGGCAGAGAGCGCCGCGATTCCGAGCGCGATCCAGGCCGTGTTGCAAAGCCATCGAGAAGAGCGGTTCTTGTTCACGTTGGACTTCCCCTTCAGTGATTGGGTAAGTTTTTGATAGGCGCAGTATTTCAGGGCAGTCGGATGGGAAGGCTGCCGGAGCCGGTGCGCGTACCAATCGCACCAGCGCCCGCGCGCCCGGCGCGGGTAGGGCCTGACCGCTGCCTCGGCGAGCGAGGTGTCGCGCGCGCCCGCGGCGGCCGAACGAACGGAGTCGACGCCGCGACCGATCCCGAAAGTTTCCGGTTCGCATAACGGCCCTGCTGAGCAAGCCTTAAGGACGATTTGGCATGTTAACGATAACAAGGACTAAGTCAACACTATTTACTTACTCGGTGGGCTCGGCCACCGACGGCTGGCGGGTCTCCTCCGGAGCGGCGCGTCACGAGGGGGTCGCTTGGGGGGGCGCGTTCGAGCGGCGCGAGATCGGCGCGGGTCATCGGGTCATCCGAGCGCGGCGCCCTCGGCGCGACCGATCCATTTTGGTTGACATCGCCCATGTTAACGTTCACAACGGTTCCTGGTATCCTTTCGCTTCGTGCGGGTAGGCCTCCGTGTGCGCCCGCGCTTTTCGGCCCCGAGGGCCGCTCGACAGCGATGCAACGGCGCCCGCGCAGGGCCGGCCATCGAACCGCGTCCGAAGGGACAGCAGGAAGGGAGAAGAGCATGCACCCCCACAACCACGTGTCACGGCGGGCGCTCCTGGCCATCTTGGGCGCAGCATCCATCGCCGCCGGCTGCTCCCGCGGGGAGAGCGAGGCCGACCGCGCCACCCCGAAGCCGGCGTCGGGCACCGAGCCCGCGGGCAGGAAGCCGAAGAAGCTGTCCGAGATCGTGGTCGGCTTCTCTCAGACGGGCGCCGAGAGCTCCTGGAGGATCGCGCACAGCAAGTCGATCCAGGAGGAAGCGGAGAAGCGCGGCGTGAAGCTCCTCTTCGCCGACGGCCAGAACGTGCACAACAACCAGGTCAACGCCGTCAACGGGTTCATCACCAAGGGCGTCGACGTCATCGTCATCGCGCCGCAAGAGTCCGTGGGCTGGAAGCCGACGCTGAAGGAGGCCAAGCGCGCCGGGATCCCGGTGGTGCTCACGAGCCGGGGCGTGGACGCCGAAGAAGATCTGTACGCGACGGTGATGGTCGCGGACTTCGTCTGGGAGGGGCGCCGGGCTGGCGAGTGGCTCGCGAAGCAGACGAACGGCAGCGCGCGCATCATCGAGCTCGTCGGCACGCCGGCGGCGGACGTGGCGGTGATGCGCAAAGCCGGCTTCGCCGAGGCCATCGCGAAGTTTCCCGACATGAAGATCCTCGCGAGCCAGAGCGGTGACTTCACGCGCACCAAGGGCAAGGCCGTGATGGAGACGCTGCTCTCGGCCCACAAGGGGGAGATCAACGCCGTCTACGCCCACAACGACGACATGGCGCTCGGGGCGATCCAGGCGATCCAGGCGGCGGGGTTGAAGCCCGGGCAGGACATCCTGGTGGTCTCGGTCGACGCCGTGAAGCCGGCCTTCGAGGCGATGATGGAGGGGAAGCTGAACGCGACGGTCGAGTGCAACCCCCTGCACGGCCCCCTGCTCTTCGATACCATCGAGAAGATCGCGCGCGGCGAGGCGGTGCCGAAGCGCACGGTCGTCCCTGGCCAGGTCTTCGAGCGCGAGCAGGCGGCGGCGACCATCGGCTCGCGGGCCTACTGACGAGGAAGCGGCGGCGCGAGCACCACCACGCCCGTGAGCTCTCTGGTCGAGCGGCCCTCACCCACGGAGTAGCAGCCGCATGTCTGGTTCGAAAGCGTTGCTCTCCGTCGAGGGCCTCAGCAAGTCCTTCCCCGGCGTTCGCGCGCTGCACGACGTGCACATCGAGGCGCACGCGGGCGAGATCCAGGCGCTGATGGGGGAGAACGGGGCCGGCAAGTCGACGCTGATCAAGCTGCTCACCGGCGTGTATTCCCCGGACTCGGGTGCCTTGCGGCTCGACGGGACGTCGATCCGGCCGACCTCCCCCCGCCACGCGGAGTCGCTGGGGATCAGCGCGGTGCACCAGGAGATCAGCCTCATCCCGCACCTCTCCATCGCGGACAACATCATGCTGGGCCGGCAGCCCCGGCGCTTCGGCCTGATCGACCAGCGCGCCATGCGCGCGAAGGCGCGTCAGGCCCTCGCGCGCCTCTCGCTGGACCTCGACGTGTCGCGATCGGTGGCGTCGCTCTCCACCGCGCTGCAGCAGATGGTCGCGATCGCCCGCGCGCTCGCCGTGGACGCCCGGCTCCTGATCCTCGATGAGCCCACCTCCAGCCTGGATGAAGCGGAGACGCAGCGGCTCTTCGACGTGATGCGGAGGCTGAAGGCGCAGGGGCTGGCGGTGCTCTTCGTGACCCACTTCCTGGATCAGGTCTACGCCGTCAGCGACACCATCACGGTGCTCAGGAACGGCTGCCTGGTCGGGCAATACGCGAGCAGCGCGCTGCCTCGCCTGGCGCTCGTCCAGGCGATGCTCGGCGTGGAGCTCGGCGACGAGGACAAGCCCGCGAAGGGCAGCCCCGCCGGCGCTGGAGAGGACGCGAGCGCCGCCGAGCCGGTGCTCGCCGCGCGCGGCCTCGAGCGGAAGGGGGTCGTCGGGCCGATCGATCTCGCGCTGCGGCCCGGCGAGGTGGTGGGGCTGGCGGGGCTGCTCGGCTCGGGCCGGAGCGAGACCGCCAGGATGCTCTTCGGGATCGAGCCGGCCGATCGCGGCGAGCTCACGGTGGACGGCCGCGGGATCGAGATCAAGACGCCGCGGCGCGCGATCCGGGCGGGCCTCGCGTACTGCCCGGAAGACCGGAAGGTGGATGGCATCGTCCCGAACCTCTCCGTGCGAGAGAACCTCGTGCTGGCCTTGCAGGCCTCCCGCGGGGCGCTGCGGGTGCTCCCGCGGAGCGAGCAGGATCGTCTGGTCCAGCATTACATCAAGGCCCTGAGCATCAAGACGCCGTCCCCGGAGACGCCCGTCAAGCTGCTCTCGGGCGGCAATCAGCAGAAGGTGCTGCTCGCGCGCTGGATGGCCATGCAGCCGCGGGTCATGCTGCTCGACGAGCCCACGCGCGGCGTGGACATCGGCGCCAAGCTGGAGATCGAGGCGCTGGTGAGGTCGCTCGGCGAGAAGGGGGTCGCCACCGTCTTGATCTCGTCGGAGCTCGAGGAGATCGCGCGCAACTGCTCCAGGGTGGTGGTCCTGAGGGACCGCAAGCAGCAGGGCGAGCTCGCGGGAGGGTCGGTGACCCCTTCGTCGATCATCCAGGCCATTGCCCAGCAGAAGGAGGCGCCGCGCAATGCTCGAGAAGATGGCTGAAGCCGCGCGCACGAACGCGAGTCCGACGGGCATCGGGATCATCCTCTTCACCGGCGGCGCCGGCGCGCTGCTGCTCAGGCGCGGGCGCCGCGAAGCGTGGCCTTTGCTCGGCCTCCTGGCGCTCCTGCTGTTCAATTTCTTCCTGTCCAAGAACTTCTTCTCGATCGTCGAGCGCGACGGGGCGTATTACGGGACACCCATCAACCTGCTCAACCAGGGCGCGGAGGTGATGCTCCTCGCCATCGGCCTGACCCTGGTGATCGCCGTCCGGGGCATCGACCTGTCGGTCGGCTCGGTCATGGCGCTCTCCGGCGCCACCTGCGTCATCCTGATGAAGGACGCCGGCCACGGGCCGCTCCTCGCGGCGCTCCTGTCCCTCTTGGTCGCCGGCGGCGTCGGCCTGTTCAACGGCGCGCTGGTGACGTCGCTGAACATCCAGCCCATCGTCGTGACGTTGATCAGCATGGTCGGCGTCCGCGGCGTCGCCATGCTCATCACCCGCGCCGAGCCCGTGACGCACGTGGACGCGACGTTCGCGTTCATCGGCAACGGTCACGCCTTTGGCTTGCCGTTCTCCATGCTGCTCGTGGCCGCCGTGTTCGCCGTCGCCGCCCTGCTCTGCCGGAAGACGGCGCTCGGCCTGTTCATGGAAGCGATCGGCGACGGCGAGCGCGCGAGCCGGCTCGCGGGGGTCGGCGACCGCCGCATCAAGCTCTGGCTGTACGGGTTCTCCGGCCTGTGCGCCGGCATCGCCGGGCTCGTGGCCGCCTCGTACATCTCCACGGCCGATCCCGATCGCGTGGGGCGCCTGCGGGAGCTGGACGCCATCTTCGCCGCGGTGATCGGCGGCACGGCGCTCACCGGCGGGCGCTTCTACCTGGGCGGCACGCTGATAGGAGCGTTGCTCATCCAGACGCTCTCCACCACGATGTACATCCAGCACGTCCCCTCGGAGATCGAGCCGATGCCCAAGGCCGGCGTGATGCTGGTGAGCTGCCTGCTCGTCTCGGAGGAGTCGCGCCGGCGGCTCATCGCGCTGCTCGGGCTCAAGCGGGGGCAGTAGCGATGCGGAGCTTGGATCGGCGAGATGTGCCGCTCGTGGCGACCGCGGTCCTCCTTGTCGCGCTCTACGCGGGGGTGCTGGTCGGTTACGAGTCGGCGCGCAGCCTGCGCTTCCTGGTCGACCTGATCAAGGGGAACGCGGCCATGGGCATCTGCGCGGTGGGCATGACGTTCGTCATCCTGTCGGGGGGTATCGACCTCTCGGTCGGCTCCGTCGTCGCGCTGACGACGGTCCTCGTGGGCACGCTTGTCGCGGGTGGCTGCCATCCGCTGCTCGCGTTCTGTATCGGCCTCGCGGTGGCGGTCTCGTTCGGCGCGATGACGGGGTACCTGATCCATGAGTTCTCTTTGCCACCGTTCCTGGTGACGCTCGCGGGCATGTTCTTCGCGCGCGGCGCGGCGTTCCTCGTCAGCATGCAGCCCATCGCCGTCGATCATCCCGCGCTGGACTGGATCGTCGATGAGCTCGGCTTCGCGGTGATGATCCCGGGCCTGGACCGGACCTGGGTCCCCGCGACGGCGCTCTTGTTCTTGATCGTCCTCGCGCTCGGCGTGGTCCTTCACCGCAGCACGAGCTTCGGCCGGAACGTCCTGGCCGTCGGCGGGGACAGGCAGGCTGCGCTGCTCATGGGGGTGCCGCTGGGCGCCACGACGGTGGGCCTGTACGCGCTCAGCGGCCTTTGCGCGGGGCTCGGCGGGGTCACGACGGCGCTGATCGACAGCGCCGGAAAGCCGAACATCGGCGCCGGCCTGGAGCTCGAGGCCATCGCCTCGGTGGTGATCGGCGGAACGCTGCTGACCGGGGGTGCTGGCAGCGTCGTCGGCACCGTGATGGGCGTGATGATCACGGGCATGGTGCGGGCGGTGATCAACCTGGATGGACGGCTGCCGTCGCCGTGGCACCACATCAGCATCGGGCTGCTGCTGCTCGGCTTCATCGTCATGCAGCAGCTCCTGATCCGCTCGGCGCCCGCGGCCAGGGGTGATGAAGCACGGTCTCATCGATGATGCTGGAGAGCGAGGAGCGATAGAATGGGCGAGACGAAGCGAATTCTTGTCGCCGGGGCGGCCGGCAAGGTGGGCCAGGCGTTCATCCGCAGGTTCCTGTCCGACCCCAGGTTCGAGGCATGGAAGGTCCGCGCGCTGTGCCATAACCGCATGCTGGCGCCGACGGCGCGCATGGAGGTGGTGCGCGG
The DNA here is from genome assembly GCF_028553905.1 of Sorangium sp. So ce836. Lineage (NCBI taxonomy): Bacteria > Pseudomonadati > Myxococcota > Polyangiales > Polyangiaceae > Sorangium > Sorangium sp. So ce836. The sequence continues at coordinate 13,591,096 of NZ_CP102233.1, read as the reverse complement.
GTCCATCGAGAACAGGGCCGTGGTCGACGAGGCCCTGGAGGGCGTGACCCACGTGCTGCACCTGGCGACCTGCAAGGAGACCCCCGAGAGCATCATGGACGTGGCCATCAAGGGCATGTTCTGGCTGCTCGAAGCGTGCCGCGTCAGCCCCACGTTCGAGCAATTCATCCTGATCGGGGGCGACGCCGGCATGGGCCACTTCTTTTACCCGCACCCCGTGCCCGTCACGGAGGCGCAGAAGCACAGCGCCTACCCGGGCTGTTACGCGCTGTCCAAGGTGCTCGAGGAGGTCATGCTCGAGCAGTATTATATCCAGTATGCGATGAACGGCTGCTGCCTGCGCGCGCCATGGATCATGGAGAAGGACGACTTCAAGGCGCAGCTCTCCTTCGGCGACGACGTGTTCGGGGGGCCGAGGTGGCGCGATCTGGTCGGCGCCGAGGCGGCAGAGGGCTATATCCGCTCGGGCGCTGTCCCCGTGATGCTCGACCCTGACGGCGAGCCCGTGAAGCGGAACTTCGTGCATGTGGAGGATCTGGTCGCCGCGATCCTCAAGGCCATCGACCACGAGAAGGCTCGTCAGCAGACCTTCAACATCTGCATGGATGAGCCCGTGGACTACGGTGAGCTGGCGCGTTACCTGGAGTCCACGCGGAGCCTGCCGAGCGTGAAGGTGAAGACGCCGTACCGGTCGACCTGGCTGGACAACACCAAGGCGAAGTTTCTGCTCGGCTGGCGGCCGCACTACGATTTGGCGCGGCTCACGGACGCCGCCTTCGACTACGTGCGCGCGCCCGATGACCCGCGGATCACGTGGTATCCCGGTTGATGAGCCCCGCCGCCGGGCCGAGGCTCCGCGCCGTGGGCTCGCCAGCAGCCGCGGCGCCGTAGCGCGCCGTCATGAGGCGGGCCCTCCCACAAGCACCGTCGCGCGTCGGCCCTGCGCGGCCGGCGCTCGCTCGTAGGCCTCGACGACGGCCTGCCCCACCCGCGCCGCGCACCCGCGCTTCACCAGGGCCACGATCGAGCCGCCGAAGCCGCCGCCGGTCAGCCGGGCGCCGAAGACGTCCGACTGCGCCCGCGCGCTCTCCACCAGCGCGTCGACCGCCGGCACCGACACCTCGAAGTCGTCGCGCATCGACCGGTGCGACGCGTCGAAGAGCTCGCCCAGGCGGCCGAGATCCCCGGCGCGGAGCGCGGCCACGGCGGCGAGCACCCGGGCGTTCTCGGTCACGACGTGGCGGGCGCGCCGGTCGAGCGGCGCCGGCAGCGACGCGATGCGCTGCTCGGCGGCCGCGTCGACGTCCCGGAGCTGCGGCACCCCGAGCAGCGCGGCGGCGCGCTCGCACTCCGCGCGACGCGTCTTGTAATCGCCGCTCGCGTGCTGGTGCGCCACCCCCGAGTTCACGACGAGCAGCTCGGCCTCGGCGGGCAGCGGGATGCGCTCGAACGCGAGCGTCCTCGTGTCGAGGAACAGCGCCGTGTGCTCGTCGGCGAGGCTCGCGGCCATCTGATCCATCGTCCCGACGGGCGCGCCCACGAAGTCGTGCTCCGCCGCGTGCGCGATCCGGGCGATCTCCACGTCGTCGATGGACAGGCCGAGCATCGCCCGCACGGCGCGGGCGAGCGCGACGAGCAGCGAGGCGCTCGACGAGAGGCCGCTGCCGAGCGGCACCGACGACTCTATCCTCGCGTCGAAGCCCGAGATCGGCGCGCCCCGGCCGCGCAGGACCGCGGTGATGCCCTGCACATAGTCGAGCCATATGCCGCCGCGCGACTCCTCGCCGACGCGAAACCAGCGCTGGGCGCCGCGATTCACGTTCATGGTGGCGACGTGGATGAGCCCGTCTCCCCGCGGCGCGATCTCGACGCGCGTCTTCTGCGGGATCGCCGTCGGCAGCACGTACCCGCCGCTATAATCGGTGTGCTCGCCGATGAGGTTCACGCGCCCAGGCGCCTCGGCCACGACCTTCGCCGGACGGCCGAAGACGGCCTCGAAGCTTTGCCCCTTCATCGTCACCGCGGCGTCCGTGCTCACGTGGAGAAGGAAACCCAAACGCATCCGAGACGTCAAGCCTGGACCGCGAGACCTGCCCGGGTCGTTAGAACATTCCTATTTTACGCGATCTACCGATCTCCAGGGTCACGCGGCCGCATTGGGGTGCTGACGCCACCCTCATGGGCTCACCTCATCGCCAGGGCCATGGGGCCGCCCAGCCTCTTCGGGCTGACGAACGAATCGATGTTGACATCGATGATGTTAACGTTAACATATGGCTCTAGTACTTCGGCTTTGCCCTGAGGGGATCGTCATGCGTACCGGCATCATCGCCGTCGGGACCGGGTCCGCCGCCGGTTCCGAAAGGCTCCACCTGAGCACGCTCGCGAGCATCAGGACCGCTGTCGCCAGGTGGTGCCTGGTGACGGCGCTCTCGCCGCTCGCGGCGTGCGCGTCGTCTTCCTCGACCACCACCCCGCCGCCCGAGACGGCGGACGACACGAGCAGAGCGGCGGCCCCGCTCACCGTGCCGGCGGAGCAGCGCGGTCCGATCCTCGACACGCACATCCATCTCTACCAGGTCACGCGGCCGGGCGGCGTCGTTTGGCCGGAAGCCAAGCAGAAGCCGATCTACCGCGACGTGCTGCCCGACGAGTACAAAGCCATCGCGATGCAGAACGGCATCGTCGGCACCGGCGTCGTCGAGGCCAGCCCCATCGTCGAGGACAACTTCAAGGTCCTCGAGATGACGAAGGGCAACGACTTCTTCAAGTTCCTCGTGGCGCAGCTCGAGATCGGCTCGCCGACCTTCGACGCCGATCTGGCGCGCCTCGCCGCGGACCCGCGCGTGGTCGGCATTCGCGGCTTCCTCTGGAGCCCGAAGCTGACGCTCGACAAGGCGCAGCTCGCCTCGCTGGAGGAGCTCGCGGCCAAGGGCATGACGCTCGACATCATCAGCCGCGGCGCCTTGAACCCGAAGGACAAGGTCGAGGCGCTCGCGACCGCGGTGCCCAAGCTCCGCATCATCATCGACCACATGGCGGGCGCGAGAGGGGCGGCGCCGGATCCGGCCTGGGTCGATGCGATGCAGCGGCTCGCCAAGCACCCGAACATCTACATCAAATTCTCATCGTTCTTCGACATGTACAACCCGGCCGCCACCGAGGACGATCCCTGGAGCGCGCCGACCGACCTCGCGGCGTACAAGGCGCACTTCGACGTGCTGATGAACGCCTTCGGCGAAGACCGGCTGATCTGGGGCAGCAACTGGCCCGTGGTCGACATGGGCGGCAGCCTGGCTTCGGAGATCGCGATCGCCGAGCTTTACCTCAAGGAGCTCGGTCCGGGAGTACGTGACAAGGTCATGTACACGAACGCACAGAAATTCTATGCGCGTCGGCCCTGAACGGCGGCGCCCGGAGCGCCGCGGCGAAGGCGGCGACCGCCGCCCCGATCACGGGTCGTAAAGCGACGCCGCGTCGCTCCGGCTCCGGCCGCTCGACGTGGCGCTGCGCCTTGTCTCGCCGAACGAAGCGGCCTCGGCCTCGGAGCGCGCCGTGAGAGCCGCGAGTGAACGAAGTCGCTCCGCGAGGTGATGACCGCATGAAAGCCCTGACGATCACCGGTCCGTCGGTCGCGCAGGTGACCCAGATCAGCGAGCCCAAGCCGGCGCACGACCAGGTGTTGGTCCGCGTGCGGCAGGTCGGTCTGTGCGGCTCCGATTTGAACACCTTCCTGGGCAAGAACCCGATGGTCACATACCCTCGGGTGCTGGGTCACGAGGTGGCCGGCACGATCGTGGAGCTCGGCTCCGGCGTCGAGGCGGACTGGCGCGTCGGCACCGACGTCACGTTCACGCCGTACACGGCGTGCGGCGTGTGTCCCTCGTGCTCCGCGGGGCGGCGCAACGCCTGTCGAAACAACAAGACCATGGGCGTTCAGCGCGACGGCGCGCTCACCGAGCTCGTGGCCGTGCCGTACCAGAAGCTGTTCACGTCACGGAAGCTGAGCCTCACGGAGCTCGCGCTCGTCGAGCCGTTCTCCGTCGGCTTCCACGCAGCGGCGCGAGGGCGCGTCGAGGCCGCGGAGACCGTCCTCGTGATGGGCTGCGGCGGCGTGGGGCTCGGCGCCATCGCCGGCGCGGTGAGCCGCGGCGCGCGCGTCATCGCGCTCGACACGCAGGACGAGAAGCTCGCGCTCGCCAGGGCGCTCGGCGCGCGCGAGGCGGTGCAGGCGAACGCCGACGCGCGCGAGCGCGTCATGGACCTGACGAACGGCGACGGCCCGGACGTCGTGATCGAGGCCGTGGGCGCGATAGCGACGTACCGCGACGCCGTGGAGTGGGTGAAGTTTTGCGGTCGCGTCGTGTACATCGGGTACGGCAAAGAGCCGGTGAGCTACGAGACCAAGCTGTTCGTGATGAAGGAGCTCGACATCCTCGGGTCGCGCAACTGCATGGGCGAGTTCTCGGACGTGATCGCCTTCTTCGAGCGGCGCACGTTCGACGCGAACATCCTCATCTCGAAATCGATCCCCATCGAAGGCGTGCCCGAGGCGCTCGCCGACTGGGCTGTGTACCCCGGTCGAACGGCCAAGATCATGGTCGGCGTGTCGTGAGCGCGCGCGGCTCGGCGCCTCCCCTGAGCGGATTTCGCATGACGACGATCCATCAGCCTCTGCTCGAGGACGAGCAGCGACTTCAAACATCCCCTCATCGAGAGCCGCCGGAGCGCTGACATGGGTAATCCGATCCTTCAATTCGGCACGAGCCGGTTCCTCCAGGCTCACGCGGACCTCTTCATCTCGGAGGCGCTCCGCGCCGGCGACGCGCTCGGGGCGGTCACCATGGTGCAGACCACGTCGAACCCCGAGAGCCGCGCGCGCGTCGACGCGCTGCGCGCGCAGGCGCGCTACCCCGTGCGGATCCGCGGGCTGCGCCGCGATGAGGTGGTCGATACGACGATCGAGTGCAGCTCGATCACGGAGGCGCTCGACGCGAAGACCGACTGGCCGCTCGTGCGCGAGCGCTTCGCGCATGATGCGCGCGTCGTGCTCTCGAACACGAGCGACAGCGGATACGCCTGTTTCCACGAGGACACGGCGGAGTTGCTCGCGCCCGGCGCGGGCGTGCCGCGCGGGTTCGCCGCGAAGCTCGTCGTCCTGCTGCGCGCGCGCTTCGAGGCGGGCGCCGCGCCGCTGACGCTGCTGCCCTGCGAGCTCGTGTCGAACAACGGCGACACGCTGCGCGCGCTGGTCGCCGGCGTCGCGCGCCGGTGGGGCGCCGACGCCGCCTTCCTGCGCTACATCAAGCACACGTGCGTCTGGGTGAACTCGCTCGTCGACCGGATCGTCTCCGAGCCGATCCGCCCCGTCGGCGCGATCGCCGAGCCCTACGCGCTCTGGGCGATCGAGCGGCGCGAGGGCATGGTGCTGCCGTGCCGGCATGAGGCGATGATCGTGACGGACGACCTGCCCCACTACGAACGCCTGAAGCTGCTGCTGCTGAACCTCGGGCACACCTACCTCGCCGAGCGCTGGCAGACGGACGGGCGCCCCGCCGACGAGAACACGCGGAGCGCGATGCGCGATCGGGCCTTGCGCGCCGATCTCGAGGCGCTCTGGCGCGACGAGGTGGTGCCCGTCTTCGACGCGCTCGGCAAGGGCGCCGCCGCGCGCGCCTACCTCGACGAGGTGCGCGATCGCTTCGAGAACCCGTTCCTCGATCACCGGCTGTCCGACATCTCGCGGAGCCACAGCGAGAAGAAGCGGCGCCGCTTCGTCCCCGTGATCGAGCTCGCGCGCGAGCTCGGCTTGAAGATCGAGCAGCCCCGGCTGCACCGGTCGCTTCGCGCGAGCGTGCCCGCATGAGCCCGTGAGGCTGCGGCAGGCGGGCGCGCGCGGTAGGCCGACGGCGCGAGCCCGCCGCACTCGCGACGCCGATAACCCCACGAGCCCGGCGCCGTCGCCGTCGGTCCGCGCGCGCGCGACGTACCGCGCGGCGGCGCCGCCCGGCGGACATCGCGCGAGAGCCGCCGATCGCGCGAACAGAACCGCTACCCAGGGAGACATGCAGATGAGAAAGATGCGTTGGGTCGTGCTTTTCCTGTGCTTTCTCGCCGTCGCCATCAACTACATCGATCGCGCCAACCTGGCGGTCGCGGCGCCGGAGATCGAGAAGGCGCTCGGCATCGGCCCCGCCCAGATGGGGCTCATCATGAGCGGCTTCTTCTGGACGTACGCGCTCATGCAGATGCCGTTCGGCTGGGCCATCGACCGCGTGGGGGCGCGCGTCGCGCTGCCGTTCGCCGTCGGCTGGTGGTCGCTCTTCACCGCGGCGACGGCCGGCGCGTCGAGCGTCGCGGGGATGTTCGGCTGTCGATTGCTGCTCGGCGTCGGCGAGGCCGGCGCCTACCCGGCCTGCGCGAAGCTCGTGAGCCAGTGGTTCAAGCCGCGCGAGCGCGCGCTCGCGACGGGCATCTTCGACAGCGGCGCGCGCGTCGGCTCGGCGCTGTCGATCCCCCTCGTCGCCCTCATCGTCGACGCGCTCGGATGGAAGGCGGCCTTCATCATCACGGGCTTGCTCGGCGCGGTGTGGATCCTCGGCTGGGTCGTCATCTACCGCGGCCCCGCGCATGGCGACATGACGGGCGAGACCGACGTCGTCCACGCGGCGCCCGCCGAGGACGCGCGAGGCGGCGTGACGTGGGCGTCGCTCTTCCGCCATCGCACGCTCTGGGGCATGATGCTCGGCTTCTTCTGCCTCAACTTCACCAACTACTTCTTCATCACGTGGTTCCCGAGCTACCTCGTGCAGACGCGCGGCTTCTCGATCAAGTCGCTCGGCACGCTCGGCATGATCCCAGCGTTGATGGCGATCCCTGGGGGCTGGCTCGGCGGCTTCGTCTCCGACGCGCTCTATCGCCGCGGCTTCAGCCTCACCGCCGCGCGCAAGACCTGCATGGTCGGCGGCATGCTGATGTCGTCGGCGATCACGCTGTCGGCGCTGACGTCCAGCATCACGCTGATGCTCTTCCTCTTCGGCGTCTCGTACGCGAGCCTCGCGTTCGCCGGCGCCAGCATCTGGTCCCTCCCCGGCGACGTCGCGCCCACGCCGCGCCACGTGGCTTCCATCGGCGGCATCCAGAACTTCGCGTCGAACCTGGCCGGCATCGTCATCACGACGTTCACCGGCGTGATGGTCTCGCTGACCAAAGGCTCGTTCACGATCCCGCTCGTCGCGGCCGGCGGCTTCTGCCTGCTCGGCGCGTTCAGCTACCTCGTCATCGTCGGCAAGATCGAGCCGCTCCAGCTCGACGTCGAGCGCCGCGAGGCGGCCTAGCCTCAGAGGGTGACGCCCCGCTTCCAGAGCGCGATCTCGCGCTCGTCGTTCTCCTCGGCGCGGGTCTTCCGGCCCGAGGCGGTGGCCAGCACCAGGTCCATCAGCCCGTCGGCGGCCGCGTCCATCGATTCTCCCGAGGCGACGCGGCCGGCGTCGAAGTCGATCCAGCGCTGCTTGCGCTGGGCGAGGCTGGAGTTGGTCGCGAGCTTGAGGGTCGGCACGGGAAAGCCGAGCGGCGTGCCCCGGCCGGTGGTGAAGAGGATGACCGTCGCGCCGGCGGCGGCGAGCGCCGTGGACGAGACCGCGTCGTTGCCGGGCGCCTCCAGCAGCGCCACGCCCGGCTTCCCGCGGATCTGGCCGCCGTAGCGGACCACCTCGGCCACCGGGGCGCGGCCGGCCTTCTGCACCGCGCCGAGAGACTTCTCCTCCAGCGTGGTGATGCCGCCGGCGATGTTGCCGGGCGAGGGGTTCTCCGACACCGGCTCTCCGTGAGCGATGAAGTAGCCCTTGAAGTCGTTCACCACGCCGACGATGTCGGCATAGACCACCTCGCTCTCGGCGCGGGCCATGAGCAGGCGCTCGGCGCCGAAGATCTCCGGGATCTCGGTGAGGATGGCCGAGCCGCCGGCGGCGCAGACCCTGTCGGCGATGCGGCCCACCAGCGGGTTGGCGGTCAGCCCCGAGAATCCGTCCGAACCGCCGCATTTGAGGCCGATCACCAGGTCGGAGGCAGGGCAGGGCTCGCGGCGGTCCTGCTCGGCGACCCTGACAAGCGCTTCGACGGCCGCGAGGCCCGCTTCGAGCTCATCCTCGGCCCCCTGGGCGTCGAAGGACCGCAGGCGCTCGCGATCGAGCTGCGGGGCGCTCTCGAGGAGCACGCCGAGCTGGTTGTTCTCGCAGCCCAGGCCGATGATCAGCGCGCCGCCCGCGTTCGGGTGGCCAGCCAAGGCCGCGGTCATCCGGCGGGTGGCCTCGAGGTCGCCCCCGAGCTGCGAGCAGCCGTAAGGATGGGTCAAGGCGTAGACCCCATCCACCCGGCCCTTGAAGCGTCTGTCCGCCTCGACGGCCACCTTCTGCGCGGTGCGCGCGACGCAGCCGACCGTCGACAGGATCCAGATCTCGTTGCGGGTGCCCACCCGCCCGTTCTTCCGCCGGTAACCCATGAAGGTGCGGTCTTCGGTCGCGGAGAGCGCCTCCGGGCGCGTGGGGTCGTAGGTGTAGGTGTCGAGGCCCGAGAGCGCGGTGGCCAGGTTGTGCGTGTGCACGTGGTCGCCCGGCTGGATATCCACGGTCGCCCGCCCGATCGGCCAGCCGTACTTCCGCACCGGCTCGCCGGCGGCCATCGCGCGCAGCGCCACCTTGTGCCCGGCCGGGATGTCGACGCGGGCGGTGATCGCATCGGCCACCGGATCGCCGGCGGCCAGGCCGCGCACGGCGACGGCCACATCGTCTCGGGGATCGATCCGCAACAGGGAGGCTGTCAAGCTCATATCACCCCTCGTAACCGGTGTGTCATCGGCGCGGCAATCCCGCGCGGCGCCGCACGCACGAGCGCCGAGAGGGGCGATGATGCCCACGCCGTCGGCGCTGCACCAGCCTCGATCCGGGCGCTCTTCTCGATGTGAAACCCGCGCTCAGAGACCCAGGACGCCGATCATCTTCTCGGCGTAGCGGGTGCCCAGGGTGACCAGCGCGTCGTGGCCGAAGTGGAGGTTCCAGGTGTCGGCAGGATCGATGGCGAGCCCTTCCGCCGAGACGACATGGGCGTTGGCGAGCAACCCTGGGAGCTGGCCCACGAGCGAGTTGTGCCTCGCGCACGACCCCGAGTAGAGGAGCTCCCCTGCGAGGAACGGCACGTCGCCGAGGCCGAGGTCCGCGCGCAGGTCCGAGACGAACGTCTTCACCTTGCCGGGCCACGCGGCGTCGCCGCAGTTCGACTCGCCTTGATGGAACAGAATGCCCTCGATCACGCCCCCGGCCTCCTGCGCCGCCTTCGCGCGCGACAGGATCCAAGTGTACTTGCTCCCCCCCGCCTTCATGAACGTCTCCACCTTCTCCCCGCTGAGGGCGGACGGGACGAGGCCAATGCTGTCCTGGGCGGGGTAGCGGTCGAGGATGGTCTTGGCGAAATAGTCGCCGGGCCCGATCGCTCCGTTCCAGCACTCGTGGAGCGGCGGGGCAGCGATGTCCCACTCGCCCTCGACGCGCCCGGTCGCGGCGCAGTCGTCGAAGCCGAGGACCTTGATGCGGGGATTCTCCACCTTGTCCGCGTTCGAGGCCTTCGGGTACCCGGCCATGTTCGATTGCCCGAGGAGGAGGAAGACATGAAACACGGGCGCGGCCGGCTCTCCGCTGCTGCTCGTGCCGCCCTCGCCGCCAGTCCCGGAGGCCGCTCCGCCTCCCCCGCCTCCACCACCGCCCGCGGACGCCGAGGACGCGGCATCGGAAGGCGCGCCGCCCGACCCTGTGCCCGCCGCCGAGGTGGACCCGGAGCTGGCGCTGACGGATGCGCTGCCCGTCGCGCCAGCCCCGCCGGTGCCCGCCGGTCCGGTCGCTCCGGCCGACACGTCTGCTTCACTACAGGCAAGGGCCCCGAGGAGCGAGAACGCGACGCACGAGGAGATGAGCCCGGGCGAACATCGAAGCATGCTTTTCATAAGAGAATTTTCCCGGCAGCCCCGTGCCCTGGGCAAAGCCGAAGCAGCGGCTCTGGACGCAATGTTAACGTTAACAGTGCCCGTGTCAATTCCAAACGGCACATCGGCATCGGGCGGGCGCCTGGCCGAGCTGGAGGCGCTCCTCGGCGAGCCGCTCTTTGATCGGGCGTCGCTGGCGCCGAGTTGATGGTTTATGGTCCGGGCGGCGCTGGCCTCAGCCGCCCACGCCCCGCCGCGACCGGCGCGAGGGCTTCTGCGCCATCCGCCCGTCACGCTCGTCGCGCCTGGCCCGACGCACGCCGCTCCGGGGCGGGGCGGGGGCGCGCAGGTAGCCGGTGCGCGCGTAATAGGCGAAGAGCCGATCGAGCAGCCGCCGGTCCATGGGCGGGCACACGATGGCCGTTCCGGCCAGCCCGTCGAGCGCGTTTCGGGAGTCGCAGGCCGGCATCTTCTCGTACAGCTCCCACCGGGTCAGCTCGCCGTGGACCCGCTCGGTCAGCATCGGCAGCAGGGGAAGCAGCGGGCTGTCGCCCGATCGACGTATCCGCTTCAGCAGCGCCTCGCACCACCGCGCGTACGGCAGACGCAACAGCGGACGGCCGTACGCGCCGAGCAGGTCGAAGAAGCCGTTCAGATCGAGCCGTTGCGGCGGCGCGGGCACCAGGTGGAACACCTTCCCCAGGGCTCCCGGCCGGCGAGCGAGATGCACGATCGCCCGGCTGACGTAATCGACCGTCACGAACTCCTTGCTCTGCTCCGGCAGATCGGGGGCGCAGCCCATCTCGAGGCACCCTTTGATCATCCGGCTGGCGAAGTCGCTCACGCTGCCGGCGCCGGTCTCGCTGTGACCCATGATGACCCCGGGGCGAAAGACGGTGGCCGGCACCCCCCGCGAACGGGCGATCGCCACGAGCTTCTCCGCGACCCACTTGCTCTGGGAATAGCCCATGTCCGTGTGGAGGTAGTCCGCCCAGCGATCGAGATCGTCGCGCTCCCTCACGATCCGGCCCCCGGTGAAGTACCCGACATGGCCGAAGACCCCGATCGTCGAGACGTGGTGCACCGGTTTCGTCCGGCCGCGGCACGCGAGCCGCAGGATCTCCTGGGTTCCGAGCACGTTGGCCGCCCTGTGGGACACGTAGGGCTTGACGTAGTTGACCTCCGCCCCGGCGTGATAGATCGCGTCGATGCGCGCCGCGAGCGCGTCGAAGCCGGCCGGGGTGAGCCCGAGCAGCGGCTTCGTCAGGTCGCCGGGCACGGCGACGATCCTCGCGCGGGCCGCGTGGTCCCAGAGGGAATACGCCTCCAGGGCTCGCCGGATCCTCGACAGGCCGTGAGCGGCATCGCGGGCGCGGACGAGGCAGTGGACCGTGGCGCGCGTCTGCACGAGGAGCTCGCGCACGAGAAAGGCCCCCAGGAACCCCGTGGCGCCGGTGACGAAGACGTGGCGCGGCGCAGCGCCCGCGAGGGCGGCCTCCCCGCATGGGCGGATGTCCGGGTCGAGGACGGCCTCGGCGCGGAGGTCGACCGCGTCCGCGACGGCGCCGCGCCCCGTCCGGCGCCGGGCCTCGTCGACGGCGCGGGCGAGGCCGGCCACGGTGGGCGACTCGAACAGCCGGCGCGCGGGCACGTCGACCTGAAAGGCCGCCTTCACGCGGAGGAGCACCTGCGCGGCCAGGAGCGAGTCGCCGCCGAGCTCGAAGAAGTCGTCGCCGGCCCCGACGCGGCCGGCCCCGAGCACCGAGGCCCAGATCCCGGCCACCCTGCGCTCCGTCGGGGAGCCGGTCGTCCTCGGCGCGACGGCGCCGGGCCGACCCGGGCGGGGCGGCGGCAGCGCCCGGCGATCGATCTTCCCGCCGGCGGAGCGCGGCAGCGACGGCAGCGCGACGAACGCGGCCGGGATCATGCAGTCGGGCAGCTTCTGCTGCAGAAACCGGCGCAGGGTCGACGACAGGCGGTCGCGCGAGCGGCTGCCGTCCCTGTCGGTCCCCGATCGCTGCCCTGGCCCCGCGGCGCTGCCCGGAGCGGGGCACGGGCCGGCTTGCGCGACGACATAGGCCACGAGGCGCCGGTCGCCGGGCGCGTGCTCCACGGCCACGACCGCGGCCTCGCGCACGGCGGGGCACGCGGCGAGCGCCGCCTCGATCTCCCCGAGCTCGACACGGAAGCCGCGGATCTTCACCTGGGTGTCGATGCGCCCGAGGAACTCGATCGAGCCGTCCGGCAGATAGCGAGCCCGATCGCCGGTTTTGTACAGGCGGTCCCCGGGCTCCTCGGGCAGGGGGTTCGGGAGGAACGCCTCGTCGGTCAGCTCGGGTCGGTTCAGGTAGCCCAGCGCCAGACCGTCGCCGCCGACGTAGAGCTCTCCCGGGACGCCGACGGGCACCGGCTGGAGCCGGCGATCCAGGACATAGACGCGCGTGTTGGAGACGGGCCGTCCGATCGGCACGCGGGCGGCGCCCTCCGGGACCGCGCGCACGACATGGGCCGTGGAGAACGTCGTGTTCTCGGTCGGGCCGTAGCCATTCACGAGGCGCTCCGGGGCGCTCTGCTCGAGCACCTCGCCGGACAGCGTCGGGCTGAGCACGTCGCCGCCGACGACGAGGGTAGAGAGCCCCTGGAAGGCGCCCGGGTTCGCGCGGGCGAGCTGGTGAAACAGCGCCGTGGTCAAGAACAGGAGGGTGACCCCCTCCCGGCGGAGGAACGCCGGGAAGGCCTCCGGCGATAGGAGCGTCTCGCGAGAGACGAGGACGAGGCACGCGCCGTTCAGCAATGCGCCCCAGATCTCGAACGTCGACGCGTCGAAAGCGAGGCTGGAGGCGTGCGCCACGCGATCCGAGGGGCCGAACGCGACGTAGTTCGTGTCCCGGACGAGGCGGACGACCCCGCGGTGCGGGACGGCCACACCCTTGGGCCGGCCGGTCGATCCCGACGTAAACATCACGTAGGCGAGATCCGTGGCCGCGACCCGGGCGGCCGGGCGCTCGTCGTCGCTGGGCGCGCCGCGCTCGTCGTCGAGGCACAGGACCTCTCCGCAGAAGGCGAGCCGCGCGACCTGTTCCGGCTCTCCCAGCAGGACGCTCGCCGCGGCGTCCTCCAGCATGAAGCGCAGGCGCTCGGCCGGCGTGCTCGGATCGAGGGGGACGTAGGCGCCGCCGGCCTTGAGGACGCCGAGCAGCGCGACGAGCACGCGGAGCGACCGCTCGACGAGGACGGCCACGCGCAGGTCGGGGCCGGCGCGGCGCGCCGCGAGCCGGCGCGCGAGCCGGTTGGCGCGGCGATCCAGCTCGCGGTAGGTGAGCGCCTCGCCGCCCAGGGCGGCGGCGATGGCGTCGGGCGTCCGCGCGGCCTGCGCCTCGAAGAGCTCGTGAATGCACGCGTCGCGCGGATAGGCGGTCTGCGTCGCATTCCACGCCACGGTGATCCGGCGCCGCTCCTCCGGCGTGAGCAGCGGAATCTCGGAGATGGGCCGCTCCGCGCCCTCGGCGACGCCCGCGAGCAGCAGGCTCAGGTGGCCGAGCATCCGCTCGATGGTCTCCGGATCGAACAGGTCGGTGCTGTACTCCAGGGTCGCGACGAGCCCACGCCCGCGCGCCGCCACGGACAGCGAGAGCTCGACGGCAGCGGCCGCGCGGGGGCGCGGGGCGCGCGTCGCCGCGGGGTCTGCCGCGGCCGCGGCGCCGGGCAGGCCGTCCCCCGGCGGCGCGAGCTCGAAGGTGGTCTGGATCAACGGGAGACGGCCCGCGTCCTCCGCGGCCCCGAGCCCCTCGGGCCGCGCGCCGCGGTGCGCCGGACGGTGGGCCTCGGCGGCGGCGATCTGCGCGGCGACCTGCGCGAGGAGCGCTCGGAAGCTCAGCTCGTCGTCGAGGCGGGCGCGGACGACGAGCGGGTGGCGGGGCCCTTCCCCCGCGCGAGCGCCCTGCCTGCGGCCGCGGCGGGGCCAGGGCACGCCGATCGCGAGGTGGCCTTGCCCGGTATAGCGGTAGAGCAGCGCCGCATAGGCCGAGAGCAGGGTGACGAAGCGCGTCGCGCTCGACGCCCGGCGCATCCGATCGAGCGCCCGGACGAGCCGGGGCGGCAGCACCCGAGACACCGACGCGCGGCGCGGCGACAGAGCGGGCGGGCGAGGGCGATCCGTCGCGAGCTCGAGCGCGGGCAGCGCGGGCGCGGGCTCCGCCGCGGCGCGGGACGTGCGGGTGTGTGGCGCTCGATCACGCACGTCGCGAATCCGTCGTCGAGCTGTCGAGAGGGGCGCGCGGGCGATCACGCGGTGCTCGGGCGCGCGTTGCGCTTCAGCGCGTAGGCGATGCCGCTTTGCAGGGTGCCGCAGGTGACGAGCCCCCGGAGCTCGGCGCCCAGGTCGACCAGCGCCTGCGCGACGACGGGGCGGATGCCGGTCAACACCACGTCTGCGCCGAGCAGCCTCGCCGCCTGCGCGACGCGGACCAGCGCGGAGGCGACCTCGCCGTCCACGGACTTCACGCCGGTGATGTCGAGGATCGCCACCGACGCGTGCTTCTCGCCGAGCGCGCAGAGCAGCGTCTCCAGGATCTGCTGGGCGCGCTCCCGGTCGATCGCCCCGACGAGCGGCATCGCGATCACCCCCTCGGCGATCGGGATGAGCGGCGTGCCGAGCTCGCGGAGCGCCGCCTGCTGCGCCTGGATCACCTGCATCTGCGCGAGCGTCTCCTGCTCGTACCGGAGCTGCTCGGTGATGTCCCTGAAGAACGCCGCCATGCCCGTCGGCTCCCCCGCCGGGTTCGAGATCACGAAGGCGCTGGTCTGTCCCATCCACTCGCTCCCGTCGGGGCGCCGGATCTTCAGGACGCCGCGCCACGCGCCGTGCATCGTCAGGGCCGGCAGGACCTCGGTGGAGAGCTGGGTAAAGCTCTCCGGCGAATAGAAATCGATCAGCCCGCGGCCGACCGCGCCTTCGCCGAAGCCGCTCATCGTCTTGAAGGCGAGGTTGGCGTAGACCACCTCGCCGTTCATCGCGGTCAGGGTGATGCCGTCCAGAGCATTGTCGACCAGCCTCTTGGAGACGCTGAGATCCTCGGCCTGCCGGCGCTGCTCCGCCTCTCTCTCCTTCTGGACGGTGATGTCGTGAATCACGCTCATGGTCTGGCGCGGCGCCCCGGCGCCGTCGCGCTCGAGGACGATGTCGCGCCTCGTGAGCCAGCACCACGATCCGTCCGCCCTGCGCAGCCGGACCTCGAGCTCCGTCATGTCGCTCTCGACACCACACCTCGCGCGATTGAGCTGCTCGCGGATGCGAGGCTGGTCGTCGGGGTGCGCGAGCGTCATGAACGCATCGAGGCCGCCGAGGTCCGCGCTGTCGTCTGTGTATCCGAGCTCGCGTGCCAGCGAACGATTCTCATAGAGCCGGCGTTGCTCGACCGGATCGTGGACCTGGATCAGGTAGGGCGCCGCCTCCAGCATCAGGCACACACGACGCAGCTCGGCGCGCAGATCCCGCTCGATCTGCTCCAGCTTGGACACACGAGCGCGCAGGGCAGCGAGCTCGCCATGATGCGAATGGATCGCCGTATCGTGAGCATCCATCGGACTCCCCCCAAGGCTGGCTGATTTCAGGCAACGGCGGTGGACACGTCGCCTCTGGCCACGACGTTACTACCGATGGGCCGTCTCTGGAAGACAGCATCCATGGCTCGCCACCGCCGCCACAGCGCGGACAGCCCAATCGCCAATGTGACATGGTCACAGTGAGGACAGCCGTGTTTGCCGGAGCGGCGCTGTCACAGTGAGGACAGCCGCGTTTGCCGGAGCGGCGCTGTCACAGCGGGGACAGCAGCGATGCCGGTCCGTGCACGAAGGGTGCGACCCGGACCGCCCGCCGCGCGAGCGGCTCTATCCTCCGAGCGCCCGCGCGAGCGCGCCTCTCAACACCGACGCTGCATCCCGCTCCTCGCCCCGCGCCCGCCACGCCACCACGCCGTCGGGTCGCACCAGCAGCGCCCCGCGCCGCCCGATGCCCACGAGCCGCTGCCAGCGGTCGCGCTCGTCCTCGAAGTCGATCCCTGCGCGCAGCACGCCGAGGGTCGCCCCGATCGCGCGCGCCGCCTCGCCCCACGCCTCCGCCTCGCGCCCGGCGATCAGCGTGAAGCGCCCGTCGATCAGGTCGAGCGTCGACACCCGCGCTCCGTCGCGCGCGATCCACGCGTGCGGCATTCGCGTGCCCGGGCGGCCGTCGAGCCGGAAGCGCGCCGCGCGCCCATCCGCCGTGATCGCCGCGGATTCGTACCGATAGCCGACGCCCAGGAGCTTGTGCAAGCGCCCCGGGCTCGGCGGCGTTCGGCCGGTCAGGCGCCCCCAGATCGAGCGGCGATCGAGGCCGAGCGTCTTCGAGAACGCGGCGCGCGCCATGAGGCCCTGCTCGTCGGCGTTGTTCGCCGAGTCCTCGGCCGCCACGACGGCGACGGGCCGGCGCTCCGCTTCGTACGTGTCGAGCAGGGCGGGGCGCGCCTCGCCGCGCAGCACGAACGCGAGCTTCCACGCGAGGTCGTGGGCGTCGGCGACTCCGGTGTTCGCGCCCATGCCGCCCCACGGAGGCATGAGGTGCGCGGCGTCCCCCGCGAGGAAGACGCGCCCGACCCGGTAACGATCCGCGACGCGGGCCGCCGATTCCCACGGTAAAACGCGCTCGATCCGGATCGGCACCTCGCCCGCGCCGAGCGCCTTTTGCACGAGCGAGGCGCAGCGCTCGGGCGGGTAGTCCTTCGGCGACTCGCGCGCCGGGTCGTACACGAGGTGGAACACCCAGCGCGCGCGGTTGTCGATCGCGGCGAAGAGGCCGCGCACCTCGGGGTGGTGGACGATCGCGAGGCTGAACTCCCGATCTCGGACGAAGTCGGCGAGATCGGCCTCGAAGAGGACGTTGAGCAAATGGCCCAGCGATCCGCGCCCGCTCGTGGAGATGCCGAGCGCCTGCCGCACCGGGCTCTTCGCGCCGTCCGCCGCGACGAGGTAGCTCGCGCGGACGCGCCGCGTGGCCCCGGTCGTCCGATCGCGCAGCACGGCGCGCACGCGCTCGTCGTCCTGCTCGAACGAGACGAGCTCGGTCGAGAACGAGAGGCGCGCGCCGCGCTCGCGGGCCGCGGCCGCGAGCACCGGCTCGAGCAAGTCCTGCGTGATCCGGCAGGCGCGCGTGGGGCTCGCCGACCCGAGCCCGATCTCGCGCCCGAGCAGCGCGCGGAAGAGCCGGCGCATGAGCTTGCCGAGCGGCGCGTCGATCGCCTGCGCAAGCGTCTCGCCGAAGAGGAAGCCCAGGTGGATCGGCGTCTTGGCGCCCGCCTCGCGGATGGCCGGCTCGAGGCCGAGCTCGCGATAGAGCTCCATCGTGCGGGCGTTCACGCCGCGGGCGCGCGGGTGGATCGACGTGCCCGCGTGGCGCTCGACCAGCGTCACGTCGACGCCGTGACGACGCAGGAACAGCGCGGCCGAGAGGCCGACGACGCCTCCACCGACGATCAGGACGGGGACCGGCGGCTCGCTCTCGGTAGGCTCGTGATCCATGCCTTCACCTCGCTCGCAGGGTGGCGGTGCGCAGCGCGAGCCCAGGCCGGCGCGCGCGCTTTTCGGGTGAGCGCGCGGGGGCGATGATCTACGGTTGGACTCGGCAGTCCAACAAATTGGACTGATGAGTCTCATGATCCGCCTCGTCGGCTACCTCGCGCGCGAGACCGAGCGCGGCCGGCTCGACGTGGCGAAGCCGGAGCGCGCCGCGCGCCAGCTCATCGCGCTCCTCTCGGCGGAGGCGCAGGACGTCTCGGTCTACGGCACGCTCCCGCTCGCGCCGTCGCAGATCGACGCCATCGTCGATGAGAACCTGGAGATGTTCCTCCGCGCGTACGGGGCGCGGCCGAAGCCTCCGGTGAGCCCGCGGGCGACCCGGAGGGGGAAGAAGAAGCAGGCCGGAGCGTGACGGCCCGGCGGGGGTCGCCGCGTTCAGCGGTCGCCGTGCGGCTCAGACCCCGCGCGGGAAGTCGCCCTGCGGCGGGATGCGCGGGTCCTGGGTGGGGTCGGGCGAGGGCGGCTCGGGCTGCTCAGGCCCCGGGTCACCCGGGTTGGGCGGCAGCGGGACCTCCTCGTCGCCGCCGGGTACGTCCGTCTTTGCGAGCTCATGCGTGCGGTTGTTCATGTGCTCCTCCAGCAATCGTTCAGTGCAACCGTTGAGCCACTGCAATTTTGCAATTTTCGAGCCGCAGCGTACGAACGGCGCCCGGCTTGACGCCCCGCCCCGGCATCCGTGATCTGCGGCCGGCGTGCTCTCGATCCGCCACGACCCCTTCCCGCTGGAGGCCGCCCGCGACCTGCTCGGCATCGTGCGCGCGCTCTACGCCGCGGCGCGCGCGCGGGGGGCGAGCGTGGCAGATCTCCACGCCATCGCCGCGGTGGGCGACGATCTGCGGCAGGCGATCGCCCTCGCCGCGGCCCACCCGCCCGGCACGCTCGGCTTCTCGTCGGCGTGGACCCGCGCCGAGCGCGCCGCGGCCCGCGTCGGCGAGCTCGCGGACGCGCTCGCGCCCGCGGCGCCGATCGTCCACGCCGCCCTGGCGCGCGTCGGCGGCGGCAAGGCCACGCCCGGCGGGTGAACGCCGTCGCGCCCGGTCGAGGAGCGCGTCATCCCCGGCCCAGGAGCGCCGTCACCCGCGCCGGGGAGCGCGTCACGTCCGGCGGGTGAGCGCCCCCGCGATGGGGTGGTCCGGCGGGATGGGCCAGGCGAGGGCGCGCGAGGCGACCGCGCAGTACGCGGCGAGGCGCTCGCGCGGCACCGGGGCGCGCGCGCCGAGGCGACCGAGGTTGTCGAGGAGCAGCTCGAGGCAGCTGTTGCCCACCCGCTCCCCGACGCCGAGCGCCGTGGCGTGGACCCGCTCGACCCCGCACGCCGCCGCCCACAGCGCGGCGGAGAGGCCGAGCCCGCGGTCGTTGTGGCCGTGCCAGTCGAGCTCGATCCCGGGCGCGCCCAGGGCGGCGAGCTCGCGCCGGGCGAACGCGACGAGCGCCGCGACCCCGGGCGGGGTGACGTGGCCCGTCGTGTCGCAGAGGCAGAGGCGCGCGGCGCCGGCGTCCACCGCGGCGCGGAAGAGCGCGTGGAGCATGCCGGGAGGCGCGCGGGTCGCGTCCTCCGCGACGAGGCAGAAGGGCAGGCCGGCCGCGGCGGCGGCCCGGCCGGCGGCCTCGACGCTGCGGGCCAGGAAATCGGGCCCCCACCCCTCGACGAAATGCCGGATCGGCGAGCTGCCGATGAACGCGTAGACCACCATCGGCGCCCCGGCGCGCTCGGCCACGCGGGCGACCTCCTCGATGTCCGCGGCGGTCGTGCGCGCGGCCGCGGTCAGGGCGAGCGGCAGCCGGGACGAGACGATCTCCCGGGCGAGCAGGCACGCGTCCTCGAACTGACGCGGCCCGGACGCCGGGATGCCGAGGTTCACCGCGTCGACGCCGACGCTCGCCATGGCGTGGAGCAGCTCGATCTTCTGCGCGCTCGGCGGGTTCACCGTGGAGACGCCCTGGATGCCGTCGCGCAGCGTCTCGTCGAGCACCTCGACCGGCCGGGCCGCGCGCTCGAAGGGCAGCCACGCCTCGTCCTCGGCGCGGGCCGCCGCCCAGGCCTCGGCGGGCACGCCGCCCGGCGGGAGCCGGCGCTCCGCCGGCGCGGGCTCCGCGCGATTCCAGTCGAACAGGGCCGCTGCGCCGGGATCCCGGCCGTCGGTGCTCATGCGCTGCATGTCATGTCGCGGGGGATCTCGGCGTGGCGCATGCACAGCGCGCCGCGTCGACCGGCGCGGGGGAGAGGTTACTTCATGTCGGGCGTCGGAGCAGGTCCCGATCTCCGGCGGACGCCGCCCGGGCCTCGACCTGCGCGCCGCGCGCCCCGGCTCACCGCGCGCCCCGGCTCATCGCGCGCCCCAGGTTGCCGCGCGCCCCGGCTCACTGCGCGCCCGGTTTGCCGGGATCGTCGCTCCAGACATTGGCGTTGCCGTGCGCCTCGAGCGGGCCGCGCTGCGGGCGGACGACGCAGAAGCGATGGCCCGTCGGCGCCTCCATCACCCACCAGCGCTTGATGAACTCCACGCGCCGCGCCCCGAGCGCCTCGAGCCGCCGCACCTCGGCGTCGAGGTCGTCCGTCTCGATGTCGAGGTGCGTCCGGCTCGGGTGCTCGACCTGCTGCAGCAGCATGATGAGCTCATCGTCCCGCGTCTCGATCTCGCGGTAGCCGCTGTCGACCGGCGCGTTCTTCCTGACGGGCTTGCCGAGCGCGCGGCTCCAGAAATCCGCCGCGGCGTCGATGTCCTCCACCTTGCAGTCAATCACGAGAGCACAAAGGCGACTCCGGTGCATGCGATCTCCCTCCTGCCGGATGGCGCAGCGACCTTACGCGGCGCCGCCAGAGGCGTCTCCCCCAAACCAGCGCGCCGGCGCGCCGGCGCAGGGCGCTCCAGCGCCGGCGGGCGTCGGGATCTTGCCGACCAGACTCGCTTTCCGTGCGGGCAGCGGCATCGTAAAAAGCTGTTCCAGGAGCAACCTGCTGCTCCGGGACACCTGCCGCTTCAGGAGCTTCGATGACGCACATGCCTCGCTTGCTGACGAACTCGCTGGCGCTCTTCACCCTCGCGCTCTGCGCCGGCTGCTCGCCCTCCGAGCGGAACTTCGCGACGGGCACAGGCGGTCAAGGCGGCGACGCCGGCCACGGCGGCGCGGGCGGCGCGGGCGCCGGAGGCGGCGCGGGCGGCGCGGGCGGCAAGGGCGACGCGTGCGCCTCGCCGGCGGACTGCCCCGCCGCGGACAACGAGACGCCGACGTGCGAGGCGGGCGTCTGCGGCGTCGCCTGCGGCGCCGGCTTCCTGGACTGCGACGCCGCGGCCCCGGGCTGCGAGACGCGAGCGAACGACCCCGAGCATTGCGGCGCCTGCGGCAACCGCTGCGCGACGTCGTGCGTGGAGGCCGACGAGGGCGCCTTCTGCAACGACCCGATCGAGATCTCGGCCGGGTTCGCCCACACGTGCGTGCTCCGGCGCGACGGCAGCGTCTGGTGCTGGGGCAGGAACGCGTTCGCCGAGGCGGGGAAGCCGGCCGCCGAGCCGGTCGTCCCCCTGCCGGCGCAGGTCGCCCTCCCCGGCAAGGCCCTCCACGTGGCGGCGGGCGGCGGGTTCGCGCGCGACGACGACCAGTTCCCTGCCCACTCGTGCGCCATCCTGGAGGACACGACGGTCACCTGCTGGGGGCGCGGCACGCTGGGACAGCTCGGCAACGGCTCCTTCTACGCGGCGAGCGAGCCGGCGCGGGTGCCGAGCCTGATCAACGTCGTGCAGCTCTCGCTCGGCGCGGCGCACTCGTGCGCGGTGAAGACGGGCGACGAGCTCTACTGCTGGGGCACCGACGACGAGGGCCAGCTCGGCAACGGGGAGTCGCCGCAGACCGGCACCCCGGACTTCATCCGGAGCGACATCCGGCAGGTCGCCGCCGGCCAGGATCACACCTGCGCCATCAAGGCGTCCGACCGAGGCCTCCTCTGCTGGGGCCGGAACTTCGACGGACAGCTCGGCATCGGGGCCCGCGAGAACGCCACCTCTGCGGTGGAGGTCGCGGCGCCGCTCACCGCGGGCGTCGACGAGGTGGCCGCGGGCGACCGGCACACCTGCGCGCGCAAGGGCGTGGAGGTCTACTGCTTCGGCAACGACTACAACGGCGCGGTGGGCGCCGACCGCTACGGGCCCGTGCCGGAGCCCACGCTCGTCGCCGTGCCTCAGGCCGCGAGCATCGACGTCGGCCGCGAGCGGAGCGGCGCGGTGTCCGGCGCCGCGCGGGGTCTCAAGATGTGGGGCGTCGGCGCCCTCGGCCACGGGAAGCCAGGGCTGTCGTCGCAGCCGGTCGACGTGCCCATCGACGGCGTGGCGCAGCTCGCGGCCGGCTATCACCACACGTGCGCGCTGCGCACGACCGGCGAGGTGCTCTGCTGGGGCGAGAACACCGACGGACAGCTCGGCGTGGGCCTCGACGTCCGCGAGGAGCAGCTCTCGCCGGTCGCGGTCAAGCTCGCGCCCTGAGCGCGCGCGCCCGGCGGCCGCCGCCCCGCTCCGCCGGGAGCGCGGGGGCTCTCCTCGCGACAAGGGCCCTGTCCGGCGGTAGAGTTGCCGCCCTTTCCACCCAGGGATGAGACGATGAAGACAACCTCGCTCCGTTTCGCGCTCGCGCTGGGCGCCCTGCTCCTCTCCGCCGTCGGGTGCGAGGAGAAGAAGACGACGACCGCGGCCGAGGGGAGCGCGGAGGGCCGGGTCGCGAAGCTCTCGGTCGCGTCCTACGACCCCACCCGCGAGCTCTACCAGGAGCTCAATCCCGCGTTCGAGCGGTGGTACAAGCAGAAGACCGGCAGGGACGTCGACGTGGAGACCGATCACGGCCCGTCGGGCAAGCAGGCGCGCGACATCGCCGCCGGCAAGGAGACGGACGTGGCCGCGCTGTCGGTCGACTTCGACGTCGACACCATCGCCAAGGCGGGCCTGCTGCCCGCGACCTGGCGCGATCGGCTGCCGAACGGCTCGGTGCCGTACACGTCGGCCGTCATCTTCCTGGTCCGCAAGGGCAACCCCAAGCAGGTGAAGGGCTGGGAGGACCTCGCGCGGCCCGAGGTCGTGTCGCTGTGCCCGGATCCGAAGACCGGCGGCGGGGCGCGGTGGATCTACCTGTCGACCTGGGCGCACGCCGCGCGCAAGGCGAAGGCCGAGGGCCGGAACGACGCCGAGGCCGAGGCCGCGGCGCGCGAGTTCACGGCCAAGGTCTACGACGACGCCATCCTCGACCCGGCCATGCGCGGCTCGTCGACGCGCTTCATCGTGCAGCGCACGGGCGACGTCCTCTTCGGCTGGGAGAACGAGATCCTCCAGATCGCGGCCGATCCGGCGACGGCCGACCAGTTCGAGGTCGTCGTCCCCTCGGACTCGATCACGATCGAGGTCCCCCTCGCGGTCGTCGACAAGGTCGCCGAGCGGCACGGCGTCAAGGACATCGCCGAGGCGTACGTGGAGTTCCACTTCTCCGACGAGGGCCAGGAGCTCATCGCGAAGCGCTACAACCGCCCGTACAGCGAGGCGATCGCGAAGAAGCACGCGGATCGGCTGAGGCCCCTCACGCTGTTCCGGTTCAAGGAGCATTTCACCGACTGGCCGACCGTGATGAGCGTCCATTTCGGCCAGGGGGCCGAGCTCGACAAGATGCGGAAGAAGTGATGTCGCGCCGCGCGCGCGTGCTCCCCGGGTTCTCGCTCTCCCTGGGCGTCGCGGTGCTCTACCTGAGCCTCGTCGTCCTCCTGCCGCTCTCCGCCCTGTTCCTGAAGACGGCGGAGCTCGGCTGGGACCGCTTCTTCGCGGTGATCACGAGCGGCTGGGTCGCCGCGGCCGTTCGGTTCACGCTGGGCGCCTCGGTCGCCGCGGCGCTCCTCAACGTCGTCGTCGGCCTGCTCATCGCGTGGGTGCTCGGCCGGTACACCTTCCCGTTCGCGCGCGTCATCGACGCGGTGATCGACCTGCCGTTCGCGCTCCCCACGGCCGTGGCCGGGATCGCGCTCTCCACGCTGTACGCCGAGGGCGGTTTGCTCGGCGGGGCGCTCGCCAGCGTCGGTTTCCGGTACCCCTGGCCCGTCTGGCGGGGGTTCGCGGCCGGCGGGTGGCGCGAATCGCCGATCGCGTGGACGGTGTACGACCGGATCTCCCTGGCGCCGCTCGGCGTGGTGATCGCGATGGCCTTCGTCGGCCTGCCGTTCGTCGTGCGCACGGTGCAGCCGGTGATCGAGGACCTGAGCCGGGACGTCGAGGAGGTGGCGGCGACGCTCGGCGCCAGCCGATTCCAGATCTTCCGCGCCGTGGTCCTGCCCGAGCTCGCGCCGGCGCTCCTCACCGGGTTCGCGCTGGCGCTCGCGCGCGGCCTCGGCGAGTACGGGTCGGTGATCTTCATCTCGGGCAACCGGCCGGACACCGAGATCGCGTCCCAGGTGATCATCAAGATGATCGAGGTGAACGAGACGGGCACCTACGCCGACGCGACGGCGGTCGCGGTCCTGCTGCTCGGGGCGTCGTTCGCGCTCCTCCTCGCGATCAACCTCCTCCAGCGCGCCGCCGCGCGCGGCCACGCGGGCTGACGGCCGCGGCCGGTGGACCCGAGTCGAGCGATGCTCTCCCCCCGCTCCCAGACAGGCCGCGAGGACACCGCCGGGGGCCGCGGGGCGCGCCGGCTGCTGATCGGCCTGTGCGTGCTGCTCGTCGGCGTGTTCCTCGTCTTGCCGCTCGGTGTGGTGTTCTGGCACGCCTTCAGCGAGGGCCTGAGCGCCTATGGACAGGCGGTCTTCGACCGCGCGACGTTCCGCGCGGCGGCGCTCACGCTCCTCACCACGGCCGTCGCGGTGCCGCTCAACACGCTGTTCGGCGTCGCGGCGGCGTGGGCCATCACCAAGTTCGAGTTCCGGGGCAGGAGCCTGCTCATCACCCTGATCGATCTGCCGTTCTCGATCTCGCCGGTGGTCGCCGGGCTGTGCTTCGTCCTGCTCTTCGGGGCGAACGGCTTCTTCGGGGCGTTCGTGAACCGGACCTACACGGTGAGCCTCGGGTTCACGAGCCTCGACGTCTCCACCCGGGTCATCTTCGCCTTGCCCGGCATCGTGCTCGCCACGGTGTTCATCACCTTCCCGTTCGTCGCGCGCGAGCTCATCCCGCTGATGCAGGCCCAGGGGAGCGAGGAGGAGCAGGTGGCCCGCGTCCTCGGCGCGAACGGGTGGCAGATCTTCTGGCGCGTCACGCTGCCCAACATCCGGTGGGGCCTCCTTTACGGCGTCATCCTCTGCACCGCCCGGGCGATGGGCGAGTTCGGCGCCGTGTACGTCGTCTCCGCGGGCTCGTCGGATCAGGTGACGCTGCCGCTCCACGTCGAGCGCGTCTATTACGCCAACATGGTCCGCGTCGTGCCCGCGTTCGCCGTCGCCAGCCTCCTCGCCGGCGTGTCGGTGATCACGCTGGCCGTGAAGGCGGCGGTGGAGTGGCGGTTCAAGGGCGAGCTGAAGAAGAAGGACGCCGGATAGATCGGAGTTGCCGAGGCGCGGAGTCGCCCTCAGCAGCGGGATGGGTTGGTGAGCATCTCGACGGCCTCCGCGGAGAGCTCCACGCCGTCGAGGCCCCCGACGAACTCGCTCCACGCGGCGGCGTCGCCCTGCGTCAGCGCGAAGGCGACGCACACCACCCAGCCGTCGAACGGCGTCGTCGACGGCGCGCGCAGCTGCTGGCTCAGGGCGGCCAGGGCCCCCGCGTTCTCCGCCGCGGTGGGCGCCATCGTGCGGCTCATCCCCATGAGCGCCTCGGTGAGGAGATCGGGCACCCCCGTGGACGCGACGATCTCGGAGAAGAAGGCGCGGAAGGCGGAGAAATCGTCCGGCGGAGCGCGATCGGCCTCGGTGCGGATCCTGGTCACGGCGAGAGAGCGCGCGCGCAGCGAGCTGGACTGTCTGGCGACGTTCCCCCAGGCCGACAGCACCGCTTCGAGCGGCAGGTCGAAGTTGTACAGGAACCTCAGGTGCGCGTCGGAGAGGTCGCCGGCCGGAGGCCCCGCCGCGAGCGCCGACCACTCGTCCGCGTAGAGCGCCAGCACATCGACGACCTCGCCGCACACCCCGTACTCCAGCCACGGCGTGAACTCGGTCCAGCGCGCGTAGGGAGGCCCCGCGAGCAGCGGCGCGAGCGCGCTCGACCACGCCGCCCGCAGCGCTGGATCCAGCGCCGGATCCGCGGCCCGAACGCACGCCATCCTGACCGCCATGGCCTTGGCGTCCTCAGCGTCGAGGCCGTCGAGGAAGGCCGCGAACGCGTCCGGGGTCACGGGCTCCGGCAAGCCGGCGCCGACGACGGCCATCTGGTGGACGCCGCCGGCCTCGAGGAGGCGCGCGACCTGCGAGGGGCTCGTGGGAAGGCGGAACGAGGCGAGGCGCGCCGGGAGTTCGTCCGGATGCAGGCTGAAATCGACCAGGTGGCCCCAGGAGACGTGGCGGTCGAGCGGGTCGAGGATCAGCAGCTCGCCCTCCCGCTGCGGGGCGACGTCCACGCCCTGGTCGAGCTCGAGCACCTGCGAGCGCGTCGTGCCGTCGTCCGCGATCCAGAGGAGATCGATCGGCGCAACCAGCGCCCCATCCGGATCGCGCAACGTCACGAGCACGCCGCCGGAGGGCGACCGCCCGAGATCGAGGTGCGGGAGCGCGCTGGCCCGGACCGCCCGCCGCGCGCGGGCGGCCGCGTCGGGGCCGAGGGGCCCCGCGAAGGCGTCGAGGAGCTCGTCCGTACCGATGGCGCCGAAGCGGTGGTCGTTGAGGACGTCGCGCAGCGTGCCCCAGAAAGCCTCCTCCCCGACGAGGCTCCGGATCTGGGTGAGCAGCCACGCAGCGCGACCGTAGGGCCCGGACGTGTACTTATCGGCGGGAGCGCGGTCCGGATCCACGATGGGGTTGTGCGACCCGGCCGAGAAGGAGTCGCCGTTCAGCGTCCCCTCGCCGCTCTCGTCCAGGTAGACGCGGGCGCCCTCGCTCGCGAGCAACGTCGCCATGCCCTCCTTGATCCACAGGTCGTCCCAGCTCTTGACGGTCACGAGGTCGCCGAACCACTGGTGGCCGATCTCGTGGATCGTGAGCTTCAGGTCTTCGGAGATCGTCGGAGCGGTGCTCCCGATCTCCCCCTGGAAGCTGATGCCGAGGTTCTCGATGCCCCCGCCGAACTCCGGCACGAGCACCACCGCGTACTTCTCGAAGGGATAGGGCACGAGCAGCTCCTCGAAGAGGCCGATCGAGCGGACCATCTCGTCGAGCAGGCGGCCGTAGTCGCCCGGGACGCCGCGCCGGTGCCAGACCGAGACGGGGAGGCTCCCCTTCATCGCGCGCTCTTCCTCGAAGTCGCCGATGGCGAAGGCCATGAGGTAGATCGGCACCGTGTAGTCCGTCGCGTACTTCATGCGACGGCCGGACGCGCCCTGCTCGTCGGAGACGAGCGTGCCGTTCGCGATCATCGTCTCGTGCGCGTCCATCGCGAGGTCGATGGAGAAGACGGCGCGGTCCTCGGGCGTGTTGTGGCACGGCATCCAGAGCGCGGCGTTGAGCGGCTCCGAGATCGTGTAGACCGCGCGCGACGCGGCGGGGTCCCCCCGGCGGGCGGGGATCGCGCGGAGCGCCTCGCCCTCGGCGGCCTCGTAGTCGATCTCGAGCGTGATCGCCTGGTCCGCCGCGACGCCGGGCACGCGCGAGAGGTCGACGCGGAGCGCCCCGAGCTCGGCGTCGACCGCGTAGGGCAGGTCGGCGCCCCCGGCCAGCCGGACCGCCTCGACCTCGGCCACCGCGCTGTCGAGGCGCAGGGAGCGCAGGCCGTCGTCGCCTGGTAGGAACGTCATCGCGACCGTCGCGACGAGCCGCCCCCGGCTCCAGTCGAACTCTCCCGTCACCTCGTAGCGCTGGACGTCGATCGCCGCGCCTGCCGGCGGCTCGGTGTCGGGCGGCGGAGGGTCGGGCGTGGGCTGCTGCGTGTCGTCGGGCGGCGATTGCCCTGGAGCGACGGGATCGACGCCGGAGCACGCGGCCGCGAGCGACGCCAGGAGGACGGCGGCGAGCCGCGCCCCCCGGCGGACAAGGGATCTGGCAAGGTCCATTCGAACACCTCGATGGAGGAAGAAGAAGCCGTGGACCTCCGTTCATTGGCTCCCCTCCCCGCCGATTTCGTGCTCCTGGCACGGAGAGCGCCGATCGAGCGCGCGGCGCGCCGCGCTTGGAGGCTCGTGGCCCCTGGATCGAGGCGCTGACCCGAGGAGACGTGCAAGGAGCGAGCAACCCATGTAGAAGAGAATGACCGTGAGAACGTCGTTTTCGCCCTCCTGGAGCTGGCCCGGTCCGCTCGCGATGTCCATTGCGCTGCTCGTCGCCTGCGGCGATGCCGCGGAGGATCCCCGGCCGGACGGCAGCAGCGTGGGCAGCGCAGGCGCCGGCGGCGACGCAGGCGCCGGCGGCGACGCAGGCGCCGGCGGCGACGCAGGCGCCGGCGGCGACGCAGGCGCCGGCGGCGACGCAGGCGCCGGCGGCGACGCAGGCGCCGGCGGCGACGCAGGCGCCGGCGGCGACGCAGGCGCCGGCGGCGCGGGCGGTGGGACCGGCGGCGCCGGCGGCGCCGGCGGGGAGGAGCCGCCGCCGCCCGATCCTGCAGCGCCGCTCTTCGCCGGAACGAGCATCCCGCGGTTCGAGATCGCGCTGTCGCAGGTGTCGATCGATCGGCTCAGCGCCGCGCCCGACGACTACGTCCCCGGGGAGCTCACGGTGACCCTGGACGGCGAGGTGATCGAGCTCGCCGACATCGGCGTGCGGCTCAAGGGCGTCCACGGCTCATTCCGGACCCTGGACGAAAAGGCCGCATTCCTGCTGAAATTCGACGAGTTCACCGACGACCAGACCCTGTTCGGGGTGGAGAAGCTCGCGCTCAACAACATGGTCCAGGACCAGAGCATGATCCACGAGCGCCTGGCCTACGCGCTGTTCCGCGCGATGGACGTGCCCGCGCCGCGCTCGGCCCATGCGACGGTGTGGGTGAACGGCTCGCTCTACGGCCTGTATGCGACTGTCGAAGCAGCGGATAACCGTCGCTTCCTCGATCGATGGTTCGGCGGCCACAAGGGCAGCCTGTACGAGGGGGCTTATGGGAGCGATCTCGAGCGCTCGAGCGTCGGGACCTTCGACCAGGACAACGGCGACGACGTCGGGTTCGCCGATCTGGTCGAGCTCGTGGAGGCGCTCGACGAGATGGAGAGCCCGGACACGTTCCTCGCCGAGGCGTCGCAGCGCATCGACATGGAGCGCTATCTCGCGTTCGCGGCCGCGGAGACCTACATCGGCCACTGGGACGGCTATGCCTGGTTTCGCAACAACTACTTCATCGCGCGGCGCCCGGACGACGGCCGCTGGACCTTCTTGCCGTGGGGCGTCGACCAGACCTTCGTGGACCCTCTCTATCCCTTCGGCGGCGATGCCCGACTCCAGCGGATGTGCACCGCCTCGCCGCCGTGCCTGCAGGCGCTCGCCGCGGCGTTCGAGCGCGTGCTCGAGCGCGCGTCGGCGCTCGACCTCGTGAGCGACGCCGAGGCGGCGCGCGACCTCATCTGGGCCGACGTGCTCGCGGATCCGCGCCGGGAGGTGAGCGCCGATGTCGTCGCCGCGCAGATCGACGCCACCATCGCCTTCCTGAACGACCGTCCCGCCGGCGTGCGGGCGTCGCTCGCCTGCGCGGACCCCTCGGGGCTCGACGCGGACGGCGACCTCTGGTCCGGCTGCGGGGAAGACTGCGACGACGGCGATGCCTCGGTGTACCCGGGCGCCCCCGAGCTGTGCGACCTGATCGACAACAACTGCGATGGGCGCGTGGACGACGACCCGTCGTGCCCGCATTGCGCCCTGCAGGCGCTCCCGGAGGGCGGCGCCCTGGCGCTCTGCTTCGCGCCCGCGACATGGGCGGACGCGGAGCTCGACTGCATCGCGCAGGGCGGGCACCTCGCGTCCATTCACGACGCGGAGACGCAGGATCTCGTGGTCTCGAGCGCCGCCGCGGTCCAGCCGGGCGACTACTGGATCGGGCTCACCGACGCGGCGTCCGAGGGAGACTTCGCGTGGACCGACGGAACGCCGTACGACGACGAGCGCTGGGCCCGCGGCGAGCCGAACAACGCCGGCGACGGAGAGCACTGCGTGGAGCTGGCGAGCTGGGCCAGCGGACAGTGGAACGACATGCCCTGCGACGCCGAGCTGTCCTACGTGTGCAAGCTGCCCTGACGAGGACCGCCGGCGCAGGGCGACGGCCTCGCCCGTTCAGTTGCGCCACCTCGCCGGTTCAGCCCAGATTCACGGCCTATGTGGCGACGCTCCCCGCCCGTATCAGGCGAGCCAGCGGACGGCACCGTCGTCGACATCGATCTGTCGATGGGCGACAGCTGCCCGCCTGACCGCCATGCGATCCCCCGGCGTTACGGCGGGGCCGTCCTGGCGGGCATCACGGCCGTCGGGATGACGGCCCTCGTCTGGCCGAACATCGATCTCCGGAACGGCTATTTTCTTCTGCCGCTCATCGCCATCGTCTTCGTGTCCGTCCGCGCCGGCTTCGGGCCCGCCGTCGCGACCGGGATCATCGGAGGGATCGGGGGCGCGTACCTCGTTTTGGAGCCTCGCGGCACCTTCGCCATCGACTCGAGGGCCGATGTGCTCGTGCTCTCGCTGTACGGCGTCGTCGGGCTCGCCACCGGCGCGATGGGCGCCGCCGTGCGGTCGACCCACGTGCGCACGGGGGCGCTGGCGGCCCAGCACGCGGCGCTGCACGAGCAGGCGAGGCGCCGGGCAGCTCAGCAGACGGCGGTCGCCGCCCTCGGGCAGCAGGCGCTCGCGGGCGCCGCGATCGACGACCTCCTGGAGGCCGCCGCCCGGCAGACGGCGGCGGCGCTCGGGACCGAGAAGGGGATCGTCCTCGAGACGCGGCCCGACGGCGTCACGGTCGTGCCACGCGCGGCCGTGGGCCTCTGCCCGAGCGCCGCCGGGGCCGAGGGGGTCGACGCCGGGCCCGGGACCCAGGCCGGCCACACGCTCTCGCGCGTGGAGCCGGTCGTGTTCGACGACCTGCCCGCCGACCGGCGGTTCCGGCCTGCCCCCTGCCTCCTCGCGCAGGGCATCAAGAGCGGGATGAGCGTGAGGATCCACGGCTTCGGCGCCCTCTGCGCGTGCACGGCGCGCAGGCGGAGGTTCACGGCGGACGACGCCCACTTCATCCGGGCGATCGCGAACGTGCTCGCCGGCGCGATCCTCCGCAACCGCGTCGAGGCGCAGCGCGCGCGGCTGTACCAGGACGCGGAGGACGCCATCAAGCGGCGCGACGAGTTCCTGGCGCTGGCGGCGCACGAGCTCAAGACGCCGCTCACGCCGCTGAGGCTCCTCGCGGGCAGCGTGCTGCGGGCCCTGCAGCGGAACGCGCCGGCGGAGGCGCTGCAGGAGAAGACGGCGGTCATCCTCCGGCAGGTCGATCGGCTCTCGGAGCTCGTGGACGAGCTGCTCGACGTCTCGCGCCTCACCGCGGGGCGCCTCGGTCTGCAGATCGAGGAGGTCGATCTGGCCGCGGTGGTGCGCGACGTGGCGTGGCGCTTCCGGGACTCGCTCTCGCGCGCGGGCTACGATCTGCGCGTCGCCGCGGACGAGCCGGTCAGCGGGCGGTGGGACCGGACGCGCGTCGACCAGATCGTCACGAACCTCCTGTCCAACGCCGCGAAGTACGGCGCGGGCAAGCCCATCGACGTCGAGGTCGCGGGGGACGACCGGACGGCGCGCCTCGTGGTGCGGGACCAGGGCATCGGCATCGCGCCGCAGGATCACGTCCGCATCTTCGAGCGGTTCGAGCGCGCCGCGGATCACGCGTCGTACAGCGGGCTCGGGCTCGGGCTCTGGATCGTGCGCCACGTCCTCGCGGCGCTCGGCGGCACCATCCGGGTCGAGAGCGAGCTCGGCGCGGGCACGACGTTCATCGTCGAGCTGCCGCGGCGCGCGGCCGGCGAGGACGGCGCGGGGGCCGCTCGCCCCTGAGCCGCGCGCCGCCCTCGCCCCCCACGGGCTACGCAAGCCGGCCCGAGCCGGACGCCCTCACCGCAGCTCGGGCTCGGGTGAGCCCGGCGGCCGATCCCGGCTGATGCCGGCGCCCCGGCCGCCATTGCGCGTTCCGCGCGGGTGCTAGGGTGGCGCCCATGTCGAACGTGCTCCGAGCGGCGCTCCTGAGCCTCTTCGGCAGCCTCGCCCTCGGCTGTGCCTCCCCGGGCGCGCCCGCCCCGGGCCCGCCCGCCAGGGCGGCGGCGCCCTCGCCGCCCGCCGATCTCGTGATCACGGCCGGCGTCGTCCGGACGATGGACCCGAGGAGCCCGCGCGCCGAGGCGGTCGCCGTGCGCGGCGAGCGGATCGCCTTCGTGGGCAGCGCGGCCGGCGCGAAGGCGTTCGTCGGGCCGGCGACGCGCGTCGTGGAGCTGCCGGGGCGCGCGGTCGTGCCCGGGCTCGTCGACGGGCACGCGCACCTCTACGGGCTCGGCGTCGCGCTGGAGACGCCGAGCGTGCGCGGCGCGAGGAGCGCGGAGGCGGCGGCGGCGGTCGTGGCCGAGGCGGCGAAGACCCGGCCGAGGGGCGAGTGGATCACCGGGCGCGGCTGGGACCAGAACCTCTGGCCGGGCGCGGCGTTCCCCACGCACGCCCCGCTGGACGCCGCGGCGCCGGAGCACCCGGTGGCGTTGCGCCGCGTCGACGGGCACGCGCTCTGGGCGAACGCGGCGGCGATGCGCGCGGCCGGGGTCGGCAGGGGCACGCACGATCCGCCGGGCGGGCGCATCCTGCGCGGCGCGGCGGGCGAGCCGACGGGCGTCTTCATCGACGGCGCGATGGACCTCGTCGAGGCCAAGATCCCGGCCGATCCGCCCGCCGTGCGCGAGCGGCGCATCCTGCGCGCCGCCGAGGAGGCGCTCTCGTCCGGGCTCACGGGCGTGCACGAGATGGGCGTCGACGACGAGACCGTGGCGGTCTACCGCGCGCTCGCCGCCGCCGGGCGGCTGCCGATCCGCGTGTATGCATACCTCGCGGGCGCGGGGCGGCTCGAGGGGCTGAGGGAGCGCGCGCCCGACGCGGACGCGACGGGCACGGCGATGTTCGTGCTGCGCGGGGTCAAGCTCTTCGCCGACGGCGCGCTCGGCTCGCGCGGCGCGGCGCTCCTCGAGCCGTACGCGGACGAGCCCTCGACGAGCGGCCTCCTTCTCATGGATCGCGAGGCGCTCGCGCGGGCGGCGCGGCTCGTCGCCGACGCGGGCTTCCAGCTCGCGGTGCACGCGATCGGCGACCGCGCCAACCGCGCCGTGCTCGACGCGTTCGAGGCGCTCGGCCCGGGGCGGGCCGCGGCGCTGCGGTTCCGGGTCGAGCACGCGCAGATCGTCTCGCCCGACGATCTGCCGCGCTTCGCGGCGCTCGGCGTGATCGCGTCGATGCAGCCGACCCACGCGACGAGCGACATGCCGTGGGCGCCCGCGCGGCTCGGCGCCCACCGCCTGAAGGGCGCGTACGCATGGAGATCGCTGCTGGCGTCGGGCGCGCGCGTCGTGTTCGGCTCGGATTTCCCGGTGGAGGAGCCCTCGCCGCTGCTCGGCCTCTACGCGGCCGTGACCCGGCAGGATCTCTCGGGACAGCCCCCGGGCGGGTGGATGCCCGAGGAGCGGCTCGATCTCGACGAGGCGCTCCTGGCCTTCACCGCGGCGCCCGCGTACGCGGCCTGGGCCGAGGGCCAGAGGGGGCGGATCGCCCCTGGCTACGTGGCCGATCTGACGGTCCTCGGCCGGGATCTCTCGCCCGATCGCTCGCTCGTCGACACGCCGATCGAGATGGTGGTCGTGGGCGGCCGCGTGGCGCGCGCGCCGCGCGATCGGCCCGCGCCATGAGGGCGGCGCACGGACACGGAGCGCGCCGCGGCCCCGCTGGCCGGGCGCCCAGGCGCGCCGTTGCGGCCGGCGACCGCGCTCGCCTACGCTCGCGCGAGAGGGAACCTGCGGGATGATCCAAGCCATCCTCTTCGATCTGGACAACTGCCTGAGCGCAGCGGACGAGGTGGGGAGAGAGCTCCTCGATCCGGTCTTCGCGGCGATCCGGCGGGCGAACCGGGGCAAGCTCTCCGAGGAGGCGCTCGAACAGGCATTCTCCGACTGCTGGCGCCACGCGCTGGATTTCGTCGCCCGGGAGCGCGGCTTCTCCGCGGAGATGCTCGCTGCCGGCTGGGAGGCGTGCGCCCGGCTGGAGGTGGGGGCGCCGATGCGCGGCTACCCCGACCTCGGCGCGCTCGCGGAGCTGCCCGCCCTGCGCTTCCTGGTGACGTCCGGCTTTCGACGGCTCCAGGAGAGCAAGATCAGGGCGCTCGGGATCGAGCGGCTCTTCGCGGGGATCCACGTCGACGCGATCGACGAGCCGGGCAGGAAGGGGAAGCAGGGGATCTTCGAGGAGATCTTGCGGGCTCACCGCCTCGAC
Source organism: Sorangium sp. So ce836 (assembly GCF_028553905.1). Classification (NCBI taxonomy): domain Bacteria; kingdom Pseudomonadati; phylum Myxococcota; order Polyangiales; family Polyangiaceae; genus Sorangium; species Sorangium sp. So ce836. The sequence continues at coordinate 13,557,008 of NZ_CP102233.1, read as the reverse complement.
CCCAGGGAGGCGCTCGTGGTCGGCGACAACCTGGAGTCGGAGATCGAGGCCGGAAACCGGCTCGGGATCAGGACGGCGCAGATCCTGCGGCCGGGCGTGCCTCGCGGCGAGGGCGCGACGTACGCCGTTCACGGCCTGGACGAGCTGAAGGCGCTCGTGACGCGCGAGAACGGAGGGCGAGCCCCGTGAAGCGCGAGCGGGGCTCTCCAGCGCATACGAGCGTAGGAGCGGCCGCATGATTGCACGTTACCAGATCGTCCGCGGGCGCCGTCGCGACGGCGATCCGTTGCCAGAGGGCAAACGGTACGATACGCGCAAACACACGCAGCACGTCCTGCGGCCCACCCAGGAGATCGTCGAAGCGTTCCTGTCCGACCCCTCGCAAGCGGGCTTCGAGCGGTTTCGCGCCGCCTACATCGCGGTGCTCGACGAGCGGTTTGCGGAGGAAGCGTGGCGCTTCGACGCGCTGGCGCAGGAGGCCCGGCAGGGCGACGTCTTCCTCGGCTGCAACTGCCCCACGGCGCGCCAACCCGACGTCCGGCGCTGTCACACGTGGCTGTCTCTGGAGTACCTCGCCCGCAAGTACCCGGACCTGGACGTGAGGTTCGGCGCGCGGTGAGGGGTCATCCGGCGCGGTTCAGCGCCGCAGCCGAGAGCAGCAGTCGTCGGCCTCGGGCGCGGTGAGCGCGGGCCGCGCGCCGCTCGAATCGGACAGATCCTCCTGCTCGTCGGGGTAGCGGATGCGCTCGTCGCCGGCCTTGGCGCCCTGCCCGGTGTTGCGCCCCTTGGGCTCTTCCCAGTCCTCCTGGCGCCCGAGCGCGGTCAGGTCGAGGAAGTAATACGAGCCGCCCGTCGACTCCGTACCGCGCCCGTAGGTCGAGTAGGTGTGGTACACGCGCTCGCCGTCGCGCAGGAAGCAGCTCAGCCCGTGCAGGTCGAAGGGCTGCTTGCCGCCCAGATAGAAAGCGGAGCCCGCCTGCTCGTGCTCGGCGGGCGTACGGTAGTTGTATTCCACCGGCGCGACCGACTCGTCCAGCGTGACGTGATAGTCGTAGTTGAAGCGGCTGCCTTCCGACGAGTACCAGGGCACCGGCCAGCCCATGCGCGCCTTGAACGGCGCGATCTTCTCCCATGGAGCGCGCGAGATGAACGCGAACGTCGTGTCGACCGCGTGCCAGTGCCGCAGGTGGCCCTTCGAGATCTGATCGGCGAAGCCCGAGCAGCTCGGGCAGCCGCGGTCCTTGGGTTTGCCGTCCTCGAACAGCCACATGAAGTGATACACGATGAGCTGCCGCCGGCCCTCGAACAGATCGAGCAGGCGCAGCCTGCCGTGCTGTCCCGAGAACTCGTACGGCTCGGTCACCTCGACCATCGGCAGGCGCCGGCGATCGGCGTTGAGCTTGTCGCGCGCTCGCGTCAGCTCCTTCTCGCGGGTCAGCAGCGCCTTGCGCGCCTCCAGCCACTCGGCGCGCGAGACGACGCGCGGTAGTTCGATCCGGGTCATGGGTACGTCTCCAGGGTCATCGGGGATGGGCCTCGCCCGGTGCGGGCGCTGCCGGGGGACGGGTTCTGGGGATGGACTGCCGGAGCGCGCGGATCTCATCGGCGCATTCATCGAAAATGCGTCGATGGGTCGCCATCACGCATGTGGCATGCCGATTGCGTGTCGCGCCGGTGCGAGCCGTTCTGGTGAAAATCCGGGCTAGCTCGCCGCGCCTGATCTGGGCTAGGGTGCGAGGCATGGAGCTCGCCCGCGAGCCGACCCTACCCCTGTCCGGGGTGTTCGTCGTGCTCGCGCTGAGCGCGCCGCCCAGCGACCTGGGCCCGTGACAGCGGCCCTTGGAGTCTCGACCATGAACGAACTCTCCGACTACCAAAGCGCGAGGCGCCGTCCGGGCCCTCGCTCCTGGCCCGGCGCCGACCGCGTGTCCCGGCGCCCCGCGGGCCTCGGGCCTCGACTCGCCCTTGCCTTGCTCGTGGGCGTGAGCCTCGGCTCGGCGGCCTGCGGCGGCGTCACCGCGTTCGAAGGGGGGCGGGCGTTCACCATCGCGGGCACGCCGCCCCCGCCCCCGCCCCCGCCTCCGCCCGAGAAGAAGCGCGTGGAGGTGACGGCGAAGCAGATCGTCATCAACGAGAAGATCCTCTTCGAGCACGACAAGGCGGTGATCCGGACGGAGTCGCACAGCCTGCTCAACGAGGTCGTCGACACGATCAAGAAGCACTCGCACATCAAGAAGATCGCCATCGAGGGGCACGCGAGCTCCGATGGCGCGGACGAGCACAACCTGAAGCTCTCGGATCGCCGCGCGAAGGCCGTGATGGAGTACCTCGTCCAGCACGGGATCCCTCAGGGGATGCTCACCGCCAAGGGCTTCGGCGAGACAAAGCCCATCGCGGACAACGAGACGGAGGAGGGGCGTGAGAAGAACCGCCGGGTCGAGTTCAACATCGTCGAGCAGGACACCGCGAAGGTCGCGGCGGAGGGGCAGTAGATGATGACCCGGGGTCGATCCACGAACGCTGCTCCCGGCAAGGAGGCGCGCATGAAGCATTGGCTCTTCGGTGTTTTCGTTTTGGCCTCGTCGGGCGCCTCCACGGGCTGCTCCTTCGCGCTGCGGAGCCCGGAGATGTACCGGGATGACACGGCCGCGCTGCTCGCGACGAGAGAGGAGCAGATCCGGGCGTGCTACGACGCGGAGCTCGCCCGGAATCCCGGCGCGGAGGGCAAGGTCACCGTCAGCTTCCTCGTGCTCGAGGACAGCGGCCGGCTCGTGGACATCGCCGTCGACCCGGAGGGCACCACCGCCTCGAAGGAGGTGACGAGCTGCGTCGTCGACTCGATCGATGGGCTCGTCCTGACGCCGGCGGATGAGAACAAGGGCAAGGGGAAGTTCGTCTGGGAGTTCACGCCCCGGGCGCCGAAGGCATGACCGAGGAGGTCCTGGCGTCGGGCGGGAGAATTCCTTGCCCCACGGCATCGGCGCCTCCCGGAGTTGGGCGCATTGGGGCCGCTCGGGGCAGGGCCGGGCGGCGCCCCGCAATCGGGGCACGATGCTGACTCAAAGAGTCGACATCTCTCGTCTCCGTACATTCTGTCGCTGCTCAACCTGGACGATGAACAGCACGCCGCGGTTGCCGGGCGGCGCCCCTGTCCAGCAGTAGGCACAGTGAATCTCCTCGCCTTCCACCCATAGAGCCAGAGTGTAGTTTCTCGCGTCGCAGTTCCTGGCCGCTTGCGCATCCCTTCTCGCCCCACTGCCAGGATACCCGAGCTCGCGCGGCGTACCGCTCTCGATAACGGGTGAGGCCGCACAACGGACCTCTCGTCCGGAAGGTATCCCCTTGCGGGTCGACACACAATACGCTCTCATCGAGCTCCATGCCCGCACAGATGACGTTCCGTCCGGCGGAGACGCCCCTCCGCGATCTGCTCGAAGAGATACACCGCGGCGATCTACAGCTCCCTGACTTCCAGCGTAGCTGGGTCTGGGACGACGAGCGCATCCGCGATCTCATCGCCAGCGTCTCGCAAGCGTGGCCGGTAGGAGCCGTGCTGCTCCTCGAGTGTGGCGGGGAGGTGCAGTTCAAGGCGCGGCCCGTCGAGGGGGCCTCTGAGAACCGCGGCCGCGAGCGGCGCCTCATCCTCGACGGCCAGCAGCGGCTTACATCGCTCTACGTCGCCCTACGTACCGGGCTTCCTGTCGCCACGGTGGATACCAAGGGCAACCGCATCGATCGAGTCTACTTTTTCGACATCCGCAAGGCGATCGACGAGAGCGTCGAGCGCAAGGACGCGATCCTGGCGGTCGACCCGACCCGACAAATCCGAGAAAACTTCAATCGAAACGTGCTGCTGGATCTCAGCACGCCAGAGAAGGAGTTCGAGCAGCTGTGCATTCCGGTTGCCACGGCGTTCGACCCGGCGGCCTGTCAGAACTGGCGCCGTGGGATGAGCAAGCTACACCGGCACAATCCTGAAGTCGCCGACCTGTACGACCAGTTCGAGCTCGAGGTGGTGCAGTCCATCCAGCAGTACCGCCTCCCGTCGATCGAGCTCGGTCGCGGCACATCGCGCCAGGCAGTCTGCATGGTGTTCGAGAAGGTGAACACCGGCGGCAAGCCGCTGGACGTGTTCGAACTCGTAACCGCCACCTATGCGGCGCGCTCCGTCGATCTCCGCGCGGACTGGGAAGCACAGCTGCGGCGCATGCGGACCCACCGTGTCCTCGCGGAGCTCACCCCGACAGATTTCCTCCAGGCCGTCACGCTGCTCTCCACATGGCGACGGAACACCGACGGACGCGTCCACGTTGGTTGCCGACGGATCGACATCCTGAATCTTCCTCTGGAGGAATACCGCGCCCACGCAGCGGCAGTCGAGCAGGGCTTCGTCACCGCAGTGAAGATCCTTGAGCGGGAGAAGATCTTCGAGCCCGAGTACCTACCCTACCAGAGCCAGCTCATCCCTTTCGCGGCCATCGCCGCGGCGCTGGGCCCGCGTCTCCAGGAGCCCACGATCCGCGAGAAGATCCTGCGCTGGTACTGGTGCGGTGTCTTCGGCGAGCTCTACGGTGGTACGACGGAGACCCGCTTCGGACGAGACATCACCGAGGTGCCTGCATGGATCGAGGGCGGAGCGGAGCCGTCGACCGTCATGGACTGCAACTTCGTGCCGTCACGCCTTGCAACGCTCACGACCCGCAACAGCGCCGCTTACAAGGGCTTCATGGCGTTGCTACTTCAAGAGGGCGGACGGGACCTGTACACCGGAGATGAGATCGAGCGCTCGATGTACTTCGACGAGCATGTCGACCTTCATCATGTGTTTCCGTTGTCGTTTTTCAAGGGGAAGATGGGGCCGCCATTCACCACGATTGTCAACAAGACTCCGCAGACCTCCCGCACGAACAAGCGCCTCGGCGGCGTTAATCCAAGCCTGTATATAGCTCGCATCGAGCGCGGTGGTGTGAATGCACGAAAGCTCGATGAGTTCATCGAAACTCACTGCATCGACCCGGCATCTTTGCGTCGCGATGACTTTACTGCGTTCTATCGCGAGCGCGCTCGCCGACTGCTGGACGCCGTCGAGCGTCTGACCGGCAAACCGATCAATGGTCGTGAGTCGGAGGAGACGGTGCGCACATTTGCCGGCCCCGTCCCCAGGGTCGTCGAGGCCGGAGTGCCCCGCCATCCTCAAAAGCTCTTCGACCATTACGACGTCATCGAGGAGCTTCCGTCCGGCGGTATGTCCAGCGGCTACAAGGTTCGGGGCCCGGGCGGAGAGCTACTATTCATGAAGAAAGTTCCCATCGAGGGCGTTGCCTCCGACGCGTTGCGGCGCGAGATCGACATCTATGCACGCCTGGAGCGCGCGCAGATGGAGGGAGTGCTGCGTATTCATGGGATCGAGCGGAATGAAACCCACGTCGCGCTGCTAACAGAGGTCGCGGATGGCGGATCATTGGCATCGTTCGTACGCGCCGCGGGCGGGGCGCTGTCGCCCGCGGAGGCGAAGCCGATCTCGCTGACAGTGCTCGCCGCCATGCGAGAGCTCCACGCCCTGGACGTCGTCCACCGCGACCTTAAGCCTGAGAACGTCCTCCGTTGTAGCGGGGTCTGGAAGCTCTGCGACTTTGGCATCGCAAAGAACCTCCGCCGTCTCGTCACGCAGCACCGCACCTTTGCAGGCCATGGTACGCCGGGGTTCGCGCCCTCCGAGCAGGTGGACGGCGCCGAAGCCCATCCCAGCGCGGATATCTATGCATTCGGAAAGCTCCTCGCCTACCTCCTCACGGGACAGACCGATGTGGACAAGATCACGCAGCCTTCCTGGCGCAAGCTCGCCCAGTCATGCACCATCCGTGAGCCGTCGGAGCGACTGAGCCTTGATCAGGTAGAAACGGATCTGGTCGCGATTGTAACCTGAACTCGCGGTCAGGAGCGTCTTGTTCACGGTGCCCCCGGCGCTCGTGTTTCGAACAGGCGAGTGACAACACGAGACGTTCAACGCGTCGTCCGGGCGATGCCGCGCCCGCTGACAGGCCGAGCAGGCCGCCGCACGGCGGGTCACCGGTGGAACGGGTCCACGACGGTGTCACGCGGCCGCGACGCGAGCTGTCACGCGCGCGCGACAGCGCCGCTGGGTCGCCCCTCTTCGTGACACGCCGGGCCGCTCGACGCCGCGGGCCTGGCGCTCAAGGCCAGATCGCGCTCGATCAGCACATCTCACAACGCCGGACAGGAGGCTTGGCCAGAGCGGGTCCCGCTGTGCGGCGCCCGCGGCATGCGCGTTGCAGTCGCCCTTCCGCGATCACACCACGATCGCTGTCAACATCGAAATCGAGGAAGGGGAACGGTCATGAAAAGCAAGGCTCTGCTCGTGGGCTCGCTCGTCGCTGGCATCATGAGCGCAGGTTGCGGTGAGGCTCACGATGAGACCGAGGAGAGCGGAGTGGGCTCCGCCCAGCAGGCGCTCATCTCTCACACTTGGGCGTATGCCTGGGCGCAGCAGGCGACGGGCTCGTTCACCGCGAGCTCGAGCTACTCGCGGAGCTCCTCCGGAGACCTCGTCGGGCAGGGCGTGAACAACACCGTCACGCAGCTCGGCACCGGGCGGTATCGCGTGCGGTTTCCAGGCATGGGCGCGGACGCCGGCGCCAATGTCCAGGTCACGGCCTACGGTCCGGGCTCCGAGCGCTGCAAGGTCGAAGGCTGGAACGCGAGCGGCGGCGCCGTCGACGTCCGCGTCAATTGCTTCACCGCTGGCGGCGCGCCGATCGACACCCTCTTCAGCATCGCGTATGTCCGCAAGTCGGGCACAGGCCCCTCGCACGAAGCATACGTCTGGGCGGACAACCCGACGGCGCCGGCGTACACGCCGAACCTGACGTACCAGTTCAACTCGAGCGGCGCGAGCAACACGATCGAACGCCAGGGAGTGGGGCGTTACGCAGTCACCCTGCCGTCGCAGACCGCGGCCGGCGGGACGGTGGAGGTCACGGCCTATGGCCCGGGCAGCGAGCACTGCAAGGTCGGCAGCTGGGCGCAGTCCGGAGACGACACGGTGGTCCACGTGCGATGCTTCGACAGCTCGGGCGCCCCGTCGGATGGCCGTTTCACCCTCAACTTCGCGCGCTCGACGCAGGTCAACGGCGCGCTGTCGTACAGCTACGCCTGGGCGCACGACGCCACGGCCGCGGCGTACACGCCGAACCTCTCCTATCAGAAAGGCTATGTCGCAGGCGACGTGGGCGACGTCACGACCGACATCACCGCCGGGCGCACGTCCGCAGGCCGCTATGTCGTCAACCTCCCGGGCATGGCGGCGACCGGCTCGAACGTGCAGGTCACGGCCTACGGCACGGGATCGGAGCACTGCAAGGTCGTGAGCTGGACCGGTGACGGGGCGGAGACGCAGGCCAACGTCGCCTGCTTCGACGCCAGCGGCGCGGCGGCGGACACGCGCTTCGTCATCGTGTTCACCGACGCCAAGATCCTCTTCTTGTGAGGATGTCAAGGGCGGGCGAGCGCCGGCACCGGCCCTCTCTCCCGGCGCGCGAGCGCGCCGGGAGGGCGCGACGTCGGCTGTAGCCATCGACCCGAGCCGAGATCACGACGCCGGGACCACAGGCCTCGCTCGGGCAGCCGCGAGGGGCTGGAGGCGACGCCGGACATGGTCTAGCCTGTCGAGTCGTCGCTCGACCAACCGCCGCACCACCGCGGCGCCGAGGGCCGCACCAGCGCCCCGACGGCCGCCCGCGAAGAGGTCCTCCCATGCGCGTCGCCCTGATCTCCGACATTCACGGCAATGAAGTGGCGCTCAGGGCCGTGCTGGCCAGCATCCAGGCGGCCGGCGTCGATCAGGTGATCTGCCTCGGGGACGTCGCGACGCTGGGGCCGCGACCCCGGGCCATCCTGGACATGCTGCGGGAGCTCGGGTGTCCGTGCATCCTCGGCAACCACGATGAGTTCATGCTGGATCCGGGGCTGATCCGCACCTACACCGAGGCGCCCATCGTGGTCGACGCGGTGGACTGGTGCCGTGATCAGCTGTCCGCGGACGACCTCGATTTCCTGCGCACGTTCCAGGCGCGCCTCACGATCCCGCTCGACGACCGCGCGACGCTCCTCCTGTTTCACGGCTCGCCCCGGTCCCACATGGAGGATCTCCTCTCGAGCACGCCGGCCGAGGAGCTGGATCGCCGCCTCGACGGCCACGCGGCGACGGTGATGGCCGGGGGGCACACGCACCTCCAGATGCTCCGCCAGCACCGCGGCGCGCTCCTCGTGAACCCGGGGAGCGTCGGGCTCCCGTTCAAGGAGTACGCGAACGGCGGGCCGCCGACGCTGCTGCACCACGCCGAGTACGCGATCGTGGAGGCGCGCGGCGGCGAGGTGAGCGTCAGCCTGCACCGGGTGCCGGTCGACCGGGACGCCCTCCGCGCGGCCGTGAGCGCGTGGGACAACCCGATGCGCGGCGCGCTGCTCCAGCAATATGCCTGAGCGCGCGCGGCCGGAGGCGAGAGGGCGCCCTCGGGCGCCGAGGGGGCGGCAGGCGTCTTGCCAGGCGCGCGTGAGGCAAATACGCTGACGGCTCTCGACGGAGGGTTCTCGTGAGCTCCAGGCCGCGCATCTTCATCGGCTCATCGGTGGAAGGGCTCCGCGTCGCCGAGCACATCCAGCTCGGGCTGGACTACGACGCTGACTGCACGGTCTGGTCGCAAGGCGTGTTCGGCCTCTCCGGGGGCACGCTGGAGAGCCTCTGCAGCGCCGTCCGGGACTTCGACTTCGCCGTGCTGGTCCTCACGCCCGACGACCTGGTGCAGAAGCGCGGCCAGGCCATGAACAGCCCGCGCGACAACGTGCTGTTCGAGCTCGGGCTGTTCATGGGCGCGCTGGGCCGGGAGCGCACCTTCATCGTGCACTGCCGGGACGAGCCGATGGGCCTGCCGAGCGACCTCGCCGGGGTCACCGCCGCGACGTTCGCGCGACGGGCCGACGGGAACCTCCAGGCCGCGCTGGGCGCCGTGTGCACGCAGATCAGGAACGCCGTCGGCCGGCAGCGCGGGCGCGCCGAAGCACAGGCGGCGGGCCCGCCGGCGCTCGCGGCGGAGCTCGCGGCGCTCCGGGCCGCGCTCGACGCGCAGACCGAGAGCTTCCGGCAGATGCTGGCGGCCGCCACGAAGATCGCGCCGGCCACGGAGCGGGCGGAGGCGAAGGGCCCTGCGCACGTCCTGGATCCGCGAGCGCTGGAGGGCGTCTGGTACAATCCGGAGTCCAGGAACACCTACTACATGAGATTTCACGGGGGCGAGCTCCGTGGCGTCTACTGCTATCGAGGCGATCTCAGCGGGCTCGCGGAGTATTACAATCTCAGGCTGGTCGGTGATGTGATCCTCGGCCGGTTCCGCTGGCTGAAGCGCCCGCGTACGGCGGGGTACGTCTACCTGAAGCTCGAATCGAAAGACCGCCTCGTCGGCGGCTGGTGCCTTCAAAGCTACGCGCCGCCAGAAGGGCTCGAGGCGCTCCCGCACCACCCTGAATACCTGGAGCAGATGACCTGGATCCGCCAGCTCCCCGCGCCGCCGCTGCCGGAGTGGGCCGAGCGCTACTTCGACGCGCTCGCCCACGGGTGAGCCGCCGGGCCAGTCCGTGTGATCTCGAGCGCCGGCCGCTGGGTCGCTGGGTCGCTGGGCGCGCCCGCGCTCGCATGTCGCGCCCAGCGACCCAGCGGCCTCGAGCGCGCAGCCGGACGCGACATGGCGAGCGAAGCGTGAGCACATCGCGCGGCGAGCTCCGGGCGGTCCTGGAGCCGCCGCCAGCGTGGACGGTCGGCGAGATCCGACGCCGCGCCGACCGTCTGGCGCGCCGCGCCCTCGGATGACGCGGCGCCGGCGGCGCCGACAGCCCCGATCTGCGTGCGGCGGGGCGCGACGTTCTGGTAGCCTCGAGGGGGCGCGCCGGAGTGAGGTGGAGTCCCGATGACGAAATACGAGCAGATCAAGCTGTCCTATGAGGCGTCGAAGGCGGCGATCGGCCAGGTCGCGGAGGAGCTCCTGCAGTGGATATACGAGCTGCGGGACCACATGGCCTGGCCGCGGGACAAGTGGGCGCTCAACCGGATCGCCGGCGACGTCCATACCAACGGGCTGCTGCAGCGGTTCGTCGTGGAGAATCATCCCGGCGTCGGCGAGGTGTTGAAGTGCCAGCTGTCGCTCACCGTCGACGAGGAGCTGCCGTTCACCGTCGACTTCTTCGCGGTGGGCAGGACCGACCGGGGCCTCCTCGTCGTCCTCGTCGGCGGCGAGCAGATCACCGTCAGCAAGGCCGCCCCCGAGCCGTTCTTCGAGAAGGCCGTGGAGCACATCCGGCAGCAGGCGAGGCGCGTGGCAAAGACGCGCCGCGTGGGGGCCGTCGCCGGCACCCCCCACCGGCCGGCCTAGCCCCAGGCGCGGGGCGCCCAGGCGAGCGCCGCCGTGGCGGAGCAACTGGCAGCGCCCCTATCCAGAGGCCTCCGTGGCGGCGCCAGGAAGAGGTTCCACGGCGGCGTCACCCCGGGGAGCAGCTTCGAGCGAGCGGGCGCGTCCAGACTTCACCGGCGAAACCCGCCCCGGCCAAAACGAAAGCCGAAGCCCCTCGAAGCCTGCGCAAACTCACGATATCTCGTCAGGAAGCCCCTGGCCCAGCTCCTGCTTCTACAGGACAGCGAGCGCCTGAGGGACGGTTTTCCCCCCCCAACCGTCGGACAGGCGCTCTTTTTTTTGTGCGCGTTGCGGCCGCGGTACCGCCGCGCGCGGGTGCGGCGCCGGAGCGCCGCGTCCCGGGCAGAGGGCAGGCCTCCGCGCCGCCTCCGGGCTCCACGGAGGCACGCGCGCAGGCGGCGCACCACCTCGCGCGGCGCCGAGGGCCTGTCGTTGACCACGACGCCCGTCACCACCTGCCGCCCGCCCACGCGCTGGACGCGGCCCTCCTCCGGGTGGATGGCGAAGCCCTCCTCCGTGACGATGTGACGGACGCGGGCGAGCAACATCGCGCGGCGCTCATTCGCGCCCGGATGCTACCCAGGCGGCTCCGAGCCGGTCATGCGGCGGCGCCTGATGACGCGATGAAGGGCCGCCGCCCAGACGGCCATCAGCGCCGCCAGAGCACCCGTCGGGGCGGTTCGGCCGGCCACTCCGCAGGCGCAGCCGCCGCCTCCATCGCCTTCTTCGCCATCACCGTTCCATGGGTTGGAGCCGCCGCTGGACGCGGATGATCCCGCGCCGCTACCGGCGCCAGCGGCCACGCACGTACAACCGTTCGGCTGGTCGGGAGGGACGCATCCCGTGGGGCAGCTCCCGGAAACGTCGCCGTCGCATTCTTCGGGAGCTTCGATCTCGCCATTACCGCACTGGCTCGTGGCCTCGCACGACTGACCCGGGCAGGAGCAGGTCTCGGAGCAGCCGCGGAAGCTGTTCCACATGCACTCACCCATCTCTCGTTCACGATTGCCCCCGTCCTTGTTGCTCCCATCGAGCTCGGGCACCCTCCCCGAGCCGGAGACACAATCTCCGTCCTCGTCAGGACCGTAGTCGGAGCCGTACTGGCCCCCGACGGGCGCGCAGGGATCCGGCTGTGTCAAGGCGCCGTGGTCGACCCAGCGATCCGCATAGGAGAGTATAGCGTCCTTGTTGATCGGCCATGCCGCCGCGAGCGCGGGCATGAGCCGCATGAGCAGCGCCGAGTATTTCGTCGGTTTGGCCGTGTTGTCTTGATACCATCCGCCAGGCTCGAAGCCGCCGTCGATGTACCCATAGGGGTCTCGGATCGTCCGGGTCGATCGATCGGAGAAGTCGTTCCAGTACTCCTCCTCCGTACCGACGGGCTGCCCCCACAGGGCGGTGCCATTCTTGCCGGCGTAATAGCTGGCCGTTTCGAAGAACCGGTCCGCATCGACGGCCGAGAGATCCGCCAGCATCGCCGGGTCGGCGAGCATCGTGGCTGCGAAACCATAGGCGAAGAGCTTGCCGCCGCCATTGCCGCCGCCGCCTCGGAACAGGCTGGCACCCATCCTGTCCACGCCCCATATATCGATACCGTGTTGCACGTAGCCGACGAGCACGGGGAATTTGGCGGCGAGATCCTCCTCGGGCGTGCAGGGCGGCGCGCCGCAGACGTCGGCGAGATGCAGCCATGCGTAGACGTCGGTGTCGCGCGCCCAGATGTCGGTCGACCACGGCCTGCCGTCGGGGAGCGCGTCCTCCGGCGGCATCAGGTCGCACGTGACCGAATGGCTCGTGTAGTCGAGGCGAAGGTGACGCGTCCACGCAAGGGCCGTGTCGAGCGACGGTGTGTCGGCACACGCAGCCTGCAGACGGGACAAGAGCTGCGTCTGCAGCTTGGAGGTCGAGAGCACGGGCTTGTTCGTGCCCACGAAAGGAGGACGAAAGCTCGTGCTCGGGTCGGCGGGCGGCGCGTCGATCACCGTGACCACCGCCGCAAAACGCCCGCACGACTTCTCACCGGCGCCGTCGCAATCACCCGACGGGTTGTCGGACACGTACTTCACGACGGAGCTGCCGGGCGGCGCAGCGTACGGCAGGGTGATGGGCGGTGCATAGTCGTCGAGTCGGTCGTCCCACCGCTGCGGCCCGTCCGGGGAAGGGTTCACATCCACGCCGTGACGGCCGCCGGCCGCCTCGGGCGTGATGGTCGTGACTTTAGCAACGCCGTCCTCGCTCACGACGAAGTACTCGCCCGTCGCATACTGGCCGCAGGCGTAGGCCTCGTCGAAGCGGAACGTGATATCGTTGCTCGGCCCCGACGGCGCCTCGTAGCGCAGGCAGGGGCCGCTCGAATCGGACGTAATGGTGCTCGGGATCCCTGAACAACCGCAGTCCGCCCTGGCCTGTGCGTCAAGGAAGACGACCGCCGCCGAAGCAGCGAGCGCGACGGTCAGCAGGTTGAGCTTCATCGTGTACACGACCTAACACGGCGGACGCGGCGCCGCGCCCCGCGGCGGTCACGGCGAGACGCAGGGCACGCCCGGCGCGGCGTCCGGCGAGAGCAGCGGCGGCAACCACCGCCGCAGCACCAGCGGCACCATCGCGTCGTGCGGCATGGGCTCGGTCGGCTGGAGGTGCTCCAGCTCGCGGAGCACGCCGGGCGCGGCAGGGTGCGCCTCGACGCCGCGCTGGAAGGCGCGGCGGAAGTCGGCGATGGGGCGCTTCGCCCAGCTCATCGTCTGCCACGACACGACCACGTGCGTGGCCGGGGGCGACTGCGCCAGCGGGAGCGCGATGTCGACGTCCATGCACGTGTCGATCACGAGCGCCGCGTGCACGGGGATGGACGCGCGCAGGGCGGTCGCGACGCCGCCCTCCCGGTTGCAGCCGCCGCCGGAGTGGCCCGCGACGATGACGCGCGTGCGGTCGATCGTCGCGACGCCGCGCAGCCGGGCGGCGGTGGCGTCGAGGAACGCGTCCAGGTCGAAGGCGGGCCAGCTCGTCCGCGCCACGGCCACCGCCGCCGGGAGCACGGCGCTCGGCGCCGCGACGAGGATCGGCGGGATCTGGCCCGCCTCCATGAGCTGCGCCGCGATCCGGCGGACGTCGCCCTCCTGGCCGCCGCCCATCCAGCGATATTTGATCTGCGCGGCGTTGGTGCCGTGCAGGAACACGAGGAGCGGCAGCGGCCGCGCGGCCTCGGCGGCCGCCAGGCGGTGCACGAACGCGCGGCCCAGCCAGCGCTGCTCCGGCGGCACCGCGCCCGCAGGAGCCCCGGCCTGCGCTGCGCCCGCAGAATCCCCGGCCTGCGCTGCGCCCTGCTCGGCCGCGCCGCTCGCCGGCGGTCGCTCGTAGTCGTAGCTCGCGCCGTCGAGCGGCCCCGCGCGCAGCCCCGGCGCCGCCTTCGCGGCGGCCACCGGCGCGGGCCTCGGCTGCGCGCCCGCGCGCACCGGGGAGGACGCGACCGCGAGCCCGGCCGCGAGCGCGAGCGCCGCCCGCAGCGCGACTGCGCGCCCGCGGCGCCCGGCGACCGTCACGGCCGCTCCTGCGCCGGCGCGTCGCGGCCCGCGTCGAGCCCCGACCCCTGCCCCGCCGCGGGCGAGGCGCTCGCGTCCCGCGGGATCGTGCGCTTCCGCTCGAAGGCGCGCGTCGGGTCGACCACCTTCACGTCGCCGAAGCGGCTCAGCATCGGGCCGATCACCTGCGCGTCGCCCACCGCGACGACCACGGCGTGCGCCGGCCGCACGTGGTCGGCCGCGACCTTGCCGGCCAGGGCCGGCGTGATGTCCCGCAGCTCCTTGCGGTAGCCGTCGTGGTGGTCGTCCGGCAGATCGAGCACCGAGAGCCGCGCGATCTCGTCCGCGAGCCCCGCGGCCGCCTCGACGCCGAGCCCGAGCCCGCCCGCGAGCCGCCGCGCCGCCGCGTCGACCTCCTCCTGCGACGGCGCCGTGGTCGCGAGCCGCTCGATGTGCTCGAGCATCGCCTGCGCGGCGGCGCCCGCGCGCGCCGCCGGGACGCTCGCGTGGGCCAGCAGCGGGACCGGGCCGTGCGCGACGTCGAGCGTCGTCGCGGACGCCGCGCGCGCCGCGCCGCGCGGCTCGAGGAGGTCCTGCGAGAAGCGCCCCGAGGGGCCGCCGAGCACCTCGCTCGCGACCGCGAGCGCAGGCCACTCCGGGGCGCCGCGCTCGGGGCCGAGGACGCCGAGGAAGAGCTCGGCCTCCGCGCTCTTCGGGCGATCGACGACGGTGAGCTTGAGCGACCCCGGGGGCATGGGATCGGTGAACGAGAGCGCCGGCGGCTCGTCGGCCCTCCGGTCGGTGAACGCCTTCTCGACCGCGGCGCGCGCGGCCTCGGGCGTCGTGTCGCCCGCCACCACGACCACGGTGTTCTTCGGGACGTACCACGCCGTGTGGAACGCGCGGCAGTCGGCGGCGGTGATCTTCGCGAGCTCCGCCGCGGTCGCCCCGAACGAGGCGTACGGGTGCAGCTCGGTCGGGAGCGCGTAGAGGTCGCGGAAGAGGATCATCATCGCGCCCCAGCGGCCGTCCGCGTGCGCGCGGTCCCGCGCCGCCTCGGCCGCGCGGGCCTTCAGCTTGGCGAGCTCCGCGGCGTCGAGGCGCGGCCGCTGCACGAGCAGCCCGAGCAGCTCGATCGCCTCGGCGAGGCGATCGCTGGTCGTGCGCAGGCGGATCACCGTGGCGTCGAGGCCGGTGTCCACCGACACGGAGGCGCCGAGCGACTCGAGGCGCGCGAGCAGCTCGCGGCCGGGGAGGTGGCCGGCGCCGCCGCGCAGGAGGAGCTCGCCGGTGAGCGCGGCGAGCCCCGTGCGCTCGCCGTCGGCCGCGGACCCGCCGTGGACGACGACCCGGACCTCCACGAGCGGCAGCGCGCGGTTCACCGCCGTGGCGACGCTCAGGCCGCTCGGGAGCTCGGCCCACGCGATCGGGGGCATGCGCGCGGGCCGCGCGGGGCCGGACGGCGGGGGCTGCTCCCGGCGCGCGGCCTCGGGGGCGGCGCCTCCGCCGCGCCCTTGGCCGGCGCGGCCGCCTGCGCGGGCGGGCGCGGGGGGCGCGCGGCGGGGGCGCAGCCGCACGCCGCGGCCGCGACGAGCGCCGCGGCCCAGGAGAGATAGGGGCGCGCCGTCCGTCGCGCGCGCCGTCCGCGTCGGTGGATTCGCTCGCTCATGCCGTCACTTCTTCCTGGGTTTCGCCGTCTTCGCCGGCTTCTTCTTCGGCGCGGGCCGGGCCGCCGCGCCGCGCGCCTTCGCCGGGCCCTTGGCCGGCGTGGCCTTGTCCTGGCCCTTGCCCGGCGCGGCCGGGGCCGCGGCCCGCGGCGCGCCGGCCGACGCGCGCGGCGGCGGGGCGGCTCCCGGCATCGCGGGCGGGTAGGTCTCCACGATGGTCCGGCGCGTCGGGCCGAGGTGATCGCGCACGGCGCGCTGCACGTCCTCCCGGGTCACCGCGAAGTAGCGGGCGAGCTCCCCGTTCAGGCGGCTCGCGTCCCCGAAGAGGAGCTCGTGCTCGGCGAGCGCCCGCGCCCGCGCGCTCGCGCCCGCGAGGCCCGACACGAACGCCGACTGGAGCTGCCGGCGCGCCCGCGAGAGCTCGGCCGCCGGCGGCCCCGCCGTCGCGAGCGTCCGGATCTCGCCCTCGATGAGCTTCTCGACGTCGCCGACGCGGGCGCCCTCGGCGAGCCGCACGTCGATGGAGAAGAGGTCGGGCCCGCGGTGGCGGTCCATCGCGACCCGCACCGACTGCGCGGCCGCCTTGTCCCCGACGAGGAGCGCCTCGAGGCGCGAGCTCTCGCCGCCGCCGAGCAGGAAGGCCGCGAGCGAGAGCGCGGGGTGATCCGGGTGCTCGAGCGGCGGCACGGCCCACCCGTAGAGGATGGCCGGCGCGCGGGCGGCGGCGTCCCTCACGACGCCGGTGCGCTGGCTCGTCTGCTCGGGGAACGGGACGTCCTTGAAGGGCGCGGCGGAGACCGCGGGGATGCCGTCGAAGTACCGGTGCACGAGCTCCATCGCCTCGCCGGCGTCGAAGCCGCCGGCGATCGCGAGCACCGCGCGGTTCGGCCCGTAGTGGGCGGCGTGGAAGTCGCGGGCCCAGGAGAGCTCGGCGCCGGCGAGGTCGTCCGCGCCGCCGAGCGCGGGGTGCTCGTGGGGCCAGTACCCCTGGAAGACGAGCTCGCGCAGGCGGGTGGCGCCCTGGCCGTAGGCGGCGCCGAGGATCGCGCCGCGGCGCTCCTGCGCGTCCCTGCGCTGCGCCTCGAAGGACTGCGCGCTCAGGTCGAGCGACCTCATGCGATCGGCCTCGAGCCACAGGGCCAGCGCGAGCTCGTTCGCGGGCAGCGTCTCCGCGTAGGTGGTGCGGTCGACCTCCGTCTCGGCGTGGAGCTCGCCGCCGCGCTCGGCCACGAGGCGCAGGTGCTCGCCGTCGGCCACGTTGCGGCTGCCGCGGGCCATCAATCCCATCACGAGGCGCGCGACGCCGCTCCTGCCGTTCGGCTCGTCGCGCGAGCCGGCGTCGTAGGTGACGGCCACCGCGACCGTGGGCGAGCTCTTGTCGGGGCTCATCACGACGCGCAGCCCGTTCTGGAGCGTGGCGCGCTCGACGGGGATCGCGAGCTCGATCGGCGCTTCCGAAGGCGGCGCCGCGGCGCCCTTCGGCGAGGCCGCGGCGGCGCGCGGCGGGCGCGCGGCGGCGGGCGCCGGCTTGTGGGCGGGCCTCGCCGCGGCGGCGGGCGCCGGCTTGTGGGCGGGCTTCGCCGCGGCGGCGGGCGCCGGCTTGTGGGCGGGCTTCGCCGCGGCGGCCGGCGCGGGCTTTCCGGACGGCGGCGCAGCGGCGGCGGGACACGGCGCGCCTGCGCTCAGCAGGCCGAGCGCCGCGAGCCCGGCCGTGAGGGCGCCGCGGAGCAGGGTTCGGCTCGCGGTCGTGGACACGGAAGGGCGATAGCACGTCGCCGGCCGGGCGCGGTCGCCGCGCGACGCGGCGACCGCGCTTCACGCTGCCGGCGGTCTCGCGTAGGCTCACGCCGCAGCTTCCGAGGTCGCGACCGCGCGCCGCCCCGCGCTCAGAGAGAACCGCCGATGCCCGACGCTCAAAACCTGATGAAAGCCATAGTCGGAACGCTCGTCTTCGTGGCCCTGGGGCTGGTCGTGTTCCTGCTGGCGTTCGTGCTGATCACGAAGCTGACCCCGTTCTCCATCCGCAAGGAGATCGAGGAGGACCAGAACACGGCGCTCGCGATCGTGATCGGCTCGGTGATCCTGGGCCTCGCCTGGATCATCTCCGCGGCCATCCACGGCTGACGCGCGGGTCTCGGCGTTGGCCACGGCCGGGCCCGGCCTCCTCGGCGCGCTGCCGGCCGCGCCTCCCGCCGCGGCCCGCGGCGGCTTCCTGTGGGGCCGCGGCGTCGACCTCGCGGTCTTCGGCGGCTCCGCGGCGGTCGCGCTCGCCCTCGCGGCGCTCTCCTCGGGCGGCGCGCTCCCGGCCTGGGGCTTCCTGCTGTTCGTGGTCGGCGTCGACGTGGCCCACGTGCACACGACGCTCTTCCGCACCTACCTCGATCCCGAGGAGCTCCGCCGCCACCCCGCGCTCTACGCCGCCGTGCCGCTCGCCTGCTACGCCGCCGGCGTCGCGCTGCACTTCGCCTCCGAGCTCACGTTCTGGCGCGCGCTCGCCTACGCCGCCGTGATCCACTTCGTGCGCCAGCAGATCGGGTGGGTCGCGATCTACCGCGCGCTGGCGGGCGAGCGCTCGCGCGTCGATCGCCTCCTCGACGACGCCCTCGTCTACGCGGCGACCGGGTGGCCGCTCCTCTACTGGCACGCGCACCCGCCGCGCGCGTTCGCGTGGTTCGTGGACGGCGATTTCGTGAGCTCCCCGCGGCTCGCGGCCGCGGTGGGCCCGCTCGGCGCGGTGTACGCCGCGCTCGCCGTCGCGTACGTCGCCCGCGCGCTCCACCGGGCCTGCGTCGCCCGCGCGCCGGTGAACCTCGGCAAGCACGTGGTCGTGAGCACGACCGCGGCCACGTGGTACGTCGGCATCGTCGCCACGAACAGCGACTTCCAGTTCACGGTCGCGAACGTGATCGTCCACGGGGTGCCGTACATGGCGCTCGTGTTCGCGTACGCGCGGGAGCGCGCCCGCGAGGCGCCCCGCTCGCTGCTCGCGCGGGTCCTCGCCGGCGGGCTCCTCGCCTTCCTCGGGCTCGCGCTGGCGCTCGCGTTCGTCGAGGAGATGGTCTGGGATCGGCTGGTCTGGCACGACCGGCCGGAGCTCTTCGGCGGCGCCGTGGACGAGCCGCTGCTCGGCCCGCGCGCACGGGCGCTGCTCGTGCCGCTGCTCGCGCTGCCGCAGGCGGCCCATTACGCGCTCGACGCGGTGATATGGCGCCGTCGCCACACGCGCCCCGCCCAGGCGCGCGCGCTCGGGTTCCGGTCCGGCTCCGCGGAGGGCGCGGGCGGCGGGGGCGAGCGCGGCGGGGGCAGCGCGGGCAGCGGGGGCGGCGGCGCCGGCGAAAGCGGCGGCGCTGGCGGCGGCAGCGGGCACGGCGGCGCCGGCCAAAGCGGCGGCGCTGGCGGCGGCAGCGGGCACGGCGGCGCTCGCCAGAGCGGCGGCGCTGGCGGCGGCAGCGGGCGCGGCGGCGCCGGCCAAAGCGGCGCGGCGGGCGTCGTGTCGCTGCCGGCGAGCCGAGAAGCTTGACCCGCGGCGCAACTCCCGTAACCCTCGGCGCTTCGCATGGCTTCGCTCGCGGCGCCCGCGCTCCCGCCACGCCCCTTGCCCTCCGATGGGGCGTGGAGCCGGAGCCGCCTCGCGCAGCCCGGGACCATGGATCCGGAGAAGATCCGAAGATGCTGACACCATGCAATGCGTGCGCGGCATGCGCCTGCTATCGCTTCGGCATGCTCGCGCAGCCTGGGAGAGGTGACAGAAATGAGTGAACCACGGCCAACCGACGGGCCCGGCGCGCCGCGCCTGACGCCGATTCCCCCGAATCCGCGCGCCCCCGTCCTCCTGGTCGACGACGACGCCGAGCTCCGCGAGATGCTCCGCGAGATGCTCGAAGCCTCGGGCTACGATGTCTACTGCGCCAGCAACGGCAGGGAGGCGCTCGATCTGCTGCACGAGGCAGATCCGCCGCCCGGGCTCATCCTGCTCGATTTGATGATGCCGGTGATGACCGGCGAGGAGATGCTCGCCGCGTTGAAGCAGGTGCACGCGCTCGCGGCCATCCCGGTGACCATCGTCTCCGGCCACGACGGCCCGCCCGAGGGCACGGCCTACCTGAAGAAGCCCGTCGACTTCGGGGCGCTGCTCGCCATCGTCCAGAAGACCTGCGGCTAGCCCGCGCGGCAGCCGAGCGCACCCAGCAGCCGAACGCACCCAGCCGAGCGCACGCGGCGGCAACGCCCTCTCGCAGCAGCCGAGCGCACGCGGCGGCGCGCTTCCCTCGCAGCAGCCGAGCTCGCGCGGTGGCACGCCCCCCCGCAGCAGCCGAGCTCGCGCGGCGTCGTGCTCGCGCGCGGCAGTCGAGCTCGACGCCGCGCCCGCGCGCGCCTCAGACGGCCCGTGAAGCGTCGCCGTGCAGGAGGGGCGCGACGCAGACCCGATCGCCGAGCAGCGCGGCATCGGCGCCGTCCCGCTCGCCGCGCAGCGCGGGCGACGCCGGCGACCGCGGGCTCATCGCCGCGAAGGCCAGGAGGCCCACCACGGTCAGCAGCAGCGCGAGCGCGAACGCCGCTGCGAGGAACAAGATACCGAGCGACGCGCGGTCCGTTCCGCCTTCGCCCGCGCCCTGCTCCGGGTCCTCGTCGCGTCGCTCCGGCTCATCCACGCTTCAGCCTCCAGTCGGTGGTTGTGCTTACCGCCTTGCGCCGCACGGCGCAACGGACGCAGCGAGCCCTCGCGGCTCTCGCGCGCTCGCCCGGGGGCAGCAGCGTCCCCGGCGGACCTGCTGGTCAGGACATTGTCTGTCCGGTGGACCCATCGCCGTCCGCCTCCGGCGGCGATAGGTTCGCCTCCTCGGAGGGAGTGCGAATGGCAGAGAGCCGCACCAGCGACGCTGTGGAGAAGAGCGGACAGGCGAGCTCGGATCGACTGTGGATCCTCGTCAACACAAGTTATCGTGAGTCAGCTCCAGAACGCGTGAGCGGCCGACATCCGCGCGAGACCGTGGTGGTGCGCGACGGCGACACCCTCCTCGTCAGCGTCGATGTCGGCATCGGCTCGTCGCTCGCGGTGCCCTTCGACAAGGTAGAGCTCGCCAGTCCGGAGGCGACGCTCATCGTGCGGCTCGCGGCGAGCTCCACGCCGTGCGCCCGATGCGTCGACGAGCGCCTCGCCAGGGCGGCTCGGGAGCTCGGCGGGCTCGACGCGGAGAGCGTCTTCCGCGCGGTCCGCGCCGCGATCACCGGCTGCGCGGAGCGCGCGCACGGCGAGCGGCGCGGAGGCCAGGCCGACGCCGGCGGGGCTCCGCCCGAGGCGGGGCCGCGGTCGTGCGGCGCGCTCCGCCTGGCGCCGGCCAACGCGCCTCACGTGCCCGCGGGGGCGGCGCTCCCGGGCGACGGCGATATCGATGTCATCCTGATCATCTGAGGACGGTCTGCTGAGCTCGTGACGACGGTGCGCTCCTGCGCGACCGCATCTCGCGGCAGCAGGTCAGGATCGCGATCCTCGACATCACGGGCGTCCCGCTGGCTGGCCGCCCACTGGCGCGTTCGTCTACCGAAGCGGGCCGAACGCCGAGCAGCCCCCGGCATTGCCGCAAAAGGAGATCCAGTTGTTGCACGCCCAGGCGGCGTCACCCTGCGTATGGCCCCACCAGATGGAGACCGTGCCCACCGGGATGAGCCCCCAGACGCACTCCCATCGGGTCGTGGGTGTGATTGCAGCCGCTTGCTGCGCGGCCCCGACGGCCTCTACCTCGCCGGGCGCGACCGCCTCTTCCGCCTCGGGATCGATCGACGCCTCCGCCTCGAGCGGGGCCTCATCATCACCTTCGATGAGCTCTGCGCCAACACAACCGCCGAGAACGACTGCGGCCCCGATGAGCGTCAACGGAAGTACCATTCTGATGTTCAGATTCATTTTCTCTCTCCCTAGGAATTTTCTGAGACGGTTCGCGTCTCGCTCCCTCTCGATTGCTGGACACACCGCTTCGCCTCCTCTGGGCCTCGTCCGCGGCAGCCCGGCTGCCGGAGCGCTATCGCAAACGGTATGCCGCCCAGCCCCGCAAAGGCCCTTCCGGCGAAAGCGGGCGACGCGACGAACCGAGCGCAGCGAACGAGCGGCTGCCGCGCAATCGAGCTCGCCCGCGGGCGCAACGCGCGCATGGCAGTCCTTGCCCTCCTGGCAAGGATTGCCAGCCATGAGAGGCAGAGGCACGGCAAAGATTGCCGTCGCGCCACACGCCCGCGCCCCGGACAGCGGACCGCGTGGTTGGCGAGGAAGTAGAAATGCCCCGGCCGCGGCGCCGGCGCCTCAGCCGCGGGTATGGGCGAGCGCGTAGGCCATGCCGCTCTGCAGCGTGCCGAGCGTCAGCAGGCCGTCGAGCCCGGCGGCGTCGCGGACGAGCAGCTGGGCCGCCTCGGGCCGCACCCCGGTGAGGATCGCCTGGGCGCCGACCAGGCGCAGCGCGCTCGCGGCCCGGACGAGGATCGCCGCCGGGGCGGCATCGAGCTGGCGCACGCCGGTGATGTCGAGGATCACCACCTGCGCGCGCGTGCGGACCGAGCCCTCGAGGGCCGTCGCCAGCACCTGCGACGCGCGGGCGTCGTCGAGCACCCCGATCAGCGGCATCACCACGATCCTCTCCGTGATGGGCAGCAGCGGCGCCGCCATGTCCGCCAGGCGCTCCTCCTGGACGCGCAAGATCTCCGCCTGCGCCGCCGACCGCTCGCGCTCGGCCCGCTCGCGCTCGCCGATCTCGCGGCGCGTCTGCGCGTGAGCCTCACGCAGCGCCTCGCCCTGGCGCACCAGGTCGGCGTTGACCGCCTGGAGCTGCTCGAGCGCGGTCTGTAGCTCGTGTGTGCGCGCCTCGACCTGCTGCTCGAGCTGCTCGCGGGCCTGGTGCACGCTGGCGTACAGCCGGGCGTTCTCGATCGCCACCGCCGCCTGCGCCGACAGCAGCTGCAGCAGCTCGACGCGCTCGGGCGCGAAGGCGTCGCGGATCGCGTTGTTCTCGACGTAGAGGATCCCCGACAGCCGGCCCTGGTGGAGCAGCGGCAGGCACAGCACCGAACGCGGGCGCTGGCTGGCGACGTAGGGGTCGCGGGCGAAGCGGGGCTCGGCGCCGGCGTCGCCGAGCAGCACGCCCTCGCGGCTGCGGGCGACGAAGCGGACCACCGAGGTCGCCAGGGCGGCGTCGTCGCGCATCGGCTGGTCGAGGCCGACGCGGACCTCGTCGGGCGCGGTGCGCATCTCGGCGGCGATCGACAGGTCCTCGCCCTGCGGCACGAGCAGGAAGCCGCGCTGGGCGCCGGCGCGGAGCATGACGATCCGCATCAGGCGGTCGAGCAGCCGGTCGAGCTCGAGCTCGCCGGCGACCGCCTGGGCGGCGCGCATCAGGCCCTCGAGGTCGAGCGAGCCGCCGAGCATGCGGGTGGTGGTCGTCGAGCGGCTCGTGCTGTGCCCGGCGCGCGCGGGCGCGGGCGGGGCGAGCAGGTCGGCGCGGGTGAGCAGCAGCTGGCTCGCCTTGGCGGCCGCGCCCCAGCGGGCGAAGCCGACGTGGGCGTCCTGCAGGTAGGCGCCGGCCAGCGCGCGACGGTTGCGGCGCAGGTGCAGCCGCGCCGCGCACTCGCTCGCCAGCGCCGCGTGGAGCACGAACCCGCGCGCCTGCGCCTCGGCGATCGCCTGCTCGTAGCCCGCGATCGCCTCGGCGTCGCGGCCGGCCAGGCGCGCCGCCTCGGCGTCGAGCAGGTGCTGGAGCGCCACGAACTGCGACGGGTTGCTCGTCGACCACGGCCGCAGGGCCGCGCGCTCGCGCTCGAGCCGTTGCGCCAGCGCCTCGCGCTCCGCCTCGCCGGCCGCGTCCCAGCGGGCCGCGGCGACCAGGCCCGAATAGGAGTACTGCTCGGGCGAGTACATGTGCCCGGCCCCGGCCCCGCTCTCGTGCAGCTCGCGGGCGCGGGCGGCGAGCTCGAGCCCGCGCTCGTACTCGCCGTACAGGTAGGCGAGGCGCAGCTTGCTGACCGCGTAGAGCCACGGCACGAGCCCCCCGGGCGGCATGTGGGCGACGAACGCGTCCTCATCGAAGCCGTCACCGCCGAGGGCGCTCGTCGCCGACTCGCCCATCAAGTTGACGGCCACGCGGCGCATGAACTCGACCACCGCCGTCGACGCGACGTCGCGGGTCTTCCGCAGCAGCGCCGTGACGTCGTCGATGCGGGCCTCGGCGCCGCGGATGTCGGCGTCGGCGATCAGCGCCAGCGCGGCCGATTGCAGGCAGTAGAACGACACGTAGGCGAAGTTGCCGACCTCGAGCGCGACGCGCCGCGCCGAATCGCGGTGCTCCTCGCCGGCCGAGTACGGCTGGCGGTAGAACACGATCGACGTGCCGAACAAAAAGTGCACCATGCAGCGGGTGCGCAGGTTGCCGGTGCGCTCGTTGAGCTTGACCCCGAGCTCGCCGAACTCGTAGGCCTTGCCGAGCTCGCCGGCGACGCCGGCGAGCAGGATGCTGTACACCGCGTAGCTGTAGTCCGACCCGTCGACGTTGCCGTGGCGCAGAGACAGGTTGACCATGTGCAGCACGATCAGGGGGAACAGCGCCGGCCTGCCGACGAACACCGGCCCCGACATCGACGCCAGGAGCCGCATCACGACCTCGACGTCCGGGTCGCGCGCCGGCGGGGCGTCGAGCAGGGCGCCGATCCGCCGCTCGCCGAGGTTCTCGTGGGCCGCCGCGAACGCGGCCGCGACGGCCTCCTGCAGCGCCGGGCCCTCATCGGGCAGGCCGAAGCCGTACATCGCCAGCGCCGCGCGCCCGGCCGCGACCACCGCCGCGAAGTCGCCCATCGCCGCGTGTAGGAGGACGCGGAGGTCGTAGACCTGCGCCCGCTCCTCGCGCGAGCGCGCCCGCGCGAGCGCCTCCTCGAACAGCGCGTCGGCCTCGGCGAACGCCCCGCACAGGTACGCGCACTCGGCCAGCTCGACGCGCAGCGCGAACCCGAGCTCGAACCAGCGCGCCCACGGGTCGGCGCCGAGGCACTCGCAGCCGGCCTGGAAGTACTGCCGCGCCGCGTGGTAGGCCGTCGCCGCGCGCGCCCGCCGGCCCGCGCGGAGGTTGAGCCGCGAAAGCTCGAGCCGCTCGTCGCCGCCGATCCGCGGCAGCGCCAGGTCGAGGTGGCCGACGACCTCGAACAGCGCCTCGTCGGGCACGCCCGCCGGGTACGCGTCGCGCAGCAGCCGGCCGACGCGCAGGTGCGTCGCCTCCCGCACCTCGCTCGCCAGCAGCGAGTCGGCGGCCTGCTGCACGCGGTCGTGGAGGAAGCGGTGGAGATCGTCGCCCTCGCCGCCGGCGAGCGGCACCACCAGGCCCTCGCGGACCAGCTCGCCGAGCGCCGCGGTCGTGTCGTCACCGTCGTCGCTTCCGACGGCCGCGAGCACGCGCCACGAGAAGCGATAGCCGACGCACGCGGCCCGCTGCAGCAGCCGCTGGGCCGCGGGGGTCAGGCGGCGGATCTTGCTGGTGACGAGGGTGACGACGTTGTCGGTGACGTCGCGCGCCTGCACCTGCGCGTCGTCCCACGCCCACCGGCACGCGGCGGGGTCCCAGCGCAGGAGACCGTCCTCGGCGAGCAGCAGCAGGAACTGGCCGATGAAGAACGGGTTGCAGTGGGTCTTCTCGCCGACGATCCGCGCCAGCGCGGCGACCTGCGGCCGTTCCATCACCAGCGTGTCCGCCAGCAGCTCCTCGACGTCGGCGAGCGCCAGCGGACCGAGCGGCACGTCGCCGACCTCGACCCCCGCCGCGCGCAGATCGGCCAGCGCGGCCGGCAGCGGGTGCCCGGGGCCCACCTCGTCGTCGCGGTAAGCGCCGACCACCAGCAGGTACCTGCATTCGGCGTCGAGCAGCATCTCTTGCAAGAGGCGCAGCGACGCCGGGTCGGCCCACTGCAGATCGTCGAACGCGAGCACGAGCGGGTGGTCGGCGGCGGCGAAGACCCGCAGCAGGGCGGTGAAGATCAGGTTGAAGCGGTTCTGCGACTCGGCCGGGCCGAGCCGCGGGACCTCGGGCTGCGGGCCGACGATGAGCTCGAGCTCGGGGATCAGATCGGTGAGGAGCTTGCCGCTGCTGCCGAGGGCGGACGCGAGGGCGCGCCGCCACGCCTCGAGGACCTCGGGCGCGGCCGTCAGCAGGGTGCGGCACAGCTCGCGCAGCGCCGCGGCGATCGGGGCGTACGGCGCGCCGCGGTCGTATTGATCGCACTTGGCGGCGACGAAGAACCCGCCGCGGCGGGCGACCGGCGCCGCCAGCGTCTGGACCAGCGCCGACTTGCCGGCGCCGCCGGGCCCGCGCACGAGCAGCAGCGTGCGCGCGCCGTCGGCGACGCCGGTGGAGGTCGCGAGCAGGACGTCGATCTCCTGCTGCCGGCCGTACAGGCGCGGCGGGATCCGCGGGGTCGACGGCCGGTCGGCGCTGCCGAGCGCGAACGGCTCGATCGTCCCCGTCGCCGCCCACGCGGCCGCGCAGCGCTGCAGGTCGGCCCGCAGCCCGGCCGCGCTCTGGTAGCGATCCTCGGCCGCCTTGGCGAGCAGCTTCATGATGATGTCCGACAGCACCGGCGGCACCTTCGGCATCAGCACCGCCGGGGCGACCGGCACGCGCGCGAGCTGGCTGTGGACCAGCGCCATCGCGTCGCCGGCCTCGAACGGCAGCACCCCGGTCACCAGCTCGTAGAGCGTCACGCCGAGCGAGTACAGGTCCGAGCGCGCGTCGACCGGCCGGTTCATCCGCCCGGTCTGCTCGGGCGACATGTACGCCAGCGTGCCCGCCATCCCCGCGCCCGCGTCGACGCGCGGCGCGCCGTCCTCGCCGCCGGTGATCGCCAGGCTGAAGTCGATCAGCTTCACCTGCCCGGTCGCCGGGTCGTAGACGATGTTGTGCGGCTTGACGTCGCGGTGCAGGAGCGGATAGCGGTGCAGCAGGTCGAGCGTGCCCGCCACCTCGACGCCGATCGCCAGCACCGCCGCGAGGTCGAGGGCGCCGGCGTGGAACAGCACGTCGAGCGAGCGGCCGCCGCAGTCCTCGAGCACCAGCGCGAGCTCGTCGCCGATCGTCTCGAGCTCGTGCGCCTTGATCACCCCCGGCAGGTCGAGCGATCGCAGCACCGCGAACTCCCGCCGCAGCGCGCCGTGGATCGCCGGCGCGAGCGGCCCGCCCTTGCCGATCTTGACGACCACGCGGGCGCCGTCGCGGGCGCGGACGGCCCGATGGATCACCACGCCCGCGCTCTCGTGCAGCTTCGCGGTGAACGTGTACGCGCCCTGTTCTGCCATGATTGTGCCTCGTTACCCGTCGATCGTCGCGCCCGGCCGCCGCGCGCATCCTCGAGCGCGCACCGCTTCCGAGCGTACGAGACGCGACGCGACCGGGTAAAGCATCCACGTCAGCGCATCGCCGCCTCGCCGACCGCGGCGGCGATCCGAGGCTCGCGGAGTTCGCGGACTGTACGCAGCAACACGCGCCGGCATTCACCGCGAGGACCCCCGCGCCGGCCGACGATCACCGCACCGCGGGGTTGCGCTCGAATTCGCGTGCACTCCTGCGTTCGCGCACGTCACTCGGTGAGACCATGTCTTCCGGGAGACATGCCCTCCACGACATGTCCCACGGGACCGCAGGATCCGCCCGCCGCACGGGCGGCCGGGGCGCGGCGGAGCCGCCGCGGCGGGGTCGCCGGCGCCGCCGCTCCCGGCCGCCCGCTGCCTGAGCGCGGCGGGCGGGTGGTGCGGGTCCGGCCGGGCTTCGACCCGACCACGCTCGAGCGGGAACTGGCGCTCGCGGCCGAGGCGACGCCGTGCTGACGCTGCCGCCGTCGGTGCGGTACGCCGCAGGTCCAGCTGCGCGACAAGAACACCGCGCTCTCGGCGAGGCTCGCGCGCGTGCTGCGCGAGCTGTACGGCCGCAAGAGCCAGCAAGTCTCGACCGAGCAGCGGATGCTGATGTTTACCGAGCTCGGGGCGAAAGCGCCGCCAGGGGCGGCGGGCTCCGAGCCCGGGGCGGACGCTCCGCTGCAGCCGGAGCAGGGGCTGGTGCCGCAACCCCATGCACCGCCGAAGCCGCCGCGAGGACGGGGTGGGCGCGCGCCGCTTCCAGAGCACCTGCCGCGTGAGACGCGCGTCGTACCGGTCCCCGACGAGGAGCGGACGTGCCCGCAATGTGGTGGGGAAAAGCGAACCTACGGGCCCCATCCGAGGTCCGCTATCGCAAACTGCTCACTTTGACGAATCGACTGGCACCTTGACCATGACCAGGCCTCTCCACCGCGGAGACGCGGTGCCACCCATCTTTTCTTGGAGGAACGAATTTGCGGTGTCGAACCGTCGCGATCCTTCGGACCCCCCGCAGTTTTGGGAGACCGTGACGACGGATCGCAGCCGCCCGCAGGGCGTGGACCCGACCCGGGGCCCATCCGGCGGGCCTCAGGTCCCGGGAGCTCGCGCCGGTCGAGGCGTCGCCTCGGGCCGCCGTGGTTGCTTCGCTGGTCGGCACCCTGAGCCGTGCCGTCGCCCTCGGCGATGAGGATGCGGCCCGTGTCGGCCATGAGGCGATCGGTCGGCTTCTCGGCCTTCCTCCGGAACCGGAGGGCTTAACAGGCAGGCGCCGGTAGCAAAACTCACGGCCGCCGGGAGGTGGCCTTCGCGGCCCCTCACCGCGTGGCCGAGCAGCAGGCGCGGTCCCCCACGGGCCCGTCCAGACGCGCGACCTCGGGCAACGATTTTGTGGTGCCGAACCGTCGCAATCTGTCGCGTTTGCCGCGATTTTGGGGGCACCGGACCACCCATCGCTCCCCTTAGATGGAATGAGGCAGCCCACGGCGCGCCTGGACCCATGATGCCGACCGTACCGACCCAAGCCTCTGCTCGACGCGTTCGCGCGGCGGGGCCTGCGAAGACAGCCCGCCGCACCGTGGAGGTCGGCCCATCGGCAGCCGAGGGTGCTGGAGTGCTCGGAGGCGTCAAGGGTTCGCGAGCGGAGCTCGCCGGCTCCGCCGCCCTTGACTCCCCCTGCGCGCTCCAGCCGGACAAAGCTGCGGGCGATGGGCGGACGGAGGCCTCCGGCGGGGGCTCCAGGCTCCGGAGAGGAGCGAGCAAGAAAGAGCCGCTCGGAGCAGCGAGCAATGTGGCTGACCTCTCGCCTGCAGGGTTGCCTGCGGGCACCCCCACGCGTTCGAGGACGCAGAAGACGGGGGCCCAGGAGAGGTCAGCCATGCGAAGTGTAGCGCTGGATCTGGGGGTCCATGAGATCTCATTCTGCGAGGTGGCGGGCGGGGCCGTGGTGCTACGGCGCACGGTTCGCTCGCTGGATTCGCTGCAGGATCTCCTCGGCCCGTCGTCCTCGCCGGCCCGGGTGGCGATCGAGGCCTGCCGCGAGGCCTGGGCGGTGCACGACAAGCTGCGCGACTGGGGTCACGACGTGCTGGTCGTCGACACCACGCGAGCTCGTCAGCTCGGCATCGGCCAGCACGGCCGCAAGAATGACCGCCTTGATGCCGAGGCGTTAGCGCGCGCCGTCGAGCGCGGGGGCATTCCACTCGCACACGTGCTGTCGCCTCACCGGCGGGCCATTCGCCACCAGCTGGCCGTCCGGCGCGCGTTGGTTGAGACGCGGGCCCAGTACGTCACTACCGTGCGCGGCATCCTGCGCGCTTGCGGACACAAGCTCGCGAGGTGCACCACCGAGGGATTCCTCACGGTGCTGAGCGCGGCAGCCTTGCCGGCCGAGACTCGCCAGCTCGTTGGACCTCTGGTGACAGCGCTGGAGATGCTCACCCCTCAGATCGCGCTGGCCGATGCCGCGCTCGAGCAGCTGTGCACCCACGAGCCGGTGATCGTGCGGCTGACCACGGCTCCCGGCGTGGGGCTGGTCGTCGCTGCCGCGTTCGTCTCGGTGGTGGACGAAGCCAAGCGCTTTCACCACGCCCACCAGCTCGCCTCCTATCTCGGCCTGGTCCCCCTGGAGGACACCTCCGGGGGGCGCGGCAAGCAGCGGCTGGGCTCGATCACCAAGCAAGGCAACGGCTATCTGCGCGCGCTGCTGACGCAGGCCGCGCACACGATCCTGCGGCACAAGAGCGGCGACGACCCGCTGCGCCGATGGGCAAAGGCCATCGATGAGCGCCGGGGTCGCCACGTCGCGGTCGTGGCGCTGGCGCGGCGGTTGTCGGGGGTGCTGTGGGCCATGTGGCGCGACGGCATGGTCTACGATGCGCAGAGCGCAGCGGTCGCTTCGGCCAAGGGCCTGCGGCTGCAAGCACAGTCGATCGAGCAGCAGGCGCAAAGCATGAAGGAGGCCGCGGCCAAGGCGCGCCGCCGGCAGCGCTCGATCGACAAGGGACTCGGCGTCGCTCGGGCAACGGCTCGGTCGAGGCCGGTCTCGACCTCAAGGAGGGCCTCGATGCACTGACTTTCCCCCTACGGGAACGTGCGCCACGAGCGCGTCACGCTGGGAGCGTGAAAGAGGGCCACGTGGATGAGCGCGGAAGCCTTCCGGGTGACCGGCCTGTGGGTCGAACATGCCGTCCCCTAGAATGCGCCTCCACGGTCCCGTTTCGGACCCCAGTGTGCATCCAGGCCACCAGGGCGACCGCCGGCCTGTGAATGCGGATCGTCGATCGAGCCACAGCTCGCTCCTGCGGACGCGACGAGGCGCTCAAGCACAAGCGGAACGACGCCCGACCAGGGCGAAGGGAGATGTCCATGCCGAAACGACCTGCACTGACGACGCCGAGCGCCGCCGCTGCCGAGCCGAAGCCGGCCAGCCGCGCAAAGAGAGCGCTCAAGCCCTTGACCTCAGGGCTGCCTCATCGTCGGAAGGCATGGCCCCAACCCGGGCCAACCGCCGAGGCCCCGGCCCGGGGAGTTCGTGATGGTCGATCCGTCGCCTCGGGCCGCCCTGGTCGCCTCGCTCGCCGAGACGCTCACCCGCGCCGTCGCGCTCGGGGACGTGGCAGCCCGGGTCGCGCACGAGGCGCTCGGTCGGCTGCTCGGGCTGGCCCCAGCAGCGGAGGGGCGAGCAAGCTCGCGTCGATAGTCGAGCCATCCGCTTGCCTGGAGTCGCCGCGGGATCCGTATGGCTCGCCGACGCCCGCAAGGAGACCGTCTCAATCCTGATCACGTCCTTCCGAGCTGTCCTCATCCACCGGGCAATTAGGTGTCCTTCCAGCTCGGGGAGCGGGGCGAACTGCTCGGTCGCCGGGCGCTGATTCCGCCATCGGACTGCACGCCTTACAGCCTCCCGGCTTTGCTCTGCATCTCCTGGCTTCATCGAGCACGGATCATATCAACATGTCGAATCGTCGAGTTGGCAGCGCAACCTGCGACATCCAAGACTGCGCATAGACGCTTTGACCACGAACACATTACAAATGTCCGCACACACTAAACATCGGATTTTCGGTCAAAGCGCAAACTTGTAAAAAGGGGACAGCATGAAGCACCTAGTTCCGTTGACTACGTCTGCCTTTGTCGCAGCGTGCCAACTGACGCACATGGCGCAGGCGGCCGAGACATTTCCGCATGAGATGATTGTCGAGTGCACAACTGTAGGCACAACATGGGACGGCGCCCGCAGCTCCTGTTATTCAGATTGGGAAACCTATACAGTGCCTCCTGGTTACATTATTGTTGAGAGCAGCTACAAAGAGAACCGTGTGAGCGAAAACGGATCCGAAAACTGGATCGAGCACGAATGGGCGGACCCCATCGAGATTATTCCAGGCACCGGCATTACCGCGCCTCGCACGATCCGCGTTCGCGTTCATGCTCTGGGGCCATCTGGAAGGTTTGATCCCGGAAGGAGGGGATGGACGAATGTTCGTATTGAGCTAAATTACATCAAGTACCCAGAGTAAATATTGCGTCGCCGCCGCGGGGACCGGAGACGCGCATAAGCTCGCGCCGATAATGAAGCCCGACGCCCGTCCAGATTGCCCGCTGAGCCCGGCGGCAGCTCGACGCCCGCCGGCCCGGCTGAACGTAAGCGCTGCGCCAAGCGCCGTAGCCCCCAACGTCGGTCAGCTGGTGCAGGATGGGCGCGATGGAACCGGCCCGGTCAGCTCGTCGCGCGCTGCTCTTCCGCGGGAAGCGGGGGCGGGACGGTGATCGGCCCGAGGGGCAACTTCATCTCTTCGGCGACGAGGCGAGCGCGGGTGCGCGCCCAGTACCTCGGGGCGAGCTCGAGGTAGCGCCCGCGCGGCCAGTAGGGCATCACGCGGATGACGTCGGCGAGGTAGGCCTCGGGGTCGAGGTGGTGGAGCTTGCAGCTCGCGACGAGCGAGAAGAGGTTGGCCGCGGCGGAGGCGTGGTCGTCGCTGCCGAAGAACAGCCACGCCTCGCTCGCGTTGTTCTCCAAGCGCAAGCGACGGTCGTCGAGGAAGCGCCGCAGGGGCTGCTCCTGGTTGACGGCGTAGCCGAGCGCGGTGGAGACCAGGCCGCGCTCGCGCGGTGGGCGCGCGAGCCGGTAAGCCCGCCCTGAGCGGGCTTCTATTGCCCGCGGAGTCGATGGAGCTCGGTGAGAAATTCTGGCTTCGACCGCATCGCTGCGCCCATCTTGACGTCCTGGGCTGCCATCGAGACGGCGATCTGCCCTTCCTCGCTGTACGGGGTGAAGCCTTCGTGAAACGTCGTCGCACCGAAGTCGGCGTCGGTCAGCTTCGTGCCCGAGGAGACCTTGCCGAAGATGCGGGTGTAGATCAGATAGCATTCCTGCTCATTCATGGCGTCAGACTATAGCAGCCCCGTGGGTACACGCACGGGCTAGCGGCCTAGTGGTCCTGTCTCCGCGGGCGCTTCGCCGGCACCTTCCACCGAGCTGGCGCCCTTGCTCTCGCCTCGGCCGACGAAGCGACGTGACCCCCTCGCGGTACTTGCCCGGGAACTCCCCGTGGCGCGCCCGAGAAAGGACGCTCTCGTGAGCGCCAACGGCCCCGGCGAGCGCTGCCGCGGTGAGCCCGAGGCGCTTGCCGGCACGGGCAACGAGCCGCCTGTCGGACTTCGTCGGCCCATGCACCTCGGCATGCTGCCACCAGCCGCCGCATCGGCGACAGCACAACGCGGCCCTTCCGTTATGGCATACCCCGTCCTTCCGGAGTCTCTTCTGCGCGGGTTTCAACGATTTTTGCCAATGGAATCGCTATAATCAGAGGACCTCCACCGAAGGTGCCCGCCTTGGCTGGCACCAAGACGGGGCTGCGAAACGCCAGGCAGTGCCTACCTCGCGCCCATCGCACCGCGTAGGTACGGCCGTGCCTGTGGAGAGGCTAGGATTCCGTGGCGAACGAGCTCACGGACGCCGCCCCCTGCGCCGCCGTCCGCGGTCCTCGGGGCGCCGGAGGCAGCGCAGCCGGCCGCGCCGCCAGAGGCGGCCGAAGCCGTGCAGCTCGACCTACTCTCGTGGCGACCGAAGCCGAGGAAGCCGGTATAGCTCTCGCTGTTCGGGGATCCGCCGGAGGAGGAAACTTACCCAGACCGAGCGGCTAGCGAACTTTGGCCACTGCCCGCCGAGAGCCCTCCGGGAGAATTGAATTTCAGACAGGAGCCTGCCGAGAGCCCTCCGGGAGAATTGAATTTCAGACAGGAGCCTGCCGAGAGCCCTCCGGGAGAATTGAATTTCAGACAGGAGCCTGCCGAGAGCCCTCCGGGAGAATTGAATTTCAGACAGGAGCCTGCCGAGAGCCCTCCGGGAGAATTGAATTTCAGACAGGAGCCTGCCGAGAGCCCTCCGGGGGAATTGAATTTCAGACAGGAGCCTTCAGGCAGCCGTCACGTCGAACAATTCCGCTCATGCCGCACCGTCCGCGCGCCCGCACGCCCTGCAGCCGGCCGACCAGCAGCCACCCAACCCCGGCAGTGCGCTCGCCGAGCCGCCGGCGCACCCGCGCCCTCGGCCCCTCGCCCCGACGGGACGGAACCCCCGATCCGAAATTTGGCCCTCCCGCCCCCCGCATGCGAACCCGGGGCCTGGAGACCTCTGCAAGGATGACCAGCCCTCGCTCCCACGCCGAGCTCGTCACGCTGCGCAAGCTCGCGCAGGACCTCGCCGCCCAGCGCAAGGAGCGCCTGTCGAGCGTGCACCTCCTCGCCGCCATCGCCCTGAGCGGAGGCCCCGCCGCGGACCTGCTCCGCGATCGGCGGCTCGACGACGAGGCCCTGCTCAAGGCGACCCGTTCGGTCGACGACGAGGGCCCCGACCCGATCGGCCGGGCCATGGGCGGCGCGCGCGACGTCGCCAAGCGCGCGACGGCCAAGGAGCCCGCGGCGCTCCACCTGCTGCTCGCGCTCCTGTCCGACCGCAGCTCCGCCGCGCACCGGGCCCTCACGCAGTCGGGCGTCGACCTCGCGCGGCTCAGGACCGCCGCGCTCCAGATCGCCCTCGGCGTGGTCCAGGCGCGGCGGACGCCCATCCGGGTGGTCCACGACGGCGGCGCGCCGGAGAAGCCGGCCGCGCCGGCCAAGGCCGCGCCGGCGCGCCGCACCCGCGGCGAGGGCGAAGGGCCCGAGCGCACGCCGCGCCCCTCGGCCGAGCTGCGGCCGTCGAAGGCCACCGGCATCGCCGTGCCGGACCTCAGGCCCTCGAAGGGCACCGCCGTCGCCCTGCCGGACCTCAGGCCCTCGAAGGGCACCGCCGTCGCCGTGCCCGAGCCGCGGCCCTCGAAGGGCGCCGGCCCGGGCGTCACCGTGCCGCTGTTCCCGCCGCCGCGCCGGCCCGTCGCGGCCCCGGGCGCCGGCGAGGCCCCCCTCCCCGCCGAGCCGGCCGCCCTCGCGCTCGCGCCCCGGCGCGCCCTCGCGGCGGACGACGCGACCGCCTCGCCCGTCCCGCCCTCCGTGGTGCGGCCGCTCGCGGGGCTCTCGGCCGCCGCGAGCTCCGTCGCGGCGCGCTTCACCCTCGACCGCGCGCGCTTCCCGGCCCTCGCCTCGCTCGGCCACAACCTCTCGCTCGCCGCGGCCCAGGGCGAGCTCGAGCCGATCGTCGGGCGCGAGCACGAGATCGAGCAGGCGCTCGACGTCCTCGCCAAGCGCCACGCGAACAACCCCTGCCTCCTCGGCCCGGCGGGCGTGGGGAAGACCTCCGTCGCGCGCGGCATCGCGCACCGGCTCGCGTTCGAGGAGCGGGAGCCCCGCATCGTCGTCGAGCTCGTGCCGTCGGAGCTGCTCGCCGGCACGGGCGCCCGCGGCGCGCTGAGCGAGCGCCTGTCCGCCCTGCGGGCGGAGCTCCGCGAGGCGGGCGGGCGGGTGATCCTGTTCATCGACGGCATGTCGGAGCTCTTCGGCAGCGGCGCGCTCGACGAGGCGATGGCCGAGCTCAAGCTCGCGCTCGCCCGCGGCGAGCTCACGCTCATCGGCACCGCCACGCCCGAGGAGTACCGGAAGAGCATCGAGGTCGACCCGGCGCTCGCGCGGCGCTTCACCGTCGTCGAGATCGACGAGCCCGCGGAGGACGAGGCGTTCCTGCTGCTCCAGAGCGTCGCCGTCGGGCTCGGCGCGCACCACGGGCTCGCGTTCACCGACGAGGCGCTCGCCTCGGCCGTCGCCTGGTCGGTGCGCTACCTGCCCGGCCGCGCGCTGCCCGACAAGGCGCTCTCGATCCTCGACCTCGCGGGCGCCCGCACGCGCCGGCGCGCGCGCCCGCCCGAGGGCGCCCGCGCCGAGCTCCGCGAGCCCGCGCGGCAGGTCGGGCCCGCCGAGGTCGCCGAGGTGGTCGCCGAGCTCGCCGACCTGCCGGTCGAGCGGCTGCTCGAGACCGACCGCGAGCGGATGCTCGCGCTGGAGACGCTGCTCGCCGACCGCGTCGTCGGCCACGGCGAGGCGCTCGCGCGCATCGCCCGGGTGCTGCGCCGGAACGCGGCCGGCCTGCGCGCGCGCCGCCCGATCGGATCGTTCCTCCTGCTCGGCCCGACCGGCGTCGGCAAGACCGAGACGGCGAAGGCGATCGCCGAGGCGCTGTTCCACTCGCCGGACGCCATGACGCGGCTCGATTTCTCCGAGTACGCCGAGTCGCACGCGGTCGCGCGCCTCGTCGGCGCGCCGCCCGGCTACGTCGGCCACGAGGCGGGCGGCCAGCTCACCGAGGCGGTGCGGCGGCGGCCGTACCAGGTGGTGCTGCTCGACGAGATCGAGAAGGCGCACCGCGACGTGCTCGAGGCGTTCCTGCAGGTGTTCGACGAGGGCCGCCTGACCGACGGCCGAGGCCGGCGGGTCGACTTCACCAACACCGTCCTCGTGATGACCTCGAACCTCGGCGCGGCCGAGGCCGGCGCGCTCCGGGCCGAGCGCGCCGTCGGCTTCGCGCGCGCCTCCGGGGCCGTGTCGCCCGAGCGCCTCGGCGAGGCGATGCTCTCCGCCGCCCGCGCCGCGCTGCCGCCCGAGCTCTACAACCGCATCGACGAGGTCCTCTGCTTCTCGCCGCTCACGCGGGCGGACGTCGCCGAGATCACGCGCCGCCTGCTCGGCGGCCTCGAGCGCGAGCTCGAGGCGCGCGGCGTGGAGCTCGAGGTCGAGCCGGCGGCGATCGACGCGCTGCTCGACGCGGGCGGGTTCGACCCCGAGCTCGGCGCCCGGCCGATGAAGCGCACGATCGCGCGGCTCATCGAGGCGCCGCTCGCGGAGCTCATCCTGCGCGGCCAGCTGGAGGAGGGGTCCGCGGCGCTCGTGGGCGTCGAGCAGGGCGAGATCGTGGTGGACGCGATCGCGCGGGCCGGCGAGCGGCGCTACGCCGCGTGCTCGAGCTGAAGCAGAGATCCGGCGGAGATCCGCGCGTCGGAGCGCCGCGCGGAGCACGCTCCGCGCGCGCGAAAGGGTCTCCTCCGGCCGGATCGCTCGTGTAAGCTGCCCCTCGATGAGCAGCGCGGGAGGCGGCCCTCACCGACCGGGCTCGCTGCGGGGGATCCCGAGACCCGGTGAGATCGTCGGGGGCAAGTACCGCGTCGAGCACGTCATCGGCCAGGGCGGCATGGGGGTCGTCGTCGCGGCGCGCCACACCACCCTGAAGCGGCGCGTCGCGCTGAAGTTCCTGCTCCCCGAGGAGAACCGCGACGCGCAGGACGTGGCGCGCTTCCTCCGCGAGGCGCAGGCGGCGGCCGCCATCGCGAGCCAGCACGTCGCCCACGTCATCGACGTCGGCACGACCGAGGCGGGCGTGCCGTACTTCGTCATGGAGCTCCTCCGCGGGATCACCCTCGCCGATCTCATCGAGCGGCGCGGGCCGCTCTCGATCGAGGACGCCGTGGGCTACGTCCTCGAGGTGTGCGAGGCGATCGCCGAGGCGCACGCGCTCGGGATCGTCCACCGCGACCTGAAGCCGAGCAACATCTTCCTCGCCGAGCGGGACGACGGCTCGAGCCAGATCAAGGTGATCGACTTCGGGATCTCGAAGGCGCTGGACGCGGGCGCGCTCGGCGCGGACGGCAAGCTGACCGCGACGAGGATGGTCCTCGGCTCTCCGCCGTACATGTCGCCCGAGCACGTCCGCAGCGCGCGGAACGTCGACACCCGGACCGACATCTGGGCCATCGGCGTGATCCTCTACGAGATGCTCACGGCCAGGCGGCCGTTCGAGGCCGAGGCGGCCTCCGCGATCTTCGCGAGCATCGTGGCCGATCCGCCCGCGCCGCCGCGCAGCCACCGCGCGGACATCCCGGACGAGCTGGAGCGCGTCATCCTGAGCTGCCTGGAGAAGCGCCCGTACCTGCGCCCTCAGACCGTCGCCGATCTCGCGCGGTCGCTCGCGCCCCTCGCGCCGGAGCGCGCCCGCGCGCCCCTGGAGCGGATCCTCTGCAGCGGCCCCGGCGTGGCGACCGCCCGGACGGCCCCCGCCGGGGCCCATGAGCCCGCCAACGTCGAGGGCCCCACGCTCACGATGGAGCTCGCCGGGCGACGGGACGCGGCGGGCAGGGCCTCCCCGCCCTCGGCGCCGCGTCGGGAGCCGCGGGCCGAGCCGGCGCGCGACGCGGCGGAGCCGGACCCACCGCGGGGGGCCGCCGCGGCGGGCGCGCCGGCGCTGCGAACCGCGACGACGGTGAGCACGGCGAAGCTCTGGGAGAGCGCGACGCGAGCGCGGCTCGCGCCCGAGGACCGCGGCGACGACGAAGAGCGGGCGAGCGCGACGACGCGGGGCAGGCGCCCGCGCTGGGGCGCGCGTCATGTCCTCCTCGGAGCCGCCGCCGTCGCGCTCGCGGGGCTCGGCGTCCTCGCGCTCCGGAGGTCGGGGGAGCGCGCGCCGGACCCGAAGAGCGAGCAGCACCACCGGGAGCAGCAGCGCCAGCTGGTCAGCGAGGCGTGCAAGCAGAGCCGCGTACGCCTCCAGAGCGGCGCGGCGCTCGGCCCCCTGGAAGGCGTCGGCTGGGAGGTCGATCTCTGGCTCGCCCGCGGCGGCGAGCCGGGCGCCGGGGACCGTCCCTCGCCGGACGGCGCTGCGGAGGCGCCGGCGCGCGAGCTCGCCGGCGATGCCCAGGCGCCGGCGCGCGAGCGCACCGGCGATACCGCCCCGGCGACCGGCGCGAACGCCCCGGCGACCGGCGCGAACGCCCCGCCGCTCTCCGCCGCGTCGCTGGGCGACATCGCGGCCGGCCGGCGGCTCACGCCCGCGCTCGACGCGGCGCTGAGCCGCGTGACCGACGGGACCGTCACGGTCAAGGAGGGCGGCCCCCCGAGCTCCCGCGCCTTCAGCCACATCACGGTGACCTTCGGCGAGGGCTATGGCCGCGCCTTCTTCGACGCGCAGGTCCGGCCCAGGTTCGTCGCCGTCGCCGAGCGGCTCTATCAAACCGCCGGCGCGGAGCTCGGCGCGCTCTACGCCCGCTGCGCCGCGCTCGAGGTGCCGGACCTGGGCGTCTGGTTCCGCGGCCGCGACGCGAGCGGCGCCGCCGCCGCGCTGCTCTATCACATGGAGGTGCGCGCCGAGCCGGCGCCCTCGGCGTTCGCCGCCCTCGCCCCGCTGGACGCCGCGGGGCGGGTCCGCGCGCTCCGGGCCAGGGTGAGCGGCGCCGGTCTCGACGACGAGGCGCTCCAGGCGCTCCTCGATCGGCTGGGCGCCCATGTCGCGCCGTCGCAGACGGGGACCGCCGTGACGTTCCCGGCCGAGGCGCCGCTCCGCGCGAGGATCGTGAGCCGCGAGCTCTCGGATGCGCTCGCCTCCGCCGAGCGCCGCGCGCCCTGAGCTCCCGCGCCCGCGGCCTGCTCCGCCCGCTCCGAGGCCTCGCCCGGGGAGCCGGTATCGCTCGGCCGGGCTCGTGTATCATGCCGCGTATGGGGGAGCTCACGCGCGCGGGAGAGGAGCGGGGACGCGCGTCCTCCGGGCGGCGAGCGGGGCTTTTGTCCAGGGTCGCGCTGCGCCTCGGCGTCCTCTTCGTCGCCTTCCCGCTCGTCGTCGCCGGGGCGGCGTACCATCAGGCGCGGCAGGCGGAGGCGGCCGCGCTGGCGCGGCACGGGGACGCCATCGCCGACCTCCTCAACTACAGCGCGCGGGCGCTCCTGGAGCAGGGGGCGCCGCACGCGATGCAGCGCGTGCTGGCGAACTGCGCGCTCGTCACCAGCGTGCGCCGGGTGCGCCTCACCGACCTCTCCGGCAAGATCCTCGCGAGCAGCTATCGCCCCGAGGTCGGCACGTCGAGCGCCTCTCCGCTGCTGCGCAGCTTCCTCGACGAGGGCGCCAGCAGGCCGATGGTCCAGCTGCTGGACGAGCGGAGCGAGCTGACGATCGTCCGGCCCATGTACCATAGCCCGGCGGGGGGCATCACCGCCCAGCACGTGGTCGGGGCCATCGAGCTCGTCATGCAGCGGCGGGACGTCGACGCGATCGCGACCGCCGCCGCGCTCCGGATGCTCGCGATCGCCGGCGTCGCGTCGCTCGGCCTGTTCGCGGCCGTGCTCCTCGTGCTGCGCGCCACGCTCGCGCGCCCCTCGAGCCCGCTCCTCGCCCCGGCGCGCTCGCGCGGCGGAGACCGCCTCCGGCGCCTCGCCTGCCTCGCCCTGCTCGCGCTCCTCGCGGGGGCGTGCAGCGAGCCAGCGCCCGCGCCGCTCCGCGTGGGGCTGCTCGTCTGGGTGGGATACTCGCCGCTCTACATCGCGGCCGAGCACGAGATGAACGCGCCCGTCGAGGCGGAGATCATCACCTTCAGCACCGGCGTGGACATGGAGCGCGCGTTCATCGACGGGAAGCTCGACATCGTCGCGTCGACCTTGTTCGGCGCCCTGCGGCTGGCGGACCAGGGGATCGATCTGCAGACGGTCATGGCGCTCGACACCTCGGACGGCGCCGACGGCATCGTCGCCCGCGACGGGATCGCGAGCATGCGCGACCTGAAGGGCAAGCGCGTGGCGGCCGACCTGGCCACCATCAGCCATCTCGTGCTGATCCGGGCGCTGGACAGGGCGGGGATGTCGACGTCCGACGTCGAGATCGTCAACCTCACGCTCGAGCAGACCACCGACGCGCTCCGGACGGGAAACGTCGACGCCGCCGTCAGCTGGGAGCCGTTCCTTTCCCAGGCCGTCGCCGACGGGGCCAAGAAGATCTTCTCGAGCGCCGAGCTCCCGAACGAGATCACGGACGTGCTCCTCATGACCAGGGAGGCCGCGGCGCGGCGCGGACAGGACACCGTCGCATTTCTGCGCGGATGGGATCGAGCGCTCGAGCTCTGGCGGGCCCGGCCGTCGGAGGCGCTCGGCCTCATGGCGCGCGCTCAGGGGATGAAGGTCGATGAGTTCGAGAGCACCATGACGGGCCTGAGCATCCTCGACCTCGCGCGCAATCGGCAGCTCTTCGACCGATCCGCCGGGGGGCCGTCGCTCTGGGCGGCCTACGACGCGACGGCCCAGGCGATGAACAAGGCGAAGATGCTCGAGAACACCCCGGCTCCGGCGGAGGCGCGGCTGAACCCGGGGCTCGTCGCCGCCGCGCTCCAGAAGTGACGACCTGCCGCGAAGTGACGCCCTGCCGCCGCGCCCAGCGGCCCGCTCTCGCCGGCGAGCCGTGCGGCCCTGGCCGGCGATTTCCCCCGCGCGCTGCCGGGGGCCATGGCATTCCGCGGCGCGCTCCCGCGGAAGCGAGGCGTTATGCCGCGCGCCCCAGCTGGAGCCCGAGGGCCCTCGGATCGAAGTACGCCTTGAACCGTTTGATGAGACCGGCCGGGTGCTCGATGACGCTCACGCCCTCGTACGAGAACACCGCTCCATGGGCCAGCGTCCCGTGGCTCTTCCACTCGATCAGGCAGGCCCTGTCGGACTCGGCGATGCACCGGAACTCGGATCGCACCTCGCCGAAGGTGTGGCGGTAGCCGCGCCAGAACTCGCGGGCTCCGTCGGTGCCGTGGAGCGGCCTCGAGATCGTCGGGTTGCTGAGCTCGGCCTCGGGCGCGAACAGCCGCGCCATGGGCTCGACGTCGCCGCTCTCCTCGAGTCGGCGCAGGGCTTCGATGAATTCGGTCGCCTTGGACATGATGCCTCCTGCGGCGCGAGCGCTTGCAAGGGGCGGACCTCGGCCCGCTCGACGAGCAGCGGTACTGCCTCGATCGCCCGCCACGGCGGTACCGCCTCGATCGCCCGCTACGGCGGCCCCGCCTCGATCGCGCGCCGGTACCGCTCCCGCCGGTGCGGCTCGCGCAGGATCTCGTAGGCCTCGTCGAGCACCTCGATGACCAGCCGCACGTCGTCGAGCAGGTCCACGGTCGCGGCCGTCAGCAGGGTCGACGGCTCGAACGCCTTCCGGAGCGCGAGGTACGCACGGCGGATCTCGTAGTTCGTCGCGTCGCGCGGGATGCCGAGGATCGAGAAGTAGTCCCCGTCCTCCACCAGCGCGAGCCGCGCCCGGACGCGCTGCCGGATCGCCTCCTCGTCGAGCGGATCCTCGACCGGCGGGGGCGGCGCCTCGGTGATCGACGGCGGGATG
Source organism: Sorangium sp. So ce836 (assembly GCF_028553905.1). NCBI lineage: Bacteria > Pseudomonadati > Myxococcota > Polyangiales > Polyangiaceae > Sorangium > Sorangium sp. So ce836. The sequence continues at coordinate 13,515,417 of NZ_CP102233.1, read as the reverse complement.
AGGACGTCGAGCACCTCCAGGCAGACGAGCGCGTAGAGCACGCTGGCGTTCTCGGGCTCCGCCGCGTTCACGAGCTCGCCGACGCTCCGGCCGCGCGCGGTGCGCACGAGCTCCTCCTCCTCGCGCCGGAGCGCGCACTCGCCGAGCAGGTTGCGCCGCGCCCCGTCGTCGAGGCGCGCGCCGGGGCCGCCCAGGCGGCGCAGGGCGACCTCGGGGGCGATCACGCGGCGGATCGTCTCGACGAAGACCTCGGCGCCGGTCGCGCCGCCGAAGACGTTGGGCTCGGCCTTGAGGCGGCCCGGCGGCTCGGCCTCCAGATCGCACGTGCCGGCCTCGACGAGCACGACGTGGCCGATGACCCACTCGGCGTGCGCGCGCAGGACCGGCCAGAGGTCGTCCTGGCCGAGGTGGCCGTGCGCGATGAGCGCCGCGCCGGCGTGCCGGCCCGACGCGGGGAGCTTGCCCGCGAGCCGCGCGGCGACCTCGCGCTCGAGGTCGCCGCGCCCGACCAGGAAGGCGAGCAGCGTCTCCTCCGGGACGCTCGAGCCGGCCGTGACGAGATCGCCCTCGTGCAGGACGATCCGCCGCGCGCCCTCCTCGGTCGTGATCGCGAGGGAGCCGGAGGCGCGGCTGCCCACCGCGCGGGCGAGCGCGCGCGGCGCGTCGCCCGGGCCGAGCACGGTGGTCGACGAGGCGTCGCTCGAGATCGGCGCCTCGTCGACGATCTGCGGCGGCGGCGCGTGGCCGAGCGCGCCCGTGCTGACCGTGGCGGGCGCGGAGGGCACGGGCGGCATCGGCGGCGAGGGCGCGGGCGGCATCGGCGGCGCCGGCCCGCGGAAGCCCGCGCCGGAGATCGCCACGGAGGGCGGCGCCGGCAGCGGCATGCGGCCGAGCGCGCCCGGCGTGCTCGGCGGGATCGGCGGGAGGAGGCCGCGCCCGAGCGTCCCCGCGCCCGTCGTGGCGGGCCCGCCCGGGGGCGTCGGCGCGCGCGCCGCCGCGGCGGAGCGGACCGGCGCGGGCGCGGGCGGCAGCGGCTCGGGCTCGGTCCCGTCGCCCGGCGGCAGCAGCGCGGTCCTCACCTCGACCGAGGGCGGCGACACGAACGCGACGCCCGGCGGCGGAGGCGGCGGCGGCGGAAAGCCGGGCGCGCGCGGGTCGCGGGCGCCGCGCGACCGGGTCGGCGGCGGCTCGGTGTAACGCTGGCGCACGCTCGGCTCGAGGCGCGCCGACGGGGCGCGCCAGTCGAGGTCCTCGCCGCGCGCGGCGGACGGCAGCGCGCGGTCCCACGCGGGCTCCTCGCGCGGCGCGGGCGAGGGCGCGCGCTCCCACGGGGCCTCGGCGCGCGGCGGCGGCGACCCGAAGCCGTGGGGCCGGCCCGCCTCGCGCGGGGTCGGCGGCGCGGCGTCGCGCCCGCCGCTCCGGCGCGCCGGGGCGCCGTGATCGCGCTCCTCCCGCCCCGGCAGGTCGATCGAGAACGCCGCGAGCTCGAGCCCGGCGCGCTTCGTCGCGAACGGCGCGTCGAGCGACGGATCGGCGTGGAGCTCGCCGTCGCGCTCGTCCTCGCCCGGCTCGGCGAGCTCGGCGAGGAAGTCGCCGGGCCCGGTGTTCTCGGCGCGCGTGGCCGGCGGGTGCAGGGCGGCCGCGGCGCCGTGCGGATCGGAGCTGGTCCTCGGCTGCGACGCCGCGCCGGCGCCGAGCGGCGCCTGGCCCGCGCTCGCGCCGGTGTGCGGCTCGTCCTCCTCCGGATCGAGCGGCTCGTCGAGCGCCGAGAGCAGCTCCGGCGACAGCATCAGGTCGACGTCCTCCTCGGCCGCGGGGACGCTCGACGGGTGCGCCTTCGCCGTGACCCGCTGCTCGGCGGCGACGAGGATCTCCTCGAGCTCCGGGCTGATCCGCGCCGGGAGGAGCCGCGGGCCGACCGCCTCGCCGTCCTCGGGCGGCGGCAGCACCGAGCCGACGTCGAGGGGGTCGAGGTCGCTGGCGAAGTCCGGGTTCGACGGGACCTCGTCGTCGATCGGGCCCGAGTAGCCCGACGGCATGCGCGCCGCGGCGGCCTGATCCCCGCGGAAGCGCCCTGGCTCCGCGACCGCGCTCACGTGCGCGGCGAGCTCGGCGATGTCGACCGGCCGCTCGAACACCTGCCCGAACAGCTGCGGATCGAGCTCTGCCGAGCGGACCGGATCGCCGACGAGGAGCACGGACGCGGCGACGCCGCCCGCGCGGAGGTAGAGGCGCTCGAGCGCCTCGATCGCGCCGGGCTCGTCGATGTCGACGATCACGACGCGCGGCGCGTCGATCGCGAGGCGCGCCTCGAGCGCGTCGATCGGCGCCGCGATCACCTCGAAGCCCCGGGCGCGCAGCGCCGCGCCGATCGCCGCCCCTTCCGCCGAGGCGTCGGCCAGGAGGATGGCGCCCGCGCGCAGGCGCGCCTGCACGGCTTCGTGGTCGTCGCGGAGCTCGGACACGGCGGTCATCTCGTGGCGGCGGCCCAGCGGAGCAGCACCCAGGCCCCCGTATCGCCTGGACTCTCAACGGTCGCAGGCGGGCTGTCAAACGGGTTCGCGGCGCCTCGGGGGTTCCCGCCGCGCAGCGGCTCTTCCGCCGCGGATCGCCGCCGCGCCGTGGGCGCGGGCGCGCCCGCGCTCGGCCCGTCGCTCGCGGTGCGTGGGCGCGGCCTCGCCGAGCGCCGCGGGCGCCGCTCCGGCCCCGCGGCGCGCGCAGCGTGGTAGACCTCGCCACATGGTGCTCGGCGCTTCCCAGAACGAGATCGCCCTGACGGCCTTCCTGCTCATCGTGGTGCTGCTCGCCGCGAAGATCGGCCGCATCGGCGAGGCCATCGGCGCGCTGTTCGAGCGGGACGCGCCCGCGGCGGACGGAGACGCGCCCGAGGACGGCGCGGATCGCGCGGATCGTGCGGATCGTGCGGATCGTCAGGAAGAGCGCCAGGAAAGCTGAGCGCGCCGCCGCGCCTGCGCCCCCGCCCGCGCTTGCGTTCTGTTTTTTTGAAATTCATAGTTTTTGATGGCTGTGAACGAGCCGGCTCCGCCGCGGCGGCCGCGGCGCGCGGCGATCGCGGCGCGGATCCCGCGCGGGTATTCCCCGGCGCTCCACCTCGCGGCGCCCACGGCGCTCGGCGCGCTCGTGCTCGCGGCGGCGGTGTGGCTCCTCGACGCCGTCGAGGCCGTCGAGTTCCTCGCGGTGCCGGCGACGCTGCTGCTCGCCTTCGCCTTCGAGTGGTGGGCGCACCGGTCGGTGCTGCACCGCCGGGCGCCGCTCCTCGGCGTCCTGTGCGAGCGGCACGAGCGCGAGCACCACCTCGCCTTCACCGCCGACGACATGGCGCTGCGGAGCGCGCGCGAGCTCTGGCTGGTGCTGACGCCGCCCTACTCGGCGCTCCTCGTCCTCGCCCTGCTGCTGCCGCTCGCCGCGGGCGCGGCGGTCCTGTTCTCGCGGGACGCGGCGCTGCTCGGGCTCGCGACGGCGATGGCGTTCTTCGTCGGCTACGAGTGGCTGCACCTCGCGTATCACCTGCCGGCGGAGAGCCCGGTGTACCGCGTCCCGGGGCTCGCGCGGCTCCGCGAGCACCACCGGCGGCACCACGATCCGCGGCTCATGAAGCGCTGGAATTTCAACGTGACCGTGCCCGTGTTCGACATCGTCCACGGGACGCGCTGGTCGCCGCCGCCGCGCACCGGGGCGTAGGCGCCGCGCGTGGCCGCCGCGCACGGGGCGCCCGCCGCGCCCGTGTGCTAACGGGTCGCGCGTGCAGACGCGGACCAGAGACGGCCTCGTGCTCCTGCTCGTCGGGGTCCTCCTCGGCGGCGGGCTCGCCTGGCTGCTCGGCCGGCGGCGGGAGAGCCCCCCCGCCGCGCCCCGCGCGCTCGACGCCGTGCCGGCGGGCGCGCTGCTCGTCGCGACGCTCGATCTGCCGGCGCTGCGCGCCTCTCCCGCGTTCGCCCCGTTCCTGCGCGAGGAGCGCGAGATCCCGGGGCTCGGCAAGGTGCGCGACGTGTGCGGCTTCGACCCGGTGGCCGCGTTGACCGAGGTCGCCATCGCCATCCCGGCCGCGGGCGAGAGCGGCGACTTCGGGCTGGTCGCGGCCGGCGCCATTCAGGACCAGGCGCTGCTCGCGTGCGCCTCGAAGGTCATCGAGGCCCGCGGCGGCAAGCCCGTGGTCGCCGAGCTCGGCGGCTTCCGCGCGGTGCGGGACTCGAGCGCCGAGGGCCGCGGCGAGATCGCCGTGCGCCCCGGCGGGCCGATCCTGCTCGGCGGCGGCGCGTACCTGCGCGCCATGGTCGACGCCGTCGAGGGGCGCGCGGCGACGGTCGGCGCGAGCGCCGCGCACGACGACATCGCCCGCGCGGTCGGCGAGGGCGCGGCGCGGGTCACGGTGGTCCTCACGCCCGAGCAGCGCGCCGAGCTCGGGCGCGAGCTCGCGCTGGGCGGCGCCGGCCGGGCGCCCGCGGCGTCGATCGTCGCCGGCGGCGCCGCGGTCGCGCTCGGCCCCGAGATCGCCGTCCACGCCGCCGTCCTCTGCGACGCCGAGGCCCCCTGCGCCGAGCTCGGCGCGCAGCTGCGCGCCGCCCGCGACGCGCGCGCGGGCGACCTCGCGACGCGGCTCCTCGGCCTCGGGGGCGTGCTCGAGCGCGTCGCGATCGCCGCCGACGGCAAGGCGCTCCACGCCCGCGTCAAGCTGTCGGCCGAGGAGGCCGGCGCCCTCGTCGAGCGGCTCGCCTCGCTGCGCGGCCTCCGCCAGCCGTCGCTCGCGCCGAGGGAGCCGCCCGCGCCGGCGGAGCCGCCCGCGCTCGGGGGCACCGCCGCGCCGCGCGGGGACGCCGCGCCGCGCGGGGACGCCGCGCCGCGCGGGGACGCCGCGCCGCGCGGGGACGCCGGCGCGCCGCCGCCCGACGCGATCATCGCGCCCCGGCGGCGGCCCAGGCCGGACGACGCCGGCGCGCCGTGACGCCGGCAGCGCGCGCGCAGATGCACCCAGATTGCAGGACAGCGGCCGCCGCGCCGCGCTGCGGCGGTGCGGTTCCGTGGTCCGCCTGACGAGCGCGCCGTTTCCGTGGCGGAGCCGCGCGGCGCGGCCGAACGCGGGCCGCACGCGCTGTCCCGAACTCCTGTACGCTGATCTCTGCCTTCGGGCGGGATCGGCGCTCCGGCCCATCCCGCCGTCCAGCAGGTGGGTGGGGGGGCTTATCGCATGCAGCTGGTCGGGATCTCCGCCTTCGTGGTCGTCGGGACCCTCCTTGGGGTCGCCCTCTGGGCGCTCCGCCGGCGGCTCCTCGCCTGCGAGGGCGCCCTCGAGCGCAAGGAGCAGGAGCTCGAGGTCAGCCGGGCCGCGGAGCAGCGGCTCGGCGAGGAGCTCGTCGAGGCGCGGCGGGCCGAGGAGGAGGCGCGCAGGGCGCGGGCGGAGGCCGAGGCCGCGAGCCGGGCGAAGAGCGCGTTCCTCGCCAACATGAGCCACGAGCTCAGGACGCCGCTCAACTCGATCCTCGGCTTCGCGCAGCTCATGGAGCGCGACCTCTCGCTCGGCCACCGCCACCGCGAGAACCTCATGGTCATCTGCAAAAGCGGCGAGCACCTGCTCGGCCTCGTGAACGACATCCTCGAGATGGCGAAGATCGAGGCCGGCCGGATGACGCTCGTCGACGCCGACTTCGACCTGCACGCCCTGCTCTCGGGGCTGTCGGAGATGTTCTCGGTCGAGGCGCAGAAGCGGGGGCTCACGCTCGCGATCGAGCGGGAGCAGGACGTGCCGCGGCACGTCCACGGCGACGAGGGGAAGCTCCGGCAGGTGCTGATCAACCTGCTCGGCAACGCGCTCAAGTTCACGCCCCGGGGGTCGGTGACGCTGCGCGCCTGGGCGCGGCGCTCTACAGGAGTGCGTGAGGGCGGCGCGCACGACGGCGCGGCGGCGCGGGTGCGGGTGTCGTTCGAGGTGGTCGACACCGGCCGGGGCATGGCCAAGGAGGAGATCGAGGAGCTCTTCGAGGCGTTCGGGCAGACCGCGACCGGGCGGAGGTCCGGCGAGGGCACCGGCCTCGGCCTGCACATCAGCCGGCGCATCGTGCGGATGATGGGGGGCGACATGCAGGTCGAGAGCCAGCCCGGCCGCGGGACGACGCTCCGCTTCGACGTGCGCCTCACGCTGGCCGACGAGGGCGACGCGCGCGCGGGCGGCGAGGCGCCGCGCGCGCGGCGGGTCGTGGCGCTCTCGCCGGGGCAGCCGAGGTACCGCGTGCTCGTGGTCGACGACCGGTGGGACGTGCGCCACTGCCTGCTCAAGCTGCTCGACTCGGTGGGCGTCGAGGTGCGCAGCGCGACCAACGGCCTCGGCGCGGTGGCGCAGTGGGAGACGTGGTCGCCGCACCTCGTCCTGCTCGATCTCCGCATGCCGCTGCTCGACGGCTACGAGGCGGCGACCCGCATCAAGTCGAGCCCGCGCGGGCGGGAGACCGTCGTCGTCGCGATGACCGCGAGCGCGTTCGAGCAGAACCGGTCGCTCGCGGCCGAGGCCGGGTGCGACGATTTCCTGACCAAGCCGTTCCGCGACGCCGACATCTTCAACCTCCTGACGAAGCACCTCGGGGCCCGCTTCGAGGTCGAGGAGGGCCCCGCGGAGCGGCGGCCGGCGGGGCCGCCGGCGGTCGACCTCGCGCGCGCGGCGGCGGGGCTGCCCGCGGCGCTGCGCAAGGACCTCCGGCGGGCGGCGACGCGGCTCGACGCCAAGGCCGTGCAGGCCGCGATCGACCGGTTCCGGCCGGAGGACGCCGAGCTCGCGGGCGCGGTGGCCGAGCTCGCGCGGGGGTATCGCTTCGACAGCATCTTGGCGCTATCGAGCGCCGACGAGGAGGAGCCGTCATGACGGACACGGACGCAAAGCCGCTCGCTCGCGGGGCGGCCTCGGGCGCGCGGCCGGAGCGCCCCCGGGAGGAGCCCGCGAACATCCTGATCGTGGACGACATGCCGGCGAACCTGTCGCTCCTCACGTCGATGCTGACGGCGCAGGGGTACGAGGTGCGGGCGGCGATCAGCGGCGCGATGGCGCTGATGTCGGCGGCGGCGGTGCCGCCGGACCTCATCCTGCTCGACGTGAGCATGCCCCACATGGACGGCTACGAGGTGTGCCGGCGGCTCAAGGCGGACGCCCGGACGGCGGACATCCCGGTCATCTTCCTGAGCGCGATGACCGGCATCGGCGACAAGGTGATGGCGTTCGACGCGGGCGGCGTCGACTACGTGACGAAGCCGTTCGAGCTGCGCGAGGTGCTGGCGCGGGTGGGGACGCAGCTGCTCCTGCACCGGCAGCGCCGGGAGCTGGAGCGGCAGCGCAAGGAGCTCGAGGAGCGCTACGCGCAGGTCCGCCAGATGCACGCGGCGCTGCGCGGGTACCTCTCGGACCGGGCGTGGGAGAGCATCGAGGAGAGCGTGTCGTCGAACCGGCCGAGCGCGCCGGCGCGCGAGGTGCTGACGGTGCTGGTCAGCGACATCGAGGAGTTCGTGCGGCTCTCGGAGCAGGAGGAGCCGGGGCCGCTGCTCGCGGATCTCAGCCTGTACATGGCGACGGTGGCGCAGGTCGTCTACGACCACGACGGCGAGGTCGACAAGTACGTGGGCGACGGCATGCTCGCGTTCTTCCGGAGCGCGCCGGACGCGCTCGCGGCGGCGCAGCGGATCCAGCGGAGCATCGCGGCCTTCAATGGACACCAGCGCTCGCGGGGCCGGCCCGCCTTCCCGACGCGGCTCGGGCTCGCGACAGGGCCGGTCCTGCTCGCGAGCATCGGGTCGAGCGGCAGGCGGGAGTTCACGATCATCGGCGATCGTGTGAACACCGCGTTTCGGATTCAGGCACAGGCGAAGGCGGGTGGCCTGCTGATGGATGAGGCGACGTTCGCCGCGGCCGGGAGCCCGACAGGGGCGATGCCGGCGCTCGTCCGGATCCGGGGCAAGCAGGGAGAGGAGAAGCTCTATGCGATGGCGCCGGAGGCGATCTTGGTGAACGTTAACGTTAACACGGAGCGCACCGGCGGCCGGGCCGACGGCGCCTGAGGGCTCTCGCTCGCTGGGAGCCGCGCAAAGGCGGGTACTTCAAGGGGTAATCACGCGTCGCCACGCGGGATCGAGCCCGTGGATCGAGCGATCTGCAAATAGCGTTCGTTCTTGAACCACGCGAGGCGCTCGTGCAATAGTCGCCGCGGAGGACAGAACCGACATGAAGCTTCGACATGGCATTATCTTGCTGGGCCTGCTCGTGACGTCTGGAGTTGGCGCAGGCGCGTGCTCGGATGACGATGGCGACGGGACGACGGCGACGACCTCGACCGGCAGCGGCACGGGCGGCGGCGCAACCGGCACGGGCGGCGGCGGCACCGGCGGCGGCGGCACCGGCGGCGGCGTGACGGGCACCGGCGGCGCCGGCGCGGGCGGCGAGGGAGGCAGCGACTCGGCCTGTGCCGACGGGGCGCTGCTCTGCGACGACTTCGAGTCGTACGAGGCCCAGAGCGAGCCGAGCGGCAAGTGGACGGTTTACAAGGCCATGGCGGGGTCCGCGGTGACCGTCGACACGGCGATGGCGTACAGCGGCACCAAGTCCGTCAAGGTGACCACGCCCGAGAGCTCGGGACAGGACAACTACAAGTCCGCGATGATCCAGTTCAAGGACGCGGCGGCCCTGCCCGTCGACGGGAACGTCATCCATGGACGCATGATGTTCTTCCTCGAGTCCGCGCCTGACACGGACGTGCACTGGACCATCATCGATGGCGCGGGCACCGTTCCGGGGAAGGATTTCGAGGGGATGCCCTACACGGCCGTGTACCGCTACGGCGGCCAGCATCCGATCGCGAGCGGCAGCCAGCTCATGGCGAACTACGATACGCCCGGGCAGTGGAGCAATCCGCCGACCGCACCGGCGACGGACTGCTGGCACCACGCCGAGGGGAAGGTGGTCCCGGTGGGCAAGTGGACGTGCGTCGAGTTCACCTTCGACGGGCCGAACAACGAGATGCGCTTCTCGCTGAACGGCGCGGAGATCCCCGAGCTCACGATGTCCGGGACCGGCCAGGGCTGCGCCAACAACATCGAGAACTACGAGTGGACCGCGCCGGAGTTCACCAGCATCGGCTTCGGCTGGGAGTCCTACCAGACCGACGCGCCCCGCGCGATGTGGATCGATGACGTCGTGATCGGCACCGGGCCCATCGGCTGCCCGGCCGAGAAGTGAGCACGAGCTCGCGCTGCTGAGCTCGCCGGAGGCGCGGAGGTGGACTCCGCGCCTCGTTCAATGTCAGCGCCGGGGTCGGCGTCGGGCGCGCCCTGAATCCTCGGGTCTACGCGGGGCCAGGGCGCCGGCGGCGGCGGACGATTGTTGGGCTCGCCGATTGATCGCTCGCCGGCTCCGGCCTACGAGACGGCGGAGGTCCAACGCCTCACGAACCTGGAGGTCTCCGCTGTGATGAAACCGGCCCATCGTCTCTCGCTGCTCGCCTCGTTCGTCCTGGTCGCTGCCGCCTGCGGCGGCTCGCCCGAGCCGGCCCCTGCGGTCCCCGACGTCCCCGCCCAGCCGCAGCCCGCGCCGGAGACGACCGCGGCGCCCGCGCCCGAGCCGGCGGCCCCCGAGGCCGCGGCCACCCCGGAGGGCGGCAGCGCGGCGCCTGCGCCCGCGGCGCCTACGACCGTCGAGGTGCCCATCGAGGCGCGGAGCAAGTCGAAGCTGAAGGGCTCCGCGACCTTCACCGAGGTCGAGGACGGCGTGAAGGTCGCCGTCCAGGTCTCGGGCGCGCCCAAGGGCAAGATCGCCGTGCATGTGCACGAGACCGGCGATTGCAGCGCGCCGGACGCGAAGAGCGCGGGCGCGCACTACAACCCCGAGAACCACCAGCACGGCCTGCCCGACGGCGCGCCGCGCCACCTCGGCGACCTCGGCAACATCGAGGTCAAGGCCGATGGGACCGGGACCCACGAGATCGTCGTCAAGGGGGCGAACCTCAAGCAGGGCGCGCCGAACTCCTTCCTCGGCCGCGCCATCATCGTCCACGAGAAGCAGGACGACGGCAGCCAGCCCGCCGGGAACGCGGGTGGGCGCATCGGTTGCGGCGTCATCGGGCAGAGCAAGTGAGCCGCCGCCGCGGCGCGCTCGGGACGCGTTGAGTCCATCTCGCCCGCAGCCGAGGCGCCAAGGGCGCCGCGAGGGTTGCCGGCATCCTGCTTCTGTCTCTGGCGCCTTGGCGTTCTAGCTAGAGCACCGAAGAGGTAGAAAGCCAGCTCGAATCAACAGGTTGCGGCGCCCGCCGGATCCGCCGAGGAGCATGCTGGTGGAGCACGGCATGCAGCAGAGGAGAGACCGCAAGGGCGCAAGAGGCGCAATGGGACAGAGATGGGATTGTATCCTTCTCTTCCCCTTGCGTCCTTTGAGCCCTTGCGGTCCTCTTCCCATGAGTCGATTTTCGCCACATTTCAACGCGATCGGCGTTCCAGTACCGCGGGTCAGAAATCTCGCGAGGGATCTCGCCTCGCGGGCGAAGAGAGATTCAACGCAAAGGCGCAAAGACGCAAAGATGAATAATATTGTTCCTTTGCGCCTTTGCGTTAAAATCTCTTTCCGGACTCCTGGCAGGTAGAACTCGTCCTCTCCTCCGCGTCATCGAGGAGGAGCGCTGACCGGTATCCCCTGTTGCCGCGGGGACGACCCCGAAACCGGAAGGCTCCGACTCGCGGGAAGCCCCGGCACCGCCGCGGTGCGCCCCGAGGGGTCGCGAGCCATGCGCCCGAGCGGATCCCGGAGCGCCTCGCGCTGGAGGTCCGCCACCGGCCCGGACGGAGGTGGCAGGGGCGCCGCGGATGCCACGGCGGACGGGAGGGCCTGACCCGCAGCATCGGCGCCGCGCGCCTCGTGCGCAGGGGCGACCGCGGGCATCGCACCGGAAATTCGAGGGCCCGGCGGGGGCTCCCCGGGATGAGCGCCGCTCACGAGCAGCGCGGCGACGATCACCGCCGCCAGCGCCGCCACGACGAAGCCCGCCCGGGAGGGCGAGCGCAACCGCCGCTCCCACATCGCCGAGGAGTCCCTGCCGCGCGCGCTCGCGTCGACGAGCGCCAGCTCGACGTCCTCGTCGACGTCGCCCCGCGTCCCGGCCGGAGCGGTGACCGCCTCGCTCGGCGCCACGGCGCCGTCCGCCTGCGCGCACGACGCGGCCGGCCCCAGGGCCGTCTCGCCGCCCGCCGCCAGCGCCGTCTCGCCCGCCGCCGCCTCCGCCCGCGCGCGCGGCGTGTCCGGCAGGGTGGCGACCTCGCTCTGCTCCTCCGGCTCGACCTCTCCCCCAGGCGCCGACGGCGGCGGGACCGGCGAAGGCAGCCCCTCCGCGGGCAGCGCGAACGCCGCGCCGCCCGATGGCGGACCGGAGCCCGGGGCCGCGGAGATCGGGCCGCGCTCCCCAGCGCCCTCCCCATCCACGCCGGCGCGCACGCCGGACAGCGAGTCGCGCAGGCCCCCGCGGAGGATGCGCTGGATGCGCTCGACCAGCGGCTCCGCCGCGGGCGGCGCGAACGGGCGGAGCGCCAGCGTGAGCTCCGCCAGATCGGGCCAGCGCCTGTCGCGATCCCGCTCGAGGCACCGCATGATGATCGGATCGATCTCCGGCGTGAGCCCGCGGCGGACCTGCGACGGCAGCGGCGGCACGAACTTGCCGCCGAGCACCAGCGAGACCGTCTGCACCGAGCGGGCGTGCATCGGATACCGGCCCGTGAGCAGGACATACAGCAGCGACCCCACCGCCCAGATGTCCGCGCGCGCGTCGACGTCGCGCTGCCCGCGCATCTGCTCCGGAGGCATGTAGTGCGGTGTCCCGAGCATCTGACCCGTGCTCGTCCGCATCTCGGAGACGCCCAGCGACGCCGCCTCCGAGACCTTCGAGATCCCGAAGTCGAGCACCTTGATGCACGGCGTGCCCTCGCGGGTATGCGTCAAGAAGAGGTTGGCCGGCTTCACGTCGCGGTGCACGAGCCCCAGCGCGTGCGCCTCCGCGAGCGCGTCGCAGGCCTGGATCACGTAGAGCGTCGCCTCCTCGACCGGCAGCGGGCCCCGCTTCTTGCGGATGACCCGGAGATCGCGGCCGTCGAGGAACTCCATCACCATGAAGGGCAGCCCGCTCGGGAGCCGCCCGACGTCGTGCACCTTGACCGCGTGCTCGCTCTTCAGCCGCGCCGCGATCCGCGCCTCCCGGAGGAAACGCTCGCACATCTCCGGATCGGCCGCGGTGGCCGGGAGCAGCAGCTTGATCGCCCGGAGCTCGCCGAGATCCATGTGGGTCGCGGCGATCACCGCGCCCATCGCGCCCTTGTCCAGCAGGCGATCCACGCGGTACTTGCCGGCGATCAGCGTGCCGATCTCCAGCCCTTGGATCTCTTCCAGGCCGCGCATGTCCGAAGCCTCCGACCGAGAGCGCCGCGCCGCAATGCCCAGCATACCGCAGTCGATCCGCGGCGCGGCGACCGATGGGCCGACGGCCTCAAATTCAGCGACGCCATAGAGCGACACCGCCGCCGCGGAGCGCCGGGAGCGACACCGCCGCGGAGCGCCGGCAATTCACCTCCGCGCCGCCGCATTCGCCGCGCCGCCGCCGATTCGCCGCGCCGCCGCCGCATTCGCCGCGACGCCATTGCGGCGCTCGTCGCAATGGCCCGCTCAGCCGCCCTTCCGCGCCCCGCTCGCCTTCGTGATCGCGATCGTCCGCCGCGCGCCGGCCGACTCGACCGTGAGCTCGACCGCGGCGCCCTCCGGCAGGTTCGACAGCGAATAACGCAACGCGTCGAAGTTGGCGAGCGGCCGGCCGTTGACGGCGACCACCACGTCGCCGACGCGGACGCCCGCGGCCTGGGCGGGGCTGCGCTCGTCCACGGCCACGACGACGGCGTCGCCGCTCGTCTTCAGCTCGCCTTCGAGCAAGGGGAAGAGGGGCGCCGCGGTCAGGCCGAACGCGCTCGCCGTGCGCCGGTAGCTCTGCACGGCCGCGTCGAAGCTCTCCTTGCGCATGCGGTAGCGCGCCACGGCCATCACGGCGCCGTCGCGCTCCTGGAAGCGCGCGTCGACGCGCTCGGGGGTGGCGAACGCGCCGACCTGCTTCAGGTAGCGGTTCGCCTCGGCCTCCGCCATCCCGGGCCGCCGCGCGCCGCCGCCGCGCGCCTCGAGGAAGGCATACGCCTGCGACCCCGCCAGCGCGGGCACGACGTTGCTCGCGAGCCGGGAGATCGCGTCGGCGCGCGCGACCGACAGCGCCGCCTCGCGGGTCTCGCCGGCGCCCTCGCCGACCACGAAGATCGCGTCGCCCTCGGCGGCGAACGGCCGCTGCATCCAGGCAGGCATCTCGTCGGCCGGCGGCGCCGGGCGCCACCGCGCGCTCGCCGCGGGCGCCGCGCCCGGGCCGGCGACCGGGCGCGGGCGGCCCCAGCCCAGGTACGCGTAGCCCACGCTGAGGACCAGCAGCGCCGCCGCCGCCCCGACCGCCGCGAACGCCCAGCGCGACCCGGGCCCGCCGGCCGCGGCAGCGGCCCGCGCCCGCCGGCGCGCCGTCGCCGCCTCCGACGACGGCACCCCTGACGCGCCCGCCCCGGATGCCCCTGCTGCCCCGGAAGCCGGCGCCCTCGCCGTCGGCGCCCCCGCTGCCCCGGAAGCCGGCGCTCCCGGCGCCGCCGCCTCCGCGGCCGACACCCCCGGCGACAGCGCCTCTGCCCCCGCTGCCCCGGAAACCCGCACCCCCGTCACCGGCCCCCCCGCTCCCGGCGCCCCCGCTGCCGTCGGCGCCATCCCTGCGGAGCGCCTCGTCGCGGCCGGCGCGGGCGTGTCGGAGGGTGCTCGCGCCGGCTCCAGCGCGGCGCCGAGCCGCTTCAGCACCGGCAGGAGCGCCGCGAACGAGAGCGGCGCGTTGCACCGCTTGCACGGCATGTACGGCTCCCGGCCCTCGAGCGCCGCCTGGGCGGCCTCCCGCACGCCGAGCAGCGTCTGCCGGGGCGCGCTGCACCGCGCGCAAGCGCCGTCGACGAGCGCCGAGACCACCGCCGCCCCGAGCGAGGGGGCAGCCGCCGCGAGGTGCTCGAGCAGCGCGACCGGACAGCCCTCGATCTGGATCGACGTCACCTCGTCGCCCAGCGCGCGGAGCGAGAGCGTGAGCGCCTGCGCCCCCTCGGGCGTCACCCCCGCCGCCCCCGTGAGGTCGAGGACGAGATCCCCCTCGATCCCGTCGAGCGCGCGCTTCCACCGGACGTGCGCGTCGAGCCTCCCCCGCACGCGGATGCGCGTCCCGCGCTCGTCCACCGTCTTCTCGATCGCCTCGTGGGTCCCGGCGTCGAGCCGCGCGAGCTCGTCGAGCACGGCCCGCACGTCCTCGGGCAGCTGGATCCCCGCGTGCGCGGCCGCGAACGCGAAGTAGCTCTCGGCGTCGTCGTCGAACACCGCCGCCCCGCCGCAGCGCGGGCACGGGCTCGCGGGCGGATCGTGCGTCCTGACGAGGTGCGCGTCCCGGTCGCAGTCGAACAGCCGCTCGAACGTGGCGCCGCAGCGCTCGCACCGGTACGGGCCGTAGAACGACACGATGCGCCCGTCGCCGAAGAAGCGGCGGATCATGCTGACCTGGTTCACGATCGGCTCGGTGCAGCGGCCGACGTAGATCTCGGTCGCGTTCAGCGACACCTCGGCCAGCATCGCCATCCACTCGCGCACGCCGAACGACGTGACCCGCTGCACCCCGCCCAGATCGAAGAGCACGCGGCCAGCGATGCCCCGCGCGACCGCGAGGCCATGGAGCTCCTCGGTCATCCGCCCGGACATCGAGACGATGAGCAGGCCGCCCAGCCGGCGCTTGGTCACGGTGAGGGCCCGGGGCCCGTGCCCGTGCGCCCCCTCGGGCTCGGCCCCGGGGCCGGCGTCCACGAGCGACGGGAGCCTCCTCGAGCGCGGCGGCGGCGGGTCCGGGTCGTGCGCGGTCTCGAGCCGCGACGCCGAGAACAGCGGCGCCGACAGCTTCGTCGCGATCCCGCCGGGGCGCTCGACGCTGAGCGCGCCGTGCGGCGCCCCGCCCACGACGTCGAGATCGCCCGCGGACGAGTCGTCGCTCAGGGTCGACGCCTGCCTCTGGACGATGTGCGACAGGAGCTCCGCCTCCGAGGCGAGCGCGCCCCGCCACGCCTCGACCCGCTGGCCGAACAGCTCCGCCATGAACGACGACAGCGCGAGCGACGAGGTGGCGAGCCGCTCCTGCCGGGCGAACGCCTCGAGGTCGATCTGGAGGTCCCGCGCGGTCGCGTACCGCTTCTCCCGGTCCCGCTCCAGGCACTTGAGCACGATCCGCTCGAGCTCCGGCGGGTAGTCGTCGCACACCTGGCTCGGCGGCATCACCGGATCCTCGACGATCGCCCGCATCAACTCGAACTCGGTGGCGCCGCGCCGGAACAGCCGGCTGCCCGTCGACATCTCGTAGAGCAGGATGCCCACCGAGTAGATGTCGCTCCGGCGATCGAGCTGCTCGCTCGTGCACTGCTCGGGCGACATGTACGGGACCTTGCCCTTGAGCGCGCCGTCGCGCGTCTCGTTGACGCGGTTCGCCGCCTTCGCGATCCCGAAGTCGAGGATCTTCACGGCCCCGTCGTACGTGACGAACACGTTGTGCGGGGACACGTCGCGGTGGACGATGTCGAGCGGCTTGCCGTCGAAGCCGACCTTCTCGTGCGCGTAATGGAGCCCGGCCGCGACGGCGGCGGCGATGGTGATCGCGTGCTCGACCGGCATCCGCCGGTTCGCCGACCGGAGCGACTTCTTGATCGTCCTGAGGTCCTCGCCGTGGAGGTACTCCATGGCGATCACCGGCACGCCGTCGACCTCCTCGATGTCGTACATCTGGACCAGGTTGGGGTGGTCCAGCGTCGCGGCGATGCGCGCCTCGTCGAGGAACATCCGCACGAACTCGGGGCTGTCGACGAGGTGCGGGAGGATCCGCTTGACGACGCAGATCTTCCTCACGCCCGAGATGCCCGCGACGGAGGCCACCCAGATCTCGGCCATCCCGCCCATGCCGATCTTCTTGAGCAGGCGGTACTTGCCGAGCGAGGCAAGGCGGCGCGACGCGGCGCTCAGGGGGCCCGCGGCGGGGCGCTCGGTCATGCGCCCGCCTCCGCCGTGCGAGCCGGCACCGTCAGTTCGGAGGGAGCGCGGCGGGCGATCAGGGTGCTCATCGAGGGCCTTCGGCGTGGGGCTTCGCGAAGCTGACGCTGCGGCGCTCACCGCGCGACTCGATCTGGAGGGCCATCGTACCACCGGGCGGGGTGCGCGCCCACGCGTCCGCCGCGGCCTTGCCGAAGGCCTCGACCGAGTGGACCGGGCGCTCGTCGACCGAGAGGACGACGTCCCCCGCGACAATGCCCGGATCCGCGCCGCGCTGCGGGCGCTCCACCGCGACGACGACGAGCTCGCCGGAGGTGCGCGCGCTCGCCTCGAGCAGCGGGAAGAAGCGCGCGACGGTGAGCCCCTGGAACGTGGCCGTCTGGCGGTAGCTCGCCGCGGCCGCCTCGAAGCTCGGCCGCGTCAGCCGGTAGCGCGCGAAGGCGAGGACGCGGCCGCCCTCGCGCCGCACCACGGCGTCGACGCGCTCGGGCGTCGCGAGCGACCCGACCTGGGCGAGGTACCGCCGGGCGACGCGCTCGACGACCTCCGCGCGCTGCTCCGGGGGCTCGGCCGGCGGGTGCGCGGCGAGCAGGTGGGCCACGGGGGAGCTCGCGAGCTCGGCGGCGAGGCCGGACGCGAGGCGCTCGATCGCGCTGCTGCGCGCCTCCGCGAGCGCGTCCGCGTCGCTGGCCGCGGGGCCGCCGCGGCCGACCACGAAGACGCTGTCGGCCTCGAGGACGAACGGCCGCTCCACCCACGCGGGCGGGAGATCGTCGACGGCAGACCAGCCCGCCCGCGCCCGCGCGCTGGCGGAGGGCGCCGGCGCGCGCGCGTCCGTCGCCGGCGCCGGGACCGCGGGCGCCGCCGGGGCCGCGGGCGCCGCCGAGGCCGCGGGCGCCGGGGCCGGCGCCGGCGGCGCCTCGGTGGGGCGCGCGCCGCTGCGCCAGACCGCGAAGCCGGCGGCCACGATCGCCACCCCGGCGAGCAGCGCGACGAAGGCGGCGCTGGCGCCCGCGCCGGGCTGCGCCGCCGCGGGGGCGGCCGGCCGCGGCGGCGAGGCGCTCGCCGGCGGCAGGGCGCCCGGCTGCGGCGAGGCGCTCGCCGGCGGCGGGGCCGAGGGCGGGCGCGACGCGCGGGCGCCGAGCAGCGAGAGCAGCGCGCGGGCGCCGTCGTCGAAGGCGAGCGGCGTGTTGCAGCGCTTGCAGGCGACGCGCGGATCGGGGCCGCCGCGGAGCAGGACATCGTGCTTGCCGACCTCGACGAGCGCGGTCCGGACCGCGCCGCAGGAGGCGCAGCGGCCCTCGACGACCGCGGAGGCGAGCCGCGCGAGCTCGGGCCACGAGGGGCTCGCCATGCGCTCGGCGAGCAGCCGGGGACAGCCCTCGATGCGGACCGCCTCGACGGCGCCGTCGAGCTTGCGGAGCGCCGACTCGAAGCGGGCCGCGCCGTCGGCGGTGACCCCGGGGGCGCTGCTCAGGTCGAAGACGACCTGCCCCTCGAGGCCGTCGATGATGCGGCTCCAGCGGAGCGAGGCGGTCAGCTTGCTCCCCACCTTGACCCGCGTGACGCGCCCCTCGACGGACTTCTCCACCGCGTCGCCGGCGGCCGGCTCGTCGCCCTTCTCGAGCTCGAGGAGGATCTCCCGCACCTCCTGCGGGATGGCGCCGGCGCCGTGCTGGGCGACGAACCCGAAGTAGGTCGCCGCGTCGTCGTCGAAGGCGCCGGCGCCGCGGCAGCGCGGGCACACCGCCTCGGGGGCCTTGCCCTCGGCGAGCGAGGCCGCGTCGTGGGCGCAGTCGACGAGCCGCTCGAACTGGGCGCCGCACGATTCGCAGCAGTAGGGCGCGTAGAACGAGACGACCTGCCCGCTCCCGGCGAACCTGCGGATCATGCTGAGCTGGTTGACGACCGGCTCGGAGCAGCGCGCGAGGTAGAAAGCGCGGAGGCGGGGCTCGGCCGCCTGGATCATCTGGAGCCACTCGCGCACGCCGAACGACGTGATCCGCTCGACGCCGGCGAGGTCGAGCAGGACCTTGCCGTCGAGCTCCCGGGCGAGCGCCGCCCCCTTGAACGACTCGGTCATGCGGCCGGCGAGCCGGACGACGAGGACGTCGCCGATCCGCCGCCGGTCGAACGCGAGGCTGTCGAGGCGGCCGGCGGCGCCGGCGGGCGGTACGATCCGCGTCGGCGCGGCGCGCTGCGACCAGGAGGAGTGCGACGGCCGGTCCACCGTGGTGGGCAGGCGCCCCGACGAGACCGGCCCCGAGGGCCCCCCGGCGAGCAGCGGCCCGGTGAGCAGCGGCCCCGACGGCGGCCCGGGGATGCGCGGGCGCGCCGTCCGATGGCCGTTCGGCGGCACGCGGACGGTCGGCCGCACCTCGTCGCCGAGCGACCGCGCCTCCTCGCCGAGCGACCGCGCCTCCTCGCCGAGCGGCCGCGCCTCCTCGCCGCCGTCGCGCGCCGCGCGCAGCGTCCCCGGCGCGGCGCCGTGGCTCCGCGGCACCGGGGGGGTGAGGGCCTCGGAGAGGACGGTGAGGGTCATGGTCTGGTTGTGCAGGTCGCAGTGACCGGCGGCGTAGGGCGAGATCTCCCCGTACGAGTAGAACCCTGTCACCTGCGTGCCCCGCGGCAGCACGTCCAGCACCGCCTCGACCTCCTCCTCGGTCCGGTCGCCCAGCACGATCCGCCGACCCACGCAGCTGATCGCGATCGCCAGCGCCCCCTCGCCCGCCGCCGCCGCCGCCCTGCCCGCCTCGCTCGCCGCCCGCGCCGCCTGCTCCGCGCCCCCGATCAGCCGCTCGAAGTCCGCCTTCATCAGCTGCACGAGGTGGCCCTCCGGCACGTCCCCCGCGAACGTCATCGACTGCTGCTCGTGGTCCACCGCAAGCACCGTGCGGACCAAGAACTTCTCGTCCCGCGCCGTCGCCCGCAGCGCCAGCGGGAACAGCAGCGCCGACGCAGGCAGCTCCGCCGCCTTGTCCCCGAGGTACTCCTTGTACAGCGACAGCGCCGGCTTGCCGTCGACCTCGTACAGCACGTTCCCCGCCGAGCGCGTCACCACCCGCTCCGGCCCGAACTTGTCCCATCCCCCCTTGGACCCGTGCTGGATCACCACGTGCTCGCCGTACAGCCCCACCGCCGCCACCAGCCCGCTGCGCACCGTGTCCCCGACGCACACCCACGTCCGCTGAAACCGCGTCCCGTCCCCCGAAAGCCCTCCGGTCACCACCACCGACTCGGGCAGCACCGCGTTCAGCCCCGCCACGAGCTGGCTGCCGTTCACCCCGAGCCCCTCCGACAGCACCAGCACTCCGCGCAGCCCCGGCCGGTCCAGCTTGCGCGCCAGCGCCTGCCCCGCCGCGAACGACCCCGACGCGCTCGCCACCTCCACCTGCGCCGCCGACAGCGTCGTGCGCTCGAACCGCGCCACCGCCACCGACAGCGTCCCGTCGCGCACCGCCGGGCCCGCGATCTCCCCCGCGCTCGAGCACCCCACCATGTGCGACCGCGGGTACGCCCGCCGCAGCTCCCGGATCGCGCCCGGGTCGTCCAGGAACTCGGGCGCGCCGAACACAAGCACCAGCGTCCGGTCGCTGTCGAGCGCGGGCAACGCCCGCACCGACCACTTGCCCGTCGCGCGCGAGAACGAGAACGTCGCGAGCCGCATCCCGGGCGCCGCGCTCGACGCCGTCGACGGCGCGTCGAAATGGGTGTCGGACGCGATCTCGAGCTCCTCGAACTCCGCCATCCCGCCCGCCGGCTGCGCCACCACGCGGGCCGCCACGGCCGGCGTCCCCTTCGCGGCGCGCGGCCTCCGCTCCCGCGGGCGCTCGCTCCGGGCGAGCAGCGGGGTGAGGGCCTCGGAGAGGACGGTGAGGGTCATGGTCTGGTTGTGCAGGTCGCAGTGGCCGGCGGCGTAGGGCGAGATCTCCCCGTACGAGTAGAACCCCGTCACCTGCGTGCCCCGCGGCAGCACGTCCAGCACCGCCTCGACCTCCTCCTCGGTCCGGTCGCCCAGCACGATCCGCCGACCCACGCAGCTGATCGCGATCGCCAGCGCCCCCTCGCCCGCCGCCGCCGCGACCCTGCCCGCCTCGCTCGCCGCCCGCGCCGCCTGCTCCGCGCCCCCGATCAGCCGCTCGAAGTCCGCCTTCATCAGCTGCACGAGGTGGCCCTCCGGCACGTCCCCCGCGAACGTCATCGACTGCTGCTCGTGGTCCACCGCAAGCACCGTGCGGACCAAGAACTTCTCGTCCCGCGCCGTCGCCCGCAGCGCCAGCGGGAACAGCAGCGCCGACGCAGGCAGCTCCGCCGCCTTGTCCCCGAGGTACTCCTTGTACAGCGACAGCGCCGGCTTGCCGTCGACCTCGTACAGCACGTTCCCCGCCGAGCGCGTCACCACCCGCTCCGGCCCGAACTTGTCCCATCCCCCCTTGGACCCGTGCTGGATCACCACGTGCTCGCCGTACAGCCCCACCGCCGCCACCAGCCCGCTGCGCACCGTGTCCCCGACGCACACCCACGTCCGCTGAAACCGCGTCCCGTCCCCCGAAAGCCCTCCGGTCACCACCACCGACTCGGGCAGCACCGCGTTCAGCCCCGCCACGAGCTGGCTGCCGTTCACCCCGAGCCCCTCCGACAGCACCAGCACTCCGCGCAGCCCCGGCCGGTCCAGCTCGCGCGCCAGCGCCTGCCCCGCCGCGAACGACCCCGACGCGCTCGCCACCTCCACCTGCGCCGCCGACAGCGTCGTGCGCTCGAACCGCGCCACCGCCACCGACAGCGTCCCGTCGCGCACCGCCGGGCCCGCGATCTCCCCCGCGCTCGAGCACCCCACCATGTGCGACCGCGGGTACGCCCGCCGCAGCTCCCGGATCGCGCCCGGATCGTCCAGGAACTCGGGCGCGCCGAACACAAGCACCAGCGTCCGGTCGCTGTCGAGCACGGGCAGCACCCGGACCGACCACTTCTGGGTGTCCCGATCGTAGTGGAACGTCTCGAGGATCATGGGGCTCGTCGCCCCCAGGCTACAGCACGCGGGCCACGACGAGCGTCATGTCGTCGTCGAGGGATCGCTCGCCGCGGAACCTCGAGACCGCCGCGACGATCGCGTCCCGCGCCTCCTCGGGCGCGTACGTGGCGACGCTCTGGAACAGCGCGCGCAGCCGCTTCTCGGTGAACTGCTCGCTCGACGCGTTCTCGCACTCGGTCACGCCGTCGGTGAACCAGAGGAGGGCGTCGCCGCCCTCCAGGTGCACGGTGCTCGACGCGTACTCGGCCGAGCTCGCCGCCCCGAGCGGCGAGCCGTGCGCGGTGAGCTGGCGGACAGTGTTGTTCCTCACGAGGTACGGGAACGGGTGCCCGGCGTTCGCGAGGGTCAGCGTGCGCGCCCCCGGATCGAAGATGCACGCCGCGCAGGTCATCAAGAACTTCTGCTGCCCCGCCTCGAAGATCGAGCAGTTCATGAGCCGGAGCAGCTGCGCGGCGCCGAGCTCCTCCCGCACGAACGTGCGCGCGACGTCGCACGCGGCCTTCGCCGCCCCGGTGATGATCGCCGACGAGATGCCGTGCCCGGTCACGTCGCCGATGACCGTGAGCAGCTTGCCGTCCGGCAGGTCGTGGAAGGTCCACCAGTCGCCGCCGCACTCCGCCGCGGGCTGGAAGTGGCTGGCGAGCCGCAGCGAGGGCCGCTCGATCACGTCGTCGCTCGGCACGAGCATCTGCTGGACGGCGCGCGCCACCTCGAGCTGCTTCTTCAGCGACGCCCGCTCGGCGGTGTCGTGGAGCAGCTGCACCAGCCGGTCGCCGAGCGCGACGAGCTGGACGCGGACCTCGTGGATCGCCTCGTCCGCGTCGCTCGCCGGGGGCGCACCCGGGGCCTCGCCGCCCGGCGCCGCGCCGCTCAGGGAGAGGAGGTTGCCGAGCTTGGCCGCGAAGCGCCGCTTGGCCATCGAGATGGTCGAGTCGACGTCGAGCGGCCGCGCCGGCTCGACCTGCGAGCTCGCGGCGTCGTGGAAGATGGTCAGCGCGTCCCCGATCGCGACGACGACGCTGCGGAGGCGGTCCCGCTCGGCGAGCAGCTTGCGGTGGAGCGCGCCCATCTCGTTCGTGGAGAGGTCGAGCGAGCGGGTGAGCAGGCTCCGGTCGTCGGCGACGTGGCGGTAGTGCTCGCTGATGCGCGCGACGACCTTGTGCCAGGTCTCCCGGTCGGGCGGCTCGCTCAGGTCCTCGAGGCCGAGGCGACGGAGCTGCCGCGCGAGGAGCGGATCGATCTCAGCCATGGCGTCCGCCTCGGCCGGGCTCTGCTGCGCGCGCGGCGGGCCGGCGCGCTACCACCCGGTGCGCTCCAGCGTCTCCGCCGCCGGGGTGGTGGAGCGCTCGAAGAAGTGGATGGACGCCGGCAGGGAGCGGAACTCGCGCGGGTTCACGTCGAGGTCCCAGAACGACGTGACCAGGGTCGAGGAGGTGGGCGCGACGTCGATGACCAGCACCGCGCCGGCCGCGTAGATCTTGAGCATGCCGAGGCCGGCGCCGCCGCGCGAGGTGTCGAGCACGGCGGCGCGCGCCGCGTCCGCGCCGCGGGCGCTCAGGCCGCGCGTGATGCCCTCGAAGACGTGGTGGCGCCGGAGGCCGCCGAACGGATCGTGGGCCTGGAGCGCGATGTGGGCGCCGTCGGAGCCGAGCCGCAGCGTGGGGATCTCGTTCTCCTCGAGCACGATGTCGGACCGCCGGTCGTGCGTGTAGCGCGGGCGGCCGCGGCCATCGACGGGCGCGTCGTACATCGCGTTCATGAGCAGCTCGTGGGCGAGGGCGGCGAGCCGCTCGGCGACGCGCGCGGGGGCGCCGGCGCGCTCGGCCCAGTGCGCCACCTCGCCGACGGTGCGGTCCCGGTCCTCGCTCGTGCGGGGGCGCCATTTCACGATGGTGGCGCCCCAGGAGAGCAGGTCGGCGAGGCGGGGCGGGAGCGCGAGCGGCTTGAGGATGCGGCGGACGGCGAGCGCGATCTCCCACGGCCGGGGCATGGAGGCGAAGCTCGGCCAGCCGACGATGCTGGAGAGCCGCGGCTCCTTGAGGGCGGCCTGGAGGACCGCATCGGTGCTGCCGGAGGTCCACACGACGAGGTGCATGCTCGGGTAGCGCTCGGCCGCCCACTCGAGCGCGAGGTCGAGGTCGGCGGCGTCGCAGCCGAGAAGCAGGGGCCGCTCGGAGAGCCGCGCGCGCAGCTCGGCCGGATCGCCGGCGACGGGCACGTCCTGCATGCCGGCCGCGGCCGACATGACGCGCGCGATCCGCTGGCCGACGACCCGGTTCCGCTCGAGCACGGCGATGGTCGCTTTCGGGGCTGAGTCGCTCAAGGGGGGCACCGCGGGGTGACCCTGGCAGCGGGGGCTGCGAGGGGAGGAGCAGGGGGATTACACCACGGATCCCGGGCGCGGCGAGAGGCCGGTCAGGGGCGCCATCGGCCGAGCGGCGCCTCGCCGCAGCCCCCGCCCGCGATCGACGGGCGGCGGCGCATCGACGTAAGCCATCTTTCTTTCGGGCCACGAGGCCGTCGAGGTCGACTCGAGCACGGGCCCTTGTGTGCGAGGCGCAAGGCGCGCCATCGCCCGCGGCGTCGTCGCGAGCTCCGGATCTCGGCAAATCCGCGGTCGCCATGAACAGGAATCAGTCGCCATGAACAGGAATGAGCGCCCGATAGCGCGATGGGATCTCGGGCGCTCGACGCCTGTCGCCGCCAGCGATCCGCGCGTGAGCCGCTCACCCGATGAGACGATCATGAAATCTCTTACTTGCCCGGCAACGCGGGCACCCATCACGTTTGGATTCACCGCATGACGCGAGGAGTTTGAAAGGGCTTGCCATGATGACACATCTCACCACGGTGTTCGCGCTCGTCGGAGCGGCGATTCCGCTCGGCGTGGCCGCGCTCTCTTGCAGCTCGGCCGGCCGGAGCGAAGGGACAGAGCACATCGCCTCCGCCGAGGACGATCTGCCCCGCCGCGCGCGGTTCAGCGACTTCGACGCCCTCACGGAGCGAAACACAGACCAGCTGCTCCGGCGGGGCCGGGAGATCTTTCGATTCGACACCTTCGGCGACGAGCAGTTCTGGGGCGGCAAGCTCCGGTTGCACGAGAGCATCGCCAACGTGACGCCGGCTCAGGCGCTGGCGCTCGGGCTCAAGGTCGACGTGGACGCGCTCCCGCCGAGGCTGCGGGGCCAGATCGAGCGCGGCCAGGTGGACCTCGACGACCCCGCCGTCACGCTGCGCCTCCTGCGGCTCGACGCGATCCTCGGGGTGACGGGCTTCTTCGACGGCCGCGGCGAGCTCACCTCGATCGGCCTCCAGTGCGCCTTCTGCCACTCCACGGTCAACGACTCCGTGGCGCCGGGCATCGGCAAGCGCCTCGACGGCTGGGCCAACCGCGATCTGAACGTCGGCGCCATCGTCGCATCGGCCCCGACGTTGCAGCCGCTCGTCGACCTGCTGCCGAGGGTGCCCGCGGGCGTCACCGAGGAGGGCGTGAGGAACGTCCTCCTCAGCTGGGGGCCGGGCAAGTACGACGCCGAGCTGATCCTCGATGGCAAGGCGTTCCGGCCTGACGGGAAGTCCGCGGCGACCCTGCTCCCCAACGCCTTCGACATGGGTGGGATCAACGAGCACACCTGGACCGGCAACTGGGGCTCGGTCCCCTACTGGAACGCGTACGTCGCCGTGACCCAGATGCATGGGAAGGGGAATTTCTTCGATCCACGGCTCGACGACCCCGAGAAGTACCCGAACGCGGCGGCCACCGGGATCTGGAACGTGATCGTCGAACCCGAGGACGATCTCGTCACGTCGAAGCTCCCCGCGCTGCACTTCTACCAGCTCGCGCTCCCGGCGCCGAGGCCGGTGCCCGGCGTCGATTTCGACGAGGCGGCCGCCGAGCACGGCAAGAGGCTGTTCGTCGGCAAGGCGAAGTGCACGGACTGCCACAACAAGCCGCTCTGGACCGACGCCGGCTGGAACCTGCACACGCCCGAAGAGATGAGGATCGACGATTTTCAGGCGAACCGAGCGCCCGGCGACTCGTACAAGACGATGAACCTGGCGGCCCTCTTCGTCCGGGAGCGAGGGCTGTTCATGAAGCCGGAGAACAAGGGTCGCTTTTACCACGATGGCCGCTTCGCGACGCTGCTGGACGTCGTGCGGAGCTACGACGAGCGATTCGCGCTCGGGCTCGATCCCGACGAGGAGCGCGATCTCGTGGAATACCTGAAGTCGCTGTGATCGGTCCGGCGAGGGTGAAGGGCCATCGAGCTGTTCGAACGGTCGATGCGGGCAAGGGCCCTCGCGAGACGCGCTGAAGCCGCCTGCCGAGGCGCTGCCGCTGACCGCGCCTCGCGCGCAGCAGCACACCGCCCGGCCGTTCGCCGAACGGCCGCTCGATGCACCCACGCTCGTCCGCCGGCACACGCGTTGCCATCACCCCCGTGCTGCTCCGGGGTGCGGGCGCGACGAGGGGATCGTCGCCGGGCAGCGCTCCATGCGCGCTACGACCGGGCCGAAACCCGTACGAGACGTCTCGGAAGACCGGCTCGTAGACGACCTCCAACACTTCCCGCACCGCGGCCTGGACAATACCCGTTCGATTTGCTTTGCACGCCACCTTGACAGGCCGGCCATCGATGCAATGGCGTACTATCAAGGTCGCTAGAGCACCGATCAGGTTGATTTTGTGACAATCCCCGGCGCTTCGATGGAAGGCTCGACCGTCTCGCCGGGCCATGATCTCGTCCGCGGCCGGAGGTTCACGGATGGAACGATGGTCGCCGCCGGTGGAGCTGTCGCGGCAGGAGCAGTCGCTGATGAAGCGGCTGACACGCGTGAGAGCCCTGTTCGGCTTTCTCAGGCTGCACCGGCACGAGCTGTTTGATGAGACGTTCCAGGAGCAGCTGGAGGGCATGTACCGGATGACGGGGGCAGGCGAGCCGCCGCATCCGCCGGCGCTGATGTGCATGGTCACGCTGCTCCAGGGCTACGTCGGCGCATCCGATGCCGAGGCGGTGGAGCTGTCCGTCGTCGACCTGCGCTGGCAGATGGTGCTCGGCTGTCTGGGTGCGGCCACGCCTCCGTTCTCGCAGGGCGCGCTGCAGGCGTTCCGGGAGCGGATGGTAGCGCACGAGATGGACCGAGTGCTGCTGGAGCGGACCGTGGCGCTCGTTCGGTCCGGCGCGATGACGGAGGGCGAGAGGCGTGCGGTGTCCAAAGCGCTGCGCGTGGCCATCGACAGCCGCCCTTTAGCGGGGGCCGGGCGGGTTGAGGACACGATCAACCTGCTCGGCCATGCTGCGCGCAGCATCGTCGGCGTCGTGTCGAAGATCACCGGGCGTCCTGCCGAGGAGATCTGCCGCAAGGCGGGCATCCCGCTGCTTCTGGCGCCCAGCATCAAGGCCGGGCTCGACCTCGACTGGAGCGACCCGAAGCAGAAAGCGGCGGCGGTCCAGATCCTGGAGCGGCAGGTCTCGTCGCTGCAGCAGTGGGTGGACCGGCATCTGGACGACGTCGTCGAGCAGCCACTTCGCACCTATCTTGATGCGCTCACACAGGTTCGAAACCAGGACCTGGAAACAGCCGAGGATGGCACGATTCGCATCCGGCAAGGCGTTGCGCCCGACCGCCGTGTCTCCATTGAGGATGTCGAGATGCGCCACGGCCGCAAAAGCCGCTCGAAGCGGTTCGACGGCTACAAGGAACACATCGCACGCGACCTTGACCTTCCCGTCATCGTCGCCTGCGCCGTCACACCAGCGAATCGGCCTGAAGAAGAGGGCGCCGCGCCGCTCGCCGAGGACGTCCAGCATCAGGGGCTACGTCTGGTCGAGCTTCACATCGATCGCGCCTACGTGAACAGCCCGGTCGTTGACGACGTGCTCCGCGCGGGCGGCCAGGTGTTCTCGAAACCTTGGGGCCAGCGGGCTCGCAGCCCCGGTTTGTTCAGCAAGCGCGACTTCAAGATCGACCTGCGCGCCAAGACGATCACGTGTCCGGCAGGACAGGTCGAGGTATTCGAACCGGGCGACACGGTCGAGTTTGATCCTGAGGAGTGCGGCGCGTGCCCTCTGCGAGCTAAGTGCACCCAGGCCGCTTCCGGACGAGGTCGGACGGTATCGATCGCCAAGGACGAAGCCCTGCAGCGCAAGTTCCGGAAGCTGCAGCAGACCGGGCCGGGGCGCGAGGTGCTCCGGCAGCGGACAGCTGTGGAGCATGCGCTCGCCCACATCGCAGCGCGGAAAGGACACAGCGCGCGCTACATCGGCGCCAGGAGAAACCTGTTCGACCTCCGCCGCGCAGCGGCGATCCAAAACCTCGAAGCGGCCCAGCGGCTGATGCAGGAGGCGGCGTAAACCATTGGAATTAGATGGTTTTCAACATGTTCGGCGCTCTAGGCCATACTCGCAGCGGCCGCGATCATCGTGATCGAGTGGACCGCCTCGGGGCGCCCGGGCACCTGGCTCCCCGTTCCCGCGCTGCGCACCGACGCGGAGCCCCCTGCCGGCACCTCGCCGCGCGACCGTTGATACCTCGATCCAAGCCGCCGAGCCGGCCGGCCCCCCGCGCGATCAGCGAGGGCTGAACTCCCCGCCGACCCGGGCCATCTGCGACGTTCGAACATAATTCAGGGGCGAATGATCGGCCAGCGAAGGAGGGTTCCCTACGCACCGAGAGAGCAGAAGCGCCAGGTCTCTGACCACGGGCTGCTCTCGGATGCCTTGCAGTTGATCCATGACCCAGGCGATGCCGGCCAAGGCGATGCGCAGGGAACCAATGTTCGATTGCTTTGTTACGGAGTCGCGGTACTGCCATCCTGTGTCCGTCGCCTCGTACTCCCGGCCGAAGTGCTCGTATTCTCCCATGGTCCGCGGGGGGAGCGAAGGCACAGCGTCCCATCGATAGACATGTCGAAAAAGCATCTTTCCGAAGGCGGCCTCGCAATAACGCGCAAACACCTTGCCGCTCACCATTGGCTGACCGAACGTGTAAACGCCGCGGATCAGATTCCGATACGGACGCAAGCTCTCGTCCGTAAATATGTGCGCCGCAGCAATGACGGCCATGGCACCGCCCAGGCTATGACCTGTAAAATAAAGTGCTTTTAGGGGGCTATCCGGGACAGGCTCATCGTCAACTTCGCTGCAGCAGTCCAGATGCCTCTCGGCGCTCCTGTCATTGATGGGCTTGCCGCTGCGCGCGAGACGGAGCCAGCGTCGGATCGGCGACATGAGCGCTCTGACAGCCCGGCTGAATCCCCCGTGTACTTGTCCAACGGTATAGAACGGATCCGATTTGGCGCTCACGTCAGTCAGCAGGTCGATCAGGCTCGTTGGCGGCGTGCCTCGGAAGCACAGGATCGCTGTCTGAAAATCATCGCTCTGGATCATGTAAACGGACGGGTTGAGGATGAGCGCCTCGTTTCGCATCCACGTACCAGCAAATAGCGCTGGGCAGATCCACTGCTTCACCATTCTGGCAAACGTATCGATGTCAGAATACGCCCACGTCGACGCGGCCGCGAGAATGCTTGCAGCGGTCGAGTCGTAGGCTCCCGGCGTGAGCTGCGCGAGCCTGGTGGCGACTTCCTCACTATTGCAGCACAGGATCGCTTTCAAAGCCATGACGGTTACATTTGGATCCTCTCCGGCAGGTATGTTTTCTAAGCGTCTACGCAGTCTGTCCAGACTCTCGTTGGCGCGGGAGGGTCCGCCGGGCGCTTCCCTGCGGGGATCCGGATAATAGCCGAATTCCATCGTGTGCGTCTCCTTCTCCGTGTACGAAGTCCCAGGTAGCAGTCCGGGCCAAAAGGCGTCTGGCAATCCTGCTGCATTTTACGATTCGTCGGTCAGCCCCTTGGGCTCGTGCAGAATCCATCGGAGGCCTATGCGGTCTCCTGCGCTATCGACAGCGGATCGTGGGTCGAATTGGGGGGGGGGGAAATGCCGCACAGCAAAGCGTGGCGCCATGTGTTGTCAGTGTGAGGCAAGAGGTTATGCGGGTCAACGTGATCAGGGTTGGCGAGTGCTCCATATGGGCACCGTCCCAACGAAACCGCTTGACGGCGACGTGTGCCGTCCCACGTTCAACAGTGGACCATGCCGGGCGTCGGCGTGGAGATCTCTGGGCGCTGCATACATGCGGATTCGGAGGGGGAAAGGGGCGCCCACGCGCCGCTCGTTCATAAACGAGACAATGCCGATTCAGCCAAGAGGAGTCATTATGCGGACAAATGTGACCATGTGGCGCCTTGGTGCGGTAGCATGTCTATCGGTAGCAGGATTCTGTCCGGTCCCGACGCACGCCTCGCTGCCGGTACCCTTATCTCCTCAGGAGAAAGGGCTCTGTCTGGCCCCGCCGGAGCACTCGTTGCCGGTACACTTGTCTCCTCAGGAGCAAACGTACTGGTGCTGGGCAGCCAGCGGCCAGATGGTCATGAATTTCCTCGGCGCGACGGTCATCCAGTGCGACGAGGCCAACAAGCAGTTTGACCCTGAACGTACCGACTGCTGCGACTCGCCTGTGCCGTCGGACTGTGACGTGGTGGGCTGGCCGGAGCCTGAAAAGTACGGATTCACCTACAAGACGACCTCCGATGAGGTGCTACCCTGGAAGGACGTTCAGGACGAGATCTACTGTAAGCACCGCCCCTTCGCCTTCACCTGGCGCTATCCCGGAGGCAAAGGACATATGATGGTGGCGGTGACATACAGAAACGTCGCGGGGAAGAGACTGGTGGGCGTCAACGACCCCAACCCGCGAAAGATCGGGGATTATTGGGAGAATACCTACGAGTACATCGACGCCCTACCAGGCCACCACACCCATTGGAACGATTACTACGCCTTCGCCCGCGCGGGAGTAAAATGATATGCGCACGACATCCACGAAATCGACCGTCCTCCTCTGCCTCGCGCTCGTCGCTCCGTTGTGCGCCTGCTTCCCGGAGCCGCCGCCGACGACGACCAGGGACGTGAAGGAAGTGGCCAAGAACGCGCTTTCGACGCTGGAACAGCTCGTCAGCGAAGAGAACTACAAGCGCCTGGGGTTCAGGTCGCTCGACGAAGTGAGGCGGGCGACGATCGGCGAGCCGCTGCCGGTCAGCATGGTGCGCTTCGACGAATTGGCCGAGTACCAGCGCGACCAGGACCCGAGGCCCCTGATCCACCCGACTCCACAAACTTTCGCACCAGTGCTGGTCGACGGCGAGGTGCGGTCCTCGATGATCGTGCACCCCACGAGAGTCGACGGCACGCTCACCGTGGGCGGCTTTGGCGGGCCAGCCCTAATCCGAGCCCTGGAAACCGCGCGCCGCCAGAGCATCCGGCAGACCGGGCGGCCGGCGAGCGACTACTTCGACGTCGAGGTATCGGCCCTCCTCCGTCATTTCGTGGCCTATCGCGAAGAGAATCAGGTCCTGCTGATCCCGATCTTCGATGACGATCGGCTCGACTTCAGGGCCGGACAGACCATGCGCGCCCAAGACGTCTTCGCGCGCCTCGTTCCCGAGGCGCTGCGCGACATGGCCGACAAGCCGTCTTGAGGACCCTGCCGGACGCTGGATCACGCATCCGTGAAGGCCGCGCCATCGCGGGACGAGCTCAGCGGCAGCGGCCGAGGATCACGTTCACAGTCGCAACGCCATGGTCGGCGATGACGAGGTCCGGCACGCCGTCACCATTGACGTCACCGACGGCTACGTCCACGGCGCCGGCGGCGTTCTCATAGACGGTGGACACCGAGAAGTGTCCCTCGCCGTCGTTGAGGACCGTGGCTGCGGCTTGCAGGGCAGAGCCGCCCGCGACCGCGAGATCGAGCGTGCCGTCGCCATCGAGATCGGCGGCGGCGAGGCCGTAAGGCAGGCCATGGGTGCCGAGTGTGGTGTCCATCGGCTCGGAGAAGCAGCCTTTGCCATCGCCGTGCAACATCGCGATCACCCCAGGAACGAGATATCCGGGCGCTCGCGCGACGGCGAGATCGCTCAGACCATCCTCGTCGAAGTCTGCGGCGACGACCGCCTTCGGCGAGACGCCGACGGATTGGCTCTGGCGGGGCCCGAAGGTGCCATCGCCGACGCCTGGCAGCACGCTCACCGTGCCCGCGCGGCTCTCGACCGCCGCGACATCTGGGTAGCCATCTCCGTTGAATTCGCCGGCGGCGAGCGCGATCGGGGTGGCACCGGTCGCCGTGACGACGCGCTCGGCGAAGCTCCCATCGCCGTGGTTGACCAGCACACTGACGGTGCTGTCCTGACTGTCAGCGATCACCAGGTCTGGACCGTTCTTTCCGTCGAGATCGACGACCAGCGGAGAATAGGGGGCCCGGCCCACAGGGTAGACTGCGATCGGCTCGAAGGAGCGGTCGCCGGCGTTGTGGAGCACACTGACTTTATCGTCGAGGCTGGTGACGACGAGGTCGCTGCGTCCGTCCCCGTCGAGGTCGGCGACCGCAATGCCCGAAGGCCTGGTGCCGGCGGGGAAGGGCGTACCGGGCTCGAAGCTGCCGTCGCCGAGGTTGAAATTCACGTAGATCGAGTGCGACGGCTCTTCCGGGTGGCCGAGCGCGGCGACCGCGATATCGAGGTGGCGATCGCCGTCGAAGTCGGCGAGCGCGAGCGCCCAGGGCTCGAGGCCGGTGGCGAAGCTCGTACCCGCGTCGTACGAAATATGGCAGTCGCCGACGTCACCCGACTCACCGCCGCTCGTCGTGGAGGAAGACGCCGGGCCTGCGTAGGCGGGAGTGTTGGGGCTGCTCGGGAGCGCGTCGCTCGAGGAACATGCGAGGAGGCCCACGAAGCTCAATACGGTCGGCCAGGCGAATCGGAACATGAGCGGAGAGTGCCCCGATGTTCCCCAGTTGTCAATTCATCATATCTTCGCCGAGGTTTCCGAGATCGATCGTCGATTCCATATCAAGACAAAGTGAAGATCGACGCTCGGATGTGAGCATAAACACGCATATATGCAGGGCATTTGCGTCGCGTTGAATCCGCCGAGCTCCGTCGAAGATCCGCCCCGCAGGCCGTGGAGTGAACGCGGTCCCTCGGCGAAGGAGTTGATCTGCCTGAAATGCGCAGAGCTTCGAACCGCCGAGACGCCAAGGACGCCAAGGAGAAAATT
The DNA here is from genome assembly GCF_028553905.1 of Sorangium sp. So ce836. Classification (NCBI taxonomy): domain Bacteria; kingdom Pseudomonadati; phylum Myxococcota; order Polyangiales; family Polyangiaceae; genus Sorangium; species Sorangium sp. So ce836. The sequence goes on along the minus strand of NZ_CP102233.1, from coordinate 13,483,109 downwards.
CAATTTTGACGTCCTTAACGTCTTGGCGGATGATTCCTCGCTTGATCAACGTGAGCGGTATTCTAGGCGGGGTCAGATGACGGTGACTGTGCGCGCCAGGACGGCGGCCTTCGGGCTCGCCGAGGGGATCGCCCTCTCGCCCTTCGGCGAAGGCAACGTCGCCGCGCTCGACGAGGCGTCGCGCAGGGAATCGACGTGGTGACGCTCGAGACCGACCTGGCGAGCTCGAAGTGCTCGATCTACGGCGGGATCGACAACGAGCCTGCCGGGGCATGGCTGGGAATACGCTGCTCGAGATGCTGCCCGGGTCGCCAGGCACGGTGGTGATCCACGGCACCGCCGACCCGACCTGGGTCGGCGGCGTGGCGCGAACCCAGGGACGTGGTCCCGGCGGAGAAGGTGGACGACGTCAACGGCTCCCTCGACACCCTCGGGGCGGCTCAACAGCGGACCGGCGGCGCCTCGCCCCGCCGGCGCCGCTCTCCTCGCGCTGCTCGCGCTACTCGCACGCTCCGGTCTCGATGGAGTGCGGGCGCACCGACGTGTTCTGGATGCTGTTCGGGTCGGTCACCGCGACCTCGCGGCCCCAGCCGGTGAGCCCCGCGAACGTCCCGTCGGTCGTCATGTCGAACGGCCCGTCGTCCTTGCAGTCGTTGTTCTTGACGGCGCCCCACGACCAGGCGAGCCACCCCACCTCGAGCTCGACGCTCTTGGCGAGGAGCGTCTTGTAATCGAACGGGTGCTGGCCGCACTCGTACACGGCGTGCTGCGCGAACTCCCCGACCATCAGAGGCAGGTTCAGCGCCACGGACTCGTTCAGCTCCTTCGTGATCGTGGCCCCGCTCCCGTCGGTCCACCACATGTGCACGCTGAGCATGATGTTCGGATCGTGCGCGACGAGCGCGGGGCCGACGGCCTGGAGCTGGTCGATGTTCTGCCCCCACTTGGAGGCGTCGATGATGAGCGGCACCGTGATGCCGGCGTCGCGCATCCTCGTGATGGCCTGCTTGTAGCCCGCCTCCCACGCCGCGTTGTCCACCTGGTCCCCGACCTCGTTGCCGATGTTGACGAGCAGGTTCTGCTCGTGCTTCTTGATCACGGCGACGGTCTCCGGTTCCGTCCAGTAGTCGACCAGGCTCGGCAGGAGCTCCCATTTGCCCGTGGCGTCGTGCAGCTCGACGATGGGGATGAGCTTCTGCGCGAGCGCGTTCGTGATGGCCGTATCCAGGCCCGCCACGGACGTTTCGGTGTTCCACACGATCCGCACCGTGTTGGCGCCCGTCTTCGCGATCTCCGCGAACTCCGGCAGGCCGTCGGGGCCCGACGGCAGCCACACGACCATCTCGTTGATGCCCCGGAGCAGCACCTTCTCGCCGCAGCGGTCGTAGAGGAAGCGGCCGCGCACCGAGAACCCGGTCGACGGCTCGCCCCCTCCCCCGCCCCCGGCGCCCGTGCCCGAGGTGGCGCCGCTGCTCGTCGAGGCGCCGTCGCTCGTCGAGGCGCCGCTGCTCGTCGACGCGCCGCCGCCGCCGGACGTGGTCGCCCCCCCGCCCGCGCCCGTCGTGCCCCCGCCCGAGCCCGTCGCGTCCTGCCCGGAGCCCTGCGCGTCGCCCGAGTCGTCGCCGCACCCCACGGCGAGGCCGAGCGCCACGAGGGCGGCTCCGGCCCAACCAGCCACCGACCGATGATTCATGCACATCATGTTATGACTTCCTCTCTCCTGATTGCACCTGGCGACCCAGCGGGCTGACCGACGCCGAGCGGGCGATGCCATCGAGTCATCTCGGCCGGAGCTCGGTGAGGACGAGCAGGTATTCCGGCGGGTTGTTCGGCGTCAGCTTGGCGTACGGGTCCTCCTTGGTCGGGAACCCGGTGAAGCGCTTCGTGTTGTACTCGCCCCAGGACGGGTTCTTGAAGAGCGGGATCACCGGCGCCGCCTGCACGAAGATCATCTGCAGCTCGTCGATGATGCGCTTCTGCTCGGCCGGATCGATCGCGGCCTCGAACTCACGGAACAGCGGGTCCGCCTCCTTCGCGCCGAAGCGATGCCAGTTGCGGGCGGAGATCTCGCCCACCGGCTTCACCAGCTCCGCGCTCATGAGATCGCGGTAGAAGTTGTAGGGCGTGGGCTCGACGGTGGTCCAGCCCATCGACATGTCGAACGTGCCCTTCTGGAGCGCCTCGAAGAACGCGCTGAAGTCGTACGTCTTGAGGGTTGCGTCGATGCCCAGCTGCTTCAGGTTCTGCGCGATGATCTGGACCGCGCGGACCCAGTCCGACCAGCCCGTGACGACGTTGATCTCGAAGCGCATCGGCTTTCCGTCCTTCGCCCGGATCCCGTCCGCGCCCTTCGCGTAGCCGGCCTCGTCGAGGAGCTGGTTCGCCCTGGTCACGTCGAGCTTCACCCAGTCGCCCGCCGCCGCCTTCTCGTTGCGGAAGCGGTTGTAGGAGTCGTCGAGGCCGGTCGCGTCCGCCGGCTGCGTGTAGTTGTTCGCCGCGATCTTGACGATCTGCTCCCGGTCGATGCCCATGCTGATCGCCTTGCGCACGCGCACGTCGTCGAACGGCTTCTTCGTCGTGTTCGGGTACAGCGTGGCCGTGCCGCCGACGAGCGGGAACCAGTAATGATGGTTCGCCGGATCCTTGGCGACGAAGACCTTGTCGATGTCGGGGACGAAGGCGCCTGCCCAGTCGATCTCCCCGTTCGTGAGCGCGAGGCTGATCGGGTCGTTGCCGGGGTAGGCCGGGAAGCGCAGCCCGTCGACCGCCGGCTTGCCCGCCTGCCAGTAGTTCGGGTTCTTGCCGAGCTCGTACACCTGGTTCTGGAAGACCTTCACCTCGGTGAACGGCCCTGTCGCCACGGGGTTCTCGTTCGCGTACGTGACCGGGTCGGCGACGTCCTTCCACGTGTGCTCCGGCACGATCGGCTGGTGCCCGATGTAGCTGAGCCCCGGCACGTAGGGCCGCTTCAGCGTGAACTCGACCGTCGCGCCGTCCTTCGCCGCCACGGCGTCGATGAACTTCCACACCCCCGAGAGATCGAGCGCCGGGTGCTTCTTCAGGAGCTCGAACGTAAACGCCACGTCCTTCGCGGAGAACGGCTGTCCGTCCGACCACTGGACCTTGGGGCGGATCGTGAACGTGAGCTTCTTGTTCCCGTCGCTCCACGCGTAGCTCGTCGCGAGCCACGGCGTGTACTCGCTCTTCATCGTGTTGTAGATGAGCATCGGCTCGTAGATGCCGGCGACGGTCGGGAACCGCACGTTCCCCTCGGCGAGCAGCGGGTTGAAGTTCCGCACCCAGGAAGCCTGCTGTTCCCGCGAGATCGTGACCATCGCGGCGCCCTTGGCCGCGGGCTTCGGCGCGGGCGCCGCCGCCGACCCCTCCGGAGCGCCGCGAGCCGCCCCGGCGCCTTCCTTGTCCTTGGAAGAGCAGCCCGCGGCGGCGCTGGCGGACAGCATCAGCGCCGACAGGAAGAAGATGCGACGCGGCATCGGTCCAGCCTTCATGACAAGCCTCTCCGCGCGGGTGACCCCGGGTTCCCGCGACGATTCGTTCCCGTGACAGCACGCGGCGCCGTGACGCGGCATACAAGAAAGAAAGTGGATCGTACGAGATCCCGGATGCCGTGCTCGACGTCGCATGGATCGCTGTACCGGTTAAGTGGTTGGATGTCAACGGACAGGGCTGGCCGTCGTCGCGCGCTCCGTCGCCGCCGTCCGACGCGGGGCAGCGGGCGGGGCGCGCGCCCTCGCCGCGCGGGCCTGGATCAGGCTCAGCCGCGCGCTGGCCCGGCCGCGGCCTGCGGCGGGGCTCCGTGGCCTCCGGGAGCCCCCCCCGCCGCCGGGCCGACCGTGGCCGGGGTCGGCGGCGCTGCCGGGCCTCACCGTGAGGCGCCGCGAGCTCCGCGTGCGGGGGCGGCCGGGCTGCGGAAAGGCGAGGCGCTCCCCGCCGAGGTCGTGGCCCGCGCGCGCCTTCGCGCCCGCGAGAGGCCATGGCGACGGGATGCACAGGATGCATGACAGACATGCATCCTTCGATTTGGAAAATGTATTTACAATGATCCAGATATCCGTCGAGTCTACGCTGGGCGCCGCGTGCCCGCGGGCGAGCCGGCTCGCCGCGATGGGCCGCTCACGCCATGCGCGCGGGGCCCAGCACCTCCGAGAAAGGCAGTATGTTGGACAACAGCATCTCGTCGACGCACGTCACGTCTCGCCGCGCTCGGGGCGCCGCCCGTCACGGCCACGCTCTGGCCCTCTTGCTCCTCGGCGCCCTCGGCCCGGCCGTCGGATGCTCCGACGACGAGCTCGCGCTCGAGACCCCGGTCGAGGCCGCCGCTCAGGAGCTCACGAGCATCCCCACGATCCCGGACGAAGCTCTCCAGAAGACCCTGGCGCCCCTCCGCGCCCTCGAGGTGCCTGGCAGGGTCTACATGAAGTCCGTCGAGGAGACCTTCACCGGCTCCGGGACCTTCTCGCAGGTCGTTCACGTCTATCAACCGGACGCGACCGGAGAGACGATCCGGTTCGAGCTCGCCGCGAAGACGAGCGCGGGGCAGGTGGACACGAGCCACAGGTTCGAGTCCGTCAAGGTCACCTCGCGCCCAGGCGAGCCGGACCAGACCCAGCAAACGCAGCCGAACGCCAGCGGCCAGCGCGTGTACGACGTCCCCGGCTCACGCCAGGGCTGGTATCGCTTCGAGCTCACGTACGTCGCCCCGAACGCGGGCCGCACCCTGAGCTTCAGGGCCTACGACGCCTCCGGGAACTCCTTGAAGATCGTGTGGGTCGACCCCCCGAGCGCCGCCGCGCAGGTCCGCGCCAGGGTCGCGGTCGACGGCTCGGCGTCCCCGGTGTTCCTCAAGGGAGGCGCCTACCGGAACACCGATCCCAGCCAGTTCGCCTATGCCGACAACGTGAAGGTGAACGGGAACCTGCTCTATCGCCGCGGGTTCGATCAGGGCCAGTACAACTTCCCGCTCGGGCAGCTGAACGCGGCGGAGCTTACGCTCGAGTTCTCGCTGGCCGCCAGCGGCTACAACCCTGCCAAGTTCTGGTTCGGCGTCAGCGAGAAGGGCTTCGCACCGGCGGCCGCCAAGACGAGCTGGGATCGGGTCCAGTTCCTCTACCAGGGCGCGATGCGCACGGGCGACTACGACGCCTGGCGCGAGGGCGTGGCCTTCGCGCAGGGCGCCACGGTCACGAACGGCGTCCGCCCGCCGCCCGTCCGCCGCGGCACGACGTTCTCGGTGGCCGTCGAGGACTCGAGCCTGAACGGGACCCAGAACGCGACGGTGCGGATCATCTCGGACGCCACGGGCGCCGAGGTGCCCTGGGCCAAGTCGCTGCCGGCCGACGGCGACTACCGGGGCGGGATCTTCACGAACGGCGCGTTCTCCAGCCGGAACCGCGAGCACTGGCGGATCACCGTTCCGAGCGACGCGCCCGTCGGACGCTACGTTGCGCGCGCCTTCTCCCCCTCGGGCGCCCGCATCGGGCAGGACGTCGTGTTTTACGTGATCCACAACCCCTACCCGCTCGTCGCCAGCGGCGCCATTTCCAAGGCTGAGCTCGAGACGTATGGCTACGACGAGGACGAGGACGGCGTCGACTTGAACGGTGGGTACGGCAGCGATCAAGACAACATCCGCGACCACTTCACGGTGCTCTACGAGTGGTCGCCGCCGTATGACGTGCAGCGGAAGCTCACCGCGGCGTTCCGCCGGACGACGGACGAGTCGAAGTTCTCGTTCCTGGATCACGCGGTGGCCGCGGCGCAGGGGACCACGAGCGAGTTCGAGACCATGCGCCGGCTGTATCGCCTCGTCACGCAGCGTTACCGGTACAGTCAGGCAACCAACCTGGGCGACGTGTCGACCATCTTCCTGAGCGACGGGCTGGATCCCGCCGAATCGCTCCAGTACGCGAAGCCGGGCTCCCAGCTCGGCTGGGAGGACGGGATCGGGGGCGTCCAGTGCTACGACTACGCGCCGGTCCTGGCGGCCATCGCCCGCAGCGCGGGTGTCCTCTCCCGGGTCGTGTCCAGCGACGGCAACCTCGGCGGCTGGGGGAACCATTTCTTCACGGAGGCGTACATCCCGAGCGTGCCCCTGCACGGCGGCAAGACGCAGAACAGCAGCTCGGCCCCGAACAGCGACACAGATCCCTGGTACGCCTTCGACGCCACCAACCCGGACGCGTCGGGCAGCACCCCGTATCAATACCTCTGGGAGCGCTACTCGGAGGGGATCGCGCCGCGGGCGCAGTACGGCAGGGCGGCGTTCGTGCTCTCGGGATACAAGCCCCGCGGCACGACGACGAACACCGTCACCTGGGATCCGCTGGGCCCCACGGACGACATCGGCGCGGACGACGTCCTCTCCCTGCAGGCCGCGTACGAGTCCGGGCCGGACTTCTGGCTGACGCAGAGCGGCGTCACGGGCTATCTCGGGCGCGGCGAGAAGGACGTCTATCGCATCAGCAAGGCGACCACCGGGGCGAGGGCGGTCTCCGTCAGCACGGTGCCGGGCGGCGGGAGCACCCTGCAGCCGGTGCTCTGCGTGGGGCCTTACGTCGATCCCAACGGCCCGCCCGCCGAGAACGAGCCCGGGATGCCGCCCAGGTGGAACGTGTCCGTGCCGGCGCGCTGCGAGGATCGGGCGACGACGTATCCCCTTCCCGAGGGGGAGTCGTACGTGGTCGTCTTCCACGACCACGGTCAGCCGGATGACGCGTATCCCGACTCGGAAAACAGGCTCAAGCTGGGAGATTCGGTCCAGTACGTGCTGGAGCTCCAGTACTGACGTGGCGTGCTCCCTCCCGGCGCCGGGGGCTCCCGGCGCCGGGCTCATCAGCGTCTGCTTGACAGAATCCCCGCGCGGCCCCAGACAGATCTTCCCAGATGATGACGAAGACCAGCCTGCCCGTCGTGCTCTTGACAGCCCTCGCCTTCGCAACCGCGGGTTGCGATAGCGCCGGCAGCCGCGGGCCGTCCAAGGAGCGGTGGGCGACCACCGAGAACACGAACGTCGAGCTCGACTTCGACAAGGTCAACGAGGCCTACAAGACGGCCGAGGGGCCTGAGGACTTCGAGCGGCGCGTCAACGAGATCTACCAGGGGAGCGAGGTCATCAGCGTCGCCGTCCAGGATCTGGACGCCAAGACGCAGGTCGTCACCGGGTTCTTCGACAAGAACAGCGACGGCACCGTGCAGGACCCTGAGAAGGTGTTCACCATCCGCCGCGACGTCTCGGGCGAAGGGGCTGCGCAGATCCAGACGTCCGGGTTCGGCCACTACGCCTACTACAGCTCGCCGGTGATGAGCCTCGCGTCCGGCATGCTCCTCGGCGCCATGGTGTCGTCGGCGCTGCGCCCGAACTACGTGCCGGTGTACACGCAGCCGTACACCACGCCGCCGAACCGCGCGCCGGATCTGCGGTCCCACCGCGACACCTACCGCGCCTCGAACCCGTCCGGCGTCGACCACAGCAAGTCGTCGCAGACCGGGCGGCGCTACAACAACGTCGGCAGCAGCCGTTTCGGCAGCGGCAAGTCCGGCGCCGGCTCGCGCTTCGGCGTCCGCCGCGGCGAGCGCGGCCGCAGGCCCGAGCGCCTCGTCGCGTAGCCGCGCAGCAGCGCGCCGCCTGCCGCGATGCAGCCCCTGCGCAGCATCTCCGAGCTCCCGTTCCGCTGCCGTCCCGCGCTGGAGCTGCTGAACCTCGAGCAGCACCGCGACGAGCCGGACGTGGAGTCCACGCAGTTCGGCTGGTGCCGGGTGGACGCGCTCTGGCTGGACGGCCGCGCGGACCGGGCGCCGGTCCGCGTGACCGACGCGCTCGTCGTGGCGGTGCACGCCGCGGACGAGCCGGAGGAGCTGGCGGACGACGTGGAGCTCGAGTTCTTCGTCGAGGAGGTCGCCAAGGACTACTCGGTGACGGTGCTGCTGTCGGCGTTCCTCGAGCGCTGGCTGCCGGCCGCGTTCTCGGGCGAGCGCGCCATCGTGCTCGCCATGTGCAACCCCCACGCCGCGCGCATCCGGCGGCCGGAGGCGGCGGGGCGCACCCCCGTGTATTACGCCCACGGCGACGTCGACGCGTGGCTCGACACCGACGCAGACGGGCGCCGGCACATCCGCCTCGAGGCGGAGGCCTGGCGCATCGCGGAGTGAGAGACGGAGTCAGATGATGTTCGATGGACGCAGACAGCCGATCGTGTCGCGCGAGCAGAAGCTGGTCTATGCCGGCATCTACGTGCTGAAGAAGATGGACCTGAAGCCCGCCGACGGAGGCATGGAGTTTCCTCTCGTGCTGCCGTCGGCGCTGAGCCCGCTGGAGGACGTCCTGCAGGAGCTCGTGAACGCGGATCTCGTCGAGGTCAACCGCCGCAAGGCGCGGTTCGAGATCACGAAGAAGGGGCTGGCCTACCTCGGCGAGATCATCGACGAGGCGGAGGCGCTGGTCGACGAGTTCGACGACGAGTCGCTCGAGGACGCGGTGGCCGAGCTGCGCGGGCGAAACGTGGACGTGCTGCGGGCCCGGTTCCTGTGGGGCTGGTACGACGGCGAGCTGGACGACCTGGTGCTGTTCCAGCAGCGCCGGGGGGTGACGCCGGTGGAGCCGTGGTGGGCGGATTATCTGATGAGCGATGCGTTTTATGAGGCGCTGAGGAGCGACTACGAGTGAGCGGGAGGGCGGCCGAGCCGGCGTGGGGAGGGATCGCGGCGGCTGATAGCAATCCGCAAAGGGAATGCGAACGCCTTCGTTGGCTTCTACGAAGCGCTTCGTAGGCTGCCTACCGCCCACACATCGTCCGCCCCCTGCAGCGCGGGCATGCTGGACGACGTGGCGGCGCAGCTCACGGAGGACGCTAGCGCGCTCAACCCACCGGACGGCAGGTGGTAGCCGGCCGAGCCGTCACCGTCGAGGAGGGCGACCAGGGCGGACAGCAACCAGCATCACCGACCCGTGTCGGACGAGCTGACCCCAGGTCGGGGCCGCTGGCCGAGCTCGGTGGCGCACCTCGGGCCTCCTGCTTCTTCCGCCCGTTCGATGCCTCTGTAACGGACCACCGACTTTCTCGCGAGCTGCGGGGATGGCATCCTGCCGGGCATGACCGTCGAGCAGATCGTCGCCGCCATCCGTGCCCTCCCCGTCCCCGATCGGCTTCGCGTGATCGAGCTCGTCGCGCACGAGGCCGCGAGCGACGTGCCTGCTACGGCTCAGCCAGCTCGCCGCGGGGACGTCACCTTGACCGAGCGGCATGGTCTGCTGCTTGTCGACACCGACGCCACCCTGCCCGCCGATGTGTTCGACCATCGTCCCGACCGCGACGCACGGGCGGACCGGATCCAGGGAGGCTCGTGAAGATCGCCTTCGATACGAGCGTGCTCGTCGCCGGACTGCGCTGCGCCCCAGCAGCAGGGCGCAGCGCGCCGCGAGCGCCTACTCGTGCACGGCGGCGTAGCGGCCGCTGGGCGTGACGATGACGTGCGCCGTGAGCGGGACGTGCTGCTCCGAGGAGAGGCGGCGCAGCTCCTGGGTTATCGCTTCGTCCTCGCGGGTCGGCGTCGAGTCGCCGCCTGACGACAACTAGATTTGCCGGTGGTGGCGGCCGTGCGGACGGCCTGTGCGACGGTGCGGAGCGGAGGGCTCCGGCCGGGTGCCGGGGCTCGAGGAGCCCGGATGGTCAGCGACAGGCAGGTCCGCGTGCTGAGGACGAAGCGGATGGAAGGCAAGACGTTGGAGGCGGCCGCGGCGGCGGCATCAACGGGAGTGCGCGTTATGCGCGTTAATGGACGGTCAACCACTCTCGCGCGCCCGCTGAGCCGAACGTTGCGCCCCCCGAGGCTCACGCGACGGCCCGCTCGATGAGGTCGGCGGCGACGGCCGTGCCATCCACCACCACGATGCCGGCGATTGCGGCCGCGCGAGCAGCGACCCCCTCATCGAGCGCGCCCCCCAACGCCGCCCGGAGCGACTCCGCGCTCAGCGCCCCACGGTCCACCGACGTCCCGATCCCGAGCGCCCGCACGCGCGACGCCCAATACGGCTGATCCGAGAACATCGGCACGATCACCTGCGGCACCCCCGCGCGCGCGGCGGTCGTGGTCGTCCCCGCCCCGCCGTGGTGCACCACCGCGGCGACCCTCGGGAACAGCGCCTGCTGGTTGACGTCGCCGATCGCGATGCAGTCGGAAGCGTCGTCGACCAGACCGAGCTCGGCCCACCCCTGCGACAGGACGACGCGGCGCCCCGCAGCCCGCACGGCCTCGATGACGCTCCGGCCGGTCTGCGGGTCCACAGGCATGCTGCCGAAGCCGACGTAGACGGGCGGCTCGCCGGCGGCGAGGAACGCTTCCAGCTCGGGAGCGAGCGGCGTCGGGTCGGGCAGGAGCCAGGCTCCCGTCTGCGCGACCTCGAGGCCGGGCGTCGCCGGCAGCGGCCCGAGGACCGGGTCGGCCGCGAGCCACGGATCCTTGCCCAGGATGTGGCTGAACGCATCGCTCAGCGGACCCAGCCCCAGCCGCTCCCGATGCTCGTTGAGCCGCTCGAGAACGCGCTCGTTCCAGCTCCGCGATTCGTCCTGCCAGCGTCGCAGGTTGGATTCCGGGTCGCCACCAGTCACCCCGCCGGGCGCATGATCCGGCGACGGCAGGGCCACCGGCGCGTACAGGGCGACCACGGACGGGATGCCCAGCCGTTCCGCGATGGACCGCGCGGCGTACTGGTGCGCTCCGCCGGCCACGATCGCGTCGCATCCCTCGGCGGCCGCCGCGGTCGCGTCGAACTGGTCCCTAACGAGGTGCGCGACGAGCGCGCGGACCTGCTCCGGCGTCGGTATCGCGGCCTGCGCGGCGCCGGCCCCGCTCGGCGCACGCATCGCGATGCCGATCGGGCTCGCCGTGAAGCCCATGCCGGCCACCCAGTCGATGAAGTTCGGCGGAATGCACAGCCGCACGTCGTGCCCCCGACGACGCATCTCGGCGGCCAGGGCCACCACGGGTTGCACGTCACCGCGCGTCCCCACTCCCGTCAGCAATACCCGCATCGTCTCTCTCCCTTTCACCACGCGCGCCGCGTGGATGACGGAAGACGAAATGGCACCGCCGATGCGATTTTTCATCGTATTATCGCCCAAGCTCCGGTATACATGCTGAAGCGGGAGGCGGGGGAAGACGCCCGCGACGCGGATCATCCGTTCAGGCCGAAACGGCCGGTGGATCTCGCGCGAACCAGTACGCTTCCCCTCGTCGGCGCGCTCTCGTGGGCTTCATGCACGGCGAGAGCGTTGAGGACCGTGGTAGGTTCTTCGGGTGGGCGTTGATTTCACTGCATTGCTCGACCACTCGCTCTCCTGGGACGAGCTCTATCGCCTTCCGGAGCTGCTGGATGCGCGGCTCGGCTGTCCTGCAGCAGCGCTCGATGTCCACCTCGACCTGGATGACGCGCCTCGTCCGTGGCGCTGGGACCGAGACCCACTTTACAGCAATGTCGCCGAGGAGCTGTTCGAGGAAGGACACCTTTCGCTGTCTGGTCCCGGCGGCTTCTCCGCGACTGTCTTCCGGACCGGCCTCGAGCTCACGCATCCCGCCCGGTGGTGGTCATTCGTGTTCGAACCCCACGTTCGCGAGGGTCTTCGCGCGGCTGCCCGCGCCATGGCGACGATCCTTCGGAGCACGACGATCATCTACGCTCCAGACAGCTCCCATCCGACATCTGAGGGCTCCGACCTCTTGTTCGACGGCGCCTCCTTCGGAGATGTGCTGCGCTGGTTCGCCGAGCGGATCGGCCCTCCAGCGTCGGGTCCACAGGAGCTGGCTGGCGCGGAGGAGGAGACGAGCGAGATGGGCTACCTCGTCGAGCGCGTGTCCGGCTAGCGCTTCCTGCGGGACGCGCGGACGCCCGACAGGGCCCCCGTCAGCCGCGCCGCCAGGTCGCCCTTCGGCTCCACCCGCACGTGCTCCAGCCCCAGCCACGCGGCCATCGTCCGCAGCTCGCCCGCCAGCCGCTCCGGCGTCTGCGCGCCCGCCGAGGGCTCGGCGTGGCTCGCCTGCACCATCAGCACGCCCGCCTTGCGATCGGCCTTCAGGTCCACCCGCGCGGTGATCGCGTCGCCCTCGAGGAACGGCAGCACGTAGTAGCCGTGGGTCCGCTTCGCTGCCGGGGTGTAGATCTCGAGCCGCACCCGCACGCCGAACATCCGCTCGGTGCGCTCGCGGAACCAGATCAGGTTGTCGAAGGGCGAGAGCAGCGCGCAGGCCTCGATCCGCCTCGGCCGCCGGGCGGCGGGATCGAGGAAGGCCGGCTCCCGCCAGCCCGTCACGCCCACGGGGAGCAGCTCACCGGCTTCGACGAGCTCGGCGACCCGCGCCTTCGTCTCGGCGACCCCCATGCGGAAATAGTCCCGCAGGTCCCGCTCGGTCGCCACACCCATGGCCCGGGCGGCGATGCGGATCAGCGCGCGCTGGGCGTCCTCGCGCGCGGGCGTCGGCGCCTTGAGCACCGCCCTGGGCAGCACCTTCTCCGGCAGGCCGTACACCCTCTCGAAGGTCCCCCGCCGCGTGGCGGTCGTCAGCTCGCCGGTCCAGAACAGGCACTCGGCCGCCCGCTTGGCGTCGCTCCAGCCCCACCAGCCGCCCGCCCCCTTCGCGCCGACCTCGAGCTCGGAGGCGGCCAGCGGCCCGCGCTCGCGGATCTGCTCCAGCGCCCGGTCCACCACCGGCCGGTGCTCGCGCAGGAAGCGCGCCACGCCCTTCCAGACGCCCACCCCGTCGCGCGCGTCGGCCATCCGCCAGCGCAGCAGCGGCTGGGTCGCGAGCGGCAGCAGCGAGGCCTCGTGCGCCCAGTACTCGAGCAGCGGCCGCTTCCTCGCCCAGGCGAGCTCCTCCAGCATCGGCCGCGGATAGGCCCCGAGCCGCGAGAAGGCCGGCAGGTAATGGGTGCGCGAGACCACGTTGACGCTGTCGATCTGCACCACGCCCAGCCGCTCGATCAGCCGGGTCAGCTGTTGCTTCGTCGCCGCCGGCCCGGGCCGCTCCGCCCGGAAGCCCTGCGCCGCCAGCGCGATGCGCCGGGCCTCCGCCGCCGACAGGGTGTCCTTCATCCGCGCCTTCCGTCCGTTCGGGCCCGCACCATAAAGCCCGAGCAAAGAAAGTACAACGTTGCGGCGGCGCGATGGCCGGCTTCTGGTATCAGAAGAACGGTGGCAAGTTGGGCCAAAGGACGTCGGCGGCGCGCGAGGCGGAGCCGCGCGGCGTCTCGCGAACAGTTCAAGATGCCACGAAAGGTACAACCGACGGGAGGGCTGGTGCTGACCCCGCCTGCGGCGCGGCAGCGCACCGCCGCGCCGTTGGGCGGCTCAACCACATCGAGGGGTTTCCAGCATGGGGATGTTTGACTGGTATACGCCGGCACCGCAGCTCGCTTGCCCCAGGTGTGGGACTACGCTCGACGGCTGGCAGGGAAAGGACGGTCCCTGCGGCCTGTTCGAATGGGTGCAGGGGATGCGTTCACCACCACGGCAACACGTCGACGAGGAGTGTGCCATTCCGGCTTGCGACCGGGAGCGCTTCCGGCTGCCCGCGCGTTTCGAGATCTATACCGAGTGCGAGCGCTGCCGCGCTTGGATCGAAGCCGAGGGATCGTGTGAGGGCGACGTGTGGACCCGCGTCGAGCTCGTCGAGCGCCCCGACTGAGGCCGGGATAGGCAAGCCACGGTGGGTTGTTCCAATGTGCTCCACCACCTCCTCCCAGCTCGGCGTGCGTGTCGGCGGTGGCCGGCCCGGTGACCACGAGCTGGCTGTAGAAGCTGCAGCCCTGCGTGCCGAGGTCAGCGTGCCCCGCAGCGCGCGGTCCATCGCCTCGTCCTCGCCGGGCAGGAGCGGCCGAGCGCAGCGCGGCAGATCGAGGCCAGCGGGACCGCGCGAAGGAATTGCAACCCCCCCGGGATCGAGCCGGGGCGAGCCAGGTTGAGCCCCGGTCCTCCCGAGCCTATGGCCTGCCGCAGCCGCTCCGCACGCCTGGCCGGCTGGCGTATGCTCGGCGGATGGCACGTACCGCCCCGGTTCCGAACATCCCTGCCATCCCCGGCATGAACCCCGGCGTCTTCGTGATGGAGGGCGGCGGCAGTGGCGGGGGCTCCGGCGGTCGTGGCGGCAACGGCGCGGGCGACGGCCAGGGCGGCAACGGCAGCAGCGGAGGCAACGGCGCGGACGGCGGCGGCAAGGGCGCCGGCTCGTGCGGCACCGGCTCGACCGACGGCGGTGGATGCCCCAACCATCATGGCTCCGGCACGAGCGGCAGGATGTCGCGCGGTGATCCCGTCGACGTGGTGACCGGGCGCGTCTTCACCGTGCCGGCCGTCGACGTCGCCTTTCCCGGCCCTCTGCCGCTCGTCATCGAGCGCACGTACTCGAGCGGCGCGCGCGACCGCGATGTCGGCATCGGGTTCGGGTGGACCCACTCGCTCGCGTGGCAGCTCCTTCTCCGCCGCGGATCGGTCCGTATCCGCTCGTTCGACGGCATCGAGCACGACATCGGCAAGGTGCCCCCGGGGACGGGGATCATCGGCCCTCACGGCTGGATCGTCCACCGCGAAGGCACCGGGTTCCGGCTCGATCTCCCCGATGGGCAGCACCTGATCTTCGGCGAGCGCGTCGCCTCCGACGAGGGCGAGCGGTACCTGGTTACGGTTATCGGCGACCGAGCACAGAACCGGATCCTCCTCGCCTACGATCGCGGTCTTCTCGTCGAGGCGACGGACGCCTCGGGGCGCGTCGTCCGCGTGCTGCGCGGGCGGGACGGCCGGATCGCCGCCTTTGAAGCAAAGAACACCGTCGTCCAGGGGAGGTGGGTCGCGTTCGCCCGATACACCTACGACCCACAAGGCAGGCTCATCCAGGTAGAGGACGCCGACGGACACGTCACGCGGTACACGTACGACCAGAACAATCGGCTGACGTCAACCACGGACCCAACTGAACTCATGTTCTCTTTTCGATACGATGGCGAAAGCCGATGCATCGAGACGTGGGGCGAGTACCCGGGCAAGGCAGATCCGAGCCTGACTGACGACGTCCCTGCGATGCTCGCCGATCACGTCACCAGGGCCAAGGGGATCCTGCACATCAAGCTCGAGTACTCAGGGGACGGCTACTGCGAGGTCGTCGACTCGGTGGCTCTACACCGGTACTTTGGCAACGCGCACGGGCTGGTTGACAAGGCGGTGACGCCGCTCGGCGTCTTCGACCGCACCTATGACCGGCGAGGCTTTCTCGCCTCGTTCACCGATCCCCTCGGGGCGCGGACGACCTGGAAGCGCGACGTCCTGGGGCGCGAGCTGGAGGTCGTGGACCCGCTTGGCCGTCGCACCGTGATCGAGCGCGACGCGACAGGCGAAATCACCGCGGTCATCGGACCGGACGGGGAGACTACCCGCGTCGATCGCGCCGGTGACACCCTGTTCTGGACCGATCCGATCAGCGCCACCTGCTCGGTTCGCTTCGATCCGCGAGGTCTGCCCATCGAGGTCCGCTGGCCCGATGGCAGGGGGCTCGTCTTCCGCCGCGACGCGCAGGGCAACGTCGTCGAGCACATCGATCAGGCTGGCGCGCAAACGCGGGCGCGCTACGACGCATGGGGCCGGTGCGTCGAGATCTGGGATGCGCGCGGCGGGCGGACGGCCTTCACCTACTCTGACGGCGGACGCCTCCTGTCCGTGACCTCTCCGGACGGTTCGGTCGAGCGCTACGCCTACGACGGCGCCGGCAACCTCGTGAGCATCACCGAGCCCGACGGTCAGATGACGCGAATGTACTATGGAGGGCTTCACAAGCCCGTTCGCATCGAGCGGCCGAACGGCGAAGTGACCGAGCTGAAGTACAACCGCGAAGGATGGCTCATGCGTATCACGAACGGCCGGGGCGAGCGGCACAGCTACGAGAGGAACCTCGCCGGGCTCATCGTCGGCGAGCGCACGTTCGACGGCCGCGTGCTGCAGTACGGCTACGACGCGTTGGGCAGGATGGTGTGGTCCAGGAACGGGCAAGGCGAGCGCAGCGAGTACGAACGTGATCTCGCGGGGCAGCTCACGAGACGCACCTTCGACGATGGGACAGAGGAATCCTTCGAGTACAATGGGCGCGGTGAGATCGTCTGCGCCGTAAACGCCGCGGGTCGCTTCACCTTCAACAGAAACGAACGAGGATGGATCGTCGCCGAGACACAGGATGTCGCGGGCGCTCCTGTCTCGGTGCACGTCGATCATCGGATCACCGGGGAGATTGCCGCCCGCCGCACCTCGCTCGGCCATACGGCGCAGTGGTCGTACGACTTCGGGCGCCAGCAAGTCGCGCTCTTCCTCGACGGCCAGGCCGAGGCCGTGTCCGTCCGCGACTCTACGGGACGTGAGCTGACGCGCTCGCTCAAGGGTGGAGCGCGGATCGACATGCTGTACGACGCGTTCGGGCGCCTCGCTGAACGGCGGATCGTGGCGAGCGCGCCCGGCGCCGCAGGCAGGGACCTCTCCCTGGAGCCCGCCTGGATCGGGCGATTGCCGCCGGGGACGGTGTACGTCGAGGGGCGCCGGTACGTGCCGACCGGTCTCCTCCAGGAACATTGGACCGCACGCGGTGGAAGCATGCAGTACGCGTACGACCCGGTCGGCCAGCTCGCCCAGGTGCTCCGCGACGGGCGTGAGGTGGCCTCGTACCGGTATGACCTCGCGGGCAACCTACACGACGTCACGCCCGGGGCCCCCCCACGCTCGTACGCAACCGGCGGTCGGATTCAGCGCGCTGGGAGCGCCGAGTTCACGTGGGACGATGACGGTCGCCTCATCATGAGACGCAGGCGCTCGGCTTCAGGCGAGGAGGAGGTCACGAGGTATCGCTGGTCAGCGTCGGGCATGCTGGCGAGGGTCGAACGCCCCGACGGCCAGGTCGTCGCATTCGAGTACGATCCGTTTGGCCGGCGCGTCGCCAAGCGACTCCTGGCCCGCGCGGCGGACGGCTCCGAGCGGGAGCTAGAGGCGACGCGCTTCGTCTGGGATGGCGGGGCGCTCGTGCACGAGATTCGACGCAGAGCCGACGCCGCGGGCAACCCGATCGTCGACGAGCGAACGTACGTATTCGAGCACGGCAGGACCGTCCCTGTCGCGCACCGCGAAGCGCACGCCGAGGGCGGGACACGCACCGTGTCGGCGTGGTGGCATTACCTGAACGACGACTCGGGCGCGCCCAAGATACTCGTCGGATCGGATGGGCAGATCGGCTGCGAGCTCGCGCGCGCCCCGTGGGGTTCCGCGACGATGCTGGAAGGCGCTCAGACGAGCACGCCGCTGCGCTTCCGGGGTCAGTACGCGGACGAGGAGACCGGGCTCTCGTACAACAGGTACCGTTATTACGACCCGGATCTCGGCCGGTATATCAGCGCCGATCCTCTGGGCATCGAGGGCGGTCTCAACGTCTTCGCGTACGCGGCCAACTGCCCGACGTCGGCGGTCGACGTCGAGGGGCTGATGTACTCGATCATCAAGGACAGAGCCGGCAACATCGTCGCCGATGGTCATAATCAGAACACGGGTCGGCCCCTTCCGCCGTCGCACAGCGCCGTTCCTGACGGCAAACCTTGCGCCGAGCGCTCGGCGCTCACCAACCTGGCGCATCGGCTAGGCCCTGGCGCCACCAAAGCGGACATCGCCAGGCTTTTCCAGGAGGAAGGCTACACATTGGAGACGTACGAAGGCAACGCGGACAATTACAAGCGTGGAAAGCGAGTCGCAGCCAATCCCTGCCCTGCCTGCAAGGCGATGCTGAAAGAGATGGGGATCCCTCACACGTCTGTCCAGGGGCACCCTCCGACCAGACCTGGGAAAACCGCTCCCTGGAACGGGGAGTCTACCTACAATCCTGCAACGGCGAAGATTTTCAACGGATCACGATGAACACACGTACGTGCGCGGAGGGGGCGGAGAGGGCCGACGACTCGACTGGCGGTCCGGCGCTTGCTGCGAGGCGCGGTGCACTCGACACCTTGCGCGGTCCGGAGGGAGGCTACGCGCGTTCGCATCGCGGGCTTGCCGCGTTCTGGCGGGTTATCGCGGAAGAGGTTCTCGTTCGACCGACGCCGCCGGAGATGCTCTCGTTGCTCACACAACTTGACGACTGGCTTGCCGGCGGGCCTGCCTGCGCCCTGGTGGTGAGCGCCGATCCGCGGGCACGTACGGCCCTCCTGGCGCGATGGGCCATATCGATCGTGGAGCGCAAGGCAGCCGAGGTGATCTTTGTGCCGGTAAGCCCGTGCTTTGGAACCGCAGTCGAACGCGATATGCTGAAGCTGTTCTTCGGCTTATTTCGGAGCTCAACAACGGCGGTCTTCAGTCGGCCGCGGAGCCCCGAAGAGCTGAGGCTGTCGATCCGAATGGCACTGCGGGATGTCGACTCGGTCTCTTCGGTTCCCAGCGAGGAGTGTCCCCAGTTACTCGTGATCGTGGACGGGCTCGAGCGGGCGGCAGATGGTTGGCCGCACAGGCGAATGCCCTTCCTGGGTGAAGCGTACGATGGTGCACACATCATCGCGTCCACCAGTCCGGAGAGCACTTCCGCGCGCGGTCCGGGGCTGTATGAACGCCTCGCCTGGCCTCCGGAGCAGACGAGCCTCTTCTTGCTTGCCGGCGAGATCGACTCTTCAGAAGGATCGACGCAGGCGCGGCGAACCATCGAGAGAGTTGGCGAGATTGAACCTTCGTTGGTCCGCTTCTTCGATGCACTTGGGACGGTGCTCGCTCCCGTATCGAAGGACGATCTCGTCTCGGCTATTGGCTTGGACGAGACCGGGCTTGAAGCTTTCGAGAACGGGCGACATTCTGGCCCCAAGCCCATCGTGCTGCGCGAAAATGAAAGATATTCCTTCCGCGATGATGCGACCCGTGCAACTTGGATAATGGACGCGAACAAGGCAGCGTCCGTCGAAGACGCTATTATCGGGAGGGGACAGGCGGCGCTCACGCGCGGAGCGGTCGTACCTGATGCGTGGCCATCCTACCTCGTAGAGTATCTGGGCGCCCACATGCAGCGGCGCTCTGTCTCGGTGTCTGAATTGATGAGCCTTGTTTCGCCCGAGTGGCTCCAGATCTGGACGAACCGCCCCGGAGGCTTGGTCGGGTTCACCACCGACGCTCGTCGCGCACGCTACGCCGCCGAGGACGCGCTTGTCTCGGCGTGCAGTCCAGAATGCACTGGAGTGGCCGAGCACGAAAGAGCAACGCTGCTCTGCGCCATTGTTCGATGCGCGTTGGCCGAAGGAGCTCTTTTTGCAAAAGAGGGTAGTCACGAAGAAGTAGATTATCGGACAGGCCCTTATGTTGAGTCATCGATCGATCTAAACAGGCCAGCTGGAGCTGCGCGCGAGCGTGCCGAGGCGTTGGTGACGCTAGCTTCCGTGTTGACAGGCTCGGAACAGCAGCTCGTTCAGCGGTGGGCAGCAGATGCGTGCGCAGGTCTTGGCGAGGTCTTTCCCCGACCGATCCCTTACGTGGCGACTGACCAGAGCGCAGCCGATCCCGAGCGCGCCCGTCGTATCCGCGCGGGCGCGAAGCACGAGGAGGTCGACGGGTATCTCGCGAGAGATCTGGTGATTCGGCCCACGAACCTCTCGCCCGAGGAGGCCTGGAGCCTGGCGGAGAGCCGGGAAGGGGAATCGCGGATGGTCGCCTTCGCGGGCATCCTGCCCGATCTTCCCGATGAGATGCGCGCGAAGGCCGTACGAGAGGTCATGGCCGCGTACTGGGCGCACGGTGACCGCCTGGCGCTGCGGATCCTGGCGGCGTGCGCGCCCTGGATGCCCCTTGCCGATGCAGCCAGGGTGCTCTGCAACGAGCTGGGAAACGACTGGACCGACGAATATCCCGGGATGCTGGTGGGCTTCGGCAGCCTCACCGAGCTCTCACCGCTGGTGCGACGATTGGGTGGCACAGCGGCGCTCGTGGGTGTCGCCCGCGCCATCGCCGACGTGGGCCGGTGGCTGCCCTAGTTGGCCCGTCCGCAGCCCAGGGATCACCGCGGCACGTCGCGCAGGGCTCTCGGCCCCCGGGAAGCCAGCTCCACGAGGCGCGGGGCCTCGCCGGTCCGCTGGAGCGCATAGCCGATCCCGCGCTGGAGCGTCGCGTGGATCACGAGCCCGCCGAGATCGATGTCGAGGCTCACCAGGGCGCGAGACACCTGCGGGCGAACCCCGGTGATCACCACCTCCGCGCCGAGCAGCCGCAGCGCGGCCGCCGTCTGCAGGAGCGTCGCCGCGACGGCGCTGTCCACGACGCTCACGCCGGTGATGTCCAGGATGACCACCTGCGCCCCCGCGTCCGACACGCCGCGCAGCGCCGTCTCGAGCGCCTGATTCGCGCGCTCCGCGTCGATGGTCCCGATGAGCGGCATGGCCATGATGCGGTCGGTGATCGGGATGAGCGGACACGCCATCTCCGCGAGCCGGTCGCGCTGAATGCGGATGAGATCGTCCTGGAGCTCGGCCCGCGCCTGCTCGACGCGCGCCCGCTCGGCGAGCTCCTCCTCCAGCCGCGCCTTCGCCGCGGAGAGCTCGGCCGTGCGCTCGGCGACCGCCGCCTCGAGCGCGTCCTTGTCGCGGCGGATGACGTCGCTCGTCGCCTGGACGCGCCCGTAGAGCAGCGCGTTCTCCAGCGCGACGGCCGCCTGCGAGGCGATGAGCTCGAGCAGATCGAGGCGGGCGGGGGAGAAAATGTCCGGCGCGGCGTTGTTCTCCAGGTACAGGATCCCCGTCAGGCGCCCCTGACTCACCATGGGCAGGCCGAGCACGGACCTGGGCCTCCGCGCCGCGACATAGCCGTCCCCCGCGAGCCGCGCGTCCTGCGCGGCGTCCCCCACGAGGACGGAGCTCCTCGTCCTCCTGACGATGTCGATCACGCCGGGGGCGACTGCGCCGCTCTCGCCGACGAGCGCCGGCGGGCCCACGCGCACCTCGGCGCCGTCCTCGGCGACGGCCTCGACGCGCAACCCCTCGCCGCGCTCCAGGATCAGCGCGCCCCGCTGCGCGCCGGAGCTCTCGACGGCGAGGCGCAAGAGCCGCACAGCTTCCGCCTCGGAGGTCGAACCACTGCAGAGGTCGGCTCACCGCATTACCGCAGAGGTCGCCTGCATCGCGAGCCCGTACACCGCATCGCCGGCGGCAACCCTTCTTTGGCACCATGGGTTGGGAGATTCGGGCGCTCTCGACATTTCGCGAATTCATGCAATGTCTAGATCCTGGCTGACGGAGCGGCCCCACCGCCTCACGGCGATTGCAATACATAGGAGCGAATCATCCGTGGAACATCGAGCTGTTCTGATCGCGGGTGCGAGCATCGCCGGCCCGGCGCTCGCCTTCTGGCTCGCGCGCCATGGCTTCCGCCCCGTCGTCGTGGAGCGCGCCGGCGCGCTCCGGCTCGGCGGGCAGAACATCGACGTCCAGGGCGCGGCGCGGGACGTCGTGCGCCGCATGGGGATCGAAGGCGACATCCGAGCCGCCAACACGGGGGAGCAGGGGCTCCGCTTCGTCGACGAGCGCGACGTGACCAAGGCCGAGTTCCCCGCGGCGAGCTCGGACGGCGGCGGGTTCACCCAGGAGCTCGAGATCCTTCGCGGCGACCTCGCCCAAATCCTCTACGACCGCACCCGAGACACGACGGAGTATATATTTGGCGATCAGATCACGGGCCTCCGCGACCACGGCGACCGGGTGACGGTCTCCTTCGAGCGCGGCGCCGAGCGCGACTTCGACCTCGTGGTCGCCGCCGACGGCATCCGCTCACGAACCCGCACGCTCATCGTCGGCGATGAGCCCACGATCCGCCCGCTCGGCCTCTACGGCAGCTACTTCACGATCCCCCGTGGAGCGTCCGACAGCGCCTGGGCTCGCTGGTACCACGCCCCCGGCAGCCGATCGATCCTCCTGCGTCCAGACAATATGGGCACCACCCGGGCGTCGCTGTGGTTCCTGTCCCCCACGCGCGGCCATGAGCGGTTGAGCGCCGCCGAGCAAAAGGCGCTCATCGCGCGCGTCTTCGCCGACGCCGGCTGGGAATCGCCGCGGGTGCTCGCCGCGCTGGCCGACGCCGAGGACGTCTACTTCGACGCGGTCAGCCAGGTCATGGCCCCACGCTGGTCGCACGGTCGCGCCGCGCTCGTGGGCGACGCCGCGTACTGCCCGTCGCCGGTCAGCGGCATGGGCGCGACCCTCGCCCTCGTCGGCGCCTACGTGCTCGCGGGAGAGCTGTCGCGGCGCTCCGATCATCGCGACGCCTTCGCGGCCTATGAAAAACGCATGCGCCCCTATGTCGACCTGGCCCAGAAGCTCCCCCCAGGCGTCCCCTGGATCGCGCATCCGAGATCGAGGCTCGGCGTTTCGCTCCTCCACACGGCCCTTCGGCTCGCGTCCAGCCCCCTGTTGCGGCGACGCGAGGGCTGGCTCGTCTCCTCGCCGGCCAGCAAGATCGAGCTCCCCGATTACCCGAACGGAGGCTGAAAGCCGCGTTCGGAGCTGGCGGGGCTCGCTCAGGCGGCGCCGGCTGCCTGGCGCGCGCAGGGCTCCGCGGCGCGACAGCGCGCTCAGGTCTGCTGGCACAGGCTGACACCATGGTCATGCGCGGCGCGCGCGGAGCCCACGAGAACCTCGCGGCGATCGGGCGAGTCGCGGCCGGCACGGCGACTGCACACCGGCACATGCGTCCGCGCACGCCCTTGCGGAGCTGACCCGCGTCGGGCCGCTCGAGGAGGAACTTCGATGCCTTGTTCTCGTTTCGCCGCGTTGACCCTCGCCGTCATGGGAGGGCTGAGCGCTCTCTGTATCTCCCGTCCGAGCGCCGCCTGCTCGCCTCCGCCGGACGGGCGCTATGCGTCCTCGGTCCCGCGCGCCGTGCCGCTCGACGGGGTCATCGTGGCCCGGGTCAACTGCTACTACAACTGTCCGGAGAGCGCGCCCGTGCTCGTGGTCACGGACAAGGACACGGGCGAGGTCCTCACGGGCGCCCAGGAGGAGGTCGCCGACGTGCCCGTGAGCGAGGGCGAGAGCCTGCTCGCCTTTCGCCCCGCGTCCCCGCTCGTCGACGGCCACACCTACCAGGTCACGGTGGAGCAACAGAGCATCGGCGCCGAGATCTGGGAGACCCAGGCCAGCGCCGCAGTCGATATGGAGGTCGGCGCCGTCCCCGTCCAGGCCAACGTCGTCGTCGAGGAGCGCTGGCACGGCGAGACGAGCTGCTGTACCGACGATGGGTGGACCTGCGGTCCTGAAGAGGTCTGCGTGGCCAAGGAGGTGGAGCGTTACGTCAAGGTCTACCTCGATGTGAGCGGCGGGGTGGACCACGGCGTGGGCCAGTACGTGAAGACCTTCACCTTCTCGAGCCCCGACGGGGAGGAGCTCGGCAAGAAGACGGTCTGGGAAGGGTTCCTCGGCGCGTCGTACGACGTCGCGGCCACGGAGTACTGCTACCAGCTCACGTACAGGAGCCTCGTCGACGGCACGACGATCGAGAAGGAGCGCACGTGCGTCCCGCACGGCGACGCGGGCGCGACGGGCGTCTTCCCGGCCGACGCGGCGACCATCGACGAGACCGTCGAGGGGTGCGCTGCTCCGCCCGAGGGCTTCGAGGAGGCCTGGTGCAGCGCGAGGGCGGCGCGCTGCGAGAGGCACCCCAGCGAATGCGCCGAGGACGACGTGAGCTCCTGCGAGGCTCCCGGCCCGGGCGCCGGCGGCGACCCTCCGGAGGGCCCGGACGGCGATCGCGCCAGCGTCGGCTGCTCGGCGAGCGCGGGCCGCGGCGCCTCGTGCGGCTGGGCGCTGCCCGCGATCGGGCTCGCGCTGTCCCTCGCGAGCCGCGCGCGGCGGCGTCGCGACCGCCGCTGAACGATCCGAAGCGCACGTATCCGTCGCTCCGCCCGGCGCCCCACTCCCCGCCTGCCGCACAGCGCAAGCGAATGTATTTTATGTCACCGAGCGACACAGCACAAGATATCGACGTTCAATGGAGTTGCTTCGCGTGCCGACCGTGAGATAATTCTCACACCAAACTTCCTTTCTTACCGTCACCGCAACAAAACGACGGTACGACGATCATCCACGGGGCTTTCTTGCTTTGCCCGAATGGAGACGACGAGATGCGTTCTCTTGCCAAGAAACACCAAAAGAGCGACCTCGCGCTGGGGCGCCGCGTCTTCTTGAAGGCGCTCGGCGCCGGAATCGCGGCGCCGCTCGCCTTCCGGATGAGCAACCTGGCGCTGGCCGAGCCGAGCGCGGCGCCGGTCCGGCTGTTCATCTATTTCGTCCCCCATGGCATGCCCATGGAGTATGCCGAGCCGTACGGCTCACCTGGCGCGGACTTCCTGAAGGGCTCAACGGTCCTGTCGGCGCTCGCGCCCTTCGGGAAATACGTCAATGTCTGCCGCGGGCTCGGCATCAACGGCTTCCGCAACCACGAGGCGGTCGCCGGCGTGCTCACCGGCGTGAAGGACGGCGCGGGGGCCGACTCCGTCGACCATACCATCGCGCAGGCGCTCGGCGTCGAGGCCTACAACCTCGGCGCCAACCCGTATCCGAGGAACCAGGACGGGACGGGGTTCGACAAGAACTCCTACCTGATCAGGCACGGGGGCGTCTGGGTGCGCCCCATCGAGGACCCCGCGGCCGCGGCCGCGGAGATGCTCGGGGCCGTCGGCGGCGGGCAGCAGGGCGGAGGCCCGCAGGCGGCGGACGAGGCGGCCTTCCGCAACGAGGCGCTCGGGCTCACCGAGCGGCAGCTCGAGAAGATGCAGCGCGCGCTCTCGGGCCTCACGCGCGAGCAGAGCAAGCTCGCGGTGCACCTCGAGTCGGTGCGCTCGCTCAAGGCCGCGGCCGACAGGCCGGTCGTGAACGGCTGCAGCGAGCGGCCGGCGCTGCCCGCGCTCGACGCGCTCTCGGGCAAGAGCGTCTTCGAGCAGGAGAACCTGCGGAGGGTCATCGACGCGCACCTCGAGGTCGCCGCGAGCGCGATGGTGTGCGGCACCGCGCGCGTCGTCACGATGCAGAACCTGTGGGTCAACTGCGATCTCCCCATGAGCTTCACCGGCGGCCCCGGGAGCGCGAGCCCCTACCACGGGACGACGTCCCACTCCCGCGAGCCGCCCGGTCGCAAGGAGTTCGCGGCGGTCCAGGGCTGGTTCTTCGCGCGCCTCGCGGAGAAGCTGCTCACCGTCCTCGACCAGCCCGACCCGCTCGATCCCGGCAACACCGTCCTCCACAACTCGCTCGTCTACGTGTGCAGCGAGATCGGCGACGGCGCCGATCACAACTCCGAGGTCCACGACGTCTATCTCGGGAACCAGATCGTCCACTCCTATCTGCCGGCGATCCTGATCGGCAACGCCGGCGGCCGCATCGCGAGCCGCGGCGTCGTCGACGTCGACACCGACCACGTCAACATGCTGGCCACGCTCGGCGATGCCATGGGCGTTTCCATCAAGCAGATCGGCGCGCACGGCGTGCAGCCGATCCAGGAGCTGAAGTCATGAATCGCTGGCAAACGTGGGTGCTCGCCGGAGCGGCGTCATCGCTCCTCGCGTGCGTCGGTGACGCGGGCGGGGACGACCCCGAGAAGGGCCCTGTCGTCGACGGCAGCTCGTGCGAGCAGGCGCAGGTCGGCGCTCCGGTGCTGCGGCGGCTCTCCGTGCTGGAGCTGGAGAACAGCCTCCGCGACATCTTCCCCGAGCTCGGCGCGGCGGCGTGGTCGGGCGTCCGGCTGGGCACGGACCCGACGTCGGAGCTCGGCTTCACCAACGACGCCCAGGCCCTGCAGGTCGGCGTCCAGACCGCGAAGGAGCTGCTGGGCACGGCGGAGGACGTCGCCGACATCGTGACCGCCGAGGCCAGGCTGGCCACCTCGCTCCCGTGCGCGGCGACGCAGCCTGGCCCCGAGTGCGCCGCCGAGTTCGTCACCCGGTACGGGCTGCGGCTGTTCCGCCGGCCGGTGAGCGAGGAGGAGAAGGGCGAGCTCCTGGCGCTCCACGCCTCGGTGAGCGGGAAGTCCGATTTCCGCGTCGGGCTCAAGTGGACGCTGGTCTCCATGATCCAGTCGCCCCATGCGTTCTACCGCTCGGAGATCGGCACCCCGAACGGCGGCCGCTACGAGCTGTCCCAGCACGAGCTCGCGACGGCGCTCGCCTACGACTACACGGGCACGACGCCCACGCCCGAGCTGCTCGACAAGGCGGCGCGCGGGGAGCTCGGCTCGCCGGAGGCGCTCGTCGAGGAGGCGCGCGCGCTCCTCCGCTCGCCGCGCGGCCACGAGGCGATGAGCCGCTTCCTGCAGCAGTGGCTCAGCTACGGGAAGGTGAACGGTATCGCGAAGGAGAACCTCCCCGACTTCAGCACCTATGGGGGCTTCATGCAGGAAGAGACACGCCTCTTCCTCGAGGAGGTCCTCTACACCCGCGGCGCCGGCGTGGCCGAGCTCTTGACCGCGCCCTACACCTTCCTCAACGACCGGCTCTCGACGTTCTACGGGTACGGCAACGTCGCCGGCGCGGCCTTCCAGCGCGTGGATCGGCCGGCGGAGTGGGGCGTCGGGCTGCTCGCCCAGGGCTCCATCCTCGCGGGGAACTCGCGCATGGACGGCTCATCGCCGACCCACCGCGGACTGCTCGTCTTCGAGCGGCTCCTCTGCGGCGACGTCCCCCCGCCGCCGGAGAACATCCCGGCGATCACCAAGCCCGATCCGGGGAAGACGACGACGCGCGCGCGCTACGAGGAGATTCACATCTCCGCCGAAGCCTGCAATGGGTGCCACGCGTCGTTCGATCCGGCGGGCTTCGCGCTCGAGCATTTCGACGAGACGGGGCGCTACCGCGCCGACGAGGGCGGCCTCGCCATCGACGACTCGGGCTACGTCGCCGTCGCGGGCGAGAAGCGGCCTGTCGTCGGCGCAACGGGCCTGGCCGAGACGCTCGCCGCCTCGCCCGAGGTGACCGAGTGCGTGAGCAAGCTCGGAGCGGCCTATGCCTACGGCGGGGCGCTCGGGGCCGAGTGCGCCATCAGCGAGGTCCAGCAGGGCCTCATGAACGGGCAGATCGGCCTCGTCGAGTACTTCGCCCAGCTCGCGGGCACCGAGCACATGCGCGCCCGCGTCCGCCGGGAGTAGCCCGCGCGGAGCGGGCCCGCGCCGTGACGGCACGGACACGGGCCTCGGGCTATGCTGGCGCGACGCCAGCACGAGAGCTCATGACCAGCGCCACCCTCACGACCGCCTCAGCGCCGATGGGCCCCGGCGCGCCCGCCCTGCGCCCTTACCAGCGCGCCGCCATCGACGCGGTCCTCGCGGCCCGCAGGCGCGGCGTCCGACGCATGGTCGTGTGCCTCCCCACCGGCGCTGGCAAGACCGTCGTCTTCTCCCATCTCGCCCGCCTCGCCAGGCGACAGGTCCTCGTCCTCGCCCACCGCGAAGAGCTCCTCTTCCAGGCCAAGGACAAGATCGAGCGCGCCCTCGGCGGGCAGGCCACGGTCGCCGTCGAGCAGGGCGAGCTCCGCGCCTCGGCGGACGCGCGCGTCATCGTCTGTTCGATACGCTCCCTCCACGAGAAGCGGCTCGAGCAGGTCACCCGTGGCCGCGATATCGGCCTCGTGATCTACGACGAATGCCACCACGCCCCCGCCGAGGACAACCGCCGCGTCCTCCGCCAGCTCGGCGCCTTCGACCCCGCGTGGACCGGCACCCTCCTCGGGTTCACCGCGACGACGGCCCGCGGCGACGGCAAAGGCCTCGACGACGTCTTCGAGGCGATCGTCTACAGCCGCACGCTCCCCGAGATGATCGCGGACGGCTACCTTGCCCCCCTCACCGGCTATCGCGTCGCCACCGCCACGGACCTCTCCCGCCTCGACGCGGGCGGCCTCGACTTCGCCACGGACGAGCTCGAGGAGGCCGTCGACCTGGAGGAGCGCAACGCGCTCGTCGCCCGATCCATTCAAGAGCTCGCCCGCGACCGGCGCACCATCGCGTTCTGCGTCACCGTGGCGCACGCCAGGAATCTCTCCAAGGCGCTCAACCACCTCGGCGTCCGGGCCGCCTACGTCCACGGCGACATGCCGTCCGACCTCCGCGGCCGGATCCTCGCCGATTTCCGGGAAGAGCGCGTCCAGGTGCTCACCAACGTCGCTGTCCTCACCGAGGGCTTCGACGACCCTGGCGTCTCCTGCGTCGCGATGGCCCGCCCCACCCGCTCGGAGGGGCTCTATGCCCAGTGCGTCGGGCGCGGCACCCGCCTCCATCCGGGCAAGAAGGATTGCCTCATCCTCGATTTCGTCGACCTCTCCTCGCTGAAGCTGTGCACGCTCCCCTCGCTCTTCGGCATGCCTCGCGACCTCGATCTCGAGGGCAGGGACGCCGCCGAGGCGAGCCGCTTCTACCGGCAGGTGACCTTCGATTACCCGGGGTTCGAGGTCGAGGCGGGCCGCATCACGCTGCGCGAGATCCAGGAGCGCGCCGCGCGCTTCGATCCCCTGAGCCTGCGCGTCGACCCCGAGGTGCTGGCCATCTCGCGCAATGCGTGGGTGTCGCTCGGCCGCTTCGGCCTCGCGCTCCATTTCGAGAGGAAGCCCGGAGCGATCAGCGAGGTCGCCGTCCTCGCCCGCGGCGGTCGCGGGAAGCGGTGGCACGTCCTGCTGGATGGCAAGCTCGTCGAGCGCTTCTCGACCCTCGAGGAGGCGGTGGCCGCCGTCGATTACGAGGTCGCGCGCCGCGGCCCCGCGGCCGGGGCCTCGGCGCGCCACGACGCGCCATGGCGCAGGGGAAAGCCCCCGGTGCCATTGCCCGCCGAGCCCCCGAGGGGCCATCCCCCGCCGAGCACCATGGAACAGGCCATGATACTAGCGGTGTGGGCGAGGGTCACCGCGCCGCGCGAGGGGCGATGAGCCGCTCGCCCCGGCGCGACGGGGTCGGCGGCGACGCGGCGGGGCGAGCCCTCGACGGACCCGCGCGCCACGTCTGCGCTTTCCAGCGTCGGGCCGCCCGGCTGGCCGGAGGTCAGCCGCGGTTCCGGCGCCGTCGCATCGCCAGGGCGGAGAGCCCCACGACGAGCGCCGCGGCCCACGAGCTCGCCGTGGCGCCGGCCCCGGCGACGGCGACCCCGCAACCTCCGTCGGAGGACCCCTCGTCCGGCGTCGTTCCGCCGCCCGCACCTCCCTCGCCCGGTGCGCCGCTGCCCACGGAGGAGGTGGCGGCCGGCGCCTCCCCGCCCGCGCCGCCCGCGGAGGAGGAGGTCGTCGTCCCCGCCCCGCCCGCGCCGCCCGCGGAGGAGGAGGTCGCCGTCTCCGCCCCGCCCGCGCCGCTCGCGGAGGAGGAGGAGGTCGTCGTCCCCGCCCCGCCCGCGCCGCCCCCGCCCGCGCCGGTGCCTGGCCCGGTGTCCTCATCGCGGGGCACAGCTCCGGTGAACCCGGTCTGGCCCTCCCGTGTCAGCGACAGCACCAGCGTGCCGTCCTTCACCGTCACGTTCCGCGGGTCGAAGTCCACGCGGTTACCGTCGAACGTCCAGTCCGCTTTGCCCCATCGCCCGCTGTCCACGGAGTCGAAATCGTCCTGCCACGCGAGCTCGAAGCTTCCATTGTTGTAACGATAGTACTTGATCCAGTTGACGAACTGGTGCTGCGGGAGGACGGAATCGTCGAACGGTCCGACCCACTCGGTGGCATCGGAGGACCACAGGTTGAAGCGCAAGGACTGGGGGTTCGTCAGGGCGGCCACCTGCGCGCCCGTCGCCTTCCGGATCTGCACCCCGTCGATGCTCCAGGAGACGTAGTCCGGCGTCCACTCCAGCGTGTAGGTGTGATAGGCGTCCGCGAGGGAGGCGGCCGCCGTGTGGACCTGCTCCGACGTCACCCTCGTGCCCATGCCGGTGATGATGTTGGACTGCCAGCTCCGGGCGTTGTCCTTTCCGAAGACCTCGATATCGATCTCCTCCCAGAACGCGCCGGACATCTCGGAGCCGTCCTTGTAGGTGAAGAAGGTCGACAGGATGCCGCTCCCGCGCGCCATGCGCATGCGCACCTCGATACGACCGTGGAGCTGGCCCTGGGTCGTGTAGAGCTCTCCTCCCTTGTAAGGCTTCGCGACCGCGGTCGAGCTCACCGCGAGCGCCAGCGAGGCAGCAGCGAGCATCGCACCCACACGGAATTTCATAAGCATGGTGGAACCTCCATGAGAACGCTAACATAAGCCGGTTATGTGGGGGAAGCTGGCGCCTTGGCCGTGGTCCGTGCTAAGGTAGGCCCGCCACAGGAGCTCCCCAGTCACCGCGTCGAGCGCGACCAAGCGGCCGCGTAACGCACAGCACGGATATCCGTCGTCCACCGCGGAGAGCGCCTCTCGCGAGGAGACGCCCGCGTACACGCGGCCGCCGTCGGCAACATGCGCGAGGACACGCGCTTCGCCGCGGCGGGCTGCGACACGGTCCGGTGGTCGAGGCGGTGTTCCCGCGCTCGCCCAAGCTGCATGACGTGCTCGAGCAGTTCTACCCCGGCGCCTCGTCATGGCCACCGCCGCGGCGGCATCCAGGCGCTGACACCGCGCCGCCCAGGACCGTCGACCCAGGAGCCGCCGGCGAGGGGTGAATGACAGTTCGTTAAAACATCTTACTATCGCGGCGATGTCCTGCGCCGCGCGAGGCGACGCGCGCAGTTGCCGTGGAGATTCAAAAAGCACAGCGATAGTAAAGAAATTGGATGAACGAGTGAGTCATTGGAGGACAAAAGTGTTCGCGATCGATCCGTGGCGTGTGCCTGACCGGGCGGGCTCTGGTACGTTCTCCTCTCGTCGCTGTCGCGTCGCAGCGTCGTGAACCCGTGCCGGCGTCGACCCCTGTGGTCGGCGCTCGCATCAATTCGTGCCTTTCTTCGGACGCGGCGTGGAGGAGACGGTGAACCCCGAGCAACACACGCATCGCTTTCCTTTCGAGCTCACCGGCTCACGATTCAGGTACGCGGCTCCGCTCTTGCTCGCGCTCGTCGCGGCGTGCAACGGCCAGATCGGCGGGCCCGGTGAGGACACGGGGCCCGGCCCCGGGAGCGGCGGCGTGGGCGCGCCCGAGGGCGGCCAGCCCCCGGAGGACGTGCTGGCCTCGCCCTTCTGCCAGACGCCGCAGCCCGGCGCGGCGCCGCTCCGCCGCCTCAGCAACGACGAGTACACGAACACGCTGAAGGATCTCTTCGCCGGCGTCCCGGGCGTGGCCTCCACCATCGACGCGGCGGTCGCCACGTTCCCGAACGAGCCCGAGTCGCTCGGCTTCCGCAACAACGCGGGCTTCTTGACCGTCGGCTCGCTCGTCGCGCAGAAGTACCTCGACGCCGCGGAGCAGATCGCCGCCGTCGCGGCCAAGGCGCCGGGCCTGGTCTCCTGCGATCCGGCGGCGCTCGGTGAGCTCGAGTGCGCGCGCGACTTCATCCGCACCTTCGGCGCCAGGGCGTACCGGAGGCCGCTCACCGAGGCCGAGGTCCAGAGCTACGAGGAGCGCTTCACCGCGGGCGCGGACGGGTACACCTTCCAGGACGGCATCGAGTGGGTCGTCTTCAGCATGCTGCAGTCGCCCAACGTGCTCTACCGCGTCGAGCTCGGGAAGGAGAGCGCGGGGGACGTCACCGAGCCCACGCCGTACGAGATGGCCTCGCGGCTCTCGTACCTGCTCTGGCAATCGCAGCCCGACGAGGAGCTCGCGCGCGCCGCGGCCGCGGACGAGCTCGGCACGCCGGACCAGATCGAGGCCCAGGTGCGGCGCATGCTGGCCGATCCAAAGGCCGATCGCCTGTTCGAGTACTTCGACCAGTGGCTCGACATCGACCTGCTGAGCGGCATGACCCGCGATCCCGCGGTGTATCCGGACCTCGTGTCCGGCCTGCCCGCCCTGCTGCAAGAGGAGACGCGCACCTTCGTGATGAGCGTGTTCGCGGACCCGGGCGGCTCGTTCGGCGAGCTCCTCACCGCCGACCACAGCTTCGTGAACGGCGCGCTCGCGCGGCACTACGGCGTGGATGGGGTGAGCGGCGACGACTTCGTCAGGGTCGACATGCCCGGCCGCTCGGGCGTGCTGACCCAGGGCATGCTGCTCACGCGCGACAAGGCGACGCGCACCTCCATCGTCCGGCGCGGCCTCAAGGTGCGCACCGATCTCCTGTGCGGGCTCGTGCCGGCGCCGCCCAACGACGTGCAGCTCGATCTCGAGGGGCTCGGAGAGGGGCTCTCGCAGCGCGAGCGCCTCGAGCGCCACCGCACCGATCCGAGCTGCGCGGGGTGCCACCAGATGATGGATCCCATCGGCGTGGTGTTCGAGTCGTTCGACGCCGTGGGCCGCTTCCGCACCACGGACGAGGGCGGCAAGCCGGTCGACACCTCCAGCACCATCGCGTACACGCGCGACGTCAACGGCCCCGTGGCGAACGCCGCCGAGCTGGGCCAGCGCCTCGCAGAGAGCGAGGAGGCGCGCGCCTGCTACGTGCTGCAGAACTTCCGCTTCTTCTACGGCCGCGACCGGACCGACGCCGATCGCTGCTCGATGGCGGCGCTCTCGGTCGCCTTCCAGGAGAGCGGCTACAGCCTGTCCGAGCTCGTCGTCGCGCTCACGCGAACGGACGCCTTCCGCTACCGCCCCGTGATCCACCCGGAGAGACCATGAAACCGCTGAGCCGCCGTACCTTCCTGCGTGGCGCATCCGGAGTTGCGCTCGCGCTCCCGTTCCTCGATGCCATGCGGTCGAGCCGCGCGCGCGCCCAGCCGGCGCAGTCCCCGCGTCGCATCATGTTCGTCTTCCAGGCGAACGGCGACGAGACGGCGAAGCGCTTCAGCGCCGCCGGCGAGACGAGCTTCGAGCTCGGCGAGTTCCTCTCCCCGCTCGAGCCGTACCGCGAGGATCTCGTCTTCCTCAACAACCTGCACAAGCGCTTCTACGATCTGCCGGAGGACGCGCGGGCCGACAACCACCAGCAGGGCGGCAGCTCGCTCGCGCCGTGGAAGTCCGGCACCGGGTCGTTCCCGATCGGCGGCACCGAGAGCACCATCGGTTACGTGGAGGGGCCGAGCGCCGACCACGCGATCGGCGGCCGCGTGCTGGAAGCCGACGAGCGCGTCGCGCACCGGCACCTCGTGTTCCGCGTCGGGGACAAGTGGAACGACATCTGGAACACGCATTCTCACGCGGGGCCCGTGGGCAAGCAGACCCCGATCCCGCCGGAGACCGACCCGTACGCGGCCTACGCCCGCATCTTCGCCTTCACGTCCGACGACCAGGCCGCGCAGCAGGAGGTGCTGAGGCGCCTGGCGAAGCGGCAGTCGGCCCTCGATCTGGTGCGCGAGGAGGGCAACTCCCTGCTCACCCGGCTCGGCGCCGAGGACCGCGCCAAGATCCAGCAGCACCTCGAGTCGATCCGCGACGTCGAGCGCGCGCTCCAGACCGGCAACGGCGCGGCCGCGTGCGTGCAGACCCCGCTCGGCGAGAAGCTCAACCCCTACGCCGACGACAACCACGCGATCATCGGCGAGCTGTTCTTCAAGATCAGCGCCCTGGCGTTCGCCTGCGATCTGACGCGCGTGGTGAACTTCAACTGGAGCGGCAACACCAGCAATCGGGTCTACTCGAACCTGGGCCTCAGCGAGGGGCACCACGACATCTCGCACAACAGCGACGCCGCCGCGTTCGCCGACATCCGCAAGATCCACAAGCACCTCTGGCAGCAGAACACGAAGCTCTACGAGATCTTGAAGAGCACGAGCGACGGCGACGGCACGCTCTGGGATCACACGCTCGTCGTGCACTGGAACGAGCTCGGGCAGGGCGACACCCACAGCATCGAGGACAGCCTGGTCGTCCTCGCGGGCAAGGCGCACGACCACTTCCGGCGCGGGCGGCTGCTCGACTTCAAGGGCAAACGCTCCTTCGCCGACATGCTCGTGAGCTGCTTCCACTACATGGGCTTCGACGACATGACGAGCTTCGGCGAGGGCGTGCTGAACACCGGGGGCGCCCTGCCGCTCACCTGAGCAGGGGGAGGAGTCATCCGGGGCGGCGCGTCTTCACCGGCGCCTTCTTCGCCGGCGCCTTCTTCACCGCCGCCTTCTTCACCGCCGCCTTCTTCGCCGGCGCCTCGACCCGCTTTCGCCGCTCGCCCGGCACCTTCCCGATGCGCGGATCGCCCGCCCGGATGAGCGCGCACGCGCGCAGGGCGGCCTCCTCGAAATCGGGCGCGTCCGCCGGGAGCACCTGCCAGCCCGTCACCGCGCGCCCGAGCACCGCGATGCTCCGCATGTTCGGGAACTCCGCGCGCAAGGCGGCGTGGTGCTCCTCCGTCGTGGCGAGCCAGACGCCGTTGTCCTGCAACGGCGCGGGCTTGTCGCGCAGGGCGAAGACGATCTTGTCCTCGACATAGACCGCCACGCAGCCGAACATCGGCCGCGTCTCGGGCCCCAGCGGGGCCAGCGCCTCGAGCACGAACTCGTGCGGTACCGGCTTGCGCCTCCTCGCGGCGAACACCTCGTCCGCCGGCGCAGCTCGGCCGCTCCTGCTGGGCTTGATCATGGCGACCAGGATAGACGAAAGCGGCGGCCGCCCGCGCGCGGAAGCGCCTTCGTGATCGATGGCGAACGCGCGGCGAGCCCTGGGAGACGGCGTGCGCACCATCTCCTCTCACGAGCAATCATCCCCGGCTCCTTGACAAACGGAACATCGTTCCGTATTGATCTCGGCAGAAACGGAACGATGTTCCGTCTAGCTCAACCAAGACCCTCCTGCGCAACCGCGATCCTGCGGACTTGCGAGCGGGGAAGCCCACGGAGAGAGCCCATGCCCCTGAATCACTACGTCACCCTCGGCCGCTCAGGCCTCCGCGTCAGCCCCTTCTGCCTGGGCGCGATGACGTTCGGCGAAGACCTCGGCCCCGGCTTCGGCTCGAGCGTGAAGGAGTCGGAGCAGATCATCGACCGGTACCTCGAGCTCGGCGGCAACTTCATCGACACCGCCAACTTCTACATGCGCGGCCACTCCGAGAAGATCATCGGCGACCACCTGGCGCACGACCGGGAGAAGCGCGACCGGGTGGTCATCGCCACGAAGTTCAGCGGCAACCTCTACCCGGGCGACCCCAACGGCGGCGGCGCGAACCGAAAGGCGATCGTCGCGGCCTGCGAGCAGTCCCTGCGCCGCCTGCGCACCGATTACATCGACCTCTACTACCTGCACATCTGGGACAAGCACACGCCCATCGAGGAGACCGCCGCCGCGATGCACGACCTCGTGCAGGCGGGGAAGGTCCGCTATCTCGGCATCTCGGATGCTCCGGCGTGGAAGGTCGCGCAGGCGCAGCTGCTCGCGCAGTTCCGCGGGTGGACGCCGTTCATCGCGCTGCAGATCGAGTACTCGCTCGCCGAGCGCACCGTCGAGGGTGAGCTCATCCCCATGGCGCGGGAGCTGGGGCTGGGCGTCGTGCCGTGGTCGCCGCTGGCGAGCGGTCGGCTGAGCGGGAAGTACACCCGGGAGAACGCCGGCAAGGTGACCGGAGGCCGCGCCGCCATGGTCGCCGGACGGGTGCAGGAGAGGGACTACGAGATCGTCGATGTGCTCGCCCGCATCGCCAAGGAGCTGGACACCACGGTGCCCCGCGTGGCCCTGGCCTGGGTGCGCTCGCAGCCCGGCGTGGGGTCGACCATCATCGGAGGACGCACCATCGCGCACATCGAGGACAATTTGCAGGCGCTCGAGGTGACGCTGACGGCCGAGCAGGTCGCGGCGCTCGATGCGGCCTCCGCGCCGCAGCTGCCGTTCCCCATCCCTTTTCTGCGGCACGCGCCGGCGGTCTACGGCGGCGGGACCACGATCAACGGTGAGGCGTCGCAGCTCTCGCCGATCCTGCCGCAACGGCGCGGCGATCACTACTGAGCCGCTCCACGCGCAGGCCGGACCTCGGGAGTCGACCGTCGCGCGCGATCACGCGCGCGGCGCCCGGCGCGCCGCCGGCCAGAGCCGGACGAGGAGCGCGCCGGCCGCCGTCGACGAGGCGAGCGCCGTCACCGCGAGCCAGCCCCACTGGGCGAGGAGCGCGCTGCCCAGCGCGGCGCCGAGGGCCATGCCGACGAACATGCCGACGAAGAGCACGGCGTTGAGGCGGCTGCGCGCGCCGGGCTCGATGCCGTAAACGATGGTCTGATGCGCCACGAGCGCGGCCTGGATGCCGAAGTCGAAGGCGACGGCGCTGGCGCCGAGCAGCCACAGCCGCCCGTGCGCCGACAGCAAGGGCGACAGCGCCATGGCGGCGAAGGCCACGACCGAGAGCGCGGCGCCCATGCGCGTCACCCGCTCGGGCCCGCGGCGGTCGGCGATGCGGCCGGCCAGCGGGGCCGCCACCGCGCCGGCCGCGCCGGCCAGGCCGAAGGCCCCCGCCGCCGCGCTGCCGAGGTGGAACGGCGCGCCGTGCAGCATCACGGCGAGCGTGGACCAGAACGCGCTGAACCCCACCGCCAGCAGCCCCTGGGCCAGCGCCGCGCGCCGCAAGGCGCCGTGGCGCTTCCACAGCTCGGCCAAGGAGCCGAGCAGCGCGGCGTAGCTCAGCTGCGTGGTCGGCTGAAAGCGCGGCAGGCCGCGCCACATCGCCGCGCCCAGCAGGGCGATGCTGGCCGCGGCGGCGACGAACACCGTGCGCCAGCCGAAATGCTCCGCCACGAAGCCGCTGACCACGCGGGACAGCAGGATGCCCAGCAGCAGGCCGGTCATGACGGTGCCGACGACCTTGCCGCGGTCCGCCTCGGGGGCGAGCGCCGCGGCGGCGGGCACGATGTCCTGCGCCAGGGTCGCGGTCAGGCCGGTGATCAGGCTGGCGACCAGCAGCGCGCCGATGCCGTGAGCGGCGCCGCCGAGCAGCAGCGCGGCCGCCAGCACGGCCGCCTTGGCCAGGATGATGCGCCGCCGATCGTAGCGGTCGCCGAGCGGCGCAAGCAGCAGGATGCCCAGCGCATAGCCCAGCTGGGCCAGCGTGGGCACGAGGCCGAGCGCGCGGCCGCCCGCGCCGAGGTCGGCCCCGAGCACGCCGAGCATGGGCTGGCTGTAGTAGAGCGAGGCCGCGGCCAGGCCCGCCCCGGTGGCCAGCAGCAGCACCAGGGCGGCGGGCAGGGGCGCCGCGGACGCGGCGGGCGCCGGCTGGAGCGCAGGGGTTGTATGCGTCAGCGGAATGGCTTGCATGGTGCACGCAGTATGGGAAGCGTCGTTCCGGCGCTGTAGTGGCGTGGGACGCACGATGGTTATACGCTCGACGCATGACCAGGCCGGCGCCGCCCTCCCCCTCGTCGATGGACCGCGTCGCCTTGCTGCAGACGTTCGTCAGGATCGTCGAGGCAGGGAGCCTGTCGGCCGCGGCCACCCAGCTGGGGACGACGCAGCCCACCGTGAGCCGCCGCCTGCAGGCGCTGGAGCGCTCGCTGGGCCTGCCGCTGCTGCAGCGCTCCACGCACACGATGAAGCTGACCGAGGACGGCGAGCGCTGCTTCGAGCGGGCCAAGGCGCTGCTGGCGAGCCTGGAGGCGCTCGAGTCGGACCTGCGGGGCGACCGCGACCAGCCCGACGGGACGCTGCGCGTGGTCGTGCCGCACGCCTTTGGCCAGCACCAGCTGGTC
The DNA here is from genome assembly GCF_028553905.1 of Sorangium sp. So ce836. Lineage (NCBI taxonomy): Bacteria > Pseudomonadati > Myxococcota > Polyangiales > Polyangiaceae > Sorangium > Sorangium sp. So ce836. The sequence goes on along the minus strand of NZ_CP102233.1, from coordinate 13,445,436 downwards.
AAGCCGCTCGCCGACTACCTGCGCCGCTACCCGCGCGTCTCGGTCGAGTGGCTGCTGCGCGACGGACAGCCGAGCTTCATCGCCGACGGCATCGACTGCGCGATCCTGGTCGGCGCGGTGGCCGATCCGGCGGTGGTGGCGATCCGCCTGGCCGAGGTGCCGCGCATCGTGGCCGCCGCGCCCTCGGTGCTGGGGCGGGCCGCGCCGCCGGACCATCCATCGGCGCTGGCCGACATGCCTTGGCTCTCGCTGCGCACGTATTACCGCGACACGATCGCGCTGACCCACGCGTCGGGCGGCGAACGGATCGAGCTCGCGATCCGCCCGCGCATGAGCACCGACAGCCTGTACGCCCTGCACAGCGCCGCGCTGATGGGCCTCGGCGTCTGCGTGTCCTCGTCCTGGCTGGTCGCCGACGACCTGGCAGCGCGGCGGCTCGTGCACCTCGCGCCGGCGTGGCAGGCGGATCCGCTGCCCGTCTACCTGGTCTACCCCCACGCGCGCTTCTATCCGGCCCGGCTGCGGCGCTTCATCGAGGCGATGCGGGCGTCCGTGCCGGCGGTGGTCGACGGCGCGGCGGCCCGGCGCGGCTGATCGGCCCGGCCCGCGCGGCGGTCGATGCGTCGTGGCGATGCACGACCCCGCGGGGTAGTCTCCGGTCCGGTCACGGCGATCGCGGAGCGTGGACCGCATGCCGAAACGTCACGAGATCTGAGCGGACTACGACGCGGAGACCTCCACTCCTTGATGCCCTCATTGACCTCACTCTGGTATCGCGTCCTCGCGGCTCTCGGCGTTCACAGGAGCACCGGAGACGTCGCGTTCGAGGAGGACCGCGTCATCTTGCGGGATCTCGAGCGCGCGAAGGTGTTCCCGCAGGAGCCGAGGGAGCCGGGCCGCAGGGAGATGGCGGCATGCGAGCGGTGCGACGGGCCGCTCCGTAAGGTCGTGTTCACGACCGCGGGCGGCGGTGATCAGGTCGAGATCTGGCGACGGTACCCGCTGGCCGTCGATGGATGGATGTGCCGGCGGTGCGGGTGGTCGGCGATGCCGCGGTTCATCAGCGCCGAGGAGTCGGTGGAGTACGGGCGGGTGGCGGCCGAGCACGCGTCGACTGGGCAGTTCGACGACGCGGAGTTCTGGCTCCGACGAATCATCGGCTCATGGCCTGGCTACGCGCCTGGCTATGCCGATCTGGGCCAGCTCTCGTCTGCGCGCGCCGAGGCGGCCACCGGCCCGGAAGCGAAGGCGCGCCACCGGTCCGAGGCCGAGGGCTGGCTCCGGCGCGCGGTAGACGCCGACCCCGACCGCCGCCTCGCAGGGGTGCGCGTCCCTCTGGCGCGAGCCCTCGCGCTCACCGGCAAGGAGCGCGAGGCGTTCGAGGTGCTGGACGGGCTGCTCGGCGACCCGGCGCTTCCAGCGTCGGTCCGCGCCGAAGCGGAGGCGCTCGCGGCCGATCTCCGCGACGGGAGGGCACTCTTCACCCGGGCTGCCGAGATGAGCGGACACCTCGCGCTCGAACCGCGGTCGAAGCCGCTGGCGGCGGCGGATCGAGACGCGCTGGAGCGAGCCCGGGCGCTGCTCCGGCAGGCCGCCGAGCGCAAGGGCGCGTTCGCGAACCTCTGGTTGCTCGGCAAGGTCGAGATGCGGCTCGGCGAGCTGGACGCGGCGCTCGCCGCCCTGCAGCACGCGCACGCGATCGATCCCGAGCAGGCGGACGGATGCCGCGAGCTCGGCGCCGTCTACCTGGAGCTCGATCGCGCGCGCGACGCCCTGCCGATCGCCCGGCGCGCGATCGAGCTTCGGCCCGAGGACGCCGGACTGCGCTGCAACCTGGCCGTGATCCTCCTGCTGACAGGAGACGTCGAGGGCGCGCTCGCCGAGGCGAACGCTGCGCTGTCCCTGGATCCCACCGACGCGATCACGCGCGGCGTGCTCGAGCTGATCGACGACGTCGTCACCGGTCGCCGCCAGCGACCGCGCTCGCTCGCGGAAGCAGAAGGCCGAAAGCGGTGAGGTGGCTGGTCCTGCCGCGTCGCAGAACACCGGCACATGAACACCTCCTCGCCGAGCGCGACCGGGCAGCGCGCGACGCATGCATTCGCGTCCGATAGGCTGCTGAGCGGCTGCGGACCGCGCACGAGGCGCGCAGCGCGCGCGTGCAACAAACGAGCAGAATCATTCCAACCCATTGGCAGGAGGTCCAGCCTGCCGGAGGCGACGCTGCACGTTGCTCTCCGGGCGCCCCCGCCGGCGTTCCGACAGCGCGCGAAGGAGGAGAGAGCATGGCATCGAGAGCGAAGAGGATCCTGGTCATCGGCAAGAGGGCCGATGTCCTCGAGCGGGGCGTGGCAGGGCTGAACCAGCAGGGGCACTCGGCCGTCGGCACGTTGAGCGAGTCGCCGGACGCGGAGTTCCACGCCGGCGACTTCGACCTCATCACCATCGGCGGCGGCGTGGACGCCGCCACCCGGGCGCGCCTCCACGCGCGCTTCAAGGAGCAGAACAAGGACGTGATGGTGCTGGACGTGTACGCCCCGATCGCGGGCCAGCAGATCGCCTGGGCGCTCAGGAGATCTTCCGTCGAGGGAGAGCTCGGGAGCGCCTTCTCGGTGACGGAGGGCGCGGGCGCGTTCGTCGCGCGCGCGACGATCGAGCGCGCCTGCGCGCTGCGCCTCGAGATTTACAGCTACCCCGGCGCCGCCCTGGCGCCGAAGATCGCGCGCATCGTCGACACCTCGGTTATCCCGGGGACGCACGAGTTCAGGCTCGAGGAGGAGCTCGCGCGCAACGGGTTCATGGCGGTGCTGACCTTGAACGGCGAGGAACACCACCTGCACCGCCTGCAGCAGCGCCTGGGCTGAGCCGCGCGGCGCGGTCGAGGGCGCGGCGGCACAGCGCTGTGCGACACGACCCCCGAATCGCTTCCAAGGCTTGACATGCTGACACAAGAGCCGAGGTCAGCGCCCTCGGCGGGCCGATGAAATCCATCAGCACTCGAGTCTTTCAACCGCATTCCGAAGGATGGCCACGCGTCGGTGGATTGGCGTTGACACCGACCATGTGAACGCTCACATTGGGCCGCGGTAGCATTCCTTTACTTTGTTCCCGCAGGCCGGCTGCGGTGTGACAGCGGTCGCGGCCACGAGCCCCGACACGCGCTCGCACATCTTCAGCATCGCCTCGGCTCCATGCCGCGTGTGGTCATCGACACAGGCATCGTGTGGCGGCTGCTCGACGGCGAAACCTTGCAGTTCGGCCGCTCCGGCCCTGGAGAACCTTCATGCGCATCACCTCTTTGCTTAGCTGCATCTCCGCCTCTGTCGCGTGCTGCTCGCTCGCGTGCGTCTCCGTGCCTTCTGAGCCTTCTGACCACGAAGACAGCGAGTCCCTGGACTCCGGGTTGAAGAGCCCGGACGGCACGATGGAGGCGGATCTCGCGCTGCAATCGCAGTGGGGAAGCGGGTACTGCGCGGACGTTACGGTGAAGAACACGAGCGCCAGCCCGGTCACCTCCTGGGGGGTCGTCGTCGGGCTCAACGGCTCGACGCTTGGCAACGCGTGGAACGCGCGCGTCACCGCGTCGGGCGGGCAGCTCCACGCCGCCAATGAGAACTACAACGGGACGCTGGGTCCAGGCGCCTCGGCGACGTGGGGGTTCTGCGCCAACGGCACCGGGAAGCCGGCGCTCGCGTCGGTGAGCGCCAGCGGGGGCTCGGGCGCCAGCGCGAGCGCCTCCTCGAGCAGCAGCTCGAGCGCGTCCGCGAGCTCCTCGGCGAGCAGCGGCACAGGGTCGGGCGGAGGCGGGGGCGCCGGCGGCGGCGGCGCTGGGTCGGGCGGATCCACGAGCACCGGCGCCGGCGCAGGGGGCGGCGGCGGCGCGGGGGGCAGCACGGGCTCTGGCTGCGGCGTGCCCACGAGCTTCGAATGGACGGCTTCGCCCCCGCTGATCACGCCGCCGAGCGGCTCCGTGTCTATCAAGGACCCGACCGTCCTCTACCACGACGGCAAGTGGCACGTGTACGCGACGCACTACGCCGGCGGCTACAACATGACGTATCTGAACTTCACCGACTGGGACCAGGCCGGGTCGGCGCCGAAGACGCTCTTGAGCACCAACCGCAACCTGACCGGCTACAAGTGCGCCCCGCAGCTCTTCTATTTCTCGCCGCAGAAGCTGTGGTACCTCGTCTACCAGACACAGCCGCCTGCCTACTCGACCAGCACGAACCCGAGCGACGTCAGGTCCTGGTCGGCGCCGAAGACGTTCATCGCGAGGGAGCCCGCGATCGTCACCGAGAACAAGGGCTCGGGCACATGGATCGATTTCTGGGTGATCTGCGACGATGCAAATTGCTACTTGTTCTTCTCGGATGACAACGGGCATCTCTATCGGAGCCAGACCAGCAAGTCGAGCTTCCCGAACGGCTTCGGCACGCCGGTCATCGCCCTGAGCGACTCCAGGTTCGCCTTGTTCGAGGCCGCCAACGTCTACAAGATCAAGGGCAGCAACAAGTACCTCCTGATCCACGAGGCCATCGGCGATGGCCGGTATTTCCGCTCCTGGACGGCGGACAGGCTCGACGGGGCGTGGACGCCGCTCGCGGCCACGCAGGCCAACCCCTTCGCGGGGAAGGCCAACGTCACCGGCGCCGGCTGGTCGAACGACGGGATCAGCCACGGCGAGATGCTCCGCGACAACCCCGACGAGACGATGACGATCGACACGTGCAACATGCGATATCTCTTCCAGGGCCGCACCCGGGCCGGGAGCAGCTACGACCTGAACGAGTACAGCCTCGGGTTGCTCACGGCCGTGCCGTGAGCGCGGATGCGCCCTCGAAGCCCTCATCGTGACGGGGCCGTAGAAGGCGTCGTCGGGGCCGGAGGGATGAGTCACCTCTTCCACGAACGCGCGCTTGCGCAAAGCTGCGCTCCATGTACCTTGCTCTGATGTCCGACACGCAGTCGACGTCGCCGGGTGCCCCGGGACTGGCATTGCGGCTGTCCACCGCCGTCGGAGCGAGGCTCGTGTGCGAGGGGCGGGTGCGCCCGCTGAGCATCAACGATGTGATCGACATCTCCGAGGAGCGCCTCACGATCCATCAGGGGTGTGGGCGGCGGCCGCCCGCCGGCGTGGCGGTCGGCGCGAGGCGCCTCGAGCTGGACCACGCGACGGTCACCTGGGGCGTGCGCAGCGGTCACTGTCGGGTGTGGCGCTGCGGGGACTCGAGCTTCGTCGAGGACATGAGCTCCGACAACGGGACCCACGTGCACCGCGATGACCATTGGCATCACATAACCCCTGGGATCCCGGCGGTCCTGAAGGTGGGGGACGAGCTGTCCGTGGGGCGCATCCGCTTCAGCGTCGTGGCCGCATGAACGAAGTATGATCCTCGAGCGAGCCCGCGCGCTCGGCCCCGGCGAGGTCGAGGACGCCTTGCTCGATCTCGACAGCGAGGCCCTTGTTCGCTGGCTCGCGGAGCCGATTCGCCCCTCGTGAGCTCCGAGCGCGGTCGGCGGGGCCATGAGCCCGCAGCGCGCGATCTGCCATCCTCACCCGAGCGACCGCCTCACCCGGCCGGCCACGCCGCTCACGGACGGCGACGAGGTCTGCCGATGGCCGGGGGACTTCCGCTCTCCGCCGGCGCGAGCCTCGCCAGCGCCGCGCACGCGAGGTCGGGCAGGGTCGCCTTCATCCACGCGGGGTCCACGGCGCCGGGCGCCGAGAAGTAGGCGCGGCAGGCCTGGTGCGCCGGGCCGAGCAGCACGACGTCGACCATCACCTCGGACGAGCGCGCCCCGGCGAGGACGCCGAGCTCCGCGAGGTGCGCCGTCATCTCCGCCTTGAGCCGCGCCTTCGTCTCCCGCAGCGCGGCGCGGTGATGCCCGTCGAGCTCCAGCGCGAGCGCCTGGTACATGAAGCGCGCCTCGGCCTCGTGGTCGAGCACCCAGGTCACGTGCGCCGAGACCAGCGCCCGCACCGCCGAGCGCGCCGTCCTGGCAGCGCGCACGCGCGCGGTGACGTCCCCCAGCAGCCGCTCGAAGGTCCGCTCGAGCAGCGCCGCCACCAGCGCCGGGAAGTCCTCGAAGAGGTGGTACACGCTCGAAGGGCTCGCCCCCGCCTCCTTGCGGACATCCTCGATGCCGGTGCGCAGGAGGCCCCGCTGCTCGAAGCAGCGGAGCGCCGCGTCGAGCAGCGCTTCCCGGCGGGCCACGCCGTTCTGTCGCGCCACGGCCACGGCCCTCCCTACCGCAGCCCCGCGCCGCTGACCAGCGGCCCACCGCGGACTCGACTGGAAGATTCTTCCAACTTCATCGTGGAAGTTTCTTCCAGTTCGGTTACCCTCTCGTCGAAAGCGAGGTGGCGCATGAAGCTGGGGCTGGAGAACAGAGCCGCGCTGGTGACCGGCGGCTCGCAGGGGATCGGCAAGGAGGTGGCGTTGCAGCTCGCGGCCGAAGGGGCTCGCGTGGCGCTCACCTACAGGAGCGAGCGTGAGAAGGCCGCGGAGGTCGTCCAGGAGATCGAGCGGCGAGGCGGCGAGGCGCTCGCGCTGGAGCTCGATCTCGGGTCGCTCGAGTCGGTCAAGGCGGCGGTCGCGGCCACCGTGGCGCGCTTCGGGCAGATCGATGTCCTCGTCAACAACGCGGTCCGCTGGAGCGAGCGCCTGCCCTGGGAGGCGCCGCGGTTCGAGGACATCCCGCTCGAGGAGTGGCAGGGCACCCTCCACGACAACGCCGACGGCGCCTTCGCCGCCATCCAGGCCGCGGTGCCTTCCATGCGCGCCCGCGGCTGGGGCCGGATCGTCAACGTCTCCTCGGGCGTGGCGCTCGACGGCGTGGTGGGCGCCGGTCCTTACGCCGCCGCCAAGTCGGCGCTCCACGGGCTCACCGCGGTGCTGGCGCGCGAGCTCGGGCCGCACGGGATCTTGACCAACGTGGTGGTGCCGGGCTTGACCGTGACCGACCGGGTGAGCGCGCGGGCGTCGCCGGAGATGCTGGCGCAGCGCGGGAAGGCGTATCCCGTGGGGCGGCTCTTGAGGCCCGAGGAGGTAGCGCCCATCATCGTCTTCCTGTGCTCGGCGGCGAACACCGCCGTCACGGGGGAGATCCTCCGCGCGAGCGGCGGCCGGCCGATGTGACGGGACTGGCGGGCTCCTCGCGCCTCTCTTCGTGCAGCGCCGCCTCGAACGCCGCGGCGAACACACGGAAACCCGGAAGGCCGGGACGCGCTCGCTTCCTCGGAGAGCCGCGCTGAACACCGCGGGAGGGGGCTCGACGTGCCCCCGGGTGACGTTAAACAACCCGTGCGGGCCGGGTGCTCGGAGCGGGATGACGCGCCGCGATCCGAGCCCGTGACCTGCGAGAGTCGGAGGGCGAGGTGACGGCATTCATCGGTATCAGCAGGGCGCTCCTCGGCGGATTCCTGGCGATCTCCTCGACGCGCGCCAGCGCCGCGCCGGAGACCGCGGACATCGGCGACGAGGGGGAGACCGCAAGCGTGTCGGACAATCCGGAGGGCGAGGTCGCCGAGGAGGCCAGGCGGGGCTCGATCAGGGTCATCGAGGCGACCTACGGGGCCAACTGCGGCATCTCGGCAGGGAACCAGAGCTACAACCTGGCCCGCGCCTGCAACGGCCTCACCTACTGCGAGTACGCGATCGACCACCGTGTCATCGGAGATCCCGCGTACGGCTGCGCCAAGGAGTACTACGCCCGCTGGCAGTGTGGGCCCGGCGACGTGCGCAGCACGGCGGTCCCCGCCGAAGCGTCGGGCCGGACCGTGACGCTCCAGTGCCAGCAGTGACCGCCCTGCGACCCTCCGGCGGATCCGTCGCCACGCCTCCCCGGAATCGCGCGCTTCCGGGGGCGCGCGGCGCCTCGCCGCAGCCCCCTCGCCTCATCGGGACGAGGGCTCAATTCCCCGCGCTCTGCTCCTTCGGCGCCGGCGGCAGCGGCGGCAGCCCCGGACGCGGCCGATACCCAGGCTTCCGGTACGACAGGATCGGGATCGCCTCGTTCTTGTACGGCGCGCTCTCCCCCGGCTTCGGGCACTGATCCCGCACCCAGTAGACGTCGAACGCGACGATTTCGTCGTCCGGCCGCCCGGTGCGCTCATGATACCTGAGCAGGTACTCCTGGAGGCCGGGCTTGCGGAACGGCTTGTTCCGGTCGAGCCGGATCCGGTTGAAATAGTCCTGCCGGATCTGCCCGAGCCCGAGCCCCCGCGCGTCGGAGAGGTCGAGATCGGGCGGGAGCCCCGTGAACGGATCGACGTGGCGCCCGTCGACGGTGATCGCGTCGACGCTGATCGACCCGTCCTCGGTGATCGGGTTCGGGGCGAACATGCCCCACCCCTGGAGCAGGCGCGGATACACGATCGTCGCCTGCACGATCTTCGGCTGAGCATGCTTGAGGACGGCAGGCACGCTCTTGTTCTCGTTGATGGCCTGGCTCACGGCGCAGAGCCCGAGGTACGCGACCAGCGCCTCCCGCGCGATCACCCGGCCGCGGGCGGCCTTCTCCGCGAGCGGCGACGCGCCCCCCACCGCCAGAGCCCTCGCGCGCGGCGGCCGCGTCAGCCCGAAGAAGCTGGCGATGGCGTCGCGCCGCCGCGACACGGCGGCGAGCAGCGCGCCGGGCGCGCCGAGGCAAAGCGCCCAGACCAGCGGGCGGGCAAAGCGACCTCCGGGGAGCGCCTGCAGGATCTCGCGCAGCGCCGCGGCGCCCCGGAACACCCGGCCATCCGACGGATCGCGCGCCTCGAAGAGCTCCGGCCGCGCCTCTACTCCCCCCACCGCCTCCCCTCCCCCCGCCGCCTCCGCCTCCGCCAAGGCCGCCGCGCGCGCCTCCTCGAACCGGAGCAGCTCGAGGTGATCGAGCCGGACCAGGAGCCGCATGATCGCGAAGGCGAGCGGCGAGCCCGCGTCGTAGACGACGACCCGGGGCGCCGCGCGGCGGCGATACCAGCGCGCGAGGGCGTCCCAGTGCTGCGATGTCGGCAGCAGGAACGACCAGCCGATCATGAACCACGAGAAGGGGCCGAGGCGCATCATCACCCCGAACGAGCCGTGCAAGGCCCACATCCCGAGCATCGCCAGCGCGCGCGTGAAGCGGCGGCCGTAGGGCGAGAGGATCCACATCACGAGCAGCGCCTCGACCATCAGGACGCCCCAGGTGAGCCCCCGCTTCGCCCAGTAAGGGATGTACTCCCGCGCGACGGCCGCGAGCCCCGTGACCATGCGGTCGAGGTGCAGCACGTAATGCACCGTCTCGCCGCGGCGCCAGATCAGGCCTGACTTGTTGACGACGTTGAAATAGTAGATGGTCGCCAGGTTGAGGATCGCGAGGAGCACGATCCCCGAGACGTACGGGCGCAGCGCCCACGCGGGGCGGCTCCGGTCCGCGAGATCCGCGGCCGTTCTCTCCTGCCGCTCGCGGTAGGAGCGGATCAGCGCGTCGACCGAGAAGCGCCTGCCGGTCGGCATGAACATCGCCCAGCAGGTGATGAGGTTCACGACGACATAGCCGCCGTTCTCGATCATGACGATCCGGTTGTCCCTGCTCGTCACGAGCAGGAAGGAGAGGATCGAGAACAGCCGCGTGTGCCAGCCGACGAAGAAGCAGAGGAAGCAGAAGAGCGAGAGCGCGAACGCGACGTGGACCTCTCCGATCGACGAGAACGCGTGATAGAGGCTGAAGTTGAATCCGCTGCTCGGGTGAAAGAGGTGGAAGTGGTTGGTGAGCACCCCGTCGTTGCTGTAGATCCAGCTCGCCTCGCCCCAGTGGCGCACGCAGTCGCTCGCCAGGAGGAAGCCGAGCACGAGCCTGAACAGGCCGAGCGTGCGGACATCGATGGTGCAGTAATGCTCCTGGATCCATCGCCCCACGCGCCGGAGGCGCTCCCTCGCAGGCGGCCTCGGGGCTTTGGCGGCGGCTCGGAGCGGCGCGCCGTCGACAGGTGACGCGCCGTCGACGGGTGACGCGCCGTCGACGGGTGACGCGCCGTGCTCCGGCGCCGCCTCGCCAGCCCGCGCGCTCTCCTCCGGCGCCGCCTCGCCAGCCCGCGCGCTCTCCTCCGGCGCGCCGCGATCGGCGGCGCTCGGGTCCTCGTCAGGCTCACGCATGCGAGCGCCTCAGTTCGGCTTGATCGGTCGGGCGAGGCCCGGCGCGAGGGGCGGCATGCGCTCGCCGAGCTTCCCCATGCCTCCCCGCGAGTGCGAGAACAGCTTCTCCCGCTCGAAGGCCGTGGGCGCGGGCTCGCCGGGCGCGGGGGTCGGCGCCGAGACCCAGTACGCGTCGTAGCCCGTCAGCGCCATCTCGCGCCCGCCCTCTTCCGAGAGGGGCCCGCCCTTCGCGAGGTAGTCACGGAAGGCGCGCTGGAAATCGGACCACTCCGGCCGCCGGACGCGATCGAGGTAATCGGACCAGAGCTGGCCGAGCCTCGCCCCGGGGTGCCCGGCCGGCTGCAGCCGCGGCTCCTCCCCGGTCAGCGGATCGATCGGCTGCTGCGCGCGCGACTGGCCGTCGATCACGAGGAGCGCGTTGACCCGCGGCGGCTCGGGCGCCATCACGTCCCACCGCGCCAGCATGCGCGGCCACGTCGCCACGCCGGCCAGCACCGGCCCCTGCGGGATGACGGCCGCGCCGGGCAACGGGTTCTCCTTCGCCGTCTGCGCCAGCATCGCGGCGAGCACCACGAGCACCGCCGCCTCGCGCAGCGACCCCAGCGCGAGGCGCGCCACCCGCACCGCCGGCGCGGGGCTCGACGGCGCGGCGCCCTCGTCGTCGCCGTCCGCGTGGCTCTCGTCGAACAGCGGGATCCCGCACGCCTGCTTGCCGAGGAGCGTGCTGATGTGGTGCCGGCGCGTCGCGACCACCTCGTAGAGCGCGTCGAGGAGGTGCGAGATCCCCGGCAGCTTGAGCGGCCAGGCGAGCCAGCCGAACGGCAGCGCCAGGAGCGCCTCGGTCACCGCCGCGCCCTGCGTGTACACGCGCCCGTTCCGGTCGATCGCGAGCACCGTCCGCTCGACGAGCTCCGGCGTGACCTCCTTCGGCATCGGCACGCGCTCCGTGGCGCCCGTCTGGTTGCGGACGTAGAGCTCGTCGAGCGCGCCGTTGCCCTGGAAGGCCACGTGCCCGCGCAGATCGAGCCGCTTGATCAGGCGGCACAGCGTGAGGCACAGGCCGCAGTCGGCGTCGTACACGAGCGTGCGCGCCCGCCGCTCGTTCCAGGAGCGCTCGTACGCGTCCCAGAGCTCGCCGGGGATCACGAGCGGCGCGGCGGCGGCGAGCCCCCAGCCGAACAGCCCGAGATCGAAGAAGACCCCGAGGATCAGCCCGTGCACCACCATCAGCGCCGCGGCGGCCCCGCGCGTCCAGCGGAAGAGCGCGGGGACGACGATGAGCGCCGGGATCGCGAGCTGCATGGCCCACGTGCCGAACGTGAGCCCGCGCAGCGTGCCGAGCGGCAGGGCGTCGCGGAGCCAGGTGCCCGCGTCGCTCGCCAGGCGCTCGGCGTGGAGCGCGTAGTAGAACGCCGTGCCGTCGCGCCACGCCTCGCCGCGCTGCTGGAGCGCCGTACACAGGTAGATGAGCGCGAGCTGCAGCAGCACCGCCAGCGCGGCGAGCGACGTCGGCGACCACCCGGGCAGCCGCTCGGCCTCGATCTCGGCGTCCGAGGTCCGCGACCGGTCGTTCAGCTCCGTGTCGCGCTTCTCGTCCCGGAGCGCCAGCGAGGCGCGGAGGCTGTCGAGCGAGAGGCGGCCCCCGCAGGGCAGGAAGGCGGTGAACGCGAGCAGCGCGATCGCCGCGTAGTTGCCGGCGTTCTCGAGCAGGATGTTCCGCGACGTCAGGCTCACCAGCACGACGAGCGCGAGGACGTGAAAGACGCGCGTCCGGTAGCCGAGGAGGAACAGGGCGTAGACGACGAGCGCGAGCGAGAAGGCGAAATGGGCCTCCCCCACCGTCGAGACGGCGTGGAACAGGCTGAAGACGTGCTGCTTGCCGCGGAGGTTGAAGAGGTGGTTGTGGTTCGGGAGGACGCCCTCGTTCGAGTAGAAGTCCCGCACCCACCGCCACCGCGCGAACAGGTCGGCGATGAGGACCAGCCCGAAGGTGATGCGAAACAACCCGAGCGAGCGGGCGTCGATGCGCAAGAAATGATCGCGAAGTGATTTCACGGAGAGTCCTCGACCCGGAATCCGTAATCCGATGCATGCTCGAGCTCGGGGACGCTCGGCTGTCGCAAGAGCAGGGACCGCACGGTCCAGAGATCGCCGAAGACGCGGTAGCGCAGCGCGGTCTGGTCGAGGTAGTCGACGCCCGCGGAGCCGCCCGTGCCGGTGCGCCGGCCGATCACCCGCTCGACCATCCGCGCGTGGCGCTGCCGCCAGATGAGCATGGCCTGCTCCATCTCCAGGATGCGGTCGAGCACCTCGCGCGGCCACGCGAGCCGGGGCAGATCGCAGTAGCTCTCGATGAAGACGATCGCCGCGCGGACGGCACGCCGCTTCTCGCGCGTGGCCGCGTCGGCGCCCGGGTCGTCCTCGGCGAGCAGGAACGCCTCGGCGTTCGCGTTCTCGGCCTCGTACCGCGCGCGGAGCCGCTCGACGTCCGCCGGGGTGAGCGCCTTGTCGATCGCGATCTGCACCCGGCGCTCGTTCTCGGCGCGCATCGAGCGCATGTAGTTGCGGAGGAAGCGCAGGACCGCCTCCGGCTCGCTCGAGCCGTCGAGCGGCGTCCGCGACAGCCACTCGTACAGGTAGTGCTTGAGGCTCGGCCCGCTCGCGAGCCGCGCCTCGAGCCGGCGCGTCGCGGACGACGCCGACCCGTCGGCGGTCTTGAGCGCCTCCCTGTAGCTGCCCTCGCGGCCGAGCGGGATCCGGAGCGCGTCGTCGAGCCCCAGCAGGACCTCGATCTCGCGCAGCTGCGCCGACTGGAAGCCGCTCGCGGGGATGAGGCGATCCCGAAAATCCAAGTAATCCCGCGTCGTTAGCGTCTCCATCACCCGGAAGTGCTGGATCGCCTGCTCGAAGATGGTGACGACCCGCCGGAACGAGCGCGCCGCGGAGGCGAGCTTCTGATCGGGCACGGGGTTCTGGCGGAAGAGCTCGCGCGCCGAGGTGAGCTCGCGGAGGATGAGCTTGAACCAGAGCTCGTAGATCTGGTGGACGACGATGAACAGGGCCTCGTCGTTGCTGACCTTCTGCTCGTCGTCGTCGAATCCACCCTGGAGGGCGAGCAGCTCCTCGACGTGGATGTAATCCCAGTAGTTCATGTCGGTGGCGATCGCGAGGCGGGCCGCCGGGGGAGCTCGCGCGGTGCGCCGGCTCCTCGAGCGGCGCCGGGAGTCTACTTCCCGCGACCCCGGAAACGGAAGTGCGCCGGCGCCGCGCGCACGGAAAGCGCGCCCGGTCCGGCGGGCGGTTTCACGGGCCCGCCGCGCCTTCCACCGGCGGGCCGCGCCGCGCGCTCACGGCGCGTCTTCCATCCGCGGCGCGCTCACGGCGCGTTTTCCACCCCCGGCGCGCTCACCGCACGCCTGGCGCGCCAGGCGGCGGCTCGGCCGGCGCGCGCCGCAGGCCGTCGGGGCCCACGTCGACGGGCGGCGCGTAGCTCTTGAGCTCGGCCCGCTCGGAGCTCGCGCCGCTCGCCGCCTCGATCGCCACCACGCCGACGTCCGGGCAGAACGTCGACACGAAGCGCGCCGGGCTGTCGCCGAGGCGCTCCTCGACCGTCTGCACGCACCCCGTGAACCGGCCCGCGGGCACCTCGATCGCGGCGTCGACCGCGGCGATCCGGGCGCGGCCGCCGTGCTCGCCGGTCCACGTCGTGCCGGGCGCGATCGGCTCCTTGAGCACGAAGACGCCCGTGTCGCTGCGGATCACGCCCTCGGGGGTGAACTCGAAGCGCTTCACCCCGGAGGGGAACCGGAGCTCGCCGCGGCGCTCGTCCGCGCGGTGCACGCGCGCGACGAGGAGCCCCTGCTCGCCGCCCTCGCTCAGGGTCGCGTAGTGGTAGATGTGCCCGTCGACGAGCGGGAAGTAGCGCTCGGCCCGCGTGCCCGAGGAGGCGCCCTGCTGCCCGTCGGGCGCCGCGTTCCACGCCGCCAGCGGGACGGGGCCGGGCGCGCCCCCGCAGCCGAGCAGCGCGAGCGAGAGCGCGGCGAGCCGCCGCGCGCGAGGGCGGCCGGGGGTGCGCTCGATCGCGGGGCTCACCGCCCTGCCTCCTCGGTCGTCACGGGCGGGGCCGTCGCGGGCGGGGTCGTCACGGAGACACGTGGCTGTGGGACCAGTACCAGAGCGACAGGATCGCGAGCAGCGCCGCGGCCGCGAGGAGCAGGGCGACGGCGAGCGGATCCGGATCGATCCGGCGCAGCAGCGCCCGCGCGGCGCGGCGGACGTCCTCGCGCTCGGCCTCCTTGGCGAGCCGCCCTGCGTCCGCCCGGACGAGCGCGTAGTCGCCCCGCTCGAACGCCTCGACGAGCCGCGTGAGCTCGGGATCGCGCGGCAGGCCCTCTGCGCCGCCCTCCGCGGCCGCGGCTGCGTCGGCGCCGCGCCGCTTGGCGCGCTTCTTCGGCCGGCGCCGCGGCTCGGCGTCGGCCGCCTCGCCCGGCGGGGAGGTCGCCTCCGGCCCGGCCGGCTCCGGCCGGTCGGCGGCCGCCGGCTCCGGGCCGTCGATGTCGGCCGGCGCCCTGTCCGTCACGTGCAGCTCTCGGTGGTGATGAAGGCCATGGCCGAACCCCTGGGCGGATGATCGAGACGCGGCAGGCTACCTCGAACCCGGGCCCACGTGCCCCCAAAAAGCCCGGAAAACCCGGGATCGGCCGCCGCGGCGCGGCCTACTGCAGGCCCCGGCCCCGGTCGACGTCCATGGGCTCGGGCCGGTCTCTCCAGGGGACGGCCGCCTCGCCCTCGCCGCTCACCACGCAGCGGAGCGCCTCGCACGCGGCCCGGTAGTACGCCTTGCGGCCGCAGCCGACGGCCTTGAACTGGCCGCCGAGCTGCTCCTCGACGCGGACGTCCTTGTCGGGGCAGTCGAGGTCGGAGGTGGCGCGCGCGCGGACCATCGGCATCGCGTTCGACGGCACGTTGGCCACGCTGCACGCGGGCGAGAGCGCGCCGGCCAGGAGGGCGGCGAAGGGGACGAGGGCAGCGGCACGGGACGGGCGCACGGCACGAGCGTAATGCACCGCTCCTCCTGAGATCCCCAGAAATGAACCTACGGCGCGGCGATCCCGGCGCCCGGGCTCCCCCCGTGGTCGAGCCCTCCCGCCTGCCCGGCGCCCGGCTCAGAACTGGAAGTACACGAACGGCACCGCGGCCGCGCTCGCCGCCTCGTGCAGCGAGACCGCGACCAGGAACAGCAGCGCGCCCTGGAGCGGCGCAGGCGCCGCGATGAAGGCGCCGCGGGCGCGCTCGTAGAGGCGCTCGGGCACGTAGTGGGACAGGAGCGCGACCCCGAGGAGCGCGACAAGCACCGGCGGCAGGTTCGGGTGGAACGTCGTCAGCGTGCCGATCTGCCGCAGGATGAGCACGGCCTGCGAGAAGGTCGGCACGCGGAAGAAGATCCACGCGAGGCAGACGTAGTGGAACGTCAGCAGCACGCACAGCGCGCGGATCGGGAAGCCGGCCAGGGATGAGCGCGCGGCCCTCCCCTCGCCCTCCGGACGCCGGCGCTTCATGGCGCGCTGGAAGGCGCGCGTCACGGCGAGGCCGAGGCCGTGGAGGAAGCCCCAGAAGACGAAGTTCCACGACGCGCCGTGCCAGAGGCCGCCGAGCAGCATCGTGATCATCAGGTTGCGGTACGTCGCGAGCTCCGAGCCGCGGTTGCCGCCGAGCGGGATGTACAGGTAGTCGCGCAGCCACGTGGAGAGCGAGATGTGCCAGCGGCGCCAGAAATCGGCGAGGTTCTGCGCCTTGTACGGCGCGTCGAAGTTCTTCGGGAACCGCACGCCGAGCAGCAGCGCCGAGCCGATCGCGATGTCGGTGTAGCCCGAGAAGTCGCAGTAGATCTGCGCGGCGTAGCCGTAGACGCCCGCGAGGACCTCCAGCGCCGAGTAGTTCTCCGGGCGCTCGAAGACGCGGTCGACGAGGTTGAGCGCGAGCTGATCCGAGAGGACGACCTTCTTGACGAGGCCGATCGCGACGAGGAACAGCGCCTCGCCGCCCTCCTCGCGGGTGAGGCTCGGGGCGCGCTCGAACTGCGGGAGCAGGTCGCGCGGGCGCACGATGGGGCCGGCGACGAGGTGCGGGAAGAAGGCGACGAAGAGCAGGTAGCGGAGGTAGCTCCTGTGGGGCGGGAGCTCGCCCCGGTAGACGTCGATGACGTAGCTCATCGACTCGAACGTGAAGAACGAGATGCCCACCGGCGGCAGGAGCACCCGGAACGCGTGCCCCACGCTCGCCGGCTCGCCCGTGAGCAGGGCGCGCAGCGCGGCCACGTTCTCGAGGGCGAAGTTCCAGTACTTGAAGAAGCCGAGGAACCCGAGGTTCAGCGCCACGGTGGCGATGAGCATCGCGCGCCGCGCCCGGGGCCTCGTCTCGCGGGCGATCGCGCGGGCGAGCAGGAAGTCGACGGTGGACGAGGCGAAGATGAGCGGCAGGTAGCGCCAGTCCCAGGCCGCGTAGAACCCGTAGCTCACGAGGAGCAGGAACACGACGCGCGCGCGGATGCCGGCGAACCGCACGAGCGCCCACGATCCGACGAAGACGGCGGCGAAGAACTCGGCGTAACGGAGGGTGTTGAAGAGCACGGCCGGTGGGAGCCCGGGGCAGGCTTGCGGCGAGGGGGGCGCGACGGCCGGGAGGGCCGAACGCGCGGGCTACCCGGGCGGTGGGCGCCGTCTACCACGGCGAGCGCCGCGCGGCGCAGCTGGTGGCAGCGCGGCGCCATGTTGAACGGCGCCCCGCGTCGTGCCAAGGATGGATCTGATGCTGGGTCGCCTGATCCTCGGGATTGTGAAGGGGCTCATCGTGGGGGGCTTGCTCGGGTTCGGGCTGGCGAAGCTCGGCTACGCGGCGCCCATCGCGATCGTCGCCTACGTGGCCGCGGCGCTCGCCGGGGTCCTCGTGGGGCTCGTCGCGGGCAAGCCCATCTGGGCCAAGGACGCGAAGATCGAGGCGGGGATGAAGGCCTTCGTGGGCGCGCTGCTCGGCGCGGGCCTGATGTACGCCGCGCGGCGCTGGCTGACCATGGAGGTGCCGGCGCCGCTCGGCGAGCTCGGCGGCGCGAACCTGTCGCTCGGCGAGGCCGCGGGGAGCGCGGGGACGTTCGGCGGCCTCGCGATCACGTCGCTCGCCGCGATCGCCGCCCTGCTCGGCGGCTTCTACGAGGCCGACAACGACCCCTCGGACGAGGAGAAGCCGGGCGCGAAGCCGGCGGTGAAGGCGGCGGCCGGGGGCAACAAGCGCATCGCGGCGTCCGCCGCGGCGGACGAGCTCGACGACGACCTCGAGGTCGAGCCCGAAAAGAAGCGCGCGAAGAAGTAGGCCGTGCCGGTCGCGCGAGCGCTCCTCTACGCGGCCTCGCTCGGCGCGCTCGCGCTGGTCGCGCGGTCCTTGCTCGTCGCGCCGGTGCCCTTCGCGGTCGCCGGCGCGGCGATCGTCGGGTACCTCGCGCTCGTCCTGTGCGGGGTCTTCTTCCTCGGGCTCGGCATGTTCGTCGACGTGGTGAAGCGCGGCCCGCCCGGCGCGCGGGGCGTCGCGCTGACGTTCGACGACGGGCCCAGCCCGGAGCACACGCCGCGGGTCCTCGATCTCCTCGACCAGGCGGGCGCGAAGGCGACGTTCTTCGTCATCGGCCGCAAGGCCGAGGCCCACCCGGAGCTCGTCCGCGAGATCGCGGCGCGGGGCCACGCCATCGGGCTGCACAGCCACGCGCACGACCGGCTCTTTTCGCTGCGCTCGGCCCGCGCCGTCGAGCGCGATCTCCGGCGGGGCCTCGACGCCCTCGAGCGGATCACCGGCGCCCGCCCGACGCTGTTCAGGCCGCCGGTCGGCCACACGAGCCCGCGCATCGCCCGCGCCGTCGACGCGCTCGACCTCGACGTAATCGGCTGGTCGGCGCGGGGGTTCGACGGGCTCGCCGGGGCGAGCCCCGAGCGGGTGGCGGCCCGGGTCGTCCCGGGGCTCCGCGACGGGGCCATCGTGCTGCTGCACGACGCGGCCGAGCGCGACGACCACGCGCCCGCGGGGGTCGCGGCGCTCCCGCGGATCCTCGCGGCGATGAGCCAGCGCAACCTGGTCGGGGTCCGCCTCGACGCGTGGCTCGACGAAGGCGGCCGGGACGACGCCCTGGCCTAGACCATTTCTCGCAGGTGGCGCTACGCTCCGTCCGATGGCTGCGCCGGTGAGTCTGACGCTCTTTGCGCATATCGCGGCGAGACCGGAGGACGAGCTCGACCTCGCCGAGGCGGCGCTCCTCATCGACGACGCCGCGTACCCGGGCCTCGACATCCCGCACTACCTCGGCGTGCTCGACCAGCTCGGCGGCGAGGCGCGCCGCGCGATCGAGCGCCCCCTGCGCGCCCCGGAGGCGACGCCGGGCAGCGGCCCGATCGAGCAGCTGCTCCGCTGGTTCTACGGCGATCTCGGGTTCCACGGGAACGCGGGCGACTACTACGACCCGAAGAACAGCTACCTGCACGAGGTCCTGGATCGCCGGACGGGCATCCCCATCACGCTGGCGGTCGTGCTCCTCGAGGTGTGCCGGCGCGCCGGCCTGGAGGCGCAGGGCGTGTCGTTCCCGGGGCATTTCCTGGTGAGGACGCCGGTCCGCGGCGGCGTGCTGCTCATCGATCCGTTCGAGGGCCGGCTGCTCGGCCGGGACGACCTGCGCGCGCTGCACACCCGCGCGACCGGCGCCACGCGCGACCCGGACCCGCGGCTCCTCGTGCCGGCGCAGAAGCGGCAGATCCTGGTGCGCATGCTGAACAACCTGCGCTCGATCTACTCGAGCCGCTCGGACGCGGCGCGGCTGCGCAGCGTGCTCGAGCGGATGCAGGTGCTCGCGCCGACCGACGAGCTGCGGAAGGAGCTCGACCAGCTCGGCGGGGAGCGGCCGTGGCCGCCGCTGGGGCGCGGGCTGAACTGACGTAGCCCGATCGCCGCTCGCGCGCTGCGCGCGATGGGATACCCTCGTCGGCATGGGTCAACCTGCCGCGGCCCCCCTGACCTTCGAGGAGCTCTACCAGCGCATCCGCGCCCTTCCCGAGCACCTGACGGGCGAGATCCTGGAGCCCGGCGTCCTCCGCACGATGTCGCGGCCCGGGAAGCGCCACCGCCGCGCGGCCAGGCTCTGTCTGCACGGCCTCGTCCCGTTCGACGCGAACGTCGGCGGCGCCGGCTGGTGGATCGAGCCCGAGACCGAGATCCGCTTCCCCGGCGGCCGGCTGGTCGTGCCGGATCTGTGCGGATTCCGCGTCGAGCGGATCCCCGAGCTGCCGGACGAGAACCCGCTGACGATCCTCCCCGACTGGTGCTGCGAGGTCCTGTCGCCCGGGACCGCGCGCGACGACCTGGCGGTGAAGCTGCCGCTCTACGCGCGCTCCGGCGTCGGCTGGAGCTGGATCGTGGACCCGATGCGCCGGCTGGTCGAGGTGTTCGAGACGGTCGGCGGAAGGCCGGCGCTCACGGCGACGGCGCAGGACGACGAGCGCGTCGTGCTGCCCCCGTTCAACGGAGAGCTCGCGGTCGCGTCGTGGTGGCTTCCCGGGACCGTCGAGGAGTGAGAGGAGCGTGAGGGCGGCGGTGCGCGCGCGATCCGTTCACTGGCTCGACCACGCCCACGCCGTCCTGTCCCGCCGCCGCCGGCTCTTCGCGGCCGGCTGGGGCGACGAGGGCGTCCTCGAGCGGGTCCCGACCATCGCGCGGTTCTCGGAGCCCCCGCGCGCCGCGGCCGTCACCTGGGGGCGGCCGCGGGCGGATGGGCCCGTCGACGTGACCGACGGCTCCTTCGCCGCCGCGCTCCCGGGCCTGCCGCCCTGCGCGGGCACGGCCTTCGTGCGCCGCATCGCGCCCAGGGCGCCCGAGCGGGGCCGCCGCCGGCCGGTCTACGTCGCGCTGGCCGCCTCCGGCGACGAGGGCTTCGCCGCGCGGACGCGGCTCTTCTGGCCGCTCGCCGCCCGCGAGGGCATCGAGGTCATCCTCCTCGAGAACGCGATGTACGGCCTCCGCCGGCCCCCCGGGCAGCGCGCCACCGCGATCCGCACCGTGGCCGAGCACCTCTTGATGAACCTCTGCACCGTCGAGGAGACGCGCGCGCTCGTCGAGCACCTCGCCCGCGAGGGACACGAGCGCATCGGCGTCGTCGGCTTCAGCATGGGCGGGACGTCGGCGGCGCTGGCCGCGGCGGTGACGGCGCGCCCGCTCGCGGTCGCGGTCTTCGGCGCGGGCCGCAGCGCCGTGCCGGTGTTCACCGAGGGGATGCTGTCCGTCAGCGTCGAGTTCGAGGCGCTCGGCGGGCCCGCGGCGGCGCGGGCGCGGCTCGGCGCCCTCTTCGGCGCCGCCGACCTCGACCGCCACCCGGCGCCGCGGCGGCTCGACGCGACCGTCCTCGTCGGCGGGCGCCGCGACGGGTACGTGTTCGCCGAGCAGGTCGAGGCGCTCCACGCGCACTGGAGGTCGAGCGAGCTCCGGTGGCTCGACACCGGGCACGCCGGCGCGATCGTCTACCAGGCCGAGGCGCTCCGGCGCGCCGCCGTCGACGCGATGGCGCGGCTCGGCGCGTAGCGAGCGCGAGGCCCCTCACCCCGCGGCGCCCGGCAGCTGCACCACGAACCGCGCCCCGCCCTCGGCCCCTGCCTCGACCCCGATCGCGCCGCCCGCCGCCTCGACGAGCCCGCGGCACACCGCGAGCCCGAGCCCCGTCCCCTCGCCGACCTCCTTCGTCGTGATGAACGGCTCGAACAGCGTCTCGCGGACCGCCTCGGCGATCCCCGGCCCGTTGTCCTCGACCTCGATCCGCGCGCCCCCGCCCGCGGCCCGCGACGCGCGCACCCAGACGCGCCCGCCGGCGCGCGGCACCGCGTCGGCCGCGTTCAGGAGGAGGTTCAGGAGCACCTGCACCAGGCGGCCGTGCGACAGCTGGACGGGCGGCACGTCGGGCGCGACGTCCCGCACGAGCTCGACCGCGCGGAACGCCTTCTGCGGCGAGACCAGCGAGACGACGTCCGCGAGCGCCTCCGCGACCGAGCCGGAGGGCTCCTCCCCGGCGTCGCCCGCGCCGCGCGCCGCCGGCCGCGCGAAGTCGAGCAGGTCGCGCAAGATCTTGTGGATGCGCTCGGTCTCGCGCTTCATCCGCTCGAGGAACTCGCGCTCCTCGTCGGGCGTGAGCCCCCCGGCGAGCAGGAGCTCCTGGAAGCCGAGGATCGCGGCGATGGGGTTGCCGATCTCGTGCGCGAGCCCCGCCGCGAGCCGCCCCACGGACGCGAGGCGCTCGGAGCCGACCAGCCGCTCCTGCGCGCTCTTCAGGTCCGCCGCGTAGCGCTCGACCTCGGCGATCTTCGCCCGCAGCGACTCCTCGTCGGACCGGAGGCGGCCCGTCATGTGCGCGAGGCTCGCCCCGAGCTCCGCGAGCTCCCGCGCGCCGGCGCGCGGCGCCTCGAGGTCGCGCGCCCCGCCGGCCACGCGGCGGGCGGCCTGCGACAGCGCGTCGACGGGCCGCACCACGAGGCGCGTCATCGCGATGTACGCGAACACGAGCAGCGCCAGCGCCACGACCCCCGTGTAGAGCGCCACGATCCGGACGAGCGGCGCGGAGGGCACCGTCGACGGGTCGGTCGGCACCAGCACGGCCACGGAGCCGACCTGCGGCGGCCGCGCGGGCGCCGCGTCGGGCGCGCGCGCCGCCTCCGCGCGCGCCGTGTCGCGCGCCGCCTCCGCGCGCGGCGCCGCGTCCCGCGCGTGCTCCGGGACGACGACCAGGAGCGCGCCGCCCCGCGCGGTGCGCACCGCCCTCAGCACCTCCGCGCCCGCCTCCACCGAGGCCGGCAGCGCCGCCGCCACCTCCGGCTCCCCGGCGCGGTCGACGAGCGCGCCCGCCGCGTCGTAGACGCCGATCGCCGACGCCCCGTCCGGCCCGAGCTGCGCCTCGAGCAACGGCGAGAGCTCCGGCGCCGACCGGCTCGCCCGCGCCGCGGCGACGTGCCCGGCGATCGCGCGGCCGATCGCGCGGGCGCTGGACGCGCGCGCGCCGACCATCGTGGCCCGCGTGAGGTTCGCGACGGCGAAGAAGAGCGGCACGAACGCCAGCACGAGCAGCGCGCCGAGCGCGAACAAGAGCTGAAGCCGGATCCCGAGCCGCACGGCGTGTCCCTGCCCCTCGACGCCATCCTCGCCCAGGTCGCCCCCGATCGCACGCGGCAGACGGCGGATCCGCCGCCCGCGCGCGCCGCCAGGCGAGCCGGCGCGGCGCCGCTCGAGGGGGCTGGGCCGTCGCTCGGCCCCGCCGCGACGGAGCCCCGGCGCAGGACCGGCCGTGCGCCGAGGGGAGCCGCGCAGGCTCGGGAGCCGTGGACCCAGCGGCGCGCTGCGGCAGCCATGCTAGCCTGACACGTGGGCTGTCCGGCGAGCGACGCGCAGGGCCAGACGAGGAGCGCACCGGGCTCAGGCCGACTGGACCCGGCGCGCGCCGAGGACGAGCGCGACACGCCGGCCGAGGACGCGTGGGCGCCGGCGCTCCTCGGCGCGCTGGACGCGCTGATGTGGGAGGTCTCCGGCGACGCGCTCGAGCTGTCGGCGGTGCGCGCGCCGGCGAGGGAGCTGTTCGGGCACGCCGCCGAGCGCTGGGCGGCCGACGACGGCCTCTTCTGGCGGCACCAGCACCCGGAGGACCGGTCGCGGCTGCTCGCCCTGGCGCGCAAGGTCCTCGCGGAGGGGTCGACCGAGCGCATCGAGCACCGCTTCTTCGCCGCCGACGGCCGCACGGTGTGGCTGAGCAGCGAGCTCGCCCGCCGCGCGGACCCCGCCGGCAGGGGGCCCGTCGCCCGCGGCCTCTCCATCGACGTCACGCGGGCCAAGGTCGCGGAGGAGGCGCTCCGCGAGAGCGAGGAGCGGGCGCAGGCGCTGCTCGAGTCGACGGAGCAAGGGATCTACGGGCTCGATGGCGCGTGCCGGTGCACGTTCGCCAACCGGGCCTGCGCGCGGCTGCTCGGCTACCGCGACGAGGCGGAGCTCGTCGGCCGCGCGATGCACCAGCTCATCCACCACACGCGCGAGGGCGGCGCGCCGCTGCCCGAATCGGAGTGCGGGATCTGCCGCACGGCCCGGAGCGGGGAGGCCGCGCACCTCGCCGGCGAGCTGCTCTTCCGCGCGGACGGGACGAGCTTCCCCGTCGAGTACTGGTGCCGCCCCGTCCGCAGGCAAGGCGAGGTCGTCGGCGCCATCGTCACGTTCGTGGACATCACCGAGCGGAGGCAGAGCGAGCAGCTGCTCGCCGCGCAGGCGCTCATGGGCGCGCTCCGGGCCGAGGTGAGCGCGGCGCTGTCCCACCCCGGAACGATGCGCGAGCTCCTGCAGCGCTGCGCCGAGGCGATCCGGGCGCACCTCGACGCGGCGTTCGCCCGCATCTGGCTGCTCGACGAGCACGCGCAGGTCCTGGAGCTCCGCGCGAGCGCGGGGATGTACACGCACCTCGACGGGCCCCACAGCCGCGTCCCCGTGGGCAGCTACAAGATCGGCCGCATCGCGAAGGAGCTCCGGCCGCACCTCACGAACGACGTCCTCCGCGATCCCCAGGTGAGCGAGAAGGGCTGGGCGCGGCGCGAGGGCATGGTGTCGTTCGCCGGCTACCCCCTGCTCGTCGAGGATCGGCTCATCGGCGTCATGGCGATGTTCGCGCGGCGGCCCCTGCACGAGGAGGTGCTCGACGCGCTCGGGACGATCGCGGTCACGGTGGCCCAGGGGATCGAGCGCAAGCGCGCCGAGGACGCGCTCCGGGAGAGCGAGGCGAGGCGCGCCGCCGAGCACGCGGTCCTGCGGCGCATCATCGGGCAGAGCGGCGACGGGATCGTCATGGTGGACGAGCACGGCGTCGTCCGCCTGATGAACCCGGAGGCCGAGCGGCAGCTCGGGCCGGCCACGGAGCTCACGATCGACGCGTGGGCGCGCGCGACGGGCGCCGCCCCGGCGGACGGCGCCTCGGCGCCCGCCGCGGAGACGCCGCTCCACCGCGCCCTGCGCGGGGAGAAGGTGGAGAGCGTCTGCTGGCAGGTCCAGCGGCCGGACGGCTCGGCGCGCGTCCTCTCCGCGAGCGCGTCCCCGCTGCGCCGCGCGGACGGCGCGCCCGCGGGCGCGGTGATGAACACCCGCGACGAGACCGAGCGGCTCCGGCTGGAGCGGGAGCGCGAGCGGCTCCTCCGGAGCCTCGAGGAGGCGGTCGAGGTGCGCGACGAGTTCCTCTCCATCGCGTCGCACGAGCTCAAGACGCCGCTCACGGCGCTCCTCCTCCAGGTGGAGAGCCTGCGCCGGGCGATCCGGCTCGGTCAGGCCACCCAGGACGCGGCGCGGCTCGACGCCAAGCTCTCGACCATCCACCGGAGCGTCTTCCGGCTGAGCGACCTCGTGAACGAGCTGCTCGACGTCTCCCGGATCTCGGCGCGGGGCCTGTCGCTCCGCGTCGAGGAGTTCGACCTCGTCTCGCTGCTCCGCGAGAGCGTCGAGCGGTTCGAGGAGGGGCCGCGCCGGGGCTCGTCGATCCGGCTGCTCGGGAGCGAGGAGGTCCTCGTGCGCTGGGATCGCTCCCGCATGGAGCAGGTGATCACGAACCTCCTGTCGAACGCCGTGAAGTACGGCGCCGGCGCGCCCATCGACGTGCGCGTCGAGGCCGACGCCGAGCGGGTCCGGTTCGCCGTAGAGGACCGCGGCATCGGCATCGCGCCCGGCGACCAGGCGCGCATCTTCGAGCGGTTCCAGCGCGCGGCGTCGGTGATGCACTACGGCGGGTTCGGCCTCGGCCTGTGGATCGTGCGGCTCATCGTGGAGCAGCACGGGGGCGCCGTGCGGGTGGAGAGCGCGCCGGGGCGCGGGGCGACCTTCTCGGTCGAGCTGCCGCGCGCCGTCGGCGGGGGCGGCGCCCCGGCGGAGGGCGGCCCGCCGCCGGCGGGCGGGTAGGCAGAGGAAAACTGACGCAGCCGGCGAGCCCCAGCAGAGCTGCCGTTGCGCCCGAGCGCAAAACCGGCAACCTCATGCGATTCTGGGCACCGACGGAATCGTCGAGGGGCCCGCCTCGACTCACGCGGGCGAGATGACACCGAGGCTGGCAATGCTCATCCGTGTCGATTACCCCACAAGAATGCGTCTAAGGAGCTTCGCCAGAAGTTCGTCGGACACGCCGAGAAACATGAGCTCCACAGCCGCAAATGACAGTTTAACAAAGAAGCTTGGGCTCGACCCGATAGCCCCGTGCGCTGCCTCCGCCAATCTCAGCACTCCAGGACTCAGCTTCGTGGCGACCGCTAATGAGAGCGCCCGAAGGATCGCCTGCGAATACTCCTCCGGCAACCCGAGCCTCGCATCATCAATGGTGGCCGCAAGAGATTTACCCGACCTCACCCCTTCGCTGGTAGAACTCCCAAGCGGCGTGACGATTTGTTGCCCTTCTGGCTGGCCTGCGCGAAGCTCCAGCGCGTCGCGCACCGTCACGTCGCGCCGACCGAGGGCTCAGGCGGCAACCTGGGCCCTCATCTTTTTGCCACGCCGACGCCGGCGAGCTTACGGGACGGCCATCTCCGGGAATCAGTTCGCGTCCAATTTCCGCGGACCTGCGTGGCCGCTTACAACGGGCCGCTCTCTGCCCCGCCTCCTTCGCCAGGACCCGCTCCACCGTCACCGCCGGAGCCCTCGGTGGAGCCATCTCGGACCTTCGGACGGACCTGGATCAGCGTTGCCGAAACCACGGTCTTTGCAACGGGGGGCTGCCGCTGGGAACCGCTCCATTAACCGCTCCGGGCCGACGCCATTCCCATCTTCGGCCCACTCACCTGGCGCATGGACGGCGGTCGATGGCAAGGCTCAACACCAAGAACACCGAGCAAGTTGATGGAACTTGAGTAGGCGCCACGTTCGGCGAGTTGGTTCTCGGCAATCTGCTCGATTGTCGAGACCCGGAGGTAGAGGGCTGCCTTGTCGAAGAGGACGACGATTGAGACAGGGCTGCGGGCATCTGTTCTTCAACAGCATCCGGTCCAGCTCGGACCGCTGCTGCCGGGAGCCGCCCCCCGCGGTCCACGTAGGTGTATAAGAGGCCAGCGCAGCGGACCACTGATGCGCGTCAACGGTGGCGCGGAACTCGTCGATGAATCTCCAGAGCAGTTCCCAGGCTTCTTCGGCCTACGACATCAGTTGGGCAGATACGTCCTGAGGGCGTCTACATCCCTCGATTCGATGCCGCTTCGATGGCAGGCTGACGCAACCTGCCGAGCAATTCGTCGCACCTGCGCCGCGAAGTCAGGCAATTCGATGTATTCCTCATGCACAACACCTGCATCGCGTCGATCCTCAGTGCAGCGCAACAGCGCGGTATTGCCATCCTGCCGCGTTAGTGTGATCCAGTAGGGGCCGTCCATGAATCGAAGCACCGCCTCGTGGCAAACGCCCCGCTCGAGCTTCTCAAGTGCGCCCAACCACCAGGTGGCGATGACCACCACGAAGTCGCTCCATCGTTCCCCAGGAAACGGATACCCACTGAAGTCGAAGTAGAGCACGCCGGTTATCGAGCGGCTCGCGTTGTTCCCTTGCTCGAGTGTTGATTCATCGAACACAATACGCATCGTCTGCTCCTACTAGAACTTCGGCCACGCGCTCTCGATTTCCTTCGTGGCTCGGTTGACCCACATCTCGATGGTCCCGTTCCCGAACGGACCTCTGACGAAGACTCGCTCGCCCTGGGACTGCAGCACCTCTCCATTGCGATAGGCATTCCGCACGGCGCGCTCGACCTGCGATTCGCTCATACCCTGGAAGATATCCTTCTTGTTGCCGGACGCGAGGTCTTTGCCGCCCGGCATATGGCGATTGCGGATGTGTTTCATGTCGATCGCGATCTTTCGCCACGCCGGCATGTTGACCCGCGACCCTGCCGCTCCCCCCCTTGCGGCCTGAGTTACCCCCGCGTCTCGAGCCATCCTGCCAGCCTTCCCAACCTGTCCCGCGCCCTTCAGGCTGGAATAAAGCTTGCTGGCGTCGCCGGCACCCGGAGTGGCGGCCATGAGGCTCAGTGCCGCATTCTCCGTGTCACCTTCCTCGGAGTAGAAGCAGGCATTCACCACGTCGCATATCGGGCCGATCGGAGGCGGCGCGAAGCCACAAGCATCGAGGCAGGTGTGCAGGAGAAGACGCGCGTCCGCCCCCGTCATCGGAGCGATGCTGAACCTGAGTTCCCCTCTGTCCCCCTCCGACGAGGGGCCGCCCTCTGCGCCGCCAAGTCCTCCGCCAGGACTCGCTCCACCGTCACCGCCGGAGCCCTCGATGGAGCCATCGTCTTCGGGAAGGAGCGCCTCACCGTCCTCGAAGACATTCACCTCCTTCGTGCCAGTGCCGTCGCTATCGATGGTGACGCCCGGCGGCGGAGCGATCGTCTCGGGCGTGTTCGGCGTGCAGTTCGTCCCGTCGCACGGCTGGAAGCCCGTCGGATCCCTCAGGTTGAGGGGATCGTTCAAGACGTAGGCATAGGGATTGTACCCTTGCGCCGTCAGCGGCGACGGGATGACGGGATCGGACGTGAGGAACCGACGAAGGCTCGGATCGTAGACACGACCCTGCATGTCGATCCAGCCGAGCTCGTCGTCGTGCTCGTGCCCCGTGAACCCTGTCCGCACGTCGCTGATCCCGAGGGGCAGACCGGCCATCGGCGTCCCGTTCTCGTCGATGCGCCCACCGAAGGGCTCATGGAAGTTCCGGGAGAGCACGCTGCCATCCGGGCGCAGCACCACGCCCACGCTTCCGAGCGCGTCCTTCTGCACGAAGCGGTCCTGTGAACTTCCGTCCGGGTGAACGAAGTGCTGCGCCACCTCCTCGCCGTCCGCGAATACATGGAAGACGTGGGTTGTATGCGCTCCTGCCGTCCGCCGCTCGTACAGCCGACCGAGCGTCAATACCGTTTCCGAAGGGCCCTCCTTCATCACACGCCTGCCGTCGGCGTCGTACTGGAACGAGGTCGTTCCGCCCCCGTGCACTACCAGCCTGGGCAGGTCAAACTCCGTGAACGTAACGCTCATCGGGGCGCGCGGACCACCTCGGCTGAACAGGCGACCGCGAACGTCGTACGAGAGCGTGTCCGCCACCGCGCCGCCGATCCGAACCTCGCTCGGCCTGTAGGGCGGCCCGAAGACGTATTCCTCCCGAAGCGTGCCGTCGACGAACACCTCCTTGACGTTGCCCAGGGCGTCATACGAGTAATCCGTCCTCGTCGACGTCGTGCTGGTCTGCAGCTCCCACCACCTGAGCTGCTCGCGCGCGTCATACCCGAACGTCTCGTCCCGATTCGACTGCCTGTCGTAGCGTCGCTTGATGCGGCCATCCAGGTAGTAATCGTAGTCGAGATCGTACGCCCCAGGAGTCCGAACCCGATCCAGCCGCCCTGTCAGCGGCTCGTAGCTGTACGTCGTCTCGACCGTTGCGCCCAGCTGAACAGAGAGCGGCTGATCGTCGCTGTTGCGGCTGTTCATGCGCCAGATCGGAAGAAAGACCGCGCTGCTGATCGTCCCATTTCCGGCCACAAGCCGGCGGACGACCTCATGAAGGTAGCCATGGGCGTTGTAGCGGTGCTTCACCTGAAACCCGGTCGCTCCCTCCACGGACGGGTACTCTAGCAGATCCACCCGCCCCAGCGCATCGTACGTCTGTTGAATGACATACGAGCTGCCGTCGATGATCCACGTCGTCGCCTCAGGCCGCCCGTGCGCGTCGTACGCGAAGGTCTTTTGAACCCCGTCCGGGCTGGTAGAGCTGGCCAGCCGGCCGACGCCGTACGCCGCCGTATCCCAGACGAACTCCGTCTCGCCATCCGCGTCCACCATCTCCTCGACACGCCCCAGCGCGTCGCGCTCGAACGTGCGCGTGGACATCGAATCAGCGAGCGCGACCACCTCTCCGAACGCGTTGTACGTCACGGTCGTCGCCGCCGACACAGGCTCCTTATGCCATCTGCGCCGGCCGCGCTGATCATAACGTTGCTCCAGAAGCACCAAATTCCCGCTGGACTCGTCGATCACCTTGCCGAGCAGGCTGAACGGCTCGTACACGTAGCGCAGCGTCTGGGTCCCCTCCGGCGCGACCCGGGTGCTGGACACCAGGCGCCCGTCCCAATCGATCGTGGTGCGGTGCTCGCGCCCCTCGGCGTCGAAGGAGGTGGTCTCAAGGAGCGAATGCTCGTAGTGATTGCGGCTCCCATCCGGGCGCCGCTCCTCGACCAGCCTGTCGAGCGAGTCGTAGCTATAATGGGTGACCTGCACCGTCTCTTCGGACGTGGCCCGCCGCGTCGTCCGAACGACGCGCCCCAGCACGTCATAGCTCTGGCGGCGGCTCGCAAGCGCTCCGTCGAAGCGCTCGTGAGACATTTCAATCGGGCGCGAAAGCTCATCCAGGAAGAGGATTTCCCGACCCGCCGCCACGGCTCCGCCGCGCGCGACCGTCGCCTTCGTCCCCGTCACCAGCGGACCCTCGCGAAGCGCTTCATAGGTCACGCCGGTGGGAGCGCCGCCCTCCGGAGTCTCCGCGCGCAAGCGGTGGAACTCGTCGTACTGCCGCGTCACGGTGACGCCGTTGCTGTCCATCTCGGCGATCAGATCTCCGGTCGCGGGATGGTAAACAGTCCACCGCGAATGATCGATGCCATTCAGGTTCGTCCATCTCTGCCTGGGGAAGACGCGCTCGTCGCCCAGCGACGCGTCGCCCCAGTCGATGTACTGCCGTCGATCTTCACCGCTGACCGGCGAGTGCACGATCATCCATGGGAGGCCGTCCGGGTTACGGCTGTACGTGATTGAGATTGGAATCGACTCATTCGTATGCCCTCTTTCGATGTCTATGACGCGCAACAGGCCGCGTTCGTCGTACGTCCACTCCACCTTGCGCGGCGCGGGGGGCGTGCTCCCGTTCTTGTACTCCGTCTCGAACCGCTGCCGCGGGAGTCCGATGAGCCAGTCCTCCGTCAGGTTGTCGTACGCCGTCGAAACGATATGACGCTGGCCACCCGTCGTGAGTGTGGCCACCTGGGTGACGTTCGCGAACTCATCGAGGGCTTGCGACCCCACCTGCTCGCGCCGCGTGCTCGGCATGCTCGAGTCTGCGTAGCTCACATGGATCCACGCGAAGTCTGCCCAGTCGATGGTCGCCGCCTGCTCCCACTCGTTCTCGGTCCATGCGTACGGGTAGACGAAATACGTGAGGCCGGAATGCAGCTGCCTTACCGCATGATGCTTCACAGTCTCGACGATGCGCGTGGTAGGCGCGCTCGTCGCTGGAGGTATCCCTACCACCGATGGCCCGAGGACAGGGGTGATCACCACCGTTTTGGACGGCAATCCGGCGAGAGGATAGCGGGAGTCGACCCGGGTCGTGTGGTCGTAGGTGATCCGCGTCTCTCGAGGGCGCTCTGGCTCCCACATGCGAATTTCACCGAACCCCAGCGACTTCCGAGAAGACCAGTCGAACCGCAGATCGCGGTAGCCGTAGATCGTCCGGCGGAACGCGGCGACTTGACTGCCCTGGTTTTCCCAGAGCTGCTGTACGACCGGTACGCCGCGCTTCTGGCATACTTGCGGATAGATGCATGTGTTGGGGGAGTCGGGTCGCACACGCGCGTAGAAGAAGCGGACCTGGGGCTGCTCCGCGGACTCGTCTCTCACGGCGACCACGCGATCGGTGTCGACACCCCGGTTCAGCAGCACCTCCCAGTCGGACGTCGTCGAGTTGACGTGGACCAGGTCCGTCCGCCCATCTCCGTTGAAGTCGCCGACGCGCGATGCGCCCCAGGGCATATCTCCGTTGGTGAAGAGGATGCCCGAGTCGAACGGCAACATCATGGTCGGTTGGTAGCCGCCCCTGGCCGTTGACAATGACACCTCGATCTCTCTGGTCGGGGAATCGAGGAAAACGACGAAATCAGCGCGGCCGTCACCGTTGAAGTCGGCCGTCCGCAAGCCCTCGTCGTTGTTCTGCGCCACATCGGGGAGCGGTCCATTCGGGACCGTTTCGACGGGCCCAAACCCTCGACCGGTATTCCAACTTACGCCAGTCGCTCCGTCGTCGAATATCGGAAAAACAAGATCATCTAACCCATCCCCGTTCATGTCGGCGAAGAGGCTGTCAGCGTCGTCGTAGAGGTCTTCGGCGTCCTCGACGACGAGCGCTCCAGTGTCGGAGGTCGTCAGGAGCTGCATCGATGCGCAGCCGAACAGGACGTCCCCGCGCCCGTCGCCGCTCTTGTCCAGGACCCGCGCCGAGGCGGCGCATGGCGCAAGGGCTCCTTCGATGATCTGAGACGATGAGAATGATCCCGCACGGTTCCAGTGGATATGCCACTCCAAGGAATCATCGCCAATGTAGGGTCGATGAACGATCTCGGCGCGACCATCGCCGTCGAGATCCGCCGCGACTGCGCGCAACGGCAGGTAAGTGTCCCCGGTCGCAAAGACCCCTGGGAACGCCAGCCCCGCGGAGTCCAGTCGATGGGTAGACGGATTGAATCGAAGAAGCGGATAGCTCGGATCGTCTCCCCACCCCTTCGCCGTGAATGCCATATTCCCGCTCGCATTCACATCTACTTTGATGGAAGCTTCCACGGAGAACGTGAGCGTATTGTCGACGCCAACGCCGGCTAGCAGTCGAATGGGCGCCCCCAGGCCATCGGCGGTCCCCAGGCGCAGCCAAAGCGAGTCTTCCGTGGGGTCGTCGGTGCTGGAGGGCTCGAAGTCTCTGGCGGTGCCGAAGATACGGTAGATGAGGTCATCGCGCCCGTCCCCATCCGCGTCGATCACGAGCGGCTTCGGCTCGCCGTCCAGCCAGTGCGGCTTCGGCGCGTCGTGCGCGGCGACGGGCTTCGCCTCGAACGCGAGGGGCGTATCGTCGTACTCCACCACCTTCGCGCGCAGGCACGACCCCTCGGCTCCGCACCGCTCAACCCGGTGGAGCCGCGAGCGTCCCGTCGTCGGGCTCTCCTCATACGATAGCCGGTACTCCCACGCCAGGGTCGTATCGGGCGATTGCCAGCCCAGCGCGTACATCTCCAGCCTCTGCAGCCGCCAAGGCTGGCTCAGGCGCACGCCGCTGACGTATCGAAACTCATCGTCCGGGTTCGACTGGTACACGAAGCGGACCTTCCTGCGCGGAGCCTCTCCCTGTCGTGACGTGTACTCGATATTTCCGGGCGCATAGGCAAAATCGAACGGCGCGGCGCTATTCTGCCGCGTGTCGTACGAGATCGTGATCGCGTTGCCGGCGCGGTCTTCCACCCGCGTCAGGACCCAGGCGACGCCGACCTCGTTCTCCTCCACGTAACCGGACCCCAACGTGGTCGGCTGGATACGCTTGGCTGCGAGGCGCTCGTAGGTGGAAATTCGCCCATCCTTGCCCCACACCTCGAAGCGCGTCGGGTCTCCCAGAGAGCCATACATGAGGACGCGCGCCATGGAGTCTCGCTCTGTCCGCATTTCAACCGCGTCCGGCAGGGCGGGGTTCAGCGGAAGAGAACGCAACCTCTCTCCGTCCAGACAGTATGCGTCTTTGTCATCGAAATTGACACCGCGCGGCCTTCCGTCGAGCGCTATTGTCCTCGCGCACCGCTTGATGGAGGACAACCCCGTCACGCTCCACCCCACGCCTGCCGGTCCGTTCCCATGGCCGCTTTCGTAGGAGAGCGCAAGGTCGGGCTGCATTCCTGCACGGCCTTTCGGAACTTCAATGGGGATTCGATATGTTGCGCGTCCTTGCTCTACGGCCCAGGTCGCCGGAATTGCACCGACACGGTCGCTCGTTGGCACGATCGGGTCGTCGGGCATCACGAGCTCCTCCGGCGGCGCCGGCGGATCCGGGGGCGGAGGGTTGAAAATGTCCTGCGGACCATCGGTAGGATCGATATCACGACCCGGCGGCGTGAGGTCGTCAAAATCTGCCTCAAGCGCCTCTTGCACGTTGGACAATGGCTCCGGGGCGCCCCCGCGCTCCGCCCCGTCTTGGTGGGTTCCGCACCCAGCGAGCAGCCAGGCGACCCCCCACACCAAATATCGATATTTGTACATGGATCGCTCCTTAAGATGTTCGCGACGAAGGCGCACGGTGGCGTTGGGATCGCAGCCTCTTGCTTTCGAGATCTGCGATCTTTGCCCTCGGCGAGCCTCGCGCGGCGCCCGTCGAGCGGCGGCCCGGCGCGCCCTCGTCGGCCGCCGTAAAGCAGCTCCGGTGCCGTGGGGGCGAGGCGGCGCCAATCCCGGCCATTTCAACCCGTCATTGCCCCCGGCGCGGTCCGCTCAACCGTCCGTGGAGCGTCCACGAACCGTCCGTGAACGCTGGCGGACGGTTTCTGGACGCTTGAGCCGCTCGACCGCCCATGAGCCGGGCCGTCCGCGGGCCGTCCGGCCCGCCGCGGTCAGTCTGGCGGCGATTCGCGCAGCCGCCCGGAGCGACGGAGCTCCCGCAGGCGCAGCGTCAGCCCCCGCTTCGACACCTCGAGACGCGCCGACATGGCGTCGAGATCTCCGCCGCACGCCTCGTGGCAGCGCACCAGCTCGTCCTCCGGGATGTCCGCCGCCTTGCGGACGTGAGGGCTTCGCTCGATGCGACGGTAGAGGGCGGTGCGCGAGACGCCGAGCGTCGCCGCCGCGGGTCCGATCGACCAGTGGCTCTGCCGAAGCGCCCTGAGCAAGGCGTCCTCGTCGACCTCCCGGTCCATGGGGGGGTCCGCTGGATCGGCCGTGGAGGCGTCCGCATCTCGCCTCTCGGCCAGGCGCGGTGCATCCGACGGGGGCCGCGCTGTTCGACCCGCCTGCTCCAGCATCCGCTCCAGGCTCTCATCGATGACGATGACGTCGGAGCCGCGGCTGGAGATCACCAGCTGTCGCGCGACGTTCCGGAGCTGGCGCACGTTGCCGGGCCAGCCGTGCTGGATCAGCCGCACCATGAGGGATCGAGGAAACCATGGCAGGGCGCCGTCCACGGGCGGCTCCAGCCGGGACAGCTCTCCGACGCGCGCGAGCTCCTCGCGCACAAAGTGGAGCAGCAGGCGGGGGATGTCCTCGCGGCTCTGGCGGAGTGAAGGAATCGTGATGGTGTAACCCTGTAGCCGATGGAGCAGCGGCGCGCGAAACCTGCCTTGCTCGACGGCTTGCTCCAGGTCGGCGTCCGTCGCCGCGATGATCCTGACATCCACCGCGCGCTCCTCGCCCTCGCCGAGCGGCCGGATCGTGCCGGTCTCGAGCGCCCGGAGCAGCATCGCCTGGACATCCATTGGCATATCGCCGATCTCGTCGAGGAAGAGCGTCCCGCCGTGCGCGCGC
The DNA here is from genome assembly GCF_028553905.1 of Sorangium sp. So ce836. Lineage (NCBI taxonomy): Bacteria > Pseudomonadati > Myxococcota > Polyangiales > Polyangiaceae > Sorangium > Sorangium sp. So ce836. The sequence continues at coordinate 13,410,944 of NZ_CP102233.1, read as the reverse complement.
TCGAAGAGGCCGACGTGGCGGTGGTGAGCGCCCGTGAACGACCCCTTCGCGTGCCCGAACAGCTCCGAGGCGGCGGTGGTCGGGGCGAGCGCGGCCATGTTCACGGCGAGCCAGGGACGACCGGCCCGCGGGCTCGCCTGGTGGATCGCCTGCGCAACGCGCTCCTTGCCGACGCCGGTCTCTCCCCGAAGCAGGACTGGTACCTGTAGATCGGCGACGCGCGCGACCGACCTGAGGACCTCCTCGAGAGCGTCGCTCTCGCCGACAAGCCCGTGTCTCGGCGCAGGGGGCGCGGTGGTCACCACATGGACCAGGATCACGATCTTCTTGGAGAGCTGCAAAATCAGGCCGGCGCGCAGGGCCTCCGCTGAAAACCGATGCGCGTCGTCGATGGGCTCTCCTTCCACAGACAGCTGACCTCGCCCCGCAGGCGTGATGGTCAGCGACTCGTCTGCGCCCCACGTCACAAGGTGAGGTTTCCGGCTCACGTGAGGGTCGCAGAGCGGCGCGCGCTCGTGGCTGCGCGGCTGCGCGAAATCGGGCTCGAGGCGGGAAAGGGGCACCGCGTATCCGGGGACGGCCACCGCGGTTGCCCGCGCGCCGACCCGGCGCAGGTCCGGGTGGTAGAGCAGCGTGAAACGCAGGCCATGGGGCCCCCCGGAGGCGCACCGCGCCGGCGGCGTCTCGAGGCCATTCAGCGTCTCGACCTGATGCCATGACTCCCAGAAGGAGCGTTCCGCCGAGCTGCCCGGCTCGCCTCGTGCTCCCTCGGTCATCCTTGTCGTAAGAGCGGACGCCTGAGCGACAGCCTCGAAGCTGTCACCGCCCCTGATCTCGGTGCTGCACTGACGCTGAGACACGATCCGTTACTCTATCGCTGCTCTCCCGGTGCTCGTCCAGCGGTCAGTGAACCGCCACACAATCGACACATTCCTGCGCCATGCCTCCCAAAGGACAACCAGCCCCAATCGATTTCGCGCTCCTCTCGTACCAACCGTCCACGGTCCCGTGGGGTAGCTCAGGTGCCCCCGCGAGGTCGTTCACGGTGCCCGCTGGCGATCGTCGAGCCGCGCACGTGTCGACAAGGATCGTTGCCCCGCCTCCGCGTATCCGAGCCAGACCCCTCGACCTCTCCTCCCTCCACGGCTCCACGTCACACCCCACCCCCGTTCTCGCCCCTTTCCCCGCACCGACCGGCCTCGTCCTTGCGCCGGCAGAGAACTGGGCCCGGAGGATCGACCTCTGCTACCGGCATGCGAGCCCATGGCCAACCTGGTGCTCGCCGTGCTCACCGCCCGCCGTATCGCGCGCAACGCGGCGCCGCTCGCCTGCGCGCTGGCCCTCGGGGGGCTCGTCGTCCTCGACGCGGCCGAGCCCCTGCCGAAGCTCGCGGCCGCCGCGGCGCTGATCGTGCTGGTCGCGGCGCTCGTCCAGCGGGCGCGGCGGCGCGCCGCCGCCATCGAGGCGAGCGCGCTGCTCGACCTCGAGGTCGGCGCCCTCCTCGTCGTCGCGACGTTCGCCGCGGTCCTCCGCCTCGACGGCTCGCTCGACGGCGACGCCCACGCCGCCCTCTACGTCGTCATCGCCCTCGTGAGCGCGTTCGCCCGCCCCGGGGCCTCGCTCCTCGTCGCGCTCGCCGCCGCCGCCCTCGAGCTCGCCGTCCGCTCGGCCATGGCCAAGCGCGGCGCGCCGATCGCGTGGAGCGCCGCCGCGCCGCACATTGGCTTCATGGCCGTCTTCTCGGTGCTGAACGCGGCCATCCTCCGCGCCGAGATCAGCCGCGTCCGGAAGGCCTCCAACACCCGGCTGAAGGCCGAGATCGAGCGGCTCCGCGACGACGCGCGCAGCTACCGCCTGCTCTCCGCCCCGGCCCAGGCGCGCGGCGCCGCCCAGAAGGGCGACGACGAGCGGCTCGCCCGCTCCGGCGTCGAGGAGATCCACCAGTCGGTGCTCTTCGCGCTCCGCCTCCTGCGCGAGTCGCTCGATCTCTACACCGCGATGCTCCTCTGGCAGAACGACGCCGGCACGCACCTGCGCATCAGCGAGCTCGCGAGCGACGCCCCGAACCTCTCCGAGGGCCCGTTCCTCTCGGGCGACGGCGTCTTCGGCGCGGCGATCACGCAGCGCGCGCCGGTCGTCATCGGCGGCCTCAAGCCCGGCTACAAGCTCCCCTACTACGTCGGCCCCTCCCCGGTGCGCGCCGTGTGCGCGCTGCCGGTGTTCGAGCACGGCCAGCTCCGCGGCGTGCTCGTCGTCGATCGCGTCGAGGACCGGCCGTTCTCGCCGCGGGAGCTCGAGCTCATCGACGAGGCGTGCCGCTACGCCGTGCGCGCCATCCAGAACGAGCGCGTCTTCGTCCAGCTGGAGCGCGCCAAGATCGAGCAGGGCAAGCTCTACCGCGCCGCCGAGGCGCTCGGCGCCGCCACGACCGAGCCGGGCGTCATCGAGGCGGGGGTGACGAGCGCCCGCGAGATCACGTCGGTCGATTTCGCGGCGGTCACGCTCTACGACGAGGCCCAGAAGGTCCACGAGATCCGCGCCGTGAGCGGCGACGGCGTCGGCGAGCTGACCGGGCAGCGGTTCCGCCACAACGCCGGGCTCGTCTCGATGGTGCTCCAGAACCGGCACCCGCTGCCGTACCGCGGCGAGTACGACGAGAAGCGGCAGATCGTCTTCACCCGCCGCGTCACGCCGCCGTCGATGCCGTCGATCATCGTGCTCCCGCTCGTCGTCCACGACCGGCCGCTCGGGACGCTGGTCCTCGGCTCGCGGCGGCGCGCGGCCTTCACCGACTCGGTGCGCAGCACGCTCGAGGTCCTCGCGAGCCACATGGCCGTGTCGCTCTCGAACGCGCGGATGATGCGGCGCCTCGAGGAGCTCGCGACCATGGACGGGCTCACCGGGCTGCTCAACAAGCGGGCGATGCTCGAGGTGGCCGACCAGAAGATCACGGCGGCGCGCAGGTTCTCGCGGCGGCTCTCGGTGCTCGTGACCGACATCGACCACTTCAAGAAGGTGAACGACACGTACGGCCACGACGTGGGCGACGTGATCATCAAGGGGCTCGGCGACGTGCTCCGGCGCGCCAAGCGCACGACGGACGCGGTCGCGCGCTTCGGCGGCGAGGAGTTCGTGGTGATCTGCGAGGAGACGGACGCGCGCGGCGCGATGCTGCTGGCCGAGCGCGTGCGCGAGGAGCTCGGCCGGACGACGTTCCACGCGGCCGGGAGCAACGGCCCGGTGCAGTGCCAGGTCACCTGCTCGATCGGGATCGCCACGTACCCCGAGGCGGGCAGCACGTGGGAGGAGCTCTTCAAGGCCGCGGACGAGTCGCTCTACGTCTCGAAGCGGTCGGGCCGGAACCGCTCCACGGCGTGGTCGCCGTCGATGCGGTCCGGCAGCGGCCACCCGCCCGCGCTGGAGGCGGGCGCGCCGGCGAAGCCCGCGTCGGAGCCGCCCGCGCCGGCGAGGCCCGCGTCGGCGAGGCCCGCGTCGGAGCCGCCCGCGCCGGCGAGGCCCGCGTCGGCGAGGCCCGCGTCGGAGCCGCCCGCGCCGGCGAGGTCCGCGTCGGCCCGGCCCGCCGCGGCGGCGCCCGCGCCGCAGCGCAGGCCGCCCGCGGCGGGCGGCGGCCCGTCGCCCGCGGGGCACGACGGCGCGCCGCCCGGCGGCAAGCGCGCCGCGGCGCCCTCGCTGTCGCCGGCGCAGGGCAGGGCCGCCGGCGAGGCCGAGCCCCGGAGCAAGCCGAGGCGCCCGCCGGAGGTCGATCCGACGAGCAAGCCGAAGACCGCGGCCTGAGGGCGGCGCGCCGCGTGAGGCGCGCGGGACGTGAGGCGGGTGAGGCGGCGCGCGCCGCTTGCGGCGCCCGCGCGGCGGGAACATAAGCCACCTCGGCGAGGCGAAGCCAAGGAGGCGCGATGAGCTCGGATCCGGATCGCGACGACCCGAAGGAGGACCTCAAGCAGGGGCTGAGCCTGCTCTGGCGCGCGGCGCGCAAGACGGCGGTGGACCTGCGCAAGGACCTCGATCGCACGAGCGTCGGCAAGGCGATCGACGACGCCGGGCGCGAGCTCGTTCGGGCGGCGACCAACGTGGTCGGCCGGATCGGCGCCGAGCTGAGCAAGGGCCCGCCGCCGGCGGCGCCGCCGCGCGAGGAGCGCCCGGACGGCGGCGCGGGGGCCGACGCGCCCGAGGCGCGGCCCACGGGGCCCACGCCGGAGGATCCGGGGTTCCGCATCGCGGTCGATCCGGAGGACAAGGGCGAGAAGCCGCGCTGAGGGCGGGCTTCACGGCGGGCCGGGCCAGACCACGGGGGGCCCGCTGAGGGCTTCACGGCGGGCCGGCCGGACCACGGGGGGCCCGCTGCGGGCCGGCTTCACGGCGGGCCGGCCGGACCACGGGGGGCCGCTGAGGGCGGGTTTCACGGGGATCGGCCGGGGGGCCACGAGGGGCCCGCTGAGGGCCGGCTTCACGGCGGGCCGGCCGGGGTCGCGGAGCGCCCTGGGCGCCGCGCGGCGAGCGCCGCGGCGGTGAGCCCGTCGGCCTGCACGACGCACGCCTGCACCGGCCGGCCCAGCGAGGCGCGCCCCGCCACGGCCCCGCACTGCGCGTCGAGGAACGCGATCCCGCCGCGCGCGTCGCACAGCGCGAAGCCGCCGGCGTAGGCCGCCCCGCCGAGGAAGTCGGCCTCTCCTGCGTGGGCCCACGCGAGCTCGCCCGAGCGCGCGTCGCGGCCGACGGCGGCCTGGTAGTACGTCGCCGCGAAGCGCTCCGCCTCGACGCCGGGCGGCCCGGAGGCGCGGGGGCGGGCGTAGAGGCGCGCCCTGTCCTCGGCCGAGGCGACGGGCGCGAGCACCTCGGTCCCGTCGCTCATCCAGATCGGCGCCCCGGGCAGCTCGCGCGCCGGCAGCCGTGCGGTCGACGCGCGCCCGGCCGCGCCGAGGCCGATGGCCGCGTCGAAGCGCGTCGCCGCCGAGCCGCCGCCGAAGAAGACCGCGCCGCCGAGCAGGAAGGCGCGGCTCACCTCGGTGCGGAGCAGCGCCCGCGCCGCCTCGCGGCCCGTCTGCAGGTCGAAGACCGTGACGTACCGCCCCTGCCACGGCAGGAACGCGTAGCGCCCCACGACGGCGGGCACGCCGATGTCGGCGTCGTCCTCGATCTGTCGCTGCACCATCCCGTCGTGGCCGATGGCGAGCACCACGCTCATGGTGCCGGTGGTCGACACGAGCGACACCACGGTGGTCTCGCCGTCGTCGCCCGCGCCGCGGAGCCTGCCGCCGGCCCTCCGCGTCCAGAGCAGCCGGCCGGTGCGCGCGTCGAGCGCGAACAGCTCGCCCTGGCCGAGCCCCACGACGACGCTCCCCGCGACGGCCGGCCGCGCGTCGAGCGGGTGCTCGAAGGTCCACGCGGGGCCGCCGTCGAGCGGCACCCCGACGAGCTCGCGCGCCCCTGTGCCGGCCACGACGCCAACGGCCACGTCGGCGCCGTGGGGGATGGGTCTCCCGGCGAAGCGCCGCTGGAAGGCCGCGATGCCGGCGCCGCCGTCGTCCTTCCAGCGCGGATCGAAGGCCTCGCCCTGCGTCTGACCGCCGCCGCAGGCGGCGGAGAGCGCCGCGAGCGCGCCGGCCGCCGCGAGGACGAGCGCGCGGACGGCGGCGCGGGGCGGGCGCGGGGGTCGCATGCGAGGGGGGTCCTGCGGCGGTCGTAGCGCGGCGCCGGCTGGCCGAGCAAGGAAGCGTCGGGGCGGCGCGAGCGGCGCGAGCGAGGCGCGCGGCGGAGCGGAGGTGCGTGGCCTCGCACGACGGCGCGCGCCGCCGTCGGAGGGGATGGGCTGGGCGTGTTCGTGGCGAAGGTGGGATTCAACCCAGATCGGTGAGCCGGTCGTCCGTGGATCACCGCCGCGGCCCCCCCGCGGGACGCCAGCCGCTACTCATTCGATTTTTTGCGATTCTTCCTTCTATCAATGGCCAGAGCTACGATTCCAGCCGCAAACATCACGACACCTCCCAAAACCAGCGGCGCACACAGAATCACGCCGAGCACAATCATCTGCTTGCTCTTGACTCGGCCACCAGCAAGGACGATCGCAATACTGGCCACAGCCAGCACAGAGAACAACTTGACCCACCACTCTGGACTCGTGAGCCTATCTCGCAACATAAGCCTTCAATCACCCATACCAGAGAACGCCACGAAAGACGCAGCGGCAGCACCATAGATGAGCAGATCAGGCCCGTAAACCGCTGCATATGGGACGAGGATCAAACCTGTCTGCGTGAACGCACCGGTGGTCATGGTGATGACACCAGGAGCTGTGAACCGCACCCCACCAGCGGATTTCATAACCGAATAGATGCCGATCGAAAACAGCCTCTGGAAAGATCCAGGAACCCGAACAAATCTCGCCGGGTTTTCAGGCGACAGCCCTGTGATCAGCGCATGCGCGACACGACTTCTGGAAGCAGCCGACTCAGGCAGCGCAAAGGCTCCGTGCTTACCGATCAGCTCTCCTGATGATTTGATTCCCGCCTCGCCAGCGAACAGGTACGGCTGCCGGTTCTGGTGCCCGTTGACGTCGGTCTCCTGCGCGACCGTGCCGAACGCGTAGTTGGGCACGCTGTTCGACCGGTACCCGAAGCTGTCGGCCACGCACGTGCGGTAGCTCTGCGTCAGCGCATCGTAGCCGTAGGTCAGCTTGTAGCTGGCCGGATCGGTGAAGGTCACGAGGTTGCCGCGTTCATAGGTACGTGATGTCCAGCGTGTACCGCTGCTGCTCGTGCCCCCGGCTCCTGGTAGGTGTCCCCGGCGCACAGCCGCCGCGTCGATTCGTTGTAATGGCACTTCGTCTCGACCCCGTTGCCAGCCACAACCCGCACCCGCTGGCCGAGCTCGTCGTATCCGATGTGCCTCAGGTGCTCCGTCGTCATCGGCTCGTCCGGGTGCTGCGGATTGGCCTGACCACTGCTCCCATCCTCACGACCCCGAACGCGAAGCGGAGTCACCGGCCTGTAGGCCGTCTATGAGGGACAGCTCGATCGATATGTCACGGCGCTCAGCTCCGAGCGGTATACGAACCCGGGCATCAGCCACCTCAGGAGAATCGAGAATCCATCTTTCATACTCAGCAGTGGCACAACTCCACATCCACCTAATCGCTCCCCGATCATCTAGACGCCAAACGCGCCGTTCCGTCGCGATGACCAGGGCATGGTGTTCGTGAGCTTCGACAAACCATGGCGCATCGATCGTTTCCCCTTCCTCATACTCCATCGTCACAGAGGACGCGATTGCAAGCGTGGACACATTCAGCGCAACCACGGCTTGCGCCCCGCACAATACAAAGCAGTTGCCCGCGGGCCAGTCAAACAGTTCGTATGCATCGCCAGACCACGGATCTAGCCTAAGACGCCCATCGACGGCATCGAATGTCTCTTGGTCCTCTAGCCTAAGCGAGAGCACGCCCGGGCCTCCGTCACCGGACGAGTAGTCGGCTTGAAGCAGAACGCGACCCGACCGAACCAAAACTTCGCCATGTGTTTTGAGCTGCACCATAGTCTCCTCAGAAGCCGAGAACGGTCAGCGACGCGCCTCCGGTGCCCGGCATTGTACTCATCCCGCCGAAAGCGCGCAGGATCTGCTGGTCGGCTGTTATGAATACACGAGCTCCAAGGCCCGTAGCTTCCGCGAGATTCAGTGCGTCGGCAGACGCACTCGCAGCGCCGCGTCCGCCGAGCCCGCGAAGTACGCTCGCGATTCTCGTCGCAGCCACAGATGCACCGACCGGACTATCCGCGGCCACGGTTATCCCGGCTCGAGAGAGGTCGACAGCTGATACGCCGCGGCGAGCCAACTCGGTAGCGACGTTTGGAGAGACGATGAGACTGTCCCCAGCTCCAACGACGCCCGACTCTCGCAGCGTTCCAAGCTTCCTGAACGCGTTCGCGTCAAGCGCAACCAGCCGCCGCCCTGCGCCCCCTGCGGCCAAGGCTTCCGCCTTCACGGCGGCCCTCCGCGCAGCTAGCTTTACGAGCGCCTTGCCTCCAGCCTTCACCAGGGACGCGGCTGTGCCGCCGATGCCCACCGCATCGATCGGGTCGATCATCGATGTTTCTAGCGGCAGGTCTTCTCTCGCGACCTGTGCTTGGTGGAATGCAAGCCGCTCCGCGGGGCCTCCGTCCACGCAGACTCCAGAGGTGCACATCGCCTTATCCGGATCGATGCTCTGTTCCGGGCTGTCCAGAGGCCCCACGTACGACTGACACCCGCCATCGACGCACTCCTCGGCCAGCCCGGTGGGGTCGACGAACCTCAGCGGGTTGTTCCGCGTGTATGTGTACAGCCCCAGGTGAACCGGGTCATACACCCCGCCGTTCGGCGCCCCCCACATGTACTGGCCCAGGATCGGATCCGGGCTGAGCCACATCCCGAGCCGCGGCTCATAGCTGCGCGCCCCGTAGTAGTAGAGCCCCGTCGACAGATCGAGCTCCTTGCCGTTGAACAGGTACGGCTGCCGGTTCTGGAACCGCGAGTCGGTCTGGTCGGTCCACAGCTCCCCGCTCGGCAGGTACTCGACGTGCTGGCTCAGCTGCTGGTCCTGATCGGTGACGTACTGCGTGCTGCCGAGGTGGTCGGGGTGGTAGTACAACACCGGCGGCTCCTGGAACCAGTCGGCGTCGATCTTGCTCGCGATCCGCGTCTCGCCCGCGAAGATGTGCTTGGTCGCCGTCACCCCGTTGCGCACCACGAGGTGCTGGTCGACGTACGCCGTCTCCTCCTCGCCGGCCACCCGGTGCAGGTGCACCCGCCGCTCCCCGGCGCCGTCGTACAACGCCCGCGACAGCTCCTGCCCGTTCTCGCGCACCGACACCAGCCGGTTGTCCTCGTCCCAGCTCAAGGCCCGCTGCGGGCTGCCGCGGTACTTCCACTCCTTGTGGTTGCCGTTCGCGTCGAAGAACAGCTCCCGCAGCCGCGGCTGCGACTCCGCCGGCACGAACTCGTCCACCTGATTCGCCGCGTGCGGCCTCGACCCCGTGTAGCGGTACTCGTTGCGGTACGTCCTCTCCCGGATCGGCTGGTCGAACCGCCACTGCCCCGGGCCATTCGGCACGTACCGCGCGACCTCCTGCCCCTTCCTCTTCACGTTCCCGAGGACGTCGTACGCGATGTCCAGCGTGTATCGCTGCTGCTCGTGTCCCCGCTCCTGGTAGGTCCCCGACGCCGTGGTCAGCTGGTTCAGGTCGTCGTACGCGAACCGCTGCTGCGTCGTCGCGACCATCACGGCCCCGCCCAGCGACTCGTCGAGCGGCACCGCGTTGTCGAGCGCGAGCACGTTGCCTACCAGGTCATAATCGTAGCGCAGCCGCTGGAACGCCCTCGGCGGCCGCCCCATCTGCTGCATCTGCGGCGTCCGGTGATCCGCATCCACCTCCGACAGCCGCCGCGTCGATTCGTTGTAACGGTACTTCGTCTCGATCCCGTTGCCCGCCACCACGCGCACCCGCTGGCCGAACGCGTCGTACCCGATGTGCCTCAGGTACTCCGTCGTCATCGGCTCGTCCGGGTGCTGCGGATTGACCTTCTGGTTCTCCCCGATCGCCGACACCAAGAGGCCGCCGCGATCGTATCCGTAGCGCACGATCTCCTCACCGGAGCCGGGGAAGTGGATCTCCTGCATCCGTCCCAGCGAGTCGAACACGTAGCTCAGCGTCGCCTGATACGGCCCCCGGTGCGGCTCGCGCAGCCGCGGGAACTCCGCCACGAGCTCGGCCACGTTCCCGAATCGATCGTAGCGATAGCTCCGCGTCCCCGCCGCGCTCGTCTCCTGCGTCAGCCGCCCCGCGCGGTTGCCCTTCGCGTCGCCGGCCTCATCGGCGGCGCCGTACGTGTACACCACGTCCTGCGTCACCGGATAATCGATCTTCGACAGCCGGTTGTAGCTGTACTCGTACCGGATGAGCTGACCGCGCAGCCCGAGCTCCGCCGTCTGCTTCGCGCGGAGGTTCCCGGCCAGGTCATACCGCCACTCCGTGCGCCCCGCGTCGGGGCTCACCAGCTCCACCATGCGCCCGACCGAGTCGTACGTCGCCGTGGTCGCGTTGTTGCGCGCGTCCGTCACCCGCACCAGCTCGCCCAGCGGGTTGTGCTCGTACCGCGTCACGATCTGCCGCGGAGCTCCGTCGACCGTGTTCCACTCCTCCACCGCCGCGATCCGCCCGCCCACGTCCCGGTAGCTGCTGCGCGACTTGCCGTTCGCGTCGATCACCGTCTCCTGGAAGAGCAGCCGCCCGTCGAACTGCACCACGTCGTATTCGATCAGCGTCCGCGCATGGCCGTCCGTCGTCTCGGCCTTCGGGTCGGGCGCCTCGACCCGCCGCGTCCGCGACAGCACGTCGTAGTGAAAGTGCGTGGGCCTCAGGACCCCCACGGCCACGAACGTCGTGTCCGGCTCCACGCTGAACACCGGCTGCCCCTGCTCTTTCATCCGGCCCAGCGCGTCGAACGCCACCGCGCCGCTCACCGTCATCCCGATCTCGGTGCCCGTGCCCGTGTCGCGCTCCAGGTCCTTCTTGGTCTGGATCACCCGCCCGAGCCCATCGGCGAACGTCACCGTCACGATCGGATCGCCCGGGTGCTCCGCGTCCTTGTGGCTCGTCCTTGCCCAGGCCGGCGGCGCCGTCGACTGATCGGGCTGGAGCGCGTACTCGAACCCGACCGCTGGCTCGCCCTCTCCGTCGAGGTCCTCCTCGCTCCAGATCTTGCTCGGCGTGCACGCGACCGGGAGCGCCTGCGCCTCGCTGAGGTCGTTCGGCCCCCAGACCCCGATCAGCCGGCCGAAGTCGTCGTACCGATGGACCATCGTGTGCCCGTTGACGTCGGTCTCTTGCGCGACCGTGCCGAACGCGTAGTTGGGCACGCTGTTCGACTGGTACCCGAAGCTGTCGGCCACGCACGTGCGGTAGCTCTGCGTCAGCGCATCGTAGCCGTAGGTCAGCTTGTAGCTGGCCGGATCGGTGAAGGTTTCGAGATTGCCCAGCTCATCGTAGGCGAAGCTCCACGTCGCCTGGTCGCCCGCGTACGGCGAGCCGTCCGGCCGCTTGCCCCCGCGGATCACGTTCGTGAGCGTCGCGAGCGAACCCGTCCCCGGCTCATACGTCGCCATGCGCTCGCGCAGCACGTGGTTTTCGGCGTCGGTCGTCCGCACCAGCCTCGGCTTCACGAAATACGGCGCGTCGTCCTGCTCGTAGTCGATGTGGTGGTGCACGTCGTCGGCCGCGGTCCCCTCCTCGCCGTAGGAGAACACGTCGGTGAGGTTGCCGCCCTCGTCATAGAACCGCGTCTCCCACGTGTGCTTGTGAACCGCCGCCGGGTCGTCCGTGGTCCCCTCGTAGAACGCGCTCCTCCGCTCTGTCTCCCTCGGGAAGAACCACCCGTTTGCCGCGACCTGCTCCAGATCGGGCGCCAGGTGCTCGACCTCCTCGACCGTGTAGAGCATCCCCTCGCCGTCGCGCAGCGTCGAGCGCGCCGCGAGCCCGCGCCGGTAGACGTCCTCGTTCCGGTAATCGACCTCCTCGACCGACATCGCGGAGACCCCATCCTCATCCTGGCCCAGCGTCGTCGTCGTGACACGCCGGTACCCGAGGTCCAGCCGCTCATCGCGGTGGTACACCCCGTCCCCGTACGTGCCGATCTGCGTCCAGTACGTGTGCACCCCGTGCGCGCCGCTCACGCCCTCCACGCCGTCGCGCACGATCACGTCGCTCAGCACCCACTGGCTCGACGGCATGTCGACCACCGCCGTCCTATCGTCGATCGCCGTGCGCGCGTCATCCGCGGGCAGCCCGCTCTCGTCCACCGGCCCGTTCGGCAGGACCTCCCTCGGCACCACCAGGTTGCCCTCGCGCCGGTAGTCGAGCTCCACGCTCCCGCCCAGCGGCCGGTGCACGCGCCAGAGCAGGTTCGCCTTGCCGATGGCATTTTTGCGCGCCCGCACCGCGCTGTCGCCGTCCCGCTTCAGCACGTGGTCGGCCAGCCCGTCGCCGTCGATGTCCTCGAACCCGAGCTGCGCCCCCCCGCTGCCCTCGGAGTAGTACACCGACCCGCCGACGCAGACGAAGTAACAGACCTGGAGCGACACGCTGCCGTCGAGGCTCTCCGAGCGCCGGAAGCCCACCGCATCGCCGCTGCCCATGAACGTGTACTCCTGTGGGTCGAGGTTCACGCCCCAGGCGCCGGCCGGCCACTCTTCCTCCGCGGCGAACCGGTCGCCGAGGTTCAGCTGCACCCGGAACGACGTCTCCTCCGGATCCTTCATCACCTTGTCGGGCAGCCCGTCGCCGTTCATGTCGACGAAGTCCACGATCGTGCGCGCCGTCGTGCGCGTGTAGCCGATCCCGGCGCCCACGCTCGCGCTCACCCCGCCGCTGGAGCCGCCCGCGCTCGCCCCGAACCCGACGCTCTGCGCGCCCGTGTCCTCCAGCCGCACCGCCTCCACGCCCGCCGCGTCCGAGAAGAAGCCCAGCACCTCGCCGAGCGCGTTGTTCAGCTCGCCGGCGTCGAAGCTGGCCTTGGTGAACCCGTCCCGCTGCCACGGCACCGGCGCGGTGAACCGGTAGCCGAGGTTCAGGGCCGCCGTCATCTGCCCGCTCACGGGGTTCTGCATCACCTGGTCGACCAGCCCGTCGCCGTTGATATCGAGCAGCTCCACGTGCGCCGCCGACAGTCCGTAGCTCGTCCCGGCGCTGAAGCTCGTGCGCAGGTATCCTTGCGAGCGCCCCCGGCTGTCGGTCTTGTTGAGCGTCTGCTCCTCCTCGTCTCCCGCGCTGAACGTGAGCGACGCGAGGTCGCCCGTCAGCCGCACCGTCCGGTGCTCCACCCGCCGCAGCGCCTCCGGCAGCGAGAACGACGCGCTCGGCCCGAACCCCTTGCCCGTATTGAGCACCGCGCCCTCGCGCGTCACGCGGTCCGGGTAGCGGTCGCCGTTCAGATCGATCAGCTCCAGGTCCGTCGTCGTGCTGCCGAAGCTATAGCCTCCTCCCACGGGGCCCGCGCCCGCCGTGAGCTCCGCATTCCACGTCTCCGCGTACCGCACGCTGCCCCGGTGGCGCTGCCCCGACAGCCGCCCCACCACCGACGGCAAGACCCGATCGCCGCCCACGAACGCCTCCGACGCCGCCGCGCCCCAGATCCGCGTGCCGTCCTCCTGCGAGAGCGGCACCGCGAGCGTGAAGCCGCGCTCGGGGTCGCGCGTCGGAAACAGGATGTCCGCCTCGGAGAACGCGCGGTCTCCGTTCATGAAGCCGATCGACCAGCCGTGGAATCCACCCGCCGTCGGGTCCTGCGGCGCCCCGTCGACGAGCGCCTCGGACGCCGGATCCGGCACGAGGACGGTGAACCACACCGGCGCCCCATCGATGCTCGCGCCGATGATCGCTCCGTTGCTGTCGGCTGCGTTCGTCTGGAAGAGCGTGACGTAGATCGGCTCGCCGGCCTGGACCTCCAGGTCCACCGCCATGGTCACCGCGCTTCCGGCGCTGCTCGCAGGCACGTACAGCTGCTTGTGGAGCAGCCGGTGCACGCCTTGCACCAGCAGCGTCAGCGACGTGTTCCCCGGTACGACCACCGTCCCCTCGAGCCGCACCGTGCCCGTCTCGGTCGCGATCCAGGGCGAGCGGCGCGCCCCCGGCCTCCACCGCTGCACCGGCATCGCCACGTACGGCTGCTGCTGGATCAGCGCCATCGGAAGCGGCGCGTCCTCGGCCGTGTCGCTGTCCAGCTTGCAGCCGGCGCGGCCGTTCGGCTGGATCGCGCACTGCACCGGCCCGCACCGCCGCTCGCCCGTCTGCCGATCGGCCCGGCAGTAGGTCCGGTAGTCGACCGTCGGCGTCCACGAGACGCGCGCCGGGTCGTCCGGCACGTCCGACTTCACCCGGAACCACAGCCGATCGCCCTCCTTCACCCGCACCAGGCCGTTCTCATCGCCGTGAATGCGTCCCGCGAGCGCCAGCACCCCTGCGTCCGCGCTCACCACCTCCTCATCCATCACGCTGTGGAACGTGCCCTCGCTCTCCCGCGCGATCGAGACCCGCAGCTGATCGCTCGTCGACTCTTTCACCAGATCGCCGGTGATGCTCACGAGGCCATCGGACGACGCGACCCACGGCACCTCGGGCCGCCCCCCGAGGCGATGGTCCTGCGCGTACTCGAATCGGTGGATGGGCCGGCCGTCCGGCCCCACCTGCCCGAGCAGCTCCTCGCTGACCTCGTAGGTGATCGTCGGGCTCCACGACAGAAGGTCGGACGCCGTGTTCACCACCCGCTCCGGGTCGATCTCGGGCGCCGCGCTCACCCGGAAATAGAGACGATCGCCCGCGAGCACGTGGACCGAGAGCGGCGCGCCCCCGCAATCGCCCGCGCCGATCGCGCACGGTCCGAGCTCGTCCGGACCGAACACGTGGCCGAACAGCGGCGGCAGCTCCCCGTTGCGCACCAGCTCCACGCGCAGCCCGTCGCCGCCCGCCTCCTGTTTTTGCAGCACGCCCCCGATGCGCACGTCCCCCTCGAACGGCGCGATCCACCGCAGCATCGGGTCGGCCGGAAAGAAGTCGGCGCGCGACGCCAGCGCGAAGTCCGGGCGGCCCGACGGCGCGCTGCCGTCGACGGCCCCCCAGTCCTTCGCGCCCAGGAACCCGCCGCGCCGATCGTTGAGCGCGACCTGGAGCTGCCCGAGGTCCCCGACCGACACGAGATCGGGGAACCCGTCGCCGTTGAGATCCGAGACGACCCGCTCGTCTTCCGCCCGGCTGCGCGTGTACGCCGCCGACGCGCTGAGCGCATCGCCCACGTTGATGCCCGCGTGAACGCTCCATCCCGAGGTGTCCGTCAGCCCGAGATCCTCCGGGTAGAGCCCGCTGAGGTGGAACGGATCGAAGTGGTTGTTGTCGGGAAGGCGCAGCAGGTTGCGCAGCGCGTCCCCGCCGTCGCCGGCGAAGTCGGGCAATCCGTCGCCGTTCAGGTCGAGCAGGCTGGCGCGCGTCGTCTGGTCGCCGCTGTACCCGCCGCCGCCCACGCTGACGATGCCGAGGAGCCCCACGGACACGCTGCCGCCGAAGGCCGAGTCCTCCGTGCGCGACAGGCCTTGCTGAGACCACGCCTGTCCCCACGTCACGGCGTCGGCCGCGAACGCCCCGGGCTGCCCCGACGCGGTGCGCGGCGCGGTGAAGTACTCGAACGTGTGCCGATAGAGCTCCTCGCTCGTGAGCGCCCCCTCGTCGTCGCGACTCCCCTTGCCAGAGACCGCGATCGCCTGGAGCAAGCTCTTGCCGAAGTCCCCTTCGGTGTACTCCAGCGCGTAGCTGCGGATGATCGTCTCGCCGAGCCGCACATCCACGCGCCGGAGCCGCTCGCTGGTCTGCTCCAAGAAGCCCGGCCTGCCGTTCAGCGTCACGTCCTTCCGGCCGCCCTCCGAGAGGAAGTCGACGGCATACGCCGCCTCGACGCCCTGCGAGGTGTTGGCCGTGTACTCGATGCGCTCGGGGTGCACCTCGATGTGCGGCGCCGGTCCCGCGGGCTCGACCCGATGCGCATAATGGAAGAACATCTGGTTGCCGAACGGGTCGCGGACCTCCTCCAGGTACCAGCGGAACACGTTGCTCGGCCGGTCCGGATCCGGCTCGGCGAGCCGCGCGTTTTCGCTGCGGCGGTACACATACGTCGTCCCGTCCTTGTCCGTGACCTCCCAGTGATAGCTGTCCGGTCCGGTCCCGTGGCGCCGGATCCGCGCAAAGCGCCCCTCCACCCGCTGCCGGTAGACCTGCGGCTCGACCGACACGTCGCCAGTCCGCACGAGCTCGCTTCCGTCGAGCGCATACCGCTCCTCGCCCGTCGCGTACGTCGGCACGCCGAAGCGCGTGTCGATCTCCACCCGCGACAGCCGCAGATCCCAGCCCACGCCGAGCCAGCCGTTGCGGTGCTCGCTGTCGTAGCCGATGGCGAGCGACGGCTGGATTCCGTTGCGCCCCGGCGGGACCACGATCGGATGGCTCAGCTGCGCCGCGCCGCTCGAAGTCGCCTCCGGCGGCGCGATCAGCGCCACGCCGGCGAGCGGGCTGCCGAGCGCGAGCCCCTTGATGCTGCTCGGATCGAACGAGCGCGCCCCGGGCGCGTCGGGCATCGCCAGCGTCGCGTTGATGAAATCGGTGAAGTGATCGGTCAGGCTCGCCAGCTTGCCCTTCGCGGCCTCACCATCCCGCTCGACGCGCTGCCAGGTGCCGAGCGCCTCGTCGAAATAGAAGCCCATCACGTGCTGCGCCGTCATCCCCGGAGGAATCGCGTGCTCGTCAATCGGCAGCGTCAGCCGCACCGGCTTCTTGAACCTGAGGCCGTGCGGCCCGAAGCGGTAGGCCTTTCCGCCGGGCGTGACGTTGACCATCGCACGCCCCATCGGCCGCACCTCGCCCGCTGGCAGCGGCCGGATCGTGATCCGCACCGGCTCGTCCACCGCGCCCTGCGGGATCTCCAGGACAGCCCCCTCGAACGCCACCACCCGGGCCTGGTCGGGGAGCACCATTTCTCCATGGGGCGCCCCCACGTCCTCGACCAGCGGCGCGTCGAGACGAGGCCCCAAGAGCAGCCCCCCCTGTGCCGTCGCTCGGCAGCCGCAATGGAATCGCCGAGAGCGCCACCCCGCCGCCCGGAGGCGATAAGGGCAAAAGCCGCGGCTCCGGCGGCCCGGCCAGCGCGAGGCCCTCGTGCCCCCGCCCGAGCAAGAGCACCACGGCACAAAATACCACGAGACGATATGACCAGCCCGCGTGTCGCATTCGAGATCCCCCGACGCAAGATCCGTTGGTTGGCGCACAGGGGTCCACGACAGAATGCACCGTGTCAATCTGCTCTTCGCGAAAGCAACAAATGGGCGCCGACGTCGTCTCCGAGCCCCAGCCGCCTCTTCATGAAAGCTACACACATGCCTTCCGCGATCAGCCCAAGATCGCGGCCAGGTTCGTATCGCGCTACCGGACCAGCCTGCGGCGGCGCTCCCGCGAAAAGGCCAAGCCCATCGAGCCCGTCACCGCCCCGGCGTCGAGCCCGGAGCTGACCCCGGAAGCGTAACGTCGCCCGCGGAACGCGATCCTTTCGCTCCCGCGCCCGATCCTCTCCCTCCCCCACCCGATCCTCCCGCTCCCGCGCCCGATCCTCTCCCTCCCCCACCCGATCCTCGAATCGAGCGTGCTAGAAGGCCGCGTGCACTTCACCATCTGTCACGAGCTCGACGCCCCCCTCGACGCCGTCGAGCTCGCCGTGCTGTCGCCGGAGCTCGGGCCGCGGCTGGCCACCAAGGTCGCCTCCCTCGAGAGCGTCGTGTCCGTCGAGCACGCGCTCCGCGACGGCGAGCTCCTCCGCATCCTCCGCTTCCAGGCGAGCGCGCCGCTGCCGATCTTCAAGGACTACCCCGTCGCCAAGGACGCCATGTCCTGGGAGGAGCGCTCGACCTACCGGCTCTCCGATCACGCCTCCACGTGGCAGGTCAGCCCGAAGGAGCAGTGGCGCAGCTACTTCCGCTCCGCAGGCACCTACCGGCTCGAGCGCCTGCCCCAGGGACGCACCCGCCGCCGCGTCGACGGCGACATCGAGATCCGGCTGCGCTTGCTCGGCCCCCTCGTCGAACGCCTCGCCCTCGCCGAGGTCCAGCGGACGTACGACGCCGAAGCGGATACGCTCCGGGAGCTCGTCACCGCATGAACGACCTACCCCGCACCCAGACCCCCGCCCGCCGCGCCCGCTTCGCCCGCCCCGCCGCCGCGCTCCTCGGCCTGTGCGCGCTCGCCGGCCACGCCGTCGCGCACGCCGCGCCGACCGACAGCCCCGCGCAGCCGATCCCGGATCCGGGCAAGCCCGTCGCCAGCAGCGACGACACCTCGGCCATCGCGGTGAACCCCGCGAACCTCTCCTTCCTGCCTGGCACGGAGCTCCGGTGGACCTGGGTCTCCACCGGCTCGGCCTCGCCGCTGCCCGCGCGCGGCCACGCGTTCGCGCTCGGCGTGCCGCTCTGGTTCGTGTCGACCGGCCTGCGCTTCGACTTCATCGACCCGCCCGGGGCCGCGCCGGCGCCGTTCGACAGCCCCTCGCGGTGGGTCCGCTGGGGGCTCGCGCTCGACACCGGCCCGGGCTTCGCGTTCGGCACGACGCTCGGCTGGGGCAGCTCCGACGCGCCGGCGCTCGACGGCTACTTCTCCCTCACGAGCGGCATCACCCTCCGGCCCTTCACCTGGCTCTCCCTCTCGGCCGTCGCGCGCGACTGGAACCGCCCCGAGAACCGCCTCGGCGAGGCCCTCGAGCGCAGCTACGATTTCGGCGTCGCGGTGCGGCCCGTCTCCGGCAGGCGCGCGCTCGAGATCGGGCTCGAGACCGCCTACGCCGAGAACAGCGACCCCGACCGGAGCGGCACCTTCACGCCGCGCGCGACGCTCGGCCTGCGCGTGCCCTACGTGGGCACCCTCCGGGGCGACGTGACGCTGCGCGACCTCGCCAGAGAGGACGGCCCCGAGATCGCCGCCATGGCGGGCCTCGACGTCAACGTCGGCGGGCTCCAGATCTCCGGCGGCGGCGTCTTCGGGGACGCCGTCACCAAGAGCGGCACCGGCTTCTACACCAGCGTCGCGCTCCGCAGCTTCTCCGAGCCGGGCGTCCGGCGGCTGCCCCGCGTCGTCCGCGTCCGCCTCGACTCGACCCCGGGCGTCCGCAGGCACACGCGGCTCCTGCAGCAGCTCTGGCGCCTCGCCGAGGCCCCGGAGGTCTCCGGGGTCGCGCTCGTGCTCCGCGCCGAGCCGGCCAGCTCGCTCGCCCACGCCGAGGAGGTCGCCGACGCGATCCGCAACCTCCGGAGCCACGGCAAGAAGGTCCTCTGCCACCTCGAGGACGCCGGCGGCCGCTCGCTCCACGTGTGCTCGCACGCCGACGCCATCGCCATGAACCCCGCGGGCGGGCTGCGCTTCTCCGGCATCTCGTCGAGCTACTTCTACTTCGGCGGGCTCCTCAAGAAGCTCGGCGTGCAGGCCGATCTCGTCCGCATCGGCCCGCACAAGCTCGCCGCCGAGCAGTTCGCGCGCGAGGGCAGCACCCAGGTCGGCAAGGACGACCACCAGGCGCTGCTCGATCAGCTGAGCGGCGCCTTCCTCGACGCGGTGAGCGCCGGGCGCCGCATCCCCGTCGAGGAGCTCAAGCGGCGGCTCGCGCGCGGCCCGTTCCTCGCGCAGGAGGCGCGGCAGAGCGGCCTCGTCGACGTGCTCGCCTACGACGACGAGCTCGGCCGCGTCATCGACGAGGTGATGGGGCGCGCCTCCCGCGTCGTCGACGACGACGCGGGCGACGAGGCGCCGGAGCGCTGGGGCTACTCGCCCAAGATCGCCCTCGTCTACCTCGACGGCGACATGATCGACGGCGAGAGCCGGTCGATCCCGCTCCTCGGCGTCAAGCTCGCGGGCTCGTACACGGTCGCCGGCGCGCTGCGCCGCGCGCGCGAGGACGGCAACGTCCGCGCCGTCGTGCTCCGCGTGGAGACCGGCGGCGGCTCGACGCTCGCGTCGGACGTCATCCTCCGCGAGGCGATCCTCACCGCGCGCGTGAAGCCGCTCATCGTCTCGATGGGCTCGCAGGCCGCGAGCGGCGGCTACTACGCCTCCGTCGCCGGCGGCCAGATCTTCGCGAACCGCTCCACCGTCACCGGATCCATCGGCATCTTCTACGGGAAGGTCGACGTCACCGGGCTGCTCCAGAAGCTCGGCGTCGGCATCGAGACGTTCCGCTCGTCGCCGCGCGCCGACGCCGAGTCGATCTACCGGCCGTTCACCGACGACGAGCGCGAGCAGCTCGGCGTCAAGGTCAAGCAGCTCTACGACCGGTTCGTCGCCCGCGTCGCCGAGGGGCGGCGCATGCGGCCCGACGAGATCGACGCCATCGCGCGCGGGCGCGTGTGGACCGGCGCCCAGGCCCTGGAGCGCCGGCTCGTCGATCGCGTCGGCGGGCTGCGCGAGGCGCTCGCCGAGGCGCGCCGCCTCGGCCAGCTGCCCGACGACGCGCCCGTCCTGTCGCTCCCCGAGGAGGACACGTCGCTCCTCGGCTACGCGCTCAGCCTGGTCGGCCTCTCGGCGCAAGCCCAGGGCGAGCTCGCGACGGCGACCATCCCGCCCGTCATGCTCGACGCCGCGCGCGCCCTCACGCCCTTCCTCGTGTTCGGCGCCGACAGGCCGCTCGCGCGCAGCGAGTTCGCCGGCGAGATCTCGTTCGGCGCCCCCGCCACGGCGCGCGAGGACGAGCCCGCGCCGCCGTCGCTCGAGGAGCGCTGAGCCCATGGGGGACGCCGAGGTCGCGGACCCGCCGCTCTTCGACGCCCGCGCCGCGCGCATCGCCGTCGACGACGTCGTCGCGATCGAGGCGCTCACCGTGGCGTCGCGCGGCGACCGCGTGCTCTGCGCCGGCGACACCGGCGCGCTCTTCGCGGCGCTCACGGGCATCCCGCTGTCGGCCGTCCGCTCCGCCTCGCCGGGCGCCGCGGCGGACGACGCGCTCGACGCGGCGCCCGGCGAGGCGCGCGTCGTCGCCGGCCGGCTCGCGGTCGCGGGCCGCGACGTCGCGCGCTCGGCGCACCGGGCCGCGAGCGGGGCGGCGCCGCTCGATCCGCCGCTGCCGCTCGCGTGGACCGTGGACGCCTACGTCGCCTGGGGCGCGCGGCTCGCCGGGGCCTCGCCGCGCGCGGCCGCCGAGATGGTGCCCTCCGCCCTGGCCCGGGTCGGCCTCGCGGCCGCCCAGAAGCGCGCGCTCCGGACGCTCGCGCTGCCCGAGCGCCGCGCGCTCGTCCTCGCCCAGGCGATCGCGACGGCGCCGCCCGTGCTGATCGCCGAGGATCCGCTCGTCGGCCTCGACGACGGCGCGGCCGGCTTCGTCCTCGCCGCGCTCGCGGGCGCCACCGAGGGCCGCGGCGCGCTGCTCACGGCGGCGCGCCTCGACGTCGAGGGCCCGCGGGGCGTCCTGGTCCGCGGCGCCACCGACGTGCTCGTGCTCGCCGGCGGCGAGCTCGCCTTCTCGGGCACGTTCGCGGAGGTCGCCGCCGGCGGGCGCCTCTACACGCTCACCGTCCGCAGCAACGCGGAGCTCCTCCGCGAGGAGCTCGCCGCCCGGGGCATCGCGCTGCGGGGAGGGCCGGCGCGCTTCTCGGCCGCGCTGCCCGAGGGCGCGACCCCCCGCGACGTCGTCCTGGCCGCCGCGCGCTGCCGCGCCGCGATCGTCGAGCTCACGCCCCTCTTCTGAGGGCCTTGGGTCGAGCGTCCATCAGAGCGCAGGGCAAGCAGCGGCTGTCGCGCTCGGCGCAGCAGCCGCTCCGCGGGCGGGGATCCCGGGGCGAGACCGCGCGGCAGCCGCTCCGGGGGCGACGATCCCGGGGCGAGACCGCGCGGCAGCCGCTCCGCGGGCGACGATCCCGGGGCGAGACCGCGCGGCAGCCGCTCCGCGAGCGACGATCCCGGGGCGAGACGGCGCTGGAGCCGTCAGAAAGGCGAGATCCGGCGGCGCCGGCGCCGCCGATCGCTTCGGATGGGGTGCGCCCGCGGCGACGCCCGAGGGGAACGGCTCGGAACGCGCCTCGCCGCGGGATCATCGCGTTTCTCGGCCGTGCCAGTGCGACTTCGCCGTGGCAGCGCGATGTGGGCGGCGTGGGCGCCCCTCTCGGGCTCGGCCGGCGTCAGCCTTCGAGCGGGGGAGCAGGCTCGGGCGAGGCGGGCTCCTCGACGGGCGGCGCGTCGTCCTCCTCGGCCGCGGTCCGCCCGGGCCTGCGACCGGACGGGCGCACCTTGGCGGCGAGATCCTCGAGGCCGGCGAACGTGAAGCTCGCGGCGAGCAGCGCGGCGCCCTGGCCGAAGCTCTTGTCGCTCTTGCGCATGGCATTCTGCTTCGCGCGCAGCGTCGCCTCCTTCTCGCGCTCCTCGGTCGCGACCTTCGCGAGCGCCTTCTTCAGCGCCGGCAGCTCGGCCGCGATCTCGTCGGCGAGCGCGGCGCGATCGAGCTTCATCGACGCGCGCCTCGGCTTCGGGAGCTTGATCTCCGCGTCCCGCAGGGCGCTCACGACCCGCTCGCCGGTCGTGACGAGCACGGAGGGGTCCTCGGGAACGGCCCCGTCCAGCAGCAGCTTGCGCAGGCCCGCCGGCCCGAACGCCGCATCGACGGCGGCGCGCCCGTCGACGAGCACCGAGCGAAGCCGGGCGGCCGCCTCGTCGCGCGCCTCGCGGGGCGCGGCGTCGTCGGCGAGCTCGCGCTCGTGCGCGTCATCGGCCGCCACGAGCGCGGCCGTGTCCGCGGCGAGCCGGCGCGCGACGAGGCGCACGAGCAACGACACGTCGGGCATCTTCTCGCCGGACCTCAGGCAGGGCGCGAGCTCGGCCGCAATCCCCTTCGCGATCTCGTCGGCGTGCGTCTCGGCCGACGCGGCCACGGTGCGGCTGGACTTGTCCCTGTCGGTCACCAATTTCGACGCCATCTACCCCTCCTTCTCGGGGAACGCGGCCGGAACGGCCGCAACATGGCCCGGCAGGCTCGTCGATGTGCGAGCGCATCGCAACATGCCGGCACGTTCTCGCCGCGGGCCGGCAGCGCGCCACCCAGCCACGCGACCGCATCGCGGCGATCGTGGCCGCGATCTTGCAATACGGCACGTGTCAGTTTCCAGCCCCGTTCGACCACCCAACGGCATTCACTCCTTATCCCGGATCCGTCGCGCTCGAGGGTCCGGGGCTTCGGGAATGAGCGTTTGATTCGCTGCAGCCTCGGCCATCCGCCAGAGGCGCCCGAGCTCCTCGCAGGCGCGGGTCAGGCGCTTGTACGCCGTCGAGACCGGGAGCGAGAGCTGCGTTGCGATCTCGTCCATCGGCACCCCAGCCAGGTAACGCGTGAGCACGTCGCGCAGCTCGGGGGGGATCTGCTGAATGAGGGCGCGCGCGTGCTGGCGTTGCGACACGTCCTCGACGAGCTCGAGGGCCGTGGGGGCCTCGTCGGGTATCTCGGGATCTGGCTCGGTGCCTGGCTGTTCCCGTGAGCGGCGCTGGGCCTTCTCGTGATAGTGCGACGCCGTGAAGACCGCGATTCGGTTCTGCCATCGATCGACCGGCGAGCGAGCGGCGTCGTACTTTCCCCATGTCCTGAGCATCTGCTCCAAGACATCCTGCGCCACGTCGTGCACGTCTGATGACGGAACACCGAGGCGGACAAGCCATCGAATCAGGCGCCCGCGGGCGCGATCAGAAAGAAGGACGTCGATCCCCGGATAGCGATTGTCCCCCTTCGCCATGCTCAAACAGTGTCACAAATGAGACACCATGTAAAGGGCGATGAGAGCACCTCGAGCAGGAGCGCCGTCGCGACGCACGCCGAGAGCGCCGACCGGCCACCCCTGGCCAGGCGTTCACCAAAGTCGACCGCGAGCCGCCGCGCCCAGGCCCCGCGCGTCACCGCGTCCACCACCGCCCTGGCGGTGCAGCTCGGGGAGCAGGCGGACCCGACCTTGCAACGTCTCTCGAATTCCCGTTTGGGGCTCCTCATGATGTCGCAAATGTGACATCATGCCCCGACGCGGTCCAGCCCGCTGGCTACTTCCCCGACCATCCCACCGGGGGACGACGCCGACGCGTGGCGCGTTCAAGGCTGGCTGGGCCGCGCTTTGTCCGGAGGTGCCTATGACATGGGCTCAGGTACATGAGATGTTACGCATCAACGCCGGTGTGCTCGCGCTCGGTTTGCTCGTCTCGGTTCTCGTCATCGCCGGTCTCGTCGGTGAGCTCGCCCTCGCGAACCGAAAGCTCGGCAGAGCCAGAGGCGAGCGGGACGCCGCAGTCGAGCGAGAGCGCGCGGCGAAAGAAGCTGTCGGGGCGATTCAAAATTGGGACGTGGAGGAGATGCAACGCCTCCTTCGGCTGTTCGCGGCGACCGCCGATGCCATGATCGCCGAGATCGACGAGTTTCGCGGTCGATCCGTGCCGTCTCCGGCGGAAGCCTTCAGGCTGCTCTGCCGCGGGGACGACGATTGGCAGACCAGATTTGCCTATGCATCCGGCCTGTCCCCCGGTGCCGCCGCGGCCGTCATCTGCGGGCGTCGCGCCATCAACGAGAGGATGGCGCGGCACCTCGCGGACTTTACGGGGGTCTCTGTCGACGCGTGGCTCATGCTCTCCCGCATCCATGCCGCCTATCGCTTGCTCTCGGAGACGACCATGGTTCGCACGCGCGACGCCCTCGCGGCCGCGATCTCGCGTCGTCGTGACGCCTTCGCCGAGCTGGCCGAGCTCCCCGGCGCCCCCGCTCCCGCCGACAGCGCCGCGCCAGAGGCGCCCGCCCCGGTCGAGCCGCTGGTGCCGCCCCCCGTGCCGACGGTGCCCCCGGGCGAGCCGCCTCCGCTGCCGCCCACGGTCCCGGCGCCGCCGCCACAGCCGAAAGGACCGCCGCCGGGCCGCTACGTTCACGTCCCGGGGCCGAGCCCGAGCCAGCGCCCGTTGCGTCGTCCCGCCCCTGCTCCCGAGACGCAGGTGGTCGCTGCCCCCCTCGATCATCCAGCCCCGCCCGCGGGCGAGCGAAGCAGGCAGTGGAGGCCGGCCGATGATCGCCGGGTCGCCGCGCGCGCTGCCGCGCTGACCGAGCTCCCCGTGCTGAGCGAGCCCGGCGAGGAAGAGGAGCCCACCTCGCAATTCCGGCCGGATCGCACCCTGCCTGGTGTGGGCTTGTCATAAGTGTCGTAAATGCGACACTGCGCCTCCGCTCTTCCGCGCACGGGGCGCGCTCGCGTACCATGCGCCCGTGCCCCCGCTGCCCGACGAGCTCCTCCGTCACCGCGTCGAGCTGCTGGCGCGCTCGTCCGTGCTCCGGCGTGCGAGCCCCGACACGTTGACCCAGATCGCCGGCGCCGCCACGATCGCGCAGGCCGAGGGGCCTGATCCGCTCTATTCCGAGGGGAGCCCCGCGCTGCACGTGCTGCTGCTCGTCCGCGGGGCCGTTCGGCTCGATGCGACGATCCGCGGGCGCACCGTGCCGACCGGGTGGTACCGCGGCGGGGAGCTCATCGGAGAGGAAACCGCGTATGAGCCCACGTACCGCGCGACGGCGATCCCGCTCAGCCCGACGTCGATCGTCCAGCTACCGGCCGGCGCCCTGCGCGCGGCGCTCGCGTCCGATGCCGCGCTCGCGATCGCGTGGGGGCACCTGGAGCATGAGCGCTTGGTCGAGACGCAACTACGGCTGGGCGCGCTCGCCGCGAAAACGCATATTCGCCTCGCGGGCTTCCTGCTGGATTACGCGCGCCGGTTCGGCAGCAAGGAGCTCGAGACGAACAAGCTCTTGCTGGTGGATCGGCCGACCGCCTCGCAGATCGCCGCGTATCTCGGCGTCGTGAGGCAAACGGTGCAGAAGGACTATGACAAGCTGGAGGAGCTCGGCGGAATCCTGCGCGTGAGCGGCGGTCTGTACATCCATCCCGCGGTGCTCGAGCGCATCGCCGACCAGGAAGGCCCGCCATCGAGCAGGTGAATCGAGGCGTAGATCCGCTCCCGGTGGCGATTCGAGGTACGAGCGACGGTCGAGGTCGGGCCTTCCGCGCACCGGTCGCGCTCGTCTAGGATGCGCGCGTGCCTCGGCTCCCCGACATTACCCTGCATGACCGAGTCGAGCAGCTCGCGCGCTCGCTGGTCCTCGAGCGTGCGAGCCCCGACACGCTGATCCAGATCGCGAGCTCCAGCAGCACGGCGCAGGCCGAGGGGCCCGACCCGATCTATGCCGAGGGGAGCCCCGCGGCGCACGCGCTGCTCCTCGTCCGCGGCACCGTCCGGCTCGACGCCACGATCGCCGAGCGCACGGTGCCGGTCGGGTGGTACCGCCCCGGCGAGATCATCGGCGATGAAGCCGTCTATGAGGTCAGGTACCGCACGACGGCGATCCCGCTCGGTTCGGTCATGTTCGTGGAGCTGCCGGCCCGTGCCCTGCGCGCCGCCCTCGCCGCGGACGCCGAGCTCAACTTCGCGTGGGGGAAT
The DNA here is from genome assembly GCF_028553905.1 of Sorangium sp. So ce836. NCBI lineage: Bacteria > Pseudomonadati > Myxococcota > Polyangiales > Polyangiaceae > Sorangium > Sorangium sp. So ce836. The sequence continues at coordinate 13,384,890 of NZ_CP102233.1, read as the reverse complement.
GAACAGTACCGGCGCGTGGTCGAGACCCAGCTACGGCTCGGCTCGCTCGGGGCGACGACGCACGTACGGCTCGCCGCGTTCTTGCTCAACCACGCTCGCCGGTTCGGCGCCGAGCGGGCCGGCACGAACCACATCGCCCTCGACGAAAAGCCGACCGCCTCTCAGATCGCCGCGTACCTCGGCGTCGTCCGGCAGACGGTCCAGCGGGACCTCGACAAGCTCGAGGCGCTCCGCGCGATCGAGCGCGTGAGCGGCGGCGGCCTGCACCTCTTCCCGGATGTCCTCGCGCGCATCGCCGGCGACGAGGGGCCGCCGTCGAGCAGGTAGCGCCGGAACCCTTCGTTCCACGCGGGCGCCTGGTTGGATCGTAGGGAGTTGATGAAGGATGGCTCTCCCGTAGGACCAGCGCGCCACGCCGCCTTCTTTGCAATCCGTGTCACCCTTACGTTTGACGCGGCCCAATTTCCTCAAAATCGACCGACTGGGCCGCAAAGTACGAATGAAGGCTCGGGGACGGCCGGCAAAGCCACGGGTGGATGGCTACTCCCATTGCCCCCGTAGTTTTTTGCGTTTTCTTGCGGTAGCCTCGCCAACATGCGTCTCCTCGGTGTGTGTCTGGCTGTCCTCCTCGCGTCGGCGGTCGCCCGCGCCGAGCCGCCGCGCCGCGGCATGCGCGAGCAGACGATCCAGGCGGCCAACCGAGCTGTCGCGGAGCACCGCTTGGCCGACGCTCGCGAGCTCTGGCGGGCGCTGTGGGAGGCCGCGCAGGCGCCGGAGGCCGCCTGTAACATTGGGCAGCTGTCGAGCCGCATGGGCGAGCTCGTCACGGCCCGGGAGTACCTGGCGATCTGCGTGCGCCTGGACGCCAACGAGGCGCACAGGATCGAGCTCGCGCGGGTCGAGGCGCGGCTCGGGCGCCTGATCGTCCGTGCAGACCCCGACGTGATCGTGCGGGTGGACGGGCGGGAGCTCGATCCCGCGGTCCACGAGACGTGGGTGCGAGCCGGCGATCATCTCGTGGAGGTCGAGCGCGCAGGGCGGCGCGCGTCTGCTCCCGTGCTGGTGCCTGCGGGCGAGCGCCGGCAGGTGACGCTCGAGCTCCCCCCGGAGCGGCCCGAGCTCCCGCCGGAGCGGCCCGCCCCCCGCCCCGCGCGCCGGCCCTCTCCGCCGCCCGCGCCGGGCCCGACGTGGCCGATGTACGTCGGCCTCGCTGGCGCCGCCACGGCCGCCGTGGTCGGCGGGACCGCGCTCGCGCTCGCGGAGGACCGGCGCGTCACCGCGGTCCGGCGCGCGAACCAGATCAGCCCGATGAATGGATGCGCCGCGCCACGGCCCGGCTGTGACGAGGTGACCGACATCGCGGAGGAGCATTTCACGCTTCGCACGGTCGCGATCGGCGCGTTCATCGGAGCCGCGCTGCTGGGCGCCGGCACGGGCGTCTACTGGTACCTGCAGCCGGACGGCGCATCCGTGACAGTGGCGCGCCGATGGTGATTCAGGGTTACGAGATCGGCGAGCGGATCGACGCGCCTCCGCCGCTCCAAGGATGGCGATGCACCAAGGAGGGCGAACCGTGGTGCATCTACGCGGCGCCCCGAGGTGACACAGGCTTTTCAGAGCGCCTGGAGCGCCTGCGGCGCGTAAAGCTCCCGTGGTCACCGGCCATCGTCGATGGAGGGATGACGGAAGAGGGCTGCCCGTACGTCGTCACCGAGCCAGCAGGGACGCCCATTTCCCTGTCGGGTGGATGGCCGGGGATCGCAGAGATGCTTCGTCACGCCCTGAACGCTGCGGGGGCGCTGTCGGCCGCTCACGAGATGGGCGTGTGTCATGGGGACCTGACGATCGAGTCTCTGAGCCTCGACGCGCGGGGTGAAGTGCGCATCGCGCGGCTTGGATTCCTGGCGCTGTTCCGGGTCGAGCTGTGCGAGACGCATCGGCCCCAAGCGCCCGAAGTGCTGAGGCGCGGCTATCCGACGGGCCCGCAGGCCGATGTCTACGGCCTGGCGGCGATCCTCGATCGGGTCGTGCGTGATCGCCTGCCGGCGGGCGCCGTCCTCCCTGCGCCGCTCGCCGAGCTCATCGCGAGGGGAACGGCGGAGCACCACGAGGAGCGTTACACCGACATGCTCGAGCTCTTCGATCGTCTGCGAGACGCATCGACAGAGGTGCTCGCGGCCCAGCTCGTCGTGCCAGACGATCGCGATACGGCCCCCGCCGAGAGGGACGGCGGTCCGAAGACGCCCCGCAGCCCATCGAACCGGGCGACGGTCCCGGCGACGATAGAAATACGAGCCGTACGGCGCGGGGCCGCGCCACCCCCGGCGCCGTCGGTCCCCGAGCGCCCCGCGCAGCCCCCCCGTGTGACGGGCCCCGTGGCCGTCGTGGCGCTCGGCCTCGCAGCGCTGGCGCTCGGGACCGCTGCGAGCCTGGCCGTGCTGCTCCGCCCGCCGCCCATCGTGGTGCACGTCCCTGCGCCGGCCTCTGCACCGCCGCCGTCCGCCACGGCGCCGCCTGCGCCAGCGGAGCCGCCCGCGCCAGCGGAGCCGCCCGCGCCAGCGGAGCCGGCGCCCGCCGCCGCGCCGACGCGCCCGGCCTCGTCCCCCTCTCCGGCCCCCCGGCGAACGACGCGCACGCCGACGGAGGAGCTTTGCGAGTCCGAAGAATGGTATTCGTGCACGATGCGCCGTCCAGCTAGGAGGTGATATGTCATTCCGCATGTTCGCGTCCGCCGTCGTGACGGCGATATGGTTCACGATTCCGTTGGCGTGCGATTCTCCATACACCTATCTCAATTGTGACGTGAGCCAAGATTGTCATACTGGCACTCAGAACGTCCCGGGCACGGTCTGTGTCGACGACGTCTGCAAATGCCAGGACCCGAGTTACGCGATCTGCTGCGACTTCCGGCGGGCCGACGATCCGGATTGCAAGCTCGCGTGCCGTCCTTGCTGGGATTGTCCCGAGGGCACCAGGGGCTGCGAGGGCGCGGACTTTGACTGCCGTTTGCCCTCCGAGTGCCCCCCCATACCGACCACGTGCCCGAACGTCAGCTCGTGCGAAGCCGGGCGATGCGGGCACACGTTCCAGGCCGGGACGACGGAAATCCAGAAGGTGGGGGACTGCACGCGGAGGAGGTGTGACGGCAATGGCGTCATCGAGCATGTCATCGATTTCACCGATATACACGATGACGGGAACGATTGCACGGTCGACCAGTGCGACGAGACCGGACCGATCCACACGGCCCACCCCGACGGGACGCGATGTCGCGGCGGCTACTGCGCGCGTGGGAACTGCGTGGGGTGCATCAGGCAGGCCGACTGCTCCGACACGAGTGACGTGTGCGATCAAAACGTCTGCGTGCCTGGTCACTGCGTCGACAACCGTCATGGTGACGGCGAGACGGACACCGATTGCGGCGGCCCCTGCGTGCCGTGCGCAGATGGTCAGAAGTGCCAGCTCGATGCGGATTGCTCCTCTGGCGCCTGCAAGTCTGAGCGCTGCGCCGCCCCCACCGCCAGCGACGGGCGGGCGAACGGCAGCGAGACGGACGTTGATTGCGGCGGCCGTGACGCGCCCGCGTGCTCCGACGGTGAGCGGTGCGCGTATCACCGGGACTGCACGAGCGGCGTGTGCATCGGCAACGTGTGCCGCGCGCCGACGTGCACCGACGGCACGCAGAACGGCCAAGAGACCGGCATCGACTGCGGCGGCGCTTGCCCCGTGGCGTGCGAGTAGTCCGGCGTCGATTGGGTCGTTGTAAGCGGCGTGCCGACCCCGGCGGGCTGACTCTAACCAGGGCCACCCCCAGGGCGATGGGCGGGCGATGATGTCGATGCACCGTCCGATCGAGCTCGGCTCGCTGCGCTCCAGTGCAGACGGCGGAATGCATTATCGACACAAGGCATTCCTGCTGTGCGTGCATGTCGGCCGGGCACAGATGTCCCGACGAATGGCTCGAACTCGGCATAGGCAGGCGGTATCGACTCCAGAACAGCGGTTGACTCGGGCCGCCGTGTCATGGCCTCCTCGGCGCGAGGGAGGCTGCGATGGCGATCGTTCCTCGATGTGTGCCCCGGGCGCTGATCCCGCTCTTGATGTTTCTCGCTTGCGTGGTCGCGCAGGGCGGGTGTCAGTGCAGCTTCGGCGACCCGATCCCGGAGCCGCATGGCTTCATCGCCTGCCGGACCGAGCGCGCGCACCGCCCTGCCACGCCCCGCTCCGCGCCGGAGGTCGAGACCGTCGCGGCCGGCACGATTCCGGGGACGTTCTCCATCTCGAGCACCGGGGAGGCCGTGTACACGATGGACTTGACCACCGTGCCCTCCCGCGCGGGCATGGGACCTCGGCTCCAGATCGTCTATCGCAGCGATGGCGGCGCCGGCGTGCTCGGCGCCGGCTTCTCGATCGCCGGGCTGTCCGCGATCACGCGATGTCCGAAGAGCCTCGCGCAGGACGGGGAGATCCGCGGCGTGAGGTACGACGGCGACGACGCGCTCTGCCTCGACGGCCAGCGCCTCGTGCCTGTGCGAGAGCGGCCGGGAACCATCGAATACCGGATGTTCCCGGACACCTTCGTCAAGGTGGTCGGGCACTACGGTCCGGAAGGCGGTGCGCCCGCCGAGGCGCTCTTCTTCGAGGCCCATCTGCCCACCGGCCGCGTCGTCGAGTACGGGCGCAACGAGGGCAGCAAGCCGCTCGCCCGGGGAGGCGTCCCGCGCGCGTGGCTCGCGAACAAGGCCCGCGACGGCCGCGGCAACGCCATGACGTACGCGTATTGCCTCGCCGAGGCGGAGGACGGCCATGCCGCCGAGTACGCCGTCGACGAGATCCGCTACACGGCTTTTGAGGGATCGCCGTCGCTCGAGCCTTCGCGGGCGGTGCGCTTCGTGTATGGGACGAAGGATCCGGCTGCGATTCGCACCGACTATTCGGGCGGCATGGCGCTCCAGCGTGCGCTTCGCCTGGACGAGATTCAGATGCTCGGCCCGGGCGATACCCTGGTCCGGCGCTACGGGTTCGGCTACGAGCTCGGCCCGGCGACGCGCCGCACGCTCCTGACGCAGGTCGAGGAGTGCGCGAGCGACGGGGTTTGCAAGCCCGCCACGCGGTTTCGCTACAACCGCGCCACGCCCGGATTCGAGCGGGTGACGACGGACATCGACAAGCCGGTCTCCGAGAGGGCGAGCCCGATGGTGTTCGACATCGACGCCGACGGGCGCGACGACCTCGTGATTCCGGACATGGTCGCGGGGCTCAGCACGCCGATGAATCCGATCACCGCGTGGCGGGTGGCGCGAAACGTCGGGCCGCGCGCCTCGCCGTCCTTTCTCGCACCGGCGGAGCTCGCCTTCCTCGAAGAGTGGCCCACGGTCGCCGATCCGGTGGGGCCCTCCGATCCGGCCCTTCTTCAGCCCGAGTTCGGGACGGTCCTGGACTACGACGACGATGGGCGGGCGGACGTGCTGCTCCACGACGTCTACGATGCCAAGACGACGTGGCATGTGCTCCTGTCCCGGCCGGACTGGACCTTCGCGCTCCATGACACGGGCATCCGCCGGCCCTTCCCGCTCGGGGTCACGTCCGCGCCGCCGAGCCTGAGCAGCCCCGGCGCTTCGATGCACCTGGCCGATCTGGACGGCGATGGCGTGCCGGATCTGATCCAGTGCGAGGACCACGCCCGCGAGGGACAGGCGCCGCTCCCGCTCGCAGCCGTGTGGGTCGTCCATCTCTGGCGGCCCGCACGCGGCGGGGCGCCCGCGGGATTCGCCCCAATGGGCGAATCGATCGAGCTGCTCACCGGCTATCCCTGCGATACGGAGCTCCACACGCTCGATCTCGACGCCGACAGCAAGATTGATCTCATCGTGCCGTCGATGCGGCGGTTCGGTGACGGGACGGTCGTCCTCGGATCGAGCTACGACGCGATCATGCGCCGGGGCGAGGGGCGCTGGGAGGTGATCGACACCGAGCTACCGGTCGTGTGGGGCGGAGGCCGCGTCGTCTTTCTCGACGTGAACGGAGACGGCCTGCCCGATGCCGTCGAATCCGGCCCGGGTGACCACCAGCTCTATACTTACTTCAACACGGGGCCGACCTTCGTGGCCTCGCCGTTCCGGACCGTGGACGCGTTCAGCTTCGGGGATCTGTTCGGTCTTCCCGATCAGGACGCGTTCTTCCGGTTCGCCGTACCGCTCGACGTCAACGGCGACGGGCGGCAGGATCTGCTCATGCCGGTTCCTCCAGGCATGCTGCTGGGCGGCTCCGACGCGCTCCCGTCATGGGCCGTCCTGCTGGCGACCGGCGATCGCGCGGGGCCGCCGTTCAGGCTCGTCGATGCAGGGGTCCCGTTCGAGGCCAGCCTTGGCGGCGCGGTCACCCTCGCCGATCCGCGCGGGCCGCGCATCGGCGACGTCGACGGGGATGGGGCGCAGGACGTGATCCTGTCGCTCGGCGGCGTGTTCAACGTCTTCCGGAACCTCTCGGCCGACCAGGATCTGCTGGTCGCGGTCTCGGACGGGATGAACGCGCACGACCCGACCGAGCCGGGCTTCGTGCCCAACGTGAGCATCTCGTACGGGCATCTGACCGACGCGTCGGTGGCAACGGGCGACGGAGCGGGGGATCCGGCGCGGGAGAGCCCGCTCTACCTCGCGCGTTCCGGCGCGGCGGACGACTGCGGCTACCCGCGGCGCTGCGTCGTGGGCCCTCGCCGGGTGGTCAGCGCGTATGCGCTCAACAACGGCGCGGATCGACCGCGGCGCTTCGAGGTCGGCTACCGCGACGGGCGCTACCACCGGCTGGGCCGCGGATTTCTCGGGTTCGGGGAGCGGATCGTCTCCGACCTGGATACGGGCGCCGTGGCGATCGACGTCTACGACCACGTCACCTTCGACGACGAGCTCCAGGTCTTTCCCTTCGCCGGGAGCGTCCAGCGGACGTTCCGCGGGGCTCCTGGGCTGGCGAGCCAGCCCAGGCCGGAGCAGATCGAGCTCTCGTGCGTCGACGTGACGCGGACGCTCGTATCGACGAACGACGGCGCGACGTACTTCACGCTGTCCACCGAGCGCCGGGTGAGGCGAACGCAAGGGGTCTATCCGCCCCCGGGCGGCGCGGCGCCGTCCATCGAGGCGTACGTGCGGGAGATCGAGCGCGGCGGCGGCGACGGCGCGACGCTGCTGCACGATTCGGTATCGAAGGTGACGGACTTCGACCCGTTCGGCAACGTGCGCGCCGAGGAGGTCTCGACCGATGGCGTCGACCTGACGCTCAAGGTCACGCGGACGTTCACGAACGACACCGAGCGCTGGGTCCTCGGCCAGCTCGAAACGCAGGAGGAGTGCAGCGCGGCGGCGGGGATGTCGCAGTGCCGGAGCCTCACGCGAACGACCACGATCTACGGCGAGGTGGAGACCGAGTCCACGGAGAGCGACGACGGCCTGCGGGACACGAAGCTGAAGCTCACCTATGCGCGCGACGACTTCGGGAACATCACCAACGTCACGGCGGAGGACGCCTTCGGGCACAAGCGCACATCCAGCACGGGCTTCGACGAAGAGGGCCTCTTCCCCGAGAAGTACGTGAACGCGGCCGGGCACACCACGCTCGTGGAGTTCGACGGCGCGCTCGGCGTGCTCCTCGAGCAGGTCGATCCGAATCAGCTCGTGACGACGTGGGCACACGACGGATTCGGGCGGCTCGGCATCGAGACGCGCCCGGATGGCACGACGACGACGGTCACGCTCTCCCGCACCGAGGACGGCGGCCCGGAGCACGATGCCTGGAGGGTGAGGCAGCGGAGCACCACGGCTGGCGGCGCCGACGACACGGTCGAATTCGACAGCCTTGGCCGCCCGATCCGGTGGTGGTGGTACGGGCCCGACCCGGAAGCTGCGCAGGGCTCGAGCAAGGCAAAGCGCATCCTGCAAGAGATCGGGTACGACGCGCTGGGCGAGCGCATCGCGCGGCGCTCGGTGCCGGTCAGCGAAGATACGCCCGAGCGTGAGCGGCTGTACGAGCGCTACGAGCACGACGCCGTGGGCCGCGAGGTGCGGCATACGACGCCGTGGAACGCGGTCACGACGACGGCGTACGATGGCCTGCTCGTGCGCGTCACCGACCCGCTCGATCACGTGACGGTGACCGAGCAGGACCCGCTGGGGCGCATCAAGACCATCACCGACGCGGCCGACGGGATCACACGCTACAGTTACGGCCCGTTCGGCATGCTCCACACGGTCACCGATCCAGGCGGCGCGGTGACGCGCACGACGCGCGACGCGTTCGGCCGCGTCCGGCGGCTCGACGACCCCGATCGGGGCACGACGGTCTCGATCCATGACGGCTTCGGCGAGCTGATCTCCTCGACCGATGCGCTCGAGCGAAAGGTCACGTGGACGTACGACGCGCTCGGTCGACCCCGCTCGCGCGTGGACCAGGACGGCGCGGAGAGCCTGACGACCACGTGGACCTGGGACACCGCGGCGCATGGGATCGGCAAGCTCCACGCGCTCGCGAGCCGCGACGGGGAGAAGACATTCGGGTACACCGACCGCAGCCAGCTCGACAGGATCTCGCTCCGCATCGACGGCGAGCGCTCTCCCCTGGAGGCCAGGCTGGGCTACGACGAATTCGGTCGCACCGAGACGGTCACGTATCCGGCGCCGGCCGGCGCGGCGCCGTTCATCGTGGTCCACGATCGCGACGCGCACGGCCATGTGCTCGCCGTGCGCGACAGCGGAACGAAGCTCGCCTACTGGCGCCTTTCGGACGTGGACGACGCGGGGCGCTTCCGGGAGGAGGTGTTCGGCAACGGCGCCGTCACGGAGCGGAGCTACTTCGCCGACAAGCAGCGCCTGAGGCACATGGCGACGCAGAGCGGCGCAGGGGAGGTGCAGGACCTGGACTACGGGTTCGACGATCTCCTGAATCTCACGCGCCGCACCGACGCGCTCCAGCCCGAGAACACGACGGAGCGTTTCCGGTATGACCCGCTCCAGCGGCTGACCTGCGCGTACTTCAGCGAAGTCGAGCGCGCGTCGGCGCCCTGCGCGCTCCGCTACGACTACCACCCGAACGGCAATCTCACCTTCAAGTCGGACGTCGGAACGCTCTCCTACGATGACCCGTTTCACCCGCACGCGGTCACCGGCGCGGACACGGGCAGCTTCGCCTACGACGCCGCTGGCAATCAGATCGCGCGGCCCCGCGGCACGACGGTGCGCTATACGCCGTTCGACCTGCCGGAGCGCATCACACAGGGCGCGGCCACCATCACCTTCGGGTACGACGGCGACCAGCGGCGGATCCGCAAGACCACGCCGGAGAAGGAGACGCTCTACTTCGGCCACCTGTACGAGCGGGTCACCGATCGGGCGTCGGGCACCGTGGAGCATCGGTACCACGTCCACTCGCCGGAGCGCGTGGTGGCGATCGTGACCCGGGGAGGCTCGGACGACGGCACCCGTTACGTGCACGTCGATCACCTCGGCTCGGTCGACGCACTCACCGACGAGGACGGCGACGTGATCGAGCGGCGGAGCTACGACCCGTTCGGGCAGCGCAGGAACCCCGTATGGGGAGAGCGCCCGCCTGCGTCTTTCCCGAGCGAGACGACGCAGGGGTTCACCGGGCACGAGAGCGACGATGAGCTCGGGCTCGTGAACATGAAGGGCAGGATCTACGATCCCAGGATCGGGCGATTCTTGACGACGGACCCGATCATCTCCCTTCCGTTCTTTGGTCAGAGCTGGAACCCGTACAGCTACGTGCTGAACAACCCGCTCGCCTACGTCGACCCGGGCGGTTTTCAGCAAGCACCCCCGGAGGACGGGGCTCGCCCACCGCCACCGCCTGGCGCAGAGCTCAGGTTGGAAGTACACGACCTGGCGCCGCTCGGACTCGATCTGCGCGTCGTCCCATTGCCGAAGCACGAGGCGCGCCCCGACACCGATACCAACACCGTGGCTGCCGAGACGGGCGGCGCCATGCCGCCGATCGACGTCAGCACGACGGGGAGCGCCGCCGGGCATGTGCCGCAGCCGGTGACCACGGCGCCGATCGACTGGTCGCAGAACCCCTATGTGCAGCTCGAGGGCGGTTTCGTCGCCGGGCTGCTGCTCGGGGCGGTGCCTTTCGCCGGCGTCGGGCATGGGCTGCTGGACGCCGCGGGCGTGCTGGCCCATGGGACGCCCGAAGCCCGGATGGGCCTGGCCATCGGGCAGATCGTGGGAGGGCTCGCCCTCACGATCGGGGGCTTGACGGGGGAGGTCTTCGGGGGCATCACGAGCGCCACCGGCGTCGGCGCAGCGATCGGCGTGCCTGCGATCGTCGTGTCGACCGGGCTCGTCGTCGGTGGCATTGGGAACATTGCGGCGGGGATCCAGGGCCTGTCGCAGGCGCTGATGTCGCAAGGCTCTGGGAGCAAGGGCCCGCAGGGCGCAGCACCCGCCGCGCGGGGCGGCGCGCCAGGAAGCCGACCTGCACAGCCATTTACGAAGGCCGGGAAGGACGAAATATGGAAACAGAACGCGGCTGTGCATGGGGGGGTTAACAAGTGCGACAACTGTGGCGCCAACGTTGTCAAGCCTCAGAAGCACACGAAATCCGTAACTCCACCTAATCATGAAGGACATGTCGATCACGTGACTTCCCGGCTAAAGGGAGGTTCCGGCACGGTTGAGAACGGGCAACTTCTATGTCGCAACTGCAACCTGGAGAAGGGACCCAAGTGAGCCACCTAGGTTTCGAAGAGGATCCGTGCCTCGGCGTTATCACAACGGCGCCAGTCCTCACGGGGGCCCCAATCCTGATGATCTCCCATGACGCGGACGACGGCGGATGGCAATTTTTATGTGGAACAACCAGCGACCCGGGCGATGGTCGGATCGTCCATCTGGAAGAGATCGTCGCTATGGATCCGAGCGTAACGGAGGTGGCTGACCTGCCCCTCGGATGGGTAGCCTTTCGCAGCAAAGTGGGAGGAGAATGGACTCGAGAGCCTCAATAGAGAGACCCGAGCCAAGCGGTGTTGCGCGGCATGCAAGTTGGTCAATCTTTCGCCGGCGCGGGGCAATGGGTTGCTGGACGCCGCGGGCGTGCTCGCCCAAGGGACGCCGGAAGCCAGGATGGGGCTGGCCATCGGGCAGATCGTGGGTGGGCTCGCCCTCACGATCGGGGGCTTGACGGGGGAGGTCTTCGGGGGCATCACGAGCGCCACCGGCGTCGGCGCGGCGATCGGCGTGCCTGCGATCGTCGTGTCGACCGGGCTCGTCGTCGGTGGGGTCGGCAACATCGCGGCGGGGATCCAGGGGTTCACGCAGGCGCTGATGTCGCAAGGGTCGGAAGTCACCGTCCCGCAGGCCGCCGCACTGTTGACGCGCAGGCTGGCTGATGGTCCGTCGAGCAGGCTCATTGATGGCCATCGAGGGGGTGCTCGGTTGCGGTCAAGGAGCGCGATGGCCATCCCTCGGATGTGCGCCGCAGGCCGCCGCAGGATGGCCATTATCGTCTTGGACGTCGGCGCCGGTGTCGGCGAGGAGCTCCTGCGCCGGCGCCGAGCTAGTCCCGTCGTCGCGGTCGGCGTCAGCTGCCGTCCGTCCCCAGGTCGCCGACGATGCGCGCCATCACGTCGCGCTCGACGAGCTTCTTCTTCCGCCGCTCCGCCTCCCGCAGCGCGGCGGTGGCCATGCGGTCGATGTCGCGCAGGCTCGAGCCAGCGGCCTCGTGGAGCAGGGTGAGCGCGTCGGCGGTGAAGACCTCGCGGTCGGCACCGGCGCGGCTCATCCGTAGCCGCACGTACTCGCCAGTATCGTCAGGGGCCATCGCGCCGATCGAGATACGGCGCTCGATGCGCGAATACAGCGCGCGGTTCTTGCGCAGCTCAAGCCTGTCTTGTAGATCGGAGAGCCCTACCAGGATGAGCGACAGCAGTGCGCGGCTATCCCACTCATAATTAAGTAGTATGCGGAGATGATGCGCCGCGCGTTGCTCTGCGGATCGACGGGATGCAGCACAAGGCGCTTGCCCTCGTGCTCGACCCACGGCGGCTCGCCGGACGCGACGAAGCATCGGGCGACCGAGACGACCTGGCCAGCGAGGTAGCCCTGATCGAGCTGCCAGGGTAGCGAGAGGCGTCGTCGAGCAGCCCGTGGATGCGGATCGGCATCGCTTTGCCGCCGACGGTGCAGCCGGTCACGTGACAGACGTCACCGTGCCAGAGCGCGCCGGGGCGCTCGGCTTGCCAGCGCAGCCGCCTCTTCGGCTCGCCCTCGGCGCGCTCCGCGCGGCGGCGAAGTCCGTGCGCCGCGTACAGGCGCCGTACGGTGGGCTCGGAGACCGTGCCCGCTTCGAGCCGCCCCTCGTCGACGAGCGTCTTGAGGATGAGCGGCACCGAGGCGTCGGGATGCTCGCGCCGGATGTCGAGCAGCAGCGTGCGCAGCTGCTCCGAGAGCTCCTGCGCGAAGCCCTGTAGAGCGTCAGTAAAAATGACCCCCGCGCGACAGTAAAACTGACCCCCCTCCCTCGCGCCAGAGCGGAGGAAACGGCATGGAAATCAGGGACTTGGACGTGGCACCTCTCGGTTCGGAGGTGCAAGAGATGATCGAGCCGGACGTTATCCGGCAGATTCGCGAGCTTACGGCCCGAGGGTGGGGCTCCAAACGGATCGCCGCGGAGCTCGGCGTGGCTCGCAACACGGTCCGCCGTTATTTGCGCGGTGGAGCCACCGCCGAGGTGCAGGTACGCCCTCGTGGTCGCTGCTTGGACGAGGATGGCCGCGCTGAGGCCAAGCAGCTCTTCACCGGCTTGGCGGAGGGCAACGCCGTGGTCGTCGCAGGCGAGCTTGTCAGCCGTGGCATCACGGTGAGCCCGAGGACCGTGCAGCGCGTCGTTGCCGATCTTCGCCGTGGGCAGAGGGCTGCCGACGTGGCCAGCGTGCGGTTCGAGACCGACCCTGGCTATCAGATGCAGATCGACTTCGGTCAGAAGCAGGTCCGCATCGCCGGCACGTTGGTCCGGGTGCACCTGCTGGTCGCCGTATTGAGTCACTCACGGCGGCTCTTCGTCAAGGCTTTTCTGAGCGAGCGACAGGACGATTGGCGCGAAGGGATTGCGGAAGCCTTCCGCCACTTCGGCGGCGTGCCTCGCACCGTGCTCGGGGACAATGCGCGCTCGCTGGTGCTCGGCCGCGAGCGCGAGACAGGCTCCGTGACGTTCCACCCGGCTTATCTCGCCTTCTGCCGGGACTGGGACGTCACCCCGCGCGCCTGCGGGCCCTACCGGGCGCGCACCAAGGGCAAGACGGAGTCGGGCGTCAAGTACGTCAAGCGCAACGGGCTGGCCGGGCGCGAGTTCGAGTCCTTCGCCGCGCTCGAAGCCCACCTGGTCCGGTGGATGGCCGAGGCCGACCACCGCATCCATGGCACGACGCACGAGGCGCCGCTTGTGCGCTTCGAGCGCGATGAGCGGCACGCGCTCCGGCCGTTGCCGTCACGGCCCCTGCCGGTCCGAGAGCAGCGGCTTCGCCGACGCGTGGCCAACGACGCCCTCGTCGACGTCGACACGGTCCGCTACAGCGTCCCGCACCAGCTTGTGCGCGACACCGTGGAGGTCGTCGTCGGCGAGCGCGAGGTCCGCATCTACCGAGGAACGGAGCTGGTGGCGCGGCATGAGCGCTCGTTCGAGCCCCATGCTCGCGTCACCGACCCCAGCCACTTCGACGGGCTGTGGCGCAGGCCCGCCGCGCCGACGCCGCCAGAGGCGCCCCTGAGCGCCCTGGAGGCCATGGGCCGAAGCCTGTCGGACTACGCAGCCGTCATCGAGGGGGTGGCCTCGTGAGCCGCGAGCTGGTGCATGCACGCGTCGTCGAGAGCCTGAGCCGGCTCAGGATGCGATCCATCGCCGAGCGGCTCGACGCCCTACTGTCCGAGGCGGCCAGGACCGAGCCGACCTACCTCGATTTCCTGGACAAGATGCTCTGCGAGGAGATCGGGTCCAAGCAGCGCAAGCGGGTGGCGATGGGGATCCAGATCGCGCACTTCCCCGCGATCAAGACCCTCGAGGACTTCGACTTCAAGTTCCAGCCCTCGATCGACCAGAAGCTCGTCCGCGAGCTCGCCACCGGGCGCTTCATCGCCGAGGCCGAGAACGTGCTGGTGTTCGGCCCTCCCGGGGTGGGCAAGACTCATCTGGCCATCGCGCTGGGGCGGGCCGCCGTCGAGGCGGGGCACTCGGTGCTCTTCACGAGCGCGACCGCGCTCCTGGCGACGCTCTCGAAGGCGGAAACCGAGGGGCAGCTCGCGGAGAAGCTCCTCTTCTACACGAAGCCGAAGCTTCTGGTGGTCGATGAGCTGGGCTACTTGCCCTTCGAGAGGCAGAGCGCCCATCTCTTCTTCCAGCTTGTTGCCAGGAGATACGAGAAGAGCAGCACCTTGATCACGATCAACCAAGCCCAGTACAGCGAGAGTCACAGAGGATTCGAACCCCACTCAGCCGATCGTCGCCGCTGAGGCATTGCTGGCGCTGGCACGCTGGCTGCACATGCGGTGCGACGGAGCCCCGCAAGAGCGGCGCGATCCAGGACGAACGGTGCCCCATGTCCGCGCAGAGGACCACGGCGGATCATCTGTGGACGGTACTGACGCCCGAGCGTCAAACACAACTCGTAAGCGTTCTGAGTCTGATGATAAGCCGCCACCTGGCGGCGCGCGAGGAGGCGGCCGATGAAGACGTCGGCGGCGCCGAACGTGCGAATCGAGGAGCGCCCGACGAAGATCGGAGGTCGCCACCTTGAACGCCTCGCGGTCGTGTACATCCGGCAGTCCTCACTGCATCAGGTCCAGCACCACCAGGAGTCGACCCGCCTACAATACAGCCTCGAAACCATGGCGCGCGAGCTCGGCTGGGAATCGGGGCGCATCCTGGTGCTCGACGAGGATCTCGGGACCTCTGGGGCGTCGGCGGCAGGGCGGCAGGACTTCCAGCGGCTCTTGGCCGAGGTCGCGCTCGACCACGTTGGAATCATCTTGGGTGTGGAGATGTCTCGGCTCGCGCGCTCGAACAAGGACTGGCACCAATTGCTCGAGCTGTGCGCTCGCTTCGGCACCCTGATTGCCGACCTGGACGGACTCTATGACCCGTCGCTCTACAACGATCGCCTGCTCCTGGGGCTGAAGGGGACGATGTCCGAAGCGGAGCTACACATCCTGCGGCAGCGGCTGCTCCAGGGCAAGCGGCAGAAGGCGCGCCGTGGAGAACTGAGCAAGCCGGTGCCATCGGGCTACCTCCTGCAGGCATCCGGCGAGGTCGTCCTCGATCCGGATGAGTCGGTCCAGGCGGTCGTGCGCTTCGTCTTCGAGCAATTTGACCGCCTCGGGACCGCGCACGGAGTGCTCCGTTCCCTGGTCGAGCAGGGACTTCAGATAGGCGTGCGCCGTCGCTCTGGAGGCGACCGCGGAGCTCTCGAGTGGCACCGTCCCCACCGCGGTATGGTCATCAACATGCTCCGCAATCCCATCTACGCAGGTGCGTATGTGTACGGACGGCGACAGACGGATCCACGGCGACAACAACCCGGGCGCCCGGCCACGGGGCGCACACCGCTGGTCGAGCCGGAGGACTGGCAAGCCTGCGTCCGCGATCGCTTTCCCGCCTACATCACATGGGAGCAATTTGAGCGTAACCAGGCTCGCTTGAAGGCCAACCGAAAGTCAAACAGCACGGGTGCGGTACGCAGCGGGAGTGCCTTGCTTCAAGGGCTCATCAGGTGCGGTCGCTGCAACCTGGGCATGTTCGTCCGGTACGCTAAATACAAGGGCCGAATCTATCCGCATTACGTCTGCGGTCAGGAGGCGGCCCACCATGGCAGCCGTCTCTGCATCAATATCTCGGGTAGCTGCATCGATCAGGCTGTTACGGCATTGGCGATCGCGGCGCTGGCTCCGGCCGCATTGGAGATTAGCCTTCGGGTCCGCGCCGATCTCGAGCAGCAGCGCGCCCAGCAGGAGGCTCTCTGGCAGCAGCGACTCGAACGGGCACGCTACGAGGCGGAGCGCGCCGCGCGCCAGTTCAAGAGCGTCGAGCCCGAGAATCGACTCGTCGCCCGCACTCTCGAGCGCGCCTGGGAGGACGCTCTCCGCGCGGAGCGCGACCTGCGCGAGTCGTACGAGCGGCACTCGAAGCAGATGCCGCAGGCCCTGACGCCCGACGACGTCGCTGCCATCCGCGCCTTGGCGACCGACCTGCCGGCGCTCTGGAACGCGCCCACCACGACGCCCGCGGATCGCAGGACGGTGTTGCGGCTCCTCATCGACCATGTCGATATCTCGGCCAACCGCGAGAGCTCGTGGACGGATCTCGTGGTGCATTGGGCCGGTGGCCGTCTGACGCACCAACGCCTCCGCCGCCCCGTCCACAAGCTTGTCCAGACGGGCGACAAGGACGCGCTCATGGCTACGATCCACGACTTGCGCCGCAAAGGCTTCACCGCAGGGCGCATCGCCGAGCAACTCAATGCTGACGGCTGGATCACCCCGACGCAGCACAACCACTTCAACGAGCGCCTCGTGCGGATGCTGCTGCATCGTTACGGTAACGTGCCTCGCGGCCCCAAGCCGCCCCCCAGGGACGCAGAGAACGCTTGGTGGCTTGCAGATCTGGCTCGCGAGCTGAAGATGCCCGTCGTGACGATGTACGGGTGGGTCAACCGCGGGCTGGTGCAAACGCGCTGGATCGACGGCCAGCGGGCGGTGATCGCCGATAAGGCCGAGCTGCGGCGGCTGCGCCAACTCCGCCGCAAGAACCTCATGCACCAGGCGAGGAAGCCCTCGAAGAAAACGTGACAGGAGATGCATCATGCGTGGTCGATCACGACAAACCAGGTGGTGACGCAGTGGGGCGCGGTCTTCGGGGATGAAGTCCTCGCTGCCGCGATCCTCGACCGTCTGCTCCACCACAGCCACACCCTGATGATCTCGGGAGACAGCTACAGGCTGAAGCAGAAAAAGAAGGCGGGGCTGCTCGGCGGGAACGCCGCGTCGGCCAGGTGACACTGGGGGCGCAGGGAGGGGGTCAGTTTTACTGTCGTAAGGGGGTCAAAAGTTACTGTCGCTTGACAGCAGCAGCCGTTCCGCGGGCGACGGTTCCGGGGCGAGACGGCGCAGCAGCCGTTCCGCGGGCGACGAGCCCGGGGCGAGACGGCGCAGCAGCCGCTCCGCGGGCGACGAGCCCGGGGCGAGACGGCGCTGGAGCCGTCAGAAAGGCGAGATCCGGCGGCGCCGGCGCCGCCGAACGCTTCGGAACGGCTGCGCCCGCGGCGACGCCCGAGGGGAACGGCTCGGAACGCGCCTCGCCGCGGGATCATCGCGTTTCTCGGCCGTGCCAGCGCAACTTCGCCGTGGCAGCGCGATGTGGGCAGCGTGGGCGCCCCTCTCAGGCTCGGCCGGCGTCAGCCGCCTTCGAGCGGGGGAGCAGGCTCGGGCGAGGCGGGCTCCTCGACGGGCGGCGCGTCGTCCTCCTCGGCCGCGGTCCGCCCGGGCCTGCGACCGGACGGGCGCACCTTGGCGGCGAGATCCTCGAGGCCGGCGAACGTGAAGCTCGCGGCGAGCAACGCCGCGCCCTGGCCGAAGCTCTTGTCGCTCTTGCGCATGGCGCTCTGCTTGGCGCGCAGCGTCGCCTCCTTCTCGCGCTCCTCGGTCGCGACCTTCGCGAGCGCCTTCTTCAGCGCCGGCAGCTCGGCCGCGATCTCGTCGGCGAGCGCGGCGCGATCGAGCTTCATCGACGCGCGCCTCGGCTTCGGGAGCTTGATCTCCGCGTCCCGCAGGGCGCTCACGACCCGCTCGCCGGTCGTCGCGAGCACGGAGGGGTCCTCGGGCACGGCCCCGTCCAGCAGCAGCTTGCGCAGGCCCGCCGGCCCGAACGCCGCGTCGACGGCGGCGCGCCCGTCGACGAGCACCGAGCGCAGCCGGGCGGCCGCCTCGTCGCGCGCCTCGCGAGGCGCGGCGTCGTCGGCGAGCTCGCGCTCGTGCGCGTCATCGGCCGCCACGAGCGCGGCCGTGTCCGCGGCGAGCCGGCGCGCGACGAGGCGCACGAGCAACGACACGTCGGGCATCTTCTCGCCGGACCTCAGGCAGGGCGCGAGCTCGGCCGCAATCCCCTTCGCGATCTCGTCGGCGTGCGTCTCGGCCGACGCGGCCACGGCGCGGCTGGACTTGTCCCTGTCGGTCACCAATTTCGACGCCATGCATCCCTCCTTCTCGGGGAGCGCGGCCGGAACGGCCGCGACATGGCCCGGCAGGCTCGTCGATGTGCGAGCGCATCGCAAGACGCCGGCACGTTCACCGCGGGCCGGCAGCGCCCCACCGAGCCCCCCTCGCCGCGCGGGCGGGGCGCACGCAGCCCTCCGCCCGGTGAAGCACCGAGGGGCCGCGGCGCGTCGCTCGGCTCGAGCACGACGGAGGAGCGTGTCGGCCGGGCACAAATGCCCTGACGAATGCCTTGAGCTCATCATCGGCAAGGGGCATCGACTCCAGAACGGCGGTTGACTCGGGCCGCAGCGCCATGGCCTCCTCGGCGTGAGGGAGGCTGCGATGGCGCTCGCTTCGCGATGTGTGCCCCGGGCGATCATCCCGCTCGTGATGTTCCTCGCTTGCGTGCTCGCGCAGGCGGGGTGCCAGTGCATCTCCGGAGACCCGCCCCTGGATCCGCGTCAGGGCGTCATCGCCTGCCGGACCCAGAGCGCACACGGCCCTGTCGCGGCTCGCCCCGCGCCGGAAGTCGAGACCGTCGCCGCCGGCACCATCCCGGGGGCGTTCTCCATCACGAGCACCGGGGAGGCCGTGTACACCATGGCGCTGGCCTCCCCGCCCTCGCGCGCGGGCATGGGACCTCGGATCGAGCTCGTCTATCGCAGCGACGGCGGCGACGGCGTGCTCGGCGCCGGCTTCTCGATCGCCGGGCTGTCCGCGATCGCGCGATGTCCGAAGAGCCTCGCGCAGGACGGGGAGATCCGCGGCGTGCGGTACGACGGCGACGACGCGCTCTGCCTCGACGGCCAGCGCCTCGTCCCCGTGGGAGAGGGGCCTGGAACCATCGAGTACCGGACGTTCCCGGAGTCCTTCGTCAAGGTGGTCGGTCACTACGGTCCGGAAGGCGGTGCGCCCGCCGAAGCGCTCTTCTTCGAGGCCCATCTGCCCACCGGCCGCGTCGTCGAGTACGGGCGCACCGAGGGCAGCAAGCCGCTCGCGCGGGGCGGCGTCCCGCGCGCGTGGCTCGCGAACAAGGCCCGCGACGGCCGCGGCAACGCCATGACGTACGCGTATTGCCTCGCCGAGGCGGAGGACGGCCATGCCGCCGAGTACGCGGTGGACGAGATCCGCTACACGGCTTTCGAGGGAACGCCGTCGCGCGAGCCTTCGCGTGCGGTGCGCTTCGTGTACGCGACGAAGGATCCGGCCGCCATTCGCACCGGGTACTCGGGCGGCATGGCGCTCCAGCGTTCGCTTCGCCTCGAAGAGATCCAGATGCTTGGTCCCGGCGACGCGCTGGTCCGGAGCTACGGGTTCCGCTATGAGCTCAGCCCGACGACGAGCCGTACCCTCCTGACCGAGGTCGAGGAGTGCGCGAGCGACAGGGTCTGCAAGCCTCCTACACGCTTTCAGTACAGCCAGGCGAAGCCCGGATTCGAGCGGGTGCCGACGGACATCGGCAAGCCGGTCTCCGAGAGGGCGAGCCCGATGGTGTTCGACCTCGACGCCGACGGGCGCGACGACCTCGTGATCGCGGACATGGTCGCGGGGCTCAGCACGCCGATGAACCCGATCATCGCGTGGCGGGTGGCGCGAAACGTCGGGCCGCGCGCCTCGTCGTCCTATCTCGCACCGGCGGAGCTCGCCTTCCTCGAAGAGTGGCCCACGGTCGCCGATCCGATGGGGCCCTCCGATCCGGCCCTTCTTCAACCCGAGCTCGGGACGGTCCTGGATTATGACGACGACGGGCGGGCGGACGTGCTGCTCCATGACGTTTACGATGCCAAGACCACATGGCATGTGCTCCTGTCCCGGCCGGACTGGACCTTCGCGCTCCATGACACGGGCATCCGCCGGCCGTTCCCGCTCGGGGTCACGCCCGCGCCGCCGAGCCTGAGCAGCCCCGGCGCGTCGATGCACCTCGCCGATTTGGACGGCGATGGCGTGCCGGATCTGATCCAGTGCGAGGACCACGACCGTCTGGGACAGGCACCGCTCCCGCTCGCTGCCGTGTGGGCCGTCCATCTCTGGCGCCCTGCGCGCGGCGCGACGCCCGCGGGCTTCGATCCCATGGGCGAATCGATCGCGCCGCTCACCGGTTATCCCTGCGATACGGAGCTCCAACCGCTCGACGTCGACGCCGACGGCAAGATCGATCTCATCGTGCCGGCGCTGCGGCGGTTCGGTGACGGGACGGCCCTCGTCGGATCGAGCTACGACGCGATCATGCGCCGGGACGAGGGGCGCTGGGAGGTGATCGACACCGAGCTGCCCGTCGTGTGGCCCGGGGGCCGCGTCGTCTTTCTCGACGTGAACGGCGACGGCCTGCCCGATGCCGTCGAATCCGGCCCGGGTGACCACCAGCTCTATACCTACTTCAACACGGGGCCGACCTTCGTGGCCTCGCCGTTCCGGACCGTGGACGCGTTCAGCTTCGGCGATCTGTTCGGTCTTCCCGATCAGGACGCGTTCTTCCGGTTCGCCGTGCCGCTCGACGTCAACGGCGACGGGCGGCAGGATGTCCTCATGCCGGTTCCACCAGGCATGCTGCTGGGCGGCTCCGATGCGCTCCCGTCGTGGGCCGTCCTGCTCGCGACGGGCGACCGCGCGGGGCCGCCCTTCAGGCTGGTCGACCCGGGGCTGCCGTTCGAGGCCAGCCTCGGCGACGCGGTCACCCTGGCCGATCCGCGCGGGCCGCGCACCGGCGACGTGGACAGCGACGGCGCGCAGGACGTGATCCTGTCGCTCGGCGGCGTGTTCAACGTGTTCCGGAACCTCTCGACCGATCAGGATCTCCTGGTCGCGGTCTCCGACGGGATGAACGCACACGACCCGACCGAGCCGGGCTTCGTGCCCAACGTGAGCATCTCGTACGGGCACCTGACCGACGCGTCGGCGGCGACGGGCGACGGAGCGGGGGATCCGGCGCGGGAGGGCCCGCTGTACGTCGCGCGTTCCGGCGCGGCGGACGACTGCGGCTACCCGCGGCGCTGCGTGGTCGGGCCTCGGCGGGTGGTCAGCGCGTACGCCCTCAACAACGGGGCGGACCGACCGCGGCGCTTCGAGGTCAGCTACCGCGACGGGCGCTATCACCGGCTGGGCCGTGGATTTCTCGGCTTCGGGGAGCGGATCGTCACCGACCTGGATACGGGCGCCGCGACGCTCGACGCGTACGATCACGTCACCTTCGACGACGAGCTCCAGGTCTTTCCCTTCGCGGGCAGCGTCCAGCGGAGTTGGCGCTGGGCGCCGGGGCTAGCGAGCCAGCCCAGACCGGAGCAGATCGAGCTCTCGTTCGTCGACGTGACGCGGACGCTCGTTCCGACGAACGACGGCGCGACGTACTTCACGCTGCCGATTGAGCGCCGCGTGAGGCGAGCGCAAGGGGTCTATCGGCCCCCGAACGGCGCGACGACAGCCATCGAGGCGTACGTGCGGGAGGTCGAGGCCGGAGGCGGCAGCGCGACGCTGCTGCGCGACTCGGTATCGACGGTGACGGACTTCGACACGTTCGGCAACGTGCGCGCCGAGGAGGTCTCGACGAGCGGCGTCGACCTGACGTTCAAGGTCACGCGGACATTCAAGAACGACACCGAGCGCTGGGTCCTCGGCCAGCTCCAGACGCAGAAGGAGTGCAGCGCGGCGGCGGGGATGTCGCAGTGCCGGAACGTCACGAGAACGAATACGATCTACGGCGAGGTGGAGACCGAGTCCACCGAGAGCGACGACGGCCTGCCGGACACGAAGCTGACGATCGCCTATGCGCGCGACGACTTCGGGAACATCACCGGCGTCACGGCGAAGGACGCCTTCGGGCACCATCGGACCTCCAGCACGGACTTCGACGGGGAGGGCATGTTCCCCGAGAAGTACGTGAACGCGGCCGAGCATACGACGCTTGTGGAGTTCGACGGCGCGCTCGGCGTGCTCCTCAAGCAGGTCGATCCGAATCAGCTCGTGACGACGTGGGCGCACGACGGCTTCGGGCGCCTCGGCGCCGAGAGGCGCCCGGACGGCACGACGACGACGGTCAGGCTCTCCCGCACCAAGGACGGCGGCCCTGCGCAGGACGCGTGGCGGGTGAGGCAGCGAAGCACCACGACCGGCGGGGCCGACGACACGGTCGAGCTCGATGCCCTCGGCCGCCCGATCCGCTGGTGGTGGTACGGGCCCGAGCCGGAGCCGGCGCAGGGCTCGGGCGACGCGAAACGCATCCTGCGAGAGATTGGCTACGATGCGCTGGGAGAGCACATCGCGCGGCGCTCGGTGCCGGTCCGCGAAGATACCCCCGAGCGCGAGAGGCTGTACGATCGCTTCGAGGTCGACGCGGTAGGCCGCGAGGTGCGGCATACGACGCCGTGGAATGCGGTCACGACGACCGAGTACGATGGCCGGCGCGTGCGCGTCGTCGACCCGCTCGATCACGTGACCGTGACCGAGCAGGATCCGCTGGGGCGAACCGAGTCCATCACCGACGCAGCCGGCGGGATCACCCGCTACAGGTACGGCCCGTTCGACATGCTGCACACGGTCACCGATCAAGGCGGGGCGGCGACGCGCACGGCGCGCGACGCGCTCGGCCGCGTCCGGCGGCTCGACGACCCCGATCGGGGCACGACGGTCTCGATCCATGACGGCTTCGGCGAGCTGGTTTCGTCGACCGATGCGCTCGGGCGAGAGACCACGTGGGCGTACGACGCGCTCGGGCGACCGCGCTCGCGCGTGGACCGGGACGGCGCCCAGCGCGTGACGACCACGTGGACCTGGGACACCGCGGCGCACGGGATCGGAAAGCTCCACGCGCTCGCGAGCCCTGACGGGGAGAAGACGTACGGGTACACCGACCGCGGCCAGCTCGACACGATCTCGCTCCGCATCGACGGCGAGCGCGCTCCCCTGGAGGCCAGGCTGGGCTACGACGAGCTCGGTCGCGTCGAGGCGGTCACGTATCCGGCGCCGGCCGGCGCGGCGCCGTTCGTCGTGGCCTACGACCACGACGCGTATGGCCATGTGATCGCCGTGCGCGACCGCGGAACGGGCTCCGCCTACTGGCGCTTGACGGACGTGGACGACGCGGGGCGCTTCCGGGAGGAGGTGTTCGGCAACGGCGTCGTCACGGAGCGGAGCTATTTCGCCGACAAGCAGCGCCTGAGGCACATGGTGACGCGGGGCGGCGGGTGAAGTGCAAGAGCTGGACTACGGGTTCGACGATCTCCTCAATCTCACGCGCCGCACCGACGCGCTCCAGCCCGAGAGCACGACGGAGCGCTTTCGCTATGACCCGCTCCAGCGGCTGACCTGCGCGTACTTCGGCGACGTCGAGAGCGCGTCGGCGCCGTGCGCGCTCCGGTACGGCCACGACCCGAACGGCAATCTCACCTTCAAGTCGGACGTCGGAACGCTCTCCTACGATGACCCGCTGCACCCGCACGCGGTCACCGGTGCGGGGACCGACAGCTTCGTGTACGACGCCGTTGGCAATCAGATCGCGCGGCCCGGCGGCACGACCGTGCGTTATACGCCGTTCGACCTGCCGGAGCGCATCACGCAGGGCGCGAGCACCATCACGTTCGGCTACGACGGCGACCAGCAGCGGATCCGCAAGACCACCCCGGAGAAGGAGACGCTCTACTTCGGCGATCTGTACGAGCGGGCCACCGATCGGGCGTCGAGCACCGTGGAGCATCGGTACCACGTCCACTCGCCGGAGCGCGTGGTGGCGATCGTGACCCGCGGAGGCTCGGACGGCGGCACCCGTTACGTGCATGTCGATCACCTCGGCTCGGTCGATGCGCTCACCGACGAGGACGGCGACGTGATCGAGCGGCGGAGCTACGACCCGTTCGGCCAGCGCAGGAACCCCGTGTGGGGAGAGACCGCGCCGGCGTCGTTCTCCAGCGAGACGACGCAGGGGTTCACCGGGCACGAGAGCGACGACGAGCTCGGCCTCGTGAACATGAAGGGCAGGATCTACGATCCCAGGATCGGGCGGTTCTTGACCACGGACCCGATCGTTTCGATCCCGTCCTTCGGGCAGAGCTGGAATCCGTACAGCTACGTGCTGAACAACCCCCTCGCGTTCGTCGACCCGGGCGGCTTTCAGGAAGCGCTCCCGGAGGCCGGGGCTCGCACGCCGCTGCCGGCCGGCGCGGAGTTCCGTTGGGAAGTACTCGACCTGGCGCCGATCGGACTCAAGCTGATTGTCGTCCCGTCCTCGGAGCACGAGACGCGCTCCGGCGCCGATACCAACACCGTGGCTGCCGCGACGGGCGGCGCCATGCCGCCGATCGACGTCAGCACGACCGGTAGCGCGTCCGGGTACGTGCCAGAGCCGGTGAGCACGGCGCCGGAGCACACAGGCGCCGGCACCGTGGTTGGCCAGAGCTTGCTGGGCGCCGCGGAGGGGACGGGCGAGCTGGCGCTCGGCCTCGCACAATCGGTGGTCCTGAATACGATAACGCTTGGCGGTTACGGCACCTACGCGCTCGGCCGCGCGATGTGGGACGGCTACCAGCAAGGCGGCTTCCTCGGTGCGATCAACGCCGTCAACCCGCTCTATGAGATTGGGCGCAACGGGGCCGACACGGCGCTCGCCATCAACCGGGAGGATTATCAGGCAGCGGGTGCGGCGGGGGTGAAGACGATCCTCCTCGGCGCGGCAACGGTGTACGGTGCGGGGAGAGGGCTCGGGGCGCTCGCGGATGAGTCGGCAGCTGCGGCAGGAGCAGTAGCGCGGGTAGCCAATTACAGAGAGGTCTTCTTCGGTACACACCCTGAGCTGCGTGGGCAGGTTGTCGTCCATCATGCTGTGGAGCAGCAAGTGCTCAAGAGGTATCCCGGCCTATTCACCGAAGCCGAAATTCACTCCATTGAAAACCTCCGGGGGATCCCGAAGAGCGCCAACCCAGACGTGCACCTGAGTCAGATTCGCAGATCTTGGAATGAATTCTACAGAACGAATCCCAGTCCGACACGGCAACAGGTGTTCGATTTTGCCACAGAGTTGGACGCCCGCTTCGGGGCTAAATTTAATCCACCAAGGTGACTATTATGAGCAACAACCGTTGGCAAGTGAGTCCTGAGGTCGCTGGTGCCCTAGGAGAAAACGCAATAATAGATAGCTCCACTCATCCACCGAAGGTTGGTCGGCTTCATTGCCACTTTGACGGATGGCTTGGAGACGATTTGCTGGAAGTGTTCCCGTGTTTTCTAGTTTCCGAGAGGCTCGCCCGAGCCGTACAACAATCTAACTTGACGGGTTGGCGCCTCGCTACGGTCGAGGTAACGAAAGGCATGGAGTTCGAGGAACTTTATCCGAACCGGGATCTGCCGAAGTTTTCCTGGCTCCAGGTGACAGGAGACTCAGCTGCCGATTTTTCGCTCTCTGCGGAGTTCCGTCTGATCGTATCCGAGAAAGCGCTCCGACTGCTACGATGCTTCATCATAGAGAACGCACTCATTGAGCCGGCGAATGAACCATAGTATCAACGATCAAACCCTGAAACCTCGAAAGCTCGCCCATTCAGCAATGCATATTCGAGGACACAACTAACGACGACTCCGCCCCCCCCGACTCTGTACCTCCATCAATGCTTGTCGAATCTGGCCTGCTGCACACGGTTATCGATCCAGGCGGCGCCGTGACGCGCACGATGCGCGACGCGTTCGGCCGCGTCCGGCAGCTCGACGACCCCGATCGGGGCACCACGGTCTCGGTCCATGACGGCTTCGGCGAGCTGGTTGCGTCGACCGATGCGCTCGGGCGAGAAACCACGTGGGCGTACGACGCGCTCGGTCGGCCGCGCACGCGCGTGGACCGGGACGGCGCCGAGCGCGTGACGACCGCGTGGACCTGGGACACCGCGGCGCACGGGATCGGAAAGCTCCACGCGCTCGCGAGCCCCGACGGGGAGAAGACGTACGGGTACACCGACCGCGGCCAGCTCGACGCCATCTCGCTCCGCATCGATGGCGAGCGCGCTCCCCTGGAGGCCAGGCTGGGCTACGACGAGCTCGGTCGCGTCGAGACGGTCACGTATCCCGCGCCGGCCGGCGCGGCGCCGCTCGTCGTGGCCCACGATCGCGACGCGCACGGCCATGTGCTCGCCGTGCGCGACCGCGGAACGGGCTCCGCCTACTGGCGCCTGACGAAGGTGGACGACGCGGGGCGATTCCGGGAGGAGGTGCTCGGCAACGGCGTCGTCACGGAGCGGAGCTATCTCGCCGACAAGCAGCGCCTGAGGCACGTGGCGACGCAGAGCGGCGCGGCCAACGTGCAGGACCTGGACTACGGATATGACGATCTCCTCAATCTCACGCGCAGCACCGACGCGCTCCAGCCCGAGAACAGGACGGAGCGCTTCCGTTACGATCCGCTCCAGCGGCTGACCTGCGCGTACTTCGGCGACGTCGAGAGCGCGTCGGCGCCCTGCGCGCTCCGGTACGGCCACGACCCGAACGGCAATCTCACCTTCAAGTCGGACATTGGAACGCTCTCGTACGATGACCCGCTGCACCCGCACGCGGTCACCGGCGCGGGAACGGGCAGCTTTGCCTACGACGCCGTTGGCAATCAGATCGCGCGGCCCGGCGGCACGACCGTGCTCTATACACCGTTCGACCTACCGGAGCGCATCACGCAGGGCGCGAGCACCATCACGTTCGGCTACGACGGCGACCAGCAGCGGATCCGCAAGACTACGCCGGAGAAGGAGACGCTCTACTTCGGCGATCTGTACGAGCGGGTCACCGATCGGGCGTCGGGCACCGTGGAGCATCGGCACCACGTCCACTCGCCGGAGCGCGTTGTCGCGATCGTGACCCGCGGAGGCTCGGACGGCGGCACCCGTTACGTGCATGTCGATCACCTCGGCTCGGTCGATGCGCTCACCGACGAGGACGGCGACGTGATCGAGCGGCGGAGCTACGACCCGTTCGGCCAGCGCAGGAACCCCGTGTGGGGAGAGACCGCGCCGGCGTCGTTCTCCAGCGAGGCGACGCAGGGGTTCACCGGGCACGAGAGCGACGACGAGATCGGGCTCGTGAACATGAAGGGCAGGCTCTACGATCCCAAGATCGGGCGGTTCTTGACCACGGACCCGATCGTTTCGATCCCGTCCTTCGGGCAGAGCTGGAATCCGTACAGCTACGTATTGAACAACCCCCTCGCGTACGTCGACCCGGGCGGCTTTCAAGAAGCGCTCCCGGAGGCCGGGGCTCGCTCACCGCTGCCGGCCGGCGCGGAGCTCAGGTGGGAAGTGCTCGACCTGGCGCCGATCGGACTCGAACTGCGCGTCGTCCCGTCCCCGGAGCATGAGGCGCGCGCCGACGCCGATACCAGCACCGTGGCTGCCGAGACGGGCGGCGCCGTGCCGCCGATCGACGTCAGCACGACCGGGAGCGCGTCCGGGCATGTGCCGCAGCCGGTGACCACGGCGCCGATCGACTGGTCGCGGAACCCGTATGTCCAGCTCGAGGAAGGGTTCATCGCCGGGCTGTTGCTCGGGGCGGTTCCCTTCGCCGGCGTGGGGCATGGGCTGCCGGACGCGGCGGGCGTGCTGGCCCATGGGACGCCGGAGGCCAGGATGGGCCTGGCCATCGGACAGCTCGTGGGAGGGAGGTCGGCGGACCGGGCCCTCATCTCCGGTCTGGCATCGGCATACAGAGATCGCCGTCGCGACGCCCTTCTCGCGGCGCGGCTACCATGACTCCCATTCCGTGGGCCCGCCCGTGCGGTCAAGCGCCTTGCGCATCTTTGCGAGGAGCACATCGACGGCCTCCGCATCGCGGATCGGCTCGTCCTCGGAGGCCCTCCCGATCCTCTCCGCATGCTGGTCATCGATGAGCTTGTAGACGCAGTCGAGCGCGCCGCGCGGAGCGCGCTCGACGGCCTGCAGGAAGAGCGCGCTCGCAGACGGCACGGCGAGCGCGACGTCGAAGAGCGCGAGGAGCGCGAAGCAGCCGATGACTTGATCCTTCACGAGCTGCTCCTCGTCCCAGAGCCAGCACACGATCGGCTCGTTCACAGGGGAATCGTCGGCGGCCATCCGCACCAGTACGCCGTAGGCGGGCCGATGGCGCAGGCCTCCGAGCGCCATCGCCGTGTAGGCCCGCTCGCTCGGACCGGCGGAGCCGAGCGCCTGGATCAGCGCTGGACCCGCGACCTCGCCCACGTCGTCGACGAGGTGCGCGACGTCGAAGGGAGTGCGCGGCGGCACCAGCTCGGAGAGCCGCCGCGCGATCGTGCGTCGGAGCTGGGGCGGGAGGCGCCCGCCGGCGACCTCGGCGCATCGGCTGGCGAGCAGCGTGGCGACCGGCGCCTCACCCCGATCCGCTTCGAGGAGCTCCCGGATGAACGCGGCCGCGTCCACCTCCGGTATGCCCGCCGCGTGAACGATGGTCTCATGGGACCACGGGTCGCCTCGCGCTTCGATGAGGGCGTCGAGCGCGCCGATCCTGACGTGATCGACCGCGTTCAGGTACGCCTGGTAGGAGAGGTCCGCGAACGAGAAGGCCCCGGGGCGCCGCTCGATCAGCAACCCCTGGTGCCCGCGGATCTCTTCGATGACGCGCTCGACCATCCCGTCGATGTCCTGCGCGAGCTCTCCGAGCTCACGGGCATCGCCGGCCGCTCCGCGCTCGAGCGGGCCGCCCTGGGG
Organism: Sorangium sp. So ce836; assembly: GCF_028553905.1. NCBI lineage: Bacteria > Pseudomonadati > Myxococcota > Polyangiales > Polyangiaceae > Sorangium > Sorangium sp. So ce836. Next base: position 13,355,987 of record NZ_CP102233.1, on the reverse strand, counting down.
ATCGCGGTCGCCGTCGCCGTCTTCATCCTCATCCATGTCTTCTTCGTCGTCTTCCTCGTCCGCCCTGCAGAGGACGAGGCGCGGCCCCTCGACCCAGCGGGCGCCGTCCAGCCGCCATCGCAGGAGCTCGGCCAGCGGCTCCACGGGGAGCTCGACGAGCCGGTCGCAGTGCATGAGCCAGGCGATCGAGCTGAAGAGGAGCCGCCGGTCGCGCAGATCGAGCGACTTCAGGATCGCGCCGGGCCTGAGCTCTTCGGCGGCGTAGCGCTCGAGCAGCGCGTCGACGGCGGAGGCGATCAAGGACGTGCGGCGCCCCGGATCCCGTCGCGCCAAGAAGTGATGCGCCGCGACCACGCGGGTGCCGGGCTGCGGCAAGAGGGTCGCGGTCACGAATCCGCGCAGATCCACGCGAGCATAGCCCGGGATCCCCGCGCGACGCGGGCGCGTCGTGACCACCATCGGATTGCCCGGATGGGCCGCGGCGAACGCCTCGACCGACTCGGAGAGCCTCCTCGCGCCGGATCCCGCCTCATCGAGCCCGTCGACGAGCACGAGCGCGCGGCGCTCCTCGAGCGCACGGCGAAGGAGCACGACCCCGCCGATCGGCGAGAGCTTCGCGATGGCGCGTTCGTCCAAGCGAGGGTCGTCGAGGAGCGACACGAGGACGACGAACGGCACGAGCGTCCGCGTGCCCTGACGGTGGTCCGCTGCGGCCCGCGCGGCGAGCCGCGCGATGAGCGCCGTCTTCCCCGAGCCTCGCCCGCCGACGACGAGCACGCGCTCGTGGCGGGCGAGGAGCTCGGGCACGGTGCACCGCGACGGCGCATCGACCCGGCGCGGCAAGACATCCATGTCCATCGGACGCTGCTCGTTCCGGATCAGGACGCGAACATCGGTCTGGCTGTGCTCCATCCAGACCGAGTCCACGTGATCCCGCTCCACGGACGAGAGGACCCCTGCCGGATCGTTCGGCGCGCTCGCGGTCGCGTCGGTCCACAACCATCTGCGCAGGTCGTCGCCATCCATGGCGTGACCATGCATGGATGCGGGTGCGGGCACCACGCCGTCGCGTCAACATTTCGCAGTCTCAGCCGTGGGCGGCGGCTTGGGCGTGATGCTGCTCCGCCACTCGAGGTGCGGTGCAAGGGGCGCTCGATGGACGCAGCAGCTGCTCCGCGGGCGACGATCCCAGGGCGAGGCGGCACAGCAGCCGCTCCGCGGGCGACGATCCCAGAGCGAGGCGGCGCAGCAGCCGCTCCGCGGGCGACGATCCCAGGGCGAGACGGCGCAGCAGCCGCTCCGCGGGCGACGATCCCGGGGCGGGACGGCGCTGGAGCCGTCAGAAAGGCGAGATCCGGCGGCGCCGGCGCCGCCGGACGCTTCGGAACGGCTGCGCCCGCGGCGACGGCCGAGGGGAACGGCTCGGAACGCGGCTCGCCGCGGGACCAACGCGTTTCCCGGCCGTGGCAGCGCGATTTGCGGGAGCGTGGAGGGGCGCCTTCGGCCTCGCCCTTTCGCCGCCTCCCCTCTCCGCCGTCTCACCCGCCCTCGCCTCCTCTCTCTCCGCCCCGCACCTCTCTCTCCGCCCCGCGCCGCCGTCGCCACTGTTCGCCACCCGGCGGGCGCCGTAGTACCGTGCGCCCGATGTCATCCGACGCCGCCGCGAACAAGCCGTCCGCCGCTCAGGTCACCCCGGGCGGCCCGCCTCCCGGAGGTCGACTCGCCGTGCTCACCGCCTTCGCGGTGGGCGCCTCGTGGCTCCCGGTCCCGGTCCTCCCCGATCGGATGCTCCTGCGCATCCGCGGGGCGATCGCCCAGGACACGGTGGCCCGCCACGGCCTCAGCCTCACCACGGACGCGCGCGCCCTGCTCGCCCAGCCCGGCGCGGAGCAGACCCCGCTCCGCAAGGCCGCGCAGCTCGTCACGAAGGAGGTCCTCCGGCGGCTCAACCCGGCCCTCGCGCTCGCGGCGGCCGCGCGCGGCCTCGAGGTCTACGCGCTCGGCCACCTCCTGAACCGCTACATCACGCGCTTCCGCCGGAGCACCGCCGTCCGCATCCACGCCGACGAGGCGCGCTGGATCCGCGACGCCGTCGATCGCGCGGTGCGGCGCTCGCTGTCCCCCTCGCTCCACGCGAGCGTCACCATCCTGCCGAGCGGCGCGGAGGACCTGCGCGACGAGTTCACGCGCTGGATCGATGCGTTCCTGCTCGCCGGCGCCGCCGTCCCCGAGTACATCGAGCGCCGCCTGGACGCGGCCTTCGACGAGATCGCCGCGGCCGGCCTGCCCCATGACTGACCACGAGGAACGCACCGCCGCGAAGGGCGCCGCGGGCCGCCACGCGGAAGGCCCCGCGCCCGAGATCGATCCCGACGGCGCGCGCGCCGCGCTCAAGCGCTGCCGCCGCATCATCGTCAAGATCGGCTCGAAGAGCCTGTCCGGCGACGCCTGGGACCGGCTGGCCGTCGAGGTGGCCGCGCTCCGCGCCCGCTCCGGCCGGAACCTCGTCATCGTGTCGAGCGGCGCCATCGCCCTCGGGGTGGCCAAGCTCGGCCTCAAGGCGCGGCCGAAGGACATGGCCTGGCTCCAGGCCGCGGCCGCGGCCGGCCAGAGCGTGCTGATGCAGCGCTACGAGGAGGCCTTCGGCAAGGTCGGCCTGCTCGTAGCGCAGGTGCTCCTCACGCACGCCGATCTCGCGGACCGCACCCGCACCAACAACGCGAGGAACGCCCTCGCCGCGCTGCTCGAGGCGGGCGCCATCCCGATCATCAACGAGAACGACGCCGTCGCGGTCGAGGAGATCAAGTTCGGCGACAACGACCAGCTCGCGGCGATGGTGACCCCGCTCTGCGAGGCCGATCTCCTGATCCTCCTCTCGGACGTCGAGGGCCTGCTCGACGGCGAGGGGCGCCGCGTGCCGTTCGTGCGCAGCGTCGCCCGCGAGGCGCGGCACCTCGCCGGCGGCTCGACCTCCGGCGTCGGCACCGGCGGCATGGCCAGCAAGGTGGAGGCCGCGCGGCGCGCCACGCTCGCGGGCTCGCACGTGGTCATCGCCGCCGCGCGCGAGCCGGGCATCATCACGAGCATCCTCTCCGGCGAGGACGTCGGCACCCTCTTCGCCGCCGTGCCGCAGCGGCTCAGCGCGCGCAAGCACTGGATCGCGTACACGCTGCGCCCGCGCGGCGCGATCCTCGTCGACCGCGGCGCCGCCGAGGCGATCGCCTCGAAGAACCGGAGCATCCTCGCGGTCGGCGTCCTCGGCGTGCGCGGCACCTTCCTCCCGGGCGACGCCGTGGCCGTCTTCGACCCGGAGGGCACCGAGATCGCGCGCGGGCTCGCGCGGATGTCCGCCGGCGACGCCGCGCGCATCGCGCGGAAGAAGCGCGACGACGCCGGCGAGGACGTCGTCGTCCACCGCGACGACCTCGTGGTGCTCCCGAGCGAGTGACCCCGCCGCCGCCCAGGCGCACCCTGTAGGCGCGAAGGCCACCCGACCGCGCGTTCTTCGGTGCTCGCGGGAACCTTCGCGCCGCCCGGCTGTCACTCCTCTCCATCAGCTCCTGGAGGTCGGGTGATGCGCTTCGGGTTGTTCGTCGCCAACGGCTTGGTTCTCGCGGGGGTCGCCTGGACGGTCGGGCTCGGGCCGAGCGTCCAGGCGTCGCAGCTGTTGCCGCCGCGCGCCGCGGCAGGGCTGGGTGAGCTCGCCGCGCTCGAGGCCCGCTACGCCGAGGGCCGGACGCGCGAGAGCGTCACCGCGCTCGCCGCGGCCTACCTCGATCGCGATCAGCCGGGCCTCGCCTCCTCCGCGCTCGACGCCGCGCCCCGCGAGGTGCGCGAGCTCCCGGAGGCGGCGCACCTCTCGGCGCGCGCGCTGCTCCGCCGCGGTCGCGCCCGCGACGCGCTCGCCGCGGCCGAGCAGGCCTCGGCCGCCTGCGCCGCGGGCGGCTGTCCCGCGTGGCTCGCGGCGAAGTCCGAGCGGCAGCGCGCCTTCCTCGAGCAGCTCGTCGCCGCGGGCGTCGACGATCCGCAGGTCGACGCGACCGCCGTGCGCGCCGCCTACGAGCGCAGCGCGAGCGAGGTGCGCCTCGTTGCGATGCGCTGAACGCGGCGCGCCCAGCGCGCGTCAGGGACGATCGAGGCGCGCCGAGATCGTGCGCGCGCGCCGGAAGAGATCTGGCCAGAGCCAATCTCTTCGATCTGGCTGGACAGGAGGGGAGCTCGCCAGGAGGATCATGCGACAGCGCGGCGACGCGACCTCGGGGCCGCGGCGGGGTCGCCGATCGTCGAGGTCGTATCCAAGCTTGGAAACCCTGTCGTTGTCGAATGACGGTTACCGACTTCTGTCGTAGCCTTGGGTCTTGCTCGGCGCGTCCACACCGGGGGCGCTGTCCGATTGAACAACCGGTTGCGCTTGGGAGGGTCTCCCTCAGGTGGAACAGCCGCAAGCTCGCACGCTGGGCGCCCTGGCGACTGCCTTGACAGGGTTGTACCGACGCGCCGTCGTGGTCGCTGCAGCGCTCGGCCTCACCGCCGCCGCGGGCTGCGCGCCGCCGATCACCAACGCAGGGCTGGCGATCCCCGCCGCGAAGCCGGGCCAGGAGCAGCGCCCGGTCCGGCTGCGGCCGCCGTTCGAGCTGGCGACGAACGAGGACGCGATCGTCCGGATCGTCACCGACGTGACCTGCACGGGGACGCTCATCACCGAGGATCTGGTGCTCACCGCGCACCACTGCGTCGCGGCGCGCGACGAGAACGGCAGGACGCTGCGCCGCGATCAGGATCCCGAGGCCATCTCGATCGAGCTCGGGGGCGACCACCTGCCCTGGGGCGACGTGACGGTCCGCGCGGTGGTGTCGCCGGACTGCGGGTACACGTCGGGCGAGGGCGACATCGCGATCCTCGTGCTTTCGCGCCGCCTGATCGGGATCCCGACCCTCGCGCCGCGGATCGAGGGCGAGCCCGCGCTCAAGGAGACGGTGACCCCGTACGGCTTCGGCCGCTGCGCGCTCTCGCGCGATCCGATCCACCTCGTGCCGCGGCTGGGCGGCACGATCGACCGGCTGGCCCCGGGGCACTTCGTCGCGGTCGCCTCGATCTGCCCGGGGGACTCGGGGGGGCCGGCGCGGAGCGACGCGTGGGGCGACGTCGTCGGCGTGATCTCGTCGAGCGTGATGGACGGCGACGAGCACACGACCGGCACCTCGTACTTCAGCCGCCTCGACGTGTGGCCCGAGCTCTTCTCCGCGGCCCGCGAGATCGCGGCCGGCGCGAGCCCGAGCGAGCTGCCGCCGTACCGGAGCTGCCTGCGTTGACGGGGGCGCGGCGTCCGCGGGCCTGCGTTACCCGCCGCCCGCGGCCGCCGCTGCGCTAGGCTGCGGGGCCGCGATGCGGAAGCTGTTCAACGGGCTGCTCTGGATCCTCGGGACCTTGCTGGTGATCGGCGTCGTGCTCCGCGCGCTCGTCCTCGACGTGTGGGCGGTGCCGGACGACCCGAGCCTCGGCGCCTCGATCGCGCCGAGCCTCGCCCCGGGCGATGTGGTCGTCGTGCTGACGCGGGGCACGCCCGGCTTCGGCGAGCTGGTGCGGTGCCCGGATCCCGAGGTCCCCGGCAGCCACATCGTCGGCCGGATCGCGGGCGTGCCGGGCGACACGGTCGAGGTCGACCACAGCGCCCTGGTCGTGAACGGGCAGCGCTACGAGGCCGAGGTCGCGTGCACCGAGCCGAAGCTGAGCATCGTCGACCCCGCCACGAACAACGAGGTCCAGGTCGCGTGCGACATGGTGAGGATGGGCCCCGGGCTCCACCTGCGGGCGACGGGGCGCAGGCCGCCGCTCGAGCGCCGCCACCGCGTGGAGGTGCAGCCCGACACGGTGTTCCTGCTGAGCGACAACCGGAGCTACCACGACGACTCGCGCGATTTCGGCCTCCAGCCGCGCGCCGCGTGCACCCAGCGGATCGTGTTCCGGCTCTGGGGCGCCGGGGGCTGGAGCGACGACCAGCGCCGCTTCACCTTCGTGCGCTGACACCGCCGGCAGGCTGGGCCAGCGCCCGCGGCCACGTCACCACCGGCGGCCACGTCAGCTCGTGCTTGACCCCTCCGCTCTTCGACGTCTAGAACCGTGGTTCTCTCCACCCGGGTCGGGGATCCAGCGCGAGCAGCGGGCAGGGTCCTCCGCCCCCGGGCTCGCTTCATCGGTCGGAGGTCCGCCCAGGCGGCCTTCCGCTGGCGCGGGTCGGAGAACCGCGGTCCGCGGTCCTCCAATGCACCGAGGAGACGTTTGCACACCGAGCAGCACGAGATTGGCATCGTCTGTGGCCAGTGCGACCTGTGGAGCCCGATGGGCACCGCGCGTTGTCCTGAGTGCGCGAACGACTTGGCCCTGTTCACGCCGCGCCGGGGGAACGCGCCGGCCGCGTCGGCCCGGCGCTCTCCGACGCCCGCCGCCGGCAGCCTGGGCGCGAGGGCGGAGCCCCGGCTCGACCCGACGAGCTCGCGCGGCGCGGGGCGGAGCCCCAAGACCACCTCGTCCAAGAGCGAATTTGCCGAACTCTCCCAGGAGGAGCTGATGGAGCAAGCCCGTAACTACGTCTGCCGTTCCTGCTCGAGCGGTGTTCCCTCGGGCCACAAGTTCTGCGGGAGGTGCGGAACGGCGGTCCCGCCCGAGATCCTCAACGCGCAGACGCTGTTCTTCGGGGACATGCAGAACCCGGCGAAGGCGAAGCTGATCCTCATCCGCGGCGAGGGCATGGACGGCCTCTCCTTCCACCTGAAGGCCGAGCAGCACATCGTCGGCCGCAACGGGCAGCTCGTCTTCCCGGACGATCCGTTCGTCTCGCCGAAGCACGCGAACTTCTTCTACCGCGACGGCAAGCTGGTCGTGCGCGACGAGGGCTCGCTGAACGGCGTGTACATCCGCGTGCGCGGCACGATCGACATCACGCCGGGCGACACGTTCCTCGCGGGCGAGCAGCTCTTCCGGCTCGATCCGACGCCGCGCGCCTCCGACGGCCAGGATCCGGACGGGACCTTCTTCTACTCCTCGCCCAAGCACCCGAGCCCGTTCCGCCTCACCCAGGTGCTCCAGGGCGGCGCGGTCGGCATGACCGTGTGCGCGCGCGGCAGCTCGCTGCAGATCGGGCGCGAGGGCGGCGACCTGAACTTCCCCGTCGACCTGTACATGTCGGGCTCGCACTGCCGGCTCGAGGAGCACAACGGCAAGTTCACGCTCACCGATCTCAACAGCCGCAACGGCACCTACGTGCGCATCAAGAGCGAGCGCGAGCTCGCCCACGGCGACTACCTCTTCATCGGCCGCAAGCTGCTGCGCGTCGAGCTCAACACAAACTGAGCGCCGGCCGGCCGCGCGCGGCCGAGCCGGCGCGCTCTCCTCCGGAGGAGCGATCGCCCATGACCGCCGCTCGCTGGCCGCTCGACGTCCTCCGCGCCGGACCGGTCGCCGCGGGCGCGAGGCTGTGGCGCAGCCGCGGCCAGCTCCACGTGACGCTCGTCGCGAAGGCCACCTTCGCGATGGTCGCCGGCGGCGAGGCGCGGCGGATCGAGCCCATGGAGGTGATCCGGAGCGAGGTCTACGTGCGCGGCCACCCGATGAGGCCGCTGCTCGCGGCGAGCGATCTCGCGCCCTGGCTGGAGCGCGCCGAGGTGGTGCTCACGGGGCACGCGTGGGCACCGGGCGGGGTGCCGGTCCGGCGGATGCCGGCGCGGCTCGCGATCGTGCGCGGGGCGGCGGCGCTGGTCGACAAGCGCCTCGAGGTCGTCGGCGATCGAGCGGCCTCCGCGGCATTACCGGATCCCGAGCCGGAGCCGTTCGTGAAGATGCCGATCGAGTACCAGCGCGCCTGGGGCGGCGCCGACGAGCCGGAGAACCCCTTCGGCGTCGGCGCGCTCGCGGACACGGGCGGCAAGATCTCGCTGCCCAACGTGCTGCCGCCGGGCGGGAGGCGCGCGCCGATCGGCCTCGGGCCGATCCCGGCGATCGCGCCGGCCCGGGCGCGCCTGCTCCGCGGGCTCGCGCGCAGCGAGCTGGAGGGGGTCGCGTCGATCCCGGACGATTTCGACTGGTCGTACTTCCAGTCCGCGCCGCTCGATCAGCGCTTCGACCGGGTGCTCGGCGGCGAGCAGATCGTGCTGGAGGGACTGAGCCCGCATCATCCCGCGCTGGCCACACGCCTGCCGGCGCTGCGGGCGCTCGCGACGATCTACCTGCCGAACGGCGCGCAGCGGTGGCTGTCGCTCTCGGGCGACACGCTGATCGTGCACGCCGACGCCGAGCGCTGCGCGGTGGTCTTCCGCGGGAGCTTCCAGGTGGCCTCGGAGGAGGCGCTCTCGGCGCTGCGCGTGGCGGTGGGCGTGGAGGTCGGGGGCGAGCCGGTGCCGTGGCCGGATGTCGCCGAGGTGCTCGCCAGGGCGCCGCTCGCGGAGGCGGCGCCGGAGACCGTGAAGCTGACGGACTGGAGCACGACGGTGACCCTCGACGACGAGGACGTCGTCGAGGCGCCGGAGAGCGCCGCGGCCGGGCGGGCGCATCCGCTGGCGGGCACGCACCCGCTGGCGGGCACGAACCCGCTCGCGGGCACGTTCGCGCTCGACGACACGCTGCCGCCGGCCGGGAGCGAGGCGCGGTCCCGCGAGGCGCGGGCCGCGCTGCCGCCCCCCGCGCGGATCCGAGGCGAGGGTCACGACGCGGTGCGCGCGCCGTTTCCGATCGCGCCTGCGGGGATGCGCGGCGAGCGGGAGAGCGGCGAGCCCCCGGGCGCGCCGTGGTTGGCGGGCCGCGCGGCGGCGATCCCCGTGCCCGCGTCGCCGCTGGAGGGCACGGTCGAGCTGCGCGAGCCGGACGCCGCGCCTGCGCTGGATGCCGCGCCCGCGCAGGATCTCGCGTCACCGCCCGCGCCCGCGCAGGACGCCGCGCCTGCGCCTGCGCCTGCGCCTGCGCCTGCGCCTGCGCCGAATGCCGCGCCCGCGCAGGATGTCGCGTCGCCGCCGGCGCCGGAGGCCGCGCCTGCGCAGGTCGCCGCGCCTGCGCCTGCGCTTACCGCCGCGCCGTCGCCCACACCCGAGCGCGGTGCCGAGGTCGAGCGTTCGCCCGAGCCGCGCGCGCCCGTCCCGGAACCGCCCGCGCCGAAGCAAGGGCGGCCCAGCCTCCTCGGCAGCCTGTACAAGCGCTTCCGCAAGGACTGAGCCGGAGAGAGGGGTGATGGCCGGAGCTCAACATCGAGACGGGAAGATAAAGCCATGATCTTCCCGCCTGCGTGCGCCCCGGCGGGGCAGCTCCGGCCAGCAACGCAACGAGGTTGGAGGGACCATCATGTCGGCGGGAGCCGTGGTTCGGGTGCTCCTGGTGATCGGCCGGGGCGCGCGCTCTACAATGCGGAAACACATCTTCGACTCGAGCTCGGATGCGGAGTTGGGCGATCGAGACGTCGACCGGCATCCTCATCGAGATGAGGGACTGCCCGCCGCGGAGCTGACGGCGCCTCCGCCCCCTGCGCGGCTGAGCGGCGCTCCCCGCACAGGAGACGGGCCCAGATCGGCGTTTTCGGCGCGCAGGCGCACGAAAGGGCGCTGAGCACCGAAAACGTCGAGGTGGGCCCGTCTCCTGTGCGGGGAGCGCCGCTCAGCGCTTGCGGCTGGCGCGGCTGCTCAGCCGGCTGATCGCGTCGCCGGCGGCCCAGGCGACGCGGGCGGCCGCGTTGAGGGAACGGACCACCGCCTCGGGCACCTGCGCGATCAGCCGCTCGAGATCGACGGGGCCGTCGATCGACGGCAAGAGCTGCTCCATCAGCTCGGCGAACAGGTCGTACTTGCGCGACAGGTCGTCGAGCCGCGCGCGCATCGCGTCGGCCTCCGGGCCCTCGGCGTCGCCGAGCAGCGCGAGCGCGCGCCGCGCGAGCGCGCGCTTGTCCTGCACCACGCGGCGCAGGCGGCCGAGGTAGGCGCCGACGATCACGTCGGGGTACTTGCCGCGCAGCGCGAACGAGTCGTGCCGCGCCCCCGACTCCCGCCGGCGCTCGATGATCCCGGCCGCCTCGAGGCCGCGCAGGTTCGCGAAGATGTTGCTCTTGGAGCGGCCGAGCTCCTGGCTGAGCTCATCCATCGAGCGCGGCACGTCCGCCAGGTAGAGGGCCGCGACGACCTGCCCCCCGAGCCGCGTGATGCCGGGGAACGAGGCGGCGATCTCGGCGCCGACCCCCTCGAGCAGCGCCTGCCGCGCGGCCGCGACCCGCTCGTCCGAGGCCCGCCCGTCGCCCCCCTCGCTCGCTGCGGGCGGCTGCGGCGGGTGCGCTGTCGACAACGTGGGCCTGCGGGCGGTCATGATGGGTGACTCACATAACGATCTTTCGGGAAAGCGCCAAGCGGCCAGCGCGCCCCGCGCCCCCGCCGCGCTCCTCCCTTCGCGCCCGGAACGCGCCCCCTGTACGCCCGGAGCGCGCTCGCAGCGCGCTCGCAGCGCGTCTCCGTACGCCGCTTTCCGGTGCCGCGCCGGAGCCCGCTCAGGAGTCGTCGGTGCAGAGGCCGGCGAAGCCGCCGCGCGGCTGCCCCTTGTAGATCTCGACCGGGCACCCGCCCCAGCGCGAGACCATCTCGCCCACGTCGATGGCCAGGCTGCTCGACCAGTCCCGCGCCCCGTCGAAGCGGGCCCGGATGATCCCGTTCGGATCGATGATCCACGTCTCCGGGTAGAGCTGCGTGCCGTACTGGTCCAGCACGACCTTGGACTCGGGGTCGAAGAGCACCGGGAACGGCGGATCCCCGTTCAGGGCCACCTTGAGCGCGTCCCGCACGTCGTCCGGCCCCTCGTCGGTCGAGATCGTGAGGACGACGAAGTCCTTCCGCGACTGGGCGATCCGGCCGAGCTCCGCGAGCGCCGGCATCTCCTGCAGGCACGGCGCGCAGGTCTTGGTCCAGAAGTTCAAGAAGACCGTCTTGCCCCGGAACGACGACAGCCGGACCGGCTTGCCGTTCATGTCCGGCAGCTCGAAGTCCGGCGCGAGCCGGTTGCGGCCGGCGTACGCGGGGCGCAGCGCGCACATGGCCTTGCAGCCGGTGCTGCGCTGGTCGTTCTGCGCCGCGTGCACGAAGCCGTACACGGCGACGGCCGCGACGAGGATGAAGAGGATCTGCGCGATGGTCGTCCACTTCACGGGAGTGGGCATAGCCTAGCGCGGCGCGGGGCGAAAGCGGGGCGAAGCGTCCCGGCGCCGCCGAAGATCACTCCTGTCGCTCCGGCCCGGCGAGCAGCCGCTCGAGCCGCCGCTCGTCGACGCGGTATTTCATGATCTTCCGCCCATCCAGCTCGACGACGGGGACCTCCCAGTCGTACAGCGCCCGCTTCTCCGGCCCGGCCTCGCGGTCCAGGTCGACCACGGCGAGCTCGAACGGGAGGCGGGCGCGCACGCGCTCGAGCGCCGCGTGGGCGTCCTCGCACAGGTGGCAGCGCTCGCGCGTGAACAGGGTCACCGTCTTCATCCGCTCCTCCGGGACGCGCGGCCCCTCCCTCACCCCGCCGCGAGCAGCGGCAGGCTCTTTTGACGCGGCGGCTCCGGGCGCTTGATCCTCTCGAACGCGCGCTCGTAATCGCGGAACGAGCCGCCCGCGTGCACCGCCTGCAGCACCGCGCGCCCCTCGGCCTCGCCGCCGGCGGCGAGCACCGCCTCGACCCACGCCCAGCGCGCGCTCGTGGCGCGCACGTCGGCGCGGCCGCGCAGCCCGCGGCGGAGCCGGTCGAGCCGCTTGTTCACGACGTCGATCCCCGCGAAGCGCGCGCCGTGGAGCGGCGTGTTGCGCTTCGGGCAGAAGGGCGCGATCCCGAGCGCGACCGGCACGATCCGGGAGAGCTCCGTGACGAACGCGACGCACTCGTCGACGTCGGCGTCGGTCTCGCCGGGGACGCCGACCATGAGGTACAGCTTGAGCCGGTTCATCCCGTGCTGCCGCGCGAGCTCGGCCGCCCGCTGGAGGTGCCTCGGCCGCGCGCGCCGCTCGAGCGTCTCCCGGACGCGCTCGCTCGTGCCGTCCATCGCCGTCGTGAGCGTCTTGTAGCCCGCGAGCCGCAGCGCGCCGACGAACTCGTCGGTGAGCCGGTCCGGCCGGAGGCTGCTCAGCCCGACCTCGCAGCCCCGCTCGGCGAGCGTCCGGACCACCTCGACGATCTTCGGGTGATCGCTGACCGCGGCGCCGACGAGGCCGACGCGCCTCGCGTCCTCGGGGACGAGCCCGAGGAGGCGGTCCTTCGGGACGATGCGCATGCCGCCGTTGGTCGAGCGGCGCATCACGCAGTAGGTGCACCCGCGCGAGCAGCCCCGCTCCGCCTCGATGAGGAACATGTTCGAGAGCTCGGTCTCCTCGGCGCGGATCGGTGACCAGGCGGGCAGCAGCGCGTCGTCGCACTGGGCGACCGGGGGCATCTCCGCGCCGTGGCGCGCGGGGACGAAGACGTGGGGGACGCCCGCCAGCGCGTCGAGCGCCGCCTCGCGCGAGGGGGCGTCCCGCAGCAGGCGGAGCACCTCCACGGCCAGCGTGTCGGCCTCGCCCATGAGGATCGCGTCGGCGAAGGGCGCGAGCGGCAGCGGGTTGGAGAACGTGAGCGGACCGCCCGCGAGGACGAACGGGTGGCGGCCGTCGCGCTCCTCCCGGAGCGCCGGCAGCCCGGCGAGCTCGAGCAGGCGGACGACCCCGGCGATCTCGAGCTCGTACGCCACCGAGAGCGCGATGACCGGAAAGTCGGAGAGGGGGCGGAGCCCCTCGTACGTGACCGGAGCGCCCTCGGCGCCCACGCCCTCGTCGTCCGGCAGGAAGGCGCGCTCGCACGCCATGCCGGGCTCGGCCTGGATCAGCTTGTAGATCTGGAGAAAGCCGAGCGAGCTCATGCCAGCCCGGTACGGGGACGGGTAAGACAGCGCGACGCGGAAGGGCGCCTGCTTGTCGATACGACCGATCTCGCTCGCGAGCCGGCGGCGGATCGTGGTCGTCATCGCGCTACGAGACATCGCCGGAGCGTCCCTCAGGGGGCGTCCAGGCGCAAGGACACGGGCGGCGAACGGCGCCGTCCGGAGCCCGGGGCCGGGCTCGGCGGCCGGCCCGGGCGGGACCAGAGGACGCGCTCGCCGTCGGTCTCCCAGACCAGGGCGCCGCCGCGGTCCATGCGCGAGATCGCCACGCCCCGGGCCGACAGGCGGGAGAGCACCTCGGGGCTCGGGTGCCCGAAGCGGTTGCGGACGCCACAGGACACGGCGGCGATCGAGGGGTCGACGGCCGCGAGGAGCGCCGCGCCGGTCGAGGTCCGGCTGCCGTGGTGCCCCACCTTGAGCAGATCGGCGCGGAGCGCGGCGCCGTGGCGCGAGACGAGCGCGTCCTCGGCCTCGTGCTCCGCGTCGCCCACGAGCAGCGCGGAGCGAGCCCCGTAGGTGATGCGCAGGACGAAGGAGTTGTCGTTGGCGCCCCGGTCGGGGTGGAGCTCGGGGCACGGCGCGAGCACCTCGATCGTCGCCCCCGAGAGCACCCGCGGCGTGCCGCACAGCGACGCGGGCCGCACGATGGGCACGCCGCGCCGGCGCAGGTCCGAGAGCAGCCTCGCGTAGACCGGGCCCGCGCCCTCGGCCTCGCCCTGGCCGGTGTCCCAGAGCTCGCCGACCTCCACGCCCTCGACCACGGCGGGCAGGCCGCCGAAGTGATCCGGGTGCGGGTGCGACAGGACGATCGCGTCGAGGCGCGCGCGGCGGCGCGATCGCAGGAGCGGCCGGATGACGCGCGCCCCCGGATCGACCGGGCTGCCCACGAAGCCGCCCGCGTCGACGAGCATCGCGCCGCCCTCGGGCAGGTCGATGAGGATGGCGTCGCCCTGCCCCACGTCGAGGACGTTGACGCGCAGCACGCCGCGCGGCGCGCCGGCGCGCACGGCGACGACCTCGAGCGCGAGCCACGCGGCGGCGCCGGCCGCGAGCGCGGCGAGCCGGCGGCCGCGGCGCTCCGCGGCCCACGCGAGCGCGATCGCGGCGGCGAGCGCGGCCAGCTGGGCGGGCGACGGCTCGGGCAGGCGCAGCACCACGCCGGTCTCCGCCGAGGCGCGGGCGACGGCGCGCACCGCGAGCAGCGCGCCCGACCCGACGAGCGCGCACCCGCGCTCGACCGGCGGCGCCCACGCGAGCACGGCGTGCGCGAGGCAGAACGGGAGCGCCGCCAGCTCGCCGATCGGCGCGGCGACCACGTTCGCCGCCACGCCGAGCAGCGGGAACGTCTCGCCGTTCATGAGCAGCAGCGGCGTACACCCGAACATGGCGGCGAGCGTCGTCGCCAGCGGCTCGAGGACCTTGCGCGCGAGCGCGCGCGGCGACGCGTCGAGCGGCGCGCGCTCCACGCAGCCGCCGCCGTCGCCGCCGCCCTCCCCTCGCCCGCCGGGGACGAGCAGCGCGGCGAGCGGCCGCTGCAGCCAGAGCAGCCCGGCGGTCGCGGCCGCGGAGAGGCCGAACGAGAGATCGCACGCGATCAGCGGATCGACGGCGGCGGCGCCCGCGAGCGACAGGGCGAAGTTGCGGACGCCCACCGGGCGGAGGCCCAGGAGCCGGGCGCCCATGGCGCAGCTGAGCATCGCCGCCGCGCGCATCGCCGATCCGCCGCCGCCGGCGAAGTCGGCGTACAGCCACGCGGCCGGCACGCACAGCGCCGCGGTGATGCGGCCCGCGTCCCACCGGGCAGCGATCGGGCCGACGCGGACGAGGAGCGCGCGCAGGACCGCGGCGAAGCCCGCCACCGCGAGGATCAGGTGCGTCCCCGAGACCGCGAGCAGGTGGGCGAGGCCGCTCTCGCGGAAGGCGTCCTGGTCCTCGGGCGTGAGGTCGGTCTCGCCGAGCACGAGCGCGCGCCCGAGCGGGGCCGCGTCGGGGTGGAACGTGGCCTCGATGCGCGCCCGCACCGCGGCCCGCGCGCGGTCGACCGCCGCCCCGATCGAGCGCCCCTCCAGCGTCCGCCGCGCGTCGACGATCGTCCCGCTCGCGACGATCCCGCTCCGCGCGATCGCGGCGGTCGCGTCCCGGAGCCCCTCGTTGCGGAACAGGTGGATCGGCGCGAGGTCGACGACGACCTCGATCCGGTCGCCCCGCGCGAGATCCAGCGGCGCTCCGTAGAGGCGCGCCCGGAGCGGTCCCGGCAGCGCTCGCCCGCCGCACGCCCCGCCGGTGAGCTCCACGTCGACGCGCGCGCTCGGCGCCTCGCCGGCCTCGTCGGAGCGCCGCTGCGCCGTCCCGACCACGACCGGCGAGCCGACGACCGCGGCCGTCACCTCGCAGCGCGCCGGCGGATGCAGCAGATCGGCGGCGCCGTCGTAGAGGCCGCTCGCTCCGTCGAGCAGCGCGCGGGCGCGGAGGCCGCTGACGGCGAGCGCGACCGCGGCGGCGGCGAGCGCCGCGCGGCCGGCCCGGCGGCGGAGCGCCGCCGCGGCGAGCGCCGCGCCGAGCGCGGTGGGGATCGGGGAGAGGGCGAGCGGGGCGCCCCCGGCGAGCGCGAGCCCGAAGAGCAGGACCGGATCGATCACGGCCGCACCGCCCCGCAACACCCGGGCCGCGCGCGTTTCCGCGGCTTTTCACGATGGATACGGCCACCAGGTCCCTGGCGCCGCCATGGCGGATCCGAGGGACGTCGGTACCCTGAGGACCCTGCAAGAGCTCCGGGACGGTCTCTCGATGTAGTGCATGCAACGAGTCGAGTCGTTCAACGCGCGTGGCGCGCGTGCATGACCGCACATTCCCCTCTAGAATCATCGGCTCGGCGCGTCGCCTCACGGCTCGCACCTACATTGCAGTACTTGGAGGCTAGCGATGTCGTTTTGGTCGCCCAGAGTCACCTTGATTCTTGCCTTGGGACTCGCTGCTACGGCGTGCAGCTCGGCCCTGGAGGAGCTCCCCGATGAGACCGGAGAGGCGCGAGATGCCATCCAGGACGGTTATCTGGACGACGGCGACAGGGCCGTCGTGGGCATCTACAACGATGAGATCGGCGCGATCTGCACCGGCAGCCTGATCGCCCCGAACGTGGTGCTGACGGCCCGGCACTGCGTATCGGACATGGCCAATGAGCTGGACGGCCAGATCACCTGCCGGAGCACGAGGTTCACGGACACGCACCTGGCGCGGCGGATCTTCGTGACGACCGACGCGGAGATCGGCAGGTCCTCGCGCTACTACAGCGGCAGCGAGATCGTGCTGCTCCCCGGCACCGGGGCGGACAGATTCTGCGGCAACGACCAGGCGATCCTGATCCTGGACGAGCTGATCCCGGAGAGCGAAGCCGTGCCGCTCGTCCCGCGCGTCGACGTGCCCCTGGAGAGGGGCGAGGAGTACTACGCCATCGGCTTCGGCGCGACGAACGACCTGAGCACCGGCGCGGGCCTGCGGCGGCGCCGCGACAACCTCTTCATCGACTGCGTGGCCGACGGCTGCCCGGCGTCCGTGGTGAAGCCGACCGAGTGGGTCGGGGACACGGGCATCTGCGAGGGGGACTCGGGCGGCCCCAGCCTCGACCTGATGCACCGCGTGATCGGCGTGACCTCGCGCGGGGCCGAGGGCTGCGAGTATCCGATTTACGGCTATGTGTACGGCTGGGCGGAATGGATTAAGGAGGCGACCCTGCATGCCGCCGACGTCGGAGGTTACACGGCGCCCCGCTGGGCGACCGGCTTCCCCACCGATCCGATCTACTCGGCGGAGATCGGGGGCGCCTGCGAGCAGCCGGAGCAGTGCTCGACGAACGCGTGCCTCGACGGCTACTGCACCCGCCCCTGCACCGAGATCGCGACGTGCCCGAGCGGCTACAGCTGCAACGACGATCTCGGCTTCTGCGCGAAGCTCCCGGAGCCGCCGCCCGAGGACGACGTCGAAGCGGACGGGGAGGACGAGGCGCCTGCCGGGTCGTGCAGCATCCAGCCACGGCCTGACCCGACGAAGCCGGTCCCCTGGCTGCTCGGCGCGGCCGGCCTGGGCGCCGTGGCGAGCCTGCGGCGGCGCCGCAGCCGGGATCGGCTTGGCTGAAGGGCGACGCTCATCGATGCCGCGCGCCGCGCTCCCGCACGGAGCCGCGCTCCCGCACGGAGCCGCGCTCCCGCGGCGGGCCGCGCTCGCGGCGCTCGCGGCGGTCGCGCTCGCGGCGTGCGGGCGCCGGGCCCCGGTGGCGCAGGGCGGAGCGCGCGTCGTCTCCCTCTCGCCCAGCACCACCGAGGCGGTCTGCGCGATCGGCGCCGGCGCGGCGCTCGTCGGCCGCTCCCGCCACTGCGACTACCCGCCCGAGGTGCTCCGCCTGCCCAGCGTCGGCGGCTACGCCGATCCGAGCATCGAGGCGATCATCGCGCTCTCGCCGACCCTCGTCGTCGGCGCCCGCGGCCCCGCGGGGCCGGCGCTGGAAGAGGCGCTCCGCGGGCACGGGATCGCGACGTGCTTCCCCGAGACCGAGTCGCTCGCCCAGATCGAGGAGATGCTCGCGGAGCTCGGCCGGCGGCTCGACGCGGCCCCCGGCGCCGAGCAGGCGATCGCCCGGATCCGCGCCCGCCGCCAGGAGGTCGAGCAGGCCGTGAAGGGGCGACCGCGCGTCCGGGTCGCCCTGCTGTTCGACACCTCGCCCATCTTCGCCGCGGGTCCCGGCAGCTTCGCCGATGAGCTCATCCGGCTCGCCGGCGGCGAGAACGCGATCGCCCGCGGCGGCGCCTATCCGTCGATCAGCGTCGAGCACCTGCTCGCGCTGGATCCCGACGTGCTCCTCGACGGCACGGCCGGCGCCGACGGCGCCGACGGCGCCGACCCGCCGCGCGCGCAAGGCGCCCCCAGGCTGGCGATGCTCCGGGACGCGCCCGGCTGGAGATCCCTGCGCGCCGTGCGCGAGGGGCGCGTGCGCCCGCTCCGCACCGACACCGTGCTGCGCCCGGGGCCGCGCATCGGCGACGGCCTCGCTGCGATCGCCCGGGCGCTCCACGGCGACGCGCTCTCGCTCTCCGACGCGGCGGCCGCCCCCGCCCCGGGCGGCGGCGGGGGCCTCGCTCCCCCTTCGCCGGCGGGGGCGCCGTGACCCGCGTCCGCGCCGACGCGCTGCTCGTCGCCCGCAAGCTCGCCGCCTCGCGCACCGAGGCGCAGGCGCTGATCATGGCCGGCAAGGTCACCTCCGGGCCGCGCCGCATCGACAAGCCGGGCACGCTGCTCCCGGAGGACGCCGAGGTCCACGTCGCGTCGGGCCCCCGGTTCGTCTCGCGCGGCGGCGACAAGCTCGAGCACGCGCTCGCCGCGTTCGCGGCGCAGCACGGCCTCGACGTCGCCGGGAAGACCTGCGTCGACGTGGGCGCCTCGACCGGCGGCTTCACCGACTGCCTGCTCCAGCGCGGCGCGGCGCGGGTGTTCGCGGTCGACGTCGGCTACGGCCAGCTCGCGAGCAAGCTCCGCGCCGATCCCCGCGTCGAGGTGCGCGATCGGGTCAACGCGCGCGAGCTCCGGCGCGAGGACTTCGACTGCCCCATCGATCTCGTGGTGGTCGACGCGTCCTTCATCAGCATCTCTCGGCTCATCGAGGCGATCGCCCGCCTGCTCCGCCCCTCCGGCGATCTCGTCGCGCTGATCAAGCCGCAGTTCGAGGCGGGCCGCGAGGCCGCCGCCCGCGGGCGCGGCGTCATCCGCGACGAGGCGACCCGCCTCGCGGCGATCGCCGAGGCGCGCCAGGCCATCGAGGCCGCGGGCTTTTCCGTGGTCGGGGAGGTCGACAGCGCGGTGCGCGGGCCGAAGGGGAACGTCGAGCACTTCGTCCACGCGCGCCGCGCCGGCTAGCCGCGCCGGCTGCGCTGCGCCGGCTGCCTGCAGCGGCCCCGCGGGGCGCGGCGCCCCGGCTGGTGTGCTGCGCGCTACGCGGCGCGCCGCGGCAGCCGGCCGCGTTAGCCCCGACGCCGCGCGGGCCGGCGGCGGGCTCGACCGGCGAAATCCATGGAGAATCGAACACTTAAGAGGGCCGGTGCCGAGCGCGTCGCGGCCAGAGATAGCTGACGTGCCGCGTAGACAATGGTAGACGCGATGAGTACACGCGCTCAGGGCCGCTGCGTGGGCGGCCATGGCCACCGGCGGGCGGACCCCCACGCGAGGCGGCCCGGCGACAGGGAGGACGACAGCATGCTCGGACGACGGGGTTTGGTGAGGATGATCGCCGGGGCGCTCGCGCTGAGCGCGATGGCGCTCGGGTGCGGCAAGAAGAGCGAGGGCTCGGGCGGCGACCCGGCCAAGCACGCCAAGGACGACCCCGAGTGGAAGGTCGGCGCCTACTTCAGCCTCTCGGGCGAAGAGACGGCGTTCGGCGTCGACTCGAAGGAGGGCGTCGACCTCGCCATCGACGAGATCAACAAAGCGGGCGGGGTCAAGGGCAAGCCGATCAACGTCCTCTACGAGGACAACAAGTCGAAGCCCGAGGAGGCGACCAACAAGGTCCTGCAGCTGATCGACCGGGATCACGTGCTCGCCCTCCTCGGCGAGGTCGCCTCGTCCCGGTCGCGCGCCGGCGGCATCGTCGCGAACAAGAAGAAGGTGCCGATGATCTCGCCGTCGTCCACGAACCCGGACGTGACGAAGGTCGGCCCCTTCGTGTTCCGCGCCTGCTTCACGGACGACGTGCAGGGCCAGATGGGCGCGAAGTTCATCGTGAACACGCTCGGCAAGAAGAAGGTCGGCCTCCTCTTCGCCTCCGACGATCTCTACTCCTCGGGCCTCGCCAACGAGTTCCGCGCCGAGATGAAGCGCCTCGGCGGGGAGATCGTCATGGAGAAGAGCTTCCTCAAGAAGGAGACCAACTTCACGACGTACATCAACGAGCTCAAGTCGGCGAGCCCGGAGATGATCTACGCGCCGATCTATTACACCTCGATGGCCCCGATCGCGCGGCAGGCGAAGGCCGCGGGCGTGCCGGGCAGCATGTTCGTCGGCACCGACGGGTGGGACGCGAACGAGCTCTTGCGCGACGCCGCGGA
Organism: Sorangium sp. So ce836; assembly: GCF_028553905.1. NCBI lineage: Bacteria > Pseudomonadati > Myxococcota > Polyangiales > Polyangiaceae > Sorangium > Sorangium sp. So ce836. The sequence continues at coordinate 13,335,989 of NZ_CP102233.1, read as the reverse complement.
GGAGCTCGACGGCGCGTACTTCACGAACCACTACGCGCCGGACGTCCCCTGGCCCAACTCGCAGGCGTTCGTGAAGAAGTACCAGGAGCGGTACAAGCGCACGCCGTCGAGCATGGCCGCCCAGGCCTACGACGCGGCCAGGCTGCTCGCCGACGCGATGGGCCGCGCCAAGGAGATGACGCCGGACGACATCCGCCAGGCCATCCAGGACACCAAGGGGTTCCAGGGCGCGACGGGGGTCATCACCATCGATGAGAACCGCAACGCCGACAAGCCGGTCGTGATTGTCCGGATCAAGGACAAGCAGTTTACCTACTACGCGACGGTCAACGAGAAGGCCGCGAAGCAGTAGTGGTCGTGCCGCGCGCGCGGGCTCCGCCCCGCGCGCGTGGTGAAGGGGTCTCCATGGAGAAGATCGTGAATGCCCTGATCACGGGGCTCGCCCAGGGGTCGATGATCGCCCTCGTCGCCCTCGGCTACACGATGGTTTACGGCATCCTCAAGCTCATCAACTTCGCTCATAGCGAGGTGTTCATGATGGGCGCCTTCGCCGGGCTGTTCGGGATCGCGGCGTTCGGAGGCCAGGACGCGCCGCTGTTCGCGGGCGTGGCCGGCACCCTCTGCGCGATGGCGTTCGCGGGCGTGCTCGGGGTCCTGGTCGAGCGGGTGGCGTACGCGCCGCTGCGATCCCGGGGGCGCGGCCTGGCCAACACCCGGATCACGCCGCTGGTCACGGCGCTCGGGATGAGCGTCCTCCTCCAGAACCTGGCGCAGCTCCTCTTCACCGCGCGCTACCGCGGCTATCCGCAGCTCTTGCCGATCGAGCACACGCGCAAGGTGATCTTCGTCACCTCGATCGTCGTGATGATCGGCCTGGAGCTGCTCGTGCGGCGCACCTGGACGGGCAAGGCGATGCGCGCGCTCAGCGTGAACGTCGAGGCCGCCCGGCTGATGGGCATCCGCACGAACCGCATCATCGCGCTGACCTTCGTCACGGGCTCGATGCTCGCGGCGGTGGGCGCGGTGCTCTACTGCCTGGATCAGTCGCAGGTGTATCCCACGATGGGCGTGGTGATCGGCAACCGGGCCTTCGTGGCGGCGGTCATCGGCGGCATCGGCAACATCACGGGCGCGATGCTCGGGGGCATGCTGATCGGGGTCATCGGCGAGATGACGAAGCTCACGCCCTACTCGGGCTTGCAGGACGTCCTCGTGTTCGCGGTGCTGATCGGGGTGCTCCTCGTGAAGCCGACGGGGCTGCTCGGCACGACGGGTACCGAGAAGGTGTAGCGCTGCGCTAGCGCGCCGGCGAGACGCCGCCGCCGCGCCGCCGTGGCGCGCCGGCCGACAACGCCGCGCGCCGCTGCGGTATGCTCGGCGCATGCGACGCCTCGCTCTCGTCGTGCCGCTCGCGCTGCTCGCGGCGTGCACCGCGGCGCCCCCGGCCAACTGGGCCCGCGGCGGCGCGCTGCTCGACATCCCGCGCGCGCGCTGGGTGCACGGAAACCTCGCGGTCGACGTCCTGCCCGACGGCAAGATCCTCGTGAACGGCGAGCACCAGCTCAACGTGGATCGCGGCGGGCGGGTGTTCGGCCTGGAGGCCGAGCCGCTGGCGTTGCTCGAGCCGGACGGCCGGGTCATCGGCCCGAACGACGACCCGCTGGGCCAGCTCGGCGTGCTGCACGCGTCGCTGCCGGGCGAGGCGAGCGCGTGGCTCACGGTCGCCCAGAGCGGCGCGGTGATCCGCTACGTCGAGGAGGGCGAGCGGGAGCCGTTCGGCGTCTGGCTGGGGTGCGGCGTGACGCCGCGCGCGCACCAGACCTGCACGCTGATCACGCACCTGCTCGGGCTGCGCATCCGCAAGCTGGAGCGGCAGACCACGACCGAGCCGGTGGGGCTGGGGTTCGGGAGCGGGCTCGGGTTCGGGGCGGGGACGCCGTTTCCCTGATCCCGCTCGGACATCGGCTCGCCGTGCGTCGCGCGGGGGCTCCGAGGGCCTATCGCGGGTCAGGGGATCAGGGGCGACGTCGGATCAACGAGCTCGCGATCTCACTTCAACAACCACCCAAACAGCATTCGTTTGGTGGTGTCGCGGGCGACCGTCGCGAGCGAGTCGACCAGCGGGATCTCCTTCGGGCACACCTCGACGCAGTTCTGCGATTTGCCGCAATCGGTGATCCCGCCCTCGCCCATCACCGACTCCAGGCGCTCGCCCGCGTGCATCGCCCCGGAAGGGTGCATGTTGTAGAGCCGCACCAGGTTGATCGCGAAGGCGCCGACGAACTTCGTCCCATCATTGTACTGCGGGCACGCCTCGACGCAGCAGCCGCACGTCATGCAGCGGGAGAGCGGATACCGCTCCTCCTGCCGCTCCGGCGACTCGCGCGGACCCGGGCCGAGCTCGTGCGTGCCGTCGATGTCGATCCACGCGCGGACCCGCTTCATGTCCTCGAACATCCGGCTCCGGTCCACGAGCAGGTCGCGCACCAGCGGGAACTTGGACATCGGCTCCAGCGTGATCACCTCGCCCTTCGGCGCGATCTGATCGACGAGCGCCGAGCAGGCCTGTCGGACCCGGCCGTTGATCACCATCGTGCACGAGCCGCACACCTCCTCCAGGCACACCGCCTCCCAGACGACCGGCGCCACCTCCTTGCCGTCCACGGTCCGCGGATCCCGCTGGATCTGCTGCAGCGCGCTGATGACGTTCATCTGCGGCAGGTACGGGACCTTGAACTCCTCCCAGCGCCGCGTCTCCGGACGATCCGCGGTGTCCTGCCGCCGCACGCGCAGGTGCACCAGCCGGCCCTCGCCCCGCGCCTCGGCCGGCGCCGCCGCCCCGTTCGCCTTGTCTCCGCTCGCCTTGGCCATCCTACACGCTCTTCTGCGACAGCTTCCCCGTCGCCTGCGCGCTCGCCGCGCCCGCCTGCTCGTACTTGCGCTCCCGCGGCGCCACCAGCGACGTGTCCACCGTGTCGGTCACGTGGATCGACTGGCCGGCGCACGCGTAGTCGAACGCGCGGATGAACCTCACGGCGCCCTTCTCCTCGTGGCGCGCCAGCGTCGTGCGCTGCCACTCGGCGTCGTTCCGCGCCGGGAACTCCGGCTTGTAGTGCGCCCCGCGCGACTCGTCGCGGTTCCTCGCCCCCTGCGCAATGACCCGCGCGAGCACCAGCATGTTCTCGAGGTGCCGCACGAACTGCGCCCCCTGGTTCACCCGCGGGGCCGTGTCCGTGCTCTTGATCCGCCCCGCCCGCTCCTCGAGCTCGCCGAGCTTCTCGAGCACCCGATCGAGCGTGGCGTTGTCGCGCTCGATCGTGCAGTCGCGCAGCATCGTCTCGCCGAGCTCCTGGTGCAGCCGGTACGCGTTCTCCGGCTGCTTCGCGTCCTGGTTCTGCGTCAGGATGCGCTGGTAGTCGGCCTCGGCGCGCTTCTCGGCCTTGTCGAAGATCGAGCGCGGCAGGTCCAGGGCGCTCCGCTTGATGCTCTTCTGATACGTCGCGACCGCAGGACCGCACACCATGCCGCCGTAGATGCACGAGAGCAGCGAGTTGGCGCCGAGCCGGTTGGCCCCGTGGTACTGGTAGTCCACCTCGCCCACCGCGTAGAGGCCCGGGATGCTCGTCGCGTGGTTGCGCGGCGACCCCGCCTTGAGCGAGCCCCGCGCGTCCGCCTCGTAGTCGACCCACAGGCCGCCCATCGAGTAATGGACCGCCGGGAAGACCTTCATCGGGTTCTTGTACGGGTCGGTGCCCGCGAACTTCTCGTAGATCTCGAGGATGCCCGCGAGCTTCGCCCGGAGGAACTTCTCGTCCTTGTGGGTCAGGTCGAGGTAGACCTCGTTCTCGTTCCGGCCCGTCGCGGCGCTCCAGATGCCGCGCCCCTCGTGGAAGCACGTCCGGAAGATCGCGCGCGACGCGATGTCCCGCGGGACGAGGTTGCCGTAGCCGGGGTACATCCGCTCGAGGAAGTAGTCGCGCTCCTTCTCGGGGATGTCCCGCGGGCTCCGCGTCTCGCCCTTGTCCTTCGGCACCCAGACGCGGCCGCCCTCGCCGCGCGCGCTCTCCGAGATGAGCCGCAGCTTGTCCGCGCCCGGGATCGCCGTCGGGTGCACCTGGATGAACTCGCCGTTCGCGTACACCGCGCCCTGCTGGTAGACCGCCGACGCGGCCGTCCCCGTGCAGATGACGCTCAGCGTGGAGCGGCCGAAGACGATGCCGCAGCCGCCGGTCGCGAGCACGACCGCGTCGCCGGTGAACGCGCGGATCTGCATCGTCTTCAGGTCCTGCGCGACGCAGCCGACGCACGTGCCGGAGTCGTCGAGGATCGCCTCGATGAAGTCCCAGAACTCGTGCTTCCGGACCATCTTCTCGCCCGGGATCGCCACGCCGTGCTCGTCGGTCACGTCGGCGAGCTCGAACCGCCGCACCTGCTCGTCGAGCGCGTAGAGCAGCTGCTGCCCCGTCGTCGCGCCCGCGAACGCCGTGCGGTGGTACAGCGTGCCGCCGAACCGGCGGAAGTCGAGCAGGCCCTCGGGCGTCCGGTTGAACGGCACGCCCATGCGATCGAGCATGTACACGATGCCGGGCGCGGCCTCGGCCATCCCCTTGATCGGCGGCTGGTTCGCGAGGAAATCGCCGCCGTAGGCGGTCTCCTCGAGGTGCACCTGGGGGCTGTCCCCCTCGCCCTTCGTGTTCACCGAGGCGTTGATGCCGCCCTGCGCGCACACCGAGTGCGAGCGCTTCACCGGCACGAGGGAGATCAGGTCGACCGGGACCTTCGCCTCGCACAGCTTGATCACCGTCATCAGGCCGGCGAGGCCGCCCCCGACGACGATCACGCGCCGAACCTTCCCCCCCTCGCTCCTCGTCGTGCTCTTCGCGGCCATGTTCGATCCCGATGCTCCCGCGCCGCTCCCACCCGGGCGCGGCCGATACGATGGTCAGTGCGAGGCCGGCGCGGCCAGCGCGGCGCGCCCGGGCCCGGCGGCGATCTCCGCGCACGTGCGCGCGCCCTCCGCGGCCGGGCTCGGCGTGCCGGGGAACGGCGCGCCGGTCGCGAAGTAGATCACGGTGTTGGCGCCGAGCACGAAGACCGCGAGGCCGACCGCGCCGAAGACCACCGCGGCCATCCGCTGCGCCCGGCGCGACACGGTGACCCCCCACGAGAAGCAGAAGCCCCAGAGGCCGTTGGCGAAGTGGAACACGCTCGCCGCGATGCCGAAGATGTAGACGAGCGCGATCACCGGGACGCCGCCCACGGTCGACGCCATGTCGGCGCACAGCCGCGGGTAGAACTCCTCGGGCGCCATCCGGCCCAGCCACTTCTGCGCCCAGTACTGCCAGAGGTGGAACGCGATGAACGCGAACGCGAGCACCCCCGTGACCCGCTGCATCGTGTACATCCAGTTGCGCGAGAACGTGTAGCTGCCGACGTTCGGCTTGCCCTCGAGCACCAGCTTGACCCCGTAGAGGGCGTGGAACGCGAGCGGCAGCACGACGAGCCCGATCTCGAGCACCGGCAGGTACGGCATGTGCGAGATCTCGGAGACCGCCGCGTCGAACCGCTCCTGCCCCTGGAGCGCCTTCGCGTTCGTCCAGAAGTGGAAGAGCAGGAAACCGCCCACGGGGAGGGCGCCGGTGAGAGAATGCAGCTTGCGCAGGAGAAAGGACCGGCGGCTCTTGTGGAAGAGCGATCTCGCGGGGGTTGCCTCGGACACGCTGACCTCGATGGAAGGCGGGCGCGGCGGGTGTATGGGATGCCCCGGGTGACGTCAAGGTGAACGCAGTCGACAATTCTGGCCGGTTTTCCGCTGCCTTCGGCGCGTCGACCGGCGGCGCGCCCGGGCGGCGCGCCGCGCGGCGACGGCGGCCGCTCCTCGCCGGTGTGCCGGCGATCGCTGGCGCGGCGCTGATCGCGCTCGGCGCGGCGATCGCCGGCGCCGGCTGCGGCGCGCAGGACGGCGCCGAGGCGGTGAGCCCGGCGCTCGGCGGGTCGCCCGAGGCCCAGGCCGAGCTGCGCCGCATCCTCTCGCGCTTCGCGAGCGGCGCGCGCGCCGAGCGCATCGCGCTCGAGCCGGAGCTGCTCGCCTTCCGCGGCCGCCACGCGGGCGACGGCCTCGCGCGCGTCGCGACCGCCCACCTCGCGTGGATCGCGCTGGAGCGAGGCGACCTCCGCCGCGCCGAGGCGCTCGCGGCCGAGGTCGAAGCCGAGGGGCCGGGCGCGACCGAGGACCTAGCGCGCGTGCTCCGCGGCGCGGCGCTCCGGCGCGACGGCAAGCCGAAGCCGGCCTTCGGGGTGCTGCGCCCGCTGGTGAGCAAGGTCATCGACGCGTACGTCCGCTCGCTCCTCAACGAGGAGGTCACGACCGCCGCGATGGAGGCGGGCGCGTGGACGCAGGCGATCGAGCTGATGGGCGTGTGGCTGCGCGAGGCGGACGACGACGACCGCGCCGCGATCCGGGCGCAGATCGGGGCGCTCCTGCGCAAGGTGCCGCTCGCCCACCTCGTCGCCGCGATGCGCGCCGGCGAGGCGGCCGGCGAGGTCGTGGACCCGCAGGTCGACCTGCGCTCGCTGGTCGCCGAGCGCCTCGCGATCGTCGCCCGCGAGCGGCGCGACGTGGCGCTCGCGAAGGAGCTGCTCGACCGGGCCGGCGCGCTGCTCGGCAACCAGGGCGACGCGATCTCGGAGCTCGCGGCCGGCGCGGGGACGGCGCGCGTCGAGCCGCCCACGGTGGGCCTCCTCTTGTCGACGCGCACGTCCGAGTCGCGCCGGCGGGGCGTCGAGATGGCGGCCGGCGTGGCGCACGGGCTCGGGCTGCTGAGGCCCGGGTCGGACGCGCGGCTCGTGAGCCGCGACGACGGCGGCCAGGGCAGCGTCGACGAGGCGCTGAGCAGCCTCACCGCCGAGGGCGCCGCGGTGCTGATCGCCGGCTCCGATCGCGAGCAGGCGACCGCGGTGGCGAAGTTCGCGCGGGCGAACGCGATCCCGGTGCTGCTCGTCCACCCGCCGGAGCCGGCGGCGCTCGACGGCGCGTTCGTGTTCGTCGTGGGCGAGGAGCCCGCGCGGGGCATCGAGGTGCTGGCCGCCGCGCTCGCGGAGCGGGGCGCGAGGCCGGTGGCGCTCGTGGGCGGCGCCGCCGGCGCGCCGGCCCCGGCGCTGGCCGAGCGCGGCGTCGCGCTCGCGCTCCCGTGCGACGCGGCCTTCGATCCGCGCGCCCTCCGGCCGCCGGCGGTCCGGGGGATCATCCTGGCCGGGGACGCGCCGTGCGCGGAGCAGGCGATCCGCGCCGCGCCGCGCGCGGTGACGCTCGCGCTCGGCTTCGAGACGGCCGTGCCGCCGCCGCCCGGATCGCTCGTCGCGACGGCGGGGCTCTTCCCGCTCGTCGCGGCGCCCGCGGGCGCGCAGCGTCCGCCGGGCGCTGGCGACGCGAGCGCGCCCGCGGGCGCGCCGGGCGCGAGCGCCGCGCTCGCGGTGTGGCTCGCCACCCACCCGTCGCCGCCGAGCTTCTGGGCGGCGCTCGGGCGCGACGCCGGCGTCCTCGACTGGGCCGGCGTGCAGCGGCTGCCGAAGACGGGCACCGAGGACCCGGCCGAGGTGAAGGCGCGGCGCCTCGCGGCGGCGAGCGCCCTGAGCAGCGCGACGGTGGAGCTCTGGACGACGTCGGCGACCGGCTTCGGCGGAAAGCGCGTGCTGCCGAGGGTGGTCGGCTACCGCGAGATCGAGAAGGCGCGATGAGCGGGGCGAGCCGCCGGACGAGCGCGCGGCCGCCGCGCGGGGCCGCGCGCCTGGCCGGCGCCTGGTCGCCGCGCGTGGCGGCCCGCCTCGCCGGCGCCTTGCCGCCGTGCGGGCCGCGTGCGTGGCGTGGAGAGCGTGCCGCCGCGTCGTCCCGGGGCTGCTCCGGCGCCGCGGGGGGCGTAGCATGCGCCGCATGATCCGCCGAGCCCTCTCCTGTGCCGCCGCCGCCGCGCTGACGGCGATCGCCCCGGCCGCGCTCGCCGATCGCGTGGCGGTGCTCCCCGCGCGCGGCGGCACCGACGAGGCCGCCCGGAGCGCCGCGCAGGCCGAGGTCGCGGCCGGGCTCGCCGCCCTCGGCCACACCGCGGTGCCGGACGGCGCGGTCGCGGCCGCGCTCAAGGGCGTGGCCGACGGCGTCGCCGACACCACGGACGAGTACCGCGCCGTGAGCGCGCAAACGGGCGCGGACTGGGTCCTGAGCGGCACCGTCGAGCCGGCGGTCACGACCGCCAGGGTCGAGCTCACCGCGTACCTCGCCTCGACCGGCCGGGTCGAGTCGGTCGCGCGGGAGGTCGACCGGGACCGGTCGGCCCAGCAGACGCAGGAGATGCTTGCGGTGCTCCTCCGCCCCGAGGGCGTCGGCGTCGGCGAGCTCCCCTGGGAGCGCCCCGCGGGCGCCGCGCCGCCGCCCGCGCCCTCGTCCGCCGGCGCCACGGTGCTGCCGCCGGTGCCTGCGCCGCCGCCGGCGCCGCCCGCGAACGAGGTGCAGATGGCGTACCCGCTCGGGCCCGAGCGGGTCTGGCCTGCGTACTCGGGCGGGCGCCGCTTCGCCGTGTCCGCGTCGCTCGGGGCCGCCGTCGCGGCGGCGCGCCTCCCGGGCGCGAGCGGCAGCGCGGCCTCGCTGGTCGGGGCGGCGCGCGCGGCCTACGCGGTCGGCGATCGCGGGCTCGAGCTGTTCGCCGGCGGCGGCGGCAACCTGGTCGGGCCGTTCGCCGGCTGGATCGAGGGCGGCGCGCGCCTGATGCTGACGCCCAGCCGGACGCCCGAGGGCGGCGCGTGGCGCGCGTTCCCGCTCCACGTCGGCCCCGCGCTCCACGCCGGCGCGTTCTTCCGGTCGGGCGCGGGCGCCGTGGGCCCGGGCGGCGCGACGTACCGCGGCGACCTCGAGGTGCACCCGCTGATCGGGGCGTCGCTCGACGTCGCGCTCGCGTTGAGCCCCTCGGTGCAGCTCGAGGCGCAGCTCGGCAACCTCCGGTGGGTTCCCACGGGGGACGGCTCCCTGCTCCTGCTCGGCGCGACGCTCGGCGCGGGGGCGCGGTTCTGACGCATGCGCGTCGAGCTGCCAAGCCGCCGCAGCACCATCCGCCTCGCGCGCGCGCTCGCCGACCGCCTCGCGGGCGGCGATCTGGTGGTCCTCGCCGGCGACCTCGGCGCCGGGAAGACGTTCTTCGCCCGCGCCCTGTGCCGGGCGCTCGGCGTGCCGCCGGAGCTGCCGATCACGAGCCCGACGTTCACGCTGGTCCACGAGCACGAGGGCCGCGTCCCGATCGCGCACGCCGACGCCTACCGCCTCGGCGGCGCCTCCCCTGCGGAGGGCGCGCCCGGCGGCGCGGCCGCGGAGCTCGCTCAGCTCGGGCTGCGCGAGCGCCGCGCGGAGGGGGCGCTCGTCATCGTGGAGTGGGGCGAGCCGTTCGTGGAGGCGCTCGGCGGCGACGCGCTCCTGATCCACCTCGCCGCCCCCGAGGACGCCGCGGCGCCCGGCCGCGCCGCCGAGATCCGGGCGACGGGCGCGCGGAGCGGCGAGGTGCTCGCGGCGCTGGAGAGAGAGCGGCCCCTGTAGGCTCGGTGCATCGTGCGCGACGTAGCCGCAGGCAAACGGCTCGGTGGAGGGAGTGCTGCGTGAGTCGAAGGCGCGACGCGCCTTCAACGAGGGCGATCCGCATGCGCCGCTTCACCCGAGTTGCCGGAGCTTCTTCTCCAGGTAGTAGACTGCAGCCTGGCAGTGGGGAGGCAACAGTCCGGTACCATCCGGCGTCGACCAATGCTTCAGTAGCTCCTTCACGCGCGCGACTTTCGGCGGTTTCCTTCGAAATTCCGAGCGGAGAGCACCGATCACAGCCTCCCGGTTCCGCTGAAGGCGGCGGATGTTGAGGTTCAGACGATCGATCTGCGCTTCGGCGCTGGCGCGCATCGTGGGCTCCAGGCCGTGCGCGGGCCGCATCTCGCCCTGGTTCGTGTACGAGAACATCGAGCTGACATCGGGCGGGAACGCCGCCGGATTCAGCCCGAGCCGCTGCTCCTCTTTTCTTGGGATATATCCCCGATAGGTGTCGCAGTGATAGCGGGCGCGGTGGTCTCCTCCGCCCTCTCCGGGATCTCCGTGGATGCCCAGTCCGCCCATGCAAACTCCGAGGAGGTTGCCCCAGTCGAAGACCCGTTCGGGGGAGAGGGCGCGGGCGTCGAAGTGCTCGATCTTCATGCCCTTATCGCTGGGCGGCTCCGACAGCCGGGACATGCAGTATGCGCAGAGCCCGCGCTGCTCCTTGAACGCGTACTCCCGCATCTGCTGCTTCTGCGTTCCATGCACCGAGCTCCAGTCGGCGCCGGGCGTACTCCGGAGGTCGGCCAGGCAGCTGGGTTCGCGGTCCTTCTCAATCCGGCGCATTCCCCGTCTCCGCCATGGAGAGCTCCCATCGCGCGGCGACGATCTGAGTGTCATCCTCGCCGAGGATGCTCGACAGCTCCGCCAGCAGCGCCTTCGCCTCCACGAGCTGGCCGTCGTCGATTTGCCGCGCGAGCTCATCGAGCTTCTCTTGGATTACTTTCAGGCGCGACGGGGCACCGAGGATATCCTCCAGGATGGTGTTGGTGTCCTTTCCCGCGATCCTCTCGACCCGGTGCGCCTGGTGATCCGGGTCGAGGAGGCGCACCGAGCCGCGCGGGGCTGCGGACATCACCTGAGGCGAGTGCGTCGTCACGACGAACTGGAGGCCCGGGAAGGCGTGAAGGAGATCGTCGAGCACGCGCCATTGCCACGCGGGGTGGAGGTGGAGATCCACCTCGTCGATGAGCACGACGCCCGTCGCCCGCGCCGGGGCCTCCGCGCCGAGAGACGGGTTGAGCTGCGTCGCGCGCCACGCGATGTCCGCCGCCACGGCGATGAGGTTCCGCTGGCCGTCGGAGAGGGCGCCGAAGGGGAGGGAGGATCCGTCCTTGAAATCGACGCGCAGCTCCTGGTAGTTGGCGCTGTAGTAGATCCGGCGGGCGCCCTCGAGGCAGGCGCAGGCCGCCGCGCTCACCCCCTCCAGCTCGGGGCTGCGCACCTCGGAGAGCGGACGCCCCTCCTCCGCGGCGCGCGCGAGCCGCTGGACGCGATCTTCCTCGCGCCAGGCCATCCAGGCCTCGAACCCCTTCTGGTCGGACGCGGCCTCGAGCGCCGCCCGGTAGCCTTGAAGCCTGGACTTCAGGCCCGCCTTCTCGGGCATCTTGTCCCGCTTGTGGCGCCAGAGCCGACCTGTGCCGTAGTAAGCGAGCACCGGGAGCGCGATGGGCTCGGTATCCGCCATGCCACCCTCGATGTCGCGCCGAATCTTTTGGACTTGGTTCGCTTCCAGCAGGACCGTTCGACCGTCCGATGTGATGCCGCTCGTCGTCGTGCGGCCGTCGGCGCTGCGGAGCTCCCTCGCCCACCCTGCCGACCCCATCAGCGTCTGTCCGTTCGCTTCGACGCGCACCGGGTAACATGTCGCCACGCTCGGGACGCCGTCGTGCATCGTGGTCACGAAGCGTGCCGCCGACCTCGGGATCGGGCGATCATCCCGGCTCGCGTTGAAGAAGCTCAGCCACGCGCCCAGCGCCACCGCCAGCCCTTCGAGCACGGTCGTCTTGCCCGTCCCGTTGCGGCCGACGAGCACCGTGAGCCGCGGCTCCAGCTGCAGCGCGAACCGCTCGAAGGCGCGGAAGTTGATCAGCCTGATCTCGTCGATTCGCATCGAGGCTCGACGGGTGATACGCGCTGGAAACGTGGGGAGCTAGCGGTTTCGCCAGCCTCGCCGTGTTCGCCCGCCGCCTCCTCGGGCAGGTTGAGCGCCGAGGTGACCGCGTCCTCGCTCGCCCTCGCCGCCGTGCCACGCCTCCATCGGGGCGTAGCCGGCACCGCAGGGTGCGTAGGCGCCGCCGCGGCGGCGCGGCTCGACCCCGTACGGCTCCCGGATCGACGCTGCCGGTCGCCGCTCCGCAGCCGGCTCTCCGGTGCCCGCACCTCCTGGGCGGACGCAGCCGCACGAGGAGGCGACCGGGCTGCCGGGCTGCGCCGCAGCTCGCACGCCCGACCCCGTGCGCGGCCGCGTTGCGTGATACAAGAGCGCACGGTGAAGGAAGGCGCTGAGACCAGCCGGAGCGAGCTGCTCACCAAGGCGCTGGAGCCGGTCCTCGCGTTCTTCGACAACATCGGCAACATCGTCACGCTGACGTTCCAGACGCTGGTCTGGCTCGTGCGCCCGCCGTTTCGCCCCGCGCAGTTCCTGGCGGCGATGGACTTCATGGGCGCGCAGTCGGTCTTCATCGTCGGCCTGACCGGCGTCTTCAGCGGCATGGTCGTGACGCTGCAGACGTCCTACGCGCTGCGTGCGTTCAGCGCCGAGGGCCGCGTCGGCGGCCTCGTCGCGGTCTCGCTGGCCCGCGAGCTCGCGCCGGTCTTCTCGGCGATCATGGTCACCGCCCGCGCCGGCAGCGCCATGGCCGCGGAGCTCGGCAACATGCGCGTCACCGAGCAGATCGACGCGATCGCGACGATGGGCGTGAGCCCCGTGCAGTACCTGCTCTCGCCCCGCCTCTTCGCCGCGACGGTGATGCTGCCGCTCCTCTGCATCCTCTACACGAGCGTCGGCATGTGCGGCTCGTACCTCGTCGCCGTGCTCTGGCTCGGCGGCGACGAGGGCGCGTTCTTCCAGAGCATCCGCGACTTCGCCTTGCCCAAGGACATCTCGATGGGGCTCATCAAGGCGTGCGTCTTCGGCTTCATCGTCTCGTCGATCTCGTGCCGCCACGGCTTCTTCGCCTCGGGCGGCGCGCGCGGCGTCGGCGTCGCGACCACGCGCGCCGTCGTCGAGAGCTGCGTCACCGTGCTGGTCACGAACTACATCCTGACGCAGCTGCTGCTCGACATGTGAGCCGCGCGGTCCGCCCCTCCCTCATCGCGCGCTCCGCGCGCTCGGGGAGGGGTATCCCGTCTGGCACGTGCTCGCTCGGATGCGAGGCTCCGAGAAGAAGCGTGCGCGCTGCGTCAGGACATCAGGCCGAGCGCGAAGAGCGCGTCGGCCCAGAGCGGCCAGAGCGTGCGGTACGGGTGGGTGGCCAGGAGCACGCCACCGCCCGGGAGGCGGCGCACGTGGAACGGGGCGTGGTCGACAAGAAAATAGACATGCTCGCCCGTCAATTCCACCCAGGTGAGGGGCCCGCCGCCGCGGGTGAACGACTCGCCGCGCGCCCTGGCCTGCACCGTCAGGTTGTGGATCTCCTCGGCGCGCGGCGCCGCGGCGCGCCACGCCTCGTCAGGCACATCGGCGGCCGCCACGAGCGCCTCGATCAGGGCGGAGCCCGGCATGGCCAGCGCCTTGAGGACGGTCTCGCGGAAGAGCGGGATCGAGCGCCCGCTCTTGTCCGTCGGAACCACGCGCGCCCCGGTCGGCGCGGCGTCGATACGCGCGTGCAGCGCCTCCAGCGACATGCCCGCGATCAGCGAGACCTTTTCCTTGTCGTCGAGGCTGACCCACGACAGGGCCAGATCGCGCGCGATGTCGCGGGCGTCCGCGTGGTACGTCGCGCACATCGAGACCGGCGCGAGCCAGGTCCACGCGCTCGTGCAGCCGCCGGTCGAGACGCGCCTGCTCGCGTCGGGCGCGCAGAGGCGGAGCAGCAGGTCCTCGAGGTCGTCCAGAACGATGTGCCACGTGAGCTCGGCTTCCGCCTCCACGGAGCGCGGGCCGTTGCCCAGGGCGAGGTACAAATCCAGCGGGAGAATGTCCGCCGCGCTGGCAGGAACCATGTGGATGGGGCCCCGTGGCTTGAGACGTTCGCTCTTGCCCGTGAAGCAGCGATAGTGGCCATAGAACGTGCGTCGGTCGTCGAGCTCCATGGCGAAGTAGGTCTCGGCGTCGGTGCGTCCGAAGTGGGCGCGGATCATCGCGACCGCCTCGTCCACGAAGTTCACCGAGCGATCCACGTCGGAGCCCATCCTCACGCTGATATAACTCCCTCGTGCAACGAGAGCCGGCAACGCCGCCGCGAACGCGTCGACCCGCTCTGCCTCGTCACACCAGGCGAAGAAGTACGGCCCTGGTTTCATCCTTGGTTCACCCTCATGAGGTTGCTGGGTCAGGGCATCAGGCCGAGCGAGAAGAGCGCGTCGACCCAGAGCGGCCAGAGCGAGCGGAATGGGTGGGTCGCCAGGATCACGCCGCCGCCCGCGAGGCGGCGCACGTGAAAAGGCGCGTGCTTTCGGAGGAAGCGGACGTGGGCGCGTGTCCGTGTGCACCGCCCACCTGGGCGGGCCTTCGCCCGTCTCCGCGATCTGGCTCGTCAGCGCCAGGATCTCTCGCGCGCGCGGCTCTGCGGCGCGCCACGCCTCGTCGGGCGCCGCCGCGGCCTCGAGCGCCTCCAGCAGGGCGGAGGGCGGCGTTGCCAGCGCCTTGAGGACGGTCTCGCGGGAGAGCGCGTGCGCGCGGTCGCTGCCGCCCTTGAGCGGGACGCGCGCTCCGGCCGGCGCGGTTTCCACCCGCGCGCGGAGCGCTTCCAGCGACAGGCCCGCGTTGCGCGATACCATCTCCTTGTCGTGGCGCTGTAGCCACGAGAGGGCGAGATCGCGCGCGATGTCCCGGGCATCCGCGTTGTACGTCGCGCACATGCGGACGGGCGCGATCCAGTCCCCTGCGTTCGCGCATGCGCCGGTCCGGATGCGCCCGCTCGCGTCCGGCGCGCAGAGGCGTAGGAGGAGGTCCTCGAGGTCATCCCGGAGCAGGTGCCATGCGACCGCGGCCTCGGCCTCGATCGAGCGCGGGCCCCTGCCCCAGGCGAGCTCGAGGTAGGAGCAGAGAAACCTACGCTGGTCGCACGTGGCCATGTCGATGGGGCCGGCCGAAATGTCACGGGCGGCCTCTTCGGTGTAGCAGTCACTGCTGCAACCGAAGAGGCGCTTGGTGCCGCTCAGCATGACGTCGAAGAGTGCTCCACCGGAAGGACCTTCGGCGAACTCGGCGCGGATCATCGCGACCGCCTCGTCCATGGACGTCGTGTCGGTGAGGTTACCGTCATTCATTACGGTCATCTGAGTTCCTGGGTGCACGAGCGCCGACAACGTTGCGAGATACACGTCAAGTATCTGTGCGCCATCACACCAGGCGAAGAACCACGGTCCTGAGTCGCTCATAGCTGGATCACCCGGATGGGTCTGTTGAACCCGTTCAGGGGCTCCCTCTTGCCCTTCTTCACATTGAAGAGGTATCCGTCCTTGATGCTGTAGGTATTTTCCGGGCTGAACTTGCCACCCCGCGCCATGATGAGCTCGACCTGCTCGACATCTCCGACGACCCCTTTCTGTCGCAGCCCCTCCATCCCGCTTGACAACTGCTTGATCACTTCCTTGACCTTGATTTCATTTCCCCCCCTTCACCTCGCTCACGATCAGCTTCTGCCCCCGGGACACCGTCACGAAGTCTGGAGCCTTCACGCTCGCTGGCATCTTGAGCATCTCGCGCACGCCCTCGTCCCCGACGCCGAGGAGCGCCCGCCCTTCGCGGGTCATGTGGCTGATCGCCGCCTTCTCGAAGGTGTTGAACCCGGCTTCCGTGACGTGCCCTTTCAGCGTCTTGAACCCGCGGAGCCTCCATACCTCGAACCCCTTGACAACGACCTTATCGACCTCCGCGATCTCCCCGGCGATCCGGATCCCACGCGGCGGTAGCGCGCCGGCGGCGGCGACGCCGTGCCAGATGTGCCCGACCGCCCCGAGCCCGAAGCCCAGCCCCGAGAAGATCCGCTCCTCGTCGCTGAGCTCTCGCCCGGCCGGCAGGCACCACTCCTTGCCCGTCACCGCCTCGCACAGGTCGAGCGTCGGCCCGACCACGGGCACGAACCCCACCCCGATGCGCGTCGTCGCGTGCACCAGCGTCTGCATCACCTCCGCGTACGCCTCGACGCCTTCGCCGACCGTCGACATCGCGCCCGCGAACGCGCTGATCGTCTGGTAGAGCTGCGTTTGCTCCAGGTCGAGCCCGTCCCCCGTCCACAGGTTGAGGTTGTCCTTCATCTGATCCGCGAGCGCATCGAACCGCGGCTTGAGCACCGTGTCCACCTGCGCCCGCAAATCCGCCGGCACGGGTGAGTCCTCGAACCAGTCCGACGCATCCATGAACTGCCGCACGAACCCCGTGATCCGGTTCTGCGCGTTCAGGAACGCGTTCGTCTCCGCCAGCGACACCCCCATCCGGTCGCGCAGCGCGATCTCCAGCGCCGCGCTGTTCGCCCGCCACGCCCGCACGTTCGCCACGAAGTCCGCCCGGAGGACCACCACCCGGCCGCTCACGTCGGCCTCCAGCGCCGCGATCACCGCGTCGGCGTACGCCGCGTACGGGTCCCTCCCCTCCTCGAACGCTCCCTCCACCTCCGCGATGTCCGGCACCTCGACCCACGGCACCTCGCTCCCCCCGAGCGCGTACGCTCCCGGGTCGTCCGGGCTCCACCCCTCGGCGCGCGCGTCCTGCGTCGCCAGGTCCGCCACCTCGTCGGCCTGCGCGCCGAACTCGTCCATCAGCCGCGCGAGCTCGTCCTCAAGGTCGCTGACGCTCTTCTTCAGGTCGTCGACGAGCTGCTCCATCGCCGCCCGCGTCTCCGCGTCGATCACGTCCTTGTACCGGTCGAGGATCGCGTCGAGGTCGGTCCGCGCGATCTCGTCCAGCGGCCGGCTCACCAGGTCCTTCAGCTCGGTGTCGAGCTGCTGGATCAGGTCCATCCTCTCCGCCAGCGAATCCACCCGCCATGCGTTCCTCACGAGCTCCTTGCGCGCCTTGGCGAGCTCGGCCAGCAGGACCTCGATGTCGCGCGCGAGCGCCGGGTTGATCTCCGACAGGCTCAGGTCGACGCTCCTGTCGCCCTCGAAGCCGGTCCCATCGCGGCGGATGTCGAAGAGCGGCTTGTTCAGCCCGAGCGGCTCCGAGACGAGGTGCACCACGTCGTGCACGTGGGTACACCAGTTGCCGCCGTTCGTGGTGTGGACCCCGAAGTGGAAGTCGTTCCTGCCCATGCGGAGCAGCACCGAGTCGAACTCCGCCTCGAGCGTGTTGCTCGCGGACCCGTCGCCGTGAATCTCCACCGCGCCCGGGATCCCGTAGGTGGGCAGCGGCGTCTGGTTCACCTCGAAGATGGCGCTGCCCTCCCTCTCCAGTTCGGGGCTCGCGCACGAGTCGACGTCCTGTTGGCTGCTCCAGAAGATGGTGTACGGCGTGCCGGCCCGCGCGAACGACGGCGCCAGCATCGCCAGCACCGTCACCATCGCGACGAGCTTCTGGAGCGCCGCACCATGCCGCCCGCGCAGCGTGAAATCCTTCGACTGGCTCATGTCCCCTCCGCGCCGCGCACGGCGGTGTCATACGCGATCGCGGCGCCCTTCACGTCGCCCGCGTCGAGCCTCGCCTGCGCCGCGTCGAGCGCCGCCGCGGCCATCCCCTTCTCCCGCAGCGCCGCGAGGCCCGCCGCGATCTTCCGCGGCAGCCCCGTCCTGAGCTCGGCCTCCGCGGCGTCGAACCGCTCCCGAAGCACGGCGCACCCCGCGTCGCGCCACGACGACCCCGCCGCCTCGCAGAGCGGCCGCAGCTGCACGAGCGCCAAGAGCTCCCCGCACCGCTCGGCCAAGAGCGGCAGCCCCAGCTTCTCGCTCACCGGCGGCGCAGCCGACAGCGCCTCCACCCGCGCGCGCGCCCCCTCGCCGAACACCTCCGAGGCTCGGCGGGCCCGCGAGCGCGCGATCGCCTCGCGCGCCCCTTCGTCCATCTGCATCACGCGCAGCGCCTGCCGGCGCAGCGCGATCCCGCCGAGCAGCGCCGTCGCTGTCGCGTCGCTGCGGGCCACGCGCCGCTCGACATAGCCCAGCATCGCGTTCAGCGACCGCAGCGCCCCCGACGTCATGTCCGGCAGCACCGCGCCGTGCGTCGCCAGGAACTCCCGGTGCGGCGCCATCGCCTCGTCGAAGGAGGCCGCGAAGACCTGGAGCTCCGCCGACAGCGTCATGATCTCCGCGCCGAGCTCACCGGGCGCCCGGCTCGCCTCGCGCGCCGCCGCGAGCACCGCCTCCTCCGCGCCGTCGAGGCCGTCGATGTCCAATCGCGACGCCTGCGCCGAGAGCGCCGCGTACGCCGCCGTCTCCGCCGCCTCGGTCGCGTGGTATTCCGCGAACCGCGCCGCCGCGCCCGCGTACCGAGATTGCAGCGGCGCGGCGTCGCTCCGGGCCTGCTCGAAGACCGCCTGCACGACCGCCATCGCCTGCTTGTCGGCCGCGAGTACGGCGGCGAGTGGCTCCTTCTCGGCGCTCGCCTTATCGATCATCGCCTTCTTGAAGTTGCCGGCGGCGTCGACCGGTGCCTGCGCCAATAGCGCTCTCTGGCGCGCCGTCGCCTCGTCGAGCAGCGACGCGAGCTTGCCCGCGAGCGTCGCCCGCAGCGACTCGGCGTTCCTCGCATCGTCCCGCACGTACTCGATCGCCTCATCGATGTGGCCGAACCAGACGTCGAGCGAGTAGCTGCTCGCGACGATCTCCTCCAGCGTCTTGTTGTTCGGCCACGTGGCCCACATCTCGATGGGCAGCGCGCCGTCCTTCTCGGCCTGGCTCCACGCAGTGCCCGGGCCCAGGTTCTCGCCGACGCAATGCTCCTCGCCGCCCTCCGAGACCGCGCAGAAGCTCCCGAAGGTGTGGTCCTCCCGCTCCCACAAGCACCCGACCCCCACCGCGCCGAGCGCCAGGGCGGCCACGGCCGCCACGAGGATCGCCTCCTGTCGCGTCGTTCTCCTTCTCATGCCTCATGCTCATTGCCTCCACCCCGCGATTTTTCTCGCCCGCGCACGCTCGCCCGCGGTTTTCCGGCTTCAAGCGCCCTGACCGGAGCGATAGGACATTGCTCAGCCGAGGAGCGCGCCGGAGCGCGCTCCGAGCTCCGTCCCGTCCGTCTTCAGCGCACAGCCGTCGCCCTTGAAGGGCCCCGCCGGGAGAGCAAGAATCCGGCGGCCGGAGCTCAAGAATCCTTGCGCCCCGCGGCCTCGACGAGGCCGAGCCCACGCGCCTCAAGGGCCCTGTCGACGTGGCGCTCGGCCCGACATCGCCTCTGCCCGAGCAAACCGAGCTCCCCGATGCCGCGCGCCGGCGCGAGGCGCTCGTCAAGCTCCGCGCCTGGTTCGACGAGGGGTCGACCACGGCCCGCGCCATGATCAAGAAGCGCAGCTACCTCATCCGCCTCGGCCTCGCGAGCCGCAAAGCGCCCCAGCGCAGGCCCGCGACCACGCCGGCCAAGCCCGCCGCCACCCCGCCCAAGCCGGCAGCTTCGGGCGAAGAGACCGGCGACACCGATTTCGAGCAATTTTCCACACAACTGGGACCGCCGGCGCCGGCACGAAGGCTTCGCACGCGCGCCCGAGACCTTCCCGCGCGCTCCGGAAGCTTCGCGCGCGCTCCCGAGACCTTCCCGCGCGCTCCGGAGCACGAAGTTTCGCGTACTTAGCGGCGTCCGCCGCGTCCCCGGCGCCGTCCGCCGCGCGCCGGGAGACGAATTTCCCGGGAAATTCGACCCTCCGCCCCGCGCGCGAAGCTTCCGGACCGCGCGCGAAGCTTCCGGTCCGCGCGCGAAGCTTTCGTGCCTGTGCCGCGCACCTTCGCGAACGTGACGGAACCGCTCCGGCGCGTGTCCGACGCCTCTGCGCGCACGCCTGGGCTCTCCTCGCAGGGCGATCGGCCCTCGGAGCCCCTGGTCCGTTGCGCGGCGCGGGGAGGGCTGATGTTTGCGGTCGAGCGGGCGCCCCCGTTGGCGTCCACCGTAGGCCCCCGGCGAGGGTGTTCTCGGCGCGGGGCAGGGGGGTGGGGATGGGCCGATGTTTGAGCCCGAGATGTGGGCCATCCGGCTCGCCGGATGGCTCACATCTCGGGCGAGTCCGGCGGGGCCCCACCCCCCCTGCCCCGCGCCGAGAACACCCTCGCCGGGGGCCGGGCCTACCGCAGCGTGCTCGGCGGATCAGGCTCCCGCAGCGCGATCAGCGCCGGCGACAGCTGCACCGGGTACCGCGCCGGCGCCCGCAGGTGCGCCACCGCGTGCGGCAGCAGCTGCCGCGCCGCGACCGAGCGCTCGCGCCCCGCGCTCGGCGGCTCGGGCGCCTCCAGCGCGTGCCCGCCGCGCATCACCGCGCGCGCGAGCGGCGCGAGCCGCGCGGCCCCGAGCGAGCGCGGCGCCAGCATCCGCTCGTGCGCCAGGTGGATCACGTCGCAGGCCGCGCGCCCCGCCTCGTCGTAGTAGCGCGCCACCATCTTGCGCCCCGCGATCACGTCGCCGCGATCGCTCGTCCCCTGCCGCAGCGCCCACGCGCCCGCCTCCTCGAGCGCCACGAGCTCGTACCGCACCGCGGGCGGCGCGCCCTCGGGCTCCGCGAGCCCCGTCGCGATCCACCCGCCGGCCGTCGTCCCCACGCGCCGCGCCTCGAGGAGCAGCGCCTCCTCCTCGCGGCCCCCGAGGTCGACCATCCGATCGGCGTACCAGGGCCAGCTGCCTTCGAGCGGCGACGGCGGCGGCGCGAGCTCGCCGAGCTCGATCCCCGCCTCGCCGCGGAACGGGATCCCGAGCGCCGTGGCCGCGAGCGCGCTCGTCGTCGCCGCCGCCCCGCCCACGTGCGCCGCGCGGGCGAGCGCCAGCGCCTCCTCGGCGAACGGCACCCGCGCCGACGACCCGTCGACGATCGCGCCGCCGTCCGCCGCGATGTGGAGCCGCGCCGCCCGCGTCGCCGCGGCCGTGCCCCGGCGGAGCGCCGGCACGAGCAGCGCGCCCGCGAGGAGCGCCTCGATGAACGGCCCCTCCACCGTGACGACCGGCGCGCCCGGGAAGGCGATCGTCCCGTCGGGCATCGCGTCGATGTCGACCGAGATCGGCGCGCCGGCGAGCCGCTCCACGAGCGCGTCGCTCAGGCCGCAGGCCGCGCGCGCCGCGAAGACCGCCCCCGCGTCGAGGCGCGCGTCGTCCACCGCGAGCGCGTCGAGCGCCGCCTCGACGCCCGCGACCACGAGGAAGCCCGTGTGGGGCGGCATCGCCGTGAAGGCGAGCTCGAAGCTCGCGCGCCGGTCGGCGACCCCCGCGTGGAGCAGGCGATCGGCGTCGAGCAGCGCGCGTCCGTCGGTGAGCAGCGGGCTCGCTCGCAGCATGGCCGCCGGCATCGGCGTCGCTCAGAGCCGCGCGGCCAGCGTCCGGGTGCCGGCGACCGTCGAGGCCTCGTCGAAGAGGAACGGCAGCATCACGGTCGGCAGGTCGAGCTCGCGGCGCAGGCGGGCCAGGCTCTCGTGCTGCACCGACTCGCGCATCGCCCGCCGCGCGCCGGCCACGACGGCGCTCTCGGCGGTGTGCGCCGCGCGCGCCGGCGCCTCGATGTCGAGCCGCCCCGGATCGCCGAGGAGCGCCCGCCCCTCCTCGGGCGAGAACAGCGGCGGCAGCACGCCGTTGATGATCAGCCGGTGGACCGGCAGGCCGAGCTCGCCCCGCACCTCCGCCACGAGCTCGACGGTCTCGGTGGCCGGCATCTCCTCCGGGAGCGTCACCACGACGACCCCGCTCCGCGCGGGGTCCCTGAACATCGCCCACGCCGCCTCGGCGTCCCGGCGCAGGATGCCCGGCGGCGCCACGTCGAGGATCACCTTGGGCACGCGCAGCATGTCCACGCCGTGCCCGGTCGCGGGCGCGTCGAGCAGGACCACGTCGAAGCGGTGGGAGCCGTCCGGGAGCAGCTCGGTCGTGTGGAACCAGGCCTTGCCGAGCATCGCCCACTCGAACAGCCCCGGCACCGCGCGGAAGAAGGTGCGCGTGTACTTGTTGTCGAACACGAGATCGGCGGCGGCGCGCACCTTGAGGACCATCTCGCCGTACTCCCTGAGGGCCTTGTCCGGCGAGATGTTCACGGCCCACACGCGCTCGGCCACGTGGGTGACCTCCTGGCCGATCGGCTTCGTGCCGAGGATGGCCGAGAGCCGCTCCTTCGTGTTGCACATCGCAACGAGGACGCGCTTGCCGCGGGCGGCGAAGGCGAGGGCGAGCGCGCCGGAGATCGTCGTCTTCCCGACGCCTCCCTTGCCGGTCACGAACAGGAAGCGCCGGCCCTCGAGCTCCGGCAGATCCTGGCCGAGCCCGCCCGCTTCTGAGGCTAGATGGGCGCTGGTCATTTCCGCGGCAGCGGAGTTAGGCGCAAGCTCAGGCGAAGGCAACCCGGATCAAGGAAGCGGCCTCTGCTATGCATCGCGTATGCGCATCACCGAGCGACACCTCGAACCGCTGAACCGACGCTTCCAGGGCGCGTCGCCCGTCGAGCTCCTGAGCTTCGTCCGCGAGACCTTCGGCCCCCGCGCGGCCATCATGAGCAGCATGCAGCGGGCCGGGACCGCGCTGTGCCACGTGGCCGATCGGGCCGGGCTCTCCTTCGACGTCCTCTTCGTCGACACCGGCGTGCTCCACGCCGAGACGCTCGCCACGCGCGACGAGCTCGCGCGCACCCACCCGAATCTGCGCGTCGTCACGCTCTCGCCCGAGCGCACCTTCGCGCAGCAGACGCGCGACGAGGGGCTGCTCTACCTCTCGAAGGAGGGCCAGGAGCGGTGCTGCGACCTCCGCAAGTCGGCCCCGCTCCACGCCATCCGGGGCCGCTACGACGCGCTCGTCGCCGCGCTCCGCCGGGGCGAGGGCGGCGCCCGCGCCAAGGTCGCGCCGTTCGGCCTCGACCCCGCGAACAACGTCCTCCGCGTCCACCCGTTCGCGTCGCTGAGCGGCGAGGAGCTCGACGCGTACTTCGCGGCGCACCCGGACGCGATCGAGAACCCGCTGCACGCGATGGGCTTCCGCACCATCGGCTGCTTCCCGTGCACGACGCCCGTCTTGCCCGACGAGCCCGAGCGCGCCGGCCGCTGGCGCCACCTGGCGAGCGTCGAGTACTGCGGCATCAACCCGGTCGACCGGGGCGAGGCCGACGGCGGCGTCGACCTCGACGACCGGTACGAGCGCCTCTTCGCCGCGTGACGATCCGCCTGCACCTCTTCGCCGCGTGACGATCCGCCTGCGAAACCCGGTTCGCGGCAGCTCGATCTTGACTCAAACGGCATGCAGGGAGATTTGCCCCGCATGCCGGCGAGCTACTTCGACGTAGACGGCACCCTGGTCACGACCAACCTCGTGCACCCGACGGTGTTCTACATGCTGAACCAGCCGACGCCGATGCACAGCCTGGCGAAGCTCGGCCGCGCCCTGGTGAAGGCGCCGTGGATGGCGATGGCGGAGCTCCAGGATCGGCGCCGCTTCAACGAGCTGCTCTTCACGTCGTTCGAGGGCGTCTCGGAGGATCGCCTGGTGGCGCTCGCCGAGGAGGCGTTCGCGAAGGTGCTCAAGCCGGCCATCTACGCCAAGGCGCGCGACCTCGTGAAGTGCAGCCTCGACAAGGGGCACGACGTCGTCCTGATCTCCGGCGCGCTGGATTTCCTGATGCAGCTGCTCGCCGACCACCTCGGCGCGACCGGCATCATCGCGAACCGCCTCGAGGTGAAGGATGGCTTCGCGACGGGCAAGCTCCTGCGCCCCGTGGTGGCCGGCCCCGAGAAGGCGCGGCTCATCCGCGAGCACGCCCACGCGCACGGGCACAACCTCGACGAGTGCTTCGCCTACTCGGACAGCTACTCGGACGTCCCGATGCTCTCGGTCGTCGGCTACCCCGCGGCGGTGAACCCGGACCGCAAGCTCAAGCTGCTCGCGCAGGCCTACCACTGGCCGATCCTCGAACTCGCCGCATGATCTCGGCCCCTCCCGGACGGCGGCGGGAGACCCCCTTGCAGCCCAACACGCCGCACCACCTGCTCTGAAAGCCCCATGAGCCATCCTTGCGTCGTCACGCTAGACAGCCGCAGCGCCCCCCGGGTGCTCTTCTCAGGCGACCAGCTGGTCGAGGTCGACCTGCCCACCGGAACCCGGGTGCTCTACGCGAAGCCGCCCCTCGAGCCGCTGAAGGACGTCGACGCCGCGATCCGCTACGCGATCAACCACCCGTACAACTCGGAGCCGCTCTACGCGAAGCTCCGCCCGGGGATGAAGGTCACGATCGCGGTGGACGACATCTCGCTGCCGCTGCCCCCGATGAAGCGGCCCGACATCCGCGAGCGGGTGCTCACCATCGTGCTCGACCTGCTCTCGGACTACGGCGTCGACGACGTCGAGATCATCATCGCCACGAGCGTGCACCGGCGGATGAAGGACTGGGAGGTCCGCCACATCGTCGGCGACCGGATCTTCAACGCCTACTGGCCGAAGAAGCTCTACAACCACGACGCCGAGAACCTCGCCAACATGAAGTACATCGGCACGACCGACGTCGGCGAGGAGGTCGAGCTCAACAAGCGCGCGGTCGACAGCGACCTCGTGATCTACGTGAACCTGAACCTCGTGCCGATGGACGGCGGGCACAAGTCGGTCACGGTCGGCCTGTGCGGGTACCGGAGCCTGCGCGCGCACCACACCCCGCGGGTGATGCGCGACTGCTACTCGTACATGGACCCGAAGAGCTCCGCGCTGCACACGAGCGTCGAGCGCATGGGCCGGCTGGTCAACAAGAAGCTCAACGTCTTCACGATCGAGACGACGATCAACAACCGCATGTTCGATCGCCCGCTCGAGTTCCTCGCCCGGAACGAGGATGACCTGAGCGCGGGCGAGAAGAGCGCGCTGCGCGCCCTCCGCTTCACGCTGTCGAAGGTGCCGCAGCCCGCGCGCCAGGCGATCTTCCAGCGCGTCCCCTCGCCGTTCGGCGTGACCGGCGTGTTCGCCGGCGAGACCGAGGCGGTCCACGAGCACACGCTGAAGCGCAGCTTCGACCAGTACCTCGTCCCGGTCACGGGCCAGGCCGACATCCTGATCACGGGCATCCCGTACATCAGCCCGTACAACGTGAACTCGTTCCTGAACCCGCTGCTCGTGCAGGTGATGGCGAACGGCTACCTGTTCAACCTCTACCGGGGCGCGCCGATGCTCAAGAAGGGGGGGACGATGATCATCCTCCACCCCTGCACCGACCTGTTCGACAACGAGCACCACGCCCCGTACATCGAGTTCGTGCACCGGCTGCTGCCGGAGACGCGCGACGCGATGGAGCTGCACAAGCGGTACGAGAAGAAGTTCTCGGAGAACCCGGCCTACATCGAGATGTACCGCTTCGGGCACGCGTACCACCCGACCCACCCCTTCTTCATGTGGTACTGGGGCGAGGCGGGCCGGCAGCACATCGGCCGGATGATCGTGGTCGGCGCCGACAACGAGTACATCCCGCAGCTGCTCGGCTGGGAGACGGCGCGCACGATGGACGAGGCGCTCCGGATGGCGAAGCAGTCGGCCCCGCCCACGCCGGAGATCATGGCCCTGCACACGCCGCCGATCTTCATGGCCGACATGACGGCGTAGCGGGCGCGCGGCCCGCGGGAGGAGCCACCATGCGGTTGCACCTCATCGACGGCACCTACGAGCTCTTTCGCGCCCACTTCTCCAAGCGGCCCGAGCACCGCGCGCCCGGCGGCTGGGACGCGAAGGCCACGGTGGGCGTCGTCGCCTCGCTGCTCGCGCTGCTGCACCACGTGGACGAGGAGGTCACGCACCTCGCCGTCGCCTTCGACAACCCGATCCGCTCGTTCAGGAACGACCTGTTCGCCGGGTACAAGAGCGACGAGGGCATGGATCCCGTGCTGCGCGCGCAGTTCGATCCGGTCGAGGAGGCGGTGCGCGCGCTCGGGGTCGTCGTCTGGTCGATGGACGCCTTCGAGGCGGACGACGCGCTCGCGACGGCGGCGGCGCGGTTCCAGGGCGACGTGGAGCAGGTGCGCATCCTCAGCCCGGACAAGGACTTCGGGCAGTGCCTCTCGGGCGATCGGGTCGTGCAGGTCGATCGCCGGAAGGAGCGCGTCATCGACGAGGCGGCGATGCGCGCCGCGCGGGGCGTGGCCCCGGCGAGCATCCCGGACTTCCTCGCGCTGACCGGGGACGACGCCGACGGCATCCCGGGGCTCGCGGGCATCGGCGCGCGCACGGCGGCCGCGCTGCTCGGCGCCTACGGGCACATCGAGCGGATCCCGGGCGATCCGGCGGCGTGGTCGGTGCCGGTGCGCGGCGCGGATCGGGTCGCGCGCGCGCTGGTCGAGCAGCGGGAGGACGCGCTGCTCTACCGCACGCTGGCGACGCTCCGGACCGACGTGCCGCTCGCGGAGCGCCTCGACGACCTGCGCTTCCGCGGCGCGCCGCGCGGCCGCTTCGAGGCGTGGTGCGACGCGATGGACGTGCGCACGCTGAAGTCGCGGCCGACGCGCTGGGAGTGAGCCGCAGGTGAGCGGAGCGCGCGGCGCCCGCGGCGTACGCCCACGCGGTCAACCGCCGGGCGGCGGGTAGACGCCTGCTCCTCCGAACGACGAGGCGAGGAAAGCGAGCGCCCGCTCCAGCGTTCCGAAGCAGGGCACGCCTGCGGCCCGCAGCGTCGGCACGTCGATCATCCGCGTCATGGGCCATTGATCGACCGTGGGCTTGTAGACGCGCCCGGGCGGGAAATGATCGCTGAGCCACCCCTTGATATCGCGCGTCCGCTCCCAATCATCGCTGTGCTCCCAGCGCGTTCCCGGCAGGAGACCAGGTCGCTCCTGACCGTCCGGACCGATGAGGGGACGGCCAGCCATGAGCTCGACGCAGGGCAAGAAGAGCACCTCGTACTCGCGGCACATCAGCACGACCGCCACGGGGAAGGGCGGATCGAGCTCGCGCACCCAGGAGGCCATCTGCGGCCCTCGTTCTCTGGGACAGGCGTCGTCTTCGTCTCGAAGGATGAGCAGCGCACCAGCGTCGCGCTTGGCGCGGACGAGGCCGATCCCCTTCTCGATCCCCTTGCGCTGATGCGTGCTCTTGCAGGTGATGGCGCGTGCCCAGTGCTGCCAGTGACCGGCTTCGTGCCAGAGCCGCGTGATCAGGTTCTCCGCGGCTCCCAGCTCGCCTTCCCCCTCGACGAGGATGTAGCCCTTCATCGCTTCATTCCGCGGCGGTGAAGGGCAGCTCCTGCTGCAGCCCCTCCATGCGCATGACCTCGCCGAGGGTCATGAGCCCGCTCTTGACCACTTCCCGTTGGCTCGCGCGCATCGGCGCGACCACCGTCTCCCCCTCGGCGCGCATCACCACGCGCACCTCGTCGGGCTCGACGAGGTCGAGGAGCTCCGGGCTGTGCGTCGTCACGATGACCTGGCTCCGCTTCGTCGCCTGCTTCAGGTGGTCGTAGAGGAGCGGGATGGCGCCCGGATGCACGGTGAGCTCGGGTTCCTCCACGCCGATCACCGGTACCGACGGCTCCTGGAGGAGCGCCGTGATGATGCCAGCGACGCGCAACGTCCCGTCCGACTCCTGCGTGGCGTCGAACCACTTCGGCTTCTTGTTCGGCGAGACGTGCTGGAACTGGACGACGAGGTAGCTCGCGGCCTGCGCCACCTTGATGTCGAGCGTGTCGCCGGTGAGCTTGTTGAGCGCAGCGATGAGGTCCGGTTTCCATGTGGCGGCGGGTTGGTCCTTCAGGACGGAGACCCAGTTGTCGCCGTGCCGGCTCATCGGCTTGGTAGGGCTGTACTTCTGCGGAGCTCGCAGCGTGTCCGGGAAGATCGCGTACACGGCGATGTTCTGGAGCGCGTGGACGAGCTCCTCGAAGCGCTCGTCGCCTCCGATCAGCTGCAAGGCCAGGTTCTTCTTATCCAGCGGCGGCCGGAGCCCCTCCGGCCCGTCCTGCCACTTGCCGCCGCTGACCCGGAAACGGAAGCGTCCGTTGCCGCGGATGACGTCCGCGTCCTCCGATTTGACCTCGTACTCCTCGGCGCTCGATCCGGTCAGCTCGAAGCCGTACTCAGCCCTCCCGGACGGCAGCGTGAGGCCCACCCGGAGGACGACGTTGAACGGGTGCCCGCCGCTCCAGCGACGGACCGCCCCGATTCCGTGGCGCATGGTGATCGCTCCCGAGAGGCCCATGTGCATCGCGTCCGCGACGAACCGCAACGCGTCCATGACGTTGCTCTTTCCGGATCCGTTCGGTCCGACGAGCACGGTGAGCTTCCCGAACTCGATCCGGACGTTCTCGCCGAGGCTCCGGTAGTTCGAGACGGTCAGGTGGGTGATCATGCGTGCTCCAGCGGGCTCTTCCGATCGGGTGATGCGCTCGTGCGCGAGGAGTATACCGCCTCATGCCTCCGGCTTCGGGCGAGCCTGCTCCCGCGGGCGCGCGGCATCGCCGTCGGGTGCACGATCCGCTCCAAACGAGCGCTCGCCGGCTCCATCGAAACGGGAAAAACCGGCGCTTGCCGCGGCGCACGGCCTACCGCACTACTTCGCGGGGGGCGGCGCCGGCGCCTTGAGCTCGGCGAGCACGCGCTCGCGGATGAGCGGCAGCGGCGGCGACCCGTGCGCGAGGAGCGCGTCGTGGAATCGGCGCAGCGAGAACGCCGGGCCCAGCGCCGCCTTCGCCTCCTCGCGGAGCTTCAGGATCTGGAGCTTGCCGAGCGTGTAGGCGAAGTAGCCGGGGTCGAACGTCGCGCGCAGCGCCTGCTCCCGCGCCGTCGCGCGGTCCTGGGCGCAGTCGTCGACGAAGCGGCGCTCGGCCTCGTCGAGCCCCATGCCCTCGGCGTGCACGCCGAGCGACACGACCACCCTGCAGTTGCGCAGCAGCGCGTCCGCGAGCTGACCGAGCCGGCTCTGCGGGTCCTCCTTGCCGAACCCCTGCTCGATCATCATCTGCTCGGCGTAGTGGGCCCAGCCCTCGACGAACGAGTAGCTCTCGAACATCCGCTGCGCCTCGGTCGGCGCCCGGTTCACCCACAGGCCCTGGACGAAGTGCCCCGGGTAGACCTCGTGCACGGTCGTCGAGAGCAGCGTCCCGCGCGGCATCACGTACTCCTCCTGCTCCCTCTTGGGCCAGGAGGGGTCGGGCTTCGTGATGTAGTAGAACGCCTCGAGCCCCTTCCGCTCGAACGGCCCCGGCGCGTCGAGGAACGCGGAGTTCCAGCGCATGTACGGCGGCGTCTCCTTCACGATCGCCCGCTCGTCGGACGGCAGGCTCACGATCTCCCGGTCCACGACGAACCTGCGCGACGCCTCCATCATCCGCGTCGCCTCGGCGAGGAGCTGCTCCGCCTTCGGCCGGGTGGGCTTCACCTTCCTGGCGAGCTCCTGGTAGGCCGCCTTGTTCGCCGCGAGGTCCTCCTCGCCCATCCTCTTGAACTCGGCGAGCGGCATCGAGAGCCCCTCCTGCGCGAGGAGGAGCCTCCTGTACCGCGCCTCCCCGAGCACGTGGCTCGCGTCGCCCTTCGGCAGCTCGACCTTGGCGAGGTGCTCGGCGAGCCGCTCCGCCGCGTCGGCGAGCGCGGCGTTCGTCGCCTCGAAATCGGCCTGGAACGCGGCGTCGCCCACGCCCTTCAGCAGCTTCACGACGTCGCCGCGCAGGTACTCGGCGTAGCCGCGGAAGATCTTCACGGCGACCTCGAGCACCGGCTTCGGCAGCGGGCTCGCGAGGTTCTCGAGGACGCGCGGCACCTGCGCCAGCGCCGCCTTCTCGTGCTCGAGGAGGCGCCTCGCGCGCTCGGGCAGCGGCGCATACGCGCGATCGAGGTAGTGGTTCACGCCGAACAGCTCGCCGTAGAACTGCGGCCGCCGGCGCCACTCCTCGAGATCCCTGCCGTGGAAGAGCTTGAGGTCGATCTGCTGGAGCAGCAGCGCGCGGTCGAGCGCCTCGTCCGGCGAGAGCGCCGCGGCGTCGATGGCGGCGAGGGCCGCGCGATCGCGCTCGAGGCGCGCGAGCCTCCGCTCGATGGCCGCGGCGGAGTAGTCGCCGACCTTGCCGTCCTGCTCGTGCAGCCCGCGCGAGCGCGCGAACGCCGGCTCGTCCGCCGCCCACTCGCGCAGGATCCGATCGCGCAGCGCCGCGAACGGCTCCCGCGGCGCCTCCTCGGGCCGCGCGGGCGCCGCGGCCGCGGGAGGCGCCGCCGCGGGTGGGGCCGCGCCGGCGGACGGAGGCGGCGCCGAGGCGCCCCCGCTGCAGGCGGCGAGCGGCGCGAGCGCCGCGGCGAGCGCCGCGAGGCGGCGCGACCGCGGGCGGCGGGCGGGCGTGGGGGCAGGTGCGGCCATGGCGGGCCGGAGCCTCTCAAACCGGCCTGGGCGGGTCAACGGCGCAGGCGGGTCACTGCTCGCGGATCGCTCGATCGATGATCGTGTCCACGTGCGAGAGCGCGTGGTCGAGGTCGAAGCAGCGCGCGAGCTCGTCCGGGGCGAGCAGCGCCGCGACGTCGGCGTCCTTGGCCAGGTTGTCGCGGAAGCGGCCCTCGCCCGCGATGGCGCGCATCGCGCAGCGCTGCACCATCTCGTAGGCCGCCTGCCGCGGCCGGCCCTTCTGCACGAGCGACAGCAGCACCGCCTCGCTGAAGAAGAGCTCGCCCGTGCGGTCGAGGTTCTCGCGCATCTTCTCGGGGTAGACGACCAGCCCGTCCACGAGCCCCGCGGCGCGATCGAGCATGAACCCGAGCGTCGAGGTCGCGTCGGGGGCGATCATCCGCTCGACCGACGAGTGCGAGATGTCGCGCTCGTGCCACAGCGGCACGTTCTCGAGCGCCGGGATCACGGCCGCGCGCACGACGCGCGCGAGGCCGCACAGGTTCTCGCTGAGGATGGGGTTGCGCTTGTGGGGCATCGCGCTCGAGCCCTTCTGGCCCACGGAGAAGCGCTCCTCCGCCTCGCGGACCTCGGTGCGCTGCCAGTGCCGCACGTTGGTCGCGAGCCGCTCGATGCCCGCCGCGATGAGCGAGAGCGCGGCGAAGAACTCGGCGTGGCGGTCGCGCGCGACGATCTGCGTCGAGACCGTCTCGGGGCGCAGGCCCAGGGCGGCGAGCGCGCGCTCCTCGATGCGCGGCGACAGGTGCGCGTACGTCCCGACGGCGCCGGCGATCTTCCCGACCGCGATCGCCTGGCGCGCGGCGCGCAGGCGCGCCCGTCCGCGCTTCATCTCGGCGAGGTGGCCCGCGAGCGCCAGGCCGAACGTGATCGGCTCGGCGGCGATGCCGTGGCTCCTGCCGATCATCGGGGTGCGCCGGTGCTCGTCCGCGCGCCGCGCGAGCGCGTCGCAGAGCTTGTCGAGGCGCGCCGAGAGCAGGTCCGCCGCGCGGACGAGCAGGATCGCGAGGCTCGTGTCGAGCACGTCGCTCGAGGTCATCCCCCGGTGCAGCCACCGCGCACCCTCGCCCGCCAGCTCCTCGACGTGGGTCAGGAAGGCGATGACGTCGTGCTTGACCGTGCGCTCGATCGACTCGATCCGCTCCGGATCCAGCGAGAGCTGCTTCGCCCGGATCCCTTTCGCGACGCCTGCGGGCACGAGGCCTTCGGCTTCCATCGCCTCGCAGGCGGCGAGCTCCACCTCGAGCCAGGTCGAGAATCGGGTGGCGGGCGACCAGAGCTCTTCGAATTCGGACGGGGTATAGCGGGGGATCATGGGCGGGACGCTGCGAAGGTCTGGAGGGTGCGTCAAGGATGGAGTGGCCCCGGACGCGCGCCGACGCTTGGAGCGCGCCGCGCGACGCTTGCGGTCGCGCGGCGCGCTCCAAACGTTGGCGCCCGATGCCTACCGAAGCACCGGCGCCCGCGCGCCCCGACCAGGGCAGGCCGATCGTCCGCCCGCCGTCCACCGAGAGCGATGCCGCGCCCGAGACCCTGCCCGCGGGGGCGAGCGAGCCGACCGGAGCCGCCAGGGCGCCGGCGGACCTCCCGCGCGAGCCCGGGCGGGGCGAGCCCGCGGGGCGCGCCGCCGCCGCCGCCCCCGCGAGCGAGCCGGCCCGCGCGAGCGCGCGCGCCGGCCGCCGCGTGAAGCCGTACATCGTCGTGGTCGCGATGGACCTGTCCGAGCCGGGCGGGCGGGCGTGGCGCTTCGCCTTCGATCTCGCGGCGCTCCGGGGCGAGACCGAGATCCACGCCGTCGTCGTCGGCCCACGGCAGGTCGCCCCCGCCGTGCGCGACGTGACGGTCCCGGGCGCCCCGGGCGCGTCGTCGCCGCCCTCGCTCCGGGTGCTCCAGCACCGCTTCGCGGACGGCCAGGCCCGGCTCATGGCGATGCACTTCCGCACCGGCCGCCCCGACAAGGCCATCGTCTCGCTCGCCCGGGAGCTCGGCGCCGATCTCATCGTCGTGGCCACGCACCCGCAGTCGCCGCTCCAGCGGCTGTTCGGCGGCTCGACCGCCGATCGGATCGCGCGGAACGCGCCGTGCCCCGTCGTAATCGTTCGCCCCAAGGAGGGCGACGACGCCGACGCGGCCGAGTACGACCCCAGGCTGCGCTGACGGTCGGCGCGCGGCCCGCCCTGCGCCGCCCTTCCCCAGGCGCGACCTGCCGCGCGCTGGACGCCCGCGCCCGACCTACCGCGCGCCGGAGGCCGGCGGCGCGCTGGCCTCCGCCGCCGGGCCGAGCTTGTCGGGCGCGCCGACGCCCTCGGCCGTGCCCCCCTCGCGCGTGTCGGCGTACCCCCACGCCACGCCCGCGGCGTCGACGAGGATGTTGTTCGCGTCGCCGATCGGCATCGGGTCCAGCGCGACGGCGTGCCCCCGCCGCGCGAGGTCGTCGAGCGCGGCCTGCGGCGGCGGCGTCAGCCGCTCGACGCGCACCCGGTCCGGCATCCACTGGTGGTGGATGCGCGCGTGCCGGACCGCCTCGTCGATGGTCATCCCGTGATCGACCAGGTTGCGGAGCACCTGGGCCACGGTGTTCGGGATCGTGTCGCCGCCGGGCGAGCCGAGGAGGAGCGCGATCTTGCCGTCCCGGCTCACGAGCGTGGGCGTCATCGAGCTCGCCATGCGCTTGCCCGGCGCGACCGCGTTGATGCCCGTCTCCGAGAACGCGCCCATCGCGTTGCCGAGCAGGATGCCCGTCCCGGGGATCACGATCTTCGCGCCGAAGCTCGCCGACTGCGTGGTCGTGCACGAGACCGCGTTGCCCGCCGCGTCGATCACCGAGAAATGCGTCGTCTGCGGGGACTCCGGCGCGAGGGCGTCCGGCGCGCCCGCGATGTCGCCCGCCGGCGTGGCGCGCTCCGGCTCGATGGGCGGGCTGCGGCGCATCAGGGTGCTCCCGTCGAGGAGCTTGGCGAGCAGCTGCCCCGTCTCGGGCGGGACGAAATCCGGATCGGCGCCCACCTTGCGCCGATCCGCGTACGCTCGCTTCGCCGCCTCGACGAACAGGTGCAGCGACAGCCCGGAGTCGACGGGGGCCTCGTGCGCCTTCACCCGCTCCAGCGTGAGCATGATCTCCGCGAGCGCGACGCCGCCCATCGACGGGGGCGGCATCGTGTCGACGGTGAAGCCGCGGTACGAGAACCGGAGCGGCGCGCGCCATTTCGCCTGGTAGGCCCGCAGGTCGTCCTCGGTGATGTGGCCGCCGCGCTCGCGCATCGCCCCGGCGATCTTCCGGGCGATCGCGCCCTCGTAGAACGCGCGCGGCCCCTCGGCGGCGAGCGTCTCCAGGGTGCGGGCGAGATCGAGCTGGCGCACCAGCTCGCCCTGGGCGAGCGGCCCCTTGCCCCGCCCCCAGATGGCGCTCGCGGCGCGGTCGGCCTTCAGCCGCGGCCACGCCCAGCGCAGCGTCAGCGCCTGCCGCGCGCCGAGGCGGTGCCCCTTGCGCGCCAGGGAGATCGCCGGCGCCAGGAGCTCGGCGAGCGGCCGCGTGCCGAACCGCTCGTGCGCCAGGGCGAGGCCGGCGACCGAGCCCGGGACGCCGGCCGACGCGTAGCCGTGCGCGCCGGCGCGCACCATGGCCATGTTCGACGCGGTGGTCACCGACGCGGGCGCGGCCTCGCGGAAGTCGATCGCCTGCGTCTCGCCGTTCGCGAGGCGGACCATCATGAAGCCGCCGCCGCCGATGTTGCCCGCGCTCGGGTGGGTGACCGCCAGCGCGAACGCGACGGCCACCGCTGCGTCGATCGCGTTGCCCCCGCGCCGCAGCACGTCCGCGCCGGCGCGCGTCGCGTGCTCCTCGACCGAGGTCACGAGCCCCGCGTCGCCGCGCACCGCCCGCGCGCCGCCCGCGGCGAGCGCGATCGGCGGATCCGGGGATGGCGGCTCCGGCGCCGCCGCGGCGGCCGCAGGTTGCGCCGCGGCGCTCGCGGCCTTGGCCGCCGCGGCGGCGCTTCCGGGGGCCGGCGCGCTGGAGGTCGCGGGCGCCGCCGCGGGCGGGGCGGGCGGCGTGCGGGCCTCGCAGCCGGCGAGCAGCGCGAGGGCGAGCACCCAGCGCGGCCTCGAACGACGATGCAGGGTCATCAGGGTGGGCGCGAATCTACTACGGTGCCGGAGAAAGCCAGGCCGGGCCGCGCAGGGCGACCCGGCCCGGGGATCGGTTCATGGCTCGAGGCGCGCTCCCCGGCGGCGCGCGACGGGCCGCGGAGGAGCCTCGCCTGGAGGCGCCTCCGCGGCGGCGCCTGCGCCGTCGGGGGCGCCGGGCCCCGCTCAGGACCGCTTGCGACGGCGCGCGGCGGCCACGCCCGCGCCCGCGACGAGCGCCGCGAGCCCGGTGCCCGCGAACGGCGCGGACGAGGACGACCCCGGCGCGGCGGCGCAGGAGACGCTGGCCTCGGCCTCGGCGTGCGCGTCGACCTGGATCTCCAGCGTGCTCAGGTAGTCGAGGCAGTCCTGCAGGCTCCCGACGACATCGACGTACTGGCCGTTGCAGAACAGCGCGCCTTCCGGCTGGGAGCACTTCGTCTTGCACCCGCCCTCGAGATCGACCGTGCAACTCGCGTTGCAGTCGATGTTGCAATCGAAGTTCGCCTCGGCCTTGCACTGCCCCGAGCAGCTCGCGTCGCACTTCGCTTCGCAATCGGCGCTCGGCGGCGTCACCTCGCAGCTCGCGCTGCACTCGCCGTCGCAGCTCGCCTCGCACGCCCCCTTGCACTCCGCCTGCGCGCTGCCCCCGCCGGCGTCCGCCGCGCACTTGCCGCTGCAGTCCGCCTTGCAGCTCGCCGAGCAGCTCGCCCTGCAGTCGAAGCGCCCGGGGTCGACTTCACACTTGGCGGAGCAATCCGCGGAGCAGTCGACGTTGCACTCGGCGGTCACGTTGGCGTTGCACCGGCCCTCGCACTTCCCGGCGCACGCCGCCGTGAGGTTGATCGGCTTGCAGCTCGTCTCGCACCCGCCCGAGGTGCGGAACTCACATGCCGCGCTCGCAGCTAGCTGGATATTTCCACAAGCCTCCGGGCCGGGCGCGGCCGACGCGGAGGAAGCAATGGCGAAAGGAAGAGCAAAAGTGAATGCGCTCACAAAAAGCTGAGCAATGGTCCGTCGCATGTCAATTCTCCTGGGTTGAGAGCGCGGGTTCCGCGTGTGGCCTCTGCGGGTGTTGCAATCGGACGACCAGCACTACCCCTTGAAGCATTTCCCTAGAAAAAAATCTCGACGGTCGTGCTCGCTCCGCCGTGGCGTGTCGAGGAGTTCACGGCGCGATGGCGCGACATGCCACACTGATCGCATGTCCGGACAGGTGAGAGATCCTGCGGTCCGGTGATCAGCGGCTCACAGTGTCGGCGATCAGCCCTTTCCCGTAGCGCGCCACCACGCCCTTGCGCGCCCTGCCCGGGGTCGGTTGGCTGAGGAAGTCGCCGCCGACCGCCCAGAAGGCCCCTTCCCCGTCGGCCCAGACGGCGTGCAGGTCGGCATACGGCTCTTCCGTGAACTCGTCGATCCAGGCCCCATCGACGAGGCGCTGCTTGAGGCCTCCATAGCCGACGATCGCGACCTCGCCCGGGCGGCCGCAGGCGACGCCGTTCACGTCGTTGGTGAGCTCGATGTCGAGGCGGCGCCACGCCTCGCCGTCCGAGCGGAGCACATCTCTCCCGCCGACCGCGTACACCTCTTCACGGCCGCAGCCGGCGGCCGTGAACAGGGTGCCCTGCGCGATCGGCGGTTCGGACTGCAATTCCCAGGTCGGGCCCGCGCGGTGCCAGATCACGCCGAATTCACCGACGGCATAGAGGTCGTCGGACGACTCCCCCCAAACCTTGTAGAGCGCGCGGCCGGGCGCCTCGGGCAGCGGCTCTCTCGACCATGCGCTGCCGTTCCAGT
This sequence comes from Sorangium sp. So ce836, assembly GCF_028553905.1. Lineage (NCBI taxonomy): Bacteria > Pseudomonadati > Myxococcota > Polyangiales > Polyangiaceae > Sorangium > Sorangium sp. So ce836. The sequence goes on along the minus strand of NZ_CP102233.1, from coordinate 13,299,843 downwards.
GAAGGACGATATCCTTCTCCACCCCCGCGCCGCTGCCGGGCGTGCCGCCGACGGCCCAGGCGTCGTCGGGAGCGAACGCGATTACGCCCCACAGCGTAGCGTCCGTCCCGGTCTCGTGCTCGGTAAACGCTGCTCCGTCCCAGCGCGCGGCGCGACCGCGCTCGCCGACCATCCAGACGTCCTTCGGCCCGGAGCCGGACACCCACCAGAACGTCTCCTCCCCGCCGGCAGGGAGCTCGCGCCACGTCGACCCATCGTAATGCAGCGCGAGCGACGCGCGCCCGGTGTTGCCGAGCGGCCCCCCGACGGCGAACACGTCGTCCGGCGCCGACCCCCAGATCGACAGGACCGCGCGATCGAGGTCGCCCTCGTCGAGCAGCACGCGCCACGCCGGCGGTCCGTCCTCGGACGGCGGCGTCGCAGGATCGCCGGGGCAGCCGGCGAGGGCGGCCGCCCCGAGCGCCATCGCGGCAACGGGATGCAAGCAGGTGCGCATCGGGGTGAAGACCAGCCTGGAGGGATCCTGTCGACGCGCGCGGCGCGCGCCTGTCCGGGGCTCAGTTGCAGAACACGTCGTCCTGCTTCGGATAGTAGTAGACGAAGATGTTGCAGTGCTCGTTCTTCTCGACGATCGGGCCGAACGTGTAGCAGCAATCGAGCTGCTCCTCGGAGGTCCCGTTCTTTGTCGCGTCGTACTCGTCGAGGCCGCTGCAGCCGACGGAGGGGTCCGGCGGCTGCCACTCGAAGGTGCAGCCGTACCAGACGCCGCCGTTCTTCGGGAGCTCCAGGTCGAGCTGCGGTGCGATGAGCATCGGCGGGTCGTCCCACGCATTCGAGGTGTAGAAGCGATCCGAGGCCGGGGGCGTGCCGATGGATGTGCCGTCCCACGCGTACATGTCGAACTGCGTGCCCCGGCTGTGGAAATGGCCGTTGGCGCCGATGACCCGCACGGGAGAGGGGCTGTTGATCTGGCACGAGCCCTCGAACGTGGGCCGCGGATTCGACTGGCAGACGCGGATCGATTGCTTTGTCGCGAAGACGGTGCCCATCTCGGCCGTCACCTGCTCGTCGGGCAGCGACCAGAAGTTCACCCGGACGCGGCCGACCGCCTGGGGGGTCTTCTGCGACGTCGCGTTCACGTAATGCGTCTGCAGCATGAGCCACTCGTCGGGCTGGAGGACGTTCGCGACGCCCTCGGGGAACTCCCAGTCGAGCCGGCCGTTCTGCTGCGAGTTCGCGATGAGCGGCCAGTCCGCCCAGTTGGGGCTCTTGAAGCACTCGCCCACGCCGTTCTGGTTCTTCTGGATGAGCCCGCCCTCCGGCCCCAGCCCCTTGATGGTCCGCACCCGGAAGATGTTCATGTGGTGCGAGCCGTCGCGCTGCGCGATCTGCACGCGGTGGAGGTTCACGGGCGCCCGCGGGTCGAGCCCGTTCGACGCGGCGAGCTCGCTGACCTTGAAGAAGTAGCAGTCCTGCTGCTCGACCCCCGGAGGCACCTCGATGTCCTCCGTCTGCATCTGGAAGCCGTCGCCCACCGGAGGCGGATCGAGCAGCGACTCGTCGACCGTCGGCCCCGGACCGGAGCCCGTCGAGCCCGGTCCAGGGCCCGGGCGGTCGTCAATGCAGGCAGCGGCACCCAGCACAAGGGCAAGCAAACCGAACGTCAGCCGTCGAGCAGCCATGAGGTCCTCCAGGCAATGCAGCAGCAATGATGGAGATATACACCCTCGGGCAATTTCAGGACCATCATGTCACGCGGCCGGCAGGGATCCGGCGCGAGCCGGGCCGTCGTGGCCGAACGGGGGTAGGAGCTGCTAGGATGTGGGAGAGGTTCAACCATGGCGGCGTCCAAGAAATGCGGTCCACACACGGAGCTCGCCTCGAATGAGGCGACGCGCGTCACCCGGTGCGGGTGCGGTACCGTCCACGTGACACTCCTCGGCCCCGGCGTGACGTTTCGCATGCCGGCGGACGCGTTCCGCGGCGTCGCCTCCGGGCTCAAGGCGGCGGCCGACCGGCTTGACGACGACGCCCGCTTCGGCACGACCTCCATCAATTAGCTTGCGCGCCCGCCGCGGTGCGGCCTACCAGTTGCTTCGCCGCTGAGCATCCCGCTCCTCGGATGGCGCGGGTCGAACGAGGGCGCCTTTCGTGTACGACGACGACGCGGAGCACTGGGTCGGCAAGACGTTCGCAGGAACGTGGTGGATCGAGCGCGTGCTCGGCACCGGCGGCATGGGGAGCGTGCTGCTCGGGCGGGCGGCGGACGGCTCGCAGGTCGCGCTGAAGGTGCTGCACCCGGAGCTCAACGCGATCGCGGAGGTGCGGAAGCGCTTCCTGCGCGAGGGGTTCATCGGCAACTCGCTCGGGGGAGCGGACGCGGTGCCCGGCGTGGTGCGCGTGCTCGGCTCGGGCGAGACGGCGGAGGGGCTTGCGTACCTGACGATGGAGGTGCTCCAGGGCGAGACGCTCTTCGATCGGATGGCGCGCACCGGGACGATGCCTCCCGGCGAGGTGCTCGCGCTCGCGGATCAGGTCCTCGAGACGCTGGCGATCGCGCACGCGCGCGGCGTCGTGCACCGCGATCTGAAGCCCGAGAATATCCACCTCGGGGTCGACGGCCGCGTGCGCATGCTCGATTTCGGCATCGCGCGCGTCGTCGACGGGCTCACGGGCCTGCCCGAGAAGACCGCGACGAAGACCGGCATGATCATGGGCACGGCGACGTACATGGCGCCGGAGCAGGCGACAGGCCTCATCCACGACATCGACGGCCGCACGGATCTCTTCGGGCTCGGGGCGACGATGTTCCGTCTGCTCTCGGGCCGGCAGGTGCACGGCGACGTGACGGAGGCGATGGAGGTCATCGCCGCGGCGACCGAGCAGGCCCCGCCGCTCGCCTCGGTCGCGCCCGGGATCTCGCCCGCGGTCGCGGCCGTGGTCGATCGCTCGCTCGCGTTCATCAAGTTCCATCGCTACCCCAACGCGGACACCATGCGCGCGGACGTCCGCGCGGTGCGCGCGGGCGGGCTCCCCCCGTACGCGCAGGCCGTCCTCGACGGGCGGATCCGCGCCGGCCAGCCGCTGTCGCAGCCGGCGCCGCCGCTCGCGCCGCCGCCGATGACACCGTCCCCCGGCGGCGTGTCGCCGAGCGCTCGCCCACAGCCGACCGTGCTGGAGCACGCCGCCGCGCCGAGCCACTCGATGAGCCGGCCGGAGCGCACGCTCGACGACAGCGCGACGGTGCCGCCCGGCTCCGGCGCGCCGCTCACGCAATGGTCGACGGGCAAGCTGCTCCTGCTCGTCGGCGGTGCCTCGCTCGCCACGGGCGTCATCGTGGCGGTGATCGTCGTTCTGCTGCTGCTGAGCTGCTGACGGGCAGCGCGGGCTCCGGCGCCGCCGGCAGACGCGGTGTGGAGGACAGGGGCTGCCGGCGGGGCCGAGGGGCCCCGCCGCGGTCAGGAGCGATCCTCGAGCGGCGTGTAGGCGATGGCGTTCTCGCCCGTGTAGATCTGCCGCGGGCGGCCGATCTTGCCGCTCGGATCGTCGTTCATCTCCTTCCAGTGGGCGATCCAGCCGGGGAGGCGACCGAGCGCGAACATGACGGTGAACATGTTCGTGGGGAAGCCGAGCGCGCGATAGATGATGCCGCTGTAGAAGTCGACGTTCGGGTAGAGCTTCCGCTCGACGAAGTACGGATCCTTCAGCGCGGTCTCCTCGAGGCGCTGCGCGATGTCGAGCAGCGGATCCTTGATGCCGAGCTTCGCCAGGATCTTGTCGGCGGCCGCCTTGATGAGCACCGCGCGCGGGTCGTAGTTCTTGTAGACGCGGTGGCCGAAGCCCATCAGGCGGAAGCCCGAGGTCTTGTCCTTCGCGAGCTTGACGAACTTCGAGACGTCGCCGCCGTCGGCGCGGATCGCCTCGAGCATCGTCACGACCTCCTGGTTGGCGCCGCCGTGCAGCGGGCCCCACAGCGCGCAGATGCCCGCGGCGATCGAGGCGAAGAGGTTCGTCTTCGCGCTGCCGACGAGGCGCACCGTCGACGTCGAGCAGTTCTGCTCGTGGTCGGCGTGCAGGATGAGCAGCAGGTTGAGGACCTTCACGATGTCCTCGTCGATCTCGTACGGCTCCGCCGGGACCGAGAACATCATGTTCAGGAAGTTCGCGCAGTACGAGAGCGAGTTGTGCGGGTAGACGAACGGCTGGCCGATCGACTTCTTGTACGAGAACGCGGCGATCGTGCGCACCTTCGAGAGCAGCCGCGCGATGGTGATGTCGAGGAGATCGGTGTTCTTCACGTCGATCGCCTCGGGGTAGTAGCTCGACAGCGAGAGCACCATCGCGGACAGGATCGCCATCGGGTGCGCCGTCGACGGGTAGCCGTCGAAGAAGCGCTTCATGTCCTCGTGGATCAGCGAGTGCCGGGTGAGCAGCGTGGAGAACCGCGACAGCTCGCTCTTGTTCGGCAGCTTGCCGTAGATCAAGAGGTACGAGGTCTCCACGAAGGTCGACTTCTCGCCGAGCTGCTCGATCGGGATGCCGCGATAGCGGAGGACGCCCTTCTCCCCATCGAGGAACGTGATGGAGCTCGTGGTCGAGGCCGTGTTGACGAACGCCGGGTCGATGCAGACGTACCCGGTCTTCGCGCGTAGGGACGCGACGTCGATCGCCTTCTCCCCCTCGGTGCCCGTGATCACCGGAAGCTCGATCGTCTGCTCCACACCGTTCTTGTTCAGCGTTAACTTCGCGGTCTCCTGCACGCCTCCTCCTTCCGCCGCAGCGCGGCGTAAGCTATCACGAGCTGAGGGAAGATTGCTTCCCCAAGAAATTGAGGTGATGCGTTTGAGCGAGCCGGTCGTGCGGGGGGAGCTGGCCCACCACCCGGAGGCGCTTCGGCTGGCGGCCGAGGTGCGCCGGGTCCACGGGCGTTACGCAGACGAGGTCGTCGCTCGGTATCGCCTGTGCCCGTTCATGCGCGACGCCGCAACCGGTTTCGGACGCTTTTACGTCCTGCTCGACCGCGAGCCCGTCCTGGAGACGGCGCTGGCGGCCGTGGCGGAGGCGGAGTCCGCCGTGGTGCACCTGATTTTCCCGTGCATCCACACTCCGTCGCCCCAGTTCGAGCGGTTCTCGTCGCGCCTGGGTGAACAGCTGCGGCGGCTGCGCAACCCCGCGCCGGTCCTCGCCGCGTTCCACCCCGAGATGGCCGGGGACGAGACGAACTCGCACCGGCTCGTCGGCCTCCTCCGGCACGCGCCGGATCCGTTCATTCAAACAATTCCAGAAGGGTTGAACCATTCGGGGACTGTCCTGGCCGGGGCGGGCATCGAGCCCGCCGCGGACCCGGCCGAGGACAATTACCGGCGCCTTCAAGGGGCTGGGATCGCCGAGGTCAAGGCCAGGCTCGCCGAGATCATGGCGGATCGCGACGCGAGCTATGCCCCCGCCCTGGCGCGGCTCGGGCTCACCCGCCCCGGCCCGCGCTTCGGCCCCGCTCCGGCGCGCTAGCGCTCGGGCGGCCGGCCCGGCGCGCTCGCCCCGCCGGACCCGACCCTGGCCTCGCGCTCGGCCATCAGCGGCATCAGGTACGGGAAGCCCGCCGCCATGGTGTCGAGGTTGGGATCGATCTGGGCGGCCAGCCAGAAGAGCAGCACGCAGGCGCGCTCGACGTAGAACCAGTCCTCGGGGTACTCGAACGAGCGCATCAGCTCCTGGAGCTCGCCGCGCTCCAGCTCGGGATCGGCCAGCTTCTCCAGCTGCTCGGGGCGGGCGCGCATCAGCGCCGCGGGCGTGCGATCCCGGATCTTGAGCAGCTTCGCGAAATAGGCCTTCACGGTCCGCTCGAGGAGCGCGTCGTTGCCCCCTGGCGCGACGAACCCCATCCGCCGGAAGCCGCGCACCACCGCCGCGTCGTCCTGCGCGAAGATGCCCTTCAGGATATCGAGCAGCCCGTCGATGAGCTCGTCGCGGGCTTCGCAGCTCGCGCCGAAGTCGAGGACGACCAGGCGAAAACCGCCGCCCTCCTCCGCGCTCCGCGGGGCGACGAGGAAGTTCCCCGGGTGCGGATCGGCGTGAAAGAAGCGATCCAGAAAGAGCATCTTGTAGAAGGCCTGCACGAGCTTGAGCGCGACGTCCGAGGGCAGGACCCCCGCGCTCTGCAGCGCGTCGAGGCGGGTGATCTTGATGCCCTCCATGAACGTCATCGTGAGGACGTCGCGCGTCGTGAGCTCGTGGATGACCTCCGGGAACGCGATGCCCGCGTCCCCCTCGAAGTTGTGCGCCATCCGCTCCATGCACGCGGCCTCGTGCAGGTAGTCGGTCTCGCGGCGGAGCAGGTCGACCAGCGACTCGTGCACCCGCTCGATGCGCCCGACCGGCACGAACCGCTTGTAGACGAGGATCGCGAGGCGCAGGACGCGCAGATCGACGGCGATGATCCCGCGGATGCCCGGGTAGAGGAACTTCACCGCGACCTTGCGGCCGTCGCGCAGGCGCGCGACGTGCACCTGCCCCAGCGACGCGGCCGCGAGCGGCGCGCGCTCGATCGACGCGAACAGCTCGGTCGCCGAGCGGCCGAAGCTCGCGCGCAGCGCGGCCTCGAGATCGCTGAAGGGGTGGGGCGGCACCTGGTCCTGGAGCTGCTCGAGCTCCTTGCCGTAGGCCCGCGGCAGGAAGCCGCCCATGATGGACAGCACCTGGCCGAGCTTGATGAAGACGCCCCGCAGCTTGAGCATGGCCCGCAGCAGGCGTCGGGCGTTGTTCTGATCGACGCGGGCGCGGCGCGCGACGAGCCAGCCGGGCAGCTCACGCGCGGCGCCGCCGCTCCCGAGGCGCCTCGCGAACACCCGCCCGAGCCCCAGCTGGATCAGGTAGCTCGTCAGGATGACCGAGAACGCAAACAGCGCGCGGAGGAGTCGGACGGCGAGCGTCATGTGCGGCAGAGCAGCCGCACCATGCTACCGCAGGGGCTGCGCGGGGCCAGCCATGCTCGCTCCCCGGGGACGATCAAGGTCCCGGAGAGGGGGCCGCCGCGGGCCTTCGCCGCGCCCAGGAGCCCTCCGGCGAGCCGGGTAGGGTCAGGAGAGCGCGTCCTTGATCGCCTTGATCGGGCGAGCGCGGACCGACTTGCTGGCCGGCTTGGCCGCGAACGTCATCGGCTGCTTCGTGAACGGGTTGATCCCCTCGCGCGCCTTGGTGGCGGGCTTCTTGACGACGCGGAACTTCGCGAACCCGGGCATCGTGAAGATGCCGTTCTTCTTCAGCTCCTTGTACGCGATGTCGGTCAGCGCCTCGAGGATCGCCTTGACCTGCTTGCGCGAGATCTCGTTCTCGTTCGCCTCGACCACCGCGTTGATCAGCGCGCTCTTGCTGAGCGACGTGCTCTTCTTCCCGTCCGTTTTCTTCGCCGCCATGTTCATTCCTCCTGAGGTTTGTGCCCTCTTGCGCGCCAAAGGAAACACAACGGCCGCCGCAGATCCAGTGTCGAATCGTCGATCGGAGCTACAAAAAAAGGGGTTTCATGCCCCGGGGGGCGCGTCGCGCCGCCGGAAGGACCGCCGGGGGGGCCTGACGCGGGTCGCCAAAACCCCGGGAAAACGGCCGAAATCGGCCCTTCTTGAGGCCTCACGCGCCCGCCTCGAGGGCGGGCCGACGCCGGGCGCTCGGGGTAGGAGATCGCCCGATCCCCTTCCGTTGAAGGCGATCTGGGCCGCGCGCGCCCTCCTCGGGTCGAGCCTCCTCGGCCGACGGCCCTCCCCCCACCCCGCCCCGCGCGCGCGATCGCGCCGCGCCGACCCGCTCGATCCAGCGCCGCGCGCGCGGCGCGCCTCGCCCCCGCGCCCCGCGAGGCGGTCGAGCGGCGCAGCTCCCGCGCCCAGCAGCGGCGGATCGCGGCCTCGCGGCGGCGGATCGCGGCCTCGCGGCGGCGGATCGCGGCCTCGCGGCGGCGGATCGCGGCCTCGCGGCGGCGGGCTCGTCGCGAGCCTCTCGGGACCTTTCGGCGGCTCGTCGCGAACCTAGCGGCGGCTGACCGCCGAGCCCGCGCCCCACTTCCGCTTGGCCGAGAGGCCCAGGATGGTCAGCGACTGCGGCGCTTGCGTGAACTCCATCACGTCACCGAAGCCGACGTTCACCGAGTGGATCGGCCCGTCGAAGAAGAGCTTCGCGTCGTGCGTCTTGCTCCGCACGACGAGCGCGGAGCCCGGCTGGATCAGCGCGTGGCGGAAGCGGTACTCCTCGCCGTGGGGGGTGTAGGGCTCGCGCACGACGAGCTGGAGGCGCGTCGAGGTGAGCGGCAGGACGCGCCCGCCGGCGGAGCGCTGCGCGGCCGTGGAGCCGGCCGCCGGGCCGATCCAGAAGCCGCTCGACTTCTGCTCCTCCTCGACCTTGCCCAGCCGGATCACGTAACGCGACGTGGCCGCCGGGGAGACATGACAGAAGAGCGCGTCGTTCAGGACGCGCGCGGTGGCGAGCTTGTCGTTCACCGTGACCTGCATGCGGGTGAGCACCGTGCGGCGGAGCGAGCCGCGCAGCGCCTTCGCGATCGCGTCGGCCGCGTCGCCGCTCGTCGCGCCGCAGAAGAAGCCGACCGAGTGGCCGGGGGCGCTGTTGATGCCGAGGATCGGCACGTCGCCGACGTTGTGCGAGGCGCTGAGGAGCGTCCCGTCGCCGCCGACCGTGATCACGAGGTCGAGCTCGCCCGCGTCGAACGACTGCGCCGCGCCGGCGAGGATCTCGACGCGGGCGCCGAGGTCGTCGAGCGCCGCCTTGACCTCGCGCACGGTCTGCTCGTGTGCCTCGTGCGACGCCTTGAGGCGCGCGATGGCGGCGTCGCCGGCCTCGATGAGCCGCGTGATGCGCGGGTCCTTCCGCTCGTCGCGGTAGATCCTCCAGGCAGTGCGCTTGACGACGAGCGCGACGCGGGGCGGACGCCGCTGCGCGGGCGCGAGGGGTTGTTCCGCCATCAGAGCTCCGCGAGGCGCCGGAGCGCCACCTCCGTCTTCGCGTCCTCGATCACGCCGCGGCGGGTGAGCTCGATCGCCTCGTCGAGCGGGACCGCCACGATGACGGCGTGCCGCTCGAGCGGGGAGCCGTCCTCGAGGGGCGCCCCCTGGCGCGCGGGATCGACCTCGACGTGGAAATAGAAGTGCCGCTCGCCCACCATGCCGGGCGCCGGGAACATCGACGGGCCGAGCGGCTCCAGCTCGGACGGGGGCACGTCGAACCCCACCTCCTCGAGCAGCTCGCGCGCGGCCGAGCGCTTCAGGCCCTCGGGGCTCCGCTCGTCGAGCTCCACGAGCCCGGCCGGCAGCTCCCAGAGCGCGCCGAGCGTCGGCGCCTCCGGGAACGGGCACACCTCGGGCGCGCGGGTCGCGGCCGGAGGCCGCAGCGCCGAGCGGAGGTAGACATGACGGCGCCCGTCCGCGCCGCGGTAATGCGGGGCGATCACCACCGCGTCGAGGCGATCGCGATCGACGCTGTCGTACGTGAACGGGTCGCTCAGCGAGCCGTCCGGGAACTCGACGCGGAACACTTGGCGCCGCACGTTGAGGAAACCAGGGCCGTCCAGCGAGGGGATCGTCTGGACCAGCCTGAGCGCGAGCTTCGGGAAGGGAGGTAGCCGCATGCGTCGAGGCGCGAAGCATAGCGCCAAATGGCCGCCGATCGCGATTGCGCCCTCGCCGATGGCGAGGCGCGCCGGCCGCGCGCCCCCATGGCGGCGCGGCGCGCGGGCCGCGGCGGCCCGGTGAAGGACCACCGGCGCGCCCATGACGGGGGCGTGGCACGCGGGGCGCCCTGCCCCGCCCTCGCGGGCGCGGCCTCCGGGCTCAGCGGAGCACGAGGACCCAGACGTCGTAGAGCGCGTGGGTCCAGACCGCCGGCGCGAAGCCGCGGAAGACGTAAATCCCCGTGAGCACGAGCCCGCACACCATGCGGAACACGAACGAGGGGAGGTTCCAGGGGTCGCCCATCGAGCCGACGTAGTGCCAGCCGGAGAAGACGGCCGCGGCCACGACCGCCCACCCGACCAGCAGCACCACCCCCTGGGCCCCTCGGCCGAAGAAGAGCTTGATCCCGAGCGCGCCGAGCCCGTAGAGGCCGACGCGGAACGCGATCTCCTCGTAAAAGCCGGCGCCGAGCGACATCACGACCCCGGTGAAGATGTCGTTCGACGAGACGGGCGGGCCGAGCCGGAGCGAGCCGACCACGTACGCGCCGGCGAAGCGCATGAGGATGGCGTAGAGCGCGCCCTCGGTGGCGAGCAGCGCGAAGCGCCGCGTCTTCAGGGCGTGGCCGCGGCCGAGGACGGAGAGGATGATGACGAACGCGGCGCCGACGGCGAACGTGAGGCCCGCGTAGAGCGGGAGGCTGTGCTTGGCGAGCGCGCGGAGCTCGGCGGTGACCGGATCCGCCGCGTTGCGGATGGGGAGGAAGGCGACGCCGAGGTGGTAGAGGACGAAGATCGGCATCGTCAGCGCCAGATCGGTCAGCGCGTCGCTCTTCGCGGTCGGCTTGTCGCCGGGAGGAGCCGCCCCCGGCCGGGCGAGCTCCGGCCCGGCGCCGAGCATCAGGACGGCCTCAGGCGATACACGATGACCAGCACCTCCGCGGACCACAGGACGAGGTTCAGCACGAAGGGGGTGTCCCGGAGGATCTCCTGGGTGGGGCTCTCGGCCTTCGCGCTGCCGGCCACGAGCTGGAGGAACCGGATCACCCCGAAGAGCGGGTGGATCGTCGTCATCCAGAGGTACGGGTTCTCGAAGAAGCGCTGCGTGTCGTGATCGAGCGTGTACGCGAGGTAGGTGCCGATGGTGGCGACGCCGGTCACGGCGAGCGCCGCCGTCAGGGCGCCGGGCGTGTAGGCGTCCAGCGCCGCGCGCTGCTTCGAGGCGTTGGCGCACGCGAGCTCGTGGCGGCGCTTGCCGAAGCCGAGGAAGAGCGCGAGCAGGGCGGTGCAGGCGATCATGAAGCCGGAGAGCGGCGTCTTCGTCGCGAAGCCGCCGGCGAGCACGCGCAACACGAAGAAGACCGCGATGCAGCCGACGTCGAGGTACGCGATCTTCTTGAGCCGGAACGAGTAGGCGACGTTGAGGACGTAGTAGCTGGCGGCGACCACCGCGAAGAGCGGCGGGCCGAGCAGGCTGGCGCCGAGCGCGATGACCGCGAGGCCGACCGCCATCGCCTTGGCGACCGGGATCGGCACGCGCCCCGAGGCGATCGGCCGGAAACGCTTGACCGGGTGGACCCGATCGGCCTCGACGTCGACGATGTCGTTCAGGATGTAGACGGCGCCGGCGAGCAGGCAGAAGATCGCGAAGGCCCCGACCGCGCTCATGATGATCGAGGGGTGGGTCAGGTGCTTGGCGAACACCACCGGGGCGAGGACGAAGAGGTTCTTCACCCACTGGTGGGGGCGCATCGCCCGGACCATCCCGCGCACGCGCCAGAGCAGCGTCCCCTTGGGCGAGTCGGGCAGGATGGGCGGCTGCGCGATCAGGCCGCCCGAGGGGGGGCCGCTCTCCGGCGGACGCGAGCTCGGCACGCCGCTCCGCGGCGGCGACGAGGGAGGCTTGCCGGCGGGGACGGAGCTCATCGCGGCGGGTGAGCCGACCTGCTCGGCCGGCGCAGGGTTGTCCAGCGCGCCGGCGTCCGGGCGAGCATCGGCGCCCGGCGCCTCCTGGGCAGGCAAGGCGGGGGCGCTGTGGCGAAAGAGAGGACCCGAGGCGGTCACGGCGGCCGGAGCATACCCGGGAGCCCTGGTCACGGCCATTCCGCGGCAGGCAAAAGAGCAGGAGCGTGGACGCTCGGGACTGTCGGAACCGAGCGGCGGCGGCAGGCCGAGCGCCCCGGGGCCCAGCCGACGAGCCTGGGAGAACGTGGCGCAGCGCACCCGGGCCCGCGGTCCGGCGGCGCGCGTCGCGAATCCGCGTTCGCACCGGCCGCCCCGGCTTGTGGAACGCAAAATGCGCATCCCCGCAGGCTGGCCGTAACCTCGTGCTACCATCGCCCGTGATGACATCAGCGCTCTCGGTCGCGCGTGAAGCTTCGCCACTTCTTCTGAAGCTTCGCTCTGCCGTGGAGCAGGCCCTCGAAGGGAAGCCAGAGGCGGTCGAGCTGGCGCTCATCGCGCTGCTCGCCCGGGGCCATGTCCTCATCGAGGACGTGCCCGGCGTCGGCAAGACGACGCTGGCGCGAGCGCTGGCGAAGGCCGTAGGGGGCGAGCTCCGTCGCGTTCAGTTCACCAGCGATCTCCTGCCGAGCGACGTCCTCGGGGTGAGCGTCTTCGACCAGCGGATCGGGCAGTTCGTGTTCCGCCAGGGGCCGATCTTCGCGAACGTCCTGCTCGCCGACGAGATCAACCGGGCGAGCCCGCGGACCCAGTCGGCGCTGCTCGAGGCGATGAACGAGGGGCAGGTGTCCATCGAGGGGACGGCGACGCCGCTGCCGGAGCCGTTCTTCGTGCTCGCGACCCAGAACCCGCAGGATTTCGCGGGCACCTTTCCGCTGCCGGAGTCGCAGCTCGACCGGTTCATGGTGCGGATCCGGATCGGGTACCCGCCGCCCCAGGTGGAGATGCGGCTGCTCCTCCAGGGCGGCGAGCCCGATCGCGCGCGGAACGTGCCGCAGATCATCGATCCGGCGCAGCTCGTGGCGCTGCAGCGCGAGGTCGATCGCGTCGAGCTCGACTCGTCGCTCGCGACCTACCTGCAGGCGGTGCTCGCGGCCACGCGCTCGAGCCCGACCCTCTCGCTGGGCGCCTCGCCGCGCGCCGGCATGAACCTGGCGCGCGCGGCCCGGGGGCGCGCCGTCCTCTACGGCCGCTCGTACTGTATCGCGGACGACATCCATGACCTCGCGGTCGCCGTGCTGGCGCACCGGGTCCGGCTCTCGGCCCACGCGGAGGGCTACATGCCGACCCGCGACGAGTGCGAGGCCGCGGTGCGCGACCTCGTGGCGCGGGTGCCGGTCCCGCTCTAGAGGGGGCGATGGGCGCAGAGGACCGGGAGCGGGGATCTCTCAGCGGCAGCTCCCGCGGCGCCGAGCGCGAAGGCGGCGCGGCGCGCAGCGCCATCCGGCCGAGCCGTCCGAGGCGCGAGCGGCCCCCGATCGAGCAGCGGCCGCTCTTGCCGTCGCGCGGGGAGCAGGCGTCGTCATGGACGAAGGTCCTGCTGGCGCTGAGGCCGCCCCGGAAGCTCAAGTTCACCCGGGAGGGGAAGTACTACCTCGGGATCACGCTGGGCGTCGGCTTCGCGGCGATCAACACGGGCAACAACCTCCTCTACCTGCTGCTCGGGATGCTGCTGTCGCTGATCGTCGTCTCCGGCGTGATGAGCGACCTGTCGCTCCGACACCTCACCGTGACCCGGCGGCTCCCGGCCCGCGCCCAGGTGGGCCGGGCGCACCTCGTCGAGATCGAGGTCTACAACCACAAGAAGCGCGTGCCGTCGTACGCGATCGAGGTCGAGGACCTGCGCGCAGGCCAGCCGGCCGACAAGCGCTGCTTCTTCCTGAAGATCAGCCCCTCCAGCGCGCAGGTGGCCGCCTACCGGCGGACGCCGGCGAAGCGCGGCCGCGACCGGCACACCGGGTTCCGCATCGCGACCCGCTTCCCCTTCGGGCTGTTCGAGAAATCGCGCGAGGTCGAGGCCGAGGGGGATCTCATCATCTACCCCGCCGTCGATCCGGTGCGGCTCCCGGTCGAGGACGCGGGGCGGCGCGAGGGCGGCGCGAGCCTCAGCGGGCGCGGGGGCGGCGACGAGACGTTCGGGCTGCGGCCGATGCGCGACGGCGACGATCCGCGCGACATCTACTGGAAGAAGAGCACGATGCGCGACCAGCTGGTGCTGCGCGAGCGCACCCGGGAGACGCGGCCCGACGTGCGGATCGTCGTCGACACGGTGCGCCCCGCCGGCGAAGGCGACGGGTTCGCGCAGACCTTCGAGCGCAGGATCCGCGAGGCGGCCTCGCGCGCGGTCGCCCACATCAAGCGCGGCGACGCGGTGGTCGTCGCGACGACGCTGGGCGACCGGGTGCGCGGCGACCGCAACATCGGCTCCGACGCGATCCTCCGGTTCCTGGCGCTGATCGAGGCGGTGGACGAGGGGCGATTGCCGGAGCTCGGCGAAGGGCGCGCCGCCCGGGCGCCCGCGCGGCAGGTCTCCAGCCCTGGCCCCACGAGCGGCGAGCGCCGCACCAGCACGCCGAGGACCGCTTCATGAGATTCGGGATGGTGCATCGGGTCATGACCGACGCGCTCGCGGCGCTCGGCGTCATCGCCCTCGTCGCCAGCGGGCAGTTCAACCGCTACGTGAGCTGGGCCATCCTCATCGGCCTCGCGCTCGCGCTCGTCGTGCGCGAGTCCTGGCAGCGGCACCCGGCGCTCCGCCACCTCGACACCGGCGTCCTCCTGGTCGTCATCGCCGTCCAGGTGATCCGCATCGTCGCGACCGACGCGAGCGTGCTCGACGTGCTCGTGGAGTTCGCCGCGGCGCTGCAGATCATCCGGCTCGCGACGCGCAAGGGCGCGGCGCACGACCAGCAGGTCATCGTGCTCGCGCTCCTGCACCTCATCGCCGGGACCGTCCTCGGCGGCGGCCTCGGCTACGGGCTGTGCTTCCTCGGCGTGCTCGTCGTCGCGCCCGGCGCCCTCGTGCTCAGCCATCTCAGGCGCGAGGTCGAGGGCAACTACCGGCAGGGGGCGCGCGACCGGACCGGGCTGCCCGTGGACGTGCCGCGCATCCTGCGCTCCAGGCGGGTCGTCGGGCGCTCGTTCCTCGCCGTCACCTGCCTGCTCTCGATCCCGATCTTCGTCTTCACCGCGCTCCTGTTCGTCATCTTCCCGCGCGTCGGCCTCTCGCTGCTCCTCCTGAACCGCGGCCACACGGGGCGGATGATCGGCTTCTCGGGCAAGGTCGACCTGGGCGCGGTCGGCGTGTTGCGCAGCGATCCAAAGCTGGCGATGCGGGTCGAGATCCCCGATCTCCCGGAGCCGCCGCCGCCGCGCCTCACCATGCACCTGCGCGGCACCGCGCTCGACGCGTACGACGGCCGCACCTGGACGCAGAGCGAGACGTTCAAGCGCCCGACGGAGAGCGACGGGGGGCTCGTGCCGATCGAGCGGTACCCGGATCCGTCGGTCGATCCGGTGATGCGCATCGATCTCGAGCCCATCGATCCGCCCGTGATCTTCATCCCGCCGAACGCGACGGGGCTCCGGTTCAAGAGCCGCGGGCAGCTCGGGGTCGACGCGAACACGATGGCCCACCGCGGGCCGGAGGGGGAGTTCCGGTACCAGCCCCTCGACGACCGCGGGCTCGTCTACGACGTCTTCCTGTCGCGAAAGCGGTCGCCGACGTTCCAGCGCCTCCCGGCGGGCGAGCGGCGGCGCTACCTGGAGCTGCCGAAGGATCTGCCGCCGCGCGTCGTCGAGCTCGCGCAGCAATGGACGCAGGGCCTGGAGCGCCCGGCCGACCGAGCGCGGGCGGTCCAGGATCGCCTGCGCTCGGAGTACCGGTACGACCTCGCGTCGCCGTCGGGGGCGGACCCGCAGCCGCTCGATCACTTCCTGTTCGAGTCGAAGCGCGGGCACTGCGAGTTTTACTCGACGGCGATGGCGATCCTGCTGCGCGTGGTGGACGTGCCGACGCGCAACGTGACCGGCTTCGTCGGCGGCACCTACAACCGCTTCGGCCGGTTCTACGCCGTGCGCCAGGGCGACGCCCACTCGTGGGTCGAGGTGTTCCTCGACGGCGAGGGGTGGCAGACGTTCGATCCGACGCCGCCGGCCGACGCGGCGCCGAAGAGCGAGCTGGTCGGGGTCTGGGCGTACCTCCGCGACTTCATCGAGGCGACGAGCCAGCGCTGGGACAGGCACATCGTCGGCTACGACCTGAACCAGCAGGTGAGCCTGCTCCAGACGCTCACGTCGCGCTACCGGAGGTCCGGCTCGAGCGGCGACGTCGCGCTGTCGCGCCCGCGGATCCTCGCCGTCGCCGCCGTCGCGCTCGCGCTGGGCGGCGGCCTGCTCTACTGGCGCTTCCGCCGCGCGCGCCGCGGGCGCGAGGAGTCGCGCGCCGACGGGGGGCGCACCCCGAGCGCGATCCTGGCGACCGCGCTCTACGAGAGCCTGGAGGCCGCCATGCTCGCGCAGGGCGTGCCGCGCCCGCCCAGCATGCCGCCGCTGCGCCACGCCGAGGCGCTGGAGCACGCGGACCACCCGCTGGCGCGCGAGATCCTGCAGCTCACGCAGGTCTACCTGCGCGCCCGCTTCGGCGGGGCGCAGCTCACCGAGGGCGACAGCCGCGACTTCGAGCGACGCGTCAAGGCGCTGCGCTCGGCCGATCGCCGCGCGCTCGCGGCGAGCGACGTCGGGCTCCACGCGTCGCCCTGATCGCGGCCGGGGCGGCGCGCGGCGCGCTCCGCGCAGCGCCGCTCGGCCGCGCGCGCCGCCTGCTCAGCGGCGCCGCACGGGGCGCTTCGCGATGAACGCCTGGCGGATGCCGGTGACGGCGCGGCGGGTCGGGCCGCCGGAGACGAACGGGTCCTGGGCCGCGAGCTCGCCCAGCCGGTCCACGAACGACTGCGCCACGACGCGCTCGCCCAGAAGGCTGACGACGTTCGACTGGCCTCGCATCGTGGACGCGAGGACCGTCGCCGTCGATGTGTCCGGCACCGCGGCGGCCGAGAGCGCCTCCAGCACGCGCTTGATCGGCACGATCGACTGCGCGGTCGCCAGCTTGCGATCCGAGGGGCCGAGCGGCTGCGGGGCGTACTCGAGCCAGATCCCGGCGACGTTCAGGTGGCCGAGGAGCCTCTTCGACCAGCGCGGATCGAGCTCCACGTAGAGGGGCCGGACGTCGGCCAGCGTGGAGAGCGCGAACTCGGTGGGCTCGCCCGCGAGCGCGAAGTCGCGCAGGAGCGGCGCGAGCTTGCGCTCCTCGGCGAGCAGGCTCGCCGCGACGTGGCCGCGATCGAGCAGCGGGATCGGGACCACGAGGACGTCCGGCCGCTCGCCGCGCGTGATCCGCGCCGCCCAGACCCGCCACGCGATCGCCGGCGAGCGCACGAGGATGGCGGAGCTCGGATCGAGGCTGCCGTACGCCTCGTCGGTCCAGACCTCGGCGGCCGCCTGCTCGCTCCGGTCGGCGGCGAAGCCGGCCTCCTCGCTCGTCAGCGCGACCAGCGTCAGCTGGAAGACGACGAGCAGCACCGCGCCGCTCCGCGAGAACGGCACGCGCGTGTCGAGCAGCGCCCGGACCGCCGCGTGCGCCCCGAGCGCCGAGCCGACGGCGATCGCCGCGACCGCGAGCGACCGCAGCGGGGTGAGCGGATCCGCGGAGAGCACGCCGGCCGCGCGCGCGGGCAGGAGGGTGTCGAGCGCGAGCAGCACGAGGAACGGCGCGACGAGCCACCGCGCGCGCGGGCGCAGGAGCGAGAGCGCGAGGCCGGCCGCGGCGATGAGCAGGGAGACGACGCCGATCTCGCGGCTCCACGCGGCGAGCGCCGTGGTGCGCGCGCTCGCGACGTCGAGGGCGGCGAGGCTCCCCGCCGTGAGCGCGCGGCCGATGTCGGCCCACGCGCGCGGCGCGAGCGGCCGGAGCGCGAGCGGCGCGAGGAGGAGCGCGGCCGTGAGCGCGCCCGCGCCGGCGGCGGCGCCGAGCAGGCGCCGGGGCGGGCCCGCGGCCGCCGCCTCCCCGCCGAGGCCCCGGCGGGCGAGGATCATCGCGAGCGACGCCGCCATCGCCGCGAGGCCGGCGGGAGGGCTCTCGGCGAACGTGGCCCCGAGGACCGCGCCGAGCGCGATCCACGCGCGCCCCGCGTGCCGCGCCTGCTCGGCGCAGATCGACGCGAGCGCGAGGGCCACGAGCGCGCAGCAGGTGGCGAGCATGGCGCCGCCGCCGACCGTCGCCTCCCGCTGCCAGGTCGGCGACAGCGCCGCCGTGAGGACGGCGATCGCCGACAGCGCGGCGGCGAGCCGCGGGCTCGCGTCGCCGCCGGGCGCGGCCTGCGCGGGCCGCGCCGCGGCCGGGATCGCGTCGGCGGCGCCGCCGAGGAGCTTGCGGAGGAGCGAGAGCCCGGGGAGGGGCGCCGGCCGCGCGGACTCCAGGAGGAGCCGGCGGACCATCTCGTAGAGCAGGCGCGACGCGAGCGCGAGCGCGAGCGCCGAGCCGAGGGCGGTGCGGAAGGTGCGCGAGCCCAGCGGGAGCAGGCTCAGCGCCTGCGAGACCGCGGTCGAGAGGCCGCCGCCGACCCCGACCGCGACGAGGCCGAGGTCCCGGACGGCCGTGAGATCCTCTCGCCATTGCCCTGACGAGGCGGCGCGGGCCAGCGAGAGCCCGAAGGGCAGCGCGGCCGACAGGAAGGCGAGCAACCGATCGAGCCAGCAGCGTTTCTCTCCGGAGCTCACCGGGCGGCCATGCCAGATCGGCCGCGGGCGGGCCAAGTTCCGGCGCGTGGCCCGGGCGCGCCCCGGCGGCGGCGCGCGGGCCCGATCCGCCGCCTCGGCGGCGGTGCGCGGGGCGCGATCATCCGGAGAGGCGGTGAGCGGCGACCTGGGCTAGAGTCGCCCCTCCCACGGAAATTCGGAGGTCGGCTCGTGTCCCGTTTCATCGATGAGCTCAAGAGGACGCACCGCTGCGGCGATCTGCGCGAGGCGGACATCGGCAAGGAGGTCGTGCTGTTCGGCTGGGTCGCGCGGCGCCGCGATCACGGCGGCTGCATCTTCATCGACCTCCGCGACCGCACCGGCGTGACGCAGATCGTCTTCGATCGCAGCTACCTCGGGGCGATCACGAAATACGGCGTGAAGGCGGAGGAGAAGGACCTCCTCGACGCCCACGCCGCCGCCGAGCGGGCCCGGTCCGAGTGGGTCGTCGGCGTCCGAGGCGTCGTGGTGAGCCGTGAAGGCAACGTCAACGACAAGATCGACACGGGCGCCATCGAGGTCTGGGTCGCCGAGGCGACGATCTTCAACAGGGCCGAGACGCCGCCGTTCGAGATCTCGGACGAGATCGAGACGCGGGAGGAGATCCGCCTCCAGCACCGGTACCTCGACCTGCGCCGGACCCCGCTCCAGCGGACGCTGCGGATGCGCCACGAGATCAACCGGACGACGCGGAACTACCTGTCGGACCAGGGCTGCATCGAGCTCGAGACGCCGTTCCTCGTGAAGTACACGCCGGGCGGCGCGCGCAACTTCCTCGTCCCGTCGCGGATCTCGGCCGGCAAGTTCTACGCGCTCGCCGAGAGCCCGCAGCTCTACAAGCAGCTCTTCATGGTCGCGGGCTTCGACCGGTACTTCCAGATCGTGAAGTGCTTCCGGGACGAGGACCTGCGCATCGACCGGCAGCCGGAGTTCACCCAGATCGACGTCGAGCTGTCGTTCGTGAACCAGGACGACGTCTTCGGGCTGATGGAGGGGCTCGTCTTCGCGGTGTTCAAGGCCGCCCTCGGCAAGGACCTCACCGAGCTCTACCCGACCGGCCGCTTCCCGCGCATGCCGTACGCCGAGTCGATGCGCCGCTTCGGCAACGACAAGCCCGACCTCCGCTTCGGGATCGAGCACACCGACCTCACGGACATCATCATCGAGCACGGCGGCGGCGGGGTGCCGTTCTGGGTCGAGCTCGCCGAGAAGTACCGCTCCGGCAAGCTGCGGCGCGACCTGCCGGCCGAGATCGTGAAGGGGCTCGTGATCCCGGCGAGCGCCAACCTGTCGCGCCAGCAGACCGAGGACCTCGAGCGCGGGCTCCGCGACGTGAAGGGCTTCCGGGGGCTCGCGCGCGCCAAGCTCGCCGAGGACGGCTCCTGGACGCAGTCGCCCCTCACGAAGTCGATCACGCCGGAGCTCCGGCAGAAGCTGAACGAGGTGCTCGGCGCCAAGCCGGGCGACATCCTCTGCTTCCAGTTCGGCAAGGAGGCCGTGGTGCACACCGTCATGGCGAAGCTCCGCGTCGACGTCGCCAAGAAGATGGGGCTCATCCCGGAGTACGGGCATGGCGACCAGTGGCGGTTCCTCTGGGTGACGAACCCACCCCTGTTCGAGTTCGACGAGGACACGGGGCGCTGGGCCGCCGCGCACCACGCGTTCACGCGGCCGATCGACGAGCACGTGCAGCTCCTCGAGAGCGATCCGGCGCGCGTCGAGTGCTACCGTTACGATCTCGTGCTGAACGGGTTCGAGATCGGCGGCGGCTCGATCCGGCTGCACGATCCGGAGGTGCAGGCGCGCGTCTTCAAGACGCTGGGCATCGACGAGAGCGACGCGCGCGACAAGTTCGGGTTCCTCCTGGACGCGCTCCGCAGCGGCGCGCCGCCGCACGGCGGCATCGCGCTCGGCATGGATCGGCTCTCGATGCTGCTCAGCGGCGCGCCGACGCTGCGCGACGTCATCCCGTTCCCGAAGACAAACCAGGGCACGGACCAGATGACCGGCGCGCCCGTGGCCGTCGACGCCGCGCAGCTCGCCGAGCTGCACGTGAAGCCGGTCGCGCCCGCAGACGCCCGACCGGGCGCGGCGGGCACCGGCAGCGCCGGCGCCTGATGCCGGACCGGGGGGCGCGCGCGCGATCGCGATCGGACGGCTCGACCGCGGCGCCCCAGCGCTCCAGCGCCGTGGGGCGCCGCCGCCACCGCGCGCGCTGTGCCCTGCCTCGCCGCGCGCGGCCGCGCCCCTCGGCCTTTATGTTTGCAGGCCGCGCACTTCTGGTAGGGTAGGGCCTGTATCCTTCGCCATGGCCTCCCCGGCGCGAGTCCTCGTTGTGGATGACAGCCCGACCATCCTGAAGGTCGTCAGCGCCATCCTCGCTCGCAATGGGTTCGATCCGACGGTGGCGCGCGACGGGCTCGCCGGGATCGAGCTCATCAAGAAGGGGCCGAAGTACGACCTCGTCCTCCTCGACTTCGTGATGCCGAGGATGAACGGCTACGCCTTCTGCCGGGAGCTGCGGTCGAACCCGTCGCACCGCACGGTCCCCGTCGTCCTGATGAGCGCCAAGGGCGACAAGATCCGGGGGCAGTTCGTCCAGCAGACGGGCGCCGTCGACGCGATCACGAAGCCGTTCGACGCGCGGGCGCTGGTCGCGGTGATCGAGGGCGCGCTCGCGAAGACGGCCGAGGGGCGCGCGCGGCCCGTGCCGGAGGGCGCGAAGATGCCCGACGAGGACACGATCGCCGAGAGCGTGCGGCCGAGCCTCGTCGCGCGGCACATGCGCCAGCGCGCCGGGGTCGACTTCGCGCAGCAGCTGGCGACGGTGATGACGCCCGCGATCATGAGCCTGTCGCCCGAGGCGCGGACGAACGAGGCGGCCGTGATGCAGGCGGTCGCCCGCGTGATGACGAGCGAGGTGGTCTCGAAGCTGACCCTGACGCTCCGCGATCTCGACGCGCCCCCGGACGCGAAGGAGGTGATGAGCGGCGACGTCTCGGCGATCCCGCTCGCCGAGATCCTCCAGCTGCTCCAGATGCAGCGGCAGACGGGCGTGCTCCGGGTGACCACGAACCGCGCGTCGGTCACGATCTCCCTCCGCCAGGGGCTCATCGATCTCGTGCAGGCGCGCAACTCGTCGGACGAGTTCAAGCTCGGGCGCTACTTCATCGAGCGCGGGCTCGTGACGCGGGAGCGGCTCGAGGCGCTGCTCCGCGCGAAGGCGCCGCAGACGCTGCTCGGCCAGGTGCTCGTCGAGGCGGGCGTCGCGACGAACGACGATCTCATCGCCGTGCTGGAGCGCCAGTCGAGCGAGCTGATCTACGAGGTGCTGCGCTGGCCGTACGGGCGCTTCTCGTTCACGCGCGAGCCGTTCCGCCCCGAGGTCGAGCAGGCGCGCCTCGGCCTCGCCGTGTCCGCGCTGGTGCTCGAGGGGTTCCGGCGCGTCGACGAGTGGCGGCTCATGGAGGGGACGATCAACTTCGACCAGGTGGTGGTCGTGGACCAGGTCGCCCTCGACGGCGTGGGCTCGGGCAAGCTGACGCGCATCGAGGAGCTCGTGCTCGGCGCGGTCAACGGCTCGCGCACGGTGAACGAGGTGATCAAGGAGAGCGCGGTCGGCTCGTTCGACGCGATCAAGACGATCTACCAGTTCCTGCAGTCGCGCGTGCTGAGGACCAGGGCCGCCTGAGGCGCGCGCCGGCGTGCTGCGCGCGCGCGGAAAGGCACACGCACGCGCAGCACGCCGGACGCCGCACATGCGGCATCGGCGCATGCGGGCGACGTCCGACGTCGCTACGTTGTCCACACGCGGCGCTCAGGCCGCCTCACGAAGGGCGTAGCGCTGAGCGCGATCGCAGCGGAGAGGGCGGGATTCGAACCCGCGGATCAGTTTCCCGATCGCACGCTTAGCAAGCGTGTGCCTTCAGCCACTCGGCCACCTCTCCTGGTCTCCAGGAGGATCCGCCCGGCCCATGCTCGGCGCAGGGCTCAGTGCGGATCTCAAAGCTTCGACAGTAAAAAGAGCGTTGACTCGACAGACGCTCGGCGCGGTCCGTCGAGGGAGCGGCAACATACCAAAGAGGCTGCCGCCGTGCACAAAAAGATCGCGCGGGGAAGCGCAAGGGACGGGCGACGGCCTCCAGGGGACGTCAGCGAGGGGCAGCGTGCGGGCCGGCTCTACCCTGAACCTCGGCTCGGGCGGCGAGGGCGATCGCGCCCGCGCGAGGGAGCCCCCATGAGGATGCAACTATTCGATATTCATCAACTTTTTACCGCGCCCCACCCGGACCCGTCCCCCCCGGCCGGCGGCGCAGGCGGCCGGGCGGCGGCGCCTTCGTGGAGGGTCACTGCGGCACGCCGTAGGCCAGGGCGAACAGCACCGCGCTGAGCGCCGCGCAGACCGCCCACGCCCGGGCCGCGCTGCGGGCCAGGAAGGTGACGCACATCGCCGCCACCCAGAGCGGCGCCGCGAGCGCGAAGGCGAGGACGCTCCGCGTGTCCCCGGAGAGCGGCGCAAACCGCGCGACGCACGCGCTGGCCAGGACGGCGACCGGGAGCGTGCCGATCAGCGCCGCCAGCGGGCGCAGGGTCGCGCCGAGCCGGGCGAGCCGGCCGCTATCCATGGCACGCTCCTGCGAGCGACAGCGCGACGACCGCGGGAGGACACACGAGCGCGAGGCCCCACGCGGCGCGCGGCCAGAGGGGCGCGAGCAGGACGAACAGGCTCGCGGCGCAGAGGAGCGCGGCGAAGGGGACGAGGTACGCCGCGGGGCCGGCCTCGATCCGGCGCCACAGCCACACCGACAGCGCGAAGGACACGGCGGCCAGCGACCGGGCGGCAATGCGCCACGCGCGCTTCCCGCGCAGCCAGGGCGCGACGCCGAACGGAACGCGCTCCGGCCGCGCCGCGTGGAGCAAGGCGAAGGCGAGGTACGCCGAGAGGAGCGACGCGATCTCAACCATGGGAAGCCGACGCGACCTCAACCATGGGAGGCCGTCTGGCCCCTGGCCATGAGCCCCGCCCCGCCGTGGGCCAGCGACGCCGGCGGCTCGTCCTGCGCCGCCTGCGGCGGCGCCGCGCGCCTCGAGGCCGCGCGGCGGAGCGCCCAGGCCGAGGCGCAGAGCGCCGCCGCCGCCGCGAGGAGGGCGGCGTCGATCGCGACGACCGCGCCGAGCCTCGGCCCCGCGCCGAAGAGCCCGGCGCCGGACCAGCGCGCCGCGAGCGCGGGGACGGGCAGCAGCAGGAGCCCCGCGAGCCCGATCTGCCGCCACCACAGGCTCGCGCCGTCGCGCGCGGCGAGCGCCCACGCGACGCAGAGCCCGAGCGCCGCGAGGAACGTGAGCTCCTCGGCGGCCATGCGGCCCGCCCAGTCGAGCGGGAGCGCGCGGCTCGCCAGGAAGAGCGCCGCGATCGCGACGAGCGTCCCCGCGCCGAAGCCGACGGTGAGCCGCGCGAGGAGGCGGTTGCCCAGGCTCTCGCGCCGCGCCTCGCGCCGCGCGAGCCAGATCCAGTTGCCGGTGAGGACCGTGGCGCACGTCGCCACGGCAAGCACGAAGAACAGGACGCGGAGGGCGACGCCGCCGAAATCGGCGAAGTGGAGGCCGTAGATCCAGCGAAGCGCGCCGCTGCGAGCGCCCTCCGCGCCCGGCACGTCGGCCGAGACGACCGCGCCGTCCGTCGCCCGCAGGCGCACGAGGCCGCGCCCGAACGGAACCCCCTCGACCGAGCCGCGGATATCGACGGTGCCGCTGTCGAGGCCGAGATGCCGGACACGGTACTTCTCGGGCACGAACCGGGGCTCGATCGCGCGCGCGCGCGCCGTGAGCTCGTCCAGGGTGAGGCCGCGCGCGGGCGCCCCTCTCGCGGGCTCGTCGACGTACGAGGCGCCCCAGGCCGCCCGGTCCGCCCGGCCGGCGTCCCCGCCGAACGCGGGGCCCGTGAACGCCGGCACCAGCACGCCCAGGAACACGATGAACGCGCCGGTGTACGCGTACAGGACCTGGAACGGCAGGCCCATCACGCCGAGCACCTTGTGCATGTCCGACCAGAGGACGCGGGGCTTCGCGTCCGGCCGGAACCGATGGAACTGCCGGACGAGGTCCTTCAGATGGATGAGCACGCCGGTCGCGAGCGCGAGCAGCAGCGCGACGCACAGGAGACCGGCGACGTAGTACAGCCACACGCCGGTCGCCCGGTGCCAGAGGTAGTGCAGGTCGTAGAGAAAGCTGGAGAGCCCCTCGCGCTCGGGCACGAGCCCCTCGTGGACCCACGATGAGAACCGCTCGCCCTGCGCGTAATAGCCGAGCCGCGCGGCGCCCAGCCCGTCGGCCGGCAGCTCCAGCCAGAGCTCCTCGGGCGTCGTGCCCGCGGCGGCGAGCCCCTGATCGAGCGTGGCCTGGAGCCCCCCCTGCTCGATGACCGAGCGCTGCTGGGTCAGGGGCTCCTCCCACACCGCGAGCTGCCGCCGGAAGAGCGTGATCCCCCCCGACAGGAACATCACGTAAAGCAGGAGCCCACCGACCACGCCGGCCCAGGCGTGCACGTCCCAGAAGGTCGTGAAGGCATGGCGGGAGAGCTTCTTGGCCATGTCGGGATCTCCTGTCTCGCGTGAGCGCGCGTCCTTTACCGTGCCTTCGATTACCGTACCTTCGATACGCCGTGCAGGAACCCCGGCACCGTCATGGCGCGCTTCGGGCCCCCCTCGGCCGTGAGCTCGATGAGCGTGCTCTCGGCGTAGTCGTCCGCCGTCTCGGTCCCGAAGACCCGGCCATCGACCTGGAACCAGAGGACGTCCGAGGTCATCGGGCTCAGCTCGTCGATGCGCGCCGCTTCGCCCGTCGCGGTGTCCCAGCGCCACCACTGCCACACTTTCTGGCTCGTGAGATCCCAGGTCACGCTGTCGGCTTCGATCGTGGCGGCGCCCTCGTCGAACACCCGGAGGAAGACGCTGTCGCCGCCGCCCGGGATGGGCTCGCCCGCGATCGCGCCGTCGGTCAGCTCGCCCAGGGCCATGAGGTAGTCCTTGTCGAAGGCGTCCGCGCCCTTTTGCACGCGCAGCGCGCACGGCTCGGTCGGCAGCCGATCGAGCCGGTGGGCCGCCCCCGCGAGCGCCGAGCTCACGAAGTAGGCGTCGCCCGAGGCCGTCTCGACGGGCTGCGTGATCCCGCCGCAGCGCTCGTCGACGTCGACCCGCACGAGGGTGTCCGTCGTGGTGTCGATCACGACGAGCCCCGTCTCCTCGAGGATCGTGTCGTTCTGCTCCCAGTCGAACCACCCGACCGAGAAGAGGAGGCTGTCGCCGCGCAGGATCGACCCGTAGCTGTACAGCGCCAGGTAGCCTTGACGGGCGGTCTCCGGCAGCTCGATGGTCCCCTCGACCTTCATCGCCGCGGGGTTCAAGACGATGAGCTGCTCGTTGTGGCGATCCGGGTAGTACGCCTTCGTCGGAGAGACGAAGTACAGGGTGGGCCAGAGATCCTGCACGCCGAGGGGCTGCAGGTTGACGCTCGTCCCCTCCTCGAGCGCGCCTCGCTCGTCGAGCGTGTAGCGCGAGATCGTCGGCGCGTCGCCGCCGCCGATGGCGAGCCAGCCGAGGTCCTCGAACCCGTAGAGCTTGGCCGAGCCCGGGACCTCGAGCGCCTCGGACAGGTCGACCTCCGTGCCTCGATCGAGCGACGGGACCGCGTGGAAATAAGCCGTCGTCGCGGTGTCGTCCCAGACGCGTGTCCCCACCACGAACGCCGGCCGGCCCGCGCCGCCGCCGCCGCTCCCGCCCGGGTTCGGCGCGTCGTCCGCGCAGCCGCCGCTCCCGAGCGCCATGACCAGGAGCCCGAGCGCGCCGAGCGCGGTGCTCGCGCGCCTCGATGCCAGCGTGCTGTTCCAGATCGTTCTCATGGGTTCTTCTGACTCTCCATCACATCTCCAGCATTGCCTTGGAAAAGAAGGCCCGTCCGGGCCGCTGGACACCGTAGAAATCGAAGGCGGGCTCGTCGGTGAGGTTGTGGGCTTCGACGGTGAAGCTCAGGGTGCGCGGCGCGAGGCGCGCAATGTAGGTGAGCGCGAGCGAGTGCAGGAGCTGCGAGGGGACGCGCGCCTTGTCGTCGCGCCGCCCGTTGCGCTCCCAGCCGAGGAAGTACCCGTGCACGTAACGCGTGTCCCACGTGAGCGCGAGCTCGTCGCGCGGCGCGGCGACCTCGCGGAGCTGCACGCGCGCCGACCCGTTGGCGAAGAGCCAGGGCCGGTTCGGCATCCGCTGCCCCGCATAGCGGCCGAAGGTCCCTTCCTCGGACGTGTTGCGGAAGTCCTCGTAGGTGACGTTGCCGTCGAGGACGACGTGCTCGCCAGGCGACGTCCAGCGAGCCGAGGCCTCGACCCCCAGCGCCCGCGCCGAAAAGACGTTGTCGTACTGGGAGATCTTCCCGTCGCCGAGCAGCACGATGAGGTCCTCGGCCGCGCGGAGGTAGCCGTTCGCCTCGAGCCGCCACGCGCCCGCGGCGGCGCCGGGGGCGTCGATCGTGACACCGAGGTTGCCGTTGTGGCTCGTCTCGGGCGAGAGATCGAGCTTGGCGCGGATCAGCGCCCCGTCGCCGAACACCTCGTCGGGGCGCGGGAGCCGCCTCGCCCACTCGTAAGACGCCTTGGCATAGAGCCACTCGCTGAATCGATAGCGCAGGCCGTCGCCGACGCCGAGGCGATGGCTGTCGCGATCCCGCCGGCGGAAGCGATCGGCGAGCCCCTGGAGGCTCTCCTCCGAGCGCAGGAGCTGCACATACTGCTTCACGAAGAGGACGTTCTCCACGCGGTCGTCGAGCAGGTTGAGCTGGTGCTCGGCGCCGTGGACCCAGTTGACGAGCTCGCGGTCGGCCGTGAGCGGGTCGCGGCCCTCGGGGTTCGCCTGCCTGCGCTCGTCTCCCGTGCGCGTGACGAACATCGGAGAGACGGAGAGCTGCAGCGCGTGCTCGGGGTGGGGCCTAAAGCGGAGGTTCAGCCGTCCATAGCCGCTGTGCTCCCAGAACACCTGATCCCGCGGCTTTGTGTCGTCCTCACCCGGCTTGCCGCCGGGATTGCAGTGGCCATACCAGTCGTAGGTGCACTCGCTGACGTCGAGGAAGGTGGCGCGGCCGTACGCGTAGCCGCCGATCGCCTCGAGGGCGACGCCGCGGCCGAGCGGCTGCTCGTACCGGAGCGTCACGCCCGCCGTGGTCTCGCCGCTCGTGACCTCGCCGTAAGGCACCTTCATGACGCCGAGCTTGTGCTGATGCTCCTTGTCGTACGCCGTTAGAAAGACGCGCAGGAGCAGCCGCCGCGCCCAGGGCCGGTTCACGAAGCCGAGCTCGACGCCGCCGCCCGCCGCGCGATAGGCGTCGTGAAAGCGGTAGACACGTTCGGGGTGCTCGACGAGGTCGTCGTCCGGCACGTCGACGGTCACGCGATAATCGTTCCGCGCGTAGTCGAGGAAGCCGTTGACGCGGGCGAGGAAGCCGCTCGGCTCGTGCAGGTGCCGCGCCGTGGCGGCGAGTCGATGGGTGTCGAAGGACCCGATCTCGTAGGACGCGGCGCCGTGGGTGCCGCGCACGTCCTGGTCGGTGACCAGGTTGACGGCGCCGCCCAGCGCGTCGGCGCCGAGGCGCACCGGGACCACGCCGCGGTAGATCTCGACGCGGTCGACCAGGTTGACGGGCACGTTCGCGATGCCGAACGGGAACCCGGCGAAATCGAGCGGCACGCCGTCGAGAAAGAAGCGGATCTGGTCGTTCGAGAGGCCGTTGAGCGAGAAGCGCGCCGAGGACCCGAGCCCGCCGCCGCGCCGCACGCCCACGCCCTCGGTGCGGGCGAGGACCTCGCCCATGTCGGCGGTCCTCCGCTTCGCCTGCTCGGTCTCGATGACCTTGATCGCCTGCGCGGACTGCCGGAGGCGCTCGGCCATGGCGGCGCCGCGCACGGTCACCTCGACGGGCGCGGCGGCGGGCGCGGCGTCGGCCGCCGGGGCAGCGCCGGTCGCAGGGCCGGGCCCCCGGGTCGGCCCAGGCGTGATCTCGGCGGAGCGCGCGGCCGCAACCCCGGTCGGGGGCCCGGCCGCAACCCCGGTCGGGCGCGCGGCCGCAACCCCGGTCGGGGGCCCGGCCGCAACCTCGGTCGGGCGCGCGGCCGCAACCCCGGTCGGGGGCCCGGCCGCAACCCCGGTCGGGGGCGGCTCGGCCGGAGGCTCCGCCGGCGGGCGGAACTCGTACGCGTAGAGGATCCGTGACGCGACCGGCGTGCCGTCCCGGCGCGCCGGCGTGAAGAGGAACCGGAACGCCGCAGCGCGGGCCGCCTCGTCGAAGCCGGGGCCCATCGGCTCCACGACCTCGGCCTCGGTCACACGCCCCGCCGCGTCGATCCGGAGCTTCAGCACGACCTTGCCCTCGCGTCGCGCCGCCAGCGCCTCCGGCGGAACCTCGGCCTCGGCGCCCTCGACGAGTTGCGGCGGCTCGATCCGCGCCTCCCCGGCGCCCTGCGGCGAGCGCTCTCCCCTCACCGCGCCGGCCGCAGGCGCGCCCGCTCCGCCATCGCCGTCCGCGCGCCCTCGGCCCTCGGGCTCGCCGTCGCCCTGAGCGCGCGCCGGCGCAGGCACGACCGGCAACAGCAAGGTCAACGCGCCCGCAAGCAGGACCCGGAGCGAGCGAGAACGCCGCGTCACCGCACCCCCCCTCGGCCTGGAGCGCGCGTCGGCGCAGGAACGGAAGGGGAAACCGAGCAGACGGCCATGTCCAGACGACGTCGCTACTCGAGCTGAAAACCAAAATCAATTTCATCTTCACAGAACGGAACCGGCGTTCAGGACACCATTTTTCTCTTGACGCGCCTTGGATCGGTGTTCCATACAACCGCTTCGCTGATCTTGATCATCATTTTCATTTTCAATTGAGTGCCAACAAGCGCACGCTGCGGGCGCTGACGGCGCCCTGGGGCGCCTCGCGCCCATAGCGCGTTGCGTCGTCAGGCTCAGAGCCCGGGCCTGGTGAGCGGGAGCGCTTTGTCGTCGGGCTGTCTTTTTCGACCGGAGCTGAGGTGGCGATGGAGTCGAACCGATCACAGACGCGTGCGATCAGCGATCGCGACGCGGCCGAGCCCGCGACGCTCGTCGCGCTGCTCCGGCGTCGCGCGGAGCAGCGCCCGTCCGCGCACGCCTATACCTTCCTGCTCGACGGGGAGACGGACGCTCGCTCGACGACGTACGGCGAGCTGGACCGGCGGGCGCGCGCGCTCGCCGCGGAGCTCCAGCCCGGCGCGCGGGCGGGCGAGCGCGCGCTGCTCCTGGTGCCGCCGGGGCTCGACTTCATCGCGGCGTTCTTCGCCTGCCTCTACGCGGGGCTCGTCGCGGTGCCGGTGCCGCTGCCGCAGCGGAAGCGAGGGCTGCTCCGCGTGCTGGCCATCGTGCGCGACTGCCGCCCGAGCGTCGCGCTCACCACCGAGGCGTTCCTGGGCGCCGCGGCGCTCCTCCGCGAGGATCCGAGCCTCGCCGAGCTGAGCCAGCTGCGCTGCGTGGCCGTCGACGCGGCCAGGGACGGCCAGGGAGACGCGTGGCGGCCGCCGCGCGTGACCGCCGAGACCGTGGCGTTCCTCCAGTACACCTCGGGGTCGACCGGGACGCCGAAGGGCGTCGTGCTCACGCACGGGAACCTGCTGCGCAACGAGCGCATGATCCAGCGCGCGTTCGCGCACACCGAGGAGAGCGTGATCGTCGGGTGGCTGCCGCCGCACCACGACATGGGGCTCATCGGCAACATCCTGCAGCCGCTCCACGTGGGCGTGCCGTGCATCCAGCTCTCGCCCGACCACTTCCTGATGCGGCCGCGGCGCTGGCTGGACGCGATCTCGCGCTACCGGGCCACGACCAGCGGCGGACCGAACTTCGCCTACGAGCTGTGCGTCGGCAAGATCCCCCCGGAGCAGCGCGAGGGGCTCGATCTCGCCTCGTGGAAGGTGGCGTTCAACGGGGCCGAGCCGGTGCGCGCGGCGACGCTCGATCGCTTCGCCGAGGCGTTCGCGCCGGCGGGGTTCCGGCGCGCGGCGTTCTACCCCTGCTACGGGCTCGCCGAGGCGACGCTGCTCGTCAGCGGCGGCGCGGCGGACGCGCCGCCGGTCGTGCGCGCGGTCGACCGCGCAGCGCTGGAGCAAGGGCGCGCGGCGTTCGATCCGCGCGATCCAGAGGCCGCCGTCGCCATCGTAGGCTGCGGGCGATCGCCGGACGGCGATGAGGTGCGGATCGTCGATCCCGAGACGCGGAGGCCCTGCGAGGACGAGCGCGTCGGCGAGATCTGGGTGGCCGGCGCGAGCGTGGCCCAGGGCTACTGGGAGCGGCCGGAGGACACGGCGGCGACGTTCGAGGCCCGGCTGGCCACGGGCGGAGGGCCGTTCCTCCGGACCGGCGATCTCGGGTTCCTGTCGCGCGGCGAGCTCTACGTGACCGGCCGGCTCAAGGACCTGATCATCGTCCGCGGGCGCAACGTCTACCCGCAAGATCTCGAGCTCACCGCGGAGGAGAGCCACCCGTGCCTCCGCGCCGGCGGGGGCGCGGCGTTCTCGGTGGACGTGGACGGCGAGGAGCGCGTCGTCCTGGTTCAGGAGCTCGGAAGGGGCGCCGCCGCGTCGGCGGATCCGGCGGAGCTCGGCGCGGCGATCCAGCGCGCCGTGGCCGATCGGCACGAGGTCGCGATCCACGCGGTGGCGCTGATCAAGCCGGGGAGCCTGCCGCGGACCACGAGCGGCAAGGTGCAGCGGAGGGCGTGCCGCGCGCGGTTCCTGGACGGCTCGCTGGACGCGGTCTGGCGATCGGCGCTCGAGCCGCCGGCCGGCGCGGGCGCGGGCGCTGATCGCGAGGAGCCGCCGCGGACGGCGCTGGAGGGCGCGCTGGCCCGGATCTGGGCGGAGGTGCTGGGGCGCGCGCGGATCGGCCGGGACGAGGAGTTCCTGAGCCTGGGCGGCGACTCGCTGCGGGCCATGCAGGTGAGCGGCCGGGTGAGCGAGGCGCTCGGCGTCGAGGTGGGGCCGGCGCAGCTCTTCGCGACGACGACGGTCGCGGCGCTGGCGGCCTGGATCGAGGGCCGGCAGGGCAGCGCGCCCGCGGGCGGACCGGCCGGCGGCGCCGCGCCGCTCGCGCCGGAGGAGCGGCCGGAGCGACCGCCGCTGTCCCTCGTGCAAGAGCGCCTGTGGTTCCTGGAGCAGCTGGCCGCCGGGGCGCCCGTCTATCACATCGCGGCGGCCCTGCGGCTCTCCGGAGCGCTCGATACGGGCGCCCTGGAGCAGGCGGTGACCGCGCTCGCGGCCCGCCACGAGGCGCTGCGCACGAGCTTTCCGTCGGCGTCCGGGCAGCCCGTCCAGAGGATCGCGCCGCCCGCGAAGGTCGCGCTGCCGATCGAGGACCTCGGCGCGCTCGCCGAGGAGGACCGGGAGCCGGCGCTGCAAGCGCGCCTCCGGGAGGAGGCGCGGCGCGCGTTCGATCTCGCCGAGGCGCCGCCCGTGCGCTGGACGCTCCTCCGCAAGGGCGAGCGAGAGCACGTGCTGGCGGTCACCTGCCACCACCTCATCGCGGACGGCTGGTCGATGAACGTGCTCTTGCGGGAGCTCGCGCTGATCTACGGCGCGCTCTCGGCGGGGCGCGCTCCGGAGCTGGCGCCGCTGCCGATCCAGCCGGCGGATCACGCGCTGTGGCAGCGCCGGACCGAGCAGGCGACGGCGCGCGAACGGGAGCTCGCGTACTTTCGCGAGCGGCTGAGGGGGCCTGTGCCGCCCCTCTCGCTCCCCACGGATCGACCGCGGCCCTCGGTGCAGAGCTACGCGGGCGCGCGCGAGGAGCTCGCGCTGCCGCCGGAGCTCGTGGCGCGGCTCACCGCGCTCGGGCGGGGGGCGGGCGCGACGCTGTTCACGACGGTGGCAGCGGGGCTGTTCGCGCTGCTGCACCGGTACACGGGCCAGAGCGACGTCTGCATCGGCACGCCGGTCGCCGCGCGGCCGCGGGCGGCCCTGGAGGGCGCCATCGGCTGCTTCCTCAACACGCTGGCGCTGCGCGTCGACCTCGCGGGCGATCCGCGCGTCGCGGAGCTGATCGCCCGCGTCCGGGCGGCGGTCACGGAGGGGCAGGCGCACCAGGAGGCGCCGTTCGAGCGGGTGCTGGAGGCGCTGTCCCTCGAGCGGAGCCTCAGCCACTCCCCCCTGTTCAACGTGATGCTCGCCATGGATCCGGCGCCCGAGCGGGCGCCGGAGATCCCCGGCCTGTCGATCGAGGTGCAGCGGGTGGACACCGGGACAGCGCAGTTCGATCTGGCGTTCAACCTGACCCTGGACGGCCAGGGAGCGCGCGGCGCCTGGGAATACAACACCGATCTGTTCGACCGGGCCACCGTGGCGCGCATGGCGCGGCACCTCGTCGCGATCCTCGAGGGGTTCGTCGCCGCGCCGGAGGCCCGGCTGTCCGATCTGCCGATGATGGACGCGGGCGAACGGAGGCAGGTCCTCGCCGGCTGGAACGCGACGGAGCGCGGCTATCCGGGAGACCTGCGCGTGGACGAGCTGTTCGAGGCGCAGGCCGAGCGGACGCCGGACGCGACGGCCGTGATCTTCGAGGACCGCCGCCTCAGCTATCGAGAGCTCGACGCGCGCGCCAACCAGGTCGCCCACGCCCTGCGCCGGCGCGGCGTCGGGCCCGATGGGCTCGTCGCCATCGCGGCAGAGCGCTCGGTCGAGCTGGTCGTCGCCCTGCTCGGCGTCCTCAAGGCCGGCGCCGCCTACGTCCCCATCGACCCCGATTACCCCGCCGAGCGCATCGCCTTCATGCTCGACGACGCCGCCGCTCCCGTGCTCCTCACCCAGTGGCCGGTCGCCTCGCGCCTGCCGCCCCACCGCGCACGGCTGCTGTGCCTCGACGCCGATCGCGCAGAGCTCGACGGCGAATCGACGGCCACTCCCGCGGTCGCCGTCTCGCCGGACAACCTCGCTTACACCATCTACACCTCGGGCTCGACCGGCCGGCCCAAGGGCGCGGGCAACACCCACCGCGGCCTCTTGAACCGGCTGCTGTGGATGCAGGAGCGCTACGCGCTGACCGCCGAAGACCGGGTGTTGCAAAAGACCCCCTTCAGCTTCGATGTCTCGGTCTGGGAGTTCTTCTGGCCGCTCATCACCGGCGCGGGCCTCGTCGTCGCCCGTCCAGGCGACCACCGCGACGGCGAGCGGCTCATCGAGCTCATCGCCCGCCACGGCGTCACCACCGTCCACTTCGTCCCTCCGATGCTCCAGGCCTTCCTGGAGACCCCCGGCGCCTCGTCGTGCGCGTCGCTGCGCCGCGTGCTCTGCAGCGGCGAGGCGCTGCCGGCCGAGCTCGCGCGGCGATGCTTCGAGCGGCTGCCGGACGCCGAGCTGCACAATCTGTATGGGCCCACCGAGGCGTCCATCGATGTCACCGCATGGGCCTGCCAGCCACACGACACGTCCGCCTCGGTGCCCATCGGTACCCCCATCGCCAACACCCAGATCTACCTCCTGGATCGCCACGGCCATCCGGTCCCAGTGGGCGTGGCCGGGGAGCTCCACATCGGCGGCGTCGGGCTCGCGCGCGGATATCACAAGAGACCCGCGCTCACCGCAGAGCGGTTCGTGCCCGATCCGTTCGGCGCCACGCCCGGAGGGCGGCTGTACCGGACAGGCGATCTGGCCCGGTATCGCCCCGACGGAGCCATCGAGTTCCTGGGACGGCTCGATCATCAAGTGAAGCTCCGCGGCCTGCGCGTCGAGCTCGGCGAGATCGAGGCGCGGCTGCTCCTGCACCCCAGCGTGGGCGAGGCCGTCGTCGTCGCCCGCGACGAGGCGCACGGCGGAAAGCGGCTCGTCGCCTACGTCACCGGGCGAGACGGCGCCACGCCGCAGCCGGAAGCGCTGCGCGCCTGGCTCGCCGACGCGCTCCCGGCCTACATGGTGCCCGCGCCGATCCTCGCGCTCCCGCGGCTGCCGCTGTCGCCCAACGGCAAGGTCGACCGCCGCGCGCTGCCCGCGCCCGAGCAAGTGGATGCGCCGACCAGGGCCACGACGCCGCCACGGACCGACCTCGAGCGCGCCATCGCGGCGATCTGGAGAGACGTCCTCTCGATTCCGCAGGTGGGCATTCACGACAACTTCTTCGATCTGGGCGGACACTCGCTCTTGCTGGCCAAGGTCCACAGCCGCCTGCGCGAGGAGGTGGATCGCGCGCTGCCGATGCTGGTCCTGTTTCAACACCCCACCATCGCGTCGCTCGCAGCGGCCTTGAGCCGGGAAACGAGCGAGCCAGCGCCCCAGGAGGGAGAGCGGAGCGGGGAGCGGACGAGCGCCGCGCAAGAGCGGCGCGGGGAGCTCTTCGCGCGGCGGCGCGGCGGGCGCGGCGCGCTGGAGACAAAGAAATGACGACACCGAGCAGCAGCGAGCCCCGCGCGGGCCTGGAGCTCGCGATCGTCGGCATGGCCGGGCGGTTCCCCGGCGCGCGCGACGTGGCGACGTTCTGGCAAAACCTCTGCGCAGGCGTCGAGTCGGTCGCGATCCTCACCGACGAGGAGCTCCTCGCCGCGGGCGTGGATCCGGCGCTGATCGCGCGGCCCGACTACGTGCGGGCGCGCGCGGTGCTCGACGACATCGACCTGTTCGACGCCGAGCTCTTCGGGTTCACGCCGCGCGAGGCG
This sequence comes from Sorangium sp. So ce836, assembly GCF_028553905.1. Classification (NCBI taxonomy): domain Bacteria; kingdom Pseudomonadati; phylum Myxococcota; order Polyangiales; family Polyangiaceae; genus Sorangium; species Sorangium sp. So ce836. The sequence continues at coordinate 13,264,727 of NZ_CP102233.1, read as the reverse complement.
GCCGCGCTCGACCCGCAGCACCGGCTGTTCCTGGAGTGCGCGTGGGAGGCGTTCGAGAACGCCGGGATCGACCCGGAGCGCGCGGGCGGGCCGGTCGGCGTCTATGCCGGATCGAGCCTGAGCGGGTACCTGACGCACCTCTTCCCGGGCGGGCCGCGGCTGCAGTCGGCGGCCGACGTCGCGGCGCTCCTCGCGCTCGACAAGGACTTCCTCACGACCCGCGTGTCGTACAAGCTCAACCTGGAGGGGCCGAGCATCGCGGTGCAGACGGCCTGCTCCACGTCGCTCGTCGCCGTGCACCTGGCCTGCCAGGGGCTGCTCACCGGCGAGTGCGACCTCGCGCTGGCCGGGGGCGCCTCGATCGGCGTCCCGCAAAAGGTCGGGTACCTCTACCAGGAAGGCGCGATCGCGTCGCCCGACGGCCACTGCCGCGCCTTCGACGCGGGGGCCCGCGGCACCGTCGGCGGCAGCGGCGTGGGCGTGGTCCTCCTCAAGCGGCTCGACGACGCGATCGCCGATCGGGACGCGATCATCGCGGTGATCAAGGGCTCCGCCGTCAACAACGACGGCCGGGCCAAGGTGGGCTACACCGCGCCGCGCATCGAGGGCCAGGCCCGCGTGATCCGCGCCGCCCACGCGGCCGCGGGCGTCGACGCGGGCTCCATCGACTACGTGGAGGCGCACGGCACCGGGACGCCGCTCGGCGATCCGATCGAGATCGCCGCGCTGACCCGGGCCTTCCGGGCGACGACCGACCGGAAGGGCTTCTGCGCGATCGGATCGGCGAAGACAAACGTCGGGCACCTGGACGCGGCCGCGGGCGTCGCCGGGCTGATCAAGGCGGCGCTCGCCGTGGCGCACGGGCGCATCCCGCCGAGCCTGCACTTCCGCGCTGCCAACCCCGCGCTCGATCTCGAGAACAGCCCGTTCTACGTGGCCGCCGAGCTCGCGGCGTGGACGCCCGAGGGGGCGCCGCGCCGCGCCGGCGTGAGCGCCTTCGGGCTCGGCGGGACCAACGCGCACGTGGTCCTCGAGCAGGCGCCGCCCCCGCCGGAGACGGACCCGCCGCGGCCGTGCGAGCTCCTCGTGCTCTCGGCCCGGTCGAGCGCGTCGCTCGAGCGGCTGACCGACGCGCTGGCGGAGCACCTCGAGGCGCACGCGGAGCTCGCGCTCGGCGACGTGGCGCACACGCAGCAGCTCGGCCGCCGGGCGTTCGCGCACCGGCGCGCGGTGGTGTGCCGCTCGCGGGAGGAGGCGGCGCTCTCGCTGCGCGATCGCGGCGGGGCGCTGCGCACGGGCGGGCCCGTGGCCGGGCCGCGGCCGGTCGCGTTCCTGTTCCCGGGGCAGGGCGCCCACCGGCCCAACATGGGGCGCGATCTCTACGAGACCGAGCCCGTGTTCCGGGCCGAGGTCGACGCCTGCGCGTCGCGGCTCGAGCGCCACCTGGGCCTGGACATCCGGGCGCTGCTGTTCCCGGCGCACGCGGAGCTCGAGGACGCCGCGCGGCGCCTCGACCGCACGTCGATGACGCAGCCGGCCCTGTTCGTCGTCGAGTACGCGCTCGCCCGGCTGTGGATGGCCTGGGGCCTGACCCCCGACGCGATGCTCGGGCACAGCGTGGGCGAGGTCGTGGCCGCGTGCGTGGCCGGATGCCTGTCGCTCGACGACGCCCTCGCGCTGGTCGCGGCGCGGGGGCGGCTGATGGAGGCGACGCCGGAGGGCGCGATGCTCGCGGTGTCGGCGTCCGAGGCGGAGGTGGCGGGGTGGCTCGGCGAGGAGGTCGCGCTGGCCGCGGTGAATGGGCCGCGGCAGTGCGTGCTGTCGGGGCGGACGGCGGCGATCCAGCAGGTCGAGCGCGAGGCAGCGGGCCGCGGGGTGGAGGCGCGCCGCCTGCGGGTGTCGCGCGCCTTCCACTCCCACCTGATGGAGGGCGCGCTCGATGGGTTCCGAGAGGCGGTGGGCAGGGTCACGCTGCGCGCGCCGCGGATCCCGTGGGTCTCGAACGTCACCGGGACCTGGATCACCGAGGCCGAGGCGCAGGATCCGGGTTACTGGGTCCGGCACCTGCGGAGCACGGTGCGCTTCGCCGGCGGCGTGACGGCGCTGCGGGAGCAGCCGGAGCGGATCTTTCTAGAGGTTGGGCCGGGGCAGACGCTCACGGCGCTGTGCCGGCAGGTCGCGGCGGAGTCGCTCGCGCTGGCGTCGCTGCCCGCGGTCCGCGAGGCGGGCGCGGGGGGCGCGGGGGGCGCGGGGGGCGCGGCGCTGCTCGACGCGGTCGGGCAGCTCTGGGTGGCCGGCGCTCCGGTGGACTGGGCAGGCCTGCAAGCGGGACGGCGCCGGCGGCGCGTCGCGCTGCCGGCAACCCCGTTCGAGCGGAAGCGGTACTGGCTGGAGCGCCCGGAGGCGACCGGGGCGACCTCAACCTCGGTCGGGTCCACCTCAACCTCGGTCGGGTCCACCTCAACCCCGGTCGGGTCCACCTCAACCCCGGTCGGGTCCACCTCAACCCCGGTCGGGTCCACCTCAACCCCGGTCGGGTCCACCTCGGTCGGCTCAACCTCGGTCGGCTCGACGTCTACCCCAGCATCTAGCCTGGGTGGATTTTTCTACGTCCCCTCGTGGAAGCGCGCCCCGCTGGAGCCGCTCCCGCCCGGGGACGACGGGGCACACTGGGTCGTCTTCGCGGACGAGGCGGAGATCGCCCCCCGGATCGTGGAACGCCTCGAGCGCGCCGGCCGGCGGGTCACCCACGTCAGGAGCGGCGAGCGCTTCGCGCGCCCGGCGGAGCGCGTCTTCACGCTTCGCCCGGATCAGCCCGAAGACTACGCCGCGCTGGCCCGGGAGCTCGGCGCGGACGCCGGGCCGCCCGCGCGGATCATCCACGCCTTCAGCCTCGACGGCGCGCGCCAGGCGCACCTCGGCCCCGGCGCGTTCCAGGATGCGCAGCGCCGAGGCTCGATGAGCCTGCTCTGGCTGGCGCGCACGCTGAGCACGCTGCCGGCAGGCGCCCACCTGATCGCGCTCGCCTGCGGCCTGCACGACCTGACCGGTCGAGAAGCCCTGCGCCCGGAGCACGCCACGCTGCTCGGCATCTGCCGGAGCATCCCGCTCGAGTACCCGCTCCTCCGCTGCCGCGTGATCGACCTCGAGGCCGCCAGCCCGGACGCCGCAGAGGTCGATCCGCTCGCCGAGCGGATCCTCGCAGAAGCGCGCTCCGACGCCGGCGCCCCCGTCGTCGCCTACCGCGGCCCCCATCGCTGGGTGCCCGCCGTCGAGCCGATCCCGCTGAAGCCGGCGCAGGGCGCTCCCGCCCTGCTGCGCGAGCGCGGCGTCTACCTCATCACCGGCGGGCTGGGCGGCGTCGGGCTGTGGCTCTCCGACTACCTCGCGCGCACCGTGCGCGCGCGGCTGATCCTCACCGGTCGCTCGGCGCCCACCGACGAGCAGCGCCTGCGGCTCACGGCGCTCGAGCAGGCCGGCGCCGAGGTCGTGACGGTGCGCGCCGACGTCACCGACGCGGCGCAGATGCGCGCCGCCGCGCGCGAGGCGCTGGCTCGGTTCGGCGCCCTGCACGGCGTGATCCACGCGGCCGGGGTCGCAGGCGGCGGGCTCATCGAGCGGCTCTCGGCGGATGCGCTCCACGCGGAGCTCGCCCCCAAGGCGCTCGGCGCGATGGCGATCGACGAGATCGCCCGCTCCTTCCGGCCCGACTTCGTCCTGCTCTGCTCCTCGGTCACCGCGCTGAGCGGCGGCCTCGCGCGGGCGGGGTACGCGGCCGCAAACGCGTTCCTCGACGCGTTCGCGCAAGCCTGCGCGCGCCGCCCAGGACCGTACACGGTCTCCGTCAACCTCGATCGCTGGCGCAACGTCGGCATGGCGGCCCGCGCCGAGGCGCGCCTCCTCGCCCTGGGGCTCGACGACGTGATCCTCGACGGGATGAGCCCGGAGGAAGGCCAGCAGGCGTTCCACCGCGTCCTCGGCCAGACGGCGCTGCCGCAGGTGATCGTCTCGGCGCGCCCGCTCCAGGGCCTGCCCAGCGACGACGAGGGCGCCGCCTTGGCCCGGCGGCTCGGCGCCGGCAACGCCGCAGCCGCCGGCAACGCCGCCGCCGCCGGCGACGCCGCCGCGGCTGCCGGCCGCGACGAGCCGCCCCGGCGCGCCGGGGCGACCGCCGTCGGCGCCGCCGAGCGCCTCTCGCCCGAGGCGGTGACGGCGCAGGTGACGGCGATCTGGGCGCGCGCGTTCGGCCTGGATCCCATCGATCCCAAGAAGGACTTCTTCGAGCTCGGCGGCGAGTCGCTCCTCGCCTTGCAGATCCTCAACCGCGTCCGCGAGACGTTCCAGGTGGAGCTGTCGCTCCGCGACTTCTTCGAGCGGCCGACCGTGGCCGCCGTCGCGCAGCGCATCCAGGCCGCGCGAGGCCAGGCGCCCGCGAGCCCCGAGCCGGCGCTGGTCGCCCTGCCCCGGACCGCGCGGCGGCTCCCCGCCGCAGGAGGCCCGCAGGCGCCGGCGCGCCCGAGCGGCGAGCCGGACGCCTCGAAGGAGCCGGCAGACCCGAAGGAGAAGCGGCGATGAGCGCGCTCGGCTTCCTCGTGCGCCGCGCCCGCCGGCCCCTCCTGATCGCCGTCGCCGCCGGCGCGATCAGCGGGCTCGCCGGCGCCGGCGTCATCTCCCTCGTCCAGGAGGCGCTCTCGGGCGACGGCCGCCCCGCGGCGCAGCTCGCGTGGGGCTTCGCGGGGCTCGCCGCCGTCGGCGTGCTGAGCAGGACCGTGTCCCAGGTGCTCCTGACCCGCCTCGGACAGGCCATGATCGCGGAGCTGCGCATGCAGCTCAGCCGGCGCATCCTCGACGCGCCGCTGCGCCATGTCGAGCAGCTCGGCGCCCACCGGCTGCTGGCGGCGCTCAACGACGATCCGGCCGTCATCACGCAGGCCTACGTCGTCCTGCCCCTCCTCTGCGTCAACGTGGCCACCGTCCTCGGCTGCCTGGCGTACATCGGACAGATCTCGTGGTCGGCGCTGGCCATCGTGCTGGGCGCGATGGGGGTCGGCGCCGCGCTCTTCCGGTGGCACGCGCGGCGCGCGATCGGCGCCTTCACGCGCGCCCGCGAGACGAGCGACGCCCTGTTCCAGCACTTCCGCGGGCTGACCGGCGGGATCAAGGAGCTCAAGATGCACGGCCGGCGCGGGCGGTCGTTCCTGTCCGACGTCCTCGGCGGCAGCGTCGCGACGTACCAGCGCGAGTTCGTGGCGGGCACGACCGAGTACGCGGTCGCGATGGGCTGGGGCGCGCTGCTCTTCTACGCCGTCCTCGGGCTCGCGCTGTTCGCGCTCCCGGCCTGGGCAGGCCTCGCGCCGCCGGCGGTGTCCGGCGTGGTGCTGGCGATGCTCTTCCTGATGACGCCCTTCGCGCAGACGGTCGAGTTCCTGCCGGCCGTCGGGCGCGCCAGCGTCGCGCTCTCGAAGGCGAGCGCGCTCGGGCTCGCGCTGACGCCGGAGCAGGGACCGACGCCGGCGCTCGACGCGCCCACGAGCGAAGGCCGCGCGGAGGGCCCGCGCGCGTTCGAGCGCATCGAGCTCTCCGGCGTCACGCACCGGTATCACCGGGAGAAGGAAGACGGCAGCTTCCAGCTCGGGCCCATCGATCTGGCCTTCCGGCCCGGCGAGCTCGTGTTCCTCGTGGGCGGGAACGGCAGCGGCAAGACGACGCTGTCCCTCCTGCTCCTCGGCCTCTACGCGCCGGAGTCCGGCGAGATCCGGCTCGACGACGCGCCGGTCGACGACGCGAACCGCGAGCGGTATCGGCAGCTCTTCTCGGTCGTCTTCGCGGATTACCATCTCTTCGAGCACCTGCTCGGCCTGGACGATCCCGGCCTCGACGAGCGCGCCCGGCGCTACCTCGAGCGGCTGCAGCTCGATCACCGGGTGCGCGTCGAGGAGGGCGCGCTGCGCGTGAGCGGCCTCTCGCAGGGTCAACGCAAGCGCCTCGCCCTGCTGACCGCCTACCTGGAGGACCGGCCGTTTTACGTCTTCGACGAGTGGGCGTCCGACCAGGACCCGCAGTTTCGAAGGGTCTTTTACACGGAGCTTCTGCCGGAGCTCCGCGCGAGGGGCAAGACCGCCCTCGTCATCACGCATGACGACCAGTACTTCGCGCTCGCGGATCGCTGCCTCCGGCTCGACTTCGGCCGCCTGACCGAGCTGCCCGCGGCCCCCGCCGCGCCCGGCGCAGCGCCGCGAGCGACGCGGGAGGAGCGCGCCGTGAGCGCCCGCGTCGACGAGCCAGGCCGGGTCAGGTCCGCGGAGGCCCTCCGCCTGCACGTCGATCCGCAACAGGCCGCGCTGGAGCCCGGCGCCCGCGGCCACGAGGCCCTCACGGCCGCAAAGCAGGAGCTCTGATGCGCAACGTCTGCTCACTCCACCTCTCGGCGCTCCTCTCGCTGGCGATCGCCGGCTGCGCGGAGGGAAACCAGGCCGATGTCCGCGCCCCGGCGCCGAGCGCCGGCAGCGCGACGACCGTGTCCGGCCTCGAGGGCGCGGCGACGATCGCGGTCGACGGCCTCGGGATCCCCGCGATCCGCGCCGCCTCGCGGCTGGACGCCCTGCGGGCCCTCGGCGTCGCCACGGCGCGCGACCGGCTGTTCCAGCTGGATCTGCTCCGCCGGAGCAGCGGAGGACGCCTCGCCGAGGTCCTCGGGCGCGATCTGCTGGAGGCCGACACCCGGCAGCGGCTCTACGGCTTCCCGCAGGCCGCGCGGGCGATCCTGGCGCGCCTGCCCGAGCCCCAGCGCGCCGCGCTCGACGCGTACGCCGAGGGCGTCAACGCCTATCTCCGGAGCGCGGAGACGCTGCCTGTCGAGTTCCGGCAGCTGGGCTATCGGCCCGAGCCGTGGCGCCCCGAGGACAGCGTCCTCGTCGTGCTGGGGATGTTCAACGCCCTCAGCGTCACCGAGGACGCGGAGCGGACGCGCACGGTCCTGACGCGCACCCTCCCGGAGCGCGTGACGTCCTTCCTGTTCGAGGACACGGACCCTTACACGAAGGCGCTGCTCGGCGCCCACGCGCCCGCGACGCCGCCGCTGCCGGGCGAGGAGCTGCGGGCGCTCGTGGCAGAGAGCCGGGAGCGCGCGTGGGCCGCGGCGGTGCTCAGCGACGACGCCGGCGAGGCGCCGGTCGGCTCGAACGGCTGGGCGGTGGCCGGGCAAAGGACGCGGGACGGTCGCGCCATCCTCGCGAACGACATGCACCTCGAGCTCGGCGTACCCAACATCTTTTATCGAGCGGAGCTCCGCTACGGCGACCGCGAGATCGCGGGCGTCGTGCTGCCCGGCGTGCCCATGGTCATCGCGGGGACCAACGGCCATGTCGCCTGGGGGATGACCAACCTCGACGGCGACGCGATGGATCTCGTCCAGATCGAGACCCACCCCGAGCGCCCCGACGAGTACCGGACGCCCGCCGGGTGGAGGCGGTTCGACGTCGCGCAGGAGACGATCAAGGTGCGCGGCGAGCCCGACGTCGCCGTCACGGTCCGCGGCACGATCTGGGGGCGAATCGCGCCGCGGCCGCTCCTCGGAGCAGCGGTCGCGGTCCGCTGGACGGCGCTCGATCCCGAGGGGGTCGACCTCGGGCTCCTCGAGATGGATCACGCCCGCAGCATCGAGGAGGCGGCCGCGGTGATGAACGCCGCCGGCGGGCCCGGGTGCAACGTCCTCCTGGCCGACCGGCGCGGCCGCGTCGCGTGGACCGTCACCGGGCGCGTGCCGCGGCGCCGCGGCTTCGACGGCTCGGTCAGCGTCTCGTGGGCGGACGGGCGCGCGGGCTGGGACGGCTACGTGCCCCCCGCCGCGCTGCCGCGCGTGGTCGATCCGCCGTCGGGGTTCGTCGTCAACGCCAACCACCGCATGCCGCTCGGCGAGGGCGCGCCGGCGCTCGGCCGCGACTACGCGAACGGCTACCGCGCCTACCGCATCACCGAGCGCCTGCGCGAGGCGCGCCCGGTCACCGAGGCGGACCTGTTCGCGCTGCAGCTCGACACCGAGGCGAGGTTCTTCGACGTCTACCGCGACCTCGCGCTGCGCGCGCTCGACGACGCGGCGCTGTCCCGCCGGCCGGCGCTCGCCGAGGCGCGGCGCGCGGTCGCGGCGTGGGACGGCCGGGCGGACGTGCCCGGCGTCGGACTGCCGCTCTTGATGCGGTTCCGGCGCGCCCTCGCCGACGCGGTGTTCGCCGCGTGGCTCGGCGCGGGCCGCGCCGCGGAGCCGACCCTCTCGCTCGCGCTGCCGGACATCGACACGCCGCTCCAGCGCGCGCTCGGCGAGCGGTCGCCCGACCTCGTGCCGGCGCCGGAGGGCGGCTGGGACGCCTTCGTCCTCGCGGCGCTGGAGAAGGCCGTGACCGCGGTCCACGAGGAGCACGGCGGGCGACCCCTCGACCAGATCCCCTGGGGCGCGGTGAGCCGGGTGCGGATCGCGCACCCGCTCGGCCGGACACCGGAGCTCGCCGCGCGCCTCAACATGCCCGACGAGCCGCTCCCGGGCTGCGGCTTCTGCGTGCGCCTCGCGACCCGCACGCTCGGCGCCAGCGAGCGGCTCGTCGTCGCGCCGGGCCACGAGCCCGACGGCATCCTGCACATGCCGGCCGGTCAGTCGGGAGATCCGCTGTCGCCCCACTACCGCGATCAGCAGCGCGCCTGGGTCGACGGGCGCCCGCTGCCGCTCCTGTCAGGCCCGGCCGCGCACACGCTCACGCTCGTTCCCGAGCGCCGATGACATCGAACACCACATCTCGAACGGAGGAGCCCATGGCCAGCGAAGAGCATGAAGACAACACAATTTACAAAGTCGTCGTGAACCACGAGGAGCAGTACTCGATATGGCCCGAGTACCGGGAAAACCCGCTCGGATGGCGCGACGCGGGCAAGACCGGCACCAAGGCGGAGTGCCTCGATCACATCAAGGAGGTCTGGACCGACATGCGGCCGCTCAGCCTGCGCAAGCAGATGGACGCGCAGGAGGGCCGGTCGTCGTGACGGAGCTCCGCGCCGTGTCGCCGGCGGCGCCGCGGGGCGAGGCGGACGGCCTCGCGCGGTCCTGCTTCCCCGGCGCCGCGCTCCCCCTGATCGCGAGCCCGCTCCGGCGCGGCGACGCCTCCGCCGTCCCCGCGCTCGCCGCGGCCATCCGGGCGTGCGCGGAAGAGGCGCTGACCTCGCACGGAGCGGTGCTGTTCCGCGGGTTCCCGGCGCGCGCGCTCGCGGACTTCGAGGCCTTCGTCAAGCTCGTGACGCCGGAGCTGCTCGACTACACGTTCGGATCGACGCCGCGCTCCCACCTGCAGAGTCGCATCTACACGTCGACGGAGTACCCGGCCCACCAGCACATCCCGCTCCACAACGAGCAGTCGTACACGCTCGAGTGGCCACTCAAGATCTGGTTCCACTGCGCCCAGGCCGCGGCCGAGGGGGGCAGCACCCCGCTCGCGGACAGCCGAGAGGTCTTCCGCCGCGTCCCCGCCCGGATCCGCGAGCGCTTCACCGCGAGGAAGGTGATGTACGTGCGCAACTACGGCAGCGGCCTGGACGTCCCCTGGCAGCAGGTCTTCGGCACGACCGACCGGGCCGCGGTCGAGCGCTTCTGCCATGAGCACGGCATCGCGTGCGAGTGGAAGCCGGGCGGCGAGCTGCGCACGCGGCAGGTCTGCCAGGCCGTGGCCACCCACCCGCGCACCGGAGAGCGCGTGTGGTTCAACCAGGCTCACCTGTTCCACGTCTCCAACCTGGAGCCGGCGGTGCTCGAGGCGCTCCTCGCGGTCTTCCCCGAGGACGACCTGCCCCGCAACGCTCGTTACGGCGACGGGTCTCCCATCGAGAGCTCGGTCCTCGACGAGATACGCGACGTCTACAGGCAGGTCGCCGTGGAGTTCCCCTGGCAGGAAGGGGACGTGCTGCTCGTGGACAACATGCTCGTCGCCCACGGACGCACGCCATTCCGGGGCCCGCGCAAGATCCATGTCGCCATGGCCGAGCCCTTCCGGGCCAAGGCCCTCTGAGGTTCTTCCATGCAAGAGGACGTCTTCGTTTTCCCGATGAGCTTCGCCCAGGAGCGGCTCTGGTTCCTGGCCCAGCTCGAGCCCGAGAGCGCCTCCTACAACCTGGCCGCCGCCGTGCGGCTCACCGGATCGCTCGACGCCGGCGTGGTGGAGCGGTGCGTGGCCGAGATCGTGCGGCGCCACGAGATCCTGCGCACGACGTTCGGCGTCGTCGACGGCCAGCCGGTCCAGGTGATCCGGCCGGAGGGCGCGCCGCGCGTGCCGCGGATCGATCTGAGCGGCCTGCCCGAGCCCCAGCGCGACGCGGAGGCCCGGCGCCTGATCGAGCGGGAGGCGCGGCGCCCCTTCGACCTCGAGCGCGGCCCGCTGCTGCGGCTCGCGCTCCTCGGGCTGCGGGAGGACGAGCACGTCCTCGTCTGGGTCGTTCACCACATCGCCTTCGACGGGTGGTCCACGGGCCTCGTCCTGCAGGAGTTCGCCGCGCTCTACGCGGCGTTCGCGGCGGGCCGGCCCTCCCCGCTGCCGGACCTGCCGCTGCAGTACGCGGACTTCGCCCACTGGCAGCGCGAGCGGCTCGCGTCGGGCGCGCTCCGGTCCCAGCTCGACTTCTGGACCCGGCGCCTCGCCGGCCAGGACGCGCTGCTGGAGCTGCCGACGGACCGGCCCCGACCGGCGATCCAGCGGTACCGCGGGGCGCGGTACTTCTTCCGGCTGCCGGCCGCGCTCGCCGGCGCGCTGCGCGCCCTGGCGCGGCGGGAGGAGACGACCCTCTACGCCGTGCTGGTCGCGGGGTTCAAGGCGCTCCTCGCGCGCGTCACGGGCTCGCTCGACGTCCGCGTGGGCACGCCGGTGACGAACCGGAGCCGGGCCGATCTGGAAGGGCTCGTGGGCTGCTTCGCCAACACGGTCGTGCTCCGCACCGATCTCGCCGGCGATCCGACGTTCGCCGCGCTGATCGCGCGGGTGAACGAGACGGTGCGGGAGGTCCAGGCGCACCAGGAGGTGCCGTTCGACCAGGTCGTGGAGGCGCTGCGCCCGGCCCGGGACCTGAGCCACGCGCCGCTCTGCCAGGTGCTCTTCGCGCTGCAGCCCGCGCTGCGGCGGGCCCCCGAGATCCCGGGGCTCGAGGCGCGCCTCGTGGATCTCGACGCCGGCGGCGCCCAGCTCGATCTGTCGCTGGAGATGGCCGCCGACGAGGGCGGCCTCGCCGGGGCGATCGAGTACGACACGGACCTGTTCGACGAGGCCTCGATCGAGCGCCTGGCCGGGCACCTCGAGCGGCTGCTCGCGGGCGCCGCGGCGAGCCCGGAGGCACGCCTGTCCGAGCTGCCCCTGCTCGCGCCGGAGGAGCGCGCGCGCGTGCTCGCGTGGGGCACGGCCGCGGCGCCGGAGCGCGCGCCGCGCGCCTTGCACCGGAGCTTCGAGGCGCGGGCCGCGCTCGCGCCGTCGGCCGTGGCCGTCGTCCACGAGGGGCGCTCGATCGCGTACGGCGAGCTCGATCGGCGCGCGAACCAGCTCGCGCAGCGGCTGCGGCGGCGCGGCGTCGGGCCCGAGGCGCGCGTGGGCGTGTGCCTGCCGCGCTCGATCGAGATGGTCGTCGCCGTGCTCGGGGTGCTCAAGGCCGGCGGCGCCTACGTGCCGATCGATCCGACCACGCCGCGGGATCGGATCGCCGCGATGGTCGCCGACGCCGGCGTCCGCGTGGCGGTGACCGGCGCCGAGGCGGCGGACGGGCTGTCCGGCGTCCCGGCGCTCATCCGCCTCGATCCCGGCTGGACCGAGATCCGCGGCGAGCCGGCGGCGCCGCCTCCGGGCGACCCGTCGCCCGAGCAGGCCGCGTACCTCCTGTACACGTCCGGATCGACGGGCGTGCCCAAGGGCGTCGTCGTCCCGCACCGGGCGATCGCGGGCTTCGTCGAGGCCGCGGCGGCGCTCTACGAGATCGCGCCCTCGGACCGCGTGCTGCAGTTCGCGTCGCTGAGCTTCGACGCCAGCGCCGAGGAGATCTTCCCCTGCCTCCTGCGAGGCGCCGCGCTGGTGCTGCGCACCGAGGCGATGCTGGAGTCGCCGGCCGCCTTCCTCGAGGCGTGCGCGGCGCAGGGCGTGACGGTGCTGGATCTGCCGACCATGTACTGGCACCGCGTGGCCGCGGAGCTCGCGCACGGAGGGCGCCTGCCCCTGCCGCCCGGCCTGCGGCTCTGCATCATCGGCGGCGAGGCGGCCCTGCCCGAGCGCGTGAGCGCCTGGCGCGCGTCGGCGGCCGCGCGGGTGCGCCTCGTCAACACGTACGGGCCGACCGAGGCCACGGTCGTGGCGACCGCCTGCGATCTCACGGCCCGAGGCGCGGGCCCCGCGTCCGCCGTGCCCATCGGCAGGCCCATCGCGGGCGCGCGGGCCTACGTGCTCGACGCGGCGGGGCGGCTCGCGCCCGTGGGCGTCATGGGCGAGCTGTACCTCGGCGGCCAGGGGCTCGCGCGCGGCTACTGGGCGCGCCCCGGGCAGACCGCGGAGCGCTTCGTGCCCGATCCGTTCGCGGGGCGGCCGGGCGAGCGGATGTACCGGACCGGCGACCGCGCGCGGTGGCGGGCGGACGGGCAGCTCGAGTTCGCCGGGCGCGTGGACCATCAGGTGAAGCTGCGCGGCTTCCGGATCGAGCTCGGCGAGATCGAGGCGCGGCTCGCCGAGCGCCCCGGCGTGCGCGGCGCGGTCGCGATCGTGCGCGAGGATCGGCCGGAGGATCGCCGGCTGGTCGCCTACGTCGCCGCCGCCGAGGGCGTCTCGCCGGAGCAGCTCCGGCGGGCGCTGCGGGAGCAGGTGCCCGACTACATGGTGCCGTCGGCCTTCGTCGTGCTGGACGAGCTGCCGCGCACGCCCCACGGCAAGATCGACCGGCGCGCGCTGCCGGCGCCCGCCGCGGAGGGCGCAGGCGAGGCCGCGGCCCCGCGGACGCAGGCCGAGGCGGCCCTCGCGGGGATCTGGGCGGAGCTCCTCGGCCGGACCGCGGTCGGCGTCGGCGAGAACTTCTTCGAGCTGGGCGGCGACTCGATCCTGGCGCTCCAGGTGGTGGCGCGCGCGCGCGCGGCGGGCCTCTCGATCGCGCCCCGGCAGATCTTCCAGCACCAGACCGTCGCCGAGCTGGCGGCGGTGGCCGAGGCCGCCCCCGCGGCGAGCGCGGCCGCCGAGCCGCTCGACGGCGACGTGCCGCTCACGCCCATCCAGCGCTGGTTCTTCGATCACCTCGGGGAGCATCCGCACCACTGGAACCAGTCCGTGCTGCTGGAGCTGCGGGCGCCCGTGGCGGCGGAGGCGCTCGAGGCCGCGGTCCTGGCCGTGGCGGAGCACCACGAGGCGCTGCGGCTGCGGTTCACCTGCGAGGGCGGCGTGTGGCGGCAGCGCCACGGGGGCGCGGCCGGCGCGGCGGTCGCGCGCGTGGACCTCTCGGGGGTGCCGGACGCCGAGCGAGCGGCGGCGCTCTCGCGCGCGGCGGGGCCATGGCAGGCGCGGCTCCACCTGAGCGAGGGGCCGCTGCTCCGCGCGGTCCTGTTCGACCTGGGCCCGGCGCGCCGCGGCCGGCTGCTGCTCGTCGCGCATCACCTCGTCGTGGACGCGGTCTCGTGGCGGATCCTGCTCGAGGATCTGGCGACCGCGATCCAGCAGCGGGCGGCCGGCGAGGAGATCCGGCTCCCCGCGAGGTCCACCGCCTTCGGGTCCTGGGCGCGGCGCCTCGTGGCGCGCGCCCAGTCCGAGGAGGTCGCGCGGCAGGCCGACGCGTGGATCGCCGATGCGCGGGGGACGGCGCCGCTGCCGGCGGACGATCCGGCCGGCGCCGGGCTCGAGGGCGACACGGTCCGCCGCACCGACCGGCTGGACGAGGGCGAGACCCGCGCGCTGCTCGCGGCGACGTCGGCGTACCGGGCGCGGGTCGACGATCTGCTGCTCACCGCGCTCGGCGGAGCGCTCGCGCGGTGGACGGGGGATCCCGCGGTGCTCGTCGAGGTGGAAGGGCACGGGCGCGACGCGCTGGACGACGCGGATGTCTCGCGCACGGTCGGGTGGTTCACGACGCTCTACCCCGTGCGGCTCGAGGTCCCGCCCGACGCGGCGTGCGATCAGGCGCTCAAGGCGGTGAAGGAGCAGCTCCGCGGCGCGTCGCGCCGCGGGGGCACGTACGGCCTGCTCCGCTACCTGAGCGAGCGCGGCGCGGCGCTCGCGGGGCGGCCCGCGCCCGCGGTGAGCTTCAACTACCTGGGGCAGTGGGACGATCTGTTCGCGGCGAGCCCGCTCTTCGCGCTCGCCGAGGAGGACGCCGGGGCCGAGCGCGATCCGCGGGCGCCGCGGGGCTACGAGCTGGAGGTCGACGCCGCCGTCGTCGGCGGGCGCCTCCGGGTCACGTGGAGCGCGAGCGGCGCGCGCTACCGGCCGGAGACGATCCAGCGGCTCCGCGAGGACTTCACGGCGCGGCTGCGCGCCCTCGTCACCCGCTGCCTCGAGCCGGGCGCGGGCGGGTGCACGCCGTCGGACTTCCCGCTGGCGCGGCTCGATCAGCCCACGCTCGACCGCCTGCTCGGGCCTGGCCGCGACGTGGAGGACGTGATGCCGCTCAGCGCGCTCCAGCAGGGGCTGCTGTTCCACAGCCTGTGGGAGCCCGGCGACGGGGCCTACGTCGAGCAGGTGACGTGCCGGCTGCTGGGGGCGCTCGACGCAGGCGCCTTCCGCCGGGCCTGGGAGGCCGTGGTGCAGCACCACGGCGTCCTGCGCACGACCTTCGCCTGGGAGGGCGCCGACGAGCCGCTCCAGATCGTGCGGCGGCCGGGCGCGGCGACCGCGCTGGAGATCGAGGTCGAGGACTGGCGCGGCGCGGGCGCGGAGGAGCAGCGGGCGCGGGTGGGGGCGCGCCTCGAGTCCGACCGCGCGCGGGGCTTCGATCTGGCGCGGGGTCCGCTGATGCGCCTCGCGCTCCTGCGCGTGGACGACGAGGCCCACGTCGTGCTGTGGAGCCATCACCACCTGCTCCTCGACGGGTGGTCGGCGGCCCTGGTGCTGCAGGACGCGTTCTCCGCGTACGACGCCCTGCGCGCCGGCCGCGCGGTCGCGCTGCCGGCGCGCCGGCGCTACCGCGAGTACATCGGCTGGCTGCGCGGGCGCGACGCGCGCGGCGAGGAGCCGTTCTTCCGGCGGGCGCTCGCGGGGTTCGGCGCGGCGACGCCGCTGCCCCTGGAGCGGGCGGCGCCGGCCGAGGGGGCGAGCGGGTACGGGACCGCGGCCGTCTCGCTGCCGGAGCCGGTCACGGCGCGCCTCCAGCGCTTCGCGCAGCAGCACCACGTGACGTCGAGCACGCTCGTCCAGGCCGCCTGGGCGCTGCTGCTCGGCCGGACCGCGCGGACCGACGACGTGCTGTTCGGCGTCACCGTCGCCGGGCGGTCGGCGCCGCTTCCGGGGATCGAGTCCATGGTAGGGCTCTTCATCAACACGCTCCCGCTGCGCGTGGCCGTGCCGCCGGCCGTCACCGTCGCGGAGTGGCTGCGCGATCTCCTGCGGGCGACGACCGAGCTCGGGCCGCACGAGCACACGCCGCTCGCGGAGGCGCGGGCCTTCAGCGAGATCCCGGCGGGACAGCCGCTGTTCGAGAGCCTCCTCGTCTTCGAGAACTATCCGAGAGACCCCCGGGTGCAGCAGGGGTTGCCCGGGCTCGGGGTCCGCGACGTCGCGTTCGAGGATCAGACCAACTACCCGCTCACCTTGACCGTCTTGCCGGGACAGCGGCTGACGCTGCGCCTCTCGTACGATCGGCGGCGCTTCGACGCCGAGGGCGCCTCCCGCCTGCTCGGCCTCGTGGAGGCGGCGCTCCGGCAGATCATCGGCCGTCCCGAGGCGCGGGTCGGCGATCTTCCGCTGCTCGGAGATCTGGAGTCCCGGCGCGCGGTGGCCGGCTGGAACGCGACGGAGCGCGGCTATCCGGGAGACCTGCGCGTGGACGAGCTGTTCGAGGCGCAGGCCGAGCGGACGCCGGACGCGACGGCCGTGATCTTCGAGGACCGCCGCCTCAGCTATCGAGAGCTCGACGCGCGCGCCAACCAGGTCGCCCACGCCCTGCGCCGGCGCGGCGTCGGGCCCGATGGGCTCGTCGCCATCGCGGCAGAGCGCTCGGTCGAGCTGGTCGTCGCCCTGCTCGGCGTCCTCAAGGCCGGCGCCGCCTACGTCCCCATCGACCCCGATTACCCCGCCGAGCGCATCGCCTTCATGCTCGACGACGCCGCCGCTCCCGTGCTCCTCACCCAGTGGCCGGTCGCCTCGCGCCTGCCGCCCCACCGCGCACGGCTGCTGTGCCTCGACGCCGATCGCGCAGAGCTCGACGGCGAATCGACGGCCACTCCCGCGGTCGCCGTCTCGCCGGACAACCTCGCTTACACCATCTACACCTCGGGCTCGACCGGCCGGCCCAAGGGCGCGGGCAACACCCACCGTGGCCTGCTCAACCGACTGCAGTGGATGCAGGAGCGCTACGCGCTGACCGCCGAAGACCGGGTGTTGCAAAAGACCCCCTTCAGCTTCGATGTCTCGGTCTGGGAGTTCTTCTGGCCGCTCATCACCGGCGCGGGCCTCGTCGTCGCCCGTCCAGGCGACCACCGCGACGGCGAGCGGCTCATCGAGCTCATCGCCCGCCACGGCGTCACCACCGTCCACTTCGTCCCTCCGATGCTCCAGGCCTTCCTGGAGACCCCCGGCGCCTCGTCGTGCGCGTCGCTGCGCCGCGTGCTCTGCAGCGGCGAGGCGCTGCCGGCCGAGCTCGCGCGGCGATGCTTCGAGCGGCTGCCGGACGCCGAGCTCCACAACCTCTACGGGCCCACCGAGGCGTCCATCGATGTCACCGCCTGGGCCTGCCAGCCACACGACACGTCCGCCTCGGTGCCCATCGGTACCCCCATCGCCAACACCCAGATCTACCTCCTGGATCGCCACGGCCATCCGGTCCCAGTGGGCGTGGCCGGGGAGCTCCACATCGGCGGCGTCGGGCTCGCGCGCGGATATCACAAGAGACCCGCGCTCACCGCAGAGCGCTTCGTGCCCGATCCGTTCGGCGCCACGCCCGGAGGGCGGCTGTACCGGACAGGCGATCTGGCCCGGTATCGCCCCGACGGAGCCATCGAGTTCCTGGGACGGCTCGATCATCAAGTGAAGCTCCGCGGCCTGCGCGTCGAGCTCGGAGAGATCGAGGCGCGGCTGCTCCTGCACCCCAGCGTGGGCGAGGCCGTCGTCGTCGCCCGCGACGAGGCGCACGGCGGAAAGCGGCTCGTCGCCTACGTCACCGGGCGAGACGGCGCCACGCCGCAACCGGAAGCGCTGCGCGCCTGGCTCGCCGACGCGCTCCCGGCCTACATGGTGCCCGCGCCGATCCTCGCGCTCCCGCGGCTGCCGCTGTCGCCCAACGGCAAGGTCGACCGCCGCGCGCTGCCCGCGCCCGAGGCGGCGGCGCCGGTCCAGCGCCCCTATGTCCCGCCGCGGACCGAGGCGGAGCGGATCCTCGTCGAGGTCTTGGCGGAGGTGCTCCACCGCGAGCAGGTGGGCATTCACGACAACTTCTTCGAGCTGGGCGGCGACTCGATCGTCACCTTGCAGGTCATCGCGCGCGCCGCCCAGCGAGGGCTGCGGCTCTCGCCCAAGCAGCTCTTCGAGAGCCCGACCGTGGCCGAGGCCGCGGCGCTCCTCGCCGTGTCGGCCCCGCCGCCGGCCGCACCGCCGGCGGCCGCGCCGCCGCGCTCCCCCGAAACCCCCGCCGACGGCCTCTCCCCGGAGGAGTGGCGCGATCTCTTGGAAGAGCTCGACAGGTGAACCGTGTCCAAGACTGACCCCTCCGCCAACATCGACAGCGTTTATCCCCTCTCGCCCATGCAGGAGGGGATGCTGTTCCACACGCTGCTCCGCCCGTCCTCGGGCATCTACCTCATGCAGAACCGCTATCGCCTCGAGGGCGACGTGCGGATCGACGCGTTCGTCCGAGGCTGGCAGCTGGTCGTGGCGCGGCACTCCATCCTGCGCACCTCCTTCGTCTGGAAGACCCAGAAGCGCCCGCTCCAGGTCGTCCACAAGGCGGTGGAGGTGCCGTTCGACGTGCTCGACCTCCGCGGCCTCCCCGGCGAGGCCCAGGAGGCCCGCCTCCGCGAGCTGCTGCGCGCCGAGCTCGATGCGGGGTTCGACTTCGGCAAGGCGCCGCTCATGCACCTCCGCCTCGTCCGGCTGGGCGACCAGACCTACGAGCTCGTGCACAGCTTCCACCACATCCTCCTCGACGAGTGGTGCACGTCGGTCCTGATGATGGAGTTCCTCGCCTGCTACGAGGCGCTCGTCCGGGGCGAGACACCCGATCTGCCGCCCGCGCGCCCGTACCGCGATTACATCGACTGGATCGGCCGGCAGGATCTCCCGGCCGCGGAGGCGTTCTGGCGGTCCGCGCTCGATGGCTTCTCGGCGCCGACGCCGCTCGGGTTCGAGGAGCGCTCCGCGCCGGCGCCGGAGGACGAGGGGCGCGTCGACGATCTCGTGTTCCGGATCGGCGCGGCGCCCACGGCCGCCCTGCGCGCGCTCGCCCAGCGCCACCGCCTCACCCTCAACACGATCGTGCAGGGCGCGTGGGCCCTGCTCCTCAGCCATTACAGCGGCGAGCCCGAGGTGCTCTTCGGCGTCACCGTCGCCGGGCGCCCGCCGGAGCTGCCAGAGGTCGAGTCCATCGTGGGGCTCTTCATCAACACGCTCCCGCTGCGCGTCTCGGTCCCCGCCGATCAGCCGCTCCTGCCGTGGCTCTCGGCGCTCCTCGACCAGAACCTCCGGCTCCGGCAGCACGAGCACACGCCGCTCGTGGACATCCAGCGCTGGAGCGAGATCGAGCGCGGACAACCGCTGTTCCACAGCCTCTTCGTGTTCGAGAACGCGCCGATCGATCCCGCGCTCCGCGAGGGGCGCATCGTCTTCAAGGTCCAGGACGTGCGGGACCGCGTGCACACGAATTACCCGATCACGATCATGTCGTGGCCGGACGCGGAGCTGCCCCTCAAGATCTCGTACGACCGGTCGCGCGTCCGGCCGGAGCTCGCCGCGCGGCTGCTCAGGCACCTCGGCGCGCTGCTCGAGGGCATGGCGCAGAGGCCCGACGCGCGCCTCGGCGATCTGCCGCTCCTCACGCCGGCCGAGCGGCGATGGGCGCTCGCGGCGGCCAGCGCGCCGCCCGCGGAGAAGGCCGATTTCTCCTCGTTCGCGGCGCGCTTCCACGCCCAGGTGAAGCGGACGCCCGACGCCGTGGCGGTGTCGTGCGAGGGCCGGCGGCTCACCTACGCGGAGCTGAACCGCGAGGCGAACCGCGCGGCCCACGCGCTCATCGCGCGCGGCGTCGGCCCGGAAGAGCGGGTGGCGCTGCTCGACGAGCGCGGGATCGACCTGCTCGTCATGATCCTCGCCGTGTTCAAGGCCGGCGGGGCCTACGTGCCGCTGGAGCCCGCCTATCCGGCCGAGCGCATCGGGCGGATCCTTGGGTCGAGCGAGCCCCGCGTGGTGCTGACGCGGGACCGGTACCGCGAGGCTTTGGAAGGGGTCTTTTCGTTGGTAGGCGCGCCGCGCCGGCCGGCCGTCGCGACCCTCGAGGACACACGGCGCATGTCCTGGCCCGACAGCGACCCGCCCGAGCGCGGCGGCCCCGGGAACCTGGCCTACGTGATCTACACGAGCGGATCGACCGGAGCGCCCAAGGGCGCGATGGTCGAGCGCCGCGGGATGCTCAACAACATGCTGAGCAAGCTCCCGCGGCTCGAGCTCGCGGCCGGGGACGTCATCGCGCAGACGGCCTCGCCGTGCTTCGACATCTCGGTCTGGCAGCTCCTCACCGCCCTGCTCTTCGGCGGGATGGTCGACATCGTGCCCGACGACGTCGCGCGCGACCCGGTCCGGCTGCTCGAGCACCTGGAGCGCCGGGGGATCGCCGTCGTCGAGGTCGTCCCCGCCGTGCTGCAAGGCATGCTGGACGCGGCGCGCGAGGACCCCGCGCCGCCCGCCCTGGAGCGGCTGCGCTGGATCCTGCCGACCGGCGAGGCGCTCCCCGCCGCGCTCGCGCGCGACTGGCTGACCCGCTACCCGGCGGTGCCCCTCATGAACGCGTACGGGCCGGCGGAGTGCTCGGACGACGTGGCGCTGCACCCGCTGACGGCGCCGCCCGCGTCGCACGAGGCGCAGGTGCCGATCGGCAAGGCGGTGGACCACCTGCGGCTCTACGTCCTCGATCACCTCCTCTCGCCGCTGCCCGTCGGCGTGCGCGGCGAGCTGTACGTGGGCGGGATCGGCGTGGGGCGCGGGTACCTGGGCGACCCGCGCCGCACCGCGGCCGCGTTCGTCCCCGACCCGTTCAGCCCGGAGCCGGGACAGCGGCTCTACCGGACGGGCGATCTCGGGCGGTACCGCGACGACGGCGCGATCGAGTTCGTCGGGCGGCGCGACCATCAGGTCAAGATCCGCGGCCACCGCATCGAGCTCGGCGAGATCGAGGCGCGGCTCGCCGAGCACGCCGGCGTGCAGGAGGCGGTGGTGCTGGCGCGCGAGGACCGGCCGGGCGCGCGGCGGCTCGTCGCCTACGTGGCCGCCACGGCGCCGGCGCCGGACGCCGAGGCGCTGCGCGCCTGGCTCGCGGCGCGCGTGCCCGAGTACATGGTCCCGCCGATCTACGTGCTCCTGCCGGCGCTCCCCCGCACGGCGAACGGCAAGGTGGACCGCGCCGCGCTGCCCGCCCCCGAGTCCGGCGACGCGCTGGGCTTCGTCGCGCCGCGCACGGTGACCGAGGAGCTCCTCGCCGGCATCTGGGCCGAGGTGCTGGGCGTGGAGCGGGTCTCCGCGGAGGCCTCGTTCTTCGACCTCGGCGGCCACTCGCTGCAGCTGACGCAGATCCTCGCGCGCGTGCGCCGCGCGCTCGGCGTCGAGGTGCCGCTCCGGTCGCTCTTCGAGACGCCGACGGTCGCGGCCCAGGCGCGCGCGGTGGAGGCGGCCCGGCGCCAGCCGGAGGCCACGCCGGCGCCGCCGCTCGTCGCGGGGCCGCACCAGGGACCGCTGCCGCTCTCCTTCGCGCAGGAGCGCCTGTGGTTCCTCGCGCAGCTCGAGCCGACCGCGGCCTCGTACAACGTCCCGGCGGCCGTGCGCCTGCGCGGCCCGCTCGACGCGGACCGGCTGGAGCGCTGCCTCGAGGCGGTGGTCCGCCGCCACGCGTCCCTGCGCACGACGTTCGCGGAGCGCGAGGGCCGGCCGGAGGCGGTCGTGCGCGCGTCGCAGCCCGTGAGGATCGCGATCGCGGATCTCCGCGCCCTGCCCGAGGAGGCGCGCGAGGCGGAGGCGCGGCGCTCGCTCGACCGGGAGGCCGGGAGGCCGTTCGAGCTGACCGGAGGGCCGCTGTTCCGGGCGACGCTGCTGCGCCTCGGCGAGCGCGAGCACGTCCTGCTCGTCGTCCTGCACCACATCGTGTCCGACGGGTGGTCGCTGAACCTCCTCGTGGGCGAGGTGACGGAGCTCTACGCCGCCGAGGCCGAGGGGCGCGCCGCGGCGCTCCCGCCGCTGCCGGTCCAGTACGCCGATTACGCCCGATGGCAGCGCGCGTGGCTCGACGGGCCCGCGCTCGATCGGCAGCTCGCGTACTGGCGGCGGCGGCTCGGCGCTGAGCCGCCGGTGCTGCGGCTGCCCACCGACCGGCCGCGGCCCGCGGCGCGCTCCTACCGGGGCGCTCGCCACGCGTTCGCGCTCCCGCGCGAGCTCTCCGTGAAGCTCGTCGCGCTCGCGCGCGGCCAGGGGGTCACCTCGTTCATGCTGCTGCTCGCGGCCTTCCAGGCGCTGCTCGCGCGCTACAGCGGTCAGACGGACCTCTGCGTCGGGACGCCGATCGCGGGCCGCACCCGCGTCGAGGTCGAGGGGCTCATCGGGTTCTTCGTGAACACGCTCGTGCTGCGGGCGGATCTCGGCGGGGACCCGCGCTTCACCGATCTCCTGGCGCAGGCGCGGGAGGAGGTGCTGGCCGCGCAGGCGCACCAGGATCTGCCGTTCGAGCGGCTCGTCCAGGCGCTCCGGCCCGCGCGCGACCTCGGCCACACGCCGCTCTTCCAGGTGATGTTCTCGCTCCAGGAGGCGGCGCCGCGCGCGCGGCCGATCGCCGGCCTCGAGCTCCTGCCGCTCGAGGTGGATCCGGGGAGCGCGCAGTTCGACCTCTCGCTCCACATGGCGTCGGCGCCGGAGGAGCTGAGCGGCGCGTTCGAGTACAGCACCGATCTCTTCGAGGAGCGCTCGATCCGCCGGATGGCGGACGATCTCCGCGCGCTCCTGGAAGGGATCGCGGCCCAGCCGGCCGCGCGCCTCGGCGAGCTGCCGCTGCCGGAGCCGCCCGCGCCGGCGCGCGAGGCGGCGCGCGAGGCGGCGCGCGAGGACGGCGTGATCGGCGCGGGAGGCGGCGCGGGAGGAGCGCAGCCGGCCGGCGCGCAGGACGCCGCGCCCGCCACGGACGCCGAGGCGCAGCTCGCGCAGATCTGGGCCGCGGCGCTGGGCCGCGAGCGCGTCGGCCGCCACGACAACTTCTTCGAGCTGGGGGGCGACTCGATCCTCAGCCTGCAGGTCGTGGCCCAGGCGAAGCAGGCCGGCCTGCGCATCACCGCGCGCCAGATGTTCCAGCACCAGACCCTCGCGGCGCTGGCCGCCGCCGCGGTCGCCTCCGGGGACGCCGGCCTGGCGACGGACGACGAGGGCGCGGCGGAGGGCGACGTCCCGCTGACGCCCATCCAGCGGCGGTTCTTCGGCCGCGATCTGCCGAACCCGCACCACTGGAACCAGGCGCTCCTGCTCACGGCGAAGGAGCCGCTCGTCTGGCCGGCCCTGGAGGCCGCGGTGCAGGCGCTCCTGCGCCACCACGACGCGCTCCGGCTGCGCTACGCGAAGGAGGGCTCGGGCTTCCGTCAGGCGTACGCGGCCGACGAGCCCGCCGCGGTCGCGCACCGGACGGACCTCTCCGGGGTGCCCGAGGCCGAGCAGCCGCGGGTGATCGAGGCGCACGCGTCCCGATGGCAGGCCAGCCTGGATCTGACGACGGGGCCGCTCTTGCGGGTGATCGGGTTCGACCTCGGGGCCGGCCGGCCAGGGCGGCTGCTGCTGATCGCGCATCACCTGGTCGTCGACGGCGTGTCCTGGCGGATCCTGCTCGACGATCTCCAGACGGCCTACGACCAGGCGCGGCGCGGAGCGCCGGCGCAGCTGCCCGACAAGACCGCCTCGTTCAAGCGGTGGGCAGAGCGCCTGGAGGACGCCGCGCGCGACGCCGCCCTCCAGCGGGAAGCGGCCTTCTGGCTCGAGCTGCCCTGGGAGCGCGCGGCGCCGCCGCCGGCCGACGATCCGGCGGGCGATCGGTCGGCGCGGACCATGGCCACGCTCACGGCGGGCCTGACCGAGCCGGAGACGCGATCGCTGCTGGAGTCCGTGTCGGACGCCTACCGGACGCGGATCGACGAGGTCTTGCTGGCCGCGCTGGCCCTGGCCCTCGGCCGATGGACAGGGCAGCGCGCCTCCGCGGTCGACGTCGAGGGCCACGGGCGCGGGGGGCTCGACGGGGATGATCCGGATCTATCGCGCACGGTCGGCTGGTTCACGAGCGTCTACCCGGTGGTGCTCGAGGTGGCGCCGGACGCGGGGCCGGGCGCCGCGCTCAAGGCGGTGAAGGAGCAGCTCCGCCGCGTCCCGCGGCGCGGCTTGCCCTACGGCGTGGTGCGGGAGCTCGGGACGGGCGAGCTCGCGGACCGGCTGCGCCGCCTGCCGGCGCCGCGCGTCGCCTTCAACTACCTGGGGCAGTGGGATCAGGTGATCGGCGCGGGCGCGCGGTTCTCCGCGGCCGCGGAGTCGCCAGGCGCCGAGCACGACCCGCGCAGCCCGCTCCCGTACGACCTCGAGATCGACGCGGCGGTGTACGACGGCCGGCTCGAGGCGACCTTCCGTTACAGCGCCGCGCGGCACCGGGAGGCGACGGTCGCGGCGGTCGGCGCGCTGTGGCGCGACGCGCTGAGAGAGCTGATCGCGCATTGCCTGTCACCCGATGCCGGCGGCTACACGCCCTCCGACTTCACCGACGTCGCGCTCGCGGCGGACGAGCTCGACTCCATCCTCGCACGACTGGACTGAGGCCATGGCAACCAAGAAGAAAGACGTTGAGTCGATTCACTATCTCTCCCCGCTCCAGCAGGGATTGCTCTTTCACGCGGTCTCGGACCGGTCCGCCGACCCGTACTTCGTCCAGGCGGCCTTCCTCCTGGAGGGGCGGCTCGATCCGGACGCCTTCGAGCGCGCCTGGCAGGCGCTCGCGGAGCGGCACCCGATCCTGCGCACGGGCTTCGTCTGGGAGGGCGTCGCCAGGCCGGTGCAGGTCGTCCGCCCGCGGGTGACGATCCCGCTCGCGCGCCACGACCTCTCCGGGCTCGCCGAGGGCGAGCGCGAGGAGGCGCTGGCCGCGCTGATGGCCGAGGACCGGCGCGCCGGCTTCGACCTGCTGAAGGCCCCCCTCATGCGGCTCGCGCTGATCCGGATCGCGGAGGACGCCTATTGCTTCGTCAACAGCCATCATCACCTGCTGCTGGACGGGTGGAGCTTCGCCCTCCTGCTGAGGGAGGCGCTGCTCGTCTACCGGGCGCTCGCGCGGGGCACGATCCCCGAGCTGCCGCGGGCGCGCCCGTACCGGGACTACCTCGCGTGGGTGCAGGCCCAGGACGAAGGGGTGGCCGAGCGGTTCTTCCGCGAGGCGCTGGCCGGGTTCCGGGCGCCGACGCCGGTCCCCCTGGAGGCCGGCCCGGGGCCGGCCGCGGCGCGCGGCGACGCGCCCCCGTTCGCCGAGCAGGCGCGGAGCTTCTCGCGGGCGGAGACCGAGGCGCTCGCGGCCTGCGCCCGCCGCCTGCGCGTCACGCTCAACACGCTCGTGCAGGGCGCGTGGGCCCTCCTGCTCGCCCGGCACAGCGGGGAGGCCGACGTGGTCTTCGGCGCCACGGTCTCGGGCCGGCCCCCGGAGCTCCCCGGCGCCGAGGCCATCGTGGGCGTGCTGATCAACACCCTGCCGGTGCGGGTCCGCGCGGACGAGCACGAGCCGCTCGCCGCCTGGCTCTCGCGGCTGCAGGACCGGAACAGCGAGCTGCGCCAGCACGAGTGGGCCCCCCTGTCCCAGGTCCAGCGCTGGAGCGAGGTGCCGGGCGGGCGCTCGCTCTTCGACACGCTCGTGGTGTTCGACAGCTACCCCGAGGAAGACGTGGCCGGCGGGCCATCCGACGTGCGCGACGTGCGCGTCCGCCCCCTGCCCCGCCCCGGCGCGCGCGAGGGCGACGCCACGCTCACCGCCGGGCGCAACAACTACCCGCTGTCGCTCATCGTCGAGCCGTCGAGCGAGCTCCGGCTCATCGTGTGCTACGAGCGCCGCCGCCTCGCGCACGACGCCGCGGCGAGCCTGCTCGGGCAGCTCCGCGCGCTGCTCGAGGCGATGGCGGCGCGGCCGCACGCCCGCCTGGCCGAGCTGCCCCTCGTGAGCGGCGCGGAGCGGCGGCGCCTGCTCGAGGGCGGGAACGCGACGGCCGCGGCCTTCCCGGCGGCCTGCGTCCACGAGCTGTTCGAGGCGCACGCCGCCGCCCGGCCCGACGCGCTGGCGGTCGTCTGCGAGGAGACGGCGCTGACCTACCGGGAGCTCGACCGCAGGACGAACCAGCTGGCGCGCCGGCTGCGGGCGCTCGGCGTGCGGCCCGAGGACCGGGTCGCCCTGTCCATCGAGCGCTCGGCGGAGATGGTCGTCGCGCTGCTCGGAGCGCTCAAGGCCGGCGCCGCGTACGTGCCCCTCGATCCGAAGTTCCCGCGCGAGCGGCTCCGCGCCGTGGTGGAGGACAGCGGCGCGCGGGTCGTGATCACCCAGGAGCGGTGGGCCGGCGCGTTCGACGAGCCGGGGTCGGCGCTGCTCTTCCTGGACCGCGACGGGGCCGCCCTGAACGACCTGCCCGATGGGCCGCTCGGCCCCGCGGCCCGACCCGAGGACCTCGCCTACCTCATCTACACCTCGGGCTCGACCGGCCGGCCGAAGGGCGTGGCCGTGGAGCACCGCCACCTCGCGAACTACGTGCGCGGCGTGCTCGCGCGGCTGCCCCTCCCCGAGGGCGGCGGCATGGCGCTGGTCTCGACCGTCGCGGCCGATCTCGGGCACACGTCGCTCTTCGGCGCGCTCTGCTCGGGCCGCGCGCTGCACGTCCTGTCGGACGACCGGACGTTCAACCCCGACGGCATGGCCGAGTACATGAGCCGCCATCGGGTGGATGCCCTGAAGATCGTCCCGAGCCACCTCGGCGCGCTCCTCTCGGCGGCGCAGCCCGAGCGCGTGCTCCCCCGGCGCTGCCTCGTGCTGGGCGGGGAGGCCTCGAGCGGGGAGCTCGTCGACAGGATCCGCGCGCTCGCCCCGGAGTGCGCCGTCATCAATCACTACGGCCCCACCGAGACCACGGTCGGCGCGTTGACCTGGGAGGTCGGCGGCGCCGGGCCGGCGGGGACCCTGCCGATCGGTCGGCCCCTCGCCAACGTCCAGGCCTACGTCCTGGACCGGCACAGCGAGCCTGTGCCGCCCGGCGTGCCCGGGGAGCTCTACATCGGCGGCGCGGGCGTGGCGCGCGGGTACCACGGCCGCCCCGAGCTGACGGCAGAGCGCTTCGTCCCCGACCCCTTCGGCGTGTCGCCCGGCGGCCGCCTGTACCGGACCGGCGATCGGGCTCGCTACCGGCCGGACGGGGCGATCGAGTTCCTGGGGCGCACGGACCACCAGATCAAGCTGCGCGGCCACCGCGTCGAGCTCGGCGAGATCGAGGCCCACCTGCGCGAGCAACCCGGGGTGCAGCAGGCGGTCGTCGTGGCGCGGGAAGACGGTGGAACGAAGCGCCTCGTGGCCTACGCGGTGGGCCGGGACGCGGCGCCCCTCGACGCGGCCGCGCTCCTCGCGCGGCTCGCAGAGCGCCTGCCGGACTACATGGTGCCCAGCGCGATCGTGCCTTTGCCGGCGCTGCCGCTGACCGGGAACGGCAAGATCGACCGCGCGGCGCTGCCGGCGCCCGAGGCGGACCGCGCGCAGCGCCGCGAGGGCCACGTCGCGCCGCGAAACGGCGTGGAGGCGACGCTCGCCCGGATCTGGGCCGAGGTGCTGCGCCGCGGGCCGGTCGGCGTCCACGACGACTTCTTCGCGATCGGCGGCGACTCCATCATGAGCCTGCAGATCATCGCGCGCGCCAACCGGGAAGGGCTGCACCTCTCGCCCAAGCAGATCTTCGCGCGCCGGACGATCGCCGCGCTCGCGGGCGATCTGGCCGAGGCGCCGGCCCCGCCGGAGCCGCCGGCCCCGCCGCGGCCGCCCGAGATCGAGCCCTTCCGCCTCGCCCGGCTGGAGCAGGCGCAGCTCGACGCCCTGCTGCGCGCCGATGGCGACATCGAGGACGTGCTCCCCGCCTCCCCGGTGCAGCAAGGCATGCTCTTCCATGCGCTCCTGACGCCGGAGACGAGCCCGTATTTCAACCAGATCGTCTGCCGGTTCGCGCGAGGCCTGGACGTCGACGCCTTCGCGCAGGCCTTCCGGGTCCTCGGCGCGCGCCACGCGATCCTGCGGACGGGCTTCCTCGCCGGCGCCGCGGAGCCTCATCAGGTCGTGCGGCGGGCCGTGCGCCTGCCCATCGAGGTCCTCGACTGGCGGGAGCTCTCGGGCGCCGAGCAGGCGGCGGCGCTCGAGCGCTACCTCCGGGAAGATCGCCTGCGGGGCTTCCGGTTCGAGGAGCCCCCGCTCCTGCGCGTCGCGGTGATGCGCCTCTCGGAGCACGTCGACGAGGTCGTCTGGAGCGTTCACCACGCGCTGCTCGACGGTTGGTGCCAGGGGCTCGTCCTCAGGGAGTGGCTGACGTTCTACGAGGAGGCGCGGCGCGGCGCGCTCAGGGAGCGCGAAGCGGCGCCCCCCTACCGGAGCTACATCGCGTGGCTCGGGCGGCAGGACATCGCCGCCGCGGAGGCCTTCTTCCGGGCTCACCTGAAGGGGCTGACGGCGCCGACCCGGCTGCCGGAGCCCACCGCGGCCCCGCCGGCGCCCGGCGCCCGCCGCTTCCGCGAGCACCGCGCGCGGCTCGCGCCGGGCGCGACGACGGCGCTCGCGACGTTCGCGCAGGCGCAGGGCGTCACGCTCAACACCGCCGTGCAAGCCGCGTGGGCGCTGCTCCTCGCCCGCTACAGCGGCGAGCCGGACGTGCTCTTCGGCGTCACGGTCGCCGGCCGCCCCGCGGACCTGCCCGACGCCGGTTCGATCATGGGCGCGTTCATCAACTCGCTCCCCCTGCGCCTGCGCGTCCCCCCGGCCTCGCGGCTCGCGGACTGGCTGCAGCAGATCCAGGCGCTCAACCTCGAGCTGCGGCAGTACGAGTACAGCCCGCTGGTGCAGGTGCAGCAGTGGAGCGAGGTGGAGCGGGGCGCGTCGCTCTTCGACTCGCTCCTCGTGTTCCAGAACTACCCCGTGGACCAGGCCGTCGACGAGCACCGGCGGGCGCTCGGGATCGAGGTGAGCACGGCGGAGGCCTGGACCAATTACCCGCTCACGATCTACGCGGTCCCCGGCAGCGAGCTCGCGCTGACGCTCTCGTTCGACGCGCAGCGCCTCGACGAGGACACGGTCGCCCGCATGGCGGCGGCCCTGTGCGCGCTGCTCGAGCGCATGCCAAACCAGCCCGAGGCGCGGCTCGCGGGGCTCGCGCCCCTCAGCGACCCGGAGCGCGACCCGGAGCAGCAGCGGCTCGCCGCGGAGCAGCGCTCGTCCCGGCGGGACTACCGATCGCACCCCTGCCTGCCGGCGATGCTCGCGGCGCAGGCGGAGCGGACGCCCGGCGCCGTCGCGGTGACGTGCGGGCGAGAGCGCCTGACCTACGGAGAGCTGGACGCCCGCGCCAATCGGCTCGCGCACGCCCTGCGGCGCCGGGGGGTCGGCCCGGAGACGCTGGTGGGGCTCTGCGTCGAGCGCTCGCTGGAGATGATGGTGGGCCTCCTGGGCATCCTGAAATCGGGCGGCGCCTACGTCCCGCTCGACCCCGCCTATCCGCGCGAGCGGCTCCGCGCCATGCTGGAGGCCTCGCGTCTGCCGCTGCTCCTCACGCAGGAGCGCCTGCTGCACGCCTTGCCCGACACCGGCGCGCGCGCGATCTGCCTCGATCGGGACTGGCCCTCCATCGCCGGCGAGCCGGATCGGGATCCGACGCCGCTCCTCGATGACGAGAGCCTGGCCTATGTCATCTACACGTCGGGATCCACGGGCCGGCCCAAGGGCGTCATGGTCCGCCACGGCGGCGTGACCAACTTCCTTCTATCCATGAAGGAGCACCTCGCGCCCCCGGGCGACGTCGTGGTGCTCGCCACCACGTCCATCTCCTTCGACATCGCCGTGCTGGAGCTGTTCCTGCCGCTGCTCGTGGGCGGGCGGGTGGAGCTCGCCCGCCGCGAGGACGCGGCGGACGGCGAGCGCCTCTCGGCGCTGCTCCGCGCGTCCGGCGCGACGCTGATGCAGGCCACGCCGACGGGCTGGAAGGCGCTGCTGGAGAGCGGCCGTCCTCGGCTCGACGGCCTGGCCGTGCTGTGCGGGGGCGAGGCCTTCCCGCGGGAGCTCGCGCGCAAGCTCCTCGAGGCGGGCGTGGCCCCCTGGAACCTCTACGGACCGACGGAGACCACCGTCTGGTCGAGCATCCATCGCGTGACCTCGGACGAGCCGATCCCGCTGGGGCGCCCGATCGCCAACACCGAGCTCCACGTGCTCGATCGGCATCTCTACCCGGCGCCCCTCGGCGTGGCGGGTGAGCTCTGCATCGGAGGGGCCGGCCTCGCGCGGGGATACCTCGATCACCCCGACCTGACGGCCGATCGCTTCATCCCGGACCCGTTCAGCCAGGAGCCGGGCCGCCGCCTGTACAGGACCGGCGACATGGCGCGGCTCCGGCGCGACGGCACCCTCGAGTTCCTCGGGCGGATCGACCATCAGCTCAAGATCCGCGGCTTCCGGATCGAGCCGGGCGAGATCGAAGCGCAGCTGCGGGCCTGCCCGGGCGTGCGCGACGCGGTGGTCGTGGCCCGCGAGGACGCGGGGACGCCGCGCCTCGCCGCGTACGTCATCCCGGAGCCGAGCGCGGCGCTCACCGCGGACGGGCTGCGCGCGTGGCTGAAGGACCGGCTGCCCGACTACATGGTGCCGTCGGCCTACGTCTGGCTCGACGAGCTGCCGCTGACCCCGAACGGCAAGGTGAACCGGAAGGCCCTACCCGCGCCGGGGCTCGTCGCGCGCGAGCAGCGCGCGCGGCCCCGCACCGCGACGGAGGAGATCGTGGCGTCGATCTGGGCCGAGGTGCTCGGCCTGGAGACCGTCGGCGCGAACGAGGGCTTCTTCGAGCTCGGAGGACACTCGCTCCTGGCCACCCGCGCGATCTCCCGCGTCCGCGCCTCGTTCCAGGTGGAGCTGCCGCTCCGGTCGATCTTCGATCATCCGACCGTGGCGCAGCTCGCCCGCGCCGTGGACGAGGCCGTCCGGCAACAGCGCGGCGCGACGGCGCTGTCGCCGATCGTCCGGCAGCCGAGGGATGGCGGGCTGCCGCTCTCGTTCGCCCAGCAGCGCCTGTGGTTCCTGGCCCAGCTCGAGCCCGACAGCGCCGGGTACAACATGACCTCGGCGGTGCGCGTCGCCGGCGCGCTGGAGCTCGCGCTGCTCCGGGAGAGCCTCGCCGCGCTCGCCCTGCGCCACGAGGCGCTGCGCACCACGTTCGCCGTGGTCGACGGCGAGCCGGTGCAGGTGATCGCCCCGGAGGGGGCGCCGGCCTTCGAGGTGGTGGACCTGTCGGCGACGCCCGCCGCGGAGCGCGAGGCGGCCGTCCAGGGCCTGGCCTCCGCCCGCGCCGAGCGGCCGTTCGATCTCGCCCGCGGTCCGCTCGTCCGGGTGACCGCGATCGAGCTGCGCGAGGACGAGCACGTGCTCGTCCTCGTCGCGCACCACATCGTGGCCGACGGCTGGACGATGAACGTGCTGGTGGCGGAGCTCGCCGAGCTCTACGTGGCGGCGAGGGCCGGGCGGCCGCCGGCGCTCCCGCCGCTGCCGGTGCAGTACGCGGACTTCGCCGTCTGGCAGCGGCAGCGGATGGGCGGCGCGGTCCGCGACGCGGAGCTCTCGTACTGGCGAGAGCGGCTCTCGGGGCACCCGCCGGCGCTCGATCTGCGCCCGGACCACCCGCGGCCGGCCGGCGGGAGCTACCGCGGCGCGCGGCGCACGATCGCGGTCGACCGCGCGCTGGCCGAGGCCCTGCGCGCCCTCGGCCGGCGCGAAAGCGCCACCCTCTTCATGACGTTGCTCGCCGCGTTCAAGGTCGTGCTCTTCGGGCGCACCGGCCAGGCCGATCTCCTGGTCGGGACCGACGTCGCGGGGCGCAACCGCGAGGAGATCGAGGGGCTGATCGGGTTCTTCGTCAACCTGCTGGTCCTGCGCACGGATCTCGGCGGCCAGCCCACGTTCCGGGAGCTCCTCCAGCGGGTCCGCGAGGTCACGCTGGGCGCGTACGCGCACCAGGATCTGCCGTTCGAGCAGGTCGTGGACGCGCTGCGACCGGCCCGCGAGCCCGGCCGCCACCCCGTGGTGCAGACGCTGTTCGTCCTGCAAAACACGCCGGCGATCGACCTCGCGCTGCCCGGGATCCGCTTCAGCGCCGTGGAGCTCGACCGCGAGGTGTCGCGGTTCGACCTCGGGGTGTTCGTCGAGGAGACGGACGAGGGGCTCACGTGCGCGTGGAAGTACCGCGCCGATCTGTTCGAGCCGTCGACGATCGAGGCGATGGCCGCCCACTTCATGGCCGTGCTGCGGGCCATCGTCGACGACCCCGACCGCCGCGTGACGGCGCTCGCGGCAGCAGAGAGGAAGGAGCGCATCATGGAAGGACGCGGGCGCGACGAGGGCCGGAGGAGCCTCAAGCGCATCACGCCGCGCAGGGTGGACGTCGGCCCGAGCGCGCTGGTCTCCACCGGCACGCTCGGCGAAGGGCCGCTGCCGCTGGTCGTGAGCCCGGCGGTGGAGGACGTGGAGCTCGCGGCCTGGGCGCGCGAAGAGCGGGCGTTCGTCGAGGCGCAGCTCCTCCGGCACGGGGCCATCCTCTTCCGCGGCTTTCCGATCCGGTCGGTCCCGGAGTTCGAGCAGGTCGCGAATGCCATCTGCGGCGAGCTGTTCGGCGAGTACGGCGATCTTCCGCGGGAGAAGGCCGGGCAGAACATCTACGGTTCGACGCCGTACCCCGCCGACAAGGCCATCCTGTTCCACAACGAGAGCTCGCACCTGCCGCGCTGGCCGCTCAAGCAGTGGTTCTTCTGCGTGCAGGCCGCCCCGTCCGGCGGCGCGACGCCGCTCGTGGACTGCCGCCGGCTCTACGAGGCGCTGTCGCCCGAGCTCCGCGAGCGCTTCCGGCGCCTGGGCCTGCTCTACGTGCGGAACTTCACGCCGGGCTTCGACGTGGGCTGGCAGGACTTCTTCCACACGACGGATCCCGCGGTCGTGGAGGAGCGCTGCCGCGCGGGCGGCATGCGGTGCGAGTGGCTCGCGGGCGGCCGGCTGCGGATCAGCCAGCGCGGCCCGGCGGTGCTCGCGCACCCGAGGACGGGAGAGCTGGTGTTCTTCAACCAGATCCAGCTGCACCACCCGGCGTACCTGGAGGCGCCGGTGCGCGAGTCGCTCCTCGCCATGGTCGGCGAGCAGTGGCTGCCCCGCAACGTGTGTTACGGCGACGGCGCGCCCATCGAGGTCGAGACGACCCGCGCGCTCGGCGAGGCCTACGAGCGCTGCGCCGTGCGGTTCCCGTGGCGGGAGGGCGACATCATCCTGCTCGACAACATGCTCGTGGCCCACGGCCGCGATCCGTTCTCCGGCCCACGGAAGATCGTCGTGGCCATGGGCGAGATGGTGACGGGCGAGACGGCGGCGCCGGGCGCCCGCGGCGAGGTGGCGTCATGACGATGCAGGTCGCGGCGTCGACGCCGAGGGTCCAGGGCGTGCGCCTGTCGCCGCAGCAGCGGCACCTGTGGGCGCTCCATCAGCGCGGGGCCGCGGCGTGCGCGCGCGGGCTCCTCCGGCTGGAGGGAGATCTCGATCCCGCGCGGCTCTCGGGCGCCCTCGCCCGCGTCGTCGCGCGCCACGAGATCCTGAGGACGACGTTCCGCCGGGACGCGCGCCTCAGGTTTCCGCTGCAAGCCGTCGGCGAGGCGGCGCCCGCGTGGCGCCGCGTGGATCTGACCGACCGCGCGGCCGGCGAGCAGGAGGCGCACGTCGAGGCGCTCTGGCGCGACGCCGCGCGGCTCGAGTTCGACCTCGAGCGCGGGCCGCTCCTCCACGTGTGGCTGGTGCGCCGCGCCGCGCGGCGGCACGATCTGCTCGTCGCCGCGCCCGCGCTGTGCGCCGACGCGTGGACGCTGCGCCTCCTGTTCGGCGAGCTGGCCGAGGCCTACGCCGCCGACGATCGAGGGGCGCTCGGGGCGGAGCCGGTGCAGTATGCCCAGTTCGCCGAGTGGCAGAACGATCTCGTCGGCGCGGCGCAGGGCGCCCGGGCTCCGGCGGCGGCGCCCCTCGTCCTCCCGTTCGAGGGCGCCGCCGAGGAGGGCGGCGCCGCCGAGGAGTCCGTCGCGATCGAGGTCGACGCGGCGCTGCTCGATCGGCTGAGCGCGCTGGCCCGCGGCGAGGGGATCCGGCTCCCCTCGGTCCTGCTCGCGGCCTGGCAGGTCCACCTCGCGCGCCTCGGCGGGTCGCGGGAGCTCGTCGTCGCCGTGGCCTCGGATGGGCGGCGGATGGAGGACGTCCAGGAGGTCATGGGCCCGGTGGCCAAGTGGCTCCCGGTGCCGTGCCGCGTGGACGACGCGCTCGGGTTCGCCGAGCTCTCGCGCCGGGCGCAGGCCGGCGTCGACGAGGCGTCGGAGGAGCAGGAGTCCTTCGATCCCGGCTCGCCGGCCGACGGCGGGTGGCACGCCAGCGCCGTCGGCTTCGAGCTCCAGTCGCTCCCGGAGCCCCGGGCCGTGGGGGGCCTCTCGTGGCAGATCGAGCGAACGTGCACGGGCGCTGGCGGGCTCAAGCTCGCGCTCTCGGCCCAGGAAGGGCAGGGCCGCGTGCGGCTCTCGCTCGGGTACGACGCGCGCCGGTGCGGGGCGGAGGGCGCCCTGGCGATGGCGGAGCAGTACCGGGCGCTGCTCGGGAGCGTGGCCGAGGCCTGGTCGGCGCCGGCCTCGAGCCTCGGCCTGCTCGGCCCGGCGGAGCGGGCGCGGCGGCTCGCGGCGGGCCGGGGCGCGGCGCACGACGCGGCGCCGCCGCGGTGCCTGCACGCCGCGTTCGAGGAGCACGCCGCGCGGCAGCCCGACGCGCTGGCCGTGGTCGGGGGCGAGCGGCGGCTGACGTACGCTGAGCTGAACCGGCAGGCCAACCGGCTCGCGCACCACCTCCGCCGGCGGGGGGTCGGCGGCGGCAGCCCGGTCGGCCTCTGCTGCGAGCGCTCCGCGGACATGATCGCGGGCCTCCTCGGCATCCTCAAGGCCGGCGGGGCCTACGTGCCGCTCGACCCGCACGCGCCCGCGCAGCGGCTCGGCCAGCAGATCCGCCGCGCGGGCCTCTCGGTCCTGGTCACGAACGCGGCGGCCCGCGCCCGGCTGCCGGCCGCGGACTGCGCCGTGCTCTCCGTAGACGACGCGGCGCTGCTCGACGCCGAGCCCGCCGGCGACCCGGGCGTGCCGGTGCTGCTCGACGATCTCGCGTCCGTCGTCTTCACGTCGGGGTCCACGGGCGAGCCCAAGGGCGTCGCCGTCACGCACCGCGGCGTCGCCAGCTACACCCGGTCGGTGTGCGAGGCGCTCGGGATCGAGGCCGGGCTGCACTTCGCGACCGTCTCGACGCTGACCGCCGATCTCGGCAACACGAGCATCTTCGGCGCCCTCGCCACGGGCGGGTGCCTGCACGTGATCGGCTACGAGACGGCCACCGACGGGCGGCTCTTCTCGGAGTACACCCGGCGCTGGCCGATCGACGTGCTGAAGATCGTGCCGTCCCACCTGAGCGCGCTGCTCGACGCGGGCGCCGGGGCGGCGGTGCTGCCGCGGCGGCTCCTCGTGCTGGGCGGCGAGGCGCTGCCGCTCGCGCTCGTCGACCGGATCGCGGCGCTCTCGAGCGGCTGCGCGGTGGCCAACCATTACGGGCCGACCGAGACGACGGTGGGCGCGCTGGTGCTGCCGCTCTGCGATCTGCGCGATCGGCGCGGGTGCGCCTCGGTGCCGATCGGCCGCCCGCTGGCCAACGCGGAGGCGTACGTCCTCGACGAGCGCCTGGAGCCAGCGCCGGCGGGCACGGTGGGCGAGCTGTACCTCGGCGGGGCCGGGCTTGCGCGCGGGTACCTCGGCCAGCCCGATCTGACCGCGGAGCGGTTCGTGCCGCACCCCTTCGGCGCGGGCGCGCGCCTCTACCGGACGGGCGATCGGGCGCGCTACCGGCCCGACGGCGCCATCGAGTTCATGGGCCGGCGCGATCACCAGCTGAAGATCCGCGGTCATCGGGTCGAGCTCGGGGAGATCGAGGCGCGCGTCCGGGAGCATCCGGCGGTCGGGCAGGCGGTCGTCATCGCCGCGCGCCAGGACGGCGCGGTCGGGTCGACCATCGTCGCGTACGTCGTCCCCCGGGACGGCGCGATCGACGAGGCTGCGCTGCGCGGGTTCCTGAGGGAGCGGCTTCCCGAATACATGCACCCGAGCGACGTCGTGCTGCTGCACGCGCTCCCGCTGACCGCGAACGGAAAGGTGGATCGGCGCGCGCTGCCCAGCCCTGCGGCGCGGCGGCGGCGCGCGTACGTCGCGCCGCGGACGCCGGTCGAGGAGGCGCTCGCGAAGATCTGGGCCGACGTCCTCGGGCGTCCGCAGGTGGGCGTCGAGGACGACTTCTTCGACCTCGGCGGGCACTCGCTGCTGGCGATCCCGCTGATGCACCGGATCCAGCAGGCGCTCGGCGGCTCGCTGTCGCTGATGGCGATCTTCGAGGCGCCGACCGTGGCGAGCCTCGCGCGGCTGCTCGGCGGCGAGCGCCCGGCGTCGAGCGTCGTGGCGCTCCGCGCGGCCGGGTCGCGCCCGCCGCTCTTCTGCGTGGATCCCACGGGCCGGCATGTCACGGCGTACGAGGGCCTCGCCGGCGCCCTCGGCGACGACCAGCCCGTGCTCGGGATCGAGCTGGGCCCGGCGCTCGCGCGCGAGGCCGAGGCGGCGTCGATCCGGCGGATCGCCGAGCGGCTGTCGCGCGAGATCCGGGAGCGGCAGGCCCGCGGCCCCTATCTCCTGCTGGGGTGGTCGCTGGGCGGCGTGCTGGCGCTCGCCATCGCTCGTGCGCTGGAGGAGCAGCGCGAGACGGTCGCGTTCGTCGGCCTCCTGGACACGCAGCCGCGCACGCGCGTCTACGCGTCGGGCGAGCCGGACGCCGTGGAGGAGCTCGCCGCGTACGTCGCGCTGGACCGCAGGGCGGCGTTGCTCGCGCTCCCGCCGGCGGAGCTCGACGCCTTGCGCGCGCGGCTCTCGGGGCTGGGCGAGGTCGACCGCGTGAACGAGGCCGTGCGGTGGGCCCAGGCGCACGGCTTCGTGCCGAGCGACGTGCCGGCCGCCGCCTTCCACCCCCGGTACGCGCTGCTCCGGGACGCGGCCGTGTACTTGAACGAGCTGCCGCCGCGCAGCCTCCGGGCGCCCATCCACGTGTGGTGGAGCGCCCAGACGATCGAGCGCCGCGGCGGCCCGCCCGTGGACTGGCAGCAGTACACGGCCGGCGCGGTGCGCGCGGAGATCGTGTCCGGCGATCACTTCGACGCCGTGCAGGGGGCCGACGTGCATGCGCGCGTACGCGCGGCCCTGGAGACCTTGGACCTGGGGGAGCGCGCCCCGGAACGCCCGGAATCGACCAACCCGTCTCGCTAGGGAGTACCCGATGAGCCTATCTGCAGCTTCGAACGTGCCCGCCCTGGACCAGGTCCCTGTGGCGCTGAAACCGACCCTCCACGCGGGCCTCGTCGCCGAGCTGGCCGAGCGCCACCGGCGGCGCGCGCCGTACGATCTCGGGG
This sequence comes from Sorangium sp. So ce836, assembly GCF_028553905.1. Taxonomy (NCBI): domain Bacteria; kingdom Pseudomonadati; phylum Myxococcota; order Polyangiales; family Polyangiaceae; genus Sorangium; species Sorangium sp. So ce836. Next base: position 13,227,514 of record NZ_CP102233.1, on the reverse strand, counting down.
ATCATCCGCTGCTCGAGCGGCAGCGGCAGCGGGAGTCGAGCGCCCGCACGTACCCGCGGCGCCTGCCGCTGGCGCTGGCCCGCGCGCAGGGCGTCTATGTGGAGGACGTCGAGGGGCGTGTGTTCATCGATTGCCTCGCCGGGGCCGGCACCCTGGCGCTCGGCCACAACCACCCTGCCGTGATCGAGGTCATGGAGCGCACCTTGCGCTCGGGTCTGCCCCTCCACGGGCTCGATTTCACGACGCCGGTGAAAGACCGCTTCATGCAGGACGTGCTCGGCGCGCTGCCGGCCGATTTCGCCCGCCACGCGCGCATCCAGTTCTGCGGCCCCACCGGGGCGGACGCCGTCGAGGCCGCGCTGAAGCTGGCCAAGATCGCCACCGGGCGCGGCACGGTGCTCGCGTTCCACGGCGCGTATCACGGCATGACGCAGGGCGCGCTCACCTTGATGGGCAATCTCGGCCCCAAGGTGGCGCTCGGCCACAGCCTGCACGGCGTCCAGTTCCTGCCGTATCCGTACGAGTACCGGTGCCCGTTCGGGCTCGGCGGCGACGCCGGTATCGCGGCCTCGCTCGCCTACATCGAGAACCTGCTGTCCGACCCGGAGAGCGGCGTGCCCAAGCCGGCTGCCATCATCATCGAGGCCGTGCAGGGCGAGGGGGGCGTCATCCCGGCGCCCGTGGCCTGGCTGAAGGGGCTGCGGGGGCTGGCGACGCGCTACGGTATCCCGCTGATCCTCGATGAGGTGCAGTCGGGCTTCGGGCGGACCGGGCGCATGTTCGCGTTCGAGCACGCCGGCATCGAGCCGGACGTCGTGGTCCTGTCGAAGGCGCTGGGCGGCGGGCTGCCGCTCTCGGTGGTGGTGTACCACGAGCGCCTCGACACCTGGCGGCCGGGCGCCCACGCGGGCACGTTCCGCGGCAATCAGCTCGCGATGGCGGCGGGGTCGGCCACGCTCGCGGTCCTGCGCGCCGAGCGCCTCGATGCCGCGGCCGCGGAGCTCGGCGCGCGGCTCATGCAGCAGCTCGCCGCGCTCGGCGAGCGGTTCGCGTGCATCGGCGACGTGCGCGGCCGCGGCCTGATGGTCGGCGTGGAGCTCGTGGACGCCGCGGCCGTGCCGAACGCGCTCGGGGCCCGCCCCGCCCACCCGGAGCTCGCCGCGCGCGTACAGCACGAGTGCTTGCGGCGCGGGCTGATCGTGGAGCGCGGCGGGCGCCACGGCGGCGTGGTGCGGTTCCTCCCGCCGCTCGTCATCACGGCCGCCCAGATCGACGAGGTGGCGAGGATCTTCGGTCAGGCGCTCGCCGCGGCCAGCGTGTAGCCGAGGGCTCGCCTCGCCAGGTGCGCTTCAGAAGGAGAACTCGACATGCTCAATCTAACGGCCATGGGCCTCCAGGTCAGCGAGATCGAACGGGTGGGCTCGCTGTCGGTCGAGGCGTTTCGACGGACGTACTACAAGACCAAGACCCCGGTCGTCATCGAGGGCGGCGCGTCCTCGTGGACGCGTCGGTGGAGCTTCGACTGGCTCGACGAGACGTACGGCTCGCAAGAGATCGCGTTCAGCACCGATCCCGTGGGCGCGGAGAAGGTCGGCCGCATCCGGCTGAGAGACTATCTCCGCAGCCTCGACGCGACGGAGGCGTACGGAGATCAGCTCGAGGCGAGCGATTTCCGCAGGATCTCGGACTACTACGAGGTACCGGCGTACGTCCCGATGCCGCGCCAGCTCACGGTGGCCTTGTGGGTGGGGCCGTCAGGGACGATCGCGCACTTCCACAAGGATTACTATTATCAGATCCCATTTCTCCGCAACGAGAACTGCTTCGTGCAGATCTGCGGGAAGAAGCAGTTCGTACTGGTGCCGCCTGCATATGACGACTGCATGTGCACCGCCAGCTCCGACAGCACGAACGTCAAGAGCGAGATTCTCCTCGACGCCTGGGATCGCGCCAAGCATCCCAGGCTCGCGGAGGCCAGGATGATGCAGACGGTCGTGGGGCCTGGCGACATCCTGTATTTACCGAGGGATCATTGGCATTACGTCACATCGCTCGAGAAGAGCATCTCGCTGAGCTTCTGGTGGTACCCGGAGAACCTCGTCGACAAGCTCATGACCTACCGGGCGCAGCTCGAGGCGGGGCGGGATCCGGGCCTTCCCGAGATCACGGCCCAGGACGTCGAAGAGTTCGGCGGGATGGATCGGGTGATGCACGCATGCTCCATGCTTCCGCCCGGTTTTCGGCAGATGCTCACCGCCGCCGTCGGCATGGCGCGGTAGACTTCGCTCCTCGGGCGAGCGAACCGCCGGCAGAGGTCGCCTGCTCTGGCGCGGTGCCCCGCGGGGGCCAGGCCGGGTGTCTCAGCGTCGCTGGCGTGCGAGGGATTGGGGCTGTCGGCAGGGCGCGGTCGCGCTCGGCAAGGCGCGGTCGCGCGCTCAGGAGCCGTTCGTGGCGAGGAGCTCCCGGGCGTCGCTGACGACCGCGGCGCGGCGGATCCACCGGTCCAGCTCGGCGATGTCGGTGCTCGCCAGCACGCGCTCTTGGACGTCGGCGGGGACCTCCAGCCCTCGGGCCTCGAGCACGGCGAGCACGTCGTGCGCCTTGGTCTTCAGGGTGCCCTCGCGCACCCCCTCCTCCCGGCCCTTGGCCACGTAGCTACGCGCGAACTCGCTCTGATACTGGTATCCGCTCTTCATCATCGCCTCCAACGTCCGCCTCGCCGCTGCGTTCAGCGAGGATAGCACCACGTCCGCGTACAGGGCCCGGCGCTCCTGATCGAGCCCGGCTGCCGCCGCCAGGAACGCCACCCCGATCGCCTCCCCTGCCTCCCCCTCCCCGTGCGCCATCGCCGACAGCACCACCACCTCCGGCGCCGCCTTCGCCTGCTCGGCGTCCGTGACGACCGGGACGCCCTCGGGCCCGAGCACCAGCGGCATCAGCGTCCAGCCAGGGTGGCCCGTGTCGATCGGCCGCGCGCTCCACCGCGCCATCGCCGCATCGATCGTCGCCACCAGCAGCCGCGTCGGGCAGCGGTGCCGCGCCCTCGTCTGGGTCACGTACACCGGCCAGACGTACGGCTTGTCCGGGTCCACGCCGAGCTGGACCTCGACCACGATCGCCATCGCCGGCCGCTGCTGCTCGCTCACCAGCAGCACGACGATGACGTCCGCCCGCCGGTCCGAGGGCACGACCTCGGCCATGTCGGAGGATTCGACGCGCGCCTCCGTGAAGGCGGGGACCGGCTGACCGAGCGCGTCTTGCAGCATCTCGGCGGCCAGCCTCGGGCGGTTCTTGAACAGCTCGACCAGGGCTTCATGGGTGACTGAGGGCATCGGGTCATCTCTCGGGTGGTTGCAGCCATGCTGGATTTCCGCGCGGCGTGCCCGGCTCCTGCGGCAGCTCCCGCAGGCGCCAGAGCAGCCGCCTCCCACCTCGTAAATTCCGGCCAGCTTCCCGGACTCGTCACACGATCCGACCTACCCTGCTGGGCGCCTCCTGCCGGAGGCACGTCGTCTCGACACCCGGCGGCGTCTCGGATCGCCTTACAGCTCAGAGGAACTATCGCTCACCGGGAAAGCACAGGAGTCACGCGACATGTCACGACCCGAAGGCTTCTCCGAATCCACCAAGCAATCCGCCCTGTGCCGGCAGTATTTCCGCTGCGGGAGCTGCGGCGAGCACATCGCCAGCATCGACGGCGCAGGAAATTCAGCGCATTTTTACGGCGAGGCGGCGCAGGCGCATCACATACGCCCCATCCGATTCGGCGGGACGAGCAGCCTGGACAACTGCGTCATCCTCTGTCAATCGTGCCATTACTCCGTGCACGAGGGTGGGAGGTACCGCTCTGGGACCGTCATCGGCGACACAGAGGATTATCCCTACTACAACGGATAGACATCCAGCGATCCGCCGCTGCTCCGCTGGAGGGCGCCGCGCACCTTCCGGGAGCGGCCGAGCAGGCCGAGCGCCAGCGAGCTGATCGGCGCCTTCGAGCCCGCCGCCTCACCCGACCGGACCGCGGTGCCCCGCCCCGTGCCCGCAGCCTCGCCGCGGCTCCGGCTCGTCCTTCGCCGCTTTTTGCGGCACCGGGTCGCACGAGCAGTCGACGCACCCGTGCTCGGCGCAGGTCCCGCACGACGCGGTCACCTGCTTGCGGAGCGCCTCGCGCGCGCGGAAGAGGCGCACCGCCGCGTTGTTCGCGGTGATCGACGCCTCCTCGGCGAACGCCTGGACCGAGAGCCCGTCGACCTCGACGCGCTGGAGCGCGGCGGCGTACTCGGGCTTCAGCGTGCCGGCCAGCGCCCGGACGCACTGGCACACGGCGCGCTGCTCCACCTGCGGCTCGGCCACCTCGTCGAGCTCGGCGGCCAGCGCGGCCATCGCCCGCTCCGACGCCCCCTTGCGCCGGAAATGGTCCACCACGGCATTCCGGAGGGTCCGATAGAACCACGCCGTGGCGGACTCATCGTTGCGCAGGCTGTCGATGCGGCCGATGCCCCGCACGAACGCGTCCTGCAGGATGTCCTCGGCGACCGCCCGATTGCCGACCTTGCGCTCCAGGAATCGCAAGAACTCCCGGTGGCTCTCGACCAGCGTCGCGACCACATCGGCCGAGCTCCCAGGCGCGGCGCCGTCCGCGCTCGCAGGCTCGGCGTCCTCCCTCACACGCTCGTCGCCTTCCGGGGCTCGCTCGGTCTCGCTCATGACGCATGAGGCTAACCTCGGGGCCCGCCAGCCGCCACCCCGCCCCCGCTTCCGCCGCCCGGCTCCCGCTTCCGCCGCCCCGCTCCCGTTTCCGCCACCCCGCCTGCCGCCGCCCCGACGCAAGGGCCCCGGCAGCCACGACACAAGGAGCCACGCCACAAAGGGATGGCCAGCGTGAAAGGGATGGCCAGCGTGACCGGCCGGGTCACAATGTCCGCGTCACCGACAACTGGGAGGCAGACGCGATGCTTCAAAGGGTGCTCGTCCTGGCCAGCGTGGGACTCGTGTCGGCCTGCTCCGGGGCAGACCCGGACGCCGCGCCGGGGCCGCCGCTGCTCTGCAAGGCCTCGCCGGACTGCGCCCCCGCCCCCGAAACGCCCCTGTGCGATCAGGTGCGCGGCGAGTGCGTCGCGCTCCCGCCCGGATCCCCGATCGGCGTGAAGGATGGCAGTCCGTCGTCGGTCGCGCTCGTGCCCGTCCACGAGCAGGACAGACAGCGTGAGCCGACCGATCTCGCCTTCAACCCCGAGCGGCCCGAGGAGCTCTGGGTCGTCAACCGCCTGGACGACAGCGTGATCATCATCACGCGGCCCGGCGCGCCGGACAGCGCCTCGATCCGCCTCCGCGACCCGGCCGCAGCGCACTTCATGAACCGGCCGCCGGCGATCGACTTCGGCGACGCAGGCACGTTCGGGGTCTGCGGCGACAACGACAACGGCGGCAACGATTTCATGGGTCCGACGCTCTTCTCGTCGGACCTCGCGATCTTCGCCAAATCGACGCCCGAGGGCCTCGGATCGCACCTCGACATGCTCCACTCCAGCCCCTTCTGCAAGGGCATCGCGCACGAGGCGGGCAACGTCTACTGGGTCTTCAACGGCCACGACCTCGCGCTCGACCGGTACGACTTCGCCCACGATCACGGCCCCGGGAACGACGACCACGCCGACGGCGCGATCCTCCGCTATGCCGCCGGCGAGGTGCTCGGCAGCGACGACGCGCCGAGCCACGTCTTCTATCGCGCCGAGGACCGCCATCTCTACGTCGCCGACACCGGTCACGGCAGGCTGCTCAAGCTGGATACCGCGAGCGGCACGCCTGGAGAGAGCTTCGACGGGCAAGAGCCGGTCAGGGCGCGCAAGCACGTCGAAGGGGCCACGCTGACCGAGCTCGTCCCCCCCGGAACGCTCGAGATGCCGAGCGGGATCGAGGTCCACGACGGCATCGTCTACGCCACCAATCACGCCACCAGCCGATTCTACGCCTTCGACCTGACAGGACGGCTGGTCCGCACGTTGGATACCGGCCTACCGGCGGGCTCGCTCGCCGGATTCACCTTCGGGCCGGACGGCAAGCTCTACTTCGTCGACCTGCGATCGAGCCGCGTCTACCGCATCGATCCCATCCTGTAAGCGCCAGGCGGCCCGATCTCGCCCGGCCGCGCGTCGTTGCCTGGCCGCGCGGTCCGCCGGCCGGCGCCCCCGCGTCAACGACGGCGACGCCCTGAAGGCGCTGGCCGTGGCCGGCGCCGGGCTGGCCTGGGTCTTCGACTTCACGATCGCGCCCGAGCTCGCGTCGGGCGCGCTGGTCACCGTGCTCGACGAGCTCGCCGCCGACGAGCGCCCGATCCACGCGCTCTACCGGAGCCCGCGGCACGTCATCCCGAGGGTGCGGGTGTTCCTGGACTTCGCCGCCGCGCTGCTCGCGCCTCCAGCGTGACGCGCCCAAGATTGCGGTGCCAGCCGCTGCCCCTCAGTGGCCATCGCCAACCGCTCTCTTTCTCTCGATGCCTTGTAGGAACCGCGGCGCGGGAACCGGTCAAGCGCGATCCCCGGGCGCTCGCACATGGTACCCTCCCGGCGGCAGCTCGAGCGGGAGCTTGGCCAGGAGCGCGGCGAGCCGCGCCGGGTTGCCGAGGATCTTCGCCTTCACGTCGGGGTCCACGGCGAGCAGGGTTGCAACGGCCGAATGCAGCGAAGCGTTCGTCCGAAGGGGCTCTTGAGCCTGCTCGGGTGCATGGGCGAGGAGACGAGCCTGGAGCAGCGGCTGCGACGTGGACCGGCTAAGCGCGGGCACCCGCGCCAAGACCGCGGGCAACTGCAGGATCTCGGCATCGAGGCACAGAGCAAGGATCACCTCGTCCATCTCGATCTCGCCCCGGAGAGCGAGGTACCGTAACCGGTCCTCAATGGCCCGTCGGTGAATGGCATCCTTGGGTCGATCGGTGCGCTTGGATGCGTACAAACCGGGCAGCTCCAGGCACTCGGTCCGAAGACCAAGGAAGTCGACCGAGCTGCTGTTCCTGACACCGGACTCGAAGTTGGGTATAGCGATGAGCTTGAGGTGGACATCGAGCTCCGCGCCATCTTCCGGCCGGATGTACTGCTGGAAGTCGCGCCCGCGCAGCGTCTCGATGTCGGTCTCCACGCCAGTGATCGCGCGGACCGCTTCGCGAAGCCGCTCGGCATTTTCCTGAGTCGGGCGGAACAGGATGTCGAGATCGTGTGAGAACTCCACGGCTTGCCGCAGCACGCCCGCCTGGCCGCCCACGACGACGAACTCAACGCCGAGGCGGTACAGGATCTCGAGCTGCTCGCGGATCGTCACCGGCCGCGCCCTTCCCGCTCCGCGCGTTTCGCAGCGCGGAGGAAGCGATGAACCTCCTCCGACCGGCGGAGCCACTCGTCGAGCGGAGGGTAGGTAGAAGGCGCGTGCGACGCGCTCGGTCCCGCCGGCGACAGGTCGACACCGAGCAGCGACGACAGCTCGGCCTCGTCGTCGATCTCTGCGAGGAGCGAGAGGATCGTGGGATCCAGGGGTCCGGGGGACATGGGGATGGATCCAGCGTACCGCGACGTGCGGGCCGCGACCACCGTTGCCACGTCGCGCGCTCGTCCGTCCGCTGCCCGCTCGGGCTCCGTTCGGCCAGACCGCCCGCTCGACGGTCCATGCCGTCGAGGAGCCGCGTGGGCTTCCGCGCCAAGAGCAGCGGCACGCACGTCATCTCCTTACACCTACGACATACCTACTCACGGCCCCGGGAACGACGACCACGCCGACGGCCCCCCGGGGATGCTCGAGATGCCGAGCGGGATCGAGGTCCACGAAGGCATCGTCTACGCCACCGATCACGCCACCAGCCGATTCTACGCCTTCGACCTGACAGGACGGCTGGTCCGCACGTTGGATACCGGCCTGCCGGCGGGCTCGCTCGCCGGATTCACCTTCGGGCCGGACGGCAAGCTCTACTTCGTCGACCTGCGGTCGAGCCGCGTCTACCGCATCGATCCCATCCTGTAAGCACCAGGCGGCCCGATCTCGCCCGGTCGCGCGTCGTTGCCTGGCCGCGCAGGGGGCGCCCGGGCCGAACCGGCGGAGCGCAGCGGCGCGGGCGCGGTGTAATGAAGCCGGGCGGCTGCGTCTTCGGAGGTGAGCGGCCGCTGGGTCGCCGAAAGGAAGACACCATGAAAGAGACTACCCTCCAGGTCGGCGGGATGAGCTGCCCGTCCTGCATTCGCCACATCGACGGCGCGCTGCGCGGGCTCGACGGCGTCGCCGGGGTCGACGTGCGCCTGCGCGAGGGCACGGTCGTCGTGCAGCACGACCCGGCCCGCGCGCCCGTGGACGCGCTGGTCGAGGCCGTGCACGGGGCCGGCTACGACGTGCGCTCCCGCGCCGCCTGAGCGGCCGCGCTGGCCGGGCTCACTCGCCGCCCGCCGCCGCGCTCGCTTCGGGCGCGGCGAGCAGCGCGTCGAGCTCGGCCTCGCCCCTGTCCTCCGCCCGCCTGCCCCGGCGGCGGCGGAGCCACTCGGCCGCGTCGTCGAAGAGCGAGTAGGCCACCGGCACCGCGAGCAGCGTGAGGACCAGGGAGAGCGACTGGCCGCCGAGCACGATGGCCCCGGTCGTCCGGTTCTGGCCCGAGCCGACGCCGTGCGACAGCACGAGCGGGATCATGCCGGCGACGAAGGCGATCGTCGTCATCAAGATCGGCCGGAGCCGGTCCTTGTTCGCCTGGAGGATCGCCTGGAGCCGCGGCATCCCCTCGGCCCGCAGGTGGTTCGTGTGGTCGATCTGGAGGATCGCGTTCTTCTTCACCACGCCGAAGAGGACGAGGAGGCCGAGCCCCGAGAAGAGGTTCAGCGACTGGCCGAAGAGCTTCAGCGACAGCAGCGCGAACGGGACCGTGAGCGGCAGCGAGAGCAGGATCGTGATCGGGTGGAGCCACGACTCGAACTGCGCCGCGAGGATCAGGTACATGAACACGAACGCGAGGCCGATGACCACGGCGAAGCTCGTCGCCGTGCTCGCCGTGTTCTTCGAGCTCCCCACCGCCTGCGTGGAGTAGCCCGCCGGCATCTTCTGCTCGGCGATGATCCGGTCGAGCGCCGCCTGCACCGCCGTGTCGCCGACGCCGGGCGCGGCGTTCGCGCTGATCGTGATCTGCCGGCGCCGGCCGAGGCGGCCGATCGACGAGGGCCCGCTGTCGGGCTCCAGCGCGACCACGCTGTCGAGCGGGACGGCGCCGTGCTTGGACGAGGGGACCGAGAGGAACGAGAGGCCCTGCGCGTCCGCCCGGTGCTTCGCGTCGGCGCGCATGCGGACGTCGTACTGCTCGCCGGCCTCCGAGTACGTCGAGACCTTGAGCCCGCCGACGAAGAGCTGGAGCGCGCCGGCCACGTCGGCCACCTGGACGCCGAGATCCGCGGCGCGATCGCGATCGATGATCGCGCGGAGCTCGGGCTTGCCCACGACGAGGCTGTTGTCGACGTCCACCGCGCCGGGGACCTTCCGCAGCTCCTCGGTGATGCGCGTCGCGTACTCGGCCAGCCGGTCGAGATCCGGCCCCTGGAGCGCCACCTGGATCCGCCCCGACGACTGACCGCCGGACGAGATCGCCTGCACCTCGCCGGCCGTGACGCGCAGCTCGGGCGGCAGCTTCGCGAGGATCTCGCCGCGCGCCCTCTGCATGATCTCGAGCTGCCCGAGCGCGCGCTGCTCCGGATCGACGAGCATCACGTAGATCTTGGCGACGTTCGAGGCCTGCTGCTCCCCCTCGCCGACCGTCATGAGCGTGCTGACGACGCCCGGGAGCCGGCGCACGTCGTCGGCGATGCGCTCGGCGATGAGGCGGGTCGAGGTGAGGCTCGTCCCCTCCGGCGCGCGCAGGCTGATCTCGAACTGCGCCTGATCGTCCTCCGGGAGGAACCCGGCGGGCAGCGTCTTGGCGATGGGGCCGCACGAGCCGAGCACGGCCACGGACGCGACGACGATCACCCAGCGGCGCTTCATCACCCACGCGAGCGCGGCCATGTAGGCGCGCTCGATCGGCCGGTAGAACACGTCGACGGCGCGCTCGAGGATCGAGGGCTTCGCGTGCGCGCCCTCCCGCCTGTGCCCCGAGAGCCACCGCGCGGCGAGCGAGGGCGTGAGCGAGAAGCTCACGATGAGCGAGACCCCGATGGCGAAGGCCATCGTGAGGCCGAAGCTCTTGAGGAAGCGCCCCACCATGCCGGGCATGAAGGCGACCGGGATGAAGACCGCCATGAGCGAGAGCGTGGTCGCGAGCACCGCCAGGCCGATCTCCTTCGTCGCCAGGACGGCGGCCGGGAACGGCTTCATGCCCTTCTCGTCGATGTAGCGGACGATGTTCTCGAGCACGACGATCGCGTCGTCGATCACGATGCCGACGGCGAGCGCGAGCGCGAGGAGCGTGAGGAAGTTGAGCGTGAAGCCGGCGATCCACATGACCGCGAACGTCCCGATGACCGAGATCGGGATTGCGAGCGCCGCGATCAGGGTGCTGCGGGCGTTGCCGAGGAAGAGGAGCACCACCGCCGCGGCGAGGAGGGCGCCGAGCACGAGGTGCTCCTTCACGGCGGCGATGCCCGTGCGGATCACCCGCGAGCCGTCGCGCACGACCTCTATCTTCGTCCCCTCGGGCAGCGAGCGCTGCACCTCGGCGAGGCGCGCCTTCACGGCGTCGACGACGGTGACGGTGTTCTGGCCCGACTGCTTGACGATCGACAGGAGGACGGTGCGCCTCCGGTCGAGCTGGGCCCACGTCTTCTCCTCGGCGCGGCCGTCCTCGACGCGGGCGACGTCCGCGAGGCGCACGGCGCGGCCGTCCTGCTGCCGGAGGACGATGCGGCCGAGGGCCTCGGGCGAGTCGACGCGCCCCATCACGCGGAGCGTGAGGTCCTCGGGCCCGGTCTCGACGCTGCCGCCCGGGGTCATCAGGTTCTGCGCCGCGATCGCGCGCTGCACCTCGGCCGCGGTGATCCCCTGCGCCCTGAGGGCGATCGGGTCGAGCCAGACGTTGATCTGCCGGCTCTGCGCGCCGATCACGTTGACCTGACCGACCCCGGAGATGCCCTCGATCTGCCGGCGCACCTGCTTGTCGGCGATCTCGCTGAGCTCGCGGATCGGCCGATCGGACTCCACGGAGACGAGCAGCACCGGGGCCGCGCCGAGGTCGATCCTGCTCACGATCGGCGGATCGATGCCCTTGGGCAGGCTGGGCAGGACGGCGTTGATCTTGTCGCGCACCTCCTGGGCCGCGACGTCGGCGTCCTTCTCCAGCGCGAAGCCGACGACCACCTGGCTCACGCCCTGGGTCGACGTCGACCGGAGGTCCTCGATGCCGCTGATGGTGTTCACCGCGCCCTCGATCCGGTCGGAGATCTCGGTCTCGACCTCCTCGGGCGCCGCGCCGTCGAGGCGCGTCGTGACGACGACGTACGGGACGTCGATGTCGGGGAACTGGTCGAGGCCGAGCCGGGTATAGCCGGCGGCGCCGAGGACCACGATGACAAGCATGAGGACCGACGCGAAGACGGGCCTCTTGACGCAAACGCGGGCGAGCCACTGCATGACGACCTCACTCCACGGCTTGGCCGTTCTCGAGCCCCTGGGGCGGCTTCATCACGATCGCGTCGCCCGCGCGGACGCCGCGGAGGACGGCGACGAGGTCGCCCTTCTCCGCGCCGGTCTGCACGACGCGCTCCTCGATCCGGCGGTCGACCACGGCGAAGAGGTGCGCGCGCCCCTCCTTCTCGACGATGGCGGACCGCGGCACCACCGGGCTCGGCGCCTCCCCGGTGGCGAGCGCGATCGACGCGAACATCCCCGGCCGCAGCGCGCCGTCCCGGTCCTCGACCTCGGCCTCGGCCACGAGGTCGCGCGTGGCCTCGCGGACCGCCGCGCCGATCCAGCGCACGGCGCCCGTGAACGAGCGCCCCGGGTACGCCGGCACGGTGAAGGTGAGCGGGCCGCCGGTCTTCACGGCGGCGAGGCTCGCCTCGGGCACGGTGAACTCGAGGCGCAGCGCGCCCTTCGAGACGAGCGCGACGACCCTGGAGTCCTGGCGGACATACTCGCCGACGTCGACGAAGCGCTCGGTGACCATCGCGTCGAACGGCGCCCGGATCTGGCCGTCGCCGACGCTCTGCGCGGCGGCGCGCGCGCGGGCGGTGGCGGCCGCGACCGAGAGCGGCGCGCTCCGGCACTGGTCGGCGATCCGGTCGTGCTCGGCCCGGGAGATGGCGCCGCCCTCGAAGAGCGCCCGGTAGCGCTCGCACTCGCGCTTCGCCGTCTCCTCCTGCGCGCGGGTCAGCGCGGCGTTGGCCTGCGCCTCGGCGGCGGTGAGCGCGGCGGCGCGGACGTCGAGGCGCGCGAGCAGGTCGCCCTTCTTCACCTCGTCGCCGCGCTCGACGAAGGTCTCGAGCACGCGGCCCACGGCGTTGGCGGCGAGGTCGGTCTGCCGGTCCCCGCGCAGCGTGCCGGTGAGCGCGAGGCTGCGCGGCATCGGCGCCTCGCGCACCTCGGTGGTCTCGACCCGGACCGGCGGCGCGGTCGCCTGGGGCGCGCTCTCGGCGCTGGCCTTGGAGGCGCAGCCCGCCGCCGAGGCGGCGAGCGCGGCGAGGAGGAGGAGGCTTTCGGCGCGGCGTTTCGTCGTGGCGTGGTTCAAGGATTCCTCTCGGCGGGGTCGGTCACGGAGCGGCCTCGCGTCCGGGCGGAGCGCGACCTCGCGGCCGGCGGCGCGCCGCGCCCCCGCCCGTTCCGCCGTCGCCCAGCCCTCCGCCTCGCCCCTCGGGCGCGGCACCCCGATGATCGCAACCGATGGTTGCGATGGGTATAACACGGTCGCGACTGACCGCAACAACCAGTTGCGGTCATCGCAACAAACTGACGCGATGGCGCGCCGCGCCGCGAGATTGCGCTGGCGTGTGGCGCGCGGCGGAACTTGAATGACCGGGGCGATGCAGGGGACGACGGCGAATCGGACGGCGAGGCGGGGTCCCGCGAAGAAGCGCGCGCTCGTGCGCGGCGAGCCGGTCGTGCGCGGCATCCTCGCGGCGACGCTGGAGGAGCTCGCGAGCGCGGGCTACCGCGCGCTCCGGATCGAGGACGTGGCGACGCGCGCGGGGGTGAACAAGACCACCGTCTACCGGCGCTGGCCGACGAAGGAGGACCTCGTGCGCGCCGCGCTCCTGTCGGTCACGGACGAGAAGATCGTCCCGCCGAACACGGGCTCGCTCCGCGGGGATCTCATCGCGCTCGGGCGGGCGATCGTCGAGATCCAGATGTCGCCGGTGGGGCAGAGCCTCGTTCACGTGTTCCTCGCCGAGGGGCTCGACTCGGAGCTCATGGCCATCGCCCGCTCGCTGCGCGCGGTCCAGGAGAGCGGGCTGCGGGCGATCGTCGAGGGCGCCGTCGCGCGGGGCGAGCTCGCGCCGAGCGACGATCCGATGCTCCCGTTCGAGCTGCTCGGGGCCTACCTCAAGAACAAGATGATCGAGCATCGCGCGAGCGTCGACGAGGCGCAGCTCGCGCGCGTCGTCGACGTGATCCTCTTCGGGGTGCTGCGCCCGGGCCTGCGGGAGCAGGCCTGAGCCGCGGGGCGCCGGGCCGGATCAGACGGCGAGGGCCTTCCAGCGGCCGCGCGCGAAGGCGACGGCGAGCAGGACGCTGCGGCAGATCCAGTCGGCGGTGCTGCCCATCCAGACGCCGACGAGCCCGCGCCGCGCCGGCGGCCTGAGCTGCGCGCGGCGGCCCGAGCGCCGTGCGCCGCGACCCGAGCGGCGCGGCGACCGGTGCGGTCCCGGGCGGCCGCTCCGCGACGCCCCGCATGGCACGCGAGGCCCCCGGCGCGCGCGCGCCAGAGACCATTTGGTTGCAAATGCAATTTGATTTCATTATGTGAGATCGCGCCAGACCGAGAGAGGACCTCGACGTGACCCGAAAGCTCCCTGTGACCGTGCTGTCCGGCTTCCTTGGCGCCGGCAAGACCACGCTGCTCAACCATGTCCTCGCGAACCGCGACGCGCTGCGCGTCGCCGTGATCGTCAACGACATGAGCGAGGTCAACGTCGACGCCGCGCTCGTGCGGGGCGGGGGCGCGGCGCTCTCCCGCGTCGAGGAGAAGCTCGTCGAGATGTCGAACGGCTGCATCTGCTGCACGCTCCGGGAGGATCTCCTCGTCGAGGTGGCCCGCCTGGCGGCGGAGGGGCGCTTCGACTACCTGCTGATCGAGTCGACGGGCATCTCCGAGCCGCTGCCGGTCGCCGAGACGTTCACCTTCGCCGATCCTGCGACGGGCGAGAGCCTCTCCGAGGTCGCCCGGCTCGACACGCTCGTCACCGTCGTCGACGCGCAGCGGTTCCTCGCGGATTGGACGAGCGCCGACGACCTGCGCGCGCGCGAGGCCGCGCTGGACGGCGACGACGAGCGCACGGTCGCGGATCTGCTCGTCGAGCAGGTCGAGTTCGCGAACGTGCTCGTGCTCAACAAGACGGATCTCGTGAGCGATGACGAGGTCGAGCGGCTCACGGCGATGCTCCTGCACCTGAACCCCGGCGCCCGGATCATCAAGGCCCGCCGCGGCCGGGTCGATCCTCGCGAGATCCTCGGCACGGGACGCTTCGATTTCGAGGAGGCGGCGCGCTCGCCCGGCTGGATGCGGGAGCTGCGCGGAGAGCACGTGCCCGAGACCGAGGAGTACGGGATCGAGAGCTTCGTCTACCGCGCAGCGCGCCCGATGCATCCGGAGCGGCTCTGGACCTTCATCCACGGCGCGACCGCCTGGGATGGAGTGCTCCGGTCGAAGGGGTTCTTCTGGCTCGCGACGCGCATCGACGTCACGGGGGCCTGGTCGCAGGCCGGGGGCGCCGCCTCGTTCGAGGCGGCGGGCCGCTGGGTTGCGTCGTTGCCCCAGGAGCAGCGGCCGGAGGACGACGAGATGAGCGCCGCGTGGCACCCGGTCTGGGGCGACCGGCGGCAGGAGCTCGTCTTCATCGGCGTCGATATGGCCCGAGAGGAGCTCACGCGCGGCCTCGACGCCTGCTTGCTGACACCGGAAGAGATGGCCGCGGGGCCCTCCGGCTGGAGCCGGCTTGAGGATCCGTTCCCGGCGTGGCAGGGAGAGAGAGCGCCGGAAAGCGAGTCAGAACCGGCGCCGCTTCTGCTGTCCTGAGGCGATCCACGTGGGCGTCCCGCGTGCTCCACGCTGCTTCATCGCGACATGGCGGCGCGCGTCGCGGCGCTCCACGGAACGCGGGGCATACATCATGAAAGCACCACCGATGAGGCTCGCGAGGATCTCGTGTGTCCTGGTGCGGCGCCTCGGCGCGACGCTCGTCGTGACGGAGCTCGTCGAACTGTAGAGCTCGCGGCGCCCGGGGTGAGCATGGGCGCGCCGCGGATAGACCTCGATCCCGAACTGAGCACAATCGGGCCGTTCACGGAATCGAGTCAGGGATTGTCCTGATCACGTGCAGAAATCACGGACTCTTCCATATCCAATCGAATCGCTCGGCCTGCGCGCGCGGCGCGCCGGCGATCACGTTCAAGCTCAGCGGGCATTCTTCGGTCGAGGGGTAAAGGAATCGCACCCCGGAGGAGCCCGCGCACCAAACGTTATTGGCTCTGCGCTTCAGGCCTTGACTTGAGGCTGTCCGGCGCGAAATCTCACCCGGCGAGCTTGTGGAGCGGCGCGCGAGACGCATGCGTCTGCGCCAGCGGACAACGTCGTTCACGACACCGTAACAGGAGGTCCCCGATGCGCTACGAAAGGCCTGAGTTCGTCGAGATCAAGATGGACGCGGAGATCGGCTCGTACCAGAGTGACTTCGACCCTGTTCCGATCGATTTCGCGCGCCCGGCCCCGGCGGAGCGAGAGGGCGCCGCGGTCGAGGCGGAATAAGAGCCTCCGAGCGAGCACCGGAATGCGCCTCTGCGTCCTGGGTTCGTCCGCCGGCGGCGGCCTCCCGCAATGGAACTGCGCCTGCCCGAACTGCGTCGAGGCGCGCCGCGGCTCGGCGCGGATCCGCCCTCGCACCCAGGACGCGCTCGCGCTCGGGGTGAACGAGGGCAGCTGGTTTCTCGTCAATGCCTCCCCCGACGTCCACCGGCAGATCGAGGCCTTTTCACCGCTGCAGCCGCGGGCCGGCAGGGCCTCGCCCATCGCGGGCGTCATCCTCACGAACGGCGATCTCGATCATACGCTGGGGCTCTTCTCGCTGCGCGAGAACACGCCGCTCGTGATCTACGCCACCGAGGCCGTCTACCGCGGCCTCACCGAGGGCAACACCATCTTCCGCACGCTCCAGCGCTTCCCCGGGCAGACCACGTGGCGGCGCCTCGAGCTGGAGAAGCCCGCGGAGCTCACCGGGCCGGACGGCGCGAAGACCGGGGTGACGGTGGTCCCGGTCGCGCTGCCGGGCAAGGTGCCGAAGCACCTCGAGGGCCTCGCCCCGCCGTCTCCGGAGGACAACATCGGCCTCTGGGTCCGCGACGCGGCGAGCGGCCGCGTCGCCGCCGTCGCGACGGCCGTCGGGGCGGCCGGCGGCTACGTGCCGCGGCTCGACGGCGCGGACGTCTGCTTCTTCGACGGCACCTTCTGGTCGAGCGACGAGCTCGTGCGCCTCGGGCTAGGCAAGGCCCGCGCCGAGGACATGGCGCACCTGCCCATCGGCGGCGACGGCGGGAGCCTGAGATTGCTCGCGGGCGTCGCCGCGCGGCGGAAGATCTACACGCACATCAACAACACCAACCCGATCCTCGTCGAGGGCTCGCCCGAGCGGCGCGCCGTGGAGGAGGCGGGCTGGGAGGTGGCCGCGGACGGCCTTGTGATCGACCTATGAACGACGAGCCGCTCTCCCGGGAGGCGTTCGTCGCGCGGCTGCGCGACGAGGGCGCCCGGCGCTATCACGACAACCACAGGTTCCACCAGCGAATGCACCGCGGCGAGCTCTCGCGCCGCGAGATCCAGGGCTGGGTGCTCAACCGTTACTATTACCAGACGCGGATCCCCATCAAGGACGCGCTCATCCTCTCGAAGAGCGAGGATCCGGCGTTCCGGCGGCTCTGGATCCACCGCATCGTCGATCACGACGGCGCGCGCGAGGGCGAGGGCGGCCTCGCGCTGTGGCTGCGGCTCGCGGACGGCGTGGGGCTCGACCGCGACGAGGTCGCGGGCCTGACCAGGGTGCTGCCCGCGGTGCGCTTCGCCTGCGACGCGTACGTGACGCTGGTGCGCGAGCGCAGCCTGCTCGAGGCGGTCGCCTCGTCGCTCACCGAGTTCTTCGCGCCGGATCTCATGTCCCGGCGCATCGTCGCCTGGGAGCAGCACTATCCCTGGGTCGACCAGGCCACGCTCGATTACTTCCGCGGGCGGGTGACGCGCGCCAGGGCCGACTCCACCGAGGCGATCGATTACGTGACGGCGCGCGCGACGACGCGCGCCGCCCAGGAGGCGTGCATCGCCGCGCTCATCACGAAGTGCGACATCCTCTGGGCGATGCTCGACGCCATCGCGGCGGCCTACGGGCCCGAGGCGTGACGCAGACATGCCCCTCGCGCCCGGCGATCGGCTCCTCCTCGCGAGCAAGGCGCGGCTCGCGCGAGATCGCGCCTCCGGGCGCGAGATCCTGCTCTATCCGGAGCGCGGCCTCGCGCTGAACCCGGTGGCCGCGGCGGTCGCCGCGCGCCTCGACGGCGCGCGCACGGTGGCCGAGATCGCCGCCGAGATCGCGGCTTCCTTTGCCTCCACGCCGCCGGACGCGGTGGAGCGCGACGTGCTCGCCTTCCTGGAGGAGCTCGCCGCGCGCGGCCTGCTCGAGGAGCGACGCGCCGCCCAGGCCGTCGGGGCCGCCGCCGCGCGCGGCGCGCCGACCACGCAAGGCCCCGCGCTCGCCCTCGAGGGCGGGGCCGCGGCAGACGCCGCGTCGCACCGCCCCTATACGCTCATCGCGGAGCTCACCTACCGCTGCCCGCTGCGCTGCCCGTATTGCTCGAACCCGATGGAGCTCGAGGGCGCCGCCGGGGAGCTCTCGACGGAGACGTGGTGCCGCGTCTTCGCCGAGGCCGCCGAGCTCGGGGTGATGCAGCTCCACCTCACGGGCGGCGAGCCCCTCGCCCGGCGCGACCTCGAGGCGCTCGTCCGCGCGGCGCGCGGCGCCGGGCTGTACACGAACCTCATCACGTCCGGGGTCCCGCTCGCGCGCGAGCGCCTCGCGGCGCTGCGGGCGGCGGGGCTCGACAACGTGCAGCTCAGCGTCCAGGACGCCGACCCCGAGCGCGCCGACCGGATCGCCGGCTACGCGGCGTTCGACCACAAGCTCGCGGTGGCCGCGTGGGTCAAGGCCGAGGGCCTGCCGCTCACGGTGAACGTGGTCCTGCACCGGGAGAACATCGACCATGTGCCGGCGATCGTCGCGCTCGCCGAGCGGCTCGGGGCCGACCGGCTCGAGCTCGCCAACACGCAGTACCTCGGCTGGGCGCTCGCGAACCGCGACGCGCTCCTGCCCACGAGGGATCAGCTCGAGCGCGCCTTCGCCGTCGCCTCGGCGGCGCGCGAGCGGCTGCTCGGCCGGATGGAGATGGTCTTCGTCACGCCGGACTACTACGCCGCCTGGCCGCGGGCGTGCATGGACGGCTGGGCGCGCCGCTACCTGCATATCGCGCCGGACGGCCTGGTGCTGCCGTGCCATGCGGCGCACACGATCCCGGGGCTGCGCTTCGAGAGCGTGCGCGAGCGGCCGCTCGCCTGGATCTGGCGCGAGGCGCCGAGCATGAACCGCTTCCGCGGCGACGCGTGGATGGCGGAGCCCTGCCGGGGCTGCGACCGCCGCGAGGCCGATTTCGGGGGCTGCCGCTGCCAGGCCTACCACCTCACCGGCGACGCCGCCGCGACGGACCCGGCTTGCTCTCTTTCGCCGGCGCACGGGATCGTCGAGGAGGCCCGGCTCCGCGCCGCCGCGGCGCGACCGGCGCAGCCTCGCTACCTCCACCGCGGCGCGCCCCGTTGAGCGCCCCCGCGACCAGGCCCTACGCCGTGCTCGGCGTGGTCGCCGTCGGCACCTGGATGTCCGCGCTCGGCAGCAGCCTCATCAACGTCGCGGTGCCGCTCGTCCGCCGGGATCTCGGGGTCGACATCGGCGCCGCGAGCTGGGTGCTCGCCGCCTACTCGCTCTCGGTGAGCGCGCTGCTCCTGCCGTTCGGCCGCCTCGGCGATCGTCACGGCAAGGGGCGCGTGTACGCCGCGGGGTTCGGCGTCTTCGGCGTGGGCTCGGCGCTCTCCGCGCTCGCGCCCACGCTCGCGTCGCTCGTCGCGGCGCGCGCCCTCCAGGGCGCGGGCGCGGCCATGCTGATGGCGAACGGCCCGGCGCTCACCACCGCCGCGTTCCCGCCCGCGCAGCGCGGCCGCGCGCTCGGCTTGCAAGCGACGGCGACGTACCTCGGGCTGTCGCTGGGGCCGTCGATCGGCGGCTGGCTCGCGCAGCGCGCCGGCTGGCACGCGGCCTTCTGGATCAACGTGCCCATCGCCGTTCTGGGAGGGCTCCTCGCCCGGTCGCTCGTCTGGGGTGGATCGGCCGGCGCGACGCCGGCGATCGCCCGCGGCGCAGACCCGGGCGCGACGGCGGCAGCCTCGGACGCGGCGTCGGCTCCGCCTGCGCGGGGCGCGCCGCTCGGCGCGCGCGGGCGGCCCTTTCCGTGGGCGAGCGCGCTCCTCTTCGGCCCGGCGATCACCGCGCTCCTCGTCGCCGTCACGCGCGGCCAGCGCTGGGGCTTTCAGAGCCCCAGGGTCGTCGGGCTCCTCGCCGCCTTCGCTGCGCTCGCGGCGGCGTTCGTGCGGGCGGAGCGGCGGAGCCCAGCGCCGCTGATCTCGGGCGCGCTCCTCCTGCAACCGGCGCTCGGGCGCGGGCTCGTCGCCGCGCTTCTCCAGTACGCGGCGGTGTACATGATGCTGTTCTTGCTGCCGTTCTACTTGCAGGGTCAGCTCGCGATGAGCGCGGCGGACGCGGGCCTGGTGATGACGGTGCAGCCGGCGGTGATGGCGGTGATCACCGCGACGAGCGGCTGGCTCTCGGACCGCATCGGCGCGCGAGGCCCGGCCGTCGCGGGGATGACGGCGCTGGCGCTCGGGCTCGCGAGCATGGCCATGCTCGGCCCCCGGCCCGAGCGCGCGAGCCTGCTCGCCGCGCTCGCGCTGGTGGGGGTCGGCTCCGGACTGTTCACCTCGCCGAACAACAGCCGCATCATGGGCGCGGCGCCGCGCGATCAGCAGGGCACCGCCGCGGGCCTGCTCGCCGAGGCGCGCAACGTGGGGATGCTCTGCGGCGTGGCGGCCTCCGGGGCGATGTTCGCGGCGCTCGGCGGCGGGCAGCCGGCCGCGGCGGCGGAGAGCGGCGCGCTCGGCCGGGCGTTCCAGGGGACGATGCTCGTCGCGTCGGCCCTCGCTGCCGTGAGCGCGGGCGTGAGCGCGGCGCGGAGGACCCCGGGTGCGCAGCCCGGCTCGGGCGGCGGGCGCGGCTCGGCCGCGGTTCGAGGCGAGGCGGGCGGCCCCGTCCCCGGGTAGAAGCACATGCCGACGCCCTTCCCGGCCGACTTCAAGGAGCGCCTCTGGGCCGCTGCCGACCAGCGCCGGATCACCGCTGCGCTCCATCCGTCCGAGCACGCGACGCCGGTCTCGCGCTGATTACCCGCCCCAGAGGACACCCCTCGCCTCGCGCAGCTCTCTCCCGAGCGAGCGGCCAAAGCCTACGGGTGAGGCGGCCACAAAGTTTCGGGCTCACCGAATCCCTTCACCGATCGCACCTCGCCCTCAAGGCCTGAAGATCGAAGGCTTTCTCTTTGATCCAGCGATGAAGAAAGCTATACTTCCTCTCACACAACCTTCATCGTGACCCATGAAAATTCAACTCTCAAGCTTCGTCGCGGCAGCAATCGTCGCCATCCTGTCACCTCTTTCAGGCTGCTCCGATGCGCCGGAGGATCCTGACGACGCCAGCACGGCATCCGGAGCCACGAGCGCTACCTCGAGCGGGTCTGGGACCGGCGGCTCCGACTCGAGCGGTCAGGGCTCTGGAAGCGTTACCAGCAGCGCGAGCACTGGAGGAACCGGCGGTGGCGACCCAGGGATCGCACCGACGTTCGATACGGTGAAGTTCGTTATCGAAAACGCCTCGTGCTTCGGGGCGGGTTGCCATAACGACGAGATGAACCCCCTCGATTTGCAGGTCAACGCGGAGCTGCGCACGAGGCTGACGTCGCACGTGTCCGAGAATTGCGGCAATCTCCTGATCGTCAATCCAGGAAAGCCGGAAGAGAGCGCTCTCATCAAGATCCTCAAGGGCCCGTGCGGCGATACTCCGCGGATGCCCCTCGAGTGCGTCAACGATGGGGATGCCAAGTGCGTGCCCCCCAACTACATCGAAGCGATCTCGCAGTGGATCGCCGACGGCGCGCTGGAGTAACAGGGCCTGGCGAGTAGCCGCCGACGGATCGCGGCGTCCCAGGGGCGCAGGTTTGCCCTGCGCCTTGGGATGGTCTACTCCTTTACAAGCGCGGCCGCCGGGTATGCGGCGTGCTCAGGTCCGGGCGTGTCCACGGTGCTCGTCTCGAAGGCCCAGCTGCCACCCGGCGGAATCTGGACTGTGCCGCTGCCGATCGCCACGCCGAGCGGACGTCCGACGCGATTGACGGAGAAGACCGTGGCGGAGGGCTCGCTCACCGCTACGTCGAGCCCGTTGAAGAACGTGCCCGTGTACGCCGTCCCGTCGCCACGAGTTACGGCCTTCACTTGGCTGATGGTGAGGCCATCGATGGGAACGACGTCGAGGGCAAAGTAAGGGCACCGGTAGACGACGTACCCTACGTCCTCGATCACGATGTCCGAGGGCAAGTCCGTCACCGCGGCCATGGTCACGTCGCCTGGACCTACGCACGCGGCGATGGCGCCCGAGCCATCCGTGAGCCGATAGAAATGCTGAGTGAGCAACCCGTTGATCCCGACTGCCAGGGACCGCTGGGTCCTGTCATAGAGCTCGACTGAAACGGCGGCGCTGCAGGCCGGAATATCCCCGTCGTTCCTCAAGGCGGCGTAGAGCTCGGTATTGGTCGGTCCTTTGCGAAGGGTCAGCGCGATCACGTTGAGCACGCCGTTTCCGCCGGGGAGCGCCATGACGGTGAGGTCTTCCGGGACGATGAGCGCGTCGTCGCCGATGTCCCCACCCACCCCGGCGCCGTCGCTCGCTTCGCTCGAGCAGGCCAGGGGGAGGAGCACAGCGGCAGGGATGAGGAGACGCCTCGCCAACATGAACATGAGAAGAGATCCTCAGCCTATCGCTGTCCGCCATCGCCGGCCAGCGCGGAGCCGCGAGGTGAGGCACACCATGAAGAGCGCCAATTTCGCGGCGTCCGCGGTCACCGGCACGCACAAACGCAAAGACCTCTTCGGCGAGAAGAGGTCTTTGCACGCGAGCTCGTCCGAGTGTTCAGGGCGTCGCCCCGAGGGCGCTCAGGCCTTGAGCTCCGCGAACCCGCCCGGATTGTGGATCGACGCCTCGCGTGCGCCCTTGCCGCCGATGAACTCTTCCGTCTTGTCGGAATAGCCGAAGTGGGTCACTTCCGCGGAGCCACCCTTCGCAGGGAAGCCATCCGCGCCCGCCTTCACGCCCAGGGCGTTCATGATGTTGCAGAAGTACTTGTTGATCGGCGCGTTGCCGATCTTCGGATCGGTCCCGGTGCCCTGATTGACACCGTTGACCTGGCCGGTACCGTTGGCGCACTGCGACATGCTGTTGCCGGCCGTCGGGGTCGACGCGGGGTCGACGTTGATGATCTGACCGGTCTTGAAGTAGCCGCCGGCGCTACCGGCCTGAATGATCGGAGCGTTGTTGAGGTTGTGCGCGTTGCCGTCCGACATCTCGTTGAACCAGATGGCGGCGACACTGTCGAGGACCGTCCCGCTCCCCGAGGGGATGCTGTCGAGCATCTTGACGAGGTTCGCGAACTTCTGCGCGTAGTAGGCGTCGACCTTCAGGAGCATCTCGATCGCGTTGGGCAGGCAGCTGCCCTGCATGCCCGCGTTGTCGAGGCGATGCGAGAGGGAGTGCGACTCCATCGTGATGCCGAGCCCCTTGAAATTGTAATTTCCGGGGTACTTCATGAAAATCACGGGGTTCGCGTTGCAGGCGGCCGCGAGCGCCGCGATGGCCGAATAGATATCCGCGCCATCCAGGTCGCCGGCGACCTTGGTCGTGAGGACGTCGGTGCCGAAGCCGCCCGACGCCGCCTTGGAGGCGTTCGCCGACGTCGCGCCGAGCATCTCGCCGAGCTCCGCGTTGCACTGCGCGGAGACCATCACGTTTCCGGTCGAGTTGACGAGCTCCTTCCAGGCAGCGAGCTTCTGCTTGTCGGCGCTGCTCATGTCGAACCGCTCGAGCGTCTGCAGATCGTCCCTCACGAGATCGAGGACGCTCTTGCCGCGAATCGCCGCGTAGCTGTCCGGAGACATCGGCTGCCCCGACTGGAAGAGGCCCGTGAGGCTGCTGAAGGCCTGCGACGCGTTGAGGCCGCTGAAGAGGGTCTCGGCGGCTTTGTAGGAGATCGCCGACTGAGCGCCGTCATTCTGACCCGCCGTGTTCAAGAGCAACGGAGTGCCTTGCGGGCTGAGCTGCTGGGCGATGACGTGATCCAGCGAAGGACCGACCGCCTTCGCGTTGAACTTCGTCGCCTGGTTGAAGCTGAACGGGTCGTTGCTGTTGGGCGTGACCGGCTGGCAGGTGAAGAAGGACCCCACGATCTGCGTGTGGGAGTCGTTCCCCTGTCCACGCGTCATGTTGGCGGTCCACTCGTTCATCGAGCGGATGCCGCGCGGCATGAGGAGCTTCTTCGCATAGGGGGCGAGGGCCGCGAGGCTCGTCGGCTCGAGGTCGGCAGCCGTGAGCTCGCCCTGGGTCTTCGTGGGGAACCACTTGTTCGTGAT
The DNA here is from genome assembly GCF_028553905.1 of Sorangium sp. So ce836. Lineage (NCBI taxonomy): Bacteria > Pseudomonadati > Myxococcota > Polyangiales > Polyangiaceae > Sorangium > Sorangium sp. So ce836. The sequence goes on along the minus strand of NZ_CP102233.1, from coordinate 13,203,540 downwards.
GACCCCGTAGTGCGTGAACATCACGATGAGCGCCTTCCCAGGCGCAGGGGTGTCGCCCCTCGCGGTGCGTTCCCACACAGAGCTGAGGAACGGCGCAGCCAAGGCTGCTCCACCCATGCCACGGAGGAAGATTCTGCGGTTCAGTTTCGTGCTCATGGTCAACATTCCTCAGCTTTCACTGCGTTTCACGGATTCGCACGCGGAACGAATCCGCTTGAGTGAGATCGGCCATCAGATCGAGAACGCTGTACCCGCTCTCAGACAACTTGGCCTGGAGCATATCGACGACGCACTTGTCTTTCCCGTTCGGGAGCCGCCCAAAGGCATAGGAGACCCACGCCTGAGCGTAGAGCTCCTTGGCCTTCTGAACCTGAGCGATCTCCTGCATGAGCTCGAACGGCGAGGTGATCTCCTTCACGTTGCCGTCGCCGAAGTCGATGGTGTTCGTCGTCACGCTCGCGTCGATCACGCCACCGCGAGGATCGGTCGTCTGCATCTTTCCGATGCCGTCGAAGCCCTCCATCACGAACCCCGGCGGATTGACGACCGCGTGGCAGCCCTTGCAGCTCTCAGGCTTCGTCAGAGCTTCGACGTACGCGCGCTGCGTGTCGAATTGGCCGTCGACGGTCAGCATGGTGGCGCCGGGGAGGGGCGGACCCGGATTGACACCGAGCAGGTACGTCGCGATGAACGCGCCTCGCAGGATCGGGCTCGTGGCGTTGTAGCTCGAGTAGGAGCTCAAGAACCCGACGCGCGTCAGGAAGCCCGGCCGCTCGTTGGCGTCCAGCTCCACCTTGGTCAGCTCGGCGCCGTACGCCGCAGGATCGAGCCCGTAGATCGCCGCGTTTTCCTTGTTGACGAAGGCGACGTTGCTGAGGAGGAGGTCCTTGAACGAACCGCCCCCGAACGCCACCTCTTCGAAGAAGGCGTCGAGCTCGGCCTGCCAGCTGGGCTTGGCGGATGCATTGTACAACGGATACGTCTCGGTGTCGTGGTCCCCCTTCCACCAGTGGGCGAGATCGTTGTCCATCTGCGCCCAGTTCCGGTGGAACGCTGCCACGAGCGGCCCGGTCTTCTCGCGCACGTCGATCATGCGCTGCGCCTGGGCGAGAATTTGCTCTTTGGTCTGGAGCTCGTCGTTGTCGGCCGCCGCGTTCAGCGTGTCGTCCGGCGCGGAGCCCCAGAGCAAGTACGAGAGCCTCGTCGCCACTTCGTAGCTGGAGAGCTGGATGCCGTTACCGGACGAAGCCGGAGTGGTCGTCAGCTCGGGGAGCATGAGGAACGAGGGCGACACGAGGAAGGCGTACAACGTTGTCTCGGCAACCTCGGCGGGCGTTCCTGCCGGCGTCGTCTGGCCCAGCTTTTCGAACCGGGCCACCTCCTCGGCGGTCAGCGGGCGACGGAACGCCTTGCGGCCGAAGGTCTGGATGGTCTGCGTCAAGCAACCGCTCGCCGCAGGATCGCAGCTGATGAACTTGGACTTGTTCGGCCCAGCCATCACGTCTTTGGCGATCGCCGCGGCAACCTCTTGATAGATGCGCCACGCGTCCGGGGTCATCGGGCCGTCGAAGTCGCTGACGAGCAGCTCGGACGGCGGCTTCCCCTCGGCGCCCACGCGGGTGACCCCGAGGAGGTCCCGCACCGTGTTGTCGTACTGCCGGTTCAGCAGACGGGGGATCTGGGTCGTCGCCGGGAGGCCGGGGATGCAGACATCCGGGGGCCCATTGTCGATGCCCCCCCCCGTGCCGGTTGAACCGCTACCGCCGGTGGGGTTGTCGTCGTCGCCACCATTATCGGCAATATTCCCCGTGCAGGAAGCGAGGAAGGCTGTTGAGGTCAGAAAAATTGTCGTACCGATGTACGATAGTTGACGCAACGTTCGCATAGCCCAATATTCCCCTGTCGCACCGAAGTGATCACCGGAGCGGATCAGAAGGCGTGGATGAGCCCGAAGGTCGCCGTCGACGAGATCGCCGGCATCTCGCCGGCCATTTCCTTTGCAGGCGTGATAGTGAAGCGCCGGCGTACGAACGGCGCGCTGGTCCGCTTCGATCTAGCTGATGCCCACTTCGATCTGGAGGGCCGTGCCTCCGCTGAACGAGGCGGCGGCGCGCACGAGGCCCCGGCGCTCCACCGCGATCGCACGGCAGACTCGGGGGTTCATGGTGCCTCGCCCCGTCCGCTCGCCAGCACGGACGGCCGCGCTCCCAGAGAGCCTGCGATCTGTCAGCGCAGCGGGCATGCGGCCAGAGCAGCGGCCGTCGACTGCTGAGCTTCGAGTCGTTCGTGGACGACGCGTTGCACGACCGTGGACGACGCGTCGCACGAACGTAGATGACGCGCTGCGACCGTGGACGACGCGCTGCGGCCGCGGGCGACGCGTCGCACGGCGGTGGATGACGCGCCGCGCGACATGAGATGGGAGCTGTGCTGAGCCATGCTTAACGCCCGATAGCTCATCGGTGCCTGCCGACGGCGACCCGCGCCATCGTCGGGAGGCACCATGCCTTCGCTGCCGGTCGTCAAGCCCAGGAGCGGTGCCGGACAGGGCGGCCCCATGACCCTGGCGACGGGGGGCCGCATGACCCTGGCGACGACGGGTCACGCCACCTGGCGGGTGGCCTCGCGCAGGCGCTCGCTGAAGCCGCGGAAGGAGCTGAGGCGCCCGTCCCATGCCGTCCCCGCCTACCTGGCGCATGGGAAAGAGGCGTGCGTCGTATCCCAGACCGGGCGAGACCTCGGAGTTCGCGCTCTGCTGCTCGTCACCGAGGCCGAGGTGCTGGCGAGCATGTCCCTGGATCACGTCGAGCACCTCGACCCGGTCCTGCGGCGCCTGGCCGAGCACCTGGTCCCGCACGGCCGCCTGATCGTCACGACCGAGCATCCCCTGCGGGCCGCGGTCATCGAGAGCAAGCTGACCGAGGACTCGAGGTACATCCTTCAGGGCTTTCACGAGGCCATCGTGTATCGATGGGAATACGCTGGGTATCTGCGGGGGTGGCCGATGGCGATCCTCGTGACGTCGGCGGATGTGGCGGGGGCGGTGCGGCTGGCGGATGATGTCATCGCGGTGGGGTGGACGAAGTGGGCACCGGAGGCGGTGGTAAAGGGGCTCCTGGAGGGCCCCCTCAGCACGAAGTGTTCATGTTAGCTTCATCCATCCCGGATGCTGGACGAATCCATCGCCACGCTTCTCCCATCCTGGCTCGTGCGCCTCGATGCGCCCCCTTCGAGCCGTGACCCTCTGGGCCTGCAAGGGCACGCGATGGCGCAAGCCGATCGGCTCTTGCCGGGTCTCAACGTCTTCACGTCGCGCGCCCGCTACTACACTTTCCTCTGCTGGGCGCTAGCGCGCGCGCAGGCCGAGACGCCACCGCGCGCGCACCTCGAGCGCGTGTTCCGCCTGGAGCGCCTCCTCGTCCTCTGCGAGGCCCTGCAGCACGAGGACGAGCCTCTCGCGTGCGGTTACATCGGACGTCGGCGCGGTCGCAGCTTCGTATCCGAGCGCAGGGGCGCGGGGCTGTGGGAGCTGCCGACGCGCATCCTCAAGAACCAGGTATCCAACGGCGCGCTGCGCCTCTACCGCACCTCGCTCGCGAGCCTGTACCTCGTCGAGGAGGACGACCTCGAAGAGGGCCTCGGTCTGCGCCTCACCGACCGCGGACGGCAGCTCGCGAACCAGCTCGACAGGGTGATCGACGAAGGCGTCGTCAGCTGGGCGCTCGAGGGCGGCACGCAGCAACAGAAGCGGCGCGGCACCCTCCTCGACGCCGGCGCGCGCATGTGCCTGAGCAGCCGCATGGGCGCCTACGAGCGACGTTACCTCGTCGCGTCGCTCTTCGGCGCTGACGGCGACGGCATCGAGCGTCGCGAGACGGTGCAGGTCCTGTTCGAGAACAAACTGCTCGGCTTCGCGTCCGTGGGCAGCGACTCGACCGATAACGACGCGGACCTCATCACGGATGACGGCGGCAAGCCCGCGGAGGAGGCCGCCCTCTTCGAGACGCGAACGAACTGGGGCGTCCTCCGGCCCGCGCTCGCGCTTCCTGCCACAAACCGCCTTCAGCCCATTCAGGTGGCTGGCGCTTACCAGCTCGCCGCCCTCGGCCTCAATGCGCTGTTCGCCTCGGCGCTCGAGCCGGCCGCGCGGCAGGGCCGTCTTTCCCTTGCGGCTTGGCGCGAGCGAATCGCCGAGCGCGCGGGCGTCGATTTCGAGGCCTCGTCCGCGGCTGCCTGGGCAGGGCACCGCTCGCCCGCGGAGGTGGCCGCGGATCTGCTCGACGACACCCCTCGGCCCTGGCCCGAGATCGGCATGCTCGCCATCGAGCTCCTCCTCCGCCTCGGCCTCGACGAGCGTTACGCGCGCTGGCTCGGCGATGACCCGACCCCGATCGTCGAGCGCCTGCTCGTGTGGACCCGCGACGCGAGCATCGGGCGTGCGGGGGAGCTGGCGGCGCGGCTCCTGCCGGATCTGGTCGAGCACCATCGCGATGTCTCGGTCAAGAAAGGCAAGGGCGAGTGGCTCGTCCTCGACGGCGAGGAGCTCGTGAAGCACGACCCTCGCCCGCTGCGCCTGCTCCTGCACTCGCTCCGCTTCGCGCAGCTCGCGCAGCTCGCAGCCGACCTCAACCTGCACCCGAAGGACGTGGCCGATGAAGCGTGAGACCCGCCTCTTCGACGAGCTCGACAGGTTTGCCGGCGGAGGCGAGATCACGCACGCGCTCGGCCTGTCGTTTGGCTACGACGGCGACATCGCGAACGAGCGCCTCTGGAAGCCGCTCGTCGAGAAATACGGGCTGCGCCACCCGCTCGTCATCGCCGACGGGGTGGTGGACGAGGGCACCGCGCTCGGCGTCCACGTGCTGCGGGCACGGCGCCAGCGTGGCGTTTTTCATGCGAAGCTCTTCCTGGCGGTCCGGGACGGCGCGGTCTTCGCCGCGGTCGGCAGCGCCAACCTCACGCGCGGTGGGCTCGGCGCGAACCTCGAGCTCCTCACGCCGCTCGTCTTTTCGCCCGACGCGGAGCGGCCGCCGCCGCGCGCGGTCCTCGAAGACATGCTGGCGTTCGTCCGACGTGTGGCCGCCGATCTGCGCGTCGCCGGGGACTCCGTCGAGCGGGTCCTCGCCGTCGTAGACCAGGCCACGCTGGTGCTCGATGATCTTCCGGAGCCGCGGCGCGGCCCGGATCTACGGTTCGTTCATTCCTACGAGGTGCCGATCTGGGAGCAGCTCCGCGACCTCCATGGCGACGATCCGGTGCAGCACCTCCTCGTCGTGAGCCCATTCCTGGAGGCCGACAAACCGGAGGCGGACGGGGCCGACTCGCTCCTGCGCCATGCGCTCGGGGAGGGCCTCCCGTGGGCACCGCGGGCGAAGGCGCCGCGCCTCTCGCTGTGCACCGACGCCATCGATCCGAACAAGCCCATGCCGCTGCCTCGCCTGGCCCTCGAGGAGCTCGCGGCCGCCGTGGAGATCCGGGCGCAGGCGCTCAGCGCGGAGCCGCGTCGACTGCACGGAAAGCTCGTCGCCATCTTCGGCAAGAAGCGCACGACGATGCTCTGGGGCTCGCCCAATTTCACCCCCTCTGCGCTGCTGCGGGCGACGCAGGATCGCGGAAACACCGAGTGTGCGCTGGTGCTCTCCGCGACGGCCAGCTCGGTGGATGCCGCGGGCGTGCTCGAAGAGTTCGACGTTGGCGAGCTCTTTCACGTCTACCGCGGCCCGTTGCCCCTAACGCTCGTCCCCCCTCCGCTCCCCCCCTTGATCTTCGAGGTCGGCGAGGCGCTCTACGATCCGAAGACGCGCGTCCTCGTGGTCTGTGGCGAGTGCTGGAGCCCGAACGTGGACCGAATCCGCGTGCTGGCCGTGGAGCGGGAGGGGACGCAAGCTCTCTTCGAGGGCGCGGTGCTCGGGGCGGGGAACTACAGCTTCGAGATCCAGGAGCCGCCGCTCGAGGAGGAGGACCCGGAGACCGGCAGGCGCAGGCTGCGGACGCTCGCGCTGCGGATCGAGGCGCTCGACAGCGGCGGCGCCGTGCTGGATGCACGCGAGGTGCGCCCGAACGTGCGGTTCGAGGACGCGCTCGCGTTGCGGGATAACCTGCTCATCGAGACCGAGGCGATCACCGCGGACGCCCTGCTCATGCCGACGGCCACGCCGGAGCAGCGCGTCGCGGCCGTCGACGCGCGGATCGAAGCGTGGAAGGCCGCCCGACGCGGGGAGCAGAAGGGGCCGACACTGCACCAGGCGTCGCTCGATACGTTCTTCCGGAACGTCCGGCTGGGGCTGGACAAGCAGGTGAACGGGCTCATGGGGCAGCGTGGCTCGCGCTTCGCGCTGCGCAGATGGTCGGGTGATCTGAGGCGCTCGCTGACCTCGGCCTGCGCAGGTTCCATCGATGGACTGCGCTGCGCATACCTCGTGTCGCGCGTCGCCCAGCACGTGGAGCGCGTGCTCGACATGGTGCCGCAATGGCATGGGGATCCGACGCCGGCGTATGCCGCGATGGAAGCTGAAAAGCTCGCAGCAGCGCTGGAATCGGTATCTCTGGAGGGGTGCGTGCAGCAGGAGCTCCTGGACGAGGTGCGTGCGGCGCGAGAAAGCGCCGTCGCCTCGTTAAGGCGGATCGCCGCCGGAGGGCAGGCGGCTTCACCGAGGGGGAACGACGCGGAGAGACCGAAGCGGCGCGCGCGGAGGAGTACGTGATGAGCGTGGACATCCATCAGCTCGCTGCCCGGATCGGGCTCGACCGGGAGCATCAGATGCGCGCCGTGCGGGCCGCGCTGGAGGCGCTGCTCGTGCGGGGTCAGCGCGGGATCGTGCTGGCTGACGAGGTCGGGTGCGGCAAGACGTACGAGGCGCTCGGAATCACGGCCTTGCTCTGGCGGCATTTCCAGGGAACGAGCACGCCCATCCAGCGCGTGCTCGTAGTGGCCGAGCCGGCCCTGATGAACAAGTGGTTCGACGAGATCGAGAAGCCGGAGACCCAGGGGCGAGGGTTCCAGCAATACGTCGCCGGCGACGACTGGAAGCCCTTCCGGCAGATGCTGCGCGACGTCACCCAGATCGGCAAACGGTGGGAAGGTGATGAGACGCGGGGCGTGCGCGAGGCAGGGAAGTTCCAGGTTCCGCCGGGTCGGTTCTACCTGGTCAAGCCGCTCCTGCTCACGGGCGGCCGCGCCGGCGACTCCTCGCCCATCGTGCGCTGGTTGCGCCGAACGAATTGGGACGTGGTCATCGCCGACGAGGCACACCACTTCACCAGCCTGCATACCGAGCGCAGCCGTGTGTTTTTCCCTGAGCAGACCGCGGAGAGCCGCGAGCGAGGGCTCCTGGGCCGATTCACGCTGGCTCTGACCGCGACCCCGTTTCAGCTCGCGACGAAGGAGATGCTCAACCTGCTCCGGATCGTGCGCGCGCCCGAGGAGGACATCGAGCGAACGCGGGACGGGCTGGAACGCTACGAGAACGCCCTGGGTCAATTTTACGCGCGGCGGCGCCTCTCGCCCTCGGACGAGGCGCGCAGGCGGTGGGTGGAGCGCCTGTACGAGCTACGCACGCAGGACGCTTCGGGCGGCCAGCACCCGGGCTCATCGGGCTTGCAGGAGCGCTTGCGTCGTTATTTCCTCCGCAACATCAAGGATCTCAGCGAGCGCGACTATACGCTGACCGAGAAGCGAGGAGGCGGCTACGAGCCGCGCCCCTTCGGCAAGCTCGACGATCTGCGTCCGCTCGTCGGGTCGAGCCCCCTCATCCCGCTCGAAGGGAATGACGCCTGGGTGTACCTGCACCTGCGCGACCTGCTCGTCGACGCCCAGCAGGCGGCGCAGGGGAGCCAGGGGGAAGATGCGCATGAGACGCCCTCGTTCGTCGCGGGGGATCTCCGACAATGCCTGTCGAGCTACGAGCAGCTCGCGGCGAGCGCCATCCTTCAAAAAAACCTGCCCCGCGCGGAGAAGACCCGTGCGATGGTCAAGCAGCTGCAGGATACCGGGCACGCGCACCCGAAGATCGCAGCCCTGTGCGCGGTGGTTGGAAGGATCCTCGATCGGGAGCTGGATGCGCTCCTTGCGCGACCCCAGGCAGGGCTCGGCAAGATTCTCGTCTTCAACACGCTGATCCACACCGCGGGCGCGCTCAAGCAGGCACTCGACAAGGCGGTCGAGGCGCGGATCGATCCGTTCATCGAGGAGCAAGTGAAGGCCGCCGGCTGGGCCAGCCTGGACGACGCGCGGGTGATGATCCGTGCGGCGCTGGAAGACGAGCGTGAGGCCGTCAAGGCGCAGCTCGGTGGGAGGTTCGATCGCCGGTTCCTGGTGGTCACGCGGGAGCTGCTCGAGGGCACGGGGCTCGAAATGAAGGCCGACGAGGGGGAGATCGTCGACATCATGTTCAACCGGGCGGAGAACCACTGCACGCAGCCGCTCTTCTTGCTGCGGCTGGCCCTGTGGTTCAGGGCGCGGGGGGAGCAGCCGGATCCCTTCGAGGTGCAGACCTTCCTCATGCAGCGTGTCGGCCACAGGTTGCGTAAATCGCTCGAGACGATCGTCGATGATTACCTCGACGACACGCCCAAGCAGGGCGACGCGTTCAGCGAGGAGAACCAGGACCGCGCTCGCCGCGAGATCCGCCGCCTCGCGCACGTGCTTTCACATCCCGGGTACGTGGCCCGCTTCGACGGCGCGCAGCGCGACGAGGACCGCGAGATGCGCCGGGAAAACTTCAACCGTCCCTATGCTCCGCTCGTCCTGCTCACGAGCCGCGTGGGCGAGGAGGGCATCGACCTGCAGCAGCACACCCGCTACATCCTCCATTACGATGTCGAGTGGAACCCGGCCAAAATGGAGCAGCGCGAGGGTCGTGTCGACCGCGAGGGCCGCAAGACCCGTGGGCCGGTCAAGGTGCAGTTCTTCCTGCTGAAGGATACGTACGAGGAGCGGATCTTCCACACGGTGATGCAGCGGGACGCGTGGTTCCAGGTCCTCATCGGCTCGAAGCGCAAGGAGCTCGCCCGCGGGGTCGAGGATGACGAACCGGAGGCCACGGCCGGCATCGATGCCGGGACCGAGGAGCAGGGGCGGCTCACGGCCGAGGAGCGGGCGAAGGTGATGATCGATCTGCGGCCGTGAAGGGTGCGTATCGAGCTGGTGGTCCGGTGATTCGCCATGCACTCATGAGTGCTTTGGCGTCATGGGTGGGGGGGCGGCCCGGGCGGCCGGGAGTGTTGCGCTGTTGCTCACCAGGTTGGCGTCCAACGACGCGGGGTGGAGCGAGGACGTTCGCCGGTACCAGGGCGCGGATGGTCCGTTCGAAAATGATCGTCGCCTACGTTCAGCCGTCGCGCTCGCAGGGCTCTAGCTCGACCGTCTCAGGCACGTGAACGGTCCGGGGCTCGCTGCCGGACGGGAGGCTCGCCGTGCCCACGAGTTTGCCGAATCTCGGGGCCCCTCGTGTCCTCAGCTGTCCGCTCCCGACCTTCGCAAAAACTCGCCAAGTTCCGGTAATTCTTCAAGAATTCAGCGGAGGAGAAGGGATTCGAACCCCTGGTTGAGTTGCCCCAACGGCGGTTTTCAAAAACGATGGCTTTGGGGCCCTCCGGCGGAATATTCGCGAGGAATATCCAACGGTTGCGCGTGACACAAAACCGCCGGAGGCTCGCCGTGCCAAAAGTTTGCCAGATCTCGGACGAGTACCTGCGAAGTGGCGCGCGCCGAGGTGACGCGCCGCTGGAGGTCAAGTCAAGGCAGGCCAAGGATCCACCCTTCCTCATCGACGCAGTCCTGCACCACGGGGTCGGGCAGGTCCGCTGGCCTGTCGAAGAACCGGCCGAGCTCGCCCGCGGCGTCCGTGCGCTCGGCCCATGCGCACAGGGCTCGGACCTGTGCCTGATCGAGGATGTCGAGCTCGCGATCGGCCGCGATCTGGGCCTCCACCTCGGTGCCGAACAGCACCGGCCAGACCTCGGCGTGCAGCACGAACGGGCCGGCGGCGGGACCTGGCGCCGGCCCGAAGCCCGTCTCGAAAGGCCACACCTTGCTGAACGGGGCGAGGACCGCGTCGTGACGGATCCGCGCCACGCGGGGGATCCCGACGAGCGCCTGGCTCCCGACGCTCCCGGAGGTGAACAGCTTCCAGGTCGACTGGACGCTCGGGTTCTTGCTGCGGGCTCGCGCCTCCGCGTGCCGCCACTCGGGCAACGAACGACCGGACCGCGAGAGGAACGGAAACGCGAGCTCCCCCTCCCGCTTGCTCGCCTTCAGCGTGGCCGTCGCGGCGCCCAGAGGGCAGCCCCAGAACGGCCCCACCAGCCTCGCGGCGGGCATCAGCGCCCGGTTCAGCTCCGACGCCACACGCCAGCGGTTGCTCTCGTTGTTCGCGCCGTCGGCGATTCTCGACGCGAGGAGCTCCCACGTGCGCGCCCATGGAGCGACGCTCGAGGGTAGCCCGAGCGCTTCGGCGAGCCCTCGCGGGTACCCGTAGGCGAAGTCGAACCCGACGAGCACGCGCAGACCGTCAGCGGTGAGCGCGCGCAGTCGTCCCAGGAGATCGTCGACGCACGCCGAGCGTGTCCGGTGATAGCGCTCCGCCAGGGCCGAGCCGCGCACCAACTCCCCGAGCCAGATGGTGTCCTTCTTCGGCTTGAGCCGCGTCGGCTTGTTGCTCGCGCTCCAGTCCACGAAGAAGTAGGCGTCGAACAAGGTCATCGCGCCAGCTCCAGGGTCAAGTCCAAGTGCGTCGTGCTCGTTCCCGAGCCCGCGTTGTAGCTCGCTTCGGTCTGCCGCCCTCGAGCTTGTGGAGCAAGTCGCTCGAGGTACGCCGCGATGTCCCGTGCCGCCTGGTCCGCGGTGCCCTCCGCGGCCTCGCGCGGCAGCTCCACGCGGATCAGATGAACGCCGCCTCCGCGGTTCTGGTGCAACACGCGCAGCCCCGCGCGCTGCACCTTCGACATGGGGATCTGTTGTAGCTCCTCGTAGACCCGATCCGTGATCGGCGTGCTCTCCAGCAGCTCGGAAGTGACCGTGCTCCTCTGCAACAAGTCGACGACGTCGTCGCGCACGTTCGCCTTGGCCTTGCCGAGGTGCGCCATCACGAGCTCGACGAACTCGTCACGGTCCACGAGGCGGATGTCGATCCCGAGCTCTTCCTCGAGCGCCTCGCGCCTCGCCTGGAACGCCTCGCTCATCTGTTCCGCTGTCGTCACCACGACGCCCGCATCGACCTTGTGGTACTCGCGGGCTTGCTTGATCTGCGAGAGCGCTGTCGTGTCGTCCTCTGTTCCCTGATGCAACTTCACCTGTACGGCGATCTTGTACTCGATGCCGAGCGGATCCCGGGTGAAGACGATGAGGTCCGCGCCCTTCTCGCCCGCACCGCCCCAGTGCTCGACGCGGCCGTCCTTGTAGATGCACTCGAGCAAGCGGCGGACGAGGTGCTCGAACTCCGCGCCCTCGTACTTCTGTTTGATGTGCTGCCACGCGGCTTGGCGCATCGCCTCGAAGAAGCCTTCGGCTTTCTGGACTTCGGGCTCGGGCGTGTGCGTGTCCTTCCCCGCCTCGATGGCGTCGATGAGCGCCTCGACGGCCGACCCGAGCGCGTCGATCGCCCACATCCGTGACGGGTTGCGCATCGTGGCTCGCAGCCTCGCGTCGACGCGCTCGTTGTCGGCTTCGACGACGCCGATCTTCCCACTGGGCTCCCGGATGGGGCTCACGGCAACGATGTGACCGTAGTCGGGCCCGGCGCCCTCTTGGACTCGGACGGGCGAGAAGTCGTACCCGCCGGTCACCCGCGCGAGGACCCAGCGGCCCTGCTCGGGGAGGTTGGGGATGACGATCACGTCGCCCTTCTTGAGGCCGTCCGGTTCTGTATCGAGTAGCCGTCGGTTGCGCCAGACGCGCGCCTCCTCGTCGCTCAGCTTCCTCGACCGGACCTGCGGCGCGAGGAGCCGCAGGTCGTGGTCACGCTTCCACCCCCACCCCTGCCGTAGCCGGCCCTGCTCGAGCTCGCGGAGGATGAAGTCTCGCCGGGTTCGATCTGTCCGGATCACGAGGTAGCGACGGGCCATGCTCGAAGGCTACAGCGAGAGCGCTGGCAGCAGAAGGACGCTCGGTGCCGGTCTACTTCGGCCACGCCGTACGCAGCTGCTCGAGAAGCTCGACCGGCATTTCACGGGTCGACTTGATGCCGGGCGGCCGGCTCGATGTCGTCCTCCGCCACAGGCGCGAGAACTCGGTCCACGAGATCCTGGTGTCCTCGCGGTCCGCATACTCCTCGACGAAGAGGTGCGTCACCCCGTTCTTGTCCTTCCGTGTCACCAGGGGCTCCGGCGCGAATACGTGCGCCCGTGACGACTTCGCGTTGGGGCGCCACACTGCGATGACCAAGTCGCCCTGCTTGGCGGACCGACGGAAGCTCGACGTCCCCGTGAACCGGATGTAGCCAGGCTCGCTGTCGGAGAACTCCGTCTCCTCCCCTGCCTTCGCGCGCTCGCTCTCGACGACCGGCTCTTCGTCCGCGTGCTTGTCCCCATCGAGCGGCACGACACTGATCAACCAGGCCCTCGGTTCCGGGAGTCGGACTGACCGCCGCCGTCGACTTCCGCGCTGGGCCTGCACGACGGGCAACTTCTCGATCCGGCGGAGGAACCTCTCGTCGATCTCGTCGGCCGCCTGCACGAGGTTCTCGATCAGGAGGCGCACGCCCGACACGGCGCGGGCGTCGTCGGAGATCAGCGCCGCCTCCTCAAGCTCGTTCACTGAACTCGCCGAGAGGTTCGCCGAACCGACGACGGCCACGCGCCCGAGGAGGAAGACCTTCGCGTGCAACCCGGGGGATGAGAAGAGCCGAGCCCCGCGGTCATGCGCACGCCGAAGAACGGCCGCCGAGGTCTGGCCCGACCTGATCGCGGCGTCGGTCGCGTCGCAGACGAGCGTGTCGCCCTTCCCGAACTTCACCCTCTCGTCGGACGTGACGTAGGCGACCGCGCCGAGGTGCGGACGGCTCTTCTTCGCAAGCCGGTGCAGCTCTGTCCACAGTTCTCCGCTCATGACACGCAGCACCGCCCACCTCCTCGTCGCGCCCAACCTCGACGCTCCAGGATGGCCAGCGTACCCGCATGCCTCTCCGGTGTGCGCGTTTCGCGGGATCGTGAGCGCCCGTCTCGCGGCCGTGAGCAGACCGCCACTACCTCAGCATCTGTTCAAGTAGGGCAACGGGCGGTCGAGGGGCGAGCGGCGCCCGCTGGTTCGGCGCAACGCCATCGGCCTCGCGAGGAGGGCCGGATGGCGAGGGAGAGGCTGGCGACGCAATACGTACGGGAGATCCTGCGGCAAAAACTGATGCTGAAGCGGAGCCACCGCGACGTGACGGCGGCGCTGGGCGTGAGCATCGTGGTCAGCGGCATCGTAACGCGTGCGCCAGCGCTCGGCCTGGAGGCCACGTGCACGTCACGATGCGAGGGACAAATTTCTGCTGGCCTTCGCTTGGTGGCCTGGGCCGTAACAGCTCCGATCATGATACCCGGAACGCCGCTCACGATGGCGCCGATTGGGTGCTCATGCTGCGCGAAGTGTGCATTCGGTGGGCAGCGGCGAGATTGGGGCCAGAAAGAGCGGCCGGAAGCGGCGCGCTCGCGAGCTCCTCAGCGCGGGAGGAACTCGTGCCCCGTGGAGTCGGTCTCGAAGATCCGGATGTACCGCTCCGTCACCTGGACGGCGCAGTGCCCCAGCCAGACGCTGACCTGCTTGATGCTCGCGCCGTTCTTGTGCATGGCGCTGGCCCATGCCCGCCGCAGGTCGTGGATGGAGAACTTCGGCAGCCTCGCCGCCTTGCGGACGCGCTGGATCTCGTTCCACACGGCCTTGTCGTCGAGCGCGAGGTTGCCGCGAACGCCGACGAAGGCGAGCAAGGCGTCGACCGTGTTCTTCGAGACCGGGATGTCGCGGTACCGGTACCCCTTCGTGGTCCAGTTCTTCTTCGGCGTGATCGTCAAGATGCCGCGCTGCACGTCGATGTCGCGGGGCTCGTAGTGGCGCGCCTCGTCGATGCGGATCGCGCTACCCGCCGTGAGCCGGAAGAGTGCCGCGTACCCCGGCTTCGCCATCTCGTCAGCCTTCGCGAGGAAGATGTCGACCTGCTTCGGCGACAGCGCCAGGGCGTTCGGCTTCGGTCGCGGCTCGCGGAGCTTGAGCTCCGCGAAGTCCTCGTGCTTGAACGGGTTCTTCTCGATGTGGCCCTCGCGCTTGGCGAACGCGAACATCCGCCGGATCGGCGTCAGGTCGCGGTTGACCGTCGCGGCCGACACCTCGGCCGAGCGCTCGCGGACGTAGGCCGACATCACCTTGAACGTCACCTGGTCCGTGCGCGTGATCTGCTTCTTCTCCATGGCCTCGACGAAGGTCGAGACCCGGTGGGCGTAGGAGTCGGCGGTCTTCTTCGTGTGCCGCGGCGGCTGGCAGTGCTCCGCGAACAGAAGGGCCAGCGCGCTCAGGAGCGGCGGGTGAGGTGCCGGAGCGCGATCCTCAGCTCCGCCGCGTTCTGCGGCAACGTCGTCGGATCGAGGCCGAGCGGCGAGTTCGTCGAGCCTGCGCTGGGCCTCAGCGCGGTCGGCGGTGCCGAGCGAGACCTCCCTCCCCTCGATCCACCCGGTCCAGAGCTTGTTCCTCCCTCGGCGCCGCAGGAGGTGCGGCTGACCGAGGACGTATCGTCGCTTCGACATGGATCCGTCCGATCCGAGGCCCCGACGCGCGAGACCTCGAGCATGTGCGTCACGCTCTCGGCGTCGACGCGGAGCTGTCGCTTGATCCGGTAGGCGACGAGCTCGCCGCGCTTGACGAGGCGGCGAACCGTCCGGGTGGACACGCCGAGAACGGCGGCTACCTCAGCGACCGGAAGAAGATGCGGGAGACCGACGCTGGGATCGCGGGCCCCTCTACTCTTGTTATCCCGCGTCGCGACCGGAGTTTGCTCACCGGGCGCCGCCGCGGAGAGCTGCAGCTCGCTCACCTCGATGAGGTCGTGCCCGTTCATCTCGCTCACCGTCCTCGCGATTGATCGGCGCCCGACCGCTCGACGACGAGCACGCGCCGCTGGACGAGAGCCTCGCGCACTGGGCGAGCTGTCGGCCCGTGCGCCTCGAACGCGATGGCGACGTTCCGCCTGGCCAGCTTGTCAGCGTCGAGGCACAGCCTGCGCTCCACGCACGCCTTGCCCCTCGTCTCAGCGGGGCACGGGACGATCTTCGCGTTCGACCCCCGCAGCGAGAACCCCTCGTCGGAGGGGAACTCGTCGACGACGGTCGCCGCGTCTCTCGCGGCACGCGCTGCCTCGATGTCGTGCGGCTTCTCCACCGACGCGAGCACCGAGATCGACCCCCACGCATCGCCC
Source organism: Sorangium sp. So ce836 (assembly GCF_028553905.1). NCBI lineage: Bacteria > Pseudomonadati > Myxococcota > Polyangiales > Polyangiaceae > Sorangium > Sorangium sp. So ce836. The sequence goes on along the minus strand of NZ_CP102233.1, from coordinate 13,188,157 downwards.
GGCACCTCGCGCCAGGCGTGCGTGAAGGACCCGACGGCGCCGCCGCCGCGGTCATGCCATCGGTCCGCAGCACCGGCCAGCAGCCGGATCCTCGCGGCGGAGCCGACGTCTCCTCCGCCGTGAAGCCAAAGGTCGCGACCGCCCCGCGCGCCGTCTTGGGGGACGCGCCCTTCGTCGAACGCGCCGTCGATGAGACGAGCCTCTTCGGCGATGACCTGTTCGACCGTCAGGCCCCACGCCGCGGCGTCGAGCTTCTGGGCTGTGAAGCGAGTGAAGCCGGCCTCGGCGAAGCGGCCCCCGCCCCTGAAGGCGCGCGCGGCGCTGCACGTGGCCGAGATGGACACGTCGGTCGCCGACACGAACGGGCCGCGCGCCCAGGGACGCGGACGGCTCCCGGTCGGGAGGCGCTCGACGGAAACCAGCTTCCGGTTGTAGCTCGCGGGCACGAACCGCGCGGCCCTCGCGGCGCTCGCAGGAGGAGCAGGGGCCTCGGTCGAGCCGTGACGCACCAGCAGGTGCACCCGGATGGCTGCGCGCAGCGCGGTTGGTCCTACAGGGTGGCGAGGGCTCATCGCCTCGAACCTCCAGGATCACGCTTCGGCAGTCAGCGGTGCGCGGATCGTGGGCCCACAGGTCCACCGGGCGTGCGGACCCCACACCCACCCTTCCGCACGTGCTTGACACGCCCACGCTCTTGATCACGCGCCCGTGCTGGAGGATGACGCCGCCATGTCCAAGAGGCTCCCGAAGCAGAAGACGTCCCGACGCTCTGGAAAGCCCTCCGGTAGCGCGGGTCGGGGGCATGCCGAACCCAAAGGGAAGGCTTCGCCCGCCGGCGATGGTCGCGGCCGGAAGACGAAGCGCGATGCCGCCCGAAGCACGCGCCCACCGAAGAAGGTCCCCAGCCCTGGGCCGGCCCCCGAACCCGCCGCGAACCTCAACGACCAGGTGGTGCCGCCGGCACCTGCACCGCCGGACCTGACGCCCGAAGCCGTTCAGCAGCACCGAGCAGGCGAGCTGCTCGAGGACCTCGCGAGGCTCGCGCACGAGTACCGACAGCTCGCGTTCGACGACATGGAGCTCCATCGCAAGGCAAGCCAACCAAGCCTCGGCTACACGGCCGCGATCCTTCGAGGTGTCGTTCGCGCAATCGATCTCGGTGACCACGCATGGCTGGAAGAACAAGCCAAGCCCGCCAAGCGCTACGTGCATGAGCATCGGCACGAACCCCACCCTCCTCACGCCAAGTTCCGTGCGGCTTCGACCGTGTGGAGCCGACCCGAAGCGGCGGGCCACATGAAGCGGTTCGTGATGCGCCAGCTCGAGGATGTCGCAAAGAGTGGGCAATGGTCCTACGACGTCATCCAGCCGGTGTCCGCGAACATCGCCGAGATCATGGTTGGGAGCCTGCTCGGCCAGGGAGCCACCGAACTCGCGTGGGAGTTCCTCCCCGAACTGCGAGAGGATCTCCGTGACGACGCTTCTACACGCGCTCGCGTGGAAAGTGTGGTCGTTGGCATCCTCGAGAGGCAGGAAAGCACGGGGGCAAGGGCGTCGAAGCTTGAGGATGTGGCCGAAGGCATCGTGCGCGCGGTGCTTTCTGCGCTGGGCTACAAGTACACGAAGTCTCTCTTCGACTACGAGCGCAAGGCGCAAACTACGCAACGGGCTGAGCGGGGGCGAAGCCCGCCGGAAGGCCAAGTCGCAAACCATGACCCGGTAGACACGCAAGCGGCGGCGGAATCGCTCGACGGCTTTCCGCTGCCCAGGCGGAACAAGTAGCCGCTCTCCGCGGACAAGGCGGGTAGCGCGGGGGCTCTCCGCCGACGACGCGGAGCGTAGGACAATAGAACCGCCGATCGTTCTTGTCCCCCATCGCGCTCGGTAGGTTGCGGGGCAGATGAACGCAGCGGCCCTCGGGACTCGCTCAGCGCCTTCTGCTCCCGCAGCCAAGCGCTACGAGAACGGCAGCTCGTTCTGCCGCCGAGCGCGGGATGGAGGCTCGCGATGAGCAACTATATCAGCGCGATGGACGCCAACTTCGTCCAAGCCGGGACGCTGTACGTGCCCGAGCCTCTCCTGGATCTCTTCCTCCAGCTTTTCCCGTTGCAGACGCCCGGCCCGACCGCCGTCGTGCCGGGCACCGCGACCGTGGACAAGAACCCGAGCGGGATCCCGGAGCCGGCCATGGCAGCGCGCTCCTCCAGCACGCCGGTGTCCCAAGACCGGACGTTCTTCTCCTCGCCGTCGGTGGATCCCGCGACGAGTGCTGCCCCATCGGCAACGCCTTGGAACACTGGCAGGGAGCGGCACGACGCCGAAGGAGGCGCCATCTCCGCCGCGGCAGGCAGGGAGGCGCCGCGCGCCGCGCCGCAAGCCGAGGACGGGGGCGCACGGCCTCCCGCTCGGCCTTCACGGGCTTGCGGGCTTCGATGGGGGTCGCATCGAAGGGGTCGAACGCCAGCGCCTTGCCTGCCTGAGCCGACCAGCGTCCGCGCCCTGGACTCGGCGAACGGGTCGGCCGGGATGGACGCCCCCGCGATCTCATCGGAGCGCTGCGCGACATGCGGCCCCCCCGGCGTTCGCACCGAGGCGTGGGTCTGCGGGGTCTGCGACGCTCGTTTCACCTTCCGCGGCGAGCCCGTGCTGTCGCTGGACGGCCTGGACGCAGAGCTGGCCGCCGGGGGTCTGTACTGCGAGAGCTGCGACGAGCTGCGGCTACCTTTCGAGCGCCTCGCCTGTGCCGGCTGCTCCGCGCCCCTGCGCCACATCGCGGACGTCCTCGATCATCACGGCCGCGAGCGGGACGACCGGCTATGGGACGAGGTGCCGAGCGGCGATCTGCGAAGGGCACCATGTCGTCATGCGGAGGAACAGGAGGCGGTAGACGCGATGATGAGCATCGAGGGTACGTCAACCACAGCGAATCACCCCGCCGGCATGCTGGAGCCCGAGGAGCCTCGGGACGGTGCTGGCACCGCCGCGCATCACGGGTCACCGCGAAGCCTGCACGTGCCGAGCGAAGCTCTACCGCGCGGCGTCAACGTGTGCACGGTGGCCATCCGGGACATCGTGATCCCGCAGAACCGGGTGCCTGATCCAAGCGTCGTCCGCCAGCTCAAGACGTCGATCGCCGATCTCGGACTGTTGAACCCGATCATCCTCACCTCTGATGGCGAGCTCGTGGCCGGAAGAAACAGGGTCGCCGCCTACGCCGAGCTGGGGTACTCGCAGATCGAGGCCCGCATCCAGACGTGGGACGCCATCGATCGGGAGCTGGTCGAGATCGATGAGAACCTGGTTCGTCGCCGGATCCCTGTGCTCGAGCGCGGCCGGCTGCTTGCACGGCGGAAGGAGCTCTACGAGGCGCTCCACCCGGAAGCGCGGCAGCACGCCCGGGGCGGGCACGCCAAGGCGGCGGCGGGTGCAGCCGAAACCATTTCGCCCGCACCTGCCTTCTCGACCGACGCGGCCGCCAAGCTCGGGACATCCGAGCGGACCGTGCAGGAGGAGATCCGCATCGCGAACGACCTTGCCCCGGAGGCGGCCGAGTTGATCCTGGGCACTCCGCTCGCGGACGAGAAGGTGAAGCTCATGCAGCTCACCCGCCTTCCGGGGCATCAGCAGGCTGCTGTGGCACGGCTGTTCGTCGACGGGCGAGCCAAGAGCGTGAAGGCGGCCGTGGCCGTGCTCCAGCGTAGCGCCAGCCAAACCGACACGCCGCATCCCAAGCCGAAGAGCAGGGTGGAACGCGCTCGACCGGGTCCCTGTGGCACCGGAGGGCTCCCGTCCCAGGGCGAGGAGCTTGTTACCACGCCCGCGGTACCGCAGGGCTCGATGGTGCCGAACGACCCCGCGGATGCGCGCCGCCTGCCTGCCCCCCGCGCCGAGGATCTCGCCAGCACCGATGACGTCGAGACCGACGGACAAGAGTTGGTGAGCATTCCTCAGGCGCTCGCCGACGTACGAGACAAGCTGAGACGCGCGAGGCCGGGCAGGATGAACGCCGATGTCGTGTCGACCCTGCGCGAGCTCCTCACCGAGATCGTTCGCGAGCTGAGCCTCCACGAAGAAGCCAGCACTGGATCAGGCTGAACAGCCTCTGACCTACATAACGGGCCTCGGCCCGGCCCTCGTGAAAGGGCGCGCTGGCGCGGCGAGAAAGGGCGGTTCTGCGTCCCCCGCCCGGTCAGGCGCCCAGGAGCATGGCTTGAGCGGCGCAGGGCGACACTTTTTCTGCGATGGCACACGCTGCCGCAGCCCGGAGCGTGGCTGACATCCTGTGCCAGCCATCGCTGCCCCCAGACCACAACTACGAGCATCCGCAATACGATACACCGCTGGGAACCATCGCGCATGGAGCCGTGTGGCATCTTGGGCCGTGCGGGAACCGCGCCCGACGAGGTGCCCGTTTTCCTGAAGTCTTTCGAGTGGATGGACTGCGAGAACGAAAAGCAGGGCGCGTGGTTCTTCTCGCCGGGCGGTCCGGCCGTCGAGGGCGTTTCCCGGAGCGCCACTTCGGGAGTGCCCCTGACCTCGACACTGGGACGCCAGCGCTTCGATGGCCTTCACGCGCGCTCTTTGGACGAATGCAGGGGTCGCGCGCGAGGCCCCGACGAGCCGCCGAGCGGCTGGCGCATCGAGGTGCGCGTACAAGCCGGCCCGGCGAACGAGCGCTCCGGAGCATCCGAGTTCCTGCGCCGCCCCAACGGCGCTCGTGGTGCCGGTGGTGGTGCCGCCCTCGGACATGGCGGTCGTGCACTGCGCCGGGATTCCACTCTCGGTGCAATTCGACGACGGTCAACCGCGCATCCGTGACGTCGACCTCGCCGCGCTCCTCCTGCTGCAAAGGCCCACGAACATCCGGGTCGTCATCAGGGGCAACCTCGAGTTCCTTGAGGGTCATCGCGTGCGCACGCTCTCCGTGCAGACGCCGGTGCCCACGGGCGGTGTGAGGGAGGACACCATGGATGAATTCTGGCTGAGCGCTCAGGACGCCCTGCTCGTGGCCAGTCAGAGCCGCATAAAGAGGGGCAAGGAGATCACGCACTCCGCCGATCCGCTGGAGCAGACGACAGCATCGACCGCCTCCCGCCCGAGGCAGAGCAGGAGGTCTTCGAGACCAAGATAGCTAGCCGCCAGAACCTTCTCGTGGACCCCTACGACAAGCGCAAAGGCAAGCCGATGGAGAAACAGGTGGCGATTGCGCACGCTGGTCGCGGAGCCAGCCGCGACCGCTGGGCCCGCTGTTCGCCAAGTCCGAGCAGAGCAGATCGAGCGCCGGCTCGCTGTCTTGGAGAGCACCAGCGTGCTCGTCGCCCGCGCGCTCCTGCTTCCCCCCAAGTCGATCCCGGGGACGCCGGCTACTCTGTGAATCGCCTCGTCGAATAGCCCTGCCCCACGCACGAGCCGGATCATCGACTCCTGCAGTTCGGCTCAGTTGCTTCGCCGTACCCACGGCTCGACGATCTACGAGTACGATCTTATCAGTGCCCCATCCCTTCACATACGTGGCGCCAATACGCTACCCTATCTTGGCTGCGATGTTCCCCCGAAAAACGATTCCTCGCGTGAAGAACGGCCGCGTCCAAAGGAAGAACCGCGACACCATCACGGCGCCTGACGATTACACCCTTGGCGCCTCGTTCCAGATCGTTCGCCGCGCTCCTGGCCCCAACAACGTCCACGTCGTGGACGAGGACGACGTCCGTCGCTTTCTGAGCCTGCTTCCCGACTGGTCCACGCTGGGCGTCGGCATCCCCGCTATCGTGATCGATGCCAACCGCCAAGAGTTCGAGGGATGCTATCGAAAAGACGGCGTCATCGTGCTCACCTCGTGGCCCGCGGAGATGGTGCGAGATGTTGTAGAGCGTCAGTAAAAATGACCCCCGCGCGACAGTAAAACTGACCCCCCTCCCTCGCGCCAGAGCGGAGGAAACGGCATGGAAATCAGGGACTTGGACGTGGCACCTCTCGGTTCGGAGGTGCAAGAGATGATCGAGCCGGACGTTATCCGGCAGATTCGCGAGCTTACGGCCCGAGGGTGGGGCTCCAAACGGATCGCCGCGGAGCTCGGCGTGGCTCGCAACACGGTCCGCCGTTATTTGCGCGGTGGAGCCACCGCCGAGGTGCAGGTACGCCCTCGTGGTCGCTGCTTGGACGAGGATGGCCGCGCTGAGGCCAAGCAGCTCTTCACCGGCTTGGCGGAGGGCAACGCCGTGGTCGTCGCAGGCGAGCTTGTCAGCCGTGGCATCACGGTGAGCCCGAGGACCGTGCAGCGCGTCGTTGCCGATCTTCGCCGTGGGCAGAGGGCTGCCGACGTGGCCAGCGTGCGGTTCGAGACCGACCCTGGCTATCAGATGCAGATCGACTTCGGTCAGAAGCAGGTCCGCATCGCCGGCACGTTGGTCCGGGTGCACCTGCTGGTCGCCGTATTGAGTCACTCACGGCGGCTCTTCGTCAAGGCTTTTCTGAGCGAGCGACAGGACGATTGGCGCGAAGGGATTGCGGAAGCTTTCCGCCACTTCGGCGGCGTGCCTCGCACCGTGCTCGGGGACAATGCGCGCTCGCTGGTGCTCGGCCGCGAGCGCGAGACAGGCTCCGTGACGTTCCACCCGGCTTATCTCGCCTTCTGCCGGGACTGGGACGTCACCCCGCGCGCCTGCGGGCCCTACCGGGCGCGCACCAAGGGCAAGACGGAGTCGGGCGTCAAGTACGTCAAGCGCAACGGGCTGGCCGGGCGCGAGTTCGAGTCCTTCGCCGCGCTCGAAGCCCACCTGGTCCGGTGGATGGCCGAGGCCGACCACCGCATCCATGGCACGACGCACGAGGCGCCGCTTGTGCGCTTCGAGCGCGATGAGCGGCACGCGCTCCGGCCGTTGCCGTCACGGCCCCTGCCGGTCCGAGAGCAGCGGCTTCGCCGACGCGTGGCCAACGACGCCCTCGTCGACGTCGACACGGTCCGCTACAGCGTCCCGCACCAGCTTGTGCGCGACACCGTGGAGGTCGTCGTCGGCGAGCGCGAGGTCCGCATCTACCGAGGAACGGAGCTGGTGGCGCGGCATGAGCGCTCGTTCGAGCCCCATGCTCGCGTCACCGACCCCAGCCACTTCGACGGGCTGTGGCGCAGGCCCGCCGCGCCGACGCCGCCAGAGGCGCCCCTGAGCGCCCTGGAGGCCATGGGCCGAAGCCTGTCGGACTACGCAGCCGTCATCGAGGGGGTGGCCTCGTGAGCCGCGAGCTGGTGCATGCACGCGTCGTCGAGAGCCTGAGCCGGCTCAGGATGCGATCCATCGCCGAGCGGCTCGACGCCCTACTGTCCGAGGCGGCCAGGACCGAGCCGACCTACCTCGATTTCCTGGACAAGATGCTCTGCGAGGAGATCGGGTCCAAGCAGCGCAAGCGGGTGGCGATGGGGATCCAGATCGCGCACTTCCCCGCGATCAAGACCCTCGAGGACTTCGACTTCAAGTTCCAGCCCTCGATCGACCAGAAGCTCGTCCGCGAGCTCGCCACCGGGCGCTTCATCGCCGAGGCCGAGAACGTGCTGGTGTTCGGCCCTCCCGGGGTGGGCAAGACTCATCTGGCCATCGCGCTGGGGCGGGCCGCCGTCGAGGCGGGGCACTCGGTGCTCTTCACGAGCGCGACCGCGCTCCTGGCGACGCTCTCGAAGGCGGAAACCGAGGGGCAGCTCGCGGAGAAGCTCCTCTTCTACACGAAGCCGAAGCTTCTGGTGGTCGATGAGCTGGGCTACTTGCCCTTCGAGAGGCAGAGCGCCCATCTCTTCTTCCAGCTTGTTGCCAGGAGATACGAGAAGAGCAGCACCTTGATCACGATCAACCAAGCCCAGTACAGCGAGAGTCACAGAGGATTCGAACCCCACTCAGCCGATCGTCGCCGCTGAGGCATTGCTGGCGCTGGCACGCTGGCTGCACATGCGGTGCGACGGAGCCCCGCAAGAGCGGCGCGATCCAGGACGAACGGTGCCCCATGTCCGCGCAGAGGACCACGGCGGATCATCTGTGGACGGTACTGACGCCCGAGCGTCAGACACAACTCGTAAGCGTTCTGAGTCTGATGATAAGCCGCCACCTGGCGGCGCGCGAGGAGGCGGCCGATGAAGACGTCGGCGGCGCCGAACGTGCGAATCGAGGAGCGCCCGACGAAGATCGGAGGTCGCCACCTTGAACGCCTCGCGGTCGTGTACATCCGGCAGTCCTCACTGCATCAGGTCCAGCACCACCAGGAGTCGACCCGCCTACAATACAGCCTCGAAACCATGGCGCGCGAGCTCGGCTGGGAATCGGGGCGCATCCTGGTGCTCGACGAGGATCTCGGGACCTCTGGGGCGTCGGCGGCAGGGCGGCAGGACTTCCAGCGGCTCTTGGCCGAGGTCGCGCTCGACCACGTTGGAATCATCTTGGGTGTGGAGATGTCTCGGCTCGCGCGCTCGAACAAGGACTGGCACCAATTGCTCGAGCTGTGCGCTCGCTTCGGCACCCTGATTGCCGACCTGGACGGACTCTATGACCCGTCGCTCTACAACGATCGCCTGCTCCTGGGGCTGAAGGGGACGATGTCCGAAGCGGAGCTACACATCCTGCGGCAGCGGCTGCTCCAGGGCAAGCGGCAGAAGGCGCGCCGTGGAGAACTGAGCAAGCCGGTGCCATCGGGCTACCTCCTGCAGGCATCCGGCGAGGTCGTCCTCGATCCGGATGAGTCGGTCCAGGCGGTCGTGCGCTTCGTCTTCGAGCAATTTGACCGCCTCGGGACCGCGCACGGAGTGCTCCGTTCCCTGGTCGAGCAGGGACTTCAGATAGGCGTGCGCCGTCGCTCTGGAGGCGACCGCGGAGCTCTCGAGTGGCACCGTCCCCACCGCGGTATGGTCATCAACATGCTCCGCAATCCCATCTACGCAGGTGCGTATGTGTACGGACGGCGACAGACGGATCCACGGCGACAACAACCCGGGCGCCCGGCCACGGGGCGCACACCGCTGGTCGAGCCGGAGGACTGGCAAGCCTGCGTCCGCGATCGCTTTCCCGCCTACATCACATGGGAGCAATTTGAGCGTAACCAGGCTCGCTTGAAGGCCAACCGAAAGTCAAACAGCACGGGTGCGGTACGCAGCGGGAGTGCCTTGCTTCAAGGGCTCATCAGGTGCGGTCGCTGCAACCTGGGCATGTTCGTCCGGTACGCTAAATACAAGGGCCGAATCTATCCGCATTACGTCTGCGGTCAGGAGGCGGCCCACCATGGCAGCCGTCTCTGCATCAATATCTCGGGTAGCTGCATCGATCAGGCTGTTACGGCATTGGCGATCGCGGCGCTGGCTCCGGCCGCATTGGAGATTAGCCTTCGGGTCCGCGCCGATCTCGAGCAGCAGCGCGCCCAGCAGGAGGCTCTCTGGCAGCAGCGACTCGAACGGGCACGCTACGAGGCGGAGCGCGCCGCGCGCCAGTTCAAGAGCGTCGAGCCCGAGAATCGACTCGTCGCCCGCACTCTCGAGCGCGCCTGGGAGGACGCTCTCCGCGCGGAGCGCGACCTGCGCGAGTCGTACGAGCGGCACTCGAAGCAGATGCCGCAGGCCCTGACGCCCGACGACGTCGCTGCCATCCGCGCCTTGGCGACCGACCTGCCGGCGCTCTGGAACGCGCCCACCACGACGCCCGCGGATCGCAGGACGGTGTTGCGGCTCCTCATCGACCATGTCGATATCTCGGCCAACCGCGAGAGCTCGTGGACGGATCTCGTGGTGCATTGGGCCGGTGGCCGTCTGACGCACCAACGCCTCCGCCGCCCCGTCCACAAGCTTGTCCAGACGGGCGACAAGGACGCGCTCATGGCTACGATCCACGACTTGCGCCGCAAAGGCTTCACCGCAGGGCGCATCGCCGAGCAACTCAATGCTGACGGCTGGATCACCCCGACGCAGCACAACCACTTCAACGAGCGCCTCGTGCGGATGCTGCTGCATCGTTACGGTAACGTGCCTCGCGGCCCCAAGCCGCCCCCCAGGGACGCAGAGAACGCTTGGTGGCTTGCAGATCTGGCTCGCGAGCTGAAGATGCCCGTCGTGACGATGTACGGGTGGGTCAACCGCGGGCTGGTGCAAACGCGCTGGATCGACGGCCAGCGGGCGGTGATCGCCGATAAGGCCGAGCTGCGGCGGCTGCGCCAACTCCGCCGCAAGAACCTCATGCACCAGGCGAGGAAGCCCTCGAAGAAAACGTGACAGGAGATGCATCATGCGTGGTCGATCACGACAAACCAGGTGGTGACGCAGTGGGGCGCGGTCTTCGGGGATGAAGTCCTCGCTGCCGCGATCCTCGACCGTCTGCTCCACCACAGCCACACCCTGATGATCTCGGGAGACAGCTACAGGCTGAAGCAGAAAAAGAAGGCGGGGCTGCTCGGCGGGAACGCCGCGTCGGCCAGGTGACACTGGGGGCGCAGGGAGGGGGTCAGTTTTACTGTCGTAAGGGGGTCAAAAGTTACTGTCGCTTGACAGATGTCCCCCTATGGCACTATGACGCACACTGGGAAGTCTTCGAACGCATCGGCGTGCCCTGCGAGATTGTCGAAGCTTCCACTAACGAGGACGTCGAAGGCGACCTCGAGCCGGAGCCCTTCGCGCGCTGCTGGTTCGAGCCACACACGGCGCGCGATTACACGCTAATGCACATCTTCCTTCACGAACTCGGCCACCACCAGGACGCTCGGACGCTGCGCCGCGGCGCGCGGGGCGATCGCGGCGAGGACTATGCCGAGGCATTCGCGTTCCAGCGGGAGCAGGAACTCTGGCCTCGTTACCGCGCCGCCTTCGGGCGCCCCGCCCGATCGCATTGAGGACGCGACGAGGCTAGTCGGGCTCAGCGAGAATACCACACACTCCTTCGCGTCGCTCGATTGCTTAACCAAGAGGCCGGCCGTAGAGGTGGAGCCCAGAATCCGGTCGGACCCGACGGCGCGTCGGCTCGGGCCGTGCACCTCACTTCCACAAGAGGCAAAGGTGGAAAGGTCTGGAGGAGGGACGGAGATCCGCCTGGCTTGCGTGCCGTGCCGGCTGTGGAACCCTCGGCCGGTCGCCTCCCCTCCCCGAACCGCCCGCTACTCATCGCCCGACGCGTGCGGTGGGTGCGTTTCTGCAGTGAGTGCGCTCTAATGTGTGTGGGCCGCGACGCAGCGGCCGGACTGGAGGAGCACATGGCAAGCGGCGGCAAGGGTAGTGGTGGCGGCGGCAAGGGTGGCGGCGGCGGCGGCGCCAAGGGCGGCGGTGGAGGTGGCGGTGCCAAGAGCGGCGGCGGCGGGAAAGGGGGTGGCGGGCAGGGTCCCGGCTGGCCGAGCGGGACAGGCAAGCCCTCAGGCGGAGGTCGGCAGAACAATCCGCCGTCGAAGTAGGCGGCGATCCGGCCAGCTGCTGGGACTGGCGGACCGCGGGCGAGGCGCACTCCGATCGCCGTCTGGCAGAGTTGCGCCGGCGCACGCTTCGGCTGGCAACCCACACCGACCACCGAGAAGCAGTTGCGCGCCTGCTACAGTTCACGCCAAGTAGCTGATCCGGGGCACGCGCCAACTGCGCCCACCCCGGAGCGCCGGCCAAGGTAACGCGCGTCGTGTCGGGGCTAGAAGCAGACCTTGCGGCGGGAAATGGCCTCGTCGAGCTCGCCGTGCTTGTTGGTCAGGGGCGATGGATGTCGAACGCCATGGATGCAGTCTACCGTGCCCGCCCTCTGTCGCCAAACAGGCGGCAGCTGTGTGACGCCGCCCGCCGCGATGAGGCGCAGCACGGTTGCTCTCCCGTGGGGGCTCCAGCACCGCGCTGTGATTATCCGCCGCCGCGCTGGTAGAAGCGATACGCCTCGATCCACTCGAAGCCCTCCGGGGGAGACTTCGGTAGCGGCAGGTCCACCACCGGGATGCGCTGCACCAGCGCGCCGCGCTTGCAGATGGCGACGATCTCGTCCGCGTCGTTGAAGTCGACGCCAGTGACCTGAACCGGCGCGCCGAGCACGTCCGTCTCGAAGGGGACCCCGAGGTGCTCCTGGATCATCGTCAGGAAGCCGATGCGTCGCTCGACCTCGTTGTACGCGTCGACGGTGGCCTCCTCGACGAGCTCCTTGAGGCGTGCCGTGCTAGTGTTCGGCCTGGTCGCCCGCGCTGACCCGCGCCGGGTGGCGATCGTGAGCTCGCTCCCCGCGGACTTCTTTGCGGTGCTCCTTGTCTCGGAGATCCTCGTCTTGGCTCGGGCCGCCATGGTACACCTCCGCGCGAGATCCTGCACGCCATGCTGTCGGGCTGCCACCGTGGACGCCGGGGACACGGCGCTCTCCCATGGAAGAGACGCCCGACACCCTCGGTGCGGCGGCCATCTCTTGGTCGTGCCGGCCTCACCCGTGCAACCCGCTCCGTCGCCGCCACGAGGCCGCATGCCGCACGCGGCGCCTACTTCCCGCAGCACCTCTTGAACTTCCGCCCGCTGCCGCAAGTGCAGGGATCTTGTCGCCCGATCGACGCCGCGCGAGCGTCGGGCTTGCGGCCTGCCTGCTCCGCCTTCAGCAGCGGATCGAGCACCATCCACGTGTTGGCTGGTGTCCAGGGCCGGTGCAGCGCCTCGGCGAGCTCGCCCGGCAGGTAGAATTGCTCCGGCGCGCCACGAGCCGTGGCTGCGATGAGGGACAGCGATACCAGTAGCTTCTTCCCGTCCGTGATCCCATCGGTCCAGGACATCAGCGGCAGCGTGCGGACGAGCTCTTCCTCCATTGGATCGTCCAGCCGCTCGGCCCCCGGATCGAAGTAGCTCTCGCCGATGCGGCGGACCACCGCCTCGAGCTCCTCGGCGGGCGCTTCAAGGAGCTGGGCGGTGATCTCGCAGCAGAGCTGCACCTCGCGGCCCATCGCCTCGCGGATCCGCTTAGCCTGCGGCGTACGGGCGGTGCTGGGGGCCGCGTGAAGCGCCTTCGCGATCTCGGCGCGGGTGTTCTTCGCCCGGGTCCCGATCGCGAGGAGCGCGAACAGCGTGTCGAGCAGCTCGAAGAAGCTCACGTCCTCCGCGAGCGCCCGCTTGTAGTCGGGCAGCATGAGCTTGCCGAGGCGCGCCGCCGCCCACGCGCCCTTGAGGATGAACGCGACGACGCCCGTCCCGGTGAGAGGATAGCTGAACGCGGCCCGCGCTCCCTTGTGCTGGTCGGTGAGCGACACGTACTGCTCTCGGTCGGCGGTGATCGCGCCGAGGAGGGCCATGTGTCCCGCGCCGTGCAGGAGGTTCCAGTACGCGTGAAGGACCTCTTCGTCCTGGGCCCGGCGGCTGCGGCGCGACCGGAGCATGGGCCCCTGCAGCGAGAGCTCCCGTCCCATGGCCAGGTAGAGGTCGAGGAACACCGGGCCGAGGAGCGGCTCCCAGGCCGCGACGGCGAGGAAGTCCTCCCGGCTCACCGAGTCGGACGCGACGAGGAGCCGCCGTAGCAGGCGCGCGTGCCCTCGCTCTCCGCCGAGCTGCTTCGCGAGGTCCATCCTCTCCCGGAGCCGGGTGATCTTCCGGGAGATCGCGTCGAGCTCGCCGCGCGTCACGAGGGGGAGATCCCCGGCCCGCATGCCCCGACCGAGGCACGTGACGAAGTGGCCGCTCCGCGTGACGACCAGGAACGGGCCCTGCACGGGATCGTCGAGCGAGATCGCCACCCGCTCCACGCGCTCCGGCAGCGTGGCGGTATCGAGGACTGCACGGAGCAGCTCCGGATCGCGGTAGAGCTCGAGCGCGAGATCCACCTCGCTGCGCGGCAGGCGATCGAGGCGTGACAGGAAGTGCTCCGCATGTTGCACGCCGGCCTGGGTACCCGCGCGGACAGGGAGGGACAAGTCCGCCACGTCCTCCGACCCGGCGCGCCCGAGGACCAGCCGCTGGCTACCGACGTGGAGCCCGATGCGCACTCGCTGAGCCGCTCACGCCAGACGTCTCGAGGCGGGCACTCGAGCAGAGGACGACGAGCACGCCGCCTGACGGGAGCTGGTCGAGGTAGTCCACGGGCCAGTGCCCCGTGGAACCCGCCCAGGACGTCGCCTCGACGAGTACGCGGGCGCCGCGCACTTCGTCGACGTCCGCGCAGCTCGGATCCGCCGAGGAGATGGGTGCGGCCCGTTTCTTCCAGCCCGAGCACGCTGGAGGATGGCGTTGTTCTTCGCTCCCGCGGTGGGGTACATGCCCGAGCGTCAGCGACCGTACCGCCGCCAGCCGCGGCGTCGCCTTGTCCTCGTCATATCCGCGCGTTGCGCCACTTCTGGCAGATGTCTCCAGGTCTTGCCCTGATCGATGTTCCGGATGCTCTTCGCGTCCACGCCGAACTCGAAGGCGATGATCCTCGGGCTCACGCCCTGGTCGAGCAGCGTGCAGATCCTCCGAACCTGCTCCTCGTTGAGCTGAGCCCGCGGATTGTTGACCCCGGAGGTGCCGCGCAGCGGCGAGGCCGGCGGAAGAGCGGCGCGATCGATCTGCTCGATCCGCGATGCGTCCGCGTCGTGCGGCTTGGGCTTCGTCCCCTCGTACAAGTGCCGCGGGTTGACGCACGACTTCTTGCCGCACGAGTGCAGGACCATCCCGGCGGGAGGGCGGCCGTGCTCGATCTCGAACATGTGCCGGTGGGCCACGACGAGGCGACTTCCGAGCCGGAAGACGCCGTAGCCGCGGTTGTTCACCGTGCCCAGCCAGTACCAGCACTCGTTGTCGCCGCCGGCTGGGACCAGCTTGCGGAACCTCGCGAACGATGAGGCAAGCTCCCCCTGCGTGGTGGAAGGAGATCGCCGAGCGTCGGAGCTGGGCTTCTTGTTGGTCACGGCCGTCCCGCGGAGGTTCAACTGCCGCCGGCAGCGACATCGGCCGCTCGGCGGCACAACCACTACAACAAGAGCCGGCCTCCATCATCTCCAGCGGCGGGACGAGGGAGGGGGAACCTCGGACGTCCCCGATCGTGCCGAACCAGCCAGGGCTTGGTGGGGTGGTCCGCCTTCGGATCTTCCTATTAGGAGTCTATGTTGAGTAGATATTTGTATATGATTACAAGCAGTTATATGATGATCATAGATCCCATCCTCGGCTACTCAACACCGTGTCCCAATTGCAGAATACCGAGGCGAGGCCCTCCGACCCTGGCATCAACGAGCACCATCTACCCCTCGATGCCGGCATCCGCTTCCGGCCCGTAGGTCCAGGATCGCCTTCGCGGACTTCCTCCAGAAGAACAAGCTTCAGCGACGGTCCGATCATCGCGCCATCCTCGTTGACCTCCCGCATCCGCCGGCAGCTATCCTCTGTCCCAGCAGACGAGAGAACGGCGCGGGGAACACGCCCTGGCCTCCCGGTTGTTGTGAGGACTATGACTGCGCGTAGATGGAGACCCCTCCCACCCGGCGCTGGATGTACTCGCGCGGGGCGGGAGAGGGAGCCGGTGACCGGCATCGAGATGGCCGACTGCCGACGCGCCCGGCACCGCGCTCTACTTCTTCTCGCTGCACTCCATCGCGCACGCGAGATCGCCGGCCTTGCAGCCACAAGGTGGTCCCCCCGCCGGCGGCGATGGCGGGGCGCCCGCAGGTATCGGCGGCAAAGCCGCGGGCGGGGGCGGCGGCTCGGCAGCAGGTTCACGCGCCGCCGAAGGCAGCCTTGGCGCGCGAGCAGGCGCACCGTTCCCGGCCGCCCGCTCGGATTGCGCGGACGGGGACGGCGAAGCCGCGTCCTTCGCTACCACCGTGCCTACGGGCGGCGCCTCGGTGCTCGAAGGCGCTGCGGCAGGCACATCCGCTCGTGCTCCGGCATCGGGAAGGGCGGGCGCCTCCGTCTTCGGTTCAGGACGATCGATCAGCGTGAGCGCCACCGCGGCGCCGATGTCGAGCTTCGCCGTGATGCCGCTCGGGAGGGTCCACATCGTCACCGTGCCCTGCGTGCTCCCCGGCGCCGTAGATCCCGGCGAGCACGCCCGGCAGGTCGCCGAGCTTGTCGTCGGCCGAGAGGTTGACCACCACGCGGATGACGCGATCCTCGCGGAGCCAGACGACCGCGTTTCCCCAGTTCGACGACGCGCCCTCAGCGGGGATCAACGTCACCGCCCCCTGCCAGTAGCTCTCGGCGTCGGGATCGCGTTCGCGATCTGCACCCCGAGCTTCGCCGCCGTCCCGTCCAACTTCGAGCGCGAGGAGTAGACGGAGTAGCTCGCCGGCACGTCGGGCTTGAGCTGGTGGTCGCTCTGCGTAGCGCGGGCAAGACCGATTCCACCGAGCTGCCCGGCGCACTTCACGAGCTTGTTCTGGAGCTTCTTCTCGCCGTGCAAGAACGGGCTCCGGCACTTCGCACGAACCTTCTTCTCGGCGCCGGCACCAGGGCCGGCGACGGGACGTCACCCCCGATCAACTTCGGCGCGCGGTTGCTGATGTCCTCGGCCGGCGGGAAGAGCTTCTTCAAGTTGGCCTCCGACATGCCCATCCGCACCCCAGCGTTCGGCGCCGGTAGATTCGGAACCGCCGGAGGGGCCACCGCGAAGCACGTGCCGACCAGGTCGTGGGGGCCAGCCGAGGCCCACCCGCTTCTGCTTCTTGCGGCTGACGACGGGGCCGCCCTGGAGATCGAGCCCCATGATCGGCACACGAGCTTGATGACGTCGACCGTGAGCCGGTCCCCCTCGAGCGCGGCGTGTAGCGGCTTGCCACGGAGCTCGCTGCCGAACTCGCTGCACCTGGCCTGCGGCAGCGTCGAGACGAACCCCGGCCGGGAGGCCGAGCTTGAGCAACACCTCGACCTGCAAGGTGTTGCTGTCGCTCGACGACGTGCCCGTGAGCGCGAAGTCGCCGGGCTTGTACGGCGAGCTCGGCCCGATGGGCATCACCGTAAACTTCACGTCGGCGCCGGCCGACGTGGTCGCCTCGAAGACGACGCCGTCCTCGGCACGCCTCGGCCGAGGAAGGAAGCGACCGGTGACGCCGTCCCGCTCGTCGTCGCGGTTGATGTACTTGTGGCTCCGGAAGACGTCGCGAGCGCGTCACGCACGACGTAGCGCCGGCGCCCGAAGCCGAGCGCGATAACGGCGAGCAGCACGGCCACCCTGTCGAGCGCTGTCCGGCGCCGGGACGCACGCCATGCCCGCTCGATCCCGACGTTGGCATCGAGCAGGGCGGCGCAGTGGTGGACGTACTGCTCGCATCGTGCGTGGCGAGCACGGCCATGCAGCCGGACGATCACCGACGTGCGCCCGCACTACGGGCGGACGCAGATGACCACGGTTACCATGACCGCGGTTGCCTGCACCACGCAGGTGCCTGGAAGGGGGTCTTCACGACCTCCCCTTGGCGGGGCTGGGTGCGCTGGGCGTTGGTAGGGGGTGCATGGGGTCGCTCCGAAGGTAGCTCCGCCAGCCTTGCTAACCATCGACGGCCCCGGCGCACCGAGGTCATGGCCTCATAAGTGTCCGGATCGGCTCAGAAGGGCAGCCCGACCGGAGGCGCGGGCCCACGCCTCCGCCTTGGTGCACGAGCGCCAAGATCACCCCCGAACGCGCCACGCACTTCGCCCGCGAGATGAGCGCGATCGACTGCGAGGCCCTCTCCGCGTGCAGAGCAGCTGCCGCACCCGCTCCGCCAACGTGGCGAGTTCCTTCGCGCGTGCTTTCGGCGTCATCGCGCACCTCCCGAGGCTCGCTCGTCGGTTCGGTTGGCCGGGGTGTTCGCCCTGAGCCACTTCACCCGCAGACCGCAGCCGGCGATGCCGCGCAGGGGCTCCTCCGGCCGTGGCAGGTTGTGCCAGTGCGCTCCCTGCGCGAGCGCGCCGGCGTACAACGTGCCGGCGAGGACCACGAGCTGGGGCGGCAGCTCGAACGACGGCAGGAGCTGACCGACCGTGCGCACGCCCCAGTCCTCGCGCTCGCGCTTGTTGTACAGGCGCAGGCTCCGGTCGTACGGGCGGAGCACCGCCTTCGGTGCGACCGCGCCGTAGAACGCCGACACGATGAGCACCGCGTCGCAGGTCCTCTCGGCGTAGTCGTACGCGGCCCGGAAGAACGCCGACGTGTAGAGCTCGCGCGCCGGCGCCGGGCGCTTCTGCTTCGAGGCCGAGCAGCCCACGAGCGCGACCCGCGAGGCGCCCGGCTTCTTCTCCGTGAACGTGGACCTCTCCCATCACGCGCGGAGCGGCGCGTGTGGAAGCGCGCCCGAGGGGAGCTTCCCAGGCGCGCCACGTCGATGCTTCAGAAGAGCGCCGGCTCCGCTCCGCGCCGAGGGAGAGCCTCGACGGTGAGCAGATGCCGCTCGGCGACTTCTTCTTCGCCCACGCCGACGACCCGGGCGGTGCTGTAGCCCTCCGTCTCCTTGCGGCGGACGATGACGCGTTCGCCCGCTTCTGTGATGAGGTGCACCGCGCCGCCCGGCGCCGTCTCGATGCGGATGACGCGCAGCCCTTCATCGCGATCCCCTCGACGAAGGGCGCCGGCCTTGTTGCTTCTGCTCGCGCAGGCGCAGGCCGACCATCTTCGCGACCGCCTCGGCGCCCGCGTTGTCGAGGGCCCGGATGAGCACGTCCTTCTCCGCTCCGGTGACGGAGATGCCGAGGAACAGCACCCCGTCCATCCGTCGAGCCTCTCGGATGAGCTTCACCGCGGCGACGTCACCGCGCACGTGCGCCAGGTTGACGAAGACCGTCCCATCCGACCCCACGGCGAACGGCGCCGTCGCGATCTTCGGGCTCACGATGACAGCCGCGCGCGCGTGATCCGGGACTTCTGCGAAACGGCGTGCGCGATCGACAGGAAGAAGTCCACGACCTCGTGGAGCAGGGGGAAGGGCGGCGGGCCGAGCTCCTCGAACGGGTCCGGGATGTCGAGCACGCGCCCGCCTGGGCAGCCGAGCATCAGGGTGTCGATCCAGTGATCCGTCTCGGCGAGCGGCACCACCCAGTAGCCGAGGAGGCCGAGATCAGCGAGCAGGTCCTGGTAGGACTTCATCATCGCGATCGCGAACTGGTGGTAGTAGCCCCACTGCGGTTCCGCGGCCGTGTATGCCCGAAGGAGCCTCCGGGTGAGACGACGGCGGATGCGATCCAGGACCGGCGGCGGCACGGCCTTCTTCTTCGCGAGTCTCAGCATTCAATCCTCCAACGAAGAAGACGGCGCGCAGGAGTGCCTGCCCGCCGCCCTCCTGTTCTTGTGGTTCCCAAGGAAGGCGAGCTGCGCTGCCGTCGCGGTCCGGTTCCCTCCGGACGCCGACGTGCTCGGCGATCAGCCCGGGGACGTGGCCACGGTTCCCCGAGGCGGGAGCAGCACTGCATGCACGGCCTCGGCGACGTGCCGGGCGTGAACGCCGTCGCTGCCGTCGAGGTCCGCGATGGTGCGCGCCACCCGGAGCACGCGGAGGTAGGCCACCGCGGAGAAGCCAAGCCGCTGGGTGGCCTCGGCGAGATCACGAGCCCCGGCCGCGTCCGGCCTCGCGACCTGGTCGAGCTCCTGGGGGGAGAGCTGGGCGTTGGTCCGGGCTGTCGCGTCCGCTCGTGCTCGCTCCTCCTGCGCAGCGCGAGCCGCGATGACGCGCTTCTGCACCTCGCACGACGGCTCGTCCTTCGATCTGCTCTGGAGCGCGGCGACGTCGGCCGGCGGGAGCGCCACCTGGACATCGAAGCGGTCGAAGAGCGGATCGCTCAGCCTCGCCCGGTAGGCGCGCAGGCGCTCCGGGGAGCAGACGCAGCGCCGCGCGTAGTCCCCCGCGAGCCCGCAGGGGCACGGGTTGATAGCGGCGACGACGAGCGTCTGCGCCGGGAAGGTCGCACGCGTGCGCCCCCGGGCGAGGGTGACACAGCCCTCGGCCAGGGGCTGCCGTAGGGTTTCCAAGACGCTGCTCCGGAACTCGAGCAGTTCATCGAGGAAGAGCACCCCATGGTGCGCCAGCGAGACCTCGCCGGGGCGCACCGGCTCACCGCCACCGACGAGGCCAGCCCCGCTCACCGTGTGGTGCGGCGCGCGGAAGGGACGTGTGCCTACGAAGCCAACCTCCGGCATGAGCAGCCCGGCAATAGAGTAGACCGAGGTGACCTCGGTCGCCTGCTCGAGCGAGAGCGGTGGCAAGATCCCCGGCATCCGCCGCGCAAGCGTTGTCTTCCCGGCACCGGGCGGCCCCATGAGCAGAAGGTGATGTCCGCCCGCCGCGGCGATCTCCATCGCCCGCCGCGCGGCATGCATTCCACGGAGGTCGGCCAGGTCCGGCGCCGCCGCCGGGGGCACGACGGGGAAGGGCGGCGGCTCCCCCGCGCGCTCCAGCGGCACTCCCTCGCGGATGTAGCGCACGAGCTCGTCCAGGTTGTTGGCCACGAGCACGCGGATCCCGGGTACGCTCGCGGCCTCCCGCGCATTCGCCTTGGGAACGATGGCGTGGGTGACGCCGTGAGCGATGGCCCCGCGCAGGCTCGGGAGCACGCCGCGCACGGGCCGGATTGCGCCGCCGAACGAGAGCTCGCCGAGGATCACCGTGTCCTTCAACGACGCGGTAGAGATCTGCCCCAGCGCGGCGAGGATGGTGAGGGCCATCGGCACGTCGAACGTTCCGCTCCTGGCGACATTCTCCGGCGCAACACGGACTGAGACCCCGTGCTGGTGGAGATCCACGTTGAACTGCTGCGGGGCGGCGCGCCCCCGGACGCGGCTCTCCCTCTGGCGCGGCTCGCTGAGGCCCGTGATCTCGAAGGCGGCCGGTGGCTGTGTGATCGTGGCCTCGACGCGAACGAGATGCGCGTCGAGACCGCTCAGCGACACCGAAAGCGCGTCGGCACACGGCGCGTTCTTGAACTGCTTCATGTCACGACTCCGAAAAAGCCAAAGCGGCGCACGGAAGGTCCCGCACACCGCCTGGGGCTGCTGCTCTGGTTGTGGTTTATGGGTCAGGAATCGACGTACGTCTGCTCGGCACCGTGGAGCCGTCTTCGAAGGCTACGGCGCCGACGAGATCCGCTACGACGACGGCCAGATTGCCTCCGAGATAGCCGCCCCACGCAGGCCGGCGACGGCCGTGGCGGCGCCCTTCTTCATCGCGTCCGCAGTGAGCACGCGGATGACGTAGGGACAGCAGCGTCAGGGTTCTGAGGGCCGGAAGTGGGCACGTTGGACATGAGGACTCTCATGCGCCCGAGCGGGCGCGGCGAAACAAGGGTCGGGATGAATGCAAGACAGAGCGCGGGCTTATGGATCTGCCCGCGAAGCGACCGAGGTCAGCCCATGCAGGCGAGGATCACCTGCGCAATCATCGTCAGAACGGCTGCCGCAATGCGTAGCGCCTTGATGAAGAACTTGGTATTGTTCATGCGTGCAGTACCTCCGTGAAGGAGCTCTCCTTCACAACTCTTATTCCTGCGCTTCGCGGCTCATTGCCTCACGGTCACGAGAAGCGCGACGGTCGCGCCCATCGCATGACAACACCGCGAACTGGTCCAGTGCGAGTTACCAGGGCAGGGATCGGCCACTCTTCCTGCTGGGTGCGAGGCGAGCCGCGCGGTTGGCTGGGCCCGGAGGGCGGAGAGCGTGCACGGTGTGCAGCTGATGCAGGACGGGCGGCGAGCAAAGTGCCGGCGCGGCGAGCGCCGCGGATTTATCCTGTCACCATCGTGATCCGTCTGAGCCGTGAAAGTCTCTTCCGTGCGGACGTCGCCGCGTTGGAGCGGCTCGCCAGGTGGCTCGGTGTGCCGGAGCTACGGCGCTGGCGCACGGAGCGCGAGCGCAAGGCGAAGATCGTCGAGTCGATCGAGCGGCACGAGAAGCGGCTCGCGAAGGTGGACGGGGCCGGGCCACGGGGCACGGGATGCAGCCGGTAGCTCCTCCAGCCTGGCGACGTGCGCCCAGCCGGCCCGGTCGTGGTATCGCGCTCGTGTGCTGCGAGCCGCCGCTCGTCGTACATGACGCTGAGGTGCCGAGGAGAACGTGTCATCTCGAGCGCCTTTCTGTCACTCATGGCGGCTTGTGCGCACTGCGCGCGGCCGATCCCGAAGAGGATCAGCCTGCCTCATAGCTTTGAGCTCATGGTGCGACATGAGGACGAGCCCGAGCCCTCATCCGACGCGCCGCACCCAGCGCTGGTCTGCCTCCGACACCATGCCCCGTGGCACGGCTGCCCGCTGCAGCACGCGTAGCACGCTCGCCGGGTTGCCCCCGCAGAGCCCCGAGGCCCACGCGGGATTCGCCTCGACGACGCCCCAACCTCGCCCCGCCATCCGCCCGATGTCCACGACTGCCGCGGGCGGTAGCTCCACGTCGGCGTCGGCGAGCAGCGCGTCGACCGACGCAGATGCTGCCTCGACCTCCGCTGGATCCGCTTCCCAGTCGCCCGCCGCGCTGCGAGCGATCTCCCCGCCGCGGATATAGGGCGAGAGCGCCGCCACCTCGCGCTCCACCACGAAGAATCGGAACTCCACCTCGAACACCACCGGCTCGCTCACGAGAACAGGCAGATCCAGCGGCAGCCGCGGGTCCGGGTCCAGGGCGGCGCTGTCCGCGTACACGCGCGCGGGGAAGATCTTCTCGTCGGTCGGCTTGATGAACACACGATCGTGGAGGGCCAGGGCATCCTCGAGGGTCGTGAGCCTCACGTCGCGAAGGCGATGGCGCTTCGGCAGCCGCGGCAGCCAGTCAGCGGTCGGTTCGAGCAGCGCGAGCCCGAGATCGTCCAGGATCGCGTCGGCGAGGATCGTCTCGCCGTAGAACACCGGGTCGCGCGCCGCGAGGCCATCGGGGCAGCGGAACGAGTGGAGGCGCTCGACGTCCCAGCCGGCGGCGAGCGCCGCGGCGAACAGGGCGTTCGAGTCTGGGCTGTAGCGGCGGGAGAGGACGAGCGTGGGCACGTGCTCGGATGTACCACGGTGCCCGTCCCCGCCGGAGCCAGATGTCTGGACTGTGGCCCTAGCTGAGGGGCTGGGCATTCGACCGGCGGAGGTACCTGGGGGGCATCCACCACCCCGAGCCGGCCGGCATCGACGCGGCGCAGATCGTCGAGGGTTCGTCCGACGGTTCAGCGTCCCTCTCGAACTTCTGGGCAAAGTGTCCAGACGTTCGCGGCACGGTCTGCTGAGCTCACTCAGGAGCGCACCTCGCTCCGGCCTACATGCAAGGCAGCACGGTCCGTGGACGACGTCTGGGTGAACAATTCAACTGCCAAAACGGAACTCATCGATTGGTGGGCAACGCTCGCTAAGCCGGCTTAAACTCGATGTACAGCAAGATATCGTGTACCTTCGTGGAGTCGAGCGCAGAGAGATCGCCCGGCGCAGGTGCATCGGGCGCAAGATCGCCCGATGCCCTGACCGATAGACGGTGCGTTGCGACCGGACTGCCAGCGAGCGCTGCGCCCAGCGCCCTCGCGAACATGCCCCCAAACCTCTCCTCACGCGTGAAGTCCGTCTGCTCCGCGCCGTTGACGGCGATGCGCAGCCCCGTCGCGGTTTGATCCCGCGGCGTGCGCAGGATCAGCGAAGCGCCCGTGATCTGCAGGCTGCGCCCCTGCAGGAAGAGCGGGAAATGCCGTGGGGTGATCTCGATCCGCACCTCGGTGTCCACCGGGCTATGAAGCAGCCGCGCGAACACGCTCGAGAAGTCCTGCCTCAGGCTGAAGGTTCGGGCGAGCGGCGTGTTCGAGAGAACGCTCGCGATCGTCCCCTCGGCGGCGCCGTTGACCGCCTCCACCTCGTCCCGGAACGCGCCGTCGAACTCCGCCGTGTAGGCGATGTGCACGATCGCGTCCGTGATCGTCTGGTAGTCGAACGGGCGGAAGTTGGCCGGCAAGGTGAGCCGCCAGGAGCTGATCGCCCCTGAGCCCTCGAACGGCATGTATCGCTCGTCGCGGAAGCCGAACTCGAGCACCCCGGCGTCGTTCTGCGCCGTCGACGTGGCGACCGTGGTGCTGCGCCGGAGCGGCACATCGAACAGCTCCGCCTCGCCCAGCGCGGGCTGCCGGCGGACCTTCGAGCCGGTCAGCGTCAGCGTCGCGCCCACGTTGGTGAACGGTCCGGTGATGCAGGGGATGGTGAGCCGCACCGACCTGATGCGGCGGCGGTACTGGCCCGGATAGAAGAGGTCGAAGGCGAGCTCGGGGATCGAGAAGTCGGTGGTCCCGGTCTCCTTGAGCCGCATCAGCGCCGCCGGATCGAGCTGGGCGAGCGAGAACGGCTGATCGATCTCGAGCGCCCTCAGGTTGGTTTCGATGAAGCGCCGCTCCATCGCCAGGAGATCGATCATCAGCCGCTCGCCCGCGAGCAGCCCGGCGCGCGAGACCTCCCAGTAGCTCGGAGAGAGGAGCGGAGTCGCCTCGTCGTTGCGCTCGAACCGATATGCCTGCTCCGCGAGCCGCGCCATCGCGAGCGCGCCGCCGTAGGCGTCGCGGTAGAGCCGCTGCAGCGTGGTGGCGAGGTGGTTGAACAGGCCGAGGTTCGTGAAGCGCTCGTTGTGGAATTCGAAGATCTCCTCGGCCTGCTTGATGCTCTCCGCGTGCAGGTCGATCGAGCGGCGCGCGATCTCCTTGCGCAGCTCGGCGCCGGTGATCTGCTTCTCGACCTGCCGGAGCTCGTGCTCGGCCAGCTCCACCTGGTGCTCCCACCCCTCGCGGCGGCGTTCAAAGCCCGCCTCGAGCCCCGCCGAGGCCGACACCTGCTCGCTGAGCGTCGCCGCAGCGCGCGTCAGCGACGCGAACGCATTCGCCGAGTTGCCGAGCTCGACGCCGCCATACTTCATGGCGAAGGGCGACCCGAGCTGCGGAACGAGGTACAGGATCCCGGCCAGCATCTGCTGCAAGGCGCCGATGCCCGACGCGATGGTGGCGGCGTGGCGCGCCCCCTGCTGCGTTCGTTCCCACGCGCTGAGATCGCCGTCGAGTAGCCCCTGGTAGTAGTCGCGCCGGTACTCGATCGCCGCCTTCTGCCGGCGCAGCTGCTCGATGGCCTCGTCCGCGACCTTCAGGTCGAGCTCGCGCAGCTTGGTCGTCATCTCCAGGAGGTTCTGCTGGTGCACGACGCGCAGCCGGCTCAGCTCCTCGTTGTCGCGCCGCTCCAGCGCCGCGTAGAGCGCCGCGCCGAACGCCTGCACCGTGGCCGTGGCCTGCTTCGCCTTCTCGATGAGGTAGGCGAAGCGGTAGGGCGGCAGGCTGCCCGTCGTGGCGTTGAGCACGTCCTCCAGGGACAGCCCGGCCGCCCGGGCGCGGACCAGGAGCCGCGGATCGATCTCCGGCGCGAACAGGGCCGGCAGGCGCTTCACGCCGGCGATGTCCATGCAATTACGGATCTTGAAGAGACGATCTTCGACGCGCGCCCAGTACGCGCTCAGGTCCTTGTTCTCCGGGACGCAGAACACGGGGCTGACCTGCCGGATCACGGCGATGCCGAACCGCCAGAAACGATCGAACCAGCTCCTGTCCACGCTGCCGAAGTCGGCGGCGGGGACGTCCTTCCCCCCGGAGGCGGTCCACAGGCCGATGCCCGTCCTGGCCCGATCGAGCGGGCGGGCGATGAGCCCTCTCGTGATCCTGTCGTCCTGAGGCGCCATGCCGGGGGTCCTGACGGTCGCCGAGACCTCCGCGGCGTCGAGCTCGATGAGCCCCGCCTGGGCCAGGTCCCTCTCGGTGGCCAGGAGCGCGCTGCCGGGCCGCGAGTCGACCTGCTCGTCCACGTCGATGAGGCTCCACTCCACCGCGCGCCGCTCGGGCACCATCACCTTGGCCGGCGGCGCGTTCGCCCCGAGCCGGCCGCCCCGCGCGGCGAGCCGCGCCGTCTCGAGCACGAACGTCGCCCGCTGCATCTTCGGCAGGCCCTGAGGGCTCAGCGCGACCTCCGGCCGCCCGACGTGCCACTGCTCGAGCTCGATCAGCACGTCCTCGCCCGCGCCGAGGTGAGGCGCGATGGCCTCGTAGGTCTTCGGCGCGATGTTGCCCTCGCCGCAGGACCCGAGCTTGTCCGGGCGCGGCCCGAGGATGTCCGACGCCATGACGTAAAGCATCACGGCCTCGTGGATCGACTCCGTGGTGAACTGGGTGAACAGGCTGTCGCCCCAGTCGAGCAGGTTGTCGATGTACTTCATCACGATCGCCTTCTGGTAGGCGCTAAGGCGCAGCCGCGCGATGGCGTGCGGGTTGAAAGGGTCCCTCTTGTACGCCTCGAGCGCGGCCCCATCGGTCAGCGTCTTCCGCAGCTTCGGGGCGTCGAGGCCGCGGAACTCGATGTAGCGCCACACCCGGTCGCGCTGCCGGAACGCCCTCTCCGCGGCGCTCAGCTCGGGCGGGACGGCGATCGTCTCCGTGGCGGTCGGGTCGAAGATGAAATGGTGCCAGCGCTGCGCCGCCGCGTAGCGGCCCTGGACGTTCAGGTGATTCGCGATCAGGGCCGGGATATGGAAGAACATCTCGCGAAAATAGACGCCGAGCGACCCCGTGAAGTCGATCTCGCCCTTCGTCGTGCGGTCGATGAGGTAGTCGACGACGGTGAAAGGCAGGCCCGGCTCGCCCAGCGCTTTCTGCGTCTCGACGTCGAGCAGGCCGTCGACGCCGCGCGTGAAGAGCGCCCGCGAGAGGTCGTCCGCGAGGCGGGTGCCCAGCCGCTTGGCGAGGTAAAAGATCGGCGAGCGGACCTGCGACGAGGGCGATTTCGGGCGACACTGCAGGTAGATGAGGTCCTGTCCGCTCGTGAGGATCGCGTCCGAGACCGAGCCGTTCACGATGGTCAGATCGTCGCCGAACTTCAGCTCGCCGAGGTCGACGTCGTGCACGCTGTCGAAGAAATGATCGAGCATCCACTCCGCGATGATCCGGCCTTGCAAATAGCTCCCGTTCGCCGCGTTGCGGGACACCGTGGTCTGGGCGTAGGGATCGATCAAGAACGACGCGGGCAAGCCGAAGAAGAGGTGCGGCCGACTGCGATCGGGGTTGTCCAACGACCGGGTGTTCTTGATCGACAGGACGCTGCCCACGTGCGGCGGCCGCATGTTCCAGGGGTTCATCGGCACGATGACGTTCTCGGCGAAATCGATCTTCGCTCGGGTGCCGAAGCCGATGCACGTGACCACGAGCTCGCCGTCCTCTTTGATTTCCGGGTAGCAGCGGTCCCAGACGTAGCCGCGCAGCGTGTAGCCGTCCAGCGGCTCGTCGTCGTGCGCGTAGAGATCGTAACGCGGCACCTTCCGGAAATGGGCGGACTCGCCGTAATCGGCCAGCGGATCGGCGGCGACGCCGTTCGGCGCGCTGACCCAGCTGCTCCGGTACGGCGCGCTCGCGCCGGCCAGGCGGACGGCCTGCGGCGGAGACCAGGTACCGTCGAGCTTCAGCGACGTGTAGCGCAGGCTGAACGTGTGCCGGTACCCGGTGAACCGCGAGCCGCCCCCGGACACGTTGTGCCTGGCCTGGGTCGAGATCTCGATCCAGAACACGATCAGGCGGCCCTGGTACACGACTGGGGAGACGGTGCGCACCGGGATCTGCACGTCGATCTTGCGCCAGGGGGACCACGAGGTGGCGCGATCGCTCTCGGTCTCACCGTAGTGGACGTTCTCCGCAGTGCGATAGTAGTAGACCGGCGGATCGCTCTGGGTCACGCCGAACATGTGCAGGATATCGGTGCGGTCTTCCGGGTTCTTGTCGTGGTAGACACCGGCGATCTTGAGCCTGGCGATCTCCTCGAACCCGGCGAGGTAACGGGTGTACGCGTCGAGCACCGTCTGCTCGTTGATGTCCTGCTGCAGCAGGGTCTGCTCGAGCTCCTGGAACAGCGGGCTCTTGTCGTCGCGCAGGTCCGGCTCGATGTAGTTCTCCGGGTACAGGAACACCTTCCGGTTCGCCTCCCACACCCGGTAGTTCTTCCGCCACGCCCACTCGTCCGCCGGGATGGCGGCGGGCGGGACGTGAACATGGGCCGGGTCCTCCGGCGCGCGGCGATCCTGCTCGAGGTTGATCAAGATCCGGTGGACGTAGAGCTGGAGGCTCGAGATCCCGGCGACGACGCGCGAGGTGCGAGCGCAGCCCTCGAGCTGCACGTCGACCAGGAAGTGCTGATAGAGCTCGTCCTTCGCCTCGAACTCAGGGTGGATCGAGCGAATGAGGTAATCGACGAGCGCGTCGCGCTGCAGGGAGCGGATCTTGTCCTCGGAGGGCGCGATCTTCTCCTCGAACTCGGCCTCGTCCGGGTAGTTGGTGCGGAACGTGGCGACGAGGCCGTCCGCCGCGCGGGAGAGGTCGTCATACCCGTCGGCCAGGATCAGCCCCAGCGTCTCGCCGTCGAGGCCGAGCGTCTGGGCGAGTGCGGCGGCCTTCGCCAGCGCGGTGAGCGCCTCCAGCGCGGTGCTGGGCAGCGTCACGTGCTGCAGCAGCGTGATGAGCAACGGGCGCTGGAGCCGGAGCGCGTCGGCGGCGATCCATGGATCGGCGGCGAACTTGGTCACCGGATCGAAGATGGTGATGGCCCCGCGCATGGCGTCGGCGTTGGACGCCACGGGCTCGGCGCTGAAGGGGGAGAGGGCCGAGACATCGACGAGCGTGCGGTAGGCAAGGAGCGCCCTGACGGAGGCCGGCGTCAGCGCCTTGAAGTCGGCGATGGCGAACTTGTCGGGAAACGCCTGCATGTAAGAGAGCACGCCGGCGTCGAACGCGGCGTGCTTGAACAGCATGGCGAGCGGGGCGAGGGCCGCGACGATCGCCTCCAGCGCGTCGGTCGGCCCGCCGTGGAGGGCCTGCACGACCCCGGGCGCCGACAAATCGGCCCCGATCATGGCGCACATGACAGGCAGCCTGTCCACCGGCAGACCGAGGTGGGCGGCGAGCTTGACGAACAGGATCCCGCGGGCATGAAACGGATCGAGCGCGCTCCTCGCGGCCGCCGCGGTGAGGCCGATGCCCGGCGGGATGGTGAGGGGCCCATGCGAGCTGAAGTCGTCCGAGAGGCGCAGCAACCCGGTCTCGGGCACGAGCGTGAACGCCGCCGCGTTCGCCGCGACGATGGCGCGGGACTGATCCTCCGTCACGGAGGGCAGGAACGCGAACACCGTATCGGCGAACTGGGTGAGC
Source organism: Sorangium sp. So ce836 (assembly GCF_028553905.1). NCBI lineage: Bacteria > Pseudomonadati > Myxococcota > Polyangiales > Polyangiaceae > Sorangium > Sorangium sp. So ce836. The sequence goes on along the minus strand of NZ_CP102233.1, from coordinate 13,159,117 downwards.
CGCTCGCGCATCGCCTCGCCGGCGATTGTGGCGGCGACCCCCTCCGCGCTAGGATAGCGGCTCTCGTCCTCGACCCGGCCGCGCGTGACGAAGCCGAGATCGTCCAGGGAGAGGCCGCTCGACTTCCAGAGATCGTGCGCCTCGATCAGCGCCCTCACGTGCGCGAGCGTCTGAACCGGCCCGCCGATCCCGGCGAACGCGATCAGCTGGAAGAGCTGCGCGACGCTCACCTTCAGCGCTTGCAGGAGCCGGGCGTGCCGGTAGAGCAACGCGAGGTTCTCCTGGGTGAGGAGGAAGCCGCGCGCCGCCTCCGGCGCGTCGTGGCCGAGGTCCGCGCCGAGCGGCGCGGCGAGCTCGCGGATCAGCGCGGCGAGCTGCTCGGCGTCGACCTGCAGTCCCGCCATCAGGCGCGGCAGCGTGGCGTCGTTGCCGGGGGGCGGCGCGGCGTCGCGGAAAGCGGAGTGGATGAACGCCACGGCCGGCTTCGGCAGCGGCCCGTCGGCGAGCGTGAACGGCTTGGCGTTGAACAGCCGATCGAACAGCCCGGGCTTGCCCTCGCCGGGCGCGATGTTCGGAATGAGGCTGAAGAGCGTGACGGCCTGCTCCACCTTCAGGTGCAACCGCACGGCGATCTCCTTGATCGCCGCGAGCGCCTCGAGCGCCGCCTCGTCGAGCGTCGCGGCCAGCCCGGCGGTCATGACGCTGTCGAGCGCGAGGTCCACCTCGGCGAGCGTCCACGGGAGATGGCGGGCGAGGCGCACGAACCGGTGCATCCGGTCCAGGGCCCCGGGGGTGAGGTCGTGCACGCGCTCGACATCGTTCTGCACGCTGTCGGCGCTGCGCTTCGCCTGGACGAAGCGCGGCCGCTCCGCCCCGCGCGCCGTGACGAAGCGGCACGCGCTCAGGATCTCGAGCTCGTCGCGGCGGATGCCACTGTGCTTCAAGAGCACCTTCGTCTCGATCGGATCGATCTTGCCGGACTGCAACAGCGTGAAATCTGCGCCGTAGATGTGCTCGAGGAAAGAGATCTGCGGCTTCGCGATGAGGATGGTGTCCCGCTGCGGCATCGACAGGCCGAGCGCGGCGGCGGCGCGGACCCCCGCGGGCGAGCCCATCGCGGCGGCGACGTCGGCCCGTGACACGGAGAAATGGCCGAGGTACTGCTCGATGCGGGCGAAGGGCAGGAGGAACGGCTGCCGGAACGAGTCGACCGCGCTGGGCAGGGTGTCGCGGTACACGGCGGTCCTCACCGCGACGCGATCGCTCAGCGCGCCGGCGAAGCCCTGCCGCTGGGCGATGTAGTTCTCGAGGATCTCGTTGATGATGTCGAGCGTGGGGACCTGCGTGTGCGTGTTCTCGCAGGTCAGCGGCAGCGTCCAGAGATCCGGCCGGCGGCTCTTCAGGGCGAGGACATGGGAGGCGCGCGCCCCTGTGAAGTGATGCTTCGTGACGTGCTCCTCGATGAACTCCATCAAATCGACGAAGTACGCCGCCGGGCTCAGGATCGACTGGCAGTGCGCGCAGTCGCAGTAGTCCTGCGAGCCGAACAGCTCGGTGAAGCCGTCGAGCTTGCGCAGGTAGTCGAGGGACGACGGGCCGAGGTTGCCGACCGCGAGGGAGTCGAACCCACCCTTCAGGATGTCGATGACGGCGCCCATCTGGGCGACGGCCGTCCCCGCCACCTCCCGCGCCCTCCTGTGGATGCTGGAGGCGCTGTCCCTGTCGAGGCCGGTCTTCTGGGCGAAGGTGTCGAGATCGACGCGGGCGACGGCGGTCGCCGAGCTGTAGCCGGCGCGGAGCAGCGCATCGATCTTCCCGATGTCGCCGGCGAGCGTGTAGACGCGCTGATAGGCCTTGAGCTCCGCGACGACGAACGGCCGGTCCTGCTCGTTGATGTCCGTGAAATTCAGCGCCTTGAGATCATCGCTGTCCGCCGTCAGGTCGAGCGCGAGGAGCTCGACATCCCAGTTATGCTGCTGGAGCCGGTCGAGCGTCTCGAGGCGGAGGCAGATCGCCTCGAACTTCTGTGGGACGGACATCCCCTCGCGGTCGACGATCTCGGCGAGCCCGAGGCCCGGATGCAGCCGCACGAGAGCGCGCATGTTGGCGTGGGCGGCGCGGAGCGTCTCCCGCTGCTGCTGGGTGAACCCCGTGGTGTCGAGCGCGTCGAAGTCGACCGTCGTGATCTTCGTGTTGCGCTGGAACAGCGGCTGCACCCCGCTGAGCGCCTGGCTGTACAGCATGACGTCGCGCGGCATGATGCGGCTCATCACCGTCTCGGTGGGATAGAGCTCCGCCACGCGGCGGTGCAGCTCCTCGGCGTAGGCGCGGGCGTCGAGCCCGTCCGGCGGCTCGGCCCCGCTGCTCGTGATCGCGCCCTCCCACGCCGCGACGTCGAGTCGCAAGAGGTGCTCCGGCCGCGTCACGTTGCCGACGCTGATGGCGGCCTGCGCGAGCCCGAGATGGCCGCCTGCCAGGTTCGCGACGCTGGCGATGGCCCCGAGGCGCCGCGCCTCGGTCTCGGTGAGCGCCTGCTCCTGGACGAGGCGCTCGAGCCGCCTGTCGTCGAGCTGGGTGACGTTGTGGACCTGATTCAGCAGCGCGTCCGTCTTGCCCGCGGAGAGCTGCGCCGCGTCGGCGAGCACCACCATGGCGGCCTTTTCCACGGAGCGGCGGAAGAGCGGGTGCTCCTTCAGCGCCACGTCGCTGGACACGCCGCCCGCGAACGCGTCCACGTGGGCGAGGGTCGAGAGCTTCGTAGCGAGCTCGGCCCGCAGCGGCGCGTCGACCTGCCCGTCGTCCAGCAGATCCGCGAGCACCGCCTTGACAGGGCGATCCCGGTTGGCGCCGGCGGCGAGGTCGACGGCGCCCACGATGGCGCGCAGCCCGCTGGAGGCGTCCGCGAACGCCACCTCCGTCGCCACGCGCCGCTCCTCGGTGACCTCCCCCAGGAGCTCCCCGTGGAGCGACGGATTGAGCGCCGCGACGTCGCTGAGCGTCTTGCCCGACAGTTTGCCGAGCGCGATGAGATTCTCACGGCTGATGGACATAAGATATTCCTCGTCGTTGCGACGCAGCGGGGTGGTTCAGTACCCGGCCTGACGTTGATGCCACCTGCTGAGCGGGGAGCGACCGTGCCTGCCGCTGCCCGCTCGCGAAATCGTTACAGATTCAGCTCGCCGGCTCGCACCTCACCGGTAGCCGGATCAACGATGACAATCAGAGACGAATCCACGACGGATCCCGGCGAATCAATCAGATTGAACCGATAAAGGATACGCCATCGGCGGTTGATGTCCGCGTGAGCCGACACTGGTATCAGCTCGCAACGTTCGCCCGCCATCTTCGGCTCGGGCCCCATCTCCCTAGCGAGAAAGTTATTCGCCATCTCGATCGCGTCATCTTTCGTCATCATCACTCAGCGCTCCTGCCGGGCTTCAACGCGCGCGACCATAACCACCATCTTGAATCCATGCGCGTCCAGAGCCCTCGTGCCATGTCCTTTCCCGACCACCATTCAGGCGATCCAGGCGTCTCTGGCGGGGCAACCACGCAAGCGACGCGACTAGAATCTTATCTTCCATCCACCAAGCTTGAGCCCCTTCTCTCGCAAGCGACGTACGCTGGTAAGTTTGCGATCCATTTCAAGGATCAATCGACCGTTCTCAATGAATGTCAACTCACGATCGGGCACTGGGGGCGGCTCCGGCACCAGCCAGAACTCCGTCCCGTAGCCGAGATCGAGTTCGATAATCTCTCCTCCACCTTGTGGCGGGATTGCGTCGAGGTCGACGGTGCGGCCCGCGTTCCGCAAGGCCTGGATCCGGTCCTCCGTCCCATATACGATTGCGCGAAGGCGCCGGGCGAGGAGCTTGAAACCGCTGCTCATTACCACAGTCCAATCGACCGCGACTGCGCAGGTCGTCCGTCGTTGCACAGACCACCGTCACAATAAATCGAACAATGCTATTGACGAGAAACTACATAATCACGTCACCCATGAAGCGCGCCTCTCCTGATGCCGAGTCGACGAGAACTATAACAGACATATCTACAACAGCACGGGGTGAGTCCGGCAGACTGGTTCGGTACAGAACGTGCCACTGGCCCTGTGCGTCCAGGCGAGCCGATATCGGCGTAAACTCGCATCGTCTTCCTGCATACTCTGGCTCAGCTCCCATCTCGACAACGAGGTATTCGTTCGCTATTCTGATTGCTTCTTCCTTCGTCAACGGAACCCCCATTCCTCAATATACCAAATCGCATGAGCCCGCTCTTCCGCATTTAGCCTGCGCCACCTTGACGGATGCTCAAGCATGTCAAACACGAACTGCTCCGCAGCGTTCCATCCCTGCGAACGAGGTAGGTTCAGATATGCTTCGCGCCCAATCCTTCGATAATGCAAGTAATGACTGAGCTCGTGCCACACCAGGTATTCAGTCGGATTGGGACGAAGCCTGAGCTGGGGTCTTCCCGTAACGTCGACAAAGAACGATCCAGCTTTGTTCTTTCCTTGATCGACTATAATCAAATCCACACCTCGCTTATCGAGATACCTCCGCAGGGCTTCCAAACGCCGCTCACCATACAGCTTACCACCAAATAGACCCGTTTCACTGATGGCGTCGGCTGCCGCCCTCGCCGATCCAGAGCCGCGCCGCGCCGCGATGCGGCCGACGAGCCCGCTGGCCAGGTCCACGAGCCCTGCGCGGACAGCTTGCAGCCCACGTGCCGCAGCGCTGGCGAGGCGGCGCATCGCCTGCCCGGTCGCCCGCATCGCGCCCTTGAGCGACGCCTTCAGCGCCGCCAGCTCCCCCAGGGTGAGCACCGTGAGGACGACATCGGCCGCGGTGAGCGCCAGGAACAATCCCTGCGCCCACGCGCCGCCGTTGATGCTGCCGAACGCCCCCGGGATCCCGCCGGACGCCGCGCCCTCGCGCCCGTCGTCGCCGAACTCGAGGTGCCAGTACCCCGCGTAGCGGGCCAGCCGATCCATCGCGCTCTCGGGCTGACCTCGCCCCTGCCCGCCCTGACCGCTCCCGCCCTGCGCGCCGGCCGCTTGTCCCCCCTGCTGGCCGCCGGCCTGCTGCGTCTGCCCGCCCTCGCCGCCGCTCTGCGCCCCACCCGTGCCGTCCGCCGAGACGCCGCCGCTGCTCTGGCCCGGCGCACCCCGGGTCGCTCCCTTGGGGTCGACGCCCCCCGGCGCGCCAAGGGGCGCGCCGACGCCGGTCTCGCCGCCGGGCACGCCGCCGACCGTGCCGCCCTGCACCCCTCCGTCGATCCCGCCGGGCACGCCCCCCAGCGCGCCTCCAGGCTGCTGGCCCGTGCCGCCCGGCGCCCCTCCGGAAGAGCCACGTTGGCCGGTTCCTCCCGCGCCGCCAGCACGCGAGCGACCTGTCCCGGCGCCTTGTCCCGCGCCGCCCGCCCCGGCGCCTTGACCTCGTCCCGCGCCGCTCGATCCATCGCCCAGGCCCACCCCCGCGCCCGCCCCTGCACCCGCCCCGCGGCCCTGCGTGCCCGCCCCCGCTTGTCCGGTCCCCCCGCCGCCCGCGCCGCGGCCCGAGACGCCCGCGCCGTGGCCGATTCCACCGCGCCCGGTCGATCCCTGCGCCGCCGTGCTCCCCTGACCGCTGCCGTCACCCGCGTGCACGCCGGCGCCGCCGGTGTCCGTGGCATCGCCCCGGCCGCTGGAATCGCCAGGCGCGTTGCCCGCGCCCGTGCCCGCTCCGCCGGCGCCGTCCTCGCCGTGCTCGCCGCCCCCGGGCTGGCCTGAGCCGTCCGCCCCGGTCGCCGTGCCGGTCTGCCCGCCGTTGTTGCCCTGGCCAGGCTGCCCCGGCCCCCCCGCGCCGCCCGCCCCGTCCGGCGTCGGCGGTGCCTGAAGCGGGCGTAGGGCCTCGTCGATGCTGTTGAAGATCTCCGCCCTTTCCCGGGCGGATCGCTCATTGAGCCCTCGATCCAGCCCTTCCTGATAGCGCGGATCGTAGATCCAGATCTCCGCCCGCCCCCCCGTCGCCCTGCGCGCGGCCGCGCGGAACGTGGACTCCGACTGGTGCACGGTGACGCCACCCTGCTGGTCAGGCGAGAACAGCCCCGTCCAGCGCCTGCCAGGATCGATCTGCGCGCGGTAGCCCTCTGGCACCGCCGCGGCGAACTGCTCGTAGGTGACGTAACGCGTGCGCAGCCGCTGCCCGGGCCGCTGCGGATCGAGCCCCTCCGGATCGATGAGGTTGACCGGGTTGTTGAGCACGTATTGATAGAGATTGAGCCCACCCCCGGCCCCGATCGGATCCGGCGTCAACCACCGGCAAAGCCATGGAGCGTAATAGCGGAATCCGAAGTAATAGAAGCCGGTCAGGTCGTCGCGCTCCTTGCCGCTGAACCGGTAGTCCCGCCACGAGGCCGCGCGCAGATCGTCGCCCGCCACGAACGCGGTGCCGCCGAAGGGGAAATACTCCTCGTAGGCGATGACGCCGCCCTGCGCGTCGAGATCGAGCCGGGCGGAGCCGAGGTGGTTCGCGACCTGATAGACCCAGCGCGGCACGTCGATGTCGTCCGTCTCCCGCCCGGCGCTGTCCGCCGTCCAGCGGTGCAGCGAGGCGACCGCCCCCGATCCGTCGCTCAGCAGCGAGGTGACGCGCTCGAGCGACCGCGCTCCGCCGCGGGAGATGCGCTTGATCTCGCAGCCGTCGAGGTAGAGCTTCTCCGTGACCTCGACGCCGCCGGCCACGAGGCGCTCCGTCACCTTGCGCACGCGCTGCCCCTCGGCGTCGTAGACGTAATGGTCCGCGTCGTCCGGCCCGCCATCCGCCGAGCGGTCGATGAGCACCGCGCGGGTGAGCATGCCGCGGAAGTCCCAGGTCATCGAGGCGAGGTGCGGCAACGACGTGCAATGGCCCGCGGCGTCGAACCGGGCTTCGGGGTCGGACACGGTGCCGCCGCCCAGGGTGTGCAGCGGCACCGAGCGGTTCGAGCCCGCCGCGATCCACATCTCCGTCGTCCAGCTCTGCAGGGAGACGTGACGCATCCGCAGCAGGTTGCCGGAGAGATCGTGCTCGTAGTGCCGGGTATAACGGTCGACCGCGCCGCCGTCGTTGAGCGAGACGGCGCGGCTGCCGCGGAACGTGTCCGCCGCCCCGGCGCGGTGATCGTGCTCGAGCAGCGCGCGGTGAACACGGCCGGTGGCGCGCTGGAGCTGGTAGAACGCGTCGTAGGTGAACTCCTGCTCGCTCGTCACCGTGAGGTTGCGCACCGGCGCGCCGAGCGCGCCCGACTCCTGCGCCGCGTCGCGCGTCAGGACGATGTTACCGGTGGGGTCGTAGGTATAGGCGAGATCCTGCAGCGTCGCCGCGTCGGCGAGGCGCGTCGCGCGCACCCGCGCCGTGCGGAAGGTGAGCGGATCGTGGGTGTGGACGATCTCGACCCCGTTGCCGAGGCGCACGCGCTCGCGCTGGCCCCGGGCGTTGTAGCGGGCCTCGTCGAACACGATCCGATCCGTCACCCGCCCGTCGGCGGTGGAGACGCGCAGCTCCGCGGCGCCGCCGCCCTTCAGGTGGCGGTAGCGCCGCGTGACGCCGTCCGGCGTTTGCTGCGAGATCACCCGTCCGAGCGCGTCGTAGCGGGTGCGCGTCACCCAGCGCTCCGGCATCAGCGTCACGGCGGTCGGCGCGGACCAGTCGACCTCGGCCTTGTACTCCTCCCGCATCCGCTGCTCGACGGCGAGCGGCTGACCGAGCGGGCTCGCTGCCAGCAGGGTGCGCACGCCGGCGGTGTCCCGCTGGACCACGAGGCGGCCGCGCAGGTTGCGCGCCGCCGCGTCCGGCACGCTCGCGTCCTCGCCATAGACGCACTGCTGGACGAGGTCGTCCAGGCCAGGCAGGCCGCCGGCGCGCACGGCGAGCACCCGATCGAGGCGATCGTAACTGCGATGCTCGTGCGCGCCGCGCGCGTCCCACGTGTGGATCGGCCGGTCGTAGATATCGAGGAGCACGCGGCGCTCGCCCGCGTCCGCGCTGCGGGTGAGCAGCGCGCGGCCCTGCATGTCGAGGCGGTACTCGAACGCCGCGATGCCGCGCGGATCGACGATGCCGACCGAATTCCCGGTGGCGTCGAGCAGCGTCTCGGTTTCGCGCGCCTGCGCGCCGCCCGCCGCCCGCACGCTCTGGCGGACGGTGAGGCCGCGCGGGTCGAGGTGGTCGACGGACGGCGTGTCGTGGTGCTCGAGCGCCTTCAGCAGCGCGCGCTTCTCCGGCGCGCTGGGCGCCAGCGGATTGCGCATGAGATGGTACGCGGAGCCGCTCACGCAATCGTTGGCGTCGAAGGTGCGCACCTCCCACGCGGCATATTCGGTGCGCGTCAACGTGCCGTTCGGCAAGTCCGTGCGCACGGCGCGGCCGAGCGCGTCGGTCTGCGTGACGGAGGAGACACCGAACGCCATGAGCTCCGCGTCCCCCTCGTAACGCCAGGACGCGGTGAAGAACGGCTCGAACTGCCGTACCGGCAGCTGCCGCTCGTCGTAGACCACGTGGCCCGAGGCGAGCCACGGCTCTGTCGCGTTGGCGACGACCGGCCGGCCGTCCGGCCCCACGACCACCTCCCCTTCGGCTCCCCGGTGGATCGTGGGACCGGACTCCACCCTCACCTTGGACTGGAGCGGCCGGCCGAAGCCGTCCATGTGCGTCACCGTGACGTGCACGTCGCTCGTCCCGCTCGGCGCGCCCGTGCCGTCGTGGGCGAGGGCCTCGCGCGCCAGCGTCACCACCTGGACCGGCGCGCCGTCACGCCGGAACGCGTCGAGGTCGTAGTAGACGGCCTGCGCGACGTCCCCCACGTGCGCCGCCGGATCCGCGATGACGGGGGCGAGCGTCGGCGGCGCGGGCTGGACGAAGCCGGAGAGCGGCTCCTGCCCATAGGCCTGCTCGACGCCGGCCTCGTCGAGGACCGTGCCTCTCATGCTGGAGGCGGAGACGACGCCGAGCGGATCATAGGCGACCTCTGCGATGTTGCCGTTGGGATCGACGATGCGATAGGGCGCGAGCGCGCAAGGGTCGATCTCCGCCCGGGTGACGTTGGCGAGCGGATCGTGCGCCTCGACCAGGAACATCCGGGTCGCGTCGCGGACCAGCGTGCTCGCCGCGCCGTCGGGCCGCACGAGGCCGGTGAGATGATGGAAGTCTGCGGCGCTCGCGTAGCGGCTGACCGCGCTGGGCCGGAAGAGATAGCCGTCGCGCAGCACATAGCCGCCCTCGCCCGCCAGCAGGTCGCCGTCCACCCGCGCGCCGTACACGGCCGCGGCGAGCTCGGGCGTGAAGCACGCCTCGGCGCTCGAGTGCGGGAGGGTGACCGCGCCGACCTGACCCAGCGGCAGCGCGCCCGTCAGGTCGTCGTTCCAATAGAACGACTGCTCCCACGAGATGAGCCGCGAGGCCGGCGCGGCGAGCCCCGCGAGCGACTCGTGAAACGCGCGCGGCGCGGCGAGCGCTTGCGCGATCTGGGCCTTGGCCTCCGCGAAGGGGAGGACCGCCGCGCCGAGGTCAGGCAGGCTCACCTCGAGCACCTGCTCCTCGACCGGCAGGCCGAGTTCATAACGGCTGTCCGTCTCCAGGTTGGCGAGGCGCGTGCGGCGGGCGGTGACGATCGGCTTCGCCTGCTGCGGCGACGCAGGCGCGCCGGCCGGCGATGGCCGGCGGGCGTAGTGAACCGCGGCGGTCAGCGTGTCATTGCCGAAGCCGTCCGTCTCAAGCACCAGGGTATGGCTGACGCGCGGGTCGCTCGCGTCTTGCTCGTAGACCGCCCGCAGCGTCTCGGACTCCTCGATCGCGACGGCGGCCGGCTGGCCCTCGCCGCGCGCCGGCTGCAGGCGGAGCGCCCGGTAAGCGAGCAGGGTCACCTCGAGCGGGGTCTCTGCGAGCGCGCCGTCGGCGTCGACCGAGAACACCTCGCGCCGGATGAGCCGCCCCGCGGCGGCGCGCAGCGTGTCCGCGTGCTCCTCGGGCGCGAGCAGGCTCGCCCGCTCGACCGTCACGGCGGGCGGCGCGCGCAGCGCGGGATCGCCCCCCCAGGCGTCGGTCAGGCTGTGCTCGACGAGGCCGCCCGTGAAATAGAAGCTCCGCACGCAGGACGCCTGCCCGCGCGGCGCGGTGGCCCCGTCGCCGTCCTCGTGCAGCGGCGCGTCGAACCGATCGACCCGGCCGAAGCCGCGGAACTCCCGCTCCGCGCCGTCGTAGACACCGTCGTAGTACCGAAATCGCTGCACGAGGCGCGAGCCGGTCATCCGGTCGATCTCCTCGCGCGCGGCGGCGACGGTGACGTGACTCGGCAGGCGGGTGCGCCATGGCGCCCCTTCGCGCCGCGCCTGCAGGTAGTGCTGAGCCGAGCTCTCGTAGGAGAACCGGATTTCCCGGCCCAGGCCGTCCTCCACGGCGACCAGCAGGTGGGGCCGCGGCGGCCCCGCGAGCGGCAGGAACTGGAGCGGCGCCGCGCCGCCTGCTGGCAGCGCGGTCGACCAGACGAGGCACGGCGTCCCGTCGCCCAGGAAGTCGAGCACGCGCAAGGAGGCGTTCTTGTCGATGACGGGAAGATCGGCGAAGCGCGCGCCCTGCACCCAGGCGTTGCCTTCGGCGTTGATGAAGGCACGGATCTCCTGCGCGCCCACATAGAGGAGGTCTGCCGAGCCGTCACCGTCGAGATCGGCGATGAGGATGCGGCCCGGATCGAACGCGGCGTCCGCCCCGAAATCCGGCGGACTGTCCATGACCACGGGCGCGCCGAAGCGGCCGTGGCCGAGATTGGGCCAGTACTCGACGCGCCCGCCCTGGATGCGTACCTGGTCGGCGAGGCCATCGCCGGTCATATCGGCGAAGAAGAAGCCGAGCTGCGTGTCGTCGGCTACCGGCAGGCCGCCCTCTCCGGCTGGACCGCCGGTGACCTCGACAGGAGCGTCGAACCCCTGCTTGCCCCTCGCGGGGTACCAGACGACACGGCCGTGGCCGGCGACCACGAGGTCGGCCCTCCCGTCGCCATCGAGGTCGAGCCACTGCGCCCTGCCGCCGGCCGCCTCTTGGTGCGGCAGGCTGGCGAGCGCCCGATAACCGTTCCAGCTCCCGCTCTCGCGGTCGTATTCGAAGTACCCCGCGCCGCGCCCATGCAGCACGGCGACATCCATGTTGCCGTCGCCGTCGAAGTCGTTCAGCGCCACGTCGGCGAGGCGGTATCTGGGCTGCGCCATGACGAGGCGCTGCGGCCCGAACCGGCCGCCGCCCTCGTTGGGCTTGTAGTACCAGCCGTCACGCAGCTCGGCCAGGATGCCGGGCAACCCCTCTCCGCAGAGATCGAGCCAGCGGTAGGCAGCCCCGGCGAGACCGGTGGGCACGTTCTCGACCGTCTCTTGCGGCGCCGCTCGGAAGCCTCGTTCCGGCTCGGGGCGCGCATACGCAAAGCGCAGCGCAGGCGTCGCGCGGCGCGACAGCGCCCCGGTCGAGAGGTGCCTGCGCAGCCCCTCGTAGCGCGCGGCCGAGAGCGTCGCGCCCTCGGGCCGGAGGTCGTGCTCCAGCGTGTGAATGCCGACGAGCACCGGCTCGGCGCCGAGCCCCGGGAGCCGGTGAAACATGAGGATGCGGCGGCACAGCCGGAAGGTGCGCACCTCGAAGCCGGCACGGTAAGTGGAATAAGGGTCCGGTCGCGCCGGCCAGGCCCGGTCGGGAGCCGGCGCGGGCAGGTCGGCGCTCGAGTGATCGCCGTAGTCGAGCACGACCTCGAAGTGCCACTCCGTATCCGGCGCGACCGCCCCGTCCGCGCTCACGGGCTTCGCGTTGCCGTAGCGGATCGACTTCAGGTAGCGCTGGGCGGGGGCCTCGCCGGGCTTGAAGCGCGAGCGTTCGGCCGCCGAGGCGAGGTCGACGCCCTCCCGGGTCTCCTTGAGGTAAGTAAAGAGTATCGCGTTGCCGCGCGCGTCCACCTGGATCTCCGGCAACCAGGAGAAAACACGGCCCTCGTCGGCCGGATCGGCCACCCGGCTCGTGCCGTCGGGGTTGGCTCCGTAAATGGTCAACGTGTTCGCGGCGTCTCGCGTGCGCCAGTGGACGCGCCCCGTCGCCTTCTCGACCCACTGCTCCACGCGGATGCGCGAGGCATCGACGCGGGCGCGGAACCGGCGCACCAGAAAGCCGCCTTGATCGATCGCCACCGGTCGCCACCCCCCTGCGTCCTCGATCTCCTGCGGCAAGAGCTCCATGCCGGCGAAGCTGTAGCGGTCGGAGCCGTCATAGCGGGGCAGGCCCCTGCGGGTGTCGACGGCGACGGAGAGCACGCCCTCGAGCGCCCAGCCGGCGCCGAAGGGCGAATTGGCGCCGCTCGAGGTATAGGCGAGCGCGAGCGCGGGACCGAACCCGTCGCGGCCAGGGGAGAGCTTGAGCGGGACGCCGACCGAGACCGTGCCGGTGAGCGGGTTGACCTCTGCCGCGCAGTCAAGCCCGGCCTTGAGCGGATCGCGGCTGGAAAAGCTGATCGACATGAGATCTCCACCCTCCCTCCTCGGTTACTTCACATCCTGCGTGACCTGGTTTCGCTCAAACCGCGGGATGCCGCCGAGGTGCTTATCGCAGCCGGTCGAGATCTCCTCTGTATGATGAGCAGCGGCTTAGCGAACATCGTGATCCATCGAGACCGCCGTCCAACCGATCGCGTCGGAGCGCCCCGATCAGAAAATCAGACACGTTCGGGCGCGTCAACTTGGATCCGTCCTAGGCAATCCCGTGCTCCATCCGTCGAAACCTGGGTCGACTGATTTCGCGACCTTACGATGCCGCCGTCGAGGCGATGGAGACGGTGGATCCGAGGACGCGGCGCTCCTCGATGCCGAGCGCCTCGAGCCGCGCCTGCACCATCGCGAGCGCCGTCTCGGGCAGGCCCTCGCTCCTGCCCTCGGCCATCGCGCGGATCTGCTCCTCCAGCACGAACGCGTTGCCCTCGGCACGCGCGAGAAGCTTTTCGACCGGCTCGGCGCCGAGGTTGTCGCCGAGCACCTGCCGCACGAGCCGCTCGCTCGCGCGCCGGGGCAGCGGCGCGAGGCGGATCCGGAGGCCCTTGCGCTCGTTCTCCAGAGCGCCGGGAAGAGCTCGCGGACCTCCGGGCGGGCGAGCACCGGCACGAAGAAAGGCATGTCCCTCGCGTCTTGGAGCGCGGCGTCGATCAGGGTCACCGTAAGCAGGTCACCCCAGTGCAGATCCTCCAGCACCAGGAGCACCGGCTGCCGTTGGCACTCGGCTCGCATGAAGTCCTCGAACGCCTCGCGGAGTCGGTCGCCCATCAGCACCGGACTCTGCCGCGCCGCCTGGAGCTGCACATCGCCCCTGTCGGGGAACGTCGCCCCTACGAGCTCGCCGAGGAACGCCGCGACGTGTGGACCCTTGTTCCCTAACGATCCGCTGAGCCGTAACCGCCCGACCGTCGCCCTGGGTCGGAGCCCTCACGCCTCGCGCTGGCGTCGATGAAGCTGGGCGCGGGGCGGCGTCGGCCTTGGCCGCGGATCGGGAGAGCAGGCAAGAGGCGATGCCAAAGCGGGAGCGGGGACCCTGTTTTCGGCGCAGCGGCCGCTGCGTGCAGGGCGTCCGCGTCGTTCAGGTCGGGTCGGCGCCGGCGGTGGAGGAGGCCCCGCGCGGCCGTCTCGCCCATGCATCGGGCCGCGGCTTGTCGCGCCGTTCGCGGCGCCAGCCCGTCTGCAGCTTGCCAATCACATCCGTCGCCCGGCGAACGCGCCAACATCTCTCTATACTTGCAGAGGAATCGGCTAATATGCCGTTCCGGAGGCAAACAAAATGGTAAACGAGAGAATCTGCTGGTTCTCTCCTGATGTGATACCTGAATAAAACATCGAGAGCGGTGGAGCAGCACCGCGAGGTGGGCTTCACCTCGTGCAGTATCGTGAGCGCAATTGAGCGCTGGAGTGAGTGGGCATAGTTAAGGAGCAATGTGGAGCTAAAAGGAGAACGGCGGAAGTCTCCGTCCATCCTCCTGCGCCTTGCGCCCCGATTCAGGCAGCAGCCTGCAACTCGGTCATTGCGGCGGCTTGGCAATTTTCCATGTAGCCCGAGAACCACTGCGCCAGCTCCTCGATGAGCTGCACACCACCGATGTCACCCCGCGTGAACCGGCACAGGATCTCGTGCTGCTCCGCCACGCCCTCGTGGCCGAGCGCGAGTAGCCGCTCCCCGAGCCCCTTTGCGGTGCCCTCGGGGAAGCCACAGACGATGTACAGCCGTCGGTAGAGACCGAATCGACCGTACACCTTGAAGACGGCTTCGGCCTGGATCTTGTTGATGTCGAGCACGAGCTGGGCGACGCGATGCAGAATGTTCATGGTCGTCCTCCTTCACGCTTCTTATCCCCGCGCGTGCTCCGAACTTGCGTTGGTGCCTAATGTGAGGCTTGCGCTCACAGGTTGGGCATCCCGCCGAGCGCGCCCGATAGCCACAGCCGCGAGAGCGCCATCCCCCTCTCCGTGCACCTGGCGAGCGCGTCGGTGTACCCGACCCGATCCACCGCCGTCGCGCCACCCTTGTTCCGATGCACGATGAAGAGGCGCACTCGGTCATCCCCGAGTTCGAGCGCGTCGAGCACCTCCGGCCTCTGCGTGATCGTGAGCAACTGCGGCCGTCCGGGTTCGTTCAGCAAGATGTGCTGCACCCGTTCTGCAACCCGGAGCGCCAGACGCGGGCTCAGCGCGTGGTCAGCGTTCTCGAGGGCCAAGACGGACGGGCCTTCGGGGAGCAGTAGCAGCATGAGCGTGTACAGGATGAGGCGCGTGCCGTCGTCCGCGGCGCCGGTAGAGATCCATCGCGCATCGCGGCGCAGATGACGGTCAGCGAAGCTGACACCCTCGTCCGACACATCCTCGGCCCACTCCGCGAGCCTGCGCACCTCGTCGACGATCCGTCGCCAGACGATACGCTCCCGTTGCAGCTCGGGGGCGCACTCGAGTAGCACACCTTTCATCGACTCAGGGGAGGATCCGTGCGGGCTGTAGATGGCGAACAGATCCAAGGCACGGAGCAGTGTGCTGAGCGGTCCCCCGCCATGCGCCGCGCACACCAACGGAGCGATCCCGCGATCATGCTCCGGCTTGAGCGCGACCACATCCCCGGTCTTTCGATGCAAAGCCAAGCGCCCCACGCTGCGCTCTCGGGCGGCAAGTTCCTCACCCTTCTCCATCAGTCGCTCTCGGGCGAAGTTCCACGACCACGACCAAGTCTTGGGCTCCTGGAGCCTGGCTTCGTAGAACGCGCCCTCAGCCCACGCCTCGATGATCAATTTCGTCCGCCGGCGCTCTGACGTCCTGAGGAGCGTGCGTTGCTGCGTCCGCGTCACTCGCACCCCGCGTGCGTTCAAGGCGTCCGGCTCCACCTGGCCTTGCGCAGCCGCACCGAGCAGCGCGATTCCTTCGAGCAGGTTTGTCTTCCCGGCGCCGTTCGGCCCGATGAACACGTTGAACTGCCCGAGTTCCAACGTGACGTCCACGATCGTCTTGAAGCCTCGGATTCGGACTTTCTGGAGCATGATCTCTCCTCGGTTGCTGATGGGAAAGCGCGGCCTGCGCCGCGCGACGGGATCCGCGGCCGTCGCGGGGAACTCCAGCGAGGTGCAGTCCACCCGGCAGGAGCCCCCTCGCGCCGGGCGATGACCGCGGGTGGGACCTCGGGGGCGGGGAGACAGCCCGCGGCCTAGCGCAGCGGGCTGTCCACCTGCTCTTGGTCGTTGCTGCCGAGGGCTCAGCCTCCCGCGGCTTCGACCCGCTGGCGCGCCTGGGGCTCGTGCCCGGCCGCCTCGACGCCGGCGCGCACAGCGGCGGCCAGCGTCCCGTTCGCGAGCAGCGCCTCACGAGCTCGATCGCGCCCGTGGCCGATGTGCTCGCCGCGGAAGGCGAGGTGCGCGCCGTTCTTCTGGATCACCCCGGTCGAGAGGCCATGGTCGACGAGGTCGCCGGCGGCGTCGATCCCCTTGCCCCAGCGGATGTCGAACTCCGCCTCCTTGAAGGGCGGCGCCAGCTTGTTCTTGACGATCTTCGCCCGTGTCCGGGCTCCGACCGTGTCCTCGCCCGCCTTCACGGTCCCGATCCGGCGCACGTCGAGGCGCACGCTCGCGTAGAACTTCAGCGCATTGCCGCCCGTGGTCGTCTCGGGGCTGCCGAAGACGACGCCGATCTTGTGGCGGAGCTGGTTGATGAAGATCAGCGTGGTCTCGGTCCGGTGCGCGATGCCGGTGAGCTTGCGTAGGGCCTGGCTCATCAGCCGCGCCTGCAGCCCGAGGTGCTGGTCGCCCATGTCCCCCTCGATCTCGGCCCTCGGCGTGAGCGCGGCGACCGAGTCGATGACGATGATGTCGACGGCCGAGGAGCGGGTCAGCATCTCCGCGATCTCGAGCGCCTGCTCGCCGCTATCCGGCTGGGACACGAGGAGGCGGTCGATGTCTACGCCGATCGCCCGCGCGTACGTGACGTCGAAGGCGTGCTCGGCGTCGATGAACGCCGCGACGCCACCCGTCCGCTGCGCCTCCCGTATGGCGTGCAGCGTGAGGGTGGTCTTGCCGGATGACTCCGGGCCGTAGATCTCGACGACGCGGCCGCGCGGGTACCCGCCGACGCCGAGGGCGGCGTCGAGCGCGAGCGAGCCGGTGCGGATGACCCGGACTTCGGGGATGCTGTCACCACTTCCGAGGGCCATGAGGGCTCCCTTTCCGAATTGCTTCTCGATGGCGCCGACCACGGATTGGACGGCGCGGGCCTTGCTGACGTGAGCGTTCATGGGGAAGGTCCTTTGCTGAAGAGGGGGTTGCCGAGACAGGAGAGCGCCGCGTAGCAGGCAAGGCCTGCGCAGGCGGGCGCCTTCGCGTGAGCGGTCGTCAGGGGAGGCCGCGCTCAGCAGCGTCGAGCAGGTTGTAGATGGTCTCGGTGGCTTTCTCGATGCGGCGGCGCGCCTCGTGTCTGGAGAGAACACGCTCCTGGACGGGGCGCGTGGCGTCTTCGGCCGCGTTGAGACCCTGGTCCACCTGCTCCCGAAGCGCGGTGATCCACTTGCGCATGTAGCTGGCGTCGTCGAATCGGATGGCGTCGTTTGGTGGCGGTCGTTGGGTACGGCCGTCCCACGTGTCGTCGTCCGCCGGGTACTGGCGAGTCTCTGTCATGATGTATCGCCTCCAGGTTGGCCTGAGCAAGATGAGAACGGCGCACAGGGCTGCTGTGCACCGAGGCTGAATCTGACGTGGCAGATGGTTGAGAATTGGGGGTTCTCCGATCCTTCTGGATCTCGGCATGGGAGCCGAGACTCAGAAGGAGGGCGCCCTGTGTATCGAGATGGCGGGCGGAGAAAGCTACTCGCCCTTCTCCAGCTGGGCGTGCACGGCGATCTCGCGCAGCACCTCGCCGGGCGTGCGTCCCTCGTTGTGCGCGATGGCCTCGATGACCTTGTCCAGCGGCTGCGAGCAGAGGCGCACGCCCACGACCACACGGGGCTGAATGTGGATCGGCGGGGTCTGTGGGTGCAGCCACCTGGGCGGCAACCAGGCGTAGGGGATGTCCCTGGGCCAGTTGCGCTCTACCGAGAGCGCCGACTGGTAGCCCTTCGACTCCAGGTAGGTCTCGATGTCGTGTGGAGATACGCACCGTGTGACTGGCTTGCCGGGGAACGTGACGCTCATGCGGTGCTTGGGATCTCGGAGGTTCATCGGCTCCCCTTTCGCCTGCGCATGCGAGCGAGCAGCTTGCGAGCCCGGCGGAGCCGGCTGGCGGCGGTTCCGAGGTGCAAGTGCAGCACGCTCGCGATCTCGGCGCCTCCGTGGCCCAGAGCCGCCAGGGCGATCACTTCGCGCGCCCAGAACGGCATCTGCCAGAGCGCGAGGAGCGCCTCCATCTCGGCGCGCGCCTGGAGTTGCGCCTCGAGATTCAGGCCCACGACATGGTGCAGAAGGCCGAGCGGCTCCTGGTGCAGGACCTCGTGACGCACGTACGCGCTGCCGAGGTAGTGGGTCGCCTGCCGCCACGCGACCCCGCGGAGCCACCGGCGGAGCACCTGCCGAGCGTTCGCGGCAGGGTCGGGACGATACCGGCCCGCCTCGATGGCCTTCCACGCGCCCAGGACGACAGCCTGCGCGACGTCGGCGCTGTCACGTGCGGGGACGCCGCAGGAGATGAGCGTGGCCACGATGAAGGCCCGCTCCGCCATGACGGCGGCGATGCTCGGTCGGGCCGGGGGATGTGGCGCAGCGGAGGGGCGGCGCGGCCCCTTGCGCTCGCGGCTCACCCGCCCCTCTCGGAGTTCCGGTAGCCGTCAGCCGCTCCGGGCGCGCTCAACCGGCTGTATCCCGTGGTGCCGGTCGCCTGGGCCGCGCCCTTGGCTATGGCTGGCGACGCGCGGTGCGGGTCGGCAGCGGTGTGCCGGCAGTTTCGCGCGCGGATGCCCATGCGTCCGGCGGGTGAGGAGCGGTGGCCGTACAGCCGCAGCGGGTTATGGAGCGCGGCGGTGAGCCGGATCGCGTCGGTGTCGTTCAGGGAAGGCGGACGGGAGCGAGGGCGCCGTCGCGAAGGCGCACGGCCCCCTTGGCCCGCGGACAGCGGGCGGACTACAATCAGCATGTCGCAACCTCGGTCCTTGAGGTTTCGGCCACGCAGCCCGGGCGATTGGCGTCGCCGCGGGCTGCACTACTTCAAGCTGAGATGATGAATCGCTGCATCACAGGGAGACTGTGCAGCACGAGAGAGCTGCAGGAGAGGCAGAGATGCAGCTCCGAGACCGGCCCGAAGCTGCGGTCGCCTCAATCCTCTTCCGGCAGCATAATGGTGATCACGGGCTCGGCGTTGTCGCCGGGGCCGCAGACCGCCTTGAGCTCCACCAGCGAAGGTTTGGCAGAGTCGGTGACCACGTACAGCGAGAAGATGATCTCGTTTGCTTCGGGTGCGCGCTGGGCCGCCGCGCGGAACATCCAGAGGACATCCCACAATCGGCCGCGCTCGTCGTTGCCGGCCCGCTGCGCAGCCGGCGTCAGCATCACATAGCGGGCCCAGACGGAGTGCGTCACGGCGACGGGAAGCCTGATAGCCATCTCCCGCGCCGTTGACGTCACGTCCACCAGGGTGCCATCTGCGATGGCCTGGGCGCGCGTGTACGCCTCGATGACCTCGAACTCGAGCTCGTCGTTGTCCGGCATCTTGTTTTCCTCCGGTTGGGATTACGTGGCGCCGGCCAGGAGAGAGACGCTCTCGCCTTTCGTGAGCTCTGCGCCGCCGAGGCGCATGTAGTGCGCGGCCTTGGCTCGGAGCGGTGAGGTCTCGGGCACCTCGCACTCGATGGCCACCGTCCAGAGCCGCCCCCCGAGCGCCTGGCCGTCGCGGATGGCCGCTTCCTGAGCCGCCTGGTCCCCGTCCACGCCGTCGGTGACGAGGATGATGTCGGCGCCCTGATGGCCCCGCCGGGCGAGCTGCCGGACCTGCTGCACGGCCATGCCGAGCGCGAGGCCGATGGCCGTCCCCCCGCCGAGGAAGTGCCGCACCATCCGTAGGACCGCCTCCGTGTCGCCGGGCTTGATGGCCTGCACGACGGTAGAGCTCGAGTAGTGGACCACGGCGACCGGCCGCTTCTCGTCGAACGCGACCCGGCAGAGCGCGACCGTCGCGGCTTTCGCCCACTCGTTCCGGGCAGCATGCATGCTCCCGGACTCGTCGAGCGCGATCACGAGCGGTCCCTTCGACTTCTTCGCCTCGCCACGGACGGCGTACTGCGCGGCCCGGCGGGAGGCGATCCGCTCCAGGACCACCGTCTCCAGGACGGGCTCCATGAGCAGCACCTGCTCGGCCGGCAGCAGACGGGACACGTCGTTGCCCTGCTCGACCGAGTAGACCTCCGCAGGCACGCCGTGGACCCGGTTGGCCCGGGCACCCCGCAGGGCCACGTACATGCGGCCAGCGAGGCGAGCGATGCGCTCGACCTGGTGGAGGTCCCCGTGGGCGAGCTCGACATCGCGCGCGTGGGTCCACGCCGCGCTGACGTCCCAGCCAAACCCGCCGGCAAGATGCTCAGTTCGCCGGGCCTGCGCATCGAAGGCTGCCCACCTCTCCCGGGCGACGCCGCGTAGCTCGAACGGCGAGGCCCTCGGGGGCAGGGCAGGGAGGCAGGCCCACAGCCGCTCGAAGGCGTACGCCGCCGCCACGTCGTCGGACGCGAGCAGCGCGGCGTGCTCCACCGGTGCGGTGTCCTGCACCGCCTCGGCGAAGGAACCCGCGAGCGGCTCGCTCCGGGCCCCGACGATCGCGTTCCAGAGGTCCCCGGCCGCAGCGGCATCCTGGTCCGCTGCGACCGCCACGGCGCGGTGTGCGCGCCGAGCCTGGAGGAAGGTCCCCATCGCGACCTCCTACAGGGCGTAGCGCTTCGCCAGGTCGGCCTTGAGCGCGTCGTGGACCTTCTTCAGCTCGTCGAGCTTCGGCTGGATGCGCGCCTGCGCCCGGCGGGACACGCCCTCCTTGAGCTGCTCCTGCACTCGCTTGGCCGCATCGGTGACGTCGGCAGCGAGCTTGGGGAGCGCCTCCAGGTAGGCCGCCGCCTCCGTGGGCCGGTGGGCGTAGGCGCGCAGGGCTTCGTCCACGACGGTGATCGCCTTGGCGATGGCGCTCCGGTCCACCGTGTCGAGCACGGCGACGACCCGCGCGCGATCGTCCGGCTTCTGCCAGAGGCCGTACCGGAGCACGGCGAGGTGATCCAGCTCGACCTCGGCGCAGTCGTCGAGCCAGGCGGCGGCACGGAGCACCCGGGTGAGCGCGATCCAGCGCCGGTCGGAGACGACGATCCCGTTGGCCTTGAGCTCGTTCCGGATCCGGAGGAGCTCCTGCACGATGCGCTCGGGCAGCACTATCCGGCCGACGTCCGTCCGAGCCGCGTCCCACTCGGCGAGCTTGATCTGGGCCGGTGCCGTGTAGGCGGGCGGCGTCGCGACGAGCTGCATCCAGGTCGCGTCCGCCTGCACGTACTCCACCAAGTCGCGCAGCAGAAAGCGGTCGTACACCGCCGCCAAGTTCTCCTCCTCGGGCAGCTCATTCGACGCGCCGACCAGCATCCGCAGCGGGATCGGCCGACCCTTGTAGAGCCGCTCGTTCATCGCCGACAGGAAGGCGTTGAGCACCGAGTCGGACCCCTTGAACACCTCGTCGAGGAAGGCGCACTCGACCCCGGCGAGCCGGCCGTCGAGATTGCGCTCCCAGAGATCGTTCTTCAGGGCGCTGAGCTTCACCGGGCCGAAGTACTCGTCCTCGGTCCCGAACTTGGTCACCAGCGTCTGGAACTTCCGCGCGTCCGGAAAGCACGACAGGAACCCGAAGAACAGGGCGCTCTTCGCCGTGCCCGGAGGGCCCACGAGCAGCGCGTGATTGCCCGAGAGGGCAGCGAGCAGGATGCACTCGACCGCGTTCTCGCGCTCCCGGAAGGCGGAAAGCAAGCTGTCACGCACGGTCCGGAACCTGTGCCGCACAGACGTCATATCCACCGAATTGTTGGTCGTGGACTTCATCATCACCTCATGTGTCTGCGCAGCGGGTATGCTGCGCCGGTGCCTCGCCGCGGTGTCACCCACGGCGAGGCGTCTCCCCATCGACAGGCCCGGCCTTCTCAGTCGTTGACCACGGGGATGGTGAACGACACGCCATCTCCGCCGTCGAGCTGGAGCTGGAAGCTGTGCTGGAGCTCTTTGACACGCGCGGTGATCCGGTCCGCCACCCCGGCCAGGACGCCGCGGTAAAGCTCGGCCTTGGCCGTGAGCTCCTTGCAGAGCTCGACCCGCCGCGCCAGCGCGTTCTGGCGCATGCCCTCGGACGCCGCCTTGTCGAGGTCGGCGATGAGCTCCGCGACGTCCGCCTCCAGCGCGCCCTGCGCCGCCGCCCTGGCCACGGCGACGTTGTCGGGCGCGTCGTGCATCTCGATCCGGATCGGTTTCACGCCGAGCTGCTCGATGCCCGGCCGGAGCCGGAGCCAGGCACCGCACGTGGACGGCGGAAGCAGGTAGAACCCGCCGCGGTCCCGCAGCGGAACGCCGGAGAGCGCCTTGGCCGTCGCGACCATGGCGAAGGAGATGTCCCGCGTCTCGGCGTGCGTGACGAGGTGGTTCCCGTGGGCGGCCATGGCCTCGGCGTGCGCGAGCGCCTCCGCAATCGGGGGCGCGCCGTCGGGCGGCAGGCCCACGATGGTGCCCGTGTGCCGGTCGACCCGGCAGCGCGCACCGCAGACGTACTCGTCGCCGGCCTCGCCCTCGCGGGTCTTCTGCACGTAGATGCCCACGGCGGCGCTCGTGTCGCCCTTGGGCCGAGCGAAGGGCCGGACGAGGATGCCGGACGGGCGCTTCACCTCGGCCGCGGCGCGCGAGAGCGCGGTGGCCGGATCCATGTCCGGGATGAGGTGGCCGAGCCCCTCGGTCGCGAAGACGCGGCGAGCGGCCTCGCGCGTCACGTCGATGCGGTCGGTGTTCCAGGAGATGAGATCGCCGATGTGGCGACCTCCCGCGGCAGCGAGGCGCCGCTGGGCGCGCTCGAGCGTCGCCGGTGCGCTGTTCATGGTGTGGACTCCTTGTCGTGGAGAGTGAGTGTGTGGTGGTGGAGAAGAAGCGGGCGCTGCGCGGAACGACCCGCACGCTGCCCAAAGCAGCGGTCCACCGGAAGTCGATGGACCGCGGCGACTGCTAGGCCGGGAACGCAGCTTCGGTGAGAGCGTCGGCGAGCCATCCCGTGCTGCGAGGGCCAGCGGGCGCTGCACTCTCGGGGTTTGGGCGAGGGGCGTTGTGGCTTCGGCGTTCCGGGGAAGCTGGAGCTGGCCGGTGCTTCCTGAAGGCAGGAGCCTGGATGTTGACGTGGAGGACGTGGGCGGACTCGCTGGCTGGCACCACCTGCGAGTAGAGGCTCAGCCCGCCCCGCCCCTGACGCCAGCGGAAGTGGAGTCCGGTCCGGTCCACCCAGCTCACCAGATCAGCGAACTGCCTCGGAAGTACATCTGCGACCTCGACCAGCTTCTTGCGGGGCAGATGTACCGCGAAGACACGGCTCACCAGGCTGATGTGCTGGATCGTCACATCCGCGAGCAGGTCGCCGAGGAGGGCGCTCATGTCCAGCAGCGCCGCGCTTTCCCGCCAGACTGCCGTCATGGCAAGCCGCTGGGCTGCCGCCAAGACGGCATCGCGACGGGCAGCCTGATGACGCAGCGTGCGGGCTTCGGCTCGCTGCTGGAGGAGCGCGCGGACCCGTGGAGCCGCCTCTTCATCGAGCTTGCCGGCCAGCCCCCGGAGCTCGCCGGTGTCAACGCCGAGCAGCACCGAGAGTTCCTCGTCGTGCTCGGCGATGTAATCCCCGATGTTGTGCGACCCGGGCTCGAGCGCGCGAAGAACGCGCTCGAGACCTGCCAGGCCGCTACGCCGCCCGGCCATGGACGATCACGCCCTCGTCGGGGTTCGTGGGCTCCGGAAGGTCCAGGTCCGGCGAGGGCACCGGAAGCTGGTCGGTCCGCCTCTTCGCCTTGACCAGGTCGCGGGCGAAGTCGTGATCGGGGCTGTTGCCCAGCGCGGCGCGGCGCAGCCGACGGGCGACGGCGAACGGATTCATGCTGCGCGGCACGCGCAGGGAGGCAGTGCCGAGCGACAGGAGCAGACGGCGCTCGGCGAGGGTCGAGGGGCGGAGCGTACGACCGTTGATGCGCATGAGATGTTCCTTTCTGCGAAAACGGAAAGGAGCCCGGAGCACGAGAGCTCGTGCCAGCGGGCGCCTTACGGGTCAGGATTTGCAAGAGGGGCGTCTGCGCTGCTGTGGGCCAATGCAGCACGACGATGCCGTCGATATGTTCTGTCGGCAGCCTGCTTACTGGATGATGCAGAGGTCGAGCATGGAGCTGAATCCTCCGCCGCGACCTCCAATGATGATGTGGTCGACCAGAGGAATGCTCACGAGGTCAGCCGCCCTTTTCATCGCCGTCGTGAGCGCGATGTCCTCCGGGCTGGGCATCGGATCTCCGCCCGGGTGGTTGTGCACGAGGACGAACGCGCTGGCGCCGGCACGGACGATCGGCCGCAGCGCATCGGCGACGGTGAGCGCGGCGCCGTGCCTCCCGCCCCGCGCCAGCTCGAGCTCGGCCATGAACTCGTTCCGGCCGTTGAGCGCGAGACCGAGCATCACCTCGTATACGAGCCCGCTCAGCCGGTCGGCGTAGATGCGGGAGATGTCCGCCGAGCACGAGAACCTGTGCTTCGGCAGCGAGGGGTAGCCGCTGCGAACGAGCTGCTGCAACGCCAGGACGGCGCGACGCTGGACCTTCGTGAGCCGGAGCTGCTCCAGCTCGTGCTCGCTCAGGTCTCTCCACCCGCCAGGAGCGCGGGCGAGGCGGTCCGCGATTCGCTGGCTCCGCAGGACGATGCGGAGCAGCTCGGCTTCCGGTGCCGCGAGTTCGCCCCCGAGCGGCACGGCTGGGGGCTCAGCTCCGAGGCCAAGCTTACCGCGGCCAGCCGGCATGGCCGTCGCGCCAGTAGGCCTCGTCGTCCTCGTCGAACAAGGACCGCTGGCCGTAGGGCGAACCGTAGCGCGGAGCGCTGGGCGGCGCGGACGGGCCCATGTGGATGCGCGGCACCGGGCCCTGCCGTGCGGCGAGCATGAAGATCGGCCGGTTCCGGTCGACGATGAGGATGCCGGTGAACGCTGCGCCGTCGGCGCTGAAGAGCTCGACACCCGGGGGCGGGGCTGCCGCCTCCCGGAGCCAGTCGAACACCTCCGCGGCCGTCGGCACGCGCTGCGGAACGCCCTGCCGGATCAGCTCCAGCAGGGCCTCGCCGATCAGCTCGCTCACCGTGACGGCCAGATCGCCTCCGACACGGCCGCGACCAGGAGGCCGGCGACCGCGGCGGCGGCGCCCTTCTTCACGGACTCATTCGCGAACACGCGGAGGACGTAGGAGGAGACAGCGGACGTGGCGTTCTCGTTGGCCTGGGACATGGGGATCTCTCCTGAGCGCCGATGAGGGCGCTGTTCGAGCTGGACGGAATGAAAAAGGGCGACCCGAACGAAGGGTCGCGGTGGACAGGGACAGCGTGGGCGACTAGCCCAAGCAGGCGAGGAGCACCTGCGCGGCCATCGCGAGGACCGCTGCGGTGATGCGCAGCACTTTCACGAGGAGCCTGTGGTTCTTCATGGACGTGAATCTCTCGAGCGAGACCTCCTTCATCAGTATTATCCCCTGTAATTCCAAATACTTGCGCCCGACGGTCCCGCGGCTGACGGCGCACGACGGCCACGGATACTCGACCCGGATGTGCCGCGGCTGAGGGTATGCTCCCGGCCAGGAGCCAAGCGATGCGAAAGGAAGACCTCGAACCGAAGCCGAGCCGTGCGGAGCGCACGCTCCAGAAGATGACCACGGCGCTCCGCAAGGAGTGCAACAAGATCCGCGGGGCCTCGCGTCCGCCGGAACCCAGGACGCGGAGGTTCGGCATCGGCTGGGCGCCCTGGTGAACGCCATCCAGGACGACGCCGACAAGTACGGGAAGCGGGGCGTAAAGCAGCTCGCCGTCGTGCTGGGCTACGACAAGACGCTGCTCTACCAGCACGCGAAAGTGGCTGCCTGCTGGTCGTCGAAGGAGCTCAGTGAGCTCCTTCGGCGGGAGAGCGCGACCGGGCTCCCGATCAGCTTCTCGCACTTGCAGCTCCTCGCGACGGTCACGAGCCCCAAGAAGCGCAACGACTACATCGAGGCCGTCCTTGCCGAGGGACTATCGGTGCGCGACCTGAAGCGGCGGCTCGCTCCCGCAGCGGCGAAGGCGTCGAGGAAACAGTCTTCGCAGCCCGACGCTGAGCACGCCCTTCGCGGCCTTCAGACGACGCTAGAGACCTGGACCGATCGGGTAGATTTCGCCATGAACCGCCCGCCTAGACTCTCCTCCCGCAGCTCGGGGGCACCCCGCCACCACCCGACCTCGGGAAGGCAGCCAAGAGGGGTCAGCATGTTCCGTGCGCTGGCCAACTTCCCCCCGGCGAGGAGATCGTCGAGGTGGTGTTCTCGGAGAGGGCGCGGCTACCACCGTCCGCCGCCCGGGCCCCGTCGTACGCGGGACCTTGGCTACCGTTCTTCGACGACTCGCAACAGAAGGCTTGATCTGTTGCGAGTCCGGGGGTGGGCGGAAATGAAACCGCGGTGCATCGACCAGGCACGCCCCGTACATGAGAAGGTGCCGGGCAGACGCAGCATCGCCAGCCGCTCGCGGGGTTCCCGTCGATCCCGAACCGTTCGGGAACCATGTGAACGGGCAGGCCGGGCACCGCTAGATCGTCGGGGGAGTCATCCGGAAATCGACGAAGAACTCATCAAGCACCCCCTGAGTTCCCAGGGAGTAGCGAGCCGCGAAGTCTCTCTCCGGGTTGGTCCCCCGGAGCAGTTCGTTGAGGTAGTCCCAGAGCCGTTTGGCCTCTCGCTTTCGCACAGTGAACTTCACGTTGCCGTTGTCGATGTGGTGGACGAGCTTCGTTACGTACGTCCCCCCGCTCCATCGGACAGTAACGTCCTTGCCGGGCCAGCTCCGACCTGCCGCAATGGCAGCACCGAGATCCGGCAGGAGCTTCGCCAAGCGCGCTACCTCGGCTTGATCGAGGACCATCATGACCTGCTCCTGTCGGCTGTGGAAATGGGCAGCCACCGTGAGATCAAGCTCCCGCGGTCCAGCGGGAGGAAGCGCCTCAAACGTCAACGCGGGGACTACTCCCTGGGTCCAGACTTCGCTGAGCTGGATTCGGTGCGCCCCCTTCAGGCCCTTGAACGAACGGCCGCAGATAATCGACTGCGTGGCTGCGTTCGCCTTCGCAAGAGCGACAAACGGCTCGACGAGGTAGTTCTCCTTATTGGCGATCGATGTGCCGTCGGCCAGAGTCATGGGGAAGTCGATAAGTGCGAGGCCAGGGTAGTTGCGGTCCTCGCGACCGGAGAGTTTCAGCAGAGCGTAGTGATACGCGAGAAGGACCATCCCCACGGACGTTGCCCCGACGGAAGACCACGACGCCTCGCCGACCAGAAGCTTGAAGGACCTGTCGTTGATCCGAAAGCGCAACGGCTCGTGCATCCACCGGCCGGCGTCCCCTTCGTTCAGTAGGTTCAGATACTCGTTGATGCCGTCGGTAAGTTCCTGCGACATCTTCTCGAATTCAACCCCAGCGCTCTTCTCCTCGACGTGTGCGCCCGTCGTCTGCGCCTTCGCTTCTAGCGTGTCGATCTGCTCCGTGAGCTTGTCGCGCTGGTCGAGGGTCTCCTGGAGACGAAGGAGTTGGGCAATGCGCTCTTCAACCTGTCCAACACGTGTGGCCGTTGCCTCCAATCCCACGGGCGGAGCCGCCGCGAGCGCCGCTCTCACAGGGCGCAGGCGCACGTCGATTTCCGAGAGTGAGGCATCAAGACGCCGCAAGACGTGCGCCAGCTCACTTTGCTCGGACTGGAGGCGCTTCACGAGGTCGTCCAATTCCTCGGTTTCCCCTTCGAGCTGCTCATGCTCGAAAGCAAGGCGCCGCGTTGCTCCGCGGCCCCCGCTTGTCGGCTCCCAGGCCAGATGCTGATGGCAAACGAAGCACGTGCCGGGAGCCACCCCCGCGGGTGACACCTTCTGATCGCAATGAGGACAACGCGTAACGCTGAGCGGCCGGAAGACTTCTTCGGCGACCGCAACACGCTTGATGCGGGTCAGCTCCGCGGAAACATTCGTGCGGTACGTCGTCAGCTCGCCAAGACGCCGCGCGATCGCAGCCAATGCTCCCGCCACACGCTCGTGCTCGGCGATCAGGGACACCCGCTGCTCGGCAAGCTGAAGATCGAGGTCCAAGCCCTGAGGGGAAGATCCGGCCTTCGGAGTTATTGCGTCGGCGAGGATCTCTTCCCGCTGGCGCCCAAGCCGCTCGACCTCTGCGCGCAGCCGCTCAATCCCGGCTGCAATCGAGTCTCGCGTCACTGCGTTCGAGAGCGAGGGATCGGCCAGTAAGCCCTTTGCCGCCTGCTGGAGAACGTCTTCGAACTGATCTCGTCGTGCCCGCAGACGCAGGAGGTCTTGGCGCAGCCGGATCTCCTCGCCGAGTTCCTCTGGGTAGAGCCGTTTCGCGGCACCAAGGAATTGCAGCAGGCACGCGTGTTGTTCTCGCTCCGGCTGCTTGTCCGCCAGGTCGGCCCAGAAGCGCTCTTCGCGGTAGACGTGTCGGAAGAGCATTCTCCAGCTCAACTCCGGCCACGTCGCACCGGAGTACGGGTTGCCTCTCGGGAACCGAACGAGTGGGACGCCGAGCTTCTTCTGCATCCATTCGGAGAACCCGCCCGATGCGATCCCGTCGCCGTTGATGAAGACCTTGTGCTTGGCCCCGGCCTCCTTCCACCGTCGCTCCAACACGACTTCTTCGTCGGGCCCGATGTGCAAGCGGAGCCTTGCCGAATCGAACTTTCCGGCGATGCCTGCGCCAAGAGCGCCTTCCGGACCATCCGTATCTCCGAGGAGGAACGAGATGGTACGTAACCACCCAGTCTTACCGGTGTCCTTGCTCCCGACGACGACGTTCACCCCAGGCCTAAGGTCAAGCTGATCGACCAACTCGTGGTGGGAAAACCGCTCGACGAGCCCAACTCGGACCGTGCGTGCGCTCATCGGATGACCTGCCCGCGAGAGAGTTTCGCCACCTCATCGTCAAAGACGCTGTAGACGAGCTTCTTGAGCCAGTCCCCACTCTTGCTGCCGAAGGCCGCTTTGACGTTCTTCATGTGCAGAACGATGTCGGAGTACGCGGCGGCCGCGGCGAGTTGTTTGGCAGCAGCGACGCCCGCGTTCGTCAAGGCGAAGACGAATGCACTCTTCTCCTTCTCGACGGTGATCAGTTCGCGTCCTTCCAGGTAGGCGAGGACCTGATAGTAGCGCGGGTCCCACGGCCCATAGTGGTGCCGTACCATGGCCGAGTCGTTGACAGGCGTGCCGGCGACGAGCGACATGTCGAGTTCCTTTGCCGCACGCTCGAAGAACGCGGGATAGCGTACGAAGAAGTCGAGCTTGGCCAGCTTCGTGAGACCGTGAATCTGCCCCTTGGACCCGCACACGTGGAGCAGGAGCAAGAGGCGAGCAGCGTGATACTCGACTACCTGGTCCGCATTCAGCGGACGTGCCGCTGGGTAGTGTGCAAGTTCGGCTGCGAGCTTCACGGCCTTGCCCTCGCGAGACGGTGGAGGCAGCGGTTCATGATCTCGTACATGCAGCCGTAGAGAAGGCTGTTGGACGGTCGATGGCCGGCTAGGGTGTCGCGCATCTTGCGCAGTTCGTCCTGGCACCGTTCGAGGAACTCCCGACTGTCGTCGGTGTACTTGCCCGAGTCGAGCGCGACCTTGAGGGCGTGCAGTGTTGCGACAACCTCCAGCTCGATCGTCTCTCGGTCGTCGGCCGGCAGGTATTTGGGAACGCGGGCTTCCGCAACGTAGTGGCGCCGCATTTCTTTCGCCCCCTCGATGAGCGAAGCATCGATAGCCGCTTCGGTCAGCTTGGTCACGAGTGGCCCAGTCCCGCCCGAGTGTGTCGGATGCTGGATCCGCTTCGCACGTCCAAGGAGCCATTGCCGAAGAGCGTCGCGCAGGAGTCGCTTGTCGAGCTTGTGCGTTACAGCGTGGGCTAGCGCCGCGTCCTGCACCTTCGCGAACAGAAGGGCATACAGCTCGTCGCATTGGTCCGGTGCGAGGGACTCGCCAGCGATGTCGAGGATGCGATTGAGCTTGACGATGTTCTCGTTCTTGATGTCGTCCACCGTCGCTCGATGTTCCCATGTGGTCCGCTCGACCCAAAACCCCATCGAGTGACCGTTTGGCGAGTTGTGAGTGCCACCAAGCTGGTCCTCGATCGCCTTCGTTGCTGCGCCCAGGTCAGGGACGACCTGAGGAGAGGAGCGGGCCATGAGAGGTGTGCTGAGCACGTTGAGAACGGCCTCGGGAGCCCAGGTAGTGACGAGGCGAAAGCGACACGCCTCCTTGCCCCGGTCGTGGGCGAGAGACTTCTCGACAATGGAGGCCTTCTTCGCCTTCCCGTCCTTCGCCGGCTCGCGGGCGCACAGCTTGGCAACCGTCCACGCTTGCCCGAGGTTGTGCGCCTTCACCTGAACGAACTCGAATTCCTCCGCGCCGCCGACGCTCCACACGAGCACGATGTCGTCCTCAGCTTCGCACCAGACCTCGCTCGGCCCATGAGGCAAGAGCATGTCGAGGCACTTCGTCGCCGTGACATGATCTTGGTAGGCAAAGCCCTCGCGTGCCGTGCGCCCACCTTCTTCCAAGGGCGCCAGGTCGCGGTAGGAAGTCGTCGCAACGACGGGCGCGGGGGTCCCCGGCGGGTTCGTCATTCTGAATGTCCCCCCCGAGGTCACACTACGCCGCCCTCTCCTCCTCGACGATCTTCTTCCGAAACTCCATCACCTCGTCCCGCGTGGTACATGCGGGACGAGGTGATCGGTGACGGCGTGCGGGGAATTTCCCGCTCTCGTCCCATCGGCGCATCGTCGGCAGGCTCACGCCGAGCAGCTTAGCAGCCTCGGCGATCGTTATCGGACCAGCGGGTTCGAGTTGTCGGCGGCCTCGCACGCGAGACATACTACCCAACCTTGAACATGTCCGTCTAGCGGGCGTACTCTCGGCGGCCGCATGTCTACCCTGATCCCGGATGAAACGCTCGACGCAATCCTTGTAATGCAGCTCACGATCGCGTGGGCCGGCGAGGGTCGCTGCTCGCCAAGACGGCTCGGCTGGTGGGACACGGACTTGATCGACGACGCGGGCGGAGGCGACTTTTTCGCTCGCCTGCTCCCGCAGACGCACGCCTGGGCGTCGCTCGAAGCCGTCCGCGAGGTGGCCCGGCGTACGGACGCGAAGGCGCGCGGGAAGATGGCCGACCCCGACAAGATGCGGTCGCTCTACTTCCTGGGCTTCGAGGTAGACGAGCAGCTCGGCGATCGTCTCGCGTCGCACAAGCGCTCGGGGAAGAAGCCCGCGGAGGCCCTGGCGCTTCCGCTACCGCTCACCGCCGACTTCTCGAAGGAGAAGCTCGTCGCGACCCTCCAGGGCGACGTGCCGTTCACGACGGTGCCGAACGGCCGCCAGTTGAAGGGGCAGCGCCCCGAGGCTCCCGACGTGCTCGTGAAGCGGCTCGCTGCGGCTCTTGTCCCGCTCGCCGAGCAGTACCCGCTACCGTTCTTCAAGCTGGAGGGGTGACAGGGGGTGGAGGTCGTGCCCGTGATAAAGGACCGCGCGAGCGGCCGACCCGAACGTCCCGCCGAGGCGACGGAGGTCCACACGCGGATCCTCCGTCTCGCGCTCGGGATCGAGGAGTCGCGCTCGTACTGGGAGCACGTCGTTCCCTCTGTCCCCGCCGCGGACCGCGGGCTCGTCGCGTTCGAGCACCGATGGTTCGGGAGCAAGAGCCTCGAACGGGTCCGCTTCCTCCTCTCGAACTTCGTGGACCGCTACGACGCCTTCCCCGAGGCGCTCGATGTCCTCCGGCGATGGCGCTCGATGGACGCGGCGACGCGGCAGGTCGTCTGCCACTGGCACCTCCAACTGTCCGACCCGCTCTACCGGCGGTTCACCGGGCAGTTCCTCGTCGAGCGGCGCGGGCTCCGCGACCCAAAGGTGGACCGCGAGGTGGTGCTCCGCTGGGTGAAGAACGAGTTTCCCGATCGATGGTCGGAGGCGACGCTCGTCCAGTTCGCGAGCAAGCTGCTCTCCGCGGCGTCTGAAGCCGGCGTCGTCTCCGCCAAGCGGGATCCACGCGCGCTCTTGATGCCCAAGGTGCCCGACCTCGCGCTCGCCTACCTGATGCATCTGCTCCGAGGGCTCCGGTTCGCGGGCACGCTGACGGAGAACCCCTACCTCACGTCCGTCGGCCTGGCGGAGGGCGTCCTCGACCAGCGGCTCCGATCGCTGCGGGGGATGACCTTCCGCCGGATGGCGCATCTCACCGAGTTCGAGTGGGAGGCCCCCACGCTGACTGCGTGGGCGGAGGCCGCGCTTTGACAACCGAGCCCTTCTTCCAAGAGTCCTCGCTCAACGAGGCCGTGGCTGCGCTCCGGCGCGATCTGCTCGCCGAGGACGGCCCGCAGATCAGCACGATGCGGAACTACCGCTTCGCGATCCTGCCGTACCGCCCGAAGGACGAGTTCAAGCTCCGCCAGCTCATGCGCCGGCTCACCGACGAGCTGAGCGCCGAGGGGTGGGGCGTGTTGCCGATCTCCCTCCAGAAGATCCTCCTCGACCGCATCCGCGCGACCGGCCAGACGAACGTCGAGGCGCTCGTCAACCGAGAGCGACGCCTCTACGAGAAGGACCCCGAGCGAGCCCTCGCGTATCTGCGCGACAAGATCGCGCCCCACATCGAGGGGCCGGAGGGGATCGCGGCGGACGTGGCGAAGCTCATCACCGACTTCGCCGAGCAGAACCCCGATCGTGCGGACCGGACCCTCGTCCTCATCGGACGGGCCGGCGCCCTCTACCCGTTCTTCCGATCGTCCGCGCTCCTGAAGCACATCGACGGCAAGACGCGGAACATCCCCGTCGTGCTGCTCTATCCAGGCGAGCGCAAGGACACCACGGCGCTCTCCTTCATGGGCGAGCTGGACGCCGACCGCGACTACCGCCCCCGCATCTACCCGTGAGCCAGCACATGAAGATCCGAGACCTGTTCGTAGCCGATGTGACCCGGGACATCCCGCCGGTCGTGTACTTCCACGAG
Source organism: Sorangium sp. So ce836 (assembly GCF_028553905.1). Taxonomy (NCBI): domain Bacteria; kingdom Pseudomonadati; phylum Myxococcota; order Polyangiales; family Polyangiaceae; genus Sorangium; species Sorangium sp. So ce836. The sequence goes on along the minus strand of NZ_CP102233.1, from coordinate 13,126,348 downwards.
CAGTCGCCCGCGAAGCTCCAGTCGGAGGTAAGCGAGTACATCATCACGGGCGGCTATCCCGAGGGCGATCCGCGAGCGCATCGGGTGAAGTCGGGCATCCACGAGCAGTTCGTCCGCCTGCTCCAAGGCATCCAGCACGAGCTGACGAAGAAGGGCGGCCCCGAGCTGCCAGCGTCGTGGATCTCGGGCTTCTACGGCTCCGGTAAGTCGAGCTTCGCGAAGCTCCTCGGCCTCTCGCTCGACGGCGTGGTCCTCCCCGACAAGACGCCCCTTTGGACGGCGCTCTTGAACCGCGACGACTCTCCGCGTCGACAAGAGCTGGTCGAGGCCTGGGAGGCCATGGCCAAGCTCGTGAACCCGATGGCCGTCGTCTTCGACATCGGCGGCGTGGCGCGGGACAACGAGCACATCCACTCGGCCGTACTTCGGCTCGTACAGTCGCGGCTCGGCTACTGCTCGAAGAGCAATCTCGTCGCCGACTTCGAGCTGCGCTTGGAGCGCGATGGCGAGTGGGACGCCTTCGTGCAGGCCGCCAAGAAGACTCTCGGCAAGGACTGGAAGGTCGCGAAGGAGGAGGAGCAGGCGGACGACCACTTCTCCCACGTGCTCCACGTGATGAAGCCCGATCGCTACCCTGAGCCGACGAGCTGGATCGACAGCCGGGCGGGCTCTCGCACCGGCTCCGGCACGAGCGTCCGCGAGGTCGTCGAGGCCATCGACGCGATGATCCACGTCCGCGAGGAGAACAAGTCGCTCTTCATCGTCGTGGACGAGGTGAGTCAGTACGTCCACCAGGACGAGAGCCGGATGCTTAAGCTCCAGTCGTTCGTCTCGGAGCTGGGGCAGCGCCTCAAGGGCCGCGTCTGGCTCTTCGCGACCGGCCAGCAGAAGCTCGAAGATACGGCGGAGACGAACAACCTCGGCAAGCTCAAGGACCGCTTCCCGACGCACCTTCGCGTTCATCTCGGGACGACGAACATCCGCGATGTCGTCCACAAGCGGCTCCTCAAGAAGAAGCCCCACCTGGAGAGCACGCTGCGCGATCTTTTCCAGAAGCACCGGGGTGACCTGAAGCTCTACGGGTACGCCTGCGAAGAGATCACCGAGGAGGATTTCGTCGAGGTCTACCCGATGCTGCCCGGGCACATCGACCTCCTCATGCAGGTCACGTCGAACCTTCGCACGCGCTCGACCCGCGTGCAGGGCGACGACCACGCCATCCGCGGTCTCCTCCAGCTCCTCGGCGAGTTGTTCCGCGAGCAGACGCTCGCCGACGGCGAGGTGGGCTCACTCGTCACGCTCGATGCGATCTTCGAGGTGCAGCACTCGGCGCTCGACGCTGACGTGCAAACGACCCTCTCGCGCATCTTCAACGATCCCCAGGTGCGTGACGACGTTCTCGCCCAGCGGGTCGCGAAGGCCGTCGCGCTTCTGGAGCTGATCCAGGAGCAGACGCCGACGATGCCGCCCCTCCTGGCGGCTTGCCTCTACTCCAAGCTCGGCGAGGGCAACCGCGTGCAGGCCGTGACCGATGCGCTGGAGAAGCTCCGGTCGTTGAGCCTGCTCTCGTACTCCGAGAAGCACGGTTTCAAGATCCAAAGCTCCGCCGGCCAGGAATGGCAGCGGGAGCGCGACGACATCGGCGTCGCGCAGGAGCAGATCAGCAAGATCGCTCAAGACGCGCTGAGGCACCTCGTGGGTTCGATGCAGGAGCGACCCCGGTGGAAGGGGCGCACGTTCCCGTGGACGCTGTGGTTCTCGGACGGACGCCAGGCGCACGACGTGAAGCTCCAAGACGCTCGGGAGGACTCGACCGTCGCCGTGGACTTCCGCTTCCTCAGCAAGAAGGAGGAGCGAGCCTCCACCCTCTGGGTGCCGAAGAGCGACCTGGACCAGCTCCGCAACCGCCTGCTCTGGGTCGTCGGCGAGTCCGGTGCGATCGAAGATCACGCTCGCCAGCTCGCGCGCTCGGATCGGATGCTCGAACGCTACCGACCCCGACGCGAGTCGCTCACGCGCGAGAAGCAGCGACTCCTCATTGAAGAGGAGGCGCGGTTCGACGAGCTGGAGGGCCGCGTTCGTGCCGCCGTCGCCGAGGCTTTCGTCGAGGGCACGCTCTACTTCCGCGGTCAGCAGCTGCGGCCCCGCGACACCGCGAGCGCGTTCGGTCCGGCCCTCAGCAGCGTGGCCATGCGTGTGCTCGCCGACCTCTACCCGCACTTCTCGGAGATCGCGATCTCGCCCTCGGAGCTGAACCAGCTCTTGGAGAAGGAGCTGACCGGACCGTCCACGAAGTTCATGGAGGGCGGGCTCGGCATCCTCGCGCTCGACGCCGGCAAGTATGTCGCCTCTTGCACGGGCCTGTACCCCACGCGGATCGCGCAGGAGATCGAGTCGAACGGCGGTCTCTCCGGCCAGACACTCGTCGCCACGTTCGTGAGCCCGCCCTACGGCTACGCGCCCGATCTCGTGAAGGCGTGCTGCGCCGGCCTCCTTCGCGGCAAGAAGATCCGCATCCGCCCCGCGCATGGTGACGACATCACCTCGTACCAAGACCCCGGCGTGCGCGACCTCTTCACGCGCGATCGGGACTTCCGCCGGGCCGAGTTCTTCCCGGCCACGGATGGCGAAGTTACCGGGCGCGACCGCATCGCGATCCGGAAGCTCTTCCAGACCTACCTTCAAGTCGATCTGGAGCCCGACGACGAGCCGATCGCCGACACGACCTTCCTGCACTTCCCGCCGTACCGCGAGCGGCTCCGCGACATCGAGCGCCGCTTCGACGGTCTACCAGGTCGCCCGTCGCTTCCTCCTGCGCTTCAGAAGCTAGGGCGAGCCCTGGAGGACTGCTGCCGCTCACGGCTCGTGCAGAAGACCGTGATCGAGGTGAAGCGCAACCTCGATGTTCTTCGCGACGGCTTGGAGCAGCTCGGCGTGTGCAGCGCAGAGCTGGCGCCCGATGCGATCGAGACGCTCAACAAGGCCGCTCGTGTTCGCGATCACGAACTTTCACAGCTCCGGGCGATAGAGGAGCTGGGTGGTCTCGAAGATGACGCAGCCGTCGTGACGAACCATCTGTCTGCCGATCGCCCGTGGCGCGAGGCGAGCCAGCTCAACCCCGCGATCGATCGCATCAAGGCCCGGTACGTCGAGGTCCGGCGGTCGCTCTTGAACCGGCAGAACACCGAAGCCGAGGCCGTCCGGAGCCGCGTGAAGACGCGCTCGGGCTTTGCGCAGCTCGACGCCGACCAAGCCCACCGTGTCCTTCGTCCCGTCGCCGAGGTGATGGTGGACACGACGCCCGAGGCCATCTCGCCGACCCTTGTCGAGGTCCGTGACCGCTTCGCGAGCCGCATCCATCACGCCGAGGAGCAGGCCAACGATCGGCTCGACGAGGAGTTGAGCAAGAAGACCGACAGCCAGGTCGTGAAGGTCGAGACGCACTTGCGAGGCCGAGAGGTCGCAAGCCGCGAGCAGCTCCAGGCCGTCTTCAAGGAGCTGGAAGACCGCATCGGACCTCTTCTCGACCAGGGCGCCCGCGTCCGCATCGTCTAAGCCATGCCGCTCACGCCCGATGCAAAGAAGCTCCTCGCCGAGACGCTCCGAGGGAGCGTACAGGACCCCGAGAAGGGCATCCGCTCGCGCCTCCTGAGGGCCACCCACGACGAAGCCGATCGCCTCTACCGCCTGTCGGTGCCTACTGGCGAGGCGGGGCTCGAGGAAGCCCACCGCCGCCGTCGAGAGCGGATCGAGTCGTGGATCGATGAGCGGGCCTGCGCGACGAAGCCAAAGAGCAAGGCCAGGCATAGGCACGACATCGATCTCGCGCGAACGAACCGCCCGGCGTTTTGGGAATACGTTCCTGATGAAACGCGCCCGTGGGTACACTTCATCAAGGGCGCTGACGCTCGTGCATGGTTCGAGCCCTTGTCGCATCTCGTACACTGGAACCGCAACGGTCTCCAACTGGGAACCTACGAGAAGAGTAAGTTTGGCCGAGAAGCCGACCGCTATTTCTCGCGCGGCGTGGCGTACTCCACGATTGGGGCGTCCTTTACCGCTCGTGCCCACCGGGACGCCAGCATCTTCACTGACGCCGGTTCATCGGCGTTTCTTGCTGACGTTGCTACAGCGGTCTGCATGCTGAACAGTTCGATGGCGCGGCATGTACCGCAATCACTCAATCTGACTGTCAGCTTTACGAACGGAGACGTTGAACGGGTGCCCATGGTTGGCTTCGCAGAGGCGCGGGAGATCTTTGCGCGAGTTGGTGAGGTGTTCGATGAGCACGAGGCAGCGAGGGAAGCGTCGCCGGAGTTCGTACGTCCTGGCCCTTCCGCACGGCGCTATGCGCAGGCGTGGGTCCAAACGGCGATCGATACACCTGACGGCCATCCGCTGCCTGCCTTCGACCCAGAACGAGATGACCCTCCGGCGGAAGCGTTCATCTCTTTTGCGCTCGGCGTGGTGCTCGCTCGCTTCGACCCGAGTCACGGGGGCGTCCGAGCAAGCGCGAGCGGCTCCGCACTGCCGCGAGGCTTGCTCGTCCTCTCGTCCGAGGGTTTCGACAGCCTCGACCACCCGGCTTGTGAGCCCTTGCATGTCGCATGGCGCGAGCACAACGTCGTCGGGCAAGACAAAGACCTGTGGACGTACTTGCGGAGGTCGTTCTTCACCTTCCACAAGAAGCTCTACGATGGTCGGCCCATCTACTTTCCACTCTCCTCGTCAAGGAGGAGCTTCGTCGCACTCGCCTCCACTCACCGTTGGAGCGACACTCTCAGCGTCCTCCTTGCCGGCTACCTAGTGCCGACGAAGCGACGGCTCGACAGAGAGGTCGAGAACCTCCGTTTCGCCAAGGCGCCGGCGACCAACAAGGCGAACGCTGAGAAGCGCTTCGCTGAGGTGCAGCGGCTGATCGAGGAACTGGACGACTTCATCGTGAGGATCGCGGAGGTCGCGGAGAGGGGTCCACCCAAGCCCGATGGTAAGACCATCGAGCGAGCAATGAATTCACGTTTCGTGATGATCATGGAGGACGGCGTGATGGTGAACGCTGCAGCCTTGTGGTCGCTGTTAGAGCCACAATGGAAGGACCCCAAGAAGTGGCGGTCGCAGGTTGCAAACGAGAGCGGCCCGAAGGGAACGCATCTTGACTGGTCCCACCTCGCGGCCCGCTACTTCCCGACCCGCGTGCGCAAGAAGTGCCAAGAGAATCCGTCGTTCGCAGTCGCGCACAAGTGCTTCTGGGCGCTGCACTCCGGGAAGGCGTACGCCTGGGAGCTGCGGCTCCAGGACGAGATCGGCCCCAACTTCACGATCGACGAGCCGGGGTCCGCTGACGCCCGCGCCAGCTTCTTGAAGGAGCACGAGCGGGAGGCACGCGAGATCCTCACCAAGGAGATGAAGCGGAGGGAGAAGAAGAACGCGAAGGAGGACGAGGGCGAAGCCGGTCCGCTGTTCGATGACGCGGATAGCCAGGACGCGGAGGAAGCAGATGCCTGAGATGGCGCCCGAAGCCATGGAGGCGCTCTCCTCCAGCGTCAGGCGTCTGCGGACGCTGCTGGAGGGTGACCTCACTCGTCAGCTTGATCGACGGTTTCGGCTTTCGGTTCCCTCCGCCAAGGCTGGACTCGATGCGAAGGAACTCGCCCTGCGCAACCGGTTGGAAGGGTGGTTCGCCGAGCGCGCTCGGGCGCGTCGTGAGGGCGGGGAGGCCGGGTTGGATGCGCGCGCGTCGGTCGAGTCCGAGATGGCGTCGAACGCCCTCCTCCGGCTCTTCCTTCTTCGACAGCTTGAGGCCTGTGGCGTCTCTCGGCCCGCGGTCCTCACCGGCGGATGGAGCAGCAAGGGCTATCTGGAGTTCCGAAGCCACGGCCCTGGGCTAACTGATGGCCAAGGCAAGGACGACTACGAAGGGCTCGACTTCCTGCTGAAGCTCCTCTTCGAGGAGCTGGCGATCGACCTTCCGGGACTCTACGGCGAGCGGCCCCTCGACCGATACTTCACGCTCTCGCCCGCCGCGTTGCGCGAGATCGTCGCAGTCCTTAACGCGCCGGAGCTGGCTACGGCATGGCAAGACGACACGACCCTCGGGTGGGTGTACCAGTTCTGGAACGACCCGCAGCGAGAGGCAATCGACGCGCGCATCGGGCCTCGGGGCAAGGTTGACGCCCACGAGATCGCGTCCAAGACGCAGCTCTTCACCGAGCAGTACATGGTGGAGTGGCTGCTGGAGAATAGTCTGGGTCGGATTGCCCTCGACATGCGCAAGGCACGAGAAGCGCGGCATTCCGACCAGCCGAAGGCACCGCCGCCCTGGCCGATGTTCATCCACAACGCGGCGTCGCTCGATGGCGAGCTACCGTCACGCCTCGCGGAGCTTCGAGTCCTCGACCCGGCGTGTGGGAGCGGTCACTTCCTGGCCGGCGCCTTCGACCTGCTAGTGCCGCTGTATCGCGAGGAAGCGCGCGACGCCGGCAACGAGATGTCAGACGAGCAGATCGCGGAGAGCATCCTCCGCAACAACCTTCACGGGATCGACATCGACAGTCGTGCCGTTCAGGTCGCGGCTGCCGTGCTCTATCTTAAGGCGCGAAGACTCGCTCCACGGGGCCGCATCCCACCGATGAACTTGGTTTCGACCGCGTTCGATCTCGATGGGCTCGCTCCCGACGACCCTGCTCTTGCCGCACTTGCACGCGCGTTTCCGAGTGGTCGTGGCGACGTGACGGAGGCCGTGCGCGCTCTGCGTCACGTAGGGGTCCGAGGCAGCCTGATGCGGTTCCGCCACGAGCAGGCACCTCCGCTTCTCTTTGAGGAGTCAGACCCCAGCGTCAGCGTCGAGCGGTTCGTGACCAACCACACGGGCGCCGACGACCTTGGGGTCCGCTTCGACGGGACCCAACTCGCTGCGGGCCTGCGGTTGCAGCGTCTCTTAGTCGAGGGCCGCTACGACGTGGTGGTTTTCAACCCCCCGTACCTCGCTACGTCGAAGATCGACTTGCCCACCTCCGTGCTGGTGGAGGCGTTTGGTGACAGCCCCGATCTGTTCGCCGCGTTCGTTCAGCGAGCTTTCGAGCTGTGCAAGCCAAACGGCCTCATTGCCTTCGTGGCGCTGTCGAATTGGATGTTCCTCAGCACCTTTCGCGACACCCGCGAGCGGATGCTCGCGGGCCACATCCTGCTTTTGGCGGACGTTGGAAAAGGCGCGTTCCGCCGAGCGTCCAAGTTGATCCAGTCGGCGATGGTCGTCGCCTCGCCGAAGCATCAGCCAGAGAGCAAGTCCTTCGCCGCGAGGGTCGGCACTCGCGATACCATCTCGGCTTTGCAGACCGTCGAGATCGCAGACGCGCTCAAGAACGAGGCGAACTACACGCCGTTCGATCCTGGCGTGTTCGCGCGAGTAGAGGGAGCCCCGTTGCTCTTCTGGCTCGATCCGGCGTTCATGCGCCGGTACGGCGAGCTTCCAAAGATTGATGATGTCGCCGACTGCCAGGGTGGCATCGCAACGACGAACAACGAACGGTTCCTCCGCGCAATCTGGGAGGTGCCCCACCATCTCGCGAGGGCTGCCGCGACGGACCAACCCGGTCCGTTCCTGCCCTACCTGAAGGGCGCGGAGGGGCGGGAGTGGATCGAGCCGTATCGATGGGTGCTCCGAGCCGAACACCGCGCTCTTGAGCTGCGCGTCCTCCTCCCCAACGTCCGAGTCGAGCGCCCCTCGTTGCTCGGGGTTGCCTACACGACGATTGGCCACCGGTTCGGGACGCGGCTTCATACCGTTACGAGCGTTCGTGACGTGTCTGGTGCGTCCGTCTTTCCCGCGTCCGAGGTCACCGCTGAGGCGCTCGTCTGCGCGTTGAATCGGAGCGTCGTTCGGGATCTCGCGTCGGCGCTGAATCCGACGGTCAACTTCCAGCTTGGTGATGTGCGCCGACTGCCGTTCGATCCCGTGGAGGGGGCAGCCGAGGTCGTTGCCAGGCTGCGCGTCGCGTTCACGGGTCACGAACGTGGGAACGAGCTGTCGATCGACTATCGAGCCCCGGAACCGACGACTTGGGAGTCCACGCAGTCCTGGGCTCAGCGCGCGGTGGACCGCCCAACGGGCCAGGCGCTGCCCGTCCCGAGCTTCGTCGAGGAAGCCCCCCAGCCGTGGCTTGCCGTCTCCCATGCCCTGGGGGTCGCTCTCGGGCGATTCGACGTGGGAGGTGGGATCGCGGAGTCAGGTGCCAGTGGGCTTCCCGACGGGATCCTTCTTCTCGGTCCGGAGTCTCCGGCTCTGAACCACGAAGCGTGTGCGGCTCTGCGCCACGCCTGGCGGGTGGCTGGCGACAACATCGGCCGTGAAGGCGAACTCGGAGCCTACCTCCGGAAGAGCTTCTTCCCGGAGCACCGGAGCTTGTACGAGGGTCGGCCCATCCACTTGCCATTGTCGTCCGCGAAGCGGGCGTACGTCGCGTACGTCTGTGTCCACAGCCTCCGCTCCAACACGCTCTCCGTCCTCCTCGCCGAGTATCTGATGCCCGAGAAGCGGAGAATTGAAGGCGAGCTGACCGACCTGCGGGAAGCCCGTCAGGCGGGCCGCACAAAGGGAGCTACCGAGAAGCGGTTTACCGAGGTGCAGAAGCTCCTCGAAGAGCTGGATGAGTTCATCGCGAGCGTGACCGAGATCGCAGAGAAAGGTCCGCCACCTCCCGACGACAAGACGACGAGGCGCGAGGTCGATGCACGCTATGAGATGGACCTCGACGACGGCGTATTGGTCAACAGCGCCGCCCTCTGGCCGCTTCTGGAGCCACAATGGAAGGAGCCAAAGAAGTGGTGGAAGGAGCTAGCGAACGCGCAGGGCAAGAAGGACTACGACTGGTCCCACCTCGCGGCCCGCTACTTCCCGACCCGCGTGCGCAAGAAGTGCCAAGAGAATCCGTCGTTCGCAGTCGCGCACAAGTGCTTCTGGGCGCTGCACTCCGGGAAGGCGTACGCCTGGGAGCTGCGGCTCCAGGACGAGATCGGCCCCAACTTCACGATCGACGAGCCGGGGTCCGCTGACGCCCGCGCCAGCTTCTTGAAGGAGCACGAGCGGGAGGCACGCGAGATCCTCACCAAGGAGATGAAGCGGAGGGAGAGGCGGGACGCCAAGGGAGATGACGCGGACGCAGGGCCGCTGTTCCAGGAAAGCGATCCGGGGCAGGACCTGGAGGGAGCTGATGCGTAGCCCTGGCCTCCCGAGAGCAAGGATCCGGGAACTCCGGATAGTTCAAACCGACCAGCGAGGGTCCGTATGAGTGGCCCCGTCTCGCAGGTCATCGAGCAGGAGATCCTTGGCGAGCTTCGTCGCCAGGGCATCGTGATCTGGCTCGACAAGGACGCGCACTACTCGCGCCTCGTGGACGACCTCGCCGTCGCGCATGGCGCCGGTGCGTTCCCGTTCCCGGTCGTCGGCTTCCGCGGAAGCTTCCTCGACCTGCTCTTCAAGCTAGAGCCTTACGGCAGCGGTCTCGACAAGCAGCCGCTCCTCATCCACATGCCTGGCTTCACCGAGCAGTCGATCCGCGCGACGCCGGTGCTGGAGCTGTATGAGCCTGGCGTCAGGTTTCGGAAGGGCCTCGACACGTTGATCCGGGAGGCCGCTACAGCGCGTGTGGCTCCCGCGGAGGTCGAGAAGTTCGTGGCGAAGCAGCCGAGCCTCGAAGAGGCCGACGCCTGGCTTTCATCTGCGGTCTCACAGAGCACATTCGGGCTTGCCGCAGCGCTCGACGAGTTCGGGCCCCGGATGCTGGCCGAGGCTCTCGCCCAGCCCAGCTCGCTCGCACCCCGTGTGATGGCCACCGAGGAGATCAAGACGCTTCGGAACTACATCCACCGGCTGACCGGCATGGACGAAGCGTGGGAGGCCTTCTACCCCGACACGGAGTCGAAGCCGCTCGACCGAGCACTCCACCAGCTTGGTGCGTGGGCGCTTTCCGTGGAGTACGTCCACGACCTCCGCCGGCCAGCACACGACGAGCGCCTACGCCGGCTCAAGTCTCTGTCCGCTCCCCTGGTGAAGGCGTGCTGCGATCTCGCGGCGCAGGTCCGTCGCGACAGCGGCGACGCCTATGCGCGGATCGCTGATGAGGTCGAGGGCTTCCTGACCGACGAGCTGGCTACGATGTCGCCCTACGACCTTGGGCAGATCGACACGTTCCGCGAGGAGGAGAATCGGGTCCTGATCGGAGCGGTCGATGCTCTTCGCAAGGGGGAGTGGGCGAAGGCCAAGGCCTGGTGCGAGGTTCGCCAAGGAGACAAGTCGTTCTGGCTTCAGCGGGATCAGCTCCGACGCTGGGCGTGGAACCTCGTCGCCGAAGCCGCCGACTTCGGTTCGACCCTCGCACGGCACCCCAGGCCGCTGGCGGGCGCACGCAGTCTCGACGAGGCGGCCGAGCGGTACGCGAAGGACGGCTTCGAGGTGGATCGCGCACATCGTCGCTTCGAGCAGCGGCGCCTCGCGCTTCTGGAGTCGCGCCTGCCCCACTACGGGGCCCTCCGCGAGGTCGCCACCGAGCTGAGGAAGGCTCATCGTGCGTGGGCTGACCAGCTCACGCGCGACTTCTCCAGCCTCTGCAAGGAGCACGGCTTCCTGCCGTCTCCAGAGCTGCGGCAGCGGAACCTCTTCGAGCAGGTGGTGTACCCGTTGACGCTCACGAGCGAGAAGGTCGCGGTCTTCGTGATCGACGCTTTCCGCTTCGAGATGGCGACCGAGCTTGTCGAGGAGCTGAAGGGGGCGGGCACCGTCGTGGATCTGAAGCCACGACTCGCCGAGCTTCCGACAATTACGTCGGTCGGCATGAACGTGCTTGCGCCGGTTTCCCAGGGCGACAAGCTCACGGTCGCCGGCATCTTCCAGGGCTTCAAGACCGGCGAGTTCACCGTCCGCAAGCCCGAAGACCGGTCGAGGGCAATGGGGCTCCGAAGCGCAGGCAAGCCGGCCCTGCTCTTGGAACTCGCGGACGTGTGCGAGGCGAGAACGGCTGCCCTGACCAAGGACGTGAGGCCGCACCAAGTGATCGTCGTCCACTCGAAGGAGATCGACGACGCGGGCGAGGCGAACGTCGGGCTCCCGACCTTCGAGTCCACGCTGCGCCAGATCAAGGCGGCGTGGCACCACCTCCAGCTCGCTGGCGTGAAGAACTTCGTGTTCACCGCAGACCACGGCTTTCTGCTTCAAGACGAGACGACAGAGATCCGGCCTTTCGGGACGAAGCGCGATCCGCAGCGTCGTCACGTGCTCGACGAGCATCCGCGGGCCGAGGCGGGCATGGTGAACGTGTCCGTTTCCTCACTCGGGTACGACGGGCTCACCGGCTGCCTCCTCTTCCGAGACGACACCGCGGTCTTCGCCACCGGCAACGCGGGCGCCACGTTCGTCCACGGAGGCAACAGCCCCCAGGAGCGAGTCATCCCGGTCCTCACCGTCACGCGGAAGCGGGTCGAGCAGGGTGGCTACTCGGCGTACGAGGTCGAGGTCGAACCCCTACCCGATGTGGTGGGCCTGCATCGGCTCAAGCTGCGCATCGTCTTCGCGAAACAGACGACGACGAGTCTCGGATTCGCGGCGGCACGCGCTGTGGACCTGTCGCTCCGAGCACTGGAGCGCGACGCCGTTCGCGTGGTCTTCAAAGACGTGTCCGGCCCCGGTACGCTCAAGACGGGGCGTCTCCAGGTCCCCGTAAGCGAGACCTGGACCGAGGTCTTCTTCGGGCTCGAAGGACCGACCGACGATCGCGTTCGCGTCCAGGTGCATCACCCGGACAACATCGAGAAGGTGAAGGGAGCCTCACCCGAAGCTTGGTACTCGGTGAGCGGCACGTCGGTCGGCGTCGTTACGAAGGCGTCGAAGCCGCCCTCGATCCCCCCGCCTGCCACTGAGGGATGGGCGGGCACCATCGCCGACGAGGGCATCCGCAAGGTCTTCCTCCACATCGAGAAGCACGGCGTGGTGACCGAGCTCGAGGTGACCAGCCTGCTCGGATCGCCGCGAGCCTTTCGAAGATTCTCGTTGGAGTTCGAGGAACACCTTCCGAAGCTCCCGTTCAAAGTTCGGATCGAGACGGCAGAGGGCGGCAAGCGTTACGTGCGAGAAGGTGACCGATGACGAGTCAGCGAGACCGCGAGCACATCTTTGAACGTCTTCGGTCCGGGGTCGTGCCCGAGCGCGGGTTGGAAGCGTTCGCCGTCGGCATCGAGAAGCAGCGCGCCGAGATCAACCGGCTCCTCGGACTCGCCGCGTCGGGGGAGGGCGTCTTCAAGTTTCTCCGGGGCGGCTACGGCTGCGGGAAGACGTTCATGGCCCGGCTCGCTGTGGTCGACGCTCAAGCCAAGGGCTTCGCCACGAGCTTCGTTGTCGTCTCGGACAACGATCTCCACTTCCACAAGTTCGACGACGTGTACCGCAAGGTCGTCCAGGAGCTGGGGACCAGCTCGTGCCCGAGGGGCGCGCTCGGCGACATCATCGACCGCTGGATCGCCAAGGTGGAGAACGCGCTCATCGATGGAGGAGCCGACGAGAACGCGACCGACTTCGATCAGAAGGTCCAAAAGCGCATCGAAGAGGACATCACCTCGCTCACCGGCGGCAAGGCCCCCGAGGACCTCGGGCGGGTCCTGCGCGAGGTCTTCAAGTTGAAGCAGGCGGGGAAGGTGCGCGAGGCCGGCGCGCTCATGTCGTGGCTCGCGGGCAGCGAGAACGTCAGCGCCTCCGAGAAGAAGGCCGCCGGCATTAAAGGCGACATCACGAGCACGGACGCCATGGCCTACCTCCAGGGCGTGCTCGAAGTCGTGAAGGCCGCGGGCTACAAGGGCCTCGTCATCGTCATCGACGAGGCGGAGACGATCCTCCGGATGCGCGGTGACGTACGGGGGAAGTCGCTGAACGGCATCCGTCAGATCATCGACGCGGCCGACAGATTCAAGGGCGCCTTCTGGGTCTTCACGGGCACGCCGGAGTTCTTCGACACGCGGCGAGGCGTCGCTGGGCTCCAGCCGCTCCACGACCGCATCCGCTTCCAGGTCGAGGGCGGGCTCGTCTCGATGCGCCAGCCGCAACTGGAGTTGAAACCCTTCGACCGTGATCGTCTGAAGGACGTGGGCCTTCGACTCCGCGAGCTGTACCCGATGGGGGACCCGAACATCGTCGCGCAGAGGGTCACTCCCGAGGTCATCACCGCGAAGGTCGACGACGTGACCAGGGGCTTCGGCGGCGACGTGGGCATCGTCCCGCGACAGTTCCTCCGGAGCCTCGTGAACCTGTTCGATGTCGTCGCCGAGAACCCAGACGCGCAGCTCCCCGAGCCGCCGAAGACCGTCGTCGAGGAGCGCGCAGCCGAAGGGAAGAAGCCGCTGGAGTACGAGCCCGAGCCCAACGACGAGAGGGGCTACCCGGTCACGTCGGTGGAGTTCTAGCGCGTGTCCGCGTTCGCTCGCTTCCCTCCGAGGCTGCAGGAGGCGATCGTCTCGCGCCTCGGTTGGACTTCGCTCCGCCCCGTGCAGGAGCTTGCCAGCGAGGCGATCCTCGACGGCAAGAACGCGGTTGTTCTGGCGCCGACGGCCGGTGGGAAGACTGAGGCCTCGATGTTCCCGGCCTTGGCGAACCTGGTCGAGCGGGAGCCCGAGGGCGTGGGCGTGATCTACATCGCGCCCATCAAGGCACTGCTCAACAACCAGGAGGACCGTCTCGGGACGTACGCTGAGATGGTTGGCCTGCGTCGGTTCGTCTGGCACGGAGATGTGAACGACGCCGCGAAGCGAAAGTTCGTCCGCGAGCCCGCGGAGATCCTCATGACGACCCCCGAGTCGCTGGAGGTCATGCTCGTCTCGCCGAGGTCCCCGGTGCAGCGGCTCTTCAAGGACCTGCGGCTCCTCGTGATCGACGAGGTTCACGCGCTCGCCGGGACGGACCGCGGGGCGCACTTGATGTCGGTCATCGAGCGGCTCGCGCCATCGAGCCAAAACGACATCCAGCGGGTCGGGCTCTCGGCGACGGTGGGCAACCCCGACCAGATCCTCACGTGGCTGAAGGGCTCGTCCGAGCGCGAGGGGGTCGTCGTAGACCCGCCGAAGGCCCTGGCGAAGCGTGACCTCTTCGTGGGCCTCTACGACAGCGTTGTGGGGCTCGCAGGGGAGGCCGCCGCTCGCGCATCCGGCAAGAAGAGCCTGTTCTTCTGTCAGTCCCGGGCTCTCACCGAGACGGTGGCCGAGCGGATGCGCGGTCGATCGATCGACGTGTTCGTGCATCACAGCTCGGTCTCGCTGGAAGAACGACGAGCTGCCGAGGAGCGGTTCGCGCACGGCACGAACGCGTGCATCGTCTGCACCTCGACGCTGGAGCTGGGCATCGACGTGGGCGACCTCGATCGCGTCTTCCAGGCGAACGCCCCGAGTACGGTCTCCTCGTTCATGCAACGTATGGGGCGGACGGGGCGGCGAGCCGGGACGAGCGCGAACACGACTTTCCTCTGCGAGGACTCCGAAACCGTGCTGCAAGCCATCGCGCTGATCGAGCTAGCGCGCGAGGGCTGGGTCGAGCGCGTCGCCGATCAGCAACGGTGCTGGCCGGTCCTCGTCCACCAGCTCCTCGCCCTCACGCTCCAGCACGGCGCCATCAGCGCCGAACGCTGCTGGGAGCAGCTCACACGAGTGCCGGACTTCCGCGCGATCTCTCGGCCCGAGTTCGACGAGACGATCGAGCACATGAAGAAGGAAGACTTCCTCTTCGAGGCCGGGGGACTTCTCTCGATGGGGCAGAATGCCGAGAAGGCCTTCGGCAAGAAGAACTTCTTGGAGCTGTACGCCGTGTTCTCGTCGCCGGTGCTCTACCGCGTCGTCACGACCGGTGGGCGCGACCTCGGGTCCCTCGAACAGAACTTCGTGGACCGGCTCGTCGAGGACATGTCCTCGTTCCTCCTTGGTGGGCGTGCGTGGACCGTCGAGCGCGTGAGCCACGACGATCAGGTCGTCATCGTTCGAGAGGCTCCTGGAGGCCGCAAGCCGAGCTGGGGTGGGTTCGTCCCGCAGCACCTCGGGTTCGAGCTGTGCCAGAAGATGAAGCGGATCCTCACCGATGCCGACCGCTTCCCTTACGTTGACGAGCCTGGCTCGAAGCATCTCGACGAGAAGCGCGAGGACCTCGGCGACCTTCTCCGTCGCTCGGGGCACGCCGTGCAGCTCGACGGCAGCATCGCGCGCTGGTGGACCTTCGCGGGCGGCAGGATCAACCATACCCTCAAGTACGGCTTCGAGGTCGCAGCGGGATGGAAGGTCGTCGCCGACAATTTCCAGCTCCGCATCGAGGGTGATGGCGTCGGCCACGAGAGCGTTCGTGCGGCGATCGGCAAGATGGCGTCGGCAGCGTTCTGGGACACGCCAGAGGTTCGTCGAGCGGTGCTCGCCCGGTTGCCCGGCTACCGTCTCTCGAAGTTCCAGGACTGCCTGCCGGAGAAGTTCGCCCTGGAGGTCATCGAGAGCTACCTGATCGACGTGAGTGGCACGGTGCGGTGGCTGGCGAGCTAGTCAGCGCTTTCGAGGTGCTTGCCGCTCAAGCCGCCAGATGAAGGTTCGCCTCACTTCATCTCGCTCGACGCAGATGAATGCTCCGGGCGAGACGTGGAGCTTGTAGGACCACGGCTTCGCGCTCTTCGGTCGTGCGACGATCCTCGCCGGTAGGTGGGCGTTCAGCTTCTCGAGCGGTCGCCCGGAGGAGGCGGGTTCCGTGCTGTAGCTTCGACAGTCGTCGAACCGGAAGGTCAGCGCCCGTCGCCGCACGAGCGCTGCGAGGACGCCGGCGAGGGGCGTGAACATCTCGTCGGACGCATCGACCATCAGGCACACCGTGCGGCACGACCAGATCGCCGCCGTGATGTCTGCCAGAGCACGCCCGAACGCTCGCCCATCGGCGCGTCGTCGACGTGGAAGCCGAAGGTGAGCGGATCCCTGCCTCCTGGTGCCTTCGGGGGTGTCTGCGGAGGCGGGGGGAGGACCAGAGGCTGGAGCGCCGAACACGTCCTCTTACGATCGGGCACGGGTTACTGGTACGGCAAGCGAGGGGACCGATGGGCAGGAGCGCCGCGTACGTTCGCCGTCGAACTCGCCGTGGTCCGGCTCAAGCGGCTCAGGCACGGGAACGGTCCCGGAGCGGGTGCCGGACAGGGGGTCGCCGTGCCAAAAGTTTGCCAAATCTCGGGTCCCGTCCTGTCCGCCGCTGTCCTCTCCCGTCCCTCTTCTCAACCGCAGCAAATGCCGGAACTCACAGCAGATTTCAGCGGAGGAGAAGGGATTCGAACCCCTGGTTGAGTTGCCCCAACGGCGGTTTTCAAAACCGCTGCCTTCGACCGCTCGGCCACTCCTCCAAATACTCAGAACGACTTGCTTTTGTGCCCCTTCTGGCGCCGCCTGTCAACGCCGCCCTCGCGCCGCACCGCCGCACCGGCCGTCCGTGGGGCGCCCCTGGCCTCGACCAGCCCGCATCCCGGCAGAGCGCCACCTCCACATCTGTGTCTCCCCTCCGTCGCCCCTCCCCCTCCCTTCTCGAGCGCTCCCCCTACTTCCGTCCCCCGTTCCCCGCCGTCGCTCCCCCCGTCCCCGCCGCTCCCCCCGCCTTCTCCCCTACCCCGCCCTTCAGCACCTCCGCCAGCCACGTCTTCGCGCCCGCGCAGGTCCCCGCCGCGCTGACCTCCCCTCCCCCGCGCCGCTCGTACGGCCCTGCGACGATCGCCACGTCGCTCCCGCGCGCCGTCCACGCGAGCGGCCCGAGCGACGCACGCTGCTGGCACGCCTTCCCGAAGCGGCGCTCGAGCACCTTCCCCGCCTCCGCCGCGTCGGCCGCGCGGTCGAACCGCAGCCGCCACGCCAGCGCGAACGCTCGCCGCGTCGGGTCCTGCGGATCGTCCCGCTGGACCACCGCGTACCGATCCCCGCCCCACCCGGCCGCCGCGCCGATGGCCGCCTCGCGGTGCCCGTAGGCCGCGAACGTGATGCGCAGCGCCTGCTCGCCCATCACGTCGTCGAAGACGACGCGGAACCCTGGACCGAGCGCCGCGGCGGTCGGGACAGCCACCTCGACGGCGGGCTCGCGCGCGGCGAGCTTCTCGGGGTGCAGCAGCTGCTCGGTGGTCTCCGGCAGCGCGCGCCAGACCGCGTCCACGGAGGCCCAGCCGCCGTCCCGGCGCAGCGCCTGCACGAACGCGAAGCCGTCCGTGTAAGGCGCGCCCAGCGACTCCTGCAGCACGAGCGGCGTGTCGCCCACGGACGACAGCGCCGTCGACATCGCCACGAGCTTCCGGAGCGTCGACTCGTCCATCTGGAACGCCGAGCCGACGAGCACATCGAACATCGCGCTCATCGCCTCGCCCTCGACGAGCGCGTGCGTGGCCGCGAGGCGATCGCTGTCGCCCGCCTTGAAGCGCAGCAGCTTCCCGAGCGAGAAGCTCTGGTCCTGGAGCGCGTGGACGAGCTCGTGCGCCAGCGTCTCCTCGGCCTCGGTCTCGCTGAGATCGTCGACGAGGTACATCGTCGCGTCCTCCGGCTCGTAGAAGCCCGCGATGCGGCCCTCGAGCAGGCGGTACATCCCGGCGGTGAAGTCGTAATCGGCCGGGATGAGATCGAGCGCCGCGAGCACCTCGCGCTGGTGATCCAGCACGCCGTCGGGGATCTCGCGCTCCACGTGCGCGCGCACCCGCGCCAGGATCTCGCCGCGGGTGAGCACGCGGCTCCGCACCTCGCGGAGCACCGGCAGGCCGCGCGCCTTCGCCACGCGGGCGAGCACGCGCGCGACCTCGTCCTGGGTCAGCCGGGCCGCGTCGTCGTCGAGCTCGCCCTGGCCGACCGGATCTGCGCCCCCGGCGGGCGGAGGCGCGACAGGCGGCGCAGGGCGCGCCGCGTCCGAGGCCTGCGCGCGCGGCGGCGCCGCAGGTGCAGCCGGCTGCGCGCAGCCAGCCAGCGCGGCCGTCCCGACGAGCGCCGCCCCGATGAGCGCCGCCGCCGCGCTCGCCGCCGCCGCTCGCGCCGCCGCGGGCCCCCGCGCCGCCGCCGCTCGGGCATTGGGCTGGATCACAGCTGCTCCGCGGCGGGCGCGCGGAGCGCCCGGATCGCCTCGGCGTACCGCGCCACGCGCGCGTCGAACGACAGCTCCTCGCCCGGCGCCGCGGCGCCGAACACGGCCGAGCCGGCGACGAGCGCCCTCGCCCCGGCCGCGACGACCTGCCCCGACGTCGACGGAGCGATGCCGCCGTCGACCTCGAGCGTGATGTCGAGGCCCGCCTGATCGATCGCCTGGCGCAGGCTCCGCAGCTTGGAGAGCGCCCCCGGGATGAACCGCTGGCCGCCGAACCCGGGGTTGACGCTCATCACCAGCACCAGATCCAGATCGGGCAGCACGTGCCGGATCGACTCTTCCGGGGTGTGAGGGTTCAGCACGACGCCGGGGCGCGCGCCAGCTTCCCGGATCTGATGGACCGTCCGGTGCAGGTGCGGCGACGCCTCGACGTGGACCGAGATCCGATCGGCGCCGGCGGCCGCAAACTCGTCCACGTAGCGCTCGGGCTCCACGATCATCAGGTGCACGTCGAGCGGAAGACGCGTCGCGGCGCGAACCGCGCGAACGACCAGCGGTCCGATCGTAATGTTTGGCACAAACCGGCCATCCATCACGTCGACGTGGATCCAGTCGGCGCCGGCGGCCTCGGCGGCCCGCACTTCCTCCGCGAGACGACCGAAGTCAGCCGACAGGATCGACGGAGCGACGATGATTTTGTCGTGACGCACGGGGTAGCGCTAGCAGGCGTGACGCGCGGCGGCTAGCGGGGCATCCACGAGCGTGCTTACGAGGAGGCCGGCGCGGCTGCTAGGCTGCGCAGGTCTGCGCGAGTCGCTCGTGCCCTGCGCGGCGGCGCTGCAGACCGAAGGCAGGATCCCGAACCGTTCGAGTGAGGTGATGCATGGAGACACGGCCGCTGACGAAGCCCGACTACGACCGGATCGTGGGCGAGATCGATCGGTGGTGGGCAGGCCCGACCAGCGCGCTCGCGCACCCGATCTTCTTCTACGAGCTCGGGCGGCTTGCCCGCGTCGTCGAGGATCGCGGGTTGCTTGTCGGCTTCCTGCTCGGGTTCAGGTGCCCGGACGCGGCGATCGGGTACGTGCACCTCGTCGGCATTCACCCCGACTACCGTCGGCGCGGCGTCGGCAGGATGCTCTATGCAGCGTTCGAGGAGGACTGCCGCCGCGAGGGCTGCCGGCAGCTCAAGGCGATCACGACCCTGGGCAATGAGGGCTCCGTGCGCTTCCACGCGGCGGTCGGCTGGTCGGCGGCCGAGGTCGAGGACTACGCCGGGCCTGGGCGCCCACGGATCGTGTTCACCAAGGATCTCTGATGCGGCTCGCGCCAGGCGCGCTCGGCGGCAGCGCAGCTTCGGGGCCGAGCGCGCCGCGTGGCAGCGTCGGGGCCGAGCGCGCCGCGTGGCGGCTGACGAGCGCGCCGCGAGGGCGAGCGTTGACGTCCACAGGTTGCGGCGTACGCTCTAGGCGCGATACATCGGCTCGGAGCCGCGAGGTGGAGCGATGCGAGAAGGCGGATACGGTCGCGAGGTGGTGGCAGGCGTTGTCGGGTCGGCCGACGTGGTGGTCGCCGCAGGCGCCCTCGGTGCATCCCCGTGAGCCGCGACGCTGAGCTGGTCGCGCAGCTGCGCGAGATCGGCCTGTTCGGCGGCCTGGGCGATCACGTCCTCCACGGGCTCGCCGACACGCTGGAGCTGCTCGAGCTGCAGCCGGGGGCCGTCGCCTTCCGCGAAGGCGACAGCGGCCGCGAGATGTTCGTGCTGCTCGCGGGGGAGATGGAAGTGCTCAAGCGCTCGAAGCGCGACGTCGAGGCGAGGGTCGCGGTCCTTGGGCCGAGCGACTGGTTCGGCGAGATGTCGATCCTCGACGTGATGCCCCGCTCGGCGACCGTGCGAGCCATCGCCCCGTCGCGCTTGATGCGCGTCACCGCCCACGATCTCGACGCGCTCTACCGGCGCGACCTCAAGTCGTACACCCTCCTCGTGCTGAACATCGCCCGCGAGATGTCGCGCCGCCTTCGCGTGGCGGACAGCCTGCTCGCCGAGCTCGTCGCGAACATGCTCGACGAGTACACGCGCCCGCGCCGACCCGGGATCTGAGCCGCGCGCTCGCGGCGTCGCAGGGCGGAGCCGCGGGCGCGGGCAGCCGCTGCCGTCGGCGCGTGACGCCGGCTGCCGGCGCGAATGCGGCGGCTGCGGTCGCCGGCAGCCGCCGCGGTCGGCGCGCGACTGCGGAAGCTGCCCGCGCGCCGCAGCTACGCTGTCGCGTGCGGGAAGGCGCTCAGGAACCGTCTCCCGGGCGTACCCGGGAGACCAGCGCCGCCGTCGGGCGACGAGGCAGCGTCGAGCGCTCGGCGTGAGGGCGCCTGGCCCATCGGTCGCCTCACGCGCCGCCCTGGCCGAGCGCGCCGCCGGTGCCGCCCGTGCCAGCTTCGCCGCCGGTGCCTCCCGCGCCGCCCGCGCCAGCTTCGCCGCCAGCGCCGCCCGCGCCGCCTTCGCCACCGGTGCCGCCTGTACCAGCTTCGCCACCGGTGCCCGCGCCGCCTTCGCCACCGGTGCCGCCCGCGCCGCCTGCGCCACCGGCGCCGACGGGGTTATCCGTGCTGGTCGAGCCACCGGTCCCGGTCCCACCCGTGCTGCCAGCGCCGGCCGAGGCAGCGTTGCCCGAGCCGGCCTCGCCGGGGGTGAGGCCGCCGCCGCCCCTGCCGTCATCCCCATCGGTTTCGGTCGTGTCGTTGCCCCCTCCGGCCCCGGTCGCGCCGACGCCCTCGCAGTCAGCGCACCCGATACCCGAGAGGGGCGGCTCGGGTTGTGGGTTGAAGCCACAGCCCGCGAGCACCAGCCCCATCAGAAGGACGACAAGCTTGCGCATAAGCTCTCCCCTCAATAGCACCCTGCGCAATCCCCTGCCGCTTGCGCAGCGCCCTCTCGTCCGCGGGAGCGCGGCGTCGAGCGCGATGAGCCGCCTGCTTTCGCTCGCGTCTGCACGGCGCGGGCGCCGCCGTCAAGGTCGTGCTGCGCGCTTGCTCAGCCGCAGTCCACACCTCCAGCGCCACCGTCGCCGCAGGGCTCGCCGCCCTGGCCGCCGGCGCCGCCCTCACCACCGGCGCCGCCGGCACCGCCCTGGCCGCCCGCACCACCAGCGCCGCCCTCGCCGCCAGCGCCGCCGGTCCCGCCAGCGCCGCCCTCGCCGCCCTCACCACCCTCACCGCCGGCGCCGCCCCCGCCGCCCATGCCGCCGCCATCACCGCTGCCCGTACTCGTGGCGCTGCCCGTCTCGCCGGCGCCGCCCCCGCCCCCGCTGCCCGATGCTGGATCCGGAGCGCCAGCCCCAGCGCCGGCTCCGGCGCCACCTGCACCCGTGCTGCCGGCCCCGGTGGCGGCCGCCCCCGGCGGCGAGGGGTCCTCATTCTGGAACGGCGGTTCGGGCTGCGGGTTGAACGTGCATCCAACCGCGAGGAGCAGGGCAAGCAACAGCAGGCTTCGCATGGCGGGTACGCGGAGTATGGCAATCCACATGCCACGCGTAAGGCATCGAAATCAAAGGGATTGACCGGCGATCGTCGCGGTCCTCAGGCACACTCTGGCACGCCGCCCGGGCGGTGGGATCCGGCATGGCGCGCCGGCCTCCGCCGCGGCCCGCGCTGCCGCTTCCGGCGCGGTGGCGCGCCCTCGTGTCCGCGGCGGCGGCTCGCGGTATCGTGCGGCGTGATTTCTGAAGACCTGGAGAACATCGCGCCGCGGCTCGAAGAGGTGCGGCGACGGATCGCGCGCGCCGCGGCGCGCGCCGGGCGCGCGCCCGGTGAGGTCCGGCTCATCGCCGTGTCCAAGGGGAAGCCCGCGGAGGCCGTCCGCGCCGCCTACGCGGCCGGGCAGCGCGATTTCGGCGAGAGCTACGCGCAGGAGCTGGTCGAGAAGGCCGAGGCGCTCGCCGACCTCGACGGGCTCGTGTGGCACGCCATCGGCCGGCTCCAGCGGAACAAGGCGAAGCTCGTCGCGCGCGTCGCGCAGGTCGTGCACTCCGTGGATCGCGACGAGCTCGCCGTGGAGCTCGATCGGCGCGCCGCCGCGCTCGGCCGCACCCTCGACGTCCTCGTCGAGGTGAACGTCGGCGGCGAGGCGTCGAAGGGCGGCTGCGCGCCCGGCGATCTGGCGCCGCTCGCCGCCGCGGTCGCCCGGTGCGCGCACCTCCGGCCGATCGGCCTCATGACGATCGCGCCGTTCCTCGAGGACCCGGCCGACGTCCTCCCGTTCTTCGCGCAGCTGCGCGCCCTGCGGGACGCGCACGGGGGCCAGGAGGTGCTGCCCGAGCTCTCGATGGGCATGTCGCACGATTTCGAGGCAGCCATCGCCGAAGGCGCCACGCTCGTCCGCGTCGGCACCGCCATCTTCGGGGCCCGCGGGTAACGCCGGCGCCTCGCGCGCGGCGCGCTCCCGGCACTCCGGCGCGGCTGCCGATCCATCGAGCCGGTCTCCGCGCCGGCCGCGGCGGCCGCTCCTTCCGTCGGCCGCGCGCTCTTTTTCGCCCTGCGCCCCTCGGACATGGCGCGCCGGGACGTTAAACTCCCCGCGTGCTCCAGGCGAAGGCGGAGAACAAGCCCTCCTCGGTCAGCGTCGTCAGCGGGGGCCGCGCGACGCCCGCGGCGACGGCGCGCTCCGCCCTGCCGCGCCTCGGCGCGGCCGTCCGCGCCGGCGCCCTCGCGAGCGCCGCGGCCTGCGCGACGCTCTCGCTCGGGTGCGGGCCGGGCGCGATGCCTGCCTCGGTGCGCCACCCGCTCGTGGGCAGCGCCGCGCCGGAGTTCCACGCGGAGTCGACGGCGGCGGTCACCGTGGGCGTGCCCGGCACCCGGAGGACGCGGGTCACCGTGATCGACTTCTGGGCGTCCTGGTGCGCGTCGTGCAGCCGGACCCTGCCGGCGCTCGACGAGCTCTGGCGCGACCGCAAGGCCGACGGGGTGGCCGTGATCGGCGTGAACGTCGACGACTCGGAGGCCGCCGCCGAGGCCGCCGCGTACGAGCTCGGCGCGACGTTCCCCATCGTCGCGGATCTCGGCCAGCGGCTCACCGGGACCTACGGCGTCGCGCAGGTCCCCCTCACGTTCGTCGTCGACGGCGCGGGCACCGTGCGGTGGGTCGGGCGCGATCCGGCGATCGCGCGCCGCGCCGTGGACGTCCTGCTCTCGGAGCGCGCCGGCGCGAGGTCGGTCTTCGAATGAGCGCGGCGCGCGGCGGCGGCGGCGGCGCGCGGCGGCGGCCCGCGGGCGACGAGCCGACCCTCTTCGACGCCGCCCGGCAGCGCGAGCCGGAGCTCCGGGCCGCGGTGCCCCTCGCCGAGCGCATGCGCCCGCGCTCGCTCGCCGACATGATCGGCCAGGGCCACCTCCTCGGCGAGGGCAAGCTGCTCGCGCGCGCGATCGCGGCCGACCGGATCCCCTCGATGATCCTCTGGGGCCCGCCGGGCGCCGGCAAGACGACGCTGGCGCGCGTCGTCGCGCACACGACGAACGCCCGCTTCGTCCCCTTCAACGCCGTGCTGGGCGGCGTGCCGGAGCTCCGCGAGATCCTCGCCCAGGCGCGCGCCGCGCGCTCGTACGAGGGCAAGCGCACCATCCTGTTCGTCGACGAGATCCACCGCTTCAACAAGGCCCAGCAGGACGCGTTCCTCCCGCACGTCGAGGACGGGACGATCACCCTCATCGGCGCGACCACCGAGAACCCGTCGTTCGCGGTGAACGCGCCGCTCCTCTCCCGGTGCAAGGTCTTCCGCCTCCAGGGCCTCGACGCCGCGGAGCTCGTCGAGCTCCTGCGCCGCGCCCTCGAGTCACAGGCCGGGCTCGCCGGCGCGGTCTCGGCCGACGACGACGCGCTCGCGGCGATCGCGGCGCTCGCGCAGGGCGACGCCCGCAGGGCGCTCACCACGCTGGAGATCGCCGCGGACGAGGCCGCGCGCGCGGGCGCGACCACCATCACGCGCGAGCTCATCGCCGGCGCGAGCGAGCACAAGACGCTGCTCTACGACAAGGCGGGCGAGGAGCACTACAACGTCATCAGCGCCTTCATCAAGTCGATGCGCGGCTCCGATCCCGACGCCGCCGTCTACTGGCTGATGCGCATGGTCGAGGCCGGCGACGACCCGCTCTTCCTGCTGCGCCGGATGATGATCTTCGCCTCCGAGGACATCGGAAACGCCGACCCGCGCGCCCTGGAGGTCGCCGTCGCGGCGGACGCCGCGTTCCGGCGCATGGGCATGCCGGAGGGGCTCTACCCGCTCACGCAGGCGGCGCTGTACCTCGCCACGGCCCCGAAATCGAACGCGTGCAAAGCGGCCTGGCACTCGGCGCAGGCGGCCGTGCGCGAGCACGGCGCGCTGCCGGTCCCGCTCACGCTGCGCAACGCCGTCACGCGGCTGATGCGCGACGAGGGCTACGGCGAGGGCTACCGCTACGCGCACGACGAGCCCGGCGGCGTCGCGATGGGCGAGGCCTACCTGCCCGAGCCGCTCGTCGGCAGCCGGTTCTACGAGCCGACGGACCGCGGCTACGAGCGGACGATCGGCGAGCGCCTCCGCCGGATCCGCGGCGAGGGCGGGGGAGAGGGCGGCTGAGGCGCGGCGCCGGGCGCGCCGCGCGTCGCCCTCACCGCGTCACGCGTCGTCGTCGCCCGCGCCGGCGAGCGCCTGCTGGAGCTCGCTCAGCGCGTGCTGATCTCCCTTGCCGCGCGCGACCCCGATGCCGTCGCTGAGCCAGGCGCGCCCCTCGTCGAGGCGGCCGGCCTTCACCAGCATCGTCCCGCACATCAGGTACATCGGCACGTAGCCCGGGTCCATCGCCCGGAGCGCGGTGAACGTGGCGAGCGCGTCGTCCTGGCGGCCCTGCCCGGAGTACTCCAGCGCGAGCGCGTACCAGTGGAACGGGTCCTTCGACCCGTCCCGGGTCATCTTCTCGAGCATCAGCAGCCGCTTGCTCACGTCGCCTCCACAACGCCGATGAACGGCAGGTTCCGATAGCGCTCGGCCCAGTCGAGCCCGTAGCCGACGACGAACTTGTCCTCGATCGTGAAGCCCAGGTAGTCGATTGGCACCTCGACCCGCGCGCGGGCGGGCTTGTGCAGGAGCGCGCAGACCTTCACGCTGCTCGGCATCCTCGTGCGGAAGAGCTGGAGCAGGTGCGAGATCGTGAGGCCGGTGTCGACGATGTCCTCGACGAGGAGGATGTCCTCGCCCTCGATCGGGCGCGTCAGGTCCTGCGTGATCTGGACGACGCCGGTCGAGTCCGTGCCCTCGCCGTAGCTGCGCACGCCGAGGAACTCGATGCGCACCGGCAGGTCGATGTGGCGCGCGAGGTCGGCGGTGAAGACGAAGCTCCCCTTGAGCACGGAGACGAGCACGAGCCGCCGCTCCGCGTAATCCTTGGTGATCTGCGCGCCGAGGTCGCGCACGCGGGCGCCGATCTGCTCGGCGGACAGCAGCGTCCGGACATTCGCCATGGCGCCGCGCTAGCATCGCGGCGCCCCCGCCACCAGCGCCGAGGCACGTCCTCGCCCCCGCGCGCCGCCAGCCGCCTCGGAGGGAGCGCGCGGATCCCAGGCCGCGCGGCCGCTCCGCCCGCCGGGTCGAAAGTGGGTTAGTCTCCGCGCCGCTCGCGATGCAGCCACTTCCTTCGCCCGACGCGCCCCCGCACCTCACCTCGCGCACCCCGCTGACCGTCCGCTTCTGCGAGACGGATCTGATGGGCATCGTCCACCACGCGAACTACGTCGTCTACCTGGAGGCCGGCCGCATCGACTGGCTGAAGCGCCGCGGGGTCTCCTACGAGGAGATGGTGCGGCGCGATCTCCATCTCGCGGTCGCGGAGCTGCGGATCAAGTACCGCAAGGCGGCGCGCTTCGGCGACGACCTCGTGGTCGAGACGACCTGCCGCGAGGTCCAGCGGGTGACCGCGCGGTTCAGCTACCGCATCCTCCGGGGCGAGGACGTGATCTGCGACGGCGACATCCTCCTCGCGTGCCTCGGCTCGAACCTCACGCTGACGCGGATCCCGGACGACATCGCCAGGCTCCTGTCGAGCCCCGAGACGGCGCCCGGCGGCTAGCGCCGCCCGCCGCGCCCGCTCAGCCGCCGCCCGCCGCGCCGCTCAGTCGCCGTCCGCCGCGCCCGCGTCGGCGCCGCTGCGCACGAGGCGCGCCGGCATCTCGACCGTCTGCGGCGGGTCGATGCTCTCGCCGAGGAACGTGCGCCACTGGACGACGTAGCGCCCGCGCTGGGGGCCGGCGACGTAGCGCTCGCTCATCGGAGGCACCGCGACCGCGGGGATGCCGTCGACGAGCAGGTAGTACAGCGCGTCCGTCTGGTTGACCGCGACGAAGCCCTCGCCGGGCGCGCCCGGGTCGACGCTCGCGGGCAGCGGGAGCGGCTCGGTCCGGATGGCCGCGAGCTCATCGCGCGTCAGGAAGACGCCGCCCTGCGCCGACGGGAGCCCCGCGGCGGCGTACGCCGAGCTCGGGGGCGGCATGAGCAGGTCGGTCGACAGCAGATCGGTGCGCCGGACGGCCGACGTGACCTCGAACGCGACGCCGCCGCCGCTCTGCCAGGCATAGCTCGCGTAGAGCGGCACCTCGCCGGCCACGCACTCGGGCGACTTCGGATCGACGCCGAGGATCTCGAAGAGCGCCCGGCAGAGCAGGGGCCCCCCGTCGCCGGCCTCCGGCATCCTGCCGAGCTCCAGGTACAGCGCGCCGAGGCTCGCGTGCACCTCGACCTTGCGGACGTCGACCTCGAGCCGCTTGCCTTCGCCGACCGGGCGCGCCGAGCCGGCCGACAGCGGCGTCACGTCGACGCGCCGCTCGCCGAGCAGCGTGCGGAGCGCGCCCGGCGGCAAGACCCGGTACTGGGCCGAGGCCGGCCAGAGCAGGATCTCCCCGTAGACGTCGTGGCGGGCGCGGAGCTCGGAGCCGGGCGGCAGCGGCAGCGCGCGCGACGTGAACTGGACCCGCATGCGGCCCGTCTCCGTGAGATCGACCTTCCACGACAGGTCGGTGAGCCGCTGCGCCGCGTGGACCCCGGCGGCCGCCACCTCGGGCGCCTTGGGGGGCTGCGGCACGTCGCGCCAGCGGAAGGCCGCCTCGAGCGTGACGCCGGCGAGCTCGCGGGGCGAGAGCGCATCGTCGGGCAGGGGGGTCGCCGGCGAGAGCGGCTGCGGCGACTGCTGGCTCGCCTCGGACATGATCAGCCGGCCGTAGTCGTCGGACACGAGCTTCGCGCTGGCCTCGACCGTGGAGGCGTCGAGCAGGTCCGGCGCCTCGTTCGCGAGCGGCGCGGGGAGGATCCTCGCGTTCGGGCTCGCCCCGGCCTCCACCAGGCCGGCGGGCTGCTGGCGCGACGGCTCGCAGCCGGCGGCGGCGAGCAGCAGGGCGATGGCGGCGATGCGGGCGCGGATCACGGCTCCCGCTCGAAGGTGTGGATCACCTGCACCCGCGGGTCGAGCGGCGGCGGGTCGGGCGCGCACTGCGTGTCCAGGAAGACCGCGGTGCAGCGGGGGTGGCAGTCCACGAGCAGGTTGCAGTTCGCCGCCTCGTTGTCGAACGCCGCGATCACGCGCCCGA
The DNA here is from genome assembly GCF_028553905.1 of Sorangium sp. So ce836. Lineage (NCBI taxonomy): Bacteria > Pseudomonadati > Myxococcota > Polyangiales > Polyangiaceae > Sorangium > Sorangium sp. So ce836. The sequence goes on along the minus strand of NZ_CP102233.1, from coordinate 13,098,659 downwards.
GCCGCGAGAGCTGCGGGGCGACGCTCCGCTTGAACTCGGTGTCGGGCATCTCGAACCGCGGCTTCACGACGAGCTCCGTGCCGATGACCCCGATGGGAAAGCCGAGGTCGCGCAGGCTCGCGAACGAGCCGAGCGCCATGTTCGGGAGGTCGCGCCCGGTGAGGTACACGAGCGTCGCCCCCGCCGCATGGCACTCGCGCGCGTACCGGCTCGCGCCGGGCACCTCGACGTCGTGCCGGATGTGCGGATCGTTGAAGAAGCGGGCCTTCCAGAACTCGAACGCGTGCAGGTGGAGCGACTCGTCGTCGACGCCGAGCCGGCGCAGGTTGTCCTGGAACCCGTACACGATGCCCTCGGGCGACGCGCGCTCGAGGAGGGCGGCGACGTGCGGGTGCTTGCGGCGCCACTCCTCCGCGAGCTCGTGGAGGATCGCGACCACCCGCGGCCGGTTGTCCATGAGGGTGCCGTCGAGATCGAAGACGATCACGGGCGGCCCCTCGGATCGGTCGGCCGCCCGCTCGACGATGGAGTCCAGGAGCCGCGTCCGCTCGAGGGGGACGAGGCGCTTCTCGTAGAACAGCGTGCTCAAGGTCGTCGCGCCGTGAGGGAGCGCGCCCCGCGCCGCTCCTCGGGCGGAACCCTATAGCGCGAACTCACCCGCCCCAGAAGCCGCGGTGTCCGCCCCCGAAGCCTGGCCCACGAGTCGGTAAGTGTGCAGAAACATCCCACATTGTTGACCATTGTGTTCCATTCTTCGTAGGATTTTCCACACCGGGGGCGCTCGAGCTCCTGAAGGAAGGCCCATGCAGAACCGCATCATGACCGCTCTGGCCCTGGCGATGGCGCTGACCGCCGTGTCGGGCTGCTCGAAGACCCCTCGCGATCGCCTTCAGGGGCGCTGGTACGGCGAGTCCATCGAGAACGCGCCCGTGGAGCAGCTCACGAAGGCGACCGGGTGGGTCAAGGGGACGGCGCTCGAGTTCAACGGCGCCAAGGTGACGGTGACCCTGCCAGCGGAGACGCCGCGCAGCGGCACCTTCAAGGTGACCAAGGCCGAGGGCGATCAGGTGACCGTCGCGTTCCTCCGCCCCGAGGGCGGGCTCGACGAGGCGCAGTTCCGCTTCGCCACGGATCAGACGATGCGCTGGGAGATCGGCGACGGCCGCGCGATCGTGCTGGCCAAGGCGAAGAACTGAGCTCGGGCGGCGCCCGCCGCCTCGCCCCGCGCCCGCCGGGGCCGCCGCCGGGCGCACCGGCCGCCTACCGCCGGCCGCCTACCGCCGCACCCGCTCCCGCCGCACCCGCGTGAGCCACCGCGCCTCGCCGCGCTCGCCGTCGCGCGCGAGCAGCACCACCACGTCCTCCGAGAGCGGCCCGGTGAGCCGCCGCCGCGCCTCCTCGATGGAGCGCACCTCGACGCCGTTCACGGACAGGAGCCGATCGCCGGGCTCGATGCCGGCCTCCTCCGCCTCGCTCGCCGGGGGCACCGACACCACGGTCACGGTCCGGCGCTCCTCGCCGAGCGTCACCGCCAGGCTCCCGGCGCCCTTCGGGTCCTGCCGCGCGCCGTCGCCCGGCAGCGCGATCCGGACGCGCTCGGTCGTCCTGCCGGCCCGCACCTGCACCGGCTGCGACTCGGCGCGCCCGAGCTCCGCGCTGTACGCCTCGAGCACCGCCGTGCCCTCGGGCAGGCCGCCGAGCTGGAACCGCCCGTCCCGGTCGGTGAGCACCACGCCCGGCGGCAGCGGGCCGAGCGGCAGGTACGTCGGCACGCGGTCGCGCGCCACGCGGGCTCCGGCGACCGGATCCCCGCGCGGATCGACGACCTGGCCGGCGACCTCTCCGGCCTCGAACAGGTCGATGCGCCCGAGGTCCGTCGGGCGATCGCGGTCGCCGGCGAGGGTGACCCGCAGCGTGGCCGGCGCGAACCCGTCGCGGGTCACCGTCATGCGGAGCTGCCCCGGCGCGAGGTCCCCGAGCGTGAAGGCGCCCTCCGCGTCGCTCGTGGCGCGGCGCGGCCCGGTCGGAGAAAACAAGGTGATCCGCGCGCCCTCGAGCCGCTCGCGCCCGCCGCGCCCGGTCACGGTGCCGGTGGCCTTGAGCGCGGCGCGCATCTCGAGCCGCAGCTCCTTCGGCGCGGCGTCGACCTGCTCGACGCGCGGGGCCCTGCCGGAGCGCACGAGGCTGATCCGGAGCGGGAGGCCGGCGGCGTCGGGCAGCAGCGCGTCGCCGCCGTCGTCCGTGAAGAGCGTCTTCCGGAGCGGGACGGCGACGTCGAGCGAGAGGACGCGCACCTCGGCGCGGTCGAGCGGGTAGCCGCGATCGTCGGTGACGCGGATGGCCACGGCCTCGCGCACCTTCGGGAGGACGACCTCGATCTCCTTGCGATCGCGCTCCGGGACCTCGACGACGAGCCGCGCCACGACGTCCCCGGGCGACTCGGGCCGGGACACCGAGACGAGCACCTCGTCGGGGACCGCGGCGAACGCGAACGTGCCGTCGTCGGCGGAGTACGTCACCCGCTCGAGCGAGCCCGCGGTCGCGGCCAGCTCGACGCGCGCGCCGGCGACCGGCCTGCGGTCCTCCTCGAGGACGCGGCCCTCGAGCAGGCCGCCCTGGCGCATCACCACGCGCACGCGGGCCTCGCCGCCCGGCGGGAGCGTCACGACCTCGCTGGGCGTCTCCACGTACTCCGGGTGCCGGACGATCGCGTGGACGCGCCCCGGGGTGACGGGCTCGGCCCGGAAGGTGCCGTCGGCGCGCGTGACCCACGGGTCGCCCGACCGCGCCGCCGCGACCGGGAGGATCGCGTCGCCGCGCGGCAGGTCCGGGATGGGGCCGGGCATCACCCCGAGCTCTCCCGCCGGGATCAGCGGCGCCGGGCCGGGCAGGGCGCGCTCGAAGTGCTCGTCCCTGAACTCGGACATCGCGGTGGTCTCGTCGATGGGCATCCCCTCGGCGTCGGCCCCGACGATCTCGATGGTCGCGCCCGGGACCGGGTAGCCGCGATCGTCGACGACCTCGCCCACGAGCGCGCCGCCGCGGAGCAGCGGGATGCGGACCTCGGAGGCGCCGGCCTCGACCTGCACCGCGTTCCTCGGCACGAAGCCGGCCGCGAGGGCCGACGCGCTCGCGTAGCCCGGCGCGATGGGCCCGAGCGACACGGACCCGTCGTCGCCCGTGCGCCCGTGCAGCGGGAACGCCGACAGCCCCTGCTCGACGAGCACGACGTTCGCGCCCTTCACGGGCGGCGCGCCCTCGCCGTCGCCGTCGGTCACGAGGATCCGCACGTGGCGGCCGGGCCCGAGGACGAGCTTCACCTCCTTGCCCTCGCCGCGCTTCACGGGCACGGCGAGCGCTGTCGCGCTCACGGCGGCGCCGCGCCGCGCCTTGAGGTCGTACACCCCATCGCGGAGCCCGGCGATCCTCGCGGCGCCGGTCGCGTCGGTGGTCGTGCTTCGCGCCGGCCACAGGCCGGTGCCGGCGGCGAGCACGGTCGCGCCGTCGACGGGCTGCCCCTCCGCGTCCACCACGCGGACCGTCAGCGCGCCGAGCCGCTCCATCCGGAGCCGGAGCGGCACCGGCCCCGGCACGATGCCCGTCCTTACGGTGTCCTCGAAGCCGAGCGCCGACGCGCGGACGACGTAGGGCGCCGCTCCGAGCCGCTCGAACCGCGCGCGCCCCCCCTCGGCGGTCGTCGCCACGAAGGGGAGGGGATCGGCGGTCGCGACCGTGACCTCGGCGCCGTCGATCGGGCGCTCGGCCTCGTCGACGACGAGCACGTCCAGCACCTTCGCGGGCCGCAGCGCGAGGTCGACGGCGCGGGGGCCCGGCTCGAGGGCGAGGCGCGCCGAGGCGCGGGCCCGCTCCGCGCCGTACGCGAGGATCCACGTCTCCCCGGACGGCAGGCCGGCGAAGCGCGCCTCGCCGGCCGGATCGGTCTTCTGCTCGCCGGCGAAGTAGGCGCGGTCCTCGCGCAGCGCGAAGACGCGCACCGTGGCGTCCTTCAGCGGGCGCCCCTGCTCGTCGCGCACGGTGGCGGTGAGATCGGCGGCGCGCCCTTCGACCCAGGCGGGCACCGGGGGCGCGGGGATCGGCGCCTGCGGCAGGAATCGCGGGCCCAGATCGCGCAGCGTGGTCGCGGCGAGGAAGCAGACCAGCGCGGCGATCGCGGCCAGGACGGTATCGAGGCGCGACCGGCGCTCGGGCCGGTCGGCTTCCGCTGCGGGTTGCTTGTCCTGCTCGGCCACGGCGTGGATCTCTACTCCGGATCCGCCGAAACGCCGAACGCCCGGGGGCCGTTCCCGGCCGGAGGGGTGTGCTCCGGCCGGCCTGGAACGGCCCCGGCCGGCGCCGCGGGGTCAGGCCTGGCGGCCGCGGTGCTGCTCGATCACGGCCAGGATCTCCTCCTCGCAGAGGATGTGGTCGGTGGCCTTGGCCCTGGCCAGGATGGCGTCGACGAGCTCCTTCGAGGGCTCGATCTTCCGCTGCCTGAGCCAGTAGTTCACGTTGGAGGCGCCGGACATGTAGCCCACGCAGATCTCCTGCTTGCGGCCGAACATGCCGGCGGGCACGCCGGAGTAGATCCGGTCGGCCATCCAGGCGTCGCCCTTCGCCTCGGCCTTGATGATGGCGGCCGCGTGCACGCCGGTGGCCGTGCGGAAGGCGTCCCGTCCGACCAGGGGATAATTGATGGGGACCTCCCAGCCGACCGCCTGCGCGGCCGTCGTGCAGTACTCGAGGAGGTGGGTGAGGTCCTGGTGCTCGAGGAGGCCGAGGAGCTTCATGTTGAGCAGGATGAGCTCCATGGCGGCGTTGCCGACGCGCTCGCCGATGCCGAGGGCGGTGCCGTGCACCCGGTCCGCGCCGAACTGGAGCGCCCAGATCGCGTTCTCGAGCGCGAGCCCGCGGTCGTTGTGGCCGTGCCAGTCGATGCCGACCGACGCCCCGGCCCCCGCGACGATGGCGCGCGTGAAGTTGATGAGGTTGCGCACCCCGTCGGGCGTCGCGTGCCCGACGGTGTCGCACAGGCACAGCCGGGACGCGCCGTGGTCGATGGCGACCTTGAAGAGCGTCGCCAGCACCTCGGGGCGCGAGCGCGTCGTGTCTTCCGTGACGTAGGCGACCGGCAGCCCGGCCTTCACGCCCGCGTCGATCGCGGCGGCGCTGCGCTGGGCGATGAGGTCGACGTCCCACGCCTCCGCGAGCTGGCGGATCGGGCTCGAGCCGATGAAGGCGTAGATCTCGACCGGGATCCCCGCGCGCTGGGAGATCTCGATCATCGGCGTGATGTCCGAGACGACCGTGCGGCCTGCGCAGGCGACGCGGAGCGGCAGGCGGTTGTCCGCCACCTCCTTGCACATCCGGAGCACGTCCTCGAAGGCCCGCGGCGAGCTGCCGGGCAGGCCGATATCGGCGACGTGGATGCCGATCTTGGCCATGAGGTGGAGCAGCTTGAGCTTGCTCTCGATGTTCGGGTCGGCGACGGAGGGGTTCTGCAGGCCGTCGCGCAGGGTCTCGTCGAAGAAGCCGATCTCCTTCGGGATGACCCGCCCGACGCGGCCCACCTCGTTCCAGTCGTAGATGAGATCGGTCGGGCGGCCAGCGTCGGCAGCGATCGCCATGCTCTGAGTATAGTGCGCCGTTCTCAACGCCGAGGCTGAAACGAAGCGCTTCTTGGGCGCTCGACATGACGCACGGCGCAGGCGAAGGCGCGCGCGACGACGGCGGTGACACCGTAATGCATGCTCCGTCACATCGGGGTCACGCCGACAGGATCCGGGCGCGGGCTGGCGGCGAGCGCATGGGTGTCGACGGCGAGCGCGCGCTGGCCCCGACGGCGAGCGCGGACCGGGGCCGGCGGGGCAGGGTGCAGCCCCGTCAGAAAAAGCGCCGGGTCGAGGACGGGGCAGACGGCCGCGAGCGCCGCGCGCGCAGCGGCGCGGTTCAGCGGCAGCGCGGGCCGAGTCGGCGGGCGCGGTGCGCTGGCCCCGCGCGCCGGGCAAGCCTAAGCTTGCGGCCACGACGATGTGGCAATCCCTTCCTGAGTTCGGGACCGGCGTCCTCTACGCCATTCTGGTCACCGCGGCCTATACCTTCGCGGTGGCGCTCGCGTCGGCGCGCGGGCGGCCGCGGCTGCTCCAAGCGGCGCGGCTCGGCGCGTACGGCACCATCGCGCTGGTCGGGCTCGGCGTGCTGGTGCTGGCGTACGCCTTCGTCAGCCACGATTTCCGCATCGCCTACGTCGCCCAGTACAGCGACCGGTCGATGACCACGCCGTACCTCATCGCGGCGCTCTGGGGCGGGCAGGACGGCTCGCTGCTCTGGTGGATGTTCCTGACCGCGGTGTTCTCCGGCGGCTGCGTCTACTGGCTGCGGCGCCGGTACCTGGAGCTCCAGCCGTACGTCATCGCGACGCTGATGAGCGTCCTCCTCTTCTTCGCGGCGCTGATGATCTTCGCGGTGAACCCGTTCCGCACGAGCATCGCGGGCGCCCCGATCGACGGCAACGGGCTGAATTACCAGCTGCGCAACTTCTACATGATCATCCACCCGCCGAGCCTCTACATCGGCTTCACGAGCGCGGCGGTCCCGTTCGCCTTCGCGATCGCCGCGCTCGCCACGGGCCGGCTCGACAGCGAGTGGATCGTGGCGACGCGGAAGTGGATGCTCTTCTCCTGGCTGTTCCTCTCGATCGGCAACGTGCTCGGGATGCTCTGGGCGTACGAGGAGCTCGGCTGGGGCGGCCCGTGGGCGTGGGATCCGGTCGAGAACGCCGCGTTCCTCCCGTGGCTCACGGCGAGCGCCTACGTGCACTCGACGATGATCCAGGAGCGCCGCGGCATGCTGAAGGTGTGGAACGTGTCGCTCATCTGCGGGACGTTCTTCCTCACCATCTTCGGCACCTGGCTCACGCGGTCGGGCCTCATCGCGAGCGTGCACTCCTTCGCCCAGTCCGGCATCGGCATCTGGTTCGTCGGCTTCATGGCCGTGATCCTGGCGACGTGCACCGCGCTCATCGTCTACCGCCTGCCGCGGCTGCGCAGCGACGGTCAGTTCGAGTCGCTCCTGTCGCGCGAGGCCGCGTTCCTCTTCAACAACTGGGGCCTCTTCAGCATCATGATCTTCATCGCGGTCGCGACCGTGTGGCCGCGCATCAGCGAGTGGCTGCTCGACCAGAAGTCGACGCTCGGGCCCACGTTCTACAACATGTGGCTCCCGCCGGTCGCGCTCGTGGTCTTCCTCCTGATGGGCGTCGCGCCGCTCCTCGGGTGGCGGAAGACGTCGCCGGAGCTCTTCCGGAAGAGCTTCCGCTGGCCGGTGCTGGCCACGGTCGTCACCGCGGCGCTCCACCTCGCGCTCGGGAAGAAGGTCGGCTTCGCCCCGTTCGTCGCCGTCGACCCGATCTATCCCGGCCAGCTCGGCGACGCGCTCGCGAAGCTCGCGTCGACCTACCCGTTCTTCACGGTCGCGATCGCCGCGTTCAACGTCGCCGTCGTCATCCAGGAGTTCGCCCGCGGCATCGCGGCGCGGCAGAAGCGCGGGGGCGAGTCGCTCTTCGCCTCGTTCTACAACCTGGTCGCCAGGTCGCGGCGCCGCTACGGCGGCTACATCGTGCACGTCGGCATCGCCGTGATGTTCATCGGGTTCGCCGGCCGCGCGTGGGGCGTCGACAAGGAGATCAGCCTCCGCCCGGGCGAGGCCGTGCAGATCGAGGAGTACCGCCTCGTCTACGCCGGCCCGCGCATGGAGGTCGACAGCGAGAAGCGGATGGTCTTCGCCGACCTCGACGTCGAGCGCCACGGCGCGCCGGTCGGCCGGATCAGCCCGGCGAAGTTCATCTACAAGGCCACCCCGGAGGCGCCGTCGACCGAGGTCGCCCGGCACATCACACTCAAGAACGACCTCTACGTGATCATCGGGATGGCGAACCCCCAGACGAAGGTCGCCTCCTTCCAGTTGCACGTGAACAACCTGATCTCGTTCATGTGGTTCGGCGCGGGGATCCTCGTCCTCGGCGCGCTCATCGCGATGTGGCCCGACATCGCCCTCGAGGAGGCCGGCGCGTTCGGCTATGTCCGGGCGGCGGGGTCGGTCGCGGCGTCGGTCGTGTTCGCCTTCCTGCTCGCCGGCGGCCCGTCGCAGGCCTACGGACACCCCATCCAGGAGCGGCTCGGGCCGCCGATCCTGAGCGCGCCGGGGGGCGCGGACGGCGAGGCCGGCGCCCCCGCGTCCGGCGCGTCCGTTGATCCCGGGCGGGCGCCCGCGATCGGTGCAATGCTCCCGACCCCTGCCGTGCCGAGGCAGCCAGCCTTCGAATGAGCCGCACACGACACCTCATCCACGGGATCACCCTCCTCGCCGCGGGCCTCATCGCCCTCGTCGTCCTGCTGCGTTCGCCGGAGTTCGCCCACGGCCAGCAGCTCGGGGAGGGGATGCAGCGCTCGGGCACCGTCGGCATCCAGAACGAGACCGAGCGCAAGCTCTTCTGGAGCCTGATCTGCACGTGCGGCTGCCCGCGCGAGACCCTCGGGACGTGCACCTGCGGCACCGCGCACGAGCGCCGCGACCAGCTCCGCGCGGCGCTCGCGTCGGGGCTGTCGATCGAGGCCATCCAGTCCGCCTACGCCGAGCGCTTCGGGGCGGAGGCGCTGGCCGTGCCGCCGAACAAGGGCAGCCAGCGGCTGCTCTACCTCTTCCCGCTCGCCGCCATCATGGCCGGCGCCGGCATCGTCATCGTCACGCTGCGCCGATGGAAGCGGCGCAGCGACGAGGCGCGCGCCGCCGGCGAGCGCTCCGCGAAGGGCGTTGTCCCCGGCGGGCGCGACGATTACGACGACAAGCTCGACGAGGAGCTCAAGCACCTCGACCGCGAAGACCGCGAATGAGCGCCGAAACGCCCGCCAAAAGCGCCGCCTCGGCCACGGCCCACGAGGCCGTGAACCGGGGCTCTGGCTCGCCGCTCGAGCGGCAGATCGTTCACTACGCCCGCTTCGGGGTGCCGCTCGCGGCGCTCGTGGGCGCCGGCATCGCGGGGCTCGTCGCGGGTCCGCCCGCGGCGATCCTCGTGCTCGCGGGCGGCGCGCTCGTCGCGGTGATCGCCATCTTCTGGGCGAGCCTCCGCGTGCTGCTCGGGGAGACCCCGCTGAGCGGCGCCGACGCGTACGCGATCGGCGCGCCGCGCGCCGAGGAGGAGCAGAAGCAGGCCGTCCTGCGCGCGCTCAAGGACCTGGAGTTCGAGCGGAGCGTCGGCAAGATCAGCGACGAGGACTACGCCGATCTCGTCGCGAAGTACCGCGCCGAGGCGAAGCGGCTGCTCCGCCTGCTGGACGCCGACGCGCAGCCGCGGCGCGAGCAGGTCGCCGCGCTCGTGACGAGGCACCTCCGGCGGGCCGGGCTCCAGGACGACGGCGGCGTGGAGGCGGCGGAGCAGGGCGAGGACGCCGCCGCGGGCGAGGCGGAGGGCGCCGCCTCGGAGGCGGGGCCGGCGAAGCGGAGGCGCGCCAGGGCCAAGCAGCCGGAGCAGGAGCGCGCCCCGGAGCCGGCGGAGGGCGAGCGCGCCGAGGCCGAGGCGACGGCGGAGCGCGACGCGGCGCAGGCGCTCGCGTGCGCGGCCTGCGGCACGCTGAACGACGAGGACGCGGTGTTTTGCAAGAAGTGCGGGACGAAGTGCGCGCCCGGCGCGCCTCTGGCCGAGCAGGCTGCGGCGGAGGAGGCCGCGGCCGGCGTCGACGAGGACGACAGCAGGAGGGCGTCGTGATGCGCTGGACCAGGTACACCGCGCTGGCCGCGATCGCCTCGCTGAGCATGACCGCGGCGCCGGCGGCGCAGGCGCAGCCCGCGGCCCCGGCGCAACCCGCGGCGGCCCCCGCGGCCCCGGCGCAGCCCGCGGCCCCCAAGGCGGCTCCCGCGCAGCCCGCGGCGCCGAAGCAGGACGCGAAGACGGCGGCGCCGAGCGCGACGAAGCCGCCGGCCGGGGCCGCCGCTGCCGGCAGCGCGGGCCCCGCCGCGGCCTCGACGGCAGCGGCGGACGCGGGCGCGCCCGGCGCCCCTGGCGCGCTCCCGCCGGGTCACCCCGAGGTCGAGCAGCAGCTGCCTTCCGGCCACCCTCCCGTGGGCAAGTCGCCCGCGGGAGGAGCGGCATCCCGGCGCGCTGCCGAGGAGCTGACCGGCCTGTTCGAGGCGCCCGACGACACCGCCCAGGAAGATGCCGGCCTTCCGCCCGGCGTCATCGCGCTCACCGTGCAGGACGCGGACGGGCAGCCCATCCCTCGCATCGCCGTCGACGTCGACATCATGCAGAGCTCGGTGACGAAGGGCGAATCGCGCGAGCGCGTGACGCGAGAGACCGACGACGCGGGCGCCGTCCGGCTCGAGAACCTCACGATCGGCGGCGGCACGAGCTACGGCATCTCGGTCACGCGCAACGGCGGGACGTTCTCGCTCCCGCATTTCGGGCTCAGCGCCGAGGCCGGAAAGCGCGCCGTGCTCCACGTCTACGAGGCCACGCCGGACGTGAACAGCCTGCTGGTCGGGTCGCAGGGCATCGTCTACCTCCAGCTGCGGCAGGACTCGATCCAGGTCGAGCAGCTGTTCCAGGTCTTCAACCTGGGACGCGTCGCGTGGCTCCCCGACGAGACGTTCGCCCTCCCGCCGGACTACAAGGCGTTCAACAAGAGCGAGGGCATGGACGAGGTGCGCTTCGAGGAGGTGAAGGGCACCGGCGTGGCGCTGCGCGGCACGGTGAGCCCCGGCCGGCACGAAGGGCAGTTCCGCTGGCAGGTCCCGCTCAACGGGGAAGAGCGCCAGACGATCCGCATCGAGCTGCCGCCGCGCATGGCCCAGCTGCGGGTGATGGCCGAGGCGTCGAAGTCCATGACGCTCAACGTCGCCGGCTTTCCGGCGGCGCAGCGCACCCAGAACCGGGACGGCAAGAAGATCCTGATCACCGAGAAGGCGGGCAACCGCGCGGAGGGCGGGATGAGGACCATCGAGATCACGCTGGGCGGGCTGCCGACGCCCGGCGTGGGCCGCTGGATCGCGCTCGTCCTCGCCGGCGCGGCCGTGATCGGCGGGGCCGCGCTGAACTTCGTCCGCCGGCGCGAGGGCGACCGCGGGCCCGACGACGAGGAGCGGCGAGAGCTGCTCGAGGCGCGCGACGCGCTGCTCGACGAGTTCGTCGAGCTCGAGCGCGCGCGGAAGCGGGGCGACGTCGGCCCGAAGACGTACGACCGGGTCCGGACGGCGCTCCTCGACGCGCTCGCGCGCATCGTGAACATGATCGAGTCCACGCCGGCGCGCGGGAAGACCGCCGGCGCGCGCGAGCCGTCCGGCGCGCGGCGGAAGGCGGACGCTGCCGCATCGCCGCCGCCCTGAGGTGGGGGCAGCGCCGAGCGCCGGACGGAGGCTCGGCTGGAAGGCCGGCCTCTGCGCGGGCGCGGCCCTCCTGATCGTCGGCATCACGGCGCTCGCTCGCCACCGCGCCGGCCCGCCGGCGCGCTGCGCGCCGGGGATGGTCGCGCTCGGCCCGCGATGTTGCGGCGAAGGCCAGCGCCTCGACGCCGGCCTCTGCACGGGCGCGCCGCGCCGATGCGGCCCGGGCCTCTCGGCGACCCCCGCCGGCTGCGTCGCGCCGGCCGCGACCGTGCGCGTCGCCGCCGGGACGCTGCGGCTCGGGCCGAGCGACTGGGAGGCGCAGGGCATCGTCGAGGCGCGCGAGGTGTTCGTCCCGGCGTTCTCGCTCGACGCGTTCGAGGTCACCGAGCAGCGTTACGCGGCCTGCGTCGCGGCCGGCGCGTGCGCGACGGTGCCGCTGCGCGGCGAGCCCGGGGTCCCGGTGACGGGCGTCACCCTGGAAGAGTCCGCCCGGTACTGCGCCTTCGCGGGCGGATCGCTCCCCTCGCGCAACCAGCTGGCGTTCGCTGCGGCGGGCCCGTCGAGCCGGCGGTACCCGTGGGGGGACACCGGCGCGGTCTGCCGTCGCGTCGCCTTCGGCCTGCGCGCCGGCCCGTGCGGATGGGGCGCGACGGGCCCTGAGCTCGCAGGCTCGCGCCCTGACGGCGCCGCCGTGCACGCGGACGGGCGCGTGTTCGACCTGGCCGGCAATGTCGCCGAGTGGGCGGCGCCCGATCGACCCGACGACGGGATATCGGGAACTCACGGCGGGTCGTGGTCCGACGAGGCGGCCTCGGCGCTTCGCACCTGGAATCGGCGGCTCGTCCCGGTATCCACCCGTTCGCCCGATCTCGGATTCCGGTGCGCCTATCCGCCGTGAGCGTGCGCCGCGCCGCTCACGGCCGCGCGCCGGAAGGGAGGGGGAGAGGGAGAGGGAGGGGGAGAGGGTGGCGGAGAGGGAGCCGGAGGGAAGCAAGCGGAAGGGAACAATCGCGCCAAAACGACCGCAAAACAGTCCGGAAACGCGCTCCGTCGGCGCCGGATTGGGTTACAGTCCCCCTTCCCAATGACTGTCGCGCTTCTCTCGATCGGGACCGAGCTCACCCGGGGCGAGATCCTCAACACCAACGCGGCCTGGCTCGCTGCCGAGCTCACCGCGGCGGGCTTCACGGTCAGCGAATCCATCACCGTCGACGACGACGTCAATCACATCGTCGCCGCCGTCCAGAAGCTCGCGAGCGCGCACCGGCTGGTGATCGCCACCGGCGGCCTGGGCCCGACGACCGACGACCTCACCCCGCTCGCCGCCGCGCGCGCGACGGGCACCGACCTCGTGCGCGACGAGAGCACGCTGCTCGCCATCCGCCGCCGCGTCGAGAGCCGTGGCAAGACGATGAACGCGGGCCACGAGAAGCAGGCCGAGGTCCCTGCCGGGTCGGAGATCCTGCCGAACTCCTCCGGCACCGCGCCCGGCTTCGCGATCCAGCTCGGCGAGTCCACGGTCTTCTTCCTCCCGGGCGTGCCGCGGGAGATGAAGGGCATGTTCACCGAGCAGGTCTTGCCGCGCGTGCGGCCGGCGGCTCCGAACAACACCTTCCAGGTCCGCCTCCGCACCTACGGCCTGCCCGAGTCCACGGCGGGCGAGCTCCTGAAGGGCGTTGAGGAGGCCTATCCCGGCATCACGCTCGGCTATCGCGTCCACTACCCGGAGGTGGACGTGAAGGTCCACGCCCGCGCCGCCACGCAGTCGATGGCGCACGAGCTGGCCTTGAAGGCGACGGCCGACGTCCGCGAGCGGCTCGGCACGGCCGTGTACGGGGAGGGGGCCGACGCCTTCCCGGAGATGGTCGGGCGCTCCGTGCGCGCCCGGGGCTGGCGGCTCGCCGTGTCGGAGTCGTGCACCGGCGGGCTGATCTCCCACCTGCTCACCAGCTACCCGGCGAGCGACTACCTGGTCGGCGCCGCGGTCACCTACGCGAACAGCGCCAAGACGCGGCTGCTCGGCGTCGCGGAGGACACCCTGCGCGGCCACGGCGCGGTGTCGGCCGAGGTCGCCGCCGAGATGGCCCAGGGCGTCCGCCGCCTCTGCGAGGTCGACGTCGCCATCTCGGTCACGGGCATCGCCGGCCCGACGGGCGGCACGGCGACGAAGCCGGTCGGCCTGTGCTACTGGGCCGTGTCGCACCCTGGCGGCCTCGTCGTGCGCGACCGCGTGTTCTCGGGGGATCGCGAGGAGGTCCAGCTCGGCGCCGCCTACGCCGTCCTGGACCTCCTCCGCCGCATCGCCGGCAACCTCCCCGAGCGCTGACGCGGGCGCGCGGGCTGGCGATCGTCAGTTCGGCGCGGCGCGCGTGAACGTGAGCGCGCCGCCCGCGCGGTCGATCTGCACCGTGTCGCCCTGCTTGAACTCCCCGCCGAGGATCCGCTTCGCGAGCTCGTCCTCGATGCTCCGCTGGATGGCGCGCTTCAGCGGCCTCGCGCCGTACTGCGGATCCCACCCCTGCTCGATGAGGTAGCCCTTCGCGTCGGGCGTGATCGTGAACAGGAGCCCGCGTCGATCCAGGCGCTTTCGCAGCAGATCGAGCTGGATGTCCACGATCTTCTCCATCTGCTCGCGCGCCAGCCGCCGGAACACGATGAGGTCGTCCAGGCGATTCAGGAACTCCGGGCGGAAGTGCTTCCGCACCTCCTCGATGACGGCCCTCCTCACGAGCTCGGCCTTCTCGTCCGCCGGCAGGTTCGCCCGCTCCTCGATCGCCGCGGCCGCGGGCGTCCCGAGGTTGGATGTCAGGATGATGATCGTGTTCTTGAAATCGACCGTGTGCCCCTGTCCATCCGTCAGGCGCCCATCGTCGAGCACCTGGAGGAGCGTGTTCCAGATGTCCGGGTGCGCCTTCTCGATCTCGTCGAACAGCACCACGCTGTACGGCCGCCGGCGCACCGGCTCCGTGAGCTGGCCGCCCTCCTCGTAGCCGACGTACCCAGGCGGCGCGCCGATCAGGCGAGCCACCGCGTGCCGCTCCCCGTACTCGCTCATGTCGAGCCGCACCATGGCCCGCTCGTCGTCGAAGAGGATCTCGGCGAGCGCGCGCGCGAGCTCGGTCTTGCCGACGCCGGTCGGCCCGAGGAACAGGAACGACCCGATCGGCCGCCGCTCGTCGCCGAGGCCGGCCCTCGAGCGCCGGATGGCGTTCGACACCGCGCGGAGCGCGTCCTCTTGCCCGACGACGCGCCGCCGCAGCTCCTCCTCGAGGCGCAGGAGCTTCTGCATCTCGCTCTCGAGCATCTTGGACACCGGGATACCGGTCCACTTCGAGACGACCGCGGCGATGTCCTCGTCGGTGACCTCCTCCTTCAGGTAGCTTTGCTTCGACTGCACCTGGGCGAGGGTCGCGCGGATCGACTCGAGCTTCTTCTCGATCTCCGGGATCTTGCCGTAATGGATCTCCGCGGCGCGCCCGAGATCGCCGGCGCGCTTCAGGCGCTCCTCCTCGAGCTTGAGCTCCTCGATCTGCGGCTTGAGCTGGCGCAGCTCGGAGATGAGCTCCTTCTCCCGCATCCACTGCGCCCGCATCGCGTCGCGCTGCCCCTGGAGCTCGGCGATCTCGCGCCGCACCTCGTCGAGGCGCGCCTTGCTCGCCTTGTCGCTCTCGCGCTTGAGCGCCTGCTCTTCCATCTGCAGCTTGAGCAGATCGCGCTCCACCTGGTCGATCGGCGTGGGCAGGCTGTCGATCTCCATGCGGATCTTCGACGCCGCCTCGTCGATGAGGTCGATCGCCTTGTCGGGCAGGAACCGCTCGGTGATGTACCGGTTCGACAGGACCGCGGCGCCCACGAGCGCGGCGTCCTGGATGCGGATCCCGTGGTGGACCTCGTACTTCTCCTTCAGGCCGCGCAGGATCGCGATCGTGTCCTCGACGCTCGGCTGCGAGACGAGCACCTGCTGGAAGCGCCGCTCCAGCGCCGCGTCCTTCTCGATCCGCTTCCGGTACTCGTCGAGGGTGGTCGCGCCGATGCACCGCAGCTCGCCGCGCGCGAGCGCGGGCTTCAGCATGTTGGCCGCGTCCATCGCGCCCTCGGCCGCGCCGGCGCCGACCAGCGTGTGGAGCTCGTCGATGAACAGGATGATGCGCCCGTTCGAGCCCTCGATCTCCTTGAGCACCGCCTTGAGCCGGTCCTCGAACTCGCCGCGGAACTTCGAGCCTGCGACCATGGCGGCGAGGTCGAGCGCGGCGATGGTCTTGTCCTTGAGCGACTCGGGCACGTCGCCCGCCACGATGCGGTGCGCGATGCCCTCGACGATGGCCGTCTTGCCGACACCGGGCTCACCGATGAGCACCGGGTTGTTCTTTGTGCGGCGCGAGAGCACCTGGATCACGCGCCGGATCTCCTCGTCTCGGCCGATCACCGGATCGATCTTGCCCTGTCGCGCGAGCTTCGTGAGATCGCGGGTGTACTTCTCGAGCGCCTGGAACTTCCCCTCGGGGTCCCGGTCCGTCACGCGCTGATTGCCGCGCACGGCCGCGAGCGACGCGAGGAGCTTGTCGTACGACAGCCCCGCTCGTTCGAAGATCGACTGGATCTCCTTGTCGGTCTTGGTCCCCGCGAGCAGGACGTGCTCTGTCGAGATGTACTCGTCCTTGAGCGCCTTCGCCTCGTCTTCGGCCTTCTGCAGGACCGCGAGCGCGCGCCTCGACAGGTTCGGCTCCGCGCCGCCGCTCACGCGAGGGTAGGTGTCGATCTTGGCGTCGAGCAGGCGCAAGAGCGCCGCGGGATCGGCGCCTGCCTTCTGCACCAGCGGAGCGCCGACGCCGCCGTCCTGGCCGACGATCGCCCGCACGATGTGCTCGGGATAGAGTTCGGGATTTCCCCGGCGGCTGCCGAAATCGACAGCCTCTCGTATGGCCTCCTGGGCCTTCGTCGTCATTCGCTCGATTCTCATGGCACCTCGAAGCTAAGGCGCTCGCCTGGGCTAGCAAGGGCCGGCCAAGCAAGCGGTTTGCCAGAGATACCGAGCGAACACGGCCGTCGGTGATGCGCCGTCAGCGCCGCGTCAACCCCCACCGCGCGCGTGGGGGACGCGGGCTCCGTCGTCCGCCGGACGCAGGCTCAGATGTCGAGGTTCTTCACGTTGAGGGCGTTCTGCTCGATGAAGTTGCGCCGCGGCTCGACCTGATCCCCCATGAGGATCGTGAAGAGCTCGTCCGTCTTCACCGCGTCGTCGATGCGGACCTGGAGGAGGGTCCGCGCGTCCGGGTTCATCGTCGTTTCCCAGAGCTCGTCGGCGTTCATCTCGCCGAGACCCTTGTAACGGCTGATCGCGATACCCTTCTTGCCCCGCTCTTCGATGTAGTCGACGAGCGCCTCGCCGTTCTCGATGGTCTCCTCGCCGCTCGAGCTGCGGGCCCGGTACGGCGGCGCGCCGATGGATCGCAGGTCCTGCTCGATCGACCAGGCCTCCTGGTACTCCGGCGAGCCCACCAGATCCCAGTCGATGACGCTCCTCCGCGCGCTCGCGCCCGGGCGCGGCACCACCTCGATCCGGCTCGTCCCGTGCTCGGTGTCCCGGGGCGTCGCCAGCGTGAGCGGGAACAGGTCCGGGTAGCGCTGCTTCAGGTAGGCCCGGAGCTCGTCGGCGGCCGCGGCGACCTTCTTGGTCTCCCGCAGGTCGTCGCGCCCGAGCCCGCTCGACCGGAGCACCGCCGCCACGATCCGCGCGTCACAGCGCTTGTCGATGTTGGACAGCACGGCGCGGAACCGCTTCAGCCGCTGCGCGAGGCGGTAGAGCGGCTGCCCCGCGATGCCCGTCTGCGCGCCGCTCGCGACGATCTCGAGCCCGTCCACGGCGTTGCCCACGAGGAACTCGTCGAGCGCGGCCTGGTCCTTCAGGTACAGGTCCCGCTTGCCCTTGCGCACGCGGTAGAGCGGCGGCTGCGCGATGAACAGATACCCCTTCTCCATGATCTCGGGCATCTGCCGGAAGAAGAAGGTCAAGAGCAGCGTGCGGATGTGGGAGCCGTCGACGTCGGCGTCCGTCATCAGGATGATCTTGTGGTAGCGGAGCTTGTCGATCTCGAAGCCACCGGCGTCGTTGATCCCGCAGCCGAGGGCGGTGATGAGCGTGCCGACCTCGGCGGAGCTCAGCATCCGGTCGAGCCGCGCCCGCTCCACGTTCAGGATCTTGCCCTTCAGCGGCAGGATCGCCTGGAAGTGCCGGTCGCGCCCCATCTTGGCGCTGCCGCCGGCGCTCTCGCCCTCGACGATGTAGATCTCGCTCTTCTCCGGGTCCTTGGACTGGCAGTCGGCGAGCTTGCCGGAGAGCGACGTCACGTCGAGCGAGCCCTTGCGGATCACCTCGCGGGCCTTGCGGGCCGCCTCGCGCGCCTTCGCCGCGACGACCGCCTTCTCGATGATCTTCTTCGCGCTCTGCGGGTTCTCCTCGAAGTACTGCGCGAGCTTGTCGCTGACGACCGCCTCGACGATGCCCTTGACCTCGCTGGAGACGAGCTTGGATTTTGTCTGCGAGTCGAACGACGGGTCCGGGTGCTTGATGCTGAGCACGCACGTCAGGCCCTCGCGCGCGTCCTCGCCCTGCAGGCCCTGCTTCAGCTCCTTGAAGAGGTTGTGCGCGCTCCCGTAGGTGTTGATCGTCTTCGTGAGCGCGGCGCGGAGCCCGGTGAGGTGCGTGCCGCCGTCCTTGTTGTGGACGTTGTTCGTGTAACAGAAGATCGCCTCCGTGTAGGAGCCGTTCCACTGCAGCGCGACCTCCACGCCGACCGGCGGCGGCGCCGAGCTGCCGCGGCCGTTCCCGGCCTCGCCCGCCGCGCCGATCTCGTGGTGCGACACGAAGCTGATCACGTCGTCGTGAATCGGCTCCTTGGTCTTGTTGAGGAGCGACACGAACTCCGAGATGCCCCCCTTGTACTCGTAGATTTCGGCCCTCCCGCCGGGCCGCTGGTCGTCGAGGTGGATGATGAGCCCGGCGTTCAGGAACGCGAGCTCGCGCAGGCGGCTCGCGAGGATGTCGAAGCTGAACTCGACCGCGCTGAAGATGATCGGATCGGGCTTGAAGGTGAGCCTCGTCCCCGTCTTGTCTGTCACGCCGATCGCCTTGAGCGGCGCCCTCGGCACGCCCCGGGCGTACTCCTGGAACCAGAGCTTTCCTTCGCGCTTGATCTCGAGCTTCAGCCACTCGGAGACGGCGTTCACGGCGCTCACGCCGACGCCGTGCAGGCCCGCAGAGACCTTGTAGCTGGAGTTGTCGAACTTTCCGCCGGCGTGGAGGACGGTCATGACGACCTCGGCGGCGCTCACGCCCTTCGCGTGCATCCCGACCGGGATCCCGCGGCCGTTGTCCTCGATCGACACCGAGCCGTCGAAGTGGACGGTGACCCTGATCTCCGTGCAGGCGCCGGCGAGGTGCTCGTCGACGGCGTTGTCCACGGCCTCCCAGACCAGGTGGTGCAGCCCCGATCCGTCGTGCACATCGCCGATGTACATGCCGGGGCGCTTTCGCACCGCTTCGAGGCCTTCGAGCGCCGTGATGCTGTGGGCGTCGTACGACGCCTTGGTGAGGTCGGTCGGCTGGCTCAGGGTGGGTTCCGTCATCTCGGTCCTGGTGGGCGCGCCCGCCGCCTCTCACCGGGGGGCGCAGAGCGGCGGAGACCGCTCGGATTGCCGGAGTTCTTGCAGTGGAGGGGCCGGCGCGATGGCAGCTCGTCTGGTGGGATCCGGGCGCCGCAGCCGCGGCGCCGGATCGATTCCGAGGGCACGAGCGATCATGCGCGGACCGCTCGTCGATGCCCCGTAAAGACTGCGGAAATGTAGCCGAAATCAGCCGCTCGGGCAAGCGTTTCGCCGAGTCCGGAAGCCTCGTAACACCGTATTTTCAGCGCCTGGCGCGGGCGCGTCCGGAGCATCCCAACTCGTGGCCTGCGGGGGGCGATCAACGCGTCTCGGGGCGGTCCCGGCGGGCCTCGCCCCGCGCCTGCCGCACCGCGTCCGCCCCCGCGGCGCACGTCAGCTGAGCGCGCCGCCTTCGACGTGAAAATCGCGCCGCTCCGAGGCGGGTACGCCCGGCGTGACGATGAGATCGCGCCGCGTGGTCGTCAGGAACACCTGTCCGCGCGCCATTCCGAGGAACGTGAACAGCGCGGCCGTCCGATCGGGGTCGAGCTCGCTCGACACATCGTCGAGCAAGAGAATGGGCTCTACACCTCGGACGGACGCAATGGCGGCGGTCTCGGCGGCCTTGAGCGAGAGGGTGAGGGCCCTGTGCTGCCCCTGGGAGGCGACCACGCGGGCGGGGTGGCCGTCGAGCTCGAGCACCAGGTCGTCCCGGTGGGGGCCGAAGCCTGCGCTCGGCCGGTGGGCGTCGCGCCGGCGGTGCTCGCGCAGCGCCTCGCGCGCCTGCGCGGCGTCGCTGGCGCCGCCCGGCGCGTAGCGCGCGGCGAGGGTCAGGTCGGGCGCGGCGATGCGGGCGAAGGCGCGCGCGAGCTCCGGCGCCAGCGCCTCGACGGCGGCGGCGCGGGCGCGGGTCAGCGCCGCGCCGTGGAGGGCGCAGAGCTCCTCGAACGCGTCGAGCTCGGCGCCCGCCTGCGCCGACGCGCCCCCGCCGCGGTGGAGCAGCTCGTGCCGCGCGCGGAGCGCCTGCGCGTAGCGGGCGCGGTGGTCGGCGCTCTGCGGATCCATGAAGAGCGCCAGCCGATCCAGCAGCGTGCGCCGCGCGCTCGCGGGCCCGGTCGACAGCGCGAGCTCCTCGGTGTGGAAGGCGACGACCGGCGAGCGCGTCGCGAAGCTCGACAGGCTCGGCGGCCGGTTGCCGTCGATCCGGACCACGCACCGCTTCTGCTCCACGGCGGCGGTCTGCTCGCGCGCGAGGGGCGGCAGCGCGTCCCGGCGCTCGACGAAGCGCGCGCGTGCGCTCGTGACGGCCGCGCCGTGGCGCACGAGCTCCGCCACGCGGTGGGTGCGGAAGCTCCTCGACGTGGCCGCGAAGTAGATCGCCTCGAGGAGGCTCGTCTTGCCTTGACCGTTGTTGCCGGCGATCACGTTGAGGCGCGGCGCGGGCTCGACGTCGACGCGCCCGAGGTTGCGGAACTCGCGCACGTGGAGCCGCTCGAGCAGGAGGCTCGGGAGGTGTTCCTGTCGCTCGTCGTGGGGCGCGCTCAAATCCGCATCGGCATGATGACGGCGACGTAGCTCTGCTGGTTCGACTCGCTGCCGGGCCGGATCACGGCGGGGTCGAGCTCCCCGGAGATGCCGAGGACGACCTCCTCGTCGTCGATGGAGCCGAGCACGTCGAGGAAGTACTTGGCGTTGAAGCCGATCGTGACCTCGGGCCCGTTGTAGTCGGCGGCCACCTCGTCGAAGCCGGCGCCGGTGTCCGGGCTCTCGCTGGTGATCCGGAGGGTCCCCGGCGCGATCGACAGCTTGACGCCGCCGGTGCGGTCGTTGGCGGCGAGCGCGATGGCGCGGAGGGCCTCGGCGAACTGGACGCGGGGCGCGCGGACCGAGCGCTCGGTGACGGACGGGATGACCTGCTGGTAGGGGGGGAACTGCGCGTCGACGAGCTTCACCGAGAACTGCATCCCGGCGATGTTGAAGAAGGCGTTCGGCCCGCTCTGGGTGATGGCGACCATCGGGGTCTCCTTCTCGGCGCGCGCCTCCTCGGCGAGGCGGCGGAGCTCGGTGATCGCCTTGAGGGGGATGAGCATGGTGGCGGTGGCGGAGCTGCCGGAGACGGTCGCCTCCATCTTGGACAGGCGGTGGCCGTCGGTGGTGACCATCCGGACGCGATCGCCGGCCCACTCGAACAGGGCGCTGTTGACATGGGCGCGCGTCTCGTCGGTCGAGATCGAGAAGTGCGTCCTGGCGATGAGGAGCGCGAGCTGCTCGACGGGGAGCTCCAGCGAGGGCGCGTCGTGCGACGGCGCGGGCAGCTGCGGGAACTCCGAGCCGGGGAGGCCGGGGAGGGTGTAGCGCCGGGGCGATCCCACGGCCTTGAGCGACGTGTGCGCGCCCTCGGTGGTGGTGATCTGGATCGGGCCATCGGGCATGGCCTTCACGCGCTCGAGCAGGTCCCTGGCGGGGACCGCGACGGTGCCGCCGGTCTTGATGTCCGCGTGGGTCTGGCCGGTGACCCCGAGGTACAGGTCGGTCGCGGCGACGCGGACGGCGTTGCCCTCGGCGGCGAGCAGGACGTTGGCGAGCGCCGGCATGGCGCTCTTCTTGTCCGCCACGCCTTGGCAGCGCGCGACGAGGCGAAGCAGATCTTTCTTGGGGATCACAAGGTCCATAGCCGACTCCGGAGCCGCTCCCTTTAGCAGGGTTATTGCCCGGGCGTGGGCGGGAAATGAGCGCTCGCGTGACCTTGCGGGACGCCTCTTCTTTCCATGAAATAGATAGATAAAGACATCGTCTTCGTCGTAGGCGCTGTGGAGGGCGGGGATAACTCAGATTGCTCAATGAATCCGAGCAGTTGGAAGCGAGCGCCCTGGGGTAAATGGACCGTGCTCAGGGGTAGGAGGACGGGGGAGAGCTGGCGGGCGGCGTGTCTCCCCCGTTTTGCCCCCAGGGTTGTCGAGGGGGTTATCCCCAAGATCCACCAGGGGGTGCGCGGGAATGTAGAACCGAGCGCGGCCGGGCACGCTCTGACCTGATGGGCTGTGCAGTTCCGAGCGGCGCCTGGATGGAGTATTTCAAAATGTACGGACTTGAGTTCGGTGCGGTGCATCCACTGCGGTAGCCACCACGAGGTTGCGGCGATCGTGTGCCCGTCGACCGGTCTCGTCATCGCTTCGAGCGAGCCTCCCTCGTCGTCACGTGGGGGCCGGCGCGCCGGGGCGGTTCCGCTGCAGCCGGTCCCCCGGCCCGCTGCGCCGCAGCTGCCGCCGCGAGGAGCGCCGCCGTCATCGAGGGCAGCGCCGCCGTCGCCGCCGTCGCCGAGATCAGCGCCGCCACCGCCGAGATCGGCGCCGCCACCGCCGAGATCAGCGCCGCCATCGCCGCGAGGCTCGCCTGGCGTGGGACCGAGCTCGGCGACGCGCAGCGCGCCGCCGCCGCGTCCGGAGCCGCGATCCGCATCGCGCGCGCCGTTGTCCGGTCGCGGCGACGCGCGGATCGACGCGTGGCCGAGGGGGGACGCGGCGAGCGCCTGGTCGGGGCGTTCGCTGCTCGGGCATGTGATCGGCGACAAGTACGGGGTCACCGCGATCATCGGGGAGGGGGGCATGGGCGCGGTGTACGAGGCCGAGCACCTCCAGATCGGGCGGCTTGTCGCTGTCAAGGTGATGCACCCGCGGGAGACGCAGCAGCGCGAGGCGATCTCGAGGCTGGAGCACGAGGCGCGGGTCGCAGGGCGGATCGGTCATCCGAACATCTGCGAGGTCTACGACATGGGGTGGCTCCCTGACGGCAGCCCCTACCTTGTCATGGAGCGCCTCCACGGTGAGACGCTGGCGCAGCGGATCGAGCGCTACGGGGTCGTGCCGCCGAGCGAACTCGTGGACATCATGCTGCAGGTCCTCTCCGCGCTGGTGACCGCGCACGAGCGGGGGATCGTGCACCGCGACCTGAAGCCGGAGAACATCTTCCTCTCGGAGCGCGCCGGCATGTTGCCGGTTGCCAAGCTGCTCGATTTCGGCATCTCCCAGGCGTCCGACATGGATGGGACGCTGGATCTGACCCGCACCGGCATGGTGATGGGCACGCCGTACTACATGGCGCCCGAGCAGGCTCGGGGCGACATCGAGCTTGACCACCGGCTCGATCTGTGGGCGGTAGGCGTGATCCTCTACGAGGCGCTGACCGGCCAGCGTCCGTTCGTCGCGCGCAACTACAACGCGCTGCTCGTCCAGATCCTGACGCTCTGGCATCGCCCGGTGACGGAGCTCGATCCCACGATTCCGCCCGGGCTCTCGCGCCTGGTGGATCGCGCCCTGGCGAAGGAGCGCGACGAGCGCTTCCAGAGCGCTCGGGAGTTCCAGGAGGCGCTGCGGCGGTTCAAGAACCAGGTACCGATGTCGCAGAAGCGCCGGGTGGATCGCGTCGCCGTGCAGAGCCTCATCGAGGATCGAAACGACGACGGAACGATGATGTTCGCGCGGGTGGGAGGCGAGCAGGACGCCGGCGAGCCCGGTCGCGTCGTCGTCGCGAGCGGCCGCTCGGCGCCGGAGGTGGCGAGGAAGGGTTCTTGGATCGCCGACGGCGGCACGGGGCTTCCGCTGCGTCACAGCGCGTGGTCGACGCGGGCTCCGGTGGCCGCGAGCGACGCGGGGGCGGTGCGCAGGCGGAGCGAGCCGGTCGCCGAGGTGGTGGACGGGCCGTCTCGGGATGACGAGGCGGAGGATCGGCCGACGATCCCTTCGTTGGTCCCGCTAGGGAGGGGGGCGGAGCTCTCGGACGACAATGAGGCGACGGTGGTTGATCCGCCTGCGTTCCCGGAGGACATGACGACGGTCGTCCGCGGTGAGGGTCGCGCGCGAGGCGGCGACCAGAGCTGACACGGGTGTGAGCGCAGGAGCGAGGTGAGCGCAGTGGATGCGATCGAGCGCGTGGTGGCGCGTGGCGTCGTGAAGACGTACGGAACGACGGCGGCGCTGCGGGGCGTGAGCGCGACCATCGAATCGGGCCGGTTGACGCTCATCGAAGGGGCGAACGGCTCGGGCAAGTCGACGCTGCTCGGGATCCTGGGCACCGTGATCCGCCCGACGTCGGGCGACGTCAGCTACGAGCCGCTCGGGGACGACCCCGGGCTGATTCGAGGCACCATCGGCTGGCTGTCTCACGAGTCGCTGGCGTACCCGGACCTCTCTGGCCGGCAGAACGTCGAGCTGGCGGCCAGCTTCCACGGGCTCGATGCCCAGGAAGCGTGGCGCCGAGCGGAGGAGCGCTTCGAGCTCGGGAGCTTCGCGGTGCGCCCGCTGCGCACGTGCTCGCGTGGCCAGCGGCAGCGCATCGCGCTCGCGCGAGCGCTCGTGCACGAGCCCTCCCTGGTGTTGCTGGACGAGCCCACGACCGGCCTGGACCGGTCTGGTGTCGCGCGGCTGCTCACGGTGGTGGAAGCCGAGGTGGCGCGGGGCGCCGCCGTGGTTGTGGTCTCGCATGAGCCGGAGGTCTTCCGGCATCGAGCCGCCGCGCGTGTCGTGCTGGATCGCGGTCGCGTCGTCGCCGGCGCGAGCTGAGCCACCTCGGGAGCGAGACGCGAGCACAAATAGGTGACCACCGTGCGTGGCCTGCTGCACGCCTGCGGACACAAGCTCGCGACCTGCACCACCGAGGGGTTCATCGCGCTGCTGAACGCGGCCGCCCTGCCGGCCGAGACCCGTCAGCTGGTCGGACCCTTGGTGACCGCGCCGGAGGTGCTCAACCCGCAGATTGCGCTGCTCGATGCCGCGATCGACCAGCTGTGCGCCCACGAGCCGGTGATCACGGGGCTGACCACGGCGCCGGCGTGGGACTGGGTCTTCGCCGCCGGTCGTGGATGAAGCGAAGCGCTTCCGCCACGCTCACCAGCTCGCCTCGTACCTCGGCCTGGTTCCAGTGGAGGACACCTCCGGGGAACGCGACAAGCGACGGCTGCTGGGCGCGATCACCAAGGAAAGCAACGCGTACATGCGCCTCAGGATTGGATGCCACGCGATGGGGGCGAAGAGCGCCAGCACGTGTACGACCTGAAGCGAGAGCGTCGCAGGCATCTCACGCGGCTGTGATCTCGGTCGTCGCAGCGTCACGCGCGTGCTTCCAACGGCGAGCTTCGCCAGGCGCATTGCCGGTGGGGTGGTCGTCACGCACGTGCGTGCTCCGGGGTGAGCACGCCGAGCGGGCGGCGCGCTCCATCGGCACTGAGCGCCAGGGTGAAGTGGGCGAAGAAGTCTGCCCGGAGGAGTGCAGCCGACCGAGCCCCTGTCGCTGGCCGTCGGTGCGGAAAGAGAGGGTCGTGGTGTCATGGACGGCGAGCACGACCGGCTCGGCCGCCATGCGCGCGAGGGTGGCGCGCACGTGGGGAGCCAGGATTGCCGGCGGCGTGACGGCCTCGTTGCCGAAGAAGCGGTACGCCGCCTCCAGCTCGCTGTCGGACAGCAGCGAGGGGAAGCTCTTGTCCGGCGCCTGCGCCAGCTTCTGCACCAGCTTGGTCTGGCGCTTCGAAAGCCGCGCGTCGGCGAAGTGGGCGTCGCTCATCTCTTCGGCGAGTGAGGCCGCGTGCTCTGCTGCAGGTGAACCCATCCGCTTGCGAAGGAGCTGCCGCGCTGCGCATCCTCGCTGTCGACGGCACGGCCTGCACCAACACGTTCGTTCGCCCAGCTGGCCGAGCGTACACGCCTGCGCCTGCATGCCCCGGCGGCAGGTGGGTGACCACCGGCGCAAGATACCAGGCCGCCATCGCGGTCGGCCGTGCGTCCTGTCGTGGTGCGCGCTCGGGGGCCGCAGGGGCGAGGTGCTGGTCAGCACCGGCCGGAGTTTGGCGCCAAGGACCGTCGAGCACGAGGGCGAGTGCTGGTCGCTCGAGAGCACCTCCCGTGATGTCAGGGATAGAGGCGAGCTCGGCACCGAGCAGCAGTGTCGTAAAAGATGTCCGGGTGATCGAGCCCCACCAGCACGACGTCATCAGGAGCGTGCGCGCTCAACCAGATCCGCGTTCGTCAGTCCCGTCCCGAGGGGGGAGGGGAGGGGAGCGCGCCGGCGCTCTCGACAATCACCCCGGGCGCCTTTTGCGTCCCGACACAAGACGCCACGACGTCCGGCGAGGTGGCGCTGGCGCGGCGGCGTGCCGCCCGGTGCGGCGAGACCGACTCCGGGAAAGCGGTACGGCGCCGGCTCGGGCTGAACCGAGCTGACAGCGGCCATCTGATCGGCGTCGCTCACCGAAAGGCCGTCCACGCCCGACTCGATCGGCTTCAGTCCGCAGACTTTGTCGCCGCGAGCTGCCAGCGCAGCGACGAGCGCGACCGCCGTGTGCGTCTTGCCGACGCCGGTGCCGGTTCCGACCACTGCAACCCGGAGCTGACCTGTTTCACGTGAAACAGGACCGCCTCTCATCGCAGCGCCTCGCACAATACTGCGTGCGACGGCACGCTTGGGATCGACCTCGACGCTGGAACCAGACGGAGCATGCGCCGCGTCGGTCGACGCTGGCGGCACATCCGGTCGCGTTCGGCTGTGACCTGGCCGGGCTTCTGGCGGGCGGGATTAGGTGCGGAGTCGCGCCAGAACGAGCTCGGCTGCGGCGAGCGACGCCGGCGCTGTGGGCTCCGCACGCGGCATCTCCACGGCGCCCGTGGTGATGCCGAGCGCTTCGAGCTCCCCGGCGTTGGTTCCGGTCGAAGCATCGGGAGCTGCCGGCGCGTTCAGCACCACCTGCGCCGGCGGCAAACCAGGGGCGAAAGCGCGCAGGGCCAGCACGGCGCTGGCAACCTCGTGAAGGATGCCCAGCCGGTCGAGGCCCACCAGCACGACGGCATCAGGAGCGAGCGCGCGCACGAGATCTGCGTTCGTCAGCCCCGGCCCGAGAGGGGAGAGGAGCGCGCCGGCGCTCTCGATCATCACCCAGGGCGCCTTTTGCTTCCCGACCCACGCTGTCACGACCTCCAGGGAGATGGCGCTGGCGCAGCGGCGTGCCGCCAGGTGCGGCGAGACCGGCTCCGCGAAGCGGTACGGCGCCGGCTCGGGCTGAACCGAGCTGACAGCGGCCAGCTGATCGGCGTCGCTCACCGAGAGGCCGTCCACGCCCGACTCGATCGGCTTCAGGCCGCAGACTTTGTCGCCGCGAGCTGCCAGCGCAGCGACGAGCGCGACCGTCGCGTGCGTCTTGCCCACGCCGGTCCCGGTTCCAACCACCGCGACCCGGAGCTGACCTGTTTCACGTGAAACAGGACGGCCTCTCATCGCAGCGCCTCGCGGAATCCTGAAAGGGCACGCTCCACGTCGGCCTCCGAGAGCGACGCGCTGGTCGTGATGCGGAGCCGAGACGTGCCCGCCGGGACCGTCGGCGGGCGGATCGCCTGGACGAGGATCCCCTCCCGTGCGAGGCGCTGGGACATCTCCACGGCGGCACCCGGCGACTTCAAGATCCAGGGGAGGATGGGGCCCGACGAACCCGGGAGCAGGGGGGCCCCCAGCGCGTGCAGGCCAGCCCGGAGCTGGCGCGTGACCATGGTCAGTCGTGACCGACCTGCATCGTCGGCAGCGGCACGACGGACGCGGTCCACCGACGCGAGCGCCACCATGGGGCTGATGCCGGTCGAGAACACGAAGCTCCTCGCGCGGTTCCACAGATAGGTCCGCAAGGTCGAGGAGCCCGCGACGAAGGCGCCGTGGAGCCCGATCGACTTGCCGAGCGTGCCGATAAGCACGTCGGGGCGAACGCCGACCTCGGAGCACAGGCCAGCGCCGCGCGGACCCTGGATGCCAAGGGCATGCGCCTCATCCACCACCAGCGCGGCGTCATGACAGTCGCACAGCTCGCGGAGGTAGCGCAGGTCGGGGCTGTCGCCATCCATGCTGAAGAGCGATTCGGTCACGACCCACCGGCGGCGAGCGCCCCGGCCGCGTACGAGAGCGCTCTCGACCGCCTCCACGTCAACGTGGCGGACCACCTCGATGGCTGCTCCCGAGAGACGGCAGCCGTCGATGAGCGAGGCGTGGTTCAGGGCATCCGAGACGATGACATCGCCCGGCCTGGCCAGCGCGGCGACGGTGCCGACGTTGGCCGCATACCCCGAGGAGAACAGGAGCGCCGCCTCCATGCCCAGCCACGCGGCGATCTCGCGCTCGGCCAGGAGATGGGCTTCGTGCGTCCCGCTCACGAGACGGGACGCGCCCGCACCGCTCGCAGCTCCGCCCTCCGATATCCAGGGGAGAGCGGCGTACCCGAGATAATCGTTCGAACACAGCACCAGCATCCCCGGACCAGCCGCGGCCGCCGGAGGGGTGCGCAGCAGGCCCGCACGCTCAAGCTCGGAGAGCTCGTCCTGCAGGTGACGAAGGGCGTTCACCCCTTCGGGCGTCGACGTGGGCGGGCGGGGAGCTTCATCCATGGGTGCAGGCATGCCATCTCCGTCGGCAGCCGGGCCAGTCCTTAGGACCGCGCGGCGCATGGGGATTCACGCTCAGGGCGCGCTGCCGTTCGCTTCGCCCGAAGACGGCGAATCCGGCCCGACGCCGAGCACCGCGTCGACCCGCTGCAGGATCCGGCCGAACGCATCCCGAGCGCGGCCGGCGATCGTGGCCGTCCGGGTCCGCTCCTGCTCCAGGTCGTGGGCGAGCGCGATCGCCGCCAGCAACATGGCCTGCGGCGTCACAGCACGGCCGGCGGGCACAACCGTGGCGAGCTTCTGGTCGACGACAGCCGCGAGCCGCTGGAGCTCTTCATCGCTCGCGGAAGTCACCACGCGGTAGGTCTGACCCCCCACCCGTAGCTGCACGGTGCGGCGCGCCATAGCCCCCGGACGCTACCATGAACCCCGCCGGGCGCGCAGAGCGGCCTGCACCGTGCGAACGGAGTGACTTGCCGGTGACAAACGGGGCCAGCGCGCGCGCCGAGACCCGGAGACGCGCTCCGCGATCCGGCCGGAGCGGCACGCTCGCGACGGCTCGCAGAATTCCAGCGCGCTCGCCGGCAGCGCCCTGTAGCATCGCCCCATCATGCCTACGGCGGGCCGCCCAGCTGCCTCGGTTGCCGCCCTCCTGGGGGTCGTTCTCGCGCACGGCACGGCTCGCGCCGAACCCCAGACGAGCGTCGGCGTCACCCTGGGCGTCGCCGGCGCCGGCCTCGAGCGGCGGTGGTGGGATGCCACCGCCTTTCACGCGGGGCTGCGAGGCGACGTCCTGTTCGGCCGCGGCGCCAATGACGACTTCGGCATCGGCCCGTACGCCGAGGTGCTCACCCACGGGTTCGACGAGCTCCAGGCCGGCGCGGGCATCTCGGCGCTCGCGCCCGTCCTCGACCTGTTTCCGCTGATCGTCTCCACCGGGCTCTACGGCCGGTGGAGCGACGACGCCGACGCGCTGGAGCCGGGGATCGCCGCCGCCGTCTTCTGGGGGGCTCGCAGCTACAACTTCCACTCGCCCTACGTCATGAGCACAGGGCTGCTCGCCCAGATGCGGCTCGGGCTCGGCGCCTCCAAGGAGACGGCGATCGTCCTCGCTGCCCAGCTCGACGTCGCGCTGCTGGGCCTCCCGTTCGTTTATCTCTTCAATGTGCTGACAGGACCGTCACCGGAAGCGGCCCCGGTGCGGCGCGCTGAATCGGCGCGGTGACGGCGCCCCGGGCCAGCGCCCAGGGCGGGCGCCCCCGAGCCAGCGCCGAGGGCGCGCCCCGAGCCAGCGCCCAGGGCGGCGCCCCGGGCCGCAAGAGGGCCCTGGAGGGGGCTCTGGCGCGGGGCGCGGGCTACAGGCCGAAGCTGTTGATGTAGTCGGCGCAGGTCCGACCGAGGTTGCGGCAGTCCTGCGGTCCCCGCTGGCCGGGGCAGGTCGCCTCGACCTCATCGTTGTCCTCGCACGCCTCGTCCGCGGAGCTGGAGCAGCAGGTGTCCGGGGACACGTCGACGCAACGGCTGCACGCGAAGCACACCCGGATCGGGTAGGACCACTCGGAGGTCTCGACCTCCTGGCCACCCAGCGTCCTGCCCCGCACCACCACCGTCGCCACCACCTGGACGTCGCGGCCGAGAGTCGCGGCCCGGCGGCGCAGGCTGTCCATCGTGGCGCCGTCGAGCAGGAGCACCTCGGCGCAGTTGTAGCCGGCGTCGCTGCCCGTCCCGGGATCGACCATGCCCGTGATCGGAACCACGTAGCCCTCCGTCACGGCATTGCCCTCGATGTCGTCGACGCGGACCTCCGCCTCGTAGAGGTGGACGCGCGACGTCTCGGTGCGGAGCACGTCCGGGTCGCCGCGCTGCACGATCTGGTTGCCCACGAGGAGCGTCGCGCTGTGGCTACCCGAGTACGCAGCGTCGACCGCGTCCTCGGTCCAGAACGGCTCGTCAGGGCTGCAGGTCACGGTGCAGTCCCCCGTCCGCGCCATGCGCATCCGGACGAACAGGCTGCTCTCGTTATCGGCGCATGCAGACGCGAGCAGGCCGCCAGACACCGCGAGCAGCGCGAGCGCACAGAGCCTCCTCGCGAGGCCGGACGTCGCGGCCACCGACCCTTCTCCTTCATCAGCCATGGCAAACGCCTCCACCGCGGAAATGAGCATCAGCGGCGACTATCGAGAACCGCTGGCGCAGGTCGCCCCTGCCGGATCGTGTCGCGCGAGCCGACCCACGACCTGGCCGAAAAGAGTAGCGGGTCGGCGCGCCGAGCGGCAAATTCGCGGTGGCCGTACGTCGCGTAAGCTGACGTAAGCCGAGTAACCGGCGTGACCGGCGTGACCGGCGTGACCGGCGTGACTGGCGTGACCGAGCGACGTTGACCGCGCCTCGCGGGAACCACGCGTGAGCTCGAGATACGCTACGATGCCAGCGGCCCGATGAGCAAACCCGAGGAGAGCGATCCCGTCGCCGCGTGGAGCCGCCTCGCGATCACCGAGCGCGCCGAAGGCGTGCGCATCTCGGTCCAGGTGCGCCCCAAGTCGTCGCGCTCCGCCATCGTCGGCGTGCGCGAAGGGGCGCTCGACGTGTCGCTGACCGCGCCGCCCGTCGAAGGCGCCGCCAACGCGGAGCTCGTCAAGCTGCTCTCGCGCGCGCTCGACGTGCGCCAGAGCGATGTCCAGATCGCCCTCGGCGCGAGCGGCAGGAGCAAGGTCGTCGCCGTCCGCGGGCTCAACGAGACCGAGGCGCGAGCGCGGCTCGCCGGGGCGAAGCGATGAAGGAAACCGTCGTCCGGTTCGAGAAGTGGGAAGGTCTTGGCAACGACTTCATCCTCGTCGAGGCGGTCCCGATGACCGCCGAGGCGGCGCGGCGCCTCTGCGACCGCCGGTTCGGGATCGGCGCCGACGGCGTGCTGGTCATCGATCGCGAGCGGCGCGAGCGGCCCACGATGCACGTCTGGAACGCCGACGGGAGCCGCCCGGAGATGTGCGGCAACGGCATCCGCTGCGTCGCGGCCTACCTCGTCTCCCGAGGGACCCCGCAGAAGGCGCTCACCATCGCGACCGACGCCGGCGACAAACGGTGCGAGGTCACCCGGGCAGGAGACCGCTTCGACGTGCTCGTCGGCATGGGCCGCGCCCGCCTGGGCGAGCCGCTCGTGGTCACCGCGCTCGGCGCGGAGCACCGGTTCGCGACCGTGGACGTCGGCAACCCGCACGCGGTCACGTTCGACCCCTACGCCGAGGACACGATCGACGAGCTCGGACCGATCGTCGCGACAACGCCGGCCGAGGGCATCAACGTCGAGTTCTGCCGCGCTCGGCCGACCGAGCAGGCCGAGGGCGCGTGCATCGACGTGACCGTCTGGGAGCGCGGTGTGGGCCGGACGCTGGCGTGCGGCACGGGCGCCTGCGCCGTGGCGGCCGCGGCGTGCGCGCAGGGCCGCGCGCCGTACGGAGCGCCCGTCCGCGTGGTGCTGCCGGGCGGCTCGCTGCGCATCACCGTCGCCCCCGGGTCCCTGGAGCTGCTCATGCAAGGCCCGGCGCGCCGGGCGTTCTCGGGCGAGGTGGTGATCGCGTGACCGCCTCGGTCGAGGGGGTCTGGAGCCCGAGCCGGGCGCCGGTCCACGACATCTCGCTCAAGGTGCTCGCCGTCATCGCCGACGAGGCGACCCACACGCTGTTCTCGCGGGTCATCACGTCGGACGAGCTGATGCTCGCCAGCGATCTCGCGGAGGGCATCGCCCTGGCCGAGACCGCGGCGCCCGACGTCGCCTTCATCGACGTCGGGCTCGGCGACGGGGCCGGCCTCGCGATGGTTCACCACCTGAAGGCGCTCGCGCCCGAGGCGACCGTCTTCGCGCTGGCGACGCGGGCGCAGCTCGAGGCGGGCGCCCACGCGGTCGCGCTCGGCGGCGCCGGGCTCTTCCTCCTGCCGCTCGGGGGGGACGAGGTGCTGAACGCGGTCGGCTCGGTGCGGGTGCGCTTCGTGGAGCGCGCCCTCCGGGTGCAGCTGGAGCAGGAGTCCGCGCGGAGCGCGCGGGCGGCCGGCTGGATCGCCCGCGTGGCCGAGCTCGCCGACGCGCGCGACCGCAACGCGGCGGCCCAGCAGCTCGCCGAGGTGTTCGTCGAGGCGACCGGCGCCGCCGCGGCCGCCGTGTACCTGACCGTCGGAGAGCGCTCCACCGAGCTGACCCGCTCGGCGCTGACCGGGCCGCTCGATCGCGCGCCGGCCTACGGGAGCGAGGCCGACATCCTCGACTTCGCCCGGCGCGAGCAGCTCATCGTCGTGCCGCTCGCCCTCCGCCGGCTGTCCGCGGGGCACCTCCTGCTCCAGAAGGAGCCCGGCCGCAGCTCCGCGTTCCCGTCGGTCAGGCGCCCCGACAGCAGCGTCTCCACGTCCCGGCGCGCCCCGCTCCTCGACGGCCTCGTCAAGCTGCTCGCCACGCAGGCGACCACGGCGCTCGCCCTGCTCGGCGAGCGCGAGCGCTCGACCGGCGGCGCCGCGATGAAGGACCCGGCGTCGAGCGCCTACTCCTTCGCCTATTACGTCGACGTCGCCGGCCGGGAGATCGACAAGGCCAAGCGGCACGGCCGCCGGTTCACGATCGCGACCATCGTCATCGAGCCCGACGCGATCGCCGCGCCGGAGCGCCCGGACGACCTCGCCTACTGGCGCGCCACGCCGCCGCCCCCCGCGAACGGGCTCAACCCCGGTCAGGTCGCCGAGCACCTGCTCCGCGCCGTGCGCGACACGGACATCCTGGCCCGGGTCGACGAGAACGAGTTCCACCTCCTCATGCCCGAGACCGCCGGGCTGGAGGCCCACGCGTGCCATCGGCGGATGCTCTCGCGCGTCGCCGGGAGCGAGAAGCGGGCCGGGTACCTGCCGAAGGGGCTGCTCGTCGGGATCGCCACCTTCCCCCACGACGGCCAGGGGCTCGCGCAGCTGCTCCGCATCGCCCGGCGGCGCGCCGAGGCCACCAAGTCCTCGATCCTGCACCGCATCCCGCAGGATCGGCGGAGCATCGGCGAGATCTTCAGCCTGCTCGTGCGCGAGGCCCCGAGCGCCGAGGGCCCGTCCGCGATCTCGGCGCCGCGGGCGCTCGACCTGTCGGTGTCCGATACGGTTCTGCTCGCGACCTCGGTGATCCGGAACGCGCTCCGCGGGGGCGCCGTGCTCATCCTCGTCGCCCACCACGACGGGCTCAGCCTGGGCGCGCAGGTCAAGGCGCTGCTCGCGTCGCCGCGCGACGACGTCGTGGTGCACGCCCTCGACCTCCGCTCGGCGCCGGGGTGCGACGACATCGAGGCGCTCTGCGTCCTCGCGGAGCACGGCGCGTATGCCCTCGTCGGGCGGAATCAGGGGGGCTTCGTGAAGGGTATCCACGCCGCCGATCCGCTGCTCGCGGACTTCCTCGCCGAGCGGCTCGGCCGCGCGGCCGGGCTGCGGGTCTTCGGCTGACTCGGAGGGCGCCGTCCAGTGTCTCGCAGGGTGCTGTTGGTCGATTCGGACGTGGACGCGCTGGGCGCGCTCGCGTCGGCGCTGAGGGCGCGTGGTCTCACCGTGACCAACGCGAACGGCGCGTTCGAGGCGGTGGAGCAGGCGTTCAAGCGCCGCCCCGACGTCGTGCTGGCCGCGAGGGCGCTCGACGAGGACAGCGCGCTCGCGGACGCGTTCGCCGCCGTCCCCGACCTCGCCGAGACGCCCATCCTGTTCGTCGTCGACGACGCCGAGGCCGAGCTCGGCCCCGACGACGTCCTGCGCAGCGACGTCGATCACATCGTCTCGCGCATCACCGAGGCGTCCCCGCGCGGCTCCAAGCCGACGGTGCTGCAGGAGATCCGCGGCGATCTCCAGCAGGTGCCGCTCGTCGACCTGCTCCAGCTGCTCGCGATGAACCGCCGGAGCGGCGTCCTCGGGATCACCACGCCCGCCGGCGCCGGCGAGCTCCGGCTCTCGGCGGGGGAGGTGATCGACGCCGTGTACCGCCGCCTCGAGGGGGAGAAGGCGCTCTACCGGCTGCTCGGCGAGCGCGACGGGCAGTTCGCGTTCTCCCCCGGCGAGCCGACCAGCGCGCGCCGGCTCATCGCGCCGACGTCGCGGCTCCTGATGGAGGCGCTCCGCCAGGTCGACGAGGTCCAGCGCCGCCGCGCCGAGCTCGCCCCGGCCGGCGAGGCCTTCCTGGTGACCGAGCCGTCGAGCGACGATCTCGACCTGTCCCCGCTCCCGAGCCACGAGCTCTTCAGCGCCGTCGCGATCTCCGGCGGCGCCGTCGCGGCGGACGACGCGAGCGCCGCGACCTCCGTGCCCGACATCACGGCGCCGGCGCCCGTGGCGATGCCGGCCAGCGCGGCGCGGGGCGGCCGCGGCTCGATGCCGCCGCCGCCGACGCTCCGCGCGGCCGAGTCGACCGCGCCCAAGGCGGAGGCGACGCGCTCCCCGACGGCGCCGCCGCCGTCGCTCGGGGAGCCGACGGAGCGCGCGATCGTGGCCGAGAAGCTCACGGCGCTGCTCCAGATGCCGCACAACCTCGACGAGCTGCTCGACGAGATCGGCGCGCCGGATCTCCTGATCCTGGAGGTCTTGATGGAGCTCACGGAGGCCGGGAAGATCCGCCGCATCTCGCTCGCCGACCTCACCACGCCGTTCGCGCCGGCGGAGCACTTCCCGGTGCTCCGGTCGCTGGTGACGCGCCTCGCCCGGCCGGGCTTCGCGCCGCCGCCGCACCTCGTCATCGCCGCGAGCGCGCGCCGCATGACGATGCTCTCCCACGCGGTCCGCCGCATCGCGGACGCGATCGTCCCGGCCGAGCCGCCGCCGCACGCGCCGCTCCCGAGGCCGCTCGGCGTGATCCGGCTCGGCGACGGCGTCGAGCTCGCCCTGGTCGGCCTCCCCACCGAGGAGACCTTCGCGCCCACCTGGGCGCTCGCCCTGCACGGGGCGGCCGCGGTCGTCCGGCTCGGCGACGCCAGGGAGGACGCGCTGTCCGCGCACTGCGAGGCGCTCGAGCTCCTGTTGCTCGACGCAGAGGCGATGATGGGTCCGCTCGATTTGGCCTCTCCCGGACAGATCACGCTGCTCGTTCGCGCCGCGCTCGAGGCCGCCGCAGGGGTGTGAACCGCCGACACGAAGGTTGATTCGAACGGATCTTCCGAGGTTTCTCGCCTCGAAAACCAGCCGCCGTATCGGCGCTTGCAGCGTTGCAAGGGCGGGTTTCTGCTATCGTCGTCGATGCCCTCGCTTTCAGCAGCTCGGCGAGGAGAGGAGCGCGATCGTGCTGATCGGAGTCCCCAAGGAGATCAAGACACGTGAGTACCGCGTGGGCATGACGCCCGCGGGAGTCCGGGCCATGGTCGGCCACGGGCACAGGGTCCTCGTGGAGTCCGGCGCGGGCGAGGGCAGCGGGCTGTCCGACGAGGCCTACGCGCGCGCGGGCGCCCTCATCGCGCGATCGGCGGCGGAGGCGTGGAGCGCCGACATGGTGGTGAAGGTGAAGGAGCCGCTCCCCTCGGAGTACGGTCACTTCCGCCCGGGCCTCGTCCTCTATACCTACCTGCACCTGGCGGCCGAGCCCGATCTCACGAAGGAGCTCGCCCGGCGCGGCGTGACCGGCGTCGCGTACGAGACGATCCAGCTCGAGGACGGCTCGCTGCCGCTGCTCCGGCCGATGAGCGAGGTGGCCGGCAGGATGGCGGTCCAGGTCGGCGCCTCGTGCCTCGAGAAGGAGCGGGGCGGCAAGGGCGTGCTCCTCGGCGGCGTGCCGGGCACGCGGCGCGGCCGCGTGGCGATCCTGGGCGGCGGCGTGGTCGGGCGGAACGCGGCGACCATCGCGGTCGGGATGGGGGCGCAGGTCACCGTGCTCGACGTGCGCGCCGAGACGATGAGCTACCTCGAGGACGTCTTCGGGGGCGCGATCGAGACGCTCTACTCGAACGCGGAGAACATCGAGACGATGTGCGAGCGCGCCGATCTCGTCATCGGCGCGGTGCTCGTGCCCGGCGCCAAGGCGCCGCTGCTCGTGACAGAGGACCACATCCGCCGCATGGAGAAGGGGACCGTCGTGGTCGACGTCGCCGTGGATCAGGGCGGCTGCATCGCGACCTGCCGCCCGACGACCCACGACCACCCGACCTACGAGGTGCACGGGGTCGTCCACTACTGCGTCGCCAACATGCCGGGCGCGGTGTCGCACACGAGCACCTGGGCGCTCACGAACACGACGATCGGCTACGCCGTGGCGATCGCCAACCAGGGCATCGCTGCCGCCGCCAAGGCCGATCGGGCCGTGGCGCTCGGCATCAACACCCACGGCGGACACGTGACCTACGGCCCCGTCGCCGCAGCCCACCGGTTGGAGTACGTGCCGGTCGAACGCGCGCTCGGTTGATCCCGGAGCGCGACCCCGTGGCAGGCGGCAAGAAGAAGAAGATCGCGATCATCGGCGGCGACGGCATCGGTCCGTCCGTCACCGCCGAGGCCAGGCTCCTGCTCGAGCTCTACCAGGCGCGCGCAGGGCTGCCGATCGACCTGTGGGACCTCGACCTCGGCGCCGACCGGTACCTGCGCGACGGGACGACCTTCCCGAACCAGATCCAGGTGGCGATCCAGCGCGAGTGCTCGGCGGTGCTCCTCGGCGCGCTCGGCGACCCGCGCGTGCCGAACCTCGAGCACGCGCGCGACATCCTCTTCGGGATGCGCTTCGGTTACGACCTCTACGCCAACGTGAGGCCCGTCCGGGCCCTGTCCGATCGGCTCGTCCCGCTCAAGGGCCGCGCGGCGAAGGACATCGACTTCGTCGTGTTCCGCGAGAACACCGAGGGCATCTACGTCGGGATGGGCGGCCAGTTCAAGCGCGGCACCCCGGACGAGGTCGCCATCAACGAGGACGTGAACACGAGGAAAGGGGTCGAGCGGATCATCCGCGCGGCCTTCGACTACGCGCGCGCGACCGGCCGGACGCGGGTCACGATGGCGGACAAGTCGAACGCGATGCGACACGCGCACGAGCTGTGGTTGCGGGTCTTCCACGAGGTGCGCGCCCAGTACCCGGAGATCCAGTCGAACCACGTCTACGTGGACGCCCTGTGCCTGTACCTCATCCAGGATCCGTCGCAGTTCCAGGTCATCGTGACGAACAACCTGTTCGGCGACATCGTGACCGATCTCGGCGCGGCGCTGCAGGGCGGGCTCGGCATGGCCGCGAGCGCGAACGTGCACGCGTCCGATCCGGCGCGGGTCGCGCTGTTCGAGCCGGTCCACGGGTCGGCGCCGCCGCTCGCCGGCAAGGACGTGGCGAACCCGTTCGCGGCGATGCTCACCGCCGGGCTGATGCTCGCCCACCTCGGGTGGCCCGAGGAGGAGCGCCGCATCGAGCGCTGGGTCTCGCAGGCGCTCGACCGGGGGATGTGCACGGCCGACGTCGGCGGCGCGCTCGGGACCCGGGCCGCAGGGGCGTGGGTCCGGGAGCAGATCGCCGCGGAGCTGGGCTCGCCGTGAGGTGACCCGGGGGGCCTGGCGCGGCCGACGCGCGGGCGTGGCGCGGCCGACGCGCGGGCCTGGCGCGGCCGACGCGCGGGCGTGGCGCGGCCGACGCGCGGGCGCGATCGCCGAGAAGTTCGGGTGTCCGATCCTCCTGTGATACGGGACCGCCAATGGGCGTAGGATCGAGGGCGGTGGAGCACGCGGGGCCGCGGAGCAATGCAGCGGGCGAGGCTCGGCACGAGCGGCTGGGCGGGGCGCGGGCCGAGTTCGTGGCGAACCTGGGTCGCCGTGTGGCGGAGCTCCGCGCGGTGCTCCGGCGGATCGAGGCGGACGACGATGCGCCGCGGCTCATCGAGGACCTGAAGCGGCGCCTGCACTCGCTCGGCGCCGGGGCGCGGCTCCTGCGCTTCGCGCGCGTCGCCGAGCGGCTCGCCGAGGGGGAGTCGGCGCTCGCCGCCGCGGCCGGCGGCCGGCTCACCGGCGAGGCCGCCGTGACCCTGGGGAAGGTGCTCGAAGAGCTGCCCGCCCTCGCGTGGGGTCAGGCGGCGATGGGCGAGACGGCGGCGACGCCGCGCGAGCAAGCGAGGGAGTCGCGCGAGCGGGCGATGGCGTCGCGCGAGCAGGTGATCGCGCCTCGCGAGCCGGCGGCGGCGCAGGGCGCGCGCGCGGGCGCGGCGAGCGCGCGCAGCGCCGGCGCCGGGCAGGAGGAGGCCGCGGGCGCGGGCGGCGCGAAGGGCCAGGCCCCGACCTGGATCGCGGGCGTGAACAACGGGCGCGCGCTCGCCCCCGAGCCGCTCACGCTCGACGACGAGGAGGAGGCGAGCGCGCGCCCGTCCTCGCCGCGCAGCGCGGAGCAGGCGCGCGCCGTCGAGGCCCAGGAGACCGCGCCGCTCGAGGCGCCGATCACCGTCCTCGTCGTGGGCGGGGCGCCGCTCGCCGAGGCGCTCGATCCGGGGAGCGCCGGCGCAGGGCCGTCGTTCGAGGTGGAGCGCACCGACGAGATCGACACGGCGATCGATCTCGCGCGCGCGTTCGCGCCGGACGTGGTCCTGCTCGACGCGGATCTGCCGGGGGCGCGCGCGCTGGCGGAGGCGCTCGCCGCCGATCCGCTGACCGACCTGGTCCCGGTCGTCGCCGTCGGGCGCTTCGCGCGGCCCGAGGACGCGGCCCCGTACGTGGCGCTCGGCGCCGCGCGCGCGCTCGCGAAGCCGGCGTCGCCCGACGCGCTCCGGCGCGCCGCCGCGGAGGCCGCGGCGAGCTGCGTGCTCCTCCGCCAGCCCGCGCGCGCGCCGCTCGGGGCCGTCAGCCTCGACGATCTCGGGGCGCGCCTCGCCGAGGAGCTGCGCCGCGGGCTCTGCGACGCCGCCGAGCCGAGGAGCCGCGGGGCGCACGTGGACCTCGGCGACGGCGCCGAGGTGCTCGCGGCGCTCTGGGGCGCGGTGGCGCGCATCCGCGATCTGGTGACGATCCGCTCGCACGGCGGCGTGCGGTTCACGCCGAACGGGCCGGAGGGCGCGCTGCCGCTCGCGCCGTGGATGACCGCGCCGGGCGCGCCCGAGGGCGAGCGCTCGCGGCTGCACAGCGAGATCCGCGCGAAGGGGCCGGCGCGCGGGGCCGCGAGCGCCGCGGCGCCGATCGACGCGGCGCTCGACGCGATGGACATCGTGGTCGCGGACGACGATCCGGCGGTGACGTGGTTCCTGGCCGGCGTGCTCCGGGCCGCGGGCGCGAAGGTGCACGAGGCGCACGACGGCGCGCGGGCGCTCGACCTCGCGTACCAGACGACGCCGGACCTGGTCGTGAGCGACGTGCTCATGCCGCGCCTCGACGGCTTCGCCCTCTGCCGCGCGCTCAAGCGCGACGTGGCGCTGCGCGACGTGCCGGTGATCCTGCTGTCCTGGAAGGAGGACCTGCTCCAGCGGCTCCGCGAGCTCGGCGCCCAGGCCGACGGTTATCTCCGCAAGGAGGCGAGCGCCGCGGCCTTCGTGCAGCGGGTGAACGAGGTCCTGCGCGGCAGGCGGCGCGTGGCCGAGCGCGTCGCGACCGGCGGCGAGGTCCGCGGGCGGCTCGACGGCATGACGACGCGGACGCTGCTGTCGCTCGCGTGCGCGCGCCGGCCCGACGCGCTCGTGTCGGTGCGCGACGCGGCGTTCCTCTACGAGGTGCTGATCAAGGACGGCCGCCCCGCGGCCGCGACCCGGACGGCGCAGGACGGGACGTTCCACCGCGGCCCCTCGGTGCTCGCGGCGCTGCTCGGCGTCGGCTCGGGCCGCTTCGCGGTGGCGCCCGCGCCGGAGGACGAGCTCCGGGCGCCGCCGCGCCCCGGGTTCGAGGGGACGCTCGCGGAGCAGCTCGTGCCCGCGATCGCCGCGGCCCGGGCGGCGCAGCGGCTGCTCCACGGGCCGCCCCTCATGCAGGTCGAGCGCGTCATCCTCGATCTGGAGGGGATGGGCGCCACCGCCGACGCGACGCCCGAGCCGGCGCGGGCGCTCCTCAGGGCGCTCGCCCGGGGGAGCTCGCCGCGGTCGATCATCACCTCGGGGGAGTTCGCCGCGAGCCTCGTCGAGGACGTGCTGAACGACGTCGCGGCCCGCGGCGGCGTGCGGCGCGTGATCGGCCGCGAGGGCGAGGATCTGCTGGCCCCCGCCGTGGTCCGCGAGGAGGAGACGCTCCGCGGCGTGCGGCGCGCCTCGGAGCGGCCCGCGCCGGCCGTGGCGCTGCCGCCGGAGCTCGGCGAGGGCGGCGCCGCGTCGTCGCGCGCGCCGGTCGAGCTCGGCGACGACCAGCTCACGGTGGTGCCCGGCTCCGTGGCGCCGGTCCCGGCGGCGCCGGCGTCCGGCGCGGCGGCGTCGATCCCGGTGGTGTCGGCGGCGCCGGCGTCCTGGTCGGCGGCGTCGATCCCGGTGGTGTCGGCGGCGCCGGCGTCCTGGTCGGCGGCGTCGATCCCGGTGGTGTCGGCGGCGCCGGTGTCCGGCTCGGCGGCGTCGATCCCGGTGGTGTCGGCGGTGCCGGCGTCCGGCTCGGCGGCGTCGATCCCGGCGGTGTCGGTCGACGGCGAGGACGAGATCGCGGCCGCGAGCGCGCGCACGGCGCTCGCGAGCGCCAGGATCCCGAGCGATCTCGCCGAGCTCCAGGGCGATGCGGCCAGCGCGCGTGCGACGTGGACCACGCCGGCCGAGGCCGCGGCGCTGGCGGCCGGCGTGACGCCGGCCGTGCCGGGCGTGGCGCCGGCGCCGGCGCCGCGCAGGCCGGAGGCGACGCTGCCCGCGCTCGAGGTCCCGAAGCCCGAGCGGCTCCTGACGCTCGGCTCGCTCCCGCCGCCCCCGGTCGTCGAGGCGCCGGCTCCGCCGCCCGCGGCGCTCCGAGCGCCCGCGCCCCCCGCGGCGCGGGGCGCGGCGTCCGGCCCGGCGCCCACCGTCGACGAGTCGCCCACGCCGCGCCGGGTGCGCCGGCCGTCGGCGTACGTGCCCACGCCGCCGCCGCCGGCCCGCGACAACCGCATGACCATGTGGGTCCTCTTCGCGGTGGCGGCCTTCGTCTTCGCGGTGGCCGCGCGGCTGTCGCGCGATCACGAGCTGCAGGGCGCCCCGCCGCCCGCCGAGCCGGCGAGCCCGCCCGCGGCGGAGTCGCCGGCCGCCGCGGCGCCGGCCGCCGCCGACACGTCGGGCGCCGTCACGCCGGGCTCCGCCGGCACGGCCGTCGCCGCGGCGGCGCCGGCCGCGGCTGCCGCCGGGCCGGTCGGCGAGACGACCACGAACCCCGTGCTCCCCGAGGATCTGCCGCTCGCCGCCGGGCACAAGGTCCCCGAGGGGCACGGCATGCTGGAGGTGATCGCCGGGTCGGGCGACACGCTCTTCGTGGACGGGCGCAAGGTGGGCACCGGCAGCGTCAAGCTGCCGCTCGCGCCGAAGGACGGCGCTTACGAGATCCGGGCGAGGCTCCGGGACGAGGAGCGGGTGCGCTTCGCGCTCGTCAAGGCCGGCCGCCTCACCCGGCTCCGCATCGCGCCGCCGTGGCGCCGCTGAGCGGCGTTCACCCGCTTCGGATACGGGCCCATCTCGACGTTTTCGGTGCTCAGCGCACTGGAGTGCGCTTCCGCGCCGAAAACGCCGAGCTGGACCCGTCTCCTGTGCGGGTGAACGCCGCTCTGTAACGCATGTGCCAGAGACGGGCGAAAACCGCTCCAGCACCGATCACGCTACTCCTATGCCGGCGGGTTCTCGACGGCGGAATCGGCCTTGGCCTTCTTCGACCCCTGCGAGCTCTTCTTGAAGAACCGACCCGGCCAGTCCTTCGGGAGCCGCCGCTCTTCGGCGCGCTGGATCAGCAGGCCGTAGCGTGTCCGCCGCGCGGCGTTGATGTCGTCCACGAACCGGACGATCTCGCGCACGCGCTGATCGGCGGTGGCCGCGGCGGCGCGCCGCCGCTCCTCGACCGCGACGTCGCCTCGGGCAATGTCCTCCTCGAGCCGCGCGCCGAGCGCCTGGAGAGCGGCCTCGCGCTCGGACTTCAGCGAGGCCGGCCACGCGCGCACCACGTCGAGCTGGCTCTCCAGCCCGAGCCGCACGATCTCGTGGCGCGCCTTCTTGAAGTAGCGCTTGCGCTGCGGCGCGTCCCGGTCGCGAAAGGCCCGGAGCAGCTCGTTATCGAGCTGGT
Organism: Sorangium sp. So ce836; assembly: GCF_028553905.1. Classification (NCBI taxonomy): domain Bacteria; kingdom Pseudomonadati; phylum Myxococcota; order Polyangiales; family Polyangiaceae; genus Sorangium; species Sorangium sp. So ce836. The sequence continues at coordinate 13,056,093 of NZ_CP102233.1, read as the reverse complement.
CGACGGTGTCGTCGAGCAGGTCGTCCTCGGTGTCGACGCCCGCCTGCGCGACGATCTCGGCGCGCCACGCGCTCCGTTGCCCGGCGTTCACCTGGGCCCAGCGCTCCACGAGCGCGCCGGCCTCGGGCGCGAGATCGCTCGCGTTCTTGTCCGTGAGCAGCCGCGCCTCCTCGTAGACCAGCACACTCCAGATATGGTCGAGGGAGTCGTCGTGATGGATGGTGTTGATGGCCATGGATTCCCCTCTCGTTCTGCCTTCGAGCGCGGCTGGCGGAGCGCCGGGCGAGCGTCGAGGATCGCAGAGGCTAAGAAGAGCGATCGAGCTCGTCAACCGAGCGAGGCGGCGCCAGGGGCGATGTCGGCGGCCGAGCAAGCTTCCGACGCGGCGCCAGGGGCGATGTCGGCGGCCGAGCAAGCTTCCGACGCGGCGTCAGGGGCGATGTCGGCGACCGAGCAAGCTTCTGACGCGGCGTCGGGGGCGACGTCGGTAGCTGCGCCGGCGTCCGGCGCGGCGGCGGGAGCGATGTCGGCAGCTGCGAGGGCTTCCGACGACGCAGGAAGCAATGCTGCTCGCCGAGCGGGCGCCTGACGGGCACTGCGGGTCATGTCGGTGGCTGCGCGAGCCTCCGCAGGCATTCCCAACGGCATCCTCGTCGGTTCCACGAGCTCACCGCCAACGAGGATCGACCCCGGTGAGCTCAGCATGGGCGACACCCAGGGCGATGGGCGGGCGATGTTGTTGATGCACCGTGTCCCATCGATATCGCCTTGCTGCGCCTCCGGCGCGGACGGCCGAAAGCATTTTCGACGCAGCGCAACCCCTGTCGCTGCATGGACGCCAGCCGGGCAGAGACGCCCTGATGAATGCGTTGAGCTCGGCATAGAGAAGCGGTATCGACTCCAGATCGGCGCTTGACGCGCGGTGCAGCGCCATGGCCTCCTCGGCGCGAGGGAGGCTACTATGGCGCTCGCTCCGAGATGTGTGCCTCGGGCATTGATCCCGCTCGTGATGTTTCTTGCATGCGTGCTCGCGCCGGGGGGGTGCGAGTGCATCTCCGGCGACCCGCCCCTGGAGCCGCGTCCGGGCATCGTCGCCTGCCGGACCCAGAGCGCACACGGCCCTGCCACGTCGCGCGCGGCGCCAGAGGTCGAGACCGTCGCCGCCGGCACCATCCCGGGGGCGTTCTCCATCACGAGCACCGGGGAGGCGGTGTACACGATGGATCTGGCCTCCCCTCCGCCGCGCGCGGGCATAGGGCCTCGGATCGAGCTCGTCTATCGCAGCGACGGCGGCGACGGCGTGCTCGGTGCCGGCTTCTCGATCGCCGGGCTGTCCGCGATCGCGCGATGTCCGAAGAGCCTCGCGCAGGGCGGGGAGATCCGCGGCGTGCGGTACGATGGAGACGACGCGCTCTGCCTCGACGGCCAGCGCCTCGTCCCGGTGCGAGAGGGGCCTGGGACCATCGAGTACCGGACGTTCCCGGAGTCCTTCGTCAAGGTGGTCGGGCACTACCCTCCAGAAGGCGGTGCGCCCGCCGAAGCGCTCTTCTTCGAGGCCCATCTGCCCACCGGCCGCGTCGTCGAGTACGGGCGCACCGAGGGCAGCAAGCCGCTCGCGCGGGGCGGCGTCCCGCGCGCGTGGCTCGCGAACAAGGCCCGCGATGGCCGCGGCAACGCCATGACGTACGCGTATTGCCTCGCCGAGGCGGAGGACGGCCATGCCGCCGAGTACGCTGTGGACGAGATCCGCTACACGGCTTTTGAGGGAACTCCGTCGCTCGAGCCTTCGCGTGCGGTGCGCTTCGTGTACGCGACGAAGGATCCGGCTGCCATTCGGACTGGCTACTCGGGCGGCATGGCGCTTCAGCGCTCGCTTCGCCTCGAAGAGATCCAGATGCTCGGTCCGGGCGACGCGCTGGTCCGGAGTTACGGATTCCGCTATGAGCTCAGCCCGACGACGAGCCGCACGCTCCTGACCCAGGTCGAGGAGTGCGCGAGCGACCGGGTCTGCAAGCCTCCCACACGTTTTCAGTACAGCCACGCGAAGCCCGGCTTCAAGCGGGTGACGACGGAGATCGACAAGCCGGTCTCCGAGAGGGCGAGCCCGATGGTGTTCGACATCGACGCCGACGGGCGCGACGACCTCGTGATCCCGGACATGGTCGCGGGGCTCAGCACGCCGAGGAACCCGATCACCGCGTGGCGGGTGGCGCGAAACGTCGGGCCGCGCGCCTCGCCGTCCTTTCTCGCGCCGGCGGAGCTCGCCTTCCTCGAAGAGTGGCCCACGGTCGCCGATCCGATGGGGCCCTCCGATCCCGCCCTTCTTCAGCCCGAGCTCGGGACGGTCCTGGACTACGACGATGATGGGCGGGCGGACGTGCTGCTCCATGACGTTTACGATGCCAAGACCACATGGCATGTGCTCCTGTCCCGACCGGATTGGACCTTCGCGCTCCATGACACGGGCATCCGCCGGCCCTTCCCGCTCGGGGTCACGCCCGCGCCGCCGAGCCTGAGCAGCCCCGGCGGGTCGATGCACCTCGCCGATCTGGACGGCGATGGCATGCCGGATCTGATCCAGTGCGAGGATCACGCCCGCGAGGGACAGGCACCGCTCCCGCTCGCTGCCGTGTGGGCCGTCCACCTCTGGCGACCTGCGCGCGGCGCGGCGCCCGCGGGCTTCGATTCCACGGGCGAATCGATCGAGCTGCTCATGGGCTATCCCTGCGATACGGAGCTCCACACGCTCGACATCGACGCCGATAGCAAGATCGATCTCGCCGTGCCGTCCCTGCGGCGGTTCGGCGACGGGACGGTCCTCCTCGGATCGAGCTACGACGCGATCATGCGCCGGAGCGAGGGACGCTGGGAGGTGATCGACACCGAGCTCCCCGTCGTGTGGCCCGGGGGCCGCGTCGTCTTTCTCGACGTGAACGGAGACGGCCTGCCTGATGCCGTCGAATCCGGCCCGGGTGACCACCAGCTTTATACCTACTTCAACACGGGGCCGACCTTCGTGGCCTCGCCGTTCCGGACCGTGGACGCGTTCAGCTTCGGCGATCTGTTCGGTCTTCCCGATCAGGACGCGTTCTTCCGGTTCGCCGTGCCGCTCGACGTCAACGGCGACGGGCGGCAGGATCTCCTCATGCCGGTTCCACCAGGCATGCTGCTGGGCGGCTCCGACGCGCTCCCGTCGTGGGCCGTCCTGCTCGCGACGGGCGACCGCGCTGGGCCGCCCTTCAGGCTGGTCGACCCGGGGCTGCCGTTCGAGGCCAGCCTCGGCGATGCGGTCACCCTCGCCGATCCGCGCGGGGCGCGCACCGGCGATGTCGACGGCGACGGCGCGCAGGACGTGATCCTGTCGCTCGGCGGCGTGTTCAACGTCTTCCGGAACCTCTCGGCCGATCAAGATCTCCTGGTCGCGGTCTCCGACGGGATGAACGCGCACGACCCGACCGAGCCGGGTTTCGTGCCCAACGTGAGCATCTCGTACGGGCATCTGACCGACGCGTCGGCGGCGACGGGCGACGGAGCTGAGGATCTGACGCGGGAGAGCCCGCTGTACGTCGCGCGTTCCGGCGCGGCGGATGACTGCGGCTACCCGCGGCGCTGTGTGGTCGGGCCTCGTCGGGTGGTCAGCGCGTACGCCCTCAACAACGGGGCGGACCGACCGCGGCGCTTCGAGGTCGGCTACCGCGACGGGCGCTACCACCGGCTGGGCCGGGGATTTCTCGGCTTCGGCGAGCGGATCGTCACCGACCTGGATACGGGCGCCGCGACGCTCGACGCGTACGATCACGTCACCTTCGACGACGATCTCCAGGTCTTTCCTTTCGCGGGGAGCGTCCAGCGGACATGGCGCTGGGCGCCGGGGCTGGCGAGCCAGCCCAGACCGGAGCAGATCGAGCTCTCGTTCGTCGGCGTGACGCGGACGCTCGTTCCGACGAACGACGGCGCGACGTACTTTACGCTGCCGACCGAGCGACGCGTGAGGCGAGCGCAAGGGATCTATCCACCACCGAGCGGCGCGACGCCCTCCATCGAGGCGTACGTGCGGGAATTCGAGGCTGGAGGCGACGGCGCGGCGCTGCTGCGCGACTCCGTGTCGACGGTGACGGACTTCGACGCCTTCGGCAACGTGCGCGCCGAGGAGGTCTCGACGAGCGGCGTCGACCTGACGTTCAAGGTCACGCGGACGTTCAAGAACGACACCGAGCGCTGGGTCCTCGGCCAGCTCCAGACGCAGAAGGAGTGCAGCGCGGCGGCGGGGATGTCGCAGTGCCGGAACCTCACGAGAACGCATACGATCTACGGCGAGGTGGAGACCGAGGCCACCGAGAGCGACGACGGCCTGCCGGACACGAAGCTGAAGATCGCCTATGCGCGCGACGACTTCGGGAACATCACCGGCGTCACGGCGGAGGACGCCTTCGGGCACCAGCGGGCATCCAGCACGGACTTCGACGAGGAGGGCATGTTCCCCGAGAAGTACGTGAACGCAGCCGGGCACACCACGCTCGTGGAGTTCGACGGCGCGCTCGGCGTGCTCCTCAAGCAGGTCGATCCGAATCAGCTCGTGACGACGTGGGCGCACGACGGCTTCGGGCGCCTCGGCGTCGAGGCGCGCCCGGACGGCACGACGACGACGGTCGCGCTCTCCCGCACCAAGGACGGCGGCCCAGAGCAGGACGCGTGGCGGGTGAGGCAGCGGCGCACCACGACCGGCGGAGCCGACGACACGGTCGAGCTCGATGCCCTCGGCCGCCCGATCCGGTGGTGGTGGTACGGGCCCGAGCCGGAACCGGCGCAGGGGTCGGGCGGTGCGAAGCGCATCCTGCAGGAGATTGGCTATGACGCGCTGGGAGAGCACATCGCGCGGCGCTCGGTGCCGGTCCGCGAAGATGCGCCCGAGAGCGAGAGGCTGTACGATCGCTATGAGTACGACGCGGTAGGCCGCGAGGTGCGGCATACGGCGCCGTGGAATGCGGTCACGACAACGGAGTACGATGGCCGGCGCGTGCGCGTCACCGACCCGCTCGACCACGTGACCGTGACCGAGCTGGATCCGCTGGGGCGAACCGGGTCGATCACCGACGCAGCCGACGGGATCACCCGCTACAGTTACGGCCCGTTCGGCATGCTCCACACGGTCACCGATCCAGGCGATGCGGTGACGCGCACGACGCGCGACGCGTTCGGCCGCGTCCGGCGGCTCGACGACCCCGATCGGGGCACGACGGTCTCGATCCATGACGGCTTCGGCGAGCTGGTTTCGTCGACCGATGCGCTCGGACGAGAAGCCACGTGGGCGTACGACGCGCTCGGCCGACCGCGCACGCGCGTGGACCGGGACGGCGCCCAGCGCGTGACGACCACGTGGACCTGGGACACCGGGGAGCACGGGATCGGAAAGCTCCACGCGCTCGCGAGCCGCGACGGGGAGAAGACGTACGGGTACACCGACCGCGGCCAGCTCGACACGATCTCGCTCCGCATCGACGGCGAGCGCGCTCCTCTGGAGGCGAGGCTCGGCTACGACGAGCTCGGTCGCGTCGAGGCGGTCACGTATCCGGCGCCGGCCGGCGCGGCGCCGTTCGTCGTGGACCACGATCGCGACGCGCACGGCCATGTGCTCGCCGTGCGCGACCGCGGAACGGGCTCCGCCTACTGGCGCCTGACGGAGGTGGACGACGCGGGGCGATTCCGGGAGGAGGTGTTCGGCAACGGCGTCGTCACGGAGCGGAGCTATTTCGTCGACAAGCAGCGCCTGAGGCACGTGGCGACGCAGAGCGGCGCGGGTGAAGTGCAGGACCTGGACTACGGGTTCGACGATCTCCTCAATCTCACGCGCCGCACCGATGCGCTCCAGCCCGAGAACACGACGGAGCGCTTCCGTTACGACCCGCTCCTGCGGCTAACCTGCGCGTACTTCGGCGACGTCGAGAGCGCATCGGCGCCCTGCGCCCTCCGCTACGACTACCACCCGAACGGCAATCTCACCTTCAAGTCGGACATTGGAACGCTCTCGTACGATGATCCGCTGCACCCGCACGCGGTCACCGGCGCGGACGCGGGCAGCTTCGCCTACGACGCCGTTGGCAATCAGATCGCGCGGCCTGGCGGCACAACCGTGCGTTATTCGCCGTTCGATCTGCCGGAGCGCATCACCCAGGGCGCGAGCACCACCACGTTCGGCTACGACGGGAACCAGCAGCGGATCCGCAAGACCACGCCGGAGCAGGAGACGCTCTACTTCGGCGATCTGTACGAGCGGGTGACCGAGGCGGCATCGGGCACCGTGGAGCATCGGTACCACGTGCACTCGCCGGAGCGCGTTGTGGCGATCGTGACCCGCGGAGGCTCGGACGCCGGCACGCGGTACGTGCATGTCGATCACCTCGGCTCGGTCGACGCGCTCACCGACGAGGACGGCGACGTGATCGAGCGGCGGAGCTACGACCCGTTCGGCCAGCGCAGAAACCCCGTGTGGGGAGAGACCGCGCCGGCCTCGTTCTCCAGCGAGACGACGCAGGGGTTCACCGGGCACGAGAGCGACGACGAGCTCGGGCTCGTGAACATGAAGGGCAGGATCTACGATCCGAGGATCGGGCGGTTCTTGACCACGGACCCGATCGTTTCGATCCCGACCTTCGGGCAGAGCTGGAATCCGTACAGCTACGTGCTGAACAACCCCCTCGCGTTCGTCGACCCGGGCGGCCTTCAGGAAGCGCTCCCGGAGGATGGGGCTCGCTCACCGCTGTCGGCCGGCGCGGAGTTCAGTTGGGAAGTGCTCGACCTGCCGCCGATCGGACTCAAGCTGATCGGCCGCCCGGTTCCGAAGGTCGAGGCGCGCTCCGACGCCGACACCAACACCGTGGCTGCCGAGACGGGCGGCGCCATGCCGCCGATCGACGTCAGCACGACCGGTAGCGCGTCCGGGTATGTGCCGCAGCCAGTGACCACGGCGCCGATCGACTGGTCGCAGAACCCCTACGTGCAGGTGGAGGGAGGGTTCGTCGCCGGGTTGTTGCTCGGGGCGGTTCCTTTCGCCGGCGTGGGTCACGAGCTGCTGGACGCCGCCGGCGTGCTGGCCCATGGAACGCCGGAAGCCAGGACGGGCCTGGCCATCGGGCAGATCGTCGGTGGGATTGCCGTCACGCTGGGAGGCTTGACGGGGGAGGTCTTCGGGGGCGTCACGAGCGCCACCGGAATCGGCGCGGCGATCGGTGTGCCTGCGATCGCGGTGTCGACCGGGCTCGTCGTCGGTGGGGTCGGTAACATCGCGGCGGGGCTCCAGGGGCTGTCGCAGGCACTGATGTCGCAAGGGTCGGGGAGCTCGGCGCCAAACGGAACTGCGCCCGCCGCAAGCGGAGCACCCGAGCACCATATCATGACGAACAAGAATCGCGTGTCGACAGACCGCGGAGGACCCTGGACGCCGCGGTTCGAGGACATGGCCAAGCGCGCTGGCATGACGCTCGAAGATGCCGCCAATCGGGTTCGGATTCCGGGCCACCGCGGACCGCATCCCGAGGCGTACCACAGAGAGGTGTTCGATCGATTGTCGCGCACAACAGAAGGACTGTCCGGCAACGCCTATTCGGCAGCATTCCGTGCCGAGTTGGACGCCATCCGAAGGGAAGCTGCAACGGCGGGATCCGCCCTCAACCGGTTGCTCATGCCATGAGACGATATTTTCGATTGCTCGACGACGTGACGGTGCCAAATCGATGGCATCTTGGGTCTGCAACGCTCGCCGACGGAACGGAGCCTCGCCTTCGCGCCGGCATTCGATTCGAGGCTTCGGAGACGCCTAGCATCCCGGTGACACATGGGGACTGCGTCCTCGATTTCACTATCACGAGCTTCGCTGTGCCCGTAGCGAATAGGAGGCTTGTCGACGCTGTGACTGCCGTGGCAGGGGCTGACGTGCAACGCATCCCAGTCAACATCGCCGGTCAGCCCGGCATGGTCGTCCTAAATGCCTTGCGAACACTTCGATGCGTCGACGAGCTAAATTCGGAGTTCGTCAAATGGACGAAGCAAGACCACCGAGCTGACCTCGCAGGTCAGTATCGACAGATTACGAAACTCGTCCTAGATGAAGCAAAAATCCCGTGCGATGCCCATATCTTCCGCATCGAAGGCTCGCTTGTAGAGCTGATTGTGTCGGAGGCGGTGAAGGACGCCATGGAGCGCGTAGGGTGCCTCGGTGCGAAGTTCATCGAGCTGCAGACGTCAGGCGCGCGTTCACATGCGTGAGCGTGTGGACGGTCGCCTTGCAGGTAGCGAGCTGAGGGATCCCCTCGTTCGTCACGGAGCCGGGAATCCATCGCCCGGCGGATGGTTGATGCGGCATGATGCCACCCATGACCGTTGCCGATTCGCTTTCGACCCAGAGGCCCGACCGAGACAAGCTCGGTCTGGAGCACACCCGGGAGTTCGTGGACCGCGTTTTCGGCGCCGACTTGCACGCCTTGCGCGTGCTGTCGCTGGCAAACGGCGTCGCCGGGGTCCTGAACGCCGCCGTCCTGTCGATCCACGCCATCGGGCAGGCCTACGCGAACGTGGCGAAGATCACCGCCAAGAGCGGCGTCAAGCAGGTCGACCGCATGTTGGGCAACGACGCCCTGTCGCTCGACATCGTGCTGGCGCGCTGGGTCCGGTTCGTCGTGGGAGAGAACGCGTCGATTCTCATCGCCCTGGACTGGACCGACTTCGACAAGGATGACCACACGACGCTCTGCGCCTACATGGTGACGACCCACGGTCGGGCGATGCCGCTGGCTTGGAAGACGGTGAAGAAGTCGGCGCTGAAGGATCAGCGCACCGGACATGAACTGGAGATGGTCGAGCGGCTGCACACCTGGCTGCCCGAGAACGTGAACATCACGCTCCTGGCCGACCGGGCGTTCGGCTACCAGGAGCTCTACGCGCTCTTGGAAGCATTCGGCTGGGACTTCGTCATCCGGTTCCGAGGCTGCATCCTCGTCGAATCGGCCGAGGGCGCGGTGCGTCCCGCCGAGGACTGGGTGCCGTCGAACGGCCGGCCGAAGTTGTTGGTGGGCGCGCGAGTGACGGACAAGCGTGCCGCCGTGGGCACCGTGGTGCTCGTGAAGGCGGCGCACATGAAGGAGGCATGATGCCTGGCGACGTCGCTCGCGACCACGAAGGCGGCGGAGGGAGTCAAGCTCTATGGCCGGCGGTTCACGATCGAGGAGACCTTCCGCGACACCAAAGACCTCCACTTCGGCATGGGGCTGTCGGCGACGCACATCCGCGATGCAGCCCGGCGCGATCGGCTCCTGCTGCTGGTCGCCATGGCGCACACGCTTTTGACGCTGCTCGGCGCCGCCAGCGAGGCCTCCGGGCTCGATCGAACTCTGAAGGTCAACACGGTCAAGAAGCGAACGCACTCGCTCTATCGCCAGGGGCTGTACTGGTACCACTGCATCCCCACGATGCGGGAGGAGTGGCTTCGCCGCCTGGTGGATGCCTTTGACCGCATCGTCCGCGAGCATGCGTTCTTCAGCCATTTCTTCGAGGTCAAATGAGGGGATGCCTCAGCACAGGAGGAGCATCACGAACTATTGATCCTCGCGTGGCACAAGCACTTGACCGCGTGCCAGCGGCTGAACGGTCGCCGTTTCACGGAGCATGTGCCGAGATCGGCTGTATCACCCAGACGCTGGCGGCGGGAATCGACCCGCGCGGCGGCGTAAGCACAGCCGTGAGAATACGACGACCGGGGCATCCAGCGCACGCAAGCAGGATAGATGCCTGTCGGAGCTGTGCGGCCGTCCTCGGACAGTTTGGTGTAGATTTCTGACATCGAGGGAAGCCGATTGAACCGCACGATAGACCTACTGAACAAAATCGACGAAGAGGTCGGGCTGAACAAGCACGCGGACCGTTGCGTTCGCTTCATGGTAGAGAGTTGTATACTGATCAAAGATCGCCTGTCAGACTCGGGCACGTCGGCGCTGGTGGTGGCGCAACGATACTGGGCCGGACTGGCCACGGAAAACGAGCTCGAAGCGGCCCGAGTCGAATGTTGGCAGGAACTCGACGCAAAATCATGGTCTACAAACACTGAAGAGCCGGAAGCATGCGCAATGAGGGCAGTTATCTGCGTCTTGTATCCACGGTGGGTAGAGCGCGACGCGCTTGAGCACATGGAGTGGTTCATGCAGATGTCGAACCGAGCGGAGGACCATTGGATAGAACAGTACAACCTGTTGCACAGTCTATTTCTGACACGCTGCACGTCCACAATTGATGAACGTGCCAGGACGTCTGGTGCGTGATGCAGCGGAGCACCCCGACCGGTGGCGCCAACGGTACGGGATCGGCTCGGCCGCCCGATCCCGTGGTGATGGCACGGGCTCTAAAGAGAGACGATGAGACACATCGTCGAAGGGCAAAGGGTCCGCAGTTCCGCCACGTTCGCGAGGGTTCGTGGTCCGGTGCGCGTCGCCCCACCTGAGCAAGATGTCCCTCGTCACGTCCTGGATCGCACGCTCGTCCGGTCGGGCCATGGCCACGAGCGCATGCCAGAGGTTGTTGCGGAGGTCCGGCGAGAACGCGCCGCCGCGCGTGCGCTCATGGTCCTGGGCCAGACGCGCGCTGAACGTCGATTCGCCCGAGCCCTATGGCCCATGTATGGAAGGGCAGCTCCAGCGTGGCGTCGCGCCCGCCCGGCGGCGCACGCGCTGCACCGCGCGCCCGGTGTTCTACCGCGCCCCCGCGGTACCATCGTCGAGCAGCGCACCGAGCCCCGGGCGGACGGGCGCAGGTGCCCGGAGGCGCGTCAGGCTGTGCGCGGCTGAACGTGTCCCGCGGATGAGCTCGCGTCCGTGACCGCACCCAGGGTCACGCAGGTGGACCCTCGGCGTGATCCCACGGCGCGCCGGCCGTGGGCCCGCCCGACGCCCGTGAAGGCGTCGCGCGATCCCCGCTCGTGGTAGAGCACGCCCCGTGCGCGCCCGCGTGATCCGACCCCGCCACCCCTCCGCCGCGCTCCTCGCCGCCGCGGCCGCGCTCCTCTCCGGCTGCACCGGGTGCGAGACGTCGACCCGCGAGCTCCCGGCCGGCGCCGCCGCGGCCGCGTCCGCGAGCCCCGCAGCGACCCCGCTGCCCCCGGCCCGCGACCTCGTGCACCTCGTGGACGAGCTGCGCAACTGCGACATCGAGCACCGGGGGCTCCTGTTCGACACCGGCGCCAACGCCCTCCTCGGCCGCTTCGCCTGGCAGGGGACCGTGCCCACCGGCATCAAGGCGGTCGAGCACGCCGGATCCACCTGGGCGCGCATCTCGGATCGGCAGATCAAGCTCACGTTCCTCCTGCCGTCCGCGAGCCCCATCTTCGTGTCCGCCCGCGCGGTCGGCCTGGCTTCCCGGTACGCCACGATCTCGCTGGATGACCAGCTCCTCGGGACCCTCCGCTTCCAGCGCGACCAGATCCGCATCGCCTCGACCCCGACCACCACGCTCCCGGCCGACCCCGGCCTGCACACCCTCACGATCCGGTTCTCCGGCCGCCTCCGCGAAGGGGAGTCGTTCGCGGACATCGACTGGGTCCGCGTCGGCATCCCCGACGAGGACCCGGCCACCTACGGCCCTCCGACCCTGCGCGACGTCGTCGCGCCCGCCGCGGCGCTGTCGGGCGTCCCTCACCGGTCCATCGCGCTGCGCGCCCCGGGCGCCGTCCGGTGCACCTTCCGCCCGTCCAAGGTGACCCGCCTCCGCACGGCCGTCGGCGTGCTGGGCGCCGGCGAAGGCGACGCCGAGATCCGCGTCCTGCGCGATGGCCAGGAGCCCCTCGCGCTCCATCGCGTCCACGTCGAGGGCGGCGACAAGGCGACCTGGACCGACGTCGAGCTGCCGCTCGCGCCCTTCGAGGGCTCCCTCATCACCCTCGAGCTCCGCGCCACCGCCGCGGCCCGCGGCGGCCGCATCCTCTTCGGCGACCCCGTCCTCGCCGGATCGCAGGAGCCCCCGCCGCCCGTGCGCGCGGCGCGCGCCGTCGTGATCGTCGCCCTGAACGGGGTCGAGCGGCCCGATCTGCCCCCGTGGAGCGGCCGCCCCGAGCCGCACCTCGCGACGCTGTCCGAGCTCGCCACGTCCGCGACGACGTTCGATCACCACCGGGGCCCGAGCACGGTCGTGTCCGCCGTGATCGCGTCGCTGCTCACCGGGCTGCCGCCGGCGGCCCATACCGTCACCGACACCGGGGCCCGCCTCCCCGCCCGCATGACCACCATCGGTTCCATCGCGAGCGACAGCAGCATCCGGACCGGGTTCTTCACCGGCGTCCCCACCACCTTCCGGGCCTTCGGCTTCGGACCCGGCTGGTCCCGCGTCCTCGAGCACCCCCCGACCAGCGGCGAGCCGGCCACCACCCCGATCGACGCCGCCACCGCCTGGATCAGCGAGACCGTTCGCCAGGACGCCGGCAACCGCCTGCTCGCGTTCGTCCACGCGCGCGGCGGCCACCCGCCCTGGGAGGTCGGCCCGAAGGAGCTGAACGCCCTCAAGCCTGCCGATTACGCCGGCCCGATCGAGCCGCGCCGCGCCGCCCAGATCCTGGCCAGGCTGCGCAACCGGCGCCGCGACGTCCTCAGCCCCGAAGATCGGGACCGGATCCGCGACCTCTTCTCCATCGCGCTCGCCGGCCAGGACCGCGCGCTCGGCAACCTCATCGGGACCCTCAAGTCCGCCGGCCTCTGGGACGAGACCCTCTTCATCGTCACCGGCGACCTGGCCAGCGGTCGCTCCGACGCCACGCTCTACGCCGAGAGCCTCGACCTCCAGGAGCCGGTCCTGACGCTCCCGCTTTATGTCCACTTTCCCGGCGACCTTTACGCCGGCCAGCGCATCTCTGCCCCGACCGAGATCATCGACATCACGCGCACCGCCGTCGCCGCCCTCGGCCTCTCGTTCGCCCGCGAGCCGCTCGGGAAGGATCTGGCGGCCGTCGCCTCGGGCCTCCAGGGCGTCGAGCGCGACCCCCAGATCGCCGCCCTCGCCGATCGCTACGCCACGCGCTGGGGCAACCTCGTGCTTTCGGGGCGGCTCGGCGTCCCCCCCTTCCTCTGCGACCTCGACGTGGACCCGACCTGCGCGTTCAACCGACGCGAGGTGATGCCGCTCGCCACCCTGTCGCTCTTCCGGCGCACCGTGACGTTCGACCTGTCCCTGCGCGCGCCCGCGGCGCAACGGGAGCCGGCCACGATCGACGCGGAGACGGCGGCCGTGCTCAACGTATGGGGCGCGCAGTGACGCTCGCGCGACGCCCCGCCGGCGCGGCGTCGCGCTGACGACGGCCCGCTGACGGCGCCCGGCGGCGCGCGCCGCCGCGGGGCGCGGGCGAGGGCGTCCGCGACATCGCGCAGGCCGCGCACGCTCGCGCTCCGCGACGCCATCTGCCCCGCTGCGAGGCAGCATGCCCCGCTCCGCGCTCCCGCGCGCGGCGTCGATCGAGCGATCGATCGATCCATCGGCCGACGTACGCCCGCGCCCGCGCGTGCGCGTCATGCGCCCGCCGCGCGCGCGTTGGCGTGCGCGTGATGCGCTCGCTCCGCGCGCGCCGGGCGCCTGGCATGCTTCGCGCAAACGCCGCAGACCGCACAGGCAAAGCGCCTCGATGGCGCTTCATCTTTCCGTGAGAGGAGTCCCCGCATGAAGGCGACCGACCTATTGAAGGAGCAGCACCGGGAAGTCGACGAGCTCTTCGAGCGCATCGCGCAGGCCGATACCAGCGAGATCGGCGCGCTCCGGGACGAGCTCGTGGCGTGCCTCGTGGGCCACTCGGCCATCGAGGAGGAGCTCTTCTACCCCGCGACCCGGGAGGCGCTCGGCGCCTCCCCCCTGATCCCGACCTCGTACGAGGAGCACTCCCTGGTCGAGATCATGTTGCAGAAATTGCTCAGCACCGAGCCGGGTGACGAAACCTTTCACGCCAGGCTGGGTGTGCTCAAGGAGCTCGTGCGACACCACGTCGAGGAGGAGGAGCGGGAGCTCCTGCCCCAGGCCGAGCGCGCCATGGGCGCCGACCGGCTCGAGGAGCTCGGGGCCCGCCTCGAGGCGCGCTTCGACCAGGTGCGCGAGGGCAACGTCGAGGCGCTCCTGAGCCAGAACGTCGCGAAGAGCATGCCCGCCGCCGGCGGCCGCCGCACGCGGGCCGCGAAGCCTCCGGCGCGCAAGGCGGCGGCCAAGCGTCCGCCCGCGAAGCGCGCGTCGACGCAGCGCGCCGAGACGTCGCGGGGCGCCCCGAAGGGCCGCCGCGGCGCCGCGGCCACGACCGGACGGAAGAAGGCGGCAGACACGGCGCCGGCGAAGACCGGGCGGGCCGCGCCCGCGCGCAAGACGGGCCGGGCGACGACGAGCCGGGCCACGGCGAGCCGGCCGGCGAAGACGAGCCGCACGGGCCGCAAGGGCGGTCGCACGAGCAACGCCTCCGCGCGCTGAGATCGCGGCACACCTCGGGAGCGCCGGGGAATGCCGGTGGACGCCGGGGAATGCCGGTGGACGCCGGGGAATGCCGGTGGACGCCGGGGAACGTCAGCGGCGCGGGGTCCGTCCGGAGGGGATGGTGGGCCCCGCGCCTGCATCGAGGTCGAAGAGCGGGAGCGTGCCGCCGGCCTTCGAGGCGGCCTTCGCCGGGCCGGCCTTCGGAGCAGCGGCCTTCGCCGGGTCGGCCTTCGGGGCAGCGGCCTCCACCGCGACCTCCTCCAGCAGGGCAGGGTCGTCGTGGCCGACCGCGTTGACCCGCGTCGAGACGGCGCGCGCCGCGAGGGAGCCGCGCGGCGCCGGCCGGAGCAGCGCCTCGACGCGATCCGCGTCCGATGCCTCGCCGTCGCCGACGCCCAGCCAGAGATCCACGTCCTCGGGCGCGAGGAGGACCGGCATGCGGTCGTGGACCTGCGCCACGTCGGCGCTCGCCTCGGTGGTCAGGATCGTGAAGCGGACGTCGATGTCCCCCGCGTCGGGCTCCTTCGCCGGCTGGTACAGCCCCGCCATGCGGAGCAGCCCGCCCCCGGCAGGGTGGAACCACGTCGGCCGCCGCGCGCCCTTCGGCCCGGTCCACTCGTAGAAGCCGTCCGCGGGCACCACGCAGCGGCGCGCCGCGAACGCGCCGCGGAACGTCGGCTTCGTCCGCGCGCTCTCGGCCCGCGCGTTGGCGAGGAGCGAAGGCGCCGCGCCGCCCCCGCCGAAGCGGCCGGTGAACCCCCAGGTCGCCGCCACGAGCTCCCGCCGGCCGCCCTGCGCGCGCAGCACGGGGTGGACGGTCGACGGGGCGATGTTGTACCGGGGCCGGTAGAGCGCGGCCGCCTTCGGATCGGCGGCGATCGCCCGAGCGGGGCCGCCGTTCGCGGCGCCCGCGCCGAGGTACGCCTCCAGCATGGCGACGAGGGATGCGAAGTCCGGAACGGCGAGGGTAAAGCGCGCGCACATACCACTAGATTAGCGCCATCGGCGCGCCTACAAGGGCGCTCCGGACGTTGGAGGAGGCCGCATGGTCGACAGCTTTGGCACGAAGAGCACGCTGACGGTTCAAGCCGATACGTACACCTACTACAAGCTCACCTCGCTGGCGCAAGGCGGCGCTTCGATCGACAAGCTCCCGTTCTCGCTCCGCATTCTCCTGGAGAACCTCCTCCGGCACGAGGACGGGCGCGTGGTGCGCAAGGACCACGTGGAGGCCGTCCTCAACTGGGACCCCAAGGCCCGCCCCACGCAGGAGATCGCCTTCCACCCGGCGCGCGTGCTGCTCCAGGACTTCACCGGCGTCCCGGCCGTGGTCGACCTCGCCGCCATGCGCGAGGCGCTCGCGAAGCTCGGCGGCGACTCGCTCAAGATCAACCCGCTCCAGCCCGTCGACCTCGTGATCGACCACTCGGTCCAGGTCGACAAGTTTGCGTCCTCGACGGCCCTCAAGGTGAACGCGGCGCTCGAGTTCGAGCGCAACCAGGAGCGCTACGCCTTCCTCCGCTGGGGGGCGCAGGCGTTCACCAACTTCCGCGTGGTGCCGCCCGACCAGGGCATCTGCCACCAGATCAACCTGGAGTACCTCGCCGGCGCGGTCATGCGGCAGGGCGCGCTGGTCTACCCGGACACGCTCGTCGGCACCGATTCGCACACCACGATGATCAACGGGCTCGGGGTCGTCGGCTGGGGCGTCGGCGGCATCGAGGCCGAGGCGGCGATGCTCGGCCAGCCGCTCTCGATGCTCATCCCCGAGGTCGTTGGCTTCAAGCTCCACGGCAGCCTGCCCGAGGGCGCCACGGCGACCGATCTCGTCCTCACGGTGACGCAGATGCTGCGGCAGAAGAAGGTCGTCGGGAAATTCGTGGAGTTCTACGGCCCCGGCCTGAGCGCGCTCTCGCTCCCGGACCGCGCCACGATCGCCAACATGGCGCCCGAGTACGGCGCCACCATCGGCTTCTTCCCCGTCGACGACGAGACGATCGCCTACCTGCGCTTCACCGGCCGGCCCGCCTCGCTCGTCGCGCTCGTCGAGGCCTATTACAAGGAGCAGGGGCTGTTCCGCACGGACAACACCCCGGACCCGGTCTTCAGCGACACGCTCGCGCTCGACCTCGGCGACGTCGAGCCGTCGATCGCCGGCCCGAAGCGGCCGCAGGACCGCGTCCGGCTGCGCGACGCGAAGCGCGCGTTCCGCGCCTCGCTCCAGGGCATGCTCGAGAAGGAGTTCGCCGCCGCCGAGCCGGCCGCGGTGAAGGCGTTCCTCGAGGAGGAGACCGGCGCGGCCGCCGCGCGCGCGCCCGCGCTCGAGAAGGTGATGCGCCCGGCGGAGATCACCGAGGGCGACGCGCGCTACACGCTGCGCCACGGCTCGGTCGTGATCGCCGCGATCACGTCGTGCACGAACACCTCGAACCCGGCGGTCATGCTCGGCGCCGGCCTGCTCGCGAAGAAGGCCGTCGAGCGCGGGCTCACGGTGAAGCCGTGGGTGAAGACCTCGCTCGCCCCCGGGTCCAAGGTCGTCTCCGACTACCTGCAGCAGGCGGGGCTCCTGCCGTACCTCGAGGCGCTCGGCTTCCACCTGGTCGGCTACGGCTGCACGACGTGCATCGGCAACTCCGGGCCGCTGCCGGACGTGATCGGGGACACGGTCCGCCACAACGACCTCGTCGTGGCGAGCGTCCTGTCCGGCAACCGCAACTTCGAGGGCCGCATCAACCAGCACGTGCGGATGAACTTCCTCGCCTCGCCGCCGCTCGTCGTCGCCTACGCGCTCCGCGGCGACGTCGACGCCGACCTCTTCAAGGAGCCGGTCGGCACCGATCGCAACGGCGAGCCGGTGTACCTCAAGGACATCTGGCCGAGCTCGGCCGAGGTCAACGAGGCCATCCGCACGGCCGTGCGGCCCGAGCAGTTCCAGGCGCAGTACGAGAACGTGTTCGCCGGCGACGAGGAGTGGCAGAAGCTCTCGGTCCCGGGCGGCCAGACGTTCGTGTGGGACGAGTCCTCGACGTACGTGCGCAGACCGCCGTTCTTCGAGGGGCTGTCGAAGGACCCGGAGGCGCTGGGCGACATCCGGGGCGGGCGCGTGCTCGCGCTGCTCGGGGACTCGGTGACCACCGATCACATCTCCCCGGCCGGCAACATCGCCAAGAACAGCCCGGCCGCGAAGTACCTGGTCGAGCACGGCGTCGCGCCCGCCGACTTCAACTCGTACGGCGCCCGCCGCGGCAACCACGAGGTGATGATGCGCGGCACGTTCGCGAACATCCGCCTGAAGAACCTGCTCCGCCCCGGCGAGGAGGGCGGCATCACGGTGCACCTGCCCGACGGCGAGAAGACGACGATCTACGACGCGGCCATGCGGTACAAGGCGGAGGGCGTGCCGCTGGTCGTGATCGCCGGCGCCGAGTACGGCACCGGGTCGTCGCGCGACTGGGCGGCGAAGGGGACGAAGCTGCTCGGCGTGCGCGCGGTCATCGCGAAGAGCTTCGAGCGCATCCACCGGTCGAACCTGGTCGGCATGGGCGTGCTCCCGCTCGAGTTCGCGCCGGGCGAGGACGCCGGGACGCTCGGGCTCACCGGGCGCGAGGTGTTCGAGATCGCCGGCATCGCGGACAACCTCACGCCGGGCAAGAAGCTCAACGTCGTCGCGACCGGCGAGGGCGGCAAGACGACGACGTTCACGGTCACCGCGCGCATCGATACGCCGAACGAGGTCGACTACTACCAGCACGGCGGCATCCTCCAGTTCGTGCTGCGCAGCCTGGGCGCCACGGCCTAGCGCCTCCTCGCCGCGCCGCTCCCGCCGCGCCGGGCGGCGGGGAAGCGGCGCCGTGGGGACGGCGAGCGGACCCCGTCCGAATGCGGAGCGGCGCGTCGCGGCTGCTGACGCGCGTGCAGGCTTCGGCTAAACCCTGGGGCATGCTCGATCCCCGCTACGTCGCAGATCACCTCGATGAGGTGCGCGCGTCGCTCGCTCGTCGCTCGCCCGCCGCCGCCGCCACCCTCGGAGACGACTTCGCCTCCACGGTCAGCACGCGCCGGTCGAAGATCCAGGAGCTCGAGCGGTGGCAGGCGGAGCGCAACGCGGCGAACGACGCGATGGCGCGCCTCGACAAGAAGTCGCCGGAGTTCGCGCAGAAGCGCGACGAGCTGAAGGCGCTGTCCGGGCGGATCAAGGAGGCCGAGCAGGTCGTCTCGGAGCTGGAGAAGCGGCTGACCGAGCTGCTCGCCGGCGTCCCCAACCTGCCGGATCCGTCGGTGCCCGACGGCGCCGGGGACGAGGACAACGTGGTCGTGAGGACGTGGGGCGAGAAGCCGAGCTTCTCGTTCACGCCGAAGAACCACTGGGACATCGGCACCGCCCTCGGCATCCTCGACTTCGAGCGCGCGGCGAAGCTCTCGGGCGCGCGGTTCACGGTGCTCGTCGGCGCGGCGGCCCGCCTCGAGCGGGCGCTCATCTCGTTCATGCTCGACCTGCACACGCGCGAGCAGGGGTACCTCGAGGTGCTGCCGCCGTTCCTCGTCAAGGACTCGGCCCTGTTCGGCACGGGCCAGCTGCCCAAGTTCGCCGAGGACCTGTTCAAGACGCAGAAGAGCGACCCGGAGCGGGCGTACGACCTCTACCTCATCCCGACGGCCGAGGTCCCGGTCACGAACCTCCACGCGGACGAGATCCTCGACGGCGCGTCGCTGCCGATCGCGTACGCGGCGTACACGCCGTGCTTCCGCAGCGAGGCGGGCAGCCACGGGCGCGACGTGCGGGGGCTCATCCGGCAGCACCAGTTCGACAAGGTCGAGCTCGTGCGGTTCTCGGCGCCGGAGGACTCGCCCCGCCAGCACGAGCTCCTCACCGCGCACGCGGAGGAGGTGCTGAAGCGCCTCGGCCTCCACTACCGCGTCTCCGCGCTCTGCGCCGGCGATCTCGGCTTCGGCGCGCAGAAGACGTACGATCTCGAGGTGTGGCTGCCCGGGCAGGGGGGCTACCGCGAGATCTCGAGCTGCTCGAATTTCGGCGACTTCCAGGCGCGCCGCGCCCAGATCCGCTACCGGCCGGAGCCGAAGGCGAAGCCGCGGCTGGTCCACACGATGAACGGGTCGGCGCTCGCGGTGGGGCGGACGGTGATCGCGATCCTCGAGCAATACCAGCAGGCGGACGGGACGGTGGTCGTGCCGGAGCCGCTCCGGGCGTTCATGGGCTGCGAGGTCCTCCGCGGCAGGTAGCGGCTATGGGAGCGGACGAGGAGGCCAAACGCGAGCTCCCGGAGCCGCGGGGCGGGCGCGAGCTGGGCGAGGGGGAGCGGCGCTCGCAGCTGCCCGAGTCGCGTCGCGGGCGCGAGGTGGGCGACGGGGAGCGGCGCTCGCAGCTGCCGCCCTCGCGGCGCGGGCGTGAGGTGGGCGACGGGGAGCGGCGCTCGCAGCTGCCGGAGTCGCGGGTCGGGCGCGAGCTGGGCGAGGGCGAGCGCCGCCCGCAGGTCCACGCGCCGTCGACCCCCGCCGAGACCTCCATGGCGCTCGCGCGCCGGCGGCTGCTCGAGCTCTGCAAGCGGCACAAGGACGAGCTGATCGACGACTGGATCGAGAACGTGCTGGCGCTGCCGCCGGAGCGCGGCCGGTACACCGACCGGCCCGTCGGCGAGGTGACGGAGAACGTCCGCTCCTGGCTCGCCGCCTTCACCAGGATCCTCGAGGACGGCAGCGAGGCGCTGCTCGACGCGTTCATCACGCACCTGGTCGAGCAGCGTTACGCGACCGGGTATTCCATCAGCGGCCCGCTGATCGCCGCCTCCGAGTTCCGCACCGCGGTCGCGGGCGTCCTCGACACGACCCACGACGACGGCGACGCGGACGGCACGTCCTCCATCGACGTGCTCCGCGCCGTCGACGCGCTCTTGCTCCAGTTCGAGCACCGCTTCGCCGAGGCGTACGCCCAGCGCTCGCTGTTCGCCTCCGAGGAGCGCTACCGCGAGATCGTCGAGCTCTCGTCCGACGTCCTCGCGACGATCGACCAGGAGGGCATGCTGACGCGGCTGAACGTGCGCTTCGAGGTGCTCTTCGGGCACTCGCGGCAGGCGTGGATCGGCCGGCCGATCACCGCGCTCGCGGTCGCGGCGGACGTGCCGGCGCTGCGCGCCCTCGTGATGTCCGCGCCCCGGTCCGAGGCGCCCCGGGAGGCCACCATCCGCTGCGCGACGCGCGCCGGGCTGACCAAGGTGATGACGGTGCGGATCACGCGGCTCTACGGCGAGGACGCGTCGCTCGCGCTCATGCGGGACGTCACCGAGGAGGTCGCGCGCCGCGCGCAGATCCTCCACAGCGAGAAGCTCGCCTCGATCGGCCAGGTGGCGGCGAGCGTCGCGCACGAGCTCAACAACCCCATGGCGTGGGTGATGGCGAACCTCGAGCAGATCCGGAGCGGCGCGCACAAGCTCGTCTCGGCGGCGCGCCCGGTCGCGTCGGGCTCCTACGAGGACCTGCTCCGCGCCATCGACCTCATCGATCGGTCGTGCCACGAGGCGCTCGCCGGCGTCGAGCGGATGCGCGACATCGTGACCGACCTCAACCTCTTCTCGAGCAGCAGCGAGCGCAAGCCCGAGCGGGTCGACCTCGTCGACGTGATCGAGCTCGCGCTGCGCATGACGGGGCCGCAGCTCAGCCAGCTCTGCCGCATCGAGCGCCACTACGGCGAGATGCCCCCGCTGGTCGGCTACCCGGGCAAGCTCTCGCAGGTGTTCGTGAACCTGTTCATCAACGCCGCCCAGGCGATGCCGAACCGCCCGCGCGACGAGAACCTGGTGCGCGTGACGGCGCGCTTCGACGACGGGGTGCACCACGTCGAGGTCGAGGACAACGCGCGCGGCATGACCCCCGAGGTCGTCGAGCGCATCTTCGACCCGTTCTTCACGACCAAGGAAGAGAGCGCGCGGCCGGGGATCGGGCTCTGGGTGTCGCGCAACATCGTCGAGGAGCAGCACGGCACCATGACGGTGTCGAGCAAGCCCGGCATCGGCACCGTCTTCACGATCCGCCTGACCGGCCTGAGCCCCGCGGATCTGCCCGCGCTCCGCAAGCCGCCGGAGCCGCCGCGCCTGTCGTCGCGCGGGACGATCCTGTTCGTCGACGACGAGCCGATGCTCCTCAACGCGTTCGCGCGCGCGTTCGAGGAGCGGCACGAGGTGCTCGTGGCGAAGAGCGGCCACGAGGCGCTCGACCTCCTGCGGGACCGCGGCGGCCGGATCGACGCGATCGTCTGCGATCTCCTGATGCCGCAGATGAGCGGGATGGCCCTCTACGACGAGATCGGCGAGCGGTTCCCGCAGCTCCAGCCGAAGATGGCCTTCATGTCGGGCGGCGCGTTCACGCCGACCGCGCGCGAGTTCGTCGAGCGGGTGGACAACCCGAAGATCGCGAAGCCGATCTCGCTCGACGACCTGGAGCGGGTGATCGCCGATCTCCTCAGCGGCGGGCAGAAGCGGGGGCACTAAGATGGCGGACGCGAGGGCGACGCGGGAGCGGGCGAACCACGCGCGCTACCGGCCGGGGCAGCGGGAGGGGTTCTACGAGAGCTACTTCCAGCGCGCGAACCACCCGACGCGCCCGCTCGCCTTCTGGATCCGCTACACGCTCTTCAGTCCGGTGGGGCGGCCCGACGCCGCGGAGGGCGAGCTCTGGGCCATCTACTTCGACGGCGAGTCGGGGCGCCACGCGGTCGCCAAGCGCGAGGTCCCGTTCGCCGGGCGCTGCTCCTTCGCGCGCGACGCCCTGTCGGTCGACATCGACGGGGCTCAGCTGCGCCCCGGCCGGCTCGTTGGCGCGGCGGGCGAGGGGGAGGGCGCCATCTCCTGGGATCTCGCGGTCGAGGGCGGCGGGGAGCCGCTCCTGCTGCTCCCGGCGGCCCTCTACGACGCCCCGCTGCCCAAGGCGAAGGCGCTGGTCGGCGCGCCGATGGCCGTCTACCGCGGCGTCCTCCGCGCGGCCGGGCGCGACGTGGACGTCTCGGGCTGGGTGGGCAGCCAGAACCACAACTGGGGGACGAAGCACACGGACCTCTACGCCTGGGGGCAGGTCGCGGGGTTCGACAGCCACCCGGACAGCTTCCTCGAGGTCGCCACGGCCCGCCTCAAGGTCGGGCCGTTCTGGACGCCGAGCATGACGCCGCTGGTGCTGCGGCACCGGGGCGAGGAGATCGCGCTGAGCTCGCTGGTCCAGGCGGTCCGCGCCGAGGCCTCGTTCGACTACTTCACCTGGCGCTTCCGGACCGAGACCGATCGGCTGAGCGTCGAGGGGGAGATCTCGGCGCGCGCCGCCGACGTCGTGGGGCTCGCCTACAGGAACCCGCCCGGCGGGGTGAAGCACTGCCTGAACACGAAGATCGGGGCCTGCAGCCTCACGCTGCGGCGGAAGAGCCTGGGCCGCGAGGTCGGGATCGAGACGCTGACCACGGCGCGGCGCGCGGCGTTCGAGATCCTCACGGACGACCGCGGCCACGGCGTGACGATCCGCGCCTGATCCACGCCGGACGCACGGGGCGGCGCGCTGCGCGGGCGGCCGGGGCGGTGCGCCGCGCGGGCGGCGCCGCGGCGGGACGTGCTGCGCGCAAGGCGCGGAGTCGGCTAAAGAGATCCGGGAACGCCACCGCACGAAAGGCGGACGCCATGAGCCTCAAGCACCCCCGGACCATCCTCGTCGCACTGGACAGCTCTCCCAGGGCGCCGCTCATCCTCGCGGAGGGCGTCGATCTCGCGCAGAAGCTCGGCGGCAAGCTCGTGCTCGTCCGCGGCATCGGGCTGCACCACAGCCTGCCTGCCGAGGCGATGACCGAGTCGCCGACGCGCGTCCCCGAGATCCTGGAGCGGGGCGACCGGGACGAGCTCGAGCAGCTCGCGCGGGGCGTGCCGCCCGAGCTCGTCGCGAAGGTCGTGGTCCACGTCGGCGTCGCCTGGGAGGTCATCTGCCGGACGGCCGACGAGGAGGACGCGGACCTCATCGTGATCGGGTCGCACGGCTACTCGGGCATCGACAAGGTGCTCGGGACGACGGCGGCGAAGGTCGTGAACCACACGAGCCGGTCGGTGCTCGTGGTGCGCGACAAGCCTTCCGATTGACGGCGGCCTGGCGTCAGCGGCTCCTCAGCGGTCGGGACGACGGCTCGCCGAGCCTCACCGCGCTCGTCTCGGCCGGCGACACCCTCAGGCGGAACGACATGGACGAACGAGCTGCGGTGCTCGGGGCGCGTTTCCAGGGAAGAAGGGTCGAATGAACCATCGGATGATCGCGGTCGCGGACGGCTTCTGGAACATTCGCGGATCGTTCAAGATCGGCGGGCTCATCGACGTCGGTACGCACGCGTCCCTCGTCCGGCGCGAGAGCGGCAAATATGTCTTTCTCGATTCCTACACGCTCGGGGACGAGGAAAAGCGGCACATCGACGAGATCACCCAGGGTGGAAGGGACGTGGAGGCCATCATCAACGTTCACCCTTTCCACACGCTGCACGTGAGGGCCATGCATGCCCGCTATCCGCATGCGCGCCTCTACGGCACGTCTCGCCATCTATCCCGCTTCCCCGACCTCCCGTGGGAAGAGACGTTGATCGAAGATCCGGCGGCGCATGCGCTGTTCGCTGGCGACCTCGACTTCTCGGTGCCGCGCGGCGTCGATTTCGTCTCCGCGAACGAGAATGTGCATTTTTCGTCCGTCCTCGTGCTGCACCGCGCGTCGAGGACGATTCACGTCGACGATACGCTGATGTACGTCCGCCTGCCGTCCTCGATGCGCCTCCTGGGGCTCAAGGACGTCCTGAGCTTCTCTCCCATGCTGTCGCAGGCGCTCGAGAAGCGCCCCGGCGCAGCGCTGGAATTCCGGCGATGGGCCGAGGAGCTGGCGCTTCGCTTTCATGACGCCGAAAACCTCTGCGCCGCCCACACCGCGACGCTCACGGCTCGAGAGAACGGCGGAGCTCCGATCAAGGAGCGCATCCTCAAAGCCCTGGCAAAGGTCGACAGGGCGTTGAAGAGGCATGAGCGCAAGCACGGCTGAGGAGACGGGGAGCCATGGCGTCGCGACGGACCGCGGAGCGACGGTCTCGGCGGCGCGCTGAGCCGGGGGGCTGGCGAGGCGCCCGGCGTCAGGGGAGCTTGGCGATGAGCTCGTCGCTCAGCGTCGGCTGGTCGATCTTGCCGAACCAGATCCGCCAGGTGGCCTTCATGAAATCGAGGCCGCCCACCGTCGCGGTCCCGCCGCCGGCGACCTTGGCGGTGGTCGTCTTCGCGCGCGCGTCGTACTCGATGGTGACCTCCGCGCCCGCCTTGAGGTCGCCCTCGAACGCCGAGACGAACCTCGCGATCTTCGTCTGATCGGCGTATCCGTTCATCGCGTAGGCGTCCTTCAGCGCCTTGACGATGCTCTCGCGGTCGACGTCGCGCAGCATCGTCCAGACGAACTTCTTCCCCGTATCCATCTCGATGACGGCCTGCTTGGACTTCGTGGCAGGCAGCTGATCCATGTAATGGCTGATCCGATAGACCTCGATCTTGGCCGTGCCGATCGTCCTCACGCGGACGCCGGTGCCCGTGAGCGTGTAATCCGGCAAAGCGAAGAGGCTCGCGACAGCCAGGAAGATCGCCGCGAAGGCGGCGAGAAGAGCTGGAGACTTGCTTCGTGCGAGTTTCATCGGATCGACCTCCTCCGGCATCGCCGCTCGGCGGCGCATCGTGTGCGGGCGCCGCGCCGGCGATCGCCCGTCCATGGTCGTGAATCAGCAAGACCCGGACCATCGGCGGAGGAACGCGGGGAGCCGTAACGGTCGCGAGATCTCGATAGGAGCGCTGGCTTCGTACGCCGACGACGCATGAGGTGTGCTCGGCGGGGACTCCGGGGCGGGCAGCGGGCCCTCGGCCGGGCGAGGGCCGGCGGCGCGGGGGCGAGATCTCCCGGAGATCTTTTTTTCGGCCGGGTCCGTAGGAGCCGCGCGCTGCGGGCGTCGAGGAGATCGCGGCGGAGGACGCGGGCGGGTCCCCCGTGGGCCGCGCGTCGGCCTGCGGCGGAAGGAGCTTCTCGATGCGGACGGTGCTCGCGGGCGTGCTGATGGGATTTGCGGCTCTGGGCTGCGCGGGCTGCGCGGCGGCGCCTCCGGAGACGAGCGCCGCGGCCGCGGAGGTCGCGCCGGCGCCCCGGCGCCATCGAGGCGCCGCCCGCGCCCGTCATCCATGATGGACCGTGGATGCGTCCATCATGGATGGGTTGACCGAGCGCTGCATCCTTGCCGGAAGACGGTCACGGTTGATCCATCAATCAACGTTGATCGATGGATCCATCATGGATGCGCCTCGCGTGGCCCTCGACACCGGGGGTGGCCGCGCGCGACATTGCCACCGGCCCTCCGACACATCAGCCTCACAGGGCACTCGACCTCCGCCATGATCCCGAACGCCTTCCCGGAGTCGCGCGCCGGCGCCGCGCGCGAGCTCTGGCCGCTCGACCCGGCCGTCACCTTCCTGAACCACGGCTCGTTCGGCGCCTGCCCGCGCGCGGTGCTCGAGGCGCAGCAGCGCTACCGCGACCAGCTCGAGCGCGAGCCGGTCCGCTTCTTCCTCCGCGAGCTCGAGCCGCTGCTCGACGCGGCCCGCGGCGAGCTCGCCGCCTTCGTCGGGGCCGACCCGGACGACCTCGCGTTCGTGCCCAACGCGACCTTCGGGGTCAACACGGTGCTGCGGTCGCTCTCGCTCGGGCAGGGCGACGAGCTCTGCGTCACCGACCACGGGTACAACGCCTGCCGCAACGCGGCCGAGGCCGTCGCGGCCAGCGCCGGGGCGCGCGTCGTCGTCGCGCCGGTGCCGTTCCCGATCGAGGCGCCCGAGCAGGTGGTCGAGGCGGTGCTCGCGCGGGTGGGGCCGCGGACGCGGCTCGTGCTGATCGATCACGTGACGAGCCCGACGGGGCTCGTGTTCCCGGTCGCCGCGCTGTCCGCCGAGCTCGCCGGCCGCGGCGTGGATCTCCTCGTCGACGGGGCGCACGCGCCCGGCATGCTGCCGCTCGACCTCCGCGCCCTCGGGGCGGCGTATTACACCGGCAACTGCCACAAATGGATGTGCGCGCCGAAGGGCGCGGCGTTCCTCCACGTGCGGCGCGACCGGCAGGGCTCGGTGCGCCCGCTCTGCATCAGCCACGGCGCCAACTCGCCGCGCACCGACCGGTCGCGCTTCCTGCTCGAGTTCGACTGGACGGGCACCTCCGACCCGAGCGCCGCCCTCTGCGTCGCGGACGCGATCCGCGCGATGGGCGCGCTCCTGCCCGGCGGCTGGCCCGAGCTCCGGGCCCACAACCGGGCGACGGCGCTCGCCGCGCGCGACCTGCTCTGCGAGGCGCTAGGCTGCCTGCCGCCGAGCCCCGACGCGATGATCGGCGCGCTCGCGACGGTGCCGCTCCCGGACGCGCCGTCGTCGCCGCTGCGCCTCGACCCGCTCCAGGACGCGCTCCTCGCGCAATGGGGGATCGAGGTGCCGGTGTTCGCCTGGCCCGCGTCGCCGCGGCGGGCCCTCCGGATCTCGGCGCAGATCTACAACGACCGGCCGCAGTACGAGCGCCTGGCGGCGGCGCTCTCGGCGCTCTTGTAGCGCGCGCGGGGGAGCCCGGCCGGGCCTCCGGGCCGCCGCTCGCCGCTGCTCCACGGCGGGGTGCGCGCGGCTCGCCTCGCGCGCGAGCCATCGCTCCGGGCCCGCGCCGCGGCGGGCTGCTCGGGCGCGGGACCGCGAAGCACGACTGGCGCTCGCTGGAGCAGACGCGCGCGCCTTCCGAGGCGATAGGATGCGCGCCCCAAGGAGACACGATGCCACGTCGAATCCTGGTCTTGTCCTCGCTTTCCTGGCTGGCGACGGCGATCCTCGCGGCCGCGCCGATCGCCGCGCAGCCGGTGACGCCTCCGCCGGCGACGCGCCCCGCGCCCACCGCCTCGGCGCCGGCGGGAACGCCGCCGGCCCCTCCGGCGCGGGCGGGGACGCCTCCAGCGTCCGCGCCGCGGCCAGCGCCCGGCGCGCCGCAGCCAGCGCCCGGCGCGCCGCAGCCAGCGCCCGGCGCGCCGCAGTCGCCGGCGCCAGCGCCCGGCGCGCCGCAGCCAGCGCCCGGCGCGCCGCAGCCAGCGCCCGGCGCGCCGCAGCCAGCGCCCGGCGCGCCGCAGTCGCCTGCGAGCCCCGCGCCTGCAGCGCCCGGCGAGCCGGCAGCGGACGCGCCAGCGCCGGAGGCGTCGCCGCCCGAGCCGGCCGAGGCGACGCCCGAGCCGGGAGCTGCCGAACCGCCCGCAGGCTCCGCGCCGCCCGCCGAGACGCCGGCCGCGCGCCGGGCAGGCCGGTGGGACAGCATGGAGGACTGGACCACGTCGCTCTCCGAAGCCGAGCAGGGGCCCCTGCCCGCGCCTGCCGACGACGGCGCGCTCGGCGGGGGGACGGTCCCGCGCGGCCAGCGCGGGGCGATCGGCCTGGAGACCTCGGCGTTCACCGGCGGCGACAGCGACGCTTCCGGGCTCGCCGTCGCCCTGTTCGCTCGCATGCCGTTCGCCGATCACACGTTCCTCGACGTCCGCGTCCCCTTCGGGCTCGCGATGGACGAGCGCACCGACGCCGTGCTCGGCAACGTGATGCTCGGCGCCCACCACGTCGCCCGCGCCGGCAGCAAGCTCTGGATCACGGTGGGCGGCGCCGTCGGGCTGGCGACGCTCTCGGCCCAGACCCACGACCACCGCAGCTACGAGCCGGTCGGCGCGAGCCGCGCCTACTGGGACCTCCACGAGTACTTCCCGAGCATCCTCCCGATCCACGCGCGCCTCGGCGCCGAGGCCCACCTCGGCCTGCTGATCGCGCGCCTGCAGATCGAGCCGCTCCTCTACATCCCGCTCGGCCGCAACGAGGAGTACGAGGTCGCGATCCAGCACGCCGCCGAGCTCCAGATCGGCCACGGGATCGGCGGCGGCGTGCGCGTGCAAGGCGTGGCGCTGCCCACGTTCGACAACGTGGGCATCCGGCACGCCGTCGCGCGCAATCTGTACGTGCTCGCCCTCGAGCCGTTCGTCGCGATCGAGCGCAAGGCCGCGTTCCTCCGAGCGGGGCTGCTGCTTCCCTTCGACGAGGAGCTCGGCCCGCCGCTCGATCACACCTGGGGCTTCCACCTCACCGCGGGCGTCCGCACCGACTGAGGCCTTCGGCGGCCGAGACGTGCGGCCGCCGAGGCCCGGCAGCGGCCGAGCCACGCGACGGCCCGGCCCGCGTCGCCGTGCCCCTTCGAGGCGCCTCCGGCGCGTTCGGAGGCGCGTCGGGCGTGGCGCGGGGCCCTCGGACGCGGCTAGGCGCCTCGGGCGCGGGCCGCCTCGCCGATCGCGTGGGTGATGTGCCCCTCCAGCTCGCCCGCGGGCAGCTGCTCGGACTCCACGACGACGAGGCGCGCGCCCGCGTCCTCCGCGAGCAGCTCGAACGTCTGCGGCGCGCGTTCGTGCAAGTGGCTCGGCAGGATGATCGCCAGCGGGCGGAGGCGGACCGCCGTCCCCCACGCCGACGCCGCCTCGCAGGAGCGGACGAGGAAACGAGCCCGCGCCGCAACCCTGCGGCAACGGGCAAGAAAACCGGGGCTGCAGTCGAGCGCCAGCACGATGGGTATCCGGATCAACTGACTGCTGCTACTAGGGGGCTCCGACATAGGAAGATGCTACTCCAGCGAAGCGCTATTGCGCGTCCTCTTATCCCGCATAACCGATACAGAGCTTTCCCGAAATAGAAAACAACAAGCTCGCAAGCTCATGTAAGCAGTCACGCGTCATTTTGGTGCATTGGGCAACGTTCTGTGAGAGCAGGATATTTGAAATGAACGCTGCGAGAAGCGAGGCGCCAGCGCACTACCGCCCACGCGGCGCGCAAATTGGCCGAAATGTTGGCCCAGCAGCAACGGCAGAGGATGCCCTGGCCGATCGCACGTCGATGAAATGATATACCGAGGACGGAGTCCATTCTCCGGCGCACCGGCATCAGGGACACCCGGACAGATGATGCGCACGTGGTAGACGTCGCTCGGGACGTAGGCAGTGAAACCAGCGTCCACGAGAGCACCACACACGATTGGCTCGCGTTCCCCCATCCATCCAGCGAGACGGCCGTCGCGGCGCTGGGCGCCGCCCGCCGTCGAGGTTGGCGCACCTCAAGGAAGTTGGCGCGCATACGCAACGGAGATCGTGTGTCATCGCGGACGAACGCGGGCGCCCCCCTCGGGGCGGCCACCGGCACATGCTCCCTCTCACCAATCACCCTGTGCTCGCCCAATCCATCGCCGAATGAACCGGTTAACTTCCTCACAGATGCTCGCGCGCGCGTGGCCCGGGCCGGATTGTTTCCGCCATGTTGCGGGCAGGTTGCGGCGAGCGCCGGCGGCGGCGCCGGGCGCGGGCGCGCTCGGCGGCCGGAAAAGGCCGGGGCCTTCTCCCAGGCCGGCGGCTGCAGGGCAGGGGCACCGGAAGGAGGCCGAGAGAGATGGCGGTGTGGAGCTGGCAGCTGCAATAAGGAGCCAACTATACCATTTCATCGCCCGGAGAGAACAACATCGGGCAGCGGCCACCACGGCGCCGTTCGCGCCGGGATGGCGACGATATCGCAGCAGGGGCGGAGTCGATCCTGTAGTAATGCTGTACTTTTACAGCATCACTCGCTGCGCGTGAGCTTCCCCCTGGGTGCGGCCTGACAACAGGGACCGGCGATAGCGTGGTTTCCGGGCCAGGGGCCGGCGCGCACCCGCAGGCAGGGTGCGTTGACGCCGCGGCGCGATCATAAGGA
This sequence comes from Sorangium sp. So ce836, assembly GCF_028553905.1. Classification (NCBI taxonomy): domain Bacteria; kingdom Pseudomonadati; phylum Myxococcota; order Polyangiales; family Polyangiaceae; genus Sorangium; species Sorangium sp. So ce836. The sequence goes on along the minus strand of NZ_CP102233.1, from coordinate 13,025,797 downwards.
CGTTCGTAGGTTAGGAAAAACACTAAACTATCTCTCCGAACTTCGATCCTGGTGTTCCGCGGTGAGCACCGGGGCCGGTCCTGAGGTCAGCGCGGCCGTGAAGCGCACCCCCGAACACGGCGCCACACGCGCGGCCGCCGGGGTCGTCCCCCCCGAGGTCCGCGGAGCCGAGCGCCCGGTCCGGTGAGGCGGCTTGCCCGGCGCGCGGCGCCGGCAGCCGCGCGGCGCCGCACGAATGGCCCGCTCGCCGGGAGGACGCTGGGGCGCACATGGTATATGCCGACCCCATGGCGCAGGTGCACGGAGGCAAGCTCGTCTCGAAGGCGCTCGCAAGGCACGGGGTGACCCACCTCTTCACCCTGTGCGGCGGGCACATCCAGGCGATCTACGACGGGTGCCTGGACGACGGCATCCGGGTCGTCGACGTGCGGCACGAGCAGACGGCGGGCCACGCCGCCGACGGGTACGCGCGGGTCACCGGGAGGCCAGGGGTGTGCGCGGTCACCGCCGGGCCGGGCGTCACGGACGTGGTGACCGCCGTCGCCAACGCGCAGCGCGCGGGGATCCCGATGGTGGTCCTCGGCGGCGCCGGCCCGCGAGCCCTCGCCGACATGGGCTCGCTCCAGGACATGAACCACGTCGAGCTGATGCGCCCCATCTCCAAGTGGAGCGCCTCCGTCCCGTCGACCGACCGCATCCAGGAGTACGTGGACTCGGCCTTCCGCGTCGCCCAGGCGAACGTGCCAGGCCCGGTCTTCCTCGAGATCCCGCTCGATCTGCTGATGGGCTTCGCGGGCGACGACGCGCCCGCCACCGCGCCCATGGCCCCGGCCAGGCCCGGCGGCGACCCGGCCGCCGTCGCGCGCGCCGCGGCCATGCTGCGGGAAGCCGAGCGGCCCATGTTCATCGTCGGGAGCCAGCTCCGCTGGTCGCCGCGGCGGGACGCGCTGCGCCGCTTCGCCGACGCCGTGAAGGCGCCCTTCTACCTGAACGGCATGGCCCGCGGCGCGCTCCCCCACGCGCACCCCGGGCTGATGAGCCGCTCGCGCCGCTTCGCGCTCGCGCAGACCGACCTCTGCGTGGTGCTCGGCACGCCGTTCGACTTCCGGCTCGAGTACGGCCGCGCCGTCGGCCCGGCCGCGAAGGTCGTCCAGATCGATCTCGACGGCAGCGAGCTCGGCAGGAACCGCCGCGTCGACCTCGGGATCGACGGGGACAGCGGCGTCGTGCTGGAGCAGCTGCTCGCCGAGGTGCCCGAGAAGTCCGTCGAGGCGTGGCTCTCGGCCGTGCGCGAGGCCGAGGAGCGCGCGCGCGCGAAGATCCTCGCCGAGATCGCGAGCGACAGCGACCCGCCGAACCCGCTGCGCGTCTGCGCCGAGATCGGCAAGCGGCTCGGCAAGGACGACATCGTGATCGGCGACGGCGGGGATTTCGTGGCGACGGCCGCGAACGTGCTGAAGCTCGAGTGGCCGCAGCTCTGGATGGACCCGGGCCCCCTCGGGACCCTCGGCGTCGGGCCGGGCTACGCGATGGCCGCCAAGCTCGCGCGGCCCGAGGCCAACGTCGTCCTCGTGTACGGCGACGGCTCGTTCGGGTTCCACGCGCTCGAGTTCGAGGCGATGGCGCGCCAGGGCATCCCCGTGGTGAGCGTGATCGGGAACGACGCGGCCTGGACGCAGATCCGGCGCGGGCAGGTCGAGCTCTACGGCGAGGGCCGCGCGCCCGCGACGTCGCTCGACCTCACCCGGTACGACCGCGTGGTGGAGGCGCTCGGGGGCTTCGGGGCCTTCGTCGAGCGCGTGGAGGAGCTCGGGCCCGCGCTGGACGAGGCGTTCCGGTGCGGCAGGCCCGCCTGCGTCAACGTGAAGATCGCGAAGAGCGACTTCCGCAAGGGCGCCATCAGCGTCTGATCCACGTGGAGCTCCGGTTCGTCCCCCCCGACCTGCAGAGCCTCGACGAGCTCGACTCGGAGGTGCTCGCGTGCGCCCCGTTCAGCGACGCGCTGCCCGCCCACGGCGTGGCCGGCCTCTGCGACTGGCGGCTCGGCGGCCGGATCTCGGAGCTCCGGCGGCAGGGCCAGATCACCTGCGAGCTCGGCGAGGTCGTGATGATCCCGTGCAAGCCGCGCATGGCCTTCGACAAGCTGGTCCTGTTCGGCGCCGGCAGGCGCGACGCGTTCGACGAGGCGATCTTCCGCGAGGTCGTGCGCCGGATGCTCGCGACGATGGGCGGGCTCTGCACGCGCGTCGCCGTGGTGGAGCTCCCGGGGCGGCACGACGGGCTCATCCCCGCAGAGCAGGCGGCCGACGCGCTCCTCGACTGCGCGGGCAGGGAGCGCGGCGACAACGTGTGGACGCTGGTGGAGCGCGCCGAGGGCCGGCAGCAGATCACCCAGCACATGATCGAGCAGCGCCGCCGGGTGCGCCGGGCGCTGTGACGCGCGCGGCGCGGGCGCGCGTCAGGCGGGCACCTTCGGCAGATCGACGGTGAACGTCGCCCCCTCGCCCGGGCGGCTGTCGACGTCGATCGTCGCGCCGAGGGCGTCGGCGATCTGCCGCACGATCCACAGCCCCATGCCGAAGCCGCTGTAGTTCTCGCTGGAGACGGCGCGCTCGAAGCGCTCGAAGATGCGGGCCTGCTGGTCCGGCGCGATGCCGATGCCGCGATCCCGCACCACGAGGCGGGCGCGGTCCCCGAGGTCCGAGACCGCGACGTCGATGGGCCTGCCGGCGCCGTACTTGATCGCGTTCGAGAGGAGGTTCGTGACGATCTGATCGAGGCGCAGGCGATCCCACCGGCCGACGACCGACGCGGGGGCCGACAGCTCGACCGGACAGCCCGCGGCGGCGAGCTCCTCGCGGAACCGATCCAGCACGTCGTTCACGGTGCCCGCGAGATCGACGTCCTCGAGCTCGAGCTGCAGGCGGCCCGCGGAGATGCGCGAGATGTCGAGCAGGTTCGTGATGAGCCGGGCGAGCCGCTCGACCTGGCGCTTGATCATCTCCAGCCGCGGCGTCGCGCGCTCGGCGGTGAGGTCGCCGCGCTTGCCGGCGCGCAGGAGGCCGTCGACCTGCAGCTGCATGGGCGTGAGCGGGGTGCGGAGCTCGTGGGAGGCGATCGTGAGGAAATCGTCGCGCGCGCGCACGGCGATCTGCGCCTCGCGGTAGAGCCGGGCGTTGTCGACGGCCAGGGCCGCGCGCCGCGCGAGATCCTGCGCGAGGTCGAGGTCGACGGCGTCGTAGCGCCGGTGCGTCGAGGCGAACGAGAGCGTGCCCAGCGTGCGGCCGCGCGCGGTCAGCGGGACGGTGAGGTGCGAGGCGAGCGAGAGCGAGCGCAGCGCCTCGTAGTGCGCCTGATCGAAGGAGATCGCCCGGACGAACGAGTCGGTCACCCGGGGGATGAGCTCCGGCTGCGCCGTGCGCAGGACCTTGCCGATGCCGCGCGCGCAGGAGTCGGCCGTGAGCCTGCCGAGCAGCTCGGTCGCGGCCGCCATCGAGGGGTCGGCGTGGGCGGTGACCTGCCGCTCGGTCGCGCCGGACTCGTCCTGCAGGAGGAGCACGCAGATCTGCGCGAAGTCGGGGAGGGCGACGCGGACCACGCGCCGCAGCGTCTCCTCGAAGTCGAGCGACTCGCCGAGGATCTGCCCGGCCGAGACGAGGATGCGCTGCGCCTCGTGGACCCGGCGGCGCTCCGTCACGTCGCGGGTGACCTTCGCGAAGCCGCGCAGGCGCCCGGCCTCGTCGAAGAGCACGCTGATCACCTCGTTCGCCCAGTAGCGTGTGCCGTCCTTGCGGACGCGGTAGCCCTCCTGGACCGAGCGCCCGGTCTCCACCGTGCACTCGAGCTCCGCGGCGGGCCTGCCGAGCTCGACGTCCTCCGGCGGGAAGAGGACCGAGCAGTGGCGGCCGATGATCTCGTCGGCGCGGTAGCCGTTGATCCGCTCGGCGCCCGGGTTCCAGCTGGCGATGCGGCCCGCGGGGTCGAGCATGAAGATGGCGTAGTCCTGGACGCCCTCGACGATGAGGCGGAACCGCTCCTCGCTCTGCTTGAGGCGCCGGTCGGCGCGCGCCTCGGCCGCCTCCATCTCGCGGCGCAGGAGGAGCTCGCGCATCCTGCGGTTCTCGTCCTCGTAGTGCCTGCGGCGCAGCTGGGCGCGCAGGCGGGCCTTGAGCACGGTGAGCTCGCCCGACTTCGTGACGAAGTCGTCGGCGCCGGCCGAGAGGGCGTCGAGGATCGCCTTGTGGTCGTCCCTGCCGGTGAGCATGAGCAGCGGGATCGGCCGCCACGCGGCGTTCGCCTTGATGCGGAGGCAGGTGGCAGGGCCCGAGAGCCCCGGCATCACCATGTCGAGCAGGATGCCGTCGACGCGCGCCGCCGCGAGCCGCGCGAGCGCCTCCTCCCCCGAGTGGGCGAGCACCGCGACGTAGCCCTCGTCGCGCATCGCCGCCGCGACCTGGTGCAGGTACGTGGGGCTGTCGTCCACGATGAGGATGCGATGAGGCGGCGTGTCCATCGGGCGGTTCATGGGAGCCTCCCACGCAGGCTCCGGTCAGCGAGGGCCGCCGCCCTGTCCGGGCGCGTGGTCGTGGCTGAACCGGCGCTGCACCCGCCGATGCCCCCCCGCGGCGCCCCCACCCTCATTGGCCACCCGTGCAGGTTGGCATGCCCTCTCCCCCGCCGACGCGAGAAGCCTACCTGGCCCGATTCACTTTGCGTACAGCATCCTTTTTCTACCAGACGCCAAACGCTCGCAACGTTGCGCCCCCCACCGTCCTGCGGAATCCCAGCCACGGGCCCACCCGGTCGCGCGATCGGGTGGGACCTCGAGAAAGAGCGTACGGGAGCTCCTGTGCGGCAAATCAGGCAAATGAGGATTGACAATCGACCGATCTACCGAATTGATGGCGAGTCCGCCGACTCGATATCTGCTGGAGAATCGCGCGGTCACGCGCCGCGCGCTCCGACGAGGGTGGGAGATCGCGAGTCCGTCACCCCGCGTCGATGAGCTCGATCATCGCGGCCCGGGCGGGCCCGCCCGCGGGGATCCAGCGGCAGAGCTCGTCGACGCCGACGTCGTCGACCACCCGGCGGAGCTCGGCGCGCGCGGCGGCGAGGTCGCCCCGGGCGGCGAGCGCGTGCGCGCGGGTGATGCGGTAGCGCTGGCGCACCTCGGACGGCTCGTCCCGCTCCCGGTCCGAGCGGCCGACCAGGGAGAGCGCTCCCTCGGCGTCGCCCGTGCGCACGAGCACCGCGGCGCGCGCGCCCCGCACGAGCGGGCGAACCGACGCGGGCGCGCGCTCCTCGTCCAGGTCCGGAAGGAGCCGCCTGGCCGCCTCGACGTCGCCCGCGCAGAGCTGCCACTGGGCGAGGTTGCTCATCACGAGCAGGCGCACCCCGGGCGGCGTCCAGTCGAGCGGGACGTGGCGCAGCGATGCGGCCGCCGCCCGGTAGCTGCCATGAAAGGCGAGCGACTGGCCGACGACCTGCGCGGCGTACGCGTAGATGGCCCGGGGATCGCCGCGGTGGGACGGCGGCGACGCGGCGCGATCCTCCCCGGCGCGCGCGGCCGGACGAGCGGCCCAGCGGGCGCGACGCGCGGGCGCGGGGGCCTCGGCGCGGCGGGCGGGGCGCGCCGCGCGCCTCGCCTGGACGAGGCCGCCGAGGAGGAGCAGCAGCGCGGCGACGGCGGCGATGGCGCACGCGGCGCCGGCCGGGATCATCCGGCGGGCTCCTCGGGCGGACCGGCGGCGCGCGCGACCTGGTCGGGGCGGACGGCGGCCGGATCGAAGCGCTGCGCCGACGCCAGCATCTTGGTGAGCGTGGGCTCGAACGGCGCCTCCGGGGACCTCTGGAAACGGAGCGGGTTGATGCGGGCCACGACGAACGCCTTGAGGTAAGGGCTCTCGAAGCCGCGCGCCTTGAGCGCGTCGACGGCCTGCGCCACCGCGTCGTCGACCGCGAGGAGGAGCTCGGCGCGCGCCTTGCGGGTCTCGAGCGCCTCCGGGAGCGGCTCGTCGAGGAAGCGGTCGATGTGCCGGAGGACCGACTGGTAGGCGCCGCCCGAGAAGCGGGGGCGCTGCTCGTAGCAGAGGCCGAGGGTGAGCAGGCTCGGCTCCTCGAACTCGAGGCGGAACTCCTGCTCCGGCCGCGGATCGAGATCCGCGAGGGAGCGCGCCATCCGCGTCACCTCGAGCGCCTTCTCGCGGATGTTGTGCGCCTTCTCGGTGTTGAGCGCGAGGATGCGGTACGCGATCCGCTCGTCGGGCAGCACGAGCGCGACGGCGCTCTTCGCGCCAAGGCGCGTGAGCGCGGCGCGGCGGTGGTTGCCGTTCGGGGTCCAGTACCTCCCCTCGCCGGGGGCGGACGGCCCGGCCCGGCCCGGCCCCGACGAGAGCGGGGTCCGCACGGCGATGATTGGATCGAGGAAGCAGTCGAGCTTATCGATGACCTCGCCGAGGCGCGCGACGTGCGCCTCCGAGAGGTCGCGCTGGAACGGCGTCGGCTCCACCCGGTCGAGCGGCAGGCCGGCGAGGATCGCCCACCCGCCGCCGACGGGCTCGCGGTAGACGGCGAGCACGCTGCCGCCGTCGCTCCGGATCGCCTCGGCGAGCGCGGCGACGTCCGGCGGGGGCGCGCCCGCGGCGAGCGCGGCGGCGTCGAGGCCGCGCGTGCCCGCGGCCGGCGCCGCCTTCTTCCGCCGCGCCCGGGGGGCGGGCGCGGCCTTCGGCTCCTTCGGCGCCCGCGGCTTGGCTGTGCGCTTCGCGGCCATCGATCCTCCTCAGCGCCTCCTCAGCGACCCCGGAGCATGCCCCGGGGATCCGGGCTCGGCCCCCCTCTCATCGTGTCGGCGATCGCCTGGTGGAAGCGCTCGAGCCGCTGGTCCGCCGCGTGGAACACGGTCCCCTCCGGGTACCTCCCGTCCGCGTCGGCGACGCCGGCCGGGACGCCGGTGATGATCTCGATGCCCTCCTCGACCGAGCTCACCTCGTACACGTGGAAACGGCCGGCCTCGATCGCGGTGATGACGTCGCCCCGCAGCATGAGCGCGTCGCGGTTGGCGCTCGGGATGAGCACGCCCTGCTCGCCCGTCAGGCCCTTGGCGGCGCACAGATCGAAGAAGGCCTCGATCTTCTCGTTGATGCCGCCGACGGGCTGGATGCTCCCCTGCTGATCGATGCTGCCGGTCGCGGCGAGCTCCTGCCGGATGGGGACGCCCGAGAGCGCCGACAGGAGCGCGTAGAGCTCGCTCGACGAGGCGCTGTCGCCCTCGATGGGCTCGTAGGTCTGCTCGAAGACGAGCGAGGCGCCGAACGAGAGCGGGCGGTGCTGCGCGAACCGCGCGGCGAGGAAGCCCGTGAGGACGAGCACGCCCTTGCTGTGGAGCGGGCCGGACATCTCGACCTCGCGCGCGATGTTCACCGGGCCCTCGAGGCCCGGGTAGACGACCGCCGTCACCCGGCAGGGGCGGCCGAACGTCTGCGGGCCGTCGGACAGGACCGAGATCGCGTTGACCTGCCCGACGCGCCGGCCGGTGACGTCGATGCGGATCGTCCCGTCGGAGAGCATCTCGTGCACGTGGTCGCGGAAGTGGCTGCCGCGGCGGCGGGCCGCCTCGAGCGCCTCGTTGACCTCGGGGCCGTCGACGACCTTGCGGCCGCGGCGCTGGGCCCGGTAGCCGGCCTCGGTCGCGACCTCGGCGATGAGCCCGAGCTGCGCGCTCACCTTTATCTGGCTCTCCGCGAGGCGGCCGCCGTGGAAGAGGAGCGCGGTCACGCCGTCGGCCGTGATCGGCGGCAGGCCGCGATCGTGCGCGAAGCCGGCGAGGAACGCGGGGTAGGTGAGCAGCGCCTGGTCGAGCGAGATCGTCGTCTCGAAGCGCGCCTGCACCTTGAAGAGCTGCGAGAACTCCGGATCGGCGTCGTGCAGGTCCTGGTAGAGCTGCGGGTTCGTGACGAGGACGACCTTCACGTCGATCGAGATGGGCGGGAAGAGCAGCTCCTCCGCGGTGCCGCGGAAGTACGACGGGTTGTGCTCGGGCACGATGAACTTGCCGGCGAGGAGGCAGGCCTTGAGCTGCTCGTAGAGCGCCTCGTTCTTGAGGAGCGCGCCCGCGGGCAGGATGAGGAAGCCGCCGGCCGCCTCGTGGAGGGCGCCCGCGACGGCGAAGCCGGGCTCGGGCGGGAAGCCGGAGTCGGGCGGCGCGTGGGTGCGGCCGAACAGGGCGCTCAGCGTGGGGTAGGGGACCTCCACGACGGGGGCGCCGGAGTCGGGCGTGTGCTCGGTGAGCAGCGTCGGGACGACCACGCCGCGCGGCAGGGTGGCGCCGCCCTCCTCGCCGCGCGCCTCGTCGACCAGCAGGCGGAACTCCTTCGAGACGACCGTCTCGACGTCCGCGAGGAAGGCGCTGATGTCGTCGCGCCCCTCGAAGCGCGCGCGCACCGGCTGGAAGCAGCCCTTCACGCCGTCGCTGAGCAGCTGCTTCACGACGCTGCGCAGCTCGACGTCGGCCTCGTCCTGCACCGTGGCGAGCCGCATCTCGAACTCCTCGATCGATCCGGCGATGGCGTGCAGGGCCTCGCTGTTCGGCGCGTTCGAGGCGTCCTCGAGCGAGGTGATCTGCACCTCGTCGTCGCCGCGGACGAGGTCGAGGCCGAGCTCGCGCGCCGCGGACTTGAGCTGCTCCTCGAGCCGCCGCTCCTCCGCGTTGACCCGGCGCTGGATCTTCCCGCGCGCCTGCTTGAAGCGCTCGCCCTCGGTCGCGCCGCGCAGGGCGTCGACGAGCTTCTCGTGGAGCTCTTCCATCGCCGCGACGAAGGGGCGGCCCTCGCCCGGGGGGAGCGACAGGACCGTGGGCTCGCTCGGGCGGTGGGGGTTCGGCAAGAGGAGGATGTCGTCGGGCGTGGGGCGGCTCGCGGCGATGCGCTTCGCGACGGCGCGGGCGCAGAACGTGCGGCCCGTGCCGGGCGCGCCGACGACCACGACGTGGAAGCGGGGCTGGCGGATCTCGAGGCCGAAGGAGAGCGCGGCGAGGGCGCGCTCCTGCGAGCCGATGCCCGCGGACAGCGGCGCGACCTCATCCGTCGTGGAGAAGCGGAAGCTCTGGGGGTCGACGATCTTGCGGCACTCGCTGGCGGGCAGCTTCCGGGCGACCATGGCGGCGCACCATAGCGCCTTTCGACGCCCGCTGGCGCGGAGCCCGCCCGGCGGGGCGCGGCCGCGCCGGAGAACACGCTGGAGAGCGCGCGCTAGCGCCGCAGGACCATCACCGGGCAGGGGGCGCCGCAGAGCACGTCGCGGAAGACGCCGCCGTGGTGATGCTCGAGCTGCCCGTGCCAGACCAGGACCACGAGGTCGCTCGTCAGCTGCCCGGCCATCCGCAGGATCTCCGCCGCCGGCTCGCCCTTGCCGAGGAAGAACCGCGTGGCGACGTCGTGGGGGCAGTGGCCGATCGCGCTCAGGAACCGGGCCAGGAACTCCTCGGTGAACGCGGGCCACTCGTGCTGGGGCTGATCGACGTACAGGGGCGCCACCATCGCGCCCGGCTCGGAGCGCGCCGGCGTCGAGACGGGCGGCGCGTCGTCGGCCTCCCGCGGCGAGGCGCCGCCGACCATCACGATGTCGAGCTCGGCGCCGAGCCTGCGGGCGAGCTCTCCGGCGGGGGTGATGGCGGCGGCCGTGCTGGGGGCCCCGTCGAGCGGCAAGAGGATGCGCTCGATCCGCGACGACGTCCGCGTCGCCGGGCCGATGACGACGACCCCGCAGGCGGCGGACTCCAGCGCGCGCGCGGCGAGCCGGCCGACGCCGAGGCGCTCGTCCACGAGCTCCTCCGGCTCGGAGTCCACCACCACGAGGGAGGCCCCGCGGCCCCGCACCGCCGCCGCGAGCGCGCCCGGCGCATCCTCGCTCGCCGCGACGTGCAGCACCACGCCCTGCAGCGCCTCCGGGGCGACCCCGAGGTGGGCGGGCACCTCGCTCGCCTCGATCGGCTCGGCGCAGACGAGGAGCCCGTGCAGCGGCGCGTGGAGCGCGTCGGCGATGAGCCGCCCGAGGCCGAGGGCGCCCTGGTGGGCGCGGCGGCCGTGGAGCGCGACGAGCACGCTCCTGCTCCGCGCGCCGCTCTCCGGCGCGGGCTCGTCGCCCCCCTCGCGCGCGCCGAGGGGCGGATCGGCCGCGGAAGCCGGCCCGGACAGCGCCCCACGTTCGCCGAGAGATCCATCGCGCACAGCGCTCAGCATGTCGTGACCTCCTCCCATGTCTGGAACCGGCCGCCGACCCGCCGCGCCGCGTAGCGGCGGCCCGGCTCGGCCACCACGGCGCAGGCGACCGCGCCCGCGTCGAGCGCGGCGATCGGCAGCGGCGCGCTCCCCTCGAGCGCGATCTCCACCGCGCCGTCCTCCACGTGGATCTCGAGCGCGCGGCCCCGCCACGAGATCGGGATCTTGAGGTGACGCCAGCCCGGCAGGAGGTGCGGCTCGACGCCGATCGCCTCGTCCTCGTCCGGCCACGGCGGCGCGGGCGGGAGCCGCGCCGCGAGCGCGCTCCGCGGGACGCGCGTGATACCGGCGGCGCCGAACGCGACCGCCTGCCAGAGGCTGCCCATCGCGGCGACGTGCATGCCGCCCGCGGCGTTGCCCATCGTGTTGCCGAGGTCGATGTCGGCGGTCTGGTCGAAGTAGCGCTCGGCGTGGGCGTGGAGGTCGAGCCGGGCGGCGACGAGCGCGTGGACGCCCGGGCTCAGCGAGCTCCCGTGCGCGGTGCGCGGCTCGTAGTAGAGGAAGTTGGCGCGCCGCGCGCTCGCGGGCACCGCGCCCCAGAGCAGCGCGATGAGCTGCACGACGTCCGCCTGCTTCACCACCTGGCAGGCCTGCGTCCGCGCGCGGCCGAGCAGCACGTCGATCGGCGCGCTGCGCACGGCGTAGTCGGCGATCGCGAACGGCTCGAGGCGGAAGTAGCCCGCGAACTGCTCGATCAGGCCCGTGCGCGGGTCGAGCCGGAGCGCCATGCGATCCGCCACGTCGCGCCAGCGATCGACCTCCTCGGGCCGGAGGTCGAGGCGCGCGAGCACGTCGCCGCGCGCCACGCCGCGCCGGACGACCGCGGCGGCGGCGCGGAGGTTGTACCGCGCCATCCAGTTCGTGAACGCGTTGTCGTCGACGGCCTCGTGGTACTCGTCCGGCCCGATGACCCGGCGGATGTGGGCGAGGCCGTCCGGCCCGATCTCGGCGCGGCTCGCCCAGAAGCGCGCCGTCTCGACGAGGATCTCGGCCCCCTCGCCGCGCTCGAACTCGAGATCGCCGGTCGCGCGGCCGTAGGCGTGCGCCGCGTACGCGACGTCGGCGCTGATGTGGTGCTCCTGCTCGCCGGAGAGCACCCGGACCACCTCGCCGAACGGCGTGACGAGGAGCGGCGGCGTCGTCTCGTCGCCCGTGTCCGCCGACTCCCACGCGTAGAGGGCGCCCTCGTAGCCGAGCGACCTCGCCTTGCGGCGCGCGCCCGCGAGGGTGCGGTGCCGGTACAGGAGCAGCGCGCGCGCGGCCTCGGGGTAGCAGTGCGTGTAGAAGGGTACGAGGAAGGTCTCGGTGTCCCAGAAGACGTGGCCGCGGTACGCCTCGCCGCTGAGCCCGCGCGCGCCGACGGAGCAGCGCGGGTCGTCCGGGTTCGCGGCGCCGATGAGGTGGTAGAGGGCGAACCGGAGCGCCCGCTCGATCTTGGGGGCGCCGTCGATCTCGACGTCGGCGCGGCGCCATCGCTCCGCCCACGCGCGCGCGTGCTCGCCGAGCACGTCGCCCATGGTGCGGCGCGAGAGCTCCGCCTGGAGCGCCTCGCCCGCCTCGCGCGGCGCGGGCGTGTCGCGCGACGTGTGCAGCGTCGCCGTCCGGAAGAGGCGGAGCCGCTCGGCGACGCGGACGCCGATGTCGCAGCGCTCGGCGATGGAGCGCGCGCCCTCGGCGCGCTCGCAGCGCGCGCCGTCGGGGGCCTCGGGCGGGGGAACGCCCTCGGCGGCCTCGCCCGGGACCACGCGCAGGTGCGAGGTCATCGCGGTCTCGAGCCCGCCGTGCGTGCGGCCGACGAGGAGCAGGCTCTCGGCGCTCGCGTCCGCCGCGAAGCGCGCCCAGTGCGCCGCGCCGCTCGCGCTCTTCACGTCGCCGCTCAGGATCGCGTCAACGCGGATCGTCCCGGTGAAGTTGAGGGGGGCGACGCTGAGCGCCTCGACGAGGACGTGGCGGTCCGCGAGCGACGCCGCGTGGAGCGTGTGGACCTGCGTGAGGTGCCCGGCCTCGCCGCGCCGCAGGCACTCGCGCAGCAGCACGCCGCGCCGCATGTCGAGGGCGCGGAGGTGGTGCAGCACGCCGCTCGTCTCCGCCGAGAACGACTCGCCCTCGATGGCGACGCTCAGCCGGCCCCAGTCGGGGGCGATCACGAGCTCCGGGACGCGGCTCACGTCGGCCGAGGGCTCGAACGCCCCCGCGATGAACGTCGCCGGCCGCGACACGCTCGACCCCTCCGGGAGCGACGCGCGCGAGCCGAGGTAGCCGTTGGCGATCGCGAGCAGCGACTCGATCTCGTGCTCGCGCGCCACGTCGAACCCCGGCTCCTCGACGATCCACGCGGCGTCGCGCGGCGCCGCGAGCGCGCCGAGCTCCCGGTCGAGGTCCCGCTGGAGCGCGAGGATCTCGCCGAGCCGCCGCGCCCCGGCCGCCGCGTGGGTGGCGCCCGCGAGCTCGGGCGCGTCGCCGAGCCGGCGCGCGCCCGCGGCCGGCGCGCCCCCGCCCGGCTCCGGCGAGATCGCCAGCCAGTCGCGCGGCGCGATGTGGAGCGGCGCGATCACCCGCGCGAGCAGCGCGGCCAGCGCGGAGCGCCCGTCCGGCGGCGCCGCGGCGGCGAGCGCGACGGCGGCGCCGCGGCGATCGAAGCCGTAGAGCTCCGCGCCCTCGAGCGCGCCGACGAAGAGCCGCCTCCGGTCCTCCGCGCTCTCCGCGCGCTCTCCGCCTCCGCCTCCGCGCGCGAGCCGCCGCGCGAGGTGGGGCACGCCCTCGCGGGCGAGGAGCGCCACGCGCACCCCCATCGCGAGCAGCGGGTCGAGCAGCGCCGCGGCGCCGCCCTCCGCCTCCGGGCCGCCGGCCGCCTCCGGGAGGAGGCTCGCGTCGATGGCGACGAAGCGGAAGCGGTGGTGCAGCTCGGCCGGCAGCCGGATCGCGGCCGCCGGCGCGCCCGCGAGGCCGGGGTAGCTCGGCCCGCCCCGGGCGAGGCCGGGCGGCCCTGCGGCGCTGTCGTGGAGAGACGACATCCTCGGCTCCTCCCCGGGGCCGCGCACGCGAGGATCGTGCCGCCGCGCCTGTGCAGGCCGGGATCAGGGCGGGGCGCGGCGGCGGCGGTGGGCTAGCGCTGCACGCCGCCGATCAGCCGATCGAGCACGCCGAGGAGCCGGTCGACGTCGAACGGCTTCGCGAGCACGCCGGCCACGGTGCCGCGGATGCAGGGCTCGTTCATGCCGGAGAGCAGGAGGACGGGCACCTCGACGCCCGCCGCGGCGAGCGCGGCGAGGAACTCCTCGCCCGTCATCTCGGGCATCACGTAGTCGAGCAGCACCGCCCGCGGCCGCGCGCCGCCGGCGAGGCGATCGAGCGCCTCCAGCGGCCGCGTGAACCCCTGGACGCCGTAGCCCTCGTCGGAGAGCAGGTCCATCAGCGAGTCGACCAGCGCCGGGTCGTCGTCGACGACGAAGATCTCCGCGCGCGGGGGCGGCGAGGCGCCGGCCAGGCACGGAGAAGGGCCCGGCGAGCTCATCCAATTTCTCTCGATCGCTGGCCTTTTCGGCGCATGAGGCGCGCAAAGGATACCAGACGGCCGCCGCGACCGCATGGGGCACGCCGCGCGGGCGTGGCGCGCAGCGTAACGCCTCCCACGTCGCAGATCTCCGCTGAGCTCCGAAACTCGCTCAGGACGGAGATTTCCTCATCAATTGGGCTTGCCGCCGCGCCGCTGCTTGCAGATCGTTGAGCACCTGATACCCCTGTAAGGTTCCTCCCAGGACGACCCGAGCAGCTTGACTTGAACTGCTCGCGGGTATCGAATTGTGGTCCGAAGGACACTCCAATCCCCCTGTGGTCATCATGGCGGAAACCCCTGCTAGCAAGCTGCACATTTATCTGATCGACGATCACCCCGTCGTCCGCGAAGGCTTCGCTCGAGCGCTCTCGGACGAGCCCGACATGGTCGTCGTGGGCCAGGCCGGGACAGCAGCCGACGCCTTGCGCGAGACGGCGAGCTGCAAGCCGGACGTGGTGCTCGTCGATCTCAACATCCCCGACCGGGACGGCATCGAGCTCCTCGGGGCGCTGAGGGCGCAGCTGCCGCAGGCGAAGCTGCTCGTGCTGAGCGGCTACGACGACGAGTTCCGCGTCGCCGAGGCGCTCCGCGCGGGGGCGCAGGGATACCTCGTGAAGACCTCGAAGCTCGAGGAGGTCATCGAGGGCATCCGCCGGATCGCGACCGGCGGCGCGCCGCTGTCCTCGAGCATCGCGGGCGCCGTCGTGCGCGCGATGCGCAAGCCGGCGAGCGAGGGCTCCGGCGGTCTCGACGCGCTGACCCCGCGCGAGCGCCAGGTGCTGCGGCTGCTCGCGGCCGGCGTGTCGACGCGCGAGACGGCCGCGCGGCTCACGATCAGCCCGAAGACGGTGGAGACCCACCGCGTGCGCATCTACGCGAAGCTCGGATGTAAGAGCGCGGTCGAGCTGACCCGCATCGCGGTCCGCACCGGGCTCATCGAGGCGTAAGCCGGCCGCGAGCGCGCGAGGCCCCCCGCCCGCTCACCTCGCGGGAGCGGGGCGCTTCGACTTCCTCTTCTTCCCCAGCTTCCCTGGCGCTGTGTCCTTCGTGGCCGCCTCCGGCGCGGGGCTCGCGCTCGATCGGCGCTTCGCGTCCTCGAGCAGGCGATCGATCCGCACGCCGTCGATGGTGAGCCCGTCGATCTTGCAGCCGGTGATCTCGACCTCGCGGAGGTCCGACGCCTCGAGGCGAGCGCCGCGCAGGCTCACGTCGGACCAGCGGGTCCCCGCCGCGTCGGCGTTGTCGATCCGCGCGCCTGCCAGCGACACGTCGTCGAGCGAGGCGGCGGCGAGGGTCGCGTTGTGGAGGCACGCGCCGCGCAGGTCGATGTCGTCGAGGTCGGCCTCCGTGAGCGCGACGTTGTGGAGGCGGGCGCCGCGCAGGTCGACGTCGTCGAGCTCGGCCTCGGCGAGCGCGACGTTGTGGAAGCGCGCGCCGCGCAGGTCGGCGTCGTCGAAGTCGGCCCCGGCGAGCGTCGCGCCGTGAAAGCGCTCGGGCCTCGGCGGCGCCGCGGCCTCGCGCTCCGCGGCGTCCGCGCTCGACGGCGCGATGGGGGGCTTCTTGGCCATGGGTCCATGCTAGCGCTAGGCGCAGGCGGCGCGCTCGCGTCGCCCGGAGAGCCATGAACGCACCCGACGCCTTCGTGCCCCACCACGCCCTGGTCTCCGCGCCCTCCGCGGCGCCTGCCCGCTGGATGCTCGTGCTGCACGGCATCTTCGGCTCCGGCGCCAACTGGCGCACCTTCGCCCGGCGCCTCGCCGAGGCGCAGGCCACCGGCGGCGCGCCCGGCGCGCCAGGCCCCGCCGCGCGGCCGTGGGGCTTCATCCTGGTCGACCTGCGGGCGCACGGCCTGTCGCAGAGCCCGCCGGCGCCGCACACCATCGCGGCGGCCGCCGACGACCTGCTCCGGCTCGGCGATCGCCTCGGCCTCGACGTCCGCGGGGTCATGGGCCACTCGTTCGGCGGCAAGGTGGCCCTCGCCTATCTCGAGCGCCGGCCCGCGGGGATCGAGCGCGGCTTCATCCTCGACGTCGATCCGAGCGCCAGGCCCGCCGGCGAGAGCGGCTCGGAGAGCCCCGGCGTGCTCGAGCTGCTCCGCGCGATCCCGCAGCCGATCGCGTCGCGCGAGGCGTTCCTCGAGGCGGTGCAGGCCGCCGGCTTCAGCCGCGGCATCGGGGAGTGGCTGGCGATGAACGTCCGCCGCGAGGGCGACGGCTTTCGCATCCGGCTCGACCTCGACGTCCTGAACGATCTGCTCACCGACTATTTCGCGCGTGATCTGTGGCACGTCCTGGAGGAGCCGCCGGCGCCGGCCGGCGCCGGGGTCGAAGCGCGGCGCCTCCACGTCGTCCTCGGCGGCAGGTCGGCGTCGGTCTCGCCGGAGTCGCGCGCCCGCTTCGAGGCGCTCGCGGCGCGCGCGCCCTGGCTCTCGGTCCACGTCCTCCCGCGCGCCGGCCACTGGCTCCACGTCGACGATCCGGACGGCCTCTTCGACGTGATCCGGGCGGCCCTGTGATCGTCCGCGATCGCGTGCCCCCTGCGCGCGGCGCGGCCGCGCCCGGATCCAGGCTTTCCGCCCTGCTCTCCATCCACTATCGGTGAGGCGACCTATGCGCATCGCGTCCTGGAACGTGAACTCCATCCGAACGCGGCTCGAGCAGCTCACGAGCTGGCTGGTCCGCGCCGCGCCCGACGTCGTCTGCATGCAGGAGACGAAGGTCGAGGACGGCAGCTTCCCCGAGGCGGCGCTCTCCGAGGTGGGCTACCGCTCGATCATCTTCGGCCAGAAGTCCTACAACGGCGTCGCGATCGCCGCGCGCTTCGGGCTGTCGGTGGACGACGTGAAGAAGGGCCTCGACGGCGACGAGGAAGACGTCGCCCGGCGGATGCTGTCGGCCACGGTCGAGGGGATCCGGATCATCAACGTCTACGTGCCCAACGGGCAGGCGGTGGGGACGCCGGCCTTCGCGTACAAGCTCGCGTGGCTGGAGCGGCTCCGGCGCGAGCTCGAGGCGAGCTACCGGCCCGATCAGCAGATCTTGATCTGCGGCGACTTCAACGTGGCGCCCGAGCCCATCGACGTCGCCGAGCCGAAGAAGTGGGAGGGGCAGGTGCTCTTCCACCCCGACGAGCGGGCGGCGCTGGGCCGCCTGATGGAGTGGGGGCTCGTCGATGCGTTCCGCGCCTGTCACCCCGCCAAGGCGGCGTACAGCTGGTGGGATTACCGGATGGGCGCGTTCCGGCGCAACAAGGGCCTCCGCATCGACCTCGCGCTGGTGACGCGCCCGCTGGCCGCGCGCTGCACGGATGTGTCGATCGACACGCGCCCGCGGGAGCTCCAGCGCCCCTCGGATCACGCGCCGGTGGTGGTAGAGCTCGCGGACGGCGCGGCGCCGGCCGGGGCCGCGCCGGCGGCCTGAGGGCGGCCGGGGTCAGCGGGGGGCGGGCGCGGCGGCGGCGTGCGCCGTGACGTCCGCCGGGGCTGCGGGCGCGGCGGCGGCGTCGAGCGGCTTCTTCGCCGCGTCGGCGTCGCACGCGGGGCGGGCCAGCGACTCCTCGACGCAGGCGGCGCGCATCGACGGGGGGCACGCCACGCGGATGTGGAAGTGGTCGTTGTGCAGATCGGCGTCCCTGGGGCTCATCATCGCGGCGGCGGCGCGGCTCCGGAGCTCCGCCGGGACGCGCTTCTTCGCGGCGTACGCGAGCAGCCGCGCCCGCAGCGCGTCGGTCACGAACAGGTACTTGACGCCCGCCTGGCGGTCCTGGAGCAGCGCCTCGACGAGCGCCCAGTTGCGCTTGTCGTCGAACCGCGCCCCGGGGAGGCCGATGGCGTCGCCCTTGTCGTCGAACGCCACGAACCGGTCCATGCGCAGCGTCTTGCCCTTCGAGTTCACGACGTAGAACCCGACGTCGGCGTCGCGCCCCGTCTGGTGGGAGTTGTGCCCGTCGAGGCGGCCGCCCGTCCTGGCCGAGAGATCTCCGACGAGCAGCGCGGAGTCGCCGTGCTTCTTGGCGACCTGGAAGGAGGCGCGCCGCAGGGCCTTCACGAGCACGGGCAGCCCCCAGGTCCTGGCGCCCTCGCGCGTCTTGAGGTGCCTCGACGACCGGAGCCGCACGGCGCCGGTCAGCCGCCCGCGGTTGGGCGCCCCCTTCGACAGCGGCTTGCGCTCGTCGGCCTCGGCGGCGGTGCCGCCGCGCGCCGTCCGGGAGGTCTCGTCCCGCCGCGCCGCGCGCTTCTTGCTCGCGCGGTCCGCGGCCTTCCCCTTCGCCCCGGCGCCGCGCGCGGCGCGCGAGCCGCCCTCGTCGCCGGCCGAGCTGCGGCGCGCGGCGGGGCGCTTGCCCTGCGCGCGCTGGCCCGGCGGCTGCTCCGCGGAGGCCGGCTGCGCGCCCGCCGGGGCGCCGAGGGCCGGCGCCGCGACGGAGAGCGCGAGCAGGAGGGCGGCGACAGGGCCCCGGGACGCGAAGCAGCGGCGAGTGAGCGGGCGAAGCAACGGCATGACGGGGCGGACCCTACCCTGCGGCGCGCTGGGCAGAGAACTTCTTTCGCGGCCGCCGCCGGCGGGGCGCGGGCGGGCTGAGGGTGCCGTCCGTCCGGGCTCAGCGGGGAGGGCGGCCTGAGAATTGCGCATCGCGATGCTTCATCGCCTTGACATAACGGCTCCGGTGCGGTTAGAAGCGTTCCGCGAGCCCCGCCGAGGGGCGCGCAGGAGCGCCCGTAGCTCAGCTGGATAGAGCGTCGGACTTCGAATCCGAAAGTCGCCTGTTCGAATCAGGCCGGGCGTGCCGGGCTCAACGGACGACGCAAGCGATCCGGCGAGATCCCGGGGACTGTTTCAGAATCCGTCGGTTTGACAAACTACTCGGGCCATTAGCTCAA
Organism: Sorangium sp. So ce836; assembly: GCF_028553905.1. NCBI lineage: Bacteria > Pseudomonadati > Myxococcota > Polyangiales > Polyangiaceae > Sorangium > Sorangium sp. So ce836. The sequence continues at coordinate 13,007,091 of NZ_CP102233.1, read as the reverse complement.
TTGGTAGAGCAGTGGACTCTTAATCCATTGGCTGAAGGTTCAAGTCCTTCATGGCCCACCCGAGATGATTGAGGAATCCAGCCAGCCCGAGGGGCTGGCTGGGACAGCCGGGACGACGGCTGGGACGATCGAAGAAGCAGCACGGGACAGATGCTCGAAGGCTCGACGACCCAGGGGGTGTCGGGCTTTCGGTGTTTTGAGGACCCGATGGTCATCGAGCTGACCCCGAGCTTCAAGGTGATCGACCCGCGCTTCCGCAAGGTCGCGCTCCCGCACGTGCACGTCGAGAAGCTGTACACGGGCTGCCGCTGGGCCGAGGGGCCGGCGTGGTTCCCGGCGGGGCGCTACCTCGTCTGGTCGGACATCCCGAACGACCGCATGCTGCGCTGGGACGAGACGGACGGCTCGGTCTCGGTGTTCCGCCAGCCCGCGATGAACACCAACGGCCACACGGTCGACCTGCAGGGCCGCCTCGTCTCCTGCGAGCACGGCGGCCGCTGCGTCTCGCGCACCGAGCACGACGGCTCGCGCACGGTGCTCGCGTCGCACTTCGAGGGCAAGCGGCTGAACTCGCCGAACGATGTGGTCGTGAAGTCCGACGGCAGCATCTGGTTCACCGACCCGAGCTACGGCATCGACAGCGACTACGAGGGCGACGCGTCGCCGAGCGAGCAGGGCGCGCAGCGCGTCTACCGCATCGATCCGGTCTCCCTTGCGCTGACGGTCGTCGCGAGCGACTTCGTGCAGCCCAACGGCCTCGCCTTCTCGCCGGACGAGTCGCTGCTGTACATCGCCGACACCGGCGCGACGCACGTGAAGGACGGCCCGCACCACGTGCGCAGGTTCCGCGTCGACGCGAATGGCGCGCTGACCGGCGGCGAGGTGTTCGCGACCTGCCCGGTGGGGGTGTACGACGGCTTCCGCGTCGACGTGCACGGCAACCTGTGGCTGTCGGCCGGCGACGGCGTGCACTGCCACGCGAGCGACGGCGCGCTGCTCGGCAAGGTGCTCATCCCCGAGACGGTGTCCAACGTCTGCTTCGGCGGCGCCAAGCGCAACCGCCTGTTCATCTGCGGCACGACCTCGCTGTACGCGGTCTACCTGAACACCCGCGGCGCCGCGCGCTAGCGCTCTGCCGCGATGGCGCGACCGAGGAGCCCGATGATGCGTTCGGCATCATAAACGCACCCACCCCAGCTGCCCCCGCTGGCATCCTGAAGCGCAGCCCATAGTCGCGTGTCCGCGCTCACTCGGCCGTCGGGTTGAAGGGCTGGATTGGGGACACGGGCGGCAAAACCGCCGGCATCCACGCCCACGACGTCCACCGTCCCCTCCAGCTTGCGCGTGTCGATCCGGAGCCGGACGCGGTCGCCGTCGCGCACGCGGCCGATGGGCCCACCCGCCCAAGCCTCCGGGCTGACGTGGCCGATGCACGCCCCGGTGGAGACGCCGGAAAAACGACCGTCCGTGACCAGGGCGATGCGGTGCCCGTCCCTCACGTGCTTGAGGGCGGAGGTGATCTGGTAGGTCTCCGGCATTCCGATACCGGGGCCGATGCCGATCAGCACCATCACGTCACCCGGTTGCACGGCGCCCGTCTTGATCGCCTCGATCGCCGCGTCCTCGCTGCCGAACACGCGCGCAGGCCCTTCGTGCAGATAAACGCCGTCCGGTCCGATCACCTGGGGAGCGATGGCGGTGCTCTTCACGAGCGCTCCCTCGGGCGCGAGGTTGCCGCGCAAAAAGGTCACCGTGCTGGTGAGGCCGCGCTCGCGCGCCTTCCCGGCGGACATGATCACGTCGTCCGGGTCGATGCCGTCCAGCTGCTGCAGCTTGTCGCGCAGGCGCCGGCGCCGTTCGCTGCGCTCCCACCATTCGAGATTTTCGCCCAGGGTCCGACCGCTGACGGTGCGCGCACCGAGCCGCAGCAGGCCAAGCTCGCGCAGATGGAGCATGACCTCCGGGACGCCTCCCGCGAGGAAGACCTGAACCGTGGCATGGTGTCGCGGCCCGTTGGGCAGCACGTCCACGAGGCGCGGAACGAGGGCGTTGACGCGCGCCCAGTCGTCCACCGTGGGGCGCCGGAGCCCGGCCGCATGGGCGATCGCCGGCACATGGAGCACCAGGTTGGTCGACCCGCCGACGGCGGCGTGCAGCACCATCGCGTTGTGGATGGAATCGTCGGTGACGATGTCCCGCGTGGTCACGCCGCGTCCCTCGAGGGCCATGAGCGCGTGCGCGGAACGGCGGGCGAGGTCGCGCCAGATCTCGGCGCCCGACGGGCTGAGCGCGCCGTGCGGGAGGGCGAGGCCGAGCGCCTCCGCCACCACCTGGCTCGTCGCGGCCGTCCCCATGAACTGGCAGCCGCCGCCGGGGGAGCCGCAGGCGCGGCAGCCCATCTCGGCGGCGTAGTCGAGGCTCACCTCCCCGCGCGCATAGCGGGCCGCGAGGGTCTGGACCTTGGCGGTATCCTCCGCCTCCTCCGCGAGGAGCGTGACGCCTCCCGGCACGAGCACCGTGGGGAGGTCGAGGGTGCCGGCGAGCGCCATCAACATGGCCGGCAAGCCCTTGTCGCAGGTGGCGACGCCGAGCACGCCTCTTCGGGTGGGCAGCGAGCGTATCAGCCTTCGAAATACGATCGCGGCGTCATTGCGGTAAGGGAGGCTGTCGAGCATGCCGACGGTGCCATTGGTCCGCCCGTCGCACGGATCGCTGACATAGCCGGCGAACGGAATGGCCCCGCTGGCCGTGAACGTGCGGGCCGCCTCCTCCATGAGCAGCCCCACCTCCCAGTGTCCCGTGTGATATCCGAGCGCGATCGGCGTGCCGTCGGGCGCGCGGATGCCCCCCTGCGTGCTGAGCACGAGGAACTGCTTCCCGCGCAGGCGCGCAGGATCCCACCCCATCCCGGCGTTCTGAGTCCAGCCGAACAGCTCGCCGCTGGACATGGCGCGCAGCTGCTCGGCCCCGAGCGGGAGGCGCCCCGACGGTCCGGGCGCGGTGGTGCGCAGGGCGTAGATCGCCTCGCTGCCGGACTCGAACACCGGATCGCGGCTCATGCGCGGGGAGCGATGGGATCGCGGGTGGCCTGGCCGTCGACGAGACGCGATATCCCGAGCGGATTCTCGTCGCGCAGCTCCCGCGGGAGCAGCGCGGGCGGACACGACTGGTAGCAAACGGGACGCGCGAAGCGGAAGATGGCCGCGGTTCCAACCGAGGTGAAGCGCACGTCGCTGCTCGCCGGATACGGCCCGCCGTGGTGTATCGCGTGCGACACCTCCACGCCCGTCGGGTAGCCGTTGAAGACGAGGCGGCCCGCGACCCGGCTGAGGACATCGACGAGGTCCTGGGCGGCGGCGAGATCCTCGGCGGTCCCGTGAAGCGTGGCGGTGAGCTGGCCTTCGAGCGCGCCGAGGAGCTGGAGTAGCTCTCCGCGGCTCGATGCCGTGACGAGCAGCGCGTACGGTCCGAAGATCTCGTGGGCGAGGTGCGGCTGCCGTGCGAAGTCGGCGGCGGAGACGCGAGCGACGCGCGCGCCGGCGTCGGTCAGCCACTCCACGCCTTTCAGCTCCCGCACGGAGCGGTCGAACGACTCCTGGATACCGGCGTGCAGCATCACACCGGGAGCGATGGCGCGGGCTCGGTCGGCGACCGACTGAGCAAACGCATCCCATTCGGGGGAGGCCAAGCCCAGGACCAGGCCCGGCTTCGTGCAGAACTGGCCGACGCCGAGCGTGCACGAGTTCGTCAGCCCCTCGGCGATCGCGTCGCGGCGCTCGCGCAGCGCGCCGGGCAGCACGACCAGCGGGTTGATGCTGCTCATCTCGGCGAAGACGGGGATCGGCCGCGGGCGGGCGGCCGCGGCGTCGCAGAGGGCGCGGCCGGCGCGGGTGGACCCGGTGAAGCCCACCGCCTGGATGGCCTCGTGGCGCACCAGCATGAGCGAGACCTCGGGCGATGCGCCGTGCACCATGCCGAACACGCCCGCGGGCAGGCTCGCCTTCTGAACGGCGGAGCGCAGGGCCGAGGCCACGAGGTCCGAGGTGCCGGGATGCGCCGGGTGGGCCTTGACCACGACCGGGTTGCCCGCGGCGAGGGCGGAGGCGGTGTCGCCGCCGGCCACGGAGAACGCGAGGGGGAAATTGCTCGCGCCGAAGACGGCGACCGGGCCGATCGGCCGCAGCATGCGGCGCAGGTCGGGGCGCGGGAGCGGCTTACGGTCCGGCAGCGCGGGATCGATCCGCGCATCGACCCAGGAGCCCTCGCGCACGACCGCGGCGAAGAGGCGCAGCTGGCCGGTGGTGCGGCCGCGTTCGCCTTCGAGGCGGGCGACGGGCAGCCCGGTTTCCCGGTGCGCGGTCTGGATCAGGGCATCGCCGAGCGCCATGATCTCGTCGGCGGCGGTCTCCAGGAAGCGGGCGCGCAGCTCCGGCGCGAGGTCGGCGAAGGCCTGCGCCGCCGCCGCGGCGGCGCCTGCGGCGGCGTCGATCTCGGCGGCGGTGGCGTCGCGGTAGGCGCCTAGCTTTTCCCCGGTGGCGGCGTTGTGGGCGAAGAATTCCATAGCTTCAGCGCGGAACCGGAGGTGAACGTCTCGACGTCTCGATCTTCATAGGATGCGCCTCGTCAACCTTGGGATATCGGGTTCGCCAGCGTGCCGGCGCCGGGAATCGTGATCTCCACGAGATCGTCAGGCTCCAGGGTGAACGAGTCTGGCGGCACGATGCCGGTCCCGGTCATGAGGACGACGCCCGCGGGGAAGCTCAGCTCGCGCGTGAGGTAGCCGACGAGCTCCTCGGGCGCGCGCCGCATCCTCGCGGTCGAGGTCTCCCCCGCGAACACCACCTCGCCCCTGCGCCGGATCGCGAGCTGGATGGAGAGCGCGCGCAGATCCAGCCCGGGCTCGTCGGCGAGCGCGATGGCGGGGCCGAGCGCGCAGCAGCCGTCGTAGATCTTCGCCTGCGGCAGGTAGAGGGGATTGTCGCCCTCGATGGACCGCGACGAGACGTCGTTGCCGGCCGTGTAGCCGACGATGCGGCCCGCCGCGGACACGACGAGCGAGAGCTCCGGCTCGGGCACGTTCCAGCTCGAGTCGCGCCGGACGCGCACCGGCGCGCCCGGGCCGGCGACCAGGCGGGGCACCGCCTTGAAGAACAGCTCCGGGCGCTCGGCGTCGTACACGCGGTCGTAGAAGTCGCCGCCGCCCGCGCTCTCTTCCTTGCGCGCGTTGCGCGAGCGCTCGTAGGTGACGCCCGCCGCCCAGACCTCCTGCGAATCGATCGGGGCGAGCAGCGGGACCTCGGGCGGGAGGGGGTAGGCCGCGGCGCGCGCGCGCGCGTCGCGCACCGCGCCGAGGGGATCGGGCAAGGTGAGCCACGAGGCGACGGACGCGAACGCCTCCGGGGACGCCGCCGTGAGGTCGTGGCGCGCTCCCCGCTCGTCCTCGAGCCCGAGCCGCGGCCCTCCATCGCCCGCAAACCGAAACAGCTTCATGTCCGCGCCTCCCTACAGGCCCGCCCTGTCGATCGCGATCGTCGTGAGCTGGGTGGTGAATTCCTTGGCCGTCTGACCTTGCTCGCGAGAAGAGCAGGGCGAGCCCTTCGTGCTTCCGCCTACAATCGCGCCGTGTCGACCGCATGATCCACCATTTGCGCGTTCTGTAAAGCGACTTTTCGCCCGATGTCGACGGCGACCGCGGGCGGTGGCTCCACGTCGGCGTCGGCGAGCAGCGCGCCGATCGACGCGGGTGCCGCCTCGGTGATCAGGTCGCCAGCCAGTCGAGCACCCCGCGCACATAGAACGCCGGGACGCTCGCGGCAGCGGTCGATTGCTCCTCGGCGATCGCCCTCAGCCGGTCGAGCGTCGCGGACGACGACGGCAGGTCGCATGCGGCGTGGCCGTCGCACGATGCATGCTCAGCGGAGCACGTCATCAGTCCACGAGCGCAGCGAGCGGCGAGAGTCCACGAGCGCAGCGAGCGGCCTCGTACGTAACTCGTGATGGCACGGGCGACGACGACGGGGCATGACGATTGCTGGGCTGGTGGGCACGGTAGCTACGCGTCAGGTCGGTCCATCACAACCATGGGATTTGGACCAGACCGGGGGAGGGGCAGCATGCAGCCTGTTCAGCGAATCCTGGTCGCCACGGACCTCTCGGAGCTGTCAGCCACGGCGGTGAGGGTCGCCTTGGAACAGCCCCCGCTGACGACAGCTTCGGCCATCGGGCCTACGAAGGCGGCCGCGGCGCGGTCGTCGGGTGCATCAAGCCGGTGGAGAAGACAGGGCGCTATCAGATGCGGTGAGCTTCCGGCGTGATGGGGAACCGCATTGACCACGTGAGCAACCCATGGTGTCACGGCTCGACGCACCTCGACCCGAGCGGCCGTCCCTGAGGAGCGGTGCGCTCGTCGTGTCGACGTTCTCCGGCCTGCTGGGCGGCGCCGCGGCGCACCTCGAAGGACACGCGCGTCTGGGAGACACGCTCTGGGCGGCCGGCGCGGTGATCGCGCTCGCCCTCGTGGGCGCGCGCATCCTGGTGGACGTGCTGAAGAGGCGGGCCGGCGTCGACGTCATCGCGCTCCTCGCCATCGGCGGCGCGCTCCTGCTCGGGGAGTACCTGGCGAGCGCGCTGATCGGCGCGATGATGGCGACCGGCGGCGCCCTGGAGGGGTACGCGACCGCGCGCGCCCGGCGTGAGCTCTCCGCGCTCCTCGCGCGCGCTCCCCGTACGGCGCATCGCCGCGAGGGGGCCGACGTCACGACCGTCCCGATCGGCGCCGTCGCCCCCGGCGACCGCCTGCTGGTCGCGCCGGGCGAGATCGTGCCGGTCGACGGGGTCGTCGTGGGCACGCGGGCGCTCCTCGACGAATCGGCGCTGACCGGGGAGCCGCGGCCGGTCGAAAAGGCGCCCGGCGACCGCGTGGGGAGCGGGACCACGAACGCCGGCGCCGCCTTCGAGCTCCGCGCCGTGGCGAGCGCGGACGAGAGCACCTACGCCGGCATCGTCGGCCTCGTGCAGCAGGCGTCCGCCTCGAAGGCCCCGCTCGCCCGTATCGCCGATCGTCATGCCCTGGCGTTCGCCGCGCTCTCGCTGGCCATGGCGGCCGTGGCGTGGGGCCTCTCCCGCGACGCCGGGCGCGGGCTCGCCGTGCTCGTCGTCGCGACGCCCTGCCCGCTGCTCCTCGCCGTGCCCATCGCGATCGTGGGCGGCATCTCGCGCTCGGCCCGGCGCGGCATCGTGGTGAAGGGCGGCGCCGCGCTCGAGGCCCTCGCCCGGGCCGAGATCCTGCTCCTCGACAAGACAGGCACGCTCACGTTCGGCGGCCCGCGCGTGACCGGCGTGACGTGCTTCCGCTCGATAGAGGACGACGCGGAGGTGCTCCGCCTGGCGGCGTCCCTCGAGCAGGCCTCGTCGCACCCGCTCTCCGCGGCCCTGGTGCGCGCCGCGCGCGAGCGCCGCCTCGGGCTCTCCTTCCCCGAGGGCGTCCACGAGGCGCCCGGCGCCGGAATGACCGGTTGGGTGGACGGGCGCGCCGTTCGCGTGGGGAGCGCCGAATGGGCAGCGCAGGGGACGCCGCTCCCGGAGGAGGCCCGCGCCTTCCGGCGCCGCGCGTCCCGCGCCGGGGCGATGACCGTGTTCGTGGCCGTGGACGGAGGCGTCATCGGCGCGCTGACGCTCGACGACCCGATCCGCCCCGATGCGCCGCGGACCTTGCGGGCGTTGCGGCGGGTCGGCATTCGCCGTGTCGTGATGGTGACAGGCGACCACCCCCTGGTCGCCGAGGCGGTCGGCGCCACGCTCGGCGTCGATCGCGTGCTCGCCCAGCGGTCGCCGGAGGAGAAGGTCGCGGCCGTACGCGAAGCCCGCGCCGAGGGGCTCACCGTGATGATCGGCGACGGGATCAACGACGCTCCAGCGCTCGCCGCCGCCGACGTCGGCGTCGCGATGGGCGCGCGCGGCGCCACCTCGTCCGCCGAGGCGGCCGACGTGGTGCTCGTGGTGGACAGGCTCGATCGATTCGCCGAGGCCGTGAGCATCGCGCGCCGCGCTCGCACCATCGCGGTGCAGAGCGCGCTCCTCGGCATGGGGCTGTCGCTCTTCGCGATGGGCGCGGCGGCGTTCGGCTTCCTGCCGCCCGCCGCCGGCGCGCTCCTGCAGGAGGCGATCGACGTCGCCGCGATCCTGAGCGCGCTGCGGGCGCAGAGCGGCGGGCGCGGCGCGAGGAGGCCAGCGCTCGGGGAGGCCATGAGCCGCAGGCTGGAGATCGAGCACGATCAGCTCATCCCTAGGCTCGATCGGGTGCGGGTCGTGGCCGAGCGCATCGATCGCCTGGCGAGAGAGGAGGCGCGCGAAGAGCTCGAGGCGCTCGACCGCTTCCTCCGCGAGCGGCTCCTCCCGCACGAGCGCGCCGACGACGCCGAGGTTTACCCGGTCATCTCGCGACTGCTCGGCGGCGAGGATCCTCTTGCATCCATGAGCGCGACACACCGCGAGATCTTCCACCTGGTCCGGCTCTACGAGCAGCTCCTCGGAGAGCTCGACCCGCGCGGGCCCACGGCCGCGGACGTGCAGGATTTCCGGCGGATCCTCTACGGGCTCCACGCCGTGCTGCGGCTCCATTTCGCGCAGGAGGAGGAGCTCTACGCGTCGCTGAGCGAGCGCTACCACGCGGATGCTCCCGACCAGCCGGCCGTGAGCTCCCGGGAGCCGCCCCTCCAGCCGGCACCGGCGCCCGCGCGCCGCGTGCTGCGCGCGCTGGAGCCGCTCAGGCAAGGGCGCTCGCCCAGCCCCGGCCGGCAGGGGTGAATCCGCGCCGCCCGGAGCGGCTACCCGGATGATCCGGTCGCGCCCGGAGGGGGCTCGCGGGACCTCTCCTGACCGGCGGCGCCGTGGCGCGCTGCGGCCTGGTCGAGCGCCTCTCCGAGCAGCCGACAGACCTCCTGCTCGGACACCGGCGAGTAATCCTCGTACCAGAGGCCGACCGAATAGACGGGATCTCGAATATAGCAGTACACGAACTCACGCGCCCGCCGGGAGAGCTCCGCGTACGCGGCATACGACGCGACCGGGACCGCGATGACGATGCTCGCCGGGCGGCCCTGCTCGACGGCCGTCACGGCAGCCCGCATGCTCGCTCCGGTCGCCATGCCGTCGTCGACGAGGAGGAGCGTTCGATCCCGGATGTCAGGCGCCCTGTGGCAGCCGTGATAGACGCGCTCCAGGCGCTCCACCTCCCGGGCCGCCGCGTCGGCAAGCCACTGTACCGCGCGGTCCGAGATGCCCAGCGCTCGGCAGAGCTCTTCATCGACGACCTGGACACCGCCGCTCGCGACGGCGCCGATCGTCATGTGATCATTGCCCGGCGCCACGATCCGGCGCGCGATCAGCACGTCGAGCGGCACCCGCAGGAGCTTCGCTATCTCGAAGCCCACCAGCACCCCGCCTCGCGGCAGCGCCAGGAGGGTCACGTCCTCCCGCCCCGCGTAGGCGGTCAGCCGCGACGCGAGCTGGCGGCCCGCGTCGGCACGATCTCGAAACGGCATGTCTCCCTCTCCATCCGGCGTCGCTCGGGTCACCGACGGCGCTCGATGGAGCGTGCAATTGTCTAGCCAGGCGCCGCGCCTGACGCCGCCGGGCCTTCTTCCTCGCGCGCTCGCCGAGCCCGGGTGCTCCTCCGCAGCGCCAGAGGCAGAGCGCAGCGCCAGCGGACCGGACGCCTCCAGAGATCCCGCAGCGCGATCTCCCCCGCGCTCGGCCCCGCGCGCTCAGCGGACCAGCGCGGCCGGCCGTCAGCCGATGAGCGGTAGAGGCGCCGCCGGCCTGCTCACGCGAACCTCCGCCCCATCAGCGCGCGTTTGACCGCCTCGACGATGGCGAGGTAGGTCAGCGTCGCGCTCGCGAGGAACAGGAAGAAGCCGGGCGGCAGCGGCGCGAAGCCGAGCAGCGCGGCGAACGGGCTGTACGGGAGCACGAGGGCCATCGCCACGACGCCGAGCGTCGTCGCCGTGAGCGCGCGGCTCGGAGAGCGCTTGAAGGCGCTGCCCATCGTCCGGATCACGAAGATCACCAGCGTCTGCGTGGCCAGCGACTCGACGAACCAGCCGGTGCGGAAGAGCGGGGCCGGCGCGTGGAACACGCGGATCAGCGCGTAGAAGGTGACGAAATCGTACGCGGAGCTGATCGGCCCGATCACCATCATGAAGCGGCGGATCGTGGCGATGTTCCACCGCCGCGGCTTCCGGACGAAGCTCGCGTCGACGTTGTCCGTTGGAATCGTGATCTGCGCGAGATCGTAAAGGAGGTTGTTCAAGAGGATCTGCGCGGGCAGCATCGGGGAGCTGGATCACCGCCGGGCCGACGAAGAGGGCGTGGGTCGCGACGACGGCGATGTCCGGCGCGCAGCCCGCCGAGAGCAAGGCGTTCACGGCGGCCTCGATCGTCCCGCCGGTGCTGATCATGTCGTCGACGAGGAGGGGCGACCGCCCCCGGACCTCGCCCGTGATCGCGTGCACGCTGACGTCCTCGCCGCTCAGGCGGGTCTTGTGCACGACGGCGACCGGCAAGCGGAGGAGCCGCGCATGGCGATCCGCGAGCTTCGCAGCGCCCATGTCCGGCGCCACGATGACGCTGCGTTCGGAGACCCAGGGCCTCGCTGCCTCCAGGAGCAGCGGCGCGGCGCTCAGGTGCTCGAGCGGGACGGAGAAGAACCCTTCGAGCGCGGCGCTGTGGAGGTCGACGGCCACCACGTGCGAGAGGCCCGCTGTCCCGAAGAGATCGGCGACGAGCCGGACCCCTACCGGCTCCCTCCCCGAGGCGCGGCGGTCGTGGCGGGCATAGCCGAAATACGGCACGACGGCCGTCACGCGCGAAGCCCCTGCGCGGCGACATGCATCCGCGAGGAACAGGAGCTCGAGGATGTGCTCGTCGACCGGCGGGCTCGTCGGCTGGAGGAGATACACGTCCCGCCCTCGCACGGTCTCCCGGATCTGCACGTGAAGCTCGCCGTCCGCGAAGCGGCGCACCAGGGCGTCGCCCAGGCCGACGCCGAGGCGCTCCGCCACGGCCTGCGCGAGAGGGAGGTTGGCGTTGCCCGCGAAGAGGCAGATCTCCATGGCTGCTCCGCTACGCCGCGCCGCGCCGGACCGTCTCCCGGGCCGCGGCGCGGAAAAGAGGTTGCTTGTGGGGCATCGCGGTGGACCTCCTGGACGAGCGCGGCCGCCCTTCTGCGGCCCGCCCTCCGGGATGCAACCCTGGGGCCTGATCTCTCCGGTGTCCCTCCGCGGCGTCCCGCTCGCGCGGCTCGGCCGCCCTCTGCCCGTCGAGGCTGTCCCCGACGGGCAGCGCGAAGCACGGGAGAGCTGCGAGGATCTCCGGTGTGCGCCTCTCCTGAGGTACGTCAGCTCCAGCGCAGCAGCAGGCCGCCGTCCTCCCCGAGCTCGAGGCTCGTCCCGAACCGCGCGCCCTCTCGGCTCAGCACGTCTCCGAGCCAGAGCGCGTCCTCCGCCGCGGCAGGGTGGAGGCGAAATTTCCTCATCCGCAGCGGCACCAGCTCCAGGCGGACGAGCTCCCCGGTCCCCGCGCGCAGCGTCGCAAAGTACATCATGACCCGATCGCTCCGGTAGGCCTCGAACCCGCTGATGCCTTCATAATCATTCACGAAGTCGCCACAGCCGTAGAGGATCAGCCGCCCCGCGTGGACCTCGATCGCCTTTGGATGATGCGAGGAGTGCCCGTGAACCACGTCGACGCCCGCGACATCGACGAGGGCGTGGGCGAGCGCGACCTGCTCCTCCGGGACCTCGTATCCCCAGTTCGGGCCCCAGTGGATCGAGGCCACGACGATGTCGCCCTCCCGCTTGGCCGCCCGCACCACGTCCAGCACGCGACGGACGTCCGCGGGAGACGACTCCTCCACCCAGTGGATCCCCGGACGGTCCGCCGAGGCGCCCCAGCTCCGCGGCGCGCCGCTGGTCTGCGAGCCCCACGAGAAGATCAGGACCCGCCCCTTGCCCTCGATCTCGATGAGCGCAGGCGCCGCTGCCTCGTCGGCGTCCCGGCCCGCGCCGGCCGTCGCCACATCCGCCGACCGCAGCGCGGCGATTGTGTCGATCAGCCCGGCAGCTCCCCAGTCGAGGATATGGTTGTTGGCCAGCGCGCAGCAGTCGATCTGCGCCGCAGTGAGGCACGGGACGTTCCCTGGGTGCATCCGGTAGTTGATCCCCTTGAGACACGGCTCATCGCTGGTCGTGATCGCCGTCTCGAGGTTGACCAGCCGGACGGCAGGCGCCCGCCGGCTCCACGCTTCGAGCGCGGCCCCCCAGACATACGAGAAGTCGGCGGGACGATGGATGGGGCCGCTCGCGCGCTCGGCGAGCTCGATGTAGCCCCTCGCGTCCTCCACGGCCAGCTCGTACAGCACCGGATCGCTGGGGCACGGCAGGATCTGATCGATCCCGCGGCCGGTCATCACGTCACCGCAGAGGAAGACGGTGACAGCATCTGCAGTCGATGTGCCCTGCGTCCGCTCCCTCGCCGCATCTTGCAACATGGTGATTGCCCCGCTCGATCTGCAAGGGTGCAAGCGAGAGACCAGGTGCGGCGCGTGGCCTTCGCCTCCGGATCGCATGAGCGGGCCCGGCGATATCAAAGATAACCAGACTCCTCATCCTCCCCGGCGGGGTCGCTCTCCGGTGCTTCTCCTCTCCCTCCTCCCTCCTGCTCGATCTCCTCGACGAGGATCTCGGAGATCCGACGGCCGTGGACGCGCTCGGCCGTGAACCTCAGGCGCTCGAGATCCATCTGCTCCCCCTGGGCCGGCAGGTGACCGAGGACGCCGAGCATGAAGAGCAGGGTGAGCAGGACGGAGCCGGCGGACGCGCGCTCTGGGAGCGACCAGCGTGGCTCGGCGCAAAGGGAGCGTCCGGGCGCGGGCGGCGCGGCTCATCGCGGGATCCGCTGGTCCGCGAGTTGCACAGAGCGCGGAGCGAGATGCCGTTACCCAGGATCAGCGCCGCCGAGCTCATGACCGAGAACCCCCGGACCGTGCGGGTCGACGACCCCATCGGCGAGGCGGTGGACGTGCTGCAGACGACGGACTTCCGCCACCTGCCGGTCGTCGACGAGCAGGGTGAGCTGGTCGGGATGCTCAGCGATCGCGATCTGCGCGCGCTCCGGCTGCCCTACGCGGAGGACGCCGCGGTGGTCGACGCAGCGCTGCAGAAGGCCCGCGTGCCGGTGTCCACGATGATGAGCAGCAATGTCCTGAGCGTCGGTCCCGACGCGGACGTGACCGAGCTCATGGAGCTCATGCTCGAGAACAAGATCGGCGCGCTCCCGGTCGTCGACGGAGAGGGTGCGCTGCTCGGGATCGTCAGCTATGTGGACATCTTTCGCGGGATCCTCGAGGAGGCGTGACCCGCCGTCGCACGTCCTGGGAGACCTCGATCTCATTGCTCACGTCGTTCACGCCGAAGACGTACCAGGCGTCGTGCTCGGCGATCCTGCGTTGCTCCTCGCTCGCCACGAGGCCTCGCAGCGTGACGCGCGAGCGCTCTGTGCTGACCCCGATCTCCGACGCGTCGAGGAGCGGATCCTTCTCGAGGACGATGCGCACCGCGTCGGAGATCTCGTCGTCGTTGTCCTCCTCCGGGGCGTCGACCTCGAGCGCGTTCACGACGTCGCGGGTCCCCGGCGCCCACCAGCAGAGCACGCCGGCCAGGCGCTTGTGCGAGAGGCTGGGCACGGCCCCTTCGAGCCTCACGACTCCCTCATCGACGGCGACCTCGAGCGCGCCGCGCGGCCGCGGCGGCTCGCGAAACACGTCGAGCGCGCCCCCGCGGCGCACCCGGACGGTGCACTCGTCGAACGTCGGCTCCGAGAGCAGGACATCCCGGAGATGATCGAGGACCTCGGCGTCGCTCATGCCGACGCTCGGCTCGACGCGGAGCCGGTCGGCGACCCAGCGCACCTCGGGGAGCGCCGCGCCGCGCTCGAGCGCCCGCTTCTTCGCCGCAACATCCGGGAGCTCGCCCTCCATCGCGAGCACGCCGTCCAGATACTCCAGTCGGACCGGATATCGATGGAGGTCGAACCCGAGCCGGCCCAGCGCGGCGTGGGCCCTGCTCGTGACCAATTCTGCGCCATCCATGCTTCGCGCCATGGTGCCGAGCCGCGGCGATGTACAGGCCACGCGGCGGCCAAAGCCGCCCGCTGCGCGGCGGTCGCCGCCGCACACCTCGCTCGCGCCCACCGCGCCGGGGCCTTCGGCGAGGCGCTCGCGTGGTTATCGTGCATCGCGGCGTAGAGCGTCGGGCGAGAGGGCGCCCGCGCATGCAAGGTCTATGATGCGAAGCTGCCGACCGACTCGGTGATCAAGACGGACCTGGAATACATTTCGCACCACTGGCGCGAGCCCTGCTTCGATCTCTGGGAAGAGGTGTGGGGACACCATTTCTTCACGCGGCTCCTGGAGCGGACGGCGCTCGTCGAGGGAGCCGCGCTCGCGACGAGGATCGAGGACGCCGGGGCGGCCCGCTGGTATCTCGAGCAGTCGCGGGCGCTGGGCGATGAGTTGCTCTTGTATTGGGATCCCGGGCGCAATCACCTCGTCGCGACCCTTGATCAGGATGGGACCCCGGAGGCTCGCTGTCCGAGCAAATGAGCCGGTTCACCGGTCATCAACAAGGGGCTCCCGATCTGAGCATGAATTATGCCGCTTATGTGCTCGCGGCTGGGATGAGCGGGCATCTGCCGGTCAGCTCGCGCGAGCGGTAATGTCGAGCCTCGCCGCGCGCTCGCGCAGCGCCGCCTCGGTAGCGTCCGCGCGCGCCGCGCTGCGGAACGCCGCGGCTCCCCCGCCCCGCGGGCGCCCACCACTGCGATCGCCCGACACCCTCTTCGACCACGTCCTCGACCCGGATCGACAGTACTCGTGCGCATACTTCGCCGACATCTGTTCGAGGCCACGCGCTCGCCGGGCGCCCGGCGAGCGCGCGCGGCGTAGGGAAGCACTCGTCCAGCCGATGACAGCGAGGCGTCGCGTCACCAGGTTCCCTCTCGATTCCGGGCACTGTTCCGGGCACTGGGAACCTGGTGCACGGGTCGAAGAGAGCAGCGATGAGCGCCAAGCGAGCGAGCGGACGAGAGGCGCCGGGCGGCGGGCCGACCAAGCCGCGCGGGCCGGGCAAGGGCGCGCAGCCGCGCGAGCCGACCGAGCCGACCGAGCGGAAGGGCGGCACCCCCGACGACGTCGCGGGCAGCGGGCAGGAGGAGGCGCGGGCGGGCGAGGCAGGGGACGAGGGCCTCTCCCCGGAAGCGCTCGAAGAGCCGCGGGAAGCAGAGGAAGCAGAGGAAGCAGAGGAAGAGGAGCACGGCGAGCCTCTGGACCGGGGCCACGTGTGCGAGGACAAGGGGCTGGATCGATAAGGGCGCACGCCCAGCAGCGCCGGCACCTCGCGCTCGTGGTGGGCCTGTCCTCGGGCCTGCCCGCTCCCGAGCCACCTAAGCGCTGGCCGCGCCGCCGGCCGGGCACGACCCCCGGGCGGCGGTCGCCGCGCGCCTGCGCCGGCCGATGAGCTCCAGGAACTCCGCGCGATGCGCCGTGTTCGCGATGTCCGCCGCGGCGCACCAGCCCCGCCGCGCCTGATCGATCCCGTGGCGCATGAAGCCGAGCTCCGCCACTGCGTGCGCGTCGGTGGCGACGACGAGCTTCGCGCCGGCCTCTCGCGCGAGGCGGATGTGGACATCGCAGAGGTCCAGGCGCTCGGGCTGAGCGTTGATCTCGAGCAGCACGCCGAGATCGCGCGCGGCGCGCGCGATCCGCGGCATGTCGAGCGCGTACGGCTCGCGCTTGCCGAGGAGGCGCCCGGTCGGGTGGCCGAGCGCCGTGACGAACGGGCTCTCGAGCGCGCGGAGGATACGGCGCGTCATGTCGGGCTCCGCCATCGTGAGCTTCGAGTGCACGCTGGCGACGACGTAATCGAGCGCCGCCAGCGTCGCGTCGTCGAGGTCGAGCGCGCCGTCCTCGAGGATGTCGACCTCGGTCCCGTGCAGGATCGCGATCCCGTCGATCGTCCGGCGGAGCCTGTCGATGGCCCGCGCCTGCCTGCGGAACCCCGAGGCGTCGAGCCCGCCCGCCACGCGGACCGCCTGCGTGTGGTCGGTGATGGCCACGTAGTCGTACCCGCGGGCCGCGCACGCCCTGACCATCGCTTCGAGCTCGTCGCGCCCGTCGGTGTACGTCGTGTGCACGTGGAGGTCGCCTCGGACGGCGCCGACCTCGACGAGCTCGGGGAGCCGCCGCGCGCGCGCGGCCTCGATCTCGCCGGCGTCCTCGCGCAGCTCGGGCGGGATCCAGGGCAGCCCGACCGCGCGGAAGACGTCCTCCTCCGCCTGGCCCGCGATCCGCCGATCGCCCCGGAACACCCCGTATTCGTTGATCTTCAGCCCGCGGCTCACGCCCAGCGTGCGAACGGCGATGTTGTGGGCCTTCGAGCCGGTGAAGTAGTGGAGGGCCGCGCCGTAGGACGTCGGCGGCACGACGCGGAGGTCGATCTGGAGCCCGGACCGCAGCACGACCGAGCACTTGGTCGCGCCGTGGGCGAGCACCTGCTTGATCTCCGGGTACGCCAGGAGGCGCGACGCGACCGGCTCGCCGTGCCTCGCGGACACGAGGATGTCGACGTCGCCCACCGTCTCCTTGCGGCGCCGCAGGCTGCCGGCCACCTCGACCGCCAGGGCCTCGCGCGCCGCCCGGAGGTGCCGGAGCAGCGGCTCGACCTGCGCCTCGGCGTCCGCGAGCCGCACGCGCCCGGCGGTCGCCCGCCGCTTCAGGCAGCCGTCGAGGATCGTCGCGGCGAGCTTCTCGCCGAAGCCGCGCACGCCGACGAGGCGGCCCGACCGCGCGGCCTCCACGAGCTCGTCGACCGTCGCGATGCCGAGGCTGTCGTGGAGCAGGCGCGCGCGCCTCGGCCCGAGCGACGGGATCCGCATCATCTCGACGAGGCTCTCGGGGGTCTTCGCCGTCAGCTCCTTCAGCAGCGGCAGCTCGCCGGTCTCGAGGAGCTCGACGATCTTGCCCGCGAGGTCCTTGCCGATCCCGGGCAGCGCGGTGAGCGCGCCCGCGCCGTCGCGCTCGACGAGCCCCGCGACGGGCTCGCCGAGCGCCCCGAGGGTGCGCGCCGCGGTGCGGTAGGCCCGCACGCGGAACGGGCTCTCGTCCTGGATCTCGAGCAGGTCCGCCACCTCCTCGAAGATGCGAGCGATGTCGACGTTTTCCATGCACCCCTCGGTTCCCGTCGGGTTCGCGTCGGGTTCCCGTCTGGCTCACGCCTGGTTCACGCATCGACCAGCTCTCGGAGCTGGTGCTCCGTCAGCACGGCGATGCCGAGCGCCCTTGCCTTCGGGAGCTTCTCGCCGGGGCTCTCGCCGACCACGACGGAGGGGGCAGGCCGCCGTCCACGAGCCGCAGGGGCACGGAGCGGATCGTCTTCACGTTGGCGGTGACGTCCTCGCCGCGCTCGCCGTCCCCGCGCGTCCCGGCGCGGGCGAGCGCGCCGCGCTGGTACACCACCTCGATCGACGCGCCGTCGAGCTTGGGCTCTGCCACGAGCGCGAGCCGGCCCTGGCCGAGCGCCTGACGAAGTCGGCCGACGAACCGCCGCACGTCCTCCTCGTGGACCACCGAGTCGAGGCTGAGCATCGGCGCGAGGTGGCGGACCTCGGGGAACGCCGGCAGCGGGGCCCCGGCCACGCGCTGCGTCGGCGAATCCGGGGTCACGAGGTCCGGATACAGCCCTTCCAGCCGCTTCAGCTCGTCGAGCCGGCGATCGTACTCGGCGTCCGAGATGACCGGGCGATCGAGCACATAATAGAGGTGGTCGTGAGCCCGGATCTCGCGGCGTAGCGCCTCGATCCGGCGGCGCGCGTCGTCGCGCGCGAAGGGCGCCACCCCTGCCGGCGCTGCCGCGCTCATGCGTGAGATCCCTGCCAGTCGGCGGCGCGCACGATCACCAACCCTCCCCGCCGCGCCGTTGAAGCAGGTGATGTGCCACGAGGCTGGGCTGCCGCGCGGGAACGCGGCCGAGGCGAAGGAGGCGAGGTCAAGGAGGCCGCCTGTGCGCCCGGCGCGCGGTACGGAGCGTGCTCCGCACCGTCCCAGCGAGGGTCGATGCTCGTTGGAGACGTCATGACGAGAGGGTGGAGACGGCATCCATGGGGGCGACGCTCCAGGCGACGGCGCTCAAGATGCGAGAGGCGGGCGTGGGCATGCTGCCAGCCCTCGAGAACGAGCGCCCGATCGGGGTCATCATCGACCGCGACATTCCGCTGCCCGAGGGGGCGTGCTGCTCGTGAGTCAGGGGAGGAAAGGTATGGCCGAGTTCCAGATCGAGCTCAGTGAGCGCGAAGCGAGAGACATGCGGACCGCCCTGTCGATCCGGCTCGTTGGGATGCGAGAAGAGCTGGTCCACACCGACGATCGAGAATACCGGGCGGACCTGAAGGCGGCGATCGAGCGGCTCGAAGCGGTGCTTCGGCGCCTCGAAGCGATGTTGGCCGGGCCGAAGCCGACGACGTAGGCCTCATGGGCCCGCCGCGCCGGGGCCTTACGCGACGCGATCACGTGCGTATCATGGAAGACGCGGACGCCGCCGGTCGCCTGCGAGAGCACGGCGGCGATCGCGTCGGTCGCCGCCGTGACGAGCGCTCGGGGCTCATGGCGCCGTTCATTCGAGCGGGGGCGCGGCCGTGATGCCGGTTCGGACCCGCGACGAGCGCACGAGCCCACCCTCGGACACCGCGCGCCGCGACCCGGCCGAGCGGGTACACCCCCCGCGAGCACGGATCCTGCAACTCCCACCCTCGGCAACCACCGCGCGAGCCGATCGTCCCGCATGATCCGGGCTCAAGCGCTCGAGCGAGGGTCCTCCGGGCGCGCGAGGCTCTGCGCGTTGCAGGAGTTCAGGAAAGGTCGTCTGGAGTTCGAAGGAGGTCACCATGACGTTGCTGTCACGTTGGCGAGAGCCTCGTAGGATCGCATCGATGATGCGCGCGCTCGACCCGGAGCGCATGATGCGCGAGATGTTCCAGTGGGATCCGTTCGCGGAAATGGAGCCAGTCACCCGGCTCCGCCAGCCGGAGGCCTGGTTCTCACCGGACATCGAGCTCCGAGAGACGAAGGATCGCTTCGTGTTCCGGGCCGACCTGCCGGGCGTGAAGGAGAGTGACGTCGATGTCTCCATCAGCGGGCGCCAGCTGTCGATCAGCGGCAAGCGCGACGAGGAGCGCGAGGAGCGAGAAGGCGAGCGCGTCTATGCGTACGAGCGTGAATACGGCAGCTTCTGCCGCTCGTTCACGCTGCCCGAGAGCGCCGATCTCGACAACATCCAGGCCGAGCTGAAGAACGGTGTGCTCGAGATCATCGTCCCCAAGGCAGCCGGGGTCAAGCCGAAGCAGATCCCGCTCCGCGGCAAGGAGCCGAGCGCCGAGGGGTCGACCGAGGCGAAGAAGAGCGAGGCGAAGAAGGCCGCCTGAAGCGCCGCCCAGCGACCGCGCGACGGCCGCCGGGCGCCCGAGCTCTCCGGGCCGACCGCGCCGGGACGAGGCCGCAGCGTCGGGAGCCCGGCGGAGGACCCGAGGGCCGGTGTCAGGGGCGAGGGACGTCACCCGGCGATCGGAGGAGGGGCTCATGCTGTTTCGAGATCGCGTTGATGCAGGGCGCCGCCTGGCCTTCGCGCTGCGGCGATACCGCGAGGAGGCGCCCGTCGTCCTCGGGCTCCCGCGCGGCGGGGTCCCGGTCGCCCACGAGGTCGCGCGGGCGCTCAAGGCGCCGCTCGACGTCTGGGTGGTGCGCAAGATCGGCTTCCCGGGGCGCGAAGAGCTGGGCCTGGGCGCCGTCTCGGAGGGCGGAGAGGTGTACCTCAACGACGAGGTGCTGGCGGAGCTCGGCGCCCCCCCGGAGGAGGTCGCGGAGCTCGTGGACCGCAAGGCCGCCGAGGTCGAGGCGCGCGTCCAGCGCTTCCGGCGCGGCCGGCCGCCGCCCGACCTGGCGGGGCGCACCGTCATCGTCGTCGACGACGGCATCGCGACCGGCGGGACCGTGCGCGCCGCGCTCCGCGCCGTCCGGCGGCGCGGGCCGAGGCGCCTCGTCCTCGCGGTCCCGGTCGCGTCCGCGAGGACGCTCGACTCCCTGCGCCCCGAGGTCGACGAGGTGGTCTGTCTCGACGCGGATCCGCGCCTGTTCGCGATCGGCGCCTATTACCAGGACTTCAGCCAGACCACGGACGACGACGTCATCGCGCTGCTCGAGCGGGCGCGCGGCGGCGGCTCGGGCAAGGACGAGGAGGAAGCGCCGGCGGAGCTCGCCGGGGAGGAGCTCCCCGTCGAGATCGCGCTCGACGACGGCGCGCGCCTGGAAGGCGACCTGGTGATCCCCGCCGGGGCGACGGGCCTGGTCCTGTTCGCCCACGGGAGCGGCAGCAGCCGGCACAGCCCGCGCAACCGGTTCGTCGCCGAGGTGCTCCAGGGCGCGGGGCTCGCCACGCTGCTCCTCGATCTCCTCACCAAGGAGGAAGAGGCGGTGGACGAACGGACAGGCCACCTCCGGTTCGACGTCGAGCTGCTCGCGCGGCGGGTCGTGGGCGCGGCCCTGGCCATGCGCGAGCTGCCCCCGACGAGCGCGCTGCGGCTCGGCTACTTCGGCGCGAGCACCGGCGCCGCCGCGGCGCTGATCGCCGCGGCGAGGCGCCCGGACCTCGCGGGCGCCGTGGTGTCGCGGGGCGGGCGCCCCGACCTCGCCGGCTCGTACCTCAAGGAGGTGCACGCGCCCACGTTGCTCCTCGTCGGGAGCGAGGACACCGAGGTGCTCGCGCTCAACTGGGAGGCGCTGGAGCTCCTGCGCGGACCGCGGCAGCTCGCGATCGTGGAAGGGGCCACGCACCTGTTCGAGGAGCCGGGGACGCTGGAAGAGGTCGCCCGCGCGGCGAGCGCGTGGTTCGTACGATACCTTTCGCCCCGGGCGCTCGAGGCGACCGCGTAGCGGAGACAACCGCGTGGATCGAGGCTCATGGTCGCCCGTGGCGCTCGAGCCGACGAGGCCCGGACGGGCGAGGAGCTCGAGGAGATGTGATGTGCGCCGGCGACGTGCGGGCTATCACCACAAGCGCATCTCGCGGGGCACCCACTTCCCGAACGCGTCGAGGCCCGTGTGCTTCACGTAGGCCACATAGCCGAACAGCGCGAACAGCGCCGCCGAAGCCGCGAGCAGCGCGCCTGCTGCGCGCCTCGCCAGCGCGGACCTGTCCATCGCCGGAGCGATCAGCAGTCCGAGGCCGCTCGCGCCGTACATCGCCGCGGCGAGCGCCGGGTTCTGCGTCATCCCGTGGCGCGCGATGGCCAGCGCGAGCACCAGGTTGGTGATGCCCCCGAGGGCCCCGAGAAGGAGCAGGGGGCCCAGGCGCTCGCCGAGCGACAGCGCCGGCGCGCCGATCACGAGCAATGCCCCGAAATAAACGAGCGGCTCTCCGAAGAGGATGTTGTACCCGCCCGGGATGGGCCATGTCAGCACGAGGTGGAGGCCCGTGATGAGCAGGATGAGCCCGCACGCCCCGAACGCCCAGGCGAAGCTGCGGCGGCGAGCCTGCGAGTCATCGGCGGCGGGCGTGCTGAAGAGATACCAGGCCCCGAGCGCCAGCGCCGCCGCCGCCGTGACGAGCGGAAGCGTGAGATAGTTGATGTACATGGATTCCTCATCGTCGTGCGAGCTGGTCGTCGCCGAGCCAGCGC
This sequence comes from Sorangium sp. So ce836, assembly GCF_028553905.1. NCBI lineage: Bacteria > Pseudomonadati > Myxococcota > Polyangiales > Polyangiaceae > Sorangium > Sorangium sp. So ce836. The sequence continues at coordinate 12,985,311 of NZ_CP102233.1, read as the reverse complement.
CCGACGCCGCCGAGCCGCGCTCGAGAACGTAGAGCCGGCGTATGCGCGCCGGCAGCGCGGCGACGCCCGCGGGAGACGCGACCTACGTCAGCGAGGCGTGGGCACGTCCGCGTCGAGCCGGTCGAAGCAGCGGAACGGGTCCTCCAGCATCTCGCGCACGGTGCGCGCCAGCACGCTCGCGTGGAAGCCGTCGATGAATCGGTGATCGAACGTGGCGCTCACGCGCATCACCTTGCCGGGCACCACCTTGCCGTCCTCGACCACCGGCTCGTCCCTCACCACGCCCGGGACGACGAGCACCGGCGTCCGCGTGTAGGGCACGAGCGGCACGTAGGCGTTCTCCAGGCCCAGCGAGCCGACGTTGGTCACCGTGAGCGCGCCGAACGGATCGCGCGGGAGCCCGAGCTTCGACAGGTCCAGGTTGAGCGTATACATCATGAACGAGAGCAGGCGCAGGGAGGCGTTCATGAAGAGGAACGGGATGTGCCGGGTCGCGCGCTTCGTCCCTTCCACCGCCCTGTCGCGCCTCCTGCGTGCGCGTTCGATCGTCCGGTCCAGCTCGTCGACGATTTGCACCAGGCTCTTTTCATGGGCCCGCTCGATCGTGGTCACGGTGAGGTCCGCCTCGCCGTCGCCGCCGGCCGCCTGCACGACCAGCACCGAGACGGTGACGCCGCGCCGGAGGTAGATCTTGTTCCAGCGCAGGATGGCGTTGGCGTCGGGGCAGCGGCGCAGCGCCTCGGCGCAGGCCTTGGCGATGAGGTGCGTCACCGTCAGCCGCCGGCCGGTGCTGCGGCGGAACGCCTGGATATAGTCGAGCGCGCGGTCCATGCGCAGCGTGAGCGTGCCGTACACCGACGGATCGTACGCGGTGCGCCAGGAGCCGATGGCCAGCTTGCGGAAGCTGGAGATCTCCTGCTTGGGCACGAGATCGAGATGGGGCATGATCCACCCGGCCATGGCCCACGGGCTGCACGGCTCGGGCCAGGGCGTGCTGCGCGCTCCGGCCCCTCTTGCGGCGCCGGGCGTGCTCGTCGTCGTCGCGCCGAACGCGCTCCGGTCCGGCGCTGCGCCCGCCTCGCCGTTGATGTCCGACCGGCCGTGCCGCTTGACGCGTGCTGTCGTGGCCGCAGGATACCGCGCGGGGAGGGATGACGTCATGGCACACCCCGTCGGAGAGAAGCTACGTTGCGACGATTGCGGCGCGGAGATCGTGTACCTCGCAGCCTGCAACTGTCCTTCGCAGGAGCAGAGCCAACACGCCAACGTCTGCTGCGGCAAGGAGATGCGCAGTCTGGGCATCGTGGCCGAGACGCAGGCGGCGGCCGCGAGCGCGCCGAAGAAGTCGGCCGCCTGAGAGCGCGGTCCATCATGGCATGCCGTTCTTGTGAACGGCGCTGTCGTCCCTGGCATGACACCGGTGGTGGGCGCCGCCGACACGGCCAGGGCGTAAGGAACGAGATGGCGAGTGGTGGCGAGCGCAGCGCGCCGCCGCGGACGCTCAAGCCATGACGGTGGTTGCCACGATTCGATGTTCGACGGCGGAATGATGACGGGGATGACCCTGGCCGAGGCCTGCGGAAGTGAGTCGCTTGTCTCCTCCTGCCTCCGCGGCCGGTCCTGTCGGCGCGGCCGGACCGGCAAAACCGCTCCACGAAACCGGCGCGCGATCATGCGTTCATCCCGCGGAGCTCGCCGCGCTCTCCGTCGAGGGGCGAATCCAGGCCTTGCGATCCGCGCCCAGCGGCCTGACCGAGGCCGAAGCGGCGAGGAGGCGGCTCGTTCACGGCGACAACGAGCCCACGCCGCCCAGGCGGTCACGGCCGGTCCGGACGCTCCTCGCGCAGCTCACGCACACGCTCGCGCTGCTGTTGTGGCTCGGCGCCGGGCTGGCCTTCGCCGCGGGCGCCCCGGAGCTCGGGTTCGCCATCGTCGCGGTCGTCGTGCTCAACGGCGTGTTCGCGTTCCTCCAGGAGCACCGCGCCGAGCAGGTCGTGAGCAGCCTCATGCGCCGTGTCGCCGTGCGCGCCCGCGTCGCGCGGGCGGGCGCCGAGCGGCGCGTGCCCGCGCGCGAGCTCGTCCCGGGCGACGTGGTCCGGCTCGCGGCAGGGGAGATCGTCCCGGCCGACTGCATCTTGCTCGGCGCAGACAGCCTCTCGATCGACCTCTCGATGCTCACGGGCGAGACGGCCCCCGTCGATCGCGACGCCGCGCCGGTCGCCCCGCCGGGCCGAGGCGCGGACGAGCTCGCGCTCCCGAGCCTGCTCCCGAGCGGCGCGTCCGTGGTGACCGGCGCGGGCGAGGCGCTCGTCTTCGCGACGGGCGCCGAGAGCGCCGCGGGCAAGATCGCCCTGCTCCTCGAGCAGGGCGGGCGCGAGGGCTCGCTGCTCGAGCGCCAGGTCGCGCAGCTCTCGCGCATCACCGCGGTGATCGCGGTGATCGCCGGCGCGGCCACGCTCGTGCTCGCGCAGGCGTTCCACCGCGTCGGCCCTCTGGGCGCGCTCACGTTCGCGATCGGCGTGATCGTGGCGCTCGTCCCCGAGGGGCTGCTCCCGACGCTCAGCGTGTCGCTCGCGATCGGCGCGCAGCGCATGGCGGCCCGCGGCGCCCCGGTACGGCGCCTGTCCGCGGTCGAGGTGGTCGGGTCGGTGACGACCATCTGCACGGACAAGACGGGGACCCTCACGCAGAACACGCTCTCGGTGCGCGGCTTCGTCCCCGCGCGGGGCGCGCCCCCGGACGCGGAGCAGGCGGCGCGGCTCGCGGCCGCGCTGTGCAACGACGCGCGCCCGGCGCCGGCGGGGCGCGATTGCGAGGGCGATCCGGTGGACGTGGCGCTCGCGCGCTGGGCCGCGGCCGGCGGGGTGGACCTCCGCGAGGCGCGCGCCCGGTGGCCGCGGGTCGCCGACACCGCGTTCGACGCGCGTCGGCGCTACATGACGGTGACGTGCGCGGCGGGCGGCGCCACGCGGGAGTTCGTGAAGGGGGCGCCCGAGGCGGTGGTGGCGCTGACCGGCGCGCCGGCGCCCGCGGGCCTCGACGAGGCGGTGGTGAGCGCGGCCGCGCGCGGCGAGCGCGTCCTCATGCTCGCCGTGAGGGACGCCGGCGGCCCGCTCACGTGCCTGGGCCTGGTCTGCCTCCACGACCCGACGCGGCCCGAGGTCCCCGCGGCGATCGCCGCCTGCAGGCGCGCCGGCGTGCGGGTCGTGATCCTGACGGGCGATCACCCCGCGACCGCGCGCTCGGTGGCCGCCGCCATCGGGCTGGATACGGCGGATCGCCTGGCCGAGGGGCCGGCGATCGACGCGATGGATGACCGGGCGCTCCTGGAGCTGCTCCAGGCCGGCGCGACCCTCGCGCGCACGACGCCGGAGCAGAAGCTGCGGGTGGTGCAGGTGCTGCGGCGGGCCGGCGAGGTGGTCGTGGTGACCGGCGACGGCGTGAACGACGCCCCCGCGCTCCGCGCCGCCGACGTCGGCGTGGCCATGGGGCTGCGCGGCACGGAGGTGGCCAAGCAGGCGGCGGACATCATCCTCTCCGACGACAACTTCGCCACGATCGTGGCGGCCATCGAGGAAGGGCGGGCCATCAAGCAGAATATCCGCCGCTTCGTGAGCTATGTGTTCACGAGCAACGTCGCGGAGCTCGTCCCGTTCCTTCTCTACATCTTCTTGCCGATCCCTCTCCCGCTCGCGATCGTGCAGGTGCTCGCGATCGACCTGGGGACGGACGTGCTCCCCGCGCTGGCGCTCGGCGTGGAGCCGCCGTCGCCCGCGACGCTGCACGTCCCACCGGAGCCGCCCCGAAGACCGATCCTCACACGGGAGCTCGGGCTCAGGACCTTTTTCCTCTATGGGACCGTCGAGGCGCTGCTCGGCGTCATCGCGTATTTCAGCTTTCACTGGGCGCACGGCTGGAGGCCGTTCGGTTCGCTCGAGCCGTTTCGCGCGCTGGAGCGAGAGGCGGCGACGATGACCTTCGTCGGGATCGTCTCGGGCCAGATAGGGTGTCTGATCGCGCAGCGCGACGGGCCTCTCCGGAAGCGGCTCGCGTTCTGGTCGAACCCCTGGGTGGCCGCGGGGCTCTCGACCGAGGTCGCGCTGGCGATCGCGCTGCTCTACGTGCCTGGGCTGAACGGGTTGTTCGCGATGGCGCCGGTGGGGCCGGCGTGGCTCCTCTGGCTGCCCGGGGGCGCCGCGGCGATGGTGCTCGCCGATGCGCTGCGGCGCGCCGTGCTGGACCGCGGCGCGGGGCGCGGGGCGCGGGGCGCGGGGCACGGGGCGCGGCGGCGTGAGATGGACCGCGGCCGCGGCGTGCGATGACTCGGTGCCGAGGCGAGCAGGCGGGAGAGCAGGATGCGTGCCCGGGCGACGGACGCGGGATGGGAGAGGAGCCGCGGCATTCTGCGGGGAGCGGCGGCGAGGCCGCCTCGCCGAGCCGGCCGGTGGCCGGCCGGTGGACCGACCGCGTGGAGCGCGGCCGCTCAACGTGGGCCGGAGCAGGCCGCGCCGGTGCGGAGCGTACAGCGTCACCTGAATCGTTCGACCCGAGGGCGGCGTGAGGCCTCCCGTTTGAAATTCAATTCTCCCGAGGCTTCGGGCAGCCTCCGGTTTGAAATTCAATTCTCCCTGGAGGCTCCTGGCAGCCTCCGGTTTGAAATTCAATTCTCCCTGGAGGCTCCTGGCAGCCTCCGGTTTGAAATTCAATTCTCCCTGGAGGCTCCTGGCAGCCTCCGGTTTGAAATCCAATTCTCCCCGGAGGCTCTTGGCAGGCGGTGTCCTAATTAGGACAGGCGGCACCTCGGCTGGATGATGTCCGGAACCACATCGGCGCCGCCCGCGTTCCGGGCACTCGCCCGGCGCATCCCGGACCCCCGTTTTACTGAATGAACGGCGTGCGGCGAACACGGCACAGGTGAAACCCTACAGAGCCCTCGCGCACCGGGTCCCGACGATGTTCCAGCGGACCGGCGGGTCGTAGAAATAGCGGCGGGAAGAGAGCAGGCCCGACGCAAGGTCGCTCCAGCCCCCGCCCCGGACCACCCGGACCGAGGCTGGGATTATATTGGTGCAATTATTGCATTCGCCTGCTGGGTACGGATTCGCGTACCAGTCCAGGACCCATTCCCACATGTTCCCGGCCAGGTCCGCCTGACCCCACTTCCCATCTCCCATCGGCGACCGTGAGCCGACCGACTCGATGTGGTTGGACGCATATAGCGCGTACGTGTCATCGATCGTGGTCGAGCTTGCCGGATTCGACCACGGATACTCCCGCTGCTCCTCTCCACCCGCCGCCGCGTAGTTCCACTCCGCCTCGGTCGGCAGCCGGCCCTCATCCCACGCGCAGAACGCGAATGCCACGTACCAGCTCAGGCAGTTCATCGGAAGGCGCTCGTTCGCGCCGAAGCCATCCGTCCATGTCTGGTAGGTCGAGTGGCACTTCACCGCGGCCTTCAGCGCTGCTGCGTCGGCGGGCAGGTTGCTGTTCCACGCCTCATTCCACCCGCTGCCCTCAATCGACGGATGCGTCCCCGCTCCCGCCGCCGGCTTGCTCCCGGGATACGCATCCACGAACCTCCGGAACCTCCCCACCGTCACCTCGAACCGATCCAGCAAGAACCCGCTCACCGTCGCCGGGTACCCTGGATCGTTGCTCCGGTCGAACATGCCCCCAGGCACCGCCTCCCCCGTCGCGCAGCAGCTTTCGTTGCCACCGGGCCCGCACGTCTCGGCCAGTCCAACACAGCTCGGCGGCGTCACGCACGTCCCTCGATTGCACACGGGCGCTACCGCACCACACGGCTCCGCGTCCTCCCACGCGCCGCGCTCATCGCACCGCTGCGGCCGGTTCAACGAACAGCGCACGTTTTCCGGCCCGCACTCGCCGGCGCACGTTCCGTCCACGCAGGTCTGACCGACGCATGCCTCTCCGCTTTCCCACCGCCCATCGACGCAGCGCTGCGGCGTGTTCTCCGAGCACTTCTCCTCGTCGATGGAGCACTCCGCGCCGCCTCCGCCACCTCCGGTTTCCGCGGTGCCACCGGTCCCTCCGCCCGCGCCCCCAACGCCTCCACTCCCGCCCCCGCCGACAGCCCCTCCATCTCCGCCGGCGCCGCCGCTGCCCTGCGCTGGACTGCCGTACCCACCCGTCCCAGTCCCCGGACCGAAGCTGCTACCGCCGCCGCCGACGGCACCGCCCGCTCCTCCCCCTCCACCTGGTTCATAGCTGGACCAGTCCGCGCCGATGAACCACGCGCAACCGCCCGATGCGGCCGCAATCCCGGCCAGAGCCATCGCCACCGACACGTCGAACCACTTCAAGCCCGCCATCGATGCGGAGCCTCGTCCTCCAGCGCCTCCGCAGTCAAGGGCTCACGACACGACCGGCTAGTCCTCGCCCTGCCGGCTGATGCGGTGCGTGAGCCACGCCCAGAGCGCGGCGTCCTCCTACGCCTTCCGGCCGCCCCGCCCGCGCATGCGGCGACCCTACCACGGGCGCGGCGCGCTCCGACGACGCCCGCGCGCCATCACGCGAAAGATCCTTCAAACAGGCTGCAAACGCGCACGCTGGCTAGGACATGCGCTGTCCCATCGATGTGGAAACCACGGGAAACATAGGCTTACGGTGCTACGTTGGTGGGACAGGCAAAGCGCCCCGCCTCGGCTGGTACCCGAGACGGGGCTGCGGAACGCCGGATGGTGGCCCACCCGTCGCACGTCGCGCTGCGATCATGGGCACGCGTCCGGAGAGGTGCAAGCCCATGGCGAACGTGCTCCCGGCGGAGCGGCGGCTAGAGGTGCTCGCCGCGCTCGTGAACGGCACCACCATCAGATCGACGGAGCGCATGACCGGCGTCCATCGCGACACCATCGGCCGCTTTGCGCAGGCCGTCGGCGAGGGCTGCGCGCGGCTCCATGACCGCATGGTGCGCGACCTGACGTGCGCGCTCGTGGACCTCGACGAGCAGCACAGCTGGTGTGGTCCTCCCCCGCTTCCGTCGACACCCCCGACGGCACCAGGAGGCAGGGATGGGACGGAGAAAGAGGAGGGCGTTCACGCCCGAGTTCAAGGCGGAGGCGGTACGGCTGGCGAAGGCGAGCGACCGGAGCATCGGCCAGGTGGCGAAGGACCTCGACCTGACCGAGACGGCGCTGCGCGACTGGATCAAGCGCGCGGACACCGACGCGGGCCACGGCCCGCCGGGGGCGCTGACGACGCCGGAGCGTGAGGAACTGCAGCGGCTGCGCCGCGACGTGAAGCGGCTGGAGATGGAGCGCGAGATCTTAAAAAAACGGGCATGCGCAGGGGCGCACCCGCGAAGCATGAAAGCCGGTAGACTGCGGGCGCGGATCGCGTCGGGCCAAGGTCGACGCTTACTGGTGTCGTGAGCCCGAAAAAAAACGGACCCGAGCGTCGCATCAGGCACCCCGAATTGTTGCCGTCTCCGCAAGGAGCGAGCACGCCAGGTAAAATCGCCCTTCGCGACGCTCCCCGGCGCCTTTCGCGCTGGAGGTCAAGATGGAGGTCCTGTACGCCTGCTGCTGCGGGCTCGACGTGCACAAGGAGACCGTCGTTGCATGCGTCCGGATCCAGGAGCCCCGAGGCCGCGCAAAGACGACGGTGCGTTCGTTCGGCGCGACCACGGCCGAACTCCTCGAACTACACCAGTGGCTCACCGAGCAGGGCTGCACGCACGTGGCGATGGAGTCGACGAGCGTCTACTGGAAGCCGGTCTTCAACCTGCTCGAGGGCAGCTTCGAGGTGCTGCTCGCCAACGCGCGGCACATCAAGGCCGTCCCGGGCCGGAAGACCGACGTCAAGGACTGCGAGTGGATCGCCGACCTGCTCGCGCACGGACTCATCCGGGCGAGCTTCATCCCGCCCGCCCCGATCCGGGAGCTGCGGGACATCACACGGCATCGCAAGAGCCTGATCCGTGACAAGGCCACCCTGGCCAACCGCGTGGGCAAGCTGCTGGAGACCGCCAACATCAAGCTGAGCAACGTCGTCTCCGACGTGCTTGGCGTGTCCGGCCGCGCGATGCTCGCGGCGCTCATCGCCGGCGAGCGCGATCCGAAGAAGCTTGCGGCGCTCGCCCGGGGCCGGCTCATCCCCAAGGCCGAGCAGCTTGCCGAGGCGCTGCGCGGTGGATTCTCGAGCCATCACGCGTTCTTGCTGGAGCAGCTCTTGAAGCAGATCGACCATCTCGCCGAGCTGATCGCCGCATGCGACGCCAGGGTCGTCGACCTGTGCCAAGCGCACCGCGAGCCGCTGCAACGGCTCCGGACCATCCCCGGCGTCGCGCAACGGACGGCCGAGGTCCTGCTGTCGGAGATCGGGCTCGACATGACGCGCTTCCCGACCGCAGGTCACCTCGCCTCCTGGGCGCGGATGTGCCCAGGCAACAACGAGAGCGCGGGGAAACGACGCAGTGGCGCGACCGGCACCGGCAACAACTGGCTGCGCACCACGCTGCTGGAGTCGGCGTGGGCTGCCTCACGATCACGCAAGACGTACCTCGGCGCGCAGTACCGCCGGATCGCGCGCCGCCGTGGGCCCAAACGAGCGGCGACCGCGGTGGCGCACAGCATCCTGGTCATCGCGTTTTACGTTCTGCGCGACGGCGTGGAGTACCGGGATCTCGGGCCAGACTATTTCGACCGCGCCAATGCGGCCAAGCTCACCAAGTACCACCTCCGGCGCCTGGCCGAGCTGGGGTACGAGCTGCCCCAGCCTCGTGCCCAGCCCGGAGCGTAGGCTTTCTAGGTAAAGCGGCGGCCTTCTTCGCGAAGGAAAACGAGTGAGGTTCGAGTTCATCGACGCGGAGAAGGCGCACTACCCGGTGCTGGTGCTGTGCGCGGTGCTGCTGGTCTCGCGCAGCGGCTACTACGGATGGGCCAAGCGATCGGAGTCGGCGCGGGCCAAGTCCGACGCTCAACTGAGCGTGCAGATCAGGGCCGTGCACCACAAGAGCCGTGGCCGCTACGGCAGTCCGCGCATCCACGCGGAACTGCGTGCTCGCGGCATGCGTGTCGGCAAGAAACGGGTCGAGCGGCTGATGCGCGCTCAGAGGCTCGCGGCTCGGAGGAAGCGGCGCTTCCGCCGCACCACCAACTCGCGGCACAACGGCCCGATCGCCCCGAATGTGATCGAGCGGCAATTCGATGCTCGAGCGCCCAACCAGGTCTGGGTGACGAACGTGACGTACATTCCCACCGGCGAGGGCTGGCTGTACTTGGCCGTGATCCTGGACCTGTTCTCGCGCCGCGTGGTCGGCTGGGCCGCGAGCGCGTTCAACGATCGCGCCCTGGCGCTCACCGCGCTCGCGTTCGCCTTGGGAACGCGGCGGCCGGCGCCTGGGCTGGTGCACCACTCGGATCGTGGCAGCCTCTACGCCAGCGACGACTACCGGCTCGTGCTCGGGACCCACGGGCTCATCCCGAGCATGAGCCGCGCCGGCGACTGCTGGGACAACGCCGTGGCCGAGAGCTTCTTCGCGACGCTGAAGGCGGAGCTGGTCGAGCACGAGCGCTACCCGACGCGAGCGGCCGCCATCGCATCGATCGGAGACTACATCGAGAACTTCTACAACCTGAAACGACGGCACTCACGGCTCGCCTACATGAGCCCGATCGAGTTCGAATTGAAGACCTACGTGACCGCGCGCGCGGCATAGTGAGACTGTCCGCGGAACCGGGGGAGGACCACTCCGCCGGTGGCCCCGGCTGCGGCTCGTCGGCGCGCGCCAGCCGGTGTGTGAGGAGGTCTCGCTCGAGGTGCGGGTGACGGGCCGGCTGCTCGACATGGTGGAGCTCCGGCTTGCCCAGTCGCACAGGTGCCGCCTGCGCGTCTGGGGCGTGCGGGCGCTACCGAGGGCGCACGTCGTCCGTCGGCTCGTGGGCCGGCGAGCTCGCCGGGGGGTGCCCCGGAGGGCTGCCCGGCTGATCGTCGCCCCTGAACCCGCGTGCGCGCCGCTCGCGTGCACGACCCTCGCTCAGCCAGCACTGGGCGAAGACGTACAGGTAGACTGGTAGTCCGGCGCGGAGCCAGCCCATCGGCGAGAGCGGCCCCAGGGGAGCCGGCGCATCGAGCCACGCCGCGGCGACGACGGCCGCACCGGAAGCCAGGATGCCGATTGTCCTCAGGGTCCTACCCATGGCTCAGATGAGGCCGCAAAAGACGCCCAGCGTGCCGAGGGCGGCGCCCGAGTAGTTGGAGCAGCGCTGCGCGTCCCGGGGGTCTCTTGCCCTGGGGCACAGCACGGAGGTTGCGAACATCGTGGCGCCCAGCATGAAGACGCCGCACCCGAGGCCTATGGGGCTCCATCGCTGCTGAGCCGCAACGATCGGCTCTCCGCCCTCCTCGGCGGCAGGCGCGGTGCTCGCCTCTACCTCGCCGCTGAGCACCGAGGCGCAGGGCACGTCCGCGACCAGGCCCGGCTCGAGCGGGTCGAAGATGCGGACTGCCGCGTCTGGGCGGTCGGCGCACGCCGCGACGAGCTCGTGCCGCCCGGCCGCCACGATCTGCGGGATCGCCGGCTCCTCCGGGTCGAGACTCAGCTCGAAGCGACGCGGCGGAAGGCCGGCCTCCTCCGCACCGCCCTCCTCTCCCGCCGCGTTCGGTTCGTCTGCTGTTCCACAGGCCGGTGCTCCGATGAGCGCGGCCATGGCCAGGCCGATCCTGGTGTGCATGGTCCACCTCCACGCGACGCATTCCGTCGCGCGCGGGACTTTGTTGCCAGCGGCATGCCGCCGCAGGCCCCGCCGCGATTCGCTGCGCACCAGGCGGCGGCGCGCGGCTGCCCGCCGCTCGGACCGCGCGAGTCACGCGTGGCGCGGTCCGGGGCTGCTCGGGCCGGCCGCCGGCGCGCCGGCGGCGATCGCCTCGAAGTGGGCGGTGACGTGGTAAACGCCGGCCTGGAGATCGAGGCAGAGGCGCAGGCCGCTCTTCTCGAGCACCCGCATCATCGCCTTGTTGGTGAGCAGGACGTCCGCCTCGAAACCCGAGATCCCCCGGGCTCTCGCGATCTCCGCCATCCGCCGCATGAGCAGGGTGCCGACCCCCTTGCCCTGCCACTCGTCGCGGACGACGAAGGCGACGTCGGCCAGGTTGTTCTTCGGATCGACGTCGTATCGGGCCATCCCGATGATGGTCTCGTGCTCCGGGCCGACGCAGGCCACGATGGCCATGTTCTGCTCGTAATCGAGGTTCACGAGCTGCTGCATCTCCTCGTGAGGGTGCTCCCGCTTGTGGCTCATGAAGCGGCGGTAGGTGCTCTCGTCCGAGAGGCGATAGAAGAGGTCCTGGAGCGCGGCCTCGTCGGAGAGCCGGACCGGCCGGCAGAGCAGCTCGTCGCCCGACGGCAGGCGCGCGGCGCGCGTCTCCTGCCAGGGGTAATCCGCGCGCGAGATGACCTGATCGACGAACACGTAGCGGCGCTGCTTGGCCGCGGCGAGGAGCTCGGCGCGGTGGTCGGGGTGGGCGATCTCGATGAGCGCGAGCGCGCGCTGCCGGATGTTCCGGCCCCAGAGATCGGCGACGCCGTGCTCCGTCACCACGTAGTGCACGTCCCCGCGGCTCGTCACGATGCCGGCGCCCTGCTCGAACGCCGGCTGGATGCGGCTGATCTTGCCGTCCTTCGCGGTGGACCGGAGCGCGATGATCGGCTTGCCGCCGCGGCTCCGCGCGGCGCCCCGGATGAAGTCGACCTGGCCCCCGATGCCGGAGAAGAAGCGGCCCAGCAGCGTGTCGGCGGCGACCTGGCCGGTCAGGTCGACCGCGAGCGCCGCGTTGATGGCGATCATCCTGTCGTTCCTGGCGATCGTCAGCGGATCGTTGGTGAAGGCGGACCCGCGCATCTCGATCATGGGGTTGTCGTGGGCCCACGCGTAGACGGCGCGGCTCCCGAGGAGGAACGAGGTCACGAGCTTGCCTGGCAGGAGGGTCTTTCTGCGGTTCGTGATCACGCCGCGCCGGACGAGATCCATCACGCCGTCGGAGAGCATCTCGGTGTGGACGCCGAGGTCGCTCCGGCCCTCGAGCGCGGCGAGGGCGGCGTTCGGGATCTTGCCGATGCCCGTCTGGAGCGTGGCGCCGTCGGGCACGAGCGACGCCACGTGGCGGCCGATCGCGCGGTCGATCTCGTCGAGCGGCTCGGCCTGGCGCTCGGGGAGCTCGCGGTCGACCGGGACGAGGTGGGTGATCCGGTCCACGTGCAAGAACGAGTCTCCGTGGGTGCGGGGCATCCGCGGATTGACCTCGGCGAGGATGAGATCGGCCGCGTCGACGGCGGCGCGGACGATATCGACGGAGACGCCGAGGCTGACGAAGCCGTGGGCGTCCGGGGGGCTCACCTGGATGAGGGCCACGTCGATGCGCACCCGGCGCGACAGGATCAGATCCGGGATCTCGGAGAGGAAGACCGGCATGAAGTCGGCGCGCCCCTCGTGGATCGCCTCGCGGACGTTCTGGCCGATGAAGAACGCCGTGTGACGGAAGCGCCGCTCGAGGCCGGGGCGGACGTACGGCGCGGGGCCCTCGGTCATCAGGTGGACGATCTCGTTGTCGGCGAGGTGGCCGCCGGACTCGACCATCGCGTTCACGAGATCGCTCGGCTCCGCGGCGCCCGAGCCGACGAGGATGCGGCGCCCCCGCGGGATCGCGCGGATGGCCTGCTCGGCGGTCGTGATCTTGTCGGCGAAGCGCGTTTGCCAGTCCGTGACCGTCTGCTGCATGATGTGCCTTCTCCCGTGCTCCGCGGGACTCGGCAAGAAGCGGACCACCGGCCGGAGCTCGGCGCGCGCGGCACCCTCTTCAACGCGGCTGGGCGATATCCCCTGAGCCCGTGCGCAGCCTGTGCGCCACGCCGGCGGCACCGGGCCCCGCCGCCGCCGAGCGCGCGCCTGCAGCGGCTGCGGGCGAGCGCAAGCCGTTCGCCAGGCGGAGCCTCGATGCTGGCCATCGTCTCGGCGATGGATGGCGGGATGACGTTCACGTCGCCGTCGTCCACGACATTGAGCACGTCGAGCGGTTCGACGGAGAGCGCGTTGTTGTACCCCGACACCAGCACCGACGCCTCGCGGAGCCGCCGCGGCCCGAAGCGGGCGCCGCTGCGGTAAAGTCGGTGATCCCTCACGGCCGCCGCGCCGCCTCGAGCAAGAGCCGCCGCTCGGCCGCCGCGATGACCTGGCGCGCCGCGGGCTCGGCGTCCGGGTTCACCGAGATGGACGTGATGCCGAGCCGCACCAGGTGCTCGGCGAACTCGGGGCGGTTCGACGGCGCTTGCCCGCAGAACGAGGAGGTGATCCCGGCCGCCCTGCACGCCTGGATGATCCGCCCGATGGCGTCGAGCACCGCCGCGTCGGACTCGTCGAACAGCTCGGCGCACAGCGCGGAGTCGCGGTCCACCCCCAGCATGAGCTGGGTCAGATCGTTCGAGCCGATCGAGACGCCGTCGATGCCCATGCGCGCGTACTCCGGGATCCAGAACGCGGCGGAGGGCACCTCGGCCATGACCCACCGGTGCAGCCCGCGCTGGCGGCCGAGCGGGCTCCGGTCGATGCGCTCCAGGCAGGCCGCGAGCTCCCAGCGCGTGCGGACGAACGGGATCATGACATGCAGGTTCGGCGTCTCCTCGCGGACGCGGGCGAGCACCTCGAGCTCGAGCGCGAACAGCTCCGGATCGCGGACATACCGGTAGCAGCCGCGATACCCGATCATCGGGTTGTCCTCGGTGGGCTCGTATTGCTCACCCCCCTTGAGCCCGCGGAACTCGTTGGTGCGGAAATCGTACGTCCGGTAGATGACCGGACGGGGCTGGAAGGCGCGGGTGATGCGGAGCAGCGCGGCCGACATCCGCGCCACGAACTCGTCGCGGCCCCCGGACGCGATCAACGCCTTCGGGTGCACGCCGCCGAGCGCGTCGAGCAGCATGAACTCGGCCCGGAGCAGCCCCACGCCGTCCACGGGCAGCGCGGCCACCTCCTCGGCGCGCTCAGCGATCGCCATGTTCACGTAGAGGCGCGTGCCGAGGACGGCCGCCGAAGCCGCGCGCGCGAAGGCGCCGGCCGGAGCGCGCTCGGCCGGCGCCGCGGCCTTCGCGGCGGGCTCGACCCCCGCGGCCGCGGGCGCCCCGTCCGGAGCGGCCCCGGGCGCCTCCGCGGCGGCCCGTCGCCCTTCGAGGACCTTGCCGTGCGCGCCGTCGACCGTGACGAGCTCGCCGTCCCGCAGGGTCCGCGTGGCGGAGCGCGTGCCCACGACACAGGGGATGCGGAGCTCGCGGCTGACGATCGCGGCGTGGCAGGTCATCCCGCCGCTGTCCGTCACGAGGGCCGCCGCGCGGCGGATGGTGGGCACCCAGTCGGGTGACGTCATGGGCGCCACGAGGACCTCGCCGGGCTCGAGCCGCTGCCCCTCCTGCGGCGCGCGGAGCACGCGCACCACGCCGGACGCCGTGCCCGGGGACGCGCCGAGGCCCGCGACGAGGACCTGCCCGGGGCCGGCGTGGGGCGCACCCAGCGTGGTGATCGGACGGGTTTGCACCAGGTACGTCGCCCCGTCCTCGACCGCCCACTCGATGTCCTGGGGAGCGCCGTAATGCTCCTCGACCCGCAGCGCGAGGCGCGCGAGCTCGAGCACCTCGTCGTCCTCGAGCACGCGCCGCGCGCCCTCGTCCTCCGGCAGGTCCACGCGCTGCTCTCCGCCGCCGTCCGGCGCGCGCACCAGCTTGAACGCCTTGTGTCCGACGCGGGCCTCCAGGAGCCGCGGCCCGCGCTTCGCGACCGTGTACGTGTCCGGCTCGACCTGCCCGCCCACCACGACCTCGCCGAGGCCGAACGCCGCCTCGACGACGAGGCGCGAGGTGTCCTTCGTCGCGGGATCCGCGGTGAAGATGACGCCGGAGCGCTCGGAGCTCACCATGCGCTGCACGACGACCGCCAGGGCGGGCTCCTCGGCGAGGCGCTGGGACTTCCGGTAGCTGACCACGCGCTCGCAGAAGGCGGAGGCCCAGCAGTCGCGCACGCGGTCGAGCAACGCCTGCTCGCCGGTCACGTCGGTGTACGTCTCGTGCATGCCGGCGAACGAGGTCGAGGCCGAGTCCTCCGAGGTGGCGGACGACCGGACGGCCACGACGGCGCCGGGCCCCAGCTTCCGGTACGCGCCGACGATCTCCGCCTGGAGCTCGGCCGGGAGCGGCGCCGCCCGGACGAGCCGCTGGAGCGCGGAGCAGGTCGCGCGCAGCCCGGCCGGGTCGTTCGGATCGGTCTCGGCGAAGAGCTCGCACAGCTGCTTTCGCACCCCCACGGCCTCCATCGCCGCGAGGTACGCGTCGGCGGTGATGACGAACCCCGGCGGCACGGGCAGGCCGGCGCGCGTGAGCTCTCCGAGGTTGCCGCCTTTTCCTCCGGCGGACGCGACATCGTTGCGGGACAGCGAATCGAACCAGAGGACGTGCGCGGTCACCGTGTCTCCTCGTCGAGATCGGATGAATCCGCTCGGCGCTGCCGCGCCGGCGGCTCGCTCGAGCCTCCGCGCGTGCGTCGGAGCTCGGGCCTCCGGCGCTGGAGCAACATCCAGACCCGGCGCCGCCACCTCGCGATGGCTCACGGGATCCCGAGCAGCCCGCTCCCTTGATAGACGACGAGCGCCGCGACGTACGCCGCCGCGTAGCTGTAGGCGAGGACGAACGCCGGCCAGCGCCAGGTCTTCGTCTCGCGGCGGATCGCCGCCACGGTGCTCATGCACTGGCAGGCCAGGACGAAGAACGCGAGCAGCGCGAGCCCGGTGCGCGTCGAGTACGCGAGCGTCCCGTCCGGGCGCGTCGCCTCGCGGATCCGCTCGGCGAGCGGCGCGGGCTCGTCCGCGGCGTCCTCGATGCCGAAGATGACGCCCATCGTCCCGACCATGACCTCGCGCGCGCCGAACGAGCCGATGAGGCCGACGTTGATGCGCCAGTCGAAGCCGAGCGGCGCGGTCACGGGCTCGAGCGCGCGCCCCACGCCGCCGGCGATGCTCGACTCGAGCGGCGTCGCGGCGGTCTCGGCCGCGGCGGCCGGCGGCTCCGGCGGCGCGGCGCCCGGCATGGGGACCTTCAGCAGCACCCACAGCACGGCCGAGACGGCCAGGATCACGGTCCCGACCTCGCGCGTGAACCGCCACGCCGCCTGGGACGCCTTGCGGGCCACGACGCGCACCTCGGGGCTGCGGTACGCCGGCATCTCGAGCACCATCGGGAGCGAGCGCCCGCGGGTCGCCGTGCGCCGGAGCACGAGCGAGGCGACGAGCCCCGAGAAGATGCCGGCGACGTAGAGCGCGACGAAGAGCAGCGCCTGCACCCACGGGCCGTGGGCGGCGAAGAACGTCGTCAGGAGGAGCGCATAGGTGGGGATCCGCGCCGAGCACGCCATGAGCGGGAGGACCAGGATGGCCGTGAGCCGCTCGCGCGGATCGCGGAGGATGCGCGTCGCGTGCACGGCGGGCACCGCGCACGCGTGCCCCATCAGGAGCGGGAGGAACGCGCGGCCGCTCAGCCCCATCAGCTGGAGCAGGCGGTCGACCAGGAAGGCGCCGCGCGCGAGGTAGCCGCTCGCCTCGAGCAGCTCCATCGCGACCGTGAGGATCACGATCTGCGGCATGAAGGCGAGCACCGTGCCCGCGCCGCCGAGCAGGCCGTCGACGACGAACGAGGCGGCGAGCCCCCCGCCGAGGGCGCGGGACACGAGCCCGCCGAGCTGGCCGATGGCGGCGTCGAGCGCCTCGGTGGCCGGCGTGGCGACGAGGAACACCGCGGCGAAGAGCAGCGCCATCAGCCCGAGGAACAGGACCGGACCGGCCGCCGGGTGGAGCAGCACGGCGTCCGCGCGCGCCGTGAACGTCCTCCTCCGCTCCGCGGCGGCGTCGCGGCGCGCCGCCTCGACGTACGCGGCGCGCGCGACAACGTCCGGGTCCCACGCCGCGGCGCCGGGGGCCTCTGCGGCGCCCGCGTCGCGCTGCGCGGCGCCCGCGCCGCGCTGCGCGGCGATCGCGTCGCGCTGCGCGGCGATCGCGTCGAGCCGCGCGGCGATCGCGTCGAGCACCGCGCCGCGCGCGGCCGGATCCCTCGCGCTCACGAGCAGCACGGGCAGGCCGATGGCGCGCTCGAGGGCGCCGAGGTCGATCCCGCGCCCCTCGGCCTCGAGCACGTCGCGCTGGGTGGCGACGAGGAGCGGCGCGAGCCCGCGGCGCACGAGCTCGCGCGTGAGCCGCAGGCCGAGCGCGAGCTGCGTGGCGTCCAGCACCTGGACGACGAGGCGCGGGCGCCCGCCCTCGCCGGTGCGGTCGAGGAAGCGGCGCGCGACGCCCTCGTCCGTCGCGGGGTCGACGACGGACTCGATCGAGTAGAGCCCGGGGAGATCCGCGATCGTCGCGACCTTTCCGCCGGCGAGGCGGACGTCGGCGGTGAGGATGTCGACCGTGATGCCGGGGAAGTTGCCGACGTGGGCGCTGCCGCCGGTCAGCCGGTTGAACAGCGACGATTTGCCCGAGTTCGGTCGCCCGAGCAGCGCGACGAGCGGCCGCTCGGCCGCCGCCGGAAGGCGCGCCGCGCGCACCTCGGAGGCCGCGGCCGTCATGGGATCCGATTCGGCAGGGGCGCGACCAGGATGGAGCGCGCGAGCCCCGCGTTGATCGCGAGCTCGCCGCCGGAGCCGGTGCGCACATGGAGGGGGCCGCCGAACGCCGCGCGCCGGATCAACGTGAGCGTCTGGCCGGGGCCGAGCCCCATGGCTCCAAGCCATCCGGCGAGATCGGCGTCGAGGCCGACCTCGACCACGACCGCCCGCTCACCGGCGCGCACCTCCGCGAGCGGGCCCGTGGCTGGAGCGTCGTGCGCGTCGAGGTGCGGGGCACCCACGCCCGTCGGGCGCAGCGTCGCGGAGCTCGGGTCGAGGGGAATCGGGTCGAGGAGAACAGGAGAGGAAATGCCGGGCATCTTGTTCCGATCTCAGATGCTGAAAGTGTAAGTCAATTTCATCAATCGTGCCAGCTCCTGGCCGGCAGCTCTGTGCGGCGCTGGCGCACGCAGCGGTGCGCGGGGCGCCTCGCGACGCCGGACGAGCGTCGGAGGGGGAGCGGCCTGGAGCGCGCGCCGCTGGTCGTCTGCGGCTCGAATCCGGCGGCACGGACCGTGCTCGCCGCCCCCGCATGAGCGGCGCAGAGACCGGCTTTCATCCTGGCGATCGCGCGGTGCTCGGTCGGCCGGGGATCGCGGCGCTCCTGCAGTGCCTGCGCGAGGAGGGCTACCGGCTCATCGGCCCCACGCTCCGCGGCGGGGCCATCGTGTACGACGAGATCCAGGGCGCGGAGGAGCTCCCGGCCGGCTGGACCGAGCAGCAGGAGGCCGGTCGCTACCGGCTCTCCAGGCGCGCGGACGAGGCCCTGTTCGGCTACGCGGTCGGGCCGCGGTCGCTCAAGCACCTCCTGTTCGTGCCCCGGCTCCGCCTGGTGCAGCTCCGGCGGCGCGGCGGCTCCATCTCCCGGACCGACGAGCCCGAGGCCCCTCCGCGCCTCGCCGTCCTCGGCGCGCGGGCGTGTGATCTCGCCGCGGTCGACGTTCAGGACCGCGTCTTCGTCGACGGCCCGCATCCGGATCCCGACTACGTGGCGCGCCGCAGGAGCCTCTTCGTCGTCGCGGTGCAGTGCGGGCAGGCGGGCGGGACGTGCTTCTGCGTGTCGATGCGGACGGGGCCGCGCGCCGAGCGTGGCTTCGACCTCGCGCTGACCGAGCTCCTCGACGATGGCCACCGCTTCTTCGTCGAGGTGGGCAGCGACGCCGGCGCCTCCTTGCTCGCTCGCGTGGGCGCGCCTCGCGCGGGCGAGGACGACGCCCGGGCGGCCTTCGAGGTCTCGCGCCGCACGGCGACCCAGATGGGCAGAAAGCTGGAGACGGACGGCATCAAGGAGCTCTTCTATCGAAACCTCGAGCACCCTCGCTGGGACGACGTGGCCGAGCGCTGCCTCGGATGCACCAACTGCACGCTCGCGTGCCCGACGTGCTTCTGCAGCACGGTCGAGGACGTGACCGACGTCGCGGTCGACGACGGCCGAGACGCCGCCGTGGCCGAGCGCTTCCGGCGCTGGGACTCGTGCTTCTCCCTCGACCACTCGTACCTGCACGGCGGCAGCGTCCGCGCCTCGCTCCGGGCTCGCTACCGGCAGTGGCTCACGCACAAGCTGGCCACGTGGATCGATCAGTTCGGCACGTCCGGCTGCGTCGGCTGCGGCCGGTGCATCACGTGGTGCCCCGTCGGGATCGACATCACCGAGGAGGCGGCGGCCATCCGCGCCGGAGACGGCGCTGTCGCCGCAGGGAAGGGGTAGGCGAGGGTGCAGGCGCAGGAGCTCCTCCCCGTCCTCGGGGCCCACCCGTTCCTCGAGGGGCTCCCGGCCGCGCACGTCGTGCGCCTGGCCGGGGGCGCGTCGGCGCAGAGCTTCCCGGAGGGGGCGTTCCTCCTCCGGGAGGGGGGCGAGGCGGACATGCTGTACCTGCTCACGCAGGGGCGCGTGACGCTCGAGATCCACCGCCCCGGCCGCGGCCCGGTGCAGGTCGAGAGCCTGTTGGGTGGGGACATCCTGGGCCTGCACTGGCTCTTCCCGCCGCGGCGATGGGTGCTCGACGCGCGGGCGGTCACACAGGTGCGCGCGATAGGGCTCGACGCGGCGCACGTGCGCGCGTGCTCGGACGCCGATCCCGCGCTCGGGTACGCCGTGTCCCTCCGGCTCCTGCGGCAGCTCTACGCGCGGCTGGAGCGCGTGCGGCTGCAGCGGCTCGACGTCTACCGGGCCGAGCCATGACGTTCGTGCCGCGGGAGGCCCCGCTGCCCTTCGCGCCGGACGCCGCGCTCCGGAGGAGCTCCGGCTCGCCGCTTGGGGCTGCGGGTCGCCTGGCGGTGCCCTCCGCCCCAAACCTCGGCTCGCCGCTTGGGGCTGCGGGTCGCCTGGCGGCGCCCTCCGCCCCAAACCCCTTCGCCCCGGAGCCGGCGCGCGTGCGGCGCGTCCACCGCGAGACGGCGACGACCTTCACGGCGACCATCGAGGTGCCGGGCCGCCCGGGCGGCCTCGCGTTCGCGCCCGGCCAGTTCAACATGCTCTACGCCTTCGGGGTCGGCGAGGTCGCGATCTCGATCAGCGGGGATCCCGCGCGACCCGATCGGCTCCTGCACACGATCCGCGAGGTCGGCCCGGTCACGCGCGCGCTCGGCCGCCTCCGCTCGGGCATGGCGCTCGGGCTGCGCGGCCCGTTCGGCAGCCCGTGGCCGGTCGACGAGGCGCGCGGCGCGGACGTGCTGCTCCTCGCCGGCGGGCTCGGGGTGGCGCCGCTGCGCCCGGCGCTCTGCCACCTCCTCCGGCACCGCGACGCCTACGGCCGCGTCGCGCTGCTCTACGGCGCCCGCGGGCCCGAGGACCTGCTCTACCGCAGGGAGCTCGAGCGCTGGAGCCGCCGTGCCGACCTGCAGGTGCTCGTGACCGTGGACCGCGCGGCGGCCGGGTGGAGCGGGCACGTCGGGGTCGTGCCGGCCCTCCTGCGGCTCGCCGACTTCGATCCGGGCCGCGCGGTCGCGTTCGTCTGCGGACCGGAGGTGATGATGCGCTTCACGGCGCGCGAGCTCGAGCGCCGCGGCGTCCCCGGCGAGCGCGTCTACGCCTCGCTGGAGCGGAACATGAAGTGCGCGGTGGGGATCTGCGGCCGCTGCCAGCTCGGGCCGAGCTTCGTCTGCAAGGACGGCCCCGTGCTCCGCTACGACCGCGTGGGACCGCTGCTCGCGGTCCGGGAGCTGTGAGCGCCATGGCGCGCCCCGCGAAGCCGAAGCTCGCCGTGTGGAAGTTCGCCTCGTGCGACGGCTGTCAGCTCAGCGTCCTCGATCTGGAGGACGAGCTCCTGTCGCTCGCCGCCGCGATCGACATCGCCTACTTCAAGGAGGCCACGAGCCTCGAGCGCGCGGGGCCGTTCGACCTGTCGCTGGTCGAGGGGTCGATCACCACGCCCGCCGACGCCGCGCGCATTCGCGAGGTCCGGCGGCTGTCGAAGGCGCTCGTCACGATCGGCGCCTGCGCCACGGCCGGGGGCATCCAGGCGCTGCGCAACTTCGCGAATGTACGGGAGTTTCTGTCGGTCGTGTACGCCTCGCCCGCGTACATCGAGACGCTCGCCACCTCCACGGCGATCGCCGACCACGTCCCCGTCGACTTCGAGCTGCGCGGCTGCCCGGTGAACAAGCGCCAGCTCTTGGAGGTGATCAGCGCCTTCGTCCACGGGCGCCGGCCCAGCGTCGCGAGCCACAGCGTCTGCGTCGAGTGCAAGATGCGCGGCAACGTGTGCGTGATGGTGACCGGGACACCTTGCCTCGGCCCGGTGACGCACGCGGGCTGCGGCGCGCTCTGCCCGACCTACCAGCGCGGCTGTTACGGCTGCTTCGGGCCGATGGAGGCGCCCAACATGGAGTCGCTCTCGCGCGCGTTCCAGGCGGCGGGCGTGCCGGAGCGCGACCTCGTGCGGCTCCACCGCACCTTCAACGCGAACGCCCCGGCGTTCCGCGCGGAGAGCGAGCGGCATGAGCGCTGAGACGCGCACGATCGCCGTCGACTACCTCGCCCGCGTCGAGGGCGAGGGCTCGCTGACGCTCGTGATCGAGGACGGGCGGGCGAAGGAGGCGCGCCTGTCGATCTTCGAGCCCCCGCGGTTCTTCGAGGCGTTCCTCCGCGGCCGGGGCTACGCGGAGGCGCCCGACATCACGTCCCGCATCTGCGGCATCTGCCCTGTCGCGTACATCACGAGCGCCTGCCGCGCGATGGAGGACGCGCTCGGCATCGAGCTCGGCCCGGAGCTCCGCGCGCTCAGGCGCCTCCTCTACTGCGGCGAGTGGATCGAGAGCCACGCCCTGCACGTCTTCCTGCTGCACGCGCCCGATTTCCTCGGCTACCCGGACGCGGTCGCGATGGCGCGCGACCACCGCGACTGGGTCGCGCAGGGCCTCGCCATCAAGAAGGCGGGCAACGCCATCGTCGCGCTCCTCGGGGGCCGGGAGATCCACCCCGTGAGCGCCCGCGTCGGCGGCTTCTACAGCGCGCCGTCCCGCGCGGCGCTCGAGCGCCTGCTCCCGGAGCTGCGCGCCGGGCGGGAGCACACGCGCGCGTGCCTCGCCTGGATGGCGACGCTGCCGTGTCCGGAGCTCGAGCGGCCCTACGAGTTCGTCGCGCTCCGCAGCGACGACACGTACGCGATCGCCGAGGGGCGCCTCGTCTCCTCGGGCGGGCTCGACATCGAGGTGCGCGCGTACGACGCGCATTTCGTCGAGGAGCAGGTCTCCTGGTCGACGGCGCTGAGGTCCCGGATTCGCGGCAGCGGCAGCTACCTGTGCGGCCCGCTCGCGCGCTTCAACCTGAGCTTCGATCGCCTCCTCCCCGAGGTCCAGGACGCGGCGCGGGCGGCCGGCCTCGCCGTCCCGTGCCGCAACCCGTTCCGGAGCCTGCTCGTGCGCCTCGTGGAGATCCTGCAGGCGTTCGAGGAGTCGATCCGGATCATCGAGGCGTACGCGCCCCCGCCGGCGCCGTTCGTCGCGCCCGCGGCGGTCCGGGCGG
Source organism: Sorangium sp. So ce836 (assembly GCF_028553905.1). Taxonomy (NCBI): domain Bacteria; kingdom Pseudomonadati; phylum Myxococcota; order Polyangiales; family Polyangiaceae; genus Sorangium; species Sorangium sp. So ce836. The sequence continues at coordinate 12,962,694 of NZ_CP102233.1, read as the reverse complement.
GCACGGGCTACGGCGGCTCCGAGGCGCCGCGCGGCTTCCTGTACCACCGCTACACGCTCGACGCCGAGGGGACGATCCTGGACGCGAAGATCGTCCCGCCCACATCGCAGAACCAGCGCTCGATCGAGGAGGACCTCTGCGCGCTGTCACCGTCGCTCGCGTCGCTGCCGCACCGCGAGGCGACCGCGCGCGCCGAGCAGGCCGTGCGCAACCACGACCCCTGCATCTCCTGCGCGACGCACTTTCTCACGCTGCGCGTCGAGGAGGCGCCGCGATGACCGCGCGGATCATCGGTCTCGGGCAACGGGCCGCCGGGGACGACGCGGCCGGGCTCGCCGTGCTCGAGGCGCTGCGCCGCCGGGGTCCCCCGGGCGGCGCGGAGCTCGTCGAGGCGAGGGACGCGAGCGCGCTCGTCTCGCTCCTCCAGACGCCCGCGACGGTGGTGATCGTCGACGCCGTGCTCGCGTCGCCGTCCGGGGAGGTGCTCGATCTCTCGCCCTCGGACCTCGCCGCCGGCGCGCCTGTCCCGGTCTCGACGCACGGCCTCGGCGTGGGGCAGGCCATCGAGCTCGCGCGCCTCGCTGCGCCGGACCGTCTGTCGCCCGACATCCGCATCGTCGGCGTGAGCATCGGAAGGCCTTCTCAGCAGAGGAATGGCCTGTCGCCCGAGGTGGCCGCGGCGGTCCCCCGGGCCGTCGCCCGCGTCCTCTCGGTCCTCGGAGGGTGAGCCCGTGCACGAGTCCTCCATCGCAAGGCAGCTGCTCTCCGCCGCGCTGGACCGCGCCGCGGCCGAGGGGGCGACGCGGGTCCTCTCGGTGCGCGGCTGGGTGGCCGAGGCCGAGGCGCTCTCGCCGGAGAGCCTCTCGCTCCACTTCGCGGCGCACGCGCGCGGCACGCCGGCCGAGGGAGCGCGCCTCGATCTGCGGCTCCTGCGCGTCGAGGCGCGCTGCCTCTCCTGCGGCGGCACGTACGCGCCCGACCATCACGTGCTGCTCTGCCCGCGCTGCGGCGGCGACCAGGCGACGCTCCTCGGGCGCCTGGGGCTCGGGCTGGACGCGCTGGAGGTCGAGTAGCCATGCCGCGCCTCGCGCTCCGCGTGCAGGGCATCGTCCAGGGCGTGGGCTTCCGCCCCCTCGTGTACCGCCGTGCGTCCGCGCTCGGCCTGGGCGGCTGGGTGCGGAACCGCCCCGACGGGGTCGAGATCGAGGTGCAGGGGCCGGAGCGCAGCCTCCACGCCTTCGTCGCAGGGCTGACCCGCGAGCCCAGCGCGCCCGCGCGCGTCGAGCGCATCGAGATCGAGCCGCGGGCCGAGGAGGAGACCGGTCCGTTCCAGATCCTCGGCAGCGAGGCGGCGAGCGGGGCGCGCCCGTCGGTGCCCGCGGATCTCGCCGTCTGCGAGGCGTGCGCCCGCGAGGTGGACAGCGAGACCGGCCGCCGCCGCCGCTACCCCTTCACGAGCTGCGCGCGGTGCGGACCCCGCTACACCATCCTCTCGGGGCTCCCGTACGACCGGGCCAGCACCACGATGGAGCGCTTCGCGATGTGCGCCGCGTGCGCCGCGGAGTACGAGGACCCCGCGGACCGGCGCTTCCACGCGGAGCCCATCGCCTGCCCGGCGTGCGGCCCGCGCGTCCAGCTCGTGACCTCCGCCGGAGACCCGATGGAGCCGCGCCTCGGGGGCTCCGGGTCGCCCGACGGCGCGCTCCGCGAGGCCGCGGCCGCGGTGCTGGCGGGGAGGGTGGTCGCCGTGAAGGGGCTCGGCGGGTTCCACCTGCTCGTCGACGCGACGTCGCCGGACGCGGTCGCGCTCCTGCGCCGGCGGAAGCGCCGCGACGCAAAGCCGTTCGCCGTGATGTTCGGCTCGCTCGGCGCCGTGCGGGACGCCTGCCACGTATCCCCTGCGGAGGCGGACGCGCTGCTCGGCCCCGAGGCGCCGATCGTGCTGCTGCGGCGGCTCGCGCCCGCCGCTGCGCGGGTCGCCATCGCCGACGCGGTCGCGCCGGGCGTGGCGCGCCTCGGGGCGCTGCTTCCCTACACGCCGCTCCACCGGCTGATGCTCCAGCTCGTCGGGCGCCCGGTGGTCTGCACGAGCGGCAACCTCTCGGACGAGCCGATCTGCATCGACACCTCGGACGCGCTGGAGCGCTTGGGCGGCGTCGCCGACCTGTTCCTCGTGCACGACCGGCCCATCGCGCGCCCCCTCGACGACTCCGTGGCCCGCGTCGGGCCGGCCGGGTTCGAGCTCCTCCGCCGCGCGCGCGGGTTCACCCCGCTGCCCCTCCCGCTGCGGGTCGCCGCCCCGCCGATCCTCGCCCTCGGCGGCCACCTGAAGAGCACGACGGCGCTCTTCTTCGACGGCCAGGTGGTCGTCAGCCAGCACCTCGGCGACGCGTACACCGCGGAGGGCGCCGCGCTCATCGAGCGCACGGCGCTCGACCTCGCGCGCCTGTTCCGGGTGCGGCCGGAGCGCGTCGCCTGCGATCTCCACCCCGACTACGCGGGGAGCCGCATCGCCGAGCAGCTCGCGGCGGCCTTCCGCGCGCCGCTCGTCCGCGTGCAGCACCACCTCGCGCACGTCGCCGCCTGCATGGCCGAGCACGGCCTCGATGGCCCGGTCCTCGGCCTCGCGTGGGACGGCGCCGGCTACGGGCTCGACGGCGCGCTCTGGGGCGGCGAGGCGCTGATCGTGGACGGGGCGTCCTCCCGCCGCGCGGCGCACCTCCGCTCCTTCCCGCTGCCGGGCGGCGAGCGCGCCATGAGGGAGCCGCGCCGCTCCGCGCTCGGGCTGCTCTGGGAGGTCCGCGGCGAGGGCGCCCGGGACCTCGCGCGCGCCTGGTTCCGCGAGGCCGAGCTCGGCCCGCTGCTCACCCTGCTCGCGCGCGGGACGGGCTCGCCGCGCACGACCAGCGTGGGTCGCCTGTTCGACGGGGTGGCGGCGCTCGCGGGCCTGCGCGGGACGGCGAGCTTCGAGGGGCAGGCCGCCATGGAGCTGGAGTGCCTGGCCGAGGCGGCCGGCGGGCAGGTGGGCTATCCGCTGCCGGTGCGCGCCGGCGCGCCGGGGGCGCCGGCGGTGATCGACTTCGGCCCGCTGATCGACGCGGCGCTGGCCGATCGGCGCGACGGTGTGCCGCCCGGCGTCATCGCGGCCCGCTTTCACGCGGCGCTCGTGGACGTCGCCGAGGCGCTCGCCGCCGCGACCGGCCTCGGGCGCGTCGTGCTCGCGGGCGGGTGCTTCCAGAATGCGCTCCTCGCCGCGTCGATCCGCGAGCGCCTCGCCGCGCGCGGCGTCGAGGTCTACACGCCGAGGCTCTACCCGCCGGGCGACGGCGGCCTGTCCCTCGGCCAGGTCTTCGTGGCCGCGCGGCGCGGCGCGGGCGCCGACGCGGTGGAGGCGTGACGATGTGCCTCGGCGTCCCCGGCAAGGTCCTCGGCGTCACGGGTGGCGACCTCCGGCTCGGCCGCGTCGCCTTCGGCGGGATCGTCAAGGAGATCTGCCTCGCCTACGTACCGGAGGCCGAGGCCGGCGATTACGTGATCGTGCACGCGGGCTTCGCCATCAGCCGCGTCGACGAGGCGTCGGCGCGGAGGACGCTCTCCTACCTCGATGAGCTCGGCGCCGCGCGCGAGGGGGACGAGCCGCGATGAGGTTCATCGACGAGTACCGCGACGCGCAGCGCATCGCGCCGTACGTGGAGGCGATCCGGCGCGAGGTCTCCCGCCCCTGGTCGATCATGGAGGTCTGCGGCGGCCAGACGCACGCCATCGTGCGCTTCGGCCTGGATGAGCTCCTGCCCCCGGAGATCTCGCTCCTGCACGGCCCCGGCTGCCCGGTGTGCGTCACGCCGGTCGAGCTCATCGATCGCGCGCTCGGGATCGCCTCGCGCCGCGAGGTCACGTTCTGCTCGTTCGGCGACATGCTGCGCGTCCCCGGATCGAGCGAGGACCTGTTCGCGGTGAAGTCGCGCGGCGGCGACGTGCGCGTCGTCTACTCGCCGCTCGACGCGCTGGCGCTCGCTGAGCGCCTGCCGGGCCGTGAGGTCGTCTTCTTCGCGGTCGGCTTCGAGACCACGGCGCCCGCGAACGCGATGGCGGTGTTCGAGGCGCGGCGCCGCGGCGTCCGGAACTTCTCGCTCCTCGTCTCGCACGTGCTCGTGCCGCCCGCGATGGAGGTGATCCTCCGGGCGCCGGACCGTCGCGTCGACGGGTTCCTCGCCGCGGGCCACGTCTGCACGGTGATGGGCATCGACGCGTACCGCCCGCTGGCCGCCGAGCACCGCGTCCCGATCGTGGTCACCGGCTTCGAGCCGATGGACATCCTCCAGGGCATTTTCATGTGCGTCCGGCAGCTCGAGGGGGGCCGCGCCGAGGTGGAGAACCAGTACGCCCGCTCGGTGCGCGAGGCCGGCAACGAGGCTGCGCAGCGCATGCTCCGGGAGGTCTTCGAGGTCGTGCCCCGGACCTGGCGAGGCATCGGTCCCATCGCCCGGAGCGGGCTCGGGCTCCGGCCGCCGTACGCGGACCACGACGCGGAGCGGCGTTGGGCGCCGTCGGGCGACCCGGAGCCCCGAGCGTCGACCACCTGCAAGAGCGGCCTCGTGCTCCAGGGGGTGATCAAGCCGCCAGACTGCCCCGCGTTCGGCACACGCTGCACGCCGGAGACCCCGCTGGGCGCCACGATGGTCTCCTCGGAGGGCGCGTGCGCGGCCTACTACCGTTACCGGAGGGCGGACCCGCCGCGCGGTTCGAGATGAGCTGCCCCGTGCCGCTGCGCGAAAGGACGGTCCAGCTCGCTCACGGGGGCGGCGGGCGGCTCATGCGCGAGCTCATCGAGCGCGTTTTCCTGCCCGCCTTCGACAGCGCCCCTCTCGCGGCCCGTCACGACGGCGCCGTCGTGCGGCTCGGCGGCGCGTCGCTCGCGTTCACCACGGACACCTACGTCGTGCATCCGCGCTTCTTTCCCGGAGGCGACATCGGCACGCTGTCCGTCTACGGCACGGTGAACGACCTGGCCGTGACGGGCGCCCGGCCCGCTTACCTGAGCGCCGGCTTCATCGTGGAGGAGGGGCTGCCCATCGGAGAGCTCCATCGGATCGCGCTGTCGATGCGCGCCGCCGCGGACGCGTGCGGGGTCGAGCTCGTGACGGGCGACACGAAGGTGGTCGACCGGGGCAAGGGCGATGGTCTGTTCATCAACACGGCCGGCATCGGCGTGGTGCCCGAGGGCGTGGCCGTCGCGCCGCGCCGGGTCCGGCCGGGGGACGCCGTCCTCGTGTCCGGCGACGTGGGGCGGCACGGGATCGCGGTGCTGTCCGTGCGGGAGGCGCTGGCCTTCGAGGAGCCCGTGGAGAGCGACTGCGCGCCGGTGGCGGACCTCGCGGCGGCGCTGCTCGCGTCGGGGATCGACGTCCACTGCCTGCGGGATCCGACCCGCGGCGGGCTCGCGGCCGTGCTCAACGAGATCGCGCTCGACGCGGGCGTCCACGTCGAGGTGGAGGAGGCGAAGATCCCCGTGGAGCCCGCGGTGCTCGGCGCGTGCGAGCTGCTCGGGCTCGACCCGCTCTACGTGGCGTGCGAGGGCCGGCTCGTCGCGTTCCTGCCGGAAGCCCACGCCGAGCGCGCCCTGGCGAGCCTGCGCGACCACCCGCTCGGCCGGGGGGCCGCGCGCATCGGTCGGATCGTCGGGGAGGGGAGGGGCGGCGTCGTCCTGAGGACCCGGCTCGGGACCCGGCGCACGCTCGATCTGCTCTCGGGCGAGCAGCTGCCGCGCATCTGCTGAGATCGCGCAGCAGCATCCTGCGCCGGATGTGCTCGTGCGCCCGCGCACGGTCGCGCGAGCTTCTAGCGCAATGCGTCATGTTGCCAGCGTCAGGGCGGCGCCTGCGTCTCCCGTGGACGATCCGTCGAGCGGGCGGACCAGCGTCACGAGATCCCGCAACCTCCTGGCACGGGTCTCCTCGCTACCCCCGCCCCGAGGCCACGGCCCGCGCAACGCTGCTCCCCGGCGACTGCACCGCCAGCTGCGACACGTCCACGCCGTCGGCGTCGGGGGTGACCCCGTAGTAGTCGAAGTACACCTTCGCTCGCGAGATGCCCGAGGCGATGGTCATGTTGGTCAACGCCACCGTGAAGCTCGCCCCGGGCGCGAGCGTGACGGCTTCCGAGGCGGGGGTGGCCGCCCAGTAGTGGCCTCGCACGTCGTCCGAGAGGGCAGAGAACGTCCACCCCGCCGCGGCCAGGGACATCGAAGACACCGCGTCGTCGGGCACGAGCTGGCCGAAGTGGATGTAGATCGAGGAGCCTTGTTTGGCCGCGTCCTCGTTCACGATCTTGCCGGGTGAGAACGTGGTCGGCACCTTCCGCAGGTTGGTCACCGTCAACACCAAGCTGGCGCCGGCTCCGGACTGGACGACCGGCGCGCCGCTCGCGTTCGTCAGCGCGAAGCGGAGCACCGTCGGGTTGACGCGGAGCCACCCTTCGGTGAGCGCCTGGGGGCTGTACTGCCAGACGGCGCCCGCAATGGGAGCGGCGATGTCGGCGATCACCCGCCAGGTCTTGCCGCTCGACAGCGTCTCCTCCTCGATGAACGCGAACTCCACGCCGCCGATGGTGGGCAGCGGCAGAGAGACGCCCGGCGCCGGCTGGAGCACCGGACTGACCTGGAACGTCACGTTCAGATCCGCCAGCGTGTCCGCATACTGATCCGGCGGTATGGACAGGGTCGCTGTCGGCAAGATGCCCGTGACCGCGTGGACCGCCGCGCGCGGATCGAGCAGCATCAGCACCTTCTGCGCCCCGAGCGAGGGCGAAGGGGCCGCGCCTTCCGGCGGCGCGGAGGGGCTGAGCAGCAGGCTCGTCGTCGATGGCACCACCACGCCGGACGTGGCTCCGGAGGTCGCTGCCTCGGTATAGAAGGTGGACAGGTCGTATGCGCCCTCGGCACCCTGCTTGAAATAGCCCACCAGGCCGTCGTCGAGCCGCTTCAGGTCGCCGAGGACCACCGGCAGCCGAAGGCCGCTGATCCCGCTGTCGGTGTCCTCGAACGTCTGGCCGTCGACGAGCGTCGAGAAGGACTGGTTATACGCGACCGTCTCCGACAGCGCGAGGCGCAGAGACGCCTGACACAGGGCCACCGGGCGACCCACCAGGAGGGCGAGGCCGGACTGGCTCGGGAGCGTGGACGGCGCGGTCGAGGTCGCGGCGGCGTCGAGCGCTGTCCAGAACGCTTCGAAGAAGGCCGGCGTGGACGCGCCGAGGGCGACGGCGAGGTCGCGGAGGTGCGGGTTCTGAGAGGCCATGACCGTGGCCACGTCCTGGTCCACCGTCGCGTCGTCCCCGGGCGTGGCCTGCCACACGACCCTCGTCTTGTCACCGGTCAGAGACAGCGCGCCCAGCGGGGCGCCGAGGGCGTTGTAGAAGAACACGCCGACGACGAGGTGGCTCGGCAGGAGGAAGCCGCAGATGGGCGTGGTCGCGGGGTGATCGTTCATCTCGACGTACTCGGCCGCGTCCGCCGCGAGCCACCGGAAGAGGAGGCGCGACGGCTGGACGAGGCGCGGCGGCAGCGTCACGACGCCCGGCACGGCCTCGCCGCGGTACGTGGTGGCGAGCGTGCGAGAGATGTAGACGTTCTGGATCTCGACAGGGCGCTTCTGCCCGAACGCGTCGAGCACCGTGAGGCTCGGCTTCATGAAGCCGGCGCGCAGCGGGGAGAAGGCGCCGTTGAAGAGGGGCGAGAGAGGCGGGATGTCGTCGCGCTGGGTGATGATCGACGTGGTCTGTCGCGTGGCCACCTGGAACGGCATCGGCGCGGCGGACGACACGCCGATGTCGAGCTGGAGCGCCTGCGCGCGCATCAGGAAAGCGCTGTTGAGGCCGGTCATCGCCTGCATCACGATCGGCGTCGCCTGCAGCTCGGACAGGACGGCGGACAGCGTCGGGTCGGCGTGGCTCGCGAGGTACTTCGTGATCTGATCGGCGAGGTTCTCCGCCGTCTTCGAGGACAGGACGCCGGCGCCCGTGTACGCCACCGTGCCCGAGCCGGGGAGGGTGGGATCGAACGACACCTTGGAAGGATCCACGTCGATGCTGCCGGGCCCGTTCGGCGCGTACGCCATGAACCGCGGGTCGTCCGTGTCCAGCGCGAAGTTGCCGGTCACGACCGCAGGGGCGTAGGGCGAGAGCGCGCCGGAGGAGGTGACCGTCGGGGACAGCGGATGGTAGTTCGCGGTCCACAGCACCTGGAAAGGAAGCCAAGGATTTTCGCCTTCCCACCACGTCACGGCGACCGGAGACGGCAGGGTGCCGGTGAAAGCCTGGTACGCGCCGCTGGGGGCGCCGCCCTTGAGGGCAGCGTCCAGCGCGGTCGTGAGGGCCGCGTCGGCGTTCCCGCTCGCCGCCGCCGCGATCCGCGTGTTCAGGAGCACGGCCTCGAGCACCAGCGCGGCTATGTCCGACGCGTACGGGAGGTGGTTCGGCGACGGCGGACTGAGGGCTTCAACCTGGCTCGCGCTCAGGGTCACGGTGCCACCGCCTACCTTGCTCAGCGTCACGGCGGTGACCACGGCGTCGTTCGTGCGGCACGCGAGCTTGCCTTCGGGGTGGAACCGGCCGTCGCCTCCGTACCGCGTCGCCAGGCGGACCGCGTCGCCGGCGAGCAGCACGACAGGCTCCGTGGGAGCGAGCGACGCCTGCGCCGGGACCTGCTGCAAGGCGTACCCCGCCGGCAGCATCTGGCCCACCGCCTGGAGCTGGGCAGCCAGCTTGTCCTGCGCGCCCGTCAAGAGGCCCTGCGTCGTGGACCAGCCGGCGGCTCGCGTCGAGAAGGCGTTGAATGCCTCGTTCTCGTTGTCACGCGCCACCTGGAAGAGACGGTACCAGTCGGCGAAGAGCTGCCATTTGAACGCGGTCACGATCCGCGCCATCTCGTCCGCCTCGGCCTGGTATTCATTGAGGAGGTTCAGCGCGTCGGCCAGGGCGACGGGCAGGGGCGGCGGCGTGGCCGCCCCCGCCTCGTCCGGGGCGCTGTCGTCCGCGGCCACGAGGGTGTGCAGCGTGCCGGCGGGCGTGGCGCCGAACTGACGGGCGAGCAGCTCCTCGTCGAGGGCGGCGAGCTGCCCGGGCACGGGCGCGGCGAGGCCGCTCAGGAGGCCGAGCTGGAACAGGGTCAAGAGGTCCTCGAACCCGGCCGGCTGCGGCTGGCTCTTGCCGGCCATGTACGCAGAGAGCGCCTCCGCCGGGTGGTTGCCGACGGCCACGTCGAGCGCGAGCGGCGCGCCCTGTTGCGAGATGTACCGAGTCGAAGGGCTCCAGACGATGTCCTGCGCAAATCCGCTGTAGAGCGAGTATGACGCCGGGCTCGCGGCGGCCAGGAGCTCCCAGCCGCGCTCGTCGGACAGAGAGGCAGGGTCCTTACCTCCGGCCACGGGGTCGTCCGCCGGGTCGCTGTAATAACCGGTGACGACGTACATCAGGTTGACCGCACCGTGGCTGGTGTCCACGTCCGAGAGGTCGTCCCAGAAGCCGAACACGTCGCGCGCGTTCGGGTAGAACGCCGCGAAGGCGATGTCGCCGCTGGCCGCCGCGTGGATCGGAGCGCCGCACAGATCGACGATGGTCGTGCCCGGCGGTGGGGTCGGATCGGTCCAGCTCCCGTCGAACAGCTGCCATGCGCCGAGGTACCGGAACCCGCGACCCGGCGGGCCGCTCGCCGCGGCGGGAGGCTCCTTCACCGGCAACGTGGGCGCGTTCTTGCCATCCGGGCGCACGGTGGAGAGGGCGTCGCTCATCACGATCCAGCTCTTCGAGGCCAGCGGCCCGCCGGACACGACGACGCGCGTCACGAGCCAGCGGTTGGGCAGCGCAGGGAAGGTCAGGTCCGTCGAGTCCGCCCGGGTCAGCGCGTCCGGCATGGCCCAGTGCAGGTGGACGCCCTGTTCCATGGGCCAGAGCGGCGGCTGGTCGTAGTCGCGCCTCACGTTGACGCCGAGGAACGCGGGGAGCGGATCGGTCGTCTGTTCGGCGTACGTCGTCGTCGCCCCAGCGAAGCCGACCGTCTGCTCGTGCGCGTCCACCGCGCCCACGCAATAGGCCTCCACGTCGAGCGGGACGATGAGGCCCGTCGTGCCCGCGACACCCATGCTCCTCATGACGATGCCTCCGCGAAGGCCACTTCCACGACACCCTTGCTCATCTCCAGGGCCCACTCCGCCGACGTCACCCCGTTCGGCAGCGTCTGGCCGAAGTCGCCGGTGAGCCGCGACGCGATCGTCGCCGCGGCGCTGGCCACCTGGAGCGTCTGCCCGTCCGCCCGGGTCGTCACGCAGGCGACGGCGCGCGTGCCAGAGGGATCGCACGGCGTCGCCTTGGTGGTCGGGTTCGTGGTGTACTGCCGGCCCGGCGTGGGAGGGTTCACCTCGCGCAAGGTCGTGAAGTACGTGCCGGAGGGGCCGAGCTCCACGCCGGAGTGGAGCTGCTCGGGCGGCTCCTGGATGAGCAGCGAGCCGAGCACGCCACGGAACAGCGCCATCGTCACGCTGTCCGAGAGGCGCCGCACCGCCACCCGCGGGATCTCGGTGGTGCGCGCGCCGTCCGAGAAGCCGCGGAAACGCAGGTTCGGCCAGCCGCTGACCGCGGCGGACCGGAGCAGGAAGCCCGTGATCGGTCCGTTCGCGTCCGGCGCGGGATCGGCCAGCCATGCGGCGCGCGACCGTGGGTCGTTCTTGCGGAGCGTCCGCATGTGGCGGCGCGCGTCGAGCCGGACTCGCGGCGCATGCACCGTCTCCAGCTCGCCCGCCGACGCCGTCCGGCGCCCCACGCTGAACGCGCCGTCGAGCAGCGCGTCCACGTACCCTTCGTCCACGTAGAAGAAGCGGATCGACTCCGGCGGCAGCATTCGCTCGTCGGGAACGAGGTAGTTGAAGGGCACGCTCGTCAGCGTCGCGAGCTGAGCCAGCCAGTCGAGCACCTCGGGGGGGAGCGGCGGCGCAGCGCCCGCGGCCCGGACGGCGCGCTTCTCCAGGAAGCTCGGGAAGACCTTCGCTCCGCCGAGCCTCGCCTGGAGCAGCGCCTCCTCCGCGGCGACGGCGTCCGACTGGATGACGGACAGCTTCCACCGGTAGAGCGCGTTCGCCACGCCCGTGGCTTGCAGCATCAGGAGCTGGCCGAGCTGCCACGCCGCGCCGTACGAGACGTCGAACATGCCCGTGTCCGGGTTGTAGGCGTTCGCCGCGTCTGGGCCCGAGTAGAGGGCGGCGGACCTGGGCGGCGCGGGGTTCGGGGCCGGCAGGAGCGGTCCGCGGTAGAAGGAGACGGTCTGACCGCCGTGGCGCAGGTGGTGAGTCATGGGTACGTAGCCGAGCATCAGCGCTTGCTGGACGAGCACCGCGGCGTCCGCCGTCGAGAGGGTGCCGAGGGCCTGATTGGCCAGCGCACGCTGGATCTCGGCCGCGCTGGGAGGCGGCCCGTTCAGGGGCAACGCCAGGGTGGACAGCGCATTCGAATCGGGCGCGCGGTTCAGGTTCGTGAGCAGCGCCTCGAGCGTCTGGTCCATCGTGTTCGCCGTGAACGACCAGGCGCGATAGCAAAGGAGGCGCACGGCCGTCGTCCCCGCTGGGATCGACGGGCTCTGGCCGCCGTCGTCCGCCGGAAGGTAGTCCGCCATGTTCTCCAGGGACACGAGGAACGCGTGCGTGACCGCCGTGGTTGACGGGATCCGGTTCGCCATCACCACGGCGCAGAGCTCCGTCGTGGTGGCGCTGTCGACGCCCTCGGTCGTGTCCACCTCGCGGATGTGCGCGAGGTACTGCACATCGGCGGCCGACGGCGCGACCTTGTTCCACGTGGCGAGCGGCAGGTCGATCACCGTGCACCGGTCGTCCGGCGTCTCGCCGTATCCCATCGGGTTCAGGGTCGCCGCGCCGTAGGAGAGGATCGACGCGGGCAGGGTGCCAGTCCCCGTCACGTTGGATTCCTTCACCGTGATGACCGTGCCCGCGGGGACGAGGTCCTTCGCGAGCATGGCCGCGGGAATGGGGTTCTCGCCGTCCGCGAGCACGAGCACCGCGAGCCAGGGATCCTGGTTGTAGGTCGAATCGCCGTTCTTGAGCATCCGCTCCCACGGCAGGGTCCGGCGGCGCAAGACCACGTGGGGCAGCACGCCGTCGAGCTCGCCGTTCGCGAGGTTCGGCGGGAACACGCTGGCGATGTCCTCCGGGGCGAGGGAGAATCGCTCGCCGCTCACCACCAGCGTCGCCTGCGCGGAGAAGGTGCCTGGGCTCTGGTTCGGAATGTTCTCCTCGGCCGTCACCACGTAGGTGCCAGTCCGGAGCGGCGGCGTGTCGTCCTGAATGAACGTAACGTACCTCTGGGCTGTGCTCGTGCTGCTCACCGCGTCTCCTCCTTCGTCACGCTTCGTCATGCCGAGCGCATCTCACCGAGCAAGCGGAGCCGCGGAGCGGCGTCCAGGTCGTCGTTCGCGGGGTCCGACAGGGAGGTGACGTGCACGTTCGGATCCACCGTCACGCCCTGCCCTGCCATGGCGGCGATGAGCGCGCTCCGCACCGTGCTCACGGTCCGCGTCGCGATCGTCTGTGCCACGGTCTCGGTGGTGAACGGGTCCGTCGTCGGGATGACGGCGTTCGTCCACGAGAATGGCTGGATGTCATCTTCCAGCGTGAAGAGCAGCGCCTCGAGCGGGACCGGAAGGGTGGTGTCCGGCGGCGCGACGACGGGCACGAGGTCGTAGCCGCCGAGCGCGTTCACGATGGTGCTCGACGTGAGCGCCGTGGCCGGATCCACGACGGGGACCCCGTGCGCGTCGAAGGTCTTCAGCTCCCAGAACGCCTTGGGCGCGTTCACGAGCGCGCGCACCGCGTGGAACGTGGACAGCTCCGAGGACTGCACCGCGAGCGCGAGCCCGGGCTGGAAGTCCGCATTGCCGATGCCAGCGGGCCCCGCGCCGAAGGCGACGTTCGGGGCGATCACGTTGCCCTGCGCGTCCTGCGGCTGCTCGCTGTCGGGCGCGAGCGACACCTGCCCCGAGAAGGTGCTCGTCTTGATCGGAATGACGGTCTTCACGTGGCCGCGGAACGTCTCCCCATTGACGAGGTACACGGGCGCCGAGGGGGTATCGTCGAGGACCCGGACCAGGCCCTGGGACACGGTGAACCGGACGAGCGGCGACGTCGTGGGGTCCCCGAGAGACGCCCCGGCGACGCCCGAGCCGCGGCGCCGCGAGGCGCCCGGCCGCGCGAATCGGCTCCGCGGGCGCGCGGCCTGCAACGAAACACTCGTCTGGCCGGGGAGCACATCCGACACGAACTGGCGCCACGGCACCGTCGTGGATGTGTCCTGCGACGACGCGCCGAACGAGATCGTGAACGAGATGATCGAGAGGTCCACGGTCGCCTTCCCGGCGAACGAGGGTCCCCAGATCTGGATGCCCACGCCGACGTGGACGGTGATCGACACGCGGACGAACCAGATCTTGACGCTGAAGGATGCGCCGAGATCGATGCCCGCGTCGATGAAGTAGTGGAAGGGCTTGAACTGCAGCAAGAAGTCCGCCCACACCGTGAACCAGGCGCGGACCGGCCCGCTGCTCCAGGTGGCGCTCATCTGCCCGCCGGCCATGATCACGTTGTTCGTGAGCGCAAAATAGTGCCCGCCCACGATGGCCAGCTCGGGGGTCACCTGCCAGCTCAGCCCGAGCCTGGGGACGGTGGGATAGTAGCTCGGGACCGTGAAATTCGGGTTGTAGCCGCCGAAGGTGAGCACCGTCTCCCCGGCGCGATCGCCCGAGAACCAGAGATAGAAGGCGAACCCGCCCGTCAGGCGCGCGTCCTTCGACAGGATGTACGAGCTCGGGGTGAGGTGTCCGGCGATGGCGAGCAGGCCCGTGGACGGAGAGAAGGACACCTCGAGCGCGATCTGGACCTCCGCGACCGGCGCGTCCGGCGGGATCTGGAGGGTCGAGATCCCGAGGAGAGCGATCTCGAAGGTGTTCCCGAAGGTGACCGTGGCGAGCGCGAAGGAGTCGACGACGGTGAAGCTCGTGAAGCTGAGACCCGCGGCGAGCCAGTAATCTCCGACGCTCGGCGCCACCACGCCGGACGACACGAGCCGCGCGAGGACCCCCTGCACCTGATCGCTGATGGGCCGCGTCGGGTCCATCGTCGGCGGGTCGTCCCCGCCCGTCGCCCACGCGACCAGCGGGAAGCTCGCGACACGGCTCACGTCCGGGATGACGAGCTGCCGGTTGAAGCCGAACCCGACCGCCGCCCCGGTGACGAAGAACGCAGGTATCCCGCCGAGCGGCGCGTTCAGGATGCCGTACAGGAAGAACGACGGGTGATCCTGGTACTCCGCGTATCCGGCGAACGCCGCGAGGGCCAGCTCGGGCACGCGCACCGACAGCACGCCCACGAAGTTCACCGGCGACAGCGTGCCGAGCAGCCCACCCTGGATGCTGATGGGTCCTTCCTGGAAGCTGACCGCGATCCCCTGGATCGTGAGCTCCACGCTCGGCGACTCGATCGGCGAGCCGATGCCCAGCCCGAGGAGGTCGATCTCCAGGCCTCCCGCTGCGAGCGCCATGTTCGTGAGCACGAACAGGGACCCGTGCTGGTACGAAAAGCCGATCTTCTGGAAGGTGACCGGACCGAACCTCTTCTGCACGTCGATCCACATCACGTCGCTGCCTGGCGCGGCCGCGCCCGCGAGCGCCGTCGCGGTCGCGGCGAGCGCGGAAGGAGGCGCGGGCGGCGGGCTCGTCACGAGGAGGCTCAGGCTGCCGAGCACGAGCTCGGCCGCCATCGAGAAGCCCTTCGGGATGGCCTGCGCGTCGGCCGCCGCGCTCGTCGGCGGGAGCGGCTTCACCGGCACCTGGAGGTCGGCCATGAGCTGATTGACCGCCGCCACGTCCGCCGCCGTGAACGCGTCGGACGTCACCACGAGCTTCACGTTCTTGATGCCCACCATCGCGTCCGCGGGGAGGGCCTTGCCGACGAGCGGGAGGCTCGACAGCGGGAACTCGACCGCGATGTCCATCGCGAACAGGTACTTCTTCGTGCCGTTCGCGTTGATGTACGCTAGCAGCGCGTCGGCGATGTCGACGACGAGCCCGTCGGGCAGGATCGAGGCCACGCTGGGCGAGATCGTCGCGATGAGCTGCTTGACGTCGATCGTGCCCGTGCCTGCGCCGTGGGTGTACGCCGCCACGAACGCGTCCGAGCTGCCGCCCTTTCCAAAGCCGACCTCGAACGTCAACCCGTTCGCGGTGAAGGCGCCCTGCACGACGGCGGTCAACGACGGGCTCCACGTGAGCTGGAAGCCGACCGAGAACTCGGTCAGCGTGAGCACGCCGGGGATCACCTCCCAGTCCAGGGTCGGCGTGAGCGGATCCGCCGCGCTGGCGAGCGCGATCGTCATCCCGAGGTTCGTCAGCGCCGTGGGCGAGACGGTGAGCCCGAGGTTCAGCTTCTGGATGAGGAAGTGGAGCCGATCGAGGCCGGACGCCCGGATGTAGCTCCCGAGGTCCGCCCCGTTCGCCAGCGTGGCCATCTCGCCGATCGACGGGAGCGCGATCACCGGCGAGATCACGTCGAGGCGCCACGGCGCGGTGGACGCGCTCCGGCCGAACTCCACCAGCACCTGCCCTTGCTCGCCGATCGCGAACATGCCCCCCACGGTCCCGAGCACGCCGTTCTGCGCGTCGATCGTGAGCTGGATCCGGAGGGAGGAGAGCGTGAGGCCGTTCGAGGGGAGGAGCGGCCAGGGGCTCGTGGACGAGAGCGCGAAGGTGAACTCCTGGAGCGCGAACCCTTGCGCGGCCACGGCCACGCGGAGATACCGGAACGTGAATCCGCCAACCTTCGACAGGCCCGCTGGGAGGAGGCTGTCCATCGAGCCGCCGGAGAGCAGGTGCGCGATGTCCCCGAGGTCCGGCAAGGCGATGTTCGGTTGCGCGGTGATCGACCAGACTCCCTGGTCCAGCGGAAACGGGATCTCCGCCTCCAGGGTGAGGCTGCCCAGCACGAAGTTGCCCCGGACGTAGCCGGACCCCGAGAGGCCCAGCGCGACCCCCTGACCCGCTTGGGTGTAGTCGAGCCCCAGGGAGACCACGACGTCGGTGAGCGCGATCTTCCCGCCGGCCGCGGTCCAGAGGGCCTTCGCGGGATCCGAGGTGTCGGCGACGTCGAGCGTCACGTTCGAGAGCAAAGGCGCGTTCGGCCAGAGGGAGAGGCCGAACGACCGGAGGCCGAGCCCCGCCGTGCCGATGATCGCCGGGAAGGCGGCGAGCAGGTTCAGCCCGGAGGGAAGGAGCCACGCGAGGTCGTCGAAGGACCAGCTCTGCCCGTCCACCGGCCTCAGCTCGTACCCGCTCGTGGCGGTCGAGAGCGCGACGCCCAGGCCCTTCGCTCCGCCCGGCGGCGACACGTCGCCCTGGATCTGGGGCACGAGCGCGTACGTCCATAGACCGCTCTGCGGCGCCGCGACGCCGACCAGCCCGTAAACCGCATTGGCGAACGTCAGCGTGGCGGCGAGCCCGGGCACTTGCACCGTGGGCGACGGCCCGCTCGTGGCGATACCGCTGTAGAACCCGGACGGCAGCGCTGCGCCGAACGTGCCAGTGATCGTGGCCAGCGCGGGCGCCTGAAAGAGCGCCTCGATGGCGACGCCGCCGTTCCCGAGGTCCTCGAAGGTGACGGTGAGCGCCAGGCCCTGCCCCTGGCCGCTCACGACCAGCACGTTCGACGTCACTGCCGCAGGCAAGCTCACGTTCGACGTGAGGGTGAAGCCTGCGAGCTGGAGGAGCCAGAAGACGTCGAGCAGGTGCGCGCCCGCCGTGCCGCGGAGCGTCGGCGGGGTGAGCGGGAGAGCGTGGTTCGGGTCGCCCGCCTGGGCCTGCGACAGCGAGGTCAGGAGCGTCTGGAGGAGCTGGGATGCGGTGCCGTCGGACATGGCTATCTCCTCGGAGCTTTCTAGAGGGGTAGCTGGTTGCCTCGGCCGAAGACGTTCCAGTCCATGAACTCCTGCTCTGCGGCGGAGTTGATGGAGTGGTACCGGACCCGCCGCGCGGTGGCCTGGGAGGTCTGCCCCGCCGCGGCGATGAGGGCGAGCGCCGCGCGGATGTTCTTCTCGAACACCCCCATGATCTTGTTCTCCGGCAGCGCGAACCCGGCCAGGCCGAGATCCCCCGACGGATCCAGCTCGATGACGAACGCCCGCGCGTTCGCCTGGGTCGCGCAGCGATCGGCGAGCGTGCCCACGGCGTCGTATCCGATCTGGCTGACCGGCGTGCCGAGCCCGTACTGGTACGACCAGGACCACGACAGCGACGTCGCGATGAGGGCCTGGAGGATGCGCCCCAGGCTCTTGTAGCTCGCGTTGACGAAGTCGCGGTCGTATGCCTCGGTGGGATAGAGGATCTGCTGCGCGTAGGAGTGGTAGTCGATTATCGTATCGACGTTCACGTTCACGATATTGCGAATGTGGTCGATGGTCCCCTGGATGTTCCGGGTCTCGAGGGCGGACGCCCGGCTTGGTCCGAAGTAGCTCTCGCTCGTGGGGTCGGTGTTGTCGGCCGGGCGCTTGCGGATGAAGATGTTGTACCCGCTGTACCTCGTGGTCGCGTTGCGGTTCAGGTCCACGCCGAAGACCGCCGCCGGCTCGATGGTGAAGGAGCTGTTTCCCGCGTTCGGCGGCAGGGGCCGCTTGTAGAGCGGGGTCTCATACCTCACGTTCGTCCCGTTCGGCGCCACGTTCGCGAACGGCGGATTCGGAGTGGGCGGCACGCCGTTCTGGAGCGCGGCGAGCCACCCCGCCTGGGTGGTCGGCAGCGTGTCGCGGTTCTTGCGCCAGTAGCGGCTGTTCGCGGCCCCGTCGTTCACCGTGTAACTGTTGCCGTTGGGGTTCAGCATCGGCACGAAGTAGAGCCGGCGGTTGTCCACCAGGTCCCGGATCGCGGTCTGGTAGCGGCCGACCGGAGCAGCGGTGTAGTTGACGACGAGGTACTCCGCGATGAGGTAGGCGATGGCCGGGGCGACCCACTCGCGCGCGTGGATCCCCCCGGTGATGATGGCCGCCGGCATCCCTAACCCACCGCCGAAGGCCAGGACGGTCATGTCCCGGTTCACGCCGACGTCGTCGGGCACGGTCGCGCCGGCTCGGTAGGTATGGATGCCGGGGACGCCCCGGGTGGCCCCGTAGGCCGCGAGCCCCTGGAGATCCTGCTGCATGCTGTAGAACCGCATGTTGTTCCTCGTGACCACCGCCGGCGACAGCGTCCACGGCGCCGAGGCGAGGTAGTCGTACTCGTAGAAATGGTAATGATCGGAGGCGGTGCGTTGGGGCGGCGGCATCGTTCGTCCTCAGCGGGCGGTGTTTCGGACCAAGGGGGTGAGAGCGTCGGAGGGGCGTTGCGCCGCCTCGAAGTGGGCGCGGAGCCCGGCGGCGTCCTCCGCGCTGGCGCGAACTGCCCAGGTGGCCGCGTGGGCGGTCATCCGGCGCTCCTGGTCCACGACGGCGGACAGCAGCGCCTCCGGCCCGCCGCGCGCGGCCGGCGCGACCGGGAACGCGGCGAGCGCATCGAGGAGCATCGCCGTGTGCTCCCGCAACACCGGAGACATCGCCTCGTGCGCGGCAGGGTGCTCCGAGGCCGCGCGGCGTCCGAGGTGGCGGAGCACGTGATTCTGGTGCAGCAGCGCGCGCCGCGTCTGGGCGGCGAAGGGCTCACCGACCCCTTGGCCCTCCCGCTCGGAGTACTCGAGGCGAGCGGCGAGGTCTCGCTCCAGCGCGGGCTGCCCCGCCGCGGTCTGCGTCGCCCCGACGGCGGCGTCGTGGAGCGCGTCGCCATCGAGGTAAAGCACGATGACCGCGGCGCCCAGGGCCTCGAGATCGGCGATCCGGCTGTCGCGCACGGTCGCGACCACGCCGCCTCGAAAGCGGATGAACGGCTCTCGATCGTACATGAGCAGGCGGCGCACCTCGGGGGTGTCCGGCGCGATGTACACGCCGCGGTAGGGATCCACGTGCGGGATGCCCCGAGGCACCCGCAGCCGCGGGCCCCGCCGGCAGGCGTCGATCAGCGCGTGGGCGCGCCGCCGGTGCAAGGAGGCCCTGGCGAGGAGCTCCTGCCGCTCCTCCTCGGACGTGACGCGCGGCCGCGAGGCCTCGGCCTCGTGCTCCAGCGCCATCCATGCCTCGTTGTGGACGGCGGACGAGAAGATGGCGCTGGTCACGTTGTTCTCGTACGTGCCAATGCCGTACAGGTCCGCGTGCCGATCGAGGAGGACCTCGAAGTGCGCCTCCAGCGCCGCCTGCTCCGGGGCCCCCGGCAGCGCGCGGATCGCGGCCGCGCACGTGTCGAGGGACGTGTGGAGGAGATCCAGGAGCTGCCGGAAAGCAGCCTTGTGCTCGTCGCGGGTCGACATGATCCCTCGAGGCCCTTACCCGGCGATGATGAGCTTCACCGAGATCCCGAAGGACCCCGAGGGCGCGGTGTCACCTTGCCAGTACGACCACACCGCGCTCGTCTGGAAGGACGCGGGGTACTGGACCGGCCACGCGATGAGCGCGCCGGGCGCCGGGATGCTCATGGACGTCGCGACGACCGTGTTCGCGCCGTCGGGGCCTGGGATCGACACGGACAGCTTGCCGTCCGTGGGGATGTTCGTGAGCTGCACGCCCACGTAATACCTGTGCGCCGCGGCCGGCGTGCTGATGGCCGCCACCTGGCTCGCCGTCGGCCGGGCCGGCGACGACGCCGTGGTGGAGAGCCAGCTCATCTGCGGGTGCGTGGCGAGGAGCTGCGTCGCCCCCGCGGGGTTGATGTACCCGAACGGGGAGAAGTCCGGCGGCTGCGGGCACGCGCTCGCGTCCGCGTACGTGATGAGCACGTACGACTGGCCCGCGGGCGGCGGCGGCGGATTCCACACGATGGGCACGGTCGAGACCATCACCTGTCCGCTGGCCGTCGCGGTGAGGTCCACCCAGTTCTGGGGGACGCCCGCCACGGTGAACCCCGCTCCGGAGAAGCTCGTCGGCGAGAGCTGGCCCGTCGTGGCCCAGAACAGGTAGACGCGCGCTGTGCCGGCGCCGCTCGCCGTGTTGAGCGCCCGGAGGTAAAGGAAGTTGGGCTGGCCGATGACGAGGGTCTGCCGGAGCGTGCCGTCGTCATAGTCGCTCTGGCTGGCCAGGGCGGACACGTCCTGCGCCGCGGCGGCGCCGAAGACGATGATGTCCGGGCTCGTCTGGGCGCCGGTGCCCTCCGCGGCGATGGTCTGTCCGGGGAACTGACGGACGAACCCGCCGCGATAGAGCGTGTCGAGCATGACCATGTTGCCGTTCTGCTGGATGTAAGCGCCGAGCGCGTCCATGCTCGCGAAGGGCGTCGCGGGCCAGGCGGGCGGGCTCGGGCTCGCGGAGTTGTCGACCCACGCGATCAGGTAGTACGACGCGCCCGAGGTGCTCGGCGTGGGCGGAGTCCACAGGAAGGGGGTCGTCGTCGCGACGTACTGCCACTGCGACACGGCGCTGACGTCCTGGTAGCTCTGGGCGCTCCCGTTCACGGTGAAGCCCGTGGACTGCCACTTCGTCGGATCCAGGATCTGGTCGCTCTGCGCGAAGTAGAGGTAGATGCGCGCCTTCTGGATGCCGGCGGGGTTCTTGTTGATGCCGCGGACGTAGAGGTAGTTCGGCTCGCCGATGACGGGCGCCTGGAAGAAGTACCAGTCGTAGCCCGTGGGGTCGGTGAACACCGTCGTATCGAACGCGTCCGCCGCGCCGATGAGCAGCAGATCCGGAGAGGCGCTGTACTGCGCCGGGCCCGCGGGGGGCTGGCCGAGCTTCTGGCGGAGGACGATGCCGGTGGCGGCGGCCTCTCTCTTCGCGGTGGTGGTGATCATGATCAGGCTGCCTTCTTCCCGGGCGCGCCGGCGCCGCCGAACTTGAGGTTGTACGACTGCGATCCGACCGCCATCACGGTCACCTGCACGAGGTTGAGGTCGTCGTCCCTCGCGCTGGTCGTGAAGAAGGGGCTCGGGATGCCGTTCGGCGCGTTCACCGTCCGGTGGAATGCCATCAGCGAGGGTCCCACTTGCAGGAGCGGGGCCACCGTGATCTTGGCGTTCGCCGGCAGCGGGGTCGCGCCTGATTTGTGGGTGACGAGGACAGAGGTCTGGAACTCGGGCGGGTAGGAGAGCGCGCCGCGCGGCATGTACCCACCCCGGTAGTCCGAGACGCTCGCGCTCTGCAGCGACACGGTGTTGGACGAGTCCGTGCCTTGCACGCTGACCGAGAAGATCCCGTCGCCGGGGACGTTGAAGAACGACACCGAGAGGTAGATCGTGCCGCCGCTCGAGGGCATGGTCAGGTTGGTGCCGTACACGAAGTCGGGAGGCGGCGAGTCGTAGTCGGTGGTGTTGCGCCAGGCCATGTTCGGGTGGGCCATGATGAACTGCCCGAGGTCGTCGACGCTGCTGAAGCTCGGGAGAACGGGCGGCTGCGGGCTCGCGCTGTTGTCGGCCCATCCCACGATGCAGTAGTGATTCCACTGGCTGCCCGTCAGCGTCGGCGGGACCCACACGAGCGGGAGCTGCCCGACCACGAGCTGGTTGGCGCTCGTCGCGACGATGTCGATCCAGTTCTGGGGGACGTTCGCCAAGCTGATGTTGTCGCTCCGCCAGTTCGCCGGCCAGCGCATCAGGTCGCTCTCGGTGTAGTAGAAGTACACGCGCGACTGCTGCGCTCCGTTCGCTGTGTTGAGGCCGCGGATGTAGATGTAATTGGGGTTGTTCTCGATGACGTTCGCGCTGAACGGGTTACCGTACCCCCCGGGGGACGTGAACTGGGTGAGGTCCGGCTGGATCGCCGGCTCCCCGTCGACCTGGTAGGCGATCAGATCCGGAGATTCGGACCACCCGGAGGATGCCTGTCCCGGCTTCTGCCCGAGATCGTGCCGCAAAAAAAGGCCCGAATAGCTTCCCATAGAGATCGTTTCCTCCCTTGTGCCGCCGCCCCGAGGCCGCTCTACATCCCCATCTGCACGGCGTCGATCACGGCGAGGCTGCCCTGCGCGCCCGCCCCGCCGCTCCCCTGCCCGCGCGTGTTCGCCGTGAAGATGCGCGACGCGTCCGGCAGGATCGCGAGGCCGTCCGCCCCCGCCGCCGCGGACGGCTCCGTGTTGAGGGGCAGCGTCTGCAGGATCCGGAGCGAGGCGGGGTCCAGGATGCGGAGCGCGGCCGCGTTCGCGTCCGTGGCGTAGAGGCGCCTGCCGTCCGGCGACGCGATGAGGCCGCGCAGGTTCACGAACGCCTGCGGGATGGCCCCCGTGCGCACGGCGAGCGTCGCCACGTCGACCACCGTGACGGTGTTGTACTGGGCGCCGGCGTTGAGCACGTACGCGGTAGATCCGTCGGGCAGGATCGTGGCGTCGAGGGCGCTCGCGTCCGCGGGCACCACGGTGGGATCGAGGCTGTACGTGCCGTCCGAGGCCCTCCGCACGACGCGTACCGCGGGCGCGGCCGGATCGACGACGAACACCGCCGAGCCATCCGGCGTGGACCGGAGCATCACGACGCCCGCGCCGCTGCCCTGGTAGAGCGATACCGTCTGGCCCGGCGTCCACGCGCCGCTGCTCTTGGTGAGCACGAGCAGGCCGTAGCGCCTCGACGAGGTGCCGAGCAGGACGAACAGCGTCTGTCCGTCGCCGGAGATCGCGATCGACAGGGGCAAAGAGCCCTTCGTCGCGGAGGAGAGATCGACGCTCGTGACCGTGAGGTCGGTCGTGCGGATCAACGAGAGGGCGGCCGCTCCCTGCGTGATCGCGATCGCTTGCCGGTCCGAGGCGACGGGCGAGAACACGCACCCGAGGATCGGCTGGCTCGCGAGGACGGCGGAGATCTGCCGGTAAGTGATGTTGTAGACCAGGATCCCGGGCGGAAGGTGACCGGCCGCAGGCACCGCCGCGTCGTGCCATGCGAAGACGGCGGACCCATCGGGCGCGGCTGCCACGTCGGTGGGCTGATTGGGAATCGAGAGGGTCTCCGGCGCCGCGACGTACGTAGCGAGCGTGATGAGGCCGAAGCCGGTCGCGTACTCGGTCGCGACGGCCACCATCAGGCCGTCCTGGGAAGCGGCGATGCCGTAGGCGAAGCCGTACGGGCTCTGTCCGACCGGGATGGGGTCCCCCGCGGCCGCGGCGGACGCCGGCGGGCCCCACGTGCTCAGGAGCGACACCGTGGAGTCGAACTGGTTGGCCACGAACGCGTACCCGCCGCCCGGAGCGAGGGCGATGGCCCGCGGTCCATTGCCCACGGTCACGGTGTTGCGAGACGCGGTGCCCGGGTAGTTCGGGTCGACCACGACGATGGCGTTCTGCTGCGGACAGGCGATGAGGAGCTGCTTGCCGCTGGACGTCGCGGCCACGTCGACGGGCGAGCCGGGCAGCCCCGCGATGATCTCCACCACGGAGCCGAGCGCCCCGCGCGGATCGAGGGCGACGACCGACACGGTTTCGTCGGACGAGTTCGCCACGAAGAGCCGCGACCCGGAGGCGTCGAAGCTGATCCCGGCGGGCGCCGCGCCGACGTCCACCGTCCCTTCGATCACGTACGCATCGCCGGACCGGACGAGCGACTCCACCTGTCCGGGGGCGCCGGCCTGCGTACCCACGGTCACGAAGATGCGCTGGCGATCCGGCGTGATGACCGCGCGGCTCGGCGTGGCGGGCAGCTTGACCGAGGTCGCGGCCGAGAAGGCCGGCAGCCCCGTCCCCTGAGCGGTCACCGCGATGAGCGAGACATCGTTGCTGTCGCTGTTGGTGGTCACGAGGAGCGCCCCGTCCTGCGAGATGGCGAGCGACGTCGGTCGGGCGCCGACCTGCAGCGTCCGCTGGATCTCGTAGCTCACCGTATCCATGACGAGGATGCTGTTCTGGCTCTGGGACAGGAACGCCACGAAAGGCGCGGTGGGCGAGAACACCACGTCGGTCGTCGCGTCCGGCAGCGGCTGGGTGGACACCTGGGGTTTGAACGCGGACACGACGAGCTTCCGCGTGAGCGCCGGGTTCGGGGTGGCGAGGTTCGGCGCGAGCGTGATGACCTGCGGCCCCGTGAGCGTCGCGTTCGTCGTGCCGGTGGCCTTGAACGTCTGTCCGCCGAACGCGTCGCCGGTGCTCGTGAGCGACACGAGGACGTCGTCCGGAATGTCGACGGCCCACGCGAAGGTCGCGTCGTGGGAGGCCGACCCGCAGTAGATATCGAGGGGCGCTCCCGTGAACGAGTTGATGACCGGGAGCGCCGTGGCCGTCCGATACTTAGAGTCTCTGTTGACCGCGCCCCCGCCCCGGCCGGTGGCGGCGAGGTTGAAGACGGTGGACTCCGCGGTGAGGTTGACCTGCGTGTGCGTCTTTCCGGTCACGTCGCACTGCTTGCCGTTCTGAGTCAACGTGAGGCTCGTCGCGTACCGCGCTTTCCACGACACCGTCACCGTGGCCGTGCCGTTCCGGAAGTACGTGGGGTTCGGCGTCACCTTTAGCGAGTCGATGGCCACGTGGGGTACCTTGTTGAGCACGAGCGTGTAGACGCCGTCGGCGTAACCGGGCACGTTCGCGAACGCGATCACCATCGCCGTTGGCCCCGGCTGGTACGTCGTCACGATGTTGGTGAAGTCGAAGGCCACGATCGCCAGCACGCCGCTGCCGACGATGGGCGCGCCCTCGGGCGGCTGGAGCGTCCAGGATGGGGCCTGTTCATTCGGGTTCTTGGTGATCTTCCAGCATTCCGCGTTCAGGCCGGCCTTCGGCGCGATCTTGCAGGCGTGCGTGACGTCGGTGAGGGCGCCGAACCCGAAGCTGTCCCCGGTCGCGCCGTACACGAAGCTCACCGAGAAGACGGTGCTCGGCCCCGCGTTGACGACCGTGCCCGTCGCGCCCGGCGAGAGCTGGAGGGAGATCGCGTTTTCGGCGCGGCGCAGCGGGAGATCGCTGCTCACGATCGTGCTCTGATCGAGGCCCACGGCCAGGACGTCGGGCAGGAATCCAGAAGGCTCGTCCGGGCGGGCCACGAGCGCGACCTGGAAGCTCGAGAACATGCCCTGGACGGCGGGCACGCCGTAGTACGTCGCGTAGAGCTGCACCGTGGGAGTGCCGAGCGCCTTGGGCACCTCCATGCGGCTGATCGCGATGGAGAGGCCGCCCGAGGTGCCGGACGACAACATCTTCGCGACGGTGGGTGTCATGCCGACGACGCTGGAGGCCGGGAAGGTCTTGAAGGTGAAGCCGTCCGCCGAGAGCTTCAATCCGGCGAGCACGTCGGCGGAGAGCCGGAGCTGGGAGAGGTCCAGGTAGAAGACGGTCCCGGACATGGGCGGTGTGGACGGGTCGGTGATGGTCCCCGGCGTCAACGTGACCGAGCCCGACGTCAGGCCGACCTGCAGGGTGAGCTGGTTGTAGGTCGCGTCGGTCGTGATGTAGATGACGTTGGCGGTCAGCCCCGGGCCCGCGGCATTGACGAGCTGGAAGACGATCTGTGGGCTCGTGTCGACGCTCGTGGCTTCCTCGTTCTTCGCGTGCATGTGCACAGTACCTTTCGCGCCTGTGGGTCCCAGAAACTCTGCCCATCCAGATCCGGAAGCTCTGACCGCCGAGGGGAGCTCCTCCGCCCCCTCCAGGCCAGCCGGGTTGGTGCGCTGTCACCGTTCACGACCCGGATCCCATGCAAACACTCCATGAAGCGAGCTCCCCGATGGCCGTCTCGACCTCCGGCGAGCATTGCAACGGCTGCGCCAGCGCTCGGCGATCGCGTGAATCCGTACAATCCCGCTTGGCGGGCGGTCGCGACGGGCACCCCCCGTGGCGAGGAGCAGGCAGCGAGGGCGCGTCTCCGCAGGCGATCTCTTGCCGGGTCAGTCCGCGTCGGCAAGGTGTCGCCGGCGAGGTGTCGCCAGGCGGTGACGCCGCGCCGTGGGCAGATGCCGCCGCGCCGTCTCTTGCTCTTGTCCGCGGCGCCGAGGTGTCATCAGCGCTCCCGGTCGGAAGGCCGGCGCGCTACGGCAGCGGCAGCGCGAGCCGGAACGTCGTCGTCCCGTGCGCGCTCTCGGCCCAGACCCGCCCGCCATGGGCCTCGACGATCCCTCGCACGATGTAGAGCCCGAGGCCCAGCCCGGCGGCGGCTCCCGTCTTCGCGTCTCGGGTCCGGTAGTAGCGAGAGAAGAGCCTCGGCAGCTCCTCCGGCGCGATGCCCTTCCCCTCGTTCTCGACCGCCACGAGCACCTCGCCGCCCCGCCGCTCCACCGCGATCCTGATCGGCGTCTCGGGCGCGCCGTACTTGGCCGCGTTGGACAGCAGGTTGGTGAGCACCTGCTCCAGGCGCCCGGGATCGGCCAGGAGCGGCGGGACGCTGCTGCGCACGTCGACGTCGACCGGGTGTCCGCTCGTCGCGTCCGCCGTCCGCTCCACGGTCGCCCGGACGAGCGCCGGGAGATCGACCTCCACGCGGCTGAGCTCCAGCCGGCGCGACTCGAGGCGGGAGATGTCGAGCAGATCGCTGATCATCCGGCTCAGCTGCATCGCGCTCGCCACGATGTGCCGCGCGCTCTCGCTGCACTGCGGCTGCGTCGCGAGCATGGAAGCCTTGAAGACGATCGCGTTGATCGGCTGGCGCAGCTCATGGGCGATGACGCTGGTCCACTCCTCGCGCATCCGCTCGAGCTCCTTCAAGGGGCTGATGTCCTCGCCGGCGACCACCGCGCCGGTGATCGTCCCCCCGCCGTCGCGGAGCGGCGCCGCGGCGATGAGGAAGGTCCGACACGAGCCGTCGTCCCGGTGGACGACGATCTCCTCACCGGGGACCGTCTCGCCTCGCATCGCCCGGCTCGAAGGCATCTCGTCGAGCCCGATGGGGGTGCCGTCCGGGCGGCGCAGGCGATCGACGTACTCGTCCCGCGCCGCCGCCCCCCCGGTGAGCTCGACCGCGCGCGGGTTGCCGATGATGCGCTCTGATCCGTTCCGCTCGATGAGCAGGAGCGGGATGGGCGCGCTGTCGAAGATCGTTTGCAGCGTCCTCCGCTCGGCGTCCAGCTGCGCGAGCAGGCGCTCCCGCTCCTCCTCCGCCTGCTTGCGCGCCGTCACGTCCTCCACCTGCGCGATGTAGTGAATCGGCTCGCCGTCCTCGTCGCGCACCACGGACGTGTGGAGGATGACGGGGATGATCGTGCCGTTCTTGTGGACGTACCGCTTGGTGAGCCGATAACGCGGGATCTCGCCGCGGCGCAGCTGCTCGACCAGGCTCACGTCGGCGCCCACGTCGTCGGGGTGGGTGACATCCTGGAAGCGGAGCGTCGAGAGCTCTTCGGCCGCGTAGCCCACGATCTCGCAGAAGACATGGTTGACGCGGATGAAGCGCCCGTCCAGCGCCACGATGGCCATGCCGACGGGCGCGTTCTCGAACGTGAGCCGGAAGCGCTCCTCGCTTTCGCGGAGCGCGTGCTCTGCCTGGTTGCGCTGGGTGACGTTGCTCCCCTCCGGCGCCGCGCGCCCCATGAGCTCGCCCGGCGCTGCGCGGGCGTCGTGGCGACCGCATCGGCAGGGAGGGGCCACACGGGCGACCTCGTCTTCGCCGCCGCCGGCCGCCTCGAATTCTTCTGCCCACACCATGGTCCCGCCTCGATCCGCCGATTGTGGCACGAGCGGCGCGCGCATGAAGCGTAAACGCGGTCAGGTCCATGGATCGCCCTCCCAGGATGCCGGCCTGTTCAGGCTCGCCGGTGACAGGAGGCCGGTTCAGCGCTGCGGGCGGCCAGAGCTGGGCCGTGGCGCCGTCCCGGGCGGACGAGACCCACGACTGCCAGTTCCGGCACGCACAGGCCACCGTCCACGAGCTCGAGCGCCAAGGCCGCCGCGGGCGCGCGCTCGCTGGACGCTGCGGCGGCGTTCGCAGTCGCGGCGCGTGCTCGACGGCCACGTGTACATCCACGGCGGCCACGTCGGGGAAGCGCACGACGCGGCGGAGTCATCCTGCTCGAGGGACCGGACAGCCCGTCACGCGCTCGGCGCGGGCGCCGCGGCCGCGGCTCGCCGCCCGCCTCTCCCGCCTCTTCCGCCACCGCTTCGCAAATCCATCCCTATTCGACGCGGCTTCGTGTGAGCGTTAACATTTCTGCTCGATGATGGGCTAATTCCTGTTGACATTATCGTGTTAACGTTAACAATAGACGCCAAAACCTTATGAAGTAGGTGCTCAACATGGATTACGCTCGTTCGAGCCTGGTGACCGGTCTTGTAGTTTCGGCATTGCTTGGGGCTTGCGGCGGTGAGGATAACCCCGAGCCGGAGCCGGCGGCATCGTCCGGCACGGGAGCTTCGTCGTCGACGTCCAGCAGTAGCTCGGCCAGCACCAGCGCAGCGAGCAGCGGCGGTGAGGGCGCCGGCGCCGGCGACGGCGGTAGCGGCAGCGGCAGCGGCGGTGAGGGCCCCGGTGGCGGCGGCGGCGATGGCGGCAGCGGCGGCGGTGTCGCCCCTGCCGTCTGCCCTGACACCTACTCCAACCCTATCATCTGGGAAGACCTCCCCGACGCGGAGGTCATTCGCGTCGACGACACCTACTACTATACGGCGTCCACGTTCCATTATTCGCCGGGGGCGCCCCTGCTCCGCTCCTACGATCTGGTCCACTGGGAGTACGTCTCACACTCCGTTCCCGTGCTCGACTTCGACCCGTCGTACGACATGAGCCGGGGTAGATCGTACGTGAACGGCATCTGGGCGTCCACGCTCCAGTATCGGAAGAGCAACAAGACCTTCTACTGGATGGGGTGCATGCACAACGCGGGCGGCGGCTGGGTCTTCACCGCCAAGTCCCCCGAGGGCCCGTGGGAGAAGCACAAGGGCGGCTGTTACTACGACATGGGGCTGTTGATCGACGACGACGACACCATGTACGTGGCTTACGGCAACAACACAATCAGCGTGGCCCAGCTGAGCGCGGACGGCTTCAGCCAGGTCAAGAACCAGGCCGTGTTCCAGACGCCGGGGAACATCTCGGGGCCGCTGGAGGGATCCCGCTTCATCAAGAAGGATGGAGTCTACTACATTTTCGTCACGCAATATGCGAACGGCGAGTATGTGCTGCGATCGACGAACGGGCCGTTCGGTCCGTATGAGCTGCGGCCCTTCGCGGTGAAGCTGCCCTACGCTGGCGCTCCGGGCTCCGGCGGATCCCCGCATCAAGGCGGCGTCGTCGAGACGCAAAACGGGGACTGGTACTACATGGGATTCAACGACTCGTACCCCGCGGGCCGCATCCCGGTCATGGCCCCGATGACCTGGACCGACGGCTGGCCCTCGCTCACCCTGGTGGACGGCAAATGGGGAGGTACGTACCCCTTCCCGGACCTGCCTTGCGGATCGAATCGCGTGAAGCCGCGCCCGAGCAAGGACACCTTCGCGAAGGAGACCCTGAACCCCGAGTGGGAGTGGAACCACAACCCCGACAACACCAAGTGGTCCTCCGGGTCTGGGCTGACCCTGCAAACGGCGACGGTGACCGACGACCTCTATGCCGCTCGAAACACGCTGACCCGCCGCGTCGAAGGGCCGGTCTCGATCGCGACGATCGAGCTCGACTACAGCAAGATGCAGAACGGCGACGTCGCCGGCCTCGCTGCCCTGCGCGACCAGTCGGCGTGGATCGGGATCAAGAAAGCCAACGGGGCGACGCGCGTCGTGATGACCAACGGGGTCAACATGAACACCTCCTGGACCACGACGGGCAAGGGGAACGAGGTGGCTCGCGCCGACGTGTCCGGCGGCAAGATCTGGCTGCGCGTGGAAGCCAACGTCCGCTCGGATGGCGGGGGCGGGCAAGCGCGCTTCTCCTACAGCACGGACGGCGCCCGGTTCACCAGCCTGGGCGACACGCTCAGCATGAACAAGAACTGGCAGTTCTTCCTCGGTTATCGCTTCGGCATCTTCAACTACGCCACGCAGTCGCTCGGTGGCTCGGTGAACGTCGCTTCCTTCGAGGTGACAAAGCCGTAACAGGCGGGCCGCTCGTCGCGCGGCGCGCGGAGCGGCCGCGCTCCGCTCAGGGGCGCTCCAGGACCATCCGCACGCCGAGCGCCACGAGGACCACGCCGGAGACCGCCTCGAGCGTCCGGCGCACGCGACCGCCGGCCATGGCCGCCTGGAGCCGACCGAGGAGCAGGACGAGCGCCAGGTACCAGGCCGTGTCCACGGCCACCCACACCAGCGAGAAGAGCAGCAGCGCCGGCAGCGTCGGCGCGCCGGCCGGCACGAACTGCGGCAGAAAGGAGGCGGCGAACACGGCCGCCTTGGGGTTCGCCAGGATGGTGAGGAGGCCGATGCGGAAGGCGCTCCACCCGCCGGCAGCGGGCTCGCGGGCTCCCGGGCCCGCGTCGCCGTCGCCGGCACGGCGCCGGCCCAGGAGGGACTGGACGCCGAGCACGACGAGGACGGCCGCGCCGGCGATGCGGAGCGCGTCGTAGGCGACCGCGGAGGCCTCGACGAGCGCAGAGGCCCCGAGCGCCGCGACGAGCGCCCAGAAGAGGAGGCCCAGCTCGTTCGCGGCGATGGTCGCGAGCGCGGCGCGGCGCCCGCCGCGCAGGGCCTGCCGCACGATGACGGCGGTGCTCGGCCCCGGGATCACGGCCAGCACCAGCGCGGCGCCGCAGAAGGCAAGGATCGTCGAGGTCATGAGCGCCTGTGTACCCGCGGAAGGCTCCGCCCGCCAGGCGCCTGCGCGGACGCGCGCTCAGGCCGTGTCCGGCGCCCTTTCAGCGCGCCGGGCGCGCGGACGGTGCCAGTTCGTCGCCGCGGCGCTCGAGGACGGTCGAGGCGCCGGCGGCACGCTTCGTGGTTCACCGCGAGCATGGGCGTGCCCGCAGCGCAGCAGGGGGACGGACGCGGAGAGAAGCAGCCGTCCACGGTGCGGGTCGTCCTGTTCGCGTCCATCGCGGCGCTGGGCGGCTTCCTGTTCGGGTTCGACACCGCCGTGATCAACGGCGCCGTCGGCGCGCTGGAGAGGGTGTTCACGGCGCACACGGTCGCGGTCGGCCTGTCCGTGTCGTCGGCGCTGCTCGGCGCGGCCGCCGGCGCGGTGCTCGCGGGCAGGCTGGCCGACCGCTACGGCCGCACGCGGACCATGCGGGTCACCTCCCTGGCCTTCGTCGTCAGCGCGGCGGGCTCGGGGGCGGCGGTCTCGCCCTGGGATTTCAGCGCGTGGCGGGTGCTCGGCGGCGTGGCCATCGGCGCGGCCAGCGTCGTCGCCCCGGCGTACATCGCCGAGGTCGCGCCGGCGCACCTGCGCGGCCGCCTCGGATCGCTCCAGCAGCTCGCGATCGTGCTCGGCATCTTCGTCGCCCTGCTCGGCGATTACGCCATCGCGGCGTCCGCCGGCTCGGCGTCGAGCCCGTTCTGGCTCGGCGTCAGCGCCTGGCGATGGATGTTCTGGAGCGCCATCCCGCCGGCGCTCCTCTACGGGCTCGGCGCGCTGCTGATCCCCGAGTCGCCGCGCTACCTCGCGGCGAGGGGGCGCGCGACAGAGGCGCTCGCCGTGCTTCGCGGCCTGGTCGGCCGCGCCGCCCCCGAAAAGCTCCTCGACATCCAGAAGACGCTCTCGTCCGAGCGCCGGCCGAGGCTCGCGGACCTCCGGGGGCGCTCCGGGCTGCTCCGCATCGTCTGGATCGGCATCGGTCTCTCGGTGTTTCAGCAGCTCGTGGGCATCAACGTCATCTTTTATTACTCGAGCGTCCTCTGGCAGGCGGTCGGGTTCTCCGAGCGGAGCTCCCTCGCCATCACGGTCATCACCGGCGTCACCAATATCGCGACGACCCTCGTCGCCATCGCGACGGTCGACCGCGTCGGGCGCAGGCCGCTGCTCATCGCGGGATCCATCGGCATGGCGCTGACGCTCGGCGCGATGGCGGCCGTGTTCGGCGCCGCGGGCGAGGACGCCGCGGGCAACCCGGTGCTGACGGGCGCCGCCGGCCCCGTCGCGCTGCTCGCGGCCAATCTCTATGTCTTCTGCTTCGGGGCGTCCTGGGGTCCGGTGACGTGGGTGCTGCTCGGGGAGATGTTCGAGAACCGCATTCGCGCCCTCGCCCTCTCGATCGCGGCGGCCGCGCAATGGCTGGCGAACTTCCTCGTGACCGCCACGTTCCCCGCGCTCAAGGTGGCCGGGCTCGGCATCGCCTACGGGCTCTACACCGCCGCCGCGGCGGCCTCTCTGGTGTTCGTCGTCGCGTTCATCCCCGAGACGAAGGGCAAGGAGCTCGAGGAGATGTGATGGGCGCGGGGGGCAGCGACCGCCGGCGTCAATCGGCGAGGAGGCGTGTGACAGGACGGCGACGCGCAAGGTCAGGATCGCGTCGCCGTGCGCGATCGCGTCCGCCGCATTCGGTGTGTGGGTAAGCTGCTGAATTCGCGTCGCCTTTCCAGAGGGCGTCGAATCGCGGCGAAGAATGCCCTGCCAATGCGGTGCAGGCTGCGCAGCTGGGGCTTGACGTCTCTGACGTCTTCGGATGCTCTTCCCCTGTCGGGTCGTTATTCGTGCGCATACGCCGCACGAGCGGCGACACCGGAGAAGGAGTGCCGACGGTCGAAGGAGCGTGAATGCCCGCTGAGCCATCCACTCCAGCGCGCCGGCTGGCCGGCGCGCACGGGTCGACGCCGGCCGCCGACAGGGTCGAGGACGGCGCCGACGACGATCTCGACGAAGGCCACCGCGCGAAATGAGCGTCGCGCCGGCCGCCGAGAAGCGCCCGTCGCCCGCCGCTCCGGCGGAGCAGGCGGAGCCCGAGGCGAGCGAGGAGCGCGAGGCGCCCGCGCTCGGCGCGCCGGCGTACGTGCAAGCCGCGGCAGGTCCTGGCGGCATCGGAGCCGGCGGCGGCGGCCGCGGCGGCGGGGCCGCGGGCGGCGGAGGCGCGCGAGGGCGTACGGCCACGATTCATGGCGTCGCGCGGCAAGGGGTCGCGTCGGTGGCGGCGCCGTTGCCCTTCGCCGCGACGATCCAGCGCGCGTTCGGGCACCACGATCTCAGCCGCGTGCGGACCGGGAGCGACGGCCCCGCGAGCGCAGCGGCCGCGCGGCTCGGAGCGCGGGCGTACGCCGTCGGCGATCGCATCGCGTTCCGCAGCGCCCCCGACCTGCGCCTCGCGGCGCACGAGGCCGCGCATGTGGTGCAGCAGAAGGCGGGTGTCCAGCTCGACGGCGGCGTCGGCAAGGTCGGCGATCGCTACGAGCGGCAGGCGGACGAGGCCGCCGACGCCGTGGTCGACGGCCGCTCGGCGGAGGCGATCCTCGATCGAGAGCGAGACGGCGGCGAGGCCGGCGTGCAGATGGCGTGCAGCTGCGGCGGCACGTGCTCGAGCTGCAGCGGCGCGACCGATCTGCAGACCGCGCCCGTGCAGATGGAGCTCGACGCGCTCGCGGAGCGCGACCTCGAGCCCGAGCTCATCGAGGCTCGCGAGGACGGGGGAGGCGGCCGCGGCGGCGCGACGCAGGGCCTCGACGCAGGTGGTGGTGGCGAGGGCGGCGGCGGCGAGGGCGGCGGCGGCCCGTCCGCCGAGGGCGGTGGCGGCGAAGGCGGTGGCGGCCCGCCCGGAGGCGGCGGCGGCGGGGGCTGCGGCGCCGCGAGCGGGGGCACAGGGGGCGAAGGCGCCGTCGCCGCGGGTACGGAGCCTGCGCCGAATCCGGCGGTCGCACGTGGTGCGCGAACCGCGTGCCCGGCTCCCGAGGAGCCGCCGCCGCACACGCCCGAGCAATCGAGCGGCGAGGAGGAGCCCTGCCGGGACGAGAGAGAGCTCTCGCCAACGATCGCGCCGAGCGCCGGCGACGTCACCGGGACCTCGACCACCAGTCAGCCGCGCGAGCCGCCGAACACGAGGGTCCACGGCGACGTCCAGAGCGCGAGCACCACCACATCCCAGGCCCAGCAGACCCAGCGCACCGACGCTCCGCCGCCGCCGCCACCTCCTCCCGGCTGCGAGCCGCAAGGCGGGTGCGGCCAAGGGGGAGGGGGCGCCGGCGGCGGCGGGGCGCAGCAGGCCGAGGGCGGCGGCGGCGCAGCCGGCACCGCGCGAGCCGCAGAGGGCGCTGGCGCGGACCGGCCCGCGGGCGGCGGTGCGGGTGGGGACCGCGAAGAGGCCGCGCCGGCCGCCGAGGATCCGATGGCGGCGGCGCTCGGCGACGCGCTCGCGCGCCGCCAAGACGCCATCGGCTCGTACCGCGACGGCCACGCCGCGATGGGCGAGTCGCGGGCGCACGTCCTCGCGGCGAGCGCCGAGCGCGCGCGGTTCGCCGCGGGAGGCGATCGCGAGGCGCGCGAGTCCGCCTCGAGCGTCGCCGCCGATTCGCTGCGCGAGATGGGCCAGGACGCGGGCGCGACGCTGACCGACATCGAGCGCCGGGTGCCGGCGCGGATCGGCGAGTCGCTCGTCGGCGTCAAGCGCGACATCGAGTCCGCGCGCGATCGCACGCTCGAGGCGATCGACGCCGCGTACGGCGACGCGCGCCGAACGGCGGCGCGCGACGCGAACGCGGCCAAGGCCACGATCGACGCCCAGTACGTGATGAGCCTCGTGCACACGGTGACGACCACCGTCGGCGCGATGGTGCGCGTGCAGACCGGCGCCGACCGCACCACGCGCGCGATCGCCGCGGCCGAGGCGCTCGAGCTGGGCGTGGTGCGCAACCTGATCGCGGGCGGTCAGTCGGAGATCAACGACGTCGGAGAGAGCAAGGGCGGCGAGGCCATGGGGCTCGGCCGCTCCCACTGGCGCATGTATCAGCGCGGGCGCCGCAACGGGAGGGACAGCCTCCTCGACGGCTATCTCACGGATCGGCGCGCGGACGCCCGCTCGAACGCGGCGATGGAGACCGCGAAGGGCTACCGCGACGGGTTCGTCAACGAGGCGGCGGCGCAGGCGCGGCAGCTCGCGCGCGCGCGCGCCGGCCACTGCGCCACCGTGATCAGCGCGTCGCTCGGGGCGCAGGACGGCATCCGGCAGGGCGCCGAGCAGGCGTCGGCGTCGCTCGGCCAGGTGATGCGCGGCGCGCTCGCCGCGGCCGCGGCCCAGCGTGAGGCTCGGCGGTCCGCCGTCGACGCGCAGCTCGCGGCCCAGCTGCGCACCCTCGCTCGCCAGCGCCGCGCGCAGCGCCAGACCGCGCGCGACACCGCGTACCTGCAGCGCCTGATGGTGGAGAGCGCGGCGCACGGCGTCGCCGGCGAGATGCTCCGCGGAGCGGGCCAGGCCGGACGCGCGATCGCCGACGCGCTCGGGCAGCTCCGCGTCCTCCTCGAGGGGACGACCGCGCCGCCCGCGGCGATGGTGCGCGCCGCGATGCGCGGCGTGCGCGGCCGGGTCGCGATGCTGCTCGGCCAGCTGGGCGAGCGGCTCGGGCTCGGCCTCGAGCGCGCGGTCGCGAGCGTCGAGAACAGCCGCGGGACGGCGCAGGCGGCGCTCGATCGCCTCCTCGAGACCGCGCGCGACGGCGCCGGCCAGCTGGCTGGCGCGTTCGGCGGCGCGATGAGCCAGGCGTCCGCGGGCGCCGTCGAGGGCTTCACGCAGGCGCGCACCGAGCACGGCGCGGCGATCGAGCGGCTGACCACGGCCGTCTCACGCACGTTCGCGTGCGCGCTGCTGACCGTCATCTCCGGCTATCTGCGCCTCAACCAGTCGATCCGGGAAGGGATCGAGAGCCAGAAGACGAGCCTCCGGACCGGGTTCGACCTCCAGATCCAGGGCGGCACCGATCGCGACGGTCAGCGCAAGCCCGGCCTCGCCGAGGACATCCGCAAATACGCATGCATCGCGGCCCAGAACGAGCGACCCGCCTGGGAGAAGGTCGCCACGATCCTGCTGGTCATCCTGATCGCGATCGTCGTGAGCGTGCTCCTCGGTCCCGTCATCGGCGCCGCTGTCGGCGGGCTGATCGGGGCGGGGCTCCTCGCGACGGTGATCACCGGCATCATCGTCGGCGCGATCGCCGGCGCGCTGTCGAGCATGGCCGGCTACGCCCTCGGCAACGCGCTCGCCGGCCGTAGCATCACCGGCCGCGGCCTCTGGCGCGCCGCGTGGACCGGCGCGCTGACGGGGGCGATCGGCGGCGGGCTCGGCGGCCTGGGCGGCGCGCTGGTGCAGGCGGCGGGCCAGGCGGGCGCCACCCTGCTCACGCGCTTCACCCTCCAGCTCGCGACCGACATGCTCACCGAGTACGCGTCCCAGGTGACCATGAACCTGATCGCCGGATATGGGCTGGCGAGCCTCAGCCATATCGACGCGAGCGGTTTCCTGATGGCCGGCGTCATGTCGAGCGCGATGTTCACGATGCACCACGTCCGGCTGCCGGGGAACCGGCGCCCGGCGATGCCGGAGATGCCGCACGGCCGCGCGATCGAGGCGGGCCGCATGCCGCGGGCGATAGCCGCCGCGGGGCGCGGCATCGTCGCCGCCGAGCGCGGCCTCGGTCGCGCGCTGAGCTGGGCGGGTGCGCGCGCGCCGCGCGTCGCAGCGGTGGGCCGCGCCGTCGGCCGCACCGGTGGTGCGGCGCTGCGCGGTCTGGGTCGCACGCGCCTCGTGCAGGCGCTCGGCCGCGGCCAGGAGCGCTTCCTCAACCTCACCGAACATCTCGCGGCGAGGAGCTCGTACCGGACCTGGCGCGCCGTCAGCCGTCGCACGGGCCGCCCCATCCCGCCCGAGGTGACGGCCGCCTATGAGGCCATCTTTCCGGAGGGGCGGGCGCCCGGTACGCCGCATGAGGCTGCGGCGCCGCACGAGGCGGCCGCGCCGCACGAGCCCACGCCGCACGAGGCTGCGGCGCCGCATGAGGCTGCGGCGCCGCACGAGGCGACCGCGCCGCACGAGCCCACGCCGCACGAGGCTGCGGCGCCGCACGAGGCGGCCGCGCCGCACGAGCCCACGCCGCATGAGGCCGCTGCGCCGCGCGAGCCTGCCGCGCCGCGCGAGCCTGCTGCGCCGCACGAGCCGGCTGCGCCGCACGAGCCTGCGGCCCCACGCGAACCCGCCGCTCCACACGAGCCGGCTGCTGTGAGCGAGCCGGCAGCCGCGCGCGAGCCCACCGCGCCGCACGAGCCCGCAGCGCCGCACGAGCCCGCAGCGCCGCACGAGCCCGCGGCGCCGCACGAGCCCACTGGCCCTGGCATCAGTCTCCGAGAACAGTTGTTCTCGCGTCGGTTGCCGGGAGGCCACCGCTTGCGCGTCATGCGCGATGGGCGCGTGTTTCGTTGCTCGCTTTGCGAGCTCCTTGGCCATCTCGATCGGCCGGAGGGGTTGCCCGCGAACTATGTCGATGAGATCAGGGCAGGCCTGTACGAGGGCATCGATCCGAACACACTGCCTCCGGGGTTGGAGCTCGAAGGGACCGGCGCGACGAAGGATCCGAGCGGGGTCGTCAGAGCGCGCGACGTCTTCAACGCAGCGACCAATCCCAACGAGGGTTTCTTCGGCAGGCTCATCAACACGTTCGATCCTCGGTCGCGGCATCTCACCCTGATGGACCATGTATTCCATGACAGTTTCCCGAGCTGGATCCGCCAGCGAGGCGAGCTGGTCCCGGGCAGGGGAACGCCTTCGGTGGTATACTTGAACCTGAGGCAGATGCGGGCCCTGGGGATCGACCGCGGCTCACTTTCCAGGCTCTCGCTCGACAACATCCAGAACATCGAGAGTATCATGAGGATCCACCAGGCCAGGAGCCGCGGGTTGACCGGAGAAGCCCTTGCGCGAGTCGTCGAGACGACGCCGGTGATGCGCTACGCGCGCTCGATCGCCCGTCAGTCTGGGCACGAGCTTGCCAACCTTCGCGTGAGCGACCCGCAAGGAACTGCATCGCTGCAAGCGCTCTTGAACCACTGGGCCAGTCCGCGCGGTGCGGGGTTTGGCTTCGTCGATCCGAGTTTGGCGGCAGCCCGCCACAACGCCCTGCTCAGGAATCTGGGCATCGACCCCGGCACGCCCATCGACTATGGGTTCAACGTGGACATCGATCTATCTCCAGCGAGGACCGGCCGGTGAGACTTGCTCTCGTTGTGCCGGTAAGCGGTGACGCTTTTCTCGATCGCTCCGAGCAAAGCCGCCTTGCGTCCCAGTTGGTCGCACATGGATGCGACGTCGACTTGGTGCGCGAGGACGACGTCTCCGAGCCGGCTTGGGACTACTTCCTGCATCTAGGATTCGTAGAATGGCTCGATCAGACGCCGCTCGCCGCCGAAGGTCTCCTGCCTCGAGTGGTTGCATTCGGCATGCAGTCGTATCTCTGCGAGCATTGCGAGCGGATGTCCTTGTGTGGCGGAATCGACCATATAAGCCTGAGCGCGTGGCAGCGCGGTGCGTTTGACGATACGTGCCTCGCCGTCCGGCGCGCGTTCGTGCCCGCGCTCTCGATACCGGTCATGGCCGAGTTCCTCGCCACCGAGCACTATGTACTGCTCGATCGTCAGCCTGTCGGCATCGCGCCGATGCTCGTACGCTATTTAAAAGTCGTTGCGGGCGCGAATTCCGCTCAGCGGAGCTGACCTTCCCCCGCGCCGGCCCTCGATGCGCTGCTCTTCCGCTCGCAGCATGTCGACCGCTGCCGGTAGATCCGAATTTTCTAGGCAGCCGAAAAGAGCCTCCCGCATTCCCGGCTGCATGTTCGTTTTGCCACTTACAAAAATATTTTCTTGACCGAATCAATCAGGCGTAATACGAACCATTCCGGGCAGAGCCTTAGGCTCGCCGGGGGCTTTCGGAGCGGGGGTCCCACGAAGGGGGGGTTCATTCGGGCCTGGAGACGATTTCCCTCACGAAGGCGGATTGTTCCGATCCTGCGAGCCGACCAGCCGGCATATGCTGCATAGCGGCGCATTGCGTCTGCGCGGCTCATGCTCAGCGGAGGGATCACAGGGGTTGTACGGCCTCGATTGTGACCGAGGTCACGCGGAAACAGCGCCCGCGCATGTGAAACCTCGGGGAGCCGTCCCGGAAGCGACGGGGATCTCCCATTGCATCGGGAGCGGCAACCCGGAACGGCATGGCCAATCTACGGGCGATTCACTCGGTAGGCTTCTCGCTGGTGAAATACCTGCGCAACGCCTATCCCGCCGATCTGCGGCAAGAGCACCCGTGCGATTTCCGCCTCATCTCGTCCGGTGAGCTCAACGCCACGAACGCCGACTTCGGGACCGCCGTCACGCTCTACCTCTATCGCGTGACGGTGAACCCGTATTTGCGCAATTCGCATCACGTCAACGCGGCCCATCAGACGGTGCTGCCGCTGTCGGTCGATCTCCATTATCTCGTGACCATTTGGGCCGACAGCGCCCTGGTCGAGCACACCATCCTCGGGTGGGTCGTGCGCGAGCTCTATATGCACCAGACCCTCACCCAGTCGGATCTCACGTCCGAGGGGGGCTGGGAGGGCGGCGATCTGGTGCAGCTGATCCCGGCGGAGCTCTCCAACGAGGATCTCATGCGATTGTGGGACGCCCTGGATCCGGGGTACCGGCTGAGCATCTCCTATATCGCCCGCGTCGTCCGGATCGAGCCGGAGGTGCTGCCGGAATCGCCGGCCGTGGTGGCGCGCCGGCTCCGAGCGACCGAGAAGGACCGGAATCCATGAGCGGACGGCGGCCCGGGAGGCGGACATGCTCGACGTGATCGACGACCGCGTCCTCGGGGCCCTCCGGTTCGTCGACGCGACCACCGGGGTCGCCATCCGGGCGCCGCTGCGCGTCACCGCGCCCCTCGCGCGGTTCATCCGCAATCGCACGGGCGCCTACGCGATCACCTGGGCGGCCGGCCTCGACGCGCACGTCGCGCAGTTTCAGGCGCCCCCCTCGTCGCCGCCGCTCGACTCCATCCCCCTGTCCGTCGCCGTGAGCGACCCAGCCCGCCGGTACCTGGCCCGATCGAGCTCGTTCCGGCTCCCGCGCGACGCCGACCCGGCGCAGGCCGCCGGCGAAGGCTCGCTCTTCCGGGCCATGGCGATCCCGCTCTATCCTTCCCCCATCGCCCCGATCGACCCGGGGTGGGCCGTCGTCCGCGCGAGCGTGCGGGACCAGAGCGGCGCCGCCCTGCCCGGCGCCTACGTGCGGCTGCGCCGGGCCTCGGAGCCGACCTCCGCGGATCCGCCGCTCGCCCGCGGCATGGCCGACGACCGAGGGGAGGCGCTGATCCCGGTCGCCGGCGTGCCCGTCACCAACTGGGAGGCGGACGACACGCGGCCGGTCCTGTCGACCGAGATCGAGGCGGTGCTCGAGGTCTACCACGACGCGAGCGCCGGCTCGCCGCCGGACCCCGATCTCATCGATTCGCGGCGGCTGCTCGAGCCGCCGGACCCCCATGCGCTGTCCAAGACAAGTGTGAACGTGCGGTTGGCTTCGGGGAGGGAACTCGCCGTGTCCGTGGTGATCACCCGATGAGTGGAAACCCCGCCCCACAGGCTCTCTGGTAAGGAGGCTCGCTCGTGCCCGAATATCTAGCACCAGGCGTATACGTCGAGGAAACCAGCTTCCGGGCCAAGTCGCTCGAAGGCGTGAGCACGAGCACGACGGGCTTCGTCGGTCCGACGCGACGCGGGCCCGTCGCCCCGAGCGACCCCAATGCGATGCCCGAAATCCCCGAGCTCCTCACGAGCTTCGGGGACTTCCAGCGGATCTACGGCGGGTTCGACGATCTTCAGTATGGCACGAACTACCTCGCGCACGCGGTCCGCGCCTACTTCGACAACGGCGGATCGCGCCTGTACGTGGCGCGCGTGATCGATGCCACCGCCGGCACCGCGGTCTCCGGGAAGCTGGCCGCGAGCATCTCGTTCGCGGCGCGCTCGCCCGGGCAGGCGGGGAACGGGACGATCACGATCATCCCGCACTTCACCGACGCGACGAAGCGGAGCATGGACCGGGCCCCGCAGGGCACCGTCGTCCGCGTCGGCGCGAAGAGCGCGGCCGTGGCGCGGGGCGCGCAGCTGGTTGGCAACCGCGTCGGCCCGTGGTCCCTCCCGCGCAACGGCCGCCTCATCGTCCGCCTGACCGGCGCCGGCGGCAACAACACGCCGGAGGCCGGCGTCGAGCTGACGCTCGCCGGGAGCCCGGCCGAGGCGCAGGCGCAGGCCACCCTGCCCGCGCCGCTCGACCTGGCCGCCGAGACCGAGGCCAATCGCACGCTCACCGTGCGGATCGACGGCGTGGAGCAGACGGTCGTCCTGCCCGCCGCCGATGGCCAGACGCGCGACGCGGTGGTCGCCCTCATCAATGGATCGATCGTCGGCGGGTATGCCCGGCTCGACGCCGACCGGCTGGTGATCGGCAGCGACGTCCAGGGGACCGCCTCGCGGGCGTCGGTGCTGTTCACCGGCGCGGCCACGGGCCTCGGCTTCACCGCCGCGGTGGACGCCGCCGGCTCGGGCGACCTGCCGAACGTCCGGCGCGTGACCGCGCAGGACCTGCAGGCCCGTCTGGCCGGCTTCCAGGGGGGCGAGGTGACGCCCAGCACCGACGCCAATGGCAATCTGGTGCTCACCGCGGCCACCCCCGGCGCGGGCCTCTCGCTCCTGTCGCCCGACGGCGGCGCGCCGCTC
This sequence comes from Sorangium sp. So ce836, assembly GCF_028553905.1. Classification (NCBI taxonomy): domain Bacteria; kingdom Pseudomonadati; phylum Myxococcota; order Polyangiales; family Polyangiaceae; genus Sorangium; species Sorangium sp. So ce836. The sequence goes on along the minus strand of NZ_CP102233.1, from coordinate 12,921,101 downwards.
GTCAATGGGCTCCTCGGCTTCGCCGCCGAAGCCGCGGCCGCCGGCAACCCCGGCAGCGCGGTGACGTTCTATTACAAGGACGACACCGGCTGGATCCCCGAGTCCGGCGCCGGCACGCCGCTCGATCTCGGGCTCAACGACAACGCCGCGCCGAGCGCCGATGGGACCGAGTTCGTCACGCTCGGCGTCGTCGCCACCGACGCCGACGGCATCTCGAAGACCTACGATGATCTCGGCCTCGCGCCCGAGCACCCGCGGTACATCGGCAAGGTCCTGGCGGAGAACCCCGCCCGGCGCGCCGACCAGCTGGAGAACGTGTTCGCCTTCCGCGACGGGGGCGCCACCGTCGCCGAGCTCCGGCAGGCGCTCCTCAGCAACGCCGGGCTGCCGCCCGTCGGCCAGCGCGCGACCCCGGTCCGGACGGTGATCCTGAGCGGGGGCACCGACGGCGGGCCGCCCGCCCAGGTGAGCTACGAGGCGGGGCTCCGCCAGCTCGCCGTGGAGGAGGGGATATCGATCGTCGCGGCCCCGGGCGAGTCGCGTTACCCCGATCACCAGGGCATCCAGGGGGCGCTCATCACCCATTGCGAGCGCCGGCGCGCCTACCGGATCGCGGTGCTCGACACCGCGCCGGGGCTCGTGATCAGCGGCGCGCAGGCGGAGAAGGCGCGCATCGACTCGACCCACGCCGCGCTCTATTACCCGTGGGTCGTGGTGAGCAACCCGCTCGCGCGCGTGGGCGACGAGAGCGTCCCGCGGGAGATCGCCCTCCCGCCGTCGGGCTTCGTGTGCGGCATCTACGCGCGCACGGACGTGACCCGCGGCGTGTTCAAGGCGCCCGCCAACGAGGTCGTGCGCGGGGCGCTCCGCTACGAGGTGGACGTGAACTTCGCCCAGCAAGAGGTCCTGAACCCGGCGGGCGTGAACTGCCTGCGCTTCTTCCCCGGGCGGGGGAACCGCGTGTGGGGCGCCCGGACGGCGAGCTCCGACCCCGAGTGGAAGTACGTCAACGTGCGCCGCTACTTCAACTACGTCGAGCGCTCGATCGACGTGGGGACCCAGTGGGCGGTGTTCGAGCCGAACGGCGAGCGCCTGTGGGCGAACATCCGCGAGACCGTGTCGAGCTTCCTCGTGAACGAGTGGCGCTCGGGCGCGCTGCTCGGCGGGAGCCCCAGGGAGGCCTTCTTCGTGCGCTGCGATCGCAGCACCATGGACCAGAACGATCTGGATAACGGCCGCCTGATTTGCCTCATCGGCCTGGCGGTGGTCAAGCCCGCGGAGTTCGTGGTCTTCCGCATCGGCCAGAAGACGGCGGACGCCCGCAGCTAATCACAAGGAGACGCCCAATGCCGCGTGAAGTGCCCTATCCCAATTTCAACTTCACGGTCAGCTTCGACCCGGCGCTCGAGGACGATCCGTTCGGCGGGTTCTCCGACGTCTCGGGGCTGATGACGGAGCTGACCGTGGCCGAGTACCGCAACGGCAACGATCGCGAGAACCACGTGCGCAAGATCCAGGGCGTGCACAAGGTCGGCGACGTGACGCTCAAGCGGGGGCTCATCGACTCGGCGAGCATCTGGAAATGGATGGAGTCGGCGCGCGTCGACGGCCCGGCCGCCAAGCGGACGGTCACCATCAAGATGCGCGACGAGAGCGGGAAGAACGACGTGCAGACCTGGACCCTGCTGCGCGTCCTCCCGCTCAAGTGGACCGGGCCGACCCTGGCCGGCAAGGGCGGGGGCGACGTGGCCACCGAGGAGCTGGTCCTCTCCTGCGAGGGCCTCGTCTACGGCGTGCCGGGAACGGCGTAGCGACGTCCGAGGGCGCCCGGGATGCGAGGACTGGTCATCGAGCTGCAAGCGCCGCTGGCTCCGCCGGCGCCGAACCGCGCGGACGTGGCGTGCTTCGTCGGCTTCGTCGCGCGGCGGGCCGGCGCGTCCGGCCCGCTGCCGTCCATCGTGCCTCCCGCCGGCGCCCAGGCCGCCGACTACCCTCTTTACCGCTGGTTCCACGAGCAAGGATGGGTCCGGTCGAACGAGCGCATTTACGACCGGGCCTCGTCGTCTGCTCACCTCGCCTCTCCCGATCTCGCGCCGCCGTCGCCGCCCGCCTGGACGCTCTCCGACGCCGATCTGGACCTGCTCCTCGATGTCCCGGTCCCGATCGACAGCTGGGAGGCGTTCGAGCGGCTGTTCGCCTGGGATCGGCGGCCGTTCACCGTCTCTGGCGGCGCGCCGCTCGCGGGCCCGTCGTACCTGGGCGCGGCGGTGCGCTCCTTCTTCGCGCAGGGCGGGCGTCGCTGCTACGTGATCCGCGTCGGCGATCCGTGGCGCTACGACGCCGAGCCCGCGGTGCGGCGCGCCGGGATCGACAAGCTCCTCGGGCTCTCGACCGCGGGCGGCGCGAAGCTCCCGCCCGATCGGCGGGATCGGGCCACGTGGAAGGGGATTGGCCACCTGTACGGGCTGCCGGAGGTGTCGTTCGTCTGCCTCCCCGACCTCGCCGACGCCGTGGCGGCGGAGCGGCCCTGGCCGAGCGCGGCGGCCTCGGCCCCCCCGGGCGAGGAGGTGTTCGCCGCCTGCGCGGAGCGGCCCTCGATCCCGGCGGATCGGTTCGTCCGCGGGTTCGAGCCGCCGCGCGCCGACGAGGCGGGTTATGCGGCCTGGGCCGGCGCGATCCGGCGGATCGGGACGATGCTGCAGCGGGAGCTCCGCGAGATCCAGCTCGTGGCCTCGATCCCGCTGCCCCACCCGTCGGTGCCGGCGGCGCGGGCGGACCTCCTCCGCTTCCTCGCGTCGAGCGGCTGGCTGGGGGCGCAGCTCAACGGCGAGGAGGGCTCCGCGCCCGATGGGCTCTCGAGCGCCTTCGTGCAGCTCGCGTGGCCGTGGGTGAAGACGCTCGGCTCGCGCGGCCTGCCGGCCGAGCTGGAGAGCCCCGACGCCTTGCTGACCGGCGTCCTGTCGCGCAACGCGCTCACGCGGGGCGCGTATCGCAGCGCCGCGCGGCTGCCCGTCGCAGAGGTGTTCGACGTCGAGCCCGGGCTGCGCAACGAGGACCTGGCGCTGCCGGAGGTGGGCGCGAGGCTGGTGCAGCGGGTGTCGCTGATCGGGCAGACCCCGCGGGGAATAGAGGTGCTCTCGGACGTGACGACCTCGCTCGACGAGGCCTATCGTCAGGCGAACGTCAATCGGCTCGTGACCGCCATCGTGCGCGCCGCCTGCGCGCTCGGCGAGGACGTGCTCTTCGAGGCCCAGAATCCCCGCCTCTGGGCCTCGATCCGCGCGTCGATCGAGTCGCTCTTGGTCGCGCTGTGGCAGGAGGGGGCGCTCGCCGGCGCGACCCCGGCCAAGGCGTTCCAGGTCCGGTGCGACCGGAGCACGATGAGCGAGCGCGATCTCGACGAGGGCCGGCTCGTCGTGGAGATCACGCTCCAGGCGACGGCGGTGATCGAGCGGATCCGCGTCGTCCTGGCGATGTCCACCGGTGTCACGACCGCGCAGGTGACGGCCGCATGAGCGCCCCCGACCCCTTCCTGCTGTTCAACTTCGAGGTGACGTTCAAGGAGTTCGACCTCCAGCAGGGGCGCGAGACCGGCGGCGATCGGATGCTCTGCTCCGCTGCCTTCTCGGAGGTGACGGGGCTCGAGGCGACGATGGAGCCGAAGGTCATCAAGGAAGGGGGAAGGAACTATGGCGCGGTGCAGCGGGCTGGGCCCGTGACGTTCGGGACCGTGGTGCTCAAGCGCGGCCTCACCACGCAGCAAGACATGTACGCGTGGTTCGCGCTCGTGGCGGGCGGCAGCTACGCGCGGCGGCTCACGGCGTCCATCGCGGTGCGCAACCCGAAGGCGGACCAGGTCCTCTACACGCTCAAGCTGCACCGGGCGCTGCCCATCAAGTTCAAGTCGCCGGATCTGAACGCCTCGACGACGAACGTCGCGATCGAGGAGCTCCACCTGGCTCACGAGGGCCTGGAGCTCGTCGGGGGATCATGAGCTCTCCTGGCGCCCCGCCCAGCAAGAAGGTCGAGCTCTATCGGCTCGACGCCAATGGCAATCCGCCGGCCACCCCCACGGTGACCGCGCAGTACAACCCGACGCAGCTCCAGTACACGATCACGAACACCGCCGCCCGCGGCAGCGGGTCGCAGCGGACGCAGCGGGTGGATGAGAGCAGCGCCAAGCTGACCATCGAGCTTGTCTTCGACACCACCGATACAGGTCAGGACGTGCGCCTCAAGACCCAGGAGGTCGCCGTCCTCATGGAGCCAGACCAGAGCACGAAGGTCCCGCCCAAGGTGGATGTGGTCTGGGGGGCGTTCAAGTTCCGGGGCATCTTCGACTCGTACCGGGAGACGATCGATTTCTTCTCCGAGGACGGGATCCCGCTGCGGGCGACGGTCAGCCTGTCGATGAGCAGCCCGGCGGAGGAGAACCGCGTTCCGCCGGCCGTGTTCCACTTCGCTCAGGGCGGGACGGCGGCCGGCTTCGGCGGGCAGGCGCAGCTCGGCGCGGCGGTGGAGACGCCGGCGCGCCCCGGGCCGGTGTCACGGACGGCCCAGGAGGCGGGGGACCCGAGCAGGGCGCGGGACATCGCGGCGATGAACGGCGTCGAGGACATCCGGAACCCGTCCGGTGAGACCGACACGCTGGTCGTGCCCGAGAGCGAGCCGGAGCTGCTCGAGGCGGTCGCGTTCGCGAGCGGCGGGGCGGGCGCGGGGTTCTCGGCGGGCGCGGGCGCGGGGTTCTCGGCGGGCGCGGGCGCGGGGTTCTCGGCGGGTGTCGGCGCGGGGTTCTCGGCGGGTGCGGGCGTAGGCTTTTCGGCAGGTGCAGGAGCGGGGTTCTCGGCGGGTGCGGGCGCGGGGTTCTCTGCGGGCGCGGGTGCGGGGTTCTCGGCCGGCGCCGGTGCAGGCTTCTCGGCAGGTGCAGGCGCGGGGTTCTCTGCTGGCGCAGGCGCAGGGCTCTCTGCGGGCGCAGGCGCAGGGCTCTCTGCGGGCGCAGGCGCAGGCTTCTCCGCGGGTGCCGGTGCAGGCTTCTCCGCGGGTGCCGGCTTCTCCGCTGGTGCCGGTGCAAGCTTCTCTGCGGGTGCAGGCGCACGCGCAGGCTTCTCCGCCGGCGCCCCCTTCGCCGATGCCGGAGGCAGCTTCTCCAGCGGCCCGATGGCCGGCTCCCTCGCGTCCGCCGGCGTCTCGGCGAGCCAGGGGGCGTTCGCCTTGCTCCGCGCGCCCGCGCCGCCGCCGCGCAGGCCGCTCGATGCTAGCCGCCTCCTGGTCCGGACCGAGAGCACGACCTACGCGATCACCCGGCAAACCCAGTACGCCGTGGGAGGCCGGGTGATCGGCGAAGGCTCGGCCAGCTACCGCGCAGAGGTCGGCCAGAGCGGAAGCTTCAGCAGCAAGATCACGTTCGAGGAGGATTGACCGATGCCCATCGTGTTCGACCAGGTGGAGGGCGTCGTGCAGCGCAGCCCCGACGACATGACCGCTGGCGCGGACGGCGCGGCCGACGCCGCGGCGCCCCCGGCAGGCGCAGACCCGGAGATCCTCGCCGAGCAGATGGACCGCATCAAGCGGCGCAAGGACCGGTTGATCGCGGATTGAGAAGCCCATGGCCGAGACCTCGCTCAGCACGCTGTCGCAGTACCGAGCCCGCCCCACGGTTCGCCTGGACGACAACACCCGCGATAACGCTCGCGTGAGCGCGCTCATCAACGCATTCCGCGTGACCGAGCAGGAGGCAGGCCTTACATCGATGGAGCTGCGCCTGGTCAACCAGGCGACGCCCCAGGCGGGCGGCGACGAGGAGCTGGCGCTCGAGGACGAGCGCGACATCAAGCTCGGGACCAAGATCAAGCTCTACTCCGGCGACGAGAACCGGCCACGGGAGATCTTCCGGGGGGTGATCAGCTGCATCGAGGCGGAGTTCCCGCAGAGCGGCCCTCCCGAGCTCCTCGTGCTGGCCGAGGACCCGCTCCAGAAGGGGCGCCTCTCGCGGCGGACCCAGGTGCACGACCACCTCCGGCTCTCCGACCTGGCGAACCAGCTCGCCTCGCAGATGTCCCTCACGCCCCGCGTCACCGGGTTCACGGAGGATATCGGCACCCACGTCCAGCTCAACGAGAGCGACCTCGCGTTCCTGCGCCGGCTCCTCGCCCGCTACGACGGAGACCTGCAGGTCGTCGGCAGCGAGCTCCACGTCTCGCCCCGCAAGGACGTCCAGCGCGGCACCGTGGAGCTCGCGTGGAACAGCCAGCTCTTCCACGCGCGCTTCTGCGCGGACCTCGCCGACCAGGTCACGGAGGTCACCACCTCGGGCTGGGACCCGAAGCAGGGCGTGCGCGTCGCCGGCTCCTCGCAGGGCGTGAACCTGGGGCCCGGCGGCGGGCGGCTGGGCTCGCAGATCCTGTCCGACGTGTTCGGGGCCCGCAGCGAGCACGTGAGCAGCCCGGCGGTGCTCACCGACCTCGAGGCGCGCGCGCTCGCCGACGCCGCCTTCGACCAGCGCGCGCGCCGCTTCGTCCGCGTGAGCGGGACCGCCGAGGGCAACCCGCTCATCCGCGTCGGCACGCTCGTCCGGCTCACGGGGATGAGCCGCCGCTTCAACAACACCTATTACGTGGTTCACGCGTGTCACCGCTTCCAGAAAACGACCGGTCAGTACGAGACCGACTTCCAGGCCGAGAGCGCCTATCTGGGGAATCCATGAGCGAGGTGCGAGCATGATGGGCGAACCGCGGCCCGGCGCACCCGGCCCCGGCGTCCTGTACGGGGTCTACCTGGCGGAGGTCGTGGCCGTGACCGGCGACCCCGACAACCTCGGCCGCGTCCAGATCCGGCTGCTCGGCTTCGACGGGGTCGGGGAGCAGGACGCGCCCCTGTGGGCCCGCGTGGCCGTCCCCTTCGCCGGGGCGAACCGCGGCGCCTTCTTCATCCCGAACAAGGGCGACGAGGTGGCCGTGCAGTTCGTGAACGGCGACCCGCGCCAGCCGCTGGTCATCGGCGGGCTGTGGAACGGCAACCAGACCGCGCCCGAGACGCTCGGCGGCGACGAGGTCGATCGCTGGAGCTTCGTCGGCAAGAACGGCACGCGGGTGGCCATCGTCGAGGCGTCGCAAGGACAGGAGCAGATCCACCTCTCCACGCCGAACCAGCTGAACTCGGCGGTCATCACCGCGGACAGCGGCGGGAAGATCGAGCTCAAGACAAGCATGGGGACCGTCAAGATCGAGAGCTCGGGGATCACCATCCAGTCGAGCGCGAAGGTCACGATCCAGGCGTCCCAGGTGGAGGTGAAGGCGGGATACGTGGATGTCAGCTCGGCCTTCACCAACTTCTCCGGCGTCGTGAAATGCTCGACCCTCATGGCGACGACCGTCGTGGGGAGCGTCTACACGCCGGGCGCGGGCAACGTATGGTAGGGCACGACGTCATCTTCCGCGGGCTCGGGGAGGCGTCGAGGGAGGGCCCGCCGCTCCTCCTGCAGCTCACCGATCAGAACGTGATCGGCGTGCTGCTCGAGACGCTCGAGACCGAGGACCCCTACGCCGCCGTCCGGGCCAGCGCGGTCAAGGCCCCGATGCGCCTCTACCAGCCGGTGCACCGCACGTTCCACGTCGTGCTGCTCGAGGCGGCGTGCGATCGGCCCGGGCTCCCCCGGCTGGATCCCGCGACGATCGACAGCGCCGGGCTCGTGGTCCGCCGCGTCGCGAGGGACGGGCTCTCCGCGGACAGGTTCCCGCAGGGCTGGCTGTCCGTGAGCAAGAAGCTGCGCGGCTGGTCCAAGCTCGATGACCCGAAGCGCGACCCCGACCCGGACCGGCGGCGGGTGATCACGGGCGGCGCGCCGGAGATCGGCCGCAAGGCCCTCCTGAGGGCGCGGCTCGAGGAGGGCGCAGAGCAGGTGACCGAGCTGTTCGTGGCGCCGCCCGCGGTCTGCGAGAAGGCCGGCAAGACGCTGCTCTACGGCCTGGTCCCGACGGTCAGCACGGAGATGTCCGAGGCCCCCGCGCCGCCGATCGCCGCGAACGCGTTCGACGTGCCCGTCGGGGCGAAGGACGACTTCAGGGACGCCGTGCTGCCGGGGTACCTCAAGGCCGGCCTGGGGCTCTCGTTCGGCGGCCTCGCGGAGCGGTTCTTCACGGGCCGGTCGGCGGCGCAATACGGGTATTTCGACGACGCCCAGCGGGCGCAAGCCTCCCTGCAGTCCGCCGACGTCGCGCCGTTCTCCCTCGCGCAGGAGGCCGACCGGACCCGCCTCGACCAGTTCCTCGACTTCCTCCGCTTCCTGCGCATCAGCCTGGACCTGTGGGGCAATTCGCCCGATTCGATGGCGTTGCGGAGGCTCCTCGCCGAGATCGTGGTGCCGGCGAGCGCGCAGGAGGAGAAGGACAAGGCGGGGCGCCCCGCCGATCAGGTGCTGCTCGACGCGTGCACCGCGCTCATCGCGCCGATCCCCGGCGGCGCGACCGTCTTCCGGTTCCCGTACCGCTGGCCGCCGGTCGCCGCCGGCCTGGCCGAGCGGATCTACGCGCAGGTCAAGGCGACCGTCGCCAGCCGGCTGAGCGCGCTGCAGCCGGGCGTCGCGCGCTTCGACGACAAGACCGCGCGCTACGAGCTGCGGGCGTTCGTGCGCGTGAAGCGGGACGGCGGCTGCCCGCCCGACCTCGTGTGGAGCGCGAGCAGCGCGGCCTTCGAGATCGTCCCCTGGTACGAGAACGGCACCCTCCCGCCGATCCAGATCGAGCTGCCGGACGTCTCGAGCGAGAGCGTCAAATCGCTCCTCCCCAACGTCGCGTTCAAGATGCCGCGGCGGCTGTTCAACTTCCTGAACAGCAACAGCCCCAAGGACCTCATGGAGGGAAAAGGGAAAGAGGGGCTGGACATCGGGCTGCAGTGGATATGCAGCTTCAACATATCCATCATCTTCGTCCTCGCGTTCATCGTGATGTTCATGTTCCTCATCATCTTGAACATCGTCTTCTGGTGGCTGCCCTTCATCCGGATCTGCTTCCCCCTCCCCACTGTCTCGAGGCGTGAGGACTCATGACCAGACCCCTCCCGGCTCCGCGGCCGATCGGCTGGCCGTTGCTTCCGCTGCCCGACGCGGAGGGGCGGCTGCGCTACCCCACGCTCGAGGAGAGCGTGCGCGAGATGATCGAGGTCATCCTCCGCACGCGCCCGGGCGAGCAGCTCATGCGCCCCGATTTCGGCGCCGGCCTCGACCGCTTCCTGCACGAGCCGAACACGACGGACACGCGCCGGCGGATCCGCGAGCTCGTCGCCGCGGCCATCGCGCGCTGGGAGTCGCGCGTCCTGCTCGACCGCGTCGAGGTCGACGAGGTGCCGGGGCGCCCGTCGCACGTGCGCGTCGACATCGCCTATCGCCTGCGCCGCACCGGCGTACCGCAAAAAGTGGGTTTCACGATGGAGCTCGGAGGCTGACATGCCGATTCGGCCCCCCGCGCTCGACGATCGCTCGTTCCACGACCTCGTGGAGGAGCTGGTCGCGCGCATCCCCGCCCACGCGCCCGAGTACACGGACCCCCGGGTCGGGGATCCGGGGCGGACGCTCATCGAGCTGTTCGCCTGGCTCGCGGACACGATGCTCTACCGGGCCAACCTCGTCCCCGAGCGGCAGCGCCTCGCGTTCCTGCGCCTGCTCGGCGTCCCCATGCGCCCCGCCGTGGCCGCGCGCGGGCTCGTGAGCGTGCAGCTCGACGAGGACGTCGCGGAGGCGCCGCGGATCCGGGCGCTCGCGCCGATCAAGGGCCCGGTGCCGTTCGAGACGCGGGACGAGCTGACCGTCCTGCCGATCACCGCCGACGCCTTCGTGAAGCGCCCGATCCGCGCCGAGGAGGAGAGGGCCCTCGGGCCCGAGCTGCTCGCCCAGCTGCCGCTCGCCTACGGCCTCTCGTCGCGCGAGGGCAGGCCCGTCGCGCCGAAGTTCTACGTGACCACGCCCGTCTTCGCGGGCGGCTCACCCGCGGCGGCCGGCCTCGACGTGATCCAGGAGACGGTCGACAGGTCGCTCTGGCTGGCGCTCCTCGCCCGCAAGCCGGAGCTCGTGGGGCCGGCGCGCGAGGCGCTCGGGAACGATCCGGAGGGGCAGCAGCGGATCCTCAACGTGGGGATCATGCCGGCCATCGAGGTCCCGCGGCCGCTCGAGGACGCGGAGCTGTTCGAGCAGCTCGCCCGCCGCGGCCGCATCCCCCACGTCTGGGAGATCACGACGGGCCGCGCGACCGGCGGCTCGCCCGGCGGCGCGGAGATGGTCGCCCTCGAGGTGATCAAGGACGACACGAGCGGCCTCACCCGCCGCGGGGTGATCCGCCTGGGGCTGCCGCGCGCCTCGCTGATCGGCGCGCCCGAGAACGACGTGCGCAACGACCCGGCCGCCGGCCTCGGGGACCGGCCACCGCGGATCGACGACGCGAAGATCGCCGGCCGCGTGGTGGCGTGGCTGCGCCTCCGGCCGCTCGAGAAGGGGCAGCAGTCGCTGCGGCTCGGCTGGGTGGGCGTCAACGCGATCGAGATCGACCAGCGCGCCACCGTCACCGGCCGGATCATCGGGTCGAGCGACGACAGCGCCGATCAGGAGATGCAGCTGCCGGCCGCCAACGTCGACCCGGAGAGCCTGGTCCTGGAGGTCGAGGAGGACAACCTCGGGTTCGTGCGCTGGACGCGGATCGCCGATCTGGCCCTGGCCGGGCGGGACTCCGCCGTTTACACGCTCGATCCCGAGGCGAGCACCGTGCGCTTCGGCGACGGCGTGCGCGGGCGCATCCCGGGCGCGGGCAGGCGCGTGCGCGTTTCGGCGATGCGCGCCGGCGGCGGGCGGGCGGGCAACCTGCCGCCCGGGACCCTCAAGGACATGACCGCGTTCGACGCGAGGCCGCCGCATCCGCGCGTCCAGCGCAAGCTCAAGGTGGTGCAGAGCCTGCCCACGGACGGCGGGCAGGACGCGGAGCTCCTGGCGGAGGCCGAGCAGCGGATCCCCGGGATCCTCCGGCACCGGGACCGCGCGGTCACGGCCGACGATTTCCGGACGCTGGCCGTCGAGACGCCGGGCGTGGTCGTGGCCCGCGTCGAGGTGCTCCCGCGGTTCAAGCCGCATCAGCGCCGGAGCGAGGTGCCCGGCGTGGTGTCGGTGATGGTGCTGCCGTTCAAAGCGGAGCGGACGCCGCCCAACCCGCGGGCCGATCGGCCGTTCCTCGAGGCGGTGCACACGTGGCTCGACGCGCGGCGGCCGCTCGCGACCGAGCTCTACACCATCGGCTGCGAGTACGTGCCGCTCGCCGTCACCGTGGGGGTCACGCTGCGGGACGGCTTCCCGCGCGATGAGCAGCTGCTCGCGGTCAAGGAGGCCGTGCGCCGGTTCCTGTGGCCGCTCGCGCCGGGCGGCGCCGGCTTCACCGGCTGGCCGCTCGGCCGCGCCGTGCGCGACCGCGAGGTGGAGACGGTGGTCGCGCAGGTGCCCGGCGTGTCCGAGGTCATCGGCGTCAACCTGTTCCGCAGGAAGGGGAGCGGCTGGGAGCGGGTCACCGAGCGGAACGCCACGGGCGGCTTCGTGCTCGCGCTGGAGCCGTGGCAGCTGCCCGAGCTGCTCGCGGTCGTGGCCGTCGCCGACGCGCCGCCCCCGGCCGACGATCCGTCGCAGATCCCGAACCCGTTCGCCGACGACGCGGACGCCGGCGTGGCCGTGCCCGTGGTCCCGGAGGTCTGCTAGCGATGGACGCGAACCTCCAGCGGCCGTTCCTCCTGGCCGACGACGAGCACTGGGCCAGGGTCGGCGATCCGCCGGGCGTGCACTACGATCGCGCCCGCAGGGTCCTGCGCCTCTCGTCGGCCCGCCGGGGGCTCTCGTGGCAGGAGGACGCGGACCGCGCCCGCTCCCTGGTCGAGCGCACCCCCGGCTCGATCGACCGCTTCGGCACCCGCGCCCGCTGGGATTCCGTGGGCCGGCGCGTGGTGGCCACGGGCGCCTTCCCCGACGAGGTGACGATCTACACGCCGGAGCCCTCGGTCCTCGTCCACGACGTGGCCGTCGGCCACGACGACGTGCTCTACCTGGCGGCGGGCGGGGTCATCCTCAAGGACCTGCGCAACCGCTGGGAGCCCGTGACCCTGCCGCTCGCGCCGCTGAGCGCCTGGCGCCTCGCGCCCATCCCGACCGGGGGCGTGTACTGCCTGGACCGGGTGCTCTACCGGATCGCCCGCGTCACCGGGCTCCCGCAGCGGTCGCGCGCGGCCTTCGCGTACACGCCCGACACCTTCCGCCCCAAGACGGACGATCCCGATCCGCCGCGCGCCCAGGAGCTCCCCGGGGCCACGTGGCCGAGCGCGGAGTGGCCGGTGGCGATCGCCTGCAGCCCCGAGGGGAGGCTGGCGCTGCTCACCTGGGTGCCGGACGCCGACGCGCACCTGCGGATCCTGGGCGAGGACGACCGGCTCGGCGCGCCCGCGCGCCTGCGCGGCGTCCGCTACCCGTACGGCATGGTCTGGGTGGGGAGCGACAAGGTCGCGGTGCTCGTCGCCCGCAGCGACGCGCAGGGCGCCGAGGAGGCGCCCGTCTATCCCGTGGCCGCGGGCGCCCCCGTGGCCGCGGGCGCCCCCGTGGCGGCGGGCGCGGGCGCGGTGGACCCGGTGGGCGACCTCTACCCGCTCCGCGGCCTGTCGCCGTCGCGCGCGGACCGGCCGCTCGCGGCGTGGCCGATGTTCCTGCACACGACGCTGCCGACGCCGCAATACGCGACCCCCGAGGGGCCGCGGCCGCTCGTGCCGATCTCGTGGCCGAGCTTCGCGGTCGTGGGGGAGGCGCGCAACGACCTCGGCCACCGCGTGATCGACGGCGGCGACGCGCAGGCGGTCTGGCATCGCATCTACCTCGAGGCGGCCATCCCGCCGGGGTGCGGGGTGAAGGTCCTGCTCGCCGCGAGCAACGAGCGCGCGGTCCCCGGCCCGGAGGCGGCGTGGCACGAGCACCGCTTCGGCGCGGTCGCGGGCGACGCCGCGCCCGGCGTGCCGCAGGGCGTGTGGCTCTCGCAGCCCTCGGAGATCCCGTTCCACCCGGGGCTCCTGCCGTGCGAGCGGCGCCCCCACCGCGCGGGGACGTGGACCGCGCTCGTCCAGCGCCCGCAGTTCCGGGTGCGCTCGCTGGTCGGGCGCTACCTGTGGGTGCGGATGGAGCTCCACGGCGACGGCCGGAGCACCCCGGAGGTCGCCGCGCTCCGCGTTTACGGCGGCCGCCGCTCCTACGTGAAGAGCTACCTGCCCGAGCTGTACCACGAGCAGGTCTTCGGGCCCGACGCCGACGCCCACGGCCCCGACGTCACGGCCACGCCGGCGGACTTCCTGGAGCGGTTCCTCGGGAATTTCGAGGGGATCCTCACGCCGATCGAGGATCGGATCAAGCACGCGTGGCTCCTCACCGACGCCTCCGGGGCGCCCGAGGAGGCGCTGGAGTGGCTGGCGAGCTGGATCGGCTTCACGTTCGCCGCCGCGGTCCCGGTGGAGCGGCGCCGCGCCTTGCTGCAGAACGCCATGGAGCTCTACCGGCGGCGCGGCACCCTCGACGGCCTCCGGCTGGCGCTCGACCTGGTCACCGACGGCGGGGTCGAGCGGGGCGACATCGTGGTGTTCGAGGACTTCCGGCTGCGGCGCACGTTCGCGACCATCCTCGGCGCCAACCTCGTCGACGTGGACGACCCGCTCCTGCCGGGGCTCTCCGTGAGCGGCAATTCGTTCGTGGGAGATACGTTGTTCCTCGGCGACGAGAACAACAAGGAGTTCTTGGCGCTGTTCTCGGCCGATCTCCCGGTCACGCCGGCCGAGGCGTCGGCCGTGGCGGAGCTCTTCGATCGGCTGGCGCACCGCGCGACGGTGCTCGTGCACAACGAGGTGAATCCGCAGGACCTCGGGCTCATCCGTCAGATCGTGGATCGCGAGGCGCCGGCGCACGTGGCCGTGCAGGTGCTGACGGCGAGCCAGCGGTTCCTTGTGGGGATGTCCTCGCTCGTGGGCGTCGACACCTACCTTGGCCGCAAGCCCGGCTTGCGGCCGGTGCGCGTGGACGCGAGCCGGATCGGGGTGCGCGACCGGATCGAGCACCTCCCCAGCCTGGATCCGCGGCTGGGCCACTCGCCGTCGTCCATGCAGCCCATCGCGCGCGTCGCGCCGGTCCCGCCGCGGGAGTTCGGCGCGCCGCTCACCCTCGACGGCTCGGCGTCGCGGGCCGCGCCGGGGCGGCGGCTGGTCCGATACCATTGGATGCTCCGGCGGTGAGCGGAGCGCACGGCGAGGAAGGCGGGCTTCATGGCCAATTTCGAGCAGAACAAACCGATAGAGACCGTCGAGAATCACGTGGAGATCACGCCGACGAACGGCCGGTTGCTCCAGCCGGGGCTGCACGTCTTCCAGCTCGTGGTGGAGGACCAGGCCGGCAATCGCTCCGCGCCCGCGAGCATCGAGGTCATCATCCGCGACACCACCGCGCCGACCGCCGTCCTCCGGCTCGTGGTGCCCCAGAAGGAGAACCCCGACGCGTGGCCGGAGGCGGGGAAGCCGTTCGAGCTGTCGGCCGAGGGGTCGAGCGACTTCGGCGGCGGCCCGATCGTCAAGTATATCTGGACCCTGGTCTCGGCGCCGGTCAAGACCAGGACGCCGCCCCTCGTCGTCGATCCGCCCCTCGTCATCGATCCGCCGGTGGTCAGGCCGCCCGTCGAGCCGCTGACGCCCGTGGTGGTCAATCCTCCGGTGGTCAGACCGCCCGTCGAGCCGCTGACTCCTGTGGTGGTCAATCCGGCCGTCGTCAGGCCGCCTGTCGGTCCGATCAACCCACCCGGCCGCGATGCGCTCATCGGCGTGCCGCGTGACGAACCGATCGTCCAGCCCGGCGTCCCGCCCCGGCGGCGCGAGGATCGCTAGGCCATGGTCGTCCTCGAGATCAAGCCCGACGAGACCAAGGAGACGGACGACCCGCGCGTCCAGCTCACGCTGCGAGACGGCGTTTACCGCTTCCAGCTCGTCGTGGAGGACCAGGCGGGGAATCAGAGCAAGCCGGTGGAGCTGGACGTCGTGGTCCGAAACCCCGTTCGGTCGCCCTTTCCGCAGTGACGAGGAGACACGATGAGCACGCGTCCCGACAGCCTGGACCAGCCGACCGATCCAGACCGCGTCTTCTATGAGCAGGGGGTCATGCTCGACAAGGAGGACTTCCGCGCCGAGCAGGACTACCACCGCGGCCGCCTGGCCCGCGCCCTGGCGTTCCTCGACGGCAGCGGCACCGTGGCGGGGCTCGAGGTCACCATCGTCCCGCCGGCGGAGGAAGGCCTCGACCCCGACGCGGAGGAGGTGCACGTGGCGCCCGGGCTGGCGCTCGATCGGATCGGCCGGCTCGTCGAGGTGCCGAGCATGCCGAACGCCCTGCCGGGGCGCTGCATCCGCCTGAGCAAGTGGCTGGAGTTCCAGGAGGCGGGCCGCGCCAAGGATCAGGCAGGCTTCGAGCGATCGGAGCGGCTGCGGAAGGCCTTCCACCCCGACGGCGACCCCGGCGCCGCGCCGCCCGCGCCGGGGCACCTGATCGTGGACGTGCTCCTCCGCTTCGCCGCCTGCGGCCGCGGCAAGACGCCGGCGTTCGCGGCGGGGCCGTTCGACGCGCTGGACGCGGTGCAGCCGTCCCGCATCCGCGATGGATTCGAGCTCGCGCTCGTGCCGCGCGAGGAGGCGGAGCCGCCGCTGCCGCAGAGCTACTGGGCGGAGGTCGCGTCGCTGCCCCAGGCCGAGCGGGCCGCGCGGCTGCGCCAGCTGATCTTCGGCGCCTGGGACCGCTTCCGCCCGCGCAAGCGCAGCGACCCGTTCGCGAACGACCCTGTCGTGCCGGACTGGCTCGATCCCCAGAACGACAAACACTGGCTCTTCCTGGCGCGGCTCCGCATCCCGTGCGCCGACGGGGGGATCGACCGTCCGGCGGTGCGAGACGCGACCCGCCCCGTGGAGGTCCGGAACGACGATCGCGCCTTCGTCTACACCGCGGCGGCGCTGGCCCAGCTGCTCATCTGAGGCGGGAGAGGGCCCGGGAGGCCCCACAGGAGGCGTGGATGATCGACGTAAAAGCTCTCTTCACCCCGTTCCGCAGCCTCGCCCGGTTGAACCTCGATCACCTCGACGCCCGGGAGATCGAGCGATACCGCCGGGCGGGGACCCTGGTGGTGAACCCGGCGCGGCGGCGCCCGCGCTACTTCGACGGCCGGTTCCTGGCCGCCCACGACCTCACGCGAGAGCAGGACTATTTCCTCGACCGCCAGGCCGATCTGGCCCGCGCCACGGGGCCGGGCGTGCTCCACGGGCTGATGGTCGCGCGGGTGGACGACACGACCGTCTCCATCTCGCCCGGGACCGGGGTCACCCCCGCCGGCCAGCTGGTGGTGCTCCGCCGCGACGACGACACCGCGGGCGGGCTCGTCGTCAACCTCGCCGACGTCACGCGGATGATGCAGCTCGACCGGGCCTTCCACCTCGACGGGGTGCCGAACGAGCCGCCGCGGCGGCGGTCCGGCCTGTTCGTGCTGGCGCTGCGCCCCGTGGAGTTCACCGCCAACCCGATCTCCGCCTACCCGACCTCGGTGAACGAGCGGCGGGCCGTCGACGACGGCGAGATCATCGAGGCGGTGGCCGTGACGCTGGTGCCCTACCGCGACGATCACGCCGAGCTGGACCCGCTGCAGCAGCGCGCCCACGCGGCCCGCCGCATCTTCGTCGAGCGCGCGGCGGGGGGCGTGCCCGCGGAGGCGCTGCCCCTCGCGATGGTCCACCTCGATCGGGGCTTCGTGATGTGGATCGACGTCGACATGGTGCGGCGCGAGGTCGGCGGAGAGCACGCCGGCGCGGCGGGGTTCGGCCTCGCCCCGCGCGGCCTGCGCGAGGCCTACGTGCTGCAGCAGGAGGCTCACCTCGTCGAGGCGATGAACGAGCGCAGGAGTCGCCCCGGCGGCCTCCACTTCTCGGCCGCCGAGGTGTTCCGCGCCCTGCCGCCGGCCGGGCAGCTGCCCTTGAAAGCCGTGGAGCGGGCGGGAGACCTGCGCTACACGCAGAGCTTCTTTCCGCCGCAGATGCCCTGCGCGATGGCGCTCGTGCCGGACGACGAGGTCTCGGCGCTGGTCGACGAGGCGCTGTGGCTGCCGCCCATCGATCTCATGGCGCCGCCCGGGGATCTGGATTTCACCAGCATCCTGGTGCTCGTCCCGGCGCCGCGCGAGCTGCTCGGGAACGACCGCCGCCGCCTCACGGTCGAGCTCTCTCCGGCGGCGCCCGGCGTGCTGATCCGGCGGCAGCCGGTGGACGTGTTTCGCAAGCTCCTGCCGCGCCTGCCGATGACGGCGGCGCGCGGGCTCGGCACGCCGGCGGTGCGCCCGCCGATCGCTTCTGGCCCCGACCGCGCGCTCGAGGGGGAGGACGCGGAGCGCGATCGCGAGCTCGACCTCCGCTGGCAACAGGCGCTCGACCGCGCGGCCGCCCTGGGCGAGCGCCTCTGGTAC
Organism: Sorangium sp. So ce836; assembly: GCF_028553905.1. NCBI lineage: Bacteria > Pseudomonadati > Myxococcota > Polyangiales > Polyangiaceae > Sorangium > Sorangium sp. So ce836. Next base: position 12,903,573 of record NZ_CP102233.1, on the reverse strand, counting down.
GTGCGCCGCCGGACGCTCCAGGGTCGGCACCTCGGCCTCGTGCCGGGGTCCGACCCGCCTCGGTTCGCGGATCCCGCCCGCGAGGACACGGTGCCGGCCGACTTCCGCGCCGACGAGTCGCACCCCGTCTCCGCCACGACACCCCCTCCGCCGGAGGAGTAGGCCGCCATGACCTCGCTTGTTGACTCCACCCTCGGTCCCGATCGCGCGTCGCTGGAGGATCTCTCCCCCGGCGAGATCCACGACATGGAGCAGGAAGGGACGCTCGTCGTCGACGCGCGGCGCGCCCGCTCTCACTACTTCGACGGCCGCTTCCTGGCCGCGCGGGATCTGCTCCGCGAGCAGACCTACTCCCTGTCGCGCCAGGCCGATCTCTCGAGCGCGGGCGCCTCCGGGGTGATCCGCGGGCTCGAGGTGCGCGCCGCCTCCGGCCGCCGGCTCGCGATCTCCGGGGGCCACGGCGTCACGCCCGCCGGCGAGCTCGTGGCGCTCGACGCGGCCATCGTCGTGGAGGTGGACGACGTGAGCGAGCTCGCGCAGCTCGACGCCTCGTTCGGCCTCTCGACCGCGCCCGCGACGCCGCCCTCGGCGCGCACGGGCCTCTACGTGCTCGCGCTCCGGCCCGTCGAGTACGTGACGCGATCGATCGTCAAGTACCCGACGACGGTGGACGGCAGGCGCTCGAGCGAGCTCGCGGACATCGTGGAGGGCGTGGCGCTCACGCTCATCGCCTACCGCGACGACGCGGCGGAGCGCGACCCCTGGAAGCAGCGCTCCCATGTCGCGCGGACGATGTTCCTGGAGCAGGCCGCCCGCGGGATCCCCCCGGAGACGCTGCCGCTGGCGATGATCTCTCTCGAGCGCGGTTACGTCCGCTGGGTCGATCCCTACCTCGTCCGCCGCGAGATCGGCGCCGAGCACGGCGGCGTGGTCGGCTTCGGCGTCGCGTCCCGGGCGCTGCGCGAAGCCCACCTCGCCCAGTACGACGGCCAGCTCCGGGAGCTCGTGGCCGAGCGGCAGGCGCGCGGCGGGCTGCGCTTCGCCGCCGCGGACCACTTCGAGGTGCTGCCCCCCGCCGGCCGGATGCCGGCGGCCGCGATCGATCCAAAGGACTTCACGCAGCACTTCTTCCCGGCGCAGATGGCCGTGGACCTGAGCATCGTCACCGAGGACGAGGTCACCGTGCTCGTCGAGGAGAGCCTCTTGCTGCCGCCCATCGACGTCCGCGGCGACGCCGAGGATCTCGACTTCACGACCCTCCAGGTGCTGATCCCGATGTCGCGCGCCTCGCTCCGGCGCCTGCGCCTCGAGACGACGCCTCGACCGCTGCGCCTCGTGCCGCCGCTCCTGGTCCGTCGCAAGCCCATCGACGTGCTCAACGCCCTCACCCGCAGGGCGCCCGCGCCGATCGCCATCGTCACGGCGGATCCCAGGGCGCCGATCGAGGCTGCCTGGCGCGAGGCCCTGGCCGCCGTGAGCGACCAGCTGCTCTGGTTCGTCCGGCGCCGCACCCTCGAGCTGCGGGCCACCGAGCTGTTCGCTGAAGGGAGGAGAGAGAGATGAAGGTCACCCCCATCGAGAATCCCCTGGCCGGCGAGCGGGTGGTGGCCGTGCATCCCGCCCTCGCGCCGCAGGTGGACGGCGGGTGGCGCCGGCGGCTCCACCTGTACACGGGCCGCACGCTCAGCGACACCGCGCTCCAGGCCGAGCAGCAGGGGCGCGCGGGCCGCCTCGCCACGCTCGGGCAGGTGCTCTCGCCCGGCGTGGTGACCGGGCTCGAGATCGATCTCGAGCTCCGCGCGCCGTCGGAGTCGGCGCCAGAGGGGCGCGCGTTCCTGCATGTGGCGCCCGGGATGGGCCTCGCGCCCTCGGGCGAGGACGTGGTGCTGCCACGCGCCCTGCGCGTCGACGTCGCCCACCTGCGCGCGCCGCCGGGATCGTTCGGGACCTCGCCCGACGACGCGTCGCCGCGGATCCCGCCGGGCACGAGGCTCGGTGTGCTCGTGATGCAGCCCTCCGTGGTGCGCGGCGCGGGCAACCTGGATCCGACGAACCCCTGCGATTACGACGAGACCGAGGGCGCGTTCGCCGACGAGCAGACGATCGACGCCGCGCGGCTGCTGCTGCTCCCCTGGAACCCGGGCTGGGCCGAGCTGCCGGAGAGCGGCTCTGCCTGGCGCAACCAGATCGCCTTTGCGATCTTCGAGCTCGAGCGGCTCCAGGGATCCGAGGATCAACACCCCTGGGAGGTCTTCGGCGTCCCCATCGGCCTCCTGGCGTTCGAGGACGCTGTGCCCGTGTGGGTGGACCGTTACTCGGTCGTGCGGCAGGGCGGCAAGGCCAAGCGCCGGCGGCCCTTCGTGACCCACGACGCGCTCCGCACGGGGACGCCTTTCCTGTGGCAGGCGCGCATCCAGCAGTTCGCCGAGCAGCTCGCCGGCATGCCGCCCCTCGATCCCGTCTTCACGGGCCAGCACATCGCCCAGTTCGCCGCCCTGCCGCCGGCCGGGATGCTCCCCCGGGAGGCCATTTCCTTCGACCCGCTCGGGAGCGCGGCCAACCGGTTCTTCCCCGCTGGCTTTCGGATCAAGGCGGCGCCGCTGCCGCTCGAGCAGCTCGACCAGGTGATCCAGCGCTGCGCATCGCTCGCGCCGCTCGACACCGGGAGCGCCGAGGACGTCCTGGTGATCGCGCCGGTGCCCCAGGCCGTGTACGAGCCCAGGTTGCTGATCGAGGAGCAGGTTGATCCCATCTTCCAGCGCAGCATCGACTGGTTCCAGTTCGAGCGGCACGGCTGGCGCTTCCGTCGCGCGCTGCTCCGGCGCGATCACGCCGCGCTGGTCCGCGCCGCGGACGGCGACGAGACGGTGCCCGTCTATCCCGACCCGGATCCCGAGGCCCTCGAGCAGCCGGAGCTGCCGGCGCTCCCTGGCCGGCTGCCCGAGACGCTGCCGGCCCCCGCGACGCTCCAGGACTACCTGCGCGGCCTGCCGCCGCCGCCGGAGCCGAACGACCCGCCGACCCAAGCCTGGGAGGGCGAGGAGCGCTACGGCGTGGAGGGCGCCGATCAGGGCGTCGTCAGGGCGATGGAGGACCTGCGCGTCGCGCTCGGCATCACCGAGTACGAGGACGAAGACCCCGAGTCCGACCCCGGCGATTCAAAGCCGGTACCGACGAAGAAGGTCCGGCGCGGCCGGGTGTTCTCCAAGGAGGAGATCGACGATCTCGAGAGCGGCATGGGGCTCGACGCCTTCATCAAGAAGATCGAGGCCAAGCTCGCGAAGGCGGACGACACCATCGATTTCTCGTTCCTCAAGGGGCACGCGAACATCTACCGGCTGCGGCAGTTCATGCTCGGCAACATCGCCGCCACGCGTCTCGCGTCGTCGCCGATCCTCACGTCGATCGCCAAGGGCGCGAGCGCCGCCGCCGTGACCGACGAGGTGAACAAGTTCTATCTCTCGGTGAAGGGGAAGCCGCCGCCCGGCACCGTCGTGCCGCCTGGAACGGCCGCGCCGCCCAAGACCGGCGGCACGCCCAAGCCTCAGCCCAGGGACCTGGAGCGGCGCGAGGCAGCGCCCGTCGGTGAGGCGCCGAGCTCCCGGGTCTCCGGCGCGGTGACGAGCGCCTCGCTGGTGGGGTCGACGCTGGGCGCGAGCTCGGCGCGGCTCCAGCCGTCCGGCGCGGCGACGGCCGCTTCGCTGCTGGCGTCGGGCCGGGCCTCGAGCGCGACGACGAGCTGGACGTCGATCGCGGGCGCCCTGTCGGTCTCGCCGGGCGTGGTGTCGAGCTCGACGGGGATCCGTCCCCCAAGCGGCGTGGCGGGCGCCTCGCTGGTCTCGCCGGAGCTGTTCTTGACCCCGTCGGCGTTCCAGCCCGCGCCGTCCGCGACGCTCGACCCCGGCGTGATCGCCGACCTGATCACCGCTGGGGCCCTCCTCGGCGGTGGAGGGCTTCAGTTCCAGCCGTCCTCCGTGCTGCCATCCACGATCTACATGCCGCCGCCGCCGGCGCGGGACATCGTGCAGAAGGATCAGCCCATCGTCGGGGAAGGTGCCTATGACTTCCGGACGGTCAGCATCGCGGAGCGCATCGAAGCCTCGCCGGGGCGCGACTCCAAGAACTACGCGGTCGCGGCGCGCACCGAGGCGCTCGAGGCGATTCGACTGCTCAGCGACGAGAAGATGAACATCGAGGATATCCCGGTCTTCGGCGTGCCAGAGTGGGACAAGAATCGCCAGCCGCTGTTCCATCTGCCGTTCCTCAGCGTGAAGGGCGAGGAGATCGAGAAGGAGGAGGAGGGCGCGGTGGCGAACCCCCGCGCCGGGCTGGTCAAGCGGCTGCCCGCGCCGGTCAGCCTGGGTCGCGTCTTCAAGAGCAAGACGTTCGGCGGCATCGAGCGGATCCTGCGCGACCCGGCGGGCAAGGACGCCGACGAGGGCAACCTCTACTCGGACGCCGCGCTGATCGTCGAGCACGCGATCGCCACCTTGCGCGCGGTGGAGGCGCGCATCGTCGCGTATCGGGCCGATCTGGAGCGGTGCAGGCAGGCGCTCCGCGCGATCGACCAGAACAAGGACGCCGCCGCGAGGCGCCTCGCCGTGATCGGCGGGGAGCTCGGCGAGGTCCGGCACAAGCTGGCCACCACCCGCGCGCTGCTGCGCGACGAGCAGGATCGGGTCGGCCAGATCAACCAGCGCCGCGCCAAGGTCCTCGGCGAGCACCTGGGCTTCCTCGCCTACGTTCGCCCCCGCTTCGCCGAGGCGATGGTGGACGCGCCGATGTTGAGCCTGAACCCGGGGGTGTTCGCGGCCCCGGTCCCGGCCTGCCTGAACGCCCACTCGGACGCGCCCGAGGAGATCGATGAGATGGTGCAGCTCCTGCGCGAGGCGCCGGTGTCGTGGTTCACCGATGTCCCCCGGATCCTCGACAAGCTCGATCGGGTGGAGCTGCTCCACGGGACGCTGGCCATCGCCAAGATGCGCGCCCAGGTCGTGCGCGTGACCGAGGTGCAGCCAGCGACGTTCCGGCAGCGCGCGCTGCCTGGGCGCTTCGGGCAGGCGATCGTCAACGTGACCCAGGCGCAGCAGCGGGCCGTGGGGAACGTCCGCCTCCAGGTGGCGCAGCTCGACCTCGCCCGGTTCGTCGGCCTCGGCTGGAAGGAGACGCGCGAGCACGCCAAGCACGTGCTGTCGCTCGGCGACCTGATCGAGGCCAACCATGGGCGCTCGCTCGTCGCCGACGCGGCGGCGCGCGAGCTGTCGCAGATCGGCCGGATAGCCGGCTGCCTGCACGCCCAGGCGTCGGACGTGCTGCCCGCGATCCGCCTCGAGTGGGCCGAGCGGCTCAGCCAGTACGAGGGCGAGAACGTGAGCCTGCGCAACCTCGCGGCGCTCCCCCGGTGGGGCGAGATCCCCTATGTGGATCGCAAGGAGATCGAGGGGCTGGTCGACTGGCTGTACAGCCGGATCGACACCGCCCACGCGGAGGCGCTCGCCTGGATGAACGATCTCGTGCGGGTGTGCCTGCTGCTCGCCAGCCACGCGCCGGTCGACGAGATCATCGCCGGCGCGGTCGTCGACGACACGCCCGTGCATCCGGGCAAGACGGTTCCGGTCGCGATCGATCCGATCCGGGTGCGGCTCGGGATGAAGGTGATGTTCTTCAAAGGGCAGGAGATGGTCGCCCACGGGGTGGTCGAAGACCTTGTCGGCAACCAGGCCCGCGCGCGCGTCGCCGAGGCGAGCGCGCAGCTCGTGCTCCCCAAGGGGGCGACGGCGCGGTTCGTGGACCCGATGGCGCGGACGGCGCCGTCGTTTTTCCGAAAGGCGTAAGTGGGAGCCGCCCGCGCCAAGGAGCCGGACGCCGACATCCGTCTCGCCGGCCTCGACGTCGATCCGGGCTGGGTTCCCTGGCTCGGCCGCGCCGTCCGCTCCCACCCCCTCGAGGGAGCCCGCGCATGAGCGCCGAGCCGACGCCCTCGTCGCGCGCGCCCCGCCCGCCGCTGGTCGCGCTCGCCACCGCCGCGCTCCTCGACGTCGCGGACCGCGCCGGCATCCGCGGCCCCGAGGTCGACGCGATCGCCGCGCGCGAGCCGAGGGTGAATGGCGCGTGGTGGCAGCGGCTCGGGGACGGCGGCGCCGCTCCCGAATCGGATCTGCCCGTGGTCGCGCTCGCCGCGATGCTGGGTCTGAGCGCGAGCGAGCAGCTCGCGATCGCGCTGCTGATCGCGCTCGAGGAGGATCCCGTCCTCACGCGGCTCGTCGCCGCGCTGCAGGCGCCGGCCCTGGGATCTCGCCCCATGGTCGGGCTGCTGGCGACGGCGTTCGCCGCGGCCGGCGAGGGCGCGGAGAAGGCCTATGGCGACCTGGTCGACGGCCCGGCGCGCCTGGCCAGCGTGTTCCTGCTGCGCGGCGACGAGCTGCCGCTCGTCGAGCGGCGCATGGCGCTGTCGGCGCCCGTCCACGCCGCGCTGCGCGGGCTGCAGATCCCGATCGCGGGCGTCACGGTGGGCGCACGTCCCGCGGTGCCGCTCGCGCGCCCGACGGTGGCGGAGGCCGCGCGATACGCGGCGGCGTTCGGGGACGACCAGCAGGCCCTGACGGTGCGGACGCCCTCGATCGCCGAGGGGCGCGCCGTGTGCGCCGCGGTCGCGGCGGCGTTCGGCGCCGAAGCTGCGTTCGTCGAGGGGGAGCCCGTCGCGGGGCTCGGGCTCTGGATGGCGCTGCGCAACCTGGTGCCCGTGTTCGTCTGCGAGCTCGGCCCGAGCGAGCGGCGCCGGCTGCCGGCGCTGCCCGGCTACCACGGCCCGGTGCTGGCGCTGGCGGGCCTCGAAGGGACGATCGACCGTGACAGCGTCGCGATCCCGAGCTGGCGATTGACCGTGCCGACACGCGACGAGAGGTCGCGCCTGTGGCAGGAGAGCCTCGGCGACGAGGCGCTCGCCGCGGCGCTGGCCCGCGATCACCGCCACGGCGCCGGCCGCATCGCGCAGCTGGGGCGCGCCGCGCGTCGCGCCGCTCGCCTCGCCGGCGCCGCCGCGATCGACCGATCGCACGTGCGCACGGCGGCGTGGACCAGCGAGGGCCCGGGCCTGCGCGGGCTCGCCGAGCCGATCGACGACGACGTCGCCGATGAAGCGCTCGTGAGGACGCCGTCGCTGCGGCGCGATCTCGAGCTGCTGCTGATGCGGTGCCGGGCGCGCGACGAGCTCGTCGACGGGCTGGGCGCGGCCATGCGCGCGCGCCACCGTCCCGGCGTGCGCGCGCTCTTCGTCGGTCCGTCGGGCACCGGCAAGACCTTCGCGGCGAGCTGGCTGGCCAGCCGCCTGTCGGCGCCGCTCTACCGGATCGATCTCGCCGCCGTGACCAGCAAGTACATCGGTGAGACCGAGAAGAACCTGGCCCAGCTCCTCGGCCAGGCCGAGCACGAAGAGATCATCCTGCTCTTCGACGAGGCCGACTCGATGTTCGGCAAGCGCACCGACGTCAAGGACGCCAACGACCGCTTCGCCAACGCGCAGACCAACTTCCTGCTCCAGCGCATCGAGTCGTTCGATGGCATCGTCATCCTGACCAGCAACAGCCGCACGCGCATCGACGCGGCGTTCACGCGTCGACTCGACGCCGTGATCGACTTCCCTCCGCCGGGTCCGGAGGAGCGGCGCGCGCTCTGGCGCACGCACCTCGGCGCTCATCACGAGCTCGATTCGGCGTCCTTCAACCAGCTGGCGGCGACGTGCGATCTCGCGGGCGGTCACGTTCGCAACGCCGTCCTGTGCGCCAGCCTGCTCGCGCGCCGCGATGGGCGGCCGATCCGCCTGCCGGATCTCGTGGCGGGCCTCGCCGTCGAGTACCGCAAGCTGGGGCGCACGCTGCCGTCGGAGCTCGGCGCCGCCACGTCGATCACCCCTGAGGAGAAGCCCTGATGCACACCGCACCCACCGCCGCCGCCCGCCGCCTGGCCGACGCCATCGCGGCAGCCGCCGCCGACCTCGCGGCGGGCCGCCCGATCGCTCCGCACGCCGACTCCTTGCGCCGCTTGGTCGCCGAGATGGCCAGCGCGCCCGGCGACGTCGGCGTCCTCGCGCTGATGCAGGCGCTCGGACCGGCGCTGGACGCGCGCGGTGTGGCGATGCCGCCGCTCGACAGGTTTCCCCCCTCGGTCGCCGCGTTCCTGGAGGCGGCTGACGAGGTGTTCGCCGAGGATTCCCCGCTCGATTTCGAGGCGGCCGCGGATCGCCTCGAACGCGCGGCGGCGGCGGCGTTCGGCACCATCGCGCCGCGCGAGGCGCGCGCCCAGGCGCTGCGCGAGCAGATCCGGCGCGAAGTGTCGGCGTCGATCGCGGACACGCTGCGCGCGCAGGGGCTGACGCCGGCGGCGGACATGCAAGGAGACGAGGCCACGGATACGGAGCTCGAGGAAGCGCGCAAGTGACATGAGCGTCGCGCCCGCCGCCGAGAGACGTCCGTCTTCCGCCGCATCCGCGGAGCGAGCGGCGTCCGAGGCGCGCGAGGAGCTCGAGGAAACACCGTCGTCGCCGCCGGCGTACGTGCAGGCAGCGGCAGGTCCCGGGGGCATGGCCGCGGGTGGCGGCGGCGCGGGTGCGGAGGGCGGCGGGCGGAGCCGCGCGGCGGCGATCCACGGCATCGCCCGTCATGGGGTGGCCACCGCGTCCGCGCCCTTGCCGTTCGCGGCGACGATCCAGCAGGCGTTCGGTCGCCACGACATCCGTCATGTTCGCACGGGCAGCGACGGCCTTGCGAGCAGCGCCGCGTCGCGGCTTGGGGCGCGCGCGTTCACGGTGGGCGACCGCATCGCGTTCCGTGCGCCGCCCGACTTGCGGCTTGCGGCGCACGAGGCGGCGCACGTCGTGCAGCAGAAGGCGGGAGTTCAGCTCGACGGCGGGGTCGGCAAGACCGGCGATCGGTACGAGCGGCAGGCCGACGAGGTGGCCGATGCTGTCGTCCGCGGGCAATCGGCCGAGGCCCTGCTGGATCAAGAGCGGGGCGGTGGAGAGGCCGGCGTGCAGATGGCGTGCAGCTGCGGCGGCACGTGCTCAAGCTGCAGCGGCTCGACGGATCTTACGAGCGCGGCGGTCCAGATGCAGCTCGACGTCCTCGCCGAGCGCGACTTCGAGCCTCCGATGCTGGACATCGGTGGGGGCGAAGGCGCTGGTCGAGAAGGGGGAGGTGGCCGTCCAGGAGGTGGTGGCGGACCGGCGGCCGATGCGGGCGGTGGCGGCGGCGGCGGCGGTGGCGAGCCAGCAGCAGAGGGCGGCGGTGGTGGTGGCGCGGCCGATAGGGCCGATGCAGGCGCGGTCGCGGCGGGCGCGGCGCCCGCGCCCAATCCGGCGGTGGCGCGCCGGGCCGGAGCGGCGTGCCCAGCGCCCACCGAGCCACCGAGGCACACGCCAGAACAGTCGAGCGACGAGCAAGAGTCCTGCCGTGACACCGACGAGCTCTCGGCGGATCGCGCGCCGACCGGGGCCGATCGCACCGGCACATCCACCCAGGACCGACCGCGCGAGCCGCCCAATACCGAGATCCACGGCGATACGGAGAGCAGCAGCACGAGCACCGAGGAGGCGCAGCAGAGCCAGCAGGCCGAAGCACCACCGCCACCCCCTGCACCTCCGGGCTGCGAATCGCAGGGCGGCGGTGGCGCTGGCGGCGGCGGACCGCAGGCCGCGGAAGGCGGCGGGGGTGGACCGCAAGCGGCCGAAGGCGGCGGCGACGGTGGCGGCCCGCAAGCGGCCGAGGGTGGCGGCGGCGGTGCCACTCAGCCGGCCGAAGGCGGTGGCGGTGCCGGCGGTCCATCTCCAGGCGCTTACGGGGAGGGTGGCGCTGCCGCTGAGGAGGACGCGATGGGCGCTGCGCTCAGCGAGGCGTCGGCTCGCCGCGCGGAAGCGATCGACGCGTTCCACGTCGGGCGCGGCGCGATGGAAGCGAGTCGCGGGGAGGTGGTCGCCGCCACCGCCGAGAGCGCCCGATTCGGCCCCGAAGGAGACCGCGAGACGCGCGAGGCAGCCGCGCAGGTGGCGTCGAGCTCGCTGCGCGAGATGAGCGCCGAGGCGCGCCAGGCGCTGTTCGAGCTCGACCAGGAGGTGCCCCGCAGGCTCGGGAGAGCGCTCATCGGCGTCAAAACGGACATCGAGTCAGCGCGCGATCGCGCGCTCGACGCCATCGACGCCGCCTACGCCGCCGCGACGATCGCGGCCCACCGCGACGCGCGCGCGGCGAAGGGGGTCATCAACGCGCAGTACGTGGCGAGCGTCGTGCACGCCGTCACGACCACCGTGGCAGCCATGGGGCGCGTGCAGAGCGGTGCAGCGCGCACGACGCGCGCGATCGGCTCGGCCGAGACCGTCGAGCTCGGCGTGGTGCGCAGCCTGATCGCGCGCGGTCAACAGGAGCTCAACGGCGTCGGGACGAGCAAGGGCGGCGAGGCGATGAACCTCGGTCGCTCGTACTGGCGCATGTACCACCGCGGGCGCATCAATCGGATGGATAGCGCGCTGGACGGCTATCTCACCGATCGGCGCGCCGACGCGCGCGCCAACGCGGCGATGGAGACGGCCAAGGGCTACCGCGACGGGTTCGTGAACGAGGCAGCCGCGCAGGCGCGCCAGCTGGCGCGCGCGCGCGCCGGTCACTGCGCCACGGTCATCAGCTCGTCGCTGGGCGCGCAGGATGGCGTGCAGCAGGGCGCGGCGCAGGCGGTGGCGACCCTCGGGCAGATGATGACGGGCGCGCTCGCCGCGGCGGCGGCGCAGCGGCAAGCGCGCACCGCGTCGGTCGACGCGCAGCTCGCGAACCAGCTTCGCCAGCTCGCTCGCCAGCGCCGCGCGCAGCGGCAGGCGGCGCGCGATACGGCCTATCTGCAGCGGCTGATGGTGGAGTCGGCGGCGCACGGGGTGGCCGGTGAGCTCCTGAGGGGGGCCGCGCAGGCCGGTCGTGGCATCGCCGACGCGCTGGCGCAGCTGCGCGCGGTGCTCGAGGCCACGACAGCACGTCGCCGAGAGCTGGTGCGCGCGGCGATGCGCGGGGTCCACGGCCGCGTCACGCTCCTGCTGGGCCAGCTTCGCGAGCGACTGGGCTCCGGGCTCGGCACGGCCGTGGGCGCGGTGGAGGCGAGCCGCGGGACGGCGCAAGGTGCGCTCGACCGGCTGGTGGAGACCGCGCGCGACGGCGCCGGGCAGCTCACCCAGGCCTTCGCCGAGGCGATGGGCCAGGCGTCGAGCAGCGCGGTGGAGGGCTTCACCCAGGCCCGGACCGAGCACTCGACCGCCATCGAGCGGCTCACCACGACGGTGCAGCGGACCTTCGCGTGCGCGCTGCTCACGGTCGTCTCCGGCTACCTGCGCCTCAACCAGGGGATCCGAGAGGGCATCGACCAGCAGAAGACGAGCCTGCAGCGCGGCTTCGACCTGCAGATCCAGGGCGGGGTCGATCCCGAGGGAGGCGGGCACAGGCGCGGCCTGGCCGACGAAATTCGAAAGTACGCCTGCATCGCGGCGCAGAACGAGCGCCCGGCGTGGGAGACGGTCGCCACGATCCTGCTGGTCATCCTGATCGCGATCGTGGTCAGCGTGCTGCTCGGTCCGGTCATCGGGGCCGCGGTCGGCGGGCTGATCGGCGCCGGCCTGCTCGCGACCGTGATCACCGGGATCATCGTCGGGGCGATCGCCGGCGCGCTCTCGAGCATGGCCGGCTACCTGGTCGGCAATGCGCTGGCCGGCCGCCGCATCACCGGCCGCGGGCTGTGGCACGCGGCCTGGACCGGCGCGCTGACCGGCGCCATCGGCGGCGGCATCGGCGCCTTCGGTGGTGCGCTCGTGAACGCCGCCGGGCAAGCCGGCGCGACGGCGCTCTCGCGCTTCGCGATCACCCTCGCGTTCGACATGGTCGGCGAGTATGCGTCGCAGGTGGTGATGAACGTCGCCGCCGGCAAGGGGCTCGCGAGCTTCACCGAGCTCGATCTGCAGGGCTTCCTGCTCTCGGGTGCGATCTCCGGCGCGTCGTTCCTCCAGGCCGCGCGCGGCGCCCGCCGCGCCGGCGGCGCCGACGCGGCGCGAGCGCCGCACGAGACCGGGCCGGCGGCGCCGCACGAGACCGGGCCGGCGGCGCCGCGCGAGACCGGGCCGGCGGCGCCGCGCGAGACCGGGCCGGCGGCGCCGCGCGAGACCGGGCCGGCGGCGCCGCGCGAGACCGGGCCGGCGGCGCCGCGCGAGACCGGGCCGGCGGCGCCGCGCGAGGCAAATCGCATGACGCGGGCGATCGCCGCTGCCGAGCGCGGCCTCGGGCGGGCGATCGCTACTGCCGGCCGCGGCATCGCCGCCGCCGAGCGTGGCCTCGGTCACGCCGTAAGCCGGGCCGGTGCCAACGCGCCGCGCGCCGCCGCCGCGGTCCGTGCCGTCGGTCGCACCGGAAGCGCCGCGCTGCGAGGCCTGGGTCGCACGCGCCTCGTCCAGGCGATCGGCCGCGGACAGGAGCGCATCGCCAACCTGGCCGAGCGGTACGCCGCGCGCAGCTCGTATCGGACCTGGCGCGCGATCAGCCGTCGCACCGGCCGCCCCATCCCGCCCGAGGTGACGGCCGCCTATCACGCCAGCTTCCCGGAGGGGCGCGCGCCCGGTGCGCCGCACGACGCCGTCATGGCACACGAGGCCCCGACCGCGCCGCGCGAGGCTGCCGCGCCGCACGAGGCTGCCGCGCCGCACGAGGCTGCCGCGCCGCACGAGGCTGCCGCGCCGCACGAGCCCACGGCCGGACGCGAGGCTCCCGCGCCGACCCGCGAGGCTCCGACCGCCCCGCGCGATGCTGCGCCTTCCGCGCGCGAGGCTGTGCCCTCCGACGCCAATCAACCTCCGGGCACGGTGCTCGCCGAGCATCCCATCACGATCGACGGGCAGCCTCACCGGCTCAAGGCAATCGCGACGGACGATGGAGTGGTCCTCGCGGTGTGCTCCTGGTGCAGGCGTGTCGGGCAGGTGCTGGACGACGCAATGGCTCGTACGCCCCCTGGATCACCAGAACATGCCCGATTGCAGGCACTGCGGGAGCAGGTGGCTGCTCGGGAGCGAGGCGTATCGGTCGCGGAGTTCCATGCAGCCCGAGCTTCGGGTAAACCGCTCGAGCCCGCGCGTCACGTTGACCAATCGCCTCGCGCGATGCAGGATCTGCTGAGCATTCTCTCAGAGGCGGATGCCCTGACCGGAAGCTCACTGCATCCGCCTGCGGGCGCGCCCTCGGTCGCCGCGCGTCGTTCACGCGCAACGGCTATGCCAGATTTCGAGAGTCTTGCCGCTGATCCAGCAGTCGCCAGGAGGGCGCAAGGATACTATGCCAACGAGCTGGCTCGCCTGAGAGCTACTCGGGAGCCGATCTTCGAGGGGCGTGGTGAAACGGGGAAGGCCGACCGTGCACGCCTCGAGCTGCATCTCCAGGAAGAAGCCACGGCGAACTCGCTGCTTCGTGCGCGCGGCGAAACCCCAGGACATTCACTCCGTCCCAACGAGCCCGCACGGACGAAGATCGACCCGGCTCATGACGTGCCGTTCGGATTCCCCAACCGGCCGGTGTTTGAGGAGTTCTCGTCGCGGCTGTATGACACGATGAGTGTCGTCGATCCAGACGCGAGGCTAGTGTTCGAGGGAAGCAGCGTCACGGGGCGCCGGTATGAGCGGGCCGTGGTCAACGCTCCAGAGGGTACGCCGTTCGACGTCGGACGCCTGAGCGATTACGATCTGACCGTGGTCTCGTCCGTGCTGGCGCGCAGGGCGCCCGGCGTCGGGGCGAGGGTGACCGACGGGCACACCGGAGAGCTGCTGAGTCACCAAATCAATGCGCTCAAACTGAGCGAGCTCGTGGAAAGGGCGGTGGCCGATATTCAACGAATCACAGGGATCCGGCACACCGTCAACGTGAAGATCTATGATGCTGCAGCGCCCGCTCCAAGAAGTAGCCTGCGATTGCCCCTGCCAAGGCAGAACCCATGAGCACTTCTCCGCATTTGTTTATGGCTCTCGAAGTTGCGTTCCGTGCAACGGAGGCTGAGAGCGAGGAACCCCTTGAGGACCAGATTGTTCCGGTGCTCGAAGAGATCTTCGGGACGACGCTCCAGTTCGTCGGTAACCAGGACATTGGAGGCGCCTGGTACGAACGGCCCCCGGTCCCATTGCCTGAAACGGGACTGGTCGATTTGCGTGTGTCGCTCGGCCTGGATCGCCTGGACGCTGAAAAGTATGTTCACTCGGCGACCCATCCCTTGCACGCCAGCGTGTCCTTGGTCGGGTGGAACGTGCTCGACTTGGGCGGCGTTGCGAGCGCCCTCGAATCAGCGTTCGGCACAAGTATGGAGTACATCGATGCCTGCGTCACGTGCGACCGCATGGACGTTGGCCCACTAGGCCTCGCCGATTCTCATAAGTACGTGTTTCGCGATCCGTACGCGCCGCTGCCGCTCGTGGGAAGCGCGCGCCATTTGCCGATCTCGCCGTCTCCGAGGCTTGTTGATATGCTGGAGTCAACGAGCGCACCGCCGCTCGTCTGCCAGCTGGTGTTCGGTTCACCGAGCACTGATGAGGTCCGATGTCGGGAGCTCGTGCGCATGGCGTTCGGGCTCGAGCTCGAGCCGATGACCGATGAGCGGAGCCGGAGGCCGGTCTTCATCTTCGCGGATTGCGACGCCGGCGTCGGGCAGATCCACGCGCTAAGGCTATACACCGGCCAAGTATCGGAGGGGGTGAGTCATCGCCCCACTCGACGTACCGACCTGACGTGGTTCTTGGATGTGAACATGGTGATAGACAACCTGCTCGAGCCCGGTCGTCTCGCGGCCCGCGTGGCAGAGGCCTCTAGAGGCGAAATGCAGGTCGTCGCATACACAATCGTCGGTGACGTGTGGGGTAATCGTCGGCTCTCGTTGCTCGATCAACAGTTCGGATCAGCGGCCGAGGCGCGGCCGACTTGGCGTGGATCGCATCGCATCGACTGACCGTCTTGGCTTGCGGCATCGCAGCTCGATGCGGCGCCAGGCGGCGATGGGCCTGGAACGCCGGCGAGGGCCTGGCGAGCTTCGGCGATCTCGGCGTCAGCGGCTCTCTCGCTCGGCAACCCCATCGATTGCACGCCGAGGCCGCGATCCGCGCCGGGGGACATGCGCCGGGCCGGCGTCGAGCACCTCATGCGCGAGGGCGGCGAGGCGCTGTGGGACGGCCAGATCCTCGAGGCGGTCGCCGACGAGAAGGCGTGGGCGCGGCGCCTCGTCCGCGCCGCCCACGCCGTGGACGGCCACGCCCGTGCCGCGTATGGTGCTCTCGAGCTGGTGATCGACGATGCGCCGCCGCCGCTCGAGACGCCGGCTGCGGCGGCCACGGAGGGATGCCCATGACGACGTCCGAGGATGCGGTCCGCGAGCTCTCGACGCTCCTGGCCGACGCGGTCGGGGCCCGGCGCGACCGCCAGGCGACGCCGACGACGCCGACGAGGACGGCGCGTGACATGAGCGCCGGCGAGCGGACCGGCGAACTCCCCCTCTCCCGGGGGGCGTAGTGGCAACGGAGCGGCGCGTGCGCATGCTTCGCCTCCGCGCCCACGACGACGCCGCCGTGCGGCGCGGAGCGCTCCTCGTCGAGGACGCGCTCCGCACCGCCTCGCTCCCCAGCGCGGATCGAGGCCGCGTCTACGTCGTGCGCCGGCTCTCTCTGGGCGCGATCGATCCCACGCGCCCTCCAGCCTCGATCGCGCTCGCGATCGAGCGCCGCTTCGAGGCCTTGCGCGCGACCGCCGTCCACGCCGACACGAGCGGCGCGGCGTCGGCCGAGGTCGTCTACTTTCACGACGACGTGGAGCCCTCGGTATTGCTGGCCCGGCGGGTGGCGGCGCAACAGGCCGTCTCGGCGTGGTTCTGGCCCCTGGCCGTGCGCGGCTTCGCGCCGGCGCTCCCCGCGTCGAAGGCCCTCGAGATCGCGCTCGCCCGCGCGCTCGAGACGCCCGCCGGGGCGGCCGCGGTCGTGCGGATGACGGCCGAGCTGGACGAGGCCGCCCTCGACGCCCTCTGCGGCGCGCTCCGCCCCGGCGTCGGCGAGGCCCTGCTCCTCCGCTGCGGCTGGGGCGTACCGCCGGCCGTGGCGCGCGGGCTCGACCGAAGCGCGCCGGTCGCGCCGGGCGAGAGCCCGCGCCTTGCGCCACCGTGGCGGGGGGTGCTGCGGAGGTGGGTCGCTCGCTGGGGCCCGGTCGACGCTCGCGCCGTCTGGCTCGCTGCGGTCGCCGCGTGCGCGGGGAGCCCGGCGCTGGCCGTGGATCGGCGGCTCGCTGCTCGCGGGGCGCAGCTCGCGCTGGCGGCGAGCCTCCCCGAGGTCGATGCGGCAGCCGAAGCGGCGGACGACGCGGCCACGTTGCGGTCGCCGGTCGAGGCGCCGCAGGCCGCGGCGCCGGAGGGCGTGGCGGAGGTCGCGGCCCCGCGCGCGGCGGCGGTCCGGCCGGACGCTGCGCCCCCGGCGGCCTCGGTCCTCGGCGCGGCTTCCGAGCGCGCCGCGCCGCGCGCGGAGCCCGGTCCCGCCGCGCTGCCCGAGCCGCCCGCGCCTCCGGTCGCGCCCGCGTCGCCCGCGCGGCCTCCCGGGCCGCAGTCGGGGGCTGCGGCCCCCGGAGCCGCCGCGCCCTCGGCCGCAGCCGGGGATCCGGCGGCGCCGCGCCGCGAGCGCCGCGGCCGCTCCTCGGTCTGGAACGGCGTGCCCATGCCCACCGCTGCCGGCGGGTTGCTCCTCGTGATCCGGCCGCTCATGCGGCTCGGCATGGCCGACTGGCTCCACGACCACCCTGCCGCGGTCCGGGGCGGGTTGCCCGTGCGCCTGATGGAGCACCTCGGGGCGTGGTGCGGGGTCTCGCCCGAGGATCCGGCGCTCGCCGTCTTCGATCCTCCGGCCGAGCCGCTCCCCGACGTCGCCGCTGCGCCGCCGGAGGCGTGGCGAGGCGTGCTCGGCGAGGCGGCCTGGCGGGCGCTGAGCCGCCGCCCAGCGGGCGCGCCCGCGACCTGGCGCCTGGCCGTCTCGCTCTGGCTCCGCCGCTTCGCCGGGCTCCCCCTCGGCCGTGTCGTCCGGCGCCCTGGCCGGGTCGTGGCCACGCGCACCCACGTGGACGTCCTGTTTCCGCTGGCCGCCGCGGACGTGCGCGTGCGTGCCGCTGCGCTGGACGCGAACCCCGGCTGGGTCCCCTGGCTCGGGCGGATCGTGCAGTTCCACTACCTCGAGGAGCCGTGACGTGCGGGCGGCGAGGTGCCCCGGCGAGGGCGAGCACCCCGTCCCCGTCCTCGGGTAGAACCATGCCCTGATGCCCCTCCCCGCGGGTTTCGAGAAGCGCCTCTGGGCCGCCGCCGACCAGCTCTGGGCCAACTCCGCCCTCGAGCCGTCCGAGTATGCGACGCCGGTCCTCGCGCTGATCTTCCTGAAGTACGCCGAGCACCGCTTCGCCGAGGCCGAGGGGCAGCGAGCGTCGTCCCGCCGCCGGGGCGGCGCCGGCGAGGGCGACGGCCGCGCCGGAGGGGTCCTTTTCGTCCCGGAGAGCGCCCGCTTCGGCCGCCTCCTCCGGCTGCCCGAGGGGGCCGACATCGGCGAGGCGCTCGACGACGCGATGAGGGCGATCGAGGCGGAGAACGAGGATCTCAAGGACGTCCTGCCGAAGGCGTACGGCCGCTTCGACGCGAGGACGCTCCAGGAGCTGCTCAAGCTCTTCGGCGCCATCCCGGAGGACGTCGAGGGCGACGTCTTCGGTCGGATCTACGAGTACTTCCTCGGCAATTTCGCGCCGCGCGCGCTGCAGAAGGGCGGCGAATACTTCACGCCCTACTCGGTCGTGCGCCTCATCGTCGAGGTCATCGAGCCGTACCACGGCAGGATTTACGACCCTTGCTGCGGCTCCGGGGGCATGTTCGTGCAGAGCGCGAGCTTCATCGCCGAGCACCGGAAGCGGCCGTCGGACGAGATCGCGGTCTACGGGGTCGAGAAGGTCGCGCAGACCCTCCGCCTCGCGAGGATGAACCTCGCCGTGCACGGCCTCTCGGGCGACATCCGCGAGGCGAACGCCTACTACGAGGACATCCACGATCAGGTCGGCAAGTTCGACTACGTGATGGCCAATCCGCCGTTCAACCAGAACGCGGTCGACCGGGAGCGGCTCAAGGGCGATAACCGTCGGTTCCCGTTCGGGATCCCCTCGGCCGACCGCGCGAACTACCTCTGGATCCAGCTCTGTTACAGCGCCCTGAGCGCCTCGGGGCGCGCCGGGTTCGTGATGGCGAACGGCGCGAGCGACGCCCGGGGCAGCGAGCTCGAGCTCCGGCGGAAGCTGATCCAGACCGGCGCCGTCGACGTGATGGTCGCGCTCGGCTCGAACTTCTTCTACACCGTCACCCTGCCCGTCACGCTCTGGTTCCTGGACAAGGGGAAGGCGAGGGGGGCGCGCAAGGACAAGGTGCTCTTCATCGACGCGCGGCGCGTCTACCGGCAGGTGGACCGCACCCATCACGACCTGTCGCCGGAGCAGATCGAGCTCCTCGCGAACATCGTGCGGCTCTACCGCGGCGAGGCGCCGGAGGACCTGCACGGGAGCGGCGCGCTCCTGAAGGAGCGCTTCCCCAGCGGGAGGTACGCCGACGTGCCGGGGCTGTGCAAGGCGGCGACGCTCGGCGAGATCGAGGCGCAGGGCTTCAGCCTCCATCCAGGCCGCTACGTGGGCGTCGCCGCCCGGGTCCCCGAGGACGTCGACCTCAAGGAGCGGCTCGAGCGGCTGAACGACGAGCTGACGCGGCTGAACGGCGAGGCGCGGGAGATCGAGGCGAAGATCGCCGAGAACGTCGCGGCGCTCCTCGGGGCGTGATGACGCGCGTGGAGTGGCCGCGCGCCGCCCTCTCGGACGTCTGCGAGGCGATCGTCGACTGCGTCAACAAGACGGCCCCGACGGTCGACGAGATCACGCCATACAAGATGATCCGCACGACCAACGTGCGCGGCGGGTGGATCGAGCTCGACGACATCAAATACGTCACGGAGGACATCTATAAGATCTGGACACGCCGTCAGGTGCCGCGGCGCGGGGATGTCATCCTGACCCGCGAAGCTCCCCTCGGCGAGGTCGGCCTGCTGCGCACGGGCGAGCCCGTGTTTCTGGGACAGCGCCTCCTCTCCTACAGGGCCGACCCGGAGAAGCTCGACAACCGCTTTCTCCTCTACGCGCTCCGAGGAGATGACCTGCAGCGCCAGATCAAGGCGCTCGGCTCAGGCGCGACGGTCGAGCACATGCGCGTGCCGGACGCCGGGAAGCTCACGCTGCGGCTGCCGCCGCTCGCGGTCCAGCGCCGCATCGCCGACATCCTCTCCGCGTATGACGACCTCATCGAGAACAACGCGAAGCGCGTCGGGATCCTCGAGGAGATGGCCCGCTCGCTGTACCGCGCGTGGTTCGTCGACCTCCGGTTCACCGGGCGCGAGGAGGTGACGCTGGTCCCGTCCTCCGCCGGCAAGGTGCCGGCGGGCTGGGAGGTGGCTCGGCTCGGCGAGCTCGCGGCCGACGTGCGAGAGCCCGTCGATCCGAGCGCCGTGGATCCCGAGACACCCTACTTCGGGCTCGAGCATCTGCCGCGACGCTCGGTCGCGCTCGGCGAATGGGGGCGTGCCGGGGAGGCGCAGAGCACAAAGCTCCGCGCGCGCGCTGGCGACATTCTCTTCGGGAAGATCCGGCCCTATTTCCACAAGGTCGGGGTGACCCCGGTCGACGCGGTGTGCTCGTCGGATATCCTCGTTTTGCGCGCGCAGGCGCCAGAGCACTTCGGCATCGTTCTCTGCTGCGTCTCCAGCGACGAGCTCGTCGCCCATGCGGCGCAGACGTCGCAGGGCACCAAGATGCCGCGCGCGAGCTGGGACGTCCTCCGCAAGGTCGCGCTGCCGCTGCCCCCCGCGCGGCTCCTCCGTCGGTTCGATCACATCGTCACGGATTCCTTGGACATGATGCATCGGCTCGTCCTGAAGAACCGCAACCTGAAGTTGACGCGCGATCTGCTGCTCCCCGGCCTCGTCTCCGGAGAGATCGACGTGAGCGGCCTCGATGCGGTATCCTCCGAGGGGCTGTCGAGCGCCTCCCTGGAGGATTGAAATCCAATCCGGGGGCCGTCGAGCGGTAGTGATGGGAGTGCTCGGCGCACCACCTTCCGCTCACCTGCAGCGCAGGGGTTCCGGGGCCTCCGCCGCATGAGGGGCGCACCGCTCCCCGCGCGACTGCTCGCAGCGATAGTACTCGTTCGTGGAGCCGCACTCGGCGTCGGCGCCGTAACCTTCAGGCGGCTCGAGGCGGATGCAATCGAGGACGGTACACTCGAGGGTGCCCGTTCCACCGAAGAGCTGCGCGGGGTCGGGTGTGGCGGTTCCATCGCAATCGAAGTCGAACTCCGACCCGCCGCGGGCTGGAGGCGCCATCGGCTCCGCATGGTAGGCCTTCGCTCCAGGGTGAGCGGTCTCGTCGTTGGGACCGCAATCGTCGCTCGACGCGACGTAGGGACCCCTGCACGCGGCGTCGCCGCCTGGCGGCGCATCGCACGCCTCGACGACGACATTCCGGTCCCCATGCGCGTCGGAGTCTGCGTCGCAATACCAGGCGATCTCGTCGCATCCGCCGCCCGCTCCACCGCTGCCCGCCGTCGTTCCGGCCGCGTCCCCGCCAGTCCCGCCAGCCCCGCCAGCCTCGCCGCCGCCGCCCCCTGCGGCACCCGAGCCGCCGCCCCCTGCGGCACCCGAGCCGCCGCCGCCTGCGGCACCCGAGCCGCCGCCGCCTGCGGCACCCGAGCCGCCGCCGCCTGCGGCACCCGAGCCGCCGCCGCCTGCGGCACCCGAGCCGCCGCCCCCTGCGGTTCCCGAGCCCCCGCCGGCGCCGTGTGTGCCGACGCTCGTCGAGGTCGCCCCGGCGGTGTCTCCGAAGAGGTCCGAGGGCACTTCCCTGCAGCCGGCGCTCACGGCGGCAGCGGCGAGCAAGATAGCGACCGGAGCGCGAGTCCCGGCCGCAACCATCCGAAAGCTACGAGTCCTCATGCCTCAGTCTAACTCGAGTGCCCCGTGCACACGCGACGAGTTCAGCGACGCGGCTGGGCCGCCGAGATGCACGGCACGACCTTCACGCTCGGGGACGTGGGCGGCGATGGCCGCGCCGACGTGTGCGGCCGCCATGGCGCAGGGGCTCGCGTCGGCCCCTTGGCGCCCGTGCCGCTCACGATTCCCCGTCGCTCCCCGCCGCCGCCGGCTCGCCTCCCGGCTCGGACGCCTCCTCCGCCGCGCGCCTGCGCAGCCGCACCCTCCTCACCTGCCGCGGAATGGCGTCCGCGATCTCCAGCGTCGTGCCGTCCGGCGTGCGGAGGACCTCCCCGGTCGCCGGGATCCGGCCGGTCAGCTCCAGACACAGCCCCGCGACCGTGGACCAGCCTTCGCCTTCCGGCAGGGCCAGGTCGAGCTCTCGATTCACCTCGCGCACCGGCGCTTGCCCATCGATGAGGAACGACCCGTCCGCCTCGGCGCGGATGAGCTCCGGCGGGGCGGCGTCGTGCTCGCTGTAGATCTCGCCGACGAGCTCCTCGACGAGATCCTCCAGGGTGACGATGCCGCTCATCGTGCCGTTCTCGTCCACCACGATGGCGAGCTGCGTGCGCCGGCGCCGGAGCTCGTTCAAGAGGTCCACCGCGCGCATGGTCCCCGTGACGAAGTACGCTGGCCGGACGATGTCCTGGAGGACGACGCGGCCGCGCTTCCACGAGGCGGCGACGATGTCCTTCACGTTCACGTAGCCGATCACGTTGTCGATCGTGCCGTCGTGGACGGGCATCCGGGTGTGGCCCTTCTCCAGGACGACCCGCTGGACCTCCTCGTCCGGTGCGCTGCGCGAGAGGGCGACGATCCGGCTGCGGGGGACCATGATCTGCGCCGCGGTCAGGCCGGCGAAATCGAGCGCCCGCGACGCGATCTCGCCCGCGTTCGGGTCGACGGCGCCGGACTCGGCGGCCTCGTCGACGAGCTGCTGGATCTCCTCGGGCGAGAGCCGCGACTCGGTAAAGTTGGTGCGATCGCCGAAGAGTCGAAGGACGGCGTTGGAGCTCGCGGTGAGGAACCAGACCAGCGGGCGCGCGAGCCGCGAGAGGCCGAGCAGCGGCCCCGCCACCCAGAGCGCGTAGGGCTCTCCGAAGCGGAGGGCGAGCGACTTGGGGATGAGCTCGCCGAGGACGAGCGACAGGTACGAGACGAGCGCGACGACGAGGCCGAGCGCGACCGTGTCGGCGTGCGGGCCCAGCCAGGGGAGGGGCTCGATCAGGGGGATCAGATCCTCGGCGACGCTCGCGCCGCCGAAGGCGCTGGCCACGGCGCCGACGACCGTGATGCCGATCTGGACGGTCGCGAGGAAGCGCTCCGGGTCCTTGCGGAGCCGCTGGACCGCCCTGGCCCGCGAGCTGCCGGAGCCGATCATGGCCTCGAGGCGGGAGCCGCGCAGGGACACGACGGAGATCTCGGCGGCGGCGAAGACGCCGTTCAGGAGCACGAGCGCCAGGATGATCGAGAGCTCGACGAGCACGGTGGCTTCCTTCGCGGCGCGAGGCGGCGCCGCTTCGTTGGAGGTCATCGCGCTTCTACCCGCGCTCGCGCAGGCGGTGAAGGCCGCGCGGGCCGCCAGGATCGCCGTCGCGTCGCCTTCCCGCGGACCTGGCTCCGGTCCTCGCGGGGGCGCCTCCGTCGTGCGAGCGCCGGTGGTGGAGGTCGGGCGCGTCAGCGCCTCGCGCGCGAGAGCGACGATGCCGCCCGGTCGAGCGCGGATGTCAACCCGCGCGCCCGAACCGCCGGAGCCGCAGGGAGCTGAGGAGCACCGAGACGCTCGACAGGCTCATGGCCGCGCTCGCGAGGACCGGCGACAGGAGCCAGCCTGTCAGCGGGTACAGCGCGCCGGCCGCGATCGGGATGCCGACCACGTTGTAGACGAACGCCCAGAAGAGGTTCTGGCGGATGGTCCGCAGCGTCGCGCGCGCCAGCCCGAGCGCGGTGGGCAGGGCGGCGACGCCGCCGCGCAGCAGCGCGACGTCGGCCGCGGCGACCGCGATGTCCGTGCCGCTCGCGACCGCGATCCCCACGTGGGCGCCGGCGAGGGCGGGCGCGTCGTTGATGCCGTCGCCGACCATCGCGACGACGCGCCCGCGCTCCCGCTCCTCGCGCACGATGCGGGCCTTGTCCTCGGGGCGGACCTCGGCGAACACCTCGTCGATCCCGAGCTCTCGCGCCGCCGCGCGCGCGGTCGCCCCGCGGTCGCCGGTCACCATCGCGACCCGCACGCCGAGCCGGTGCAGCGCGGCGACCGCCTCCTTGGCCTCGGGGGTCGGCAGGTCGGCGACCGCGACAAGGCCGGCGAGGCGGCCGTCGACGGCGACGAACGACGGGGTGTTCCCGTTCCGGGCGAGGCCCTCGGCGAGCTCCTCGAGCGGCGCGGCGTCGAGGCCGAGCTCGGCGAGGTACCGGGCCGTGCCGACGCGCACCTCCCGCCCCTCGACGCGGGCGACCACGCCGCGTCCCGCGTCGGCGTGGAAGGCCTCGGGCGCCTCGAGCGGGAGGCCCCGGGCGCGCGCGCCCTCGACGAGCGCCTTCGCGACCGGGTGCTCGCTGCCGAGCTCCGCCGAGCCGACGAGGCGCAGGAGCTCGTCCTCCGAGGCGTCCGCCAGCGCCTTCACCGCCGCGAGCTGCGGCCGCCCCGCGGTGAGCGTGCCCGTCTTGTCCACGAGGACGGTGTCGACGCGGCTCGCGGCCTCGAGCGCCGCGCCGCCCTTCACGAGCACGCCGAGCTCGGCGCCGCGCCCGGTGCCCACGGCCACGGCGGCGGGCGTCGCGAGGCCCAGGGCGCAGGGGCAGGCGATCACGAGGACGGCGACGAACCGCTCGACCGCGGTGGCGAGCCCCGCCGCGCTCGGATCCACCGCGACCCAGGCGACGAACGCGAGCGCGGCGATGCCGAGGACCACCGGGACGAAGATGCCGCTCACGGTGTCGGCGAGGCGCGCGATCGGCGCCTTCGAGCCTTGCGCCTGCTCGACCGCCTCGACGATGCGGGCGAGCGCGGTGTCGGCGCCGGTCTTCGTGATCCGCACCGTGAGCTGCCCGCTCTGGTTCAGCGTGCCGCCGAATACGGCCGCGCCGGCGCTCTTATCGACGGGGAGGCTCTCGCCCGTGAGCATCGACTCGTCGACCGCCGAGGCGCCCGAGACGACCTCGCCGTCGCTCGGCATCCGCTCCCCCGGACGGACGCGGACGAGATCGCCGGGCGAGAGCGCCGCGGCCGGGATCTCCTCTTCCCGATCGCCGCGCAGGCGCCGCGCCGTCTTCGGCTGGAGCGCGACGAGCCCGCGCACCGCGTCGGTGAGCCGCTTGCGGGCGCGCGTCTCGAGGAGCTTGCCGAGCAGGACGAAGGTGACGATGGCCCCGGCCGCCTCGAAGTAGACGTGCGGCCGCGCCCCGTGCTCGGCGTGGGGGAAGAGCTGCGGCGCGACGACCGCGAACGCCGAGTAGACCCACGCGGCGCCGGTCCCGAGGGCCACGAGGGTGTTCATGTCGGCCGCCCGGTGCCGGAGCGCGGCCCAGGCGAGCCGGAAGAACCTGCGGCCGGGGCCGACCATCACGGCGGTCGCGAGGGCGAGCTGGACGAGCCGGCCGCCCGCGCCGTCGGCGCCCGGGATGCGGCCGTGCGACATGCCGAGGACGAGCAGCGGGACCGAGAGCGCGAGCGAGATCGCGAAGTCCCGGAAGAGGACGCGCCGCTCGCCGTCGAGGCTCTCCTCGGCGACGGCTGCCCGGCCGACCGGGGCGGCGGCGGCGCTGTCCGGCGGGGCGGCGCTCTCCGGGACGCCGTAGCCCGCGCCCTCGATGGCGGCGACGAGCGCCCCGGCGGACGCGGCGGCCGGGTCGAAGGTGACCGTGGCCGTGCGGGTCACGAGGTTGACCTTCGCGCCGCTGACGCCGCCCGTGGCGAGCAGGGCGCGCTCGATGCGCCGGACGCAGGCGGCGCAGGTCATGCCCTCGACGGGCAGGTCGATGCGGCGGACGGCGGCCTCATCGGTGTCGTGCGGGGCGGGAACGGAGACGGATGCGGTCGACATGATCACCTCTCTGTCGACCGGTGCAGACGCGGGAGCCCTCCGCGGATTACGGCGAGGGCGCTGGAGCTCACCGCGGAGCTGGCCGCCCGGCCCGCAGCGCGGGGCCGAGGGGGCTTCGCTCGGCTCCCCCGACGCACGCGGCGGCTCCTGCGCGGTGGAGAGAACCCGGCCGGCTGCGTCTTCGGGGGTGTGAGCGGCAGCGGGGGGTCGCCTCGCGTCCGCGCGCGCCGCCGAGGCGCTGCGCGGCCGAGGGCCAACAGGGCCCCTCACGCGCCCGTGACGAGCTCCGGCGTCTCGTTTACTTGCCGCCCCCCTTCGAGATCTTCCCCTCCGTGAAGACCACGTGCTTGCGGGCGACAGGATCGTACTTCTTCAACTGCATCTTCTCCGCCATCGTCCGTTTGTTCTTGGTCGTGTAGTAGCAGTAACCAGTCCCCGCAGACGAGACGAGCTTGATGATATCGCGCACGAGGTGATCTCCTTATCGTCGCTCGGCGGCAAGCCGCGGCCCGGGGCCCGCGGCAGCGGACCACAGGACATGCCGGAGGTGGGGCTACTACCTCATCCGTGGTACTGATGCAACTTGATTGCATCAGTGGCGCATCCCGTGACATCATGAACCCGAAATGCTTCGTCGCGGCATGGCGGCTCGTGCCGCGGCGCCCACGGAAGAAGGCGAACACAAGATGATGACGACAACGACCGCTGAGGCCCCCGAGGATCTCGCATCGCCGCGCGCAGCGCCGGGCAGCTCGACGCGCCTCGTGACGGAGGTCGCCGACCTGGCCGAGCTCGCGGCGCCCGAGGTGAGCGTGTGCGTGCTGCGGAGGGGGATCGATCCCGACGTGGACGCCTTCGTGCGCGGGTGGCTGCTGCCGCGGCCGCTCTCCGAGACGCTGCTCGTGGATCCCGGCGCGCCGGACGTCGCGGCGCTGGCTGCGGGAGCGCCTCATTCTTCCGGGCGTGAAGCCTTCCTCGACGACGTGCGCGGCCTGATCTCGCTCTTCGCGGATCTCACCGGCTGCCCGCGGATCGGCGTGCGGCTCGCGCGCCTCGACAAGCCCATGTGCCCTCGTCTCCACGCCGACGTGGTGACCGTCCGCTTGGTGACCACCTATGTCGGGCCGGGGACCGAGTGGGCAGAGCACGCGGACGTCCGGCGGGACCGGCTCGGACACCGCTCGAACGGCGTCCCCGACGAGGTGTCTGGGGTGCTGCGCGCCGGCGCGCGCCTTCGCCGGATGGGTCCGTTCGACGTCGGGCTGCTCAAGGGCGAGGCCTGGCCAGGCAACCGGGACCGCGGCGCGGTGCACCGGTCGCCGCCCGGAACGTCGCCACGGGTCGCCCTGACGCTCGACGCCCTCGCTTGAGCGCTACGCCATCAGCTGCACGCTGCCGTGATGATCGCAGTGCCCGCCGTGCGGGTGGTGCAAGTGGCCGTCGACCAGGAAGTCCACGTGATCGCCGTGAGGGACAGCGGGGTGCCCGCACCCATCGCCGTGCTTGTGCTTCACGTCATGCCCTGAGCACGCGTGGCTCGGGGTGCACTGCGCAGGATTCTCGTCGTCCACCGAGAGGACGTGCTCGTCGACATGATCGCCATGCCGGTGATGCAAGTGGCCATCGTGCAGGTAGTCGACGTGGTCACCGTGACGTATCGCCTGATGTCCGCACGCCTGGCCGTGATCGTGTGCATGGTCGTCGTGGGTCGCGTGGTCCTTCATGCTGGGTCTCCTTGATCGAGCGACCGGAAAACGCACCTCGGGAACAGGAAGAGGCTGCTCGTATCAGCCTCGGAAGGCCCGACCTCCCGGCCGCTATCCCGCACGAGCACGAGAATGAGGGCCCCCGCTGCACCAACCTACCCCCACGGCATGCACCGGCCATCAAAATGTCTCCTGGAGTGTCAGTCGTCTGGACGGGCTCGCCTCTCAGCCAGCCTCGGCGCGATTCCACCTCCACCTGACAGCACACGATCGCGCTCTACGCGTCCGCGCCGAGGAGCCCCGCGCGCGTGGGGTGCCAGACCAGCGCGTAGGAAGCGACCAGGACGACAAGGTAAAGGCCCTTGAAGCCGTGCGGTCCCACTCCGAGGGCATGCACCTCGCCACCGAACAAGGGATCCCCATCTCCCATACCGACGACTCGCTGAGGCCCGGCCCGCGCGGCCCGACGCTCCTCGAGTCATCGACGCCATCCGACAGCACCGCAACTGGGGCCGGGAAGACCTCCAGGCCATCCCCGCCTGACGCCGACGGGCGCCGCGCGAGGCCGGAAGGCTGCGTGTAGGCCGGAAGGCGCCGCGCGAGGTCGGAAGGCTGCGTGTAGGCCGGAAGGCGCCGCGCGAGGTCGAAAGGCGCCGCGCGAGGCTGGAAATCGCCTGGTGAGGCTGGAAAAGCGCGCGTGCGCCGGAAGGCGCGGCGCGGCGCGGCGCCGGCGGACCGCGCCGGCGCCGACGCGGCACGTCCGTCGCGGCCGATCCGTCGCGCCGGGGCCTGCTTCTCGTCTAGACTGCCGGTCGATGGTCGAGCTAGCCAGGCACGCCGACCCGGACCAGGCGCGGCAGGCACCCCCGGAGAGACCCACCCGACGCTGCCCCGCGTGCGGCGTCCGGTACCCGCTCGACTTCCTCGTCTGCCCCATCGACGCGACCACGCTGGAGCTCCAGGGCGTGACCGCGACCGACCCGATGGTCGGCGAGCTGCTCGCGGGGAGCTTCTGCATCACCGGCGTGATCGGCGCGGGCGGCATGGGCCGCGTCTACGTCGCCGAGCACATCCGCCTGCCGAAGCGCTTCGCCGTCAAGGTGCCGCACGAGCACTTCGCCAGCCACCGGGAGGCGATGGCGCGCTTCGAGCGCGAGGCGCAGACGATCGCGCGCGTCGGCAACGAGCACGTGATCGACGTCGTTGACGTGGTGCGCCTCAAGGACGGGCGCCCGTGCATGGTGACCGAGCTGCTCAAGGGCGAGGACCTCGGCAGCCTCCTCGATCAGGTCGGCAAGCTGCCGCTCCCGACCGCCATCACCATCTCGCGCCAGGTCTGCCGGGGCCTGGCCGCGGCCCACGCGGCCGGCGTCGTCCACCGCGACCTCAAGCCGTCGAACCTGTTCCTCGTCCGGCGCGAGGGGGGCAGCATCCACCTGAAGATCCTCGATTTCGGGGTCGCCAAGGTGCTCGACGGCGCCGATCTCACCCGCACGGGCTCGGTGGTCGGCACGCCGCAGTACATGGCGCCGGAGCAGGCGCGAGGCTCGGCCGACGTCGACTCCCGCGCGGACATCTACGCGGTCGGCGCCGTGCTGTACCGCATGCTCACCGGCGAGCGCCCCTTCCCCGAGGAGGAGCCGGCCCGGACCATGATCCGCCTGCTCACCGAGGATCCGCGGCGCCCGCGCGACATCGACAAGAACATCCCGGAGGGGCTCGAGGCGCTGGTCCAGCGCGCCATGGCCCGGACGCGCGAGGACCGGCCGCCGTCCGCGCAGGAGCTCGATCGCCTGCTCGCGGACTTCGACATGCAGGACCCGTTCGGGCCGGCGCGCGCGCTCGCCACGGCCGCGACCGAGGGCGCCCCGAACGACGAGATCGCGACCGTCGTCATCCCGAACGCCCAGGGGCAGACCGCGGACGACGTGACGCGCAGGGCGCGGCGCGCCCGGCCGGTCGCGCTGCTCCTGTCCTTCGCGGTGAGCCTCGCCGCGGGCGCGACGGTCTTCACGAGCGCGGCGATGGTCCTGCGCAGGGTCTACGGCATCACCGAGCGGCGGGCGCTCAGCGAGACCGAGACCCTCATCGCCGCGGGCGTCGCGGGGGCGCTCTCGCTCGTGGTGCTCGCCGGCACGATCCGGGTCGTCATCGGGCGCTGGCGGAGCGGGCCGGCCATGGAGCGCCTCGGCAAGGGCCTCCTCTCGGCGCTCCGGTGGCTGTTCCTCTCGTGCGGCGCGCTCGCGCTCGGCGCCGCGGCCTACAACGCGTTCGCGCTGCCGATCCCCGCGCTCGGGCTCGAGCCGAGCGACTGGCTCGGGTGGATCGACGTCGGCGTCGTCGCGCTGCCGACGCTGCTGGCGCTCGTGGCGCTCGTCGTGGCGCTGCGGCGGGTCACGCGCGTGTCCTGACGACGTCGCTCGCCGGGCAGCGGTGAAATCCGGTCATCCCGCGAGCCCGCCAATATTCTCTCATGCATTCGGCAGCTTGTAAATAGGTGGTCGAATCGGCGAGATCCGCGTGCCTACGAAGCACCCCACGAGGAGGCGAGATCATGTCCGCACGTTTCAAGCCCGAGGTGTATGCCGTCGATTTCGGTACCTCCAACTCGCTGCTCTCGGCGGCCAGCGCGGAGGCGACCTGCCCGCCCATCCCGCTCGACGGCGCGGCGGCCGACCCGACCGTCCTCCGGAGCCTGCTCTTCTTCGGGCAGCAGCGGTTCTCCTGCGGGGCGGCGGCGATCGACGATTTCGTCGCGAACGGCATGCAGGGCCGCTTCATCCGATCGATCAAGAAATACCTGCCCGACCGGAGCTTCTCCGGCACGCAGATCGGACACCGGCTCGTCACCATCGAGGACCTGATCGGCCGCTTCCTGCGGGAGATGCGCGACCGCGCGAACCGCCACTTCGACGCCGACGTCGCGCGCGTCGTGCTGGGCAGGCCGGCGAAGTTCTCGACCGACCCGGCCGACGACCGCCTCGCCGAGGAGCGGCTCGAGCGGGCGGCGCGGATCGCCGGCTTTCGCGAGGTCGTCTTCTGCCCCGAGCCGGTCGCCGCCGCGCACGACTTTCACCTGGAGCTCGACCGCGGGGCCGTCGTCCTCGTCGCCGACTTCGGCGGCGGGACGTCCGACTACACGATCGTCAGGATGCGGCCGGAAGGGTTCGCGCCGTCCGACGTGCTCTCGCTCGGCGGCGTCTCCATCGCCGGCGACGCGCTCGACGGCAGCCTCATGCGCCACAAGATCGCCCGCCACTTCGGCGCCGAGGTCACCTACCGCGTCCCGCTCGGCTCGAACCAGCTGACCATGCCCCGGCCCCTCGTCGAGAAGCTCTGTTCCCCGGCCGACATGACGGTGCTCCAGCACCGCGACGTGCTCGCCTTCCTCCGCGACGTGAAGGCGTGGTCGCTCGGGCCCGAGGACCGGCAGCGCATGGACAACCTGCTCTGCCTGGTCGAAGACTCGCTGGCTTTCCGCGTGTTCGAGGAGATCGAGCGCAGCAAGTGCGCGCTGTCCAGCGAGGCGGTCGCGGAGTTCCGCTTCGATTACCCGTCCATGCACCTCCGCGAGCGCATCGCCCGCGAAGAGTTCGAGGCCGGGAGCGAGCGGCAGATCGACGCGATCCTACGGGCGCTCGACCAGACGGTGCAGGACGCCGGCCTGTCGTTCGACGGGGTCGACGTGGTGTGCTGCACGGGCGGGACCGCCAGGGTGCCGGCGCTCCGGCACGGCATCGAGCGTCGGTTCGGCCAGGGCAAGGTGCGGCAGCTGCGGAGCTTCCACTCGGTCGTGCAGGGGCTGGCCGAGCGGGCGCGCGGCCTCGCCGCCGCGTCCGCCTGAAGGCGCGAAGGCCGCGCCCGGCGAGGGCGAGGCCTCGCCGCGCGCCGAGGCCGCAGGGCCGCCGAGCCAGCGGGGATCGCCCTCGACGACCCACGGGTACGCCTCCTGGAGCGCGCGCTCCATCCGGCCGCCATAGCTGTGGCCGGCGCCCTCGGCGTGCAGGACGCGCGCGGCGACGCCGCCGCGCTCGAGCATCGCCTGCGTCTTGCGCGCCTGCGCCGCGCAGTCGGCCCGCCCGCACGCGAGCAGCACCCGCGCCCCGCCGCCGCTGCGAAAGCGCCTGGCGGTGCCCAGCGTCCACTCGCCGAAGCCGCCGTAGCCGCCCTCGATCAGCGCCGCCCGCGCGAAGCGAGCGGGGTGACCGGGCAAGAGCAGCGCGCCCATGATCGCCCCCTGCGAGAACCCCGCGTAGATCGGGTCGCGGAGATCCACCCGATCCCCGAAGCGCGTCGACAGCGCCGAGACCGCCGCGGCGACCTCGCGGCTCAGCGCGTGGTGGTCCGGGTAATAGAAGATCCGACCGCCGCCCGGTACGCGGGCGTCGATGGGCTTGCCGCGCGGGCAGAGCACGAACCCGGCCCCCCTCACCATCGCGCGCCAGATCTCGCAGTGCCACTCGGGCCGATCGCCGGCGCCGTGCGCGACGACGAGCACCGGCCGCGGCCCCTCGCCGCGCGGCGGCACGACCACCGCGGGCCCGAAGCCGGGGACCTCGAGCTCGATGAGCGAAGGCTCCTCGGCAGGCGGCGGGGGAGGCTCGGGCGCGGGGGCGGGCGCGCCCTCCGGCGGGTCGACGGGCGCCTCGCTGCGGCCCACCGGCGCGAGCGGCGCGGCCGCGCACCCGCCGGCGAAGGCGAGGAGCGCGAGCCCGCGCAGGTAGACCGCCCATCGCGGGCCCCAGCTCGGCGGCGCTCGTCGGCTCGTCGCGCTCATCGCGCCTCGGAACCTGAACACCCGCAGCACGAGGATCAAGAACCGGAGAAGGTGCCTTATCCCGAAAACCATCGAGGACCTTCGGGGGCGCGCGATCACCCCGGAAATCACCGCCGCTCCCGGCGCCGCGCTCGCGCCCGGACGCTCGATAGGCGGGCTCAGCGACGGGAGCGCCTTGCGCCGCGTCAGGCGGAGACGAGCACGATGCGGCTCACCTCGGGGGGCGCGCCGATGCGCGCCGGCGGCCCGGCGGTGCCGAAGCCTCGGTTGACGTAGAGGTGCGAGCCGCCGCGCTGGTAGAGCCCGGCCACGTAGCCGTGGGGGAGCACCAGGTCGGCGGGCCGGACGAGCAGGTTGACCTGGCCGCCGTGGGTGTGGCCGCTGAGCTGCAAGGCCACCTCGCCGGCGGCGTCCGGGAAGAAGACCGGGTTGTGGCAGAGCAAGACGCGCGGCAGGTCGCGGGGCACGTCGGCGAGCGCCCGGTCGAGGTGGGGGCCGCCGCCGGGCACGCGCCCTCGCGCCCACACGTCGTCGACGCCGAGCAGCGCGAACGCGCCGCCGGCCCCTCCGACGACGTGCCCCCGGTTGCTCAGCACGCGGGCGCCGCCGCGCTCCAGCGCGTCGAGCGCGGCGTCGATGCCGGCAAAGTGGTCATGGTTGCCCGGGATCGCCGCGACCCCCTCCCGGGCGAGCGGGCCGAGCCGCCGCGTGAGCCGCCCGAGGTGCTCGGCATACCTCGGGTCGAAATCGATGAGATCGCCCGTCATCACGATGAGATCGCCGCGCGCCTTGCGCACGAGATCCTCGGCGGCGCGCATCTCCGGCTCGCCCACGAACAGCCCGAGGTGGATGTCCGACAGCTGCACGATGGAGAAGCCGTCGAGGCTGCGCGGCAAGCCCGGTATCGGAATCGCGACCTCTTCAATGACGTAGTCGTGCCGCCCGACGAGCGCGCCATACACCGCGCTGCCGCCCCCGATGAGGAAGGCGGAGCCGGCGGCCCCGTTCGCGAGGAAGGCGCGGCGCGGGAGCGCCGGCGGAGCGACCGGCAGCAGCGGGAGCGGCTCGGCGCTGGGCGGGAGCGGCTCGCCCGCGCCGCCGGCCTGGGTGCGCGCCGCTTCCTCGCCAGGGCGGCGCGCCGCGTCCGCGGGGCCTGCCGCGTCGGGGGCGCGCGCGGCCGCTCTGGTGCGCTCGAGCGCCGCGCGCGCGAGCCGCGCGATCAGCCGGCCGAGGTCCACGACGCCGAGCAGCACCGCGGAGAGCAGGACGGTGAGCGAGAGGATGTTGCTCAGGAGCACCGTCCCGCGGACCACGCCGTCGGGCAGCGCGCCCCGCCAGAGCCGCGCGGAGAGCATCGCCAGCACGGCGGCCGCGAGCAGGCAGGCCAGCGCGCGCCGGCCGCGCTGGCCCAGGCCGAGCAGGCCGGAGGCGCGCCGGTGCACGTAGACGCCCAGGGGGCCGAGGACGGCGAGGAGGATCAGCGAGACGACGAGGAAGCGCATGGCGGGCTCTGCACGGCAGGGGGGACCGAAGCCTAACCGATCGGCGACGACCGGCCAGAAGCCGCCCCGTGACGGCGCGGCGACGGGCGCACGCGTGCTCCGGCGCCTCCCTGCGTCACCGCACGTCCGACTCTCCGCCTGATCTGGGCACGCTGCCTCCACGCTGCCTCGGAGAGCGGTGAGACCACAGTCGATGATGCACCTGGAAATCAACCCGAAACAGCTCTGCCCGTCTGCCATGTCACGTTCGGACGATCCGACCGCTCGGCCCTGTCGCCGCGATTACGCGCTGCGTTGCGCCGGAGTCGATCCTCTCGCTGCGTGTTCTCCTCGTGAAAAGCAGCGTTGCGGGCCGTTGTCGAACGCGCCTGTGACGCGCTCGTGACGCGCGCCGGAACGCGTCGAGCGTCGCGAGGCGACGGACATTTCTCCTCGACGTGAAAAAAAGAACCGCACGGCAGACGTGCGATGAGAAGGCGCGGGCATGGCAAAGCCGTCGTTTGTTCTTGCCCCAGCGAAACTGTTGGTCTAGATTCGCCCCGCTATTTTTCGATATGTTGGATTTGCCTGGTTTCTTCAGAAGTAGGTGAAAGGCTTAATATGCTGAGAAGGAATTCGCATCAGCTCGGGATGGCAAAGTGGGTTGCGGTCCTCCTCGCGACCGCCGCCTTCGCGGCGTGCTCGGGCGACAATGGCGATGGGGGGAACACCAGCGGCGGAGATGGCGGCGCCGGCCAGGGCAGCGGCGCGGGCAGCCCGGTGGGCAGCGGCGCGGGCAGCCCGGTGGGCAGCGGCGCGGGCAGCCCGGTGGGCAGCGGCGCGGGCAGCCCGGTGGGCAGCGGCGCGGGCAGCCCGGTGGGCAGCGGCGCGGGCAGCCCCACGAGCACGAGCACGACGGCTGCGGGCGGCAACTGCACCGGAACGGTCGATATCGCGGCGCCGAACGGCAACCCGTTCGAGGGTGGGACGCTGTTCGTCGACCCGGAGTACGTCGCGAAGGTCCAGTCGTCGATCGACAAGACGACGGACGCGGCCCTCATCGAGAAGATGAAGAAGGTCCAGCAGATCCCGACCGCGTTCTGGCTCGACCGGATCGCGGCGGTCGACCGCCTCGAGGGGCACCTCGACGCCGCGCTCGCGCTCCAGAACCAGATCTGCGAGCCGGTCGTTCCGGTCATCGTCGTGTACGACCTCCCGAACCGCGATTGCTTCGCCGAGGCCTCGAACGGCGAGCTCCGGGTCGAGAACGGCGGTGTCAAGCGGTACAGGGAAGAGTTCATCGATCGGATCTCCGCGATCCTCGCCGCGCGCACGAACCAGCGCATCGTCGCGATCATCGAGCCCGATTCGCTCCCCAACATCGCGACGAACCTGGGCTCGAAGGACTGCACCCCGGAGACGGAGAAGGCGTACCGGGAGGAGGTCGCGTACGCGCTCCAGAAGCTCAACATGCCGCACGTGTACCAGTACATCGACGCGGCGCACTCGGGCTGGCTCGGGTGGCCTGACAACCAGAAGAAGGGCGCCAAGATCTTCGCCGACGTCATCAAGGCCGCCGGCAACCCGGCCGGCGTCCGCGGCTTCGCGACCAACGTCGCGAACTACACGCAGCTCCGGTACACCTCGGAGAGCTACGATCAGCAGAGCAACCCCTGCTTCGGCGAGTATGACTATGTCAACGCCCTGGGCACGGCGCTGGCGGCCGAAGGCCTCGGGGACAAGCACTTCATCATCGACACGAGCCGCAACGGCGTCGGCAACATCCGGGCGGACTGGGGCTACTGGTGCAACAACATGGGCGCCGGCATGGGCGAGCGGCCCCGGGCCAACCCGGGCGGCGCGACGCGCCTCGACGCCTTCTACTGGGTCAAGCCGCCGGGTGACTCCGACGGCACCGCGGACAAGAACGCCGAGCGCTACGACCTGTTCTGCGGCTACGAGGACGCAGACCAGCGCGCGCCGGAGGCGGGCTACTGGTTCCACGAGTACTTCGTGGAGTGCGTGAAGAACGCCAACCCGCCGCTCTGATCGGCGTCGTCGGCGGGCGAAAGGCCGTGACGAGCGCGCTCGATCAACGTTGATCAACGTCGATCGAGCGCGCGCCGGCGGCCGGGGCAGGCGAGGAGCGTAAAAAGAGGGGTCTACCCGCCCGCGGGCCGCGCGGCCGGCTGGAGGGTAGACCCCTTGAGAAGACGCTCCTCGCCTGTCCCGGCCGCCGCGCTGTTTTTGTCGAGCGCACGGCGGCGGGGACCCCGCCGGCGCGGGGCCGACGGAGGGCCGCCGCGCCGGGGCGCGGCGGGTCGTGGCATGGTGACGCGCCGTGCACGACTCCATCACGCTCGACCAACTGCGCACGTTCATCGCGGTCGCCGACGAGGGCAGCTTCTCGGCCGCGGCCAGGAAGCTCCGCCGCGTCCAGTCGGCCGTGAGCCACGCGATGGCCAACCTGGAGGGCCAGCTCGGGGTCGTCCTCTGGGACCGATCGACCCGGATCCCGGCGCTCACGGAGCACGGCCGCGTCCTGCTCGGCGCCGCGCGGCGGGTGTGCGCCGACGCGGACGCGCTCAGCAGCGCGGCGCAGCGGCTCGCCGGCGGCCTCGACCCGCTCGTCTCGCTGTGCGTCGACGCGGTCTTTCCGCTCTCCGCGCTCGTCGATCTCTGCGTCGAGTTCGCCCGCGTCTACCCCACCGTGGAGCTGGTCGTGCACACCGAGACGATGTCCGCCGTCGCCGATCGGGTCCTCGACGGGACATGCCAGCTCGGGGTCGTGGGCCCGGCGGCGGCGGCGCAGGGCCTCGAGCGCCGGCACCTCACCTCCGTGCGCATGGTGCCCGTCGCCGGCGAGGCGCACCCGCTCGCGGCCGCCCAGCAGCGCGAAGGGCGCGTCGCGACCGAGCAGCTGCGCGAGCACGTGCAGATCGTGCTGAGCGAGCGCGGCGGCGCGCGCTCGCCGGAGCAGGCCGTGCTGTCCCCGCGCACCTGGCGCGTCGTGGATCTCCAGACCAAGCGAGAGCTCCTGGGCGCGGGGCTCGGGTGGGGCAACCTGCCAGAGCACATGATCCGCGAGGATCTCAGGACCGGACGCCTGGTCCGGCTGCGGCCGGAGGCGTGGGGGGACGACGAGCACCTCCTGTCGCTCGCCGTCGTCCACCGGCCGGCGCTCGTGCTGGGGCCGGCGGGGCAGTGGGTGCTGAAGCGCCTCGTCGAGCTCTGCTGCGAGCACGTGGGGTGCCCGGAAGGGCCGCGCTGACCGCGGCCGGCGCCCGCGGGAGGGCGGCGATCAGAGCGAGAGGCGCGAGAGCAGCTCGTTCACGCGGATCGCGGCCGCGACGCTCCCGGTGTCGTGCGCGTAGTCCATGGCCGCGAACAGGTGGGTCTGCTCGAGGTCGAGCCGCTCCGGCGAGCGCTCGAGGAGCCCCACGTAGTGCTCGAAGAACCGGCGCTGGTCGAACTGCGTGCGCTTCAGCGCGGCGTGGCGCACGGTCGCGTGCAGCGCGAAGCGGCCCGCGAGCGGCTCCTGCACGAGCCGGAAGCGGCGGAGCGACGCGAGCGCGTCGGCGGCGCTCCGCCCCGCCCGCGCCAGCGTCGCGAGCGAGGCCTCGTCGATGTGGTCGCCGTTCGAGTGCGAAAGCACCGCGAGCATCCGCCGCGCCGTCGGCGAGAGCTCGCGGAAGATCCAGGCGACGAGCAGGGCGACCTCGGGGAGGTCGTCCTCGTGATCGATGACCTGCACGCGGTCGACGCCGCCCGCCACGAGCCAGCGGTGGAGCTCGTCGACGTCGGCCGCGCCGCTCGCGACGATGGCGTCGGCGAGCTCGAGGGAGACCGGGTTCCAGCGGAGCAGGCGGGTCAGCGACGCGACCGCGGGGAAGGGGCTCTGCCCCGAGGTCACGAGCGGCGCGATGACCGGGAAGATCGAGACGCCGGCCACGAGGCAGCGCCGCGCCGTGATGACCCACGTCACCGCCTCGTCGCGGAGGTCGTCGAGCAGCTCGGCGACGGCGCGGTCGTGCTCGTGGTTGTCGAGCACGATGAGCATCTCCCCGAGCGCGCGCAGGCGGCGGCGCAGCGCTGGCAGCGAGGGCGACGGCCCGGCCCCGAAGCGGAGCGACAGCATCCCGAGCAGCGTGCGCGCGTCCCAGGCGCCGACCCGGAACCAGTGGATCCCGCCGGGGAGCTCGGCCGCGAGCTTGTGGCCGAGCGCGCAGGCGAGCGTCGACTTGCCGCTGCCGCCCGTGCCGACGAGCGCGATGCGCGTCGGGCGCGAGGCGCGCACGGTCGAGAGGAGCGTCGCGAGCTCGCGCCGACGGCCGCGCAGCGAGGGGGGGCGGGGAGGGAACACGAGCGGCGAGGCGGTCATCCCCGCGCGAGCGTACCAAGAAACGCGCGCCGGGCCGGTCCATGTTGCGGCCGCCGCGCGTCTATGACCGCCGCGCCGCCGCGCGCTCACCCGCGCGGGCGCGGCGCGCGCAGGAGCTGCTCGATCGCGCGGGAGATCGGCTCCGGCGACATCGAGGTGAGGCGGAGCCGGCGGAGCCCCTCGCCCTGGCGGCTCAGGAACAGCGCCGGCACGCCGTGGACCTGGAGGCGCGCGGCCTCGGCCCGCGCGGCCTCGAGCTGCTGCGCGACCGCGCCGCTGTCGCGCTGCGCCATCGCCCGCGCGGCGTCGATGCCCGGCAGCTCGGAGGCGACGCGCAAGAGGAGCTCGTCCGTGACCGGCGGGCGCTCGCGCGCCTGGATCCGGAAGAAGCGGTCGACGAACTCCCAGAGGCGATCCTGCATCCCGACCGCCGCGGCCATGCGCGCGGCCTGCACGGAGCCCGGCCCGAGGAACGTGAGGTTCCGGAACACGAGCTTCACCTGGCTCGTGCGCACGTGGCGATCGAGGATCACGGGCAGGACCTCGAGCGCGTAATCCCGGCAATGCGAGCATCGAAGATCGGAGAACTCGACCAGCGTGATCGGCGCGCCCGGATCCCCGAGGACGACGCCGTCCTGGGGAATGCCGGAATAGAGGTCGAGGCCCGCGCTGGCGGGGCCGGTGGCCTCCTGTTCCGGCGCCTCGCCGGCGCCGTAACAGGCCGGGATCCCGAGCAGGATCGCGGCGAGCAAGGCGCCGCGCCGCGCCGCGGCGCCAAGGTGTGCTTTGCGTGAACGGGCGAGTGCGTGTCGTTCGATCGTCTCGGGCTTCATTCGACGACACACGGCACGAACCGTACCCCCGCGCGGCGCCGCGCCGGAAATGCTTTCACGCGCATCCCGGTAAAGCGTGCTGGGCGAGGACCTCCGGGCGAGGAGGGACTCCTCGCCGGCGCGGGCGCTCGACCGGGCCGCCGCCGCGGCCGGGCGCGCCCCCCGCCGGGGCTCTTGCCTGCACCCCGTCCCATCCGCAATGCTCGTGCGGATCCCGCGTGTCCTCGGAATGCCCTCAGCTCGGCGCCTCCCTGCGCTGCGACCGTGACCGGGTCGACCTTCCAGCGTCGCGCGCATCGGGCGCGTCGCAGGAATCCCCGCGCGACGGCGCGATCGAGGCGGCCGCGCCCGGCGAGCCCCTCCGGCCGCCCGATCCGCCGGCCGACGGCGTGGCCAGGCAGCTCCGCGAGCAGGCGCAGGGCGCGCTCGGCGAGCTCCTCCGCGGCTTCCAGTCGGCCGATCCGCAGGGCATGGAGGCGGCCTCGGGCGGCTCCGCCGCAGGGCGACGGCGGCTCCACGCCGGCCTCGTGACCGCGTTGATGCGGCTCATCCTCCTCCTCTACGCCGAGGCGCGCGGCCTGCTCGCCGGCGCGCCCGACGGCGGCGCCCCGCTCGCGCGGCTCTTCGAGGAGCTGGAGGCGGAGCGGCGGGGGGGCAGCGACCTCGAGCATCGCCACGGCGCGTGGGCCCGCGTCGCGGCGCTCTCCCGCGCGCTCGAGGGCCGCGGCCCCGGGGGCGCGCGCGGCGGCCTCTGCGACCCGGGCGCGCACCCCTTGCTGGACGGTCGACCCTGGCTCAGCGACGGCGCGCTCCACCGCGTGCTCGCCGCGCTCCTCGTGCACCACGGCGCGCCGGTGCGCTACGCCGAGCTCGAGGTCGAGCACATCGGCACGCTCTACGAGGGCCTGATCGCCTTCGATCTCGAGCTGGCCGAGGGCGAGTCGATGGCGCTCCTGCCGTCCCACGTGGTCGTCGATCTCGAGGCGCTCCTCGCCCTCCCGGGCGGCGAGCGGCTCGCGCGGCTCGAGGCGGCGGCGGACCTCAAGCTCGGCGCGCGCCTCGCCGCCGGCGTGGCCGCGGCGGGCAGCGTGGCCGAGCTGTCGCAGGCGCTCGCGCGCCGCGCTTCCCCGCGGCAGCCGGGCCGGCTCGCGCGGGGCACGCTCTACCTCCAGCCGGGGCAGCTCCGGCGGCGCGCGGGCTCCTACTACACACCGCGGGAGATCACGCGCCACGTCGTCGAGCGCACGCTGTCGCCGCTGCTCGCGAGGGCCGGCCGGCCGTCGGCGCCGGACGAGATCCTCTCGCTCGCGGTGTGCGATCCCGCGATGGGCTCCGGCGCGTTCCTGGTGGAGGCGTGCCGTCAGCTCGCCGCGCACCTCGTCGCCGCCTGGCAGCGCGCCGGCGCGGCGCCGCGGCTCGCCCCGGAGGAGCCGCCGCTCCGCCGCGCGATGGCGCTCGTGGCCGAGCGCTGCCTCTACGGCGTCGACCTCGACCCGCTCGCGGTCGATCTCGCCCGGCTCTCGCTCTGGCTCGTCGTGCAGGACGCGACCCTTCCGCCGAGCTCCCTCGACGCGAAGCTCCGCTGCGGCGACAGCCTCATCGGCGCCGAGCGCGCGGACATCGGCGCCTTCCCGGCCGCGGCGTGGTCGCGCGGCGGGCCCGCGGACGTCGCCCTGGAGCGCAGCGGCCGGCGGGCCCTGTCGCGGCGGGCTCCAGCGCGCCGGGCGCCGGCGCTCGCCGAGGGGGCGACGCGCGACGCGCCGGAGCGCGACGGGGACGCCGATGAGGCGGCGCTCGACGCCTGGATGGCCCTGTGGTTCTGGCCGTCCGAGGGCGAGCTCGCGGCCCTGGCGCCGGGGCCGGACACGTTCGCGCGCTACATGGACGCGGCGCGCGATCCGACCGACCCGCGGGCGGCGCTGTCGCGCCGCATCGCCGAGGAGCGCCGGTTCCTGCACTGGGAGCTCGCGTTCCCTGGCGCCTTCGATCGCCCGGAGCCCGGCTTCGACGCCGTGATCGGCAACCCGCCCTGGGTCGCGTACGTCGGCCGGGCGGCGCAGCCGATCGCGCCCGAGGTCTTCAACCTCTATCTGCGGCGGAACCCGGCCTTCCACGGCTACCGCTCGCTGCACGGCCTGTTCGTGCACCGGGCCGCGTCGCTGCTCCGGCCGGGCGGGCGGCTCGGCCTCGTGATCCCCACCTCGGTGTCGGACCTCGATGGCTACGGCCCCACGCGGCGGGCGCACGACGCGCTCTGCGCCGTCGACCCCGATCTCCCGAGCTTCGGCAGCGACGCGTTCGAGGGCGTGTTCCAGCCGTGCATGGGCCTCCTCTCGACCCGCCTCCCGCCCGCGTCGCCCCGGCCGGCGGCCACGGCCTCCTGGCCGCTCGCGCGCTCGGATCTCGACGGCGTATCCCGGCGGCTCCTCGATCGGCTCGGCGCGCTCCGCCCGCTGCCGGCCGCGCTGTTCGGCGAGCGCGGCTTCCAGACGACCGCCGAGGACGCCGAGCGCATCCGGCGCGCGGACGTCCCCGTGCCGCCGTACACCTGCCCGATCCGCGAGGGCACCGACGTCGGCGAGCTCATCGCGCGCGCGCCGCGCCACCACGTCGATCGCGCGGGCGTGAAGGGCCGCTTCCGGAAGGACGAGGACTGGAAGGCGGTGCGGCTGCTCATCCGCCAGACCGCCCGGTACCCGATCGTCGCGCTGAGCGACGGCCTGCCGTTCCGCAACTCGATCCTGGCCGGCTTCTGCGACGCGACGTGGAGCGAGTTCGCGCTGCTCTGCTACCTCAACTCCTCTCCTGTGCGCTGGTGGCATTACACCCGACATCGGGACGCGCGCGAGGGCATGCCCCAGGTGAAGATCGCGCACCTGCGGGCGATCCCGGCGCCCCCGCCGGGGCGCGCCGACCTGATCGGCGCGCTCGACGCGCTCGGGCGGGAGCTCGGCCCGGCGAACGCGGGCCTGCCCGCGGAGGCCCGGCGCCACCTGGACGGCGTGGTGGCGAGCATGCTGGAGATGACCGAGGAGGAGCGGAGCTGCGTCGCGCGCTGGGCGGCGGCGACGCCGCTCCCGCGACCGGACGGCTGAGCGCGGCCGGCGACGCGCGGGCGTCGGGCGGCGCGCGCAGGGCGACCGCGGGGGATCTGGCGGCGCGCGCAGGGCGACCGCGGGGGATCTGGCGGCGCGCGCAGGGCGACCGCGGGGGATCTGGCGGCGCACCTCGTCGGCGGCGTCAGTAGCCGCCGTCGAAGCCCGGAGCGTCCTTCAGGTTGAACAGGACGCAGCGGAGATCATCCAGGTCGAACGGCTTCTCGATGACGGCGGAGGCGCCCAGGCTGCGCGCGGCCGCGTGGAGGTGCGGATCGCCGAAGGCCGTGATCAGGATGACCGGCGGCCGGCGCCTCAGCTCGGCGAGGCCCTCCAGGATCTCCATCCCCGAGAAGCAGGGCATCTGGATGTCGCTGACGATCGCGTCGATCGGCTCTGGGGGCTCCTTTCCACCGAGCCAGGGCGCCACCTTGTCGAGCAGCTCGAGGCCGTTGCGCGCCTCGGAGACCTCGAACCCGTCGCGGCGGAGCGCCATCGCGAGCGTGGAGCGCATGTCGTCGTCGTCTTCGGCCAGGACGATATGCTGGCCTTTGCCGAACAGGCCGCAAGGCGGGACCAAGGGCTTGTCGCCAATCCAGCTTTCGGTCAGGTTCATGGCAGCTTTCTCCTTCTTCTGGCCCGCCTCCGATGCATCCTCGGGCCGTCCACCGCGGTCCTCGGCGCCCAGCCCCGCAGGATTTGCAGCGCCCGTGCCACGCTGTCCTGGTTTGCGGTGGAGCGGGCTCGACGATGCCATTGCGCCCGCGGGCGCGGCGCTGTCCGCGGCGTGGGCGGCGCCGGTAGAAAGCCAGCTTCCGTGCGGTAGGGGCAATTTGCCGCGCCAGGGGCAAATCACGCTCACCCTTGGGGCACTTCCGCACTCCCGGTCTCGCCGCGTCCGGTGCGCCGTGGCGTGGTCGCGACTCGCCACCGCGCGCAGGGGCGTTCCACTCGGCGCGGGAGCGGTCGAGCATCGCGCGCCCGGCGCTGCGATCGACCCGCGCCCGGAGGCCGCTCCCCGGAGAGGTCGGCGACCTTGGAACAGCCGGAACGGCCGCTGAGCTCGAGGAGCCTGTACAGCGATGAGGCTGCCGCTCGTCGACGAGCTCGTCCGGTGGAGCAGCGGGGATGGGAGATGCGTGGTGAGGATGCGTGGAGAGGCGGAGGAGGAGGCCAGCGCCGGTCGCGCTTGAGGCGGCTCGCTCGTGGCGGGCGCTGGCCTGGGGGTCTCGTGTTGCCGGTCGGATTTACCGGTCGCTCATCTCATCGGTCAGTCACGGTGCGGCGCGCAGAGGCGGCCGTTGTTGTAGTCGTCGAGCGTCTGGGCGAGCGGCTCGCCGCTCGCCCAGGGCGAGTTCTTGCCGCCCTCCTTCACGTTGCTGCCGAGCGGGTACTTCTTGAGCCAGGCGTCGGCCGCGGCGATGGTGCTCTCGATGCAGCTCGACTGGTTGCCGATACCGACGTTGAGCTTGGCGACGACGAGGTGCTTCGCGATGATGTACGTGACGTCGCCCTTGGTCGGGCGGCTGATGATGTCGAGGAGCTGGGCCTTCGTGTACGTCTTGCCGCCGATGGTCAGCTGCGAGACCTTCCACGCGTTCGGGTGGTTCTTCCAGTAGCCGGGGGTGCCGGTGCCGGGCGACGCGCACTGGCAGGCGCCGCAGTCGGCCGCGCAGCTCGAGCAGTCCTCGACGCCCGCCTTGCAGACGCCATCGCCGCAGACCGGCGGGCACTCGCCGCAGTCGGCCGCGCAGCTCCCGCAGGTCTCGCCGGCCTCGCAGACGCCGCTGCCGCAGACCGGCGGACAGATGCCGCAGTCGCTCGGGCACTCGAGGCAGTTCTCGCCCGCCTCGCAGCGGTCGTTGCCGCAGACCGCGGGGCAAGCGCCGCAGTCGCCGGCGCAGTTCGCGCAGTCCTCGCCGTTCTCGCAGACGTTATTGCCGCAGACCGCGGGGCAGGCGCCGCAGTCGTCGGAGCAGGTGCCGCAGTCCTCGCCGGCCTCGCAGGTGCCGTTGCCGCAGACGGGCGGGCAGGCGCCGCAGTCGTCCGCGCAGGTGCCGCAGCTCTCGCTCGCGTCGCAGGTGCCGTCGCCGCAGACGGGCGGGCAGACGTCGCAGTCGGCGCTGCAGCTGCCGCAGTCCTCGCCGGCCTCGCAGGTGCCGTTGCCGCAGGTGGGCGGGCAGATGCCGCAGTCGACGGCGCAGGTGGAGCAGCTCTCGTCGCCGCCGCAGACGCCGTTGCCGCAGGAGAGCTGGTAGCCGAAGTCCGCGTCGAGCAGGTCCTGCGCCCAGCCGAGCGAGACCGTGCCCACGTTGTCGAGCCCGCCGTCGGGGTCGGCCGTCGGCTCCTGCCCGGCGAGCGGGCCGCTGGTCATGAAGTTGTCGGCGGTGATGACCACCGAGTAGGTGCCCGCCGGGAGCGTGTCGAAGAGGTAGAAGCCGGGCTGGCCGGTGTAGGGGCTGTTGCCCGTGACGGTGAAGTCGACCATCTGGCCCCCCTGGAACAGCTCGACGCGGACGCCGTTGACGCCGAGCTCGCCCGTCTCCGGCTCGTAGAGCCCGTCGGCGTCGCTGTCGAGCCAGACCGTGTCGCCGATCGACGAGTACGTCACGTAGCCGAAGTCGGCGTCGGTCACGTTCTCTCCCGCGTCGAGGGCCACGGCGATCGGCTCGTCGTCGGTGGTCAGCTGGTGCCCGAGCGGCAGCGTCGCGTCGTCGACGGCGACGACGTAACAGCCCGCCTCGAGCTCGCTGAAGCGGTAGACGCCGTTCGCGCCGGTCGCTGTCGTCTGGACGGCGGCGCCGTCGGCGGATCCGTCG
The DNA here is from genome assembly GCF_028553905.1 of Sorangium sp. So ce836. Classification (NCBI taxonomy): domain Bacteria; kingdom Pseudomonadati; phylum Myxococcota; order Polyangiales; family Polyangiaceae; genus Sorangium; species Sorangium sp. So ce836. Next base: position 12,859,320 of record NZ_CP102233.1, on the reverse strand, counting down.
CAGTTCGTGTCGGCGAAGAGGTCGACGACGACGCCGGAGATGCCGAGCTCGGAGGCGTCCTCGACGCCGTCGGCGTTCGCGTCGAACCACACCTTGTCGCCGATCGTGCCCTTCGGCGCCGTGTAACAGACCTCGAGGAGCGGGCGGTAGGAAAGGTCGGTGTGGGCGCTGCCTTTATAAGACGTCTTTCCGGAGGAGCCCTCCTCGAGGAGGATGCCGTAGCTCGGCGAGACGCCGCTCACCCAGTCCTGCACGAGCCCGGTGAGGTCGACCGAGCTCCATCCCGTGACGTTGGGCACGAACGAGGTGAACGAGGCGGGGTCGATGGCGCCGAGGTTGTTCCAGGTGACCAGCGACTCGTCCCAGGGGGCGAGCACCTGGTGGACGTACACGGTCTGGGCCGTGCTCGTGTAGGTCAGGGCGTAGAACTTGGCGGACGTGACGAGGGAGCCGGCGGGGATGGGGCTCAGATCGAAGCGGAAGAGGGCGCGCTTCTCGCCGACGGTGCTGGAGTATCCGGTGTTCACCTCATGGGGTGACGGGACGTGGTAGCTCGGGGCGAGGCTCCAGATCTCGGCGTTGTAGATGTCGCCCAGGACACCCCGCTGGATCACGGTGCACGTGGGCGACGGCGCAGAGGTGTTGGCGAGGCTTGTCGCGGTGATGAACAGGGTAGCGAGCGCGGCGGAGGAGGCGATTGCGATCTGCTTCATTGGTAGCTCCTTGAGGTCCTCACGGGTGAACCATTGCGGGAGCGTCATCCGGATAGCAGGCGCCATGACGCACGGGCCAGGCGAGGTCGGTTTCGCGGGCTCCTATCGGACTGAGCCCCGCGGGCCGATCTGGATCAGATCAGGTACGCGGGTGCTTTGGCTTCGATCGGAGAGCGGATGCGCAGAGGGACAGTGTTCAAACTAGCAACTCGGTCCTTGAAGTGTCCAGATCTTTTTTCGGGGAGGCGCCAAAAAAACACCGAGGTGCGAAGTGACGATTTTGGGTCGTGCTCGGGTCGTGCGGTGACGCTTTTGGGCCGTTTGCGTCCTGCGGAGAGGAGCGCAGCGACGAGCGGGCTCCGCGGCAGCGCTCCTTCGATCTCCGAGCGTCGGTCGTGCTCGGCCCTGGGCCGAGCACGACCGGATCAGGCACGCGAGAGTGCCCGACGAGATTTGATGCAGAGTGCGCACGAGACCATTTTTCAAGATAACGAATCTCCGCTTCGAGTGTCTAGACCCTTTTTCGGGGCGCGATGCGTTTCTCGCGTGCTTGCGTGCTTTGGCCTACGCCTTGAGCCAGGGAGGCGGGCGCCGGTCGTCCACCGCCTGCCGCAGGGGCCCACACCCGCCGCGCGGGGCTCGCGCCGGCCTGGCCGGCCTGGCCGGCCTGGCCGAGAGGGGCGCGAGCGGCGCCGCCGCCCAGGGCGGGCGCTGCCGCGCTTCGCCCGCGACGCCCTGGACGAGGGGGCGCGATGGCGCCGAGGAGCGCCGGGCTCTCGCGCGAACGGCCGGCTCACGCCGGGCTCTCGCGCGGCGCGCGGTCCGGCCGGGGGCCCGCGAGCCTGCCGGCTGCCGTCCGTGCGCGGGCGCTGCTAGGGTTCGGCCGTGGGACGCCCGCTGCTCGCCTCGCCGGCCCTGCTCCTCGCGTCGCTCGCATCGCTCGCATCGCTCGCCGTTCCGCGCACGAGCGCCGCGCAGGGACAGCCGACGCTGAGCGGGGCCTGGACCGCGAGCGCGCTCTCCGAGCAGTGGTCCATCGACGCGTGGGGGGAGGCGTGCGGGCCCAGGCCGCGCCCGCAGGGCGCCCCGGGCGGCGCCGTGCAGGTCCAGCAGCACGGCTCGGAGCTCTCGATCTCGGGCGCCGGCCGGTCGTGGAGCACCGTCGAGTGCTGGGAGCAGATGCCCGGGCTCGCGCGCAGCAAGCACTCGGCCTCCGGCGACGCGCGCTCCTGGCAGACGCGCTGCACGACCCCGCCGAACGACCCCCGCCGGGCCGTGGTCACCACGACGACGCAGGCGACCGACGCCAGCATCCGCATGGTCGAGACGGGGCAGTACCAGTTCATCATCCAGGACACGACCTGCAGCGCCTCCGTGACGAGGACGCGGACCTACACGCTCGTCCGGCGCGAGGGCGAGGCGCCGCCCGTGGCGAGCGCGCCGCCGCCCGCGGCGAGCGCGCCGCCCGCAGCGAGCGCGCCGCCCGCAGCGCCCGTCGCCTCCGAGAAGAAGCCCGCCGCCCCGCGCACCTGCGACGCCCCCGGCGAGCCCGCGCGCCTCGAGGTCACGCCGTCGCGCAAGCTCATGCGGCCGGGCGAGCGCTTCCAGTTCCGCGCGCTGGTCATGGACGCCGCGGGGTGCGCGCTCCCGACCAGGCCCGCGTGGTCGATCGCGCCGGGGCCGCTCGCGTCCGCCGCGACGGTCGACGCGACGGGCGCCCTCTCGCTCGGCGCCGACGCGGGCGAGGGGACGCTCGGCCTCGTGGCGTCCGTCGCCGGCAAGGGCGTGACCGTCGCGATCGAGGTGACGAGCCCCGACCGCTACGACGCGCTCCTCGCCACGAGCGGCCTCAACGAGGCCGGCGAGAGCGATCAGGCCGCCGTCGCGGTGATCGCGGCCGGCACCATCGGCGGGCGCACCACCTCGGGCGAGGACGTGGGGCGCGAGCGCAAGAACCTGTTCGTGGCCATCGTGGGCGGGGTCGCCGCCTGCCTCGGCTTCGCAGGGTTGATCCTGCTCCGCCGCGGCCGCCGGCGCGCCGGCGAGCTCGAAGGCCCCGCCTCGACCGGCGGCGGCCTCGGGGCGCGCGGCGGCGCCGGGGCCGACGATGCGCCGCCGTCCTCCGGGGCCGCGCTCGCGGCGCCGGCCGTGGGCGGCGCGGTGCCGGTCGGGCCGGCGCCGCGTGCTCGTGGAAAGATCTGCCCTACCTGCGGCGACCGCTATCCGGGCGAGGCGATGTTCTGCGGCAAAGACGGCACGCAGCTGGTCCTGCTCAACTGAGCGCGGCGCCCGTCGCGCGTCGCGCGGGGCATGGACACGCGCTGCGTCATCTCGCTGCGCCGCGCCGCGGTGGACACAAAAAAGGCCGGCGCCTTGATCGGTCTCGCGCGGTCCCGCTATCCTCCGTCAACCGACCGGGCCGCGTGATTGTGCGCGTGTGTGGTCGTTGAACCCATGCCCGCAGACCGGAACGGGAAGGGCGACAGTCGCATGAAGATTACGTGTGAGTCGTGCCAGGCGAAGTACACGATTGCGGACGAGAAGGTCGTCGGCAAGACGGTCAAGATCAAATGCAAGAAATGCAACCACGCGATGGTCGTCCACGGCGCGAATGAGGCTGCCTCGGCCCCGTCGCAGGAGGCCACCGTGGGGCAGCAGGGCGACCTCGCGGAGGACGCCGACGCGAAGCTCGTGGCCGATGCCGGCGGCGCGCCCTCGACGGCGGCGCCCGACGAGTGGACCGTCAACGTCGCCGAGGGCGACGAGCGGACCATGACGACCGCCCAGCTCGTGACCGAGTACGCCCGCGGAGCGCTGAGCAACGACACGTACGTCTGGAAAGAGGGGATGGGCGACTGGCTCCCGATCGCCAGCGTCCCCGAGCTCAAGGAGCGATTTTCCTCCCGGGAGGACGCTGCGCCGGCGGCGGATGCGGCGGCCGCTGCGGTGGCGACGCCTGCGCCTGCGGCCACGGCGACGCCTGCGCCAGCCGCCGCGGCGGTGCCTGCGCCTGCGGCCGCGGCGGTGCCGACGCCTGCCGCCGTGCCCGCGGTGGCTGCTGCGCCGGTCCCTGTGGCGCCGGCGCCGGCCGGGCTCAGGTTCGGCCCCGAGGGGACCGTGGTCATGAAGGAAGCGAAGCGCGCGCCGGTCCCGGCCGCGTCTGCGGGGGCTGCCGCGGCCGCGTCGGCTGCCGCGGCCGCGCCGGCTGCGGACGGCGGCGCGGCCGCGGGCGCGCCTGCCGCCGCTGCGACGGCCCCGGCGGCGGCGCGCCGCCCGGGCCGCGCGGCCGCGGTCGACGTCTTCAGCGCCGCCGAGCGGGCCACCGAGCCGGCCGCGCCGGCCCCGCAGCCCGGCGGCGATCGCCAGGTGGGCGAGCGCAACGAGAACTCCGTCCTCTTCTCGCTCTCGGCGCTCACCGCGACCGAGAACGCGGCCAAGCAGACGCAAGAGGAAACCCCCTCGGGCCGGCGTCCCTCGAGCCGCCCCGCGAAGAACAACGGGCGCGCCGGCTACGATGACCTGCTGAACCTCGGCGGCGGCGCGATCGCCTCGGCGCCGATGCTCGCGCCGCCGCCCTTGCTCGCTCCGGTGGCGGACTCGCGGCCGCCGCCGTCGCTGTTGGCCTCGGCCAAGTCGTCGGTGCCGCCCCCGCCGCTCCTGCCGCTCTCCCCGACGGCGGCGCCGGAGGCCTCGGCCAAGAAGGGCCGCATGGGCCTGATCGCCGCCGCGGTCGCCGCGGTCGTGCTGATCGGCGGCGTCGCCTTCTTCTTCATGCAGTCGCCGAAGGAGGACACGTCCACGACCACGCCGGAGCAGACGAACGCTGCCCCTGCAGAGGTGCCGAGCCCGGCGGCGACGCCGGCGCCCGCGCCGACCGAGACGGCGGCGGCCGCCGAGACGGCGGCGGCCGCTACGCCGCCGCCCGCGGAGACGGCGGCGCCGGCCGCCGAGGAGCCTGCCGCGCCGGCGGCGGCCCCGGATCAACCGGCGCCCAGCGCGGCGGCCGGGAAGCCGGCGGAGAAGGAGAGGCCGTCGTCCGCGCCTGCGCCTGCCGCAGCGGCGGACAAGCCGGCGGCGCCGAAGCCCGCGGCGGAGCCGGCGCCTTCCGGCGGCGGCGGCGAGTTCAACCGCGGCGCCGCGAGCTCGGCGCTGGGCTCGGCGGCTGCTTCCGCGAAGAGCTGCAAGAAGGCCGGGGGCCCGACGGGCACCGGGAAGGTCAAGGTCACCTTCGCGCCGAGCGGCAATGTCACGTCGGCCGAGGTGCAGGGCGCGCCCTTCGCCGGAACGAGCGTCGGCGGCTGCGTGGCCCGGTTGTTCCGCGGCGCGCGCGTGCCTGCCTTCGGCGGCGGGCCGGTCTCGGTCAGCAAGTCGTTCACCATCAACTGAGCTCGTCTCGAGCCAGCCTTGCGTTCCTGATTCTTCCTCTCGGTCACGCAGGTCTCGCCGAGCCGCCCGGCCCCCGGAGAGGGGGATCGTCGCGCGGGGTGGGCGCGGGCTGAACTCGCGTGAGACGTCCTGTGCCCGTCGTGCTGCGCACGCCGGACACAGGACGTCAATTGGGCTCAAACACCAGCCCGTGCCCACCCCGCGCGACAATCCCCCTCTCCGGGGCCTACCGTGTGAATGACGATTGAGAGATGACATGAATTCCCTTGTCGTAATTGCGCGACGCCGCTCGATGTCATTTCATCAATCGTGTCTAAGATTGAATTTCTTTTTCATGGCCAACATGTCTGTGGCTTGCTAGCCAATCGTCATCGAAGGCCGCGCGACGCCGATTCGGTGCTCGGTGGTGCCAGACCGACGTTCGCCATGGAGTGAGGATGGATGGCTCCCACCCCTCATGACGCGCTGTTCAAGTCCACGTTCAGCCAGCCGGAGCACGCGGCCGGGGCGCTGCGCGAGGCGCTGTCGGCGGCGCTCGCCGCCCGCATCGACTTCGGGTCGCTGACGCTGTAACCTGGCAGCTTCATCGACGAAGCGCTCGCCTCGAGCCACAGCGACCTGCTCTTCACCGCCAGGCTGGAGCGAGCGCCGCTGTTCATTTACGTGATCTTCGAGCACCAGAGCACGACGGATCCGCTGATGGCGTTCCGGCTGCTCGCGTACATGGTGCGGATCTGGCAGGGCTACCTGGAGCGCCACCCGAAGGCGATGCTCCTCCCGGCGATCCTGCCGGTGGTGCTGCACCACAGCAAGACCGGCTGGAACGCGGTGGTTTCGTTCCAGGATTTGCTGGACGTGCCGCCGGAAACGCTGGGGCTGATGGCCGAGCATGTGCCGCAGTTCCGGTTCGTGCTGGACGACATCAGCGAGGAGACGGACGAGGCGCTGCGAGCGCGGGCGATGACGGCGCTGGGGCGGCTGGTGCTGTGGTGCTTCCGGCATGCGCGCGATCCCGAGGAGCTGGTGCGGCGCCTGTCGGCGTGGAGGGAGGTGGTCCAGGAGGTGCGTCGGGCGCCCGGCGGAGCAGCTGCGCTCGCGCGCGTATGGCAGTATATCTTGACCGTCATCGACCCGCGCCAGCCCGGGAAGGTGCTGCAGAGGCTGCTCATGGCGGCGGGACCGGAGGCCAAGGAGGAGATCGTGACCATCGCAGATTACCGTCGCGAGGAGGGGCGCCGGGAGGGCCGGCTGGCGGGCGAACGGGAGGGCCGCCTCGAAGGGCAGCGAAGCACGCTGCTGAAGCTGCTCCGGCTGCGCTTCGGCGAGTTGCCGGAGCCGATCGAGGCGCGCGTCCGCGCCGCCGATGCAGGGCAGATCGAGGGCTGGACCGAACGCGTGCTCACCGCGCCCACGCTGGACGACGCTCTGGCCGAGCGCTGACGCCGCGCCCCTCGCGCTACGCCCGGCGCCGCCTGCGGAGGAGCCCCGCCAGCGCGAGCCCCGCGAGCCAGCCGGCGCTGCCATCCCGGCCTCGCGGACCGGTCGCGCACGGGCCGATCATGCCGCTCCCCGCGGCGTAGAAATCCTCCGGCTCCACCGCGACCTCGGTCGGCGGCGCGCCGGCGGCGGCGCCGTTGCCGTCCGTCGGATCCTCGCTCACCGGCGCGCCGAGCGCGCCCGCCGCGGCGATCCGCGCCTGGTTCTTGATGACGTTCGGCGCGTCCGTGTCGATCGTGACCTCGAAGCGCACCGTGACGCTCCCGTCGACAGGGATGCCGCCGCCCTTCGCGCCGTCCGCCCCCTCGCCCAGCCGGAACGTGACGGTCCGCGTCTGCGGATCGTACTCGCCGAGGTCGTCTCCCGGCGTGTCCGTCTGAGGACCGGCGTTCGGCCCCTCGACGATCGAGAGCGAGCCCGGGACGAACGTCACGCCGGGAGGCAACGCGTCGGTCAGCACCGCGCCCACGGCGTCGTCGTTGCCGGTGTTCGTCGCCGTGATGCGGTATTCGATGGCGTCGCCGCGGTACGTCGGCAGCCCGCCGATGTCGGTCGCCACCTTGGTCGACTTGCTGAAGTCGGGGCCGAAGTTGGAGATCGACGTCACCCAGCCCGCGAGGAAGTACAGCTCGTCCGTGCTCGTGGCGACGAGCGTCGCCCGATCGTCCCCAGGCTTGAGCTTCGAGCTGACATCCACGATGTCGATGTCGACCCCCGACATGCTCTGAGGCGTGCCCGCGATCCTCGGGAGATCGCCCTCCACCGACACCGGCTCTCCGAGGGCCGATCGGGTGCTGTTGAAGAAGTTGTCCGCGGGGTTGAGCGCGTCGCTCAGCGCCTCGGCCAGGTCGGGCTTCCCAGGGTTCTTGGGATTGAAGAACACGCTGTCGCCAGAGCTCGAGTTGTCGCCTTCGAACGCGACGATGCCCAGCTTCGCCACGAAGCCGGCGTCGGGCACCTTGAAGCCCGAGAGCTCGACCTGCTGCCAGCCCACGTCGGAGACCCGGTCGAGCCCGTCGAACAGCGCGAGGTTGCGCATCGGCGATTTCGGCGCCTCGTAGAACACCACCATCCACCACGCCGCGAAGACCACGTCGTCGTCGCGGTCCCTGACGTCGACGACGTCCACGCCGCCCACCCGGTAAGCACCCGCGCCGCTCTCCTTCACGATCGAGGTGATGTCGGCGACGGACTGGTAGTTGTGCGATTCGTTGGGCTTGCCCTGGTTGACCACCGTCTCGACCGAGTCGATGGAGGTGACCTTGCCGTCGAAGCCGCCCTCGTGGTGGAGCTCCACCTCGGTATCGGCGCCGCCTCCGTTGCGCGCGGCCCAGTACAGGAACGCGTGCGTCACCGTCGCCCCCTCGGGCAGCGTCAGCACCGCGGTCGTGCGCGCCATCTCCGGGGTGATGTCGAGGTTCGCCTCCGCTCTGCCGTCCGCGGGCGAGTCGGACCGCCAGAAGAGATCGGGCCCCGACTCGGCGGTCGACGCTCCGCAGGCGCCGACCGTGCCCTCCTTGGGCCTCGGCGTCGAAGAGCGGCACTCCTGCCCGAGCGAGCTCCCGATGAGGGCGAAATCGCCCTTCTGATCGACCTGTACGCGCAGCTTGGGCTCGGCCGTCGCGCTGGCGGTCGTGAGGCCCATCAGCGTGAGCGACGCGAGCCCGGTGATGCCCAACTGCTTTCTCATCGATCCTCTCCGGTTTCGACCTGCGGCTTGTACGCGGCCTTCTTGATGATGATGAACTGGACACGGCGATTCCGCTGCCGCCCCGCCTCCGTCGCGTTGTTGTCGAGGGGCTGTTCCCGGCCGTAGCCCTGCGCCGTCAGCCGCGTCGAGTCGATGCCGCGGCGGACCAGCGCCGCCATGACGGAGTTGGCGCGGTTCTGCGACAAGATCCGGTTGTGCTCGTCGGTGCCCCGGTCGTCGGTGTGACCCTGGATCTCGATGAGCACGATCTCCGGGTGCTCCTCCAGCACCTGGGCGACCTCGTCGAGCAGCGGATCGCTCACCGGCTTGATGGTGGCCTTGTCCGTGTCGAACTGCACCTGCTGGAGGATCACGACGTTCTTGTCGGTCACCCGCACCGCCTTCGGGCAGCCGTGCTTCTCGGGATCCGGATCCGCGAAGCCCTTCTCCCTCGGGCAGGCGTCCTTGTCGTCGCGGATCGCGTCGCCGTCCGTGTCGCGCGGACAGCCGTTCTTCGCCGGGTCCTTGGAGCGAAGCCCCTTGATCTCGGGGCAGGCGTCCTCGCTGTCGGGCACGCCGTCCTCGTCCTGGTCCGGCGGGCAGCCGTTCTTGCGCGGATCGTCGCTCGCGACGCCGGCGACGAGCGGGCACGCGTCGTCGCCGTCGGCGATGCCGTCGTTGTCGCGGTCCGGCGGCGGCGGGCAGCCGTGCTTGCGCGGATCGGCGCTCGCGACGCCGGCGACGAGCGGGCACGCGTCGTCGCCGTCGGCGATGCCGTCGTTGTCGCGGTCCGGCGGCGGCGGGCAGCCGTGCTTGCGCGGATCGGCGCTGCGCTCGCCCGCCACCCTCGGGCAGGCGTCCTCCGGATCGGGGATACCGTCCCTGTCCCCATCCGGCGGCTGCTCCGGCGTGAAGGCTGCCATGGCGACGACGCGCAGGTCGGGCGTCCCGATCCCCGAGGTGAGCCCCGGCCCGACGCCGACGCCCGCCTCCAGGAAGGGGAGGAATCGATACCGGGCGTCGAGGAGGAGCTCCGCGTTGATCGAGCGGCTGCTGATGTCCTCGAGCACCATCGCGGTGGTGAGCTCCGGCCCCACCTGGAGCCGGTCGTCTACGGCGAGGAACCCGACGCCGCCGCCCAGGGTGAGCATCGTCCCCTGCGCCACGCCGCCGAAGGACTGGGAGCGCCGGAGCTCGGTGCCCAGCGAGCTCGACCAGACGAGGCGATCCATGCGGCCGCCGGCGGCGAGGTACGGCATCGCGCGGACGTGCCCGTCGCTCACGAACGAGTCGGCCGCGCCGGTGGGCAGCCAGAGGTACACGCCGACCGCGAGCTGGAGCGGGTCGTGGTAGGTGCCATAGAGCTGCACGCGCGCGCCGAGCCGCAGGTCGCCGAGCTCCGCGCCGCTCGGGGACGCGAACTCGCGGCCGCCGCCGTTCGGGTTCTCGCCCGACTGGAGCGCGGTGAGCGGCGCGTCGAGGTCGAAGCTCACCTTGTTCCAGAGCGGGAGCGACGCGCTGAGCCGGAACGTGAGCTGATCGCTGACGACCGCGCCGATCTCCGCGCCGTCGCGCTCGCGCCGCAGGACGAGCGGATTGCTCGCGTAATCGGCCATCAGCATCACGTGGGGCGTCAGGTGGCCCGGCGCGAACGGCGACGGCACGCTGAACATGCGGTCCCCGGCCGGCGCCGGGACGAAGCGGCTCAAGGCCATGCCTTCGGGCTTGACGGGCGCGTCCTGCGCGCGGGCGAGCGCGGGCACGGCGGCGAGGGCGGCCAGCGCGGCGGCCAGCGAGCAGAAAGACCGAGATCTCATCAGGTGGCACCCTGCGTCGGCGGGTTTCGCATGACGGGTTAAGCCGCTATCGCGGACCAGTATACCGGCCGACAACTGCGGAGTCTTGGGCAACGAGCGGCGTGGTCTACATCTTCGTAGGACTTGCGCACACCTCCCCGGACCCTCTGAACGAACGAGAGGCTGCCGCGCCCCGGCGGCCCATGCTTCGTCAGCGCGGCGACCGCGGCGCACGCCGGTCGAAGAGCCTTTGTCCCGCGCCGGAGCCCCGAGGCGCCGAGCACGGACCGGATGCAGGGGTGAACATTTGCTCGGCGTCGGGGTCGCGGGGGACGTCGCGCTCCGCCGGGGCGCGGCGAGGCCGCCGCGCCGATTGGACCTCCGCGCGACAGCCACCCTCGCGCGACGCGCGCCTGCGGCGGACGGCTCGCCGCGGCCGGGCGCCCTCGGCGACGACCGGTCCGCTGATCGATCGCAGGCGCAGGCGCTCGCGGCGCCCGGATCGGCGCGGCGTCCGGGCGGGCCCCGGGCGGCGCGCGGCGCGCGGTCTCTTCGGGACGGAGGTCCCGGCGGCGGGGGCGGGCTCACGTTCGGGCGCCTGCGCTCCGGGCGACGAGCGGCTATGGTTGGCGGGACACCGCGATGGGCACCCTCCTCAAGCGCGCGCTCGACCAGGCGGCGGTCTGGCACCGAGCACAGAAGCGCAAGTATCCGAACGCCGACGTCCCCTACATCAGCCACCTCGCCGGCGTCGCGGTCCTGCTCGCGCGCCACGGCTTCGACGACGAGGTGGTCGCGGCCGGCGCGCTGCACGACGCCATGGAGGACCAGGGCGTCACGTTCGACGAGCTGCTCCAGCACTTCGGCGAGCGCGTCGCCACGCTCGTCCGCCACGTGACCGAGCAGGACCGGTCGCTGCCCTGGGAGGACAGGAAGCGCCTCTATCTCGAGGCGTTCCCCAGGAAGCCCTGGGAAGCGCAGGCGATCACGCTGGCCGACAAGATAGACAACTTCCAGTCCATCATCGTCTGCTCGCGCGAGCACGGCGATCCGTGGTCGATGTTCAAGCGCGGCAGGGAGGTGCAGGTCGCCAGGTTCGAAGAGCTGCGCGCGATGTGCCGAGCGCTGCCGCCGCACCCGCTCCTCGACGAATACGGCGCCGTGCTCGACGAGCTCCTGTCGACGGGCTGAGCCCGCGGACCGCCAGGCGCGCGCGGGCCGCCGCGCCCGGCCCGCCGCGGCGATCCAGGCGAACCCTGCTCTTCGAGCGGCGCGATCACGGCGCGGCGCGCTCGTCCGGCGCGCCGCCCTGGGCCGCGCCGCCTGCGGGCACCTCCGCCGCCTCCGGCGGAGCGGGCGGGATCGACCGGGCGAAGCGGAGCACCTCGCGCGGGTCCCACCGCGCCTTGACGGCCGCGAGCCGCGCGGCGTTCGGGCCGTAGTAGGCCGTGAGCCAGCCCTCGACCTCCGCGTCGACGTAGTTGATGTAGGCGCCACGCACGTAGGGGAGCATCGCGCGGCGGAGGCGCTCGACCCACGCGACGCACTCCGCTTCTTCCGCGGCCGCGGTCCAGTGGGCCTGGTATTGCAGGCTCCACAGCGCGCGCCGGTGCGGGAACGCCGTGGCGTCGGGCGCGACCCGGCCGACGGCGCCGCCATAACCGTCGAGCTGGACAAGGCACTTCGGGTTCGGCGCGCGCGACAGCCCGGCGGCGAGGGTCGCGATGGCGTCGGCCCCGAAGCGCTCGTACGCATAGGCCGACGTGTTCTTGTAGCTCGCCTGCTGCTGGTGCGGGTGCACCGTCCATCGCTCGGGATCGCCGCCGAGCCCCCCGAGCCGGCCCACCGCATTGAGGTAAGGCATGGTCTCGATCGACGCGCCGGAGGGCTCGGCCCCGCGCGTGGAGGAGAAGAGCGGCTGGATCAGCCGGCGCAGCTCCTCGCCCCGCCCGAGGAGCTGGCCCACGCACGAGATCTCGCCCGAAGCCGCCGCCGCGAGCTTGAGGATGCACGTCAGTCGCTCGTCGGCGTGCGGGGCGAACGTCTGCCACGCTTCGAGCACCCGCGCGAGGTCGGCCCACGGCCAGGAGATCCTGAAGATCGAGACGTCGGAGATCGGGTGTGTCTTGAACGTGAAGGAGGTGACGATACCGAAGTTGCCGCCCCCGCCGCCCTGGCAGGCCCAGAGGAGCTCCGGGTTCTCCTCCGCGTCGGCCCGGACCACCTCGCCGCCCGCGGTGACCATCTCGACGGCGAGGAGGCTGTCGCAGGTGAGGCCGAGGGCGCGGGAGAGGAGGCCGAACCCGCCGCCCAGCGTGAGCCCCGCGATGCCGACCGTGGGGCACGAGCCCGCAGGGAGGGTGACGCCGACCTGCCAGAGCGCGTCGTAGACGGTGATGAGATCCGCGCCTGCGCCGACGACGGCGATCCCGCGCTCGCGGTCGACGCGGACGCTCCGGAGGTCGCTCACGTCGATGACGAGCCCGTCGTCGACCACGGAGAACCCCTCATAGCTATGCCGCCCGCTCCTCGCCCGGATCTCCGCGCCTCGCGCGGTCGCCCACCGAATGGCATTCACGACGTCCTGCGCGTCCTGGCAAAACACGATGGCGCGAGGAGATCGCGAGAAGCGCGCGTTGTGCACCTCGCGCGCGTCGTCGTAGCCGGGATCTCCGGGGAGGACGACGCGACCGGTGAGTCGCGGCGCCGAGCTCATGACCGGCGCTTCGCCCGCGCGCGGCCAGAGGTCGGGTTGCGCGGCGCGGGAGCCGCGCGCGCTGCCCCGCGCGCGGCCCGCCGAACGACGCGAGATCCGGCCTGCATGCACGGAACCTGCGCCCCTCCGGGGTCGCGTCAAGCGCCGCCGGCCCCACCCCCGCCCTGTGCCGGCCCCCGCCCTGTGCCGGCCCCCGCCCTGTGCCGGCCCCCGACCTGTGCCGGCCCCCGACCTGTGCCGGCCCCCGACCTGTGCCGGATCGAGCGCGCGCGCACCCCGCGCCCCCTTCCCGTGAGCACGACAAGCACCCTCGCGCCCGTCCCGGACGAGGAATAACCGCCCTGCTCTCCGGGGCGCGCGGCGCCGCGCCGCCGGCTGCGCGCGCGCTGACAGCCGCTCTCCGGCACATGCGATGCACCGCCGTGCGGGGAGCTCCTCCAAGGAGGGACCGATGAAGCTGCTGTCTCCCCGACTCCATGGGTACGTCGACTACGCGATCGTCGTCCTGCTCGCGCTCGCGCCGCTCGCGCTCCGCTTCGGGCCGGTGCCGACGGCGGTCTCTTATGTCACCGCCCTGACGCACCTCGTCGTGACGCTGCTGTCCGATCAGCCGCTCGGCGCAGCCAGGAAGATCCCGTTTCCGGTGCACGGAGCGCTGGAGTCCTCCCTCGGCGTCGGTCTCATCGCCTCGCCCTGGCTGTTCGGGTTCTCCGCCGAGGGCCCGGCGCGGATCTTCTCCGTGGTCGCCGGGCTCGCGATCGTTCTCGTCGTCCTCGCGACGAGGTACACGGCCGGCGTCCTCTCCCGGCCGGAGCCCTACGACCGGTACGATCGCTGAGCCGCGCGGGCGCCGCTCAGCCGGCGGCGGCGAGCGCCGCCTGCGCCTCCCGCATCACCTCGGGCCAGGCCGGATCCGGGCGCGACGCCTCCAGCGCGATCGCCAGCGGATCCTCGCCGGCCTCGATGGCGAGGCGCGCCGCAGCCGACCCGGTGAGCAGATCGAAGGCCGGGATCGTGTCGACGTACTCGTAACGCTCGGTGCGGAACCGGAACTTCTCGGGCCGCTGCCGGTGGGCAAACGCGGTGAGCGCGAGGTAGGTCGCGACGGGACGGAAGGTGCGCGGGTCGGTGACGTGGATCTGAACGCCGCCGCAGATCTTGCCGGCGTGCTTCTGGAAGGTCGGCCGGAAGGTGAGCGGCCGCGCGATGAACCCGAGCAGCCCCGTGGACGCGAGGCGCTCGGCGAGATCGCGGCCGTCGAGCCAGGGCGCGCCGACGATCTCGAACGGGCGCGTCGTGCCGCGGCCCTCCGACAGGTTCGTCCCCTCGATCAGGCAGCCGCCCGGGTAGACGAGCGCGGTGTCCGCCGTCGGCATGTTGGGCGAGGGCAGGACGAACGGGCGATCCCACTCGGCGGCGAGCGCCTCGCGGCGGTGCTCCTCGACCGCGACGACCTGCAGCCCGCAGGCGACGTCGCCGAGCGGGATGCCCTCGCGCCGCGCGAAGAGCGCGACCAGCTCGCCCACCGTGAGCGCGTGGCGGATCGGCACGGGCTCGAGGCCCACGAACGAGAGGAACCCCGGCGCCTGCGTCGCGCCCTCGACGCTCTCCGGCGCGCAGCCGATGGGGTTCGGCCGGTCGAGCAGCACGACGTGCACGCCCGCCGCGTGGGCCGCCCGCAGCGCGAGCAGCGCCGTCCAGACGAACGTGTAGTAGCGCGCGCCGACGTCGGCGAGATCGATGACGAGCAGGTCGATGTCCGCGAGATCCTCGGCGGAAGGCGAGAGATCCTCGAACCTGTCGCCGTACAGGCTGACGATGCGGGCGCCGGAGCGCGCGTCGACGGCGCTCGTCACGGCCGCCATGTCCTGCGCCTCGCCGCCGTAGCCGTGCTCCGGGCCGAAGAAGAGGCGCGGGCGCACGCCGAGGCGCTCGAGGACGAACGCGATGTGGGTGAGCTCGCGGTCGACGCTCGCCGGGTGCGCGAGGACCCCCAGGCGAGCCGACCGGATGCGCTGGAGCTGCGAGAGATCCGGGAGACGGTCGAGTCCGACGTGCACGGTACCCTGACTACCAAGGCGAGCGCGGGCAGTCCATTTGTCCGCGTCGGATTTTCCGGGGGCGCTGCGCCGGCGCGGGTCAGCGCTTGAGGGCGGCGTAGAACGCCGCGCCCCGGCGCTGCACCCGGACGAGGAGCTCGCCGTCGCGCGCGGCCTCCTCGACCTCGGCGGCGGTGGGCGCGCGGCGGCCGTCGGCCTCCAGGATTACGTCGCCTGGACGCAGGCCCGCGCGCTCGGCGGGCGAGTCGTCCGCCACGAAGGCCACGCGCGCCAGCGAGCGGCCCTCGCCGCGCTCGCCACGCTCGCCGCGCTCGCCGCGCTCGCCGCGCTCGCCGCGCTCGCCGCGCTCGCCGCGCTCGGCCGGCGCGTCGCGCAGGGTGAGGCCGAGGCCCGCGTGCGGGGCGGGCGCGCGCTGGACCGGCAGCGCCGGCGGCGGCGGCTCGCTCCGCGCGGCGAGCGTCACCCGGGTCTGGTACCGCTGGCCGCCGCGCGCGACCTCGAGCGTGAGCGTCTCGCCGACGTTGTGGTTGAAGAGCTCGCGGATGACGTCCTGCGCGTCGCGCGCCGGCCTGGCCGCGACCGACGTGATCACGTCGCCCGGCTGGAGGTTCGACCTGGCCGCGGGGCCGCTCGGGTTGACGGCGTTGACGAGCGCGCCGGCGCGGGGCGCGTCCGGCATCACCGCCGCGAGCTGGGGCGTGAGATCCTGCAGCCCGACGCCGATCCAGGCGCGCTCGACGCGGCCGTGCCGGAGCAGCTGCTCGGCCACGCGCCGGGCCATGTTCGCCGGTACCGCGAGCCCGATGCCCTGCCCGCGGCTGACGATCATCGTGTTGATGCCGAGCACGCGGCCGTCGAGGTCGACGAGCGGGCCGCCCGAGTTGCCGGGGTTGATGCTCGCGTCGGTCTGGAGGTAGTCCTCGACGTCGTTCACGCCGACGCCGCCGCGCCCCTTGGCGCTGAGCACGCCGGTGGTGACCGTGTGCCCGAGGCCGAAGGGCGAGCCGATCGCGACCACCCAGGCGCCGACGCGGGCGGCGTCGCTGTCGGCGAACGTCGCGGTGGGCAGGCCCTTCGCGTCGATGCGGAGCACGGCGAGATCGGTCGCGGGGTCGCGGCCCGCCACGCGGCCGGCGAACATGCGGCCGTCGCGGAGCCGGACGGTGATCGCGCGGGCGCCGTCGATGACGTGGTTGTTCGTGAGGATGCCGCCGTCCGGGGAGAAGATGACGCCCGAGCCGAGCCCGCGGCGCTGGCCGCCGTCGCGGAACCAGCGCAGCGGCGAGGAGACGTCCTCGCCGACGGCGACCTCGATCTGGACGACCGCGGGGCCGACCTTGTCGGCGACGTCGGCGAACGCCTCGCCGAGGCGGCGCAGATCGGCGGCGCCGGCGGCCGCGGCGGCGCTGGAGGCGGCGGCGCCGGACGGCGCGGGCGAGGGCGCCGCCTTCGGCAGCGCCGAGGGCGCCCGGAGGGTGGGCGCCGGCGCCGGCGCTGCGGACGGCTGGGCGCCCGCGAGCGACGGGAGCGAGAGGGCAGGGACGAGCAGGGCGAGGGATGCAGTCAGCCGACGCGAGTTCATGCTTCCTCCAGCGCGTGGGAGAGGTCCTGTCCGCGGTCCGCGGAGCGGGGGGCCCGGCAGCGAGGCAAGAGGTAAGACGGGAAGCGCTCGCGAACGCAACCTCCTGGCGTGCGAAAGCGCGCGGGTCGCGGATCGGGCCGCAGGGGCGCGCCCGCTCGGGCAGCGCGCCGCCGCGGGCCGTGCGCAGGCCCCAGCTCCGCCCGCTAG
The DNA here is from genome assembly GCF_028553905.1 of Sorangium sp. So ce836. Classification (NCBI taxonomy): domain Bacteria; kingdom Pseudomonadati; phylum Myxococcota; order Polyangiales; family Polyangiaceae; genus Sorangium; species Sorangium sp. So ce836. The sequence goes on along the minus strand of NZ_CP102233.1, from coordinate 12,842,673 downwards.
AAGTCCGACCAGGGATCCGGGAGAGAGTTCAACGCAAAGGCGCAAAGAGCGCAAAGGCGCAAAAAAACAAATGCATCTTTGCGCCTTTGCGCCTTTGCGTTGAATTTCTCTCCTCTCGCGAGGCAGATTCCTGGCAGGGGTTCTGACCCGCGGTCCTACGTCCCGGCGCCCGCTTCGGGCCGCGCGCCCGCCTCGTCCGCCGCCGGCGAGGCCTCGTCCGCCGCCGGGGCGCCCTCCGGCGCGGCGTCGTCCGTCGAGGGGCCGTCCGATGGCCCGCCGGGCCAGGGATCCTGGCCGTCGTCGCGCAGGTGGATGTGCTCCAGGTAGAGCCCGTCCGGCGGCGCCGTGATCCCGGCGTCGCGCCGGTCGCGCGACGCGAGCGCGCGGGCGATCGCGCCGGGGGCGAGGTGGCCGCGCGCCACGTCCATCAAGGTGCCGACCAGGATGCGCACCATGTTGTGCAGGAACGCGTTCCCCTCGACGTCGATCCGGACGAGGCGCGGATCCGCAGGGTCGAGCGACAGCTCGACGCCGTACAGCGTGCGCACCGTGGTCGTCCGCTCGTCCGCGCTCGTCCGGAACGCGGCGAAGTCGTGGGTGCCCTTCGCGGCGAGCGCCTCGGCGCGCGCCCGCTCGATCGCTTCGTCCGTGAGGCCCTCGACCCGCCACGCGCGCCGGCTGAGGAACGGATCGCGGACCAGATCCCGGAGGATCAGGTAGCGGTAGCGCTTGCGGAGGCTCTCGAAGCGGGGCGAGTACCCGACGCGCACCACGGCGGCGCGACGGATCACGATCTCGTCCGGCAGGTGGCGCGCGGTCGCGAGGACCCAGCCGCGCGGCGGCAGCGGCGCCGCCGTGTCGAAGGCGACGCGCTGGTCGCGCGCGTGGACGCCCGCGTCGGTGCGGCTCGCGCCGCGGATCTCGCGGATGGCCGGATCGATGGCGCGCAGCGCGCCGAGCAGCTCGCCCGCGACCGTGCGCTGGTCGCGCTGACGGGCGAAGCCCGCGAACGGGCGCCCGTCGTAGGCGACCGAGAGCAGGATCCCCCGCGTGGAAGCGGCGCTCCTCGCCACGGCGCGATGGATGCGCGCGGCCTAGCCGCCGCTCCCCCCGCCGCCGCCCGAGCCCCCGGCGCCCGCGCCGCCCGAGCCCCCGGCGCCCGCGCCGCCGCCGCCGCCCGAGCCGCCGTTCCCGCCGTCGCCGCCGCCGGAGCCGCTCGCCGACGTCGTGGTGGCCGAGGAGGTCAGGGACGCATACCCCCTGGCGCACGCCAGGTTGACCATGCCCTCCGCGTTCTTGCAGCACTCCTCGGGGGCCGCCTGCTTACCGTTCACCATGCAGTACGGGAGCTGATGGCACCCGTCGGGGTCCGTCACGATCCCGTGCTCGGGGTCGAGGTTGTCCTTGCAGCTCGGGGTGGTCCCCTCCTCGACGCGGCACGCGGCGCTCGGCAGCGCGAGCGCGAGGAGGAGCAGGCTGGCCATCCGGAGGGGGAGCATTCGCATCGGCTGCTTCCTATTGCTTGATGGTGAAGTTGATCGGAACGTTCACCACGACGCATCCGCTCTGCGGCGGAGGCAGTGATTTGCCGCGGAAACGTCCCAGAACGCAAGACGAGATCTCGCCCGACCCCACCGTGTCGTTGAGAATCGAGGCGCCGCACACCGCGCCCGTCGAGGCGACCTGCACGCTCACCGTCAGCTTGCCGGAGACCTCCGAGGTGCGCAGCGCGCGGTTATAACAACCCTGCGCCGAGCGGGCGAGCGCGAGGACGGCGGAGTCGAGCGCGGGCGAGGTGGCGCCGTCGCCGCACTTGGCGGAGCAAGGCGACTTGCCGGTCGTGGCCGGGCCCTGCCCCGACGCGACCTTGCCAGCGTCCACCCCGGCGTCCTCGACCTCCTCGACCGGCGGCGGCGGCGGGGGCGCGAAGAGCGGCGGCGGCTCCGCCGGCTTCGTCTCGGTGCGGGCAGCAGCGGTGGGCTCCGCGGGCGGCGCCTCCGGCTCCGGGCGCAGCTTCCAGTAGAGCAGGCCCGCCGTGAGCGCGGCGAGGACGACCATTCCTGCGATGTAGATCCCAGAATTGCCGGATTTCCCAGGGATCTGCTGGGACGACGGGGGCATCGATGCGGACACGTTGAGAAGTCCTCCCGGAGAGGCACGCGGGGCCGGCCGCGTCGGCGGGCCCTGTGCGCCGGAGCCGAGACGCGGGCGCGTCCGGCGGGGGGCGAGTCTACAAGGGTGGCCAGGGAAGCGCGCCAGGAAACTGGATGCGCCCTGGATGAACATGTTGGCTCCACGCGGACGGCCGTTCAGCGCTCGTAGAACGACACCGCGGTGTCACCGTAGGTGCGGATGGCGGCGCAGGTGAGCCCGGCGATCTCCGGCGAAGGATCGCGGCGCGCGTGCTCGAGGACGAGGCGCCCGGTCGGGGCGAGCAACCCGAGCGGCCCGGCGAGGCGCGCGGCCGCGGCGGCGGCCTTGGCCAGGGCGGCGTACGGCGGATCGAGCAGCGCGAGATCGAAGGGGCCCTCGTCGGCGAGCAGGTCGAGGGCGCGCTCGACCGGGAGCGGGACGACGCGCGCCGCGTCGGCGAGGCCGAGCGCGGCGAGGTTCTCGCGGAGCGTGGCGAGCGCGGGCCGGCCGCTCTCGACGAAGACCGCGCGCCGCGCGCCGCGCGAGAGCGCCTCGATGCCGAGCGCGCCGGTGCCGGCGTAGAGGTCGCAGACGAGCGCGCCGGTGATGTCGCCGAGCGAGGAGAAGAGCGCCTCGCGCACGCGGTCCGCGGTCGGCCGCGTGCCCTCGCCGCGGGGCGCGGCGAGCCGCCGCCCGCCGAGCCGGCCGGCGATCACCCGCATGATCGTCGCCCTTCCCCGGGCCCCCGGCGCGCGGAACGGGCGGCGCGGCTCACCAGCGGTAGGTCACGTCGAGGCCGCCCGCGCCGAGGCCGACGCTGGGCTGCACGGTCCAGCCGGCGCGGTCCCCGCTCCGGCTGTCGCTCGTCACGAGCAGGTAGGCGCCGAGGCCCGCGGAGACCACGGCCAGCGGGTAGAAGACGTACTGGAGCCCCATGAACGTGTCCGTCTTCTCGCAGAGCCGGATGCCCGCGTCGGCCGTCCTCGCGTCGGCGGTGATGTCGCCCCGGATGGCCTCGCGCTGCTCGAGCGCGCACACGTCGCCGACCTCGGTGGTGAACAGCGCCCGGTAGGCCTTGTACTGCGGGTCGCTCTGGATGCTGGCGACCTGGACGGAGCTGATGACGGCGACGGTCCCGAACGCCGCCCCCGCGCCGAGGCCGATGAACCCGCCGATCCGCCTCCAGTTGGACTGCGACGGCTCGGCGGGCATCTGGCTGAGCGCGAGGTCGGTCGTGGCCACGGGCACGACCACGACCGACGCCTCGGAGTCGAGGAACCCGGCCGATTTCACGCGCACCCGGTGCGGCCCGGCCGTGACCGGGAAGGTCCCCTCGCCGTTCTGCACGTTGCCGGCCGGCTTTCCGTCGATGAGCACGCTCGCCTGCGCGGCGCCCGTCCTCACGCGGAGCGACCCCATCGGCGGTCCGCCGGTCAGCGACGCGATCGCGTCCGCCGCGATCTTCCGGAGCGGCTCGTCGTTGGCCTCGGTGAGGTTCGCGCTGTACTTCACCGGGACGCTCGCGGTCGGCTTCCCGCGGGTCCAGAGGTTCAGCGAGCCCTCCACGTTGGTGTCGCTCTTGCGGAGCACGCCCCAGAGATAGCGGTCGCTCCGGATGTGGTCGGCGATGCGCGTCTGGCAGCCGTCGTCGGGCACATCGGGGCATTGCAGCGAGAGCGTCAGGACCTCGAGCGAGAAATCCCCCTCGCCGACCGACCACCCCCGGGCTTCCTTGATGGCGGAGCGGAGCGCCTGGGTCAGCGCGCCCGCCTGGTCGTACGCGTCGTCGGTCCGGATGGCGACGACCGTGATCGGCAGGGCGGCGGGCGACGGCTCCGCCGCCAGCGCGACCTCGCTGCAGGCGAGGCAGGCGGAGAGGGCCAGCACGGCGGCGAGACCGGTCCTCTGTGCGCGCGTCATCAAGCGGTCCTGGGCTCCCACGGGGCCCAACTTACCCGGCCGGCGGCCAGGAACGCAATCTGGTGGGCCGGCGGGCCGGCGCGCCGGAGGCCCGCGCCGCGGCGAGCGTTTTTCGTTTCACCCACGATCGCGCCGTGTCAGAGCATCCTCCGCGCCGGCCGGCGCTGCAGCGCGTCGCCGAGCGTTCCTCCGCGTGGTCTATGAAGGTCCCCCGAACCATCTTCCGCGAGTACGACATCCGCGGCGACGCCGAGCGCGACCTATCGAGCGAGCTCGCCCGTGAGCTCGGCGCCGCCTTCTCCCTGCTCCTCGGCCGCGAGCTCGCCGCCGGGGCGCCGTCCGGCGGCGCCCGCCCGCGGGTCGCGGTCTGCCGGGACGGCCGCCTCTCGAGCGGCCGGCTGTTCTCCGCCCTCACGGAGGGCCTGCTCGCGGGCGGCGCCGACGTGATCTCGGCCGGCGTCGGGCCGACGCCGCTGCTCTACTTCGCCGCGCACCACCTCCACGCCGATGGCGCGATCATGATCACCGCGAGCCACAACCCGGCGCCGGACAACGGGTTCAAGCTCATGCGCGGCAAGGCGTCGTTCTTCGGCAAGCAGATCCAGGCGCTCGCCGATCTCATCGAGGAGGGCGCCGCGGGCGCGCCGGCGGCGGTAAGGGGCGCGCTCACCGAGGTCGACCTCGCGGCCGACTACATCGAGGCGGTGCGCGCGGCGGCCCGCCTGTCGCGCACCGACGTGCGCTTCGTGGTCGACGCCGGCAACGGCGCGGCCGGCCCGCTCGGCGTCCGCGCGCTCACGGCGCTCGGCTTCTCGCCGGACGCGCTCTTCTGCGACATCGACGGCCGGTTCCCGAACCACCACCCGGACCCGACCGTGCCCGAGAACCTCGAGGCGCTCCGCGCCCGCGTGCTCTCGACCGGCGCCGCGCTCGGCATCGCGTGGGACGGCGACGGCGACCGGATCGGCGTCGTCGACGAGCGCGGCGAGGTGATCTGGGGGGACAAGCTGCTGCTCCTGTTCGCGCGGTCGCTCCTCGCGGAGCGCCCCGGCTCGGCCGTGCTCGGGGAGGTGAAGTGCTCCGAGACGCTCTACGCGGACGTTGCCGCGCGCGGAGGGCGCCCCATCCTCTGGAAGACGGGCCATTCGCTCATCAAGACCAAGATGAAAGAGGAAGGCGCCCTGCTCGCGGGCGAGATGAGCGGGCACATGTTCTTCGCCGACCGGTGGTTCGGGTTCGACGACGCGGTCTACGCGTCGGTCCGCCTGCTCGAGATCGTGGCCCGGGCGCAGCGGCCGCTCGGCGATCTGCTCGCCGACGTGCCGGAGACCTTCGCCACCCCCGAGATCCGGGTCGACTGCCCCGACGCCGTGAAGTTCGAGGTCGTGCGCCGCGTGACCGAGCACTTCCGCCGCGTCCGTCCGGTCGTGGACATCGACGGCGCGCGCATCGACTTCGGCGGCGGGGCCTGGGGCCTCTGCCGCGCTTCGAACACCGGTCCGATCCTCGTGCTGCGCTTCGAGGCCCGGTCGGCCGCGGATCGCGACGCGATCCGCGCCGAGGTCGAGGCCGTCGTCTCCGCCGCCGTCCGCGACGCCGTCGCTGTCCCGCTCCCGTGACCAAGCCCGACGTCGAGCCGCAGAACGAGCCCTGGACGATCCGCCGCGTGATCGCGTGGGCCTCGGGCGATCTGAGGAAGCGCGGCGCGTCCTCGGCGCGCCTCGACGCCGAGCTCCTGCTCGGCAAGGTGCTGGGCATCGATCGCGTCGGGCTGCTCATCGACGCCGAGCGGCCGCTCGACAGGGCCGAGCTCGCCGCTTACCGGGAGCTGCACCAGCGCCGCCGCGCCGGCGAGCCGGTCGCCTACCTGCTCGGTGTGCGGGAGTTCTACGGCCGCCCGTTCCGCGTCGATCCGCGCGTGCTCATCCCGCGCCCCGACACCGAGATCCTGGTCGAGGTCGGCCTCGCCCGGACGAGGCAGCTCGCGCTCTCCGCGCGCGTGCTCGATCTGTGCACCGGCTCCGGCTGCGTCGCGGTGAGCCTCGCCTGCGAGCGGCCCACCAGCCGCGTCCTCGGCATCGACATCTCGGACGGCGCGCTCGCCGTCGCCCGCGAGAACGCGCTCCGCCTCGGCGCCGTCAACGCGGGGTTCCTGCGCTCGGATCTGTTCGCCGGCGTGCCGCCCGGCCTCCGCTTCGACCTGATCACCGCGAACCCGCCGTACATCCCGGACCAGGACGTGGCCGCGCTGCAGATCGACATCCGCGGCTACGAGCCCCACCTCGCGCTCGCGGGGGGCGCGGACGGGCTCGCCTTCACGCGCCGCATCGTCGCGGGCGCGCCGGCGCGGCTCGCCGGCGGCGGCGTGCTGGCGGTGGAGGTCGAGGCCGGCAAGGCGGGCGAGGTCGCCGAGCTCTTCGCGGCGGCGGGGTTCGTCGATGTCGCGAGGCACCTCGACTACGGCGGCCACGAGCGCGTCGTCTCCGGCGTCCTGCCCTGAGCGCCCGCCGCGGCGGGCGGGCGCTGGCCGGCGGCCGCGCAGCGCGCGCGCGCCTGCGCGAGGATGGGGCTGGCGTGCCGTATGCACCGCGTGGCGCGGTCGGAGGCGGGGGCTCCGCGGCGACCGTGCGCTGGCGGCTGCCTGCTCCGCTCCCGAGCGCGTTCATCCTGTGAGGCGGAGAGGTGTCCCATGAGGCAGGTGGATCCCAGGCCCGAGAGCTCGACGGCCGATCTCGTGAAGGAGGCGATCGCCGAGGCCAGGGAGCTGATAGAGGTCGAGGTCGCGCTGGCGCGCGACGAGATCAACCAGGAGATCTCGCGGGCGAAGACGTCGGGCGTCGCGCTCGGCGCGGCGGCGGCCGCGGCGCTGCTCGGGGTGGCGCTGGTGCTCGTCGCGATCGCGCTGGCGATCTCGCCGGGGCCGCTTCCGGCGCTGCTGATCGGGCTCGGGCTCATCGCGCTCGCGGTCGTGGTGGGCGTCGTCGGCTACGGGCGCGCGCCGAGGAGGCCGCTCGAGCGGACGCGCGGCCGCCTCGGGTCGGACGTGCGGCTGGTCCGGGAGCGCGTCGTATGAAGGGGTTGAACGGTCAGCGGGAGGAGTTCGAGCGGAAGGCGGACGAGCTGCGCGACCGGCTGCTGCACACGATCCAGGTGATCGATCGGCGGCGCCACGCGCTCCTCGACGTGAAGACCCAGGTGCGCCGGCACGGGGCCGGGGTGGCGGCCGGAGGGCTGCTGCTCGCGATCCTGGGCGGCGCGGCGGTGATCGCGCTGGTCCGGGGGGCGCGGGCGCGCGACGAGCGGCTGCGGGCCGAGCGCGTCCGCGCGCTCGTGCGCTTCTGGCGGCACCCGGACTGGGTGGCGCCGCGCGGGAAGCCGAGCGTGCCGCGCGAGATCGGGCGGAAGATCCTGGTGGGGGCGGCGTACTTCGCGGCGATGCAGCTCATCCGGCGCGGGATCCGGCTCACGCTGGCGCCGCCGGGGCGGGAGGCGCTGGTGCGGCGGCGGACGCCGGAGCTGCAGGCGTAGACCACGACCAGGTCCCCCGAGGGCCTACGGTTGTCGAGGAGTGCGGACGACGTGCGGACGTGAGCGGTGAGGGGGAGCGCCGACGTGTGATGCGGGGGCGGGGCAGCGGCGATCGGGTCAGGGCCCGGTGTACAGGGCAGTGCGCCAGCCGAGGTAAAGCCCTGGCTGGCGGACGGACGTGCTCCAGGTGTAATCGGCGTAGAGCCACGGGCCCATCGACACCTTCCAGAGCCGGATTCCTTCGTAGAACACGCCGCCGCCGATGCGGGCCGGGAGGGCACCGTCGATGACGTCGGTGTCGCTGCCGTCCGCCGTCGTGTAGGCCACGCCGGTGCCAGCATCGACGATGACACCCACCTCTCTCCAGCGCTCCCCGAGCGAGAAGAGCGGGAATACCTCGGTGTGGAACATGACCCCGCCAGCCAGGGTGCCATGCTCCGCGGCGCTCAGGCCGTGCCCGCCGAACGCCAGGCCGAACGTGAGCCAGTCCGCGAGCACCCCGCCGAGCCAGACGTAACCGCCGCCGCCGATGCCGACGCCGGTCTCGGTGTAGTAGCGCTCGTATCCTATCTTCTGAACATCATTGGGGAATCCGGCGGCGCTCCCGAGCGTGAGGCCTCCCGCGACGCCGGCGGCGAACCCGCTGCGCCGCACCGCCTTCGTTGGCGCGAACAGCGGGTCCGCGGTGGGCGCATCCCCGGCGAGTCGCGGGGCCGTGCCGGGTTGCGGATCCGCGCCGCCGGGGTCGGGGACCGCATTCCCCGGCGGCGGCGCGGCCGCGGCGGCGGCGCTCGCGTCCCTCGCGGGCGGTGGGCTCTCCGCGCCCCCGGGCGCCGCCTCCTGCGCCGATGCGGTGGAATGGAGCAGGCCGAGGCCGAGGAGCGCCGGCAGCGCGGCCGCACGCCGCAGGGGGAGGGACGTCGCCATGGGCTCCCTTTCCTATACGATGACGGGGGCCTCCGGCATCGCAATCCGATGGCCTCTCCCGATCGGCGCGCCCCCCGACGCCGGCGCGGGGCGCGCCAGGACCGCGCGCTCTCGTCGTCGACGCGCGGGCGGGCGCCGCGCGTCGGCGCGGCGCGGCGCTGCCGCAGCATCCAGCCCTGCGACGGATGGCATGTCGGGACAGAACGAGAAGCATGCTTGAAGCGAGTCCATCGGAGATCCGGTTCGCCGGATGACGTGCCGGCGGCACGACGCGGCGCTCGCCAGGGGGCGCGTCGCGCGAGGGGCGCTCGATCCTCGATCGCGCGCGGCGAACTCGCCTGCCCCCGTCGCCTGGGGCACGGTATGCTCGCCGTCCCATGAAGGCCTCTCCCTGCCTGCTCCTCACGGCGCTCCTCGCTGGCGCCTGCGGAGGTGCCAAGGCACATCGAACGGGTCCCACCATGACCGCAAGCTCCTCATCGCACCCCGCTGCGGCCAGCGCCGCGCCGACGCCCGCCGATCCTCTCCGCCCCGCGTACCCGCTCACCCGCGCCGTTTCGGTGAAAGACGCCGTCCAGGGAGTCGAGATCGCCGACCCGTACCGCTGGCTGGAGGACGGCGGCGCGCCGCACGTGAAAGAGTGGATGCAGGCTCAGGACGCGTTCACCCGCGCCGAGCTCGCGCGGCTCCCCGAGCGGGACGCGATCGCGTCGAGGCTCAAGCAGCTCTTCTACATCGATGCGGTGTCCGCGCCGCGCCACCGCCGGGGTCGATATTTCCTGAGCCGGAGGCACGCGACGAAAGAGAAGTCGATCGTCTACTGGAAGGAAGGAAAGAGCGGCGAGGAGCGCCCGCTGCTCGACCCGAACAGCTGGTCTGACGACGGCAGCGTCTCGCTGGGCGGGTGGGAAGTGTCGTGGGACGGCAAGAACGTCGCCTACAAGGTCCAGAAGAACAACTCGGATGAAGCGACCCTCCATGTGATGGATGTCGCGTCCGGCAAGCGCTCCGAGGTGGACGTCATCGAAGGGGGCAAATACGCGTACGCGTCGTGGACGCCCTCCGGCGACGGCTTCTACTACGTCTGGCTCCCCACCGACCCGTCGATCCCGGTCGCCGATCGGCCCGGTTACGCGGAGGTTCGCTTCCACCGGCTCGGCCAGGATCCGAAGCAGGATCGCGTGGTGCGCGGCAGGACGGGCGATCCGAAGACCTTCCTCGGCGCGCTCCTGTCCAAGGACGGCCGCTTCCTGGTGCTCACCGTCGCCCACGGGTGGACCTCGACCGACGTCTACTTTCGCGATCTCCGCAGGCCGGGCGGTCGGGACGTGGACAAGCCGCTCGCCGTGGGGCGCGACGCGCACTACAGCGTCGAGGTCTACAAGGATCGGTTCTACGTCCACACCGACGACGGCGCGCCCCATTACCGCCTCTTCGAGGTCGACCCGGACAGGCCCGAGCGCGCCGCGTGGAAGGAGATCGTCCCGGAGCGCCCCGACGCCATCCTGGACAGCGTCTCCATCCTGGGTGGGCACCTCGCGCTGAGCTACCTCAAGGACGCCTCGAGCCGGGTCGAGGTGCGCACGCTCGACGGCAAGCTGGTCCGCGAGGTCCCGTTGCCCGGCATAGGCACCGTGGGCGGCCCGTCCGGGCTGCCCGACGAGGACGAGGCGTATTTCTCGTTCGAGTCGTTCACCTCACCCCAGGAGATCCACGCGACCTCGATCAAGACGGGCCGGACCGAGCTCTACGCGCGCGTCGAGGTGCCGGTCGACCCGTCGCAGTTCACCGTCGAGCAGACCTTCTTCCCGTCCAAGGACGGCACGAAGATCTCGATGTTCATCGTCCGCCGCAAGGACATGAAGAAGGACGGGAGCTCCCGCGCGCTGCTCTACGGCTACGGCGGCTTCCAGATGTCGCAGACCCCGGCGTTCACCGCCTCGATCTACCCGTGGCTCGAGCGGGGCGGGGTGTACGCGGTGGCCAACCTGCGCGGCGGCGGCGAGTACGGCGAGGCGTGGCACCGGGACGGGATGCTGCTCAAGAAGCAGAACGTCTTCGACGACTTCATCGCCGCGGCAGAGCACCTGGTCCGCGAGGGATACACGCGCCCCGAGCGGCTCGCCATCCAGGGCGGCTCGAACGGCGGCCTGCTCGTCGGCGCCGCGCTCACCCAGCGGCCGGAGCTGTTCGGGGCCGTCCTCTGCGGCGTCCCCCTGCTCGACATGGTGCGATACCACCTGTTCGGCTCCGGCAAGACGTGGATCAGCGAGTATGGGTCCGCCGACGATCCAGCGCAGTTCAGGGCGCTCTACGCCTACTCCCCGTATCACCACGTCAAGCCGGGGACGAGGTATCCGGCCGTCCTCCTGCTGTCGGCCGACAGCGACGATCGGGTCGATCCGATGCACGCGCGCAAGTTCGCCGCCGCGCTCCAGGCGGCGAGCGCGGGCGGCCCGGTCCTGCTCCGCATCGAGCGGAACGCCGGGCACGGCGGCGCGGACCTCATCAAGGCAGCCGTCGCGAAGGGCGCCGACCAGCTCTCCTTCGCGCTGTGGGCCACGAACGGGCAGGCGCCGACCAACAGGTGAGCGGCGCGAGGCGCGAGGGGCGACAGGCGCGGCGGGCGCGAGGGACGACAGGCGCGGCGGGCGCGCAGGCGCGGGGCGCGGGGCGCGACGGACAGGCTTGCGGCTCCGCGCCGCGACGGCTAACAACGCGCGGCCGTGCGAATGCTTCACCCCGGAGCCGGGTCCTCGCGGCCCGGGCCTTTGATCTCGCGTCCCCTCGCTGCCGCCGCCTCGGCGCTGGCGGACGGGACGCGCGCGCCGCTCGCGGAGCTCTCCGATCCGGCGGCGGTCCTCGCCGGGCTCATGGATCTGCACGGGAGCGTCGCGCTCGCGCGCGAGCTCTCGCTCCTCGACCGGCCCGCCGCCCCGCCGCCCGCGGCGGCTTCCGGCGCGCGCGCCGAGGTCCGCGCGCTCGCCGCGGATCGCCTCGGCGAGCTCGCGGCGGCGCTCGACCACGTGTTCGCCACCCCGTTCCACCGGCGCAACAAGCTGCCCGACGCGGCGGCGGTGCTCGCGACGCTGGAGCAGACCGGGGTGCTGGCCGCGCGCGCCGCCCGCGAGCGCGGCGGGCGCCCGCTCGCGTCCGCGGCCGGCCAGCTCTGGGAGCCGTTCGGCGAGCTCGCGAGCCGCCACCTCGGCCGCATCCGGCTCGAGACGCGCGCGCTGCGCGAGGAGCTCGCGCCGTCGCTGCGGGCGCTCGGCCCGGACGCGGCGCGGCTCGAGCGGCTCGACGCCGCGATCGCCGCCGCCACCCAGAAGCGGCGCGAGCGCGCGCTCGCGGAGCTCGTCCCCGGCCTCGCGCGCGCCTTCGCGCGGGGCCTGCGCGCGGCCGTGGGCGCGCTGCCGGAGGCCGTCGACGTCGAGCACGTCGCGGCCTGGTTCGCGCAGGAAGAGTGGCTCCGGCGGGAGCTCCAGCGGATGGAGCTCGTGGTCCAGGCGGTGCTCGCGCACGAGGCGGGCCGGCTCCTCTCGCTGGTCGACGGGGCTGCGGCGGCGGGCGCGCCGGCGTAGCCCGCGAGGGGCTTCACGATGCGGCTCGCGACGGCGCGGCAGTGGACGACGCGGCTCCTGGTGCTCCTCACCGGGGGGATCGGCCTCGCCCTGGTGGGGCGGGCGGCGGTCGTCTACCGCGGGACGGACCCGCTCGCGTACCGCCTCGTTCTGCTGATCGCGCTCGGGCTGGTGTTCGGCACGCTCGAGCTGTTCGCGCGCGCGGGGCGGGCCGCCCGGATCGAGCGCGAGCTCGCCGCGCTGCCGCGGCCGGCGACGCGCGCCGCGATCGAGCAGAGCAGCGCGCCGCTCCGGGCGCTGCTCGAGGCGCGGATCGCCGGCGCGGCGCTGCCTCCGGCCGGCGCGACGTTCGCGTCGTACCTCGTCGGGCTGCTCGTGATGATCGGGCTGCTCGGCACGTTCCTCGGCCTGTTCGAGACGCTGCGGGGGGCGCGCGAGGCGCTGACCCTGAGCGCCGACGTCGACGCGCTCCGGGAGAGCCTGGCCGCGCCGATGCAGGGCCTGTCGCGCGCGTTCGGCACCTCGGCGGCGGGCGTGTCGGCGTCGGCGATGCTGGGGCTCGGCGCGGTGCTCGTGCGGCGCGCCGAGGCGGCGGCCGCGGCCGCGCTCCACGCCTACGCGGCGGGCCCGCTCGCGGCGCTGACGGTGGCGGGGCGGCAGCTCGCGGCGCTGGAGGCGCTCGCGCGGCAGGGCGAGGCGCTCCCTGCCGCGGCGGCGTCGCTGCGCGAGGCCACCTCCCGGCTCGAGCGCCTCGAGGAGCGGCTCGTGGCCGTGCAGGTCGAGGGCGCGCGCCAGGCCGCCGCCTCGTTCGCGGCGGCAGCGGCCGAGATCCGCGGCGACATCGCGGCGGGCCTCCGGCAGACCGCCGACGTGGCGGCCGGCGTGGTGAAGCCCCTCCTGGCCGAGGCGGTGGAGCGCGCCGGCGCGGTCGCGGGCGGCGCGCTGCAGGCGGTCGAGCGGCGCCTCGACGAGGAGTCGCGCGCGCGGCGGGAGGCGGACGCCGCGTCGTCGGCGCGGCTGGAAGGCCAGGCGGAGCGGCTGGCCGGGGTGGTGGGGGAGGCGATCGAGCGGCTGGAGCAGGCGCAGTCGGCGCGCGCGGCGGAGGCGGCGGCGCGGCAGGCGGAGCAGGACGCGGCGCGAGCGGCGCACCTGACGGCGCTGGGCGAGGCGCTGTCGGGCCCGCTGACGGAGGCGGCGCGGGCGGCGCAGGCGGCGCCGGAGGCGGCGGCGCGGCTGATCGGGGAGGCGTCGGAGCGGCTGTCGGCGCGCGCGGAAGCGGACGCGGCGCGGGACGGGCGGCTGGACGCGCTGCTGGAGAAGCTGTCGGAGGCGACGGCGGCGATGGCGGGCAGCGCGCGGGAGCAGGCCGGGCGGGTGGCGGCGCTGGCGGAAGCTGCGGAGCGGAGCGCGGCGGAGCGGGAGGAGCGGGCGGAGGCGCGGGTGGCGGCGCTTGGCGAGGCGGCGCGGGCGCTGCTGGAGGAGCAAGCGGCGCGGCTGCTGTCGTTCGAGGAGCGGCTGGAGGGGGCGCGGCGGGAGGCGGCCGACGGGCTGGCCGAGCGGCTCAGCGCCCACGCCCGCGGGCTCGGCGAGCGGCTGGAGCGGATGGAGGAGGGGGTCGCGTCGCGGCTGGGGCGGATGGAGGAGGGGGTCGCGTCGCGGCTGGAGCGGATGGAGGAGGGCGCGGCGAAGCGCCTGGAGCGGCTCGACCGGGAGGCCGCGGTGCGCCGGCGCGAGCTCGAGACCGAGTCGGCGGCGCGGCTGGAAGGTCAGGCGGAGCGGCTGGCCGGGGTGGTGGGGGAGGCGATCGAGCGGCTGGAGCAGGCGCAGTCGGCGCGCGCGGCGGAGGCGGCGGCGCGGCAGGCGGAGCAGGACGCGGCGCGAGCGGCGCACCTGACGGCGCTGGGCGAGGCGCTGTCGGGCCCGCTGGCGGAGGCGGCGCGGGCGGCGCAGGCGGCGCCGGAGGCGGCGGCGCGGCTGATCGGGGAGGCGTCGGAGCGGCTGTCGGCGCGCGCGGAAGCGGACGCGGCGCGGGACGGGCGGCTGGACGCGCTGCTGGAGAAGCTGTCGGAGGCGACGGCGGCGATGGCGGGCAGCGCGCGGGAGCAGGCCGGGCGAGTGGCGGCGCTGGCGGAAGCTGCGGAGCGGAGCGCGGCGGAGCGGGAGGAGCGGGCGGAGGCGCGGGTGGCGGCGCTTGGCGAGGCGGCGCGGGCGCTGCTGGAGGAGCAAGCGGCGCGGCTGCTGTCGTTCGAGGAGCGGCTGGAGGGGGCGCGGCGGGAGGCGGCCGACGGGTTGGCCGAGCGGCTCAGCGCCCACGCCCGCGGGCTCGGCGAGCGGCTGGAGCGGATGGAGGAGGGGGTCGCGTCGCGGCTGGAGCGGATGGAGGAGGGCGCGGCGAAGCGCCTGGAGCGGCTCGACCGGGAGGCCGCGGTGCGCCGGCGCGAGCTCGAGACCGAGTCGTCGGCGCGGCTGGAAGGCCAGGCGGAGCGGCTGGCCGGGGTGGTGGGGGAGGCGATCGAGCGGCTGGAGCAGGCGCAGTCGGCGCGCGCGGCGGAGGCGGCGGCGCGGCAGGCGGAGCAGGACGCGGCGCGAGCGGCGCACCTGACGGCGCTGGGCGAGGCGCTGTCGGGCCCGCTGGCGGAGGCGGCGCGGGCGGCGCAGGCGGCGCCGGAGGCGGCGGCGCGGCTGATCGGGGAGGCGTCGGAGCGGCTGTCGGCGCGGGCGGAGGCGGACGCGGCGCGGGACGGGCGGCTGGACGCGCTGCTGGAGAAGCTGTCGGAGGCGACGGCGGCGATGGCGGGCAGCGCGCGGGAGCAGGCCGGGCGGGTGGCGGCGCTGGCGGAGGCGGCGGAGCGGAGCGCGGCGGAGCGGGAGGAGCGAGCGGAAGCACGGGTGGCGGCGCTGGGCGAGGCGGCGCGGGCGCTGCTGGAGGAGCAGGCGGCGCGGCTGCTGTCGTTCGAGGAGCGGCTGGAGGGGGCGCGGCGGGAGGCGGCCGACGGGCTGGCCGAGCGGCTCAGCGCCCATGCCCGCGGGCTCGGGGAGAGCCTCGAGGCGACCGCGGCGGTGGTGCGCGAGGCATCGGAGCTCGTGCGCGCCGGCGGCGCCGAGATGACGGCGGTGGCCGAGATGTTCACCGTCGCGGTCGATCGTTACCGCGACGCCAGCGATCGATGGCTGAACAGCCTCGGCGCGATCGAGGACGCGATCGAGCGCCGTGAGCACGGGGAGGCGACGGACCTCCTCGGCGCCTACCTCGACCAGACCCGCGAGGTCTTCGATCACTCGCTGCAGTTTCAGCGCGAGCTCTTCTCGGAGCTGCGGGCGCTGAGGAGCAGGACGAGCTGATGCGCCGCTCCTCGCCTCCGTCGGCGCCCGGCACGTCGCGCCCCGAGGTCGCCTGCTCCATGGGGGGCCGCGAGGGCGCGCCGGTATCCGCGGCGCCCGCCGCGAGGAGAGCTCGGTCATGTCCCTGATGCCGGCCGAGGACGAGGCGCCCGAGCAGGCCGCGGTGTGGCCGGTCTTCGGCGACCTCATGGCCTGCCTCTTCGGCCTGTTCGTGCTCTTTTTCGTGTGGGCGATCTCGTTCCAGGTCGATCTGGCCCGCGATCTCGCCGCCGAGCGCGCCACCCGCGCCGCGGAGAGCGCGCGCCTGGAGGCGCTCGAGCGCGCGCTGGCCGGACCGCTCGCCGAGGGGAGGATCACGCTGACGGAGGGGCGCATCGGGATCCGCGGGAGCATCCTGTTCGAGCTCAACTCGGCCGAGCTTCAGCCGGAGGGGATCGCGCTGCTCCGTGCGCTGGCCGATCCGCTGAAGGCGTACCTTGAGCATCATGACGAACTGATCATGGTGAGCGGCTTCACGGACGACCGGCCGCTCACGAGCTCGTCCCGTGGCTATGCGGACAACTGGGAGCTCTCGGCGCAGCGCGCGCTCACGGTGACGCGCGCGCTCGCCGCGGCGGGCGTTCCCGACACGGCGCTGTTCGCGGCCGGCTTCGGCGAGCGGCACCCGGTGGCGCCCAACGATACAAGCGAGAACCGGGCGAAGAACCGTCGCGTGGAGATCTCGCCCATTCCACGGCGGAGCGCGCCCTGATGGCGTCCACGTCGGATTTTTCTCCGGCGGCGGTGGAGCCCGAGGACCGCCAGCGGCGTCTTCAATCGCAACCTCGGTCGGTCGACGGGTCTGAGCCGCAACCTCGGTCGGGGCGCCGCCAACCGCAACCACGTCCACCGCAACCCCGGTTGGCAACCGTGATGCCTCAACCCGGGTCGGCCGCGGCGCCTCAACCCGGGTCGGCCGCCGCCCCCCAACCCGGGTCGGCCGCCGCCCCCAACCCGGGTCGGCCGCCGCCCCCAACCCGGGTCGGCCGCGGCGCCTCAACCCGGGTCGGCCGCGGCGCCTCAACCCGGGTCGGCCGCCGCCCCCCAACCCGGGCCTCCCGCCCCCGCCGCCGCGCGCCTCGCCGCCCTCCGCGCCTCCGGCGCCCACCGCTTCGATCCAGCCAGCTACCGCTTCATCGAGGCGCTCCTCGAGCGCGCCCGCGCCCTCGACGGCGGCGCCCGCGCGCGCCTCGACGCCCGCGCCTCGGCGCGGCTCACCGCCCTCGAGGCCGCCTTCCACCGCGCCCGCGCCGACGCCGAGGCCCAGCTCCGCGCCCTCGCCGACGCCGGCATCCCCGACGACGGCGCGCTCGCCGCGGCGCTCTCGCTCGGCGACCTCCCCGCCGTCGCGCGGGCCGCGCGCCGCCGCCTGCGCGCGCTCGCCGCCGAGCGGCAGACGACCGCCGTGCCCTCGCTCGCGCGCCTCCGCGGCGAGGCCGCCGCGCGCGACGTCCGCCTGCCCGCGCCGCTCGCGCGCGACCTCGCCGAGCTCCCGTGCGACGGCGATGTCGTCGAGCGCCGGGTGAAGCGGCAAGCCCAGGCGCTCAGCAACGCCCTCTCCACGGCGCTGTTCCACGAGTCGCTGGTGAGCGCCCGCGCGACGCTCGCCGTCGCCCGCGCCGCCGACAACGTGCCCGAGGACGCCGGCCCCTACAACGCCCAGGTGCTCGCCGCCCGGGCGCTCTGCGCCGCCGAGCGGCTCTCCGCGCACTACCTGCGCGCGCTCGTCGCCAGCCTCCAGGACCTCGGCGCCCTCTCCGCCGCGCTCGAGCCGCAGCCCGCCAAGCCCGCCAAGCCCGCCCGAAAGAAGGCCGCCCCGCGGACCGCCGCCGACGCCGCCCCGCGCCGCGGGTCCGGCCGGTCCGTCCGAAAAAAAGAATCCCTTTTTCGCGGATCGCGTTAGGTAAGGAGTCGCCATGCCCCGCTCGCCAGGCCGACTGCTCGCCGCCCTCGCGCTGTCCCTGCTCGCCGCCTCCTGCTCCTCCGCGCCCGAAAAGGCGCCGAGCGGGCCGGCGACGCCGCCCCTCAAGCAGTGCGGCACCGAGGTCGTCAAGCACGGCAACGGCTACAACGGCGCGGCGCGCGAGTGCATCTGGCAAGCGTACAAGACCCGCGAGCCGTCGGAGTTCACGACGACGCGGTACACCATCGAAGGCGACCCCGTCACCTACCACCTCGAGGTCACGCTCACCGGCGTCGTGGTCGTCGTGGACAGCAAGGATCGCTACGCCCTCCAGGGCGTCTTCCGCCACACCTGCCGCAACCTCGAGCGCATCATGCAGGAGGGCTCCGAGGACCGGTTCGGCTTCGCGCTCAGCGCGTGCTCCGGCGGCGGCGCCGAGCGGCTCGCGGTCCCGTGACGCGCCCGCCCCGCCCCGCGGCCGCCGCGCCGCGGCAGCGCCAGACGTTGGAAACGGAACGGCGACCCGCGCGCCGCGCGAGGCGCCGCCGACCCCCGCGCGGACAGCCGCGGGCGGGCGCCGCCCGAGGCCCGATCTGGTGGACGCGACCGATCCTTGCCGCGTAGGCTCGCTCGAAGCAGTTGAAGCGGGCAGCCACATGAGCAGACGATGCGTTCTGTGTCGCGCGATCGGTTCGATCCAGGCGCCGGAAGGGCGCGGATGACGGAGGATGCGCGCCCGTCGTTCGGCAGTTCGGCAAGGCGCGCCTGCGAGCACGCTGGAGGGAAGCGCCGTGCAGCGTCACCTCATTTTTGAAGCCGCCGGGATCACCCACCCTGGCATGGTCCGGGACACGAACGAGGACAGCTTCGCGATCCTCGAGTCGCGGGGGCTGTTCCTCGTGGCCGACGGCATGGGGGGGCGCGCCGCCGGGGAGGTCGCCTCGCGGATGGCGATCGACACCGTGCGTGATTTCTTCGACGACCCGGACTCCACCTGGCCTGTCTCGGTCAGCGTGGGGCCGCCCACGACGCGGGCCGCCGAGGCCCGCTACGTCGATCAGGGGCTCCCGCTGCTCGTCGCGGGCATCCAGCTCGCGAACGGCCGCATCTTCTCCGCGGCGCGGCGCGACCGGGAGAAGCGCGGCATGGGCACCACCTTCGCCGCCGCGCTCGCGCGCGACGGCTTCATCGCCATCGCGCACGTCGGCGACAGCCGCGTCTACCGCCTCCGCGATCACCGCCTCGAGCAGCTCACCCGGGACCACTCGCTGGTCAACGAGTGCATCCGGCTCGGCCACCTCCTCCCCGAGCAGGCCAGCTCGTTCCCGCTCCAGCACGTGATCACCCGCGCGCTCGGCACCGACGAGGCGGTCGAGGTGGAGACGCGCATCGACGCCGTCGAGAGCGGCGACGTCCTACTGCTCTGCTCGGACGGCCTGTCCGGCGTGGTGCCGGCGCAAGATATCGCAAGTATTTTGGAGGAGCGCGCCGACCTCGCCGAGATCACCATGCGGCTCGTCAGGCGCGCCAATGAGAACGGCGGCCCCGATAACGTCACCTGCGTTGTCGTGCGCTGGCGCCCCGCTCCAGGCGGCCCGGCCAGGCGCTGAGCTGCGCGCCACCTGACATGTGACGCCGCGCGCATTGCGCGCTCCTTGCCCGCTTTTCCACGGAACATCGAGTGCCGGACAGCGCGTCACCGTGTTAATGGCGGTGGGCAATCCAATGGGCGCGCGAACGAACGGATCCACACAGCCGCAGACCATCGCATCCACCCCCCGGGGCGGGGCGCTGGCCAGGTCCGGCAACGGCGGCGCAAAGGCAGCGCCGCGCGCCGAGCCGCCCGCGCAGGTCGAGGCGCGGCCGGCGCTCAAGCTCCTCGAGGCCGCGCGCGAGCCGGATTTCATCGAGGTGCTCGGCTCGCGGGAGCACAACCTCCGCATCGACCGGCTGGAGGTGCCGAAGCGGAAGCTCGTGGTGTTCACGGGGGTGAGCGGCTCGGGCAAATCGAGCCTGGCGTTCGACACCCTCTACGCCGAGGGGCAGCGGCGTTACGTCGAGACGCTGAGCTCGTATGCCCGCCAGTTCCTCGGTCAGCTCGATCGCCCGCAGGTCGAGCACCTGCGCGGCCTGTCGCCGACGATTGCCATCGAGCAGAAGAGCGCGTCGAGCAACCCGCGCTCCACGGTCGGCACGATCACCGAGGTCTACGATTACCTGCGCGTCCTCTATGCGCGCGCCGGCGAGCAGCATTGTCACCTCTGCGGCAAGCCGGTGAAGGCGCAGAGCTCGGAGCAGATCGTCGACGAGCTCCTCGCGATGCCGGAGGGCACGAAGTTCGTGCTGCTCGCGCCGCTCGTGACGCACCGGAAGGGGGAGTTCAAGGACCTGTTCGAGGAGCTCCGCGGCCGCGGCTTCGTGCGGGTCGAGATCGACGGGGCGCAGCACCGGCTCGACGAGGTGCCGCGGCTCGACAAGAAGCTCAAGCACACGATCGCGCTCGTGGTCGACCGGCTGGCCGTGCGGGCGGACGAGCGCCAGCGCATCACCGAGGGGGTCGAGCTCGCGCTCCAGGAGGGGCGCGGCGAGCTCCGGGTCGAGCTCCAGGCCGACGACGGGCCGGCCGCGCGGCGACGGCGCCCGGACGCCCCGCTGCTGTTCAGCGCCGCGCGCTCCTGCTGCGGCCAGAGCTTCCCCGAGCTCTCGCCGCAGAGCTTCTCGTTCAACAGCCCGCTCGGCATGTGCGGCGCCTGCAACGGCCTCGGCACCCGCCTGGAGATCGACCCGGCCCTCGTGATCCCGGACCCTTCGCTGTCGATCCGGGAGGGCGCGATCGCCCCCTGGGCGTCGGCCATGGCGCGCGGCGAGGGCTGGACGTTCCGCATCATCGACGCCGTGGCCAAGGCGTGCTCCGTCGACCT
This sequence comes from Sorangium sp. So ce836, assembly GCF_028553905.1. NCBI lineage: Bacteria > Pseudomonadati > Myxococcota > Polyangiales > Polyangiaceae > Sorangium > Sorangium sp. So ce836. The sequence goes on along the minus strand of NZ_CP102233.1, from coordinate 12,822,379 downwards.
CGACGTGCCCTGGCGCAAGCTCGGGGCGAAGAAGCAGGAGACGGTGCTCTACGGCCTCTCGGGCAAGCGCATCGCCGTGACGTGGGGGAAGGAGGGGACCGAGACCCACGGCACCTGGGGCATGAAGTTCGAGGGCGTGATCCCGAGCCTGATGCGCAGGTTCCAGCAGTCGTCGTCCGAGTCGGCGCGGGACGCCTACCGCAAGTTCATGAGCGAGCGGCCGTGCGACGCCTGCGGCTCCAAGCGGATGCGCCCGGAGTCGCTCGCGGTGCGCGTCGCGGGCAAGAGCATCGCCGACGTCACCGGCATGACGGTGAAGGACGCATTCGAGCATTTCGCCCGGCTGGAGCTCCCGGGCAACCGGCAGAAGATCACCGAGGGGGTGCGGCGGGAGATCACGAGCCGGCTAAGCTTCCTCCTGAACGTGGGCCTCGACTACCTGACGCTCGATCGCTCGGGGCCGACGCTGAGCGGCGGCGAGGCGCAGCGCATCCGGCTGGCGAGCCAGCTCGGGAGCGAGCTGTCGGGGGTGATGTACGTGCTCGACGAGCCGAGCATCGGCCTGCACCAGCGGGACAACCAGCGCCTCATCGAGACGCTGCGGCGCCTCAGGGATCTGGGCAACACGGTGCTTGTGGTGGAGCACGACGAGGAGACGATCCGGGCCGCCGATTACGTCGTGGATTTCGGCCCCGGGGCGGGGCACCTCGGCGGGCGGGTGATGGCCGCGGGGACGCCCGAGGAGATCGCGCGCGACCCGGAGAGCCTGACGGGCGCGTACCTCGCGGGGCGCGCGCGCATCGAGGTGCCCGAGGCGCGGCGCGCGCCGCGCGGGTGGCTCGAGGTCCTGGGCGCGTCCGAGCACAACCTGAAGAACATCGATGTCCGGTTCCCGCTCGGGGTGCTGCTCGCGGTGACCGGGGTGAGCGGCGCGGGCAAGAGCTCGCTGGTGAACGGCATCCTCCTGCCGGCGCTCGGCCGGGCGCTCCACAACAGCACCGAGCCGGTCGGGGCGCACCGCGCGATCAAGGGGCTCAAGGCGCTCGACAAGGTGATCGCGATCGACCAGAAGCCGATCGGCCGCACGCCGCGCTCGAACCCCGGGACGTACACGAAGGCGTTCGACCAGATCCGCGAGATCTTCGCCGAGCTGCCGGAGTCGCGCGCGCGGGGCTATGGCCCCGGGCGGTTCAGCTTCAACGTGAAGGGCGGGCGCTGCGAGGCGTGCAGCGGCGACGGCGTGGTGAAGGTGGAGATGCACTTCCTCGCCGACGTCTACGTCCCGTGCGAGGTGTGCGCCGGCAAGCGGTACAGCGCGCAGACGCTGGCGGTGCGGTACAAGGGCAAGAGCATCGCCGACATCCTGGACACGAGCATCGAGGATTGCGTGCGGCTCTTCGAGCACCACGTGGCGCTGCGGCGGGTGCTCGACACGCTGGTCGAGGTGGGCCTCGGGTACATGAAGATCGGCCAGAGCGCGCCGACGATGAGCGGCGGCGAGGCGCAGCGCGTGAAGCTGAGCCGCGAGCTCGGCAAGAGCCAGACGGGGCGCACGCTCTACGTGCTCGACGAGCCCACGACGGGCCTGCATTTCGAGGACATCCGCAAGCTCCTCGGCGTGCTCCACCGGCTGGTCGAGGCGGGGAACACGGTGGTGGTCATCGAGCACAGCCTCGACGTCATCAAGTGCGCCGACTGGGTGGTCGATCTCGGGCCCGAGGGCGGCGCCGGCGGCGGCCGGGTCATCGCCGAGGGGACGCCGGAGGACGTCGCGAAGGTGCCTGCGTCGTACACGGGGCAGTTCCTGCGCCCGCTGCTCACGGCTCCGCGGTAGTACCGCGTCGGGCAGGGGCGTCAGGGAGCTCCGAGGCGCCCGGCCCCCGGGGAAGGGAGCTCGTCGCGCGGGGCGCGGGCGGGCTGAACTCGCCTGGGACGTCCTGTGCCCGACGTGCTGCGCACGCCGGACACAGGACGTCAATTGGGCTCGGACACCAGCCCGCCCGCGCCCCGCGCGACGAGCTCCCTCCCCGGGGGCCTACGGCAGGCACAACCAGGAACGAGAGCGGGTGACGCGGTATTGGTAGGATCTGTCCCGTCTGTGACCTTTGCTTCTTGTCGGTCGTTGCTCCAGAATTTCCTTGGTGTTCCGCGATGATGATCGCGAGATATGGGCTCGGCGTGCTTGCGCCGCGGCACAAAAACGCGTAGCCGGGATCGATGGACACCAACGTGTCCAGGGGTGCGAAAGCGCTCGACCATTTACTTCAGCAATCCACTGGAAGTCTCATTCCAGCCGGGCTGTCGCACAGGCCCCTGTGCTCGAAGTCCGTTGACGGGAGGGCCCATGCAGTACTCGAAGCACACTCTGTTTCTCGGCCTAGGACTGTTGGTGGCCGCCGCCTCCGCGGCCGCATGCTCCGCCAGCGGCTCGTCCGCGGGCCCCCCTCGGCCTGGAAACACCTCCGGCGGCGGCTCGGGCGACGGCGGATCCTCCACGAACACCAGCGCCAGCGGCAACGCCGGCACCACCAGCACCGGCGACGACATCGGCACCGGCACCGGCGGCAGCGACCCCGGCCCCGATCTGCTGGGCGACCCGAAGACGTGCGCGGAGGCCGCCGCGAACAAATCCTATATCGGGTGCGACTTCTGGCCCACGGTCACCGCGAACATCGTGTGGTCGATCTTCGACTACGCGGTCGTCGTCGCCAACGCGGGCGACGAGGTGGCCGAGGTCGAGGTGACGCGCGACGGCGCCTCGGTGGCGCGCGCCGAGGTCCAGCCCAACAGCCTGACCAAGGTCTACCTCCCCTGGGTCCGCGAGCTGAAGGGGCCCGACGCCGGCGTGTGCGCCTCGGGCGAATCGCTCAGCGGCTCCGTTCGCGTGGACGGCGGCGCTTACCACCTCGTCTCGACCCGGCCGGTCACGGTCTATCAATTCAACGCGCTCGAGTACAAGGGCGCTGGGGGCCCGGACGGGAAGGACTGGTCCTCCTGTCCCGGCCTCCGCTCGTGTCCCTCCAGCGGGCGCCCCTACGGCTGCTACTCCTTCACCAACGACGCCTCGCTGCTCCTGCCGAGCACCGCGATGACCGGCAACTACCGCATCACCGGCCAGCAGGGCTGGAGGAGCGCGGCGGTGGGCGCCTACGCGGTCATCACCGGCATCCAGGACGGCACCAGCGTCACGGTGAGCCTCGCCCAGGGCGCCTCGGTGATCGCCGGCGACGGCATCCCTGCGACGACCGGCGGAGGCAGCTTCATCGTCGACCTCGACGCGGGCGATGTCGTCGAGATCCTCGGGAGCCCGAGCAGCGATCTCAGCGGCAGCCTCGTCACCGCCACGAACCCCGTCCAGGTGCTGACCGGCATGCCGTGCGTACAGTCGCCGGCCGGCTACAAGGCCTGCGACCACATCGAGGAGTCGGTGTTCCCGGCCGAGACCCTGGGCAAGCGTTACTTCGTCACCGTCCCGACCTCGCCCGGCGGCGAGGTCTTCGGTCACGTCGTGCGCCTCTACGGCAACGTCGACGGCACGGCGCTGACCTATCCGTCCGGCCGGCCGGACGGCGCGCCGACCTCGATCGACGCCGGCCAGGTCGTCGACCTCAGCGTCGTGAGGAGGGATTTCGAGATCGTGGGAGATCACGAGTTCGCGGTCAGCACGTTCATGCTGGGCGCCGAGATCGTCGACCGCGACACCCCCCCTCCCGACCAGAAGGGCGACCCGTCGCAGAGCCACGCCACCGCGGTGGAGCAGTACCGCACCAAGTACGTCTTCCTCGCCCCCAGCGATTACGACGAGAGCTACGTCGACGTCATCCAGCCGCTCGACGCCACGATCACGCTCGACGACGACCCCGTCGACGTCGAGCCGACCCCGATCGGCAACGGCTCCGGGTTCGGCGTCGCGCGCGTCCCGCTCGGCCCGGGCAACGACGGCGCTCACGTGCTGACCGCCTCGGCCCCCGTCGGCATCCAGGTGATCGGCTACGGCTCCTACACGAGCTACCAGTACCCGGGCGGGCTCAACCTCGTCCTCATCGCGCCCCCTCCGCCCCCGCCCAACTGACCCCGCCGCGGCGCGCCTCGCTGCGCGCCTCGCTGATTGTCTTTCCCGGCCGGCTGACCTAGCAGCATCGCATGGCGGCCAAGCAGCGCGTCACGGCCCGGAGCGCCGCCCTCTTCGTCGTCCTAGCCAGCCTCGCCTTCGCCTCGAGCGGCCCCCTCGCCCGGTACGCGCGCCCGGTCCACCCGCTCGTCGTCGCCTTCGGCCGCGTCGCCCTCGCCGCGGTCGCGCTCTCCCTGCTCGATCTGCGCGCGATCGCCCGCTCGGCGGCCGGCCTCTCGCTGCGCCAGCGCGCCGCCGTCCTCTGCGCGGGCCTGCTGCTCGCCGTCCACTTCGCGCTCTTCCTCTGGGGGCTCGACCGCACCTCCATCGCCGCGGCGCTCTCGCTCATCTCCCTCGAGCCGCTCGCCGTCGTGCTCTGCGCGTGGGCGTTCTTCCGTGTCCGCCCCACGCGCGCCGAGCAGGCCGGCGTGCTCCTCGCCACCGCCGGCGCGGTCGTCATCGCGAGCGCGGCCGGCGCCGGCGAGCACCGGCTCTCGGGCGACCTCATGGTCGTCGGCGCCGCCGTCCTCTACGGCCTCTACGTGTCCTTCGCCCGGGCGCTCCGCGACGCCCTGCCGGCGCGGAGCTACGCGGCGCTCGTCTACGCGAGCGCCGCCGTCTTCCTCGCGGCGGCGCTCCCCGCCGCGCCCGGCGCGCTCGAGGGCGTCGCCCCGCCGCCGGCCCACGCCGCCGTCGCCATCGTCGCGCTCGCGCTCGTCCCCACCCTCGTCGGCCACACCGCGGTGCAGGCCGCCGCGCGCCGCATGTCCCCGTCGATCATCGCGCTCGTCTCCCCCGGCGAGACGCTGGGCGGGATCCTGATCGGCGCCCTGTGGCTCGGCGCCATCCCCACGGCCACGGAGATCGCCGGCGCCGCGATCATCCTCGCCGGCGCCATCGTCGCCATCTTCGGGTCGAGCCCGCCCGCGGCCAGCAGCGCGGGCTGACGCGCGCTCCGGGCCGACGCCGCCGCGCCTCCCGCCCGGATCGCGGCGGCGTCGGCCCGGAGCGCTCACGGCGAGGCGGGAGCCGCGAAGCCCGTCGAACCGCTCTCCCCGCCTCCTCGTTCAACCCCGGTCACGACCCCGAGCCGCGTCCGACGGAACACCGCTCGTCCGATGGAAGCGTGCCTGTGCGGCGATCGATTCAAGCGCTCCCCGCCCCGCCGGGACGGAAGCCGCCGGCGCGCGCCGCTCCGGTCGGATTCCTCGCCACGAAGATGCGGATTCGCGGGAGAGCCGCCGGCGCGCGCTTGACGGCGGATGATTCGAAAGAACGCTCTCCCCATGTACGGTGAGCTGTTTCGAAACATCCTGTTTCCGCTCTACGAGACCCGTTTGCGGGGCAGGGAGACCCTGAAGCATTTGGAGGAGCTCGAGCGCTCTCAGTGGCTGCCGGAAGACGAGATTCGCGATCTCGCCTTCCGGCGGATGCTCGCCGCCCTCCATTTCGCCGAGCAGAACGTCCCGTTCTACCGCGCCAGGTTCGCCGAGCACGGGGTGCGCGTCGCCTCGGTGAAGGCGCCGGAGGACCTCGTGCGGCTCCCCGTCCTCACGCGGGCCGACCTCCGCGCCCACGGGCCGGAGCTCCTCGCCGAGGGCTTCGTCGGCAAGCTCTACTCGAGCGGCACCGGGGGCTCCACGGGCGAGCCGGTGCGGTTCCGCTTCGACCACCGCACCTACGAGCGCCGCGTCGCGGCCGCGATGCGGTCCGACGGGTGGGCGGGCGCCCGGCTCGGCGACAGGGAGCTCCACCTGTGGAGCACCCAGTTCGGCGAGACGCTCGCGAAGAAGGCCAAGCGCGCCCTGCACGAGGCCATCCTCCGCAAGAAGATGATCAGCGCCTTCGATCTGTCCGAGGCCCGGTTCGCCGCGCTGCTCGACGAGATCGCGCGGTACCGGCCGCAGCTCATCGTCGGCTACACGAGCGCGCTGTACCACGCGGCGCGCTACGCGCTCGCGGAGGGGCGCGCGCTCCCCCCGCCGCGCGGCGTCGTCACCAGCGCGGAGCGGCTCTTCGCGCACCAGCGCGAGGCGATCGAGCGCGCGTTCGGCGCCCCGGTCTTCGACCGGTACGGCTGCCGCGAGCTCATGCTGATCGCGGCCGAGTGCGAGCGGCACGAGGGCAAGCACATCCACATGGAGGGCGTGTTCGTCGAGCTGCTCCGCGACGGGCGGCACGCCGTCCCGGGCGAGCCGGGCGAGGTCGTCGTGACCGACCTCGTCTGCCGATCGATGCCGCTCATCCGCTACAAGAACCAGGACGTCGCGATCGCCGCCGGCGCGCCGTGCGCGTGCGGCCGCGGCCTGCCGATGCTCGCCTCGGTGGAGGGCCGCGTCCTCGACCTCCTCGTCGGCCCCGACGGCCAGCTGCTCGCCGGGGAGCTTTTCCCGCACCTCATCAAGGACCAGCCGACGATCGCCCGCTACCAGGTCTACCAGGACCGGCGGCGCGCGATCACCGTCCGGCTCGTGCCCGGCAAGGGCTTCCAGCCCGAGACCGCGCGGCTCATCGAGCGCACCGTCCGGCAGCACCTCGGCGAGCGCGCGGAGATCTGCGTCCAGATCGTCGACCAGATCCCCCTCACGCCCGGCGGCAAGCACCGGGTCACCCTCTCGGAGGTCCCCGTCGAGCTGAGCCGGCGACCCGCGGCGTGAGGTGCGCCCTGGTGCGCGGGTGTGCCGCGGGGCTCGAGCGCCTCCGCGCCCGCGCGCGCGGGCGCCGGCGCGGACGCGGACTACGGCGAGCTTTCTACAGAGCTGCTGGAGTCGCCTGACGGCTCTCGCGCTGCGGCCCGCTCACCGGCGCGCCGCCGTTCGCCCGAGGGCCCGAAGCGCTGGCGGAGCCGCGCGGTCCGGGGTATTGGGCAGAGCAGTACGATGTCCGACGTGCAGAGACCGCTCCCGCCGAAAAAGGACGTCGCGCTGGCCCTCCTCGAGCGAGAGCCGAGCGTGTTCATCCACCTCGACCCGCGCCGGCCCGGTGTCTCCGTCCCCAAGTGGTTCACGGGCCAGCCGCAGCTGATCCTCCAGGTCGGCATGAACATGGCGATCCCCATCCCCGACCTGAAGGTGGACGACGATGGGATCAGCTGCACCCTCTCGTTCAACCGCGCGCCGTTCTGGTGCCGCTTGCCGTGGCACGCGATCTGGGCGCTCGTGAGCGAGGACCAGCGCGGCATGGTCTGGCCCGAGGACATCCCGGCCGATCTCGCCGCGCAGAAGCAGCAGCGGCCCGGCGCGGCCCCGCAGAAGCCCCAGAAGAGGCCGCGCCCCCGGCTCGCCGCCGTGGCGCCCCCGAGCAGCGACGAGGAGCGGAGCGACGACGAGGCGGACGAGGCACGCGCGCGCGACAAGGCGCGCCGCCCCGAGCTCGAGGCCGTGGAGCCCGCCGAGCGCCGCAGCGCGGGCGAGCCGCCGGTGCGCGACGCCGGCGCGGCCGTGAGGCCGCTCGCGCCGGTGCCCGCCCCGGCCCTCGCGCCGGCGCGGTCGACCGAGGCGGAAGACGACGATTCTGGCAGCTCCGGTGAGCCCGAGCCCAGACCGCAACCAGGGACGGGCAAGCCGAAGCGCGAGCTGCCCCCCTATTTGCGCGTTATCAAGTAACGCTCCCGCTTGACGGTGCGGCCCGGCCAAATCAACTGTGGCCGGCCATGCCTCGACCGTTGAAGCGCGTCATCACGGCGCTCGTGCTCCTCGGCGCCTTCGTCGCCCTCGAGTTCGGCTTCGAGACCCTCTTGCCGGACGCCGCCTGGCGGCAGCTCGCCCTGTTCGCGATGGTCAACGTCATCGCGGCGCTCTCGCTCAACGTCATCAACGGCATGGCCGGCCAGTTCTCGATCGGCCACGCCGGCTTCGTCGGCATCGGCGCGTACACCGGGGCCATCGTCGCCGGCAACCTGCACCAGATGCTCGGCGGCGGCGATCCGCTCTTCGGCAACTCGTTCCTCGTGATGCCCCCGGCGCTGCTCGCGTCCGGGCTCGTCGCGGCCCTGTTCGGCCTCGTGGTCGGCCTGCCGAGCCTCCGGCTCCGCGGCGACTACCTCGCGATCGTGACCCTCGGGTTCGCCGAGATCTTCCGCCTGACGATCGCCACGGCGACGACCGGCGCCGCCGACCAGGGGCCGATCGGCAAGCTGCTCGCCGCGCTCGGCGGCCCGATCGGCTACGCCGGCCCCGACGACACCGGCGTCCCGCAGTACGCCGGCCCGTTCTGGATCTTCGGCGCCGTCGCGCTCGCGACCATCGTCGCCTGGCGGCTCAAGTTCTCCGGCTGGGGCCGCGCGCTGCGCGCGCTCCGCGAGGACGAGATCGCCTCCGCCGCGGTGGGCGTCGATCCGACGCGCTACAAGGTCACCTCGTTCGTCATCTCCGCCGCCGGCGGCGGCATCGCCGGCGGCCTGCTCGCCTCGATGCGCGACGGCAACCCCACGGTCCAGCCGGACCAGTTCACGTTCAACTACTCGTTCGACGCGATCACGATGGTGATCCTCGGCGGCTCGGGCAGCGTCACCGGGTCGATCGTGGGCGGCGTGCTCGTGACCTTCACGGTCAAGCTCATCGAGCAGCTCCAGGGCCTCGACAGCGTCCTCGCGCTGAAGGCGGCCTACCCCGCGCTCGATCTGAACGCCCTCAGGATGGTGCTCTACGCGTCCATCCTCATCGGGCTGATGATCCTGCGCCCCGAGGGGCTCTTCGGCGAGCGCGAGCTCTTCGGCCGGCGCGCACAGCGCGCGCCGCGCGCGCCGGTCGGGCCGGCCGAGCCCGTCCCCGCGACGACCGGCGCCGAGGCGGCCGCCGGGCGCGCGGACGCGCCGCAAGAGGAGAGGCCGCCCGGCACCGCCATCGAGCGCGAGGCCAAGCCGGCCGGGAGGGAGTTCGAGTGAACCTCGATCTGAAGGGTGTGACCAAGCGGTTCGGCGGCCTCAAGGCCGTGGGCGGCGTCTCGTTCACCGTGCCGGAGCGCTCGATCTTCGGGCTCATCGGCCCGAACGGCGCCGGCAAGACGACGGTGTTCAACCTGATCACCGGCGTCTACAAGCACGACGAGGGCTCGATCCGCTTCGGCGGGACCGACCTCGCGCCGCTCAAGCCGAGCCAGATCGCGCACCTCGGCATCGCCCGCACGTTCCAGAACATCCGCCTCTTCGGCCAGCTCACCGTGCTCGAGAACGTGCTCGTCGCCTGCGAGAACCTGCGCAAGGCGACGCTCGCCTCCGCCCTGCTCCGCTCGCCGTTCTTCTACAAGGACGAGCAGGAGATGACCGAGCGCGCGCTCTCGCTGCTGTCGGTGTTCAAGCTCGAGGACATGGCCGACGAGATCTCGACGTCGCTCTCGTACGGCAACCAGCGCCGCCTCGAGATCGCCCGGGCGATGATGCTCAAGCCGAAGCTGCTCCTGCTCGACGAGCCGGCGGCCGGCATGAACTACGGCGAGGCCGAGGGGCTCAAGCAGCAGATCCGCTGGCTGCGCGACACCTTCGACGTCACGGTCGTGCTGGTCGAGCACAACATGCAGGTCGTGATGGGCGTGTGCGAGGAGATCCACGTCCTCGACCACGGCGAGACGATCTCGCACGGCACCCCGGAGGTCGTGCGCAGGGACCCGAAGGTCCTCGCCGCCTACCTCGGCGAGGAGGTCGACGAGGACGCCGCCGAGGCCGGCGCCGCGGCAGAGGAGCCGGCATGAAGACATCGCACCCGACGCGGCAGCCCCCCTCGGTGGCGCCCGGCGAGCCCCTGCTCGTCGTCGACGATCTCGCGGTCAGCTACGGCGGCATCCGGGCGCTCAAGGGCGTGAGCCTCGAGGTCCGGCGCGGCGAGATCGTCGCGATGATCGGCGCGAACGGCGCCGGCAAGACGACCACGCTGAAGACGATCGTCCGCCTCCTGCCGATCGCCGCCGGCCGCATCCGCTACGACGGCAAGGACCTCGCGTCCGTCTCGACCGAGGAGCTCGTCGGCGCCGGCGTCTCGCTCGTCCCCGAGGGGCGCGCGATCTTCTCGAACCTCACCGTCCGCGAGAACCTCGAGCTCGGCGCGTGGTGCCACAAGCACGGCCCCACCATGGGGGAGACCGTCGACGACGTGGTGAAGCTCTTCCCCCGCCTCGGCGAGCGCATGCACCAGCACGGCGGCACGCTCTCCGGCGGCGAGCAGCAGATGCTCGCGATCGGCCGCGCCATGATGGCGCGCCCCGCCATGCTGCTCCTCGACGAGCCCTCGCTCGGCATCGCCCCGCGGCTCGTCGCGGACATCTTCGAGTCGATCGCCAAGATCGCGGCGTCAGGAACCACCGTACTCCTCGTTGAGCAAAACACCCGACTCGCGCTCAAGTATTCGACGCGCGCCTACGTGCTCCGTACTGGGCAGATCGCCATGAGCGGCGACTCCAAGGATCTCGCGGCGAACGAAGAGATCCGCGCGGCCTACCTCGGCGGCTGAGCGCCTGCCGGGCCCGGCGGTCGTCCGCGCATCGCGGAGACGACGGGGAGAAAGCGTCGCTGTTTCAGGCCCGTATCAACGCGTCGCGCGATGCGATGAGGCGCGATTGACATCGCGCTTTGCCGCCGATGGAGTATGGTTTCGGTGAGCCAGGCGATGAAGATCCGGTCTTCGGCGCTTCGGCCAGACCCAGCCGCCAACGGGGGATACTTATGGAGATTGAGAGCACGACCCGCGTTCTGGTGATCGACGACGACGCCAGCAACACCCAGCCGCTCGTCCACTTCCTCTCGTCCCGGGACTACACGGTGGAGACGTGCTGCGGGCTCGGCCATGCGCGTGACGTGCTTGCCCGCTGGCGTCCTCACGTGATGGTGCTCGTGCCCCGGGAGGAGGCGGAGCTCCACAGCGAGATGGAAGAGCTCCGCCGCATGTCGCCGCGCGTGCCCGTCGTGGTGCTCACGCTCGCGGGCGGCCCCGAGCTCATCCTGGACATGGAGGCGTTCGCGCCCACGGTGCCCGCGTGCCCGTCGCGCGGCCTCGCGTACATCGAGTCGGCGGTGGCGGACGCCTCGGCCATGGGCTGAGCGGCCGCTGCCGGGCGAGCCCGCGCGGGGCGCGGGCGCCCCGGCGCGGATCGCACCACCCGGGGGCGGGCCGTGCCGCGACCCGCCGCGCGTCAGGCGGACGGCTCGATGCCCTCCGGCAGCCCGTCGAAGAACTCCTCCACCACGGACGCGAGCCAGGCGCGCACCGGCCCGGTCGCGCACGCGCTCCGCACGAGCGGCCAGAGCGCGGCAGCGAGCGCGTCGACGTCGAGCGCGGGCGCGATCCCGAAGCGCCCCAGCACCTCGCCGAGCGGCTCGCGCGCGTGCGCGGCGACGAACGCCGCGATCGCCTCGCGGGTGCGCGCGCGGACCGGCCGGTCCCGCAGCACCTGCGCGGCGACGTCGGCCCCGAGCTCCTCGGCGAGCGCCGAGCTCTTCGCGTCGAGCTGGCCGACGAGCGCGCAGATCTCCTGCTCCAGCACCCACGCCGCGACGTGCTTGCGCAGGCCGACGAACTCGGGCGTGTCGCCCCTGGCGACGAGGATGTCGTGCACCTGGCGCATCGCCGTGCGCGAGAACCCCTGCAAGAAGCGGCGGATCTCGGGCTCGAGCCGCCGCTCGAACTCGCCCTGCAGGGTGCCCATCGCCTTGCCGACCCCGCCGAGGCCGAAGGGGGCGATCCGCTTGAGCAGCGCCGGCAGGCCCCACTCGGCGAAGAACGGGTTCACCTTCTCGGAGAACTCCTTCAGCGTGTCGTAGAGGACGTCGCGCATCACCGCGTCGAGCGCCGCGCTCTCGAGCACCTCGCGCACGAGCCGCTCCGGGACGAGCTTCGGCTGCTCCAGGATGCGGTCGAGCTTGTCGCGCGCCCCCTCCGGCAGGAGCTCCCTGGCGCGCCGCCGCTCGGCGCGCGCCGCCTCGACCAGCGCCGCGAGCGCCGCGGCGGCCGCGGGCCGGACCGCCCGCCGGAGCGACTCCTCCGCCGCCAGCGCGTCGAGCGCCCGCGCGACCGCCCCCGCATCGATGAGCTCGCCGAGCGGCGTCGCGAGCAGCGCCGCGACGCCGGCGGGCAGGCGCTCCCGGAAGTCCCGCGCCGCGGCCTCCGAGACGAGCCGCGCCTCGAGGAACGCGATCTGGCGGGCCTTCAGTTCATTAAGTAGCGCGCGGCTCATCGGCAACGGATAGCCCCGGGCTCCCGCGGGCGCCAGGCGCAGATGACCCCGGACCCCCGGCGGCGGCGCCCCTGGAGAGGACTCCAGAACCCACAACACTGTGAATCTGCCCATCAGGTCAGCGCCGTACTTATCGAACCCTTCCTCGGAGGGTCCTTACGAAATACACCTTATTTAGTGCATCGGTATCGGGGGAACACCTTACCTCGTGCGTCGCTCGCGCACGCGCGTTCGTGCGCCGAACCTGCGGGAAGCGCCGCGTGACCGGGCGAAGCGGGATTGTCGGTGATTGTCATTTTCCAGGGGGAAGGACTCGAGCCCAAGTCAACTTTCCACGCCTCGTGACAGAGAGTTGCAACGAATTACAAGTGCATGACAACTTCGGATTCGGCGGGTGGTACGCGTTCGTTACCCGCCAGCACCGCAGGCGTGGAGACCGGGGTTCGCCCGGTCCCACCCGCCCGAAAGCCCGCTGGCGGCAGGTGCTCCCGATGCTCTCCATGCTGCTCTGCGTGCTCTACTTCGGCGTGCTGCTCGGTCTCAGCGCCTACGGCCTGCACCGACTGCACCTCGTGGTCCTCTGTCGCCTCCACCGCGCGAAGATCGCGCGCGCGCAGGAGGTCGCGGCCCTGACCGATCGCGATCTGCCGCCGGTGACGATCCAGCTGCCGCTCTTCAACGAGTCGACGGTCGCGGCGCGGCTGCTCGATGCGGTCGCGCGGATGGACTACCCGCGCGACAAGCTCGAGATCCAGGTGCTCGACGACTCGACGGACGAGACGCAGGCCCTCGTCCGCGCGCACGTCGAGCGGCTGCGCGCGGAGGGCATCGACGCGGTGTACCTGCACCGCACGAACCGCGTCGGCTACAAGGCGGGGGCGCTCGACGAGGGCCTCAAGGTCGCGAAGGGCGAGCTCGTCGCGATCTTCGACGCCGACTTCATCCCGCAGCCGGGCTTCGTCCGGTCGATCGTCGGCCACTTCGAGGATCCGACGGTCGGCATGGTCCAGACGCGGTGGGGGCACCTGAACCGCGACGTCTCGATCCTCACGCAGGTGCAGGCGCTCATGCTCGACGGCCACCACCTCGTCGAGAACCGCGCGCGCTACGGCGCCGGCCTCCTGTTCAACTTCTCGGGCACCGGCGGGATGTGGCGCAAGGACGCCATCATCGAGGCCGGCGGCTGGCAGCACGACACGCTGACCGAGGACCTCGACCTGTCGTACCGGGCGCAGCTCGCGGGCTACCGCTTCGTCTACCGCGAGGATGTGGTCTCGCCGGCGGAGCTCCCCGAGGACATCTCGGCGCTGCGCGCGCAGCAGTACCGCTGGGCCAAGGGGACGGTGCAGACCGCGCGCAAGCTGATGGCGACGGTGCTGAACGCGAAGCTCTCGCGCGGGCAGCGGTTCGAGGCGTTCTTCCACCTCACGCCGCACTTCGCCTACCCGCTCCTGGTGCTCCTGAGCGTCCTGCTCCTGCCGGCGCTCGTGCTGTTCCCCGCCGCCGACACGCTGACGATGTTCGCCATCGACCTGCCGCTCTGCACGGCGACGACCGGGTCGCTCGCGGCGTTCTACATGCTGGCCGAGACGGCGCAGGGCCGCTCGCGCTGGGGCGCGGTCGTGCGCTTGCCGATGCTCATCGCGCTCGGGACGGGGCTCGCGCCGCACCTGTCCAAGGCCGTGATCGAGGGGCTCCGCAGCATGGCGGGCGAGTTCGTTCGGACCCCGAAGCAGGGCGACAACAAGGGCCGGTACAGGGTGCGCACGGACCTGCCGCTCACCGAGGCGATGCTCGCCGTGCTCTCGGGCGGCGCGGTGGTCGCGTCCGTCCAGACGGGCCACTACTTCGCCACCCCGTTCGCGGTGCTCTTCGCCGTCGGCTACCTCTACGTCGCGGCCATGGTCGCCCAGGAGCAGATCGGGCGCCGCCGCGAGGCGGTCTCGAGCGCGCCGGTCGTCGGCTGGAGCGACGCGCGGCCGGGCGATGCGGCCGTGGTCGGCGCCTGGTCCAGGCAGGCGACGAAGGAGCGGCCCCTCGGCGATCTCGCCGCCTGAGCGGTTCGCCGCTGGCGAGCCGCGCCTCGCCAGCGGCCGCGCCGGAATCCCTCCGGATCTCCGGCCGCGGCCTCGGGGCGGGCGGGGCGCCGGTCTGCGGTGGCGGGCGGGGCGGGGGCCCTGCGGTGGCGGGGTGGCTCCGATCCCCTGGTGCGGCTGGGTTTCCGGGTTCCTGGCGGGCTGGCCCCGACGTTCGCGTCCGCGGGAGGGCTGCACGAAGCGGGCCCGGCCCTATCGGGCGAAGCCTGCGTACCCCCTAGACCTACCCGACGCAGGCTGGCATCCTGCCACAGGCCGGTCGGGGGACCGCACGCGGCTTCCTGAACGGTCTTCAGGGGTTGCGGCGCGCCCCCCCTTCTGTAAGGGCGATGGGGGTCTCATGACGAAAGCCGAAATCGTTCAGGCGGTCTACTCCCGCCTCGGCGGGTTCTCGAAGAAGGAATCTGCCGATCTGGTGGATCTCGTGTTCGAGACCATGAAGGAAACCCTGGGGCGCGGGGAGAAGATCAAGATCTCTGGCTTCGGCAACTTCGTGCTGCGCGACAAGCGCCAGCGGCAGGGCCGCAATCCCCAGACCGGCGACCCGATCCTGATCACCGAGCGCCGGGTCCTGAACTTCAAGGCGAGCCAGATCTTGAAGCAGGCCCTCAACCCGCGCGAGACGGCCTCGGCGGCCGAGGAGTAGACCGCTTGGCGGTGCGCCAACAGCTTCCGGCGAAGCTGTACTACCGGATCGGCGAGGTGGCCGGCATCGTCGGGGTCGAGCCGCACGTGCTCCGGTACTGGGAGACGGAGTTCCGCTCCATCCGCCCGCAGAAATCGGCGAAGGGGCAGCGGGTCTACAGCCGTCGCGACGTCGAGACGCTCC
Organism: Sorangium sp. So ce836; assembly: GCF_028553905.1. Taxonomy (NCBI): domain Bacteria; kingdom Pseudomonadati; phylum Myxococcota; order Polyangiales; family Polyangiaceae; genus Sorangium; species Sorangium sp. So ce836. Next base: position 12,807,180 of record NZ_CP102233.1, on the reverse strand, counting down.
TCAAGGTGAAGGAGCTCCTCTACTCGCATCGCTTCACGATCGCCGGGGCGCGGCGCAAGCTGCGCGAGGGCGGGATCGAGCCGCCGGCCCCCGACGCGGGCGCGAGCCACGAGGAGGTGCAGCGGATGCGCGCGGCGCTGGTCGAGATCCGCAGCGAGGTGCTCGCGTTGATGGATGAGCTCGAGCGCGTCTGAGCTGCACGGCGTGGCGCCGGGCCTCTCGCTGCGCCTCTCGCTGCCCGCCGGGGGGCGCGACGCGCCGCCGGACGCGTTGCCCGCGATCGACGTGTCGTCGATCGCGGGGGCGAAGGTGACGCTGCGGCGCGGCGTCGAAGCGGACGATGTGTCGCTGCGCGCGGTCTGCGCGACGGCCCCGTCGCGGCGGTGGGTCACCGGCCTGGAGGAGCTGGTGCTCGATCGGGCGTCGGGGCTCGTGCGCGGGGCGCTCGGGGTGACGATCGAGCGGTGGGAGGCAGGGCCGATCCGATCGCTCGAGCAGCGGTTCGAGCAGCCGTTCGAGGCGGCGGGGAGGGCGGGCGAGCGCGCGGTGGCGATCCGTGGGCGGCACGTGCTCGGCTTCGCGGGGAGCGAGCACGACGCGGCGCTCTGCAGCGTGGTCTGCCTGGAGCCGGCGCAGGGGGCGGGCGCCCGATGCGGGGCGCTGCTCGGCGCGACGGAGATCGAGGGTGCGTTCGTGGCGCCGCCGGCGCCGGGGTTGCTCGTGCGGGCGATCTTCCTCGCCGCGGAGGAGCCGCTCGCGGCGGCCGCGGGGCTCGGGGTGCTCGCGGCGGCGGGCGTGGCCGTGGTGCTGGCGAGGCGGCCGCGGCCGCGGCCCTAGCCGACCCCTCGGCCCGGAACCCGGAAGCGAGAGCGATCAGAACGGGATGTCGTCGTCGTTGCCGCCGCCGTAGCCGCCGCCGAAATCGTCCGGAGGGGGACCGGGATCCGGCGCCGCAGGCGCCGGGCGACCGCCGCCGCCGCCGCCACCGCCACCGCCGCGGTTGTAGCCGCCGCCGGCCGGGCGACCGCCGCCGCCGCCACCACCGCCGTAGCCGCCGCCGCCACCGCCACCGCCGTAGCCGCCGCCACCACCGCCGTAGCTGCCGCCACCGCCGCCGGGATCAGCGCCGAACCCGGCGTCGTCGTTGGCGACGCCGCGGCCGCGGCCCCCGCCCGTCAGCAGGACGTTGTTCGCGATCACCTCGGTCTTGTAACGCTTGTTGCCATCCCGATCGTCGTAGCTCGACGTGCGGAGCGAGCCTTCGATGAAGATCGAGGAGCCTTTGCTGAGGATCTTGCCCAAGGCCTCGGCGCGCTTGCCCCAGATCACGACATTGTGCCAGTCCGTCCGTTCTTTCCGGACCTTGTCGCGATCCAGGTACGATTCGGTCGTCGCGAGCCGCAGGTTCAGGACTGCCTGCCCTCCCTGGGTGAACCGGAGCTCGGGGTCGGCGCCCAGGTTGCCGAGCAGCATCACGCGATTCAAGCCTTCGGCCATCTTGACTCCTTCCCTAGGAGCGGTTCAGCGCACGTTGCGCCGAACGAAAATCGACAGTTTCACTCCCCCATGGGGGCCGACGCGTCAAGGGCTCACGGCGCGTCGAGGGGCGCGCGGCGCGTCGAGGGGCGCGCGGCGCGTCGAGCGGCGCGCCGCGCGCGGCGCGTCGAGCGGGGGAGCCGGCGCCTCGTCGGTCCGGACGGCGCGGCAGAAGGGGCTGCTCACCCGCCCGCCCCGGCCTGCGCGAGCAAATCGGACAGGAAGAGGCGGGCGATCGTGAAGTAGAGCAGGATCCCGAGGACGTCCACGAGGCTCGCGATGAACGGCGTGGAGCTGGTCGCCGGATCGAGGCCGAGGCGCCGGAGCAGGAGGGGGAGCATCGCGCCCACGGTGCAGCCCATGAGGACGATCGCCATCAGCGTCACGCCGATCGTCAGGACGAAGCCGGTGCCGTCGCCCCAGAGCCAGACGCGGAGCATGCCGATGACCGAGAGGATGAGGCCGAGCACGACCGCCTGTCCGAGCTCGCGGGCGAGGACGCTCGCCCAGTCGCCGACGCGCAGGTCGCCGACGGCGAGGCCGCGGATGATGAGCGACGACGACTGCGAGCCGGAGTTGCCGCCCGTCGAGATGAGCAGGGGCACGTAGTAGGCGAGCGTCGCGACGGCCTCGAGGTCGTGCTCGAAACGCCGGAGCACCTCGCCGGTCATGAACTCGCCGACGAACAGCACGGCGAGCCAGGGGGCGCGCTTCTGGATGAACGTCCAGAAGCTCGTCTTGAAGTAGCTGTCCTCGATGGGGCCGACCGCGCCGAGCCGCTGCATGTCCTCGGACTGCTCCTCGGTGAGGACATCCATCACGTCGTCGACGGTGATGACGCCGAGCAGCTTCCGGTCCGCGGAGAGCACGGGCAGCGCGCTGAAGTCGTACTTCGCCATGGTGCGCGCGACCTCTTCCTGGTCGGTCTCGGGGCTGACGGCGAAGACGTTCTCGGTCATCACGTTCGAGAGCTTCTCGGACGGCGAGGCGAGCAGCAGATCGCGCAGCGAGACGACGCCGATGAGGTGCCCGCGATCGGAGACGATGTACACGTAGTAGATGGTCTCGGCGTCCTCGCCGACGGCGCGGATGCGCTCGATCACGTCGGCGACCGTGAGGTGGATGCCCACCGACACGTAGTCGGTGGTCATGAGGCCGCCGGCGCTGTCCTCGGGCCACTTGGCGAGCTCCTCGACCTCGGCGGCGGCCTCGGGGTCGACCTTCTCCAGCGTGGAGAGCAGCGTGCCGCTGACCTGGTCGGGGAGGGCCTCGATGAGGTCGGTGCGGTCGTCGGCCGCCATCTCGGAGACGATCGGCGCGATGCTCTCGACGCCCATCTGCTCGACGAGCGCCTCCTGGGTCTCGCCGTCGAGGCGCTCGAAGATGGGCGCGGCCTCCTCGGCCTTGAGCGCCATGAGGACCTTCGCGGCCTCGGCGTCGTCCAGCAGGCCGATGAGATCGGCGAGGTCCTCGTCGTGGATCTCGTCCAGCAGCTCGGAGAGCTGCGCCGGATCCTCGGCGAGGAGCTGCCGGACCTCCGGGACCATGGCGAGGGCGACGCGCAACATGCTCGGGCACTGACCACAACTCCGCCCTGCTGGGAAGCGGCAACCCGTCGCGGCGCGGGTGGCGCGATCGAGCCAGCCGCCCCTTTTGACCGAGGTCGAGGTGCGGCGACGGCGACGGCCGACCCGGGTTGAGCTGCCGTGCCACCCGTCGAGGCCGACCGAGGTTGAGGCCGCCAGGACGACGAGGCCGACCGACCGGGGTTGAGGTGGGGCCGACCCGACCGGGGTTGAGGTGGAGCCGACCCGACCGGGGTTGAGGTGGGGCCGACCCGACCGGGGGGCCGACCCGACCGGGGTTGAGGTGGAGCCGACCCGACCGGGGTTGAGGTGGAGCCGACCCGACCGGGGTTGAGGTGGAGCCGATCGATCTGCGGCTAGGTGGGACAATGTGCCCAACCAGGCGGATCGCCTACAGAGTTGGCGTTACGCAATCAAGTTGACGGCGCGACCGAGCGCGGCGATGGAGCCCCTCGAAGCGCGGCGGCGGCACCTCCTTTGCTACGGCGCCCTCAGGCGGGTCCGGGCGGGGCCGACGGGTCGAATTGACAGCATTCCGGTCGGGTCCTTAGCATCGGGCTCCCGTCGAGCCGCGGATCGCCTGCGGAAGTCGGTCATGGGCCCGCGGACGAAGGGCCCGTTCAGTGGCTTGACCGCCGCGCAACTGGATCGGTGGTCGAAAGGAAAGTCCAATGATGACGCGGATTGAGCGTGAGAGGAGGCGCCCGTGGAGGGGCGCGGTGAGGCTCGCCATGGCGGGCCTCCTGGTCGCGGGCACAGGCAGCGCCTTCGGATGTCTGAACCGCCCCATCGCCACGAACGAGCCCCGCACGACGTCGACGATCGTCGAGCGGCTGACCCAGAGCTCGGTCGACAAGATCGACCTCCTCCTGGCCATCGACAACTCGGGCTCGATGGCCGACAAGCAGGACATCCTCTCCACCGCCATCCCCGACCTCGTGCAGGGCCTCGTCAACCCGCGCTGCATCCACAAGAGCGGCACGCGGCCGCCCGAGACCGTCTCGTCGCCGAACGAAGACTGCCCGACGGACTTCAAGCGCGAGTTCGAGCCGGTCAAGGACATCCACATCGGCATCATCAGCTCGAGCCTCGGCGGCCACGGCTCGGGCGCCTGCCCGGAGATGACGAGCGCCTCGAACGTGGACATGGCGCACCTCCTCGCGCGCACCGACGAGAACTCCCACGTCAACGACATCCCGACCTACCTCAACAAGGGCTTCCTGGCCTGGGACCCCGATCAGAAGCGCGACGAGAACGGAGAGCCGGGGAGGGCCGACCCGGAAGACGGCGAGGCGGACATCGAGAGCGACTCGAACGCCGATCTCAACGACACGTCGCTCGTCGGGCAGCTCAGGGCGATGGTCAAGGGCACCGGGCAGTCCGGCTGCGGCTTCGAGGCGCAGCTCGAGAGCGTGTACCGCTTCCTCGTCGACCCCGAGCCCTACGAGCGGATCGAGATCCAGGGCGACGCCGCCGTGCCGATCGGCCTGGACGGCACCGTCATCCAGCAACGCGAAGCCTTCCTCCGGCCGAGCTCCCTCCTCGCGATCATCATGCTCAGCGACGAGAACGACTGCTCGATCCGCGAGGAGGGCCGCAACTACCTCGTCGCTGAGACCAGGAATGGCTTCCGCCTGTGGCGGCCGCGCTCCGAGTGCGCCACCGACCCGGGCAACAAGTGCTGCAGGTCGTGCAGCCAGAACCAGGATGGCTGCCCGGTCGACGAGGCCTGCACGGGCTCGGACGGCTTCCCCGCCCGGCTGAGCGCCGCCGAGGATCCGGTGAACTCCCGCTGCTGGGATCAGAAGCGCCGGTTCGGCTTCGACTTCCTCTACCCGATCGAGCGCTACCGGCGCGCCTTCACCGAGGCGCAGATCCCGAACCGCCAGGGCGATCTCGTCCCGAACCCGATCTTCAGCGATCTGGTCACGGACGACGAGGACTCCATCATCCGCGATCCCGGGCTCGTCTTCTTCGCCGGCATCGTCGGCGTGCCCTGGCAGGACATCGCGCGCCTGAACGCGGCGGGCGAGCCGGACCTCCTGCAGGGCCTCAACGAGGACGGCGAGCCGGTCGGCGGGTTCAAGAACGCGACCGAGCTCGGCTCCCCGCTGCTCGACAACGCGTTCAGCAGCACCTGGGAGCTCATCCTCGGCGACCCCGCGAAGTACCAGGCGCCGAAGGATCCCTTCATGGTCGAGTCGACGGCGCCGCGCTCGGGCTCGAACCCGATCACCGGCGACACGATCATCCAGCCGGACCAGACGGGCTGGAACACCATCAACGGCCGCGAGTACACGATCCCGCAGGGGAGCACCGGCGATCTCCAGTACGCGTGCATCTTCGATCTCCCCCAGTCGAAATCCTGCGAGGGCAACGCGCAGAGCTGCGACTGCAGGGAGCTCCAGGGCGCGCCGAACGACAACCCGCTGTGCCGGCCGGAAGCCGGGAGCAGCCAGGAAGCCCCGGGGGCCAGGACGACGACGCAGATCAAGGCGAAGGCCTACCCGGGCCTCCGCGAGCTGCAGCTCATCCGCGAGCTCGGACCCCAGGGCATCGTCGGCTCGGTGTGCCCGGCGCAGCTCGAACGCACTAACGACGCCGACTACGGCTACCGGCCGGCGATCGGCGCCATCATCGACCGCCTGAAGACGGTGCTCGGCGGCCAGTGCCTGCCGCGCACCTTGACCCCCGACGACCAAAAGCAGGTCTCCTGCCTGATCCTCGAGGCGCGCAACTCGCAGGGCCAGTGCGGCTGCGACCCTGCGACGGGGCGCGCCGCGGTGCCGCCGGACGCGACTCGCTTCGCCGCGGTCGAGGAGGTGCTCGCCCTCGACATCGCGAAGGTCTCCGGCTGGGACTGCGTGTGCGAGATCCAGCAGCTCAAGGAAGGTGCGGCCGAAGCGTGCAGGACCAACGTCAACGACAACGTCGAGGCCGACGGCCAGCCGGTGCACGGGTGGTGCTACGTCGATCCCTCGATCAAGGTCGGCGACCCGGCCATCGTCGCCGACTGCCCGTCGACCGAGCGGCGCAAGATCCGGTTCACGGGCAAGGGCGAAGCCCAGCAGGGCTCCACGCTGTTCATCACCTGCTCCGGCGAGTAGGCTGACGGCGGGCTGACCCGGCGCGCGGGGCCGATCGCGAGATCGCGCCCCGCGCCGCTTTTTGTGGCCCCGGACGGGCTCCGGCGCCGCCGGCCGGCAGGGCCCTCGCGGGGCCCGGCGGGTTTTGTGCTAAGACCGCACTCCGTCGTGGCGGCACGCAAGAAGATCCTGATCATCGAGGACGAGCCCCACATCGTGCTGGGGCTGACGGATGCCCTCGAGTTCGAGGGCTTCTCGGTGGCGTCGGCGTCGAAGGGGAAGGACGGCGTGCTGCTCGCCCGGCAGGAGAAGCCGGACGCGATCCTGCTCGACCTCATGCTCCCCGACACCAACGGCTTCAAGGTCTGCGAGGACCTGCGCCGCTGGGACGCGTTCGTGCCGATCATTATGCTGACGGCCCGCGGCCAGGAGATCGACAAGATCCGCGGCCTCGACGCGGGCGCCGACGACTACGTGACCAAGCCGTTCAGCGTGGGCGAGCTCATCGCCCGGCTGCGCGCCCTCTTCCGCCGCGCCGCCCGGCCCGCCGAGGCGCCGGTCGAGGTGTTCACCATCGGCAACGTGCAGGTCAACATGACCGCCCACACGGTCTCGCGGGGCTCGCGGTCGGATCAGCTGTCGTTCTACGAGGTCGAGCTCCTGCGCCTCTTGCACGAGCGCCTGGGCCAGCCGGTCTCGCGCGAGGAGATCCTCCAGAAGATCTGGGGGATCGAGGCGGGGCCGTCGAACCGCACGGTCGACAACTTCATCGTCAAGCTGCGCAAGAAGATCGAGCGCTCGCCCGACAAGCCGGAGCACATCCTCACGGTGTACGGCTTCGGCTACAAGCTCGCGCCCTGACGGAGCGGCAGCACGTTGCGGAGGTCGCACGGCACCGTCACCGCGGCGTCGATGATGCGCTTCGGATCGAGATCCGAGAGCCGCGCGCCCTCGCGGAGCTGCCGCGCCTCGAGGCGCAGCCGGACGAGGCCCGGGCTGCCGGTGTCGCCGGCGTACCCGACCACGTCGCCCGCGTCGAGGCGCGCGCCCGCCACGACGCCGGGGCCGGGGCGGTCGAGGTGGCCGTGGAGCAGGACGTACCTGCGCACGCGATCCACGTCGCGCGCCTCGCGCACGTCGTGCGCCGTGGCGACCGTGATCCCGGACAGCTCGCCGACGAAGACGACCTCGGCCTTCCCCTCCTGCCCCTCGAGCCGCAGCGACACCACGCGCTCGCCCCGCGCCGCCGCGAGGTCGACCCCGCCGGCCCAGGACGGCGGCTCGGGTCGCGCGGCGCCGATGGCGGCGACGGGGCCCGCCGGAGGCGGCGCGCCCGGCTGCGCTGGAGCGCCCTCGACGAGGAGGAACCCGGGCGCCTGATCCGGCGCGCCGATCGGGAACGCATACGCGGCGGCGCTCGCCGGACGTTCCGGGCGGCGGGGGATGTGCTCGTAGGCCTGCCCGCGCGCGCCCGCCCCGGCGGGACGCGCGCCGCCCGGGCCGGAGAGCGCCGCGGCGCCGCCCTCGGGGAGCGGCGCGCCCGGCGCCGGCAGCGGGACGCACGCGGCGCCCTCCGGCACGGTGCGCGGGCCGCAGAGCGCCGCCGCGCCCGCGGCGCCGCGCGCCGCGGCCGCCGGAGGGACGACCGCGGGCGGCGGCGGCGCGGGGTCGTCGAGGCCCCCGAGCGCAAGGACGAGGGCGGACGCCGCGGCGCCGCGCACGAGCGGGGAAGGGGAGACCGCCGCCCTCGTCGGGCGGGCTTGCGATGAGCCGGACGCGCGCATGCCATGAACGGTCTACCGCATCGCGCGCGGCTGGCGAGCGCGATGCGGTAGCGCCGGGCCGGCGTGGCCGCGCCCGCCGTGGACGGGAATCCGCGGGGAACAGGCCCTTGCTGCCTGCCGGCTTGCGGAGGCGGCGCGCTGTTGATAGCTCCTCTTCGTGCAAAATCGCCAAGCTATCGAGACGACCCTGAACAAGCTGTTCGACGCGGAGCGCACGGCTCGCCGGCTCCACGACGATCTGGCGGCCATGCCCGGCGATGCGTTGCTGGACGTCCTCACGGACGCGATCGCGAGCGCGGCGCGCGAGACCGACGAGGACGAGGCGGCGCTCCGGCTGGTGCGCATCGCGTCGCTGCTCGGCGAGCACGAGGGCCCGCGCGCGCTCGACGCGCTCATCGACGTGCTCGCCTCGGAGCACCCCGAGGCGCGGCAGGCGGCGGGCGAGGAGATCGAGTCGCTCGCCTACGACCGCTTCAAGGAGGTCGCGCAGGCGATCGAGCGGGCGCTCAAGCGGCTGCCGGTCGGGTCGTCCGCGCTGCCGGAGCTGCCGTACCTCATCGCCGAGGTTCCGGAGCCGGGCGTGCCGAAGCTGCTCGGCCAGTTCCTCGGCCACAAGGATCCGGACGCGGTGGCGGCGGCGATCGAGACCCTGGTCGAGATCGGCGACCCGGCGCACGCGCCGCTGATCCAGCCGCTGATCGGCGACATGCGCACGGTCGAGCTGGCCGACGACGGCGGCGACGACGCGACGTCGGAGGTCACGATCGGTGAGCTCGCCGAAGAGGCGCTCGGCCTCCTCGCGCCCTACGACGAGGAGGAAGAGGACGGGGTCGCCTGATGATCGGCCCGCCGCTGAGCGCGGCGGACGCCGTGTTGTTCGAGCACGCGGTCGTCCCGCGCTACATCTCGTTCTTCGCCTCGCTGGCGGTGGACATGCTGCTGCCCTCGGAGGCGGCGCGCATCGCCCACCTCGGCTGTCGGAGCGGCTTCCCCGACGCGATCGTGGCCGACAAGCTGCCCGGCGCGACCCTCGTGGGGATCGACGGGTCCGCCGCCGCGCTCGATCTCGCGCGCGCCAAGGCGGCGCTGTTCTCCGGGATGAACGCGAGCTACGTGCTCGCCGACGCCCTGCCCACGCCGCTGCCGGACGCGAGCTTCACCCACGCGTTCACGCTGCACCCGGTCTGCCGCCCGGACGAGCGGGCGCAGCTCCTCGCCGAGCTGCGCCGGGTGCTGGTCCCCGGCGGCCAGGCGCTCATCGCGCTGCCGCTGCGCGGCTCGTTCCCGGAGGTGGCCGACATCGCGCGGGAGTGCGCGCTCAAGCAGGACCTGTCGGAGCTCGGCGCGGCGGTCGACGCCGCCTCCGCCAGCCGCCCGACGCTCGAGACCATCGCCGAGGAGATCGAGGACGCCGGGTTCGACGAGGTCGAGGTCGACGTCCAGCTCATCGCGGTGTCGTTCGACAGCGGGCGCGAGTTCCTCGAGGACCCCATCTCGCGGCTGATGGTGATCCCCGACGCGACGGCGATGCTCGACCTCGAGCCGCAGATCATCGACTCGATGCTCACGTACCTGCACCACGCGGTCTCGAAGTACTGGTCCGAGGGCGTCTTCGAGCTGACCGTGAACGTCGGGTGCGCGAGCGCCCGGCGGCCGCTCGGCTGACGACGGGGCCGGGGCGCCGGCGACGGGCGCGCGCGCGGAGGCGGCGCGGCCGGCGCTAGCGCTCGTGCCCGCCGCCGCGGAGGCCGAGCTCGTCGAGCCCGGCGAGCGCCGCGAGCGAGACCGGGTGGTACGGGGGTCGCGGCGTGATCGGCTTCTGGACGTCGCCCCCGCGCTCCTCGATGAGCCGCGCGCAGAGCGCGAGGCACCACTTGCCCTGGCACCAGCCGGTGCCGAAGCCCGTGTAGCGCTTGACGGACTCGATGTCCTTGTAGCCGCGCTCCATCGCGGCCTCGAGCTCGTGCAGGGTGACGTCCTCGCAGCGGCAGACGAGCGTCTTCATCGGAGCTAGTCGCCCTCGTACTCGCAGCGGGCGTCGCAGGTCTCGAAGACGGTGACCCGGTTCAAGGACGGCAGCGACGGCGCGAGGCGGTTCCAGATCCACCGGGCGAGCACCTCGCTCGTCGGGTTCTCCAGCCCCGGGACCTCGTTCAGGTAGTTGTGATCGAGCAGGTCGTGGAGGGGCGCCCAGGCTTCGTAGAGGTGGCTGTAATCGATGAACCACCCCGTCTCCTCGTTCACGGGGCCTCGGATCGCGACCTCGATTTTGAAGCTGTGACCGTGGAGGCGCGCGCACTTGTGCCCCTGCGGCACCTTGGGGAGGCGGTGGGCGGCCTCGAAGCGGAACTCATGCACGAGACGGACGTTCATTGGACGAGCGGTCATGGGGCGGGCGCCGTGAGGCGTCAACGCCCGGCGGCCCGCCGGAGGTGCGGCGGCCGAGGTACGGGGTTCCCTCGAGGGGCTCGAGCGGCTATACCCCGGCCATGCCGCAGAAGCCCGCAGTGAGAGCCAAGAAGAAGCGACGCGACACGAAGCGCCTGGCGAACTGGCGCGCCAAGAAGGAGCTGCAGAGCGCCCAGGGAACGCCGCCGGCCGACCCGGCCGCCGCCGCGCAGCCCAGCCGCTGAGCCGCGAGCACCGGCCCCGGCCGGTGCTCAGTTCGTCGGCTCGTCCTCTCCGTCGTCGTCCGGCGTCGGCCCGGGCAGCGGCGGCCCCTTGCGCCGCGCCGCGCGGACCGTCGCGACCTCGGCCCGCGACGGGTTGATCACCAGAAAGCCATGGTCCGCGTCGAGGAGCGCGACGTCGCCCGGCGACGCCCAGCGGAACGCGCCCGCCACATCCACGATCGACGGCACGCCGAGCAGCTGGAGGAGCACGTGCGAGCGCGGCCCGGACCGCTCGCTGAGCGCGACGCCGACGGGGTTGGCGCGGGCGGAGATCAGGAGATCGAACACGGTCAGCTGGTCGCCGACGAGGACCGCCTTCGACGGGAGCTCGGCCCGGGCGTCCGGGGTCGCCAGCATCAGGATCGCGTCGCAGAGGTCCTCGATGTCGCGGGCGCGGTCCTGCAAGAACGGGTCGCCGACGATCCCGTTGGCGGCCCGCGCCACCTCGCGGGCGACCGTCCCGAGCGCTTGCGCGACGGTGCGCCCGCCGGCCGCGAGCTCGAAGGCGCGCGCGCGCAGGCGGCCGTCGCCGATCATCAGGAGGTAGGTCGAGAGGAACGCCGCGTCCTGCGCGATCCCCCGCTCCGCCGCGCGGGCGTGGAGCTCGACGAGCGCCTTCTCGGCGATGTCGAAGGCGAGCCGCAGGAGCTTCGGATCGCCGCGGCCCCGCTGCGGGCCGAGCGACGAGCTGGCCGGCCGCCGCAGGGCCGCGATGGCGCCGAGCGCGCGACCCGGGACCACGGGCAGCCCCGGCAGCGTGACCTTGCGCGTGCCCCCGCCGGTGCGCCGCCGCCGCTCGCGCAGCTCGTCGAGCACCTGCGCGTGGCGCGCGCCGGCCGCGATCGGCGCCGTCAGGGCCATGAGGAGCTCGACGTCCCGCGCCGTGAAGGCGCGATCCCCCGCCCGCTGCACGACCAGGGCGCCGAGCGGGCGGCCGCTGCCGAGGATCGGGGCCGCCAGGAAGACCGGGAACCGCTCCTCGCGGAGCTCCGGGAACGCGCGGTAGCGCTCGTGCTCCGTCGCCTGGACGACCGAGATCGGGCGCAAGCACTCGACCGCCATGCCCGTGATGCCCTGCCCGACCGAGAGCCGCACCGTGCCGCGCGCCTCGCGCGGGAAGCCGACGTTGCCGCGCAGCACGAGCTCGTCGCCGTCGCCCTCGAGGAGGTACAGCGACGCCACGTCGGCGCCGAGGATGGCGGCGATCCGCTGCGGCGCCTCGTCGAGGAGGAGCGACAGCGGCATCGGCTTCGCCACGAAGGCCAGGTACTCGATGACGAGATCCAGGCGCTCGTCGCGGCGCACGTGGATCCTGGCGGAGGTGACCGACGGCGGCGCGTCCTCGCCCTCGGGCTCCGTCTCGCCGCCGGCCTGCGCAGCGCGGGCCGAGCTGCCGGCCGGATCGCTCGGCGCGGGGGAGCCCGCGCCCGCGTGGCGCTCGTCCGGCGGTCCACCGTCCACGAGCCCCTCCCGTGCGCCCTCCACGTCGAGCGGCGCCGCGGGCGGGCTCGCGATCGCCTCGAGCTCCGTGGGCGGGTGGGTCGCCTTCGGATCATCGGTGCGCGACGACATACGACGATCGCTATCACACACCGTCGCTCGAGCGCACCTCGCACGCGAGCGCGCCCGGATCGCGCCGCCGCCGAGGCCGCGCCCGCGGCGCGACGCGCGCGCTGCCGGCGCGCCGTCCGCCCGCCGCCGCGCGGCCGGTCACGGAGATCAGCGCGCCCGCAGGTCGACCGGGCCATCCAGGGGCGGGCGCTGCATCCACCCCAGCGCCGAGACCCGGGCGCGCGGGGCCGCGGCGGACACGGCGCGCGCGAGCTCGCCGCCGCCGCCGGCGCCGATCGCGGTGATCGCGCCGCGGATCGGCGCGAGCAGCGCCGGAGCCGCGCCGGCGCCGCTCGCCGCCACGTGGACGACGCGCGCCGCGGGCGGCAGCAGCAGCGACCGCGGCGCCGGATCCACGCCGACCCCGTGCCCTTCGCCCTCCCAGAACGAGCCCACGGCCTCGAGGGTGGCCCGGTACATCGCCACTTCGGCGCGCGCGGCGCCGTCGAGCTGCCCGCGCGGGACGCGCGCGCCCGCGGCCGCGAGCGCCTCGTGCAGGGCGCGCGCGAGCGCCTCGGCGCGCTCGGCCGGGCCCTCCACCAGCACGAAGCGCGGCGACAGGCAGCCGCGCTGATCGAACGGCACGACGTCGTCCGCGATGTCGCGCGCCGCCTCGGCGAGGCGCGCGTCGGGGCCGACGACGGCGAGCCCGAGGCCGGCGCCGTGCCCGCGCACGAGCACGCCGCGCCCGGCCTGGGCGCGCAGCGTCGCCACGGTCTGGTCCGAGCCGTAGACGTGCAGCTCGGCGCGCGGCGCGCTGTCGCGGGGCTCCTCGCCCGCCGCCTGCGCCCCGGCGTCGCCGAGCGCCACGTCCGCGACAAGGGCGATGGCGCCGCCGTCGCGCGCGAAGCCCTCGTCGGCCGAGAGCGCGCGCACGAGGAGCTCCGCGACGACGGGATCGCGGCGCGACGGGCGCACGAGGACCTCCGGCGCCGTCGCCGCCGCGACGGCGATGGCCCGCAGCGGCGCCGTGCAGACGTTCGCGGCGAGCACCACGTGGCAGCGGCGCGCGCGCCCCGCGGTCGCCACGAGCGCGTCGAGCTCGCCGCTGCTCGGCGCGACCTCGAGGTGGCGGCCGAGCGCGAGCTCCACGCCCTCCGGGGAGAGGCCGCTCGTGGCGGGCAGCCGCCGCCGCGCCTCCTGGCCGAGCGGGTCGCGCGCGTCCGCGATCCGCGCCGCCGCGGCGACCGCGCGCTCCACCCGGCGGCGCCGCGCCGCGCCGTCGTCCATCACGGGCCGCCGCCGAGCATCTGGTCGATCGCGATCGAGCAGCCGCGCGGCGGCGCCCCGGACGCGCGGCCCAAGAGCTCGACGCCCTCCTCGGTGACGCGCACGCGATCGGCCGTCTGGATGGCCACCGCCGAGTCGACGTTCGCGAGATCGACGATCCGCGCGAGCCCGATCTCGCCGGCGGGGAGCGGCGCGAGCGTCTCGGGGTCGACCGCGGTGACGCGCGTCCAGGGCGGCGCGAGGTAGATCCCCGGCGCGGGGCCCGGCCTGCCGGCGAGCGCCGCCGCGAGCGTGCCCTCGTAGAGCTGGCTCGAGAGCTCCGTCATGCCGTACTCGCCCACGACGTGCGAGAGGGGCACCCCGAGCGATCGCGCGATCGACGCCCGCAGCTCCTCCGCGGGCACCTCGCGCGAGCGGCCCTTGTAGCCGCCGGTCTGCATCGCGCGGCTCCCTCCGGGCAGCAGCGTCGCGCCCTCGGGCAGCCCGGCCTCGAGCAGGTGGACGAACGCGAACGAGGTGCCGAGCACGATGGCCGGCTCGCCCGCGGCGCGCGCCTCGGCGCACGCGCGGGCGAACCCCGCGGCGTCGAGCTCGCCGCCGCGCACGTGCCAGCTCGCCGGCCCCGAGAGGCGCGCGGCGAAGCGATCGATCATGAACCCGAGCGACGAGTCCGGGACCTCGTCGAGCGGCGGCGCCAGGACGATCGCGCGGAGCCGCGCGCTGTCGGGCCACAGGAGGCGCGCGCCCCAGGCGACCGCGGCGAGCTCGTACGTCGCGGTGGTGCGGAACGGGTGCTCGCCGCGGGACGCCGCGCCGAGGGAGGTCCCGCTCGTGCGGAAGACGCGCTCGTTCGCCTCGGGCGGGTGGGCCGCGACGCGCGCGAACCGGAAGACGTCGCACGGCACCGCGGGGATCTGCGCCGCGCGCTGCATCGTGTCGACGTCCACGCCGCGCGCCTTGAAGAGGCGGGCGACCGGCGCGCACCGCGCGGCCTGGTGCCGGGCGAGGGCGATCGCGAGCGCGTCGAACGTGTCCGGGAGCGCGGCGTCCGCCGCGCCCTCGCCCTGCTGAAGCGAGGCCGCCGCCGCTCGGCCGGCGCCGGGCGACCCCGCGCTGTCCGGGAGGAGCGACGCCTCGATGAACGCCTGCGCGCGGCGGTGCAGCGCCTCGCTCTGATCGATCGATCCCACGCGACCGGGATAGCACGCGCCGCGCGCGCCTAGGACGAAAGCACGCGCGCCAGCGCGCCGGCCGCGGCCGACAGCAGCGCCTCGGGGATGGTGAGCGCCGGCGTCAGCGTCAGCGTCTCGCCGCGCACCCCGCCCGTGAGGACCAGGTAGCCCTCGGCCAGCATCCCGCGCATCGCCCGCAGCCCGAGCTCGGCGCTCTCGAGCTCCACGCCGACCATGAGCCCGGCGCCGCGCACGTCGACGACGCCCGCTCGGCCCCGCAGCGCCTCCCGGAGCGCCGCCTGGAAGCGCGCGCCCACGTCGCGCGAGCGCGCGGCCAGCTGGCCTGCGTCCAGGGCGTCGAGCGTCGCGAGCGCGGCGCTCGACGCGAGGGGCGAGCCGGAGTGCGTCGAGGTGTGGACCACCTCGGCCTCGCGCGCCCACGCGCGCATGATCGGCTCCGGCGCCACGCACGCGGAGATGGGGAGCCCGCCGCCGAGCCCCTTGCCGAAGCAGAGGATGTCCGCGGGCGCCCCGATCGCCCCGGTGCGCGTCATCGCCCCCGACCGACCGAGGCCGGTCCAGATCTCGTCCGCGATCACGAGCGCCCCGCGCCGGTGCGCCGCGTCGCAGACCGCGCCCAGGAACGCGTCGGGCGGGACGACGCAGCCGCCCCGCCCGAGGATCGGCTCGAGCAGGATCGCGCCGATCTCGCCGCCGCGCAGCGCCGCCTCGACCGCGTCGAGCGCGCGCGCCGCGCCCGCCTCGTCGCGCGGGTACGGCGCGAACGTCACGCGTGGGTTGAGCTGCTCCGCGAACGGCGACCGGTAGCTCTCGCGCAGCCCGCACGCCGCGAGCGGCGCGTACCCGAGGCCGTGGTACGCGCCCTCGAAGGCGACTAGCCCCGGCCGCCCGGTCGCGAGCGCCGCCGTCTTGATGGCCGCCGTGATCGCGTCGCTGCCGCTCTGGCCGAGCAGCGCCATCGGCGACGGTCCGGGGTGCAGCGCCGCGAGGCGCTCCAGGAGGGCGATCTTCACGTCGGCCGAGTACACGTCGCCGAGGGCGAGCGTCAGCCGCGACATCTGCTCCTCCGCCGCGCGCCGCACCGGCGCCGCCGCGTGGCCGAGCAGCAGCGCGCCGAAGCCCGCGCACAGGTCGACGTAGCGGTTGCCGTCGACGTCGCAGACGTTGGCGCCGCGCCCGTGCGACAGCACGATCGGGAGCATCTCGGCGCCGCTCTTCTGCGCCCGCGCCTCGCGGCGCCGGCCGAACGCCGGGCACTCGACGCGCTCGAGCCGCTCGAGGGCGCTCCGCGACCTTGGACCAGGCGGCGGCACCATGATCTCGGGCAGCGCCTCGCCGCCGTCCGGGTCCAGCGCCGCCGGCAGCGGCAGCTCGCTGTTCGGCATCGTCGTTCCTCCGCCGGGATCTAGCGCGCCCGTGGCCCCGAGCTCAGGCGCAGACGCGGTTTCTCCCGCTGTTCTTCGCGTGGTAGAGGCGCTCGTCGGCGCGCTTGATGAGGTCGTTCGCGGTGCGATCGCCCTCCTGCAGCAGCGCCACGCCGACGCTGATCGTCACGCGGATGCTGTCGGCCTGGAAGACGAAGAGGTGCTCCGCGACCTTCTGCCGCAGCGTCTCGCCGAGCGCCGCGGCGCCCTCGATCGACGTCTCGGGCAGGATGATGGCGAACTCCTCGCCGCCGTACCGCGCAAAGACCTCATCGCGGCGGATGCGGCTCTGCACGATGCGCGCGACCTCCTTCAACACGAAATCGCCGGCCAGGTGGCCGTGGACGTCGTTGATGCGCTTGAAGTGGTCGATGTCGAACAGGAGGATCGCGAGGTCGCGCTCGTGGCGGCGGCCGCGGATGATCTCGCGCTCGAGCGCCTCGTAGAGGTAGCGCTTGTTGTGGATCTGCGTGAGACCATCGATGATGGTCATCCGGTAGATCTCTTCGTGGTATTGCGCCTCCACGTCGGCGCCGGACAGGAACTTGAAGATCGTCGGGCCGATCTTCACCCGGTCTCCGTTCTTCAGCACCACCTCGCGGGAGATCTGCTCATCGTTGCAGTACGTCCCGTTGGTGCTGCCATCGTCGACGACCATCCAGGCGCTCGGCCGCTGCTCGAAATGGGCGTGCCGCCGTGAAACGGAGTCGCCGTCGAGCACGATGTGGTTGTCCGCCCCCCGGCCGACCCGCGTCGGGTTGTGCTCCAGCACGAACCGCTTGCCGAGCAGCGTGGGCTCCTTCGTGTAGATCACGACCAGGCAGTCGGTCGTGTTCTTGCTGCCGCCGCCCGGTGGGGGCTGGACCACCTGCGTTACACGAGTCTTTTCGTCGAAGTCACTCACGCGCGCTCAGCCCAACCCGTCGTGCGACCTAGCCTCGACATCGTTCGAGCTCTTCCCGAGACGGAACCTACCCGGGCGCGGCTCTTCGGTCGCGATCCAACGGCTCGATATGCCCTAGCTCGCCCAGCGTCAAAGCGTACTGACATGCCCCGACTCCCGTCAAGACGGCCATCCGGGCGGAGCCGTCTTCGGTGATTCCTCCGCCTTCCCGACCCGACAGCGGCACACGTCGCCCGCCGCGCTCCGTCGTGCCCTTCCACGCTCTCGGCTTGTTCCTCGCACGCCGTCCGCCCCTCACCGTCGCTTGCTCTGCACCGCATCGCCTGTGCTCGCTGAAGCGCCTTGTGGGGCATTGTGCGCTTGTATCGCAGTGGATGCGCCGCCCCGTTCTCTCGTGCAGCTCGCGCTGCCGTCGATGCGGCTCTCTCTATGCGTTTCCCGGGCGCGCCGCCACCCGTCCGGCGAGCGGTCGAGCCGGCAGGGGAGAGAATGGTTCGCTGGAGCACGATGTGTTGGTTCGGCTGGCAAGCCCGCGTTCTGCGGGCATGAGGCTCTGTGAGTTCTGCCTCAAAACCAGGGCGCATCACAACGCTGAACTGAGCGGAACGAGCAGAGCTGAGCGGAACTGAACGGAGCCGAACGGAACCGAACGGAACCGAACGGAACCGAACGCCGCGCGCGCCGCGGCCGCGCAGCCCGCGGCCGCCTTCCGAGCAGCGCCGGTTGGTTGACTTGGCACACGGGGTGCGTAGAGTAGACCTGCGTCGCGGCGGAGACCTTCCCCCCCCAGGTCCGCCGCGGCGTTTTTCATTTCAGGTTGCTCCGTGGCCATCTCCACCCCTGGCGCGGTCGCGTATTTCCTCCTGGGATGATTCCCGGAGCAGCGCGTTCCTCGCCAAGCAGCCATGCTCCGTCGCTGCTGGAACCGTTTGCCTCGAAAGGCATCAACAGGCCCAGCCGGAGCAGGTGCCGAGAAACCGACCTCGGCTGCAAGGAGGGTATTGACGACCCGAGCCCTGCTGGGCGGGTGGAGGCCGGCGCGGGAGCCCGGCCGCCGTCGTTCACGACCGGAGCGTCGCGCGCAGCTCGCCGCCGTCGAATACCCAGAGCTCGCCCGGCCGCCCTTGGGTCCAGGTCTCGTTGACGGTGAGCGGGGTCGTCGCGACCACGGCGACGCGATCCTTCGGGGTCGTGACGGCGGAGAAGTCGACGCGGACGTCGTCGTCCGCGAGCGTCGCGACGCCGAACGGGGCTTTGCGCACGATGTAGCAGAGCCGGGTCCCGCAGCGGGCGAAGAGGTGGCGCCCGTCGCCGAGCAGGAAGTTGAACGTGCCGTCCCGGCCGAGCTCGCCGCCGAGCGCCGCGACCGCCGCCCACAGCTCGCTGGGCCGGCGCGGGTAGCTGGGGAACGCGCTGCGGAGCCCCTCCAGGAGGTAGCAGAACGCGTGCTCGCTGTCGGTCGTGCCGATGGGGTTGAAGCGGCCCAGCGCGCGGCGCCGGACGCGGCGCAGCGTGCCGTTGTGCGCGAAGACCCAGTGGCGTCCCCAGAGCTCGCGCACGAATGGGTGCGTGTTGGCGAGCAGGACGTCGCCGCGGGTGCGGCGCCGGATGTGGCCGATCGCGAGCAGCGTCTTGATCGGGGTCTCGCCGAGGAACCGCGCCAGCGGGCTATCGCACGCGGGGCTCGGGTCGAGGAAGACGCGCGCGGCGCGCCCCTCGAAGAACGCGAGGCCCCACCCGTCGGCGTGCGGTCCGGTGCGACCGCCCCGGTGCCGGAGGCCGTTGAACGAAAAGACGATGTCGGTGGGGACGTTGCACTCCATCCCGAGGAGCTCGCACATGCTCGCGGCGGCACCATATCACCCCGGGAGGGGCGAGGCGCAGCGTCAACGATCGGGCTCGCCCTGCAGCGACGCGCGCGGGATGGAGTGGACGAGATCGATCACCGCCTTGACCGTGTCGACCGGCGTCTCCGGGATGATGCCGTGGCCGAGGTTGAAGATGTGCCCCGCGCGCCCGCCGGCCTCGGCGAGCACCGCCCGCGCGCGGCGCTCGGCGACGGCGCGCGGCGCGCAGAGCAGCAGCGGATCGAGGTTGCCCTGCACGGCGCGGTCGTAGCCGATGCGCTGCCACGCCTTGTCGAGCGGCGTGCGCCAGTCGACGCCGATCACCGTGCCGCCGGCGTCGCGCTGCGCCTCGAGGAGCGCCCCGGTGTTCGTGCCGAAGTGGATGACCGGGACGCCGGTCGCCTCGAGGTCGCGGAGGATGTGGCGCACGTGCGGCTGCACGTGCTCGCGGTAGTCGTCGATCGAGAGCGAGCCGACCCACGAGTCGAACAGCTGCACGGCCTGCGCGCCGGCGGCGACCTGCGCGCGCAGCAGGCGGCGGACGACCTCGGAGATCTTGCCCATGAGCGCCGACCACGCCTCGGGATCGCTCCACATCAGCTGCTTCGTGAGCCGGTAGTCGCTCGATTTGCCCCCCTCGACGAGGTAGCTCGCCATGGTGAACGGCGCGCCGGCGAAGCCGATGAGCGGCGTCTTGCCGTCCAGCTCCTTGCGGATGAGGCGCACGGCCTCGAGCACGTAACCGAGGCCCTCTTCGGGCTCGAACACGCGGAGCCGCTCGATGCCGGCCCGGTCGCGCACCGGCTCGTGGATGACCGGGCCCTCGCCCTTCGCGAACTCGAACGGCGCGCCCATCGGCTCGAGCGGCAAGAGGATGTCGGCGAAGAGGATCGCCGCGTCCATCCCGAGCCGCAGCGGCTGGAGGGTCACCTCGAGCGCGAGCTCGGGCGTCTTGCAGATCTCGAGCAGCGTGTGTTTCTTCCTGAGCTCCCGGTACTCGGCCATGTACCGGCCCGCCTGGCGCATGAACCATACGGGCGTCACATCGGTCGGCTCACGCCGGCAGGCGCGCAGGAAGCGGTCGTGCATGGATGGAAAACTCCAGGATGGGCCCGAGGAGGCGCCCTCGGGGCGATCCTTCATGTCCGTTCAGCCATCTCCCGGCAATGGGTTTCTGGGAGCGCCGCGCCGTGGTTTTCCGGGAACGCCCGACCATGGATTTCTGGAAGCGCGGCGGCCGACCCCCGGGCGAGCGGGCTGAGGGGGTACCCAAGCGCCGCGTCGTCCGCCGTGTAGACTACGAATCTATGGCGCGTCCTTCCAGACCTCCCGGCTTTGACATGACGTACAGGCCCGAGAAGCGCATCGCGTTCGGGCCGCCGTTGAAGGAGCGCATCCCGGCGCTGCTTTACCTCGCCTTTGCCCTCACCGTCTCGGCGGTGATCTTCTATGGCCAGAACGCTCCTTCGAGCTCCCGGATCTTCCAGTACGTCGTGGAGGGGGATCGCCACCGGCTCGTCCCGTCGAGCGTGTGCGCCATCATCCTGTGCGTGAGCGCGCTCGCGATGGTGCTGCGGGAGCAGATGCGCGGCGTGATCGTGCACCCGGACGGGATCGAGCTGCGCGAGCTGCTCGGGTTTGGGCTGCCGCGCGTGCGGCGCTTCGCCTGGTCGCAGATCGATCGCATGTCGGTGCCCTCGGCGCAGGCGGGCGCCGGCGGCGCGGTCAAGGAAGGCAAGCCGTCGAGCAACATCCGGCTGGATCTCTGGGACGGGTCCCGCACCTGGCTGCCGGACGTGGGCGACAAGATCGCGCTGTCCGTGATGCTGGAGCGGGTCGCCCTGGCGCGGGCGATCCCGATCGAGGGGGGGACCGGGCTGATGGACGACCTCGGCAACCCCCTCCAGGACGACGGCTGACGAACGGCCGACGGCTGACCCGGGCCTAGGCCGCGCTCGCGCCGGCCTTCCGCTGGGCGAACTCGTCGCGTACGCCCTTGCGCAGCTCGGGATCGAGCAGGAGATCCGCGCACGTCATCGCCATCGCCTTGGCGGCGATCAGCATCGAGTCCTGGCCGGCGGGGCTCGCGGCCTTGGCGGCGAACGCGTGCTGGTGGCAGGTCGTCTCGCCCTTGCCGCAGATCGCGATCCAAGGGTGGATGGCGGGGAGCGCGTGGGACACGTCGCCCATGTCGGTCGAGCCGGTGCCGACGGCGGGGTCCATCTCGACCGGCGAGCGGCCGAGGGCGCGCAGGTGCTCGCCGAAGCGGCGCGCCATCTTCCGGTTGTTGACCATGTTCTTGTAGCCGCCCTGGTCGACAAGCGCGAGCTCCACGCCGCTCGCCATGGCCGCGCCGCGGGCGCAGCGCTCGACGATCGCCCGCACGCGGGCGAGCTCCTCGGTGTCGAGGGCGCGGACCGAGAACTCGGCCACCGCGAGCTCCGGGATGATGTTGACCGCCTGGCCGCCGTTCTTGATGAACCCGTGCACCCGGACGCCGTCGCGGAAGTGGACGCGCTGGCCGTCGATCAGCCGGAAGGTGTCGAGGCAGGCCGTGAGCGCGCTGTTGCCGTCCCACGGCGCGAGCGCGGCGTGCGACGGCTTGCCGTGGAAC
Organism: Sorangium sp. So ce836; assembly: GCF_028553905.1. Classification (NCBI taxonomy): domain Bacteria; kingdom Pseudomonadati; phylum Myxococcota; order Polyangiales; family Polyangiaceae; genus Sorangium; species Sorangium sp. So ce836. The sequence goes on along the minus strand of NZ_CP102233.1, from coordinate 12,785,693 downwards.
TGGAGCTCGAGCCAGGTGCTGGCCAGCGTGTCGTGGGCGAGCAGGTCGCGGTCGAACGGGTGGAACATCATCGCGGCGTCGACGCCCTCGAAGGCGCCGGCCTCGAGCAGCCGGATCTTGCCGCCGCCCCCCTCCTCGGCGGGCGTCCCGACCAGATCGATGGTGCCGGCCACGGCGTCCTTCTGCCGGGCCAGGGCGAGGAAGGCGCCGAGCGCGCCCGCCGCGATCAGGTTGTGCCCGCAGGCGTGGCCGATCTCCGGGAGGGCGTCGTACTCGGCGAGGATGGCGAGGTGGGGGCCCTGGCCCTGCCCGATGCGCGCGCGCAGCGAGGTGGGCATGCCGGCGAGCCCGCGCTCGACCTGGATGCCCTTCTTCTCGACGGCCTCGGCGATCCACGCCGCGGCCTTGTGCTCCTGGAACCGGAGCTCGGGGTTCGCGTGGATGCGCGCGGCGATCTCGCGGAGCTCCGGGGAGAGGTCGTCGATGTCGCGCTGGAGGCGGCTCGGGTCGAGGCTCATGGCCGGGCGATACTACCCTGGATCCGCGCGGCTCGCCTGGGCCATGGTGGCGCCGGCGGAGCTCTACCGCCGGCGTCCGGCCGCGACGGCGCGGCGGGGCCGCGCGGCCCGCGCGCCCGCGCGCCCGCGCGCCCGCACGTCTTCCACGGAGTCAGGATCCTCGAATGCAAAGGCTGCGCTGCTCTTCGCTCCTCCTCGGTCTCGCGGCGCTGCTCGCGCCGCCGGCGCTCGCCGGGTGCGACGCCCCGCGCGCGGGCAAGGAGGCCCCGCCCGCCGCCTCGAGCGCGGCGCCCGCGCCGGACCCGAGCGCGGCGGCGCAGGCAGGGCCCGCCCGCGTCGCGGTCGAGGCGAGGGCGATGGGGACGAACCTGCTCCTCGCCGCCTACGCGAGCGCGGCGATGGATGAGGCGGCGATCCGGGCCAGGCTGGAGAAGGCGATCGCCGAGATCCGCAGGCTCGAGGGGCTGATGACGACGTGGCGGCCGGACAGCGAGCTGTCGCGGGTCAACGCGGCGGCCGGGAAGAGCGCCGCCCCGGTGAGCCCGGAGTCGCTCGACGTGATCGAGAAGAGCCTCTGGATCAGCGAGCGCTCCGGCGGGGTCTTCGACGTCACCTTCGAGGCGATGCACGGGCTCTGGAAGTTCGACGAGGACATCGACGACAACGTGCCGCGGAGGGACGACGTCGAGCGGGCGCGGGCGCTCATCGATTACAAGCAGATCCGGATCGATCGCGTGCAGCGCACGGTGATGCTCGCGAAGCCGGGGATGCGGATGAGCCTCGGGGGGATCGCGAAGGGATACGCCGTCGACGCCGCGGCGCGGGTGCTGCGCGGGGAGGGGCTGACGTCGTTCTTCGTGCAGGCCGGCGGCGACCTGTACATCGCCGGGAAGAAGCCGGACGGCTCGCGGTGGAGGGCGGGCGTGCGGGACCCGCGCGGCAAGGGACCGAACGACTACTTCGCGATGATCGAGGTCGAGGACCGCGCGTTCTCGACGGCGGGCGACTACGAGCGGAGCTTCATCAAGGAGGGCAGGCGCTATCACCACATCATCGATCCGCGGACCGGCTTCCCGGCGACCGAGAGCCGGAGCGTGACCATCTGGGCGAGGGACGCGCTGACCGCCGACGCCGTCGATGATGCGGTGTTCATCCTGGGAGCCGAGAAGGGGCTCGAGCTCGTCGAGGCGATCGAGGACTGCGGGGCGGTGATCGTCGACCGCAACAACAAGGTATGGGTGTCGAAGCGGATGGAAGGGAAGGTCGAGGTGCTCCGCCCGCCGACGGATGGGCTGTAGGGCGGGGCGCTGCCGGCGCTGGAAAGCGTCAGCCCTCGAAGAGCTCGTCCAGCGTCGTGGCCGTCAGGATCCGCTCGGCCCAACCCGCGAGCCGCTCCCCGGACGCAGCGAGGACCTGCTCCCGCCTCCCCTCGGGCACGTCTCCGAACCGCGCCCGGAGCTGACGCAGCAGCACGGCGCGCTGGCCATCGTCGAGCCCCGCGCGCCGCCCCTCGTCGAGCCCCGCGCGCCGCCCCTCGTCGAGCGCCGCCTGGCGCTCGCGCGCCTTGATGGCCTCGATCTCCGGGTTGCCCTTGCGCTCCAGCGCGCGGACGACCTCGCGCTCGGCCGCCGCGCCGTCGAGCAACGCGCGGACGGGGACCGGACGGACCAGGGACGGATCCTCGATCATCGCGTCGGGCGCGAGCGGCACGAACCGCCCCTCGGCCGCCGACCACTCGGCGACCCCGTCGCGCTTCACGAAGATGGCGAAGACGCGGCGCACGCCCCGGGCGACGAGATCTTCGGCCTTCTCGCGCACGTCGTGCATCGATTGCTCGTTGACGATCTCGAACGAGAGCTCCTCGAGGTACCGGCGCCCCGTCGCCGGATCGATCCCCGCCTTGCGGATGGAGAGATCGGTGGCGAAATCCGAGCCCTCGGCGACGCGGGTGATGAGATCGGCCGCACCGATGTAGCCGGGCTGGAGGTGCGGCGCGATCAGGAAATCGAGCCGCACCTGCTGCTCGGCGTGCGGCTCCAGCGCCGGCGCCGCGACGACCTTGCGTCCGCGGATCAGCTCGTCGCGCGTCACCTCCGGCGCCACGAGGTGCTCGTCCACAGCCGGGAAACGCGCCTGCCGCAGCTCTGCGGGCGGGAGCCTGGCCGCCGCGCCGCCTCGGGCGGCCGGGGCGAGCAGGAGCGCGGCGCCGGTCGGCTTCGGATCCATGGAGGCAAGGCTAGCACGACGGCGGCCGCGCGCGCCCCGCCGCCGAGCCAGCGCGCCGCGGAGGCGGCCCGAGGCGCGCGCCGTCACCGCCCCCGGTACACCGGCTTCCGCTTCTCGGCGAACGCGCGCAGCGCCTCGAGCCGATCCTCGCTGCGCAGCGTCTCGTCGTAGTGCACCCGCTCGATCTCGAGCCCGAGATCCAGCGGCACGTCGTAGCCGTCCTCGATCGCCCGGAGCGCCGCCGCCTGCGCGATGGGCGCGCCGCTCGCGATCGGCTCGATCCACGCGATCGCGTCGTCGACCACCGGCGTCCCCTCGGGCGACACCCGGTTCACGAGCCCCCAGGCGAGCGCCTCGGCCGCGGCGAGCCTCCGGCCGAGCAGGATCATCTCCTTCGCCCGCGCCTCGCCGACGACCCGCGGCAGCCGCTGCGTGCCGCCCGCGCCCGGGATGATGCCGAGCGACGTCTCCGGCAGCGCGAGCTCGGCGTGCGGCGCCGCCACCCGGAGATCGCAGATCAGCGCGAGCTCCAGCCCGCCGCCGAACGCGACCCCGTTGATCGCGGCGATCACCGGCTTCGGGCTCCGCGCGAGCACCCCGAGCTCCGTCCGGTACAGCCCCACCTGCCGGCGGACGTCGTCCGGGCTCATGCCCTGCCGCTCCTTGAGATCGGCGCCGGCGCAGAACGCCTTGTCCCCGGCGCCCGTGATCACGATCGCCCGCACCTCCGGGTCGTCCACGAGCTCGCGCCCGAGCCGCCCGAAGGCGAGCAGCGCGTCGCGGGAGAGCGCGTTGCGGCGATCCGCCCGATCGATGGTGAGCACCGCGACCGCGCCGCGCCGGTCGAGCTTCACGGGAGAGGCGTCCGACATGGAGCCTCCCTAGCCGACCAAAGCGGCGCGGCAAAGGGGCTCGCTCACTTCGCGTCGGCCGCCTTCTTGGCCTTGTTCCCCGCCGCCTCGAGCTTGCCGAGCCGCGCCCGGATCTCCGCGTTGTCGCGCCGCAGCGCCTCGAGCTCGTCCCGCAGCCGGTCCAGCTCGCGCTTGCCCGCCCCGCCGAGATCGCGGAGCACCTCGCGGATCCGACGCCGCACCCGGCCGTCGAGATCGCGGTCGAGCTGCCGCTGGAGCGCGCCGCGCGACCGGCCGTCGCCGAGATCGCCCAGCGCGCGCGCGACGTCGACCCGGAGGTACGGATCCGGCTGATCGAGGAGCTCCTCGAGGAGCTCGCGCGTCCGCCGATCGCTCGAGAGCTTCGGCAGCGCCAGGATCGCCGCCCGGCGCCCCCGCGTCGGGACGCCGTAGCGCGTCCGGGCCGTCAGGTGCGGCACGGCGCGCTCGTCGCGCAGGTTGGCCAGCCCGTCGATCACGCCGCAGCGGAGGACCTCGCCCCACGAGGGGCGGTCGAGCAGGTCGATCAGCGTCTCGAACCCCGAGCTCTGCCGCGTGGCCCCGAGCGCCCGCGCCGCCTCGGCCTGGACCAGGTAGCTCGCGTCGCGCAGGGCGAGCCTGCCGAGGAGCTCCGCCGCCTTGGCCGACCGGAAGTTGCCGAGCGCGCTCGCGACCGCCCGCCGCACCTTCGGGTGCTCCACGCCCGCGCTCGCCTCGAGCAGCGCGAACGCCGCGCTCGACTGGAGCGCGCCGAGCGCGCCCGCGGCGGCGGCGCGCACCCCCCAGAACTCGTTCGTGTCGGCGAGCGACTGCCCGAGCGCCCGCGCCGTCGGCGGGTCGTCGCGCCGCGAGAGCGGCTTCGCGGCGAGCATGCGGCCGCGCGCCGTCGGCGCGTGGGCGAGCTGCGCCCGCAGCAGATCGGCCGGCGCGTCGACCTTGACCTCGCCCAGGATCCGGAGGTCCGGATCCACCACCACGAAGCGAGGGCGCCGCGGGAGCGGGATGACGAAGGTGTGCGCCTGCTGGTCCACGCGCCGCACCTCGCGGCGCACGCTCGAGCCCTTGCCGTCCGCGAAGCCGAAATCGAGCACCAGGTCGAACGCGAACGCCGGCGGCGTCGCGGCGTCCGGCTGGAGCGCGTGCTCCCGGCTGGGGTGCTGCCCGGCCGCCTGCGTCTGCTTCACGGTCACGGTGCACTCGTCGCCCTCGAGCTCGATCTTCACGTCGAGCTCGGGGTGCCCGGCGCGGAACACCCACTGCTCGAAGAAGCGCTCCAGCGACTTGCCGCTGACCTCCTCGAGCGCGCGGGCGAGGTCCCGCGTCTCCACGACCCCGCGCGCGTGGCGCGTCAGGTAGGCGCTCACCCCGCGCCAGAACAGCGCGTCCCCGAGCTCGCGGCGGAGCAGGTGCAGCACGAGCCCGCCCTTCTCGTAGAGGTGCCGATCGAAGACGTCGAGCGGCGCGTCGTAGTCCTGACAGACGATCGGCCGCCGGTAGCGCCCCCGCGCCTCGCCCAGATACGCGTCGAGATCGGCCTTCAGGCCGTGATCGTACTCGTCGGCGCCGAGGTGGTGCTCCCGGTAGACGTGCTCCATGAAGGTCGCGAACCCCTCGTTGAGCCAGCCGTGCGACCAGTCGCGGCACGTCACGAGATCGCCGAACCACTGGTGCGCGAGCTCGTGGGCGATGAGATCGTCCGACGAGATGTCGAGCGCCGCCCGCTCGTCGAGCAGGATGTGCTCGTACATCGTGGTGGCGGTCGTGTTCTCCATCCCTCCGAAGATGAAATCGCTCACCACCACCTGGGCGTAGCGGCGGAAAGGATACTTGACGCCGAGCTTCTCGCTGAAGTGACGGATCATGTCCGGCGTGCGCGCGAACGTGCGGCGGCCGTCCTCCTCCCGCCCCTTCGGCACGAAGTACGCGAGCGGGATGTCGAGCGCCGCGTCGTCGATGCGGGCGAACTCGCCCGCGACCAGCGTGAACAGGTAGCTCGGGTGGGGCTCGTCCAGCCGGTAGTGGAAGACGCCCGCCTTCTGCGACTTCGCGTCGCTCTCGAGCTCGCCGTTCGACAGGCAGTACCAGCCCGGCGGCACCTCCGCCCGGAGCTCGGTCGTCTGCTTGACGTGGGGCTTGTCGATGCAGGGGAAGACGTGGCGCGCGTCCTCGTCCTGGCACTGCGTCCAGACCTGGCGCGGGCGGTCGGGGACGTGCTCGTCCGGCTGGAGGAAGTAGATCCCCCGCCGCGGCGTGGCCCGGTACCGGACCAGGATCGACGCCTCGGCCTCGTCGAGCGGCACGGCCACGCGGAGCGTCTCGCCGTCGTACGTGTGCTCGGCCGGCTGGAACGCGCCGCTCGCCGCCTTGCCCGCGCCGCGCCGGGGCTTCACGGCGCGCCCCGCGCCGGCGCTGATCTCGACCGACTCCAGATCGAAGCCGACGGCGTCGAGCGCGATCTCGCGCGCCGCCGGATCGACGCGGACCACGTCGAGCCGCGCGGCGCCGCGGATCGAGCGCTCCGCGACGTCGAGCGCGAGATCGAGGGCGATGTGCCGGACCGTGAACGGGCGCGAGCGCTCGTAGACGCGCTTCGTCCCGGCGAGCGCGAAGGGACGGGAGGCGAGCGCGAACTCGGACGACGAGAGCACGGAACCGCAGGCGCAGCGCGAATGAAGCCGGTACTCTAGGGGCATCTCGGCCGAGTTTCCCCGCGCCGCGCCCGGCGCTGCAAGCAAGAACGCATGCGCTCGGGCGGGCGGCCGGGCAGCTCAGCTCGCCTTGAGGCCGTCGAGCACCTCGAGCGCGAGCTCGTACCTGCCGAGCGGCGGCATCAGGTAGGCGCCCTGCACCCGGTCGCGCACCGAGAAGAGCATCTCGCGGGCGATCTTCACCCCCTCCTTGCGGGCCTCCGGGCCGGCCGGCACCTTGCGCATGCGCTCGCGGATCTCCTCCGGGATCTGCATGCCAGGGACCTCGTTGTGGAGGAACTCGGCGTTCTTGTAGCTGACGAGCGGGAGCACGCCGACGAGCACCGGCATCCCCAGGTGCTCGATGCGCCGCAGCACCTTCTCGAGGAGATCCTGGTGGAAGACCGGCTGCGTCATGATGATGTCGGCCCCCGCGGCGCGCTTGCGCTCCAGGCGCGCGAGCTCCTTGTCGAGGTCCGGGGCGCCGGGCTCGAGCCCGGTGGCGAGCAGGAACGACGTCTTGCCGCCCGGGATCGGCTTGCCGGCCGGGTCGAGGCCGCGGTTCATCGTGCTCGCCATGTGGAGCAGCCCGATCGAGTCGAGGTCGTAGACCGCCGTCGCCTCCGGGTAGTCGCCGACCTTCGGCGGATCGCCCGTGATGATGACGAGGTTCTTGATGCCGATCGCGTGGGCGCCGAGCAGGTGCGCCATCTGGCCGATGAGGTTCCGGTCGCGGCCGCAGACGTGCAGGATCGGCTCGATGCCGTAGCGCTGGACCAGGAGCGAGCAGAAGGCGAGGTTCGTCATCCGCGCGGTGGCGCGCGGGCCGTCGGCGACGTTCACGACGTCGACGCCGTTGTCGATGAGCATCTTCGCCGCGCTGAGCGCGCTCTCGGGGCTGAGGCCCGGCGCCGGGTTCACCTCGACCGAGACCACGAACTTGCCCGCCGCGATCTTCGCCGCGAGGGGGCTCCGCTCGCCGAGCGGCGTGGGCTCGCTCCCCGTGGGCGCGTCCATCGTGACGTGCGGGCGCGAGGTGACCTCGGGCACGGCGCTGCCGCGGAGCATGCGGGCCGACTTGGCCATCCACTTGACGTGCTCCGGCGTGGTGCCGCAGCAGCCGCCGATCATCGTCGCGCCCGCCTGGATCATGCGGCGGGCGAAGACGTCGAAGTACTCGGGCGTCGCCATGTAGAGCAGGCGGCCGTCGACCGTGCGGGGCAGGCCCGCGTTCGGCTGCACGCAGAGCGGGAGCCCCGCGGTCGCCATCCGCTCCGCCATGGCGAGCGACAGCTGCGGGCCGTCGCCGCAGTTGACGCCGAGCAGGTCGACGCCCAAGTCCCGCAGCGTCCGGGCGACGCGCTCCGGCTCGCTGCCGTCGGCCACGACGCCGCTCGTGTCGAACGTCATCGACGCGAGCACCGGGAGCCCCGGCGCGGCCTGCCGCGCCGCCTCGATGGCGAGCTTGATCTCGTCGAGGTGGCGAAATGTCTCGAGGACCAGGAGGTCCGCGCCCCCCTCGGCGAGCGCGCCCGCCTGCTCGGCGAAGGTGGCGGCCGCCGCGGCGAGGTCGTCGCGCTTGGCCACGCCGGGCACGAGCCCGGTCGGGCCGATCGAGCCGGCCACGTACGCGTCGCCGCCCGCGATCTCGCGCGCGATGCGCGCGCCCGCGAGGTTGAAGTTGCGCACCTCGTTGACGAGCCCGTACCGCTCGAGGCGGAACCTGTTCGCGCCGAAGGTGTTCGTCTCGATGACGTTCGCGCCCGCGGCGACGTAGTCGGCGTGGACCCGCTTCACGAGGTCGGGGCGCGTGACGTTGAGCTGCTCGAAGTTCTGCGTGACGAACACCCCGCGCTCGTAGAGCAGCGAGCCCATCGCGCCGTCGAACACGAGGATCGAGCGCCGGATCGCGTCGAGGAACGGGGCCTCTGGTCTCGTGCGGGACATGGGGCGCATCGTAGGGGCGCTCCGGCTTCTCAGGAAGGGGGGGCGCGACGCGGTTGACGTCGCGGTCAGGATCTCGGTAGGCAGATCGCGAGATGAGCACGCCCCGATGGCTTCGCGCATTCGCCCTGGCGGTCTCCGCCGCTGCTCCGCTCCTCGCCGCCTCCGCGCCGGCGCACGCCTGGGATCCGGTGGTGCACCGCTCGGACGCGGGCGTGGACCTCTACCTCTGGAGCGCCCGCGACTACGGCGCGTCGACCGCCGTCGTCCCCTTCCTCCAGTTCGAGCCGACGCCCGATCTGTTCATCAACCTGAAGTTCCCGCTGGCGCTCTCCCTGAACGGCCCGGGGGACCTCGAGGACCCGCGCGATCAGTCGCGCGCGGGGCTCGGCAACCCGACGTTCACGCTTTACTACGCGGACATGGACCGCAAGCTCACGTGGTACGCGGGCGGCCGCGCCGGTCTACCGCTCGGCGTGGTCGACGACTACGACTGGCGCTGGGCCACGGGCTACGCGTCGGCGGCGATGGCCTATTACGATCTGCACCTCTGGGCGGCCGACGTGCTCCCGATCGGCGGGCTCGGCGGGATCGAGTACCGCTTCGGGCGCTCCTTCGTGCTCAGGGCGGGCGGCGACCTCACGTTCTTCGTCCCGCTGCAGGATCGCGGTCGGCGCGGGTTCATCGACGATTCGGAGGATGTCGACGTGGTGTTCCAGGCGAAGGTCGAGCCGGAGTTCCAGAGCCGCGCTGGCTTCGGCGGCGGCGTGGCGCTCCAGACCGTGTGGGTGCCGTCGTCGATCTACAACGACCGGGGTCAGGTCTCGCTGCTGCCGTATTTCGTGTACGACAGCCAGAAGACCTTCTTCATGCGGGCCGGCGCGCTCCTCGCGCTGGACGAGCCGCTCGGGCCGGCGTTCGACCGGCGGCGGGTGGCGTCGCTGTACCTGCAGTTCGGGGGGCATCTCGACTAGCGCGCCGGGCGGCTCGACAGAGCGAGAGATGAACTCGAGGGGCACAGGTGCCGCGTCGCGTGGGACGGCGCCGCCGGCGCGCTCGCCCGGGCCCCTGGCGCTCATGGAGGCTCGAACATGACCCGTCGCCGCGCCATCGCCTGGGGCGCCGCCGCCGTCGCTCTCCTGGCGGTCGTCCTCCTCTGGAGCAAGCTCAACCGGTTTCCGCCGGACACGACGCCCGAGGGCGCCTATCTCCGCATCGCGTACAACATCGGCGCGAGCGATACGCGCGCGTGCTTCCCGTACCTCGAGGACCGGGCGCAGCACGCGGCCTACACGATCCGGGACTACCGGCGGAAGGCGTTCGAGCGGATCGAGGCGAGCTACCCGGAGCCGGAGCGCGCGCGCCTGCTCGAGCAGTACCGCGCGCACGCGATGGCCGACGACGGGGCGGACGTGTGGGTCGACATCGCCGCGAAGCAGGGGTTCGTCGCGCGCCTCCGGCGCGACCTGTCCGGCATCGCGAAGGTGGAGGTGACGGGCGAGCGGGCCACGGTCGAGACGGCGCGCGGCACGCGGTACCCGTTCCGGCGGCGGGACAACGGCATCTGGGGGCTCACGCTCTTCACGGCCGACCTCGTGGCCGAGGCCGAGCGGGCGGCGCGGGACTGGGACGTCGTGGAGAAGGCGGCGCTCGACTACGAGCGGGCGCGGTGAGCTGGGCGCCGCCGCGCCGCGATGCTCGAGGGCGAGCCGTCGGCGGCGGCAGGAGGGGGACCTCGTGGAGCTGAGCCGCGCGGACGCTTCCGCGATCGATCCAGAGGCGAGAGACGCAGCGCTGCGCGCGCTCGGCGTCGCGCGAGGCGCCTGGATCGCGAGCGGGACCGAGGCAGAGGTCTACGGTTTGACGGACGAGCGCGTCCTCAAGCTGTATCCGGATCCCGGCCGGGCCTGCGCGCTCGAGGTGCTGAGGAGGTTCTACGATTCGCTGCGCGGCGAGGGGCTGCCGTTCGCGCTTCCCCGGATCTACGACATCACGCCCGTCCGAGGGCTCCTGGCCGTGACGGAGCGCCGGATCGAGGGGAAGCCGCTCTCCGAGCTGCTCCCTGCGCTCGATGCCGGGGACGCGCTCAGGGCGCGCGAGCGGTATATCGATGCGGTCGTGGCGCTGGCGGAGCTCGAGGCACCTCACGGCGTGTCGCGATACCTCCTGCTCGACGAGTCCGGGACGAGCAGCGTGCGGGCGCAGGGTTGGTATGAGTTCGTCTACCGCCTCGCCGAGGTCAAGATCGAGCGGCACCGCGCGTCGCTGGAGGCGGACGTGGTCGATCTCCCCGCGAAGCAGGCCCGGCTCCGCGAGCTCTACCTCGGTCAGAGGTACGACGGCCCCTTGCGCGTCGTGCACGGGGACTTCTTCCCAGGGAATGTGCTGATGAGCGACGCCGAGAGGGTGGCCGGCATCATCGATTTCGGGAGCTTCACCATGTTCGGCGACCCCTTGGTCGATGTCTCCCTCGCGTGCATGTTCTTCGATATGTACGGGCCTGAGAGATCCTCGGTCCGTGACGAGCTGATCGCCGTCGCGTTGCGCAGGGTGGGCGCAGACGCAGAGGGAACGCTCTATCGATACGCGATGGCCTATGCGCTCATGTCGTGTGACCTGTACGCCGGCGCGGGCGGCTTGCGGCGGGATGGTCACTACAGGTGGGCCGTGGATCTTCTGAATACGGAGCCCTACTGGCAACGCATGGCGTAGCCTCGCGGGGCCGCAGCGCGCGCTGACCGCCGCTCACCCGTGCGGACAAGTCACCGTGCGGGATCGCGCAGGCGATCCCGAGGCGGCTGACCTGGCGGTAGAGCTCCACCACCGAGGCGCCGCCCGGCGGCCTCACCGTTCCGGCGGCGGGACAACGGCATCTGGGGGCTCACGCTGTTCACGGCGGACCTCGTGGCCGAGGCCGAGCGGGCCGCGCGGGACTGGGACGTCGTGGAGAAGGCCGCGCTCGACTACGAGCGGGGGCGGTGACGATGTCACGGTCACGATGCCACGTGACATCGTGACTGCTGTCCCGTGACATCGCCCCGCTGATGTCACGGTGCGGCCGGGGCGCCGCGGCTTTTCGTCGTGACATCACGGGAGGTCGCGCGGGCGCGAACCTGGTGCGGTTCTTGCGAACTGCCCGGCGTTCGGCTCGGAGCGACCTCGATGAAATCTATTACCAGCAAGAAACGTCTGCTTACGATCTTGGCATTGAGCTGGACGCTCGGCGTCGTGCCCGCGTCCACGGCTCATGCCCTAACTTGGGACGATATCGCGCCGAAGAGCGGCATCGTAGAGGGCAAGTGGGAAGGTCCCGCCAATTTCGAGCTCAAGTGGAGGGCGTCGGATGGGAACATCAACTTCGAGCTGACGTCGCCCAACACCGGCATCTACTCGGCCAACTACGGCACCAACCCGACCGCCATCGAGAACGGCGGGGTCTGGAACGTGCCGGGCGAGGGCAACGGCGTCGTCACCTACGGCACGAACCGCGGCATCAAGCTGGAGATCCCTGTCGGACCCAACATCGCCCTCGTCACCGAAGGGAAGATGAACGACAAGTGGGAGTATGTCCCTGAAAAGGCCGAGATCGAGTTCGCGCTCGCCCGCCCTCTCTCGACCAGCTACAAGCCGGACAAGAGCGGCGTACATCAGGTGGGCAGCCACTACGAGACCGAGGCGAAGCTCAAGTTCGTCCTGGAAGGGATACAGTCGGGCGAGCCCAACTGGGGATACGCGATCGAGACATCGATCCTCGGTCTCGAGATCATCAACGAGGAGTACGTCGGGTTCGGCAAGCGCGGCCTGCTCTTCAACGGCATGGTGGGGCAGCTCGCCGACTTCATGCGCTGGCGGCAGGACTACCTCCTGGACTTGTCTCAGGGCCGGGCGCCGAACATGAGCGACGTCGACGCCGAGCTGACGGACCTGGCGATGTTCCTCACGTTCATGAACGTCGGCGGCGACCCGCTCGCGATCGATCTCGACGACGATGGCATCGAGACCCTCGGCCTCGACGGATCGTCCTCGGTCCTCTTCGATCACGACGGCGACGGCGTCGCCACGGCCACGGGCTGGGTCGCGCCCGACGACGGCTGGATCGTGCGGGATCGCAACGGCGACGGCCGGATCAACAACGGCAACGAGCTCTTCGGCGTCAACACCGTGAAGCTCGACGGGACGATGGCGGTCGACGGCCTCGACGCCCTGTCCGATCTGGACACCGTGCGCGACGGGGTCATCGACGCCGCAGACGCCGGCTTCGGCGGGCTGCGCATCTGGCAGGACCTGAACTCGAACGGCCGGGCCGACCTCGGTGAGCTCTCGTCGCTCGCGGAGATGGGGATCTCCTCGATCGCCCTCTCGGTCACCGGGAACGTGTCGAGCTCCAATGGGAACACGTTCTCCGGGACGGCCACGTACACCCGCAGCGACGGGACGACCGGGATCGTCGCCAACCTGATCCCGGTGGAAAGCAACTTCTATGCGGAGTTCACGACCCCGGTCGAGATCTCCGCCGAGGCCAACGCCCTTCCGTACATGGGCGGCAGCGGCTTCGCGCGCCCGCTGCGCGAGGCGATGACGATCGATCCCGGGCTGCTGTCGCTGGTCAGCGAGTTCGCCGCCGAGCCGACGCGAGACGGCCAGCGGCGCAAGGTCGACGAGATCCTGGCGCGCTGGGCGCAGGCGGCGCCCGGCGGATCGCTCTATCACGAGTCGATCGCGACCAACACGCCCCTGTGGGTGCGCTTCGACCGCGTCAAGAAGCGAGATTTCGACTCGCAAGGCGGCGGCGCGGTCACGACCAGCGGCAGCACCTCGGTCAGCAGCGGCAACGTGTACGGGTCGCGGCCCGACTGGGGGGTGACCCCGCTCGTGCCGGGCGCTACGGAGGCCCAGACGCGCACGGATCTGGCCACGCTGTTCTCGTCGGAGGCGGAGCGCCTCGGCGTGAGCGGACACCCGCGATGGCTGAAGGAGGTGCTGGAGCTCAGCGACCACTTGATGGTGAACGAGTACAAGAAGCACCTGGCGCGCCTCGCCGTGGTCGAGGTGTTCAGCGGCGTCGCGAGCCGCAACTGGGATACGCTGCCGAGCGATGAGCGCGGCAAGACCGCCAACTTCAGCGTCACCAACACGTGGGGGTTCGACGCGGCGTATCGCCTGATTCACGAGCGCGTTTACGGCGCCCTCGCCGTCCAGACGCGCCTGCAGTCGTACCTCGATCTGGTCCCCGAGCCCACCGCGCCCGGGAGCCTCGACTTCTCGGCGCTGAACGCGCGCTTGCAGCTCGAGCTGGACAGCGAGTACGAGCTGGTCAAGTCCAACGACTCGTTGGCCGATCTCGTGGACCTCGTGCGCCATGCGGGGCCGTCGCTGATGCGCTTCGGCTGGGATCCTCGCCCGCTGATCGCCGGCGCCCTCGACTCGACCCTGGACGCCACGATGCATAGGGCGAGCGAGTCGCTCGGTGACGGCGGGTGCTTCTGGCAGCCCTCGGCGGAGATGGATCTATTTGCGTATTACAACGAAGCATACGTGGGGGAGCTTCAGAATCGGTACTCCTTCTTTCAGCACAGCGGGAACGCCAACCCGTACAACCGGCCCGATTCCTTCCTGGTGATGCTCGTCCCCGGAGATCTGTGCGGCCAGTTCCACTGGTTCGACTACTTCTGGGAGGGGACGATCGCAAACCCCACCAAGATGGTCCCCGCCCGCTTCGAACACCACCGCAACGGGCACGACATCGTATGGAACGCCTACCAGGCGTTGACCGGCATCGGTGATGATCTCATCTTCGTGGCGCCGACCGGCGCCCAGCACATCGACGGTGGTCCAGGCGACGACACCTACGTCGTCGGGGCGAACCATGGCGAGTTCTACCTCTCGGGCCCCGAGGTCAGCACCGACACGCTGCAATTCGTCGACGGCATCCGGAGGGAAGACGTCAAGCTCACGCGCTCGGGGAGCAACGGCCTCAACCTCACCATCGAGGTGGTGAGCGCGCCGCTGGCGACCCGTACGAAGATCATCGTCACGGGGTTCTTCGCCGGTGACGGCTCGGGCGGCTCGACGCTGGGGGAGATCGCGTTCAGCGACGGCACGTTCTGGACCGCCCGCGATGTCCGCGTGAAGGTCCTGGACAACGGCGACGCGGGCGGCTCGATTCTCGGCTATCAGACCGCGGACCTCATCGACGCGAAGGGCGGCGACGACGGGGTCTCCGGCCAGGATGGGCAGGACATCCTGATCGGCGGCGACGGCAACGACACGCTCAGCGGCGGCAATCACGGCGATTACCTGCTTGGCGGCAGCGGGAACGACAGCCTCTCCGGCGATAGCGGAGACGACGTGCTCGACGACGACGCGGGCGACGATCACTTCACCGGCGGCGACGGCGACGATCTGTTCCTCGTGGGCGGGCTTGAGGCAGGCAACGACATCGTCGATGACGTGGCGGGCGACAACCGGCTCGTGTTCGCCACGGACGTGACGCCCGAGATGATCACCGTCCGCAAGGAATACAACGACATGGTCATCCACGTCGCGGGCGAAGGCAAATCGCGACGGGTCAAGGTTCGGGCGCACTTCGACGCGTCCGACGCGCTGGGCGTGGATGTCGTGCAGATCGGCGAGCCGGCGGTCGCGGCGTGGAACAGGGAAGAGCTGAAGGGAATGGCCCTCGCCGGCACGACCGGCAACGACGTCATCACGGCATTCGAGACGTCTGACACCGTTTCGGGGGGCGCAGGAAACGACAACATCAGCGGCCGCGGCGGCGATGACAACCTGTCGGGCGGCGACGGGAACGATACGCTCGATGGCGGCGATCAGAGCGACTACCTGGACGGCGGCAACGGGGACGACACCCTCACGGGCGGCAATCATGACGACCACCTGCTCGGTGGCGCCGGGAACGACAACCTCCTGGGTCATGCAGGCGATGACGTGCTCGACGGCGGCGCGGGCAACGATCACTTCACCGGGGGCGACGGCAACGATACGCACTTCGTGGGCGGCCTGGATGGCGGCAACGATCTGGTGGACGACGCCACGGGCAGCAACCGGCTCGTGCTCGGCGCCGACGTGACCCCCGGGATGGTGCGTGTCCGCAACGCCAACCGGGATATGATCATCACGATCGCGAGCAACGGTCTGTCCCGGCAGATCACCGTCCGGGGGCACTTCCATGAGAGCGGCACGCAGGGCGTCGACACCGTGCAGATCGGCGATCCCGCCACGGTCACGTGGAACAGGGCAGATCTGCGGCTCCTGGCGCTCATCGCCTCGCCGGAAAACGACTCCATCCAGGGGTTCGCGTCGGCCGACATCGTCTCGGGAGGTGCTGGCAACGACTCGATCGCCGGTCTCGGCGGCAATGACGTCCTGGCAGGCGACGACGGCGACGACTCGATCGATGGCGGCGACGGCGACGACCAGCTCGCCGGCGGCAACGGAAACGACACGCTCGCCGGCGGCAACGGGAACGACGTTTTCGATGGCGGCGCCGGCAACGACAACATGACCGGCGGCGCCGGAGACGACGTGTTCAATGGCGGCGCCGGCAGCGACTACTTCGGTGGCGGCGACGGCAATGACACGTTCTTCGCGGGCGGGCTCGAGGGAGGCACCGATCTGATCGGCGATCTCTCTGGCAACAACCGGCTCGTGCTCGGCACCGACGTGACGCCCGAGATGGTGTCCGTCCGCAACGTCAACCGGGATTTGATCGTCACGATCGCGGCCGGCGGCACCTACCGGCAGATCAACGTCCAAATGCAATTCTCCACGGGCAACGCGTACGGCATCGATGTCATGCAGATCGGCGAGCCTGCCACGGCGACTTGGACCAGGGAGGATCTGCGGTACCTGGCCCTCGCCGGAACACCGGGGAACGACTACATCACGGGGTACGAGACGGCGGATGTCGTCTCGGGGTTTGCAGGAGACGATACGATCAGCGGCCTTGGCGGCAACGACGCGCTCCAGGGGGACGACGGCAACGACAACCTGTCGGGCGGCGACGGCGACGACATCCTCGAAGGCGGCAACGGGGACGACCAGCTCAACGGCTACCTGGGCAACGACGTCCTCGTCGGCGGGCCCGGCGACGACTCGATGAGCGGCGGGGATGGCAGCGATACGTACTATTATTCCTCGGGCCAGGACCTCATCCAGAACGCGGATATGGCCGCCGCCAGCATCGATACCGTGATCTTCGACGACAGCCTCGCGCCCAGCGACCTGGTGTTCCGGAAAGGCGGGTACAACGACCTCGTGATCAGCGTCCGCGGCCGCTCCGACACCTTGCGCGTCCCGGTGTTCCTGACGGGCAACTCGCCCTCCACGTTCACGATCGATCGGTTCCAGTTCGGCACCGCCGTCGATGCGCCGCAGCTGACGGCCGACGAGGTGGCTTACCTGATGCTCTACGGGGACGGGAACCCCATCAACGGCGATGAGCTCGCGAATACCCTCGAGGGGTTCCTCGGCGCGGACACGATCTCCGGCTTCGGCGGCAACGACACCCTGTTCGGAAGGGCGGGAGACGACACCCTGAACGGGATGGCGGGCGCCGATGACCTGTACGGCGAGGCGGGGGCTGACACGCTGAGCGGCGGCAGCGGCAACGACATGCTCCGCGGCGGCGCCGGGAGCGACAGGTACCTGTTCAGCCCCGGCGACGGCTCCGACACCATCGTTCAGTCGTCGGACGGCGTGCTCTCGGATCTCGACGTCATCGAGATCGGCGGGGAGGCGACGGTGATCGACGGGGCGTCGTTCCGCCGGGTGAACACGAGGGACATCGAGCTGCGCGTCGGGCCCGGGAGCGCTCTCGTCGTCACGATCCAGGGCTTCCTCGCCGGCGACGCCGCCGCCACGGTCAGCCTGGTCAACGAGGTCGACGAGGTCCGCTGGCCGGACCACACGCTGTGCACCAAGCAGCGGATCCGGGACGCGCTGGTCGCCAGCCCCAGCGGGACCACGCTCGACGCGCGGGCCGTGTGCGGCAGCGACATGCAGTGGTAGCGGCGCGGCGCCGGGCCGCGCCTCACATCGCGCGGCCCGGCGCCGGCGTCGCGCCGGCGAGGCCTGGGGATGTCACGGGACATGTCACGTGACATCGGGCCGCAGCGCCGTGACATCGCCTGTCCGAATGTCACGGCGCTGCGGCTCGCCGGTGGCTTTCTCCGCGAGATCGGGGCGGCCGCGCGCGCGGCGCCTGGCGCGGTCCTTGCTCGGTCCTTGCGTCGGTAGACGCCGAATCACCTTGAGGTTATCCATGATGAACGAGAGACGATTCTTTGTGATCCTGGCTTCGGTAGGGGTTCTGGGCGCCGCGTCGGCCTGTACGGCGGAGGAGGTCCCCCTGGAAGACATCCTGCCGAACGGCGGCATCGATCCAGTCACGATCGAGGCGACCGGGGTAGACCCGGAGTACAACGAGATCCAGGGCACGGCTGGCAACGACGTCCTCAACGGGACGACGGCCGATGATATCGTGTCAGGGTTGGACGGGAACGACGTCATCCATGGCCTCGGCGGGCATGACTACCTGTTCGGCGACGGCGGGGATGACGATTTGCTGGGCGACGCTGGACACGACGTCCTCGAAGGCGGGTCCGGTGACGACGACCTCCAGGGCGGCGAGGGCGATGATCACCTGAACGGAGGCAGCGGCAATGACTTCATGGACGGTGGAAACGGCAGCGATACGTACTACTTCCACCAAGGGCAGGACGTCATCTACAATGTGGACACGGACGATGACGACGTCGATACCTTGATCATCAATTACATCGCGACCTCCCCCAGCGACGTCGTGTTCCAGGAGGACATTCGGGACCTCGTGATCAGCTTCCCCGGACACCCCGATACGCTGCGCATCCTCTCGTTCTTCGGAGGCAACGGCGCCACCGGGTACACGATCGACCGGATCCGGTTCGGCAACCTGTCGAGCGCACCGCAGCTGACCGCGGACGAGGTGGCGTACATGGCGCTTTACGGGGGCGGCGCCCCGGTCGTCGGTACCAGCTTCACCGATTTCCTGGACGGGTCCACCGGGCAGGATCTGATCTCCGGGCTCGACGCCAACGACTATCTCTTCGGATACGAAGGGAACGACGGCTTGTACGGGCAGAGCGGCAACGACACGCTGTACGGTGGGCCGGGCAACGATGAGCTGGTCGGCGGCGTCGGCAACGACAAACTCTACGGCGGGACCGGGGGTGACAGTTACCTCTTCATGCCCGGGGATGGGGCGGACATCATCTATCAGCCTTCGGAGCCAGACTACGGCTCCAATTATGACTACATCCGGATCGGGGGGCCGCCGACCCTGATCGAGACGGCATCGTTCCGCATGCTGAACGACACCGACCTCGAGGTGGGCCTCGCGCCCGAGCACGGGCTGACCATCACGGTCAGAGACTTCCTGGATCCGTTCACCGGCCAGGTCGCCGAGCCCAACGAGCTGGACGACATCCGCTGGCCTGACCACACGCTGTGCAGGCCTACGAGTATCCGGAACGCGCTGATCTGGGTGCCGCAGGGAACGACGGTGAACGCGCGCACCGCGTGCGGCTCCGACATGCGGTGGTGACGGCCCGCGCGGCTCACCCCTTCCGCACCCGCGCGAGCGCCTCGTCCGTCGAGAGCAGCACCTGCTCCCACTCGTCCAGCGCGTTCGGCCAGTGCGGCGAGAAGCGCAGCACGCCGTCCGGGATCGCGCACGCGATCCCGAGGCCGGTGAGCTCGCGGTAGAGCTCCACCACCGAGGCGCCGCCCGGCGGCCTCACCCCGAGCGAGCACGCTCGCAGCGCCGGATCCGCCGGCCGGAGGCTCTCCCAGCCGCGCTCCCGGAGCGCCTCCTCGAGCGGATCGAGGAAGCGGTTCGCGTGCTCGTGGATCCGCTCGACCCCGATCTGCAGGATCAGGTCCACCGCCGCCTCGAGCCCCGCGTAGCCCGCGGCGTTGAGGTTGCCCCCCTCCACGAAGTCGGCGCGCTGCCGGATCGGCCGGTCGTACCGGAGCTTGCCCGGGCCCTGGAACAGGAAGCTCACGCCGTCCTCGTGGCTCAGCCAGCCCGCCACCGACGGCCGGAGCGCCTGCAGGCGCTCGCGGCGGATGTACAAGAAGCCCGTGCCCTCCAGCCCCATCATCCACTTGTGGCCGCCGCACGCGAGGTAATCGACCCCGGCCGCCCCGACGTCCACCGGCGTCGCGCCGACCGCCTGCACGGCGTCCACGCACAGCTCGGCGCCGTGCGCGCGGCAGAGCGCGCCGATCGCGGCGAGCGGCATCCGGAGCCCCGTCTGGAACTGCACCGCGCTCACCGCCACGAGCCGCGCGCCGCGCCGGAGCTCGTCCTCGAGCCGGGCCAGCCCCGAGCCGCTGCCGTCCGCGAAGCCGCCGAGCGGCAAGAACACGGTCTCCAGGCCGAAGAGCTCGGCCGCGCGCTGCCACGGGGTCACGTTCGCCGGGAACTCCCCCTCGAAGAGGATCACCCGGTCGCGCGGCCGCCAGGGGAAGCACAGGGCGATGTCGGTGAGCCCGCGCGTCGTGCTCTGGACCAGCGCGATGTCCTCGCCCTCTGCCCCGATCAGCCGGCCGAGCTTCTCCCGCAGGCGGAGCCGCTGCGCGCTCCACGCCGGGAACGCGGCCGCCCCCCGCGCGGCGTAGTCGTCGAGCAGCGCCATCACCGCGAGGCGCACCGGCCGCGACGGCGGCGAGATCCCCGCGTGGTTCACGTAGACGAGCGGCGCGAGGTGCGGGAACAGGCTGCGGTCGCCGAGCTTTGCGGCGAAGGCCCGATCTTTATCGATTTCGGCGGTGTGTCGCATCGGCTGGCTTCCCCCGGCGCTCGCCGCGGACCTTGGCGAGGTAGCGCGGCGGCGCGCCCTTGCCGGCCGCCGGCGGCACGAGGCAGTGCGGCTTCGTCCCGATGAGATCACCGCGGCCCGCCTTGATCAAGGCCTCCCGCGCCTCGTCGTGGTGCGCCGGGTCCCAGTAGAGCAGGAGCGCCTTCTGGAGCTTCTTCTCGCGCAGGTCCTTCGCCGTGTACACCGGCTCGCGCGTGAGCGGGTCGATCCCGGTGTGATACATGCACGCGGCCATCGACATCGGCGTCGGGATGAAGTCCTGCACCTGGCGCGGCCGCATCCCGTTCCTCTTCAGGTACACGGCGAGGTCGACCATGTCGCGGAGCGTCGAGCCGGGGTGCCCCGAGATGAAGTAGGGCACGAGGAACTGGTTCTTCCCCGCCTCCTCGCTCGCGCACCGGAACTGCTCGGCGAAGCGCTCGTAGCTCTCGATGCCCGGCTTCTTCATCTTGTCGAGCACGTCCTTCTTGCTGTGCTCGGGGGCGACCGAGAGCTGGCCGCCCGTGTGGTGCGCGGCGAGCTCCTCGATGAACTCGGGCGACCGCTCGGCGAGGTCGTAGCGCACGCCGGAGGCGATGAAGACCTTCTTGACCCCGTCCTCCTCGCGCACCGCCTTCATCAGCTGGAGCAGCGGGCCGTGGTCGGTGTTCAGGTTCTCGCAGATCTCGGGGTGGACGCACGAGAGCCGCCGGCACGCGTTCTCGATCGCCTCGTCCTTGCACCGCATCTGGTACATGTTCGCGGTCGGCCCGCCGAGGTCGCTGAGCACGCCGCGGAAGCCGTCCATGCGCCGGAGCGCCCGCACCTCGCGCAGGATGCTCTCCGCCGAGCGCGACTGGATCACCCGGCCCTCGTGCTCCGTGATCGAGCAGAACGTGCAGCCGCCGAAGCAGCCCCGCATCGTGACGACCGAGTGCTTCACCGTCTCGTACGCCGGGATCGGCGCGTCGTACGACCAGTGCGGCACCCGCGTGAACGGCAGGTCGTAGAGCGCGTCCATCTGCGCCGTCTCCAGCGGGAAGGCGGGCGGGTTGAAGTACACCGCCTCGGCGCCGTGCGGCTGGAGCAGCGGGCGCGCATTGCCTGGGTTCGTCTCGAATTGGAACGCCCGCGACATCTCCGCGAACGCGCGCCGGTCCGCCGCCACCTCCTCGTAGCTGGGGAGGATCACGGTTTTTCCGTCCGAGACGTAACGTGAGCCTTCGATGTGCTCCCATTCGCCTTTGCGCAGGGGGAGGGCGGTGCCGCGGACGTCGCGGATCGACCGGACGGGCTCGCCGCGGCGGAGGCGGTCGGCGACTTCCCAGACGGCCTTCTCGCCCATGCCGTAGATGAGCAGGTCGGCCTTGGCGTCGAGCAGGACCGAGCGGCGGACCTGGTCGGACCAGTAGTCGTAGTGGGCGATGCGGCGGAGGGACGCCTCGATGCCGCCGAGGACGATGGGGACGCCCGGGAAGGCTTGCCGGCAGAGGTTGGCGTAGACGATGGAGGCCCGGTTGGGGCGGAGGCCGACCTGTCCGCCCGGCGAGTACTGGTCCTCGCTGCGGACCTTCTTCTGGGCGGTGAGCTTGTTCAGCATCGAGTCGAGGTTGCCGGCGGTGACCCCGACCATGAGCCGGGGGACGCCCATCCGCAGCAGGTCGCTCGGGTCCTGGTAGCGGGGCTGGGAGATGATTCCGACACGGAAGCCGCGGCCTTCGAGGAAGCGGCCGATGATTGCCGCGCCGAACGCGGGGTGGTCGACGTAGGCGTCGCCGTTGACGAGCAGGATGTCGAGCGCGTCCCAGCCCCGCGCGCGCATCTCCTCCCGGGTCGTCGGCAGGAAGGCGGTGAGGTCGCGGGGGGCGGCGCCGGCGTTGCGGCGGAGCTGGAGGAGGGGCACGGCGCCGTCACCCTACGGGCCGGGGGCGCGGTCGGCAAGGGGGCGGCCCCGGCGCCGCCGGCGGGCCGGGGCGGGGCCTGGGCGGGCCGATACGGGGCTTCCGCGGCTGCGGGCGGGCCGGGTGGGGGAGGGGGCGCGGGCGCGTCTGCGGGGCGCCTGCGGGGCGGGGCGGCGCTGCGGAGCGGCGCCTGCGGGGCGCCGGGGGGGGCCGCTAGGGGGGCCTGCCGTCGAGCCCGGCAGGCGGGCGCTCGCCGCCGGGGCGCTGGAAGGCGGCGAGGGCGCGGCCGAGGCGGCGCGCCGGGGGGGCGCCGGCGGGGGCCGGTCGCATTTTCCCGGGCAAAACGCGCAAGTTGCGCGACGTCCCGCCAGCAGATCACGAATTCGGATGGCCAAGCATCGAATTTCCGGAGGCGACATGGGGGCTGGCGGGCCGGGGCGGGCGGGAGTCGCTCGGTGCAAGTCGCGCGCGATCCACAAAATAAGCGGCAAAACCCGGGGGTTTCGCGTCGAGGGGGCGGGTTCCCAAATGACTCGGAAAGAGGGTTCGTAAAACTTATATGTGGAATCTCAACCCGATGATGCCCTCCGCGCCAAACACCACAGCTTCGCTGTGGTGTACGAGGT
Organism: Sorangium sp. So ce836; assembly: GCF_028553905.1. Taxonomy (NCBI): domain Bacteria; kingdom Pseudomonadati; phylum Myxococcota; order Polyangiales; family Polyangiaceae; genus Sorangium; species Sorangium sp. So ce836. The sequence goes on along the minus strand of NZ_CP102233.1, from coordinate 12,763,043 downwards.
GGGGGCTCCCTTCCTTCGCAGGACGCTCCGCAGCTATGGCGTGGACGCCGACGATCTCGAGGACGTCCTGCACGACATCCTCATGGCTGCCTACCGCCGTCTGGGGAGCTTCGACGCGAGCCGCCTGCTGCGCGCCGCCCTGGGGTTGCGCGACGACGAGGAGGTCCCCGGCGGCGAGCCGGTGCCGTTCAGCGCGGTCCTCCCCTACGTGAGCAAGCTGCGGGCGCGGCGGGCGTGGGACCCGGTGTACCGGTGGCTCTACGGGTTCGCGTGGCGGCAGCTGACGCACTACCGGCAGCGGGCGTTCCGGCGCCGCGAGAGCCCGGCGGGCCTGCAGAGCAGCGCGATCTTCGCCGGGGTCGACCAGCGCCCCCGCCTGGAGCAGCGGGTGGAAGCGACGGAGCGGGCCGAGGTGATCGACCTGCTGCTCGCGAGCCTCGTCCCGCAGCGGCGCGTCATGCTGGTGATGCACGACATGCTCGACATCCCGGTCGTGGAGATCGCCCGGGAGCTCCAGATCAACGAGAACACGGCCCAGAACCGCCTCCGGCTGGCCCGGGAGGACTTCCGGGCGGCGGTGAAGCGGCTCGCGCCCGAGCAGCGGAGCGCGCTGCGCCTCGGCGACCGGCCGTTCGCCACCGAGGCGGCGGCGCGGCGCCGGCCGGCCCCGCCGCGGCGCGAGTAGCGACGTGCTCGGGCGCGGCGGCTGCGGGGGTCCCGAGCGAGGAGGAGCCTCGCGAGGTACAACTCCGTCTACCTGCGTGTCGTTCGTCGGTCGTGCTCGTCTCTCGTCACCCGTGCTCGTCTCTAGCGCAGTCCCTCGGTGCGCCTGACGAAGGCGCTCATCAACGCGGCGCATTCGGCCGGATGGGTCTCGAGCAGGAAATGCGGACCGTCGAGGATGTGCGCCTCCATGCGCGGGAGCGCCTTCATCCAGGAGAGGGTCTCCTCGAGGCCGAAGAAGACATCGTGCCGGCCCCATATCATCAGCGCCGGGGGCTGCCAGCGCGCGAGATAATCGGCGATCTCCCCGAACCGCGCGAAATGGCTGCGATAGTCGAGTACCAGCGCGCGCTGCGTCTCGAGCCGGCCGGGGAGCGACATGATCCGCCAGTCCTCCTCCCACAGCCGGGCATCGATGCGCTCCGCGACGTCCCGGGGCACGCCGCCCACATATTGGTCGCGCGTCCCTTCGAGGGTCAGGTGCGCGGTCGCCTCAGCTTCCCGCTCCGGCGTGGGATCGTCCCAATAAGCTCTGGTCGGCGACCACTGCGGCCCCATCCCGCTCTCATGGGCATTGGCATTCTGGACGATGAGGCTGCGTATCCTGCGCGGCGCGCGCGTGGCGAGATGAAGCCCTACCGCCGCTCCAAAATCGTGGAGGTAGAGGTGGAAGGACTCGGCTCCGAGCCGCGCGAGCAATCCGTCGATGATGTCCGCGAAACGCGAGAATGAGGGCCGCTCGACCGGCTCGGAGCCTCCGAACCCCGGGAGGTCCGGAGCGATCACGAAGCAGTCCCGCGCGAGGGTGCCGATCACGCTCCGAAATGATTTCGAGGAGCTTGGAAAACCGTGGATCAGAAGAAGCGCCGGTTTCTCCCGATCGCCCGCGAGGCGGACCGCCACTTCGGTACCTTCAACCTCAAACCTCACCAGTTCCGGTTCTCTCATTGCCCCTGGCTCCTCCGGTCCCTTCAGATGCCCGACGCGCTTCACCGGCAGATTGTGACACGGCCTGCCGTGCACCCGCGCGTCGTGCAGCCGTCGCTGGATGCGACCACCAGCTCGATCGTCGACTCACATGCGCTTCACCATGGCTCGCTCGCCCACTTCGCGAGACGGACCAACGTCGATGAATCCGTGGCGGATGTACAGCGAGATGGCGCTGAGATTGTGCTCCTTCACGTCGAGGCGGAGCTCGCGTGCGCCCTGCTCGCGTGCCCACCGCAGGATCTCCTCGACCAGCGCGTCTCCGACTCCGCGGCCGCGCACCTCCGGCGCTACCCACATGCTGATCAGCTCGTAGGTGCCTTTGAAAGGCGCGCCTGTCGCCATGCCGACCGGCTCGCCGTCAATGTAGGCCACGAGGTTGTGGGAACCAGGCAGCTCCAGGCGCGCGCGCCAGCGCTCCTCGGAAGCGTTTCCCCATTCCTCGGGCGTCGAGCCGAAAGCATGGGGAGCGTCCGCGAGCGCGTGCAGCCTGACGTCGCGCCAGGTGGCCCAATCGTCAGACGTCAAGGCCCGCAAGTGGATCACGTGAATCCCTCATGTGCTGGTGGCGAGCTGCCCAAGCCGAACAACTCGGCGACTTGCATCGGTCTGTACAACGATTCGTCGATGGGTCAACCGAAGCCGCCGGACCAGGTCGATCAGACCGTCGCATTGTGAGCTGACCCACGTAGAGTCCCACGGATTGGCTCTGCGCCGCAAGGCCCAGATGCTGTCCAGCGCCATAGGGGTCGAGCTCGGCCACCTCGTCGGCGAGCTGGGGTCGCGATGGCACCAGGACGAGGACCGTCGCGAAGGGCCGGCGTCGGGGGAGACGAAGGGGAGGCGAGCTCGGCGCGGCCGCCGTTCGCTCGAGGCGATGCCGGTGACGAGGGGGCTCGACCAGGGCATCGGCTCCTCGCGACGGTTCTCGTCCCGTTGCCATCGCGACCCCTGATCGCGGCGCGGGCGGCGGGTGACCACGATAGGCTATCCTGGGCGGGATGACGGTCCAGGAGCTCCACGTCGCCGGGTATCGCTCGATCCGCGAGCTGACCCTCCCCCTCGCGCAGGTGAATATCATCGTCGGACCGAACGGCGTCGGCAAGACCAACCTCTATCGCACCATGGTGCTGCTCGGCGCCGCGGCGAGCGGGAGCTTTGCGCGCACCCTGGCCGAGGAGGGGGGCATGCCGTCTGTGCTCTGGGCCGGCCAGCGCAGCAAAGGCCCGGTGCGGATGGCGCTGCGGGTGCGGCTGGATCAGCTCGTCTACGAGCTCCAGTGCGGGCTGACGCCGCCGCCTGCGGGGCCGTTCCAGCTCGACCCGGACATCAAGGAAGAGAACCTCTGGCTGCTCGACAAGCGCCGCCGCCTGCCGATGCTGGAGCGGGCCGCGGGCTCGGCCTTCGCGCGCGACGTGGACGGCCACCGCGTGACCTTTCCCTTCTCGCTCTGGGGCTCGGAGTCGGTGCTGTCGCAGGTGGTGGAGCCGCACCGCTTTCCGTTGCTCTCGGTGGTGCGGCAAAAGCTGATGAACTTCCGGTTCTATCACCACTTCCGCACCGACTCCGGCGCCCCGTTGCGGGTCGAGCAGGTCGGGGTGCGGACGCCGGTGCTCAGCACCGATGGCCACGATCTCGCCGCGGCGCTGGCGACGATCCTCGATATCGGCGACAGGGGCGCCTTGCGGGATGCCGTCTCCAGCGCGTTCCCGGGCGCGACGCTCGAGGTCTCGTCGACGCAGGGGCGGTTCCGCGTCGAGCTCGCGTTGCCAGGGATGTCGCGGCCGCTCGACGCCCGCGAGTTCTCGGACGGCACGGCGCGCTATCTCTGTCTCCTGGCGGCGCTCTTGAGCCCGAGGCCTCCGCTGCTCTTGGCGCTGAACGAGCCGGAGACGAGCCTGCATCCGGATCTGCTCGGGCCGCTCGGGGATCTCCTTGTGCACGCGGCATCCCGGAGTCAGCTGTGGATCACGACGCACTCGCGCCCGCTGGCAGAGCGGATCCGGAAGGCGACGCCCTGCCGGGTCATCGAGCTTGGCAAGAGAGGTGGAGAGACGGTGCTGGCAGGCGGCGCGGCGGAGGAGGAATGACGCCCTGCGCCGGGGAGCAGAGCCTGCGGCACATCGGCGGAGGCAGCTGCTCGGCAGCCGTTCGGACAGCCCGACGCAGGTCCCGCGGTCGAGGCTTGACATTTTGAATCAGCTTGGATTTTCTTCCCCCTCGGATATATTTTGACGTCCAACATTTTGTCCGGACTGCGCCGCGTCTCGCTCGAGCCGACGCGCGTAGGTCTGTAAGCCTGGGAGCATGGATCTATTCCAAGTCTCGGCAGCGTTGCTCTCGCTCACCGCGATCTTCAGCTTCTTCAACCATCGGTTCCTCAGGCTACCGACCACGATCGGGTTGATGCTGATCGCGATGACGACGTCCCTCGTCATGGTGGCCATCGGAGAGCTGTTTCCGGCGGTAGAGGCCGAGGCGAAGGAGCACCTCTCGGGCATCGATTTCAACAAGACGTTGATGCAGGGGATGCTCGGCTTCCTGCTGTTTGCCGCCGCGTTGCACGTCAACCTGGCGGATCTGAAGAAGCAGCGGGTCGTCATCGGCGTCCTGGCCACCGGGGGTGTGCTCATGTCCACCGTGCTGGTGGGCGGCATGACCTACGCCCTCATGACGCTGATGGGCGTGCACATCCGGCCGGTTTACTGCTTGCTCTTCGGCGCGCTCATCTCCCCCACCGATCCCATCGCGGTGCTCGGGGTCCTCAAGCACGTGGGGGCGCCGAAGGAGCTCGAGATGAAGATCGCCGGGGAGTCGCTCTTCAACGACGGCGTGGCGGTGGTGGCGTTCATCGGGCTCCTGGAGATCGCGTCGGGGACGTCGGGCCTCGATCTGCAGCGGCTCTCGCTGCTGTTCGTCCAGGAGGCGATCGGCGGCGTGCTGTACGGCCTCGCGCTCGGCTTCGTGACGCTCGCCATGCTGCGAAAGGTCGACGACTACAAGGTCGAGGTCTTGCTCTCGCTGGCGACCGCGGCGGGCGGCTACGCCCTGGCGTACGCGCTCCATGTCTCCGGCCCCATCGCCATGGTGGTGGCCGGGCTCTTCATCGGGAACGAGGCGCGCGCCGGCGCCATGAGCGAGAAGACCCGCGAGCACCTGGACGACTTCTGGGAGCTGATGGACGAGATCCTGAACGCGGTGCTGTTCGTCTTGATCGGCCTCGAGCTCTTGATCGTCGCCTTCGACGCCCAGTCGTTGCTCGCGGGGCTCCTCGCGTTTCCGGTCGTGCTGCTCGCGCGGTTCATCGCGGTCGCGCTGCCGGTCAGCCTCATGAAGAGGCGCAGGGTCTTCACCCCGGGGGCGATCCGCATCCTCACCTGGGGCGGCCTGCGCGGCGGCGTCTCGGTGGCCCTCGCGCTCTCGATCCCCGGGAAGCTCGCGGATGGCACGCTCGTTCCGGAGCGCGAGATGGTGCTGACCATCACCTATGTCGTGGTCGTCGTCTCCATCGTGGTGCAGGGCCTGACCATCGGCCCCTTGCTGCGCCGGACGATCGCCGCCGCCGCTGCCGCCGAGCCGGAGGAGGCGCCGATCGCCGTCGGCGGTGGCTAGCTAGCCGGCGGATCACGAAGCGCGGAGCGACCCACCGCCGGTGCGTTTACATGGGCCCACGCGCATGGTGTCATGACGGCGACGGGCCGCTCCCCAGGGCGACCCCTGGAAGGAGGCTCTCGTGGCCGAGCTGTTCCCGGGCCGCGGGGCGGAGCGCCGGTTGCCCCGCTTCGCAGGGATCTGGACGACGACGTTCGGGACGCTGACCATCACGCAGAGCGGCAGCGCTGTCCGCGGCACGTACACGCACAAGGGGGGCCGCGTCGAGGGCGAGCTCGAGGACGGCGTGGTCCGGGGCCGGTGGTTCGAGCCCGAGCACGGCAAGGAGGGCTCGTTCGAGCTCACCATCGATGACAGCGACAATACGTTCGGTGGCTCGTGGAAATACGCGGGCTCGGCGGGCTGGGACGGGCCATGGAACGGCGTGCGGCTCGAGCTCCCCTCCGAGGCGGAGGGCGGCAATCCGGGCGGATGGAACAGCTATCCGGAAGGCCCGCTCCTCGCCGGCCCGATGGTCGGCGAGGTCTCCGAGACGGAGGCGCGCATCTGGATCCAGGCGAGGGACACCTCCCCGCTCTCGATCTCGTTGTTCTCCGACGATGGCGAGGAGATCGGCGCCGCGCTCTCGCCCGAGCGAGCCGAGTGGCTCTGCGCCGCCTTCCACGTCACGGGCCTGCGCCCTGGCCAGCGCTACCGCTACGAGATCTCGAGCGAGAACGGCCGCACCGATCGCCATGAGCTCCGCACCGCGCCCGAGGCGGGCGCGCGCTGGCTCAAGATCGCCTACGGCTCGTGCTTCTGGGACTATTCGAACGCGCGGCTCACCATCTTCGACGCCATCGCGCGCGAGGGCGCCGACGTCTTCTTGATGATCGGCGACACGTCCTACTGCGCCGAGCTCGACGCCCGCTCCGAGCACACGCTGATGCTCACGCACCTCCGGAATCGCAATAACGATGCGATCCGGAGGCTCTTGGCCGAGGTCCCTGTGCTCGGCATCTGGGACGACCACGACTTCGGCCCGAACGACGCGGACGGCCGCTACGAGGGCAAGGACACCTCGCTGCGCGCGTTTCAGCGCTGCTGGGCGCAGGCCCGCTTCGGGCTGCCCGACGTCCCCGGGGTCTTCTCCTCCGTCCGGATGGGCCCCGCCGAGATCTTCCTCCCGGACTCGCGCTACCACAAGCGCGTCTCCGGGGCGGAGATCCTCGGTCGCGCCCAGCTCGATTGGCTGCTCACAGGCCTCGGCGAGAGCGCCGCGCCCGTGAAGATCATCGCCTCGCCCACGCAGGTGCTCCCCGAGCACCCCGTCAAAAACGGCTGGGACAGCTTCCGCACCGACGCGCCCGGCGAGCTCGAAGAGATCCTCTCTTTCATCGAATCAAACGACATCCAGGGTGTGGTCTTCGTGAGCGGCGACCTCCACATGGCGAACCTCATCCACGTGCCCGGGCGCGACGTCGGCGGGCGCGCGGGGCCCGAGTTTTGGGAGCTCACGTCGAGCCCCCTCGCGAACGCGCCCTGGAACGAGCCTCAGGTGGGGAGGGGCATCGATCGATATCTCATCAGCGAGGTGTTCGACCGCACGAACTACGGCGTCGTAGACATCGATCTCGACCGGACCGGCGAGGAGATCGCGCTTGTCCTGAAGGGTGAGCACGGCGAGACGTTGCTTCGGCAGCCGATTGCGCTCGCGGATCTGCGCGCACGCTGAGCCCGGCCTTGACCCCCGGAGCCGTTCTCCCTCCCAGGGATGGAGCGCAGGGGCGATGAGGGTGAACGACTGGAGAACATCACGCGCCCGCCGCGATCGCATCCTGGAGGCGCGGGAGCTCGGGCTTGAAGGGGCGCGGCGCGGCGGCCGTCTCCTTTCGCTCGGATCCCCTGGATTGGGTGTGGGCCTTCCGTCAGGCCCCTCTCACCGCGTGAGCGGCGGCCAGTGTGCGGGAAGTGGGCAGCTCCGCAGAGCGAGCCTCGAGCTAGAACGCCCGGAGGTCCGGAGAGGCGAGCATGGCGACGATCGTGGCGGTGGCGAGCGCGAGCGACGCGATGACCGAGAAACAGCTCGCCGCCCAGACGCGCCCGGGGAGAGCTGGGTCCCATTCGCCCCGCGCATCCGGCCGCGGGGCGGAGGCGAAGTCGCAGTTCGCCAGGCCGTCGCCCGTCTCGGGATCGGCGAGCACGACGCCGCGGAACGATGGCCCCGTACGCACCGTGACGTGCGTGATGTGTCCGCGCGGGGTCTGCACCGCGAGCGTCGCTGCCGAGCCGAGGCCCGAGTACGGGCGCAGCGTGATGTCCCAGCCGTTCGTCCAGAGCACGGGCCAGTTCCTGAGCCGCACGCCCGAGTACGCTTCGCTCTTCTGGAGCACGGTGCCGACCTCGCCGCGCGCGAGGAGCCGCAAGCGCTTCCTCGCGACCACCAGCGACACGACCCAGAGCGCGACGAGGAACGCGGCCATCGCTGCGGCGCCCGCGAGCGGCCCGGCGTACCACGGGAGGAGCAGGAACGGCGCGATCAGCATCGTGAAGGGAGGAAACAGGGCGATCTTGAAGAAGGACCATGCCCCGCGGGACAGCTCCGCGAAGACGTACGCGGCAGGCACGGCGCGCGGCCCCGGCCGGAGCGGCGCGACAGCGCGAGAGCGCTCGGCAAGCACCGACTCCATCGCGCGGAGGGCCTCGCCGAGACGAGCGGCTTCTCCGGCGTAGTACGCGCGCTGGCCCTGGAGGAGCTCCACGGAGGCCGGCATCCCCACCGCGGCGGGCGGCGGCGTGTACGTGGCGAGCGGAATCGGAGCCACCCCGCCTTCCACGAGGCGCGCATTGAGGGCCGCGACACGCGCCACAACCTGCACGAGCGCGGCGTAGCTCTCGAGCACCTGCGCCTCGGCCGTTCGCACGAGGGCCGCATCGTCGGATCCACGATACATCGTCCAGCTTGAATATCGGGCGAGAGCGCCTGCCGCAAGAGCTCGGTTGGTACCATCGTCACCGCCGCCGGTGCGCTTCGCGCCGTGTCCGGTGCGGAGCGTGTCGCCAAGCGGCGTCGAGGAGCGCAAGCGCCGCTACCGCGCGACGTGCGAGGCCCTTCGACGCGAGGTGCCGCGGACCTTGGCCGGCCTGGCGCGCGCGATGGCTACGGGCGACCGGTCCGGCCGGACGCTCCGAAGCACAGGCGGCGGTCGCCGCGCAGGCAGCTGCGCGGATCCCATCGGCGGCGCTGGCCGCTCTCGTGCTTGTTCCGACGCAGGTAGAAGCCTCCGAGCTGAGCGCCGGTGTGAGCCTCGGATGGGTCCAGGCCGGTACCGTTCCGCGCCTCGCGGTGGGGCCGCACGCGAGCATAGCGTGGCCCATCCAGCGAGACATCCTGTTCGCGGTGCACGACATGTGCACGCTCCTACTCCTGACCCAGGAGGACGGGCCCGGGGTCTACAACCAGACCTCGGTTGACATCGGGTACGCGTGGGAGGACGGCAACGTCAACGCGGGGCCATCGGTCGCGTTCTACGCCTTGCCGGCCTGCGGCATCACCTTCGGCCTCGTCGGTGGCTTGGCCGTAGGCGGCCACGCGCAGACCAACGCGTACGTTGTCGGACCGCTGGGGTGTCCGTGAGCGTCAAGTGGATTGGGTCGGTCGGGGCAGTCTGGTGCTCCCGAGCTACGTGTCCGTCGTCGTTGTTGCTGGACCTGTGCTTCGATGACTGCTCGACGTCGTTTACCGATTTTACCGGCGAGGCGTGCGTAACACCGATCGCATCTACGCGCCTCCGGGCGAGCCCGTTTACAAGGACACGGAGGAGCACCGCCGCCTGGTGGAAGCTGCAAACCGCGGGCGAGCGGAGTACCCAAGGTGGAACGCCATGATCGACAGGCTGGGGGATCGATACGGCCTCCAAAACGAGTTGCTCCACCTGTTGTCCGGGGGGGCCGACCCGGCGTACTCGGCTCGCGTCTGGCTCACCGACGAAACGGCGCTCAGCTTCCACGTGTCCCTGCTCGGGCCATACTACGGGACCCACCTGCCCGGTATCCCCGAGGAAGAGCCGGCGGCGCGCGAGGTCACCCGGGAGATCGAGGCAACGTACCCCGGCTACCAGCCGATCCCGCCGGAGCTAGGGAACGAGGTGGTGCCGGATGTGGCGATGAACGTGGTGTTGATGGGCGAGGCGACGATCTACATGTGCCTCTTCTCGGAGGTGTGGACTTGGGTCGAGCCGGGATAGCCCTTCCCCGGTGTCCGCCGTCCCGCGGTCGAGTTGGGCGCGTGACAGGGTGGAGGCTGCGTTCAAGCTCAAGTACCCGCGATTCGGCGCCACGGTCACGCGGGCGCGGCCGTCGGTCGGTCACACCTCGCCGAGCTCGGGCGCGGCGCCGACGACGAGGACCGCGAGCGCGACTGCGGCCGCCTCCCGTCGCAGTGAGGGTCCAGGTCCAGAAGTATGAGGCGGTCCTACCGGTTGCAGCAGAGCACGTGCGTGTCACCGGGCTCCAGCTCGCCGCCCACAACTTTGGAGTCCGCCGAGGGCGTGCAGGTAGGCTCGTCCTTCACGAAGGCAGCGCGAATCGCACCGATCTGTCCGTGGATCGTGTCCGCGCAGAGCGGCTCATCCAGCCCGGAGATGGGGACAGATCCGAGTTCTTCGGAGCAACCTGCCTGATAATACAGCTTGGTCTCTATGCGACACTTGTCGCGGCTCGGCTCGCTACAGGAGCATGGGCTGCACGTGCGCGTATCGTTGTAGAGGGGGAACTCCCGCCGAATCCGGTAGGAGTCCCAGCACTCGCCGCTCGGCTGCGGCGGGTAACAATGGAGGAAGTCCGTGGAGAAGAAGTCGATGTCTGGACTGCAAGCCCGGACGAAGGTCATGTTCGTTCGCTGCAGCGGAGGCACCGGGGAGATAGGCGCGCAGCCACTCACGACCGGCGGCTCGATCATGACGGCAGCGTAGGAATCGTTCGGAATGGGGTGGGTAAGAGCCATGCATGTCCCATCCCAGGAGCCTCCCGCGTCGATCGTAGCGACATCGTCACCAAAGGAGCAAGTGGACGAGGAGTACAGGCGCACCCTGCTCGATAGAAAACAGGCAGACGGGCCACACTCGCAAGGCTCGCACTCGACCCGCCCGGGCGTCCCCGCCCACCCTTCCCACAATGTCTTGTCACCACATCGTGGAGCACTCTCATATCGGCCGTCCCAGACCAGGATGAGCTGGCTCGGATCTGGATCTGGCCGCTCGTCAGGGGTCGGCGAAGAGCAGCCGATGAGCACACACGTGGCCAGCGTGGAGAGCGCAACCCAGCGCATCGCGGCGACCACCCATCTGCCTTGATCAGTTGTCAACGTTGCCATAGATGATCTCCTCGCTGGAGCAGCAGAACGTTCGGGTCGCGCCGCTCTCGATCGTGCCGTCCACCAGGGAGACGGTGGCTTTGGGCGAGCAGGTGCCCGGCTCGTCTCGTGCGAACACCACGCGCGCGCCTGCCAGAGGCGAATCGGCAGGTGCGCCGTAGCAGATTTCCTCTTCTGTGCCGATTCCGTTGATCGAGATCAGCATGTCCGAGCAGCTCGTATCGCTGAAAAGCAGCACATCCGCCACGCAGACTCCACCGACGGGTTCACCGCACTCGCATGCCGTGCAGGTACGGGCGTCTCGGATCTTCTCCTTGAACTCGAAGCGGGCGGAGAAGCCCGGCCGACACGAGCCGTCGTGCTCGGGTGCGATACACACCAGCCCATCGAACCCCGTCCTGTACTCACCGGTCCACGGGCAAGCTCGTGCAAACGTCCCGCCGAGCGGCGGTGGAGTGAACTGCGCTGACGCCTGGCACGCGGGAGCCATCGTAGGCGGCCCGATTGTCACCGAGGCGAACGCGTCGCCCGGGACAGGGGGCGAGGTCTTGATGCAGTGCCCTGGCGGGTCGGCTGCGTCGGCGAGCTTGACCTCGATCCCCTCGTCAGCGCAGAGCGCGGCTTCGTGCGCCTTCACCATGTCTGGCAGCACGCATGCGGCAGGGCTGCACGCGCAGGTCCCGCATTCGTTCTGGTACTGAGGAGCCGTGCGCACATCGGCCCAACCATCCCAGTAGTCGAGTCGACCGTCTGGACACATGGGAAGGTCTGCGGTGTCGCCGACCCACAACAACACCGGGTTGTCATCGGTCCGGGGCCTGGGGATCTCGATGTCCTCCCCGCAACCGAGCAGCGCAGCCATGCTGAAGGCAAAACAAGATGTCGACCGCATGGGAACCCCTCGCGCTGCTCAGTAAAAGACGTTCTGACAGGGGAGCAGACCGTCACAGAGATCGGGCTCCTGCGCCGGCGTCTTCCTGGGCTGCCGTGTGGGAGTGGCCGGCCGGCTCGTGCGCTGCCGCGCCGCGACGGGCGGGGGGGCGGCCTCTGGCGGGGGTTCGGGACATCGCTCGATCGGTCGAGCCGAGGGCGGCCGGATGGCTCGACCCGCCGCGGTCTGGAGCACTGGCCCCAAGCGCGGCGCGGCGTGACGCGGGCGATCCCGCCACAGGACCGCGGCCGCGCCGCCCAGCACGAACGCCAGCGCGAGCACCGCGCCGAGCCAGCGCGGGGGCGAGCGTCGCCCTTGGGTGCGGCTTGAGCGCGGAGGGGTCGAGGGCACCGGCGGTACCGGCAGCACCGGCGAAGGTGGAGGGGTCGAGGGCACCGGCGGTACCGGCAGCATCGGCTCGAGGTCCGGTAGCTCGGGCGCTGGAGGCGACCGCAGCGCGACCGGAGGCGCGTGGGTGACGTTGTCCCGCGCGTCCCGGGGCGGGATCGCGCTCTTGAGGGTGGCGGGCGTCTCGGAAGGGCGCGGCGTGGCGACCGGAGACGCGTCGGTGACGCTGTCCGCCGCGTCCCGCGGCGGCGCGCTCTTGATCGTGGCGGGCACGTCGGACGGGCGGGGCGTGGGGAGCTCGCCAGCTCGCCCTCCCTCTTCACCCGAGGCGAACGCGCTCGCCTCGTCCTCCACGAGCATGGGCGCCGCCTCGTGCGGCTCGCACCGAGCGCTGGCCGGCTCGGCGAAGATGTCCGCGCGGGGAGGGTCCGGCGGTGCGCCAAGCTCTTCCCACGCGCGGGCAAAGGGAGTCAGGACAGAGAGCATCTCGTCGATGCTCGGCTGCCGTCGATTGGGGCTCTCCTCGAGGGCCCTTTGCATCATCACCTGAAGCATCGGAGGGATCTCGCTGGGAAAGCTCGGGGGACGGGTCCACGGCGAGAGGGCGCGTTTGCACAAGAGCTCGTACATGATCGTACCGAAGCCGTACACGTCCGCGCGAGGTCCCAGCGGACCACCCGAGAAGAGCTCGGGCGGTGCGTACCCATACGGATCTTGACGAGCGTCCTCCGGGCCGAGCTGAAAGAGACGGGTAAATCCGAATTGGGTGATCGCGTATCGGCCATCGGCCCGACGAAGCCCCGGTCCGGACTGAGGGCGCCGTGGATGACGGAGCGCTCATGAGCACGCACGAGACAACGGCCGACGTCGATCAGCACCTTGAGATCCACCGGCCCGAGGTCATTCCCGCGCATGGCGTCGATGAGCGGGATCGCGTCGCCGAGCACAGGCGACGCTGCCCACGCGACGTCGCCGTTCACCCCTCCGTAGAGCACGGGGACGACCTCCGGGACCTCGCCTGCGAGGCGCTGCAGGCGCGCGATCTCCTCAGCGAACAGGCCCGCATCGAGGCGCGCGCCATCGCGGAGGTGCAACCAGACCAGCGCTCCCGTGTCGCCGACCTGCCGCGCGAGGAAGTGACGGAGCAAGCCGCGCTCCTCGTTGAGCAGCTCGTGGCCTTCCCAGACGTCGCCGGCGGCTACCATACGAGCTTGACCTCCGCGCCGGCGCCGCTCGTGCGGATCTCGGCCTTCCGCGGCCAGACGACGTACGCGACCGTCGCGGCGCCGACCGCTGCCCCGACGACGAGCGCAGCCGAGCCGAAGCCATGGAACAGGCCCGCTCTTGTGTTCGCCGCGTGCGCTTCGTCGTAGGTCTTGCGGAACTGCGCGCTGCTCGGGAGCATCGAGCCGTCCGAGAGGCGCGACACCTTGGCGGCCGTTTCGCTCTCCGCGGCGTCGCCGGCCAGGTGAAGGCCGGCGCCGGCGCCGAGCAGGGCCGCCGAGGCGGCGGCGCCGGCGCCGATGGTCCACGGGTTGCGCGCTTGTGCTGGAGCGCTGGCGGCCTTCGGGGCCTCGAAGGCGAGGGCGACGCGCCGCGACTGCCCCGCCGTCACCTTGACGAGCGCACGGGCGACCTGCCCCTGCTTGCCCGTCGCCGTGACCTCGTGCTGTCCAGGGACGACGAAGACGGGGCGGCCCGCGCTCACGTCGCGACCGTCCACCAGGAGCCGCGCCGTGCCCGGCGGGGCGCTCACATGGAGCTCGGCCACGCGTTGCCGAACGGCCGCGAGATCGGCGCGTCGGACCTCGTAGCGGCGGCGCTCGATGTCGCTGGTCGGCGCGGGCATCCGCGCGACGCACGTGGTGAGCTCGGCCGCGGCCTCCTCGAGCCGGTCGAGGCGCAGGTCGAAGACGCCGAGCTGACACACGGCCATCGTCGAGGGCTCGAGCACGTTGACCCGCGCCCAGAGCTCGCGGGCGCGAGCGAGCTCGAGCCGCTTGGCGGCCTTCTCCGCCTCGTCGATGAGCTCCTGGACCTCGCGGGACCGGGGAGGAGGGTCCGCGGCCGCGGCCTGTACGGGGAACGCGGAGGCGAGGACGAGGGCCAGGGTCGCCGCTTGCCGCGGGAGGACGAGTGGAATGGAGGCACGCACGGTTCACCTCGCGGCAAACGAGGGGGACCACAGCGCCGCGCTGGCCCATCCAGCGCGGCGCTGCTTTTCATACCACCGCGAGGAGGCGGTCGAGCGTGCAGAAGTGCCGCGTGTTCCGTGGAGAGCATTGTGATCGAGCGACGGAATTTCTCGTTTGCGACTTAGAAAAGCGCCGGGACCGGTGAGGACTCTCGCGGCGGTCCACGGTCGCGCGAGGGGCACTGCGCCGGACACGCGCCTCCACGCCGTCCGCCCGCGTCGTCTGGTACGCTCGACGCATGTGTCCCGCCCGCCGCCCCCGCTCCGCCGCGGAGATCCTCCGCTCCGTCCCGACGCAAGACCGCCGCTCAGCGAAGAGCGCCTCCAGCGACGGGCGCTTCCGGGGATTTCACGCGGCAGGCGAGCGACGAGCCCCTTTCCGTGGGGGCTTCACCCGCACCTCCTGCAATGCCTGCGGGGTGACCGCACGCCGGCGGACCGGTCTGCGGGCTGGACAGCGGACGTGCGGGGTGCCCGTCCCGAAGGCGGATCGGTTCCTTCACCCGCCGGGGGCGTCAGCATACAACGGACATGTCGGACCTCGCCCTATCGGGATTCGGCCACGCCGCCCGGGGTGTCACCGTGTTACCAGTACCTGAGGGATGCGCTTTATTTGTCCCGCGAGCTTACATGGCTAGCGTGAGAAGAGCAATCTGGACCCATGCTCGGCCATGCCCCAATCGCACCGTACGGACTTTTGACAACGAGACGGTCGTCTCGTTGTCAAGCCCCGTGCGACACTTGACCCGATCGAGATTCTACTCCGATGAATGTCACATATCCCGTAGACGTTGCCAGGGCGCTCGCCCGCGAGTTGGGGGACGCTGCGCCACCCCAATTGGAGCGGCTAGTTGAGGTCCTCTTCTTCGCCTCGCTATTGCGCGAAGAGGGCCACGATCTCACATTTAACGTCGTTTATCCGGGCGTCTTTGACCCGACGCATCCCACACCTGAGCGTGTTCATGGATGGGAACCGTGGGATGTTGTGGACTTCGAGACACCAGACGAATTCACGTCCGAAAAGGTGGCAAAGTATGCGCCTCTCGCTCAAGGCGACGACGAGTATCTGATCGTACATTGTGCGACTGACCAATTATTGATCGCGGGGGTCGGCCACAAGAAAATGGGCTGGCCCGGCGACAAGCTCCTGACCGTTCGCGTGGTCGGGGCGGGTGCTCTTCGTTTCTTCTACCGGAGCGGAGAGATTGCGTCTTACGCGGGCGGAAAGAACGAGCCGCTTGTCAGCTGGCATTCTATGTATTCGGAGCCAGCGCTAAATGACATTGTGGAGGCCATGGACAACATGGGCGAAGTTGTCGATGACAAGCGTGCACTCGCAAGCGCTGCGCTAAAAATGCTCATATCGGATGTTGTTCGTCGTAGACATGGAGGGATTATTGCAATTTGAACAAAGATGACGCGGCGTCGAGGCGCGTCTTTGATGCTTCGAAGCTCAAGGCGCCGCTCAACTTTGGCAAAATGGTCGCCTCGCGTTGGGAGACATCGATTGTAGAGGGGCGTCGGATGGATCCCAGCGGCGACGAGATCGCAGACGCGCAGAACGCGGCCGCCGAATGCGATCGCGCTCTCAGCGTCATCGGGCGGATGAGCGCCGTCGATGGTGCCGTGGTTGCCACGCCGGAACTTGCTATTGTAGGATTCCGAGCAAAGCTCCCAGCGCCGGATTCAACTCCGTTGGTCATGCGGGTCAACGCAGATGGACGGCGCGAAATATTCGATCTGAAGCTAAAAGGAACCCGCCATCGAAGCGCCGCCTGTTTCGTGGCCCAGTCGCCCCGCCGAATCGCCTTGATCGCATCGGCTGACGGTCCAGCAGCCGCGATATTTCAAGACGCCGATGGCTACGTGGTCTATCACCCTGTGCGCGATAGTTACGACGCCTTCGGAGTGTCAGGTCACGAAGACGACCGGACGTGAACCACGACGGGTTCCGTCCGACGAAACAGCGTTTGGCCGGCGGCGAAGCGGCACGCAACCAGCGCAAAAGCGCCGGATAAAAAAGTCCTCGGCATGCCCACGGCGCGGGCTGCGCTCCGGCGCGAGCTCGATCACCTCGCCCGCGTCCGCCTTAGGCATGCTAGACGTGCCGAGCAGGCGCCCGATGTGCGCGTGGGCGCAGCGCCGCCTCGACGTTGCCTGCGGGTAGCGCCGCTCCAGCCGGCGCTACCCGCCGCGACGGCTACGCTCGACTGCGAGGTCGATGACGGCGCCCGTGTCCGCGCCAGGACCGCCGAGCAGGCGACCGATGGTCCCATGGGCGATGCGTGCCGCCTCCACGTCGCCCGCCGCGAGCGCGGGCCCAGCCGGGCTACCCGCCGCGCCGGGTGCGCTCGGCGGCGAGGTTGATGACGCCGGTCGCGTCGTAAGCGGCCGAGGTGTGGCGCCCCGTTCACGCGTCGCGTCTCGCGCCGCGATTTGGGCGGACAATCCGCATGGATCGGGGAGGTACGAGCTTTGCTCCCACCGCCGTCATGAGTAACTACTTTCGTTCGCTGGTTCTCATGGGGGCTCCTTTCATCTTCGTCGCGGGCTGCGGCGGATCGGACGGCGACACGATCGCCGAGCCCACCGCGGCGCCGGCCACCCCGTCGACTCCGGCGGAGGTAGACACCACCTATGAACAGATCGGGCGCGGCTGCGGCGACAACGGTTTCCTCGTTCGCTCGCTGACGCACGTCCCCGCGCTCACCACCAACAATCTCTGGATCGCCCCAAACAACGACGCCGCCGGCCTGGCCGCGTCCAAGAACGACAATGGCTGGGGAGCGAGCGTGGGCGTCTACGAACTCGGGTTCGAGTCGAGCGGGGACAACATGGAGAGCCGCTCCGCCGAGCAGGCCGCACGATGCGACGCGGTCAGCGAGATCTTCGACCCCGCCGGGGACGGCGCGCGGCAACGCTTCCTCAACGTCCTCGTCTACGCCGGCGATCACCCGCACGCCGAGGCGATGCCCGCCGAGGGGCTCCCCGCTGCGGTCGAGGCGCCGGTCCGCCTGAAGGGCTATCTGGACGTGGCCGCGGGCACGCGCGAGGAGATCAAAGACGGCGTCGTATACCGGGACGCGCAGCACCAGTACCTGCCCATCTACGTTCGCTGCGAGAAGCCCATGAAGATCACCTACGAGGAGCGCCTGTTTTCGCGCGAGGAGGTCGAGGCGCTGAAGATCGACACCCGCATCTGTCGCCCCGTCGCCGAGGATGGCTACGGCTGCCTCTTCGAGCGCCCGCAGCCGATCGAGGGTGCGTGCACGTTCGTGGCGGCCGACGCGAAGTACGTGGCAACGAGCGGCGAGGAGCACAACATATCGCTCGGTGGTCGCATCGAGCGCGGCGAACAACTCAGCTACAAGATCACGGTCGACCGCTTCGCCTTCCGCTGAACGAGGGTCCTCGGTCAGGGAGCATGACGTCGGAGCGCGTGCACGTGCACCGGGATGCGCTCGACGGCGCACCGAGCAGGCGCCCGATGGTCTCGTGGGCGATGCGCGCCGTCTCGACGTATCCGCCCAGCCAACGCCATCGTGATCGTCGGCCCGGCCCGCGCCCCCCCTACTCGTACTGCACCGACTCCGCCGCGTTGCTCCGCCCCGCGCTCCGCGCCGGGTACAGCGACGCGACCAGCGCCACCGCCGTCGCCCCCAGCGCCGTCAGCACGCCGTATTCCGGCGGTATATGGAACTCGACCTCAAAACTCGACACCGTCCGCAGCGCCCCCAGCGCCGCCGACCCGAGCGGCGCCCCGAGCAGCACCGCGAGCGCCCCGCCCAGCGCGCCCACCAGCGCCCCCTCCATCAGCACCATCCGCCGGACCTGCCCCGCCGTCATCCCGAGCACGCGGTGCAGCGCGAGCTCCCGCCGTCGCGCGTGCAGCGCCAGCACCATCTGGTTTGCCACGCCGATCGCCGCGAGCACCGTCGTGAACCCGAGGATCATATCGAAGATCACGAAATCCCGCCCCGTCGCCTTCCGGCGCACCGCCTCGATCTCGACCCCCGTCTGCATCCGCACGTCTCTCGCGCGCGGCACGTCGGCCAGGAGCTCGCCCCAGGGCGGCGTCGCGGCGCCCCCCCGTGCCGCCTCGGCCCCGGTCACCGGATCCGCCAGCGCCACCGTGTGTCCGATCGCGAGCGCGTACGGCGAGATCACCGTAAAGTCCGCCGCCTCGATGACCGCGTACGTCCGCAAATTCCGATACGCGCCGGGCGCAGGCACATACCCCAGATCGTCCGTGACCCCGACCACCTCGAACCGCCGCCCGCCCGCGCTGCCGCTCACCTCGAGCAGATCTCCGGCGCCCACGCCGAAGCGTCGCGCCATCATCGTGGACACGATCGCCTTGCCCGGCCCGAAGCTTCGGGCGAGCGCGATCGACTCGGGCCGGCCGGTGGCCTCGGCGAGCGCCCGCAGCTCGTCGCCCGGGACCGCGTACACGACGTTGGGCCACGGCGTGCGGCTCGAGAACCGCGCCGCGACCAGGCGCGGCGGCAGGCTCGGCAACAGCCGCTCCGCGTGCCCGAGCGGCTCGTCCGGGTAGAGGAACGCATAAGGCGCGAGCGCCCGCCCGGCCCAGGCCGAGACCTCCTGCTTGAGCGCCGCCGTGGCGATGTGCAGCGCGAGCAGCAGGGCGAAGACCATCATCACGCCGCCGACGCTCCAGGCGAGCTCGTGGCCGCTGTGCTCGACCCGCCGCCGGAGCAGCAGCCGCTCGGCCGCCCAGCGGCGCGGCGCGAGGCGCACGGCGAGCGCGCCGAGGCGCGCGACGAGGTCCGGCACGAACACGATGGCCGCGAGGAACGCCGCGCACACGAGGCCCGCCTCGACGACGAAGAAGGCGAGCATCGGCACCGACTCCCGGAAGAACGGGCGGAGCAGGCCGTAGACGAGCACCATGAACGGCAGCGCGAGCAGCGTGATCCCGCGCAGGCGGCGCCGCTGCTCGGCCCCGCCCTCGAGGAAGCGCGGGCGCAGCGCGCGCGCGATGTCGACGCGGAGCGCGTCGCGCACCGGGCGGAGCACGCCGAGCAGCGCCGTGAGGGCGCCGGTGCCGCTGACGAGCAGCATCGCGCTCCAGGGCAGCCGGATCGCGTAGAGCGGGATCCGCGCGCGGCCCGTCGTCGTGATGCCCGCCTTCGCCGCGAGGTACGCGAGCGGGATCGACCCGAGCAGGCCGAGCGCCGCGCCGCCCACGCCGAGCAGCAACGCCTCGAGGACGAACACCGCCGCGACCTGCGGGGGCAGCGCCCCGGCGCTGCGCAACAAGGCGATCTCGCGGCGGCGGCGCTCGACGGCGACGTTGAAGGTGAAGAACACGATGAGGGCGCCGACGAGGAACGCGGAGAGCGAGCCGAGGCGGATCGCCGACCGCATGATCTCGTAATCCTCGTGCGTCTCCTCCTGCGCGTCGGCCGCGGCGATGACCTCGCCGTCCGGGCGGAGGCCGCGCAGGGCGACGGTCTGCTCGGTGAAGACGGGGAGATCCGGGTTGGTGACGAAGCTCCGCGCCTCGACGGCGCGCGTGCCGACGTCGAGGATGAGCACGACGTTGACCGTGGCCGTGCCGAGGGCGACGCCGAGCAGGGCGGCCATCGCGCCGAAGCGATCGGCGCGCAGGTTGCGCAGGGCGAGGATGCGGACGAGCGGCTGGAAGAGGGCGCGGAGGAGGAGGAGCATTCAGATGCCGAGCTCCTTCAGCCGATCGTGGACCGCGGCCGACGTGACCGCGGGGCCCGCGAGGGCGGCGTCGTGCAAGAGGAGGCCGTCGCGCATGAACACGACGCGGTGCGCGCGGGCGGCGTCCTCGGCGTTGTGCGTGACGAGGAGCATGGCGCTGCCGGCCTCGCGCAGGGCGTCGGCGAGCAGCGCCATGATGCGCCGGCCGGTCGCGACGTTGACGTTGCCGGTCGGCTCGTCGGCCAGCACGAGCGCGGGGCGGCGGACCAGCGCGCGCGCGATCGAGATGAGCTGCATCTCGCCGCCCGACATCTGCGAGGGCAGGTGCTCGGCGCGGGCGCGCATGCCGACCCGGTCGAGCATGCGCGAGGCGGCGTCGTGGTCCGGCGCGGCGCCGTCGATGAGGTAGGGCAGGACGATGTTCTCGTAACCGGTGAGGGTCGGGACCAGGTTGAAGAACTGGTAGACGATGCCGATGCGGCGGCGGCGCAGGAGGGTCCGCCCGTGCTCGTCGAGCGCCGCCATGTCCTCGCCGAGGACGTGGACCTCGCCGCGATCCGGCGACTCGAGGCCCGCGACGCACGAGAGCAGCGTGCTCTTGCCGACGCCCGAGGGGCCCATGATCGCGCACATCTCGCCGGCGTGGATGTCGAGGTCGACGCCCCGGAGCACCTCGATCGGCGTCGCCCCGAGCGCGTGGGACTTGTGGAGGTTGCGGACGCGGAGGACGGGCTGATCGGAGCTCACGGGGGGATCGCTCCCTTGTCTACAGCATCTGCGCGCGGCGTTCACCTTGCATCCCGCCACTGGCCGCATTCGCGCCAGCGGGTGACCGTCTTCGGCCATCGGCGTACGGCGCGGATCGATAGTGTCGTTCCCGGAGGAGCAAAGCCGATGGGACGAGACGCTTCACACGCGCTCATGCGCGCGGGATCGATCGCGGCGGTGGCCCTTGGGGCCGCGGCGTGCGCGGGCGCCGGCGGAGACGAGGAGACGGGCGCGACGCCGGTGTCGTCGATGTACGAGGATCCGCCCGAGCTCCAGCCGGGCGAGGACGGGGCCTACGAGCTCCGCTTCGGGCCGAGCGCGGTGGAGATCGACGGACGGCGGTTCTGTCTCCGCGCCTACAACGGGATGACGAGCGGGCCCACGATCCGCGTCCCGAAGGGCGAGGACCGCAGGATCCACGTGAACCTCTACAACGACTTCACGAGGAGCGATTTCCGCGAGATCGCGAGCATGATGGGTCACGGGTCGAGGTCGTGTCACGACTTCAACCTGACGAACCTGCACGGGCACGGCCTGCACGTGCAGCCCAATTTTGCGACGGACGATCCCGCCGACCCGTGCGAGGGCGCCGGCTGCGCCCCGGACGCACGGTATTTCGGGGACCACGTGCTGCACCACGTGGCGCCGGGGGAGAGCGCCCGGTACCGCTGGGACATCGACGAGGACGGGATTCATCACGAGGGGACCGACTGGTACCACCCGCACATCCACGGCTCGACGGCCATCCAGGTCATGGACGGCGCCGCCGGGGCGCTCCTCATCGAGGGGGAGCTCGACGAGCTGCCCGGCATCGCGAAGGCGCGAGAGCGGGTGATGGTCATGACGCAGGTGCCCATCGATCACGAGAACACGGTGCCCTTGAAAGAGGGGGAGGATTGCACCGAGGACAACCTGTCGGTGCTCGACTTCCTCGCGGTCGAGACGCTCCGGGCCACGCTGATCAACGGCAAGCTGAGGCCGCGGATCGTGACGCCGCCCGGGCAGGTGGAGCGCTGGCGCATGGTGTACGCGGGCAGCCCGGACGAGATGGGGATGAAGCTCCATGTCGCGAAGGACGCGGCGTGCTCCGATTTCGACAAGGAGCCCATCGAGACGACGCAGATCGCGCGCGACGGGCTGACGCTCCCGCAGTTTTACCGGAGCGACACGGTGTGGGTGTCGCCGGGCTACCGCGCCGACGTGATGGTGAAGATGCCGGAGCAGGAGCAGACGCTCTGCCTGGTCGGCCGGCGGCCGAACGACCTTCTGGGCAGCGTGATCGCGGTCATCGACGTGAGCCGGAGCGCGGGTGAGCCGACCGAGGTGAACCTGCCCAGCGAGGCCGACGTGGCCGCGCTCGCCCCGCCCACCTCGTGGACCGGCACGGTCGACGGGCAGACGACCGAGGTGAGCTGCGACTCGGTCGAGACCGTGCACCAGAAGGTGGTGCTGCTGGTGCCCACGCCGGGGTCACAGCCGCCCGATCTCGGCTCGGACGTGGCGCTCATGTCGTGCGATCCGGAGGACCACCCGCACGAGATCGATCCCGACGCGCCGGTGTGCCTCTGCCCGGATCCGAACATCAGCTGCCGCAAGTTCGACGATCGGCGGCTGCGGGGCTACCGGAGCGACCGCGTCATGACGGTCGGCAGCGCGGAGCGGTGGGAGATCCGCGCGTTCGACGGCCACCCGTTCCACATCCACATCAATCCTTTCCTTGTCTGCCCCAACAAGTCGAACAAGGAGCCCAACTTCCCCCACTGGCGGGACACGATGTGGGTCCAGGTCGAGGACGGGCCGCGCGACGTGATCATGAACCCTCGGAAGTTCACGGGTCAGTTCGTGCTGCACTGCCACAAGCTGAACCACGAGGACGAGGGGATGATGGAGCTCGTCGAGATCTGCGCTCCCGACGATCAGGAGTGCCTGTGCCTCGGGACGGACGCGGACGGCGCGTGCATCCCGCAGGGCGGGTGCCTGCCGGACGACCTGCAGTGCCAGTTCGCGAAGCGCGCCACCGACGCGTACCCGGCGCCGCCGAAGCCGGATCTCGAGCTGTGCGGGCCGTGAGCCGCTGAACGCCGCGTCATCGAGGCGACGCGCCCGGCGTCGCCGTGCTCTCGGCGCTGCCTCCCGATCGGCGGTGGATGCGTGATCCGGCTTACAAAATTGTCTCCGAGGTGACGGGTGACCCGTGGTTCGGCGTGGAGGGCCGTGTCCGATCCGGCGGGTACGCCGTCGTCCCTTGGAGGATGGCGGTCCCGCAGCAGCTCATCTCGCTGCTCTTTCGGCGCCGCCTTCCCGCTCAGAACACGACCTTGAGGTGTCCGCCCACGGTCGTGAGCACCAGCGTGTACTCCCCGTTGCCGAGGTCGTAGTCCGACTCGGTCACCGTGCGCGGCAAGATGCCTTGCACGCGGACGTCGCCCGAGAGCGATACGCTGTCGCTCACCTTCAAGATGCCGCCCACGTCCCCGATCAGCCGGTGGTTGTCCGGCGACGCCACGTCGATCGTGCTGTCCGGCGAGGCCGGCGACTGATAGCCGACCGACGCGGTGCCGAGGAACGCCTCGCTGAAACGGTACTTGGCGCCGGCCTCCACCCACACCGTGTCGTTCCACCGGCGCGGCAGGGTCACGGCCACGCGATCGGTGATCCCGAGCTTCGGCTGGGCCAGGTCCGGCGAGGAGGCCGTGACAACGAACGCCTCGATGTCCGAGTAGAGCACGTACGAGAGGAGACCATCGATGCTGAGCTTGTCGTTGACCCGGTAGCCGACCCCGGCCGTGAGCCGCTTGGGGAGCGTGAACGAGAGCTCCGCGTCGCCCTCCACGAGCGGCTTGTAGCGCAGGCCCTGCTCGGCCAGGTCCTGCGTGAAGAACGGGTGGTTCATGTCGATCGCGAACTTGCCCTTGTACCGCATCGCGGTGCTGTGCTGGTACGTCAGGCCGAAGCGCAGGTCCTTGTTCGGGTTGAACGCGAGCCCGAGGTGGAACGAGGCGCCGTGCGAGAGCGCCTGCTTGAGCGCGATGGGGCGCGCGAGGACGTCGAGCTCGCGCAGCTCGGACGGCGTGCTCGGGCCGAAGTCGTTGTCCTGCTTGAGGTAGTCGAGGCCGTCGTGGAACTCCTTGAGGCTGGCGAAGTCCTGCACCTTCGAGAGCTCGGCCAGGCCGCCGACGTACGACAGGCCGGCGCCGAGCGAGAGCTGGTCGGTCAGCCGGAGCCCGGCGGCCGCCGTCAGCGAGCTCGCGACGATGAACGCCTGCTGGAGCTGCCAGCGCTGCGCGCCGTCCGGGAAGCTGAGCGCCGCGGCATACGGCACATAGAGGCCGACGCCCACGGTGAGGCGCTTCGGAATGGCCGGGATCGCGAGGAAGGCGTTGCCCGTCGGCGCCACCGGCGTGGTCGAGACCTCCTCGGCCGGGCCGGTCTTGCCGGGGGCGACGTTCGCCGGATCGAGCGGGAGCTTGAACTGCAAGGTGTCCGGCGTTTGATAGATGCCGCGCCGCTCGCGCTTGTAGGTGGCGCGGCCGACGATGAGGCCGGCGCCGAGGAGGAGCTCCGGCCGCTCGACGTCCGCGAGCGCGGCCGGGTTCCAGTAGACGGCGGCGGCGTCCGCGGTCGTGGGGCCCGAGGCGCCGCTCGTCACCCACGGCGCGTCGATGCCCGAGGCGCGCGCGTCGCCCGCCGTCCGGCAGACGAGGCCTGTCGCGAGCGCCAGCGCGGCGAGTTCACGTCCTGTCCGTCCACGGGCACGCGCGCGGCCGCGGGGCGGCGGGGTCGGCAGAGCTCCTGTCATGACACGGGTCCTCACGGTGGGGGGGCCGATCACTGGATCCGGGTGAGGGTGAGCGAGAGGCGATGGGCGCTCGGCTTGTCGCCGATCCTGATCTCGTAGCGGCGCCCCTCGTCGTCGGCGAAGTACAGCGTATCTCCTTGCTGGACCTCCACCTTCTCGTGGAGCGCGTCGCCGTCGATCGCCTCGGTCGTCGACACCTTCTTCGTGAGCGCGGCGTCGGCGAAGAAGCCCGGCTTCTCGTAAGCATAGTCGCGCACGCGCTCGCCCTCGTCGTCCTTGCGGATGTCGTCGGGCGCGACGAAGTAGAGGTAATCCCGCTGGCCGGCGACGCCGCTCTCGGTGCTCGGCTGGTAGAGGTAGAAGTCCGCGTCGCCGGCGGCGTTGTTGTTGAGCTCGATCGCCATGTCCTTGAGGACCGCCGGATCGTTCGCGAGGTTCTCCTTGATGCTCGCGACGAGATCCTCGGTCTTCACGCCGACCGGGACGTCGCGGAGGGTCACCTCGAGGTTGGCCTCCCCCTCGGCGAGGCCGCCGTCGTGGAGCCGCGCCTGGGCCACCTCGAGGAGGATGTCCCAGAAGTATGACGGCGGGGGCGGCGGGTCTTCGAGGACGATGCTGCTATCGACGCTGATCTCGGTCCATCCGGTGCCGTCGACGCAGACCTTCACCGGCTGGAACTCGCTCGTCGAGGTGCCCTGGGGCCCATAGCTCGAGCAATGCTCCTCGATCTGCGCTGCCTTGAGCTCGCCGGCGCGGGCGAGGATGTGCTCGAACTCCCAGAGCGGCTGCTCCCACACGGGCGAGTCGCCGCGCGGCGCGGGCTCCCGGCTCGTGCCGCCGGGCAGGTACATCGCGCTCTCGGGGATGGCCAGGGTCAGCTCGCCGATGCTCAGGTTCTTGGCGAGGTTGGCGAGCTCGAGCCAGTCCGGCTCGCTGAAGTCGAACAGGGTGTCGATCTGGCCGGGCGTGCTGTTGATGCTCGCGACGTCGGCCATCGTCGCGTCGACCCCTTTGTAGGGGAGGGCGTTGACGTTGACCCGGACCGTCATCGTGAAGTCGTCGAGGGCCGCCTTCACCCCGGCGGCGGCCTTGATGAAGCCGGGGTGCTTCGCGCCTTCCGGGTCGTCCGGATCGAGCGGCGTCGGGCCGAACTGCTCGGCGAGGCCGGCGAAGTCGGTGACAACGTCGTAGAGCGTGACGGGGATGGAGTGGGGCGCGACGGGGTAGATGCCGTCCGGGTGCTCGTCGTCGGTCGGCCCTTTGCGGCGCTGGGTGTTCGGGTGGGTGCTGACGAGGTTCTCCAGGACGGCCTGCGACGTGATCTGGACGGGGATGAGCCGCTCGTTGCCGGCCACGCCCACGAGGTCCGAGAGGATCTTCGACGTCGGGAGCCCGACGGCGTTGCCGACGCCGAGCAGGCCCTCGAGGCTCGTGCCGCGGAGATCGGCGTTCTCCGGCGTCATGTTCAGGAGCCCGACGAGGTTCTTCGACGCGGGCGAGAGCGCGTCGATGTCGGCGGGGGGCATG
Organism: Sorangium sp. So ce836; assembly: GCF_028553905.1. Taxonomy (NCBI): domain Bacteria; kingdom Pseudomonadati; phylum Myxococcota; order Polyangiales; family Polyangiaceae; genus Sorangium; species Sorangium sp. So ce836. The sequence goes on along the minus strand of NZ_CP102233.1, from coordinate 12,737,110 downwards.
TACATGACCTTGAGCAGCGCGTTCTCGATGAGGGTCGCGATGTCGAGATCGAGCAGCCAGATCCCCTCGAGCGTGGGCCGCGGGATGGCCTTGAGCTCGTCGAGCGTCAGCGTCTTGGCGAAGCGCTTCGCGTCGAACCGCAGGAACTCGAGGGTGAGGGTGCGGCTCTCGTTCACGCCGAGCGCCGGCGGGGGCGGCGGCTGGTCGACGGTGACGGCGTCGACGCAGCCGGGCAGCGCGGCGGAGAGCGCGGCGGCGGCCAGGGGGCCGAGCCGGGAGAGCCGGCGGCGGGCGGGGGCGGCGGGGGGGGTGCTGTCTCGCGCTACCATGATCAGAGCCTCACCATGATCAGAGCCTCTCCACGTCGGCGGTGATCTGCACGGGATCGTCGCCGTCGGGCACGTGGAAGCGCACCTCGTAGACGGCGCCCTCGTCGTCCTGCATGTACAGCGTCGTATCGCCCGGCGGCAGCCGGTATTTCTCGTGCGCGGTGTCGGCGACGCCCTCGAGCTCCTTCTTCGAAACCTTGCTCGCCTCGTCGAGATCCCGGCTCGTGAAGAAGCCGGGCTTTTCGTAGGTGTAGGCGCGGGGGGCGTCCGAGCTTTGATCCGAGGGCCGGAGGTCGTCCTCGGCCACGAAGAACAAGGTCGGGGCGCCGTCGGGCGCTGCGCGGCCATAGTAGAAGTCGAGCGCGTCGTTGTTGACCCAGTACCGGCCGAGGATGATGTCGGCGATCTTCTTGGCCTGGCTCTGGAGCGTGGGGCGGAGATCGGCGAGGATCTGCTCGCCGGTGAGGCCGATGCCGACGTCGTGGAGCGCGAAGACCGGCTGGGCGGCGCCTTCGGGGATCTCGGGCATGCCGTCGCCGGTCGGGTCGTGGATGGCGACCTGGCCGACCTCGGTGAGCAGCTCCCAGAAGAACTGCGACGGCGGTATTGGGGGCGGTTGGTCGGAAACCAAGTCGGTGAAGGCCGTCCAGCCGCGCGGGTCGCCGGCCTGGCCGATGGTCACGCCCACCCGGCATGTCCCGCTCAGGCGGAAGTAGCACCCCGTGAAGGGCACGCGCTCGCCATACGTGAGGTAAGCCGCCTTGCCCACGATGTGCTCCATCATGAACGGAGGGGTGGACCATACCGTGCTGGTGCCGACCGGCATGTCTGGACGGTTCTCCTTGCAGGCCGGCGCCACGGCCTCGGTGCACGCCTCCACCTTGGTGGGGAGCTCGCGAAGCGCGATGCGCATATCGATCGTCGGCGTCGGGGCGATGCCGCTGATCTGGAGCTTCTCCGGGTCGGTGAAGTCGAACCGGAGCGGCGCGTCGCCGTCCCGGAGGAACATGTCGCCGCCCCCCTTCGAGAGGTCGATCCCCGTGACCCTGCGCAGGCCCGACTCGGCGACCACGCGCATCTTGAAGTCGGGCAGGAGGACATCGCTCTTCGTGGTGAACGTGCCATCGTCCGGCATGAGCACGCCTGGATGAGCCCCGCTGGGCCCGAGCTTCTCGGACAGCGGCTGGAGATCGAACAGGGCCTCGTAGAGGCTGACAGGCATCCTCACGCCATCCGGATCGGCGATGGCCGGGTGCGTGCCAAGCAACTGCTGCTGGAGGGCGAGGATGAGCTTGGGTATCGGCACGAAGGGGGCCGTCCGGTTGGTGCGCACGGCCGCCGGATCCGGCTGGACCGCCAGATCGAGGGTGATGCTGTCGGCGAGGACGTCAGCGAAGTCGAACGCGAAGGTGCCGGGGTTCTCCTCGAAGATCTGCTGGAGCCCCTCGAGCGACGTCCCTGTCACGTCGGCGTTGGCGGGCGTCATGCTGAGCAGCCGGACGAGCGCGAACTCCGGCGACGTCCGCCACTCCGCCCCGAAGCTCTGGCCGAGCGGGGTGAGCGCGCAATCGTGGCCGGGGCTCGGGCTGTCATTCTTCCACTGGTCCCCGCACGCGTTCTGGATCTGATCGAGCGCGCTCTGAAGCAGGCCTGTGGTGTCGACGTCGAGGATCGTGATCTGCTTGGCGCCGTCCTCCCCGAAGACCTGGAGCGCCTTCTCCTTGTCGAGCTCCAGCACGACCGACGGGACCTCCGCGTCGTCGATGCGCAGCCGGAACCGGTTCGGCTCCTCGATGACGGGGCCGCCGCCCCCGCCGCCGCCCTCGCCGCCGCCCCCGCCGCCGGCGGCCCCGCTGCCGCCGCCGCCTCCGCCGTCGCCGCACGCGGCGAGCGCGGCGAGCAGCAAGAGGGGAACGCGGCCGAAGGGCGCGGCGCCGCGCCGGGAGGGGAGAGCGAACGGGGAGTGCGTCATGAGGGCTCCTCGTCGAGGGACCTGCTCGAGATCCACAGGAAGAGACGCCCGATGCTACCGAACTTCGACGCGCCGGCGCGACAAAGAGATCGCGCCGCGACGACGCGGAGCGCGCGATCCGCGACGACGCCAAGAACGCTGGGACACGTCGCGGTGTCCCTCGGCGCGCTTTCGTCTTTTTCGCCGCCGGCCGCCGCTCCGCGCCTCGCGCTACGCGCCCTCGCGATCGCCCGGCGGGCTCGCCTCCGCCATGGACGGCTCGCCCGTCACGGCCGTCTGGACGCTCACCGCCGCCGTGGACGGCTCGCCCGTCACGGCCGTCTGGACGCTCACCGCCGCCGTGGACGGCTCGTCCGGCGCGACCGCCTGGGCAGTCGCCGCCCCCACGGGCGGCTCGCCCGTCGCGGTCGCGGGCGGCGGCCGGTTCGACGGCGGCGCGCCCACGAGCCCGCGCGTCCGGTCGAACAGCGCGCGCAGCAGGGTGAGGCTCGGCTTGCGCTTGCGCGCGGCGATCGCGAGCACCTCCTCGCGGACCGCGGCGTTGATCGGCGTCGGGATGTCGAACGCCGCGCCGCGCTCGACGACCTCGCCGTTCAGGAAGTCGACCGCCGGCGGGCGGCCGCGCTCGATGGCCGCGAGCATCGAGGAGCGCATGCGGCGGTAGCGCGCGCCGACCGCGAGGAGCAGCGCGTGCTTCGCGAACAGGCCCGGCGAGCCCACCGCGGCGCGCTCGGCGTCCGTGAGCGCGATCCAGTCGAGGTCGAGCGTCCCGGCCACCTTCTCGAGGCGCACGCCGGACGCGCGCGAGACCTGCACGGTCTCGGTCATGACCTCCAGCGCGAGGCGGCGGACGAAGCGGTGCCGGAGGAGCGCGCCGAGGCGGTCGCCGCCGATGGTGCCGAGCGACGAGATGGCGCAGTTGATGGCGAGCTTCGACCAGCGCGCGCCGGCGAGGTTGTCGGTGACGGTGGTCGGGCCGATCGCCTCGAGGATGCGCGCGAGCTCGTCGAGGCGCCCGTCGCGCGCGCCGTCGAGCCGGCCGAGGACGAAGCCGCCGCTCGAGGTGCGGTCGTAGACGCCGGGCTCGACCATCGAGGCGCCCCACGCGACGATCGCGCCGAAGGTGCGCTCCGGGCCGGCGATGCGGGCGACGCGCTCCTCGCAGAGGCCGTTCTGGAGGCAGACCATCGCGCCCGTCGGGGCGAGGTGCGCGACCACGCTGCGCGCGGCCTCCTCGACCTGCGGCGGCTGCGTCGCGAGGAGGACGTAATCGAAGGGGCGGGTGTCGTGGCCGAGCTCGCGCACGGCGCGGCCGCGGACGGTGCCCGGGCTCGCCTCGCCGCGCACGCGGAAGCCGGCGGCGTTGATGGCGTCGGCGATGAGGGGGTTGGTGGTGAAGGCGGTGACGTCGTGGCTCTGCTCGAACAGGTGCGCGGCGGTGATGCCGCCGATGCCGCCGCAGCCGACGACCAGCAGGCGGGGAGCAGAGGAAGCGCGGGCAGCGGACGAGCTCGGGGCAAGCTCGCCGGGTGAATCGGTGAAGCTCATGCGAGATCCCTTACCACCACTGGGGCGCGGGCTCGACGGGCTCGAGGGGAGCGGGACGGGGGGACGGGAGGGTCGGGAGTCGCGGCGGTTTCCGCGGCGCGTCAGGTGTGAGGAGCGGGCGATGCGGCGGGGCTAGCGGGCAGCCCGCGTGGGCGTCATCACGGCCCTGCGTCCCCGGTTGCCTCGAAGGCGGCGAGCAGGTGCCGGAAGCTCGGGAGGTGGCCTGTGCGCGCGCATCGCGCCCGCAGCGCCTCGAAGTACGACGGCTCGATCACGACGCCCGGGCGCTGCTTCGTGTAGCGATGGCTGCGCTCGATGAGCATGGCCTTGAGATACGCGAGGTGGAAGCTGGCGCGCGTGACGTAGCCGGGATACTTCGCCATCCGCTCGGGATCGTCCGTGCTCACGTCGTAGAAGCGCTTGAAATCGACGAGCTGGGGGGACTGCGGGCCGGCGCGGAGAAAGCCGTCGTGCCCCAGAAACCAGGTCTCGATGCAGCAGTGCTGGATGATGATGCGGATCTCGAGAGAGGGATTTGTCTTCGCCATGCGCGTGCCCTGGAGCTCGGCCTGCACGGCGCGGTGGACCTCGGCGTAGCGGGCTTCGTACGTGTCCTCCTCCGAGTCGATGCAGATCCAGAGCTCCTGCACGCGGCCGGGGTTCGCGTCGATGTCCTTGAGCAGGCCGGCGATCCTGCGATAGCACGAAGGATATCCCTTGCCGCTCACGAGGACGTACCCGTCGGCCGTCAGATCGGCCACGTTGGCCACGCGATGGAGCGCGGGGAGCCGGTGCCGGAGCCAGGCCTCGTAGACCCTCGGCTCCGTCTCGGCGCCCTCGACGAGGAGGACGAGGTTCATCCCTGGACCCCGTGCTCGTACTCCGGCAGGTTGATGAGCCGCGTGAAGCGATCGAGGTGCGAGCGCTCCTCCGCCATCGCCGGGATCTTCTCGGCGTCGAGGACCCGCACGCGGCTGCCCTTCCGGGTGACGATCTTCCAGTGGCTCGGTGGGATCTGCTCGATGATGTAGGGGTGATGGCTGGTGAGGATGAGCTGGAGGTCCGGCGCCCGGCTCAGGAGGAAGCGCGTCACTGCGGGCAAGCAGTTGACCCCAAGGCTCGATTCCAGCTCGTCGATAAGCACCACCGTGCCAGGCGGAGCGAACGAGAGATGGACAAGAAAGGAGAGGTAGCGCTGCATACCGGAGGACATGTGGTGGAAGAAGACCCAATGATCCACGCCCGACTCCGCTGCCGTGAGCGCCATGTTGTAGATGCCCCTCCACTCCTTGCTCCCATCGGGACCCAGGGGGTAATAGCGCTGAACCTTGAGCTTCTCGACAGTGGGGAATGCGTCCTGGAATGCCTCCTCGATCTCGGCGAACGCGTCTGGAAACATCTCCTGGAGAAGCTCGGATTTGTGATGCAGCGGCAACGTGAAGTCAGCTCCGAGATCTGCTGCGGATCGGTAATCACCCCGCAGCTTCTCGAAGCGAGTCTCGGTCTGGACTCCGTGGCTCGGTAATTCTTCGAGCGCTGCCGGAGGAATGCAGCGAGAAAAAGCCATGTAGAGGGGAGCCATGGCCGAGTCTTCCTTGAGGATGGCAATTGCGCTCTTCGCCCGGTCCAGTCTTGGGATCGAGTGGCCATTCAGAAGAAAGCGCTCCGGCGTGCGGTCCACCAGCGATCGCTCCCCTTGGTGAATACGCTCGGTCCGGATGAGCGGAGGCTCCATCGCATGCAGCGCGCCCTGATCATCTGAGCCCTGTCCTGCGCTCGCCTCCAGCTCGGCTTCCCAGCGGTACGTGAGCCCGTCGTGCTCGAAGCCGATCGCGAAGCTGGCCCCGCGGATGGCATCGATCAGCTCATCCTCTTCCTTCTCGCCGAGCGCGACGGCGCGGACCTGCTCGATCGCCTGTACGATCCGCGTCTTCCCCGCCCCGGACACGCCGACCAGCAGGTTGAACGCATCGAGCGCCATGGGCTCGAGCGTCCAGCCACGCCGAGCGCTCTGAAACTCGAAGGTCAGGATCCTCATACGGCGGCCAGTCTACGCGCCCGCCCCATGTCGGCCAACCGGCCGGCCCCGCCGGGCTCGCCCGCTGCGCTTTCCCCCCGCCGCCCCCTCAATCCGCCGGCGCCAGCACCTCGATCGCCTTCGGCTCCAGCGTGACCGTGATCGGCAGCCGCCCGAGCGGCTCGCCGTCCACGTCGAGCAGGAACGCGTGCTCCACGTCGCGGTTCAGGAGCGTGAGCTCGATGCGGTCGCACTGGAAGTGGCGGACGTCCGGGTGGCGGATGTGCGCGCCCGTGTACATGCCGGTCGACACGGCCGCGAAGCGGACGTGGGGCGCGCCGCCCAGGTCGATCACGTCGAACACGCCGTCGTCGGCCCGCGCCATCGGCGCGACCTGCATCCCCGCGCCGAAGAAGCGGCCGTTGCAGATGGCCACGGTGCGCGTCGCGAGCTCCAGCTCGCGCCGCTCCCCGCGCAGCGTCGCCGCGCAGCGCACCCGGCCGACGCGGCTGCGGACGAGGCCCCGGAACGACGCCATCGTGTACGCGAGCGTGTTGCCGAGCACCCGCGTCGTTTCGCTGACGATCTGATCCACGAGCCCGCTCATCCCCGCGGACAGGACGTTGACGAAGAACGCCTCGGCCTGCTTTCCGTCGTGCGTCTCGTACGAGAAGCGGCCCACATCCATGGGGCGCGCGTTGCCGCTCGCGATCGCCGTGCAGTAGTGATCGAGCCGGTGGTTCAGCTTCAGCGTCCTGCAGAGATCGCCGCCCGTGCCCGCGCCGATGATCCCGAGCCGGGTGCCCGAAGCGCCCCGGTCCTTCGCCTGCATGAGGCCGTTCACCACCTCGTTGACGCTGCCGTCCCCGCCGACCGCCACGACCGTCTCGCGGCCGCCGAGCGCGGCCTCGCGCGCGAGGTCGACGGCGTGGCGCGGGCGCTCCGTGCGCACGATGTCGACCTCGCCGAGGATGCGCTGGATGGGCTCCTGCATCGCGTCGAAGAGCTTGGCCGTCTTTCCGCCGCTGGACCGGGGATTCACGATGAGAAGGGGGCGCATGCGGGCCCCGATGCTAGATGCCGGAGGCCGCCCAGCGCGAGGTGTTTTTGTGGAGGGACCCGCCCGGGGCTCCCGGGGGCGCCGCGCGAGGCGCGCTCCTCGTCGCGGTCCCCGGAGGCTCGCCCCGGCTCACGGCTGCGTCCCGCGGCTCACGGCTGCTTCGTGCAGCCGCAGCCGCAATCGTCGCTGAAATAAGTCCAGCCGGGGTCGCAGACGAAGCGCATCCGGGCGCACTGGTCCGGGCTCTGGCCGACGTACTTGAGGAGCGGACCGTCGGTGCAGCCCTGCTGGCCGCCCGTGCCCGGCGCGCCGCCGGCGCCGACCGGCTCGTCGACCTCCTGTCCCGCCGTGCCCCCGGGTTCCGCGCTCCTCGTGCCGTCGGCGGGCTGGGGGGTCATGGCCGCGCCGCCCTGGGCGCCCTGGCAGCCCGCGGCGAGCGAGCCGATCAACACGAGCAGCGATGATGTGGAAGCGAGATTTCTGTGTGACATGAGAGGGCTCCGGTGAACAGGTCAAGCCGATATCGGTGCTCTAGGCCCTGCCTCCGTGGAGCTCCGAGCGGTTCGAGCGAATGGGGTGGGGGAGCGCGATGTCCCCGTCCGCGCTCCTCTCGCGCGGGGGGCGGCCGGCGCTGGCCGGGAGCGCGGACTCCTGACCCTCCTCCTTCGCGGTCTTGGGCACGTCCACCCCGGTATCGTCCGAGTCCTTGGCGCCGGTGCGCTTCCCGTCCGGCGAGCGGTGCTCGATGATGGCGTTGATCTCGGCCCCGAGGAGCACCGCCATCGAGGAGATCCACATCCAGAGGAGAAGGATGATGACGCCGCCGAGCGCGCCGTAGCTCACCTCGTAGCTGCCGAAGCGGCTGACGTAGAAGGAGAACCCCAGCGAGGCGATCGCCCAGATCACGACCGCCACGACCGATCCGGGGGTGATGAACTTGAACTTCTGCTCGACGTCGGGGAGCACGTAATAGAGGGCCGCCAGGACGGTCATCACGAGGAACATCGAGACCGGCACGCGCAGCCAGAGGATCGGCGTCGCGAGGGGGCCGAGGTGCTCGGTCACCGCCGGCGTGGCCACCGCGAGCGCCGAGGCGACGGTCAGCAGGACGGCGCCGCCGAGCGTGACCAGGAGGGCGATCCCGCGGCGCTTGAGGAACGACCGGCTGTCCTCGACGCCATAGGCGGAGTTGAGCGCGTCCATGAGCGCGACCACGCCGCCCGAGGCGGCCCAGACCGCGCCGAGCGCGCCGACCGTCAGGAGCGCCGGGCTCTGTCCCTCGGTGAGCGCCTGGAGGCGCTCGCCCAGGATGTTCGCCACGGCGGGCGGGGCCATCTGGTACAACTCGCCCATCAGCCGCGCGGCCTCGGCCGGATCGATGACCAGGCCGGCGAGGGCGACCGCGAAGAGCAGGAACGGGAAGATCGAGAGGACGCCGAAGAAGGTCAGCGCAGCAGCGACGGTGTCGACCTTGTCTTTGACCCATTCCTGCTTGATGTCGTTCAGAAAATCCTTCCAGGGGATTTCTTTTCCGGGCAGGTACATGACAGACCTTCACTGCAGGGGCGCGCGACGCGCCGTTGCGTTCTTCCTGGGCGGCCTCCGCCGCGGCGGCTGACTGGGAGAGAGCAACGCGAGTGCCAGGCCGGGCGCGGCGGCAGCGGGGCGGACAGGGGGGCTGCCGGCCTGCCCGCATCCGCGCCGGGGGTCCCGCTCGCGCCGGGCGCTTGCTGGCGCCGTCGTCGCGCGTGGCGCGAATTGCCCCACGCGGCACAAAGGCCACATCACGGCGTGTGCGATCGTGGGCCGGCTGCCGCTCGCCGCTGCCTCGCTGGAATGCGCCGCGACCGGTGGCGCCGGGCGCTCCCGCGCGGTCAGGGGCGCGGCGCCTCTCCCGGTCGCGGGGCGCGGGGAGCGCGGGCATGGGCGCCGAGGGATCAGCTCCCCTGGGGGTCACGCCGGGCGCGCGCAGCCGAGGTGGGGACAGCGGGCGCGGGCGTTGCGGGGCGCGTGCCTGGCCGGGCGAGGGCGTGGGCGATGCCGCTCTGCAGGGTGCTGCGGGTGGTGATGCCTGCGAGGTCGACCCCCAGCTCCACCAAGGTCTGCGCGGTGTCCGGGTTGATCCCGGTGAGCATGAGCTGGGCGCCCAGGAGGCGCGCGGCGCGCGCGATGCGCAGCAGGGCGTCGGCGGACTCGGCGTCGACGTTCCTGACGCCCGTGACGTCGACGATGGCGGTGTGAAACTGGTGCTGGACGATGCCGTCCAGGAGCTTCTCCATGGCTTGCTGGGCGCGGGCGCTGTCGAGGGTGCCGATGAGGGGCATGGCGACGACGCCCTCGGCCAGCGGGACGAGCGGCGTGGACAGCTCGCGCAGGGCGGCCTGCTGGGCCCGGATCACCTGTTCCTGGGAGTCGCGCAGCTCCGCCTGGGTGTGCGCCAGCTGCCGCTGCGCGGTGATGTCGTGTGCGACCCAGAGGACGGTGTCGTTCGTGAAGGGCTTGCAGGTGGCCTCGCACCACACCTCGTCCTCGCCCACCGTGATGGGGTACTCGACGCGCAGGATCGTTCGGTTCGCGAGCGACTCCTGGATGACCGCGATGCAGCGCTCGAGGTGGTCTTCTCGGACCACCGAGCCCATCCGGGTGTTGCTCCCCTGCCTGGCCATCTCGGCGGTGACGACGACCGTCGGGAGCGCCTCCTGGAGGATCCCGTCGCGACCGATGAAGGCGACGAACATCGGGATCACCGAGCAGAGCGCTTCCAGCTTCGCCCGGGCATCTTCCTGCTCGGCCACGCGCTGGCGCAGGGCCGCGTTCTCGCGTTCGAGCTCCGTCGAGGTCGGTCGTTCGTTCATCGCGTCGACATCGTGTCAAGATTCCAATGCTGTTGTACTCCAGGAGTTCGGTCCGAGCGAGCGAAATCCAGCATGGGATCGCGGGATGGGCCGATGTTGGAGGGGCGTCATCGTAGGCGAAGCGGTCGGCGGGAGGAGAGGGAGCCCGCCGCGCGGCGCGGGGGCCCCGCCGGATACCTACGGACTACCTAAACTACCGCGCAGCACCTTAGCTCATCGCCTTGCCGATGAACTCGTGCAGCGCCGGATCCACACCGTGCTGGTTCCTCATCGACGGCTCCTCCTGGTACATCCGGTTCAGCGATCTCTCGATCCCCGGATTCTTCCCCGTGAACGCGTCGATGAGCTCCCGCATGCGCTTCACGATCTGCTGCACCGGTTCGCTCTTCGGATCGGCGCCCTTCTGCATCTCCGCCCGCATGTCCTCGTAGATCTGCTTCCACGCCGACTCGGCCTCGCGCATCTTCTCCGGGCCGATCGCCTCCGCGCGCTGCTTGAGCTCCGCGAGCTGCTCTGGGGTGTAATACTTCTCGATCATGGTCATCACCTCGATGGTTTGAAGGAGCTGCTCCACAGAGACGTCCTCCCCCGCGCGAAGCACGTTCGCCAGACCCTCGAGCCGCGCGCAGAGCTTCTGCTCCAGCGCGATCTGCTCGCGCAGCCGCGCGAGATGCAGCTCGATGGTCTCCAGCGGAGAGAACCCCGGCCGGTCCAGACACCCCGTGATCTGCTCCAGGCTGAAGCCGAGCTCGCGCAACGACTTGATCTGCTGGAGCCGGGCGACGTCGCCTGCCGAGTACATCCGGTGCCCCGACGCCGTGCGGTGCGACGGAGACAGCAGCCCGATCTCCTCGTAATAGTGGAGCGTACGGACGGAGAGGCCGGTCTGCTTGGCGAGATCGCCGACTTTCAACGGTGCTGAACGCATGGTGCTTCCCCTGTTTCCAGGGCGGGGGAGGACGTCCATGCCCCGGAGGCTAGGTCCTCACGTAGCGTGAGGATCAAGGCCCGGCCCCCACTTTTTTTTCGCTGCCGCGCCGCACGGGCCGAGGGGCCTCTCCGGCGCGCTCAGGGCCTCAGGCGCTCGCCGTTCTCATCACGAAGGTCCCCCGCCAGGCGCGGGCGCCTCGATGACGCTCGCCCGGAGGAACACGCCAGCGAGCGCCGCCACCGCAGCCGCCGCCCAGAATGGCGCGCCCATGCCGGCCCGCGCGTAAAGCTGGGTGGCGACGAGCGGGACGATCACATAGCCCAGCTCCTGCAGCGCCTGATGGCCGCCTTGTACCTGCCCCTGCGCGGCCGGTCCGGCGGCCCGCGACAGGAGCGCGGAGAAGGAGGCCGTGAGCAGGCCCTCGCCGGCCGCGATCGCCACGATGGCCGCGACGAACGCCGGCGCCGAAGGGTGGCTCGCGACGAGGCCCATGGTCGCGAGGGCGACGACGACGAGGGCGAGGCCGAGCGCCAGCACGCGCGCGTCCCCGATCCGCCTGACGAGCCGCTCCAGCAGCACCCCCTGGACGCACACATCCGTGGCGCCGACCGCGATCACGGCGAAGCTCACCGCGTCGGCGCCCCACCCGAGCCGGTCCTTGGCCAGGAGCGCGAACGTCGCCTGGAGCGAGACGAAGGCCGTCGTGAAGAGCGCGCCCACGGTCAGGAGCGGACGGAGGTGCCTCATGCGCAAGAGCCCCGAGAGCTGCGAGAACGGGTTGAGCCTCCGCCACGAAAGCGCGCGGGCCCGGTGCTCGGGGGCGAGGCTCTCCTCGAGGAACAGGTAGCTCCCCGCGGCGTTCAACGCGGTGAGGGCGGCCGCCAGGAAGAAGGGCGCCTTCAGGCCGAGCCTCAGGGCCAGCGCGCCGAGCGCCGGGCCGGCGATGAGCCCCGCCCCGAACATCGCGCCCACCCGCCCGAAGCTCCGGGCGCGCTGCTCGTCTGGCGCCGTGTCGCCCAGATATGCGAACACCGTGGCCACGTTTCCCGCCGTGAGGCCGTCGATCATGCGACCGAGGAGCAGGAGCGGGAGGGCGTCGGCGAGGCCGAACAGCGCGTAGCCGGCCGCGGAGCCCACGAGGCTGAGCAGGAGCACCGGGCGGCGGCCCGTCGCGTCGCTCAGCGCCCCGAGGGCCGGCGCGGAGAAGAAGGCACAGAGCGAATACGAAGCGCTCAGCAGGCCCACCGCCGACGCCGCATGGGCAGCGTCGCCGGCGAAGCGCGCGGCGAGGAAGGGGACCACCGGGGCGGCCAGCCCGTTGCCGGCCGCGCTCAGGAAGGCCGTCGCCTGGAGGAGCAGGAGCGCCCGAGGGCGCAGGCCCGCGCCGGAGCGGCGCTCGACGGAGCTCGTCATGCGGCGACCGTAACGATCCCCGCGCCGCCTCCGATTGAACAAACGCGACATCGGCGCGCGTTCGCGTGCAGCTCAACCGCGCGTGTCTTCCCCTCGATTGACGTCCCGCGCGCCCCGCGCGCCCTCGCCGCGCGGCGAGAGGCTCCGCACCTCGCCGGCGTAGCTGCCGGGGCTCATGCCCGTGAAGGCGCGGAACTCCCGGATGAAGTGCGCCTGATCCGCATAGCCGAGCTCGAAGGCCAGCGCGGTGAGGCTCGCCTCCGGATCGCGCTCGAGCCGCTCGGTGGCCCGGGAGAAGCGAATGAGCCGCGCGAGCGCCTTGGGGGACAGGCCAGCAGCTCGCTTGAACTGCCGCTCGAGCTGCCGGACCGACAGCCCGAGTTGCCCGGCGAGGGCGCCGACGCGGGCGCCGCCGTGGCTCGCGCGCAGCTCGAGGCCCGCCGCCGCGACCGGGCCGGCGGGAGGGCGGGCCACGCGCTGCCGCGCGAGCAGCCACCCCTCGACGAGCCGCAGCGCCGCGTCGCAGGCGCCCTGCTCGAGGAGCGGTCCGACGCGCTCGGAGAGCGCCCGCAGCCCAGCGCCCACCGTCGTGCAGGTCCCGCGGAGATCGGCCTCGCGCTCGAGCAAGGAGAGCGCGCTCCACGGGTGGAAGCGGACGCCCAGCACGCGGGCAAGGCCGCGGGACACCATCCGGGCAGGCTCGTCCCGGACGCCGATCACGAAGACGGGCGGCAAGGGGCGCAGGCGGCCATCGCGCCCCTCGATGCGCGCATCGCCGCAGTGGAACACGAGATCGATGTTGGCCTCCGGCAGGAGGCGGTGCTCCTCCGTGCTCACCGTGTGTCGCTCCTCGTACGAGGAGTAGCTCTGCACCGCACCGCCCAAGAGGGGGTGTGGTGCGCGCTCGCGGAAGCGGACGTCCTCGGACGCCATCGGGTCAGGCGACTCTGCAAGACGCAGGCGCAGCTCGCAAGCGCCGCGCTGGTCCTCGACGCCGCCGACGACGGGCGCCGGGTCACCGCATGCGGAGCGTGTACCCCGCGACCGACCGGTACTGAGGCGGCCACTCCAGGTCGAACCCCTGCTCCGCGGCGGCGTGCCGCGTCCAGTACGGATCGTAGAGGTGCGCCCGCGCGAGCGCGCACAGGTCCGCCCTGCCGGCCGCGATGATGCTGTTCACGTCCGCGTAGCTCTGGATGTTGCCCACCGCGATCGTCGGCACCTTCGCTTCGAGCCGCACGAGCTCCGCGAGCGGCGTCTGGAACAGCCGGCCGTGCTCCGGCTTGCCGGAAGGGTCCGTCTGCCCCGCCGAGACATGGATGATGTCGGCGCCGTGCTCCCGCAGCATCGCCGCCAGCGCGACGAGATCGTCCGTCGTGAGCCCGCCAGGCGCCCAGTCGGTCGCCGAGATGCGGACGCTCATCGGCTTCTCCGCCGGCCACGCCGCCCGCACCGCGTCGAACACCTCGAGCGGATAGCGCATCCGGTTCTCGATGGAACCACCGTACGCGTCGTCGCGCCGGTTCGTGAGCGGCGAGATGAAGCTCGCCAGGAGGTAGCCGTGCGCGCAGTGCAGCTCGATGAGGTCGAAGCCGGCCTCGTCCGCCCACCGCGCCGCCTGCACGAAATCCGAGGTCACCTGATCCATGTCCCCGCGATCCATCGCCTTCGGGACCTGGCTCCCAGGGAGGTACGGGATGGCGGAGGCGCTGAGGAGCGGCCACGCGCCGCGCTCGAGCGGCACATCCATGCCCTCCCACATCCGCTTCGTCGCGCCCTTGCGCCCCGCGTGCGCGAGCTGGACGCCGATCCTGGTGCGGGAGCGCGCGTGGACGAAGTCGACCACGCGCCGCCACCCCTCGGCGTGGTCGGCGCGGTAGAGCCCGGCGCAGCCCGGCGTGATGCGCGCCTCCGCGCTCACGTCCGTCATCTCGGTGATCACGAGCCCCGCCCCGCCGAGCGCCCGGCTGCCCAGGTGCACGAGGTGCCAGTCGTCGATCCGCCCGTCCTCCGCCGAGTACTGGCACATCGGCGAGACCACGACCCGGTTCTCCAGCACGAGCGACCGCAGCCGGAACGGCGTGAACATCGGCGGCGGCGGGCCGCCGCCCCCGGCAGAGGCCCGCGCGTCCGACTGCGCCTCCGCCTTCCGCGCGACGTGCGCGTCCACCTCGCGCACGAACGCCGGATCGCGCTCCTTCAGCCCCTCGTGCGTCACCCGCAGGCTCCGCGTCAGCAGGCTGAACATGAACTCCACCGGGTCGAGCGCCATGTAGCGCTCGGTGTTCTCGAACCACTGGAGGCTCACCTGCGCGGCCCGCTGGAACGCGAGCACCTTGGGCTTGCGCTCGGCCTCGTAGGCGGCGAGCGCCTCCGGCACGCGCGGGCTCCGCCCCAGGCTGTCGACGAGCGCGATCGCGTCCTCGAGCGCGAGTTTCGTCCCCGAGCCGATCGAGAAATGCGCCGTGTGCGCCGCGTCCCCGAGCAGCACCACGTTCTCGAAGCTCCAGCGCTCGTTGTGCACCGTGGGGAAGCTCCGCCAGACGCTCCTGTTCTTGAGCAGCCGGTGCCCCTTCAGCTTGCCCTCGAAGAGCTCCTCGAAGTACGCGATCGTCTCGTCCTCGCTCGCCCGGTCGAGGCCCGCCCGCCGGAAGGTCTCCTCGCGGCACTCGACGATGAACGTGGAGCGGTCCGGCTCGTAGCGGTACGCGTGCACCCGGAAGAGGCCGTGGCGGTTCTCCTCGAAGTAGAACGTGAAGGCGTCGAAGGGGAACGTCGTGCCGAGCCACACGAACCGGTTGGGGCGCACGTCGATGCGCGGCCCGAACCGGTCGGCGAAGCGCTCGCGGATCCGGCTGTTCACCCCGTCGGCCGCGACGACGAGATCGCTCCCGGCGAGCGCCTCGGCCGGGTCCGTCACCTCCTCGTCGAAGCGCAGGGCGACGCCGAGCTCCCGCGCCCGGTCCTGGAGGATCGCGAGCAGCCTCCGGCGCGACAGGCCGCTGAAGCCGTGCCCCGTCGAGACGAGGACGCGCCCGCCGAAGTGCGCGTGGAGCTCGTCCCAGTGGGCGAGGCTGCCCCGGATCGCGTCGTAGGTCGGGCGGTCGGCCTCGGCCAGGTTGTCGAGCGTCGCGTCCGAGAACACGACCCCGAAGCCGAAGGTGTCGTCGGGGCGGTTCCGCTCGATCACGACCACCTCTCGCCGCGGGTCCCGCTGCTTCGCGAGCAGCGCGGCGTAGAGGCCCGCCGGCCCGCCGCCCACGCACGTGATCCTCACCGCCCTGCCCCTCCGCTCCGGCGCCGCTGCATGCGCCGGAGCCTACACGAGAACGCCGGGTGCGGCGCCGCTCCGGAGGACTATAGGTTGGACATGAGCGAGCAGCGAAACTTCCCGGACTGGCAAGAGCTGTATCGAAACACCCCGGCAGAGAGCCTGCCGTGGTACCACGCGGGCCTGGATCCCGATCTCGCGCAGGCGCTCGAGCGCATGCAGGTCGCGCGAGGGCGGGCGCTCGACCTCGGCACGGGCCCGGCCACGCAGGCGTTCGCGCTGGCCGAGCGCGGGTTCGACGTCACCGGCACCGACCTCTCGCACGCCGCCATCGAGCAGGCGGCGGCGCAGGCGGCGCAGCGGGGCGCCGCCGTGCGCTTCGTGCAGGACGACATCCTGGACAGCCGGCTCGACGGCCGGTTCGACGTCGTCTTCGACCGCGGCTGTTTCCACGTCCTCCCGCCGGACCGGAGAGGCGATTACGTGCGCGCGCTGAAGCGGCTCGTCGCGCCGGGCGGGTTCTTCTTCCTCAAGTGCTTCAGCGTGCTGGAGCCGTGGACCGAGGGCCCGTACCGGTTCACGCCCGAGGAGATCCGCGAGATCTTCGGGGCCGAGTTCGAGCTCCTCTCCAGCGAGGAGACGGTCTATCAGGGGACCCTGAATCCGCTGCCGCGCGCGCTGTTCTCCGTGCTCCGGCCTCGGTGAGGGCGATTCTCCTGGCTCTCGCGCTATACTCCCGCCGTGACGCACGACGCCTCCCTCGATCGGGCGCCGGCCGGCGGGATCGTCCTCCGGTGGCTCGTCGGCCTGCGCTGGGCCGTGTTCGCGCTGCTCGCCGCGACCCTGATCGTCGACGAGGCGCTCTTCGGCTACCACGTCCGGTACGGCGTCGCCGTGCCCATCCTCGCGCTGGCCGGCGGCCTCAATCTCGCCCTCGCCCGGCGGGTGCGGTCCCAGCAGGGCGCGCAGAGCGCCCTCGTCGCCGGCGTCGTCGCGCTCGACCTCGTCGCCATCGCCGGCGTCCTCGCCGCGTCGGGCGGCGCGGGCAACCCGTTCAGCGCCCTCTTCTTCGTGCACGTCGCGCTCGCCGCCGCGCTCCTGCCGGCGCGGACCACCTTCGCGCTCGCGGCGCTCGCGGCGTGCCTGTTCGCGGCGCTCTTCGCCCTCCCCGCCGGCGCGTGCTGCCCGAGCCACCCGGAGCACGGCGCGTTCTCGACCCACCTTTACGGGATGCTCCTCGCCTTCGTGCTGAGCTCGTCGCTCGTCGCCCACGTGCTCCTGAAGGTCCGCCGCGCCCTCGACGAGAGCGCGGCCGAGAACGCGGCGCTCCGCCGGCGCGCCGAGGAGGCCTCGCGCTTCCAGGCCCTCGGCGCGCTCGCCGCCGGCACCGCGCACGAGCTCGGCACCCCGCTCGGGACGATCGCGGTGCTCGCCGGCGAGAGCCAGTGCGACCCGGCGGCGACCGACGCCGCGCGCCGCCGCGCCCGGACGATCGCGGAGCAGGTCGAGCGCTGCCGCGTCGTGATCGCGCGCATGCGGGCGGACGTCCGCGCGGACGAGCTGCGCGCCGGGGTCGAGGTCGGCGAGGCGGCCGTGCGCGGCGTGGCGGCGTGGCAGGCGGCGCACCCCGGCGTCGCCGTCGAGGTGCGCGGCGACCTCGCGCCGCGGCGCACGGTGCCGCTCGACGCGGCCGACATCGAGGCGGCGCTGTTCGCGCTGCTCGACAACGCGCTCGCGGCGCTCGGGCCGAGCCCCGCGGCCGCGGGGCCGATCGTGGTCACCGTGGGGGACGAGGGCGGCGCGCCGGTGATCAGCGTGGAGGACGGCGGGGCGGGCGTCCCGGCGGGCCTCACGGGGCGGCTCGGCGAGCCGTTCGTGACGACAAAGGCGCCTGGCGAGGGGATGGGCCTCGGGCTCTACCTCGTGCGGACGCTCATCGAGCAGGTCGGGGGCCGGCTCACGGTGTCGTCGAGGCAGCCGGCCGGCACCCGCGTCGCCCTGCGCCTCGCGCCGGTGGATCCATGAGCGCGGAGCCCACCGGCGAGCCGACGCTGCTCATCGTCGACGACGACGCGACGTTCCGGTCGGCGCTCGGGCAGGCGCTCGGCCAGCGCGGCTTCGCGGTGTTCCTCGCCGGCAGCGCGGAGGAGGCCGCGGCGATGGCGCGCGAGCACGTGTTCGAGTACGCGCTCGTCGACGTCCGGATGCCTGGGCAGAACGGGATCGAGCTCGTCGGGGCGCTGCGGAGCATGGACGACGGCATCCGCATCGTGGTCTTCACGGGGTACGGCACGATCGCGAACGCGGTGGCGGCGATCCGGGCCGGGGCCGTCGATTACCTGACCAAGCCGGTGGACGCGGCCCGGTGCGCGCGCTCGCTGCTCGGCTTCGCCCCGGCCGCGAGCGGCGACGAGGACCTGCCGTCGCTCGAGCGCGTGGAGTGGGAGTACCTCCAGCGCGTGCTCGCGGACTGCGAGGGGAACATCTCCGAGGCCGCGCGCAAGCTCCGGATGCACCGGCGCTCGCTCCAGCGGAAGCTCTCGCGGCTGCCGCCGAGGTCATGAGGGCAGGCGCCGCGAAAGATCGGCGGGGGAGGTACCTCTCGGCCGGACGGGCGCTATGAACAGGTGATGCCCTACAAGCCCATCGAGTCGTACGGCGTCATCGGCGACATGCACTCCGTGGCGCTGGTCGGGATGGATGGATCCATCGACTGGTGCTGCTTGCCCCATTTCGACTCGCCGAGCGTGTTCGCGGCGATCCTGGACGACAAGCAGGGGGGCAGCTTCGCGCTCGCGGCGGCGCACGCCGCGTCGCGCAAGCAGATGTACATGCCCGACACAAACGTGCTCCTCACGCGCTTCCTCCACGCGGACGGGGTCGGCGAGGTCTGCGACTTCATGCCGATCCACCGGGACCCGTACGGCTCCTACCGCCGCGGGATGCACCAGATCGTCCGCGTCGCGCGGGCCGTCCGCGGCGCGGTGCGCTTCCAGCTCGCCTGCCGCCCCGCGATCGACTTCGCCCGCCGCCCCCACCGCCTCATCCTCGACGACCCGCGCGGCGCCGTCTTCGACTCGGATGGCCTCGATCTCGCGCTGATCAGCCCGGTCCCCCTGTCGAGCGACGGCGCCGGCGGGGTGACCGCCGACTTCGTGCTGCAGCCCGGCGAGTCGGCCACGTTCGCGCTGCGCCAGGTCGAGGACTGGACCGCGAGCGACGGCCTGCTCTCCACGCCGATCAACGGCGAGGACGCCCTCCTGCGCACGGTCGAGTTCTGGCGGAGGTGGCTCGGCAGGTCGCGCTACAAGGGGCGCTGGCGCGAGATGGTCGACCGGTCGGCCCTCGTCCTCAAGCTGCTCACGTTCGAGCCGACCGGCGCGATCGTCGCCGCGGCGACCACCAGCCTGCCCGAGGAGATCGGCGGGGTCCGCAACTGGGACTACCGCTATGTCTGGGTGCGCGACGCCGCGTTCACCCTCTACGCCTTCCTCCGGCTCGGCTACACCGAGGAGGCCGCGCGCTTCATGGAATGGCTGAGCGCCCGCGTCTCCGAGAGGGACGGCCCCACCGGGCCGCTCCAGCTCATGTACGGCATCGAGGGCCGCCACGAACTGCCCGAGGTCGCGCTGACCCACCTCGACGGCTACCGCGGGTCGCGGCCGGTCCGGGTCGGCAACGGGGCGACGGCGCAGCTCCAGCTCGACATCTACGGCGAGCTCATCGACTCGGTGTACCTGTTCGACAAGTACGGATCGCCCATCCATTACGATTTCTGGCGCGAGCTCCGGCGCATGGCCTACTGGGTGTGCCAGAGCTGGGAGCAGCCGGACGAGAGCATCTGGGAGGTGCGCGGCGGCAAGCGGCAGTTCGTGTATTCGAAGCTCCAGTGCTGGGTCGCCCTCGACCGGACGCTGCGGCTCGCCGACAAGCGCTCGCTGCCGCTCGATCGCCCGCGCATCGCGCGCGCGCGCGACGACATCTACGAGGCGATCATGACGCACGGCTGGGACGCGGAGCGGAGGACGTTCGTGCAGTCCTTCGGCTCGTCGGCGCTCGACGCGAGCAACATGCTCATGTCGCTCATGCGCTTCATCTCCCCCACCGACCCTCGGATCGTCGGCACGATCGACCGCACGCTCGCGGAGCTCGCCAGCGACACGCTCGTCCACCGCTACGAGCTCGGCAAGGGCGCCGGCGACGGCCTGACCGGCAGGGAGGGCACCTTCAGCATCTGCACCTTCTGGCTCGTCGAGGCGCTGGCGCGCGCCGGCCGCCTCGAGGACGCGCGCTTCATCTTCGAGAAGATGCTCACCTACGCCAACCACCTCGGGCTGTACTCCGAGCAGATCGGGGCGAGCGGCGAGCTGCTCGGCAACTTCCCCCAGGCGTTCACGCACCTCGGGCTGGTCAGCGCGGCGTTCTACCTGGATCGCGCCCTCGGTCAGGGCGGCTGAGGGGATCGGGGGCTCGCGTGCTCCCCACCGGCGCGGGCGGTGGGGTGGGGCTCCTGCGCGAGCGGTGGAGGGAGAGAGAGGAGCTACCGGCGGCCTGGGAACTCCAACCCCAGGCCGCCGGCGCTCGAGAGCCCCAGCGATTGAGGAGGGCCGGCGCGGCGCCGCGGGATCCGGAGAGGCGGAGCCTCGGGCGCACGCCGGCGAGGTGCCATCAGATCGAGATCACCAGCCCCAGCCGCCGAAGCCGCCGCCGAAGCCGCCGAAGCCGCCGAAGCCGCAGCACGGGTTGATGAAGCCCGGGAAGAGGGTGGTGACCGACGTCGTGATCGCCGTCGCGCCGCACCCGAAGCCGCCGAAGCCACCGAAGCCGCCGAAGCCGCCGAAGCCGCCGAAGCCGCCGCCGAAGCAGCGCTCGCCGTCACGTTGCCCGGTCTCCTGCCCCACCAGCGTGCCCGTCTGCCCGACGCCCACCTGGCCGATCTGCGCGGGCGCGCCGAGCTGCGCCTGGCCGATCTGCGACGGCACGCCGAGCTGCGCCTGGCCGATCTGCGACGGCACGCCGAGCTGCGCCTGGCCGATCTGCGACGGCGCGCCGAGGCCCGCCTCCTGCCCGACCTGGCCGAGCTGCGCCGGGCCCTGCCCCGTGTACCCGCCCTTGGTCGGGTAGCCCTTGCTCGGGAGGCCGCCCTTGCTCGGGAACTCGCCCTTGCTGGGCAGCATGCCCTTGCCGGGCATGAGCTCGCCCTTGCCGGGCAGCACGCCCTTCGAGGGCAGACCCTTGCTCGGGGGCAGACCCTTGCTCGGGGGCAGACCGAGCTTGCTGGGCCCCATCTGGCCGATCTGAGCCTGGGACTGGGCCGCGTACCCGCCGCGCTCCGCCTCTTCCAGCGCCCCGGTCGTCGAGTCGACGCTCTCGTCATCCGCGTCGAAGTCCTCATCCGAGCCGACCGCGCACCCGGCCCCGAGCGCCAGCAACATCGCGAGACCCATCATCTTGCCGTGAATCGAGATCATTGGTCCTCCCCGGTGTCCCTGATAGGCCTTGCGGCCCCCGAACACCTTGGCTCACCCAAGAGCAGGCTGTGTGCCTCGCGCTCCTGTGCAGAGGATGCCGCTTCGAGACCTCGTGAATTCGCGGAGAGCGTCCGCGAATTAGGCGCTCCTCGGATCTGCGCTCCCTTGGTATTTCTCCGCGATTCGATCGCGGTGGATCCGGGCGAGGCGCGGCGCGCGCGCGGCGGCGCCGCTTTCGCGCCGGGGGCGAGGGCCTCTGCCCCTCGCCGGGAGCTTTCGCGCGGCAAGAGCGCCGCGCGCCGAGGCCTCGCGCGCCGCGCGCCGCGCAGGACGCGCCGTGACGCGGTCGCGCGCCGCGGCCGCGGCGAGCAGCGGTGTTCTCACAATAGGTGGAACCTCCCTCAGGACCCAGAGAAACCCCGGCCTCCGCGCAGCGCCGACGCAATCGCTCGCGCCGTCCGAGGGAGACGCGCGCGCTGCGCCCTGCCTGCTCAGCGCCGGACGCTCCGATACGTTTGTGCATTCGCGCGCCCGCGAGAGCATAAATCTCGACTCCGGTCGGAACCGTCCGCCGCCGTCATCCTCGTTCCCTCCGCGACATGATCGCTCGGGCGCTGCGTCGCCCCCTCGGTTCGCGCCGTGCCGCGCGCGGCGCGCGCGACTTCCTCACAACCCCGCAGATAGTTTATGACGCGATGCGTCGCGAGCGCGCCGCCCGCGACGCTTGCGGCGCTGCTCTATCCATGGCGCCGCTCGCCTCGGCGCGGGCGGAGCCGAAGCGGCCGTCATTCCCACTTGCGCAGGACGTTCTGTAAATGGTCCAGTGCTGGATGTCGGAGACGGGGAGGGAGCATCCGAACTTGTAGTCTGCCGCACGGCCCTTTTCGTTTCGACATCGGATTGTCTCATGTCGTCCGGGACGCTGGCTTGCCAGCGAGCTCGGCGCTGGCCGATCGGCGGGGGCGGAGCGCCGGATCGAGCCGTCTCGACCAGGTTTGCAGGATCGGCGGCCGCCGGTTGCGGGCGCTGAACAGAGCGGAAACATGCCTGAGTGCCGCATTACGGCCGTGGCGACCTATCTCCCCGAGCGCATCGTCACGAACCAGGAGCTCATCGCGAGCTATGGCCTCCCCTACTCCGCAGAGTGGTTGCAGCGGACCACCGGCGTCGTGGAGCGGCGCTTTGCCGACGCGGCGGAGACCACGCTGTCGATGGCCGCGGCGGTGCTGCGACAGCTCATCGAGGCGGGGCGGCTCCGCGATCCGTTCGTCGATGTCCTCATCATGACGAGCGACGACCGCGGGCGAGGCGACGCCGGCGGGGCGGCGTTCGCCGCGTGCATGGCCGGCCTCTCGCCCGCGCTGACGCTCGATCTCTGGTCGGCTCAGGGCGGCTTCTCTGCGGCCCTCGACGTGGCGACTCGGCACCTCTACCGCGGCGCGCGGCGCGTGCTCGTCGTCGCGAGCGAGGTGCGGTCGTGGCGCCTGCGCGCGGGGCAGCCGTGGGTCGACGACCACATCACCGCGATCCTCGGCGACGGCGCCGCGGGGGTGCTGCTCGAGCGGGGCGACGGCCTCGGGGCCGAGGCGCCCGCGCGCGGCGCCGAGCCGTCCCTGCCTCGCGCCGCGGCCCCCTGCCTGTAGGCGGCTCAGGCGAGCCGCGGATAGACCGCCTCCTCGAACAGCGCCTTCACCTCGTCGAGGGGGGCGTCGGCCACGAAATCCTCGTAGTCCTCGCGCACCGGGACCTTGTATCCGACTCGCCACGGCAGCGCGGCGTTGAGCCACGCCGTGTGGAGGGTGAGCCCCGGCCGGAACGCCGGGTGCCCCAGCTTGCAGAGCGGCCCTCGGGCGAGGTTCGTCGCGTCGAAGATCCAGACCTCCGCGCGGTGCGCGGTCGTGACGAGCGCGACCACGTACCCGTCGGTGTCCGCCCCGCTGCCGCCGCGCCGGGGCACGAACTGCAGCGAGCTGAGCCAGCACCCCACGGCGCGCTGCGGGAACTCGTAGCGATCCTCGATCCGCATGGCGCGGTGGTTGAACCGGAACAGGCTGTCGGGGTGCCCGCCTTCCGCGCGCATCCGCCGGAGCGCCGAGAGGGGCAGCGACCTGTGCGGGTGCGCCGCGTAGAGCCGATCGATGAACTCGGTCGAGAGCTCGTCCCAGATCCCGGCGCCGCGCCAGTAGACGTTCTCGATGCGATCGGGCGGCATCCACGACGGGCCCGCCTCCCGGTGCGCGTAGAGGCCGACGCCGAGCGCCCGCGCCGGGTCGGCGAACACCGCCTGATCCACGACGCGCTCGGCCGCCGCGTCGATCGTATACCGGCCGATGCGGTTCACGTCCGCCTGCCCGAGCGGGGATAACCCGCGGAGCCGGGCCGGCGCCGACGCCCTGTCGGCCGCGTGCCGATCGTAGGGCCGGAGCCACTCGGCGTGATCCGTGGCGCAGTTGTGCGCCGCATGCACGGTGATGCGGTCGCCCGCGTCCTCGTAATCGACGAGGAAATGGAGCGTCTCCAGGGGCACGACGACCTTCTTCACGACGACGGACCCGCCGCCCGGCCGGAGCGCGTCCCGCCGGACCAGGTAAAACGTCGTGCTCGGCTCGTGCGGCATCGTGAGCAGCGACCGGAGGAGGCGCTCGACCCCCGGGCTCTCCCCGGAGCCCCGGCAGGCCACGCTCTCCAGGCCGATCCGGAAGGCCGTGTCCGCGAGCACGACCCAGCGCCGCGTCAGGCCGAGCTGGTGCACGCTCTGCTCGACGCGCACCGGCGCGCCGCTCGGCAGGAGGAGCGCGTGCCGCTCCGGCTCGTTGTGGCCGTCCCACCGCAGGAGGTGCACGAAGTCGCCCGCCGCCTCGTCGAGCGGGACGCCGCCGAAGCGCGCCGCCTGCCGCGCGAGCAGGTCGCCCGGCCCGGGCGGCGCGCTCGGGCGGAAGCGCGCGGGCAGGCGCTCGAGCGCGCGCTTCGCCAGCAGCTCGAGCCGATCCGCGGTCGGCCGGAGCAGCTGCTGCTCGATCATCGACGCGGCCGCCGACGCGAGCCGGTCCCAGGAGCGCGGGAGGGCGGCGATCTCGTCGAGCCGCGGCAGCGACGCGGCGAACAGGTGGAGGAGCGAGCGGCCGTAGTTGACCGTGAGGAGCTCGCCCCGCTCCGCGTCGAAGCACGGGTGCGCCGTCGCCAGCGTCATGGGGAAGGGGTGGTCGACGGGCGCCGCCGGGTACCACGTGCTGTTGCGCCCGATCGGCGTGACGAGCTGGAGCGTCGCCGGATCGATCTCGTAGGGCCTCCCCGTGTCGCCCGTGATGAGGAGCCGCGCGGGCGCGCGCGGCGCGTGCATCGGCACGAAGGCGTGATTGAGGTGGTCCCGCAGGCCGAGGTGGGGCGAGAAGCGGAGGAGCCCGGCGTCGCGGAAGCCGAGCGCCTCGAAGCGCGTGCCGGGGCGCGAGGCGGCGTCCGCGTGATAACAGGGGGTGCGCGCGAGCCTCGAGGTCAACCGGACCGCGCCGCTGCCGCCGAAATCGAGCCGATAGATCATCCCATTGCCATTGAGGATCGGCGCGCCGTCCGCCCTGGGCAGCCCGCCGTCCACCGAGCCGACCGGGCCGATCGCGAACACATGGCCCGTGAGGTCCTTGGGCACGCCGCCGGAGAGCGAGGATTCCAGGACGGTGAGCTCGACCCTCGTGAGCTCTTCCGTGCTCGCTGCCATCAATGCATCGGGGACGCGCTGGCGCATGACGACCTCGGTCACACCAAGCTACGCCAATCTGCGGCCGGCGGGGGCACCGCGCTGCGCTGCGCGCCTCCGGAACGCGCGTCCTCGCGCCGATTCCCGCCTAGGACGGACGCGCGCGCTGGACGCGGGCGCGGGCGCGGGGCTGTGGGCGCCTCCTGCATTGCGCTCTGCATCTGCGCCGCTGCCCTGATTTTCCATGCATTGGCGCCGTCTCGGCGGCTTGCGAAGGTGCTTGTCGGCCCCATCTGTACCAGCGATCAGGAGGCACATGTTCGACCAGGGGCTGACAGTCCTGCGCATCCGAGGAATCCCGATCCGGCTGCACATCACGCTGCTGATTTTCCTGCCGTACCTCGCGTACGCGGCGGCGTCGCAGTTCACGTTCATCGCGGCCTCGCTCGAGATTCCGCGCGAGGCGCTGCGCTTGCCGCCGCTCGCCTGGGGGGCGATCCTGGCGGTCGGGCTGTTCGTCGCCGTGCTGGCGCACGAGCTGGCCCACGCGCTCGTCGCGCTCAAGAACGGGATCCGGGTGCGCTCGATCACGCTGATGATGCTCGGCGGCGTCTCGCAGATAGAGCGCGACGATCCCGAGCACGAGGCGTGGATGGCGTTCGCCGGGCCGCTGATGAGCTTCGGTATCGCGCTCGGCAGCTACGCCGCCTATCGCCTGTTCCCCGCGCCGGCGGAGGTCGGCGTGGCGCTCCTGGCCTTCGCGATCACGAACGCGATCCTCGGCGCGTTCAACCTGCTCCCGGCGTTCCCCATGGATGGCGGCCGGGTGCTCCGGGGGCTGCTGCTCCGCCGCCTCGGGCGGGCGCGCGCGACGCGCGTCGCGACCGCGACCGGCAAGGCGATGGCGGTGGCCTTCGGGCTCTTCGGCCTGCTCTCGTGGAACCCCATCCTGGTGCTGATCGCCGTGTTCGTCCACATGGGCGCCTCGGCCGAGCAGGCGCGCTCGAGCACGCAAGATCTCCTCCGCGGCCTCCCGGTCGCGCGCTTGATGACCGATCGGCTCGGCGACGCGTATGCGGACGAGAGCCCTCGCGCGGTGGCCGAGCGGCTCCTCCGCCACAACCTGGTCGGCGCGCGGATCATCGACGATCCTCGGGGCGGGGAGGGGCGCCGCGAGATCGGCGTCGTGACGGTCTGGGATCTCGCTCGCCAGCTCGCGCGCGGCGCCGAGCCGGCGACGGTCGGCGCGGTGATGCCGGCGGACGTGCCGAGGGCGCGCGCCGGCGACGACGCGTCCCGCTCGCTCGACGCGCTGACGAGCGGCGAGGCGAGCGCGATCGCTGTGCTCGACGAGGGGGAGCACGTGATCGGCCTGGTGACATCGGCGGAGATCCAGCGCGCGCTCGCGCTCGCCGGCGCGCTGGGCGCGGCCGGCGCGGGCCGCTGAGCGCCCGGTCACAGGAGATGTCGAGTCGCGCCGCCCCCGCGCTGGCATTCGCGTTGCTGAGCTCCGCTCCGAGGAGCAATGACGTGAAGCAGAGCAACAACGTGACTTCGCGCGAGCGAAGATGGCCCAGGTGTCTCTCGGTGATGAGGTCTGCGCTCGCGGCGGCTGCGCTCGCGGCCGGCGCCTCGCTGCTGGCCGGGTGTCTGGGCACGGTCGGGGCCGAAGGGTATGTCGTGTCCGGCTTCCCGGTGGTGCGCGCCGAGGTCGTCCCGATGGAGCTCGCGGCGTCTCCGCGCGTCTATTTCCACGGCACCTATGCGTACCTGGTCGACGGGCAGTGGTATTACCCGACGAACCGGGGCTGGGTCATCTTCGAGCGGGAGCCCGCGGAGCTCAGGCGTTACCGGCAGACGTACCGTGCGTCGCCGCGGTACGTGCCGGAGCGCGAGCTGAGCTTTCCCCGCGAGCGGGGGCGCGGTTACTACACGCCGCGTTGACAGTGGTGCGGCTGCGAAAGGACGGGTTCAAGGATGAATCAGGAGAAGAGCGTCATTCCCATCTGCGGCCTCGCTCTATCGAGCTTTCTGGCCCTGGGCTGCTTCTTCGAGGTGAAGGACGGCGATCGGCATCGGCCTCGGCCGTCGTCGATGGGGAGCCTGGTGATGGAGTGGACAGTCGACGACCGGCGCGAGCCGCGGGACTGCGCTCGCTTCGGCGGCGGCAGGGCCGATCTCGAGCTGATCGTCTACCGTGGCAACGTCGAGGTGGCGAGGGAGTATGCGCCTTGCGAGGACTTCAGCCTGACGGTGGATCTTCCGCCCGACGAGTACAGGGGTATTGCGACGCTCGTGGGGCGCAGCGACGACCGACCTGTCACCACGTCGGCGAACCTCGAGGGGATCGACATCGTGCGTGGCTTCAACCTCCACCGGGAGGTGGATTTCCCGGCGACCTCGTTCCTTTTCTAGACCGTAGATCGCGTTGATCGAGCGAGAGCTCGACCGCCAAGGGCGCCGAGATGGGATTCTCTTCCTGGCGTCCTTAGCGGCTTGGCGGTTCGAGGTTCTGCGCTTTTCAGGCGGCTTCAACCCGTCTGTCGCTCCAGACGAGGTCCCCGCGCCGCGCTCGGAACAGCGCCTCTCCGGGCCAGGCGGCCCGGAGCTACCCCGCCCTCGGGATCGTGAGCCGCACCCGCGTCTCGCCCCGCGGCCCGTCCTCGATCGCGATCCCGTAGTTCGTGTGCGCGGCGATCGCGTGCGCCGCGATGAGCGGCAGCGCCGGCGGCCTCCCCTGCGCGACCGCCTCGAAATCGCGGCTCAGCACGACGCTCCGCGCCGCCGCCGGCAGCGGCGGCCCCGCGTCGTCGAACGTGATCTCGACCCCGCCCGACCCCTCGACGAGCGTCACGACCACCTCGCTGCCCGGCGGAGACGCGCTGATCGCGTGATCGAGCAGCGCGTGCAGCAGCACCGTGAGCGCGCCCTGCGGCACCACCTCCTGCGCGGTCTCCGGCGCCTCGACCACCACGCGCACGTCGTGGCGCGCCGCGCGCGCGAGGTCGTCCTTCACGACGTCGCGCAGCACGTCGGCCACGTCGCAGTGGCGCGGGAACTCGTGGAGCGGGCACGCACCCAGCCTCGCGAGATCGCTCACGATTTCCGACGCCGCGGTCACGTGGCGCCCCACCGAGGCCGCCGTCTCCCCGGCGTCGCCGCCGTGCGACCGGAGCGGCGCGATGTCCCGCCCGATCGCCGACAGGATGCCGCGCAGCTGGGTCCCGAGCACCCGCACCGCCGCCACGAGCACCGCGAGGCTGTCGCCGCTCGGCGGCAGGTGCGACACAGGATCGCTGCCGCTCAGCCGCGACACGATGCCGGCCAGCGACCCGCGCTCGCGCTCGCCCTCGACCCGCGAGAAGACCGCGGCGAGCTCGCGCGCGTAGGCCTCGCCCTGCGCCTGCGCCGCGGCCAGCTCCTTCTTCAGGCTCTCGACCTCGAGGCGCTGGAGATCGACCTCGGCGGGCAAGGTCAGCGTCTGCATCAGCCCGTCGAGCTCCAGCCGGCCGCCGTAGCGCAGCGCCATCCGCGACAGCCACACCCGCTCGGTCTCGAAGTTCACCGGCGTCTCCGGCCCGAGGTTGACGCGCACGCTCACCTCGTCGCCGACGCGGTGGATGCTCACGTCGGGCGCCCCGCCCTGGCTCGTGGGATCGCCGCCCTGGGCGATGAGCACCTGGAGCATCCGCCGGAGCTCGGTCTCGTCGCCGAACACCGTCGTCCCTTCGCCCATCTCGATCTGCACGCGCGCCTCGGGGGCGACCTCCCAGAGCAGCGCCGTCAGGTCGACGCGGCCGCGCCGCCCGCGCGGCATGGGCCGGCCGTGGAGCGAGGCGAGCATGCTCACCGCCTCGTCGAGCCGGTTGAGCGTGCTCTCCACGCCGCCCGAGCCGTCGTCCGGCGACGACACCGGCGGCGGCGTGGTCTCGGTCGCGATCATCCCCACGCCCTGGCGGAGCTTCTGGGCGGCGCTGCGCGCCTCCTGCGCCAGCAGCCACGTCAGCTCGGGTCGGGTCAATCTGTCGCTGGTCACCCTGTTTTTCCCTCTATCCGCCACGCTCCGCGGAATCGCGCGCCATGATGCCAGACGTGGCGGTGCCCTGCTACGCTCATTGCCGCTCACCTCGTTCGATGCGAACTCGCTCTTCTTCCTCCTTGACGCCTCTTGCTCTCCTCTGTGCCGCAGCCGCGACGGCGGCGCTCGCGGGTGCCGCCTGCGGCTCGAGCGCGCCGAGCCCCTTCCCGTCGACGGGCGGAGCAGGCGGGGCCGGCGGCGAAGGCGGCGCGGGCGGCGCAGGGGGCGAGCAGGCTCCGGCGGACCCGACGCTCGGCGGTCCGTGCGTCGACGACGAACAATGTGAGGACGGATTTCCCTGCACCTTCGATGCCTGCGACACAAACGCAGGCCGGTGCCGTTTCACGCCGGACGACAGCGCGTGTCAGAACGACGTCTACTGCGACGGCGTCGAGCGGTGCAACCCGCGCCTCGGCTGCGTGCCCGGCGAGCCGATCGCGTGCGGCGACGGGAACACCTGCACGATCGACGCCTGCGACGAGCCGACCAGGACGTGCTCGAGCGTCCCGCGCGACGCCGACCTCGACGGCGATCCCGACGCGCGTTGCGGCGGGGGCGACTGCGACGACGCCGATCCCACGGTGTCGTCGCTGCAGCCCGAGATCTGCGGGAACGACCGGGACGACGACTGCGACGGGCGCACCGATGAGCCCGGCTGCATCTCGCCGGAGCACGACACGTGCGCCGACGCGCTGGAGATCTCGGCGCCGGGCTCGTACGCGATGAACACCGCGGGCGCGGGCTTCCACTACGCGAGCTCGTGCGGCCTGCCCCGCCCGATGAGCACGCGCGACGTGGTGGCCGCGGTGCTCCTGCCGCCGGGGCCGCCGGTCGACGTGCAGGTGACCGCGCGGACGGAGGGCACCGACGTCGCGGTGACGCTCGCCGGCCAGTGCGGCGACGCCGCGACCGAGCTCGCGTGCGGGCGCCCGCACCCCAGCGCGGACGGCGGCAAGCTCGCGAAGCTCCGGGGCCGCGGCCTCGGCGATCCGGAGCGGGCGACGGCGCTGCCGGTCTACGTGACCACCGCGGAGGGCGCGCCGGTCGTCGTCGACGTCGCGTTCCTGCCGCCCTCGCCGGCGCCCGAGAACGAGACGTGCGGCACCGCGGCGCCCCTCGAGCCGGGCGCGCCGGTCCTGGCGACGATCCTCGACGCCGCGCGGGATCTCGGGAGCGCGTGCGAGACCGACCTCGGGGAGCTCGTCTACACGTTCGAGCTCACCGAGCCGCGCGACGTCGACCTCTACGCGATCTCGACCGACGGCGACGGCGAGCCCTCGCTCTCGCTGCGGTCCGAGGGGTGCGCGCTGCCCGAGGACGAGCTCGCCTGCCAGACGGCGGCGGCGCCGCACCTCTTCCGGCGCGCGCTGCCCGCGGGGGTCTACGCCGTCGCCGTCTCTGCGACGGCGCCCACGTCGGTGCTCGTCACGCTGGAGCTCGCGCCGCCGACCGATCCGCCGCCGGACGAGGGCTGCGCCGAGGCGGCGCCGCTCGCGCCGAACCGGACGACCGCTGTCTCGCTGCTCGGCCACCAGGACGACGTCGACCTCGGCTGCGGCCCGCCTTCGGTCGACGCCGTGTACGCGCTCGAGCTGGAGGTCGCGTCGGACGTGCTCCTGGTCGAGCGGCTGTCGGCCGGCGACACCGGCTCGATCGCGCTGTCCGCGCCGGCGTGCGCCGGCCCCGACGACCGGCTCGCGTGCGGCGAGGGCGACGTCAGCCCGCTCCGGAGCGCGCGGCGCGGGGTCCCCCCGGGCTCGTACCGCGTGGTGGCCGAGGCGCAGCTCGGCCAGCCCGTGAGCGTGACGGCCTTCGTGCGGCCGGCGGCGCCGCCCACGCTGGTGCCCTTCTCCGACGCGTGCGCGGGCGCGCTCGAGATCCCGGAGACCGGCGGGTTCTTCCAGGGCAACACGACCAACGCCGCCGCGGATTTCGACGCGGGGTGCGATCGCGCCGGCACGCAGGACCGCGGCGCCCGGGACCAGCTCCTGAAGCTCACGCTCACCGCGCGCCGCCGGGTGGTGCTCGACATGGCCGGCTCGGCCTACGAGACGCTCCTCTCGGTCCGCCGCGGCCCGGGCTGCCCCGGCACCGAAATGCCGCTTTCCTGCACGATCGGTACGGGCCCCCAGCGCAGCTTCCTCGATCTCGTGCTCGACCCGGGCGTCTACTACGTCCAGATCGACGGCCACGCGATGGCGCACGGCCTGTGGTTCCTCGACGTGCGGGTCGTCGACGCCGTCGACGAGGTCGCTCCCTGATCTGCGGCCCTTTGCAAGCGCCCCCCGTCCCTTGCTAACGTCGCCCCGATGTTCGGCCGCATCTCTGCGATCGCCCTCAACACGTACCGGGAATCGCTTCGGGCGCGCATCCTCATCGGCCTTGCGGGCGTGGCCTTCGCGGTCGCTTTCTACTCGATCATCGTCGGCGCCTACACGCTCCGCAACGGGGCGCGCGTGGTCAGCGATCTCGGCGTCGCGTCGATCTCGCTGTTCAGCATCGCGGTCGCGGTCATCATCGGCGCCACGTCGCTGTACCGCGAGCTCGAGCAGAAGACGATCTTCCCGATCCTGGCCCGCCCGGTCCGCCGCGGCGAGTACCTCGTCGGCAAGTACCTCGGCACGCTGCTCACGCTCGCGGTGTTCATCCTGGCCGACACCGGGCTCGTGCTGCTGATCAGCGCCGTCCTGTCCGGCCGCTCGCTCGCGCTCGTCGCTGGCGCCGGCGCCGCCTCGCTCGCGGCGCTCGGCCTCGCCGCGTGGCGCTCTCCGCTGCTGCGCACGTACGGGTTCATCCCGTGGTCGGCGGTCTTCCTGGTGCTCGGCGTCGTCCTGTCGGCCGGCGCCCCCACGGAGCAGCGCGTCGTCCTCGCCGGCAGCGCGCTCGCGTTCCTCGAGGTCGGCATCGTCGCGGCCGTGGCCACGCTGTTCTCCTCGTTCTCGACGCCGTTCCTGTCCGCGTTGCTCACGCTCGGCATCTTCCTCGTCGGGCGCAACGCCGACGCGCTCGCCCAGCTGCCGGTGAAGTACTTCGGCCCCCAGATCAGCGCCGCGGGGCGCGCCCTCTCCCGGGTCGTGCCCAACCTGCAGATC
This sequence comes from Sorangium sp. So ce836, assembly GCF_028553905.1. NCBI lineage: Bacteria > Pseudomonadati > Myxococcota > Polyangiales > Polyangiaceae > Sorangium > Sorangium sp. So ce836. Next base: position 12,705,382 of record NZ_CP102233.1, on the reverse strand, counting down.
TACGTGCCGCCCCGCCCGCTGCTCGCGGGCGAGGTGGCCGACGCGAACCTCCTGGTCTACCTGGGGTGGGCGTCGATCACGTGCGCCGGCTGGGCGCTCGGGCTCCTCGCGGTGGCGGCGTTCGTCTTCAAGAAGCGCGATTTTCTGTGAAGCTCTCGGTCGTGCTCGGCGTCGTGCGCGGCATCGCGGTCGCCGGCTTCCTCCTCGGCGCGGCGTCGCTGCGCGTGGTGGTCGCCGGCGAGCGGGAGATCGCCGAGAGCACGGCCGCCCTGCTCGCCGGCGATCCGCACGCGGCGGCGCTCCACGCCCGGCGGGCGGCGGGCTGGTACGCTCCCGGCGCCCCGCACGTCCGCGTGGCCTACGAGCGGCTGATCGCGCTCGCGACGGCGGCGGAGGGCCTCGGCCAGGCCGACACGGCGCTCTTCGCCTGGCGCGCGGTGCGCACGGCCGCCCTCGAGACGCGGTGGCTCACGACGCCGCACGCCGAGGATCTGGAGCAGGCCAACGCGGCGATCGCCCGGCTCTCGGCGGCCGCGCCGCGCCCGCCGGGCACCCGGACCGAGCCTGCGGCCGTGGTCGCGCGGGAGCACCTCGCCGCGCTCGCGCGCGACGACGCGCCGCGGGTCGGCTGGGTCGTCGCGCTCGTGGCGGCCTTCGTGGCGTGGGTCGCGGGCGCCATCTGGGTGGTGCGGCGCGCGGTCACGGTGACGGGCCAGTGGGTGTGGCCGCGCGCCGTGCCGGGGCTCGCGGTGTGCGCGGCCGGTATCGCGGTGTGGCTGCTGGCGATCTGGCAGGCCTGACAACGGAATACGTCTGCATGTGACCCGAGCGAACCCCGCTCCAGGGGATCGCGCGAACGGGGCAAAATGGGCCGATCGCGGCGAAATGGGGCGGCGAAATGGGGCGGCCACAACGGGAGCCACAACGGGAATCGACGGGGCATGACGCCTGCTGATCGGCTGGCACGCGGCATTGCAAAGCCGCGGTGCGCGACGCATCGATGATGAGGGAGCAGCGTTTGCAGCGCTCCGTTCCGTGGAGGTGACGAGTTTCATGAAGAATCAGATCAAGACGATCCTGTTGCTCGGCGTCATGTCGGCAATCCTGGTGTCCATCGGTGGGGCGCTCGGACCGGGGTACCTCGTCTTGTTCGGCGTCCTCGCGCTCGCGATGAACCTGGGCGCGTATTTCATGTCGGATCGCATCGTGCTCGCGGTGCACCGGGCCGCCGAGGTCTCGCCCGAGGAGGCGCCCGGCCTGCACCGGATGGTGGAGGAGCTCTCGCGGCGGGCGGAGATCCCGAAGCCGCGGGTCTATGTCATCCCGGACGCGCAGCCGAACGCCTTCGCCACCGGGCGCAACCCGGAGCACGGCGTGGTCGCGGTGACCGAAGGGATCCTGCAGCTCCTGACCGAGCGCGAGCTGCGCGGCGTGCTGGCGCACGAGATCGCGCACATCAAGAACCGCGACATCCTGGTGTCGACCATCGCGGCGGCGTTCGCCTCGGGCATCACGTGGATCGCGCACGCCGTGAGCTTCGCCGGCCTGTTCGGCGGCTCATCGGACGACGAGGAGGGGGAGAGCCCGCTCGGCGGGCTGGCGCTCGCGATCGTCGCCCCCATCGCGGCCACGCTCGTTCAGCTCGGCATCTCGCGCTCGCGCGAGTACATGGCGGACGAGACCGGCGCGAAGCTGTGCGGCGACCCGGAGGCGCTCGCCAGCGCGCTCTCCAAGCTGGAGCACGGCGTGGCACTCATCCCCGCCGAGTCCGCCCGTCCGGCCACGGCCAGCCTCTTCATCGTGAGCCCGCTCGCCGGGGCGAGCTCGGTGCTGAAGTGGTTCTCGACGCACCCCACGACCGAGGAGCGCGTCGACCGGCTGCTGTCGATGGCCGCCAGCGGCGGCCGCATGGCCTCCCCGAGGAGGGCAAGCGCGCTGGCGTGACGGCGGCGCGCCGCCGCGAGGGCGGCGTCGAGGGGAATAGCGTCGCTCGCTCCACGTCCCACGGGGCGAGCGCGCGGCGCCCTCGGCGCCCCGGCTCGTGACGCGACCTCAGTCTCGCACCGCACGGTGTCATCTCGAGAGGCAGGATGATGAACAAGCTCCCTCGCATCGCATCAACGCTCGCCGCGCTCGCCGTCCTCACGGCGGTCGCGGCCCCGGCCGCCGCCGCTGCCGAGGAGACCACCGCCGCGGCCGCAGAGGCGCCGCGCCATGGCCGGGGCAAGGGCGCGGCCCCGTTCCCGCAGGACGCCGCCCGCTTCAGCAAGCGGGTCGACGAGAAGATCGCGAAGCAGCGCGCGAAGGTCGAGGCGAGGATGCAGAAGGGCGGCGTCCCGGAGGCGCGCCGCGCCGAGGTCCGGAAGGTGCTGGACGAGGTCCAGGCCAAGGTCCGGGCGGCGGTCGACACGGCCGCCAGGGACGGGGTGATCACCCAGGAAGAGGCGAAGCAGGTCCGGAAGATCGCGCGCGAGGCGCGCAAGGCGATCGGGCAGCAGCTCGGGCTGGAGCAGAAGCCCGCGAAGAAGCAGAAGCCCGGGAAGGGCGCGAAGCGGATCGTCGTGCCCGAGACCGTGTAGCGCGACGCAGGGCGGCAGACCCCGACGCCGCCGGCGGCGTCGGGCCGCCGGCCCCGCTCAGACCGCAGCGCGGGGCCGGGCCAGCGCATCCCAGGCGGCCATGGCGCAGTCGACGATCGCCTCCAGCGCCTCGCGCGAGGCGCCGTCGCGGGCCTGGATGGAGAGGCCCTGGAGCACGGTGGTGTAGAAGCCGGCGAGCGCCGCCGTGTCGGTGCCCGCCGGCAGGTCGCCCTCGGCGACGCCGCGATCCAGCCTCCGCTGGAGCTCGTCGAGCGCGCCCCGCCGGCACGCGGCGAGGTGGCTGCGCACGCCCTCGCTCTCCGGCGTGCCGAGCGTCGCGGCGAGCACGATCATGCAGCCGCTCGGCTTCCCCGGGCTCGCGTAACCCTCCACGTTGCTGCGCAGCACCGCCTCGACCGCCCTGCGCGCCGTCGGCTCCTCGCGGAGCGCCCGGCTCGCCGCCGCGCCCTCGACCTCGCTGTAGAGCGCCACCGCCTCGCGAAACAGGGCCTCCTTGCAGCCGAACGCGGCGTAGAGGCTCGGCGAGTTGATGCCCATCGCGGCCGTGAGATCGCTGAGCGACGTGCCCTCGTAGCCCCGCTCCCAGAACACCTCCATCGCCCGCCGCAAGGCAGCGGCCCGGTCGAAGCCGCGTGGACGTCCCCGTCCGGCCATCACGACGACCTTTCTGTGCCGATCGGTAAATAAATCGGTTGACCCCTCGCCACCCGGCAGAGTATACGTTCTGTGCTGGTCGACACAGAAATGAGGTAGACATGTCGGAGCTTGCTGGCAAGGTGGCGTTGGTGACCGGAGGCAGCCGCGGGATTGGCGCGGCGATCGTCAAGCGGCTGGCGCGGGACGGGGCGGATGTGGCGCTGACGTACGTGAGCGCCCCGGAGAAGGGGCGCGCGGTGGCCGCCGAGGTCGAGGCGGCGGGCCGGCGGGGGCTGGCGATCGCGTCGGACAGCGCGGATCCGGCGCAGGTCGTCGGCGCGGTCGAGCGGACCGTGGCCGAGCTCGGTCGGATCGACATCCTCGTCAACAACGCCGGTATCGCCATCATGGGGCCGCTCGAGGCCCTGACGCTCGAGCAGGTGGACCGGACGCTGGCGATCCACGTGCGGGCCTCGTTCCTCGCCGCCCAGGCCGCGGCGCGGCACATGGGCGCGGGCGGGCGCATCATCAACATCGGCAGCTGCCTCGCCGACCGGGTGCCGGGGCCGGGCATCACCCTGTATTCGATGAGCAAGGCGGCGCTGGCGGGCCTCACCAAGGGCCTCGCCCGCGACCTCGGGCCGCGCGGCATCACCGCCAACCTCGTCCACCCTGGCCCGATCGACACCGACATGAACCCGGCCGGCGGCCCGGGCGCGGCCGAGCAGCTGAGCCAGCTCGCCCTCGGCCACTACGGTACCGGCGACGATATCGCCGCCACGGTCGCTCACCTCGCCGGAGAGAGCGGACGCTTCATCACCGGCGCCTCGATCGTGGTCGACGGCGGCTTCTCGGCCTGAGCGCGCCGTGGCCTGGGCTCCGCGCATCGGCCGGCCTCCATCGTATGGGCCACCGCGCTGAAGTCCGCGGACGGCTTCACGCGGCTGTAGCCCAGCCTAGAACGGTTTTCGTCCGTCTCTGGTAGATGCGTTACAGAGCGGCGGTCACCCGCACAGGAGACGGGTCCAGCTCGGCGTTTTCGGCGCGGAGGCGCACTCCGGTGCGCTGAGCACCGAAAACGTCGAGATGGGCCCGTATCCGAAGCGGGTGCCCGCCGCTCTAGGACGCCGCGCGCGGCGCCTCGCCGAGCAGCTCGAGCCTCGCCAGGCTCGCGCAGGTCTCCGACAGGGCGCGCATCAGCCGCAGGCGGTTGTCGCGCACGGCTGCGTCGTCGGTCATCACGAACACGTCGATGAAGTACTGGTGCAGGAGCGGCGCGAAGTCCGCCACCGCCTTGAAGGCGGAGTCGTACGCGCCGCTCCGGACGTCCGACGCGATCTGCTCGCGCAGCTTGAGGTAGCCCGCGAAGAGCGCCGTCTCGCTCGCGTGCACGTCCTGGCCGAACGGCGCGACCGGCTCGCCGGGCGGCGCCTTGTCGGCGATGTTTGTCGCCCGCTTGAAGACCTCCCCGACCCGGGCGCGGACCTCGGGGCTGAGCGCGTCGATCGCGCGCACGCGCGCCCGGAGATCGAGCGGGCGATCGGCGGCGACGCGGAGGCACGCGAGGACCGCGTCCTGCGGGAGCCGATCCGAGAGCAGGCCGCGCAGCCGCTCGGCGAAGAACTCGCCGAGGCGCGCCGCGAGCTCCTCGCGCGAAGCGTCGAGCTTCACGCCGGCGTAGCCGTCGTACGCGGCGCTGAACGCGGCGCCGAGGCGCAGATCGAGGTCGCGATCCAGGAGCGTGCGCAGCACGCCGAGGCAGGCGCGGCGGAGCCCGTACGGGTCGGCCGTGCTCGTGGGGATGAGCCCGATCGCGAAGCAGCCGACGAGCGTGTCGAGCCGATCGGCGATCGCGACCAGCGCGCCGGCGTGCGTCGGCGCGGTCGCGTCCGCGGCGCCCTTCGGCAGGTAGTGATCGCGGATCACGTCGGCGACCTCGGGGCTGACCCCCTGGGCCAGGGCGTAGGCGCGGCCCATCTCGCCCTGGAGCTCGGGGAACTCGCCGACCATCAGCGCGACGAGATCGCACTTCGCGAGGTGCGCCCCCGAGGCGGCCGCCACGAGCGTCGGCTCGGGCAGCATCAGCAGCAGGCCGAGCTCGCGGGCGAGCCGCTCGACGCGCTCGGCCTTCGCGAGCACGCTGCCGAGCCGCTTCTGGAACACGATGCCGCCGAGCTTCTCGCGCCGGCTGGCGAGCGGGAGCTTGACGTCCTCGCGGTAGAAGAACTGCGCGTCCGAGAGGCGCGCGCGCATCGTCTTGTCGTTGCCGCTCTTGATCTTCTCGGGCGCCTCCGCGGTGTTGACGACCGCGAGGTACTTCGGGAGCAGCGCGCCCGTCTTCGCGTCGCGGACGCCGAAGTAGCGCTGGTGCCCGCGCGCGACCTCGAGGATCACCCGCTCGGGCAGCTCGAGGAACCGCTCCTCGAAGCTGCCGACGATGACGTGCGGCTCCTCCACGAGGGACAGGTTCTCGCCGATGAGGAAGTCGTCCTCGATGAGCGCCCCGCCGGCGTCCCGCGCGGCGGCGAGCAGGCGCTCGCGCATCAGGCGCGCGCGCTCGCCGGGGTCGACGATCACGTGCGCCGCGCGCATCGCCTCGACGTAGTCCCTGGCCGCGCCGAGGGCGATCTCGCCCGGCGCGAGGAAGCGGTGGCCGCGGCTCGTGCGGCCGCTGCGGACGCCGGCGATCTCGACGGGGATGACGTCGGCGCCGGAGAGCGCGACGAGCCACTGGATGGGGCGGCCGAACGCGAACTCGCCCTTCCCCCAGCGCATCGACTTGCGGAAGGGGATGGCCGCGACGAGCGAGGCCAGGACCTCCGGGAGGAGCTCGGCCGCGGGCTTGCCGGCCTCGCGCCGCGTGCCCGCGAGGTACTCGCCCTTCGGGCCCTCGACGCGGCGCAGATCGGCGACCGCGCACCCGAGCTTCTGCGCGAACGCCTCGGCCGCCTTGGTGGGCGCGCCGTCCTTGAAGGCCGCCTTGACCGGCGGGCCGGTGACCTCCTCCTCGAGGTCGGGCTGGCGCGCCGCGACCCCGGAGACGAGCAGCGCGAGGCGCCGCGGGGTGCCGAGCGCGCGCATCGCGCCGTGGCGGAGCCTGAGCTCCGCGAGGCGCTTCGTTGCGAGATCCGGGAGCGCGCGGAGCGCGGCCTCGACAAACGACGAGGGGAGCTCCTCGACGCCGATTTCGAGCAGGAGATCGCTCGCTTCGTTGGACATGGGACCGCGGACGCTACCCCAGAACCGCCCGTCCGGCGAGGCGGTCGAGCGACCGGGCAGCGCTGCGCGCCGGGCCAGCCGCCGGCCGCCACCGCCGGCCAGCCGCCTGGCCACGCGCGGCCCGCCCCCGCTGCGCGCGACCCGCCCCTGCTGCGCGCGGCCCGCCCCCGCTGCGCGCGGCTCAGCGGGCCTGTGCCGCTTGCCGGAGCGCGCGCGAGAGCACCTTCTTGAAGGCGCTCGCCTCTCCTCCGTTCGGCTTGCTCTTGCGTCCGTACCAGGTCGCCGCGCCGACGCGCACGACGCATTCGGCTGTCCGCGTGTACCGGCGGGACGCCTTCGCGACGGCCCGATCGTCCGGCGCAGACGCGGACGCGACGGTCGCGCCGAGGTCGTTCAGCGCCTCGTCGAGCGGGAGGCAGCCCTCCGGCGCGCGGGGCAGCGCGAGGGGCGGCGGGGCGTGGCAGCAGCGGGCGCGCAGGGCGGCGAGCGCCGCCATGTCGTACCAGCCGAGCACGCCCCATTCCTTCGTCGCGTCCGAGATCCCCTCGGGCCCGGCGGCCCTGGCGAGGTGGCCCTTGAGCGCCGCGACGCCCTTCATCGGGTCGACCTCGGTGCAGAGGAACGCCAGCTGGCCCGCGGTCGCGGCGTCGACGCCCTTGCCCGGAAAGATCGGCATCGCGCAGGCGGCGAAGTCCGCCGTGGCCGCGGCGTCCGGCGCTGCGCTCGCGGCGCCGGCGTCCACCGGCGCAGCCGCGGCCGCCTCGCCCGTGACGCCGGCGTCGTCGGCGGGCGGGGCGCTCGGCGCCGCGGGGGCGGCGCAGGCGGCGGGAGCGGCGTCCGCGCCGGCAGGCAGGGCGGGGAGGGATGGCGGCGGTGGCGCGGAATCGCGGTGGCGGATCCAGAACCAGGCCGCCGCAGCGGCGCCCGCGAAGACCACGGCATACAGGGCCAGCAGGGCCACCCGGCGCGCCGCGGAGGGCGCGCCGCGGCGTGCGTCCCGATCGGGCGCCGGGGTGCGCGGCGCATCGGGCACGCCGACGTGCGCGGCGGCGCCCTCGGTCGCCAGCGCGGACGGAGCCGGGGGCAGCTCGCCGTCGATGCGCGCGGGCCGAGCGCGGGGAGGCCGCCGGCTCGCCGGTTCGCTTGCGGGAGCGGGCGGCGCCGGCGCGGGCGGGAGGGGCGGCTGCTCCGCGGGCGCGGGCCAAAGGGGCGGCTGCTCCGCCGGCGTGTGGGCAAGGGGCGGCTGCTCCGCCGCGCTGGGCGGGACCGCCGCGCTGGGCGGGAGGGGCGGCTGCTCCGCCGGTGCGCGGGCAAGGGGCGGCTGCTCCGGCGGCGCGGCCGCAACGGCCGCCCCGGGCGGGCTGCTGGAGGCGTCCGCCCTCGGGGCGTCGGCGTGCCCCGGCGGTGCGGCAGGCGAGACCGCCGGCGCCGTCGAGCGGCGCTCTGGCGCCTCGGGGACCGGGGTGGGCGGCGCGCCCGTCGACCGGAGACCAAGGGCCGCGAGCCCGTGGAGCGGCAACGGCGTCCGGCGCGCCGTGGCGCTCGCATTGCCGGGCGGCAGCGAGCTCGTGCGGCCGCGGGGCGGCGAGCTCCCGCCAGGCGGCTGCGAGCTGGAGCTCCCGCGCGGCGGCGAGCTCTCACGGGGCGGCGAGCTCCCGCGCGGCGGCGAGCTCTCACGGGGCGGCGAGCTCCCGCGCGGCGGCGAGCTCTCACGGGGCGGCGAGCTCCTGCGCGGCGGTGAGCTCTCGCGCGGCGGTGAGCTCTCGCGCGGCGGCGAGCTCCTGCGCGGCGGCGGCTGCGAGCTCGACGCGCCCCGCAGGCCGCCGCTCGACGGGCGCGGCGCCGGCACGGTCCTCGCTGGCTCCACGACCGCGTGCTCGTCGAGCGGCGGCAGCTCCCCCAGGCCGTCGCTCGGCCGCGCCGCCTCCAGCGCGCGACGCAGCGCCGCCACCTCGACGATCCGTCGCTTCGCGTCGCGCGCGAGCGCCTGCTCGAGGACGCGCCACAGCGCGTCGCCCGCCGCCCCCGGCGGCGTCACCCGCGGCGCATCGCCGGCGCTCTGCTTGCGGCGGAGCTCCCCGTCGCTCTCGGCCGGGAAGGGGAGCGCCCCCGAGAGCGCCACGTACAGGGTGACCGCGAGCGCCCACGTGTCGTCCCGGCGCGACGGTCCCTCGCCCGCCGCGCGCTCCGGCGAGCGGTAGCCCACGAAGGCCGGCGTCGCGAGCGGATCGGAGAGCCACCCCTGCGACGTGCACCACTCGTCCTCGATGATCACGCACGCGGCCGACAGGCGGCCGTGCACGGTCCCGCGCCCGTGCAGGCTCTCGATCCGCTTCGCCAGACGGACGACCCAGCCCACCGCGTCCCTGTCCGGCAAAGGACCGGCACGTGCGACCCGCGCAGCGAGCGTCTCCATACGAGCGCGGCAGCCTAGTGCGGCGGCCCGCCGCTGACCACATCGTGCTGTGCGCGCGGCGCGCCGGATCCCGATCGCCGGTCCTTCGCCCGGCGGCGCCGCTCAGCCCCCGATCACGTCGGCCATCGTGTATCGGCCGGGCGGCTTGCCGTGCAGGTGCCACGCCGCGCGCAGCGCGCCGCGCGCGAAGAGATCGCGGCTCGTGGCGCGGTGCGTGAGCTCGAGGCGCTCGCCGGGGCCGAGCAGGTGGACCGTGTGGTCGCCGATGACGTCGCCGCCGCGCACGGCGAAGATCCCGAGCTCGCTCGCCTTGCGAGGGCCGACGTTGCCCTCGCGGCCGTGCACGTCGGCGAGCGCCGCGGCCCCTTCGCCGGCGCCGCCGCGGGCCTCGCGCAGCGCCTCGGCGAGCCGCACGGCCGTGCCGCTCGGGGCGTCCACCTTGGCGCGATGGTGCACCTCGACGATCTCGACGTCGTAGCCGGGCCCGAGCCGGCGCGCCGCGCTCGCCGCGATCTCCGCGAGCACGTGGATGCCGATGCTCGTGTTCGGCGACCAGAGCACCGGGACGTGCTGCGCCGCCTCGTCGAGCAGCCGCTCGCACGTGCCGTCGAGGCGGGTCGTGCCGCTGACCACCGCGACCTTGGCCCGCATCGCGAGGTGCAGGAGCCGGGGGAGCGCCTCGGGCCGCGAGAAATCGATGACCACGTCCGCGCCGAGCAGCCCGGCGCTGGTGTCGTCGCTCATCGCGACGCCGATGGTGCCGGTCCCCGCGAGCTCGCCGACGTCGCGGCCGATGCGGGAGGAGCCGCGCGACACGATCGCGCCCACGATCTGCGCGCGCTCGTTCGCGGCGAGCCGGACGATCGCCTGCCCCATCTTGCCGCTCGCGCCGTGGATCGCGACCTTCAGCAAGCGGGCCTCTTCTCCCTGACCGGTTCCCAAGAGCGCGCCCATCGGTACGCCTCGATGATCGCCGTTCGACTTCACGCCGCCTCGCGCTTCGCCTCGAGCCGCTTCATCGCCTCGACGATCTGCTGCCGGGTCGCCTCGCCGGCCGGCGAGAGGGGCAGCCGGACGGCGGGGCTCATGCGGCCCAGGGCGGCCAGCGCCGCCTTCGCCGGGGAGGGGTTCGGCTCGACGAACATGAGCCCGTGGATCTCCAGCAGCGCGAGGTGGGCCGCCCGCGCGCCGGCGAGGTCGCCGGCCAAGAACCGCCGGGGCACCGCGCTCGTCTCGCGCGGCAGCACGTTCGACGTGACGCTGATGACGCCCTGCGCGCCGAGCGCCATCATCGCGAGCGTCAGCGCGTCGTCGCCGCACAGGACCGTGAGCCGATCGCCGAGGCGCCGCACCAGCTCCTGGCAGCGGAGCACGTTGCCCGTCGCGTCCTTGATGGCGACGACGTTGGGCGCGGCGGCGCAGATGCGCTCGGTCGCCTCGGCGGAGAGGTCGACCACCGTTCGTCCCGGGACGTTGTAGAGCACGACCGGCCCCGCGACGGCCTTGGCCACGGCGAGCGTGTGCTCGCGGAGCCCGTCCTGCGAGGGCTTGCTGTAGTAGGGCATCACGATCATCACGCCCTCCGCGCCCGCCGCGAGCGCCGCGCGCGAGGCGTCGATCGTCTTCTTCGTCGAGAACGAGCCCGTCCCCGCGATCACCGGCACGCGGCCGCGCGCCGCCTCGACGACGCGCCGGATTACCGCGGTCGTCTCCGCTTCGCTCAGGGTCGGCGACTCGCCCGTGGTCCCGCACGGCACGAGCCCGCTGACGCCGCCCGCGACCTGGGCCTCGACGAGCGCGGTGAGCGCTTCGAAATCGACGGCTTCGCCATCAGGGGTGAACGGCGTGACCAGGGCGGTGAACGTTCCCGACAAGGGGAGCTGCGTCATTCGACGACCATGATCGCCACCCGGGGGGCGCGTCAACAGGAGAGGACAGGTCTGCCGCGGACTCCACGCTCTCGGCGGGTTCCCGACCCGCGCGGCGCCGATCGGCCGCAGCCGTGGGCGCCGCGCCGCGCCGGTCCGGCGTGAGCCCGGCGCGGGCGGCGGCGGCCCGGCCGTACGCGCGGACGCAATCGAGGAGGGGGCATCTGCTAGCCTGGTCGATGTGGCGCCTCGCTCCTTCGGGGGGTATGCCCGAGCGCGTCAGGTCCCGGAGAGGCACCGGCCATGGATCTCGCCCAGTACATCAAGAGCATCTCCAGCGCGGCCAGCACCATCCTCGAAGGGATGGCCGTCACGTTCTCCCATCTGTTCCGGGAGCCCATCACCGTTCAGTATCCCGACAAGACGGACCGACCCGTGAGCGAGATGCTCCCGCCGCGGTACCGCGGCTTCCTCGAGGTGCAGATGGACATCTGCACCGGCTGCAAGCGCTGCGAGCGCGCGTGCCCCATCGAGTGCATCGCCATCGACCTGGAGAAGGATCCGGCGACGAAGAAGCAGGCGATGAGCCGCTTCGACATCGACATGGGCAAGTGCATGTACTGCGGCCTCTGCGTCGAGGCGTGCAAGACCGAGTCGACCGGCGCGATCCGCCACACGCGCGAGTTCGAGGGGGCGGCGCCGACGCTCGACCACCTCACCTTCCGCTTCATCCCGGAGGGGCTGGTCCCGCTGTACAAGGCGCCGAAGGACCTCGGCGAGGTGCCTGTCGGCGAGTACGGGCCTCACGCCCGCGAGGCCCGCGAGCGCGCCATGCGCGACAACCCCGCCGCGCTCGAGGAGCTGCGCGCCATCTGGCGCCGGGAGCACGCCCGGAAGCAGGGCGCCGAGGCCGCTGGAGCGGTGACTGGAGCGGTCGCCGGGGCCGCGGGCGGAGAGGCCGGAGCGGACGCCTGAGCGAGGGCGTCGCCCGTCGCGGGGCGTCGCCCTTGATGAGCGATGGGCAGCGGTCTAACGTCGCGGCCCTCACCACATGCCCTCCCTGAGTGCACTCGCCTTCCTGGGGCTCGCCGCGCTGACGCTCGGCTCCGCCGGGCTCGTGGCGTTCTCCAGGAACATCATCCACTCCGCGCTGGCCCTGCTCGGCACGTTCCTCGGCATCGCGGGCCTCTACGTCACGCTGTCGGCCGATTTTCTCGCGGCCACCCAGGTGCTCGTCTACGTGGGCGGCACGCTCGTCCTGATCCTCTTCGCCGTGATGCTCACGAGCCGCATCGCGGAGATGAAGATCTCGAACCCGCGCGGCGGGCCCGCCGTGGCGTTCGTCCTGGTCACGGCGGTGCTCCTCGTGCTCGGCCGGGTGGCGACCCGGACGCCCTGGCCCGCCGAGGCCAAGCCGGCCATGCCGTCCACCGCCAAGCTCGGCCACGCGTTCCTCGGCGAGTACCTGCTCCCGTTCGAGCTCGGCTCGGTCGTCCTGCTCGGCGCCATGATCGGCGCGGTCGTGCTCGCGCGCCGCGCCGTCAGGCGCGCCTGGGAGAGGGAGTAGGCGATGGAGGAGATCGGGCTCATCCATTATCTCAGCGTCGGCGCGGCGCTGTTCGGCCTCGGGCTGTTCACCGTCATGACGCGGAAGAACGCGGTGGGCATCCTCCTCGGCGTCGAGCTCATCCTCAACGCCGCCGCGCTGAACTTCGTCGCGTTCGAGCACTTCGTCGCGGGCGGCGTGTCTGGCCAGGTGTTCACGGTCTTCATCATCGTCCTCGCCGCGAGCGAGGCGGCGATCGCGCTGGCCATCGTGCTCCAGGTCTACCGCCACCACCGCAGCATCATGGCCGACGAGCTGACCTCCCTGAAGAACTGACGCGAGAGCGGTCATCCGTGCGGAGGAGCGCGAGGGACGCGAGGGGCGCGACGGGCGAGACGAGCGCGACGAGCGCGACGAGGCGCGAGGAACGCGACGGGCGCGACGATCGCAGTGAGCATGGCGTCCGGACCGGCGCGCACCGCGTCGCACGCCGCGCGTCGCACGCCGTGCGTCGTGCGTCGCGCGTCGCGCGTCGCGCGCCCGCGGCCCGCGCCGCCGGCGGCGCTTGACACGCACGCGTTCTGCCGCTTCAGGTGGAGCTCAATCCCACCGACAAGCAGGAAAAACCTGACCTTGCTAAGCCCCTGTGGACGACCCACGTTCGAACCATGCAGAACCTATCCAAGTCGGAGCTGGTGGGGTTCGTGGAGCTCGAGGTCGGCTCGCTTGCTGTGCAGGTGCCGATCCGCGCAGCGGAGGCGGCGAAGGAGCTCCCCCTCGCGTCGTTCGAGGCCGAAGGGGACAATTGCGCCATCCTCGTGCGCGGCGATACGTCCTCCAAGGCGGTTGAGGTCGCGCTGCGACATGCGGCGCAGGAGGCGGTCAAGCACCTGTCGAAGAAATTGCTGAACTAGCGCCATCCAGGAGAGCCGACATCATGCCGACCTCCTGGAACGGGCGGTGACACGCCGCCAATGTCGCTCGAAGCGACGGTGCATCTTGGCGGTCGGCCTGCGATGGGCTTCGCTGCTGGCTCGCCGCTGCGCAGACGTACGGCCTGCGCCTCCAGAGTTGTCGGCAATCGGTTTTATGCCCTTGATTCTGCGGGCGCCCGCTCCGGGGCGCTGGCAACCACCAGGAGCCGTCGCGATTCGCTCGGTGCGTCGCCTCAGCGCTTCGTGGGGGCGGGTGGGATCCGGTAGAGATAGATGTGGTTGTTGATCTTCACGTCCGGCTCGCGATCGCGGAGCTTCTTGTAGCATTTCGCGGGCGACGTCTTGAGGGTCAGCGCGTGCAGCGCGACCCATGAGCCAGGTTTGGGCACCGTCTCGCAGCCGAAGCGCTCGTACGGAACGCGGAAGTACTCCCACTCGATCCGGCGCGTCTCGCTCTGATAGTTGTAATAGAGCGGCTGGATGTCGTGCTCCTTTGCGTACTTCGCCAGCGCGGCGCGATCCTGCCCCCAGTCCTCGCCGTAGATGCTGATCTTGTAGCCGCCGAGCGCGCCGCCGACGAACAGGTTGAAGTAGCCGAGGAAGTGCGGGGCGGCGAGGAGCGCGCTCAGCGCCGTGCTCCCCACGAGGCCCGTGAGCGCGAGCTGGGCGAGGCGGCGCGAGGAGGCGAGCGCCCAGAGCCTGTCGAAGGCGCGCGCAGCGAGCACGGCGAGGAGCGGCATGATCGGCATGGCGTGCCGGATGCCCATGTTGAGGTTGGCCCGCATGAACGAGGCGAGGAGCAGCAGGGCCGTCCCCCCGGTGGCGATCACCTCGACGGGGACGGAGCGCATCGAGAACGCGCGGGCGCGCCGCAGCGCGAGCGCCGCCCCGGCGAGCAGCAGGAGCAACGTGGCGGGCGGGTTCTTGATCAGGAGCATCACCGGGAAATAGGCCCAGTGCCCGATCCGGACGACCTCGCCGAGGAAGTAGGACGTGAACCCGCCGGCGTTGAGCGCGGTCACCGCCGCCGTGCCGAAGAGATACGTGTACGGGAGGGGGATCCGCAGGCCCGCCGGCAGGAACCGGACGAGCGAGTGCTTCTCCATCAGCTGCTGCTTGTACCGCGCCGACACCGGATATTGCGGCTCGGGGGCGGCGAGGATGTCTCGCACCGACATGCCCGTATCGTCAAACTTGTAAACGGCGTTGATGACAAGGAGCAGCCCCACGCCCGCCACGAGGACGTGGAGGCCGAGCTCTCCGAAGCGGCGGGCAGCGGGCTTCCCCTCGAACCGGCCGCGGCCGGTCGCGGCCAGGAAGACCCCGATCGCGCCGAGGATCGGCACGAGGAGCAGGCCGCTGTACTTGGTGACGGCAGCCGCCCCAATGGCGAGCGTCATGGTGACGAGCGACCACCTGCCGGCTCGCCCGCTCGCATACCGGGCGAACTCGCCCACGGCGAGCATCGTCGCCAGCCCCGCCGGGAGATCGGTGGTGACGTACCGTCCCTGGGCGATGATCGTCGGGTTCAACGCGACGAGGACCAGCGCGACGAGCGCGGCCCGCTCGCCCCAGAACCAGCGGCTCCAGAACCATACGTAGGCGGCGAGGGCCGCGGCCATCAGCATGATCATGCGCCGAGCCCGGAAGAGCTGCTCGCGCGCCCGCGCGTAGTCCTGCTCGATGTAATCGAGGGCCACGCGCCCGATGTTCGCGTCCTTCCAGTGCCGGGACGACGTGACGTGCGCGTTGCCCGGCATGAGCGCGATGGGAATGGCGGCAATGGCGTTCCCGAGCGGCGGGTGGGCGTAGTTGAGCCGCATATCCGAGGTCTGCCACCAGGCGATCCCGCGCGTCGTGTGCGCCCACTCGTCCTCGGTGGGCGAGTCGTCGCGGTAGCCCCACTGGAGCAGGCCGAGCATCGCGATCAGGATGGCGAACGGCGCGAGGCGGGCAGTCCAGCTCGCCACTTTGCGGCGGGAGGCGGCGGGATCAGCGGGCGTTGCGGCGTCTTGCCCAATCATGGCGCGCACCCGTATCACGAAGCCATGGAGGCGTGGCCGCCGAATCCGTGCCGTGGGTGCCGCGCAGCAATGCGACGCCCAGGCTCGTCCCTGGCCGCGCGGGAGGTCTTGCCGCGAACACCCTCCCTGGGGGCCTATCGTGGGCGCGCGACCACGGGACGAGCGCGTGGGCGGCGGTGCTCGTTCCGTGTGTCAGAAATCCCGCCAGGGATCGCGGACGCGCGGCGATCCCGGGCCGCGGGAGGCCCGGGCGACCGCGGCCCGCCTCAGGCCGCCGTGCGCCTCGCCACGCAGAAGACCGACAGCCCGAAGCTCGGCCGGCGGCCGCGCGCGATGAGATCGACCTCCGCGCGGAGGACGGCTTCGAGCGCGGACGAAGCGAGGCCGGACTTCGGCGAAGGCTGCTTCATGCTGGTCTTGCCCGGGCGCAGCTTGCGCGCGGCGCTCCAGACGGCGCGCGAGCCGACCGCAGCGGGGAAGAGGAGCTGGTTGAAGTAAGCGCACGCCTCCACGTGGAAGTCGGCCGGCAGCGCGGCGCGGAAGCTGCCGGCGGTGTACCGGCGGAAATGCTGCAGCGCGCGGTCGTGATCGCTGAACAACCACGGATACGCCGGCACCGTGGCGACGAAGATCCCGCCGGGGCTCAGATGGTCGTGGATCCAGCGGAGCGCGGCGCGGTCGTCCTCGATGTGCTCGATGACGTCGAGCGCGCAGATCACGTCGTAGCGCCGGTCGAGCTCGAACGGGAGCGACGCGCTGTAGAGCGTCCTCGCCGTGCCGGCCTTCGCGATGGCCTCCTGGCCGAGGGGGCTCACCTCGTTCGCGTCGACGGCCCCGAACTCCGCGAGGACACCCAGGTTCTGCCCGACCCCGGCGCCGACCTCCAGCAGCTCGAGGGGCCGCCGTCCCGGGCCGAACTCGCGCACCAGGTGGGCCAGCAGTCGAGCCCTTCCCTTTCTCAACCAGTCGCCGGATTCCTCGGAGTACTGCTGGTATGCCGTCGTTTCCATCCGCTCTTCACTCTGCGTGCGGGGCCGGTTCTTCCTGGGGAGGCGACGCCGTTGGGGGCGACTCTCCGTGGGGCGAGGCCGGCTCTTCCCCGGCCGGCTCCGAGGGCGGGGTCGGGATCTCGATCGTCAGGTCGTCCACCTTGGCCGGCTCTTTGCGCTGCCTCTTCGGTGGAGGCGCCGGGCGCCGCTTCCGCGGCGGCGCCGTCGCGGAGGCGCTGGCCGACGGCTGCGCCGCGGGCGCGGCCGTCGGGGGGGCCGACGCCGTGGCGCTGGGCTCGGGCGCGGGCTCCTGCGGCGGCGCAGGCGCAGGCGCGGCGGCGGGCGGCGGGGTCTCGCTCTCGGCCGCCGGCGCGCTCTGCGGCAGGCGCTGCGAGCGGAGGACCTGCCAGGCGACGACGCCGGCGAGGGCCACCAGCGCGAGCGCTGCCCAGCGGACACGCCGGCGCCGGCGCGAGCCGGGGTCGAACTCCAGAAGCTCGCTTTCCTGCGCCAGCCCGCTCACGCTGGACGCCTTCATCCAGTGCTCCGGCGTCTCGCCGGAGGGCACGGCGCGAGCCGGTGGGGCGACGGCTGGCGCGACCGGCGGCTCGAGCGGCCGCGACGCGCGCAGCGAGGCGGGGGGCGGCGCGGCCACGGCCGCCGCGACGGCCGCTCGTCTGACGCTGTCGCGGGGCTCTTCCGGCAGCTCGTGGCTCGGCGGCTCGTCGTGCTCGCGCGCGGTCGCGCGCGGATCGGCCTCGTGCGGCGAGGGCTCGCGCGGCGTCTGCGCCGCGGGCGGCGGCTCGCCCGGCGCGCTCGGCGCGACGGGCGCGCCGCTCTGGAGCGCCGGCATCGCGGGCTCGGCCGGCGCAGGACCTGCGGGCTCGGCCGGCGCGTGGGCGGCGGGCTCGCCGGAGGCGGGCGTCGCGTCGGCCCGCGGGGCGAGCGCCGCGGGCGCGGCCGGCGCCGCCCAGGGCTCGTCGACGTCGGTGTCGATCGCGTCGTCGTCGAACTCTTCGATGTCGACGTCGACGAGCGAGGGCGCGCTGTCGGCTTCCTTCCGCGGCGCCTTGCTGCGCGCCAGCGCCAGCGGCTCCGAGCCTGGCGGGGCCTCGACGCCGTCCGCCGTGGGCGACGTGCTGCTCGGCGGCCCGGAGAGCGGCGCCCCGGTGGCGAGCGGCGCCCCGGTGGCGAGCGGCGCACCCGCGGAGGGCGGCGCGCCCGCGGAGGGCGGCGCGCCCGCGGCGGGCGGCGCGCCCGGAGGGAGCGGCGTGCCCGCGGCGGGCGGCGCGCCCGGAGGGAGCGGCGCGCTCGGGGAGCGCGGCGTCCCGGTGGCGAGCGGCGCGCTCGTGGAGCGCGGCGCGCCCGCGGAGGGCGGCGAGCCCGTGGAGGGCGGCGAGCCCGTGGAGGGCGGCGCGCTGGGAGGGAGCGGCGTGCCCGCGGAGAGCGGCGGCCGCTCGATCCGCTGGGACGAGGCCGGCGGCTGCTCGCCGACCGGAGCCAGCGACGCCGCCGGAGGCCGCTCGGCGGCGCGCGGCGGCGCCGGGGGAGGCCGCTCGGTGGCGCGCGGCGGCGTCAGAGGCCGCTCGGTGGCGCGCGGCGGCGCCGGAGGTCGCTCGGTGGCGCGCGGCGGCGTCAGAGGCCGCTCGGTGGCGCGCGGCGGCGCCGGAGGCCGCTCGGTGGCGCGCGGCGGCATCGGAGGCCGCTCGCCGGACCTGGCAGACAGCGGCGAGCGCTCGGTGAGCGGCGGCCGCTCGGTGAGCCGCGGCGGCGCCGGCGGCCGCTCGCTCGGCCGCGCCGGGGCCCTCACGCTCGGCCTGGCCGACAGCGGAGCTGCCGCCGCGTCTGCGGCCTGCTCGCTCGGCCGCCGCTCGGGCGAGCGCGTCGAGATGGCGCCGGCGGGGTCGCCCACCTGGGGCAGCGGCGGCGCCTTGGGGATCGTCGAGCCCATCGCCGGCCGCGGCGGGGCCGCCGGCGGGCGCGTCGGCGCGGGGCGGGGCGGCATCGGCGGCGGCCGCGGCGAGCTCACGCTGCTCGCCGCCGTCTCGGTCGACAGCTCGGCGATGCGGGCGAGCGACTCCGCGAGGTCGCGCGCGCTGCTGAAGCGCTGGTCCGGATCGCGATCGCACGCGCGCGCGAACCACGCGTCGAAGCTCGGCGGCAGCTCCGGGTTCACCCGCGAGGGCACCGGGATCTCGCCGAGCGAGATCTTGATCAGCAGGTCGCCGACCCCCTCGCTGTCGAACGGGAGCTCGCCCGTCACGCACTGGTAGACGATCACGCCGAGCGCCCACAGGTCGGCGCGGAAATCGACCTCCCGGAGCCCCTTCACCTGCTCCGGGCTCATGTAGTGCGGCGTGCCCATGAGCGTCCCGACCGTCGTGCGCTGGGCGGCCCGCTTCCCGTGGCCCACCTTGGCGATGCCGAAGTCGAGGATCTTGACGACCTCGTCGTCCTCGTTCGCGCAGAGGAAAAAATTCTCGGGCTTGAGGTCGCGATGCACGATGCCGGCCCCGTGCGCGCGGGTGAGCGCGCGCGCGACCTGCGTCACGATCTTCGACGTCTCCTGGAGCGTGAGGCGGCGCCTCCGCGCGAGCCGCTCGAAGAGGTCCTCGCCCTCGAGCAGCTCCATCACGATGAACGGCTGCTCGCCCTCGATGCCGTGATCGAGGATCTGCACGACGTGCGTGCTGCGCAGCTGCGCTGCAGCGGTCGCCTCACGGCGGAACCGCTCGCGGGCGTCCTCCTGCTTCGCGAGCTCGGGATCGATGAGCTTGACGGCGACCTGGGTGCCGAGCGCCAGGTGCTCGGCGACCCACACCGAGGCTTGCGCGCCCTGCCCCACGGGTCGGATGAGGCGGTAGCGCTCGCTCAGCACCTGACCAGCTGCGGTAGACACGGCGGCAAAAGCCTACGTCGAGGGGAACATCTGTGTCGAGTTCCTGCGCACCACCTCAGATCCCCTGACGAACGGTTTCCTTCATCAGCTCGCGCCACTCGTCGCGGGTGAGCTCCGGATAAATGTAGTCGCCCTCGAAATTTGTATGGTGCAGGAGCAGGCGGGCGACATTCACGATGCTCCCCGCGACGTCGCCGGCCTGCGCGACGTTCGCCAGCGCCTCGGTCGCCTCGCGCACGGCGGCGTGCTGCTTCAGCGCGACCTGGACCTCCTCGGCGAGCCCGCGGGCCTGGAAATGAGGAAAGATCGCGGCCTCCTCGTAGCGCATGTGCCGCTCCATCGGGCCGCGGAGGAACGCGAGCAGGCTCCCGCGCTCGGCGATGGCCTCGTCCGCGGAGCGCTGCGCCATCGCTATCAGCTTCCGCGCCATCTCGCGGGCGAGCTCCTCCTCCTCGAAGAGCTCGCTCACCATCCGGTCCAGTTCCATGACGCGCCGGCCGTCGTAGTCCAGATCCCGGACGAGGTCGAGGCCGGCGCGGCGCGATCCCGAGCGCGGGGTCAATCGGCGGAGGCGCGCGCGCGGACGATCGCGGCGAGCCGGCCGACGACGCCGCTCGCGACCATCGAGAGCACCTGCTTCTCCAGCGCCTGCCGCTCGGACGGCCTGCCGCCGAACGAGATGCGCGAGCGGGCGGTGGGGCCGCCGACGACGCGGCCGACGATGGTGCAGGTCACGCGGTGCACGTCGCCCCGCGTGACCGAGGTGAACTCGGCGACGCGCGCGCTCAAGACCACCGATTTCGCCTTGCCGAAATCCGCCTTCTTCGCGGCGCTCTTGAGCAGGCCGCGCAGGGCGCGCGCCCGCTGGGCCTGGCCTTCGCCCGCGGGCACGTCGACGCTCTTCCACTCGACCTTGGTCTCGCGGGCGAAGGTCGACGCTGGCAAGGCCGTGAGGGTGGTCAGGGCCATCACCGCCGAGAGCAACCATCGTGACGCGCGGCGCATGGGAGCAGGCTAGTGGGCCGCGAGCCCGGCGGCCAAATTCGCGCACGGCTTCACCCCGCGGGGCGGCCGCGCCGCGCGACCCGGCGCGATCGCCGCGCTCGCGCCGCGATCGGGCACGCGCTATGCCGTGGCCCGGAAGCGAGGATCGATGGAGCGGAGCTCGCCGGGGGAAGATCGAGGCGATCGACGAGGACGAGATCGGCGCGCGGGGCGCGCGGCGCGCCGGGGCGGATGCCTGGCGGCGCTGCTCGCGATCGCCGTCGCGCCCGCGGTGGGCAACGCGCAGGCGCCGCGCCCGGGCGGCGCCAAGGCGGCCGCGCCGGCGGCGGGCGGCGCCGCGGCGGGCGGCGCGCCGGCGCGGCGTCCGAGCGGCGCGAAGGTGGATCCGCGCGCGCCCGCGGCCGCGGGCGCGCCGGCGGCCGCGGGCGCGCCGGCGGCCGCGGGCGCGCCCGCGGCCGCGGGCGCGCCGGCGGCCGCGGCCGCGGGCGCGCCGGCGGCCGCGGGCGCGCCGGCGGCCGAGAAGCGCGCGCGTATCGCGATCGCGCCGCGGTGGACCGCCGCGACGCCCGACGAGATGCTCGACGCCGCGCTGGCCCGGGCGCGGCGGGGCGGCGACGACGCGCTCGCGGGGCTCGTGATCGCGGCGGCGCTCTCCGATCGCGCCGCGCAGGGCCGCGCGCGCGAGGGCCTCGCGCAGATCGCGGCGTCCGCCTCGCCGCTCGCCGACGAGGCGCGCTGGCTCGCGGCCTCGCTCGCCCCCGAGCCGCCGGCGGCGACGTGGCCCGGCGCGCGCGCCGTCTCGTACGACGCGCCCCCGGACCCGTCGGGGCTCGTGAAGGCGTTCGCCATCCTCGGGCCGTTCCAGGACAACTCGGGCGGCGGGCTCGCGCGCCGCGAGGGGCCCGAGGCCGAAGGCCAGCGCGTCTCGGACATGAGCGCCCGCTACGCCTGGGGGGTCTACGACGTCGCGTGGCGCCGGGTGCTGCCCGCCGCGGCGACCGCGCGCGGCGTGCCGCTCGACCTCTACATCCATCCCCGCGCCGAGAGCTGCACCTACCTCGCCTCGCGCGTGACCGTCCCCGCCGCGCTCGATCGCAAGCCGATCCTCGCTCACGTCGCCGCGACCGGCGCCGTGCGGCTCGCGTGGGACGGCGCGGACGTCGCCTCCAGCGACGCGGCCCACCAGCGCCTCGTGCTCGATCGCATCGCCGCGCGGATCGAGGCGCCCGCGGGCGATCACCTGCTCGCCCTCAAGGTGTGCACCGGCGCCGTCGCCGACGAGGGGCGCGTCCGCGTGCGCTTCACCGACGAGCAGCGCCGTCCGGTGGCGCTCGCGACCTCGTCGGACCTCACGAGGCTCGCGCCGCCCCCGGCCGCGCCGTCGCGGTCGACCGCCGTCGCGACGGCGCTCGACAGGGCGCTCGGCGCGGGCGCGGCGCAGGCGCCGCAGCAGATCGAGCAGACCCTCACGGCCGTCGTGGCGCGCACGCTCGGCGGCGCGGACGACCAGCGATCGCCCCGCGCCCCCGGCCTGCTCGACCGCGTGACGCGGTCGCCGGGGATCTCCGCGGACGCGCTCGCCCTCGCCGGGTGGGTGTCGCCGTTCGGCGCGAACCGCAGCGGCTGGCTCGAGGCCGCGCGCGCCCGCGGCCTCGCCGAGAAGGACCGGGCCACCGCCTCGTTCGCGCAGCGCAGGCTCGTCGCGGCCCACCTCGCCTCGGACCGCGCCGACTGGGCGGCCGCCGTGCTGCGCGAGGAGCCGCTGCGCTCGGCGCGCGACCCCGAGGCGCGCGTCCTCCGCGGCCTCGTCGAGAAGAAGCTCGGGACCTCGGGGCTCGCGCGCGCCGGGCTCGAGGAGCTGCTCGCGGTCGAGCGCGAGCAGAAGGACCGGACCCCGGTCGTCGTCTGGCAGGAGATCGCGGCCGCGGCCCGGCTCGATCCGGCGCTCGCGCTGCGGGCCGCGCGGAGGCTCGCCGAGATCGCGCCCGAGTCGCGGGGCGCGGACTACGTGCTCGCGTTCGAGCCCGAGGGCGGCGCCGCGCTGGAGGTGGCCGCCGCCGGCGCGCTCGCGCAGCAGACGTCGGCCGAGGACGTCATCCGCATCGGCCGCGCGCTCCACGACGCGGGCCGCGTCGCGTGGGCGCGCGAGGTCCTGTCGTATGCGACGCAGGTCGCGCCGAACCAGCCCGCCGCGTTCCAGGCGCTCGCGGCGGTCCGGCAGGGCCAGGCGAGCGCCGCGGCGGCCGCGCTCGCGAACGGCGCGCTCGCGCGGGCGCGCGACCTCGCGCCGGGCGACCCGTTCCTCAAGGCCGAGCTCGCGCTCCGCCTCGGCGAGGGCGCGGCCGGCGCGCCGGGCCGGCGGCGCATGCGCGACGAGCAGTACCTCGTCGCGCCCGGCGTCTTCCTCGAGCGCGGGCGAAAGGAGCCGGCGAAGAAGGGCGAGGTGGCCGACCGCCAGCTCCACTGGGTGCGCGTCGTGACGTACCACCCGGACAAGCGCGTCTCGCAGCTCATGCACTACGCGCGCGAGATCGTCATCGAGCCGCGCACCGATCAGGACCTCTACGAGCGCGACATCCCCGCCGAGGCCGAGGACACCGAGCTCCTGTTCGCGCGCGTGCACCGCAAGGACGGCACGGTGGCGCCGCCGGACGAGCAGGGCGCGGGCGGGCAGCGGCCGTTCGTGCGCTGGCCCAAGCTCGCGGCCGGCGACGTGGTGGAGGTCGCGGTGCGCGCGTGGACCCCGGGCCCCGTCGGCCGCCGCGGCGACGCGCCGTTCTACTTCATCGACTACGTCGGCTCGACCGACACGCGGCCGATCCTCTACAACGAGGTCGTCGTCGACTCGCCGACGAGCGACGGCCTGGCGATCGACGTGCTGAACGGCAAGGCGGAGCGGGTGCTCCGGTCCGAGAAGGACGGCCGCCAGGTGACGCGGTTCATCTGGGACGACCCGCCCGAGGTGCCGGAGGAGCCGCTCGCCCCGCACCTCGCCGAGGTGCTGCCGGTCGTCGTCGGCTCCACGTTCCACGGCTGGCACGACTTCCGGGAGTGGTACCGGGGCGCGGTCGCCGGCTTCACGGAGCCGGACGATCAGGTCCGCCGGCTCGCCGCCGAGCTCACGAAGGGCAAGACCACGCGCGAGGACAAGCTGCGGGCGCTCTTCGACTTCGTCGCCGACGACATCCGGTACGTGAACTTCGTCTCGGGCGAGTGGTGGCTGCCGAACCGCCCGCAGGAGCTCCTCGCGCGGCGCCAGGGCGACTGCGACGACAAGGCGATGCTGCTGATCACGCTGCTCAAGTCGATCGGCATCGACGCGACGGAGGTGCTGGTGCAGACGCGCTACACGGGCCAGCCCTCGCTGCTCCGGAGCGAGGTGGCGGCGATCCCGGTGTTCGATCACGGCATCGCGTACCTGCCGGGCGCGGGCGGCGCGCCGGGGCTGTGGCTCGACGCGACGAGCCCGCAGAGCCGGCTCGGGCCGCTGCCGGCGATGGACGCGCGCACGCTGGCGCTGTTCGTCGACGACGGGCCGCCGAAGATCGTGGAGACGCCGGCGAGCTCGCCGGCCGATCACGGCGTCGACGCCGAGTGGACCATCGCGCTGCAGCCGTCGGGCGCGGGCGAGCTCGCGGCGAGGGAGCGGCACATCGGCGACGCGGCGTTCGAGCTCCGGTCGAACCTGGCGGAGGCCGACGCGCGGGCGCAGTGGGTCGAGCAGTACCTCGCGTACGGCTGGTTCCCGACCGTCGACGTGAAGCCCAAGGTGGCGTTCCAGGCCGATCTGCCGCACGGGGCGGCGACGCTCGAGTTCGAGGCGCGCACCGAGGGGCTCGCGCGCCGCGAGGGCGCGGAGCTCGCCGTGCCGCTCTCGGGCACGTCCACGCTGACGTCGCAGCTCGCGCCGCTCGTGAAGCGCACGCTGCCCGTGGTCCTGCCGCCGAGCCTCGCGCCGCGGCACCACAACCGGACGATCACGATCGTCGCCCCCGCGGGGTACGCGTTCGCGGAGCTCCCGCCGGGCGGCGACGAGAACGGCGGCGACTTCGGCCGCGCGTCGATCTCGTTCGCCAAGGCGCCGGGCAGGAACGCGGTCGTGGTGAAGGAGCGCGTGGTCCTCGACCGGTCGACGATCCCGGTGGCCCAGTACGCCGCCTGGCGCGGCTGGCTGCAGCGGGTCGACGGGCTCCTGCACCGGATGGTGCGGCTCGTGCCCGTCGGGACGGCGAAGAAGTAGGCGCCGGCGAGCGACCCCGTCACGCCGGCGAGGCAGCAGGCGCGGTGACGGCGAAGGAATGATCGCTACCGGCGCCCCGGCGCGCGGGGAGCGGCGCGGCGACGTCGAAGGACCGCTCCCCGCCCGTCGGAGGAGGGCGCCCCGCCGCGGGAGGACCTGCCCCGGCGCTCCGGGGCGCCGTCGTTGGCGCTCGACCGCTCCTCTGCGCCGCTCGGACCCGCGCGTCGATGGTTCCTGCGATCGGCTCGGCGCGCCGCGGCCGCGGGGGCGAGCCTCGGCGATCGCTCCCCGAAGCGCGGGGGAGCCTCTTGTCAAGTCGGATCTGACGGCGCGCGGTGCGGGGGAACGGCCGTCGAGCGTCGACGCGGCGTCCCCGGCATGCGGGGGAACGATTGTCAAGCGTTGCGGCGGGTTCCCGGCGGTAGCGGCGGCGGGCGCGCTCAGCGGCCGAGCTTGGCGCGCAGGGCGGTGACGCGGGCGGCGAGGGCCTCGGCCGCCTTCTCGGCCTCGGCGAGGGCGGCGGCGTCGGCCTCGCGCTGCGCCTTCTCGCGCGCCGAGACCTCCTCGGCGGCGAGGACCTCGGTGTAGCGCGTCTTCAGCGCGGCGAGCTGCTGCTCGACCTCGGCGATCTTGGCGGTGAGCTCGGCGGCCGTCGCCGGCTCCGGCTCCTCGGCCGCGGTCTTGCGGCGCGGCAGGCGCTTGAAGAAGAGATCGGCGAACGTGTTGGGAAGGCGCTTGTCCGGGTGCTTGTGCGGCATCTCGGACAGCGCGCCGTAGGTGGACTTGCGCAGGGCGTTCTGAGCGTCGATGAACGCCTTGCGCTCGCCGACGGTGCGGAACTCGCGGTTCTTCTGCTTGGCGGCGGCGAGCGCCGCGGTCGCGGCGTCGGCCTTTTGAATCGCCGCGGCGAGCTGCTCGCCGAGCGCGCGGAGCGCCTGGCTTCCGCCGGTGAGGGAGGGCAGCCACGCGCGCATGGTCTCGAGCTGACCGCCGAGGACAGGCCGCTTGAGGTCGCTGGGGCGCTGGTTGCCGAAATAGAGAGTGTAGAGCGGCGCGCTGCGGTCGTTGCCGGCCTCGGCGAGGATGGTGTTGGCGATGGCGTCGACGAGGGCGTCGAGCGCCTCGTCCGCGACGCTGACCTGCGTCGTCGCTTTGAGGATGTCCATCCAGAGGAGGATCTCCTGACGATCGACCGCCATCCACCGTTCTTGCTGCGCCTGGAACGGGGCGGCGAGACCCTGGGTGAAGGGATAGGCGAGCAGCCATGTCAGGGTATGGGTGTTCTGTTCGAGGACGCTCTCCAGCGAGGCGTCTTGTTCGATGATAGGTGCGGGCATGGCCGGACAGGCTATCGGGGCCGTCGCGAGCGCGTCAATGGAGGCTCGACGACGGAATGGTGCTGTCGCGGCGCGCGCCTAAGTCCGCCGCGCATGGAATGCAGCTGCGACGGTCGTGCCACGGCTGCATGAGCCAGCGCGCACGAAGGGCTCAGGGGGTTAGGCGGTCGCGGCCGGTGTCGAAGCGGCCGGCGTGGGGCTATCCTGGGCGGGATGACGGTCCAGGAGCTCCACGTCGCCGGGTATCGCTCGATCCGCGAGCTGACCCTCCCGCTCGCGCAGGTCAATGTCATCGTCGGACCAAACGGCGTCGGCAAGACCAATCTCTATCGCACCATGGTGCTGCTCGGCGCCGCGGCGAGCGGGAGCTTCGCGCGCACGCTCGCCGAGGAGGGGGGGATGCCGTCGGTGCTCTGGGCCGGCCAGCGCAGCAAAGGCCCGGTGCGGATGACGCTGCGGGTGCGGCTGGATCAGCTCGTCTACGAGCTTCAGTGCGGGCTGACGCCGCCGCCTGGGGGGCCGTTCGCGCTGGACCCGGACATCAAGGAAGAGAACCTGTGGTTGCTCGACAAGCGCCGGCGCCTGCCGATGCTGGAGCGGGCCGCGGGCTCGGCGTTCGTGCGCGACGCGGACGGCCACCGCGTGGCCTTCCCCTTCTCGCTCTGGGGCTCGGAGTCGGTGCTGTCGCAGGTGGTGGAGCCGCACCGCTTTCCGCTCCTCTCGGTGGTGCGGCAACAGCTGATGAACTTCCGGTTCTATCATCACTTCCGCACCGACTCCGGCGCGCCGCTCCGGGTCGAGCAGGTCGGGGTGCGGACGCCGGTGCTCAGCACCGATGGCCACGATCTGGCCGCGGCGCTGGCGACGATCCTCGATATCGGCGACAGGGGCGCGCTGCAGGATGCCATCAAGAACGCGTTCCCGGGCGCGTCGCTCGAGGTCTCCTCGACGCAGGGGCGGTTCCGCGTCGAGCTCGGGTTGCCGGGGATGTCGCGGCCGCTCGACGCCCGCGAGTTCTCGGACGGCACGGCGCGCTATCTCTGCCTGCTGGCGGCGCTCTTGAGCCCGAGGCCTCCGCTGCTCCTGGCGCTGAACGAGCCGGAGACGAGCCTGCATCCGGATCTGCTCGGGCCGCTCGGGGATCTGCTCGTGCACGCGGCATCCCGGAGCCAGCTGTGGATCACGACGCACTCGCGCCCGCTGGCAGAGCGGATCCGGAAGGCGACGCCCTGCCGGGTCATCGAGCTCGACAAGCGAGGTGGAGAGACGGTGCTGGCGGGCGGCGGAGGATGAACGACGTTCGCTCCCGCGTGAGCCCTGCGAGCGGGGCCGGTGCGGGGGAGGCGCGGGGCCGGTGCGGGGGAGGCGCGGGGCCGGTGCGGGGGAGGCTGGGGCCGTCGCCGGAGAGGTCTCGAGCGCGGGCTCGGCGCCGCGGCCTCGTCGACCGCGGCGCGGCCGCGGGTGTCGAGCGGCGGTGTAGAGGAGGATGCCGGCGAGCGCGCGATTGTGCTGGCGTCGACGATGGCGCCGGGGCAGAGAGCGGGGCCGCGGCGTCGAGGAGCACCCCGGCGGGATACGCACCCTCCGGCGGACCGGAAGGGGCAGTCGATGGAAGGATGGGTTGCCTGATGAAAAGAACGTTGTCTCCCGGGTGCGGTGCGACGGCGGTCTCCTTTAGCTCGGATCCCCGGGATTGGGTGTGGGTCATCGTGACCCTGCTCGTGCTCGTCGGCATGGGCGCCGCGCTCGTCCTCGGCATCCGGCGCCGTCGCTGACGTCGGAGGCCGGCTGGGCCTCTCTTGGAGGCCTCGCCGCACAGGGCGAGCCCGCCCCGACGACCGCCGCCGCCCTGGCCTGGCGTGCCCCAGGTCGCCTCGCCCCCACGTCGCCCTCCCCGTCCGCTCTGGGCGGTAGGACCACGGCGATCGGGGTGTTCCCGGCACAATTCGGGTTGACGTTCTATTCCACGATCGGAAGGATGGCCGCGCCGGCACGTCGCTCGTCCGTCGCGAGAGAGGAAAGGGAACGATGGGCAGGAGAGGCCGGCGGATCGCAGGGGCGGCCCTGGTGGAGCGCGTACGTCGCCGGACCGCTGGGGGTGTCGGTGAGCGCCAACGTGAGCTGGGTCGGCGGGGCAGCCAGGTGCTCCCGGGCCACGTGTCCGTCGTTCGACGCCAGGGCAACGAGTCCATGATGACAAATCGCTCCGAGCTGCTCGACGTCGTCTACCGCTTCTATCCACGTGGCGTGCAGAAAATCCAGCGCATCCATGTGCCTCCCAACGCGCCCGTCTACGAGGACACGGAGGAGCACCGCCGCCTGGTGGAAGCTGTAGACCGCGGGCGAGCGGAGTACCCGACGTGGAAGGCGATGATCCGTCGCCTGAAAGATCGATACCGCCTTCAGAACGAGTCCGTCCACCTGTTGGCGGGGGGAAGCGATCCGGCGTACTCGGCCCGCATCTATCGCCCGAAGGATCTAGAGCCCGTTCCCTCGCTCAGCAGCAGGGCTTCGCTCAGCTTCCACGTGAGCCTTCTCGGGCCCTATTATGGAGTCCACAGCAGGGGCGAGCCCGACGAGATGCCGGCGGCGGTCGCAGGAGAGATCGAGGCCACGTACCCCGGCTACCAGCCGATCCCGCCGGAGCTCGGGAACGAGGTGGTGCCAGATGTGGACGTGGATGGGGTGTCGATGGGCGAGGCGACGATCTACGTGTGCCTCTTGTCGGTCGTGTGGACTTGGGCGGATCCGTAGCCGTTTCCCTGGGCGGCCGCCGCCCACTTGGCCGAGCTCGGGCGCGCGAGAAGGTGGAGGCTGTGCCCAGGTCCAAGTCACCGCGACTCGGCGCCAAGGTAAAGAACCCATGAAGACAACTCGCTCAGAGCTGCTCGACGTCGTCTACCGCTTCTACCCGCGGGGCGTGCATAAAATTTCGCGCATCCATGTGCCTCCGGGCGAGCCCGTCTACGTCGATACGGAGGAGCACCGCCGCCTGGTGGAAGCTGCGAACCGCGGGCGAGCGGAGTACCCAACGTGGGAAGCGATGATCCACCGCCTGGGGGATCGATACGGCCTTCAAAGCGAGTCGCTCAGCCTGGTGGCGGGGGAGAGCGACCCGGCATACTCGGCCCGCATCTGGCTCACCGACGAAATGGCGCTCAGCTTCCACGTGTCCCTGCTCGGGCCATACTACGGGATCCACCTCCCCGGCATCCCCGAGGAGGAGCTGGTGGCGCGCGAGATCGCTCGGGAGATCGAGACCACGTACCCAGGCCACAAGCCGATCCCACCGGAGCTCGGGAACGAGGTGGCGCCGGATGTGGACATGGATGGGTTGATGATGGGCGAGGCGACGATCTACGCCTGCCTTTTCTCGAACGTCTGGACTTGGGTGGATCCGTAGCCATTCCCCTGGGCGGTCGCCGCCCACTTGGCCGAGCTCGGGCTTACGAGAAGGTGGAGGCTGTGCTCAAGTCCAAGTTGCCGCGACTCGGCGCCAAGGTAAAGAATCCATGAAGATAACTCGCTCCGAGCTGCTCGATGTCGTCTACCGCTTCTACCCGCGGGGCGTACGTTGCACCGAGCGCATCTACGTGCCTCCTAACGAGCCCTTCTACGACGACACGGAGGAGCACCGCCGCCTGGTGGAAGCTGCAAACCGAGGGGGAGCGGAGTACCCAACGTGGAAAGCGATGATCCGCCGCCTGGGGGATCGATACAGTCTTCAGAACGAGTCGCTCAGCCTGTTGGCGGGGTGGGCCGACCCGGCGTACTCGGCACGCATCTGGCTTACCGACGAAACAGCGCTCAGCTTCCACGTGTCCCTGCTCGGGCCATACTATGGGATCCACCTCCCCGGCATCCCCGAGGAGGAGTCCGTGGCGCGCGAGATCGCTCGAGAGATCGAGGTCGCGTACCCCGGTCACCGACCGATCCCGCCGGAGCTCGGGAACGAGGTCGTGCCGGATGTGTCGATGGCCACGGTGTTGATGGGCGAGGCGACGATCTACGTGTGCCTCTTCTCGGTCGTGTGGACTTGGGTCGATCCGTAGGCATTCCCCTGGGCGGCCGCCGTCCACTTGGCCGAGCTCGGGCGCTTCGCCGCGAGACGCTCGAGGCGAGTTCGGCGGCGCCACGTGCGCGGCGGCGCGGTCGTGGCCGATACGCCTTGGGGGAGAGAAAGAGGTCGGGCGGCTCGCACCTCGGCAGGGATCATCTCCTCCAACCAGCGCACCGCGGCCGGCGTCGAGGCCTCCGTCGTTGAGCTCCTGGAGCACCAGCGCGGCGTTGTCGGCGTCGAGGCCGGGCGTCGAGCTCCTGGAGCACCACCACGGCGCGACCGGCGTCGAGAGGTCCCCGGCGTTGGGCTCCTGGAACACGAGCGGATCATCTCCTCCAGGCGGAAGCGCCGCGCGAGGCTCGGGGCCGTCGCCGGCCACTTGGCCGAGCCTGGACCGTCCGCCAGTGACGAGGAGTTCGAGCGCGAGCTCGGCGTGGTCCCCGCGGCGAGCCGCCGGCACCATGCACCGCAGCCCGGACGGTCCCGCAGTTCTCGCTGCTGCTCGAGGGCGTCCGCCGCTATTGCCCCGGCCGGCGAGCCTCTCGGCGTCGTCGAGCTGCCGAGCCGCGCCTACGCTGATCACCTCGCGCGCGGCCTTGCTGTCTGCTCCGGCGCCATGTACGCCGCGCAGAACGGGCGCCAGCTGGCCGACCCGCGCCGTGCCGACTTCGCGCCCGGAGTCATCCAGGTGAACCTCGACGCCGGCGACGCCTCCGCGCGCCGGTGTCCACCTCGACCCCGCGGCCGCTATCTGTTCGCCCTGGCCCGGCGTGCCCCAGGTCGCCTCGCCCCTGCGTCGCCCTCCCGTCCGCTCTCGGCGGTAGGACCCACGACCGTCGGGGTGTCCCCGCCCCAATTGGGGTTGACGTTCTATTCCACGATCGGAAAGATGGCCCGCGCCGACACGTTGCTCGTCCGTCGCGAGAGAGGAAAGGGAACGATGGGCAAGAGAGGCCGGCGGATCGCAGGGGCGGCCCTGGTGGTCTTCCCGGTCCTCGCCGGACCGGCGCAAGCACGAGCATCCGAGCTGAGCGCCGGCGTGAGCTTCGGGTGGCTTCAGGCCGGTACCGTTCCGCGCCTCGCGGTGGGGCCGCATGCCGGCATCTCGTGGCCCATCCAGCGAAACATCCTGTTCACGGTGCACGACCTGTGCACGATCCTACCTCCGCCGCAGGAGGACGGGTTCGGGGTCTACAACCAGACCTCGGTCGACCTCGGGTACGCTTGGAAGGATGGCAACATCAGCGCGGGGCCTTCGGTCGCGCTTTACGCCGTGCCGGCGTGCGGCATCACCTTGTGCGGCCGCGTCGGTGGCGTGGCCGTGGGCGGCCACGCGCAGTCGAGCGCGTACGTCGCCGGACCGCTGGGGGTGTCGGTCAGCGCCAATGTGAATTGGATCGGCGGCGGTAGTCTTGTGCTCCCGGGCTACGTGTCCGTCGTCGTCGTTGCTGGTCCTGTGCTTCGATGGAGTGCGAAATGAACGCGAGAAGATTCCTGTTGTCGATCTTGGCCATCTCGGTTTGGACGCTGGCTGCGTGCAACTGGACGATAGGAGACTGCTATCCTGTCGAGGAACGAAGCTCGGGCGTAGGTGCGGGTCCAGGTTATGATCCCGTCCCCGTCTTCACCTCCGCCTCATCGGGGGACTTCGGGGCGGAGCCGCCGGACGGGCCCAACGACGGCAGCGAGCGCAAGATCGCGTGCAACAAATGGGAGCTCGAACACGAACACGAAGAAGAGAGCCCACGCGACAGCTCGGAGAGGCCGACAGAGAGCACGACGAGCCCGCAAGACCCCTGCCCTGAATTCGGCGACATAGCAGGAGACGGAGCGACCGTCTTGAGCTGCAGCGATGCGTGCAGCTCGAAGTGTCCGCCGCCTGGAATGGCCCCATGGATATACGTAAATTTCGAACCGTCGGACTTCATGTTTGTCGTCATCACCGATGACGATGCTACGGGTGGAGGCGCAGGGTGGCAAGAAGCCAAGGCCAAACTGAATTTTAAGAGACTTACTGTGCCGCATAAGGCTAAGAGTTGGTCCTGCGCTTTTACCATCGGCATGCCGCTCCGGACTGAGATTTATGGACGAATCGATGCAGACCGTGCAGCCAGCCTCAGCGAGGAGGCTACGGAGGAGGTAGCAAACCGCATGGACTACGATCTCCCGCAGGGAATATTCTGTAGCAGATTCATCGAACAGACGCGGGCGACGTTCAAATCCAAGTACAAGGGGCTCGGGGCTAGGGTGAAAAATCCATGATGATGACTCGCTCCGAGCTGCTCGACGTCGTCTACCGATTCTACCCGCGGGGCGTGCACAACACCGATCGCATCTACGTGCCTCCGGGCGAGCCCGTCTACAAGGACACGGAGGAGCACCGCCGCCTGGTGGAAGCCGCAAACCGTGGGCGAGCGGAGTACCCAAGGTGGAAGGCCATGATCGACAGGTTGGGGGATCGATACCGTCTTCAAAACGAGTCGCTTCACATCTTGGCAGGGTGGGTCGACTCGGCCTACTCGGCCCGTATCTGGCTCATCGACGAAACGGCGCTCAGCTTTCACGTGTCCCTGCTCGGGCCATACTACGGGATCCACCTACCCGGTATTCCGGAGGAGGAGCCGGTGGCGCGCGAGATCGCTCGGGAGATCGAGGCCACGTACCCCGGCTACCGACCGATCCCGCCGGAGCTCGGGAACGAGGTCGTGCCGGATGTGGCGATGACTGTGGTGATGATGGGCGACGCGACGATCTACATGTGTCTCTTCTCGGAGGTGTGGACTTGGGTTGATCCTGTCTAGCCATTCCCTTGCGTCGGCTGTCCACGTGGCCGAGCTCGGGCACGGCACCGAAACAGCCGGCCGAGCTCGGGCACGACGCCGACGACGAGGGCCTCGAGCGCGAGTTCGGCGCTGGCTTCTCTGGTCCTGGTCAGGTCGGCTTCGGCTGGTAGGTTCTGCGCGAGGCTCGCGTTGTCCCGTGCTCACTCTCCACGCCCCTCGCGCGCGGCCCGTTCGCGTGCGCGGCCTTCGTCGATGCACAACTGGATGAGCAAGGCGATCCAGAGCGGGAACAGGGCGCGGATGACGTTCAGGCCCATCGGTTGCAGTGGCTCGTGGTAGCTCGCCACCGTCGGAGCAGCCAGCAGCCCTCCGCACAGCAGAATCCCGAGGACTCTCAGCGGCCTGGGGTCGGTCGTCATCGATGCGCCTCAGAAGAGCCCGCACAGCACGCCGAGGCCGACGAATTCACCGCCTGTCCAGGAATCGCAGCGCTTCCTGGCTCGCTCCGTCCTCGCACGCGGGCACACACCAAACTGCGCAACGAGAGCTGCTGCGCCCACGAAGACACCGCAGCCTATCGAAAACGGCGAGAGCTCCTGCTGCGCCTCACCGATCGGCCCGCCGCCCTCAGCGTTGGCGAGCGCCGCGTTGGCCTTCCCGGTTCCCTCGCCGTCGAGCACCGCGGAGCACGTCACGTCCTCGTAGGTGCCCAAGGTAAGCGGGTTGAATACGCGGATCAACGCTCCGGGGTACTCGGCACACGCGGCGGCGAGCTGAGGGTGCCCAGCGTTCAGGATCTGCGGGATCGCGTCCTCTGCCGTGATCGCCCGGTCCACGCTGAACACGAAGCTCGGCGGCGCGCCTTCGGCTTGCTCTGCTTCGCGGCCGTCCGCTCCCGCTTTGCCAGGTTCCTCCGCCGCTTCGCAGGCCGTCATGCTCACGAGCGCGGCCGTTCCCAGGATGATCCTGCTGCCCATGTGTCCGTCCCCGCGGCGCCGACTCCGGCCCGCGATGACAGGTTTGCGAGCGGCATGCCACACCTGGTGGGCGTCGTGGGATCGGCCCCCCCTGGAGAGGGGGTCGCGGCGGGGGTGGCAGGGCCCTGAGCTCGCCGCCGGCCACCTGGCCGAGCTCGGGCATGATGCCGGCGACGACGGCCTGGAGCGCGAGCGCGGCGCGGGCGCCATCCTCGGGGGCACGGGTGCGGAAGCCGAGGCGGACGCCGGCGAGCTCGGCGCGCGCCGCCGCCGTGTCCACCTGTCAGCGCCTAGCGATCACAGCACAGAACGTGTGTGACCCCGCGTTCCAGGGAACCGCTCACGATCTCGGAGTCGGTCGACGGGGCGCACGTGCCAGGCTCGTTCACCGTGAACCGCGATCGCATCGACGCAAGCGGCGCATTCGTCGTCCTGGTGCAAATAGGTTTATCTTGATCGGCGATGACCTCGGCCGCGATATCGCTGACGCAGTACGGATCCTGGTACAGCGTGGTCTTCACCGTGCAGCTTCCGCCGCTCGGCGCGCCGCAAGAGCACGGGGAGCATTGGCGGGTGTCGTTGAGCATGGGATATTCGAACTTGCGGTCGTAGCCCTTCCAGCATTCGCCGTTTTCCTGAGGAGGGTAGCACGTCACACTGAGCGACGGTGCATACCCGGGAGGATCGGACTTGCAGACCCTGACGAACCGTAGACTGCCCATCGACGGTTTCGGCACCGGAGACACCGGAGTGCACGGGGCGAGGACCGGCGGCTCGAAGGTTACTGTAGCGAAGGCGTCGCTCGGGATCGGCTCCGCCGCCGCTGTGCAGGAACCGTCCCACGACGCGCCGGCTTCAAGCATGCCGACGACGTCCTCGCCAGGACAAACCGACGCGTTGGCGGTCACCTTCGACGGCAGCGCGCACTCGGAGGGCGTGCATTCGCAGGGCTCACACTTGTCCTCGGCGCTGAACCCCTGCGCCTCGAAGTACCCTTCCCACGCAAGCTCCGCGCTGAACGCCTCGCATTGCTTGAATGCTCCAGCGCCCTCCATGAGGACGTAGACTTGCTTTGTTAGATCGGGCTCCGGTAGCTCTGGTGGAAGGTCTATCGAGTAGCAACCTGGTAGTGCGAACACTGCAAGGATGGATGATGCATTCGACCGCATCGTGGGTACCGCCCTTCAGTTGAAGTTGTTGGAGCAGCAGAAAACGCGCCGCTCTCCGCTGACGAGATCGCCGATTACCCGGGAGACGGGCGACGTCGGCGCGCACGTGCCCGGCCTTTGCCGGGTGAGTACCGCACGCATCGCCGCGATCGGAAGGGGATCGAGGTCGGTGCACCGATTGTCGTTCTGGTCGACGCCGAACCCACCCCCGATGATCTTGGTGGTGCAGCTGGTTTCGGCATACACGAGCAATTCAGCCTCGCAGCTCCCACCCACCGGAGCCTCGCAGGAACATGGGGTGCATGTCCGCGCGTCTGCGATTCGTTCCTTGAATTCCCATCGAAATTTGAACCCGGGCGGACACGTGCCGTCATCTTCGGGGGAGATGCACGCTTGCCACTCATGCTCTTGTCGAATGCCTAATCCCATCGGACATGCCTTTGCAAAGCGCGCGGAGATCGGAGGGGGGTCGAACGACGGCGAGGCAACGCACTCGGCAGCGAGGGTCGGCGGCTCGAAGGTGACCGAGGCGAACACCTCGCCTGGCACAGGAGGGGCAGCCTTGCGGCACACGCCCGATTGTTCCTCGTCCGCAGCTTGATCATCGAAGGCGATCTGGGTTCCGTAGTCGCCGCAGCGCAGCGACCTGTGCGCTGTCACGCTCGACGGCAACGTGCACAGGGCTGGTCCGCACGTGCACACGCCGCACTCCTCGACGGCACCCATGTCGGCCCAACCCTCCCAGAAATCCAGCCGGTGACCCGGACACGCCGGCGCATCGGGACTCTCGCCAGTCCAGAGCCATACGGCGTTGTCGTCGGTCCGCGGGGCAGCGACACCGTAGGCCTCGAGCCCGTCCCCACACGCCGTCAGCACGACGGCGACACTTACAAAGCAAGCGCTCGACCGCATGAGAACCCCTCCCGCTGCTCAGTAAATGACCTTCTGACAAGGGACGAAGCCGTCACAGAGATCGGGCCCCTGCGCCGGCGTGTTCATGGCCTGCCCCGGGGGAGCGGCAGGGCGGTTCGCGGGCGGCCGCGCCGCGACGGGCGGCGGGGCGGCGGCCCCTGGGAGCGGCTCAGGGCATCGATCGAGCGGCCGAGCCAATGGCGGCGGGGTGGCTCGGACTGCGGCAGCCTGGACGATCGGCCCCAGGCTCAGCACGGCCCGATGAGGGAGCTCCCACCACAGGACCGCGGCCGCGCTGCCCAGCGCGAACGCCAGCGCGAACACCGCACCGAACCAGCGCGCGGAGGAGCGTCGCCCTGGGGGGCCGCTCGGGCGCGGAGGGGGCGGGGGCGCCGGCGCGCCGGGCAGCGCCGGGGAACGTGGAGAGGGCGAGGGCGCCGGCGCGACCGGCAGCATCGGATCGAGGTCGGGAAGATCGGGTACTGGAGGCGACCGCGGAGCCACCGGAGGCGCGTGGGGGGCGTGGTCCCGCGCGTCCCGCGGCGGCACCGCGCTCTTGAGCGTGTCGGGCGTATCAGGAGGGCGCGGGGGAGCGACCGAAGGCGCGTGGGTGCCGTCGTCCCGCGCGTCCTGCGGCGGTATCACGCGCTCGACCGTGTCGGGCGCTTCGGAAGGGCGCGGCGTGGGGAGCGCGCTGGCGCGTCCCCCCGCTTCAGCCGGCGCGACCGGTTGGGCCTCGTCCTCCACCGGGAGCGGCGCTCCCTCGGCCGGCGTGCACCGAGCGCCGGACGGCTCCGCGAAGATGTTCGCGCAGGGAAGGTCCGGCGGTCTGCCGAGCTCTTCCCACGCGCGCGCAAAGGGAGTCAGGACAGAGAGCACCTCGCCGATGCTCGGCTGCCGCCGCTTGGGGTTCTCCTCAAGGGCCATCTGGATCACGGCCTGAAGCAGCGGAGGGAGCCCGCTGGGAAAGCTCGGCGGCGTGGTCCACGGCGAGAGGGCGCGCTTGCACAAGAGCTCGTACATGAGCGTGCCGAAACCGTAGACGTCCGCGCGAGGTCCCAGCCGACCCCCGGAGAGGAGCTCCGGCGGTGCGTACCCGTACGGGTCGTGACGCGCCTCCTCCGCGCCGAGCTGAAAGAGACGGACAAAGCCGAAGTGCGTGATCGCGGTTCGGCCATCGCTCACGACGAAGACCCGGTCCGGACTGAGGGCGCCGTGGAGGAAAGAGAGCTCATGAGCGCGCACGAGGCAGCGCCCGACGTCGATCAGCACCTGGAGAGCATCCGGCCCGAGCTCGCTCCCGCGCGCAGCGTCGAGGAGCGGGACCGCGTCGCCGAGCACGGGCGACGCTGCCCACGCCACGGAGCCGCTCACCCCGCCGTAGAGCACGGGGACGACCTCCGGGACCTCGCCTGCGAGGCGCTGCAGGCGCGCGAGCTCCTCGGCGAACACGTCCTCGTCGAGGCGCGCGCCCTCGCGGACGTGCAACCAGACGAGCACCCTCGTGTCGCCGACCTGCCGCGCGAGGAAGTGACGGACCATGCCGCGCTCCTCGTTGAGCAGCTCGTGCCCTTCCCAGACGTCGCCGACGGCTACCATACGAGCCTCACCTCCGCGCCGGCGCCTCGCGGGCGGATCTCGGCCTTCCGTGGCCAGACGACGTAGACGATCGTCGCGGCGCCGAGCGCTGCGCCGGCGACGAGCGCAGCCGAGCCGAAGCCACGGAACATGCTCGCTCGAGTGTCGGCCGCGTCCGCTTCGTCGTAGATTCGGCGATACTCCGTGCTGCTATGGAGCATCGAGCCGTCGTTCAGGCGGGTCACCTTGGCGACTGTTTCGCGCTCGGCGAAGTCGCCGGCGACGTGAAGCCCGATGCCAGCGCCGAGCAGGGCCGCGGAGCCGGCCGCGCCGCTGCCGATGATCGAGGGGTTCGGCCTGGGGCGCGCCGGCGCTGGAGCGACCGGAGCCGGCACACGGACCTTTGCGGCGGCAGCCTTCGGGATCTCGAAGGCGAGCGAGACGCGCCGCGACTCGCGCGCCGCCACCTTCACGAGCGCATGGGCTACCTGCCCGTGCTTCCCCATCGCCGTGACCTCGTGCTGCCCAGGCGTGACGAAGACCGGACCGCCCGCGCTGACCTCGCGACCGTCCACGAGGAGCCGCGCCGTGCCCGGCGGGGGGCTGATGTGGAGCTCGGCCACGCGCTGCCGAACGGCCGCCAGAGCGGCATGCCTCACCTCGTAGCGGCGGCGCTCGATCTCGTTGGTCGGCGCGGGCATCTGCGCAACGCACTTCTCGAGCTCGGCCGCGGCCTCCTCGAGGCGGTCGAGGCCGAGATCGAACACGCCGAGCTGGCAGATGGCCATGGTCATGGGCTTGAGCGCGTTGACCCGCGCCCAGAGCTCGCGCGCGCGAGCGAGCTCGAGCCGCTTGGCGGCCTTCTCCGCCTCGTCGATGAGCTCCTGGACCTCGCGGTCCAGCGAAGAGGGGTCCGCAGCCGCGGCCTGGCGGGGGAACATGGAGGCGAGGGCGACGGCCACGGCGGCCGCTTGCGGCAGAAGGCTCCGCGGAAGAGAAGCACGCACGGTTCACCCGCCGGATCGAGGGGGGCCACGACGCCGCGCTGGCCCGCCCAGCGCGGCGTCGACTTTCGTACCACCGCGACGACGCCGTCAAGCGCGCCGAAGCGCCGCGTGTTCCGTGCTGTGCATTGTGAGCGCGCGTCGAAATTTCTCGTCTGCGGCCGAGGAGCTCGCCGTAACGGGTGACGAGCCGGACGCTTGGCGCCGCTCCCGCACCGCTCGAAGGGCACGATGCAGAGCGCGCCGCCGTGCCCGGCCGCGCGCAGGAAAGCCGCGCCTGTCCGGACCGAGGCGATCGTCGCGCCGTCCTCGACGTTGGTACCGTTCTGGCTAGCCGCTGTGCAACGCGCCCACGCGCCAGCGCTACCCAGGGGAGGGATCTCGCCATGCCGCTAGAACAGTACCGACGCCCGCGAATGATCGTTCTGAGCCCGCGCTCGACCGCTTACGACGCGGTGAGGGCGATGGTCGACAACCACGTCGGCGCCGTCCTGGTCCACGACGGCCAGGGCCTCGCCGGCATCGTGACCGACCGCGACGTCGCGCTCGAGGTCGTGGCAGGCGATCTCGACGCGCGCAGCACCGCGCTGCGCGACATCATGTCGGACGAGGTCGCGACGCTCGAGATCGACGCGTCGATCGACGACGCCGTGCGCATCATGCGCGATCATGCGTGTCGGCGCGTGCCGCTGACCGAGCAAGGGCGGCCCGTCGGCGTCGTGACCCTGGACGACCTGCTCGCCGACGGCGCCATCGACGCCGAGGCCGCCGGCTCGGTCGTGCGCGCGCAGCTCGAGGTGGCCGCCCGGTTCAAGCCGGGGGGCGCGCTGCACCCCGAGGGGATCGCGCGCCCCGAGCAGCGCTCGCGCGGCCCCGTGCGCGCCCTCACCCGGCGCAAGGCGCGCGCGGACAGCGCCTACGGCCGGCTGCTGCACGCGGTCGAGCGCCACAGCGGCCTCCAGCAGCGCGACCGCGCCGAGCTCGCGCTCCAGATCGTCCTCGGCAACCTCTGCCGCAGGGTGACGCCCCAGGAGGCGCGGCACCTCATCGCGCAGCTCCCCTCCAAGCTCCACCCGTCGCTCGATCCGTTCCTCGACGGGCCCGACAAGCGCATCACGACGGCGACCATCGAGGACGACGTCGCCCGCGAGCTGCGCATGGACCGCGAGGCCGCCGGCTTCGTGCTGCAGGCGATCTGCGAGGCGGTCGCGGACAGCGTGTCCGCCGGCGAGATCGAGGGGTTCCGCGGCCAGCTCCCGCTCGACATGAAGGACCTGTTCCCGCCGACCCCCCTGCGCCGGGCGGTCTGAGCCGCCGGGGCGGCGCCTCAGGGCGCCGGCGCGGTCGCGGGCGCCGCGAGCAGCTTGCGGACCGTGCCGAGGAGCTTGTCGGCCGTGAACGGCTTCTTGAGGACGGCCTGCGCCCGGTCGCCGAGCTTCTGCAGCAGCTCGTGGCGCTGCTCCACCGCGCTCATGATGACGATCGGCATGCCGTCGAGCCGCCGCTCCGCGGAGACGGCCTGGACCAGGTCGAAGCCGCTCATGATCGGCATCATCAGGTCGACGAGGGCGAGATCCGGACGCGACCCCCGCAGGGTTTCGAGCGCCTGCTTGCCGTCGGCGCACGTCACGACCGAGTACCCCTCGTCCTCGAGCAGCCCCTCGATGCACGCGAGGAGATCGAGCTCGTCGTCCACCACCAGCACCGTCGTCACGGCTCCCCCGCTTTCCGCGAAAGCCCGGCGAGGAGCCGGGCCTGCCCCGAGAGGATCTGCTCCGCCGACTCGAACGAGCGCGCCACCTCGATGCCGCGCTCGGAGATGACGAACTCGCGGATCGACCTGTCGTAGACGCTCTCTCGCATCTTCATGACCGAGATGAGCCGGTGGATCTGCGACCGGAGCTCGACGTAGCGGAGCAGGACGACGGTCTCGACCACGTTCCCGAGCTCTGGATTCGGCATCTTGATGAGGGGCGTGAACAGGTCGAGCTCCTCGGTCACCACCGTCGTCACGTCGAGCATCCTGAGCTGGTTGGTGAGCGCCGAGAGGAACCGCGGCATCCGGTCCGGGTAGACCGACGCCGCCCGGAAGCCCTCGATGCCGTCGATGAACAGCCGCCTCCGCGGCGTCGGGTCCTGGCGCAGGAGCTCGAGCAGCTGCTCCGCCAGCGCGTCCATCATGTGCTCCAGCGGCGGCTGCCAGATGAGCCGGATCGTCCCTCTCTCGATGTGGGTGTCGAGATCGATCCCCACCTTCCGGGCCTTCTCGCAGAGCCGCGGCGGAGGCTCGTAGAAGCCGAAGTAGATCCCCGCCTCGCCCCGCCTCGCCCCCTCGGCCAGGAACGAGAGCCCGAGGAGCGTCTTGCCGGTGCCGGGCGCCCCGAGGAGGGCGGTCGTCGAGCCCGAGGGCAAGCCGCCATCGAGCATCGCGTCGAAGCTCTCGATCCCGAAGCCCATCCGGCAGCGCTCCTCGGCCGCGCTCGCCGGCGGGCTGTCGAACTGGATCTCGGTGCGCGGGTGGATGACCATCCCGGACGCGTCGATCTCGACCTCGTGCTTGCCGCGCAGGCAATCGCTCCCGCGGAACTTGTGCACCGTGAGCTCCCGGACGGCCCGCGGCCCGATCAGCTGATCGGTGAGCTCGATGACGCCGTCCACGAGCGCGTTCTCGGCGTGCGACGGCCCGCGCGTGCTCGACAGGAGGAACGTCGTGCAGTCGCTCAGGGCCGAGAGCCCCTGGATCTCGTGCACGAACTCGCGGAAGGCCAGCGCGGTCGGCGCGCGCTGCTCGACGCTCTCGATCCCGTCGATCACGAGCACGTCGGTGCCGCGGCGCTCGCGCAGGGTGCGGCGCAAGAGCTCCAGCAGCGCCGGCAGGCCCTGATCGCGGAGCGCCGGATAGCCGCTGATGTAATAGATGCGATCGGGGAGCATCCCTACATCGAAGAACTGCATCCCGCGCAGGTGGCGGATGATCTTGCTGTGCGACTCGACGAGGAGCGTCACATAGACGCACCGCGCGCTCGGGCTCCTCCGGATGTGCTCGAAGCAGAGCTGGTTGCCGAAGATCGTCTTTCCGCTCCCGGGCGGCCCCATCAGGGCGTAGGTGCCGTTCCGGAGGAAGCCGCCCTTCAGGATGTAATCGAGCCTCGGAATGCCGGTCTCCAGCCGCGGGATGTCTGCCCTGGGGCGGTCGCTCTCCCTGTCCTCGGTCGAGGGTGCCTGTGCGTCTCTCGGGTCTTCACGTTCTCGCGTCATAACGGTTTCGCTGCAGTCTCCGACGTCTGCTGCTCGATCGGCAGGCGCACGACGAACGCCGCGCCCCCGCCGTCGGGGGGTTCGATGACGATGCTGCCGCCGTGCGCCTGGACGATCTCGCGCACGATGTAGAGGCCGAGCCCGAGGCTCTGCGCCTTGTAGGTGGAGGCGATCCGCTGAAAGGGCTCGAAGACCCGGTCGCGGTTCTCCGCGGCGACGCCCGGCCCGTGGTCGCGGACCGTGAGCCTGGCCGTCGTCCCCTCGCGCGCGAGCGAGACCTCGACCGGGCCGCCGCCGCCGTACTTCAGCGCGTTCGTGAGCAAGTTCTGCACGACCTGCTCGATGCGCGCGCCGTCCCAGAGCCCGAAAATGGGCTCGCTGGCCACGATCTGGACCGGCGTCCCGGCCGTCCGAGCGTGCTCGGCGATCGCCTCCGCGGCGTCACGCACGATCTGGAGCAGATCCTTCGGCTCGAAATCGAGCTCGAGCCGGTGGGCGCGGATCCGGGTCACGTCGAGGAGGTTCTGGACCAGGCTGGTCAGGCGATCGATCTGGCGCTCCGACATGTCGACGAGCCTGTCGAGCTCGGGGAGCGATCCGTCCGGCGGGATGCGCAGCTTGATGCGATGAATGGTGAGGAGCAGGGCGTTGAGGGGCGACCGGAGCTCGTGCGCCGCGATGGACAGGAACTCGTCGCGGGCGGCGAGCGCGGCGCGCGTGTCCGCCGTCCAGCGCTGGAAGGCGGTCACGTCGATGAAGGTGAGCGCGGCGAGCTTGTCCTCGTGGTCGACGGCGTCGCACCGGACGAGGAGCGCGAAGTCGCCCTCGCGGGTCTTCCAGTGCGTCAGCAGGGGGCCGAACGACTCGCCCCGGAGGGCGCGGGACCGCGGCCGCTCGTCTGGCCCGAGCGGCTTCCCGTCGGCGTCGGTGACTTGCGGGGTGTGCCCGTCCAGGTCCTCGTAGGCAAACGAGATCTTGCGCGCCGACGGGTTGGCGAAGATGACCCGGCCACCCCGTCCGACCGTCATCAATACGAGGCCCGCCTGAATCGCGTCTGCGGCTTTGGGTTCGGTGGATAGATGCGGGTTCACCAAGCTGGCTCTCCTCGCTCTCGCGGAAGTTCCCAGCAGGCTCATCGTGCAAACGGCGGACCGCCCCGGGCTTTCGGCGAGGAGCGGCGCTCGCGCCGGCGCCGGAGGGCGGCTGTGGCGTAACGCCATTGCGCGGGGCAACTTGGCGCGTGCGGGGGTGATGCGGGGCCGCCAGTGACGCTGGCGTGGCGGGCTATTCTTGCCGGTCCGGCGCGCCGCGCGACCGCCGCCTACGCCGGCGGCCCGGCCGCGCCGCCTACGCCTGCGGCCAGACCACGCCGCGCGCGCGCAGGTCGGCGACGGTGTCCGCCAGCGTCTCGACCGGGTCGCGGGGCGTCCAGCCGAGCTCTCGCCGCGCCTTCGTCGCGTCGAGGTACCAGAAGTGCTGGCCCATCTCGGCCGACACCGGGTCGACCGGCACGTCGAACGGCAGCCGCTTCCGCGCCCGCTCGATGAGGTGCGCGCCCGCCTTGGCGAGCGCGATGCTCCGCGGCAGCCGCAGGGCCGGGGCCGGGACGCCCGAGATCCGCGAGAGGCGGTGGAAGAAGACGTCGAGGCTCATGTTGGCGGCGCCGAGCAGGTAGCGCTCGCCCGGGCGGCCCTTCTCCATCGCCAGCACCATCCCTTGCGCCGCGTCGCGGGCGTCGACGAAGGAGAGGCCACCCGCGGGGATGAAGGGCAGCCGGCGCTCGAGGAAGCTCACGACGTCGCCCGTCGACGCGCCGTGGACGTCGCCCGGGCCGAGCAGGATGCTCGGGTTGACGGCGACGACCTCGAAGCCGGGCCCATTGCGATCGAAGGCCGCGCGCTCGGCGTACAGCTTCGAGCGGTAGTAGGGCCAGCCGGCGATGAGGTCGATCGGCGGCGCCGCCGTCTCGTCGCGGATGTCGCTCGGATCCCGGCTCACCGCCACGACGCCGCTCGTGCTCGCGATCACCGCGCGCTTCACCCCCGCGTCGCGGCAGGCGTCGAGGGTGATCTTGGTCCCCTCGACGTGCGTCCGGTAGAGCGCCTCGGCGTCCTCGCGGCGTCGCGAGACGCGCCCGGCGCAGTGGAAGAGGCCCTCGCAGCCCTCGGCGGCGGCGCGGACCGACGCCGCGTCGAGGACGTCGCCGCGGCGGAGCGCGACGCCTTGCTCGGCGAGCGCGGGCGCCTCCGCCCGGCAGAGCGCCACGACGTCGTGGCCCGCCCCGCGCAGCGCCGAGACGAGGTGCGAGCCCAGAAAACCGGTCGCGCCGGTGACGAGGTAGCGGCTCATGCGAGATCGAAAACCTTCTGGAAGGTCTGGAGGAGGGAGATGTCGTTCGATTTCACGAGGCCCGTCATGAACTCCATCGGGCTCGGCGTGTAGGCCTCGCGCACGATCTTGGTGAAGATCTCCGGCGTCGTCTTGAGGACGCAGTCCGCCTGCTGGCTCGGCTTGCCGATCCGCGCCTCGCAGCTGGCCGGATCGATCCGCAGGGTCCACTTCGCCTCCTCCTCCGCCCCGAGCGTGACGTAGTAGGTGATCGGCTGGGTGACGCGCCCGGCCACGTACTTCGACTCGAGCTCGCGGAACAGGACCGTGAGCGGGTGCTCCTTCGTCGTGGCGGCCTGATCGATGCTCTCGACCCGGCGCAGGTCGAGGGCGCCGCCCTCCTTGAGCTTGATCACGGCGAGCTGCGTGAGCTCCGCGACCTTGCGGCAGGCCATCGCGTACTTCATCCCGGCGGTGAGCCGGCGGAGCTCGGCGATCTCGAGCGGCGGCCCGATGCGCGCCACCAGATCGCGGCGGATCGGGACGCTGCGCCCCTTGGGGAGCGCCTCGAAGGTCCCGCCCAGGTAGAGGGGCAGGATGTCGACGTTGTGCGTGAGCGCGAGGTGCCCGATCGCCGGCTTGAACTCCAGGATG
This sequence comes from Sorangium sp. So ce836, assembly GCF_028553905.1. Taxonomy (NCBI): domain Bacteria; kingdom Pseudomonadati; phylum Myxococcota; order Polyangiales; family Polyangiaceae; genus Sorangium; species Sorangium sp. So ce836. The sequence continues at coordinate 12,660,945 of NZ_CP102233.1, read as the reverse complement.
CTGCCGTCGGGGCTGCGCGTGCCCTCGGGGAAGAGCAGCACGGTCCGCCCGCGGTCGAGGATCTCGCCGGTCTGGCGCAGCGCCGTGCGCAGGCCGCCCTTGCGGTCGAAGGGCGCCAGGTTCGTCAGGTTCTCGAAGTAGGCGCGCCGCCAGCGGTTGCCCTCGAAGAAGTAGTCCTGGGCGGCGAGCGAGACGATGCCGTCGCCGTAGCTGCCCAGCGCGAACTTCACGAGCCCCATGTCGAGGTGGCTCGCGTGGTTCGAGACGACGATCGTGTTGCGGTTGTGCGGGATGAACGCGCGCCCGTAGACCTTCGGGCGCATGACGTTCCCGTAGAAGCCGGACTGGACCTTGTTCATCCAGTGCTTCGCGAAGTCGGCCATCGGGCGGGGGACGTGGATCGGCTCCTCGCCCGGCTTGTGCGACGTCGGCTCCGCGGCCGCGGCGCCGGCGTCCGGCGCGAGCGCCGCCGCGCCCGCCTCGGCGGCCGAGGCGGCGAGGCGCTCGACGATCGCCTTCACCTCGGCGCGCTTCACCTGGCCGGACGCGGTGCGCGGCAGGTCGGCGTCGTGGAGGTGCAGGGCCATGGGGTGGCACGGCTTGGGCAGCGCCTGGATCGCCGTGCGGAGCGCGTCGAGCGCGCGCTCGTGCTGCGCCGCCCGCGCGAGCGCCGCGTCGCCGCCCTCGTCCTTCGCGCTCGGCGCCGCGGGGACGGCGAGGCAGGCGACCTGCTCGCCGCCGCGGCCGTTGTCGATCCCGACGATCGCGAGCTCCTTCACGTGCTCGACCTTGCCGAGCTGGCGCTCGACGTCGGCCGGGTACACGTTCTCGCCCTTCGCCGCGGTGATCACCTCGCTCTGCCGGCCGACGAGGACGAGCCGCCCCTGCTTGTCGAGCCTGCCGAGATCGCCCGTGTGGAGCCACCCGTCCGCGTCGAGCGCGGCCTCGGTCGCGCCGGCGCCCTCGGCGTAGCCCTTCATGACGTTGGGGCCGCGCGCGAGCACCTCGCCGACGCCGCTCGCGTCCGGGTTCGCGATCTTGATCTGCACGCCGGGGATCGGCTTGCCCACGTTCCCGGGGCTCACCGTCGGCGACGGCTTGGCGACGGTCAGGAGCGGCGCCGCCTCGGTCAGGCCGTAGCCCTCGGCGAGCGGCAGGCCGAGCCCCTTGAACACGGCGGCGGTGTCCTTGGGGAGCGCCGCGCCGCCGGAGATGAGGAAGCGGACGTTGCCGCCGAGCGCCTCGTGGACGCTCCCGAAGAAGAGCCGCCCCACGTTCAGCCCGAAGCGCTTGCCGAGCATGCGGTTCAGCTCCATCGCCCAGCTGAACGCGGCGGCCGCGGCGGGCCCCTGCTCCTTCACGCGGGCGACGATCTGGCGCTCCAGCATCTGCCAGAGCGCCGGCACGCCGACCATCGCCGTGACGCGGGCCCTCTTCAGCCCGTCGGTCACCCGGTCGGCCGAGACCTCGTCGAGGTAGATGATCCGCGCGCCCTGCGACAGCGGCAGGAGCAGGCCGCAGGTGACCTCGAAGGTCTGGTGGAGCGGCAGCACGCTGAGCACGCGATCGCTCGCCTTGAGCGGGAACAGCGGGGCGAGGGCGGCGAGCAGCGCGGTGAAGTTGCCGTGCGTGAGCAGCACGCCCTTCGGCTCCCCGGTCGTGCCGCTCGTGTAGACGACGCTCGCGACGTCCTCGCCGCCCACGCGCACGTCCGGCGGCGCGAGCCCCTCGCCGGACGCCGGCCCCAGGTCGGCCGCGCGGCCCTCGGCGAAGCCGCAGAGGTCGAAGGCGTACAGGTTCGGCAGCGCCGCGCGCACCTCGGCGCCGATCTTCTCCTCGACGCCGCTGTCCCAGAGCACGACCTTCGCCGTCGACGAGCGGACGATGCCCGCGAACGCCTCCGCGTCGAGCGCGGGATCGATCGGCACGGCGACGGCGCCCGCGCGGAGGATGCCGAAGTAGGCGATGGGCCACGACGGCTGGTTCGCGCCGGAGAGCGCCACGCGATCGCCGCGGCGGACGCCGAGGGCGGCGAGGCGCGCGGCCGTCTGGCAGGCCGCGTCGCGGAGCTCGCGGTAGCTCGTGCGCGAGAGCCCGTCCTGCTCGATCCGCTGGAGGGAGAGCGCGTGATCGAAGCGCTCGGCGACCTCGTCGAGCAGGTCGACCAGGCTGTCGTAGGGCCGGAGCGGCTTGATCTCCCGGCGGAGCATGTCCTCCATGAGCGGGAAGGCCCACTTCTCCAGGCCGGGGAGGTGGACGTTCCAGATGTAGTCGCGCCAGTCGATCGCCTCGGGCGCCCAGACGAAGCGCGCCCGCTCCTCGGGCGGCATGCGGGCCATGGCGGCGCGCGTGTTGGCGCAGGAGTAGACCCAGTCGGCCTCCGCGACGAACGGCATGAAGACCTCGAGGAGGGTGGCCGTCTTCTGCTCGGCCTTGGCGGCGCTCTCCAGCGCGGCGGCCGCCGGCTTGAGCAGGGCCGCGGCGGGGCCGACGCTCGCCGACTTGAGCAGGCCGCCGAGGCCGCGGAGCGCGCCCTCGATGGCGCGCGCGCCGTGCGCGCCGTACTGCTGCCGCGTGAGGCCGCGCGGCTCGAAGCGGGACGACACGACGTCGAAGAGCGCGGTCTTCTTCCCCTCGAAGACCTGCCGTCGCTTGTAGAGCCCGGCGAGCTCCAGGTAGCGCGTGACGCGGCAGCCGTTCGTGTCGGTCGTCCCGTACTGGTACACGGCGGGCGCGCGGCCCTCGATGAGCTCGCAGAGCGAGGCGATCATGCCGCTCGCGGTCATGTCGACCGGGATGAGGTCGAGCCGCACGTCGTGGTCGCCGGGGAACTGCACCTGCCCCTTCGACGCGAGGTAGAGGTAGGGCGCCGAGGTGTTGATCCCCTCGTTCCAGCCGCAGAACGGGAACTCGACGGCGGTCTCGACGACGGCGGGGCGGACGATGGTGAAGGGCAGCCCGGAGCTCGCGAGGACCTGCTCGCCGATGCTCTTCGTGTAGGTGTAGATGTTGGTCCACCCCCAGAAGAGCGCGCGCTCCTTGCCGGCCTCGACGAGCCGGTCCTTGATGAACTTGCGCTTCACCCTGGCGAGCTCGTTGTCGAGCGCGCTGCCGCGGCTCGGCTCGCCGCGGGCGGCCAGGTTGGCCTTGGCCTCGTCGAGGAAGGCGCTCTGCCGGAAGGCGTCCTCGCACCGCTGGCGCGCCTGCTTCACGAGGTCGAGGCACTCGCTGATCTCGCGCTGCGGGTCCCAGTGCGATCGATCGAGGGTGCGCTTCGGGCAGGCGGCGCCGAACCACGTCTCGCCCGCGGCGCGGGGGAAGGGGATCTCGGCCGGGTGGTTCTCCTCGATGAGCCCGGAGCGGTACCCCGCGACGAAGCAGGTGCTCGTGTGCATCACCTTGGCCCCGAGGGCCCGCGCGAGCTCGACCAGGTTGCTGATGCCGAACGCGTTGACCTCGAGCGCCTCGTCGAGCGGGGGGTTGAAGTCGACGACCCCGGCCACGTTCACGACGGCGGCGATCTTGCCCGTGAGCTCCCCCACGCGGCTGCCGAGCCCGAGCATCGGCTGGCCGACGTTGCCGTTCATGGGGGTGATCTTCCGCCGCAGGTACTCCTCGAAGGCGGGCCCCGGGTGCTGCTCGCGGATCGGGTCGAACACGGGCGAGGTCGCGATCTGCGACCAGAAGCGCTCCTCGGGCGACTGGCTCTCCTTGGCGCGGACGAGCAGGTAGATGTGGTCGATCTCCGGGAACCTGGCGAGCAGCATGGCCAGCCAGACCTTGCCGAGGAACCCGGTGCCTCCGACCACCACGAGCCGCTTGCCCGAGAGCACCTGAGACGGCACCAGCGGCGGGGCCGCCGCGGTTTCCTCGCCCTTGGCCGCCCCCGGCGACCCCGGCTCCACCCCTCGGGCGCCGGCCCCGTTCGTAACACCCATATGGCTCATCGAGACTCCAGGAAGGCCGCTCAATTCGCGCCTGGGCCGGAACGCGTCAAGGGCGAGGTGCCGCGAACGGAGGTTCGCGCCGCCCCGGCATAGGGTTTGCTCGCGCGTTTGCTCGGGAATCGAGGTCGTCGCGGAGGATCCGGACGGCGCGTTCCGGGGGTCGCGGTCGCGCGCGTCGCGGCGGCGTGGCAGATCCGTCGTGCTCGGAGGAATGGCTTGCCGGCGCGGGGGACGCGACCCAAGCAGTGCGGCCGATGATCTTCGGGGCACACGAGTCCGTGGCCGGCGGCCTCCACCGCGCGATCGCGCTGGCGGGTGAGGATCGCTGCGAGGCGCTGCAGGTCTTCACCAAGGTCTCGGGCCAGTGGCGGGAGCCTGCGCTGGGCGCGGATCAGATCGCCGCGTTCCGGGCCGCGCGCGCGGCGTGGGCGGGCGCGGGCCCGACGCTCGCGCACGCGAGCTACCTCATCAACCTGTGCGCCGACGACGCCTCGATCCTCGATCGCTCGCGGGAGGCGCTGTTCCAGGAGCTTGCGCGCTGCGACGCGCTCGGGATCGACTTCGTCGTGTTCCACCCGGGCGCGCACCGGGGCCTCGGCGAGGAGGCCGGCCTCGACCGCATCGGCGAGAGCCTCGCGATGGTGCTCTCGCGGGGGCAGGGGCTCCGCGCGCAGCTGTGCATCGAGAACATGGCCGGGCAGGGGTCGACGCTCGGCGATCGCCTCGATCAGATCGCCGCGATGATCGAGCGCGCCGGGCCGGAGGGGGCGCGGCTCGGGGTCTGCATCGACACGCAGCACGCGTTCGCGGCGGGGCACGATCTCCGGAGCGAGGCCGGCTACGCGCGGTTCTTCGGCGATTTCGACCGGCTGCTCGGCATGGATCGGCTGCGGTGCATGCACGTGAACGACTCGAAGGCGGCGCTCGGCCAGCGGGTCGATCGGCACGAGCGCATCGGCGACGGGCAGATGGGGCTCGCGCCGTTCTGGCGCCTCGCGAACGACGCGCGGCTCGCGCGCGTGCCGGCGGTGGTCGAGCTGCCGCCGCTCTCCAAGGAGCGGCGCGGCTACGCGGAGGAGATCGCGCGGCTGCGCGCGCTCCGGGGCGCGCCCGAGCCGGCGGCGCCGCCGCCCCCCGCCGATGCCCGACCGCCGAGGAAGGGCAAGCCGCGCGCCCCTCGAGGCTGACGCTCGCGCGACGGCGGAGCGCCTCGGGGCGCGTTTGGCCCTGGGACGCGGCGCACGCGCGCCGGGCCGCGCGGCGCCCTCACCTCGCCCGGTGCGGCACCCGGACGCCCTTCTCGTCCGCCACGCGGATCGCCGTCTCGTAGCCCGCGTCCGCGTGCCGGATGATCCCCATCCCCGGGTCGATGGTGAGCACCCGCTCGAGCCGCCGCCGAGCGGCCTCGGTGCCGTCGGCGACGATCACCATCCCGGCGTGCAGCGAGTTGCCGATCCCGACGCCGCCGCCGTGGTGGAAGCTGACCCACGACGCGCCGCCGGCCGTGTTCGCGAGCGCGTTGAGGATCGCCCAGTCGGCGATCGCGTCCGAGCCGTCCTTCATCGCCTCCGTCTCGCGGAACGGGGACGCGACCGACCCGCAGTCGAGGTGGTCGCGCCCGATCACGAGCGGCGCCTTCACCCGGCCGGTGCGCACGAGCTCGTTGAAGGCGAGCCCGACCTTCGCGCGGTCGCCGTACCCGAGCCAGCAGATGCGCGACGGGAGCCCCTGGAACGCGATCCTCTGCTCCGCGAGCTCGATCCACCGCCGGAGATCCGGGTCGCCCGGGACCGCCTCGAGCACCGCGCGATCGGTGGCGAGGATGTCCTCGGGATCGCCCGAGAGCGCCACCCACCGGAACGGGCCCTTGCCCTGGCAGAACAGCTCGCGCACGTACGCGGGCACGAAGCCGGGGATCGCGAACGCGCCCTCGCAGCCCGCCTCCATCGCGCAGGTGCGGATGTTGTTGCCGTAGTCGAAGACCTCGGCCCCGCGCCGCTGCATCTCGAGCATCGCCTCGACCTCGAGCCGCATCCCCGCCTTCGCGCGCGCGACGTACTCCCCGGGGTCGCGGGCGCGCAGCGCCGCCGCCTGCTCCAGCGTTAGCCCCGGCGGGACGTAGCCGACGAGCGGATCGTGGGCGGCGGTCTGCTCGGTGACGAGGTCCGGCGTGACGCCGCGGCGGACGAGCTCCGGGTAGACGTCGGCGGCGTTGCCGCAGAGGGCGATCGAGCGCGGCGCCCCGCGCCGGACGCCGTCGAGGACGGCCTCGAGGGCGCGGTCGAGGTCGTCGATGCGCTCGTCGACGTAGCGGGTGCGGAGCCGCTTCTCGATGCGCGCCGGGTCGATCTCGACGCCGAGGCAGGCCATGCCCGCCATGGTCGCGGCGAGCGGCTGCGCGCCGCCCATGCCGCCGAGCCCCGCGGTGAGCACCCAGCGGCCGCCGCCCGGCGCGCGCGCCGCGTGCGCCTTGCGCGCGGCGACGAACGTCTCGTACGTGCCCTGCACGATGCCCTGCGAGCCGATGTAGATCCACGAGCCCGCGGTCATCTGCCCGTACATGGTCAGGCCCAGCGCCTCGAGGCGCCGGAACTCGTCCCACGTCGCCCAGCGGCCCACGAGGTTCGAGTTCGCGAGGAGCACGCGGGGCGCGTCCGGGTGCGTGCGGAAGCGGCCCACCGCCTTGCCCGACTGCACGAGGAGCGTCTCGTCGTCCTCGAGCTCCCGGAGCTCGCGGACGATCACGTCGAACGCCTCCCACGATCGCGCGGCCTTCCCGGTGCCGCCGTAGACCACGAGGTCGTCGGGCCGCTCCGCGACCTCCGGATCCAGGTTGTTGTGGATCATCCGGAGCGCCGCCTCCTGGATCCACCCCTTGCAGCTCCGCTCGCTCCCGCGCGGCGCGCGCACCACCCGGGCCCCCTGCTCTCCGGTCGCCATGCTGACGTGTACCCCAGCCGATGCGGGCCGACCAGGCGACGCGGCGCGCTCCGTCGCGCGGCGCGCGTCGACGCGTGACGTAAGGCTGCTCGGCGCGCCCGGCGCCTCTCCGGGACAGCCGGCTTCGTCCGAACCGGAGTATGCTCGCCCGCGGCGCGAGCAGCGCCCGACCTTGGGAGAATCCATGATCTCGACGATCCGTTCGGCCCTCGCGCGTTGCCCGGTCCGGGCCCTTCCGCTCGCAGCCCTGGCGGTCTCCCTCACGGCCACGGGGTGCGACAAGGTCGGGTGCTTCGAGTGGACCGAGTACGAGGGGGCGTGCCCCTCCCAGGCGGAGGCGCTCGAGTACTTCGGCGGCTCTACCTGCGGCAGCGAGGTCAAGTCGGTCGACAGCGAGCCCGAGTACGACGGCGATTACTGCTGCTACGACATCACCAAGCGCACCGACGACGCTCCCTGCGCCCCCTTCTAGTCTCCCCTAGAGCTCGTCCAGCGCGTTCCTGTCGAGCTCCTGGAGCGCCGCGAGATCCCGCGCCGCGAGCTCCTCCACGCTGCCGTCGGCCTCGCGCGGGTAGGCCAGCGCGACCTCGCCGTCGTGCACGTAGAGGTGCTGGCCGTCGATGCGCCCGTGCGCGCCCCCCGCCGCGTGGAGCGCCGCGATCGCCTCGCCGAGGCGCGCCCGCTGGCCCCTCGTCAGGGCGCGCCCCTCGTCGGCGAGCGCGCGGCCCTGGGGCGGCGCCACCCACACCTCGCCGGCGGCGAGGTCGACCCGCAGGACGCACGGCAGCGCCGCGTGCCCGGCGCGCGCGAACGCCCGGGCCCGGGCGAGGGTCGCGTCGTCGAGCTGCAGCACGAGCACGTCGCGATCGAGCCAGACGTCGTGCCATCGCCCCTCCGTGTCGCGGCCGTCGCCGACCTCCAGCGTCGCCGCGAGCCGCGCCGCCGTGGAGGGCGGCGCCTCGCTCGACCTGGGCCGGGCGCTCGCGCGCGCGCGCCGCGGCCGCGGGCTCTCCGGCCAGGGGAGCGCCGTGATCGCGCGCCGCGCCTCGAACGCGTCGGCCGGCCGCGCGGCGGGGTCCTCGGCGAGCAGCGCCGCCACGACCGCGTCGTGGGCCGCCGTGAGCTCCGGGTGGCTCGCGCTCGGCGCAGGATCGAGCTGCCCGCCCATGGCGGGGGCGGGCGCCTCTCCGGTGAGCAGCTCGGCGAGCACCGCGCCGACCCCGTACAGGTCGCTCGCCAGCGTCGCCGGCCGGCCCATGCGCTGCTCCGGCGACATGTACGCGAACGTCCCGATCGCGCCGGCCGTGGCGGTGGTCGAGAGATCGCCGAGGTGCGCCGCGCCGAAGTCCGCGAGGTGCGCCGTCCCGATCTCGTCGAAGAGCACGTTGCTCGGCTTCACGTCGCGGTGGAGGATGCCGAGCCGGTGCGCCTCGCCGAGCGCGGACAGGAGCGCGCACGCGATCTCGACCGCGCGCGCGGGCGCCACCGGCTCCCCCCGGAGCCGCTCGATCAGGGAGCCGCCGGCCATCCAGGCGAGCACCATCGCCGGCCCCTCCGGGTGATAGGCGCGGAGCGCGACGACGTTCGGGTGCCGGAGCTGGGCGAGCGCGCGCGCCTCGCGCTCGAACCGGAGGAGCGCGTCGCGGCCCGCGCCGAACGCCGCGCCCGCGAAGATCTTCACGGCGACGCGCTCCGCCGTGATCCGGTCGCGCGCCTCCACCACGCGCGCGTGGGGGGTGGCCGTGAGCTCGCGCAGGGTCTCGTAACGACCGAAGAGGAGCGGCCCGCCCGGCGCCGAGCCCGGCGCAGCGGGCCCCGCTGCGGGGCCGGCGGCGGGCGACGAGAGCGCCTCCTCGCCGCGCGGGTCGAGCTGCGCGAGCTCCTCGCGCACGGTCCGCGCGGCGTCCTCGAGCCCGAGCGCGCTCAGGCAGCGGCAGAGCAGCGGCAGCGCGCGGGCGCGCTCCGCGGAGGAGGGCGGCAGGTGCTGCAGCGCCCGCACCGCGGCCTCGGTGCGGCCGTGGCGCGCGAGGAGCTCGCCGAGGGCGAGCCACGCCGCCGCGTCGCCCGGGCGGCGGCGGAGCGAGGCCTCGAGCACGCGCGCGCCGTCCGCGGGGCGGCCGGCGAGCTCGAAGCTCTCGGCGGCGCGGCGCGCGTCCTGGGCCGCGGTGAACGCCTCCGCGGCCGCGGCGTGGGCGCCGAGCGCCGCGAACAGCGCGCCGGCGTGGCGGGGGAACCCGCGCGCCGCGAGGTCGGCGGCGACGCGCAGCGCGGCGTCCCGGGGCGCCGCGGTGACGAGCGCGTCGAGCGCCTGGCGCGCCAGCGCGTCGTCGCCGCCGAGCGCGGCCATCAGCGCCGCGCGGGCCGGGTCCTCGGCGGCGAGCGCTTCCCGGGCCGCGCCGGCGAAGTCGCAGACCCGCTCGAGCAGCTCCGACGCGCCCGCGTGATCGCCGGCCGCCACGAGGAGCGCCGCGGCGCGGTCGCGCTGCCCGATCGCGGCGAGCTCGGCCGCGCGCCGTCGCAGGTCCTCGTACGTCACCCCGGCGCTGGTCGCCAACCCGTCGAGCGTCAGTGCGCGGCGATGCGCGCGCGGCCGTTCACGGAGAGGTCGAAGCGCACCTCGCCGGCGTCGATCCCCGCGGCGCTGAACGGCACCTGCCGCGTGCGGTGCACGGCGAGCGTCGCGCTCGCGGGCAGCGGGCCGAGCGTCGAGGGATCGAGCAAGGAGCCCGGGATCACGCCCCGGCCCGTGTCCTTGAAGGCGCACCGCACGGTCGCGCCGTGCGCCGAGGTCACGTCGACGTAGATGGCGTCGCGCGCCCTGCCGGCGTCGCCGCCCTCGTCCGCGCGCCACTGCACCACCGCGCCGACCCCGGCGCCGAGCTCGACGCCGTCGGCCAGGTCGGCGTCGCCCACCCGCACGTCCTCGGGGCCGGCGGGGGCGTCGGCCTCGAAGGCGAACCGATCGAGCTGGCCGGAGCCGGAGCTCTCGAAGACGTACCGCGCCGGCGCCGGCAGGTCGCTCGTGGCGTCGCGCGACGTGTAGAACACGCCGAAGACCAGGGCGCCCACGTCCGGGAATGCGCGGGCGGCGAGCGGCATTTCGGTGCTGTCGGTCCGCATCGTGACGTCGCCCGCGTCGAGGAGCTCGATCGGGCTGAGCGAGCTGAAGCTGCTCGCCGCCTCGTCCTCGGCGGCGGGCGAGAGGACCATGCAGCTGCCGGCGGACGGGAGCACGAACGGCTGGCCGACCGCGCCCTCGGCGAGCTCGGGATCGATCGCGGAGGAGAGGCGCATGAACTTCGCGAGGACGTTGGTGACCGAGCCGGCGCCCTCGTCGGCGGCGCCCTCGGGCGCCGCGTCGTCGAGCTCGATGGGGGCGGCGTCCCGGCTCAGGTTGAGCGCGCGCTCGACGCGAACGACCCCCTGGGTGACCACCCCGTTGACGTCGGCCGCGTCGCCCGCGACAGGCGCCGAACAGCCGATGAGAGCCGCACCGGCGAGGAGGCAAGAGGTGGAGAGGGCGCCGTAGGGACGCATAGATCCGAGTCTAAGGCGGCTCCTCCGGCCGGGCAAGCGCCTGCGCTGGCCACGGAAACAGCGCGAAAATCCGGATCTTTACAGCTTTACGGTCAGGTCAGAAGGTGACGGTGAGGCCGCCGCCCGGGGCGATCGTGCCCTGGTCGATGGCGACCGGGGTGCCGCCGATCTCGCCCGTGGCGTGGTGGTACGTCGCTGTCGCCTCCAGGGCGACATGCACGTGGCGGAACCCGGCGCGCACGCCCAGCACGAACCCGAGCCGGAGGTGCTGGCCCGACGCGTCGACGAGGGGCCCCCGGGAGGCCGACCCGGCGGGCGGCAGCCGCACCTCGCCGCCGAGGAGCTCGAGCCCGAGCCGCGGGCCGAACCAGAGCGCGTAGAGATCCGCGTCCGACCGGAAGCCGAGCAGGATCGGGACGTCGACCCCGGCGCCGTAAACGTCGCCGACGTCGCCCCCCTCCGCGCTCGGCTCCGCGAGCGGGCCCGGAGCGCCGGCGAAGAGCGCGGAGGCGCCGAGGCCGATGGACAGGGCCGCGTCGCCGAGCGGGAACGCGTGGCGTCCGTCGAGCCGGAGGGCGCGCCCCGTGTACGTCAGCCCTGCCTCGTTCCCGCCCTCGATCCCGACGCGGGCGCCGGCCCACGGCGCGATGCCCGGCGACACGGCGATCTCGGAGAGCTTCCGCTGCGCGGCGCCCTCGGTCGCGGCCGCGTCGCCGGCGGCGCCCGGCGGGGCGACCGTCGCGCCGGCGACGACCATGTCGCCCGACAGGCCGGCGCCGACGCTCACCTTGCCCGGGTGAAGGACGTGGGCCGGATGGAGCAGCGGCCCGCTGCCGTGGCAGCCCGCGCAGGCCCCCGCGAGGAGCGCTGCGGCCCAGCGCCGGATCACGGTGTGACCCGGGCGCCGCGTTGAACCGACGGTGCCGGCGGAGGCATGGGGAGCGCGGCCGAGGGGCGACGCGATGGTGCTCGAGACGATGCTCTACTTGCGGAAGCGCGAGGGGTAGTCGTTCGCGGCGGCGCGCTTCTGCAGATCGGCATCGTCGGGGTGCAGCTTGATGGCGCGCGCGATGAGCGTCTCCTCGGTCTCCACGATCTGCGGGTTCGGCAGGCAGCACTCGACCGGGCACACGGCCTGGCACGCCTCGTGGTCGTAGAAGCCGACGCACTCCGTGCAGAGCTCCGGATCGATCACGTAGATCTCATCGCCCTCGCTGATGGCTTCGTTCGGGCATTCGGGCTCGCAGGCGCCGCAGTTGATGCAGTCTTCGGTGATGTAAGTCGCCATGGCCTTCGCTTCATTCTCCGGGGTCAACCCCGGTCCGGTCGTTTCTAGAGGCCTGAGGGCAAGGTGTCAATTCGGGCGGAAGGGAGCGCAGGTTCCGCGCGGCGGCGCTGGCGCATGCTTGCGCGCCGGCGCCCCTGCCGGTACTAAGCGGCCCTCCTCGATGCTCCGCCTCACCGGGCCCGCCCTCCTGCTCGTCGTCCTCGGCGCCTCCTCGCTGCTCGCCGGATGCGGCCCGCAGATCGGCGACGCTTGCATCACGTCGCTCGATTGCGCGCAGCAAGAGCAGGAGCTCTTCTGCGACGGCACGCAGCCCGGCGGCTACTGCACGGTCTTCAACTGCAAGCCGGACAGCTGCCAGGGCAGCAGCGTCTGCGTCGCGTTCAACCCGGTGCTCGATCAGGCGTGCGGCGCGCTCGAGAACGTCCGCTGGCCGCGCTTCGCGCGGACGTTCTGCATGGCCACCTGCGACGACGACGACGACTGCCGCAGCGGCTACTCGTGCGTCGCGCTGCGCGACATCCGGAGCGCCGCGGCGATCCCGCCGGGCGAGCGCAACGCCGCGATCGTCGACGCCGAGCCGGAGGGCTCGAAGGCGTGCCTGCCGGATCCGTCCTCTCCCCCGAGCGCGCCCGGCGAGACCTCGGGCGACGCCGACAGCGGGCCCGGGGTCTGCGGGGCCGCGCCCGAGCAGCCCGCGTGGACGCCGTACACGCCGGGCGCGGGCGGCGCCGGCGGCGAGGGCGGCGCCGGCGGCTCGGGAGGCGAGGGCGGCGCCGGCGGCTCGAACGGTGAAGGTGGTGCCGGCGGCGCGGGCGGCTCGGACGGCGAGGGCGGCGGCGCTGGCGGCTCGGGCGGCGCGGGCGGCGGCTGAGCGCCGCGCGGTGCGATCCGGCGCCGCGCGGCGACCGTGCTAGCGTTGGCCGCGTGTTTGGACCGGCCCCCGCGAAGAGGACGCTCGAGGCTGCGCTGCGCGACGTCGCCTCGCAGAAGCCCGCCGTGCGCGTGGAGGCGGTGACCGATCTCGTCCCGTACGCCGCGACGGCGCGGGAGCGGGTCCTGCGCGCGATCGAGGGCGCGCTGCGCTCCGACGCGCACGCGGCCGTGCGCGCGGCGGCGGCCATCGCCCTCGCCGACACGAAGGCCGTCGAGGCGCTGCCCGCGCTGCTCCTCGCCGTCGAGGACGTCGACCCCAACGTCCGGCAGATGGCGATCACCGCGCTCGGCGAGATCGGCGACGTGCGCGCCACGGGCCGGCTCCGGCGCGCCCTCTCGGACGAGCGGCCCGAGGTCCGCTTCCAGGCGGTCATCGCGTTCCCCCGCGTCTGCGCCCAGCCGGCCGACGCGCTCGAGGCCGTCATGCAGGCCACGCACGACGGCGACCCGCTCGTCTGCCACATCGCCCTGCGGATGTTCGAGGAGCTGGGCGAGGCGAACGGCGAGCTCCCCTCGCCGTGCATGGCGCGGGCGCGCGCGCTGCTCGGCCACGCGTCGCCGCTCGTCCGGGCCGCGGCGGCGGTCGTCACCGCGCGCTTCGGCGATCCGGCGGGCCACGCGGTGCTCGTCGAGGTCGTGGAGGGGAAGCTCCGCGGCGTCGATCACGAGGACGAGGCCGCGGCGATCGAGCTCTGTGGCGAGCTCGGCCTCGCCGCCTCGCGGGGCGCGCTCGAGCGGCGCGCCTTCGGCCGCCGGCTCGGCCTCGGCCGGGACCCGCTGCGCTGGCACGCGCGCGTCGCGCTCGCGCGGATGCGCCACGAGCGCGCGATCCGCGAGATCCTGAGCGAGCTCGACGCGTGGGACCGCCACCGGCGCACGCTCGCCGTCGCCGCCGCCGGCCGCGCGCGCCTCGCGGCCGCCCTGCCGGCGATCGCGGCGATGCGCGGCGACGACCGGAAGGCCGATCAGGGGGCCGTCGAGGAGGCGATCGCCGCCATCGGCTCCGAGGTGGATGCATGAACGATGACGCCCAGTTCAGCGAGGCCGACCTCGCCCCGAGCCCCGAAGAGCGCGCCGCGTCGCGCCGTTCCCTGATCGATCGCGTGGCCGCGAGCGTGGCCGCGCTCGCGGCGGGCGCCTGGGCCGGCGGCGTCGTGACGCTGGGCGCCTGCGCCGCGCCGTTCGTCTTCCGGCTCACGCCGGCGCCCTTCTCCGGCGACGCGATGAGCGCGGCCTTCGCCCGCTTCGATCAGCTCGCGCTCGGCGCCGCCGTCATCCTCCTCGGCGCGGAGGTGGCGCGCACCTGGGCGGCGGGCCGCCGGGGCGCGGGCCGCGCGGCCCGCGTGCGCCGGCTCGTCGCCATGGCGATGGCCGGGTGCGCCGCGTACGTCGGCCTCGCGCTCACCCCCCGCATCGCGGCGCTCCACCGCGAGGGCGCGCGGCGCGGCGAGGGGGAGCGCGGCATGGAGCTCGAGCGCGCCCATCGCCGCGCCGAGCTCGTGAGCCGGTCGGAGGTGTTCCTCGGCGCGAGCCTCGTCGCGCTGCACGTCTTCACGCTCGGCGCGCGCCGCCCCGAGGAGGACGACGACGACGAGGACGCGGCCGCGCCGCTGCCGCCCGGCCCGCGGTGAGGGCGCGGGGCGCACGTCACCCGCGCGGGCGCCGGCGCGGGGATCCGACCACCGGCGCGCGCGGCGCCGCCGCGCGGCGCGGCCAGCACAGGGAGAGACCAGATGCCGCGGGACAACAAGCTGTATAGCGGCTTCGTCAACCACGACTACATCCTCACGTTCTCGATCGCCGACGAGGAGAACCGGGCGCGCCTCGTCGCGCTCTGCGCCGGACCGTGGCAGGGCGACGAGGTCACCCCCAACACCTGGGAGGTGTCCAACACGCTGAGCCCGGACGAGATGGAGCGCGCCATCCTCGATCTCATGGGCGACGCGGACCGCGCCGCCTATTACTACCTCTCCGACAGCAAGCGGATGTTCCGCGTCCTCCTCGGCTGAGCGCCTCGCGCCGGCGTGCGGGCCGGTTCGCTCCGGCGGGCGAGCGGGGCGGGCGGCCCCGCGCCGGCGCGCCGAAGGGGCCGCGATCGCCGCCATTTCGCGGTATGGTCCGGTCATGAGCGAGCTGGAAGCCACGCCGCCCGGCGCCTCGACCAGGGCCGAAGGCGCCCCTCCACCTCACGCGCCGCCGCCCCGCGCGGGGGAGGCGGACGACGAGGGCTTGCTCAGCGTCCTCCGCGACGACGGAACGCTCGATCCCGCGACCGATCCCGGCCTGGCCGACGCGCTGCTCCTGCGCGCGTACCGCGAGATCAAGCGCCTCCGGCTGCTCGACGCGCGCATGCTCCTGCTCCAGCGGCAGGGGCGGATCGGCTTCTACGGCGCGTGCACCGGCCAGGAGGCGACGCCGATCGCCGCCGCGCTCGCGCTCGAGCCCACGGACTGGATCTTCCCCGCGCTGCGCGAGAGCGTGATGATGCTGGTGCGCGGCTTCCCGCTGCGCAGTTACGTGGCTCAGGTGTTCGGCAACTCGGGCGACCTCCTCAAGGGGCGCCAGATGCCGTCGCACATGAGCGGCCGGCAGGTGAACCAGGTGTCCTGGTCGAGCTGCATCGGCCCGCAGATCCCCCAGGCGGTCGGCGCCGCGTGGGCCGCGAAGCTGCGGCGCGACCGCACGGTGGTGGTGGGCTTCCTGGGCGACGGCGCGACGAGCGAGCCCGACTTCCACAGCGCGATGAACTTCGCGGGCGTCTTCAAGGCGCCCTGCGTGATGATCTGCCAGAACAACCACTGGGCGATCAGCGTGCCGACCGACCGGCAGACGGCCTCCAGGACGATCGCCATCAAGGGCCGGGCCTACGGCGTCCCGTCGGTGCGGGTCGACGGCAACGACGTCATCGCGGTCTACCGCGCCGTCTCCGAGGCGGTCGCGCGGGCCCGGGCCGGCGGCGGCCCCGGCTTCATCGAGGCGCTCACCTACCGGGTCGGCGCGCACTCCTCGAGCGACGACCCGAGCCGGTACCGGTCGCAGGAGGAGGTCGATCGCTGGACGGCGCGCGACCCGCTGCTGCGCCTCGGGCGCCACCTCGCCGCCCGCGGCCTCCTCGACGACGCGGCGGAGGCCGCCCTCGAGGCGGAGCTCAACGCCGAGATCGCCGCCGCCGTCGCGGAGGTCGAGGGGATGGACCCGCCCGCCCGCGAGACCCTGTTCGACGACGTCTACGCCGAGCTGCCCTGGCACCTGCGCGACCAGCGCGCGGAGCTCCTGCGCTCCCCGAAAGCGCCCGCGCACGGCGGCGGACGCTGACCACGGGAGGGATTTCCCCTCGGTGCGAGGTCGTGTAAGCCCCGGGCACCCCGGGCACGGCTCGCGGTTGCGGGCGCGGCCTCAGGGCTGGTCGGCGAGGGGCTTGCCTGA
This sequence comes from Sorangium sp. So ce836, assembly GCF_028553905.1. Classification (NCBI taxonomy): domain Bacteria; kingdom Pseudomonadati; phylum Myxococcota; order Polyangiales; family Polyangiaceae; genus Sorangium; species Sorangium sp. So ce836. The sequence continues at coordinate 12,644,874 of NZ_CP102233.1, read as the reverse complement.
CGGACCCCGGCGCCCCTAATCCCAGTCTCCGAAGCGCACAACAAGGACAAGGATGAAGACCTACGACGCAATCGTGATCGGTGCCGGCCCGGGCGGTTACCCCTGCGCCATCCGGCTGGCTCAGCTCAAGCAGAAGACGCTCTGCATCGAGAAGGAGCAGCCCGGCGGCGTCTGCCTCAACTGGGGGTGTATCCCCTCCAAGGCGCTGATCTCCGCCGCCCACCTCTACGAGAAGTCGCAGGCCGGCGCCTCGATGGGGATCAAGGTCAGCGGCGTCGAGCTCGACGCCAACGCGATGCAGGACTGGAAGGAAGGCATCGTCAAGAAGCTCACCGGCGGCGTCAGGTCGCTGCTCAAGGGCAACGGCGCCGACCTGCTGACCGGCACCGCCACGATCGTCGGGCCGAAGCGCGTGGACGTGACCCTGCCGGACGGCTCGGTGGAGCAGATCGAGGCGACCAAGGGGATCGTCATCGCCACCGGCTCGACCACGATCGAGATCCCGTCGTTCAAGTTCGACGGCCAGTCGATCATCGGCGCGAAGGAGGCGGTGAGCCTGCGCCAGATCCCGAAGCGGCTGCTCGTGATCGGCGGCGGCGTCATCGGCCTCGAGCTCGGCATGGTCTACCAGGCCTTCGGCTCCCAGCTCACCGTGGTCGAGGCGCTGCCCGAGCTGCTCACGGGCGTCGACCCCGACTGCACCAAGATCGTCGAGCGCAAGATCCTGAAGCGCGGCGGCACGATCCACAAGAACGCCAAGGCGATCGGGTACGAGAAGCAGAAGGACGGCTCGGTCGGGGTGAAGATCCAGATCGAGGGCAAGGAGCAGACGATCGTCGTCGACACGGTGCTGGTCGCCGTCGGCATGCGGCCGACCTCCAAGGGGCTCGGCCTCGAGAAGGTCGGCGTGACGGTCGATCAGCGCGGGTTCATCCCCACGGACAAGACGGGCCGCACCAACGTGCCGTCGATCTACGCGGTCGGCGACGTCAGCGGCCCGCCCCTGCTCGCGCACAAGGCGACGAAGGAGGGCGAGATCGTCGCGGAGGTCATCGCGGGTCACAAGGCCGCGAAGGACTGGGTCGCGATCCCGGGCGCGATCTTCACCGATCCGGAGATCGCGACGGTGGGGCTCACCGAGGCGGAGGCGAAGGCGAAGGGCCTCGAGGTCAGCGTCGGCAAGTTCCCGTTCTCGGTGCTCGGCAAGGCCATGGCCATGAACGAGACCGAGGGCTTCGTGAAGATCGTCGCCGACAAGAAGACGAAGCAGGTGCTCGGCGTCCACATCGTCGGCCCGGAGGCGAGCACGATGATCAGCGAGGCGTCCCTCTCGCTCGAGATGGCGGCCTTCCTCGAGGACCTCTCGCTCACGATCCACCCGCACCCGACCCTCGGCGAGTCGCTGATGGAAGCCGCCGCCCACGCCATGGGCGCGGCGATCCACATCGCGAACCGCTGAGCGCCTCGCCGCGCTAGAACGCCCCTCGCGCCGCACCCTTGCGCGCTGGCCTGCGCCCCCCACGGGGGCGCGGCCGCCGGCTGCGCGCGCTGGCCTTCCAGGGGAGCGGCTAGAACGCCGATCACGTCGAGATTCGGCGAAAATCGATTCAGAAGAGGACCGCAAGGGCGCAGGGGTCGCCAGGGAAAGAGAAGAATACAATTCCATCTCTGTCCCGTTGCGCCTCTTGCGCCCTTGCGGTCTCTCCTCTTGCTGCAGCCGCCAGAGAAGCGCGCTCGAATCGACGCGTCAGTCGCGCATGTAATGGCAGGTGTACCCGTCCGGGTACTTCACCAGGTACTTCTGGTGGTACTCCTCGGCGCGCGTGAACTGCCCGGCCTCCACGATCTCGGTCACGACCGGCGCGCGCCACTTGCCGCTCCGGTCCACGCGCGCCTTCACCTCCTCGGCGACGCGGCGCTGCTCGGGCGTCGTCACGAAGATGGCCGAGCGGTACTGCGTGCCGACATCGTTGCCCTGGCGGTTGCGCGTCGTCGGATCGTGCATGCGGAAGAACCACTTCTCGAGCAGCTCGGCATACGACACCTTCGCCGGATCGAAGACGATGCGCACCGACTCGGCGTGGCCCGTGTCCCCGGTCTTCACGTCGCGATACGTCGGATCCTTCGTCCGGCCGCCGGTGTAACCGACCTCCGTCTCGAGGACGCCCGGGATCTTGCGGAGCAGCTCCTCCATCCCCCAGAAGCAGCCGCCCGCCAGGATGGCCGTCTCCAGCGTGGTCTTGCAGCCGGGGGCCTCCCCCGACGCCGGCACGGCGCAGGCGTTCGCGCCGGCCTGCTCCGCCGGCGCGCGGCTCCGGCCCTCGACCTGGGACCGGTAGGCGCCGTAGCCCTCCGCCTCGAGGCGATCGAGCGGGATGAACCGGAGAGACGCGGAGTTGATGCAGTACCGCAGCCCGCGCGGCGCCGGGCCGTCCTCGAAGACGTGCCCGAGGTGCGAGTCGCCGGCCTTCGAGCGGACCTCCGTCCGGACCATCCCGTGGGTCCGGTCCGAGCGCTCCACGACCCGATTCAGCTCGACCGGGCGCGTGAAGCTCGGCCAACCGGTGCCCGAGTCGAACTTGTCGCGCGAGGAAAAGAGCGGCTCGCCGGTCACGGCATCCACGTAGAGGCCCGCCTCATGGTTGTTCCAGAAGGCGTTGCGGAACGGCGGCTCGGTCGCGTCGCGCTGGGTCACCTCGTACGCGAGCGGCGTGAGCTGCTTCCGCAGCTCCTCCTCCGACGGTTTACGATAGGTTCTATCCGACATCGTCACAGCCTCCTTGGACTCCGGGGCAGCCTTGCTCGCCTCCCCCGCAGCGCCCGCGCGCCAGCACGCGACCAGGGCGGCGGACGCGACGAGCAAGAGCGCGAAGAACAGGCGTGCAGCGCGGAGCCAATTCATCATCCACCTGGCCGGTCGAGGGTAGCGCATCCACCCCTCCTACGCCGCGCGCCGCCGGCGGTTTCACCCCGCGGCCGCCGCCCCGCGCGGCGCCGGGCTCGACGTCATGCGCCGCCGCCCTCGAGCGGGGCCTCGCCCTCGGCGGCGCGCCGCTCGAAGCAGTCGTCGGGGATCTCGCGCGCGCGGCGGACGAGCCGGGTCGCCCCGATGAACGCCGTGGTCACCGGATCGTGGTAGCCGCTCGCCCCGTGCAGCCCCGGGACCGCGCGCTGGTAATGGCGCGCGACCCGCTCCATCAGCGCCTCGCGCATGTACTTGCCCACCATCGACGCCATCGCCACGCAGAGATCCGAGGCGTCGCTGTCGCGGACGAACGCGATCTCGCCGAGCCCGGGGAAGCGGTAGACGCTGCGGGCGCGGCCCTCCTCGAGCGCGAGGTGCAGCCGCCCGGCGAGCGGGCCGAACGCCGACCCGTACTTGCCGAAGCCGCCGACCTTGCCGCACACCGCGAAGACCTCCGCGCCGGCGAGGCCGCCGAGCTCGAGGATGAGCCGCTCCATCGCGTGGAGATCGAGCACGAACCGGTTCTTCCCGGCGCGCACCCCGTCGTTCATCCGCTTCGCGCAGAGCAGCACCGAGCGCACGGCCACGATCTCGACCCCCTTGTCGGCGAGCTTGTCGAGGTCGCGGCCGATGGCGCGCATCAGCTTGTCGGGCGCGGTGAACCCCTCGCCCTCCGTCGACCAGCACTGCGCCTCGACGTGGCCCGGGCAGAGCGCGCGCAGCGCGGCGCCGTCCTCGAGCGCGACCGCGTGGATCAGCTCGTCGACCGACGACGGCTCGGCGGCCGCCGCCGCGCGGCCGCAGCCGCGGGCGACCAGCGCGCGGGCCCACGCCTCGCCGAGCGAGACGTCCCCGTGCGCGACGAGCTGCTTCGAGTCGCCGAGCCGCTGCGCCAGGGCGCCGCGCGGCGCGCGGCCGGCCGTCTCCCAGCCGGCCTCGGTGACGCGCGAGAGGACGGCCGTCACCACCATCGGACCGAGCCGCGGGCCGAGGCCGTTCTCATCGACGCCGATGCGGTAGCGGACAGAGGGCTCGGCGGACGCCATGCACGGCCCCTCTGCCACACGACCGCGCCCGCGTCACGGCGCGCGGCGGCCCGCCAGCGTCATCCCGCGCGCCGTGTCGATCGAAATCGACGAGCGCACCGCATTACGTCATCTGCCCCGAGTTTTTCACAGGCTCCCCGAGCGGGCCGCACTATATTTCTCGCCCCATGCGCATCCTCCCCGTGCCCTGCCTCAGCGACAACTACGCGTACCTCGCGGCCGCGGACGGGCGGCGCGAGGCGATCGTCATCGACCCGTCGGAGGCCGATCCGGTCGTCGCGGCGCTCGAGCGCGAGCAGCTCCGGCTGGTCGCCATCATCAACACGCACCACCACCACGATCACGTCGGCGGCAACGAGGCGCTCCGCCAGCGCTACGGCGACCTCCCCGTCTACGCCCACGCGAGCGACGTCGGGCGCGTGCCCGCCCAGACCGAGCGGGTCGAGGAGGGCAAGCCGGTCGAGGTCGCCGGCCTCACCTTCCGGCCGCTGCACGTCCCCGGCCACACGATGGGCGCCGTGGCCTATTGCGTCGAGGACGCCGTCTTTACCGGGGACACGCTCTTCATCGGCGGCTGCGGCCGCATGTTCGAGGGCACGCCGGAGGTGATGCACGCCTCGCTCTCCAAGCTCGCCGCCCTCCCGGTGCACACGCGCGTCTTCTGCGGCCACGAGTACACCGTGAACAACCTCCGCTTCGCCGAGACGGTCGAGCCCGAGAGCGAGGCCGTGCGCAGGAAGCTCGCGGCCGCCCGCGCGGCGCGCGAGCGCGGCGAGCCCACGGTCGGGAGCACCATCGCCGAGGAGCTCGCGACGAACCCGTTCCTGCGCTGCGGCGAGGCGTCCGTGCGGGCCCGCTTCCCGGGGCCCACGCTGCCCGACGTGTTCGCCGCCGTGCGGCGCGCGAAGGACGATTACCGCTGAGTCACGGGGTCGCGCGCGGCCGTATTCCGCTCGCGCCCGCCGCCTGTTTTCTATACGACTAGGGCCATGGACTCCCGCGCTCCCATCTTCGGGTTCAACGACGCGCGCGACGAGATCGTGCGCACCGTGGTCGACCGGGTCCTCGGCGCCACGAGGGATCCGCTGCTCGCCATGAACGAGGCGGCGTACCAGGAGGCGAAGCGGCTCGAGGGGTCCCGGAAGCCGCAGGACGTCCGCGAGCTCGGCGAGTGGCAGCGGCTCGCCCGCTCGCTCGGTCGCATGCACGACGCGGAGCGCCGCCGCCGCCTACGCGAGCTCGCCGAGGAGTACGCCTGGGACATCGCGGGGAACTTCGACCGGCGCGTCTACCAGCTGTCGTCGCGGCTGCTGCCGCCGGTCGTGAGCGCCCTGCTCGCGCCGCGCAAGCTCGTGACCGTGGTCCGCGACCCGCGCAAGCTCGTCAGCCTCGAGCTGCTCGCCGACCGGGTGCTCGTGCAGGGCCCGCTCGCGAAGCTCCGGTCGCTCGTGCAGCGCGGCACCGCGGTCTACGTCCCGACGCACCTCTCGAACATGGACTCGATCGTGTTCGGCTACGCCCTCGAGCGCGCCGGCCTGCCGCCCGCCACCTACGGCGCCGGCAAGAACCTGTTCACGAACCCGGTCCTCTCGTTCTTCATGCACAACCTCGGCGCCTACCGGGTGGATCGGCGCATCCGGCACAACCTCTACAAGGACGTGCTGAAGACGTACTCGAGCGTGCTCCTCGAGCGCGGCTATCACTCGCTGTTCTTCCCCGGGGGCACGCGGTCGCGCTCGGGCGGCATCGAGCGGAGGCTCAAGCTGGGCCTGGTCGGCAGCGCCTTCGAGGCCTACACGCGGACGCTGCTGAGCGGCCGCGAGCGCCGCATCTTCTTCGTCCCGGCCACGATCAACTACCTCATCACGCTCGAGGCCGAGACGCTCATCGCCGATTTCCTCTCCGAGGCCGGCAAGGGCCGCTTCATCATCGAGGACGACGAGTCGAGCCGGATCGGCCGCATCGCCTCGTTCCTCCGCAAGCTGCTCGCGATGAACGCAGCGGTGGTCATCCGCTTCTCGGAGCCGCTCGATCCGTTCGGCAACCGGGTCGACGAGCTCGGCCGCTCGTTCGACGCGCGCGGCCGCGAGGTCGACCCGGCGAGCTACGTGAAGAACCAGGACGGCGTCCCGAACATCGACGCCGCGCGCGACGCCCAGTACGCCCGCGAGCTCGGCGAGGAGATCTGCCGGGCGTACGCGCGCGACACGGTCGTGATGGCGACGCACGTGGTCGCGGCGGCGAGCTTCGCCCGGCTCCGCAGCCACGCGCCGGCCGCGGATCTCTTCACGGTGCTCCGCCAGCGCGACGTGCTCACGGTGCCGCGCGACGACCTCGCGGCCGACGTGGTGGCGCTGTGCGATCGGCTGCGCGCGCTGGAGCAGCAGGGGTGCATCGTGCTGGGCGAGGACGTCCGGCTCGGCTCGGGCGGGGACATCGTCGAGCGCGCGCTGCGCGCCTTCGCCGGCTACCACGCGACGCCGGTGCTCGACTCGCGGCCGGAGGGCATCGCCATCTGCGACACGAACCTGCTCTTTTACTACCAGAACCGCCTCGCCGCGCACGGCGCCGCGTGGGACGTGATCGCGCCGCCCGGCGTTCCTTCTGGCCTGCAGGTCCAGCCGCCGCTCCCGCCGCTCGCGCCGTCCTCGCCGCCGCCGTCATTCGACGAGCCGCCGCGGGGCGCGGCCTCGGCGCGCGGCGGCGCCGCGGGCGCGATGAACGGCGCCGGAGGTGGCCGGTGAGCGCGCGTCCTGCGGTCGGGGTCATCGGCGGCGGCTTCTGGGGCGTGGCGCTCGCGCTCGCGGCGAGCCGCACCGGGGCCGAGGTGCTCCTGTACTCGCGCCGCGAGCACCCGCAGATCAACGACGGCCCGCGGATCGTGCGGGACCACGCGGAGGTCGCGCGGGCGCGGCTGCTCGTGATCGCGGTGCCGTCGAACGCGGCCCGGACGGCGTTGCGCGCGCTCGGCGATCACATGGACGGCGCGCACCTCGTGATCCACGGCGTGCGCGGCCTCGAGGGCGAGGCGCTGAAGACCGTCTCGGATCTCGTGCGCGAGGAGACGCCGGCGCGCCGGGTGGGTGCGCTGGGCGGCCCGGTGCAGGAGGACGAGCTGCGGGAGGGCCGCCCCTCGGCGATGGTGTGCGGCTCGCGGTTCCCCGAGGTGCACGCGGCGGTGACCGCGGCGTTCCAGTCGCCCGCGCTCCACGTCTACACGACGCCGGATCTCCAGGGCCTGGAGTGGGCCTCGGCGCTGGTGGGGTGCCTGGCGGTCGGCGTCGGCTTCGCCGAGCAGGCGGGCGCCGGGCCGGGGCTGCTCGCCGCGCTCATCTCGAGGGCGGTCGACAGCGCGGCGCGCATCGCCGCCGCGGCGGGCGCGGAGGAGCGGACGATGCTGGGGCTCGGCGGTTATGGCGATCTGCTCGCGTCGATCCGGCTCGCGGGCCGCCCCGAGGTGATCCTCGGCAAGGCGCTCGCGCGCGGGCGGACGCTCGACGAAGCGGTCGCGGAGGCCCGGCTGCGCGTGGAGGCGATCCCGCTGATCCCGCGCATCGTGGCGTTCGCGAAGGCGCGGCGGGTGGACGGCGGGGTGTTCGAGGCGCTCGAGGCGATCCTGCAGGGCGGCGAGCCGAGGGCGGTGCTCGACCGGATGTTCGCGGCGTGAGCGGCGGTCACCCGCTTCGGATACGGGCCCATCTCGACGTTTTCGGTGCTCAGCGCACAGGAGTGCGCTTGCGCGCCGAAAACGCCGATCTGGGCCCGTCTCCTGTGCGGGTGACCGCCGCTCTGCGACGCTCGTACCAGAGACGGATCAGAACCGCTCTGGAGCGGCCGCCGGGCTGAGCCGCTCCGGGCAAGGAGCGCTCAGGTCGGACGCGGGGCCAGCGGGCTGCCGGCGGCGGCGGCGATGCGGTGTGCGAGCGCCTCGAAGTCGCGCCGGCAGTCCTGCACGGCGACGGCGTTGCTGCCGATGGCGCCGTCGGCGGGCGTGAGCAGGAACATCGGCTTCCGCGCCTCCTGTGCCATGGGCATGAGGCCGCGGTAGTACCGCAGGGTCGCGAGGTGGTGCGGGTCCGGGCTGGGCGCGTCCCCGTCCTCGCCGAGGAGCGCCTGGCGATAGGCCTTTGGGATCTTGGGGATCCATCGCTGGTAGGCCCTCGCGGGATACGCCTCACGCGCGGCGTGCTGCAGGATGACGTACCCGAGGGGGCCTGCCTGTGCTGGTCATCGCCCATGGATCGAGCATGCCACGCCTGCCCCAGGTCGAGCGGCGACGATGGATCGCCGCGTGAAGGAGGTACGGGGAAGCGCGCCGCGCGAGCCGAGCACAGGGTCGCTCGTGGCGTTCTTGCGTCCTGTAAACTGGGTATTGGAGATAGGGCAGAGCGGCAAATTGGCTGGTGTGCGAGTCATCCGCTCCTCGCCGTAGCGCGGACGCGTCGAGCTCATCGAGTAAGCTCGGGGGGCCGATCTCGACAGCGACGGGGCGGTCGGACCGCTCTCTGAACGGTCCTCTCGACAGCGGGAGGGCGGTCGGACCGCCCTTCCGGCATCGATCTCGACAGCGAGAGGGCGGTCGGACCGCCCTTCCGGCATCGATCTCGACAGCGGGGAGGCGGTCGGACCGCCTGCTGGACAACGATCCTGGCAGCAGAGCGGCGGTCGGACCGCCCCCGCCGGGGTCGCGCTGTCCCCAACGGGGCGGTCCGACCGCTCGAAGAGCGTGCTTCCAGCGGGATTGGGCCGGTCGGACCGGTCATCGCGGACGCCGTGTGCGCGGCACACCGAGCCGGAGGCCGGCGAGGCCGACGGGGCCGGTCGTTCAGCGCCGCCCCGCCGCGTCCGTTGCTCCGGCCTCGAGGTGGGGCCTCGCCGCCCCCGCCTCCGGCCCTTCCGCCGCGCTACTCCTTCAGCGTCTCGCCGTCCCCCAGCCCCAGCCCGCTTTCTCCCGCGGGCTCTCCCTCCGCGCCCTCGTCCGTCGCCTCATCCTTCGCCGGCGCCCCGCGCCGCGCTCCGCCGCGCCCCGCGAACAGCGACGGCGCGATCGCGTCGTAGTCCCCCTCGACCCACCGCAGGTACGTCACGCCGCGGCGGCACTGGTCGTACGCCCGCACGAGCAGCGTAAACGCCCGCGCGCGTCGATCCGCCGGATCGGCCGCCTTGGGCGCCGGCACCCCCGGCTGGTTGCGCGCGCCGAGGGCCACGAGCAGCTCCGGACCGAGCTTCGACGCGCGCTCCACGTCCGGCCACTCCACCGTCGTCTTGTGCTTCACCGCGCCCCACGACTCCCCGAAGAGCGCGGCCAGCGCGACCAGATCGTTGGCCGTGTCGAGGTGGCCGTTGCCGCTCCGGATCTCCGCGACGCGGCCCGCGTCCACGAAGCCCTTGTGCGCGAGGGCCTCCGCCGCCACGAGCAGGTCGGCGCGCAGCGCGGACGCCTCCTCGAGGAGCGGCTTCAGCCCGTCCTGGCCCGGGCCGGCGGGCAACGCCAAGAGGTGCGCGTACCAGGCGCCGAGCGCGTAGCTCATCAGCTTGTCCAGCGCCTCGATCGGGAACCTGGGCAGCTCTTCCAGGAAGCGCGCGCGCAGCGCCTTGAGGTGCGGAACGGCGCCCACGGCGACGGCGACCGCGCGCGGGATATCGACGTTGATGGGAACGACCTTCTCGATGCGATCGAGCTCGGGCTCGATCTGCGCAAACGCCTCGGCAGCTTCATCGGGCGCGCTCGGCCTGGCCGGCGCTGACTTCTTCTTCGTTCTCGCTGTTGCCACGATTCCTCCCTTGCGGCCGCGAAGGCTGTTCGCTCAGCAGGGACATGGGTTGTCCAAGCAAACCGCCCTGCGGCAGGTTGTTCACCGGGCATCCTTCCGGAGCCACCTTCAACCGGTCAACAACCAGGCACGGGTGCTGCGCGACGGATTCTTGCCTCAGCCCCTCCGCATCCGCGTCGAGAAACGTGCTGCGACCAGCCGACGCGTCTCGCCGGGAAGCGGCCGGCACAGCCGAAGGCGACGGCGTCGATTCCGTGACGACGCCGGGCGCCTGCCCGCAATTCCTGAAGTGAGGATGGCGAGATCGGCGGCGCGAAGACCTGCGGAGGCCTCGCGCGCGCCGAGGTGAGGTGGCCTTGGGATCAGACAACGCGCTCTTCGAGACGATCTGGCGGACGCATCGCGAGATGCTCGCCACGTACCTGCTGCGCCTCGGCGTGGCGCGGCAGGACCTGGACGACCTGATGCAGGAGGTGCTCCAGGGCGCCTACCTCGGGCTGCGCCGGTTCAACCCCGAGCTGGGCACGCTGCGCGCCTGGCTCATCAGCATCGCCACGCACCACTTCTCGCACTACCGCGACCGGGCCCATCGCCGCCGCGAGGAGCTCTGGTCTCCCGAAGGCTTCGAGCCCCTCGTGGAGGAATCGCCGAGCTCGGAGTCCCGGGCCATCGACGACGACCGGCACAAGGCGCTCGATGCGCTGCTCGCCGAGCTGCGCCCGCAACGGCGCTGCATCCTCGTCGCGCACGACATCCTCGAGATGGAGATGGGCGAGATCGCCCAGGCCCTCGCCATCCCCGTCAACACGGCGTGGAGCCGCCTCCGCCTCGCGCGCCGGGATCTGGAGGCCGCCGACGCGCGGCGGCGAGCGCGCTGGCGCCGGCGCGGGTGGGACGAAACGCCGGTGGTCCTCCCAGCCTTCGTCGAGGGCGGGCAGCCGGCGTCGCTCCTGCGCGACGTGCTGCGCGACCGCATCGGCGGCTGGCTGCTGCGCCGGTTCGGGGACCTGGGCGCCGGCGCGCCCGCCAGCGCAGGCACCTGGGGCACGGCCGCCCTCGGCGTCGCGAAGCCCCTTTGCGCCGCCGCTGCCGCAGGGGCGGTGCTGGCCGCCGGCGCCGCGCTGCCGTCCGCGGGGCCGGCGCCTGCGCGCGCTCAGGCCGGCATCGGCCTGCACGCGGCGCTCGCCCGGCGCGCTCTCGACGGCGCGCCGCCGGCGACAGGCCGGCACGACGGCGCCGCGCACCGCGTGGAGCTCGCGGAGGCCGAGGAGAGCTCCGCGCCGCCGGCCGCAGCGACGGCCACGGGAGCGGCGGCCAGCGCTGCCGCGCGCCGCGATCGGGCGCGCCCCGGCGACGGCGGGGCGCGCCTCGAGGAGCACCGGCTCGTCGAGGAGGCCGCGGTCGCGCTGCGCGCCGGCCATCTCGCCGAGGCCGCCGAGCTGCTCACGCGCCACGCGCGGCGGTTCCCGCGGGGGAAGCTCGCCGAGCGGAGGGAAGCGCTCCTGCGCGAGCTCGACGCCGGGAGCTCCACCCGATGACGCCTGCCCGGCACCAGAGCCCGCGCTGATCCAGAGAGCGAAGAGGATTTAGGAGCAAGCTGGAAGAGCACATGCAGCAAGAGGAGAGACCGCAATGGCACAAGAGGCGCAACGGGACAGAGATGGAACTGTATTCTCCTCTTCCCCTTGCGTCCCTTGCGACCTTGCGGTCCTCTTCCCGTGAATCAGATCTCGCCGAATCTCAACGTGAACGACGTTGTAGCGCTATTGCGGGCTCGTGCTGCCGGCGCCTACTGAACGAAGCCGAGCACCTCGGCGACCGCGCCGTCCTGTCCGGCCAGCTCGATCATGTCCGGGCGCCCGCCCGCGCCGCCCTTGCCCGGCTCGCCGATGCGTAGCGCCAGCGTCCCCAGCACCTCCGGCGGATCGAGCAGGTAGGCGATCCCGATGGACGGGCCACCCAGGCCGCCGCCGCCGTGACCTCCGTTGCCGCCTTGGCCGCCGCGCCCGCCGTCGCAGCCCCGCAGCGAGCCGTTCCTCGCCGCGCCGCCGCTGCCGCGGCTGCCCCCCTCGCCGCCGATCTGCCCGGCGCCCCCGTCGCCGCCATGGCCACCGTTCGCGGAGGACAGCTTCGTGTCGTGCAGCGTCACGCCGGCGCTCAGGCTGATCAACGCGATGCTCGCGCCGCCGTAGCCGCCGCCCTGTCCCCCCTTGCCCCCGCAGCCGCCGCCCCCGCCCGAGCCGCCGCTGGCCCCGCCCTTCGGCGTCGCCGTCGACATGCCGCAGTACATCACCCCGCCGAGCGTCCCGCCGCCGCCCCCGCCGCCCTGGCCGGAGATCCCCCGCGCGCCGTCCGTGCCGTGGACGCCCTCCCAGCCCGCGCGCGTGATCATGCCCCCGCGCCCCGCCGCCCCGCGGCCGTGCGCGCCGTGGGTGCCTGGCATTCCCTGCATCCCGTCGGTGCAGGCCGCGCCGCTCGTCTGGCCCTGCCCTGCGTGCCCCCACTCCATCGAGTTCGAGATCGGCTCCGGCTGCCCGTCGCGCCCGTCGTCGCCGCTGCTGACGGCGCCGTCGCCTCCGGAGCCCCCGATCGAGTCGACATCGTCGCACGCCGTCGTGACCAACGGCGCGCCGGGGACCACGTCGGCAGAGCACGCGCCGCCTCCGCTGCGGCCGTCCGCGCCCGGCGCGGCGGCGCCCTCGCCCCCGTCCGCGCCCGGCGCGCCGGCGGCGCCGTTCCCCGCGACGAGCGCGCTGCGAAGGAACGTCACGGTCGCGCCGGGCAGGACCAGCGCCGCGATCGAGGAGCCGCTCGGCTGCGCGGCATCGGCGGACCGCGCGAGCACGTCCGCCACGACCGACGTGCCGGCGCCTCCCTCGATCCGCAGCGGGATCAGATCCGGCGCGGGCGCGAGCGTGGCCTGCGCGCGGTCGCCGATGAACGCCCAGCCGTGCGCGCAGTCGAGACCTCCCCAGATCTGCGTGCCGGCCGGGACCTCGACCGCTTCGGGGAAGATCTCCGCGCAGGCGTAGACGCGCCGTGCGCCCTGGCGCGAGAGCTCGATCGCCCGGCGCACGGTGCGCACCGGCCGCGCGCGCGTGCCCGGGTTCGCGTCGTCGCCCAGGCTGCTGCTCGCGAACACCCCGCAGCCGTCCCGGGGCGCGCCGTCCCTGGGATCGCCGCCGCAGGGGATCTCGCCGGGATCCGCAGGCGCACCCGGCTCGCCCGGCGCGTCGGGCTCGATCTCGGTCTCCGGCGCGTCGGAAGCGCCGCACGCGACGTGGTCGGCGCAGTCGTAGGGAAAGCACCCGCAGACGCTGACCGCGCTGCCGCACCCGATCGCGGCGCTCGCGGCAGCGCCGAGCGCGCAGCGCACTGCAGCGTGCCACCCTCGTGTGCCCCAGGTCACGGGAGCAACCTACCACACGGTCTGGAACGTCACGCCGGGAGACAACCCCGGCGCGTCCGCGTCGACGGGCCCGAGGCCGATCGCCACGCGGGGCGCGGTGTCCGGCGCGTCCGCGGTTGCGGGCCCTAGGCCGATCGCTGGACGCGGCGAGGTGTCCGGGGCCCACCAGTACGACGACACGGCGAGCGCCCCGAGCGCGCCGCTCGCGACGAGGACCGCGATGGCCGCCGCGCCAACGCCGTCGCGCCGCGCGATGAGGAACTCCTGGTGCTTGCACTCCGTCGGGAACGCAGCGCCGTTGCACGCGCCGGGCCCGCCGCGCGCGCGGAGGCTCGCGGCGCGCTCGTCGACGACGCCGTCGAGCACGCCGGCGGCGACCCAGAAGCCAACGCCGAGGACGACGCCCGCCGCGGCGGTCCCGAGGGCGATCCGCCGCAGCGTGTGCGCTTGCGCGCCGGGAGCCTCGGCCGGCGCGGGAGCGCCGCGAGCCTCGGGGGAGGGCGCCGGGGGAGACGTCCTCGCGGGGAGGGTCAGCGTCACGCTCGACGAGGAGCCGCGCGCGGCCTGGAGCGCCGCCGTCGCGTCGGCGTATCCGGCGAGCCTCGCGCGGATCGTGTGCGGTCCGGGCTCGACGAAGACGACGTGGGTCGGGCGCGATGCGCCGAGCGATTTCCCGTCGAGGAGCACCTCGGCGTCGCGGGGGCTCACGGCGAGGAAGAGCGTGCCGACCTCGCGATCGGCCTGCTTCTGCGCGGCCTCGAAGCGCCGCTGCTGCTCGACGGAGAGCAGGCTCCGGTGCTGGAGGCTCAGGTGCAGGTGCTCCGCGGCGTCCCGGTGCGCGCCGAGCGCGAGCTCGCACAGACCGAGCTCCCCGAGCACCTCGGCGCGCTTCGCGAGGGGGAGCGCCGGGCCGCGATGGTCCTCCAGAGCGTCCCGGTAAGCGTCGACGGCATCGGCGAACCGGCCGGCGAGCCGCGCCTCATCGGCGCGATGGAGGGCGTCGCGCGGGGCGGCTTCCGCGGTCGGCGCGGCGGAAGCGGGAGATCGCCCGGAGGCGTCTGGCTCCGCCGATGCCGGCATGACCCCCAGCGCGAGTGCGGCGCTCAGGGCAAGCGACACAGGGCGGCGACCGAGGAACATGACCGTATCCTAAGGGGAGTTGGGTGGCTCGACGCACCCTATTTCGGCGAGGATCCACCAGGGACCCGTCCCGGACCCATGGGCGCAATCGGATTTGGTGGCTCCGCCCCGAGCTGCGCGTCGCAGCCTGCCGCGCCGTCAGCCGCCGTCCCGCTGGATCGCGCCTGCCGGCCCCGGCGCCGCCGGCGGCTCGGCCTCGTCGCAGCACCGGAATCCCGTCGAGTAGTCGTGATAGGCCGGCTCGTGGGCGATCGTGGTGAAGGTGCAGCCCGGGCCGAGCTCGCTGGTCGTGCTGAAGAAGCCGCCCATGAACACGCCGTTGCCCTCGTGCCAGGGCTGGTCGCGGCGCTCCACGCCCTCGGTCTGCATGCGCATCACGAGCTCGCGATCGACCATGTCGCTGACCCACTCATGGAGATTGCCGATCATGTCAACAACGCCGAGCTCGCTGGCGCAGCCGGCGTAATCGCCGCTCCTCGCCAGGAAGCCCGGCTTCTGGTTGAGCTCTGGGCTGTTGAAGTGGCGCTCGTAGCTCCACCCGCCCGGCGGGTGCTCGCCGAAGACCTCTCTCAGGAGGTGGGCTTTGCTCGTGTTGCACCGCCCGCGCTCGCCGCGGGGGCCGTAAGGGTAGCGGTGGACGCCGTTGCCGCGGCAGGCGCGCTGCCACTCGCGCCGCGTGCAGAGGCGCTTGCCGGCGGCGGCGCACGCGGCCTTGGCCTCGACGCGGCTGATGTACGCCTGCGGGAAGACGCCGGCCTCGCTGCGCGCGACGTAGCGGACGCCCGGCTCGGGCCGCTTGAAATGCGGGTGCACGGCGAGCTCCCCGCCGGCGTCGGTGACCAGGTGCGCCTCGTAGCGGTCGATGCAATAGCCGCCGACGAGGACCATGTCGGCGGGGCAGGACCCGAGCGAGAGCGGGATCCCGAGCGGCTGCGGGGGGAAGACGGAGAGCGCGGCGCCGGCCGAGCCGGGCGGAGGCGGCTCGACCGGGGCGGCGCTCGCGCCGGCGGCGCTCGGCGCGGGCTCGGCGGATGCGCCGCCCGGGATGGCGGCGCCGGCGTGCGCGCTGCCGGCGGGCGAGGCGGGCGTCGGTGCCGCCGCGAGCGCGGAGGAGGTGGCGGCTGCCGCGAGCGCGGAAGCCGCGGCGGGCGCCGTCCCTTCGGCCGCGTGCGCCACGTGGGCCTGGCCGGGGGCGTCCGCCTTCGCGGCCGGGCTGCCGCCGGCGTCGCTCGGACCGGTGCACGCCGTGAGCCACGCCAGGACGGCGAGCAAGCCCGGCGTCGCGCATCGTGAAAGGCGGCGCCGGGGGAGCGAGGAACTCGAAGGATGGCGGGCACAGAGGCGAGACAGGCGAGCCCGGAGGCAATCGCGGCGCGGCGCGGACGACACGAGGCGGAGTGTACACGCGCCCGGCGCGCGGCTGTGTGGGATCGCGGCGCGCTCAGCCGCTCGCCGCGACGGCGCCGCCGCGCCGCTCTTTTGAGCTCACGTTGATGTAAGTGGGATCACGTCGAGCTGAAGGGGGCGCCTCGGTGACCTGATGAAAGGCGCGCAACGTCGGCCACGCCGGCGAGCTCCGAGAGCGCTGCATTCACGGCTGGTTGCACGGATCTACGACAGCGCCGCAGGTGTCGCTGCAATCCGTGCAGGTGCAGGCATACACGGCGTTGAACAGATCTTCCGCGTCAGGGTGCGCCGCGTTGCAATCGCTGAAGCACTGCGGCTGAGGGTCGCTCTCCATGCATGCTTGTGCGCACTCGAGCCAAGGCCGGCAGTCCGCGTTGAGCGCGCAGGCGGTCAGACAGCCGCTCTGCCCCGCGCAGCTCAGGCACTCCACGCCGCTGCCTCCTTCCGTCCCCTGGCACTCGCTCAGGCAGCCGGCGAGCTCCGGATCCACGGCATCCCCTGTGAGCGACTGGAGCTGCTCGCACGTCGCGTCGCGCACGCACTGAGCGCCGCACTCCGCCGCCGGCTCTGCGCAGTCGAACGTGAAGAGGTCGCACACGGGAACCATGCATTCCTCGGCCTTGTCGCACGCCTGATCGCACACCGTGCCGCCCCCGGCGCCGCCCGCTCCGGTCGACGTCGCCGTCGTTGACGCGGCCGTCGTCGAGCTGCTGCTGCTCGCCCCCGTCGTGCTCGACGTCGTGCTGCTCGTCGTTCCCCCGCTGCCGCTCCCGCCGCTCCCGCCGCCTCCGCCGGGGTTCTCCGTCGTCTCACCCGAGCAGGCTGCGACCGTTCCGCCCGCAACGAAACAGAAGACGAACACAAGAGAAGAAGTCCTGCCGCGCATCGCCGTCCTCCTTGGGCGCGCCGCGGGCCTTCCACGTGATTACCCCCAGCGCCGCGCGATCGTTCGCCTGCTGCATTCCCACGGCAAGACCTTTTTTGCCGGCTCGATACCCCCGCGCGAGCGTTTCCGCGCCAGCGTCCGCCGACCGCCCGCCCCGGCCGCGCCGGTGCTCTTGGTCGCCTGCGGCGCCCTCGGACGGCAGGAAGCCCGGCCCCGGCCCCCGCGCCCCCTCAGCCCGGCCCCGGCGACAGCGCCCCGAGATCCGCGCCGCCGCGCTTCTCGCCGAGCAGATCCAGCGCCGGCACCTCGCGCGCGTCGCCCTGCCCGAGCAGCATCTTGGACGACCGCTTCGGCCTGAAATCCGGCCGGTTCGGGTTGAGCTTCCACCAGCCCCCCTCCACGACCACCCACGGCTCCTCGCCCGCGCGCACCACCTCCGCCGCGAGCCGCGCGCGCGTGATGCCCGTGATCGCACGCGTCTCCGGCAGCGCCGCCGCCAGGCGCTTCAGCCCGTCGGGCATCCCGCCGTAGCTCACCTGGGTCACCACGTTGTGGCCCGCGTCGAACCGGTAGATGCTCGTGCTCAGCACCTCGATCGACGGCGAGTCGTCGCTGACGAGGATGTTGTTCCGCAGCCGGCAACCCCAGCTCCCGTTGCCGCACTGGAGCGCGGGCCGGCCCCGGGTGCTCATGACCACGGTGTTGTTGCGGATCAGGTTGTTGCGGCAGCCCCAGAGCGGCAGCGCGTCAGGGCCGCTCACCTGCTCCGGAGAGCGCGGGCCGGGCTCCACATAGGCCTGGTCGAACGGGTTCCCGTTGTCCCACTGCGCGATCCCGCTGCCGAGGTTGCCGTAAATGAGGTTGTTCTGGATGACGGAGTCCGACACCCCCGCGAGGTTGATCGCCCCGCCGCCGAGGCGCCCGTTGCCGTTGATGACGTTCCGCTCGATGATGAAGCTCACGCCCCGGCCGTCCGGAAACCCGTGCTCGCCGAACCGGTCGGTCGCGAGCTTCATCAGCCCCGTGGCCCAGGCGCGGGTCGGCTCCCTGCGCGGATAGCCCCGGAACGACGGGTGCTCCAGCACCGCGTCGAGCGAGGCCTCCGGATCGAGGTTCGCCTGGAACCCGCTCGCGCTGTTGCCGAAGAACACGTTGCGACGAACCACGTAGTTGTCCGAGCCGTCGGACACGTAGGCGCCGTGCTCGGCCGCAGAGAAGGCGAACAGGTTGTCCTGCAAGAGGACGGTGTGGCTGTCGGTGGAGTGAAACCCCCAGGTCCGATGGTGATGAGAGAAGTTGCCGACGATCGCGATGTGGTGCGCCAGCCTGCCGGTCTCGCCGAACGCGCCGTCGATCATGATCCCCGCCTTCGGCGTGCCCGCGCTCTGCCTGCCGGGCCCGCTGCTGCCGGCGAGGCGGAACCCCTCGATCACCACGTGGTGCGCCCCCTTCAGGTAGATCATCCAGTTCGGGTCGGCGGCGGCCCCCCGGTGGATCACGACCTCGCCCGGGCGCCCCATGGCCTTGAAATGGATGTACCGCTCCTGAGCGGCGCTCGGCTTCTCGCCCAGCGAGAACCCCGCGTACGCGCCGGGCAGCACCGCGATGAGATCGCCGCCGCGCGCCGCGTCGGCGGCGTCCTGGAGCGTCGCGAACGCGCGCGCGACCGGCAGATCCTGCGGATCGGCCGCGGCGCCCGGCGCGTTCAGATCGAGCGCGGCGACGCGGATCGTGGCGGGCGCCGGCGCGCCCACGACGAGCGCGCGCTCGTACCGCCGCTGCAGCTTCAAGGTCTGGCTCACCCACGCGTCGGAGTCGCGCGTCTTCACGAACGGCTCGACGGCCGCGGGCGAGGGCGGCTCCGCGGGCGCGGCGGGCTCGGCCGGCGCGGGGGCCTTCTTCTGCGGCGCCGTCGGCTGCGCCTGCCCCTCGGGCGGCGGCCCAGCGACGTGGATCGTGGCGCTGCAGGCGAGCGCGGCGGCCGCGACGAGCGCGCCGCCGATGCGCGCGCAGCCACGGGCCAGCTGGATGACGCTTGTCGGTCCTCTCATCTCGACGCTCCCGGGAAGGCCGCCCCCGCCGCGGCGCGCGGGCTCATGCGGCGCCGGCTCTGTTTACCCCGAAGCGCGCGCCTCAGCCAGACGAGCTCGCATCGCGGGAGCGGGCTCGCATCGCGGCGCGGGCTCGCGTCGCGGGAGCGGGCTCGCATCGCAGGAGCGGGGGCTCACGTCGCGGCGCCGGCTCGTCGCGGGCTCGCGGCGATGGCTCGCGTCCGGCGCCGCTGCGCGCTCCGCTCCGCGCGCGGCGCGCCGCGCGAGGTGCGACATCGCCATCCAGGGGCGGCCGCCGTGACCCGGCCCCGTGGCCGTTCGCTTCCTTCGCTGCCGTTCCTTTGATACGAAGAGCCCATGAAAGCGCTCCCCTCGCTCGTGAGTGTCGCTCTCGCTTCGGTCACCCTCCTCACGCTCGCGCCCGAAGCGCAGGCGAACATCAAGAATCCGAACGATCACCCCGACTACGTGGCCGAGCTCGAGCCGCACGCGAACTTCGTCTTCCTGCACCGCGACTACGGCCTGCGGCGGCGCGGGTACAGGTACTACGAGGGCTTCGGCGACCCGGAGTTCGGCCTCGGCTTCCGGGCCACGATCGAGCTCGCCGACCCGGCGTTCATCCCCAGGCTCAACAACACTGTCGGCATCTCGTTCGGCCTGGATTTCACCAACTGCACGTACTGCCGCCGCGACTTCACCATCTGGAGTCCGGTCACCATGCAGTGGAACTTCTTCTTCAACGACAAGTGGAGCGCCTTCGCCGATCTCGGCGCCGTCCTCCGCACCGACGGGTTCTACGACAGGGTGTGGTTCGATTTCGTCACCATGGTCGGCGGCCGGTACCACTTCAACGACGACATCTCGCTGACCATGCGGATCGGCTATCCCTTCTTCAGCATCGGCGCGTCGTTCTTCACCGGCTGAGCTGCGCCGCGCCGCCTCTCCGGCGGGCTGGACCGCCCGGAGCGCTGCCCTGCTGCGGCGGGGTTGGGGGGAGAGCGCCCGGCCTCCGCCGTGGGCGGCGGGCTCTTGCCGGGGCAGGCGTACGGGGCGGACATCGGGCGCGTGCGGATGCGCCCCACCCTGGTTAGACTAGCCGGAGATGGTCGGCTGGTATTTCGTAGGCATCCTCGGGCTCGCCCTGCTGATGGTGGTCCACGAGGGAGGGCACTACCTCGCCGCGCGCGCCTACGGCATGCGCGTCCTGAAGTTCTCGATCGGCTTCGGTCCCACCTTCTTCAAGGTGGTCCCGAAGGACGGGTACTTCTGGTTCACGACCGCGGCGGACAAGGTCCGCGTGCGGCTCTGGCGTCACGACCCGGTGAAGCACGGCCCCACCGTGTTCCAGGTCGCGATGATCCCGTTCCTCGCGTACGTGCAGATCGCGGGGATGAACCCGCTCGAGGAGGTCGACCCCGAGGACAAGGGCAGCTACGCGAACGCGAGCCTGATGGGCCGGATCGCCGCGATCTTCGCCGGTCCGCTCGCCAACTACCTGTTCGCGTCGGTGCTCTTCTTCGCCAGCCTGATGACGGGCGGCAAGCCCTACCGCCTGACGGACATCGGCGTGGTCGCCGGGATGCCGGCCGCGGCGGCCAACCTCAAGGACGGCGACCGCATCGTCGAGATCGACGGGGCCCCGGTCCAGGACTGGGAGAAGATGGCGGAGATCATCTCCCGCAACCCCGGCCGTCCGCTCGACATCGTGGTGGAGCGCGCCGGCGAGCGCGTCCAGGCCCAGGTCACCCCGGTGAACGAGAACGGCGCGGGCAAGATCGGCGTGATGGCCATCGGGCCGATCCAGTCGGCGCCGGTGACCGCGAAGGAGGCCGCGGTGCTCGCCGTGACGAAGCCGCCGAAGGTCGTGCAGAGCCTGGTCGTCGGGCTCGGCCAGTACCTGACGGGCAAGGTCGAGGGCGAGCTCGGGGGCCCGAAGCGGATGATCGAGGAGACGGCGCACGCGGCCAAGCGCGGGTGGGCCGAGGGGCTCGAGTTCCTCGGCCTGCTCTCGGCCTACCTCGGCGCGTTCAACCTGATCCCGTTCCCGGCCCTGGACGGCGGCCGCCTGATGTTCCTGTTCTACGAGGCCGCCACGCGGCGCAGGCCGAACGCCCGCATCGAGGCGCATATCCATCTGGTCGGCGTGTTCATGCTGATCGGGCTGATGCTCTACGTCACCGCGAACGATTTCGGCCTCGGGTCGAAGTAGCGCCGAGCCCGCGCCCCCCCGTGGCATGAGGTTCCCCGCGCGGGCTCCGGCGCCGGCCGGGCGGCTCGCCCGCGCGGCGGCGTGCCTCTCGGTCCTCGCGCTCGCCGGCGAGACGGGGGCCGCGCTGGCCGCGCCGCCGGGGCCGGGCGCGTGGTCCGACGAGGAAGAGCAGGCCGTCTTCGACGTCCCCGCGCCCCCGACGCTCCCAGGGCTCACGCTGCGCGATCCGACCTTCACGTTCGAGTACACGGCGGCCGCGATCGAGCCCGAGGCGACCAGCCAGGCGGGCGGCAGGACGGCCTACGCCTGGTACTCGCATGGCGAGATGGAGGTGCCGCTCGTGCCCCGCAAGTGGTTCGTCGGCGCGGTGCACGACAGCGCCGCGGCGAGCGTGCCGGGGGTCGGTCGGTCGATGCTGCTCGGGAGCCCCGAGCTCTACGGGCGGGGCGTCTGGTCGAGCGTGCGCGGGCTCGCGTCCGGCGGAGGCTTCGGCATCGTCCTCCCGGTCCCGCGCGACGTCTCGCCGGCCGAGGCCGAGGTGCTGCGGACCGCGCGCGTGGTGCGGCCGTGGGACGAGACGCGCTTCCGGGAGCTCACGCTCACGTTCCGCCCCTGGTTCGACATGCGGCACATCACCGGGCCGTTCATCTTCCAGCTCCGGCAGGGCATCGACTGGTCGCTGGTCGTGCGCCGCCTCCGGCCCAACGAGCGCCGCACCGACATCTCGGCGTACACCGCGTTCTACTTCGGCTACCGGCTCGCCCCGCCGGTCGGCGTGGGCCTGGAGCTGTGGGAAGTGTACCAGCTGACGCAGGACCTGCCGGACGACAAGCGCGCGACGTTCGCGATCTCGCCGAGCGTCCGCTTCATCCTGGCGAACGTGCAGCCGGCGCTGAGCGTGCTCTTGCCGGTCGCGACCCCGCTGCGCGGCGACGTCGCCTGGTACTACGCCGCGCGGCTCAGCGTCGGGTTCACCTTCCCGACGGGGCGTCCGCGGGCGCCCCGGTGAGCGGGCGGCGCGCTCGCCGGGCCCGCGCTCGCCACGCGCGCGGGTAGGTAGGAGGATCGGAGGATCGGGCGCCCCGCCGCCGCGCCGGCCCGGCGCACCCCGGTGAGCGCGCTCCCGCGGGCGAAGGTGAGGGGATCTCGTTCGAGCGCGTGCATCCGGCGTGGCCGCTGGGTACCCTGGCGGCGTGGTCACTGCGGCATGGCTCCGGCGCGGTCTGGCTCTCGCGGCGCTCCTCGCGTCGACCGGCTGTGCGACCCAGCTCGTCAGCCTGAACGAGGGGCCCCGCGAGTACGTCGCGACGGACTACGAGAACGTGCTGCGCGCGTGGACGCGCACGGAGCACCTGTTCGCGCTCTCGGAGCTCGACAACTTCCTCACCGCCACCGCGACGTTCGAGTCGTGGGACTTCCGCTGGGCCTACGTGGCCCGCTACGCGCAGGACTACCGGCTCACGATCGAGCAGCGGCAGAAGCTGCTCGAGAAGACGCTCGAGGAGACGCGCCAGCGCCACCAGTTCTTCGTCGCGATCTTCGGCGGCGAGCGCAAGTACAACGACCTCTCGACGCCGAACAGCGCGTGGATCGTCCGGCTGATCGACGACACGGGGAACGAGACGGCGCCCGAGGAGATCGTCGCGATCCCGAAGCCGAACGCGCTCGAGCGGACCTACTTCCCGTACAACACGGTGTGGCGGCAGGCGTTCCGCATCCGCTTCCCGCGCGCGACCGCGGAGGGCAGGCCGACGATCTCGCCGAACGCGAAGTGGTTCGGGCTCCGCTTCGCCGGGGCGCAGGGCAACAGCGAGCTCGTCTGGCAGCTCAACGACGACGAGGAGCCCACCGAGGCCGTCGAGCTGGAGCAGGAGGCCACGCGACCGCGCCGCCCGGCGAAGCCGCGGTTCTAAGCGACCCGCGCCGGCGATCCCGCGCGGGTCCTCGGATGCGCGGCGCTCGTAACGAGAGGGCGATGTGGCTGGTCGCCCTGCGCGCGGCCAGCCTTTCGTTCAGCTGCGCTGGGCGTCCAGCGAGACGGACTGCGCGAGGATGGAGAGCAGCTCCGGCGTGCTCTCGAACAGCTCGCGCAGCACGGGGTGATCGGCGATGAGCACGAGCGCGCCGCTCCCGGCCGCGCGCGCGATCGCCGGCGCCGGCTCGCCGCCGAGCAGCTCGGAGGCGAACAGCAGCTCGCCGGGCCTGGCGGCGCCGGCGAGCGCCTGCGTCCGCTCCGCGACCAGCTCCAGCGTGCCGGCGCCGACGATCACGAGGCCGGGCATCGGATTGCCGGCGTGGATCAGCGGCTCGCCTGGCTCCAGGCTGCGCAGGCGGAGCCGGCCGAGGACCCGGCGCAGCAGCGTCTCCTCGAGCTCGCCGAGCGGCCCCATGGTGACGCCGGCGAGCGACTGGAGCCGGTCTGCGACGGCGCGCAGCTCGTCGATCACCCAGGGGCAGGTGCGGAGCGCGTTGTCGATGGTCGCCTGGTCCCAGATCGCCACCCGCGCGCCGCCCGCGCCGGCGACGACGCGCAGCGGGATGCCTTCCTCGAGCGTCCCGCGGGACGGCACGAGCGTCCTGATGGCGGCGTGCTCGGCGGGCGCGTCGACGATGGTCGCGCACACGGCGGCGCTGCCGCTGAGCACCAGCGCTGCCCCGTAGACGGCGAGCTCCTCGTCGGGCGCGAGGTCTTGCACGTGCGCCGCGAGCGCGAGCTCGTCGTGCATCTCCTCGGGCAGGTCGGCGAACGCCTCGATGCGCTCGAGGTCGCGGCCGGTGAGGGCCGCGGCGCCGGCGGCGGACGGCGAGGCGCTGGCCGCTTCCGGCTGCGGCAGATCCGGCGACACCTCCGGTTCGAGGTCGAGGGTCGCGATCGGTCCCCCTCCCAGGGGCGAGCCGGGAGGCGGGTCGATCACGCTGGCGGTGAGGTCGATGGTCTCGCCCGCGTCCGGTCCGGGCTGCTCGACCGCGAGCGCTCCGGGCTGCGCCGCGTCGGTCGCGAGGGGCTGCGCCGCGTCGGTCGCAGGGGACGCGTCGCCCGCCGTCGGCGCGCGGGCGTCGGCGGGCGTCGGCAGCGGCTCGACCGCGGTCGCCTGGGTCGCGGGCTCCTCCACGACCGCGATGTCCGCGTCGTCGAGCAGCTCTTCTTCCGGCGCGGGCTCGGCGGTCGCTGCACCGAGCTCGAGCGGCGGCTGCGCCGGGGCCGCGGCGCCGCCGGAGGCGGGCTCGCCGAGCGGCGGCCCGGCCTTCGCCTGCAGGTCGTCGCCGTGCGCCGCCGCGTGCGGCGCGGGGAAGGGGCTGTCGAGCCGCGACGACGTCGGGGCGTCGAGATCGCTGTCGGAGAGCTCGATGACGACGGTCCCATCGGGCGTCGAGATCGGGGAGGGCTCTTCCGTGCTCGCGGGAGGCTCGATCGTCGTCGCAGCGATGGCTGCTGCGCCGGCGCCCTTCGAGACGACGTCGTCGACGGAGGCCCCGAGGTGCCCGGGCGGCTCGCTTGCGGCGGGCGTTGCTGCGCGGGCGCGCGGCGCCGCGGGCGCCGGCGGCGCGGGGGGGCGCGCGGAGATCGGCTTCCGCTTGAGCGCGAGGTCGAGCGGCGCTGCCGAGGTGACGACCTCGTCCTCGTCGCCCGCCTGCGGCGTCGAGGGGGGCCGGCGAGCGACGAGGTACGTGTCGCCGCTCGGCGTTATCGTCTCCTGAGGGGGCCGAGGCGGCGCGGCGATCTCCGCGTCGTCGGACCAGGGATCGAGGATCGGCTCGCGAGGTCTCCTTCTCGCGCCAGCCGTTGCGACCGTCGGAGCGGCCGCCTCTGCGCGGGCCGGGGCGGGCGTCGGGATCGGAGCCTCGACGAGGATCTCGCCGACCATGTCGTCGTCCGGCGTGCGCACCTCGGCGAGCGCTGCGGGGCTCGGGGCATACGGCGGCGTCGAGGGCGGCAGCGGCGCGGCGGAAGCGAGGGGCGCGCCGGGCGGCGCGGCCGGCGGCGGCGCGGAAGGAGAGGGCGCTGCGGGCGGCGGCGGTGGTGGTGGCGGCGCAGCGAGCGGCGCAGGCGGCGGCGCGGCGAGCGGCGGCGGCGCAGCGGACAGCGGAGGAGCGGCAGCCGGCGGCGGAAGCGGCGCTACGGGCGGCGGCGCGGCGAGTGGCGGCGGCGCGGAAGAGGACGGCGCAGCGGATAGCGGAGGCGCAGCAGGCGGCAGCGGCGCGACGAGCGGCGGCGTCGACAGCGGCGGCGCAGCGGACAGCGGCGGCGCAGCAGGCGGCGGCGGCAGCGGCGTGACGAGCGGCGGCGCGGTCAGTGGCGGCGCGGAAGGCGACGGCGCAGCGGATGGCGGAGGCGCGGCAGGCGGGGGCGCAACAGGCGGCGGTGCGGCCAACGGCGGCGCCGCAGCAGGCGGCGGAGGTGCAGCGAGCGGCGGAAGCGGCGGCCGCGGTGCAGCGTGTGACGGAGGCACGGCGTGCAACGGAGGCGCGGCGTGCAACGGAGGCGCGGCGTGCGACGAAGGCGCGGCGGAGGCTAGCGTCGGCACTGGCGGCGGCGCCAGCGGAGGCAGCGTCGGCGGATGCGGCGGCGTGACGGGCGGCGGCAGCGGCGCAGCGGAAGGGGCCGCGGACAGCGGCGGCGGCGCCGGCGGAGGCAGCGTCGGCGGGCGCGGCGGCGCGACGGGCGGCGGCAGCGGCGCAGCGGATGGAGCCGCCGAAAGCGGGGGAGGCGCCGGCGGAGGCAACGTCGGTGGGCGCGGCGGCGCGGCCGGCGGCGGCGGCAGCGGCGCAGCGGATGGAGCCGCCGAAAGCGGCGCAGCGGAAGGGGCCGCGGACAGCGGCGGCGGCGCCGGCGGATGCAGCGGCGCGACGTGCGGCGGCGGCAGCGGCGCAGCGGATGGAGCCGCCGAAAGCGGGGGCGGCGCCGGCGGAGGCAACGTCGGTGGGCGCGGCGGCGCGGCCGGCGGCGGCGGCAGCGGCGCAGCGGAAGGGGCCGCGGACAGCGGCGGCGGCGCCGGCGGAGGCAACGTCGGTGGGCGCGGTGGCGCGACGGGCGCCGGCAGCGGCGGCGCGACCGACTGCGCCGACGCCGGCGCGGCCAGCCCCTGCGGGGGTGGCGGCGCCGCAGGTGACGGCGCGGGTGCTTGCGCGGCGGATGGAGGCGCCGGCTGCGGGCGTGGGGGCGCGAACGACGGCGGGTGCGGCGCCGGCGGCGGCTGCGGGCGCGGGGGCGCGAACGGCGGCGGCTGCGGCGCCGACGGAGGCCCGATCGGCGGTGCCGGTGGTGGCCCGAAGGACGGCGGCTGGGGCGGTGCCGGCGGCGGCCCGAAGGACGGCGGCTGGGGCGGTGCCGGCGGCGGCCCGAAGGACGGCGGCTGCGGCGGCGTCGACGCGGGCGCGGCGATCCCTGGTGCGGGCGGTGAATGCGCATCCGCGACGAGGCGCGGTGGCGCACCGAGGGGCGCTGCCGGAAGCGGGGAGGACGTTGGCGAAGGCAGCGGCACCGCAGGCGGCGGTTCGCTCGTGGGGGGCGCCGCGGCGGGGCGCGGGGGCAGCGGGGGGCCCATCGTGGCGTCGGCCCGGCCACGATCCGGCAACGAAGCCAGGGTGGACGGCGGCTCCGGGAGTCCCGGCGCCGGGGAAATGCGGGGCGGGGCCGATGACGGCCTGGGCGAAGCTGCCCGGGGCACGGGCGGCGGCAACGGGGCGGGCGGCTGAGCGCTCTGCGTCCTGGTTTGTGCCGGGAGCGAGTGCGGGTCCGGGCTGCTCTGCGGCCTGAATGACGGAGGCCCTGGTGGCGGAGGCGGCGGCGGGACAGCGCTCGCCGCCGGAGGGGCGGCCAGCGGAGGCGCCGGTGGTGGTTGGCTCCGATAAAGCGCGCCGGCCTGGGCGTTGGGTGCCGGTGGGGGTGTCGAGGGGGCCACCCGCGCAGGCGGCTGTGCGTGCGGCGGGTCGAGCCGTTGTTGCGGGTACGTGGCGGCCGGCGGCTGCGGATACGGCGCAGCGGTCGGCTGCGGATGCGGCGCAGCCGGCTGCGGATACGGCTCAGCCGGCGGCGGCGGATACGGCGCAGCCGGCGGCTGCGAGCGCGACGTCGCCGGCGCGAAGGCGGGCGGCTGCTGCGCGGGCGGCGCAGGCGGCGGGAGCGCGCCGCCAGGAGCCTGCTGCGCCGGCCGCTGCGTCATCGGCGGCGGGGGAGGCGGCGGTTGCGGTGGCTGCGGCGGCTGCGGCGCGCTGCCCTGCGAAAACCCGGCAGGCGCGGGAGAAAACGGCGCGATCGGCCGGCCCGCAGCGGCCGGCCCCTCCGCTGCGCCCGGGGGGAGCCTCGGCGACGGCACCTCCAGGCGCTCCGCCTCGGCGGCCAGCTCCGGCTCCGAGAGCGGCTCGAACAGGTCGATCTCGATCGAGGGCATCGAGGCGCGCAGCTCTGCAGCGAGCGAGATGCGGCGGCGCCAGGTCTGCTCGTCGGACGGCGGCGCTTCGTCCTCATCGTCGGCGGGCGGGGGCGGCGCGTCGTCTTCGCCGGCGATCGTCTCCAGGAGATCGGGATCGCTCGGCTGCCCGACCTCCGAGGCCATCACCTCCTCGAGCGCCGTCGCGCACAGCCCGAGCTCCGAGGCGCGGAACGGCTGCCCGGCCGCCCCCGCCGCCTCGGCCGCGCGTCGCAGCCACACGATGGCGTCGCGCCGCTCGCCGCGCGCCCACAGCGCGCTGGCCGTGGAGATCCCCCACACGACATCTTCATCGTCATTCGGGTGCGGTTCGGGGAGGGCGACCACGCGGTTCGCCATGAGCAACACCACCTATCACAGGCCCCACTGCGGCCGTTTACCCATGATACCGAGCGAGCCGACGTCCCGGTTCGAGCGTCGCGCGAGCCCCGCGGCGCGGAAAGCCGCGCCACCAAGAAGCTTAGCCGCGCTCGATACGGCACGTACAAATTACGATACTGATGTCGCTTTCGGCCGCCTCGTCGCCGCGCGGGGCCGGCGCGACGCCCCCATGGAAGGAGGCGAGCGCCGCGCGCTCGCCTCCTTCCATGGGGGCGCGCGGCCAGCTCGCCGGCCGCCGCCTCGGGCCGGCGCTGGGGGTGCCTCGCCGCGCATGGCAGCGTCGCGCGTCGCGCGTCGCCCGCGCAGCGCCGCTCGCTAGGTGGACCGCCGCCCGCCCACGCGCCGCGGCGGGCAGCTCAGGACCGCCGCGCGACGGCGCATTTCGTCGACGCCGTCCCGCGAAGCCGCCTCTCCGGGCATGCGTCTCGCAAGCCAACCGATGAGCGTCAGCCCCGCTGCGCGGGCGTCTGCGGGCATCGTCCCTTCTTTCAGGAGGCTCGCGATCTGAGCGATCAGACGCGTGCGCGTTTCCTCAGGCGCCATCCTGCGTGCTCCATGAAGCATTCGAACGGGAAAGTCAAAAGAACCACGATGCTAGCGCGCGACCTCGGCGGCGGAAAGGTCGGCGCTGTGCTCTCCTCCACATCCGATCGGGGGCGCGCGTCCCGGTCGACGGCGTGCCAACACGCGTTGCGAAGCGGCGTCAACGCAAATGTGCGCGCGGGTCAGATCGGCGCGATGAGCACCTCGCGATCCTTGGCGCCGTTCGCGGGCCCGACGAGCCCGCGCTTCTCCATGGCCTCGACCAGCTTGGCCGCGCGGTTGTAGCCGACGCCGAGCTTGCGCTGCAGCCACGAGGTCGAGCAGCGCCGGGTGTCGGCCACGATCCTCACGGCGGCGTCGTACATGGGATCGGCCTCGGCGTCGGAGGTGTCGGGCTCCTCGCCCTCGTCGTCCCGGGGCCGGAGGATCGCCTCGTCGTAGACCGGCTCGCCCTGGAGCCGGAGGAAGTCGGTGATCTTCTGGACCTCCTCCTCCGAGCAGAACGGGCACTGGACGCGCCGCGTCTCGTTCGAGCCGTTCATCTTGATCAGCATGTCGCCGCGGCCGAGCAGGTGCTCGGCGCCCTGCTCGTCGAGGATCGTGCGGCTGTCCACCTTCTGCGCGACGCGGAAGGCGATGCGCGTGGGGAAGTTCGCCTTGATCATGCCGGTGATCACGTCGACGCTCGGCCGCTGCGTCGCGAGGATGACGTGCATGCCGGCGGCGCGCGCCTTCTGCGCCAGCCGCGCCACGCTCGCCTCCACGTCCTTGCCCTGCTGCATCATCAGGTCGGCGAACTCGTCGACCACGATCACGATGAACGGGATCTTCTCCGGCAGCGCCGCGTCGGAGCCGTCCTTCGCCGCGTCGACCTCCACCTCGAGCCCGTCCGCGCCGATCGCGCTCACCTTGGGCGGCGGCTTCGGCGGGCGCGCCTCGCCGCGGTGCACGCGCTCGACCCACGCGTTGTACGTCGTGATGTTCTTCGTCCCCGCGTTCGCGAAGAGCTGGTAGCGCCGCTCCATCTCGTCGACGGCCCACTTGAGCGCGTTCGCCGCCTGCTTCATGTCCGTCACGACCGGCAGGAGCAGGTGCGGGATGCGGTCGAAGGGCGCGAGCTCGACGACCTTGGGATCGATCATCAGGAGCCGGAGCTCGTCCGGCGTCTTGCGGAAGAGCAGGCTCACGAGCATCACGTTGAGCCCGACGCTCTTGCCGGCGCCGGTCGCGCCCGCGACGATGACGTGCGGCATCGACGCGAGGTCGGCGAAGTACGGCGTCCCGATGATGTCGCGGCCGAGCACGCACGGCAGCGGCGCCTTCATCTCGACGAAGCGGCGATCCTCGACGAGCTCGCGCAGGTTGACGGGCAGGCGGTGCTCGTTCGGGATCTCGAAGCCGATCCGGTTCTTCCCGGGGATGGGGGCGACGATGCGGACCTTGCGCGACAGGCCGAGCGCGAGGTCGTCCGCGAGGCCCGCCACCTTCGAGACCTTGGTGCCGGCGGCGGGCGAGACCTCGAACGTCGTGACCGTGGGCCCGGGGTGGATCTCCTCGACCTTGCCGCTGACGCCGTAGTCGGCGAGCGTCTTCTCGAGGAGCTGCGCCGTGGCCTTGAGCTGATCCGCGTCGAGCTGGAGGCGTCCGCCCGCGGGCACGTCGAGCATGTCGGTCGATGGCAGGCGGAAGCCCTCGCCGGTGGCGGGGACGACCTTGACCACCGCGGGCTTCTCGCTGACGAGCGCGCGGCTCGTGTCGACGATCGTCGGCGCGCGCGGCGCGGCGCCCTGAGGCCGCTCCGGGCCGCCGGCGGGAGGAGGCTCGCGGTGGGCCGCCCGGGCATCCGGCTCGCGCGGCTCGCGGGCGGGCAGGTCGCGCGGCTCGCGAGCGGGCAGGTCGCGCGGCTCGCGAGCGGGCAGGTCGCGCGGCTCGCGAGCGGGCAGGTCGCGCGGCTCGCGAGCGGGCAGGCCGCGGTGGGCGTCCGGCTCCCGCGCTGGCAGCTCGCGCACCGGCAGGATGGGCGACGGCGTGGGCACGTCGAGCGCTTCCGGCTCCGCGAACGCGGCCGCGCTGTCGTCATCGTCCGCCTCGAACGCCGCGGGCTCGACCGCGTCGTCCTCGTCGAGCTCCACCTCCCGCTCGACGATCCTCTCGACCAGGTGCGCCTCGCCCGCGAACGGCGACTCGTCGCCGTCCTCCAGGGCAGCGGCGTCGCGCGACCCCGCGAGGGCCGCGGCGCGGCGCCGCGCAGGCCGGCGCGGCTCGGCGGCGCGCTGCGCCCTCTCGCGCGGCTCGGCGGCGCGCTGCGCTCGTTCGCGCGGCTCGGCGCGCTGCGCTCCTTCGCGCTCCGCTTCCTCGGTCAGCTCGACGAACCGCTGCGCGCCCTCGCGCGGCCCGGCGCCGTGCAGCGCCGCCTCGCGCGGCGCATCGCTCTCGGGCGCCTCCTCGTCCGGCTCGGCGCCGTGGACCACCACCTCGTGCGCCTCGCCGCCGTGGATCACCACCTCGTGCGCCTCGCCGCCGCGGGTCATCACCTCGTGCGCCTCGCCGCCGTGGATCACCACCTCGCGCGGCTCGCCGCCGTGGATCACCACCTCGCGCGGCTCGCCGCCGTGGATCACCACCTCGTGCGCCTCGCCGCCGCGGACCACCGGCTCGCGCGCCTCGCTCCCCTGCGGCGCCGCCTCGCGCGGCTCCTTGGCCTGCGCCTTCCTCCCGCGCCGCGGCTTCGGCGGGGCCGCAGGCTCCTCGGCGGCGGCGCTCAGCGGCGCGCTCTTCCAGAGATCGAGCGCCGGCGCCTCGGCGTGGGCCGGCTCGACGGGCGTGCTCCTCGCGGCGGGGTCGGAGAGCGGCTCGTCCGCGTCGTCGGCCAGCGCGGCGATGATCGCGTCGGGGCTCGAGTTGCGCGCGATGATCGGCGGCGCCTCCTGCGCCGAGGCGCCCTCCCGCCGCTCCAGATCGCGCGCCGCGGCCCACGCCCCGAAGAGCGCGCGCGCCCAGCCGGCGACGCGCGCGGCGATCGCCACGGCGAGCTGCTCGGCCCGGTGCGCCAGCTCGATGAACGAGAACGTCGCCCGGCCCATCAGGATGAGCGCGACGATGGTGAGCCCGATGATGTACGACCCGATGTTCGAGAAGAGCGCGCGCAGCACCTCCCCGAACAGCTCGCCCACGGCCCCGCCGAGCGGCATCGCGCCGAACGCGACCGCCCGCGGGAACGCCACGTGCGCGAGCGCCGCGAGCACGATGACCACCACGAGGTCGCCGCTCAGCCGGAACAGGCTCGCGATCGAGCGCTTCGCCCCGAGCAGCGGCATCGCGAGCAGCGCGAGCTCCAGCGGGACGAACCACGCGATGACCCCGACCGCCTGGACCGACGCCCCCGCGAGCGCCGCGCCCACGGGCCCCACCCAGTCGTCGCCCGAGATCTCCGGGCGCAGCGGATCCGCGCGAAACGACGCGAGCGCGAGGGCGCTGTACAGGGCGGACACCAGGAGGACCAGCGCCGCCGCATCGCGGGCGTAGCTGTGTGCCGGCGGCGCGGCAGGACCCGAGACCCCCGCCGGGCTGGTCCGTGCGGCGCCGCGCGCCCCGGACCGCAAGGGCTCGCCAAGGCCGGCGGCGGGCTGGGCACGGCGAGGAGCGAACAAGGGGACGTTCATGCCTACCTAAACCTACCTTGCTCACATATGCGCACTCCACCCCGGGGGCAAGAAGTCTGGGAGGCCTGAGAAGGAGGGGAAAGCAACGGAGGGAAACAGAAAATCGCGGGGCAGCGGAAGTGAACGGGAAACAACGGGAGGAGACGGGCGCTTTCGCGCGCTCCCGTGCACCGTCACGCACGCCTGAGCCCGCCAGGAGCACGGGGACGCGAGCGACCTCCGGGCCTCAGCGGGCGGGAGAGGCATGGGAGGGGGGCATGGGCTGGGGCAGGAAGGGGGGCGCGGGGAGGGGGCGGGGGCATGGCAGGGGGCGGGGGCACGGCAAGGGGATGCATCGGAGGGCATCGCCGCGCTGGAGTTCCGGCCGGATTTCGCGCAATCTTTGTCCTGGTTCCCCTCTTCCCGCCCTTGAAATTCTTTCAAACAGAGCGCCGCGGGCGGTACCATCCCGGCCCTCCTGGGACGCGCATGGAAACTGTCGAACGAGCAGGGCGGCGCGCCGGCGCTGCGGGCCTTCTTGTGCTGTGCCTCGCGACCGCTGGCGTGGGGCTCGCGACGAGCGGGTGCCGCGTCAACGAGAACGACATCCACCGGTGGGAGACCACGGCGCACGGGCCCGACAAGCTCAGGGCCGTGTTGTTTCACGACAAGTACGACAACTCGCTCCGCATCGAGGCGGCCACGTCGCTCATCCGCATGAAGCCGCGGCAGGGCCGGCGCGTGGGCATCGGCATCATGGTCGAGACCCTCGCGACCATGGCGCCGGAGGCCCGGCAGTCGATCGTGGCCGCGCTCGTGCCGTCCATCATCGCCGAGCTGAGGAAGCCGCCGCCCGTCGCGCCGCCCGGGCAGCCACGCCCGGTCGACACCTCGTTCCCCTACAAGGACGCCGCGTACGCGATGCTCACGTCCGATCGGACCGTGATCATCGCGGACGAGGGGCTGAAGGAGGGGCTCAAGGCCGCCCTCATCGACTGGGCGATGGCGGACTTCGAGCACCGGCTCGAGGACCGCTCGCAGGCCTACGGGATGGAGCAGCTCCTGCGCTTCATCGGCCCGCCCGCGGTGGCCGGCCTGCCGAAGCTCATGACGCGCGAGGCGAAGCGGCTCGACCAGATGGCGTCGCTCGTGGCCGAGTACGGCGACCCACAGGCGAAGGAAGCCGCCTCGGCGAACCTCGTCGCCATCGCGAAGTTCGTCACCTCCAGCGAGTGGGTCGACGCCAAGAAGCCCGAGCTCCAGGCGGCGAACGCCGCGTCGAAGATCACGCCCACCGAGAAGCAGTTCGAGGCGCAGCTCGCGCAGTACCAGGAGGAGGAGCTCTTCCGGGTCTTCGGCTCGATGAAGAAGCTCGGCGGCAGGCCGTCGGTCGACTTCCTCCTCGGGTTCGCGGCGGACAAGGACCAGCCCGAGAAGCGCCGCCAGGCCGCCCTCGCCGCGCTCGAGGGCCGGCTCGACCGCAACAACCCGAGCGACATCCAGCGCATCCTCGAGATCGCGACCGCGGACGCGCCCGACGCGGTGCTCGACCAGGCCTTCCGCCGCGTCGGCGAGATGCCGCGCGAGCTCGTCGTCGAGAAGCTCTACGGCCTGTTCAAGACCGACAAGTGGAAGATCCGCCGCGCCGCCGCCGCGACCATCCTGAAGATGTCGACGGCGAAGCACATCGACGAGTTCATGAGCAGGCTCCCCGACAGCAAGGGGTTCGCCATGCCCGAGGCGCTCACGTACGGCGCGTCGTTCGGCGACCTGAAGGAGGGCTCGCCCCTCGAGGCCCTGAAGAAGCACTTCACCGAGGGCCCGGCGCCGGTGCGCACGAGCGCGATCGCCTACTACTTCACCTTCGGCACGGCCGCCGATCTCCCGGCGGTGAAGCCGCTCGAGGGCGATACCACCCGCGCGCCGGTCTGCGACGCCGATCCGGACTGCAAGTGGGCGTGCGAGGTGCAGAAAGAGGGGTCGAACGAGCGCGAGCTCAGGGACGTGAAGACCGTCGGCGAGTTCGTCCAGTACTGCATCGAGCCGGCCATGCAGGAGAGGAAGCCGGAGATCGAGAAGGGCGAGAAGAAGTGACTCGAGCGCCGGCGCAGCACGCGGGATCCTCGAGCGATCCCGCCGCCAGGCAGGAGCGCGGCGGGGGCGCGCGCTTCGCGGCGGACCGCGCGCGCGCTCCGCGGATCTCGCGCGGCCATGTTTGCGATCGCAGCGCGCCTTCGGCGCGGCCCAGGGCCATCAGGTGCTTGCAGGGAAGAGGCCGGGAGGAGGCTTCCCAGCGCAATTCATCCTCCGTTATCGTTGGGTAGAGATGAGCGCGGATCCGAACAAGAAAAGCGCACGGACGTTCCAGTGTCGCGATGTCCTTTGGGAGACGTTCGAGCAGATGGCGCGCGAGCTCGAGTGCTCCATCGACTACCTCATCAATGAGTCGATGAAGCAGTACGCGCGGCAGCGAAGCTACAGCCCGCGCACGCCCTTTCCTCCGCCCGCGAGGGTCGACGCGGCGCCCGGCTCCGGACACCAGCCGGTCCCGCACGCTCATCAGCCCAGCGCGGTGCCCCCGGCCGCGACGCCCCCGCCGCCCGGGCTGATGACGCCCGGCTCGCCGCCGCCCTTCGGACCGCCGGGCGGGCCGCCGATGGTCGCCCTGCAGCAGCAGCCGACGCCCGCGGGGGCCTACGGCGCGCCGGCCGGCGCGCCCGCCTATGGCGCGCCCTCGCCGCCGTACGGCGTGTCCCCCGTGGGGCCCGTACCGACGCCGGTGCCGGCGCTCACGCCGCCGCCGCCGGGGCAGGTCCGGCCGGGCGCGCCGCCGCCGCCCCCGCCGCCTCCGGGCAGCAGCAGCGCGGGCGGGAAGCGGCCCAGCCTGCCCGTTCCGCCGCCCATCCCGGGCCGCGTCGGCGGCCCGCCGCCGCCGCCGACCAGCGTGACCCGCCTCGGCGCGCCGCCGCCGCTCCCGTCGCAGGCCACGAACCCCGGCGGGCGCCAGAGCATGCCCGGCGCCGCGGCGAGCCGCTCGGGGCCGCCGCCGCCGCTGAGCAGCGGCACCGGGTACGCCTCGCCCATCGCGCCGCCGATGGCGCCGCCGGGGTACGGCGTGCCGCCGCAGGCGGCGTCCAGCGTGCCGGGTCCGCCGCCGATGAACATGGCGATGCCGAACCAGGTCCCCGCGGGCCCGGCGCTCGCCGCGTTCTACGCGGGGCAGCGGTTCGTGGTGAACAAGGACCGGTTCATCATCGGGCGCGGCAAGCAGTCGAGCGATCTGACGATCAAGGACCCGAACGTGTCGCGCCAGCACGCCATGGTCGAGTTCCTGAACGGCCAGTACTACATGGTCGACATGGGCTCGACGAACGGCGTCGAGTACAACGGCCAGCGCATCGCCCGGAAGGCCATCGTCGAGGGCGATCTCTTCCGGATCTGCGATCACGAAGTGCGCTTCTCCTACCGCTGATCGCGGCGGTCCCGCCCCTTCCGCCGGAGCTCGCACGATGACGAAGCGTGGTGGCGCCGCCGCGGGCCCCTCGGAGCTGCCCCGCGGGGCGGCGCTGCGGCGCGCGCGGCGCGGCACGCTGAGGGCCGGCGCCGCGGCGGTCGCCCTCGGCGCGGCGATCTGGGGCGGCGCGGTCCTCGCGTCGCAGCTGCCGCCGTGGGTCGCGGAGGGCGACGCTCCGCTGCCGGCGTGGGTCATGAGCGCGCGCGTGCTCAAGCGCGACCAGCCGCTGTTCGAGGCGCCGGGCGACAACCCGCGCCGGCGCGGCTCCGTCGATCGCAACGTGCAGCTGCCCATCTTCGCGGCCCGGCGCGAAGGCGGCTGCCTCGGGCGCTGGCTCGAGGTAGGCGCCGCGGCCTGGGTCTGCGACGACGCCGTCGAGCTCTCCGCCGCGGGTCCGATCAGCCCGCTCGTGCGCACATGGCGCGAGATGCCCGACGGGCTCCCGTACCGCTACTACTTCGTCGGCCCCGACGGGTCGTTCGGCTATCGCCGGGTCGAGGCGGCCGACATCGACGCGCCGGACGCGCAGCTCGAGCCCGGCTTCGCGGTGGCGATCGTCGAGGAGCGGGCGCTCGGCGGGTCGCGCTACGGCCGCACGAACAGCGGCTTCTGGGTGCCGATGCGCGATCTCGGCCCGGTGCGCGCGTTCGCCTTCCACGGAGAGACCGTCCCTCCGGGCGCCGCGGAGATCGGGATCGCGTGGGTCGTGTCCGAGAGGGCGCCGCTCTTCACGCGCACGGCGGCGGGCTTCGCGCGGACCGACGAGAGCAAGGCGCGGTTCGAGGTCGTCTCCACGCTCGAGGAGGCGCAGGGCGCCTCGGGCAAGCTCGCGCGCATCGCGGACGGCGACGCGGCGGCGTGGATCTCGCTCCGCGATCTCCGGCGTCCGTCGGTGGCGCCGCCGCCGCCCGAGGTCGACGTCGAGGCGGGCGAGCGGTGGATCGACGTCGAGCGTTCGACGCAGACGCTCGTGGCCTACGAGGGGCGTCGACCGGTGTTCGCGACGCTTGTCTCGACCGGCAAGGGCGCGCCCGGGTCGTCGCGCGCGACGCCCGCCGGCACGTTCCGCATCTGGGCCAAGCTGCTCACCTCGGACATGGACAACCTCGAGGACGAGGGCGCCGACCGCTATTACCGGATGGAGGACGTCCCCTACGTGCAGTACTTCTCCAAGGGGGTCGGGCTGCACGGCGCGTTCTGGCATCGCTCGTTCGGCCAGGTGCGGAGCCACGGCTGCGTGAACCTGGCCCCGCTCGACGCGCAGCGGCTGTTCTGGTGGACGTCGCCGCGGCTCCCCGCCGGCTGGACGGCGGTCCTCCCCACGGCGCACGAGCCGGGCACCGTGGTGCGCGTGCGCTAGCGCAGGGCGCGAACCGCGGCGCGCGACGGGTCACGCCAGCCGCGGCGCGCGCGAGCCGTCGCGCAGGGCCGCGGCTGCGATGGGTCTATGCGCAGGCGGAGAGAGGGCGCGCGGGCGAGGTCCCATCGAAGGGGCGCTCGGCCGGCGCAGCCGGAGGGGAGAAAGGAGCAGCGGAGCCGGGCCCCGTGGGGCGCGGCCGGCGCTGGCTCAGAGGGCGATCTTGCCCTGGAGGAAGAAGGCGATGACCCAGGAGAGGAGCACGAGCGACTCGATGAGCGCCAGGCCGAGGATCATCGGGGTCTGGATCCGGGCCGCGGCGCCCGGGTTCCGGGAGATACCCTCGAGGGCGGCCGCAGCGGCGCGACCCTGGCCCATGGTGCCGCCGAGGGCAGCGATGCCGATCGCGAATCCGGCAGCGACGGCGAGCCACGAGTTCGCGTCGTACTTGTTCGACGCCGCGCCATCCTGCGCCAGCGCCATAGCGGGAACCAGTACCAGCGCAGTGCCGACAACGGCGGACAGCGACAGCTTGCTCTTCAGCGACATCCGAATCTGCTCCTTTCAAGCCACACAGCCCGCGGGGCTGCATGCGTACATCTGCGTGGGTCGGGGGCCGCGCGGGCGGCACCCCCTCGAGAACCGGGGATCGCTCCCGGGACCTCTTCGACTGCTCGGTAGGGGACGCGCTCGTGCAGTCCACCCACCGCTCTGGGGCAACCCATCGACAGCGGGGCCCCTCTAATCCGATTTTCGAGGGCTGGCTAGCCTTCTCTTCACCTCCAGCGCCGTTCTCCTCGGCGCCGGGTGATGCCTGACCGAGCGGTCAGGCGAAGCGATCAGTGATGGTGATCCGCCTTCTCCGTCGCGAGCCCGATGTAGATGCAGCTCAGCAGGCAGAACACCAGCGTCTGCACGACGATGACGATGATCGCCAGGAACATGAGCGGCACCGGGACGAACAGCGCGACCAGCCCGAGGAAGATGCTCGCCACGAGGTGGTCGACCCCGATGTTGAGCATGAGCCGGATCGAGAGCGTGACCGGACGGACGCAGGTGGAGATGACCTCGATGGGGAAGATGAGCGGCGCCAGGTACCACTTCGGTCCGGCGAGGTGGGCGATGTAGCCCCAGCCGTTCTCCTTCAGCCCGTAGTAGTTGAAAAGGACGAACACCACGACCGCGCACCCGATCGTGACGTTCAGGTTCGAGGTCGGCGGGTTCACGCCCGGGATGAGCGCCGACGCGTTCGAGAAGAAGATGAACGCCGCCGAGCCCCCGACGAGCGGGAAGTACCGCTTCGCGTTCTCGGGCCCCATCACGTCCCGAGCCATGCCGTAGAAGTAGCCGAAGAACGCCTCGAAGAACGTGCGCAGCGTGAGCTTGTCCTCCGGGACCACGGACTCGTTCAGGCGCCGGTACTGCCCGCGCACCTCGCTCGCGAGCAGCACGAACAGCACCATGATGAGGAGGCTCATGAAGATCGGCTCGGTCCCGCGGTAGTCGACCGTGTGGTGACCGATGAACGTCTTGCCGATGTTGCGAGCGTTCTCCCGGAGTCCGGGGAGCTGCGCCAGGAGGTACGTGAGGAACCCTGTATGCTCAGGCATGGCTTTCGTCGTCGATGCGCGGCGCCGACGGCCGCGCGGCTGTGCCGGTACGGCCGCGCGCGCCGGCGCGCCTTGGGGGAGTTCGCCCTCGGTCGAGGGGCCTCGCCTCTACCACAACTCCTTTACGGTGGGCACCCTGGAGCGCGCCGACGCGGTGCCGCGTCGCGCGGGGCGCTCGCGGCGGCGCCGGCCGGCGCGGGAGCTCAGCCGCGAGCGCCGGGGGGGGCTCCGTCGTCCGGCGGCTTCGGCCCGAACAGCGTCCCCAGGCTGATGCCGACCACGAGCGAGGCGTAGCCGACCATCAGGGCGACCCCCGAGACGAGCTCGGTCTTCAGGACGAGCCAGACGCCGCCCATCAGGCCGAGGAGCTTGATGATCGCGATCAGCGTCCACGACACGGTGTGGCCCCTGCGCGAGAGGAACGCGTCGACGATGCGCGCGAAGACGTACAGGTTCGCGGTGGCGATGGCGCCCCCGATGCCGACGCCGAGCGCCGCGCGCACGCCGTACGCGAGCAGCGCGGCCACGGACAGGACCGCGGCGGTGCCGGCGACCCAGCGGAGCACGGCCCGCATGGTCGCGTCGCCGACGCCGGGCTCTCCGTCCGCGTCGGGCTCCTCGTGCGGCGGGCCGCCGCCGCGCGTCCCCGTGCTTCGCTCAGCGCTCATCGTGCTCCTTCGCGGGCTGCCGCTCGTCGGGGTAGGGGACGACGTCGCTCGAGTCCGCCCGGCGATCGCCGTTCGCGGCGCGCTCGTCCGCGCGCGCCTTGCGGTCGTCGAACATCGGCGCGGGGTTCCCCTGCTCGCGCTCCTCGCGCGCGGCCGCCGCCTGCATCTCCCTCCACGCCCGGTGGACCGCCTTGCCGGCGGCGCCGAGGCCGAAGAAGAACCAGAGCGCCGCGAGGTACGGCTCGGTCCCGAGCTTCGCGTCGAGCCAGCGGCCGATGAACAGGCCGACCAGGATGCAGAGCACCACCTCGAGACCGACGGTCCCGTAGCTTCCGACGGCCTTCCAGTCCTGCTTCATCAGGGGATCCGATCACCAGGCAGTACTTGGGTGCCTCGGGTCGCGATTACAAGCGGTCCCGGACGGGGTCAACGCCGTCGGGGCGTCCCGACGGCGTCGCGCCGGCCTACCGCCGCGCGATCAGCGCCTCCAGCGCGGAGCGCATCGCCTGCGCCGCCTCGCCGCGGTGGCTCACGCGGTTCTTCTCGGCCTCGCCGAGCTCGGCCATCGTCCGTCCGTACGCTTCCACGACGAACAGCGGGTCGTAGCCGAAGCCGCCCGAGCCCGTGGGCTGCCTGGCGATCCACCCCTCGCAGCGCCCTTCGGTGACGACGGGCTGCTCCGCGGACCGCGGATCGAGCAGGACCATCACGCAGCGGAAGCGCGCTCGACGCTGGCCGTCCGGCACGTCCGCGAGCGCCGCGAGCAGCGCCGCGTTGTTCTCCGCGTCGGTCGCGTGCTCGCCGGCGAAGCGGGCGGACCGCACGCCCGGCCGGCCGCCGAGCGCGTCCACCTCGAGCCCCGAGTCCTCGGCGAGCGTCACCAGGCTCGACCGGAGCGCCCCGGCGCGCACCTTGAGGAGCGCGTTCTCCAGGAACGTCGCGCCGTCCTCGACCACCGGCGGCGCGTCCGGCAGCACCTCGGCCAGCGAGCGCACCTCGATCGGGAGATCGGCGAGCAGCGATCGCAGCTCCGCGAGCTTGCCCCGGTTCGAGGTCGCGGCGAGCAGGCAGAGCGGCTCCCGGCTCACGCGACCCTCCAGTGATCGGTCTGGAACAGCGCCGCGAGGTCGACGCCGGCGTCGCTCAGCGCGCGGTGCTGCGCGCTCGCGAGCGACGCGACGCCCGCGAGCGCCAGGTCGATCATGCGGTCGAGCTCCGTCCGGGGGATGGCCTCGTCCTCGGCGGTCGCCTGGACCTCGACGATCGCGCCGACCGCGGTCGCCACGACGTTCATGTCGACGCGCGCCGCGCTGTCCTCCGTGTAGACGAGGTCCAGGGCGAGCCCGCCCGGGAGGTGGCCCACGCTGATCGCCGCCACCTGATCGCGGAGCGCCGGCCCCTTGAGCGACCCGGCCGCGCGCATCCGGTCGAGCGCCAGCGCGAGCGCCACGAACCCGGCGGTGATCGACGCGGTCCGCGTGCCCCCGTCCGCCTCGAGGATGTCGCAGTCGATCGCGATCGTCTGCTCGCCGAGCTGCTTCATGTCGATCGCCGCGCGGAGCGCGCGCCCGATGAGCCGCTGGATCTCCTGCGTGCGCCCGCTCGGGGCCTTGCCCCGCCCGTCGCGCGGCTCCCTCCGGGTCGGGCTCGAGCGCGGGTGCATCTGGTACTCGGCCGTGAGCCAGCCCGCCCCCTTGCCGATCATCCACGCGGGCACGGTGGGCTCGACCGACGCCGTGCAGAGCACGACCGTCCTCCCGGCGCGGTAGAGGACGGACCCCTCCGCGTTGCGGTGGAACCCGAGGATCATCTCCACCGGGCGGTGGACGTCGAGGGCGCGGCCGTCAGGGCGATTCACGAGGGCCGCCTTAGCACAACTCGGGCGACGCACGGGCGCCTCGCGGCGGGCGAGGCGCCCTGCGGTCCTACGGTCCTGCGCGCTACATCCCGAACCAGGGACCCGGGTCGATCACCTCGGCGCCGCGCCGGAGCTCGAAGTAGAGCTTCGCGCCGTCCGGCCCGCTCCCGACCGTGCCCACCCGCGCCCCGCCTGCGACCTGATCGCCGGCGCGCACGTCGGCGGCGCCGAGGTTCGCGTACACCGAGTAGTGCCGCTCGCCGTGATCGACGATCACGGTGAGCCCGTAATCCGCGTAGGTGTCGGCGAAGGCGACCCGCCCCGCGGCCACGCTGCGGACCGGCGCGCCGGAGAGCGCGGTGAGCTCGACGCCGGGCCCGCCGGCGCCGCGGCGCGACACCTTGCGGACCTCGGCGCGGCCGGCGATGGGGAAGGGGAGCCGCCCGAGGAGCGAGCGGAAGCCGGCGCGCCGATCGAGCTCGGCGGGGCCGGTGTCGGCGCCGTAGATCGCGAGGTAGTCGGGGCGCACGCTCGTCTCGAACGCGCGCGAGAACGCGGCGCGGCGCTCCTCCTCCTGGGCCAGCGCGACCCGCGCGCGGTTCATCGCCTCGCGGTGCACCTCGAGCGGCGCGCGCTCCGCGCCGAGGTGCGTGAGCCGATCCGCGAGCTCGGCGCTGCGCCGGGTCAGCTCGGCCTCGCGGGCGAGATCGCGCTCGAGCGCGAGCCGGGTGCGCTCCACGCGGGCGGCGTGGTCGACCAGCGCGTCGAACCCGCCGCCCACCGGGAGGAAGCCGGCGCGGACGTGGCGGTAGTACGCACGGCCGCGCGCGACCATCCGGCGGCGGGTGAGCTCGAGCGCGGGGCCGATGGAGTCGAGCTCCGCGCGCAGCGCCTTCTCCTCGGCGTCGAGCTTCGCGAGCAGCCGATCGAGATCGTTCTCCGCCAGCGCGGAGCTCGGGCGCGCCGCCGGCGCCGCCAGGGACGCCCGGGGCGACGACGGGGCGTCGGCCGCCGGGACCGCGGCGCCGCTGGTCGCCGCGCCGGTCAAGAGCGCCAGCGCGATCGGCGCGAGCCGGGCGCGGCGCCTCACACCGCCACCATCTTGCGCAGCGTGAGCAGCGCGGTGGCGGCGCCGAGGGCGGCGCCGAGGGCGACCATGCCGAGCACGACCTCCCAGGGCAGGAACGACGGCGAGACGCCGAGCAGGTTGGCGAGCTCGTGATCGAAGCGGCCCCGCACCATCAGGAACAGCGCGCCGAGCATGAGGAGCGCGCCGGCCGCGCCGGCCGCGCCCTGCGTCGCGCCCTCGACGATGAACGGCCGGCGCACGAAGCCGTCGGTCGCGCCGACCAGCTTCAGCACCTCCACCTCGATCTTCCGGCGGTGCAAGAGGAGGCGCATCGTCGAGCCGATGACGCTGACGACGGCGCAGAGGACGATCGCCGCGAGGCAGGTGCTCGCGGCCACGCCGCCGCCGAGGAGCGACGAGAGCCGCTCCGTCCAGCGCTGGTAGGTCTCCACCGTGTCCACGGCCGGCAGGGCGCGCAGCTTCACGGTCATCGACGCGAGCGCCTCGTCGGAGATCTCCTCGGTGAAGCCGACCTCGAGGGACGCGGGGAACGCGCTCGGCGGCAGCGCGGCGAGCGCCTTGTCGCCGTCGTCGTGCACCACCTCGCGGCGCGCCTCGGCGCTCGTCACCAGGCGGACCTTCTTGACCCCCTCCGTGCCCTCGAGCGCGCGGGTGAGCTCCGCGGTCTCCGCGTCGGTCGCGCTGTCGCGCAGGTAGATCGTGGCGCGGCCCGCGCGCGACCAGCGATCGCGCACGGCCATGAGGTTCGTGACCACGAGGAGGGCCGACGCGAGGCAGACGAACGCGACCGCGAGCGAGAAGATCGACAGCGCCTGCAGGCGCCAGTCGCTCCTCCCGGCCCGCCAGGTGCGAAGCCATCTCCGCCGATCGTCACGCTCGCTCGTCTGCATCCCGTTCCCTCTTCCCATCCCCGGAGCCTGAGCCGGAGGCCTCGGCGCTACGCCGCGCCGCGCACGCCGCTGTCCATCTCGTCCTCGCCGCCGTCGCCGTCGTCGCCGACGAGCTCGCCGCCGGAGCCGAGGCCTTGCGGCACGTCCGTCGCCTTGCCGTCGTCGAGCACCACCACGCGCCGCGGGCGCACGTCGAGCAGCGTCCGATCGTGCGTCGCGAACAGGACCGTCGTGCCGGTCTCGTGGATGTCCTCGAACAGCCCGAGCAGATCGATGGCGAGCTGCGGGTCGAGGTTGCCCGTCGGCTCGTCTGCCAGGATCAGCGTCGGCTCCCCGACGATCGCGCGCGCGATCGAGACGCGCTGCTGCTCGCCGCCGCTCAGCACCTGCGCCCGGTCGCCGCCGCGCCCCGACAGGCCGACGCGCTCGAGCGCCTCGCCGACCCGGGTCCGGAGCAGGCGCGACGGCAGGCCGAGGACCTCGAGCGTGATCGCGACGTTGTCGAACACCGTCCAGCTCGGGACCAGCTTGAAATCCTGGAACACGAAGCCGATGTTGCGCCGGAGCGCGGGGATCGACGCGTCGGTCAGGCGCGCGATGTCCCGGCCGAGGAACAGGATCCGGCCGTCGTCGACGCGCTCGGTGCGGTGCACGAGCCGGAGGAGCGTGCTCTTGCCCGAGCCGCTCGGGCCGGTGATGAACACGAACTCGCCCCGCTCGATCGAGAGCGACATCCCCCGGAGCACCGGCTGATCCGCGCGGTACGACTTATATACGTCCTCGAAGACGAGGATCGGTCGGCGCGCGGCGGACGCGTCGTAGCGGTGGCCGGGCCGGAGCGCCGGACGAAATGAGCCTTGCGGAGGGGGCGCCGCCATCGGACCCTTCACCTATCAGCCTGCTCGGACACGGAAAACTTTTCGGCCGACGCCCGGGCGAGCGCCCCCTCCGGGTCGCCTTTTTCGGCCTCCCGCTGGCCGCCTTGCTGCTCCACGGCGACGGCCACGAGATCGCGCTCGCCGCGATCAGCCGCGCGGACGCGGTGGGGCTCCGCCGCGCCCGCCGCCTCTTCGGCGAGCGGCTCCTCCTGCGCCCCGACGTCGAGCGGCCCGAGCTCAGGTCGCGCGTCGAGGCGCTCGCGCCCGACCTCCTGGTCAGCTGGTTCTGGACCACGCGCCTGCCGATGTCGCTCGTGCGGGCGGCGCGGCTCGGCGGCATCGGCGTGCACCCCTCGCTGCTCCCGCGCCATCGCGGGCCCGATCCCACCTACTGGGCGATCGCCTCGGGCGACGCCGAGAGCGGCGTCACGGCGCACCGGATCGAGGCGGAGTACGACACCGGCGACATCCTCGACCAGGAGCGGCTCCCGATCGATCCGGCGTGGACCGCGTGGCAGCTCGCCCGCGCGCTGGACCGGCCGAGCCTGTGCGTCCTGCGACGCACGGTCGCCCGGTTCGCGGCCGGCGAGGCGGTGGCGGGCGTCGCCCAGGATCCGGCGCTCGCGACGGAGGCGCCCGCGCCGGACGACGAGGCGTGCGCGATCTGCTGGTCGTGGCCGACGGAGCGCGTGCTCCGGCACATCCGCGCCCTCGCGCCGGCGCCGGGGGCGTGGACCGAGATCGAGGGCGCCTGCGTCATCGTCCTGCGGGCCGCGCCGGCGCCGATCTTCCCGGGGGCGCTCGCGCCGGGCGAGGCGGTGGCGCAGGGCGGGGTGGTCCTCGTGAGGACCGGCGACACGGCCGTCGCGCTGCTGGAGGGGGAGATCGACGGCGAGCCGGCATCGGCGGGCGAGCTCGCGGCGCTCGTGGCGTCGGGCGCGCCGAGCGGGTGACGGCCGGCCCGGGCGCGCTCTTCGGCCGGCCGCGGCGCCGGCGGGGTCGCCTGGCCGGCGCGCGGGCCATCGAATCCTGAGCCTACGCGCGCGCGACCGCGTAGGATGCGCCCTTCGGAGGATTCATGTCGGAACCCGCGCAGCTTGCGAAAAGCGCCCGCGAACTGCTCGCAGCGGCGCTCAATGCGCTCCAGTCGAACGGCGTGTCGCCGGAGGTCGAGGCG
Source organism: Sorangium sp. So ce836 (assembly GCF_028553905.1). Lineage (NCBI taxonomy): Bacteria > Pseudomonadati > Myxococcota > Polyangiales > Polyangiaceae > Sorangium > Sorangium sp. So ce836. The sequence goes on along the minus strand of NZ_CP102233.1, from coordinate 12,599,949 downwards.
CTCGCCGAGCCGATCGCGCAGGCGATGGGCATCATGCACCGCATCGAGCGCTCCGGGGGACAGACCCTCGATGGCAGCGAGATCGCGCTCGGCCACGTGCGCGACGTCTTGAACCGCCTGCAGAGGATCACGGTGGCCGATCCGGTGATCGACGTCTTGATGGAGCACGTCGCCTCCTCGCTGAGCAAGGTGCACGCGCTGAGCAGGGCGCAGGCCGCGGCAACCGCGCAGCCGGCGGCGCCCGCGGCGGCGGCGGCTGCGCCCGTCGCGGCGGCGGCTGCGCCCGTCGCGGTTGCGCCTGCGCCCGTCGCGGCGGCGCCTGCGCCCGTCGCGGTTGCGCCTGCGCCCGTCCCGGTCCCGGCAGCTGCGCCTGCACCCGTCGCAGCGGCCCGTGCGCCCGTCCCGGTCGCTGCGCCGCCGCCGGTCGCGGTGGCCGCCCCTGCGCCCGTCGCGGCGGCCGCTCCTCCGCACCTCCAGCAGACGCTGCCCTCGCCGCAGCCGTCGCGGCATGCGCCGGCCCCGCACGCGTACCCCGCCGCGCCTCAGCCGGCTGCGGACGCGCGCCGAGCGCCGCCGCCCCAGGCCGCACAGCCGCCGCTCGACAACCGCGCGCCCGCCGCCGTCGTCGACGTCGAGCTAGGCGCTCTCACCCCGTCGAACTTTTACAAGGGGCTCGCTGGCAACGACGTCATCGAGCACGGGGGCATCTTCGTCGCGACCTACAAGATCCCGCCGATCGGCGCCGTCGTGACCTTGCGTGTCCGCCTGCCGGGCGACTACGAGTTCACCGCGCTGGCCGCGGTCCGGTGGACGCGCGAGGCCGGCGGCTCGAAGGACTCGGCCGAGCCGGGCTTCGGCGCCCGGATCACGCAGATCTCGGCGGAGGGCCGTCAGCTCGTTTCCCGGTTCACGCGCAACAGGGAGCCGCTCTTCTACGACGACCTCTGACGCCGCCACGCCGCCTCGATCCTGGTGAACCGTTTCTTCTCGCGCTCCGGCTCGCGGGCGAGCCGGCCGCTCCACCGCGCCGCCTCCGTCCTCTCCGCCGTCGCCCTCGCGGCGCTGCTGCTCCTCGCGCCGCGGCCCGCCCGGGCGACCGGCGACCCCGATATCGCGTTCTGGACCTACGAGACCGACCACTTCCGGGTGCACCACCCGCAGGGCCTCGAGCCCATCGCGGCGCGCATCGCCTCGCTCGCCGAGACGATCTACGGGCGCGTCGAGGGCGCGCTCGGCTACGCCCCGCGGGGCCGCACCGAGATCGTGATCACCGACGACTCGGAGAGCGCGAACGGATCGGCCGGCACGCTCCCGTACAACGCGATCCACCTCCTCGCGTCGGGGCCCGAGGACATGTCGACGCTCGGCGACTACGACGACTGGTACCTCGACCTGCTCACGCACGAGTTCACGCACATCGCGCACATCGACAACACCTCGGGCATCCCCGCGATCCTGAACGCGATCGTGGGCAAGTCGTTCTCGCCGAACCAGGTGCAGCCGCGGTGGATCATCGAGGGGCTCGCCGTCGTGAGCGAGAGCAACCACACGAGCGGCGGCCGGATGCGCTCGACCATGTTCGACATGTACCTGCGCGCCGACGTGCTCGAGGACAACATCGCGGGGCTCGATCAGATCTCGAGCTCCCCGTTCCGCTGGCCGCAGGGCACCCTCTGGTACCTCTACGGCTCGAGGTTCTTGGGCTGGATCCTCGACGTCTACGGGCCGAACACGATGCGCGCCGTCTCCGCCGACTACGGCGCGTCGCTCGTCCCGTGGGGGATCAACCGCGCCATCCGCCGCGTCACCGGCAAGACCTACGTCGAGCTGTACGAGGGCTGGAAGGACCACCTCCGTCGGCTCTACCGGGAGCAGGTGGCGGCCGTCGAGGCGCGCGGCCTCCGCGAAGGCGCGCGGCTCACGCACCACGGCCGCACCGTTCATTACCCGCGGTTCGTTCCGCCCGTCGCGCGTCGGACGTCCGCGGACGAGATCGTCTACTTCCGCGACGACGGCCGCGAGCGCCCCGGCATCTACCGCCTCTCGCTCGCCGCGCCCGCGCCCGGGACCGAGCGCAACGAAGCGCTGGTCGCGCGCACCAACACGGCCTCGCGACCGGCGTTCACGCCGGCCGGCGACATGATCTTCGCGGCGCGCATGCCGTGGCGCAATCAGTACTACCGGGACGACCTTGTCTTCCTCCCGCGCGGCGAGGAGGCGCCCGACGGCGACGAGCCCTCGCGCCGCCCGCTGACGCGCGGCCTCCGATCCTCGGCCCCGGACGTGAGCCCGACCGGCGATCTCGTCGCCTTCTCGCTCAACAGCAAGGGCACCCGCTACCTCGAGATCGCGCGGTTCTCGCGGGACGGCGCCCTCTCGGAGCGGCGCGATCTCGTGCCGAGCGCCCGCTTCGAGCAGGCCTACTCCCCGTCGTTCTCTCCCGACGGCAAGCGCCTCGCCTACAGCGCCTGGACCGCCGGCGGCTACCGCGACATCCGCGTGGTCGACGTCGCCACCGGCAGCTTCCGTGAGGTGACGCGCGATCGCGCGACCGACATGAGCCCCGTCTGGTCGCCCGACGGCGAGACGCTCTATTTCACCTCGGACCGCACCGGCATCCACAACGTCTACGCGTACGCGCTCTCGACCGGCACACTGCGGCAGGTCACCAACGTGAGACTCGGGGCCTTCCATCCGGCGATCAGCCCCGACGGCAAGACGCTTGTCTATGTCGGATATACGTCCCGCGGCCACGACCTCTTCGTCATGCCGCTCGATCCGGCGCGCTTCCTCCCGGCGCCGCCGCCCCCGACCGATCGCCCCGATCCCCCGACCGCGCCCGCGGCGGTGCGGATCGAGCGCTCCCCGTACAACCCGCTTCCGACGCTCGCGCCGCGCGCGATCACGCTCGACTACGCGCCCGGGAGCTACGGGTCGAACGCGCTGACGGTGAGCGTGACCGGCTCGGACATCGTCGGTCGTCACTCGGTCTTCGGCGAGCTCACCGTGCAGCCGGACGCGCCGGCCCCGACCGTCCTCGTCGGGTACACCTACGGGCGGCTGCCCATCGACCTCGGCGTCCGCGCGTACTACGCCATGACGCCGCGCAGCGGCTACCGCATCAACGGCCGCTACGTCGCCTACGACGAGCGATCGATCGGCGTCGTCTCGGGCGTCAGCTACCCGATCCGCGGCGAGTTCTCGCGGCAGAACCTGAGCGCGTCGTTCAGCAGCGTCGCCTTCAAGGGGCAGCTCCCCATCGGCAGCAAGCTCGACCCGTACGCGCCGCGGACCATCCTCCCGCCGCAGGGCACGCTGAACCTCGCGCACGTCGGCTATGCGTTCTCGAACGCCGAGGGCTCGATCGAGGCCTCCGGCGCGCCGCGCGGGATCTCGCTCAACGCGGGCCTCGATTACGCCGGCCCGGAGACGGGCAGCAGCTATACGACCTACGCGTTCTCGACCTCGCTCAGCGCCTACGTCGCGATGCCCTGGCCTGGCGACCACACCCTCGCCTTCCGCGTCGCCGGGGCGGTCTCCGGCGGCAACTTCCCTCGGGGCGCCGCCTACGCGGTCGGCGGGTACGATCTCGAGAACCTCACGCTCATCGACACCCTGCTCACCGGGGTCACGAATAGCTCGTTCACCCTCCGCGGCTACGCGCCGGGCGTGATGGCCGGCCGCGCGTATTTCTCGCAGACGCTCGAGTACCGCGTGCCCGTCCTCGAGCCCGATCGCGGCCTCTCGACGCTGCCGCTCTACCTGCGCCGCGTCGACGCGAGCCTCTTCCTCGACCACGGCGGCGCATTCAACCGCTTCGAGACGGACGACCTCGCGCTCTTCACGCAGGGGAGCCTGCTCTACTCGCCCCAGCTGCACACCTCGATCGGCGGCGAGGTGTGGCTGAGCCTGACGACCGGGTACGTCCTCTCTTCGCAGCTGCGCTTCGGGTACGCGGTCGGCCTGAGCCCGCTCGCGATCCCGGGCGGCCAGCTCTACTTCGTCGCGACGAACTCGTTCTGAGCGCCCCGCGCCGCCGGAAACTTTGCCCGCGCCGGCCCCTTCGCCCACGGTGGTCGGCCATGCGCGCCCTCCTCGCCCTGAGCGTCGCCGTCCTCGCCGGCTGCGGCATCGCCCCGAGCAACTCCCAGCGCCTCACCGAAGCGGCGCTCGAGATGAACACGGCGGCCCGGTTCGGCCGCATGGATGTCGCGCTCGAGCGCGTCGGATCGAGGGCGCGGGAGGACTTCATGCGCCGGCACGCCGATTGGGGCCCCCGCCTCCGGGTCGTCGACGTGGAGTTCGGCGGCTTCGAGATGACCCAGCGCGACGAGGCCGAGGTCTACCTCGAGGTCCTCTGGCTGCGGCACGACGAGGCCACGGTCCGCACCACCCGGATCGCGCAGCGCTGGCGCGACGAGCGAGGCCACTGGGAGCTGGTCGGCGAGGAGCGAAGAGACGGCGACACTGGCCTGCTCGGCGAGCCCGCGCCCAAGGAGAAGCCGGCCGGCGAGGCGGCGAGCGCGAGCGATCCGGGCCGGCGACCCGGCCTGAGCCTTCACACGCGCGTCATTCGTGACGAGTGAACGCCGCCGCTGAACCGGGCGGCGCGAGGCTACGCAGCGGACCGCGCCAGCGCCCTCACGGCGCCGGCGGGCGCGATCGCGTCGGTCGCCGCGATCGCGCCGGCGCCATCACGCGCCGGCAGGTGCGATCTCGGGGAATGTCGTGACCGTTTCGCGGGATGGAGCCAGCGCGCGGCCGGCGGACCGGCCGTGCACCGTCAGGAAGCCGGGGCAGGGGTCGCGGGAGCGGCGGCGCTCTTGGGGGCGCGGGGCTTCTTCGCCTTGCCGGCGACCTCCGTCGTGGCCCGCGACAGCTTGCTGCGCTTGGCGCGCTCCTTCTTGGCAGCCTGCGCCTTGCGGCGCCTCATCTTCATCGACTGGCGACGATCGCGCTTGCCCATGGCTTCAATCTCCTCACGGTCGGGGGCACGGGCGCGGCATCGTGACGACAGCTCGCCAGGCGAGCCCCATCCTGCACCGGTGGATGGCCTACCGCGGGGCCCCTCAAAGGGAGCGGGACTCTGCCCAAGAGCGCATGGAAGCGCAAGGGGCAATGCGCTCCGAAACGCAGTTCTCGCGCTAGACGCGCGTACAGTGCGACGCCCAGCCAGGCCGACCGCTTGCGGGCCACCGCCTGCGGGATCTGCGCGATTTATCGGGGAGTTGCGCGTTGTTACGTCGGCACGTCGTGCACGTCAGGCGCGGGAGCCGCGCGGCCCGGCAGCGCTCAGCCGCCGACCGCGCCGTCCAGCGCGACCTCGCGGCCGCGGACCTCGAGGCGGTACCGGGAGTTCACGGTCTCTATGTAGAAGACCTCCCGCCCGGCGAGACGCAACACGCGCTTGACTGGCGTCGTCACGTATTCATGCATTCCGTCGGAGAACTCGATGACGATGACCGAGCCTTTCCGTGGTGCACGGACGAGCCGGCCAACGACTGCGCGCGATCCCCGGCCGAGCTTGCGGAGCACAACCTGCACAACAGAGATGCTAGCACGCAGATCTCGGCCGAGCACAAGCTGCACAAGCAGCACCTCTCGCAACTAGGTCCCACCCTGGCCCAGGGTGTCCGGTTGCATCGGAGCGGCCCGGACCTGCGCGCCGCGGACGGCGAGCAGGTGGTAGCGGGGCCGGCCCCGGCGGAAAAGTTCTATAAATCGATCGCTGCCGCGGGCGTACAATGGTCCTGCAAACCTGGCAACCGCCGAGCAGGCCCATCGCTCGCGCGCGTCATCATCGCCGGACCGTTGGATCGCGGCCAGGGCGGAATCCTGACGAACGCGCTCGGTGACGCGGCGGGGTTACGCAGCCTACGCGTGGTCTGCCTGACGCGCGGCCCGCCTCGGCCAGCGCTTCCGGCCGAGTCGGCTCGGTCCGGGCGCTTCCGCCATGCCCGTACGCTGCTGCGCCGAGCCGCGCGACGCCGCGCAGCGCGTCGCACCCGGGCCTTTCGCGCCGCGGCTCGGCGGCCGGCCCAGGGGGTGCGTCATCGCCGAGCGGTCGAGCCGGTCCGATTGTTCGGATCGGTCACGCCGGGCGCGCCCTTGTCCGCGAAGTAGGTGCGGAGCATGTCGCACGCGACGTTGGTCGCTTTCACGCGCCATTTCGCGCCGTTGGCGACCATCACCGAGATCGCGACCTCCGGCTTGCGGCTCGGGGCGAAGCCGACGAACCAGGTGTAGAAGGGCCCTTCGGGCGTCGGCTTCGTGAGCGTCCCCGTCTTGCCAGCGACGCGGATATCCGGGAGGTAGGGGCGGCCGTTGCGGTCGTGGAACGAGCGGTAGCTCGTCCCGTTATCCACCGTCGCCTCCATCATCGTGGTCACCGCGCTCGCCGTGCTCTCGTCCATCACGCGCTTGAGCACCTGCCGCTCGCTCACGCCCTGGTAGATCTCGCCGACCTCGTCCTTGACGCTCGACACGACGTGGAGCCGGATCATCTCGCCCCCGTTGGCGAGGGTGGTCGCCAGGTTCGCCCCCTGGAACGGCGACAGCGTCGTGTTCCAGAAGCCCGCCGCTGTGCGCGCGAAGCCGAGCTCGTCCTCCGGCAGCGAGATCGTGCTCGTCGCGACGTTCACGTCGAACGGCATATCCTGCCCCCAGCCGAGCTTCGCGGCCACGGCGCCGAGCTTCTCGTGATCGAGGTTCTTGGCGGCGAGCCGCGCGAACACCGTGTTGATGCTGCGGCCCATCGCCTGCGCGAGCGTCGCGCAGTACTTGTCGCGCCGCTTGTTGTCGATCATGTCGGCCGGCCGGATCGAGTGCTCGCCGCCCGAGTAACACTGCTTCGTGTTCGGGCTCAGGCCGGCCTCGACGAGGGCGGTGCCCGTCACGATCTTGAAGACGCTCGCCGACGGCGCGGTGGCCTCCGCGGCGACGTCGTGCAGCGCGCCTTCGTGCACGTAGCTCGCCCAGACGAGCACCTTCCCGGTGCGGATATCGGTCATCACGACCGCGCCCTCCGGGACCTGGCCGGTCCGCAGGAAGCCGATCGCCGCGCGCTGGTACATCGGATCGAGGGTCAGCTCCGCGACGCGGCCGCCGTGCGCCGGCGCCGTCGGCGGGCTCCGCCGGTCGTCGATGCGCGTGAGGTCGAGGTCCGTGAGCGGCGGCGGCGTCACGGTCCGCGTGATCTTCGGCCCGCCGGCGGTCGTCTTCTTGGCGAGCAGCCCTCCGAGCTGGACGTCGTGCTCGCGCAGCATGGGGAGGGTCACCGCCACGAGCCCCACGGCTGCACCGACGGCGATCCACTGACGCATCTCGCGCATGGCCCGACGGGTACCCCGCCGGGGTGTCCTGGGCCAAAATTGAGGCGCGCCATTTGAGCGGCCTGCGCGGACCGCGCTGCGCCGCGCCGCGCAGGGAGCCCCGCCGGCGCGCTTCGTTGGAGGGCAAACGAACGATCGAGGAGCGCGGCCGGCACGCCGGCCGCGGCGGGAGACGCGCGACGCGCGTCTAGAAGGACAGGCTGAGCCGGGCGCTGAGCTCGTGCAGCGCGTGCGCATCCGGATCGGGCTCGCTCAGGGTATTGCCCGGCACCCGGAGGAGGTTCTCGCTCGAGCCGCTGCCCGGCGTCAGGTAGGCGCTGTAATTCACGCCGAGCCGCACGTTCTTCGTATGCCAGTAGTTCGCGGCGAGGCCGATCTGCATGACGTTGAGGTCGGTGCCCGGCCCGTTCTCGGCGCCCGGCGTCCTCTCGTCGTACGCGCCCTCGCGGGACGCGCCGTCGTACGTCGCGTTGATCCCAGCGAGGAGCGCGGCGACCTCGAGGCCCGACTTCGGCTTCTCGAGCTCCTTCGAGAGGTCGATCTTGGTCGGGCGCGGGCTGAACCCAGGATCGCCGCTGACGAAGGCGTCGCCCACCGGCCACGCCGAGAGCTGCACGTACCACCCGAGCCCCCGCACCTGTCCGAGCCGCTCGGTGTTGGTGAGCTGATAACCCTCCACGGCCTCGCGCGTGTTGTTCGCGACGTAGTAGGCCTCGGCTCGGAGCTCGACCATCTTGATGGGCAGCCGGAGCTCGCCGCCGATCGCGTTCTGCGCGCCCGACGGGATGACGTGGATCGGGCGCTTCAGCGAGTCCGTGTAGCCGCCGCCCCAGAGCGTGTAGCCCTGCCCCGTCCTGATGGGCGCGTAGTCGTAGCCCACGAACTCCTGGTCTCGCTCGCCGTGGCGCGCGCTGATGCCGATCTGCGCCTTCGCGAGCAACGCCTTCTTGTCGCCGCCGAACGGGCGCGCGAAGACGCGGGCGACGAAATCGGGCGGGGCGTCGACGCCGGGCCGGTTTTGCCCGTCGCCGCCGAGCACGCTGACGCCGTAGACGAGCATCCTGTCGGCGACGTCGCCCCAGATGGTCAGGCCGATGTCCTTGCCCTCCGGGTAGGCGAAGCTCCGGGTCCCGATGTTGCGCTCCAGGAACGTCGAGCTGTTGTCGCTCGTCTGGTTATCCATCGAGAAGAACGTCGTGTACTGCCCGAACATGAAGTTCAGCGCCGGCATGACCGAGTAGTTGATCCAGACGTCGGCGAGCACCGCGTTCGAGGTCGTGCCCTCGACGGGGGCGAAGCGCGCGGTATCGGCGGTCGGCGTCTGGCCGGGAGCCGCGGCGGCGTTCTCGGTCCTGCCGTTCGTGTTCGCGAGCCCCTGGCCGCCGAAATCGACGTCGACGTCGAAGGACCACTTCTTCAGGAACTCGCCGGCCAGCTCCAGCCGCGCGCGGCGGACGAAGAAGCGCGGCTTGAGCGCGGCCCCGCCGCTCGTCGCGGTCACGTCCGACACGCCGCTGCCGAAGCTGCTGTAGAAGTCGAGGTTCATCCTCCCCTTCGGGTACAGCCGGAAGGTGTCGTTGGCGTCCCGAAGGAAGAAGCCGCCGTGCCAGCCGGCGAGCGGCTGCTGCTCCTTCACGATCGCGGCCTCGGCGGTCGGCGCGAACACCTCCGGCGGCGGCGGCGGCGCGGCGGTCGCCGGCGCGCCCGGAGGAGGCGGCGGCGGAAGCTGCTCTGCCGGCGGCGGCACCGGCTCCGGCGGCGGCGCCGGTGCGGCGGCGGCAGGCGGTGGCGCCGGCGCGGCGGCGCCGGTGGGCGGCACCGCGCCGGCGGGCGGCACCGCGCCGGCGGGCGGCACCGCGCCGGCGGGCGGCACCGCGCCGGCGGGCGGCACCGCGCCGGCGGGCGGCGCGGGTGCTGCAGCCGGAGGTGGCGCCGGCGCCGGTTGCGCCGGGCCCTGGGGCCCAGGCTGTGCTAGCGCCGAAAGGCCCGACAGCGTAACAGTCATGCCCAGCAGCGCCGATGTAGCTAACCTCATGCAGTTCTCCCTGTGTGCGGCTCGCCCGCGTGCCCGAAACTCCACGCATTATCAACGCTGGATTATGACCAGGACGTTACGATTCTGTGTAGGGCACGGGACGAGCGGGCGGGACAGTCGCGTGACAGGTGGGTGCAGTCAAGGGTCCGTTCAAGGGAGGACGGCGCGTGCCGGCGGCGGAGCGCCGGAGCAAAGGCGGGGAAGGATCACTCGATGACGACCAGCGTGCGGATCACGGCGGATGTCGAGGTGCTCGACAACAGCACCTTGGTGGCCCTCGCCGGGCCAGGGAACGAGAATCTCAAGCTCATCGCGCGCACTCTCGGCATCGAGTCGGGCGTCCGAGGCAACACGATCCGGCTCGCCGGGGACGCCGACAAGGTCGCGCTCGCCGAGCGGTGCCTGGCGGAGGCCGCGCAGATGTTGAGGAGCGGCGTGGTGCTCGACCCGCAGGACTACGTCCGCGGGGTCCAGGCGCTCCGGGACGACCCTGGGATGACCCTGCGCGAGCTGTTCGAGGACGTCGTGCTCATCTCGGCGCGCCGCCGGCCGATCTCGGCGAAGGGGCTGGCGCAGAAGCGCTATATCCAGGCGATCCGATCGCACGACATGACGTTCGGCATCGGGCCGGCGGGGACGGGCAAGACGTACCTCGCGATGGCCATGGCGGTCCACGCGCTGCTCGAGCGCCGCGTGAAGCGGATCATCCTCACCCGGCCGGCGGTCGAGGCGGGGGAGCGGCTCGGCTTCCTGCCCGGCGATCTCGCCGAGAAGGTGAATCCCTACCTGCGCCCGCTCTACGACGCGCTCCACGACATGATGGACGCGGACAAGGCGCAAGGCCTCGTGACGCGCGGCCAGATCGAGGTCGCCCCGCTGGCCTTCATGCGCGGCCGCACGCTCAACGATTGCTTCGTCATCCTCGACGAGGCGCAGAACGCGACGAGCGATCAGATGCGCATGTTCCTCACGCGCCTCGGCTACGCCTCTCGCGCCGTGGTGACGGGCGACGTCACGCAGGTCGATCTCCCGCACGGCGCGCGCAGCGGCCTCGCCGAGGCGCGCGAGCTGCTCGCGGGGATCGAGGGGATCGCGATCTGCTCGTTCACCGAGGTCGACGTCGTGCGCCACCCGCTCGTGCAGCGGATCATCGTGGCGTACGAGCAGCGGGACGCCGAGATCGCTCGCCAGCGCGAGGAGCGGCGGAGCGAGGCCGGCCGCGGCGGCGGTCGCGGCGGCGCGGCCGGCGATGTCGGCGCTGCGCCGCCGGGCAGAGCGGCGGGCGAGCCGGGCGGGGCCGGGGCGGCGAGCTGACGCGCGACGCCGGTGGACGAGACGACGTCGTCTCGTCCACCGGCGCTGCTCATTTCTTCTTCAGCTCCACGGGCGACTCGCGCACGAGCATGGCGTCGGGCCCGGTCACCCGGATCCTGCCCGCGATGACGTTCTCCTTCAGCTCGCCGACGAGGATGCCGGTCATCGCGCTCGGCGCGCGCGGATCTTCGGGGAAGACCGAGGCGCGGACCACGCCGTCCTCGACCTTTCCGACGAGGGTCGCGTCGCCGAGCGCGCCTTTCGCCGTGCCCTTCAGCTCACCGCTCGGCTCGATGGTCAGCGTCACCGTTCCTGGGCCGGTGGCCTGCTTGCCGTCGTCCTTCTGGCGCACGGCGTCCTTCACCTTGGGGGGCAGCACGACGCTGCCTTTCTTGGCGTCGTAGCGCCCTTCCCACGTCCCCTGCCACGCGGGCGTGCCCGTGGGAGCGCCCACGTCTCCCGGCGCGCCTGCGTCCGGCGGCTCGGCGGCTGCCGAGCTGGCCGCGGGCGGCGCGCTCGCCGCGGGCGACGTAGGCGGCGGGGGCGCGGGCCGCTCCGGTTCGCCCGGGCGCGGCGGGCTCTCCTCGCAGGCGGCGAGGAGGGCGATGGCGAGGGACAGAAGGAGCGCGGGGGCACCGCCGCGCGCCCGGCGGGCTCGTGTTCCGGTGGCGTTCACGCGGACGCTTTTATTACGTGCCGGGCTGGTCGTCGCGTCGATTTGACGGGCCGGCGTCGCGAGGCGGGGCGCCTCCGGATCAGGCGGCCTTGCGGAACGCCAGGGTCCAGCGCCGGTCGCTCGTCGCCTGCGCGCATTCGGGGGGGATCCCGAGCGAGCGCAGGGTGTCCCGCTCCTCCTCGACCGCGAGCGCGGCGCGCAGCGACGCATCGAAGAGGGCGCGCTGGTACGGCGTATCGTTCGCTGCATACGTGGCGACGAGGGCCGCCACCGACGCCTCGTCCTTCGGACGGAGCAGATCTCGGATGAACAGCAGCCCGCCGGGCCGGAGGACGCGAAACATCTCGCGCATGACCTGCATCGGCTCCGGGATGTGGTGGATGATGCTGTTCGAGAGGACGGCTGAGAACGTCTCGTCCGGCTCGGGCAGCGCCTTGGCGTCCACGAGGGCGAGCGTGATGGCGCCGGTGAGCCCCGCCTGCTCGACGCGGCGGCGCCCGAGGTCGAGCATCGACGCGGAGAGATCGATCGCCTTGATCCGCGCTGTCGGTACGCGCCGGCAAAGCTCGATGGGCAACAGGCACGTCCCCGTACCGACGTCGAGGGCGTATGCGAGATCCGGATCGAGGCAGAGGAGCGCGTCGCAGAACGCCGCGTTCACGGCGGCGAGATCCATGGTGTCGTAGGCCCGCGCCTCCTCGTCGGTATCCATGACCTCGGGCTCGAGCACGCGGGCCAGCGACATGCGCGCATCGTTCTCCCCGACGGACGCATGTCAACTCCCCGACGGACGCGCATGTCAACGGATTGTGGGCGGCTGATCGATCTCGTCCGATCGCCGGGCCAGCGTCGACCTCGGCCCGCGCGGATTCCGGGTCGCCGTGGATATGGACAGGAGAGCGTTCGAAGAAGTCGAGGTGGAGCGGGCCTGGCCGCCGCCGTTGCTCCTCCTCTCATTGGAGCAGGCGCCAATGTCGTAGAGCCCGTGCATCCGGAGCGCGAACCGCGCGCCGCACTCGAGCCGGGCCGAAGGCTGAGCTGACTTGGGAGCGCTCGATCGGACAGGCCGAGCACGGCGATGAGCTGTCCTCGGCGCTCCTCTCTTCTATATAATGAGAGGTCCTGCTGGATCGGCCGCGCGCCCGCGCGCCGGTCCGGCGGGCACGACAGGCTCCAGCCGGCCGCGCCGCGTTGCCCGCGGGTGAGAGGTGCGCGCGTGATGTCGAGATCGGCGCTGAGCGAAGAGAGGGCGTGCCTCGGAGGGCGGCGCCGCCGCTGGCGTCCACTCATCGGTCCGAAGAGCTCGGCGGGTTGGCTTTTGACCGAGCCGCGGCCGAGCGCGCGACCCCGCACAATCCCGCGGAGATGAGCGCATGTCGTGCGGAGCGCTCGCTCAGCGCAGCGGCTCGCGGCGAGCCAGCCGGCGACTCGCGCCGGCGCAGCGGGGCTCAAGCAGGCGCGCGGACATAGACGCCGGCGTCGCGCCGCGGGCGGACGGGAGGCTTCGCTCGGCGAGAGGCCGTGGCGCGGCGGACCCGGGGGCGAGGCGCTCGCGCGGTCGGCCCTGATTCCTTGCCCCTCCGGCGCCGATTGCGAAGCTCCCCCGCGGCGCCCCTCCCGGGGCGGCATCGTATCATCATGCGCCCGCATAGGTCAGTCGTGCGCCCAGGGCGTGCAATGTAGCCATGCGCTGGCCGCCTGTGTGTGGTCGCCAGGCGCTCGCACCCGGCGCGGGGCGCTTCAATGATTGGGGGCGGGAGGCCCAGGCCGGGGTCGATGCGCCTCGCAGTTGTGCGCGAGCCCGCATTGCCGCCCGTGACGGGCCTGATCGAGGGAGCGGGGTTGCTCGGTTCTCATACAGTGCTTACCTGACCTGCCGCGAGCACCCGAGACACGCAATGCCGCGGTGCAGCGTGAGGGGCCTGAGAGGGTTGTCGCGGCTCGGGCCGTCCTGCGCGGGGGAGGGGTCTCGGCTATCAATCGACGCGCGTGGGGGCGCTTCATCGCTCGGCTCGTGTCGAGCAAAGCAGCCCAGCCGTTCGTGGCCGTCCAATGAGCTCTCCGATTGAGCCCGCCCGCAGCGCCTATTGAAAGAAAAGACGGCCGGCTATCCTCAATTCGCTTGACCAGGCAAGTGGCAACGGCATAGTCGTATCCAACCGCCGAGCTGGATTCGGCGACGAGGGAGAGCACATGGCGACCGATGCCTTTTCGCAGCAGATTGTAAACCTCGTGCGGAAAATGCCGGACGAGGCGATCCTCGCGCTCGTCAAGAATCAGCTGGGCGCCGTGACAGGGGCGGCGCCGTTGGTTCCTCCGCCGGCGCCGCGCCGCAGCCGTACGCGCGCCCGCGCTGGAGCGGTCCAGTCCAAACCTTCTTCCGTCGCGGCCAAGCGTGGCGCCGCGCCGAAGCGCCGGCCCGGCCGCCCGCGCAAGTCGCCGGCCGCCTCGGCGGAGCGTCAGGAGACGCTCGACGCGGTCGAGCGTGTCGTCAAGGCGAGCTCTGGCGTCAGCGCGAGCGAGGTGGCGAAGCAGGCGGGTATCCCGCAGACGCGCGCCGCTGCAGCGCTGAAGGAGCTCAAGCTGGAGAAGCGGATTTTCCAGGGGGGTGACCGCCGCTTCGCCCGCTATGCAGGCGACGCGAAGACGGCCGAGCAGGCGAGCGCGAACGCGCGCAAGACCGCGGCGGGACCTGCGCCTGCTGCGAAGAAGCCGAGCGCCAAGGGGCGCAAGCGCGTCGCTCAGGCTGCCGCGCCAGCGAAGTAGGCCGCGCGACCACCGCGCACGCCAGGGTCAGATGGGATGGAGGCTTTGCTGACGCGTCGCGTTCAGAATGGCTGTCCCGTTCGAGACGGAGCTCAGGGCGGGCTCCAGGTGAGCCCGCTGTCCTCAGAGGCCATGACGTACCAGCCGCGACGCGATGTCCCGGTGACGTCGGCCTGGAGGAGCATCAAAAGTCGATTTCCGAAGGAGAGGAGCGCTCCGAGCTCGATACGGCCGCGTTCGCCCGAGTCTTCGCCGATTACCCTGGGGACGTCGTAGATCTTACCTGCTTCCGGGGATTGCGCGATATAGAGCCCCCATCGCGTCGCGGTGCGGGACGTCAGCACGGCGGCGACCCCCTGGCGTGTGGGCGCCAGGGCGATAAACCGCTCGTGCGGCTCCAGCCAGGGGCGAAAGGGCGGTTTCTCGGCGAGCACGCAGGCGCCGTCGAGGGTGCACGTCGCGAGCGTGCGCTCTCCAGTTGTGGGAGCGATAACCTCGACCATGATCCGGTCGGCTGCGCAGCCGATCGCGGCATCGGGGGCGGCTTTCGCGGGGAGCTTCAGCACGGCTGTCTGCGCCGCGGAGACGGCGAGCACCGCCGCCTTGTCGGGCGGTTGAGGCACGAGCTGGATCGACCATCCGGCGAAGTCGCACGCGGGGGGCGCAGAGAGCGCGGCCGTCGCCGCTGGGCTCATCGCGAGCCCCTCGATGATCCGGGGTGCGTCGAGCGGCTTGCCCGGCTCGGGGACGGGCCGCGCGAGGAGGTTGCGCCCGCGCACCGACAGGATCGCCGGCGGGCGGCCATACGGCACGGGCAGCGCCTGTTCTTGCGCGGGGAGCTGGAGCGGCGGCACCGGCGTGGCGCCGGGCGGCCCCGCATGGACGAGGGTCGCGCGCCGGGGTCTCGGCTCGACGAGCAGCGCGGCGCTCTCGGCCGACAGCACCGCAGGTATGGAGTTCGCGAGCGGCCGCGCCCCGCGGCCCAGCTCTGGCAGCGCGAGGGGCGAGGGCGCCGAGAGCTCGCTCGCCTCGAACGGAGCGAAGGAGAGGCTGGGCGGGTCCACCGCGGGCGGTGCCCCTCGAGCTCCGCGCGCGTCCTTCGCGGGCGCCGGGCCGCGCGGGCCGGCGGTGAGCACGATGGCGCCGTCGGCGCCGACCGACCAGGTGGACCATCCCTCGCGGAGGCGCCGCAGCGAGCGCCACGTCCTGCCGGCGGTCTCGGTCACGAGCGCGATCGCCTCGTTCTCGACCTCGCCTGTCACCACCGCGCGCTTGTCGTCGAGCACGAACACCCGTCGCCATCGGGTCGACGACGGGGCGAGCGCCGAGGCGATGCCTCGCGCCTGGCCAATGGCGGTGGTGAGCTCATCCTGCGACGCCGCGCCCGGCGGCGGGACGGTGATGGGCTCTGCCTTCTCCTTCTTCTGGCACCCGAGCGCCAGGAGAGCGGTCAGGGCGGCGAGGGCGGTCGCGACGGCGCGGCGCCGCGCCGCCGCGCTCACTCCGGAGTCGAGCATCGGCATTCTCTTCGCTGGTGTCGCCTTGGATCCCTGCGCCGCATCGCCGGGCTGTCGCCGACTGGCACGCTCGGTCGCGCCGCGCGGGAGCGGTCGATCCGGAGCGCCGGCCACCGCGCCGCCGCGGCGCGCTCGCCTGATTCCTCGCCGCATCGCCTCGAGCTCCGCGCCCGCCTCGCGGCCGCTCTACCGCCGGCCGCGCGCCGTGCGGCCAGCACTAGTCGGCCTGCTCCGGATCCATGCAGCACCGGAAGCCCGTCGAGTAGTCGTGATAGCCGAAGGAGTGCGCGGTCGTCGCGTACTTGCACCCCTCGCCGTTGCGCGTCGTGTCCATGAAATAGCCGCCCCGGAAGGTGCCGCTCGGATCGTCGACCCACTCGTGGAGGTTGCCGACCATGTCGAACACGCCGTAGCCGTTGGTGCACCCCGCGCGCTCGCCCGTCGGGAGCAGCGCGTTGGACAGCTGGTTGATGAGCGGGTTGTTCATCGCGGTCGTCCAGTGCTCCTCGGACTTGATGCCGAGCAGCGCCGCGATCTCGGCGACCGGGTGAACCGGTCGCTCGTCGTCGTTGCACACCCCGTGCTGGCGGCTCGCGCCGTAGGGGAAGAGCGTGTCCTCGGGCCCTCGGCAGGCGCTCACCCACTCGTCCGAGGTGCACAGGCGTTTGCCTGACGCCGCGCACGCCCGCTTGGCCTGCAGCCCGCTGATGTAGCCCTGCGGGATGACGCCCGGCCAGGACACGGCGCGGACGCGGCGCTCGATGCCGTCGATCGGATCGAAGGGCGACCACGGGCGCTCGCTGCCGGGCGTCAGCTCGACCAGGGAGCCCTCCCAGCGGTCGACGCACACGCGATCTTCGACGAGGGCCATCTCGGCCGGACAGCGCGCGCTGCTCGTCGACGAGGACACCGGGGCGGCGCTGGTCTCGGGCTCCATCACGGACGCGATCGCGGTGCTGTCCTTGACGGTCGAGAGCGCGCTCTCCTTCGCCTTGAGGGGCCGGTCCACGACGATGGCGGCGGCGCCCTCGAACGACGCTCGCGCCACCACGCGCGGCGTGATCTGCTCGGCGGTCGTCGACCCCGGCGCGCAGCCGGCCGATGCGACGACCAGCCCAAGCAGGACACCGCCGCGGTATGGACGCGCCCCCGACGAACGCGGAAGGGAAGTTGCCAGACGCGGGCGGGAGAGATCCTTGGCCACGGCGGAGCCGAGGATCCCTTCCCGCCATCTTTTTTGCAACCGAATACCGCCCTCGGGGGACCCCCGAAGGCGCGTACGGGAGAGGGTGCGCGCGCCGGGGCGCTAGGGTGGGCGCAGGCTGGGAACGGGCCCGGAGGTCATCGCATGTACGTTGAACGGTGGGGGAAAAGAACCGCGAGAGCAGAGAGGGCGCTGCGCGCGCCCTCGGCCCCGCCTTTGCGCGGGGACCTGTTCAGAAGCTCATGACGGTCTCGTAGCAGTCGCGGTAGGCCGCGCCGCAGGTGAGGTTCTCATCCGCCTCGTTGATGCACTCGACGAGCTCGTCCACGCCGGCAGCGCTGAAGGGGTTCAGATCGGCAGCGCACTGCCCCTCGTTGAACGACTCATCGCATTGGTCGGCGATCCCGTCGCAGATCGTGAGCGCCTGGTTGGGGCAGGCGTTCTCGTACATCTCGGTGAGGCAATCCTGGGCGGGCTCGAGATCGCACGCGTACTGCACGCCGATGTTCCCCAGGCAGTCGGCCAGATCCGCCGCGTGGCTCCGGGCGAACAGGAGGAAGGCGCGCTTGCAGAGCCTGTAGCCGATGGGCTCCTCGTCGCGGTCGTCGCCGCACTGGCTCGTCGCCCCCTGCGCCGGCGCGATGTTCAGCCGCTCACACGCGTCCGCCGTGACGGCGCTGTTCCCGGCCTCGATGCACGCCGCTCCGCCGCCCTCGCCGCCCTCGCCGCCCTGACCGCCCTCTCCTCCGTCGCCTCCCTGGCCGCCTTCGCCCCCGTCGCCGCCCTGGCCGCCCTCGCCGCCGTCGCCTCCGCCGGTCGAGGAGCCGGTGGTGACGCCGGCGCCGGTCGTCTGGTCCGGGTCGTTGTCCGTGTCCGCCGAGGTCACGACGCAGCCGCCGTAGACGGCGGACGAGATCAAGGTAAGCGCGAAGAAAGAATGGCGATGACGAGCAAGCATGGTCACGTTGCCTCCTACAATGTCGGGGAAGAGTTCCACTACCTGGTACGTTCGACTCAGCCTGGGGCTCTCCTATTCCCCTCGCAATCCCGTTCTTCGCCCCGGTCGAGCCGGACGAGGCCGATGCGCCGCGGACGCACCCGGTGCCGTCCCGATCAGGCCGCCGGACAGCCTGTTTCAGAAGTGTTTCGCGTGTGTCAAGAGCAATTTTCGAGATCGTGAGCGACCGAGCGCCTCCCGGAGGCCGGCCGGCCGGCGAGGGCGGCGGCCGGACGCGGGCGGTGAGGCGCTCCTGACGCCCGTTCAGGAAAGTCTGAAAAGTTGCTCAGGTCGCCCGGGCGCGAGAAACAAACTGAAAGGACGCGGAAGGATCGCGCTTGCGTACGGCGCTTCCCGCTGGTAATCACCGCGCTCCGTTTTCCCGGGCGATCGGGTGTCCTCCCGGTCTCCCAGTAGAAGAGCCGTAACGGCGCTTCGATCTCAGCTCCGCTCCTTCGGCCGCCGCGGGAACCCCCCCGGTGACGCGAAGGGGGTCCGCGTCCATGGACGCCGGACTGAGACCGGAAGCGTACGACGGTGCAACCGGTTCGCAGCGAACCGAAACCCGGTACGGAGTCACTCCGCCCGCCGGTGTCGCGAGGTGTCTCGAATGGTAAGCAAAGCCAGTGCGATGTTTTCGCGGATCGCCCCGCGCAAGGCACGCATGATCGCCGATCTCGTCCGAGGTCGCGACGCGGACGAGGCGATCCAGCTGCTCTCGTTCACGCAGAAGAGCGGCGCCCCCGTCCTGCGGAAGATCATCGAGAGCGCGGTCGCGAACGCCCAGCAGGCGGGCGCCGACATCGACGCGCTCTTCATCAGCAAGGCCACCGTCGACAAGGGGCCGAACAAGTTCAACCGCCGCTGGCGGCCGCGCGCGATGGGTCGTGCGACCCGGATCACCAAGGGCGTGTCGCACATCGTCATCGAAGTCGACGAGAGAAAGTAAGTAGAGGACCTGCCGATATGGGACAGAAGACCCATCCGTATGGCTTCCGCGTCGGTGTCATCAAGACGTGGAGCAGCAAGTGGTACGAGGACGGCGCCGCGTATCAGAAGTGGCTCCACCAGGACATCCGCATCAAGCGCGCGATCAAGCAGTACCTCTACAACGCGAACATCGCCGGCGTGGAGATCGAGCGCGCCGCGAACCGCGCGAAGGTGATCGTCTTCACCGCCCGCCCCGGCATGGTGATCGGCAAGGGCGGCAAGGGGATCGAGACGCTGAAGAGCGGCAACGTCGGCACCGCGTCGAAGGGCGAGACCCTCTTCCCCGGCGTGTCCTCGTTCACCGACAACGAGGTGTTCATCGACGTGCAGGAGGTCCGGAAGGCCGAGACCAACGCGCAGCTCGTCGCCGAGAACATCGCGACGCAGCTCGAGCGCCGGATCGCGTTCCGCCGGGCGATGAAGAAGGCGGTCTCCACCGCGATGAAGTTCGGCGCGAAGGGCATCCGCGTGCGCTGCGCCGGCAGGCTCGGTGGCAGCGAGATGAGCCGCGTCGAGACCTACCGCGAGGGCCGGGTGCCGCTGCACACGCTCCGCGCCGACATCGAGTTCGGCCTGGCCGAGGCGAAGACGAAGGTCGGCATCATCGGCGTGAAGGTCTGGATGTTCAAGGGCGAGGTCCTGCAGCGTAAGGCGCGCCGGATCCAGTAGAGGGATTGCAGAATGCTGTCTCCGAAGCGAACCAAGTTCCGCAAGATGCAGAAGGGGAACAACCGCGGCCTCGCCATGACGGGCAGCGACGTCTCCTTCGGCGACTTTGCGCTCCAGTGCGTCGAGCCTGCCCGCGTCACCTCGCGGCAGATCGAGGCGGCCCGTATGGCGATCCAGCGGCACGTGAAGCGCGCGGGCAAGCTGTGGATCCGCATCTTCCCGGACCGCCCGGTGACGAAGAAGCCGCTCGAGGTCCGCATGGGTGGGGGCAAGGGCGCGCCCGAGGAGTGGTGCGCCGTCGTGAAGCCGGGCCGCGTGATGTACGAGATCAGCGGCGTGAGCGAGGAGATCGCGAAGGAGGCCTTCCGCCTCGCGTCGCACAAGCTCCCGATGCAGTGCAAGTTCCTCGTCCGCGGGCTGACGTGAGGGAAGCGATGAAGGCGAAGGATTTGCGTGAACGCACCACCGAGCACTTGCGCGAGCTCGAGAAGTCGCTGGCGGCGGGCCTGTTCGAGGCGCGGTTCAAGAATTTCACGAATCGGCTGAACGACACGGCGACGATCCGCAAGGCGAAGCGGGATCTCGCGCGGGTGAAGACGATCCTCACGCAGCGCGCGCGTGCCGAGGAGAAGGCGTAGCCATGGCGACGAAGAAGAAGGCAGAGAACCAGCAGCCGGTCGCTGCGGCGCCCGAGCTGGCAGCCGCCGCGCCTGCGCAGGCCGAGACCGAGGCGAAGGCGCACGGCTTCCGGCGCAAGCTGGTCGGCAAGGTGACCAGCGACAAGATGGACAAGACGGTCACCGTCGAGGTCATCCGGAACGCGCTCGACCCTGTGTACAAGAAGTACGTCCGTCAGCGGGAGCGCTACAAGGCGCACGACGAGACGAACCAGTACAAGGTGGGCGACCGCGTCGAGATCACGGAGCACAGGCCGATCTCCCGCGACAAGCGGTGGCTCGTGACCAAGCTCGTTGCCAGGCCGGTGGAGGAGTAGCGCCATGATCCAGGTGTCGACGCATCTCGAGGTCGCGGACAACTCCGGCGCCCGAATCGTGAAGTGCATCAAGGTGCTCGGCGGCTCGCGCCGCAAGTACGCCGCGCTCGGCGACGTCATCGTCGTGTCGATCAAGGAGGCGCTGCCGGGGACCAAGGTGAAGAAGGGGGACACGGCGCGCGCCGTCGTCGTCCGCACCGCCCGGGAGTACCTCCGCTCGGACGGCAGCTACATCAAGTTCGATGGGAACAGCGCGGTCCTCATCAACAAAGAGAAGGAGCCGATCGGCACCCGCATCTTCGGGCCGGTCGCTCGCGAGCTGCGCGCGAAGAAGTTCATGAAGATCATCTCGCTCGCGCCGGAGGTCCTCTGATGAAGCGCCTCAGGGTCGGTGACCTCGTGCAGGTCATCAGCGGCAAGGAGCAGGGGAAGCAAGGCCGCATCACCAAGATCCTCGCCGACGAGGATCGCGTGGTGGTGGAGGGCCTGAACACGGTGACCCGCCACCAGCGGCCCACGCCGCGGAACCAGGAGGGCGGGAAGATCACCAAGGAGGCGCCGATTCACGCCTCCAAGGTCATGCCGGTCGATCCGGCGACGGGCAAGCCGACGCGCGTGAAGATCCGCGTCGGTGAGGACGGCAAGAAGACGCGCGTCGGCAAGAGCGGCAGCGCGATCGGTGTGGGCTAGCCATGGCGGACAAGAAGGACAAGGACAAGGCGGCCAAGGACGGCGGCAAGGGCAAGGACAAGCCCAAGCCGCAGCAGGCCAAGCCGCAGGCGCCCGCCAAGAGCAAGGAAGCCAAGGGCGCGAAGGGCAAGGGCGCGGAGGTCGAGGCCGCCGAGCCGGCCGAGGCGCGCCCGCGCGACCCAAACTACACCCCGCGGCTGCGCACGCACTACCAGAAGTCCGTGACCGCCGCGCTCTCGAAGCGGTTCGGCTACAAGAACCCGATGATGGTGCCCCGCCTGCAGAAGGTGGTGATCAACATGGGGCTCGGCGCGGCGGTGCAGAACCCGAAGATCATCGACTCGGCGGTCGAGGACATGCGGGCGATCTCCGGCCAGAAGCCGGTGGTGACCCGGGCTCGGAAGTCGATCGCGACCTTCAAGCTGCGCGAGAACCTGCCCATCGGGGTGATGGTGACCCTGCGCGCCGAGCGGATGTGGGAGTTCGTGGATCGCCTGATCTCGTTCTCGCTGCCGCGCGTCCGCGACTTCAAGGGCGTCAGCCCGAAGGGGTTCGACGGCAAGGGCAACTTCACGATGGGCCTGCGCGAGCAGATCATCTTCCCCGAGATCGACTACGACAAGATCGACGTCGTGAAGGGGCTCAACATCTCGTTCGTGACCACGGCGAAGACGGACGAGGAAGGACGCGCGCTCCTCACCGAGCTTGGCATCCCGTTCCGGCATTGAGGGATTTTCGATGGCCCGTGCAAAAGAGTTTGCGAAGCTGAACCGTCCGCCGAAGTTTTCTACGCGGCACAAGAACCGTTGCAAGGTGTGCGGGCGCTCGCGCGCTTACTACCGCGACTTCGAGCTCTGCCGTGTCTGCCTTCGGTTGTTCGCGCTCCGTGGTGAGCTCCCTGGTGTGATCAAGGCCAGCTGGTGATTCTATGATGACCGATCCCATCGCCGACATGCTGACCCGCATTCGCAACGCGGCGCTCGCGCGGCACGACCGGACCGAGGTCCCCGCGAGCCGCATCAAAGCCGCGGTCGCGGAGATCCTCAAGTCCGAGGGCTTCATCGCCGACGTGCGCGAGACCGAGGGCGAAGGTCCCAAGAAGCTGACGATCGTGCTCAAGTACGGGCGCGACCGCCAGAGCGCGATCGACGGCGTGCGCCGCGTCTCCCGCCCCGGGCGCCGCGTGTACGTGCGCCACGACAGGATCCCGCGCGTGTTCAGCGGGCTCGGGATCTCGATCCTGAGCACGTCCCGCGGGCTCATGAGCGACAGGGATGCGCGCCGCCTGAAGGTGGGCGGCGAGCTGCTCTGCGAGGTGTGGTGATGGAAGCTCAGGCGAACACAGCCCAGCCTGCGAAGGGCAACGCGAACGGTGACAGCCGGCTCGCGACCAAGACGTCGCGCGTCGGCAAGCGTCCGATCGATCTGCCGAAGGGGGTCACCGCGACCGTCAACGGCCGGAAGATCGACGTCAAGGGCCCGAAGGGGCAGCTCTCCCGCGCGATCACCGACAAGGTGGACATCAAGCTCGAGGGGAGCAGGCTGCACGTGAGCTCGGTGGCGCCTGGGCGCGACGGTTCGCGCCTCCAGGGGCTCACGCGGGCGCTCGTGGCCGCGATGGTGAAGGGCGTCGCCGAGGGGTACGAGCGGACGCTCGAGCTCAAGGGGACCGGCTACCGCGTCGAGCTCAAGGGCACGACGCTGAACTTCGCCCTCGGCTTCTCCCACCCCGTGACGTTCGCGGTGCCGACGGGCCTGACCGCGACGATCCCGGCGGACTCGAAGGGCACGATCCTCGTCCTGACGGGCGCGGACAAGGAGCTCATCGGGCAGACGGCCGCGACGATCCGCGGCTTCAGGCCGCCGGAGCCGTACGGCGGCAAGGGCGTGCGGTACCGCGGCGAGCGCGTGCGGGAGAAGGCTGGCAAGGCCGGCAAGGGCGGCAAGAAGTAAAGGCGAGCAGCGGCGGCGACGCCGCTGCACCGAGGGACGAGACGGTCATGGGCATGAAAATCGTCGGTCGGGAGCGCCGGAAGCTCCGCATCCGCAAGAAGGTCGAGGGGACGCCGGAGCGCCCGCGCCTCAGCGTCTTCCGCAGCTCGAAGCACATCTACGCGCAGGTCATCGACGACGTGAGCGGCAAGACCCTCGCCCACGCTTCGACGCTGTCGAAGGATCTGAAGGGCTCGCTCGACGAGGACAACAAGGTCGAGGCGGCGAAGAAGGTCGGGGCGCTGATCGCGAAGATCTGCAAGGAGAAGCAGATCGACAAGGTGGTCTTCGACCGCAACGGCTATCTGTACCACGGGCGCGTCAGCGCCCTCGCCCAGGCGGCGCGCGAGGCAGGTCTCGATTTCTGACTCCCACAGCCGCTGCCCTGATGGTGAGGGCGGCGGGCGCGGTCAACTGCCGCGGCGGAGAACGTGATAGAGGACGGTTATGGCGTTCGATCATGTCGACGAAGAGAAGCTGAAAGAGCGAGTCATCCACATCAACCGCGTCGCCAAGGTCGTCAAGGGCGGCCGGCGTTTCAGCTTCTCGGCGCTGGTCGTGGTGGGCGACGAAGCGGGGCACGTGGGCGTCGGCCTGGGCAAGGCCAACGAGGTGCCGGAGGCCATCCGCAAGGGGAACGACCAGGCTCGCAAGAACCTGTTCCGCATCCCGCTCGACGGTGTGACCATCCCGCACGACTCGTTCGGCCACGTCGGGGCGGGTAAGGTCCTGCTGAAGCCGGCCAGCCCTGGGACGGGCGTCATCGCCGGCGGCGCGGTGCGCGCCGTCGTCGAGTCGGCGGGGATCCACGACGTGCTGTCGAAGTCGCTCGGCACGAGCAACCCGCACAACGTCGTGCACGCGACCGTCGCGGCGCTCCGCGGGCTGAAGAGCCCGGAGAGCGTCGCCGGGAAGCGGTCGATGCAGCTCGACTCGCTCGACTACCAGCGCCGCGGCGGCACTGGCACCGCGGGTCGCCGGCGCGCGAGCGTGGCGCCCCCCGGGCCGGGCGGCGCGCAGGGCGGCGGCGCTGAAGGAGGCTCGCAGTGAAGCTCCGCGTACGTCAGAAGATCAGCAACATCGGCCAGGTCGAGCACACCCGGAGGGTCATCAAGGGGCTCGGCCTGCGCGGGCCGGGGTCCGAGGTGGTCGTCGCGAACACGCCCTCGTTCCGTGGCATGGTGAAGAAGATCCTCCACCTGGTCGAGGTGGAGGAGGTCGCCGACGAGGCAACCTCCCTGAAGTCCTGAGAAGCGAGATCGTCATCCCCGCGGAGTTGCCGCGTACGGAAGTGTGAAACATGGACATCCTCTCTAAGCTCCAAGCCCCTGAAGGCGCCGTAACCAAGAGGCTCCGCGTTGGCCGCGGCGTGGGGTCGGGCGTCGGCAAGACGGCTGGCCGCGGACAAAAAGGGCAGAAGGCGCGGGCGGGCGGCAACATCAACAAGAAGCACTTCCAGGGCGGGCAGACGCCGATCCAGCGCCGCCTCCCGAAGCGTGGCTTCCGGAACCCGCTCGCGGACATCGTCGCCAACGTCAACGTCGGCGCCCTCGAGGCGTTCGACGACGGCGCCCAGGTCGACGTGGCCGCGCTCCAGGCGAGCCGCCTCGTGCAGGGCCGGTTCGACGTCCTGAAGATCCTCGGCAGCGGCGAGCTCACGAAGAAGCTCACGGTGAGCGCGCATCGCTTCTCCAAGGGAGCGATCGAGAAGATCGAGAAGGCGGGAGGCAAGGCGGTCGTGCTCGCGTCGCCCGCCTCTCAGGACAACTCGACGGGCGCCTCGTCCTCGTAGCCAGCGCGCACGCGCCCCCACCAAGCCGGAGTCCAGGATCGCCTATGGCCAGCCTCGCGGGAATCACCAACTTCCATAAGATCCCCGAGCTCCGGCGACGCGTGATCTTCACCCTGGTGATGCTCGCGGTCTACCGGGTCGGCGTGTTCGTGACGACCCCGGGCGTCGACCGGAACGCGATGCGGCAGTACGTCGCGAAGCAGTCCGGGGGGCTCATCGGCTTCTTCAACATGTTCTCCGGCGGAGCGCTGGAGAACCTGTCGATCTTCGCGCTCGGGATCATGCCGTACATCTCGGCATCGATCATCATGCAGCTCATGGGCATGGTGTACAAGCCCATCGACGAGCTGCGAAAAGAGGGCGAACAGGGGCGTCGCCGGCTCGATCAGTACACGCGGTACGGCACGGTCGCGCTCTCGCTGTTCCAGGCCTTCTCGATCGCGAAGATGCTGGAGGGTCTGTCGAGCAGCGAGACGGGGGCCGGCATCGTGAACCACCCCGGCATCGGCTTCCAGCTGATGACGGTCATCACGCTGACGACCGGGACCGCGTTCCTGATGTGGATCGGCGAGCAGATCACCGAGCGCGGGGTCTCGAACGGCGTCTCGCTCCTGATCTTCGCGAGCATCATCACGAGCATCCCCCAGCAGATCGGCAACTACTTCGCCCAGAACGCCGGCGATCTCCAGCCGCTGACGATGGCCGCGGTCGCCGCGTTCATCGTGTTCGTCATCGGGATCATCGCGTTCTTCGAGAACGGCAGGCGCCAGATCCCGATCGTGTACTCGCGGCGCCAGGTCGGCCGCCGCGTGTACGGCGGGCAGACGGCGCACCTGCCGCTCAAGGTGAACACCGCGGGCACCATCCCCCCCATCTTCGCGTCGTCGCTGCTGATGTTCCCGCAGACGCTCGCGAACATGAACGTGCCCGGGGCCAACGCGCTCCAGGCGATCATCAACCGGGGGGACTGGGTCTTCAACACCGGCTACGCGCTGCTCATCATCTTCTTCTGCTTCTTCTACACGAACGTCACGTTCCAGCCGGTGGACGTCGCCGAGAACCTGAAGAAGCAGCAGGCAAACATCCCCGGGATCCGGCCAGGCAAGCAGACGGCGGACTACATCCACCGGGTGATCCAGCGGATCACCGTGGGCGGCGCGCTCTACGTCGCCGCGGTGTGCGTGGTCCCCTCGATCGTCGGCAACCTGCTGCGTGTCCCCTTCGGCTTCGGCGGGACGTCGCTCATGATTGTCGTGGGCGTCGCGCTCGACACGGTGAACCAGCTGGAGGCGCACCTGATCACGCGGAGCTACGAGGGGCTGACGGGCCCCGGTGCCACCCGCATCCGCGGCCGCAGGCTGCCGGAAGCGTGACGGAGGGCAAATGATCTTGGTTCTGGTGGGGCCTCCTGGAGCTGGGAAGGGTACGCAAGCGAAGCTGCTGTGCTCGCGCTTCGGCGTCCCGCAGATCTCGACCGGCGACATGCTGCGCGAGGCGAAGCGGGCAGGCACGCTGGAGAAGCGTTACCTGGACATCATGGACTCGGGCGGGCTCCTGCCCGATGAGGCTGTCATCGGTCTCATCGCTAAACGAACGGCCGAGCCCGACTGTGGCAACGGTTTCCTCCTGGACGGATTTCCCAGGACGGTGCCCCAGGCGACCGCGCTCGACGAGCTCCTCGCCAGCCAGGGCGGCAAGCGGATTGATGCGGTGCTCCAGCTGGACGTTCCGCGCCCCCTGCTCGAGGAACGCTTGATCCATCGTCGGACCGACAAACGCAGTGGACAGATATATCATCTCGTCTATAATCCGCCGCCCCCCGGTGCGGAGCTAGAGCATCGGGCCGATGATCGGCCCGAGGCTGTTGCCAAGCGGCTCGATGCCTACGAGGCGATGACGGCTGCCCTTCTCCCGTTTTACGAGCAGAAGCAGCTGCTGCATCGCGTCGACGGGGTCGGGAAGCCAGAAGAAGTTACGCACAGGGTGTTGTCGGCTCTCGGCCGATCGGGCTCGGGTGGAGAATGAGGCGTACGAAACAAGCCAGACCGCCGAAGGAACCGAAGGGCGACAAGCTCGAGTTCGACGGCGTGGTTCAAGAGGCCCTGCCGAACGCCATGTTTCGCGTGAAGGCGGACAACGGCCTGGGCGTCCTCGCGACCATCAGCGGCCGGATGCGGCAGTACTACATCAAGATCCTGCCGGGCGACCGCGTGACCGTCGAGGTCTCGCCGTACGACCCGAGCCGTGGCCGGATCACGTACCGGCACAAGTAACGTAGTTTTTTGAGGAATCTGGAGGCTCCCCGTGAAGGTGCGCCCGAGCGTCAAGAAGATTTGCGACAAGTGCAAGGTGGTGCGGCGGCGTGGTGTCGTGCGGATCATCTGCGAGAACCCCCGCCACAAGCAGCGCCAGGGGAACTAGCTCTTTCGGCGGAAGCCCGCCCTCGTTTCGGTTTGGAGTAACCATGGCTCGTATCGCTGGTGTCGATCTCCCGCGTCGGAAGCATGTCGCCTACGCCCTGCCGTACCTCTACGGCATCGGGCGGACTCTCGCGTTGCAGATCTGCGAGAAGACCAACATCGCGCCGAACAGGCGCGTCGAGGAGCTCAGCGACGCCGAGGTGAAGGCGATCCGCGACCTGCTCGACGCCGAGTACAAGGTCGAGGGCGACCTGCGGCGCGAGGTGCAGCTCAACATCAAGCGGCTCATGGACCTCGGCTGCTACCGCGGGCTCCGCCACCGGCGTGGCCTCCCGGCGAACGGGCAGAGGACGCACACGAACGCGCGCACCCGGAAGGGTCCGCGCAAGGGCATGTTGCAGCGGCGTCCGGCCGCTACGAAGTGACGAGCGGGGATTAGGACGCCATGGCGCAAGCGAAGACGGCTGCCACCACCACCAAGGCCAAGCAGAAGAAGAAGGTCAAGAAGAATGTCGCCGCGGGCATCGCGCACATTCAGTCGACCTTCAACAACACGGTCGTGACGATCACGGACATCAACGGCAACGCGATTGCGTGGTCGTCCGCTGGCGCTCGCGGCTTCAAGGGATCGCGAAAGTCGACGCCGTTCGCCGCGCAGCTCGCGGCGGAAGAGGCCGCGCGGCGGGCGCAGGAGCACGGGATGCGTTCGGTCGCCGTGTTCGTGAAGGGCCCGGGGGCCGGCCGCGAGAGCGCGCTTCGCGCGCTCCAGACCGCAGGCTTCAAGGTGACGCTCATCCGCGACGTCACGCCGATCCCCCACAACGGTTGCCGGCCGCCGAAGCGGCGCAGGGTTTGAGGTAATTCACGATGGCTCGCTACATTGGTCCGGTCTGCAAGCTCTGCCGCCGCGAGGGGATGAAGCTCTACCTCAAGGGAGAGCGGTGCTACTCCGAGAAGTGCGCGTACACGCGGCGCCCGTATCCGCCCGGCCAGCACGGCCAGGGGCGCATCAAGCTGAGCGAGTACGCGGTGCGCCTGCGCGAGAAGCAAAAGGTGCGGCGCATCTACGGCGTGCTCGAGCGGCAGTTCAGCGGGTACTTCCAGGAGGCCAACCGGCGCAAGGGCCGGACGGGCGAGGAGATGCTCGCGCTCCTGGAGCGGCGCCTCGACAACGTGGTGCACCGGATGGGCTTCGGCTCGTCGCGCGCCGAGGCGCGCCAGCTCGTGCGGCACGGGCACGTTCACGTGAACGGCAAGCGGCTGGACATCCCGAGCTACGTGGTGCGGGCCGGCGATCGGATCGAGCTCACCGAGGGGGCGCGCAAGTTCAAGAGCGTCCTCGCGTCGGTCGGGGGCGCGGACAAGCGCCCGGTCGCGAGCTGGATCGACGTGGATCGCGGGGCGTTCACCGGCGCGATCAAGGGCGCTCCGATCCGCGAGGATCTGAACGAGCCCGAGATCCGCGAGCAGCTCGTCGTCGAGTACTACTCGCGCTGAGCGCGAGGGCGGCGCGGAGGAGGGCAGCGCCACGAGCGCACCTTGCGGGGTGCGCTCGTTCGCTGCCGGCTCCCCTCCGCGTCGTCGTCCTGCGCGCGGGCGCGCAGGCGCATGGAGCCAAGGATGCGGGCAGGAGGCGGCGCCGACCGGTCGAGTGCGGCCGCGGCGTGAGACCTCCGCGCAAACCTCATGAAGGAAGGAGATCGCCATGACGATGAACAACCCGAACCTCACGATGATCGCCCGGAACTGGCGCGATCTGATCCGGCCCAAGGGCATCTCGATCGACGCGGAGAGCGGGACCCAGTTCTACGCCAAGTTCACGTGTGAGCCCCTGGAGCGCGGCTTCGGGATCACGATCGGCAACTCGCTGCGGCGGGTGCTGCTCTCCTCCCTCCAGGGGGCGGCGGCGACGGCCATCCGCATCGAGGGCGCGCTGCACGAGTTCACCACCGTGCCGGACGTGGTCGAGGACGTCAGCGACATCATCCTCAACGTCAAGGAGGTCGTCTTCAAGGCGGCGACCCCGAAGACGTACTCGGTGCGGATCGACCGCGAGGGGCCCGGGCCCGTGTACGCGCGCGACATCCAGCTGGTGGACGGGCTGTCGGTGCTCAACCCCGACCACCTCATCGCCGTGCTCGACAAGAAGGGGCCGCTCTCGATGGAGCTCACGGTGAACGTGGGCCGCGGCTACGTGCCCGCCGAGCGGAACAAGACGCCGACCATGCCCATCGGGACGATCCCGATCGACGCGCTGTTCTCGCCCATCCGCAAGGTGAACTACACCGTGCAGAACGCCCGCGTCGGGCAGGTGACCGACTACGACAAGCTCACGCTCGAGGTCTGGACGAACGGCTCGGTCTCGCCGGCGGATGCGGTCGCCTTCGCCGCGAAGATCCTGAAGGAGCAGCTCTCCATCTGGGTCAACTTCGAGGAGAGCGAGGAGACGAGCTACCAAGCGGTGATGAGCGACGACGAGCCGCTCAACGAGAACCTGTTCCGCTCCGTCGAGGAGCTCGAGCTGAGCGTCCGCTCCGCGAACTGCTTGCAGAACGCGAACATCACGCTCATCGGCGAGCTGGTGCAGCGGACCGAGCAGGACATGCTCAAGACCAAGAACTTCGGTCGCAAGTCGCTGAAGGAAATCAAAGAGATCCTCGCGAACATGGGGCTCTCGCTCGGGATGAAGATCGACAACTGGCCGCAGCTCCTCGAGCGCTGGAAGGCGCAGCAGGCGCAGGCGTGAGTCGGTACTGAGGGAACGTCATGCGTCACAAGAAAGCGGGCAGGCAGTTTGGTCGGGACACCTCCAGCCGCAGGGCGATGCTTCGCAACCTGACGGCGAACCTGATCACCCACGAGCGGATCGAGACGACCGACGCCAAGGCGAAGGAGCTGCGGCGCGTGGCCGAGCGGCTCATCACCAAGGCGACTCGGCTCGGCAAGGTCGCGTACACCGCGCACGCGGAGCTCAGCCCTGGCGACAGGGCGCGCCGGCTGCACGCCGAGCGGCTCGTGGGCAGCTACATCCCTCGCTGGGGGGTCGCGACCGATGGCAAGAAGGTCGACATCATCGCGAAGGTGATGATCGATCTCTCGAAGCGGTTCGAGGGGCGGCCGGGTGGCTACACCCGGATCATCAAGCTCGGGCCGCGCCGCGGTGACAGCGCGCCGATGAGCCTCATCGAGTTCATCGACGCGCCGCCGGTGGCGGACGCGCCCGCGCAGGCGGCCGAGCCGGTCGCCGCGGCGGAGCCGGCCGCCCCGGCGACGACCGCCGGCTGAGCCGGACGCAGGCCGACGCCCGGCGGCGCCGGCGCAGCTGCAGCGAGAACGCCGGGAGAGCCATGAGCTCGCCCGGCGTTTTTGCGTTGTGCGCCTGGCGCGCGGCGGCCGTCGTGTCGCGAGCTCACCGCGGATGATTCAGGCGGGGCGTGGACGCGCTCACCTGTGTTGTAAAATTCTGCTGATGATGCGCGTTCGGGCGTGGCCGTGGGTCAGCGATCGAGCGTTCCGGCGTCAGGTGCGCCGTCGTCTCGCGGTTCCGCCGGCTCAATCTGCTGGACCGGAAGGGCAGGGCTTGCCCCCGACGCGGAGGCTGACAGCGCCGGATCGGACGACGCCGTGGCCTGCCGAGGAGGAGCGCTGTCCTGCCTCGAGGACGGCGCCGGGTCGGACGACGCCGCGGCCTGCCGAGGAGGAGCGCTGTCCTGCCTCGAGGACGGCGCGGGCGCGGGCGGCTGCGGCGCGGCGCTCGCCTGCGATCGAGGCGGCTCCGGACCGAGGGACGCCGGCGGCGGAGCTGCGCTGGGCTGCTTCGCGGACGGCGCCGGATCGCTCCGGCGGCGGGCGATGAAGAACATCGCGAGCAGGGCGGCGAAGCCCACGGCGCCGGCGGCGATGTAGCGGTTCTTCTGGCTCTTCCGCTCGGCGACCTTGTCCCCGAGGGACGCGAGCGCCGCCCTCGCCCCGGCGTGGTCCGGATCCAGCTCGATTGCCCGCTCGAGCACGAACTTGTCCGGCGTGCCGCGATCGATGAGGAGCACGCCCTCGAGGTAGGCGATCTCCGCCTCGACCTTCCGCGCGTGCTCGCCGGTCGGGTCGAGCCGCAGCGCCTTGCGCAGCATCGCGAGCGCGTCCTCGCGCCGATCGGCCGGCATCGACCTCGCGCGCTCGACGTAGGGCCCCACCATCTCCTTGCGGCGCTCGAAGAGCGGCGCGCGGGCGAGCACCCTGTCGAACGCGTCGGTCGCCTCGGCGAGCTTGTTCGCGCTCGCCGCGGCGACGCCCTCGTCCATCAGCTTGTACACCTCGGCGAGCCGCGCGCGATCGTACGTCGCGAAGAGCTCGCGCGCGATCCGGTCCCACGACCACTCGCGCGGCGGCTTCTCGCCGGTGAGGTTCAGGTACGCGTCGCGGAGCTGCCAGACGCCGGGCTCGCCGATCGCGGCGATCGCCTCGCGGGCGGCGTCGCGCAGCCGCGCGCGATCGCTGTTGCAGAAGCTCAGAATCACGCGCATGGCGTCCACGTCCCGGACGCGGCCGTAGGCGCGGAGCACGTCGGCGAGGATCTGCGTGTCGTTCGACGCGATCGCCTCGCCGGGGATCGCCCGGCCGAGCAGATCGAGCTGCTTGTTGGCCCACCGCTGGACGAGCTTGGCGTCGTGCTGGCGCGCCTCGATCAGCGCGGGGACCGCCTTGTCGCGCAGCTTGGCGACCTGCCGCTGAAGATCGATGCGGAGCAGCTCGCCGAAGTAGGCGTGCAGCGCGATGAGCTCGCGGACCGCCGGCGTCGTGCCGTCGGCGGCGAGCATCCGCACCATCGCGAGCAGCTTCACGACGTCGCGCCACGCGCTGTCGCGCGGCCGCGGCGTGGCGAGCATGAAGTCCAGCCAGTCGCCCTCGACGTCGTCCTTCTCGTCGCCGGCGCCCTTCTTCGCGCCCTTGTCGTCCTTCTTGGCGTCCTTCTCGTCGCCGGCGCCCTTCTTCGCGCCCTTGTCGTCCTTGGCGCCCTTCTTGTCGTCCTTGGCGCCCTTCTTCGCGCCCTTGTCGTCCTTCGCCTCCGCGCCCTTCTTCTTGCCGTCGGGCGCGTCGTCGCCGCCCTTGTCGCCCTTCAGCGCCTTGCGCCCCTCCCTGCGAGCCTCGGCGAGCACGCGGGGCGCCGCGTCGCGATCGATCGAGCCGCGGATGTCCTGCACGCGGAGCCGCACCGCGTCGACGATGCCGGGGATGGGCTCGTCGACGGCCGCGCGGGCGTTCTCCCGCGCGCGGGCGTCCTGCGACGTGATCTGGTCGAGCACGCGATCGAGCTCGCGGATCGCGGTGATGTCGGGCTCAGGGCGGGCGATCGGGGCGAGGCGCGGGAGCTCCGGGAGCGCCGACGAGGCCGGCGCGGCGGCGCCGGCGTCGCGATCCACGGCGGCGTGCGCCAGGGGCGGCGCGAGCGGCGCAGCCGCGACCAGGCTGAGCAGGACGAGCCACGCGCACGGCGGGCTGCGCCGCGGCGACCGCCGCGCGCCCGCGCTCCTCGGATCCGACGCGCCGCGTGTCAAGCGCCTCAATCCGTGATGCGAAAGTCGAAGAAGTCGCCCGAGAAGCCGCGCCACCGGACATCGACGCGCTCGACGCGCGCGGCGCTCGGGCCGCGGTTCGCCCAGGCGATGAGCTCCTTGAGCTCGTCCTCCTCCCCCTCGGCGAGCACCTCGACGCTGCCATCGGAGCGGTTTTTCACCCAGCCGGTGAGGCCGAGCCGCTTGGCCTCGCGCTGCGTGGAGGCACGAAAGAAGACGCCCTGGACGCGACCGCGGACGAACAGCTGAACCTGTTTGAGCCCCATGGAACCAGCTTGACTTAGCCGCGCGTTCCGGGGGAGGCAACTTCGGGGAGCGCCGGGGCGGCACGGGCAGTTCGCCCCCGCCGTTCCGCGCGAGCGCGGCGCGGTCGACCCCGCGGCCGTGCCTCCCGGCGCGCATTGACAGAGCAGACGCGCTTGATAGAGTCGCCGCCCGATCGGCAAGCGCAGCCCGCCGATCGAGCGACATGAACGTGAGGGCGCCGGTTGCGTGGCGAGCCCTCTTCCCCCTGGCGACCCGCCGACATCGACGACATGCTCGGCCCCGCCTCGGGCTCGACCCGCTAGACCCCCCCAACCAAAAACCATCGACCGACGGCCTCCACGCCCTTGACAGGGCGCGCGCTGTCGCATCCTGGAGCTTTCCGACTCATGCACCTCAGGGAACTGAAGCAGAAACCGATGGCCGAGCTCGTCCAGATGGCGAAGGGGCTCAACATCGAGGGCGCTGCCGGGCTGCGCAAGCAGGAGGTCATCTTCGCGCTCCTGCAGGCCCACGCGGCGCAGGACCAGCCGGTCTACGGCGAGGGCGTGCTCGAATGCCTGCCCGACGGCTTCGGCTTCCTCCGGGCGCCGGACTACAACTACCTGCCGGGCCCGGACGACATCTACGTCTCGCCGTCCCAGATCCGGCGCTTCAACCTCCGCACCGGCGACAGCGTGAGCGGCTCGATCCGGCCGCCCAAGGAGCGCGAGGCGTACTTCGCGCTGCTCAAGGTCGACAAGATCAACGGCGAGCCCCCCGAGGTCGCCCGCGACAAGATCCTCTTCGACAACCTGACGCCGCTCTACCCGCAGCAGAAGTTCAACATCGAGAACGGGACGAAGAGCTTCTCGACCCGCATCATCGACATGCTCTGCCCGATCGGCAAAGGGCAGCGCTGCCTCATCGTCTCGCCGCCCCGCGCCGGCAAGACGGTCCTGCTCCAGCAGATCGCCAACGCGATCTCCTCGAACCACCCGGACACCACGCTGATCGTGCTGCTCATCGACGAGCGCCCGGAAGAGGTGACCGACATGCAGCGCACCGTGAAGGGCGAGGTGATCAGCTCGACCTTCGACGAGCCGCCGACGCGGCACGTGCAGGTGGCCGAGATGGTGATCGAGAAGGCGAAGCGCCTCGTCGAGCACAAGCACGACGTCGTGATCCTCCTCGACTCGATCACCCGCCTGGCGCGCGCCTACAACACGGTCGTCCCGCCGAGCGGCAAGATCCTCTCCGGCGGCGTCGACTCGAACGCGCTGCACAAGCCGAAGCGGTTCTTCGGCGCCGCGCGCAACGTCGAGGAGGGCGGGTCGCTGACCATCGTCGCCACCGCGCTCGTCGACACGGGCTCGCGCATGGACGAGGTCATCTTCGAGGAGTTCAAGGGGACCGGCAACAGCGAGATCCACCTCGATCGCAAGCTGATGGAGAAGCGGATCTTCCCCTGCCTCGACATCAACAAGAGCGCCACCCGCAAGGAAGAGCTGCTCCTGCCGGAGTGGATCCTCCAGCGCGTGTGGCTGCTCCGCCAGCTCCTGCATCCCCTGAACGTCATCGACTCGATGGAATTCCTCCTGGACAAGGTGAGCCGCACCGAAACCAATCAGGAATTCCTCGAGAGCATGAACCAGTAGCGGCGCGTCCTAGGGGCGCTCCCGGCGGACGTAGGGAGCGCTCTCTTCTGGGCGAACGCGTCGCGCAGGGGACCGCGCGCGCGCTCCTCCGGGCGAAGTCGTGTTAGCGTCTGCTGGTGACCGCGAAGGCGGAACAACGCACGAGAGCGCTTCAGGCTCGGATACAGGAGCTCGAGGCGCGCCTTGCCCAAGCTGACAAGACCGTGCAGGCGCTCCGGGACGTCGGGCTCGCGCTCGGCAGCACCCTGGATCTCGACCAGCTCCTCGCGCTCATCCTGAACAAGATCACCGAGCTGCTCGACGCGGACAGGGCGACCCTGTACCTGCTCGACGAGCAGCGCCAGCGGCTGTACTCGCGCATCGTCATCGGCGAGGAGGCGCGCGCGATCGAGCTGCCCGTCGGCGCCGGGATCGCCGGCCACGTCGCCAAGATCGGGCGCACCGTCCGCGTGAAGGACGCCTACCGCGATCGCCGGTTCCAGCGCGACTGGGACGAGGTGACCGGGTACCGCACCCGCTCGATCCTCGCCGCGCCGATGAAGAACCACGTCGGCCGGACCATCGGGGTCATCCAGGTGCTGAACAAGCACGAGGGCGGGGAGTTCTCGGTCCACGACGAGGAGCTCCTGAGCGCCCTGGCGACGCAGGCGGCGGTCTCGATCGACAACTCGCGGCTGTTCCTCTCGGTGATCCAGAAGAACACGCAGCTCGTCGAGACGAAGGAGCAGCTCGAGCACCGCGTGAGCGACCTCAAGCTGCTCTTCGAGCTCGAGAGCGCGATGGGCCGCGCGACCAACATGGAGGACCTCGCGCGCGCGGTCATCACGTCGGCCGGCAGGGCGTGCGAGGCGCGCGCGGGCGGCATGCTCGTCGACGAGATCGAGGGCGGGCTGGTCCTCTACTTCTTCGAGCTCGACGCGCTCGAGGACGGCGGCCCGCCGCCCCGCGCGCCCGCGCCCGGCGACGAGCCGGAGGGCGTCGTGGTCGCCGCCGCCCCGAGGCCGGCGGCGAAGCGCATCGCGATGCGCCGCGGCGAGGGGTTGGTCGGGCGCGCCATGGTGCACAACGAGGCCGTGTTCTTCTCGAGCGATGGCGGGGGCGACGAGCTCGACGACATGGACATGACGGTCTCGCACCGGCTCGCCCAGATGCTCGGCGGGGAGCTGAAGTCGGCGATCGCCGTGCCGCTCGAGGGCGAGGACGCGGTGCCGATCGGCGCCATGGCGCTCTACAACTCCAGGAAGCCCCACGGCTTCTCGAAGGACGATCGGGCGCTCTTGCGGCTCGTGTCGGCGAACGCGTCGACCGCGCTGCGGCTGTTCCGCTCGCGCCTCGAGCGGGAGCAGAGCGAGCGGCTCAGCACGATCGGGCGCCTGCTCTCGGGGGTGATGCACGACGTGCGCACGCCGCTCACGGTGATCAGCGGCTACGTCCAGCTCATGGCCAGCGCCCCCGACGCGGCGACGAGGGAGGAGCACGCGCGGCTGATCCTGAAGCAGTTCGACGTGATCAGCGCGATGCAGCGCGAGGTGCTGGAGTTCGCGCGCGGCGAGCGGAGCATCCTCGTGCGCAAGGTCTACCTGACCAAGTTCTTCGGCGACATCGAGAAGCAGCTGGAGCACGAGCTCGCCGGGACCGGCGTGACGCTCTCCCTGGAGCTCGAGGACCGCGGGACGGCGCGGTTCGACGAGGCGAAGATGACGCGGCTCCTGCACAACCTCGTCCGCAACGCGGTCGAGGCGATGCGGCCACGCGGGGGGACGGTGACCATCCGCGCCTACCGCGACGGGGGGGATCTCGCGATCAGCGTCGCCGACACCGGCAAGGGGATCCCGAAGGAGGTCCAGGGCCGGCTCTTCCAGTCGTTCGTCACGTCGGGCAAGCGCGGCGGCACCGGGCTCGGGCTCGCGATCGTGAAGAAGATCGTCGACGAGCACGCCGGGACGATCGCGGTCGAGTCGTCCAACAAGGGCGCGAAGTTCACGATCCGCCTGCCCCAGGAGAGCGCGTCGCGGCCTCCGGCGCCGGCGGAGGGGCAGCCCAAGCTGCCGCAGGCCGACGGCGGCCCGGCGCTCAAGGCGGGGGTGGAGGCCGCGCCGGTGGTCCACGAGGGCCTCCCTCGCCGCAGGCCGACAGGCTCATCGACCCCGGTGAACGAGCGCGGCAGGCGCTCGTCGAGCAACGGCTCGGACGCGTGACGCGCCGCCGCCGCTTGCGCGAAGCACGCCCGATGGAGAGACTCAAGCGGTGTCCCAGCTCCGCCTGAAGCTCCTCGAGCCGCACCGGACGTCGCTCGAGAAGTGCGTCTACTGCCCCAAGCTCTCCCGCGCCGCCTGCCCCGTGTCGAACGTCGAGGCGAACGAGACGGTCACGCCCTGGGGCAAGATGTCGATGGCGTACTTCGCCGCGCGCGGCGACGTGCCGCTCGACGCGCCCCACGCGGACCCCGCCTGGGCGTGCTCGGCCTGCTACGCGTGCCGCGAGCGCTGCGATCACAAGAACGAGGTGGCCACGGTGCTGACCGACGCGCGCGCCGAGCTCTTCGCGCGCGGCCTTGAGCCGGAGGGGGCGAGGCGCGTCGCGGCGCGCTTCCGGGCCCGCGAGGACGGCCGCGCCGGCGAGCGCGACGGGCGGATCCAGCCGGATCCGGCCGCGGTCCACGTGCTGGTCGGCTGCGGCTACGAGCGCCACGCGCCGGACGTCGCCCGCGACGCGCTCGAGGCGACCGAGGCGCTGACCGGCGCTCCGGTCCGCCCGGTGCGCGCGTGCTGCGGGCTGCCGCTCCTCTACGCCGGCGATCGGCCGGGCTTCGAGGCCGCCGCGCGGCGGCTCGCCGCCGAGGTCGCGGCGGGGGAGCGCTTCGTCGCGGTCGACCCCGGGTGCGCGCGCGCCGTCCGCGTCGAGTACGCGCGCGTGGGCGTGAGCGTGAAGAGCCCGGAGCTGTTCGTCGATCTCGCGCGGGCGTCGCTCGACCGGCTGCAGCGGTCGACGTCGGAGCGGCGGGTGCGCTACCACGACCCCTGCCAGCTCGGGCGCGGCCTCGACCGCTACGACGCGCCCCGGGAGATCCTCGCCCGCATCACGGGGCGGCCGCCGGAGGAGTTCATCCATCGCCGCGAGCACGCCGACTGCAGCGGCGGCGGCGGCCTCGTGCCCGCCACGCGCCCCGCCTCGTCCGCCGCCATCGCCGACGGCAGGATCGCGGAGCACCGCGCGCTCGGCGGCGGGCTGCTCGTGACCCACTGCGCGCAGAGCCTCCGGCGGTTCAGGACCCGGGGCGAGCCGGCGGAGGACCTCGCGAGCCTGGTCGCGCGGGCCGTCGCGCCGCGATGACCGCGCCGGCGCCTGCCGTGGACGAGGCGCGCGGCGGCGCCGCGGGCCAGGAGGGGCCGGCGCCGCGCAAGCGGCGCACGGTCGCGGGGAGGCTCCTCGCGAGCTACCTCGTGGTGCTCGCCGCGTTCGCGCTGACCGTCGGCTGGAGCGTCCAGGCGCTGCGGGCGGCGTCGCGCGACGCCCAGCTGCTGCGCGCCGGGTACGTCCCGCTGCTGCTCCGCATCGGCGAGGTCCTGGCCGAGCAGAACGTCTTCAACGCCCAGCTCAACCACATCACGGCGGCGAAGAACCCCGGCGACGTGCGCGAGTGGCTCGAGACCGCCCGGCGGACCCGGCCGCTCGCCTTCTCGATCGTCAGGGACGCCGCCAAGGCGCTCGCCGGCGCCGATGAGGTGGCGGGCGGCGGAGGCGCCGGCGTCGGGCAGGCGGCCGCCTCGTCGGGCGTGCGCCGGTTCAGCGACGAGATCGCGGCCGAGGTGACGGCGATCGAGCGGCTCGTGGGCGCCAGCCCGGAGCGGTTCTCGCAGCTGTTCCAGGCGCTCGCCGTCGGCAACCGCGAGCTCGCCGAGCGCACGCGCGACGAGCTGGTCAAGCGCGAGGTCGAGGGCGCGCAGCGGCTCCGGGCCATCAAGAGCCGCGTCGAGGAGCAGATGGAGAGCCTCACCGTCGAGGCGAGGCGGCGGGAGGAGCGCTCGATGCACCTGCTGCTCGGGCTGGGCGTGCTGACGCTGCTCGTCGGCGCGGTGATGTCGCTGTACGCGCGGCGCGTGCTCGCCCCGCTCACCGCGGTCACCGAGCGGGCGAACGCGGTCGCGCGCGGCGACCTCACCCCGAAGCAAGTGCTCGCGACGAACGACGAGATCGGCGAGCTCGCGACGACGTTCGAGGGCATGGTCGCCGCCATCCGCCGCGCGCGCGCCGAGCTCGTGAACGCCGAGCGGCTCGCGGCGATCGGCAAGATGGCGGCGCACGTCACGCACGAGATCAGGAACCCGCTGTCGTCGATCGGGCTGAACCTCGAGCTGCTCGAGGAGGAGGTGGCGCGCGCCTCCGCAGCGGACATGCCCGACGCGGAGCTCAGGCCCGTGATGAAGGAGTCGGCGCAGCTCGTCGCCGCCATCCGGGCCGAGGTGGATCGCCTGTCGCGCATCGCGGAGCAGTACCTCAGCGTCGCCCGCCGCCCTCGCCCGCAGCTCGTGCCGGAGCGGGTGGACGACCTGGTGCAGGAGCTCGTGGCGTTCGTGCGGCCCGAGCTCGACCGCGCCGGCGTCGCGGTCCGCGTCGAGGTGGAGGAGGGGCCCGAGATCCTCCTCGACGAGTCGCAGCTCCGGCAGGCGCTGCTGAACCTGCTCCGCAACGCGCGCGAGGCGATGCCCAAGGGCGGCGAGATCGTGGTGAGCGTCGGCTTCTCGGGCGGGGCCGCGACCATCGCGGTCGACGACACGGGCCCCGGCGTGCCGGAGGAGCTGCGGGCGTCGATCTTCGACCCCTTCTTCACGACCAAGCAGCGCGGGACGGGGCTCGGGCTCGCGGTGACGCGGGACATCGTCGAGGCGCACGGCGGCGCGATCTCGTGCGAGCCGCGCGAGGCAGGGGGCACGCGGTTCCGGATCGTCCTGCCCGCCGGCGGCGCGCCGGCCCAGGGCCGCGCCGCGGAGGCGCACGCGGCGCTCTGAGCCGCGCCTGCCGCGCGCGCGGCGACGGCGGCGCGGAGGCCGGGCGGCGCGCAGGCCCGGCGCTGCGGCTACTTGGGCAGGTGCTCGAGGATGAGCCCCATGGCGAGGAAGCCCACGACGGCGAACACGAGCGCGGCCAGCACGTAGAAGAGGGTCCGGAACGTCCGCGCCGGGCGCGGCTGCTCGAGCGGC
The DNA here is from genome assembly GCF_028553905.1 of Sorangium sp. So ce836. Classification (NCBI taxonomy): domain Bacteria; kingdom Pseudomonadati; phylum Myxococcota; order Polyangiales; family Polyangiaceae; genus Sorangium; species Sorangium sp. So ce836. The sequence continues at coordinate 12,559,890 of NZ_CP102233.1, read as the reverse complement.
TCCGGCTCGCCGGGGACAGGCAGCCCCGAGCTGACCGAGCCCAGGGTCGGCCGCGTGGGTTTGTAGACGAGCGTCGGACCCTGGCCGGTCGACCCGGGCGAGCTGTCCTCGGAGAAATCCGGGAGCGTCCGCGGCGACACGGGGGGCGACACGATCGGGGGCGCGAGCTCCATGGCCGCGTTGTTCAGCACCATGGTGCCGTTCGGGCCGGTCCATGGCATGGGCTGGTGCATGGGCTGGACCGCCGGCAGCCCGCCCGCCGCGTGAGAGGGACGCTGCCCCTCGCCCAGCGCGGGCGCCGGGTTGCCGAGGAAGTGGTGGGCCGCGAGCGCAGGGTCGCTGGGCTGGCGCGCTGCGGCGTCGACCGGCGGATGCGCCCCTGGATCGGTGGCCGTGCGGATCAGGATGGGATCGGGCGGCGGCACCGGGAGCTTGAGCGCGCCCGAGGACGGGGGCTTGTAGCTCGGGTGCGGCGGCAGGGGCGTGCCGGGCGCGTTGCCCAGCGCGCCGCTGCCGGGCACCCTGGAGCTGCGCGGGCTGAGCGCCGGCTGGCTCGAGCTCTTCGCGGGCCGCAGCTCGCGCCACGCGGTGAGCCCCTCGAGCGCGCTCTGGAAGCGGTCTGCAGGCTCCCGCGCCAGCCCCTTCGCGAGGAACGCCTCGAGCCGCGGGTCGATCGGCCCGTCCATCGCGTCCGCGAGCTTCCGCGCGTCGGTCTTCTGCTTCATCTCGACCATGATGAGCAGGTTGCGCGCCTGGTAAGGCAGCTGACCGCTCATCGACTGGTAGATCATCGTGGCGCAGGCGTAGATGTCCGCGCGGTGGTCGACCGTCTTCGCCTTGCCGATCTGCTCGGGCGGCATGAACGAGAACGTGCCGAGGCTCTGCCCCATCTCGGTGAGGGTCTCTCCGCCCATCTCCTTCGGCAGCTTGGAGATGCCGAAGTCGAGGATCTTGACCCGCGTGGACCCGTCGGGGCGCGCCTCGAGGTACACGTTCGACGGCTTGAGATCGCGGTGGATGATCCCGGCGCGGTGCGCGTCGGCGAGGCCCATCCAGACCTGCTCGATGATCGGGTGCAGCTCGTCGAACGCGATCGGCCCCGTCCGCTTCAGCCGATCGATCAGCGACTCGCCTTCGAGCAGCTCGAAGACGAGCACGATGCCGAGCTCGGGGTCCTCCTCGACGTCGAGGATCTCGGTGACGTGATCGCTGTTGATGGAGCCCGCGGCGCGCGCCTCGCGCCGGAACCGCTCGACGGCGGACGACTTCGCCTTCGAGTCGGCGCGAAGGAGCTTGATCGCCACCTGGCGGCCGGTGCGGATGTTCTCCGCGGCGAACACCTCACCCATCCCGCCGCGGCCGAGCTGGCGGATGATGCGGTACCGGTTCGCAACGACGGTTCCAGGTTCGAGCTCCAAAAGCGCCTCGCCACAGATTATCCCCCGCGCCGATGCGGGCGATCAAATTCTCCGGCGCGAACGGGGTAAGTCGACCATGGGCGATGGGCCGCCGGCCGAGGGCCGTCGTCGCCTCGCCCCGGCCGAGGACGGCGAAAGAGCCGCAGAATCGAGCTCTTCCGTGGGGCCTCCGCCCCTCGGGTGATGCGCCGGCGCTTCCCCCCTCACGCGCGGCATCTCGCGCCGGTCGCGGGGGCACGGTCGCGCCCCCGCGCCGCCGCGGCGCTCACTCGTCTTCCTGCTTCCGGAGCTTCGCCACGACGCTCAGGTCCTCGAGCGTCGACGTGTCGCCGGTCATCTCGCGGCCGGCGGCGACGTCCTTCAGCAGCCGGCGCATGATCTTGCCGCTGCGGGTCTTCGGCAGCGCGTCCGCGAAGCGGATGGCGTCGGGGCGCGCGAACTTGCCGATCTCCTTGGCGACGTGCTCGGCGAGCTTCGCCTGGAGCTCCGGCCCGGCCGCGAACCCCGGCCGGAGCGAGACGAACACAACGAGCGCCTGCCCCTTGAGCTCGTCCGGTCGACCGACCGCGGCCGCCTCGGCGACGGCGGGGTGAGAGACGAGCGCGCTCTCGATCTCGGCCGTCCCGATGCGGTGGCCGGCCACGTTCAGCACGTCGTCGATGCGGCCGACCACCCAGTAATAGCCGTCCTCGTCGCGGCGAGCGCCGTCGCCGGTGAAGTAGCAGCCCTCGACGTCGCTGAAGTACTGCTTGCGGAAGCGCTCGTCGTCGCCCCACACGGTGCGCAGCATCGACGGCCACGGCTTCTTCAGGACGAGCAGCCCGCCCTCGCCCGCGGCGACCGGCTTGCCGTCCTTCGTGACGACCTCGGGCACGACGCCGAACATCGGCAGCCCGGTCGACCCCGGCTTCGAGGGCGACGCGCCGGGCAGCGTGGTCATCATGATCGCCCCCGTCTCGGTCTGCCACCAGGTGTCCACGATGGGGCAGCGGCCGCCGCCGATGGTCCGGTGGTACCAGATCCACGCCTCGGGGTTGATCGGCTCGCCGACCGAGCCGAGGAGCCGGAGGCTCGACAGGTCGCTCTTCGCGGGCCACTCGTCGCCCTGCCGCATGAAGGCGCGGATGGCCGTGGGGGCGGTGTAGAGGATGGTGACGCCGTGCTTCTCGATGAGCCGCCAGAAGCGGCCCCAGTCGGGGAAGTTCGGCGCGCCCTCGTACATGAGACACGTCGCGCCGTTCGAGAGCGGGCCGTACACGATGTAGCTGTGGCCCGTCACCCAGCCGACGTCGGCGGTGCACCAGTAGACGTCGTCGTCGCGCAGATCGAAGACGTACTTCGTCGTGACGTGCACGCCCACCAAGTACCCGGCGGTCGTGTGGAGCACCCCCTTGGGCTTGCCGGTCGAGCCGCTCGTGTAGAGGATGAACAGCGGGTGCTCGGCGTCGACGATGGTGGGCTCGCAGGAGGGCGCGGCCTGGGCGAGCAGGTCGTGCCAGAAGACGTCGCGGCCCTCGGTCATCTGCACCTCACAGCGCTCGCTGCCGAGGTGCTGGTACACGATGACGCGCGTCGCGCTCTTCGCCTCCGGCTGCGCGAGCGCCTTGTCGACGGTCGCCTTCAGCGGCACGACCTGCCCGCGCCGGTACGCGCCGTCCTGCGTGATGACGAGCTTGGCCTGGCTGTCATGGATGCGGTCGCGGAGCGCGTCCGCGGCGAAGCCGCCGAAGACCACCGTGTGCACCGCGCCGAGGCGCGCGCAGGCGAGCATCGCGACGGCGACCTCGGGGACCATGCCCATGTAGATCGCGACCCGATCCCCCTTCTCGATGCCCAGCTTCTTGAGCGCGTTCGCGAGCAGCAGCGTCTCGCGGTGGAGCTGGGCGTAGGTCAGCGTGCGCGTGGCGCCGTGCTCGCCCTCCCAGATGATCGCGGCCTTGTTCTTTGTGGCGGTCGTGAGGTGCCGGTCGAGGCAGCTCTCGGTCACGTTGAGGGTCGCGCCGACGAACCACTTGGCGTGCGGCAGGGACCAGTCGCTGGTCGTGGTCCACGGCGTGCGGAACACGAGATCGCCCGTCTCCCGGCGCCAGAACGCGTCCGGCTGCTCGATGCTCTCGCGGTAGAGCGCCTCGTAGGCCTCCTGCGCGCCGACGCGCGCACGACGCGAGAACTCGGCCGGCGGCTCGAACCGGCGCGTCTCCTTCAGCAACGACGTGATGGCATCCTGCGACATGGTCACCCCTGCGTTGGAGGGGACGGCGGGGGCCGGTCCCCGATCGCTGTTCCCCCGCTGGAGAGGACGGCGAACCATCTCCGACTCACCGCGAGGGCGTGCGAGGATACATCCGCCGAGCAGCAGAACAAGGACGGAACGGGCGGGCGCCCTGGCCCAGCCCGCTCACCAGAACGCGTAGCCGGCGTGCAGGCTGCCTCCCAGCTGCAGCAGCACGGATGAGTAGAGGGGAATGTCGTCGTCGCCGTCCTTGTAGCTGATGCCGCGCGACGACTGGAAATAGCTGTCCAGCGAGAACCCGAGGAGCACGCCGCTGAGGTCCAGCTCGACGCCGACCTCGGAGAACACGAACGCGTTCACCCCCCAGGCGTGCTTGCACCGGCCGTCGCACAGGTCCCCGCCGGGCGTCTTGATGCTGTCGAAGCTCACGTCGTCGTAGGTGAGGCCGCCGCCGATCGAGCCCACGAACCGCCAGGTCTGCCCTGGGGTCATCAGGCGGACGTTGAGCCCGACGCGCGTCGACCCGAGCGTGTAGCTGGCGTTCGGGTAACTGGGGTGGTCCGATCCGGTGGCGATGTTCGCGTACTGGAACATCACGTCGAACGCCGCGGGGGTGTTCACGCGATAACCCACCCGGATCGAGCCGGCGCCGCCGCTGTTCGCCTCCGGCTGCTGGAACGCGCGCGGGTGGCCGAGCGGCCAGAGCAGCGACGCCGCGCCGATGACGTAGTATCCCTGCGGCGCGAGCGAGAGGGGCACCGGCCGCGGGGGCGGCGGCGGCGGCGGGGGCGGCGTGTACGGCTGCGGCGCCGCGGCCACGGGGGGCTTCTCCGGGGCCAGCGTCAACTTCACCTTCTTGTCGCGCTCCCCGCTCACCACGGTGACGCTCTGCTCCGCGCTCACGTGGCCATCGGCCCGCGCACCGATGCGGTGCACCCCCGGCCCGAGCTCCATGACCCGCGCCCCCGACGACGCGGGCGGCTGCTCCTCCCCGTCGATGAGCAGCGTGGCGTCCGGCGGGCTGAGCTCGATCGTGAGGCGGGCGAGCAGCGCGCGCATCTCCTCGATGGCGCTGCGCGCCGTCCGCTCGTCGCCCTCATCCATCGTGTCGCGGTGCTGCGCGAGCGCGCGCTCGAGCGCCGCGATGGCCCGCGGGTAGTTGAAGAGGGCCTTCTCGGCGAGCGCGATGTTGAAGAGCGGGCTGGCCTTCGGCTTCTCCTTGTAGGCCGCCTCGAACTCGACGATCGCCGCCGGGTAGTTCCGGTCCTGGAACAGCTTGATGCCGTTCTCCATGTGCTGCCGGTACGGCTCGACCTGCGCGAGCGCCGGCGAGAGCTGCGCGGCCAGGCCGAGGAGCGCCGCGCAGAGCGCGACCTGGAGTCGTCCGTGCGATCTGCCCAAGCCCGCCTCAGTCGACCTTGAGCTGCAGGCCAGCCGCGACCCCCGCCGGCTTCGACGGCGCGACGTCCGGCGCCACCGGACCCGGCGCGGCGGCCTTTGCGCCGGCGCCCGTCGCCCTGGGGCGCGCCGCGAAGGGGAGCGTCGCCGCCTTCTTCCCGCTCGGCGCGGCCTTGGGCGCCGGGGGCAGCGCGGCCTTGGGCGCCGGGGGCGGCGCGGCGGGCGCCGGCTCCGCGGCGGGCGCCGGCTCCGCGGTCGCGGCGGGCGCCGGCTCGAATGCCGCCGGCAGCGGGTGGAGCAGGACCTCGATGGGGGCCCTGCCAGCCTGGAGCGTCACTTCCTTGTCCACGGTCGTGTATCCGGAGGCCTCGATCCGCACCCGCTTCGTCTCGCCCGTGCGGCCGCGCAACGTGCGGTCGGCCAGCGCCACGCCGTCGACCGTGAACCGCGCGCCTTCGGCGTTCGTCCGGAGCTCGACGGAGACCTGGACGGGCGGCGCAGGCGCGGCGGCCTCGGTGCTCTCCGCCGGCGAGCGGCGCGCGTGGAAGGCCGCGCCGGCGAGCCCGCCGGCCAGCGCGACGAGCGCCGCCCCGGCCAGCGCGAGCCGCCGCGGCCCGCGCGCGCCCGCGCGCCCGTTGCTCGACCAGCCCACCTTCGAGCCGGTGCCGGGCACCTCGAGCGTCGGATCCATCGCGATGTTCGGGTCGCCCGGCGTGTGCTTCACCGGCGTCTGCCCCGGCACCCCAGGCGCGCTCGTCGTGTGCGCCCCGAGCTCGTCGCTCGAGCTGCGCCGCGCGCCGAGGAGCCCGCCGGCCCCGGCGATCAGCGCGTCCAGGAAATCCCGCGCGGACGAGAACCTCGCGTCCCTGTCCCGCGTGAGCGCCTTGGCGATGACGCGCGCGATCGGCTCGGGGACGGCCGGGTTGCTCATCCGCACGTCCTGGGCGTCCTTCATGCAGATGTTGACGATCACCTGCTCGTACGAGCTGCCGCTGTGCGGCGGCTGCCCGGCGAGGCACTCGTAGAGGATGGCGCCGACCGCCCAGAGATCGGTCCTGCCGTCCACGTCGGGCATCGCCTGCGCCTGCTCGGGCGACATGTAGAACGGCGTGCCGAGCACCGTGCCCTGCCGGGTCAGCGTGTGCGCCGGGGCGCCGTCGGTGCGGCGCACCTTCGAGATGCCGAAGTCGAGGATCTTCGCGAAGTTCGGGTCGTCGTCGCGGTCGACCAGGAAGATGTTGTCCGGCTTTAGATCGCGGTGGACGATGCCCGCCTCGTGCGCGCGGTGGAGGCCGCGGAGGATCTGCGCGGTGACGTGGAGCGCCTCGCCGAGCTCCAGCCTGCCGCAGCGCCGGATGCGGTGGCCCAGGTCCTCGCCGCGGAGCAGCTCCATCACCAGGAACGGGACGTCGTCGGCGAAGCCGGCGTCGAAGATCTCGACGATGTGCGCGCTCTCGACGGCGCTCGCCGCCTGCGCCTCGCGGTGGAACCGGGCGACGGCGTCCTTGTTCCGCGCGAGCTCGGCGTCGACGAACTTCATCGCGACGCGCTTGCCGATGGCGGTGTTGACCGCCTCATAGACCACGCCCATCCCGCCACGCCCGATCGTCCGTACGATTTCGTACTTCTGGACCCGCTTTCCGACGAGCGCGCCCTCGACCGGCTGAGTCGCTGCGGCAGTTGTGTCGGTGCTGCTAGGCATGGCGGTTGCGACTCGGGAGGGGCGGAGCGGGCGAAGCGCTAGGAGGCCCGATGGACGAACCGTATCAAAGAAAGCTGCGCCCCTTCCCTGCGCGGCAGCTTATCACCTACCCCCGCCAGGGTGCACCTTCGCCGGCGGGGGCGGCCAGGGGTGCGCCGGGCGAGGGGCTCCGTCGCACATCGGCCGCCCCTCTCTCAGCGCGGCAGGGCGGCGGCGTCCGGGCTCGACGCCTCGGCGAGGCGCGGATCGAGCTGGCCCTGCTTCTCCAGGGCGGACAGCTCGCTGAACCCGCCGACGCTGACGCCATTGATGAAGATCTGGGGGACCGTGCGCTGCCCGGAGGCCTTGACCAGCCAGGCGCGGAGGTCGTCCCGGCCCTCCACGTTGATCTGTGTGAACTGCACCTGCTTCTGGCTCAGCAGGCGCTTCGCCATGGCGCAGTATCCGCAGTACTCGGTGACGTAGATGGTGACGTCGGCTGCTTGCATGGGCATCTCGTCCTCTTTCCTTTCCCGGGACGGCCAAAGATGCAAGCGCACAGGGCTCCACCTTGCGGTAGGCTGCGCGCATGGCCGAGAAAGAGGGGACGATTCACCTCGATCGCTACACCAGCGACGCGAAGCAGGTCGTCGCCGGCGCTCAGCAGATCGCGGACGAGCGCCAGCACGCCGAGGTCACACCGCTGCACCTGCTGATGAGGCTGCTGGAGCGTGACCGGGGGGTATCCGAGGTGTTTCGGCGGGCCGGGGCCGATCCGAACGAGGTGCTCCAGCTCGCCGAGAACGCGCTGAAGAAGCTGTCCAAGGCGGGCAGCGGGGTCGCGTACGTGAGCCCGCGCCTGCTCGACCTCCTCGGGCGCGCCGAGCGGGAGGCGACGCGGGACAAATCGGCGAGCGTGGGCATCGAGCACCTGCTCCACGCGCTCGCGCAGGAGATCCGCGGGCCTGCGGGGGAGATCCTGTCCTCGTTCGGCATCGGCCCCGGCGCGTTCCGGCCCCACCTCGGCGCGCTCGAGGCGGCCTCGCGCGAGCCCTCGCCCGCGGCGTCCAGCGCGTCGGAGCCCGGGCAGCCCGCGCCCTACACCCGGGACCTCGTCGCCGACGCCCGCGAAGGGCGGTTCGATCCGGTCATCGGGCGCGACGTCGAGGCGCGCCGCCTGCTGCAGATCCTCGAGCGGCGGTTCAAGAACCACCCGCTCATCGTCGGCGAGCCCGGCGTGGGCAAGACCGCGCTCATCCGGGGTCTGGCCGACCGGATCGCCCACGGCGACGTACCCACCAACCTCGCGGGCGCCCACCTCTACGAGCTCGACACCGGCGCGCTCGTCGCCGGGGCGAAGCTCCGCGGCGAGATCGAGCAGCGCCTCAAGGTCCTGGTCGACCGCCTGCGCGGCGCGCAGGACGCCGAGAGCATCCTCGTCGTCGAGGACCTCGACGCGCTCTTCGGGCAGGGGGTGCAGGGCGCCGGCGTCGGCGAGCTCCTGAAGCCGCTCCTGTCGCGCGGGGAGATCCGGATCATCGCCACCACGACGCCGGAGGGCGTGCGCAAGATCAACGAGCGCGACCCCGGGATCATCCGCCGGTTCTCGACGATCACGCTGGAGGCGCCGAGCATCGATCAGGCGACGGAGATCCTGCGCGGGATCGCGACGAAGTACGAGGCCCACCACCGCGTCCGCGTGGGGGAGAGCGCCATCGCCTCGGCGGTCGCGCTGGCCAAGCGGTACATCTCGGACCGCGCGCTCCCCGACACGGCCGTGGACCTGCTCGACGAGACGTCGGCCCGCAAGCGGGTGGAGGTCGACGGCGTGCCGGCCGAGCTCGACGCCTTGAGCCGGCGCGTCGACGCGCTCCGCGCCCAGATCGCCGCGCTCGCCGACGACGACGACAAGCTCAGCGTCCAGACCCGCGCGCGCCTGGAGGCGGAGCTCGCGGAGATCGAGCCGAAGGCGTCGGCGATGCGCAGCCGCAACGAGTCGCGCCGCGGCGTCATCGCCGCGTGCCAGGCCATCCGCCGGGAGCTCGTCGCCGCGACCGACGCGCTGAAGGTGGCCCAGCGCGACAAGGCGTTCGCCAAGATCGGCGAGCTCGAGCACGTGACCATCCCGGAGATCAAGCGGCGGCTCCAGGCCGCCGAGGAGGCCGCGCAGCGCGAGGGGGTCGCGCCGACCTCGAACGTCGTCAGCGAGTCGGACGTGGCGGCGACGCTCAACGACTGGACCGGCATCCCGGTGGCCAAGATGCTCGAGGGCGAGGCCGAGAAGCTCCTCAAGATGGAGGAGCGGCTCGCGCAGCGGGTGGTGGGCCAGGACGAGGCGGTGCGCGCGATCGCGAAGGCGGTGCGCCGCGGGCGCGTGGGCCTGCGCGATCCGGGCAAGCCGATCGGCTCGTTCCTGTTCCTCGGGCCGAGCGGCGTCGGCAAGACGGAGCTCGCGAAGGCGCTCGCCGAGTTCCTGTTCGACGACGAGCAGGCGCTGACGCGCATGGACATGAGCGAGTTCATGGAGCGCCACATGGCCCAGCGCCTGATCGGGGCGCCCCCGGGCTACGCGGACAGCGAGCAGGGCGGCTTCCTCACCGAGGCGGCCCGGCGCCGGCCGTACAGCGTGCTCCTGTTCGACGAGGTCGAGAAGGCGCACGCGGACGTGTTCAACCTGCTGCTCCAGATCCTCGACGACGGCCGGCTCACGGACGGCCGCGGGCGGCTCGCCGACTTCTCGAACACGGTCGTCATCATGACCTCGAACATCGGGTCGAAGCGCGTGCTCGAGACCGACGCCAAGCTGTGGACCACGGAGGACGGCCGCGAGGCGATCCGCGACGTCCTGCTCGAGGAGCTGCGCGGGTTCTTCCGCCCGGAGTTCCTGAACCGGATCGACGACATCGTCGTGTTCAAGGCGCTCAGCAAGGACGACCTCCGGGGCATCGTGGACATCCAGCTCCGCCGCCTCGAGCAGCTGCTCACCGACAAGGACATCCGCCTCTCGCTCACGGACGCCGCGAAGGCGCGGCTCGTCGAGCTCGGCTACGAGCCCAGCCTCGGCGCGCGCCCGCTGAAGCGGGCGATCCTGCGCGAGCTCCAGAACCCGCTCGCCGAGACCATCCTGGCCGGCGGATACCAGCCCGGCCAGACGATGCGGGTCGACGTGAGCGACGAGAAGTTCGTCTTCACCAAGGCGTGAGGGGAGCGCGCCAGGCCCGAGCGGGCCGCGCGACGAACGCGACCGCGGCCGGCGCCGCAGGGGCGGGGAGCTGCGCGCTCGCGGCCGGACGCGCGGCACGATCGCGGCCGGCGCTCGGGCTGAGCCGCGGAGGCGGGCGATTTTCCGGCTCTACAGCGCCGGTGCGCGCGGCCGGCTCTCCGGGCGAAGAACCTGGGCGGACGGCGCTGCGAACCTCTTGCCAAGCGAAGCAAGGTCCGTATACTGCCGCTCCCTCGCTCACCGGGCCCTCGGCTCGAGGGCCAATGCGTGGCGTAAGGTGAGGGATCGCGGTCCCAAGGTTGAGGAAGACGCACCATGTACGCGGTCATCAAGACGGGCGGCAAGCAGTATCGGGTCGCCGAAGGTCAGAAGCTCCGGGTCGAGAAGCTTGCCGGCAATGCCGGTGACAAGGTCACCTTCAGCGAGGTGCTCCTCGTCGGCGGCGACTCCCCCAAGATTGGCAAGCCCCTCGTGAGCGGCGCCTCCGTCGCGGCCGAGATCACCGGGCAGGACCGCGGCAAGAAGATCGTGGTCTTCAAGTTCAAGCGCCGGAAGAACTACCGCCGCAAGAACGGCCACCGTCAGCCGTACACCGAGCTCAAGATCACCGGCATCACCGCCTAGCAGGAGAAGTAGACATGGCTCACAAAAAAGGCGGCGGCTCCTCCAGGAACGGCCGCGACTCGAACGCGCAGCGCCGTGGGGTGAAGGTGTATGCCGGCTCGCCCGTGCGCGCTGGCAACATCCTGGTCCGGCAGGTCGGCTCCTCGATCCACGCCGGCCACAACGTCGGCACCGGCCGCGACTTCACGCTCTTCGCCCTCGTCGATGGCGTCGTGACGTACGAGTGGAAGTCCAACACCAAGAAGCAGGTGTCGGTCTACCCGGCGTCCTGAGCTCCCGGCTCCGGGCGGCCTCATGAGTCGCCCTCTCGCGTCCCGCCTGTTGCGCTCCGCGCGCTCACGCTTCACCCAAACGCGGTGACGACCTACAAGCTCCTCGCCCTCGACGTCGACGGGACCCTCGTCCGGCGCGATGGCTCCATCCACGACGAAGATCTCCTCGCCATCCAGCGGCTGCAGAGCGCCGGCATCCCGGTCTCGATCGCGACCGGGCGCCTGTACTCCGGGACGCGCGAGGTCGCGCGGCGGATCGGCGTGCTCGGTCCCATCGCGTGCGTCGACGGCAGCCACATCGTGCACACCGAAGGCGACGCGCACCTGTACTCGCGAACGATCTCCGGCGCCCACGCGGCCCTGCTGCGCTCGATCACCGAGCGGCACGCGACGGCGTCGTTCCTCTTCGCGCAGGACAGCATCGTCCACGACGCGACCGGCGCGCCGCACGTCCACTACGTCCGCGGCTGGTCGCACGCGATCGCCGAGGTCGAGCGCGTCTCGTCGCACCCGTACTGGGAGCACGAGCACGGGCTGCTCGCGCTGGTGGCGATCGGGACCGAGCTCCAGGTCACGGCCGCCGTCGAGGAGGTCCGGTCCGAGCTGGGTGAGTCGGCCTTCGTCGTCTCGTTCCCGTTCCTGCGCGACGGTCACACGAGCATCTGGGCCATGATGGTCCGCGCGTCCGGGTCGACGAAGGGGACGGCGATCGCGTGGCTCGCGGAGCACTACGGCTGCGCGACGTCGGACGTGGTCGTCGTCGGCGACTGGCTCAACGATCTGCCGATGTTCGAGGTCGCGGGGCGATCGTTCGCGATGGCGCAGGCGCCCGAGGACGTGAAGCAGGCGGCGACCGACCGCCTGGAGGCCGACGGCCTGCGCGGCGGCGGCATCGCCGAGGCGATCCGCCGCGCCTTCGGTCGCTGAGCCGAGGGCGGCGGCGAGCGCCGGCGGGCGGCGGGGGAGCGCTGCTCGGCGCTCCCCCCGCGCGGCTCTGTGTCAGGCCTTGCGCTGCGCCGGCTGGGCCGCGGCGGCGAGCTGCTGCTGCTGCTGCTGCAGGTACTGCGCGACGGCGCGCGAGCGCTCGATGGCGAACTGCTTGACCTCCTTGTTCGGAGAGCCCGCGAGCGCGTTCAGCAGCTTGGTCACCTTCTCGAGCTGGCGCGACTGGAACAGCGCCTCGAAGTAGTTGTTGGCCAGGCGCACGTCGCGGCTCATCTTCGCCTCGTGCGGCTGGAGCAGGCGGACCACCGCCTCGAGGTCGTTCTTCTGCCCGTACAGCGCCGAGAGACAGAGCAGCGCCAGCGGGTTGTCCGGGTTCAGCGCGACCGCCTTCTTGGCGTACTCGACCGCCTTGTCCCGCGTCTCCTCGTTGGCCGCGTAGAAGCCCTGGATCGCGATGTACGGCGCCGGCGTCTTCTTGTCGGCCGAGAACTTCTCGATCTCGGCGACCGCGCTCGCCTCGTCGCCGCGCTGCTTCAGGTACTGGAAGAGGTAGGCCCACGCGTCGATGCACTCCACGTCGATCGCGATCGCCTTCTCGATGAACTCGCGCTCCTTCTCGTCTTCCTTGCGCGCCTGGTAGAGCTTCGCGAGGTGCAGCGAGGGGTAGGGGTTGTCCTTGAGCAGGTTCTGCGCGCCCTTCAGCGTCCCCTCGGCCTTGTCGTGCTTGTCCTGCGAGAGCTGCGCGATGCCGAGCGCGAGCCAGTCGTCGCCCGTGCCGCCCTTCGCGACCACCTTCGAGAGCACCTGCTCGGCGCGCTGCAGCCGGTTGTGCTTGAGGAGCTCCTGCGCGTAGATGCGCCCGCGGTTCAGATCGTCGGGCTGCTCGGTCCAGTGCTTCTCGAGGCCGGCGAGCAGGTCCTCCAGGCCGATCGCGATCGGGCGCCCCTGATCGTCCTGCACCTGCACCGCCGGCCCGTTGAAGCCGAGGAGCTGCCACATCTGATCGAGGGTCACCGCCGCGGGGCCCTTCTCGATCAGACCCTTCAGCTCATCGGTCGGCTTGTTCACCGGGATGACGATGAGCGCGTTCCCCGGCACGCCGTTCGGGAATGCGCTCACGGGCGCGACGATCGCTGCCCCTCCCGCGATATTGAGCCCAGCCGCCTGCTGCTGTCCGTTCGTCGTCATCGTCGATGCTCCGAGATCTCTTCCCCACGCGCGCCGAGGCGCAGGCATCACCCAGCCTCGCCCCGGTACCCTGCGCGCCAAATTGATGGGGGCCGTAGTTCGTGTAGAAGGGGCGCGAACGCTAGCAGGGAGGGCCCACCCGGGCAACGGGGGAGCTCGGAGAGCACGACCCCGCGCCGCGCTCGGTCCGCTCGTGTTTCCACCCGAGATTCCACCCGAGATTCCACCCGAGATTCCACCCGTGATCCCGGCGTTAATTCCAGTGAATCTGGCCGCGCTCCCCGCGCCCGGGGCCAGCCGGGCTGCGGCTTGCGTCGCCGCTGCCGGCGTTGCGCCGCGCGGCTCGCCGGCGCCGCGCGGCTCGCCGTCGCTCGTGGGATCGCTGTCGTGCTCGCTGTCGCTCTCGCCGTCACGGACGCTCATGTCGCTCGCCCTCTCCCTGCTCCGCGCGCCGTCCTAGTCGAGTCCCGGGTCCGCGGCGAGGGCCGGCTTGAGCTCGCGCGCCGGCCCGGAGCGCGCCGGCGCCGCGCTGCGCAACCGCTCCGCCAGGTGGGTGCGGCGCTCCTCCTTCCGGGTCTCCGCCAGCGCCAGCGACACGGCCCGCGGATCCGCGACGAGCACCACCAGCCGCTTGCCGCGCGTCACCGCCGTGTAGATGAGGTTCCGCGAGAGCATCACGAAATGCTGGGTGAGGATCGGCACGATCACCGCCGGATACTCGCTCCCCTGGCTCTTGTGGATGCTCGTCGCGTAGGCGAGCGTCAGCTCGTCGAGCTCCGCTTCCTCGTAGCTGACCTCGCGATCGTCGAAGCGCACCTGGAGCTTCCGCTCCTCGGCGTTCACCTCCGTGATGAACCCCACGTCGCCGTTGTAGACCTCGCGGTCGTAGTCGTTGCGGAGCTGCATCACCTTGTCGCCGAGCCGCAGCGTCCGCGCGCCGCGCGTGACGGTCGGGCCCTCGGGGTTCAGCGCCGCCTGCAGCCGCGCGTTCAGGGCGATCGCGCCGGCCTCGCCCTTGTGCATCGGCGTCAGCACCTGCACGTCCCGCCGCGGGTCCAGCCCGAACCCCTTGCCGATGCGCTCGGTCACGAGGTGGAGGATCAGCTCCGCCGCCGCCTCGGCCTCGGTCCGCTCGATGACGTAGAACTCGCCGCCGGGCCCGCGCGCGCCCTCCGGCGGCTCGCCGTCGTGGATCCGGTGCGCGTTCCGGACGATGAGGCTGCCCTCGGCCTGCCGGAAGATCTGCGTGAGCCGCACCGTGGGCACCTCGCCGGAGGCGATCACGTCCCGCAGCACCGCGCCCGGCCCGACCGACGGCAGCTGGTCGACGTCGCCCACCAGCACGAGCCGCGCCGCGTCGGACGTGGCCTGGAGGAGCGCGTCGGCGAGCGCCAGATCGAGCATCGACGCCTCGTCGACCACGATCGCCGCCGCCTCGATCGGGCGGCCCCGCTGGCGCCCGAACTTGCGCTGCTTCGGATCGAACTCCAGGAGGCGGTGGAGCGTGACCGCCTCGCGCCCGGTCGCCTCGCTCATCCGCTTGGCGGCGCGGCCCGTGGGCGCGGCGAGCCGCACCGGCAGCCGGGCGCGGTCGAAGAGCGCCAGGACGGCCCGGACGATGGTCGTCTTGCCGACGCCGGGGCCGCCCGTGATGACCAGCACCTTGTTCCGCGCCGCCTGCTCCACGGCGCTGCGCTGCGCGGGCGCCAGCGAGACCTTCGTCTTCGCCTCGAACGCGGCGATCGCCGCGTCGACGCCCTCCGCGAGGCGCGCGTCGCCGCCCGCGCCGTCCTCGTCGCCCCCGAGCAGCGAGCGCATCCGGCGCGCGAGCCGCACCTCGGCCTCGTAGAGGTCCTTCGGGTAGACGGCCACCTCGCCGGTCGACAGCGCCTCGACGCGCACGTGGCCGCTCGCCGCGAGCGCGTCGATCGCGCCGTCGACCTCGGCGGCGTCGCGCTCGAGCATCGCCGCGGCGAGCTCCGCGAGCTCCGGCCGCTCCGCCAGCGTGTGCCCGCGGGTCGACAGGTCGACCAGCGTCTGCAGCACGCCCGCCTGCGCCCGCTCGGGCGAGTCGGCCCGGACGCCGATCGAGCGCGCGATCCGGTCGGCGGTCTTGAAGCCGATGCCCCACACGTCGAGCGCGAGCCGGTACGGGGAGCGGGAGACGATGTCGATCGCGTGGGGGCCGAACCGCTTGTAGATGCGGCTCGCCAGCGCCGGGGAGGCGCCGTGCGCCTGGAGGAAGATCATGATGGCCCCGATCGCCCGCTGCGCCGCCCACGCCTTCGCGACGGCCTGCGCCCGGCGCTGGCCGAGCCCGGGGACCTCGGCGAGCCGCTCCGGCGACCGGTCGAGGATCTCCAGCGTCTCGGCGCCGAACGCCTCCACGATCCGCTTCGCGTACGCCGGCCCGATGCCCTGCACCATGCCCGACCCGAGGTAGCGCTCGAGCCCATCGAGCGTGGCGGGGGCGATCGGCAGCAGGGTCTCGACCTTGAGCTGCTCGCCGTGCTTCGGATCGCGCTCGTAGCGCCCCGTCGCGCGCACGCGCGTGCCGGGGACGACCTGCGGGAACACCCCGACCCAGACCTCCGGGGCGGCGCCGGGGGCGACCTCCACCCGCAGCACCCGGAAGCCGCTCGACTCGTTCTCGTAGGTGACGCGGGCGACCTCGCCCTCGACCGTCGCGGGCCCGTTGCCCGCCGCCTCCCTGGCCGAGAAGAGCCGCTGCTGGCCCCCGCCGCCCGCCGGGCGCTCGCCGGCCCCGCCGGGGCGCTCGCCGCGCTCGTGCGGGCGCGGCGCGCCGTCCGCCGGCGGCGCCGGCGCGGCTGCCCCCCGGGCTGCCCGATCGGGGCGGCCGCTCCGCTGGGACCCTTGCACGAGGGCAGCATGTAGCCGCCGGCCCGCCCGCGGCAACGCCCTCGTGCGCCGCGGCGCGTGATACGCCTCGCGGGTGCCGGAGCTCCCCGAGGTCGAGCACGCCGCCGCCTCGCTGCGCCGCTTCCTGGCGGGCGACCGGATCGCGTCCGCCGAGGGCGACCGCACCCGCGTGTTCCGCGGTTCGAGCCGCGACGCTTTCGAGCGCGATCTCCCGGGCCGCGCGCTCGAGCGCCTCACGCGCTTCGGCAAGTACCTCGCGCTGGAGCTCGACGCCGGCGTGGTGCTGCTCAGCCACCTCGGGATGACCGGCAAGTGGGTGCGCCGCTCGCCGGGCGAGCCCGCGCCGGCGCACAGCCGCGCCCGGCTGCTGCTCGCCTCGGGGAGCGTGCTCCACTACAGCGATCCGCGGCTCCTCGGCCGCCTCGCGGTCCTGCGCGGCGTCTCGCCGGGGGAGATCCCCGAGATCGCCGCGCTCGGCCCGGATCCGCTGCGCGACGGGATCGACGTGGACGACCTGGCGCGGCGCGCGCGGGCGAGCGCGCGCGCCGTGAAGGTGATCCTCATGGACCAGGCGGTGATCGCCGGCCTCGGCAACATCCAGGCGACCGAGGCGCTCTTCCGGGCCGGCGTGCACCCGGCGCGGCCGGGCCGATCCCTCGCGCGCGAGGAGGTGGCCGCGATCGCCGCGGGCGCCCTGGACTCGATCGCGCACACGCTCGGGGCGATCGGCGCGGGGGAGATCGCTTACCTGTCCGAGTCCGGCGCGACGCCGAACCCGTTCCTTGTCTACGCGCGCGCCGGCGAGCCGTGCCCACGCTGCGGCGCGGCGTTGGAGACGCGCGCCATCGGCGGCCGCTCCAGCGCCTTCTGCCCGCGTTGCCAGCCGGAGCGCGGCCGCGCGCGGGCGCGGGCAGGGCCGCGCAGGGCGCCTCGGCGCTGAACACCCGTCGCGCGAAGGGATTTGCGCCGCGGGGCCGCGGTTGGCGTGACATCTTCGTGCCGGTATAGTGGCCCCGCGATGGGCCGCAGCACCTTGCTTTCCGTCCTCTGCGCCCTCGTTCTCGCGGGCTGTGCCGGGAGCGCGCCGGAGGCGGCGCGGTCCAAGGACCGCCTGCTGCGCGCGACCGCCTCGGTCTCCGTGGAGCCGGGCGCCGGCGCGCCGGCGCCCGGGGCAGCGGCGGAGGAGGCCGCGCACGCGGACGCGCACGAGCACGAGCACGAAGACGAGGTGGACGAGGACGGCGCCGAGGTCGGCGACGGCCTGGATCCGACGGTGGATCCGGCCGCCGGCACGCGCGCTCACTCGCCGCTCGCGGCGATGACCGAGGCCCAGATCGAGGAGCTGCTCGCGAAGGACCCGGCGGCGCTGGGGCCGATGTCGGTGGGGGCCACCAACGCGGGCGCGCTGTTCAACGGCGTCCGGATGCCCGAGAGCGACCGGTGGGAGCTCGTCGATCCGGGCCACGCCTGGGGGACGCGCGAGACGGTCGACGCGCTCGACCGGGCGATCGCGGAGGTGCACCGGCAGTTCCCGGGGAGCCCGAAGCTCTACATCGGGCACATCAGCGCCCGGGACGGCGGCCGGCTCTCTCCGCACAAGAGCCACCAGGCCGGGCGCGACGTCGACATCAGCTACTTCCTCGACGCGCGGCACCGCTGGTACCAGCGGGCCACGGCGGCGAACCTCGATCGAGAGCGCACCTGGGCCTTCGTCCGGGCGCTCATCACCGAGACCGACGTGGAGCTCATCCTCATCGACAGCAGCGTGCAGCGGCTGCTCAAGGAGCACGCGCTGAAGATCGGCGAGGACAGGGACTGGCTCGACGAGGTCTTCCAGTACGGGTCGAGGAAGCCGCGCGCGCTCATCCGTCATGCCCGGGGGCACGCGAACCACATCCACATCCGGTTCTACAGCCCGGTCGCGCAGGAGTCGGCCGTGCGCGCGTACCCGCTGCTCGTGAAGCGCGGGGCGATCAAGCCGACCGCGCAGTACGTGCGGCACACCGCGAAGAAGGGGCAGACGCTGGGCTCGCTGGCCCGGCAGTACGGCACCACGGTGGAGGCGATCAAGCGGGCCAACGGCCTGCGCTCCACGGCGATCCAGGCGAAGCGCGTCTACAACATCCCGCGGCCGTCGAGCGGCCCCGCCGCCCCGCCGAAGCACGTCGTCGTGCCGCCGCGCCGGCTGCCCCCGCCGCGGGCCGCGGAGGCGTCTCGGCCGGTGCGCCACGAGGAAGCCGGGCCGTCGCTGGGCGGCTGAGCTGCGGGAGGGGCTCCGCTGCCGGCCCTCCGGGGCGCGGCCGGCCCGCGGGCGCGGCCTCCGCCCCGCTCAGTGCTTCACGTCGACGACGAGCCGCGCCGGCTTGGTGAGCTCGAGGACGCGGTACTTGTTCGGCGAGGAGACCCCGAGCACCCACGTCACCTCGGCCTCGAAGTCGCACGTCCGCTCGAGCTCCAGCGCCACGCCGAGCGCGAGCTTCCGCTCGCGGAACGGGATCGTGGCCTTCCCCTCGTCCGTGTGCGCGGCGGCGGGGGTCATGCGCACGGCGAGCCATCCGTCGCCGGCGATCTCGGTCGCCTCGCCCGAGCCGCACTGCCGCACCGGCTTATCGATGTAGTCGACGTGGTAGCCCGGCACCGCGTCCCCCTCGAACTCGAATACGACGCGGTCGTAGTGCTCGTGCCGGGCCGCGCGCACGTCGCGCAGGATCGCGACCTTCGCGCCGGCGCGCGGCTTGTCGGTGGCGCCCGCGGTGCCCTCGAACGTGTCGGTGCTCGTGGGATCCGCCTCCTTCGGAGGCCGCGGCGTGGGCGGCTCGTCGTCCACGGCCGGCCCTTCGGGGCGCGTGTCGATCGGCGTCACCTGCGGGATGGGCTGAGCAGGCTCGTTGCCGGTGCCGCCGCGGCAGCCCGCGGCGAGCGACACGGTTGCGGCGGCGAGCAGGAGGTCGGCGGTCCTCATGAGGGGCTTTCATGGCGCCGCGGCCGCCGAACGTCCACCGCGACGAGACGGCGCGCGGCGCCGCGGGTATCTCGAGCGACGGCGGGGCCGGCGCGCGCCGTCGAGGATCACCGCGAGGGCGCCTGCGCCCTGGCCAGGATCGCCGCGAGCCGGGGCGCGATCTCGTCCACCGCGCGCTCGCCCTTCACCGAGCCCTCGATGCGGAAGGGCGTCCCCCGGCCGTCCTCGCCGGGCACGACGAACAGCGGGATCATCTTCGACGCGTAACCGGCCTCGGCGAGCCGATCCCGGTCGCGGTCGAGGTCGAACTCGAGCAGGCGCAGCGCCGGGAACGCCGCGTCGAGCCGGCCCGCCTTCACGGCGTCGTGGAACCTCGTGCACGGCTCGCACCACGGCGCGCCCACGTAGACGACGAGCTCGCGCCCCTCCCGCCGGGCACGCTCCCGCGCCGCTTGCACCAGCGCCGGCACCTCGCCGCCTTCCGGCGCGAGCTCGACCTCGGCCCGCAGCGCCGCCGGCCGCGCGACGCCGCTCCCTGCGGCCGGCGAGGAGCTCTCCTCCCGCGAGCAGCCGAGGAGCGCCGCGAGACAGAGCACCAGCCCGGCGCCAGCCAACCCCTTCCGGCCATGACCGTTCACGTCGTCGCCTCCCTTTCGGCCACGGTCTTGCTCACGGCGGCCGCTTGCGCCAGCGCCTCAGGGGAGCACGAGCTTGAGCGAGAACACGTAGTCGACGTTGACCGGCCGGCCCTGGTAGGTGACCGGCTTGTAGCGGCTCGCCGCGAGCGCCTCGAGGACCGCCTCGTTCATGTGGGGCACGCCCTTGACGATCCGGCAGCCGGTGAGGCTGCCGGCCGTCGTCACCACGCACTTCGCGAGGACCGTCCCCTCGACCCGCGCCTGCCGCGCCTGCCGCGTGTAGACGACCGCGGGCGCGACGATCGGCACGGGGCGCGTCATCCCCTCCTGGAAAGGCAGGATCTCGGGCGCGGCTGGCCCCGGCGCAGCCGGCGCCGCGGCGGCCCCGGCCGCCGGAGGCTCCGGCGGGGCGACCGCGGCTGGCTGGGCGACGCTCGGCCCGGCAGCGACGGGCCCGGCGCTCGGCGACGGACCGTCGCTCGGCGGCCCGGCGCTCGGCGGCTCCGCCGGCGGTGCCGGGAGCGCGCTCGCCGCGGCCTGCGGGCTCGGCGCCGGTGCCGCCGCGGCGAGCGCCTCGAGCTCCGCCGCCGCGGTCTCGTCCTCGGGGCGGACGACCAGCACGGCCGACTTGTAGCCGGGCTTGGTCAAGGTGAGCCGGTACTCGGCCGTGGTCCCGGCGCCCTGCAGCACGAGCCGGCACGGCGTCGCCAGGCAGACCTCCGTCCCCCGGTCGGACACACGCGCCCCGGGCGGAGCGCTCTCGATCCTCACGATCCTGAACTCGGCCGCCGCGCTGGGCTCGTGGCCCGCCGAGGCGTCGGCCGGCATGGCGAGCGGCACCGGGGCGGGCTGGACGGCGGCCGGGGCGCTCGCGGCGTCCGGAGCGCGCCAGCGCACGTGCCCGGTGACCGCCAGCACGATGCCCCCGCCGACGAGCGCCGCGACGAGCGCCACGATGTAGACGGACACCGGCGCATGACGAGCAGGGCCGACGGAGCCGCTGACGGTCGGCGGCGCCTGGGCCGGAGAGAGCGAGTCGCCCTGCGGCTGGCGGATCGGCGCGGCGGGCTCGCTCGCCCCGGCGCGGGGCGGCGCGCCCGGCTCGTTCGGCGACGGCGAGAAGGCCGAGAGGCGCGGCCCCGAGCTCGACGGCGCGGAGGGCAGCGCGCCGCCGAGCTGCGCCACGGACAGGCGCTCGGGCGCCGAGGCCCGCGTGAGATCGATCGGCTCGCCGGCCGCGCTCTTCAGCGCGATGAGACACTCCTTCATCGACTGGAAGCGCCTGTCCGGGTCCTTCGCGAGACACCGCATCACGATGGCTTCCATCGCCGGCGACACGAGCGCGCCCTGAGCGCTCCCCGCGAGCGGCGGCGGCGGCTCGCTGACATGGGCCATGAGGGTCGCGGTGGGCACCTTCTTGTCGAACGGCACCTTGCCCGAGAGCATCTCGTAGAGCAGGACGCCGAGCGCGTAGATGTCCGCGCGCGGCGAGAGGTCGTGGCCCATCGCCTGCTCCGGCGCGGTGTACTTGGGAGAGCCGATGAACAGGCCCTTCTGGGTCAGATCGTCCAGGTCCTGCCCCGAGACGTCCTTGACCAGGCCGAAGTCGAGCACCTTGACGAAGTCCTTCTCGTCTCCCTGGTCGACGAGGAGCACATTGCTCGGCTTGAGATCCCGGTGCACGAGGCCGAGGCCGTGCGCCTCGATGAGCGCGCGGCAGATCTGCCGCGCGATCCGGCTCGCGCGCGCCTCGGGGAGCGCGCCCTCGTCGTGGAGCACCCGGTGCAGCGTACGGCCAGCGATGTATTCCATCGCGATGAAATAAATGCCGCGCGGATCGTCCCTGCCGTAATCGAAGACGGTGACGGAGTTCGGGTGGGTGAGCCGCGCCGCGGTCGCGGCCTCGCGTGAAAAGCGCCGAAAGAACTCCGGATCTTGCTCGCGGCGCTCGTCGGGCACGAGGAGCTTGAGGGCGCAGATCCGTCCCAGGGCGGATTGCTCTGCCCTGTACACCTTGCCCATACCCCCGCGTGCGATGAGCGATACGATCCGATATCGACCGGCGATCGTGGCGCCGATGAGCGGGTCTTGACCGCTGCTCCTGGCCGCACCCATGCCGTTCATCATACGCACGACGGCGGGGGCGCGGCTACCCCAACGCCCGTGTCTTGCGCGTCTCGTCGTCTCGTCGTCTCGTCGTCTCGTCGCCTCGTCGTCTCGTCGCTTCGTCAGATTGCGCACCTCGCGATCCCCGCGCGGCTCCGCTCGTTCGGCGGCGCGGAGCGGTTGTGTCTGCTGCGCTGTCGGCGGTGCGCTCGATCGCGTCTTCACGCTGCTCGGCGCCGGCGAGTGCGGCGCGGTTCATCGGAGAGCACCGGAAGTTTACGGCTGTGTTTCGTGACGACTCCATGTCTGTTGGCCAACCTCGCGCGAGCGCGCATCGCATCGAGGGTCGCCTTCGCACACACACCGGGGCTCGGGCGTCGGCGCCTGCCCCTCCGAGGTGGCGCGCTCCGCGAGGACAGGGGGCGCGCCGCCGCGCCGAGCGGCGCGGCGTCGGGCCGGCAATCTGGGATTCGTTCAACGCCCCGGGCGCGATCGCGCCGCTGAAATCGCGTCGCGGGTCCGGAACCTGGCGCTGGGTGCGCTGTCGATCCCGGGCGTGGACGCGGCGCTCCGCGGCGCACGCAGAGAGCGGTGAAGCTCGCCGCGCGTGCGCCGGGGAACGCCAGAGCGCGGGCCCTCGCGGGCTCGCTCCATTCAGACCGCTCGCAGCGCGATCCACGCCGCGCGCGCGCAGGGAAAGGCCTGGCTTCCGATGGATACGTTCAAGTTGGCTCCGAGCATGGCATCCCCGAATCCGTTTCTCGGCAACCTGCCCTTCAGCGCGTCTCCGGCCTGCGATCCCGAGGTGGCCGCGGACGCGCCGGAGGGCTCGTACACGTACGCGCTGGTCAAGAGCGCGCCCGAGGTGCCCGTCGCGGAGTGCGAGACCGAGGCGCTGTCCGTCGAGGTGCTGATCCGCTGGGGGAGCAACCTGATCCACGTGGCGCACCTGACCCCGCCGCGCTCCTTCCACGTGGGCGAGCGGGACGGCGCAGAGGGCGCGTGCGACTTCTTCCTCCCGGCGGAGCGGCTGGGCGCGGCGAGGGCGCCGCTCGTGCTCGTCGGCGACGACGGCGAGGTGAGCGCCGTGATCCCGCCGGGCGCGTCGGGGATGATCGAGATCGGGAGCTGCATGATGACGGTCGCGCAGGCGATCGCGACGGGCCGCGCCGCGCCGGACGCCGCGCTCGGCGGGGCGCGGCGGATCGCGCTGCCGCTCGGCGCGCGCGCGCGGCTCGACCTCGGCGACTTCGGCTTCGAGGTCGCCGTGGGCAACGCGGGCCGCCGCGTCGCGGGCAAGGTGAGCCTCGACCGCCGGAGCCTGCCGTTCACGGCGCTCTCGACGCTGGTCCACGTCGGCCTGCTCGGGGCCATGGCCGCGTTCATGCCCCCGCTGGCGATGGCCGACGACGGCGGCGTGAGCGCGGAGCAGGCGTACCTCATGGCGCAGGCGCTCGCGGCGACCGCGGAGCGGGAGCTGCCCGAGGCGAACGAGGGCGCGGAGGCGACCCGCCCGAACGACACGGAGGGCGGCTCGGGCGCGGCCGCGATCGGCGAGTCGGGCAAGGCCGGGAGCGCGACGAGCCGGAAGACGAACGGGCGCTTCGAGATCGCGGGGCCGAAGGACAACGCCGACGTGCGGATCTCGAGGGCGCAGGCGCTCGACGACGCGGCGCGCTTCGGCATGATCGACGTGCTCCAGGCCGGCCTCGGCGATCCGAACGCGCCCTCGGCCCCCTGGGGCGGCGTCGACACGCTCGGCAACGGGGCGAAGAGCGCGATCGGCAACCTGTGGGGCGAGACGATCGACGAGTCGGGCGGCGCCGGGGGCCTCGGGCTGACCGGCATCGGCGAGGCCGGCGGCGGGCGCTTCACGGGCATCGGGATGGGCCCCCTCGGCACCATCGGCCACGGCAACGGCCTCGGCGACGGACAGGGCTTCGGCCCGGGCGGCGGCGCGTCGCGCTTCATCCATGGCCCTGGCCACAAGGTGAGCGCGCCGCGGATGGGGGTCGGGTCGACCACGGTGTCGGGCCGGATCCCGCCCGAGGTCATCCAGCGCATCGTGCGGCAGAACTTCGGTCGATTCCGGCTCTGCTACGAGAACGGGCTGCGCAATAGCCCGAACCTCACCGGGCGCGTCGCGGTGGGCTTCACGATCGGCCGTGACGGCGCGGTCTCCAGCGTCCAGAACGGCGGCTCCGACCTGCCGGACGCCGGCGTGGTCGCCTGCGTGGTGCGCTCGTTTTACGGGCTGTCGTTCCCGCCGCCGGACGCGGGCATCGTGACCGTGACCTATCCTATCCTCTTCAGCCCCTCCGGCGGCTGACTCGCCGCCTTCCGGCGGCCGACCTTCGGTGTCGCCCCGGCGCGCGACATCCTCTATCGTCGGTGTGTGATCGCCCTGTCCCGAATCCTGAGCGCGCTCGGGCGCCCGCAGCGCGCGCCCGACAAGATCCTTCGCAACCCCTTCCTCGAAGGGAATTACGCCCCCTTCCGGAGCGAGACGGAGCACGCCTCGCTCGAGCTCGCGGCGGGAGAGGTGCCGGCGGCGCTCGCCGGCACGCTCTACCGGATCGGACCGGCGCCGCGGTTCGAGCCGATCGATCCGGTCCTCTATCACTGGTTCGAGGGCGACGGCATGGTGGACGCCTTCCGCTTCGACGGCGGGCGCGTGGCGCACCGCCGTCGCTGGGTTCGCACGGACAAGCTCGGCTGGGAGGAGCAGGCGGGCCGGGCGCTCTTCGGCGGCCTCCGCGGCTTCGGCCGGCGCACCTCGGTCGAGGGCTGGAAGGCGCTCGGCTTCACGCCCTCCGAGCTCATCGAGCTCCGCGTGCGCGGGCTGCTCGGGCTGCCGCCGCGCGAGGATCAGGTGCGGCGGATCATGCGGGCGCAAGACCGGAGCAACACGAACGTGCTCAGGCTCGCCGGCAGGCTGCTCACGCTCGTCGAGAGCTCGGCCGCGCACGAGATCGACCCCGAGACGCTCGCCACGCGCGGGCGCTTCACGTTCGGCGGCGTGCTGGAGGCGCGCCGCATGGTCGCGCACCCCAAGGTCGATCCGGAGACGGGCGACATCTACACCTTCGGCGCCTCGCCGCGGCCGCCGCACCTCACCTATTACGCCTTCTCCGCGGACGGCGCGCTCCGCTTCTCGCGCGACATCGACGTGCCGTTCCCGGCGATGATGCACGACTTCGGCGTCACGGCGACGCGGGCGATCTTCTATCACCTGCCCGCGACCATGCGGTACGAGAACTTCAAGTCCTCGAACCCCGTCCGGTGGGAGCCCTCGGAGGGCGCGCGCCTCATCGTGATCCCGCGGGACGAGCCGGGCGCGCCCGCGCGCACTGTCGATCTCCCCGCCTGCTTCGTCTTCCACACGATGAACGCCTTCGACGACGGCGGCTCCGTCGTGCTCGACGTGGTGCGGTACGGGCGCCTCCCGCTCTTCGATCTCGGCGGGGAGAACCCGAACCCGCCGCTCACGGAGAACCCGGAAGGGCGGCTCACCCGGCTCCGGATCGATCCCGACACGGGCGCCGTCAACGAGACCCTGCTGGACGAGGCGCCGGCGGAGTTTCCGATCGTCGATCCGCGGTTCACGGCGCGGCCGTACCGCTACGGCTGGATGGTGTGCAGGCGCGGGGACAGCGACGGACGGGGGCACCACAACGCCATCGCCCTGGTCGACCACCTCGAGCGGCGCGCGCGCTATCACGAGCTCGGTCGGTCGAGCTTCACGTCCGAGCCGGTGTTCGTGCCTCGCGGCGAGGGAGCGCCGGAGGGGGAGGGGTGGCTGCTCGCCGTGGTGTACCGCGCCGAGACGGACCAAAGCGACCTCCTCGTCCTCGACGCGCTCGACATCGAGCGCGAGCCGGTCGCGGTGCTGCGCTGCCCGCACCGGATCCCGTACGGCTTTCACGGCTCGTGGGTGGCGCGCGGCTGACCGCCGCGCCCCCGGCTGGGCGCCTCCGGGTCGCTACCGACCGCCGCCCGCGCCGGCCTGGCCGACGGCGCGCTCCGCCTCGGCGATCTCCTGCGCTCGCTGCTGGATCATCACCCCTTGCGGCGGGCCCCGGAAGCGGCGGCGCTCCAGCGCGAACCAGACGATCGCCGTCAGCGCGAACACGAGGAGCGTGATGACAAGGGCCTTGTCGTTCGGGGGCTGGACGCTCACCACGATCAGCATCAGGCACGCGAGGACGCTGATGATCGCGAGCGGCCGGTACAGCGGGCCGAGGTCCCACGGCCCCATCGTCACCCACGTGCGGCCGTAGGCGCGCACGCCCGCCATCGTGGGCATGACATAGGAGATGTAGAGGAAGATCACGCACACGGCCGTGATCGTCGAGTAGACCGGCGTGTACACGGTGAAGGCGATCGTCAGCGCGCTGACGACCCAGATCGCGGTCGCCGGGGTGCGGAACTTCGGGCTCACCTTGCGGAGCTGCTCCGAGAGCGGCAGCCCCCCGTCGCGGGCGAACGCGAAGGTCATGCGCGAGGCGGACGTCACCGTGGCCAGCCCGCAGAGGTACTGGGCGATGGAGATGCCGGCGTAGAGCGCGATCCGGAGCTTCTCCGGGATGACGCTCTCCATGATCCAGAAGAACACCCCGCCGCCCTTCGACGCGGCCTGGTCCATGTCGGGGATCGCGAGCACGATCGCGCTCAGCATGAGCCAGCCGAAGACGCCGGAGACGAGCACCGCCCGGACGATGCCCCGCGGGACGGTCTGCGCCGCGCCGATCGTCTCCTCCGAGGTGTGCGCCGACGCGTCGTATCCGGTGATCGTGTACGCGGGCAGGAGGAAGCTCAGGAGGAACAGCATCGTCATGCTGTTCGTCTCCGGCCACACGTCGCCCCCCTTCGCGCCGCTGTAGTTCGTGAACGTGACGAGCCGCCCGAGGTCGATGTGGGGCGCGTGGAGGAGCATCGCGAGCGTGAGGATCACCGAGACGACGAGGATGAGGTATCCGCTGAAGTCGGTGAGCAGGGTGGTGACGCGGATCCCCAGGTGGTTGAAGAGCGCCTGAGTCCCCGTGATGAGCGTGACCCCGACGATCTGCGTCAAGAGGGCCTGATCCGGGGTCATTTGCGCGATGTCGACGCCGAACAGCGGGCCGAGCGAGCTCATGATGAACAGGTAGGCGCCGACGTTGATCGCCGCGAGGACGGTGACGAGGCCGATCAGGTTGAACCACGCGGTGGCCCAGCCGAAGCCCCGGCCGCCGAGGATCGAGGCCCAGTGGTACAGCCCGCCCGCGGTCGGGAATGCGGACGCGACCTGTCCCATCGTGAGCGCTGTGCAGAGCGAGAGCGCGCTGCAGACCGGCCAGCCGATGCCGATGCCGGCCCCGCCGACGCTGCAAAGCCCCATCTGGAACGAGGTGATGCCGCCCGCGATGATACAGATGATCGAGAACGAGATCGCGAAGTTGGAGAAGCCCCCCATCCGGCGCAGGAGCTCCTGCGCATAGCCCATGCTGTGGAGCGTCTTTACGTCCTCGGCGATCACGCCCTCCACGCTGTGTGGTTTGTCGCCGGAGCGCGGCCCGACGTCCCCCTTCGTCTCACGGCTCATGAGCGGTCCCCCTTCCTCGACGGTCTTGCGCTCGTGACCGACGGAGTCCGTCGGGATCGGCGCGCCTCGCGGGTGAGCGCCCCTCTCGGGGAGCTCACCCGCGCAGACGAGCGTACATGGGGGCGCCGGCGAGTGCCTAGAACACCGATCACGTTAAAATTCAGAGAAAAATCAGCAGATTGGAAGAGGACCGCAACGGCGCAAGGGACGCAAGGGGAAGAGGGAACAATTTTATCTCTGCTCCCTTGCGTCCCTCGCGCCCTTGCGGTCTCTCTCCTTACCCGCACTCCGTGTCCTGCCCGCTTTCTCCGCGGCGTGTCCGGCGGGTGGCGCATCCTATCGAATTTAGGCGAGTTTTAACCTGTTCGGCACGCTAGCGCGTGAGCCGGAACCACGACAAGCACGGTGCGTGCGACCGCCGGAGGTGGCCGCCTGGCCCCGCTGCTACCCTCGCCGCGCATGGCCACCACGACGACTCCCCCGCTCTCGCGCCGGCGCGCGCTGCTCGGCCTCGCCGCGCTCGCCGCGTCCTCGTGCCGGCGCAAGAGCTCGCCGACCCCGCCGGGGCCCGCGGCGGCAGAGGCTACCCCCTCCCGCTGGAAGGAGCTCGCCTTCGAGCCGGCCGGAGAGGGCGAAGGCCCGCAGCGCGCGCTGCTGCTCGCGCCCGAGGCCGCGGCGCCGCTGCCGCTGCTCGTCGCGCTGCACGGGCGCGGGGAGGCGGTGCGCGGCCCCGAGGCCGGCGCGCGCGGGTGGCGCGACGACTACCACCTCGACGCGACCCTCCAGCGGATCCTCGCGCCGCCGCTCGCGCCGGACGACCTCGGGCAGATGGTCACGCGCGAGCGGCTCGCCCAGCTCAACGCCTCGCTCGGCGAGCACCCCTACCGCGGGCTGTGCATCGCCACGCCGTTCACGCCCGACCTCCGCGACCGCTCCGTCGAGGGGGCCGCGGCGTTCGGGCGGTTCGTCGTCGAGCGGCTCCTGCCGCGGGCGCGCGCCGAGAGCGGCTGCCTCACGGCGCCCGAGGCGACCGGGATCGACGGCGTGAGCCTCGGCGGCCGCCTCGCGCTGCTCGTCGGCCTGTCGCACCCCGAGGCCTTCGGCGCGGTCGGCGCCCTCCAGCCGGCGGTGCGGGCGAGCGAGGCGGAGATGTTCTCCGCCCTCGCGCGCCGGGCCATGGAGCGCCGCGCGCTCGCGCTGCGGCTCGTGTCGAGCGAGGCCGACCCCTTCCTGCCCGCCATCCAGGCGATCAGCGATCGGCTGCGGCAGGACGGCGTCGCCCACGATCTGCTCATTGTGCCCGGACCGCACGACTATGCCTGGAACCGCGGGCCCGGAGGCGTGGAAATGGTGCTCTGGCACGAGCGCGTCCAGCGCGGGTTGCGCGCGCCGTGATCGCGGCGGCCCGGGCGTCACAAGCCCCTGACCAGGCCGCCGAACCGTGTTACTTCCTCGGCAACGACGTGGCCGACCCGACACGCATCGCCCGCGCCGAGAGCGCGACCGACCCGCCCTCCGTGCGCGAGTGGCTGAAGCCGCTCGAGAGCGCCGGCCAGCGCCGCAGCACGAGCGCCAAGCGCGTCGGCGGCAAGGCGGCCTCGCTCGGCCGCCTGCTGCGCGACGGCTTCCCGGTGCCGCGCGGCTGGGTGCTCGACGCGCGGTGCTTCACGGAGCTCGTCGACCGGCAGCTGCCGCGGGGGCACGACCTCGCCACGCTGATCCGGCTCTCGGGCACGAAGGTCGGCGTCGACCGGGCGGCGCGGGCGCGCGACCGCATCCTGAGCGAGCCGCTGCCCGAGGCGCTCTCGGCCGCGCTGCAGGCGCTCTGGCAGGCCGTCGCGCCGGAGGCGCCGTGGGGGCTCGCGGTGCGGTCCAGCGCCACCTGCGAGGACAGCGACGAGACGTCGATGGCGGGGCTCGCGACGTCCGTGCTCGGCGTGCGCGGCGACGCCGAGCTCGACGCCGCGATCCGGCAGGTCTGGGCGAGCGCCTTCCTGCCGCGCGCGCTCGCGTACCTCGCGCACGCCGGCGTCCGCGACGTCGCGATGGGGGTCGTGCTGCAGGTGATGGTGCGCGCCGAGGCCGCGGGCGTGCTCTTCACCGCGCCCCCGGCCGGGCTCGAGGGCGAGCACTGGCGCGCCGGCGAGCGGCTCGTGAACGCCACGCTCGGGCTGGGCGCGCCGGTCGTCGACGGCGCCGTGGCGGCCGACACCCTCCGGATCGCGCGGGGCGGCGGCAAGGTCGTCGCGGCGGCGGTGGCGCAGAAGCGGCGCGCGCTCGTCGTGGGCGCGGCGGGGCTCGAGGAGGTCGCGGTGCCCGCGGCGCGCGCCGAGCAGCCGGCGCTCGGCGAGGCCGCGCTGCGGCAGCTCACCGAGCTCGCCGAGCGGCTCGAGCAGGGCGGCAAGGGCCCGTTCGACGTGGAGTTCGCGGTCGAGGGGGAGGAGCCCGGCCACGTCGCGGAGGACGGCGCAGCGGAGGGCGCGCCGGCGGAGGACGGCGCAGCGGAGGGCGCGCCGACGGAGGGCGCGCCGGCGGAGGGCGCGCCGCAGGCGCCGCGGGTGTGGCTGCTCCAGGTGCGTCCGGTGAGCGGCGGCGGCTTCCCCGAGGGGGGCGGCGCCGACACGATCTGGTCGCGCGCGAACGTGGGCGAGGCGCTGCCCGGCGCGGCGACGCCGCTCACCTGGTCGGTGGCGCGCGCGTTCTCCGACCGCGGCTTCCGCGAGGCGTTCGCCGCGCTCGGCTGCCGCGTGCCGCGCGGCGCGCGCCTCATCGCCAACGTGCACGGGCGCTTCTACCTCAACCTGACCGCCTTCATGCAGATCGCGGCGCAGGTCCCGGGGCTCTCGCCGCGGGCGCTGCTCGGCATGAGCGGCGGGGCGAGCGACCAGCTCATCGCGCGGCTCGCCGAGCAGAGCGCGGGCGTCTCGCGGCGCCGCTTCTACGCGCGGCTGCCGCTCACCGGGCCGCGGCTCCTCCTCCGGCAGGCGCGGCTCGAGCGCGAGGTCGCGGCCTACGAGGGCGAGGCGCTCTGGGCCCAGCGCGCGCTCTCCGAGCTCGACATGACGCTCCTGCCGGACGACGCCATCGGCACCACGCTGCGGAGCGTCTTCCTGCTGCTCGAGCGGACCGGCACGCTGATGCTGCACTGCGCGTCCGCCTCGCTCGCGAGCCACCTCGCGCTGTGCAAGGCGCTCGAGCGCGTCGCGGGCCGCCGCGCCTCGGCGCGCTCGGCCTCCGGCGAGGCGCCCCTCGACGGCCCGGCCGGGCGCGCGGAGACAAACGTCGAGCACCTCGCGCAGGTGCTCGCGGGCGGCGTGCGCGAGCTCGACAGCGCGGGGCCTGGCGTCGAGCTCGCCCGGGTGGCCGAGCTCGTCATGCTGGATCGCGCGTCGCGCGAGCGGCTGCTCGCCGGCGAGGTGAGGGGGCCGCGCGATCTGCCCGAGGGGCCGGCGCGCGACGCGCTCGCGCGGTTCCTCGAGGCGCACGGCGATCGCGCCGTGCGCGAGGCGGAGCTCGCGACCCCGCGCTGGCGGGAGGACCCGGCGCCGGTCATCGCGATGCTCACCGCGTCGCTGCGCGGCGCGCCCGGCGATCCGGAGCGCGCCCTGGCGCGCGCGCGGGCGCTCGCCGACCGGGAGATGGCGATGCTCGAGACCCGCGTCTCGCGTGTGGAGCTCGCGCTCCTCCGCGCGCTGGTCGGCCGCGCGCAGCGCTACGTGCGCCTGCGGGAGCGCATGCGCACCTGGGTGACCCGCGTGCTCGGCATGCTGCGGAAGGTCGCGCTCGACATCGACCGGCGCCTGCTCCGCATCGAGCCCTCGCTGCTCCCCGGGAGCGTGTTCTTCTGCACCTACGAGGAGCTCGTGACGGCGCTCTCCAGCGGCCGCGCCGACGTGGGCCACGTCGTGCGGCTGCGCCGCGCCGAGCACCTGCGCGACGCCGCCCGCCCCGATCCTCCGGCCACGTTCATCGGTCGGCCGCCGCCGGTCGTGCTGCCGCCCGCGTCGGGGGTCCGCCTGCTCGGGCTGCCGGCGAGCCCTGGCGTGGTCGAGGGTCGGGCGCGCGTGCTCGATCCGGGCGCGCCCTCGCTCGACGCGGTGGAGCCGGGCGAGGTGCTCGTCGCGCGCACGACCGACATCGGCCTCTCGCCGCTGTTCCTCGTGGCGGCCGCGGTCGTCACCGAGCTCGGCGGCCCCATGTCGCACGCCTCGATCGTCGCGCGCGAGTACGGCATCCCCGCGGTGGTGAATGTGCCCGGCGCGACGCTGGCGATCAAGACGGGCGACCGGCTGCGGGTCGACGGCGATCGCGGCGTGGTCGAGCGGCTGAACGAGCGCGACGAGCGCGCCGCGCCGCCGGCGCCGAACGGCGCTGCCGGCGGCGCGCAGGGCGACGGCGCTGCGCCGCTCGCTGCGCCGCCCGCATGACCGCCGCGCGCTTCCGGGTCGGCCCGTCCGACGGCCCCACGGTGGCGGACGTCCTCGAGCGCCTTGGCGGCGCGTCGCGGGGCTTCGCGGGCGCGGCGGCGGAGGGGCGCGCCTTCCTGAACGCGCGGCGGGCGCGGCCGGACGACGCCGTGGCCCCCGGCGACGAGCTCGCCGTGTGGCCGGCGCGGCGCGACGCGCCGGGGGCGCCGCCGGTGGAGGTGATCGCGCGCTGGGGGGAGATCCTCGTCGCGTCGAAGCCGGCGGCGTTGCCGACGGAGCCGGAGCGCCGGGGCACGCGATCGCTGATCACCGAGGTCGCGGAGCTGCTCGGCCTGCGCGCGCCGCCGCACGCGGCCTCGCGGCTCGACGTCGGCGTGAGCGGCGTGGTGCTGTGCGCGACGGGCCCGCGGGGCCAGCGGCACCTCGCGGCGATGCGCGAGGCGGGGCGCATCGCGCGGGTGTACGTCGGCATCGCCGGCGGTCGGATCGAGGGGGCGGGCACCTGGGACGCGCCCATCGGCGCGGCGCGGTCGCGCGGGCGCAGCCTGCCGGCGGTGGGCGGGGCCGGCGCGAAGGAGGCGGCGACGCGGTACCGCGCGGTCGCCTCGGCCGGCGGCGGCGCGGCGGCGGCCACGCTGCTCCGTCTCGATCCGGTGACGGGCCGCATGCACCAGCTCCGGGTGCACGCGGCGCATGCGGGGGCGCCGCTCCTCGGCGACCGCGATCATGGCGGTGCGCGGTCTTTGACCACGGCGAGGGGCCGTGTGCTCCCGCTGTCGCGCGTCGCGCTGCACGCCTTGCGCGTCGCGGTGCCGGACGAGGCCGGCGAGGAGCGCGCGGCGCTCGCGCCGGTCCCGGACGAGCTGCGGGATCTCTGGGGGGCGCTCGACGGCGACGGCTCCGCGTGGGAAGAGGTGCTGACTGGGACGCCCGAGGCGGCTCTGCCGCTGGGGGCTCCTTCCGGTGCCCGATGACCTCGCCTCGCCCTCTCGCCCGTGCCGCCCTGGCGACCCTTGCCGGCCTTGCGCTGGCTGCTGCCGGCGTGATCGCCCTGGCGGAGCCTCCGGCTCCGCCGCCCCGCGCCGGGTATGCGCCCGACCCAGCCGTGCGGCCCAGCGCGAAGCAGTGGGTCTTCGAGGTGCAGTACGCGAAGGGGAGGGGCTCGGTCGCGCGCGTCCGCTCGGTGACGCTCGCCCGGCCGGCGGCGACGGCGCGCGTGATGGGCCGGTTCGCGCTCGAGCTGTACGTCGGCCAGGAGCTGCTCGATCGGGTCCGGTTCGACGTGCCGCTCACGGGCGATGCGCCCGAGCGATCGACGAACGTCCTCTATCGCCGGCCGACGTTCGACGAGGGGGTGACGGCGCGGCTTCGCGTGCAGATGGCGGACAACCCGCGCGCGAGCTGGGCCAAGCTGGTCGACCGGAAGACGGGCGCGGAGGAGCGTTTCCTCTGGCCGCCGGAGCCGGACGGCCGGCTCGTGTCGCTGAGCGCGCAGAGCCCGGCGGCGGTCGACGGCGGCCTGCCGGCGGACGGGGGGAGGCTGCCGGCGGACGCGGGCCGACCGGATGGCGGGTGGCCGCCGGCGGATGCGGGGCCGCCGGATGGCGGGTGGCCGCCGACGGACGCGGGGCCGCCGGATGGCGGGTGGCCTCCGGTGGATGCGGGCCGACCGGATGGCGGGTGGCCGCCGACGGACGCGGGGTTGCCGGATGGGGGATGGCCGCCGGTGGACGCCGGGCGCCCGGATGCTGGGCAGCCGCCGGACCCGTTCAGGGCTCCGCGGAGGTAGCCTGCCGGGACATCGGGGCCGCGCCTGCCGGCTCGAGGTCCGCGGCGCGCCTGGTCGGGCGCCGTCGCGCGCCATCCTCCGGGCGGCGGGGACCGTCGCGCGTCGATGCAGCAAGGATTCCCCTTCGGGCCGCGGCTGCGGTACCTTGGCGGGCATGCAGGACCGCTCGCTTGCCGTCATCGCGTCGCTTGCTCTCGCTGCCCTCGTCCCTGCTTCGCTCGCGTCCGCCCAGCAGACGCCGCCCGCGGCGCCGGAGGCGGCGCCGGCCGCTGCCGCTTCGCCGCGCAAGGATCCCAACGGGCACACCGGCATCAGCCCCTACATGGAGCAGATCCTGAAGGGCCAGGCGTCGTTCGTGGCGCGCGACATCCCCGGCGCGATCTCGGCGTTCCAGGACGCGATCAAGCAGGATCCCTCGAAGATGCTCGGCTTCTACCGGCTCGGCGAGGCGATGCTCGAGTCGGGCAACGCGGCGGAGGCCGAGACGGCCTGGACGACGGCGCTCGGCAAGAAGGGCTCGGAGGAGCTTCAGGCCAAGGTGCTCTTCTGCCTCGCGGATCTTCGCGAGCGCCAGAAGAACTGGCAGGCGGCGCGGGAGGCGTGGGGCGCCTACGGCGCGTTCCTGACCAGCAATCCCAAGGCGGGCGGTTACCCGGCGACGGCGACCGAGCGGCAGAAGCAGATCGATCGGCGGGTGAAGGACGAGAAGGACTACGCCGCGGTCAAGGAGCGCATCGTCCAGCGCGAGGCCGAGCGCCAGAAAGAGGCCGAAGAGAACGCCAAGAAGGACAAGCTGAACCGGTAACCGGTCAGCGCCTCCGCCGCTGCGTGGAGGCGTCCGTGGGAGGCGCCTCCGCAGGGGTCGTGCGGCGCTTGGGGAACTGCCAAGGCGCCAGGGACGCCAAGAAATCTCAACAAATTGGCGTCCGTCGCGGGAACGAAGGCTTCCGTCGCGGGAACGAAGGCTTCCGTCGCGGGAACGAAGGCTTCCGACGCGGGAACGAAGGCTTCCCGCGCACGCCGGAGGTTTCCGCCGCGGGGCGGGACGCGAAATTCGCCGGAAATTCGGCATCCGGCGGACGCCGGACGGCGCCGGGAGCAGGACCGGCGCTCCTAAGTACGCGAAATGTCGTGCTCCGGAGCGCGCCGAAGGGCTTCATTTCGGCGACGGAAGCTTCCGGAGCGCGTCGGAAGGTCTCGGACGCGCGCCGGAAGCCCTTGTTGGTGTGCCGGATTACTCCAGATCGGTCGCGTCGGCGTCGTCGAGCGCGTCGACGGGCTCGGCGGGGGTCTTGCGCTGGGGCGCCTTGCGGTTCGCGAGGCCGAGCCGGATGAGGTAGCCCCGCTTCTTGACGACCGCGCGTGCCGTGGTGGACCACTCGTCGAACCAGCCGCGCAGTTTGACGAGCGCCTCGCGCCGGCGCGCGGTCTCCGGGAGCTCGGTCTGCTCGGGCAGAGGCGACGTCGGGCCGAGCGCGATGTCGACGAGTCCCTGGAGGCGCTTGCGTTCTGCCTTGTCGAGGCCGCGGAGGCCGAGGAAGGCGACTGCCCTCTTGTCGCTCTGCTTGGTCCCGGCGCGATCCGGGTCGGCGCCGCTCTCGAGGGCGTCGAGCCGCGCGAGGAAGGTGGCGACTCCCTGGACCGCGGTGGTGCCCGTGGAGGCCGAGAGGTCCTTGAAGACGTAGGCGTGCACGTCGGGGAATCGCCGGCGGAGCGCGGCGCCATAACGAGCGAAGTTGGGCTCATCCCACTGGTCGAGCTCCGTGGTCGCGGCGCGCTGCGCCCTGGCATCCGCGGTATCGGGCGCCGCGCCGCCCTTCCGGGGCGCGGCGAGGACGTCGAGGAGGAGCGTGCGGCCCTCCACGATGTCGTCATCGGTCATCCCCGCCTCGGCCATCAACGTGCGAATCGCGGCGACGGCGCCAATTCCCAACAGGAACTTGGTGACGCGCTCGGGCGTGGCCTCGAGGACCTCATTCGAATAGTCCATGTCGATTCCTCCCTGCCGGCCGGCAAAGCCAGACGGCGGCAATGAGCCGAGAAGATACAATGGGAGTCGGGGCAGTTGAAAATGGCTTTGTCGCTCGCGCTGCCGTCGGGTTCTTGCTGCGTCGACCTTGAGAGGCCCGTGTTCAGGGGCTGGCATCGGATCCGTCTCCCGTCTCCCGTCCCCCGTGCTCCTCTTCGTGCGCGTGCGCGTGCGCGTGCGCGTGCGCGTTCCCGTGCTCCCTCCGGGCAAGCCCACCGGTGCCTCTCTACCAAGGACGGAGCGAAGAGGTCCCGGAGCGTTCTTGCTGGGCTGAGCAACGTCCTACCGCCCTCGTATGGACGCTTGCATCCGGTGGGCCTGCGGATGAGCGTGCGCCATTGAGAAAAGTTGCAGGGTGGAGGGAATGAAAATGAGAAGGAACACGAGGCGACCGAAGGCAATCCTCGTGGCGGCCGTAGCCGCCCTGGTGGCGCTCGGCGCGGTGGGATCAGGGTGCTTGTGGGAGCGGGAGGATCACACGTTCGGGAGCTTTTGCGCGGCGGCGGAAGGCGGCGAGGAGCATTGCGTGGGCGAGAACCTCGGCCCGGGCGCCGCGTGGAGCCAGGCCGAGAAGGACGGCGCGCTGCCCATCGAGGTGTGGGCCACGTGGCCGAACAACAAGACGCTCGACGATATCGTCGCGAGCAGCTACTCGCTCGACGTCTGGTTCGGCCACATCGATGAGGCGATCGAGTACGTGCGGGACGACGCGAGGAACGCCGAGTCGCTGCGGGCGACGCTCGCGGGCAAGCTTGAGTCGCTGCTCGACGAGGCGACGCAGCGCCAGAGAGCGCTGCTCGCGCGGACGCCGGTCGACGCGGCCGGCAACTTCAAGGCGGCGATGATCGACAAGGCCAGCGCCGAGAGGGAGCCGCTCGTCGCCGCGCTCGCGGCCGACAGCCAGGCGATGGCGGCCGTGCAGGCGATCTTCGACCAGGCCCGGAGCGACGTCGCGCCGTTGCGATCCAGGTACGCGGGCGTCGCGGCGCGCTTCGCCGCGTACCGCGCGAGCGAGGCGGCGGAGACGGCGGTGTACGCGGCGCTCTCGGAGCAGGCATCGCGGTCGGACATCGACGGCCTCGACGGCGTGGAGCAGGCGGTGCTCGCGGCGGCGCGCGAGGCGAGCCGCGCGCCCGGCGAGCTCACCGCGGAGATCCTGAGGTCGTCGGCGGCGCTCCAGGTCTTCGCGGCCTCCTTCGACGAGGCGATGGCGCCGCACGG
Source organism: Sorangium sp. So ce836 (assembly GCF_028553905.1). Taxonomy (NCBI): domain Bacteria; kingdom Pseudomonadati; phylum Myxococcota; order Polyangiales; family Polyangiaceae; genus Sorangium; species Sorangium sp. So ce836. The sequence goes on along the minus strand of NZ_CP102233.1, from coordinate 12,523,272 downwards.
GGAGCTCCTCGCCACGCGTGGCGCGGTGCTGCCGGACATGACGTCGGGCGCGCTGCGCTCGCTGAACGCGATGCTGGGTTACGTGCAGGGGCGTGTCGCCCGGAGCGACGCGACCGCGGCGGCGCTGCTCGGCGGGATCGCGCTGCGCCGGCAGGCGCTCCGCGTGCTGCAGATGGACGAGGGGGCGCGCGAGGCCATCGCGCGGTCGCGGGCCCGCAAGGCGTCGGACGCCTTCGGGGCGCGTGCGCGCGCGCAGGTCGCGGCGCTGTCGGCGGCGCCGCCGGTGAGCGAGAAGCTCGGGCTGCCGCTGCTGGCCGAGCGGTGCGGGGAGCTCTCGGCGCTTGTGCAGATGCGGCCGCTCTGCGAGGCGGCGGCGTCGTCGTGGCGCGAGGCCGGGTGCGCGGAGCTTCGAGGGCGGTTCGACGCCGCGGAGGCCGAGCTCAGGACGGGGCTGCCGCGGAAGATCGCGGCCGGCCTCGCGGCGCTGCGGGAGACGGGGATGACCGCGGCGGCGCTCGACGCCGTCGAGGCGAGGCTCGATGCGGGCGACGTGAAGGGCGCCGCGATCGCGTATGACGCGGCGGTGCGCGGCGCGGAGGGGACATGAGAGGCTCCAAGGACGTCGCGCGGCCTGGCTGGAGTGCCGCGGCGCTGCAGAAGCTCGTCGCGCTGATCACCGCGGTGGTGTTGGTGGCGCCCTCGTTCGCGTGGGCCGGCACGCCGTACACCCTCGACTGGGTCTCCACCCAGTTCAACCCGCGGTGCCTGACGCCCGAGCTCGCCGACCCTGGAGCGGCGTACTTCCGCGTGAACCAGACGCCGCTTCCCACCTACGAAGTCCCGGGCGAGTTCGCGTTCCATGACGACGGCTCGGAGAGCAATCGGATGGAGGCGGCGTTCGATTCGGTGCTGCTCGGGATGGGCATGAACGACTTCCACTTCCACGTCAGCAGGGAGGGGGGCGACAACACCTGCGTCGACGCGCGCGAGGTGGTGAACCTCGTGTCGGTGCCGCTCGGGTTGAACAAGCCGCTCTTCGACATCCGGCGCCGCGGGGTGGCGTTCTCCGGCGACACGACCCTCGACCTGAGCCTCGCGGAGATCAACCCGGCGCTGGCGCGCGACATCGAGATCCTGCTGGCCGAGATCGCCAAGGAGCGCAAGGCGCTCGTGGCGAACGCGCCGCGGGTGGAGCGCCTGGCGGAGACGATGGACCTGCTCCAGCAGCTCGACACCGAGCTGAAGGACCTGGTCAGCCGGCCGCTGGACGAGATCTCGCGGACCGACCTCGACGCGATCCTGGACCGGTACAAGGACGTGGTCGGCACGGAGACGCGGGCGGCGATGGAGCAGCTCGTCGACGATCTGAAGAAGAGCGTCAGCGATCTCGAGGCGGAGCTCGCGCGGCTGATCGACGAGTTCGGCGCGCAGGCGGACCAGGTGGCGGATCTGGCGACGCAGGACGCGCGCGCCGAGGGGTGGGATCCGGACGATACTGGGGCGTACGCGCTCGGGGAGAGCGAGGTGCCGTGGGTCGAGGTGCCGGACATCGCGGAGGTGGAGGGAGCGTTCGAGGAGGGGAGGGATCCCTATGCGGCGTACGCGGACGCGGTGCTCGCGGCGCTGGAAGCGGACGTGAGCGGCCGGGTGGTGGTGCTTCGAGCGGACTTCGTGGCGAACGTGCGGGCGTGGCGGGACAACAGCGCGGCGCTGGAGATCGCGCTGCGCGACCGGATGGGGGTGTCGCTGGCGGAGACGAACGCGTTCCTGAACGCGCAGAACCGGATCACCGGGTTCGTGCGGCAGTTCATGGATGCGTCGGACTGGTTCGAGGACTCGCCAGTGCCGGCGGACTTGCGCGTGGTGGTGGACACGGTCCTGAAGCCGCGGTTCGATGCGCTCGCGGACCAGATGAAGGACAGCCTGAACCTGTGGAGGGGGGACGGGCTCGACCTGGAAAAGACGCAGCTCTACCAGACGATCAGCGCGTTCGCGGGGGCGATGTCGACGGTCGGCGAGGGCGTCGAGGCGTACGCGGGGGTGATGCAGACGCTGGTGCACGCGACGACGCGGCTCGGGGTGGGGTTCGTGCCGGTGATGGGGCCGGCGCTCGACCTCTGCGAGGCGGTGACGGGCAAGGCGTTCTGCCTGCCGTCGGGGCAGGAGCTGAGCGACGAGGAGCGGATCTTCTCGGGGCTGGGGTTCGGGGTCGCGGCGATCGGGCCGATGTGGCGGGTCGTCAAGACCAGCGGGGGGCTCAGGCCGTCGGCGATCCGGGTGGCCGGGGAGATCGCGGAGATCGAGGAGGCGTTCGCGCAGATCGTGAAGACGAACCGCGTCAGGGGGTACAAGGGGCTCCCCGGGGCGATCACGACGAAACCGGTGGACATCTTCGAGAAGAAGGCGGCGAAGTTCCTGGTGGACGATGGCCGGTCACTCGTCGGGGTCGGCGACGACGGCGTGCGCAGGGTGCTCGGCATTCTGAAGGAGTCACGCCCTGGTACCATCGAGGGGATGGCGCCCGATTTCGTGTCGGTATCAAGCGGGCACAAGCTCATCCTGAGCGAGGCCAAGGGCGGCGGGACAATTCCGGTTAGCGACGTGCGCAATCAGCTCACGAACGCCATGGAGGCGGTGACCAAAAAGGGTCTAGCCGGTGACGTGGAACGGGTCGAGCTCATCATGGAGCAGGGGGCCAAATTCAATCCGGAGAAGTTTACTGTCAAGGACGGATACCTGTTCGATGCTGAGACAGGGAAAACCGTGACCCTGAAAGGCTTCAATAAGTTCATCATGGTGATCCGACTATGAGCGAATCAAGACCTCACTTCTTCGCCTGGTGTAACGAGCCAGAACGGGTGGACGCGTTGGCGTCGGCGCTGTCCGCGCTGGTTATCCCAGGGGATCTTATCTCGGTGGACATGGCCACCGACATCTGGTGCAAGACCTCCTCCATGGACGATGCGCTCGCGATGATCCGCGCCCACTTCGGAGGACGGAACAGCGCTCACGTACTGTCCGGCGTGATGCTGAACGATTCCGAACGCATCATGGTTTTCAGCGCCGCGTGCTACCCTGAAGAAAGCGAACGTCGCCATCCTTTCGGCCCCCTCAGACTAGAAGCGGGCGAACGCAAGTGGGACTTCTACCCCTATGAGATCCCCGTGGGTGGTGGTCCGCGCTCAATCGAGGCCGAGGCCGCGGTCGCTTGCCACTTGATCCAGGGCGACATCGAGGATCTCCTGCTGCGCTTCTGCGCGCCGGACACGAGCGGGCGCGTGCCGACCGGCGCCTGCACGGACAAGGAGGACTGGCTCGCCCCGGTCGTGATGTGCGCGACCTACAACGCGAACGCGGCGGAGCTCGCGCGTGACCTCGCCCTCTCGTGGGTCAGCCTTCATGACAAGGAGAGCGTCTCGCGCGTCGCGGGCACGTCGCTGGAAGCGCTCTGCGCGCGGGTGGAAGCCGCGCCGCGCGGCGCGCGCGTGCCCATGAAAGGCGGCAGCGAGCTCACGCGTTCCCTCTCGCGCGAAACGGTGCTGAAGGCGCTCGCGACGCCGCCGGCCACGCTGCTCGAAGCGCTCGAGGCCGCGGCGGTGCCCGACGACGCGTGGCGTGCCGCCGAGCCTCAGGCGCACGAGATCATGGAGCTGCTCCGTCGGCTCGGGGAGGCAGCCGAGGGCGAGGGTCCGCCCGCATTCAGGGCAAAGATCACGTCGCCCGGGCATGTCCGCTTCCTCGAAGAGCACGCCCCGTTCCACGTGCGCCGCCTCCCGAGCGGCGGCGTAGTGCTGGCGACCCACCCGTACCGGACGCTGTGGCCGCTCTGGTCCGACGCCCTCTTCGTGCTCGGCCTGATGTCCTGACGCACGTCGTGCACCTCCTCGCTTCTCCGGACTTCACACCCGGGCCGCAGGTACCAGACGGCGCACCCCTCCCTGAGCGCGCGGAGCGCGCGATTTGGGAGGGGCGGACCGCGCGCAGGCGCGAAGCGCCGAGCACGGGCCGGGGGTGGGCATCCTGTCCTGACAGCGCTCGCGCGCTCCGCACCGCGGGCGCGTCCTCGTTCGACTCTATCCGCCCCCGAGCACACCCGCTGCGCTCTCTACCCCCGCCGCCAGCCGCCGCCCTCGATGGGCTGGGCCCCCGCCTCCGTCCACCGATAGAACCCTTCCCCCGTCTTCTTCCCAAGCTTCCCCGCCCGCACCATCTGCCGCAGGATCACCGGCGGCCGGAACTGCTCCCCCACCTCGCGGTGGAGGTGCTCCAGGATCGCGAGCCGCACGTCCAGCCCCACGAGGTCCGTCAGCTTCAGCGGCCCCATCGGGTGCCGGTACCCGAGCTCCATCGCCCGATCGATGTCCACCGCCGACGCCACCCCGGACTCCAGCATCCGCATCGCCTCGGCGCCGAGCGCCACCCCCAGCCGGCTCGTCGCGAAGCCGGGCGTGTCGTTCACCACGATCGGCGCCTTGCCCAGGCGCCTCGCCACCGAGAGCGCCGCCGTCACCGTCGACTCCTCGGTCTCGAGCCCCCGCACCACCTCGAGCAGCTCCATCACCGGCGGCGGGTTGAAGAAGTGAAGGCCGATCGTGCGCGCCCCCGCCCCGAGACGGCGGCCGAGCTCCGTGATGCTCAGGCTCGACGTGTTCGACGCGAGCAGCGCCCCCGCCGGCGCCGCCGCCTTCGCCCGGCCGAGCACCTCCACCTTGAGGTCCATCTGCTCGGGCACCGCCTCGATCACGAGATCGGCGTCCGCCGCCGCGCGCGCGAGATCCGGCGACGCGACGAGCATCCCGATCATCTCGCTGCGCGCCTCGTTGAGCATCTTGCCCTTCTGCACGAGGCGATCGGTCGAGCGCTTGATGTCCTCGATCGCCGCGCCGACGCGCGCGGCGTCGACGTCGTGGAGGCGCGTCACGTAGCCGGCGACCGCCGTGACCTGCGCGATCCCCTGGCCCATCGTGCCCGCGCCGAGCACGAGCACCGTGCGCATCCGCGCGGCGGCGTTGTCCACCACCGTCGCGCTCACTTCGGCGGCGCTGGCGGCGGCGCGTTCGAGGCGCCCTTCTGCCGCCCCTCGATGCGCTTGCGCACCGCCTCCACCTCCTGGGGCGTCAGCTTGCGCAGGTTCGCCGGGCCCGGCGCGGCAGCGCCGTCCGCGCGGCCTTGCCCCGCGCGCTCAGCGGCCGGGCGCACGGCCGCCGCCGCCGGCCCCGACCCGGGCCCGGTCGGCGCGACCGGGCGCGCTCCCGCCGGGCGCGCGTCGGCCCCGGGCGCGGGTCTCGCCGCCGCCGGTCGAGCGTCGGCCGGGACCGGGCGCGCGCCGGCCGGCGCGGCCTGAGCCGCGGCGTCGCCGTCGCTGCTCATCGCGAGGAACAGGACGCCCGCCACCGCGAAGACCGCGAGCCCCAGCGCAGGGACCCAGTTCGGGGTGGGCGGCTCGTCGGCCGGCAGCGCGCGGGCGGGCTCCCCGTCGAAGCCGTGGTGGTCGCTCACGTCGTGCGCCGCGGCCGCGTGAGCCTCTTGATGGGCCGTGCTCATGCGCGGACAGTTGCCGCACTTCGCAAGCGGCGTCGAGGGGGTTCCACGATCCGACCGAAAGGACGGCCGGCCGCGCTCAGCCCGCGAGCCTCCGGTGGCTGTCGAGCGCCGCGCGCTGATCCTCGAGATCGTCGCCGTACACCGCCTCGATCGCCTCGGCCGCGAGCCGGTGCTGCCGCTCCGCCGCCGCCTTCGGCTGCATCCCGTACGCCGCGTCGCGGATCAGCACCGTGCAGAACTCGAAGCGGTGCTCCCCCATCCGCGACCAGATCCGCTGCGCCTCGCCGAAGCGCAGGTGATCCACGAGGACCGACGCGTCCGGGATCATCCGGGCGAGCACGCGCGTGTCGAACTCGCGCCCGAGCACCGCCGCGGAGATCACCGTCTGCCGCGTCCGCGGCTCCAGCCGCTCGAGCCGCGCGACGAGCAGGCTGTTCACGGTCCGCGGCGGCATGAACCGGCTCGAGGGCGCGGCCTCGTGGGTCGACCCGTACCGGCCGTCCTCCAGCCAGTACGCGAGGATCTCCTGCGCGAAGAACGGGTTGCCGCCCGCGGTCTGGCCGAGCAGCGACTCGAGCATCGTCGGGATCGGGCCGCCGAAGAACGGCTCCGCCAGCGCGAGCAGCCGCTCCTGGGGCAGCGGCGCGAGCTCGATGACCTGCGACGGGATGCCGGCCTCGAGCGGGATGCGCGCGTCCGCCCCCTCGCCCGCGGCCGCGGGCCGCGCCGAGCAGATCACCGCGAGCGGCAGATCCCGGCAGGCGGCCGTGATCGCGCGCACCGCCTCGAGCGAGGTCGGGTCGGCCCACTGCGCGTCGTCGAGGTGCACCACCACCGGCTGCAGCGAGCTCTCGGCGACGAGCAGCGCGGAGAGCGCCGCGAGCGCCTCCTCGCGCCGCCCCGCCTCGGCCTCCGGCGTCGCCGGCTCGTCGCCCCGCAGCCGGAGCAGCCGCGCGAGCGCCTCGCGCGAGGCGTCGATCCCCCGCCGCACCTCGGTCCAGCTCTCGGGCAGCCGCTCCAGGAGGAGCTGGAGCGCGAGATCGAGCCCCGCCTGCTTGGCGTGCTGGCCGATCTCCGACGAGATCCCGAGGTACTCCTTGAGCGCGAACTCGAAGGCGTAGAGCGGGGTCTTCAGCGTCTGGTCGCAGCGGGCCTCGATCCACAGGAGCGGGCGCATGTCCATGAGCTGCGCGCGCTGGTGGCGGTAGCTGTGCACGAGGTAGCTCTTGCCGATGCCCGCCTCGCCGAGGATGTACACGACCCCGGCGGAGCGCCCGGCGAAGAGGGGCTCGAGCGCGCGCGTGAGCCCCTCGAGCTCGGCCTCGCGGCCGATCGGGCCGAGGTCGTAGAACTCCTCCTGCACGGCGATGCGGCGTCGCTCGAGCGAGTAGACGAGGATCGGCAGGTCGAACCCGTCGAACCGGAAGATGTTCTCGGTCGACCACTGGTGGCTCGCCTCGCCCGCGAGGAACGCGCGCTCGTCCGCCCAGATCGACGACGGCGCCGCCTTGCGCGCGATCTGCGCGGCGAGGTGGACGGCGCGGCCGAGGCAGGTGAACTCGCGGCGGCCCCCGGCGCCGAAGAAGCCGGCCAGGCAGCGCGCGCGGGTGATGCCCACCGCGAGCCGGGGCACGCCGAGGCCGTTGCTCTTCAGCTCGAGCGCGAAGTCGAGGGCGCGATCGTGGTCGCTCTCGTGCGCGATCGGCACGCCGAAGTAGAACAGCGCGCCGAAGCCGCGCTCGGTCACGTTCATGCCGGCGAACGTGGCGCCGAACATCGCCGCGATCTCGTGCAGCTGCTGGATGAGCTCCGTCGGGCTCGCCACCCGATCGAGCGAGAGCGCGACCGTCGTCACCTCGCGGATCTCGCCCTCCGGCGCGAGGTCGCCCGCGCCCGGCGGCAGGAACGCCTCGGCGTCCGCGTCCGTCGGGGCCGCCGTGACCGTCAGCGAGGGCGGACCGGTCAGGAGATCCGCCTCGTCGAGCTCCGCCACGCTCTCCCGGGCGCTGGCCGCGGGCAGCCGCTCGCGGAAGCTGCGATCGAGGTGCAGCTCGCTGTCGTCCGCCCCGCGATCGGTCGCCTGGCAGGCCTCGATCGCGGGGCCGTAGAGCAGGGAGTAGGCGCGATCCTGGGCGATCCGCACGATCGTCCAGTGGACCGAGCCCCACGCGAGCCCGATCCTGAACGGCATCGGCGCGCCGCCGGCGCCGAGCGCGCGCCGCGCGGCGAGCTCGAGGAGGCTGCGCCGCATCGCCAGGGCCGCGCTGCGCGCGAGCCGGGTGACGTTCCGCCCCGGCCGATCGGGGAAGAGCGCGGTGAACCCGCCGCCGGGCGAGAACGCCGCGACGAACCCGCCCGACTGGTGCACGGCCTCGAAGAGCGGCTCGAAGAGCGACCGCAGCGCGTCCGGATCGAGCGCCTGACGAGCGATCATCTGCTCGGCGAGCTCCACGACGGCCGGGAGCGAGACATGCAGGACGGCCGCGTCGACCGCCCCCGCGTATTGCCCTTCGGCGTCCTGTTCGAGGATGAAGTCCGGGACGAGCGGATTCATGTCGAAACTGTATCGGGGATCTCCTCCCGACACGAGCGCGGCGCGGGGCCTCCTCGAACCCCGGGCGAGCGCGCTCGTGGGTGCGCGGAAAAGGCCGCTCCGGCGGTGCGCCGGGCGGGCTGCTCAGGGCGAGGGGGGCAGCGCGTAGGTGGGGGGTCAGTCCCGGATGAACGGCGGGGGTGACGGGACGTCGTCGACCGGCACCAGGCGGGAGGTGAAGAAGACGCGCACCGTGCCGAGCTCGAGGCGCGCGCCCTCGAGCGTGAATGGCACCTTGCGGGTCTCCCCCGCGAGGCGCAGGGTCAGCTCGCCGCGCACGGGGCCCGGCGCGCCGGAAAGCGCGGGCGGCGAGGCGCCGTCCCCGGCCGACGCGCGCGCGATCTCGACGACATAGCTCCCCTTGGGGAGGTTCCGCAGCGCGAGCGACTCGGCGCGCGCGCTCGTCGCGTCGCGCGAGCGGACGCCCACCGGCCCGAGGGTCGCGCCCATCCAGGAGAGGCGCCGCCCCCGCGCGTCGATGAGGGCGAGGTCGAGGTCGGCGCCGCCGGTCCACTCGGCGCTGAGCCGCACGTCGCCCGGCAGATCCGCGGAGGGCGGCGCGTCGGGCTGCGCGAGCAGCCGGTCGACCGTCGCCCGCACGGCGGACGTCAGATCGAGGCGGAGCTGGCCCGCGAGCTCGCTCATGCCGCCGTCGCCGGCGCACCGGATCGCGGCGGCGGCGAGCTTCGCGTCGGCGGGCGCGAGCTCGGCGAGCGTCACCCGGTGCTGGCACGCGTACGCGGGCCGGCCCGCGGCGTCCCAGAGCTCGGCGAGGCGCGACTGGACGGCCCGGTCGCCGGGGCGCACGTCGGCGAGGCCGCCGAGGATGCGCACCGCGCGGTCGCGATCGCCCTGCCGGGCCGCGAGGTCGGCGCGGGCGATGAGCGCGTCGGGGTCGAGCGCGTCGCGGCCGCTCCAGCGCGCGGTCAGCTCCTGGGCCTCGCCGAGGCGGCCGGTCGTGGCGTAGAGCGCGTAGAGGCCCACGGTCCTGTCGCGGCTGTCCGGGGCCGCGGCGAGCGCCGCCTCGGCCTCCGCGGTCCTCGCCGCGCTCTCGGGCGCGAGCGTGTTCGTCGCGTCGAAGCTCACCTTGCGGTCGAACACCCGGCGCATCGGGATCATCCGCCGCGGCCGGGGGCGGGGCCACGGCTCGTCGACGGCGCCATCGGGCCAGGGCCGCTGGGCGCGGTCGTCGCTCTTGGGCTCCGGCCGCGGCGCCGCGGGCGCGGCGGTCGTCGGCGCCGGCGCCGGCCTGTCGGCGTCGACCAGGTTGGCGGGCATCTCGGGAACGGGCCTGGCCGCCGGCGCCGGCGGGGGGAGGGGAGCCGACGCCGATTTGCGACGCGGCGCCGCCTCCGCGGATGCCCACCCGCGGCCGCCGCCGCCCAAGCCGCTGCCCGACACGCCGAGGCCCTCCGCGGGCCCCATCCCCTTCGCTTCCTCCTTCGCCGCGCCCTCGTCCGCCGCGTCGTCGGGCGGCTCCCCCTCGGCGCTCGCGCTCACGCCTTGCGCCTGCTCCTCGCCCGTGAAGGCGGACGCGATGCCGTCCCGCTCGAGGCCGAACGCCTTGAACATCGCCTCGCTCTCCAGCACGAGCAGCGACGTGAACCGGCTCGCCACGGAGAAGCGCCGCGACAGCTCGATGATCGCGGGCTTCTGCGCCTCGCCGCCGGTCTCCTCGAGCTCGGCGATCTTCGCCGCGGCGTAGAGGCGCGGGACGAAGGCGTTGCCCGCGCCCGAGCCGGCGACGATGCTCACGGGGTAGGTCTGCTCGAAGCGCTCGCCCGAGACGCGGCCGCGGAGGCGGATCGCGCCGGTGACGTCGGCGCCGGAGCTCATCCGCGCCACGACGATCGCCTCGCCGCCGGCGCGGATCGGGTCGAGCCGCGCCGGCGTGACCTGGGTGAGGCCGGGCGGCAGCTCGAGCTCGGGATCGCGCAGCGCGAGGCCGTAGGCGGCGCCGAGGACCGACTGCGCCGCGCTCGCGACCTTCTGGCCGGGCACGTAGGGGACCATCACCCCGCCGCCGCCCCGCGCGAGCGCGCGGAGCGACGTCGTGTCCGCGTCGCTCCCGAGCGCGACCGCGATCACGGCGGCGCCGTCCGCGGGGACGGCGCCGCGCACCGCGGCCTCGATGTGGGCGGGGCGGGTCGGGCCGACCGAGGGCGTGCCGTCGCCGAGGTAGAGGATCCGGAGCTCCTTGCCGTCGAGCGGGCCGGCGGCGGCGCGCGCCGCGATCATCGCCGCGGCGAGATCGCTGCCGCCGTCGGGCTCGATGCCGCCGAGGAAGCGCTCGACCTCGCCGGCCGACGCGGCGCCGGGCGCCATGGGCCGCGCGGCGCCGCCCTGGGCGCCCTCGCCGAGGGAGCGGCAGAGGGTGTCGCACGCGAGCACGACGACCTCGTCGCGGCGGTCCATCTCGCGGACGATCGACGAGGCGAGCCGCGTCGCGCGGGCGAAGCGCTCGCCGACCATGGACCGGCTCGCGTCGACGACGATCGCGTGGCGCCGCGAGGTCGACTCCTCCCAGCGGGGGAGCCGGGGCCTTATCGCGATCGCGACGTAGGGCGACGCGTCGCTCGCGATGGCCCGCGCCGCGGCGAGCGACGCCTCGTGCTCCGCGCCGTCGCGCTTCGACGCGCCCGCGCCGCCGCTCGTCGGCGCGCTCGCGGCGCGGGGCCCGGCCGGCCCCGCGGGCGGCTGCGGCGATGCGGCGGGGGGCGTCCGGTAGGCCCACGCGGTGACCGGCCGATCGCGATCGGGGAGCGCGTACTCGACCGTGAGGTCGCCGGCCGGCGTGAACCCCTGGGCGTGCAGCGTGCGCCGATCGGCCGCGCCCTCGGCGGGCGCGGCGGCGAGCTCGTAGCCGCGCGTCTCGACGCCGAACGCCCGGTCGTGGCCGAGCACCTGGAGGTCGAGCGAGAAGTCGCCGATGCTCGTCGTGCCGCTCTGGTCGTGCGCGAGCGGGTAGGTGAAGCGACGGACGCCGCCCGACTGCTCGACGAGCTGCGTGTAGGTGAGCACGACGCGGCGCGAGCCGCGCTTCGGGATGGGGAAGATGCGGAGCTCGAACCGGCCGCCGCGCTGCCACTCGAGCAGCGCGGGGTCGCGCCACGGGCCGGGGACCCAGATGATCTCCTCGCGCGACTTGGGCGCCTTGGGGGCGGCGTTCTGGAGGACGCCGCGCCAGATCGCGGCCCCGCGGTCGCGGTCGACGAACGCGCCCTCGATCAGCTTGCCGTCCACCTCGAGCGCGAGCCGCTCGATCTGGGCGCCCGGCGGGAGCGGGAAGCGGAAGATGCCCTCGAGCTCCTCGTCGGTGTCGTTGGCGAACGTCTCGTCGATCTCCGTCCGGGCGACGACGTCGACGATCCGCACCTTGACGGCGTGCTTCGCGAGCCGCACGGCCCGCTCTTTCTCCTGGGTCGCGCCCGGCTTGCGCGCCCTGAGCTCGCCGAGGCCGCGGAGCGCCGGGGCGTCGGCCTCCTCGGCGGAGCGGTCGCTCCACGAGAGCGCGTCGGCGAGCGAGGTCGCGCTCGCGACGTTCGGCGCGGCGCCCTGCGCGAGCGTCGCCTCCTCGCCGGCGCGCACCTCGACGGGCTCGCCCCGCTCGCCTTTGACGCGCACGGCGCCGCGCGCGACCTCGACCGAGGCGCGCCCCGGGCTCGCGGTGACGGCGAGCTTCGTGCCGAGCACCTCGATCTCGCCGTGCGGCACCTCGATGCGCGCGGGCGGCGCGCCGGGGGCCGGGGCGACGTCGAGGACGACGGCGCCCGCCTCGACGCGCGCCGCGCGGGCGTCGCCGGCGATCCACACGCGCGAGCCGCGGTCGATCGCGAGGGCGGAGCCGTCCGCGAGCGCGAGGTGCGCGCGCGTCCGCGTGTCGGTGCGCAGGGTCGCGCCCTCGGGGAGCGCCGCGCCCGCGGCGAGCGGCGCGCAGGCGCCCGAGGTGTCGCACGCCTCGAGGCCCCCCGACCGGTCGGCCGAGGCGCGCGAGACCGAGGCGACCTTGCCGGACCAGGGCGCGCCGGCCGTCGCGGAGGCGGCCGGCTGCTCCGTGTCGCCGCGCCGCAGGGCGATCCCGGCCGTCACCGCCGCCGCGGCGGCCAGGGCGGCGGCGGCCATGACCGAGCGGCGCCCGTAGGCCGCGCCTCGCGCGCGGCGCGGCGCCGGCGCGGCCCGCTCCGGGCTGGAGGAGCGCGCCTCGCCGGCGTGCGCGCCGGCGGCCGCGCTGCCGGTGCGCGCGTCGGCCGCGGCGCCGCCGGTCATGTCGCCGGTGCGCGCGTCGGTGGTGTTGCCGCCGATCACGTCGCCGGTGCGCGCGTCGGTCGCGGCGCCGCCGGTCATGTTGCCGGTGCGCGCGTCGGTGGTGTCGCCGGTGCGCGCGTCGGTGGTGTCGCCGGCGCGCGCGCCTGCCACCGCCTCGCCCGCGCGCTCTTCGCTCGCGCGCTCTTCGCCCGCGCGCTCTTCGCCCGCGCGCTCTTCGCCCGCGCGCTCTTCGCCCGCGCGCTCGTCGCTCACGCGCTCTTCGCCCGCGCGCTCTTCGCTCGCGCGCGCCTCGGGCACCGCCTTGAGCACCGCGCCGCTCGTCGCGCCCTCCGAGGGGCGGGCCGCCTCGAGCCGCCGGAGCAGCGCCTCGGCGAAGTCGCCCGCCGGCCGGAAGTCCGCGCCCGCGGCCGCCGCGACCTCCGCGGCCCGCGCCGCGTCGTGGCGGAGGTCGCGGCACGCGTCGCAGCCGGCGATGTGCTCGTACAGCGCCGGCCGCGCCGTCCCGTCGAGCACCTCCGCGAGCTGCTCCTCGACCTCGCCGCACAGCCCCGCCGAACCCGTTTCCGTCGCGCTCATCGCCCTACTCCTCGCCCAGATCGGCCCTGAGCCGCGCCAGCGCGCGGCTGACGCGCTTGCGCGCCGCCGCCTCGTCGATCCCGCACGCGATGGCCACCTCCTTGAAGGAGAGCCCCGCCTCGAAGCGCAGCACCACCGCCTCGCGCTCGCTCGGCTTGAGCCGCGCGAGCGCGGCGCGGGCGCGCTCGGCCCGCTCGCGCTCCAGCGCGAGCTCGCTCGCGTCCGGCCGCGGCCGGGTGTCGTGCACGAGCCGCAGCCGCGCCTCCCGCCGCGCCCGGAGCTCCGTGTGCCGCCCGCAGATGCGCCGCGCGATCCCGAAGAGCCAGGCCCGCACGCTCCCCTCGGCGCGGTACTGTGGGAAGGCGTCGAACGCCGCGAGCAGCGTCTCCTGCACCAGCTCCTCGCTCTCGGCCTGCGATCCGGTGAACGCCATGCACAGCCGCCCGAGCGGCATGGCGTACGCCCTCGCACACCGCGACAGCGCTTCCCGGAAGTCGCCTGCCCCGATCAGCCCCTCGATCGCCCGAGCTTCGTCCGCCCGCGCGTCGCCCTCCGAGCCCACGAGCGCTAACCCAGCTGCCATCGCTGCCTCATCGCCGGCCATGTGCCCCCGTCCCCCGCGTTCGTGACCGGTTTTTTTTGCCCCCCGCCCCGGCGGGCTCCGGTGCCCGATCCCACCGTACAGGGCGGTCCGGCCTTTGCCTTTTGCAATACGATCCCAGCCGCAGCAGAATCGGCAGTCGCCTCAGGAGCCGCGCTTATGAATGAGACAAGCCCGTCTGTTTCCGCGAAGGCCGCGTCGCCCGGGGGGGCCGGGCCGAGCGCTCCCGTTGACACCTCGCCTGTGAAGCGATGGCGACGGTCGCTGGCCATCGCCCTCGCCGCGTCGCTCGCCGGCGCCCTCGCCGCGCCCGCGGCGCTCGCGCAGGGCGCGCCGGACGAGGAGCAAGCTCAGGAGGACGTCGAGGGAGAGGCCCCGCCGCCGGCCCAGAAGGCGCGCAAGCGGGGGGTGCTCCCGGCCCGGGCCGACGTCGGCGTGAAGGAGAGGAAGGCGGCCCCCGCCGACCCGAAGCGGGGCCCGGCCGAGAAGGACAAGGACCGGGACAAGGCGGAGCCCCCGGTCGAGGAGCGCGCCGCGCGCGGCGTGGCGATCGTCGAGCGGGGCGGGCAGGTCCTCGGCCTCGGCGCGGTGCTCGCCGGCGACGGGCGCATCCTGACGGCGCTCTCGCCGCTCGGCGCGGGCAACGACCTCACGGCCCGCCTCGCCGACGGGACCACCGTGCGGGTGAAGCTCGGCCACCACGACCGCGTGTGGGACCTCGCGCTGCTCGTGCCGCAGACCGGCAGGTGGACCGAGGGGCTCACGGCCTCGTCGCGCGATCCGGTCCGGCAGGACGCGCAGATCCGCTCGTTCTCGGCGGCGCGCGGCAAGGTCGCCGCCGTCCCGATCGTGCTGCGATCGCACCGGGCGCTGCTCGGCGGCGACGACCGGCAGCTCGACGACGCGATCGAGCTCGGGTCGCGCGTCTCGCCGCTCGACCTGGGCGCGCCCCTCATCGACGAGGACGGCCGCGTCGTCGCGATCCTCGGCCGCGGCTGCGCCCCGAACGAGGGCAAGCCGTGCACGCCGGTCGCGTTCGGCGCGCCGATCAGCGCGATCCGGGGGTTCCTCCGCGCCGTGCCGCCGACGGCGGTCCAGCCGGCGGGGTGGCTCGGGATCCAGGGGGTCGGCGAGGCCGCGCCGGTCGCCAAGGGGGTCCGGGTCACGGAGGTCCACCCCGGGAGCCCCGCCGACGAGGCCCGCCTGAAGGGCGGCGATCGCGCGACGAGCGACATGATCCTCGCCGTGGACGGCGTGCCCGTCACGAGCCCCGAGGCGCTCGCCGACGCGATCCGCATGCACGCCGTCGGCGAGAAGGTCCCCCTGACCTTGCTGAGCGGCGGGAAGTACCGGCAGGTCACGGTCGTGCTCCGCGCCGCCCCGGATCCGAAGGCGGCCGCGGCGAAGCGGCCCGAGGCCGAGCTCCCGCCGCCGAGCTCGAGCGGCAAAGCCACCGAAGAGTACCGCAAGTAAGCGAAAAATGATGGGGGTCCGCGCCGGGATTCTATAAGCTCGGCGCTCGGGCGCGATCCGGTTGACACTGCGTCAACCGAACCTCCAGGATCGGGCCTGAGCGGCTCGATCGGGGCGCTCGCGGTTCTCATTCGGCCCCGCGCCTGGCGCGGGGCCTTCGATCGGGTGATCCGTGTCCCAAACGTTTCGAATCGAAGTGGCCGGCGAGACGAACGTCGGGCGCAAGCGCAACCACAACGAGGACAACTTCGGCATCATGGTGGAGTACGGCCTCTTCATGGTCGCCGATGGGATGGGGGGGCATGCGTCGGGCGAGGTCGCGTCGAAGATGGCTGTCGACGCGATGCAGGATTTCTTCGCCCAGACGCAGGACGATCCGGAGCGGACCTGGCCCTACAAGATGGACCGGTCCAAGGGGTATGAAGAGAACCGCCTGATCACGGGCATCAAGCTCGCCAACCTGCGTATCTACGAGACGGCGCAGCGCGAGGCGAAGAAGCGGGGAATGGGGACGACGTTCGTCGGCATCTTCACGGCGAACGACGGCGTCTACGTCGCCCACGTCGGCGACAGCCGGGTCTACCGCTTCCGCGAGGGCAGGCTCGAGATGCTCACCGAGGACCACTCGCTCCTCAACGACTACATCAAGATGAAGCGCCTCACGCCGGAGGAGATCGCGAACTTCCCGCACAAGAACGTGATCGTGCGCGCGCTCGGGATGAAGGACACGGTCAAGGTCGACACCCGGTTCGAGGTGCCGCAGCTGAACGACCTGTACGTCCTCTGCTCCGACGGCCTCTCCGGCCCGGTGAGCGACTCCGAGATGGCGCAGATCCTGACGGACCACCAGGACATCCAGGTCGCGACCTCGAAGCTGATCGAGCGCGCGAACGAGAACGGCGGCCCGGACAACGTGACCTGCGTCCTCGTCCGCTGGACCCAGTGAGCGGCGCTCCGGGGGAGCGCGGCTCAGGGAAGGACGCCGCCGCTCCAGGGGACCAGGATTAGGAAGACGAAGGCGATGAGGGCGAGCATGAACAGGCTCGTCATCAGGTAGGTCGAGCGCGGGGAGCGCGCGGTGCTCCAGCCGTCCCCGTAGAACTTGCCGCGGGAGCGCACGCGGATCCGACGCTGCACGCCGCTGAGCAGGCTGGGCGGCGCCGCCGGCGGCGCACGCATGGCGCCGCGGACCAGCTCGCGCAGATCGACCTCGTCGACGAGCGGCAGATCGCCGTCGTCGGGCAGATCGCCGTCGTCGGGCAGATCGCCGTCGTCGGGTAGATCGCGCGGCGGGGCCGCGTCGCGCGGCGGTGCCGCGTCGCCGCGCGATCGCTCCGCGGGGGGCGTCGTGGGACGGCTGCCGCTCTCCACGCCCGAAGCGGCCGGCTCCTCGGGCTGCCCCGCGCGCCTGGGGTCGTCCGCTCCGCTCATTTCCCGCCTCTCACCTTCTCGCCCATCACCTTCTCGACCAGCGCGCGGAGCTGCCCGCGCGCGCGATGGATCCGGCTCTTCACGGTCCCGTCCGGTAAACCCGTCACCGAGGCGATCTCTTCGTAGGACATGTCCTCGACGTCGCGAAGGATGAGCGCCTCCCGGAACTCGGGATCGAGCTGGCCGATGGCGTGCTTCACCACCGCCTCGAGCTGCATGCCCTCGACGAGCTCGTCGGGGCGGCTCACGTCGCCGACGCTCACGCCCTTGGCAGCGGACAGCGGCACCCGCTCGACCATGGCGTCGACGTCGTCCTGGGCGCCGGCGTGCCGCCGCGAGAGGTACTTCGTCCGGTTCTTACAGAGATTCACGGCGATGCGGTAGATCCAGGTCGAGAGCTTCGATTCGCCGCGGAACTGATCGATCGCCTTGAAGACCTGCACGAAGACTTCCTGCGACAGATCCTCGGCCTCGTCGCGCCGGCCGAGCATGCGGTAGACCAGCGCGAACACGCGGCGCTCGTACATGATCACGAGCTCGTTGAACGCGCTCTCGTCGCGCGCGACGAGCCGCGCGATGAACTGGGCCTCGCTCACCTCGAGCTGCGCCGCGGGCTCCACGCCCGCATGGATCGTGGCGCCGCGCGTGCGATCCGCATCTGCGCGGATCGTGGCGCCGCGCGTGCGAGCCGCATCTGCGTGGGTCGGGGATCCGCGCCCGCGGTCCGCATCTGCGCGGCTCGCAGCGCCGCGCCCGCGGTCCGCATCTGCATGGGTCGGGGATCCGCCTACGCGGTCCCCTTCATCGCTCGCCACGCCGTCCGGTCCTCCAGGATCCAGGATCTCGCCCCCGCCCCGCGGCAGGCGCAGAGCCTTCGGTGAGACCACGGTAAACAACCCCGGCTCGACCGCGCCAGACAATAGCGAGCAGGCAGCGGCCCCGGACGCGCCCGCGACGCCGTGCGACCGCGCCCGCGGCGCTCCCGTCAGCCCGATGGAGATCGCCCGCCACGATCCCCCTCAGAGGGCGCGGGCGCTCGATTGGTTCCGGCGCGTGGATTCGAACCACGATTAGGGGATTCAAAGTCCCCCGTCCTGCCCTTGAACGACGCCGGAGTGCAGCGGGGCCGGAGCCGGCCGCCGCGCGGCGCGCACCTTAGCGCGAGTCGCGCAAGATGGCACCCGTCCCGACCGACGGGCCGGCTCCGCGGCCCGGATGGGCGATGCCGCGCGCGCCGTCCGGCTCGTACCGCCCTCGCCGCAGGCGGACCTGCCCGCGCTCACGCCGACCCAGGGGCGCCGGCTTCGCGCCCGCCGCCGGAGCCTTCCCCGCCTGCTGCGGCCGCAGCTCGGGCGCGCCGGCGCCCTCGGCCGGGTCCGCGCCGGCGCCCTCGGCCGGGTCCGCGCCGGCGCCCTCGGCCAGCGCCGCGCCGGCGCCCTTGGCGAGCGCCGGGGTCGGCGCGAGCGCCGGGGCCGGCCTGGGGGCCGCGGCGGGAAGGGCCGCGGCGCCGGCCGCCCCGGCGAGCGCCGGGGCGGGCGCGACGACCTGGGCGCCGGCCGCTGCGACGCCCTGGGCGACCCCGAGGCGCGCCGCCGGCGCCACCGCGGCCGCCGAGGGCGCTCCCGCAGGGGCGAGCGCGCTCAGCACCGACAGGCCGAGCGCCAGCACGATCGCCGCGCTGCCCGCCGCGAGCGAGACCGCGCTGCGCGAGGCGCGGGCGCGCCGCGCGAGCCGCCCGAGCCGCGACCAGGTGCCCGACGCGCGCCCGCGCGGCGCCTGGTCCGCGTCGCGCGCGCCGCGCGCCGGCTCGGATCCCGGCTTCGCGGCGCCGGCCCTCGCGGTCCCGGCGCTCGGCAGCGTGTCGGGCGGCGACGAGGGGACCGCCGGGAAACACGACGGGATCTCGAGGGAGATCGGCGGCGAGGGCGTCTCGCGCCGCGCCGCCGCCTCGGCCGGCGGGAACGGGGCGAGGAGGAACGAGCCCGCGCGCTCGTCGCGGGCCCCCGCGCGGCCGCCCTGGTGCGGGCGCGGCGCGACGGACCGGAGGTGGTCGGGGGTCAGCGCGAAGCTGAGCGGGCCGGTGGACTCGGGCCCCTCGTCCGCGGCGGAGAGGGCGGGCGCCTCGTCGGGCGGGGGCGGCTGGGAGATGGTCCAGCCGAGCGCCTTCACCTCGCCGGCGGCCGTCCAGCACTCGAGGCCCTCGCGCCACACGCGCGTGCTGTGCGGAAGCTCCCCCAGCTCCAGCGCGCGCCACAGCTCTACCGTGCTCATCGCCTCGAGCCAGTCGCCGTGGTCGACGCACCAGGGCTTCGATTCCGTCGGTTCCTCGGCGCCGCTCGCGTGCGAGCTGAACGGCATCGTGGGGGCGCTGCAGAGGCTCAGCTGCCCCTGCCTGCGCCCCTCCACGCCGCTCGGCGCCGGCACCCCGTCGCAAAGCCCCTCCACCTTGTACGCCGCGCTCGGGCCCATCGCTGTCTCCCTAGCGAGCTGCGGCGATCCACCCGATGCTTCCGGGTCCATCTCCGCTGCTCTCGTGCGTCGGTAGCGGATGCTGGCGCGGTGGGCCAAGAAAGTGCCGGGTCGGCCCGGGCGCCCGGGACCGCCGCGCCGTGCGGGAGCGAGCTGCGCGGGAGGGCGCGCGCGCGGGGCACGCGCTGCGCGGGAGGGCGCCGTCAGAGATCCGTGTAGTTGTCGGAGAACATCGCGCGCTGGCCGAGGAAGCTGATCTCGAGCATGCCGCCGACGTCCGTCTCGCCGGTCGAGCGCCGGTCGATGCTGAGCGCCGGCATCAGCCGGATGAGCCCGCGGTACTTCGTCCCTTCCGGCGCGCGCGCCAGCGTCACGTAGACCGGGGCGCGCAGGCTGATGCGGACGTCGTCCGGCGCGTCGTCGTTGAGCGCGACCGCGACGCGCGCGCCGAACGCCGCGCGGAACGTGGCGCTCGCGACCTTGTCGACGATGCCGGCGTGCGCCGTGATGGTGAGCTCCTGGCTCTGCCTCGGCGCGCCGAGCACCTCGCGCTTGCAGCGCGAGGCCGAGGCGAAGGTGGTCGACTGGGTGACCGGATCGACGCCGGCGACGACGTCGCCCGCGGGCTCGCACCACTCGAGCGTGTCGGTCGATGCGGTCCAGCGCGAGTCGAACGCGATCTGCCCTTCGATGGTCGGCGCGAGCTTCTTCCCGCCTTCGCCGACGTAGACGGCCGCGGCGCCGGCGCTCCAGGGCACGGCGATGAGCTCGCGCGGCGCGTAGGTCGGCGGCAGGCTCGTGTCGCGCCGCCCGGGGCCGGGGCCGAGATAGTTGAACCGGGTGCGCCCGACCGCGCCGCCGACGTAGAGGATCAGCGGCGGATACGCCGAGCTGCCCGCGCCCTCGAAGTCGAGGCGCGCGAACGAGGCCGACAGGCGCAGGCTCCCGATGGGCGCCTGGGCCGCCTCGTCGGCGCTCGAGAGGCCGATCAGCGTGGCCAGGCCGTTCTTGGTCGCCACCTCGGCCTCGAGCACGGTGCTCACGTCCCAGGCCGTCGGATCGGTCACCTCGCCGAAACCGGCCAGCACCCCGAAGCCGACGCGCGCGAGCGCCGCGCCCCCCGAGGTGCCCGTGACCTCGGCCGGCACCAGGTAGACGAGCTCGCGGCCCGTGCCGGCCGGCGCGATGGCGGCGCCGTCCGCGGGCGAGGCGGGGGCGATCGGCGCGATGGCGGCGCCGTCCGCGGGCGAGGCGGGCGCGACCGGCGCGATGGGAGCGCCGCCCGGCTGCGCGGGCGCTGCGGCTGCGCCGGCGTCCGGCGGCGGGGCGGCGGGCGGGACGGGCGCCGGGGGTGCGGGCGCGGCGGGCGGCGCGGGCTCCGACGGCGGCGCCGCGCCCTGCGCGCGCGCGGGCGCCGCCAGCGAGAGCGAGAGCGATAGCAGCGCAGCGGTGTGCAGGAGCAGCAGGGATGTCCTCATTGCGCCACCGTGAACTTGAAGGTGAGGTTCTCCGCGCCGTTCGACGTGTCGTAATCGGCGCGGGTGCTCTGGTTCGTCTTGGGGTCGAAGGCGAAGATCTGGAACTTGCCGCTGCCGTTCCGGACCCTGAAGCGGAATACGTAGCTGCCGGGCTCCAGGTCGAACTCGGGGAAGACCGTGTTGCGGATCGAGAACGGCTTCACCCCGGCCGGATCCCCGGCGGGGGCGGGGTCCTCGAACAGGTAGCCGACGGCGCTGAGGTGGTACTCGTCGCTGTGGAGCTTGAGCTTGATCCTCTTCATGGGGAGAGCGATCCTCTCACACGGCCGCGGCACGGTACAGCGGCTGGCGGCCGCGCGACGCCTCGCGAAGATCACGGGATCGCGGGGTACTCCTGCGGGCGCCTGCCGGTCTGGCGGGTAGCGCTCGCGTCACCGCCGCGCGGCGTCGCCAGCGATGTCAGCCTGCGGGCGTCTCCCGAGGGCGGGCACATGCTCGGCCGGCCCCGACGAGCGGACAAGGCGAGGACCGGCCGCGAGGCGGCGCGGCAGTCCGGCCTGGACGCTGGTGCCGCTGGCTCCGAGATCGTCGCTGGTTCCGTGATGGGAAGGATTTGAACCACAGAGGGCACAGAGGGCACAGAGGGAGAGAAAAGAGATGAATCATCTCTCTCTCCTTCTCCCTCTGTGCCCTCTGTGCCTCTGTGGTTCATCATCTCATCATTCAGGGATGAGTCCTGACGACGCGGTATCAGCAGCGGCCGCAGGTGTCGTTGCTGAACCCTTGCATCCAGGGTTCGCTACACTTGCCCCGACCTGCCTGTTGAGCACAGGTGTACTGCTGCTGGGCAGGATAGCGGTGCACGTGCCGCCGCCGGTGCCGCGATGGACGCGGTGGGGAGCGCGCCGCCGCCGCGGCACGGGCTCACCGCGGCGCCGTCACCGCCGCCGCACGACGAACATCGCCGCGAAGTACCCGTCCGTGCCGTGCACGTGCGGCAGCAGCCGGAACGCGTCCCCGCCCCCCGCGAGCTCCCGCGCGAGCTCCGCGTCGAACGGCGCCGGCTCGAGCCGGACGCCGAGGTCGTCGTCCGCCGGGGCCGCGAGCCGCGCCGCCACGGCCTCGCACTCCTCGCGCAGCACGCTGCACACCGCGAACACGAGCCGGCCGCCGTCCCGGGCGCGCGTCGCCGCGCGGCGCGCGATCGCGACCTGCAGATCGGCGAGGCGCGGGAGGTCGTCCGCCGCGCGCCGGAGCGCGATCTCCGGGCGCCGCCGCAGCGTGCCCACCCCGGAGCAGGGCGCGTCCACGAGCACCCGGTCGTAGCCCTCAGGGACGTCGCCCGCGCCCACCGTCCAGTCCACGGCGTACGTCTCGCGGACGAACGCCGCGGCCCGCTCCAGCCCGCCGCGCGCGCCTGCGCCCCCGCCGCGCGCGCCTGCGCCCTCGCCGCCCCCGCCCTCCGCGCCTGCGCCCTCCGAGCTCGCCGGGGGCGCGCTCAGCGTCGCGCGCAGCTGCGAGAGCTTCGCGGGATACAGGTCCGCCGCGTCCACCGCGCCCCCGGGGAGCACCGCGCGCGACAGGAGCCACGACTTGTTGCCCCGGCCCGCGCAAGCGTCGAGCACGCGCTCGCCAGGCCGCGCGCCGAGCGCGAACGCGAGCGCCTGCGCCCCCTCCTCCTGGCCGATCCACGCCGCGCCGAAGCCGGGGAGCCGCCGCAGATCGCCCGCCCCACGCGCGACGATCGCGGCCGGCGAGACGCGCCCCGCCTCGAACGTCGCGGCGGGCGCGGCGCCCCGCAGCGCCGCGAGCCACGCGTCGCGGTCCTCGCCGGGCGAAAGGCAGAGGCCGGTCGGCGGCGGCACCGGGCCGGCCGACAGGAACGCCTCGGCCGCGGCGCGGCCGAGCGAGCGGCGCAGCGCCCCCCGCAGCCACCCCGGCGCCGACGCGACCACCGCGTCGGCGAGCAGCGGGCGACCGCCGGCCTCCACGGCCGCCGCGACCTTGCGCAGCACGGCGTTCGCGAACGCGCCCACGCGCGGCCCGCCGGCCGCCTGGGCGCCGTCCACCGCCTCGGAGACGGCCGCGAACGAGGGGACGCGATCGAGGAAGCACAGCGAGTACGCGCCCATCAGCACGTGCGCGCGCACCAGCGGATCCGCCGTCCAGCGGCCCTTCGCGGCGAGCTCGGCGATCCGCGCCTCGAGCGCCGCCTGCGCGCGCAGGACGCCGTAGACGAGCTCGGTCGCGAGGCCCACGTCCCGCGGGTCGAGCGCCGGGGCGCGGCGCAGCTCGGCGTCGAGGGCCGCCGAGGCGAACGCGTCGGAGCCCCACACCCGCGCGAGCACGCGCGCGGCCACCACGCGCGCGGCGCTCTCCCCGGAGCGCGCCGCGGCGCCGCCGCCGCCGCGCCCGCCGCGTTGTGCCCGGTCAGCCAACGAGCTCCTTGAACTGCCCCTGGATCACGTCCCAGCGGCGCTCGACGTCGTTCTTGAACGCGATGCCCATCAGGCCGATGAGCACCATGAGCCCGACCAGGCTCGCGATCTCGCGGACGCGCAGCGGCAGCGGGCGCCGCAGCACGGCCTCGAACGTGAAGAACAGGAGGTGGCCGCCGTCGAGCACGGGGATGGGCAGGAGGTTGATGAGCCCAAGGTTGATCGAGATGACCGCCATCGCCCAGACGAAATAGCTCACCCCCTTCGCGCCCTCCTCGCCGATCACGTCGTACACCGTGATGGGGCCGCCCAGCGTGGAGATGCTGACCTTGCCCTCCATGATGCGGACGATCCCGACCACGATGAACCGGATGACGTCGTACGTCTCGTCGACGGCGCTCTCCAGGGCGAACTGGAACGCGGACGGGCTCTCGACGTAGGGCTCGGCCACCATCGGCGACCAGTTCGACGCGCGCAGGTAGAAGCGCGGGCGGTGCTGGCCGTACTCGTCGACCCAGTCCTCGCGCCGGAGCTCGATCGTGCCGCTCTTGCGCTGGCCCGAGCGCTGCCAGGTGATCACGTGCGGCCGGTCGGGCGCCGCGAACAGCCGCTCGACGAACGTCGACCAGGCGGTGACCTCGACCCCGTCGACCTCGGTGATGCGATCGCCCGGCCGGAGCTCGGCGTCCCACTCGGCCGAGCCCACGGGCACCTCGGCGACGTAGAGATCGGCCGGCTCGATGCCGGTCCGCGCGAGCAGATCGCCGTGGCCGCTCTCCGGGGTCAGCGCGGCGACGCCCGACTCGTAGACCGCGAGCTCGGCCAGCCCGCCGAGCGCGCGCGGCACCGGCATCGGGCGCAGGTACGTGACCGGCACCGTGGCGCCGCGGCTCTCCTCGAGCGCGAGCTCCAGGTCGGCGAACGTCTTCACCGGCGTGCCGCGCACCTCGGTCACGACGTCGAAGGTGCGGAGCCCGGCGCGGAACGCCGGCGAGTCGGGCCGCGAGACGCCGACCACGGCGGCAGGGCGGCTCGGCTTGATGCCGATCTCGCCCACCCGATCGACGATCTCGAGCGGCTTCTGGACGACCTTCTCCTCCGGGACGACCGTGACCTCGACGTGATCCTTGTTGCGGAACACCTTGAGCCGGAGCTCCTGGTTCGGGCTCTTGGCGACGATGCGGTGGAGCTCGGCGAAGGTGCTGACGCGCTCGCCGTCCACCTCGAGGATCCGATCGCCCGGGAACAGCCGGCCCTCGGCCGGGTGCCCCGGCAGGACCACGCCGACCGTCGGCGGGACGAAGCGGGTCTCCCCGACGAAGACGGCGAAATAGAGGAGCACCGGGAAGAGCACGTTCATCGCCGGGCCGGCCATGACGATGATCACGCGCTTCCAGAGCGCCTGGGACTCGAAGGTGCGCTTGCGATCCTCGGGGAGCACCGCCTCCTGCCGGTTCTCCTCGAGCATCTTCACGAAGCCGCCGAGGGGCAGGAGCGCGATGCAGTACTCCGTCTCCCGGCCCCGCAGGCGCAGCACCCGGGGGCCGAAGCCGATCGAGAAGGTGAGGACCTTCACGCCGAAGATCTTCGCGCACACGAAGTGGCCGAGCTCGTGCACGAAGATGAGCACGGAGCAGAGCAGCGCGAAATACAGGAGGTCCACGGCGGCGGCTCTCTTTACGCGAGGCCGGGCGCGGTGACCACTGGGGAGCGACGGCTCAGCGGGGCGGCGGCCTCGGCAGGTCGCCGTCGGCGCCGCTCGCGCCGTTCGCGCGGGCGCGCGCCCCGAGCACCCTGCGCCGGGCGCGGCGGAGCGTGAGCTCGGCGGCCTCCTCGTCGGTCCGGAAGCGGTCCTCGAGCGCCGCGAGCAGCTCGTCCGACCAGGGCTTGCCCTCGGTCGCCTCGATCGCCTCGAGGAGCAGGCGCGCCCGCGCGCGCCGCTCGATGTCGGCGCGGTAGCGCTTGCGCTGCACGAGCAGCATCGTCACCCAGACCGCGAGCGCGACCGCGGCCGCGCCGAGCAGCCAGGTGATCGTGCTGACGAGCTGCGCGCCCTGGTCGGCGAGGTGGCCGATGCGCGAGAGCATCGAGTCGTCCCGCCGCTCGCCCCGCTGCTGCGCCTCGATGAGCGCGTCGTTCGCGCCGGCGACCATCTCGCGGGCGACGACGCGCGCCGTCTTGCCCAGCGCGCGCTGGAATTCCTCGCTGCCGAGCAGCGACGTCACCCCGGGGCCGAGGTCCTCGGCGATGACCGCCCGGAGCGCGGGGCCGAGCTGCTCGCGCATCGCCGCCGCCACGGACGGGCCGAGATCGGCCTCGTCGAGGCTCTCCTTGAGCTGCCGGACGCTCGCCTCCACCAGCGAGCCCGCCGCGCGCTGGAGCTCGCGCCGCCCGTCCTCGTCGAGCGCCCCGCGCATCGCGCTCCGCACGACCCCCCGCGCGTACTGCGCGGTGAGCTCGTCGACGCGCGCGGCCCGGTCCTCCTCGCTCAGCGAGGCGAGCGTGCCGTCGATCAGCCCGGCGACGAGCTGCCGCTGCGCCGCCCTGATCTCCGGGCTCGCCATCATCCGCGCGACGCGCCGCTGGGTCTCCGCCTCCTCCAGCTTGCGGAGCCCCTCGTCGATCGCCGCCGGCGTCTGGACCCGGGCCACCTCCGCGTCCACCGAGGTGATCCGCGTGGGGAGGGCGCACCCGCCGGCGCCGAGCGCCAGACAGAGCGCGGTGAGGAGCCCTCCTCGTAGACCGCCGGATCGAGCGCCTCGCGCACGCATGAGAGGGCGCTTTGCATCGCCGGTGCCCGCCGCCGGTCCGTCGCGCCGCGCGCGCCGAAGCCCGCCGCGCACGCGCGCGAGCCCACAAAGACCTGCAATTCCGCCTCGTGGCGAAATGCCACAGAGCACAGAAGTGAGCCAATCGCGCGCCGGAGGGCCGCGAGCTCCGCGCATCCGTGATATCTCACCGATGGAAATCGGCCGGGCGCAGCGCCCGCGAGCGGACGCCCCCGGCGGACGGCCCCCGGGCCGATTCTCGCGATGTGCCCCCCAACGAACTGCGAGGTCCCATCATGAAGCACACGATTGAGCACGACCTGAACGACAGCGAGGCGAAGGTGGCCACCGAACGAGCGATCGCGCAGTACCGAGAGCGGTACGCGGAGTACGAGCCGTTCCTCGTGTGGCGCGACGAGAAGCGCGCCGAGCTCGGCTTCTCGGTGAAGGGGGTCAAGCTGAAAGGCAGCATGGAGCTGCGCCCCGGCGCCGTGGACGTCGATCTCGACGTGCCGTTCCTCCTGCGCCCCTTCAAGGGAGTGGCGATCGCCGCCATCGATAAAGAGGTTCGCCACTTCATCGAAGAGGCGCACAAGGAACGGGCGCAGGGCGGGGGCAAGACCGCCTGAGCGAGCGGCCTGATCCGCCGTGGACATGAGCGTGCGCCGGCGCTATGTTGGTGCGACAGAATTCACTTCGCCGGCCGAAGCACGCCTCGCAACATGACTCACTCCAGTGCTCGGCCGGCAGGGGCTGTCTCCTCGCCGCGCGCCCTCGATCTCGCCGCGGCGCTCACGGCGCGATGGCCCTGACGGCCGTCAGCTTCTGCGAGGCGAGCACGATGTGGATGGCCGTGATGCGGCCGCGCGCGTCGACGTCGCAGCGGATGACGTACCGGGGCGCCAGCCTGTCGGCGGGGGCCCCGCGCTCGACGACGAGGCCGGGGAGGCCGTTGAGCAGGCGGACGTCGTAGCGGAGGTCTCCGTCGCCCTCGTGCCTCAGCAGGCCGACGAAGAGCCGCGCGACCCGGCTCGGGCCGACGACGATCCGGCGCGCGGCCCTGTACTCGCCGTCCGCGTCGCTGACGACGCGGACGCCCTCGCTGAGGAGGGCCTCGATGGCGGCGACGTCCTGCGTGGCCAGGGTCTCCAGGAAGCGCGCGAGCGCCGCGCCCGACCGCTCGACGAGCTCGGGCGAGGGGCGGCAGCGCTCGCGCTCGTACGGCTCGAGGGCGCGGCGGGCGCGGTGGTGCGTCGTCTTCACGCTCGCCTCCGACAGGCCGAGCGCGTCGGCGGTCTCCTGCACCGAGTAGTCGAAGACGTCGCGGAGCAGGAGCACGGCGCGCTGCCGCGCGGTGAGCGCCTCGAGCGCGATCAGGAAGGCGAAGGACGCGCTCTCGAGCAGATCGTAGCGGCCCTCGGTGCCGTCCTTGCCCGGGATCTCGAACGACGGCGGCTCGGGCTCCGCCTCGATGGGCGAGGGGAGCCACGGGCCGTCGTAGGCGCGGCGCTCGCGGCGCCGCAGGGCGTCCCGACCGAGGTTGAGCGCGACGCGCGCGAGCCACGGCCGGACGGGCTCTTCCGTCCTCGCGGGCGGGCGCTCCAGCGCGCGGACGAACGTCTCCTGCACGATGTCGTCCGCGTCGGCGGCGCTGCCGGTGAGCCGGTAGCAGAGCGCCCAGAGGAAGCGCTCGTGCTCGCGGTAGCTCGCGGCGACGAAGCTCGGCGGCGGGGCGAGCGCCGCGCGGGGAGCGGAGGAGGCCGTGGAGCTGCTCATGGATCGCCCGGGTAACCCCGTCACGCCGCGCGGTCGAGCGTCCATCGCGCGCGCGCGAGGACGGCCGCGGCGGCGTCCCGCGCGCTGCCGAGGCTCGCGTCGGCGAGCATGCCCGCCGGTCCGACCCAGTCGCCCGCGAGGTAGAGCCCGTCGACACCGGGGACGCGGACGCCGGGGCGCCCCGCGTAGCCGCCCCCCTCCGCGGCGACCACGGCGTTGGAGACGACGAGCGAGGGCAGGAAGCGGCGCTCGACGAGCGCGTCGCGGTAGCCCGGCTGCGCGCGCTCGAGGAGGTCCTCGAGCTCGCGCTCGGCGTCGCGGCCGGCGAGCTCGGGGCCGTACTGGACGGCGTGGAACAGGGCGCCGCCCGCGGGGGCGAGGCGCGCGACCTCGGAGTGGAGCGACAGGTAGAGGGGGCGGTCGACGCCGAGCACGACGCGGCAGCGCGGGCGGGGCAGCCGGGACAGCGCGACGTCGAGGCACGCGGCGCGGACCGGGACGGCGCGCTCGGCGTACGCGGCGAGCGCCGGCACGTCGGGCGCGAGCGCGGCGGCGGCGCGCGGGCTCGCGGCGACGAGCGCGGCGCCGGCGCGGAGGCGGTCGCCGTTCGCGAGCTCCACGAAGGCGACGGCGCCGCCCTCGGCGGCGACGCGCGTCGCCCGCACGCCCGTGAGGATCTCGACGCCGGCCGCCGCCGCGGCGGCGCGCAGGCCGTCGACGAGCGTCTGCCAGCCGCCGTCGAGGTAGAGCACGCCCTGGCTCAGGGCGAGCTGCACCTGGGCGAGCGCGGCGCCGGCGCTCTGGCGATCGGCGTCGGCGCAGTAGGTCGTCAGCCGGACGAGCATGCCGACGAAGCGGCGCACCTCGGGCGTCCGGAAGGCGTCGCGGAGCCAGGTCGAGACCGGGACCGCGTCGAGCGGGGCGGGGCGCATCGCGGCGAGGCCGCCGAGGACGCGGCCCACCTCGAGCTTGGCGGCGAGGCCGAAGAGGCCCGTCGTGAGGAGCGACAGGGCGCCGGACGGCAGGGTGTGGAGGGCGCCGCGGTCGAGCGCGAGCGCGCCCGACCCGGGCGGCGGCGCGCCCGTGTACCGGACCCCGAGCTCGCGGAGCACCTCCTGCGCCGGCCCGCCGCGGTAGAGCGCGTGGGCGCCGAGGTTCAGCGAGAAGCCGTGGCCCTCCTGCGTGACGGCGCGGCCGCCCGGCGCGTGCGCCTTCTCGATCACGGCGACCGACCGGCCCGCCCGCCCCAGGTACGCCGCCGCGGCGAGGCCCGCGAGCCCGCCGCCGACCACCACCACATCCTTTGTGCGTTCCATCACGGTTTCCCTTTCCTGGCGGTACCACGATCGGGGGTCCGGAAAGGTTACGCGCGCCCGGTCGATTTTCGGGGCGGGCCCGGAGGGGGAGGGGAGGCGGGCCGGGGCTCAGGTGGCGCGGACGAGGGGCGTGTCGACGAGGTGCTCGGAGAGGAACCACACGTGCATCTCGTTCGTGCGCAGGACGTCGCCCATGAGCAGGTCGGCGGTGCCGGCGTCGTCGCTCTGCGCCGTCACCTTCAACGCCTCGCGCGTGTCCGCGATGACCACCTCGTGGGCGTCGAGCAAGCGCGAGATCTGCACCGGCACCTGCTCGCGGCCGCGGGCCGGTCGCTCGATCCTCGTCATCTCCACGACGTCGTGCGCCATGGCGACGGCGATGCCGCCCAGCGTCTGCACCCGCTCTCCGAGCATGTCGATGAGCGCGCTCTGCTCCTTGAAGTGCTTATCGAACAGGAGGTGGAGCTGGTAGAAGGTCGGTCCGGACACCTGCCAGTGGTGCTTCTTGTAGAGATCGCGGAGGACGAGCGTGTCTGTCAGGATCTGATTCAACGCGCCGACGCTCAGCGCGCGAGCCTTTGAGCTCAGCACCAGCTGATAATCCACGACGGTCCCGAAAGGCTGGATCTCGGTGCTCCGCTGCCGGAGCAGAGGCTGGGCCTCGAAAGCTCGCGTCTGTCCGCCCTTGCCACGTTGTTGCCGGATCTTCGACGACATGATTCACCCCCCCGTGTGATCGGTCCACCCGGTACCTAGGGCGGCTGCCCGCTATGTCCAAGGCCAGCGGGCTCCGCGCGGGGCGGCGGGCAGCGGCCCGCGCGCCGGGGCGCATCGGCGCTCGCCTCCGGCCGGGATCTCGTGCAAAGTCCGGCGCAGCATGAAGAGGCTCCTGCTCACCAGCGCGCTCCCGTACGCCAACGGGCACATCCATATCGGCCACCTCGTCGAGTACACGCAGACGGACATCTTCGCGCGCTACTGGCGCATGGCCGGGCGGCGGTGCGTTTACCTGTGCGCCGACGACACCCACGGCACGGCCATCATGATCCGCGCGCGGCAGGAGGGGCGGAGCGAGGCCGACGTCATCGCCGACATGAGCGCGGCGCACCAGCGCGATTTCGCGGCGTTCCAGATCCGGTTCGACCATTACGGCAGCACGAACTCGCCCGCGAACCGGGCGCTGTGCGAGCAGATCTGGGCGTCGTTGCGCGAGCGCGGCATGGTGACCACGAAGGACGTCACGCAGCTCTTCGACCCGAAGGAGGGCATGTTCCTGGCGGATCGGTTCGTCAAGGGCACTTGCCCGAAGTGCGGGGCCGAGGACCAGTACGGCGACAGCTGCGACCGGTGCGGCTCGACCTACGCCGCCACGGATCTGGTCGAGCCGAGGAGCGCGCTCACGGGCGCGCGGCCCGAGGTGCGGAGCGCGCAGCACCTCATGGTGGCCATCGAGCCGGAGCGGCCGTTCCTCTCGACGTGGACGCAGGGCGAGGGGCGGATGCCGAAGGAGATCGCGAACTACCTGGCGGGCCACTTCCTGTCGGAGCCCCTCCGCGACTGGGACGTGTCGCGCCCGGCGCCGTACTTCGGGTTCGAGATCCCCGACGCGCCCGGGAACTACTGGTACGTCTGGTTCGACGCGCCGATCGGGTACATGGCCGCGAGCAAGGAGTGGTGCGACCGGGAAGGCGAGGCGTTCGACGACTGGTGGCGATCCGAGGAGACGGAGATCGTCCACGTCATCGGGAAGGATATCGTCTATTTCCACACGCTCTTCTGGCCGGCGATGCTGCGGGCCGCGCGCTTCTCGCTGCCTTCCCGCGTGCAGGTGCACGGGTTCCTCACGGTGAACGGGGAGAAGATGTCGAAGAGCAAAGGCACGTTCGTGCTGGCCTCGACGTACCTGAAGCACCTCGACCCGGCGTACCTCCGCTATTACTACGCGAGCAAGCTGAGCTCGAAGGTCGACGACATCGATCTGAACCTGGAAGAGCTCGTGAACAAGGTGAACGCCGAGCTCGTGAACAAGGTGGTGAACCTGGCGAGCCGGTCGTCGCGCTTCGTGGCCCAGACGGGCCTGTCGGCGGCCTACCCGGACGACGGGGGGCTGTTCGCGGCGGCCGCGGCGGAGGCGGACGCGATCGGGGCGGCGTACGCGGCGTTCGATTACGCGCGGGCGACGAGGATCGTCGTGTCGCTGGCGGATCGGGCGAACGAGTATGTCGACCGGATGCAGCCGTGGGCGCTCGCGAAGCAGCCGGAGAAGAAGGCCGAGGTGCAGGCCGTGTGCACCGTGGCGCTCAACCTGTTCCGGCAGATCGTGATCTACCTGGCGCCCGTGCTGCCGAAGCTCGCCGACGACGTGGCGCGGCTGCTCGGGTGCCCCATGGACCGGTGGGAGCTCGCGAAGACGCCGCTTGTGGGGACGCCGGTGGCCGCGTATGAGCACCTCATGAAGCGGGTCGATCCGGGTGCGGTGGAGAAGATGATCGCGGAGGGCCGCCCGGCCGAGGCGGCGGCGGAGGCCCCGGCGGCGGCGGGAGCGGCGGTGGCGGGAGCGCCGGCGGCGGGCGGGGGCGCGGCCGCCGAGGACGACGGCGCGGCGCTCGCCAAGGAGCCGCTCGCGCCGGAGTGCACGATCGACGACTTCACCAAGGTCGACCTGCGCGTGGCGCGCATCGTCGCGGCGGAGCACGTGCCCGAGGCGAAGAAGCTGCTCAAGCTGACCGTCTCGCTCGGCGGCGAGGCGCGGCGCACGGTGTTCGCCGGGATCAAGGCGTATTACAAGCCCGAGGACCTCCTCGGGAGGCTCGTCATCGTGTGCGCCAACCTGGCGCCGCGGAAGATGAAGTTCGGCCTCAGCGAGGGAATGGTGCTCGCGGCGGGCGACGAGACGGTGCACCTCCTGGCGCCCGACTCGGGGGCGAAGCCGGGGATGCGGGTGCACTGAGGCGAGTCCCTCGCTTCCCCGCTGTCTCCAGCGTTATCGTGCCGGCCTCCACGCCGCCGAGGCCCCATGAGACCGCTGGTCGCTCTCGCGTATTACCCGCTCTGGGCCGTGGCCGTGACCGTCGGCGTCACCGCGCTGCGCCTCGGTCGCAACGTGGGCCGCGGCCTCGTCGCCCTCTGCTTCTTCCTCGCCTTCTGGGTCACGGGGCTCATCCTGCTCGAGACCGACGGCACGGTCGCCCTCGCCGAGCGCGTCCTCCCGAGCGGGATCATCGTCGCCGCCGGCCTCGCCCACGCCTACGCCGACGTCGCCGGCGCCTCGCGCCGCCCCGTCGTCGTGACCTACGCCGTCAGCGCCGCGGTGGCGCTGCTCGGGGCCGTCTCCCCGCGTCTGCTCTACGGCCCCGCCGCCCGCTCGCCGGGCCCGCTGTTCCTCCCGCTCGCCGCCGTCATGGGCGCCGCCGCGGTCGCGCTCGAGGCCCAGGTCGGGCGCGCCGCGCTCGCGGCCCGGGGGCTCCAGCGGCGGCGCATCGCCGCGCTCTTCTTCGGCAGCGTGCTCGCGACGCTCGGGGGCGGCTTCCTCGTGGTGCTCCGCGTGCATGGGCTCGGGGACGTGCTCCTCGGCGCGCCGGTCCTGCTCCTCGCCATCCTGCTCGTGGCCTACGCCGCGCTCATCGGCGAGCTGGGGCGCTCCCGCCGCGTCTTCGCGCAGGGGCTCGCCTACGCCGGCCTCACGGCGCTCGTCTCGTCGCTCGGGCTCATGGTCTTCTTCAAGGTCCTGCCCGCGCTCGCGCCCGGCGGCGGCGCGTCGCTCCCCTGGCTCGTCTTCGTGATCTTCCTCGTCGCGCTCCCGTCCGATCCGCTGCGCCTGCTCGTCGTGGAGCACCTCGGGCGCCGGCTGTTCGAGCGGCCGATCGGCGTCCGCGACCTCGCCGAGGAGATCGAGCGCGTCGAGGTGCGCGCCGACCAGGCCGAGCGGCTCGCCGAGCTCGGGCGCCTCGCGAGCGCGGTGGCGCACGAGATCCGCAATCCGCTCGGGGTCATCGCCGCGCAGACGAAGCTGCTCGAGCGGCAGGGCGCGAGGCCCGAGACCGTGGCCTCGCTGCGCGGCCAGGTCGACCGGGCGAGGCGGTTCCTCGACGACCTGCTCCGCTACAGCCGCCCGCGGCCGCTCGAGGTGAGCGAGGTCGACGCGCTCTCCACGCTGCGGCTCGCGGCGAGCCACGTTCGGCAGATCGTCGGCGAGGGCGCGCCGCCCATCGAGATCGCGCCTGAGGCGGGCGGGCCGATCTTCGTGGAGGCCGACCGCGGCGCCTTCCTCGACGTCGCGACGGCGCTGCTGCAGAACGCGGCCATCGCGCTCGACGGGGTCGCCGAGGGGCGGATCCGGGCGGTGGTCGCGCGCGAGGGCGGCTCGGTGATCGTGCGCGTGGAGGACAACGGCCCGGGGGTGCCGGCCGAGATCGAGGGGATGCTGTTCCAGCCGTTCGTGACGGGGCGGGGGCGCGACGCGAAGCACCCGGGCACGGGGCTCGGCCTGGCCGTGGCGGCGCGCTGGCTGGAGCGGCACGGGGGCGCGCTGCGCTACGAGCGCGCCCCGGGCGGCGGGGCGCGCTTCGAGGCGCGGTGGCCCGAGAGGGCGGCGGAGGCGGCGGGGTGAGGCCTGGTCGGTGACCGGTTACGCGGTCAGCGACCAGGTCAGTGCGCGCCGTTGGCCCGCGTGAACGGCACGGTCACACCGTTGAGGATCCGCGTCGTCTCGCAGACCCGGCGCCACGGCTCGTGGTACGAGAACATGGCGCCCGTGCCCGCGGGATCCGGCACGGTGAGCTCGGTGCCCGGGGCGGGCAGGCCGACGGGCCCGCCGGCGGGGATGGGCGGTGAGGAGAGGAACGGCGAGAGGCCGGACTGCGCGCCCGGCGGGCGCGGGTCGATGTGCGTGAACGGCGTCGCCAGCTCGGTCGGGCTGTGGCAGCCGTTGCACGTGGCGAGCGCGAAATGGTGGCGCTCGATGGCCTGGAGCGGCGTCGTCGGCGTGTGATCCCAGAACGGCCCCGGCGCGGGCGGGGGCGAGGTCGATTCGCCGCCGAGCAGCGAGGCCGGGACCGGCGTCTGGGTGAAGTCGATCAGGTTGGGCGAGCCGGTCCAGAGCGCGTTGGCGTCGAGGTAGCCGTCGAGCGCGCCCGACGCGTTCAGGCTGTCGTCCGGCGTCTGCTTGGTCGTGTCCGGCCGGAGCAGCGCGGCGTTCGGCCCGAGGCCGACCTGCTGGAGCGTGCTCTCGCGGAGCTTCCAGTCGGGCCCGAAGATGATCTCGTTGGTGCGCACCTGGGCGATGGCGCTGCCGAAGTTGAGCGCGCCGGGCTCTGCCCCCGGCGAGGTGATGTCGGTGAGCAGCGACTCGAGGTGGGCGAGGTACGCGGGCGAGCCGATCGGCCCGAGGGACGGGTCGCTCAGCTTGTGAAAGGCGTTGGCCCAGTCGAACGTCGTGGCCGGAGCCCCGCCGCGCTGCGACGGGAGGCCGTACTCGAGGATGACCGTGGCCGGGAGCGGGCCGCCGCTCGGCAGATCGAAGATGCCGAAGACGAAGCGCACCTCGCCGGCGCTCGGAGGGCCGCCGTAGAGCGGCGAGGGGTCCTGCAGATCGGCGCGGTTGAGGATCGCGAGGAGGCGGAAGGGCGCCTGCGTGATGTCGAGCGGACAGGCGCCCGGGCCGACGATGGGCGCCCCCGGGGCGCAGCCGCTGGCGATGAGCCACGGGTCGATGAGCGTGGGCCGGATGCCCGGCCGCGCCGGCATGGCGAAGCCGTTGACGACGTTCGGCACCTCCCACGCGTGCAGCCACTCGGCCACGAACTCGTGGACGGGCGTCGCGCCGGCCATCTGGCGCATGAGCATGCCGAAGGTCCACGCGGCCGGGGTGCCGCCGGAGGGACAGGAGCCAGACCAGGTGGTGCGGCAGACGTCGTCGACGACGGCGACATCGCGGATGAGCAGCTCGCGGTCGAAGTCGACAGGCAGCGGGAGCGGCGGCCAGAGCGTCGGATTCAAGTAATCGCAATCGGTGACGAGCGACTGCGCCGCCTCGCCGAGCGGACCGTCATCCCCGGCCCCCGAGGTCCCGGTGTCGAGGGTGCAAGCCCCGATCGCGAGGCT
Source organism: Sorangium sp. So ce836 (assembly GCF_028553905.1). Taxonomy (NCBI): domain Bacteria; kingdom Pseudomonadati; phylum Myxococcota; order Polyangiales; family Polyangiaceae; genus Sorangium; species Sorangium sp. So ce836. The sequence goes on along the minus strand of NZ_CP102233.1, from coordinate 12,488,441 downwards.
GGCCAGTGCGCACAGGATCGATGTTCTTTGCATGGATAAGGAGGCACCTTTCTCGCGTGGCGCGGCTCCATGCCCGCTGGAGCGCGCGGCACGAACGCCCTGGCTGGAGCTCCGGGCGTGGGCACCTGTTCTAAATAAGGAATATCGGTATGTAAAGCGGCTCGGATCACGCGATCGTGGAGTCTCTGTGACTATCCCTGAGTGTCGGGGTGCGATGGAGTGTGAACGTGTATGGTTGTTGTGCGGCGAACGCCTTTATGTGTGGGGGTGGGCGCGCGATTCGGGCCCTGGCTGACCCCGAATTCACCCGGCACGGGGCTCGGTCTGGCTGTCGGGGCGCGCTGGCAGGAGCGGCACGGGGGGGGGCGGCGCGCGCTTCGGGCCGCGAAGGGACAATGCTCCCCCCACGGCGCGCGGGCCGCCGGCCCCTCATTGCTCGCGGAACGTGGCGTCGGCCTGCTGGGCGCTGCCGGACACCGCGCCGACGATCATCAGAAAGCCGGAGTGCCGCATGTACTGCCCGGGAGCGCTGTAGGACTCGAAGGACGACCAGCCGCTGTTCGCCAGGCCGGGGCGGCGATGCCAGGTGGCGTCGCCCCGGAAGCCGGACGACCCGTCGTTCGTGTCCAGCCAGATCTCGCCGCCGCGATGCCGGAGGAAGCGGCCGGGGAAGTTCACCGACTCGAACGAGACGGCGCTCGCGTTAGCGAGCCCAGGCACCACGCGGAACTGCGCGTCCTGGATCGGCGACACCGCCTCATCGATCCGGGCGCGGAAGGCCTGGTGGCGCAGGTACCGGCTCTGGAAGTTGTAGGATTGCAGCTGGCGGATGGTGCCGACCGGCGTCGTGGTCGAGCCGGCCGCGTAGTTGCGGATGACGCCGAGATCCCAGGGGAGCTGCTGGTACGGGGGGCCCGACAGGTTGAGGTTCCCCTGGATGAGGAAGTCGACGCGGTTGATGTCGTTGATCTCGAGCTTCTGGTTGACGCCAGCGCGGATGAGCTCGCCGTGGGAGACGCTCGTGGTCCACCGATCTGCGTTATACACGAGATTGCCGCGCCAGGCCCATTTCTCGGAGATCTGCCGCCACGGCCCGCCGGCGCTCGCCGACGTCCACAGCTCGTAATACCGGTTGTCCTTGAGGTCTTCGACGATGAGGTAGTACTGGCCGTCGGCGAGCGACTTGTAGACGTGCGCGCCTTCGAACGTATCGGTGATGGCCACCGAAGGTGATCCCCAGCCGCCCGGGAAGCTCCCCCGCGCCGTCTTGCGCACGTAGAGCCTGCGCGAGCCGTCGTCAGGGGTGTTGTACAGGTAGCAGCTGGCATCGTCGCAGATCACGTAGTAATCCCAGCCCATGTTGCCGGAGGCGCCCAGCGATTTCGGGCCGGACCACGAATTGGGGTCGGCGATGTTCGAGGTCGTGGCATAGGCCGCGCCGTGTTTCCCGTCCTGGTAGACCAGGTACCACAGGTTGTGCGGCTCGAAGTAGAACACCTGCGGTGCGCAGAAGTAGCTCTCGCCGATCCTGCTCAAGTAGATGTGCGGGGCGGTCCGGAAGCCCTCCATCGTCGTCGCGGACGAATACAGCATCTGCCATCCGCCGCTGGCGTTGGCGCCGGTGTAGAACATGTGATATTTGCCGCCTGAATACACGATGGTCGGATCTTTGACGGCGTAGTGGTCGTAAGGCTCCGCTTTGGCTTTGTACAGGATCGGCGCGTCCACATACCAGGTCGGGTTGGCGACGGCGGCGGCGCCCTCGAGCGAGCCGGCCTCCTCGCTCTCGCCCTCGATCTCCTCCGGGCCGACGACACACGACACGGCGATGGCGCCGGTCGCGGCGGCGAGCAAGGCGTGTCTGGATACGAACCTCATGTCGTTCTCCTCGTCCTTCCAAGGTTGCGCTGCGTGAATCTGTCGACGGCTCGACGCTGCGACGGCGAGCGAAGAGAGCGCAGAGGCATCGGTCGTCGATGCGCTCTGCGCCCTCTGTCGCGTCGTCAGCTCGATGTCTCGACGCGCTGCCGGTGCAGCGGTCGCTCCCTACGGACCGTCAGCGGCCGAGGAAGCCCATGAGCCAGCTCATGGCCGGCCGCATGGTGCCGTTCGAATGCTGGAGGCCGGTGTTGTCCCTCCAGGTGGCGCCGACGATGTAACCCCAGAGGGTGATGCCGGGGACGGCGGGGTGGTTCCAGAACATCTTGAACTGCTCCTCCATCACCTGCCTCTGCCGGTTGTCGTCCGCGATGCCGATGTCGTACTCGGTGATGTACACGGGCTTGCCGAGCGAGGCGAGCTTGTCGATGTACCCCTTCACGGTGTTCGTGTTGAGCTTGTAGGCGTCGTGGGCCTGCGCGCCGAGCGCGTCGACCGGGGCGCCCGCGTTGATCACCGCCCGCGCGATCCGCATGAAGTTCTGGTGATCGCCCTCGTACTCGATGTTGTTGTAGTCGTTGAGGATCAGGACCGCGTTCGGGCAGAACTCGCGGGCCCACTTGAAGGAGTTGACGATCCAGTCGTAGCCGCTGGCGCCGTCGCCGCCGATGCCGTTCTTGTAGGACGGCGTGGTGTGGGGCGGCGGCTCGTTGACGACGTCGATGTACTTCGTGTCGGGGTAACGCGCGCAGAACGCCCTCATCCAGTCGCGTACGGCCGCCTGCTGCTCCGAGCCGGAGAGCCCCCCGATCCAGCTGGGTTGCTGGGCACCCCATACGAAGGTGTGCTGCTTGAACGCGATGTTGTTCGTCTTCGCGTAGTTGTAGATCCTGTCGAGCGCGCTCCAGTCTCGCACGCCGCGGCTCCGCTCGACGGAGCCCCACTTGCCCTCGTTCTCGGGCGTGATCTGGTTCCAGTACCTCGCGAAGCCGTCGCGCACGGCACCGTTGGTCGTGATGTTGCCCACGAACTTCGCCCCGGTGGCGCCGCCGCCACCGCCGCCACCGCCGCCCGCGCCGCCCGCGCCGCCGGAGCCGCCGGAGCCGCCCGCGCCCGAGCTGCTGGAGCTGCTGGAGCTGCTGCTCGAGGCACCCCCGCCGCCGGTCCGGAGCGAGAACTTCTGGTTGTCGCCGTTCGCCCAGCCCCACTGCTGGAGGGCTGCGCCGTCCGCGCTGCCGCCAACGTCCAGGGACTTGCCGCTGTGGCGCGCCGTGAGACGCACGCCGCCGGTGACGTCCGTGAACGACCACTGCTGGTTTTGTCCGTTCCAGCAGGAGTATTGCTGGACGCGGGCGCCGTCGCTGGTGGAGGCGTTGGCGACGTCCAGGCAACGGTTGCTGGCCACGTTGCGGATGCGGTAGTAGCCGCCGTCTGCCGACTCCACGCGGAACTGTTGCCGCGTCGAGCCGTTGCAGCTGGCGATCTGCAAGCCCGCTCCGTCAGCGGTGCTGCCTCCTGCCACCTCGACGCACTTTCCGCTCTGCACGCCGACGATCGTGTAGACCGCGCCCGTATCGATCGTGATGGCGCCGTCGAGCGACCCCCCCTCCTCGGTCTCGGCGTCGTACGCCTCCTCGGGGTCGATGACGCACGACACGGCGAGGATACCCGTCGCCGCCGCAAGCAAGGCCTGCATCGTTCCAAATCTCATCTTGTTCTCCTCTTCCTGTTAAGTAAGTGAAACTAGAATCTTCCCACTGCTCGACGCTGCCCTCGCGTGGGTCGGGGTCGCTCGCCGCGCGCTGAAGGCCCCCGAGGGGCCGCCGCGCTGGCCATTGCCGCTGCGCTGGCCATTGCCGCTGCGGATGAACCTCGCGCGAGATGCGCGCGGAGCGGATAAGTTCGTTCGATGCGCGTCAGGCAGCGCGTCGGGGGTATTTCTTGCTCTCGACTGGCATGTTCGTCAAGTCGATTGTGCATCGCGAGCGGGCATGAGCCTCATGAAGGTGCGATATGCACAGATGCGAAGTTACGATGGTGGTTTGACCCCGACATGGATCGAGGCATCGACCGCGATCGCCAGGCGCGCATGGCGCGCGAAGAGCACCGTAGATCGCCCGTGATCCGCGGGCCGCGCCGGCCGCGCTCGGCAGGAGAGCGCGCTCGAAGAGCTGGAGTGAGATCAAGGAAAGGCTGCGCGCCAGGAGGGCCGCACAAGGCTCCTCCTGGCGTGAAGCGACTCGAGCCGATCGAAGCGGCGCGGACGGTCGAGCGCTGCACAGCGGCCCCGTCATGCGGGCCTGCGCTCCCTCTGCCGCGTCACCGTCTCGGCCGGTGCGCGCCGCCCTGGGCATCGCGCAGCGATGGCTCCCCGGGGTCGTCAGCGCCCGTCAGCGGCCGAGCGAAGCTATGGTACGGCGGGTCGTAAGAGCGTGAAAATCTCGGGTTTCATCGTAATCACCTTCGCGAGAGGGTGATGGCCGACAGACCGACCGGCATGGGGCGACAACCCTCGATCGCTCCGAGGCGCGATCGGGCTGGGCGGCGCGCAGGCCGAGGCCCCGCGTTCCGTCGAGCGGATGCCGGCGGAGCCGGTGGGCGTGCGGGTCGCGGAACGACCTTGCGCCCGGCGCGGGTAGGGCGCGACCGCCGCCCCCGCAAGCGCGCCATCGCACGCGCCCGCGGCGATCGAACGAACGGAGCCGATGCCGGGATCGATCCCGGTGACGAAGAGAGCGGTGCGCATGAGACAACCCCCACGCAGGGCAAAGCCGAAGAATGAGACGATTGTGAGCGCTAACATCTCAGATGTCAATTCCGATCCGCCCTCCCACGGCGTCACGCCTGCGGCATGGCGCGCGCGTAGCTCTCGCGGAGGTGATCCACCAGCGCGAAGGCAAGGTGGTGGCCGCGGAACACACATCCTGCGCCACGACAGCCCGCGCAGGCAGCGCACGGACACGGCCGCAGGCCCTCTGATATTCTGCAAAGCCTCCGAGGAGGCTCTGCTCATATGACCCCTGAGACCGTCGACATCCTCGATCCGGACCTTTACCTCGCGGGCGCGCCGCACGATCGCTTCGAGATCCTCCGCCGGGAGGCGCCCATCTACTGGCACCCCGAGCCGGCGGGCCGGGGGTTCTGGGCGATCACGCGGCACGACGACGTCGCCCGTATCTCGCGCGACCCGGCCGCGTTCTGCTCGGGGCGCGGCCTCTTCATCGAGGATTTCGCGCCCGGGGACATGCGCGACAACCCCGATGTCATGATCATGATGGACCCGCCCAGGCACGGCCGCTTCCGGGCGCTGGTCAGCAAGGGGTTCACGCCCCGTGTCATCCAGCGCCTCGAGGCGCACGTGCGGGAGCACGTGACGCGGCTCATCGACGAGGCCTGCGCGCGCGGCGGGTGCGACTTCGCCAGCGACATCGCGGGCAGGCTGCCCCTGACCGTGATCCTCGAGATGCTCGGCGTCCCCCGCGAGGACCAGGAGCAGATGCTCGACTGGACGATGCGGTTCTTCGGGGCCAGCGACCCCGATTACCGCATCTCGCCCGAGGAGCTGAACACCGTGCTCCGCAACATGAACGCCTACGCCCATGGGCTCGCGGAGGAGCGGCGGAGGTCGCCCAAGGACGACATGCTGAGCCTGCTCATGGCCGCCGAGGTGGACGGCGAGAAGCTCTCCTACACGGAGTTCGGCGGCTTCTTCAATCTGCTGCTGACGGCCGGACACGACACCACGAAGAACCTCATCTCCAACGGGATGCTCGCCCTGATCGAGCACCCCGACCAGCGCCGGCGCCTGCTCGACGACCCATCGCTCCTCCCGACCGCCATCGAGGAGATGCTGCGCTTCTCGCCGCCGGTCTATTATTTCCGGCGCTCGGCGGTGCGGGACACCGAGATTCGCGGGCAGCGGATCGCGGCCGGGGACAAGGTGGTCCTGTGGTACGTCTCGGCCAACCGCGACGAGGACGTCTTCCGGGATCCGCACACGTTCGATGTCGGCCGGACGCCCAACGAGCACCTCTCCTTCGGCATCGGCCCCCACGTGTGCTTGGGCCTCGCGCTCGCGCGCCTGGAGGCGCGAGTCGCCTTCGAGGAGCTCCTGCGCAGGCTCCCCGATCTCGAGGTCGCCGGGCCGGTCGTGCGGCTCCGCTCGAACTGGGTGAGCGGCGTGAAATCGATGCCGGTCCGGTGCGCGCGCCCTGCCGGGTAGCGCGCGCCGGCCGCTCATGATCCGTTCTTCTCGCTGAAGCGGTACACGACCGTCCCGAAGGCGTGCACGATCCGGGAGGCGCCGCCGGCGACGGTGACGTCGGTCCAGCAGATCCGCGCGTCGCGCGCGCGCACGACGGCGCGCGCGACGAGCCCGTCTCCGGGCAACGCCCCGAGGAACTGCGCGCTCAGGGCGATGGTCGCGCCCGATGCCCCCGGCGACGGCGGGACGGCCGTCCATGGGCAGGTGGCGCCCGCGGCGTCGATGAGCGTCAGCACGGCCCCTTCGTGCATGGCGCCCTCGCCGTCGAGGTTCGCCGCGGCGGCGTCCATCGCCATCTCGAGCGCCCCGCGGCGCATGCCCAGGAGGCGCAGCCGCCTTCGCGACAGGAACGGACTGCCCGCCATCGCCGCGCGGATCGCTTCCGAGACGCCGCTCGTCGCCTCGTCCGCGGGCGCGACGAAGTCCCGCCCTTCCGCGGGGAGATCGGAGAGGGGAGGGGAGCCCGCCGGTGCGCCGTCCGGCCCGGCCTCGCTCACGGTCGACGACGCGTGCGCGACCGCATTCCCGTCCGCGTCCCTGATGAGCGCCTCGAAGAAGCCCAGCTCGCGCACGCGGCGCACGGCGCGCGTCTCGACCGTCACCGCCTTGCGCGCCGCGCGCACGTAGCCCACGTGCATCGAGACGGTGCGGAGCGGCGGCGCGACCGCGCGGGCGGGCTCGCGCGCGATGGCGTGCGCGGCGATCGGCACGAGCGACGCGAGCGCGCCGCCGTGGACCAGCCCGAACATGGTATTCCGCTCGTCGAAGGGCAGAGCCAGGCGCGATTGCGCGTCGTCGGCGGCCTCGATCTTCACCCCGAGGTCGGCCGGGTAGGAGCCGTCCTCGAACCGCGTCCTGATGTTCTCGGTCATGCCGTAGTCTCCAGAGATCGGCCGGAGTCGTCCAGCCTCGCGCGCCGGGCGCGGCTCCCTCCGGCCGCGCGCCGTCGCGGGCGGCGCTGCTCGGTGGAGCGGGGGAGAGCGCCGCGCCGCGCCCCCCGACAGGCCTGGATCGGCGCCCGGGCGCCGCGGTACGGTCACCCGTGACCGAGACTGTCCTGCTCATCGACGACGATCCGGGGTTCCGCGACGCCTACCGCGAGCTGCTCGCGCTGGAGGGGTATACGGTCGCGGAGGCCGGGGCCGCCCCGAAGGCGCTCGCGGAGCTCCGCCGCACGAGCGCGCGCCTCGTCGTGCTCGACCTGATGCTGCCGCCGTCGGGCCGCCCCGAGGAGGGCGCCGCGCTCGCCGACAAGATCCTCGCCGAGCGGCCCGCGGCCAAGGTGATCGTGGTCTCCGGCGCGGGCGAGACGCCGCTCGCCTTGCGCCTCGTCGAGCGCGGCGCGTACGACTTCCTGGCCAAGCCCGTCGATCCGGACGTGCTGCTCGCCGTGGTCGCGCGCGCGGCGGCGCGCCTCGCGCTGGAGGACCGGGTGACGGAGCTCGAGCGCTCGCTCACGGCCCGCGAGGGCGACGCCTCGGCGCTGCTCGGGCAGTCGCCGGCGTTCCTCGAGGCGAAGACGCTCTGCGAGCGCGCGGCGCCGACCGACGTGCCGGTGCTCATCACGGGCGAGTCGGGGACGGGCAAGGAGGTGTTCGCCCGTTACCTGCACGCGAGGAGCCGGCGGAAGGACAAGCCGTTCATCGCGGTCAACTGCGGCGCGCTCGCGCCGACGCTCCTGGAGTCGACGCTGTTCGGCCACAAGAAAGGCGCGTTCACGAGCGCGATCAAGGACGCTCCTGGCCTGTTCGTCGAGGTCGACGGAGGGACGCTCTTCCTCGACGAGATCGGCGACATGGATCCGGCGCTGCAGGTGAAGCTGCTGCGGGCGCTCGAGACGGGCGAGATCCTGCCCGTCGGCGCGGCGCGCCCGCTGACGGTGGACGTGCGCATCGTGTCGGCCACGCACCGGTCGCTGGAGTCGATGGTCGCGAACAAGACGTTCCGCGACGACCTCTACTGGCGCGTGCGCGGGATCGAGATCGCCTTGCCGCGCCTGGCCGACCGCGTGGGCGATCTGCCGCTGCTCGCGCAGCACTTCCTGAACATGTCGCGGGCGCTCGTGCCGCGCTCGCCGGCGACCACGATTTCGCCCGGCGCGATGCGGCGGCTCGAGGCCTGCGACTGGCCCGGCAACCTGCGCGAGCTCCGGCACGAGATGCAGCGCGCGCTCGTGATGGCCGGGGGCCGGGGAGAGATCCTCGAGGAGGACCTCTCCCCGGCGCGGCGAGGCGGCGCGCCCGCGGCGTCGGCGGGCGACGAGCCGGCCGAGGGGGCGACGCTGGAAGAGAAGATCGCGGCGCTGGAGCGGCGGGAGATCGCCGCCGCGCTGCGGGCGACCCAGGGGAACAAGAGCCAGGCGGCGGCGCGGCTCGGGCTGTCGCGCCAGGGGCTGCTCAACAAGATGGATCGTCACGGACTGAAGTGAGCTGTCCGTTCATGCAGTGGTGAAGAACAATTCCGACCCATAGGGAACGACCTCGGTATCTGCCGGCGACCGAAAAAACATGAGCCGCGCCGCGCTCGGGCCGGCACTGAAGGACCGGAGAGCGCGGCTCGCCATGATCCATCGCTCGTACTGCGCCGCCCAGGGGCGTCCCTGGTCTCACGAGAGAGGGAGCCACAGAGGCACAGAGAGCACAGAGGGAAGAGAAGAAGAGAGCGAGATGATCGACTCTCTACCTCGGTGCCCTCTGTGAGTCTGTGGTTCTGTTTCTCCCCATCGCGGACCAGGGACGAACCTGGCACGAGGTACCAGCTCAGGCCGATCGAGGCCGTGTCCCCGTCATCACGGGGCCACGGTGCCTCTCGATCGGCGCGACGCCGGCCGCTCTGCACGCGCGATATCGGTCGCTCGCTCCTCTCCGGGGGCGAGCGCTGCGGATGAGCAATTTCAGGAGGAGTCATGACGCTTTGCAGGATGGTGGTTGTGGGGTGTCTGTCGCTGGTGGGCTCCGCCCTCGCCGCGTGCGCGAACAGCGGTGCGGAGCGGCTCGGCGAGGGGAACGGCAACGTGGACGTGAGCCCGACGACGTGGGAGGACGGCGGCTGCACGCTCACCCAGGGCTACTGGAAGAACCACGAGCCGAACTGGCCGGTGTGGTCGCTCACCATCGGCGGCGTGACGTACTCCCATGAGGAGCTGCTCGAGCTCTTCCGGACGCCCCCGCGCGGCGACGCCAGCCTGATCCTGGGCCACCAGCTCATCGCGGCGCTGCTCAACGTGGCGACCGGCGCGAGCGACGCCGCCCTCGACGGGGCGCTCGCGAAAGCCGACGCGTGGATGGCCGCCAACAAGGACGCCGACGGCCGGCTCCCGTACGGCGTGAAGCGCGGCAGCGCGGCCGACGAGGCCGTGTCGCTCTCGGGCACGCTCGCGTCCTTCAACGAGGGCGGCATCGGCCCCGGCCACTGCGACGACGGCCCCAGCAGCGGGTCCGGCAGCACGGGCAGCGGGTCCGGCAGCACGGGCAGCGGCGAGTGGGGCGAAGGCGGCAGCGCCGGCGGCGAGGGCGGCAGCCACGGCGGCGAGTGGGGCGAGGGCGGCAGCGCCGGCGGCGAAGGCGGCAGCGACGGCGGCGAGTGGGGCGAAGGCGGCAGCAGCGGCGACCCCGGCGACGGCGAAGGCGGGTCCGGGTCGGAAGGCCCGGTGTGCTCGGATCCGTGCAGCGACGGCTGCGGCGACGGCTCCGTCTGCATCCTCGGCTGCTGCGCGTTCGTTCCCAACTGAACCGCCTTCCAACGGGCGCACCGAACGCGGCTCGCGCCCGCCGGCGATCCTCGCGCGACGGCGGCGCCAGAACCACCTCTCATCCCCATCACGCATCACGCCGCCCCGTCGCGCCGCCGCGTCGGCCCGCCCGACGAGCGTAAAGCCGATCAGCGCACCGACGGCTGCGCCGCGGTCGAAGCGCACCGACGGCTGCGCCGCGGTCGAGGCCGAGCTGGTCCAGCGCGAGAGCACCGCCCAGGTCTCCCGGAACCACGAGCTCGCACGCGCCGGGCGCGCAGGACAGCTCGCGCGAGCGCCGCGGCTGTTCGCCGCAGCGGCCCCGTCGCAAGCGAGGACGGCCGCGCGCCGGTCCATTTTGATTGACGCCGGACATGTGAGCGCTAACATTTAGCTCCGGCTACTCTTTTGTTTTGCCCTGGATAAGCGCATCATGCGCACCGGGCGCCGTGTCGCGCTGTCTGCCTTTCTTGCTGAAAGATTACATCGGCATGCGCTTGGACGACCGCGGACGCAGGGCCGCAGCGTTGGGCGCGATGCAGGTGAGTGATGCCAATCGCCTGAGCTCATCGCGGGGTCGCCATGGGGCGAGTGCCGAAAGGCGATTCGCGCGATCACGATGGGGTCCAGACCATGCTGAGACTAGCTGCTCGTTCGTCCTTTCCCGCTGTCGCTTTGATGTTTCTCGCTTGCTCGTCCGAGACGGGCTCTCCCGGTACGGGAGGTGACGGAGCCGGTCAGGCCACGGGCGGCGCAGGCGGGGCCGGCGCTTCTACGACCAGCGGGGGAGCCACCTCGACAAGCTCCGCGAGCGCTGGCGGCGGCGCCGCCAGCAGCGGGTCGACCGGGGGCGAATCGTCGGCGGGGGGCGGCGGGATGGGGGCCGGCGGCGCCGAACCGGCCGCGGGCAACCCGAGCCCAGGCTGCGGCAAGGCGGGGAGACCCGCGAACGGAACCGTGAAGGTCGACAACGATCACATCTACACGTTCCCGGACAGCTACGACGGCAGCACCCCTCTCCCGCTCTTGATGGGCTTCCACGCCTGCGGCAACCCGATCGACCAGTTCATCAACCTCACGCGGGGGTCCGCCTTCGAGACCGAGTACGTGCGCGCCGTGGGCAGGTCGTCGGACGCGGGGGGGTGCTGGAACTACAACAACGACATCGCCAAGGTCCTTCGAATCTACGACGACCTGATGGACAACTACTGCATCGACATGGACCGTGTGTTCGCCACCGGCCACAGCTCCGGTGCCCAGATGATCGTGCAGATCTTGGCGCACAGGTCCGACGCCGAGCACATGAATTTCAAGGCGGTCGCGCCCGTCGCGGCCTCCGACTACGGCGCGCTGCAGGTGTCCATGCCCGTGATGTACATCCAGGGCAAGAACGACACCGTTCGCGGGGGGGACGGGGCGAGCACGGTCGCCAGGTTCCGCGCCGCCAACATGTGCCAGACGAGCTCGACGCCCTACTCCGAGGTCATGGGCTGCCAGAGCAGCGGCAAGGCGGTGAACCCCGGCTGCGTCTCCTACAGCGGCTGTTCGGCGCCGACGATCTGGTGCTCGCACGACGACCCCGCGTACAGCAATACGAGCCACGGCGTGCCGTGCTTCGCCATCAAGGCGATGTACGACTTCTTCACAGGCATGCCGTAAAGAAGCGCGCGAGCCCGCGGCGACGTTGCGTCGCCACGGGCTCGATGGGGGGCTCCAGCGGGGAGCCCGCCTCGAGGGGACCGGAGCTACTTCTCGAGCGTGAGCAGCCCGAGCCTGTAGGGCAAGCGGCCGTACTCCCCCCCGACGCTCGGATCCCTCCCCTGGTAGAGGAACCGCAGGTCGCACGGGTTGAGGGTCATGCGCTCGTCGTGCCCGGAGCGGACCAGCTCGCCGTGGCTGATGTCGTCGCTCCAGTCCCCGCCCTCGAACGTCACGTTCGCGGGGCCGGCGAAGGGCTTCGCCTTTGTGTCGGCCAGGGGCGCCCAGGGCCCATCGAGGCTCTCGGAGGTCCAGGACCTGAAGAAGCGAGGGCTGTTGTCGAACGCCTCCACCAGGAGCAGGTACTTGTTCGACCCGTCGATCTTGTAGACGTTGCTGGCCTCGAACAAGAGCCCCGAGCTGGGAGCCGTCATGACGACCTCATAGCCCTCGAAGTTCGGGAACTTGTCGATGCTGACCTTGGAGCGGTAGAGCTTCCCGTCGTCCCGCGAGAAGAAGAGATGGCAGTTGGCGTCGTCGCAGATGTTCCAGAAGTCCAGCGCGCCGAGGACGTTCCCCATGGCGCCCGGCTCGCCCTTGAGCAGCGGCTGCGGGCGGCTCCAGCCGTTCATGTTGTTGATGTCGTCGTTGGTCGAGTACCTGCCGTTCCACTGGTAGATGAGGTACCACTTGTTGTGCGGCCGGAAATAGAAGACCTGGGGCGCGACCGTGCTGCCGGTGGGCCAGCTCCCCATGAAGTGCTGCTCAGCGGCGTTCGCCTGAGGGAAGTCCGTGAAGCTCGTGTAGATCGACTGCCAGTTGTTGCTCGGAGCGGTCTCGAACACGGTGGCAAAGACGTGGTACTTGTTGTTGAAGAACACGATGGTCGGGTCCTTGACCGAGGCCCAGGTGCGGCCACCAGGCGGCTTGGGGCTGATCACCGGTTGGCTCGACTTCCACTTGAACGTGGTGGGCAGGTCGCAGGTCACCGGCGGGCTGCCTCCTTCGCCGCCGCTGCCCCCTTCCCCTGCGGAGCCGCCGCTCCCCGCGGCCGACGTGCTGCTGCTCGCGCTCGTGACGCCTCCCCCGCTCCCGGCGGCAGGCGACCCGCCGGTGCCCCCTCCACCCGATCCCGCCGTGGAGCTGGCGCTCGTCGTCGTGCTCGCCGAGCTGCTCGTCCCATCAGCGGGCTCCTGCCCGTCGTCCGGATCGCTGCCGCAACCGGCGAGCGCCGCGAGCACACAGCCGAGGGCAGAGAGACGAAGGGTGGAGCGGTGGTGAGTCAGGGGTTGGTGGGGCAGAGCGAGGTGAGTGGTCATGCTAGTCTCCAGAGGGATGCCCGACAGGGCCAGCGAGCTCCTCAGAGCCCGACCGTCGAGGTTGAAGCGGATGAGGACGAAGGGCCCGGTGCACAGGACGGCCCATCCAGGGCAAAGCTAAAGGATCCCCGGAGTCCTGATTGTGAGCGTTAACATGGCCGGCGTCAATCAGAAACCGGCGCGCGGGTATCCGCGATCCCGACGGTTGCGGAGCGGCGGCCCGCGGCGATGCTCGCGTGGGCTACCCCACGAGGAAGAGGGCGCCCGCCGCCCTGGCAGGCTCGTCTGCGCCCCGCGGTGCTGCTGCGGCAGGCTACACCGCATCTCCGAGCGCGTCGCGGCGCGGGACGGTGCTACTGGAAAGGTGCGAGCTGGACTACCCGGGGGCCAGAGCGCTCGAGCCAGCGGTGACGTTGTCGAGCGGGGTCCCCGCGCTCATTCGCTCAGCAACGGAGCGAGCCAGGGCACGACCGGCAGATCGTTGTCGGTTTGGACCTTCGTCTTCCATTCCTCGTCGGTGAGGCGCACCAGGCCGTCTTCAAGGACTTCGTGGTAGGCGGAGACGACGCCCGCGTACGCGCGGGGACCCTGGCAGGAGTCGACGGTCACCACCATCAGGCGCGGCACGCCGGTGCCCACGTGAAGCACGCTGGGCTTACGAGGGACCGGCAAGTCGCCGCCGATGTCGGTGTGCACGTCGGTGATGGTGGGATCCATCTCCACGGCCTGCAGCGGGTCGAAGTGGAGCTCGCTGTACCAGCCGGAGTGGCCGAGGACGGTCCCGTCGCAGTTCACGCTGGCCGTGACGGCCCGGTTGATGAACGCGAGGTGCTCCGCGTTGTGCGGCTGGCCGCTGCGCTGGGCGCGCGCCATCTCGGCGAGCGTGAGGTTGATGCGCGCGACGCGCGCGAAGTAATCCTCGATCTGGCCGCCGAAGCTCGGATCGAGCTCGAGCGTGGCGGTGAGCTCCTGCGCGCGCTCGGCGAAGCGGACCACGGCCTCGAAGAACTCGGGGTAGGGGTCGACGTAGGCGTCGGGATACTCGCACGACGCGTTCGACGTATACGACTGCTTCACGTAAAGCACGTTGTTGTGGCGGAGCTGCGCCCACGAGCTGAGCTGGGTGTTGAGCAGCCGGCGGCCCCAGGCTTCGCTGCGGGCCACCGCGGGCAGGTCCGAAGGCGGGGCGCCCGCCGCGGGCGACAGCGTGCGGAGCGCGCCGAGCCAGCTCGTGTACAGGCTGCCCTCCCAGTATGGCTCGGGGTGCTCGTCGACCAAGAGGCGCACCGCGGAGAGCTCGCCGGGATAGCCGGCCTCGACGTCGAGCTCGTCGCCGAGCAGGCCGAGCGCCTGGTCGTTGCCCAGCGCGGCGAACGCCACGTCGAGCGGGTCGGGCACGACGCGCGTGGGCAGGCGGTCGTAGACGAGGTTCGAGAAGACGTGGCTGTCGACGGTGTAGCGCTGGCCGAACAGCGCGAAGCTCAGGTTCAAGGGGAAGGTGCTCGCGCCGCCGGCCTGTCGCCTCATCACGTGGCTGGCGATCCGCTGCTCGCCGAACTGACCGTCGACGAGCGCGCCGGCGAGGGTCGCGTCGTCGACGGCGGCGATCCCGTCGGGGGCGTCGAGCGCGGTGAGCAGCTCGTCCACCTCCGGCAGCGTCATGTAGTCGTGCTCGCCCACGAACGCGCTGATGGTCGCGTCGATCGATTTGTATTCCGCGAACGTGCTCTCGTCGAGGAGCCGGCGCAGCGCGATGACGCTCTCGACCTGCCTGCGCCGCAAGATCTGCTTGCCGTCTTCTTGCGTCTCGAGCAGGCGAAAGTCGATGCGGCCGAGCCACATCATGCTGCGGAAGTAGCGCTCGAGCTCCGGGTCGCCGTCGTAGTGCCCGCGCGGCTTGAACTGGGAGAAGTCGATGTTCCGCTTCACGCCGAACAGCACGCGCTCCTGGATCCCCGCGGCGCGCGTGGCGGCGTCGACGAAGCTCTGCACCCCTGCAGGCTCGCGGGAGTCGACCTTGCCGTTCAAGAGCGACACGGCCACGCCCAGGTAGAAGTTCAGATCGGACGCCACCTCCGGCTCCAGCCTGTCGGCCGCGTCGATCAGCGAGCTGCGAACGTCGGTCAGCAAGCGCTTGAGCCGAGGCCGCAGCGCCTTCTTCTCCAGCTGCTGGAGGATCTTGTCGTGCGAGCGGTAGATGGCCTCCAGCACCATGTCGCTGCTGATGAACACCGGCAGATCCTCCATGTAAATAGTGGAATAGCCGAGGGCGAACGACGAGAATCGGTGGCCCGCGGCGATGGCGAAGCCCATCTGCGACAGGCGCTCTTTCGGAGCGTTGTCAGCCGAGAAGAAGGCGTTCAGGATCGGGTCGAGGTTCGTCGCGGCGAGCGGGTCGTAGCCGAGGTTCGGCGCGAACTCGACGGTGTGGCTCGCTCGCAGCTCGTCCGCGGTCGCCAGCCGCGCCTCGTCGAGCTCCTGGAGCAGCGGGTCGACGCTGGCCGGCGTGGAGACCGTGATCTCCGTGCCAGGGTCGATCTCGCTTGGCACATCGGCGATCGCGCTGGGATCGGGGCCGACGGGTCCACACGAGCAGGCGCAGAGCAGCGCCAGCAGCGGCAGGGTCACTCTGGTCCCGCGCCCGAGCCAGGTCATCGTCGTTCGCATCATGCCATTCATGTCATGCCTCCCGCTCTCCCGGTCAAAATGTGCCACTCGATGGGGGAGAGCCGAGGCTCGCGAACCGCAACCGGCGTGCCAGGCGTAGCGACACCCCCTCTGGAGCGAACGGCCTGCGACCAAGCGTGGATTTCGTGCTGAGGATGCCGAGCCGCGGAGCGCGGTGCTCTGGCCGAACGCGCGGAACTCTGGGTCAGGCCGCCGCGCCGGCCACGCCCGCCAGCAGCGACGGCCAGCTCCGGGGCGGCTTGAACCGGTGGGTCGGCGCGGGCCCATCGACGATGTGCTCGACCTCGTCGAGGCGGCCGCCGGGGAGCAACACCCCGCCCAGCGACGCGCGCACGAGCGGTATCCGCGCCGGATCGAAGCCCATCACCCGCGACGCGATCGCGTCGACGACGCTCGGGTCGAACCCGCCGATCAAGAGCCCCGCGGGCACCGGCGTCGCGCCGAGCGGCCCCTCGCCCTCGCCCGCGACGATGCCGTCCACGATCGTCAGGTACCGCCGCTGCGGCTCGCCGCGCAGCGCGCCGCCGCGGTCGGCGAAGAACAGGATGCGGTTGAGATCCAGGATGGTCCGCCAGAGCGTGTCGTTCCCCTCCCAGCTCCCGTCGATGACCTTCGGCGGCGCCCCGAGCCGCGGCGCGCGCGCCACGAGCGAGTGATCGCCCGGGAGCGGGAACCGGCTCAGCTTGTCCTCCACCGCGTCACCGAGGCCCTGGGGACGATCGAACTCGTCGCCGCCCACCGACGGATCCCCCTCGGTGAAGTGCGGGAGCCAGTACTTCTCGTTCGTCAACCCGATCACGCTCTTCAGCGAGAGCGTGACCCCGGTCTTCTTGTGCGTCTTCAGCTTGGGCAGGTTGATGACGACATCCGCGTCGAGGAGCGTCTGCGGAATGCTGTACTCGTGCCGCTCCCCGGTGTGGTGCGGCACCGGCGTCGCGTAATGGCTGCGGTGGAAGCGGAGCGCGCCGGGGCGCGGGGCGCCCGCGCCGGCGAAGAAGCTGTCCCGGCCGAGATCGACCACGCGGTAGCCCCGGGGATCGCCGGGCAGCGGGCGGCGGAGGAGCAGCCCGAGGTTCCACGAGCGGCCGAAGCGGCGCACGTCGTCGAGCGCGAACACGGGCGCGACCCGGAAATAACGCAGGTCGATGAAATCGACGTCATGACCCTGGGCCTTCAGGTGATCGATGACGTCGAAGATGCCGAGAGGGCCGGCGACCTTCTCGATCTCGCAGCCCTCGACCGGCGAGTCGACCACGCGCACCCGCCCGCGCGGGCCGGCGGCGCGGAGCGCATAGTCGAGCACCGGCCGGAGGAGCGAGCCGTGCGTGCTCGACGCGGCGAGCCGCTTGCCCGTGATCTTCTGGTGCAGGTTCTTCGACGAGACGAGGTTCGGCTTGATGATGACCCGGTCGCCCGGCGCGATCAGGTCGCCGAGCGGGTTCCACGCGGGCGTGCCGGCGCGCGCCGCGTCGAGGCCGAGCCCCCGGAAGAGCGCCTCGACGGCCTCGTAGACCGGGCCCGGCGCGCCGTACGGTGCGCGATCGGCGTAGCCGAGGCCCGGCCTCGATACCGTCACAACGCGGCTCATCACCGTTGTCATCCGGAGCGCCCCTCTCAACCGCCCGCGCCGTTCGCGCCGAACGACAGGATCTCCGCCGGCGCGGCGCGCTGGAAATCGACGTTCAGGCGCGAGACGCTCGCGAGGTGCTTGCCCGTGCGGACGAGCGCGATGTCGTCCGCGAACTCGACCTGGATGCGCATCCGCTCGCCGAGGAAGCGGCGGAACGTGGACAGCACCTCGTCCAGCACCTGCTGCGAGAACCGCCCGCCCTTGACCACGCGGAACGTGATGGCGTCGCGCTCCTCCTGCACCACCTGAAAGCGCTTGATCGCGTAATCGAACTCCTTGAGGTAGTGCGCGAAGAACGTGCCGGGCAGATAACGCCCGTCCGTCCCCCGGATGATCGACTGGACCCGCCCCTCGATGCGGCCCACGCGCGGCGCCCCGCGGCCGCAAGGGCACGGCACGGCCGGATGCATCGCCTCGGCGAGATCGCCGATGCGGTAGCGGACGAAGGGCATGCAGAAGTTGTTGAGGTCGGTGATCACCACCTCTCCGATCTCCCCGGGCTCCGCCGGGCGCCCGTCGCGGAGGATCTCGACGATGTACCCCTCGGCCACGACGTGGTGGCCCTCGTGCGCCTCGCACTCGTAGGCGATGCCCGAGAACTCGCGGCTGCCGTACTTGTCGAAGACCTCGCAGCCGAACGCCTCCTCGATGAGCCGGCGGCTCGGCAGCGGCAGCGTCTGCGCGCTCGACATGATCGCGCGCGGCCGGGCCGCGACCTTGCCGGTGCCCTTCACGTAGTGCGCCAGGAAGTCGAGCGCCTCGGCGTAGCCGTCCATGAGCACCGGCTGCACCTCGGCGATCCGCGCGATCATCTTGCCCAGGTTGTCGTCGGACAGCTCGAAGATGGGGATGAACGTCCGGTTCGACAGGATGGCGTCCGCGCGCTCGCGGGCCGCCTGCCACCGGGTCATGCCGATCGTCTGGTGCCACAGCCGCACTGTCGGGTCGCCGAAGCGGTAGCCCGTCCACTCCTGCGCCCGGAGCGTCGCCGCCCAGCGGAACTCGAGCTGCGCCCGGTCGGCGTAGCAGACGAAGGGCTCGCCCGTGGAGCCGCTCGTCGTGATCTTGAGGACCTGCGACTTGTCGTGGTTCTCCGACATGATGTCGAAGTAGAGGTGGCGCCGGATATCCGTCTTGGTGAGGAACGGCAGCTTGTGGAGGTCCTCCTGGCCGCGGATGTCCTCGGGCCGCAGCTTGAGCTCCTGCATGCGGGCGCGGTAATAGGGCACGTTGCGGTAGCAGTGGCGGAGCAGCCGCCGCAGCTTCTCGTCCTGGAGCTCGCGGGTCTGCTCCGGCGTGAGCCACTGCGTCTTGCGCAGCGTCTCGTAGTAATGCTCGACGTCGCGCGTGATCATCCAGTGGGTGTGGTTGAACGCTGCGAGGTACGCGCGCCACTTCGCCGTGATGAGCGGATCGCGCTCCGGCGAGCGATCGATCACCGGGTGGCGGCGGAGGTACTGCGTGGCCACGTCCGCCGGGGGCCGGCCCACGCGGTACTCCCACATCGCCTTGCCGAGGTCGTAGAACGATTTCACCACGGCGCCGGCCGCCCCCTTGTCGAGGAAGGAGACGCCCTGCCGGCGCTGCTCGAAGAGCGTCTCGACCTCCTTGTACGAGTAGCCCTTGGCGTGGGCGGCGACCAGGATGAACGATTGCCAGTAGAAATAGCTGCCCTTGTACGTCAAGAGGTCCTGGAACACCTCGCGCGCGCACATCACGAAGCCGCTCTTGTTGTCCTGGAGCGACATCCCGAAGGTGGTGTTCAGCAGGGAGTTGAACCCGCGGCTCAGGTGGTAACGGCGGTCCTTGCGCCGGCCGACGGCGCTCCTCCAGCCCTGGATGACATCGACGCTGTGCTCGTAGAGCTCGCGCCGGAGGCGCAGCAGGTCCTCGGGCTGGTACTGGAGATCGGCGTCGATGATGGCGACGAGCTTGCCGCGCGCGGCGGCCGCGCCGGTGCGCCACGCCGCGCTGATGCCGCGGTTCTGCGGGTGGAAGCACCCCACGACGAGCCCGGGGTGCGCGGCCACGAGCGCGCGGATCGTGGTGGCGGTGCCGTCGGTCGAGCCGTCGTCGACGAGGATGAGCTCCCCCGCGAGGGCGCCCTCGCGGAAGACGCCGAGGACGCGCTCGGTGAGCTCGGGGATGTTCAGCTCTTCGTTCAGACACGGCACGATGACGGAGAGCTCGATCGGGGTCTCCGGAGCAGGCTCGGACTGGGGTTCGGACATGGTGGTTCGCCTATCTTGCCTGGAAGGGGAGCCCGCGGCGGGGCGACGGGCGCTCGGGGCGGTCCGGGTGCACGGCGGGGGTCACCGGGGGACGCAGCGGAAGCAGGCGCGGATCGGCAGGACGCCGTGGGGCGCGGCGCGGCGCTCGGTCACGCGGAAGTGGCGCTCGAGAAGGCGGCCGAACTCGTCCGGCGTCCACTGGTGCAGGTGGTAGACGTCGCCGCCCCACTGGATGCGGTCGCGCAGGAGGTAGCCGACGGGCGTGCGGCGGACGAGGCCCTTCAGCCGCGCGATGAGCGGGTCGTTCGGGACCGTGATCGCGGCGACGCCGGCGGGGCGCAGGAGGCGGGCGATGGCCGCGAGGACGGCGGAGGGATCGACCGTGTGCTCCAGGACCTCGGTGCAGATGATGCGATCGAAGCTCGCGGCGGGGAGGTCGAGCCCGTCGACCTCGCCCTTGAGGAAGCGGGCGTCGTAGCCCGCGAGGTTCTTGCGGGCGGTGTCGAGGAAGACGTCGGAGACGTCGATCGCCGTGATGCGCGCCCGCGGGAACATGCGCAGCACGTGGCCGCCGCCGGAGCCGACCTCGGCGAGGTCGAGGCCCGCGCAGTCGCCGAGCATGTCGCGGATGATGGCGAGCCGCTCGCGCTCGATGAGCCGGATCGGCAGCGGGGCGCGGTCGTAGTAGTCGTCGATCGGGTGCTCCCGGGCGAGGCGGTCGTTGAGCGCCTCCACGTCGATGTCGCCGGCGGCGTTCGGCATGGCAGCCCCATAGCACGGGCGCGGCGGAGCCTCACCCGGGCCGCGCGGCCGGGCTGAGCCGGGAGCGCGGATCGGCGCCCTCGTCGACGACCATTGGCTCGAATCCGCACGTCATGTTCCGACACGCGCCGAACAGGCTGGAGCGCCGTCCGACGCACGAAACGAGCCTCTGTGGCGAGGTCGCCGCGTGGCACGGCGGATGCTTACGCTTAGGATGCTTACAGGCTTACAGAGCCTGTAGGGGTGGGCCCCGGCGAGCCCTGCGATGGCCCTGGCGAGCATCGCCAGCCGCCCCCTTGCGCCCGCCATCGAACTGTCCATGGAGCATCGATATGGGAAACGGCGATATCTCGTGGTCCTGCGTGCGCTGCGGGCGAGCCTTCGGCGCCGCGCGGCCTGATGCCTGTGTCGTATGCGGGACCGAGGCCCCGTCCATCCTCGGCATTCCCATCCTGACGTTCAGGCCGCACGTGTCGATCGACGCGCTGCGGACGCAGCTCGCCACGGTGCCCGACGCGGCGCAGCCGGTGAACCGCGAGGCCGTGAAGCGCGTCCTGGATCCCGCGCTCGCGCAAACGGAGGGCCTTCCTCGGCGCCCGATCGGCACGAGCGACTTCATGGCGACGCGGATGGCCGGCTGGGAAGACAGGTTCACGTATCTGTACATCGATTGGACCGACACCGAGGAATTCCGCGCCGACCGCGCGTTCGTCCTCGACGCGGTCCTGCGGCATTGCCCGGATCGGAGCGTCGCGGCCGTGCTCGGCTGCGGCGCCGGGGGGCTCGTCGCGAGCCTGGCCACGGCCTTCCCCGCGAGCCTCGGGCTCGACGTCTCGCTGCCGCACCTGCTGCTCGCCGACCACCTGCTGCGGGGCGGCGCGCTCTCGCTGCAGCTCCCACAGGCGCGCTGGCGCCAGGTCTCGATGCGAGGGCCGACGACGCCTCCCAGAGGGGCAGGCTTCATCGTGGCGGACGCCGCCGCGCTGCCCTTCGCTCCCGGATCGATATCGCTCGTCGTGACCCAGTACCTGCTGGACATCGCCGGGGCGCCGACGTTCATCGCGCGGGAGATCAACCGGGTCCTGTCCCCAGGAGGCGTATGGCTCAATCTCGGCTTGCCCTTCCGCCGCTCCTCGGATCCACCGGATGCCGGGCTCCTGACGTGCGACGACATGCCGGCATTTCTCGATGACCTCGCGTTCGACGCGCTGGAGATCCGCCGGAGGAGGGCCATGTTCCACGACCTCTCGGCGCTCGACGAGTGGCTCCCTGCGTCGGTTCACTCCACCATCTTCTTCGCCGCCAAGAAGCGCGGAGACCTCGCGCCCGATCCCGTCGCGCGCGCCTTCGAGGGCCACGCCGCCCGGCGCGGGACCGCGATCCTGGACATGATCCCGCGGCTCATCGCGGGCCGACGCATCCATCTGCTCGAGGGGTGGTCCTTCGGCCCCGGGGGCGCGAAGCCTCGTGTGGAGCTGATCGCCGCGAGCGGCAAATCGATGTCGATCCCGGGCCCGCTCGGCGCTTTCCTGCGCAGGCTCCTGTCGTCCATCGACGGCGAGCGGACGGCTCGCGAGGTCCTGGCCGCCGTCGGTTCGGCCTCCGACGACGCGCTCACCGAGGACGACTTCGTCGTCCTGCTGCGGACCCTGATGCTCCGGGGCTGGCTCGAGATCGGACAGACGAGGCCATCCGCCCAGAGACAGCCCTGAAGGCGTGCGCCGCTTCCGCGAGCAGACCACGGCTGCCCGGCGTCGGACAGCTGTGTCCAGGCACGCCAGCAGCGGAGAGACTAGAAGCCGCAGGTCGACAGGCGGTCATCGCCGACCGCGATCGTGACCCCCCAGTTCTCGCCGTTCGAGTAGCTCCAGTTGAGGTAGCTCTCGCCGTTGGTCACGGTGTGATAGGGCATCACGGCCCAGCGGTTGCCCCCCAGGTCCCACTCGGCGCACCACGAGTACGGGCTCTCGTCGCAGCTCGCTGCGTAGCTGTTCGAGTACTGCCCCGTGTCCGGGCCGGACCAGGGGCCGTCGAGCACGCGCCAGTACTTGTTCCAGGGGCCCGAATAGAAGGTGCCGCCGCCCTCGTTCGTCTGCGTGACGTAGGTGTCGACGTAGAAGGCGGCGTTCTCGGAGCACCAGGCGGTCGCGCCCTCGCTCGTGACGATCTCGAACAGGATGTACTGGCTCGAGCTCACGCTGCCGAGGCTCGAGAAGAAGTCGTAGAGCGATTTGATGCCCACGTCGTCCGCCGGCGTGTCGACGTAGCTGAAGACCGAGACGCCGCCGCACGGCGCGCACGGGCCCCCGCAGTCGACGCCGGTCTCGCCCTGGTTCAGGATGCCGTCGCTGCAGGTCCCCCCGCCGCAGTCCGCTGCCGACACGTGCAGGGGGAACGAGAGCCGGCTGCTCCCGCCAAGCACATCGGTGACCGTCACCTGGACCGTGGCGACGCCCGGGCCCGCCGGGGTGAACGTCGCGGCGCTGCCGGCGCCCGCGAGCTCGCCCGCGCCGCCCGTGAGCTCCCAGGCGACCGAGAGCGCGTCGCCGTCGGGATCCGACGCCGTCACCGCGATCGTGGCGGTCTCGCACTGCGTGATGAACTTGCTCGGGGCGATGTCGATGTCCTCGATCGCCGGCGGGTCGTTCAGGGCGGCGATGACGTCGAGCCCGCCGTTCGGCGCCCCGGCGCACTGGGATACGAGGGTGATCTCGGACGTCCCCTCGGGGAAGACCGAGGCCGTCGCCTCGGCGGGGGCGCACTCCACCGAAGGGCCGGCGCTGCTCAGCGGCGTCGCGCAGACGCGGTAGACGCCGGGCGGCACCACGAACAGGCCGTCGGCCCCCGCGTGGACCCTGGACCCGGGAGGCAGCGCGCGCTCGGGGAGCGCCTCCTCTTCCAGCGCGCTCGTCGTATCCGCGATGGCCGCATCACCGCAGGTGCCGTCCAGGGCGACGACCTTGTAGTGGACCGCGACGACGTCGTGACGCAAGCCTCCGACCGTGAGCGCCGCATGAATGACCCCTGTCTCCGCGGCCTCCTTCGCCGCGGCGCCCTCCGCGTCCCGGTCGCACGCCGGCGTCGCGGCGACGAGCGCGATGAGCATCGTTCTACTCGCGCGAGAGTGGAATACGCTTCGCATGGTGCACCTTCTCCCTGGTGACGTTCGGCAACATCATCGCGGGCGCGGCGAGCTCTGCGGACAGCCGCTCTGCTGACAGCAGAATCTCCAGGGCGGCCCCACCGCCCCTTGCGCGCCGGGCTCCGCCTGCAGCATCGCGCATGCCGCGGTAGGGCCGGCGGAAGGCGTCGGGATTTTGCGGTTCAGCGGCGCCGGAGGCGCTCTGTCGGATCGGGACGTCTGCGGGCCTTTGCGCCATCCCGCAACCGTTCGCGGGCTCCGGCAGCGGCTTGCGCAATACGACGGTTGAGCTCGGTCACGCTCGATGCTGTGCGGCAACAGGGACGGTCGCCGGCGGTCAGGGCTCGACGCGGCACGCCGCGCTGCACCCGTCGCCGGCCGCCGTGTTGCCGTCATCGCACGTCTCGAGCCCCGCGACGTCGCCGTCGCCGCACACGATCGCGGGATCGATCAGGGCGCGGCGCAGCTTCAGGTCGTCCCGGAGCGCGCTCGCGTTCGCGTTGAACTCGATCAGATCGTCCCGGGTCGCCTCGCCGGCGCTGGCCGTGTTGATCACCTGCGCCGCCCGCTCGATGGCCGCGAGCGCGGCGCCCTCGTCCCACGCCGCGCGCGCGATGCGGTCGAGCTCGGCGCGGAACCGCGCGTCGAGCGCCGGGATCTCGCGGATCCGGCGCGGGAGCACGGCGACCGGCGCGGTCTCGGTGTCGAAGCGCGGGTCGTCCAGGATGCGGTCCATCCCGTGGGGAAGGAACACGAAGCGCCCGTCGACCGGGTTCTTGTACAGGTAATAGTTGTTCGCGCGGTACGCGTAGCCGTCCCAGTGACCGAGGAGCGCCTCGAGGGCGAAGCTCGTGATGAAGCGATCGAGGTCGAGGTGCTCGCCGACCTTCGCCGCGAGCGCCTCGTCCGGCGTGTCCCGGATGGCCTCGGCGAGCGCGCGGAGCGCGGCCGCGCCCTTGTCTTCCCCGCCGTCGAGCTCCGCGGCGCCGAGATCGTCGACGAAATCGCCGCAGCACGGCCCCTCGTAGAGCGCCCCTTCGTCGTTCTTCTCGCCGAAATGGCGCCTCAGGAACCGCTTGTCGATGGCCTCGGTGACGACGTAGATGCCCTTGTCGACGCCGTTGAGGCTCACCACCGCGTGCGCGGTGCGCGCGGCGGGCACCCCGGCGCGCTCGTGCATGTCCCCCCCGAGCTGCTCGCGCAAAAAGCTCGAGTCCTGCTTGGCGCTGTTCAACAAGAGCTTCTTGACCCCGTCGAGCTCCGCCCGCTCGTCGAACTCGTCGATCTTGACGCTGAAGCTCGGCTTCTTCTCGAGCTCCTTGATGTCATTGCCCTTCTGCCGGATCCCGGCGCCGCGGACGACCTCGCCGTCGTAGGTCAGCGTGCACGGCACGCGGTTGTCGAGATCCGTGGCGAGCTGTTCCAGGTGGGCCTCGTCGACGGTGATCGCGATCGTGTGCAGCTTCGTCCGATCGAAGACCGCTTCGCCGGTCTCCTCGTGCACCGGACAGCCGCTCTGGCTCGCCACCACGAGGAGGAGGGCGAGGGCGGCGGAAGCGTGGCTGGTTCTCATCGTTCCCGGTTTCCAGTGGAGCATCTCTCTGGATACCGCCTCTCCTCCGCGTCCGCCCGCGCGGACTGGGGCCGGCCGACCGCGCCGCGGCGCGGCGCGAGCGGGGCGCCGGGGCCCGCGCTCACGGGCGCCACGGGAGCTCCTGGAACGAGGGCGCGGCGCTGCCGGCGTCGAACACGATCATCAGCGCGCCCGGCGCGAGCGAGGGGGTGAGCCCCTCGGGCTTGAGCCCCGGGAACCGCTGGACGAGGCGCGGCGAGAGGACGCCGGCCTCGGGGCGATCGACCCGCCACAGCGCGCCGGCATCGCCGTCCGCGGTCGAGGGCGTGGACGCGATCGCGAGCGAGCCGTCCGGCATGAAGGCGAGCTCCGAGATGCCGCCCGGCGTGGGCCGCCCGTCGACCTCCACGTCGACGCGCGCGCGCGCCCACAGCGAGACGCCGGCCGCCTCGAAGCGCCTCGCCTCGTCCGCGGCCCGGCCGCCCTTCGCCCGCGCGGCCTGGACCGGGGAGGCGCCCTCGCCGCCGAAGAGCGCGAGCGGGGCGGCGACCCGCCAGAGCATCGCGTTGCCCTGCGGATCGAGGGGCGCCTTCAGCCCGAGGTACAGCGCGCCCTGCCGGAAGGCGAGGCCCTCGATGTCGAGCGCCCGCGTCCCGTCCGGGAGGCCGAGCGCCGCGGCGCGCGCGGGGGCCGCGTCGAGCAGCTCCGCCAGGTGGATCTCGCCGTCGACGCGGAAGCCGCCGCCCTCCGGGCGGAGGCGGAGGAGCGCGGTCCGCGCGGGCTTGCGCTTCCCCTTCTTGCTGTAGCTCTGCGACGAGAGGAGGTAGACCTCGCCCGCGTCGCCGGCGGCGATCCCCTCGACGTCGCTCAGCTCGTCGACGCCGCTCACGGGCACCGGATCCGGCGCGACGGCGCCGCCCGCGGACATCGCGAAGAGCCACGGCGCGCCCTCATTGCGCTCGTGGCCGGTGTCGTCGCTGACGATGAGGTACCGCGACTCGCCGGGGCGGGCGAGGACGCCGGACGGCTCGAGGCGCGAGCGGCCGGCCAGCGCCGGCGGCACCTTCATGGGGAGCCGCGACGAGGCCGCGGCGGCCTGCGGCGCGGCGGCGGCGCCGGGCGCGGCGGGGGCGGGGGCGGGCTTGGGCGGCGCCGGGGCGGGCCTGGGCGGCGCGGCCGCCCGCGCGCCGCCGAAGGTGATGTCGAAGGCCTGGCCGGGGACGAGCGCGGCCGGCGCGTCGAGCGCGATGGTGACCACGCGGCCCCACGCGGGCACCTGCGGCGCCGGCCAGCAGCGCGGGGGGAGCTCCGAGACGAGCGGACCCACCGCGGCGACCGTGCCCGGCAGCGCGTCGCCGAGCTGGCCCCGGATCCAGAGCTCGGCGCCGTCGCCCTCGTGGACGCCGAGCGCGAGCCGCTCGGGGACGCAGGCGATCGCGCGCGCGCCCGAGCGCGCGCTCACGAGCTGCGCCACGGGCTCGCCGGCCGGGACCACGTCGCCGGGCTGCCGGTCGATCGAGGCCACGCGCCCCGCGCTCGCCGCGCGCAGCGCGTACCCGGCGCGCCGCTGCTCGAGCATCGCGATGCGCTCGGACGCGACGCGCGCGTCGGCGTCGAGCTTCGCCGCGAGCCCCGACGTCTGATCCCGGAGCTCGCTCCGGCGCCGATCGGCCGCCTCGAGCTGCGCCGTGAGCAGGCTCAGGGTCCGCGGCTTCTCGCTGGCGATCGCCGTCACCGTCGCGCGCTGCAGATCGAGCTTCGCCAGCTGGTCGACGGCCGTCAGGTGGCCCTCGACGAGCTGCCTCATCCTCGAGATCTCGCCGTCCAGCACCTTCGCCTCGGCCACCGCCCGGCGCTGCTCCTCGCGCTGCTCGGCGAGGTGGCGCTCGACCGACGCGCGATCCACGTCGAGCTTCTGCTCGACGAGGGCGAGCTCCATCCGGAGATCGGCCTCGACCTGCGCCTTCTCCGCCTTCGCGACGCTGATCTCGGCGTCGATCGCCGAGGCGTCCAGCGTCGCGATGACCTGCCCGGCCGAGACCTCCTGGCCGACGGTCACCTCGATGGAGGCGACGCGGGCGGTCTCGATCGGCGAGATCGCCTCGGGCAGCGCCTCCGCGAAGCCGAAGACCTGCCCGCGCGGGCCGCCGCCGTCCAGGTGGAGCCACAGCGCGGCTCCGAGCGTGAGCACGAGGGTGATCGCGGGGCCGGCGTCCTTGAGCGCCGAGCGGAGTCGCAGGTAGCTGTGCATCGGTGATCCTTGCGCGGTGATGACGACGGCGGTCGCGTCGACGGGTCGAGCGCGCCCGCGGGGCGAGCGAGGCGGGCCCCTCGACGAGGGGCCTCGGCCGCTAGAGATCCAGCGTCGGTTCCTGGAGCATGAGCGAGACGTCCTGCACGCCCGGGATGGCCTGCAGCCTCGAGACGAGCGACGCGCGGAGCTCGGGCGCGCGGACGCTGATCTGGTAGGCGTGCTCCATGAGGGTCCCCTGCGCGGCCTCCCGGAGGGTCACGAGGGAGAAGGTCTGGCAGTGCGCGCGGAGGATCTTCGCGAGCGCCTCCTCCGCGTCGGGCATCGAGGGCGCGGTGAAGCGGAGCAGGCCGTCCGGCTGCCGCCGCGCGCCGTAGCCGGTGACGTGGAGGAGCAAGGTCCCGCCCCCGAAGATCGCCGTCCCGGCGAGCGCCGCGCCGAACGCCTGGAGCCCGCAGGCGATGCCGACGCCGAGCGCCGCGAAGATGAACATGACGTCGCGCGGATCGCGGAGCGTCGTGCGGAAGCGGACCGCGCTGAGGCCCACGGCGACGCCGATGCCGGCGGCGAGGCTGCTGCCCACGGCGAGCATCAGCATGCACGTGATGACGCTGCCCATGGCCATGCTGTGCACGGCGGAGCGGGCGTAGGAGAGGCCGCGGAAGGTGGCCATGTAGACGAGCGCGACCACCTGCCCCAGCCCGAACGCGAGCAGGAGCGCCACGAGGGCCCTGCGGAGGTCCACGGCGCTCCCCTGGGTGAGCCATCCGAGCCAGTCGATCATGACGGTCCGTTCTCGCCTGCGGCGACCGCGGGGCGCGGCCCCCCCGGGCCCGCGGTCGGCCGCCTCACGGCGCCCCGGCGGCAGCCCCGCGGCCGGGGTAGGGGCGCGCTTGCTTGATGTAGAGCGTCGGCGGCTCGTTCGGGCTCGCGTCGTCGTCGAACTTGAACTCCACGTCCATCGCGTACCAGCCCGTGTTGCCCGCCGCGGGGCCGTACGCGGGGGAGAACCGGGTGTGGATGGCGTCGAGCGCCTTGCCGAGCGCGTGCACCTGCGCCGCCGTGAGGACCGTCTGGCCCTCGGGCACGAGGGTCGAGTGCGTCAGGTAGGTGACCGGCTGGTTCGGCTGGTTGAAGAAGTAGAGGAACTCGTCGTTCGTCACGCCCGCCGGCGGGGCCACGACCTCCACGTCGCCGCCCGCCTGCACGTTGACGTAGAACGCGGGCTGGACGCCGGCCGTGTCGAACGGGTTGTTGGTGATGGCCACGCCGTTCGCCTCCTCGTCGGGGAAGTTGTGGTGCACGAGCAGGGCCATCCCGATCGACCGGTGATCGATGCCGTAATAGGTGCGCTCATCGAAGGTGCGGAGCTTCCAGGCGCTCGCGTACGTCTTGCGGATGGCGTCGAGGACGTCCTCCCAGTCGGTCGGATCGCCGGTGTTCGAGTCGTAGCAGCCGGCGCACGGGAACCCGTCGAGATCCTCGCTGTTCGTGCTGGTGCGGAACCGCATCTTGTGCCCGGGGTACTCCGCCTCGATCTTCGCCTTGAGGAGCGCCTGGAAGTCGGCGTCGACCGGCGCCGCCTTCATGGCGTCGCGGAGCGCCTTCAGCTGCTCGTCGCGGGCCGCCGGGTCGGTGTTGAACTTCGGGTCGTCGAGCATCGCCTCGATCTGCTCGTAGAAGCCGTTCTGCTTCATGAACTGGTCGTAGTAGTAGACCGGGATCGCGAACGCCTTCTGGATCGGGAGGTCGGGGATCCTCGACAGGATGGAGTAGTGGGCCGCCTTGCCGCCGAAGGCGAGGACGGCCTGCTTGATCGCGTCCCGGAGCGGCTCGCCCTCCGGCGGATCGGGGGTCACCTCCGCGATGTCGCGCAGATCGGTGACCGTCAGGTCGAGCTCGGGGAGCGTGACGGGGTCGGGCTTGTGCGCCTCCCAGAACGCCTCGGCCTCGGCCTCGGTGACCTCGCGGACGCTCCAGGACGACGGCCCCGCGGTGAGCTCGACCAGCTTGTCCTTGAGCGCGAGCAGCTCCGGGTGGCTCATCGCGTTGCGCAGCCCCATGTTGGGCGTGCGCCGGTTCTGGGAGAGCACGTTGACGTGCGACAGCGGCGTCTGGAACTCCTCGGTGATGATCCCCTGGACGACCGAGATGTCGTTGGGCGCCTCGTCGAGCACCACGATGTCCTGATGGGACAGGTACTCGTCGTCGAGATCCGCCGCCTTCGCGAAGTGGAGGCGCCCCATGGCCGTGCCGAGCGAGAGCGGCTGGTAGTCGATCCCGGCGTAGAGATCGCCGGTGCTGACCACGGGGACGTCGGCGGGCAGCTTCTTCGCCTCGACCGCGACGGCCTCCGACGTGGGGTGGAAGGCGAGCTTCGCGCCGAAGAAGGAGGCCCCCTTCACCGCCCGGAACAGGGTGGCGATCATGTCCGCGGACGCGGTGTCGTACGGAGACAGCTCGAGCGCCCACGCGTCGGGGCCCTCGTAATGCGTCACCGCGCCGAGGACGAAGCGGCGATCCGGCGTGAAGTACTCGGTCGCGTTGAAATCGGCGAGGGGGGGGACATAGGGCAGCCCCTCGCCGGACAGGTGCGAAGATACGAAGTCGTAATGGATCTGGTAGAGAACGCTGTTCTGGAAATACAGCGCGTTCTGATCGGCCTGATCCAGGACGACCTTGACCGAGCGCGCGCCGGGCAAGCTCGCGTCGACGGGCGCCGACGCGAGCGCCTCGAAGTCCTCGGCGCACCCGACGCGCTTGAGGAACTCCGTCGATCCGTCGTCGCCCTTGCGCTCGCAGACCTCCGGAGCCGCGCCGACGTCGTCCGGTGCGCCGCCGCCGCCGCCGCACGCGCCCGGCAGCACCGCGGAGAGCAGGGCGAGCGCGACGATCGACGAGATGCGTTTGCCTTGAACCATGAGTCCTCCTGAGACAAGTAAGTTGATCGAGGGGCGGCGCGCGCCGGCACGCCTGCGTCAGGGCGTCAGCGCGAAGCAGTAGATCCCGCCGTAGCCGCCGCCCGAGCCGACGGTCGACTCGTTGGGCAGCGGTCCCCCGGTCTCCAGGAGGTTGATGCCAGGCGCACACCCCGACTCGTCGAGGGACGACATCCAGTTGGCCATGTTGAGGTTCCCGCCGGGGCCGCCGGGGTCCCCCCCGCCGGTGGGGAAGCCCCCGCCGGTGGGGAAGCCCCCGCCGGTGGGGAAGCCCCCGCCGAAGTTCCTCGGCCACGAGTGCCCGACGCGCGGCCTCCCCTCCGCGTTCTTGTCGCCCGCCGCGGCCGTCCAGTCCTTGCACGTGGCCGTCGCGCTGTAGAGCTTGCCCTGGTCGTTGGTCCCCGTCAGGATGTCGTGGTTATCGACCTCGGGCTGGCTCGGATCGGGCTGGTGGTTGGGGACGCCGTCCTCGTTCGGCAGATCATCGATGATCGCCTCGTCGGCCGCGGTGGGTCGATCGTTGAGCAGCTCCTGCTTGTTGTTGGCGACCAGCCGGCCGAGCCGGTCGTACCAGGGCCCCTCGCCGATCCGGTCGATCGCGTCGACCTGCTTGCCGTCCTCTCCGGCGACGGCGCTCAGGAACGCGCGCCACTGCTTGCTCCCCGCGCCCGGGAGGCTCCTCTCGGCGATCGTCGCGCAGATCTTGTCCGCGCCGCGGAGGCCGGCGCCCGGGCCCGTCTCCCCGAAGCGGAGATCGCCCCCGAAGCCGTCCTGCGAGCCCGACAGCTCCTGCATGGCGACGAGGCTGGTCACGAAGAAGCTGAATTTCTCGGTCGTCCCGCCGCCGGTGCCGGTGGTGGCGCCGCCGGTCGTGGCGCCGCCGGTCGTGGCGCCGGTGGTGGCGCCGCCGGTGGTCGCGCCGCCGGAGGTGGCGCCGCCGGTGGTGGCGCCGGAGGTGGCGCCGCCGGAGCTCGACGACGTGGTGGTCGTCCCGTCGCCCGGCGCCTCCGCGTCCGAGCCGGAGCAGCCTACGGCGGTGGAGAGCAGCGCGACGGCGAGGGGCAGCAGCAAGGGGCGATAAGTGATGGTCATGGGATCTGTTTCCTTTGTCTTGGTTAAGCTGGGCTGTGCGCCGCGCCGGCCGCCGGCGAGGCTCATTTGCAGGTGAGATCGCTCTGGCAGGTCTGGCCCTCGGGGCACTGCGAGCTGTCGTTGCACGAGGTGATCCCCGCGATCTCGACCGACTTCTCGATCTGCGACGAGATGACGAGATCGACCCGGCCGGACGCGATCGTCGCGGAGCCCACGGACCTGCGCGTGACGATGATGGTCGGGAAGCCGGCCGCGCCGAGATCGAGGAGCTGCGTGACGAGCGACCCCGGCACGTCGAGCGAGCCCGTGTCCTCGGCGGAGCACTCGATCATGCCCTTCGTGCCGCCGTGATGGCTGATGTCGAGCTTCACGTAGATCTCCGAGGCGCCGGCCTGCCCCGGCGGCGTCCACGCGAGCTGCACGTCTTGATCGGGATCGAGGCGGATCGTGTCGTTCAGGAGCTCGAGCGGGCGCACGCCCTTGGCCTCCACCGCGAAGGCGTCGAAGTAATCGCCGCTGGCCTCGAAGCGGACCGTCTGGCCCTCGTCGGCGGGCGGATAGCGGAGCTTCGCGCCGGCGGGAGGCTGGTAGTTGTTCGCCACGGGGTTCATGACGAGGGACGCCTCGCCCGACTCGAGGTTCAGGCCGGTCACCGTCACGGCGCCGGCGCTGTGCGCGGCCGGGTAGGGCTGGCACGTGTCGTCCTCGACGCAGACGGCGCTGCCCCCGCAGGGCTCGTTACAGAACGGGACGCGCGGCGTGAGGAGCCGGCAGCTGCCCTCCTCGGCCGCCATCTCCCAGATGATCTGCGACGGCGTGGGCCCGTCGTAGATCTTCCCGACGACCGACGTGCTGCCGGACGGCGCGTCGCCCGCCGGCGTGTCGGGGAGCGAGCGCACCTGGAAGGCGCCGATGAGGCGCGTGGGGTCGCCGGGCGGCCCGCCGGGACCGGTGGAGCCGCCGGAGCCGCCGGAGCCGCCGGAGCCCCCGGCGCCCGGCGTGTCGCCCGTGCCCGACGACGAGCAGTGAAGAGAAAGAAGGCTCACGAGCCCGAGGAGGACGCCGGCGCGCCCTCCGGTCCGGTGAGGGAATTTTACAATTTTGCGAATTTTTCGCGACATCTCGATGACAGGGTGGAGATGTCGCAGGTTCGGGGGTCAATCTTTTTTGCGGAGGCCGCGCGAGCGCTGGCGCTCACGTGCCGCCGAGCTCGGACAGGCGCGCGCGCAGCCGCGGGGCGTGGACGCTCTGGCCGTGGCGGGAGAGGAAGTCGGCGATGGCCGCGCGCTCGTCGGCCGTTCGCCCGAGCCGGCGCAGGCACTGCGCCCGCCCGACCCGGGCCTCGGCCGCGAGGGGGCCGCCGGGGCCGGCGAGGTAGCGCTCGAAGTGGCCGAGCGCCTCGGCCGGCTTGCCCTGGCGGAGCGCGATCTGGCCGAGCGACACGAGCGCCGCCCGCGCCTCGGGGCTGGACGGGTGCTGCGCGAGCAGGGCGCGGTACGCGGCGCTCGCCTCGGCGGTCTTCCCCTCGCCGAGCCGGGCCTGCGCGCGCAGGAGCAGCGCCTCGGGGCCGATCGGGAGCTCCTCCGCGCGCGACCTGGGCGGCTGCGGGGCGCGAGCCCGGGCGTCGCCCGCGCCGGTGGCCGCGGGCTCGCTCGCCGCCGAGCCCGCGCGGGGCGACGGCTCGCTCGGGGGAGCGGCCGCGCCTGCGCCCGGCGAGAGCGCGCCCGGCGGCTCGCCCGGCGCCGCGGCTGCGCCCGGCGAGGGCGCGCCCGGCGGCTCGCCCGGCGCCGCGGCTGCGCCCGGCGAGGGCGCGTCCGGCGAGGGCGCGCCCGACGGCTCGCCCGGCGCCGCGGCTGCGCCCGGCGAGGGCGCGCCCGGCGCCGCGGGCGCGGGGGCGGGCGGCGCGCCGCTCGGAGCGAGCGCCTCGCTCGTGCCCGGCGCGGGCGGGGGCGCGTGCGCGGGCCCGTCGATCAGCTCCGCCGCGAGCGCGCCCAGGAGGGTCGCCGCGGCGGCCACGCCCGCGAGCGTCCCCGCGACCCCGCGCCGCAGCGCCGGCCGCGGCGCCGCGCGCGGCCGCGCCGCGCTCCTCGGCGCGGGCTCG
Source organism: Sorangium sp. So ce836 (assembly GCF_028553905.1). NCBI lineage: Bacteria > Pseudomonadati > Myxococcota > Polyangiales > Polyangiaceae > Sorangium > Sorangium sp. So ce836. The sequence goes on along the minus strand of NZ_CP102233.1, from coordinate 12,455,143 downwards.
ACGTGGGCGCGCGCGAGCACCCGCTCCAGCATGGCGGCGTCGCTGAGCTCGAGGCCGGCGCCGCGCTCGTCGCCGAGCCTCCCGATCGCGGCCCAGAGCTGCGCCTCGCCGCGGAGCTCGGGGTCCTCCTGCTCGGCGCGGCGGAGGAGCGCCGCGTCCTCCGGGCGGACCGGCTCGCCACGCGCCTCGGCGGCGAAGATGGCGGGCAGGCGGTCCAGATCGATCTCGGGCTTCTGGGTCGCTGTCATGATGCCCTCTTGCGGCCGATGGCGATGTCCTGGCGCACCTGCTTGCGGAGCGCGCCGATCCCGAGGCGCAGCCTGCTCTTCACGGTGTCGGGGCTGACCTCGGTCATTCCGGCGATCTCCTCGATCGAGTAATCGAGCGCATGGTGCAGCAGGATCACGTTGCGTTGCGCCTCCGGCAGCGCGTCGAGGTACGCCCGCGCCTCGCGCGGGAGCGCCTCGAACGGGGGTTGATGCGGCGCCTGGGCGACCTCCTCGTCGATCGCGCTCTCCGGCGCGACCGGTGCGCCGTCCCGGCGCTGCTGCTTGACGTAGCGGAGGATCGTCCGGACGGCGATGCGCTTGGCCCAGGCCTCGACGGCGGCCTCGCCGCGGTAGGTCGAGGCGCTCTCGAGGATCGCGAGCAGGGCGAGCTGCGCGGCGTCGTCGGCGTCGGCGGAGCTGCGGAGGAACGCCCGCGCGATCCGGCGGACCCGGGGGATGACGTGCGTCATGAGCCAGGCCTGCGCCTCTGGATCGCCCGCGCCGGCGCGGCGCATCCGCTCGAGATCGAGCGGCAGGGGCGCGGCGGGCGGCGGTGTGGGAGGGGGGCGGGTCATGGCGCTGGCCGGGCACGGCTCGGGAAACGGTCCGAGGCTCGTGCGAAGAGCTCGTGTGTGCGCAGCGTCCATCGCCGCGACCTGGTGCGGCGCCCGGCCCGACCCGGGTCAATTTTCTTTCCGAGCCGGGTCACGGGGCGGGGGTGGTCATCGCCGGACCGCGCCCTCCGTCGCCGGCGAAGCCGGCAAGGAGAGGCCAAGCTCCAGCCCGAGGCCGGCGAGGAACCGCACCGGGTGGGGCTGGAGCGCGAGGGCCGGGTGCACCGAGGCGTCCGGCTGCGTCAGGAGGACGTCCGCGCCCAGCATCGCCTTGAGGCGAAGCCACCCGGTGATCGGGTACCCGAGCTCCGCGACCGGCGCGGCGCTGACGATCACGTCGGTCCGGGCCTCGGGCGGGGGCAGCTGCCGCGGGATCATCCGCGGCCACCGCCAGGGGGGAAGGAAGCCCGGCGGCGGCGGCTGGCCCCGCGGCGGCGGCGGCCAGGCCGGCAGCGGCCACGCGGGCGGCGGCGGCCACGCGGGCGACGACGAGGTGGGCTGCGCGGAAGGCTGGGGGATGCGCTCGACGACATCGACGCAGGCGCGCGCGCCGAGCTGCAGGTCGAAGCCGAGCGGGAGCCGGAGCCGGAGCTGGCCGGTCGCGCTCACGGGGTGACGCACCAGCTCGAACGGCGACCGGTCGTCGCCGAGCGTGGCCGGAGGGACCAGATCGTACCCCAGGCCGAGGACGGCCTGATCGATCGGCGCCCACGAGGCGCGGAGCGCGGCGGCGCTCTGCCAGGGCACCTCGTCGCTGAGGTTCGCGCCGGTGTAGCCGACCTGCACGGCCAGCGTGGGCAGCCTGGGCGCGTCGGGGCGGGCGCGCCGCTCGACCGCGGGCGGCGGCGGGCCCGGCGCCGCGCCCGCGGCCGCCGCAGGGGGCGCCGCGGGCGCAGGGGCGGCGGCGGGCTCGGGGGGAGCCGCCGGCGGGGCCGCGGCCGCGGCGACATCCACCTCGGCCAGGCCGGCGATGCGCCCCTCGCGGAGCTCCTCGGCGACGGCGCCGGCGATGTTGGCGAGCGCCTCGAGGGCCGCGGTGGTCTGTCCGGGCGGGACCGGGATGCGGCGGCCGTAGACCTGATCGCCGCCGCGCTCGACCGCGTACAAGGCCAGCTCGTCGGCCGAGCCGGCGTCGATCCAGAGCACGCCCCGCGCGTCCCAGGCGTCGGCGAGGGCGCGCGCGTCGGGGAGGAGGGTGTGCAGCGCGGGCCTCGACGCGCCGGGGCGGACGACCTGGAGGCGGACGCCGAGGGGGCGGACATGGGCTGCGACGAGGTCGATGGCCCGCTCGTCGATGCGGTTGGCGCCGGGGAAGGCCGCGAGGACGAGCACCGGCGCGCGGGCGGCGCTGGGCGCCTCGCGGGCGGCGCGGGGCGCTTCGGCGGCGGCCGGGAGGGCGACGAGCGTGCAGACCACCGCGCTGGCGGCCGTTCGGGCAGCGCGGAGGGCGAGCGCGAGCGACGCAGCCGGCACGGGCTGCGGAAAATATCATCCTTCCCTCCGGGGCACCATCCCCGGCGGGCCGGCTCGAGCCGCGGAGTTCGTGCGATCACGGCGGGGCGGCGGCGCCGGAACTAGCGGCCTCAGCGCGCTCCGGCCGACCGCGGGTAGCTGCCGAGCACCTTCACCATCTCGCAGCGGGCGCGCAGCCGCTCGATCGCCTCGGCGACGCGCGGATCGCTCCGGTGGCCCTCCAGGTCGACGAGGAAGACGTAGTCCCAGTGCTTTTGCCGGCTCGGGCGCGACTCGATCCTCGTCAGGTTGATGGCGGCGTCGTCGAAGATGGCGAGCACCCGGCGGAGCGCGCCGGGCTCCTCCTGCACGGAGAAGACGATCGATGTCTTGTCCGCGCCCGTGGGCGGCGCGTCGGCCCGGGCGATGACGATGAAGCGGGTCGCGTTCTCGGGGCGGTCGTGGATGCGCTCGCGGAGGAGCGGCAGCCCGTAGAGCTCGCCCGCGCCGCGGTTGCCGACCGCCGCCGCGGCGGGATCGCCGAGGACCTCGTGCGCCGCCGCGGCGACGGAGGCGGTCTGGACGATCTGCGCGCCGGGGAGGTGCTTGGCGAGCCAGAGGCGGCACTGCGAGAGCGCGTGCGAGTGCCCGAGGACGCGGGTGATACCGCTCAGCCCCTCGGCCTTGCTGAACAGGCAATACGCCACGTCGAGCACGAGCTCCTGCCGGATCTGGAGGTCGCTCTCGATGAGGGCGTCGGCGGTGAGGGTCACCGAGCCGTCCGTGGAGCTCTCGACGGGGACGACGCCGCAGGCCGCCTCGCCCGCGCGCACGGCGTCGAAGACGCCCTCGATGGTGCCGGTCTCCCGGTAGCGCGCGGCCAGCCCGAAGAGGTGGCGCGCGGCGACCTCGGCGAAGGCGCCCTCGGTCCCGGGAAAGGCCACCTTCATGGGCTCCTCGAGCGCCAGACAGGCGCTCATCACCTCCCGGAAGACGACCCGGATGGCGTCGCGCGGGAAGCGGCCGGCGCCCTTCGTCTGGAGGCGGTCGAGCACGCGCCGTTCGCGCTCCGGGTCGTGGAACTGCGTGGCGTTGGCGGCGCGCTTCGCGTGCGCGACCTCGACGGCCACCTCGGCCCGTTCGGCGAGGAGCTCGAGGATACGGTCGTCGATGCTGTCGATGCGCACGCGGAGCTCGCCCAGGGTCGTCATGTACAATTCACCTCGGAGGGGACCGGCGGCCATCAAAGCGCAGGGGGCGCCGCCGCGCAAGGCTCGCCTCGGCGGGGGAACGCGCGTGAAACGCGCGCGACGGAGGCGCGCGTCGTGGGCGAAGCGGCATCCGTGCGGGCTCGACGCGTGGACCCCGCTGGGAGAGAGGAGACCGGCGAAGGCGAAGGGGAAGAGCGAGCGCCTGACGAGGGAGCGGGAAGGGCGGGAGCGATAGGGGCGGGTGCGGGAGCGACAGGGGCGGGGGCGGGAGCGGCAGGGGCGGGCGCAGGCGTGAGAGGATCGGGGGCGAGCGTGAGAGGATTGGGGGGAGGGCGCGATACGATGCCAGACGTGCGGTACGGCCGCCTCCTGGTTGAGCGTAACGGGGGATGGCCGCTCATGGGGAGGAGCTGTCAATCAGAGTGGCCGATGCGGAAGAGGAGTTTGTCTCCTTCCTGTGCCGCAGCATCGATGTCAAGGGTCAGGCTGCCTGAACGATTGATGTGCGCACGAGGACTGATGGTCCGTCGCGCAAGAGGATGGCGCACGCGCCGCGTCAGCGCGACGCATGCGCCCATCGGTCCATGCCTCCGTCTGGACGATCGCCGATCGACGTCAACTACTCTGACTCTCCCGCACCCTTGCTGAAGGAGTGGGGCGAGCTCTTCCGGAACGACTGCCGTCGAGCACTCGTGCCCCTCGCCTACGGCGGCGAGGTCCACGGCACCGTCTACGTGGAGTACGGGACCCGCGGCGCCGGGGACGAGGCGCTCCGCTTCGTCGCCGAGCTCGCCGACCTCGCGGGGCTCTTCCTGAAGCGGGCGATCGAGCGCGGGGCGCTCCGCCGCCGCACCCAACAGCAAGGATTCGTCGCGCTGGAGCTCCGGCCCGGACGCGACGCCTCACTCGCCCTGTCTCCGTGGAGGAGACACCTGGTCCTGCGCTCAGCGGGCGCTTACGGCGAAGATGTGCTCGATGGCGTCCACGCACATCTGTTCCGCCACCTCCTGGGTGATCCGCGACAGCACCCGAAACCGCGTGAGCTCGGTCAGGGTCTGGTAAACGTTGACCTCGGCGATCACCTCTCCATCGCCCTCGGCCTCGGCGTTGTAGAAGAGGCGGATCAGGTTGTTGGCGTCCGCGGGCACGCCCCGGAGGAGGACGTGGAGCTCGATGCTCGGGGTCTGTTCGCCCACGTCGTGCTCGATCCGGCAGGCGTGGCCCGACGCGGCGAGCTCATCGCCGATGGCCTTGAACGTGGGCACGAAGATGTCGGCCAGGATCCGCCGGAAATCACCCTTGAAACGCTCGCGCCGGTCGGCCGCGCCAGCGCCGCTCTCGCCCTGGGTCAGGCGCTTGCCGTATTTTTGTTGAATGATCGCCAGGCGGATGCGGGCGTGCTCGTTGATGGCCATGCTTGTGTCCCTCACCGGGCAGAACAGCGCAGGGGCTCGGGTCGGTCTCGCGGACGACCGGGCGGGCGTCAGAGCAGCAGGACCTTGACCTGACTCGGGGCGATGGTCGTCCCGTTCACGTTGATCTGGTTCTGGATGCCCGTGGCGCCGAGCCGCACCGCCGGCTTGTTCTGCAAGAGCAGCTTGGGATAGGGGACGAGGCGCCGCGAGGGGCCCATGTTGCGACGGGAGATCACGCCGCCGAGAATCCCAGGGTTGTCTCCCATGGAGATGGGAATGACGGTCGCCAGCGTATGGGCGGGGCCGCGCCCCAGAATCACCTTGTACGCGACGGACGTCGCCATGGTTCGAGACGCGATGTTCGGGTACGGGACGGGCCCCGGCAAGCAGACGTCCGGCATGCCAAAATCGAGCCCACCGCCCGAGGTGCTAGCAAACATATCGGATCACCCTACCTGGATCTGGTCGCCGTCGATCTTCACGAGGTGCGACGCCGTGATCTTGGCGTTCTCGCTGTGGATGGCGAGGTTGCCCTTGGCCGCGTAGTCGATGCGGTCGGCGCGTACGTGGTCGGCCTCCTCCACGATGCGGTAGGAGCGCTTCACCCTCTGCATCAGCCGCTCGAGGTGCGCGTCGAGGCTCCGGCCGACGAGCTTGGCCCGGTCGACCTCGCCGCGGACCAGCTTGCTGACGAACGAGAACAGCCCCAGCGCGACGTGCCCCTCCTTGGCCTGGACGCGGAAGGTCGACGCGACCATCGAGAGGTCCTTGCCGGTTTGCACGTGCACGCCGTCCGGCGCCGAGAGGCCGAGCGCGCCGCGCTGCAGGCGGATCTGGAGATCCCCCTCGGCGACGAGGCGCGAGGGCGCGCCCTCCTCCCGCTCGAGGACGGCGAGGATGTAGCGCGCGCCGTTCACGACGGCCAGCAGCACTAGGTCTCCGGTGGCGGGCTCCAGCAGACAGCTCGTCGCGCGCTTCGCGCGGACCTCGCCGTCCTCGGTCTCGACGATGTACGCGGAGCCATCGAGCCGGAGCACGGCGCCGTGCTCGCCGTGGGCCTCCCGCTCGTACCGTCTCGTCCTTGCTACGCTCTGCATGGTGTTCTCATGAGTGAGGGGTGCGTTGACCGCCGGCAGGCTTCCCGAGAACGTTGGCCTGCCAGTCTTCTGCTTCCTTGAGCTCCTGGTCGTCGCCGTGCGCCAGCGCCTTGCTCAGCGGCCAGACGGTGCCTTTGTCCGTCACGCGATGCAGCCGCGCGCGGGACAGCGTCGCGTCGGAGAAGTCGGCGAACGACACGTCGGCGTGGGAGAGGTCTGCATGGCTCAGGTCGGCCCCGCAGAAGCGGGCGCCCGGGCAGCTCGCCCGGTGCCAGACGCTCATCTCGAGCCGCGCGCCCGAGAAGCTCGCGGCGTCCACGCGCGCATCGACGAAGAGCGTCTGGGTCAGGTCGGCCTTGGTGAAGCTCGCGTTCATCACGGCCGCCTCGACGAAGACGGCCGCATGGGCGCTGGCTCCGTCCAGCCGAGCCCCGGTCAGGTTGGCGCCCTTGAAGCCGCATTGGGTCAGGTTGGCCCCGGAGAAGTCGCAGCCGTGCAGGTCGGCGTTCGTGAGCTGCGCCCCGCTGAGGTCCATTCCCCGGAGGTCCTTGGGCCCCATCCGCACCTCGACCAGGATCGCTTCCACGAGGGTGATGCCCGTGAGGATGGCCTGGGACAGATCCTGACGGAACAGGACCGCCTTGGTCAGGTTCGCCTGGGAGAAGTCCGCGCCCCCCGTCTCGGCCTGGAACAGGGCGGCGTCGGTCAGGTTGGCGCGGACGAGCCGGGCGTTCTCGAGGCTGGATCGCGCGATCTCGGTCAACGAGAGATCGGCTCCGGTCAGATCGGCCGATTCTAGGTCCACGTCCGAGAAGCTCGCTCCGACCAGCGAGGCGCCCGCGAGCGCGGCCCCCGCGAGCGTGCAGTCCACGGCGCTGCCGAGGTGAAAATCGAGCCCCTTCAGGTTGGCTCCCGAGAAGTCGCAGCGGTGAAAGATCGCCTCGCGCGCCTTGGCGCCCTCGAGGTTGGCGCTCGCGAAGCGGACGTCCTCGAAGATCCCGCCCGAGAGGTCGATCCCCGAGAGATCGCGGCCCGACAGGTCCAGCTCCGAGACGACCTCGCCTTGCTCGATCAGCGCGCGCAGCGCTTCCCTATCCATGCTGCCTCTCGGCCGGTATCATCCGGAGTCGCTTGAGGTTGGCGCCGGCGAAGCTCGTGTCGTCGTCTCCGACCACCCGGTCGGCGCACACGCCGAACAGGTTGGCCTTCTCGAAGCTGGCCCCGCGGACGCACGCGTTGTTCATGACGCTCTCCCTCAGGTCGGCGGCGTGGAGCGACGCCCTGGTGAGGTCGGCTCGCATCAGCATGGCCTCCGCGAGCTTCGCGCGATCCAGCTTCGCCTCGGTCAGGTCGGCCTCGTTGAGCAGCGCGCCGCGCAGGTCGGCGTCGGCGAAGTTGCTGCCGTGGAGGCGCGTCCCCATCAGGTTCGCGCCGGCGAGCGTCGCTCCGCCGAAGTCCGCGCCCGCGAAGGACGAGCCCTTCACGATCGCGAGGTCCTTCGCCATGGCGTTCCGGAAGATCGCGCCGTCGCCCTCGGCGGCGATGAACGTGGCGGAGCTCAGGTCGACGCCGGTGAAGTCGACCTCGGTGACATTCACCTCGTTGAACGTGCTCCCCGAGAGCCGCGCGCCCGCGAGGCGCGCCTCCGTGAGATCCACGTTCTGGAACGTCGCCTTCTCTGCGACGACGTTCTCCAGGTTCGCGTCGCAGAGGTTCGCCTCGGAGAGGTCGGCGCCCGAGAGGTTGGCGCCGGACAGGTCCGCTCCCCAGAGGTCGGCCTTGACGAGCACGGACCCGCCGAAATCGACGCCGCCGCCGGCCTTCACGTCCCGCAGGCATGCCGACCCGAGATTGGCCCCTTCGAGCCTGGCCCCCGAGAGATCCGCGCCCACCAGGTTCGCGTGCGCCAGGACGGCTCCCGTGAGGTTCGCCCTTCGCAGGATGCTCCCGGTGAGGAAGGCCGATTCGAGGATGGCGCCCGAGAGGTCGATCCCCTCGAGGTCGAGGTGGGAGAGGTCGGCGCCCGAGAGGTCGCACCCCGCGAAGCTCCGCCCCTCCTTGTGCCCGGCCTCCACCTCGCGCCGAAGCCGCAGAGCATCTTCGCTGTCGAGCGCCGCCGAGGCCGGCAAGAGGTGCGCGATCCGCGGCCCGTCTTCGCCCCAATCGAAGGTGGGCGCCTTCTCGTCCAGCCCCTCGGCAAACTCGAAGTCCTCTTCGTCCGCAGTCTCATCGCCCCAGCCCTCGTCCTCTGGCAGGGGGTCACCGTCTGGCTCCTCGGCCAGGGCGTGGGCGTCGTCGGGGATGTCGTCGTCGCCGTCGAGGTCGGCGTCGTCGTCGGCCCGGGTACCTTCCTCGAGCGCTCGCCAGTCCAGCCCCGACAGCAGCTCTTCGGTCTTCTCTGGCGTGACGCCCTCGCTCTCCAGCGTCTGGCGCGCGCGCTCGCGGACCTGCGACACCGTGACCTCGCTCGGGCGCTCGGAGGCGTGCTGGCGCGCTTTCGCGAGCATCGAGCCGACGTCGACCCCGTGCATGTGCACCGCAGCGCGGGCCTTGCCTTCGACCAGGCTGACCAGGGCCTCCTCGGACTCATCGAGGGGCTCGGGGGCCTCGGAGGGGCCTTGCTGGGAGAAATCTGCCTCTGATTCCAAGCCATGGTCTCGCAGCCGCCTCTTGGCCCATTCCGCGAGCGCCGCCTCCTGGCGAAGCGCTTCGGCGTCCTCGGCGCCGTCATCCGCGTCGGGGGCCCTCGTCGCGGCCGCCGGCTCGGTCGGCTCCGGGTCCGCCTCGTGGTTTACCCCCGTGTCCGCCTCGAGCGCGGACCACGCGAGGCTGTCCTCTTCCTCGTCGGACTCGGACCACGCGAGGCTCTCCTCTTCCCCCTCGCCGTCGGGGAAGTCCATGGCCGGCTCCGCCTCGTCCTCGCCGGCGGCGGCATCGAGGTGCTCGGGGTCGATCCCCATCTCGGCGAGGTCGTCGTCGAGCTCCTCGATGTCGGGGTCCCTCTCTGCTCCGGCTTCGTTCGCACCGGCGGCGACGACACCAGCCCCGGCCGCGGCCGCGGCCGCGCGCCTGACGGCTCGATCCGGCGTACTTCCCAGGAACCCCTGCCGCCGGAGCCTCGACGCGAGCCCGGAGAGCCTGTCGTCGGGCAGCGGCGGCGCCTCCGGATCCTCGGGCTCGGGCATGAGCACGTCATCCTCGTCGTCCGGGAGATCGGGGTTCCGGGGACCGAGCCGGGGGGTCAGGTACTCATGGTAGTACGCGGCGGGCCTGGGAGCGCCCATGGCCTCGCAGGCGACCAGCACGGCCACCACGTCCTTCGCGTCGTCCTCGGCGATCTCGACGCCGCCGCGGAAGAGGACGATCCCCCGCTCGCGGTGCGGGAACAGGCGCACCGTGTCGAGCTTCATGGCGGGCTCGCGGACCTCCACCCCGTCGCGCGTCTTGATGCAGACGAAGCACCGGCTCGCGACCCCGGGGAGCGCGCCTTCGATCCGCGGCTTGTCGGGGTGCATGTTCTCGACCACGAAGGTCTCGTCGCCCCGGAAGAACCCGTCGATCTGCTGGTCGTCCGGGGCCATGTTGAACATCGTCGGGTCCAGATCCCGCGCAAAGCCCGGGAAGCACTCGTTGCGCCACGCCGCGTCGTGGGTGCCGATCTTGGAGAACCTCTGGGGCCAGGTCACGTCGTACCCGTCGAGGCCGGCGGGCGCAGGGCGGTCGCTGCGGGCGTGGATCAGGTGCTTGGGCGACTCGATGTTGGGGAGCGCCGCGCTCTTGTCGCCATGGCCCTTGCCCAGCGGGTTCTTGGCGAAGCCGTCTCCGCCGAACGCGTTCCGCCAGGTGACGGGCATCTCGGTGAACGGCGCCGGGTCCGACATCCCGAGCATTCCCCACGTCCGGTCGCCGACGACGTAGAGGCCCTTGTCGATGGATCCGAGCTGGACGCGGACCGAGCTCGCGGGGCGAGCGACGCGCCCCGGCGGATAGCAGCGTCCGGTGACCAGGAGCTCGCCCCGCGTCTTCGGATTGAACTCGTCGAGGACGCCATCGTTGCCGAGCTCCTCCGTGGCCATCGTCCAGACCGTCGGCTCGTAGAGCAGCCGGGCCGGCCTCTCGTAGGAGAAGCCGACGAAGGCGGTGACCAGGAGGTGCGGGGTGCGCTGGTTCATGAAGACCCGCGGCACCACCCCGAGACGCATGGGTTTGACGATTTTCATCCGACGGAATCCAGGGTAGCGGGCCTCGAGGGGTCGTCCGGCTCAGCGCCGAGCGCGAGCCTCTTCCAGACGCGGCAGGCAGATCACTTCACGATGTGCAGCTCCGACTGCAAGAGGTCGAGCTGGGACGAGATGCGATATATCTGGGCCTTGGCGTTGAAACCCTTTGTCTTGAGCTCCGACATGCTCAACTGCTTCACCTCGAGAGGGGCACGTTTGTATGCCAGCCCGTCGATCCGCTCGGTCTTTGTGCCATGGATCCTCTCGACCCGTGTCCCGATGTCGGTCTTGTAAAGACCAGTCACCGTGCTGGAGGCAGGGCCCACGACAGTGCTCTTCCTCCACCCCCTGACCGTCGTGCGGCTCCCGCCTTTGATCTTCGTGACGCTCTGACCCGTGATGTCCGTGAAGCTGCCCACCGCGTGAACGGTGGTCTTTCGCCCTGCGCGGAAATCGCTGGTGTCGAGGCCGACGATCTCGGTCTTGCGCGTCCCCGTGACGCGGGTCTCGTTCTTGCCATTGATCGTCGTTTTGTTCTGAACGAAGACCGTCGTCTCTCGGCCGTTGTCGAAGACGCCCTTGTCGTGGCCTCGGATATGAGTGTCGCGCTTCCCGAAGATGGTCAAATCACTGTAGCCCCTGACGGTGAGCTCACGGTTGGACATGAGCAACGTCGTGCTGTCGCCGCCGATGGTCGTCTTCCGGGTCCCCTTGATGCGGGTCTTTCGATTGCCGTAGACGTTCGTGGACTCGTTGCCGAGGATGCGCGTGTCGCGATAGCCCAGGATCACGTTCTGCGCGTATCCGGCGACGAAGCTCCCGGAGTATCCCCCGACCATGCTCAGGGCGAAGCCTCCCACGATGCTCTCGGAGATCCCCGCGGTGATCGCCGTCCGGTTGCCGCCCACGATGTTCTCGGAGGATCCTCCGATCCACGTGAACGCGTGGCCGTTCGTCTTGACCTCGTAGGTCGAGCCGGCGTTGGGCGCCCCCATCCGGATGTAGGTATTCGCGTGCGGCGTCGACAGGGTGATCCGCTCTTGACCGGCCTGGTCTTCGATCTCGAGCCGGTTCCGCCCGCCCGTCTGGATCACGTTGCGCGTGTTGTTCCCCGAGGTGACCGGGCTCGGCGTCAGCGCGTTGGGCGCGACCCCGACGACGGCCGGCCGGTCGGGGTCGCCCCCCTCGAAGGCGCACATGACCTCGGTTCCGGCGCGCAGCGGGAAGTGGAAGCCCTCGATGCCGCCGCCGTGGGGCTGGAGCATCCGGACCCAGGTCGACGCCTTCCCCCCGGTCAGGTCGCTCTCGTCGAAGTGGAACTTGATCCGGTAGCGGCCATGGGTGTCGATCTGCGCGTACTCGCTGACCGCCGCGCCGTCGACGACCGCGGGCTCGGTGCCGTAGATGCGCGGCCACGCGGTGACCTGCGGCGCGCGGAACTGCACCGTCGCGGGGATGGCCTTGGCCTCGATGCGATAGTTTTCACTCCACGACACGAACTCTCGAAGCTCGGGCATGTCCGGGGTCTGGCTGCACCAGTGCTCGGCCTCGATGGCCAGATACTTCGTGTTGAACGCGGCCCGCGGATGCTCGTCGAGCTCGAAGGTGAACCCAGGGAGCAGCGTCGCCGCGTTGCCCATCACCTGGTAGACGACGCCGGTCGCGGCGAGGCTCTCGGCCTTGATCCGCGCCAGCCGCGCCCCGTCGCCCGCTGAGAAGAAGCGCGCGCCGAACAGGCTGACCTCGCCGAAGCCGTTGGGGGAGACCACCGCCTGCCCGGTGACCGGCACGGCCGGATTGGCGTAGTTATGGTCCTTGAGGCGGACCGCGCTGGGCACGGCTTCATGCCGGCAGGTGAAGGCGTAGACGGAGTCTTTCGCGGTGTTGGCGCCGCCGGGCTGCGGGTAGTAACGAACGGGCTTGCCGCCATACGGCTGATGAACCGATTCGTCGTCGGTCAGCACCAGCGTCTCGCCGCCCTCGCCATGCTCGAAATAGTAATAAATGCCCTCGCGCTCCATCCACCGGGTGATGAAGGCGTAGTCGCTCTCGCGGTACTGGCAGACATGCTCTTCGGCGACGTAGGCGCCCTGGAGCTGGAGGGTGCAGTCCGTGACGCCGCCCTTTTGAAGCACGGCCTGGATGATCTCCGGGATGGCCTTCTCGGTGAAGATGCGGCTGTGAAACGCCATGGTCAGCAAGGCGAGGCGCGGGACCAGGGTGGCCCGGAAGACGCACCGGCCTTCGAAGTCGTTGATCAGCTCGATGCTGCCCAGGACGCCGCTTCGAACGAAGGGTGAGTCGCCGCTGTTCTCGCTGTCGCTCCGCTGCAGAGAGAGGGTCAGCGGCTGGCCCACGGCCGCGGCCATATCGAAGCCATGGCCGACGTCGTTGGTCATCACCAGGTAGAGCTCGAAGCGATAGAGCTTCGAGATGCCCTCGGTGCCATGAAAGGCGACGAGCCTGGTGGAAGAGGGCAGGGCGCTCGATTGAACGACGAATTGGTCGGGCATGGGGAGCCTTCGAGGGTGAGGAGCGGCGGCAAGGACAAGAACGCGCCGTGGAGCGTAGAGGGGCTCTGTGGCGATCGTGTGTCGGGACGCCTCCTAGTTGCTGTCGTCCAGGACGGCGCTCGCAGCTGAAGCGGTTATTTCCGCTCGGATCCGCTCGTGGCGCGGCGGGAGCCCGCGCGGTCGCCGGCGCGCTGGATGACCGCGCCGCCGGGGCCGGGGCGGCGGCGCGCGGGGCGGCTCAGCGGCCCTGGCCGGCCGCGTGGGCGTCGCCGACCAGATCGTCGATGTCGCCGGGCGCGAACCCGACCAGATCGGGCTCCGGCGTGAGCGCCACGCCGAACCGATCGAGCACCCCGCGCCGCACGCGCCGCGCGAGATCGAGGAGCTCCGCCGCGGTGGCGCCGCCGCGGTTCACCAGCGCGAGCGTGTGGCGCGTCGAGATGCCCGCGGCGCCGTGGCGCGTCCCCTTCGCGAACCCGGCGCGCTCGATGAGCCACGCGGCCGACAGCTTCACCCGGCCCTCGCCCGCCGGATATTGCGGGATCGCCTCGCCGGGCGCGAGCACGCCGGCGGCCTCGATGCGCGCGAGGGCGCCCGCCGCCGCGCCGGCCTCGAGCGTCGGGTTCATGAAGAACGACCCCGCGCTCCGGCCGTTCTCGTCCGCCGGATCGAGCACCATCGACTTGCCGCGGCGGAGCGCGATCACCGCGCGGCGCACCTCGGCGAGCGGCGGCGGCGCTCCTCCCGGAGGCGCGGCGAGCGCCCGCTGGAGCTCGGGGTAGCGGACGGTCGCGGCGCCGCCGGGGCGCAGCGCGAACGTGACCGCCGTGATGACGTACCGCCCGCGCCACGCGCGCTTGAACCGGCTGTCGCGGTACCCGAAGCCGCAGTCCGCCCCGGCGATGGCGACGGCCGCCCCGGTCGCGCGGTCGATCGCTCGGACCTCGGCGATCGTCTCCGCGACCTCCTGGCCGTACGCGCCCACGTTCTGGATCGGCGTCGCGCCGACGTCGCCCGGGATGCCGGACAGGCACTCGACCCCGGCCCAGCCCTCGGCGACCGCCCGCGCCACGAGGTCGTCCCAGCCCTCGCCCGCGCCCGCGCGCACGAGGACGCGCGGGCCCCGCCCGCCGTCGCCGGCGGCGTCCCCCCCGCCCGCGAGCTCGATCCCGCGGACGCGCACGCGCAAGACCAGGGCGTCGACCCCGCGGTCGGCGACGAGCAGGTTCGAGCCGCCGCCCAGCACGAACAGCGGCACCCCGCGGGCCTCGGCGAAGCGGAGCGCCTCGACCACCGCGGCCTCGTCGGCCGCCTCGGCGAAGAAGCGCGCCGGGCCGCCCACGCCGAGCGTCGTGAGCGGGGCCAGCGGGACCGACGCGCGGACGTCGAGGCTCAGGGCTTCTTCTCCGCGCCCTGCGGCCGCGCCGCGCCGCGCCCCGCCGCCTTCGGCGCGCCGCCTTCCGGCGCCGGCCGCGCCACCCGGATGCCCGCCATGAAGCCGCTGTCGACCGCCTGCACCCGCGCGACGAACGCCTTGTACTCGTCGGCCGACACCGTGCCCGTCGGCAGGCTCAGCGCGAAATCCTCCTCGATCGCCGCGCCGTAGCTGCCCTTGCGCGACGCCTCGAGGCCCGCGTGCTCGACCCGCACGCCCTCGGGCGCGCGCTGGACCGCGTACCCCTCCGGCAGCTCGATCCGGCGGCGCACGTGGTACTGGAGCGCGGTCTCGATCGCGAGCGCGCTCTTGCGCGCCCCGCGCGAGGCGTACGTGGCGCCGAGCGTGCCCGCGAACGCGCGCGGGAACGCGAGGTGCACCGGCTCCAGCCCCGGCAGCGTCCACGCCGCGGCGTCCTTGCCCTCCGGCCGCGCGAAGCCGTGGATCGTCACGGCCGCGCGGAGCGCGACCTCCCACGAGCCCTCCGTCGACGAGACCACGACGTCCTCGACGTCGGCCCACGGCAGCCAGCCGAGCACGACGCTCCGGAGCATCTCGCGCCGCGCCGTGCCGACCACCGTCTCGAACGCCTCCGAGAGCGCCTGCGCCGACCGGCCGTGCAGCAAGATCGTGAACGATCCCGAGGCGTTGCCCTGCGCGTCGACCGCGAGCCGGAGGTCGACCTCGTCGCCGGTCTCGCCGCTCGTGCCGGCGACCGTGACGAGCTCGCCGCCCGGCAGCATGGCGGCGCGGCCGCGCAGCTCGGGGCTGATGCGCCCGGGTGGGAGCGGCGGGCCCTCGACGTCGGCGTCGATCCACACGTCGCCGCCCGGCAGGCGCGCGATGACGAGCGGGTGGCGGAAGCGCCCCGCGTGCGGCGGGAAGTCGGACGACGAGCTGAACGGCTCGGTCTCGGCGATGGCGAGGTCGGCGCGCACGCCGAGCTCGCGCAGCGCGCGGTAGACGACCCACGACCGGCTGCCCTGGCCGAGCTCGATCATCGCGCGCGCCGTCGTGCGCTGCGGGCCGCCGGCCATGAGCGCCGCGAAATCCGAGAGCTCGGCGCCGCCGGCGACCTTCAGCGCCTTGCCGGCGGCCGCGACGACGCGCTCGAGCAGCGCGGGCGACGGCGCCCGCTCCGGGCCCGCCGCCTCCCGCGCCCAGCGGGTCATGTACGGGTCGCGGTCCGAGAGCGCGCGGAGGTTCTCGTCGATCGCCGCGGCCACGTGGCCCCAGGTCTGCGTCCCCAGGCTGACCCCCACGCCCATCTCCGTGCGCGGCACGCCGTCCTCCATGCGCCGCGGCGGCTGGTCCTTGATGCGCCAGACGCTGACCGTGGCGGCGCCCTCGACGCGCTCCTCCGCCGCGCCGAGCAGCGGGTGCGACCAGACCGCGAGCGGGAGCGACGACGGGCGGCGGACCTCGATCGTCGCCTCGCGGACGCTCGTCCGCTCGGGGAGCAGATCCCAGGTGTCGATGACGAGCTGGCCGCTGTCGCCCGGCAGGGCGTAGCCCTCGGTGACCTGCTCGACGTAGTCGCCCTGCTCGAGCTGCGAGAGGTCGCTGTGCTCCTGCGCGGCGTTCGACGCGGCGTCGGGCGCGAGGATGCGGCCGTCGCGCTTGTGGATGCGGCGGCGCAGGAGGCGCGGCATGCCGCGGCCCTCGATGAGCGGGCCGAAGGCGACCGCGCCCTGGGCGACGTCCGTGGTGCCGGAGACGCGGCGGAGGTCGTAGGTCACGTAGTGGACGAGCCCGTCGGGCGCGATCGTGAACCGCTCGACGTGGCGGAGCACCGCGACCGCGGCGCCGGGCAGGAACGCCTTGGCCTGGTCCTCCAGCACGAGCTTGCGCCCCTCGGCCTCGAGCGGCGGCGCCGGGTCCGGCGTGAGGCCGAGCGCGCGGGAGATGGGGCCGAGCGCGGCGGGGGCGTCGCGCGCGGTGGCGCGGTCGCGGGCGAGGCGGCCCCGCGCCGCGCGGACGTCGCCGCGGCCGGCGGCGAGGCCGAGCGCCTCCAGCATCACGCGCTCGCCCGGCGGCATGGCGTCGTACACGGCGAGCGCGCCGCGCAGGTCGCCGCGGGCGACCCGCTCGCGGAGCTCGACGCCGCGCAGGGCGTCCGGCGCGCGGCGGAGCCGGCGCAGCCGCTGGATCTCGGCGAGGACCGCGGCGCGGTCGCCGCTCGCGCCGAGGAGCGCGGCGAGGCACGCGTTGCCCGAGCGATCGAGCCCGCCGTCGCAGGCGGCCTTCACCGCGTCGACCCCGGCGCGGCCGTGGACGCGGTCGTCCACCGCGGCGAGCAGCGCCGAGCCCGGCGCGGCGGCGGCGAGCCTCGCGTACGCGGCCTCGGCGACGTCGGTGACGCCGGCGCGGCGGGCGACCATCGCGAGCTCGGCGAGGAGCATCCGGTCGGCGTCGGGGACCGCGGGCGCGCTCGGTCCGGCCGGCCCAGGCAGGGCGACCCTGACCCCGAGCTCGCGGAGCGCGTCCATCGTGCCCTCGCCCTGGCCGCCGCGGCGCTCGGCGAGCTCCGCCCGGTAGAGGCGCGCCTCCCACGACGCGGGCCAGGCGGCGAGCGCGCGATCGACGGCGGCGCGGGTGCGCTCGACGACCTTGGTCTCGGGCAGATCGCCCACGCGGCGGACGGCCCGCGCGTAGAGCAGGTCGAGGCGCGGCGAGCGCGGCGCGGCGCGGGGCGACGACCCCGGCGCGGACGCCGGCGCGGGCGCGCCGCCCTGGTCGAGGCGGCCGTCGCCCTCCGGGTCGAGGAGGCGCTCGGCCGCGCGCGCGTCGCCGAGCGCGAGCAGCGCGGCGGCCGCGACCTCGACGGCGGCGGGGCCGAGCCGCGCGCCCGGGGCGGCCGGCGCCGGGACCACGCTGATCGCGGCGGGCCGCGCCGCGGTCGCGGACGCGGCGGCGCCGGGGCGCGGCGCGCGGGCGCGGAGCGGGAGGCCGTTCTCGCCGAAGGCGCTGAGCTCGATGGCGCCGCCGTCGCCCTTCTGCGCCACGCGCACGACGACGCGCAGCGTCCCCGGCTGGACCTCCACGGTCGCGAAGCGCGTGACCTGCGCGCCGCCGGCCGCGTAGTCGCGCTGGAGGGCGGGCACGCCGCCCACCTCGAGCGCGGCGGCGGACGACGAGGCGAGCGCGAGGCTCACCCGCTGGGCGACCGGGTTGTGGAGGTCGACGACCACGGCGCGCGTGCCCTGGAGGGCGCTCACCGCGTCGACATCGATGGCGCAGGCGTCGGCGCGGACCACGATGGGCGAGACGGCCCTCGCGAACGGCGCGATGCCGGGGTACGAGCGCGCGAGCGGCGCGCCCGGCGCGGAGCTCACCGGCGAGGGGCGGTCGAGGCTCTGGAGCGGGGCCGCGTCGAGCGGGCCGACGAGGGCGGCCTCGTTCGCGCAGCCGCGGCGCGCGCTCCACGTCGCGGCCGCGGCCTCGTCGCCGACGTGGAGGGCGATGCGGTGGAGGGCGCTCGCGAGCGCGCCGCGCAGGAACGGCATCTCCGGCGCGCCGCGGCCGGAGACGTCGGCGAACGCCCAGGCGCGCTGGAGGCGGCGGGCGACCTCGGGGAGCGCCTCGCGCGAGCGGAAGGCGATCGCCGAGGCGTCGGGGGCGGAGCCGCCCGCGGTGCCGGCGCCGAAGACGAGCGCGTCGAGCGACGCGATCGCGGTGGCGAGCGCGCCCTCGTCGCCCGGCGCGTCGACGGCGGCCTCGATGGCGGCGAGGTACGGCGCCGCCGCGGCGGAGCTCGCGATCTCCGCCTCGAGCGCGGCGCCGAACGCGGCGGGCAGCGGCGCCTCGACGACGGACGGGGCCGCGGCCCCCCGCGGCGCGCACGCGGCGGGCGCGGCGCCGGCGAGCGCGAGGGCGAGCCCGAGGGCGGCGCGGCGCGCGAGGGCGCGCCCTGCGCGGCGCGGGCTCCCGGGGCGCTGGCCGACGTTCCTGGGGCTCTGGAGCGGGGTTGTCACGATCGGCGTCTCCCGGCGCCGCGCGGGGCGCCTGTCCGCCGTTCCTTACGGGGCTGAGATTGCCGAAGCAAACGCGAACTTCGGGCGGCGGGGCGATCCGGCCGACCCGCGAGGCCGGCTCCATCGCCTCCGGCTCAGCCGGAGCCGCCTCCCGGGAGCCTCGGCGGGGCGCCTCGTTCGGGCGCGCGCGCCGGCGCTGCGCCGGGCGACGCCGCGCCGCGCGCCGCCGCGGCGCTCGCCGCCAGGCGCTGCATGCAGAGCTTGAGGCCTGCGCGGAGGTTTCCCACGGTCGCGATGCCCGACAGGTCGAGCCCGAGGGAGACCATGGTCTGCGCCACGTTCGGCCGGATGCCCGTGATGACCCCCTCGGCGCCGAGGAGCCGGATGGCGCGGACGAGCTCGATGAGATAGCTCGCGGTCTTCGTGTCGACGACCTCGACGCCGGTGAGGTCGAGGATCGCGAAGCGGGCTTGCTTGTCCGCGATGGCGGCCAGGAGGTCGTCCATCACGTCGGCGGCCCTCTTGCTGTCGACGACGCCCACCATGGGGAGGGTCAGCACGCTGTCCCAGACCTCGATGATGGGCGTCGACAGGTCGCGGATCACCTGCTGCTGGCGCTCGATCAGCTCGAGCCGCGATTTCAGCTCGTCTTCCCTGAGCTTCGCCTCCGTGGCGTCGACCGTGAAGCTGACGGCGCCGTCGGGCTCCCCGCGGGCGTCGCGGATCGGGATGATGCACGTCTCCCAGGCCATCCCGAACGCCTCGACGCGGGTGCGGACGAGCTCGCCCCGGACCGCTCTTCGCATCGGCTCCATGTCCATCGGCGCGGGAGGTTCGTCGAACACGTTCATTCCGACGAACTGTCCCGGCGTCAGGCCGAGGGACTTCAGGTTCTTGCCCTCGTGGAAGGTGCAGAATCCGTCGCGATCCATCCGGGTCACGGCCGTGTCCACGTTGTCGAGGATGGCCCGGAGGATGACGTCGCTCTCCCTCAGCCGCTCGACGGCCTTGTCTTGCTCCGTGACCTCCAGCCCGAAGCAGAGCAGCCGAATCGCCTCGCCGCCGTCGTCGAGCACGGGCGCGAGTCGCCACTCGCACACGACGGCGCGCCCGTCCTTGCGGGTGTGGGTGCAGCGGATCGGGGCGCCCGGCTGCGCGAGCGAGCGCCGAAAGGCCTCGGCGTCCGGTCCGGTCAAGATCGTGTCCGTGAGGCGGCGGCCCACCGCTTCGTCAGCGGTAACTCCAAAGATGCGTTCCGCCTCGCCGTTCCACTCGGCGACGGCGAGATCGCCGAGGTCCCCCGCGCACTCGATCACCGCGAAAGACGTGCTGCGGACTGCCCTCATGGTGCTCGCGGGGAGCTCCGGGGAGCGGGGAGCGGTGGGTGTGCTCGTCATCGTTGGTCCTCAAGCTAACGTGGGCCGGCGGCCGGTGTCGAGGGCGACCGACGAGCGGCCCGCGAGGGACGAGAGGGGTGAGCCGAGCGTGTGAGGTGAGGTTCGATCGCGTCGCCGGGCCGCTGGGATCCGGCGTGCTGTTCACCGTCGCGCGGAGAGCTCCCTTACGCTCGCCGAGGGGCTGGGCGGGCTCAGCTTGGCGAGAGGACCCCCGGCGCGGTGGTGGGCTGCGAGGGAGCGGACTTTCCGGCGAAGGTTCTGCCGGGGGAGGAGAGGGAGTGAGGATCATGGCGCTCACCGTGTGGCGCCGCGGCGCCGTGCGGCGGGCGCGGCACGGTGGGCGCACGGCGGCGCGGCGCGCGGCGGGGGCGAGGGCGGGGGAGGCGCCGCAACCTGCGGGCGGCGCCGCGACCTGGGTCGGCTCGCTGCGCCGCAGCGGTTCCCCTGGGATCGTCTGCGGATCGCGGCTCCCTGTGGTAGCCTGCCGACCGTTCCGCCCTGCGATGCAGGCGCTTCCGGCGATGGTCCGGGCTGCTCATGGAGACGGGGATCATGACGGCGCTCATCCGACTCTACGACGCAGGACTGGGGCTCATCATCCAGCACCCGAGCGGAGTGCTCTATACGAACCAGACCTGTGGTGTTTGCTGCGCGCAGCCGGAGATGGAGGGGGTCTTCGTCCCGTTCGACGCCGAGGAGAGCTGGCTGCGGCTCAACGCCTACTTCGAGGGACCCAAATACGGAGGAACTGGCGCCATGCAGGGCCTCGACGACGAGGACGCGACGTTCATCGAGTCGGTCGTGCGTGACGGACGCATCGGTGTTCCGCTCATCGTGGACCGATCTCGCCTGAAAGAGTCGCATGAGGCCTGGGTGCACGTGCTCATTGAGGGCGAGGTCGAGCAGTTTGGTGTCGTCTCAGGTTTCGGCCCGTACCCCCGGCGAGGAGTGCTGACGTGGCCGAACTCGGACTAGCGACGGTGGGCGCACCGCCAGCACGAGCGGCAAACCGTTGAGCGGAGCGGCATCGTCCAGCAAGAGATGGGTGGCACCCATCTCGCCGGTGGACGTGCCTCAGAAAAAGACGGGAGGCACCCGTCTCCGGGTGGACGTGCCTCCAGAAAAAGACGGGAGGCACCCGTCTCCGCCACCACCACCGACGCAGTGAACGAGCTCGATCCGGGTCCGAGATTTGTTCTCGTGGCGCACGACCTGGACGGGATCTCGATGGCCCAGATAGCCGAAGACACAAGGCTGCCTCTCTCTGCACCCTACAAGCGACGCGCGAAAGCCATCGGTGCACTGCCCGATGTCTTGAGTCGCCCGGAGGCTAGAGAGATTTGTACGCAGAAAGTGGCGATGCGATGAGCATCAAAGGTATGGCTGTGCGCTTCCGGCGCGCCTTGCAAGACAACGAGGCGGAGCGAATGAACGACGCTATCATGTGGCTCGGCTCCGGCGCGATCTCCCAGGGGGCGTCGTGGGGGAACTCGCGGCGCCTGAAGGCGTGCTGGTGATGGTTGGACGCTACGTTCAGCGCGACCCTTCAAGCCAGGCACGGAGCGTCCGGGGAGGGGTCGCGTCCACGCACGGGCGGTAGCGCTGGGCTTGCGCGCTCGTCCACGCCCCCAGCAACATGTCCTGAGTCACGTCGTCGAGGTCGATGGCGCGCACACCGAGGCCGCGCAGCACGCCGCGGATGTCCGACGTCTGCTAGGCGATCTCGGCGATGGTGAGGGCGGCCTCACGACACAGAGCTCGGTCCGCAGAACGGATCACTGCTGGAGCGGTCAAGAATGCCCGCTAGAACCTCGTGCCTGCCCCTTGAAGGCGGCGTGCAGCTCCCGTCAAGAATTTCAACCTGTGCAAGTTTGCACGGAGCGGGCCCTGCGCGAGCGAGCTCCGCGCCCAGCTCCTCTCCTCGCAGCGTCCAGACGGAGCCTGCCCGTGATCCGCTCAGCCGGTCTGGGCGCGATCCGAATGGGGGTTGCTGACAGCCCCCACCCCGTCGAAGCTTCGCGTGACCAGCGTTCTCGGTTCATCGAAGCCAAATTCCCGAGGAACTGGATTACGCTCCGCTTCTCCGCAGAGCCGCCAACAAAGAAAAAACAATAGATTCAACGGGTTCACTCGTCCGTGTGACACTCCCACGCCAGGCTGATCGCCGTCGGGAGCGCGCGATGCCGCCCAGGTGGGGGTTGACGTAGGCAATAGTTCCATGGCCTCCTGGCCGCAAGGCTCTGCTCAAGCGCAACGAGGCCATCATGGTGCCGCAGAATCGCGAGAAGCACATCGAGGTGAAGGAGACCGACACGACGAGCATAAAACGCTTCGAGCAGATTGAGAGCAATCGCTCGGCGGCAGCGATCGGCAACCGAAAGGCCCCGGTCGGAGGTACGCAAACAAATCGCGTCAAGACGGACGAGGTCGAGCGAACCCGATGGATCCGGCGGCTTCGCGTCGGGGAAGCTCAGGATATTTGTTCCTTGACGCTCGGTGCGCAAGTTCCAGTCCCGTGCCGTGGAACGAGATCTGCTTCGAGGCTGAAGGGCATGAGCCTGCTCGGCCCTCGTTGGCATGCTGGACCCTGAACGGGCGCCTTAAGGGGAGATTCTTATGTTGACCCTTAGGTTAGGCCAGCGCAGCGCAGTGTTTCGCGGAGTGAAGGATAAGCGCTGCGCCAAGCGCCGTCTCTCCCCGGCCGCCCTGTCCAGGTCATGATGAACCCCCCCCCGAGAGCATCAGTGTACGAGTATAGACACGCGAATCTAAAGATGAAGATTCACTCCGATCAATTGACTGTGTTCCAGCAGGACGCGCTCCGGCGGTTTGAAATGGACATGGTTGAGCACCTCAGGCAATTCAGTCCTATACACTCTGACTTGATGGGGGATCGCGCCCTTCGAGAACTGATACGGTTCGGCGCTGACCAGGCAAACAGATATGGATTCTCCAAGCGTGGCCCAGTGCGGCTCTACATTGAGCTGATCTTCATTCTGGGAGTCGACTTCGATACAGATCCACAATTGCCATGGACCAAGGAGATACTGCGTGACCCGAATTTCTCAGACCAGATGTTGCGAGCTAAGCAGCTTTATGAGCGCGCCCTGTTCTATATAGAACGCGTGACTGGGCCCGATTATCATTTGTCAAGAACAGCTATCGGCCGTGTGTTCCAGGGGCGCATTGTTGATTCGAGAGTGTCAGCGGAATACATTAGTGATGAAGTTGTCGAGTACTTGTATGGCATACATCCTCAAAAGTGCGAGTATGTAGGAAGGCCCGTGCTCCACGAAATCTATCGCAAGGCCCTCCAATTGGCCGAGCAGCATGGAATCGGATGCTATTCTGGAGTAGCGCTCTGTGCAGGGCTGATGCTTGTTTTTGGTCACGGGTTTATTCACGATCCCAAGATCCCCTGGGTGAGTGCGGTTTTTGCCGCGCGCCCCGCCCACGAACCTGAGACGTGGTTAAATGAGTTCTACTCGCTGGCGATGGCGTATCTGACCCGCATCGCGGAAATGGCAAGAGGTGAACGTCTTGTGTATTGAATGCTCCACGATGCCCTCGGACCCCGACGCTGGCAATGGAGGAATCGCATGTGACGAGACGCGAGAATCTTGTCCTGAATCGCCAAGCCTGGCCTATGCGCGTGGCTTCCTCTTCATCGTGTTCGAGCAGCTCCCCGAGGTGGGGACGGGTAGGATCATCCGGAAGGTGGCGGCGATTCCACGGGACTTCTCGCTCACCCCAGCAAATCCATCGGGCGCGCTTACGCCTGCCGAACATGTCCTGAACCTCAATCCTTCCCAGAGCCAGTTCCTCTCCGCGAGCAACCGGCCGTTCGGGGCGGCGACCATGAACGGTCAGCCGCTCCTGATGGATGTGGCCAGGATCCAACAAGCAGGGGGACGGATCTATCAGGTGGCCGAGGTGGTGAACGACCTCGAGCGTTTCGCTGCGCAAAACCCGGCGGCTCGAGCACAGGTGGACAGGCTGATATCGACGATTCGAGACATCGAGGGGGAGGTGTTGGTCGAGGGGCGTACGCCCCCGGGCTCCGCCAGCCGACCCACCGCGGCGCATCAGAGCTATATCCGGTCCGCGGAGAATCTGTGGGCGGAATACCGCGCAAATCGGATGACACGGGCGCAACTCCAGCAGGAACTGGCGAACCTGGAGCGCGCATATGCACGGGCCCGCGTCGTCGGCCGTGTAGGTCGCGTGCTGATGGTTGTCGGGGTGATTGTGACAGCGGCAGAACTGGCCCAGGCGACGCACCGTTCGATCGAGCAGCGCTCTTTTCGGCCCGTAGGCGCCGAAGTCGTGCGGCAGGTGGGCGGCTGGGGCGGAGCCCTCTTAGGAGGCAAGATTGGCTTCGTTACAGGTGGGTTGTTCGGCATCGAGACGGGCCCCGGGGCCATCGTGACAGGAGCCCTTGGAGCCATAATCTTTGGCGCGTTCGGCTACTTCGGGGCCGATTGGGCAGCGGATTACATTTCACCAAACTAGGGCGGTGCCGTCGATGAACCGTCAGATTTCCAAGCTCCCTGTCCGACCACCCTGGGTCGAATATCCGGGCAACGATCCCTGGTGGGGCGGCTGGCGTCAAGGCGAATCGGAAGAATGGCTGCGCACGGTCTTCCTTCCGTTCTGGCAACGGCTAGGGCCCGAAGAGCGGGACTCATACTTGACGCGGTGGCCGCCGCCGGACGAGAACTGGAGGAGCTATCTCACCGAGAACTGGACGTAGCTCGCGTTGAACCAGGCCAGCACAGTGGCAGTGGCCGGCTTTTACCAAGCACGCTCAGTGACGCGCCCGCAGTGTTCCCCGCTCACGGTTTGTGATGGGGATGCCAGCGTGGCTGGGTGAGCCCCATCGCCGCAGAAGACCGAGCCCCGGTTCGGACGCGGAGGCCTCGCTGGTCGCTTTACGGTCAAGCACCCAGAGTTGCCATGCGTTCGCCAGGCGTTCGTGGAGTATCACGTCGCAGGGGCATGGGTGCAGGGTCATGGGGCCAAGGGGAGACGACGTGGTCGGTCTCGACCATGCCTTGATGTCAACCATGAGCAGCTTTCGGTAGGGCATCGGCCTCACGACGGCGACCCGCGCCGTCATCGGAAGGAGCCCGTCTCAGATCCCGACCGCGGCGTCCCGAACTGGCCCCATGAGGCTGCAAAAGACCTCGGAAGCTGGCCCCATGACCCTGCAAAAAACTGGGTCATGCCCCCGCGCGGGTGGCCCCATC
This sequence comes from Sorangium sp. So ce836, assembly GCF_028553905.1. Classification (NCBI taxonomy): domain Bacteria; kingdom Pseudomonadati; phylum Myxococcota; order Polyangiales; family Polyangiaceae; genus Sorangium; species Sorangium sp. So ce836. The sequence goes on along the minus strand of NZ_CP102233.1, from coordinate 12,430,297 downwards.
CTCCTGCGTTTGGGATGGCCCCATGACCCTGCAAAAAACGCCGTCAGGTGGCCCCATGAGGCTGCAAACTAGCAGTCCGGACCTCGGGCCGGCCGAGCGCCAGCACCATGAAGGGTAAGCGCTGCATGAAGCGCCGTCGTTCCCCAGCCGCCACGTCCAGCGCATGATGGCGCGCATGAGAAGGACATCGTCGACAGAAGCGAAATGGGCTGATCGAGTCCGGGCGTGGCGCAAGAGTGTCAGGGACCGGCCTATTGGATCGCGACCGGGATGGCGAAGCGGATCGGCCTCGGGCCGGCCAAGTGGATCGGGGTCGGGTCGGCCAAGCGGATCACGACAGGTAGGCGCCTGACGGCAGGGAGGGCCCTCGGAGAGAGAGAAATTGGATCGAGCTTCCGTAATGCGTCGCACGCGCTGTCGGAGACGGCGCAGCGCCCTGGCGGGTCGCGAGGGGCAGGACGTGGGCGAGGTGCGCGCGGCGCTCGGTCGACGGATCGTCGAGATGGCGGGCACACGGCAGCACGGCACCACGAAGCGAAGGCCGCTCGAGGTGTTCGAGGCCGAGGAGAAGAGCCGGCTTCAGCCGCTGCCGCTGCACCCGTACGAGCTCGTGACCTGGAAGCGGGCGCGGGTGCATCGCGACTGCCACGTGAGCTTGGAGGAAGGCTGTACTCGGTGCCCTGGCGCCTGGTGGAGCGCGAGGTGTGGCTGCGCGCGACGCCATCGAGCATCGTGGTGTATGCCGACGACGAGGCCGTGGCACGGCACGAACGGCGCGGCGCCGGCCTGCGCAGCACGCTCGAGCGGCACCTGCCCGAGGGGCGCGCGGCGCTGCGACACCGGAGCCGCGCCTATTGGGAGCAGCGCGCCGACCAGATGAGCCAGGACGTGGGCAGGTTCGTCCGCGAGGTGTTCGACGCCGCCGACGTGCTCTCCCAGCTGCGCAAGGTGCAGGCGATCGTCACGCCCCTGGAGAAGTTCCCGCAGGAGCGCGCGCAGGCCGCGTGTCGTCGAGCGAGCCATTACGGCAACCTCAGCTACCAGGGCGTTCGCGACATCCTCCGGCGCGGGCTCGACTTCGAGCAGAGCCCACAGAGCGCTGCGCCGGCGGCGTGGGCGGATGCGCCTCCGCGGTTCGCACGCGACCTCCGGCTGCAGGCGGCGTCGCGGCTGTCGTCGACAGGAGGGGACCATGGGCCTCACTGACGAGCTGGTGCCGGTGCTCAAGAAGCTGCGGCTGTCGGGCGTGCTGCAGTCGCTGGAGGTGCGCGTGCGGCAGGCCGTCGACGAGCAGCTCTCGCATGAGGAGTTCCTCGTGCAGCTGCTGTCCGACGAGGTGGATCGCCGTGACGGGCGGCAGTTCGATCAGCGCGTCCGCCGAGCGGGCTTCGACAGCCTCAAGACGCTGGAGGACTTCGACTTCCAGTTCAATCCGAGGGCGCCGAAGGCGAAGGTGATCGACCTGGCGACCTGCTCCTTCGTCGAGCGCCGGCAGAACGTGCTGCTGGTCGGCCAGGCGGGGGTCGGCAAGTCGCACATCGCTCAGGCGCTCGGTCACCGCGCCTGTCGCGCTGGCTACCAGGTGCTGTACGTGGGCGCCGGCGACATGCTCAAGCAGCTGCGCGCCGGCCGCGCCGACGGCAGCTACGACCGACGGCTTGCGCGGCTGGTGGGGGTCGACCTGCTCGTCGTCGACGACCTCGGTCTCCGCTCGCTGACCGTCGAGGAGGCGGTCGACGTCTACGAGGTCATCCGGCTGCGTTACCAGCGCGGGGCGATGATCCTGACGTCCAATCGCGCCGTGGAGGAGTTCGGCGGCCTGTTCGGCGACCCGCTGCTCGCCAGCGCCGCCATGGACCGGCTGCTCCACGACGCCCACGTCCTCGTCCTCGAGGGCGACTCGTACCGCAACCCTCCCCCGGGCCGGTGACGCCGGGCGGCGGAGGCATCGAAGGAGAGCAAGACATGAGCACTCGAGCGGGTGGCAGGATCCGCTTGGCCGACCCCGAGCGTCGATCGCCCGGGTCGTGATCGCGACGCTGACGGCGCTCGCGATCACAGGATCCGCTTGGTCGACCCAGGCGCGATCCATGAGGCCGAGCTATGACACCCGGCCTCGAGCACGAAGCGCACGGAGGGCAGTACGCGGGTGGGCCCGCTCGCTTTGGCCGCTGATCCGCCCGCCTTCGTCACCGGCGTGTACCGCCGGAAGTAAAGGCTGCTACGGGCGTTTGGAGCCCTGCGGGAGCTTGGCGCCGTCGAACTTGGCGCCGTCGAGCTTGGCGCCAGTGAGCTTCGCGTACTGCAGGTCCGCGTCGCGGAAGTCGGCGCCGCGGAGGTCGGCGCCGGTGAACTCGGCGCCGGTGAACTCGGCGCCGGCCAGCTTCGCTTCGCGGAGGTCGGCGTTCGAGAAGACGACGCGGCCGCAGCGAGCGCCTTCGAGATCCGCCCCGCGGAGGTCGGCGCGGCGGAAGACGCAGTCGTAGAGATTGACCCCCTTGAGGCGCGCGTTCGAGAGCTTCGCCTCTTCGAACGGGATCACCATGAGGTCTGCCTTTCGCAGGTCGGCTCCCGTGAGATCGATGCCCGAGAGCTGCACGAACCCGCCGCTCAACGTGCGCCAGCGCGACCGCCAGCGGTTCCAACGCTCGACGCCGTCTTTGACATCACCTCGCAGCATCGCGCGCGACTCTTCGAACGTAGGAAGCAGCATCTCGATGAGCTTCTTCTCGCTCAGCTTGATGACTTTGTCGCCCTTGGCGATGCGCGCGTCGATCTCGGTCTCCGCCTTCGACGGGACGTGCGTCACGTACGGAATACGCGCGCCGACGAAGTGCGTCGCGTCCTTCGCCTTCTTCGCGATCGTTCCGCCGAGCTCGAGCAGCATGTCCTCGCGGAACTCGCGCGACGTGCGCACATCCATCTCCGACCTCTGGAATTTGCCTGCGTAGAGAACGCATATCCCGGCGAGGCGCTCCTCGAACATGCCCTGCGGCTTCTTCTCCGCCAGCGGGGTGAAGCCGAGATCGAAGGGAGTGACACGCTTCTTCGTGCCTTCGATCGCGCGGATGGCGAGGTTGCCGTTCCCGTCGATGTACGCGATCTCGGTTCCGTCCTCGGAGGCGGTGAGCGGGAGGATCTCGAAGCCGTGGAACTCAATGTCTTTCGGAGCCTCGGGCTCGTCGATCCATTTGCCCTCCTCGGCGTCGGCCGTCCTCGTACGGCCCGCGGAGTCGACGACGACCGCGCGGGCATCGTCGATGAACGCGACCTGCCCGAGGCGCTTGTCTGGATGTGAGAGGGTGGCTGTCACCTCACCCGAACGCGGATCGATGAAGACGAGCGCGCTGTCCGACGAATGATTGCTGATGTCACGATCGATGCTGACGGCGATCCATCCGGCCCGCGAGACGGCGACGCCGCCGCAGTGCTCGGGCGCGCCGCTCTCCAGCTCGATCGTATGGACGGGTGTCTCCGGATCGTCGAGCCGCCAGATTCGGACCGCGTCGGACACCGAAACGGCCCAGGTGTCGTCGGACCCGAACGTGCAGGCCGACACCTCGGCGTCGTGCGAGAGCGTCGCGGTGCGGACGCCGCGCGCACGGTCCCAGAGCTCGACGTTCGACGCGACGGGGAGCATCACCGTCTTTCCGTCGCGCGAGACCGCCACCACGCCCTGGGGAGAGGTCGCGTCGTTCGCGAAGATCGCCTTGCCCTTGTCGGTGATCTCGCGCACCACGACGGCGTTATTTTGCCCGACGATGAGCAGCTCTCCCTGCGGGAGGTTCGCGAGCGCCGCGGGGCCGCTCGCGCGCCGCTCGCTGACCGTGCCGTCGGTCCTTCGCCAAGACCAGATCCCCGACGAACCGGCGACGACGACGCGTTCGCGGCTCAGCGCGATCGCGTGTGGCGCGTCGATCCCGAGCTCGCTCGAAGCCGGCTCGCCGTCCGAGGTCCAGATGCCGATGCCAGACGCCGTCGAGCCTGCGGCGAGCCACTTCCCGTCGCGCGAGAGCGCCATCGCGGGGCCTTGGCCGTACGCGTGGTGGCGAGGCGTGCGGACGCGACGGATCTCCGCGCCGCTGCGCTTCCACCAGCGAAAGTAGCGATCGTTGCCTTGCGAGACCACCGTCTTGCCGTCGGCCAGGAACGCGAGCCAGCGACAACCGGCCGGCCCCCCGTCCTGCTCGCCCGAGCCGTAATCTTCCTGGAAGCGATGCGAGCCCAGGAGGCGGACGGGCTCGAGCGATGCGCCGTTCCAGAGGTGGACGTCGCCTTGTCCGTGGCCGCCGGCGAGCACGCTGCCCTCGGGTGAGAACGCGAGTACGAGGATCTTGGAGCTCTTTCGTCGGGCGAGCTCCTTCTTCGACTTGCGATCGAAGACGCGGACGATGCCCTTCTGTCCGCCGGTCGCGAACGTCGCTCCGTCGGGTGAGAAGGCGAACGCGAAGATCTCGCCTGCGGGCTCGCCCAGGTCGTGAAGTCGTTCGCCGGTACGCGCGTCGAAGACGTTGGCGACGGAGTCTCCGCCGTAGGTCGCGACGGCCGCACCGTCGGCGCTCACGGTCGCGAAGGCGAACTCCTTCGTCGCCTTCTCTCCGAGCTTCCACGAGAGCTCGCCGTCTTGACCGAGGCGCGCGATGGATCCACGCGCCCACAGGAGAAGGTCGCCGTCAGGCAACGCGAAGACGCCAGTGAAGCAACCGGTGACCGTCTGCTCGTCGAGGGCACGACCGTCGTCGACGGCGAAGCGATGCACCTTCGTGCGCTTCTCGCCGGTCACGAGCGCCACGAGCGTTTTGGAGTCCGGAGAAAAATCGAGACCAGTGAAGTTGCCGGGCGCGTTGAAGCGGGTGGCGCCGAAGACCTGTCGGATCATCGAACCGATCTTATTCGGATCCGTCGCCTTTCAGCGCTCCATCGGTCGTCATTTTCGGACGTGCGAGCCGGCGCGCACATGTGGTGACCGTCGGGGCTCGACAGGCGCTGACGTCGCCGCCGAGCCCACCGGGATCGAGGACGAAGCGGCGCCGTTCCCGGCCGGGGCGCTGTGGGGCCGCCTGGTAAAGCTGAACTGCTCGCGTCGCGCTGCCGAAGGGCCATCGCCTCGCGAAGCGAAGGGCGCTGCGCATCGCCGACCTCGAGAACGAACGCTTCTTTTGGACGCGTCGCCTGGTCAGCCCGCCCCTGTACGACGTCGTCGTGTCCGCGTTCGGCGCTCGAGGGCGGTCGCTGGTGATCCACGAAGAGGACGACGTCGAACCGTTGCTCACGCTCGTCGCGAGCGGCGAGGGCCTCACCTTCTTCTCCGAGAGAGCGGCTCAGGGTGCTGGCGCGCGGCGCGTGCACGCGAGCCGGTTCGGGGCCCCGAGGCACGAGACCGTCGTGGCCGGCGCCGCGACGCGATGCGCCGAGCAAGAACGCGCAGCATCGTCCCTGGTGACGCGGCGCCAATTTTCTGCTCGAATGAAGGCATACCACGTTCATGGCATCAGGTCCGCCGCGCCGCCGAGGACGTGGGGGCGGGCGCGCCTCGGTGACGTTCAGGTTCGTGGGTTGTACTTGTCTTGCGGAGGTAACCTATGAGGTTTGCGCGACACAGCAGCGGACGGTCTTTCCGCACGACGCCGAGCGCGGGTTCGACACGACCGGGCAGCAGGTCTTCTTCGAGATCACGCCGCCGAGCTCGAGCGTCTCGTTCGTCTCGGTCGCGGTGGGCGACGTGAACAACGACGGACGCCAGGACGTCGCCGCCGTCACACACGAGCACACCGACGGGCCGATGCGGGTCTGGATCCTGCGTTTCGGCGTCGGCGTCACCGATTTCGACTGCATCGGGTGCCCTGACGTCGTGGGCGCCCAGCGCGACGGTCTGGTCGTCTTTCGCGGTCGCGGCTGCGCGACGGCGCCTTGAGGGCTCCACCATGATTCTCCCCAAAAAACGTGATCCACGGTTCATCACCATCCGCCGCGGAGGGCTCCTGGACGACGGCACCCATCACGCGCTGGCGATCTGGGCCGCGGATTGCGCGCAGCACGTCGTGAGGTTCTTCGATGAATACAGGCCAGACGACGACCGGCCGCGCAGGGCGATCGCGCTCGTGCGGGCGTGGACCCGGGGCGAGGCTACGATGAGAGAGTGTCACAACGCGGCGTTCGCCTCCAACGCCGCGGGCCGCGAGGCGCCCCCCGCCGCCAAACTGGCCGCCCTCTCGGCGGGTCAGGCCGTGGCGGTGGCGCATGTAGCCGCCCACGAGCTAGGGGCTGCGGCGTACGCCATCAGGGCCGCCAGGGAAGCCGCACCACCGGGCCAAGGGGACGCGGCCGCGCGAGCCGAACGCCAATGGCAGTGGGAACAGCTGCCCGACGCGATACGAGACCTCGTCCTCGACGACCAAAAACTGCGAAACGCGCTCTGTTGGAACGTGTTCGTCGACTGAGCCGACGGCGCTGCCTCTATCGTACCCCCGGTCCATCGTCCACGGCGAACCACGTCTGGACGACCGATCGCCCCATCGACGAGGTCGCGACGGGGGTCCAGGGCGCAGCGCACCCGGCCCTCGGACAGCGTCGCGACGCACGTCGTCGAGGACGTCGGAGGGACGCATTCACTGAGCCTGCACGTAGAGCGAGAACGGGAAATTGCCTTGCCCGTCGACGAAGGTCGCGTCAGGGACGTCGATCACGAACTCGTGCATGCCGGCGCTCGCGGCCCCCCACGGGACGATCCGCGTGTCGATCGCGTCGCCAGGGCACCAATTGCTGAACGACTGCCACTCTTCGTCCGACCGCGGGGACCGCCCGTAGATGCCGTTGCTCTGGGTATTGTACTTGCGAAACGGCTCGCACGACGTGCGCCCGGGCCTGTACTGCAAGGCGAGCTTGCCGTCGATGTACACGTGATGCTCGCGGCGAATATACTCCTCGCCGCCCTGGTTGGCGCCGTGATTCGACGTGATCAGCACGAGCTGCGCATTCTGTGTAGCGGCCGGCAGCTCGAAGCGGACGGTCTTGCGGGTCGTGCCGACCTTGTCGCTGGCGCCCATGGCGTAATTGTTGAATTCCTCGCCGATCGCCAGCGGCAGCAGGACGCTGAAGTCCTGGGCCTCCTGCGTGCTGTCGGTATATAGCAGCAGCGATCCGAGCTGCGTGTCATTGCGACCAGCGCAGCCGGCGACCTCGTCGTTCGCGGCGTAAGGAACGCCGAAGATGCTCAACTCGAACCAAAAATCGTGCGCGGCCAGGAGGTCGGGGTCTTTCAAGATCGGTACGAGGTTGCTGGCCTCCCATTCGTAGGGGACCGTCGTCGGCTGCTTGTTCATGTCCATGAAGGGCGTGACGAACCGCGCGACCTCGATCCGGTCGACCTCGGCGGGAACGTAGGTCTGGACACCCTTGGGGACCAGCGCCAGGTTGACCGAGCCGAGTCGATCGTAGTTGTCGCACCGCGCTCCCACGACCACGCGGACCTTCAGGGTGGTTTGGACCTTGGCGAGCTGCTCGTCGGTCAACCTGGTCGCAACCAGCGAGTTGTCGTGGCGGATCACGCCGTCCGGGATCGGTTCGTCGACCGTCGCGGCGTAGCCGTCGTAGAACACGATGTTCTCCAGCACCGGGAGCTCCTCGGGATCCCGGGGCGGCACGTCGCCGCCGCCGCCGCTGGCGTCACTGCCGCCGCTGGCGTCACTGCCGCCGCTGGCGTCACTGCCGCCAGTGCCCGCGCTGGTCCCGGTCGCTGTGCTCGTGCTCCCGGTGCCCTCGGCGGCCCCGGTGCCTCCGCCAGTGCCCACGTCGGAGCGCTGTTCATTCGTGCACGCGGCGAGCAGGGCCAAGAGACAGAAGTATGGGATCGCGCGACGCTGGCTCATTCGCCAAACTTATCAGATCGCCGCTTCGACGTCGCCCTGGGCGGTCGGGTCGGTCGAACGGGAGCTCTTCGAGGGGCGCGGCGACGAGCACGACCAGGAGCGGCGCGGCGACGAGCACGACCAGCGCCGGGACGACGAGCGCCTGGCGTATTTTTCGCACGGTGCTGGTGGCGCTCGTCGCAGCGACGGTCGAATACAGAGGACCGATCTCCGGGTGGAGCCGGCAGGGAGCCCCATGACGGCCTTTAGATCGTCGTCTGGGTACGACCCGGAATCACCAGGCAGACGATCTCCGATCTCCAGGTATACGACGTCCTCCGTCGACCGGTTCACCAGATGATGCCCGTCGGGATCTCCCCCCGGGAACCCCATGCACATGCCGAGGTGGAGCGTTGTCTCTCCGGCATCGGTGATGAGCGTGGGATGACCTGAAAGGATGTAGATGTGCTCGTCCTGGACCGAATGCCAGTGACGCAGGGCCGACATCGCGCCGGGCTTCAACGTGGTGCGATTTACGCCAAAGTTCCTGTTTCGTCACGTGCTTTCTCCTTCTTTGCGTACCTGACGACGCGATTGCCGATCTGGGGCTCAAGCATCCCCATCCGCGACGCCGTCCGTGGCGAACGGCGTGCTTTCAGGCGCGCACTGCCGTGGAAATCCGAAGCAGCCACGGCCTACGTCGGCGCCAGCCGCTTGTCCGACTGTATCCTCGGGCTCGCTCTAACGGACGGCCTGCCGGACGAGCTCGTCAGCGCGTGTCGGGTCGCCTCGGTGGTTCCATCGTGCATCATCCAGCAGAGCCTTCCACGCCATGGTTTCACCAAATCACCGGCACCAGTCCAACGTGCCCGTAAGAACGCGGCGCGCGCTACGCTCGTCGCGCATTGGACACCCATGCTTCCAGCTGCGTCCGCTTTCGTGGAGCCATGCTTAGAGCGGGGTTCGCGAGCGCTTCGCGAACCAGGGGCCCCACCGCTGCTGCAACATCGTATATCCACGTGCTTCCGCCGCCGTCGGCATCACGAAGTGCCACCGAAACAACCTCGGTGGCGAGCCGCAGGCGCTCGATCCCGCCCGAGCGGAACAGCTCACACAGACGCGACGGAGCGATGGGAATATCAGCGAGGACGTTCGCGGCGACGTGCCAACGAATGCGCCCAGCGCTGGCTGCCTCGAGAAGAGCGGCCTCCGCGCTCGGCGACCTGAAGCGCGCGAGCCCGTAGGCGGCACCTTCGCGAGACGTCTGCTTCGGGGCGTCGCGGAGGAGCATGCAGAGGTCCGAGAGGGCATGTTCGCCAAGAATCTTCGCAAGCGCGGGACCAGCGTAGCTCTCGGCGAGCATCCCGGGGGCGCTCAACAGAATCTCGCGAACCAAGGCGTAGCCAACCTCGTGGCCGATGCAGCCGAGGAGATGCGCAACCAACCAGGGTGGGGCCTCTCCGGCGCGATAGGCGTCCACGAGAGCGCCGGCAGCGTCGGCGTCGGGCGCACGCCGCCCAAGCTCTGCCGCGACGTGCTTGAACCTCGCATGATCCGCGAGCGCGGCGGCGACGAGCTTGGTGGACGTGTCTGACATCATGGATTCGCCCTCGTCTGCTTGCTCCTGCGCCATGCCTGTACAACGAATTCCGAGTCGAGCCGCGAGCGGGTATGGCCCGCCCGCCGGATCAGGTTCGATGTCCGGCGGCTCTTTCACGCCGCCGAATCTTCAAGCGCTTGCTCGTAGATCCCTCGCAGGTGCGGAGATGGCCATTTGTGGTTGTATTCGTCCAAATACATGAGCAGCTCCCTCTCTGCGCCGTCGTGCCAGCGGCAAAGGAGGTCCGGGATCTCGTGTATGGCTTCCCAGAGGTCGTTGATCTGTCGCCGGGAGACCTCCTCGTGGAGCGTCCAGTTGCGCGTCGTGTACGATGCCACGTGGAGGACCCGTAGCGCTGCACGCAGGGTTGGCTCGGGTGCCATCCTTCTAATCATGCGCCCGCCTGCATCCTCTCCAAGAGGATCCGTCGTGCTCGCTCCGGATTGAAGCGGCCGCCTGGATGAACAGCAGGTCCCATTGGATGCCTTCTGTGACCTATGCCAACTCGTCGAGATGGCAGCCGGAATGTGAGGCTGATCGCCGCCCGGCGCACCCCGAGCCAGCCGTCGATGTCGTGGAGGTTGTGCGCCATACGGCTCTCCGCTTTATCTTAGCCTCAAAACGGCAGATGGCGGATGGCTCGCGCGGATGGCCGACCGCGATGGAGATCGCCTTCGCGCGCCGGCCGCTCGGCGCCGGCAAGGGGCGCGCGCTCCGTCCACGCTCCACGCTCCACGCTCGCGCGAGATCCCCGTCGGCCAGGGACCTCCAGAAATTGGGCGGCGCCGCGAAAATTCTGCTAGGGGGGGCTCATGATCATCGCGCTCACCGGACAGAAGGGTGGGATCGGCAAGAGCACCACGGCCGTGAGCCTCGCCGTGGCCGCGCTGGCGAAGGGCCGGCGCGTGCTCCTCGTCGACGCCGATCCCCAGGGGACCGTCCGTACGTGGGGCGACGTGGCCGCCGAGGCGGGGCACGAGACCCCGACCGTCATGGCCATGGGCGCCTCGATGCACAAGCCGGGGCAGCTGCCGGACGTCGCCGCCGCGTACGACCTCACGGTCATCGATTGCCCCCCGCGTCACGGCGAGATCGCGCGGTCGGCCCTGATGGTCGCCGACGTCGCCATCTATCCTTGCGGCCCCACGGCCGCGGACGCCTGGGCCCTCACCGCCGCGATCGAGGTGTTCCGCGAGGCCGCGGCGCTGCGGAGCGCGCTCAAGGGCTGCATCCTCATCACGCGCAAGCAGGGCCGCACGGCCCTCGGCAAATCGGCGCGCGCGGTGCTCGAGACGTCGGGCCTGCCGGTGCTCGCCACGGAGCTCGGCTATCGCATCGCCTACCAGGAGTCCCTCGCCTGCGGGCAAGGGGTGACGGGCTACGCGCCGCGGGACGCCGCGGCCAAAGAGATCACCCACCTTCTCGAAGAACTGGAGAAGCTTCATCATGGCGAAAAAGCAAGTCGCGGTCTCGCTAAGAAAGCCGCCGTCGCCTGAAAAGGTCGACGCGTTCGTCGCGGGCGGCGAGGGCGGCGCGCCGGCCCACGACGCGGTGAAGTCGAGGCCCGCCACCGACAGGCGAGCGCACGACGACAAGACGGCCGAGGCGAAGCAGGAGCGAGCGCCGGAAGCGCGAGCGCCCGAAGCGCGGGCGCCCGAGGCGCCGCCGAGCGCCGAGCCGCCGCCGTCCGTCGCGCCGCCGCCGCAGGCCAGCGCGGCCGCCGAGCCCCAGGCGCTCGCCACAACCGCGGAGCCGCCGGCCGTTCCGCCGGTGCTCGTCGGCAACGACGGCCGCGCGCGGCGCGCGGTCACGGTCTACCTCCCCGACCCGCTCGCGGACCGGCTGCTGCTCCACTGCATCGAGCACGATCGCGACGTGAGCAACCTGGTCGGCGAGGCGGTCGAGGTGCACCTCGACAGGCGCCTCGGGCCGGCGCCGGTCTCCGCGGCCCCCGCCGCCGGCGGCGCGGCCGCCGCGCACGATGCCGCGCCGCCGGGCCCGAGCTACCGCGCCGAGCCGTTCCGCGCCGAGCCGTTCCGCGCCGCCGACACCCGCCCGAAGGGGCGCGTCGGCCGGATGGTCCAGGTCGGGCGGGTGCTGATGACCCTGTGGCGACAGCGGCCCAGGGCGAGCTGACGCGAGCGCCCGGACGCGCGGCGCGACTCCCCCTCTCGAACCCGAACGAACCCCGGCGCCGACCCTGAACGAACCCCGGCGCGGGCCACCGCTCCGGGGTGGCCGGACAGCCGTTGACGGCGCGCGGGGTTAAATAAACAAGGATTTTCCCGTCTAGCCCCTATCTCGACGCGGCGGTGAGCCTCTCCGGTCCAAACAGGCCATCCGCCGGTCTGCCGAGTTTCAGCGCGCAGCCCGCGTCCAGCATCCAGACGGCATGACGCGCGTCGCCGCGGGCGCGGTCACACAGGCCGCTCCGCGAGGGCGCCCGCGCGGCCGCGGACAGGCGCTCTGTCGCGCTCGCGCCGGTCGCTCGCGGCCAGACGCGGTGAGCGCAATTACCGCGCTGTCGTGAGCGCGGGCCGCGCCCGCCGGGCCGACGCCGCGCCTTCCGGGGGGGACGTTGACATTCATGGGGTGACCGGGCAGGCTCTGAGTCGCCGCGACGCCGCGCGAGAAGCGCACTGCTCCCGCCGCCGAGCGCGCCGTGGCTCCAGCGTCACGGGGCCGTTCGCCGCGGCGGCGACTGACCACCAGGACGAGCGATGACCCAGCATGTTCGGGACGAGGGGACGACCGCGCGTGGGCTCAACCAGAAGGAGGCGCACGTCGCGAAGGAGGCGCAGGTCTCGTCCGACGCCGGTCGCTCCGTCCACGCGATGTTCCTGGAGGCGCCCACCGCCATCGCGGTGTTCCGTGGCCCCGACTGGGTGATCGATTTCACGAACCGGCTCGCGCAGCGGCTCTTCCGCGACCGCACCACCGTGGGCAGGCGCCTCTTCCAGTGCGCCCCGGAGCTCGCCGGCTCCCAGCTGGCCGAGCTGCTCGAGCGGGCCTACGGCTCGGGCCAGCCCGCCGCCGCGTGCGAGCTCCTGATCCTGCTCGACCGCGGCGCCGGCGACGGGGCGCTGGCCGAGGGCTATTTCAACGTGACGCTGCAGCCCATCCCGGCCGGCGCCGGCGGGGCGCACAGCGTGGTGCTCTTCGCGGTCGAGGTCACCGACCAGGTGCTCGCGCGGCGCCGCATCGAGCAGCTCGCCGAGCAGCTCGAGCACGAGCGCCACAAGCTGGAGCAGATCATCCAGCAGATGCCCCACGCGGTGTACATCGCGGAGGCCCCCTCGGGGCACCTCGTGATGGGCAACGCCCAGGGCGCCGCGCAGCTGGGCCGCCCCTTCGTCGCGTCGGAGGACGTCGAGGCGTACAGCGCGGCCTACCGCGGCTTCCACGGGGACGGCCGCCCCTACGCGCCGCACGAGTGGCCGCTCGCGCGCGCGGTCCTGAGCGGCGAGCTCGTCCGGACCGAGCCGGTGGAGATGCTGCGCACCGACGGCACCCGCGCCATCATCGAGTACAGCGCCGCGCCCATCCGCGACGCCTCGGGGCAGATCGTGGCCGGCGTCGTGGTGGGCGTCGACGCGACGGAGCGGATCCGCGCCCTGCGCGAGGAGCGGCGCCGCAGCGAGCAGCTCAAGGGGCTCGCCGAGGCGTCGCTCGCCGTCAACTCGGCGACGTCGCTCGAGCGGATGCTCGCGGAGATCACCGAGCGGGCGCGCGCGCTCATCGGGGCGCACCAGTCGGTCATCAGCATGACCGACGACCAGAACTGGGCGCACGCCATCAACGCCGTCAGCCTGTCGGACAAGTACGCCGCGTACCGCGGCTACGACGCGAAGAGCGACGGGTGCGGGATTTACACGCTGGTCTGCGAGACCAACAAGCCGCTCCGCATGACGCAGGCCGAGCTCGAGGCGCACCCGGCGTGGCGGGGCTTCGGCGGCGAGGCGGCGCGCCACCCGCCGATGCGCGGCTGGCTCGCGGCGCCGCTCATCGGGCGCGACGGCAGGAACCTCGGGCTCGTCCAGCTCTCGGACAAGGAGGAGGGGGAGTTTACCGGCGACGACGAGTCGATCCTGGTGCAGCTCGCGCAGCTCGCCAGCGTGGCCATCGAGAACGCGCGGCTGCGCGAGGAGGCGCTCGCCGCCGAGAAGCGCTTCCGCTCCATGGTCGAGGCGACCGCGGTCGTCGTCTGGCGGACCGATCCGCGCGGCCACGTGGTGGAGGACTCCCCGTCCTGGCGCGGCTTCACCGGGCAGCGCCACGAGGAGTGGGTGGGCTACGGCTGGCTCGACGCCGTCCACCCCGACGACCGCGAGCGGGCGAGCGCCGCGTGGCGAGGGGCCGTCGCGTCGAGGGCGCGGTACGAGGTGGAGTACCGGCTGCGCCGGCGCGACGGCTCGTGGGCCCACACCGTCGCGCGCGGCGTCCCGCTCATCGCGGACGACGGCTCGATCGACGAGTGGGTCGGCTGCAACGTCGACGTGAGCGACATCCGGCGCGCCGAGGAGGCGTTCCGGGTCCAGCACCGGCTCGTGCGCACCATCGCCGAGAACGCGACGCTCGGCCTGTTCATGATGGATGCGCACCAGCGCTGCACCTTCATGAACCCGGCGGCCGAGAAGATCACCGGCTTCACGTTCGACGAGATCCGGGCGCTCGATCGCCCCCTGCACGAGATCGTGCACCACACGCGGCCGGACGGCAGCCGCTATCCCATGGAGGAGTGCCCAATCGACCGGGCGCTGCCGCGCAAGAGCCAGGAGCAGGGAGAGGACGTCTTCGTCCGCGAGGACGGCTCCTTCTACCACGTGGCCTTCACCGCGAGCCCGATCCTCGACGGCGACGTCCCCGTGGGCACGGTCATCGAGATCCGCGACATCACCGAGCAGAAGCGCGCCGAGGCGGAGCGCGAGCGCCTCATCGCCGCGCTGGAGCGGAGCAACAAGGAGCTCGACCAGTTCGCGTACGTGGCCAGCCACGACCTGAAGGCGCCCCTCCGCGGCATCGCAAACCTGACGCAGTGGATCGAGGAGGACCTCTCGGGGACGCTCCAGGGCGAGTCGCGCGAGCACATGAGCCTGCTGCGCGGCCGCGTCCGCCGGATGGAGGCGCTCATCGACGGGATCCTCGACTACAGCCGCGCCGGCCGGGTGCGGCACGCGGCGGAGCCGGTCGACGTGGGCCAGATCCTTGCGGACGTCGTCGAGCTGATCGCGCCGCCGCCCGAGGCGAGCGTCGAGGTCGCGCCGGGGCTGCCGGTGCTGCGGACCGAGCGGATCCCGCTGCAGCAGGTGTTCATGAACCTCGTCGGCAACGCGCTCAAGCACGCGCGGCGCGCCGACGCGCGCGTGCGGATCGGGCACCGCGACGCCGGCCTGCTCCACGAGTTCTTCGTCGAGGACAACGGGCCAGGCATCGCCCCGGAGTTTCACGAGCGCGTCTGGGGCCTCTTCCAGACGCTCGAGGCGCGCGACAAGGTCGAGGGCACGGGAATCGGGCTGTCCGTGGTGAAGAAGATCGTCGAGAGCCGCGGCGGACGCATCTGGATCGAATCGTCCCCAGGACAGGGCGCGATCTTTCGCTTCACCTGGCAGAAGCGCGATCCGATCGATCCCTGAAACGTGGCGCTCGCGCCGCGGAGCGCGAAAGCAGCAGGCTCAGCAGGTGTGCGAGAGCTCGTCATTGGAGTTGAACCCGACGGACCGGTGGTCCAAGCTCGAACGATGAGACGCCTCGAGAGAGCCTGCGCGGGTAGGGGCAGGTCGGAGTGCGTCCAGGCTCACCGGCGGCCGCGAGACCTCCGCGGCGGTCGCCGTGCTGCTATGGGAATTGCCGCGGCGGCGATCGCGCGGAGGTTGACGTTCACGTCCTCCTCGCCAAGGAGATCCAGGAGACCATGAGCGTCGAAGAAAAACTCCTCAACATCCTCCTCGTCGAGGACGACGAGGTCGATGTGATGAACGTCCGACGGGCGTTCAAGCGCAACAACATCTCGAACCCCCTCTGGGTCGCCGGCAACGGCGTGGAAGCGCTGGAGATGCTGCGCAGCGGCGCCATCCCCGTGGAGCGCCGGCTGATCCTGCTCGACCTGAACATGCCGAAGATGAACGGCATCGAGTTCCTTCGCGAGC
The DNA here is from genome assembly GCF_028553905.1 of Sorangium sp. So ce836. Classification (NCBI taxonomy): domain Bacteria; kingdom Pseudomonadati; phylum Myxococcota; order Polyangiales; family Polyangiaceae; genus Sorangium; species Sorangium sp. So ce836. The sequence goes on along the minus strand of NZ_CP102233.1, from coordinate 12,414,704 downwards.
TGCGGGCCGATCCGGATCTCGTGGCCACGTCGGTTGTCGTGCTGACCACGTCGAACGACGATCGCGACAAGGTGGGGGCCTTCAACCTCAACGTGGCCGGTTATCTCCTCAAGCCCGTCACATTCCTCAGCTTCGTTGAGCTCATGGCAGCGCTCAACAAGTACTGGAGACTCGTCGAGCTACCTTAGCGAAACTCGCCGGCTTTCTGCCCACCTTCGCGAGGGGCGGTGAGGCGGCGATACGCGCGGCGCCCCACTTTATCGCGCGTATCGCGATAAAGTGGCGCTGGCTACTTGCTCCGCTTGACCACGCCGAGCGCCTTCTGCGCCGCCTTGATGGCCGCCTGCGCCTCCTTGCCCTCCGCCCCCGCGAGCGCCGCCGCGATCGCGGTCGCGACCTCGCGCCGGCTGTGCGGGTGCACGTCGGCGAGCTTCAGGTAGAGCTGCGCCTTCTCGGCGAAATCGGCGTCGCCGCCCCGCGCCTCGATCCGCTCGAGCAGGCAACCCGCCACCGCGGTGTCGTCCATCTTCTTCAGCGCGTCGAGCGCCGCCGCCCGCTTCGCGAGCTCCGGCCGCGCCTCGATGAGGTCCACGAGCGGCGCGAGCGCGACGGGGCCGAACGCGCGGATCGCGTCCGCCACGATGCCGGGCTTGTACCCCTCGGCGTACGCCGACAGCAGCTCGCTCAGCCCGCGGACGTCGCCCAGGTAGCCGAGCGCGTACGCGGCGATCTTCGCCTCCCGGTCGTCCTCGCCGCGGCTCGCCAGCATCCGCGCGAAGGTCTCGACCATCTCGACGTCGCCGAGCTGGGCGAGCGCGTACGCGGCCTCCTCGCGCACGCCGCGGGCGGCGTCCGCGTAGAAGGCGCGGCGGAGCGCCGGGAGCGCGGCGAGGTCCCCCAGCTCGGCGAGCGCCTTGAGCGCCTCGAGCCGCTCCTCCTTGGTCGGCGCCGCGCCGAGCGCCTTCGCGAGCTCCTGAACCCGCTCCATCCGGGCGGCGCGGCGCGCGCGCACCGCGGCCCCGCCCGGCCCGGCCGCGTCGGCGACGTCGAGCGCGTCGCGGGCGAGCGCCCGCAGGCCGGCGTCCTTCGCGTGCTCCGCGACCCGGCCGAGCATCGCCGCGGCCTCGGCGCGGGCCGGGCCGCCGTGCTGCACGACCGCCTGCAGCACCCGCACCGCGGTCAGCTTGGCCACGCGGCCGGCCTTCACCGTGAGCGCCTTCTCCGCGGCGGCGAGCGCCTCGGCCCCGAGCGGCGCGAACGTCCGCGCGATGGTCGGCGTCGCGGTGCCGTCCGCCCAGATCGGGAAGATGCTACGGACGAGCTCGCCCGGCGGCAGCGACGCGTAGTAGCGCGCGTGGTGGACCGCGGCGACGTAGCGGCTCATGGCGCCGGCGGCCCGGCGCCGCGCCACCTCGTCCGGGGGGAGCGTCTCGTCGGGCCGCGCCACGGCGACGCTCTCGTAGGTCGGCACGCGCTCGATCGCCCCGCCGGCGCGATCGATGTGCGTCGCGCCGGCGAGGCGCACGAGCGCCATCTCGAGCACCTGGTAGAGCTTGATGAAGTCGTCGAGCCGGTCCGCCGGATCGGGCCGCTGCGGCAGGGCCTGGAGCAGCGCGGCCTGCTTCTCGAGGCGGAGATCGCGGAGCCGCTCGGCGAGCGGGTCGATCGCGCGGGCGCTGAGGCCGGTCAGCCCGGTGGCGAGCGCCTCGGCGAGCTCCTCGCGGACCTCGCCGAGCGCGATGGCCGCGGGCGAGGCGCCCGCCTCGCGGGCGGCGGCGTTCCACGCGGAGCCCTCGAGCGGCCCGCTCCGCGCGGCGGCCCCCGGCTCGACGACCGGGAGCAGCGAGAGGCCGAGCGGGCCCTCGACGATGGCGGCGAGCGGCCACAGGGTGGGCAGCGCGGCGTCGATCCCGACGTCGCCGAGCAGCGCGCGCAGCCGGGCGTCGCGGAGCGAGCCGGCGAGCCGCTCCTCGAGCGCCGGGTCGTCGGGCAGGTGGAGGGCCTCGCCCTTGTCGTCGACCGCCGAGAGCCGCGCGCCGCGCGCGAAGAGCGTGTCGATGCGCACGGCCACGGGCACGAGGTCGGGCGCGAAGACGTCCTTGCGGTGCTCCTGGAGGGCCGCGAGCGCGGCGCCGACGTCGGGCAGCGCCCGCGCGAGCACGGCGTCGAGGGCGCCGGCGTCCAGCGGGCGCTTGTCGCCGAGGTCGGTGAAATCGAGCCGGAGCGGCGGGTAGCCGGGGTAGGTCGTCGCCCGCGCCCCGGCGAGCACCTCGCCGGCGAAGCTCCGCTTCGGGTCGCCCCGCTTCGCCATGAACGCCGGGACGATCTGCTTTTCGCTGAAGTGCCGGCCGGACTCGAGGTCGAGGAAGCGGCTCTCCCGGATGACGAAATCGTCGCTCGTGGTCCGCGTCGAGAAGGCGTACTCGACGAGCGTGAGCCCGTCGATGGGCTTGCGGTCGGACGCCTTCCACGTCTTGCCGACGAGCTCCTCGACGTGGCGGTCGTCGAGCGGCTCGCCCGCGAGGTGCTTCTCGAGCTTGCGGGCGGTGAGCAGGAGATCGGCGATCAGGTTCGCGTAGGCGACCGCCGGGAGCGCGCCGCGGCGAGCGCCCGCCTGAGGGCCGGCCGCGGCCTGCGGACCCCGCGCGGCTTTATCAACGACCCGCGCGCCCGCGGCCTGCCCCCGCAGCAGCGCGGCGAGGTCGAGCGTCCGGGCCGAGAGCCGCCGGAGGCGGTTTTCCCGGAGCCCCTCGGCGAGCTTCTCCATCTGCTCGATGCGGTCGGCCCCGATCGTCGCGACGCCGGCCACGCCGAGCTCGCGCACGAGCGTGCCGACCTGCTCGACGCCCGATTTCATCAGCGCCTCTGGCTTCGCGGCGCCCTTCTTCACGCTCTTCCGCGCGGTCTCCCCGCCCGGCGCGCCGGGCGGCGCCGCGTCGCTCACGGCGAACGACTCGGGCGCGCGCGCCCAGGCGACGAGCAGCGCCGCCGCGTGCTTGCAGAACGCGGTGTTGAAGGTGCGCGCCGGGCAGGTGCAGCGCCCCTTGAACCCGGGCGCCGGCGCGTCGCTGTAGACGAGCGTCACCTTGTAGGGCGACGCCCCCGAGCCCCGGGCCTCGCAGAACAGCTTGTTCTCGTAGCGCGCGAGGTTCAGGAGCTGCCCGCCGTCGTACAGCAGCGTGCCCTTCTTGAGCTCCCCCGCGTCCTGGATGAACGCCCGGAGCTCGGCGGCCCCGATGCGCTGCACCTCGCCCGGCGCCGCGCTCACCGCGCCTCCGCGGGCGAGCGCGCCGCGCCCGGCGCCGGGGGAAGTCCATCGTTCGGGAGCGGAGGAGCGGCGGCCGACATCGGCCTCTGAGCCTATCATGGGCCGCGGCGCCGGAGCTCCTGGCCCAGGCGCCCGGCCGGGGCCGCGGATCCCGGGCTCAGGCCATCGCGCCCTCGGGTCAGAGCGCGGCGCTGGCGGCCTGCGCCTCGCCGAGGCGCGGGTAATCGACGAAGCCGCGCGGGCCGTCGGAGTAGAAGGTCGCGACGTCGGGCGCGTTGAGCGGCGCCCCGCGCCGCAGGCGCTCGGGCAGATCGGGGTTGGCCAGGAACGGCGCGCCGAAGGAGACGAGGTCCGCCGCGCCGCTCCGCAGCGCCCGCTCCGCGGTCTCCCGCGTGTAGCCGCCGTTCGCCATGAACGCGCCGCGGAACCGGTCGCGCAGGAGGGGCGACACCCGCTCCGGGGCGTCCGGCGGCTCCGCGGAGATCGCCTCGACGACGTGCAGATAGCCGATCTTGCGCGCGGAGAGCTCGGCGGCGACGTGGCCGAAGAGCGCCTTCGGATCGGAGTCGCTCATGTCGTTGAAATCGGCCCGCGGCGAGACCCGCACGCCGACCCGGTCGGCGCCGAACACGGCGGTCACGGCGTCGGTGATCTCGAGCAGGAACCGCGCGCGGTTCTGGACCGAGCCGCCGTACCGGTCCGTCCTCCGGTTCACGCCGTCGCGGAGGAACTGGTCGATGATGTACCCGTTCGCCGCGTGGAGCTCGACTCCATCGAAGCCGGCGGCCTTGGCCTGCCGCGCCCCGTGCTCGAACTGCGCGACGACGCCCGGGATCTCGTCGATCTCGAGGGCGCGCGGGGTGCTGTACGGCTGCGGGCCCTCGGGCGTGTGCGCGTGGCCCTTGCGGATGGCGACGGCCGAGGACGAGAGGGGCGCCTGCCGGTTCGGCTGGAACGAGACGTGCGACGCCCGCCCGACGTGCCAGAGCTGCGCGAAGATGCGCCCGCCCGCCCGGTGGACCGCGTCGGTCACGAGCCGCCACCCCTCGACCTGCGCGTCGGTGTGGATGCCCGGCGTGCGCAGGTAACCGATGCCCTGCGGGCTGACCTGCGTGGCCTCGGTGATGATGAGGCCGGCCGAGGCGCGCTGCTCGTAATACCGCGCATGCAGCTCCGTCGGCACGTGACCCTCCGCGCGGCAGCGCGTCATCGGCGCCATGACGAGGCGGTTCGGCAGCGACAGGGGACCGAGCGCGAGCGGGCTGAACAGCAGGTCAGAGGCGGTGGTCACGATCGATTCTCCTTGCAAAAGAGACGTAGCTTCCGAAAGGGAAGTAGCATCCGTCGGACGAGCATCATGCGTCGTAGCTACCTCGTGTCAAGGCACTTCCTTTTTGGTAGTGAAGAGGTCATGCTGCGCACGGGGACGAAGAATGAAGCACTCTTGCCAGCACCTCTGCGACAGGTTCCAGACGGCGATGAGCGTGCTCGCCAAGCCGTGGAACGGCCTGATCATCGCGACGCTCGAGGAGGGGGCGCTGCGCTTCGGCGAGATCGGCGAGCGGCTCGACGCGATCAGCGATCGGATGCTCTCCAGCCGGCTGAAGGAGCTCGAGGCGCTCGGCCTCGTGGAGCGGCGGGTGCTGCCCGGCCCCCCCGTCCGCGTCGAGTACGAGCTGACCGCCGCCGGGCGGGGGTTCGGCGAGGTGGCGCAGGCGATCTCGCGGTGGGGGGAGCTGCTCGCGGAGAGCGCGGCGCGCGCCGGCGGGGCGAAGGGCGGCCCGCGCGCGGCCAGGCCCGGCCCGCGCGCGGCCAGGCCTAGCCCAGCGGCGAAGCGCGCTCGGCCGCGCGCCGCTCAGCCACGCAAGGGCCCGTGACGGATGCCACGAGGGGTCCGCCAGATCCCGAATGTCACTCAGGGATAGCCTGACGCCGAGCCCTCGTGTGGCGAGGTAGCGAGAGGAATGCCTCTACCGAGCTCGTGGAAGGCCTTGCCGCTCGGGGGAAATGATGATGTGATTCGAGGGCTTCGCACGATCGGAAGCCGCCGATGATGCGAGGCGTCAACGCGATGGCGTCCTCCGGGCGCCGCGGTGGATCGTCGTATGGACCCGAAGCACCAGCGCCGACCCGCGGGGATGAGGCTCGCGCACCAGTTCTGGCTGTCGCTCGTTGTTCCGATCGCGATGGCGATCGCGGTGTATGGGCTGTTCTCCTCGGCGCACCGCAAACAGGTGCTGCGTCAGGAGGCCACGGCGGAGCTCCGGAATTACGCCACGCTGCTTCAGGCGTTCGTCGAGAGCGCGCTGCAGCGCAGGGACATCGCGCTCGTCCGGCGGCGCGCGGAGCACTTCGCGAGCGCCGAGCGCATCCAAGGCGTCGCCGCGTTCACCCGGGAGGGCGAGGCGGTCTTCATCACGGAGGGGGTCAAGGGGGAGCAGGAGCGCCTCGAGGCGCTCGCCCACCGGGCGTTCATCGAGGGAGGGGACATCGAGGAGCGCACGAGCCTGGTCGGGCAGCCGGTGCTCGTCCGCACGGTCGCCATCCAGCCGAGCAGCGCCAATCCACCGCTGGTGGCCGTCCTGGTGCGCGACCGGCATTATATCGAAGTGCTGGAGAGCTCGTTGAATCGGGGCCTGGCGGCGACCGGCGTCGTGCTGCTGCTGGTCAGCGCGGTCGTCGCCGGGGTCGTGGGTCGCTTCACCGTCGCGCTCCCTGCGAGGGCGATCCTCTCCGGGGCCGAGCGCGTGGCGAGCGGCGATCTCGACGCGGCCGTGCCCGAGAAGGGCGCGGAGGAGCTGTCGCGCCTGGCCCACGCGTTCAACACGATGACCTGGTCGCTCCGGGAGGCCCGGGCGCGCGCCGAGCGGGAGGAGATGGCGCGGGTGAACGTGGAGCGCAGGCTGCAGCAGGCGCAGGCGCTCGCCGCCGCGGGGCAGGTGGCGACCTCGCTCGGCCACGAGATCGGCTCGCCGCTGAACGTGATCCAGGGCCGCGCGCGCCGGGCGGCCGACCTGCCCGGCTGCCCGGAGCACCTGCGCGCCGAGCTGGAGACGATCGCGCGGCAGTCCGAGCGGATCACGCGGGTCGTCTCCCGCCTCGTCTCCCTCGCTCGGCCGTCGCGACCGCAGCAGGGGGACGGCGATCTGCGGCGCGCCATCGACGATGTGGTCGCCTTCCTCGGCCCGGAGTGCAAGAAGCGCGACATCGAGACGAGCGTCGAGTGCCCGCGGGACAGCGGGTCGTGGGCGCGCGTCGCCCTCGACTCCGATCGCCTGTTTCAGGTGGTGTTCAATCTGTGCCTGAACGCCATCGAGGCCCAGGACGGCGGCGGCGAGCTCGTGGTGCGCGTCCTGCCCGAGTACGATGGTCCGGCGGGCTCCCGCGCGGTGTGCTTCGAGGTCGAGGACGCGGGGCCCGGGGTGCGCGCCGAGGACATGCACCAGATCTTCGAGCCGTTCTTCACGACGAAGTCGACCCGCGGTGGGAGCGGCCTCGGCCTCGCGATCGTCCAGGGGATCGTCCAGGAGGCGGGCGGCTCGGTCGAGGTCGCCTCCTCGTCGACCGGCGGGGCGCGCTTCCGGGTCACCCTGCCCACGGTCGCGTCCGCCTCGCCGTCGAGCCGGGACGCGAGCCCGGCTGCGAGCTCATCCGTGGGCATGCAGGCGAGCCCGGAGGCGAGCTCGGCAGTCGACGCGGAGGCGCGCCTGGCCATGGGCCCGGAGGCGAGGACAACAGGGGGCACGGAGGAAGGACAGAAGGGATGAGTTCGAGCTCACCGAACGTGTTGATTGTCGAGGACGACGACGACCTTGGCCGGTTCGTCGTTGACATCGCAACGGACCACGGCTACCAGGCGACGCACGTTGCCGATGCCCTGTCGGGCCTCCGCCTGCTCCCATCGGGCAAATTCGAGCTGCTGATCACGGACATCCGCATGCCGGGCATGGACGGCATCGAGCTGATCGCCCGGGCCAAGCAGCACGACCCGTCCCTGGCGGTCATCGCCATCACCGCGTTCGGCTCCGTCGAAACGGGGATGCGTGCCCTGCGCGTCGGCGCCTCCGATTACCTCTCGAAACCTTTCCGTTCCGATGAGCTAAGCTCTCGCATGCGGCGCGCGCTCGAGCGGCGCGCCCGCGAGATCGAGCACGCTCGTCTCCAGCGACAAGTCGAAGAAGTTCTGCGCCGCGGCAAGTCGTGAGACGGCGGCGCACCCGGGGCCCCGTGACGCCGACCTCCCCCGGCGCCGCGCGGGCCTGAACAGCCTCCAGCGGGATCGAGATTTCCAGGCGCGCACTCGTCGTCAGGAAGGTATCCATGCAACCGAACAACATCGCGGCGACCAAGGACAAGAACGGACACGGCGCCAGCAAGAAGAAGCCGCCGTCCCGCAGGCGCGGCGCCGACGGGACCCACCTGGATGTGCGAGAGATGCAGCTCCAGGCGATCCTGGAGGTGCTCAAGGCGGTGAAGGCGGGCAACTTCTCCGCGCGCGTCGGCATCGGCGAGGTGCCGGGGACGATCGGTCAGATCGCCGACGAGGTGAACGACGTCGTCCAGCAGCTGCAGACGGTCGGCTCGGAGATCACCCGCGTCGCGCGCGAGGTAGGCACCGAGGGCAAGCTCGGGGCGCAGGCCGAGGTCCAGGGCGTCAGCGGGACGTGGAAGGACCTGACGGACAACGTCAACGTGCTCGCGGGCAACCTGACCAACCAGGTGCGGAACATCGCGGTCGTGACGACGGCGGTGGCGAACGGCGACCTGTCGAAGCAGATCACGGTCGAGGCGAAGGGGGAGATCCTCGAGCTGAAGAACACCATCAACAAGATGGTGGAGCAGCTGCGGGCGTTCGCGTCGGAGGTGACGCGCGTGGCGCGCGAGGTAGGCACCGAGGGCAAGCTCGGGGCGCAGGCCGAGGTGCGGGGCGTCAGCGGGACGTGGAAGGACCTGACGGACAACGTCAACGTGCTCGCGGGCAACCTGACCAACCAGGTGCGGAACATCGCGGTCGTGACGACGGCGGTGGCGAACGGCGACCTGTCGAAGCAGATCACGGTCGAGGCGAAGGGGGAGATCCTCGAGCTGAAGAACACCATCAACAAGATGGTGGAGCAGCTGCGGGCGTTCGCGTCGGAGGTGACGCGCGTGGCGCGCGAGGTAGGCACCGAGGGCAAGCTCGGGGCGCAGGCCGAGGTGCGGGGCGTCAGCGGGACGTGGAAGGACCTGACGGACAACGTCAACGTGCTCGCGGGCAACCTGACCAACCAGGTGCGGAACATCGCGGTCGTGACGACGGCGGTGGCGAACGGCGACCTGTCGAAGCAGATCACGGTCGAGGCGAAGGGGGAGATCCTCGAGCTGAAGAACACCATCAACAAGATGGTGGAGCAGCTCCGGACCTTCGCCGCGGAGGTGACGCGCGTCGCGCGCGAGGTAGGCACCGACGGCAAGCTCGGCGGTCAGGCGCAGGTGCCCGGGGTCGCCGGCACGTGGAAGGACCTGACCGACAACGTGAACCAGCTCGCCGGCAACCTGACCAACCAGGTGCGCAACATCGCCCTGGTGACGACGGCGGTCGCCAAGGGCGATCTCTCGCAGAAGATCACCGCCGAGGCGCGGGGCGAGATCCTCGAGCTGAAGGACACCATCAACAAGATGGTGGAGCAGCTGCGGGCGTTCGCGTCGGAGGTGACGCGCGTGGCGCGCGAGGTAGGCACCGAGGGCAAGCTCGGGGCGCAGGCCGAGGTGCGGGGCGTCAGCGGGACGTGGAAGGACCTGACGGACAACGTCAACGTGCTCGCGGGCAACCTGACCAACCAGGTGCGCAACATCGCCCTCGTCACGAAGGCGGTCGCGAGCGGCGACCTGTCCCAGAAGATCGCGGTCGAGGCGAAGGGGGAGATCCTCGAGCTGAAGGACACCATCAACAAGATGGTCGATCAGCTGCGCGCGTTCGCCGCGGAGGTGACCCGCGTGGCGCGCGAGGTAGGCACCGACGGCAAGCTCGGCGGTCAGGCGCAGGTGCCCGGGGTCGCCGGCACGTGGAAGGACCTGACCGACAACGTGAACCAGCTCGCCGGCAACCTGACCAACCAGGTGCGCAACATCGCCCTCGTCACGAAGGCGGTCGCGAGCGGCGACCTGTCCCAGAAGATCACGGTCGAGGCGAAGGGGGAGATCCTCGAGCTGAAGGACACCATCAACAAGATGGTCGATCAGCTGCGCGCGTTCGCCGCGGAGGTGACGCGCGTCGCGCGCGAGGTAGGCACCGAGGGCAAGCTCGGCGGCCAGGCGCAGGTGCCCGGGGTCTCCGGCACCTGGAAGGACCTGACGGAGAACGTCAACGTCATGGCCTCGAACCTCACCTCGCAGGTGCGCGGCATCGCCAAGGTCGTGACCGCGGTCGCGAACGGCGACCTCCGCCAGAAGCTGGCCCTGGAGGCCAAGGGCGAGATCGCCTCGCTGGCCGACACCATCAACGACATGACCTACACGCTCCGCGTGTTCGCCGAGCAGGTGACGACGGTGGCGCGCGAGGTCGGTATCGAGGGCAAGCTCGGCGGCCAGGCCAAGGTGCCCGGCGCGGCCGGCACGTGGAGGGACCTCACCGACAACGTGAACCAGCTCGCCGGCAACCTCACCACGCAGGTGCGCGCCATCGCCGAGGTCGCGACCGCCGTGACCAAGGGCGACCTGACCCGGGCCATCTCGGTCGAGGCGCAGGGCGAGGTCCTTCAGCTGAAGGACAACATCAACCAGATGATCTCGAACCTGCGGGACACGACGCGCGCCAACCAGGAGCAGGACTGGCTGAAGACCAACCTGGCGCGCTTCTCCGGGATGATGGCCGGGCAGCGGACCATCGAGGCGCTCTCCCGCCTCATCATGTCCGAGGTCACCCCGCTCGTCTCGGCGCAGCACGGGGCCTTCTACGTGCTGGAGTCCGAGGACAAGCACCCGACGCTCAAGCTCACGTCGAGCTACGCGTTCCAGAAGCGCAAGGGCATCTCCAACCGGTTCGCGCTCGGCGAGGGGCTCGTCGGGCAGTGCGGGCTCGAGAAGAAGAGCATCGTCGTCACGGATCTGCCGGACGACTACATCCGGGTGAGCTCGGGCCTCGGCGAGGCGCCGCCGCGCAACATCTGCGTCCTGCCGGTGCTCTTCGAGGGCGGCCTCAAGGCGGTGATCGAGCTGGCGAGCTTCCAGAACTTCACGCCCATCCACCTCACGTTCCTCGAGCAGCTCACGCAGTCGATCGGCGTCGTGTTCAACATGATCGGCGCCAGCATGAGGACGGAGGAGCTGCTCCAGGAGCTCCAGAGGTCCAACACCGAGCTCGGCTCGCGCTCGCAGGAGCTGGAGGAGAAGGCGTCGGAGCTCGAGATCAAGAACCGCGAGATCGCCCGCGCCAGCGCCTCCCTGGAGGAGAAGGCCAGGGAGCTGTCGCGCACCTCGAAGTACAAGTCCGAGTTCCTCGCGAACATGTCGCACGAGCTGCGCACGCCGCTCAACAGCCTGCTCATCCTCGCCAGGATCCTCGCGGACAACGAGGAGCACACGCTCACGCCGAAGCAGGTCGAGTACGCGAAGACGATCGCCGCCGCGGGGCAGGACCTCCTCCAGCTCATCAACGAGATCCTCGACCTCTCCAAGATCGAGGCCGGCAAGATCGACGTGAAGACCCAGCGGGTGTCGCTGTCCGAGCTCGCGGAGTACGTCGAGCGGAGCTTCCGGCAGATCGCCGAGCAGAAGGAGCTCGAGTTCTGGGTCCGGGTCGGGACCGGCGTGCCCTCGACGATCGTGACGGACCTGCAGCGGTTGCAGCAGATCCTGAAGAACCTGCTGTCGAACGCCTTCAAGTTCACGTCGTCCGGGCGGATCTCGCTCGAGATCGAGGTGGCCAGCCGGGGGCTCGGGTTCAAGCGGGACACGCTCGTCAAGGCGAAGACCGTCCTGGCGTTCGCGGTCACCGACACGGGCATCGGCATCCCGCCGGAGAAGCAGACGCTCATCTTCGACGCGTTCCAGCAGGCCGACGCCTCCACCAGCCGCACCTACGGCGGCACGGGCCTCGGCCTGACCATCAGCCGGGAGCTGGCCAGCCTGCTCGGCGGCGAGATCTCGCTGAACAGCACGCCCGGGCTCGGCAGCAAGTTCACCCTCTACCTGCCGGCGGAGCGGCCCGAGCAGAAGGCCGCGCGGCCGGCGCGCGCCGAGCTGCCCGAGCCGATCGCGCCGCTGCTCACGAACGGCTCCGCCTCGGTCGCGCTCACGGGGCGGAACGTGCTCGTCATCGACGACGACGCGCGCAACGTCTTCGCCATCACGAGCCTGCTCGAGCGGCGCGGGGCGCAGGTGCTCCTCGCCGAGAACGCGCGGCACGGCATCGAGATCCTGCGCGAGTCCGACGCGAGCATCGATATCGTGCTCATGGACATCATGATGCCAGAGCTCGACGGTTACGAGGCGACGCGCGAGATCCGGAGCGATCCCCGCTTCAGCGAGCTGCCGATCATCGCGGTGACGGCCAAGGCGATGCCGGAAGACAGGCAGAAGTGCCTCGACGCCGGCCTGAACGACTTCGTGGCCAAGCCCGTCGACGAGGGGCGGCTGATGTCGGTCATGCTGCACTGGCTGCGGCCCGACTGAGCCACGGAGCCGCCCGGTGTCCACCGCTCCCGCGACGACCAGCATCCTCCTTGTCGACGACCAGCCCGAGAACCTGGCCGCGCTCAAGGCGATTTTGGTCGACGAGAGCTACCGCCTCGTGACCGCCGCGAGCGGGAAGGACGCGCTCCTCAGGATCCTGTCCGAGGACTTCGCGGTCATCCTGCTCGACGTGCGGCTGCCGGACATCGACGGCTTCGAGGTGGCCTCGCTCGTCAAGCAGCGGGAGCGGTCGCGCCACACGCCGATCATCTTCCTGACCGCGGCGACGGACGATCTCTCGGCCATCTACAGGGCGTACGCGGTCGGCGGCGTCGACTACCTCTTGAAGCCGCTCGAGCCGGAGGTCGTGCAGGCGAAGGTCGCGGTCTTCGTCGAGCTCCACCGGCGCGGCGAGCAGATCAAGGAGCAGGCCGAGCTCCTGCGCAAGGCCGAGCAGCGGCGGCGCGACGCCGAGGTCGAGGATCTGCGGCGCGCCGCCCAGGCGAGGTACCAGAACCTGGCCGACGCCATCCCGCAGTGCGTCTTCACGGCGAAGCTCGACGGCAGCGTCGATTACGTGAGCTCGCGCTGGCTGGAGTACACGGGGCTCGCCTTCGACGCGCTCCGCGGCTGGGGCTGGCAGGCCGCGGTGCACCCGAACGACCTGAACCAGTTCGTCAGCAAATGGCGCCGCTGCGTCGAGTCCGGCGAGCCCCTCCAGGGCGAGTGTCGCCTCAGGTCCCGTCACGGGGTCTACCGGTGGCACCTCTGCCAGGCGGTCCCGGAGCGGGACGTGTGGAAGCGCGTGGTCGGCTGGCTCGGCAGCTTCACCGACATCGACGACAGCAAGCGCCACGAGCAGGAGCGCATCCACCTCCTGACGCGCGAGCGGGCGGCCCGCGCCGAGGCCGAGGCCGCGGTGCGCCGCTCGGAGCTCCTCGCGGAGGCGTCGAGCTCGTTCTCGGCGTCGCTCGACGAGGCCAGCGTCGCGGCCGCCCTGGTGCGGATCGCGGCGGAGCGCATCTGCACCTGGTGCGTGCTCGACCTGCGCAAGGAGGGCGGCGCGTGCAGGGTCGCCGCCGCGCATCGGGCGCGCGGCGCGGCGCGGTTCGCGGAGCGGTTCGGCCCGCGGGAGCTCCCGCTCACCGAGGGCGGCGTGGGCGCGGTGCTGACGAGCGGCCGCCCCGACCTGCGCGTCGAGTGCGCCCCGCGCGACGTGGCGAGGGCGCTCGACATCGACGATCCGGCCGAGATCCAGCAGATCGGGGCGAGCAGCTACCTGTGCGTGCCGCTCGTCACGCGCGGCAACGTGCTCGGCGCGCTCAGCATGATCTGGGTGGAGCCGGGCGAGCGCTTCGAGCCCCCGGATTTCGCGGTCGCCCTCGACGTCGCGCAGCGGGCGGCGCTCTGCCTCGAGAACGCCCGCCTGCTGCGGCTCACGCGCGAGGCCGTGCAGATCCGCGAGGATTTCGTGGCGGTCGCCTCGCACGAGCTGAGGACGCCGCTGAGCGCGCTGGTCTTGCAGATCCAGGGCCTCACCCGCGCGATCGGCCGCTCGGACGGCGGGCTGCCGGCCGCGCAGGTGCTCGCGAAGCTCGCCCAGGCGGAGGCGCAGATCGAGCGGCTCACGCGGCTCATCGACACGCTGCTCGACGTGACGCGCATCAACAGCGGCCAGCTCGAGCTCAGCCTCGAGGACGTGGACCTGTGCGACGTGGCGCGCGAGGTGGCGGGCCGCCTCGAATCCGAGCTGGAGCGGGCCGGCTGCTCGATCGACCTGGACGTGCCGGAGTCGGCGATCGGCCGGTGGGACCGGCTGCGCATCGATCAGGTGATCACCAACCTGCTCATGAACGCCATCAAATACGGGCGCGGCAAGCCGATCCAGATGCGGATCTCGGTCGACGGCAGGTCCGCGGTGCTCCAGGTGATGGATCAGGGCATCGGGATCGCGCAGGAGTACATCGCCCGGATCTTCGGGCGCTTCGAGCGGGCGGCGCCGACGAGCTCCTATGGGGGCCTCGGCGTCGGCCTGTACATCGTGGATCAGATCCTCCGGGCCCACGGCGGGAGCATCCAGGTCGAGAGCGCGCCGGGCATGGGGGCGAGGTTTCAAGTGGCGTTGCCGCTCCCGCCCCGAGCGGCTGGATCCTCGGGGCCGCTGGGCGAGCGCCCTGGATCTCCGTTGACCGGTCCTGCCGGCTGAGATCCACCCCCCCGAGCTCGTTGGGCGCTCCCGGAGGTGCGGGCGCCGCTGCGTTGCGCCACGGTTGCAACCGGTGGTTTCAACCATGAAAGGCGGCCCACGCCCATCCCGGGAAAACGGGCGATGCCGGCATCCAGCCATCGTTGGCCTGCAACGTGCAACATGATCGTAACAGAGCGCCCGGTGCAACCACCGGGGGCAGTCCCTCGCCGATCACCACGGAGACACGGAGGCACGGAGCGAACCCAGACCCGTGCCTTCGTGCCTCCGTGGTGCGCGCGTGCATCCGCCGTGAGAGGCGGAAAGGCGAGTGGATCTCCCGGGTGGACATGTTCACGTCCGGACGGGCGCTCCAGGGCTCGTGATCTCCGCATTGCGACGCTGCGTAAACGATCGAAACAGTTTATAGGTTGACGAGCCCTCCGCTGAGCGACGTGATCGGTCCGCCACCCAATCGGTAGTTCAAGTGAAACTTTCTATCAGCCTAGTCGGCCCCTCGATCAGCACTGATGCGCTGATGGCCCAGCCCCCCTCGCTGGAGGCGGTGGGTCGCGCGGCCGGCACCCGCCGGCGGGTCTCCGCGAGCGCTGCCCGGGGCGCCACGTCGCGCAAGCGCGCCGCCGCGCGGCGGACGGACGAGCGCGCCGCGAAGGCGATCCGTCGCGCGCGATAACGCGGCGCGGATGTCGAGGGCGCGCGCTCGCTGACGAAGGCGACGGCCCCGGGCGCGCCGATCGGGCTCAGGCCCCGCGATGCGGGGCCACGGAGGCACAGACGACGCAGAGGAAAGAGAAGAGCCTCTGTGTCCTCTGTGCCTCCGTGGTTTTACCGCGCCTCGGCCTCGAGCAGCGGGCCGAGGTCCTGTCCTTTCATCAGCCGCTCCACCACCTTGACGAGGAGCTTTGGCGTGCAGCCGAAGCAAGGGGTCCCGAGGGCGGCGAGCTTCTGCGCCATCTCGTGGTCGTAGGAGGGCTTGCCGCTGTCGGACAGCGCGAGCAGGCAGATCGACTTCACCTTGCTGTCGGCGAGCTGGCGCATCCGGGCGACGAGCTCCTCCGCGTTGCCGCCCTCGAAGAGGTCGGTGATCAGGATGAGCAGCGTCTTCTCGGGGCGCTCGATGAAGTTGGCCTGAGCGTAGGCCACGGCGCGGTTGATGTCGGTGCCGCCGCCGAGCTGCGCCGTGAACAGCACGTCGACCGGATCGACGAGCATGGGTGTCACGTCGACGACCTCGGTGTCGAAGAAGAGGAGCCGCGTGCGGAGGACATCGAGCGACGCGAAGATCGCGGCCATGATGGAGCTGTAGACGACGCTCTCACCCATGGAGCCCGACTGGTCGACGAGGATGGCGACGTCCCACTCGTGCCGTCGCGTCTGGTTCGCCCAGAAATAGAGTTTGTCGGGCACGATGCGGCGCCGGTCCGCGTCCCATCCTTTGAGGTTCTTGCGGATGGTGCGCTTCCAGTCGAGGTTCCTGAGGACGCGCAGTGGGCTCGTCGTGTTCCGCCGCAGCGCGCCGAGGACGGCGGTGCGGACCTCGGACTCCAGCGCGCGCCGCACCTCCTCGACGACCTCGCGCACGATCTGCCGCGCGGCCTCCCGCGCGGCGTCGGGGATGAGGCCTCGCGCGCTCATGAGGGTGGCGACGAGCTCGACGTTCTTCTCGAGGAAGGGCAGCGTCTCGGGCTCGAAGAGGAGCTGAGTCAGCCCCTTTCTCTCGATGGCGTCCTTCTGGACGAGCGCGACGATGTCGTGGCTGAAGAACTCGCGCACGGCGGACAGCCACTCGGGCACGTACGGCCGCGAGCCGCCGAGGTTCCCGGCGCGCTCGTCGTAGATGAACGAGAGGGCCTTGTCGAGGTCGCCGAGCCGCCGCGGGTCGACGTGGAGGGCGGGCGCTGCGCCGCCGAGGCCGCCGAGGGAGAGGCGCGGGTCGACCCGCTCGGCCTCCGGGCCGAGCGCGAGCCGCCAGCGCAAGAGCGCGTCGCGGTCGGCGTCGGAGAGGTCGTCCGGCGCGGCGGCGGGGGAGGGGGGCGGAGGGGCTTTTCCGGGCTTGCGGGCGCTCATCGCGGCGGGGGGTCGAGGGGATGGCGAGCTGTCCAGAGGACCTGTCTGGCGGACGCCCGGTGAGCCGTCCAGAGGCGCATGCGACGAGCCGTCGAACGCGCTGCGCGAGCGCTGTGCGCGCGCGCTGCACAGAGGCAGAATAGGGGGCGCAGCGGACGGGCACAAGGAGAACGGGCGCGCGCGACGCTGACGAGCGCGCGCGTTCGTCAGCGTCGCGCGCGTCGCGCGCGTCGCGCGCGGTCGCCGGAGCGAGCGGCCGGGTGGGGCGGGCGCGAGGCGGAGGAGGGCGAGGGGACGATGCGGGCGCGGACGGGGACGCGGGGCATGCTGTCGGGCGGGGGCGCCGCGGGACGCCGTCGCGGCGGGGCGCTCCGCCGTGCGGCCGCGGTGGCGCTCGCGGCGGCGCCGGTCGCGGTCGCGGCGGCGTGCCTCGAGGGCGGGGTCCCGTGCGGCGACGGCTTTTGCGCCGTCGATCACGAGTGCGTGTTGACCAGGGAGGCGACGCACCTGTGCCTCGCCCCCGGCAAGCGCGACCTCTGCGGCAACGGGGTCGTCGAGGGCGGCGAGATCTGCGACGACGGGAACACGGCGGACGGCGACGGCTGCAGCGCCGACTGCCGGTCCGACGAGGAGTGCGGCGACGGGGTCGTCGATCCCGCGCTGGAGGAGGTCTGCGACGACGGCAACGCGAGGGACGGCGACGGCTGCAGCGCCGACTGCCGGTCCGACGAGCGGTGCGGCAACGGGGTGGTCGACAGGGCGCGCGGGGAGACGTGCGATTGCGGCGCGGGCGGCGTCCTGCCCGCCGAGGCGCAGTGCCGCGGGGCGCAGAACGCGGCGTCCGGCGGGTACTGCCGGGACGACTGCCAGGTCCACTGCGGCGACGGGCGGGTGGCCGAGGAGGAGGCGTGTGATCCGGGGTCGCTCATCACCACGCCCTGCGCGGCGCTGCGCTATGATTTCGGCCGGCCCGGCTGCACGAGCGCGTGCGATGGGCTCTCGACGGCGTCATGCGGGGACTGGAACTGGCGCCTCCAGGAGCCCGGCACGACGGCGCCGCTGCTCGCCGTGTGGGGACACGGGCCGAACGACGTCTTCGCCGTCGGCGATTCCGGCGCGATCGTGCATTACGACGGCCAGCGCTGGGAGCCCATGGACTCGGCGTCCACGATGTGGCTCGGCGGCGTGTGGGGGAGCGGGCCGAGCGACGTGTTCGCCGTCGGCAATCGCGGCACGATCGTGCATTACGACGGCCAGCGCTGGGAGCCCATGGACTCGTCCACGACGGCCGTCTTGCTCCGCGTCTGGGGGAGCGGGCCAGAGGACGTGTTCGCCGTCGGCCTGGCAGGCACGATCCTGCACTACGAGGGCGAGCGCTGGGCGGCCATGACGTCGCCGGCGTCCGCGGCCCTGTACGGCGTGTGGGGGAGCGGGCCGCGCGACGTGTTCGCCGTCGGCGATCGCGGCGAGATCGTGCGCTATGATGGCGACCGCTGGCAGCTCATGGATTCGCACACACCGGCAGCGCTGCTCGGCGTGTGGGGGAGCGACTCCAACGATGTCTTCGCCGTCGGTGAGGACGGCGAGATCGTGCACTACGACGGCGAGCGCTGGGAGCCCATGGCGTCGCCGGCGTCCGTGGCCCTGTACGGCGTGTGGGGGAGCGGGCCGCGGGACGTCTTTGCCGTGGGCCTGGCAGGCACGATCCTGCGTTATGACGGCGAGCGCTGGGAGCCCATGGTGGTCCCCTCGAAGCTGCTGTACGGCGTGTGGGGGAGCGGCCCGAGCGACGTGTTCGCGGTCAGCATCGACAGCGCGATCGTGCATCACGACGGCCAGAGCTGGCAGCCCATGGAATCGCCCACGCAGGAGGCGCTGGTCAGCGTGTGGGGGAGCGGGCCGAGGGACGTCTTCGCCATCGACGACGACGGCAGGATCGTGCATTACGACGGCGAGCGCTGGGCGTTCATGGATACGCCCCTATCGTCCGGTTTGTCCGGCGTGTGGGGGAGCGGGCCGGCGGATGTCTTTGTCGTCGGCGAGAGCGGAGCGATCTTGCACTACGACGGCGAGCGCTGGGACGTCATGGAGTCGTCCACGCTCGACCTCTTGTTCGGCGTGTGGGGGAGCGGGCCAGACGACGTGTTCGCGGTCGGCGTGGCGGGCACGATCCTGCACTATGACGGCGAGCGCTGGCAGCCCATGGCGACGCCCGTGCAGGTGAACCTGGGGCCCGTGTGGGGGAGCGGGCCGAACGACGTCTTCGTCGTCGGCGAGAGCGGGACGATCTTGCACTACGGCGGCGAGCGCTGGGAGCCGATGGACTCGCCCGAGTTCGCGCTCCCGCGCGCGGTGTGGGGGAGCGGGCCGAAGGACGTCTTTGCCGTCGGCGAGAGCGGCACGATCCTGCGTTACGACGGTCGGCGCTGGGAGCCGATGGACTCGCCCACGTCCGCGCGCCTGCTCGCGGTGTGGGGGAGCGGGCCGAAGGACGTCTTTGCCGTCGGCGAGCGGGGCACGCTCCTGCACTACGACGGCATCTCCTGGTTGAAGCTCAATTCCACGACGGACCTTCACCTCCTCGACGTGTGGGGCGACGGCGGCACCTCGTTCATCGTCGGCGAGGGCGGCGTCATCTACCGTCATATCCGGATGGCGCCGCCGTGAAGGCCGCGCAGGCTCCCTCCTTCCAGAGAGCGCGCCGCCGCGCGACGTCGCTCGTGTCGCTCGCGCTGCTGGCCGCGGTCGCGGCGCCCGCGCGCGCCCAGGCGCCGCCCGCCCTGCCGCCGTGGCACCAGGGCGTCTCCGAGGAGCGGAAGCAGAGGGCACACGCGCTCTTCAAGGAGGCGAGGGACCTGCACCGGCGGATGATGCTGGCGGAGGCGCGGGAGAAATACCAGGAGGCGCTCGCCTCATGGGAGCACCCCGAGCTCCGGCTCTACCTGGCGCGGGTGCTCCGGAGCATCGGGCTGCCGCTCCTCGCCCACGAGAGCCTGCGCCTGTCGCTGCAATGGGGGCCTGGCTCGCTCACCCCCGAGCAGGAGCGGGAGGCGCGCGCGACCCTGCGGGCGCTCGCGCAGCGCGAGCTCGCCGCCGTCGAGATCCGCTGTGATGAGCGGGGGGCGCGCGTGCTGCTCGACGGCAAGCCGTGGTTCATCGGTCCGGGCGTCGCGCGCCGGATGGTCACGCCCGGAGAGCACGTGATCACGGCGAGGAAGGAGGGGTATTTCACCGTCGTGAAGCCCGTCCTCGTGCTCGCCGGCAAGGAGGCCTCGGGGCGCGTCACGCTGAGCGTCGACGCCGTCATCGCCGAGCGGCGGTGGGCTCCGTGGGTCCCCTGGGCGACGCTCGGGGCCGGCGCGGCCCTGGGCGTCGCGGGCGCCGGCCTGTGGTGGCGGGCCGACGTGCACCACCGGGACGCCGACCGGCGCCTCGGGGGCGGGTGCGATCCGTGGTGCACGCCGTCGGCCCGCGACGCGTATGACCTCAGCGTCGTCGAGAACCGGCTGGCGATCGGCGCGTTCGTCGCGGGTGGGGCCGCGATGATCACGGGGACGGTGCTGCTCCTCATGAACGGGCCCCAGTCCCACCGCACCGAGGATCGGGGCGGTGTTCGGATCGAGCTCTTGCCCGTGCTGCCGGGCGACGTGGCCGGCCTGTCGGCTCGGCTCGCCCTCTGATCCAGCGGGGGCGCGGCGGGCAGGGTGGAGCGCCGTCGGGCGCCGGCGCGCCGCGCTCCCGCGGCGCATGTGCCCCAACCCCCTGCGCGCCGGCGCTACGCCTTCGGAGCCCCGGCGGTGAACTCCCAGACGAATTTGCCCTTTCCTTGCTTCTCATCCGGCGGGGCGAGGACGAGCCCGTCGATCGCCTTCACGACGCAGCTCGCCACCTCGTCCGACGCGGTGGTGCCAGCGGGATCGACGGCGACGTTCGTGATGCGGCCGCTGTCTTCGAGCACCGTGAAATCGACGGCGACCTTGCCCTGCGCGCCGGGATTCCGGGCGAGCTCTGCGTCATAGCATGCCCTGATCTCGTCGCGCCTCGTCTCGAGCAGCGCGGCCGTATCGTCGCGGTACATCTCGGCGTTCCGCACGGCGAAGGAGCAGCCTGCGGACGCGCTCACAAGAACCATCATGGTAAGACCCGGCAACAACTGCTTCATGCTCGCCTCCTCGCGGGGAGCGCCGATCGTGGCTCGGCCTCGGATCATCGTTCACTGCCCGGCGTTCGCGGTCTTCGCCGCGGTGTCCTGCTCTACGATGTTGAACTCGACTCGGCGGTTCTTCTCGCGGCCCTCCGCCGTGTCGTTGTCCGCGATGGGCCTCGACGTGCCGAGGCCCCGGGCGGTGAGCATGCCCGCAGGGATCCCGTGGTCGACGAGGTACTTCATCACGGCCTTCGCGCGGCGATCCGAGAGCTTCAAGTTGTGGTCGTCCGAGCCCTCGGCGCTCGCGTGACCCTCGATGGCGATCTTCTTGATGTGCTTGTGCGCCTTGATCGTGTCGACGACCTCGTTCAGCAAGCTGTGGGACTCCGTCCGGATCGTCGCCTTGTCGTACTCGAACTGGATCTTCTCGTTGATGACGATCTTGTCGTCGGTCACGACGACGCGCTCCGGCGGGGGCGGCGGGGGCGGCGCGGGCGGGCGGCCCACGACGCTGAACGCCCTATCCCCTTCGAACGCGGTGACGCCGCCGCAGGCGCTCGAGCCCAGGCCCATGCCCGTCAGCAAGGCACCGACGACCCAGGGCCGGAGGCTCATGGCGCGCCGCGGGCTGCGCCGTGCGACGAGCCAACGGCGAGGGCTCGGGCAGATCATCACATCTTGTTTGTCATGGATACTCTTCATGATCGCGTCTCCATCGCCCGCCGTCACGGGACCAGGCCATCGGGTCGCTCTGCGTCTCTCCTCGACGAAACCACGGGAGCGTGAGGGCCGGAGCGCGTCGCGCGCAGGAACTCCGCGAGCGCCGTGAGCGCGTGGAGATCGCCGGGCGCGAGGTCGCTCGTCATCGCGTGGAGCTGCCGGCGAGCCGAGTCGACGGCGCGAGATCGCATCGACTCAGCGCCGGCGCCGGGCAAGGCGCGCTCGAAAGAAGCGGGTATGAGGCCGCGGGCGTCGAACCAGTCGAGGATGGCAGCACGGATCCGCTCCGTCCGGAAGACGCGCCAGCGGCGGAGCTGGTCCGGCCTGCCAGAGAGCACGGCCTTGAACCGCCGAAATGACCCCGGCCCCTGGAGGCACTGCAGGAGCAGCACCTGGAGCTCGATGTCGTCGACCGTCGGGATGAACGCCTGCAGCCATCGATACTGATCGCGCGCAGCGATGGCCTCGACGCGCACGCAGGCCGGATCCGCCTCGACGCGCACGCGCGTGTCCGGATCGGCGAGCCCGTCGACCAGCCGGATCAGGGCGCCCGTCTCGAGGTGGAGAAAATAGCGGATGTGCTGAGCGGTGTTATCGAAGGCGCTCGCGAGCGCGCTCCAGTCGACAGGGACTCTCCGACCCGCAGCAGCGGACTCTGTCGTGGTCGTGCTCATGTTCGCGCCCGGTCCGCAGGCAGCTCTCATGCCACCCACGCAAGAGGCGCGCGCCCACGCTGCGCAGCGCGCCCGAGGGTCATCCGTCCTGCGCTGGCCGCCGTGGGTGTCGCGTTGTGCAACACGTCGACGAGGGGCGGAGTCGCGCGCCTCGCGTCGCCTTCAGCGACCGCCGCTCACGTCGGGCAGGGCGCGGCGCGGGCGCGCTCGGCGGCAGGGCGGCCGGACGATCACGGCTTCGGATCGCTCGAGCGTCCGCCGCGCATGCCGTACCGCTCGAGCTTTCGATACAAGGTCGCCCGGTCGAAGCCCAGGATCTGCGCTGCCTGGCTCTTGTTCCCGCCGACCACCTCCAGGACGCGCAAGATGTAGCGTCGCTCGACCTCCTCCATGGGGACGAGCTCGGTCGGATCGTCGCTCGAGACGAGGACATGGGAGCGCGCGTAGGTCCGGATCTTCTCGGGCAGGTCGTCGACGGTGATGTGATCGTACCGCGCGAGCGCGACCGCCCTCTCGATGCAGTTCTGGAGCTCGCGCACGTTGCCGGGCCACGCGTAGGCCATGAGCTTCTCCGCCGCGGGTGCCGAGAGCCCCTTGATCGGCCTCGCCTTCACGGCCGCGAAGTGCTCGAGAAAGTGCTGCGCGAGCAGCAGCACGTCGCCGCCGCGGGAGCGGAGCGGCGGCAGGTCGACGTGGACCACGTTGATCCGGTAATAGAGATCCTCGCGGAAGCGGCGCTCTTCGATCGCCGTCTCGAGGTCGCGGTTCGTCGCCGCGATGAGCCGGACGTCCACCGGGATCTCCTCGTCGGCGCCGACGGGCCGGACGACGCGCTCCTGGACGGCGCGCAGGAGCTTCGGCTGGAGCCCGATCGGCAGCTCGCCGATCTCGTCGAGGAACAAGGTCCCGCCGCGAGCTCGCGCGAACAGGCCGCTCCTCGCGCCCTTGGCGTCGGTGAACGCGCCTCGCGCGTGGCCGAAGAGCTCGCTCTCGAGGAGGGCGTCCGGGACCGCCGCGCAGTTCACCGCCACGAACGCGCCCTCGCTCCGCCGGCTGCGCTGGTGGACGGCACGGGCGACGAGCTCTTTGCCGGTCCCGCTCTCTCCCGTGATGAGGATCGATGTGTCCGAGTCGGCGACCCGATCGAGCAGATCGAACACGCTCCTCATCGCCGGGCTGCTGCTGAGGATCTGCTCGTACCCGCGGGCGTCGGCCACGGCGCGCCGCAGGCGGCGGACCTCCTCGCGGAGGGCGCGGTGGCGCAGGGCGCGCTCGACGGTCAGCCGGAGCGCGTCGAGCTCGAACGGCTTGGTCACGAAATCGTATGCGCCGGCGCGGATCGCCGACGTGGCCGTGTCGAGGCTGCCGAACGCGGTGATGACGATGACCGGCAGATCGGGCCGATTCTGGACGATCCGCTCGCAGAGCTCGAGGCCGTTCATGCCGCGCATGGTCATGTCGGTGACCACGACGTCGAAGTCCTCGACGCCCAGGAGCTCGAACGCGTCGGCGGCCGATGTCCGCCACGCCGTCCGGAATCCACGCTTCTTGAGCCCGGCGTCGAGGAGCTCGCAGACGCCGCGCTCGTCGTCGACGATCAGGACGCGCCCCGTCATGGCTTCCACTGTGGCAGGAACATCGTGAAGCAGCTCCCCGAGCCCACTCGGCTATCGACATGGATCCAGCCGCCGTGCTCCTTGACGATCCCGTAGGTGACCGACAGGCCGAGCCCCGTCCCCTCGCCCACGGGTTTTGTCGTGAAGAACGGCTCGAAGATGTGCTCGAGGATGCCGGCCGGCATGCCTTCTCCCTCGTCACGAACGGACAGCGCGACGTAATCCCCCGCTGCCCCACCTCCCTGGTCGGCGGGGGGACTGGCGCGTTCTGCCCGGACTCCGACCATCAGCGTGCCGCCGGCCGGCATGGCCTGGATGGCGTTGACCACCACGTTCGTGAGCGCCTGCTGGAGCTGGTCGGCATCCGCGTGGACGAACAGCTCCGACGTGTCTCCTTCCCGAACGATCGTGACGCCCTGCTTCTCCGCCAGTGGCCTCAGCATCGTGAAGGTGCTGCGGAGCACGCTCCCCAGCGAGGTCTCCTGCTTCTCCGCGCTGCGGCGCCGGGCGAAATCGAGCAGCTGGCGGATGATCTGGGTCATCCGCTGCGCCTGCTCGAGGATGACCTGTCCGTTGGTCGGCACCTCGTCTCCCGTGACGTCACCGTCCACCAGCATGCGTGCGCGCCCCGCGACGACCTGGAGAGGCGCGCCGAGCTCGTGTGCGATCCCGGAGGCGAGCTTGCCGACCGTGGCGAGCCGCTCGGCGTGGCGGAGCTGCTGGAGCGCGGCGAGCCGCGCGACCGCCTCGGACTCGAGCTTCTGGTTCGCCGCAGCGAGGCGATCGCACATCGCGTTCATCTCCCGCCCGAGCTCGCCGATCTCATCCTTCTGGTGCAGCGACAGACGCCGGGAGAGGTCACCCGCGCCGATCCGCCGCGCTTGATCGATCAGCGTTCGCATGGGACGTCCAACCAGCCCGACTCCGAGGGACGTGGTTAGCAACCCGCATACCAGCGTCAGCGCGGCTGTGGTGAGGGTCGTGCTCAGGATCATGCTCCGGATGGTCCGGCGCGCGCCCGCCAGCGATTCGGAGAGCTGCAGCGCGCCGACGCGGCCGCCGGGCACCGGCACGGGCATGCAGGTGACGAGCACGTCCGCGTCCTCGCGGGGGATCCTGTGCACGACCGTTTGCCCCATCGAGACGGGGACGAGCAGCGCCGGCGCCAGTCCTGACTGATGCGCCTCGCTCGCCTGCTCGTCGAGCCAGACCCACCGGATGTCCACCTGTCGCTCGCGTTCGTTGGCGTCGTCGACCAGGCGCAGCGCGCGAGCCTGCCCTTCGGAGCGCCACACCTCCGTCACGGCGGTGGCCAGCACGCGGCCCATCGCGTGGTGGTCCCGCTGCACGTCGTTCTCGAAGATCCTGGCCTCTCTGCGGATCTGGACGTAGGCGCTCAGCGCGAGCACGAGGAAGACCCCGAACACGAGGGCGAGCGTCAGCTTGCGCGCCAGCTTCATGCCGACGGCGTAGCGCAGGTGGTGCGCGGCGGGCTACCCGCACGAGGTCGCCGCAAATTACGACATGCCGCATTTTGCAACACCAGGGAGCCGCGGTGGACGGCTCTGGTGTGTGATCTCACCTCGGCTTCTCAGGTACCTTTTCCGGGCAGCAGAACAGGTGATCGGGCACCAGCATGGCGCAGCCGTCTTTCCAGGGGTCGTCGGGCGCGTAGTCCGTCCGGTTCTCCGCGGGATAGAAGTACGCCCTGGGCTTCTCCGGATCCGTGCAGGCGCTGTCGCGCTCCGGCGCTGCCTCGCGGCGCTTCGGCGCACCGGCGCCCCTGGAGCAGGCCGCGAGCGCGACGGCGGCCACGAGGAGCGCGAGGAGCGCCGCGCCGGGGCCGCGTGCCCAGGGCGACGCGCGCCTGGGCTGTCGTCGCGGGGATGGTCGTCGGTGAGGGCTGAGTGCGTTCGGGGTTTCCGGGGGCGTGGAGATCATCGTTCATGTCCTTCCCGCGTCCGGCGTGCCGGCCAGGCGTCGCTCTCGCTTGGTGAACCTGGACGGACGTACCGCTTCCCTCTCAGCGCAGCCTTGCATGTCGCCTCTGCTCGCGCGCTCTCCAGCGCCGCCGTGCGGCAATTCTCCCTTCAAGGATTGCATCGGGCCTGCAGCGGGATGGACTTCAAGCGCATGCAGGTCCGCGAAGAGCAGCCGAGACCCGCGCAGGCCGCTTCGAAGCTCGGATAACAGCAGCCGTCGGCGAAGACCTCGTTGGCGCCGCAGTCGTCGAAGATCTGAGCGGGATGGGCCGGAGCGGCGCATCGCGCGGGCTTGCTGGGCGGTTTGGGATGCGCGCTGGGCGCATGACCGGAAGCAGGGCTCCGGTCGGGCTCGGATGCCGGCGCGCTGCTGGCCGCGGACTCGGTGCCGGGCGCCGGCCCGTGGTCGGACGTGGGTGCCGGTGTTGGCTCGGGGCCGTCCGCCGGCTCGGGCCCGTGCGTCGGCTCATGGCCGGGCTCTCGCTCGGCATTCGAAGCATGCTCTCGACCGGTCGGCGCGGCGCTGGGCTCTCGCCCGGCGTTCGAATCAGGCGCTCGACCGGTCGGTGCGCCCGGGGCTGCGGCCGAGGGGGTCGGGCTCGGCGTGCTCGTGCAGTGGACGAGGAACAGGAGCAGCGAGAGGGAGCGTCCGAGATCGAGCGTCCGGATCGATGCGATCTTCCGCGTCATCCTGGGAGCATCGCACGATGGCCCGCGCGAAGCCAGGAGGGCTCCCATCGCACGCGCGTTCGATCAGCCGCTGGCGCCGCCCCCCGCGCCCGCGATGTCGGTCGAGGCGTAGTGTCTCATCTCCTGGATGCGCTCATAGAACGGCTTCACCTTGGCGAAGAAGGACGGGAACGACGCCGCCTTGCGAAACCCCTGGAGGTGGCCCTCCAGCGAGTCCCAGCGGATGCGGACGACGAAGCTCGCCGGATCCTCGATGCACCGGGAGATCTCGTAGTCGAGGCAATGCTCGGAGCCGCGCAGCTCCGCGGCTGCGTCGCGATAAGCGGACAGGAACGCCTGCTCTTGGTCCGCGGGGATGGCGTAGCGAATGTACTCGATGATCATGGCAGCTCCCTGGGTCGGGTGGCCGGGGGCGCTCCGTGCGGCGGCGCGCGCCGTCCGGAGAGCAGGGATACGCGACGGCGGCCCTGCCGTCGAATCGACAGTCGGAGCGGCCGGCCATCGATGGTGTCTATGGACCGGCGTGCTATCCATCGAGCATGCGCCTGCAGTCGGTGGACACCCACCTCGTCGTCGCCTTGCATGCTCTGCTCCAGGAGAAGAGCGTCACGCGCGCCGCGCGCCGCGTCGGCGTGACGCAGCCCTCGATGAGCCACGCGCTCTCACGGCTTCGCGCCCATTTCGGGGACCCGTTGCTCGTCCAGGTCGGCAGGCGGATGACGTTGAGCGAGCGAGCGCGGGACCTCTTGCCGAGAGCGGCGGAGGCCGTCGAGCGTCTCGAGCAGGTCTTCAGCCCGGCCGAGCGGTTTGATCCGCGGCGCTCCAGGCGCACGTTCCGGCTCGTCGCGACCGACAACCTCGAGCTGCTCGTGCTGCCGGCCTTGGCCCGGCTCCTCGCCGCGGAGGCGCCGCAGGTCGACGCGCGGTGCCGCAACATCCCGGCGGATTTCGCCGAGCTCCTGCGCTCCGGCGAGCTCGACGGCAAGCTGGGGCGGGGCGGGCCGGTGCCCGACGGGTGTCGGTCCACGATGCTCGCGGCCGAGCGGCTCGTCTGCGTGATGCGGCGAGGCCACCCGGCGTCCCGGAAGCCGCTCACGGCGGCGCGCTACGCTGCCTGTGAGCACCTGATGGTCTCGCCGCATGGGGAGGATCACGGGGTCATCGATGGTGAGCTGGCAGCGCGGGGGCTGCGCCGGCGGGTGACCCTGACGGTGTCTCATTTCCTCGTCGCTCCGTTCATCATCTCCGGCTCCGACCTGCTGCTCACCGTGTCCGCGCGGGTCGCCGAAGCCGTGGCTTCGAAGCTCGACCTGGTGGTGCGGCCGTGTCCGGTCGAGATTGCGGGCTACGCGCTGACGCTCGTCTGGGCGGAGCGCTCCGAGCGCGATGAAGGGCACCGCTGGCTTCGCGCCGCCATTGCGAGGGCCGTCGCCTGCGAGCCGGTCGCGGGCCCGGGCGCGTCCGGCTGAGGATCGGCGCGAGCTGCGCCGGGCGCTGGTCCAGGTCGGGGCGTGATGGGGCCGGCCTGCCACGCGGCGTGGGCCTGCGATGACACGTGCCTCGAGCGCGGCGCGGGTTTTTCGGGGCGTGCTCTGCGGCACGGGCCGTGCTCCTCCGGGCCGGCATGCCGTGCACGCGAGCCGCTGCGCTGATCGCTCTGGTGACGCTGACTTCCGGCTGTGCCGCCCGGTCGCGGCCCGGTTCTCCCGTTCCGATCGAGATCCCGGTCGCGCATGCCCAGCGCACGGCCGAAGCCCAGGCGGCCGGGAACGCGGCGCCCGGCGGGGTGGTCCTGGTCTGGGGCAGCGCGGGCGACGGAGCGCCGCGGACGTGGCATATCGCCGAGGGCGGCGCGGTGATCCGCGAGGAGCCTGGGATCGTCGTGGCGACCCGGCGAGGGGAGTGGCGCTGGGAAACGCGCGAGGAGCAGGTGGCGACGTCGGCCTGCGAGATGGGGCTCGGGGAGATGCGCGAGCCGGGCGAGGGCACGGCGATCCGCGCGGCGCTCGTGCTCCGCGCGAAGGGCGAGCGCCAGGAGGTGATCTCGCCGCCCGATGGGGACGAGAGCAACGAGATCCACCACACGGCCGCGCTGATCGGGAGCGTGGGGCCGTATCTGTTCATCGAGGAGCGGACGTACACCGACCTGTGCGGGGCGCACGGCTTCGAGGGCGCGGCGTTCGTGGCGTGGGACGCGGAGCGGCGCGCGGCCGTCGATCTGCTCGCCGAGGTGCGCGGCGTGTCCGCGCTGCAGAGCGCGGCCGAGGCGCTGCTCGACGAGGGCGAGGACGGCGCAGGGGCCGCAGGGCAGGAGCGGGATGCACCGGAGCTCGTGCAGATCGCGCCAGCCTACGACGAGCGGGGGGCGCTCGGGCTGACGGCGCAGCTCGCGCGATCCGCCTGCTACGCGTGCAGCGATGGGGCGTGGAGCTCGTACTCGCGCTCGGCGGTGGTGCCGGTCGAGAGGACGCCGGCGCGCCTCGCGGCGTGGGCGTCGCCGCCGCCCGACGTGCGGGCGTTTCTGGAGCAAACGCCGGGGGTCAGGCTCGGTGGATGGTCGCGGGCCGGCCGAGAGGAGTGAGCTGGGACTACCCGACCGGACTGACTACCCACCCAGGTTGGCGCTGGCGAACCACCCGACCCAGGTTGAGGACTACCCACCCAGGTTGGCGCTGACGAACCACCAACCAAACCACCCGACCCAACCACCCGACCCAGGTTGAGGACTACCCACCCAGGTTGGCGACTACGCAGGTTGGCGACTACGACTACTACTGCCCGACCCAGGTTGGCGCAGCCCCCATGGGTTGGGCTATGTCGCGCGCCGACTCAGAGTGGCGGAAACTGGCGGAAAACCGCTGCCGCCACCCATGCAGCGGTGCAAGTCCTCGAAATGATTCATGCCCACTCATGGCGCGGCGTTTGTATCTGCGCTCGGCCATGAGCCAGCCTCGCCAAATCGCTCCAGGGGCGACCTACCTACTCACCCGCCGGGTCATGCGTCGGCACTTCCTGTTGCGCCCCGATGCGGCCATCAACCAGCTGTTAGTCTACGCCCTCGCGGTATCGGCTCGCCGCTACGGCATCGAGGTTCATGCCCTTTGCGCGATGTCAACACATCTGCACTTGGTCGTGACCGATGTGCAGGGCGTGCTGCCGCGCTTCTTGCAATTTTACCATCGGCTGGTCGCACTGGGCACCAAGGTGCTGCGGCAATGGGAAGGGCCGGTATGGGACCATGAGGCCACGAGCGTAGTACAGCTCGTGACGCAGGCCGCCGTGGTAGAGAAGATCGCCTACGTGCTCGCGAACCCTGTGGCTGCTGGCCTGGTTCGGCACGCGAGCGAATGGCCGGGCGTCAAGGTGGATGTGGGTGACCTCGGTCGTGGTGTGCTGCACGCGCTGCGCCCGTCCGCATATCTCGATCCAAAGAATCCGCAGTGGGTCGAGCAAGCGACACTCCCGCTCGCGCTGCCGCCTACCATCGAGCAGGAGAACGCGGAGGCCTTTCGCCAGCAGGTCGCGGCCGAGCTTGAGCGCCAGGAAGCTCAGGCCCATGCAGAGGCGGAGCAACAAGGCCGCCGCTTTGGAGGCGCCGAGCAAGCCAGCGAGATCTCCCCGTACGAGCGAGCCACGAGCTTCGAGGAGCGCGGTGCACGCAATCCAACGTTCGCCGTGGGCCGCAACCAGGGCGACGCTTGGCGAACCGCTACGGCCGCCATACGTGCGTTCCGCGTATCCTACCGCACGGCGCTTAGACAGTGGTGTGCTGGCGTGCGCAATGTCCTATTCCCGGTGGGGACGTGGTGGATGCGCACGTTCCACGGTGCCCGGGTGAACGACGTGGCGCTTGCGGCGTAGAACGGCGACCGGGAGCAACAGCGAGACGGGCAGGGACGGCGTTGCGTTGACGCGTTGTGGTGCGGCCATGCCCCTGTCGGTGAGGCGGGGGTGGCCGGCGGATGCTCTGCGCGCATCACGCGCCTGGCGTGCACATGTTATACCGGGCAGCAACCCGCAGCCTGGGTCGGAGGTCGCCGCAGATCGCCGCAACCCGCGCAGATCGCACACACAGCTCGCAACCCGGGTCAGGTCGCCCAATCCGGGTCAGGTTGCTCAACAGGTCGTAACCCGGGTCAGGTTGCCCTGCCGCCCTCCGTTAGAGCAGGTCGTCCAGTTCGTCCATCGCCTGGGAGAGGTCCTCGCTCATCTCCTTCAGCCTCTCGCGGTCCTTCTCCAGGAGCACGGTCTGTGCGGCGCGCGCCTTGTCTCCGAGCTTGCGCGCCGCGAGCACGTTCTCGAGCAGATACCGCCGCTCAGTCGCGCCGAGCGTCGCGAACGCGCGCCGCAGGATCGGCAACGTGTCTTTGAAGCGCTCCGGCGCGATCCCCCCGAGGAACGCGTCGAGCGCCTCAACCACGGTCCGGCTCTTGACGAGCACCAGCGCGTTCACCTCGAGGAAGCCGGCCAGGAACGACGCCGCCGGCTCGGGCGGAGCCGCGCCCCCGAGCCGCAGACCGACCACCCGCGCCACCTCCGTGTCGTCGATCGCCTGCGCCAGGTAAAGCAGCCCGCAGGCGAAGCCGGACGCCGTCGGGTTCACCGCGTCGCTGTCCACGAGCCCCCGCGCCGCGGCGAGCCACGCCGCGCGGTCGACGATCGGCTGCGACAGCGCCACGTCGTGCAGCGTGCGCAGCGCCTCCTTGGCCGTGGCGACCGCCTCGTCGCTGCCCGTGCAACCCCCGTGCACGCGCATCACCGCGCGCGCGAACGTCTTCTCGAGCATCGGCGCGATCACCCCGTCGCCGAGCGACGACAGCGACCGGGACGACCCGAACGACGCGAGCCCCGCGAAGGCGCGGCACGCCCGGGCGAGCGACGGCAGATCGCTGTCGCCCGCGGCGAACTGGTCGCACGCCCTGAGCGCTGCGGCCACCGCGCGGGCGCTCGACGCCAGCACCCCGTTCAGCAGCACGTCGGCGGCCTCGCCGGTCGTGTGGCACGCCGCGAGGTCCTCCTCGAGCAGCCGCGTCGCCACCTGCTCCAGCGTGTCGCCGAGGACGATCTTCTCGACCAGCGC
Organism: Sorangium sp. So ce836; assembly: GCF_028553905.1. NCBI lineage: Bacteria > Pseudomonadati > Myxococcota > Polyangiales > Polyangiaceae > Sorangium > Sorangium sp. So ce836. The sequence continues at coordinate 12,383,602 of NZ_CP102233.1, read as the reverse complement.
AACGTCGGTGGCCGGCGTCCACTGCGCCTCCCACGTCTCGCTGAGCTGCCCGAGCAGCTCGTCGGGCGGCGTCTCCTGGGTTGCCTGGCCGCCGCGCCGCCTCGCCCCGCCGCCGGTGCGCCGCGCCCCGGCGTAGGCCGCGTAGGGGATCTTGGCGATGCGGAGCCGGTGCAGGAGCACGCTCGTGCCGACCTCAACCTGGTTGGTGAGCGACAGCCGGAACGACTCGGGTGCGTCCGTGGCGGGGAGCCTGCGCTCGCGCACCTCGCGCCAGAACTCCTCCTGGAGCGAGTTCTTCCCGATGCCGCTGCCGACGCGACCCACGTTGCGCCCGATGACCGCCGGCCAGAGAAATCCGTCCACGTGCGTCGCGTCGCCGCGGCACATCGTCGCGATCGTCGCCTCGCGCACCTCGTCGAGGCCCGGCTCCGCCTTGCCGCGGAGCTCGGCGAGCGTGACCGCGAGGCGGAACGCCTCGATCGTGTCGGCGAGCGAGGCCATGAATCCGCGGAGGCGGAGGTGCTCGGTGAAATCGATCAGCACCTCGAGCGTCGCGCGCCGGAAGTCGCCGCCCGCGTCGTGCGCGCGCTGGTAGTACTGCGGCGCCCTGTTGCCCGCGCCGTAGCCGAGCTGCTCGGAGAGCCGCGGGAAGCTGAAGGGGATGAGCGTCACGGCGCACGGCACCGGCGCCGGCAGCCGCGCCTCCAGCGCGGGATCCACGTCGCGCGCCGCGAACGCCGCCGCGTGCGCCGCGCCGAGCACGGCCGCGACCTCGTGCGGGGCGAGGTCCGGCCCCATGCGCTCGAGCAGGCACCGCGCCATGTACGCGTCGCGCGCCCGGTGGACCAGCCGGTCCCCGTCGCCGCGCGCGAGGTCCGCGTACGCGAGGAGCGCCTCGCGGAACGACCTCGGGTCGTAGCGGGGCGCCTCGAACGAGGCCTCCCAGAACTCCTCGAACGTGCGGAAGCCCCGGGCCCGCGCGCACGCGTCCGCGCACGCGTCGTAGATGCTCTCCTGCTCCCCTTCCGCGGACGCCGGCGCATCGCCGCCGTCCTCGCCGTCCTCGCCGCCGCCGCCGTCGTCCGCGCGCCCGCCGCCCTCCGCGTCGCTCTCCCGCTCGTGGCCGCCGGGATCCTCGACGTCGTCGTGGCCGACCATGGCGCCCTCGAACGGCGCGAGCGTCATGCCGACGGGGACGTCGATCAGCTCGACGCGGACGCCGTGCTCGAAGGCCCATTTCACCGCGACGTACTCGGGCGAGTAGGCGGCGAACGGCCACAGCGACGACGCGGGCGTCCCGTCGGTGCGGTAGCCGAGGATCGCGACGGGCGGGACGGTCTTCGGGTCGACGAGCGCCTCGAGCAGCGGCGTCGCGTCGCTCGGGCCCTCGACGAAGATCGCCTTCGGGCGCACCTCGTCGAGGTAGGCGCGCAGCGTCGCGCTGGAGCGCGGCGAGTGGTGGCGCACCGGGAAGAGGTGGACGGCGGCGAGCCGGGCCAGGTCCATCGGGGCTCCTTCAGGGCGCGAGGCGCTTCTTGGCGGAGGCGTAGAACTCCTTCCAGAGCCCGGCGCGCCCCTTGGCGACGGTCTCGCAGTACTCGCGCACCGCCTTGAGGTCGTCGCCGCCCTCCTTGCTCACGGCGCCGAGCAGCGATCGCGACAGGTCGTCGGCGGTCACCTTCCCGGTGCCGAAGTGCTGCGCGAGGATGCCGCTGTTGAAGAGCACGCTGATGGCCTCGGCGGTCGACAGGACGGACCCTGGCGTCTTCACCTTGGTCTTGCCGTCCTTGGTGACGCCGGCGCGGAGCTCCTGGAACAGCGTCACGAGCAGCTTCGCGAGCTCGGCCGGCGGCTCGACGCCGACCTGGTAATCGCCGCGGAGCTCGGCCTCGCGCTTCTGCACGATGCGGATCTCCTGCTCGAGGTCGTCGACGACCGGGACGGTGATGAAGTTGAAGCGGCGCTTGAGCGCGGCGCTCATCTCGTTGACGCCGCGGTCGCGGGTGTTCGCGGTGGCGATGAGGTTGAAGCCGCGCTGGGCGGGGACCACCTGGTCGAGCTCCGGGACGGCGATCTGCTTCTCGGACAGGATGGAGATCAGCGCGTCCTGGATCTCGGACGAGGTGCGGGTGATCTCCTCGAAGCGCGCGAACCGCCCGTCGCGCATGGCGCGGAGGATGGGCGACGGCACGAGCGCCTTCTGCGACGGCCCTTCGGCGAGGAGCAGCGCGTAGTTCCAGCCGTATTTGACGTGCTCCTCGCTGGTGCCTGCGGTCCCCTGGACGACGAGCGCGCTCGTCCCGCTGATGGCCGCCGAGAAGTGCTCGGAGAGCCAGCTCTTCGCGGTGCCCGGCTCGCCGACCAGCATGAGGGCGCGGTCGGAGGCGAGCGTCGCGAGGGCGACCTGCACGAGGGCGCGATCGCCGATGTACTTGGGGGTGATCGCGACGCCGCCGACGGGCTTGTCGCTCCCGAGGATGTAGGTCTCCACGGCCCTCGGCGAGAGGCGCCACCCGGGCGGCCTCGGCGCCGTGTCCTCGGCGGCGAGGGCGGCGAGCTCGTGGGCGTACTTGGTCTCGGCGGGCTGGCGGAGGTCGCTCATGGGCGGGGGAGAGGCTACCGCAGAACGGGGCGGAGAGAGAGAACGACACGAGCGGATTCGCTCTCCTGGCGGGCCGGCGGGGCCCGGCGGGCTTCCAGGGCGGGCGGTGCTCTCGATGACTCCGGTTCAGCCGACCGCGCCTCGCTGAGGGCTGCCGTGCGCGCCTCTGGCCAGTCAATGCGACGACACGGAGCCGCGGGACGCACGGAGAAGGTGCTGTGGAGCGGATCGCGAGCTGCACGGCGAGGCGCTCCGCGTGCCGGAGACGATAACGTGCTTGCCATGAGCGCGACTTGACGCCGCGTCTGCTCGTACGGGATCTCGCCTTTACCCGGCGAAGGTTGCACCGACGGTGGCGCAACGATGGGAGGGCCGGCGGGAGGCAGCGGAACATGAGGCGCAAGCGCCGTGGACGAGGCACGTGGGTCGAGGTGAGCGTCGCGGTCGTTCTCGCCGGCGGTTGCGCAGCTGCCTGCGGCGCCGATCCGGGACACGACCCTCCCGGCAAGGGCGGAGGCGGCGCCGGCGGGGCAGATACGGGCGGCGAAGGCGGCGCCGGCGGGGCAGATACGGGCGGCGGAGGCGGCGCCGTCGCGGATGCGACGGGAGGCGGTGGGGCCGGCGTGGACGCGACGGGCGGCGGTGGGGCCGGCACGGGTGGTGCGGGCGCCGGGACGCTGGCTGCACCTCGGAGCTGCGGCTCAGGAGAGCTGGCGATGGAGGCGCCGTGTGGAGACGAGCGCATCAGCTGCTGCGACAGCAGGTTTGTTCCGGGCGGCACGGTCCGGCAGAGAACGGTGAGCAGCTTTCTCCTGGACACGTACGAGGTGACGGTGGGGCGGTTTCGCGCGTTCGTCGAGGCGGGACAGGGGACGCGGGCGAGCGCACCCGAGGTCGACGCGGGGCAGCACCCGAAGATCCCGGGGAGCGGCTGGTCTGCCGACTGGAACGGCTGGTTCAAAGAGGACACCGCGGCGCTCAAGGCCGCGCTCCGCTGCGGTTCGGAGTCTGGCGTGGAGTCTGCGCAGGCGACGTGGACCGATGCGGCCGGGCCCAACGAGGACCTGCCGATGAACTGCATCACGTGGCCAGAGGCATTCGCGTTCTGCGTGTGGGACGGGGGGCGTCTCCCCACAACCGCGGAGCTGATCTATGCGGCCGTCGGCGGCGACGAGGAGCGGGAATACCCGTGGGGCCAGGGGCTGGATCCGAGCTACGCGAGCTACGACTGCCTCGGGGATGGGAGCCCCGCGCGCGAGTGCGCGTTGAGCGACATCCTCCCTGTCGGATCGAAGCCGGCGGGAGCTGGGCGATGGGGACACCAGGATCTCAGCGGAGGCCTGGCGGAATTCACGCGGGACTGGTCGGGCGAGCTCCCGGTTCCGTGCGTCGACTGTGCCATTCTGGAGAGGCCGTCGACGGGCGCTTACCTGATAACCCACGGCGGGAACTATCAGCAGAGCGAGGTATTCCAGCGGGCGGCGTGGACCGGTATCTACCGAAGCCCGGGTCGCGAATCCGGGTTCGGGGTCCGGTGCGCGAGGACCCCGCCACCCGCGGAGTGAGAGAGCAGATGTGGAGCGCTCAGGTGCGCCGCTCGAAGGCGAGCTTGACGCCCATGCCGATCATCATCGCGCCGCTCGTCCGGTACACGCCGGTGAGCGCCCGCGGGCGCGCGGACACGGCGCCGGCGAAGTAGCCGACCAGACCGCAGCCGATGATGTAGAGCGTCGCGAGCGCAAGGGCGCCGCAGGTCGCGCATAAGCCACATCGGTACATGAGCCGAGTCAACACCCGGGCGGCAGACGCTGGCCCCTCTGGCCCGCCTCTCGTGCGCGGTGGTGCGGTGTCGCACCGATGGCCAGCTCTGCGCGTGCTCGACGCCGCCCTCCAGAGCGCCCGCCGCCCCTGCGGCCCCGTGACGACCCACCGTGACATGTCACGGATCAGCGTGACATGCGGCCGTGGCATGTCACGGATCAGCGTGACGACTCCCCTCTCGTAACGGAGGAAGCTCGGCGCCCTAAGCGTGACGGAGCACACCAAGATCGCCTGCGCGCTGCTGCGGCGCGCAGCGACGCTGGCGTGTGCGCGCTGCCCACGAATCCGCGCTCAAAGCGCAGTTGCATCGCGGCCAACGGTCCCTCGGGCGGACCATGAACATCTCGCTTGGCGACCGTCGGCGCGAAGCGCCGGATCTCCGCGCACCTCCGACGGAGGCGTTGGCACGGCGTTTGATTGTACGTCCTCGCATCACCCGCGAGACGGTCGACAGGACGCTCACGCGCCTGCGTAGACACCTCGCGCCGTGCATCAAGCGCCCGAGATCACGCGAGCGGCAGGTCGAACCTGCCATTGCCATTTCACTTCATCGAAAAGGACTTATCCATGCTCAAAGCCAATCGCGCGTTCACCGCCTTGCCGCTCATCGCCGCCGCATGCATGGCGTCTGCGTGTGCCGCGGATGTCGCGTACGACGAGAGCGAAGCCGACGAGTCGTCGACCCTCGATCCGATCGGAAGCTCGAGCGAGGCGCTCGTGCGCATCGGCGGCGATCGATTCTGGTATGAAGGCAAGGTCTTCTATCGCTTCGACTCCAGCATGGACAGCCCCGCGAAAACTGCGGTGCTGGCCGCCCTCGACAAGATGAGCAAGCGATTGCCCATCGTCTTCCTTCCGTGGACGGATCCAGGGGGCGTGTACAACTACATCAACTTCCGCCGAGATACCGGCAGCACTGGGGGTAGCTCCGAAGAGGTCGGCATGGATGGCGGCTCGCAGGACGTCACGTTCTTCAGCACGCCGAGCGAGACTACCGTGACCCACGAGGTCCTGCACGCGATCGGCCTGCACCACGAGCAGCAGCGCGTGGATCGCAACACGTACGTCACCGTCCGCGGCGCGTGCATCGACGGAGACCACTGGTACCCAGACTACGCCATCATCGGCAACGACGACTCCATCACGTCGGGCGTCTACGATTTCGAGAGCATCATGCATTACACCACGGGGACGTGGTGCGCCAGCAATGCGCCGAGCTCGTGCACGATACCGAACCCCTTCGGCGGCACCCTTTGCGCCACGGTGACGAGGAAGAACGGTGCTCCGATCTTCGGCGGCGGCATAATGTCTCGCGAGGACGTCAATTCAATTTACTACATGTACTCCAAGCCGTTTGACGCGGCGCTCGTCACGGACACCGTGGGTGCGTCGGTCGCCGTCGGCGATTTCGACGGCGACGGCTACTCCGACGTCGCGGTCGGCGTGCCGAGCAGGACACCGGGAAGCGTCTCATACACAGGCGAAGTCCGTGTCTACAAGGGCACGAGCCGGGGACTTTATGCCTGGCAGACCATCACCCAGGCCGACGTCGGCTGGAGCTCCACGTCATTCGATCACTTCGGGTGGTCGCTGGCTGCGGCGAACATCGACGGCGACAGCATGAACACGGCGGAGCTCGTCATCGGTGCGCCTTACCATGACACCGATGGCGTTGTGGACTCGGGGGCGGTCGCCGTGGTGCGCTCCGATGGGTTCGGCAAGCTGAAAGCCTGGCGCACGTACACCCAGAAGACCCAAGGCGCCGACGTCGTGCGCGCCAACGCCCGGTTCGGCGAGTCCGTCGCTCTGGGCCGCATCGCCAGGCCGCTCGACTCGGCGGGCAACCCCGAGCCGGACTGGGGCCTGACCGTGGCCATCGGCGCGCCGGGCACGGACTCGAACCGCGGGGCCGTGTTCTTGTACGGCCAGCAGGGCGACACGTCTCGGCGCTGGACGCACAAAATCGCAGGATCGGCCGTCGGAGACAAGTTCGGCAGCGCGCTCGCCATGGGAAGCCTCGAGACGAGCACCAGGGTCGATCTCGTCGTCGGCTCGCCCGCCGCCAACACCGATCGCGGCAAGGTCGATATCTTCTTCGCCAACCCCCCGGGCGTGTTCAGCTCCGCATCGGCGCCGATGGTCAGCCTCTCGCAAAGCCTGGCCGCCCCCACCACCGACACGCGCGCCTTCGGCGCGTCGCTCGCCATCGGCAATCTCCGCGGAGACCCGACCACCGGCGACGATGGCATCAACATCGTCATCGGCGCACCGAAGACGCGGAGCAGCGCCGGCGAGGTGTACATCTACCAGCAACAGGCGTTCGCGAGCGATCCGCATGCCTTCTACCGCTCGCAGACGATCCAGCAGAACGAGACGCCCGAGGCGGGGGACGAATTCGGCTTCGCGCTGGCGGTGGCCAACGTGGACCCGTCGACGCCGCACGACGAGCTCATGATCGGCGCCCCCGGGGAGAACAGCGATGAGGGGAGCATCTCGGTCTTCCGCCGCTCGGGCGTCGGCCTCCAGTCGTTCCAGTTCTTGCGGCAGAGCAACATCCCGGACGAGACCAACAAAGTTAACAGCAACTTCGGCTACGCGCTCGCCGCAGGCAGCATCAACGGCCTCGGCGACAGCCTCGTGACCAGCGATGATTTCAAGAACAACCCGGCCGGGCACATCCCCGACGTGGTGGTCGGCAGCCCAGGGTCGCAAGGCCGGGGCATCAGCCTCTTCTTCGGCAAGAACACCGTTGGGCTCGAGGGCAAAGACAAGTACTGATGACATGCGCTGGCTGTAAGGTCTGACACACGCGGCCTCGCGACGCGGTTGATGGATCGTCCCCGTCATCCGCGAGCCGCGAGGCCGCTTCTCGCCAGAGGACCGCGACCGAAGCGGAAGGGTGCTCCTCGACGAGGCTGCACCGCGCACGAAGACGAGCGCGACGGCGCCACCGACCTGCGCCAACGACATCACAGCGCCACCTCCCGCGGCGACCTGGGACCCTCCGGCGAGCGCGCGCACGAGCCTCGGCGACGGCATCGTCCTGCCCGTCTACGCACGCATCGACTGGGCTTCCCTCATCCGCCGCGTCTCTTTGGACGATGTGCTCGCGTGGCCGTGCGGTAGGCGCCGGCGGGTCGCCGCCGACATCTCCGAGCGCGAAGCCATCGTGGCGATCGTGATCCGGCCGGCTCGTCTTGGCCTCTCTGCCGCTCTCACCTCGCCGTCCGCCATCGCGGTCACGAGCGCGAGCTGCACCAGCCGCTTGCGCCGGTGCGGTCACTTCCGCGCGCCGGTGACCTGGATCTCGCGGAGGCGCGCCCGCGCCGCCGCGTAGTGCGGCTCGATCTCCTTCGCCGCCGGCGTCCCCCAGAGGTTCTTCCGCTCCTCCGGGTCGTCCGCCAGGTCGTACAGCTCGAACCGGGCGCCGCCCGAGATCGTCAGCTTCAGGTCGCCGCGGATGAACGACCGCCGCGCGTCGTTGTAAGGCCCGGCCGGCATGTCGATCAGCACGTCGCGCGCCGCGGCCTGACCGCCGGGCGCGAGGAACACGTCGGGCAGGAGCGACACGCCCGACAGGAAGTCGGTCGCGGGCGCGCCCTCGCCCGGCCCGGGGACCCGCATCAGGTCGAGCAGCGTCGGCGCGAGGTCGACCAGGCTCCGCCGCGCCGAGACGCGCGACGGCGCCGCGCCCGGCACATGGACGAGCAACGGCACGCGCACGAGCTCCTCCCAGAGCTCGAAGCCGTGGCGGAACATCTTGTGCTCGCCGAACGCCTCGCCGTGATCGCTCGTCACCACGATCGCCGTGCGCCCGCCGTACGGCGCCGCAGCGATCGCGTCGAGCAGCCGGCCGATGTGCTTGTCCGTGAAGGCCACCTCGCCGTCGTACAGGTCCCGCTGCGACGACGCGCCGAAGCCCGGCACGTCGTCGTGCCGGAGGTAGTCGGCGTGCGGATCGAGGTAATGGACCCACAGGAAGAAGCGCCCGCCCGTGTTCTCGGGCGTCCCGAGCAGCCGCAGCGCGGCGTCGGTCAGCGCGGGGCTCGTCGCCTTGTTGTCGACGTCCCACGGCGCGCCCTCGGGCGGCGCCGCGGACATGTCCACCACGTCGAACCCGCGGTCGAGCCCGCCGAAGCTGCCGAAATAGCGGTGCCCGTGCGCGCTCATCGTGCGCACCCCCGCCGCCTTCAGGCGCTCCGCGACGAACGTGTCCTCCTCGCCGAACTTGTTGAAATGACCCCAGTTTCTGTGGGTTTCGCTCCCGTACTTGCCGATGAGCATCGGGCCGATGCTCTTGCCCGTGTAGGACGCGAGCGCGTACGCGCGCTCGAACACCGTGGAGCGGGCCGCGAGCGCGTCGAGGTTCGGCGACACGGGCCGCGCGTTGCCCGCGTAGCCGAGGTCCCAGCGGAGCGTGTCGATCGTGATGAGGACGACGTTCAGGTCCGGAGGCAGGCGCGCCGCGGGCGCTTCGGCGGGCGCGGCCGCCGTCGGGGCCGGGGCGAGCGCGGCCAGCGCCGCGGCGGTCAGGTCGCCGCCGGAGCAGTCGTCGTCGACGCCGTTGTCGAGGATCTCCTCGGCCAGCGGGTGGACGCGCGGGTCGCGATCGTCGCAGTCGCCGCCGCCGAACAGCCCGGACGCGCGGTCGCCGTCGCGGTCGGTGAGGCGGCGCAGGACCGCGAGGCTCTTGCCGCCCACGGGCGCGCCGCGCTCGAGCGCCTGGCCCACCGCCGGCGCCGCGTTGAGCGCCGTGGCCGCGCGCGCGGTGAGCGCGAGCGGCAGGAGAGCGACGAGGAGCGCGACCGGGGAGCGCACCGTCCGGACGGCGGCCGGCGCGAGGAAGGCGGCGAGCGCGACCACGAGCAGGAGCGCCGGCGCGCGCAGGTCGAGCTCGGGGCGCTTGAAGATGCCGTAGATGCCGAGGAAGCCGCCCTCGCCGGAGACGCCGCCCGTGGCGACGCCGATCGCGAACAGGGTCGCGGCGATCCCGAGCGCGACGCCGCCCGTGACCGCCGGGTCGACGCAGGCCGGGCGCCCGTCGCTCGCGGTGGCGAGCGCGCGCCGGAGCGGCGGCGTCAGGGCGAGGACGGCGAGCCCCGCGATGAGGCCGAGGCCGAGCGAGCCCGCGGCGACGGCGGTGCCGACGAGCAGGGGCGCGGCCTCGAGCCCGAGCAGCGCGCGGGCGAGGTGCGCGCACAGGGTCATCCAGAGGAAGGCCGCGAGCACCGCGAGCGGCACGAACGCCGCGATGTCGGCGGGCCGGCCGATCGCCCGCACGCGGAGCGAGGCGACGAGCGTGGCCGGCGACGGCGGGCGCGACGGGTCGACCACGATCGCGCCGAGGCCGGCGAGCAGGCCGACGGCGAGCGCGACCGGCGCGAACACGCCGATGTCGGCGAGGTAGGTCGCGAGCTGGAAGGCGGGGTCGTCGCCGGCGAAGGCCGCGGCCCAGCCGGCGTCGAGCGACGCGGCCACGACGCCGAGGACGCTGGCGCCGAGGGCGCTCCTGGCGAGCCGCCCTGCCCACGCGCGGGCCAGCGTCGGGACCGCGGGCCCCGGTGAGCTGGGGGTGCGCTTCACGCCGGGCTCCGCTTCCGCGCCATGGGGTGGGCGCTCCGCGCCATGGGGTGGGCGGCGTCGTAGACCTTGAGCAGGTGGTCGATCGACACGTGCGTGTACCGCTGCGTGGTGGCGAGCGACGCGTGCCCGAGCAGCTTCTGGATGGCGCGGAGGTCGGCGCCGCCGTCGAGCAGGTGGGTCGCGCAGGTGTGCCGGAGCGCGTGCGGGTGCAGGTCGGACCGGCCGGCGCCGAGCGCGCCGTAGCGCTGGACGAGGGCCTGGACGCGCCGCACGCCGATGCGCGCGCCGCGGCGGGACAGGAAGAGCGCGCGCGGGTCGCGGGCGCCGGTGGTCGGGTCGGCGAGCTCGTCGCGCCGCTCGAGGTAGCGCTCGATGGCGGCGACGGCGTGGGAGCCCAGCGGGACGATCCGCTCCTTGTCGCCCTTGCCGATGACGCGCACCGAGGCCCTGTCGGCGGGCCGCCGCTCGACGTGGGCGAGGTCGAGTCCGCAGAGCTCGGAGACGCGCAGGCCGGCGCCGTAGAGGGTCTCCAGGATGGCGCGGTCGCGGAGCCCCTCGGCCGTGTCGGCGCCGGGGATCTCCATGACCTCGGCGGCGGCGTCGACGTCGAGGAAGGTCGGCAGGGGGCGCCGGACCTTGGGCAGGGCGAGCTGGGCGGCCGCGTTCTTGTCGACCTCGCCGCGCCGCTCGAGGTAGCGGAGCAGGGCGCGGGCGGCGCCCACCTTGCGCGCGATCGAGGCGGGGGCGTGGGTGCGCGCGAGCGAGCCCAGCCAGCTGCGCAGGAGGAGCACGTCGAGGCCGGTCACGGCCGTGTCCTCCACCGCGCCCGTGTCCTCGCCCGCGGCCGGGGCCTGGCCAGCGGTCGGGACCTTGCCGGCGGCCAGGGCCTTGCCGGCGGCCGGGACCTTGCCGGCGGCCAGGGCCTTGCCGGCGGCCGGGGTCTTGCCGGCGGCCGGGGTCTTGCCGGCGGCCGGGGCCTTGCCGGCGGCCAGGGCCTTGCCGCGCGTCGCCGTGGAACGGTGGTCGGCGTTCGCGGCCGCCTTCTCGCGGGCGAAGCGCGCGAGCTGCTCGAGATCGCGCCGGTACGCGGCCACGGTGTGGCGCGACGCCCGCCGCTCGGCCGTGAGATAGGTGAGGAAGCGCGCGATCGCATGCTCCAGCGTGGTCTCGCCGGATCGATCGCCGCCTCGCCGCACGTGCATCACCGGTTTGCCCTACCACCAGGACGCGCCGGCAGGCAAAGACTCGCCGGCGGCCCGCTGGGTCGCCGGGCTCCCGCCGCCCGGGCGCGCCGGGAGGCGACCCGCCGGCCGGGTGGAGGCGGCGGCTCCCCGACTCGGGCCCCGTCGAGGTCGCGGCGCGCGCTGCTGCGCAGGGCCGGAGCGCCGCTCGCCGCGACCTGCGCGGCGTACGGCCCACGGGGTGCGCGGACGCGTCCGGCGAGCGTCCCTGCTGTTCAGGCTGCCCGGTGATGGTCGCCGTCGATTCGTGACTTGAGTTACCGAACCGCGCGTCGAACACGGCCTGTTTCGCTGCGGCGCGGTGGACATGGGCTATTTCGCTGCGGGAAGATCGACGGCTGCGCGTTTGCGTGTGGGCGCCGCTCAATCGGCGTTGCCCGTGGCGGGCTGCCGGCTGGATTCCGGAGTTGACGGGAAAGATGAAGAGGAAAGGCCGAGGTTCTTCCCGTCTTCCGCCCTCGTGCGCCCCTCTCCTGGGCAGCTCGGCTGCCCCGGCGACGGATGTCCGCGGATCGCGCTCGTGATCCCGATATGTGCGCTGCTTTCGGTGTGGTACGAGGGCGGGCGCGCTGGCGACGACGCGCGGGTGGCGTGAGGAGTATGAAATGACGAATGCAGTCGTGAGCGAGCCGGCCACCGAGGTCCCGCCGAAGCTCTCCTTTGCTCAGACCATGAGGAGCCTGCCGCGCTCCTTCTGGATGGGCTGCATCATGGAAATGTGGGAGCGGCTCGCTTACTACGGCGTGCGCGTCGTCATGCCCATCTACATCGCCCAGGCCGACGAGCCTGGGGGGCTCCACTTCAGCCAGCAGGACAAGGGCACCATTTACATGGTCTGGGCCCTCATCCAGTCGCTGCTCCCGATGATCACCGGCGGTTACGCGGACCGGTACGGCTACAAGCGCACCATCTTCGTCACGGTCTGGCTGAAGATCATCGGCTATCTGCTGATGGCGACGCAGCGGAGCTTCACCGGCTTTCTGCTCGGCGTGGTTGTCCTCGCGACGGGCACGGCCCTCTTCAAGCCCGGGATCCAGGGCACGCTCGCCCAGTCGATGGATAAATCGAACTCGTCGGTCGGCTGGGGGCTCTTCTACTGGCTCGTGAACGTGGGCGCGGCCGTCGGCCCGCCGCTCGCCGGCTATCTCCACGGCAAGGGCTGGCCGTGGGTGTTCTACGGCTGCGCCGGCATCATCTCCCTGAATTTCCTGATGCTCTTCACCTACCGGGAGGTCGACTCCGGCGCCGACAAGACCGCCGATGCGTGGAAGGTCTTCAAGGACACGATCAAGAACATCTGGGACGCGCGGCTCATCACCGTGATCCTGCTGCTCTCGGGGTTCTGGCTGATGATGTACCAGCTCTGGGACCTGATGCCGAACTTCTACACGGACTGGATCAGCAGCACCTCGTTCGTGCAGAACAACCCCTGGCTCCCGGCCTCGTGGCTCGACGTCAAGGACCCGCGCGGGGTCCAGCTGAAGCAGGAGAACGTGCTCAACCTGAACGCGGTGTGCATCGTCCTCTTCCTCGTGCCGTTCTCGTACCTGGTGGCGAGGATGAAGGTGCTCTCGGCGATGACGCTCGGCATCCTCGTCGCCACCTTTGGCATCATCGTCTCCGGGACCACGACGTCGCTCTACGTCCTCTTCGCGGGCATCCTGCTCTTCTCCCTCGGCGAGATGCTGACCGGCCCGAAGAAGAGCGAGTATTTCGCGCTCATCGCGCCGAAGGGGAAGAAGGCGCTCTACCTCGGCTACATCAACATCCCGGCGGCGATCGGCCCGGCGATCGGCGCGCAGATGGCGGGGATCCTGTATGGCACGCGCGGCGAGAAGGCCACGCTGGCCCTGCGCTACCTGGCCGAGAAGACCGACGTCGCCAAGGGGAAGGCCTGGAACGGCGACGTGGCGTCGCTCCCGGAGCTCCTCGGGGTGTCGCGCCAGGCGGCCTTCCGGAGGCTCCAGGACGTGCTGCAGATCGACGCGACCCAGGCCACGCGCCTGCTCTGGGACACCTATCGACCGTACGAGATCTGGTACTCGTTCGCGGCGGTCGGGGTCGCATCGCTCGTGGGGATGCTGCTCTTCTCCCAGCGATCGAAGCGGTGGAAGGATCTCGACGTGTAGGCTCTGTCTGCCGAGCTGCTGCGCGGCCCTCTTTCAGACCGCTCACCCCACCGCTGGATTCGCAGCGCGACGGCCTACTCGCACGCCTCGCCGAGGATGTACCCGTGCTTGCAGATGCAGCGGCACTCGACCTCGAACTCGGGCTCGTTGCACGCCGGCCGGACCTGCCTCGTGTGGCTCGCCGTCCGGCCCTCCCTGTCCTTCACCTGCACCACGATCTCGTAGTCCTGATCGAAGATGTCGAGGCTCGACCAGTTGTTCGGACAGACGCCCACGTTCGCGAACGTCGAGATGTCGACGTCGACGCTCGCGCCCCAGCCGTCGCCGATCGGCTTCAGGTTGACCGTCCTCGACTCGGACATCACCCGCCCGGACCCGGGGTCGCGCAGCGCGCCGGAGAGCTGGACGCCGCACGCGCCCAGGTTCGTCGCGCGGACGCCCAGGAAGACCACCCGCCCGCCCTGCGGCGGCATGATGATGTCGACCGCGTCACCGTCGCTCACCGGGCGCGATACGCCGCTCGAGTCGAGCGCGATGACCTCGATCCGGATGGGCGCGCCCTCCTCGCCCAGGTATCCGAGCTTGCACATGTCCTCGACGACCGGCGGAGGAGGCTGCTCGTCGTCGCTGCACGCCGGCGCGACGAGCAGCAGCGCCGCGAGCGCCCGCCTCGTCGCAGCGGGAGAGGCCGTCATCGATCCCGCCGCTCCGGCGCCGGCGGAAGGCCCTCGTCGTCCTCCGGCTCCTCCCGGGGGATGGGCGCGCGCGGCGGGCGCCTCGTGGCGCCGAAGGAGCTCGAGCTGACCGGCGGCGCCGCGCGCGAGTCGGGCGCCGCAGGCTGGGTCGTCGCGCCGCCGCGCCACGGGCCGCTCGCCTCCGGCTCGGCCGGCCCCGGCGGTCCGCCGGACGCCGCGCTCCCCTCGAGCAGCCCCGCCTGCGGGAACGGCGTGCGCTCGGCCAGGTAGGCCGCGAGCAGCCGATCGCGCTCCAGCTCCTCCGTGCTCGGCGGCGGCGGAGGATCGAGCGTCGGCAGCTCGTCGGTCCAGGTCAGGTCCGCCTCCTCTAAGCTCGGGACGGAGCTGGCGCTGCTGGAGAACCTCCGCGGCGCGTTCCGCTCGGTCGGGACAGGCTCCGGCGCGTAGCTGGGAGCGGCACGATCCAGCGCATGGCTGGACGGACGGTCGGGCGCGTACCCGGGCGCGCGGTCGAGCGTGTGGCTCGACGCGCGATCCGAGGTGTACCCGGGCGCGCGGTCGAGCGTGTGGCTCGACGCGCGGTCCGAGGTGTACCCGGGCGCGCGCTCCAGTGCATGGCTGGACGTGCGCTCCAGCGCATGGCTGGACGTGCGCTCCAGCGCGTGGCTGGACGCGCGGCCCGGCGCGTTGCTGGGCGCGCGGCCCGGCGCGTTGCTCGGCGCCTGACCCGGCGCGTTGCTGGGCGCGCGGCTCGGCGCGTTGCTGGGCGCGCGGCCCGGCGCGTTGCTCGGCACGCGGCCCGGCGCGTTGCTCGGCACGCGGCTCGGCGCGTTGCTGGGCGCGCGGCTCGGCGCGTTGCTGGGCGCGCGGCCCGGCGCGTTGCTCGGCGCGACGCTGGGCGCGCGCTCGGGCGCGACGCTGGGCATGGGCTCGGGCGGGAAGGAGGGGCTCCGCGACGTCGGCGGCGGCGGCGGGGGCGGCGGATCGATGGTCGGCAGCTCGTCGTCCCAGTCCCAATCCTCCGGATCCACTCGGGAATCCGACCGGCGCGACGGCGGGCCGAGCCGCAGATCGGCCGACCTCCGCGATATCGGAAACCCCGCCGGCGGGCCGATCGTCGGCAGCTGGCCCACGCCCGGATCCCGCGAGGGCGCGTCCTCCCGGCGCTCGAGCCGCCGCGACGGGCGCGTCGGCTCGGGCACCGGTACGGAGTACCTCGTCGACGCGACCTGCCCGAACGGCCGCGAGTCCCGCGGCAGCCGCGGCGGCGGCGGGACCGCCATGGCCGCGCGCGCCGCCGCCGTCGAGGGAGGCGGCTGCGTCGAGATGAGGTTCTCGTCGCGACCCCGCTCGGCCGACGCCGGGCGATCCGCCGACGCAGGCTGCCGGGGCTGCACGCTGGTCGGCGACGACGCGGCCTGCGCCGAGCCGGCGAGCGGCCGGCCGAGCCACGCGGCGTCCTTGCGCCCCTGCGACGAGCGCGCGCCCTCCTCCGCCGGCCGCACCGCGCGCGGCGCGAGCGTGTCGCCCGGCTCGGTCGCCGGGACCTCGTCGCCGAAGAGGAGCGGCGCGGCCCCGGCCCCGCGCGACTCCACGCCCGCAGCGCCCCGCCCGGAGCGGAAGCCGAACGCGGCGCGGATCGCCCGCTCGTGGTGCGGCTCCACCTCGACGGGCCGGACGATGAAGCACGGCTCCGCGCCCGGCGCCCGCAGCGACAGATCGACGTCGAACGGCGCGCTGACGAGGTGACCCTGCTCGTCGAACAGGATGCGCACCGGCGGCTGCGCGAAATGCGCGGGCGACGACGGCGTCGCGAGGACGACCCCGAGCTCGCCGGTGCTCAGCTGCACGAACGTCCCCGTCGGGATGATGCCGAGCGCGCCGACGAGGAGCTTGCCGATCGCCCGGTCGGTCGCGCTCTCGGCGCCCGAGATCATGCGCTGGAGCACGGCGTCGAGCGACGCGCCGCCGCCCGACGCCCCCTCGAGCGACGGGAACGGCGCGGCCCGGAGCTCGGTGAACTGGCGGGCGGCCGCGAGGATCCGCGCGAGCACCGTGGGGCTGCGCCGGCCGCCGTAGAGCGGGCCCTGCCGGCCACCGGGCCGCAGCGCGAGCGCCTCGTAGGCGATCACCGTGCGCGTGATCGACGGCGCGTGCAGCTTGCCGAGCGCGGTCAGCATGACCGCCGCGCTCGAGGGCAGCCGCTCCTTCTCGTCGTCGCTCAGGCTGCGCTCGAGCAGCGAGCGGCCGGCCAGCTCCTCGTCGCCGGCCGAGCCCGCGAGCGCCCCCGTGAGCCGCAGCCTGCCGACGTCGTAGAGGAGCGCCGCCGTGACGAGGCTCCCGAGCATCCGCCGGTCCGTCGTGAGCTGGCGCGCGATCCCCAGCGCGACGATCGCCGTGGACACGCAGAGGCCCGCCTCGTCCGGGTCGGCGACCTTGCCCGCGGCGACCGAGAGCAAGAGGCGCGCGTCCTCCTCGGCCGCGGCGACGAGCTTCTGCGCGACCCGCTTCACCCGCTGCGGCAGCGTCGGCTCGGACGAGCGCAGGGCCGCGTAGAACCCGCGCATCACGAGGATCGCCGCGGCGTAGGTGCGGCTGATGCGGCCGATGCGGGTGCCGTCGCCCTCGATGGCCCCGGCGGGGAACGGGTTCGTGAGCTTGCGGACCCGGACGCCGCGCAGGCTCGACTGGAGCAGCCGCGCGGCGATGCCGCGGTCGCGCTGCGCGTCGGCGAGGAGCCGGGCGAAGGCGGCGAGCTCGGCGCGGCGGACCGTCTTGTCGAGCACCAGCTCCGAGACGTCGCAGGCCTCGAAGAAGCTGCCGAGCTCCAGGGCGACCTCGTACGTCTCGCGCGAGGCGCGGAGCATCTGGCCGTTGATGAAGAGCGTGTTGCCCGCGAACACAAGCGTCGCGGCCTCGCTCCCCGACAGCTCGCAGAACTGGACGATGCTGTCGATCGCCGACGGGACGAGCGACAGCACCGCCTGGTTCGAGTCGCTGTGCAGGAGGCACGCCTTCGCGAGCCGGTAGATCATCTGCACCAGGCCGAGCGCCGCGCGGCGCCGCCCGTCGGCCTTCACGCCCGAGATCGCCATGTCGCCGGTGCTCTCGTGGAGGTTGGCCTTCTCCTCGCTCACGGCTTCCTCCCGCCCCGGGGCGACGGCGACGGCGCCGGCTTCGTCGACGGCACCGCGCTCATCGGCGCGGGCTCGATCGCCGGCGCCGGCCGGGCCGACGGGCCGAGCGGGAACGACGCGGGGCCCTGCCGCACGCTGTACGGCGGGGCGCCGGCGCCTGACGGCGGGGCGGGGGACCGCGGCGGCACCGCCGGGCGCGGCATCGACGGCGGCATCGGGGGCGGCGCGGCGGTCGGGGTGGACGCCGCGGCGGCGGAGGACGGCGGCGGGCCGCGCCGGCTGAACGGCACCGAGTTGGGGGGCGCCGAGGCGGCGCTGGTCGAGGAGGGCACCGGCGAGACCATCGGCGGCCGGTAGGCGGGCCGGCCGGCGTCGCCGCTGCTGTGCGGGCCGACGGAGCTCGGGCGCGGGGTGCTCCACGGCTCGAGCTGGTCCGGAAGGCTGAGTGGGACGCCCGGGCTCACGCGCCGGACCGAGACCGGCGAGTACGAGCGCGCGGCGCGGGAGGGCGGCGCGCTCGCCTCAGGGACGGGCGGCGACGGCAGCGACGCCTGCACCGGCGGGCGCTCGCTCGGGCGGGTCGGCGCGACGAGGCGCGCGGCGATCGCGACCGCGGCGCGGGCGGCGGCGTCGCGCACCGGCGGGGTGTTCCACCAGCGCGGCTTGGTGGCCTCCTTGACCGCGCGGAGCGCATCGTAGCTCCGCGCCTGGCAGAGGAAATGCGCGGCCAGCTCGCGGGTCTGCTCGATCGCCTCGGACGGGATGAGCTGGCGCTTCTCGAGCAGCTCGATCGCGAGCTTCTCGGCCCGCGCGGGGTTCAGCTGCGCGACGGTCTCGAGCCACTGCCGCCGCTCCGAGCCCGGCAGGTCGTGGAACGACGGCGCGATGATCCGCCGCACGAGCGTCGGGCCCGCGGCGAGGACGCCGAGCTTGCCGATGAGGCGCAGCGCCTCGCGGCGCACCGGCGGCGCCGGATCGTCGAGCAGCTTCTGGAGCTCCTCCCGGACGCGCTCGGCGGCGGAGCCCGGGCCGTTCGCGCCGTCGCTGCCCGCGGCGTCGGGGAGCTCGGCGAGCGCGCTGATGCGCACCTCGACGTGCGGGCTCGCGAAGCCGGCCTCCAGCGCGGCGAGCGCCTCGGGCGTCTTGAGCTGCGCGAGCAGCTGGACGGTCGTGAGGGCGAGGGGGGCCGGCGCGCGCGAGAGCAGGTCGCCGAGCTCGGCCTCCCGGCCCGGCGCCCACCGCCGCATGTACGCGAACAGGACCTCGCGCAGGCGCTCGGACTGCGCGGCGCCGTGGCACTGGCACGCCGCGCTGAAGAGCGCGCCGTCCTCGAGCGCGTCGAGCGCGTGGGCCAGCCCCTCGACGATCGCCGGGTCGAGCGGCACGAGGCTCCGGCCCGCGCCGGGCTGCGCCGCGCCCCGGCCCGCGCCGGGCTGCGCCGCGCCCCGCCCCACGCCGGGCTGCGCCGCGCCCCGCCCCGCGCCGGGCTGCGCGGCGACGCTGGCGCCGGCGGCCGCGGACGCGCCGTGGGCCGCGCCGGCGGCCGCCGCGACGCCGACGCTGGCGCCGGCGCGGGGGGCCGCCGGCGCCAGCGTGACGGCGCCGGTCGTCGCCGGCTCCTCCGGGTGGGTCGTCGCGAGGTCGTCGAGGATCGCCTTCAGCGCCTCGACCGGGAACATCGACTGCGCGAGCGCCCGGTCGATCGCGCGCGGCGAGAGCTGCGGCGTCGCGGCGAGCTGCCGGCTGCTCGCCGCGCCGGCCGCGCCGCGCTGGACGCCCTCGAGCCGCGTGGAGAACGCGCGCCGGAGCATCGTCTGCACCTCGAAGGCGAGCTCGTAGCTGTGCAGGACGATCTGGTCGGCGGTCCACGCGGTGAGCGCCCCGGTCATGCGATCGGCGTCGCCGTGCCTCACGGCGTCGACGTAGCCGTCGACGAACGCCTCCATGTACCGCTCGGTCCACTGCTCCGACGGCAGCGCGATCTGGGCGCCGAGGGTGCTGCGGGTGAGCGGGTCGACGGCGAGCGCCGAGGCCGCCGCGCCCGTCTCGGCGAGCGCGGCCTCGACGTTCCGCTGGAGCGCCCTGCCCGCGAGCGAGCTCTCGTCCCAGAGGCTCTCGATCTGCGCGAGCGCGCGCGCCCCGATCGCGATCTCGCGGCAATGCTCCTCGAAATCCTCGGGGTCGGCGTCGCCCTCGGCGAACTGATCGATCGCCATGTAGGCGATGTGCTCGAAGCGGCGGTCCCACAGCGCCGTCACCGCGTCGTCGTCCTCGCCGATGCCGAAGCTCTGGTCGCGGAGCAGGATGGCGGCGAAGTCGCGGAGCTCGGCCTCGGTGATGCCGGCCTTGATCTGGATCTTCCGGACGCCGTCGGCGAAGAGCTGGTAAGGGATGCGATCGAACGGCGGCCTGTCGGGCAGCCAGATCGGCTGGCCGCCCGAGGTGAACGCGTTCGGGGTGACCTCCCAGCGGACGCCGAGCGGGTTCTGCGCCAGCGTGCGCGTGATCTCGTCGAACGCGAAGTGGATCCCCTTGTTCACATGCGGGTGGTTCCACCCGTACTGGCGGATGTTGCTGAGCACCAGCGCGAGCTGCTTCCAGACGCCGACGAGCCGCTGGCAGGTCTGCTCGACGAGGGACGAAGGCTGCGGCTCCTGGTCCTCGTCGATGGCGTCGTTGCCGCGGACGAGCACGCGCGGCGCCTTCTTCTCGCGCGAGGGGGTCAGCTGGCCGGCGGCGTTCGCGGCGGTCAGCCGGC
Organism: Sorangium sp. So ce836; assembly: GCF_028553905.1. Taxonomy (NCBI): domain Bacteria; kingdom Pseudomonadati; phylum Myxococcota; order Polyangiales; family Polyangiaceae; genus Sorangium; species Sorangium sp. So ce836. The sequence goes on along the minus strand of NZ_CP102233.1, from coordinate 12,363,636 downwards.
GGAGCTCGGCGCGCATCGCGCCGGCGCTCTGGAAGCGGCTCCCGCGCTCGAACGCGAGCGCCTTGTCGACGAACGCGACGATCTCGACCGGCAGGTCGGGGACCTCGGTCGCGATCGACGGCGCGGTCTGCGTCGCCGCGAGGAAATAGGACTCGGACTCGCTCCGGCCGCGGTTGAGCCGCTTGCCCGACAGCAGGGTGAACAGGCACGCGCCGACCGACCAGAGATCCGACCGGCCGTCGATGCCGGACACCCCCATCGCCTGCTCGGGCGACATGAACGCCGGCGTGCCGAACGTGAGCCCCGCGCGCGTCGCCTGCCGCTCGGGGTCGCGCATCCGGGCGATGCCGAAATCGAGGACCTTCACGTGGCCGGCGCTCGTGACGAAGATGTTCGCCGGCTTGATGTCGCGGTGGACGATGCCGATCGAGTGGCACTTGTCGAGCAGGTCGAGCACGACGTCGAACACGGGCAGCACCTGCGCGAGGGGCAGGGTGCCGCCGTGGTTGCTCGCGAGCCGCTGGAGGGTCGTGCCCGCGAGCAGCTCCATGACGAGGAACGGCTCCCCGCGATCGCTGAGGTCGTCCTCGATCACGGCCACGCGCGCGGGGTGATCGACCCGGTTCGCGATCTTGCCCTCGCGCAGGAAGCGGTCGCGCAGCTCGGCGTTGCGGGCGAACTCGATGTGAAGGACCTTCACCGCGGCGCGCGAGCCCCGGCGGTGGGTCGCCGCGAACACCGCGCCCATGCCGCCGACGCCGAGCAGATCGTCGAGCCGCCACTTGGTGTTCAGGGCCGTCCCGATCCGCGCAGCGGCGGTATCTACGAGGTTCGGCTCCTCGGCGTGCGGGTCGAGCGGGGCCATAGACCGGGCGGCGGACAGGGGCCGCGCCGTGCGCGGCAGAGGGCGAGTAAACCAGGCCGAGCATACATCGTTCCCGGTGAAGCGCGAACCAGGACAAGGTCATCCGCCCCCACCGAACAAAGGTGGGAGAGGCGTTCGCAAAGTGGCAGCGAGGCTGCGTGTGACGCACGCGCGCGACCCACGACGGACGCTATGGGCCGACGCCGGACAGCGCCGGACAGCGACCGACGATCGCCGCTTCAGCGCACGCTCGGGCGTGGCGCTGCGCCGGCGTCCGGCTCGGGCGCGCCCGGCCACTCGGGGCAGGTGGCGCGGTAGGCGATGTCGGGCATGAGCAGCGCCCACTCCTCGCGCGTGAAATTGCGCCCGGCGTAGGCGCACGCGCGGGTCATCAGCGGCTCGGCCGCGATCGTGAACACGCGCGCCGCGCCGTCGTTGGCGGCGGTCACGACGCGGGTGGCGTCGGGGCTGAACACCGCGTCCGTCAGCGTGACCCCCTCGGCCCGGAGCGTGATCGGCTCGCCCTGCCCGTCGACGGGGAGCACCCGCGCGATGCCGTCGCTCGACACGGCCACCACGCGCGCGCTGTCGCTGCTGAACGACACGGTCCGGACGGAGGTGCCAAGGCCGCTCAGGACGAGCGGCTGGCCCTCGCCGTCGGCGCGGAGCAGCCGCACCGCGTCGTCGAGGGCCGCGATCGCGATGTGGCTCCCGTCCGGGCTCACCGCCAGCGCCGCGATCGCGCGGTCCTCGTACCCCGACGCGAGGACGCGCGGCGCCCCGCGGCCGTCCGCGGGCCACACCTTCACGTTGGGCCCCGACGTCGCCACGATGCTCTTGCCGTCCGGGCTGAACGCCGCCTTGAGCAGCCCCGCGCGCTCGTCGCGCAGCACGACCGGCTCGCCCGGGACCCCGTCCTCGAACACGCGCAGGATGCCGTTCCACGAGGTCGTGACGATCCTGGTGCCGTCCGGGCTGAACGCGACGCCCACCACCCGATCGTCGTGGGCGCCGAGCACGGCCGGCGCGCCCTTGCCGTCGGTGCGCCACACCCGCGCCGTCCGATCGGCCGAGCCGGTGACCAGGCGGCTGCCGTCGGGGCTGAAGTCGACGCTGAGCAGGTGGTCCTCGTGCCCGCGCAGCACGACGGGCTCGCCCGATCCGTCGGCGCGGAAGATGCGAACCGTTTTGTCCGTCCCTGCGGTAGCGATCTTGCTGCCGTCGTGGCTCACGGCGATGCTGGTCAGCGGCCCTGTGTGGCCGTGGAGGAGCAGCGGCTCGCCGGGCGCCTCGAGGCGCCACACCCGCGCGGTGCCGTCCTCCGAGGCGGTGACGACGCTCGTGCCGTCGCGGCTGAAGGCGGCGCTGTTCACCGCCCCCTCGTGGCCCACGAGGACCGTCGGCGCGCCCTTGCCGTCGCAGCGGAAGATGCGGGCCGTCCCGTCCGCGGACGCCGTGACGACCGCCGTGCCGTCGGCGCTGAAGGCGGCGCTGCGCACGGAGCCCTGGTGCCCGCGGAGGACGATGGGCTCGCGGCGGCCGGGCCCGAGGATGCGCGCCGTCCCGTCGCCCGCGGCGAGGGCGATGCGGTCGTCCACGGGGCTGTAGCTCGCGCCCTCGACGCCCTGCCCGAGCCCCTTCAGCGCTTCGGGGGCGCCGTGCCCGTCGGCGCGGACGACGTAGACCGTCCCGCTGATGGCCGTGACGAGGATCCAGGTGCCGTCGTGGTCGAAGACCGCGCGCCGGATGAGCCGCTCGCCCAGCGGGACGACGAGCGGCGGCTCGTCCCCCATGCCGGGGCGCCACACGTAGATCGCGCCGTTCGTGGTCCCCGCGACGACGTGGCTGCCGTCCGGGCTGAACGCCACGCTGGACGGCGCGGCGTCCCGCGTGTGGAGCGCCCCGTCCTCGCGGCCGTCCGGGCGCCACAGGCGCACCGTGCCGTCGGTCGATGCGGTCGCCACGCGGCTGCCGTCGTGGTTGAAGGCGACGGCGACGACCCCGCCGGGGTCGTGGGCGCGCAGCAGGACCGGCGCGTCGCGCGCGCCGAGGCGGAAGAGCCGCGCGGCCCCGTCGGCCGAGGCGGTGGCCACGAAGCGGCCGTCGGGGCTGAAGGCCGCGTCGTGGACCGCGCCGCCGTGGCCGGCGAGCACCTCCTGGCCGACGGCGGCGCCCCGGACGGCGTCGCCGAGCGCCTGCACCACGGTGGCGGCCGCGGGGCGGCCGCTCGCCGTGGCGGCGAGGCCCGCCTCCACGGCGAGGAGGCGCGCGCGCTGCAGCAGGCCGTCGGACAGATCCTTCGCCGACTGGGCCGCGAGCCGCCGGGCGTCCTTCTCGCGCGCCTCCTGCTGCGCCCGGACGAGCGCCTGCTCCTCCTTGCCCATCTGCCAGAGGAGCACGAGGACCATGCCGCCGAGCAGCGTGACGGCGACGGCGAGCACGGTGAGGAGCCGCCGCATCGACCGCCTCTCGCCCTCGGCCCGCGCGCAGGCGGTCAAGAACGCCCGCTCCTCGGCCGAGAGGTCGCCCCGCCCGTCGCACCACGACGTGAGCTCGGCGAGCGCCGCGCCGCCCACGAGGAAGTCGTCCTTCCGCCCGTTCGAGAGCCAGCGCAGGAGCGGCTCCGTGACGGCGCGCTCCACCTCGCGCGACCCGGCCCACGCCCGGTCGAAGGCGCGGCGGAAGATGCGGTTTCGCACGTCGAGGCACGGCGCGCCCGCGGCCGTCGCCCGCTCGGCGCAGAGCCCCGAGAGCCGCAGCAAGAGCTGGATCGGATCGCCGCTGTCCGCCGGCACCGGGTGGCCGTCGAGCAGCCGCGTGTACAGCCGGAGGAGCTTCGGCGCGTGGGCGAGGTGGGGCCCGTGCGGCTCGAGGCACCGCTCCGCGTAGCGCAGGTTCGGGTCCTCGGCCCGCCCCTGGCCCAGGAAGCGCCGCTCCACGGCCTCGTCGACGCTGAGGCCGCGCCGCTCTCCGACGAGATCCGCGCAGAGCCGCTGGGTCATGTAGGGGTGCCCCGAGGTCCACGCGAAGATCGCCTCGAGCGCTGCGTCGGGGTCGGCCACGAGCCCCTCCAGGCCGGCGCGGAACCCCCGCACCTCGGCGCGGGTGAAGTCGTCGAGCCGGATCGCGCGGCCGATGTTGAACGGCGTCCGCGTCGGATCCGAGACGAGCTCCGACGGCGCCGCCACCCCGAGCAGGCAGAAGGTCAGCCGGGCGTTGGCCGGGCGCTCGGCGCGCCGGTTCACGAAGGCGCGGATGGCCGCGAAGAAGTCGTCCCGCGAGAACGGCAGAGACAGGGTGGCGTCGACCTCGTCGATGAACAGGACGATCCCGGAGGAGATCTCCACGAGCACGACGTCCTCGAGCCAGCGCAGCCAGCAGTGCACCGGTCCGAGGTGCCAGTGCGCGTCCCAGAACTCGTCCGGCGGCTCCAGGCCGAGCTGCTCGGCGATCTCGGACGCGATCCCGAGGTACCAGCCCACCGGCGTGGCGGTGTCGGTGCCGAGCGCCCCGAGGTCGACGCTCGCGCACTCGATCTGCTCGGCGCGGAGCCGCATCGAGACCCGGAGTCGCAGGCTGGACTTGCCGATCTGCCGGGTCGACAGCACATAGCAGAGCTCACCGCCGAGCAGCGCCTCGAAGAGCTCCGTGTCCGCGGAGCGCTCGATATAGATGGCGCCGTCGCCCACGGTCCCGCCCGCCTGGAACCGGCGCCTGTGATCACCGGCGCTGGCCTTCGCCTGATCGAGGTCGGGAGGCGCCGAGAAGGTCACGAATCAGACGGTGCCATGCAGCGCCGTGACCGTCAACGGAACGACATCCCGCGTCGCTAGCGTCCGCGGTGGAACAACGGGTCTCGCAACGGCGCGTGAACTTCACGAGAGCGTCACGCGGGGAGGGCCGGGGGAGGGGCTGGAGCAGGGCTGGAGCAGGGCTGGAGCAGGGCTGGAGCAGGGCTGGAGCAGGGCTGGAGCAGGGCTGGAGCAGGGCTGGAGCGCGCGCGCTCGCGCGCGGCCGCCGGCTTCTGTAGGCGCCGCGTCGCGCGGCGCGGCCGCGGCCGCGCGCCTCCGCTCCTCCCTTCCTTCGCCGTGCGGCGATCGCGTATGCGACCGTTGCGCTGCGCCTCGAAACCCACTTGCCACGTCCAGAAATCGTGGACCGGCCCACTCGGGCTGGTGTAGCGTTCGCGCCGTGCGAGGGGCGTTGAAGGCGAGGGAGCATGGCGTCGTGGCCGCGCTGGCGGCCCTGTCGCCGCTCGGCTTCGCATGGCGCTCTGCGGCTCAGCAGATTCCTGCGGAGACTACGGCTTTGCCCGATACTCCTGAAGCTCCTTCCGGAGACATGCAGAGTCTGCCGTCGACTGCAGAGGCGGCCCTTGCGCCGGCGGCCGCCCGGCCCGAGCTGCCCGGCGAGGCCGCGGCCGCCTCGTCGCGCGGGGCGGCCCTCTGCCGGGCGGCCGGGGCGGTCCTCCTCGCGCTCCCCGCGGCGGGGTGCATGCAGCGCGACGACGGGCTCGCGCAGCAGGCCGCGCTCGCGCAGGAGGCCGCGCTCGCGGCGCACGTGAGCGACTGGCGGGAGGAGATCATCTATCAGGTGCTGATAGACCGCTTCGCCGACGGCGACGCGAGCAACAACTACCGGGTCTCCTCCGGGCTCGGCAGCTGGCACGGCGGCGACTGGAAGGGGCTCGAGGACCGGCTGCCCTACCTCGAGGAGCTCGGCGTCACCGCGCTCTGGATCTCGCCGATCGTCAAGAACGTCGAGACCGACGCCGGCTTCGACGGATACCACGGCTACTGGACGCAGGACTTCACCGCGCTGAACCCCCATTTCGGCGATCTCGCGTCGCTGCGCCGGCTCGTCGCGTCGGCCCACGGCCGCGGGATGAAGGTGATCCTCGACATCGTGACGAACCACGTCGGCCAGCTGTTCTTTTACGACATCAACCAGAACGGGCAGCCCGACGACGCCGTTTACGGCGGCCGCAAGGGCGCCCATCCCCAGAGCGAATACGATCCCGATTTCGACCCCCGCGGCGTCCAGGCGCGGACGTGGCTCGGCGCGTCGGGCCCGGCGCCGATCGTCTTCCGTCACGATCCCGCGACAAACCACCTCCCGCCCAAGCCCGAGCTCTTCCAGAGTCCCGAGGTTTACAATCGCAAGGGCCGCGCCTTCGATTTCGACGATGTCGATCAGCTCGTGCACGGCGATTTCCCGGGCGGGCTCAAGGACATCGACACCGCCCGCTGCGACGTGAAGCGGACGATGGTCGATGTGTTCGTGCGCTGGGTCGAGCTCACCGACGTCGACGGGTTCCGCATCGACACGGTGAAGCACGTCGAGCACGAGTTCTGGCGCTATTTCGCGCAGAACGTCCGGCTGCGGCTGAAGGAGAAGGGCAAGACCAACTTCTTCATGTTCGGCGAGGTCCTCGACGGCAGGGACGATCTCATCGGCAGCTTCACGAGGCACGACGTCCCGGCCCACCCGCACGACGCGGCGCTCGGCGGCGATCTGGAGCGCGAGAACGCGAGCGAGGCGGAGGGGGGCTGTCCGGGCGCCGCGCCGATCACGGGGGACTCGCTCGACGGCGTCTTCTATTTCTCCCAGTACTACCAGGCTTTCCGCGACGTCTTCCGCGATGCGCAGGGCACGCGGCGGATCGAGGAGCTCTGGGCGGCGCGGGAGGCCAACTACGGCACGGAGCCGAACGCGAACGGCACCGGCCTGCCGCCGGTGAAGACGCTGGTCAACTTCATCGACAACCACGATGTCCCGCGCTTCCTCTACGACGGCCCGGGCGTCTCGCCGTTCAAGGCCGATCCCGAGGCGGCGCTCCGGAACGCGCTCCTGTTCCTCTTCACCGAGGACGGCATCCCCTGCCTCTACTACGGCACCGAGCAGGGCTTCAGCGGCGGCGGCGACCCGGCGAACCGCGAGGACCTCTGGGCGAGCGGCTACGACACCCAGCATCCGCTCTTCCAGTGGGTCAAGCGGCTCACGGCGCTGCGCCGGGGCTACCGGGCGCTCACGGTCGGCGAGCAGAGGGTGCGCTGGTCGACGGAGCGGACCAGCGACGAGGACGAGGACGCGGGGATCTTCGCCTTCGAGCGGGGCGAGCCGGACGGCGACTACGCGCTCGTCGTGCTCAACACGCACCCCGCGAAGCGCAGCGCCACGCGCTTCGCGGGGCCGGTCATGACGACGGAGCTCCGGCCGGGGACCGTGCTCGTCGACGTGCTCTCTCCCGGGAAAACGACGTATACCGTGGGCGCGAACGGCGCCGTCACCGTCGAGCTGCCCCCCGTGAGCGGGGCGCTGCTCATCCCGGAAGACCAGATCATCCAGGGTCTTTGATCCCCACGAGCCCTCTTCCCCTCCGAGAACCTTGATTATGGCCTCTGTCAAAGTGCGCGGACTCAACAAGCGATTCGGCCAGACGCACGTGCTGCGCGGCGTCTCCGTCGACGTGCCCGACGGCTCGTTCGCCGTCCTCGTCGGCCCGAGCGGCTGCGGCAAGTCGACCCTGCTCCGGCTGCTCGCCGGCCTCGAGGAGGCCGACGAGGGCACGATCGCGCTCGGCGGGCGCGACGTCACCCGGCTGGAGCCGCGCGATCGCGACATCGCCATGGTGTTCCAGTCGTACGCCCTCTACCCGCACCTCACGGTGCGCGACAACCTCGCGTTCGGCCTGAAGCTCCGGAAGACGCCGCCGGCCGAGATCGAGGCGCGCGTGAAGGAGGCGTCGGAGATGCTCGGGCTCGGCCCGCTCCTCGACCGGCACCCCCGGGCGCTGTCCGGCGGCCAGCGGCAGCGCGTCGCCATGGGCAGGGCCATCGTGCGCCGGGCGCAGCTCTTCCTGTTCGACGAGCCGCTGTCGAACCTCGACGCCGCCCTGCGCGCGCAGGTGCGGGTCGACATCCGCAAGCTGCACGACCGGCTCGGCGCCACCAGCGTCTACGTCACCCACGACCAGGTCGAGGCCATGACGCTCGCCGACGAGATCTTCGTGCTCAACAAGGGCGTCGTCGAGCAGTCGGGGCCGCCGCTCGAGGTGTTCGCCCGGCCGCGCACCCAGTTCGTGGCGAGCTTCCTCGGCAGCCCGGCCATGAACTTCGTCGAGGCGCGCATGGAGAACCGCGGCGACCGGTGGGTCGCGGCCCAGGGCGAGCTCTCGGTCGAGGTCGACGCGGCCGAGTTCCCGGGCGCGCTCGCGTCCGGCCGGCGGGTGATGGTCGGCGTGCGCCCGCACGAGGTGGATCTCGCCTCGGGCGAGGGCGGCGCCCCGTTCCAGGTGGCGATCGTCGAGGCGCTCGGGGCCGAGTCGTACGCCCACGGCACGGTCGCGGGGGCGCCGTTCGTGGCGCGCCTCGACCCCTCGGCGCGCGTGGCGAAGGGGGACACCGTGACGCTCGCGCTCCGCAACGTGCACCTGTTCGACGCCGACTCGGGGCTGACCCTGCGGGAGGCGTGAGGCGCGCCATGCCGAGCCGCCGCCCCGCGCCCGCGCTCGCCGCGCTCGCCCTCGTCCTGCTCCTGCCCGGGCTCGCGGTCGCGGCGCCGATCCGGCTCTGGCACGCGTACCGCGACGACGAGGCCAGGGCGCTCGGCGCCATCGTGGCGGCCTTCCAGGGGGCGGAGGTCGAGCTCCTCGCCGTCCCGTTCGACGCCTACGCCTCGAAGCTCCAGGCGGCGGTCCCGATGGGCGAGGGGCCCGACCTGTTCATCGACGCCCACGAGCGGCTCGGCGACTACCGCGCGCGCAAGCTCGTCGCGCCCGTGGGCGACGCGCTCGAGCCGGGCGGGGAGGCGGTGTTCCAGGGGCCCGCGCTCGCGGCCGTCCGGCTGGGCGGCGAGATCTTCGGGCTGCCGATCAGCCAGAAGTGCATGGCGCTCTACATGAACACCGCGCTCGTCCAGGAGGCGCCGGCCTTCCTCGAGGACATCGCGGCGCTCGCCGGCGCGCTGCCGCAGGGCGTCTATCCGCTCGCGTACGAGGCGTCGAACGCCTACGCGCACATGCCGATCCTCGCCGCGTTCGGCGGCGCGATGCTGGACGAGAACGACCAGTTCGGCTTCATCGGCCCGGGGCCCGAGCGCTCGCTCGAGCTCGTCCGCTCGCTGATCGCGCGGCGGGTCGTCCCGGAGGACGCGAACGGCGCGCTGGTGACCGACCTGTTCAACGCGGGCCGCGCGGCGTTCGCGATCAGCGGGCCGTGGTTCGTGGGCGGCCTCAAGGACGAGGCGAAGCGGCGCGCGCGCGTCGTCCCGCTCCCGAAGGTGCGCGAGACCGGCCAGCCGATGCGGCCGTTCATGACCGTGGAGGCGGTCATGCTCTCGCCCCAGGGCGCGCAGCGGGCCGAGGCGCGGGCGCTCGCGCGCCACCTCGCCGGGGCCGCGGCCGCGGCCACGCGGATCGAGGTCGCGCGCACGCCGCCGGTGCGGAGCGACGTGGCCGTCCCGGCCGGCGACGCCTTCATCGCGGCCTTCGCCGAGCAGGCCAAGGTGGCCATCCCGATGCCGACGTCGCCGGCGATGCGCTCGACCTGGGAGCCGGCCGCGCGCGCGATCCGCAAGGTGCTGCGGGGCGACGCGCCCCCGGACGTCGCGCTCGCCGAGGCGAAGCACCGCTTCGACGACGTGCGCCGGCCGCTGCCCCCGCGCGCCTCGCCGGCGCCGCTCCTCGTCGGGCTCGGCGCGCTCGCGCTCCTCCTCGCCCTCCGGTGGGCCTCCGCCGCGAAGGGCGCGGTCCGCGGCCCCGCGCTCCGGCGCTCGCTCGAACGCTCGATTCAACGCTCGATTCCGGCCTACAAGTACGTCGCGCACGCCGTCGTCGCGATCGGCGTGCTCGTGATCGTGCCGCTCGTCATCGGCGCGGCGACGTCGCTCTTCGCCGGCAGCGGCGAGAGCCTCCGGTACGTCGGCCTCGCCAATTTCATCAGCATCCTCACGGCGCGCGGCGAGCCGCTCTTCTCGAGCGGCTCGTTCTACCTGGTGCTGGCGGTGACCGTGCTCTGGACGGCGGTGAACGTCGTCTGCCACCTCGTCCTCGGCGTCTCGCTGGCGCTGCTCCTGCACCGCCCGACGCTGCGCCTCCGCGCGCTCTACCGGGTGCTCCTCATCGTGCCCTGGGCGGTGCCGAGCTACGTGACCGCGCTGTCCTGGAAGGGCATGTTCCACCGGCAGTACGGGGCCGTGACCGGCCTCATCGAGGCGGTGAACGCCGCCTTCGGGACGAGCATCGAGCCGATCGCCTGGTTCTCGAGCTTCACCACCGCGTTCACGGCCAACGTGGCGACCAACGTCTGGCTCGGCTTCCCGTTCATGATGGTGGTCACCCTCGGCGCGCTCACCGCCGTGCCCGGCGAGGTGCTCGAGGCGGCCGAGGTCGACGGCGCCTCGCGCTGGCAGCGTCTCTGGAAAATCACGCTGCCGCTGATTCGGCCGGTGCTCGCGCCGGCGGTGACCCTGGGCGCGATCTGGACGTTCAACATGTTCAACGTGGTGTTCCTGGTGTCCGGCGGCGATCCGGACGGCACCACGGACATCCTCGTGTCCGAGGCGTACCGGTGGGCGTTCACCCGCGAGGCGCAGTACGGCTACGCCGCGGCGTACTCGGTGCTGATCTTCCTGCTGCTCACCCTTGCCACGCGGGATTGGCGGTGGCGGCGGCGGACGCCCGGGTCGTTCATCCCGCAGGGCGGCGGGGCGGCGGACGGGTCGGCGCCCGCGCCGGTGGCGGCGACGGAGGCCGTATGACGCGGCAGCCTTCTCCGGTCGAGTCGATCGCGGTGCACGTCGCGCTGCTCGCGGCGGTCGCGTTCGCGCTGTACCCGGTGCTCTGGGTCGTCTCGATCGCCTTCTCGGGGGCGCGCCCGCCGGTGCCGGAGGTGCTGCCGATCCCGAACCAGCCGACGCTCGCGCACCTCGAGGCGGTGGTCACCACGTCGCAGAAGGTCGGGGGCGAGACGATCTGGCTGTTTCCCCGCCAGCTCGCCAACTCGGTCGCCGTGGCGCTCGCGACCGCGGCCGTCGGCGTCACCATCGCGGTCCCGGCGGCGTACGCGCTCGCGCGCTTCGAGTTCGTCGGCAAGCGCCGCGGCCTGCGGGCGCTGCTCGCGACGCAGATGTTCCCGACGGTGGCGAGCGCGATCCCGCTATACCTCCTGCTCGACGCGCTGGGCCTGCTCAACTCGCGGACGGGGCTCGTGCTCTGTTATGCGTCCACCGCGGTGCCGTTCTCGATCTTCCAGCTCCGCGCGGCGTTCGAGGCGATCCCGGTCGACCTGGAGGAGGCGGCGATGGTCGACGGGGCGACGCGCTTCGAGGCTTTCGTCCGGGTGGTGCTCCCGGCGGCGCGGCCGGCGATCGCGGTGACGGCGCTGTTCGCGATCATGACGGCGTACAACGAGTTCATCCTCGCGGCGACGCTGCTCTCCAAGGAGGAGATGTTCACGTTGCCGGTGGTGCTGCAGCGGTACATCGGCGAGCACGACGCGCAGTGGGAGCGGTTCGCGGCGGGGGCGCTCCTCGTGTCGCTGCCGGTCATGGCGGCGTTCTATCTGGTGCAGCGTCACCTCGTGGCGGGGTTGACGACGGGCGGAGTGAAGGGGTGAGGGCGCGGCGCCCCTGGCCTGCCCCCCGGCCGCCCCGGCGGCACCCGTCCGCCTGACCCCACCTCGCGGCCATGGACGCCCGATCGCTACCCCGCTATCTCCATAAAGCCATGCCGAAGGCCGAGGGTCCCCTGCCAGCCGCTGCGCCGGGGACCGCCCACGCGGAGCCCCGTCCGCCGCTGAGCGGCGAGGGCCGGCCCTCGTTGAACGGCGACGGCCGCCCGTCGCTGGGCGGCGAGGCCCGCCCGTCGCTGAACGGCGACGGCCGCCCGTCGCTGGGCGGCGAGCCGCGCCTGTCCCTCGGCGGCGAGCCGCGCCTCTCGCTCGGCGGCGACCTCGACGGCCGCGCCACCTTCCTGCCGGCCGGGGCCGTGCCGCCGCGGCGCCACAGCCGGACCTCGTGGGAGAAGCTCTGGCTCCTCCCGCTGCTCGGGCCCCTGCTCGCGCTGCTCGTCATCGGCGCGGTCGCCTCGCTCGAGGCCGCGTTCGACTGGAACATCCCGAACCCGCCGGCGATCCTCTCGATGATCATCGTCTTCGCGGCGTTCAGCGGCGGCCTGTGGAGCGGCATCGTCACCGCGCTCATCTCGTGCGTCTACTTCGCGCTCTACTTCTCCGAGACCGGCGTGCCGTTCTCGTACAAGGAAGACAACCTGCTGCGCGTCATCGTCTTCGCCGTCACCACCCCCGCCATGGCGGTGATGGCGAGCATCGCGAAGCGGCGCGCGGACGCCATGGGCGCGGCCTCGCTCGAGAACGAGCGCGAGCACTCGGCGAGCCTGCGCGCCCTGCTCATGCAGCGCCAGGCCGTCGAGGCCGAGCTCCAGCAGGCCAAGGAGGCCGCCGAGGCGGCGAGCCGCGCCAAGAGCGAGTTCCTCGCCAGCGTGAGCCACGAGATCCGCACCCCGATGAACGGCATCATCGGCATGACGTCGCTCGCGCTCCAGACCGAGCTCACCCAGGAGCAGCGCGAGTACCTCGAGATGGTCAAGATCTCGGCCGACGCGCTCCTCGCCATCATCAACGACGTCCTCGACTTCTCGAAGATCGAGGCCGGCAAGCTCGGGATCGAGCCCGTCGTCTTCGATCCGAGCGAGATCATCGGCGACGCCGTGAAGACGCTGGCGCTCCGCGCGCACGAGAAGCGGCTCGAGCTCGCCTACGACGTGGGCCCCGACGTGCCCGAGGCGCTCGTCGGCGACCCGCTGCGCCTGCGCCAGGTCCTCGTGAACCTCGTCAGCAACGCGGTGAAGTTCACCGACGCCGGCGAGATCGTCGTCCGCGCCGAGGTCGACTCGCGCGCGCCCCTCACGCCCGAGGAGGAGGCCAGCGCCGACCGCCAGAGCGCGCCCAGCCTCTACGCGGGCGAGGCGCTCGGCGACAACGTGGTGCTCCACGTGCGCGTGATCGACACGGGCATCGGGATCGCCCCCGACAAGCAGCGGCTCGTCTTCGACGCGTTCGCGCAGGCGGACGGCTCGACCACCCGCAAGTACGGCGGCACGGGGCTCGGCCTCACCATCTGCGCCCGCCTCGTCGAGATGATGGGCGGCAAGATCTGGATCGAGAGCGAGCTCGGCAAGGGCAGCACGTTCCACTTCACCCTCCAGCTCCGGGCGCTCGAGGGCGCCGCCCGGTCGCGCCGCCTGCAGATGCCGCGGGACCTGCTCGGCACGCGGGTCCTCATCGCCGACGACAACGCGACCGCGCGGCGGATCCTCGCCGAGACCGTCGAGGGCTGGGGGATGAAGGCGGTCCCGGTCGACTCGGGGGCGGCGGCGATCGCGGCGCTCTCGGAGGACTCGGGCACGTGGGCGCTGCCCTGGGGCAAGCCGGGGGGCAACGCGGTCGGGCCGACCTCCTCGTTCGGCCTCGCCATCGTCGACGCCCGCATGCCCAAGGTCGACGGCTTCGCCGTGGTCGAGCACTGCCGGCGGCGCGAGATCCTGAAGGGGCGCACCATCATGATGCTCAGCTCCACCTCGGCGCAGGCGGACGCCGCGCGCTGCCGCGATCTCGGCGTCTTCGGGATGGTCACGAAGCCCGTGAAGACGTCGCACCTCCAGGAGGCCGTGTTCCACGCCTTCGGCATCCCGACGCGCAGCGCGCTCCGGTCGGCCGACCTGCGCCGCGCCGTGCCGGGGCCGCGCGCCCGCGGCCTGCGGGTCCTCGTGGCCGAGGACAACGCGATCAACCAGAAGCTGATGCGCCGCTGGCTGGAGCGGCAGGGCCACCACGTGCACATCGTCGAGAACGGCCGGCTCGCCGTCGAGAAGATCGCGACCGGCCAGTACGACGTGGCCCTGCTCGACGTGGAGATGCCCGAGATGGACGGCCTCCAGGCCGCGCGGGCGATCCGCGCGCGCGAGCGGCGCGAGGGCGGGCACATGCCGCTCATCGTCGTGACCGCGTACGCGATGAAGGGCGACCGCGAGCGCTGCCTCCGGGCGGGCTTCGACGGCTACGTGTCGAAGCCGGTGCAGGTCGAGGAGCTCTACGACATGATCGACCGGCTCGCCGCCGGGCCCTCCTCCCTGGAGATCGAGGACCCGGCGCGCCTGTCGCTCGGCGCGCCGAACTCGTACCCGTCGGTGCCCTCGTCGCCGCTCGACAACGGGCCGCCGAGCACCCGATCGTCGGACGAGCGGCCGCAGGGCTCGCCGTCGTCGATCGCGAGCCGTCCGATGTTCGACCGCACGAGGGCGCTGGAGCGGACGGGCGGCGACGCCGACCTCCTGCGCGAGCTCGTCGAGGTCTTCCTGGAGGAGTGCCCGCGGTGGATGGCCGACATCGACGAGGCGGTGACCGTCGGCGACGCCCGCAAGCTCCAGCGGGCCGCGCACAGCCTGAAGGGCGGGGTCGACAGCCTCGGCGCGCGGGGCGCGTTCGAGGCGGCCTTCGCGCTGGAGAAGATGGCGCGCTCGAACGAGCTCGGGAGCCTGGCCGAGGCGCAGTTCGCGCTGCGGGCGCAGATCGATCGCCTGCTCCCCGAGCTCGCCGCGTTCGTGCGCGAGGGCTCGCCGGCGGACGCCCCGCCGCCGGGCGAGCGGCGCTCTGAGGATCTCTGAGGATGACGAGGAGGAGGGGTGACGCGATGGTGAGGGTGCTCGTGGTGGACGACTCCCCGATGGATCGGCGCCTCTCCGGGAGCCTGCTCAAGAAGCGCGCCGGCATGGAGCCGATGTACGCCGAGAACGGCGTCGAGGCGCTCCAGACGATTGCGAAGACGATGCCCGAGATCGTGCTGACCGATCTCCAGATGCCGGAGATGGACGGCCTGGAGCTGGTCGAGGCGATCCGCCGCGAGCACCCGTACCTGCCGGTGATCCTGATGACGGCGCACGGCAGCGAGGAGATCGCGGTGCAGGCGCTCCGGCGCGGCGCCGCGAGCTACGTCGCGAAGCGGAGCCTCGCGGCGGAGCTCGTGAGCACGGTCGAGAACGTCCTCGCGGTGGCGCGGCTCGATCGGCGGGAGCAGCAGCTGCTCGCGTGCCTGACGGCGACCGAGTCCCATTTCGAGCTCGACAACGACGTGGCGAAGGTGCCCGCGCTGGTGGGGCACATCGAGCAGAGCCTGGGCCGGATGCGGCTGTGCGACGAGACGGGCCGGATCCAGGTCGCGGTGGCGCTGCGCGAGGCGCTGGTGAACGCGATCGTGCACGGCAACCTCGAGGTGAGCTCGTCGCTGCTCGACGAGGATCCGAGCGCCTTCTCGGCGCTCGTCGAGCGGCGCCGGACCGAGAGCCCCTACCGGGACCGGCGTGTGGTCGTCGTGGCGCGGGAGACGCGGACCGAGGCGACCTACGTGGTGCGCGACGAGGGCCCCGGCTTCGACCCGCGCGACCTGCCCGATCCGACCGATCTCGCCAACCTGGACAAGCCGAGCGGCCGCGGCCTGATGCTGATCCGCACCTTCATGGACGAGGTGTGGCACAACGAGAAGGGCAACGAGATCCACATGATCATGCGGTGTCGCTCGCCGGAGTCCGATCACGAGCCGAGCGACCCTGGCGGCTGAGGCGGCCTCGATCGGGTCGGCTTCGAGCGCCGACGCGATGCACCCAGCCATCGGCCCATCGCCTCGGCGCTGCTCGGGGGCGCGTCGCGGGACGTGAATATCCCGGCCACGCCAGGCAACGAAGCCGCCATGACCAGAGACGACGAGTCGATTGCTCGAGCGCGCACTCGGGCAAGCCGGGGTGGAACGGCCGCCTTGGCCATCGCAGTTGTCCTCGTGTCCACGGCGTGCGATCTCGACGTGCGCGGGGGCACGGATGGTGACGGTGGCGGCGCCGGAACGGACAGCGGTGCCACGACCAGCGCTCACGGCGGCGGCAGCGGCGGCGACGGGGGCAGCGGGCTGGCCAGCAGCAGCGGCGGCGAGGGCGGCAGCGGCGCCGGGGGCAGCGGCGGCGCCGGGGGCAGCGGCGGCGCCGGGGGCAGCGGCGCTGGGGGCAGCGGCGCTGGAGGCAGCGGCAGCGGCGGCGACGAGGGCGGCAGCGGCGCGGCCAGCAACGGCGCCGGGGGCAGCGGCGAGGGCGGCAGTAGCGGCGGCGGCGAGGGCGGCAGCGGCGCGGCCAGCAGCAGCGCCGGGGGCAGCAGCGGCGGCGGCGAGGGCGGCAGCGGCGCGGCCAGCAGCGGCGCCGGGGGCAGCAGCAGCGGCGGCGGCGAGGGCGGCAGCGGCGCGGCCAGCAGCGGCGCCGGGGGCAGCGGCGGCACGCCGGGCACGTGCGTGCCGGGCACGCTGCTCACCTGCTACACGGGCGCCACCGGGACCGTCGGCATCGGGCCGTGCACCACCGGGACGCAGACGTGTCGCTCCGATGGGCTCGGCTATGGCCCGTGTGACGGCGCGGTGGCGCCGGCCGCAGAGATCTGCGCCACGCCGGTGGACGAGAATTGCGACGGCGAGCCTCGGTGCCCCCGCCTCGCGCCGTGGGCGCGAGGATACGGCGGCCCCGGCGACGACAGCGGCGTGTCCATCGTGAGCGACGCGTCGGGCAACTACTACGTCTCCGGCGCCTTCGAGGGGACGGTGGACTTCGGCGCTGGCCCTCTCACCAGCGCAGGGGGCTCCGACGTCTTCCTCCTCAAGCTCGACCCCTCCGGCTCGGTGATCTGGAGCAGGCGCTTCGGTGCCGAGTACGACGATGAGAGCGCCACCATGGCCGTCGACGAGGGCGGAAACATCGTCCTTGTCGGAGCCTATAATGATGGTCCAGCCCACGCTTCCGTGCCGGGCCCAGATTTTGGAGGGGGTCCGCTGCTGCCCTCCGAAGGGGCCGCACTCTTCGTGGCCAAGCTCGACCCTGAGGGTAATCACATCCGGAGCAGGGGGTCTTATTTGTTCGGCATGAAGATCAAGGGAGCTGCCGTCGATGGCGACGGAAATGGGTACTTGCTTTCTGGAGGGGTCGATGAGGTGTATCTCTCGAGGTTGCTCGTCGGAACCCCCACCTGGATGACTATGCCTGGAGGGTTGCGTCTCGATATCGCGGGAGCAGATCTCGCGATCGATAGCGCGGGAAACGCGATCCTGGTGAGCGCGATAGACTCGGCCAGTTTCCCTCCTCCGTATCATCTCATTATCTCCAAGATTGATACTGATGGCATTGATTTGTGGCAGCGATCGCTCGTGCAAAACTCGACCGACGAGTCCGCCGAGAACTCGGTGTCCTCGCTGGCGGTCAACGCGGCGGACGAGATCTTCGTGACGGGCTTCACGGACGGAACCCTCGATTTCGGCGGCGGCGTGCTTCCTCATGGGCCCATGCTCGTGAAGCTGGATGCTGAAGGCCAGCATCTCTTCAGCCGCCCGGTTCGCTTCGGCGGCAAGATCGCCCTGCACCCAGACGGCGGCATGGTCATCGCCGGAGATGGCCTGGCCGGGCTTGACGCGAGCGGGACGGAGACGTGGTCGATCGACGTCGATGCGATCTTCGAGAACATCGCCGTTGCTCCGAATGGCTCGATTGCAACCACCGGGCGCGTGCTCGCGCCGGTGGACTTCGGGACGGGTCCGATCGCCTACGCGGCGGGCAGCGACATCTTCGTCGCCACGTTCAACCCCTTCCACGACGGCGGCGAGGGCGGCGGGGGGAGCGGCGGCAGTGGCGGCGAGGGCGGCAGCGGCGCGGCCAGCAGCGGCGGTGGGGGCAGCGGCGGCGAGGGCGGCAGCGGCGGCGAGGGCGGCGGCACGCCAGGCACGTGCGTGCCGGGCACGGTGCTCACCTGCTACACGGGCCCCACCGGGACGGTGGGCATCGGGCCGTGCACCACCGGGACGCAGACGTGTCGCTCCGATGGGCTCGGCTATGGCCCGTGTACAGGTGCGGTGGCGCCGGCCGTAGAGCTCTGCGCCAGCCCGGTGGACGAGGACTGCGACGGCGATCCCCAGTGTCGCCGCCTCCCGCCGTGGGCGCGGGCATACGGCGGCCCCGGCGAGCAGGGCGCCACGTCCATCGTGAGCGACGCGTGGGGCAACTACTACGTCTCCGGCGTCTTCAAAGGGACGGTGGACTTCGGCGCCGGCCCTCTCACCAGCGCTGGAGAATACGACGTCTTCCTCCTCAAACTCGACCCCTCCGGCTCGCTGATCTGGAGCAGGCGCTTCGGGTCCGAGCACGACGAGTGGTCCCCCAGCCTGGCCGTCGACGGAAGCGGAAACATCTACTTTGCCGGAAGCTATGAGGGGCGTGGGCCGTACTTTTATGAAAGCCCAGATTTTGGTGGGGGTCCCATCCCGCCCGCCGATCATTCTGCTAACGCGCTCTTCTTGGTCAAGCTCGACCCCGAGGGCAATCACATCTGGAGCAATGGCTTCCCGCGGACTGCGATCGATTTCGGGCGTGTGGTGGAGATGGCCGTCGATGGCGTCGGCAATGTGTTCATCCTCCGCGTGGCTGGTGGCTGGGATTCTGTGTCCTATCACGTGGTAAAGGTGAGCGCCGGAGGTGAGGACGTCCTCTGGGAGGAGTATCTGCCAGGATCCGAGAGCCCAGGATCCACGAGCGGGTCGGGAGGTCTCGCGGTCGACAGCGACGGTAACGTGCTCGTGGCGAACGCGGACCAGGATTATATCTACTCCCCCGGTGCGGATTTCAACGTCATCAAGCTGTCGATGACGGGTGCTCTGCTCTGGCAACGGCAGTTCCCATCCAAGGCGCACGTGGACCCCATGGCGTCAGCCACCGCGGTGGCCGTCAACGCCGCGGGCGAGATCCTGGTGACGGGCTACACGGATGGCACCGTCGACTTCGGCGGTGGCGCGCCAGGAGCTGGCGACGAGCTGTTCGCCGTGCTGGTCAAGCTGGACGCCGCAGGGGAGGTCATCACCTCCAGCACGATTCCCTACCCCGGGGGTATAATCCTGGATCCTGCTGGTGGAATGTTCCTCACCGGGGGCTTGGCGGTTACCAAGCTCGACGACAGCGGGACCACGCTCTGGTCCGCCTACTTCGACGTCCCCACGGGTTATCGAGGCGGCGGGGCGGACATGACCATCTCTCCGAATGGCACGCTTGCAGTCGCCGGTTCCGTCTACCCGTCGATGGACACCGACCCTCGCCCCCCCACAGCGCGTTACGAGACCTTCGTCGCCACGTTGAATCCTTGAGGAGGCTCGCCACGGCTCCGGGCTCCCCGTGACCGCGCCGCGCGTGGCGCTGCCGGACCTCGCCGACCTCTCCCTGCGTCGAGCGGCCAAGGCGTTTTTTTGCGCCTCGAGGTGTGAGCGGAGGTCGTCGAAAGCGACCCGGAGCGGAGGCCCCCCGGACATGGCGCTGCCGGTGAGGTAACGCGTCGGCGGGGCGCTCCCAGCAGCCAGTTCCGGCTTTGGCCGCCGCGGGAATGCGGCTAGGCTCGCCGCCATGAGGGATGTCGTTCGGCTGGTGATCGGCGCCGCGGTCGGGGCCGCGGCGGGGGCGCCCCTGGGGCTGCTCCTGGGGGCGCTGTTCGGGGGCAACCTCGCGAGCGGGTTCGAACACGGCGGTCTTCGGGGCTACGAGGCGACAGGCCGGCTGGGCTTGCTGCTCGGTGCGGCGATCGGTGCGGCGATCGGCGCAGCTGTGGCCCGGACACGACGCGCGAACGCGCAACCCTAGAGCACCGATCAGGTTGATTTTGTGACAATCCCCGGCGCTTCGATGGAAGGCTCGACCGTCTCGCCGGGCCATGATCTCGTCCGCGGCCGGAGGTTCACGGATGGAACGATGGTCGCCGCCGGTGGAGCTGTCGCGGCAGGAGCAGTCGCTGATGAAGCGGCTGACACGCGTGAGAGCCCTGTTCGGCTTTCTCAGGCTGCACCGGCACGAGCTGTTTGATGAGACGTTCCAGGAGCAGCTGGAGGGCATGTACCGGATGACGGGGGCAGGCGAGCCGCCGCATCCGCCGGCGCTGATGTGCATGGTCACGCTGCTCCAGGGCTACGTCGGCGCATCCGATGCCGAGGCGGTGGAGCTGTCCGTCGTCGACCTGCGCTGGCAGATGGTGCTCGGCTGTCTGGGTGCGGCCACGCCTCCGTTCTCGCAGGGCGCGCTGCAGGCGTTCCGGGAGCGGATGGTAGCGCACGAGATGGACCGAGTGCTGCTGGAGCGGACCGTGGCGCTCGTTCGGTCCGGCGCGATGACGGAGGGCGAGAGGCGTGCGGTGTCCAAAGCGCTGCGCGTGGCCATCGACAGCCGCCCTTTAGCGGGGGCCGGGCGGGTTGAGGACACGATCAACCTGCTCGGCCATGCTGCGCGCAGCATCGTCGGCGTCGTGTCGAAGATCACCGGGCGTCCTGCCGAGGAGATCTGCCGCAAGGCGGGCATCCCGCTGCTTCTGGCGCCCAGCATCAAGGCCGGGCTCGACCTCGACTGGAGCGACCCGAAGCAGAAAGCGGCGGCGGTCCAGATCCTGGAGCGGCAGGTCTCGTCGCTGCAGCAGTGGGTGGACCGGCATCTGGACGACGTCGTCGAGCAGCCACTTCGCACCTATCTTGATGCGCTCACACAGGTTCGAAACCAGGACCTGGAAACAGCCGAGGATGGCACGATTCGCATCCGGCAAGGCGTTGCGCCCGACCGCCGTGTCTCCATTGAGGATGTCGAGATGCGCCACGGCCGCAAAAGCCGCTCGAAGCGGTTCGACGGCTACAAGGAACACATCGCACGCGACCTTGACCTTCCCGTCATCGTCGCCTGCGCCGTCACACCAGCGAATCGGCCTGAAGAAGAGGGCGCCGCGCCGCTCGCCGAGGACGTCCAGCATCAGGGGCTACGTCTGGTCGAGCTTCACATCGATCGCGCCTACGTGAACAGCCCGGTCGTTGACGACGTGCTCCGCGCGGGCGGCCAGGTGTTCTCGAAACCTTGGGGCCAGCGGGCTCGCAGCCCCGGTTTGTTCAGCAAGCGCGACTTCAAGATCGACCTGCGCGCCAAGACGATCACGTGTCCGGCAGGACAGGTCGAGGTATTCGAACCGGGCGACACGGTCGAGTTTGATCCTGAGGAGTGCGGCGCGTGCCCTCTGCGAGCTAAGTGCACCCAGGCCGCTTCCGGACGAGGTCGGACGGTATCGATCGCCAAGGACGAAGCCCTGCAGCGCAAGTTCCGGAAGCTGCAGCAGACCGGGCCGGGGCGCGAGGTGCTCCGGCAGCGGACAGCTGTGGAGCATGCGCTCGCCCACATCGCAGCGCGGAAAGGACACAGCGCGCGCTACATCGGCGCCAGGAGAAACCTGTTCGACCTCCGCCGCGCAGCGGCGATCCAAAACCTCGAAGCGGCCCAGCGGCTGATGCAGGAGGCGGCGTAAACCATTGGAATTAGATGGTTTTCAACATGTTCGGCGCTCTAGGCGCCCGACGGCATGACATGACCTCGGCGGGCTGCCGGTCCAGCAGCCCGCCGAGAGGGCGTCACTTGTCCGCGGGATCCGTGCACACGCTCTCGGCGCTGCACTCGTCCAGCGCGGCGATCGCGTCGAAGACGCCCTGTGAGCAGGCGACCGCCTTCGCGCGCTCTTCGCACACGTCGTAGCGGCTATCGTTGATCTGTCCCGAACCGCACTCGCTCGCGGGCCAGAGCTCGGCCGCGCGGTCCTCGAAATCGCGCTGGCAGTCCTCTTCCGTTTCATACGTCTGGTCGTCCCCGGTGCCGTAACCAGGGCAGCCCGCCTCGGTGTCGGCGTACCGGTCGCACGCCGCCTCGGCGATCTGTGTGATGCGCGCCTCGCGCGACTCCTCGCCGGGCAGCACGTCGTTCACCGTGTCCGCGGCGTCGTCACAGCCCGCGGCTCCGACCAGGACGATCGTCGTAGCCAAAGAAACCCAGAGACACTTTTGCATCGTTGTTTCCTCTCTCGCAGCTCGCCAGAATGTCTGATGGCGGCCTCACGCGTAGCCCGCTTCGCAGCCATGCGCCGCGGACTCGCTATCACGCACAACCACTCAAGCACCGTCCATGCCAGGTCGCCCTCCGCCGCTTCCGCGGACGCTCGGAGGCGCTCTGCGCCGAGGATCGCACGTGTCCCCTCCGGCGCGCGGCGATGCGCCAGGCGCACGCTTGTGGCAGATTGCGACGCCGCGTGCGCGCTCGCGGCAGGCGGCCGGCCGGCGTCCGAGCTTTCTGCACTTGCCGCGCTTGTCCGCCTGGCCGCGCGCTGCGGTCAGCGATCAGCCTGATCATCGAGCACGTGACGCTCGCCCGCAGCGCCGAGGCTGCCGTTTCATCGCCGAGCACGCCGCGACGCGCTCGAGCTCGCCAGCGCCGCTGCAGCAGCGGCCACGCTCCGGCCGGCCTTCCCGATACGTGGGAGGTACCGGACGTGAAAACCCGCGAACGCGCGAAACCTGGCTGGTCGCAACGTCGATCCGGCGGTAACCTCGAAGGTCCCTTCTCTCCTCCGGGGTGTCGTGGGAATGAGCATCACGCCGCCCGCTGGGGCGACCGGAGAGGGGCCATTGCCAGGAGCGGAGACATGCTGAAGGTGGCGATCATCCTGGGGAGCACGCGGCCGGGCCGGAATGGCGAGGCCGTCGCGAAGTGGGTGCACGGCGTGGCGACGAAGAAGGGCGGCGCCGACTACGAGCTCGTCGATATCAAGGATTTCGATCTGCCGCTCCTCGACGAGCCTGCGCCGCCGTCGATGGGACAGTACACAAAGCCTCACACAAAGGCGTGGGCGGCAAAGATCGACGCGTTCGACGCCTTCGTGTTCGTCACGCCGGAGTACAACCACGGCACCTCGGGGGCGCTCAAGAACGCGATCGATTACCTGTACAAGGAGTGGAACAACAAGGCGGCCGGCTTCGTGAGCTACGGCAGCGCGGGGGGCGTCCGCGCCGTCGAGCACCTCCGGCTGGTGATGGCCGAGCTTCAGGTCGCGGACGTGCGCGCGCAGGTCACGCTCTCTCTGTACGACGACTTCGAGAACTTCAGCGTGTTCAAGCCCCGCTCCCGCCACGAGGCGTCCGTCGGCACCCTGCTCGACCAGCTGCTCGCGTGGGCCGGCGCGCTGAAGACCCTTCGCAACAAGTGAGCGACACGCCCGCGCTGCAAGGTCGACGGGGTGGCGGGCGTTGTCTAGAGTCGAGGTGAGCGGTGCGCGCTGCCCGGGTGGTACGTCACGCCAGCTCGGCGACCAGCACGCGATGACCCAGGTCGAGCGACGCCAGCCGCCGCAGCTCTCCGTATCTGCGATCCCACTCCCCCGACGCGAGGTCCGCCTCCAGACGCGCGAGCCCTTCCGCCAGGTTGCCCTCCTCCGCGAGCGCGAAGTTCGAGATGTTCCGCCGGACCTCGCCGTCCAGGTACATCTCGGGCCGCCCCCAGTACGCAACGAACAAGCCGTCGGCGCAATCGCGAGGCAACGCGAAAGGCAGCGCCTTGACGGACGGGAGCTCTTCTCGAATCGCGTCGGCGATGGCGGAGTACTTGCGTGACGGGTCGAGCGAGGGGAGATACTCCTCGGTCAGCCAGAAAGGTCGACCGCTCCTCGGGTCGCGCATGAAGATGACGATCCGCTTGCGCGCGACCCTGCGGAGCTCGCGCAGGCCTGCCCGCAGGTCGGTCCAGTGATGGAGCGTGTTGACGGCCAACGCGGCGTCGAAGCTCTGGTCGGGCAGGGGCAGGCTCTCGGCCCTGGCCTGGAGGGCTGGTGCCGCGCCGCGCCGCCTCTGCGCGATCATGGTCGCCGAGGGCTCGACCGCGAGCACCTCGCGGTCGGTCGGCTCGTACGCGCCGGTGCCCGCGCCGACGTTGACCACCGAGCGGGCATCGCCGAGGGCGTCCTCGATCAACGCCTCGATCCGGGGATCCGCCCTTCGCGTGGCGGAGTAGCACGCGCCGATGCGGTCGTAGAGCGCGCTCATGGCCTCCGGTCCTCCCGCTGGCGTTGTATCACGATTGCCGCGCGGGGGGAGCCCGGCGCCCTGACGAGCAGAAGGGGAGCCGGAGAACCTACCCGAGCGACACGCCCCCTTCGACGTCCAGCGCGGTCCCGGTGACGAACGACGCGTCCGCGCTCGCCAGGAACACGGCCGCGCTGGCGATCTCGTCGGGGGACGCGACGCGCTTCATGGCATGGAGCTGGGCCGCGAAGGCGCGCTTCTCGTCGGTGTCGTTCCAGAGCCGGAACATGGGCGTGTCGGCGCCGCCCGAGATGAGCACGTTGGCGCGGATACCCTGCGTCGCGTACTCGGCGGCGACGGTGCGCGTGAGGCCGATGAGCCCGGTCTTCGCCGCGGCGTACCCCGCCGTGCCATCTTGCCCTCGAATCGACATGGCGTCTCCCGTCTCTCGTTTCTCGTCTCCCCTCCGGCGTGCGCGTGCGCGATTCCCCGGAGTCCGCGCGCACGCGCACGAAAGACGAAAACGGGGGCGCAGGGAGGCTCAGAGGCAGGAGTACACCGCGTCGATCAGCGCCGGCCACCGCGGGTCGCCGCCCTCGCCGCTCGCGATGGTCTGGTTCGGGGTGTACCCGAAGCCGAGCCCCGCGTCCGGATCGGCGAAGCCGAGCGCGCCGCCCGCGCCGGGATGGCCGAACGTCCGCGGGCCGCGGCCGAAGGGGCGCAGCGCGCTCGGGAGCATGAAGCCGAGCGAGAACCGGCTCTCCGCGAGGAGCACGGCGTCCGGGCCGCGCGACCGCTCCGCGAGCGCGGCCTCGACGGCCTCCGGCGAGAGCACGCGCGCGGCGTCCGCGAGGGCGCCGCCGTTCGCGAGCGCGCCGTACATCCGCGCGAGGGCGCGCGCGTTCGCGTGGCCGTTCAGCGCCGGGATCTCCGCGCGCCGGGCGCGGGCGGTGTTGACCAGGCCCGGCGACACGAGATCGCGCGGCCGGGTGAAGGCCATCGAGGTGAGCGACGCCGGGTCGCGGAAGCTCGCGGCGAACGCGCCGCTCAGCCCCGAAGGGCTCGCGAGCGTGGGCGGCACCTCGGCGATCCGCCCGTCGTGCTCGGCGCCGGTGCCGATGTGGAAGTCGAGGTCGAGCGGCCCCGCGACCGCCTCCCGGAGGAACGCGCCCACCCGCCGGCCGCTGGCGCGCCGGATCACCTCGCCCACGAGGAAGCCGAAGGTGACGGCGTGGTAGCCGTGCCGGGCGCCCGGCTCCCAGAACGGCGCCTCCGCGGCGAGGGCCGCGGTCATGGCCTGCCAGTCGTAGAGCGCGCCCTCCGCCGGCTCGGCGCGGAGCGCGGGCAGGCCGGCGCTGTGGTCGAGCAGCTGGCCCACGAGGACGCGCTCCTTGCCGGCCGCGGCGAACTCCGGCCAGGAGGCGGCGACCGGCGCGTCCACGTCGAGCGCGCGCCGCTCCGCGAGCGCGTGGGCGCACAGCGCGACCGCGCCCTTCGTCGCCGAGAAGACGTTCACGATCGTGTCGCCGCCCCACGGCGCGGTCCTCGCCGCGTCCCGGAAGCCGGCCCAGAGGTCGACCACCACGCGGCCGCGCACGGCGACGCTCACGGCGGCCCCGAGCTCGGGGAACCGCTCGAAATTCGAGGCGAACGCCGCGCGCACGGGCGCGAACGCGGGGTCGCAGGAGCCTTGGATCGCGAGGCGCATCGCTCGTCCCTTCGTCCCTTCCTCGGGGCCGCACGGACGGGGCGCGCCGGCGGATCCGCCCGGCGCTCGACCCCGAACACCGACCCCGGAGATGCGCAACATCGATTGCGCAACCGTGGTTGATGAATAGGGCCGCCGCCCGAGACCGTCAACTCCATTTGCGCAACCTTGGTTGCGGGGTACAGGCTCCCGCCGTGAAGCCTGCGCCGCCGGACGAGGACCTCGTGCTGCTCTTCGCCGCCCTCGCGGCCGCGACCAGCGACGAGGTGATGCGCCGCGTGGAGAGGGCCGGCCACGGCGATCTCCGCCCGAGCCACGGGTACGTGTTCCAGCACCTCATCCCGGGCCCGGTGAAGGTGCGTGAGCTCGCGGAGCGGCTCGGCATCACGGCGCAGGGGGCGTCCAAGGCGGTGGCGGAGCTCGAGGAGCTCGGCTACGTGCGCCGGCGCGTCGCCGAGGACGATCAGCGCAACCGGCTCGTCGAGCTCACCGACCGCGGGTGGGCCGCGGTCGAGGCGGGGCGCGCCGCGCGGGCCGCGGTGAACCGGCGGCTCCGGGCGCTGCTCGGCGAGGAGCAGGCCGCCGCGCTGCTCGCGTCGCTCCAGCGCATCGCGGCGCGCACCGGCGGCCTCGCGCTCCTGTCCTCACGGCGGCTCCGCCAGCCGTAGGCTCCGCGAGGGGTCCTTCCCGGATGCCGTGCCACCACATCGACAGGTCGGGGTGCGGCTCACTCCGGCTCACCGCGGACGTGCCCGCGCGCGTCGCGCGCTGTTCAGGAACTGGAGCTGCTCTTCGAGAGCGTCCCACACGGCGGCGATGCGCGGCACGTGGCGCAGGCTGCGCGGCGTGACGAGCCAGAGCTCGAGCACCGGACCTGCGGGGAGACCGAGATCGAGCTCCACCAGGCCGTCGTCCAGGTCGAGCACGCTGCGCGGCAAGACGGCGGCGCCGAGGCCCGCTCGCACGGCCTCGAGCTGAGCGATATAGCTGCTCACGACGAGCCTTGGCGCCTTCCGCACGTGCCGCTTCTGGTAGTCCTCCTCGACCGTGGGGACGCGGCCCAGATCGACGCCGATCCAGTCGAGCTCGTCGCGGCTCTTCTTCGAGTGCTTGCGGTGGGCGACAGGCACCGTGGGCAACGTGACGATGCGCGCGGCCACCAGATCGCCGCTCCTCGGTCGGAAGAAGCGCACGGCGATCTCGGCTTCACGATGGCCCAGATCCGCCGCCTCGTAGCTGGTCAGCAGGTGGAGCGACACGCGCGGGTGCCGCTCGGCGAGCACCGGGAGCACGCGCGGAATGACGCCGTGCACGGCGATCGACTCGGTGAGCGCCAGGCGAACCAGGCCCTCGACCTCTCTCTCGTGGCCATTGGCCTCGCGCACGAGCTGGTCGGCGCCGGCCTCCATCGACTCGACGTGGCGCCGGAGCTGCTCGCCGAGCGGGGTGAGCATGGAGCCTCCCGGGAGCCGATCGAACACGGCCACCCGGAGCGTTCGTTCGAAGCTCGCCATGCGCCGGCTCACCGTCGATTGCTCGATCCCGAGCTTGCGGGCGGCGGCCGAGAAGCTGCCGGCGCGCGCCACCTCCAGGAAGAGGCGCAGATCGGCCCAATCCACGTCGGAGGGCGGCCTGCCAGCGGGCGCGGAAGAGGGGGAGCGTGCCATGCATCCACGCATGGCACGCCTGCCCAGGTCCGTCTACCCAGAGGCTGCTGCATGTCCAAGATCGACGCATGCACCTCGTCATCCACGGTCACCCAGCTCCCGATAGCCTGAGCGACTCGCTCGCTCAGGCCTACGCCAGCGGCCTCCAGAGGGGCGGAGCCAGCGTCGAGCACCTGGCCCTACGCTCGCTCGCCTTCGATCCGCACTTGCGCGCTGGCTTCAGCGGTCGACAAGAGCTCGAGCCCGATCTCCTCGAGGCCCGGACCGCCATCGCGCGCTCCAGCCACGTGGCCTGGTTCTTTCCCACGTGGTGGGCGGGGCCGCCTGCGCTCGTCAAGGGCTTCATCGATCGCACCTTCTTGCCCGGCTGGTCGTTCGCCTATCGAAAGCGCAGCCCGCTGCCCGAGGGGCTGCTCGCCGGCCGCAGCGCGCGCGTCGTGACCACGATGGATAGCCCGAGCTGGTGGTACCGCTTCTGGCACCGGCGCTCCGTCCATGCCTCGTTCGTCAACGCGACGTTGCGCTTCGTGGGCTTCGGGCCCGTCCGCGAGACCACCTTGTTCAATCAGAACACCCGGACCCCCGAGCAACGCGCGACCTGGCTCCAGGACATGGAGCGCATCGGCGAGCGGGACGCGCGGCGGTTCAGCGCCGGGCGATGACGCCGGCGCCGCCCGCGTCGCGGGGGCTCACGTCACGCGCCCCGGCGCGATCCGGAGCAGGTCGAACTCCGCGACGAAGCCCTCGCCCACCGGGCTGCAGGCGTAGAGGCCGCACTCGACCTCGCGCGCGCCGTCGTCCTCGTGCAGGTGCGCCATGCGGATCTGCGTCCAGGCCCCGCCGTCGTCCGAGCTCTCGACGAGGTAATCCGGCCCTTCCCGCCGCACGCGCAGCCAGATCTCGCGGCGATCCGAGGGGAACGGCTGGGTCGACCAGTCGCTGTAGCCCGCGTTCGTCACCACGGCGCCGAGGCGGCTCGGGCCGTGCGGCTCGAACTCCACCGACGTCTTCAGCCAGCACGACTCGGCGATCCGCACCATGAGCCCCGCCTGATCGTACTGGTGCGCGGGCCGGAACCGCACATGGCAGGTCACCACGAAGTCGCCGCCGGCGCGGGTGAAGAGGAAAGGCCCGTTGTCGGTGCGGAAGCCGTAGTGCGTCCGCTGCCAGTAATCCGTCTTCGCGCCGGGCTCGACCACGAGCACGCCCCGCTCCGGCTCCACCGCCCAGCGCGAAGGCGGGTTGCGCCACGTGAGCCGCGGGTCGATCTCGAGCCTGGTAAAGCCCTCTTCCAGAAGCTGCCCTGTCATGATGCCGGCCTCCACACGTTGCGCCTCGCGCGATCCGCCCGCGCGGGCGCGGGCCGGGAGGCTACCACGGAGCGCCCCGCTACTGCGGCCGCCCCTGCGCGATCCAGCTCTCGACGAGCTGGATCTCCTCCGGGCCGAGCGCGGGCAGCCCGAGCGGCATCCCGCGCACCGCCGGATCCGCGCGGCCCGCCTCCTCCGCTTGCCGCGCCACGAGCGCCGCGGCGAGGCGCGGCGCGCCGTCCGGCCCGCGGGCGAAGACGCTCCGCCGCTCGCCCTGATCGTCGACGTAGCCCGCGGCGATCCCCTCGTACGTCGCGAGGTTCAGCCCGCGCGGCTTGAACCCGAACCCGCCCGTGTTCCCGGGCCCGCCGTCGCCGAGCGCGTAATCGGGCTCGGAATGGCAATGCCTGCACGTGACGCGAAACACCCTGCGATCCACCTCGGCGTAGGTCACCCGACGCGAGAGGAGCGGCAGCCGCTCGGGCGCGCTCGCCGGCGCCGGCGGCGAGAGCGCCGTGGTCGCGACGAACGCCGCGATGTCCCGCGCCTCGGCGGGCGACATCGGCACCTGGGGCATCGGCGTGCCCGGCTTGATCGCCCCGGGATCGAGCACCCACGCGGCGAGGTCCGCGGGCTCCATCCGGTCGCGCGCGTGCCGCAGATCCGGCGCCAGGGCGACCGCGGCGCGCGTCTCCTTCTCCATCGCCTTCACCGGCGCGACCGCCGTCAGCCCGGCCACCCCGGTGAAGGCGTGGCAGGTGCCGCACCCCTTGGCCTCGTAGAGCTCGCGCCCCCGGGCCGCGCTCGCGCCCGCGAGCGCCTCGCGCGGCCGCTCGCGGCGATCCCGGGTGAGGTAGGCCGCGATGTCGCTCGCCTGCTCGGGCCCGATCGCGAGCCGCGGCATTGTCGCGTGCAGGCGCGGGCGGAGGTCGTGCGGCGCGAGCAAGAACCCGCGGATCCAGTCGCGCCTGAGCCGGTCGCCGGCGGCGGCGAGCGACGGGACGTCGCGCAGCTGGACCAGGTTCTCGTTCCACCGCTTCATCGCCGCGGCCGGCGCCTGGAACCGCCCGGCCGCGATGTCCTGGTGGCACTGCACGCAGTGCGCGTCGCGCGGCGCGGGCGCCTGCCCGGTCCCGTCGTGGCAGCGGTTGCACTGGAGCTCGGCGACGAGCCGCTGCCCGCGTGCCGGATCGCCGGCCGTCGCCGCGGCGGCGGCCGGTGCGGCGGCGGCCGCTGGGGCGGACGCGGCGGCCTGTGCGGACGCGGCGGCCTCCGCGGCGCTGCCGCCCGCGGAGAGCGGCGCGGCGGCCTCGGGCCCCCGCGCGTCCTCGGAGGTGCACGCGGCGGCGCCCGAGGCGAGCGCGACGAGCGCGGCGAGCAGCGGACGGGCGCGCATCGGCGTCAGCTCTGCGGGCGCGGGTCGACCGCGCGGCTCGTCCGACACAGCGCCGCGTCCTTCGCCATCGCCTCGCAGCGGCTCGCCGCGGCGTCGTGCCCCGCGGCGTCCCCCGACAGCGCGCGCAGCCGCGCCAGCGCCGCGTACGCCTCGGGGCTCGCCAGGAGGTCCTTCTCCGCCAGGCCGCCGAGCAGCTGCAGCGCCTCGCCGCGGTGCTCCGGCGACCGGGCGAGCGCCTCGCCGAGGTCGGTCTGCAGCGCGGGATCGCCCTTTCGGTGCTCGTTCAGCCGGCGCAGCGCGCGGATCGACCAGTCGACGTTCGCCTTGCGCTCCTCGGCCGACGCCCCGCCCCACGTCTCGAGCAGCTCGCGCGGCACCTCCGGCCGGACGTCGAGCGCGCCGCCCGCGCGCGCGGTGGCCACCGCGAGGACGCGGAAGGCCCGGTTGAGCAGCGGATCCTTGTCGTGGGAGATCCGCCGGATCTCGGGGAACATGCGGATCACGCTCCCCGCGGCCGCGGTGATCCGGCCGTCGCGCAGGGCCTGCTCGGCCTGGGCGACCCCCATCACGCGGTGATCGATCGCGGGCAGGATCTCCACACCACCGCAGGCCGATGCGTCCCCAGAAGGAACCAGGGCGGACGCGACGAGAGCACAAACAAGCGTGAGTCGAACGGCGGGACCATTCATGGGAAGGACCTCCTCGGGCAGGCTGCGCCGGCGCGCCCCATCGCTCATCGGGCGCTGCCGATCGACTGTGACAACGCCTCAGAAAAAAAAGTTGCTCCGCGATCGCGACACCTTCGCCGCGCGACCGCCCGGTCCGGCCGCCCGATGTAGGCAAAAGTGCGTGGATGCGAACGCTGGGTTGCCTTGGTGCGCTGCCCGGTGTCCAATGCGGGCCTTCCAAGGAGATCCGGCATGTTGAAGAAGCGGCGCCTCGCGATCGCGGTCCTGCTGGCCCTCGCCAGCGCGCTCCCGGCGTGCACCCGCAACAAGAAGGCGGACTGCGCGAGCCCCGAGGTGTTCTGCGTGGGCCTCGTGACCGACATGGGCAAGATCGACGACAAGTCGTTCAACCAGTCGGCCTGGGAGGCGATCCAGCGGGCGCAGAAGGAGCTCGGCGCCACGACGCAGTACATCGAGACGACGGATCCCAAGGATTACCCCAAGAACATCGCGACCTTCGCCGAGGAGCAGTACGACGTGGTGGTCACGTCGGGCTTCGGGCTCACCGAGGCGACGCACGCCGCGGCCGATCGGTTCAAGGGCGTCAAGTTCATCGGCATCGACCAGTTCCAGGCCGACACGAAGCCGAACGTGGTGGGCCTGGTCTTCCCCGAGGACCACGGCGGCTTCCTGGTCGGCGCGCTGGCCGCGATGATGACAAAGACCGGCAAGATCGGCGCGGTGCTCGCCACCGACGCCGTCCCGCCCGTCTACCGCTTCGGCGAGGGCTTCCGCGCCGGGGCGCGCCACGTCAAGCCGGACATCGAGCTCAGCGTCGTTTACCACAACGACGTT
The DNA here is from genome assembly GCF_028553905.1 of Sorangium sp. So ce836. Taxonomy (NCBI): domain Bacteria; kingdom Pseudomonadati; phylum Myxococcota; order Polyangiales; family Polyangiaceae; genus Sorangium; species Sorangium sp. So ce836. The sequence continues at coordinate 12,332,223 of NZ_CP102233.1, read as the reverse complement.
GGCTTCGATAAGACGTTCACCGATCCCGAGTGGGGGAAGACGACCGCCGTCTCGATGATCGACAAGGGCGTCGACATCGTCTTCGGCGGCGGCGGCAAGACGGGCAACGGCGCGCTGCTCGGCGCGGCCACGAAGGGCGTCTACGCCATCGGCGTCGACACCGACCAGTACTACACGGTGCCCGAGGCCCAGAAGGTCCTGCTCTCCAGCGCCGTCAAGCTCATCACCGAGGGCGCCTTCGACCTCATCCAGATGGCCAAGGAAGGCAAGCTGCCGTCCGGGAACTTCCAGGGCAAGTCGGGCTATGCGCCGTATCACGATCTCGAGGGCAAGGTCCCGGCCGAGGTGAAGGCGAAGATGGAGGAGCTCCGGAGAGGGCTCCTCGACGGGACGCTCAAGACGACGGTGCCGCCCGCCAAGGACGCCAAGTAGCCGCCGTGATCTCCCCGGGCTCCCGCGGATGCGACAGAAGCTGATCCGGCTCTTCGAGCCGCTGCTCCTGCCGGCCCTCTCGGTGTTCACCGCGATGGTCCTGGGCGGCGTGCTCATCGCCCTGGCCGGGGGCAACCCGCTCGAGGCGTACGCGGGCATGCTCGAGGGCGCGTTCGGGTCGCCGCGGGCGGTGAGCGAGACGCTCGTGTGGGCGACGCCGTACATCCTGGCCGGCCTGTCGGTCTCGCTGGCCTTCAAGGGGGGGCTGTTCAACATCGGGGCCGAGGGGCAGCTCGCGCTCGGCGCGCTGTCCGCGGCCTGGGCCGGCCACTGGCTGCCGCGGCTCGTGGGCGGCGGCCTGCCCGCGGCGCTGCACGTGCCCCTGACGCTGCTCCTCGGCGCGCTGGCCGGCGGGCTGTGGGCCGCGGTGCCCGGGTGGATCAAGGCGCGCGCCGGCGGACACGAGGTGATCAGCACGATCATGCTCAACTACGTGGCCCTCAACGCGGTGAGCTTCCTCTTGAACGGCCCGATGAAGGATCCCGCGGCGTCCAACGTGCTGTCCCGCACGCCCCTCATCGACGAGAGCGCGCGCGTCCCCGAGCTCGTGGAGGGCTACCGGCTGCACTGGGGCTTCCCGCTCGCCCTGCTCGCGGCGGCGCTCGTGGGCTGGGTGCTGCAGCGGACGGCGTTCGGCTTCGAGATCCGCACCGCGGGGCAGAGCCCCGACGCCGCGCGCTACGCCGGCGTGCGGGTGGGCCGCACCGTGATCGTGACCATGGCGCTCTCGGGCGCCCTCGCCGGCGTGGCCGGCGCCATCGAGGTGAGCGCGCTCCACCACCGGCACGAGCTCGGGTTCTCGCAGGGCTACGGCTTCGACGCGATCGCCATCGCCCTCCTCGGCAAGGCGCACCCCGGCGGCACGGTGCTCGCGGCCCTGCTGTTCAGCGCGATGCGCAGCGGCGCGACCCGGATGCAGTACCTCACGCAGATCCCCATCGACGTGATCTCCGTCATCCAGGCGCTGATCCTGCTGTTCGTCGCGGCGGACACCCTGGTCCGCCGCATCTACCGGGTCCGCGGCGAGCGCGAGCGGCTCGTGCTCACGCGCGGGTGGGGCGGCTAGGGGGCGGCGATGGGCCATCGACGCTACGCCTTCATCGCGGTGGTCGTGACGGTGCTGGTCGGCGTCGTGGCGCTCGTCGGCGCCTCGCAGGTGCCGCCGCTGACGATCGTGGCCAGCATGGCGGCCACGACCCTCGCGGTGGCCACGCCGCTCACCCTCGGGGCGCTCTCCGGCGTCTTCTGCGAGCGCTCCGGGGTCGTGAACCTCGGCATCGAGGGGATGATGCTCGCGGCCGCGTTCTCGGGCTGGTTCGGGTCGATCTACGCGAGCGCGGTCCTCGGCGTCCCGCCGCTGCCGAGCCTGCTGCTCGGCGTGGCGATCGCGGTCGCGACCGGCGCGCTCCTGGGCCTCTTGCTCGCCGTGCTTGCGGTGACCTTCTCCGTGGACCAGATCCTCGCGGGGACGGTGATCAACTTGCTGGCCGTGGGGCTCACCGGCTTCTTCAACCGACAGCTCTTCTTCGGGCCCGGGAGCGCGTTCGGCGGCCAGGTGCCCCACGCGCCCGGCGTCCTGCCGCGCCTGCACGTCCCGCTCCTCGCGGACGCCCCGATCGTGGGCCCCGTGTTCGAGCAGCAGCCGATCGCCGTCGCCGCCGTCGCGCTGGTCGGGCTGACGCACCTCGTGCTGTTCCGCACGCGGTGGGGCCTGCGCGCGCGCGCCGTGGGCGAGCACCCGCGCGCCGCCGCCACGGTCGGGATCGACGTGGCCCGCGTGCGCACCGTGAACGTCGTGATCGGCGGCGCGATCGCGGGGCTCGGCGGGGCGTACTTCACCCTGGAGTCGGTGCCGTCCTTCGAGCCGATGATGACGAACGGGCGCGGCTTCATCGCCCTCGCGGCGATGATCTTCGGCGACTGGACGCCCTTCGGCGCGTGGGCCGCGGCGCTCGTCTTCGGCGCGGCGCAGGCGTTCCAGATCAACCTCCAGCTCTTCCGCGACCAGATCCCGCCGTCGTGGTCGTTCCTGCAGCAGTCGTCGGTCGTCGGCCTCGTGCCGTACCTCCTGACGCTGCTCATCCTCACCGGCGTCATCGGCAAGACCACGCCGCCGGCCGCCGACGGCCAGCCCTACGAGCCGGAGGGCCGGCGGTGACGGCCGTCCTGGAGGCCCGGGGGATCACCAAGCGGTTCTCCGGCGTCCTGGCGAACGACGGGGTCGATCTCGACCTCCGCGAGGGCGAGATCCACGCCCTGCTCGGGGAGAACGGGGCCGGCAAATCGACCCTGATGAACATCCTTTACGGGCTGCTGCGCCCGGACGGGGGCGAGCTCCGCCGCGGCGGGCGCCCCGTCTCCCTGCGGTCGCCGAGCGACGCGATCGCGCTCGGGATCGGCATGGTGCACCAGCACTTCATGCTCATCCCGGTGTTCACGGTCGCCGAGAACGTCGTGCTCGGCGCCGAGCTCGTGCGCGGCGGCCTGCTCGACCGCCGGCGCGCGAGCGCCGAGGTCCGCGCGCTCTCGGCGCGCCACGGGCTCGACGTCGACCCCGACGCCCGCGTGGAGGACCTCCCGGTCGGCGTGCAGCAGCGCGTGGAGATCCTCAAGGCGCTCTACCGCAAGGCGGAGATCCTGATCCTCGACGAGCCCACGGCCGTGCTCACGCCGCAGGAGGCGGACGAGCTGTTCCGCGTGCTGCGGGGGCTGACGGCGCGGGGGGTCTCGGTCCTGTTCATCACGCACAAGCTCCGGGAGGTGCTCGCGGTCGCGGACCGGGTGACGGTGATGCGCGCGGGCAAGGTGGTGGGCGCCGCGATCCCGGCCGAGACCGACGAGCGCGGCCTGGCGGCGACGATGGTCGGCCGCGAGGTGGCGCTCCAGGTGAGCAAGGCCCCGGCGAGCCCCGGGGCGGTCGTGCTCGAGGTCGAGCGCCTCAGCGTCGCGGGCCGGCGCGGGGCGGGCGCCGACGTGGTCCGCGAGGTCAGCTTCTCGGTGCGCGCCGGCGAGATCCTCGGGATCGCCGGCGTGCAGGGCAACGGCCAGACCGAGCTCGTCGAGGCCGTCACCGGCCTCACGCCGCCGCGCGCCGGGCGCGTGCTCCTCCGGGGCCGCGACGTCACCGGCGCGCCGCCCCGCGACCTCATCGAGCGCGGCGTCTCGCACGTGCCCGAGGACCGCCAGCGCCACGGGCTCGTGCTCTCGTACGCGATCGCGGACAACCTCGTGCTCTGCACCTATCACAAGGCCCCGTTCGCCGTGCGCGGCGTGCTCCGCGACGACGCCCGCGAGGAGAACGCGCGGCGGTTGATAAAGACCTTCGACATACGCGCGCCCGGCCCGGCGACGCCGGTCTCGGCGCTCTCGGGCGGCAACCAGCAGAAGGTGATCCTCGCCCGCGAGATGAGCCGCCCCGTGGAGCTGCTCGTGGCGAGCCAGCCGACGCGCGGCGTGGACGTGGGCTCGATCGAGCACATCCACCGCGAGATCGTGGCGGCGCGCGACGCCGGGGCGGCGGTGCTGCTCGTGTCGGCGGAGCTCGACGAGATCCTCGCGCTGTCGGACCGGATCGCGGTGATGTACCGGGGCGGGATCGTGGCGATGCGCGACGCGGGCGCGGTCTCGCGGACGGAGCTCGGGATGCTGATGGCCGGGGTGCTCCCCGGCGAGGCGGCGCCGGCGCGCGACGGCGAGGCGGCGCCGGCGCGCGAGGCTGGCGAGGCGGGCGAGGCGGGCGCATGAGGGGGCTCGGCGCGGTGGCCGCGGCGGCGCTCCTCGCGGCGGCGGCCGCGGCCCTGTTCGCGCCGCCGTCCGCGGCCGCCCCGACGCTGGAGCAGTACCGGTATTTCCGCGCGCTCTCCCTCGACCTGAAGGGCCGGCTCCCGATGCGCGAGGAGCTCGCCGAGATGGAGTCGCCCGGCTTCGACCTCGACGCCTGGATCGAGCGCAACCTCGACGGCCCGGGGTACGTCGAGCGGCTGACGCGCATTTACATGGATGTCCTGCGGCTGGAGCTCGGCCCGGTGGGGCTGTTCGCGCCGCCGGAGACGACGCTCCGGAGGGCCGAGGTGCTCGGCCCGGACGGCCAGCCGCTCTACGTCTATTTCCGCTACAACCAGCGCCGCCTGAACCCGGTGATCGACGGCGAGTTTTGCTTCTCCGAGGCCGAGAGCGGGCTCCGCGGGAGCTTCCACGCCCTGACGGGGACGCCCAAGCCCATCTCCCAGAAGCTGCTCGACGAGCGGACCACGGTGGTGCGCCCGTTCTGGCTTTACCGCGATTACCTCTCGGTCTCGCCGACGCAGCGTTATGGCGCCGGGTGGAAGGACCCCGACAGCGCCTATGTCCCGCTGCCGCAACTCCTGGTCGAGCCCGACCGCAAGACGCCGACGGTCGAGGTCCGGGTCTGCAAGGAGGAGGCGCAGACCGCCGAGGTCGGCCATATCTACGCGAGCGGCATCCCCCCGTTGCCCGCGGGGGCGCCGCTGCCCGCGGGGCGCGTTCGCCCGCCGATGCCCGAGGATCGCTATGCCATGGAGCACCGGGGCGAGCCGATCTCGTGCCGGAGCGCGCTCGCCTTCGCGATGAGCGTCGATTGCGGCTGCGGCATCGGCCTCGAGCATTGCTTGCCGGGCGACAACTCCGGCAGGGATCCTCCCGCGTTCGTGCTGCCCGCCCACGTCCCGCTCGGCATCGAGAGCCCGATCGGCGCCGCGCCGCGCACGATCTCCGGCTGGAACAAGTTCTGGTGGTCGCAGGAGGCGATTCACCTCATGCAGCACGTCTTCCGGGCCGACCGCGATTTCCGGGAGATCCTCACCGGGCGTTACACGTTCATCAACGGTCCGCTCGCGCAGTTCTATCGATCGAGCGCGCCGGCGGCGTGCTGCTCGCTGCACAAGTCGTTCGGGATGCGCGAGGACGAGGCGCCGCTGTTCTTGCCGGGCGCGGTGCCGCCGGTCGTCGCGCCGCACGACGTCTCGGCGTGGACGTTCATCCCCGATCGCGGGCCGCGCGCGGCGGGGATCGTCACGACGCCGGTGTTCCTGACGAAGTATTCCTCGCGCCGCGCGCGCGGGGCCGCGCTCTACAGCGCGTTCTTGTGCAAGAGCTTCGCGGCCGAGCACGCGGAGCTGCCGCCGTCGGACGAGCCCGATCTCATGGTCCGGCCGGGCTGCTCCAGCTGTCATGCGACGCTGGAGCCGCTCGCCGCGTATTTCACGCGGGTCGAGGAGACGACGTGGACCTATCTGCCTGCCTCGCGGTTTCCGATCGAGAACCCGGTGTGCAAGCTGGACGCGGGGGGCAAGACGGGCGGGTCGTGCCGGCGCTTCTACGACCCTGATTTCTCGAGCAAGGAGCGCGGCGTGCTCCGGGGCGCCTATGCCTCGCCGGATCACGCCGACCGCGGCCCGGCCGGCGCCGCGGCCGATCTCACGCGCAGGCCGGAGTTCGCGTCGTGCGCGGTCGCGCGCGTCACCGAGTCGTTCCTCGGGCGGCCGCTGCGCGACGAGGACGAGGCCTTGCTCCGCGCGCTGCGCGAGCGGTTCGTGTCGCGCGGCTACCGGATGCGGCCCCTGGTCGAGGCGATCGTGCGGTCGCCGGCCTACGCGCGCGCGAGCAACGTGCGGCCGGCGCTGGAGCGCGGCGGCGGGGGAGCGCGGTGATGCGCGGCGGGGGAGCGCGGTGATGCGCGGGGGGGAGGGCGTTCGCCCTTGCCGGGATGGCGGCGGTGGCGGGCGCGTGCGCCCCGCCGGAGGCGGTCGCGCCGCGGCCTGCGGCGCCGCTCCGGGAGACGGGGCAGGTCGCGCAGAGCCGGACGCCGAAGCAGGATCTGCGGCTCATCCCGGCCGAGGCGTACCTGAGGACGTATCTCCGGCTCTTCGGCGGCCTCTCGCCGGCGGAGGTCGAGCGCCGCGCGCGGGGGGACGACAAGGCGGCGCTCTTCGACGCCTGGGAGGACTACCTCACAGCGCTCGGGCTGCCCGATCACGGCCTGGATCTCCCGCGCGGCACGCAGACCAACGCGCTCATGATGGCGGCGTTCGAGCGGCTCGGGATCGCGCTGTGCGACCGCGCCCTGGAGCACGACCTCAAGGCGAGCGCGCCGGTCCCGATCGAGCGCCGGCTGATCTTCGCCTTCGACCTCCCCGCGGAGGACCTCGACGCGGCGGCGTTCGCCCCGCGGTTCGACGTGCTGCACCGGACGTTCCTGAGCTACCCGGCGCGCCTCGCGCCGCCCGACCGGGAGGCGAAGTTCTTCGCGCTCTACCAGGGGACGGTCGCGCGGCACCGCGCGAAGGGCGCGCCGAAGTCGCGGTTTTCGCCGGGCGAGGCGGGGTGGGCGGCGGTGTGTTACGGGCTGGTGAGGCACCCGGAGTTTCATCTGTATTGAGGCCCGGCTGGCACGAGGGTGCGCGGGGGCTCGTGCCGTCCTCGACGTCCAGCGGCGCGCCCGCTCGCTCCGGCATGGCCGGGACGGAAACCCGGTCGGATCGGTAGAGCGCGCTGGGCGCCTGCTCGCCCAGGGGCGTGAGCACGGCGCGCCGGGTGCTCTCGCGAGCGACGATCTCGTACACCGAGCCGCTCGCGTCTGGCGTCGAGCCAGCGCGCGGTGTCCAAGCGGCTCGGGCCAGCTTGCGCACCGGGGGCATCGAGGGGCATGTTGCTCGCGAGAGGCATGGACTGGAGCCGGTTCGACGCGCACGGGAAGGACAAGGCCGAGGCCTTCGAGGCCTTCGCCCGCCAGCTCTTCGAGCGCTGGTGCCGGCGGGAGTATGGGGGTGAGCTCCGGGACATCCCGATCCCCGACGGGTCGGGGGGCGATGGCGGCCTGGACGCGTACGCCGTGCTGGCATCCGGGAAGATCGTAGGCCTGCAGGTGAAGTGGTTTCCCGATCGCCTCGGGCAACCCCAAATCGATCAGATCCACGACTCCTTTCAGACGGCGATCCGGGTACGCCGGAACCTCGTGCGCTGCTGTGTCGCTCTGCCCTGCGCCCTGACCGACGACCGCGGACGCAAGGAGAAGACGGAGCGGGCGCGGTGGAGAGACTGGATTGCCAGGGCGAGAGAGATTGCGCCGAACGTTGAGGTCAATCTCTGGGACGAGGCGAAGCTCGAGGCTCTGCTCGGCGAGAGCGAGAACGAGGGGCTGCACGCCTACTGGTTCCCCGGCAGCGTATTCACATTGAACGACCTGAAACAGCGCTTCGCTGCTGCCCGCCGTGGCTGGCTCAACCTGCGCTACGAGCCACACCTGCACGCAACCGGCCGGCTGGAGGAAGATCTCGCGCTCCGCTTGGGTGAGCCCGAAGCGCGCACGAAGATCCTCCGCCACGTGAAGGAGGCAACGGGCAAGCTGGAGGCGCTTCGCGAGGATGTGGCTCGCCTGGAGCGGTTATCGATTTTTTTGCGCGAAGTCCCTGACGCGGAGCAACTCCGCGTGGCAGCCCTGGACGCCCTGGACCGCATGCTGGATGCAGGCAAGGCGCTGGCATATGCGCTCTGTCACGCCACGCCCCTGCCGGAGCACCTGGAGCCGAGCGAGCACGACGAGGAACACCTTCGGCGGCTCGCCGGGGTGCTCCTCGATCTCGAGCGCGACCGCCTTCACGTCCCCACGCGTAGCATCCGCGAGCACCTGGAGCGCTGTGTCGACGAGCTGGGGCGTCCAATCCCATTGCTTCGTCATGCGTGGGCGCGCTGGCGCGGAGCGCGACTCCTCGGCGCCTACGTCGGTGCGCCGGGCGTCGGGAAGACCTATGGGCTCGCGCATGCCGTCGAGCAGCAGCTGAGCCGCGGGATGCCAGCGGTGATCCTCCGTGCCAGGGATTGCCCTCTCGGAGGGTGGGACGAGATCCTCCAGAAGGCTCTGGACCAACCTCGCTCCCGGCTCCCCGAGATCCTGAACGCCATGGAAGCGACGGCGACTCGCGCTGATGTGCGACGGGCGCGAAGCCCGGTGCAGAATCCAGATGGCGCCGCTGATGTCCAGGACCCTGCCGCGCAGTCCGGAGCCAACCCGGGCCACGGTGACGGGGTGGAGCCCGAGCCGGTCTGCTTTCTGCTCGCGATCGATGGCCTGGAGGAGTCGGGGCAGCACCGCCGCTGGGCCGAGCTGCTCGGCGAGCTCTCCGTGCACCTCGAGCGCCACCCCCGCGTACGGGCCGCGGTGACCCTGCGAACGGCCAGCCGCGAGGCGATCCTGGGTCGTGTACGCGTCGACCTCTTCGATGAGATCGCGCTCCCCACGGGCGGCGAGGTCGACACGCTGCTGCGGGCCACCTGTGGAGCGATGCACATTGAGCTCCCGGACAGGCGCGTCCGCTGGGCGATCCGAGAGCCCCTGAGTGTGCGGCTCTACTGCGAGCTCCGCCGCCGGATGCCAGCGCACTCAGCAGGCTGGGGCTCTCGGCCCCAGGACGTGTCCCTCACGGCGCTGCTCGGCGAGAAGCTCCGGCGCATCGAAGAAGAGCTGCAGGACAAGCGCGGGTGGAGCCGGCGCGTCCCCCTGCGAGAGGCGCTCACGGCGCTCGCCGAGGCCAGCATGGGGCGCGGTGCCATACGCCGTGACGACGCTGTCGCAGCGGTTTGTGCAGCGATCCCGCCGGCGCAGGGGCTCTCGATCGTCGACGTCCACTGGCTGCTCGAACAGGCCAAGGAGCACGCCCTCGTCACCGAGTGGGCGGTCGAGTCGGATGACCTCCTTCCGCCGATCCTGCATGTCGAGCTGGCATTCGAGCCCCTCGTGGACTACCTGATCGCCCGCCGAGCATGCGACGCGGCGCGGGACGCGCTGGCCCGAGGCGAGGCGTCTCCGCTCCCCGAGGTGCTGCGGGATCGGCGCGACGCCTTGACGCAGGCGGCGCTCCTGCTCGCGCAGAAGGGGTTCAGCCTGGTTCGTTCGGGCCTCTGGCGCGATCAGCTGCCGCGCGAGGAGATAGAGCGCCTGGAGCTGAGGGCCATCGCCGCGCTGGACGACGGCGCAGCCCGCACCTACCACGGATGGGTGCTCGAGCGGCTGCGGGCCAGCATGCCCTCGTGCCGGCGGGTGCTGGCCGAGCTCTGCGTTCCGGTGGCTCGGGACGTGACGCACCCTTTCGGCCCTCGCTTCGTCCATGAGGCGCTCCTGTCCCTCTTGCCGGCGAAGCGTGACCAGTTCTGGTCAGGTCCTCGGCATCTGCCCGGAGACGGCGGACAGCCATGGGAAGGGAGCGGCGATCGGGCCTTGGAGGAGCTCACGCTCGAAGACGACCCGGCGGACGGTCCGCCGCTGCTCCTGGCCTGGGCGCTCACGTCGGTGGACACGGCCTGGCGCAGGCGCCTCCGCGCCGAGCTGGCGCGTTGGGCCTCCAGAGATATCGGCGAGCTGCTCCGATGGTTGGATCTGGTGATTTGCACCAACGATCCCCAAATGGTCGAGGACGTCTCGATGGTGGCCTACGGGGCCGCCTGCCTGACCGGCGCGGATCCGAGCCTGGTGCAGCTCGTCCGGTGGGTCGACGAGCACGTGCTCGCTCCGGACGCCCCGCATCGCCGGGAGGACGTCGCGGTGCTCCATGCAGCGCGCGGCATCGTCGAGCGCGCGCGCGCCGTGGGCGTCGTCGTGGATCCTGCCATTCTCGAACGGGCGCATCGGTTCTATGCGCCGACCGGGGAAACGCTCCCCATGGACGCCGAGGCCGCCCGAGCGGCGAGCGACCATCACGGAGTCGAGCCCGTCTCGACGAGGTTCGCCTGGTACGTCGTGCCTCCGGCCATCGACCCGTTCTTCCGGTACGCGGCCTCGATGGATCTGCACCTGTGGTCGCCGGAGCGAGCAGCGCGGCTTGACCCGCGCGCCGACCGAATCCTACGCGCGCATGCGGAGCAGGCGGAGCTCCCCGCGCTCTCTCCGCTTCGGTTCGCGTTCGGCGCGCTCGTGGCACACCTGCGCGCGGTGGGCTGGAACGAGGCTGAGTTCTACGGCGACTCGCGTGACGATGGCCCGGCCGCGACCGTAGGGATGGATGTGGCGATCGCGCGGTACCACGGCGATGCCAGGGTACGTGGGGAGGTCAGCCCGGTGTGTACGGTGGCCGAGAAGTACATCAGGGCCGGCTGCCGTCAGCTGCAAGCTTATCTCGCGGCGCGCGCGCCTGCGGACGTGCGCGGCGTAGCCAACGGGCCGATCGAGCCGCCTGTGGATCCTGTGCGCATCGCCCAGATCGAGCCCAACCCCGCGAGCGACGCCGCCCTGGAGTCCTCCAGGGAAGGAGACCCCTGGGTGTTCTGGGCGGATGACGGCCTCGTCTCCTCGATCCACCTGGACTCCCAGGACCAGGTGGATCGAGCCGTCGAGTGGGTGAGGACAGCCCCGCCACCCGAGATCGAGCCCTGGCTTCGTCTTCCGAGAGGCGCAGCCCCGCGCTTCGAACGGGAAGAAGACGAGTGGATCACCCTCTGGGGAGAAGTTCGCGCACGTGAGCGGGAGAGTCAGGCCGACTCCACGCTATGCATCGGAGCCGGCGCGGTGGCAGAGCGCGACGCCGGGTTGCTTGCGTTTCACGCGCGCTCTGTTGACCCACAAACCCTCGGTCTCCTCTGCGAGGACGGCGAGTTGGGGTGTGATGGTGTCGATCCTGGGGAGGCCATGTGGGCTCCCTGGTCGGAAGAGCGCATCGGAGCGTACGAGATTCCGACGGGCGATCGAGCGATCGAGCTGACGGGCACCTCCGTTGAGGCCGGCTATCGTGGGCTTCGTGGCATCGCCAGGTCCTGCAGGCTCCCGGCCAGATGGCTACGGGTCCTCCTCGGTCTCGTCGACGCGAAGCCCGTGGGAGGAGGCGCGAACTGGTGCTTCATGGATCGCGAAGGGCGCGTAGAGGCCGTTTATTCTCATCATTCGACGGGACAAATCACATGGCAGAAGGCGCTCGTGGTCAGGCGCCGTGCGCTTGAGCGAGCGCTGGACGCCCAGAATCAACGCCTCGTCTGGAGCGTTAGGCTGCTTCGCGAACCCGCCCCCGGGATCATCGACCATCACTCGAAAGACGCGCCATCTGCGCTTCGCGGCTGGCTCTGGCTCGCGGTGATGGGCGACGCGAGCGTCGGCGGCCTGAGGATCGACGTCGTACGCTTGCCCGGTTCAGGCGGCGTCCGCGGGGCTGACGAACCCGACGCTGCAAGCCGAGCAGCCCCGGCTCGATGCGGCGCTTCCGAGGCTCCGATCGGCCCTGGCAACCCGGAGCTGGCCACACCGCTCTCCAGCGATCTCGATGACGATCAGGCCATCCCCTATTTTCTCTGGGACGATCCCATTCCTGTCAGCGAGGTTCGGCGCCGGCTGAAGAGCGCCTCGCCGCCCGAGCGCGACCGTCTGCTGGGCAAGATCCTGCGCGAAGCCCAGGACCCCGACGTCTGGCGGTTCACCACACCCGAAGAGGTCGCAGCGCGGTTCAATCAGCTGGCGCGGCATCTCGGGCGACGCAGGCGCTTCTGGGAGTTTCTGCTGAAGCTATGGCACAAGGAGGGTCTACTTGAGCAAGAGCCTGCTTAGCCCGTTGCAGGAGGAGGTGCTCGCGGCATTCTTTCGTCGCGAACGGCGGTTCTTCGTGACGGGGGGGGCGGCGCTCGCTGGCTTTCACCTCCACCACCGGCGAACTGCGGATCTGGATCTCTTCACGACCTCGGTGGATCTCGACCACGCGGATGAGGCCTTGAGCGGTCGCGCAGGAGATCGGCGGTACGATCGAGAACAAAGAGACCGCGCCCACGTTTCGCCGCCGCCTGGTGAAGCGGGGGAAGGATCGGGTGATGGTCGATCTGGTCGTCGATCACACCTTCCAGGTCGACCCGGAGAAGCAGCTCTTCGGCGACATCCGGGTGGACCCGCCGGAGGAGATCTTGGCCAACAAGCTCTGCGCGCTGCTGTCCCGCTCGGAGATCCGCGATCTGGTCGACGTCTTCGCGCTGGAACGGGCAGGCTACAGCGTGGAGGACGCGCTGCCGCGTGCCAAGCGAAAGGATGGTGCTGTGACGCCCGGCTCCCTGGCATGGATCCTCTCGGAGATCGAGATCGGCGATGATGCCTCCGTCCCGGGGGACATCCCGGTGCCGGAGCTGCGTGCCTTTCTCCAGGATCTCATCTCTCGTCTAGGGCGCTTGGCCTACCCCACGCGGAGCGACGACGCCTGAGGAGCCTCTCGAGCGGCGCGAGGCTGGGGAGGCACGGATGTACCGGCCCCCGATCCGTTCGGTCTCTCATTGTCGCGGATCACCAGCGTACCTGCGGGTTCGCCAGCCGCCCCGGGAGCGCCGGTGAACACGCCTAGCAGCCCCGGGAACGCGTCCAGCACCGGCGGGGAGCGTAGCCAGCAGCTCCGGGAACGTGTCCAGCAGCGCCGACGAGCGCGCCCAGCAGTCCCGAGGAGCGTGTCCAGCAACTCCGGGAAGCATACCCAGCAACTCCGGGAAGCATACCCAGCAACTCCGGGAAGCATACCCAGCAACTCCGGGAAGCGTACCCAGCAGCTCCGAGGAGCGCACCCAGCAACTCCGGGAAGGTGCCCAGCAACTCCGGGGAGCGCACCCAGCGACCGCTGGCGCGCGCGCCCGGTCCGCTGGCCGGCGTCCGGGATGGGCTGGCACGCTCCCGAACGCTGCTGTCCTGGTTGCGGCGCCGCGGCGGAACGCGCCACCCTCCGCCCCGAGCCGCCGGTCTCGCGTGACTCCCCAGGCCCCCATGGCGGGATGGCGGCGCGATGGCGCGCTTCTTCAACACCGCCGGCCCGTGCAGACCCGACCTGCACTACATGGTCGACCCCCTCCGGCGCATCGAGCGGCTGCACCGGCTGATCGACCGACAGAGCTACTTCGTCGTGCACGGTCCGCGGCAGACGGGCAAGACCATGTCGCTCCTGTCCCTGGCCGCCGCGCTCGTGCAGGAAGGTCGCTACGCCGCGGCGCTCCTGTCGCTCGAGGTCGGCCGCGCCTTCCCGGAGGACGTCGGCGCCGCGGAGTCCGCGATTCTCCAATCCTTCCGTGACGATGCGGCCTTCCAGCTCCCGCCCGACCAGCGCCCGCCGCCCTGGCCTGACGGGCCGCCGGGCCACCGCCTCGCCGACGCGCTCGCTGCCTTCCAGCTCACCTGCGGGCAGCCCTCGCTGGTCAACGCGCTGGCCCGCGCGATGGTGGACGAGCTCGTGCCCGACCGCAGCGTGACGCTCCTGCCCGCGCACGTGCGCGCCGCCCGCGATGCCATCGTCCTCCGGCAGGACACGCACCTCGACAGCCTCGCAAAGCGCCTGCGGGACGACCGGGTGCGCACGGTGATTGAGTCCATCATCACCGGTTCGTCGCTGGGCGCGGTCCCGGACGATGACCAGCGGTACGCGATGGACCTGGGGCTCGTACGCCAAGCGGAGGGCGGTGTGCTGGGGATCGCCAACCCCATCTATCGAGAGATCTTCCAGGGCCGTCTGTCCGCAGCCGCGGTTGCCCGTCGCGCCATCGACAGATGGCGCGAGGAGAACGCCAGTCGCCTGTTGTCGAGGGACGAGCTCGATGCCGTGCTGAGCGCGGAGCGCGACAGCTGGGGCGAGCCGTGAGCCGAGGCAGGATCACCGTCACGATCGTCGTCCGATCCCCTCCGCCTCGCGCACGGCCACCTGCTTGCCGTTGAACGCCACGGCGAGCGCGTGCACCGGAGACGCGCCGGCGGCCCGGAGCTCGGCCGTGTAATCCCTGCGGGCGATCTGCGCTATCCCCTCGTCGAGCGCCTGCTCCAGCGTCTGGCCGCCCCGCGCCACCTTCATCTCGAGCACGACCCCGGGCTTGCCCGGCTGCCGGGGCCGCACGAGCACATCGGGCCTCCCTTCGCCGGACTCGCGGTTCGACCGCACCTCGTAATCCGGCTCGAGCGTGGCGAGCAGGCCCGCGACGAACCCGTGATAGACCTCCTCCGGACCGAGGCGGCGCGCCTCGTGGTACGAGAGCACGTTCGTCACGAACGCCCGGAGCTGCTCCTCGAACGTGGCCGCATCGCCGCTCAGCAGCGCCCGCACCAGCCGTCGCGAGCTCGCGCCTTGCCCGGACAGCCGCTCGGCCATCCAGTCGCGGAAGGTGCTGGTATACACCTCGCGCACCTCGTCGTTCGGGATCGACAACCGATAGGCCGGCACATGGGTCGTTCCGGTCTCCGTCGCCTCGGCGCGCAGGTACCCCGAGAAGACGAGCAGGGCGAAGAGCGCCCGCGGGCTGCCCGGCAGCTGGTCCAGGGCCACGTTCTCATCGAGCCGCTGCTCGATCGCGCCCCCCTCGAGCAAGACCGCGATGTCGTCCTCGACGTCCAGCGCGTGAAACACCAGGAGATCCCGGATGAGCTCGTTCGCGCTGGTAGACACCCAGTAGCTGCGCGTGCGCCTGTCGTCGCTGGCGAGGAAGCTCAGCACGGACCACGGATTGTAAACCACGGTCTCGCCGAACACGTACCCGTTGTAGGCGCGGCGCACGCTCTCGAGCCGGTCGAGCGCATCCCCGTCCGTGAGGAGCGCGAGCACCTCGGGCTCGGTGAAGCCGAAGCAGGTGGAGAACTCCGGGCGGAGGAGCGAGTAGACCCCGATGTTGTTGAGGCCAGAGAAGATGCTCTCCCTCGCCACGCGCAGGATGCCCGTGAGGACCGCCCTGGCGAGGTGGGGATTGTCCTTGATCCCGCCGGTCAGGAAGGCACGGAAGAAGTCGAGGACCTCGCGGGCGTAGCCCCCGACGAACCCGGCGTGGATGGGCTCGTCGTACTCATCGATGAGGATGACGACCTTCTCGCCGTAGGCCCGGTGCAGGTACGCGGATAGATCGCAGAGCGCTCGCTGGTAGAGCACCTCGTCCGCCGTGCCGTCGAGGATCGCACGGTAGTCGCGCGCCTCCCGCTCGCTGAGCGCGCCCGCGTCGAGCAGCGCCCGGTGCTCGTCGAACAGCGCCTCGATCTTCTTCCGGATGGCCATCTGGCACGCCTCGAAGGCCGGCGCCTTGACGTCCCGGAAGGTCATGAACACGACCGGATAGCGCTGGAAGTGCGCCCGGTACGCCTCGCCCGCGCGCCAGATGGCGAGGCCCTCGAAGAGGTGCGACAGATCCTCGTCACGCCGCTCGAAGAAGTACCGGAGCATCGACAGGTTCAGCGTCTTGCCGAACCGGCGCGGCCGCGGGAGCAGGAGCCCGAGGAGCCCCGGGCGATCGAGCAGCTCCTGGATGAGGTGCGACTTGTCGACATAGACGAGCCCGCGCTCGCGCAGATCGCGAAAATCGGAGACGCCGATGGGGATGTGCTGGATCATGGGAACGCTCGACGCGCCGGCATCCGGAGCATGGAGAAGCGCGCGCAGGGGAGCAAGCGACCAGCTCGGACCGGAGGCCGCCGCGCGGCGCGCGCGGCGATCGCGCGCTGGCCTCCGGCGCTCCCCGAGCGGCCCCGCGCTCTCTTGCGTGCCGCCATCCCCGAGCGCAAACTGCGCTCGAGATGGCCCATGGTCTCCCGCGCCGCGCGCTGCTCCAGGCCGCCGCGGGCGCGGCGCTCTCCGGCGTGCTCGGCCTGCCGGCGCGCGCGCTCGCCGCGCACGGCGAGGCGGCGGAGGACGAGTTCTTCCTCTTCATCCACGCGTCCGGCGGCTGGGACGTGACGCTCTGGGCCGACCCGCGGAACGAGAGCAAGGGGCTCGTGACCCCGGCGACGACCGACAACACCGACACGGCGCCGCTCCGCCTCTGGGTCGACGCGCCCGCGGCCGGCGGCGCGAAGAGCTTCGCACCCGTCACGCCGAAGGGATCGAGCCTCACGTTCGGCCCGGGCATCGGCGCCCTCGCGGACCTGCACGACCGGCTATGCATCGTCAACGGCCTGGCCATGAACACCGTGAGCCACCCCGACGGCACCGCCTTCGCGACCACCGGGCGGCACCTGAGCGGCGGCCGCGTCCTGGCCTCCAGCCTCGACGCCATCTGCGCCAGCGAGCTCGGCGCGAGCCAGACCTTCCCCGCCGTCTCCGTGCAGTTCCCCTCGGCGTTCGTGGGCGACCGCCTCGACCGGCGCGCCGTCCCGCTCACGGTCGGCGACATCGGCACGATCAGCCGCTCCCTCGCCCGCGCGCGGCACTACGACACCGACGAGGACCGCGCCGCCGTGACCGCGCTCCTCTCCGAGGAGGCCAGGTCCCTCGCCGCGCGATCGCGCTACACCGACGCCCTGAACGGCTTCGCGATCCAGTCGGAAGCGCTGGGCAAGATGCTGAACGCCGGGCTCCAGGACGTGTTCTCCAGGGGCAAGCTCATCCAGGCGCACCCGGAGCTCGACCACAAGGCCCGCTTCGCCCGCCAGGCGGCCGTCAACGCGGCGTTCGCGATCGAGGCCATGCGGCGGAACGTGGTCCGCTGCGTGAGCTTCGCGAGCGACGGGTTCGACACGCACACGAGCAACTACCGTCAGCACGCGGCCACGCAGCAGGAGCTCTTCGACCTGATCGCCGCCCTCCTCGGCTCGCTCGACAAGGCCCCGCACCCGACCCGGGCCGGCAAGAAGCTCTCGGATCACACGCACATCCTCGTGACGAGCGACTTCTGCCGCACGCCGCAGCTCAACACGGCGATGGGCCGCGACCACTACCCCAACAACTCGGCGATGGTGATCTCCCCCCGCTTCCGCGGGGGCATCTCGTTCGGCAAGACCGACCCGGAGCAGCTCCTGCCGGCCCCGGCGAAGACGTTCCAGGGCGGGCCGCGGCCGATCGCCCCGCCGGACCTGCTCGCCACCTTCCTGTTCGCCTTCGGCATCCCCCCGCTCGAGCACCTGCGCGACGGCGAGGTGGTGCCGGAGCTGCTCCAGCGGCCGTGACGCCCGTGCGCCGAGCGGCGCCCCTGGCGGCGTTCGCGCCCGCCTGCCTCGCCGCGCTCGCCCGCCTCGCCGCGCTCGCCTGCCTCGCCGCGCTCGCGCTCGCGCTCGCCGGCTGCGCCTCGTCGGCCGCGTCCCCGCGCCCGCCGCTCGCCGTGCGCCCGGTCGCCTGGCCCGCCCCGGGGGAGCTCGGCCCGGTCCGCGCGGTCGCCGACGACGGCGACCGCGTCGTCCTGTTCCACGACGGCGCCGCGGCGGTCTTCGTGAACGGCGCGCTCGCCCGGGTGGAGCGCGCGCCCCACCGCTGGGCGAGCGCCGCGGTGGTGCCCGCGCCCGACGGCTACGGCACGTGGATCGTCGGGGTCGACGCCGAGGGCCGGCTGTTCAGGCTGCCGAGCCGGGGGGCGTTCGAGCCTGTCGCCGATCTCTACGGCCTCGAGCGCGCCGCGGTCCGGGCAGCGGCCGGCCTCGGCCTCGGCGGCGGCGCCGCCTTCGCGCTGGACGGCGAGATCGCGGTGGCGGACGGCGAGCGCGTCACGCGCTACGCGGCCGGGCCGCTCGCGGCGTTCGCGGCGGGCGGAGGGCGCGTGGCGTTCGCGCTCGGCGGCGAGGAGGTCCTCGCCCTCGACGTGGCCCCGAGGGCGCTGCGATCGTACCCGCTCGAGGCCGACGGCCCCGCGCCGCTCCTCGCCGTGACGGGCGCGGGCGCGCTGCTCGCGGCGACGCCGGCGGCGCTCTACGCGGAGGACGGCGCCGGCGTGCTGCGCCTCCGGCTGCGGGCGAGCGCGGCGCTCCACGGGCTCGCCGTCTCCGGCGAGCGCGTGTGGTTCGCCGACGGCGGCGAGCTCGGCGTGCTCGACGCCGCGGGCACGCGCGCGACCCGCGGCGCGCGCCTCCCGGAGGCCGGCCGGCTCATCGGATCGCCGAGCGGCGACGTCTGGCTGCTCGCGGCGGGCGCCCTCCGGCGCTTCGCCGCGGACGACGCCGGCGCCGGGCCCGCCTGGGACGACATCGCGCCGGTGTTCGACCGGGCGTGCGCGCGCTGCCACCGCCCGCGCGGCGAGGGCGGCGTCGACCTCTCGACCCGCGCGGCGTGGGCGTCGCTCCGGGAGGCCATCGCGCGCCGGGTCGTCGAGGAGCGGACCATGCCGCCCCCGGGGCACGCGCTGTCCGAGGCCGATCGGGCGCGGATCCGCGATTTCGTCGAGCGCCTCGCGCCGCCCGCGCGTCCGGGCGGCGCGCGCCCGTCGGCGCGGCCGTGACGCGCTGACCGGCGCGGTCGTGACGCGCCCGCCCGCGTCGCCGTGACGCGCGCGGCTGCAGGCGCGGCGCGCCCGTCTTGCGCTACCCTGGGGCCTCACCGCCAGAGGAGAGCTGCCTGATGATGACGTTCAGCCCTGATCCACGCGTCGCTGAGCAGCAGATGCACGCCATCATCTACTATCTCACCGGGTTCGGGTACATCGACGGCGAGCTCGATCCGACCGAGAAATCGTTCATCCGCGGCCACATCCAGGAGCTCGTCCAGCAGCGCGCGCGCGACGCCCTCGGCGACGACGCCCAGGCGAACCAGGACGTCATCGCGCGGTGGACCAAGCACTTCCACGAGGTGTTCGCCGAGATCGACCACCAGATCCAGGGCCTCTTCACCGAGAGCGTCCCCGACGGCGAGGACCCCAAGGACTTCGTCCTCGCGAAGATCAAGCTCCGCTGCTTCGAGCTCCTCGACGGCTTCGACGACGACAACCGCGAGGCGCTGCTCGCCACCGTCGACGGGCTCATGCTCGCCGACGGCGTCATCCACCCGAGCGAGCAGAATTTCCGCGACGAGCTCTCCGCGCTGCTCGCGATCGCGGCCGAGATCGACGACCTGGAGATCGAGACCATCGAGCAGGGCGCGGTGGTGATCGATCCGGCCACGCGCAAGCAGGCGCGCGAGCTCGATCACCCGTTCTTCAAGGCGTTCGAGTGGGACTACGCGACCGATCCGGCCACGTTCGCGGAGCAGGCCAAGGTCGATCTCGACCTGATGCGCCGGTTCGAGGAGAAGCTCGCCGAGCAGCGCGCGCGCGGCGCGGGCCGGCTCGACGGCGCGGCGGACCTCGCGAGCTTCGCCGGGCAGGCGCCGTTCCTCGACGGCCACGTCTACGTCGCCTCGCCCGATCCCGCCCAGGAGGTCGAGCTCCTCGTCGTCGGGGATCTGCACGGCTGCTACTCGTGCCTCAAGGCGGCGCTGATGCAGGCGGATTTCTTCGCCAAGCTGCAGGCGTACCGCGACGACCCCGCGCACAACCCGCGGATCATGCTGGTGTTCCTGGGCGACTACATCGATCGCGGCCGGTTCAGCTACAACGGCATCCTGCGCACGGTGATGCAGCTCTTCCTCGTCGCGCCCGACAACGTCTTCGTCCTGCGCGGCAACCACGAGTACTACGTCGAGCTGAACGGCCGCGTGCTCGCGCCGGTGCGGCCCTCCGAGGCGATGAGCTCGCTCGCGGCCATCGCCCCGAACGAGGTGTTCGCCGCGTACATGCGCCTCTTCGAGGCGCTGCCCAACATGCTGGTCTTCGACCGCATCCTCTTCGTCCACGCGGGCATCCCCCGCGACGACACCCTCGCCGCCCGGTGGCAGTCGGTGTCCTCGCTCAACGACCCCGAGATCCGGTTCCAGATGCTCTGGAGCGACCCGAGCGAGGTCGACGCCATCCCCGCGGAGCTCCAGAAGTCCACCGCCCGCTTCCCCTTCGGCAAGCGGCAGTTCAAGAGCTTCATGCAGAAGCTCGGCTGCACCACGCTGATCCGCGGCCACGAGCGCATCCCGGAGGGCTTCCGCGTGGTCTACGACGACCCCGACGGCGTGCTCCTCACGCTGTTCTCCGCGGGCGGGAGGACCAACGACGACCTGCCGCTGACCAGCAACTACCGCGAGGTCACCCCGATGGCCCTCACCATCCGTTACAAGGGGGGAGTCAGTCAGCTCACGCCCTTCGTGATCGAATACGAGCGGTACAACGACCCGAAGTACAACGCGTTCTTCCGGGAGCAGCTCCCGTCGCTCGAGCTCAGCGTCTGACGAGCGATGCGGCCGCCGCATGACGGGCGCGTCGCGCCTGGCACACCTTGCCCAGGCGCCCCCCTTCGCCCCGGGGCGCGTCAACCGCGGTCCGAGCGGCCGGTAGCCCACGGCACATCGGTTGCAGCTCCGCTGGCATGCTCCGGTGCTCCTCCATCGCGGTTGCTCTTGGTTTGCTCTCCTCCCTGCTGCTCGCGGCAGGTTGCTTCGTCACGGTGAACCCGGGCGGCGGAGACCCAGGCGGAGGCGACGGCGGATTGCCCGCCCTGTGCTCGCTGCCCCAGGAGGTCGGCCCGTGTGAGGCGGCGATCCCGAGCTACTGGCACGACCCGGACACGGGCGTGTGCAAGCGGTTCTCCTACGGCGGCTGCGATGGCAATGCGAACCGCTTCGATTCCTTCGAGGCGTGCCAGGAGGCCTGTCACGGCGGGAGCCCGGACATGGACGCGTGCGAGGCGCCGGGCGACTGCGTCCTCGCGGCCGCGGGCAATTGCCCTCCCTGCGACAGCGCCGGGGCCGGCTCGCTCGTTGCGGTCAACCGCGCGATGAAGGACGAGTACGACAGGGTGAACCCCGTATCGAGCGTCGTGTGCGAAGCTTGCCCCGACGTCAGCGAGCCCGAGCGCAGGTTGCAGTACTTCGCCGCCACGTGCGAGAGCGGGCGCTGCGTCGTGCGCGACGTGCGCGAGTCGCCGCTGACCGAGTGCACGGAAGACGCGGAGTGCGCGCTGCGCGACGGCGTCGGCTGCTGCGAGGGGTGCGACGGGACTGGCATCGTCGCGCTGAACCAGAGCGCGGACCTCCGGAGCCTGGTTTGCCCCGCCGACGCGGGCGCGTGCCCTCCGTGCGCGCCCGTCTATCCGGAGGGGATGACGGCGGTGTGCTCGGCGGGCCGGTGCCAGCCCAAGCTCCCCGCGGCGCCGTGAACGGCGATCGCGCGCCGGCGAGGGGCGCGCCGCGCCTCGACGATGCCGTCGACGATGTCGTCGCGGCGTGCCGCGTCGCCTGGCACTCCGCGGCCTGGCATGCCATCGCATGCGTATGAATACCCTACGATCGATTGCCTTCTCCTCGGGCGGTCGAGGGCGCGCCGGTGGCAATGTCTCTGGATTGCGACGGCGCTCCTCCCTCGGCCTCGGTTTGCTTGCCTCTCTCCTGCTCGGCGCGGGCTGCACCGGCGCGGACGACGGCGGCGCGGGCGGCGACGGCGGCGCGGGCGGCGGCAGCCCGGTCGCCGGCAGCGGCGGCGGCGGCCCGGTCGCCGGCAGCGGCGGCGGCGGCCCGGTCACGAGCAGCGGCGCCGGCGGCGAATTGCCGAACCGCTGTTCGCTGCCGCAGGACCCCGGGCCCTGCGATGCGGCGATGCCGCGCTACTGGCACGACCCCAGCTCGGGCGTGTGCGTTCCGTTCACCTATGGCGGGTGCGACGGCAACGAGAACCGCTTCGAGTCGCTCGAGGCGTGCCAGGAGGCCTGTCAGGGCAACGTTCCGGACATGGCTGCCTGCGCCGCGCCGGGCGATTGCGTCCTCGCCTCGCCGCGCTGCTGCGCCGCCTGCAACCCGAACGACGCCCACGATTTCGTCGCCGTCCACCGCGACTCGGCGACGGATTTCTGGAACACCCTCGGGTGCGGCGGGGGCGTGGCGTGCGCGCCGTGCCCGGAGGTCAGCGAGGCCGAGAGCACCGCCCAGTACTTCGCCGCCGCGTGCGAGGCCGGGCGCTGCGTCGTCCTCGACGTGCGCGAATCCCCGCTGACGGAGTGCGCGCAAGACGCGGACTGCGCGCTGCGCGACGGCGTCGGGTGCTGCGAGGAGTGCAGCGGGAAAGGCATCGTCGCCCTCAACCAGAGCGCGGACATCGAGTCCATCGTCTGTCCCGAGGGCTTCGGCGCGTGCCCCCCCTGCGCGCCCGTGTACCCGGAGGGCATGACCGCGGTGTGCCTGGAGGGCAGGTGTCAGCCGAAGCTGTCCTCGCCGTGAAGGCCGGCGCCTCCGCCCTGCGCCATCAGGCGCAGTTTCATGCATCGTAGCGTCGGCTCTCCCCGGCACCCACCACGGCGCCTCCCGCGCGCAGCGCGTCATGAGCGCGCCGGGCTTTCGCGCGGAACGAAATCCAGAAAGATGCACGGGAAATGCCGTTCGCGCCGTGGCCGCGCGTTGACGCTGGACGGCCGCGCCCGATAGCCTGGCGCTTGAAGCTCTTGTAGATTCTTACATCTTCGACCTCTTCACGCACGAAGGGAGCTGCCCGTGAATCGAAGCACCCCGAGGATGCTGCTCGTGGCCCTCGCGCTCTCCAGCGCGGCCGCGTGCTCGGGACCGACTGGAGATGACGGAATCGGCGCGGGAGCGGGAGGTGGCGGAACCGGCGCGGGCGATGGCGGAGCCGGCGCCGGCGTCCAGTGCGCGCCGGGCGTCACCGCGCCCGGGCCGACCCCGCGCCTGACGCGGCTGACGCACGCGCAGTACGACAACTCGATCCGGGATCTCTTCGGCAAGGACATGAGGGCCTCGGCGTCGTTCCTCGCGGATCCGGCGTTCGAGGGGTTCGACAACAACGCCAAGGGGCTCGTCGTATCCGACCGGCTCGCGCGCGATTACCGGCGCGCCGCCGAGGCCATCGCGGCGGACGTCGTGGCCGACCAGGCCGTGCTCGGCAAGATCCTGCCGTGCGCCCCGGAGGGCGACGGCGCCGCGTGCGCCCGGCAGCTCATCCGGGCGCTCGGCAAGCGCGTCTACCGGAGGCCGCTCTCGGCGGAGCAGGAGGCGGCGTACGCCGCGGCCTACGCGCGCGGCGATGGCCTGTTCGAGTCGGGCACGCCGTTCGAGCAGGGCGTCCGCCATGTCGTCGAGGCGATGCTCCAGTCGCCGCATTTCCTCTACCGCGTCGAGCTCAGCGAGGAGCTCGACGGCGAGCGGATCATCCCGCTCGACGGCTACGAGGTCGCGACCCGGCTCTCGTACCTGCTCTGGAACAGCCTGCCCGACGACGCGCTCCTCGCGGCGGCGGAGCGCGGCGCGCTGGGCGCGCCCGAGGGGATCGAGGCCCAGGCGCGGCGCATGGTCGACGACCCCAAGGCGGTGAGCGCGCTCGACGACTTCCACCGCCAGTGGTTGCACATGAGCCGTTACGCGGATCTCTCGAAGGATCCGGCGCTCTACGAGGGCTTCGACGCCAGCGTGTCCTCGGCGATGCTGGCCGAGACGCAAGCGTTCATCCGGCACGTCATCCTGGAGATGGAGGGCGACTACCGGACGCTGATGACCGCGCCCGTCGGGTTCGTGAACGACAAGCTCGCCCCGATCTACGGCGTGGAGGGGTCGTTCACGAGCGAGCTCGTGGAGACGCCTCTCGACCCGGCGGCGCGCGCGGGGCTCCTCACGCAGGCCGGCTTCCTGGCCTCGCACGCGTTCGCGAGCAAGACCTCGCCGATCCACCGCGGCGTGTTCATCCAGCGCCAGATCCTCTGCGCGGACCTGCCGGACCCGCCGGCGAACATCAACACGGAGCTGCCGCCCATCCGGGGCGAGATCCGGACGACGCGGGATCAGGTGGAGGCGCACACGTCGCCGGAGGCGTGCAGCTCGTGCCACGGGTTGATCAACCCGCCGGGCTTCGCGTTCGAGCACTACGACGCGGTCGGGCGGTACCGCGAGGACGAGGGCGGCGAGCCGATCGACGCGAGCGGCACGATGAGGGTCGGGGGGCCCGAGATCCGCTTCGACGGCGCCGTCGACCTCGCGGAGCAGCTCGCGGAGAGCCCTGTCGCGCAGCGGTGTTATCTGACGAACTGGTACCGTTACGGCAACGCCCGCCAGCTCTCGCGCGAGGACGCGTGCACGATCGACGACCTCGACGCGAAGCTCAGCGCGTCCGGGTACAACATCAAGGAGCTGCTGGTCGCGCTCACCCAGACGAAGACGTTCAGGTATCGGGCCGTGGAAGAGGTGGACCAATGAATCGCAGAACGTTCTTGCGGGGCGCGTGCGGGGTGATGCTCGGCCTGCCGTTCCTCGAGTCGCTGCGCGCCCGCGACGCCAAGGCCGGTCCGGAAACCGCGCCGCGCCGGTTCATCGCGTTCTTCATGTGCAACGGCGTGAACATGGCCCGGTTCTTCCCGACCACGCGGTACGGCGCGCTGACGGACGCCTCGTTCGGCGCGGATCGCGCGATAGCGCCGCTCGCCTCGTACCGGGACAAGCTCCTGATCCCGCGGGGCATTCACATGGCGCCGCGCGGCTTCGGGTGGGATCCGAGCGCCGGCGACGATCACGCGAAGGGGATCGGCTGCAAGCTCACGGCGCAGCCGCTCGTCCAGGGCAGCCAGTACGCCGCGGGGATCTCGCTCGATCAGTTCATCGCGAACAAGCTCAACCCGCCGGGCACGCCCGCGCTCACGCTGATGGTCGGGGCGCGGGTCCCCAACGTGCGCGGGCACATCTCGTACAGCGGCAGCGAGCAGCCCGTCTCCGGCGAGAACAACCCGTGGCTCGCGTACCAGGACCTGATCGGCGTGACGAACGTCGAGGACGAGGCGCTCGAGCGGCTGACAAAGCGGCGCCAGAGCGTGCTCGACCTGGTCGGGGCCGAGTACGAGGGCCTGCTCAAGAAGAAGCTCAGCAAGGCGGACCGCGACAAGCTCGAGATGCACTTCCAGACGGTGCGCGACCTCGAGGTGGGCATGGGCAACGCCGGGCTCATCCCGCGCGAGCTCCCGGCGGAGCGGGCGGCGGAGATCGAGGGGATCGACCCGGGCACGGTGTCGTTCGACGCCGAGTTCAAGAAGATCGGCCGGATGCAGATGGACATCCTCGCGCTGGCGATCGCGACCCGCGCGACGCGCTCGGCGACGCTGCAGTGGGGCTCGGGCGCGTACGGGCCCATCTTCAAGTGGGATGGGATGAACCACGAGTACAACCACCACAAGCTCTCTCACGGCAACACGAAGGACGACGACAGCGGGAGCGCCGTGGACGGCTACGAGGAGATGCTCTTCGACATCGATCGCTGGTTCATCGGCGAGTATGCCTATCTGCTCGATCGGCTCGCGGGGTACGACGAGGGCGGGGCCTCCGTGCTCGACAACAGCGCCGTCGTGTTCATGAACGAGCTCTCCAACGGCAAGATCCACGATTTCCGCGACCTGCCGTACATCATCACGGGGAGCTGCGGCGGCTACTTCAAGGCGGGGCAGTACATCAAGGTGACGCGGCAGCAGAACACGCTGCAGGACAAGGACGCGCCTCACAACAAGCTGCTCACGACGCTCGCGAACGCGGTCGGCTGCACCGAGGAGGGCGGCGGGCCGATCGAGAACTTCGGCGCCTTCGGCGAGCCGGGCGAGTTCGACGAGCTGAAGGCCTGATCCGCGAGGCCAGGGCGCGGCGCGCTCACGTTCACGCGCGCCGCGCCGCGTGGCACACGCCCTGCACACGGGCTTCGTCTTCAGAAGGAGCGCTGCCTTTTATGACGAAGCGACCGTCTCGACGGGCATTTGTGCAGATTGTGGGCACGGGCCTCGCGCTCAGCGCCTGTGGAGGAAGCGCGCAGGTGGGGCAAAACGCCGCATCCACGGGCGGGAGCTCTCAGGAGCCCCCGCAGGGGCCGGCGCCCGGCGCGCCCGGGGAGGAGGACGTCGAGCTGCCGGCCGGCGGGGTGATGCCGACGAGGCCCCTCGGGCGGACCGGCGTGAGCGTCAGCCTCCTCGGCCTCGGCGGATACCACATGGCGATCCCGGACGATGAGCAGGAGAGCCTCCGGATCGTCCGCTTCGCGATCGATCACGGGGTCACCTTCCTCGACAACTGCTGGGATTACCACGACGGCAAGAGCGAGGAGCGGATGGGCAAGGCGCTCCAGGATGGATATCGACAGAAGGTCTTCTTGATGACCAAGCTCGACGGCCGGGACCGCGCCTCCGCCGAGGCGCAGCTCGAGCAGTCGCTCCGCCGGCTGCGCACCGACGTCATCGATCTCGTGCAGATGCACGAGATCATCCGGATGAGCGATCCCGAGAAGATCTTCGGGCCTGGCGGCGCGATGGAGGCGCTCGTGGCCGCGAAGAAGGCCGGCAAGATCCGGTTCATCGGCTTCACGGGCCACAAGGACCCGGACATCCACCTCGCCATGCTGAAGATGGCGGGGCGGCAGGGCGTCCCGCTCGACACCGTGCAGATGCCGCTCAACGTGATGGATCCGCATTACCGGAGCTTCGAGAGGAATGTCCTCCCGGCGCTGACGCAGCAGGGCATCGGGGTGCTGGGGATGAAGCCGTTCGCCAGCGGGGAGATCGCGAAGACCGGGGTGGTCTCTCCGATGGACTGCCTGCACTATCCCATGAGCCTGCCGACGTCGGTGGTGATCACCGGCTGCGACTCGATGGGCATCCTCAAGCAGGCGATCAAGGCGGCGTACACGTTCCAGCCGCTCAGCGGCCAGCGCGTCTCGGAGATCCTCGCGCGGACCGCGCCGCTCGGGGCGAAGGGGGAGCACGAGCAGTTCAAGACGACGGAGCGATTCGATGGGACGACCAAGAACCCCCACTGGATGACGTCGGCGAAGATCTGAGCGGCGCGGGGGGCTGGCACCCGCGTCGCCGAGGTCGGGGTTTCCTTCCCTGGTTGCGCGAGAGGACTCGCCGCGTCGTCCGGCCGCCGAACGCGCTGCTGACACAATACGTCGGATTGAGCTATCGGTCGGATCCCTGCGAGGTGTCGTCAGCGCTGCCCGTTCACGACGAGGGCACCGGTCTGGACGTAGCGCTCGTAGACGGCACGCAGCTCCACGTCGTTGAGCCGCCTCTCGAAGCCGTCGATGGTGTAAAGCCCGCGGTCCTGGTCGCGGTGGGCGTTCGCCTTGAACTCCTCCCAGCTCATGTCGGTGTTTTCGCTCGGCGTGGATTCGTCATCCTCGGACGAAGAGGATGGCTCCGCGCCGCCGCAACCGGCGAGCGCGAGCGCCATCAGCGGCGCACAGAGGAGGACAGACAGGGAGCGCCCGATGCGGCTCCTGGATAGACGCCCCGAAGACGAGCCTCGATTCATGGGAACACCTTTCTCGCTCAGGTCACACGTTGTTCGCGATCAGGAGAATCTTGCCAGCGGCGATTCGACATCCAGCGCGGCCAGCATTGGGCATGATGACACAGGAATCGAGGAACATGGAAGTCCCATGCGGGAGCGGCGGTGCGCTTTGCACGCACCCCGCTCGCGTTGGTGATCACGGGCTCGGAGCGCGCCACGACCTCCGGAGAGATGGAGCTCGAGCAGAGGGGGCGAGCGCGGTGCCGTGACGCGCTCCGTCTCGCGTCGTTCAGAAGCCGAAGGTCGGATCCTTCTCCGGAGCACGCTTGCTGGAGGGCGCAGCTGGAGAGGGCCGCTTGGCGGGCGGGCGCGCCGGCCTGACGGGGGTCTTCGCGGCGCCGGGCGGGGGGGCGGCCGGGGAGGGGGGAGCGGAGGCGGAGTCTGCGGCGGCCGGGGAGGAGTCCGCAGCGACCGGAGACGATGACGCCGCAGCGGCGGGAAGAGCGCTAGCGGTCGAGGGCGGCGTGACGGGCTCTTCGGGCACGAGGTCGGGAGGCGCGGCGGCTTCCGTGGCGCCGAGCAGGGGCGCGGCCGCCGGCGTGGCGGGCTCGTTTGGAGCAGGCGAGCGGAGCAGGACGACGGCGGCGATCCCCAGGCCGACCGTGAGCACGCTGGCGGCCACGGCGAGCAACGCCCGCGATGACGAGGGGCGGCGCTCTGGTTGCGGGGGCAGAGCGCCTCCCACGGCCTCCAGCGTGCCGCTCGCCGTCAGCGTGCCGCCCGGGCCTGGGATGCCGCCGGGAACCCGCATGCGGTCCGCGACCACCGTCCCGCCTGCCACCAGCGTGCCGCCGGGGACCATGGCGTCATCGAGGGCCACCGTGCCGCCCGAGCCGGGGGCGCCGCCCGAACCCGGCGCGCTGCCGTAAGCCGGCGGACCGCCCTGAGCCGCCGCGCCGCCGTACGCCGGCGCGCCGCCCTGGGCCAGCGGGCCGCCGTGAGCCGGCGCGCCGCCCTGGGCCGGCGCGCCGCCCTGGGCCAGCAGGCCGCTCTGAGCCGGCGCGCCGCCCGGGGCCAGCGGGCCACCCTGAGCCGACGCGCCACCCTGGGCCAGCAGGCCGCCGTGGGCCGGCGCGCCGCCGTGAGCCGGCGCGCCGCCCTGAGCCAGCGCCTCGGTGGAGTCCAGCGAGTCGCGCGAATCCGGGACCACCGCGCGCTGCACGGCCGAGGCGAACGCGCGCGCGAGCTCGCTCGCGCTCTGGAAGCGCTCGGCGGGCTCGCGCTTGAGCGCGCGCTCCAGGAAGCGATCCAGCTCGGGCCAGAGGTCCGGCGCGAGCTGCGAGGCGACCGGGATGTCGCCCGTGCAGATCTCCACGAGCACGTCGCCGAGCTCCTCGCCGGGGAAGGGCAGCTGGCCCGTGAGGCATTGAAAGATGATCACCCCGAGCGACCAGAGATCGCTGCGGTAGTCGACCGTCTTGCTCCGGCGCACCTGCTCCGGGCTCATGTAGTGCGGCGAGCCGATGAGCGTGCCGGTCTTCGTCGCGTCGGCGGCCAGCCCGGTGCCGATCGCCTTGGCGACCCCGAAGTCGAGGATCTTGACGATCTCCTCGCCCTGGCGCGCGAGGAAGATGTTCGCCGGCTTGAGATCGCGATGGATGAGGCCCACCTCGTGCGCGCGGCGGAGGGCCTTGCAGACCTGGCTCACGATGCCGAGCAGCTCGGCCGGCGCGAGGCGCCCGCGGCGTACGAGGTACGCGGCGAGGTCCTCGCCCTCGAGGAGCTCCATCGCGAGGTAGGGCGTGTCGCCCTCGAGCCCATAGTCGTAGACGTGGACCACGTTGGGCGTCCGGAGCTGGGCGGACGCCTTCGCCTCGCGCTCGAACCGCGCGCGCGCGACGGGGGAGTCGGCGTGCTGCGGCATCATGAACTTGATCGCGACCTCGACCTCCAGCTGGAGGTGCCGGGCCACCCAGAGCAGGCCCATGGCGCCGCCCGCCAGCGGCCGCTCCAGCCGATACTTCCCGCCGACGACGCTCCCCGCTTCAAGCGACAGCATGCGTTCGAGCCTTCTGCGTCCCCGTGTCCTTGCGCTCGGGCCTTCGGGCTCTAGCAGAGGCGGGGCCCACTGTCGCGGTTCTTACAGCTGCCGGCATCTCGAGCCATCATGCCACGGGCGCGGCGACGGGACGAAGACCGAGCGCGAGCGGTCCGCTGTCGCATCTTCTCCTCCGTTCCTCCGCGCCGCGGCAGGCTCTCTCCGCCGCAGGTCCCCGCCGCGCGCGCTCCGCGCCGCACCCCGCGGACGAGCCCGTCCAGTCGAGACCACCGGCGCGCCCCCTCGCTCCCCCGCGGGGGCGTCTTTCCGGCATCCGGTACTAAGCTGCGCGCGGCATGGTCGACGCTTCCCCGATCACCGCCGTGCTGGGCCCGACCAACACCGGCAAGACCCACCGCGCCATCGAGCGCATGCTCGCGCACGACTCGGGCATGATCGGCCTGCCGCTGCGGCTGCTCGCGCGCGAGGTCTACGACCGGGTGACCACCCGCGTCGGCGAGGCCCGCGTCGCGCTCGTCACCGGCGAGGAGAAGCGCGTCCCGAGGCGCCCGGACTACTGGGTGTGCACCGTCGAGGCGATGCCGATCGACCTCGAGGTCGACTTCCTCGCCATCGACGAGATCCAGCTCGCCGCGCACGACCAGCGCGGCCACGTGTTCACCGAGCGGCTGCTCCTCTCGCGCGGCCGGCGCGAGACCTGGTTCCTCGGCGCCGACACGATGCGGCCCCTCATGGCCGAGCTCGTGCCCACCGCCAAGCTCGTCCAGCACCCGCGGCTCTCGCGGCTCGCCAGCGCCGGCGCCGGCAAGCTCTCGCGGCTGCCCCCGCGCAGCGCCGTGGTCGCGTTCTCGACCCCCCAGGTCTACGAGATCGCCGAGCGGCTGCGCGCGCAGCGCGGCGGCGCCGCGGTCGTGCTCGGCGCGCTCTCGCCCCGCACCCGCAACGCGCAGGTCGCCCTCTTCCAGTCCGGCGAGGTCGACTATCTCGTCGCCACCGACGCGATCGGCATGGGCCTCAACCTCGACGTGCGCCACGTGGCGTTCGCGGCGCTGCGCAAGTTCGACGGCCGCGCCGTGCGCGACCTCGACCCCGCCGAGCTCGCGCAGATCGCCGGCCGCGCGGGCAGACACCTCGCCGACGGCACCTTCGGCACGGTCGCGCCGCTGTCGCTCCCCGACGGCGTCGCGGCCGCCATCGAGGCGCACCGCTTCCCCCCGGTGCGGCGGCTGCTCTGGCGCAACAGCGAGCTCGACTGGAGCTCGATCGACGCGCTCCTCGCGTCGCTCCGGGAGCGCCCGCGCTCCCGCAGCCTGAAGCTCGTCGACGACGCCGAGGACACCGCCGCCCTGGTGCGGCTCGCCGAGGACCCGGAGGTGCGAGCGCGCGCGCGGGGTCGCGAAGCGGTGGCGCTGCTCTGGGAGGTCTGCCGCATCCCGGACTTCCGCAAGCTCCTGTTCGAGTCGCACGTCGCGCTCCTCGCCGAGATCTACGGCCAGCTCTCGGGCTCGAGCGCGGCGCTCGACACCGACTGGATGGCCGCCCGGGTGGCCGAGATCGACGAGGTGGGCGGCGACATCGACACGCTGATCACGCGGATCGCGTCGATCAGGACGTGGACCTACATCTCGAACCACGGCCGCTGGGTCCGCGACGCGGCGGCGTGGCAGGACCGGACACGGGCGATCGAGGACCGGCTCAGCGACGCGCTCCACGAGCGGCTCGTGCAGCGCTTCGTCGAGCGGGGCGGCGGCGCGGGGCGCGGCGCGCGGGCGTCGCCGGGCGCGCGCGCGGTCGCCCGTGGGGGCCCGCGCCGGGCCGAGGCCGAGGCCGAGCCGGAGGCGGTGGCCGCGGGGCACCCGTTCGCGCGGATCGCGGCGCTCCGGGCCCTGCTCGCGCCCGGGCCCGCGGCGCCGGCGCCCGAGGACGACCGGGCGCGCTGGGTCGAGGCGATCGTGGGGGAGCCGCACGAGCGCTTCTCCGTGGACGCGGCCGGGCGGATCGCCCACGGCGAGCGGCCGCTCGGGCAGCTCGCGCGCGGCCCGACGCTGCTCCTGCCCGACGTGCGGCTCGCGGAGCTCGAGGACCTCGGCGCCGGCGCGCGGTCGCGCGTCCTCCGGCGGCTCGTGGCGTTCGCGCGCGATCTCGTCGAGGAGCTCCTCGCGCCGCTGCGCTCGCCCGAGGTGCGCGCGCTGCAGGGCGCGGCGCGCGGGATCGTCTACCAGCTGGAGCAGGGGCTCGGGACCGCGGCGGCGCGCGACGCGGAGGAGCAGATCGCGGAGCTCGCGCCGGACGATCGCGCGCTGCTGACGGCGCACGGCATCGAGGTGGGCGAGCGCGTGATCTACGTGCAGCAGCTGCTCCGGCGCGGCGCGCTGGAGCGCCGCCTTTCGCTGTGCGCGGCCTGGTTCGGCCGGGCCCGCGTGCCCGCGTGCCCGGCGCCCGGCGCCGTGTCGGTGCCGGTCGCCCGGGGCGTGGATCCCAGGGCCTACGCGGCGATCGGCTACCCGGTGTTCGGGACGCGGGCGCTCCGCGCGGACGTGGCGGAGCGGGTGCACCGCGCCCTCGCGAGCGGCGAGCCGGCGGCGCGGCTCTCGAGCTGGATGGGGTGCCCGGCGCGGGAGGCGCCGCAGGTCGCGGCGTCGCTGCTCGGGTAGCCGTCGCGGCGTCGCTGCTCCGGTATTTCACCCACCAGGAGTCCAGCCAGGGATCCGGAGAGAGAGCTCAACGCAAAGGTGAGCGCCTACCGGCGCCGACGCCGAAGGACGAGCGCAGAAGCGACCAGCGAGAGAGCGGCGGCGAGTCCGCCGTCCCTGGTGCTCGCGCCCGTCCGGCAAGAGCACGAGCCGCCTGAATCGGCCCCGTCCGCGCCGTTCCCACCCGAGCCGCTGGCAGCTTGCGCGCTGTCCGCGCCACCACCAGTGCCGGCGTTGCCACCGCTGCCCGTCCCACCGGAGGGATCGGCGTTGCCGCCGCTGCCCGAGCCAGCGGTGCCGGTCGTTCCTCCGGTGGCCGAGCCGCCGGTGCCCGAGCCCCCGGCGCCGCCGCTGCCGCCAGCACCGCCTCCGCCGTCCCCGCCATCCGGCATGGTGGGTCCGGTGAACCGCCACCAGTTGAACTTGAAGAGGTCGCCGTTGCCGCCGACGAACTTCAGGAACAAATCGTGTTTCCCGCTGCCCCCGCTGACCGCACAGGTCTTGGTGGTCCAGGACGACGCGCCCGAGACGTCGCACGTCCCGAGCAGGGTGCCGTCCTGACTGTCGAGGTGGAGCTCGATCTTCGCGTTGCCGGCCGAGGACGATACCCGAGCCTCGAAGGAGGTCACGCCGTCCAGGAAATCGACGTTCTTTACCTTGATGTAGTCGCCATTGCTGATGGACGTGACGTTCATGCCGGCGCCGGTGTCGGTGCACACCTCGGTCTTGAGCCCGGACGAGAAGGCGATGGTCTCGGCCTCGACCTGACTGAACGGATTCAGCGTGTCGACGGCGGACGGTCCGTTCGTGGACATCGTGATCTTCGGAATGCTGCCGTCGGCCCCGTACGTGAACTCCTCCACGCAGACCGAGCGCTTGTAGTTATTGCCGCCCGGCAATGCGCTGTTGTGATAGAAAAAGTACGAGTGCCCCTTGTAGTCGACGATGCCGGCGTGATTGGTGAAGGTGCGCCCGGCGTCCATGATGTCGCCGCGGATGTTCCAGGGCCCGGTCGGGCTGTTGCTGGTCGCGTAGCTGATCTTCTCGCTCCCGGCGATGGCGGCGTAGACGAGGTAGTACAGCGACCCTCGCTTGTAGAACCACGGACCCTCGGTGAAGCCGTTCAACGGCACCTCGGTGATGCTTCCCGAGGTGCTGATCATGTCCGAGTTCAGCTTCACGTGCCGGAGCTTGGCATTCCCCCAGTACATGTGGGCCTGTCCATCGTCGTCGACGAACACCGTCGGGTCGATGTTGCCGCCTCCGGGCGCCACGGCCAGCTCCCTTCCCAGCGGGTCCATGAACGGGCCTGCCACATTGTCCGATACGCCAACGCCGATCTTCGCGCCGGTGTTGTTGTTCAGCGGTACGTACAGATAGTACTTGCCGTTCCTGGCGATACCCTGCGGCGCCCACGCATTGTCGGTCCCCCAGCGGAAGCTCTTGTAGCCCGCGGGCGAGCCGTGGTCCGTCCAGTTGACCATGTCGACGGTGGAGTACAACCTCCAGTCGTTCATGGTGTAGAAGTCCTTCACCGTCACGTCCTCGTCGTGGGACGTGTAGAGGTACAACCTGCCTTCGTGCACCATGGGAGCGGGGTCGGCCGTGTAGAAGGTCTGCACGATCGGGTTGTCCGCCCGAGCGAGGGACGGAATCGCGGCGACGATGGCCAGCGCCATCCCCGACAGGGTCATGCTTCTTGCTCGGTTCCACGTTGTGTTCAGGCGCACGTTGAATCCTCTCGCGAGCGGAATTGCCGGCGCCCCGCACCCCTTGGTGCTGACTCGACGGAGGCGCCATAAGATGAGAGGACAGCCCGCGCAAAGGCACGCAGGACGGCCCACCCAGGGCAAAGCACAAGTATACCCCTTTCGAAATGTGAACGATCACATTCCTGGTGTCAAACCCAATCGACCGGCCTGAGCGGGATCCTCGATCCCGAAGGGAGGACGACGCTGGCGGGCTCGTCCGGAGCGCCGCGTCACCGGGGGGGCGGGCGCCGGACCGCGGTGATCGCCGGCACGATGCGCTCGATGCCGACCTGCGCACGGACGGCCCTCGCTCGATGCCGCAGGCGGCCGGCGCCCCGGGGATCGCCTCTCGTGCGCGGCGACTCGAGCGCGCGCTCCGGCCAAGAGCTCGCCCCATCATCGGCCGATTTGGGCTGGCGTCGCGCATGTGAACGGTCACATTTCCGAGCTGCAGTGGGGGGTTGAGCTCGCCCTTCACCGGATCAGGAGACGCCGGATGCCGAGAAGCGTGTAGCTGATGGGGGCCATGATCATGAGCGTCAGCGTTGGCTTTGCCGGCGGCTTTGCGGGCGCAGCATGGGCCGCGGGCGAGACGGCGGACGTCCCCGCATCGGTCGCCGCCTCCGTCTCTTCGTCGCAGAAATCCTGGCGGGACTGTGCCGCGGGTGGTGGCCTAATTTGCCCCGGAGTGATTCACATGAAGGCGGGAAGGCGGGAAGATCATTGAGCTTTCTTCCCGCCTTCCCGCCTTCATGTTCAAATTAGGCCACCACCTTCGGTTTACTGCGTTGCGCTTCTTCGCGCTGCGCTCCGGCTTCTTCTACCTACGCGCCCGGCTTCTTTTACCTACGCGCCGAACGATACGGTCGCGGCCGGTATGGTGGCGCGCCAATTTTGAGCTGTTGCTTTACAACTGAACCGGCGCGCCTCAATCCATTGCTGGTCGGGAGGCCATGAGCTAGGGTCGAGTCCCAGTCGCGCCCTTCGCGCGCGCGGAGTTACCGATGACAAGCGCCCGTTGCTCCTCCCTGGTCCTCGCCCTGTTCTCATTCTCGGGTGTTGCTTGTTCGTCGAGCAGCACCCCTCCGTCGGAAGAACCGGGGGTCGCAGGCGCGGGCGGCCAAGCGCAGGCGGGCGCCGGTGGTAACGCCGCGAGCGCGGGCAGCACCCCGGGCGGTGGCCAGCCCGGCTCCGCGGGCGCGGGCGGAGCGGCCGCAGGCGGCGCCGGCACCGCGTCGGGTGGCTCCGATCCCGGCGGTGCCAGCGGCGGCAGCGGCGGCAGCGGCGGCAGCGCAGGCGGCGCGACCGGGACGGACGCGGTCAAGAGCGCTGGCTGCGGCAAAGCGAAGACTCTGCAGAACGGCACGATCGACATCTCGTTCGGCGGCGCCTCTCGCAAGTACATCCTTCGCGTGCCGAGCGATTACGACAAGGACAAGCCGTATCGGCTCGTGTTCGCCTTCGCGGAGTCCGGCTCCTCCGCCATGTCGGTGGCGAACCGGAACTACTTCACGATGGCGACGCTCGACGCTGGAGCTACCACCATCTTCGTCGCACCGGACGCCGCGAACGGCGCCGGTTCCTGGAGCAAGTCGGACGTGGAGCTGACGGACGCGATCCTGGAGGAGCTCGAGGGAGATCTCTGCATCGACAAAACTCGGATCTTCGCCACCGGCTTCAGCTTCGGGGGAGCGATGTCGCTGGCTCTCGCCTGCACCCGCGCGGACGTGTTCCGAGGCGTCGCCTTCTTTTCGGGGGCAGATCTCACGGGCTCCTGCACGGCGACGTTGACCAAGCCGATCGCCTACTACGCGTCGCAAGCCAGCGGTGACAGCAGCGGCCCCCCCATGCCGACCAGCGGTCGCGTCAAACAAGCCGAATTCGCGAAGGTCAACGGCTGCATGGAGGAGCCGTCGGCGACCACCTTCCCGGCAGCTGGCCAGCCCCACACGTGTACCGAGTACAAGGGCTGCTCCGCAGGTCACCCCACCAAGTACTGCGTGTTCGACGGCCCGCACGGCTGGGAGCCGAAGGACCCCGGGCAATCGACGAGCTGGAACGCCCCCGAGGCGTGGAAATTCATCACGCAATTCTGATTTCGAGTCGAGGACTGCGTCGGGCGCAACGACGATGGGGAGGCGGTCGCCGGGCGACGCCGTCAAAGCTCGCAGTTGGCGGCGGAGCCGGCGGCCTCTACGAGGCACACGTCGCCGTTGCCCTAATGCGTCCGTTGGGAGAGCGAAGCTGCAGTTCTCGATGCCGGGCACCGGATGGGCGACCGTCGTCGCGCCGTGAAATTGCCATAGGCTGCCCGATCGTCGATTCCGACTGCCGTCGTTTCAGTTGACAACGCCGTAGCCTTCGGCATTACCATCCTCCGGCATGAAGCCGATCACATCTTGGCCGGTCGTGGCCGGGCTCGTCGTCATCGCTCTCGGCTGCAGCGGCGGCAGCGCGGGCGCCGGCGGAGCGGGCGCAGCGGGCGCCGACGGAGCGGGCGCAGCGGGCGCCGGCGGCGGCGCAGGCGGAACGAGCGACGGCGGCGGCATGGACGGCGCTGTCGCGGGCACCGGCGGAACGACCTCTGCGGCCGGCACCGGTGGATCGCTCGCGGGAACGGGCGGTGGCGGGGATGGCGGCGGCGCGGCGGCCGGCGGTAGCGGCGGAGACTCGGGCGCGCAGGGTGGCGCCGGCGGCAGCGCGGGCTCGACCTATCGGCCCTGCCCGACCGACGGTACGGCATGCAAGATCATGCCATTCGGCGACTCTATCACCGACGGATACAACGGGGACACGCCGGGCGGCTATCGCGTCGAGCTGTTCCGGCTCGCGCACGCGGCGGGCAAGAACATCACGTTCGTCGGTTCGGGATCGAACGGACCGAACACCGTTGGCGGCGTGGCGTTCCCGCACAACCACGAGGGCCACAGCGGCTGGACGATCGCCCCCGCCGGCGGAAGGAGCGGCATCTCGACGCTGGTGTCGACCGTCATGCCGCAATACAAGCCCGACATCGTGCTCTTGATGATTGGAACCAACGACGCAATCGACAATTACGACATGCCCAACGCCCCCAAACGTCTGGGCGCGTTGATTGACAGCATCTACGCGCAGCTCCCCGATGTTCTCATCGTGGTGGCCGCGCCCGTCCCGTCGCGCGGCGACGCGAGCAAGGGCGACGACACCGCGCTCAGCGCGCGCATCAAGACCTACGACGACGCAATTCCGGCGGTGGTGAAGGCCCGCGCGGACGCAGGCCGACACATCATCTCCGTCGACATGTACACGCCCTTCAATCCGAACAAGACCACGTTGCTCGAAGATCAGTGGCACCCCAACCTCCAGGGCTACGTGCTGCTGGGCGAGCAGTGGTACGCGGCGTTGCAGCCTCTGCTCTGACGGCGCGGTCGCTCAAGGGAGGCGCGCGGAGCCTGACGCCTGCAGGCTCGATGTCTTCGAGTGCCCAACTTGCAAGGGGCGGATGAAGCTCGTCGCCCTGGTGACCGAGCCAAGGAACATCGCCCGCTTTCTCTCCGCGCTCGGCGAGCCGACCGATGTTCCAGCACGCTCTCCCAACCGAGGGCGGCCGTAGGTGGTGGCCTAATTTGAACATGAAGGCGGGAAGGCGGGAAGAAAGCTCAATGATCTTCCCGTCTTCCCGCCTTCATGTGAATCACTCCGGAGCAAATTAGGCCACCACCGGCAGCTGCGTGCCGGAAGGGGGCACGGTCGCGCCCGGAGGGACAGGCGGCTGCCGGTTCGACGATGGTCCCGCGGAGTGCTGGCTCGCAATTTCGAGCGTGCCCGCGCCGCCGGACCGGCAGCCTTCTACCCGCGCGGGAAAATGACGGCCACGCGCGCCCGCACCGCGCTGCGCGACCGAGAGAATCGGGAGATCCGGCTCGTCCACCGCGTGGCGCCGGCGGTGATCTGGTAACGTTTCGAGCATGCGGCTCACGGCGTGGATCGGTTGCGCCTGGTGGGCGCTCGGGTGCGTGGCGTGCGGCGGCTCGTCGAGCGACGGCGGCCCCCCGGGCGCTGGCGGCGGAGCAGCCACGGGCACCGCGACTACCGGGACCGGCGGCGCCGCCGCGACCTCCGGAGTCGGTGACTCTGCGGGCGGCGCGGGCGGCGCGAACGGCGCGGGCGGCGCGAACGGCGCGAACGGCGCGAACGGCGCGGGCGGCGCGAACGGCGCGGGCGGCGCGAACGGCGCGGGCGGCGCGAACGGCGCGGGCGGCGCGCCGCGCGAGTTGCACGTGGACACGAGCTCGCCCGAGCTCAGCGAGATCCGGTTCAAGCCCAGCGAGCTCGATCCAGAGGTCTCCGACCGCGACCTGGAGCAGGTGGCCCTCCTCGACACTCGGGTCGCGCGGTTCGCGGGCAAGCTCGTCGTCACGCTGTCGGGGAGCAGCCAGCCTCCCGGCCCGCTCGACCTCACCCGCTTCGTCGCCGCGCGCGGCTTTCACGCGTTCGCGGTCGCCTACAAGAACGACTACAACATCGTTCAAAATGATCCGGACACGTTCGGCGACGCGCGGCTTGAGGCGTTCGACGGTCAGGACCACACCGCGCTCATCGAGGTGGCAAGGGCCGACAGCATCGAAGCGCGGCTGGCGAGGGCGCTCGCGCACCTGAAAGAGGTCCACCCGCGAGGCGACTGGGGCTACTTCCTCGAAGACGACGGGAGCCCGCGCTGGTCGGTCATCATCTTCAGCGGCCACTCGCACGGCGCGAGCTCGGCCGCCCGCATCGGCAAGGTCGTCCGGCTCGACCGGGTGGTGTCGCTGGCCGGGCCGCGCGACACGAACCCGGTGAGCGCCACCTGGCTCTCGGAGCCGTCGGCGACGCCCGTGGATCGCATGTTCGGATTGACCGGCGAGCGCGATGAGCAGCACCCGGATCACCTCAAGGCGTTCGACCTCATCGGCCTGCCCGGCGAGCTCGTCGAGGTGGACGTCCCGGGCGCGGCGCCGCCGTACGGCGGGTCGCACCGGCTCGCGCTCAAGGACGGCGACCACGGAGCCACCGGCAATTGCGGCGCGCACGTCGCCGTCTGCGAGACGATGTTCGGCTTGCCGCTGCCGTGATGTCGCGCTCTTCGTCGAGTGAGGCTGCCGCGAGGACCCGTTAGCGCTCGTCGGCCCATGCACTCCGCTGCTCAGTCAAGAGCCGCGCGGCGCCGACGATCCCGACGCTACGCGCGCGTCAGCGCGACGACAAACTCCAAGAAGGCGCGGACCTTGGCCGACATGAGCTGTGCGGCATGATGGTACGCGTAGAGGGGATACGTCTCCTCGGCCCACTCCGGCAGCACTTCGCCTGGCTCGCGCGCTTCTTTGCGCTCGACAACCCGGCCTCGACTACGTGACGGACGCGTGTGAAGCCGTGCCGCGTCGTCTCAGGAATCCTGACGGGATTTCTGACCCGCGGTACCCGCCGGGGAAGGCTCACGCCCAGCCCGGAGCATCGCTCGAGCCCTCCGGCTGCGCGCCGGGCTCGGCGCCGGCGAGGCCGGTCCACCAGCCGCTCGCGAGGGCGAGCGCGATCCAGCCCTGCAGGTTGGCGCGCAGCTGCGCCGCCTCCGCGGCCGTGCAGCCCTGCTCGACGGCGGCGAGGGCCTGCCCGAACGGCAGCTCCCGGCAGCGCTCGAGCAGCCGGGCGAACAGCGGATCCACGGAGGTCATGGTGGTGCCGGCGGCGCTCCGGGCGAAGACCCAGGTCCGGGTCGACGGGTGGCGACGGATCGGCTCCGGCGCGCCCTCGTCCCGATCGGCCCCCGCGAGCCGCGAGAAGCGGGCGAGGTCCCAGTCCTCCTCGGCCAACGAGCAGGACACCGCGAAGCGCAGCCGCGATTCGGCCAGCCGGGCGAGCTCGTCAGGCGCCGGCCGCCACAGCCCCTCGAAGGGCGACTCGTAGGCGCGACGCTCGGCTTCGTCCATGCGGAGCGCCTGGCGGACCAGGGCGAGCGGAGCCCTGGAGAGCTCGATCCGCCGGCACCACGCGTCGCCGTGCGGCGGGCGCTCCGGCGGGCGGCGGCCCGCCTCGCCGAGGCGCTGGAGGGCGCGGTGGAGCCGCTCCGCGAAGCCGCGGGTCGCCTCGTCGAGGTCGGCGTGGCGGGGCGGGCGCTCGGCGAGGTGCAGCGCGGCGAGGTGGTTGAAGTGCCAATGGCTCACCGCCCGCGCCACGCGGGGAAAGCTCGTCTGGAGCGCGGTGAACAGCCGCATCCAGTACTGGCGGTGATAGACCGCGAGCCGCTCCGCCGGCGCGGGGCCCCCCGGGCCGCCCTTCAGCTGCGCCACGAGCCGCGCGGGATACCGCTCCTGCCGCTCGCGGAAGCGCCCGGCGCCCGGGTCGAGCGGCGCGCGGAGGACCGCGGTGAAGTCGCGCTGGAGCTCTCGCAGCCAGCGCGGAGGATCTCCACCCCTCGGGCTCATGCCGATCGCACCCGCCGCGCCTTGTCGAGCTCCGAGAGCGCCACGGACAGGGGCGGGATCTCCGCGTCCCACTCGAGGATCGTCGGAAAAGGGCCGCCCCGGCGCCACGCCTCCTCGTAGAGCGACCAGACCTCGTCGCATACCGGACGATCGTGCGTGTCGTGCCGCAGGCCCGAGGGCAACACCTGGTGTCCGGCCAGGTGGACCTGCAAGACCCGGCTCCACGGCACGCCGTCGAGGTACTCGCGCGGATCGAATCCGTGGTTGTCGCTGGAGACGAAGATGTTGTTGAGATCCAGCATGGCCCAGCAGCCGGACTCCTCCACCACGCGGCGGTAGAACACCCACTCCGGCATCGTGTCGCGCTCCCAGGCGACGTACGACGACAGGTTCTCGATCCCGAAGGGGACGCCGAGGGCCTCCTGGACCTCGGACGCCCGAGCGGCGGCGTAGGGGATCAGCTCCGGATCGTACGGCGCCGGCAGCAGATCGTGGTGCGTCATGCCCTCGAACGCCGTCCAGCAGAGGTGATCCGTGAAATAGGGAATGCGAAACTCCTGGATCAGATCCCGGAGCCGGGACAGGTGATCCCGGTCGAGGGGGGCTTCGCCCAGCAGGTTCAGGGAGACGCCGTGGGCGACGATCGGGTAGCGCTCGGCGATGCGCCGGAGCCGCTCCCGGGGCAAGGGCGACGCGCCGAGGTAGTTCTCCGCGATGATCTCGAAGAAGCCCAGCCGCGGCCGGAGCCGCTCGATCGCCTCGTAGTGCGGCGGGCGCAGCCCGAGGCCGAGCGCGTCGCGCGGGAGAGCGCGCGCGTCGGGCGCTCGGTCGTCGTCGTCGGCTCGCGGCGCGCTCATCGGCGGGCTAGGGGTCCGGGTCGATCGGATCTGCGGCCGGCAGCTGCTCGAAGGCGTGCCCCTCCGGCGTCAGCGTGCGCAGGTACGCGATCAGCCGGTCGATCTCGGACCGCGAGAGCAGGTGATAGGCGCCGGGCATGTTCGAGTAGGCGATGCCCCCGGCGGCGACGCCGTCGATCCCGAACGCGATGATGGATTGCAGGTACGTGTCCGAGCGGCGCTCCCAGAAGTCGGCGACGAAGGCGTCCACGTCCTCGCCGGGCGGCACCTTCACGCCGAACGTGCCCGCCGGGCCGGAGTGGCAGTGGGTACACCCCCCGGCCCCGAACGCCGCGGGGCCGTCGCGCTCCTGGTCCTCGGCGGTCTCCACGCAGCTCCAGCCCTTGCAGCTGTTCATGGCGCGGCAGGCGTGCTCGTAGAGCTCGTTCCAGGTCTGATAGACCATGCCGCGGCAGCTGTTCGTGCCGGCGCAGGACGCGTGGACCTGCACCAGGCCGGGGCGCGCGGTGCCCGACAGCATGGCGGACTCGGCGCACGCCGCGGAGAACTCCTCGAGGGAGATCTGGCCATCGCCGTCCTCGTCCATGACGTCGATCGCGTCCACCAGATCGGGCTCCGGGCCGGCGTTCCACACGAGCGTGCTGACCGGCGCGTCGGACTCGTCGCAGTTCGAGTCGATGTTATCGAGATTCCGCTCCTCGGCGTCGGGGTGGACGGTGTTGTTGAAGTCGTCGCAGTCGCCCTCGCGCGGGGTGAAGCCGTCCCTGTCGTTGTCGCTGTCCTCGTCATCCACGGGCTCGCCGCCGCCGCCCGTGTCGGATCCGCCGGTCCCGGCGGGGGACTCGCCGCCGGAGCCGCCCGGCCCAGCATCGGATCCGCCGGTCCCCGCGGTGGCATCGGCGCAGGGGGTGGAGTCGTCATCGCCGCCGCAGGCCGGCGCGAATGCGGCAAAGCTGGCGAGCGCCAGCGCAAGCAAGGTGGATCCCGGTGATTGGGTCATGGTGGTCGTCCTGCCTCCGAAGGAGCGCGCTGCGCGCGCTTGCCGGCTGCCCGGCGCAGGGCATGTAGGCACGGCTGGCGCGCGCGGAATATGTGGCAAGTTGTCGCAGGCCTACCGTCCCGGTCGTTGGTACATCGCGTTCGAGGAGCGGCGGCTGCGCGGCCCGGTTCGCGCCGCGTGCGAGACCTACGCTCGGTCCCGACGCGGCGCTGGTGTTGACGGCGCGCGCCGCGCGCCGCCGGAGCAGCCGTCCTCGCCGCTCGCGCGGGCGCGGGGCCGGATTTGCGTGCAGCGGCCGAGCGAAAGGAAGTACAAGGGCTGCGAGCGTCGAAGAGAGAAGAGGAACGCCGGATGACAGGCATGCTTCGCGGGGGGCTGCGGCTCGGTTGTGC
This sequence comes from Sorangium sp. So ce836, assembly GCF_028553905.1. NCBI lineage: Bacteria > Pseudomonadati > Myxococcota > Polyangiales > Polyangiaceae > Sorangium > Sorangium sp. So ce836. The sequence continues at coordinate 12,289,582 of NZ_CP102233.1, read as the reverse complement.
AGCGGCCGTGGTGTTCGCGGCGGGACCGGCCGCCGCCATGCAGCCGGCGTCCGGTTCCGCTCCCCGGGTCTCGCCAGCGCCTGCCGCGTCGCAGCCAGCGCCTGCCGCGCCGCAGCCAGCGCCTGCCGTGCCGCCAGGCGGCCCAGCCGGCGCGGCGCCGGTGGGCGCGCCACCGACCGGGGTTGCGCCGCCGGGAGCTCCCCAGGCGCTCCCGGCGTGGGCGACGAGCCCGAGCCCCTGGCCGCCCGAGGGCGAGCAGCCCAGCCCGAAGCGCGTCTGGTACGGCTGGCAGCACCTCCTCGTGCTCGGCGGGACCGCCATCCTCGCGCCCATCGCCGTCGGCACGGAAAACGAGGTGCTCGCCTGGTGGTCCTTCAGCACCTTCGCGCTCGGGGGTCCGGTCACCCACTGGGCCAACGGCAACCTCGGCAAGGGCTTCGCCAGCCTCGGCCTCAACGCCGGCTGCACGCTCGGCGGCGGCATGGTCGGCCTGCTCGTCGGCAGAGCTTCGGACTCCCGCCGGTGGGAGGAGCTGGCTGGCATCATGATCGGCAGCAGCGCCGGCCTGCTCACGGCCAACATCATCGACATCGCGGTCCTCGAGCGCGAGGAGCGCTCGACCGCCGACAGCTACGAGTACATCCGTCTCCGCCCGCCTCGCCTCCGGCTCGCGCCGCACGTCGCCATGGCGCCGGACCGCGCCACGCTCGGCCTCGGCGGCGCCTTCTGAGGAGGCTGCGGGGGCCGGGGGCGCGCCGGCGAGGGGGCGCGCCGGCGAGGGGGCGCGCCGGCGAGGGGGCGCGCCGGCGAGGGGGCGCGCCGTCGCGACGGCGCGCGGCCCTTCGGCCTGGCTCGGCCGCCGCGGGGGTGTAGCATCCGCGCGTGTTCATTCCGAAATCAGGTGCACGACGGCTCGCGCTCGCCGCGCTCGCCGCGCTCGCCGCCTGCGGCGGCGCGGAGCGGCAGGATCCCCAGTTCGCAGACGCGCCCGCGGTCCCGCTCCCCGGGCCGCCCGGCGCCGCGCCGCTCGACGCGCCCGGCGGCGAGCCGGAGGAGCTGCCCGGCGTCGGCACGGCCGAGCTCGTCCGCCGTGAGCGCCACACGTGGTGGCAGCTCGTCTCGCAGCTCTACGCGCCGTGCGCCGATCAGGCGGTGTCGCTCGCGCAGTGCGTCCGCGAGTCGCGCCCCTGCGCGGCCTGCGTGCCCGCCGCGCAGCTCGTCGCCGACAAGATCCGCGGCGGCGCGAGCGCCGCGGAGGCGCAGGCCGCGTACGGCGTGCGGTTCGGTCCGAACGTGAAGAAGATCGACCTCGCCGACTCGCCGTCGCGCGGGCCGGAGCGCGCGACGGTGCAGATCGTCGTGTGGTCGGACTTCGAGTGCCCCTCCTGCGGCCGCGCGGTCCCGCTCCTCGACGAGATCTTCGAGCGCCACGCGCCGAACGTGCGACTGATCCACAAGGTGTACCCGCTGCGATCGCACCCGCACGCCGAGGCCGCGGCGCGCGCCGCCGTCGCGGCGCACGCGCAGGGCCGCTACTGGCAGATGGAGCGGCTCCTGTTTGAGAACCAGCAGCGGCTCGAGGAGAAGGACCTGCTCGGCTACGCGCAGCGGGTCGGCCTCGACATGGCCCGGTTCCGCGCGGACATGGCCGGCGAGGCCGCCGCCCGGGTGATCGCGCGGGACAAGGCTGAGGCCGACCGCGCGGGGCTCTCGGGGACGCCGTTCATCGTCGTCAACGGCCGGGAGTTCGACCTGGCGCTGTTCAGCCTGCAGGGGGAGCTGGACCGGTGGATCGCGACCGAGCTCGCGATCCTCGGCGGGGGCGGGGGCGCGGCGGCCGGGAGCGCCGGAGCGCCGGGCGCGCGGTGAGGTCCGCGGGTCGGCGGCGCCAGCCGCCCTCCCCATCGCGACCGCCTCAAGGGCGGAACCTGGCCAAGAAGATATCCGACGACATATCGCCAGCAGCCGGCAACGGGTGGAACTTCAAGCCGATTGTCCCCAAAAGCTCGCCGGTGACAACGATGTTACCGCCGGGGGCGCCGATGATCCCCGTCGCTGCCTGCGGATCCGCATCTCCCATGGACCAGCTCCACAGGGGGTCGCCGTAAGGGTCGAGCTTGGCCGCAAACGCGTCGGTCTTGCCTGCGCTGACGAGCGGGCTGCACCCGAAGGCCAGGCTCCCCTCGAACGAGCCAGTCAGCAGCACGGCGCCGGCGCGGTCGATAGAGACGGCGATGCTCGACTGGTCCTGAGCGTCGCCGAACTGGCGGTGCCACAGAAGCTCGCCGGCAGCATCGAACTTGGCGACATAGAGATCGTAGGCACCGGCGCTATGGAATGCCCCATCCGGAAAATCGATGGATCCGCGCGCCGCGCCCGCCATCACGACGCTCCCCTCGTCGTCGACGCCCACGCTGTGGCCGAACTGCGTGTCTTCGTCGCCGAACCGGTGACTCCACAGCGTCGAGCCGTTCTTGTCCAGCTTGACGAGGATCGCGTCCGGCATGCCGGCGCCCACGGTCGGGCCATCCCCGAAGTCAACCACGCCCAAGGCGTAGCCGGTCACCACGACGTTGCCTTGTCCGTCGACCGTCAGATCCGACGCTTCCTGCGTCTCCTGATCGCCGTAGGTTCGGGCCCACACGTATTCGCCGCTCCTGTCGAGCTTGGCCACGAAGAGGTCATCCCCTCCGGCGCTCGTCATCACCCCGCCGCCGAAGTCGACAGAGCCCCAAAGGGTGCCGGCGATAAGCACGTTGCCGTCTCGATCCGCTGCGATGCCGCGTCCGAGCTGATCATGGGCGCCGCCTAAGCGCTTGCTCCACACGTGCCTCCCCGAAGGGTCCAACTTTGCGACGAAGATGTCCCGCGCTCCCGCGCTTGCGAGCGGACCGCCCCCTAGATCGATCGTCCCCCGGAAATCGCCGATCAAGAGGACGTTCCCGTCCGCGTCCGTGCTGATCCGCTGAACGTGCTGTAGATCGTCGTCGCCGAAGCTCCTGCTCCATACTGGAGCGCCGCTCGGACCGAGCTTGATGACGAAGACGTCATCCGTCTCGTGACCCACCAGCTGCGCTTCCCCGATGTCGAGAGAGCCACCGAAGTTGCCGGCGATGATCGTGCTCCCGTCGCCGTCCACAGCGATGTCCACGGGGACCTGCATGCCGGCGGCTCCGATGCGGTGGACGTGGACGGAGGGCTCGCCGCACTCCGTGGAGGTGCCGCAGCCCTCGTCGTCCGCCGATGTGCAGCCGTCGATAGCCGGCGCGTCACAGGAGGAGGCGGCGCTCGCGCCGAGCTCAGCGCCGCAGCCCCCGCTCGCCTCGCAACCGTCGTAAAGTTGGCCGCACCCGAGGCCTCCCGACGCCGCTGAAGCATTGGCAGACGAATAATCGTCATACCAGGTCGACGCCGAAGTGCATCCTGCTGCGCAGTGGAGGAGCAACGATGCCATCGGCCTGAGCCATCGTATGTTTCTGCGTGCTGGTTCCGCTGGGCGATGCCCAGCGGCAGGGGGCGGAACGCTGATTTCCGATTTTGTAACTAGCGTCATCATAGATCCTACGATGCGAGGTGTTGGTTGCTTGCTGGGCACTTACGGTGACGCTGGTACTTGCCTTCGTGATCGTGATCGGATCGTGGTAGCTCATCCGCTCTCATGGCGAGCGTGTCGCCGTCGTACGACGCCGTGCGCCGTGAGCATCGATCGACATCCTCAGGATAGATCGCCGGATGCGTCGCGTGAATGCCACTTTGGGAGTAGCGCGCCGAAGCGCTGGGGCAGGTAGCATCGATGGCGTGATCCTGGACGCCCTTCCCTTCACGGCCGGCTCGTTGGCAGCCTATTTGTTGAACCAATGTCGTGGTGCGCAGGCGCCATGCGTGTGCCGTGCGACTGATGTCATGGACACCCCCTCCATCAGCACCCGGAGCGCGGGGTTTGAAACAATCCTCGGGCCGAACGAGCGCGCAGAGCTACAGCGGCATCGGCGCGGCCGGGAGCGCGGCGCGGTCGCGCGTTGCGCGTCGGGCGGCGGAGACGGAATCCTGGATGCAACCCTGGGAACACGTCAGGGCTGTGGGCCGGACGGCTCGGCCAGGTGGACCTCGTGGTTGGGCTTCCGAGCCCCCGGGACGGTCCTGTACCCCTTTGGTGGTACGCGCGCGCACAACGCTTCGCGCATCGGATATTCTCCACCCCCGATGCGATCCTCGATCCACCTGACGGCGCGGGAGCAGCGGATCACGTGGGAGCTCCTCGAAACCCTGCACAGCTCGCTGGATCTTCACGAAGTCCTGCGCGGGGCATACGGCGTGCTCTGCCAGCTCGTGCCGGCGGACCACGGCGCGCTCTGCATCTCGCTCCCCGGGGACCCGACGGCGTACGACTGGGCCGTCGCCGATCTCCCGTCGGAGCTGTTCGCGGGATACGGCGCTCTCGCGCCGCATGACTTCGTCCGGAGCGCCGTGATCGCGCAGCCGAACGTGGTCCTGCGCGACAGCGAGATGCTCTCCCGCACGGCCATCGAGCGGAGCGTGATGTACCGGCGCAGCCGGGAGCTCGGGATGCGGCTGGAGCAGGCCATGGCGATCCTGTTCGCGGTCGAGCCGGGCTGGCACGGCGGGATCACCCTCTACCGCGACCGGCGGCGCCCGTTCTCGGACCGCGACCGGGCCCTCCTGCAGCACCTCGCCCCTTCGATCGCGGCCGCGACGCGGAGCTGCAGACGCTTCGGAGACTCGATACGACGCGGCGACGCGCTGGAGGCGGCGCTCCGCCGCGAGGGAATGGAGGTCCTGGTGGTCGCCCCGCCGGCGTCCGTGCTCTCGCGCAGCGCGGGCGCCGAGGCGCTGCTCGGACGCTGGTTCACGCCCGTGGAGCGGAGCGCCAGCGCCCTCCCCGCGCCGCTCGCCAGCGCGCTCGGCGCCGCCGCAACCGCGCCCGCCTCCGGCCCGCAGGCTGCACCCTGGGTGCGACGAGCATCCAACGGCGAGCTGCGCGCCGACTTTGTGCCGTTCGTCGAGCGAGGGCGGAAGCTGTGGGTGGTGGAGCTGCGCGAGGGGGCGGTCGCGGCGGCCCCGGCGGCGTGGAGAGGGCGACTCACGGAACGGCAGGTCGAGGTGGCGGAGCGCGTGCTGCGCGGCTGGGACAACGCGTTGATCGCAGAGGATCTCGGGTGCACGCCTGCGACCGTCAAGAAGCACCTGCAGCGGGTCTACGACGCCCTGGGGGTACCGAGTCGGACCGGTCTCATGGCTCACGCTGCGCAGCGAGGCTGACGTGACTCGGCGCCTCCCGCTTCGTCGCCGCCGCGCTCTGCCGAGCCGCGCTGGCCAGCGCGCCGGCGATCATGTCCGGATAGAGCGTCCGCGTGACCCGCGCCGACAGGAGGATGGCCTCGCGCGCGTCCGGGCACGGGATCGTCGCGAGCAGCTCGGCGAGCTCGCGCACGTGCCCCTCGTCGGCGTCGGCGTGCCCCCGCAGGAAGCGCACCGCACCCGCGATACCAGGGATGCGGGCGCGTGCCACGAGGCGCGTTGCGGCGTCTCCGGCGCGGCGCGCCGAGAGCGCCTCCAGCACGTAGGCCGTACCCAGGAAGGCCTCGGGCGCGCCCGCCTCCACGGTGTAGCGGTTCCACGCGATATAGGCCTGTGTCGCCGGCGCGGGCTCCGCGCGCCTCACGGCCTCCGGGTCGCGCCCGAGGGCGGCGAGATCGTCGAGGGCCCATTGCTCGTGCCCGGACTCCTCCTCGGCCTTGCGGAGCAGAAGCGGCGCCAGGATGACGCGTCCATCCGCCGCGGAGGGCTCGCTCGCGCGCCCGATGCACCTGGCCGCGATCCGCGCGCCGGCTTGGGCGCACAGAGGTCGCGTCCAGCGCACGTAATGATAAATCTGCTCGAGGAAAGCCGCGTACTCGCTGGCCGTCGTGGCGCCGTCGTACAGCCGGCGGGCCGCGGGATCCGCGTCGAGACGAATGAGCAGGGCTGCGACCTCCTGATCCAGGGTGGTGATCCAGTCCAACATGTCCGTTGCCATGGTGTTCCTCCGTTCGAGATGGGTGATCGTTCAGGCGGCCTTGCGCGTCGTGGGTGTGGTCGTCACGGGTCGCGGCGCCCGCGCCTGCTCCTCCACCGAGGCGAACAGGGGCATGGCGAACCGGCGGAAGCGGCTGTCGTACCGGGCCGAGCCGATGAAGCGCGCGGCCATCCGGCGGGTGAACACCCTGAGCGGCCGGGGCAGCCGCAACCTGCCGACGGCGCCGGAGCGGGCCCGCGCGCGCTCCTCCTCGCTGTAGAAGGGGAATGCGGGCGAGGCCGGCGGTGGCTCGCCGCCGAGAGGGGAGACCTGGACCCGCGGGCTCACGAGCCCGAGCGCGGCGGCCACCTGGAGGATGATCGTGGCGTCCCCCGCGTGGTCGGTCTCCGCGTTCACGGCGGCGATCCAGTGGGTGACGCCGCGGCGGCGGCTCTCCTCGACCATGGCCGCGTGGAGCGCGTCCAGGGCGCTGCTGCTCCGATACCGCGCAAGGACGCAGAAGCGGGTGACCTCCGCCAGCGAGAGCCCTGGGACATGGAGGGTTCCGAGATCGAACCTGGACTCGAGGTCGACGCCGAGGCAGCCGCGGCGGGCGAGCGCAACCTCGGGGTTGGGCAAGAGCAGCCGAGTGGTCGCGATGGGCTGCCCGTCCGTGTAGGCGACGAAATGGATCGTTGTATCGAGGGTGTCGTACGGATCGACCTCACGCGGCGCGACAGGTGTGGCTGCGATGAGATTTAGCTCCTGACCAAAGACCTCCCAGCGGACGCGGAGCGCGTCGTCGAGCTCCTTGCGCGTGTGGGCGATACGGCAGTGAATCGAGATCATGATCAACTCCTCCGACGCGGTGCGCAGGCATTCTGAGAATGGTTCCGGGCTGCCGGCGCGGTCGCCGGCTCGTCGCCGCGGGACTCGCAGCGCGAGCTGCGCGTCCAGCGCGTGCGGCGCATGCTGCGCGTTGCTTGCGGCGCGACTTGCAGCGGGCATGCCACTCGATCTTGCGCTGCATGGGGCGCACCTCCAGGCCGGGAGGCACCTTCTGCTCCCCGATCTCGACGGAGACGCGACACCTGCGAGCCGTTACGCCTGTTACGGTCGTTACGCCGGTGTGACAGCTGCAAACGCGCAGCTTGAAGCGCATTTTCCAGCGGACTTCCTGGGACGACAGTCTGGGCAGCCAGCGGTTACGCTGAGGCGCTCACCAGCGCTCGCTCCCGCTTTGTTCGTACGGTGGTCGGGCGCACATCGCGGCGCCATGAGCACCTCGGTCGGTCAGCGGACGACGGAGCGCCGCGTGTGGGTGCATTGCGGCGCGGTCGTTGCTTGTCGCTGGCGTTGACAGCGGCGCTCGCGCGCATCGTTGACGCGAGATCGTTATGGAGGATCGCATGAACACTTCGGTTCAACGCGCGATGACGCAAGCATGAGCGCTCCTCCGGGGTGCCCGGTGTCTGTCGGGGAGGTCATCGCCGACAAGTACCGGGTGGAGGACGTCCTGGGCAAGGGGGGCATGGGCCTGGTCGTCAAGGCCACGCACCTCCACCTCAGAAAATCTGTCGCGATCAAGTTCCTTTTGCCGCAGGCCTCGTCCGAGGTGGTCGAGCGGTTCCGGAGGGAGGCCCGGCTTGCGGCCGGTCTCTCGAGCGAGCACGTGGTGCGCGTCATCGACGTCGCAGACCTGCCGAGCCGCCAGCCTTACATGGTGATGGAGTTCCTCGAGGGCAAGGACCTGTCGCGCGTGCTCCGGCAAGACGGTCCGCTGTCCATCCTCGAGGCCGCCTCGCATGTGCTGGGCACGTGCGAGGCGATCGCGGAGGCGCACGCCATGAACATCGTGCACCGCGATCTCAAGCCAGCGAACCTGTTTCTCGCGAACGGAGCAGGCGGGCTCCGGACCGTGAAGGTCCTCGATTTCGGGATCTCGAAGGCCATCGGCGACGCCGCAGACGGCGAGCAGGAGCTGATGCTCACCAAGAGCTCGGCCCTGCTCGGTTCACCTCTCTACATGAGCCCGGAGCAGCTGCGATCGGCCCGCGATGTCGATCAGCGTAGCGACATCTGGTCCGTCGGAGCGCTCTTCTACGAGATCCTGACGGGGCGGGCCGCGTTCCCTGCGCAGTCGCTCACCGAGCTGATCGTGTGGGTTCACGAGGAGCCGCCGACGCCGCCGGGCCAGCTGCGCCCCGACCTGCCGCGAGGGCTCGAGCAGGCGATCCTGCGCTGCCTCCAGAGGAACCCGGTGGATCGATTCCAGAACATCGCCGAGCTCGCATGGGCGATCGCGCCCTTCGGTCCACCGGAGGCCGGGCGGTGCGCGGTCCGTGCCTCGCGGTTCCTGGGACTCCCGCTCCCGCAACCTGCGGCGCAGGCGCACGACAGCAGGCGGCCGCCTCCGAGCTCCGCCATCCTTGTGGACTCCTCCGCACGAACGTCCGTGATCCCGCAGGAGCCCGCCCCGGACGCGGACGCGCCGATCGGCATGGAGTCGACCATCCGAGCAGACAATGCGAGCGCCGACGGGTCGGGTACGCCGGCGGAACGTCGTTCTCCGGCGTTTCATGCGGAGGGCGAGGGCACGCCGCCGAGGGCAGGACCCATGCGCACGCCCGAGCCGGGGAGGACGTCGATGGAGCAGAGCAAAGGCCGGCGCCCTGCTACATCCAGAGAGAAGCAGGCCGCGATCCTCGCCACCGTGGCGACGCTCGCCGCCGGCGCCGGCATCGCCGGCAACTTCAGCTTCGTGCCGAGGCGAGCAGGAGACGTGGCCGAGGTGGGGCTGGTCGCGCCGACGATTCGTCATGCCGCTTCCGAGGTGCATCACTCGCAGCCCATGCCGATCGCCGCGGACGCCTCTTCCAACGCAGATTCGGTAGCGCTCCAGGTTGTCCCCGATGCGGGGGCACAATCCATCAAGCTGGAGAACGCCTCTCCGGTTAGACCGAGAGCTCCGGAAGGTAAGCAGCCGAAGCCGCCTGTGCCGCCACCCCACAGTGCCGAGCCTGCACCGAGCAACTCTACGTCGCCACCTGAACCGACCGAGCGCGCACTTCGCAAGCTCGGCGATAGAACTGGCACGCAAGTCGAGGGCCCTTAAGACGAAGGTCACTAGAAATGAGATCATTGACACCGATGTATCTGCGTTCTGGACTTCAGCTGAGCCTCGTCGCGGTCTCGATCGGGCTCTCTATCTCCCTCAGCGCTGCACGGGCCGGCGCGCAGGCCCCCCCACCGGAGCCTCCGCGTGAGCTCGAGGGCAGCCCGCCTGCACCTTCTGCGGCCGCGGTGCCGCCTGCTCCGGCAGCAGCGGGGCCCCCTGCGGCGGCCGCACCGTCAGCCGCGGCGCAGCCTTCGCTCGAAATTCGTCTCGTCGACCCCGCGCGGGCCGATTTCATGGCCGGGAAGACGCTGCTCAAGAGTAAAGACTACGCCAACGCGCTCATCAAGTTCCGCGGGGCCTACGAGCAATCGAAAGATCCCGAGGTGCTCTGGTTCATGGCTCGCTGTGAGCAGCTCCTCGGGCACTACACGCGAGTGGCAGACCTGGCGACGCAGATCGAAAAGCATCCCAGCCCGCTGGTCACCGCGGCAGATCGGCAGGACGCAAGAGAGCTGGCGCAGGCGGTGGCGTCGTACATCAGCCTGATGACCATCGCCGTCAACGAGGCAGGTGCCCAGGTCTTCATCGATGGCGAACCCCGTGGATCGACTCCGCTCAAAGCGCCGCTCCGCGTCGATGTCGGCAAGCGGCGAGTTCGCATCGTGAAGCCCGGATTCAGGAGGTACGAGCGCGTCGTGGAGATCTCCGGTGAGAAGCCGCTCGACCTTCATGTGAGGCTCGTCAGGAAGGTGCAGAGCGCTCGTTTGCTCGTCACAGCCGGTCCCGACGAGCTGATCGCCCTCGACGGCAAGGTCGTCGGCCGGGAGCGCTGGGAAGGCACGGTGCCGGTGGGCGGGCACACCCTCCTCGTGACCGCGCCCGGCATGCTCCCGAAGGAGCGTGAAATTTCGCTGCTAGACGGCGAGGCCCGACGCGTTGGGATGGCCCTCGACACAGCTCGCCCTCCGCGTGGAGGACCGGTCTGGGTGTGGACCGCGGCCGCCGCGGTCCTGACCGCCGTGGCGGTGGGCGGCATCGCCAGCATCGTACATTCGGAGCTGGAGCCGTCGAGAAGCAGCCCTGACGTGAATGTCATCTACCCATTGCGATGAGCAAACGACGTGAGGACGCGAAGCATGATGACACCCAAGCGAATGGCGTCACTGGGTTGCCTGCTCGGCGCGCTCGGAGCCGCGGCGTGCGCCCCGTCAGGGAAGCTGGAGGTCTACATTGATACAGATATGGGCATCCCCAACAACGTGGATACCGTGTCTTTGATGGTGTCGGTCTCCGGCTCGGTGAAGTATTACAATTCCTTTTCGGTCTCGAGCGCGAACGATCTCTATCCCAGGCTCGTCATCCCGGGGTCGATCGTCTTCGACGCACCGGAGCCGGATCCGCTCGCGCCGGTGACGGTGGAGGTTACAGCCTGGAGCGGCGGTGAGGACGGGGATATTATAGGTTACAACAAAAGGGTCGTCACGGTGCCCGAGCATGAGTCGTCGACCACCTTCGTCCCACTCGAGTTCCTCTGTGCAACGAAGGTGTTCGAGCGAAAGGATAAGCATTTCAAGTTCGGGAGGTCAGCTTGCTCGGACGAGGAGACCGATAGGACGTGCGCGTTCTCGACCTGCGTGCCGGTCGATATCGTGTCAGAGATCGCTGACTACGACGCGGCCAAGAGCGCGCTCGATTGCTTCGACGTCCACAAATGCTTTGACAGCTCGCATACGCCCACGGACAGGATCGACATCCCAGCGGAGGGTGAGCCGTGTGTATTTGAGCTGAGGGGCGACAGCTTGCTGCGGGAGAGTTTGTTGGGCAAGAGGTTCAGTGATATCAATGTGGCGATACAAATGAAAGATAATGAGTCTGGGGGTCGCTGGGGAATGTGCGATGAACAGGGTAGAAATTGCCGGGTTGTCCCGATCATCCCCGACTTCATTCATAAGGAGATCAAAGGGCGCGAGATCACCGACAGCGTGACTTTGCCGGACGACTTTTGTGTTGAGCTGCGCAAGTACAAGGACGACGTCCTGGGCGTGCTGTTTGCTCACGCAACGCCTGAATGCCCACATCGGACGCAGCAGCGGCCCTTGTGTCGATCGCAGCTGGACTAGTCTGGTACCACGGTTTTGCTTGCGGACCGTCAGGGAGGCGTGCGCAAAGAGCGCCCTGGGGGCATTCGCGTGCCCGCCGCTCAAGAAGGTCGACGCGCTTGTCTCCTGTACACCGCCAAGGCGACGAGGAGAAGCGTCGAGAGGTAGGCGCCCTCTCGTGGCTGTGCGGCTGACGCGCAACCGGCGCCCCGGAGGATCAGCTCAGGCGTGCACTCACCGGCCTGACACGTGCCTCCCGTGCAGGGAGTGCCGTCGGGCACCGCCCTTGGCAGGCACATTCCGTCAACGCAGAACGTCTGCTCTGCACATTCCGCAGGGCAGTCTTCGGCGGCGTCGCAGCTCGTCAGCGTGGACGGCGCATCCGCGCCCGCCTCGCCGCTCGCCGCCGCCGGAGCGGAGGCCGCCGTGAGTAGCGCCGCCCCGCCAGCCGTGGCCCAACGGAGCGCGCGCCGGACGCGGATCGCCCATCGGGCTGCTCGCGAGCGCAAGCCGGTGATTTTCTCCGCCGAACAGCGCCGGATCGAAGGCTCTCTCGTCGCCGTCGCGTATGAGCATCGTTTCAAGTCGATGACCCTTTGCATGTGACCCCTCATTGGCGATGAAAACACCGATCCGCCGGGCGCCGATGTCGAGCGCCTGCGTGCTCCTGCGTATCGAAGTGGTCGCGCGCGAACGGCGTCGACGTTGACGGACCTAGCCCGGTCCCGGGCTCACACCCGTCGGTGCGCCGTCGCCTGCCGCGTCAGGGCAGCCGTTCGCCCTGCGATCCTTGCTGGGCTTGCCCCTTCGATCAGGACAGGCGTCCGCCGCGTCGGGGATGCCGTCGTCGTCCGGATCGTCCACGGAAGGGCACCCGTTGCTGTGCCAGCTCTTCGTCTGGACGCCCCGTTCATCGGGACACGCGTCGTCCGGCTCCTTGACGCCATCGCCGTCGGGATCCACCTCCGGGCAGCCGCTCTGCGCCGAAGCGGAGCGCTGCTGCCCGGACGCATAGGGGCAAGCATCGGACGCGTCGGCAACGCCGTCACCGTCGGCGTCCGGGACCCGCTCCTCGTCATCCTGAGGCAACTCCCAGCTCAGCGCCGCGACGATGCGGGAGGCGGGGGTCCCGATGCCGCTCGTGAGCCCCGGACCGGCTGCCAGCCCTGCCGAGACCCCCTCGAGCAGACGGACGCGCGCGCCAAAAAGAAGCTCGACGTTGTGCCCGATGTCCTGCCTGATGGAGCGGTTCGCGGCCTTGACGTAGACGAACTCTCCCGATAGCTGGGGCTTGTATTCACGGCCCTTGAACGCCGCCGTCACCATCTCGTGGAATGTGGTCGTCGCGCTCAGCTCCGTCGACAGGAACAATCTCCCGCCCCAGAGGGACAAGCCGGCGCCGCCGCCATACGTCAGCGCGGAAGCGCTCTCGGAATCGTGGAACAATCCGCCCAGATCGATGCTCCACGTGAAGATCTCGCCCCTGCCTCCGAGGAGCAGGTGCGGCGCGAGGCAGAGGCCGCCATCGCTCACGAACATTCCCGCCGCGCCGGTAGGGAGGTACAGATCGGTCGCCAGGGCGAATTGGGAGAAGTCTCCGTCCTCCGTTCCGCTCAGGCGAACGCGGGCCCCTACGCGGATGTCGCTCATCGCGGCTGAAGGCGGCGAATGCAGCTGCACGTCGTAGGCTGTCGGCCGCTCACCGCCCTGGTCGATGACGGCCGGGATCACCGCAGAGACGAGCAGGCGGTCCCAGAGCGAGAACGAACCACTGAAGTGCAGGAACGTCTGGTGGGTGACGACGGCGCCGCGCTCGGCGCCGCGCTCCAGCACGAGCGGCTCATCGGCATGGTCGATGAGCACCGCGGCTCGCGGGACGATGTGCCCGCCGATGGCCGGGGATTGTACCTCGTGAAAGGGGTCTCCGACGGGAGCAGGTGAGAACCGGTTCAGCCCGATATCGCCGAGCTCTTGGGCGCGGGCCTGCGCGGCGTCCAGGAGCAGGATCGAACCCACGAGTGCCATCGCTCGACCGAGGCGTCCAATCATGCCCCAACATGCTAGCGCACCGCATCGTTGGCTTACAAATGGGATTCGACGCTTGGCCTGTCTACAAAAGTGGTACGAGCTCCAGCGCTGGAATGCGGCGAGGGGCGGCTCGCCGCCCCCCCTCGAATCAAGCCGGCTCAGCTCGGCCGATTCGCCTTCTCCTTCTCGGACGCCGCGGGGCCGCCGCCCGCGGTCGCCCCCTGCCCGCCGGCCATGTGCGCCGCGGACGCGCCGCCGCTCTTGATCTGCACGGTGCGGCCGCGCTGCTGCTGCTGCGGCAGCTTCAGGCAGACCTCGAGGACGCCGTTCTCGAACCTCGCGTCCACGTCGTCGGGCTGCACGCCCTGGGGCAGCGGGATGGAGCGCATGAACGAGCCATAGCTGCGCTCGCTGTAGCTCACGCCCTCGCGCTGCTCCTGCTGCTCCTGCCGGCGCTCGCCCTCGATGATCAGGGCGTCGTCGTGGAGCTCCACCCGGATGTCGTCCTTCGTCACGCCCGGGAGATCGGCCTTCACGACGAGCTGACCGTCGCGCTCGCCCACCTCGATGTGCGGAGACCAGAGGCCGCCGCCGGGCGACGAGAGGCCCCGACCGCCGCCCTGCTCGGCAAGCGAACGAGACTGCCTGAACGGCGACAACACCCCGCCGATGCCGAAGTCCTCGAACATGCGATCCATGTCCTCCATCATCCGGCGCATCACCGTGAACGGGCTGAAGACCCCGCCCGCCCCGCCGTACCGCTCGATCTGACCGGCGCCTTGCTGGCGCTGCAGCCCGGCGGACTGGCCGCCGGCCCCCAGAGAGGAAGTCTGACCCGTCGCCTGGCTGCTGGGCTTGCCCTGCTGCGACCTGGCCACAGGGACGTCCTGACCCGCTTGCTGACGCTGCTGTTCCGCCATGGGAACCTCCTTTCAATGAGGAGTCATTACAAATATAATGCCTCATCGCCCTCGCGAAAGGGCGCACCGACGCAAAGGCCCCCTGTCGTGCGAGGTCACATGGCCGAGGACGCGCCGTCGCAAAGAGCCACCAAGAGCCCGCCTGCGGGGAGCGTATCCCGCGCACCGGCGCTGGATCGGCGCGCCGCGGGCGGCCGCACACGGCGCTAGGGACGCGCGGCGCGCCCGCTCGCGCCAGGCGCCGCCGCGCAGGGGGGCCCGGCTATCGCCACCGCCTGGCGATCTCCACGAAACGGTGGAGGCTGTACGGCTTCTGCAGCACCGGACGGCTGAGATCGGACTCGCGCAGCCCTGCCTTCCCGTACCCCGTCACGAAGACGAACGGGATGCCCCGTTCCATCAGGATGTCGGCCACGGCATAGACCTTCTCTCCGGCGATGTTGATGTCCAGGCTCGCCCCATCCAGCTCCGCCTCGCGGGCCAGGCGGATCGCGTCCTTCATGTTCAACGCCGGGCCGATCACCACGCAGCCGAGGTCGGTCAAGACATCTTCCAGGGACGAGGCGATCATCGGCTCGTCCTCGACGATGAGGACGCGCAGCCCCTCCAGCTCGCGCGGGCCCTCGGGATCCGGGATCATGATGCGGCCACGCGCTCCAGCGGAAGATGCATCGCGCAGCGCACGCCCTCGGGCAGGAAGTCGAGGCGCACTTCCCTGGCGAGCTGGCGCGCGAGATCGCGCTCGATCAGGCGCGACCCGAAGCCCCTGCGGCGCGGCCGCCGTACCTGCGGCCCGCCCGTCTCCCGCCATTCGAGCCGGAGCAGCGGCTCGCGCCCGTCCGCGCTCACGTCCCAGGCGACCTCGACGCGGCCGGACGGCTGCGACAGCGCCCCGTACTTGGCCGCGTTGGTCGCCAGCTCGTGGATGGCCATGCCGAGCGTCACCGCCGCCTCGGGGCGGAGGCGCACGTGCTCGCCGATCACATGAACCCGATCGGCGTCGCAGTCGGCGTGCGGCGCCAGCTCGGCGCACACGATGTCGCGGAGGCTCGCGCCCTGCCAGGAGGTCTGGTTGAGCAGGTTATGGGTCTGAGACAGCGCCAGGAGCCGCGCGAGGAACGCCTCCGTGAACGCCCTGGGCGAGTCCGCCATGCGGAGCGTCTGCGCGGCGATCGCCTGCACGATCGCCAGCGTGTTCTTCACCCGATGGTTCAGCTCATTCAAAAGGAGCCTCTGGCGCTCCTCCGCCTGCTTGCGCTCGCTCACGTCAAGGACGAACGCCACCCCCTGGTCGTCCGATCCCTCGAACCGCGCGCCGCCGACCAGCACGGGCACGCGGCTGCCGTCCCTCCGGTAGAACTCCTTCTCGAAAGGCCGGAATTGGCCGGTCAGGGCGATCTCGTCGAGCGCCCGTTCGGTCACTTCATGGGACTCCCGCGGCGTGCTCTTCGTCCAGTAGATCTTCTCCGATGCGAGCTCCTCCCGGCTGTAGCCCATCATGGAGAGAAAGGCGTCGTTCGCGTCGAGGATCCTGCCGTCGAGGTCCCAGATGGCGATCCCGATGATGTTGGCGTCCACGAGGCGCCGGATCCGCGCCTCCCGCTCGCGCAGCGCCAGCTCCACCCGCTTGCGCTCGCTGTTCTCGCGCTGGAGCTCGGTGTAGAGGCGCGCGTTCTCCAGCGAGATGGCGGACTGGGAGGCCAGGAGCTCCAGCATCGCGATGCGATCGGCGGTGAAGGCGCGCGGGGTCAGGTTGTTCTCCAGATAGAGCACGCCCACGAGCGTGCCCTGCTTCACCAGAGAGAGGCAGAGCACCGAGCGGGGTCGCCGCTCGCGCACGTAGGCGTCCTCCGAGAACTGGTTGGGCGCGGCGGCGTCGTCCAGGATCACGCTCTCCCGGGAGCGGCTCGCGTAGTGGAGCAAGGAGATGGGGAGATCGGCCGGGGTGACGGGCGCCTGCCGGAGGATGACCTCCACCCGACCGCGCCGGGTGACGACCTCGGCCTCGACGTCGTGCTCGGCGCCGCGGGGGCGGATCAGGAGGCCTCGCTCGGCGCCCGCGTGCTCGACCACGATCGTCAGCAGGGTCTCGATGAGCCGATCGAGGATCAGCTCGCCCGAGACCGCCTGCGACGCCTTGAGCACGGTGATCAGGTCGAGCCTCGCGTGCGGCGCATCGAACGGCGGAGCAGGCCCGGTCGCGGCCTGCATGCGCATCGCCTCCGGCCGGAGCGCGTGCGGAAAATCCCTCTCGAGGCGCCGCATCGCGCGCGCGGCGCCCCAGCGACCATAGAGGCGGTGCGCCTCGGTCATGTAAGCACACGCGACGAAGGTCCTGCCCAGATCGAGGTAATGGCGGGCGCAGAGCTCGTTGGCGAGCGCCGCGTCATGCAGGAACTGGCCCTCCCCCGCGGCCATGATCCCCTGATCGTACAGGGCGCCCGCGCCCTCGCGCCGCTCGCTCCGGGCGAGCTCGGCCTGCAGGATCAAGGCGCGGTGACGGTGGCTCTCGGGCCCGAGGGCCGCCCAGGACTCCACCTTGCGCGCGCACTCCCGGAGCCTCGCGAGGTAGGCCTCCTTGAGCGCCGGGGCGGCGGTCCCGGCGGCGCGCGAGGAGGCCAGTCCGCCATAGAAGTAATAACAAGGGCTCGCGTGCCACGCGGCGAGCATCCCGAGGCTGCCGGGGTCGGCCCTGCCCCAGAGCGCCGCCACCTCCTCGTACGCGCCCTCGAAGATGCCGGCGATGACCTCGAAGACGTTCAGGAAATAGAGCGACGCCCGGTTGTCGATGCGGCGGGCCTCCTCGGCGACCGCGCCGATGTCGACCCACGCCCCCCGCCTCCAGTCGCCCCCGGCCGGCGCGCCCAGGTGCTCGCTGAGCTGCGCGACGGCCCCGACCATCCACGTGATCGTGTTGAACTCGTCGAGCCTGCAGAGCGGCGCGTGCAGCCTCGCCTCCTCGAGGACGTCGTGGAGGTGCGCCCCGCGGAGCAGGGCGTTCACGCTCGCGTTGCACGCGTTGTAGAAGGCCCAGATGTACTGCCCTGTCTCGATGCCGGCGTGGATGCCCTTGCGCAGCGACGCCTTCGAGCGCTCGTAGGTGTCCATCCAGTGCTGGACCCACGCCCCCCACATGTTGCACAGCATGGATTCGGACTTCGCGTCCGGGCAGCGCTCGTTCAGGCGGACCGCCGCCCGCCCGAACGCGTAGCCTTTCTCGATGTCGAGCCCGGCGCACAGGAGCGTCCCGAAATTCACGTAGGCGTAGATCGAGCTCTTCGAGATGCCGTGCCTGAGCGAGCCCTGGAGCGCCTTCATCACCGTGATGCCGAAGTTGTTCGTGCCGAGCTGGTAGGTCGGCGAGAACATCTCCTGAAGGAGGTCCTGGAGGGCGGCGATCTCGGGGTCGTCCAGCGCGGGCAGGTCGACGAGGGACGCGATGGGGCGATCGCCGATGATCGCGAGGGTCCGCGCGAGCTCGGCGGCGAGCGCGCCGTCGTCCGGGTAGGGCGGCAGGTGGATGTCGTAGGCGCGCAGCGCGGCGAGCCCCTCGTCCATGGCGGCGGGCAGATCGTTCTTCAGGATCTCGACCTTCATCTTCAGGCGCCGCACCTCCGTCTTGTGGCGGCGCCCCTTCGCCTCGTCGAAGGTGCCCGTGAGCGTCGCGAGCGCGTCGTCGTGCCGCCCGCACAGCGACTCCAAGAGGCCCTTCTTCGTGTGATAGAGGAACGCCAGCTCGTAGTCGGAGGTCCACGCGTCTCTCGGCAGCATGGCCATGCCGTGCTCCAGGTACTTCAGCGCCGCGGTGAAGGCCGCCGACTCCTCGGCTCGCGCCGCGGCCTGGAGGTTGAGCCGGGCCGCCTCCATGCGCTCCTCCGGGTCCTTCATCAGATCGCCCGCGCTGTTCAGGTGATCGACGACGTCGAACAGGTCGTGTCCCCTGTCCGAACGCAGCTTGCCGAGCAGGAGCCTCCCGATCCGGTAGTGGAACGCCGGCCTGTCGCGCTCCGGGATCAGCGAATACGCGGCCTCCTGGATCTTGTCGTGCGCGAAGCGAGCCTGCCCGTTCGCGCTCACGATCAGGCCCTCGCCGAGGGCGTGGTCGAGGCTCGCGTACGTCTCCTCGGGGGCGCGCTCGCTGACGGTGTTCAGGACGTCCAGCTCGAACGTGTTGCCGATCGCCGAGGCCAGCCGGAGCACTTGCTGCGTCGCCGGCGGCAGGCGCCGGATCGTCTCCGCCATCAGGCAGAGGACGTTGTCGGTGCACCCGAGCCGCTCGATCTGCCGTAGATCCCAGCACCAGCCCCTCGCCGGATCGAAGACCAGCGCCTTCGCGTCGTAGAGGTGCCGCATGAACTGCTTCACGAAGAACGGATTGCCTCCGGTCTTCTTCAGGACCGCGGCCGCGAGCGCGCCCCCGTCCCCGGTCTGGAGGCTGTCGCGCACGAGCTCGGTCAGGTGGCCCAGCCCGAGGGGCGCGAGGACGATGCGCCGCACCCCGAGGCCGCCCCTCTCGAGCTCCTCCAGCGCGACGAGGACGGGGTGGGCCGGGCTCACCTCGTTGTCGCGGTAAGCGCCGCAGAAGAAGAGCGACTCCACGCTGTCGTTCGCGAGGATGCTCGAGATCAAGCCGAGGCTGGCCGAGTCCACCCACTGCAAATCGTCGAGGAACACGGCCAGCGGGTGGGCGTGCCGGGCGAACACGGAGACGAAGTTCTGGAAGTAGAGGATGAAGCGGTGCTGGGCCTCGACCGGGCCGAGCGCGGGGACGGGCGGCTGCTCGCCGAGGATGTGCTTCAAGGACGGGAGCACGTCGCAGAGGACCTGACCGTTGCTCCCCAGCGCCTCGAGGATGGCGCCGCGCCACGCCGCGATCCGCTCCTCGCTCTCGGAGAGGAGCTGCTTGATGAGCCCGTCGAACGCGTGGATGATGGCGCTGTAGGGCCTGTCGCGGTTGTACTGATCGTACTTCCCGCTGATGTAATAGCCCTTCTCGCGCGCCAGCGGCCTCAGGATCTCCTGGACGAGCGACGACTTGCCGATGCCCGAATAGCCCGAGACGAGGACGATCGTGCGCTTGCCCCGGAGCACGTCGTCGAACGCGTCGATGAGCGCCCGGATGTCCCCCTCGCGGCCGTAGAGCTTCTGGTGGAGCCGGAAGAGGTCTCTCCTGTCGTGCTGGCCGGGGCTGAACGCCCCCGAAAGGCCGCTGCTCCGCGATCGCGACCGGAGCTCTTCCAGATCGGCCTTCAGCCCTTCGGCGCACTGGTAGCGATCTTCGGCGTTCTTGCTGAGGAGCTTCATCGCGATGGCCGAGAGCGCGCCGGGCGCCGCCGGGCTCATCTCCGACGGCGGAGCGGGCGCCACCGCGATGTGGGCGTGCATCAGCTCGAGCGGGTCCGCCGCCTCGAACGGCCGCCGCCCGGTGAGCATCTCGTAGAGCACGACGCCCAGCGAGTACATGTCGGTGCGGTAGTCCACGCTGCGGTTCATTCGGCCGGTCTGCTCGGGCGACGTGTAAGGGAGCACCTCCGTGAGGACGTGGCGGGAATAGATCTCCTCCTTCTCGCGCGTCACGAGGGTGTCCACGCCGAAGCCGGTGAGCTTCACCTGGCCGCCCTCTCCGAGCAGGATGTTCGGGGGCCGCACGTCGCCGTGGATGAGGCCGTGACGGTGGATGTCGGCAAGCCCTTCGGCCACGGGGATCACGGCGTCGAGCACCGCGGAGACGTCGAGCTCGCCTGTCGCCGCGGACAGCCGCGTCGAGGACAGCGGGGCGCCCGGGAAATACTCGGTGAAGAGCAGCAGGCCGTCTCCGTGCTCCTCGACGGCATGCACCTTGAGGACCCTCGCCGAGTCGATGCGCTGGATGACGCGATAAGCGTGCTTGAAGCGGAGGATGTCGCCGATACGCGTGTAATCGGCGTAGAGCATCTTCATCGCCACCTCGAGCCCGTCGGCGTCGCGGCGGGCCCGGTACATCGCCGAGCCCACGCCCTCGCCGATCTTCGCGGTGACGTGATGCCCCCGGATACGGGTCGCGCCTGGCTGGATCGGGAGGTGCGTCATCGCGCTGCCCTCGCGCCCGTTGCCCCGGTCCCGCCCGGGCAGCGCCGCGCACGGAGCCTCGCGGCGCCGAGCCGTGCGCCGCGAGGCGAGCGCCCTGAGCGGCACATCGATTCCGCAGGCGAGACACGCCCCCCCATCGCGTGCGTATGAGCCTTCCCGACGCCCTGTCAACCGGGCGTACGGCGCCGGCGGCGCCGCGCCGGGCGGCGCTGCGCCGCCGCAGGCGCGGCGCGGCGCGGCGCGGCGCGGAGACGGGGGCGGTCGCCTCGGAGGAGGCGAGGCGCGGCGGCCGCCCCGGTGGTGGCCTAATTGGCCCCGGAGTGATTCACATGAAGGCGGGAAGACGGGAAGATCATTGAGCTTTCTTCCCGCCTTCCCGCCTTCATGTTCAAATTAGGCCACCACCGCCGCCCCGCCGGTCACCCTCCTCCGCGCCGCAGGCGTCACCCCACGAGCCGCAGGATCAGCTCCGTCAGGCCCGCCGCGAGCAGCAGGAGCAGCCCGCCCACGAAGCCGATCAGCGTGAACCGGTCGTCCCGCCACCGCGGCCGGAGCGGCACGATGTCCCGCTCCGGCAGCACGACCACCCTCATGGTCGCGTGGATCGGCAGCCCCCCGGGCCGCGGCGCGACCGCCACGTTCGGCGGCTGCGCCAGCCCCATGTTGATGAACCGCGTCACCCCCGCGCGGAGCCGGTCCCCCATGCCGGGCAGCGCGCTGCCGATCGCCACCGCGCGCAGCCACGGCGCGCGCTCGAACGCGTTCTCCATGGCGAGCGCCCCGAACAGCTGCCGCAGCCGCGCCATCAGCGCCCGCACCTCGGCCAGGTGCTGGAACGCCCGCATCCGCGCGTCGGGCGGATCCTCCGAGCTCACCCGCGCCAGGCAGTACGACTCCAGCCGCGCGTTCAGCCCCTCGAGCTCCTGGAGGATCCGCGGGACCGCGGTGCCCGGGCCCGCCTCGAGCGGGAGCGTGAAGCCCCAGGGCTCCTCGCGCCCGCGCTCGGGCGTCCACTGGAACACCTCGGCGAAGCCCCACAGCGTGTCGTAGCGCGACAGCACCACGTAGGCCGGCACGTCGGCGCGCAGCGCGCGCCCGACCTCGAGGAGGTACGCGCGCATCCGGTTCGCGTACGCCTCGACCCCCTGCTCGTCGAGCTCGGCGAAGTCCGCGATGCTCAGGACGAGGAGGATGCCGTCGATCGGCTCGCGCTTCCGCGAGCGGCGCAGCTCGTCGCAGAGCTGCGCGAGCTCGGCCGGCTCCCGCCGCGGGCCGAGCACCGACGCCTCGGGCTCGATGAAGAGCGCCTCCTTCGCCAGCCAGTACGAGCACCGCGCCCCGGGCACGCCGATCTGGAGCGGGGCGCCGCCCGGGGGCCAGGTGAGGTTCATCGAGCGGATCACCGTGGAGCGGCCCGAGCCCGGCTCGCCGAGCACGAGGTAGCAGGGGACCGCGTAGATCCCCTGGTCGCTGTCCGGGTTCGCCTGCTCGACCAGCGCGTGGACGCTCGCCAGCTCGTAGACGAAGGAGCCGCTCATCCGACCCTTTGGGCGATCGTCCACCCGAGCGCGACCGCGCCTCCGATCGCGACGAGCGCCGCCAGGGCGCGCCCGACCAGCGCGGATTGCCACAGCGGCAGGTTGGGGAGGTGCTGCGCGTCCACGCCGTCCACGCGCGCCGCCCGGAGCACCCCGCCGCTCCAGTCGCGGTCCGGATCCACGCCGAGCTTCAGCGAGAGATCGCGGCGGATCCGCAGGAGGTCGTCGGCGCTCTGCCCCGGCAGCCCGTAGCGGCCGCGGAAGCCGAGGCCGAGCACGCAGGCGTAGGTCGCCATCACCGGCAGCGGGCCGCTCCGGACGCGCGCCAGCCGCTCGAAGAGCTCGACGCCCGCGTTGTTGGTCATCCACCGCGACGCCTGGAGCGGGCGCTGGGCCCAGACCGGCCGGAGGTCCGGCAGCGACATCGCGAGCTCGTCCGCGAAGGCGGCGATCGCGAACATGCCGTCGTCGACCGAGGCGATCGGCATCTCCTGCGCGAGCTTGGACCCCTTGAGCTCCTCGAGCAGCAGGTTCGCTTGCCGCAGCACGTGATCGGCCGGCGGCCGCCGCGGGGATTGGCGGAGCATGCAGAGCCAGAGGAGCATCTCCTCACCGAAGACGCCGATGGAGGTTTCCACGCGGCCGCGAGCTTACGCCAGGCGCGCGTGGCGCGTCGACCCGGGCGCGCGTGCGCGTCCGCGCGCCCGGGTCGACGCGCCGAGCGCCCGCTCCGTCCAGGCGCGTGTCGGCTCTGCGTCAGCCGCGCGGCGCGCCCTGCCGGGTCGTCGGCGCGCCGGCCCGCCGGGCGCCGCGGGTGCACCGGAGCGTCGACATCCGGGGAGGGCCGTGCCTATGCTCCCGCCGCTTCTCGAGCCCCCTTCGAGAGCTGCCGGGGTCGCGCGGAAGCGGTCCCTTGAGGAGAGGTCATGTCGGAGATCCAGAGCGTCATCGCGCGCGAAGTCATCGATTCGCGCGGCAACCCCACCGTCGAAGCCGAGGTCACCACGCTGAGCGGCACCGGCCGCGCGGCCGTGCCGAGCGGCGCGTCGACCGGCGAGCACGAGGCCGTCGAACTCAGGGACGGCGACAAGAAGCGCTACCTCGGCAAGGGCGTGCTCACCGCGGTGAAGAACATCGAGACCGTCCTCGGTCCGGCCATCCTCGGGATGGATGCGCTCGATCAGGCCGAGCTCGACCAGGTGCTCATCAAGGCGGACGGCTCCGCGAACAAGTCGAAGCTCGGGGCCAACGCGATCCTCGCCGTCTCGATGGCCGCCGCCCGCGCCGCCGCGGACACGGTCGACCTACCGCTCTGGCGCTACCTCGGCGGCGCCGCGGCGCGCGTCCTGCCGACGCCGCTCATGAACATCCTGAACGGCGGCGTGCACGCCGACAACGGCCTCGAGATCCAGGAGTTCATGATCGTCCCCTACGGCGCCGAGTCGTTCTCCGAGGCGCTGCGCACGGGCGCCGAGATCTTCCACACCCTGAAGGGGCTGCTCAAGAAGGACGGCATGGTCACGGCCGTCGGCGACGAGGGCGGCTTCGCCCCGCGCCTCGCGTCGAACCGGTCGGCGCTCGAGTACGTCGTGCGCGCCATCGAGGCCGCCGGCCACCGCCCGGGCGAGGACGTCGGCGTCGCGCTCGACTCGGCGCTCAGCGAGTTCTACGACGCGAAGACCGAGCGGTACACCTTCGACAAGCAGCAGAAGACCCGCGAGGAGATCGTCTCCATCTACGAGGAGCTCTCCAAGGCGTTCCCGATCGTGTCGATCGAGGACGGCGTCGCGGAGAACGACGAGAAGGGCTGGCGGCTGCTCACGGAGCGGCTCGGCAAGAAGGTCCAGCTCGTCGGCGACGACCTGTTCGTGACGAACCCCGCGCGCCTCGCGAAGGGCATCGAGGACGGCCTCGCCAACGCCATCCTCATCAAGCTGAACCAGATCGGCACGGTCACCGAGACGCTCGAGTGCATCCGCCAGGCGGCCGAGGGCGGCTACCGGTCGATCATCTCGCACCGCTCGGGCGAGACCGAGGACACGTTCATCGCCGATCTCGCGGTCGCGACGAACGCGGGCCAGATCAAGACCGGCTCGGCGTCCCGCTCGGATCGCGTCGCGAAGTACAACCAGCTGCTCCGGATCTCGTACGCGCTCGGCGACGGCCAGATCTTCGCCGGCCGCAAGCCGTTCCGCCGCCCCGCGGCGCAGCGCGCCAGCTAGAGCGCAGGGCGGCGCGGCGCGAGACCGCCGCGCCGCCGGGTCGGGTCGCCTCCGCCCTGGAGAGCGCCACGATGAAAGCGGGAAGGCGGGAAGATCGTTGACCTTTCTTCCTGCCTTCCCGCCTTCGTGTCCCCCGCCGATCACCCTGGCGCAGCGCCAGGGGGGCTCGACCTCGCTGCGGTTACCAGCGGTCGCGCCCGCCGCCGCCGCGGCCGCCGCGGCCGCCGCCGCCGCCACCACGGCCCCGCCGCCGCCGCCGCGGAAGCCGCCGCCGCCGCCGCCGCCCCCGCCGCCGGGGCCGCCGGTGCGCTCGCGCGCCTCGTTGACCGTCAGGGTGCGGCCGTCGAGGTCCTTGCCGTGCAGCGCGTTGATGGCCGCCTGCGCCTGGGCATCGCTCACCTCGACGAAGCCGAACCCGCGGGACTGCCCGGTCATCCGGTCCGTCATCAACTGAATCGACAGAACCTCGACGCCGGCCGTCTCGAAGGCGTTGCGCAGGTTGTCTTCCGTCGAATGGAACGCCAGGTTCCCCACATAAAGCCGCTTGCTCATGTCTGCCGCCAATCCCGTCGCACGATCCCCGCTTCCCTCGCGGACGGCCCGGATCGTGCCGCGGGCCGCACACGAAAACGCTCCCCGACGACCGACCGTCACCCCACGTTCAGAAGAGGCAACCACGTTGCAGCAGGCGGCCGGATCAGAGGTCGAGGACGAACGAGCCTTGAGGCGCCTCGAAGCTACCGGCCGGCGGCGGGGTACGCAAGGTATTCCCCCACGTTGGCCGCGTCTGCCTGGTCAAGCTCGCGCGCGGGCGCGCTCGATGGCGGCCCGCGGCCGGCGATGACGCCCGCGGACGCCCGCGGTCGGCGGTGACGCGCGCGGCCGGCGATGGCGCCTGCGGGCCCGAGGACGGCGCGGGCGCGCTCGATGACGGCGCGCGGGCGCCCTCGATGACGGCGCGCGGGCGCCCTCGATGACGGCGCGCGGGCATCGCGCCCGCGCCTGCGCCCTCGCGCGGCGATCGTCGATGCAATGCGGACGAACGGCGCTCCGGCTCTTCCTCGTACCGTCCGTGCTCGAGGGCTCGGCGAGCGCCTGCAGCCGGGCATGGTAGCCTGCCCGATCGATGCTCAACCTGGAGATCAGACCATGAGGTCGCGCGCGTTTTCCGCGAGGGCAGGCTCGCGCACGGGGCATCGAGCGACGCTCCTCCTCGCCGTCGCGACGGCGATCGCGGCGTCCGGGGCGGCGTGCTCCTCGGGCGACGGCGCGTCGGCGAGCGGCGCGCAGGGCGGCGGCGAGTCGGCGAGCGGCGCGCAGGGCGGCGGCGGCTCCTCGAGCGGCGGCGCGGTGGAGGGGCTCGTCGCGCTGCGCGTCGAGCCGGGCGCCACCTCGGTCGAGCTCGCCTACCGCAAGGCCGCTTCGGCGCAGCTCAAGGCCGTCGGCCGCTTCCAGGACGGCGCCGAGCGCGACGTCACCGCGCTGGTGACCTGGGCCGCCGACGACCTCTTCGCCCACGTGAACGAAGGCCAGCTCACGACCAGCTCCCCCGGCCGCGTCCGGGTGACCGCCGCGGACGGCTCCCTCAGGGCGAGCGCCGACGTCACCGTGAAGCTCGCCGGCGAGGTCGCGCTGCCGGGCGCTCCCCCTGGGGCGAGCGCCGCGCTCGGCGGCATCCCGGAGGCGGCGAACGCCCCCGCGATCGCCTACCCCCTCGACGGCGCGCTCTTCCCCTCCAACATCGGCACGGTCGAGCTCCAGCTCAGCAAGGGCAGCGCCGGGCAGCGCGTCGGACGGATAGAAATATTCGGTGATTTCATCAACTTACGCATCGTCGGCGCCTGCGAGCCGATCGCGGACACGGGCGGGTGCGCGATGGCGCTGCCGGCGGAGATGGTCCCGATGCTCGTGCGCACGAGCGAGGGCGAGGCGATGGAGACGCGCGTCCGCCTCGCCGCGGAGGACGGGAGCGAGCTCGGGGTGAGCGCGGCGATCGACGTCCGGTGGGCGAGCGCGGCGCTCTCGGGCGGCCTGTACTACTGGCGCACCGACGGCACCTCGCTCCAGTCGGCCGCCATCTACCGCTACGATCTCGACGACGCGGCGAGCCCGCCCGAGCTGTTCTGGGAGAACGAGCAGTCGCCGCCGCTGGCGAACGGGCAGGAGATGCCGTGCATGGGGTGCCACGCCCTCGCGCAGGCCGGCGACAAGATGGCGCTCACGTTCGGCGGCAGCGGCCCGTCCTCGTTCGCGCTGGTGGACGTCGCGACCGCGGACATCATCGCGCTTCGCAACACCGACCCGGACGGGTTCGCGACGATGACCACCTTCTCGCCGGACGGCGAGCTCATGGTCAACGCCTTCCGCGGCGCGCTCACGCTCCGCCGCGCCAACGAGACGCTCGAGGCGTTCGGCGACCTGTTCGGCGAGGTGGGCGAGCGGCTGACGCAGCCGTTCTGGTCGCCGGACGGCAAGCACCTCGCGTTCGTCGCGTGGCGGCCGGGGGAGAACGGCGCGGGCCCCGAGCTCTACGGCGACACGGTGAGGGGCGCGCAGATCTTGATCGCCGCCTCGGACGGGGAGGGCGAGTTCGATGCGCCGCGCGTGCTCGTGCCGCGCGAGCAGGGCCGGACCCATTACTACCCCGCCATCTCCGATGACGGCGCCTGGGTGGTGTTCAACACGTCGAGCTGCGACGGGCCTCCGGGCAACGGGGCTGCCGGCAACGACCCGTGCGACGCCTATGACGACAACTCCGCGCGGCTCCAGCTGATCCCGGTCGAGGGGGGCGCGCCGGTCGACCTCGCGCGGGCGAACGGCGACGACACCTGGGCGAGCTCGTGGCCCCGCTTCGGGCCGGGCCACGACATCTACCGCGGCAGGAACATCTACTGGGTCGCGTTCTCGTCGCGGCGCCCTTACGGCCTGCGCCTGCCCGGGTCGACCGACGGCACGACAAAGCCGCAGCTCTGGTTCGCGGCCGTGACGCTCGCGCCGGGCGGGGCGGTCGAGGGCGACCCGAGCTTCGCGCCGGTCTGGATGCCCCAGCAGAACGACGACATGGCGGATCCGACGGGGAACCACATCCCGCAGTGGGCCGAGAAGGCGCTCCCCGTGCCGCGGTGAGGGCGGCCGGGCGGGGCAAGCCGCGGCGCCGGCCCCGGCTCAGGCGGCGCGCG
Organism: Sorangium sp. So ce836; assembly: GCF_028553905.1. Lineage (NCBI taxonomy): Bacteria > Pseudomonadati > Myxococcota > Polyangiales > Polyangiaceae > Sorangium > Sorangium sp. So ce836. Next base: position 12,262,393 of record NZ_CP102233.1, on the reverse strand, counting down.
CCGCGGCCACGGCCGCGCGGGGCTGCACGACGCCCCAGCCCTGCCGCTCGAGCGGGATGCCGGGCAGCCCGCGCGCGGTCTTCATCAGGATGCGCCGGCACTGCTGCGGGGAGAGGCGCGGGTTCGCCTCCAGCATCTGCGCCACGACGCTGCTCACGATCGGCGCGGCGAAGCTCGTCCCGTCCACGTGCTTGTAGTGGCCGGAGAGCACCTTCTGGTCGCGCAGCTTGGCGGCCGCGAGCTGCCGCACGAGGTACGGCTCGCGCCCGGCGACGGCGTCGAGGTCCGGATCGACGCTCGCGTGCTCGACGAGCAGCCCCGGCAGCTCCTCGTCCCGCGCGCCGTCGAGCAGCGACAGGAGCTGCGCCTGCGCCGCGGTCGGCGTCCCGGGCAGGATGGGCGCCGCCAGCCAGATCGCCGGGGCGATGATCTCGGGCTTCTGCAGCCCGTCGAGGGTGAGCCCGTACGACGAGTGGTAATGCCACGTCTGCTCCCCGGCGCCGCCGTCGTCGAGGCCCCCGACCGCGATGACGCTCGGCGCGCTGGCCGGCGGGAGGACGTTGTGCGCGGCGTCGTGCCCGGCGTTGCCCGCGGCCGCCACGACCACGATGCCGTGGCGGGTCGCGTCGTCGGCCGCGCGCGACAGGCCGCCGGTCAGGTACGACTCCTCGTAATCGCCGCCGCACGAGATGTTGAGCACGCGAATCCGGTGCTGCTCGCGGTGGGCGATCACCCACTCGATGCCCCTGCGGATGTCGTCGTGGACGATGCGGTGCGCGGAGCCGACCTTGACCAGCACGACGTTCGCCTCCCAGGCGAGCCCGCGGAAGCGCCCCCCCGAGAGCGCGCCGTTCCCGGCGGCGACCACCGAGGTCATCATGCCGTGCCACGACGAGACGTCGGGGCGCTCGAGCGCGGAGAGGTCCGCGTCGGGGGCGAAGAGATCGTGGTAGGCGAGGATGCGGCTGCGCGGCGTGACGAGGTCCGGGTGGGCGTAAAAGCCGGAGTCGAGGAAGGCGATGGTCACATCCCGGCCTGCATAGCCGGGCTCCGCGTGGAGCCGGTCCGCGATGGGCAGGATGCGCCGGTGGTCGAGCGACATCGGCGCCATGCTAGGCCACCGATCACGTTGATCAAGCGAGAAACCGACCGCCAAGCCGCCACGGACGCCAAGATGGGATTCACGTCTCGGCGTCTTGCGCGAACGGCCTCTCCCCGACGAGCCTCGGCGTCCCCGATCTAACTCCACCCCCGCGCCGACGCCCGTATCCCATCCCGCAGGCTCCGCAGCAGCACCACCCCCGACAGGTCCGCCCCCGCCTTCGCGAACGCCTGCGCCAGCGTCCTCCGCGCTGGCGGTGTTCCAGAGCCGCACCGCCGCGGCGTTGGCCCAGCGAAAGCGCAGGTGCTCCGGATCGAGGACCAGCGTGACCAGGCTGGAGGAAGCGAGCGGGGCAAGGCGTTCATCAAGCGTCATTCGGGACCCCGCCAGCTCGACAGAGCCGCTGGCCGTCAAGGCATAAGCTCGCTTACGTTCGAACGCAACCCGGCGATCGAGCGAGCGGGACGGGCGCCGCTGCGCCGCGCGGCGCTCCGGCTGGCGTGCGCGCGCGTGCGCCGCGCAGCGGCCGCCGCCTGGACGAGCCGGCGCCGCTCCGGCAGGCTCGGGCCCATGAGGTCATTCATCGCGACGATGGTCTACGAGCTTCACCCGGATACCCCCGCGGACGCGAGGAAGCTCCTCCGGGCGCACCTCGTCGGCAGGCGCTGGCAGGACAGGCACGAGGGCGCGGCGATGCCGTCGACCGCGGTCTGGATCCGCCGCTCGGCGGAGGATCACGAGACGACCGACGACCTGCACGCCGCGTGCGCGCGCGATCTCGCGGAGGCGGCCGCCGCCGTCGCGCGGGCGGGGCGCCCCATCCAGGTGACGCGCGCGTGGATTCAGGTGAGCGGCGCAGGGACGTACGGGCTCGCTCCGGCGACGCGGCCGGCGGGCTGAGCGCCGCGCGGAAAGCCGGGCCTCGCCGCGGCATTTCGGTTACGCTCGGGTGGCTCGAAAGGAGGCGACGATGGCTCGAAGGCTGGGTATTGGCACGGTGCTGCTCTCGCTGGTCACGCTCGCGTCCGGCTGCGGGGGGCTCTCGACGGAGGCGTCGCAGCAGCGCTGTGATCAGCTGCGCGACGCGGTGCCGTCCTGCGCCACCGACGAGAGCTACGACGCGTGCGTGAGCTGCTACGAGGAGTGCGGCGACGACTGCGAGCCGTCGGGCGCCTGCCCCCAGACATTCACCTGCGCGGAGTGAGAGGGAGCATCATGAGCAAGAGCAGAGCAGATTCGTGGGTCGTCGCCGTCCTCTTCGCGGGCGCGCTCGGGGGCGCCGCGCTCGGCTGCGGCGGCGGCTACGACGAGGACGAGGCGAGGGCGGCGTGCGACGCCCTGGTCGGCCAGGTCGCCACGTCCGACGAGGCCGCGTACGACGATTGCATGGACTGTCACATGGAGTGCGGCTCGGACTGCGCCGTGCAAACGAGCTTCCCCCCCCAGTTCGTCTGCGGGGACTAGGCGGCACCTGGCGAGCTGCCGAGCGGCCGCGTCGGCCGATCGCGCTCGCTCCCCGGCGTCACTTGACCTCGACGCCGCAGTTGATGAACTCGATCGAGGTTTCGATCCGGAAGTGCGAGTCGGTCACGTGGCGCTCGGCGAAGAAGAAGTCGAGCTGATACGTTTGCCCGATCTCGAGGCCGAGATCGTCGAGGTCGACGATCTCGGTCTGCTCGACGTGGACGCCGCCGAGGTCGACCACCTTCTTGCCGTTGATGTACGTGAAGACGTCGTCGTCGCCGGCGAACGTGAACCGCTCGCCGCCCTTGTACTCGAAGCCCATGTGCATCTCGAAGGTGAAGTGGTAGTTGTGCTGCCGCCCCTCGTTGCCGAACAGCGCGTTGTCGATCGGGAAGAACTCCTGGTCGCTGTACGTCCACACGCCGTCGTTGTCGGGGTCCTCGAACTGCAGCGTGACGTTCATTGGCATGTTCACGCCTTCGATGTCGCGGAACCACTGATCGAAGGCCTCCTTGCCGGTCGTGCTCCTCGTGCCGTCCGCCGCGCCGGCGTAGACGGGCTTCAGGTCCGGTCCGAGGGTGTCGGTGACGATGTCATGGTCGTCGCAGCCGACGCACTTGCCGGAGTCCTGCGGCTCCATGTCGGGGTGCTCCTCCTTGAAATCGCGCACCCGGCCGGTGAACCTGCCGTCGCACGACTCGCCGGTCTGCTGGTTCCCGCCGGTCGTCTCGCCGCTGCCGCCGACGCCGCCGCTGGGATTGACCGAGCCGAAGCTCTCATCGTACCCCCCGGTCCCCGCGGGCCCAGGCCCTCCCGGGCCGCCAGGGGGGCCGTTCGAGGACGTGTTGCCGCCGCTGGTCTCGCCCTCATTCGTCGTCGCACTGCACCCACCCAACAAGCCCACAAGCGCAAGCGCCGCCAAGCCAATCGCTGTCTTCCTCATCGCCAACCTCGCGTTAAGATGCCGTCCCGAAGCCCTGACGGTAAAATAGCATGAGGCCGCCACGCATGTGCGGTGACGTTGTGCGTCATCCGATGGAATCGCACACGGTAGAACGCGCTCGGGATTTGCTGAGGCTGGCATTTTTTATCATTGCCGCTTGCCGGACGCTCAGGGCCAGAGGCCGCGCGATCCGAGGGGCGAGATTGTTTGATCCCATAATAAATTTCTTCTCCATCGCGAATACTGCTGTTGGACCGCGCGGCGCCTCCCGGAGAGCCGCCACGGGGGCGAGCGGTCGCTGCGTGCAGGCCGTCGGCGCGAGCCGTGCGGCGCCCGCGCTCCCGAGCTCCTCGCGGGCCGGCCTCGACCGCATCGACGGCTGTGCCCGGCGCTGCGGGCGCGCTTCGCCCGCAGGGAGCGCCGCGAGCCTGGATCCAGGATTGCTTACGGAGCACGAGACGCGGAATGCGGAAGGAGGATGCGATGATGATCGATCAACGACGTGACGCCGCGGAGCGGACGGCCGCGCAGACCGGGGCAGAAGGTCACGCCGCGCACGGCGCGCGGCCGGAGGACGACATCGGGCACGGCCCCGGGCTCGATCCGCCGGCCGAGCCCCCCGACGACGACGCGGAGCCGGGCGATGAGGCGTATGCGGACCGGCCCGCCGGCATTTCGCCGTCCGCGCCGAAGGACGGGCGCGAGCCCGTCGGGCAATCCGACTACACCGATGTTGCGGCGATCCAGCGGCCGCCGGCCGACTCCTGAGCTGGCGGCCACAGCCACGCTCGCCTGATCCACCGGTAACGCTCGCCCGGCCGCGCGCCTTCCCGGCCGCAGCGCGATTTCTCCGTGCGTCATTTTCTTCGCGGCTCGCGGCTCGCGACGTCGCCGCGTCCCGTGTCCGCTGCGCTGCGACGAGGGGCTCGACATCCGGGCACGCTCGGAGTACGCGGGGACCGCTCGTCACGGACAAAGACGCAGGTGCGCAGTGGACCACGAGACGCGGAGCGATATCGAGCCCGCCTCCAGCGCCGCGGACGCGCGGGAGGCCCGCCACGCCGCCGAGGCGACCCCGCTGCCTGCGCAGTGGTCGGAGCCGGAGCCGCCGTCGCGCCGGTCGCCCGCCGCGCCCACCGCCGATGAGGCGAGCTGCCCCGTCTGCCTGGAGCGCATCGCCGCCGGGGTCGCCCTCTGCCCCGAGTGCGGGGAGCCGACCGACGGGTCGAAGCGGCCGGTGCGCGCCCCCTCGGTCCCCGACGCCCCCCCGGACGCGAGCTGGCTCTCCCTCCACTGGCGCCCGCTCGTCACGATCGGCGCCATCCTCGGGCTCATCAGCACCGGCGGCGCCCTGCGCTACCTGGCGCCCCACCGGTTCGCGCCGTCCCGGGCCGCGTCGGCGGTCCCTCCGCCGGCCCCCGTGTGCGGGGCGCCGTGCTGGAGCGGCGAGTCGTGCCAGCTCGGCCGCTGCGTCTGGCAGCGCCCCAACAACGTCGGCCACCTCGTCGACGCGCCCTCGGTCGCCGGGCCCTTCTCGCTGCCCAAGGACGCGTTCGACGCGCTCCCGCTCGACCGGGATCGCTTCGCGGTCGCGCTGTCCTCCGGCCTGGAGGTGCGCAGCTCCCGGACCGGCGAGGCGCTGAGCCTCGTCACCGAGGCGCCCAACGTGCGGCGCCTCCACCGCGTGGGCGAGGTCGTCTACGCGACATCGCCGTCGCGCATCTACGTGATCGACGCCGCCACGACGCGGCTGCTCAAGACGATCGAGCTCGGGGAGGCCGTGGGCGACATCCAGGTCGGCGCCTCGGGCCGGCGCGTGCTCGCCTCGCTGCCCGAGGCGCACGCCGTGGCGATCCTCGCGACCGAGTACCACGCCGAGATCGAGCGCATCCAGTTCGGCGACGACCCGGTGCGCCCGGTGGCCGTCGACGACAGCGGCTCCCGGGCGATCACGACGACGGGCCAGCTCCCGCTGCCCGGCCAGCGCGAGCCGTCGGGGGGTGTCGCCTATCCGTTCGACCCGAGCCGGCTCGGCTCGGAGCAGGATCGCGTGCGCACCTCGATGGTGGGCAACCCGGCCAGCGCGCTGATGAGCCCGGACGGCTCCGTGGGGTTCGTCGCCCTCCGGGCCGAGAACACGCTGGTGCCGCTCACCTGGCTCCCGTCGGGCGCGGTGCGGCAGGAGGCGCGCATCACGACGTGCCGCGAGCCGGAGCAGATCGAGCTCGTCCGGAGCGACCGGCGCGCCGTCGTGCGATGCAACGAGGGGCGCGCGATCCAGGTCTTCGACCTCTCGAAGCGCGAGCTCCTCCGCGCCGTCACGTTCCCCGGCCGCGCCCTCGACATGGCGGTCGCACCGGACGGGGCGCAGGCGGTGGTGGCGTTGAGCGGCGACGGGGCGGGCTCGGTGGCGCTGGTCGATCTGAAGACGTACGCGGCGAAGGTCCACCCGCTCGGCGGCGAGCCGACGCGGATCCGGCTCGCCCCGGACGGCGGCTCGGCGCTCGCGCTCGGCGACCGCGCCAAGGTCGCGTGGGTGCTGCAATGAGCGAGCGCCGCGTCCCGTGCCCGAGCTGCGGCGCCCGGATCGTCGAGGGGGCGCGCAAGTGCCGCGCCTGCAAGGCGTGGCTCGGCGAGCGTCACCGCGGGTCCGCCGCCTCGCTCTCCGGCCGCGAGCCGCGCCTGGCGCGGGCCGCGGTGTCGGTGGCGAGCGGCGTCGCGGCCGTGATCATCGCCACGATCACGAGCCTGAAGTCGCCCGTGGGCGAGGCCCCGCCGCTGACCGCGCTCGAGCCGGACGGCGACGCCTCGGTCAGCGCGCCCGACGACGCGCCGAACCCCGCGGCGTTCGGCCCGGATCCCGAGCCCCCGCCGCCGCCCCCCGAGCCGAAGGGCCGCTGGCGCGCCCGCGATTTCCGGATCGGGGACGTGCACCCGCTCGACGTCGTCTTCAACCCGAGCGGCACGTCGATCTACGTCAGCGCCGACGACGCGTCGCTGCGCGAGTACACGCTGGAGAGCGGCGAGATCATCCACAAGGCGTCGGTGCCGGCGCAGGGCGATCACATCCGGCTCCTGTTCGATCGCTACGTCGCGGTGCTGCGGCACGAGGACGCCGCGCGGATCCCGGTGATGGACACGACGGCGTGGGACCGCGATCCGGTGCTGCTCGACGTCGGCCGGACGCCGGGCGACATCGTGGCGCTCCCGGATGGCCGGACGGTGGTCGCGGCGACGACGGACACGAAGCGGGTGACGAAGTTCGAGCTGCCGACGGGGGTGCGGCTCGCGAACATCACGCTCCCGCACGCGACGGGGCAGCTGTTCCTGGTGCAGGCCGAGGGGCGCCCCTACATCGCGGCGCTCGGCGCGCTGACGCACGCCGGCCGCCCGGCGGGCGCCTGGATCGACCTGTTCGACCCGAGCGAGTCGCCGTTCGGCGCCACGCGGCGGAGCATCGCGGTCGGGCGCGAGCCGCGCGAGGGCGACATCACGCTGGACGGGGGCGCCGTGTTCTTCCCGGATCGGCTGTCCAACACGGCGATCCTGCTGAGCGTCGCCGGGGTGACCGAGACGCGGAAGGCGCCCGTCGGCGTCGGTCCGACGGCGGGCTTCCTGCTCCACGAGGATCGGTACGGCATCACGCTCAACGCCGACGCGCGGACCGCGAGCGTCATCGACCTCTCGACGATGACGTTGAAGAGCACGCTGCCGCTCAGCGGGGTCCCGCGGACGGGGGTGACGTCGCCGGATCGGAAGACGCTCTTCGTGGCGCTCGGCGGGACCCAGTGGCCGCCGTCCGGCAGCGGCGTCGCCGTCATCGCGGGCGACCCGCCGAGGGTCGTCGCGTCGCTGCCCACCGGCAAGGGCGCGTGCGCGGTGGCGGTCTCGAAGGACGGCGCGCGGGCGGTGGTCGCGTCGTACTGGGACCGGTCGATCACGGTGCTCGAGCAGTAGGCCCGGCCGCGTCCGGTGAAGGCGTCCGAGCGCGAGATCCTGCGGATCGACGTGCCGTTCGCGCTCTAGGTTCCCGCTCCCGAGCCGGAGTGCCAGCGAGCTGATGTGGATGTTCGGCGCGTGCTCAGCTCGCCGTCGCCCCTCCCGGGCTCGCGTCGGGGGACCGGTCCCGCCGTGGCACGGGCATCGCTAGATCACGCCAGGAGGGAGGTGCATCATGGACTACGAGCGCTTCGTCGAGGAGGTGCAGCGCCGCGCCGGCTTCGAGGGCCGTGACGAGGCCGAGCGCGCGATCGCGGCGACCGCGCGGACGCTGGGCGAGAGGCTGCTGGAGCGCGAGGCGGCCGCGGTCGCGGGCGGGCTGCCGGGGCCGGTCGCCGTCGCGGTGCGCGGCGCGGCGTATCAGGGCGATTTCGATCGCGATGAGCTCTACGACCGGGTTGCCCGTCGGGAGGGCGCGCCGCGCGGCTTCGGCATGGAGCACGCCCAGGCCGTGTGCCAGGTGGTCGGGGAGGCGCTGCCCGAGGCCGAGCGCCTGAGGCTCCAGCGGCACCTGGCGGACTGGGCGGACCTGTTCACGCCGCGCGCGGCCGGAGCGCCCCCGCCGCGGCCGGTGCACGCACCGGCGCCGCCGGAGGTCGGTCATGGCTCGACGCTCGCCACGGGGAGGCCTGGAAGCCGTCACCCCCTGAGCGAGGCGCACCCCGCGACGGCGCACGCGGGGTCGGTCGCCCGATCGGACGAGCCGCACGCGGAGACAAAGCTGTCGAGCAGCCGGGGGCTGACGCAGGAGCGCCTCGGGGACACGCTGGCGGAGGGGCGGCCCGGCCCCGAGCGTCCGGTCAGCGAGACGCAGCGCTGATGACCCCGCCTGGCCGAGAGAGGCTGGGTGCCGTTGTGCTTCTCAATCCATCCAGATGTTCTTGAGTGCTCGGATGTAAACCGAGCTCGGCTCGTCCGCGTCCGCCCATTCGATCCCATCATCCCTGAGTATCTCAGCGCCGATTCGCTCTTGAAGGACAGGCCCGTGACGTCTGTGTACCTGTTCACCATGGCGCGCGGCGACTGAGGACGAATTGCAAACGATTCTCTTTCCTGCTGGTAAATGCTTGCGGTTCAACGAGTCGTTGCGGGTACGACCCGTTATACGTGGCGCTTTTGCAGGTTGATGAATTCGCATTCTCACGTCGTTTATGGTGGCCCATATGGTCTTTTTTTTTGATTAGAGTCGCCCTCCGATGCACAATCGCTCCGATCAGTTCTCCAAGAACTTGCTGCGAGACGGGTTGAGCCTCGTTTCGTCGGCGGAGACCGAGGTGGAGGTCCTGGCAGCGACACAGAAGATCGATGTCTACAGCGTGCCTGATCCGGCGCGGCAGGCCGAGCGCGCGGGCATGGGCCTGCTCGGCGAGCTCTCGGCGGAGCCGAGCCTGTTCGAGCCGTTCCACCGCACGCCGAGCCTTCGTCAGATCCGCCAGTGCCTGCGCAAGCAGCTCACGTGGCATCACGAGCTCGAGCGCCGCGCCCGCTCCGCGGCCGGCTCCGCCGCGCCGGACGAGGACGTCGATGCGTCGCCGCAGCCGGCGGTGGACTTCCCTGCGCTGGTCGTCATCGGCCCGGGGCGCCCTGAGACGGTGCTCGACGCCTACCGCTGCGAGCCGGTGCAACCAGGCGTCTACCACGCCGTGCCGGGCCTGGCGATGCGCGTGGTGGTGCTCGCGGAGCTGCCGCGGACGCGGGCGACGCTGCTCCTGCGGCTGCTCGGCTCGGGCCGCCTCCTGCGCGAGGCGCTGGCCGATCTCGCGGCGCTGCCGGACGATGCCTGGGAGAAGAGCGTCGCCAGGCCGCTGCTGGTACACTTCCGGCTCGGAGGACAGGAGCCGGCGACCGACAAGGAGGACGAGGTGAGCGCAGAGATCCGGGCGTGGTTCGAGGATTATGAGAGGAAGCTTCGCGCCGAGGAGCGGAAGGAAGGCCGCAACGAGGGCCGTGCCGAGGAGGCGGCGCGCGCCGTGCTGACGGCGCTCCGGGTTCGCGGCACCGCCGTGCCGGACGTGGCGCGGGAGCGCATCCTGGCCGAGAAGAATCCGGAGATCCTGGAACGGTGGCTGGAGCGGGCCATCGTCGCCGCGTCGCTCGCCGAGGTGCTCGACGACTTGAGCTGAGCGAAGTTGGCCAGGCAAGGGTCTCTTCGGAGATAGCTTCTGCATGCGCACAGGGAACGTCCTGGCCCTGCTCGGAGTCTGGCTGCGGCGATGAGCTGCCCGTCCCCGCGTTCGTGCGCAATCGTGTTGGCAGCGCTCGCCGCCTGTCGTGGCGGCTCGGAGGCGCCGGGCGCCGGGCCGGCGCCGGATGCGGGCGCTGCCGCACCGTCGCCCTCCGTCGCGCCCACCGCGAGCGCGGCGTCCGCAGTGATCGCCGCGCCGCTGGACGCAGGGGCGCTGGACGCCGCAGCACCGGATGGGGCAGCCCCCGACGGCGCACCGCCGGGCGCCGCAGCCCCCGACGCCGCAGCGCCGGACGCAGCAGCACCGGACGCAGCAGCGGCAGCCCCAGCCCCCGGCGCGGGCTGCAAGCTCCGGCGCGGCCCCCTCTCGCTCTCGCTCCGCGGGCCGGCGCTGCTCTGGACCCCGGACGAGGCGGCCCGCGCGGACTTCCGCGTGATCTTCAACCGCGACGGCGTGGCGCAGCACGTCGCGCCGGCCCTCGGCCCGCTCGCCGTGCCGGCGTCCAGCGGGCTCGCCGCTCCGGGCTCACCGCCCCGTGACGCCGCGCCCGACGCCGGCGCCGCCGGCGGTGAGCCGGCGCGCGCCTCCTGGCCGGCGTGCGAGGTGGCCTCGCGGTTCGTGTTCTGCATGGATCACGGCGGCACCATCCGGAGGACCCCGCTGTGGGGGGGCGAGGGGCCGCCGATCGGCGCCGGGCGCCGCGGCACCGGGATCTCCGCCGTCCCGCTGCCCGGAGGGCACACGCTCCTCGCCTTTCTCTCCGACCGGAAGACGAGCGAGGGCGCCGTGACCCAGGCCTTCGCGGTGCTCGACGACAAGCCCGCCGTGCCGCTCTCCGAGGAGGGCAGCGGCGCCACCTTCGTCGCGCTGTCGCCGTGGAAGGGCGGCGCGCTCGCGATGTACATCGACGCGCGCTCGGCGCTGACCCCGGTGCACGCCCGCACGGTCGGCGCCACGCCGGAGGGCAAGCTCGAGCTCGGGCCCGACGCGGTGCTCTTCGTCGGCGACGCGGGCGAGTCGCGGTTGAACGGCGCGCTCGCGACCGGCGCCGACGGGCCGGCCTACGTGCTCCTCCCGGCGTCCAAGGACATGTCGGCGTTCGGCATGGCGGCGATCCGCATCGACCAGGCGCCGCGCGACGACATGCCGGCGGTCTGGTCGCTCTACCCCAACGGGCTGAGCCCCGCGCCGATCGCGGCCACGCAGGGCGTCTCGCCGATCCACGTGGCCCGGGTCCGGCCCGTCGCGCGCGAGCCCGGGTCGCCGCACGCGCTCGAGCTCGGTCAGCTCGACGCCGAAGGGCGGTTTCAGCCGCGCTGCCTCGCGGTGGAGGGCAAATCGTTCAAGCACGTCGCCATCGAGGCGGATCGCGACGGCTCGCTGTGGATCGCGTACACGACGGCCTCCGGCACCTTCATCGAGCAGCGCGCCCTCGGGCCCTGAAGCCCTCTGCTGCATTTGCATTTGCCGCGCCGACGCGCTGTTGCGCGGTTGGCCCTCCTGGCGTAATCCAGTCGCGTCGATTCGCGGATATCCACCCCTATCATAAATCTTAAGGAGCCGAGATGAAGCTGGATTACGTGCCCACGGGCATTTTATGGCCACTCCTGTCGCTGATCGCGCTCGGCGTAGCGGGCTGCGGCGACGACGGCAATGGCGACGCCGGCGGTACGGAGAGCACCTCGACCGCCACCGGCGGGGGGGGCGGCGCGGGCGCGGCCGGCGCAGGGGGCGCGAGCGGCGCGACGACGGGCACCGGCGCTGGCCCGGGCAGCTCCACGACGACGGGCACCACCTCGACGAGCAGCGGCGATCCTAGCAACACGACCGCCGCCACCACCACCGCTACCACCACGGGTGCGGGCGGCGCGTCGGTGAGCTGCGATTATCCCGCGGACCACGCGAACGGCTCGATCACCTTCTACACGCTCGACATGGGCTCGGCCGAGGTGAACTGCAGCTACCAGATCACGGGGCGGAACCCGGACGTCGTCGCGCACGTGCCGTTCGGCGGAGGCCAGTACTTCGCCGCCATGAACACCGAGGATTACAACAGCGCGGGGATGTGCGGCGCGTGCGTGGAGGTCTCCCGCGACGACGGCCGCAAGGTGCAGGCCATGGTCGTGGACCAGTGTCCGATCGCCACGAACCCGAAGTGCGTGAGGGGCCACATCGATCTCAGCAAGAACGCCTTTCTCCAGATCGGCGAAGAGCGCGAGGGGTATCTCGGGACCACCAACGGCGGCGCGGCGGGGAAGATCTCCTGGCGGTACATCCCGTGCCCGACGACGAGCCCCGTCACCTTCCGCCTCAAGGACGCGACCAACAAGTACTGGAACGAGATCCTCGTCGAGGGGCACGCGCACCCGATCGAGAAGGTCGAGGTGGAGATCAACGGCACGTGGCAGACGGCCACGCGGCAGTCGTACAACTATTTCGTCGTCGGCGACGGGAACATGGGGAATGCGCCGTACCATGTCCGCGCCACCGACATCAACGGCTCCACCGTGGAAGCGATGCTCGAGCTCAAGGCCGGGGGACAGCCCGCGAGCGCTCAGTTCCCCGCCTGCAACTGACCGAGCGAGCCTCCGGGCCGCCGCCCGAGGGCGGCCGCCCGGAGGCCCAGCGGTGGACGCGCCCCTCGTGCAGCGCGGCGTAGATCGCGTCGCGCAGCGCGTTCGCCTCCTCGTGCGTGAGCGTCCGCTCCTGGTAGGATGGCCGGCGCCCGCGGCCAGGACGCGGCGCCGCGCTTTCCAGGAGAACGCCGTGCAAGAGCCTCGCCCCGCCCCGTCGCTGCTCACCGTCGACGACTTCGAGCGCGCAGCGCGCGCCCGCCTGTCCAAGATGGCCTATGACTACTACCGATCCGGCGCCGACGAGGGCAGGACGCTCCGGGAGAACCGCAACGCGTTCCGCCGCCTCCAGATTCACTATCGCGTCCTCGTCGACGTCGCCGAGCGGGACATGAGCGTGACCCTGCTCGGCACGACGGTGCCGTTCCCCATCCTCGTCGCGCCGACCGCCTATCAGCGCCTCGCGCACCCCGACGGCGAGATCGCCTCTTCGCGGGCGGCCTCCGAGCTCGGCACCATCTTCACGCTCTCCACCCTCTCGACGACGAGCCTCGAGGCGGTCGCGGAGGCCTCTCCCGGGCCGAAGTGGTTCCAGCTCTACGTCCACAAGGACCGAGGCCTCACGCGCGCGCTCGTCGAGCGGGCCGAGTCGGCGGGCTACCGGGCGCTGATGCTCACCGTCGACACGCCGCTCCTCGGCCGTCGGATCGCGGACGTGCGCAACGGCTTCGCGCTCCCCGAGGGGCTCGCGATGGCGAACCTCCTCGACGTCGCCGCGGCGGCCCCCGCCTCGGAGCGGGGATCGCTGCTCGCGGCCTACGTCGCCTCGCGACACGACGCCTCGCTCACGTGGCGCGACGTCGAGTGGCTCGGCTCGATCACGAGGCTCCCCATCCTGCTCAAGGGCATCATCCGGCCCGACGACGCGGTCCGCGCCCTCGGGGCCGGCGCGGCCGGCGTCGTCGTCTCCAACCACGGCGCGCGGCAGCTCGACGGCGCCCCCGCCACGATCGAGGTGCTCCCCGCCATCGCCGATGCGGTCGCCGGGCGGTGCCTGGTGCTGATGGACGGCGGTGTCCGGTGGGGTACGGACGTGCTCAAGGCGATCGCGCTCGGCGCCCGCGCGGTGCTGGTCGGGCGGCCAGTCCTGTGGGGACTCGCGGCGCTCGGCGGCGAGGGGGTCGCGCGCGTGCTCGGGGGCTTGCGCGATGAGCTGTCGATGGCCATGGCGCTCGCCGGCTGTCCCACCCTGGCTTCCGTCGATCGCGACCTGATCCGCCGGGCTCAGGCACGATGAGGGATGCCGAGTCGCACGAGCGCGGAGTTTTCCAAGATCAGCGCTGTCCAGCGCTGGACCACGCGCTCGTCAGATTGCTGCGCTCCCCGGCATCAAGGCGTCTTCGACGAAAGAAAAGGTGGCGGCCACTCGACCTCACCCGTACACTCGGCGGCCGTGAGCGGTGCAGTACCTGCGAGGGAGCGGTGGCGGGGGCTCTTCCGGCGAGGCGCTGGCGCCTCGGGCGGGGGGCCGGATTCCGGGGGAGCGGACGCGACCATGGGGATTCGCCTCCGCCGCTTCGCGGGGCCGGCGGCTTACCTCGAGCAGGTGTCGTCGCTTCGCATTGCCCACCTGACGGACCAGCATGTCGGCCGGGTGACGTCGGTGCGGGTGCAGCGCGCGGCCGTGGCGCTGACGAACCTGCAGCGGCCCGATCTCGTCGTGCTCACGGGCGACTTCGTGTGTCACAGCCAGCTCTACCTCGATCAGCTGGAAGAGGTGGTGCGCGGCTTCGAGGCGCCGGTGATCGCCGTGCTGGGGAATCACGATCACTGGTCGGGCGCGGACGCGGTGAAGCGCGCGCTCGAGCGGGGCGGCGCCGCGGTGCTCTGCAACGCGAGCACGGTGATCACGCTGGGCCACGAGCGGCTCCAGGTGGTGGGGCTCGACGACGCCTATACCGGCCACGCGTCGCGCGAGAAGGCGGTGAAGGGGATGCGGCGCGATCTGCCGACCCTGGGGCTCTCGCACATCGCCGAGGAGGCGGACGGCCTCTGGCGCCACGGCATCCCGCTGGTGCTCTCGGGTCACACGCACGCGGGCCAGGTGACGGTCGCGCGCCTGAACGAGCTCTCGATCGGCAAGATCGCGGGGCACCGGTACATCCACGGGCTCTACGGGACGCGCAAGCGGGGCGAGCCCGGCCAGGGGGCGGTCTACGTGGGGGCGGGGATCGGCGCGGCGGTGATGCCGCTGCGGCTCGGCGAGCGCGGCCAGCGCGAGGTCGCGATCTTCGAGCTGGGCAGCGAGCCGGGGTCGTTCGACGAGCACCACGCCGAGCAGCTGCCGCTCCGCGGGCGCAAGCCGTCGCCGGAGCTCCTGGCGAGCCGGGCGGCGCGGGTGGCGAGGAACCGGGAACGGCGGGCGCGAGCGCACCGGTACGGCGAGGGGAGCGCGGGGGGAGAGCCGTAGGTCGCCACCGGCTTGCGGCGGCTCGCGCGGCGTCAGCCCGGGTAGAGCGCGCGGCCCAGCGCGGCCTCGAAGGCGGCGCGATCGTGGTAGATCTCGATGCCGCCGGCGGCGAGCTTCGCGAGCCAGACGCCCAGCGCCACGATCTTGGCTCCGACGAGCACGTGCTGGAGCACCGAGCCGCGCTCGCGCGCGGCGCGGAGGTACTCGACCATGCGGACACGCACGATCGAGTCGTAGCCGGTCATCCGCGTGCAATCGACGAACTCGTCGATGTGCCCGTGGAGCGCCATGGCGTGCAACGTGGGCTTGACGAGGCCGGGGACGAGCGATGCGTCGATGTGCCCCGCAAGACGGTAGTAGATGAGATGGCGCCCCGGATACGAGATCTCGATGCTGCCCCGATCGGACTCGTGGCGGACATCGACGGGAAGCGGCGATACGAGCATGTCGTTCTCCTGCGCTTCACGCCCCCAGAGAGCCAGGAAATGGACGTCGAGCGCTGTACCCAATCTACGCCACGCACGCCGCGCGCGCGAGCGCCAGGGAACATAGGCCCCCGCCGAACGCGGCGACGACGCGCCGATCGGACAGGCAGATAGGGAACTGCGCTGGAAAAATTCAGATTGCCTGGAGCGCGGCCCCTGGCGGCGCCGGGGCGTTCCGCTCGGCCGCGCCATCGCGGAGCGGCGTCAGGGAGCCCGCGGCGCCGACGGGGCGGGCAGGGGCGGGGCCGCCGGGGGCGATCACTCGACAGGCGGGGGGTCGCACGCGCCGCGCACGTCGACGGAGATGCCGCTCGCGGCGGCGACGCACGCGTTGGAGTACGTCTGGCCGTCGCAGCCGCACACGGGCGCGAGCTCCTTCGTGCAGACCTCGGGCTTCTCCGCGCAGGTGCCGGCCGCGTCGGCGCGCCCGCAGATCGCGTCGGGCGCGTACTTGCAGTAGAGCCCCTCCCCGCAGACGCGCAGGCCGCCGAGGGTGAAGCCGCCGCAGCTCTCGCCGAGCCCCACCACCGTGGGGCCGCACTCCCCGAGGCTCCTCACCGAGACGCCGGCCGTCGCCGCGACACAGTCGTTGCCGTACGTCAGGCCGTCGCAGCCGCAGACCGGATCGTAATCCTGCCTGCACACCTCGGGCACGAACTCGCACGTGCCGCTGCGGTCGTAGGCGCCGCAGTTCGCCTCGGGGGCGAAGTCGCAATACAGGCCCTCCGCGCAGCCGATGCCCGCGATGCCGGCGCACATCTCGCCGGGCTGCGCGAGGGGCGAGCAGGCGTCGGCGCCGCAGGAGAGCCGGAGCGCCACCTCGACGGACGCCCGCGGCGAGAGGACCTGCACGACGTACGACCCGGTGCCCCGGCTCTCCCACGTCGCGACGCCTTGCCCCCGGCCGCCCCGGAGCCGCCGGACGTGCCTCAGCCTACCTTCGCTCGTGACCTCGTGGAGCCTGAAGTCGACCGCGGCGCTCCTGCCCCCGGCGATCGGCTGCAGCTCGAGCGTGAGCGTCCTGCCCGGATGGCTCGTGAAGTGCGCGTAGACCGACCGCTCCCGGTCGACCGTGAAACGGTTCTCGTGATCGAAATACACGGGGACGACCGCCACGTCGCTCAGCCTGAGCGCGCCCTCGACTGTCCCGGTCTCCTCTAGATCCGCGCCCTCGGCACCGTCGGATGATGCCATGCAGCCAGCGAGCGTTACAGCGAGAACAGCTCCCAGAACATCTGCCATCTTCATGATCGTGCAAACTCCTCGTGAAGAGACACGCCCAGCGCTCCGGGCGTCTCCTCGGAAATGCGAAGCGCGCGCGAGCGGCAGCGCCAGCGCAGCCGCCGGGCGAGCCGACTCGGCCTGCCCTCTCAGGCAGGCGGTTGCCAGGACCCCATCGAGGACCCGTCAATCGCCCCTGAGAGCGCGCGCCGAGCGATTCGCGCGACGGCCGCCGTGCGCGACGCGCCTCGCCGCGATGTCGCCCTATCCTCCATGCCGTCGAGTCCTCGCCCGACCTGGGGCGGTAGTGCGTCTGTATGTCCGCACGCCAGCGCCTTGACGATCGCTCTCCTTCACTCATCCCACGTCGTCAGCTCTCATCGACTCAGCGTCTGCTCGCCTCCCGCGTGGGCCGTTTGCAATCAGCGTTCCCCGCGAGAAGAGATGAGTCCGCTCGCCGCCGATTTCTGCGGTGTCACGGCACCGCGGAGCGCGGCGGTCGTCGGGTCCGGGCAGGGCCGGGCGGGGCGGACGGCGAGAAGACCGCGCGCACCCCCTGTTCCCACCTCACACGCGGGGATGAGGCGTTCCGCCACACAGGGGGTGCTCATCGTACGACCGCATCCCGCGCTGCGGGGCAGTTTGCTACGCGGAAGACCTGGAGGGGGCGCCGGCAACGCGGGCCCGGTCTCAGCGCGTGTGATGATGACATAACGGCTCCGGCGCTCCGCGGGCGCCCGGGGTGTGGAGCGCAGTGGTGCGCGGCCAGCGAGGGGAGGAAACCAAGGGAAAGTGAGGGGGAGGAAAGGGGAGGAGAGGGACGCGGGGAAGCGAGGGAGGCCAGGTGCGCTCGGCGCGCGGGTCGCCGGCGGCGGCGCGCCGCGCGCGTTTCGTGGCGGCGCGGTGGTGACGCCCCTTGCTTTCGCCGCGCGAGAACGGCTAAGTCTCGGTCTGCTCGAATGGTCCGTGCCAACGACAAGACAGCCAGCAACCGCACCCCTCGGGAGCTGAACCGCTCCCTCGTCCTCGATCTCGTGCAGGAGCACGGCCCGATTTCCCGCACGAACCTCGCGCGGTTGAGCGGCCTGACCAAGCCGACGGTCTCGGCCATCATCGAGGAGCTGCTCGAGAACGGCAGCGTCCGCGATGTCGGGACCGAGTCGCGCGGCGGGCGCCCGGCGCGGCTCCTCGAGTTCAACGATGACAGCGCGGCGTACCTGGGCATCGAGATCGGCGTCGA
Organism: Sorangium sp. So ce836; assembly: GCF_028553905.1. Taxonomy (NCBI): domain Bacteria; kingdom Pseudomonadati; phylum Myxococcota; order Polyangiales; family Polyangiaceae; genus Sorangium; species Sorangium sp. So ce836. Next base: position 12,244,710 of record NZ_CP102233.1, on the reverse strand, counting down.
GCAGACGGCCGTTGCCGTGGCCGACGCGCGCGGGCGGATGCGGGCGCGCCTGGAGCAGCCGGCCGTCCTGCGCGATCCGCACCGGACGGTCCGCGACGTGGCCGAGCTGTTGCCCAAGGTGCTGCAGCTGAGCGGGGTGCCGCGGAAGCGGCTGCGCGGCGCCTGCGCCATCGTGCCTGGGCTCATCGAGCGGCCGAGCGGGGTGTGCGTGCTCGCGCCCAACCTGGGCTGGGAGCGGTTCCCGCTGCGCGCGGAGCTCAGCCGCGCGCTGCGCATGCAGGTGCCCGTGTACAACCTGCCTCAGGCGGCGGCGGTGGCGGAGGGGGAGCTCGGCGCCGCGCGAGGACAGGTGTCGTACGTGTGGATCTACGTCGGGCTCGGCGTGGGCGCGGGCCTCGTCGTCGATGGGCGCCTGTTCTTCGGGATGCAGGGGTACAGCGGTGAGATAGGCCACTGCCGCGTCGCTGACGACGGCCCGCCTTGCGGCTGCGGTCGCCGGGGCTGTCTGGAGACGTTCACCTCGGTCATGGCGCTCCGGCGCGCCGCCGAGGCCGCGTCGGCGCGCTCTCCGCAGCTGGCCGCGCTCCCCCGGCCGCACGCGGTCGGCGCCGTCGCGGGCGCGGCGCTCGCCGGCGACGAGAGCGCCCGCGCGATCTTCCACGAGGCGGGCGTGCAGCTCGCGCGCGGCATCGGGGTCTTGCTGAACCTGCTCAACCCCCAGCTCGTCGTGCTGGGCGGCGAGCTGCTCGCCGCGCCCGACATCCTGCTCGAAGGCGTGCGCGAGGAGCTGCCGCGCCAAGCCGTCCGCGCGGGGGCGGTGCCGGTGGTCGCCTCTCCGCTCGGCAGCGAGGCCGGCCTGCTCGGCGCCGTCCTGCTCGCGCGCGAGGGCGCGGTGCGCTCGCTCCGCCTCGTGCCCGACGGCGTGCTCCAGGACAGCGCGCCGTAGCGCGGGGCTCCACGCGGGGAAGAGGATCGGAACCGCAGAGGCGCAGAGGGCACAGAGGCAGAGAAGAGGAGAGATGAGATCTTCTTCTCTCATTCACTGACTCTCTCTCTAATCCTCTGTGCTCTCCGTGCCTCTCTGTGGTTCCAATCCTCTTCATTCGCCTCTCCCCATGCGTGGCGTCGCTACGCGGGCGAGGCGCGCTCCCCGCGGGCCGGGCTGCCCGCGGGGGACGCCGAGCCGAAGCGCCGCTCGGCGAAGAGCGGCGCGAAGGCGTGTCGATCGTGCCACGTGAGCGCGCCGAGCAGGCCGAGCAGGATGACGGCGTTGATGCCGGCGCGGGGATCGAGCAGCAGGTGGAACAGCGCGATGTTCACCACGACCGGCCAGAGCAGCGCGAGCGCGAGGGGGCGGCGGCGGTCGAGCAGGAGCAGGACCGCGGCGGTGATCTCCACGGCCTTCACGGCATAGACGTAGCCGCTGTCGACCAGCAGCTGGACGAACGGGTGGAGCGGCTCGGGGACCGGCACGACGCGGACGAATCCGTTGATGCCGCCGAGCAGGACGATGAGACCGAGGGCGACGCGGGCGGCGCCGACAGCGCGAGGGGGCATGGGTCCTCCTTGGGGTTTCAGAGGACCACGATGGGCCCGGCCGAGGCCGGCGCTTGTACGAAGTGGCTGCGCGCCACGGAGCCCGGCGTGCGGCCCAGCGTGGCGGCGACGGCGCGCGCCAGGTGCGCCTGGTCGTGGAAGCCGCCGGCGAGCGCCGCCCGCGCCGGCGCGGCGCCGTCGACGAGCGCCCGGACGGCGGACATGACGCGCAGGAAGGTCATGTAGTCGCGCAGCGGGTGGCCGAAGGCGTCGTGAAAGAGGTGCGAGAGCCGCGAGCGCGAGAGGCCCTCGGCCGCGGCGAGCGGGCCCAGCGCGGGGCGGGCCGGCGCCTGCCCCGCGAGGCGATGCATGGCGCGCAGCACGCGGCGGTCGCACGGCGGGCCGCCCGGCGCGAACGCGCGGGCGCACGCCCCCATGAGCTCGCGCGCCGTCGCGTGGTCGAGCCGGCCGCGGAGCACGTCGCGCGCCGCCGCGCGCACCCGATCGGCCTGCGCCCCCTCGAGGACCAGCGCCCGCCCGCGGCCGACCGCCTGCGCGCCGGCGCCGAGCCCGTCGGGCGGCAGGAACACCGTGACCGTCGCGCCCGGCGCGCCGACGGAATGGGCGACCCCGGCGCCGGTGAGCACGGGCGCGCGCACCCCGAACGGCAGCCCGCCCTCGACGGCGACCTCGAGCGGGCCGTCGAGCGGCACCATCAGCTTGACGAGGTGGAGCGCGTGGCGGCGCGTCGCCCCGGCGCCCTCGACGACGTGCACACCGCCGTGGCCGACAAGCGCCGTGTGCTCGCGAGCCGTCACGCGCAGCAGCGAACCACTCCGGCGCGGGCGGCGCAAGCGCGGAGCCGAGGAGCGCCGCCGCGAGCAGCCGAATCCGAAATGGAACGAGACGCGCGCACGTAATCGCGTCGGCCCTCGATGCCGGGCTGATCCAACGTGTCGAAAACTGTCGTCAGGACTGGCAGACCTGTGCCAGGTCCGAGTAGGATCGTCGCGAGTTGGAAGCGACATCACGGCGGATTGGGGCCGCCGGGGTGTCGGCGCCATGGCCTCGTGCCGGAGGACTGGACGCATGATCAGATGTCTTAAGCATTCCGTTTTTATCTCCATATTTCTCATCTTCCTGGCGGTTTCTTCCTGCGAGCGGATGAGCCAGATGGGAGGGCGGTGCGAGTCGACGGCCGATTGTGAGTCGGACACCCAGTACGCGCCCGGCACGGAGTGCACGGACAACGAGTGCACGTGCGTCCAGGAGGGGCACACGCTGTGCTGCGCGCCCGAGGACACGGCGCCTGACTGCTTTCTCGCCTGCAGGCCGTGCAGCGAGTGCCAGGAGGGCTGGTTCAGCTGCGCGCCGGGGACGGCCGGGACGGCGTGCGACAACGACGCGAAGTGCGCCGGACCGCCGGACCCGCGCTGCGGCGCCGGGCGGTGCGTGGACCGGGTGTGCCAGCTGGAGATCTACCCGGGCCCGCTGCCCTCCCAGGTGCGCGGCGACTGCGCGCAGCTGGAGTGCACGCACGAGGGAAAGGTCGTCTCCAAGCCGGATCCGGCCGACTTCTACAACGACGGCAACCTGTGCACCTCCGATGTCTGCTCGGTGGAGAACAGGCCTGTCAACGTGCCTTTCGACAACGGGATCAGCCTCATGGATCTCTACTCGGTCGACCAGATCTGCTACGAGGCGCAGCCGTTCGACTGCATCGTCGAGGACGACCAGTGCGGGACCCGGCGCATCTGCGTCCCGACCGTGGGCGCGCAGCGCGGCGGGGGCTTCTGCGCGCCGAGCCACTGCATCAACCTGCGGCGCGACCCGGACGAGGCCGACGTGGACTGCGGCGGTATCTGCAGGCGGCCGTGCGAGAACGGGTCGCGCTGCTCCGTCCCGCAGGACTGCATCTCCGGGGTGTGCCTCGGGGACCCGAAGACCTGCCAGAGCCCGTCGATCTCGGACGGCGTGCGGAACGGCTCCGAGACCGGCGTCGACTGCGGCGGTCCGTGGGCGCCCTGTCCGCCGGGCGGCGGTTGCGCGACGGGCGCGGACTGCGAGACCGGCGTCTGCTGGGCGGGCGTGTGCGAGGAGCCGACGTGCATCGACGGCGTGCGGAACGGCGGCGAGCTCGGCGTGGACTGCGGCGGGCAGGCGTGCCCGGAGTGCCCGCGGTGACGCGGCGCGATCGCTCGATGCTGCGCGGCCGCTCGACGCTGCGCGGCCGCTCGACGCTGAGCGGGCGCTTGACGCTGCGCGGGCGCTTGACGCTGCGCGGCTTCGTTGACGCTGCTGCCTGGTGGGGGCATAGGGAGGAGGTGCGCAGACTCGCTATCGAAGGAATGTCTTGCGGCCACTGCGTTCGGGCGGTCGCGAAGGCGCTCGCGAAGGTCCCCGGCGTCACGCGGGTGTGCGAGGTGAGCCTCGAGCGCGGGGAGGCGATCGTCGAGGGGAGCGCGACGACCGAAGCGCTCGTGGCGGCCGTGCGCGAGGAGGGCTACGAGGCGCGCGAGGCTGGCTGACGTCGCGGTGCGGCGCTCGGCAGCGTTTGGTATGGTGCGGCCACCATGACGCGATCACCGAGCGAAGAGGCACCGAGCGAAAAGGGCTTTCCGGAAGGGTTCCTGTGGGGCGCCGCGGCGGCGTCGTACCAGATCGAGGGCGCCGCGTACGAGGACGGCAAGGGGCCGTCCGTGTGGGACATGTTCTGCAAGAAGCCGGAGGCGATCTGGAACGGCCAGACCGGCGATGTCGCGTGCGACCACTACCACCGGTACCGGGAGGACGTCGCCCTCATGCGCGACATCGGCCTCCGCGCTTACCGACTCAGCATCTCGTGGCCGCGCGTCTTGCCGGAGGGCACGGGCGCCGTCAACGAGCGCGGCCTCGCGTTCTACGATCGGCTGGTGGACGCGCTGCTCGAGGCGGGGGTCGCGCCCCACGTCACGCTGTTCCACTGGGACTTCCCGCTCGCGCTCTACCACAAGGGCGGCTGGCTGAACCGCGACAGCGCCGACTGGTTCGCCGAGTACACGAGCGTCGTGGTCGAGAAGCTCGGCGATCGGGTGAAGGACTGGATGACGCTCAACGAACCGCAGGTGTTCGCCGGCGCCGGCCACTACGAGGGTCGCCACGCGCCCGGCGACCGGCTGCGCTTCGCCGAGGTCCTGCGCGTGTGCCACCACGTCCTGCTCGCGCACGGCAAGTCGGTGCAGGCCATCCGCGCGGCGAGCCCGGGGAAGTGCAACGTCTATTATGCGCCGGTCGCGCAGGTCAAATACCCCGCCAGCGCGTCACCCGAGGATCTGGAGGCCGCGCGCGCGGCGACGTGGGCGGTCAGCGCCCGCACCACGTGGACCAACACGTGGTGGATGGATCCCGTGTTCTTCGGCAGGTACCCCGAGGACGGGCTCCGCCTGTTCGCCAACGAGCTGCCCGAGATCCGGAGCGGCGACATGGAGATCATCGCGCAGCCGGTCGAGTTCTGCGGCGTGAACGTCTACTGGGGAGTGCCGGTGCGCGCCGGGGCGAACGGCGGCGCCGAGGTCGTGCCGCACCCGGTGGGACACCCGATCACGGCCTTCGAGTGGTCCGTCACCCCCGAGTGCCTCTACTGGGGGCCGAGGTTCTTTTATGAGCGCTACAAGCGCCCCATCGTGATCACCGAAAATGGCCTGTCCACCCGGGACTGGATCTCGCTCGACGGGAAGGTGCACGACCCCCAGCGCATCGACTTCATGGCGCGCCACCTGATCGAGCTCCGCCGGGCGATCGCCGAGGGCGCCGCGGTGAACGGCTACTTTCACTGGTCGATCCTGGACAACTTCGAGTGGGCCCACGGCTACAAGCACCGCTTCGGCCTCGTCTTCGTCGACTACCCGACGGGCAAGCGCGTGCTGAAGGACTCGGCGCACTGGTATCGCGAGGTCATCGCCTCGAACGGCGCGACCCTCGGGGGGTGAGCGGGCCGCTCCCCGGCGCCTCCCCGGGAGGCACCGGTCCCGGTGACGTCCCTCCGGAGAGGGCTCCGCAGGAAGGCGGTAAAGCAGGAAGATCGTTCATCATTTCTTCCTGTTACCGCCTCCCCGTCCTTGCCTGGCCGCCGCCGGCCGCGCGGCGCGAGGGGAGCCCGCGGCGGCGGAGGCGCGGGCTCAGGAGGCGATCGGCTCGTCGCCGTCCTCTTCTTCGTCGTCGAGCGCCTCGTCGTCTCCGGTCGCCAGGTCGTACCCGTGCGGATCGAAGTCGTCGAACATGGCCTGCAGGCGCTCGGTCAGCGAGTCCCACGTGTCCGGCGGCTCGCCCGCCTGGCGATCGCGCTCCGCGAGGGCGAGCGCGGCGGCGACCGTCGCGGTCAGCGGGCGCGCGTCCTGGAGCACCGCGACCTTCGAGGTGTCGCCGCTGCACGCGTAAGCCAGCAGGTAGGCCCTGTAGATTTCCTCATTCGTCTTGTCGCTCATTCCTCTTCCTTGTTCTCTTCGTCCGCGCGCCGTTCGCCGCCGTGCTCGGGCCTGCTCGTCGCTCGGGACCGCGGACGCGAGCGTAGCCCATCTCGGCGGCCGTCGGGGGTGGCCCGTGTCCCGCCGGGAGCCCGGGCCCTGCGGGAGCAGCGGGACGGGCGCGGGCGCAGCGGCGCGGCGCCGGCGCAGCGGATCAGTAGCGCAGCCGGTCGCGCAGCGAGCGCACCGCGCGCTCGAGCCCCGCGTGGTGGTGGAAGCAGCACTGCCCGATGCGCGGCTGGCACTGCGACGAGCGGAGCATCTCCAGGAACACGAGCGCGCGCGCGTCCCCCTCGAGCGCCGCGCGCTCGAAGAGCGCCGGCTTGCGCCGGCAGGGGGCCTCGCGCAGCTCCACGGCGATGCGCAGCGGGACGCTCGCGCGCTCCAGCACCTCGGGGCGGCGGAGCAGCGCGGCCGCGCGCTTTCCGCCCTGCGTGCCGCCGTAGCCGCTCACAATTTCGTAGGCGATGTCGAGGCCTTCCTGGCCGAGGCGGCTCTCCAGCGCCTCGAAGATCGGGTCCGCGCGGCCGTCGGGCCGGTACGAGCTCTTCACCGCGACGGCGGCCGCGGCCGTCATCACGTCGCGCTGCTCGAAGGCGGCGCGATCCTTCTCGAGCAGCACGAAGAGCGCGCTCTCCGCGTCCTCCCATCGCTTCGCCCGGACCGCCCCCACGAGGCGCTCCCGCTCGGCCGGGAGCTCCGCGCCGTCGAGCGGAGCCGGACCGGGGAGCGCCGCGCCCTCGGCCGACGCCGACCCGGAGCCTGCCGGCACGGGGGCCGAGGCGCTCGCGGCCGGCGCCGCGGACGGGGCTGGCGGGGGCGCGCCGAGGGGCTCAGGCACCCGGGTGGCGGGCGCCGCGGCGGCCGGCGCGTGCATGGCGGCGGTCGCCTCCTGGAGCTCCGGGCCGGCGATCGCCGGCGCGGGCGCGCCCGCGACCGCCGGCGCGCCCGCGGGCAGGCGGCGGAGGAGCACCGCGCCGCCCGCCGCGCCGGCCGCGGCGATCGCGGCCACCGCGACGAGCCAGCCCCGGGCGCGCTTCCGCGGCCCCGGCCGGCGCTCCGCCGCCACGCGCGCCTCGTCCCCGGGCGCCGCGCCGCCCGCGGCCGCGAGCGGCGCGCCGGACGCCGCCACCGCGGCGCTGCCGGCCGCGCCGTCGAGGGCCGCGGCCCCGCCGGCGGCCGCTGCCCCGCCGGCGGCCGCTGCCCCGCCGCGCGCCGCGCCTTCGAGCGCGGCGGCTCGGTCCTGCCGCGCCGGCGGCTCGGGCGGCGCGGCGGCCTGGAGCGCGCGCAGCGGGTCGCCGAGGGACCACGACCCGCTCGAGAGCGGCTCCTTCCACGGGAGGAGGCCGAGGGCCTCGGACCGCGGCACCGCGGCGTCGAGCGCGGCGAGCAGCGCGCGCGCGCTCGCGGGGCGCGCCGCCGGGTCCTTGCGCAAGACGCGCATCACGAGCGCCTCCAGCTCGCGCGGCACCTCCACGCCCGGAGCGCGCAGCCGGAGCGGCGGCGGCGCCGTCTCGCACTGATCGCGGAAGAGCTCGACGGGCACGATCGAGTCGAACGGGTGCTTGCCCGCGAGCATCTCGTAGAGGATGAGCCCGAGGGCGTACAGGTCGGAGCGCTCGTCGACGTGCTCCATGCCCTGCGCCGCCTCCGGCGCCATGTACGCGAGCGTGCCGAAGACCATGCCGCTCAGCGTGATGCGCATGGGCTCGGGCCGCTCCTCGCCGCTGTGCGCGGTCGTCGTGGCGAGGCGCTCCAGCGGGACCTTCGCGAACCCGAAGTCGATGAGCTTCACGGCGTCGGTGCCGTGCTCGACCATGACGTTGCGCGGCTTCAGATCGCGGTGGATGACCCCGCGCTCGTGCGCCGCGGCGAGCGCGGCCGCGATCTGCCGCGCGAGCTCGGCGGCGCGCGGGGCGGGCACCGGGCCCTTCTTGATGATGCGATCGAGCGTCGTGCCGCGGACGTGCTCCAGCACGAGGAACCGGGAGCCGTCGGGGAGCGTCCCGAAGTCGGTCGCCGACGCGATGTTCGGGTGCTGGATGTGCGCGCCCGCGATCGCCTCGCGCTCGAAGCGCGCGGTGAGCTCCGGCGAGCCCTGCGCCGAGGGCAGGAGGAGCTTCACCGCCAGCCACTTGCGCAGGAGCAGGTGCTCGGCCTTGTAGACCGCGCCCATCCCGCCGGTCGCGACGAGCTCCACGATCCGGTACCGGTCCGAGATGACCGTCCCGACCATCTGGGCGGCCGCGCTCTCCGCGGGCGCGTCGCTCGCGGCGGGCTTCGGATCGCCGGGGGCAGGGGGCAAGGAGGCGCTCACGGGAGGCGTGAACTGTCCGGCCTAGCCCGATTTTTGTCAAAGGGGGATCGCCGCCGCGCGCCGCGCCGGCGCGCGCGCAGGAAGGCCCGTTTTCCTCGGTGGATGCGCAGGTCGCCGCGCGCTCGCGCCGCCGCGCAGCCGCCGCGCGAGCGCGCGGCCGAGACGGCCGCGCCGGGGCTCGCGCCGCGGGCGGCGGCGCGCGGTTCGGCCATGGAGCGCCGGCTTGCCTATTGAATTGGCCGCGGGGCCGGGCCAAGGATGCGCCATGGCCGATCCCGTCCACGCCCTTTCCCGCGCTTTCCAGGAGGCGATCACCGCCGCGTTCGGCGCCGAGCACGCTGGAGCCGATCCCTCCCTGCGCCGCTCCAGCCACGCCGATTACCAGGCGAACGCCGCGATGGCGCTCGGCAAGCGCCTCGGCCGGCCGCCGCGCGAGGTCGCGGCGGCGATCGTGGGGGCGCTGCAGCTCGGCGGGATCTGTCGAAAGGTGGAGATCGCCGGCCCCGGGTTCGTGAACCTGACGCTCGAGGACGCTTACCTGACGCGCGAGCTCGCCGACACGGCGAGCAGCGGGCGGCTCGGGATCGCGCCTGCGGCGCAGCCCGAGACGGTGATCGTCGATTACTCGGGCCCGAACGCCGCGAAGGAGATGCACGTCGGCCACCTGCGCAGCACGATCATCGGCGACGCGCTCGCGCGCGTGCTCGAGGCGCTCGGCCACCGGGTGATCCGCCAGAACCACCTGGGCGACTGGGGCACGCCGTTCGGCATGCTGATCGAGCACATGCTCGATCTCGGCGAGGCGGCCGCTTCGCAGGAGCTCTCGGTCGGCGATCTCGACGCGTTCTACAGGCAGGCGCGCGCCAAGTTCGACGGGGACCCGGCGTTCGCCGAGCGCTCTCGCCGGCGGGTCGTGCGGCTCCAGGGTGGGGACGAGCAGACGCTCGGGCTGTGGCGGCAGCTCGTGCGCGAGTCGACGCGCTACTTCGAGTCGGTCTACCGCCGGCTCGGCGTGACCCTGACGGAGGCCGATTTCGCGGGCGAGAGCTTCTACAACCCGCTGCTGCCGGACGTGCTCGCGGAGCTCGGCCAGAAGGGGCTGGCGCGCGAGAGCGAGGGGGCGCTCTGCGTCTTCCCGGCGGGCTTCACGGGCAAGGGCGGCGAGCCGCTGCCGCTCATCGTGCGCAAGCAGGACGGCGGCTACGGCTACGCCACGACGGATCTGGCGGCGATCCGCCACCGGCTCACGACGGTCGGCGCGCAGCGGCTCATCTATGTGGTCGGCGCGCCGCAGAGCCAGCATTTCGCGATGGTCTTCGCGACGGCGCGGGAGGCGGGCTGGCTCAGGCCGCCGGCGCGGGCCGAGCACGTGGCGTTCGGGTCGGTGCTCGGGGCCGACAAGAAGATGTTCAAGACGAGGAGCGGCGACACGGTGAAGCTGTCGGATCTGCTCGACGAGGCCGTGGAGCGCGCGACAAAGGTGGTGCGGGAGAAGAACCCGGAGCTCGACGCCGAGGCCGCGGGCGCGGTGGCGCGGGCGGTCGGCGTGGGGGCGGTGAAGTACGCGGATCTCTCGAGCGATCGGATCAAGGATTACGTGTTCGACTGGGATCGCATGCTGGCGTTCGAGGGGAACACGGCGCCCTACCTGATGTATGCGCACGCGCGCATCCGGTCGATCTTCCGGAAGGCGGGGGTGGAGTCGCCGCGCGGGGTCGGGATCACGGTGGGCGAGCCGGCGGAGCGGGCGCTCGCGCTGGAGCTGCTCCGGTTCGGCGCCGTGCTCGAGGACGTGGCGGCCACGCTCGAGCCGCATCGGCTGTGCGGTTACCTGTTCGAGCTCGCCGGGTCGTTCACGACGTTCTACGAGCGCTGTCCGGTGCTCCGGGCCGAGAGCGAGGAGGTGCGCCGCTCGCGCCTCGCGCTGTGCGATCTCACGGCGGAGGTGCTGGCGAAGGGCCTCGGCCTGCTCGGGATCGAGGCCCCGGAGCGGATGTAGCGCGGCTGGAGGGCGGGCGAGCGGAGGGGGCGGGGTTACCGGCGGGGGAGGCGAGCCGACCGGGGTTGAGGCCGACCCGACCGGGGTTGACCGGGGTTGAGGCTGACCCGACCGGGGTTGAGGCCGACCCGACCGAGGTTGAGCCGACCCGACCGAGGTTGAGCCCGACCGAGGTTGAGCCCGACCGAGGTTGAGCCCGACCGAGGTTGAGGCCGTCCGGTCGTCCGCCCCGACCGGCGTTGTGTGCAGGCTCGGGCTCGATCCTGTCCTCGTGGCAAAGTGCAGTATGACTGATCGTCAGCTCGTTCCCCCCGTTCCCGGCGTCGCCGCCATGACGGCGCTCCTCGTCGCGCTCGGGTGCTCCGCCGTCGGCGGCTCCCCCGCGCAGGGCGGCGCGGACGACGGGCGCGCGCAGCCCCCGGACACCGGCGGCGAGGACGGCTCCGGCGGGCTCGATGCGCCCGGCGCGCCCGGGTCGGGCAGCGGCGGCGCCGTCCCCGTCACCGACCCCAACGCCGACAGCGACGGAGACGGCTTCACGCCCGCCGCCGGCGACTGCAACGACGCCGACGCCAACGTGAACCCCGGCGCCATCGAGGTCGAGGTCACCGAGCCCGACGCGAGCGGCCAGATCCCCGCGCCCGCAGACGAGGACTGCGACGGCGCCATCGACAACGTCGCACCCCCCTGCGACGACGGCCTCTCGCTCGAGGACTTCGACCCGGCGAACGGCGCCCGGGCGATCGACCTCTGCGCGTTCGCCTCCCGCGACGACCGTCGCTGGGGCGTGCTCTCCGCGAGGTACGTCCGCGGGGACGGCTCGCCCGCGGCGCGGTCGCCCGCGGTCGGCCTCTTCGACGGGTTCGGGCCCAACGTGCACGTGCAGGGCGGCGCGCGCCTGCTCGCGCTCTCGACGGGGCGCGCCCGCCTGCCGGACCACCCGGACGCCTGCCGGTCCGAGAGCTGCTCGAGCTACGGCCCCGGCGCCGCGCCGCCCGGGTTCCCCCAGGACAACCCCGACTGCCCTCCCTCCGACTTCATCAACGACGACATCGGCCTCGAGGTCGTCCTCCGCGCCCCGCGGAACGCGACCGGCTACGAGTTCCTCTTCAAGTTCTATACGTACGAATATCCGGAGTGGGTCTGCGAGGACTTCAACGATCAATTCGTCGCGCTGGCCACGCCGGCGCCTCCCGGGTCGTACAACGGCAATCTCTCGTTCGACGGCGAGGGCAGGCCGGTCAGCGTCAATATCGCGTTCTTCGATGTCTGCGACGGATGCCCGCTCGGCTCGAGCGAGCTCGTCGGGACCGGCTTCAGCCCGCGCCGCGACGGCGGCACCCGGTGGCTGAAGACCCGGGCGCCGGTGCGCGGCGGCGAGGAGATCTCGCTCCGGTTCATCCTCTTCGACACCGGCGACGATCGCTTCGACTCCACCGCGCTCATCGACGGATTCCGCTGGATCGCGACCGGCGGCACGGTGAGCGTCGAGACTACGCCCGCCGTCGATCCCCGCTGAAGCCGGAGGCGCTCCCCGGCCGCGCGGGCGCCTGGCCGCGCGGCCGGGAAGCGCCCCCGGCCGCCTCGCCCGCTCCTCGCGCTACCGGCAGCTCCGGCACTCTCCGCCGCAATCCACGCCGAGCTCGCTTCCGTTCATGACCCCGTCGTCGCACGAGGGCTCCTGGCAGACACGCTCCCTGCACACGCCGGACCCGCAGTTCTCTCCGGCGACGCACCCCTCGCCCGCGGCGCAGAGCGGGCACGAGCGCGTGCCGCAGTCGACGCCGGTCTCGAAGCCGTTCGCCACGCCGTCCACGCACGTCGGGGCCTGGCACGCCCCCAGACGACAGACGCCCTCCTTGCAGTCGATTCCCGTCTCGCAGGAGGCCCCGAGGCGGCAAGGCTCGCACGAGCCGCCGCAGTCGGTGTCGGTCTCACCTTGATGACCATCCTTGATCCCATTGCTGCAATGCGGCGGGATACAGGTGTTCTCGGTGCAGGTCCAGCCTTCGGGGCATTCGTTGCAATCCCACATCATGACGGCACCATCCTCCCCGCACGAAAGGAAAAAAGGCGCCGTCAGCCCCAATGCAATGACGCGTCGAAGCATGGTGCTCGCTCTTCTGGTAGTTGATGGTCCGGTAACGACGACAGTACATCAAGCACGGCCGGCACGGGCGCCGATCTGGCCGTTTGCGCGCGGATTTATAGCATTCCGGACTGCTGGTCCAGATTGTCAAAGAATCGACATGAGGAGATTCGCCGGCGGCGCGGGGGCCCGGATTCGACGCGCGGAGAGGGGACATACGTAGATGGGACGTGCAGAGTAAGGCGAGGGGAGGGGGCTCATCGGCGCGCGGGGGGGCCGCCGCACCGGCCGTTCTCTACGGATTCGACAGGAGCCCATCGCTCGATGGCTCCGATGGCGCGCGCGGCCGACAGGACCGCTCGGAGCGCGCTGGCTGGGGAGTGAGGGTCAGAGGGGCGCTGCGACGGCGCGCCTGGCTCGATGGCCGGACGGCGCGCTCGGGGGCGGCGCGCCGCGCTCAGGGGCGGGCGGGGGCGCGGCGCGCTGCGACGAAGGAGCGCACGCAGAGGGCGACGTAGCCCGCGGAGAGCACGGCCATCAGGGACTGCGCGACGACGGCCGCCGGACGCTCCACGTCGCCGCCCGAGAGCAGGGCCGGCAGCTTGGACAGGCCGCGGGCGGAGCCGAGGACGCCGACGACGCCGACCAGCGCCGACGCGTGCATGGCGTGCATGTGGTACTTCTCCTGCCGCGCGAGCACGCCGAGCCCGATCGAGACCACCCCGAAGCCGGCCGGGATGAGCGCCGTCGGCGCGCTCGTGGCCGCGAAGCCGCCGACGCCCAGCGCCGTGAGCAGCGCTCCGTAGCCTATCGTCATATTGGACATGCTCGACATGCACAGCCTCCTTGTTCGGAGCCCCCGGGATACCGCGCCCGGCGCGCGCCCGCCACCGCGGCCGCCGGCGCGCGTGCCCCGCGGCGCGCGTCCGCCACCGCGGCCGCCCGCGCGCCCGCCCGCCATCGCGGCCGCCGGCGCGCGTCCCCGCGGCGCGCGTCCCCGCGGCGCGCGTCCCCGCGGCGCGCGTCCCCGCGGCGCGCGTCCCCGCGGCGCGCGTCCCCGCGGCGCGCGTCCCCGCGGCGCGCGTCCCCGCGGCGCGCGTCCCCGCGGCGCGCGTCCCCGCGGCGCGCGTCCCCGCGGCGCGCGTCCCCGCGGCGCGCGTCCCCGCGGCGCGCGTCCCCGCGGCGCGCGTCCCCGCGGCGCGCGTCCCCGCGGCGCGCGTCCCCGCGGCGCGCGTCCCCGCGGCGCGCGTCCCCGCGGCGCGCGTCCCCGCGGCGCGCGTCCCGCGGCGCGCGTCCCCGCGGCGCGCGTCCCCGCGGCGCGCGTCCCCGCGGCGCGCGTCCCCGCGGCGCGCGTCCCCGCGGCGCGCGTCCCCGCGGCGCGCGTCCCCGCGGCGCGCGTCCCCGCGGCGCGCGTCCCCGCGGCGCGCGTCCCCGCGGCGCGCGTCCCCGCGGCGCGCGTCCCCGCGGCGCGCGTCCCCGCGGCGCGCGTCCCCGCGGCGCGCGTCCCCGCGGCGCGCGTCCCCGCCGCGCGGCTGACCTGAGGCGCGAGCGCCGCCGCCGAGCGCGCGCTGGCCACGCCTCCGCCCCCGCGGGGCCGGCGGAGCTCGCTGCGCCCCCGCGCGTGGGCCTCCCGCGCCTGCGCTCGCGGGCCTGCCCGGGCAGCGCGCGGCGGCGTGGTTAGAATCCGCCCTCATGCTCGGCCTCTCCCGCCTGCGGGACAGCTTTGCCTACACCCCGCGGACGCTCCAGCTCGTCTGGCGCTCGTCGAAGGCGGCCACCCTCGCGCTCGCCGCGCTCACGCTGGCGGCGGCGGTGCTGCCGCTCGGGGTGGCCTACGTGGGAAAGGCGATCACGGACGCGGTGGTCGCCCGCGAGGAGCGCGCGGCGCTCGTGTGGGTCTCGGTCGAGCTCGGCCTCGTCGCCGCGCTCGCGCTCGCGCAGCGCGGGCTCTCGCTGGCGCGGCAGCTGCTCGGCGCCCGGCTCTCCATCGACATCCACGCGATGATCCTCGAGAAGGCGCTCTCGCTGGAGCTCCGCCATTTCGAAGACCCCGAGTTCTACGACCAGCTCACCCGCGCGCGGCGCGAGGCGTCCTCGCGCCCCGCGTCGGTCGTCACCGAGAGCTTCTCCCTCGTGCAGAACCTGATCACGCTCGCCGGGTACGCCGCTTTGCTCGTCGGGTTCAGCGGCTTCGCGGTGCTCGCGCTCGTGCTCGCGGCCGTCCCCGCCACGGTCGCCGAGGCGCGCTTCTCCGGCGCGGCGTTCCGCCTCCGCAACTGGCGCTCTCCCGAGGCCCGCCGGCTCAACTACCTCGAGTACGTGCTCGCCAACGACGGCCACGCCAAGGAGGTGAAGCTCTTCGGCCTCGGGCCGATGTTCCTCGACCGGTACAAGGCGCTCGCCGCGTCGTTCTACCGGGAGGACAGCGCCCTCGCGGTCCGCCGCGCCGGGTGGTCCTATGGCCTGTCGCTCCTCGGGACCGCCGCGTTCTACGGCTGCTATGCCGCCATGGCGGCCTCCGCCGCAGCGGGGCGCCTCTCGCTCGGCGCGATGGTCCTTTACGTCGCCGCCTTCCGGCAGGGCCAGCAGGCGTTCCAGGCCGTCCTCGGCGGCGTCGGCGGCATGTACGAGCACAACCTCTACATGTCGAATCTCTTTCAGTATTTGAGCATCCCGCTCAGCGCGCCGCCCGCGCCGCCGGCCGGCGAGGCGCCCGCGCTGCCGGCCGGCGAGGCGCCCGCGTTGACGAACGGCGGCGCGCCCGCGGCGTCGGCCGACCGCGCGCGCGACAGGGGCGTGCGGTTCGAGGGCGTGGGCTACCGGTATCCTGGCCAGTCGCGGTGGGCGCTCCGGGGCATCGATCTCCACATCCCCAGCGGGCAGAGCCTGGCGCTCGTCGGGCACAACGGCGCCGGCAAGACGACGTTCATCAAGCTGCTCACGCGGCTTTACGAGCCCACCGAGGGGCGCATCCTGCTCGACGGCAAGGATCTCCGCGCCTGGGATCTCGACGACCTCCGCCGGAGGATCGGTGTCGTGTTCCAGGATTTCAACCAATACCAGCTCACGCTGCGCGAGAACGTCGGGCTCGGCAGCCTCGATCACCTCGGCGACGAGCCGCGCATCGCGCGCGCGGTCTCCGAGGGCGGCGCGGACGAGGTCGTGACCGCGGTGCCGGGGGGCCTCGACGCGCAGCTCGGGCGCTGGTTCAAGGACGGCGTCGAGCTGAGCGGCGGGCAGTGGCAGAAGATCGCGCTCGCGCGGGCCTTCATGCGCGAGCAGGCCGATATCCTCGTGCTCGACGAGCCCACCGCGGCGCTCGACGCCGAGGCCGAGCACGCGGTCTTCCAGCGGTTCCGGTCGCTGTCCAAGGGGCGGACGACGATCGTCATCTCGCACCGCTTCCCGACCGTGCGCATGGCCGACCGCATCGTCGTCCTCGACGGCGGGCGCATCGTCGAGCAGGGCACCCACGACGATCTCGTCGCCCGCGGCCAGCGTTATGCCCGCATGTTCGCGCTGCAGGCCGAAGGATACCTGTAGCGCGCCCGACCTTCTCGGCGGCTCAGGCGAGCTCTGCCTGCTAGGCTCGCGCTCATGCGCGACACGCTCCCCAGGGAGGTCGGTCAGGCGATCCGCATCCTCCGGTTGCTCCGCGGGCTCAGCATGCAGGAGTTCGCCGAGCGGGCGCAGCTCTCGGCCACCTACCTGCGGCAGGTGGAGCGCGGCGAGCGGGATCTCGGGCTCGGCGCGCTCGGCCTCATCGCGCAGGGGCTCCAGTGCGATCCGCGCCTGCTCCTGCCCGGCGACGGGCGCAGCCCGGTCGCGTCCGTCGTGGCAGAGCTCTTCGACCAGGCGCAGGAGACGCTCCAGAACGCGATCCTCTTTCTGCTCATGGAGCCTGACGATTCGCCCAGGAAGCAAGCAATGCTCGCCCTGGCCAGCGAGGATCCGGAGCGCGCTCGTTTGGCGGCTCCGCCCAAGTCGCGCCCGCCGGAGCGCGCCGTTTCAGGGCGTACCCCGCCGTCGAGCCGTCGTTCCGGAAAGTGAGCGCGCCGCCTCGCTCGCTCCGTGATCCCCGGTCCGCCCGGGCGACGGCTTCCGCGCGCAGGAGACCTCTGTTACCCTCGCGCCAACCGATGTTCCCCGAGCCGTGTCCGGGGGTGTCATGGACTCGAACCTCGTGCCGGAGGTCCGACGCAGTGAACAGAATTTCGTGGGCTGATCCAACATCGCAGATCGCGCTTCGCTCTGCTGTCCTCCCGCGCGGAGAGGCGGAAACCGCCGCGCTCGTCGGGGGGCTCGCGGCGGAGGGCCCATGGTGATCCTGGGCCAGGAGTTCGCGGGGTACACCATCGTCGCCAGCCTCGACTCTCCGGCTCCGGCCGAGGCCTACCGCGCGCTCGACGCGGACGGCCGCGAGGTCACGCTGTATGTCCAGGAGGATGTCGCCCTCGACGCGGAGGCGTTCCGCGGCGAGCTCGATCGGCTCCTCTCGCTGTCTCCGGCGATGCACGGCACCGTGCCTGTCATCGCCGGCGGCGTGGAGGGCACTACCGGGTGGATCGCCGCCCGGCCGAGCGACGACCCCTCGGTGGAGGATCTGCTGCCCCGGCTCCGGTCCGTCGCGTACGAGCTCGCGGTCGACGTCGCGCGGGCGCTCGGCGCGGCGCACGCGCTGGGCCTCGCGCACGGGGATGTAGGCCCGCATACGGTGGTGATCACCGGCCAGGGGGCCGCCGTCCTGAGGGCGTTCGGGCTGCACCGGCTGTTCGGGGCGCCCGCCGATCCGGTGGCGGACGCGGCGCGGTACCGGGCGCCGGAGCTCTTCGACGCGCGCGCGATCGATCCGCGCACGGACGTCTACGGGCTCGGGATGCTGCTGTACTGCGTCCTCGGGGGCCGGCGCCCGTTCGAGGGGCGCGACGACCTGGAGGCGTGCGCGCTGGACGAGGTGCCGCCGCCGCTCCAGGGCGTGCCGGCCCAGGTGCGCGACGCGCTGTCGCGAGCGCTCGCCAAGGATCCGGACGCGCGCTTCCAGACGGTCCAGGAGCTCATGACCGCCGTGCGGCCGCTGCTCCTCACGGACTCGGCGCCCCTCGCCGGCGGGGCTCCGCCGCCGCCCGGCGGGGCTCCGCCGCGGCCCGAGCCGCCGCCCGACACCGAGCGGAGCGCGCCCGCCCCGGCGTCGCGCAACACCCTGCCCACCGGCACCCTCCCCCCCGAGGCCATGCGGCACCCCTCGGTCCAGATCGCCGCCCCGCGGCGCCGCAGCGCCCTCCGGGCCGCCGGGGTGTTCCTTGTCGTCGCGCTGACGAGCGCTGCCATCGCGGTACCGCTGAGCTGGTACTTCGCCCACCGCGGGGCGCCGTCCCCGCGACCGGCCGATCCTCCGGCTCACGTGAGCGATGTGGAGCACAGCTCGACGTTGGCCCCGCCGGTGAGCTGCGACCCGGGTGTGCCCGCGGCGGTGAGCCCTGCCGTCGAGAGGCCGACCCTGAGGTCCCGGGCGACGCGTCGCGCCGGGCCCGCCTCCATGGCCGCGACCCCGGCCGTGGACCCCCGCCGCAGCCCCCATCAGCGGTGGTACGGCGACCAGCTCTTCTGAGGCGATCCGCTGCCCCGCTGGCAAACGACACCCCGGCGGATTGGGGCCGCCGGGGCGTCCGCGCCGCAGACCTCGTGCCGGAGGCCTGGACGCATGGCTAGCCTACTAAATGCATTCCCTCGATCGATCTAAATTTCTCGCGACGCCGACATTTTTCTTCTCGTTGTCGGCAACGGGGCGCGTTCGCCCGAGGACACAGACCTCGACACCGGGTCGGAGCGCGCGGCGCGCCCCAAGGGGGCCTGGGTGGACGGAGCGCGCTCCGGGATTGAGCGCGCTCCGGGGTTGAGCGCGCTCCGGGGTTGAGCGTGTGGGGCGAGCGTCGCGCGGGGAGGCGGGCTCGGGTGCTGCTGCGAGCTCGGGGGCGCCCGCGAGCGCACCTCGCGTCGGCGTGCCGCTCAGCGCATCCCGGTGCCCGGGAGCGGCTGGAACACGTTCGCCCGGTACCACCGGAGCTCCTCGATCGACTCGCGGATGTCGTCGAGCGCGCGGTGGATCTCGCGCTTCTTCGGCGCGGCGCGCGTCGGATACCACCGGCGCACGAGCTCCTTGAGGGTGGAGACGTCCACGATGCGGTAGTGCAGGAAAGAGAGGAGGTCCGGCATGTAGCGCTGCAGGAAGGCGCGGTCCTTCCAGACGGAGTTGCCGCACAGCACGGCCGTGCCCTTGTCGCAGTGCGCCTCGAGGAACGCGCGCGTCTCGGCCTCCGCGTCGCCGACGGAGAGCGTGGAGGCGCGGATGCGCGCGAGCAGCCCCGAGCGCTCGTGGAGATCGCGGACGAAGTCGCTCATCCCCGCGAGCACGTCCTCGGGCTGGTGGATGACGAGGCACGGCCC
The DNA here is from genome assembly GCF_028553905.1 of Sorangium sp. So ce836. Classification (NCBI taxonomy): domain Bacteria; kingdom Pseudomonadati; phylum Myxococcota; order Polyangiales; family Polyangiaceae; genus Sorangium; species Sorangium sp. So ce836. The sequence continues at coordinate 12,225,823 of NZ_CP102233.1, read as the reverse complement.
CTCGGCGACGACGGTGAGGTCGGGCTCCGTGACGATGGTCGCGATCTCCACGATCGCGCACGAGCTCTCGTCGAGCCCCGTCATCTCGAGATCGACCCACACCATGCGCTGCGACCGGTCCGTCATCGGCGGCGAGCATAGCCGATCCGCGTCGGTTCAGGGCCACCGAGACCCGGCGCGAGCGGGCTGCCCCGGGAACGGGTCGTGTGCTAAGGCAGGGCCGGACACCCAGCGCGGAGGCCTGTCATGCGAGACGTTTTCATCGTGGATGCCGTTCGCACGCCGCGCGGGCGCGGCAAGGCAGGCAAGGGGGCGCTCTCCGGCGTACATCCCCAGGAGCTCCTCGCGCAGACCCTCAACCGCCTCGCCGAGAAGACCGGGATCCGCAAGGACGACGTGGAGGACGTCGTCGTCGGGTGCGTGACCCAGGCGGGCGAGCAAGGGGCGTGCGTCGCGCGCACCGCCATCCTCGCGGCCGGCTGGCCGGACGGCGTGACCGGCGTGACCGTCAACCGCTTCTGCGGCTCGGGCGCGCAGGCGGTGAACTTCGCGGCGATGGGGGTCATGTCCGGCCAGCAGGAGGTCGCCGTCGGCGGGGGCGTCGAGAGCATGTCGCGCGTGCCGATGGGCTCGGACGGCGCGCCCCTCGACGGCAACAACCTCGCCCTCCGCAAGAAGCTGGCGATGGTGCCGCAGGGCATCTCGGCGGACCTCATCGCGACGATCGAGGGCTTCTCGCGCGAGGACGTCGACCGCTTCGCGCTGGAGAGCCAGCACAAGGCCGAGCGGGCCGCGCGCGAGGGGCGGTTCGCGAAGAGCCTGTTCACGGTCGTCGATCTCGACGGAAAGCCGCTGCTCGACCGCGACGAGCACCCGCGCGCCGGGGCCACGATCGAGGCGCTCGCGAAGCTCGAGCCGGCGTTCGCGGGCCTCGGCTCGACCCCGATGGGCCCCGCCGGCGAGACCGTGGACGAGCTGGCGCGCTTGCGGTACCCGCAGGTGACGTCGATCGAGCACGTCCACACGGCGGGCAACTCGAGCGGCATCGTGGACGGCGCGGCGGTGGTGCTGCTCGCGTCGGGCGACTACGTGAAGGCGCACGGGCTCAGGCCGCGGGCGAGGCTCCGCGCCACGGCGACGGCCGGGGCGGAGCCCGTGATCATGCTGACGGCCCCGGCGCCCGCGTCGGAGCGGGCGCTCAAGAAGGCGGGCATGCAGGCGCGCGACATCGATCTCTGGGAGATCAACGAGGCGTTCGCCGCGGTGCCGCTGCAGACGGCGCGCAAGCTCGGCATCGACCTCGACCGCGTCAACGTGAACGGCGGCGCGATCGCGCTCGGGCACCCGCTCGGCGCGACCGGGGCGTGCCTCGTCGGCACGGCGCTCGACGAGCTCGAGCGCGCCGATAAGGCGACCGCGCTGATCACGCTGTGCATCGGCGGAGGGATGGGCGTGGCGACCATCATCGAGCGGGTGTGAGCCGCTCCGGCGCCGCGATGGGGGTGCCCGACGATCATGGGAGCGGCGCCCATGAGCACCCGCGCCGGGGCGACGCTCCGCGCGGCGAGCTGCGCGCGCACGGCCATCACGGCGCGTCCGGCCACGACCATGATCACGACCACGACCACGGTCACGGCGGCCCGCGGCACCACGACCACGATCACGACCACCGGCGCGCGCCGCTCCGGCGGCTCGTCGCGGCGTTCGCGCTCACGACGTCGTTCCTGTTCGTGGAGGCGGCGGTCGGGTGGTGGTCGAAGAGCCTCGCCCTGCTGGCCGACGCGGGGCACATGCTCGCCGACGCCGCGGCGCTCGGGCTCGCCATCATCGCGCAGCGCATCGCGGCGCAGGCGCGGACGCGCGCGCGGACGTACGGCTACCGGCGCGCCGAGGTGCTCGCGGCGTTCGCCAACGGCATCGCGCTGGCGCTGACGGCGATCTGGATCTTCATCGAGGCGGTCCACAGGTGGCGCGCGCCGCAGGCGGTGCACGCCGAGGCGCTGGCGGTCACCGCGGCGCTGGGGCTGATCGTGAACGTGGTCTCGGCGCTGCTGCTCTCGACCGGCGAGCGCGGGCACAACATCAACACGCGGGCCGCGCTGGCGCACGTGCTGTCGGACGCGCTCGGCTCGGTCGGCGCCATCGCGGCCGGCGTGCTCATCCTCGCCTTCGGCTGGACGCGGGCCGACCCGGTGATCAGCGCGGCCATCGGCACGCTCGTGCTCTGGGGCGGCTGGCGGCTCGTGCGCGACACGTCCCGCGTGCTGATGGAGGGCAGCCCCATCGAGATCGACCTCGCCCACGTCGAGGACACGATCCGGAGCGTGCCCGGCGTGCTCGACTTCCACGACCTGCACGTCTGGTCGATCTCCGACGGCTTCAACGTGCTCACGGTGCACGTGGTGCTCGCCAAGGGGCACCACGGGACGGACGTGGCCGCGGCCGTGGGCCGGCGGCTGCGCGAGCGGCACGCGCTCGACCACTGCACGATCCAGCCCGAGCCGCTCCACGAAGAGCGCCTCGTGACGCTCAGGCGCCCGGGCGCCGGGGCGCCGCGCGGCGACGTGCCCGCCGGCGACCCGAGCGGCGACGTGCCCGCCGGCGACTCGAGCGGCACGTAGCGGCGGGCGCGGCCGGTCAGAGCTCCCCGAGCAGCGCCTCGGCGACCTCCGCGGGGGACTTTCCCCGCTCGTCGACGGCGACGTTGAGCTCCCGCATCCGCTCCGCGCCGATCTTGCCCTCGAGCCCCCGCAGCGCCTCGATCACCTCCGGGTGCTCCCGCGCGAGCCGCGCGCTCGCGAGGACGACGGCATCGTAGGGCGGTATCGCCCGCCGGTCGTCCTCGAGGACGCGGAGGTCGAACGACACGATCCGCCCGTCCGTCGAGAAGGCGCTGATGACGTCCACCTCGCCCGCCCTCACGGCCTCGTACATGAGCGACGGGTCCATGCTGCGCTGCCTCGCGAACGCGATCCCGTAGCGCTGCTCGACCGTCTTCCACTCGGCGCGCTGGAAGAACTCGTAGTCTCCCCCGATCGACATCGATCGCGCCGCGGGCACGAGATCGCTGATGGTCCGCGCGCCGAGCCGCTCCGCGAGCTCGCGCCGCAGCGCGAGCGCGTAGGTGTTCTCGAAGCCGAGCGCGGCGGCGACCACGATCCCGTGCTCCTCGAGCAGGTACCGCGCGACGCCGCGGAGCACCTCGCCCCGGTCGGCCGGGGCGTCGCCCCGCTTCATGACCGTCGCCCAGAGCGTCCCGGAGTAGTCCACGTACGCGTCGATCTGGCCCGTCCGGAGCGCGTCGAACGCCACCGTCGACCCGAGCGACTCCACCGCCTCGGTGGGCAGCCCCGTGTCCCGCGCGATCTTCCCCGCGAGGACGCGGCTCAGGATGTACTGCTCCGTGAAGGTCTTCGATCCGATGGCGATCCGCCGCGCGCCGCCCCCGAGCGCCCCCCGGGCGAAGCCGGCCGCCGCGATCGCGTAGAGCAGGGCGAACGCGCCGATCGCCGCCGCCACGAGGCCCCGGCGGCGCCGGCGGAGGCCGACCTCGAGCGCCCTCACCGTGCCGTCCAGGACCAGCGCCAGCGCCGCCGCCGCCGCGCACCCGACGAGCACGGCCGCCGTGTTGCGCGTCTGCAGCCCGCTGAAGATGTAGTTGCCGAGGCTCTCCGCGCCGATGGGCGTCGAGAGCGTCGCGGTCCCCACCGTCCACACCGCGGCCGTCCTGACGCCGGCGACGATCACCGGCATGGCGAGCGGCAGCTCCACGCGCCGGAGCCGCTGGCCCGGCGTCATGCCGACGCCCTCGGCCGCCTCGATCAGGGCCGGATCGACGCTGGACAGCCCCACCACCGTGTTCCGGAGGACCGGGAGCACGCTGTAGAGCACGAGCCCGATCAGCGCCGGCAGGTAGCCGATGCTCGCCGCGCCGATCGCGGCGAGCGCGGGCACCATGAACGCGAGCAGCGCCAGGCTGGGCACGGTCTGGATGACGCTCGCGACGGCGAGCACCGGCTGCTCGAGGCGGCGCGCGCGCGAGACCAGCACGCCGAGCGGCACGCTGACGCCCGTCCCGATGAGGAGCGCGACGAGCGTGAGCTCGAGGTGCGCGAGGAGGCGCCCGGGGAGCAGGGCGAGCTGCTCGTTCACGGCCGGCGCTCCCCCTCGCCGAGCAGCGCGTCGATGGCCGCCGCCTGCCGCTTCGGCGTCCCGACGAGCTGCGCCACGTACTCGTCCGCGGGCGCGGTCATGAGCTCCCGCGGCGTCCCCACCTGCGCGAGCCGCCCGCCCTGCATCACGGCGATGCGGTCGCCGAGCAGGAGGGCCTCGACGAGGTCGTGGGTCACGAAGATCGCGGTCAGGCCGAGCCGGCGCCGGATCGCCAGGAACGACTGCTGCAGCCGGTCGCGCGTCAGCGGATCGAGCGCCCCGAACGGCTCGTCGAGGAGCATCACCCTGGGCTCGGCGGCGAGCGCGCGCGCGACCCCGACCCGCTGCTGCTGGCCGCCCGAGAGCTCGTCGGGGCGGCGGTCGCGCACGGCCGCCGGATCGAGCTCGCAGAGCTCGAGGAGCGCGTCGACGCGCGCCTGGATGCGCGCCGCGTCCCAGCCGAGCAGCGACGGCGTGACGCCGATGTTCTCCGCCACGGTCAGGTGCGGGAACAGCCCGAGCCGCTGGAAGACGTAGCCGATGCGCCGGCGCAGCGCGTGCGGCGGCTCGCCGGTGATGTCCTTGCCGCCGATCCGGATCGCGCCCGACGTGGGCTCGATGAGGCGGTTCACCATCTTGAGCGTGGTCGTCTTGCCCGAGCCCGAGCCGCCGAGGAGGACGAGGAGCTCGCCCTCCTCGACGCGCAGCGAGACCCCGTCGACCGCGACCGCGCCGGCGTAGCGCTTCGTGACCCGGTCGAGCTCGATCATGCGGCCGCCTCGGAGGGCTCCGGACGATCCGCCGGCGCCCCGGGGCGCGGCGCGGGCGCGCTCGCCCGCGTCACACCCCGCACCCGACGTTGCCGCGCTGGAGCCCGGCGAGGCGCGCGTCCTCGAGCGCCTCGGCCTCGGCGAGGAGCCACCGGAACATCGCGTTCGCGATCGCCCGCTCCTTGCGCGCGTTGAACAGCCAGACGGCCGCGTGGCAGACGTCGGCGTGCACCTTGGGGAACGCGAGGCGGCGGAGCTCCGCGCCGACGAGCGCCGCCGCGGCCTCGTACTGCGCGCGCAGCGAGATCCACTCGCGCCACTCCGAGAGCGCCGGGAGCTCGCGCTTCTCGTCGACGCGGCGCCGGAGGGCGTCGCACGCGAGCTCCAGCTCGGACAGGAGCTCGTCCCGGAGGCGCCGGCGCGTGCGGCCGATCGTCCCGCCGAGATCGTCCCACGCCTCGCGCGGCACGCGCGCCGCCCGCAGCGCCGCCGCGAGGTCCTCCTCGACCGCGCGCGAGAGCGGGCCGAGCGCCGCCTGCGCGCCCGAGGCGCCGAGCAGCTGCGCGCGCTCGCGGAGCTCGGCCTGGGCGCGCTCGTCGTCGAGCGCCGCGTCCCACGCGCCGCCCAGCCGCCGGAGATCATCGCCCGAGACCTTGCCGCGGGGCCGGAGCAGCATCGTCGCGTGGAGCAGCACCGCGCGGCTCCACAGGTCGCCCTCGGCGACCTTTGCGGCGCACGGCTCGGGCTCCTCCGGCTGCGGGGGCGGCGCGCCCTCGCCGGCGGCCAGGGCGCGGCGCACGAGCGGGAGCGTGGCGCGGCGGTGGGGCGCGGCGAGCCAGCGGAGCCAGAGCTCGAGCGCGCCCGGCGCGGGCGCCTCCCCGAGCAGCCGCGCGGCGACGGCGCCGAGCAGCGACAGCGCCCTGCCGCCGCCCTCGCGCGCGCGCTCGAGCACGGCCGCCCAGTCGCCGCGCGAGGCCGCCTCGGCGGCGAGCCAGCCCGCGGCGATGCGGCGGGCCTCGCGGGGGCAGGCGCGCTCGTCCAGGCCGGCGACGCTGTCGAAGAGCGCCCGCGCGCCCTCCACGTCCCCGCGGTGCGCCGCGAGCATCGCGCCGGCGGCGATCCCCGCGCCGCGGAGCGGAACGGCGCTCACCGAGGACGGCGCGGGTCCCGCCCCCGCGCGCTCGCCGCCGCGCTCGATCCGCTCGCTGACCCAGGCCTCCGCCGCGGCGCCCGGCCTCCGCGCGCGGCAGAGCGCCCACGCGGCCGCGAGCGCCGCGCCGCCGCGCCGGTCGGCGCGCCATGTCCAGTCCGACAGCCACGCGGCGAAGTACGCGGCGCGCGGCAGCCCGAGCGGAATGAGCACGCGGCGCGCGACGATCCACGGCGCGATGAGGAGCACGAGCGGCGCGAGCAGCAGCGCGCACCAGAGCTGACCCGCGGCGAGGCCGAGCGCGAGGACGAACGCGACCGGCACGAGGACGATGGTCATCGGGATGCGCCAGCTGCCCGAGCCGAGCACGAGCTCGCGCCACGACGCCTCGGGCCGGGCCCTCCGCGCGACAACCACGCCGATCGCCCGCAGCGCGATCGCGATGCCCAGGGCGGCGCCCCAGCTCACCGCGCCCTCCAGCCGAGGGCCGACAGCGCCTCCGGCCACGGGGCGCGCGGGTCCTCCCCGGGCGGCTCCGGCGGCGGCAGGTCGTCGAGGTCGTCGTCGAGGTCGTCCTCCGGCGGGGGCCTCGGGTCGAGCCGCGCCCAGACCTCGTGCGCGAGGCGCCGCTCCGGGTCGCGGAGGGCGGCCATTGCCTGGCGCACCTTGTCGGCCGTGCGGACGCCGGGGCCGACCGGCGTCGCGTAGGTCGCGGCGCTCGCGAGCTTGAGCTCGAGCATCCCGAGCAGCTTCTGCCCCTCGCGCTCGATCTCCGCGCGGCTCGCGGTCGGCCGCAGGCCGAGCACGTAGAACGGGTTGTCGCGGATGCGGCCGAGCGCGCCGTCCATCAGCGCACCCCCGACTCGTGGCCGAGCCTGCGCTTCTGCGCGTCGACCGGCAGGAGGCGCCAGATCTCCTCGGTGATCGCCCGCAGCGCGGCCGTGTCGCCGCGCTCCGCCGCGCCGCGCCCGTCGCGCACGAGCTTCTGCGCGCGGACCAGATCCGAGGCCTGGTGCGCCTCGGAGGCGGCGTCCTCGAACATCCACACCCACGCCTTCGGGTGCCGCTGGAACGCCGCGCTGCTCAGGTTGCGGACGAGGCGGAGCTGCCGCTGGAGCTCGACCTGGTTCTTCTCGGCGCGCGCCCGCGAGACGCCCTGCGCGGCCTCCTCGAGGAGCGCCTTCTCGGTGCTCGACCCGAGCTGCGAGATCCACACCGACGCGTTCGCGACGGCGGCCTGGGCCTCGGCCTCGAGCTCCGGCCAGCGCTTGTCGGCCTCGGCCTGCTCGAGCAGGACGTCGAGCTCGAGCAGCGCGCGCCGCGCCTTCTGCCCGGCGTCGGCGTCGCCGCCGCGCGCCGCGGCCGCGTCGCGCTCCACCTCGGCGAGCGCGCACTCGACGTAGGTGACCTTGCCGAGCGCGTGCGGCGCGTTCCTGCGCAGGGCGCTCTCGCGCACCGACGCGAGCCGCTCGCGCATGGCCGCGAGCGAGGCGTCGAGCACCTCGGGCGCCGCCTCGGGGACGAGCAGGTGCGCGACGCGCTCGAACACGAGCCCCTGCGACGGGATCAGCGCGCGCGCCGACAGGTGCCCGCCCCGATCGAGCTCGAGCGTGAGCTCGATCGCCGCGCCCGCGGGCAGGGCCTGGGTGAGCCCGCTCCCGTCGATCTCGAGGGTCCCGACCACGCGGCAGAGGTGGGCGACGTCGAGCTCACCCTGCACGATGGGGATCTTCAGCACGCACGCGCTGGAGCCCTTCGGCACGCTCTCCACGCTGTGGTGCACGAACGTCCGCCGGGCCGGCAGCGGCGCGCCCCGCTCGAAGTAGACCCGCACGGAGTTGTCCGCGAGCGCGACCCCGACGGTGCGCGACAGCGGCGGATCGCTGATCGTGAGCCCCTGGACGATGGTGATCGACCGCGGGTGCACCGGCACCCTCGCGCCGGCCGCGGTCGCCTCGACGCGGAACACGTTCGGCCGGCGCGGGAGCAGGTCGACGGTGACCACGAACGCCCCCTCGGCGTCGAGCGGCGCCTCGGCGCTCGCCCAGCCGTCGCCCTCGCGCGCGAGCCGGATCCGCTCGGGCGCGGGCCCCGGCCCCTCCACGACGCGGCCCACCACGTGGGGCGTGAGGTCGCTCGACATCGCCGGGTACTGGAGCCAGAGCCGGCGGCCCTCCTCCGTGGCCCCCTCGGCCCGCGCGAGCGAGGACGCCCGCGCGTCGAGCCCGGCGGTCGCCGCGTAGATGGCGGCCCCCTGCGCGACGAGGGTCATCGGGTCGAGCCCCTCGCCGAACGGCGCGCCCAGCGCGTCCCGGACGCGCGCCCGCAGCGCCGGCATCACGGTCGGTCCGCCCACGAGCACGACGCGCGCGAGCTGCGACGCATCGAGGCCGTGCGCCGCGAGGAGCCGCCGGCAGACCTCGATCGAGCGGTCGATGATCGGCGCGCAGAGCGCGTCGAGCGTGGACCGCCCGAGGACCAGATCGACGTCGACGGGCGCGCCGTCCACCTCGAACGCCCCGGGGATCGCGAGCGCCGCCTCGTCGGCGCGGGTGAGCTCGATCTTGACCTCCTCGACCGCGAGCTTGAGCTTGCGGAGCGCGGCCGCGTGCCGCGGGTCGGCGCGGCTCACGGTGACGCCCTGGGTGCGCGCGATCTCGGCGAGCGCCCAGTCGACGATGGCCCAGTCGAAGTCGCGCCCGCCGAGGAAGTTGTCGCCGTCGTGCCCGACGACGCGGAGCAGCCCGTCGCGCGTCTCGAGCAGCGAGGCGTCGAAGGTCCCGCCGCCGAGGTCGTAGACGAGCCAGCTGCCCGTGGGCTCCTCGGCCGTCCAGCCGGCCGCGAGCGCCGAGGCCACCGGCTCCTGGATGAGCTCGACCCGCTCGAACCCCGCGAGCCGCGCCGCCTCCGAGGTCGCCGCGCTCTGGGGCAGCTCGAAGAGGGCGGGCACGGAGATCACCGCCGAGGCGGGCAGGGCCCCGAGGTGCTCGGCGACGTCGGCGCGGAGCGAGCGGAGCACCTCGGCGGCGAGCTCCTCGGGCTTCCTCGTCACCTTCGCCGCGGCGAACTCGATCGGCTGGGCCGTCCCCATCAGCCGCTTGAACTCCGCGCGGGTGTTCTGCGGATCGCTCTCGAGGAACCGGCGCGCGCGCGCGCCGACCGTGGTCGTCCCGCGCGCGTCGATCCGCACCACGCTCGGGGTGAGCGTCGCGCCCTGCGAGTTCCTGACGAGGGTGACCTTCTCGCCGTCGAAGGCGGCCGCGGTCGAATTCGTGGTGCCGAGGTCGATGCCGACGTAAAGCGGGCGTGCAGCCATCGGTGCAAGGATACACGCGCGGAACGGCGGCCGCCCGGACGAGCCGCAGGAGCCGCTGCGGCGGTGGAAAGCGGGCGATCGGCGAGCGCCGGGCGCCCGCTCACCGTAAGCTTCGCGCCGACGTTCCATCGAGCCCAGGAGCTGACGGACCAGCGCGGCGCGGGTAGAATCGGGCGATGAGCTGTGCGACCCCGTGGCGTGTAGATCCCGACGACCCGCGCGCTCCGACCGTCGAGGTGTGGGAGCAGCTCACGCCCGAGCAGCGCCGCGAGGTCGTGGACAGCCTCCCGTCCGATTTCCCCCTGGACGAAGCCTCGCCGCCCGAGGGCGATCCGCACTGGCACCCGGTGACCCGGGCGCGCACGACGCTCGATCGCTGGTTCCGGCGCGCTGGCCGCCGCGTCTACGTCAGCGGCAACCTCGCGGTGTACTACCCGGGCGAGCGCGTCTTTTCGCCGGATGTCATCGCCGTGGTCGACGTGGAGGTGCACGAGCGCGACCGGTGGGTCGTGCTGGACGGGGGCAAGGGCCTCGATTTCGCTCTCGAGGTGATCGTCCGCGGAAAGCGCAGGAAGGACCTCCAGCGCAACGTGGAGTGGTTCGCGCGGCTCGGTATTCCGGAGTACTTCGTGTACGACCGCAAGCGCGGCTCGCTGCGCGGCTTCCGCCTGCCGTCCTCGGCCGCGAAGGTCTACGAGCCGCTCATCCCCCAGCGCGGCCACTATGCGTCGCGGGTGCTCGGGCTCGATCTCGTCGTCGAGGACGGCAGGCTCCGCTTCTATGCGGGCGACGCCGCGATCCCCGACACCGACGAGCTCATCGACAAGCTGGGCGCCCTGGTCGACGCCGCGGAGCAGCGCGCGCAGGAACTCGAGCTGCGTCTCGACGAGGAGGCCCGCGCCCGCGAGGAAGAGGCCCGCGCCCGCGAGGAGGAGGCCCGCGCCCGCGAGGAGGAGGCCCGCGCCCGCGAGGAGGCCGAGCACCGGCTCGCGGACGCGCTGGCGGAGCTCGAGCGGCTCCGGCGAGAGCGTGGCGGCGCCTGACCCCGCCGGCGCCACGCGCCCGGCGCCCCGCGGTCACCCCGCGAACAGCTGCGTCACCCAGACCCGGCCGCTCGGGTCGCGCACGACGGCCACGCCGGTCCTTCCGTAGCGCCGGTCGAGCAGGTTGCCCCGGTGCGACGGGCTCGCCCAGATCGCGCGGTGCGCGCCCTCGGTCGTGCTCGAGCTGGCCACGTTCTCCCCCGCGATCGTCGCCCTGTAGCCGGCCGCCTTGAGGCGCACCGCCGGATCGCCCGAGCCCACGTCGTGGCCCACCATCTTCGCCTTGATCATCTCCTCGGAGTGCGCCCGCGCCAGCGCGGTGAGCGCCGCGTCGCGCGCGAGCGCCGGCAGGTGCTCCGAGGCCCGCGCGGTGTTCATCATCCGCAGCATCGCGTCCTCGTCGCCCTGCGCCCCCTTCGCGGCCTCCTCGCCGGGCGCGGTCGCGCGCACGTACCGGCCCGGCGGGGCGCTCCCCGCGAAGATCATCGCCTCCAGCACGGGCCTCGGCCCGGTCGACACCGTGGCCAGCACCTGCACCAGCCAGCTCCCCGGCTGGTCGACCGCGAAGCTCGAGCGGAGCCGCGCGCCCGACAGCGAGCTCAGCACCGTCTTGGGCGCGCCCCGCGGCCCCAGCAGCACCACCTTCACCGCGCTCGCCGGCACCCGCATCGTCCCCTCGAGGGTCACCCACTGCCCCACCCGCGCCGTCGTCGGCAGCGGCGACAGATCCGCGAGCGCGTCCACCCCGACCGCGGCCACGATCACCGTCCCATCCGGCTTCCTCGCCTGGGCCACCCCACATCGCCGCACCCCGAGCGTGGTCCAGCCCGCGATCCACCCGTCGAGCCGCGCCCCGATCTCGTCCGGCCCCAGCCCTCGGCCCGAGATCGACCAGCCCCTCGGCCAGGCGTGCGGCGCGCCGGCGGCGCGCAGGGTGAAGGCGAGCTCGTCGGGCGGCATGATCTCCCCTCCCTGGAGCTGCCGCTCGACGTTGCGCCGCGCGACGGCGGCGAGCGCCGCGTCCGCGCTCCCGCAGCGCGCCGCGAGCGCGGCGACGTCCGGCGCGAGCGCCGCGGGCGGCTGCGGCGATCGCGTCGCCGCCTCCCACGTGAGCGCCGGCGGCTCCGCTGCCGCCGCCCCGGCGAAGGTGAGCGCCGCGCCGAACACCCCTCTGGCCCACCACGACCGCATACGCCTCGGCTAGCAGGTTTCCGGACCTGGTGCCCGTCTCCTGCCGTACAGGCGCGCGCGCCTCTTCGCGTCGGACCGCGGCGCGCCACGCGCCACCCGTGGCGTCGGGGAGAAACCCGCGCGGTCCCGCGGTCGGCTCGTGCTACCGTGGCCCTCGCGCAGGATGGCTGAGGTCTCCAAGGCCGCGAAGGTCGGCGTCATGACGATCGTGCTCGCAGGCGCGGCCTACGGCGGGTACCGCTTCGTCTCGCGCGACGTGGGCGGCGGGAACGGCTACCGCGTCTGGGCCACGCTGCCGGACGCCATCGGCGTGTCCCCGCAATCGCGGGTGATGATCTCGGGCATCCAGGTCGGCGTCGTCGACAAGATCTCGCTCTACAACGGCCAGGCGCGCATCGACATCAAGATGAGCCCCGACGTCCCGCTCTACGAGGACGCGGCCATCGGCAAGCGCGCCACGAGCCTCATCGGCGAGTCGTTCGTCGTGCTCTCGCCCGGCACCGAGGGCAAGCCGCGCATCCCCGACGAGGGGAGGGTCCTCTATTACATCGATGAGCCGACGATCCAGTCGATGCAGGGGCAGGTCGCCGAGATCCTGAAGGACGTCAAGACCGTCACCGAGACGCTGAAGAACACCGTCGGCTCCGAGAACGGGCAGGAGCGGCTCGCGCAGATCCTCGACAACCTCGCGGAGGTCACCGAGCAGATGAACGCGACCGTGCGCGAGAACCGCGCGGGCGTCACGCAGACGATCAACAACATCAACCAGATCACGGGCGAGTCGGGCCCGCGCCTGCGGGAGATCCTCCGCAACGTCGAGCAGGTGAGCCGCGACATCCGCACGATGACGGCCGCGGCCGAGGTGCCCGGCCAGCAGGGCGGGCAGCCCGGCGAGCTCCGGCGCGCCGCCGAGCGGGTGGGGCGCGCGACCGAGAACCTCGAGTCGGCGCTGAAGCACGTGGACAGCATCGCCGCGCGCGTCGACCGCGGGGAGGGGACGCTCGGCCGCCTCACCAAGGACGAGACGCTGATCAACGAGGTCGAGACGGTCGTCGAGGACGTCGGCGAGCTCGTCGGCGGGATCAGCCGCTTCCAGACGGTGGTCGGGCTCCGCACCGACTACAACTTCCTGGCCAACACCATCAAGAGCTACGTCGAGCTCCGGCTCCAGCCGACGGAGGACAAGTACTATGTCGTCGAGCTGGTGAACGACCCGCGCGGCAAGACGGACTTCCAGCAGATCGACGTCGACACGACCAACATCAACGACCCGGCGCACTACCGCGAGGTCCGCACGATCACGACGAACGCCTTCCGCTTCTCGTTCCAGTTCGCGAAGCGGCTCGGCCCGTTCACGGGCCGGTTCGGCATCAAGGAGTCGACGGGGGGCCTCGGCCTCGATCTCCACCTGCTCGACGACCGGTTCGAGCTCCGGCAGGACCTCTTCGGCTTCGGCGAGGAGCTGTCGCCGCGCTGGCGGGTCGCGCTCGCGTACGAGTTCATCCGCAAGCTGTGGCTGCTCGGCGGCATGGACGACATCCTGAACACCGATCGCCGGGATTACTTCATCGGCCTGCAGCTCCGGTTCAACGACGCCGACCTGAAGACGGTCCTGCCCTTCGCTCCGTCGAGCTTCTGAGCGCCCCCGTCCCGCCGCCGGCGCCTCGACACCGCCGCCTTCGCCTCGGCGCGGCCCCCGCCTGTGCGCCCGAGCCCGTGTGCTATAGCGCGGGCATGAAGCGCTCGCTTCTTCGCGGAGTGCGTCGGGGATACGCGCTCTTGATCCCTTTCCTCGCGATCGCCGCGGCGGCCGGCGCGGCGGCGTGCCAGGGGTGCAAGGTCCCCGAGCGGGGCGCCGCGAGCGCGGAGGCGGACGCCGACGCGGGCGCGACCCGGCCGACGGTGCGGCTCTACGTGCTCAGCACCGTGGCCGGCGCGCTGGAGCCGTGCGGCTGCACGAAGGACCAGCTCGGGGGCATCGACCACCTCGCCGCCCTGATCGAGGGCCAGCGCGGCGAGGCGCCGGATCACCTCGTGGTCGGCGCCGGGCCGCTGCTCTTCATGGAGCCGGAGGTGAGCCCGGAGCGCCGCACCCAGGACGCCTGGAAGGCCGAGGCGATGGCGCTGGCGGCGAAGGAGATCGGGCTCGCGGCGTGGGCGCCCGGCGAGAACGACTGGGCGCTCGGCGCCGAGGCGCTCGCGAAGTACCAGGAGCAGGCCGGGGCGGCCGTGCTCGCCAGGAACCTCGAGGGCGCGCAGGGCGTCCGGGGCGTCGTCGTGCGCGACGTCGCCGGCGTGAAGGTGGGCCTCATCGGCGTGAGCGACCCGAAGGGCCGCGCCGGCGCCTACCCTGAGGGCGTCAAGGCCGGCTCGGCGGTCGAGGCGGTGAAGGCGGGCGTCGAGGAGGCGAAGAAGCAGGGCGCGACGGTGTTCGTGGGGCTCGCCGCCCTGCCGCGGGGCGAGGCGCTGCGGCTCGCCGACAACGCGCCGGAGCTGCACGTGCTCGTGCTGGGCAAGCCCAGCGAGCGCGGGGACGTCAACGACGGCCCGAAGCCGCCGGTGCTCATCGGAACGACGCTCGTCGTCGAGACGCCGAACCACCTCCAGTCGGTGGCGGTCGTGGATCTGTTCGTGCGCGGCAAGGGCGACGGCCCGCTCGTGTTCGCCGACGCGGGCGGCGTCGCCAAGGCCGAGGAGCTCATCAGCCTGTCGTCGCGGATCCGGGAGCTCGAGATCCGCCTCAACGGCTGGGAGGGGAGCAAGACGGTCTCCGAGAAGGACGTCGCCGATCGGAAGGCCGATCTGGAGAAGCTCCGGGCCGAGAAGGCGAAGCTCGAGTCGGCGGAGGCGAAGGTGACCGGCAGCTTCTTCCGCTACAGCTCGGTGGAGGTGCGCGAGAAGCTCGGCGCCGACAAGGACGTCGCCGGGCAGCTCCTCGCCTATTACAAGCGGGTCAACGCCCACAACAAGGAGGCGTTCGCGGATCGCGTCCCCGAGCCGCCGGCGAAGGGCGAGGCCAGCTACATCGGCATCGACGCCTGCACGAACTGCCACGACGAGGAGCGCAAGGTCTTCGACGGCACCGCGCACGCGCGCGCTTACGCGACGCTGCAGCAGGATTTCAAGGAGTACAACCTCGACTGCGTGAGCTGTCACGTGACCGGCTACGGCAAGCCGGGCGGCTCCACGGTGACGCACAACGCCTCCCTCCAGAACGTGCAGTGCGAGGAGTGTCACGGCCCGGGCTCGCTGCACGCGAAGGATCCCGAGAAGAAGGGGCTCATCGTGCTCGCGCCCTCGCCCGAGAGCTGCGTCTCGCAGTGCCACCACCCGCCGCACGTCGAGGGGTTCGAGCCCATGGCCAAGATGCAGCTCATCCTCGGGCCCGGGCACGGCCGGGACTGACGCAGGCCCGGGCACGGCCCCGGTGCCGACGCAGGCCCGGGCACAGCCCCGGTGCCGACGCAGGCCCGGGCACGGCCCCGGTGCCGACGCAGGGGCGGGCGCGCGGCGGCGCTCCTCTGGGCTGCGGCATTTCCGCGCCGTATCGATCGCGCTACGGGGAGCGCCCGTGACGAATGTCCACGCCGTCGTCTCCCGCCTGGGCCCGGCCGAGCGCGCGATCCTCGCGGAGCTCGCCGCCGGCGAGCCGCCGTTCGCGGTGCACCGCCGCGCCGCGCTGAGCTCGACGCTCCGCTACCTGGAGGGCGGCCGCGGCTCGCCGGTGGTCCTCCTGCACGGCCGCGGCAACGCCGCGACGACGTGGTTCCCGCTGCTCCCCGAGCTCGCGCGCCGCCACCGCGTCATCGCCGTGGATCTGCCGGGCTTCGGCCACGCCTCGTCGCCGCCGTTCGAGGGCGGGGGCTTCGAGGAGGGGCTCCGCTTCTTCGCCGATCCGGTCGAGGAGCTCCTCCTCGAGCTGGATCTCGGCGACGCCGCGCTCGTCGGCCACTCGCTCGGCGGGCTGGTCGCGGCGGAGATCGCGCTCCGCAAGCGCGCGCGCCCGCGGAAGCTCGTGCTCATCGGCGCGATGGGGGTCGGGCCGGCCATGACCGCCTGGAGCCGCGCCTACTTCCGCGCCCCGCCGGAGCGCCTCCTGCGGGTGCTCGGCAAGGCGCTCTTCCGCCGCATCCGGCCCCCGCAGCCCACGCCGCGCGGCGAGCGCCTCGCGGCGTTGCACGGCGAGCTCTACGCCGTGCCCGACGGCCGCGTCGCCCCTGTCGCCGCGTTCAACGCGCTCTTCCCCGCCGTCGGCCCGGTGCCCCATCGCCTCGCGCGGCTCGGCGAGATCGACGCGGAGACGCTGGTGCTCTGGGGCGAGCGCGACGACGTGTTCCCGGCGCCGCTCGCCATCGCCGCGGCCGCCGCGATCCCGCGCGCCACGCTGCGCCTCGTGCCGCTCGGCCACGCGCCCCACCTGGAGGACCCGGCGCTCGTCCTTCCCGAGCTCATCGAGTTCCTTGCGCCCGGAGCCGGGCCCTCACCGTAGCCCTCGGGTGGCCGTCCAGGAACCGAGGATGGCCGTCCAGGAACCGAGGGTGGCCGTCCAGGAACCGAGGATGGCCGTCCAGGAACCGAGGGTGGCCGTCCAGGAACCGAGGGTGGCCGTCCAGGAACCGAGGATGGCCGTCCAGGAACCGAGGGTGGCCGTCCAGGAACCGAGAAGGGGCTCGGTCGGGCCGCGGCCGGCCCTCGGCCATCGCGATGCTGCTGGCGCGTTCTCGACCAGCCCGTGAAATTTGGGGGAGGGCTCGCGCGAACTGTCTGGGTCCAGCATGCTTCCAGTCGCCACGCCGCCGTGTCCCCAAGCATCCGACGGGCTCCCCGCGGCGTCGCTTGTGACGGTGGGGGCGTCTCTCGACGAGACCGCCGCCCTGCGGCCGGTGGTGCGCGCGGCGATCGCCTGCGTGCTCGGGGAGCGGGCCGATCACCCCGACGTCGAGGATTGCACCCACGAGGCGCTCGCCCGGGCCCTCGAGGGGCGCAGCCGCCTGCGCGACGGCGAGCCGCTGCGCCCCTGGGTGCTCGGGATCGCGCGCCACGTGGCGCTGGACGTGCTGCGCCGCCGCCGCCGCACGCGCCGCGCCGAGGCGCACCCGGAGGCGAGCGCCGAGGAGCAGCGCGAGCTCCTCGATTCGGTCGAGGACCCGGCGCCCGGGCCGGAAGAGCGCGCCGCCCAGACCGAGCGCGCCCGCCGGATCGAGCTGGCGCTGCAGAAGCTGGCCGAGCCCCAGCGCCGCGCGCTCCTGGCCTTCCATGTCGAAGGCCTCAACTACCAGCAGATCTCGCGCCGGCTCGACATCCCGCTCGGGACGGTGGCGACGTGGATCGCGCGAGGCAGGCGCTGCCTGGCCGAGGCGCTCGGAGAGTGACGATGCAAGACGACGACAGGCTCGCGCCCGACCTCGTGTGGCAGTCCAACGGTCACCTCACCGAGATAGCGCTCACCGCGCTGGGCGACGGCGAGGGGGCCCTCCTGCCCGAGGGCGCGCTCGAGCATGCCGCGCGCTGCCAGAGCTGCTCCTCGGAGCTCGGCCAGGCGGCGCTCCTGTCGCTGCGCGCGGGGGAGCTCCTGCGCGGGCAGGCGGCGCACGGCTGCGCGAGGGAGACCGCCGCGCCGCGCGCGCCGCTGCCGGTCCCGGCGCTCGCGTTCGCCCTTGCGATCTCGGCGCTCGGCGCGGCGCCGTCGCTCGTGGCCGGGGCGGGCGGCCTGCGGGAGAGCTGGGCGGGGCTCTGGCACGCCTGCTCGGTGGTGGTGAGGGTCGGCTGCGCCGTCGCCGCGAGCGGGGCCCTGTCCGGCTGGCTCACGGCGCTGCCGTGGCTCTCGGCGGCCCTGCTCGTGATCGTGGGGGCCTACGTCGCGTGGACCAGGGGAAAGCAGCTCTCGCTGAACGGAGGGATCTGATGCGCACCGTCTCGACTCGTCTCTTCTCCTCGCGCCTCGCCGCCGCCGCGCTGGGCGCCGCGCTGGGGGCCTCGGCCAGCGGCGCGGCCACGGCGGAGATCCTCCGCAAGGGCGCCTGGCCAGACGTCGAGCCGAAGGTGAGCGTCGAGGTGAGCAGCGAGCCGCGCAACGAGGCGCTCAAGCGCGTCGCCCAGGCGGCCGGGTGGAGCCTCGTGCTCAACGTGCCGCCCGGCAACGTCGTCGATCTCCACGTCCAGGACCAGCCGGCGGACCGGGTGCTGGAGCTCCTGCTCGCCGACGGGAGCTACGTCGCGACCCGCGACGGCGACCTGATCGCGATCGCCCCGGCCCCGGCGGCGCCGGCCCCGGAGGAGCCCGCGGCCGCGTCCCCGCCGGCGCCCGCGGTCGCGGCGTCGCCCGACGATGCGGAGGACGAGGACGCCGAGGAGGCGCGGCCCTCGTCGCGCGGCCGGGACCGGTTCGTGACCGGCGGGAGCCTCCGGATCGAGAAGGGCGAGGTGGTCAACGACGTGTCGGTGATCGGCGGCTCGCTCGACGTGTGGGGCACCGTCACCGGCGACATCGACGTGATGGGCGGGTCCACGCACATCCACGACGGCGCGCGCGTGCGCGGCGACGTCTCGACGGTGGGCGGCCCGCTCACCGTGGCCGACGGAGCCACCATCGACGGCGACGTCGACGTCGTGGGCGGCCCGCTCCGGCGGGGCGAGCGCGCGCGCATCCGCGGCGACGTGAACAACGACGCGAACCCGCTGGGCGACGGATCGAGCGCGAAGGGTGCGTCCACGCTCGCGCGCAAGGCCGGCAACGCGGTGACGCGCACGGCGTTCCTGTTCGCCTTCGGCGCGGTGATGCTGGCGCTCTGGCCGCGGCGCATGGAGGCGCTCAAGGTCGAGATCGCCGCCCGGCCGATGCGATCGTTCGCGCTCGGCGCGGTGGGCGTCCTCGGCGCCGTCGCGGTCGCCGCCGCCCTGTGCGTCACGCTGATCGGCATCCCGTTCGCGGTGATCGGCCTGCTGCTCGCCGTCGTCGCCGTGGTCGCGGGCGGCTGCGCCGTGCTCGAGACCGCGGGGGCGGGGCTCTTCGGTCACCGGACCAGGAACCCCTACGCGCACCTCGCCATCGGCTGCCTCGGCCTGCTGATCGCCAGCGGGATCCCCTACGTCGGCGGCGCGCTCTGCGCGGCCGTCACGCTGATCGGCGCCGGCGCGCTCGTCGCCACCCGGCTCGCGGGGCTCCTCCGGCCGAGGCCGCGGGGGGAGGGGGCGGCGGGCCCCTACCGCACGGCGCCTTGAGCTGGCTTCGCCCGCCCCGGACGGCGCGAGCGCCGATGTACCTCCGCTGAAGGCTGCGCGCTAGCATCGCGCCGTGACCTCCGACCCGATCGAGAAGAGGCTGCGGCTCGGCGAGGACTCGGTGACCGAGTTCAAGCGGATCGAGGTCCCTGGCAAGGCACCGAAGGACCTCGCCGAGACGATCGCGGCCTTCGCCAACGCGCTGGGCGGTCAGATCTTCCTCGGGGTCGAGGACGACGGCACGCCGACGGGGGTCGGCACGATGAAGCAGGCCGACACGCTGATGCTGTCGGTGGTTCAGGCGTGCCAGACCGTCATCCATCCGGCGATCTGGTGCCCGATCACGAAGGTCGACGTCGCGGGCAAGCTGCTGCTCGTCGTCGACGTGCCGGCGTCCAGCCCGGACAGGCCTTACCGCGCGAAGCATGTTTACTGGATCCGCGACGGGAGCATGACGCGTGAGGCGACGCGCAACGAGCTCGTTCGCATGCTCCAGTCGCAGAACGCCTACCATGACGAGAGCGTCGTCCATGGGGCGACCATGGCGGATCTCGATCTTGCCGTCGTCGACGACCTCTTGCGTTCGGTCTACGACCCCAGCGCACCTGCCCAGCGGAACCGTTACCTGCGCGCGCTGAAGTGCGTGGATCCTGGCGAGGCACCGACCGTGGCCGGCCTCCTGCTCTTCGGCCGCGAGCCCGAGCGATGGTTCGTCGATGCCAGGATCTCTGCGGTCTGCTTCGCCGGGACCGGGATGTCGGCGGAGCTCGTCGATCGGCAGGAGATCACCGGACACCTCCTCAAGCAGATCGAGAGCGCCGCAGCGTTCCTGGAGCGCTACACACCCGCGCCGGCGCACATCCAGCGCTGGGAGCGGATCGAGCGCGGCGTGCCGCAGACGGCGCTGCGCGAGGCGCTCCTCAACGCCGTCGCCCACCGGGATTACCGCGCCGCGTCCCAGATCCGGATCCTCGCCTTCCAGGATCGGGTCGAGATCATCAATCCTGGCGTGCTCCTGAATCATCTGACGCTCGACAGCATCCAGGTCGGGGGCATCAGCCAGCGCAGGAACCCGGTGCTCGCCTCGGTGCTCGCGCGCGCTCGTCGCGGGGAGAGCCTCGGGATGGGGATCCCGGAGATGGTCGCGCAGATGCGCGCGCGAGGGTTGCCGTCGCCGGAGTTCGATCTGCAGGGAGGACACTTCCGGGTGGTGCTGCGCGTGGCGCCCTCCCCGGAGGCGCGTGCATGAACGATCGGCGCGACGCAGGCTCGCCGTGGTGGGAGGCGCTCCGGAGCGGCGCCGTGGTCGAGCTTGCGCTTGTCCGGATCGATCTCGTCGGGCCGTCCTTCCCTTGGAAGGAGCTGCCGGACAGCGGGTACCTGCAGCTTCGCGTGCGGTACACCGCGGGCGTCGAGTACCTCGCGCGCGCGCTCGGGGCGATCCAGCCGCTCGCGTGGAGCGAGGACGCCGCCACGCTCGTGCTCGGCGGTGCGTCCGGCGAGGCGCTGGCCACGCTCGCTTTTCGCGCCCTGAAAGAGCTCTGGGAGCGCGTGCACATCGATCTGCAGCTCTCGGCGCGCCTCGCGGCGCATGTCGTACGCGCGCCCTGGAGTCACGACCTCGTCGACGACGTCGAGGGGTCGCTGCGCGGCTGGATGGCGGCGATCCCGCCTGGCGCAGCCGCGCTGAGCGAGGACCTGGCGCTCGCCCTCCCGCCGCCGGACGCGCGGGAGCTCGCGCCGTGCGGCCTCGTGCTCGAGGGGGCGCCCTCCTACCTCTTCCCCCAGAGCGCAGCTCGCGGCGCGCCGCCGGCGACGCAGCGCGACCAGGCATGGGCGGCGCTTCGTGGCTACGCGCAGAGCCCGGAGCTGCGGCGCATCCGTTACGTCGGCTTCCGTCTCCGGAGGAGCGAGCCGCCGAGCCTGGACCTCCGCGATGTCTTCGTGTCTCCGCGGCTCGACGTCAGCTCGCCGCGCACGAGCGCCGCGGAGCGGAGCGCGCGAGGGATCGTGGGCGGGAGCTCCGAGCCGGCCGGCGAGCGCGTGCGCCGCGCTCGCCATCCCATGGGCGAGGGCTTCCAGGAGCCGTTCGCGAGGCACAGGCATCTCGTCCTTCTCGGCGATCCCGGCTCGGGGAAAACGACGCTGCTCCGGTGGCTCGCGATCACGGCGGCGGCCGGTCGCTTCGTGCTGGCATCGGAGAGCGGCGCTGCCGAGCGCCTCCTCCCGCTGCCTGTCAGCGTCGGCCAGCTCGCGGAGCTGCGTCGGTGCGCCGAGCGACGGGAGGTGTCTGTCGTCGAAGCGCTCGGTCGTTATTTTCAGGAGCGCGGCGCTGGCGACGAGGCGATGGTGCGCGAGGCGTTGACCCGCGAGCTCGAGGCAGGGCGCTGCCTCGTGCTGCTCGACGGGCTCGACGAGGTCCGCTCGACCGAGCGCGAGGAGCTCCAGCGGTGGCTCGCCTCGTTCGCGGCGGCTCATCCGCGGAACCGGTTCGTCGTCACCTCGCGGATCGTCGGGTACACCGGGTTCGATCTGCCCGAGCGCGTGGAGGCGACGCTCCGGCCGTTCGATCGAGAGCAGGTCGATCGCTACGTGAGCGCCTGGCACCGGGCCTATGTGCGCTGGGAGGATCCGGAGGACGCGGCCGCCTCCACGGACGAAGCCGACGCGATGACGGAGAAGCTCCTCGCGGCCATCGATGCCAGCCCGAGGCTCGGCGCGCTCGCGGGAAACCCGTTCCTCCTCTCGGCGCTCGCGTTGATTCACCGCGCGGAAGGGCGCCTGCCGCGCCACCGGGTGCAGGCGTACGCCATGATCTCCCGCACGCTTTGCGAGACGTGGGCTGCGGCGCGCCGCCTCTCGGCCAGCGGCGCGTCGGACGCCGCCATGGCGTACGAAGAAGAGGCCCTGCCCATCCTCGGGAGGCTCGCGCTGGCGATGCACGAGCGCTATCCGGCCGGGGTCGCGCCGGAGGCCTTCGTGGTGGAGACGCTGAGCGAGGCGCTCGGCGCGCAAGCGGGGATCTCTGGAGAGGAAGGTCTCCTCGCGGCGCGCCGATTCCTGGAGAAGTCGGGGCGTGAGCTGGGCCTCCTGATGGAGCGCGGCGCGCAAGCGTGGGGGTTCATGCACCTCACCTTCCAGGAGTTCTTCGCGGCCGCCGGGCTCCACGCGATGGAGCGGTTCGAGGAGTTGGCGCTGGCGCGTCTCTTCGATGCCCGCTGGGGTGAGGTGATCCGACTCGGCGTGGGCTACATGGCGCTCGAGCAGAAGCGGCCCGCGGCGGCGCGGAGGTTCGTCGAGCGGGTCCTGTCGTGGGAAGAGCCGGAGCCGCGGCGGTGGGTGACGAGCGTCCTGCGCAAGCAGGTGCCCATCGCGACGCTGCTCGCCGCGGAGGCGGGCGAGGCGTTGCCGGTGGCGCTGCAGGAGCGCGTGGCGGCCGCGATGGCGGCGTGGGTCGTCGAGCCGCCGTCGTTCGATGCACCTCGGGAGTTCCTGTCGGAGCTCGCGGTGACCGAGCTCGGCGGGCGCGTCGCCGAGGCGATTCTCAAGTGGCTCGACGACGAGAGCCCCGCGCGTCGCGCGATGGCCGCGCTGGCGCTCGGCGAACTGCGTTCGAATGCCGCCGTGGAGCGGCTGGTCTCGCTGCACGACGAGCGCGTCTCGGCGGCCCTCTCCGCGGCGCTCTGCGACGACGCGGATGCTGACGTGCGATGCGCGGCGGCCTCGGCGCTCGGTGAGCGGCGCTCCGAGGCTGCCGTGAGCCAGCTCGTCACCGCGCTGACGGATCCTGATCCCCGCGTGATCGAGGCAGCCATCGCGGCGCTCGGGGAAATCGGCTCCGCGACGGCGATCGACGCCCTCGTGGCCCTGGCGCCTCAGGTGGCCGAAGCGCGTGCCGCCCTGTGGAAGCTCTCCGCCACCGGCGCCCCCGAGGGCGTCCCGCAGGGCGGCGACGCGCCGTCGGGCTCGCCCGGCGCGCCGCCTTGATGCCCTGCGCCGCTCAGTGCACGCCGCCGACGAGCCACGCCTGCGCCGGGACGAGCACCTCTTCGGGGGAGCCTCCTCCCTGCGACGCCGGGCCGGTCGCGGTGCCGTCGCCCATGGGCGTCATGCGGAACCCGTGATCGCCGAAGACGAGCAGCAGGGTCCGCGGCGGCAGGCTGGCCATGAAGCGCGCGACAACGTCGGCGACCTCCTCCGCGATGGCCTCGATCCGCTCGGCGAAGGGGGGCCCCGCGGCGCGCAGGCGCGCCTCCACGAGGTCGAGCTTCATCAGCTCGCGCGACCCGACCCGCTCGCGCCGCAGGGTCGCGACGGCGCGGCCGCGGGCGATGGCGGGCTCCGCCTCGCTCGGGGGCATCGTCTCGCGGAGCCCGTCCGGCCCGCGGGCGAGCAGCGAGATCTGCGCCGTCGTGGTGGGCGGCAGCGCCGCCCAGAGCAGCGAGCGCTCCACCAGGATGGCCCGATCCATCATGATCTCCTTCAGGTGGGCGGCGACGCGCTCGCCGAGGTCGAAGCGCATCGCGTCGACGAGCAGGAGCTTCACCCCGCGCGCCCCGTTGAGGCGGGCGATGCGGGCGGCGATGTCCGGGGCGTCGAACACCATGGGCGGCCGCTTGCCGGTCACGCGCAGCGCCGAGAACGCCTCGCGGTAGCTGTGCTCGAAGCTGGTCCTCCAGCTGTCGACCACGCCGCGCACGGCCGCGTCCGCCTCGCCCGTGAGCGTCGCGCCGAGGAGCGGCGTGTAGTGGGTCGCGAACAGCTGCTCGATGACCCGGACCGGCTTCGGGCCGCGGGCGTTGTCGAGCTCGACGGCGAGCGCTCGCCACTCGGCCGCGCTGAGGATCCGGTTGCGCGGCGCCTTCCGCTCCCTGCGCGTCGGCGGCAGCGCGTCGTTGTCGGCGTGGGCGGCCTCGGCGACCGGCGCGATCGGCGCGGCGGGTGCAACCGGCGCGGCGGGCGCGATGGGCGTGGCCTCGTGCGCGGCTCGCGGCGGCCTGAGCGTTGTGCCCGCGCCGTCGAGCGCAGCGCCAGGGTTGGCGGGCGGCGCGCCCGGATCGGCCGGCGCCACGCCCGGATCGGCGGGCGCCGCGCCCGGGTCGACGCTGGCCAGGGCCATTGCCAGCGTCTCGTTCGCAGCGGGCGGCGAGCCCGCCCCCTGCGCCGGCGCGGCACCGGGGCCCCTCCCGGAGGAGAGGACGGCCGCCGGTGCGTCCGGGCGGCGGAGCCTCGACGAGCGGGGAGGCAACACGCCGCGCGGCCTCGCCTCGGTCCGCCCCTCGGCGGCGGCGGGCGACGCGGGCGCGGCGGGCGACGCGGGCGCTGCGGGCGCCTCGGAGGCCGCCGGCTCGGCCGGGAGCGCCTCGTTCGGGGCGGGCGCGGCGGCGCTCGGCTGCGTCGGCCTGAGGGGCCGCTCCGGCTCGCGCTGGGCGAGGCTGTGCTCGGGCTCGCGCTGGGCGAGGCTGCGCTCCGGCTCGCGCGCGGCGAGGCTGCGCTCCGGCTCGCGCGCGGCGAGGCTGCGCTCCGGCTCGCGCTGGGCGAGGCTGCGCACCTGCGCGCGAATGTGGGAAGCGGCGCCGTGCCCCTCGGACGCGTTCCTCTCGACGAGGTCCGCGAGGGGCACCGGCGCGAGCACCTGCGCGGACCTGTCGCCCTCGTCGAACACGAGGGCGACCGGCGCCTCGCGCGCCGCGCCGAGCCATGCGAGGAGCGTCGCGCTGTCCTCCGGCGGGAGCGCGCCCCGCGCGCCGCCCGCGAGCCGCGGCAGGCCGACGGCGAGCCCCGCGGCGCCGAGCGCCCTCGCGCGGAAGACCTGGTCGGCGATCACCGCCTCGAGCGGGGCGCCCTCCTGGACCCGCGGCGGCAGCGCGCCGCGCATGGCCAGCGCGAGCTCGACGGCCTCGTCGAGCGCAGCGCGGAGCTGCCCGTCCTGCGCCGCCGGGGCGCTCGCCCAGAGGAAGCGCCGCGCCCTGAGCTCGCGCTCGGCGTCGGCGCCCTGCCCGCTCGCGGCGAAGCGGGCCAGTCCGGACGGGGGCACAGCGGGGGACGGCGGTCGGCCCTCCTCGGAGGCAACGTCGAGGCGGGAGACAGGATCGAGGCGCATCGCGCGGCAACCTCGCAGAGCTCGCGGAAACGGGCCAAGTTTCGGCGATCGGACGGCGATCGGACGGCAATCGGGCGGCCATCGGGCGTCGATCGACGCGCGGAGGCGGCGGGCACCCCCGCGGCGGGGCGCGGGCTCAGCCGGACTCGCGCGCGGTCTCGGCCATCAGCGCGAGCAGGGCGCAGGCGATGGCGAACCGGGCGTCGATCCTCCCCTGGTTCATCGACAGGTCGAGCGTGAACTCCTTGACGAAGAACCGGAACACCTGGGTCACCTTCGCGACCTCCTGCTGGTGCAGCTCGATGTGCCACTTGCCGACGAGGAGCGGGAACATGCGGCGGAGCATCGCGGCGCCGTCCTCCTGCATCAGCCCGACCGGCTGATCCGCGGGATCGAGGATGTCCCAGGTGTCGCGGACGATCGATTTGAGGCCGCGCGAGCGGATGGTCCCGACCCGCTCGCCGGTGCGCGCGTCGAGGACGTCCAGGCACCGGTTCAGGGCGACGACCTGCCGCGACCGGATGGTGAGCAGCGGCTGCGACTCCGACTCATCCGCGAAGAGGGTGAACTCCTGGCGCAGCTTGAGCAGCGGGTGCTTGACGAAGCACACGAGGGTGCCGTCGGGCGCATAGACATGGAATTTGCGGCCGAGCAGCGACCAGAAGGGCCGCTTGATGGTGTAGGTGGGGTGCGCGAACGGCTGAACCGCGAGGCCGCCGTACGCGGCCGGGCCGAAGGGGGAGGCAGTCTGCATCGGGCCGAGTAGGCCGGAGCGGAGCGGCTCGGTCAAGCACGTCCGCCGCGCGCTCGGGCGGCCCTCTCCGTCACCGCGCGCTCGGGTCCTTCCCTCCGGAGCCGCTCGCCGCGATCGCCTTCACGAGCTCCGGCTTGACGACCTTGCCCATCGCGTTGCGCGGCAAGCTCGGCACGACGATCGATTCGCGCGGGACCTTGTAGGGCGCGAGCCGCTCCTTCGCCCAGGCGCGGAGCGGTCCGGTCGCGCACTCCGCCTCCCGCCCCGGCGCGGCGACGACGACCGCGACGACGCGCTCGCCCCACGCCTCGTCCGGGACGCCGATCACCGCGACCTCGGCGATCGCGCCGTGCTCCCGCAGCGCCTCCTCGATCTCGAGGGCCGACAGCTTGTACCCGCCGCTCTTGAGGATATCGACCGACGTCCGCCCGAGGAGCCGGAAGCGCCCGTCGCTGGAGCGCTCCGCGACGTCGCCCGTGCGGAACCAGCCGTCCTGGAAGGCGGCGGCGGTGGCGTCCTCGCGCCCGAGGTAGCCCTTGAAGACGCTCGGCCCGCGGATCCAGAGCTCGCCCCGCGCGACCGCGGCGCCGCCGGGCCGCGCCGGCGCCTCGCCCGGGGCGTCGCCCGGCGCCCATTCCGACGCGTTGCCCGCGTCGTCGGTGATGCGGGCCTCGACGGTCGGCAGCGGGAAGCCGACCCAGCCCGCCCGCCGGCCGGCCGGATCGAGCGGGTTGCTCAGCCCGACGCCGATCTCGGTCATCCCGAAGCGCTCGAGCGGGATCGCGCCGGTGAGGTCGCGCCAGCGCTCGGCCAGCGTCACCGGCAGCGCCGCGGAGCCGCTCGTCGCGAGCCGGAGGGCCCGCGCCCCCGCGGCGAAGCCGGGCGCGCCGCCGCGGTCGATCTGCTCGAACAGCCGCTGGTACATGGTGGGCACCGCCATGAACGCCGTGACGGAGCCGCGCGCGATCTCGGCGGCGACGCGCTGGGCGTCGAAGCGCGGCAGCATCCTCGTCGCGCTGCCCGCGAGCAGCGACGTGGTGAGCGCGATGACGACGCCGTGGAGGTGGTGCAGCGGCAGCGCGTGCAGCAGCGCGTCGTGCTCGGAGAAGCCCCAGGCCGCGCGCAGGAGCTCCGCCTGCACGGCCAGGTTGCGGTGCGTGAGGAGCGCCCCCTTCGGCTTGCCGGTCGTGCCGCTCGTGTAGAGCAAGAGCGCCGGATCGTCGGCGGCGATGTCGGAGAGCGCCCCCTCCGGCCCCGGGGCGGCGCGCTCGAAGTCCTCCACGCGGAGCACCGAGCGGCCCTGCGCGATCGGGGCGGCCACCGCGGCGAGCTCGTCACCGACGAGGATCCGCCGCACGCCGGCGTCGCTCGCGAGCCATGCGAGCTCTGCCGGCGGATACAGGGCCGACAGCGGCAGCGCGATCCCGCCGGCGAGGAGGACGCCGAGGAAGGCCGAGACCCAGGCCGCGCCGGGCGGCACGAGGAGCAGGATCCGCTCCCCTTCGAGGGAGCTCGGGCTCGCGTGCGCGCCGGCGCCGCGCCCGCCGTCGGCGAGCAGCGCGCCGCGGACGCGGAGGGCGCGCTCGGTGAGCGCCGCGAAGGTGGTCTGCCCCCGGTCGTCCTCGACGGCGGTTCGGGCGGACGATCCGAGCTGAGCGAGCCGTTCCACGAGCGGGGAAGCCATCGCGCGAACTCTCGCACAGCGAAGGTGCGCGGAGCCAGGCCGGTTGGTTACACTGCCGCGCCATGCGAGCTTCCTGCCCCCGTTCCGGCGTCTTGCTCCGCCTCACGGCCGTCGCCGGTCTGACCCTGGCCGCGGCGGCGTGCGAGAGCGCGCCCAAGCCGCCCGAGCCCGGCCCCGCCGCCACGGCGGCTCCGGTCGCCGAGGCGCCCGCCGAGCCGCCGAAGCCGAAGGGCATGCCCGAGCTGCTCGTCGACCCGATGGGCCCCTACCTCGGCGGCCAGCGCGTGGACCTCTCGCAGAAGGACGGCGCCGAGAAGCTCTCGAAGGTGATCCGCGCGCTGCCGATCGAGGGCAAGCCGGTCACGCTGCTCGCCGAGAAGAGGGCGAAGCCGAGCGCGGTGGCCGCCGTCGTGACGGAGCTCGGCGCGGCCGGCGCGCCGACGGTGCTCATCAAGACCGACGGCCGCGACGACCTCCCGAAGGAGATCACGGTGGTCCCGGAGGGGCGCGTGTCGAAGCCCCCCGCGTGCGCGGTCAGCGCGATGGTGCTGAAGGACCTCGCGACCGCGATCTGGCCGTTCGGCGGCGGCATGGGCAAGCGCCAGCGCAAGGGGCTCGCCGGCCCGGATCTGTCGCACACCGGCGAGCAGCTCACGAAGGACATCGCCGCGTGCAGCGCGTCGGTGGCGTTCTTCTCGGCGGACGACGAGGTGCCGTGGGAGATGGCGCACAACCTGGCCGGCACGATCCTCGGCTCCGACGCGAAGAAGAAGCTCGACGCGCTCGTCCTGCTCCGCGCTGCCCCGGTCGCTGGGCGGCCGGTGCAGCTCGGTGGAGGCTGACGTGCGCTGCGCCGGGGGCTCCGTCACCCTGGATCGCCGCCCCCTCAGGGGCGCGTCCGCGGGGAGGAGCGTCCGGCGCGCCCGGCGCGCGCCGTTGCGAGCGAGCTGTCGATTTCTGGTCGGGCGAGACTCCGTGTGCTCCTGTCGAGCGCGGGGGTGGCCGGGTGGGGCCACGCGGCACGATCCGGCACACGGGGCGGCGCTGGGAGCGCACGGAAACGGCGGGCGGGCGCTCGCCGTTGGGGCCGGCCTGGATCATGAATAGGGCGAGTCGCAGATCCCCTGCGCCATCGGGGGCGTGACGATCACGGGAGGATGGTTCGGACATGTCGAAGCGACTTCTTGCATCGGCCCGCGCGAACAGGGGCCGCAGCCTCCGTCCTCGGGCTTCTCAGCCCCGCATGTCGGCGGCGCCTGAGGGGCCGGCGCTCGCGACGCAGGATTCGACGCCGCCGCCGGCGAGCGACCAGGACGTCGCCGTCGCCGGGGCGGCCGCGGAAGTCTCCGCTGCTCCCGAGCGTGCCGCCGACGCCGGCGCGGCCGCTGTGCCGCCGGCCGTCGAGGCGCCTGCCGCTCCGTCGGCAGCGCGGGCGGCCGAGGCTCCGCTTGTCGCGGAGGCGCCCGCGGCCCGAGCTGCCGTGGAGGCGCCCGCGGCCCGAGCGGCCGTGGAAGCGCCCGCGGCTTCGCGGGTCTCCGAGGCGCCCGCGGCTTCGCGGGTCTCCGAGGCGCCCGCGGCTTCGCGGGTCTCCGAGGCGCCGGCCGCTCGAGCGGCCGTGGAGGCGCCCGCGGCTTCGCGGGTCTCCGAGGCGCCCGCCGTGCCGCGCAGCGCGGGCGACGCGACCCCTCGCAAGGCGCAGGATTCCGAGCCGCCGATGGCGCCGCAGCGAGCCGGCGCGTCGGAGCAACCGGCAGCCCCCGCGTCCTCGCCCGAGGAGCCGGCGCCGGACTCGGACGCGCTCGATCTGATCGACCCTTCCTCGCCGACGGCGGCGTTCTTCCGGCGCGAGGAGGAGTCGTTCCCGCCGCTCACCGAGGCGGCCAGCGATCCCGACGATCACGCCGACGAGCGCCTCGTGGTGGTGCATCAGCTGTCGCCCGAGACGCTCGCCCGCCGGGCGCGCCTTCGCCGGATCGTCGCGGCGGTCGCGGGGCTCGCCGGGGTGATCTCCGTCGCGGTCGTCGCCAAGTCGGTGGTCTCGAGCAGGCCGCCCGCGCCTGCGCCGATCGCGATGGCGGCGCCTGCATCGAAGCCGGCGCACGCGCAGGCGAAGCTCGTGGCCGCGCCAGGGAATCCTTCTCCTGCACGGGAGACCGCGCCTGCGCCGGCGGAGCCGGCACCCGCCGCCGCGAAGGGGGCGGAGGCCGCTCCGGATCCGCTGAAGGCGACCGCGGTGGCGGAGAAGGCTGCCGCGGAGAAGGCCGAGGCGGAGCGGGCCGCCGCAGAGAAGGCCGAGGCGGAGAAGGCCGCGGCGGTCGAGGCGGAGAGGGCTGCGGAGGCGGAGAAGGCCGCGGCGGCGGAGGCGGAGAAGGCCGCGGCGCCCGCGGTCAACGCCGAGGACGCGAGCAAGCTGAAGAAGGAAGCGCTGAGCTTCCTCAACCGCGGCAGGTACAAGGACGCGATCGATGCGTCGCGCGCGGCCATCGCGGCCGATCCGACCGACGCGCTGCCCTACCTCTACCTGGGCTCGGCGCTCCAGGACACGGGCAAGTGGAAGGACGGCGTCGCGGCGTACAGCGAGTGTGTTCGCCATGCGACGAAGGGCCCCGTGCACGAGTGCAGGGCCATGGGCGGTCGCAAGTAGCGCACGCCCTGGGCGACGAGCGCGCTGCGCAAGACCCGAGCGCCGTTCCGCTGCGCGCTGCGCTCAGCCCGGACGGCGCGCGAGCTGCGCGAGGAACGCCGCGGCCGCGGCGTAGCCGAAGGCCAGGCCCGTGGCGAGGCGGGTGGCGTGCCAGGGGGGGCGCAGCCCGAGGTCCTGGGTCGCCACGTCGAGCGCCATCAACGCGCTGAGGGCGATGAGGATCGGGCGCCACGCCGCCATCGCCAGCCGAGGCCGCGCGATCGCGGCGCCCGCCGCGACGCCGGCGAAGATGCCTGCGCAGCGGCTGCAAAGCGGCATCACGACGCCCTCGAGCGCGAGCGACCGCTCCGGGATGCGGTGGCACATCGGCGCGAAGAGGCGATCGAGCGCGGCGCCGAGCCCTCCGAGCGGCAGGTAGCTCCGCGCGAGGAGGATGCACCAGGGCAGGGCGCCGACGACCGCCAGCGCGCAGCGCGCCGCCGACAGCAGCGACGGCGGCTCGGCCGCGATCGGCCCACCGGAGGGCCGCGCCGCCGCGTCGTCGAGGCCGGCGGAGGGGGCCTGCGCCGCGGCGCGGGCCCTTGCGGGCGCCTGCGCCGCCCGGGTCTCGCGCCCGGAGGCGCACGCGGTCACGTCAGCCTCGGTCGGGCGCGCTCTTGCCGAGGTGGCGCATCACCTCTTTCAGGTCGCTCCAGACCTCTCGCTTCGCGCCCGGCTGGCGCAGCAGGTAGGCCGGATGGAACGTGGGCATGATCGGGATCGAGCCCTTGTAGAGCTTCCACGTCCCGCGGAGCTTCGTGATCCCCTCGGTCGTGCCGATCAGCCCCTGCACCGCGGTGGCGCCGAGCGCCACGATCACCTTCGGCTTGATCAGCGCGAGCTGGGACGCGAGGTAGGGGCTGCAGGCCGCCATCTCGGCGGGCTCCGGCTTCCGGTTCTTCGGCGGCCGGCACTTCACGATGTTGCAGATGTAGACCCCGTCGCGGTGGTACCCCATCGCCGCGATCATCTTGTCGAGCAGCTGCCCCGCCGGGCCGACGAACGGCTCTCCCTGCTGATCCTCTTCTGCCCCTGGCCCCTCGCCGACGAACACGATCTCGGAGAGCGGGTTGCCGCGCGAGAACACCGTGTGGGTGCGGCCCTCGTGGAGCGGGCACTTCTGGCAGGTGCGGACCTCTTCCGCGATGAGCGAGAGCCGCGCCACGCGCTCCTCGGGCGACTCCGGCTGCGCTGCCGCGAGCGCGCGCGCAGCCGGTTCGGCGCGGGGCGCCGCGGCGGCGCTCACGGCGGGGCGGGGGGACGGCTCGGGCGCCCGCGGCGGCTGCACCGGCGCCCGCGCCGGCTGCGCCTCGGCGGCGCGCTGCTCGGGGTGCGGTGGGGAGAAGGCGGCGGCGCGCTGCTCCGGATGCGCCGGGGAGGCGCCGGCGGCGCTGCGCTGCGCTGCCGGCGCGAAGGCCGCGCCGCCCCCGCGCGGCGCCGCCGGCGCGGGCGCGTCCAGCCCGGCGAAGCCCCGCTCCGCCCGCCGAGCGGCCGGCGGACCGCCTTCCGGGGACGACGCGCCCAGCGCCTCGTGGAGCGCCGAAGGATCGCCCGGCAGCCCGTCCGCGCCGGTCATCGCGTGCCATTCCAGGAACGCCCGGACCGAGGCGGTCAGATCGGCGAGCTCTTCGCGCAGCGCTTCCACCATCGCCGTCCCCTCAGTGGCCGCCCTGCTGCGCGAGCCAGCGCTCCGCGTCGAGCGCGGCCATGCAGCCCGTGCCGGCGGCCGTCACGGCCTGGCGGTAGTTCCAGTCCTGCACGTCGCCCGCGGCGAAGACGCCGGGGATGTTCGTGCGCGTCGAGCCCGGCACCGTCTTCAGGTAGCCGTTCGGGTGCGTCTCGAGCTGCCCCACGAAGAGATCCGTCATCGGCGTGTGGCCGATCGCGACGAACATCGCCGCCGCCGGCACGAGGTGGCTGTCGCCGGTCTTGGTGTTCTTGACGCGGACGCCGGTCACCATGTCGGCCTTCACGTCGAGCACCTCCTCCACGACGTGGCTGTAGAGGATCTTGATCTTCGGGTTCTCGAGCACGCGCTGGACCATCGCCTTCGACGCCCGGAACTCGTCGCGGCGGTGCACCAGCGTGACGCTGCTGCAGAGCCCGGACAGGTAGGAGGCCTCCTCCATCGCCGTGTCGCCGCCGCCGACGACCACGACGTCCTGGCCGCGGAAGAGCGCGCCGTCGCAGACCGCGCAGGCGCTGACGCCCTTGTTCTTGAGCTTCTCCTCGCTCTCGAGGCCGAGGTAGTTGGCGCGCGCGCCCGTCGCGATCACCACCGCCTTCGCCAGGTAGAGCGTGTCCTCCACCCACACCTTGAACGGGTGGCCCGTGAGCTCGACCTTGGTCACGTCCGCGGTCACGATCTCCGTGCCCTGATGCGCGGCCTGGTCGCGAAAGCGCTGCATCAGCTCCTGGCCGGTGATCTTCTCGGGGAAGCCGGGGTAGTTCTCGACGTCGGTCGTGAACATGAGCTGGCCCCCCGGGATCAGGCCGCCGGCGCTGAAACCCTCGATGAGGAGCGGCTTCAGGTTGGCGCGCGCCGCGTAGATGGCGGCGGTGAGCCCGGCAGGACCGGAGCCGATGATGACCAGGTTACGGACGTTCGATTCACTCATGGTGGAGCCATCTTATAGGCGCGACCGCCTTCCGCGTCGACCGCCCCGGCGCGCCGCCGCGCCCCCCGCCGCGCCGCATTGGGCCGCGCCCCCCGCCGCTTCCACGCGCGAGCGGCCGCCCGCTCAGAAGCGCATCGTTCCGCTCAGACCGAACTCGTCCAGGCTGCTCTCGAAGCGGCCGCCGTTGACGCTCTGGATGCTGCGGTAGCCGCTCGGCACGGCGCCGGAGACGGCCTTGATGCGCCCCTCCCCGCCGTTGTCCAGAGGGCCGAAGAACGTGTGCTGAAACGCCGCCGAAAGGTCGACCGGGCCGATGCGCGCGGTGACGCCGGCCCCGACGCCGACCCGGTAGCCGAGGTGGAAATCGAGGTTCAGATCGGCGTCGTCCTGCCCCTTCTGCTCGAAGAAGCCGCCGGCCCTCAGCGCGAGGAGATTTTGGAGCACGACGAAATCGCCGCCGAGCCGGACTCCCAAGACGTCGCGCCAGCGGTGCGGGACGTCGGCGTTCGGCGGCACCGTGCCCACGCCCGTGCCGCGCACCGGGATGCCCTCGCGAAACCGCACCTCGATCGCGTCGACCGCGCTGTTGTTGGCCCAGGTGAAGTCGAGCTCCACGTCGAAGAGATCGTCGATCATCGGGTCGCGGGTGCGCGGCGCGGCGGCCGAGGGCTGCGCGGGCCGCAGGGCGAAGGCGCGCGGCCGGTGGTACCGGAGGCCGAGCTTCGCCTCCATGGGGATCGGCATCCTGAGCTCCCCCGCGCCCCGCGCCTCGGTGACGTTGCACCCGGGCGCCTCGCCCCTGCACGGGTCCTCGTTCTTCACCCCCGCCGGCGTCCAGTAGCGCGACTCGATGGTCAGGTCGGCCTTCGCGCGCACCGCGTCCTGCCACTTGAACCACGCGCCCAGATCGAGGTGCGGCGTCGCCGCCCAGCGCGCGCCGAGGACGAAGCCCGGGACGAAGAGGTCCTCCGCCTTCGCGCGCGTGCGCAGATCGCCGTGCGCGTTGAAGTCGTCGCCGCCCTCGGCCGAGGTCGCCTCGGCGAAGTTGACGAAGTCGATGACCGCCGCGCCCCAGATGAAGCCGGCGCCGATCGAGACCCCCTCGGTCGGGGTGAAGCCGACCGAGAGCGTCGGCATCAGCATCAGGGCGTCGAGCGACGTGAGCAGGTACCGCTGGGGCGACGGCTGCGTCATCGCGCCGAAGCTCGGGTGCGTGTACGGGAGCGACTCGGGCCAGGACCGCGCGCCGACGCCGTGCGGGCCGAGCGCCGCGACGCCGACGGCGAGCGCGTCGCTCACGCGGAGGGTCGCGGCGAGCTGGGGGTTCGGGAACAGGCCGCCCTCGGCGCAGACCTTCGGGTCGGGGCCGCCCTCGCTGCCGGGCGCCGGGATCGCCGTCGTGGCGCTCGGCGGGACGGGGCGCCCGTCGGGGCCGAGGCGCGTGAAGCACTGCGCCTGATGGATGAAGTGGACGCCGCCGTGCGCGCTGCTCCGCTGCGCGGCGAGCCCCGCCGGGTTGAAGTAGGCCGCGAGCGGATCGTCGGCCCGCGCGACCCACGCCCCGCCGCGGCCGAGCTGGAGCACCCCGATGTCCGGCGAGTCGAGCCCCGACGACGCGCGCGCCGCGCCGGCGGCCACCATCGCAGCGAACGCGGCGCCCGCGGCGCCCGCAGCTCCTCGTCTCATGAGCTCCGTCTCCGCGCGGGCGATCCCCGGCGGGTCACTTCACCGGCGACGCCTTGAGCGCCGCCTTGCCGTCCTTCACGTAGACCGTGAAGCGCACCCGCGAGCAGTTGTGGCGCGCCACGAGCGCGTCCTTGTTGCGCTGCAGCGTCCCCTTGAACTTGTCGAAGGTGAGGGCGTTCGTGGGCTCCCCGCACTGCTGCTTGACCGACAGGAACTCCTCGTAGACGGCGTTCCACTCGGCGAGCTCGTCCGGGTCCCCTGCGCCGTCCTGCCGCGCGGCCGGGGCCTCCGGCGCGCTCGTCGCCTCGGCGACGGGGGGCGCCGGGGCGGGCGCGCCCGGCGCCTTGGGCGGCGGCGGCGGCGGGCGCCGCGGCGGCGGGCGCCCGGGGGCGCCCGGCGGGCCGAGCGCGGAGGGCGCGATGTTCGCGTCCGAGACCTCCTCGACCGCCTCGACCGGCTCCTCGGAGTCGCGGGCCGGCGGGGGGCCGCTGAGCGGGTGCGAGCCAGGCCGCCGCGTCGGGCTGCGCGGGCTCACCATGGGCTTCGGGTACGACGGGCGCGAATCGGGGCGCGGCTCGCCGGGGCCGAGCGGCACCGAGAACGCGCTCATCGCCGGCTGCGCCGGGATCGGGCCGAGCACCTGCTCGAGGTCGGCGGCCTTCCTGGGCGCGCCGCCCTTCGCGGCCACCTTCTCGACGCCGTCGTTGATGTCGGCCGCGATCTTCCGGTACGCGCCGCGGAACCGGCTCGGCGCCAGCACGTCGACCTCGCCCTTCGCGAAGCGCGCCGCCTCGTTGCGGAAGACGTGCAGCGGCCGCGTGTGCTCCAGGAACGAGAACACCAGCCCGATCGCGGCCAGGACGAGGGTGCCGGCCAGGAGCAGCAACGTGGGCACCTGGCTCTTGTCGTCGTTGTTCGCCTTGTCGAGGAAGTTGAGCGGCGAGTCGACCGACGCCGCGAGGCGGCCGACCGCGTAGCCGGCGCCGAGCTCCCACGCCTCGCCGGGCAGCCGCGCGTAGACCACGCCGAGGTGCTGGCTGATGACGCGGACCTCGGAGCGCCCCTTCTCGAGGTAGTCCTTGTTGTCGTCGAGCAGCTTCAGATCCTGCGTGATCTGGTCGAGGTTCGCCTTGTCGAACCCCTCGGGCGCGCCGGAGGCGACGCGCGCCCCCTCGGCGTAGAAGCCCACGGCGGCGCCGGTGCGCTTCGTGACAGCGCGGGCGAAGGTGTCGTCGATGATCTTGGCGCCGATCACGGCCCCGACCGGCTCGCCGTTGACGTCCTGCTCGACGGGGCGCGCGACGACGCGCAGGATGCGGCCCTTCCAGACCCACGCGTCGTCGCGGATCCAGCCGTGGAGGGCGTCGGCGACGAGCGGGTAGCCGCCGAGCTCCCAGTCCTCGCGGTGCTCGAAGTCCACCGACGCGACGACCCGGCCGGCCGCGTCGACGGCCCACACGTGGTCGAACTTGAGCTCCGGGGGCACCTCGGCGACCGCGCTGCGCAGCGCGGTGCGGGCCTTCTCGCGCAGCTCGGCGCCCGGCTTGGCCTCGGTCGACGACTTGGCGAGCGCCGTCCGCAGGGCCGGGTTCAGCGCGACGCGGATGAGCGCGCTCGATCGTTTCCGGGCGTCGTCGTTGAGGAACCACTCGACGGCGCTGGAGTCGGCGCTGAGCGCCTCGCTCATCGCGCGGTGGCTCGAGCGGTTGTAGAGCTGGGCGGCGACGAAGAGGACGAAGATCGCGGCGCCGAGCGCGAGCGCGAGCACCCCGTACCAGAAGCGCGACAGCAGCATGGCCTACTTTCCTGCCTCCGCGCTCGGCCCGCCGGCCTCGCCCACGACGACGGCTTCCTTGAGGAACTGCTGGTCCGGCCCGGGCTTCACGACGGCCTCGACGGCCTTTCCGACCGGCTCGCCGTTGAAGTAGCCCTGCAGCATGTACGTGCCGGCCTCGACCTCCAGGGCGAAGCTCCCCTGGCGATCCGGGTAGGCGCTCGCCACGGCCTTCGGCTCGACGACGATCCACGACCGGATGCTCGGGGCGAGCTGATCGCGGATCTCGTACTTGCCCGGCCCTGGCGGCGTCCAGGCGCGGGTCTTGGCGGCGGCGAGCTCGACCGGCGGGAGCGCCTTGTTGCCGACGTCGTAGATCTTGTGCGGGAACGGATCGTGGTTCTCGAACTGGATCTGCTGGCCCGGGGCGACGACGACGGTCACGGGCGAGGTGCGGCCGCCCGAGATGACGACGGTCCGCGGCGTCTTCTGCGGCTCGCCCTTCTCGCCGAGCGCGACGACGCACAGCTCCTTCGGCATGTAGCCGACGAGCGCGCGGACGTCGGCGCGGACGGTCGGGGAGGGCTCGCGGAACGTGTACCGGTTGGCCTTCGGGTCCTTGGCCTCGTTCCAGACCGGGTTCAGGAGCTTGGGCATGCCCGTGGTCCGGCCCTTGAGCGTCACCGCGGCCAGGGCCGCCCCGGGCGCCATGAGGATCGCGAGCGTCAGGGCCAGGCGCCGCGCGAGGCGCGCGCGGCCGGGGGCGCGGCGCCCGAGGTGGCTTGACGACCCGAACCGCGCTGCGCCGGCGAGCGGGCGCCGCTCGTCGTGCTGCGCTCCTGAAGATCGAGGGGATCTCGTGTCCATCGCAGGCCCGAAGCTACCGGAAGGGGGATGAGAACGGAAACAAAAGCCGGGCCGCGGTCCGCGTGATGGCGCCGCGCGCCGCGCGCCCCGCGTCGCGCTGCTCCGCCGCGCACCGGCGCCGCTTGCGCGCTGGCCTGGACCGACGCGCGTCCCGTGCGCGCGCCGGCCTGGGCCGACGCCGGCCTGAGCGGCGCGCGCTTGGCCTGGACCGACGCGCGTCCTGAGCGGCGCACGCTGGCCTGGACCGACGCCGGCCCGTGCGGCGCGCGGCTCGGGGCCCCGCACCCCGTGCGCGCTGCGCTACGCCTGGGCGGGGGCGTGCGCCACCCGGCGACGACGCGTGCGGCGGCCGCTGGGCACCTGTCTCGGGCGCAGCGGATGTCGCGCGCACAAAAAAACTGCGGGCCGCATGAACGGCCCGCAGAGGAGAGATGTTCCGTACCGCCGAGGACGTGGGCCGAAGGACTTGAACCCCTAGCATAGCTGCTAGGTGGGAGCCTAAGTACCGCTTCAGGCTTCCCGGTGAATGGTTCCGGGCCTAGCTCACCACGGTATCGTTGTTGGCTCCCTGGTTCTCGCTTACTCGGGATTCAATCGTCCAGCGCCTCACGAAGTCGGCAGAGGGAACGACCATAGGATAGTTCCCTGGGCGGCTCCGTCAACCGCTCCTCCGCACGGTTCTCACGTTTTGCGTCGCGTGGGTTGCGTGGGTTGCGTGGGTTGCGGGCGTCGCGTGGGTTGCGTCGGTCGCGTGGGTTGTGCGTGGGTTGCGTCGCCCCGTTCGTCTCGCGCTCACGCCGCGCCGCTCGTGCGCGAGCGCCCGACGCCCTACGGATGGCCCTGAGCCGGCTGTCGAGCGACCTGGCGAGCTGGCGAGCCGGGCTAGGTGAAGAGGGCGATGATCGGGTCGTGGAGCAGGCCGTTCGACGCCACGATGTTTCCGACGTGGTAGTCCGGCGGACCGCCGTCGAGCGCGGTGATCACGCCGCCCGCACCGCGCACGATCGCGCTCCCGGCGGCCACGTCCCAGGCGTGGAGCCGGCGCTCCCAGTAGGCGTCGTACGTCCCGTCGGCGACCATGCAGAGATCGATCGCCGCGCTGCCGCAGCGCCGTATGGCCTGCGCTTTGCGCTTGACGATCATGAAGGCGTCGAAGTTGTTGTCCGGAGCCCGGTCGCGCACCGGCGGAAAGCCGGTCGCCACCATCGCGTACGCCAGCGACGCCGTGGCGCTGACCGCGCAACGCTCGCCGTTGCGGCGCGCCTCGCCGTCCGGCGGCGCCGGCGCGGCGCCGAGCGGCTCTGGCTCGCGCGGCCTGAAGCCCGTCCAGCGGAGCCCGAGCATGGGCGCGACCACGGCGCCGGCGACGGGCGTGTCGTCGTCCATCAGGCCGACGGAGACGCACCAGAACGGGTGGCCGTGGACGAAGTTCGTCGTGCCGTCGAGCGGATCGACGTACCAGACGAGGCCGCCGCGCGGCTCCGCGGCGCGCGCGGCGCCCTGCTCCTCGCCGACCACGGCGATACCCGGCGTGAGCGCGCCGAGCCGCGCGACGAGCAGGTCCTCGCTCGCCCGGTCGAACTGGGTCACGAGATCGTGCGGCCCCTTCTCCTCCACGCGCAGGCCGCGCGGGCCCGCGCGGAACCCGGCCTGCACGAGCGCCGCGGCCTCCTCGGCGACGCGCAGCGCGATCCCGGAGAGCTCGAGCAGCTCCGCCGACCCGCGCCCGCTCATCGCGACCTCGTCGACAGCGCGCCGCGGAGCTTGTCGTAGATGCCGCCGAACGCCCCGTTGGACAGGAGCGCGACCGTGTCTCCCTCCTGCGCGTCGCGCGCGATCGCGGCGACGATCGCGTCCACCGAGGCCGCCGCCTCGGCGCGCTTGCCCGCCTGCGCGAGGTCGCGCACGAGCCGGTCGAGATCGAGCCGCTCGGCCGCGGCGATGTCCGGCCGCCCGAGCGGCGCGAGCACCACGCGGTCGGCCGCGTCGAAGGCGCGCGCGTAGGGCTCCTGGTGCAGGGCGCGGCACGCCGTCGCGCTGCGCGGCTCGAACACCGCCCACAGCGCGCCGCTCGGGTGCCTTGACCGGAGCGCGCGCAGCGTCTCGTCCACGGCGGTCGGGTGGTGCGCGAAGTCGTCGTAGACGCGGACCCCGCGCGCCTCGAACAGGAGATCCTGCCGGCGCCGCACGCCCTCGAAGCTGGCGAGCGCCGCGGTCACGGTCGAGAGCGGCACGCCGAAGCCCTGCGCCGCGGCCGCGATCGCCGCGAGGGCGTTGCGCACGTTGTGGTGCCCCGGCATCTTCAGGGCGAAGCGCCCCGCCATCACGCCGCCGGCGTACAGATCGAACGACTGGCCGTCAGCGCCGGCCTCCGCGGGCGCGGCGAGCCAGTGCGGCGGCTTTCCGTGCGTGTCGTCGCCCTCGAGCGCGAACCAGGCGACCTCGGCGCGCGCCGACCGCGACACGACGTCGACGACCCGCGGATCGTGCGCGGCCGCCACGAGGAGCCCCGTCTCCGGGATCCGCTCGACGAACCCGCGGAACGCCGCCTCGTACGACGCGGCGTCGGGGTAGATGTCGACGTGGTCGTGCTCGATCGACGTGACGATGCCGACCTCGGGCCGGTAGTGCCAGAACTTCGGCGTCTTCTCGAAGAAGGCGGTGTCGTACTCGTCGCCCTCGACGACGAACGGCGTCCGGCGGCGACCGGCGCCTGCGTCGTTGAGGAGCGGCAGGCCGCGCCGGTCGCTCGCCGCGGCGGCGCTCTGGGGCAGCCGGAAGCTCGCCTCGAAGTTCTTCGGAAGGCCGCCGATGAGGAAGCCGGGGTCCCTGCCGGCCTCGTGGAGCAGCCACGCGCACATCGAGCTGGTCGTCGTCTTGCCGTGCGTGCCGGCGACGACGAGCGGGGAGCGGCCGGCGAGCATGTGGTCCGCGAGCGCGTGCGCCATCGTGGTCACCCGCATGTCGCCGTCGATCGCCGCGCGCGCCTCGGGGTTCGTCGGGCGGCAGACGTTGCCGATCACGACGAGATCCGGCCGCGGCTCGAGGTGCGCGGGGTCGAACCCGGTCATGAGCCGGATGCCCCACCGCTCGAGGGCCGGTCCCATGGGCGGGTAAAAGGAGACGTCGGAGCCCGAGACCTCGTGTCCCGCGGCCTTGAAGAGCCCCGCCAGCGCACCCATGCCGGTGCCCGCGACGGCGACGAAGTGGACGTGCATCGCGGCGCAGTGTGCCCGACCGCCCTCGGAGGGCAAGGGGCCACCCGCGCGAGAGCTCGCCGGTCCGCGGCTCGCGCCGTCGCCCGCGTCGCCCGGGCATCCGGGGCGGCGCTTTATGGCTGCCTCGCCTCCTCCGTCGGCCTCGGCGAGCTCCTGTACAGCGGCGCGATCCGCTGAGGACCGGAGAGCGCCGCCCGGCGAACATGGGATCTGCGCAGCACGGCGCGCTTGCAGGTCACGAGCCCTGAACGGCTCGCGGAGCGCCAATCGGAGCTCCGCGCAGTCCAGATCTGCCGCGCTCACCGGTCGTGGCGACTCCCGCTCTGCGCGACGCGACGGCGGCGCGGCGGCCCCGAGACATTCAAACCGTGCCCGGTGATGGTATTCCCATTCAGGGAGGCTCGATTCAGGGAGGATCGATGAGCACGAGCGGCCTCAGGCGCTTCAGCGACCGCCGGCCGAGCCCCTTCACCCGGAGCAGATCGTCGACCTTCCGGAAGCGCTTCATCTTGGTGCGGAGCGCCAGGATCGCCGCCGCCTTCGCCGGACCGACGCCCGGAAGGCGCATGAGGTCCGCCTCGGTCGCGAGGTTCAGCACGACCTTTCCGTCCGCGGTCACGCCGCCGCCCGCCGGGGTGCCCGCCCCGCCATCGCCGGGCGGCGGCGCCGCCGCATCGGCGGGCGGCGGCGGCGCTGCTGCGACCCCCGCGTCGGCGGCAGGCTCGGCCGTGGCCTGGGGCGGCGGGCTTCCTCCGGCGGCGCCGAACGGCGCCGGGTCGGCGGCGGCCATCGCCAGCCCTGCGGACGGGTCTGCCTTCCGGTCCGGGAGCAGGCTCTGCGCGTGCCCGGAGCCCACGAGCGCCAGCGCGAAGAACCCCGCGACGTACGCCGCGATCTTGCCGCCCAGCGCGGTCCAGGCCGAGTCCCTCAGCGCTGCCAGCGCCCGCTCCCGCCACGGGCGACGCACCTCGTCGTCCTGCCCTGGATGGGCGTCCTGCCCTGCATCGGCCCGCCCGTCGTGCGAGCTCGTCCCTTTCGATGTCGCTTGCATCGTGCTGCGCCTCCTTCTCGTGCAAAGGACGTCGCCCTCCGCGCGCGCGAGCGGCGTTCGTCTCCTCGGCGGCGCCGCCAAGCGAGCGGCATGCCGGCGCGCGATCGCCTGAAAAACCCGGGCCAACGGCGCGCGACCGGCGCTCCCCGGCCTGGCGCCGCCATGGCGGAGGCGCGCTCGCCGGTCGAGCCCGCCCCCCCGCGGAGGCCGCCCGGGGAGCCCGGCCCCGCAGGTGGACGCCGGGCGCCACCGTCCGGGAGGCCGGCGCGCCCGGGGCGGGCCGGGCGTCGTGTCTCGAGCGCGAAGCTCGGCTACCATCAGCGCTCCGGGCGCCCGGCGACCCGGCGGCATCCACCCCGCCGCAAGGCGCTCACCACGAGGTCTTATGCCCTACGATCCCCGTCGCTTCGTTGATCCCGGCCCCGCGGGGCGCTCGCGCCGAGCCTTCCTCGGCGGCCTCGCCGCCGGCACCGCGGGCGCCGTGCTCCTCGGCCCGCACGCGGCGTTCGCGGACGCGCCGCCGAGCCTCGCGGCCAGGCCGCCCGCCGGCTTCACGCCGCTCTCCATTCCAGGGAAGATCGTGAAGGTGACGAAGTCGAACTCGATGCAGCCGAACGGGCTCTGGCCCGAGGCGTCCGCGGCGAAGGCGATGCTCGAGCGGGCCATGGCGGAGCTCACCGGGAAGAGCGACCTCGGCGCCGCGTTCGGCCGCTTCGTCCACAAGGACGACCGCGTGGCGATCAAGGCCAACGGGATCGCCGGCCAGAAGGGCGCGACCATGGCCACCAACAAGGAGCTCGTGCTCGAGATCGTGCGCGGGGTCATCGCCGCCGGCGTCCCCGCGGAGAACGTCATGATCTTCGAGCAGTACCCGTCCTTCCTCGCCGGCACCCGCTGCGCCGACCGCACGGCCAAGCCGGCCGCCGAGTTCCCGGCCGGGATCCGCGCCGCGGTGCACGAGAACAAGGACGCGGTGATGCCGAGCATCTCGGTCTGCGGCATCCCCACCAAGTTCGTCCGCCCCTTCACCGAGGCGACCGCGGTGATCAACGTCTCGCTGATCAAGGACCACTCGATCTGCGGCTACACCGGGTGCCTCAAGAACATCACCCACGGCTCGACCATCAACCCGCACTCCTTCCACGAGCACACCGCGAGCCCGCAGATCGCCGAGCTCTACGCGCAGGACGTGGTGAAGAGCCGCGTCCGCCTGCACATCACGGACGGCTTCAAGCTCATCTACGATCAGGGCCCGCTCGACAAGAACCCGAAGCGGCGCGTCCTGCACGAGTCGGTGTACGCCACGACAGATCCGGTCGCCATGGATGTGATCGGCTGGGGCGTGGTCGAGGCATGGCGCAAGGAGAACGGGCTGCCCACGCTCAAGGAGGCGAGCCGGGAGCCCTCGTACATCCGCATCGCGGGCGAGCTCGGGCTGGGCGTCTTCGACAAGAATAAAATTTCGATGCGCGAGGTCCGATTGTAGCGGCGCCGCGGGATTCGCTCGCGGGGCTGCCGTCGCTGAGAACCGCTTGCCGAGGCTCGTGTTGCCCATGCCCTGCTCCAGGCCGACTGCGCGCTCTTCCACCGGTCGGGGGGCCGCGTCGGCGGTCCCCCTCCTCACGTGCCTCGCGGCCGCCGCCTGCAGCAGCACCCCCCCGTCGAGGCCGCCGGGGTTGCCCCCGACGCCGGCGTCGGTCACCCGCGAGAACCCGGGCGGCGACGCGGCCGACCCCGAGCGGGCCGCGCTCGAGCGGCTGCTGGCCGAGCCCTGGGGGAGCCGGCGGGACCGGTTCAACACGCTCGACGTGCCGCTGGTCGACGGGAAGAGCTGGCGCCGCGTGCGGATCTGGAGCCACCCGACGCGCGCGACGT
The DNA here is from genome assembly GCF_028553905.1 of Sorangium sp. So ce836. Lineage (NCBI taxonomy): Bacteria > Pseudomonadati > Myxococcota > Polyangiales > Polyangiaceae > Sorangium > Sorangium sp. So ce836. The sequence goes on along the minus strand of NZ_CP102233.1, from coordinate 12,182,667 downwards.
TCCGGTACGGCGACGAGCACTACGCCGCGCTGTCGGTCCTCTACACGAGCACCTCGGGGCCGAGCGACCCCGACAGCTGCCTCGACGAGTTCTGGGCGAAGAACGCGCCGCTCGCCGACGGCTACGGCGTGCGCCTCGGGGAGGCGCAGATCATCCGGACGACGCAGGAGATCGACGGCGAGGTGCGGCCGCTCGTGTTCAAGGTCCTCGACGGCAGCATCGCGTCGGTGTTCGCCAGCGACGACTACGCCGGAGCGGTCGCCGTCTACGAGTCGTGGCCGGGGACGTGCCTCGTGTCCGTGCTGGCCGTGAAGGCGACCGAGCACCCCGAGCTCGCGCGCCGGGTGCGCGATCGCTGGATCGACGAGGGCGCCCCGAAGCTCCGGTGGATCTCCGGCCTCTCCGACGCGCCGAAGACAGAAGCGCGGTAGGCCCTGCCGGGCGGGCTGCTGCGCGGCCCGCTCGGGGCGGCGCAGCGCCGATCACAGGTCCGTCGACGTCGGGCTCTCTGTGGGCTCCGTCGACCACGACGCGCCCTGGGCCATGCTGTGGCACACCACGGAGGCGGCCGCGAGGAGCAGCGCGATCGCGACCAGCCAGGGGAGCCGAAGCGGCGGCAGGACACGGCTGTCCAGCACGACCTCGCTCTGCCGGTCGTCCGAGGCGGGGCCTCCGGCGCCGCCCGTCGTCGGCGCGCTGCCGAGATCGTTCGCCGGGGTCGCCAGCATGGCGGCCATGGTCGTCTGATCCATGGCGTAGCGCGGCGGGGCCGCGGGCCCGCCCAGCGCGCCCCGCTTCACGATGGCGCTCCGCTCGTACGGCGACGGGCTCGAGGGCAGCGGCTCCGGCTGCCGGGAGGCCGGCGCGTGCGCAGGGAAGAGCGCGCAGAACGCTTCCATCATCTCCCTGCCCGACTGGAACCGCGCGTCGGGATCGAACGCGAAGGCCCGGGAGAAGAACGCATCGACCGCGGTCGGGAGCTCCGGCGCGAGCTCGGACGCCCTGGGGAACGAGGTCTGGCAGATGTGCCGGACGAGCTCGTTGATGTTGGCGCCGGCGAACGGGCACTGGCCGGTGATCGCGCGGTAGAGGATCACCGCCATGGACCAGAGATCGCTCCGGTAATCGACCTGCCTGGGCGCCATGGTCTGCTCGGGGCTCATGTACCGAGGGGTCCCGAGGACCATGCCCGTCTTGGTGATCCGGTCGCGCGAGCAAGACGACTTCGCGACGCCGAAATCGAGCACCTTGATGAGCTCATCGCCGCCCGAGCACGTGATGAAGATGTTCCCCGGCTTCAGATCCCGGTGGATCACCCCCGCGGCGTGGATCGCGTCGAGGGCCTTGCCGAGCTGCGTGAACAGGACCGTCGCCTGCGCGAACGGGAGCTTCTGCTCCCGTTCGAGGCGGCGGTTCAAGTCCTCCCCCTCAAGGTACTCCATGACGATGAACGCGCAGCCGCGATCGACGCCGTAATCGTAAGTCTCGATGACGTAGGGGCTCCGGACGCGCGCGGAGGCGCGCGCCTCGCGCTCGAAGCGGGCGATCAGCTCGGGCTCGGTGGCCGCGAAGCTCCGGATGAACTTGATGACCACCCGCCGCCGGAGCTTGATGTCGAAGCCCAGCCACAGGTCCCCCATGCCCCCGCCCCCGAGCCTGCGCTCGAGGCGATACTTCTCCATGACGGCCCGACCTTCAGCAGTCTCCTTCATGGCTCCGCACCTGCTACCCAATGCCCTAGCCTGGGACAAGTGATCACCCGATTCCTGTCGAAGGGTCTACGCCAATGCTACTCCAGTCGATTGTATCGCAATCCGTCCACGCCGTGCGGCGAAAACTTCCGGAAATGGAGCCCGTCGCTCGTCACTCGGACTACTCCGATTACTCCGATTACTCCGATTCGCCCGACGCGCGCCGGCGGTCATCGAGGCGATGCGCGCGACGCGCCTGAACCGCGTGGGCGTAGGAGATGCGCGGCGCTCACCTACCTCGAGGTGACTCCGTGGTACTCGATGTCAGCCGAGGTGCGCCGGGATGCGATCAGAGGATATCGAACGGGTAGGCGCGATCCGCATAGGCTCGCACAGCGATGGCCTTGCGCAGCTCGTCGTCGTTCTTCTGGAAGTCCGAGACATGCTGACTGAGCCGCTTCTGCGCCATGCCGACGAACACGGTTGTGAGATCGATCTCACGACGCGCCCCCTCCTCGCCGCGCCGCTCGATGGCCCGGGTCGTGCGTGAGATGCACGCGGCCATACAGTAGAGGTCGATGGCCATCTCCGCGATCCGGCGCTGCGCATACTGCATCTCGGCGATCTCGCGCCCGTGCTTCCGGAGCATGTCCTCGCTGTGCGTGGCGAGCTCTGCCGTGTAGTCCTCGAAGATCACCGCCTCCCGGCTGAGCAGCGGGTGCGCCTTCGACATCCGTTCGCGCCCGAGCACCGACTTCGCCTTGCGGATCGCGAAGTCGCTGAGCAGCCCGAAGCCCTTGATGGGCTCTCGCATCGCCTTCGCCACGTCCGCGAGCGCCTTGCCCGGGCCGCTCATCCCGGAGAGCGCCATGAAACAGCGCAGGATCTCGTTCGTCCCCTCGAAGATCATGTTGATCCGCGCGTCGCGCAGGTGCCGCTCGTAGGGGTAGTCCTGCATGTAGCCGATGCCGGCCGCGATCTGGAGCGTCTCGTTGACCACGAACCACAGGGTCTCGCTCCCCATGACCTTGCAGATCGCGCTCTCGATCGAGAAGTCCGGGACCTTGGCGTCGACGAGGCTCGCCGTCAGGTAGGTGATGGACTCGAGCGCGTACGTGTGCGCCAGCATCGTCGCGATCTTGTCCTTGATGAGCCCGAAATCGCCGATGCTCCGGCCGAACGCGCGCCGCTCCTGGACCCGGTCGAGCGCCATGCGGATCAGCGTGTTGCAGGCGCCCACGCACCCCGCCGAGAGCCCGAGCCGCCCGTTGTTGAGCACCTCGACGGCCACCTTGAAGCCCTTGCCGACCTCGCCGAGCACGTTCTCGCGCGGCACCTTCACGTCGTCGAAGAAGAGCTCCGTCGTCGACGAGCCCCGGATCCCGAGCTTGTGCTCGTTCGGCCCGTTCTTCACGCCCATGCCCCGCTCGACGATGAAGGCCGTGAGCTTCGGCTTCTTCCCCTCCTCGAGCGCGGAGGTCCGGGCGAACACCGTGAAGACGTCGGCGATGCCGCCGTTCGTGATCCAGATCTTCGACCCGTTCAGCGTGTAGTACGAGCCGTCGGCCGACACCTCGGCGCGCGTCCGGATCGCCGCGGCGTCCGAGCCGGCGCCCGGCTCCGTCAGCGCGAAGGCGGCCATCCACTCGCCGGTCGCGAGCTTCGGGAGGTAGCGCTGCTTCTGCTCCTCCGTCCCGAAGAGCTGGATCGCCTTGAAGCCGATCGACTGGTGCGCGCCGAGCGTGACGGCGATCGACGCGTCGAGCCCGCCGACCTCCTGCATCACGCGCGCGTACGCCATGTTGCTCAGGTTGACGCCGCCGTGGTCGCCCGCGATCTGCAGGCCCATCAGGCCGAGCTTCTTCATCTCGGCCAGGAGGCCGGGCTCGATGGCGTGCTCTCGATCGATCTTCGCGCTGTCGACGCTCGACGCGAAGAACCTCCGCATGCTGTCGAGCATCATCGACGTCGTCTCCCGGTCCTCGGCCGGCATCTCGGGGTACGGGAAGATGATGTCCTCGGCGATGATGCCGTGGAAGAGGGCCTTCATGAAGCTCTGCTCGATCGTCGGGGGCATCGGACCGTCCTTTCCAGGGGCAGGCCGCCGCGCCTCCGCGCGAACGCGCGGCCTGCTCAGTGCGTCTTCTTCGGCGTCCGCACGGACTCCGCTGGGCTCTCGTCCTTCGCGGCGCCCCCGGCGTCGTCCCTGACCGCCGGCGCCGCCGCGGCCGCGCCCCGCGCGGTCGAGGTGGGCGGCGCGGCGGCGCTCCCGTCCCGACCCATCGCGCCGGACGACGGCACGGGCGTGGGCGTGGCGGGGCGCACGGGGTGCGGCGTGGCCGTCGGGGGCGCCGGCGTGTGCCCGGCGCGATCGCTCTCCCGCTGCCACGGGTACTTGATGCGCCCGTGGTACATGTTGACCAGCGTCGACGCCATCCGGGTCGTCATGATGCGCAGGTCCTCGATCGTCAGCCCGGATTGATCGAGCTGGCCGGACGCGAGCTTCGAGAACATCACGCGCTGGATCATCTCCTCGAACTTCTTGTGCTCGGGCGGCCAGATGGTCCGCGACGCCGCCTCGATGGAGTCGACGAGCATCAGGATCGCCGTCTCCTTCGTCTGCGGCTTCATGCCGGGGTAACGGAAGTGCTCCTGCGTCAGCTCCTTCGGGTTCCCCTGCTCGACGCACTTGTGCCAGAAGTACTCGACGACCTGCGTGCCGTGGTGGGTGTACGCGAACTCCACCACGGGCTCGGGGATGTTGCCCTCCCGCAGGATCTTCGTGCCCATCACGACGTGCGCCATGATGGCGTCGGCGCTGACCTCCGGCTCGAGATCCTCGTGCGGCGAGCGCTCGCCCTGCGCGAGGTTCTCGATGAAATACTTGGGCTGCACCGTCTTGCCGAGGTCGTGGTAGTAGGCGCCCACGCGCGTCAGCAGGGCGTCGGCGCCGATCGCCGCGGCCGACGCCTCGGCGAGGTTCGCCATCGCGCGCGCGTGCTCCCAGCTGCCCGGCGCCTCGGCCGCCATCTTCTTGAGCAGCGGCTGCTCCAGATCGGTGAGGTCGAGCAGCTTGTCGCGGGGGACGTGCCCCATCGCCCGCTCGGCCGGCTCCCTGAGGCTCCGCCCGAGCACGCCGACGAGGAGCCCGCCGCCGATGCAGGCCAGCACGTTCGACCCGAGCCAGAGCTTCAGATCCGCGGCCAGGTCGAAGCTGCCCTCGAACAGCACGGTCAGCGCGATGAACCCGATCGCGCCGGCGAGGCCCGCGAGGCTGCCCGCGACGAGCAGCTGCCGCGAGCCCTTGCGCTTGAAGAAGAACATCGTCGCGGCGATGCCGCGCACGAGCAGCACCGACAGGAGGACCACGTCGAACCGCAGCAGCGACGCGGCGATGAACGCGACGCCCACCTCGACGAGGAACGCGGTCCGCCGATCGAAGGCGATCGCCACCCAGAGCGGGAGCGCGGCGACGGGCATCCAGAACTCGGGCAGCGCCGTGAAGAGCAGGAGGAGCTTGGCGACGACGAGCGAGGCCGTCATCAGGACGAACATGCCCACCTGCGTCCGGAGCAGCCGCACCCGGTTCTGCCCGAAGCGGCGCAGGTAGACCGTCAGCATGAGGCAGACGATGAGGTGGATGACGTACGTGCTCGCGACGCGCGCGCCGAGCCCGGGCCGGCGCATGCGCCGCACCGTCTCGTACGCCATCGCGGCGTTGTGCTCCTCGTTGTGCTCCGACAGCACCGTGCCGCGCGGCACGATCACGCGCGCGTGCTCGTACGAGAGCGAGAAGCTCCCGTCGTGCGTGTCGCGCACGATCCGCGGACCGTACGGGACCCGCAGCGTCACGGGCGCAGGCTCGCCCATCTCGGGCGCGAGCGACGGGACCAAGAGCTCGCCCACGCTGAGCACGGCGAAGAACGCCGCGAACAGGACGCTCAAGACGAAGCCGGCGAGGGGACCTGCCCGGATACGCGTGCGCAGCATGGAACCGCTCGGTCTCGTCCGCTGGATGCAGCCTGAGAAACGGTTGACGGGGCACGCTCGCGCGTGGTCCCGCCGCCACCGGACGGCCGCTGGCGGCCGCCGATGTCAAGGTGTAGGCGCGACCCTAGCAAAGAAGCGTGGCCGAGTCAGCGGCGCGCGGAGCGCCGGCGTTGGACGGCGCGTCGCCGCCGGAATGCCCGCGCCGGCGCGCCGTCCAACGCCGGCGCGCGCCCGCTGGCCACGACGGCGACGCCAGAGCGCGGCGCCGGACAACCCTCACGATGTTCCAACTGCTCCTGGAAAACATCGGTTCGAGCAGACAATTGCCGTTCGGCGCAAAAGTTGCTACCCACAGGAAATGTCCCCGCTGCGCATGCTGCTCGAACGCCGCAGGAGCGTGGTGATCATGGGGGTCCTGAACCGCACGCCGGACTCCTTCTCCGACGGCGGTCGCTTCGCGGATGAAGATACGGCTCTCGCGCAGATCGATGCGATGCTCTCCGAGGGGGCGGACATGATCGACATCGGCGCGGAATCCACGCGGCCGGGTGCGCAGCCCGTGCCGGACGACGAGCAGATCGCGCGCATCGGCGGGAGCGTCCGCGACGCGGTGAGGAGGGGGGCCGTCGTTTCCATCGACACGACCTCTCCCGCCGTCGCGGCGCGCGCGCTCGACGACGGCGCGGCGGTGGTCAACACGATCGCGCTCGACAGCGCGGCTGAGCTCGGCGCGCTGTGCGCGCGCCGCGGGGCGTCGCTCGCGCTCATGCACAGCCGCGGCCCGATGTCGGCGATGGCCGGCTTCTCCGCCTATCCCGACGACGCCTACGGCGACGTCGTCGCCGACGTGGCGCGCGAGTGGTCGAGCGCCGCGGAGCGGGCGCTCGAGGCGGGCCTGCCGAGGAGCGAGCTCGTCCTCGACCCGGGGCTCGGCTTCGCCAAGAACGCGCGGCAGTCGCTCGAGCTGTGCGCGAGGCTCGACGAGCTGTGCGCGCTCGGCTTCCCGGTGCTCGTCGGGCCGAGCCGCAAGTCGTTCCTCGCGCGCGCCGCCGCGGCCGAGGCCGCCGAGCGGGGCGGCGGCGCGGGCGCCGCGCTCGCGCCGCCCTCGGAGCGCCTCGGCGGCACCGTCGCGGCCGCGCTCGCGTGCGTCGCGCGCGGCGCCGCGGCGGTGCGCGTCCACGATGTCCGCCCCGTCCGACAGGCGCTCGACGTGATGCGCGCGATCGATCGCGTGAACGACCGCGCGAACGACCGCGCGGGCCCGCGCGAGCGGCGCGGCGCCGGGGCTCCCCTCACCCAGGGGGTGCGCGGCGATGGTTGAGGGGTTCCTCCGCCTCTTCTCGGCGAGGCCGGTGACGCAGATCATCCGGGATCTCGTCGACATCTTCATCGTCGCGTACGTCGTCTATCGCGCGCTGCTCGTGCTGCGCGGCACCCGCGCGATGCAGATGGGCCTCGGGCTCGGCATCGTCTTCCTCATCTATCTCGGGGCGAAGATCTTCGGCCTGACGACGCTCCTCAGCCTCCTCTCGTGGCTGCTCTCGTCGATCATCCTCATCGTGGTCGTCGTCTTCCAGAACGACATCCGCCGCGCCCTCATCCGCGTGGGCGGCAGCAACTGGTTCACGAGCGGCCGCGAGCAGCAGTCGCGCGTCATCGACGAGGTCGTGGCGGCGGCGACCGAGCTCGCCCGCCACCGCATGGGCGCGATCATCGCCTTCGAGCAGGACGCGAACGTGCTGGAGTTCGTCAAGAGCGACGGCATCCACATCGACTCGGTGGTGACCCGGGAGCTGCTCGTCTCGCTCTTCGTCCCCGAGTCGGTGAACAAGCTGCACGACGGCGCGGTGCTGATCCGCGATCTCAAGATCGCGCGCGCCGGCGTCTTCTTCCCGATGCCGGAGACCAAGATCCTCGACGCGAGCCTCGGCTCCCGGCACCGCGCCGCGCTCGGCATCACCGAGGAGACCGACGCGGTCGTGGTCGTGGTGAGCGAGGAGCGCGGCACGATCAGCTTCTGCTTCAGCGGCAACATCGTCTCGAACCTGGACGGCCAGTCGCTGCGGCACGCGCTGCTCGGGCTCTTCGGCCGCTCGTCGCGCAGGCGGCGCTTCGCGAAGAAGGTGGCCCAGAGCGGCCGCACGAGCCTCCCGGCGCCGCCGGCGCGCAGCCCCGCGGTGAGCCCCGCGCCGGGCGCCGCCGCGCCGGGCATCGAGCCCGGCAAGCCCGCCGCCGCCGCGGCGAAGCCCGCGCCGATCGAGGCCAAGCCCGCGGCGCCGGTCACGAAGACGTCGTCGATGATCAAGGCGCCCGCCGAGGCCGACGCGCGGCCGATGGCGCGGATGTCGACGTCCACGCCGATGCGATCGGGCGCCGAGGCGCGCGCCGCGGCGGGATCCAGCGCCGACCTCCGCGCCGCGGTGGGGACGGGCGCCGACGCGCGGAGCCCGGGCGCCACCTCCACCACGCAGGACGGGGATCGCCCGTCCGAGCGCGGCCGGCCCGCGCTGGTCGACGCCACCGCCGCCGCGACGGACTCTCCGGTCCCGTCGCAGCGCACCTTCGTTCCGACGGGGCAGGTCGCGACGACCGCCGCGTCCAAGGGGAGCGCGGAGGGGGTACCTCCGCGAGATGAGCCATGACGCTGGCCGGCATCCGCGAGGCGCTCCGCTCGGCGCTGCTCGACAACCTCGGCCTCAAGCTGCTCTCGCTCACGTTCGCGCTGTGCCTCTACGCCTTCATCCACGGCGCGGAGAACGCCCAGCGCACGCTGATGCTCAGCGTCGTCCTGATCCTCCCGCCCGAGTCGAGCCACCGGCAGCTCATGACCCAGGTCCCGAACGAGGTGGCGGTGACGGTGCGGGGCCCCCGGACCCAGCTCGACGACCTCCGCTCGGAGAGCCTCGGGACGCTGCGGCTCGACCTCCGGGACGGCGCGAAGACGCGCATCGATCTCGACTCCTCGATGTTCCACATGCCGGCGGGGCTGGTCGTCGATCAGATCTACCCGCCGACGATCGAGCTCCGCTGGGACGACGTGGTCACGCGGTCCATCCCGGTGCACGTGCCGCGCACGGGGGACACCGCGCAGGGGTTCCTCGTGAAGGGGATGATCTCGGTCGAGCCGCCGTCGGTGAGCGCCCGCGGCCCGCGCTCGGTGGTCGACGTGATGCAGCTCGCGCGCACCGCGCCGTTCGACATCAGCGGGCTCACGGAGGGCACGTACCAGCGGCAGCTCGCCCTCGAGCGGCCGCCGAAGCTCGTGACGTACGACGTCGACAGCGTGATGGCGACGCTCGAGATCGGGCGCGAGCTCGCCACGCGCACCTTCGACCGCAGGGTCGAGGTGGTCGGGATCCCGCGCGCCACGGTCTCGCCCGCCGTGGTGCAGGTGAGGATCACGGGGACGCCGGAGGACGTGGGCGCCGTCAACCCCGACTCGATCGTGGCGCGCGTGGAGCCCAAGGCGGCGAACCTCGATCTGAGCCAGCCGGGCAGCGACTTCCTCGACGTGCTCGTCGACGTCCCCCGCGTCACCGCGGAGGTCAACCCCGCGAAGGTCATGGTGAAGTGGTGAGCGCGCCGCGCCCTCGCTCCGCCGCGGCGGGCGTCGGCGCGCGCGGCACCTCGAGCTCGCCCCGCGCGATCCGCGCCGCGAGCCCGGCGGCCCGCGCCCTCGCCGCGGCCGGGATCCCCGCCGCGTGCGGGCCTTCGCTCACGTAGCCGACACCGCCCTCGGCCAGGCCGAACGACGCGATCCCGCCCTCGAAGCGGCCCTCGACCAGCGCGCGGACCGCCTCGAAGACCGCCACGTCGGCGCGCTTGATCATGCTGGTGAGCACCGTCCCCGGCATCTCGTCGTGCTGGTCTCGATCGACGCCGATCGCCTTGACCCCCATGTCGCGCGCCGCCTCGAACACGCCGTGGCCCGTCGCTCCGGAGACGTGGAAGAGGACGTCGGCGCCCGCCGCGACCTGGCTCACCGCGAGCGCCTTGCCCTTGACCGGATCGCGGAACGCGTCGGGCGTCGTCCCCGCGTAAGCGACGCTGACGCCGCACGCGGGGCAGACCTCTCGCACGCCCGCGCGGTATCCCGCCTCGAACCTGTGGACGAGCGGCATGTCCATGCCGCCGATGAAGCCGACGCGCCCCGTCGCCGTCGTGAGCCCGGCGACGGCGCCGACCAGGAAGGCACCTTCCTCCTCGCGGAAGGTGAGGCCGGCGAGGTTCTCGGGCAGGGCGCGGCCGGGCACGGCCGCGTAATCGAGGCACGCGAAGCGGGTGGCTGGGAAAGCGCGCGCGACGACCTCCACGTCGGTCGAGAAGATGAAGCCCACGCCGATCACCAGATCGAAGCCGCGCGCCGCGAACAGCCGCATCGCCGCCTCGCGGTCCTCGGCGCCGCTCGGCTCGAGCACCTCGGTGGTCACGCCGAGCTCGCGCGCGGCGCGGGCGAGCCCGAGGTCGGCCGCGTCGTTGAAGCTCCTGTCCCCGCGCCCGCCGACGTCGAACACGAGGCCCACGCGGATCGCGGCGCGCGCGCCGCCCCCTCGAGGCGCCGCGCCGCGGGCGGGGAGGAGCAGCGACAGGGCGGCGAGCGCCGCGACGGCGGCGGTGACACGTCGGAGGGACAGCGCGGCGGGCATGGGCTCGAGCGGCGACGGCGGCGCCGCTCGGCCGCTCAGCCGGGCGTCGCCTCGCTGCCGTCGCCCCGGGAGAGCCCGAGCTCGCCGAGCAGCGCCCGCAGCTTCTCGGGCCCGCGCTTCGGATCGGCAAGCTTGACGATCGCGTAGCGCTCTTCTTCGGTCAGCGCCGCCAGCCGGCCGAGCGCGGCGCCGTCGAGCGCGCCGTCCGGGCCGAGCCGCTCGCGCAGCCGCGCGGCGACGCTCTCCTGATCCCAGGCGGCGCGGCGCACCGGCGCGCCCGCGAGCGGGGCGAGGTCGACCCCGGCGCGCGCCGCGAAGCCGCGGAGCACCTCGGCGTAGACGGCGACGTCCTCGTCCGTATCGACCGGCAGGTGACACAAGGCGAGCCGCTCCGCGCGCGACAGCGCCTGCCACCCCGCGAGCGAGATCTTGAGCTCCGCGAGGTCGAGCTTCCGCCGCACCGAGAGCGGCACACAGTCGAGCGAGGCGTGGACCTCGCCCTCGAGCGCGAACTGCCTGTACATACCTCCCTCCTATAGCCGCGCACCGATCGTTCCGCGAGCCGCGGCTCGCGCCTGGGACGCGCGGCGCGGTTTGCGCTAGCCTGGCGCCGTGCGCCGACCCGGGCTCCTCACGACGCTGACCGCGCTGCTCGCGCTCGCGTCGCCGCTCCGGAGCGCCCACGGTCAGGACGCCGCCGTTGCGCCGCCGGCGTCGGCGCCCATGCTGCTCGACCGCGTCGTCGTGCGCTGGCACGCGCCAGAGACCGGCGGCGTGCGCCGCCCGCAGTTCATCTTCGAGCGGGAGCTCGCCTTCCAGGCGCGCGTCGAGGCGCTCGCCGATCCCGACGCGGAGCCCGGGCTCTACCGGGACCGGCACGTCCGCGCCGCGCTCGATCGCCACATCGCCGAGACGCTGCTCGCCAGCTTGCCGATCTCGCCGGCCCCGACGTCGGCCGAGGTCGCGCAGCGGGCCGAGGCGGCCCGGTTCTCGCTGGAGCAGCGCGCCCGCGGCCGCGCGCGTCTCCTCGCTGCGGCGGCCGCCGAGGGGGTGAGCTCCGACGAGCTCGACGCGCTGCTGCGCCGCCAGGCGCGCGCGAGCCTGTACCTGGACCGCATGGTCGCGCCGATGCTCGAGCCCAGCGATTTCGAGCTCAAGCTCGTCCTGCGCTCCGGCGCCACGCCGTTCAAGGATCAGCGCTACGAGGACGTCGCCCCGGCGCTGAAGCGCTGGTACGTCGCGCAGCGGCTCGCCCACGCGCTCGACACCTACTACCAGAACGCGCGCGCCCGGGTCTCCCTGAGCATCGTGCCCGCGCGCTGAGCGCGCGGCAGGCGGCAGGCGGCAGGCGGCAGGCGGCGGGCGAAATGCGCGTCGCGTGGCGCCTGCCAGGGCGCCCTACAGCGCCTGCGGTGCGATGAGGCACGACGCGGCACGACGACCGCTGCTCGAAGCGCAGAAGAAGCGGGAACGGAAGTGGAAGTGGAAGTGGAAGTGGAAGTGGAAGAGGAAGAGGCGGAAGAGGCGGAAGAGATAACGCCGATCGATTCTATCTCTTGATATTGAAGGACACTGAAGCGATACTGCAGCGTTGTCTGGTGTTCACTCCAGGCAACTTGGAGCGCGGGCGCTTCCGTGCTGATCGCGCGGGAGGGGGGTCCAGTGCGCCGTATCCGTATGGGTGTTCGCCGGGGCTACATGCCGGCGATCGGCGTTGGAGGGCGCGTTCCAGGAGCGATGAGATAGAGCACGAGACCCTGGGCGTGCGCCGCTCGTGAGCCGCCGGAGAGCGCGATCGCGCCGGGCCGGTGCAGCGCCGGGGCGACGGCGAGGTCGCGAGCGGCCTTTGCGGCGGGGGCCATCCCGGGCGTGGGTGCGCTCGAGGGAGCCACCCCGACGAGCGGGCTGAGCAGCGCTCGCTGGGCGTCCCCGGGATCGCGCCGCGAACCCGGCGCACGCGCCTCGATGTCGAGGCGCGGCGCCGTCGCGTCGCGCTCGCGCGCGGCGCTCTGTGATCCGGTGTGCCGCGGCCGTGCCCTCGTGTGCGGGAGAGGGCGGCGGGAGAGCGCGCGCCCGCCGCTCGGCGGCGTCGGCGACAAGCATCGTGAGGAGACCTCGCAAGGAGTTGTTCACATGGAACCCGGAGAACATTCGTTTCATCGCAGGCATCTGTTGCGGGGACTCGGCGGCATCGCGACGCTCACCGCGGTCGCTCCCGCGATGCTCGGCAGCTCGTCCGCCGGCGCGACGACGTCGACGGTGCTCGCCACCGGCTCTCCGGAGATGGTGGGCATGCGCTCGGAGCGGATCGACGATGTCTTCGCGCGCGTGCAGCGCCGCGTGAACGGCGGCCTCTTCCCGGGCGCGACCGCGCTCATCGCGCGGCGCGGCGTCATCGTGGGTCACCGGGCGTTCGGCAACAAGGTCGCCGGCTGCAGCGAGCCGGTCACGCTCGACACGATGTTCGATGTCCTCTCCATCACGAAGGTGCTGGCGACGGCCACGGCGGTCCTGGTGCTCGTCCAGCAGGGGAAGCTCCAGCTCTCCGACCGGGTGGCGTCGTACCTCCCGCGCTTCGCCGCGAACGGGAAGTCGGGCGTCACCGTCGGCGATATGCTCCGGTACTCGGCCGGGCTGCCCATGGACCACCAGCTCCTCGACGCGCCGGACGACGAGGCCGCGTGGCAGGCCATGGCCGAGACGCCGCTCGAGGCCGCGCCGGGCTCGTCGGTGCTCTACAGCGATCTCACCTACCGCCTGCTGGGCCGGCTGGTCGAGGTCGCCTCCGGCGCCGATCTGAGCACCTTCGCGCACGCGCACATCTGGGGCCCGCTCGGCATGCGCGACACGATGTTCAACCCGCCGGCGGAGCTCGCGCCGCGCATCGCGGCGACCGGGACCTCGGCGCGCCGCGGCCGCCTCGTGCGCGGCGAGGTGCAGGACGAGCAGGACTTCGCGCTCGGCGGGGTCACGGGCTGCGACGGCGTGTTCACCACGGCGATGGACATCGCCATCTTCTGCCAGATGATCATGGGCTTCGGCAGCTACGGCGGCTCACGGGTGCTCACCCCGGAGTCGGTCCGCGCGATGACGCGGAACCAGACGCCTCAGGTCACCGCCGCGGCGACGGACACCTCGCCCCTCAACAACCTCCTGCTCGCGCCGAAGGGCCTCGGCTGGGAGATCTGGACGCCGCGCTTCTCGAACGGCGGAACGCGGCTGTCGCCAGGCTCCTTCGGCAAGGCGGGCGGGACCGGCACGTTCGTGTGGATCGACCCGGCGCGCGAGCTCTTCGGGATCCTCTTGACGAATCACGGCCTGCCGGAGCCCTTCGACGAGATCGGTTGGAACCGGATGCTCGACAGCACCGGCGTGGCGGAGTTCTTCGACGGGGTGATCGGCGCCGTCGCCGACGAGCGCTGAGCCGCGGCCGGCTCCCGCCGGCCAGCGATCCGCGTCCATGCGCCTCGCGCGGCGGGATCGTGCCTGTCGCCCGAGCGCCGCAGCCCGCCACGGCGAGCAACATGACGTATCTCGAGGCGACCGCGTAACGCCTTTCCTGGACAAAAACATGTCCACCCCGCGGTGCACGGCAGTCGAGACTGACCCGCTCGCGATCTGCGCCGAGCGTTACGCCGTGGCGACGCTTTGCGTTATATCGCCCACCCGTAGCGGGCCTCTCCCGCGGCCGCGCGCTGCCGTGTCGCCCTGCGCACGCGCGCAGGGGCTCCGCGGGCGCAGCGCGAGCGGCGCGCGATCGTCAATGACGCTCCTCGGACACGAGGGCGCGCCCGGGGCTCAACGCAGGAGAGCGAGACGCGCCCCGCAGACGATGCCCCGCTCGCCTCGAGACGAAAACCCGAGTTCGAGGTCCCGAAACAATCGCGCCGCGCCGCTCGCTCTGGGGACGCCGCCACAGCACGAAAACCGCGCCCCCCGCGGCCCGCGAATGCAGCCTCGCAGTCGCGTCGCGCGCGCGCCGAGCACTCCCGGTAACGCGCCAGGCGTCGCGTGGATTCTTTTGGCTGCACTTCATCCAGATCGAGCTGGTTTTTGGTGCGTCGCGTCATCCTGCGCCTCCGCACCTGACCCGAGGAACGGCAACAGTTGGCTAAGATAAGTGATTTCGGCTACTTAATAATGACGCGCCGCAGAAGGCAACAAACTGCTGTGGATGCTTCGGAGACCTTTGACATGAACAGAACGTTCCTGTTAACTGTGCCCCCCGCGAGCCCCACGTGTGTGGCGGCGGGCGGCTCTGTCGCACAGAGCCATCCTTAGATTCTCTTGACAGGCCGCTTCCTCTGCCGCTCTGGCCATCTGGCCGAATCACCTCCCCATCACCCCAAGCACACTCCAAGAAATGGATAGGAGCGTCGTTCGATGACATCACTTAAGAGAGACAGGTCGTCGGTTCCCAGCATGCGAATCGCGGGTCGGCGCGCCGCAGTCCGAGCCCTCGGGCTGGTTTCCGTCTCCGCCATTTGCCTCACGGCGGCGCCGAAGTCGGCCCACGCCGTGGGAAGCGAGAACTTCGAGTGGCACTGGTACTCACGCCTCGGCATGGCGTGGTCGCTCTACGGGCAGAAGGCCCAGGGCCAGTCGATGAACCTGCTCGGGTTCGGCATCGGCGGCCGCTACGAGGAGGATGACTACTCCGAGCCGTCGTTCGTCGCCCACGTGGTGAAGGGCGCGACGCCGCAGGACTTCTTCGTGAAGTCCGAGATGACGTTCGCCATCTGGCGGCAGTGGGGCGGGCAGTTCATGAACCCGTCCTCGAACGACGGGCAGGCGATCACGCTCCAGTTCAACCAGGCCTACATCGAGGCCGGCAACTTCCTCGTCCCCGGCCTCAGCGTCTGGGGCGGCGCGCGCTTCTTCCGCGAGCAGTACGCGCCCATCGGCGACTACTTCTACCTCGACGACCTCAGCGGCCAGGGCGGCGGCATCACGTACGAGAACCTGAAGCTCGCCATCCTCGGCTACCGGAAGGCGCCGGTGGAAGGGGCGGCCGACGCCGTACCCCCCTTGTACAACTTCGCCAACGGGGTCGAGCGCTTCCGCACCATCTTCGCCGGCAACTACAAGTTCGAGTTCGGCGGCGAGGCCAAGCACCACGTCAAGGTCCACGGCGAGTTCCACGTCCTGCCGGCCGCGACGCGGGGGCCGGACCAGGACGCGCCCGACAACGGCAAGGGCGACGTCGGCGGCGTCATCGGCGCGAAGCTCCACCTCGGGCTCGGCCAGGGCAACTGGAGCGACACCTCCGTGCGCTTCGGCACCGGCATCGCGAACGGCGCGGCCGGCGGCGCGAAGACCTACCAGACCTGGGGCAATCCCAACGAGGACGGGACCTTCGCGGGCTCCTTCGGCGTCGAGGCCGTCGAGCACGTCGGCTTCCGGTTCGGCGACGCCGTCGCCCTCGAAGGCCTCGGCACCTTCCACTTCACGAAGGCTGCGATCGACGCCGACGGCGCCGCGGCGGCCGGGGTGCCCGACAAGCAGTTCGACTTCTCGATCCAGGCGAACGCCGCGATCTTCGCGCACAAGAACTTCCACCCCGTCATCGAGGCCTCGTTCCAGGGGCGCAAGGACGGCGACAACGATCTCGGGACCGCGATCAAGCTCTCGGTCGTCCCGACCCTCGTGCCGACGGGCGAGCTGAGCACCGGCGCGCGGCCGCACTTCAAGCTCATCTACACGGCCGCCATCTACAACGAGGCGGCGGTCCTGCAGAACATGTCGCCCTACATCCGTGCCTTCGGCCTCCGCGACGAGTCGGATCCGGCGAACTTCCGGGCCCGCTCGACGGTCGGCCACTACATCGGCGCGCGCACCGACTGGTACTTCTAGACCGGTCGGCGATCGACGCCGCCGCTCCCCTCCGTTCCCACCTTCAGGCCAGCGCCCCGGCGCCGCGATCGCGGCGCCGGCGGCGCGCCCTCACGCCGTGTCGCTGCGCGACTCGCTCGCGATCTCCTGCGAGGCGGGCCCGGACTCCTCGTCCGCGGGGCCCTGGGCCTCGTGGTAGTGGTGCGCGAACGACCGCGCCGCGCGGCGCGCCTTCAGGAACTCCGCGAACGCCGTCAGCGTGTCGAGATCCCGCGGGCCGAGCGCCTCGGCGATGTCGCGGAGGTTCTTGCGCAGGCTCTCCACGCTCTTGCCGCGGCGGGGCTCCCGCACCTCCTCGCGCTCGCGCTCGCGCTCGCGCGGCGGCGGCTCGACGGCGGGTGCCACGGGCGCGGCGGCCTCCGGGCGGGCCGGCACCTCCGGCACCCAGAGCGGGCGGGGGACCGGGTTCAGCGCGTGGGCGCTCAGCCACGCCTCCATGAAGATCCGCAGCCGCTCGCTCCGGAAGGCGAACCAGCGCTCCCGCTCCGGGCCGTAGGACATCAGCACATCCTTGAAACGCCGGAACGCGCCCTTGCCGTCGATCGCCTGGCTGAGCTTCGCCTGGAGATCCATGTCTTCCACCATCGGGATGTAGCGCTCCATCCACCGGTACTGCTCGCGGGAGCTCACGGGATCGATCCGGAGGTAGTTGGCATCGGCCGCGATGCGCGCGTGCATCTGAGGATCGGCCACGCCGTCGACCACGCGCAGCACGTCGCCCGTGCCGAGGTGCAGGTACGAGTGCACCTCTGGGGCGTTGTTCTCGAAGGCGTCCTCCAGCGCCTCCCAGTCGATCGGGATGTCGCGAACGGCCGTCCCGCCGGCTGAAGCATTCTCGGTAGTCGGCATGTCCTCCTCGTCTCCATCGAAAGCAGCGAGGCGGCGGTGGGCTGGCCGCGCGCCTCGGTTCAAGTGCACCAAGTTTGAACGGAAATGCGCCGTCGTCATAGCACTCTACGCTGGTTGGGGGCTTCTGGGCCTAACTCTCGCAACCTAGGGTTGATTCCTTGATCCGGAAGCCCGTTCGGCCGCCGAGCCGGCGGCGCGATGACGGCTCGGGAGCGAGCTTCGGAAGACCTGGTTCAAGCGGAAAACAGCGTGGAAATTCAGGGGAAACGGGGCGCGATCAGCTGCGCTGCGAGCGCGCGCGCGCGACGGCGTCGGCCCAGCGGCGGAGGTGGGAGGCGCGAGCCTCCTCGCTCATCGCGACCTGGAAGCTCTGCCCGACACGGGACATGCGGGCCGAGTCCTCCTTCGTCCGGAAGAGGCCGGCGCCGACGCCGGCGAGCATCGCGGCCCCGCGCGCCGTCGTCTCCAGGTCGGTGGGGCGCTCGATAGCGACGTTCGCCACGTCCGCCTGGAACTGCATGAGCAGGTCGTTCGCGGCGGCGCCGCCGTCCACGCGCATCCGGCGCACCGGGTGGCCCAGGTCGTCGGCCATCGCCCGCACGAGATCCGTCACGGAGAGCGCGATTCCCTCGAGCGTCGCGCGGGCGAGGTGCGCCGCGGTCGTGCCGCGCGTGACCCCGACGATGATCCCGCGGGCGTCCGGATCCCAGTACGGCGCGCCGAGGCCGGAGAGCGCCGGGACGAACGTGACGCCCTCGCTGGAGGGCACGCCGCGGGCGAGCGCCTCGACCTCCGCCGCGCTCTTGATGAGGCCCAGGCCGTCGCGGAGCCACTGTACCGCGGCCCCGGCGATAAAGGCGCTCCCCTCGAGCGCAAAGACCACCTCGGCGCCGATCTTCCAGCCCACGGAGGTGAGCAGGCCGAAGCGGCTCCGGAGCGGGCGATCGCCGATGTTGGCCAGCACGAAGGCGCCGGTGCCATAGGTGCACTTGGCGTCGCCCGTCGCGAAGCAGGCCTGGCCGAAGAGGGCCGCCTGCTGATCGCCGGCGATGCCGGCGATCGGGATGCCGTCCGGCAGGTGAGGGAAGCCGCGAGTCGCGGCGATGCGGCCCGCCGACCCGACGATCTCGGGCAGCAGCGGGCGCGGGATCCGCAGCATCGCGAGCATCGCGTCGTCCCAGCTCAGCGACGCGAGGCTCATGAGCAGCGTGCGCGACGCGTTGGTGACGTCGGTCGCGTGCACCGGAGCGCCGCCGGCCACGTCGCCCGAGAGGCGCCAGACGAGGAAGCTGTCGATCGTGCCGAAGCAGAGCTCGGCGCGCTCGGCGCGCGCGCGCGCGCCGGGCACGTTGTCCAGGATCCACTCGAGCTTCGTGCCGCTGAAGTACGGATCGAGCACGAGGCCGGTCGTCTCTTCGACCGCCTGCTCGTGGCCCGCGGCGCGCAGCTCGGCGCAGCGCGGCGCCGTGCGGCGGTCCTGCCACACGATCGCGCGGTGGATCGGCCTCCCGGTCGCGCGCTCCCAGACGAGCGTCGTCTCGCGCTGGTTCGTGATGCCGATGGCCTTGATCGCGCTGCCCGCCACGCCGGCCGCCTTGAGCGTCTCGCCCACGGCGTCCTGAACGCTCTGCCAGATCTCCTCCGGGTCGTGCTCGACGAGCCCCGGCTCCGGGAAATGCTGGCGGAACTCGCGCGTGGCGCGGCCCAGCGTCGCGCCCGCCGTGTCCATGAGGAGGGATGTCGTTCCGGTGGTGCCCTGATCGATCGCGAGGAGGTACGCGGAATCCATGCGGCCGACTAACGCGGCGGCCCGTGGGCGCATAGCCGTTCCAGGCGACACTTCCACACGGATCCCGATTCGGTACACTGACCGGATGGTCAGTCCGCGCCGCGGGGGGGGCGCCCGGGGCGATCGCGCCGGGCGCGGGCGCGTCCCCGCGGATCAGCGCGGTCGCTTTCCTCGGCCTGTCCTGGACTCCGGCCGGAAAGATTGTCGGTCCGTGCCTGGCTGGGTAATCTCCCAGAACCGATGGCCCGCCTCATCCTGCAGACCGCCGAGGGCCAGCAGGCGATCGAGCTGCGGCCCGTGAACTCGCTGGGGCGCCACCCGAACAACTCCATCCAGCTGCTCGACAAGATCGTCTCGAAGGAGCACTGCATCATCGAGCAGCGGGGCGATCACTTCGTCCTGCGCGATCTCGGGAGCCTGAACGGCACGTTCATCAACAGCGAGCGTGTCCGGGGCGAAGCGCCGCTCAAGCACGGGGACGAGATCGCCCTGGGGTCCACGCGCGGCCGCTTCGACGATCCGGGCGCCCCAGTCGCCCCGCCGCTCGTCCCCGGCTGGCCTCCCGCGGTGAACCATCAGGGCGCGGCGCCGGCGCCCGGGTACGGACACCCGCCGCGCGAGGGCGCCTACCCGCCGCAGCCGCCGCCGCAGTACCCGCGCCAGCCGCCGCAGCAGCAGGCGGCGGGGCTGTCGGGCACGCCGGCGGCGCCCCCGGTGGCGCGGCAGCCGCCGTACGTGCCGCCGCCGCCGCCGCTGGTCGCGGGGCCGGGCGGGACCGCGCCGCTGCCGGGGCGCTCGGGGGCGCACGGCGGCTCGTACGTCGCGCAGGGCACCCGCATCGACGTGAACGATCAGGCGCGGCAGATCGGCACGCAGATCGCCGCGGTCGACAAGGGGTTCCTGGCGTTCGACCGGATCGCGAACGACATGAACCAGCTGCGCGCCGACTACGAGCGGCTGCGCCTGTCGCACGAGCTGTCCCGCGAGATCGCCGCCGAGCGAGACACGACGAAGCTGCTCGAGAAGATCCTCACGAGCGTCTTCAAGTTCATCCGCGCCGACCGCGGGGTGATCTTCCTGCGCAACGAGGGCGGCGAGCTCACGCCGCAGGCCATGCAGCGGCGCGACGGGACGACGGCGCCGATCAGCGTGTCCTCGACGATCCTGAACCACGTCGTGCAGGAGCGCGCCGCGGTGCTGACCCACGACGCGGCGATGGACTTCGCGGCGTCGAAGGGCAAGAGCATGATCCTGAACCGGATAAGCTCGGCCATCGTCGCCCCCCTCGTGGCCCCGCTGCAGCACAACAACGAGGTGCTCGGCGTGCTCTGGCTCGACTCGGAGACGCTCGCGCAGTTCCAGCCCAAGGACCTCGAGCTCGTGACCGCCATCGCCTACCAGGCGGCGATGTTCATCGAGATCAACATCCTCGGGAAGAAGATCGAGAACGAGATCGTCACGCGCGAGCAGCTGCGCCGGCTGCTCTCGCCGAACATCGCCGAGCGCGTCCTGAGCGGCCAGCTGGCCGTGAAGCAGGGCGGCCAGCACGTCGAGGAGTGCACCGTCTTCAACAGCGACATCCGCGGCTTCACGCGCATGGCCGAGAGCAAGAAGCCGGAGGAGCTCGTCGTGATGCTGAACCAGTACTTCGAGCGGATGGTCGACACGATCTTCCAGTTCGAAGGCACGCTCGACAAGTTCATGGGCGACGGGATCATGGCGCTCTGGGGCGCGCCGGTCGCCCACCGGGACGATGCGGTCCGCAGCGTGGAGTGCGCGCTGAAGATGGGCGAGGTGCTCGGCGAGTTCAACCGCGAGCGGCTCGAGCGCGACGAGCAGCCGCTCGCGGTCGGCATCGGGATCCACACCGGGCCGCTCGTCGCCGGGTACATCGGCAGCTCGAAGGCGCTCAGCTACACGGTGATCGGCGACGTGGCGAACACGTCGGCGCGGCTCTGCTCGATCGCGCTGGCCGGCCAGATCGTCATCAGCGAGACCACGTACGCGCAGCTCGGCGGCCGGTTCGAGACCGAGGAGCTCCAGCCCGCCAAGGTCAAGGGCAAGGACAAGCCGATCCCGATCTACAACGTGATCCGGAGCCGGCCGATGGCGCAGGTCCCGGCGAACGCCTTCGCCAACGTCGAGCCGACCAACTCCGCGCAGGAGTGAGCGCGATGACGCGGCGCCTCCGCCCCGGGCGGAGGTCGAGCGCGTCGTCGCGGGCGCGCGACGCGCTCGACGCGATGCGCTGCGGCAGCACAGCGCCGTAGCCGCCCGCCCGCTGCAGCGTTAGGGTCCGCGCCGTGGCTGCTTCGATTCTACCTTTTGAGAAACCTGTCGCAGAGCTGATCGAGAAGGTGCGGGAGCTGCGGTCGCTCGCCGCGGCCGACCCGCGCTTCGAGCCGGAGCTCGCGCAGCTCGAGGACAACACGGGCCGGCTGGCGCGCGAGATCTTCGCGGGCCTCACGCCGATGCAGAAGGTGCTGCTCTCGCGGCACGCGAACCGGCCGTACACGCTCGACTACGTGAAGCGGCTCTTCACGGACTGGGTCGAGCTGAAGGGCGATCGGCGCTTCGCCGACGACTGCTCGATCGTCGGCGGGCTCGCGACGTACCACGGGCGGAGCGTCGTGGTGGTGGGCCACCAGAAGGGGCGCGGCGCGAAGGAGAACGTGAAGCGCAACTTCGGGATGCCGCACCCGGAGGGCTACCGGAAGGCCATCCGGCTCTACGAGATGGCGGACCGGTTCGGGCTCCCGATCCTGACGTTCATCGACACGATGGGGGCGTACCCGGGCATCGGCGCCGAGGAGCGCGGCCAGAGCGAGGCGATCGGCGCCGCGCTCGCCGCGATGGCGCGGGTCGGGGTGCCGCTCGTGGCGACCGTCATCGGCGAGGGGGGCTCGGGCGGCGCGCTGGCGCTCGGCGTCGCGAACCGCGTGCTGGTGCTCGAGTTCAGCTGCTATTCGGTCATCTCGCCCGAGGGCTGCGCGGCCATCCTCTGGAAGGACGGCGCCCGCGCCGACGAGGCCGCGGCGCGGCTCAAGATCACCGCGCCGGATCTCCTGCAGCTCGGCGTCGTCGACACCATCGTCGAGGAGCCGACCGGCGGCGCGCACCAGGACCACGACGAGGCCGCGGCGCGGCTCGACAAGGCGCTCTGGGCGACGCTCACGTCGATGGACGGGCTCAGCCCGGAGGAGCTCGTGGACGACCGGTACCGCAGGTTCCGCGGGCTCGGGTCGTTCGTGGGCTAGGCGGCGCGGCGCGAGGCGGCGCGAGGCGAGGCGAGGCGGCGCGCCGCACGGGCGCTCCGGCTGGCCCTCCCCGGGCGCCAGGGCTATACGCCATCGCGGATGGACTACGGCAAGGCGATGCGGACGCTGCTGCTCGTGGGCACCAGCGCCGTCGCCGCCGGCGCGGTCCTCTGGGTGCAGTCGCGGTTCAACGCCTCGGATCGCAGGGCGGCGCTCGGCATCGTGCAGCAGTACCGGGCGGAGGGCGGCCGGAGCGTGCCGGAGGCGATCGGCGCGCGGCACCCGGGCCAGCCGCCCGTCTGGAGCACCGCCACCGAGTCGGCCTGCTTCCAGCACGTGCGCGTGCGCGCGACGATCGAGGGAGAGCCGCGCGCGGCGTACGACTTCCTCGTCGACATCAACGGGCCGTCGATCCACCCGGGCAACCGCGACGGCGAGGCGATCCTCGGCGAGCTCGGGCGTCCGCCGGCCGAGTCCGCCGCCGCGCCGGGGGCGCCGTGAGCGTCCGCGTCGCGCTGCTCGGCTGCGGGCGGTGGGGGGAGAAGCTCCTCCGCGCGCTGTCGGAGAACGCGCGGGCGCGCGTGGTCGCGGTGGCGGACGTCGACCGCGGCCGCCTCGCGCGTGCGCGCGCGCTCGCCCCGCGGGCGCGGCTCGTGCGGACGCTCGACGAGGCGCTGGCCGCGCGCGTGGACGCGGTGGTCGTCGCGACGCCCGCGGCGAGCCACGCCGAGCTCGCGCTGCGCGCGCTCGAGGCCGGCGCCGACGTGTTCGTGGAGAAGCCGCTGGCCCTCTCCGCGGCGCAGGCGGATCGCTGCGCCGCGCGCGCTGCGGCGCTCGGCCGGGTCGGCATGGTCGGCCACCTGCTCCGCTACCACCCCTCGGTGGTGCACCTCGTCGCGCTCGCGCGCGAGCGGCGCCTCGGCGATCTCGTGAGCTTCAGCGCGGCGCGCCTCTCGACGGGCGGCGCCGGCGGCGGGGCCCGCTCGGCGCTCTGGACGCTCGGGCCGCACGACCTCTCGGTGCTGTCGGCGCTCGACCCGAGCCCGCTCGTCGAGGCGCGGGCCCACCTCTCGCCGGGCGGCGAGCACGTCACGCTGTCGGCGCGCCTCGAGAGCGGCCTCACCGCGCAGATCGAGCTCTGCTCGTCGAGCCCGACCAAGGAGCGGCGGCTGCGGCTCGCCGGCAGCGCGCGCGTCGCGCTCTTCGACGACGTGCGCGCGCCCGACCGGCTGGCGCTCCTCGACGCGCGCGGCGCCGCGGCGGGCGCGCTGATCGGCGACGCGCGCGAGCGCGCCGAGCGCGACGCGCTCGCGCGCGTCGTCGAAGAGCGCGAGGTCGAGGTGCCGTGGCGCGAGCCGCTCTCGGTGGAGATCGAGCACTTCCTCCGCTGCGTCGAGGACCGCGCGCCGCCGCTGACGCCGCTCGACGAGGGCGCCGCGGTGGTGCGGGTCCTCGAGCGCGTCGAGGCGACGCTCGCGCCGGTCGAGGCGCGGGCGGTCGCGGCGGGGTAGCCGCGGCCGGCGCGCGGCCGGCGCTCGCCGGCGCCGCGCTCGGGAGGGCGCGGCGAGGCCGGCGGCCGGGGCCGGCGGCCCTCGCCGGAACGGGCGGAGACAGCGGGGACGTCGCCAAGACGGGCGCGGCGCATTTTGCGACGAGATGAGCCCCGCTGCGCTTTGCAGCGCCGGATCGGCGTGGTACTGCGGTGCGCCGGAAGGGGACGATGCCGCAGGATCCGAAGCTCACACCCACGCAGGTCAAGGCGCCGCACGGCGCGCGGGTGATGGAGATCCACTGGGCCGACGGCCACCGCAGCGTCCTCCCGCACGAGATCCTGCGCGGGTACTGCCCGTGCGCGAACTGCCAGGGGCACGGCGGCACGATCAACTTCGTGCCCGGGGGCGATCTGGACGTCCGCGAGATCGAGCAGGTCGGCAACTACGCGCTCCAGTTCACCTGGGGAGACCTGCACGACTCGGGGATCTACACGTTTCGGTACCTGCGCTCGCTCTGCCAGTGCGACGAGTGCAAGCCGCAGTTCCAGCCGCCCCGCTCCAAGTGACCGCCCGCCGCCCGCCCAAGCCTCAAGCAGCTCCCCCGCCGGCGCGCGCCGAGCGGCAGCTCGATCCGTTCCAGATCGTCGACTCCTCCTTCGTCGCCGGCGCGGCCTCGCTCGCGTCGCTCCCGCCGCCCGCCAGCGCGGAGGTGGCGTTCGCGGGGCGCTCGAACGTCGGCAAGTCGAGCCTCATCAACACGCTGGTCGAGCGCAAGGGGCTCGTCCGGACGAGCTCGAACCCGGGCTCGACGCGGCAGATCAACCTGTACGAGGCCCGGGCGCGCGACGGCGTGGTGTTCCAGCTCGTGGATTTGCCGGGGTACGGCTTCACCCGGCGCTCGAAGGCCGAGCAGGCGGCGTGGGCGTCGCTGATCGAGGGCTACCTGCGCGGGCGCATCACGCTCACCGCGGTGCTGCTCCTGGTCGACGCGCGGCGGGGGCTCGAGGAGGACGACCTCGAGCTCGTCCGCTTCGTCGAGGCGTCGCGCGACGTGGCGCGCCGGCCCGTGGAGCTGCTCCTCGTGGCGACGAAGATCGACAAGGTGCCCCGCTCGTCGGTGCGGCGCGCGCTGGATCAGGTGTCCGCCGCGGCGCCGCGGGCGGCGAGCGGCGCGCTCCGCCGCGCGGTGGGCTTCTCGTCGATCACCGGAGAGGGCAGGCGCGAGCTGTGGCTCGCGATCCGGCGCGCGACGCTGCTCGGCAGCGCCGCGCCGCCGAGCAGCGGCGCGGCGGGCGAGGACGAGGAGCGGCGGGCGACCGACGGCTGACCTCGCGGCGGTGCGAGGCGCGCGGAGGAGCGGCGTATCTCGCCCCAACGCGGGGCCGATGGAGGTATAGACCCGCCGTCTGAGCCTCCATGAACGTGCGGCTCCTCCGGCTTCGCGGGGGAGTCACCAGAGCCGAACGTTCCGCTGTCGCGCCGCGTCTCGCCGTGCAGGGCGCGCGAAAGCCCACGTTCTCACCGGCTGCCCCCAACGATGCCCGACTACTCCGGCCAGGTCACGCACGTCCACGCGTCGCTGACGCCGCTCTGGTGGATCCCGCTCCTGCCGCTGCTCGGCGCGGCGACGAACGCGCTCTTCGGCCGCGCGCTGCAGCGGAGCGCGTTCGGCCGCGATCTGTCGAAGCGGCTCCACATCGGGAGCTTCGGCGTCACGCTCGTCGCCGTGGGCGCGATGCTGGGCGCCTTCGCCCTCGGGCTCGCGAATTTCGTGGCGCTCGCCGGGCTCGCGCCGGAGGAGCGCGCCCTCTACAGCTTCGCCTGGCAGATGGTGCGCATCGGGTCGCTCGACGCGAACTTCGCATTCGTGATGGACCCGCTGAGCGGCCTCATGACGCTGATCATCACCGGCGTCGGCGCGCTCATCCACGTCTATGCCGCGTCGTACATGGAGGCGGAGCCCTCGTACTGGCGGTTCTTCACGTACCTGAACCTCTTCGTCTTCGCGATGCTGCTCCTCGTCCTCGGGGACAACCTCATCGTGATGTTCTTCGGCTGGGAGGGCGTCGGCCTCTGCAGCTACCTGCTCATCGGGTTCTGGTACCGCGACTACGAGAAGGCCTCCGCCGGCATGAAGGCCTTCGTCGTGAACCGGATCGGCGATTTCGGCTTCGTGTGCGGCCTCGCGCTCCTCTTCTGGGGCCTCGGCGCCAGGTGGCTCGACGACGGCCGGTACCTGTCCGACTACCGCGCGCGCTTCATCGCGGTCGCCGCGGAGGCGCGCGGCGACGGCGGCGGCGCCCCCGCCGGGACGACCGACGCGCCCGCGAGCAAGCCCGGCGAGCGCAGGGCGCTGCGCGCCGGCGCCAAGGGCTACCTCACCTTCACCGGCCACCCCGGCGCGCGCGTGTACCTCGGGATCGCCGACGCCGCGCAGCTCGCGTCGAACCCGCGGCCGTTCGGCGTGTCGCCCTTCATCCGCAAGGAGATCGACGCCGGGGCGCACTCCGTGGTGATCGTGCCGGGCGACGGCGCCGTGATCGGGGGCGACGGCGTCGAGATCGCCGCGATCGAGCGGATGCGCGTCGAGCCGGGCAAGGAGGTCGTGGTGGCGACCGTGGGCTCGACGGTCACCTTCCGCGAGATCCACGACCAGCTGGTGATCAAGGACGCGGGCGGCAAGGCGTTCCTCAAGGAGGCGCTCGAGTCGAAGACGGTGTGGGGCGTCTCGCTGATCACGCTGGCCTGCCTCTTCCTGTTCGTCGGCGCGGCGGGCAAGAGTGCGCAGATCCCGCTCTACGTCTGGCTGCCCGACGCGATGGCCGGCCCGACCCCCGTCTCCGCGCTGATCCACGCCGCCACCATGGTCACGGCCGGCGTCTACATGATCGCGCGCCTCAGCTCCCTGTTCTCGCTGAGCCCGGTCGCGGGCGGGATCGTCGCGCTGATCGGGGCCTCGACGGCGCTCTTCGCGGCCACGATCGGCTTCTTCCAGTACGACATCAAGAAGGTGCTCGCCTACAGCACGGTGAGCCAGCTCGGCTTCATGTTCATCGGGGTCGGCGTGGGGGCGTACTGGGCCGCCGTGTTCCACCTGATGACGCACGCCTTCTTCAAGGCGTGCCTCTTCCTCGGCTCCGGCTCGGTGATCCACGGGATGCACGCGGTGGAGCACGACGAGGCCGCGGCGCAGGACATGCGCAACATGGGCGGCCTCCGCCGCGTCATGCCGCGCACGGCGCGGGCGTACCAAGTGGCGTGCATCGCCATCACCGCCGCGCCGATCCCGTTCTTCGCCGGCTTCTGGTCCAAGGACGAGATCCTCTGGAAGGCGTTCGGCGCCGAGAACACCGGCCCGATCCCGGGGCTGCTCATCTACGGGATGGGGCTCGCGGCGGCGCTCTGCACCTCGTTCTACATGTGGCGGAGCTACTACCTGACGTTCGAGGGGCCGCACGCCCGCGAGGAGATCAAGGCCAAGGTCCACGAGTCGCCGCCGGCGATCACCTGGGTGCTCGCGGCGCTGGCGGTGCTGTCGGCGCTCGCGGGCGCGGTGTTCGGCTTCTCCAGCCACTTCGTCGGCGGCCACGGCGAGCCCCTGCTCGAGGCGTGGCTCCATCCGGTGTTCGCCCACGCGGACGTCTCGTTCCAGCGCCACGGGCTCGGGCTCGAGCTCGCGCTCATGGCGCTCTCCGTCGGCGGCGCGATCTTCGCCTTCTCGCGCGCCCGCGCCCGCTACGGCGAGCGGCGCTCGGCGCGCTGGGCGGAGGAGGAGCGGCGGCTCCCGGGCTATCGGCTCCTCTCGAACCGGTACTACGTCGACGAGGTCTACGACGCGACGGTGGTGCGCGCCGCCCTCTCGCTGCGCCTCTTCTTCGCCGACATGGACCGGTGGATCGTCGACGGCATCGTCAACGCGGTCGCGGTCCTGACCCGGGCCGCTGCCTGGGTCACGGGCGCCATCGACAGGTACCTCGTCGACGGGGTCGTGAACCTCGTCGCCGAGGGCACGCTGAGCGCTGGCGCGAAGCTCCGCACCCTGCAGACGGGGCGCATCCAGAGCTACGTCTACTTCCTCCTGGGCGGCGTCGCCTTGTTCAGCATCGTTCATTACTTCCTGCGGTGAACGGCGGATGTCGAACCTCTCCTTCGTCAACACGCGCCGCGGCGTCGCCCTCGCGACCCCGGTGAGGTCCACCTCGATGAAGCTCCTGATCCCCCTCCTGGCCGCGCTCTCCGTCGTGCTCGGCGCGGCGTGGCCCGCGGCGGCGCAGGCCCTCGATCCGCCGCCGCCGCCGCCGGCGCTCGAGCCGCGCGGCCAGATCGCGCTGCGCGCCGAGGCGCCCGGCGCGCCGGTCGAGCTCGCCGCGAGCGGGCCGGACCACGCCGGCTCGTTCACGATCGAGAACCGCGGCGACGGCCCCCTGAAGGTGACGCGGGTGATCGTGCGCACGTCGCCCGAGGACCCGCGCGTGCCGCCGGGCGTGAGCGCGGAGCTCGAGGGCGGCGGCACCGCGGCGAGCATCCCGCCGGGCGGGAGCCGGAAGGTCGTGGTCCGGTGGAGGACCGAGGGCGTGCGCGCGCGCGAGCTCTACGGGCACGTCGTCGTCGAGTCGGACGCGGTCGAGGCGGGCGCGGCCGGCGTGCTGGAGACACCGCGGACCCTGGCCATGGGCATCCACGCGGAGCGCGGGCGCGGCCTCGGCTTCGTCGGCGATCACATCCTGTCGATCCTGACGTTCCTGCCGCTGCTCGGCGTGGTCGCGGTCTTCGTCGCGCACCTCCTGCGCTACCAGGACGACCGCAAGCTCCGGCTGCTGACCGTCGTGCTGATGGGCGTGAACCTCGTCCTCGCGGGGTGGCTCTACGCCCAGTTCGACCGGAGCTTCACGCGGGCCGACGGCAACGACGGCTACCAGTTCATCGAGCACGGCGTGTGGATCCGCTCGCTGAGCGTCGAGTACTTCGTCGGCGTCGACGGCGTGTCGATCTCGATGGTCCTCCTGACGGCGCTGATCTCGTTCGTGGGCGCCCTCGCGAGCTACAGCGTCCACGATCAGCTCAAGGGCTACTTCGCCATGTACAACCTCCTCGTCACGGGGATGTACGGCGTCTTCATCGCCCTCGACCTGTTCCTCTTCTTCGTCTTCTGGGAGGTGATGCTCCTGCCGATGTACTTCCTCATCGGCATCTGGGGCGGCCCCCGCCGCGAGTACGCGGCGATCAAGTTCTTCCTCTACACGCTGGCCGGCAGCGTCTTCATGCTGCTCGCGTTCATCTGGTTCTACCTGAACGCCGGCCACACCTACCTGATCGACGGCCAGGCGACCGAGCGCATCTTCTCGATCCCGGAGCTCTCGCGCGTCGCCTGGGCGGCGCAGGGGCTCGAGATCCTCGGCGTCGCCGCGGTGAAGGTGGTCTGGATCTGGCTCTTCCTCGGGTTCGCCATCAAGATCCCGATGTTCCCGTTCCACACCTGGCTGCCGGACGCCCACGTGGAGGCGCCCACGGCGATCAGCGTGATCCTCGCGGGGGTGCTCCTCAAGATGGGCGCCTACGGCCTCCTCCGCATCAACTTCTCGCTGCTGCCCGAGGCGACGCAGTGGGCGGCGCCGGCCATGGCGGCGTTCGGGGTGATCAACATCCTCTACGGCGCCTTCTGCGCCATGGCGCAGAGCGACCTGAAGAAGCTCGTGGCCTACTCCTCCGTGAGCCACATGGGCTTCACGCTGCTCGCGCTCGGCGCGATGACGCCGCAGGGCATCCAGGCGTGCCTCGTGCAGATGTTCAACCACGGCCTGATCACCGGGATGCTCTTCACCCTGGTCGGCGTGGTCTACGACCGCGTGCACACGCGCGACATCGACAAGTTCGGCGGCCTCGCCTCGGAGATGCCGCTCTACACGGCGTTCGTTGGCTTCGCGTTCATGGCGTCGCTCGGCCTGCCCGGCCTGTCCGGCTTCTGGGGCGAGGCGATGACGTTCATCGGCGCCTTCGCGCGCTACCGCGCCCTCACGATCCTCGCCGCCATCGGCGTCATCATCACCGCCGCCTACCACCTCTGGGCGCTCCAGCGGATGTTCCTCGGCACGTTCCGCGCGTCGTGGCGGCAGAGCAAGTACCTCGAGCCGTTCGGCGGGAAGTTCCCGGAGATCAGCGGGCGAGAGCTCGCATCGATCGCGCCGCTCGCGGCGCTGATCCTCCTCCTCGGCTTCTGGCCGCGCCCGCTCCTCAGCCTCATCGACCGCGGGGCCCTCGAGGTGCACCGCCTCGTCGACAGGCCGGGGCCGTCCCAGATCGCCGGCGAGCCCGGCGTGGACAGCGGCGCGCCGGCCCGCGCGGCCGCCCCGGGGGAGGGCGACGCGGCGGGTCGGGGCGCCCTCGCCAGCGCCAGATAAGCCGTGGAAACCCGCACCTTCGACAACGTCGCGAGCCTCCCGTATTTCGCGCCGGAGCTCGTCCTCATCGCCGCCGCGCTGCTGCTCGTCGTGTGGGACCTCGCGTCGCCGGCGCGCCTCAAGATCGCCGGCCTCGTCGTCATCAGCCTGGCCGCGCTCGGCGCGTCGGGCGGGATGGGCGCCTACTTCCTGGCGACGGGCGCCGGGCCCCACGAGCTCTTCTACGGGATGCTCGCGTTCGATCGCTTCTCCAACCTGTTCCGCGTGATCTTCGCCTTCGTCACCGCGGCGATCGTCCTCTTCTCGGTGCCCCCGAGGGGGCCGGGGGCACCGCCCGAGCTCCGGCGCGACTCGGGCGAGCTCTTCACGCTGATCCTCGTGCTCTCGCTGGGCATGAACCTCATGGCGGCGAGCCGCCACCTGCTGCTCATCTACCTGTCGCTCGAGCTCGTCAGCGTGATCAGCTTCGTGCTGGCGGGCTTCAAGATCGGCGACGCGCGATCGAGCGAGGGGGCGCTCAAGTACGTCATCTTCGGCGGGGTCGCGTCGGGGATCATGCTCTACGGGATGAGCTGGATCTTCGGCATCACCGGGTCGATGCACCTCGGCGAGTGCGCGGCCCGGATCGCCGCGCTCACGGCGCAGCAGGGCAAGGTGCCCGAGGTCGTGTTCGTCGGCACGGCCTGCATGCTCGCGGGCTTCGGCTACAAGATCAGCGCGGCGCCGTTCCACATGTGGACGCCGGACGTGTACGAGGGCGCGCCGACCCCGGTGACCGCGTTCCTCTCGGTCGGGCCCAAGGCCGCCGGCTTCGCGGTGCTGGTCCGCTTCTTCTCGGACGCGCTCGGCGCCGGGAGCGCGCCGCCCGGCGTCGCGACGCCGTGGCCGGTGCTCGCCGGGTGCCTCGCGATGGCGACCATGACGGTCGGCAACCTGTCGGCGCTCGGGCAGGAGAACGTGAAGCGCATGCTCGCGTACTCGAGCATCGCGCACGCCGGCTACATGCTGCTCGGCTTCGCCGTGTTCAGCGACGCCGGCGTCGCCGCGATCGCGTTCTATATCGTCACGTACTGCTTCATGAACCTCGGCGCGTTCATGGTGGTGATGGCCGTGGCCGAGCAGAGCGGCGGGGACGAGACGCTCTCCGCCTTCCGCGGGCTCGGGCGCCGCGCGCCGCTCGTCGCCGCGGCGATGGCCGTGTTCCTGGTCTCGCTCACCGGCCTGCCCCCGACGGCGGGCTTCGTCGGCAAGTTCTACCTCTTCTCGGCGCTGCTCACCGCCGGCGGCCCGTGGCGCTGGGTGATGGCGATCGTCGGCGTGGTGAACAGCGTGATCTCGCTCTTCTATTACGCGCGCGTCCTCCGCGCGATGTACCTCGAGAAGGGCGAGCACACCGAGCCCGCATCCGTGCGGCCGCTGCTCGGCGCGACGGCGTGCGCGCTCGCGGTTCCGACCCTGCTGCTCGGCGTCTACTGGGCGCCCGTTTACGATTTCGTGGCGCGCTCGCTGACGATGCTGCGCTGAGCCCCGCGCGGTCGAGCGAGCGCGCGGCCGCGCTCCTCGACCGGCGCGCGCTCGCCCGATCGCACGCGGCGGTATCGATCTCCCTGCGATCCTTGCTAGTGTGCGCGCGCGTGGCCACGACGCAGGACGCGAGCTCTCCAGGGGAACGTTTCACGCGGGGGGTGCGCCTCGTCCCGGGCGGCCTGGACATCGGCGGCAAGCTGGTCCCGCTGTACGCCGGCGCCCTGCATTACTGGCGGCTCGACCCGTCGGACTGGCGCGCCTGCCTCGAGGCCACGCGCGCGCTCGGCGTTCACCTGATCGACATCTACGTGCCTTGGGCCGTTCACGAGACCGGTCCGGGCCAGTTCGATTTCGGCCAGCTCGACGTGCGCCGCGACGTCGGCGCCTTTCTCCGCCTCGCGCACGACCTCGGCTTCTACGTCATCGCCCGCCCGGGCCCGCACATCAACGCGGAGCTCACCTGCTTCGGCATCCCCGAGCGCGTCATCTGGGACCCGAGCTGCCAGGCCCGCTCCCCGCGGAACAACCCGGTCGTGCTCCCGATGCTCCCCTACGGGTTCCCGGTCCCGAGCTACGCGAGCAACGCGTTCCACGACGAGGTCGCCCGTTACTTCCACGCGCTCGCCCCGGTGCTCAAGCCGCACCTCTATCCGGACGGGCCGATCGTGCTCTTCCAGATCGACAACGAGGGCGCGCTCTACTTCCGCGACGGCGCGTACGACCAGGACTACCACCCCGACGCGATCTCCCTGTACCGCGACTTCCTGCGCGAGAAGTACCGCACGATCGAGGCGCTCCAGCGCGCGTACGCGCGGCGGGCGGAGCCCGCGCCCGAGGGCGCCGTGGCCGAGGACGCCGGCGCCGCGCTCCTGCGCGCCGTCGCCCGCGATCGCGCGCCGGCCGAGGAGGGCGACCTGCGGTTCGCCACGATCCTGCCGCCGGTCGCGTTCGACGCCGAGACGCCGGCCGAGCTCGCGCGCCACCTCGACTGGAGCGAGTTCCACGAGCACCTCCTCGAGGTCGCCATGGGCCGCTTCGCGAAGGCGCTCGCCGCGGTCGGCCTCGACGGCTTGCCGACGATGCACAACTTCCCGATGGGCCAGGACGCGACGCCGCTCAACGCGGCGCGCATCTCGCGTGTCGTCGACCTTGTCGGCCTCGACTACTACAGCGTCGCGAGCCCGAGCAGCCGCCAGATCATCGCCCGCCGGACGAGCGAGCTGGCCGTGCGCTGCGAGGCGCTCTCCCTGCCGCCGTTCGCGTGCGAGATGGGCGCCGGCTTCCCGCCGTTCTTCCCGCCGCTCGAGGAGCGCGACAGCATCTTCGTGATGATGGCCGCGCTCGCCTACGGGCTGCGCGGGTACAACATCTACATGGCGGTCGAGCGCGATCGCTGGATCGGCGCGCCGATCGATCCGCACGGCCGCCCGCGCCCGTTCGCCGCCTTCTGGCGGAAGCTCGCCGCGGCCCTCGAGGCCACGAGGTTCCACGCGCTGCGCCGCCGCGCGCCGGTGCGCATCGTCACGCCGCGCACCGAGCGCCGGCTCACCCGGGTGATGCACGCCTTCGGCCCGCTCACCGGTGCGTTCTTCTCGATCATGAACTTCGGCGCGCGCGACCGTTGCCTCGAGGACGACGTGGGCCTCGGCTACCCGCTCGCGGTGGAGCCCGACACCTTCGTGCGCGCGTTCGAGGAGGCGCTCGACGCGCGCGGCGTCCCCTACGCGCACGTGGGGGGCGAGGATCGCGACATCTCGCTCGCCGGGGCGCGCTGGGTCATCTGCGCGACCTCGGGCGGCCTGAGCCCGGATCTGTTCGCGCGGCTCGAGGCGACGGCGGGGCAGGGGACGCTGATCACGCTGGGCCCGCGCGAGCCGGCCTTCGACGGCGCGTTCCGCCCGCTCCCGCAGCCTTACGATCTGCGGCGGCTCCTTGCCCCCGGGCAGAACTTGCCGGCGCTCCTCCAGGACAACCCCGCCGCGGCGGACTCGGCGGTGTCGCGCGCCATCGACGCGCTCGGCCTGCCGACGTTCGCGTGCGATCCGGACAGCGTCTTCGCCACGCTGCACGAGGACGCGTCCGGCGCGCCGCGGGTGCTCTTCCTGTTGAACCCCGGGGACGCGGACGTGGTCGCGCGGGTCACCGTGAGCGCGGCGCGCGCGCGCGACGTGCTGGACGACGCGCACTTCGAGGCGAGGCGAGGGGCGCTGGAGGTGCGGCTCGTGCCGCGCTCGGTGCGGATGCTGGCGCTGGAGTGATGGTGCGTGGGGGAGGGGGCCTGGCCGCTTCGGCTCGATCCCTGTTTCCAGTCCTCCCGGAGCATGGGGCCTTAGCTCTCAGGAAGCGTCACCGCGGCTCCCGGTCAGAAGTGTTGCCAGGGTTCGGCTCGTAGCGACCCTGGGGAGTGCGGTCCGGACCGCTCGGGAGTGCAGTGCGGACCCCTGGGGAGTGCAGCCCAGACCCCTGGGGAGCGCAGTCCAGACCCCTGGGGAGCGCAGTCCAGACCCCTGGGGAGTGCAGTGCGGACCCCTGGGACGCGCTCTTGCCCGGCGCTGCTTCTCCTCTGCAGACGCTGTTACCCTCGATCCGTGGCACGTACCGCCCCGGTCCCGAACATCCCTGCCATCCCTGGCATGAACCCCGGCGTCTTCATCCTCGGGGGTGGCGGCGCCGGCGGCGGCAGCGGCGGGCGGGGCGGCAACGGCGCCGGTGGTGAGCAGGGCGCGGGCGGCGGAAATGGCGGCAACGGCGCCCAGGGCGGCGGCCCCAACGCCGGGAGCTGCGGCCAGGGCAGCGGCGGCGGTTGCCCCAACCCAGTGCACGGGGGCGGTGGCGGAACGCAGGCGGGGCACCCCATCGATCCGGTCACGGGCCGCGTCTATACCCTCGCCGTCACCGACATGGCGTTGCCGGGAGCGTTTCCGCTCGTGATCGAGCGCGCCTACAGCTCCGCGCAGCGCGACGTCGACGATGGCCTCGGTCACGGCTGGAACCACTCGCTCGGCTGGCGCGTCGTCGAGCTCCGCCGCCGCAGGGTGCGCGTTGTTACGGAGACGGCGCTCGCGTGCGAGGGCCCGCGCCCCGAGGAAGGCGAGACGGTGAAGCTCCCGGTCGGGCTGCTGACGCGAACCCGCGAAGGCTACTTCCTCATGGCCGACGACGGGATCATGCGGGTCTTCGAGACCGCCTTCGCCATCGACAACGAGTTCCGCCTCAGCGCGCTCCTGGATCGCAACGGCAACCAGGCCCGGCTCTTCTACGAGAACGGGACCGGTCCGCTCCAGTTCGTGAACGACGGGGCCGGACGGCTGTCGACGATCACCTTCGACGACGGCGAGTTCGTCGAGCTTTCCTACGACGATCTCGATCGGGTGATCGGGCGCGACTTCTCGGACGGCACGTCCCACAAGCTGGAATACGACGAGCGCGGGCGCGTCCTCCTCTTCGAGACAGAGGCCGTGCGCACGCGGTACACGTACGATGGGCGCGGCCGTTGCATCCGCGAGGACACGGAGCTGGTGAACGATCCGTCGTCCGCGACATCGATCCGGCAGGTCTTCGACGGCGGCCTGCTTCGCACGAAGATGGACGTGCTCGGCGCCTTCTCGATCGCCACCTCGCGCGACGCCGCCGGGCGGTGCTCCGCGCTGATGTTCGCGGACGCCCGGGGCGTCGACCAGCCGATCGCGTCGTTCACGTACGATCCGACCGACGCCGAGACGGCGCGCCTCTTCCCCGGCGGCGGCGGCATCGAGCTCACCAGGGACGCGCACGGCAACTTTCTCCGCGCGTCGGTCTTCGGCCGAGACACCGCCGTCGTCCGGCCGGGAGAGCCCGCGTGGGTCGGCAGGCTGGGCGGCCGGGAGACCTTGCGGTTCGACTACCGGTGGTCGCCCGCCGACGAGCTCCAGGTGCTCGCCGATCGCGATCGCGGGGCGCAGTCCTTTGGCTACGATGGGCGCGGGCGCATCTCGCAGAAGCGGCACGAGAAGCGGGCTAGGACCGAGGATTACGTGCTGTCGCCGCGAGGCGACGTGCGCTGTATCGATGGCCGCGTGCAATCCCACGCGGGCGGCGGGCGCCTTGTAACCACGAACGGCGCGACCCTCCTCTACGACGCGTGTGGCCGGCTCGTGAAGAAGGTGGAGGGCAGTTCGGTGACCACGTACGCATGGAGCGCGCTCGGCCTGCTCTCGGGCATGGCGCTGCCTGACGGGACGCGGCTTGAGTTCGTTTATGACGGGTTCGCGAGGCGCCTGGAGAAGCGCGCGGTGCGGCGGGACGCGGTGGTGCGGCACCGCTACCGATGGGATGGCGAGGATCTCATCGAGGAGACTGTGGAAAAGGCGAGCACCAGCGGCGCGGC
The DNA here is from genome assembly GCF_028553905.1 of Sorangium sp. So ce836. Taxonomy (NCBI): domain Bacteria; kingdom Pseudomonadati; phylum Myxococcota; order Polyangiales; family Polyangiaceae; genus Sorangium; species Sorangium sp. So ce836. Next base: position 12,146,769 of record NZ_CP102233.1, on the reverse strand, counting down.
CGCGCCGTTCACGCTGTTCACGCTGGTGGAGCGCCGGCGTTACGCGTACTCACCGGACGCGCCGGTACCGATCGCGCAGGTCATCGACACCGAGGCGGGGCCGGGCGCGTGGCAGTACTTCGTGCACCGGGATGGGGCGCCCGTGCCGCTGGCGCTCGTGGGCGGCGACGGGACGGTCGAGCAGGTCTTCGAGATCGACGCGTACGGCCGGGTGATCGCGGGCGACGCCGCTGCCACGCTGAGCCGGTTCCCGGGGCACTGGTACGAGCCGGAGACGGGGCTCCACTACAACCGGTGGCGGTACTTCGATGCGGCGAGCGCGACGTACCTGAGCCCGGAGCCGCTGGGGATCGAAGGGGGGCTCGAAGCGTACGGGTATGTGAGCGGGAGGCCGCTTGCGTTGATCGATGCCGACGGGTTGATGCGCTCGACGGTGACCTCTCGCCGGGGCGCCGGCCCCACGCAGACCGGCTACTCGGCGCGAGACCCGAGAACACCGCTGACCGAGCCCGGGAGCAATGCGCCATATGAGCGGCAGCTCCACCCTGCCGTCGCGGCCGCGCTCCCAACGCGCAATGCCATGCCAAGGGCGGCAGGTGGCTGCTCCGAACCGGACGCCGTGAGCCGCTACCTTCAGGACTACGAGAGGCGGAATGGGGTCTCATGCGACCCTGGCACTCCGCAGGGGCAGCGTCATCTGCGACGTGCCCTCCGTCGGATGGGCAGCATCGGGAGCAACGACAGCGATCCCAACGAAACCCCGTGCGCGCCGTGCCCGAACTGCTCGCGAATGCTCTCGCGCCTGCACGCGTTGGCGGGCGTGGGGCAGCCTCCGCCCGTAATCCCGGCGTCGCCACCACCACCGCGAAACGCCCCGCCAGGCACCCCGCTGCCACCGCCTACAGCGGCTCGCGCCGCGCTCGCCAACACGCAGCTCCGCAACGACATCAACTCCGGAAACCTGACCGAAGCGAATCGCGCGAACTCCGCGAGGTATGCGGAGGTACTGGACCAGCAGGTTGCCGCTGGACAGATGTCGCGGGCGGAGCGGGACCGACGCGTGAGACGGGTCAGCGGAAGAACCCGGGTACGTATGATTATGTGAACGGCCAATGGCAGCAGCTGTGATCTCATCGCAGGAGCGACAACCACTCGACTTCCCGGCGTTGCCCGGCGTCCCGCCCAGCGACCGCGAGCGACTCCGTGCGCGCCTCGCGGCCTGGGAGGATAGTCATCTCGCTTGCACGGGCACCCCCACCGTCGCCCGCGACGAGATTATCGACGCGGTTCGCGCGCGAGGCGGCGACTTGCCATCGGCCCCGGAGACGTGTGGTTCATTCGGATGGTACGAGGGCTCCGTGCTGGTCACCGAGAGCCGCGGCACGTGGTGTCTTTATGCGCAGAGCGCCGAGCAGTTCATCCCCTGGCTACAGGCTTTCGGTGAGCGGCAGCCCCGGAAGCCGCTCTGGTTCCCGGCCTACTCGGCCGTGCTCGCCGAGGACGAGCCGCTGGAAGGCGAGGGACTATCGTTTGCAGACAGGGAGCCCGGCGTCGAGGGATCCTTCCTGGTGCGAAGCGGCAGCGCGACAGCCCGCTATCGCCTCCCTGGCGGAGGGATGTCGCAGGCGCTCGGGAAAAGAGGGACCGTAGGCTTGCATGCTCCATGGCAGTCGTCGTTCGACCACGTGCCTGCGCCCCCGTCGTTCGTGATTGTCGATGATGACGGCTGCGCCCCTTTCGTCGAATGGCTCCATGCGCAGGGCCCCTCGTCGCGCCTCGTCGATGCCGTCTCGGAAGCGCTCGGCATTGCCCATGGCGTCCGGCGATTCGATCGAACCGCCATGTGTGGCCCCGTGCTTTGCCACGCAGAGTTTTTCGCGGGCGTCACTTCCGCACAGGCGTTCGAGTCGCCGCTCCTCCTCTCCGGCGACCCTTGGCTGCCACCCGGTGAGCCCTCGCGATTGCTGGTCGGGTACTGGGACGTCGGAGCATCGGACGCGTTCGTCTACCTTGGTGAGGACCTTCGCGTCTACCGCTATACGTTCGAAGAAGACCTATGGTCCGTCGCGGCGTCGAGCTACGCCGCCTACGTCGAGCGCATCCTCCGCTTCGACGCGAGGGTCGCGGCCACGCTCGCGCTGGATCTCCCGATCAACGAGATCTGCGACCGCCTGGGGCTCGTGATCGATCCGATCGGAACAGATGAGTGGGCAACCCTGGCGGTCTCCACCGATCTCATAGCTTTCCAGCGGCCCGGGGAGCGCTCGCTGCTGAAGTGCTTCTCTCCCGAAGCCGAGGCACGGACGCGCGAGATCGTCGCGGCGCACCAGGGACGAGGCCCAGGCTCGTCCCTGGTTTCATGACAGAAGGAAACACAGAGGCAGCTCGGACACAGAGGAGAGAGTAAAAAATCACTGTGTCCTCGACGAGGCGGTCATGCCGCCTCGTCGGTCAACGGTCGAACTTCAGCGAGTTGCCTTCGGCGTCGCGGAATCGCCCCATTCCGATCAGGAGCATGTCGATCAGCGACCAGATGCCGAGTCCACCGCACGTCAAGAGCTTGGCGATGCCGAGCCCGGTCTGTCCCAGATAGAAGCGATCGGCGCCCAGGCTCCCCAGGAAATAGGAGAGCAAGAAGACCGTGGACTGGCTCTTGGTCGGGTAACCGACGGGCGCGTCGCGCTTGAGCACGAGGCCCTGGGCATCTCGCATGGATCCGGTGCCGATCAAGATCAGATCGATGAGGGTCCAGAAGCCGAAACCGCCGCACGTGAACAGCTTCAGGAGGCCGAGCCCGGTCTGGCCGAGGTAGAGGCGGTCGGCGCCGAAGATCCCGAGAAAGGCCGCGAGCAGGAAGGCCGTGGCCTGATCCTTGTCGGAGTAGATCTGCATCGCCCCCGGCTGGGGCGGCCCGCCGCCGTACGCAGGCGGCGGCCCCCAGCCGCCTCCGGGCGGCCCGCCCTGTCCTCCTCCGGGCGGCACACCCCATCCAGCGCCCGGCGGCGAGTATCCTCCGCCCGGCGGCGGGTATCCTCCGCCCGGCGGCGGAGATCCCCCACCCGGCGGCGGGTATCCCCCTGCCGCCGGCGCACCGCCGCCCGGCGCCCCACCCTGGCCGCCCGGCGGGCTCGACCCCCAGCCGCCTCCGTTTCCCCAGCTCCCGCCTCCGTTCCCCCAGCTTCCGCCCCCGGGCGGAACCCCGCCACCGCTCGTGCTCATCTTGCTTCCTCCAGCTGACGCGGCGGTGAAGGCGCCGTCGCCTCCGCGGTCGTCGGCCGAGCTTGACTGTATCCCGGAACCGCCGCGCTGCGCTCGCGGAACGCGGAAATCGCTGGTGGTCGCCGGAGGCCCACCCTACCTTGGCCCCGGAGAGGCCGCTCAGCGCGGCACAACGAGCAAGCGCACCCGACGATGAACCAAGATACCCAGTCGGATCGATGGCTGTCGTTCGCCCTCCGCGCGGCGCTCGTCGCGCTGTTCTTCTGGATGGTGAAGGGGCTGCTCGTCCCCGTCCTGCTCGGCGGCCTCGTCGCGCTCCTCGTCTCCCCGCTCCAGCGCCGCCTCTCGCCGCGACTCGGCCGCTTCCGCCAGTTCGCCCCCGCGATCTCCACCGTCGGCGTGGTGATCCTCGTGTGCATCCCGCTCGCCGTGATCATCATCGAGGCCTCCGCCTCGATCAGCCGCTTCTTCGCGCGGGACTGGTCCAGCACCATCGAGCGCGTCCAGGGCCTCCTGAACGACGGCCGGCTGACGGGGCTCATCAACAGGGCGGGCCTGTCCGGAGACGACATCCGCACGTACGTGAGCAACCTGTTCCAGCGGGTGGGCAGCTCGATGGCGAGCTTCGCGGGCGGCATGGTCGCCGCGGTGCCGCAGACGATCGTCGACGCCTTCCTGTTCATCGTGGCGCTCTACTACCTGCTCCGCGACGGCGGCCTCTTGCTGCGCTGGCTGCTCACGCAGTCGCCGTTCAGGAACGAGGAGACCGACGTCCTCTTCGCGTCGATCCAGGACACGGTGCACGGCGCCGTCCTCGGCCTGCTCGCGACGGCGGCCGTCCAGGGGACGCTGACGACCGTCGCGCTCTTCGTCTGCAAGGTGCCGGGCGCCTTCCTCCTCGGCCTCCTCGCCACGCTGCTCTCGCTCGTCCCCATGATCGGCACCACGCCGGTGACGGTAGGGGCGGCGATCTACCTGTTCGTCATCGGGCGCATCGGCGCCGGCATCGGCATGTGCGCCGCGGCCGTCCTCGTCGGGCTCTCGGACAACGTGATCAGGCCGTGGGTCCAGAGCTCGCACGGCGGGATGCACCCGCTCATCGCCCTGCTCGCGATCTTCGGCGGGCTCGAGCTGTTCGGCGCGGCGGGCATCTTCATCGGCCCGGTCGTCGCCGCGATCGTCCTGTGGGCGGTCAACACCCGCGCGAGCCTCTCCCGCGGGAGCCTCCCGATGGGGCCGCTCTCGTCGCGGCCGCCGCCCTCGTTCGGCTCGCCCACCTCGCGGCCGCCGCCGGGCTCTCGACCGCCGCCCCCGTGAGGCGACCGCGCGGCTGCGTGAGGCGACCGCGCGCCGCGGCCGGCGCGCTCACCAGCGCTCGATCCGGTAGCCCCGCCGCTCGGCGACCCGGCGCAGCCGAGGATCGGGGTTCACGGCGACCGGCTCCGCCACGAGCTCGAGGAGCGGCAGATCGCTGACGCTGTCCGTGTAGAACGTCGCGTCCTCCAGCCGGAAGCCCTGCGCCTCGGCCAGCGCCCGCGCGCGCGCGACCTTGCCCTCCCCGAGGCAGAGCGGGGGCGCGGCGCGGCCCGTGAAGCGCCCGCGCTCGTCGATCTCGAGCTCGCTCGCGACGAGGTGCTCGATCCCGAGCCGCCTGGCCAGCGGGCGCGAGGTGTAGGGCCACGCGCCGGTCACGATGGCGCACAGGTCTCCGGCCGCCTTGTGCCGCTGCACGGCCTCGCGCCCCGCGTCGGCGATGTGCGGCTCGACGTGGAGCCGGAACCAGTCGTCGCAGCGGGCCGCGAGGACCGTCTCGGGCACGCCCCGGAGCGCGAGCAGCGCGCGCTCGGCGACCTTCTCGGCGTCGAGCACGCCGAGCGTGTATTGCCCGACCCAGTACAGGGTCCGCAGGAGATCTCGCGCGGTCGCCTCGCCGATCTGGCGCTGGTACTTCACGTAGAGGCTCGCGGTCTCCTTGCGCAGCAGCGTGCGATCCATGTCGAACAGCGCCGCGCGTCGGCGCGCGACGCGGCCGTCCCGCGGCGCGGCGCCGTCCTGCCCCGCCGGGCCGGCGCCGCGCGGGGGGCCCGGCGCCGTGTCGTCGAACGAGGTGCTCACGGCGCGTGAACGTAGCCGCTCGCGAGGGTGAGCGAGAAGAGGTTGCACGCCGCGTGGAACAGGAGCGGCGCCCCGATGCCGCCGGTGCGGGCCCGCAGCCACCCGAAGACGAGCGCGGGGAAGAAGACGGCGAGCCGCGCGGGGTGCAGGATCGTGAGCACGTGGCCGAGCGCGAAGATCGCCGAGGAGATGAGCCACGCCGGGCCGAGGGGCGCGCCGAGGACGCGGACGCGCGGCGGGAAGACGCGGTCGAGGGCGCTCTGGAGGTAGCCGCGGAAGAACGCCTCCTCGGGCAGCGCGACCACGAGGAGCTGCGCGGCGATCTCGTCGGCGGACGGCGGGCGCAGCACGAACGGCGAGGTCACGCCCCAGTACAGCCGGTAGCCGAGCCAGAACGGCGGGAAGACGATCGCGGCGACCAGGGCGGCCCAGGCGACGGCGCGCAGCGCGGCGCGGGCGAGCCGGTCTGCCGAGAGCGGCGCGGGCTCGAGGACGCCCCCGAGGGACAGGCCGTGGGCGCGGATCGTCGCCTCGTCGTACCGCAGCACGAGCCAGTACGTCGCCGCGAGGAACGCGAGGCCCACGAGCGTGCCGGCGTAGCTCTTCGGCGCCGCGTAGGACGCCGCCGTCACGGCGGCGGTCGTGATGGCCGCGGCGAGGAGCGCGCGCGCGGCGGTCGGCTCGGGCGGCCGTGGGCGCTCGCCGTGGAGCGCGCCCGCGTCGGCCGGCGCGCCGGGCGTCTCGGCGCCGGCTCGGGGGTGCGCGTCGCGGCTCGGTTCGAAGGGCGTCGGTGGTTGCAAAGGCGTGTTCGTCGCGGAGGGGATGCGCACGGGGATCGCGCCGTTCTGGGCGTCGCGGCGCCGCGCGTCCAGCGTAACCGCGAGCACGGCGCTGCGCGACGGTCAGCGCGGCGGCGTCGCGATCGCGCTGCTGCTCACCGGTCCAGCCGTCGCCCGTTTTTTCGCCTTCCTGCCTGGTCACGTTAGAGTGCGGCCGCTGTGGCGTTTTCCCGACTTCGCTGTCTGCTGAAGCCGCTGGCCGGCGCGCTGCTCGCATCCGTCGCGACGCTCGATCCGGCGCCCGCGCTGGCCGCGTCGCCGTTCCTCGTGACGCCGGAGGCGAGCGTCGCCGAGGCCTCCCCGGCGTACCGCTACGCCAACATGACGGACGACGAGGCGCTGGCCGAGCTGGATCGCCGGAAGATCCTGTACCTCAAGGTGGATCACGCGCCCGGGGTGCGCGCGCCGATCCGGCTCACGGGCCGGCTGAACGGCGTGTACTACCATTCCGTGCTCCCGCCCGAGCAGCGCGTGACGAGCATGTTCGAGATCCTGGACGCGCGCCTCGCGCTCGCCCTCGACGATTTCGCGGCCGTGCTCATGCGGCACGATATCGACGAGGTCGTCCATTACACGATGTACCGACCCAACATGCCGATGCCGGGCCGCGAGCGGGGAGACGGCGAGGGGGAGCACGCGCACGGGGCCGTCGAGGCGAAGGCCGCGGACAGCGACGTTCGCAAGGAATCGACGAGGCCGGCGCCGCCGGTCGAGCTGGGCAAGAAGGGCGCGCTCGACGGGACGTCGAAGGCGCCCGAGGAGCGCCCGCGACGCATGAAGGAGAAGGGCGGGGCGGTGGCCGGCGCAAAGGACAAGGGCGGGGCGGAGGCCGGCGCGAAGGACAAGGGGGCGGCGGAGGCCGGCGCGAAGGGCAAGGGCGGGGCGGAGGCCGCTCGAAACACCGCGTCGAGCGCGCCGAACACCCAGGGGCGGGCGACCGCGGCGCGCAGCGCGCCGGCCAAGGCGGCCGGCAAGGCAGGAACGCGACGCTCCGCGCGCCGCAAGCCCGTGGCCTCCCGCGCCACGACATCCGCGACAAAGCGCCGCGACGCCGGCCAGGAGCCCCGCGGCGACGCGGCGTTGCGCAGCGACGCCGGCCAGAAGCCCCGCGGCGACGTGGCGCTGCGCAGCGACGCCGGCCAGAAGCCCCGTGGCGCGTGGGCTCCGCCCGGCACGCGTCACCCGGCCGGCCTGGCCATCGACGTCGGCGCCCTCAAGAAGCGCGACGGCACCTGGATCAGCGTCGCGCGCCATTTCCACGGCCGCATCGGGGACAAGACCTGCGGCGAGGGGGCGCCCCAGCCCGAGCTCCCCGAGGCCCGCGAGCTCCGGTCGATCGTGTGCGAGGCGGCGGATCTCGGGATTTTTACATACGCGCTGACGCCCAATTACAACGCGCCGCACGCCGACCATTTCCATATGGAGATCAAGCCGGGCGTCCGGTGGTTCCTCTATCACTGAGCGCGCGCCGCGCCCCTGTACAGCCCTGAACGGCGCGCCGCGCCCACTGCACATCCGTTGATTGCGCGTTTTTTGATGCGTCGAGCGGTTTGTCCGCGCAACTCGCGCCGCGAGAGCGACGATTCCCTTCCCGAACGAAGGCGCCGGCGCTCCGCCGCGCGCCCCCGCAAGGGAGGTCGACGGACATGGTGCAAAAGCGAGAAGGACAGCCGCTCCCGGGGACGTCGTACCGCCTGCTCCAGAGGATCGGGTCAGGCTCGTGCTCCGAGGTCTTCGAGGCGACGGGGCGCCGCGGTCAGCTGCGCGCGCTCAAGCTGCTCCGCGCCATGCACGAGGGGGCGAGCGAGGTCGGCGCGCGCCTCGTCCAGGAGGGGCGCGCGCTCTCGGCGCTGAGCCACCCGCACGTCGTGAAGGTCGAGGAGGTCGGCGTGACGAGCGACGGCCGTCCCTTCCTCGTCATGCCGCGCCTCTTCGGTGAGACGCTGCGCGAGCGGCTCGACGCGCGCGGGCCGCTCGCGACCCCCGCCGCCGTGCGCATCGCCATCCAGGTGCTCGGCGGGCTCGCCGCGGCGCACCGCGCCGGCATCATCCACCGCGACATCAAGCCGGCGAACGTCTTCCTCGCGCAGGCGAGCGGCGCCGAGCAGGGTCCGGCCGATCTGGAGAGCGGGCCCTCCGCGCCCGAGGCCGAGCACGCGGTGCTGATCGACTTCGGCATCGCGAAGGTGGCCCGCGACACGCTCGGGCCGCCGACGGGCTCGAACGTCCTCGGCACCCCGCGCTACCTGTCGCCCGAGCAGATCCGGGGCGAGGAGGTCGACGCGCGCACCGACGTGTACGCGGTGGGGCTCCTGCTGTTCGAGGCGCTCACCGGGCGAGGGCCGTTTCCGGTGGTCGACTCGATGGCGGTGATGCGGGCGCACCTGAGCACGCCGGCGCCGCGGCTCCGCTCGCTCCTCTGGGTTCCTCCGGCGCTCGACCACGCGGTCGCGCGCGCCCTCGAGAAGGACCCGGGGCTCCGCTGGCAGACGGCGGACGCGATGGCCGCCGCGCTCGCCGAGGCGCAGGGAGAAGACGGCGGCCGGGAGACGGACGCGCCCGACGGCGCGGGGCAGTCCCCGCCGCCGGGCGGCGCGCGCGGCGCGCGGGCGCAGCTCGCGGACGGAGGGGCGCGATGACCGGCGCGACCGCCGAGGGGCGCACGCTCCTGTACGCGCCCGGCGCTCCGCTCGCGCCGCAGGCTCCTCGCGCGCGGCTGCCGCGCGCGCTGGGCGAGGTCGAGCTGTCCGCAGACGCGCGGCCGCTGCGCGCGCTGGGCGAGGTCGAGCTGTCCGCAGACGCGCGGCTGCTTCGCGCGCTGGGCGAGGTCGAACCGTCCGAAGGCGCGCGGCTGCTGCGCGCGCTGGGTGAGGTCGAGCCGTCCGAGGGCGCGTGGCCGCTGCGCGCGCTCGCCGAGGGCGAGCCGATCCCCGGCACGCCGTACGTCGTGGTGCGCCTGCTCGGCCAGGGCGGCATGGGCGAGGTCTACGAGGTCGAGCACCGCGAGCTCGGCCGCCGGTTCGCGGTGAAGCTGCTGCACCGCTGCCACGCCGGCCGCAGCGATCTCTCGGCGCGCATGCGCGCCGAGGCGCGCGTCATCGCTCGCTTGCGCCACCGGAGCCTGCCCGAGGTCTTCGATCTCGGCACCACCCGAGGCGGCCGCCCCTACTTCGCCATGGAGCTCCTCGAAGGGCGCGACCTCAGGACCGAGCTCGCGCGCCTCGGCGTGGTCGCGGTCCCGACCGCGCTCGGCCTGGTCCAGCAGGCCCTCTCGGCGCTGTCGCTCGCGCACGCCGCCGGCATCGTCCACCGCGACCTCAAGCTCGAGAACCTGTTTCTGTGCGACGACGGCACGCTCAAGGTCCTCGACTTCGGCGTCGCCAAGCTCCTCCACGCCGGCGCCTCGCTGACCGCCCCGGACGCGGTCATCGGCACGCCGAGGACGATGGCGCCCGAGCAGTGCGCCTCCCTGCCGATCGATCCGCGCGCCGACATCTATGCGATGGGCCTCGTCCTCTACGAGCTCGTCGCCGGGCGAGGCCCGTTCGACGAGCTGCACGGCCGCCGCGACGCGCTCCGCTTCGCCCACTGCGAGCGGGAGCCGCCCCCGCCGTCGCGCTACGCGCCGCAGCCGCTCCCGCCCGCCCTCGATCGGGTGATCCTGCGCGCCATCGCGAAGGCGCCAGAGCACCGCTTCCAGACGGCCGGCGACATGGACGCCGCCGTGCGCCGGCTGCGCGACGGAGCGCCGCACGGCGCGGCGCCGGCGGCCAGCACGGCGGAGCTCACCCCGACCGCCTTCGACGTCCCCACGGCCCGCGCCGGCGCGCCCGCCGCCGCGCAGCGCCTCCCGCCGCTCGCCGCGCAGGGCGGCGGCCGCGCCGGCGCCGCGCCCGTCGCGCGCCGCCCGCCGGCGCGCTCGAGGCGGCGCGCATTCCCGGCGCCGCGCGTCGCCCGCGCCGCGTCGCGCGCCGCCGCCCTCGGCGTGTGCGCGCTCGCCGTCGCGTCCGCCGCGCTCGGGCTCACGCTCGCAGAGCGCTGGCTCGCGGCGAGCGATCTCCCCGCGCCGGCGCCGCCGTCCGCGCCCGCCGCGGCAGAGGCGCGCTCGGCTGTAAGGTAGCCTCGTCGAGCCCGTTCTCCGGTCGACACCGCAATGCGGAGTGGAGGGACCATGAACCGGACGCGACGAATCGGGCTGGCTTGTTTGGCGATATCGCTCCTCGCGGGCGCTGCCTCGTGCGGCGGCGGCGCCGCGCCCCGGCCGGCGGACGCCGCGACGTCGAGGGCAGCCGATGCCGCTCCTGGGTTCGTCGCCTCGAGCAGCTCCGGCGCCTGGGACGGCGCCGCCTCCGAGCCGGGCGCGCCGGCCCCGCCGCCGTTCGAGGCCGCGCCCGCGGCGCCCTCTGCCGGCTTCGAGGCGCCCTCCGCCGGCCGTGCCGAGGGGGCGGCGCGCAGGGCGCCGAGCAGCCAGGTCGCGCCGGAGCCGATCGAGCGCCCCGGCCTCGGCACCGAGTGGGGCGAGACGCGCATGTCCCGCATCTCGACCGCGCCGTTCGTCCGCGCCGACGTCGAGCGGCCGTTCGCGGTCGCGAGCCTGTTCTACAACGACGCCGAGGGCGCCCGCGCCATGGCGAGCGCGTCCGGCTTCCGCCGCACGTCGCCGCAGTCCTTCACGCTCGCCGGCGGCGCCGTCGCGATCGGGCTGCGCGGCGACGGCGGCGGCTTCCTGAGCGGCTTCGTCGCCGGCGAGACGAGCCACGTCGTCGGCGAGGCCGGCCAGCGCTACAGCGTCGTGCTGCGCAACCTCACGCCGAACCGGATCGAGTGCGTCGTCTCCGTCGACGGACTCGACGTCATGGACGGCCAGCCCGCGGCGTTCGACAAGCGCGGTTACCTGGTCGAGCCCCACGGCGAGCTCGAGATCGACGGTTTCCGCCAGAGCATGGACACGGTCGCGGCGTTCCGGTTCGGCTCGGTCCGCGGCTCCTACGCGAACCAGAAGCACGGCGACACGAGGAACGTGGGCGTGATCGGCGTGGCCCTCTTCCACGAGCGCGGCACGGCGCCCTGGACGCTCGACGACGTCCGGCGCCGCCGGGAGGCGAACCCGTTCCCGGGGCAGTTCGCCACGCCGCCCGGACTTTGAGCCGTTCCAGCGGCGATCCCGCGCCCGCGCCGACGTCCGATAAAATCAAGCTCCCGCTCCGGCGCACGCCGGGCTAGGGCACCGCACGGTGTCGGACTTATTGAACCCGTCTCAACGTGCGGCCGTCGAGCACGAGCTCGGGCCAATGCTGGTGCTCGCCGGCGCCGGATCCGGCAAGACGCGCGTGGTGACCACGCGTATCGCGCGCCTGCTCGATCGCGGCATCTCGGCGCGCTCCATCCTGGCGATGACCTTCACCAACAAGGCCGCCGCCGAGATGCACGAGCGCGTCGGCAAGCTCGTCGGCGCCAAGGTCGCGCGCGAGCTCAAGGTCTGCACCTTCCACCGCTTCGGCCTCGACGTGCTCGGCGCCGAGACCCGCGCCCTCGGGCTGCGCGGCGGCTCGTTCGCCATCTTCGATCAGTCCGACGCGCTGGGGGTCATCCGCGAGATCCTCCGCGAGCTCCGCGCCGGCAAGAGCTACGACGTCGGCGCGATCCTGTCGCGCATCTCGAACGCCAAGAACGCGTTCCTCGAGCCCGAGGCGTGGGCCGAGGCGCAGCGGCAGGGCAAGGGCATCGACGACTACGACGAGATCTCGATGCTCGTGTACCCGCGCTACAACGCGGCGCTGCGCTCGTTCCAGGCCTTCGACTTCGACGACCTCATCTGCGAGGTGGTCCGCCTCTGGCAGACGCGGGCCGACGTCCTCGATCGCTGGCGGATGCGCTACCGCTTCGTGATCGTCGACGAGTACCAGGACACGAACCGCGCTCAGCTCGAGCTCCTGCGCCTGCTCTGCGGCGAGCACCGCAACGTGGTCGTCGTCGGCGACGACGACCAGTCGATCTACGCCTGGCGCGGCGCCGACGTGCGCAACATCCTCGATTTCGAGGAGCATTTCTCGGGCGCGAAGGTCGTCAAGCTCGAGCACAACTACCGCTCGCGCAAGCCGATCCTCGACGTCGCCAACGCGGTGCTCGCGAAGTCCGGCGCCCGGCGGCACAAGAAGTCGCTCATCGCCACCCGCCTGGACGGCGACAAGGTGCGGTCCATCATCTGCGTCGACCCCGACGTCGAGGCGAGCTTCGTGGCCACGGAGGCGCAGCGCCTCCTGGAGCGGGAGGCCGCGCGGCCGAAGGACATCGCCGTGCTCTACCGGTCGAACCTCCAGGCGGCCGCGATCGAGTCGGCCCTCAAGGAGCGGCAGATCCCGATCCGGATGATCGGCGGCCAGCAGTTCTTCGAGCGCAAGGAGGTCAAGGACCTCATCGCCTACCTGCGCGTCGCGCTGAACCCGCAGGACGAGATGTCGCTGCGGCGCATCCTGAACTACCCGGCGCGCGGCGTCGGTGACGCCGCGGTCGCCAAGCTCGGCGCCTACGCGACGGCGCACGACACCTCGCTCTGGACGGCGGTGTCGCGGCCGCACGCCATCCACGAGCTGAGCGCCGCCGCGATCGAGGGGTGCCGCCAGCTGCTCCGGATCATCGAGGCCGCGCGCGGGCGGCTCGAGCGCGGCGAGCCCTCCGCGGAGGTCGCGCGCGCGCTCCTCGCCGACGCCGGCTTCAAGGAGGACATCATGACCGGCTCCTCCACGAACAACGCCGCCGCGCGCCGCTGGGGCAACCTCGAGGGGCTGCTCAACGTCTTCGCGCGCCGCGACGAGAAGGGGAAGGGGGACCGCGCGAGCTTCGCCGAGTTCCTGCGGCTGCTCGCGCTCCGGCAGGACTCCGAGGAGGAGGAGGCCACCGACCGCGTGACGCTCACCACGATGCACGGCGCGAAGGGCCTCGAGTTCCCGTACGTCTTCGTGATCGGCCTGGAGGAGGGGCTGATGCCCCACCAGCGCAGCCTCGACGAGCGCGCCACGGACGCCGCGCCGAGCGGCGCCGAGGGGGGCGACACGGGCGGCCACAGCATCGAGGAGGAGCGGCGGCTCTTCTACGTCGCGGTCACGCGGGCCCGCGATCGGCTCTACCTCACGCGGGCGAAGCACCGCGGTTCGCGCGGCAAGATGGTGCCGAGGACGCCGAGCAGGTTCCTGCTCGACATTCCCCCCGAGCTCCTGGACGAGCGCGAAGAGCTCGCGCCGGTCGCTCCGGGGATGGAGAAGGTCAAGGCGGGCGCGGCGGGCGTGCTGGCCGCGCTGGCGATGAACCCGTTCGCTGGCGATCCGCCGCTTATCCCCCGTCGCCGTTGAGCGCGGCTGAGCCAGGGCGCCGGAGAGCCGGCGTCCTGGCGAACCATCTTGGAAGGGGTCAGGGATGGGCGGGGCGGGGGCTCCGATGACGGAGCCCCCGGGCGGGGCGGACGCTCAGATAGCGGCACCCTCGGCGGCGGCAAAGCCGACGCGGGTGATCTCCTGCACGCCCTTGCGCGTGACGAAGTCGCGGAAGCTCTCGCCCTCGGCGCGGCCGGCCATGTAGTAGCGCGCGATGGCGGCGATCACCTTGGGCGTCTCCTCCTCGGGGATGCGGCCGTCGAGGCGCTCGCCGATGCGCGCGTTCGGGCCGCAGCCGCCGCCCACCCGGAGCGAGTAGTGCGGGCGCTCGACCCCATCCTTGCCCTTCACCATCAGCCCCGTCATCCCGATGTCGGCGACGTGGTGCTGCCCGCACGAGTTCGGGCACCCCGAGATCTTGATGTCGAACTCGCCGAGGGCGCTCACGAAGTCGTCGGCCTCCTGGCGGCTGCCGTTCGGCACCAGGTGCTCCCGGATGCGGGACCCGACCTGCATGCTCTTCGTGATCGCGAGCGTGCAGTAGTCGCCGCCCGGGCAGGTCACCACGTCGGTGATGTGCCCCGAGTCCGCCTCGGCGAGGTCCATCTGCGAGAGCTCGCGGTGAAGGTTGAGCAGCTGCCCCTCCGGCACCCAGCGCAGCACGAAGTTCTGGGTGTTCGTCGCCCGCACCTCGCCGTTGCCGTAGCGCCGCGAGAGGTCGGCCAGGCGCCGCAGCTGCTCGCTCGTGATGTCGCCGAGCGGCAGCTTGACCGTCGCCACCCGGTAGCCGGGCTGCTTCTGCGCGATCGTGTTGGTCCGCTTCCAGCGCGCGAACGCGCCGTCGCCGAGCGTCTCCCGCAGCGGCGTGAGCGGGGGCGGATCGTTCTCCCGGTACCCGGCCACATTCTCCTTCAGCTCGGCCGCGAGCGCGTCGCCGCGCTCCGCCTTGATGCGATCGAACTCCTCGTCGAGCCTGCGCAGGAACTCGGCCTCGCCGATTTTGCGCAGCAGGAACTTGAGGCGCGCCTTCTTCCGGTTCTTCCGCTCTCCGTCCCGGTGGAACACGCTCACCACGGCCTCGCACACGGGCAGCAGATCGGACTCCGGGATGAACTCCTTCCAGAGGTGCGCGATCTCGGGCGTCGAGCCGAGCGAGCCGGCCACGTAGACCGCGAAGCCGCGCCCGCGATCGCCGATCTTCGCGAACAGACCGATGTCGTTGATCATGACCTGCGCGTGGTCGCGCGCGCTCCCCGAGAAGGCGACCTTGAACTTCCGCGGTAGCCGCCGGTTGTGCTCGTGGAAGAGGAAGTGCTGGGTGACGGCGAGCGCGTAAGGCGTCACGTCGAACACCTCGTCCTCGACCACGCCGGCGAGGTGGGACGCGGTGATGTTGCGGAGCGTGTCCGCGCACGCGCCGACCGTCGTCACCCCCGCGCGCACGAGCACGCGCTGCAGGTCGATCGTCTCCTCGATCTCCAGGTAGTGGAGCTGGATGTCCTGGCGGGTCGTGACGTGCGCTAGCCCGCGACCCCACCGCTCCGTGACTTCCGCGAGGGCTTCCAGCTGCGCAGCCGTGAGCTGCCCTCCGGGAATCTTGATGCGCTGCATGTGCTTCACGTGCGCGAGCTGCGCGTAGACACCCATGGCCAGCCGCAGGGGGCGGAACTGGTCGGGGGTCAGCTCACCACGTTTGAATTTGGCGACGTTCTCGGCGTGTTCGTCGATGGCCGCCGCAAGGCGCTCGACTGGATGCAACATAACCGATGGTATTCCCTATATTTCCGACGCGTCAAGTGCGACAATTCTGAAGGCCGGTGCCACCGAAGTTCCCGGCCCCTCGGCGCCCCCCACCTCGGCGCCCCCCACCTCAGCGCCCCCATGAAGACCGAACTGCCGAACTCGACCGATGCTGTGCACGCGGGTGTGCTCCGCGAGCGGCCGTCCCACACCCTCGCCCCCGCGATCGCGCAGACGGCGACGTACACGTTTGCAAACACGGCGGATCTCGAGCGCTACTTCGCCGGGGGCGACACGGACCCGGAGCGCCAGGAGTACGGCCGCTACGGCAACCCGACCGTGCGCGAGGTCGAGCAGCGCATCGCGGCGCTCGATCGCGCGGAGGACGCCCTGCTCTTCGCGAGCGGGATGGCGGCGGTGACGACCACGGCGTTCGCCCTGCTCAAGGCGGGCGACCACGTCATCCTCTTCCGCGACGTGTACCGCCGCACGCGGCAGTTCGTGATCAACGTGCTCTCGCGGCTCGGCGTCGAGCACACGCTCATCGATCCGGGCGCGTTCGACCAGCTCGAGGCGGCCTTCAAGCCGCGCACCCGCTTCGCGCTGAGCGAGTCGCCGACGAACCCGTACCTGCACTGCATCGACCTGTCCCGCTTCGCCGAGATCTGCAAGAAGGCGCGCGTCAAGACGATCGTCGACGCGACGTTCGCGACCCCGTACAACTCCGACCCGATCGGCCGCGGCATCGACCTCGTCGTCCACAGCGCCAGCAAGTACCTGTCCGGCCACAACGACGTCCTCGGCGGCGCGGTGTCCGGCTCCAGCGCGCTGATCTCGCTCGTCCGCGACATGCGCAGCGTCCTCGGCGGCATCATCGACCCCCACGCCGCGGCGCTGATCGGCCGCGGGATGAAGACGCTCGCGCTCCGCGTCGAGCGGCAGAACGCGACGGGGCTCGCGGTGGCGCGCGCGCTCGAGGCGCACCCCGCCGTCGAGCGGGTGTTCTACCCCGGGCTCCCGTCGCACCCGGATCACGAGATCGCGGCCGCCCAGATGCGCGGCTTCGGCGGCGTCGTGAGCTTCATCGTGCGCGGCGGGCGCGAGGCGGCCGCGCGCGTCGTCGACGGCACGCGCATCGCCGCGATCGCCCCGAGCTTCGGCGGCGTGGAGACGCTCATCGAGCAGCCCTGCATCATGAGCTTCCACGAGCTCAACGACGAGCAGCTCGCGGCGATCGGCATCTCCCCCGCGCTCATCCGCCTCTCGGTCGGCGTCGAGGAGACCGAGGACGTCGTGAAGGACGTCCTCGGCGCGCTCGACGCGCTCCAGAAGGCCTAGCCCCCGAGCTTCTTCAGCTTCCGCTGCAGCGTCCGCCGGTCGATCCCGAGCAGCTTCGCCGCGGTCGCCACCACGCCGCCCGACTCCCGGAGCGCGGCGCGGATCGCCTCGCGCTCCAGGTCGTCGAGCTTCAGGCTCCCGGGCGGCGGCGTCGGGGCCGCCGCCGAGGGGGGCGGCCGCTGGCGCTCGCGGAGGCTCGCGGCTTCGCGCAGGAGCTTGTCGGCGTCGACGGGCTTGCTGAGCAGCGTGTCCGCGCCCTCGCGCATCGCCGCCACCGCGAGCGGGATGTCCCCGAACCCGGTCAGCATCACGATCGCCGCGTCGGGCTGCAGCTTGCGGTACTTGGCGAGCGCGCTGAGCCCGTCGCCGCGCGGCATGCGGTAGTCGATGACCACGAGGTCCACCGGCTCGTACTCGAGCGCCACGAGCCCCTCGTCGATCGTCGCCGCGGTCCGCGCCACGACGCCGCGGCGGCGCAGCGCGCCCTGCAGCGTGGTGCGGAACGCGTCGTCGTCGTCCACGAGCAGCGCCGTCTCGATCCGTCGCGTCATCTTCACCTCAGGCGGCCCCGGCGCGCTTCAGCGCGGGGGGGAGATCCGCGTCCATCGGGCCCGTGGTCCCGTCGAGGCGGAGGCGCAAGGTCGCCTTCGCCCCGCCGGTCTCGACGCTCTCCATGCGCAGCACCGCGTTCATGCGCGAGGCCATCATCGAGCTGATGTAGAGCCCGAGCCCCATCCCGCCCTGCGACATCTTCGTCGTCTGGAACGGCTCCCCGAGCCGCCCGGCGATCTCGGGGCTCAGCCCCGGGCCGCTGTCCGAGACCGCGATCTCGCAGACGTCGCCGCGCTCGACGACGCTCACCTCGATCCGCTGCTCGGCCCCGTCGTCGATCGCCTCGGCCGCGTTCGCGAGCAGGTTGACGAGCACCTGGCGCAGCGCCGGCTTGAGCACGTTCGCCTGCACCGGCCGCGGCGTGTCGAACGCGAGCTCGCCCCGGTAGCCGAGCCGCGCGAGCTCGGCCTTTGAGAGGTCGCGCACGAAGCGGGTGAGCTCCAGGGGCTCGAGCCGCTGATCGAGCCGGATCTGCCCGCGCATCAGGCTGATGATGTCGCTCGCGCGCCGGGCCTCGCCGGCCACCGTCTCGGCCATGCGCGCCGCGTCCTCCGAGCCCGTCTCGCGCGCCACGTCGACGAGGTCCTTGCTCGCGAGGAGGATCGTCGCGAGCGGCGTGCTGAGCTCGTGAGACATGCCGCCGACCATGCGCCCGAGCATCGCCAGCCGCTCGTTCCGCTGGCTCTGCTGCCGGAGCTCCTCGAGCCTGTGCGCGTAGACGACGACGAAGAAGCCGAGGAACAGCGTCAGCGACGTCAGCGAGACCAGGTCGCCGAGCTGCCGGATGCGGTCGCCGTCGAGCGACGCGGAGTCGAGCGGCAGCGGCTCCGCGTCGGTGAGCACGCCGATCGCGAGCAGCGTCAGCAGCCCCACGAGCACGGTCGTGCGCCGCGGGCAGAGCAGGCCGGAGAGGGCGATGTGGAAGGCGAGGAAGACGGCGAACGGGTTCTCGAGGCCGCCCGAGAACCAGAGCATCCAGGCGTTCGCGACCACGTCGCCCACGAGCTGGGCGCGCGCGAGCTCCTGCGCGGGCTCGCGCGTCGAGGTCTCGCCACCGTCGAGCGGGCGCGCGCGCCGGACCCGGTAGGTCCAGGCGAGGTTCGCCACCGTGATCGCCGCGATGCCGAGGACGAGCGGCCCGAGCCGGAGGTCGGGCACGAGCTTCCGGCTCGCCACCGTCGTCGCGATCATGCCCGCGATCGCGACCCACCTGAGCTGGATCAGCCACCGGTCGGCGGTGTCCCAGGACGGGGGCTTCGGCCCGGACAGCAGGACCGCGAGCCGCCGCCGCGCCGCCGGGGGCGCGCCGCTCTTGGTGGGGTCGGCGTCAAGCGACCAGGATTGGAAGGAGGATTGCATCCGCGCGCGGACAGGGAGGGCTTCCAGGGCGCGGTCGCGGCGTCCGGCGTTCAGCCCGGAGCAACCTTTCGACGTTGCCTTTCAACCGCTCCCTTGTACCGCGCACGAAAGCCGCGAGCACGCGCGAGGTGCACCCGCGCCCACATCCGGGGGGTGGCAAGAAAAATCCCTGTGATTCCAGGGGCTTGCGATTGTGTGCCGGCTTACGTCCGGCGCTTGCTGCGGGGCGCGCGGCCCCGCAGCGGGTCACTCGGTGCCCTGGTGGACCTGCTTCGGCGGCGGGGCCACCTTGTGCGGCTTCTTCACGATCCAGTTGTCGGCGGCGCGCTTGCCGTCGAAGGGCGCCTTGATGTCCGCCGGCCGCTCGGCCTCGACCTGGTCGGCCCGGCCCCGGTTGTTCGTGTCGAACATCGTGAAGCCGATGAAGATCGCCAGGAAGATGAGCGACGACGCGAAGATCAGGGTGTGGAATTTGTGGTCCCACTTGAGGTGCATGAAGATGAGCGCCACGACGCTCGCCTTCACCGTCGCGATCAGGACCGCGATGGCCAGGTTGGCCGCGCCGAGGTCGACGTAGCTCGCCCCCACGGTCACGACCGTGAGCACGAGCAGCGTGAGCCAGGTGGCGATGTAGACCTTGAGCGGCAGGACGTGGGGCACGTGGTCCGCGCCGTGGCCATGGCCGTGCCCGTGTCCGTGCGCGTCGGCTGCTTCTGCGTGTGTCGACATGCTGTCCTCTAGGCCTCAGCCCACCAGGTAGAGGAGGGGGAAGAGATAGATCCAGATGAGGTCGACGAGGTGCCAGTACAGCCCGACCCCCTCGACCGGCGAGTAGTAACGGCTCGAGAACTCACCGCGCGTGTTGCGGATGAGGATCCACGTGATGAGCCCCATCCCGATGATGACGTGCAGGCCGTGGATGCCCGTCATCATGAAGTAGATGGCGAAGAAGATCCCCGCGTGGGCCGTGGTGAAGCCCTCGGCGGTGAAGTACTTCCCGGGCAGCAGGCCGTCGTGGAACTTGTGCTGGTACTCGAAGTACTTGATCACGAGGAACGCGGCCGCGCAGAGCAGCGTGATCACGAGCAGCCGCGTCGTCGTCTTCTGGTCGCTCTTCTGCGCCGACCGGACGGCGAGCGCCATCGTCAGGCTGGAACAGATGAGCACCACCGTGTTGATGCCGCCCATCACCTTGTCGAGGTGATGGTGGGCCTCCACGAACGAGTCGAAGAACCACGTCCGGAAGACCGCGAACGCGCAGAACAGCCCGCCGAAGAGGAGGACCTCGGTGACCAGGAAGAGCCAGATGCCCATCCTGCCGGCGTCGAACTGCGTGTCCGCGGAGTCGAAATGATGGGCGACGTGGAAATTGGGGGACAGGACCGGCCCGGCCTTGTTCGGCCGATCGGCGGCCTCGGCGTGCGCGCTCATGCGTTCTCCGTGTTGAAGTCGTATGCGCCCTTGGTCACGATCGGCGTGCGGACGAAGTTCTCGGTGATGGGCGGGGAGGCGGTGGTCCACTCGAGGCTGAGCCCGCCCCAGGGGTTCTTCGGCGCCGGCGCGCCGGAGCGGAGCGAGCGGATCAAGCAGACCAGCATCACGAGGATGCCGGCGCCCAGGATCCACGAGCCCACCGTCGAGAAGGCGTGCAGCGGCTGGAACTGGTCGAGGTAGTTGTAGTAGCGCCGCGGCATCCCGCGGCTGCCCAGGACGAACTGCGTGAAGAACGTGACGTTGAAGCCGATGAACACGAGGACGCAGGCGATGGCGGCGAGCCGCTCGGAGTACATCTTCCCGGTGATCTTGGGCCACCAGTGGTGGAGACCGCCGAAGTAGGCGATGACGGTGCCGCCCACCATCACGTAGTGGAAGTGCGCGACGACGAAGTACGTGTCGTGCAGGTGGAGGTCGACGCTGAGCATCCCGAGGAAGACGCCGGTCAGGCCGCCGATCGAGAAGAGGATGAGGAACGACAGCGCGTACAGCATCGGCGCGTTGAAGCTGATCGAGCCGCGCCACAGCGTGGCGGTCCAGTTGAAGACCTTGACCCCGCTGGGGATGGCGACGAGGAAGGTCAGGAACGAGAAGATGATCGCCGCGAGCTCGCTCTGGCCCGAGGTGAACATGTGGTGGCCCCACACGAGGAAGCCGACCAGGGCGATGGCGACGCTGGAGAAGGCGATCGCCTTGTAGCCGAAGATCCGGCGCCGCGCGTGCACGGAGATGAGCTCGCTGATGATGCCCATGCCCGGCAGGATCATGATGTAGACGGCCGGATGGCTGTAGAACCAGAAGAAGTGCTGGTAGAGCACCGGGTCGCCGCCGAGCGCCGGGTCGAAGATGCCGATGTGGAACGCGCGCTCGGCGATGAGCAGGAGGAGCGTGATGCCGAGGACGGGGGTCGCGAGGATCTGGACGATGCTCGTCGCGTAGAGCGCCCAGAGCATGAGCGGCATCTTGTACCAGCCCATCCCGGGCGCCCGGAGCTTGTGCAGGGTGACGACGAAGTTCAGCCCCGTGAGCACGCTGGAGAAGCCGAGGATGAAGACGCCGAACGTGACGCTCAGGACCGACGTCGTGGTGACCGTGCTCGAGTACGGGACGTAGAACGTCCAGCCGGTGTCGATGCCGCCCGTGACGAGCGACGAGAGCGTGAAGAGGGCGCCGATCCAGTAGAGGTACAGGCTGAGGAGGTTCAGCTTCGGGAAGGCGACGTCCTTCGCGCCGATCATGATCGGCAGGAGGAAGTTGCCGAGCGCGCCGGGGATGCTCGGGATGATGAAGAGGAACGTCATCACCGCGCCGTGGAGCGTGAACATCTGGTTATAGGCGTTCGCGCTGATGATCGTCGCCTTCGGCGTCAGGAGCTCGAGCCGGAGGACCAGCGCGAAGACCCCGCCCATGAGGAAGGCGATGAAGGTGCTGACGAGGTACATCAGGCCGATCCGCTTGTGATCGACCGTGGTGAGCCACGACATGATCCCGCTCGTGGCCCGGATGTAATCCGATCCGTGGCCGCCGTCGGGCGCCGTATTGACGTCGAGGGTCGTTACTGTCTGCGACATGACTGCTTCTCCCCGGCGCTCACTTCACCGTCTTGAGGTAAGCGATGAGCGCGTCCACTTCTCTGTCCTTGAGGAGCCCCTTGAACGACGGCATCACCGGCGGGTAGCCGCGCACGATCTGGCCTTGCGGGTTGAACAGGCTCTCGCGGAAGTAGTTCTCGTCCACGGTGACCTTCGATCCGTTCGTGAGCTCCTCCTCGCGGCCGAAGAGCCCCTTGAGCGACGGCCCCTGGAGGCGCGTCCCGTCGAGCGAGTGGCAGGTCGCGCAGCTCCGCTTGGCGAAGAGCGTCTTGCCGAGCTCCTCGGGCGGGAGGTCGCTGTTGTTGTTGCCCTCCAGCCACTTCTCGAAGTCCGACGGCTCCATCACCTTGACCGTGGCCATCATGTCCGAGTGGCCGGAGCCGCAGTACTCGGTGCACAGGAGCACCGTCTCGCGCGTGTCCGTCGCCTCGAACCAGACCGACGTGTACGAGCCCGGGACCACGTCCTGCTTCACGCGGAACTCCGGGATGAAGAAGCTGTGGAGGATGTCCTTCGAGCTCAGGATGATCCGCACCGGGCGCCCCCGCGGCACGGCGAGCTCGTTCACGGTCGTCGTCCCGTCGGGGTAGGTGAACGTCCAGATGTACATCTCGCCGGTGGCGTTGATCTCGTAGGACTCGGCCGGCGCCACCGAGGCGTGCACGTAGCCGCGCATGCCCACGAAGAAGAGCGCGATGAGGATGGCGAGCGGGATCAGCGTCCACACGACCTCGACCGTCGCGCTGTGGTCGATGGGGCTCGTCTTGTCCTTCTCGCTGCGCCGCCGGTACTTCACGGCGAACAGCACGACCGCCCCGGTGACCAGGACGAAGAAGAGGACGGCGACCCAGTAGGCCGCGGCCCAGCCGGCGTCGATGTGCTCGGCGAGCGTCGACCCCGCGCGGGGCAGCCAGAAGGAGCCAAGTTCGATCGGGTTCTTCATCTCCATAGTTGTGGCTCCGCCACCTTGTGTCCCTAGGAAGCCTCGTTTACGCGCGCCCTCGTGCGGGCGCGTTCAGTCCGCCAGAAGCGCAACAGCCAGAGCCCGAGCAGCACGACCGTGACGACGCCGGCGGCCTTCATCAGCCGCTGCGTCGCCAGGACGTACCCTCGGGCGTT
The DNA here is from genome assembly GCF_028553905.1 of Sorangium sp. So ce836. Taxonomy (NCBI): domain Bacteria; kingdom Pseudomonadati; phylum Myxococcota; order Polyangiales; family Polyangiaceae; genus Sorangium; species Sorangium sp. So ce836. Next base: position 12,123,972 of record NZ_CP102233.1, on the reverse strand, counting down.
GGGATCGTAATGGAAACAGAACAACAGCACCCGATCCCAGGCGCTCCCGACCTGCCCGCTGCCCGCTTCGCGCAGCGCGAGGCCGAAGTTCTTTTGTGGAAAGGAGATGCCGTACAGCGTGCGCGACAGGCGCCCGTCCGGGGTGAAGACGAACGCGCCCGCCGCGTGCGCGTACTGCTTGGTCGTCTCGTCCCATCGGTAGTTGAAGCCGACGGCGCTCGCGAGCGTCCGCACCGAGGCCTCGTCCCCGACGAGGAAGTCGAAGCCGTCGCCGGTGATGGGCCGGCCGTAGGCCTCGATGTAGTTCGCCCGCTTCTTGCGCGCCGCCTCGGGCGTGTCGCGGGGATCGAAGCTCACGACCAGGGCGCGGTACTCCTTGCCGGCGCTCCAGGCGCTCTCCTTCATCGCCTGGAGGACGCCGTTCAGGACCAGCGAGCACAGCATCGGGCACTCGTAGTAGCCGAGCACCAGGACGAGGGGCTTGTCGCCCGCCACGTACCGGCCGAGCTCGACCTCTTGCCCGGACTGGTCGCGGAGCCTGAGCTCGCGCGGCAGCTGAGCGCCCGGCCGCTCCTCGATGTCGATGCCGGCGAGCTCGGTCGGAATGGTTGTGTCCGCCGCCCGCGCGCGCCGCGCCGGGGTGACGGTGGCCACCACGAGCGCGAGCACGGCGAGCAGGGCGGACAGCGGGCGAGACATCACTGCTCCGGAGCGGACGGCGCCGGGCTGGCGGGCTTGGGGGCCGCGCCGCCAGGCTGCGCGGGCTGGGCGGGCTTGGGGGCCGCGCCGCCAGGCTGCGCGGGCTTGGCGTCGGCGGGCTTGGGCGCGTCGGCGGGCTTGGCGTCGGCGGGCTTGGGCGCGTCGGCGGGCTTGGCGTCGGCGGGCTTGGGCGCGTCGGCGGGCTTGGCGTCGGCGGGCTTGGCGTCGGCGGGCTTGGCGTCGGCGGGCTTGGCCGCGTCCTTGTCGCCGGGCTTCGCCGCGTCCTGCCCCTGGGCCGGCGCGCCGTTCTCGGCCTTCGGCGCCGCGGCCTCGTCGGGCTTCGTACCGCTGTCCTCGGGCTGCCCCGGCTGCGCCGCCTGCGCGGGCGCGGCGCTCGCGCCGGGGAGCGGCTGCCCGATGCGCTTCTCCTGGTAGGCCTTCAGCGTGAGCCCCACGGCCTCGTCGACCGGGATGCGGACGACGCCGTCTTTCTCGCTCGCCCACTGGTAGTGGCTGAGGCGCTCCTTCTCCATGGCCCGAAGGCCGCGGAGCGCGCTGTTCGGCGGCTCGAGCACCTTGCTCGAGATCTCCCGCTCCATCGTCGCCTTGAAGACCTCGTTCACGAAGAGGACGGTCACCACGAGGGAGAGCAGCGTGGCGATCACGATCACGAAGATGAGCGAGTTCGGCGGTCGATCCGCCTCGGCATGCTCGTGCTCGGTCTCGGCGTGCTCGGTCGCAGTGTTGTCGGTCGCTTCGCTCATGGCCGGCTCCTTACGGGTTGTCGATCCGAGCCGCTTCGGCAAGGTGTGGGTCGTTCAGAGGATACAGCGGGCTCTTGGCCGCTTGAAGGGAGAGCATCCAGGCTCCCACGCCCAGCGGGCCGAGCAGTCCGGCGAGGTCGATCCAGCTGAGGTGCGCGCCGTGGTGATCCACGTTCGGCATGACCAGCCAGTAGAGGTCGACGTAGTGCATCACGAGGAGGAGCACCGACGCCGCCCCGAGGACCAGCGGGCTCCGCTTGGCGTGCCGCGACAGGAGGACGAGGAACGGCACGACGAAGTGGCCGAACAAGAGGGCCAGGCTCACGACCTTCCACGAGCCCTCCCAGCGGTGACGATAGAAGATCGTCTCCTCCGGGATGTTGGCGTACCAGATGAGCAAGAACTGCGAGAACGCGATGTAGGCCCAGAAAATGACGAAGCCGAAGAGGAGCTTGCCGATGTCGTGCTGGCGCTCGACGTTGCTCACCTTGCGCAGGAGCCCCGCCTTGTGGAGCGCGATCGTGATCAGCGCGAGCGCCGAGAGGGAGCTCGTCGCCGCGCCGGCGAACACGTAGACGCCGAAGATCGTCGAGTACCAGTGCGGGTCGATGCTCATCAGCCAGTCGAACGCCGCGAACGAGAGGGTCAGGGCGAAGACGATGACGGCCGGGGCGCTGCTGGCCCGCATCTTCGCGGTCGGGCGGAAATCGGCGCTGTCGTCCTGCGCGCGGGAGGTCTTGATGAACCAGAGCGCGAGGCCCGTCCACGCCGCGAGGAACACCGCGGCGCGGATGTAGAAGAAGGTCGGGTTCAGGTACGCCGCCTTCTCGTGGAGCACGTGATCGTTCGCGGCCTCGGGCCCCATCCAGTGGTGGTAGACGTCGTGGGCGAGCACCGCGATCGGGAGGAACAGCACGACGCACGCCGGCAGGACGCCGCTCATCCACTCCATGTGGCGGCGCGCGGCCGCGGACCAGCGCGCGCGCGTCAGGTGCTGGATGATCACGAAGAACAGCGCGCCGAGCCCGATCGTCACGAGCCAGGTGAAGCCGGTGAGGTACGAGAACGCGAAACGCTTCGTGTCGACGATCGCCGCCAGCGCCGAGAGCGCCACGCCGACGACGGCGAGCACCATGCTCCTCGAGACGAGCCGCTTCGCGACCGCCTTATCGAGGACCTTCGCGTCCTCGGCCAGAGCACTTCCGTGGGACTTCATGGAGTTCCGCTCTCCTTCGCGATGTTGCTCCGCTGGGCCTCAGGGACATCGTCGATGCTGCCGTGCTGGCTGTGCTGCAGGACGCGCACCCACGTGACGATCGCCCACCGATCCTTGACCGGGATCTGCTTCCGATACGCCGGCATGTTCCGCACGCCGTTCGTGATGACGTTGAAGATCTCGCCGTCGGGCAGGCCGCGCGCCCGGTCGGACGCGAGGTCGATGGGCGGCGGGTACCCGCGCTTCACCACCATGCCCTGCCCGCTGCCGCTCTGGTCGTGGCAGGGCGCGCAGTAGATGTTGAAGCGGTCCTGGCCGCGCCGGATCACCGCCTCGTCGACGGTGATGGGCGCCATCGCCAGGAACGCCTCGCCGTCCTTGCCGGTGCGGTAGGCCTCGCTCTCGTCGAGCGCCCCCTGGTGCACCGTGCCCTGCACGAGCGGCCGCATCGCCCGCCCGTCGGCGAAGAGGCGCGTGCCCTCCTCGGGCTGGAACTTGGGCTGCCAGTCCATGTCCCCGAAGACGTGGATCGGCGGATCGCTGCTCGCCTGTCCGCGACAGCCGGCGAGGACGACGAGGAGGGGAATACACCAGCGTTTCACGAGGAGACCTCCCTGATGCCCTGCGCGCCGACGCGCTGGAGGAGGTTGCGCGTCTCCGTGGCATCGAACTTCGGGTCGCTCACCTCGACGCTGATGAAGAAGGCGTCGTCGGTCGCGCGCGGAAATGAGGGGTGCGTCATGGTGGGGTGGAAGAACGACGGCAGGCGCCCGAGCGCGAAGAGCGAGAAGAAGCACGTGAGCGCCGCGAAGAGGACCGTGAGCTCGAAGAAGATCGGGATGAACGCCTGGTACGAGAACGACGGCTTGCCGCTGATGATGAGCGGATAGTCGTGGAGCTGCGTGTACCAGGCGAGCAGGACGGCGCTGACGAGCCCCGTCGCCCCGCCGCCGAGCACGAGCCACGGCAGCGGCGTCGGCTTGAGCCCCATCGCCTTCTCCAGCCCGTGCACGGGGAACGGCGTGTGCGCGTCGAAGCGGCTGTAGCCCGCGTCCCGGAGCGCCTCGCACGCGTGGTAGATGTCCGCCGGGGTCGAGAAGTAGCCCATCAGCGCGTACGGCGACGACGCCGCGGCCGCTGCCTCCTCGGCCCGGTGCTCCAGCTTGCGCTCGATCCCGAGCACCGCCTTGCCGTGCGGCCCCTCCTCGTGGGGCTCGTCGTACTCGGCCTCGTCCTTGGGCACGAAGCCCTGCGGCTCGTCGCCGGGCTGGCCTCCGCGATCGGAGTCCTTGAGCTCTCCTGCCTCCTCGGCCGAGGCAGGCTCCCCGGAGCGCTTCCGGCTCGGAGGGTCGCTGTCACGCTGCATGATGAGCCTCGTCGTTGCTGTGCGAGCCGTGAGGATCGGCCGCCGGCGTGATCCCCTTCACCTCGCTGATCGCGACCATCGGGAGGTAGCGGACGAACAGCAGGAAGAGGGTGAAGAAGAGGCCGAACGAGCCGAAGAACGTCGACATGTCCCAGATGGTCGGGCGGAAGTAGGTCCAGCTGGACGGGAGGAAGTCGCGGTGGAGGCTCGTCACGATGATGACGAAACGCTCGAACCACATCCCGATGTTGACCAGGATCGAGATGATGAACATCGCGGGGATGCTGGTGCGCACCTTCTTGAACCAGAAGAGCTGCGGGAAGATGACGTTGCAGCTCACCATGGTCCAATAGGCCCAGGCGTACGGCCCGAGGATGCGGTTCGCGAAGGCGAACCGCTCGTAGGCGTTGCCGCTGTACCACGCGATGAAGAGCTCCATGCCGTACGCGTAGCCGACCATGGTGCCCGTCGCGACGATCACCTTGTTCATGTTCTCGAGGTGCCGGATCGTGATCAGGCCCTGGAGACCGAACGCCTTGCGCGCGAACACCATCAGCGTGACGACCATCGCGAACCCGCTGAAGATGGCGCCGGCGACGAAGTACGGCGGGAAGATGGTGGTGTGCCAGCCGGGGACGATCGATACGGCGAAGTCGAACGACACGATCGTGTGCACGCTGAGCACGAGCGGCGTCGAGAGGCCGGCGAAGATGAGGTAGGCCTTCTCGTAGTGCAGCCAGTGCCGGTGCGAGCCGCGCCACCCGAGGCAGAGGATGCCGAAGACGATCTGCCTCGTCCGCGTCGTGGCCCGGTCGCGGAGCGTGGCGAGGTCGGGGATGAGCCCGACGAACCAGAAGAGGGCCGAGACCGTCGCGTAGGTCGAGACGGCGAAGACGTCCCAGAGCAGCGGGCTCTTGAAGTTCGGCCAGATGCTCATCTGGTTCGGGATCGGGAACAGCCAGTGGGCGAACCAGATCCGGCCCAGGTGGGCCACCGGGTAGATGGCGGCGCACGCGACGGCGAAGATCGTCATCGCCTCCGCCGCGCGGTTGATGCTCGTCCTCCACTTCTGGCGGAAGAGGAAGAGGATGGCGCTGATGAGCGTGCCGGCGTGGCCGATACCGACCCAGAACACGAAGCCGGTGATGTCCCACGCCCAGTTGACCGTGGTGTTCAGCCCCCAGATACCGATGCCGGTCCCGACGAGGTGGACGAGCGAGCCGCCGAGGACGAGCAGGAGGCTGACGGCGAGGCAGAACAGGATGAGCCACCCCGAGGGCGGCTTGTTGAGCACGATCCCCGCGACCTTGTCGGTGAGGGAACGGAAGTCGTCCTTCCCCTGCACGAGCGGCGCCTCGTCCAAGAGGGCGGCGCGGTCGGAGATCCGGGGGTGATCGACCTGGAGGGGTGCAGTGGCGCTCATGCGTCGGCGAGCTCCGGGTTCTTGTTGCGGATCTTGGCGAGGTAGGTGACCCGCGGCTTTGTGTTGATCTCGTCAAGCATCCGGTACCCGCGCGGGCTCGCGGACGTCACGGACACCTGGCTGTTCTGGTCGTTGAGGTCGCCGAAGATGATGGCCTGCGTCGGGCAGGCGCCCTGGCACGCGGTCACGATCTCGCCGTCCTTGATGTGCTCCCGCCCCTCTCTCTTCGCCTCGATCTTGGCGTGGTTGATCCGCTGCACGCAGAAGGTGCACTTCTCCATGACGCCCCGCGATCGGACGGTGACGTTGGGGTTGAACTGCATCTTCCGCGACTCCGAGTCCGGCTGGCCGTATTCGAAGAAGTTGAAGCGGCGGACCTTGTACGGGCAGTTGTTGGCGCAGTACTTCGTGCCGACGCAGCGGTTGTACGCCATGTCGTTCAGCCCCTCGGGGCTGTGCGTCGTGGCGGCGACCGGGCACACCTGCTCGCACGGCGCGTTCTCGCAGTGCTGGCAGGGGAGCGGCTGCTGGATGCTCTCCGGCTCGTCCGGGTTCGTCCCCTGGAAGTAGCGATCGACCCGCAGCCAGTGCATCTCGCGCGTCTGGCGCACGCCGTCGGCGCCCACGACCGGGATGTTGTTCTCGGCCTGGCAGGCGACCACGCACGCGTTGCACCCGATGCAGGCGTTGAGGTCGATGCTCATGCCCCAGGCGTGCCCCTGCCGGCGGTTCGGCTCCTGGAACAGGCTGAGCAGCGGCGGCACGTGGACCTGCTTCTTCGCGAACTCCGGGTCCTGCTCGAGCTCGGCGAGCGTCCCCTCGCGCGCGAGCGGGCGGCCCTCCATCACGAAGTGCTCCTGCGTCCGCGCGAGCTCCACCTTCTCGCCGGTCCTCTCCAGCGAGAAGCCGCCGGCGAGCTCGAAGGCGTCGCTCTTGCGGAGCGGGGTCGTGTCGACGCCGACGCCGCGCCCGACCCGGAGCGCCGCGCGCCGGCCCTGGCCGACGCCGATCGCCACCGAGTCGTCCGCCTGCCCCGGCGCGACGACCACGGGGATCCGGACCTGCGCGCCGCCGCCCGACAGCGTCACGACGTCGCCGTCCTTCACGCCGAGCCGCGCCGCCGTGGACGGCGAGAGGCTCGCGCCGCTGCCCCAGGTGAGCTTGGTCATCGGGTGCGGCAGCTCCTGGAGCCACCCGTTGTTCGCGAACCGCCCGTCCCACGCGTGCATGTCGGGCCGGAAGGTCACCTCCAGGCCCTCGGCCGCTGCGGGCGCGAACGCCCGCAGCGCGTCGACCGCGGCCTGCGTCGTCGCGGTCACCAGCTCGTCCGCGAGCTCGGTCCCCGCGAAGAGGCCGTCGTGCAGCGCGCGGCGGACGTCCTGCTCGGTGCGCTTCGCGCCCTCGGCGTTCATCCAGGTCGCCCGCACGAGGTCGTACGCGGTCCGCGAGCCGCCGAGCAGGAGCTCGATCACCTCGGCGTCGGTCCTGCCGCCGAAGATCGGCGCGATGAGCGGCTGCACGATGCTGGCCGTCCCGTCCTCCGCCCGGACGTCGCTCCACGACTCCAGCGGGTGGGCGCGGTTCAGGTGCCAGCGGGAGCGCTCGCTCGTCTCGTCGACGTGCGTCGAGACGTGCACGCTCACGGGCACCTTGGCGAGCGCGTCGGCGAAGCGCGCGTCCGCGGGCGCGTCGAACGCCGGGTTGCCGCCCAGGATGATCAGCGCCTCGACCTCGTCCTTCTCGATGGCGCGCGCGAGCTCGACGAGCGCCTCGGGGCCCTCGCGCGACTCGTCGAACGGCGCGACGAGCCGGACGGCCTTGCCGGTGTTGTCGAGGGCGAGGTTGATGAGGTGCGCGAGGGCGTGGACCTCCTTCGGCAGCGAGCGCCCGGCCACGACCGCGCCTTGCCCGCGGTTCGCCGCGAGATCGGCGGCGATGGCGGCGACGTGGCGGGTCGCCTTGGCGTCGAGCTCGCCGGCCTTGCCCTCGATCGCCTTCAGCAGCTCCGCGTCGAGCGCGACGCCGCGCTTGCCGAGCTCGGCGGCGAGCGCGAAGGCGAAGGCGGGGATCTTGCGGCTCTGGATCCGGAGCCGGTGATCCGCCGACGCGCCGGTGATCGTGAAGGTGCTCTCGACCGCGTAGAGGCGGTTCATCGCCTTCGCGTCCTTGTCGACCGTGCGGCCCGCGGCGAACCCGCGCGCCTGCTTGACCGGGCTGCCGTCGGTGCCGAACAGGTCGGCGTCGAGCGCGACGATGACGCGCGCCTTCGCCAGATCGAGCGTTGTCTCGAGCGGCTTGCCGAACGCGAGCCGCGCGCCCTCGCGCGCGGCGTCGCGCGAGAACGGCTCGTACCGGACGACGCGCGCCTCGGGGAGCGTCTTGCGGAGATCGGCGAGGCGCGCGGCCAGGGTGGGCGACCTGTGCGCCTCGGTGAGGATCGCGAGCCCCTTGCCGCCGCGGCTGCGGAGCTTGTCGCCCTGCTCGCGCAGGAACGCCGCCGCGTCGTCCCAGGACTTCTCGGCGGCGCCCTCGCGCGGCGACTTGCTGCGGTCGGGATCGTAGAGGTCGAGGACCGCGGCCTGGGTGTAGATGGTGGTCGCGCCCAGGCTCTCGGGGTGCTTCGGGTTGCCCTCGATCTTGGTGGGCCGCCCCTCGTGGCTCTCGACGAGGACGCCGAAGGCCGTGCCCATCATCGGCAGCGCGGTCGCGAAGAAGAGCGGCTGGCCGGGGATGACGTCCTCCGGGGCGCGCGAGTACGGCAGGATCTGCTCGACGGGCCTGCGGCAGCCCACGAGGCCGCCGAGGGCGAGCGACGCGCCCATGAGGCTGAGGAAGGTGCGCCGCCCGACGCCCTCCGGCGGCTCGAACGCGGCCGGAGGGAACTCGCGCCCGAGCGCATCGACGAAGTCGGGCGAGCCGGCGAGCTCGTTCAAGCTGCGCCAGTAGGTCTTTCCAGAGATGTCCTGGGCGAGGGGGAGAGGAGTTCGTTTCATCGGTGGCACCCCGAGCAGTGGAGCGGCGCCTGCACCTGCCGCCCGGAGGTAGTGACCGCAGGCACGCGATCTTGATAAGGTTCCGGGTTCGGGGGGACCCCGGCGCCCGCCATGACGGCCGTCGAGGGCGCCATATCCATCTTGGTGACGTCGGCGGGGTTGCGGAGGTGGGGGCCCGGATTGCGGTGGCAGTCCAGGCACCATCCCATCGAGAGCGGCGCGACCTGCCGGACCTTGTGCATCTGGTCGACGCGGCCGTGACAGCTCACGCAGCCGACCCCTGCAGCGAGGTGGGCTGAGTGGTCGAAATAGGCATAGTCGGGCAGGTTGTGGACGCGCACCCAGGGAATGGGTTGATCGTTCGCCCAGCTCTCCTGCACGAGCAGAAGCTTTTCGCTGTCCCTCCGCACCTTGGCGTGACAATTCATGCACGTCTCGGTCGGTGGAACGGCGGCGAAGCCGGATACCTCCACTGTGTTGTGGCAGTAGCGGCAGTCGATACCGAGGTCGCCGGCATGCAGCTTGTGCGAGTAGTCAACCGGTTGATCCGGCTGATACCCGACCTCGAGGTGTTTGTTGGTACCGTAGTACCAGAATCCGCCGATCACAGCGGCGCCGAGGGGCAGAACTCCGAAGAGCAGCCCCAGGGGCACCACTTTGTTGGCCCATCGTGGGAACAGGAACCGAGCCATAGGGTTGTGTGGTGCGTCGGGAGCGACGCGCGGCCCAGTTATGGCTTGCTGGCGGGGTGCGACAAGACGGCAAAGTGCCGCGTGACCGCGGCAGATTGCCGCTGTGGATAACTGAAGCCCCATGGCGCGGCAGGTCGCCGCTGGGTGCGGCAATTTGCCGCGGTTCCTGGGGTTTGCCCTTACGAATGGGCGGGCGACGCCGGCCCGGCGCTCGATCGAAAAAGGAGCGGAAACGTCAGGCGAAGCGCGTGCCGGGGGAGGGCGGCGGCCGGTCGGGGAGGGGCCGCCGCGCCCGCCCTCCCGGGGGAGAGCTCAGAACACCGGGGTGAACGCGCGTGGCGCCCTTTTCTTCCTGAGGCAGCGGGTCGCCCTGCTCATGTAGCAGACGGTGACCGCCCGCCGCGGCCGGCCGCTCCGGTTCACCCCGGAGCAATGCCAGAGGTAGTTGTGGATCAGCAGGGCCTCGCCCGCGGCCGCGGGCAGCGCGATCTTGCGGGCGTCGGCGTCGGCCGCGCGCACGACCGCGCCCGGGACGACGCCGCCGAGCGGCGTCGCGAGCCCGCCCAGGTGGCTGCCTTCCAGCACCTCCACGCAGCCGCCGTCCGCGGGGGCGTCGTCGAGCGCCGTCCAGATCTGCAGCTCCGGGTCGCGATCCAGCCCCCAGTAGCTGCCGCCGTCCTGGTGCCAGGGCAGCGGCGTCCCGCCGGACGCGGCCTTGTTGAAGAGCACGGCCCGGTAGATGGAGATCTCCCCCTGGATGAGCGAGCGCGCGATCCGCTCGAAGAGCGGGTTCTCGATCCAGGCGAGGAACAGCGGGTCCTTCTCGAGCTTCTCGAGCTTCCGGTACGACGTGCTCGGCCCCTCGTAACCCTTGCCGTAGGGCAGGTCCTCGTAGCGTCCGGACGCGGCGTCGTGCTGGAAGAAGAGCCCAGGGTACGTCACGCGCCCGAGCATCAGATCGTCCGAGCGCGCGCGGAGCGCCGCGAGCCCCGCGTCGGTCATCACGCGCCCGAGCCGGGCGTACCCGCGCGCGGCGTAGTCGGCGAGGGGGCCCGCGAGGTCGAGCGCCCTGGCCTCGGGCAGCAGGAAGCCGTCGGCGCGGCCGCTCGTGGCGCGATCGCTCGTGGTGCCGTCGCTCATCGCGCGTAGCTCGCGTCGGTGCCCAGGTGATCGCGGTAGAGCGCGTCGATGCGCCGCGCCGCCTCCGGCGAGAGCGGGCGCGCGATCGCGTCGGCGGCCGCGTCGAGGTGCTCGGCCCGAACCGGGCCGACCAGGACGGAGTCGACCACCTCGCGCCCCGCGAGCCAGGCGTACGAAAGCGCGAGCAGGCTCATCCCCTCGTCGGCGGCCACGGCCGCGTAGCCGGCGGCGAGCTCGAACATGCGCGCGCTCCAGTACCGGCGCTGGTAGAGGCGGTTGCCCTCGAAGCGCGAGCCCGCCTGCGCCGCGTCCGGCCCCGCGTGCCGCCCGGTCAGGAGCCCGCCCGCGAGCGGGTTGTACACCGCGGTGGGCACCGAATACCGCCGCGCGAACGCGGCGTACTCGAGGTCGAGCTGGCGGATCAGCGCGTTGTAGAGCACCTGCGAGACCGCGGGCCGCGCCTTCCCCTCGGCGTCGCGGCGCGCGATGATCTCCAGGATCTGCCACGAGGCGTGGTTGCTGACCCCGAAGCGCAGGATCTTCCCCTGCTCCAGCAGCGCATCGATCGCCGCGAGCGTCTCCTCGACGGGCGTCTCCGGGTCGGGCGCGTGGAGGTAGCAGACGTCGACGCGGTCGGTGCCGAGGCGCCCGAGGCTCTCCTCGACGGCGCGGATCACCTGCGCGCGCCCGAGCCCTTCGGCCTTGCCCCGGACGCGGCGGAGGCCGACCTTGGTGGCGATCTGCGCCTCGGCCCGGCGGCCGCGCAGCGCCCGGCCGAGGATCCGCTCGGACGCGCCGTCCTGGTAGAGGTTGGCCGTGTCGAACGCGGCGATCCCGCGCTCGAGCGCGCGGCCCACGATGCGCTCGGCCTCCTCGGGCGGCGTGCGGCCGCCGAAGTTCATCGTGCCGACGACGAGCGCGGGCGGCGCGCCCGGGCGCCGCTTCGCCGTCATTCCAGCCATTTCGTCCGAGATCACGCCCGCCCTCATCACGCCCGCGCGACGAGGAGCGCGAGCACGTATACGATGAGCCACACCAGCCACAGGGTGCTCATCCGGCGCCACCCCTGCCGAAACCCGTACATCGGCGCGAGCGGCGGCACCACGAGCGCGACGAGCCCGCGCCATCGGGGCTCGCTGCGGAGCACGAGCCGCGCTGTCAGCGCGACGTGGGTGGTGACCCAGGTGGCGAACGCCAGGATGAGCGTCGCGGTCGCCGCGATATCCTTCACGGGGCGAAGCCTAGCGTCACCGGCGCGCCACGCCCCTGGAAATCAGCGACGCAGGAACGTGGAGAGCGCGGCCCGGCGACGCTCCCGCGCCCCGCGAGCCCCGGCTCTGTCGCGCTCGCAAATCCGGGCTAAGCTTGGCCCGTGCCCTTGCGCGACATACCGTGTTTTCGTCCGGGTTCCTTCCTCGCCGCGCGCGCCGTCCCGCTCGCGATCCGCTTCGGGTCGGCGATCGCGGGGGCGGCCCGCGCCCTCGTCGAGCGCGAGGCGCGCCTCATTCCCATGAGCCTGCTCGCCGGCGCCGCGTGCAGCGTCGCTGTCGGCCTCGGCGCCGCGCACGCGATCTCCACGCCGCCCGACACGCTGCCGATCGCCGAGGTGAAGCCGGGCATGAAGGGATACGGCCTCACCGTCTTCTCCGGCACCACGCCCGAGAAGTTCGACGTCGAGGTCATCTCCACCCTCCGCAATTTCCGCCCGAACCAGGACCTCGTCCTCATCAAGACCCAGCACCCGCGCCTCGAGGTCGCCCGCACCGTGGCCGGGATGAGCGGCAGCCCGATCTACCTGAACGGCAAGATGATCGGCGCCTACGCGTACGGTTGGCTCTTCGGCGCCGAGGCGATCGCCGGCGTCACCCCGATCAAATCGATGCTCGACGAGCTCGCGCGGCCGCTCCCGCGGGCGATCGCCCCGAAGGTCGGCGGCCCGCTGCCCGCCCCGGTGAGCGGCATCGGCGGCGCGCCGCGCGGCAATGGCGGCGCGCCGCCCGCCGCGCCGGCCCGCCTGCACGGGGGCCTCGGCTTCGCGGGGCCCGTCGACGCCTACGATCTCGCCGGGCACGCCAGCCAGATCGCCGCGCGCGTCGCGCCGGCGCTCGCCCCGCCCGAGGCGACGAGCCTCGCGCGCGCCTCGACGCCGGTGATGCTCGGCGGGCTCGGCGGCACGTCGCTGCGCATCGCGAGCGACCTGCTCGGCCCCATGGGGCTCGAGCCGATGCAGGCCGGCGGCGGCTCGTCCGCCAACCCGGATCCGGGCGCGCCGACCAAGTACGTCGACGGGGGCGCGATCGGCGTCGAGCTCGTGCGCGGCGACATCTCCGCCATGGGCATCGGCACGGTCACGCGCGTGTCCGGCGACAAGCTGGTCGCGTTCGGCCACCCGATGATGAACGGCGGCGTCACGAACCTCCCCACCGCGATCGCCCAGGTCCACTGGATCCTCGCGAGCCAGAACCGCAGCTTCAAGATCGGCGAGGCGGTGCGCACGGTCGGCTCGCTGGTCAACGATCGGCAGGCCGCGATCGTGGTCGACAGCGCGGCCAAGGCGCCGGTCTTCCCGATGCGCGTCCAGATCGACGGCGTGGACGGCGCCCCGCACCCGACGTGGAACGTGGAGGTCGCGCACGACCAGTTCCTCGCGCCCTCCTTCGTGTCGATGGCGCTCGGCAACGCCGTCGAGGCGACCACGGCCGAGCGGCGGGACATGACCTGGCGCGCGGTGAGCCAGGTGAAGATCGGGCGCTACGGCACGATCTCGCTCGTCGACTTCGGCGCCGGCAACGGCGCCCCGCTCACCTCCGACGACTTCGTCCGCAGCCGGCTCGTCCGGTCGATGGGGGCGCTCCTCAACAACCCGTGGGAGGAGGTCGCGATCGAGCGCGTCGACACCCGCGTGAAGGTCACGTTCGACCGCGAGGTCGTCCTCCTGCGCGGCGCCAAGGTGCTCGAGCCCGAGATCGACGCGGGCGCGCCCGCGCGCATCCGCCTGGATCTCCAGCCCCACCAGGGTCCCCTGGAGTCGCGCGTCATCGAGGTGCCGATCCCGCGCGAGCTCGCCGGCGGCAAGGTGGACATCGAGCTCTCGCCCGGGTACGAGGTCGAGCGCCCGATGGCGACCCCCAACAACGTCGCCGAGCTCGTGGCGATGCTGCCGCTCCAGAACCACGATGCGGAGAGCGTCGTCGCCACGTTCAAGCTCCGGGAGAACGGCGCCGCGTACCGCGGCAAGGTCGCCTCGAGGCTCCCTCCGGGCGCGATGGACACGCTGCGCCCGAGCTCCGACTCCGACGCGCCCGAGACCTTCGGCGCGCAGGTGCAGGTGCCGATCTCCCTCAAGCGGTTTATGGTCGGGAAAGACACCGTGAGCGTCGCGGTCCGGCCTATCCTTCGCTGACCCGCGCGGCCGCCCGCCTCCCTCTCCGCCCTGACCCCCCTCCTCCTGCGATCCATCTCCGCCCTGACCCCCTCCTCCTGCGATCCATGAGCACAGAGCGCTCTCCCGCCCGTCCCCCCTCGTCACGCCCTCACGCCCTCCCCTCGCCGCGCCGGCTCCTCGCGGCCGTCCTCGCCGCCGCGGGGCTCGTGGCGCTCCCGGCCCACGCGGTCGGCACGCGCAGCTTCGAGCTCAAGTCGCTCGAGGACCTCAAGGGCGGAGATCTCACCGGGGTCAGCGTGGACTCGAACGGCACCGTGCGCGCCGGGCTGACGCTCGGCGCGACGCCGCTGCCGGACGCGACCTCCGTCTGGAGCTCCGTGGTGCTGCCCGACGGCACGGTGCTGCTCGGCACGGGCAACGAGGGGAAGATCTACAGCGTCTCGGGAGGCCGGGTGACGCTCGCGGCGACGACCGGGCAGATGGCGGTCAGCGCCCTCGCGCTCGCGGAAGGCGGCGACGTCATCGCCGGCACGTTCCCCGAGGGCAAGCTCTTCCGCTTGCCGCGCGGCGCCGGCGGCGGCGGCCCGGCCAAGCTCTTCGCCGAGCTCCCGCAGACGGAAGACGTGTGGGGGCTCGCCTACGACCCGAAGGCGAAGGCGCTCTACGCCGCGACCGGCCCCGAGGGCAGGCTGTTCCGCGTCGACGCCGCGGGCAAGGCCCAGGTGTACTTCGACAGCGACGAGCCGCACCTCATGTGCGTCGCGGTCGCGGACGACGGCGCCGTCTACGCCGGCTCGAACGGCAAGGCGCTCCTCTACAAGCTCACGGCGCCCGGCCGCGCGACCGTGCTCCACGACTTCGACGCGGACGACGTGAAGGCGATCGCGATCGCGCCGGGCGCGAAGGGCGGCGCGGTCTACGCCATCGCCAACAAGTACGCCGAGGCGTTCGCCCCCCCGAAGCGCAACCGGAGCGGGCCGCCGACCCCGCAGCCGACGCGGGCGCCGAAGCCCGGCAAGGGCGTGCTCGTGCGCTTCGATCGGAGCGGCGTCGCGGAGAAGATGATGAGCGACGACGACACGCACTACGTCTCGCTCGGCCTCGGCGACGACCTGATGCCCTACGTCGGGACCGGCGCCGAGGGCCAGCTCTACACCGTGAGCGACAACCACGTGGCGCGGCTCGTCGCCGACACCGACGAGCGCCAGGTCGGCGCCTTCATGATGGCCGGGAAGCGCAGGTTCGTCGCGACCACCGACCCGGCCGTCTTCCACGAGGTGAAGGGCGTCGGCGGCGCCTCGGCGGTGTGGACGAGCAAGGTGCTCGACGCCGGGCTGCGGGCCACGTTCGGGCGCCTGACGTGGCGCTCCGACGGCGCGCTGGAGCTCGAGACGCGCAGCGGGAACACCGACACGCCGGACAGCACCTGGAGCCCGTGGTCCCCGGCGCTCGCCGCCCCGGGGGACACGAAGAGCCCGCCGGCGCGCTTCGTCCAGATCCGCGCGCGCTGGAGCCGGGATCCGGGCGCCGCGCTCCGCGAGGTGAAGCTCTCGTTCGTGACCGACAACGCGCGCGCCGTGGTCACCTCCATCGAGGCGGCGCCGAAGGGGCAGACCAAGCCCCCTCGCACGAACCTCCCGCCGTCCGGCGGGGAGGCGCCGAAGCCCGTGAGCGCGCTCCAGCTGACGTGGAAGGTCGACAATCCCGATCAGGACGACCTGCGCTATCGCCTCTCGTACCGCATGGAGGGCCAGTCGACCTGGCGCAGCATGCTCAAGCCGGGCGAGAAGGTGACGCGCGCCGAGCACGTATGGGACACGACCGCGCTCCCCGAGGGCGAGTACCGCATCCTCGTCGAGGCGAGCGATGAGCTGGCGAACCCGCCCGAGCGCACCCAGCGCCATAGCCTCGAGTCCGGCACCGTCCTCGTCGACAACACGCCGCCGGTGTTCCGGGCGCTCTCGCTGCAGGGGCGCCGGCTCACGGGCGAGGTGGCGGACGGCCTCGGCCCGGTCGCGCGCGTCGAGGTCTCGATCGCCGGCCTGGAGGAGTGGCGGCCCATCTTCCCGAGCGACGGCATCTTCGACGAGCCGGTGGAGCCGTTCGAGGCGGACCTCAGCGCCGTCGTGCCGCCTGGATCGCACCTGCTCGCGGTGCGCGCCTACGACAGCGCGGGCAACGTGGTCACCCGCGACATCGAGGCGCGGTAGCCGCCGTCCCATGCCGCCTTCGCCGATCGCCCTGCGCAGCGCTCGGCGCGACATGGGCGTCATGCTTGCGCCAGGAGCGTCAGCAGGCGAGGCGCACCCGCGCTCGGTGCGCGCGCGGGAACATGCGGTCTGACGTCCCGTCCACGGGGGCTCCTGCGTCCTGGAGAGCACACCCCCTGGACGGCACATTCTGTGGATACCCGAGGACGACATGATACGCTCACTCCGCTTGTCCTTTTCTCGTGCCCCTGGAATGAGCTTCCCCCGCGCCCTTCTGGTTTACGGTCTCGCTGCGATCTCGGCGTTTGCGGTCTCCGCGTGCGGGATGTCGGGGGACGATTCCGCCGGCGGGGTGCCCACCGATGATGGGGGGTTTGGGGGGTTCTTATCGGGATACGGGGACGGGGGCGGGTCGGCCGCGACGGCCGGATCGGGCGGCACCCCTCCGCAGGCGGGCGGCGGCGGCGGCGGCGTGGACGAGAGCGTCGATATCCCGGGGCCAACGACGTCGCCGGACCCCTACACGCGCTTCGCGCACCTGTGCGGCGACGGCTGCACGCCGGGGGGCGATCCGACCGAGTGCTCGTCCAGCGGCGGTGACGGGTCCGGAACGGGGGGCACCACGGCGCAGCCGCTGCATTGCCAGCTCGTGCTCGGCGAAGGCGACGCGATCCCGAGCTGCCGGCCGGTGGGTCGCTACGCGGCGGGCGGCCCGTGCCACCGCGGCATGGACTGCGCTGCCGGGCTCGGGTGCGCGGCGGCCGACGGGCAGGGCGGGGTGTGCCGGCAGTACTGCTGCGGCAACGTCGAGAGCTGCGCGCCGGGCACGTACTGCGACGAGCGGTCGATGGCCGAATCGCTCGCCGAGGGGAACACCCCGGTCTCCATCCCGGTCTGCGTCCCCGCGACGAGCTGCGAGCTCCTGGACGACAGCGTGTGCCCTGCGGGCCTGACCTGCACGATCGTCCGCGAGGACGGCACGACGAGCTGCGTCGTGCCCGGCGACGGGCGAGCCGACGACCCTTGCCCGTGCGCGCCCGGCTTCGTGTGCTCGATGCTGACGAACCAGTGCAAGCAGCTCTGCCGGATCGACGGCCGATCGCAGGACTGCGGCACGAACGCCAAGTGCCAGGGCGGCAGCACGGTTTACCCCCCCGGCTTCGGCGTGTGCGTCAGCACGATGTAGCTGCGGCCGACCGGGGTCGCGATCGGCCGGGGTCGCTTCGTGAAAAAGTGTTGGCGCGCTGCGCTCCGGCGTGAATCGGAGCGGCGGGCGCGCCCGGCCGTGGTCATGCTGGACGCGTGCAGCGCCCCCTCCTCTCCTTCGTCCTCTTCATCGGCATCTTCAGCGCCATCGTGGCAGGCGTTCACTACTACCTCTGGCAGCGCCTGGTCCGCGCGCCCGAGCTCGGCCCGCTCTGGCAGCGCATCGGCAGCGTCGCCCTGGTGGTGCTCGCGGCGCTGGTGCCGCTCGGCCTCTTCCTCAGCCGCGCGCTGCCCCGGCAGATCGGCGGCGTCGTCGCCGGCGTCGTCTACACGTGGGTCGGGCTCGCCGTCCTGCTCTTCTTCCTCCTGCTCACCTCGGAGGTCGTTCGCCTCGGCGCCCACGGCGTCACCGCGCTGCTGAACCAGCCGCTCGACGGCGATCGCCGCACGTTCCTCTCCCGCGCCATCGCCGGCACGGCCGGCGCGCTCGCCGTGGGCTTCGGCCTCGCCGGCGCCGCGAGCGCCCTCGGCGAGGTCGCCGTCCGCCCGGTGCGCGTCCGCCTCCGCCGCCTCCCCACGGCCATGTCCGGCTTCCGGATCGTCCAGCTCACCGACCTTCACATCGGCCCCACGATCGGGCGCGCGTGGCTCGAGCGCGTCGTCGCGCGGGTGAACGCCCTCAAGCCGGATCTCATCGCGATCACGGGCGATCTCGTCGACGGCTCGGTGGAGGAGCTCCGCGAGCACACCGCGCCGCTCGCCGAGCTGCGCGCCAGGCACGGGGTCTTCTTCGTGACGGGCAACCACGAGTACTACTCCGGCGTCGAAGCGTGGATCGCGGAGCTCGGCCGGCTCGGGGTGAGGGTGCTTCGCAACGAGCGCGTCTCGATCGGCGACGGCGAGCACGGCTTCGATCTGGCCGGCGTCGACGACTGGAGCGCGCGCGGCGTGGGCCGCGGCCACGGCTCGGATCTCGGCCGCGCGCTCGCGGGGCGCGACCCTTCGCGCGAGCTCGTGCTGCTCGCGCACCAGCCCAAGCAGATCCTCGAGGCCGCGGAGCGGGGGGTGGGCCTCCAGCTCAGCGGCCATACCCACGGCGGTCAGATCTTCCCCTGGGGCCTCTTCGTGCGGCTCGATCAGCCTTACGTGGCCGGCCTGTCCTCGCACGGCGAGAGCCAGATCTACGTGAGCCGCGGGACGGGCTACTGGGGTCCGCCGATGCGCGTCGGCGCGCCGTCCGAGATCTCGTTGATCGAGCTCGAGGGCGCCGCCGTGACGGAGGCCGTGGCGTAGCGGCGCCCGACAAGTGACTAGAGCGGGCGCGCCGGGTCCTTCTTGCAGTTGATGACGGACGCCGGGTAGCTGCTCGGATCGGTGATGCGCTCCATGGCGAAGGTCGAGCCCTTGAGGTTCAGGCTGATCGGCCTCGCCACGGTGCCGGTCACGTCGCCGCACACGAAGTCGGCGGGCGCGCAGAGCGTGCCCGACAGCGTGATGGTGGCCTCGAGCTCGCTGCCCGAGATCGGGTTGGCGTTGCCCGGCACGACGATCGTGGGCAGCTCCGCGGTGAACGTCCCGTCCTCGGACAGGGCGTAGGGGCCCACATCGACCTTCGGGCCGGTGGGCGTCCGGCGATCGGCGGACTCGAGCGGCTGGAAGGTCATCGAGAAGCTCAGGCCGCCGTCGCTCGCCTCGGTGGTCAGGTCGGCCACGAAGACGATGGGCGTCCGCGGGCTGATGTACGCCGAGAGGTTGAAGAAGAACTCGCCGTCGACGGCGCCTGGCTCCGGCACACAGCCGTCCCCGCCGCCGCCCGTACCGTCGCTGCCGCCGCCGCCGGCCTGGTGTTCACGGACGGTCGTATCGCGAGCTTCGAAGTCGCCGAATCTGCCCTCCGGGTCGGCGCACCCGAGGAGGAGCGCGGCGGATGCGAGGCAGGAAAGCGCGGCGGATGCGAGCGTTGTCGGGATGGAGCGGGAGAAAAGCATTTGACACCGTGCGAGGAGTGACATTTCACTCGATCGGGTCGAACATCCCGCGACCCTCAGGGGACGCAACCCTACCACGCAGGGTCTGTCGCAGGCGCCGCATTCCTCCCCTCAGAATCGAGAACACCGGCAATGCCCATCCTCCGCCACCGTCTCGCGCTCTCCGTCGGCCTCCTCGGCGGCCTTGTCTGGACCGCGCCTGCGTTCGCCGGCGGCTTCGCGACCGCGCGCTTCGGCGGCGAGCACGGCAACCCGATCACCAGCAATCCGACCGCCATCTACTACAACCCCGCTGGCATCGCCGAGAGCGAGGGGATTCACCTGTTCCTGGACGGAAATCTGGCGCTGCGCGCGGCCTCCTACACACACCCGCAGGCGCCGTCCGATGACGTGACCGCGCCGGGGGCGAACACGGGGGCGGCGAGCCTGCTCAACCTGGCCGCCTCGCCGATGCTCGGCGCGTCGGCCAAGCTCGGCGACCTGGCGCTCGGCGCCGGCGTTTACGTGCCCTTCGGCGGCGCGGCGTCCTGGGGCACGAACAGCGCCTTCGAGGGCCATGGCGAGCTCGCCGGGCCGGTCGACGGGGTGCAGCGCTGGCACTCCATCGAGTCCTCGCTCCAGGCGATGTACTTCACGCTCGCCGCGGCCTACAGGATCCCGGCGCTCGGCCTCAGCCTCGGCGTCTCCGGGAACCTGATTCGGACCCAGGTGAACACCGTCCGCGCCCGCAATGCCTCGGGCGACAACCTCCTTGCGACGGAGGGGCGCTCGCTGCTCGAGGTGAGCGGGCTGCACGGGAGCTTCGGCGTCGGCGCGCTGGTCGAGGCGGTGCCGAAGCAGCTCTGGATCGGCGCGTCGTACCAGTCGCGGCCGAACGTCACGGGGGGAGAGACGCTCGAGGGTACGCTCACCAACCGCTTCAACGGCGTCTCGAGCGCCCCGACCGACGTCGATCTGCACCAGGACCTGCCCGACATCGTGCGGCTCGGCGCCCGCTTCGCCCCGGCGGAGCGCCTCGAGCTCCGGCTCTTCGGCGACTGGACGCGCTGGAGCACCATGGAGAACCAGTGCCTCACCGTGGTGGGCGCGGCGTGCGAGATCCGGAGCGACGGCTCCGCCGCCGACCCGGCCGGCGTGGTGCAGAACATCGTCCGCCGCTGGGGGGACACCTTCGGCGTGCGCGCGGGCATCAGCTACTGGCCGCGGCCCTCGAGCGAGGTCTTCGGCGGCGTCGGCTACGACTCCAACGCTGTCCCGGACGACACCCTGGATCCCTCGGCCACCGATTTCCACGATGTCTCGTTCGCGGTGGGGGGCCGCTTCCAGGTCGCGGAGCGGCTGCACCTCGCGGCGTCGTACACACACCTCTTCTACGTCGGCCGCGACACCACGGGGAAGAGCATCACCGCGGGGCTCGCGGGCAGCTCGCGGGCGCCCGACTCGGGCGGGCTCTACACGCAGAACATCGGCGTGCTCAACCTCAACGTGGATGTCGCCTTCTGAGCGGCGCCGCGGCGAGGCGCGTCGCCGCGGCGAGGCCGCTCACGGGGCGCTGCGCCGGGTCCGGCGGAGCAGGCTGAAGATCCGCGCCCCCAGCTCGGGGGCGCGGAACGGCTTGACCATGTAGTCGTCGGCGCCGCTCGCGAACGCGTA
This sequence comes from Sorangium sp. So ce836, assembly GCF_028553905.1. Classification (NCBI taxonomy): domain Bacteria; kingdom Pseudomonadati; phylum Myxococcota; order Polyangiales; family Polyangiaceae; genus Sorangium; species Sorangium sp. So ce836. Next base: position 12,103,237 of record NZ_CP102233.1, on the reverse strand, counting down.
GACCATGTCCTGCGACGAGGCGTTCGCCGTCAGGAAGAGGACCGGCAGATCGCGGAGCCCGGGGTCCTGCCGCAGCGTGCGGCAGAGCTCGATGCCGTTCATCCTCGGGAGGTTCCAGTCGAGCACCACGAGGTGGAAGGGCGCGCTGCGGACGCGCTCCAGCGCCTCCTCCGCGCTGGCGACCGCGACGACGGCGAGCTCGACCGCCTCGAGCATCGTCGAGAGCATCTCCCGGATCTGCGGATCGTCGTCGACGACGAGGATCCGCGAGCCCTTGCCCTTCAGCCGGAGCGGCGCGGGGGCCCGGCCCGCCGCGCCGGCGCCCTGGACGCCGGGCGGCGCGGCGGGTCGGACCTCGCCCTCGGCGCGGGCGAGCGCCGCCGCGTCGGTGTCGGGCATCGAGCCGGGGCGGGTCGCCTCCGTCCGCGCGAAGTCGGCGAGGCGGCGCCAGTCGCGCGGCTCGAACGTGAGCCGCGCCCCCTCGGGCGAGACGGAAGCGCACGCCGCGGCCGACGTCGCGCGGCGGTTTTCGCCCAGCTCGAAGACGGCGAGCACCCACTCGCCATCCGCGACGACCTCCCCCGCGGGCAGCCCGAGCTCGAGGTCACCCTCCTCCGGATCGCCCACGATTCGCGCGAACTGTTGCAGATCCGGGAAGCGGTAGAGGACGCTCCGCACGTCCTGACGCTACACCCGCGCTAGCATCTCGCAAAGGGTCCGACTAAGCTCGCGCCGCGATGTCATTCCTGCGCTGGATGCCGCCGCTCCTCGCGTTGCTCTCGATCGGCGTCACGGGCTGTCCTGGCAACTCGGGCTCGAGCGAGCCCAAACCCGCCCCGGCTCCGGAGGTGTCCGTCTCGCTTCCAGGCGTGGACACCTCCTCGCTCACGCCCCGCGAGCGTCGAGAGTGGGGCGCCCAGGTCTCGGAGCTCCTCTCCCCCTGCCCGGACACGCCCGTGAGCATCGCGCAGTGCGTGAAGGAGCAGCGCCCCTGCAAGGCGTGCCTCCCCGCCGCGCAGCTCCTGCTCAAGCAGGTCAAGGACGGCCGGTCGAAGAAGGAGCGCGAGGACGCGTTCCGCATGCGCTTCGACGCGAACAAGGTGAAGACGCTCGCCACCGAGGGCTCGCCCGAGATGGGGCCGCCCGACGCGCCGGTCACGATCGTCGAGTGGGCCGACTTCGAGTGCCCGTTCTGCCGGCTCATGTCGCCGCTGCTCGAGGGCCTCGTGAACCGCTTCGACGGGCAGGTGCGGCTGGTCTTCAAGTTCTATCCGCTCCAGGCGCACGTCCACGGCGAGCCCGCCGCGCGCGCGGCGATCGCCGCGATGAACCAGGGCAAGTTCTGGGAGATGCACCACCTGCTCTTCGAGAACCAGGACAAGCTGGAGCAGGCCGACATCGAGCGCTACGCGCAGCGGCTCAAGCTCGACCTGGTGAAGTTCCGCGCCGACTTCGTCTCGACCGAGACGAAGTCGCGCATCGACAAGGACAAGAAGCAGGCCGAGGAGGTCGGGCTCGAGGGGACGCCCCTCATCTACATCAACGGCCGCGAGGTCAACCTGCAGCTCCTCACGAACCCGGGCGAGGATCTCGAGGGCTGGGTGACGCTCGATCTGGAGCTCCTCGGCAAGACGCCGCGGCCAGCGCCGCCGAAGCCGGCCGGCGCCGAGGCGAGCGCGCCCGGCGCGGCCCCCGCCGGCAGCACGACGCCCGCCGCCAGCGCGACCCCTGCGGCCAGCGCGACGCCCGCTGCGGGCGGCAGCGCGGCGCGCCCCGCGGCCTCTGCCGGTCCTGCCCAGCCCGCTCAGCCGAGGAAGCCTTGAAGGTCGCCGACCCGTGCGGCTGCTTCCCGACGGGCCGGCACTACCCTGGGATCGCGCACCTCCTCAAGGTGCGCGCCGTCGGCGTCGCGGCCGAGATCGACGCGGGCAGCGCCTGGATCGACCAGCCCATCGCCTTCATCGACGTCGAGACGACGGGGCGCGATCCCGCGGGGGATCGCATCATCGAGCTCGGCATCGTCATCGGCCGCGCCGGGGAGATCCTGACGCGCTACAACTGGCTCATCCATCCGGGGCGGCCGATCCCGGCGGAGAGCACCGCGATCCACGGGATCAAGGACGCGGACGTCGAGGGCAAGCCGTCGTTCGCCGAGGTCGCGGAGGAGATCCTCGCCTGCTTCAAGGGGGCGATCCCCGCGGCGTACAACGCCTCCTTCGACCGCTCGTTCCTGCTCGCCGAGCTCGAGCGCGTGGGCATGCGCCCGCGCGAGCCGCCGCCCGCCATGCGGCGGGAGGTCGACTGGATCGACCCGCTCACGTTCGCCCGCGAGCTCTACAAGAACGAGGAGAGCCGCGCCCTCGGCGACATGGCCGCTCGGCTCGGGATCACGCTGGACAAGGCGCACCGCGCGACGGACGACGCCGAGGCGGCGCTGCAGGTCCTGTACGCGTTCGCGAAGGATCCGCGGGTGCCCCGCGCCTACGGCGGCCTGATCCAGGAGCAGCGGCGGCTGGTCCGCCTGCAGGACGAAGCGCGGCGGCTCTGGCGGAAGGCTCCGGCCCCCGCGGCGCCTCCGACCTCGAAGCCCAGCTGACGCCATGGTCGACGGGCCGAAGCGGCGCCTCCCGGTCGTCGGCAGCGGCGCGCCGGCGGGGCCCGCGACGCCGAGCGCGCCCGGCGCGGCGCCTCCCCGCGGCGCGGCGGGCTCGCCGGAGAAGCGCAGGCTCCCGGTGCTGCAGGGCAGCGGCGACGGCGAGGGCGAAGAGCGCCCGCCGTGGCACTGGATCGCGCTCGGCACGGTGGCGATCTTCATCGTGTGGCTGCCGCTCGCGGGGCTCGCGAACACGCTGCTGCGCCGGATGATCGAGCGGACGGGAGACGGCGAGGCGCAGGGGTCGGTGCGGCTCGCGATGGTGGGCCTCAACGCGATCGCGTTCGCGCTCGCCGGCGCTGCCGGCGGCTACCTCGTGGGGCGGTTCGGCGGTCGCGCCGGGCGGCGCGAGGCGGCCGCGAGCGGGGCCGTGGTCGCGGCGCTCGCGTGGGCGCTCGCGCTCGCCGAGGGCGCGCCGGCGGGCGCGCTGGGGTGGGCGCTGCTGCTCGTCGTGATGGTCGCGATCGGCGCCGCGGCGTCGTACGCCGGGGGCCTCGCCGGCCTCCGCGCCCGCGCCGGAGCGCCGCCCTCGAGCTGAGCGCGCGCTGCTGCGACGCGCGCCGCCGCGCCGTTCAGCTCGGATCGAGCCGGCGAATGGGCGCGCTCGCCTCGGGGAGCGACGCGTACGCGACGGCGGTGCGCGGGTCGCGCGCGTCGGGGGCGACGTCGAGCAGCGGCCTCAGCGCGAAGGCGCGCCCGCAGAGCCGCGGGTGCGGCACCACGAGATCCGGCTCGGCGACCACCTCGCCCTCGATCCAGAGCAGATCCAGATCGATCGTGCGCGGCCCCCACCGCACCGGATCGGGGCGCGTCCGCCCGAGCGAGCGCTCCACGGCGAGCGTGCGCTCGAGGATCTGGCGCGCGGGCAGCGACGTGGCGAGGAGCGCCGCGGCGTTCACGTAGTCGCTCTGCGGCGGGCCGCCCGCGGGCGGCGACTCGTAGCGCGACGACTCGCCGACCACCTCGATCTCGGGATCCGCGGCGAGCGCGTCGATCGCGGCGCGGAGGGTGGCGAGGCGGTCGCCGAGGTTCGACCCCAGCCCGATCACGACGCGCCTGCGGGCTGTCATGGCGAGACCCTACCACGCCGCGCGCGGCGGTTCGCTGCGCGGCGCGCGGCCGGCGGTCGCAGCGCCCCGGATCGGCGCGCGCCGCGCGCGGTCACTCCGCCGGGTCGGTCGCGCGGCGCCCGCCGCCGAGCCGTCGGCCCTCCGGGCGCGGCGGGAACACGCGCCGATCCTCGGGGTTCCGGCGCGGGATGGGAGAGCGCCGCTCGACGGCCACGTCGCGCGACGGCGGCTGCGCGCCGCGCTGGAGCCCCACGAAGAGCTCGCGCATCTCCTCGAACGTCTCCGGCATGGCGGCGGCGACGGTCGCCGCGTGCGTCCGGCACAGGCTCAGCGAGCGCCCCTGGATGACCACGCGCGCCATCCTCGTCCTCGCGCGAGGATCCCCGGGCGCACCGCCCTCCCGCTCGACCAGCTCGCCGTCCTCGCATACGGCACATCGCTCGAATGACTCGCCCATGGGGGAGCCTTCGCAGAACCGGGGCCTCCGGGCCAACTTCCCGGCGTACCGCGGATCCCGGGCGCAGGTCGGGATCCGCCCGTGCGGCGGAGCCCGCGCGAGGACCACGATCCGCCCGTGTGGCGGATCCCGCGCGCGGCGCGGATCACGCGCGTGCCGCTCGGCCGCGCACCCGGTCCTCGGCCCAGGCGATCACCCGGTCCGCGGGATCGGTGCCGGTGAAGCGCCCGAGCTCCTGGATGCCGGTCGGGCTCGTGACGTTGACCTCGGTCAGGCGCTCGCCGATGACGTCGAGGCCGACGAAGTGGAGGCCGTCGGCGCGCAAGCGCGGCGCGACCGCGCGCACGAGCTCGAGCTCGCGCGGCGAGAGCTCCGTCGACACGACGCGCCCGCCGACGTGGATGTTCGAGCGGTGATCGTCGTCGCGCGGCACCCGGAGGATCGCGCCGAGCGGCTCGCCGTCGAGCAGGAGGACGCGCTTGTCGCCCTGGACGACGGCGGGCAGGTACTCCTGCACCATCGCGAGGCGCTGCCCCTCGTTCGTCATCATGTCCGCGATGGCGCGCGCGTTCTTGTCGCGCTCGCTGATCTGCAGCACGCCGAGGCCGCCCGCGCCGTCGAGCGGCTTGATCACCGCCTGGCCGCCGAGCGCGCGCACGAACGCGTGGATCTGCTCGCGGTCGGCCGTGACCAGCGTCTTCGGCGTCCACTCGGGGAAGTTCAGCGCGTAGAGCTTCTCGTTGGCGTCGCGCAGCCCGCGCGGGTCGTTCACGATGAGCGGGCAGCGCCGCGCGCGCTCCAGGAGCAGCGTCGCGTAGAGGTAGCTGCGGTCGAACGGCGGGTCCTTGCGGATGAAGATCGCGTCGACGTCCGCGAGCCGGAGCCGCCGCGGGCCCCCGGCGAGATCCAGCGAGATGTACGGCGGCGCGTCGCCGATGAGCACCGGGGTCGCCGAGGCGTGCGCCTCGCCGCCCTCGACCGAGAGGTCGCGCGGCAGGCAGTGGTAGCTCTCGTGGCCGCGCGCCTGCGCCGCGCGGATGAAGGCGAACGACGTGTCCTTGTCGTGCGTCACGCGGGTCAGCGGATCCATGACGAAGACGAAGCGCATGCGGTCTCTCGCGGGGTAGGGGATGGAGGGGAGGGGGCGCCCGCTCGCGCGGGCGCGGGCGGATCACTGCATCGCGGCGAGGACGAGCTGCGTGCTGAGGTCGTCGCCGAGGTCCGAGGCGAGCGCGTAGCCGACGCCGCTGTGCTCGGCGGCGGCGACCGAGTAGCCGTTGATCTTGCCCACGTACACGGGGCGCTCGCGCACGACGCGCGGCTTCAGGATCGGCTGCGCCTTCTGCACCGGGACCGCGCGCGAGTTGAAGAGGTAGACCGTCACCCGGTGGTTGCCCTTCACGATGTACTGGAGCAGCGCGGCGCGCCGATCGCGCATCGTGTGCACGCGGGCGCCCATGAAGTTCACGGGCATCGACTGGACGGGCATCGACTGGAACTCCGGCCTGCGGACCGGCACGCCGACGAACGGATCGAAGCGCGGCAGGTCCTCCGGGTTGGTCGTCTCCGGCGGGAGCGGCTGCGCGTGCTGCGTGACCAGATCGTCGAGCAGGATCTCGACGCTCTCGGCGCGCGCGAGCTCGGCGTCCGCCTTCGCGTCCGCCCTGGCGGTGTCCGCCGGGGCGGCGGCCCGCTCCCGCGTCACGCCCACCATGAACGCGACGCCCGCGGCCGCGGCGAGCGCGACGGCGTACCCCCTGCGCATGAGCCGCGGCCTCGCGTCGGCCGACTGCGCCGCCGCGCGCGCCGCGCCGAGCGCCTGCTCGTGCGCCATCGCCGCGGCGACGCGCGCCCGCAGCGCGTCCGGGCACGCCGCCGGCTTCGCCCGCTTCAGGCTCGCCCGCAGCGAGCGCAGCATCTTCACCTGCTCGAAGCACGGCGGGCACTGGACGAGGTGGGACTCGAGGTCGACCGCGTGGTCCGGATCCAGCTCGCCGTCGACGTAGGCCGACAGCGCGTAGTCGAACCGCGCGCAGCTCTCGATCGACTTCGCGGCGCTCATGCGACACCCCGCTTTCGCTTGCGGTACGCGTCCAGGTCGGCGGGCGCGTCCTTCGCCGCGTCGTCGCTGACGATGCCCATCAGCACCGCGTGCTCGCGCAGCGTCTTCTGGAGGAGCTTGCGGCCGCGGTGCAGCCGCGACATCACCGTGCCGATCGGGCACCCCATCGCCTCGGCGATCTCCTTGTAGGAGAGCTCCTCGATGTCCGACAGCACCACCGCCAGGCGGAACTCCTCGGGCAGCTCGTCCAGGGCGCGCTGCACCTCCGCCTCGACGAGCGGCGTGAGCGCCTGGGTCTCCGGATCGCGCATCGCACGCATCGTCGTCGCCCCGACCCACGCGTCGGTGAGCGGCTCGGCGTCCGGCCCGTCGAAGATGCCCCGCTCGAGGCCCCCCCGGCGGTACCGGTTGATGAACGTGTTCGTGAGGATCCGCAGCAGCCAGGCCTTGAGGTTGGTGCCGGGCTCGAACTGATCCCGGGCGCGCATCGCCTTGACGATGGTGTCCTGGACCAGGTCCTCCGCCTCGGTCGAGCTCTTGGTCATCCGGCAGCTCACGCCGTACAGCGTGTCCAGATGACCGAGCAGCTCGATCTCGAAGGCGTCGGCGCGGCCCCCCTCGCAGCTGGCCAACGAAAGGTCCTGCGCTACGGACGCAGGTTTCTTGCTGAAGAAGAACGGCATGGGCTCGACGGGGGGAACAGGGGAGCGGCCAGGGCTATTCCAGCCGGCTCTCTCCCCCCGGACCCTCGCCCGCGGGTTCGTCCGCGGCAGAGCCGGCTTGAGGAGGAGCGGCGTCCTCGGCCCGTTCACCCTCGCGTTCCTGGAGCTTCGCCTCCAGCTCGTCAATGCGCTGCGAGAGGCGCTTGACATCGGCCTGAAGATCGCGGACCAGCCCGAGCCCCGGGAGGATGGCCCGGATGCGCTCGTCGACGGCCTGCTGCCACTGATCGAGCGTCTGCTTCGAGCTCTCGACGATCCCGCTCAGGCGCCCCTTCGCGTGGCTCGACTTGTCGGCGTCGAGCGGCGGGGGCGGCTGCGACCCCGGCGACGCGGACGCCGCCGGCTCCTGCGCGGGGGCCGGCGCCGCGCCGGGCGCCGCCACCCCGCCCTCGCCGGGGACCGCGCCGGGGATGAGCCGGCCGATCGGCCCCTCGCGCAGCTGCGAGAGCAGCCGCTCGCCGCGCTCCTGGATCAGATCCCGCAGCGTGCCGAGCGGTACCGAGCGCGGCTGCGATTTGAGATCTTCCGAGATGATCAGCGCCAGCGTGACCTCGGTCTTGTCCTCCTTGGTCGCGTTGTCGATGATCTGGACCTCTTCGCCAGCCCGGACCATCTCCCCGATCTGCTGCAGGGTGACGTAACGACTGTCCTTCGTGTCGTAGAGCTTCCGATTGGAGTAGCGCTTAATAACGCGACGCGGTACCTCGCCGCCTCCCAGGGTCTCCTTCGCCGTTTCCATCTCCTCTACGCCTCGAGTCGATTGGACCACCGACAGATCGCTCGCGCAAGGGAAGATGACTCGATATCACTCATAAATTGGGCGACGTGCAGGAGCCGGCGATCGAGCTGCGAGACGTGGCGGCCAGCTATCCCACAGGGAGGCTGGCGCTGGAGGGGATCAGCCTGGAGGTGCGCGCGGGCGAGCTCTGCGCCGTCCTCGGGCCGAACGGCGCCGGCAAATCGACGCTGGTCCGGGTCCTCTCCGGGGGCCTGCGGCCGGCGCGGGGCGGGGCGACCCTGCTGGGGAGGCCGCTCGGCGGCATGGACCGACGGGCGATCGCGCGGTGCGTGGCGGTCGTGCCGCAGGGGATCGCCTCGGCGCCCGGGTTCTCGGTTCGGGAGGTCGTCATGATGGGCCGCGCGCCCCACCAGGGCGCCTGGATGCGTGCCTCCCGCCGGGACGAGGAGGCGGTCGCCCGCGCCATCGAGGCCTGCGATCTCCTCGATCTCTCGGGGCGGCCGGTGGCCGAGCTCTCCGGCGGCGAGCAGAAGCGGGTCGCCATCGCCCGGGCGCTCGCGCAGGAGGCGCAGGTGCTGATCCTCGACGAGCCCGGGGCCCACCTCGACATCCGCCACTCGATCGAGGTCCACGAGGTCGTGCGTCGCGAGGTGGCCGAGCGGCGCCTCGCCTGCGTCGCGGTGCTGCACGACCTCAACGCGGCCGCCCAGTACGCCGACCGCGTCGCGCTCCTCAAGGCCGGGCGGCTTGTCGCGCAGGGCACCATCGAGGAGGTGATGACCTACCGCCGGCTCAAGGACGTGTTCGAGGCGGAGCTCTACGTCGGGGTGAACGAGCTCGACGGCAGCCGGTACTTCCTCCCCGTCCGGGGCGCGCGGTCAGGGGAACCAGGGTAGGGGAGCGCCGGGGCGAGGCAGCGCGGCGCGGGCGGGCGCGCCGATCTCCGCAATCTCGACCGCCCGCGCGGCGCGGTTTATAAGCGGCGCCATGCGCGGATCTCCACCCTGGAGAGCTCTCTCTCTCGGCTTCCTGCCGTGCCTCCTGGCCCTCCTGGCCCTCCTCGGCGGGGCCGGCTGCGCCGAGAGCAGGACGGCGCCCGAGCTCCTCAGCGTCGTCGACGTCGTGCCGCGCGAGGTCGACCTCGGCGACCGCATCGAGATCCTCGGGACCAACCTGCCCACCGCGCAGGCGAGGGAGGCGGTCGTCACGTTCCGCGGGACGCTGCGGCGCCCCGGCCAGGCGCCGCTCACCGGCCAGAGCATCGAGATCGACGGCGCGCAGATCAGCAGCAACAAGGTGTCGCTCGTCTTCTCCGAGGGGATGCAGGCGCGCTTCGCCGGCCGCGGCGACGACGCGGTGCACACGACCTTCCACGGGGACGTGACCGTCGAGGTCCCCGCGACTGCGCACGGCGCGCTCCCCGTGTCCGGCACGGTGCGGGGCGTCACGATCGACTTCATCCCGCCGACCCCGCGACGCGCCGTCATCGAGGCGCGCGAGAAGGAGGGGGCGCGGGCGCTCGCGTTCTTCGGCGTCGAGGTCGCGGCCGACTCGCCGCCCGCCGGCGGGCTCGTCGTGACCTCCGTGCGCGACGGGAGCCCCGCGAGCCGCGCGCAGATCCTCGCCGGCGACGTCATCACGAGCTTCGAGGGCGTGAAGGTCCTCTCGAAGGGCGACGTGATCCCGAGCGGCCACGAGCGGCTGTCGCCGGTCGGGATCCGGCGGGGCGGGGCGCCGTCCGAGGTCAACCTCTCGACCGAGGGGTTCCACGCGAGCGCCCCGACCGATCTCCTCGGCGCCGGGATCATCCTCGGCATCGCCGCCGCGATCATCCTGCTCTTCATGGCGCCGACCGCGGGGATCATCACCTGGGTCGAGCGCCGCGTCTCGGCGCGCATGCAGTCGCGCATCGGGCCGAACCGCGCCGGGCCGCAGGGCTTCCTCGTGTGGATCGCCGACGGGATCAAGTCGATCCTCAAGGAGGACGTCATCCCGGCCGAGAGCGACCGCGCGCTCTTCCGGCTCGCGCCCTACCTCGTCTTCGTCGGCGTGTCGGCCACGTTCGTGGTCATGCCGTTCGGCCAGTACCTCATCGCGGCCGACCTCGACATCGGCATCCTCTTCGTCATCGCCGTGACGTCGCTCGTCACGATCGGCCTGATGACCGGCGGCTGGGCGTCGAACAACAAGTGGTCGCTCCTCGGCGGCATCCGCTCGGCGGCGCAGATCATCAGCTACGAGATCCCCGGCGCGGTCGCGATCGTGTGCATCGTGATGATGACCGGCTCGCTGCGGCTCCAGGACATCATCGCCGCGCAGGGCGGCGCCGGGCCCTCGCTGCTCGACGTGGGCGGCTGGCCCTGGCACTGGTTCGTCTTCCGCAACCCGATCACGTTCGCGCTGTTCTTCCTCTACTTCACGACCGCGCTCGCGGAGGGCAACCGCGCGCCGTTCGACCTGCCCGAGGCGGAGAGCGAGCTCGTCGCCGGCTACTCGACCGAGTACTCGGGGATGCGGTACCTCTTCTTCTTCTTCGCCGAGTGGGCGAACGTCTTCGTGATGTGCGGCATCGCGAGCGCGCTCTTCCTCGGCGGATGGCAGATCCCCGGCGTCTCGCCGGCCCAGCAGGAGTCGAGCTTCGGCCTCCAGCTCCTCGGCGTATTCCTGTTCCTGCTGAAGAGCTGGGCGCTCGTCTTCGTGGTCATCTGGATCCGCTGGACGCTGCCGCGCGTCCGGATCGACCAGATGATGAACCTCTGCTGGAAGTGGTTCGTCCCGCTCTCGTTCGCGGCGTTCCTCCTGACGGCGCTCTGGATGGTGATCGGCGTCAGCAAGACGGTCCAGCTCGTCATCAGCGTCGTCACGTTCTCCGTCTGGGCCTACCTGCTCGTCCACTTCATCCGCAGGGTCCAGCACAACCTGCGGGAGGCCAAGGTTGCGCTCCACCTGAATCCGTTCCTGTGAGAGCAAACCCCGGTGCCACCTCGGCCTTGCGCTGAGGTATGCTGTCGGCGTGGCGGTCCCGTCGAGCCCGGCCTCCGACTTCTGCGCGGCGTGCGGTTTCCCGCTGCGCGGGCCGCGGTGCGAGGCGTGCGGGGTCGACCGCGCGCCGGCGCTCTCGCTCTCGCGCAAGCCGCCGCCCGCGGACGGCGACTGGGACGGCAGTTCGATCGACGCGTGGCGCACGCGGGACCCGGTGCGCTTCGTGGCCCACTGCGCCTCGGCCGAGGCCGGGACGACCGTCCAGTCGACCCCGCTGCAGGACGGCGTGGGGTGGCTCGTTCCGCTCGGGGCGGTGACGCTCTTCGTCGCGCTCGACGCGGCGAACGAGCGGATGTCGATCGACGTGCCGGTCGTGCGCGTCGCCGAGCGGCAGCGGGTGCCGCTCTTGCGGGCGGCGCTGGAGCTCTCGGGCGGCCCCGAGCCGTTCCGGCTCTGCCTGCGGGACGATCTGTTGCTGCTCCGCCGCGTCGGCCGGGTCGCCGCCTTCGCGCCGGAGGCGCTGCGCCGGGCGCTGCGCGACAGCGGCGAGGCGGCGCAGCGGCTCGCGGCGACGCTCGGCGCCTGGTTCGACGCGCGGCCGCCGTTCTCGGAGGAGCAGCGGGCGAGCCTGACCTGGGCGTCGGCCGGCCGCGCCCGGCCGCTCAAGAGCTTCTCCATCCCGCCGGCGCCCGGCCGCGCGCAGGGCGCGCCGTCGGTGCGGGTCGCCGGGCCGCCGACGCCGGTCTCGGCGGTGCGGATGCCGGCCGAGGAGCTCTCGGCGTGGGCGGCGCCCCCGCTGCCGCGCCTGCCCGAGTCGGTCGCGCGCCCGATCCGCGACGCGGACGCGATCCCCGACATCCTGTCCCCCTCGCTCGCGTCCGCGACGCTGCCGGTGTCGATGGGCGCCGCGTCGGGCGTCACGTCAGGCGGCACGTCAGCGAGAAACGGCGGTGCGCCCACGCCCAAGGCCGGCATCCTGCCGCCGGCCCACGACGGCGGCGCCGCGTCCAAGGCGATCAGCGGCATGGCGATGCCGGGGCCCGAGGCCTCCGCGGCGAAGCCGGCCGCGGCGACCGCGACGCCGCTGTCGGGCGAGCCCGCGCCGGCCGCGGACACGCCGGCGCAGGCCAGCGATCGCCGCAGCGCGCGCACCGTGCCCTTCCGCCGCTCGACCTCCTCCGGCATGGCCGCGGTGGCGGCGACGCCGGTGTCGGTGCGCCCGCCCGCGCTGCCGGAGGTCGAGATCGATCCGCCGTCGCGCCAGAACGGCGCGGCGCGCTCCGAGTCGGCGAACACGCCGGCCGATCGGTTCTGCCAGCTGCTCCGGGACGCGCAGGTGCTCGGCGCGGCGCTCAGCTTCCAGGAGCGGCCTGGCGTCATGGTGCTCCTCATCCGGTGCACCGTGTTCCGTGCGATCTACGAGCACGGCGAGGCGATGCCCGACGCGGTGGCGCACCTCTACCGCTGCACGGCGGCGGCGACCCGCGAGCTCGCCCAGGCCGAGGGCGGCGCGCGCCGCGGCAACGCCGCGGGGGTCGCCGAGCCGGCGTTCCTCGCGATGGAGCGCCTCGTGACGCTGCGCGGGCAGGTGCCCGAGGAGAAGCCGCTCCACATCGATCCGCTCACCACGGCGGCGCTCGCGCGCGAGCACCTCGGCCGTTACCTGCGCGAGATCGAGCGCGCGCCGGCCGATCCGGTGCTCCGCCACTTCCTCGCGCTCGGCGCGCTGTCGGAGCTGCTCGTGCGCACGAAGCTGCCGGCCAAGACGGAGCAGCGGCTGCGCGACATCGTCGCGTACGCGCAGCGCGACGGCGCCAAGCCGGGCACGATCGATCTGCTGATGACGGCGCTCTCGAGGATCGTCGCCCAATGACGTCGCAGCTCGCGGCGCACGGCGACGGCGATCTGGCCCTGCTCCACGAGCGCGTCGCCCGCGCGCGCCGCTCGGTGGTGGCGATCCGCGCCGGCGCGCTGGTCACGACCGGCTGGGTGGCGCTCGGCAACGGCGTGGTGGTGACGAGCCGGCGCGGGCTCGGCTACCCGACGGAGGTCGCGCTGACGTTCGAGGACGGGCGGAGCATGGCGGGGCGCGTGGTCGCGGCCGACGTGGGCCGGGACGTGGCGCTCGTCGCGCCTGCCGAGGCGCCGGGCGTCGCGGCGCTCGCGGTGCGCGCGCCGGCGGAGCCTCGGCTCGGCGAGCGCGCCGCGGTGCTGAGCTGCCTGCCGGGGCAGAGCCTGCGGCTCGCGGTCGCGCGGGTCAGCCACGTGGCGCGCAAGGTCGACGGGCAGCTGCCTGCGTTCGAGCTCGACGTGACGGCGCCGCTCGGCGCGCCGGTGCTCGATCCGGAGGGGCGCGCGATCGGGGTGGTCGCGGCGCTGCCCGGCACCCTGGGGGAGCTGCCGGGCCACAGCGCGGTGCTCCCGGCGGGCGCGTTCCAGCCGCTGCTCGCGCTCGTGGATCGGCCGCTCGGCGAGCTCCGGGATCGGGCGCCGGTGTACCGCTGTCCGGCGTGCGAGGAGCCGTTCGACATCGAGAGCGATCGATGCCTGGGCTGCGGGCGGCTCTTGCCGCACGCGTTCGCGCCGTCGCCGGCGCGCGCGGGCGTCGAGCGGATGATCCGGCAGGGCCTGTCGTCGCTCGGGATCGTCGCGAACCGGGCGCGGGTCGGCCCGCGGGCGTGGCGCATCGCGCAGCGGCCGTTTCCGGCGGCGGAGACGGCGACGCAGGTGGACATCGAGATCGACGAGGCGGGGCGCCTGCTTTCGCTGCGCGCGCCGGTGGTGGGCGTGCCGGCGGCGAACCACGAGCCGTTCTACCGGTTCTTGCTCACGATGAACGACCAGACGACGGGGGAGTTCCGCGTGTCGATCACGGGGGACGAGGTGGCGGTGTCGTGCGTGGCGACGCTGGAGGGGCTCGCGGACCACGAGGCGGCGCTGCTCATCGACGGGCTGGTGCAGATCGCGGACGAGTACCGGCGGACGCTCGCGGAGACGTTCGAGGCGGCGCCAAGGTTCGAGTCGGCGGGGCGCTGACCTGAGGGATTTCGGGAAGCTCGCGAAGGGGCTCGGCGCCGGCATGGAGGCTTCCCGCGCGGGGCGGAGGGTTTCCCGCGCGGTCCGGAAAGCTTCGCGTGCGGTCCGGAAAGCTTCGCGCGCGCTCCGGAAGCTTCCCGCGCGGGGCGGAGGGTCGAATTTCCCGAGAAATTCACCGCCCGGCGAGCGCCGGACGGCACCGGGGACGCGGCGGACGCCGCTAAGTGCGCGAAACTTCGTGCTCCGGAGCGCGCGGGAAGGCTTCCGGAGCGCGCGCGAAGCTTCCGGAGCGCGCGCGAAGGTCTCGGGCGTGCGCGGGAAGCATCCGGCGCGCTCCGAAAGCTCTGATTTGTGAGATGTGTTACTCGATGTCGGCGTCGCCGGTCTCTTCGTCCGACGCTGCTGGCGTGGGCGGGATGGCGGCGGGCTTGGCCGGCGTGGTCGCGGGCTTGCGACGGGGCGCCTTGCGGCTCGCGAGGCCGAGGCGGATGAGATAGCTGCGCTTCTTGATCACGGCGCGGGCCGTGGTCGACCACTCGTCGAACCAGCCGCGCAGCTTGACGAGCGCCTCGCGCCGGCGCGCGGCCTCCGGGAGCTCGGTTTGCTCGGGCAGAGGCGATGTCGGGCCGAGCGCCACGTCGACGAGGCCCTTGAGGCGCTTGCGCTCGGCCTTGTCGAGGCCGCGGGTGGCGAGGAATGCGACGGCCTTCTTGTCGCTCTGCTTCGACCCGGCGCGGCCCGGATCGGTGCCATTCTCGAGGACGTCGAGCCGCGCGAGGAAGGTGGCCACTCCCCGGACGGAGGCGGCGCCGGTGGAGGGCGCGAGATCCTTGAACACGTAATCGTGCACGTCGGGGAAACGCCGGCGGAGCGCGGCGCCATAACGGGCGTAATTGGGCTCGTCCCACTGATCGAGCTCCCCCGTCGCGGCGCGCTGCGCCCTGGCATCGTCGGTATCGGCCGACGCGCCGGCCTTGCGGGGCGCGGCGAGGACATCGAGGAGGAGCGTTCGGCCCTCCAGGATATCGTCATCGGTCATCCCCGCCCCGGCCATCAACGTGCGAATCGCGGCGACAGCGCCTATCCCCATCAGGAGCTTTGTCGCGCGCTCCGGCGTGATCTCGAGGACCGCATCCGAATACTCCATAGAAATTTCCTCCCTGCCGGCCGGGAGATCCGGACGGCGGCAATGAGAACGGAAGCTACAATGGTAGTTTCGGAGATGAGAAGAGGATTCTTGAGCTCCGGCCGCTGGATTCTTGCTCTTCCGGCCGCCGGATTCTTGCTCTCACGGCGGGGCCCTCGAACCCTCCGGGAGCGATGGTTTGTGCGCTGAAGACGGACGGAGCTTGGAGCGCGCCTCGGCGCGCTCCTCGGCGGAGCAATGTCCTAACCGCTCCGGCCACGACGCTTGCCGCCGGAGAATGGGCGGGCGAGCTTGCGCGGGCGAGAAAAATTGCGGGGTGGAGGCAATGAGCATGAGAAGGAACGCGAGGCGAAGGCGATCCTCCTGGCGGCCGTGGCCGCCGTGGCGCTCGGCGCGGCGGGGTCAGGGTGCTTGTGGGGGCGCGAGGAGCACGCGCCCGGCCGGTTCTGCGCGCAATCGAACACCAGCATCGTCGAGCATTGCGTCGACGCGAGCGAGGGCCCGGGCAGCGCGTGGAGCAAGGCCGAGGAGGACGGCGAGCTGCCGATCCAGATGTGGGCGTTCGGGCCGAACGGCGTGATGTCCGACGAGCTCGCAGCGAACGAGGCGGAGCTCCGGGCCTGGTTCGATAACATCGATCGGGCGGTGGCCTACGTGCGCGACGAGGAGAAGAACGCCGAGTCGCTCCGGGCGACCCTGCACGGCAGGCTCCTCGGGCTGCTCTTAAATTCCAGGCTGCGCCAGGAGGCGATCTTGGAGGAGGAGCCGGTCCGCGCGGCCGACAACTTCCGGCAGGCCATGACCGACAAGGCGAGCGCCGAGGAGGAGCCGCTCGTGGCCGCGCTCGCGGCCGACAAGCAGGCGATGGCGGTCGTGCAGGCGATCTTCGAGCAGGCCCGGAGCGACGCCGCGCCGCTGCGATCCCGGTACGCGGGTGTCGCGGCGCGGTTCGCCGTGTACCGCGCGACCGAGGCGGCGGAGACGGCGGCGTACGCGGCGCTCTCGGAGCAGGCGTCGCGGTCGAGCATCGACGGCCTCGACGGCGCGGAGCAGGCAGTGCTCGCGGCGGCGCGCGAGGCGAGCCGGGCGCCGAACGAGCTGGCCGAGGAGATCATGACGCTGTCGGCGGAGCTCCAGGCGCTCGCGGTGTCGTTCGAGGAGGCGATCACGCCGCACAAGGAGGTGCTCGCGACGCACGGCGCGGTCGTGCCGGACATGACCTCGGGGGCGCTGCGCTCGCTGAGCGCCATGCTGGGCTACGCGCAGCGGCGGGTGGCCCGGAGCGACGCGACGGCGACGGCGCTGATCGGCGGCATCGCGCTGCGCTGGCAGGCGCTCGGTGTGCTGGAGAGGGACGAAGGGGCGCGCGAGGGGATCGCGCGGTCGCGGATAGAGAGGGCGTCGGAGGTGTTCGGCGAGGGGGCACGCGGGTGGGTGGAGGCGCTGTCGGCGGCGCCGCCGGTGAGCGAGAAGCTCGGGCTGCCGCTCTTGGCCGAGCGGTGCGGGGAACTCGTGGCGCTCGTGCAGATGCGGCCGCTCTGCGAGGCGGCAGGGGCGTCGTGGCGCGAGACCGGGTGCGCCGCGCTTCGAGGGCGGTTCGACGCCGCGGAGGCGGAGCTCAGGACGGGCCTGCCGCGGAAGATCGCGGCGGGCCTGGCGGCGCTGCGGGAGAAAGGGATGGCACGCGGCCGTGCTCGACGCCGCGCAGGCGAGGCTGGACGCGGGCGACGTGAAGGCCGCCGCGATCGCGTATGACGCCGCCGTGCGCGGCGCGGAGGGGACGGGTCGTGCGGCGGTACATGGATGCGTCGGACTGGTTCGTGGACACGCCCGTGCCGGCGGACCTGCGCGCGCTGGTGGACACGGTGCTCAAGCCGCGGTTCGACGCGCTGGCCGACCAGCTCAAGGACAGCCTGAACCTGTGGACCGGCGACGCGCTCGACCTGGAGCAGACGCAGCTCTACCAGACGATCAGCGCCTTCGCGGGGGCGATGTCGACGGTCAGCGAGGGCGTCGAGGCATACGCGGGGATGATGCAGACGCTCGTCCACGCGACGACGCGCATCGGGGTGGGGTTCGTGCCGGTGGTCGGGCCGACGCTCGACCTGTGCGAGGCCGTGACGGGCAAGGAGTGGTGCCTGCCGGCCGGGCGAGAGTTGAGCGATGAGGAGCGGATCTTCTCGGGGCTGGGGGTGCTGGCGGCCGCCGCCGGACCGTTCTGGCGCGGGGCGAAGGGCACCGCCGTCACGCCGGATGCGATCCGGGTCGCCGGGGAGATCGCGGAGGTCGACGAGGTCATCATCCAGGGGCTCAAGCTCCGCAGCATCGGATGGTACAAGGGACTTCTGAAGGGCGCGGTGACGGAGAAGACGCTCGAACCGTTCGAGAAGACGGCGGCGAAGTTCCTCTCCCGTGACGTACGGGCGCTCCTCGGGGTGGGCGACGACGGCGTGCGCGTAGTGCTCTGGCGTGAGTTATCAGACAAGGTGCGCGCCAACCTCAAGGCGCCCGACTTCCTGACGGTGTCCGCGCAGAACAAGCTCATCCTGAGCGAGGTGAAAATGGGCCGCAACGTCCCAGGGGACAAGGTGATCGAGCAGTTGTCGAGCGGGATGGAGGGGCTACGGACGAAGGGCCTTGTGGGAGATGTCGAAGAAGCCCAGCTCATCATGGAGCGGGGCGGAAAATTCGACGGCAAACAATACATCGCGAAGGACACCTACCTCTTCGACACGCAGAAGGGCAAGAGGGCGACCCTGAACGGCTTCAACATACCCATCCGGGTGATTCGGCTATGACCACTCCGGGCCCCCGCTTCTACGCCTGGTGCAACGAGGCATCGCGGATCGACGCGCTCGAGGCGACGCTATCGGCGCTCGCGCGGCCAGATTGGCCTATGGAGGTGCATATGGCGGAGTGCGACGTGAAACGCAAGACGGACTCCAGGGACGAAGCCCTGGCCACGGTCCGCGCCCACTTCACGTGCGGTGGCGAGGCGTCTGTCGATTTCGGCGCGACGCTCCCGGCCTCCCAACGTTTCGCTTTTCCGAACGAGCGCGGCCCGGATTATTTGGAGTACGTCCCCGGTATCCATGTGGGTCTTCGGTGTTTCACCGAAGCCTACCACCGTCGCCGCCATTACTCTCTGATGGGGTTCCACGAGCCGCGAGGCCCCCTCGAGATGTACCCGCAACGCGGCAAGGACTTTTTCCGCTTGGGCCTCGATCTCGCCTGGGACAGGGGCCCGCGCTCGTTGGAGGCCGAGGTCGCGGTGTTGTGGCGCGTGATGCAGGTCGACCTCGAGGCGTTCCTGCTCTGTCTCTGCGCGCCGGACGCGAGCGGGCGCGTCCGGACCGGCGGGTGCACGAACGCATGGGACTGGAACGCGCCGGTCGCCACGTGCGCGACGTACAACGCGGACGCGCGAGAGATCGCGCGCGATCTCGCCGTGTCGTGGGTGCACCTCCACGACAAGGACAGCGTGACGCGCATCGCGGGCATTCCGCTGCCGCTGCTCCATACGCGCGTCGACGCCGCGCCGCGCGGGGCGCGTGTCAGCATCGCGGAGCGCGGGCCGCGTATCACCATCGCCCAACGCGAGACGCACGTCGCGCTGAAAAGGGGCAAACCGTGGACGCGCTCGCTCTCCCGCGAGACCGTCCTCAAGGCGCTGGCCGCATCGCCCTCCGCGCTGCTCGATGCGCTCGAAGCCTCGGCAGCGCCCGACGAGGCATGGCGCGCAGCCGCGCCGCGCGCGGATGAGATCTTGGACCGGACACGAAAGCTCACCGAAGCCGGTGGTGAGGGTCCGCCGGTCTGGTCGGTCGACCTGTCCACATACCGTCACCGCCTTTTCCTGAAAAGGCACCCCCCGTTTCTCGTGCGCCGCCTGCCGAACGGCGGCGTGATGCTAGCGACCCACCCGTACTGCTCGCTCTGGCCGCTCTGGGCCGACGCGCTCACTGCGCTCGGCCTCATGGACAACTAAGGGACATCCTCGCCATGGAGATCCAGCGATGACAGCAGGACCGTACTTCTTCGCCTGGTGCGACGAGGCAGCGAGGGTCGACGCGCTGGGCGCGGCGCTGCCAACGCTCGTCGAGAACCCACCCCAATACATCCGCTTCGACGGGCGCATGCGCCCTGGCCCGCAGTTCAGCACGACCTCCCTCGACGAGGCGGTCGCGACGATCCGCGCCCATTTCGGGCCTGCCGATGCCGACGTCTTCGTCTTTCCTACGCTGAGCTCCGGACGGTCCGTTCCTTGCAGGCTTCGCTGCTTCACCGACAGGAGCGAGCGCTCCAACGGGTGGGGACCGCTCCACCTGCACCCCGACCGAATCGAGGAGTTCGCCCGCATGTACATGATCCTCGACTTGGGCAGCGGCCCGTCCTCGGTCGGGGCCGAGGCCGTGCTCGCATGGCACAACGTCGTGGGCGACATCGAGGACTTCCTGCTCCGCCTCTGCGCGCCGGACGCGAGTGGGCGCGTCTCAACCGGCGGATGCACGACCGCGTGGACCTGGCTCGCGCCCGTCTCGATGTGCGCGACGTACCACGCGAACGCCCGTGACATCGCGCGTGATCTCGCCCTGTCGTGGGTCAGCCTCCACGACGGCGAAAGCGTCTCGCGGATCGCGGGCCTATCGATGGAGGCGCTCCACGCGCGCGTCGATGCCGCGCCGGTCGGGGCGCGCGTGGTTCCGACGGACAAGAGCGGGCGCACGATCCCGCTCTCCCGCGAGACCGTCCTCAAGTCGCTGGCCCTGCCGGGCTCCGCCCTGATCGAGGCGCTCGTGGCCGCTGCGGATGTGCCCGACGAGGCGTGGCGCGCCGCGGAGCCGCGCGCCGAGGAGATCCACAACCTGACGGTGCAGGCGAAGGCGCGCGGCGAGCAGCTCCCCGAGAGCCTCAAAGGGCCACCTCTGTGGTACGTCGAGATGACGGGCGAGCACGTCTACTTCCTGGTCGACCACGCCCCGTTCACCCTTCGCCGCCTCCCGAGCGGCGGCGTGCTGTTGGCGACCCACCCGTACCGCACGGTCTGGCCGCTCTGGGCCGACGCGCTCTCCTCCCTCGGCCTGATGTCCTGATCGAGAGGCGCAGCGCGCATTTCGTGCCGAAATTTTTCACGGTCAGCCGTTGCTTCGTGCCTGCGGGCTCGGCGGTACACGGGCGGGACCTTCGGCGTGACATGCTCCAGGCGCTGCGCTTGTGCCATTCTTGGCGGCAGGAGACGCGTGGCGTTTTCTCACGGTGCGCACGTCGCGTCGCACTCCCCACCGCAATCGGCGCCGCGCTCGCCGCCGTTCTTCACGCCGTCGGTGCACGTCGGCGCCGCGCACGCGCCGGCCCAGCACACGCCGCTCGTGCAGTCCGCGCCCGTCTTGCACCCGCCCTCGGGCGCGCAGCGCGGGCACGGCGCGCCGCAGTCGACGCCCGTCTCGGTGCCGTTCTTCACGCCGTCGGTGCACGTCGGCGCCCGGCAAATGCCGGAGTCGCACACCCCTTCGAGGCAGTCGTCTCCCGTCTCGCAGTCGAACCCCATCGGGCACGGCTTGCACGGGCCTCCGCAGTTGTAATCGGTCTCCCCGAGGCCCGGATCGTGTCGATCGTTCATGCAGTGATCACGAACGCACAGCGAGCCATCGCACGCCAGCCCATTCGGGCACGGCATCGTCGGATCGGTCGCAACGCATTCCACGCACCGCGCCTCATGGCATCGCCCCGCCCCCGAGACCGGGCAGAGCACGCCGGCGAGCTGCGCGTTGACCGGCGTGTCGAAATCGCAGAGGTCGTTCGTGCACTCGTTCCCGTCGTTGTACACGTCGTACGCCGCCACGCTGACCACGCGGCCGTCCTTCGTGCACTCGTCCTGCTTGCAGTCGCCGCGCACCTGCGAGGCCAGCGGGCCCACCTCGATCTCGACCACGCACGCGCCGTCCACGCAACGCCCCGCGCCGCACCGCGCGTCCGGCGGTCCCGGGCACTCGGCGTCGCTCTCGCAACCCCCCGGGCGGCTCGGGCACCCCCTCGCACTCGGCCGGCTTGTCCTCACCGCACTCGTCGCACGAACGACACTCGAGGATGCACGCGGGCTCCCGCTCGCCGCGCGCGCAGCAGACCACCTTGCCAGGCTCCCAGCACTCGCATTGCCCATCGACGCAGATCGTGCCCGGCACGTTCTGATGCTCCGAGTGGCAGTCGTCGGTGACCTCGCAGGTGGCACCCTGGTAAGGCCCACCGCAGGCGAAGAACAGGCTCGAACCGCTGAGAAAAAATGATGCAATAAGGTAATGGGTAGCGCGCGTCATGCGTCCAGTCCTCCGGCACGAGGCTGAGTCGCGGACACCCCGGCGGCCCCAATCCGCCGAGGTGTCGTTGGCCAGGTCGTTCGACCCCCGGACTATGCCGCGCTGGGTGCGCGTTCGTCACGCAAGTTTTCGCCAGCACCGCCGCTGCGCCGCGGGGGCCGTCACGGCGGCGCCCGCGGCGGAGGGGCGGCGCCGACAGCGGGTCGCTGACCGCGCGCCGCGCCGGCGGCAGGCCGCGATCAGAAGACGCCCGTCACGGCGAGGCCCCCGGCCGACACCTCGAGCTCGGCTCGCCCGCGCGGAACCAGGGCGTAGGTGAGCGTGGCGCCCAGGACCGCGCCTCCCGCGGCGAACGCGGCGATGCCCACGGTCCGGAAGGCGCGCATGTCGTCGTAGGCCGAGGCGGAGTCGCGGCACATCGGCCAGCTCAGCCGGAAACAGCCGCTCGGACCCGCGGTGCGGGTCGCCGCGCGGCCTGCCGCTTCCTTCTTCTCCACCGCCATCATCATCACGCCCCCGAGCGCCGCGAGCGTCGCGGACAGCCCCACGCCGCCGACGATCACGTCCGGCCGCGGTCCGGGCCGGGGGGGCGAGGGGAGCGGCCGCGGGCCGCCAGGCTCGCGCGCCGCATCGGGTCCGCCCGCGGCGCCAACTCCGCCCGCGGCGCCAACTCCGCCCGCAGCGCCAGCCCCGCCCGCGGCGCTTGCCTCCGCGGACGGCGCCGCGAACGCGAGCGTCACCTCCCGCGTCCTGCCGCGCGCAACCTCGACCTCCGCCACCGCCGTCCTGCCGTTCGACGACGCCCGGACCTCGTGGCGCCCAGGCAGGACCGGGACGGGCGCGCCGCCCTCCAGCTCGACAGGCTCACCGTCGATCGTGACCGCCGCCCCTGCAGGCGCGACGACCCGGAGCTCGCCGACGAGCTGGCGCGCGCGCGCGAGATCGGCGAGCCGCGATTCGTAGAGCTCGCGCTCGCGGGCGGTCCTGGGCGCGCGCATGAGCTCCTTGCACAGCGACAGCCAGCGCACCGCGGCCGGCGCCTCGCCGAGCCGGTACGACAGCGCCCCGAGGTTGCAGGCGGCCACCTGGGAGCGCTCGACCTTCCACACCGCCATCCACAGGTCGCGCGCGTCGGCGAGCCGACCCTCGTCGACCGCGGCATTCGCCTGCGCCATGAGACGCGCGCTCGTCTCGGAAGGGCGCTCGGCCGCCGCCCCCGACGCAAGCGTGAAGAGCGCGAGCCCCAGCGGGATGCCAAGACGAACGTTCCTGCGCAAGGTATCAACCTCCTCGTCCAAAGCTCGCGCTCAGGCGCGCCGAGAGGACGGATCGAGCGGCGCCGAGAGGCGCGATGACCAGACCCAGCGCCTCCGCAGAAAGCAACGGACCCACGGCTGCGCCCCGCCCGGGCCTGGTGCGAACAACGCTGGAAGGAAGTCAAGCCACACGCGCCCACACGGCGGTGCCGTCGGTCGTCGACGCGCTGTCCGTCCCCTCACCGTGGCGCCGCCGCGCGCCCGCGCAGCCGGTCGGAGCCGCCGCGAGCGACGCGTGATGGCTCGACCGCGGCCCGCACGTGCCGTTCAGCCTCCGCGCCGTCGAGGAGATCGTGAAGCGCGCGTCATGACCCCTTGTCCGGCGGAACATCGTCGGCCAGCGCCTTGCGTCGCGCGGCGTGGACGGCCGCGAGCCAGTGCGTCTTCGCCGGGTCGCTGCCCCACGGCGGGGCCTCCCGGTAGAGCGAGTCCCAGAATTCGCGCGCTGCCGCCTCGGCCGTCGCAAGCTCGCTCTCGCCTTCGGGCGCGCCCTCGACGGCATCCACGAGAGCACGCCATGGGTCCGAGTCATAGCGTCTCAGGTTCGGCCACGGCCCGGCGGGCTCTCCGTTGAAGAGCCCATCGCTGCTCTGGAGATAGCCTTCGTACGCGCTCTGAGCCACGGCGTCTCGCCGGCGACCGTTGACCTCGTTCATGCAGGCGTGGCGGTAGGACTCGGCCCATTCGCGGTCCTCCTCCGGCACGTCGTCGCGCCAGGCGCTCGCATAGAGATCGCGCAGCTCCTGCAGGAGCACCGCAGACTCCTGAAGCGCCGTGGTGTGATGCAAGGCGTCCCAGAGGGCTCGGTCGCGCGCCGCGCTCGGTCCGGGGAGAGGAGGCAGCGAAAACGTCCAGAACCGCGGAGCATCCAGCATCGGGGGGATGGGCCTCGTCATGGAGCGCGGGAGCCCGCGGCGACCGCGCCGAAACCCCCTCTGAAAGGCGCGGAGCGCCGAGGGCCGGTCTACCTCGGGGGCGTCGTCGGCCGTCAGCGCCCGCCAGAGCGACGTCCGGTGGAGGCGCGCTGCCGGATCGCCGGTCGCGCCCTCCCCCTCGCCCGCGACCGTCTGCCCGAAGTCCACGACGAAGGTAAAAAACGCGCTCTTGACGGCTTCGAGCAGCATCGGCCACGGGGGAGCGGGCTCCTTGTCGAACCTGCCGGGAAGGCTCTGGAGAGAGCCCGCGTCCACCCTCGGGCGGATGGCGTCGGGCCGCGAATCGTCGACCCACCTCCCGAACTTCTCGCGGTGCGCCTCGGCCCACGCGCGGTCCGCCTCGGGCAGGTCATCGTGCCATGCTTCGGCGCACAGCCTGCCCAGCGTTTCGAGGTCCATGTTCCGGCTCAAGGTATCCTGGGGCGCAAAGAGGCAACTCGCCGTGCCCGCCTCGATGTCGATGCGCCGCATGAGGTACTTCAAACGCGACGTTCTGAGCTTCACGGATGATCCCCTGGTCCACCGCCCGTCGGGTCGGTGGGTTGCTCGCCCGGAAGGTCCGTCGGCCGAGGTGGGCACCCCCAGTCTGGCCCCGCGCCGAGCGGGCAGAGGAGCGGGACGAGCTCAGGGAAAGCCCATCCCGGAGGCGGCGCGGGGAGCGAGATCAGCCAATCGATCAGGTCGTCGAGTGTGATCGATCTGGGGTTCGTCAAGTCGGACGGTACCTTCTCCGGCTCGTAGCGGGAGTCCCACACGAACCTGCACTCGACGTGTGTCACGCCCGGCACCTGCTCCTCGTGCAAGATCTTGAGCTTCATGGCCGCATCGCCCCTGCCTTGAAACTCGCCGGCACACATCGTGTATGTCACAGGGATATCTCCTCCCGAGAGGAGACAGTCCACCAAGTCAGCGACGGTGTACGTCGGTTCCTGGTCGTTCCAGCCGCTCCAGGTGCCGCCGGCCTTCAACCGGCACTGGAGCTTGCCCACCTGTTCGTTTTCGTCCTTGTAGGTTGGTAGCCACCTCAGCGCGTTGCTGTTCATCTTCAACTTCTCCCAGCGCGATAGCGTGTCGGGCGGCAGCATCGCGATCCTCCGTCTCAGCTCCTCGCGGTCGCCGGGGTCCACGATCGAGCAGCTGAGGGCGAACACGACGACTGCAGCGACCGCTAACGTCTCGAGGAAGCGACCCATGCGCGAGCGATCTCATGGGGAGCGGTGGGCATCAAGCAGCCCGCAGGCCGAGTCCGCGGGCGCCCCGACCCGACGCCCGCGCCGACGAGTGCGACCGACGCGGACGTGCTCGACGTGCCCGCGTCGGCGGCGTCCACGCCCAGGGTTTCGCGATCGCGACGCGCACAGAATGCGACTGATGTCAAGTTGCACCTGCCGGCGCGGACCGTGCCGCCCGCCAGTGGACGCCGCGCACGCCCGTCCGGCACCGCCGCGCCGCCGCCCTCCGCGCGAGCCCGCCGGGCCCCTCGCCCAGCGGCGCGTGTTAGCTTGCTCCGCGCCAGCACGATGCCGTGCGGCCACCCCCCGTCATCGAGGAGATCATGAAGCGAGAGAAGCGACTGACCAAGCGCGAGCGGAAGGCGCTCGCGCCGCCGCGCCCGGCCCAGCAGCAGCAGCACGAGCACCAGCACATCCACTGCGTCGCCTGCGGCAAACACCTCGATGCGGTGGAGTTCGGGGCGCAAGGGACGGCGACATGGCTCCAGTGCCAGCACCGCTCGCGCTTCGCTTCCTGCACCGTGTGCGTCGACATATCGAAGCGCCTCCTCGCCGAGCACGACCGCACCGGACGGCCTGTGCAGTCCGCCCAGGCCTGGCACTGACCTGGCACTGAGACGCCGAGAACGGAACGCGGCACGCCCGCCGCGCACCCGCGACGCGCCCGCCAGCGCGCCCACAACCCCCTGAGCACGCTCGCTCGCGCGCAGCAGACGCCCCGGTCCGGTGTCCGCCACACCAGGGACGGTCAATCGATGGAAGCCATGGCGTATCGGTAGTCCAAAGTACGCTGTCGTGTCCGCTCCTGTGCGCCGCCCCCCATGGCTGCCGTCGTCCGGCGTCGCACACCCGCGCTGAAGCGTGCGGCCTCCCACCTGACCGGCCGTTCTTCGCCGAACGCCGCGCCGACGACGCGCGTCCTCGCTCGCTCACCCCCGCGGCCGTCCACCCCGGATACGCTTGCGCCCGGCGCCCTTTGCGCCAATGGTTTGCGCCCCATATTCATCATCTCGGAGGATCTGCATGACGAAACCAATCCGCCGCGCGGGCGTCATCGGCGCGGGCGTCATGGGCAGCGGCATCGCCGCCCACTTCGCGAACGCCGGCATCGAGGTCCTGCTCCTCGATATCGTGCCCCCGAACCTCACCGACGCCGAGCGGAAGGACCCGGCCGCGAGGAGCCGGTTCGCCGCAGGCGGGCTCGAGAAGGCCCTCAAGGCCAGGCCCGCCGCGTTCTTCCACCCCTCCCACGCCCGCCTCGTGCGCACCGGCAACACCGAAGATCACTTCGCCGAGCTCGCCCAATGCGACCTCGTTATCGAGGCGATCATCGAGAAGATGGAGCCGAAGCGCGCCCTCTTCGCCCGCCTCGAGCAGGTCATGCGGAAGGACGCGATCGCGGCGTCGAACACCTCCGGCCTGCGCATCGAGGAGATGATGCAGGGGCGCTCCGAGGACTTCCGCAAGCGATTCCTCGTCATGCACTTCTTCAACCCGGTCCGGTACATGAAGCTCCTCGAGCTCGTCGCCGGCCCCGACACCGACCCGGCCGTCGTCGCCCGCGTGCGGAAGTTCGGCGAGGACGTGCTCGGCAAGGGCATCGTCTTCGGCAAGGACACCCCGAACTTCGTCGGCAACCGCATCGGCACCCACGCGATGCTCACCGCCATCCACCTCATGCTCGAGGAGGGCCTCGCGCCCGAGGACGTCGACGCCATCACCGGCATCGCCATGGCGCACCCGAAGAGCGCGAGCTTCAGGACCGGCGATATCGTCGGCCTCGACACCTTCGCCCACGTCGCCGACAACTGCTACGTGGCGCTCGAGCGCGACGAGGACCGCGAGGTCTTCAAGGTGCCCGCCTACATCCGCAGCATGATCGAGGCGAAGCTCCTCGGCGACAAGACGAAGGGCGGCTTCTACCGCAAGGCCAAGGAGGGGCTCGAGACGCTCGACCCCGCCAAGCTCCAGTACCGCCCGCACGGCGGCGACGAGGCGATCAAGAAGGCCACGAAGTCCTGCGAGAAGATCGAGGACCCCGCCGCGCGCGTGAAGAAGCTCGCGAACGACCCCGGCAAGGCAGGGCAGTTCGCCTGGAAGGTGCTCTCCCGCTCGCTCGCGTACACGGCGCGCCGCGTGGGCGAGATCGCCGACAGCATCGTGGCGATCGATGACGCCATGCGCTGGGGGTACAACTGGGAGCTCGGGCCGTTCCAGACCTGGGACGCGCTCGGCTTCGCCGAGACCGTCGAGCGCATGCAGAAGGACGGCATCAAGCTGCCCGAGTCGATCCTCCGCATGAAGCAGCGCGGCGCGACCTCGTTCTACCGGCAGGACGGCGCGGTGTTCGACCTGCTCAAGGGAGAGTACGTCGCACGCGAGGTCGATCCGCGGAACGTCACGCTCGCCGGCGCGCGCCGCGGCGTGAAGCCCGTGCTCGCCAACGACGGCGCCGAGGCGTGGGACCTCGGCGACGGCGTGCTCGGCGTCACCTTCAAGACAAAGGCGAACAGCCTCGATCCGGACTCGATCGGGATGCTCTCGCTCGCCGCCGAGAAGGCCGAGCAGGACTTCCGCGCGCTCGTGGTCTTCAACCAGGGCGAGCACTTCTGCGTCGGCGCCAACCTGTTCCTCGTGGTGATGGCCGCGGGCAACAAGGACTGGGAGGCGATCCGCAAGATGGTGAAGGGCTACCAGGACGCGACGCAGCGGCTGAAGTACGCGAGCGTCCCGGTCGTGGCCGCGCCCTACGGGATGACCCTGGGCGGCGGGCTCGAGCTCTGCTTCGCGTGCGACGCGGTGCAGGCCGCGGCCGAGACCTACGCGGGGCTCGTCGAGGTCGGCGTCGGCCTGATCCCGGGCGGCGCGGGGACGCTCAACATGCTCTGGCGCGCGTTCGAGGGCATCCCGGAGGGCGTGCCGGTGAACTCGTACGACCTCGTGACGCAGGTCTTCAAGAACATCGCCCTCGCCAAGGTCGCGACCAGCGCGGACGAGGCGAAGGCGCTCGGCTTCTTCCGCAAGACCGACGGCGTCTCGTTCGACCGGGCGCGCCAGCTCCACGAGGCGAAGGCGCGCGCCGTCGGCCTGGCCGAGGCCGGGTACCACGCGCCCGTGCCGCGCGCCTACAAGCTCCCGGGCGAGAGCGGGATCGCGACGCTGCAGATGATGATCGACACGCTCGTCGCCGGCGGCCACGCCAGCGAGCACGACGCGAAGATCGCGCGCAAGCTCGCCGAGGTGCTCTGCGGCGGCGCCGGCGGCGC
The DNA here is from genome assembly GCF_028553905.1 of Sorangium sp. So ce836. NCBI lineage: Bacteria > Pseudomonadati > Myxococcota > Polyangiales > Polyangiaceae > Sorangium > Sorangium sp. So ce836. Next base: position 12,075,306 of record NZ_CP102233.1, on the reverse strand, counting down.
GGCGCGCGAGGTCACCGAGGAGGAGATCCTCGAGCTCGAGCGCGAGGCGTTCGTCAGCCTGTGCGGCGAGCCCAAGAGCGCTGAGCGGATGCAGTACATGCTGATGAACAACAAGCCCCTCCGGAACTAGGTGAACGCCATGGTCGACGTCGTAATTGCAGAGGCCGTCCGCTCGGCCGTTGGCCGGGCCCACAAAGGGTCGCTCGCGCAGAAGCGCCCCGACGAGCTCGCCGGCGAGGTCGTCGCCGCGCTGCTCAAGCGCGTCCCCCAGGTGAAGCCGGCGGACGTCGAGGACCTGGTCCTCGGCTGCGCCATGCCGGAGGGCGAGCAGGGGCTCAACGTCGCGCGCCCCGTCTCGCTCCTCGGCGGGCTGCCGCAGGAGGCGTCCGCGATCACCATCAACCGCTTCTGCTCGAGCGGTCTCCAGGCGATCGCGATCGCGGCGGGCAGCATCGCGATGGGGTCGCTCGACATCGCCGTCGCCGGCGGCGTCGAGTCGATGACCATGGTGCCGATGACCGGCAACAAGCTGAGCGCGTCGCCGGAGGTGATGGAGCGCTGTCCGACGGTGTACACGCCGATGGGCATCACCGCGGAGAACGTGGCGAACCGGTTCCAGGTGAGCCGCGCCGACCAGGACGCGTTCGCGCTGAGGAGCCACCAGAAGGCGGCGGCGGCGCGCGAGGCCGGGCGCTTCGAGGACGAGATCGTGACCGTGAAGGGCGTGCGCTACGAGAACGGCAAGCGCGTGACCTTCGACTTCCGCGCCGACGAGCTGATCCGCAAGGAGACCACGGCGGAGGCGCTCGCGGGGCTGAAGCCGTCGTTCGCGGTGAAGGGGAGCGTCACCGCGGGCAACAGCTCGCCGCTGTCGGACGGCGCCGCCGCCGCGCTCGTGATGAGCAAGGCGAAGGCGGACGCGCTCGGCGTGAAGCCGCTCGGGTACTTCCGGTCGTTCGTGACCGTCGGCGTCGACCCCGCCATCATGGGGATCGGCCCGGTGCCCGCGGTGCGGAAGCTGCTCGCGAGGACCGGGCTGAAGGTGGCCGACATCGACCTCTTCGAGGTCAACGAGGCGTTCGCGTCGCAGGCCGTCTACGTGCAGCGGACGCTCGAGATCCCCGAGGAGAAGCTCAACGTGAACGGCGGCGCGATCGCGCTCGGCCACCCGCTCGGGTGCACCGGCGCGAAGCTCACCGCGACCGCCCTCCACGAGCTCCGTCGGCGCGGCGGCCGGTACGCCATCGTCACGATGTGCATCGGCGGCGGCATGGGCGCGGCCGGCCTCGTCGAGCTGGCCCGCGCGACTGCGAGCGCCTGATCCTGGCCGGGGCGCGGCCCGCCGCGGCGCCGCGCTCCGGCTTCCCCGCGGCGGGTCGATGGCCTATAGAGGGGCCCATGCCCACCCACCTGACGACGTTTCAGGGGTCGATCCCCGACGCCTTGAAGCGGGCCATCGAAGAGAAGATCGAGGGCTCCACCGCCGAGGTGACCGGCGGCGGAGGGCACTTCAACCTCGTCGTGACCTCACCGGTGTTCGCCGGCAAGAGCATGCTGGAGAGCCAGCGGCTGGTCTACAGCGCGATCGCCCACCTCATGGCCGGCGACCTGGCGCCCGTCCACGCCATCGACAGCCTGAAGACTCGGACGCCCTGAGCGAGGCTCACCCGCTTCGGATACGGGCCCACCTCGACGTTTTCGGTGCTCGGCGTACGTGAGTACGCCTGCGCGCCGAAAACGCCGATCTGGGCCCGTCTCCTGTGCGGGTGAGCCCCGCTCGGCAGGCGGAGATCAGCGCAGGCGCAAAGACGCCGCCGTCCACCAGGGCTCGACCTCGCAGGTGCTGCTGCAGCCGTCGCCGTCGACGGTGTTGCCGTCGTCGCACGCCTCCCGCGCGGTATGGATGCCGTCGCCGCACACGGAGACGCACTTGCTGGGCTCGCCGCTGCACGTGTAGCCGAGCGTGACCTCGCAATCCGGGCTGCAGCCGTCCGCCCCGACCGTGTTGCCGTCGTCGCACGCCTCGGTGCCGATGAGCAGGCCGTCGCCGCAGAGCGGGCCGCAGACGCTCGGCTCGCCGACGCACCTGTAGCCCGCCTCGATCACGCAGACCCCGTTGCAGCCGTCCTCGCCCGCGAGGTCGCCGTCGTCGCAGGTCTCGGCGCCGCGCAGCAGGCCGTCGCCGCACATCGTGGAACAGATGCTCGGCGCGCCGGCGCAGGTGTACCCGGCCTCGATGGCGCAGCCCTCGCCGCAGCCGTCCCCCGCCGCGGTGTTGCCGTCGTCGCACCCCTCGGCGCCGGCCACCGCCCCGTCGCCGCACACGGCGTCACCATCGCCGCCGCCGCCGCCCGCGCCGCCGCCGCCCGCGTCGCCGCCGCCGCCGCCGCCGCCGCCGCCCGCGCCCGCGTCGCCGCCGCCTGCGCTCGCGGTGCCGCCGGTGCCCGCCGTCGTCGCGCTCGACACGGCGCCCGACCCGCCCCCGCCCGACCCAGCCCCGCCGCTGCCGTCGTTCGGGCCTCCCTGCCCGCACGCAACGAGCGCCACGGCCGCGAGCGCCGCGGCCGACCCAGTCCACCTCGTGAGCAGCATCTATCCCTCCAGGAGCGAGATCTGCGAGCGACGGTGGCCCCCATCGACTCCGTACCGAGCACCTGCCGCCGCAATCTCCCTCGGAATACCCGTCTCCGATAACCAGGGACAATTCTAGCGCTGCTGGCGCGCTCGTCGCCCGGCGCGCACCTCGGCGCGCCGGGATCGCGCGGGGGAGGGCGGTTTTCCCCGGCAAATCGCGGGCGCTCGGGCGATGAGGCGACCCGCGCGCGGGCCCCTCCCGCGCCGGGCCGCGCCCGCGCCCGAGGGGCCCGCCCCGGCGGCGGCCGAAGCCCGCGGCGCCGTCTGTTTGACACCGGAATTCGCGCGATGGTACGTGGCGCCGAGCGCCAGCTCCAGGTGCGCTTGCCCCACCGCGACCTCACGAACCCGAGGACCCTGCCATGACGCCTCGCTCTCCGTTGCTCCCCGCCGAACCGCGCCCGGGCGCGCCCGACGCGCCCGACGACCGGCGCGCGCCGCCCCCCCGCAGCCAGCAAGGCCGGCCCCGCCGCCCGGGCGCCGCGCTGCTCTCCCTCGCCCTCGGCGCCGCCATGACCGCCGCAGCCGCGGGCGAGGCCGCGGCCCAGACGCGCACGGGCGACGGCAGGAACGGCGACGGCATGGACCTGCACCTGTTCCGGCCGGCGGTCGACTCCAAAGGCCTCTTCTCGGTCAACGGGGCGGACGTCCTCGGCGCCAACGACATCAGCCTGGGGCTCGTGCTCGATTACGGGCACAACATCTTGCCGCTCTCCGAGAACGACCAGGGAACGAAGGTGATGCTGAATCACGCGTTTCAGGGCACGTTCCAGTTCGATTACGGCATCGCCAACTTCCTGGTCGTCGGCCTCTCCGCCCCGGTGGTGCTCAACGGGGCCAACGCGATCAACGACATCGGCCCGGGCCCCGGCAGCAATTACGACGACGACTCGCTCGACGCCCAGGCGCTCGGCAACCTGGCGATCCACGCCAAGGTGCGCCTGCTCCGCCCCGATCAGGACGTGATCGGGCTCGCGGTGATCGCCCAGGCCGGCGTCGGCGTCGCCGGGGCAGAGGACTTCGCCGCGGACCCGGGGTTCTTCTTCTGGCCGCAGCTCGTGCTGGAGAAGCGGTTCGGCATCACCAACCCGTTCCGGATCGCGCTGAACGTCGGCTACCGCGGCCACACCGGGAAGAACCCGGCGTTCGGCCTGCGCTCGGACAACGCCACCTACCAGCTGAAGCACGGGGACTTCGCGTACTCGGACCTGCTCACCGGCGGGTTCGGCATGAGCTACCGCGTGCTCACGCCGCTCGACCTCGTGGCCGAGACCTACATGACGCAGCAGCTCGGCGGCGGCGAGAGCAGCAAGCAGAAGCTGTCGGCCGAGGCGGTCGGCGGCATCAAGCTCTTCATCGAGCGCAACAGCTTCCTCATGCTCGGCGCCGGCGTGGGGTACACGCCCGGCTTCCAGGCGGCGGAGCAGCGCGCGACCATCGGGTTCGTCTTCGAGCCGTCGATCGGCGATCGCGACGGCGACGGCATCAAGGACGATCAGGACGACTGCCCCGACGAGCCGGAGGACTACGACGGCTTCCAGGACACCAAGGCGGACTCGCCCCCCGGCAAGTACGGCTGCCCGGATCCGGACAACGACGAGGACGGCATCCTCGACGTCGACGACCGCTGCCCGAACAACCCGGAGGACCGCGACGGCGACGAGGACGACGACGGCTGCCCGGAGGGGAGCGACGGCGACCGCGACGGCGACGGCATCCTCGACTCGCGCGACAAGTGCCCGGACGAGCCGGAGGACCGCGACGGCTTCCAGGACAAAGACGGCTGCCCCGATCCCGACAACGACAAGGACGGCATCCCCGACAAGTCCGATCAGTGCCCGAACGATCCGGAGGACCGGGACGACTTCGAGGACGAGGACGGCTGCCCCGATCCCGACAACGATCGGGACGGCATCCCCGACGTGGTCGACAAGTGCCCGAACGATCCCGAGACGTTCAACGGCCTCGAGGACGAGGACGGCTGCCCGGACAAGGGCAGCGTCGTGATCGAGGAGAACAACATCGTCATCCTCGAGAAGATCCAGTTCGCGACCGGCAGCGCGGAGATCCTCCCGGAGTCGTTCGGCATCGTGCAGGCCGTCGCCGAGACGCTCAAGCACCACCCCGAGTTCACCATGATCGAGGTGCAGGGGCACGCCGACGAGCGCTCGGCCGACGCGTACAACCTCAAGCTGACGCAGGCCCGCGCGGACGCGGTCGCGGCGGCGCTCGCGGAGCGCGGCGTCAACAAGAACACGGTGCGCTCGATGGGCTACGGCGAGTACTGCCCGATCGATCCGGCCCACAACGCGGCGGCCTGGGAGAAGAACCGGCGCGTCGAGTTCAAGGTCGTGCGCACCGACAAGGGGCCGACCAACGTGGAGCTCGGCTGCGCGCTGGCCCGGTCCAAGGGCGTCGTCCCGCCGCCGCCCTGAGCGGCGCGCCGCGGGCCGACCGCGCGCGGCCGATCTGGACAGGACAGGTCGGCCCGGGGGAGAGTGGCCCCATGAACGCCCGCGCCCCGCTCCCCGCCGCCGCGGCCCTCGCGGCGGCGGCGCTCGCCGCCCTGGCGGGCGGCTGCATCGACACCGACGCCGCCGTGTTCGTCGAGCCCTCCATCGCCGCGCCCGAGGCGACCGTCTCGTCGAGCGCGCTCGGGACCGGCCTTCAGGCGAGCTTCGCGCTGAAGCTCCACCTGGGCCCGCGGGCGAGCGGGCCGAGCCGCGTCGCCGTGCGCGGGTTCGAGATCTCGAGCGCCGATCGGAAGACCGCGATCGTGGCGCCGCTCCCCGCCGAGACCACGACGCCGCTGCCGGTCGAGGTCGCTCCGGACAGCGACGTCACCGTGGAGTTCACCTTCGATACGGGCGCCGCGGGCACGACGCTGCCGGCCGACGCCGCGGCGGCGCTCTGCGCCGCGGAGGGGATCCGCGTCACGGGGACGATCGAGGACTCGCTGGAGGACGGGGCGACGCCGGTCGCCTCCGCGGTGTTCCACGCGCGCTGCCCGTGACGCGCCGCGCGGCGGCGCAGGAGAGCGCGGCGGCGATCTCCGCGCTCTCCCGCGCCGCCGCGCGCGCGCCGCGCTAAAATGCGGACCATGGCGCAACGACAGCCCACCCCCCCGCCGCAGACCGACGCGGATCGCGCGCTCCGGCCTCCGGCCCACGAAGGTGAGAGCGACGCAGGCGCGCCCCGCACCACGAACGGCGGCGGCGGCGACGGGCTCGGGCTCGACCAGGACGGGCTCGCGGCGCTCCGGCGCGCGGTGGCGGCGTGGCGCGAGGGCCCGGTCGCCGAGGCGTCGGCGCGCTTCCCGCCGCGCAGCGAGCGCTTCACCACCTGGAGCGGCGTCGACGTGCCCGACCTCGCGACGCCGGCCGACGCGCCGGTCGACTACGCGGCGGAGCTCGGGCTGCCCGGGGAGTACCCGTTCACCCGCGGCGTCCAGCCGACGATGTACCGCGGCAAGCTCTGGACGATGCGGATGTTCGCGGGCTTCGGGACGCCGGAGCAGACGAACGCGCGGTTCAAATACCTGCTCGCCGAGGGGCAGACGGGCCTGTCGACCGCCTTCGATTTCCCGACGCTCATGGGCTACGACTCCGACTCTCCGCGGTCGCTCGGCGAGGTCGGGATGTGCGGTGTCGCGGTCGACACGCTCCGCGACATGGAGGTGCTCTTCGACGGCATCCCGCTCGATCAGGTGACCACGTCGATGACCATCAACGGCCCCGCCGTGGTGCTGCTCGCGTTCTACATCGCGCTCGCCGACAAGCGCGGGATCCCGCGCAAGCGGATCGGCGGCACCGTGCAGAACGACTGCCTGAAGGAGTTCATCGCCCAGCACGCCTGGCTCGTCCCGCCGCGCCCGGCGATGCGCGTCGTGACCGACATGATCGAGTTCTGCGCGCGCGAGGTGCCGCGGTGGAACTCGGTGTCGATCAGCGGATACCACATCCGGGAGGCGGGCTCGACCGCCGCGCAGGAGCTCGCGTTCACGCTCGCGGACGGGCTCGCCTACGTCGAGAGCTGCATCGAGCGCGGCCTCGACGTCGACGCGTTCGCGCCGCGCCTGTCGTTCTTCTTCGACGTCCACAACGACTTCTTCGAGGAGATCGCGAAGCTGCGCGCCGCGCGCCGCATGTGGGCGCGGTTCCTCAAGGAGCGCTACGGGGCGAAGAGGGCCGAGAGCATGAAGCTGCGCACGCACGCGCAGACGGCCGGCGTCTCGCTGACGGCCCAGCAGCCCTACAACAACGTGGTCCGCGTCTCGCTCCAGGCGCTCGCCGCCGTGCTCGGCGGCACCCAGTCGCTCCACACGAACTCGCTCGACGAGACATACGCGCTCCCGACCGAGGAGAGCGTGACCATCGCCCTCAGGACGCAGCAGATCATCGCCCACGAGAGCGGCGTCGCGAACACCATCGATCCGCTCGGGGGGAGCTACTACGTCGAGTGGCTCACCGATCGCCTGGAGCAGGAGGCGCTCGAGTACATCCGGCGGATCGACGAGATGGGCGGGATGGTGACCGCCATCGAGAAGGGGTATCCGCAGCGCGAGATCGCCGCCTCGGCCTACCGGTTCCAGCGAGAGCTGGAGTCGGACGAGCGGATCATGGTGGGCGTCAACCGCTATGCCGCCGCCGGCGAGAAGACGATCCCCCTGCTCCGGATCGACGAGGAGGTGCAGCGGGTGCAGTGCCAGAACCTGGCCCGGGTCAAGGCCCAGCGCGACCAGGACCGGGTGCGAAGCGCGCTCGCCGAGGTGCGAAACAGCGCTCGCGGTCGCGACAACCTGATGCCCCCCATCATCGCGGCGGCCAGCGCGTACGCGACCGAGCAGGAGATCTGCGACGTGCTGCGCGAGGTCATGGGCACGTACAGCGACCCGGCCGAATTCTGATCTCCCTAGATCTACGGCGCGCGCTCCGGCGAAGGGGCGCGCGCCGGAGTGAGCATCCGAGCAGGTCACGGGTCTCACGGCGGCCCTGGGAACCCCCTCAATTCGTCAGGTTGACACTTCTCTACGTCGGCCGGTAGAGTGCGCCGGCGTCAGGGTGCCGCAGTCGCGGCCCATCCGTGGCGCCGCCGTACGGTCTGCTGTTGTCGCTGCGCTGCGGCGCTGCGTGCTGTCGGTCGAGTGAGAGGATCGTCGCGGGCGACCGAGGTCGCCGCGAGGGAGCAAGCTTATGAAGAGTCGATCCATGTCGCGCCGCATTTTTGCCCTTTCGGCGCTCTTCCTGTCCGTCGGCGCCACGGCGGCTTGTGACAACAAGGGGGCCGAGTCCGGCAAGGACCCGGCGGGGGCGAACTCCGCCGCCTCGGGCCCCGGGGCCAAGGACCAGGGCGGGGCGAAGGGCGGCGCGAAGTTCGTCACCATCTCCAGGGAGCAGCAGGCGTCCTGGGTGCGCAACTTCAACCCCCTGCTCGGCGAGGGGAGCGTGCGCTTCCCCACCGTCGCCGGCATCTACGAGCCCATGATCGTGTACAACACGATGAAGGGCGAGTTCGTGCCGTGGCTCGCCACGAAGTATGAGTGGAGCGACCAGAACAAGAAGCTCACCTTCTCGACCCGCCCCGAGGTCAAGTGGTCTGACGGACAACCCTTCTCGGCGAAGGACGTCGCGTTCACGTTCGGCCTCCTCAAGAAGTTCCCGGCGCTCGATCTCTCGGGCGTGTGGAAGTTCGTCGACTCGGTCGAGGCCAAGGACGACACCACCGTCGAGTTCAAGCTCAAGGAGGCGTTCGTCCCCGGGCTCCACTACATCGGCCACCAGCCGATCGTGCCGGAGCACAAGTGGAAGGACGTCGCCGACCCGGTCACGTTCACGAACGAGAACCCGGTCGCGACGGGCCCCTTCACCGAGGTGAAGACGTTCCAGAACCAGATCTACGAGCTCGGCAAGAACCCGAACTACTGGCAGAAGGGCAAGCCGTACGTCGAGGGTCTGCGCTTCCCGGCGTACCCGGGCAACGACCAGGCGAACCTGGCGCTCATCAACGGCGAGGTCGACTGGGCCGGCAACTTCGTCCCCGACATCGACAAGACCTACGTCGCCAAGGACCCGGAGAACAACCATTACTGGTTCCCGCTCGTCGGCGGCACCGTGACGCTCTACCCGAACGCCACGAAGAAGCCGTTCGACGACATCAAGCTGCGCAAGGCCATCAGCATGGCCATCGACCGGGCGCAGATCGCCAAGATCGCGGTCAACGGCTACACGGTCGGCGCGGACGGGACCGGGCTCGACGACGCCTACGCGCGCTGGCGCAACGAGAAGGCCGCGGCGGCGGGCGACTGGACCAACTACGACGTGGCCAAGGCGAACGCCCTCCTCGACGAGGCCGGCTACGCCAAGGGCGCGGACGGGATCCGGGCGAAGGACGGCAAGCCGCTGAAGTTCGACATCAACGTCGTGACCGGCTGGTCCGACTGGGTGCGCGCGGTCCAGATCACCACGCAGAACCTGAAGGCGGTCGGCATCGAGGCGTCGCTGAAGACGTACGACTTCAGCGCGTTCTTCGAGGCGCTCCAGAAGGGCACGTTCGACATGTCGATGGGCTGGACGAACACCGAGCCCACGCCGTTCAACTTCTACCGCGATCTCATGGCGCCGGAGTTCGTGAAGCCCGTCAACGAGGCCACGACGCGCAACTGGCACCGCTTCGCCGCCAAGGAGGCCGAGCCGCTGTTCAAGAAGTTCGCGGCCGCGACCGATCCGGCGGAGCAGAAGAGCATCATCGACGACCTGCAGATGATCTACGCCCAGCAGGTGCCGGTCATCCCGCTGTTCAAGAACCCGTCCTGGGGCGAGTACAGCACGAAGCGCTTCGTCGGGTGGCCCAGCAAGGAGAACCCGTACGCCAAGCTGTCGCCGAACAACTCGCCGGACTACCTCCTCGTCCTCACCGAGATCAAGCCGAAGTGACGCTCTCTGCGCGGCGCGCCGGGCACCCGGCGCGCTGCGCGCGTCTTCGCGCGTCCTCGCACGTGCCCTAGCACGTCTCCCCGCGTAGCTCCTCCCCTCCGTCTCCGCACAAACCTTGGCCGCCGGCGGCGCCGGTGCGAAGATCGCACCGCAATGCGCACCTCGGCCGCCCAGATCGCACGGTTCGCTGCGTTCCTCTCCGGAGCCGTCCTCGCCGCCTGCGGCGGCAACCAGCACGCGGGCGCCGCGGCGTTCTGGGAGGGCGGCACCGTCGACCCCTCCGCGCCGGCCGAGCCGGACGCCGCGCAGCAGAAGGCGCCGCGCCGGGCGGTCGGGACGCCCGACGATTTCGACGGCGCCCCGTCCACGCCCGAGGAGCGGGCTCCCTCGTCGTGGGTCGGCGTGCGGCACGACCTCGCGCTCGCGCGCGCCGCGTCGCGGGCCGAGCGGTGCAGCTGCCTGGCCGTGGAGGTGGGGGCGGCGCGCGATCCGAGGTTCCAGTGGGCGGCCGGCGCCCCGGAGACCGGGGGCGACACGCTCGCCGTCGCCCTGAGCGCGCGCGGGGTGCCCTGCCCGGGCGGCCCCGCCGACGAGGAGAGCCGGCGGCCGTCGATCTCGGCGGTCGATCAGGAGGGGAACGACATCGTCATCGAGGTCGAGGAGCTGCCGCCCGGGCGGCCGCTCGCGACCGGCGCCGTGATCCCGAGGCCCGTCCCGGGCGGGGCGATCTACGTGAAGGGGCGGAGCGCGAAGGTCCCCTACGCGCGCGCCGCCGGCGGCGCGCGCTGCAAGGTGTACTGAGACCGGCGGCGGCGCTCAGTTGCTGGGAGCGCCCGCGCAGATCCAGTCGTTGATCTTCTTGATGTTGGCCTCGGACAGGGCCGGGTTCGGGGTCGGGGGCATGCGCTTGCCGCCGTTGCAGAGGTCGACGTTGCGCAGCTTGTTGATGATGTAGCTCTGGCTCGGCATGCCCGGCACGACGAGCACCCGATCGGCGCAGGTCGTGCTGTCCCCGTTGACGAGCTCGCCGTGCGCCGCGTTCGCGCGGAGATCGAGCTCGCCGGGCAGGTGGTCGCTGTTGCCGTGGCACCCCACGCAGCTCGCGGTCAGGATCGCCTTCACGTCGGCGAAGGTCGCGGTGTCCGCGCCGCACGCCGGATCGCTGGGGGCGGAGCCGCCCTCGCCCGTGGAGCCGCCCTCACCCGTGGAGCCGCCCTCGCCCGTGGAGCCGCCCTCGTTGGCGCCGCCCTCGCCCGTGGAGCCGCCCTCGTTGGCGCCGCCCTCGCCCGTGGAGCCGCCCTCGCCCGTGGTGGCGCTGCTGGTCGAGCTGGTCCCGCCGCCCTGGCCCGTGGTGGCGCCGCTGGTCGAGCTGGTCGTGCCGCCGCCCTCGCCGCCGGGGTCGTCGTCCGAGCAGGCGGCCGCCGATAGGCCGACGGCGAGACAGAGGGCCAGTCGAAGTGTAGTTTTCTGGAGAAGCATAAAAGACCTCATTGCACTGGATTCGCGCGGCGGTCGCCGCGCCATGACGCGCCGTAGCCTAGAGGTCTCTGTGGTCGTTCACAATGCATTTCGCGAGAAGGGGAGATATTCGCTCCTCGCGAAATGGCGGCACTGCAACTCAATGGCAGCGCTGTACCGCGCTGTCCGGCGCGCTACCCCGCGAGCGCCTTCGAGGACAGCAGCTCTCCCGGATCGCGCTCTGCCATCTCCTCGAAACGCGGGAGATCGGCGAGCCGGCGCGCCGTCGTGGCGCAGGTCTCGGGGTCGCGCTCGAACGCGATCGCGCGGCTGAGGCCCTGCTTCGAGGCGCCCCGGAGCAGCGCGGGCGAGTGGGTCGTCGCCACGATCTGGCAGACGGAGGGCCGCGCCGCGCCCTCCAGGAGCTGCGCGAGCACGCCCGCGCGCTCCGGGTGCATGCCGGCGTCGGGGTCCTCCACGAGGAGCAGCGAGCCCTCCGGCGCGGTGAGCACGCCGGCGATCTTGCCGAGCACGCGCAGCGCGCCGTCCGGGAGGCTCGGCGCCGGGACGCGGGCGCCGCCCTTCTCGACGAGCACCATCATCACGTCGCCGAGGCCCGTCTCCGCAAACTCGATATCGAGGATCTCGGGCGCGAAGATCGAGCGCACCCAGCCGAGCACGTCGGCCTTGTGGTCGGCCTCCTGACAGAGCCAGCGGAGCACCGCGGAGAGGTTCTGCCCGCCGGCGCCGAGGTTCTCGATCTCGTGCGGCACGTAGCCCCGCATGCGCGAAGGGTCGATGTCGATCGACAGCGTGCCCCGCATCGCGACCTGGAGCGCATTGCAGAGCGCGATGACGTCCGAGAGGCTCACGTCGTCGCCGCGCCCGCGGTGGTGCTCGATCTGGCCGAGCAGGCTGCGCCGCGCGGGGTTGCGATCCATCGACGCGATCCTCATCGAGCGGCCCTTCTTCGACGCCGACATCAGCGCGCCCGCCCCGGCGAACCCCTCCAGGCCCTTCAGCGCCGACGCGGGCGTATCGAAGAGCGGCCCGCCGGCCGACTTCGCCTCGAGCGACTCGTGCTCGACCATCACGTCCGGCTCGACCTGACACGTGATCTTGTGTGTGAGCTCCTCCTTTCCTATCGCCCACCGGCTCTCGATGGTGAACGATTTGGCTCCCTTGTGCGTGGCCCCCTGCGTGCCGCCGCGCAGGCCCGGCCAGATCTCGCGCCTGCCGTCGACGCGGCCGCGGAAGATGTCGCACAGGGGGAGATCCAGCCCGACGCCCTGCAAGAAGCGCAGGGCGTCGAGGAAATTGCTCTTGCCGGAGCCGTTGGCCCCGAGCAGCAGCGTGAAGGGGGACAGCTCCACCGTTTGATCGGCGAAGCTCTTGAAGTTCTTGAGACGAATGGATGTCAGCATGCCTGGCCGCTCGCAGCTCTCCATGTAGCCAGGCGGTCGGCCGGATGTAAAGCGCCGGCCGACGGATCAGCGAAAGTCGATGAGCTCGATGTCGAACACGAGCATGCCGGCGGGCGCGCCGGGGCGCGTCGGCTTTTCGCCGTACGCGAGCTCGGCCGGGATCCAGAAGCGCGCCTTCTCGCCTTTCACCATCAGCTGTACGCCCTCGGTCCACCCCTTGATCACGCCGCCCAGCGGGAAGGTGATCGGCTCGTCGCGGACGATCGAGCTGTCGAACATCTTTCCGTCGGTGGTCCACCCCGTGTAGTGCACGGTGACGCGGCTCGTCGGCTTGGGGTGCTCGGTGCCCGTGCCCTTCTGGAGGACCTCGTAGGCGAGCCCGGAGGCGGTCTTCTTCGCGGCCTTGGGCGGCGCCTTCACGTCCTTCGGCACGGGCGGGGGCTTCGGCGCGGGGGCGAAGTCGAGCAGCTCGACGTCGAACACGAGCATTCCGGCCGGGGCGCCCGGCTGCATCGGCCGGTCGCCGTAGGCGAGGTTGCCCGGGATCCAGAGGCGGCGCTTCTCGCCCTTGCTCATGAGCTGGAGCGCCTCCGTCCACCCTTTGATCACGCCGCCCACGCCGAAGCTCGCCGGCTCGCCGCGGAGGACGGAGCTGTCGAACATCTTTCCGTCGGTGGTCCACCCCGTGTAGTGGACCTTCACCTTGTCGTCGGGGCCGGGATGCTCCTTGTCCTTGCCGGGCGTCAGCACCTTGAACGCGAGGCCCGAGGCCGTCTTCTGCGCGTCCGCGGGAGGCGCGGCCACGTCCGGGGGCGCGGGCAGGCCGGCGGGCTCTGGCGCAGACGGCTGCTCCGCGGTGGGCTCGGCCGCGTGCGTGGGCGGCGCGGCCGGCTTGGCAGACGCGGCCGCAGGGGCGTCGGCGGTCGCCTGAGGGGCCGGCTTCTGGTCGCAGGCGGAGAGGGGGACGGCAAGCATCGCGACAAGGACGAGGTATCCGCGCTTCATGCGCCGCTTCATAGCTCGTCCGCCGTCGAGAGCCGGTATTTTTGTGAGGTGCGCGGCGCGATTCCGTCGGTTGCGGACCCGGCGCCGCCTCCGGCCGTCCGCGCGCGGCGTTCGACGGATCTCGACCCGACTGCGCGGACGGTCTAGCGTGCGCCCGCCATGGGAAGATCGATATACTTCTTCGGCGGGGGGCAGGCGGACGGGGACGCACAGCAGAAGGAGCTGCTCGGCGGCAAGGGCGCGGGGCTCGCCGAGATGACGCGTCTCGGCATCCCGGTGCCGCCGGGCTTCACGGTCACCACCGAGGTCTGCAACGCATACTATGCCGCGGGCAAGGCGCTCCCCGCCGGCGTCGAGGACGAGATCAGGGCGGCGATCGGCCGGCTGGAGTCGCTGCTCGACGCGAGGCTCGGGAGCCCCGAGGCGCCGCTGCTCGTGTCCGTCCGCTCGGGCGCGCGCGCGTCGATGCCGGGAATGATGGATACCATCCTGAACCTCGGCCTGAACGACGAGATCGCGCGGGGGCTCGCGAAGCGCACGGGCAGCGAGCGATTCGCGCTGGACGCCTATCGGCGTTTCATCCTGACGTATGCCGATATCGTGCTCGGCGTGCCCCGCGACCGCTTCGAGGAGGCGCTCGGCCGCGCGCGCAAGCAGGCCGCGGCGCGGCTCGGCGTCGACGCGACGCGCCTGAACGCCGCCGAGCTCGAGCGCAAGGTGCCTGATTCGCTGCTCGATCCGGAGTCGCTCGCGGCGCTGATCCAGCGGCAGAAGGACATCGTCCTCGGGGCCACGGGGCGGCCGTTCCCCGACGACCCGTACGCGCAGCTCTGGGGCGCGATCCGCGCCGTCTTCGACAGCTGGAGGAACCACCGGGCCCAGGTGTACCGGAAGATGCACGATATCCCGGAGGCCTGGGGGACGGCGTGCAACGTCCAGGCGATGGTGTTCGGCAACCTGGGTGACGACTCGGGCACGGGCGTCGCGTTCACGCGCGATCCGTCGACGGGCGAGCGGCGCTTTTACGGCGAGTGGCTCCCCAACGCGCAGGGCGAGGACGTGGTGGCGGGGGTGCGCACGCCGCATCCGCTGTCGAGGTCGGGCGCTGGCGGCGTTTCCGGTACGGGCGGCGTCGACGACGCGTGCTCGCTCGAGGCGCAGATGCCCGACGTGTACGCGGAGCTCGTCGAGGTGCAGGCCACGCTCGAGCAGCACTTCCGCGACATGCAGGACCTGGAGTTCACGATCCAGCAGAAGAAGCTCTATCTGCTCCAGTGCCGCACCGGCAAGCGCACGGGCCGGGCGGCCGTGCGCATCGCGGTCGAGATGGCCAAGGAGGGCCTGATCAGCCAGCGCGAGGCGATCTTGCGGGTGGACCCGGGCTCGATCGATCAGCTGCTGCACCCGAGCATCGACCCGAGCGCGCCGAAGAAGCTGCTCGCGCGCGGCCTGCCGGCGAGCCCGGGGGCGGCGACGGGGCAGGTGGTGTTCAGCGCGGACGAGGCGGAGCGGCGCGCCGGCCAGGGCAAGGCGGTGATCCTGGTGCGGTCCGAGACGTCGCCGGAGGACATCCACGGCATGAAGGCGGCGCGCGGCATCCTGACGGCCCGCGGCGGCATGACGAGCCACGCGGCCGTGGTGGCGCGGGGGATGGGCAAGAGCTGCGTGGCCGGCTGCTCGGCGATCAGCGTGAGCCAGGGCCAGATGGCGGTGACGCTCTACGACGATCACGGGCACCCGACCGACACGATCACGGTGAAGGCCGGCGACCTGATCACGCTCGACGGCGGCACCGGCACGGTCTACCTCGGGGCGGTGCCGACCGTCCCGGCGGCGCTGAGCGGCGAGTTCGAGGAGCTCATGGTCTGGGCCGACGCGGTCCGGCGCCTGCGGGTGCGGTCGAACGCCGACACGCCCCACGACGCGAGGACGGCGCGCAACTTCGGCGCGGAGGGCATCGGGCTCTGCCGCACCGAGCACATGTTCTTCGACGAGGAGCGGATCCAGGCGATGCGCGAGATGATCCTCGCGGACGGCGAGGCGGGGCGGCGGCGCGCCCTCGCGAAGCTCTTGCCGTTCCAGCGCAGCGATTTCGTGGGCGTCTTCCGCGAGATGGCCGGCCTGCCGGTGACGATTCGCCTGCTCGATCCGCCGCTGCACGAGTTCTTGCCGCAGGACGAGGCGCAGCTCCAGCAGCTCTCGAAGGCGATGGGCGTCCCCGCGCAGGACCTCTCGCGCAAGAACGAGGAGCTCGCCGAGTACAACCCGATGCTCGGCCACCGCGGCTGCCGGCTGGCGATCACGTCGCCGGAGATCTACGAGATGCAGGCGCGCGCCATCCTCGAGGCGGCGTGCGAGGTCGCGGCGGCGGGCATCGAGGTCGAGCCCGAGATCATGATCCCGCTCAGCATGACCCGGCGCGAGCTCGCCATCACGCGCGCGCTCGTCGAGGGGGTCGCGGAGAAGGTGTTCGCCGAGAAGGGGCGGAGGGTCGACGTCCGGTTCGGGACGATGATCGAGCTCCCGCGCGCCGCGCTCGTGGCCGGCGAGCTCGCGGAGGAGGCCGAGTTCTTCAGCTTCGGCACGAACGATCTCACGCAGACGACGCTCGGCATCTCGCGCGACGACGCGGGCCGGTTCCTCGGCGCGTACGTCGAGGCCGGCATCTTCGCGAGGGATCCGTTCCAGTCGCTGGACGCGGCCGGCGTCGGGGAGCTCGTCGAGATCGGGCGGGATCGGGGGCGCGCGGCGCGGCCCGGGCTGAAGCTCGGCGTCTGCGGCGAGCACGGCGGCGATCCGAGCTCGATCGCGTTCTTCGAGCGGGCCGGGCTCGATTACGTGTCCTGCTCTCCCTTCCGCGTCCCCGTGGCCCGCCTCGCGGCCGCGCAGGCGGCGCTCGCGGCCGAGTCCTCGAGGGGTCCGCGCGCGACGGACTGACCATCACCGCTCCGGGACATACGCTGGCTCGGCGGCGCGACATCCGTTCTCACGAGCGTGCTTTGCGCGCGCGAGAGCGAGCTTTTGTGTCGCGCCGAGTCTGCTAAGACAGGAGCCTCGCCGTTCATCGCCGGTGTCTGGCTTGGCGCGCCTGCCCGCCCAAGCGGCTCCACCGCGCGCTGGCGACTGGAGGTCTCATGCGTCATCTCGGCGTCTCCTCTGCGCTCCTCGCTGTTCTGGGGGCCGCGACCGCGGGTGCGTTCGTCGCGGTCGGCTGTCATGCCTCCTCTAGCCCGCGCCGCGATACCGGCGCGGCCTCCGCCGCCGCCGGCGCGGGCGGCGGCGGAGGCGACGGCGGCGCGGCCGGGAGCGGCGGCGGCGGCGCTCCTTCGGAGCCCGGCTTCGGCGGGGCGGTCTCCCCCGGCGAGGACGCCGGGGTCGTCGACGGGGCCGTGAACCCGTGCGGCACGGAGTGCGGGCCGGAGGAGCTCTGCGACGTCGGCCACCTCGGCCTCGACGACGACTGCGACGGTCAGGTCGACGAGACGTGCTCCTGCGTCGCGGGGCAGGCGCACGCGTGCTTCATGGGCGATCCGTCGTACCGCGCGGTGGAGGGGTGCTTCGCGGGCACCGAGCTGTGCAACGAGGTCGGCGTGTGGGGGCCGTGCCTCGGCGGCCGTCACGCGACCGAGGGCTGCTTCAGCGAGAGCCCGGCGGGCTGTCACGCGCTGCAGGTGCCGCCGTTCGCCGACGTGAACCTGAAGGAGGGGACCGGCACGTTCAGCGCGGACGCCGAGCCCGGGTCGGAGACGTGGACCGTGGTTTGCCCGGCGGGCATCGAGCCGTGTCCGGCCGTGTCCGGGGTCGACCCGGCGGACGATTACAAACCGCTCCAGTCGGGGGAGTACAAGGTCGTTTACACGAAGCGGCTCGCGGACGGCACGACCGGCTCCTGCGAGTATGCCCTTTACGTCGGCGCGCCCGGCCTGCGGGTCGAGCTCGAGTGGGAGCACGACCTCGGCGGCGACGGGGTGGATCTCGATCTGCACCTGCACCAGCCGGACGACACGCAGCCGTGGCGGGTCGGCGGATCGGCGAGCGACTGCGGCTACAACAACTGCACGGTGGAGGCGCTGGACTCGAACCCGGATATCCGCTGGTTCAGCGACACCGCGTCGCCGCCGGAGCCGGTGAGCTGGTTCCTCGACCCGGTGGAGGCGAACAACACGTGTTATTACGCGCCGCGCGGGGCCGGGGAGGCGTGGCGCGCCCTCGGCCGGGGGTGCCACAACCCGCGGCTCGACATCGACAACATCACGTGCAATCCCGACGTGACGGACCCGAACAGCGACGATTTTTGCGCGCCCGAGAACATCAACGTCGATTTCCCGCCGTTCGGGCAGTGGATGCGGATCGGCGTCCATTATTATTCGAGCCACGGCCGGCGTTATGGGGTCCACCCGCGGGTGAAGATCTTCTGCAACGGCGCCCTCGGGGCGGATCTCGGCCCGACGGGGTTTTACGATCCGGAGGCGCCGGTCACGTTCGCGGTGGGCGACGGGAGCACCCGGTACTGGCTGGTCGCGGACGTCGCGTTCGTCGACGGCGGCGAGTGCGGGGAGGACACGTGCGTGGTGAGGCCGCTGTACGAGGACGAGACGGTGAAGACCCCGCTGCTGACGACGCGCTCGTTCGTGGAGACGAGCGTCGGTCCGGGCTATCCGCCGCCGCCCTGAGGGCCGGTCCCCCGGCGCGGCCCAGCGGGCGCCCGCCAAGGGGGCGGCGGGCGCCCGCCAAGGGGGCGGCGGGCGCGCCGCGAGGGGGCGCCGGCGGCGCGGCGCGCGGGCGCTTTACAGGGGCGGCGGGGCGGTGCACGCTACCGGCATGGGCATCTTCGACCGGATGGGAAAGGTCATCTCGAGCAACGTCAACGCGCTCCTCGACAAGGCGGAAGATCCGAAAAAGTCGCTGGATCTCATCGTCGAGGAGATGAAGGACCAGGTCCGCGCGGCGCGGAAGGAGCTGGTCGACGCGGTAGCGGCGGAGAAGGTGCTGCGCAAGAAGGTCGACGAGCTCGACGCCGAGGCCGAGAAGTGGGAGAAGCGCGCCGAGCTCGCGCTGAAGGCGAACGACGAGAAGCTCGCGCGCGAGGCGCTCGTGCAGAAGAAGCGGGTCGTGGGCGAGCGCGACCGGGCCGAGGCGATGCGCGCGGAGCAGCGCTCGGCGGTCCTCTCGATGAAGACCGAGCTCGAGCGCATGGAGGCGAAGCAGGAGGAGTTCCAGGCGCGGAAGGGCACGCTCGCGGCGCAGATCCAGCAGCACCGCGCCGGCGGCGGGGCCGAGGGGCTCGGGTCGCGGGGCGGCCAGAGCGCGTTCTCGGAGTTCCGGCGCATGGAGGAGCAGGTCGAGGGGCAGGTGGCGCAGGTCGCGGCGTCGCGCGAGGTCGAGGAGGCGATCTCCGGCGGCGGGCTGTCGGCGGCCGAGCTGGAGGCGAAGTTCGCCCGGCTCGAGCACGGCCGCGGCAGCGCGGGCGGCGCCGGCGAGGACAGGCCCGGCGGGTCGGCGGTCGATGATGAGCTCGCCGCGCTGAAGAAGAGGATCCGGATCGGCTCCTGAGGGACCGACCGGGAGAGCGGCGCGGGGGAGGGGCGCAGGCGGCGTTCGTCCTCTCGGGTTGCACGCTGCGGGGCGGGCGCTCCTCGAGCGCCATTCCGTGAACCGCGATTGCCAATCGTTCGACAGGGAGGACGGCCGCGTCTCGGACCGGCGCCGGCCGCGTGAGCACGTCAGGGGAGGGCGGCGGTCGCGTGCGCGCGCCGGGCCCGTCTGGGTCGATTCCTTTGGCGTGCATGTGGCGCATGGTACGGTTTGTCGCACCACAGAGAGAGCTGAGGTGCGAATGAAATGGACATCGATTGTCTTTCTTGGATGCCTGTTGGTCGCTTGCGGGGGCGATGATCCCAACCCGGGCACCGGCGGCGCGGGCGGCAATGCGGAGGGCGGCGGCGGCGCGGGGGCGGGCGGCAATGCAGAGGGCGGCGGCGGCGCCGGGGCCGGGGCTGGGGGCAATGCGGAGGGCGGCGGCGGCGCGGGGTCGGGCGGCAATGCGGAGGGCGGCGGCGGCGCGGGGTCGGGCGGCAATGCGGAGGACGGCGGCGGCGCGGGGTCGGGCGGCAATGCGGAGGGCGGCGGCGGCGCGGGGGCGGGCGGCAATGCGGAGGGTGGCGGCGGCGCGGGGTCGGGCGGCAATGCGGAGGGCGGCGGCGGCGCGGGGTCGGGCGGCAATGCGGAGGGCGGCGGCGGCGCGGGGTCGGGCGGCAATGCGGAGGGTGGCGGCGGCGCGGACGGCGGCCTTGATAGGACAGAGCTCGCCATCGCAGCCGACGAGGACGGTACGGCCGGTTGCGCGACGTTCGTGGATGGGGTCTGGGGCGTCGACGAAACCGAGTTCTTCGGGGGCGAGCCCACGAACTACAGTTGCGCCTTGGTGCCCGTGCTCGTCGATGGGGATGCCTACTGGATCTCGTCGCGCGACTTCGCGGGGACCATCGACGCCTACGATCTGAACTACAGCTTTCTGAGCGCCGCCGCGCGGATCGAAGAGACGAGCTCCTCGTTCATCCTCCTCGACACGGCGTTCGAGGAGATCTTCTCAGGGATCCTGAACGTGACGTCGCTCACGGACGATAGCGTCACCCTGTCGATCGAGTAGCGCACGTCGCCGCTCCCGGTTCGGCAGCGCGCATCGCTCGACAGAGAACGTACACGAGGAGAGAGATAAAGCGCAAAGGTGCCAAGCGCAAAGGCGCAAGGGAGAGAGAGGCCGGCTTCCTCGCTGTTCCGTTCCTTGCGCCGTTGCGGCTCCTCTCGCGTCGCTTCAGCGAACCCGCCACCGAGCCCCCCGGCCGAGCCGGCGGACGGAGACCGACCGCCGTCCGTGGCTCGTCCGGGAGCTCGGCGCAGCCGCGTGGAGGTCAGCGAGGCGCCTTGACGGGCTCGCGGGACTCGACGTGGAGCTTGCGGGTTGCGGCGGAGCTGCTCTTGTGGGTGCGCGCGGTGGCGGAGATGCGGTAGGTCTTTCCGGCCTGCATCTCGGAGGAGAAGGAGACGCCCGGGCCGGCGCAGAAGCCGCCGTCGAAGAAGGGCGTCCAGACGCCGAGCGACTCCTTGCTGGTCTTGTAGACCCAGCTCGAGCCGACCTTCTCGAAGAGGTCCGCGGCGACATAGGTGCTCTCGCACTTGGCGACGTGATCGGGGTCGGCGAGGGCGGGCAGGCTGTCGGCCCAGTCGACGGTGGTGCGGCCCGGGAAGACGGAGCCGCTCGGGTTCTGGGCGTAGAGCGAGGAGTAGCCCTGCACGTCGAGCACGACGCCCTTGTAGCAATTGGTGGTGTTGTAGCTCTGGGGCGAGGTGTAGTTGATGCCGCCGACGAAGGAGGCGGTGGCGGCGGCGCCGGCGCACTCGACGCCCATGGCCTGCTCGGCGTCTGCGACGTCCTCATCCACCACGTCGTCGACGAGCGCGTCCTCGTCGGCGGCGTCGACCGCGCAACCCGCGAGCGCGATGGCGACCACGCCGAAGCAGACGAAACCGAGCCCGTTGACGATGCGATAGGTATTCATGACGATCTCCTGACTCCTGCGGCAGGCCGCACGGGGCCGGTCGGACCGAAGGTGCTCGGTCCGTGGCCTCCGCGCAGCGCGCCGCGAATGCGTTGCTGTTCGTCCGGCGGCGTCTCTCGCGCGCCGGACGCCGACCGATAGAGCAACGGATATGCCAGTGCGTGGGGATGACGGATCGGCCGGAATGGGGCCCGTCCGGCGCGCCGGGCGAGGCGCGTTTTCGTGCGGTGAGGCTCTGATAAGTCTTCGAAATTCCACGTGCTTTTGAGCCTCGTTGCCGGCCTGCGCCGGTCGGGGCGCCGCGGCGCGTCCCCCGGAGGCTCCGCCCTCTACGTGGAGGCTGCAGCCATCATGGGTCCGGCGGCCACCCGCCTCGTCCCGGGCTCGACCTCCCCATCGTGAGGAGCGCCGCACGCCCGGCCGCCGCCTGCGCGGCGAGCTCGCCGGAGCTCGTCAGAGCGCCGGCGCGCCGGTGGGCCCCGCGCGGCGCTCCGGTTCGAACGCCGCAAGCGCCAAGTTGCCGGGGAGCAGGCGCTCGCGCCGCGGGTCGTCCACGCGGCGTTGCCGGCGGCGGAGCGGCTCGCGGCGGCGATCTGGCACAAGCGCCGCCGGAGCGCGCTCGATGCGCGAGGGGGCCGCGCGCAGGCCGCGATGGATGAGCTCGGGCTGCCGCTCTTCCCGTACCAGCGCGAGGGGGTGCTCCACCTCTTCCGCAACGGGCGGGCGCTGCTCGCCGACCGGGAACGGGGTCCTCGTCGCGCGAGACCAGCTTACGTCTCCCGGCGACGCTCGAGTCTCCCGCCGAGACCGGGCTCGGTCGCGAGGGAGGGTCTCCCCCTTCGTTCGCGACCATCCCCGGTCGCGAGGGAGGGTCTCCCCCTTCGTTCGCGACCATCCCCGGTCGCGAGGGAGGGTCTCCCCCTTCGTTCGCGACCATCCCCGGTCGCGCGGCGGCGCCGGCCCCTCCCGCCGAGATCTGCGTCCGTCTCGGAGAGGCTCCGAGGATGATCCTGGACCGGCGCAAGCTCAGCGATCACCGGAGATCGCTGCCCTCGAGGACGAGGCGCCGGCCGCTCGCTGGTCCCCTCGGATCGTCGCGACGGCAGGCCGGCTCACTCGACGTCGCGCAGCGGCCCGTGCTGGTCCGGGAAGTTGCGGGTGCTGAGCGCCTGGATGCCGGCCGTGTGGTCTCCGTTGAACGGCGTCACCGTGGCAGGGCAGCCCGCCGCCCGGGCGTCCTCCGGCGAGTTGAACCACAGCCCGAGGTGGAAGGTGTGAACCGGGGCGGTCGCCGGGTTCGTTGCGGCGTCCGGGAACGGCGGCTCGTCGTGTACGACCGGCGCAACCGTGGAGCCCGGCGCCACGATGAAGGTCTCGATGTTGAAGCGACCGACGAACACCCCGCTGCCACGACCGCGGCCGTCCGTCTCGATGTCGCCCTGGTACCAGGAGAGGCCGAAGGGCGCGTTGGGCACCTGGGTGACGAAGAAGTCGAATTCGGTGTTGGCCGGCAGCCCGCGGACATTCACCGTCATCACCTCGACCGGGCCCAGGGAGACTATCGTCACGTCCGCGCCTGCGCGCTCGAGACAGCCGGCGGCCTGCGCCGCCGCCGAGCGCACCATGGTGAAGGAGGTCGCGCCGGTGATCCCGCCCCGAAATGTCATATCCTGGATGTCGATGGGCGGCTCGCCCATGCTGCGGGCGGGCGTGCCTCCGCCGTCGCAGGACGCGAGGCCCAGGCCCGCGACAAGGAGCGGAATCAGCGCGGGGAGCCTCGCCGCCGTCCTGAAGACCCACCGGCTGCGCGTGAGATCGTGAGCATTCATCGAACACCTCAACATGGTTGCTGTGGATGGTTCCCGGCCATCGGGCGTGCAGCGTTCGGCGACGACTCCCTGCGACCGGCGATCTGTCGGCCAGGTGCTCCCCCGGAGGTGCACCGCGCGTACCGTTCGGGCGCGAGATCGAGCGCGTCCCCGAGGAACGATTGTAGTACTCACTCCACACCACGCAATCTGTTCTCTCACCGGAAAGCGCGTTGGTGGCGTTCAGGACCATCGTCTCCAAGTCCCGAACACAAGAGGCGCGCGATGCGCTCGGGGCGCTGGAGGACGGGGGCGGTCAACCGGGCCCGCTCACCCGTCCAATCGAAGCTCGAAGCATGATGAGCTCGCCCGCAACAGCAGCGATGGGCAGGCGCGCAGGCGCCATCCCGGGCGCGGAGCTCCGGCCCACCGCGGACGAACCCGGGGACTGGATGTCGTGGCCGGCGGCCGGCACGTCAGTTCTTGACGGACACGCCGAGGAGGCCGATGCATCTCTCGTCGAGGGTTGCGCCTCGCCGAAGCGCACGTCCTGCGGGGCGACCCGACCCAGGTTGGGCGACCCTCAACCCGCGAGCGCGATGGCGACCACGCCGAGGCAGACGAAACCGAGCCCGTCGACGATGCCATAGGCATTCATGACGATCTCCTGACTCCTGCGGCGGACCGCACGGGGCCGGTCGGACCGAAGAGGCTCGGTCCGCGGCCTCCGCGCAGCGCGCCGCGAATGCGTTGCTGTTCGTCCGGCGGCGCCTCTCGCGCGCCGGACGCCGACCTGTAGAGCGGCCGCCCGCCTCGTCCCGGGCTCGGCTTCCCCATCGTGAGGAGCGCCGCACACCCGGCCGCCGCCTGCGCGGCTCGCTCGCCGGCGCTCTGACGGGTAGTGGTCAACTCTGCCCAGAGAGAGTCCACATGAAGGCGGGAAGATCATGAAGGTTTTCTTCCCGCCTTCCCGCCTTCATGTTCAAATTTGACCACTACCCGCCGGCGCAGGCTGTCACTCCTCGCACCCGATCCGCTCGTCGTCCAGCGCGACGTCGTCGATCCACGCCGTGAACCCCGGCGGCGCGCTCTGATAGTTGTTCCACCCGATCCGGACCTCGCTGAAAGCGTCCGGGATCTGCGAGCCCTCGTAGTTGCCCGGCCCGTTCGCGATGCTGATCTGGTCGAGGCGCTCGCCGTCCAGGTAGAAGTCGTAGCTCTGCGTCGGCCCGTCGATATGCCACTCGACGCAATGCCAACGATCCTCATAGTACCAGTCGTACGTGCTCGCCTTGCCGAACTCCGCCCCGGAGGGCTGCACGTTGTAGATGTACTGGATGTGCGACCCGTTGCCGTCGTTGTCCCAGCCGTCCTTGTCCTCCTTCACGGTATCCACGACGCGGACCTCTTGGGGGCCCGTGGTGGGGCCGACGCCCTGAAGCGCGACGAGCGTCGAATGGACGAACGCGTCAGGCACCGGGAGCTGGACCCTGTAGCGGATCCGGCCCCAGTGCCCGCTCCCGAGCTGCGAGGCGTCGTGGTAGATGCGCCGCTCCCCGTTCGGAACGGGGCCCATCTTCAACGAGCGGTTGCCGCTGGCCGCTTGATCGTCGGCGACCGCGATCGCATCGCCGTGCTTGGTCCAGCCCTGAGGGATCCCGCCCGCGTCGGTGCCCTCGAAGTCCTCGCAGAGGATGTATTTGCCGGACGCGCAGCCCTGCTGGGCGGGGGCCTCGCCGCCCGCGCCGCCCTGCTCACCGCCGCTCGACGAGCTGCTCGCGGAGCCGCCGCCGGTGTTGCCGCCGCCGGTGTTGCCGCCGCCGGTGCTGCCTCCGCCGGTGCTGCTGCTGCTGCTGCTGGAGCTGGCTCCGCCCCCGCTTCCGCCGTCTCCATCGGAGCTCGAGCCCGAAGGTGATGAACTGCAGCCTCCATGGATGGTCACGAAGACAAGCGCAAGGCCCCAAGCGTGAACGCGATGCATGCCTGAACTCCAAGTATCTAAGATGGAACCAATCTGCTTCCGTTCTTGGTAACTTTTGTGATGAGGTGATGTCAAGTGTTTTTGACCCGTGAGGAATCCTCGTCGGGAGGAGGGGCACGAACGAGAGGCACTGGAGCTGTGCGCTTGTTGCGGGCCCTCCCTTGCGCGTCTCGCGATCCTGACGAGTGCGCCCTCATCGACTGCGATGGTCCAGGGGAGCAGAGACTCCGGCCGAAGGGCGAAGCGCCGCTCGTCGTCGGTGACAGGTCATTCTCTTCTACGATCCGCCCCCCTCACGCAGGCCGCGCTCGCCGCCGTGGCAGAAGTTCCCTGTGCGGGCCGCCCCCTCCTCCATTCGTCGGTGGACGGCGCAGGGCGAGCCCGTTGACGATGCGATAGGTATTCATGACGATCTCCTGACTCCTGCGGCAGGGCGCACCGGGCCGGTCGGACCGAAGGAGCTCGGTCCGTGGCCTGCGCGCGCCGCGAATGCGTTGCTTTCCGTTCGGCGATCTCTCTTGCGCGCCGAACGCGAACCTATAGAGCAACGGATATGCCGGTGATCCGGCGCGGGGAGCCCGCCGGAAAGAGCCCTGTCCGGCGAGGCGTGCGAGGCGCGCTCCCGTGGGAGAGGGATGCACTAACTTGTCATGACTCCAGGTGTTTTGAGCCTTGCCGGCGGCGCGTCGCGCCCCCGGGGGGCCGGCGCCGGCGCACGCCGGCCCGTGGGACGCTGCGACGCGTCCCCTGGAGGCCCCGCCCCCTACGTGGAGGCGGCAGCCCTCGTGGCCCCGGAGGCCGCCTGCCTCGCGCCGGGCTCGACTTGCTTCAAGCTCGCCCTTCCGATCGCGAGGACCGCCGCACACGCCGCACGGGATGGATGGGCTCGTACGCGATCGCCACGTCGCGCGCGACGTGGGAGAGGCGGTGGGAAGAACGTCGGCCCCGTCACTCCCGCCGTGAAATAGCCGTGAAATAGCGCCCAATCACCGGTACGGTTATCCCTTGGCCGAAGAACACCCGCCGGGCCCGAACCCGAGGCCAGGCATGATGGAGGCGACGATGAATCAGCAGAACCAGCACTCCGAGCCCGGAACGGCTGAAGCTCTCCAGAAATCCGTCGAGCGGCCGCCGGGGATCGTGATGGAGCTCGATCCGGGGATGAAATATATCGTGCGGGCCTCCGTGGCGGGCACCTGGACGCTGCTCGGCGAGATCACCTCGCTCAGCGTCGGCGGCATCACCAAGGAGTATTTCGTGCTGAGCGCCGCGCTCCCCGCCGGCGCCACGTCGATCAAGATCTCCGCGAAGGCCGCGACGACCGCGCCCACGAGCCCCACCTTCCAGATCAACGCGGTGCAGTTCGGCTCGGCCGCGTCGCCGGCCGCCAGCAGCACGCTGTTCGTGAACACCACGAGCCACATCGGGCTCGTCTGGGGCTTCACGAACAGCGGAGGTGTCTGGAGCGGGAGCGCCACGTGGTACCACGGCAGCGCGGGGTTCATCCAGATCCCCGCGGGCGGCGTGGTCACGCTGAACAACAACACGGCGGACCAACAGCTCACGTTTCGGGCCATCAATACGGCGCCGTAGCGCCGGGCCGAGCGCGCCCCCTTACCGGGCGTACGACCGGGCCACGCGCACCCCCACCGTGAGCCGGCGGGTGCCCGGCGGCGCGCCGAACCGCACCGCGGATCGCGCGAGATCGATCGGGCTGCTCCAGGCCCCGCCCCGGACAGCCCGGTAGTCCGCGGCGCTCCCGGCGGGAGGCTCCTCGATGCGCAGCCGCCCCCCGTCGACGGGCGGCCCCGTCCGCCACCATCCGTTCAGGCACCAGTCCCGCGTGTTGCCGGCGAGCCCGCGCGCCCCGTACGGGCTCTCGTCGTCAGGGTAGCTGTCGACGGAGGCGCGGCGCGGCTTCTGCTCGTAACTCTCGATCACGCAGGCGAAGGACGCGTCGAGGAAATCGCCCCACGGGCAGGCCCGGCCGTCGACGCCGCGCGCCGCCTTCTCGCGCTCCAGCTCGTTCGGCAACCTCCAGGGGCTGCCTGTGCGCGCCGAAAGCCAGCTCGCGTACGCCGAGGCCGCGTGCCAATCGATGAGCGCGACCGGCATGTCGGCCGCCGACGGGTAGCCGAGCTCGTCCTCGCCCAGCAGGAAGCGCCCGCCCTCGGTGCGCCGGAAATGCAGGCGGGCGTCGGCGTTCTCATGGATCCCCGCCTGCCCCCGCGGGCACGCCGCGAACGCCTCGTCCTCGCGCCCCGACGCGACCAGGTCGTTCAGGAAGGCGAGGTACTCGGCGTTGGTCACCGGAAAGCGGCGGAGGATGAAGGCATCCACCCAGATCCGCGCCGCCGGCAGGCTGTCCGACGCGTCCGAGTCCCCGCCGAGCCAGCACCAGCCCGCGGGCACATACACGTCGTCGGGGCCGAGCTCGCCCTCCGCGGGCAGGTGGATCGGCGTCGGCTCGCGCTCGCCCGGCGCGCACCCGTCCCAGTGCGCGCCGCGCTCGATCAGCACGGGATAGCGCACCTCGGCCCGCCCCGGCGCCCGGATCCGCAGCCGGTAGCTCCCGCGCTGGAGCGGCACGCCACGGAGCGGCGTCCGGCCGAGCTCCTTCACCGCCTCGGGCACGAGCCGGCGCTGCCGCAGCGCGTTGCGCTCCAGGAGCACCGCGGCGCCGGGCGGCTCGGTCACGATCGTGAGCGCCCCCTCGCCCCTCAGCAGCGACGCGTGCCGGCCCCGGTCGTGCGCGCGCAGCTGCGCCTCGAAGCGCACCGCGTCCTCGTCGCGGCGCGCCCGCTCGGCCTCGATCAGCCGATCGCGGTAGTGATCGGAGAGCATCGCGTGCGCCTCCGGCAGATCCGGGTCCACCGTCAGCGCGCCCCGCAGCGTCTCCCGCCACTCCGTCTCGCGCAGCACCGCGGCGACCTCGAGCCGTGCCGCGTCGTCCTCCAGCGCCCAGCCGGGCTGCTTCCGCGCCGCCGGATCGAACGACCGCGCCTCCGCGAGGAGCGACTGCGCCTCGCCCCGCAGCCGCGCCGCTTCGGCCCGGAGCCCGGCGATCTCCGGCTCCATCGCCCGCGCCTCCGCCACCACCGCGAGGGCCTGCTCGCGCCGCCGCTCGCCGTCGAGCCAAGCGAGCACCTCGCGCGCGAGGGACTCGGCGTCCGGGTAGCGCTCCTCGATCGGGCGCCGCATCGCGCGCTCGCAGATCGCCGCGAGCTCCAGGGGCACCGGCTTGCCCCGCGCCGCCTCCACGACCGGCGTCGGCGGCTCGCTCAGGACCTGCCCCAGCACGCTGAGCACGGTGCCCTCGTAGGGCGGGCGTCCGGCGAGCGCGTGATAGAGGATCGCGCCGAGCGCGTAGACGTCGCTCGCGGGCCCGTGCCGCTTGTGGTCTCCGCGCGCCTGCTCCGGGGGCATATACGCCGGCGTACCGAGCACGTCGCCGTCGAGCGTGAGCTCGGGCGCCGGGCGCGATGCGGGCGCCGGGCTCAAGGGGGCGGACGACGGCGGTTGCGCCTCGAGAGGATCGGGCGACGGCGGGGACGCGGCGCGGGCGATGCGCCGGCCGATGCCCCAGTCCATCACGAGCACCTCGCCGAGCTCGCCGACCATCACGTTGGCGGGCTTGAGATCGCGGTGCACCACGCCCTGGCGGTGCGCGTAAGCGACCGCTTGACAGGCGCGCGCGAAGGCATCGATCATGCGCCGGAACGTCCAGCCTGCGCCCGCCTCGCGGTGCCCGCTCGGCGCCGGCGCCGCGTGCGCCTCGTCGATGATCTCGCGGAGTGTCCGCCCGCGGACCTCGGGCATGGTGTACCAGAGCCGGCCGTCGTCGAGCCGGCCGCCGTCGTGCACCGCGACGATGCCCGGGTGCTGCAGCCCGGCGGTCAGCTTCGCTTCCTCGAGGAAGCGCGCCCGCACGCGCTCGGCGTCGCCCACGTCCCTGCGCAGGATCTTCATCGCGACCACGCGGTCGAGGACGAGATCGTGGACGCGGCGGACGTCACCGAAGCCGCCGCTGCCGATGACGCCGAGGTCGCGGTAGCGCGGCGGCATCACGACGCCGCTGCCGGCCGCCTCCGCCGCGTCCTGCGCCAGGGTCTCATCCGCGACGGCCGTCGGGGTGCGCGCGACGCGCGAGGCGGCTCGGACGTTCTGCATGGTCTTCGTCCGATGGGGGTCCTCGGGCTCCTCTCCAGCCCCCTCGCCGCCGATCATGGGCGCCTGATGCTCGCTGTCCTGCTGGTCCACAGGGTCTCCGACGGCATGCGTGGGTTCGTGCCGCTGGTACTATAGGGCACGCCATGGGACGGCTGAAGCACCACGCGCTCGGGGAGGTCCTGCTGCTGCGCTCGCGGTGCCTGATCGGGCGCTCCTCGACGTGCGATGTGCGGCTCAACGACGCCCGCATCTCGGGCGAGCATGCCTCGGTGCGCTGGACCGCGGCGGGCTGGGAGCTGCGCGACCTGGCGAGCAAGAACGGCGTCTTCATCCGCAATCAGCGGGTCCCGGCGGGCGAGCGCGTCCTCATCGCGGAGGGCGACGCGTTCGCGCTGGGGGATCCGAGCGCGCGCGCGTTCGTCTTCACGCTGGTGGAGGCGGCGCCGCCCGTGGCGAGCGCCCTGCATGTCGCGAGCGGCTCCGTGCGCACGTCGAGCGCCGGGTTGCTCGTGCTGCCCGAGGACGACCACCCTCGGGTGAGCTTGATCGAGGGCCGCAACGGCCGCTGGATGCTGGAAGCCGAGGGGGACGTGCGCGCCGTCGAGGACAGAGAAATCGTGGTCGTGGACGGCGAGGCCTGGAGCCTCGATCTTCCGGCGGCCACCGGCCCCACGCTCGACGGCGAGGCCGGGCGGCAGGCTGGTGGCCCCCTGCTCGATTGCATTGCGCTCCGGTTTCATGTGAGCCGGGACGAGGAGCGCGTCGAGATCACGATCCTCCACCGCGCGGGCGAGGTCCGCCTGCCCGCGCGCAGCCACCACTATCTCCTGCTGACGCTGGCGCGCGCCCGGCTCGAGGACGCCGGCGCGCCGCCGGCGCGGCAGGGGTGGCGCGATCGCGACGAGCTCTGCCGCATGCTCGCCATGGACGAGTACCGTCTCAACGTCGATGTGTGCCGCGCGCGCAAGCAGTTCCTGGCGGCGGGCGTCCAGGGCGCGGCAAACCTCCTCGAGCGGCGACCCGGCACCGGGCGGATCCGGCTCGGCGTCGGACGATTCGAGATCGAGCGGGCGTAGGGTGAGTCGGATCGCGCCGGAAGCTCCCGCGATCATGGCGCCTCGTGCCCCGTGCCCCGCGCCCCGCGGGTCGCCGGGCGGCAAGAAGCCCACGAGCGGGACGGCAGGCGGCCGAGTCGTGCGTAAGCGCGCGATGAGGGCTGGGGTCGGGAGTAGCCCCGAAGCCGGTATGCTGGGGTGATCGGCTCCGGCTATGTATGATGGCTCCCTGCGCTCTCGGTCGAGAGCGGCAGCTCGACGCAGAAGGTCGAGCCCCGGCCGACCTCGCTCGATAGGCGGATTCGCCCGCCGTGCGCCTCGACGATGGTGCGCGCGATATAGAGGCCGAGCCCGAGCCCTCCGTAATGCCGCGACGAGACGCCGCGGCGAAATCGCTCGAAGAGCTGCTCCTGCACCTCAGCCGGGATCCCGATCCCATGGTCCGTCACCGAGAGCCGTGCGACCCGATCTTCCCCGGTGATGGCGATCTCGATCGGCGAGTGTTCCCCGAACTTGATGGCATTGGTGAGGAGGTTGGTCACGACCTGCTCCAGGCGGTACGGGTCCCACCAGCCGATGATCGGCTGCTCCGCGCGCATCGCGAGCGTGCTGCCCGACTGCACGAGCTGGTCGCCGAGATGGACGACGATCTCGGTGACCAGCTCGCGCAGATTGACGGGCGCCCTGTTCAGCTCGAGCCTCCCCGCCTGGATCCGGGAGACGTCGAGGAGCATATCGATGAGGGTGGCGAGGCGCTTGATCTGGCGGCTGGAGAGGGCGACCGCGGATCGCACGCGCTCGACGTCCATGCCCCGCGAGAGCCTTTGTTCCAGCGATTGAATGGAGAGCTGCAGGCTGGTGAGCGGGGTACGGAGCTCGTGCGAGGCGACGAGGAGGAACTCGTCCCGCAGACGGGTAGCCTCCTCCGCCGCCGCGCGCGTGCGCCGCTCCTCTAGCAGGAGCCGATCGCGCTGCTGTTCGGCGTGCACGCGCGCCGTCATGTCGCGGAAGCTCCAGACCCGCCCGACCACGCGCCCGCCGAGGCGTTGGGGCTGCGAATAACGCTCGAAGACCCGTCCGTCCAGAAGCGCGAACGTGTCGACGGCGCTCACCTCGGGCTCGGCACAGAGGTCATGGACGCTCTGCACGAAGAGCTCGGGCTCACGGAGCTGGCCGCAGGCGAACGCGAGGCACACGTCGGCCGATCCGTTGGCAAGGACGTCGTCGGGGATGCGCCACATCTGCGCGAGCCTGTGGTTATGGCGCACGACGCGCCTCGCGCTGTCGACGACCAGGATGCCGTCCGCCGTCGATTCGAGCGTAGCCTCGAGGAGTGAGTAGGAACGGCGCAGCACGTCCTCGGCGTGCTTGCGGCTCGTGATGTCGGTCGAGATACCGCAGACGCCTTCAGGTTCTCCGGCGGGGCCGCGGAGCGGGAACTTGATAGATATGTACGTGCGTACGCCGTCGCGCTGGGGGGCCGCCTCGTCGAGCTCCATGGTCCGATTCTGCTGCAGGACAAGCAAGTCGTTGGCCCGATACCCATCGGCCTGCTCGCGCGGGAAGAGGTCGTGGTCGGTCTTGCCGATGACCTGCTCGCGGCGCATGTGGAAGAGCTCTTCGAAGCCGCGGTTGACGAGCATGTAGCGGCCCTCGATGTCCTTCGCGAAGATGACGGCGGTCGTGTTGTCGACGATGGCCTGAAGCAGATGCTGGCTCTCGCGGAGAGCGGCGTTCGATCTGGCCAGCTCGGCCGTGCGTTCTCGTACCCGCTGTTCCAGCTCTTGATGGACGCGCCGCAGCTCCGCGTTCTTTTCTTCGAGCTCTTTTTGCGCCTCGCGCAGGCTCAGGTGCGTCGTGACCCGCGCTATCACCTCTCCAATCTCGAATGGTTTGGTGATGTAATCGACGCCCCCCGCCGTGAACCCCACGAGCTTGTCGGCCGCGTCGGTGAGGCAGGTCATGAAGATCACCGGGATGTATCGGGTGCCTTCAGCCGCTTTCAGGCGCCGGCACGTCTCGAAACCGTCGATGTCCGGCATCAGCACGTCCAGCAGGATCAGGTCGGGTCTCATGAGGCTGGCCCGCTCCAAGGCCTCTTCACCGTCCTGAGCGATGAGTATCTGATGACCCATGCGTTCCAGATGATCCACCAGCACGCCGAGGTTGGCTGGCGTGTCATCCACGATCAGGATCGTGCGGGGGCGAGCGCCGGGCGCTGTGGCTCTGCTCATGGTCGCTGGCCGCCCCCCATGCGCCGCCGCTTCGGCCCCAGCGTCGCGTTCGGCTCGACTCCATGCAGGTGCTCCTCCGCCAGGCGGCGGATCGCCTTGGACTGATAGCCCTGCGCCAGGCGATGCAGGCGGTCGGCGAAGGGGCGGTAGCGTTCGTCAAGGGTGGTCAGGTAGGCCGCTAGCTGTTGGATGTCGCGCATGTTGCCCTTCAGGGCCAGGGCGTGCAGGGCTTCCATCTGCTCGCGGGGCGGCATCACGAGCGCCGCGGCGTCCCCGTCCCCGGCTTGCTGCTCGGCTGGTCTGCTATAGATCCAGGTCAACCCGAGCTGGGCTCCGATGATCCGCAGCAGACCCTCCTGGTCGATCGGCTTGGTGAGGAAGGCGTCGGCGCCGGCGGCGACGCTCTCTGCCTGGTCCTCCTCGTTGGCGCTCGCGGAGACGACGATGAACGGCAGCCGCGCGAGCCCCCGAGCCTGGCGATTGCGACGAATGCAATGGATGGTCTCCAGGCCGCCCATCACCGGCATGACCAGATCCATCACCGCCAGATCCGGCGACGCCGCCATCTCCTGCTCGACGGCCTCCTGGCCGTTGGCCGCCTCGCAGACCATGAAGCCCAGGCCGCTCATCAGGTCCGAGAGCACCGCCCGATTGCCCACCACGTCGTCGGCGACCAGCACCTTCCGGCGCGGCCCCTCGTAACCGATGGGGGCCCGCTCGGAGGGCCGGAGGGGCGCCGCGAGCTCGGTCACCGGCAGCGTCACCTCGAACCAGAACCGGCTGCCCTCATCGGGCCGGCTCTCCACGTGGATCTCGCTGCCCATGAGGTGCACCAGCTGGCGGCTTATCATGAGCCCCAGGCCGGCACCCGCGCGGCGTCGCACATCGCCTACCCGCCCGAAGGGCTGGAAGAGCTTGGCCAGCTGCTCCGGCGTCATTCCGACGCCGGTATCCTCCACCTCGAAGCGCAGCCGCGCCGAGGCCCCGTCCAGGGAAAGAGGTCGCACCCCGAAGCGCACCCGCCCCCGGTCGGTGAATTTCACCGCATTGCCCAGCAGGTTGAGCAGCACCTGGCGCAGGCGCTTCTCGTCGGCCAGCACCGCCTGAGGCAGGTGGGGCGTGACCTCGTAGACGAAGTAAAGGCTCTTCTGCTCCGCCCTGACGCGGATGATGTCGGCGACGACCGTCAGGAAGGCCGAGAGGTGGATGGGCTCGGGGTAGAGCTCGATCTTGCCCGCCTCGATCTTGGCCAGGTCCAGAAGGTCGTTGATGAGGGTCAAGAGGTGCTGGCCGCTCTGCTGGATGGTATCCAGCCCCGTCGCCTCGCGGGCTTCGAGCCACGGGGAGCGCTTGAGGATCTGGGCGTAGCCGAGGATGGCGTTGAGCGGCGTGCGCAGCTCGTGGCTCATGTTCCTCAGGAACTCGGTCTTCGCCCGGCTCTCGGCTTCGGCCGTTTTGCGGGCCTGGCGCTCCGCCTCGGCCTGCTTGCGCTCGGTGATGTCGGTGGAAATTCCGCAGACGGCATAGGGCTGCCCCGCCGCGTTGCACAGGGGGTACTTGAGCGAGAGGTAGGTGTGCAGCCCATCGTCCTGGGGGACCTCGTCCTCGGCTTGCAGCGCCGTTCCGGTGGCCACCACCTCTTGGTCGACGGCGCGGAAGGCATCGGCCCGCTCCCTGGGGAAGACATCGTAGTCGGTCCGGCCGAGGATCGCCTGCTCACTGACGTGGAACTGCTCGGCGTAGCGCCGGTTGATCATCAGGTAGCGACCCTCGAGATCTTTGAGGTAGATGACCGCTGTCGAGTTGTCGATGATCGACTGCAGCAGCTCCTTGCTGTCCCGCACGGCCTGCTCCGCTCGCCGGCGCTCGCTGTTCTCCTGGAGCAGGTCGGCGTAGAGCGTGGCATTGGCGATCGATATGGCGGCCTGGGCCGAGAGCAGCTCCATCACCGAAAGCCGGTCCGGGGTGAACGCGCCGGCGACGAGGTCGTTTTCCAGGTAAAGCAGCCCCACGAGCTCCGCCTGCCGCCGGATGGGCAGGCAGAGGGCGGATTTGGGGTAACGATAGAAGTCGCCGCCGGCGATGATGGGACTCTGTGCCGTCCCGTCGTCCAGGATCACCTTCTCCCCGCTGCGCCTGACGTAGTTGAGCAGGGACGCCGGCAGATCCGAAGGGGAGGCTTCGGGCTCGTGAGGAATACGCACCTCGATCTGGGTCCCCTCCGCCCTCGCCTCGGCCGCCAAGAACAGGGCCTCGGCGCGGGCGAGGAGCAGGCAGCCCCGCCGCGCGCCGGCGTTCTTGACCAGGATGCGCATGAGCGCGTCGAGCAGGCGGTCGAGGACGATCTCGCCCGAGATGGCCTGGGAGGCCTTGAGCACCGAGCCTAGGTCGAGCGCGGTGGTGGCGGGCGCGTCGGCCTCCGGGCACGTCGCGCCGCGGAGGATCTCGCACGGGACGAGGTCGGGGTACGCGCGCTCGAGGCGCCGCATCGCCTCGGTCGCGCCCCATCGGCCGTAGGCCCCGTGCGCCTCGGTCAGGTAGGTGCGGGCGATGGTGGTCTTGCCGAGCGCGCGGAAGGAAAGGCCCGCAAGCTCGTTGGCGAGCGCCTCGTCGTGGACGTAGCCGCCGCGGTGCGCGAGGGCGATCGCCTCGTCGTAGCGCTCCCACGCCGCGCGCGCGTCGCCGCGGATGCGCTCGAGCTCGGCGCCGAGCAGGGCGCTGCGGTGCGCCATGTTCTCCGGGCAGAGGTCCGCCCAGCGCGAGAGTCGTTCAGCAAAGAGCTCCGCGCGGGCGAGGAAGAGCGCGCGCTCGTCCGGGGAGACCACGTCCGCCGCCCGCGTGAGCGCGACGCCGGCGTAGAAATGGCACGCGGGGATGCCGAGCCAGCCCGCCACGGTCGGGATCTCGACGTCTATCGAGAGCGCGGTGCGCGCCGCTTCCTCGAAGGCGCCCTGGAAGACGCCGAGGATCACGATGTATGTCTGGGCGGAGGGAGGCGAGACCACGTTGCCCATCCGGCGAGCCTTCTCGAGCACCTCGTCGATGTCGATCCACGCGCCCTTGAGCTTGGCCGGGTGCGCGGTCTCGACCGAGAGCTGGTGCGCGATCTGTACGACCGCATCGACCATCCAGGAGATGGCGTTGCCCCTGTCGAGTTTGCATATCGGCTGATAGCTCTGCGCCTCGGCGAGGAGGTCGGAGAGCGGGAGGCCGCGCAGGAGGCTGTTCATCACGGCGTTGACCGCGGTGTAGAACGCCCAGATGTACTGGCCCGTCTCGAGCCCGGTGTGCATCCCCGCGAGCAGCGACTTCTGGCAAGCGGGGTAACCCTCCCTCCAGTGCTGCACGTAGGAGCCCCACATGTTTCGGAGTATCGCTTCGGACTTCTTGTCCGGGTAGCGCTCCGAAAGGTTTATGGCGGCGCGGCCGAAGCGGTAGCCGAGCTCGATGTCGCCGCGGCCGCAGAGGAACGTTCCGAAGTTGATGCAGCCGAAGATCGCGTGCTTCGATAGCCCGTGGCGGAGCGTGTTCTCGACGAGCTTCGCGACCGTGATGCCGCGGTTGTTGGGGCTCAAGAACCCGCAGGGGAGGAAGAGCGCCTCGAGCACATCCTGCATGGCGCGGATCTCCGGGTCCGCGAGCGACGGCAGGTCTGGCAGCGCTTCGAGCGTCTTTTCCCGGACGAGAGCCATCGTCGCCCGGATTTGGGCGTCGACCATGGCTTCGTCGGGGGACAGGGGCAGGTCGAGCCCGAACGGGCGCAGGGCCGCGAGTCCCTCCGCGAGCGCAGCGGGCAGATCATTCTTGAGCACCTGCACGTTCATCTTGAGCCGCAACACCTCGGTGCGATCGAGCCGGCTCGCGGCCCGCTCCAGGCAGTCGGAGAGGACCGCGAGGGCATCGTCGTGCTGGCCCGAGAGCGAGAGCATGAGGCCCGTCTTCATCCCGTACTCGAGGCGGAGCGGGTACTGCGACGTCCAGGCGTCCTCCGGGAGGCGCAGGAGGCCGAGCTCCAGGTAGCGCAGGGCGGCGCCGAAGGCGGACGCGTCCTCGGCGCGGCAGGCGGCCTCGAGGCTCATGCGGGCGAGGGAAAAGCGCTCCGCGGGGGCCGACACGAGGTCGCCTGCGCTGTTCAGGTGGCCGACGACGTCGAAGAGGCTCTGGCTCTCGGAGAGATCCAGCTTGCCCGCGAGCAGCCGGCCGATCCGGAGGTGGAAGGCGGGCCGGTTCGCCTCCGGAATCATGGCGTAGGCGCCCTCCTGGACCTTGTCATGGGCGAAGCGGTAGCCCTCGCGCCCGGCGAGCACGAGCCCCTCGACGACGGCGGGATCGAGGCGGCCGTACACCTCTTCCGGCGAGCACTCGCTCACCGTGGCGAGCACGTCGAGATCGAACCGGTTGCCGATCGCCGCGGCGAGCTTGAGCGCCTCCACCGCCTCCGACGGCAGGCGCGCGATGGTGCGCACCATGAGATCGACGACGTTGTCCGTGTACGTGAGCGCGTCGATCCTGGCGAGGTCCCAGCGCCAGCCTGACCCGGCTGCGAACGTGAGCGCGCCGTCGTCGTGCAGCGACCGGACGAACTCCTTGACGAAGAACGGGTTGCCACCCGTCTTTTTCAGCACCGCGTCGGCGAGCGGCCCGCAGTCGTCGCGCTTGAGGCTGTCCGAGAGCATCTGGAGCAGGTGCCGGCGCGCGAGCGGGGCGAGGACGATGTCGCGCACGACGAGCCCCGCGTGCTTGAGTTCCTCGATGGCCCGGACGAGCGGGTGCCCGGGCGGCACCTCGTTGTCGCGGTAGGCGCCGCAGAAGAAGAGCGCCTCGAGCGAGTCGTCGGCGAGCAGCGCGCGGAGCAGCCCGAGGCTCGCGGGGTCGATCCACTGAAGGTCGTCGAGGAACAGGACGAGCGGGTGCGCGCCGCGCGCGAACACCGAGACGAACAGCAAGAAGCACCGGTTCAGGCGGTTCTGCGCCTCGAGCGGGTCGAGCGCCGGCACGGGCGGCTGCGCGCCGAGCACATGGCAGAGCGAGGGGATGACGTCGCAGACGACCTGCGCGTTCGGCCCGAGCGCCTCGAGGATCGCGCTCCGCCAGCGCTGGATGCGCGCCTCGCTCTCGGTGAGGATGTGCCGCACGAGGCCGTCGAACGCCTGGATCACCGCGCTGTAGGGCGCGTCGCGGTTGTACTGGTCGTACTTGCCGCTCGTGAAATAGCCTCTCTGCCGCGCGAGCGGCCGCAGGATCTCGTGCACGAGCGAGGACTTGCCGATGCCCGAGTAGCCGGAGACGAGGACGATCTCGCGGCTGCCCTCGAGCGCGCGCTCGAACGCGGCAGTCAGCGCCTCGACGTCCTGCTCGCGGCCGTAGAGCTTCTGGTGGATCCGGAACAGGTCCTGGCGATCGCGCTGGCCCGCGACGAATGGCTCGATCGTCCCCGTGCCGCACAGGGCCTCGCGGCAGCGCTCGAGGTCGGCGAGCAGGCCCTCGGCGCTCTGGTAACGGTCCTCGGCGTTCTTCGCGAGCAGCTTGAGCACGACGCCGGAGACGGCCTCGGGGATCGTCGGGTCGACGCGGCACGGCGGCGCGGGCGCGAGGGCGAGGTGCGCGTGGATGAGCTCCATCGGGTCCAGGGCCTCGAAGGGGCGCTGCCCCGTGAGCATCTGGTGAAGGATGACGCCGAGCGCATAAAGGTCCGTCCGGTAGTCGACGCCGCGGTTCATGCGGCCTGTCTGCTCGGGGGAGACGTAGGGCAGCACGTCGGCGATCACCGCCGGCGCGTAGAGCCGTTCGTGCGCGCGGGTGATCTCGGCGTCGACGCCGAAGCTCGTGATCTTGACCGCGCCGCACGCGCCGACGAGCACGTTGTGTGGGCGCAGATCGCCGTGGATGAGCCCCGCCGCGTGCACCGCGGCGAGGCCTTCGGCGAGCGCGGCCGCGAGCTCGATCGCTTCGCTGACCGGCATTGCGCGCGACGGGCGCGCGGCGAGGATCCGCGCGAGAGCGCGGCCCGGGAAGTCCTCGAGAACGACGAAGAGGGCGCCGGCGAGCTCCTCGACGCCGTGCAGCGCGACGAGGCGAGGCGAGGCGAGCTGCGCGATGCGCTCGCACTGGTGCTTGAAGCGCGCGACCTCGGCGCGAGCCGCCCTCTCCGCGCGCAGGATTTTCAGCAAGACAGGGACACCGTCGCCCTCGCGGCGCGCGCGGATCAAGCTGAAATCAGCGTGTTCCTCGATCCTCTCGAGGAGCGCGCAACCTCTTCTGACGATCATCGATCGCCTAACCTCGCTCGCCTGCCCGTGAAAGGTCGTGCATGCGACCAATCATATCTTCGAGGGGGGAGGTCTGGCACCGAGCAGCGCCGCCAGGGCGTTGGCAACGCCCACGCTCGCTGGCCCGCTAACACCATGGCGAACCAGGTTCAGGTGCAGTCGCCGAACGGGGCGGCCCCTGCGGGAGATCGAGTCCGTCGAATCGACTCAGGACGAAGGAGGGCAGCGCAATGTATGCCCGAGCTGCCGTGTGGCGTACCGATGCGCAGTCTGCAGGACCAGGCCGACCAGGGGCGTTCCGAGGGCGAGCCGCCGGTCGACCTCGTGAATCGGGTCGTTCCGGGGCTCGATGGGCCCAGCCGGCGAGATCAGGACGCCGTGGCGGCCGGGGACCCGCATCCGGGGCCGCCCCTGCGCGCTCGTCCCCCGCTCCTCGGCGCTACTTCGGGCTCGCCCTCCCGATCGCGATCACGTTCTGCTGCGCCGCCGGCTTGCCGCTCTCCTGCACGGCCGCGCCGACGCGCGGGTGCGCCCTGAGGAGCGTCACCGTCAGCGTGATGCCCCAGCCGTCGTTCGTCTTCAGCTCCGCCTGCCCGTGGCTGTCCTCCACGGCCAGGATGAGCCGGCCGAGCGGCTCGAGCCCGGCCGGCGCCGCGCCGGGCGCGGTCAGCACGCGCTGGAGCGCCGACTCCGGCAGCCCCAGGCCGAAGCCGACGTCCAGGATCGACAGCTGCACGCCCTGCGGCGCCTCGCGCACCGACACCACCGGGCCGTGCCCAGGGAGCCCGCGGCTCGCGACGTCGACCAGGAACGCCTCGAGCGCCTGCGCGAGCTCGCCCCGGTGCCCGAGCGCGTGCGTCGCGCCGCGGATCGGCTCGAGCCGCACCGCGCGGCCGGTCGCGCGGCCGGCGCTCGCGACCGCGTCGACCACGACGTCGGCGAGCTGGAAGGCGCAGAGCGGATCCGTCGCGTCGCGCGCCGCGAGCGGCCGCACGTTCCCGGACACGGGGGCCGGCTGCTTCACCGGGATCAGCGCGGCGACGTAGCCCGCGATCCACGAGGAGCCGTCGGACTCGCGGCGCAGCGGGCGCACCGAGAGCACCGCGGGCTCGGGCGCGCTGACGCTGAGCTCGATGCCCTCGTCGCTCGCCATCACGCTGGAGAGCGACACCTCCGCGCTGCCCGCCGACGTGGCGCCGAGGACGTCGCCCAGCGTGAGCGAGCCGGGCGGGAGCGCCGCGCTCGCGCTCTCCGGGGGCAGCGCGACGTCGCGCGCGCGCAGCCACCTCGCGAACTCCGGCGCGAGGAAGCGGACGTCGCCGAAGGCGTCGGCGTACAGGAGCCCGACCGGCGCGCTCCGCAGCATCGACCCGAAGAGCTGGAGATCGTCGAGCGCGACGCGCGCGCCCTCGACCAGATCGTCCGCCGGCGCGTGGCCGGCCCGCCCCTCGCCCGCGCCGCCCTCCGCGATCGCGGTGCGCGCGAGGCGCTTCCGGCGCAGGAGGAGCGCGAGCTCGCGGCCGACGTGCTCGGCCCGCTCCGGCTCGCGCGAGTACGTCGACTCCGCGACCGGGCCGCAGAAGAAGGCGTAGCCCTCGATCTCGCCGAACGCGATGAGCGGGACCACGACCGCCGGCATGTCCTGCTTCGTCAGGAAGCGGCGCGCCAGGCGGATCGCCGGCACGCCCTGCTCGCTGCTGTACGGCGGGCGGCGCACGTCGTGGCGGCGCTCCGCGACGAGGCTCTCGCCGCCCGGCCGATCGTTCCAGAACTTGAGGTGCCAGCTGCCCGGCGGCAGCTCCGCGACGAGCACGAGATCCGCCGGGTGCGCCTGCTCCGCGAGGCGCGCGACGCGCGGCCAGAACTCCTCGTCCGGCAGCGTGTGGACCCCCTGCATGCGGAACAGCGCGGCCCGCTGGATGAGCTCCGCGGCGCGATCGACCGAGCGCTGGACGGCGAGCCCGCGCAGGATCATCACGCCCGCGAACGCGACCGCGAGGCCGAACAGGGTGCTCGGCAGCGGCAGCAGGCTCGCCTCGGCCCGCGCGGCGAGCGCGCCCTGGCCCGCGGCGAGCGCGAACACGGCGAGGAACAGCGCGGCCGTCGCGACCAGGCTGCCGTGGCGGCGGCGCGCGAGCCCCACGAGCCCGCCCGCCGCCAGCACGAACAGCGCCGGCACCCAGGCCGGGGCCGAGGCGCGCCGGCCGCCGTCGAGCAGGCCGCCGAGCACCGCGGCGACGCCCTTCGCCGGCGGCAGCGCCGACGTCGCGACCGCCTGCGGCGGGACGCCCCCCGCGCCGACCGCGACCACCGCGACGCGGCCCTCGAGCGCGGCCACCGGGACCTGGCCGTCCGCGAGATCGCGGAGGCTGACCGCGGGGACGCTCTGCGGCGCCTTCTTGATCACCCACGGCGCCGCGGTGACGCCGAGCGCGCCGAGCTCGGCCGCGCGCTCCTCGGCGCCCAGCGAGAAGAAGCCGACGACCTCGCCCGCGCTCACGCGGAGGAGCCCCGGCGGCAGCCGGACCACGGGCGCGGCCCCCGCGCCGCGGCCCGCGGCGTCGCCGCCGCAGAACGCGTCCGCCGGGGGGACCAGCAGCGCGCCGCGCGCGCGCCCGCGCTCGAGCAGCCCGGGGAGCGAGCGCTCGCAGAGCCCGCCGCGCAGCGCCTCGGGCGAGGCCGTGACCAGCAGCACCTGCGCGGAGGGCGCGGCGTCGGCGAGCGCCGAGGCGGCGAGGCCGCGCGCCACGTAGTCGAACCGCTCGAGCGGCGCCACGGCGGCGATCAGCGCGCCGGCGGCGATCGAGAGCACATCGGGCCTGAGCCACGCGAAGCGCGCCGCCTCCGACTGCGAGGTCATCGGACGCGGGATGCGAAAGGGCTTGGGGATCCGCGGACGGTAGGTCTTCGCCATACTCGCTGAAGAACGCAGCGCGAAAGGGGGCGACGGACGCCCGGGCAGCCCGAGCGTCGCATCGTGGTCGCATCGATACAATTGTCTACCGAGGTCCGCTGCGCCAAATGCATCTGCGGTTCGAGAAGCAGGCCGCCCCCTAGGGCGCGCCGGGGCGCCCCGCGCGCGGCGCGCTCCGGCCGATGCGCGGCGCGGCGCTCCGACCGCGCCGCCGCGCCGCGGCGCAGCGGCGGATCTGTTCGAGACGAGGTGCGATG
This sequence comes from Sorangium sp. So ce836, assembly GCF_028553905.1. Classification (NCBI taxonomy): domain Bacteria; kingdom Pseudomonadati; phylum Myxococcota; order Polyangiales; family Polyangiaceae; genus Sorangium; species Sorangium sp. So ce836. The sequence continues at coordinate 12,033,606 of NZ_CP102233.1, read as the reverse complement.
TGGTGCTCCGCACCCCCCGCCGAGGCGCGTTGTGTTGCGGGCGGCGCCCGTGTGATGCGACGTCGGCGCGCGCTGTCGATTGGGCTGGATCGGCCTGTCGGAAGGGGCTTGAATCGCTCTGGGTATGCGCCGCACTTCACCCTCTCTCCGGGCCGCTCCTGTCCTCGGGTTGTTCGTTCTTGCAAGCAGCGTGGCCTTCTCGGCCTCGAGCTGTGGCTGCGAGTCGGACGTGCAGGTCTTCAATTCATCGGGCGGCGGCGGCGCGGGCGGCGCGGGCGGCGCGGCCGGGAGCGGCGGGGTCGAGGCCGGGAGCGGCGGCGGGGGCGCGGCGGAGGGCGGAGGCGGGGCCGGCGGCGAGGGCGGGGTCGCGCTGCCGGACGAGCTGCCCGACTTCACCGAGGAAGAGCTCGAGCCGACCGAGGCCACGGACGGCATCCCGGCCCCGCTGCCGGGCGTGTACACGGACAAGGGCACGGCCGGCGGCGACGAGATCGTCCGCGCGCTGATGGGCTTCCCGATCCGCAACGCGGGGCTCCTCGACAAGGCGATCGAGGAGATCTACGACCCAGCGAGCCCGCGGTTCCGCCAGTACTTCACCCCGGAGGCGCTCATCGCGGCGCACGCGCCGCGGGAGCTCGACGTGCACCTCGTGAAGCTCTGGCTCGAGGAGCAGGGGCTCACGGTGAACTTCACGGCCACGAACCGGCTGCTGATCCAGTTCACCGGCACGGTGGCGCAGTTCAACGAGGCCTTCAAGACCGAGCTCCGGGTCTTCGAGCGCGAGAACCCGCAGGCGGGCAATCCCCCGTTCGACGTCTACGGCTCCCTCGGCGAGCTCACCGTGCCGACGTGGGTGTCCGATCGCACGACCGGCATCATCACGGCGGATCTCGCGGCGAGCACCAGGACGCTGCCGGCCGAGGGCGGCAGCATCCAGCCGGACCCGCCGGACGGCCTCGACGCGGGGATGACCCTCGCGCAGATCGCGGCCGCGTACGATCTCGACGACCTCTACGAGCTCGGCTTCCGGGGCCAGGGCGTGAAGCTCGGGGTCACGGTCGGCGCCACCTTCAAGTTCAGGGATCTCCAGTCGTTCTGGCGGGCGCTCGGCGTGCAGCGGTCGAACCCGCAGGTCGTCGTGACGATGGAGCCGATCGCGACGCGCTACCTGGAGTCGACGCTCGACGTCCAGTGGTCGGGGGGCCTCGCGCCCGAGGCGGAGCTCGTGGTGTACCAGGGGCCCGACGCGCGCAACACGTCGATGGTCTACACGTTCAACGAGGCGATCGCGCGCGGCGAGGTGTCGGTCATCACCGACTCGTTCGCCCACCGCGAGGACTCCGAGCCGCCGGCCGTGCGGCTCCAGTACCACAACGCGGCGCGCATGGCGGCGGCGCTCGGGATCACGGTCGTCGCGGCGACCGGCGACTCGGCGCAGACCGACACGCCCTCGGCGAGCCCGTACGTGACCGGGGTCGGCGGGACGTCGCTCTGGCTGACCAGGAACGGCGAGGTCGAGAGCGAGGTCGCCTGGCCCCGCTCCGGCTCCGGCCCGACGCTCTCGTTCCCGATCCCCTCGTGGCAGGTCGGGGTCGTGGAGGGCTCCGGCGGCAAGCGCGCGGTCGCCGACGTCGCCATGCACGCCGCGCTCTCGCCGGCCCCGTACTGGGTCTACTACCTCGGCGAGTGGCAGCGCTACGGCGGGACGTCGTTCTCCGCGCCGACGTTCGCGGGGCTCATCGCCGTGGTGAACAGCTACCGCGAGGCGCAGGGGCTGCCGCGCGTCGGGTTCCTCAACTCGATCCTCTACACGACCCCCGAAGTGCAGGCGACGTTCCGCGATATCGTGAGCGGCGAGACGGAGTTCTTTGCCGCGGGGCCCGGCTGGGACTACCCGACGGGCTGGGGCGCGCCGAGCGCGATCGGCCTCGCCACCACGCTCCCGTAGCGGCGCTCCCCGCCCGACCGGGCGGCGCCGCGCGAAGGCCCGACCCGCCCGCCGCCGCCGCCCCGCCGCCCGCCGCATGCTCTCCAACCTGCCGCTCTTCCCCCCGAACGGGCTCGATCGGAGCCTCCACACCGCGGTCCTGATCGGGCTCGTCTTCGGGACGTTCTTCACCGAGACGCTCGGCTGGACGTACGCGGGGCTCGTCGTGCCCGGCTACCTGGCGACGGTGTTCTTCGCGGCGCCGGTCACCGCGGTGTTCATCATCGCGGAGTCGGTCGTGACGTACCTGTTCGTCGCGCTGATCGGCCGCTGGATCACCCGGACGGGCGCGTGGTCGACGGCGTTCGGGCGCGAGCGGTTCTACCTGTTCATCGTCGGCGCGGTGATCGTGCGGCTCTTCGTCGAGGGCTTCGTCGTGCCCGAGGTCTCGGCGCGCTACGACTTCGTGCACTCGCGGGAGCTCTACAGCATCGGGCTCGTGCTCGTGCCGCTCATCGCGAACGCCTTCTGGAACAGCGGCCTCGTGCGCGCGGCGCCGCGGCTCGCGGTCGTCACGGCGCTGACGACGCTCGTGCTCGGCGTGCTGCTCCGGACGACGAACCTCTCGGTCTCGCGCTTCCAGGTCCTCAACGAGAGCCTGTCGCTCGAGTTCCTCGAGCTGCCGAAGGCCCACATCATCCTGGTCATCGGCGCGCTGCTCGGCGCCCGCAACAACGTCCGCTACGGGTGGGACTACAACGGCATCCTCGTGCCCGGCCTGCTCGCCGTCGCCTGGTACGAGCCGACGAAGCTGCTCACGACGACGATCGAGGCGCTCGCCGTCTACTACCTCTCGCGCTGGATCACCTCGGTCCGCCCCTTCTCCCGGATGCTGCTCGTGGGGCCGAGGCGCATGATCTTCGTGTACGTGCTCGGCTTCATCGTGAAGATGGCGATCGGCTTCGCCATGGTGCGGTTCGCGCCGGGGCTGCAGATGATCGACTACTTCGGGTTCGGCTACCTGCTGCCGAGCCTGCTCGCCGTGAAGATGTGGAACAAGGAGCACGTCGGCATCGTGATCATGCCGACGATCCAGGTGTCGCTCACGGCGTTCCTGGTCGGCAACGGGGTCGGCTACGCGCTCGTCGCGCTCGGCTGGGGCAGCGCGCCGCCGCCGCCCGCGGCCGAGGCGCGGCCGCCGCCGCGCGTCGAGAGCGCCGCGCTGTCGCTCGTCCTGGCCGACACGACGCCGCGCCCCGGCCCGCGCCCGAGGGCGGCCGCGATCGCCGCCGACATCGAGTCGCGGCGGGTCGCGCACCGGCTCGCGCGCAGCGTGCTGCACGACGGCCGGCCGGCGGACGAGATCCTCGGCGTGGCGGAGCGCGCGCGGCTCTTCGTCGGGCGCGCGGGCGACGGCGAGCGGCCGTGGTACGTCCTCGGCGCCCGGTTCGACGATCCGGAGGACGCGTCGAGCGCGCCGCGGGCGGCGATCCGGAGGCGCGCCGGCCGGGGCCCGGGGGCGCCGGAGTGGCTGGTGCTGGCGGCGCCCGCGGAGGTCGGCTCGGCGCTGCCGGCGGTGGCGCTCCGGGTCGCGGAGCTGCTCGACGCCTCGGGGGTCGTGCTGCTGTCGCGCCACGGCGCGATCCGGCGGCACGACGAGGCGTTCGCGGCCTCGATGATCGAGGCGCTGGAGAGCCCGCAGGTGCTGCTCGTCGAGCCGGGCGGCGGCGACGGGCCGGAGCTCAGCGTGGTGGGCACGCCGGCGGGGCTGCCGGTGGTGTCGATCGGCGACGGGCTCGGCGCCGAGACGGCGATGACGTTCCGCCCGGCGGCCGAGCAGCCCACGCTCCTCGCCGACGCGCCGCGCCTGCGGGTGCCGCGCCACGTCGCCGAGGCGGTCGGCGCGCGCATGCTCGGCGCGCCGGAGGTCGTGCGCTGGAGCGGGACGCTCGAGGAGGAGCTCTCGAAGCGGATGGTGTCCCTGACGGAGGTCCAGCCGGGCCGGTTCCGCCCGCCGTCGATCGAGGAGCTGCGGCTGTTCGACAGCGTCGTGGCGCCGCGGCTGATCGCGGCGGCGACGCGTCCCGGCGGCGCCGCCGGCGCGCCGCCGTCGACCGCGTGGGAGCGGGCGATCCTCGGGCACCTCGGCTTCCGCGAGGTGCGCATCGGCGGGACCGACGCCGCGCCCGCGGCGTGGGGCATCGCCGAGCCCGGGCCGGAGGAGGGCGGCCCGGAGCGCCGCGGGAACCCGGCGTGGCTCGTGCTCGCGAAGGCGCCCGCGCCGGCGCCGCCGGCCGCGCGCGGGGGGGACCCCGCCGGCCCTGCGCCGTCGATCGGCGGCATCCTGCCGGTGTCGCCCTCGCCGCAGGCGGTGAGGACGCCGCTCACGGGCGCGATGCTGGTCGAGGTGCCCGCGCCGCGCTGGCAGATCGGGGCGTTCGGCGCGGGGCTCGCGCTCGCCGAGGCGCTCTCGGCGCAGTCGCTGCTGCTCGCGGGGGCGGTGCCCACGGCGGAGCCGAGCGGGGCCGCCGACGTGCGGCGCGCCGAGGGGCTGCGCAGCTTCTTCCAGCGGGCGCACGAGGTCTGGGTCGGGGACGGCGGCAACGCGCTGTCGGTCCAGGCGATCGAGGCGGACCGGAGCTACGAGCGCGACGCGGTGATCTCGTTCGGGTACGAGGTCGTGCGGCCGGAGCACGTGCCCACGTTCGCGGGGCCGCTCCTGGAGACGCTGCGCGATCTGGAGCTGCGCGTGGGGCTCTTCGACGGCACGCGCGAGCAGGTGCCGTTCAGCGGCGCGACGGACATGGCGATGGCCTACGCGAAGCGGTTCGCCGAGGGGCGGTTCGCGATCGTGTACCTGGGCAGCGCGATCCGTCGCTTCTTCGAGCTCCGGCGCTTCGCGGCGCCGGGGCAGGGGGAGACGCGCCTCGAGGCGCGGCTCACGCGCCTCGGCGTGGCGCCCGTGCCGCTCGACGTGGCCGCGCGCGCGCAGGCGCTCGCGACGTGCGCGGGGAGCTCGGGCGCGGGCGCGAGCGGGGACGAAGCGTGCCCGACCCGGGGCGTGACCGAGGGGTGCGATCTCTCCGCGGCGATGGAGAACTTCCGTCGCTACGCGACCGAGCGAAATCCGTATTACCTGAGGGCGCATTTCTCGGCGCTGGCGGCTGGGCCGGGGGGCGGGGCCGGGCCAGCCGGGCACGCCGCGCAAGGGAATGCGCCGGCGCTGGCGCCGCAGGGCGCGGCGGCGCGTGGCGTTGCGGCGGCGGCGGCGCGGGGCGTGGCGGCGGTGGCGGGGCGGGGCGGGGCGGCGGCGCGGCCCGGGGCAGCGGCGGCGCGGGCCGGAGCGGCGGCGCCGCCGCGGGTCGAGGCGCGGTGCCATGTGGAGCTCGGGCGCGACGTGATCACGGGGCGCCCGTGGGTCATCGCGGCCCGGCCGGGCGAGGCGCAGCTCCTGCCGATCGACGGCGCGCTCGTCGCGGTCCCGGGCGCCGCCGTGCCTGGCGGCGTGCGGCTGCGGCGCGCGGTCACCATCGGCACGAGCGCGCTCCGGATCGAGGCGGGCTCGCCGGGCGGTGCGGCTCCGGGGGCGCCCGGGACCGGGGCGCCGACGCCAGCGTCCGGGTCGTCGACGCCGGCGTCCGGGTCGTCGGCGCCGGCGTCCGGGTCGTCGGCGCCGGCGTCCGGGTCGTCGGCGCCGGCGTCCGGATCGTCGACGCCCGGCGCGGCCCCGCAGCAGGAGGCGACCCCGTGAGCGCCCCGGCGAAGCTCCGCGAACCGGCGAGCCACACCGCGCCCGCGCCGCCGCGCCCCGCGCGGCCGCCGCTCCGGGCGCGCTCGGCGACCGGGGGCTTCCGCGCGCACGTGGGCGCGCCGCGCAAGGCGCTGAACCCGCGCTGGCTCATCGCGATGGCGCTGCTCGGGGTGACGGCGTTCGCGCTCTCGATGCTGCCGGGCGCGCCGCCGCTGGGCACCTCGCTGCCGGCCGAGGACGAGATCCTCGCCTACCACATCGAGCCGGAGCGCGACCTCGCGATCAAGATCCCGGCCGAGATCGACGCGGTCGAGGTGACGACCTGGGCGGCCGTGAAGGCCGATATCTGCGACTCGGCGAGGCGCTATCCCTACGGGTTCGTCGCGGCGTTCGTGAACGAGCGGGGCAAGGAGGTCGCGCGGCACGTGTACGACCTGGAGAGCCGGGTCAGCTGCGATCCCGACCGCCCGCTCGGCGAGGGCGAGTACGCGGCGCGGCTCGCGAGCGGCGCGGGCGCGGTGACGGATCCGCGCTCGACGCTGCTCATCACGCACGACGTGCTCCCGCAGGGCGGGCAGGTGAGGCTCCGGGCGAAGCCCGCCGTGGACACCGACGGCAGGCCGCTCGACCTCACGATCCTGTCGCGGCTGGAGGGGCGCTACCAGCGCAGCGAGGCGTCGCGCGCGGTCTACGAGCAGAGCCTCGACGCCGAGGAGCGGCGGCAGATGGGGCGCCGGGTGTCGGCGCTCGGCTTCGCCGACTTGCCCGAGCCGTCGCGGAAGGAGCTGCTCCGGGGCTGGGCGCGGCGGCTCGAGGCCGGGGGCCGCGAGGGCATCGATTACGAGATGTCGCGGCTGCTCTTGCGGCGGTTCCGGATGCCGTTCCCGCGCGCCGAGGGCCGCGGCGCGTCCGAGTTCGTGGTCGGCGAGCGCCACGCGGCGGCGCTGAATTTCCGCGGCCCGCTGTCGCTCGACATCGAGGGCCCGCCGGGCCGCACCGTGCGCGTCGCGGACGGCGCGAGCGCGCCCGCGAGCGTCGAGCTCGGCCCGCTCGGGCGGGCGACGGTGCGGCTGTCGCGGGAGGACATCCGGACGGTGGTGATCGACGGGGTCGGCCCGGATTTCGGCGTGCGGTTCGGCGCGCCGGAGGCGCAGGCGATGCAGCAGATCGGCGAGATCGTGCACCCGGCGATGCCCCCGCCCGCGGTCGCGGCGGCTCCTCTCGCGGCGGCGGAGGCTCCTTCTGCGGCCGCGCCGGAGCCGGCGACGGAGGCCCCCGGCGCGGCGCAGGCCGCGCCGCTGCGGCTCCAGACGCCCCCGGACGTGCGCCTGGTGCGCTACCTGGAGCTGGATCCGGGCGATCCCGTCATCGCGCGGATGGCGCCCGGGCAGGAGCTCCTCGGGCTCTTGATCCGGACCGAGATCGAGGCGAGCGGCGGCGCGAACCAGGGGGACGCGACGGTGGTGGCGCGGTGGGGGCCGGGGCCGACCGAGCGCGCGGAGCTCAAGGTGACGCTCCCGCGCTCGCGCTTCGAGTGGTGGAACGACGGGTTCGACGCGTCCGAGCCGCGGCTCGCGATCCTCCGGCCGCCGGAGGGGGTCGAGCGCATCGAGATCACGGGGGACGCGAGGACGCACGTGCGGCTGCGCGCGATCGAGCCTGGCGTGAACGAGACGCTTTACCGGCTGCCTTACCGGGTCACGCTGGCCGAGGACGAGACGTGGCGCTACGCGCCGTTCGACGTGAGCACGTGGACCGACGTCCGCGCGGTGAACCTCGACGAGCTGGAGCGGAAGGAGCGCTTCTCGGATCTGCGCGAGCAGGTGCGGATCGAGCGGTCGGGGGAGGGCGCGAAGTCGGACGCGGATCGCCCGGAGCGGATCCTGCTCCCGGAGCATGCGCCGGTGCGTCGGCGGCTGTTGATGCCGGCGTGGCAGTCGGCGGGGGAGCCGTCGCCGGGCGACGCGTGGACGCCGCTGCTCGTGGCGAAGGATGTGCGCGTGGACGGCGCGGGGGCGCGGGCGGGCCGGCTGTCGGTCATCTACCGGGCGGCGCGCGCGTCGCTGGGCAAGGAGGTCGCGGTGCGCGTGGACGGCGAGGTGGCGCTGAGGGAGCCGATCGTGGCGCTGTCGGGCGCGCTGCGCGTGGCGGCGCCTGCGGGCACGCGGCGGGTCGAGATCGAGGGGCTCGGCGACGCTGGGGTGGCGTACACGGACGCGCCGCCGGCGACCGGCGGGGCGATCGTGCGCCGGCGCGACGTGTTCGAGCTGACGCGGGCGCGGCCGATGACGTACCGGTTCAAGCAGGGGGCGGGCGAGACGCTGCACCTCGTGCTGTTCGTGGTGACGCCCGGGGAGAACGCGGACTACCGCATCCGCTACCGGATCGAGGGGGCGAAGCCTGGGTCGCGGGAGGCGGCGTTCTTCCGGCGGGTGACGATCCCGGACGGCGTGCTGGCGGGTCGGGGCGGGGATCTGACGCGGGCGACGCTGTGGGAGGCGGCGACGGAGGAGCGCGGCAAGGACGGGGTGGGGCGCGGGGTGATCCGGCTGGGGGACGATCTCGCGCCGGGGGAGCGGGTGGTGCGGCTGTCGCTGCTCGGGCCGCAGGTGGGCGACGCGGGTGAGCCGGCGAAGGCGGTGTGGGTCGGGGCGGTGCTGGTCGGGCAGCGGGCGCCGGGGCGGGACAACGGGCCGCGGCTCTGGGTGGAGGACGATCCGTGAAGAGGGCGCGGGTGGAGCGGGGGCCTGCGGGCGCGGGGGAGCGCGCCAGGGTAGGCTTCCGGTGGCCTGGAGCAGGAGCAGAAGGCAACGCGAACGAGGGGCCGACATGAACGTTGACGACGTGTACGAGCAGCACGTGCGCGGACTTCCGTTGGCCGACCGCCTGCGGCTGGCCGAGCGCATCGTGGCGCAAGCGGCGCTGGAGGCGCAGGGGAGCAGCCACGCTGCCGGAGCGAGCGCAGGGGGCGAGACGCTCGGCAGCAGATTGCGCGCCATCCGGGCGCGGATCGAGCGCTCGGGGGAGCCGTTGCTCGACGAGGCCGGCATCCGCCAGGAGCTCGCCGAGCGCCGGGGTGGCGTCGCGGCGCTGGAGCTGGGAGACGATGCGCACCTTCGTTGATGCGGGGGTCTTGATCGTCGCGGCGCGAGGCACGGGCAAGCATGCAGAGCGCGCGCTCTCGGTCCTCGACGATCCAAGGCGAGAGTTCGTCGCCAGTGCGTTGTTGAAGCTGGAGGTGCTGCCGAAGCCGCTCTACTTCCGCCGCGCGGAAGAGGTCGAATTCTATGAGACCTTCTTCTCCGCGGTCCGCGCCTGGGCACCGCTTTCGGCCGAGCTCTCGGCGCAGGCGTTCGCTGTAGCCTCGCGGCATGGCCTGGCTGGGATGGATGTATTGCATGTCGCGGCGGCGCTCACGCTCGGCGCGGAGGAGATGGTCACAACGGAGCGCGAAACCAGCCCGTTGTTTCGCGCGCAGGGCCTGGTCGTCACCAGCATTTTCGCCGATCGGTCCTGACCGTCGAGCCGGCGACCAGCGGCGGAGACGTCGTGGCGGTAGAGGCCGTTTTGCGCCTCGTGGATGTGGCCGTGGAGCCCGAGGCGGAAGTCGGCGCCGGCGAGTCGCTCCAGGAAGCCGTGGTCCTTGATGCGGTCCTCGAACGCGTTGTTCACCGGGTGATGCCAGACGGCGATCTTGAGCCAGTCGCGCGTTTCAACGCCGCTCCGGATCCGGTCGAGCGCGTGGCTCAACGCCTGCGGGTGGACGGCGGGGCACCGCAGGGGGCTCTTCGCGTCGAGCGACGCCTCGCTGGATCACTGCCAGGTTGGTCGTCCCTCAGGTTTTGTTGTAGGGTCTCCCCGCGCGGCCGCGGGGTCGCCGCAGCGGAACGAGCACACATGGCGGAAACGACAACGCGCCCGCTCGGGAAAGGCCACCTCGAGGCGCCGAGGTTCCAGATCGCCGACACCCGCCGTGGCGCGGGGCTCGCGCCGGGCAGGAGGGCTGTCGTCGGGCTCGCGTCGGCCGCGGCGGTCGCGCTCTGCGGCGCGGCGGCGCGCGCGCAGGAGCCGGCGCGCGACCCGGTGGCCGCCGAGGCGCTCTTCAAGGCCGCGCGCGCGCTGGTCGACAAGGGCGATTACGCGGCGGGATGCCCGAAGTTCGAGGCGAGCCTCGCGCTCAACCCCTCGGCGAGCACCATGATCAACATCGCGCGATGCCACGAGCACGACGGCAAGCTCGCGACCGCGTGGCACGATTACAATCGAGCCCTGGTCCTGAACCGCGAGACGGCGGGGGAGCAGCGGCGGCGGAGCCTCGAGCAGATCGCGCAGAAGGAGATCGCGGCCCTCGAGCCGCGCGTGCCGAAGCTCCGCATCGTGGTCGAGGGCGCGCCCGCGGGCGTCGAGGTGCAGCGCGATGGCACGGCGCTCCCGGCGGCCGCGCTTGGCGAGCCGCTGCCGATCGATCCAGGCCCGCACGAGATCCGCGCGAGCGCCCCCGGACACGAGACGGAGACCCGCGCGATCACGATCGCGGAGGGCCAGACGGAGACGGTCGAGCTCACGCTGCGGCCGGCGGCCGCCGCCGGGGCCGGGGCCGCGGCGGCGCCGGCGAAGGCGGAAGAGGCGCCGGGCGGCGGCGGCGTCCCGGCGTGGGCGTGGGTGTCGGGGGCGGCCGGCATTGCGCTCGTGGGCGCGTCGGTCGGGTTCCTGATCGACGATCTGTCGGCGATCGGCGCATTGCGCGACAACTGCCGCGAGGTCCCGGGCGGGACGTACTGCAACCCCGGCTATGACTTCGCGGCCGACAATGCGCGCAAGAACCGCGATGTCGGCCTGTTCGTCGGCCTCGGCGGCGCGGGGCTCGTCGCCCTGGGGGTGGCGGTGTACGGGATCGTCGCGGCGGGCGGCGAGAGGGAGCCGGCGCGGGCGCAGGGCGCCGTCGCGCTGCCGTGGATCGCGCCGTCCGGCGCGGGCGCCAGCATCTCCGGGAGCTTCTGATGCGCACAGGGGAGAGCGTGCGAATGCATGGGTCGAGGGCTCTCGTCGGAATCGCGATCTCGATGGTCGCCGGGGGCGCGTGCATCCCTGACGTGGAGCCCGACGTCTTTGTTTTGCCGCGCTGCGACCAGGTCGCGCCGAGCTGCGGACCGGAGGCCAAGGAGAGCTGCTGTGCGGAGGGCGAGGTGATGGGCGGCCAGTTCAACCGCCTGAACGACGCGAGCTATCCGGCCACGGTGGCCGATTTCCACCTCGATCGCTTCGAGGTGACGGTGGGGCGGTTCCGGCAGTTCGTCGAGGGATATCCGGCGACGAAGCCGAAGGCGGGCGCGGGCGCGCACCCGCTCATCGAGGGCAGCGGCTGGGATCCGGCGTGGGACGCGGGCTTGCCCGCGGGCAAGGACGAGCTGCGGGCCTCGCTGCAATGTGATTCAAACTTCCGGACGTGGACCGACGAGCCCACGGGCAACGAGGCGGCGCCCATCAACTGCGTGAGCTGGTATCTCGCGTTCGCGTTCTGCGCCTGGGACGAGGGCCGGCTGCCCACGGAGGCGGAGTGGAACTACGCCGCCGTCGGGGGAAACCAGCACCGCGCGTATCCGTGGGGCGACGAGGCCCCGAGCGGGGAGCTGGCCGTGTACGGCTGCGAGACCACGACGACGGTGTGCCCGATCCCGCCCGTCGGCTCGAAGTCCCCGGCGGGCGACGGGGCGTGGGGTCAGGCCGACCTTTCGGGGAGCCTGTTCGAGTGGGTCCTCGACTACCACGCCGATCTCGCGCTGACCGGGAGCTGCGTCAACTGCGCGGCCCTGAGCGACGGAGGCTTCGGGAGGGGCTCCCGCGGAGGGGCGTTCTCCCACGGCGAGGAGACGCTCAGCCCGACGTACCGCATCGGCGAGCTGCCGGAGAGGACGCTGTCCTTTTACGGTATGCGCTGCGCGCGGGACGAGTAGCCAGCTGACGGCGTCACGGCGCAGCCGCGCGCCTCGATACGTCTCCCTGGCGCGCCTCCCCGCGTTGCGCGGTGCGCACCTGAGCGGTGGAGGGCCGTCGCATCGGAGATCTCGATGGGATGGCTCAGAGACCGTGACGCTCGAGGTACACCTGGAACATGAGCGAGAAGGGAAAATCTGGCTGGCAAAAGCTCCGTAGCAGCGCCTTCTCGCTTTCGTTCATGTTCTTCCGGTTATCGGCGATCTGGGCATCCTTGATGCGTACCAGCGCTTCGTTGAACAGCTGAAGCTGCTTCAATCGCTTGTGGTCCAGATCCTTCCGGTCGAGCCGGTATTTCTTGATCGTCGCAAGTCCCTGTGCCGAGCCTTCTCGAGCTCGAATGAGCTCCTTCTCGAACATCAGGTGGGCGGAAGGCTGAGCGTCAGGGGCGCAAGGGTCCAGGCAGTCGGCCACGGGGATGGCCCTGTGGGGCTGCTTTTGGTGATTGCACTCCCAGCAGGCGAGGTAGAGGTTTGCCCACGTGAACGCGCGCGTCGGATCTTCGGCGACGTCGATGTAGTGATCGACCTCGCGCCGCGTCTGCTTCGTGCTCTGCTCGCAGTAGAAGCACTTGTGATGGCTCATCGCCTCCAGGGTGGAGACGATGTCGGGGTGTGCATACTGCTTGGAGCTGGGCCGCTTCTGTGGATCTTTTCCGCGCTGCTCCAGGAACGCGGTGCGCCAGCGATCTTCATTTCGAGCGAGCACATGAGGCGCCGGCAGCCGCTTGATCGGGATCATTCCCCCTCTCCGCGCAGCGACTGCAATCGCTCTTCAATGTCGATGTACGAGAAGTACTCGGGGTTCCTGTCCTTGAGCTGCTTCTCGATCTCCTTTCGGCGGACGGAGTCCCCCGCCTCGAAGGCGGCCTTCCGTTCTTCGAGCAGGCGCGAGATCTCCTCGCCGAACGGCTGTGTGCCATCGAATGCGGGGGAAAGCAGGATCTCCTCCACCGGCTTGTTCGCGTACAGATCTGTGGCGTCGTCGACCACGCAGGTCTTCCGCTCCCGATCGTAGCGGCAGACGAACACCCGCGCGCCCGGGACCGAGCCGACGATGAAAGGCGAGTGCGTCGTGGCGATGATCTGAAGATTCGGGAAGATGCCGAGCACGTCGCGCAGAAAGCGCTTCTGCCAGCGAGGATGCAGGTGGTTCTCGGCCTCGTCGATGAGCAGCAGCCCAGGGGTGTTGCAAAGCTCGGAGGCGTCCGTCTCGCGCAAGACGTGCACGGCGTACATCTTGCCCAGCAATCCGATCATGTGCTGGATGAGGTACGCGTTGCCGCTGCTGAGGTTGGAGAGCGGCACGAGCTGGCCGCTCTGACGCACCATCGGCATGAACGCGCGCCGGTCCACGTGGCTCAGCTCCCCGTCGAGCACGCTGAGCTCGATGATGCGGCGTATGGTCTCGTAGAGGACCTCACCGTCCCGGCGGTCGCGGGGATCGTCGCTGCCCCGGAGGTAATCGAAGGCGCAGACGAGCTCGGTCACCGCGGCGTTGCGCTGAATGCCTTTCAGAGCATTGTTCAAAAAGCTCTTTGGCGCAGGTCGCGCGAGTTGGCTGATCGTGTAAGCATCTGCAGGAAGCGAAGAGCGCCAGAAATCCACCACCCAGCTGGGACACTGCTGGCCTCCTTCGACTTCGACAGGAAGACGATATATCTTCGAATTGTGTGGGAGAAAGTCGAACGCCCCTTGTGAATACTGTTTTTGTCGCGAGAGCAGCCTTTCTCGTTGTCCGTCGATGAACAGGGTTGCTTCTATCTGGAATGGCGTTCCGTTCCGCCAGATTGCGCGCTCGAGGCCTCCGTAGTATTCGCCGAACAGTCCCCGAATTGCATCGAGCAGGATCGTTTTCCCGGTCCCGTTTTCGCCAGTGATGATCGCTACCGGTACCGGATCGTCGTGCGCTGACAGGAACTCCAGGCGCGCCTCGTCGAACGGACCGATGTTCTGGATGGACAGATCGAGCAGTCGCATGGGAGACCCATGCGCACCCTAGCACCCCTGCCGGTACATCGGACAGGGCCAGCAGGCAGCCCGGCCGCCCCATCCTCCGTGGCTGAGATCGCCGGACGGACGCGCCTGTGGCAGTTGAGGATCAGGGGCATCGGCGAACCGACCGCTGCCAGCATGGGGGGCGGTCGAACCGGTCGCCGGTGCGTGGTATCGATGCCGGAAGGGCGGTCGGACCGGCCGCCGGTGCGTGGTATCGATGCCGGAAGGGCGGTCGGACCGCTCGCGGGCGCATGGTATCGATGCCGGAAGGGCGGTCGGACCGCTCGCGGGCGCGTGGTATCGATGCCGGCAAGGCGGTCGAACCGCTCCCCGACGTCTGGATCGATGTCGGAAGGGCGGTCGGACCGGTCCGCCGAGGCCGTTCGCGGTCCAGGAGGGCGGTCGGACCGGCCGAGAGTGCCCCTGCGCCTCGCGGCAGACCGCTGCCGCAGCCGGCCGCCGAAACGGTGATGCATCCTCGTGCATGCCCGGAATCCACGGGCATGCGACCCAAGTATCCCATTCAGCCTCCCGAGATCCTGTCCTGCCCCACGGCGCCGGCACAGCCCCCGCCGCTCGCCCCGGCCCAGGGCAATCCCATCCCCGCGCCGGCCACGGCGCCTCCGCCTCCCCCGGACACCGCCGCCCCGGACCTCCCCACGGCGCGCTCCGACCCGCGCGGGCCGTTCCGCGCCGCGCAGGTCCGCCCAGGCGACCCGTACGAGCTGTCGCACGGCCACCCCGTCTTCTGCCTGCCCAGCGGCGGGCGCGCCTCGAGCGCCCACCTGCTCGGCGGCGCGGTCGTCGCCTGGGATCCCGCCGTCCGGGAGGCCGGCATCGGCACCGGCTACAGCCCTGCACCCGAGCTGCTCCGCGCGCCGCACGTGGCCGTGGGCAACGTGCCCGATACCCCGGGGTGGGCGCCGGGCGCGCCGGCGCTGGCCATCGCGTACGCCGACCTCGGCGAGGACGAGGCGCGCCTCACGCAGAAGATCCACGACCTCCTGGCCGCCGGGACCCGCTGGGTCTGGGTCGTCCGCCTCGAAGCACCGCGCCACGTCGAGGTGCACGCGCCCGGCGCGCCGCCGCGGCGCGCGCTCCCGGGAGAGCTGCTGCTCGCGCCCGGCGTGCTGCAGAACCCGATCGAGGTCGAGGCGCTCTACGATCGGGCCGCGGCGCAGCAGGCCGCCCTCGCCAACCTGCTGCAGCGCGAGGGCCACGCGAGCCTCTCGTCGCTCCGCGAAAGATGCCTCCGCGAGGGCCGCAAGGACGGGCTCCAGCAGTCCGTACGGGACGTCTGCGAGGTGCTCGGCATCGCGCTGTCGCCCGACGACGAGGCGTCGCTCCTCGAGCTCGACGCGGCGGCGCTCGCGGCGCTGCTGGAGCGCCTGAAGCGCGAGCGGCGCTGGCCCCTGCCGTAGGCCGCCGAGCGCCGCCCCGGCGGTCGCTGCGGCCGCTGCGGACCGCCCCCGCCACCGCGAGGGCCGCCGCGCGCGCTCGCCGATCGCGCGCTTGCGCTCGACGCCGGAAATCGGTTAGCCCGATACCTCACGGCGCACGGGGCGCACGGTGGGCATGGTGCAAGGGTAATCGCCGTGGATCTCGACGCCTCGACCGCGTCCGCTGCCCGCCGCGCGCTGCTCGGCGCGGCGCTCGCCCTCGCCCTCGCCCTCGGCGTGGCCCCCGGCGCCCCGGGCGCGCGCGAGGCCGCGGCCGCAGAGGCGCTCGCCTGGGTGCCGCCGGACAGCGCGCGGGTCGTCTCGTGGAGCAACGGTCCGCAGCAGGGCGCGCCGGCTCCGGAGGGGACGCCCGCCGCGCCCATCGCCGCCGATCCGACCGGGCCGATCGCGCTCACCGCGGGGCAGCTGCTCCTCGTGCCCGTGGAGCCCGGCGACCGGCTGGAGGTGCGCGGCGAGGTCGCGGGCGTCGGCCTCGGCTCGGGCGTCGGGGACATGCCCGACGCGATCACGTGGATGCCGCTGCCCCCTCGCAAGGAGGGCGCGCGCGACGTCGCGGTGCCGGCCTGGTCGAGCGCGCGCTTCGTCGCCGTGCGCGCGGCCGTCCCGCGCGGCGCGGAGAGCGCGCGGGTCGCGGTGCGGGTCGCCGCGCGGGAGAGCGCGCCGCTCGCCTGGTACCGCCTCGACGAGGACGTCGCCGCGTGGCTGGGCGGCCGCGCGCCCGCGCCGGCCACCGCGCCGGGCGAGGCCGCCGCGCTGCTCCGGTGGGTCGACGCCGCGCGCGCCGCGCTGTCCGCGGCGGGCGCCGCAGGCGCGAAGGCCGCGCCACGGGCCGCAGGCGCGAAGGCCGCGCCGCGGGCCGCGGGGGCACCTGCCGCGCCGGGCGCCTCAGGCGCGCCGGGCACACCGGCCCCCGCGCCCCTCGCGCCCGACGCCGCCGCATGGCTCACCGCGCGCTACCTCGAGGAATCGCTGCTCCTCCGGCCGCTCGTCGAGCCGTACTTCGTCGCGCGGGAGGTCGAGCTGCGCGGAGGCCGCGAAGGCCCCGATCTCCCGGCCCTCGAGCGCGCCACGCCCTGGCGCTCGCTCGGGGCCGGCGGGCGGCTCGGGCTCCACGCGCCCGGCGCGGACGTGCTGCGCATCGCCCTCCGGCCGCGCGCGTACGGCGCGACGCGCGTCGTGGTTCGCGCCGGCGGCGCCGTCGTGCGCGAGCTCGCGTGGCGCACCGGGGCCCGGCTCGCGGACGCCGCGCGCTGGCGAGAGCCGCGGTGGATCCGGGTGCCGCTCCCGGTCGACGCGCGCGCGGCGACCGTCGAGGTGGTCGAGGGCGAGATCGCCGTCGCCGCCAGCGGCTACCGGCAGCGCGCCGGCGTCGCCGAGCTCCTCGCGCCGCAGCGCGACCGCCCCGCGCTGCTCGATCGCGCCGCGCAGCGCGACCCCGCCGGCGATCGCGCGCCGGCCCACGCCGAGGCGCCACGGCTCCTCGCCGCCGCCGATCGGGCCGCCGCGCCGGGCGCCGCGAAGGCCGCGGTCGACCTCGCGGCCCGGCCGGCCGTGCCGCCGCCGCTGCGGGCGCTCCTCCTCGCCGAGGCGGTCCGGTGGGCGCCCTCTCCCGGCGCGGCGTTCGCGCGCGCGGCGCAGGCCTATGCGGCGGCGCAGGCCGTGCCGGCGGCGATCGCCGTTCCCCTGCAGCGCGCCGTCCTCGCGCGGCTCGCCGCGGCGCGCGCGGACGCCGGCGCCGGGGCTGCGCCCTGGTCGCCGGCCGCCGACGCGCGGGCACCCGCCGGCGGCGCGCGGGCACCCACCGGCGCCGCGCCGCCGCGCGATCGCGCTGGCGGCGCGCACCCGGATGACGTCGCGGCCGTGTCCGCGCTCAGCGCAGCCCTCCCGCCGCCGCTCGACGGCCGCCGGCCGGTGGGAGCGCCGCTCGCGGAGCGCTACGCGCTCGGCCACGGCGACATCGGGAGCGCGGCGCCGCTCGCGCGCACCACCTGGGCGCGCGAGGCCCCGTGGGACGCGCTCGACATCCCCGAGGGCGTGATCGCGTGGAGCTCGATCGCGCCGCCGCGCGATGCGCCGCCGCCCGGAGGCGCCGGCGCGCCCCAGCCCGCCGCCGCGGACGCGCTCTGCGACGTGAACGCGGAGTCCGGGCTCCGCTGGACGCTGCTCGACACCCCGCGCGCCCGGCTCGAGGTCGAGGCGCCTCCGGACGCCCACGCGCGGGTGCTCCTCCGGAGCGCCGCGAGCGAGGTGGTCCCGGAGTCGTCGGTGCTCATCGACGGCACGCCGGCCGCGGTGCACGGCGGCGCCGGGCTCACCTCGGTCGTCGCGGTGGCGCCCGGGGTGCGCGTCTTCGAGCGGCCGGCGGGCGCGCCGCCGGTGCTCGCGCGCATCCCGCGCAGCGGGCGCGCTCCCTGCGCGTCGCTGCGCGAGATCATGCAGTGGGCCTGGGTCGACGGCGCCGTGACCTTCGCGCTCCCCGACCCGGAGCGCGCCACGGTGGCGCGCGTCGTCCTCGCGCCGGCCGCCGTGATGGGCGAGGCGGCGCGATCGCCCGGTGCGCAAGGCGCCACCGCGCGAGCTCCTCAGGCCGCGAGCGCGCCGCCCGCAGCCGCGAGCGCGCCGCCCGCAGCCGCGAGCGCGCCGCCCGCAGCCGCGAGCGCGCCGCCCGCCGCCGCCGGCGCGCCGCCCGCCGCCGCCGGCGCGCCGCCCGCCGCCGCCGGCGCGCCGCCCGCCGCCGCCGGCGCGCCGCCCGCCGCCGCCGGCGCGCCGCCCGCCGCCGCCGGCGCGCCGCCCGCCGCCGCCGGCGACGCACGCGTGCTGCGCGTCAGCGTCGGCGCCGCCGTCCACGAGGCCTGGGTGCGCGCGGGCGCCACGGGCGCGATCGAGATCCCGGTCCCCGCCGGCGCCGGCGAGCTGCGCGTCGAGACCGCCGCGCCCGCGCTCCTGCGCGCCGCCGTGCGCCTGCACCCCGCCGCGCCCGCCGAGCCGCGCGTCGTCACGCCGGCGCGCCCGCCGTCCGGCGCGCCCGTCGACGGCACGCTCGAGCAGATCCGGCTCGCCACGCGCGCCCTCCGCAATGCGCCCGCGGCCTCGCGGGCGCGCGCGGCGCTCCACGCGGAGCGGGCGGAGTCGCTCGAGGCCCTCGGCTTCCCGGCGCTCGCCGCGCTCGATCGCGCCGCCCCGGGCGACCCCGGGGACGATGAGCAGCTCCCGGGCGCGCCGGCCGCGGGCGCGCCGCCGTCGACCGTGTTCTCCCTGCCGCCGGGCAGCCCGCCGGCGGTCCCGCTCGGCCTGCCCGCGCGCGTGCCGCCGCTGCCGCTGCCCGGCGACCGCGCGCCCCTCGCCACCGCGCGCGCGGCGCGCATCGCCGGCGATCCGCGGCGCGGCGTCGCGCTGCTCGCCGGGCCCGCGGGCGGCAGCTCGGGCGCGGACGCGCTCCTGCTCGGCCTCCTCGCCGAGCGCGCCGGCGAGGCGAGGATCGCCGCCGACGCCTTCACCCGGATCGGGCTCGCCCACCGCTCCTCCGCCGCGCTCGCCCGCGCCGCGAACCTCGCCACCGACGTGGCCGCCGCCGCCCCGGCGCCCGATCGGCGGCTCACCCTGCGCGCCCTCGCGCTCGCCGAGCTCGCCGTGCAGGCGGCCGCGCGCGAGGCCTCCGCGGGCCAGGGCGCCGCGGCCCCCGGAGACGCCGCGGCCTCCGGGAACGCCGCGCCCGCGGCCTCCGGGAACGCCGCGCCCTCCGGGAACGCCGCGCCCGCGCCCCCCGCGAGCGCCGCGCCGCGCCCTGCCGCCGCTCCTTCCGCCGGCCCCGCGCCGTCGCCGCCGCTCCAGCTCCCGCCGGCCGCCCTCGCGCGTCTTTCGCCGGTGACCGGCTGGAACGTGCCGCCGCGCGCCGACGCCACGGCCGGCACGGCCACGCTCGAGATCCGGGCCAGGGCCGAGCGCGATCTGCCGCTCCGCGTGCGGGTGCGGCGCGCGCTCGTCGACGCCCCGGAGGCGTCGCTCCTCATCACCGACGGCGCGCGCGCCGAGTTCCGGCTCGACCGGGCCGCGCCGGGCGCGATCGTGCTCGACGGCGCCTGCCGGTCGCTCGACCGCGAGGAGGCGCCCTGCGCGTTCTCGATCGCGCTCGACGGCGCGCCGGTCGCGTGCTCCGCGGCGTCCGCGCCGATGGCCGACCGGTGCGTCGTGGAGGTGCCCAAGGGCAGCCACCGTATCGAGGCGCGGCCGCCGGCGGACCGGAGCGTCCTCGGCTGGATCCGCGCGACCGCGGCCGGAGCGGCGCAGCCGTTCTCGGGCCGCGTCCTGTCGACCTGGAACGACATCGATCCGGACCGCCCCCTGGAGCTCGCGTTCGTCGGCCCGACCGTGGTGCGCATCCGCGCCCGCGCCGCCTACGAGTGCGTCGCCTCGCCCCGCGCGCGCGCCGCGCCCGCGGACGGCGGCGATCCGGCCTGCCACCCCGAGGTCGCCGCGGCCACGCCCGCCGGCCAGCTGCGCTTCTCGGTGGCGCCGCTCGACGGCGCGGCCGCGCCCGGCGCCCCCGGCGCGGCCGCGCCCGGCGCCCCCGGCGCGGCCGGCAGCGCCCGGCCCGGCGCGCTGGAGGAGGGAGCCCTCGCGCTCGACCCCTCCGAGGACCGCGAGGCGCGCCGCCTGGGCGTCACGCGCGCGCCGTTCTTCTGGCTCGGCGGCGAGGTCGAGTCCCGGGTCGCCGTCCTCGACGACGGCCCGCACGTGCTGCGCGTCGCCTCGCCCGGCGGCCGGGCGCTGCTCCGCGTCGAGCTCGCCGTCGCGCACGGCGCGCCCCGGCCGCGCGTGCCGCCGCCCGCGCCGCCGCCGCCTGCGCCCCTCGCGCCTGCGGAAGAGCCGCTCCGGCCCGCGCCCCCGGTGGGAGAGGACCCGGACGCGGGGCCGCTCTCCGTCGGCGGCTACGCGCGCCTCGTCGACGCCGAGCTCACGGAGGAAGATCTCCGCCTGCCGCTCCGCTTCCTCGAGCTCGGCGTCGACGTGCACCGCGAGCTCATCGAGCGGCGCGCCTGGGTCGCGGCCGCGGGGTTCGGGCGCCTGCGCGACGGTCCGGAGAGCTTCGGCGCGGAGGCGCGCTTCGACCTCGGCTCGCGCGGCTGGATCCCCGGCGCGTCGCTGAGCGGCCGCGTCGTGTTCCAGCCCGGCGGAAGCGACGCCGTGGGCGGCAGGGCGAGCGCGAGCGCGTTCTGGTCGATCCCGCTGGGCGAGCTCACCCTCTCGCCGTGGGCGGGCTTCACGTACCTCGCGGTCGACGAGTCGCTCCGGGGTTTCCCGGGCGCCGACAAGGACATCTTCACCCCGTACGCCGCCGGGCACCGGACGCAGGCCTCGCTCGGCGCGCGCCTCAGGCACCGGCCGTTCGTCGACGCGCTCGTCACGGCGGGCACGTCGCTGCGGCTGAGCCCGGTTCCATCGACCCTCGACCGCATCGACGCGACGCTCGACCTCGACCTGCTCCCCGGCCGCGGGCTGTTCCCGTGGATCCAGCTCGGCTGGCTCGCGAGCTACCGGCCCGAGAACGAGATGCGCGACGAGGCCTTCCTGCGCGACGCGTTCACCGCGGGGCTCACGTTCTGGAGCTGGCTCTCGCGCGGACACCGCGTCTCGCTGGGCGCGGAGGGGACGTTCCTGTTCGACATCCCGAGCCCCGCCGAGACGTCACCGCGCCTGTCGGCCTTGCTCTTCGCCCGTTACGACTACACCGCCGGCCGCGGCCTGCGCGACTTCCCGCCGCAGTCGACGCCGTTCCGCGACCGGCAGGAGGAGGGGAGCGGGCTCATCGAGCGGGAGCGGCCCGCGGTCGAGCCGTCGTGGGAAGACCCGTAGAGCTGGGGGAGCGGCCGGCGCTGGCGCTCCGCGGCGCCGCCGAGCGTGGCGCACGCTCCGCGCGCGAAGCCCACCCTTCGGGGAAGCCTACGGAAGCGCGTGCCGCTTGAGGACGCTCCAGGCGAGCTCGGGGATCATGAACGAGGTGTAGCTGCCGCAATGCGTGCCGTTCCGAACGGTGCAGAGGACGGTCTCTGCGCCGGTGCCGCACGTCGGATACGTCTCGCAGTCCGCGCGCTCGGACAGCGCTCCCGGCGCGCCGGTGCACATGTTGAGCTCGCCCCACGTCGCGAAGTTCTCCTGGGCACCGGAGAACGCGCTGCCACCCTCGTACGGCACCAGCGAGTCGTTGGTCCCGCGGAACTGAACCACCGTGACGGGCCTCGTCGGAGAGCAGCCCCCGCACCCGGCGCCATCGACGCAGTCGAAGTCCACCGGCGCCACGCCGGCGATGACGTCGGCGGCCTCGCAGGCCAGCTTGTACGACATGCCGCCTCCGTTCGAGCAGCCCGAGGCGTAGACGCGCTTCGCGTCGATGCACGCCTCGCTTTCCAGCGTCGTGATGATGGCCCTGACGAAGGCGACGTCGTCGGCGTCGTCGCCACAGCAGAGCCCAGCGTTCCACGCGTTCGCGACCCCCTGAGGGTAGACCGCGAGGAAGCCCTCGGCGTCGGCGACGTCATCCCAGCGGGAGAGGTTCTTCTGCTGGTTGCTGTTGCCGCTGAGCCCGTGAAAATCGAACACGACCGGGACGCGGGTCGCGCCGTCGTAGCTCGCGGGGGCGTGAACGAGGAACGAGCGCTCGATTCCATCCACCGTGATCTTCATCGTCGTGTCGCCGGGGCCCAGCGTGGCGGAGGCGGGGCACGGCTCGTTGCTGCCCCCGCCCGACCCGCCGGTTCCGCTGCCGCTCCCGGTCGTGCCTCCGCTGCTCGCGGTCTCCCCGGCGCCGCCGCCGCCGCTCCCGCTTCCGACTCCCGTGCTTCCAGTGACGCTGCCGCCGGCGCCCTGACCGCTCGTGCCGCTCGTGCCGCTCGTGCCGCTCGTGGCGGAGGTCGCTCCGTCACTCCCATCGTCGCCGCTGCCCGGCGACGCCCCGCACGCAGCCAGCCAGGACGGGACGATACCGACCATGAGCGCTCCGAGCGCCCAGTGACAACCCCTGCGATTGGACATCATGGCCATCTCCTCGTGGGACCCTGCTCACCGAACAACTCGACAGCTTGGATGTCGTGCTCTCGCACGACGTCCTCGTTCTTTCTGTCGGACCCGGAGCCCAGCTCGGCAGAAAGATGAAGCGAACGTGAACGCTCCTCTCTGGTGCCGGCGTCGACCGGCTCAGGCTCTCAGGCCCTGCATGTGTCGCCTTGACGAGGACGAGGTGCCACACTCGACCGCTCCCGAGAAAGCGGCAAGATCGCCGCGCAGAGGGGGCGACAGCGCTGTCGCCCGTCGCCACACGCGCCGGTCGCCGCCTTCAGCGATCCGCTCCCCATGGAAAGCGGCGCCATCTCAGGTTCTTCATCCACGTGTGGACGCGGCTTTCCTCGCACCACAGCCGCCCTGCGGGTCCCCCATGGCCTGCCGATCGTCGCCCCTCCGCGTGCCCGAGGGGTGTCGGGTTTGTCACTCCCCCCCTGGTCCGGGCCGCGCTACGCTGCGGCGACATACGAGGTTTCTCGTCGAGCCTTATGACGGTCGAGCTGATTCACGCCATCGTTCGCCAGACCACGGTTCTCATCGCCCAGCTGGCGACCTCGGGGGGCTGGCGTGCCCCGTTGGCCCAGCTCGCGGACCAGGTGTTCCAGGACCTTGCGATGGAGCTCGAGCGGCAGGGGGTCAGCCGCAAGGTGAGCGCCGACATGTTCGGCATGGGGCTCCGGAGCTACCAGCGCCGGGTCCGTCGCATCACCGAGAGCTCGGTGGAGCGCGGCCGCTCGCTCTGGGAGGCCGTGCTCGACTACATCCGCCGCCGGGGGATCACGCCGCGGGCCGAGATCCTGAGGGCGTTCGCCGCCGAGGACGACGTCCTGCTCCGGGGGGTGCTCTTCGACCTCTGCGAGAGCCGCCTGATCTTCCAGGCGGGGCAGGGGGCTCAGGTGGTGTATCGCGCGGTCTCCGACGACGAGCTCGGCGCGCTCCGCGCGCTCCGCTCCGGCGAGGGCGTGGACGAGCTCGTCTGGGCGATCATCTATCGAGAAGGCCCGCTCACGCGCGACGAGCTGCTGCAGCGGACGCACATCGAGCGCGCGGAGCTCGAGTCCGCCCTGGTGCGCCTCGTGGAATCGGGGCGAGTCGAGCGGACCGGGGAAGGCGCCGGAGCGACGTACAGCGCCGCGAGCCTCTACGTGCTGCTGGGCTCGCCCGTGGGGTGGGAGGCGGCGATCTTCGATCACTACCAGGCGATGGTGAAGACCATCCTGTGCCGGCTGCGCGAGGATCGCACCGCGCCCGGCCTCGCCGACCGCGTCGGGGGGAGCACCTATACCCTCGACGTGTGGCCCGGCCATCCGTACGAACAGCGGGCCTACGAGACGCTGGGGCGCCTGCGCGCCCAGCTGGTCGAGCTGCGCGAGCAGGTCGAGGCATTCAACGCGGCGCACGAGACGCCGGACAGGTACACGCAGGTCGTGCTCTACATCGGACAGTGCTTGATCCCGCAGGACACCGGGGGCGACGATGAGATCTAGGGTAGTCGCGGCGGCGGGCCTCGTCGCGAGCGCGGTGGTCGCGGCGCTCCTGGGCTCGGCCTGCAGGGACCTGGGCCCGCAAACCGGGAGCGAGACCAACTTTCTCACGAGCTGCGACGCCGGCTGCGGGGACGGCCTCTCCTGCATCTGCGGCGTCTGCACGCGCGCCTGTTCGGCCGAGGGCGAGTGCGCGGCGCTCGCCTCCGGCGCCCGGTGCGTGGCCGTGGCGGAGCGGCCCGCCGGGGCGGCGTGCGCCGCGGCCGAGAGCGCCGCGTTCTGCGATCTCACCTGCAGCGGCGACGCCGACTGCGAGCCGCTCGGCGCGCCGTTCCGCTGCCAGGGCGGCTTCTGCCGGGCGCGCGGCGGAGGCGACGCGGCGGCCGCCTGCCCGGCGACCACGCTTTCGATCGGCGACAACGAGCGCACGGTGACGGTCGGAGACACGACCCGCAGCTACGTCGTTCGCCTCCCTGCGAGCTACACGGGGGCGAGCCCGCTGCCGCTGGTCCTCGACTTCCACACGCTCGGCGGGACCTCGGCGGCGGAGGCCGAGGCCTCGGGGTACCGCGAGCTCGCCGAGCGCGAGGGATTCATCGTCGCGTGGCCCCAGGGCATCGAGGGCGCGTGGAACATCGGTCCGTGTTGCACCGCGTCACGCGACGTCGACGACGTGGGGTTCGCGCGTGCCCTGGTCCAAGAGGTCCAGGCGGAGGCGTGCGTCGACGTCAAGCGCGCCTACGCCGTGGGCGTCGCGAACGGCGGCGGGATGGCCTACCACCTGGCCTGCAACGCGGCGGACGTCTTTGCCGGCGTCGCCCCCAGCGCCTTCGACCTTCTGGCGGAGTCGGAGCAGCCCTGCCAGCCGGCGCGGCCGGTGACCGAGATCTCGTTCCGGGGCACCGCCGACGTGCTGGTCCCCTACGAGGGGGGGCCGCAGCAGGCGCCGAACGGCGCGAACATCACCTTTCTCGGCGCGGTCGGCACCTTCGAGAGGTGGGCCGCGCTGAACCAGTGCACGGGCTCACCGAGCGCGGCAGACGAAAGCGGCTGCTCGACCTACTCGACCTGCGCGGGCGGCGTGGAGGTGACGCTGTGCACCGCGCAGGGCGGCGGCACGGCCTGGGGGAGCGCCGAGATCGGGTGGGCCACGCTGAAGCGGCATTCGCTGCCGTGAGCGCGGAACGAACGAGCGCCGGTCGAGGACCGGGAGCGGCGCGCGGCGCTCGTCCTCGGGAGGGGATGGCGCTCGCGACGGCTTGCCGTGTCGGGCGGTTCGGTCCGTGGTCTGCCGATCGTCAGGGTGGGTGAGCAGGGGCGTGGTCGCCATGCCGTCGAACCTGACTGGTGCACACCGTCACGATCGATAGAATGTCGACTGGGAATTCTGGACCTCCAACCTGACGGAGCGGCCGAGCTCGCAGGCGTACTCCTGAATCGCTTATCCATCTTGAGCGGAAACCTGCGAATCGGTCGGTCCAGACATGGAGAATTTCGATGCGCATGAATCGCTTTCTTGGAGTCGTCTCCCTCTCGTTCGCGTGCAGCCTGCTCGCATGCGCGGTGGAGCCGGGCGCGCTGGAGGACAGCGGCTCCCTCGAGTCCGGGGTGACCAGCCCGGACGGCATGATCGACGCGACGCTCACGATCCAGTCGCAGTGGGGCAGCGGGTACTGCGCGAACGTGACGGTCAAAAACCTGAGCAGCACCGCGGCCACCACGTCCTGGGGAATGGTCGTCGAGCTCGGCGGCACCACGGTGACCAACCTGTGGAACGCGCGCTCCACGCCCTCGGGCGGGCGGCTGAACGTCACCAACGAGGGCTACAACGGCGCGATCGCGAAGGGGCAGACAGCGTCGTGGGGGTTCTGCGCGAACGGCACCGGGCGGCCCACCATCGTGTCGGCCAGCAGCACCGGAGGCACGGGAGGCGCGACCACGTCCTCCTCGAGCAGCAGCTCGAGCTCGTCCTCTAGCGCCTCGGCGAGCAGCGGCGCTGGCGGCGCTGGTGGCTCGGGCGGCGCTGGTGGCTCGGGCGGCGCCGGCGGCGCCACGACAGGAACAGGGGGATCGAGCGCGTATTCGCCGTGCCCAACGAACGGGGATCCTTGCAAGATCCTGCCGCTGGGCGACTCCATCACGGATGGGGTCGGGGTGTCGGGCGGCGGCGGCTATCGGATCGAGCTGTTCAGGAAGGCGCTGGCCGCCGGCCACAGCATCACGTTCACGGGCTCTCAGACGAACGGGCCGGCGATGGTCGACGGTGTTCCGTTTCCGCGGAAGCACGAGGGGCACAGCGGCTGGAAGATCAACCAGATCGCGGGTCTCGTGCCGACGCCTTCGATGCAGGAGACCCCACACATCGTGCTGCTGATGGCGGGGACCAACGACGTGGCGCAGAGCGACAACCTCGCCATGGCGCCGCAGCGGCTGGGCTCGCTCCTGGACAAGATCTTCGCCGCGGCCCCCGACGCGTTCGTGGTCGTCGCGAAGCTCATCCCGCTCGGCTTCAACGACGCCGCGGTCGTCGCGTACAACAATGCGCTGCCGCCGATCGTGGAAGCCCGGGCGTCGGCGGGGAAGCACGTGGTGCTGGTGGACATGCATACCGGGTTTCCGACGTCGGAGCTCGCGGACGGGGTGCACCCGAACGCGGCCGGCTATGCCCGCATGGCGAACCGATGGTACGACGCGATCGGCGACGTGCTGCCGTGAAGCGCCGGCGAGCCGGGTCGCCGACGGCCATCGAGCGCTGGCTCGGAGGCACGGCCGCCGCGACCCTGCCGTGAGCCCCGAGCGCGCCCCGCCACGCGGCGCTGCGCTCGCCGCGCGCGCGGCCCGGCGAGCGCGCTCCGGTTCGCCTACTCGCCGAAGAAGCCGACGGCCTGGTTGCCGAGCAGCTGCTGTCCCGCGGCGTTCGGGTGGCAGCTGTCGGCGGTCGTCCCCCGCCCGAGCCGGCCGAACGAGCCCGGATAGATCACGTTCAGCGTCGCATCGGCGGCCGCCTGCCTGGCGAGACGGTCGGTGAGCTCCGGGCCGCCGCTGCCCGCGAGATCGCAGGTCCATCCGGATTCGTAGAGCGGCTGACCGGTGACGTAGATGGTCGCGCCGGGCGCCGCGTGCTCGCGCGCGTTGGCGATGAGCTTCTTGACCTCGTCGAAGGTTGCTCCATTGAACGAGAAGATGCAAATCTGAACCCAGACGGCCGTCGGCTTACCATACTTGGCCACCTGCTGATCGAACTTCTTCCAGGAGGCCGAGTTGGTGTTCGTCCAGTTCTGGACGACGTCGCCGTTGGTCCCATAGGGGGCCACATCCGCTCTCCCCCGACGGCCTGGTACCCCTGGGCGGTGTTCTCCGCCATCGAGCACCCGATGAAGCCCATCGAGCGCGGGAGCCCGCCGCCCGAGCCGCCGGCGCCGCCGGCGCCGCCGGCGCCGCCCGAGCCGCCGGCGCCGCCCGAGCCGCCGGCGCCGCTGCTCGTCGAGGAGCTGCTCGTCGAGGCGCTGGAGGACGAGCTCGAGCTGCTGCTCGAGGAGGACGTGGTCGCGCCTCCCGTGCCTCCGGTGCTGCTGGCCGACACGATGGTGGGCCGCCCGGTGCCGTTCGCGCAGAACCCCCACGACGCTGTCTGCCCCTTCGCGATCGCGCCGTTGTAGCCCTCGTTGGTGACGTTCAGCCGCCCGCCCGAGGGCGTGGAGCGCGCGTTCCACAGGTTGGTCACCGTGGTGCCGCCGAGCTCGACGACCATTCCCCAGGACGTGGTGGCCGCGGTGCTGCTCAGGTTTTTGACCGTCACGTTCGCGCAGTACCCGCTGCCCCACTGCGACTGGATCGTGAGCGTCGCGTCGATCATGCCGTCCGGGCTGGTCACCCCGGACTCGAGGGAGCCGCTGTCCTCCAGCGCGCCCGGCTCCACCGCGCATGCGAGCAGGCTGCACGCGAACGAGAGGGAGACGACTCCAAGAAAGCGATTCGTACGCATGATACCGTCCTCCGTCTGCTGAAAAGGAATTTATCTTGCTATGCTGCGCCGCCGAGCGTCGTGTGGAACGCGATGTCCGTCCCTCGCGCAGCCCAAGGGGCGCGGATTCGGGCACCCTATGGGAAGCTCGCGCGAGCCGGGAAGTGACAGCTCCGAGACGGGGCGGGGATGACAGGAATGGTCGAAGGGGGGGCGTCGATGGAGTCACCCCCTCGGCGAGCCCGCGGGCGCCCCGAGGCGAAGCGGCCTTGCGGATCGACGGCCCGCTCCGCCCCGCGGCCGACAGGAGCCTGCGAGCCGTCGCGAGCGCCCGCCTCCCGGGGACGGCACGCCGCGCGCCGCTCTCGGCCCTCGATCAGGGGAAGGCGCTCGGGGCAGACATGCCGAGTCAGGCCGAGCGGACATTTCTGCTGACGCTGCCCCCCCCAAAAGTGGGTATCGTGATGGCTCTCGAAGTCGCCGAGGGGGATGACAAATTTGTCCAGGGGGGGCGACGACGATCTCGCCGTCTATTCGCGCGGGTCGCAGCGGCGATAGAACAAGGACGGTCGGACGCGAGTTGAGAGTCCCCTCAGGTCCTGACCAACGCCCCCTAACAGAAGGTGACGACGATGAATTATCCTGTTCTTTCCTACCGATGGATGGCCCGCTGCGCTCTTGGGATCGCCGCGTTCTGCGTCGGCGCTTGCGGTTCAGAGAGTGACCCGGTCGACGGTTCGGGGTCGGGAGGCGGCGCGACCGGAGGGACGACGAGCACCGGCGTTCCCGCGACCGTAGGTTCCACCAGTGGTGGGACGGATGTCGGGAGCGCCAGCGCGGGCGGCACTACCAGCGTTACTACCGGCACCGGCGGAGATGGCGCCGGCGGCGCAGGCGCGGGCGGATCGGCGTCGGGGAGCACCGCGAGCACGAGCGCCAGCGCCGGAACGGGAGGTGGGGACGACGGCCTGCCTCCAACAGGAGACAACTCGGTCGCGTACACGGGCTGCTCGATGGCCAACAACATTGGCACTGGCTACAAGCGCGTCGGCGGCAGGATCATGTGGAACTCGGACAATTATCAAACGGGGGCCATGGTGGTCCAGAACTGGACGAACCCCAACAGCTCTTCCTGGCAGCTCTTCGACCGGAAGATGGCGTCGATCGGAGGGAAAGACGTCGTCAAAGCCATCATGGTCCAGATCTGCATCTTGTCCCAGAGGGCGACCGATCAAGAGCTCCGTGATATGGTCAACGCGGCGCGCCAGCACGTCAACCCGGGCACGCATATCTACATCGTGGGTCAGCCGGTGTACAATGAGGGCCACGATTGCTTCATCGCGGGAGCCGGCGGCGCCGATTGGACAGACATGAAGGCGCAAGAGCTGGCCAACGACCCGAGCGTCAACGAGAACATGAGCTACCTCGGGAAGTTCATCCTCAACAATGACGCGGGCGAGGTCAGCGACGGCTGCCACGCCAGCAGTCCGAAGGGCGAGAACGTGCTGGGAGAGCAGGCAAAGGCGTTCTTCGGGGGCTGATCGGAGCACAGGCCCAACGAAACCGAGCTGCGATGTCGACGGGCGCGCGCCATGCGTAGGGGCGCGCGCCCCGGTGGAGAAGCCCCGTGGCGGAGAGGGTTGATGATGAGGCACTTGCGCACTATGCACCGCGTTGGGGTGATGGCTGTGGCCGTATTGTCGTTGTTCGGGTGCGGCCCCGCGGATAAGGAACCAGACGGCCAGGGCGATACCGGGGGCGGCCCCGATGGATCGATCGGTACGTTGGACAGCGAACAGGACTATGCGCGGTTCATGCAGGCGATCGCGCTGCCGCTGGTCGGCGTCCTGATCGAGCTCGAGGATCGTATCTCCGCCGATGACCCCGCCGCGTGCCAGAGCGGAGGAACCGCCGCGATTGACCGGGCCCTCGGGCAGGTGACGTTCAGCGCCTGTCAGCTCGGCGGTATCGCGATTTCGGGAACAGCCGTCCTGGCGCAAGGGGCCAGCGCTGGCCCCGACAGAAGTGCCTTTCTGGCGGGCGCGCAGCTCACGCTCGGCGGAGGCGCCACTGGTATGGTCCTCATGCAGCTCGCCGAGCTGGCCTGGCAGGACCCGCCCACGGAAGCGGGGACGACTTGGAAAGCTTCGTTCGAAAACGATATGTCCGCGCAGATCTGTGTGCAAAGCAGTGGTGAGCCCTGCTCTTAGGAGGAGAGCAGGAGCTGACCATCGTGGAAGACCTATGATTTCGCTTGCACGTCCTCGCCACACCGTCGGCATCGCATTTCTCGGGCTGCTCTTCTCGGCCGGCTGCACCGCGGGCGAGACGATCGCGAAGGACCGAAGCAGCGGCCAGGCGGACGCTTGGGCTGGAGCGGCGCCGAGCTGCACCGCGCTGCCGGCGACCTGCGGGCCATCGGGGAACGAGGGCTGCTGCAAGAGCTTGCTGGTCCCCGGCGGAACTTTCGCGCGAAGCTACGACGGCGTGGATTATTTGGACCGAAGCTACCCGGCGACGGTGAGCGACTTCTACCTCGACAAGTACGAGATCACGGTGGGTCGGTTCCGGGCGTTCGTGGACGCAGGCATGGGCACGCAGGCCAGCCCGCCTGGCGATGGCGCTGGCGCACATCCAAAGATCCCAGGCTCTGGCTGGAGCTCCGCGTGGAACACCAAGCTGCCCCCGAACACGGCTGCCCTCAAGAACGCCCTGAAGTGCTTTGCCCATCAGAGCTGGGCGGACACGGCGGGCAGCAACGAAAACAAGCCGATCAACTGCCTGGACTGGTACACGGCGTTCGCGTTCTGCGCGTGGGACGGGGGACGGCTGGCGACAGAGGCGGAGTGGAACTACGCGGCCTCCGGGGGCGGCGAGCACAGGTACTATCCGTGGTCGAAGCCAGCGACCTCTACGACGATCGATGACAGCTACGCGGTCTACTGCGGCGGCACCTGCAGCCTACAGGACGTCGGATCGAAGTCGCCCAAAGGCGACGGGAAGTGGGGGCAGTCCGACCTGGGCGGGAACGCGTGGGAGTGGACGCTCGACTGGGATCCGGTCCAGTACCCGATGCCGTGCCATGACTGTGCCGCCGTGACAGCAGGCTCCTACCGGGCTTTCCGGAGCGGCAGCAACGACGACCTCGCCCCGACCCTGCGGTCGGCCACCCGCCACGTCTACTACCCCGAGCACCGAGGTAACATCGGGGCGCGTTGCGCCAGGACCTCTTAGCTCTACACCCGAAGCGCGAACCTCGTGGATCGGGGACCGTCACTTCTGCAGCTGGACGCCGAGGAACACGGCATTCCCCTTCACCCCCGATAGATCGCTCCTTTGATAGCCGAGCGCCGCGCGCGCGGCGTGACCTTCGATGATGTAGCCCACCTGGGCGTCGACGAGCAGGTAGGGATCGGCGTTCTTCGGCCTCGCTTGCTGCAGCCGGACCAGAGGCTGCAGCTTCCCGACGCCGACGTTCGTCGGCGAGAGGTAGCTCGCGAGCGCGAAGTAGGAATGGTCGAACCTCTCGAAGTCGCCAAAGTACTTGTAAAATGCGCCTTCGAGCGTGATCGTGCCCGCCGTGCCGAGGTTCTTTTCGAACAGGAGGTCGGCGTTGGCCTCCATGTAGGTGTCCTTGCGCGGGACGCCTGGAGGCGTGTCCATCGCGGGGGACGGCAACGATTCGACGGAACCTTCCCGCTGCACTTCGCCCGCCACGCCGAGCGCGAGGATGCTCTTCTCTCCGAGGTACGTGGACTTCTGGTAATAGGCTGGCTCCGGGTCGAGCAAGCTCAAGTTGAGCCTCGCCGTGTAGAGCGGGCTCACCGAAGAATCATGCAGGTTGTAAGCGCCGACGTAATACTTGAACAGGCCGCCCGCGACCTTGCCCCAGGCGGTCACCCCATCGTTGCGCCCGAACGGCCCCTGTCTCGGCCCGAGCGGCGGCGCGTAGGGCTCGAAGGATCCGGGGTAGTTCCACGGCCCCATCGACCACGGCCCGGAAAAGGCGGATCGATCGGACGGCACGATCATCCGGCCGATCCAGACGTTCAGCAGATCATGGAATTGGACCTTGGCGATGGCGTCACGGAGGGTCGCGCTGCCCGCGATGTTGCCCCCGGCCGGGGTCGGCCCGAACTGGGCGACGATCGCGCCCTGCACCCCGATGAACCGGTTGATTTCGCCTGAGAACAACAGATGCAGCTCTCCGTCCGCGAGCAGCCGGTCCATCTTCTCGCGCGCGCCGGGATTCTGTAGGCGACCTCCGACGCGCGCCCAGGCCGCGACGCTGAGCGGCTTCTTCCAGAGCTCGTCGTCCGCCGGAGGCGGCAGCGCCGCCGAGGCTGGGCCGGGCCCGGCGGCGCTCTGCAGCGTCGGCGCGCCGGCGCCGGCTTCGGCAGCTGGCGCTCGCGCCGCGCTCGCGTCTGCGGGAGGGCTCGCGGGAGCCTCGACCGGCGGGTGTTCGCCGGTAGGCGGCGGCGGTGCCTCCGGCTGCGCTTGTGCCCGCGCCGAGCGATCGAAGGAAGCGATGCCGAGGATGGCGGCCAAGATACCTGCGCTGACATCGACCAGGCGCCTCGACGCCCTCGTCTGTGTGCTCATGCGTTCTCCGTGGTGTGCTCGTCAATAGAACAGCCGCGCATTTCGCTGCGCCCTCGACATCACCCTCGGCGCCTGGGTGAGGTTCGTCGCCGTCACGACGCCGAGTTGCCACGCCCAGCCGCCCCGGAGAAAGCGGCAAGATCGTCATGCAGGGGGGGTGACAAAACTATCGCCCGCCACGACGGCGGCGGGCCACTATGATGATGCTTCAATTATCTCGGGCAGCTTCTATCGAAGAGGCCTGCCGACGCGCCGAGATCGAAGGCGTCATCATCGGGGGCCTCCGGCGCGGAGGCAGGTGACAGATTCGTCATCCCCGTTGCGTGGCGATCTTGCCGCTTCCTTCGGGGCGGCTGCGTGTGGCAACTCGTCATCGTGACGGCGACGCCTGCGCGGGTCTCAGGGCCTGCGCCGGGGTTCATCATCGATTTATATTTATGTCCAGCGAAGCTCTCGACCGGACCGGACCGAGGCGACTCCGTCGATACAGCGGAGAAACCCACGGTCCATCACGTCGAACCCGCAACTGCGAGGACGCAGCGGAGGAAACCATGTCTACCGGTGAAGTGACTCGCGAGCCAGGCGGCGGGCGCTGGGTCGTCCCGCTCTGCTGGGCGGCCGTTCTGCTGGACGGTTTCGACCTCGTGGTGCTCGGAACGGTGCTGCCGGTGCTGCTCCAGAACAAGGTGTGGGGCCTCGACCCGGACAGCGCGGCGATGCTGTCCACCGTCGGTCTCATCGGGATGGCGATCGGCGCGCTGACCATCGGCACGGTCACCGACGTCATCGGCAGGCGCAAGGCGCTGCTCCTGGCCGTCATCGATTTCTCCCTCTGCACGCTCCTGTGCGCGTTCGCGCCGTCCGCGTTCGTGTTCGGGCTCCTCCGGCTCCTCGCCGGCCTCGGGCTAGGCGGCTGCCTGCCGACCGCGATCGCGCTGGTGACCGAGTACGCGCGCACCGGCAGGCGCGGCAGCGCCACGACCACGATCATGACCGGGTACCACGTCGGCGCGGTGCTCACCGCGCTGCTCGGGATCGTCGTCATGCAGCCGCTCGGGTGGCGCGCGATGTTCGTCATCGGCGCGGCGCCGGCGCTGGCGCTGGTCCCGCTGATGCTCCGGCACCTGCCGGAGTCCGGATCGTTCCTCGAGGTAGCGCGGTCGCGCCGGTCGATGCGCGACGCTCTCCGCGCGGTCGCCTCCCTGTTCCAGCAGGGCCTGATGCGCCGGACGCTGGCGTTCTGGGTGACCTCGTTCATGGGCTTGTTGCTCGTCTATGGCCTCAACACGTGGCTGCCCGCGATCATGCGGCAGGCCGGCTACGAGCTCGGCGCGGCGCTCAGCATGCTGCTGACGCTCAACGTGGGTGCGGTGATCGGCTTGCTGCTCGCCGGAGTCGTCGCGGACCGATTCGGCGTGCGCCCGTCGGTCATCGGCTGGTTCGCCGCGTCCGCGGTGTTCCTGGCGCTGCTCAGCGTCCGACTCCCCGGCGCCTTCGTCTATGCCGCCGTGCTGATCGCCGGCTGCTTCGTCTTCAGCGCGCAGGTCCTGGTGTACGCCTACGTGGGGCGGGTCTATCCGGACGGCAGCAGGGCGACCGGGCTCGGCTGGGCCGCCGGCGTCGGGCGACTCGGCGCCATCTGCGGTCCGATCCTCGGCGGCGCGCTGCTGAGCGCCGGGGTGGCGTACCCGTGGGGCTTCTATGCCTTCGCCGCCGTGGGTGCGCTCGGCGCGATCGCGGTCACCGCCGTCGGGCGGGCGAGACCGCGATCGGAGCCCGCGGCGACGGGGCTGGCCGCGCCCGTGGAGGGCTGATGCGAACGAGAAGAGAGCGCGGGAGGGACGCGTGATCGACAAGGTTGTGAGCTCGCTCGAGGCCGCCGTGGAAGGCATTCGCGACGGGGCGACGATCATGATCGGCGGCTTCGGCACGGCCGGGATGCCGTTCCAGTTGATCGATGCCCTCATCGCGCAGGGGGCGCGCGATCTCACCGTGGTCAGCAACAACGCGGGCAACGGCGACACGGGCCTCGCGGCCCTCTTGAAGGCGCGCCGCGTCCGCAAGATCATCTGTTCCTTTCCGCGCCAGCACGATTCACACGTGTTCGACGCGCTCTACCGCGCGAAGGAGGTCGAGCTCGAGCTCGTGCCCCAGGGCAACCTCGCGGCGCGCATCCAGGCGGCGGGGGCGGGTTTCGGCGCGTTCTACACGCCGACCGGCTACGGCACGCCGCTCGCGCAGGGCAAGGAGACGCGGGAGATCAACGGACGTCCCTATGTGCTGGAATACCCGATCCACGCCGGCGCCGCGCTCATCAAGGCGCACAGGGCGGACCGCTGGGGCAACCTCGTTTACCGCAAGGCGGCGCGCAATTTCGGGCCGATCATGGCGACGGCGGCCCGCTGCACCATCGCGGAGGTCGGTGAGATCGTCCCGCTCGGCGCGCTCGATCCGGAAGCGGTGGTCACGCCCGGGATCTTCGTTCACCGCGTGATATGCGCGGCGCGGGAGGCGGCGCGCGCCGGCTGAGGGACGATGACGATCCGACGCTACAGCCGCGAGCAAATGGCCGCACGCGTGGCCGACGACATCAAAGAGGGCATGTACGTGAACCTCGGCATCGGGCTGCCGACGCTCGTGTCGAACTTCCTGCCGCGCCACCGCGAGGTGTTCCTGCACAGCGAGAACGGCATCCTCGGCATGGGCCCGGCGCCGGCGCCAGGCGACGAAGACCCCGAGCTCATCAACGCCGGCAAGCAACCGGTGACGCTGCTGCCCGGCGGATGCTTTTTCCATCATGGCGACTCGTTCGCCATGATGCGCGGAGGCCACCTCGATGTCTGCGTTCTCGGCGCGTTCCAGGTGTCCGTGAACGGCGATCTCGCCAACTGGCACACCGGCGCGCCGGACGCCATCCCCGCGGTCGGCGGCGCCATGGACCTCGCCATCGGCGCGCGCGACGTCTGGGTGATGATGGAGCACACCACGAGGTCGGGGGAGAGCAAGATCGTCGAGCGCTGCACGTACCCGCTGACCGGCGTCGCGTGCGTGAAGCGCATCTACACGGATCTCGCGGTGATCGACGTCACGCCGCAAGGGCTCACCGCCGTCGAGCTGATCGACGGCCTCTCATTCGAGGAGCTCGCTCGGCTCACGGCCGCGCCGCTCCGGCAGGGAATGGCTCGATGATGGCGCCGGCTTACATCTGCGACGCGGTACGGACTCCCTTCGGCCGCTACGGCGGCGCGCTCGCCACGGTGCGCGCGGACGACCTCGCGGTCGTGCCGATACGCGCGCTCATGGATCGCAATCCGAGCGTGGACTGGTCGGCCGTGGACGACGTGATCTACGGTTGCGCGAACCAGGCCGGCGAGGACAACCGCAACGTCGCGCGGATGGCAGCCCTGCTCGCGGGCCTGCCCGCATCGGTGCCGGGCGCGACCGTCAACCGGCTGTGCGGGTCCGGCCTGGAAGCGGTCGCCGTGGCCGCGCGCGCGATCAAGGCGGGCGAGGTGTCGCTCACGATCGCCGGCGGGGTCGAGAGCATGTCGCGTGCGCCCTTCGTGCTTTCGAAGGCCGATGCCGCCTTCGCCCGGGGGCTCGAGCTCGAGGACACGACCCTCGGCTGGCGCTTCGTGAATCCCCTGATGCACGCGCGCTTCGGCACGGACGCGATGGCGGAGACGGCCGAGAACGTCGCAGAAGAGTTCAAGGTCTCGCGCGCCGACCAGGACGCCTTCGCCTACCGCAGCCAACGCCGCGCGGCGGCCGCCATCGAGGCGGGCCGCCTGGCTGACGAGATCGTACCGGTCGCGGCGCCGAGGAGGTCGGCGACCGCTCTCGTCGACAGGGACGAGCACCCGAGGCCCGACACGAGCCTGGAAGGCCTGGCGAAGCTCAAGCCGTTCGTCAAGGACGGCGGCACCGTCACGGCCGGGAACGCTTCCGGCATCAACGACGGCGCCTGCGCGGTGCTGCTCGCGTCGGAGGCGGCGGCGGAGCGCTTCGCGCTCACGCCGCGCGCGCGCGTGGTCGCGGTCGCCGTGGCGGGCGTCGCGCCCCGCATCATGGGCATCGGTCCCGTCCCCGCCACGCGCAAGGTGCTCGCGCTCGCGGGCCTCACGATCGCCCGGATGGATGTCGTCGAGCTGAACGAGGCCTTCGCTGCGCAGGCGCTCGCCGTGCTGCGCGAGCTCGGGCTGCCGGACGACGCCCCTTTCGTCAACCCGAACGGCGGCGCCATTGCCCTTGGCCACCCGCTCGGCGCGAGCGGAGCGCGGCTCGTGACGACCGCGGTCCATCAGCTCCGACGCAGCGGCGCCCGCTACGCTCTGTGCGCCATGTGCATCGGCGTCGGGCAAGGCATCGCCATGATTCTCGAACGGGTGTGAACAATGGCCGATAAAGACATTTACCGTCGTCCCGCGCCAGGCACGCAGCCGCCCTATTTGCATCGGCCGTACAGCTCGACGCTCAAGCGGGCTCCGACGCGGCCGCTCGTCGTCTTGCCGCAGACCTTGTCGGAGGTGACGGGCCCCGTGTTCGGTGCGGAGCTCGTGGCGCCGAGCGCCGCCGATCTCACGCGCCAGGGCAGGGGCGAGCCCCTGGGCGAGCGCATCGTCGTCGCAGGCCGCGTGCTGGACGAGGACGGACGCCCGCTCCGCCGAACGCTGGTCGAGATCTGGCAGTGCAACTCCGCCGGACGCTACCTGCACCAGAAGGACAACCACGACGCGCCGATCGATCCGAACTTCCAGGGGTCTGGTCAAGCGGTGACGGACGACGAAGGGCGCTATCGCTTCATCACCATCAGACCGGGCGCTTACCCCTGGCGCAACCACCACAACGCGTGGCGTCCCTCACACATCCATTTCTCCGTGTTCGGGCCCGCGTTTCTGACTCGCCTCGTGACCCAGATGTACTTCCCCGGGGATCCGCTGCTGCCGTTCGACCCGATCTTCAACGCTGTGCCAGACGAACGCGCGCGCAACCGCTTGATTGCGGATTTCGACTGGGAGGCGACTGCGCCGGAATGGGCGCTCGGCTACCGCTTCGACATCATCTTGCGCGGGCGCAACGCGACGCCCCTGGAGGACCCGGCCCATGGCGGATGAGCGCGAGGTGACGCTGCAGCCGACGCTCTCCCAGACCGTCGGGCCGTTCTTTCACATGGGCCTCCGGTGGCTGTTCAGCGACCAGGTCGCGGAGGCCGGCACGCCGGGGCGGCACATCACGGTGCAGGGCCGCGTCCTCGACGGTGACGGCGTGCCCGTGCCCGACGCGCTGATCGAAGTCTGGCAGGCGGACGCGAACGGCGAGTACCCACACCCCGCCCACCGCCAGGACAAGCGCCCGACGCCCGGATTCAGGGGCTACGCGCGGGTGCCGACGGACGATGCCGGCGCATTTCGTTTCAGGACGGTGAAGCCAGGGCGCGTGCCCGCACCGGGCGCCGGCATGCAGGCCCCTCACATCTCTGTCCATGTATTCATGCGCGGGCTCCTGCGCCCGCTCGTCACGCGCATCTATTTCGCCGACGAGATCGCCAACGAGGATGACCTCGTGCTCGGGCGCGTACCGGCGTCGAGGCGCGGCAGCCTGATCGCGAGCCCCCGACCGGGCGAGGTCGACGTGTTCGAGTGGAACGTGGCGCTCCAGGGCGCCGATGAGACCGTTTTCTTCGAGGGTTGAGGCATCATGACGGTTCGATCGCGCAGCCTGTTCGACGAGCTCTTCGCCTCGGAGGCGATGCGGGACATCTTTTCCGATCGAGCGCGGGTGCAGGGGATGCTCGACTTCGAAGCCGCGCTGGCGCGGGCCGAGGCCGGGCTGGGCGTGATCCCGCCGGAGGCCGCGACGCCGATCGTCTCGCAATGTCGCGCAGAGCGGTTCGATGTCGACCGGCTCGCCCAGGGCGCCGCGCTCGCCGGGAACGCCGCGATACCGCTCGTCGCCGCGCTGACCGACCTGGTGGCTCGGCAGGATCCGGACGCCGCGCGCTTCGTGCACTGGGGCGCGACGAGCCAGGACGCGATGGATACCGGCCTGGTGCTCCAGCTGCGCGCCGCGCTCGGCCTCCTCGACGCCGATCTGGGACGCCTGGCCGACGCGCTGGCCGAGCTCGTGCGCGCTCACCAGCGAACGGTGGTCCTCGGACGCACGTGGCTGCAGCCGGCGCTCCCCGTGACGTTCGGATTGAAGGCAGCCGGTTGGCTCTCCGCGACGTCGCGCGGGCGCGAGCGCCTGCGCGCGTTGCGCGGCCGGGTGCTCGTGATCCAGTTCGGCGGCGCCGCCGGCACGCTCGCCTCCCTCGGTGCACGAGGCCTCGATGTCGCCACGCATCTCGCGCAAGATCTGGCGCTCGCCGTGCCGGATCTCCCGTGGCACGCCCAGCGCGACCGCATCGCCGAGGTGGCCGCGGCGCTCGGCCTGCTCGCGGGGAGCCTGGGCAAGATGGCGCGCGACCTCTCGCTGATGATGCAGTCGGAGGTCGCCGAGGCCTTCGAGCCGCACGCGCCCGGGCGCGGCGGCTCTTCCACGATGCCGCACAAGCGCAACCCGACCGGCGCCGCCGCGATCCTGGCGGCGGCAACGCGCATCCCAGGGCTCGTCGCGACCCTCCTCTCCGCGATGCCGCAGGAGCATGAACGAGGGCTCGGCGGCTGGCAGGCAGAGTGGGAGTCGCTGCCCGAGATCTGCTTGCTGACGTCCGGCGCGCTCATGCACGCCGTGCAGGTGATCGAGGGGCTCCACGTCGACGCGGAGCGGATGCGGGCGAACGTCGACGCCACGCGCGGCGTCCTCCTGGCCGAAGCGGTGGCGCTCGCGCTCGCTCGAACCGTGGGTCGCTCGGCGGCGCACGCGCTGGTCGAACGCGCCTGCCGCCGCGCCATGGCCGAGGGCAGATCGCTGCGCGACGTGCTGGCGGCGGAGCCCGAGGTGACGACCCGTCTCTCGGTCGCCGAGCTCGACGACCTGTGCGACCCGGCCGCGTACCTGGGGCTCGCCGAAGACTGGAGCGCGCGTGTGCTGGCGCAGCACTCCCGGGGCGCGCGACGGAGCGAGGCGTGACGTGCCGATGATCGACGTCGTCGGAGCCGAGCTGCACTGCCGCCTGGACGGGCCGGCGGACGCGCCCGTCGTCATGCTCGCGAACTCGCTCGGCACGGCGCTCGGGATGTGGGACAGCCAGGTGCCTGCGCTCACGCGCCGCTTCCGCGCGCTGCGCTACGACATGCGCGGACACGGCGCGTCCTCGGTGCCGGACGCGCCCTTCGACATCGAGCGCCTGGGCCGGGACGCCGTCGCGCTGCTCGACGCGCTCGAGCTGCCGCGGGTGCACTTCTGCGGGCTGTCGCTGGGCGGCGCGGTCGGCATCTGGCTCGGCGCTCATGCGCCGGACCGGCTGCACAAGCTCGTGCTGTGCAACACGGCCGCGGCGTTCGGCCCGCCGTCCCTCTGGGACGCGCGCGTCGAAGCGGTCGCGAGCGGCGGCATGGCCGCGATTGCAGAGGCCGTGCTCGACCGGTGGTTCACCGCGGAGTTCCGGCAGCGAGATCCCGCCGCGGTGGAGCGCGTGCGACAGATGCTGCTCACCACCAGACCCGAGGGGTACATCCCCGCGTGCGCGGCCGTGCGCGACGCGGATCAGCGAACGAGCGTCGCCGAGGTGCGCGCGCCCACGTTGGTGATCGCGGGCGCGCGCGACAGCGCGACGCCGCCGTCCGAGGGCCGTTGGCTCGCGGAGCACATCGCGGGGGCGCGTTACGTCGAGCTGCCCGCGGCGCACCTGTCCAACATCGAAGCCACACCGCTGTTCAACGAGAGCGTCCTCGGCTTCATCGCGGCCTAGGGAGAGTGCGAGATGGACGAGCGCGAGCGACTGGACCAGGGCATGAAGATGCGCCGTGCCGTGCACGGCGACGCCCACGTCGAACGCAGCATCGAGAGCCGGAGCGCGTTCAACGGCGAGTTCCTGGACTTGCTCACCCGATACGCATGGGGCGAGATCTGGACTCGCCCCGGGCTGGATCGCCGGACACGCAGCCTGCTGTGCCTCGCCATGATGGTGGCCCTCAATCGTGGTGAGGAGTTTCGCTTGCATGTGCGTTCGGCGTTGAACAACGGCGTGACGCGCGACGAGATCAAGGAAGTGCTGCTCCAGGCGGCGATCTACTGCGGCGTACCGGCCGCGAACACGGCGTTCCGTCTGGCCGCGGAGACCTTCGCGGAGATCGACGGCGAGCCGGAGAACGGAGGCTAGCGCTCCCCATGCGGACTCGAGTCGGAATCATCGGGGCCGGGCCGGCAGGGCTCATGCTCTCGCACCTCTTGCACCTGCAGGGCATCGAGTCGGTCGTGCTCGAGAAGCACACGCGCGAGTACGTCGAGCGCCGTGTCCGCGCCGGCGTGCTCGAGCAAGGCACGGTGGACCTCCTGAACGAAGCCGGCGTGGGCGAGCGCATGCGCCGCGAGGGCATGGTGCATCACGGCATCCACCTCAGGTTCGGCGGCGCCACCCACCGCGTCGCGCTCGACGAGCTCACCGGCGGGCGCGGGATCACCGTGTACGGCCAGCAGGAGGTGGTCAAGGATCTCATCCGCGCACGCCTCGAGGCCGGCGGTACGATTCAGTTCTCGGCCGAACAGGTGCGTCTGCTCGACATCGATACCGAGCGCCCGCGCATCCGGTACCTCCATGACGGCGCGCCGTGCGAGCTCGAGTGTGATTTCGTCGCCGGCTGCGACGGCTCGCACGGCGTATCCCGGCGATCGATCCCGGACGGCGTGCTCGCCGTACTGGAGCGCACGTATCCGTACGCCTGGCTCGGCATCCTGGCGCAGGCGCCGCCGGCGCACGACGAGCTCATCTATGCGTACCACGAGCGCGGCTTCGCGCTGTTCAGTATGCGCTCGCCGAAGCTGACGCGCCTTTACCTGCAGGTCGAGCCGGACGAGCGGATCGAGGGCTGGTCCGACGACCGTATCTGGCGGGAGCTCCGCGCTCGCCTCGAGACCGACGACGGGTGGCGGATCAACGAGGGGCCGATCCTCGAGAAGGGCATCACGGGGATGCGCAGCTCCGTGGTCGAGCCGATGCAGTACGGCCGCCTCTATCTCGCCGGCGACTCGGCGCACATCGTGCCGCCCACGGGCGCCAAGGGCATGAACCTGGCGATCGCCGACGTGCGCGTGCTGGCGCAGGCGCTCGCGGCCTACTTCGAGACCGGCGGCACGGCGGCGCTCGAGAGGTACTCCGCGACCTGTCTGCGGCGTGTCTGGCGCGCCGAGCACTTCTCGTGGTGGATGACCTCCATGCTGCACCGCTCCCCGGGGGACGACGCGTTCCAGCAGCGCCTGCAGCGGTCGCAGCTCGACTACATCGTGCGTTCGCGCGCGGCATCCAGCTCGCTGGCGGAGAACTACGTCGGGCTATCGCTGGATTGGGGCCGCGCGGACGGTTGAACGGCGCGACCCGGGCGGGTCGCCACGCCGAGCCTTTTTAAAGGCGTTCCGTTTACGACATCGGATTTCTCACGCCTCGGACCGGCATCGTAGGCGCGAAATCCACGTTGAGAGGCTCAGAACGCGCAGGTCGGCGTGGGGCCGGCCGTGAAGGGCTCCCAGCGGACGTCCTCGATCGCCACGTCCATCGGCGACTCCGAGTAGATGAGGAAGGGCGTGTTGACGTTGGTGATGTCGAGCCCTTTGTCCGTCAGGCACTTCAGCGGGACGGAGACCTCGTGCCACTCCCCGTCCGCGATGGAGGTCAGCGTGCTCGCGATGTTGATGTCGCCGAAGCAGGGATACACGCAGTGGGCCGACAGCGTGACCAGCGTGCCCTCGGGCGGAGCATCGACGCGCGCCCGGAAGACGATCGAGGTCTCCGAGTTGTAGTAGGGCGACAGATCGACCCCGGGCATGCCCGCCGAGACCTGCGCGTAGATCTGGCCCGTCGCGCTCCAGGTCACCTGCTTGGCGCTGCCCTGGATCTCGCCGTCGACCGTGCTCACGCTGACCTCGCCGCCGGGCAGGGTGGCCCCCATGCCCACGTCGATGCCGCCCCAGTTCGAGGGGCCGCCGATGCGCAGCACATAATCGCCCTTCTCGTCGCCATCCACGAAGATCTCGAGCGGCTCGTTGGTGGTGCCGGCCTCCCCCGGGTCCGGGGCCGCGCAGCCGTGGCCCGTGGAGACCTCGGGCAGATCGTCGTCGAGCACGTCGGCGTCGGTGGTCACGAGGCCATAGCCATACGGGAAGAGCGGCGTCTCGCCATCTCCCTTGTTGATGGGCGCCTGGCAGTCGGCCGAGGGCCACGAGAACGACAGCTTGCCCTGGAACTCGTAATCGCCGAAGAGCACGTCGGCGACGCCGCCGCCCTCGCTGCCCGGCAGCCAGGCCGCGACGAACGCGTCCGACCGGTTGAGCTCCTTGTTGGTGTGGAGCGGGCGGCCCGACACGAACACCGTGACGATGGGCACGCTCGGCGCCTGGGCGCGGATGGTGTCGATGACGGCGAGGTCCTCGGGGTTCAGGTTGGCGTGCTCGAGCGTCTCGAACTTGCCGATGTCGCCCTGGCCCTCGGCGTAGGGCGTCTCGCCGATGACCACGATCGCGGCGTCGAAGGTGTCGGCCGCGGCGGTGCCGTCGGGGCTCAGGGTCGCGCTGCCGCTCATCCCGGCGCCCGCGATCGCCTCGTCGATGCCGGCGTAGATGGACTGCGCGTTCGGGAAATCGGCGTTGGTGTTGCCGGTGCCCTGCCAGGTCAGCGTCCAGCCGCCGGACTGGTTCTGGATGTTGTCCGCGGTCTTGCCGGCCACGAGGACGTTCATCGATTTGCTGAGCGGCAGGACGTCGCCCTTGTTCTTGAGCAGGACGAGCGACTTGCGCACGGCCTCGCGCGCCACGGCCCGGTGCTCCGGCGCGGCGAGGAGCGTGGCGTCGCCGGCGACCGACCGGGCCGAGGGGGCGCCCTTGTTCGCCTTGGGGCCGAAGAGGCCGGCCCGCATCTTCACGCGCAGGATCCGGGTCACCGCGTCGTCGACGCGGGCCATCGGGATCTCGCCGCTCTGCACCTCAGCGATGGTGTTCTCGATGAACGCCCTCCAGTCGTTGGGCACCATGATCATGTCCACCCCGGCGTTGATCGCCGCGGCGCACTGCGAGTTGTTGCAACCCGGGAGCTGGCCGTGCCCGTTCCAGTCGCCGATGACGAAGCCGGTGAAGCCGAGCTGGCCCTTGAGGATGTCGGTGAGCAGGTACCGATGGCCGTGCATCTTGTCGCCGTTCCAGCTGCTGAACGACGCCATCACGGTCTGCGCGCCCGCCTCGAGCGCGGAGAGGTAGCCCTGGGCGTGGATGTCGCGCAGATCCTCCTCGGAGCAGACGGTGTTGCCCTGGTCCTTGCCCTGCTCGGTCCCGCCGTCGCCCATGAAGTGCTTGGCGGTCGCGATCACGTGTCTGCCGCTGAACAGATCCGCGCTGTCCGCCGGCCGGCCCTGCAGGCCCCGGATCATCCGGCCCGCGTAGCTCTTCACGATCTCCGGATCCTCGGAGTAGCCCTCGTAGGAGCGGCCCCACCGGTCGTCCCGCACCACGGCGAGCGTGGGGGCGAAGGCCCAGTCGAGCCCGGTGACGGCGACCTCGGTGGCGGTGATGGAGCCGATCTCCTCGATGAGATCGGGATCGTTCATGGCGCCGAGCCCGATGTTCTGCGGGAACAGCGTCGCGCCGATCACGTTGTTGTGGCCGTGCACCGCGTCCACGCCCCAGATGACGGGGATGCCGAGGTGCTCGCCGGGCGCGCCGCTCGTGTCGGTGGAGGCCGCGTAATAGGCGTCCGCGAGGGCGACCCAGTCGGCCACGGTCGCGTGCTTGGAGCGGCCCGGCCAGGAGCCGCCGCCGTTCAGCACCGAGCCGATGTGGTACTCCCGGACCTGGTCCGGCGTGATCGCCAGGATCTCGGGCTGGACCATCTGGCCGACCTTCTGCGCCGGGCTCATCTGCGCGAGCAGCTCGGCGATGGCGTCCTCGATCTCGGGGTCGAGCGGGATCTCGCTCGTCACCGTCGGCCATTCGACCGACGCGCTCTCGCCGCCCGCGCCGCCGCCGCCGCCGGTGCCGGTGGTCGTGCCCGCGCTCTCGCCGCCCGCGCCGCCGGTGCCGGTGGTGGTGCCCGCGCCGGAGCCGCCCTCGCCGCCGCCGGTGCCGGTGGCCGTGCCCGCGCCGGAGCCGCCCTCGCCGCCGCCGCCGCCGGTGGTGGTGCCCGCGCCGGAGCCGCCCTCGCCGCCGCCACCGCCGGAGCCGGTGGTGGTGCCCGCGCCGGAGCCGCCCTCGCCGCCGCCGCCGCCGGTGGCCGTGCCCGCGCCGGAGCCGCCCTCGCCGCCGCCACCGCCGGAGCCGGTGGTGGTGCCCGCGCCGGAGCCGCCTGCGCCGCCGCCGCCGGAGCCGGAGCCGGTGGTGGTGCCCGCGCCGGAGCCGCCGGTCCCGGTCGTGGCGCCGCCGCCCGACCCGCCCGACCCTGTCGGGTCAGCCGGGGGATCCGTGGAGTCGTCCCCGCAGGCGGGGACAGGGATGGTCAGGGCTGCGAACAGCAGCCATTTGGCGTATCGGTTTCGATGCTTCATGCGGCTCGCATCATGCCCGATCCGGAGCCAACTGTGGGACGCCACGACAGGGATGAGCTGGGCGCTGCTGGC
This sequence comes from Sorangium sp. So ce836, assembly GCF_028553905.1. Taxonomy (NCBI): domain Bacteria; kingdom Pseudomonadati; phylum Myxococcota; order Polyangiales; family Polyangiaceae; genus Sorangium; species Sorangium sp. So ce836. The sequence goes on along the minus strand of NZ_CP102233.1, from coordinate 11,988,673 downwards.
GGGATTTCTGACGCACGGAGCTAGGGCGCGCGGCGCGCCGGCGCGTTCGCGCGCCTCACCACCAGCCGATGTCCTGGATGATGGTGCCGATGTCGCCGTGCCGCACGATCGCGCGGTTCTGGCGGATCTCGTAGGATTTCGGCGAGTTGTCGACGATGTCCTGATCGAAGGTGTGGCACTCGAGCTTGTACGTGCCCTCGCCCTGCATCAGCGCGCCCTTCAGCTTGATGTACGTGTCGTTGTGACGGCTCCTGAGCCGCTGGATCGCCTCGTAGCTGGCGTCGATGAGCAGCTCGAGGTGGACCGTCTTCTCCTGCTTGCCGTGCGACGCGTCGAACGCGAGGTTGACGATGATGCCGGCATTGAGCAGCGCATCGATATCGGACTTGGAGAACGTCTCGTACACCATGAGCTTCGCCATTGCGCGCTCCTTTCAAGATGTGCTCGTAGATGTACCACGGCGCGGGGCGCCGGGCCGTGGATCGTCGGCCCGGCGCGGCGCCGGCGCGGCGCCGGCGCCCCGGCGTCGCCCTCGGCACCGGGCTCTTCGGCGCCGCCGCCGTGATCTCTCGCGCCTCGAAGCGCGCGGGCCGTCAACCGCGCCTGTCAACCGGCGCAAGCCGCGGTTGACAGCACACCTCGGTTTTTGCTGCCATAGGCGGAAAATTCTCGCCGCGCGACAGCCGTCGCGTGTTTCCTCCCCTCGATCCGGCGCATCGCACAGCGCTGGAACGTCCTGTGCATCTTGGGTCGCTCGGCGGTGGACGTCGTGAGCGGACGGCAGGACGGCTCCTGCCACGCCATCCAGCCTCCGGCTCCTCGCGCGCTCCCGGCGCTCGCGCCCTCGGCTCCCGTGGCGCGGCGCGCCTCAAGGATGGATCATGTTCAACAAGACCTATCAAGCCACGCACCCGGACATGATGACGGGCGCGGACAACCAGACGCTCCGCGACCGATATCTCGTGCAAGGCCTGTTCGCTCCCGGCCATACCCGGCTGAGCTACTCGCACAACGAGCGCTTCGTGATCGGCGGCGCCACGCCCACGAAGGAGACCCTGACGCTGCCGGCCCAGACCGAGCCCAAGAGCGCCAAGGGCCGTCCTTTCCTGGAGCGCCGCGAGCTCGGGATCGTCAACGTGGGCGGCGCCGGCCGCGTCACCGTCGACGGCAAGGCCTACGACCTGAAGCCCCGCGACGGGCTCTACGTGCCCATGGGCGTCACCGACGTGACCTTCGACAGCGCGGACGCCGCCGCGCCGGCCAAGTTCTACCTGGCCAGCCTGCCGGCCCACACCGCCTTTCCGGTGACCAAGATCTCGATCGAGCAGGCCAAGCCCCTGGAGCGCGGGTCGCCCGAGCAGTCCAACGAGCGCACCATCTATCAATACATCATCCCGGGCGTGTGCCAGTCGGCGCAGCTGCTCCTCGGCGTGACCTTCCTCAAGCCGGGCAGCGTCTGGAACACCATGCCGCCGCACCTGCACGACCGCCGCTCGGAGATCTATCTCTATTTCGGCCTGACCGGCGACAATCGGGTATTCCACTTCATGGGCCAGCCGGACGCCATGCGCCACCTCGTGGTCGGCGACGGCGAGGCGGTGATCTCGCCGCCGTGGTCCATCCATATGGGCGTGGGCACCTCGAACTACGGCTTCATCTGGACCATGGGCGGCGAGAACCTCGATTACACCGACATGGACGTGCTCGACGTCTGCCAGCTGAAGTAAAGCGCCCCTCCGCCGGCCGGGGGCCGCGCGCCCCCGCCGTCGATCGCCCCCCCGGCAGCCGACCGGCCGGGCGCCGCGTCGCGCGCGCACGAGGCGCCGGGCGCTCCGCGGGAACAGGAGTGCGTCGCGGGGCGTGCTCGAGGTGCCCGGGCGGGGAGGGGCCATTTGACCGGGGAGGCCCGCGCGTGCGAGAACGCCCGGTCCCGAGCCGAGATGACGTTCGTCCCGCTGCAGCCGCCCGATCTGCCCCCCATCCGCGCGCGGGGGACGCCGCGCTGCCGCGGCTGCGGTCTGCCGCGATCGATGTGCCTCTGCGGCGCGCTGCCCCGGCTCGCGGTGCGCACGCGCGTCGTGCTGCTCACCCACCGGATCGAGCGCACGAGGAGCACCAACACGGGCCGGCTCGTCGCGCGGCTGCTCGAGGGTGCGGAGGTGCGCGTGCGCGGCGAGATCGCGCCGCGCGCGCGCCCGCCGCTGCCGGAGGGGCGCCGGCTCGTGCTGTATCCGTCGCCCGGGGCGCGCGCCCTCTCGCCCGACGACGCGCGCGGCGGGCCGGTGGTGCTGCTCGTTCCGGACGGCAACTGGAACCAGGCGCGCCGGGTCGTTCACCGCGACGCGGACGCGCAGGGCGCCGAGCCGGTCGCGCTGCCGCAGGGCGCGCCGAGCCGCTACGGGCTGCGGCGCGCCCCGCACGAGGGCGCCCTGTCGACGCTGGAGGCGGTCGCGCGCGCGCTCGGCCTGCTCGAGGGCGCGGAGGTCGAGCGGCGGATGATGGAGGCGTTCGACGTCTGGGTGCACCGCGCGAGGTGCGTGCGGCTCACCGGAAAGCTCACGGAGGGGGCGGCGGCCCCGGGAGCCGAGGACGGCGCCGAGGCGCTCGTGGCGCGGGAGGTCGACGGCGCGGAGAGCGGGTGAGCGGCCGCGCGCCGATCACCGGAAGTTCTGCACGGCCCAGACGCTGCCGTCCGGGAACGTGTGGAATCCGCAAGCCACCTTGGTGTACGCGGTGTTGCTCATGTTGATGTAGTGGCCGTGTTTGTTGAAATCCTCGCCGGGCCCCTCGTCCCACATGACCTGCAAGCACGGGACGATCATCGATTCGGGCGGGCCGTTCCAGCCGGGGCACTCATTTTGAGCCCGCTCGTCGCAAGCGCCGAACGCGCCGTGCGCCTGGCCGGTGTTTCCGTCGGACTCGGACTCTTCATCGGAGCACGACTCCGCCTCGGTCCAGCGCGCGAGGGGCGGCAGGCCGAGCGTGGCGCGGTGCTGGTTGATCGTATCGACGCACAGCTGCGCCGCGCCGGTCGGGTCGTCGTTGCCGCCCGAGCCGCCGGCGCCGCTGCCGGAGCCGCCGGCGCCGCTGGTGCTTCCCGCGGGTGAGCCGCCGCTGCCGCTGGCGCCCGCGGTGGTGGAGCCGTCGCTGCCGCCGGCGCCTGCCGCGGGCGCGCCGCCGCTGCCGCCGGCGCCCGCGGTGGCGGCGCCGCTGCCGCCGGCGCCCGCGGTGGCGGCGCCGCTGCCGCCGGCGCCCGCGGTGGCGGCGCCGCTGCCGCCGGCGCCCGCGGTGGTGGAGCCGACGTTGCCGCCGGGGGGCGAGCCGCCCGTGCCGCCGCCGTCTCCGGCGCCCGCGGCGGTCGAGCCGCCGCCCGGCGGTCCGTCGCCGTCCCCGACGCCGGCGCCGCTCGTCGGCCCGCTGTCTTCGCTCTCGGTCAGCACGCTCCCCAGCTCGCCGATGCAGCCCGACAGCGCAGAGGCCATGAGCGTCGCGGCGAGCGCGATGGCGTAGGAGTGAGTCGAAGGGTTAAGCATGTGCTGAGTCTATGGTGCTTTGGACTCATGCTCAACTCCGACCGATCGTGCTGGACTTTTGCACGATGAGCGCGGTTTTGGCGCAGCTGGTGAGCGCGCGTCGCTTTTGTGCGCAGAGAAGTGCGGGTGTCGCACAGGAGGTGCGTCTGTTGGTTTTGGTTTCAGTCGCGCGGGATAAGTGCATGTGTCCGGGCAGAGAAAAAACACGACGCCAAGGCGGTCAGGAGAGGAGCGAGCGAGGAAGGCTCTCTCTCTCCTCCGTTGGCGCCCCTGGCGTCTCGGCGGCTCAGCGCCCTTCGCTCGCCGGCCGCGGCGCGCCCCGCCGCCGCTGTAGATAGACGATCATCGCGCCGGCGAGGGCGTTCGCGACCATGAGCAGGTTCGTCGCCACGAAGACCCAGTTCTCGACCAGCCAGCTGTAGACGACGAACCCGACCGAGGCGGCCAGCTGGCCGAGGAAGAGCCATTTGGAGACACCCTCGCTCGTCTTGCTCTTCCACTGCTTGTAGACCTGCTTGCCGACCGTCAGGACGAGGATGATGGAGCTGACCCAGCCGATTGCTTCTTCCATGGTCGACCGCCGAACGGCCGCTCGCGTGCCCCGGGCCGGCGCGCCGCGCGCCCTCGTGAACGCCAACAAAACGGCCACGGGGGCAGGGAGGTCGCAGGGCCCTCGCCGTCCCTGCGCCCTCCCTGCCCCCGTGGCTCGAACCCGGTCCATCGCGCGCGCCGCGCGTAGAGGCGCGCGCAGGCCTCGTCAGGCCGGGTTCGCGCCGTTCGCGTGCCTCGCGTGGCTCGCCTTGTCCGCCGACGTCTTCTTGTAGCCCGCCGGCAGGAGCGCCTCGTACCCCTCGGCCAGCCGCTGCTCGAACTCCGCCTTCAGCTCCTTGCCGAGATCCATGAGGCGCTTCTCGTCGATGGCCTCCTCGACCTTGGGGAAGAGCTCTTCCTCTTCCTCCTCGACGTGGTGCTGGATGAGCTCCTTCAGCGTCGTCACGCGCGCCTTGAACGAGATGTCCTCCGGGTCCGTCGAGAGCAGCCGCTTCAGGGCGAGCTCGGCGATCGCGTGCTCCTCGTAGCTCTCGAGGATCAGGTCCTCCTTGAGCTGCCGCACGGCGGGATAGAAGCTCTCCTGCTCGATCGCCATGTGCGCGGCGAGCTCGTTGGCGAGCTCGGCGAGCAGGGGCGCCGGGTCCGACTTGCCGCTCTCGAGCTGCTTGAAGATCGACTCCACCTTGCGGTGCTGCTTCTCGAGCAATGACGTCGCTTTCATCTTCCTGCCTCCACTCCTGCGAGCCGCGCCTCGGCGCGGCCAGGGTCGCTCTAGTCCGTCTTCTCCTCGATCTTGTCGCCCGCCTTCTCGGCGGCGTCGCCGGTCGACTCCGCCGCGTCCTTCGCCTCGTCCTTGACGTCGCGCGCGGCGTCGTCCACGGCCTCGCCCGCCTTCTCGGCCGGGCCCTCCGGCTGAGGCTTGCTGCCACCGCAACCCAAGACCACGCCGCTCATGAGCAGCGACAGATACAGAGTTCTCACGGTACCTTCTCCTCCGATCCCGAACGCGACCAGCGGCACCTCGCCCCGGGCGCGCTCGGCGGTTCCTCAACGACTCCCACGCTTGCTTCAGCGTCTTCCGCTCAGCAATGCTCGGGCCAGGCGGGGGCGAGCGCCCGCGCGTCCCCCTCCGCGCCGCGCGCGCCCGCCCCGGCGCGAGGTCCCTGAGACATATCGCCTCGACCGTGGCGTCCTGCGACGCGCTACGGCCGCCCGCCCGCCGGGGCGCGCTCTGGCGCGCGGGCGTCGGCGAGGCTGCGCGCATTCGCTTGGCCTCGGTGCCGATCGGCGCAAGAATCCGTCCCGGGACGCCACATGATCCACGACATCGCCCGCGCGCTCAGCGCCATCTTCACAGGCGAACGAGCCCGCCTGCTGCACGTGATCGTCCCGGCGCACGTCCACGGGCACTCGCTGGCGCTGCTGCGGGCGCTCGGCGAAGCAGGCCCGGCGCCCCGCCCCGTGTGGGTGCTGGCCGACCCGGTCTACGGACCCAGCCGTGGCTGGGCCGCCCGCGAGCGCTCGCTGGCGCGCGAGCTCGGCGCCCCGGCGGCGGCCGAGCCGCCCGCCTCGACCCCGGAGCCAGGCCCCCTCCGCGAGCCGCTCGATGCCTTCGCGGGCGCGCTCGCGGCCCACCTCGCCGCCCGCGCGCCGGATCCGGCCGCCGTCGTCGTGCTCTCGCCCCAGCACATCGACGACCCGCGCGCCTACGCCCGCGACGTGCTCTGGCTCGCGCAGCGGCCCGAGCTCGAGCTCGTGCGCTGGGTCCTCGTCGATCCGGTCCACTCGAGCGTCGGCGACCTGCTCGCGCGCTTCGGCGAGGGCGCGTCCCGCGTGGTGTGGCCGGAGGCCGACAGCGCGGCCATGATGGATCTCGAGCGCCTGCTCACCGACCTCTCGGCGCGCGGGCAGCGCCTCCCCGCCGACCTCGAGGTTCGCATCGCGCCGGACTCCCCCCTTCGCGCGCCGGATCTCCTCCCCGCGCGGCGACTCCTGCACGAGGCCGACAAGTGCTTTCACGCGGGGCGGCACGCCGAGGCCGCGCAGATCCAGCGGCAAGCCGAGGAGATGCTCGCGGGCCGCGGGCTGGGCGAGGAGGCCATCCACGTCGCCATGCAGCGCGCGCGCTCGCTGATCGCCGCGGGCGTGGTCGACGAGGGACATCGGGTGTTCGTCGCCGCGCTGAAGGAGGCAGAGCGGCGCGGGCTGTCCGCGGTCGTCCCCGAGGCCTACGCCTCGCTCGGCAGCCTGCACAGCAAGCAACGCCGCTTCCTCGACGCGTCGGAGGCGTACGCCCGCGCCGGAGAGCTCGCGGACCGCCGCGGCAGCCACGAGTTCGCGGCGGACATGCACCGCTGCTCCGGGCACGCGGCGCTCAACGCCGACATGCCGGACGCCGCCGCGAAGGCGTGGCGGCGGGCGTTCGAGCTGCTCGGCTCCGTGGCGCCGACCGTGGGCGCGCTGGAGAAGCCGCAGCAGATCGTGATCCTCGGCCTCGCCCTCGCCGACGTCTTCGAGACGCACGGCAACCTGCCCGCCGCGCGCGGGCTGCGGGGGCACGCCGAGGCGATCGAGACCCGCAACCCGCGGCGATCGGAGACGTGGAGCTGACGAAGGCTCGCGCCGACGGTCAGCCCGCGCCGGGGCGCTCGGCGACGAGGAGCCGCAGGTTGGCGGCGGGGTTGTCCGAGGCGAAGGGGGCGCCGAGCTGGCGCGCCCAGTCCGCCGCGCCGGTGTCGCTCGAGGCGCGAAACCCGGCCCGCTCGACCTCCGCGCGCATGACCTCGCGCCGGCGCAAGCCGACGAGCGGCTCGCTCCAGAGGCGCGTGACCAGGTTTCGCATGAAGGCGAGGCGGCGCCGGCCGCCGGGCTCCATGTAATTCACGAGGAGGACGCTGCCCGGCGCCGACGCGTCGGCGAGCGCCCGCAGCGTCGTCCGGAGCGCCTCGTCCGACAGGTACATCACGACCCCTTCCCATACCCACGCGGTGGGCTCGTCCGGGCGATGGCCGGACGAGCGGAGGCGCGTGGAGAGCGCGTCGCGCTCGAAGTCGACCGCGACGTACGTCAGCTGCTCCACGACCGGCGACAGCTCCGCCGCCTTGCGCCGCTTGAACGTTTGCGTCGCCGGGTGATCGATCTCGAAGAAATGAGTCGCCGAGAGCGCCTTCATCCGGAATGCGCGCGTGTCGAGGCCCGCTCCCAGGCTCGCGACCTGACGACACCCGCGCTCCACGGCGCGCTCGAGCTCGACGTCGATGGCCCTCACGCGCAGCGGGACCGCGGAGAGCCCGGCCACGACGCGCGCGCGCGCCGCGGCGTCCATGCGCCGGATCCGCCGCGCGAGCAGCGAAAGCGCGGCGCTCCACCCGGGCGACAGGAGCCGGTGCACGACCGGGTCCTCGAAGCCCGGCACATCGGTCAGGCCCTGATCCGCGAGCGCCCGGATGAGCGCGACCATGGAGGCGGTCTGGCTGGGACGACGCTCACGCATGACAGCTGCATAGCGTCAGCCGCCGACGTTTCAAAGCGCGAGCGACTCCGGACCCCACCACGGGAGCGCCCCGCCGGGGGCGCGCGGTGAGCTGATCCGCCCGTGGTGCAGTCTCCTGGGAGTCCCGCTAGGCTGCGCCGCCCCATGACCTCGGAGGCCATTGTCGCCCTCGTCATCCTCGGGCTCGCGATCGCCTTGTTCGTGAGCGATCGCATGCGGCTCGACGTGGTGGCGATGACGTCCTTGCTCGCCCTCACGATCTCCGGCGTCGCCACCGTCCCGGAGGCGCTCGCCGGGTTCTCGAACCCGGCCGTGCTCATGATCGCCGGCCTCTTCATCGTCGGGGCCGCGCTCACCGACACGGGGGTCGCCGACTGGCTGGGCCAGCGCCTCGAGCGCTTCGCCGGCGGCGGGGAGGCCCAGGTGACCGTCGTGGTGATGGGCGCGACGGCGCTCGTGTCCGCCTTCATGAGCTCCACGGGGACCGTGGCGATCCTCCTGCCGGTCGTGGGGACGCTCGCGCTCCGCCGCGGGGTCGCGCCGGCGCGGCTCTTCATGCCGGTCGCGTTCGCGGCGCACCTCGGGAGCAACCTCACGCTCATCAGCACCCCGCCGAACCTGCTCGTGAGCGAGGCGCTCCGCGAGGCGGGGCGAGCGCCGTTCCGCTTCTTCAGCTTCACCGCCCCGGGCCTCGTCGTGCTCGCGGTCGGCGTGGCGTACATGGTCGTGATCGGCCTCCGCGCGCTGCCCAGCAAGGGAGACAGGGCCGAGGCGGGCGCGCCGCGGTCGCTCTCGCTCGACGATCTCTCGATGGAGTACGGCCTCGGCAGCGCCCTGCGCGCCGCGCGCGTCGCGCCCGGATCGCGCCTCGCCGGCCTCACGCTCGGGGAGGCGAACCTGCGGGCGGAGTTCGGCGTGACCGTGGTCGGCATCGCGCGCCCCGGGCCCCACGGCCTCGAGGCGCAGCGCGTGGTGCCGCAGACGGTGTTCGCCGCCGGGGACGAGCTGCGCGTGCTCGGCGGCGACGCGGCGATCGCGGCGCTCGCCGACCGCTTCGGGCTCGAGGCGCTCTCGGCGCGCCCCGTGTTCTCGCTGCCGCCCGAGGAGTCCCTCGCCGAGGTGGTGCTGCCGCGGCGCTCCGGCCTGACGGGGAAGACCCTGAGGGAGGCCAGGTTCCGCGACCGCTACCGCGCGAGCGTGCTGTCGATCCGGCGGGGGGACGGCTGGCTCCCGGTGTTCCACGCCACGCCCGAGCTCAGGGATCTCAAGCTCCGCGCCGGCGACACGCTGCTCGTGAAGGGGCGGCTCAAGCACCTGAAGAACCTGCGCGACGAGCGGCGCGATCTCGTGCTCGTCGCCGAGCCCGACGCGCGCGGCGACGTGCTCGTCGATCGCGCGCGCGCCGCCATCGCCCTGTGCATCACCCTGGGCATGCTCGTCTGCATGGCGTTCGGCTGGCTGCCCAACGTGATCGCCGTGCTGCTCGCCGCGCTCCTCCTCGTGCTCGCGCAGTGCGTGCGCCCCGTGGACGCCTACCGCGCCGTGAACTGGGAGAGCGTCGTGCTCATCGCCGGCATGGTCCCGCTCGCCGCTGCGCTCGAGCGCACCGGCGCGATGGGGGCCGTCGTCTCCGCCGCCGAGGGGCTCCTCGCGGGGGCGCGCCCCACCGTGGTCCTCGGCGCGCTCGTGCTCTTCACCTCGACCATCGGGATGGTGCTCTCGAACACCGCGACCGCCGTGCTCATGGCCCCCCTCGCGGTCCGGCTGGCAGGGGCGCTGGGCCTCGCGCCGGAGCCGCTGCTCATCGGGGTGGCGTTCGCGTCCTCGGCCGCGTTCGCGACGCCGATCGCCTCCCCGGTGAACATCCTCGTCATGGGGCCGGGCGGCTATCAGTTCAAAGACTTCACCCGCGTCGGCCTGCCGCTGCAGCTCCTCGTGCTGGCCACCACCTTGATCGTCGTCCCGCTCGTCTGGCCCTTTTGAGCGCCGGTCAACGCTCCTCCGCCGCCCGCCGGCGACTGCCGCTCGCGAAGGACGCGAGAGCGCCGCGGACGTCGGATCATGACATCTCGGAGAGTTCCCCGCGCCCGGCCACTGGCACGCTCGCGCCTCGTCTGCACGCGGCTGCGCGCAGCCGGAGCGCGCGGCGACGGCTCTCCAATCTTGCGAATTCCGGGGCGATCATGTAGCGCAGGATCCACGGTGATCGCTCGCAGAGAACTCACGCACATCGCGGCGTATCCGCCGCGTTGGCCGATGGCCGTCGCCCTCGTGCCGCCGCCGCAGGGTGACGCATGAGGGAGCGGCTCGAGAGCCTGCTCCTCGTCCTGGCCGTCGGCTCCGTCGTCGCCATCGGCGCCAAGCGCGTCGGGGTCCCTTACAACGTCGCGCTCGTCTTGATCGGGCTCCTCCTCGTCGTCCTCGACGTGCTGCCGAACACGCCGATGGACCCGGAGGTCATCCTCATCGCCTTCCTCCCGGTGCTCGTCTTCGAGGGCGCCCTGGCCGCCGACGCGGACATCCTGCGCGCCGCGAGCCGGCCCATCCTCGCGCTCGCCGTGCCGGGGGTGCTCATCTCGCTGCTCGGCACCGCCGCGGTGGCGACGCTGGTGCTCGATCTCCCGTTCGCGGCGGCGCTCCTCCTCGGCGCGCTGCTCGCCATCACCGACACCGTGAGCGTGCTGCTCGCCTTCCGGAGCGTCCGCGTCCCGCACCGGCTGGCCGCGATCATGGAGGGGGAGAGCCTCTTCAACGACGGCACGGCGCTCGTGCTCGTGCTGCTCGCCTCGCGCGTCCTCGCGAGCGGCACGTTCGACGTGGTCGAGACCTTCCGCGCGCTCTCGATGGCGATGCTCGGCGGCGCCGTCCTCGGCGGCGCGTTCGGCGCCCTCGGCGCGGTCCTGCTCCGCCGCACGCCGGACCACCTGACCGCGATCCTCGCCTCGCTCGTGCTCGTGTTCGCCACGGCCCTGCTCACCGAGCGGCTCCACGCCTCGCCGGTCATCGCCGTCGTGGTCGCCGGCGTGGTCGTCGGCAAGGCCGCGCGCCGCCACCTCGAGCCCTCGCGCGTGCTCGCGCTGGAGGGGTTCTGGGAGACGACCGGCTTCTTCCTCAACGTGCTGCTCTTCCTGCTCGTCGGCATGCAGATCCAGGCGCAGATGCTCGTGCGCGAGGCGGCCTCCATCGGCCTCGCGCTCATCGCCCTGCACGCGGGCCGGGCGGTGGCCGTCTACGGCTGCTTCGGCGCGCTCCGGGCCATGACGCGGGAGGTCGTGCCGCTGCGCTGGCAGCACGTGATGCTGGTCGGCAACATCAAGGGCGCGCTCTCGATGGCGGCCGTCCTCAGCCTCCCGAAGGACATGCCGTTCCGCGAGCGGCTGATCACGATCGTCTTCGGCGTGACCTTCGTGACCCTGGTCGTGCAGGCGCTGCCGTTCGCGCGGCTGCTCAAGCTCCTGCGGGTCGCGGCCCCGAGCGCCGACGCCGCGCTCGACGGCGCGAAGGCGACGCTCATCGCCGCGCGGCGCGGCCAGGCGGAGCTCGACGACCTGCTCGCCGCGGGCCTCCTCTCCCGCAAGGAGCACGCGGAGCGCCGGGCCGCGTTCCAGCGCCGGGTGATCGCGGCCGAGGCGGCGCTCCAGTCGCCCCAGGGCGAGGCGGAGCGCGACCACCTCACGGACATCGCGCTGCTCACGGCGGAGAAGGCGGCGCTGCTCGACGCGGCGAGGCGCGGGCTCATCGCCGACGAGACGGCGAACGCCCAGGTGAGCGAGATCGATCGCGAGATGATGAAGCTGCACGAGCACGAAGGAGGCCACTGAGATGCGCGTTCTCATCGCGGGCGCCGGGCGCGCGGGCCTGAGCGTCGCGGTCCACCTCGCGAAGACGGGCCACGAGGTGACCATCGTCGATCGCGACGAGTCGATCGCCAACAGCGCCTTCGAGCGCCACGGCCTCGTCTCCCTCGTCGGCGACGCGACCGACGCCGGGCTCCTCAAGGAGGCCGAGGTGGGGCGCGCCGACGTGGTCGTGGCCATGCTCCGCCGCGACGCCGACAACCTCGCCGTCGCGCTCCTCGCCCAGGCGGCGGGCGCCAAGCGCGTGATGGTGCGCATGCGCGACCCCGACTACCGGGGCGTCTACGTCCGCGCGGGCGTCCAGCGGATCCTCTCCGAGATCGACGTCTTCATCGGCGCGATGGCCACCGCCATCGAGCACCCCGGCGTCCGCCACGCGATGGTGCTCGGCGCCGGCGAGTCGGTGGCGTTCGAGCTCGACATCCCGGCCGACGCGGCGGTCGCGGGCCGCTCGGTGAGCGTCATCGCGGGCAGCCCCGGCTTCCCCGCGTCGTGCGTCTTCGCCGGCGTCTACCGCCCCGACGGCCGCGTCGAGGCGCCGCGCGGCTCCTCCATCGTCGCGGGGGGCGCCACCGTGCTCCTCGTGGCCGCGCGCGACGAGCTCGCCGACGTCATCGCGTTTTTCCTCCGGCGCGAGCCGGGGAACGGCGGCATCCACGAGCGTCGCTGACGTAAGGCAGGTGTTTCCATGGTGAGGTGCGCGGGCTACACGGGTTTGTCGGCATGGCTGGGCGCGGCGCTGGCCGCCGTCATCGCGGGGTGCGGCGGCGACGACGGGGCCGGGGCGGCGGCGGGCGGCGGCGTCGCGGCGGCGGTCTCGTACTACCGCGACGTCAAGCCCATCTTCGACGCGCGCTGCGCGGGGTGCCACAGCGCCGGCGGCGTCGCGCCGTTCTCGCTCGAGGGGCCCGACGCGGCGGTGCCCTGGGCCCCGCTCATCAAGCGGGCCGTCGTCGAGCGCACCATGCCCCCCTGGCCGGCCGACAGCGCCTGCGCCGACTACGTGGGCGATCGGTCCCTGTCCGAGCAGCAGATCCAGACCATCGCCGCGTGGGTCGACGGCGGCGCGGCCCCGGGCGATCCCGCGGAGGAGGGCCCACCGCTCGATCGGGCGTCGAGCCCCGAGCTCGAGCGGGTGGACCGGACGCTCGAGATGCCGGTCGAGTACACCCCGCAGGCGGGGCCCGACGACTACCGCTGCTTCGTGATCGACTGGCCGGAGGAGAGCGCGCGTTATGTCACCGGGTTCGGCGTCAGGCCCGGCGAGGAGCGCATCGTCCACCACGTGATCGCCTTCATCGCCGCGCCGGAGATGGTCGCCGACGTCGAGGCCCTCGACGCGGCCGACCCGGGCCCGGGCTACCCCTGCTTCGGGGGGCCGGGGATCAGACCGCGCTGGCTCGGCGGCTGGGTGCCCGGCGGCGGGAGCCTCACCTTCCCGGCGGGGACGGGCACCCGGATCGAGCCGGGCTCCAAGCTGGTCGTGCAGGTCCACTACAACACGCTGACCGCGGGCAAGCTGCCGGATCGCTCCGCGATCGACGTGATGCTGGAGAGCTCGGTCGAGCGGGAGGGCTCCACGCAGCCGTGGACGAACCCGGCCTGGCTCACCGGCGACGCCATGACCATCCCCGCCTTCGAGGCCGACGTCGTCCACCGCTGGGGGGCGCAGCCCACCCGGGCGCTCGCGGGAGGCGCGCCGATCGAGCTGCACATCGCGGGGCTCCACATGCACACGCTCGGCAAGCGCGCGCGCCTCGAGATCGAGCGCGCGGACGGCAGCTCGGAGTGCGTGCTCGACATCCCGCGCTGGGATTTCCACTGGCAAGGGAGCTACACGCTCGTCCAGCCCAAGGTGCTCCACCCGGGCGACACGCTGTCGCTCGAGTGTCACTGGGACAACACGCCCGAGAACCAGCCGATCATCGACGGCAAGCCGCGGGTCCCCGGCGATGTCGTGTGGGGTGAGGGCACGAACGATGAGATGTGTCTCGGCACGTTCTACATGACCGAGCTCTGATCTCCGCCGCGGAGCGTCGAGCCATCGAGTCCGATCACGCGCTGCGGCGACCGCGCGTCACACCCCGGACGCCGGATGTGGCGCCCTGCGCGGTCGCTTCGGACGTCCCCGGCGGCGTCGACGCGGGGTCCCTCCCGCCGCAACGGGTATATTCGTCAGGCCACCGCTGAGCCAGGCGCGCCCTCGTGAAAGAGAAAACCGCTTCGACCCTCTCGCAGGCCGCCCTGCGCCCCGGCGGGGCGGAGACGCTGCCGCGGGCGGCCGACGCGCCGCCGTCGAGCTTGGCGCCGTCGAGCTTGGCGCCGTCGAGCTTGGCGCCGTCGAGCTTGGCGCCGTCGAGCTTCAGCCCGCCGAGCTTGGCGCCGTCGAGCTTCAGCCCGCCGAGCCGCTTCGAGGAGTACCGGCTCGTCCAGAAGCTCGGCAGCGGCGGCATGGGCGACGTCTACCTCGCGCACGACACGCTGCTCGACCGCATGGTCGCGGTGAAGCTCATCCGCGCGGAGGAGGCGGACGCCGAGGTGCGCGCGCGGCTGCTCGCCGAGGCGCGCGCCGCCGCGCGCATCCAGCACCCGAACGTGGTCGCTATCTACCGCGTGGGCGAGCTCCGGGGACAGCTGTACATCGTGTCGGAGTTCGTCCGCGGCCAGAGCCTCGACCGCGTGACCGTGCCGATGCCCTGGCAGCGCGTGCTCGAGCTCGGGGCCGGGCTCGCGCGGGGCCTCGCGGCCGCCCACCGCCGGGGGGTGCTGCACCTCGACATCAAGCCGGCCAACGCGGTGCTCACCTTCGACGGCGAGGCGAAGCTCCTCGACTTCGGCCTCGCCAAGCTGCTCGACCCGGCGGCGGTGCAGGCGCCCGCGATCCGCGGCGTCGCGGCGCCGCCCGGGGCGCACGGCGACGACGCGGCGCTCGCGCACGGCGACGAGCCGCTCGACGGCGGGATCCGCGAGGCGGCCGAGATGGCGGCGCTGCTGCTCGACGCGACGAAGGGCGTCGATGGCGGCACGCCCCACTACCTGCCGCCCGAGCTGTGGCGCGGCGAGCTGGCGACGCGCCGCTCCGACGTGTACTCGCTCGGCGCGCTGCTCTTCGAGCTCTGCGCCGGCGTCCCGCCGCACGACGACGTGCCGATGCTCGATCTCCCGCGCGTCGTCCAGTGCGAGCGGCCCCGGCCCCTCGCCGCGCTCGCGCCGGGCGTCGACGCGCGGCTCGCGGCGGTCATCGAGCGGTGCCTCGAGATCGACCCCGCCGCCCGCTTCGCCTCGGGCGACGAGCTGCGCGACGCGCTCGAGCAGCTGCTCGCGCGGAGCCGGCACGCCTCGATCGCGCCGGAGGGCAACCCCTACCGCGGGCTGCTCGTCTTCGACGTCGAGCACCGCGCGGTGTTTTACGGGCGCAGCTCCGAGACGGGGACGATCCTCGACCGGCTGCGCTCCGAGCCCATGCTCGTCGTGGCCGGCGACTCGGGCTCGGGCAAGTCCTCGCTGTGCCGGGCCGGCGTGCTCTCGCTCGTGCTCGAGGGCGCCCTCGGCGGCGGGCGCGCCTTCCAGGCGGCGATGATGGTGCCCGGCCGACGCCCGCTCGCCGCGCTGGCCGCCGCGCTCGAGCCGGTCCTCGGCGCGCCCGCCGAGCGCATCGCCGAGGCCGTGCGCGCGGCGCCTGGCTCGCTCGTCCGCGACCTCCGCGCGCGCCTCGGCGAGCGCGGCGGGCTCGTGCTGTTCATCGACCAGCTGGAGGAGCTCGCGACCCTCAGCAGCCCCGCCGAGGCGGCGCTCGTCGGCGACGTCCTCAGCGCCTTCGCGGCGCGCTCGCCGTCCCTGCGCCTGCTCGCCACGGTGCGCGGCGACTTCCTCGCGCGCGTCGCCGGCATCTCCGGCCTGGGCGACGAGATCGAGCGCGCGCTCTACCTGCTCCGCCCGATGTCGGCGGACAAGCTCCGGGAAGCGATCACCGGGCCGGCGCGGGCCAAGGGGGTCGCGTTCGAGTCGGACGCGGTCGTCGAGGCGCTCGTCGAGTCCACGGCCCGCGCCGAGGGCGGGCTGCCGCTCCTCCAGTTCGCGCTCGCCGAGCTCTGGGACGCCCGCGCCGCGCCCGACGCGCCCCTCAGCAGCGCGGATCTCGCGCAGATCGGCGGGGTCGAGGGCGCGCTCGCCCGCCATGCCGATCGCGTGCTCGGCCGCATGCCGCCCGCGGTCCACGCGGCGGCGCGGCGGCTGCTCGGCGAGCTCATCACGCCGCAGGGCACGCGGGCGCGGCGCGCGGAGGTCGAGCTCGCGGGGCCGGGCGGCGACGAGCCGGCGCGCGCGGCGCTCGAGGCGCTCGTGCAGGGCCGGCTCCTGTTCGCCCGCGAGGGCGAGCAGGGGACGGTCTACGAGATCGCCCACGAGGCGTTGATCCACGGGTGGGGGACGCTGCGCCACTGGCTCGAGGAGCAGCGCGAGCAGCGGGCGATGCGCCAGCGCCTCGACGCGTCCGCCGCCGAGTGGGAGCGGCTCGGCCGGCGCCGCGACGCGCTCTTCAGCGCGCGCCAGCTGAAGGAGGCGAAGGGGCTCGAGCCGGGCGATCTGCCGCCGCGCGAGGCGGCATTCCTCCGGGCGTCGCGGCGCGCCGTCCTGACGCAGCGCGTGGCCCGGTGGGCGCTCGCCGTGGGGGTCCCGCTCGTCGCGGCGCTGCTCTACGGCGCGCTCGAGCTCAGGGCGGCGCGCCAGCTCGCCGCCCGGGCGAACAGGAAGATCCAGGAGGCCGCGGACATCTCGGCGGCCGCGGCGCGCGAGGGCGCCGCGGCCGAGGCGCTCCGCGCCGACGCGCTCGCGGCGTTCGACGGCCGGCGCCGCGACGAGGGGGAGGCGCTCTGGGACCGCGCGCGCAGGCGCGCCGCCGAGGCCGAGCGGCTCCACCTGCAGGCGAGCCAGAAGCTGGAGGCGGTGCTCACGCTCGACGGCACCCGCCGCGACGCGCGCGATCTGCTCGGCGACGTGCTCTACGAGCGCGCGCTCGCCGCGGACGGCCGGGGCCACCCCTCGCTGCGCGACGAGCTGCTCCAGCGCATGACCACGTACGATCCCGACGGCGTGCGCCGGCAGCGGTGGAGCGCGCCCGTCGAGGTGGCCATCGAGACCGACCCCCCCGGCGCCGACATCACGCTGGAGCGGTACGAGACCGACGCGGAGGGGCGCCGGCAGCTTGTCGACCTGCGGCTCCTCGGGTCGACGCCGGTCTCGAGCATCGCGCTCGCGCAGGGCTCTTACCTGCTCACGTGCGAGGCGCGGAACCGCACCATCGTGCGTTATCCGTTCCTGGTCCGCCGCGGAGAGCCGCGGCGCCTCTCCATCCCGCTGCCGCACGCGGGGGACGTCCCGCCCGGGTTCATCTACATCCCGCCCGGACGATTCCTCTTCGGCGCCGCCCTGGACGACATGTACCGGTGGGCGTTCCTCTCGACCGTTCCCCTTCACGAGATCAGCACGGGCGCCTACCTCATCGCGCGGCACGAGACGACGTTTCAGGAGTGGCTCGACTACGTCCAGACGCTCCCGAGAGAGTCCCGCGAGCAGTCATCCATCATCCAGGCGGGCAACGGCGCCATGACGGGCGCCCTCGGGCTGCGCCGCCTGCCCAGCGGCGTATGGCAGCTAACGATCCAACCCACGGTGCAGGCCTACACGGCGCGCGCCGGCGAGCCGCTCGTCTACCCCACGCGGGGGGTCCGGGCGCAGCAGGACTGGCTTCGTTTCCCGGTCACGGGCATCTCGTTCGCGCAGGCGACCGAGTATGCCGCGTGGCTCCACAGGACGGGCCGTGTCCGCGGGGCCCGGCTGTGCACCGATCACGAGTGGGAGCGCGCGGCGAGGGGCGCCGACAGCCGGATCTTCCCGCACGGCGACACGCTCTCTCCCGGCGACGCCAACTTCGATGAGACCTATGGCAAGGAGAGCTCCACGATGGGTCCAGATGAGGTGGGCTCGCACCCTGCCTCACGTAGTCCCTTCGGGGTCGACGACATGGCGGGGAACGTCCTCGAGTGGGCCATTTCGTCGATAGAGGCCGACAAAGTACTTTTGCGCGGCGGGGCTTACCTCTACGATCAAACATCGGTCCGAAGTGACAACCGGACCGTCGTTGACGGCACCTTCCTCGATCCGGTGATTGGGCTCCGCATCTGCGCTTCCTTTCCTCCACCTCCGTGAAGGGTGACGAGGATCCGCGGCGCCCGGGCAGCGCCGAGCGACGCCGCGCCCCTCGCGGGAGCGGAGCGCGACAGCCGGGAGGAAGATCGTCGGCGCGCAGGGCGTCATGGCTTCAGCGTCAGCGTTCGGAGGCGATCATGTTTCAGCGAGGGTTCCTGGCAGGGGCGATGGTCGGGCTCATCTCCGTGGGTGTCGGTTGCGTCGCGGAGGTCGAGGGCGGCGAGGGCGACGAGGAGCCGGCGGAGAGCGCGCTCGCGCTGCAGGCGTCCAACGATCTCACCTTCAACGGCACGTACCTGAACGGCACCCAGCTCAACGGGGTGCGCTTCAACGGGGTGCGCTTCAACGGGGTGCGCTTCAACGGGGTCTCGCTGGACGGGGCGACGCTGATCGGGACGCGCGAGAGCGACGGCAAGCCCGTCCGCGGGGTCGACTTCATCGGCGCGGAGGCCGAGGCGATCCTGGACGATGGATCGACCGTGGTCGTCCGCATCACGAACGTCGTCGAGCGTGACGGGATCACGTATTACACGGTGAAGTACCACGCCGGCGGCCCGGTCTGGGCGAACGTCTGCGGCGAGGGCCTCGACGCGATCGCGGTGAAGGGGATCTGGGACCCGGTGACCGGCGCCTTCTCGAACGACGGGAGCCAGTTCACGTTCGCCTGCCAGGGCGCGGCGATCGCGAAGTGCGCCGAGTGGGGCTACAAGGACTGGCAGGCCAAGGCGGAGTGCGACGGGAAGCGCTGCGAGAGCCGGGATCTCTCGTACTTCCACAAGGCGTGCGTCCGCATGGTGCGCGCGGACTACTGCGGCGACGGCGCGCCGCACACGCGGGTCGGGACGGCGATCGACGTCTGGGATGCGCTCGGCATCCAGCGCGAGACGGAGGCCTCCGGCATGAGCCTCGAAGCCGAGTGGACCGTGGACGGCGCCGCGTGCATCCGCCACACGCGGTGGCGAGGCGTCGTCGGCAACCCGGACCGCGACTACGTCATGGCGCATTGCCCGGAGCGGTGGGCCGGGCCCGATCCGAGCTGCGGCGGGCCCGGCTCGACGTTCCACAAGGAGAGCGGCTTCGCGACGCCGCTCGCCGAGCGGCGCGTCCTGCGGAACGCGTCGTTCACGACGAACGTGAGCCCGCTGTAGCGCGGCGCCGCGGCGCTCAGCTCTTCGCTGCGGCGAGGATCGCCGCGGCGTGCTCCTTGGGATCCACATCGAGCCAGACCTGCTTGATCTTGCCGTCCTTGCCGATGAGGAAGGACTGGCGAGCGGCGAGCTCGTTGCGCAGCGGCACGCGGAACGCGCTGGAGACCGCGCCGCCCTCGTCGACGACGAGCGGGAACGGGAGCTCGTATTTCTCGACGAAGGCCTGGTGGCTCTGGGCGTCCTGGGTCGAGACGCCGTAGACCTCCAGCCCGGCGGCCTGGAGATCGGCCCAGCCGTCGCGCAGGCCCTTGGCCTGGATGGTGCAGCCCGGCGTGTCGTCCTTGGGATAGAAGTAGACGAGCACCTGCTTGCCTTGCAGGCTCGAGAGCTTCACCTCCCTGCCGTCGTGAAGCTTGAAGGTCACGTCGGGCGCGGCGTCGCCGGGCTTGAGCGCGGCGGGCTGGGCGGAGGCGCCCGCCTGGGCGGGCTTGTCGGCGGCCCCGCCGGGCGCGCCGGAGGGCTCGTTGCAGCCGGCGGCGAGGGCCAGCGCCGCGAGCGCGATGCCGAGGGGGGAGGCGAGGGGCGTTGTGCGCGTCATGATGGCGCGCATGGTCCCACCGGCCCCCGCGGACGGCAAGCGAGCGCCGGCGGCGGCGCGCGCCGCGGCTCCGGGCGGAGAGCGCGCTGCCGACGTTCGTGGGCGGCGCGGGTCGCTGGAGAGGACACT
The DNA here is from genome assembly GCF_028553905.1 of Sorangium sp. So ce836. Classification (NCBI taxonomy): domain Bacteria; kingdom Pseudomonadati; phylum Myxococcota; order Polyangiales; family Polyangiaceae; genus Sorangium; species Sorangium sp. So ce836. The sequence goes on along the minus strand of NZ_CP102233.1, from coordinate 11,969,156 downwards.
CGAGGAGACTCGCTCTCAGGGTGCCAGAAGGCACCGAGGCCCAATTCTCGTTTGGTGCGTCTGGCGGCTCGATTCGAGCGCCGGTCCAGGGCGGTAATCCGACGGCTCCGATGAAGCGAGCAATGCAAAACGTCCTGACGAAAAGCTAAGGTGGCGCCCGAGGCGCGCTCCACGCTATATCTGCGTTTGCCATGCGCTGGACACCTGGGAAACGCAGTGCGAACCTCCGAGATCTCCGCGGCGTCTCCGGCGGAGCGAAGCTCGGCGTCGGCGGGACGGTGATCCTGCTCGTGCTCTCCCTCGTCTTCGGGAAAGATCTCCTCTCCTCGGGGCTCGGCCAGGGCGTCTCGCTCCCCGGCGCGCAGAGCGAGCGCGCGAGCTCGCCCGAGGAGGAGCGGCTCGTCGACTTCGTCTCCTTCGTCCTCGATGACACCGAGGCCGTGTGGAAGCAGGTGTTCAGCCGGATGGGGCAGACTTATCCGGCGCCGCAGCTGACGTTGTTCACCGACTCCGTGAGGTCGGGCTGCGGCGTCGGCGAGTCGGCCATGGGGCCGTTCTACTGCCCGGCCGATCGGACGGCGTACATCGACCTCGGCTTCTACCGCGAGCTCAAGGCGCGGTTCGGCGCGCCGGGCGACTTCGCCCAGGCCTACGTGCTCGCCCACGAGATCGGCCACCACGTGCAGAACGTGCTCGGCACCGAGCGCCGCGTGCGCCAGCTGCAAGCCTCGCGTCCGGGCGACCGGAACGCCCTCTCCGTGCGCATGGAGCTCCAGGCGGACTGCTTCGCCGGCGTGTGGGCCCACTCCACCGCGAAGCGCGATCTGCTCGAGGAGGGCGACGCCGAGGAGGCGCTCCAGGCCGCGTCCGCGATCGGCGACGACCGGCTGCAGAAGAGCGCGACCGGCAGGGTCAACCCGGAGACGTGGACGCACGGCTCGTCCGCGCAGCGGGTCGCCTGGTTCAAGCGCGGTATGCGGGGCGGCCGCGTCGAGGACTGCGATACGTTCGCGGAGGCCTCGCCCTGAAGGCGCGGCGCGCGTCCGAGGCGGCCCGGAGCGTCCAGGTCGGCAGGGCCAAGGCCGTGTGAAGAGCGGCTCGCGACAGCTCCGCGCCACGGTGTACCCTGCTCGCCCGCCGATGGTCTCGCCGTACGGTGCTCCTCGCTTCCGGCCGCAAGGCCGCTCCCCGCGCGCTCGATCCGGCCGGGGGGCGCCGTGAGCCTGCGCGAGGCGACCGACCCCTGGACCGCGGCGCCGCGATCGATCGCGGAGGTCGTCGAGGACAGCCTCCCCCAGATCGAGGTGCGCTGCCGCCCGCGGGCCATCGCCACGGTCGTCGCCCGCGTCACGGCGGACCTGGGCGACGGGGAGCCCCCGCGGCCCGCGCTGCTCGCCGCGCTCGCCCGGTGCGCCGACGGCGCGGCCGCCGAGGTCGACCGGCTGCGCAGCGCCGAGTCCGCGCTCGTGGTCGCCTACCAGTCGGCCGCCACCCCGGCCGAGCGGCGCGAGCTCCTCGCGCGGCAGCTCCGCGTCTGGGCGCGCGAGCGCAAGAAGAGCGGCGCCGCCTCCCCGCTCGGCTGGGCCGCCGCGCGCGTCGAGCAGGCCGGCGACCTCTCGGCGCTCGCCCGCAACCTCGACCTCGAGGCGGCCCAGGAGCGCTTCGCCACGGCCGTCGCCGACCGCCTCGACGAGATCGAGGTCGCCTACCACGCGCTCACCCACCTCGCGCAGCACCTCGACCCGCCCGACGCGCTGCACGTCGTCCGCGACGGCGGCGTCCTCCGGCTCGCCATCGCGCACGCCGAGCCGAGCCGCGCCGCGCCCGTCCGACGGGCCGCCATGCTCGCGGCCGTCGCCCTCCTGCACCGCATCCCGGCGCGCGAGCGGCTCGGCCACCTCGGGCTCGACGCGGCCCGCTCGGTGCTGGCGTGGTCGCGCGGCGTGGGCGCGTCCCGCTGGGTGCAGATCGCCGCCCTCGAGATCGGCGTCCTCCTCTTCCCCGACGAGGCGTTCTCGCTGCTCGCCGAGCGCATCCGCGCGCGCGACCCGGCGGACAAGGACGGCCCCATCCTCCGCCGCAACGCCCTGCGCCTCCTCGGCGCGGCCGCGCGCCCGTCCGCCCCGGTGATCCCGCTCGGCGACGCGCGCGCGGCGAGCGCTGCGCGGCCCGCCGCAGCCCAGGACCCGCGCCGCTGGAACGGCGCGCAGGCCGGCAGCGGCAGCAGGCCGAGCGTCGCGCCGGAGGCAGCCTCCTCGGGGGGCGCCCTCGAGGGCCCGGGCGGCGCCGAGCTGCCCGACGCGCCCGCGCCCGACTCGGCGCCCCGGCTCAGCGCGGAGCCCGCCGTGAGCGCGCCGCCCGCGCGCGCGGCCTCCGCGAGCGCGGACCCGCTCGCCATCGCGCTCCTCGCCCGCGACGACCCGAGCGAGCACGTCCGCCAGGAGCTCGTGCGCCAGCTCCTCGCGCTCGGCAGCCCCGAGGCCCTCACGGCGCTCGCCGAGATCGCGGAGGCCGACGGGTCGCCGCGCGTCCGCGGCTACGCCATGCGGGAGCTCTCGCGCTTCGCGACCGACCACGCGGACGCCGTCCCGCACGCCGAGCGCGCCGTGCGCTTCGCCCTCACCAAGCCCGGCCCGCCGCTCGCGTCCCGCGCGGCCCTCGAGGCGGTGCGCACGCTCTGCGCCGGGCCCTACGCCCCGCTGCCGCCGGCGACGTTCGTCGACCTGCTCGCCGAGTTCGCGAGCCGCCCGGCGCTCTCGCCGGATCTGTCCGACGAGGCGGCCGCGGCGCTGCGGCTGCTCGAGGTCGAGAGCCGCCCGGTCGCCGAGCACATCCGGCAGGCGCTCGTGGCCGCGGCCTCGGAGCTCCTCGAGGGCGAGAGCGCGCCGGTCGAGATCCCGGCCGACGCCGAGCCCCGGGACATCGAGCGCGCGCTCCTGGTCGCCTCGCGCGGCGACATGACCTACACGCTCCGGCGCCGCGGCCGGGGCCGGTACGTGCTCACGCGCGGCGAGCCGCGCGGCTTCCGGCTCTGGCGGCTCATCCACGAGATGCGCACCCCGATGCCGGACAAGCGCAAGGGGTGGATCCACACGAGCGGCCGCCTGTTCGCGGGCGAGCTCGTCGCGCCGCCGGTCGGCATGGCGGAGGTCACGCCCACGCGCGTGCCGGGCGAGCGCCACGTCTACCCGCCCGTCGGCGGCTGGGGGCCGTTCGTCCCCCGCATCGACGATCTGCTCGCCGCGGCCAGCCTGACCCAGCGCGAGATCCGCCTCATCACGGCGCGCGGGACGGTCACGGTGCGCGCGCCGGCCAAGCTCGCGCACCGGCTGCGCGCCCGCGCCCTGCTGACGTGGCGCTACGACCGCTACGCGCAGGCCCGCATGCGCGCGCTCGTGGCGCAGGAGCCGGCCGAGCAGAAGAAGTTCACGCTGATGACCGGCGAGCTCGGCTTCACGGTCGCGCTCGGCGACACCGGGGGCGAGGTCGACGGCCGCCCGTACGCGATCGAGCCGCACCTGCCGAGCAAGTACCTCGCCGTCGCGCTGCCGTCGGCGCTCCAGCTCGGCCGCGACTGGCTCGTCGGCCCGTCGGTGCCCGTCTGGATCGACAGCTTCCTCTCGTACCTCGTCTCGCCCGCGGGCAACGTCCCCACGCAGCTCGCGTGGATCGTGTTCCTCGTCCTCGCGTACATGGTGCTGCGCGCCGCGTGGATCATGACGCAGATCGAGCGCGCGCGCCGGGGCATCCCGCTCACCATCGGCGGCTGGGGCACGCGCGGCAAGAGCGGCTCGGAGCGGCTCAAGGCCGCGCTGTTCCACGCGCTCCGGTACGACGTCGTCGTGAAGACGACCGGCTGCGAGGCGATGTTCATCCACGCGATGCGCGACCTGCCGGCGCAGGAGATCTTCATCTACCGCCCCTACGACAAGGCGACCATCTGGGAGCAGCGGAACATCCTCGCGGCCGGGAGGAACCTCCGCGCGCAGGTGTTCCTGTGGGAGTGCATGGCGCTCCAGCCGCTCTTCGTGGACACGCTCTGCTCGGAGTGGATGCGCGACGAGATCACGACGCTGACGAACGCGTACCCGGATCACGAGGACATCCAGGGCCCGGGAGGCGAGGACGTCGCGCGGGTGATCGCGCGCTTCATGCCCACGGACGGGCTGTCGTTCACGACCGAGGAGCAGATGCTCCCGCTGATCAAGGACCAGGCGCAGCGCAAGGGGACGAACCTCGTCGCGATCCCGCCGATCGACGCGGATCTCCTGCCGGTCGATCTCCTCGATCGGCTCCCGTACCAGGAGCACCCGCGCAACGTGGCGCTGGTGCTGGCGCTGGCGGATCACTTCGGGGTCGATCGCGAGTTCGCGCTGGTCGAGATCGCGGATCACGTGATCCTCGACCTCGGCGTGCTGAAGACGTACCCGACGGTGCAGTACCGCGGGCGGAAGCTGACGTTCTCGAACGGGATGAGCGCGAACGAGCGCGCCGGGTTCATGTCGAACTGGACGCGGCTCGCGTTCGACAAGCACGACATGGACGCGACGCCCGGCAAGGCGACGGTGATGGTGGTGAACAACCGCGCGGATCGCGTCGCGCGGTCGCGCGTGTTCGCGCAGATCGTCGTCGAGGACATCGGGGTCGATCACGTGGTGCTGATCAACTCGAACCTCGGCGGGATGATGCAGTTCATCACGGAGGGGCTCGACGCGCGCCTGCGCGACATGGTGATCACGGGCGACGGGGGCAAGGAGCGCGCGCTCGAGCGCTTCGACGAGCAGATGAAGAAGGTGGGCGTCCCGGCGCGCGCGGGCGCGTTCGAGGAGGATCTCACCCGGATGCTGCGCGCGCTGCCGACGATCGACGAGGCGGCGGCGGCGGCGATCGTGGGCGGCCCCGAGGTCCTGGGGAAGAAGGGGGAGCCCGAGGCGATCGAGGCGGCGGTGAAGAAGGCGCTGGAGGCGCACGCGCCGCCCGCGGGCGAGGACGACATCCGCCCGGACATCGTCCACCACGCGGCGCGGCTGTCGCGGCGGCTGGCCCGGCGCGACAAGGCGCGCGCGGAGGTCGAGGCGGCGCTGTCGCGGGGCGCCGACGCCGAGGCCAACCAGGCGTTCCGGGCGGCGTTCCGCGAGCTGTTCCTCGAGCGCATCGCGGTGCTGTGGAACGCCGACGCCAAGGGGGACAAGGTGATCGACTTCATCACGCGCGAGGTCCCGCCGGGGTTCGACGCGCGGCTGATGGGGTCGCAGAACATCAAGGGCACCGGGCTCGACTTCGTTTACCGGTGGCTGTCGATGGACCGGGTGCGGACCGCGATCGAGCGGATGCAGAGCAACCCCTCGGCGCGGCGCGAGGTGCTGACGTTCTTCCTGTCGTACTCGGATTTCGGCCTCATCGATCTGCGCGAGGCGCTCGCGGCGGTGCGCGCGGCCAAGGAGCAGGGCGGCGCCGGGTGGGCGGAGCACGCGAACCTGATCGACGGGGCGATCCGCAGGCTCGAGGCGCTCGACAAGGAGAAGACGGCGGCGCTCGTGGTGACGGGCAAGACGGGGGTCGGGACGAAGGTGCTGCTCCGGATCGAGCAGTTCGTGGATCACATGGACTCGGTGCGCCGGACGCGGTGGGCGAAGATCGTGATGACCGACCTGTTCGCGATGCGCATCGGCCACGGCCAGGCCGCGCTGCTGCTGCGGGAGATCGTCGGGCGGCAGAAGGGCGGCTGGCTGGCGAAGGACCTCGCCAAGTGGGTCGAGAAGCGCAGGGCGTGGCTGGAGAGCCGGCGGAAGAAGCCGAAGAAGGCCGAGGCGGCCGCGCCGCCGGGGGCGCCGGCGACGGAGCAGGGGTGACGGGGAGGCGGTGACCGCGCGCGCTCGACCGCCTGGGGGAAGGGGGAGCCGACGGGAGGAGGTGCCGGCGCGGGGAGGAGGGCGGCGGTGGGCCGCTTCGGACCTTCCGGGGGAAGGGGGCGGGCGTCTCGCCTCCGGCGGGCGGATGCCGTACGCTGTCCGCGATGGGACATCCTGCCAGGCGCACCGGGCTCTCGCCCGCCGAGTACCTCGCGTTCGAGCGGGCCTCCGATCAGAAGCACGAGTACGCGAACGGCGAGATCTTCGCGATGTCGGGCTGCACCCGGGCGCACAGCCTGCTGGCCGGGAACATCCAGCGCGAGCTCGGCAACGCGCTGCTCGATCGCGCCTGCGAGGTCCACACCTCCGACCTGCGCGTCAAGATCACGGCCACGGGGCGTTACGTGTATCCCGACGCCTCCGTGGTCTGCGGCGATCCCGTGTTCGAGGATACGGAGCTCGACACGCTGATCAATCCGAGCGTGATCGTCGAGGTGCTCTCCGATTCATCGGAGGCCTACGATCGCGGCGACAAGTTCGCTCAGTACCGGAGCGTCCCCTCCATCGCGGAGTATGTGCTCGTCTGCCAGAAGGAGGTGCGCGTCGAGCACTTCCAGCGGCAGCCGGACGGCCGGTGGCTGCTCGCCATCCTGGGCCCCGGCATGCAGCTCGAGCTCGAGTCGGTCGGCGTCTCCCTCGACGTCGACCGCGTCTATCGCAAGGTGCCGCTCGCGCCCTCCGAGCTCGATTGAGCGGCCCTCCTCGGGAGACCCCGGGCGCGCTCGCGCCCGGGGCGGCGCGCGTCACTGCGCTGGACGGCAGTACTCGTCCTGCGGGGTGACCGACTCCACGACGACGGTCGTGCCCTTTCGGATCACGAACTCGCTCAGCCCGACCTCCTGGCCCTCTGGGCTCCAGTCGTACGTATAGCCGAGGCGCGTCCACGGATATCCATCCTCGCCATAGGACGTCGCCTTCAGGGCGTTGAACCAGTCCTCGTGTTCTTGCGGCGTGCCTTCCGGGAAGTCGAGATCGGCGGTCGTGTCGTCGATCTCGAGGTCCGGGGTCGGGCGGAACATCGACTCGGCCGGCACCCAGAGCGCCACGACGCGGTCCTTGCCGCTGTCCGGCGGCAGGCCGAGCAGCTGCTCGAGCCGCAACGAGAGCGCCGCTCCTTCGAGGCCGCTCGCGCGGCAGAACGCCTGGAGCTCGGGCGCCGCCGTGCTCCAGACCTCGACGCCGAGCTCCGTCTCCTCGCCCACGAGCTCGTCATAGCCCGCGTAGGACGTCCAGGTGAGCATCAGCACACGATCCTCGGCGTCGCGGACGAGATTGGCATTCTCGTCGTCGATCGCCGTCAACGTGTCCACGCGCTCGCTCTCCTCGGCGACCTCGGCGTCGGCGACGGCCGCGTGGTACAGCTCGAGCAGGCTCGCCTCGCCGCCCGCGCCGCCGCCCCCGCCCTCACCCGCGCCGCCCTGACCCGCGCCGCCGCCCTCGCCCGCACTGCCGCTCCCGCCTGCGCCGCCGCTACCGTCCGTGTCGTCGCCGCCGCACGCGACGAGCAAGGCGCACGCGCAAGCCCCCACCGCCAACCAGGTTTTGCCCATATCTCCTCGATGCCTCTCGCCTGTCCCGCCGGCTCACCGAGAGCCGACCGGACATCAGCCGCCGCAGGCTACAGCAACGAGGTGACCGGCGGGCCACGGCGATGAGGTGACGGCGCGAGATCCTCGCCCGCGCTCTCCCAGCGCGCCATCACGCCGCGTCGTGAAAGATGATACCCACCGTGTGGCGATGCCCCGATCGCACACGGCTGACGCCGTGCCGCATGTTGACCCGGTACACGCCGCGCGTGCCCTGCACGGGGCGATGACGGACGGCGAAGACCGCCGCGTCGCCCTGGCGCAGCGGCACCACCATCGGTCGAGATTGCATCCGCGGGCGCTGCTCCGCCATCACGAGCTCGCCGCCCGTGAAATCGCGCTCGGGCTCGGAGAGGAGGATCGCGACCTGGAGCGGAAAGACGTGCTCGCCGTAGAGATCCTGATGCAGGCAGTTGTAGTCACCCTCGCCATACTGCAAGAGGAGCGGCGTCGGCTGGACCTGGCCCGCGGCGTGGCAGCGCTCGACGAAGCCCGCGAGCTCCTCCGGATACCGCACGTCGAGGCCCATCGCCGCGCTCCAGCGGTTGGCGATGGGCGCGAGGCGCGGATAGAGGCTGGCCCGCAGGGAGGCGATCAGCGCGGGCAGCGGGCGCGCGAAGTACTTGTACTCCCCGCGCCCGAACCCGTGCCGCGCCATCACCACCCGGCTGCGAAAGAGCTCGTCGCGCGCGTATAGCGCGGCCAGGTCGCCGCACTCGGCCCGGGTGAGCAGGCCCTCGATCACCGCGCAGCCGTGCGCGTCCAGGTCCTGCGCCACGCGCGCCCAGTCCACCGACGCCACCCGCTCGTCGTCGCCGTCGTCGTCGTCATCGTCTACGCCGCACGCGAGGGGGACGGCCCTGCGAGGCGCGTTCACGCGCCCGCCTCCCGGTCGAGCAGCGCGCGCTTGCGCTCGACGCCCCAGCGGTAGCCCGACAGCCCGCCGTCGTTCCGCACCACCCGATGGCACGGGATCGCCACGGCCAGCGCGTTGGCCGCGCACGCCCGCGCCACGGCACGGACCGCCCTCGGAGCGCCGATGGCGCCGGCGATCTCCGCATAGCTCGCCGTCGTGCCCGCCGGGATGTCCCGCAGCGCCTGCCAGACGCGCTGCTGGAACGCCGTCCCGCGGACGTCGAGCGGCAGCTCGACCGGGGCGCGGGGGCTCTCCACGAGGCCCACCACCTGCGCGACGAGCTGCTCGAACCCGGCATCGCCGCCGACCAGGTGGGCTCGAGGGAACCGGCGCTCCAGATCGTGCAAGAGCTCCTCCGGATCGTCGCCGAGCAGGATGGCGCACACGCCGCGCGCGGTGGCGGCGACCAGGATCGCGCCAAGGGAGCACTCCCCGATCGCAAACCGGATCTCCATCTGCGCTCCTCCGGCGCGGTACCTCGTGGGCGTCATGCCCAGCACCTGGTTCGACTGCTCGTAGAAGCGCCCGCCCGAGCCGTACCCGGCCGCGTAGATCGCCTCGGTCACGGTGCCGTTCCTGCCGAGCTCGGCCCTCACCCGCCGGGCGCGGTGCGCCGCCGCGTACGCCTTCGGCGTCACCCCGGTCACGGCCTTGAAGATGCGGTGCGTGTGGAAGACGCTCAGCCCCGCGTGGCGCGCCAGCTCCTCGAGGCTCGGCGCCTCGTCGCTGCGCTCGATGAGCCGGCACAGCGCGGCCACCTGGGCCGCCTGGCGCTCGGCCAGCGGGGGCTGATCCGGCTTGCAGCGCAGGCACGGCCGGAAGCCCGCCCGCTCCGCGGCGGCCGCGGTCGGATGAAAGCCGACGTTCTCGGGCCTCGCGGGGCGCGCGCCGCAGGACGGACGGCAGTACACGCCCGTCGTCTTGACCGAATAGAAGAACTTGCCGTCGGCGCTCGCGTCGCGGGCGATCACGGCTGTCCAGCGAGGGTCGCTCTCCACCTCGGCGGCGAGGGTATGGGCCTTTCCCGGCATGTCGTCTGCCTCCTTCCGGCGCATCTTGCGGGTCACGAGGCGAGCTTAACCCCCGCCCGGATCGCCGCACTCCGGGTCTTGCTCTCGAATCCACGGGCGCCGGCGGGACGCCCGAGCGGGCGCGACGCGCCGCCGGGGCTCGCCTCGGATCCGCGCGCCGGGCGCGGGGCGGTCAGCTGCCGGGCTCGATCCGGGACAGGATCCCCTCCAGCGCCTCGACCGCGCGCATCGGCAGCCGCACCGACACGGCGGTGGAGATCGTGGTCGTCTCCGGGTTGATCTCGACGGTCGGCACCCCCGATCGCGCGGCCTCGAGGACGGGCCCGGTGATGTAGGGGAAGAGGCTCGACGTGCCGATCGAGACGACCACATCGAAGCCCTGCGCGAGCTCGCGCCGGAGGATCTCGACCTTCTCCAGCGGGAGCATCTCCCCGAAGAGGACGACATCGGGCCGGAGCACCGCGGCGCACTCCGGGCAACTGGGGCAGGGGGCGAGGTGCGCGTAGTCGTCGACGTGCGCCTCGTACGCGCAGCGCGTGCAGAGGATGCGGCGGATATCCCCGTGGATGTCGATCACGTTCGTGGAGCCGGCGATCCGGTGGAACCCGTCGACGTTCTGGGTGAGCACCCAGCAGCGCGGGATGCGGCGCTCGAGCCGGGCGATCGCCGCGTGCGCGGCGTTGAACCGCGCGCCCCGGCACGCGCGCTCGATCTGGTGGATGTACTTCCACGTGACCTCGGGGCGCCGCTGGAACATCCAGCCCGAGAGCGCGTCCTCGATGGCGAGCCCCTCGTCGGTCGCCTTCTCGCTGTAGAGCCCGCCGATCCCGCGGTAGGTCGGGATGCCGGAGGCCGCGGACACGCCCGCGCCGGTGATGAAGAGGGCTGACCGGGCCGAGGCCAGAAGCGCGCTTGCTTGCTCGATCGACATCGGGGGCGCAGTCTACCCCGCGTTGCCCGGGCTCGCGCCTGCGGATCGGCCGGGGCGCGCGAGAGGTGCTCGGGCGCGGGTCCGGCGAGGGCCGGCCGCGGCTCCACCGCCCGGGGCCCGCGGAGCCCGGACGCGCCGGCCGCATCCGCCGCGGGCCCCGGCCGGCGCGACCGCGGTCACGCGCTCTTGCCGTCGAATTTCATGGTCTTGAGCGAATCGACGTCCACGTCGTCCAGACACCGGACGTTGATGGCGCACATCTCTTTGCCGTCAGGCCCGACTCCCCGCGCGAACGACTCGATGCCGCAGACCGAGCAGAACGTGTGGTGAATGACCTTCTTGTTGAACTGGTAATCGGTGAGGACGTCTCCACCTTGCTTGAGCGTGAACTGGTCCGCCGGCGCGAAGGCCAGCATCACGCCCAGCTTCGAACAGCGCGAGCAGTTGCACACGCCCACGGGAGCGCTCAGGTCCACCTTGACCTCGTAGCGAACCTTCCCGCAGTGACAGCCACCAGAATAGGTCTTGAGCTCCGTCATGGGCGCATGGTGCCACAGCGAGCCGGCCGCGTGCCGCAAAAACGCGAGGCGCCGCGGCGGATCGCGCACGGGAAGAGGACGTGTCCCGCGCCGCAGCGGCTGCCCGCCGACACCGGGTTCTGCGGCGAGGCATTGCCTTCTGTCGGAAACTTTTCTCAGCGTTCAGGCTGCCAGCGTTCAGGCTGATGGAGCGCGCCGGGCTCCCGGAAAGAGGCCGACACAGGCCGTGTGCGTCGCCTACTGCTCCTCGTAATTCCAGGTCAGCCCGCCGTCGACGAAGTATGTCGATCCGGTCACGTAATCGGCGTCCGCCGAGGCGAGGAATACGGCGAGCGCGGCCACGTCCTCCGGCTTCCCCAGGCGGCCGAGCGGGATCTGCCCGAGCAGCGCGCCAAGCTTGTCGCGATCCTTGAGCAGGTCGGCGTTGATCTCCGTCTCGATCGCGCCGGGCGCGATCGCATTCACGGTGATCCCGGTGCCGCGCAGCTCCACCGCGAGCGTGCGCGTGAGCATGCGGACGCCGCCCTTGCTGGCGCAGTAGGCCGCGAAATTGGGGAACGGCAGATCCTCGTGCACCGAGCTGATGTTGATGATCTTGCCGGGGCGCCCCGCCTCGCGCAGGTGCCGGACCATCGCCTGGCTCCCGAAGAACACCGCCTTGAGGTTGGTGTTCACGACCCGATCGTAGTCCTCCTCGGTCACCTCCCAGAACGGCGCCCGCTTCTCCAGGCCCGCGTTGTTGACCAGCACGTCCAGCCGGCCGAAGCGCGCGACGACATCCCGGATCAGCCCCTGCACGCTCTGGACGGAGGCGACGTCGACCGAGAACAGATGACCTCGCCGTCCGGCGGCCTCGACCTCGGCCAGGGCTTCGTCGGCGCCCTCCTTGCTCTTGTGGTACGTGAGCGCCACGTCGGCGCCCTCGCGGGCGAAGCGAACGGCGATGCTGCGGCCGATGCCCCGGCTGCTGCCGGTGACGAGCGCGATCTTGCCTTGCAATCTCATGGCGGCCTCCTGTCTCCACGGGGGACCGTGCCCCCGCGCCACGCCGCTGTTGCCAGCGGAGCGTCACTCTGCACTTCCCGCGATCCGCTCGCGCCCTTCAGCTCGCTGCTCCTCTCGGGCGTGGCCTCTCGCCGACACGGGCTTTCTCTAGCATGTTCGCGCGGCAGGCCAGCGAAGCCCGGCCGTCCGGCGCACGCCGCCTCGGCCGCGAGCATGCAACGGACGAGGCCGGCGAGCGCCCGCGCTGGGCGCGCCCGCGAGCGATAGACTCCGCGCGATCCGCGCCGTTCGCCACGCGCGCTGTCGCAAATTGCCACGCAGCTGGGCCCGAACGCGCGCAGGGCGCACCGCTCTCGGCTCAAATCGATGGCAAACTGCTTGCAGGGCGCGGGGGAGGGAGCCGCCCGGCACGGTCGGCTCGCCCCGACCGGAGGCGCTCCATGACCGATCGCGCATACGACAAAGACACGGCCTGGACCAACGCAGTGCTCCCGCCCATCCCTCCTCTCGCCGCCGAGCACAGAACGACGGTGTGCGTGGTGGGCGCGGGGATCGCCGGGCTCACGACCGCGTACATGCTGGCCAAGGAGGGCCGCGGCGTCATCGTCCTCGATGACGGCGTGATCGGCGGGGGCGAGAGCGGCTTCACGACAGCCCACATCGTCAACGCGCTCGACCGCCGCTGGACCGAGCTCGCGAAGCTCCACTCGCCGGAGCGCCTCCGGCTGGCCGCCGAGAGCCACACCACCGCGATCGACACAATCGAGCGGATCGTGCAGGACGAGGGCATCGACTGCGATTTCCGCCGGGTGCCAGGGTACCTGTTCGCGGCGCCGGGGCAGCCGTCGAGCACCATCGAGGACGAGATCGAGGCGGCTCACCAGGCCGGCCTCGAGCGCGTGCACGGGGTCGACCGGGCGCCCCTTGAGGACTTCAACACCGGCGTCGCGGCGAAGTTCCCCGATCAAGCCCAGTTCCACATCCTCCGCTACCTCGCGGGCCTCGCCCGCGCCGTCGAGCGCCACGGGGGCAGGATCTACACGAGGGCGCACGTGGTCGACGTGGACGAGCAAGCCGAGCCCGACCACGTGGTCGTCAAGACGGACCGCGGCGTGGACATCGTCGCCAACGAGGTCGTGCTCGCCACGAACTCCCCGTTCTTGCCGTGGATCTCGGTGCACATGAAGCAGGCGGGCTACAGGACGTACGTCATCGCCCTGCGCGTGCCGCGGGGCTCCATCCCTCCTGGCCTTTACTGGGACACCGAGGATCCGTTCCACTACGTCAGGCTCAGCAACCTCGACGGCGCGGACGGCCCGGACGAGCTCCTCATCGTCGGCGGCGAGGACCACAAGACCGGTCAGGCCGACGACGCGGATCAGCGCCACGCCCGGCTCGAGGCGTGGGCGAGGGAGCGCTTTCCCCAGGCGGGCCAGGTCGTCCACCGCTGGTCCGGGGAGGTCATGGAGACCGCCGACGGGCTCGCGTTCATCGGTCGCCTCAAGAAGGAGTCCCGCATCCTGCTCGTGACCGGCGACTGCGGCAACGGCATGACCCACGGGACCATCGCGGGCCTCCTGTTGAACGATCTCGTCCACGGCCGCGAGAACGCGTGGGCCGAGCTCTACGACCCGAGCCGCGTCAACCTCACCCTGCAGTCCGCGTCGGAGTACCTCAAGGAGAACCTGAACACGGCGGCGCAGTACGCCGACTGGCTGACGGGGGGAGACCTCGACGACGTGGAGAAGCTGCCCCCGGGGATGGGCGCCATCCTGAGAAGGGGGCTCACGAAGCTCGCCGTCTACCGCGATCCCCAGGGCCAGGTCCACGAGCGGTCGGCCGTGTGCCCCCACCTCGGGTGCATCGTCGCCTGGAACCCGGCCGAGCGGACGTGGGATTGTCCCTGCCACGGGTCGCGCTTCGCGTGCACCGGCCGCGTCATCCACGGCCCGGCGACGAGCGACCTCAGGCCCGTCGAGTCCGCCACGCCGGGCGAGGCCGAGGCGCCCGCCGACAAGCGGCTCGCCCGGACCGGATGAGCGCGCCGCCACCCCCGGGACGGCGCGCGCGCCCCGGCGCTCCCTGCCGCGGGGGCGCCCGCCCAGCGGCGGCTCGGCGGGGCCGGCGCGGGCGGGCGGGCTGCCCAGGCGCCCCCGCGCCCGTCGCAGGAGCGCTCGTCGCGGTCGGTGAGAAGTGTGACAGGGCGGCGTGTCCAGGTATACGGAGAGCCATGCAGGAGAGCCAAGAGCCTGGGGCCGCCGCCACGCCGGGCGATGCGCCGTTCCTCGCCGGCGACGGCGAGATGGCGCAGCTCATGCGCGATCTCGACTGGTCGCTCACCCCGGTCGGAGCCGTCGAGAGGTGGCCGCAGAGCCTGCGCACCGCGGTCAGCATCTGCCTCGCGTCACGGCACCCCATCGAGATCTGGTGGGGGCCCGAGTACGCTCGCCTCTACAACGATGCCTATCGCCCCATCCTCGGCGCGACGAAGCACCCGCAGTTCTTGGGTCGCCCGGGGCGCGAGTGCTGGAGCGAGATATGGGACGTCATCGGCCCGATGCTCGACGGGGTGCGCGCCACCGGGCAGGCGACGTGGTCCGAAGACTTCCAGCTGATCCTCTCGCGCAACGGCTACCTGGAAGAGACGTACTTCACGTTCTCGTACGCTCCTGTCCTCGTCGAGGACGGCACGGTCGGAGGCATCTTCTGCGCGTGCGCCGAGACGACGGGGCGCGTCCTCAGCGAGCGCCGCCTCCGGGCGCTGCGCGCCCTCGGCGCCCAGTCCGCCGCGGCGGCGATGGTCTCCCCGGAGGAGAGCATCGCCCGCTCGGTGAGCACGCTCGCCGAGAGCTCCGCCGACGTGCCGTTCGCGCTCGCGTACATGGTCGAGCCGGGCGGGGCGGCGGCCCGCCTCGCGGCCGCCGAGGGGCTCGCCCCCGGCAGCCCGGCGAGCCCCGAGCGCATCCCGCTCGCCGAGGGGGGCGGGATCTGGCCGCTCGCGGACGTCGCGCGGCGCCGCGAGTGCCTGCGCGTCGACACCCCCGCCGAGCGGTTCGGCGAGCTGCCCGGCGGCGCCTGGCCCGAGCCGTGCCGCGAGGCGGTCGTGCTGCCGCTCTCGCGCTCCGGGCACCCGGCGCTCCAGGGCTTCCTCGTGGTCGGCGTCAGCCCGCGCCGCGCGCTCGACGCCGCTTACAGCGACTTCTTCGAGCTCGCGGCCGGCAACATCGCCACGACGATCTCCGGCGCGCGGGCCTACCAGGAAGAGCGGCTCCGCGCGGAGGAGCGGGCCGAGCTCCTCGCGCGCGAGCAGGCGGCGCTCGCCGAGGCCGAGCGGCACAGGTCGCGCCTCGAGACGCTGTTCATGCAGGCTCCGGCCGGCATTTGCGTCCTGCGCGGGCCGGAGCACGTCTACGAGCTCGCGAACCCGCGGTACCTGGAGCTCGTCGGCGATCGCGACGTCCTCGGCAAGCGCCTCCGCGACGCGCTGCCCGAGACCGCGCCGGCGGTCGTCCCGGTGCTCGACCGCGTGTACGAGACGGGCGAGCCGTTCTTCGGCAACGAGTTCCCCGTGATGCTCGCGCGCGGCGGCGAGCCCGAGGAGCGCTTCTTCAATTTCATCTACCAGCCCATCTACGACGCCATGGCCAGGGTCGAGGGCATCGCCGTGCTCGCCTTCGAGGTGACCGACCAGGTGCGCGCGCGGCGGCGCGCCGAGCAGCTCGCCCACGCGCTCGCGATCACGAACCAGGATCTCGACCAGTTCGCCTACGTCGCGTCCCACGACCTCAAGGCGCCCCTCCGTGGCATCGCGAGCCTGTCGGAGTGGATCGAGGAGGGGCTCGCCGACAAGATGAACGACGAGGCGCACCAGCAGATGCGCATGCTCCGCGGCCGCGTGCACCGCCTCGAGGCGCTCATCGAGGGCATCCTCAGCTACTCGCGCGCGGGGCGCATCCGCGACAGGCCCTCGCCCGTGGACGTGGGCGCGGTCGTCGCCGAGTGCGTCGAGTTCCTCGCGCCGCCGCCCGAGGCGCGCATCGCCGTCGGCCACGGCATGCCGACGATCCTCGCCGAGCGCGTGCCGGTGCAGCAGGTGTTCATGCACCTCATCCGCAACGCCCTGAAGCACGCGCGCCGCGCGGACGCCGTCATCGAGATCGCGTGCGCCGACGCGGGAGACTTCTACGACTTCACGGTGAAGGACAACGGCCCCGGGATCCCGCCGCAGTTCCAGGAGCGCATCTGGGGCATCTTCCAGACGCTCGAGGCGCGCGACAAGGTCGAGGGCACCGGGATCGGCCTGTCGGTGGTGAAGAAGATCGTGGAGACGCGCGGCGGCCGCGTGGCGCTCGAGTCGGCGCCGTATGCCGGCGCGACGTTCCACGTCTTCTGGCCCAAGCGCCCGAAGGCGGCCTCGTGACCGGCGCGGCGGCCGCCGCGCTCGGCCGTTCGCTGGCCCAGACTCAGTGTTTGCCGAGGCGCTTGACCTCTTGTCCTGCGAGCAGCGCGTGCGCCTCCGCCAGCACCTCGGGGATGCGGTGCCGCTGCGCTGCGCCGGCGAGGGCCTGCGCGAGGTCGAGCTCCCGCGCGCGCTCGGCGCGGTTGCCGGGGAACCAGTGGTCGCCGTTCCCGAGGAGGTTGTACCGCACCTTGCCGTAGGCGGTCATGTCGAACGCCCTTGCGTAGTTGTACAGCCGCAGGATCTCGCGGACGTTCACGTGCCCCGGGACGGCCTCCCACTCGGGCAGGCCGACGTGCCATGTGTCGACCCACGCGCGGCCGAGCACCCGCTCGAGCTCCTCGTCGAGCCGGCGCACGATCGGCGCGAGCGCCTCCTCTGCGGCGCCCTCCCGTTCCAGGAGCGGCAGGGCCTTCATGTGCTCGTCGAAGTCGGACGGGCGCGCCGCGCCGATGCTGATCGTGTGGACCTCGGGGCGGGCGAGGCAGAAGAGATCGTTGAACACGATCGGCGAGAGGGGGGCGCAGAGCCGCACGAGCTTGTCGCTCGGCTCGTACAGCCTGCCCCCCTTGTCGGTGGGGCTGATGATGAAGACCCCCATGTCGCGCTCGGCCGCGGCCTGGATGGCCGGCCAGGCGGCCTGGTTCACGTAGTACCAGTGCAGGTTCACGTAATCGAAGCGGCCGTCCTGCACCATGGCCATGATCACGCGCAGCGGCGCGTGCGTCGAGAAGCCCACCGCGCGCACGCGCCCCTGCCGCTTCAGCTCGAGCGCGGCGTCGAGGCAGCCCCCTTTGCGCAGCGACCACGAGAGGCGCGTCTCGTCGTTCACGCCGTGGAGCGCGAACAGGTCGACGTGATCGAGGCGGAGGAGCTTCATCGAGCGCTCGAACGTCTCGAGGAACCTCTTCGGCTCCGCCTCGGGGCCGACCTTCGTCTGGACGATGATCCGGTCGCGCGGCAGCTTCGGCAGGATGTGCCCGAGCTGCTCCTCGCTCGTGCCGTACCCTCGCGCGGTCTCGATGTGGTTGATGCCGAGCTCGAGCGCCCTCGCGATGCACGCCTCGACGTTGCGCTGGCTCCCCGGCGCGATGCGGTCCTTGTCGTTCCAGGAGTGCTGGTACCGCATCCCTCCACACGAGAGGACGGGCATCTGGATCTCGGTGCGACCGAATCGGCGGTAGAGCATGCGTGTCACCTCAGGCTCGGGAGGGGGGGATCTACCGCACGGTGACAGCCCTCCGCAGGCGCCGCAACGCGAGGAGGGCGAGCGGCGGCGGCGAGAGGAGCGGGAGGCGCCGCCACGGCGATCCGCCCCGGGGGTCGACGGCGCCGCCGCCGTTCGCGCCTCCCTCGGGCTCGGCGCACCCCGCGGGCCGGTCGATTTGTGTTGACACAACCAATGTGAGCGCTCACATCGATGTGAGGGTTCTCCCTTTGCTTCGGCCTGGTCCCCCATGCGAGCGAAACCAAAGCCTCGGAGCTGGGCACCGCGCACTTCGTGCGACGAGGGGTTCAGCCGGCGCCCCCGACATCACCAACGAGCATCCGAAGCGCTGAGGCCTCGAGCGAGCCAAGCCCTTTGGGCCAGCGCCCGTGCCTCGCTCGCGATCGCCCTCGGCGCCGGGCTGGTCGCCTGTAGCTCGGACGGCTCCCCTGTCGCCACCGGTGGAGCGACGATGTTCGACGGCAGCAGCGCAGCCGGTTGCGCGCCCGCTGCTGGAGCGCAGAACCCGCGCAGCATCGCGGAAGTCGTACGAATGGTGAATACGCTGGAGAAGCCGCTCGAGCTCCCGTGCTTCCTGGCGCACCTCGCTGGTCCGCTGCAGATGACCGCCGCCCTCAGCACTGCCAGCGCCCAAGCGGCGTTCGATCGCCGCAGCCCGCGGATCTTCGTGTTCCTGGATCCTCTCGTCTTCACCGTGGTGCCGGAGGGGCTGGGGCGGGACCTGCTCGAGTTCGGCGAGCGCCGAGGCGATGCGCGATCGTTGAAGGGGGAAATCGCGTTCCCGGTGACGAGCGAGCTCACACCGGGAGCGCCGTTCGAACATATCATCTTCAATGAGCAGTACTCGACCTGCGCTTTTTGCCACGCCGACGAGACGCGCGCGCCCGACATCCCCTTCGCACGAGCATTCGAGTCGCTCGCGCTCCGCCCGCGCGACAACGCGGTGATCAGCCTCGACGAGCTGCGCTCGGAGGTGCGGTCGTGTGACGCCGAGAGCGACCCCTACCGCTGCGCCATGCTCCATGCGCTGTTCGACCGGGATGGCGTCATTCAGCGCGACTTCCCCGAGAGCTACGGTACGCTCTGACGTCGGCGCCGCGCCCGGCGGCGCGGCGCGCAGGGAGGCGCGAGCGAGAGCCTACCGCGCGGTGACAGCCCTGCGCAGGCGCCGCAATGCGAGCAGCGCGAGCGGCGAGAGGATCGGGAGGAGCCGCCACGGAGACCCGCCCCGGGGGTCGACGGCGCAGCCGCCGCCGCCGTCGCCCCCCTCATCGGGCGCGCCGCCGCCGGACGAGGCCCCGGAGGCCCCCGCGCCGGCGCTGCCGGTGCTCGTGCTCCCAGGGGTGCCGCCGCCGGTCCCGCCGCTGCACGTGCCGTTCGGGCAGCCCTCGCCGGGCGCGCAGAGGCCGGGATCCTCGTCGATCTCGCCGTCGCAGTCGTCGTCGAGCCCGTTGCACACCTCGGGGCTCGGCTCGCCGGGCGTGCACGACCCGGGGGTGCACGCGATCGCCTCGCGCGCGCACATCCCGACGCCGCACACCTCGCGCACGCCCTCGTCCACCCGGCCGTCGCAGTCGTCGTCGATCAGATTGCACGTCTCGACCGCGTCCGGGTGGACGTCAGGGGACCTGTCGTTGCAATCGTTCGAGCTCGGCGCGTAGCCGGCGGGGGGGCACTTCGCCTCGACCGTCGCGCCGAAGAGCGACCCGTACCCGTCGCCGTCGGCGTCCTCGTACTGCGTGATCACCGCGAGATCCTCGTCGACCTGACCATCGCAGTCGTCGTCGCGCCCATTGCAGACCTCGGCCTGATCGGGGTGGATGTTGACGCTGTAGTCGTCGCAATCCCCGCCGCGCGGCGCGTGGTCGGCGGGCTGGGCGCAATCGACCCTGGGCACGCCGGAGTCGCCGTATCCGTCTCCGTCGCGGTCGAGGTAATACGTCGTTCCCTCGCACCCGTAGGCAAACGCGGCGTTGGCGGCCGACGCGCCGTCTCCGCGAGAGCTGTTGTCGCCGTTGGCCGCGACGGCCCACACCTCGACCACGACCCCGCCCGGCGCTCCCGGCGCGATCCACTGCGCGTCGAAGCGGACGACCCCGCCGCTCGCCCGCTTCGGCGCGGAGTGGACGAGCTGGCGGTCGTCGATGAGGTGAGTGCCCTGTCCGTCGATGGGCGCGAGACGGCCTGTCCCGGTGCGGAGATAGACGCCGCCGGCGTTGATGTTGGCGGCCTGGATCGTGACCTGCAGAGTCACCGCCTCGCCGGCCGCGGGGCTCTCGGGGCGATGATCGATGGTGATCGTGGGCGCGGCGCCGCCGGTGTGGCAGCCGTTGCACCCCTCCACCGCCGTCCCGCCGCGGCGCGCATGGGCCTCCGATGCGACCAGCGTGGTCAAGAGGGCCAAGCTCACCGAGAGGGCCGGTGAAGAAAGCGATGTACTTCGCATGCGCCTCGCGCGCAGCTCGGGCGCGCGAGCTCCGCGCGCTCCGCTGCGAGGCTCAGGGATAGCCGCACGCGATGGATGCGACAAGCGCGTATGCGCAGAGCGAAACATTGTGCTGCGACCACCCGGTACGGCGGCTCTCCGCGGTTCGCGCTGCCGGGACGGCGGGTGTTGCAGGGCGGTTTGCCGCGCGGCGCGGTGCGTCGGCGCGTCAGGCGAGCCGCGCGTGTTGCGGCCGTGTGACGTCGCAAACCACGCCGTGGTATTTGAGCAGGCCCTCGTCGAGGGTCACGACGGTGGCGTCGGTGCGGTGGGCGGCCCACAGGTACACGAGGTCGGTCGCGTTGGCGAAGGGCCTGCGGCCGCGCATGCGCTTCGTCAGCAGGGCGAGGAACTCGACGACGGCGCCCTCGTCCGCGGGAGCGACCAGCTCGACGGCGAGGCCTCCCAGCGCGCTCGCGGCCGCGGGCGCGCCCCGGCGCGACGCCGCGAGCCGTTGCTCGGCCACGTACACCTCGAGCCACAGCTCGGGCGGCGCGAGCACGCGCGCCGCGCCCGCGGCCACGGCCGCGCGGGCGCGCTCGAGAAACGCGAGCGCGTCCGCGTGCCCGGGCTCGGCGGGCTTCATCGAGGCGATGGCGACGGAGCTATCGAGCACGAACCGCATGAGACCTCACCGGGCGGCGGCGAGAGCCATGATGGCACACGCTGGCACGGCGGGGCGCCCCGGCGGCTGGAAACCCGCTGTATTCGCACGGTACATGCCTTGCCTATCACCGGACATGCGAACGTTCCTGCGCCGTATTCTCGTCGCGTCCCAGTGGGGCGCGAGCCTCGCTCTGGTATCCGCGTGCGGCCCGCAGGTCGAGTCTGGCGGGGGCTCGGACTCGTCGGGAGGCGCATCGTCGCAGTCTGGCGGGAGCTCGGCCTCGTCGGGGGGCGCATCGTCGTCGTCCGGGGGCGGCGGCGAGGCCGGCCCTCCCGACGCCTCGGCGCCGCTCGATCCCTATCCGGATCCGACCTGCGTCGGACCGTTCCACGACGGCGGCTATGAGGGCCAGTGCTGCTACGAGGTGCACTGCACGGCGCCGGTCGACGGCGCTTGCCCTGCGGCCTCCGCCGCTGCGCCGCACCTCGACGGCCTCCCGCCCGGCTCGGGAACGTGCATGTGCGACGGCGACGGCGAGGGGGGCGCCGAGTCGATCCAGGGCCCCTACGCGAACCGCGCGGCGTCGGATCCCGCGAGCTGCTGCTATCTCGTGGGGGCCATCGGCTGCGAGGGGCGCCCCCTCCTGGTCCGGGGCGAGCCCCGCGTCGCGCCGCTCGCGCGCGCGCCGAGCGCCTGGTCGCAGACCGACGTGCGGCGCTTCGAGCGCGCGCTCGCCGACGCCGACCTGTGCGAGCTCGCGCCCGCCGAGCGCCGCGAGCTCGCCCGGCGCTGGGCCGAGCGCGGCCAGAACGAGCACGCCTCGGTGGCCTCCTTCGGCCGCTTCGCGCTCGGGCTGATGGCGCTCGGCGCGCCTCCCCAGCTGCTCGAGGCGGCGCACCGCGCCGCGGTCGACGAGGTGCGGCACGCGCGCCTCGCGCTGGCGATCGCCTCGGCCTACGCGGGCGAGCCGGTGGGCGTCGGCCCGCTGCCGCTGTGCGGCGCGCTCGACGATCTCGGCTCGCTCGAGGCCCTCACCCTCGCCACCATTGTGGAGGGCTGCATCGGCGAGACCCTCTCGGCCATCGAGGCGGAGGTCGCCGCGCAGGCCGCGCAGCCGCCGGCGGTGCGCACGGCGCTCCTCTCGATCGCGCGCGACGAGGCGCGCCACGCCGAGCTCGCCTGGGCGTTCGTCTGCTGGGCCACCGCCGCGGGCGGCGCGGGCCTGCGGGCGCGCGTCGCCGCGGCCTTCGCGCGCGCGCTCGACCAGGTGGCCTCCGCGGCGCCCGGCAGCGCCGGCGGCGAGCTCCCGCCCTCCCACGGGTTCCTGCCCGCCGACGAGCTCCACCGGCTGCGGCAGCAGGCCATCACCGACGTGCTCCGCCCCGCCGCCGCGGCGCTCGTCAGCGCGCGCTCTCCGTCGGCAGATCGCGAGCTCAGCGACGCCAGCGGGAACGTCATCCTGAGCGCCGCCACGGCGTACCTGTCGACGTGAGCTCTCGCCGGGAACACCCCTTCTCGTGAGCGCAGGCGGCCCTTCGGCGCGCCCTATCGGCGGGCGGTGGCGAGGCCGGTCGCCACCTCGCGGTCGCTCGCCGGCGCGGGCGACTCGCGCGCGGTGGGGGTGTCGCGCCGCTCCCGCCAGAGCAGGAACATGCCGAGCGCGTAGATCGCGAGCAGCACATACAGGTTCACCGACAGCGCGAGCTCCGGCAGCCGCCCCTTGAAGCGGTCGTAAACGTACGGAAAGTCGATGGTGGCGAGCGATAGTAGGACCACGAGCGCGCCCATCTCGATCCGGCGCTCCTGCGCCGCCGCGCGGTCGAGCGCGTAGAGCGCGGCCGGGAAGAGATAGAGCACGTGGTGCACGTAGGTGAACGGGCTCGCCACGACCATCGTGACGAGCAGCGGCAGGAGCAGCCGCAGCGAGCGCGGCGGCGACGGGGAGCGGCCTGCCAGCGCGAGCGCGGCGCCGAGGAGGAGCAGGAGGGTGATCGCCGACGCGAGCTTGACGGTGGTCGCGTCCCCGTCGAAGAGCCGCGTGTAGAAGCCGGCGATCGAGAAATTCGGCACCGTCCCCGGGGCGAAGAGGCCCGGGATCTTGGCCCCGTGGGACATGCGCGGCAGCCGCCGCAGGAACTCGAGCCACGCCGGCGCGGCGCCGAACGGCAGGCTGATCAGGACGAGGGCCGCGAACCCGGCGGCGAGGCCGGCGAGCGCGCGGAAGCGCCGCTCGATGACCCAGGGGACCGCGAGCAGGATCGGCGTGACCTTGATCCCCGCGGCGACGGAGAGGGCGAGCCCCGCGGGGATGTCCTTGCGCGCCATCGAGAGCGCGAGCGCGGCGCAGATGAAGGCGAGCACCAGCGGGTTCACCTGCCCCATGGCCAGGCTGTTGCGCAGGTTGAGCGCCCACGTGAGAAAGGCGATGAGCGCGATGAGGACGGTGGGGACCGCGGTCCGGCGGGCCGGGCCGGAGAGGTCCGGCGACGCGCGGCGGGCGGCGAACACGGTGAACGTCGCGGCGAGGCCGTAGCTGACCACGGCGATGCTCGACCAGACCTGCTGGGCGATGCTCGGGCGCAGGCGGGCGAGCCACGAGAAGGTGTGCGCGAAGAACGGCGGATACAGATAAGGGAACGTCGGCTCGTGCGGGAGCCGCAGCTCCGTCGCGATCGCCTCGAGGACCTCGACGTCGTACACGTCGAGTCCCCGGCGGGCCGCGACGGCGGCCGCGTAGAACGATTTGAAGTCTATCGCGACTGGCTGCTTGACGACGATATCGAGGACGCAGAGCCAGGCGGCGCCCGTGGCAAACGCGAAGATGGCGAGATAGCTCGGGAGCTCGCCCGCGAGGCGCTTTTTGAAGGCGGCTGCGAACGACGTCACGGCGCGCACGTTCTGGCGTGTTCGTCCATGTTGTCAAGTGTCCTTGCCGGAGCTCCGGCGCCGGAGATTCCGCGGATCACGCCGGCGCGCTCGCGCTTCTTCGGGCGGCATGCGTCTCTCGCTCGAGCTCGTAGAAGAGCGTCCCGTCGTACATGCGGCGCAGCTGCTCGCGCGTCAGCTTCCCCCCTTTGCCGGCGAGCGCATAGAGCACCGCCCACTCGCCCGCCGACGCGAGGAACCCGAACACGTCGAGCAGATCGCGATCTCCCAGCGTGCGCGCCACGAGCTCGCGCGCGTTCAGGGCGCCATCGCGGTCCTTGTCCCAGCGCGCGAACAGCTCTTCGAACTTCTGCGGGTCGAACCTGCCGTCCTTGTCGTAGACGCCCGTGTCGCTCGCGTGCTTCGCTCGGTGGATGTTCTCGAGCGTGATCGAGAGGGTGGGAACGAACGATCGGGACGTCGGGAGCCCGAGCGCCCCGTTGATGACGAGCGCGAACCACGCGGAGAGCACCCGTCCGATCCCGATCGCGCGGAGCCCTTCATAGGTCTCGCGGAGCGTGATGATCCCGTCGTGGTTCCTGTCGAAGAAGGCCGAGTGCATCTCGAGCGCCGTCCTGTCGCCGAGCGCCGCCGGCTGCGCGCCGCGCACATCCCCGGTCGCCGACGCCGACACGAACGTCGCCGGCCCGCGCCCCTCGCCCCGGTCCACGCCGTGCGGCGGCGGTCCGCCGTCCGCCGAGCGCCCGGGCGCCCCTCTTGGCTCGGTCGGCTCGAAGGTCCTCGGTCCGCCGTTCAGCTTGTCCATGGTGCTCCCCTTCCCGCGCCCGCGGCCTTGGCGCGCGTGCCTGGCCGGGCGCGGAAGCACGATGCGCGCCGACGCCCCGCGGAGCGGCGCGGGGCTCGCAACCTGCTGTGCTCGCGTCGCCGCTGGCACCGCAATGTGAGGCAAATTGCCTCGTGGGGTGGCCAGCGGTCACAAAAATGGCCCAGACTGGCGCACTCTGCCGCAGGGCGCCGCGTGGGGGAGGTTGTCGCGTTCGTCCGGAGCGAGGGCTCCGCGCGCGTTCGTCCGGAGAGGGTTCCGTGAAGGAGGCCTCCCACGTCCCGCCCCGCCCGGCCGTGAGCGAATGTCTCAGCGCGCGCGGCGCGCGCCGGGTCGTCCGCTCGCCGCGACTCGTCCGCTCGCCGCGACTCGTCCGCTCGCCGCGACTCGTCCGCTCGCCGCGACTCGTCCGCTCGCCGCGACTCGTCCGCTCGCCGCGACTCGTCCGCTCGCCGCGACTCGTCCGCTCGCCGCGACTCGTCCGCTCGCCGCGAGGAGCACGGCCGACCCGGCGCGCTCGCCGGGTGCGCGCGCCTTGTCCTCTCGCGCGGGCGGGCGCGCCGCTGGGTCGGCGCGCCTGCGTCGGCCTGGATCACGGAGCGCGGTCCGGCGCTGGGCACAATCTTGCTTGGTGCGTCGCGACGAGGTGGAACGATATGGCAACACTCTCGACGTCTGCATGGGTACTGCATGAGCTCGGTCTGGCCGCGGGGTTCGGCGGCCCTCTCTTCGGCCGGCTGGCGCTGCACCAGGCGGTCAAGGATATCCATTCCGAGGCCGAGCGCGGCAAGGTGCTCGCCGACGCGTGGCAACGATACAACCTCGTCAACGCGATCTCGCTGGGCACCGCCGCGGCCACGTGGTTTATCGGGCGGACGATGATCTCGGGGCGATCGATCGACGAGGAGACCCGGAGTCTGGTGCGCCTGAAGGACATCTTGCTCGGCGCGACCCTCGCGACGAGCCTCGTCAACATGGTGAGCGGACGTGAGATGAGCGAGCAGGCGCCCGGCCGCGCCGTGCCGGTCCGGGACGGCGACACGCCGTCGCCGCGCACGCCCCCGAAGGCCGCGGGTCTGTTGCGGCTCCTCGACGTCATGGGGCCGCTCAACATCGCCCTCACGGCGGGGGTCATCGGCGTGACCACGGTCCTCGCGATGAAGTCCGGCCGCTCGACGAAGTGGAGCTTCATCTCCCGGCTCCTGCCCTGAGCCGCGCCCTCTCCGGCGAGGGCGCCCCGCGCGGCTCCGGCGGCGGGGCTCCTCTCTCCGGGGCCCGCGCCGGCGCGCGCGGCGCCGCGCTCATGGTACGATGGCCCGATGAAGGTGATGACACGCATGGCGCTCGCCGCGCTCGCCCTCGCCGCCTGCAGCGGCGGCCACGGCGAGGAGGGTTGTCCTGAGCTCTGCGAGCGAGCGGTGGAGTGCCCGGGCGATCCCATGACGGAGGACAGCTGCCTGGACGCCTGCGGCGCCGAGACGGAGGAGGCCGAGGAGGCTGGCTGCGAGGACGCGTGGGAGTCCTACCTCGAGTGCCGAAACCACGCCGAGGACAACTGCGATCCGGCGAAGTACGAGGAGGAGTGCAGCATCCAGCTGGAGTCGCTGAACAGCTGCCTCGAGCGCAGCTAGCCACCGGCGAGGGAGACCCCGCGAGCTGCGCGTCCGGCGGAGCGCCGGCGACCCGGCCGCGGCTACTGGAAGCGGTGGACCGGGCGCCCGCTCGGGACCTCGTCCGGGATGAGCTTCCTGAGCCGCTTCGGCGTCGCGCGCGGGTCGAGCAGCGCCTCGCCGACGAAGGCGGTGAGCCAGCGGATCTCCTGCTCCGAGAGCTCGATCGGCTCCTCCAGCAGGGGGTCGACGGCGGCGAGCACCGGCGCGAGCGGGCCCATCTCGCCCCGCAGATCCCGATCGAGGTGAGCGTTCGTGTACTCCGTGGCGGACGTGTAGACGTCGAGGTGGTGGCGGATGGCGCCCTCCAGCGACGTGAACGAGCCGTTGTGGAAGAACGTGGGCTGGAGGGCGACGTTGCGCAGCGGCGGGGTCCTGAACTTGTACCGGTCGGCCGGGTCGCCCGTGACCTGCTCCAGCCCGAAGTCCTCATCGGCGTTCGGGCCGTCGAAGACCACGTTCGAGAGCGCCGGATCGTCGGTCGGCGCGATCTGCGGGACGCCGATGGCGTGCTGCTGGAAGTCGCTGAACATCTCGTTCGACGGCCCCGACACCGCGTGGCAGCGGACGCACCCCGCCTCGCCGAAGAAGAGCAGCGCGCCGCGCTTCTGCTCCAGCGTCATCGCGTTCCGCCGGCCGCGGGCGAACCTGTCGATGGGCGCGTCGGCGAACGTGAGCGACATCTCGAACTCGGCGATGGCGGCGGCGATCATCTCGTAGGTGACGGGCTCTCCGCGCTTCACCGCGTCGAACCGCTTGCCGAACCGGCGGCGGTACGCCTCGACGTCGTTCACGCGCGCCGCGACCTCCTCGCGCACGACATCGTGCGACGCCGGCGCCTCGTACCCGGTCATCTCGGCGATCTCGGTCGGCGGGATGAACGCCTGCGCGGTGAGCAGGTGGGGCAGGGACGAGAGCGACATCCCCTCCGGCGAGGTGAACGAGAAGCCCTCGCTGTTGTCGAAGGGGTCGCCGGACACGGCGAAGAACCGCGAGTTCCACATCAGGGTGGGGTAGAAGGCGGTGTTGATGACGGTGGGCGCGCGGCGCTGGTTGCGCGGCCCCGCGCGGCGCGGCCCGACGACGCCGTTGTTCTCGATGCCGATGGCGATCGACTGTGTGTCGGCGAAGCCCGAAGTGGGCGAGTGGCACCCTGAGCACGAGTTGTCGTCGTTCAGGCCGAGGATGCTGTCGAAGAACAGCTCACGCCCGAGCTTCGCCAGCTTCCGGTCGAGCTTTCGCCCGAGGCGCGACTCCAGCGTCGACTCGATCTCTCCGGTGAAGCCGTGTCGGGCGAGCGTCGCCTCGAGCTGCTCGTCGACGCGAGAGCCCTTGGCGAGCGCCGGGCGCGCGAGGAGGAGCGTGACGACGAGACATGCCGAGAGGACGGCGAGCGCCGGCCCGAGGGATCGCAGGGTCATGGTGCCTCCAGCTCCCCCGGCGGGGGAGGCGCGCGTCAGCGCGCGTCCGTGAGATCAACCAGTCCTGCCCAGATCCTGGCCGAGCGGCGGTGAATCCGATGCTGGCAAATCTAATGTTGCGAGTCGTCTACCGGCAAGGACAATCTTCCATGATTCAATAGACTTACTGCGTCTCCGGGGGTCCGGTTACCGCGTTATCTGCGGTTGCCGCGCCTACATTCGGCGGCGACGCTGCGGCGCGGCGCGGCGCGGCCGCTCGCGGCATGGCGTCGTTGTAGGTGCGTGGCCGGCGCTCCGCGTCGGTGCGGCGCCCCCGCGCAGCGCGCCTCCGAGGTCGCCCGATACTCACGCTTTGTGGGGCGCGATGGGCCGTCGTATGCTTGAGGTGATGGGCCGGACAGCAACTCTGGCGGATCCGACGGGGCTCGTGGGGGGCGCGCTCACCGGGGGATATCGGATCGTCCGCGTCCTCTCCGCGCAGGGGTTCGGCGTCGTGTTCGAGGCGCGGAGCCCCTCGGGCCGCCGCGTCGCGCTGAAGGTCCTGCGGCCCGAGGTCGTCACCGAGGACACGCTGTCGCGGCTCAGCCGCGAGGCGAGCGTCACGTCGAAGCTCGACAACGCCCACGTCGTCCCGATCGTCGACGCCGGCCACGACCTCGAGCGAGATCTCGCCTACCTCGTGATGCCGCTGCTCGACGGCACCGACGTCGCCGCCCTCCTCGCCGAGACGGGTCCGCTCGCGCCCGAGGTCGCCGTGCGGATCGCGCTCCAGGCCGCCGCGGGGCTCTCGGCGGTCCACGCCGCGGGCCTCGTTTACCGCGACGTCCGCCCGCCGCGCCTCTTCCTGGAGCACCTCCCGAGCGGCGAGATCCTGGTCCGCGTCTTCGGCTTCGGGCTCTCGAAGGGCTACGACACGGCCACCTCCGACCCGGGCAAGGCGAGGAGCACCGGTCCCCAGCGCGACGAGTCGGGGCCGCGGGATCGCGCCGCGGACGTCCGCGGCGACGTGTTCGGCCTGGCGGCGACGCTCTACGAGATGCTCTGCGGCGTCTCGCCGTGGGCCGAGCTCGACGTCACGGCGGACACCGTCGACTTCGGCCCGGCGGACACGGCGGCGGACGCGCCGCCGTCGCCCCTCGCGCAGCTGCCGTCGATCCAGGACCGCGCCCCGTGGATCGAGGCGCGCCTCGCGACCGCGCTCTCGCTCGCGTTGCACAGCGACGTGGACCGGCGCTACCCGTCGATCGAGGCGTTCGCCGAGGCGCTGCGCGCCGCCTCCGGCGGCGAGGAGCGGATCACGATCGACATGCTGAGGCCGCTCGACCCCGAGCTGCGCGAGGCGATCGCCGAGCGCGCCGGCGCCGAGACCGATCCGCTCGTCGGCCGCGAGCTCGGCGGCCGGTACGCGGTGCGCCGCCTGATCGGGCGCGGCGGCATGGGCGCCGTCTACGAGGCGGAGTCGCCGGAGGGGCGGCGGGTCGCGGCCAAGGTCATCTTCAAGAGCGCCGTCGGTCAGGACGACCACGCCGTGCGCCGCTTCATCCGCGAGGCACGCGCGGTGACCGCGATCCAGAGCCCGCACGTGGTCAAGACGTTCGAGCTCGGGACGGATCTCACGCTCGCCACCCCGTTCATCATCATGGAGCTCTTGCACGGCGTCGATCTCGCCAAGCTCCTCAGGATGCGCGGGCCGCTCGAGCCGGCGCCGGTCGTGCGCGTCTTCCTCCAGGCGGCGCGCGGGCTCGCGGCGGCGCACGCCGAGGGGATCGTGCACCGGGATATCAAGCCGGCGAACCTCTTCCTGCACGCGCCGTTCGAGAGCGCGGCGAGCCGGGCGTCGAGCTCGATCGCGCCGCCGCCGTCCACCCAGCGCGGCGCCCTCGCGACGGCGCCGCCGTCGACCCGCCGCGGCTCGAGCTCGGTGAGGCCGCCGCCCTCCGGCCAGCGCCTCTCCGGCTCGATCCGGCCGCCGCCCTCGACCCGCCGCCCGTCCGGCTCGATCCGGCCGCCGTCCTCGAGCGACCGCCGGCTCGTGGTCAAGGTCTGCGATTTCGGCATCGCGAAGCGCACCGGCGACGGCGTCTCGCACGAGCTCACGCGCGCCGGCGGCGTGCTCGGGTCGCCGATCTACATGTCGCCCGAGCAGGCGAAGATGGCGAAGGACGTCGATCGCCGCTCCGACGTCTGGAGCCTCTCCGTCTCGCTCTACCAGGCGCTCTGCGGGAGCTGCCCCTGGGATCCGAACGCCTCGCTCGCCGAGCTGCTGCTGTCGATCTGCACCGAGCGCGTGCCGCCGCTCGCCGCGGCCGCGCCGTGGCTCGATCCGGCCCTCGCCGCCGTCGTGCACCGCGGCCTGAAGCGCGATCCCGGGGAGCGCTGGCAGAGCATGGAGCAGCTGATCGCCGCGCTCGCGCCGCACGCGGAGGGCACCGAGGTCGTCACGCTGGATCAGCTGCGCGGCATCGACGCGGAGCGGCGCGCCGGCGCCGCCCCGATGTCCGCGCTGCGCAGCGAGTCGAGGCTCGCCCGCTCCGCCGAGGGGGAAGAGCGCTCGATCGGCGGCAGCTCGTTCACGGCGTCGCAGGCGCCCGCGGGCGCCGTGCGGCGGCGCTTCGTCGGGGCGGCGCTCACGGCGGTCGCCCTCGCCGCGGTCGGCGGCGGCCTCGCGCTGCGCGCCTCGACCGGCGGCGAGGTGCGCGCGCCGCCCGCCGCGCAGCGCGAGCCCGCGCCGCCCGCCGCGCCTGCGCCGACGCCCGCGCCCGCGCCCGCGCCCGCGTCCTTCACGGCGGTCGTGACGCTCCCGAAGGAGGCGACGGTGCGGGTCAACGGCGCCGAGCGTCCGGTGCGCGATGGCCGGCTCGACCTGACCGGCCAGGCCGGCGATACGTTCGAGGTCGAGGTGAGCCGCGGCGGCGCGACAACGCGGGAGACGGTGTTCATGCTGAGCGACGGCCGGCTCCGGCCCGATCGCATCGAGCTCCAGCCGCCCGCGCCGGCCTCCGCCTCGGCCGCGGCGTCCGCGGCCGCCCCGCGCCGCGACCGGCCGCGCCGCGCGCCGCGCGGCTCCTCCGCGCCGGCCGATGCGTCCACGTCCTCCACGGGGGCGCCCGGGGCCCCGCCGGCCCCGACCGCGGTGATGCCGGTCGATCGGTGGTGATCCGGACGGCGCGCGCCCCTCGCGCCGCGCGGCGCTCCGTCGCGGCGTCCGCGCTCGCCGCGGCGCTCGCGGCGCCTGCGCCGCCGGCCCTCGCGCAGCCCGAGCCGGCGCCGCCCACCGCAGCGCCGGCGCCCACCGCGGCGCCGCCGACGCCCACCGCAGCGCCCGCGCCCTCCGTGTCGGCCGACGAGGCGCTCGCCCGGGCCAAGGCGCTCTTTCAGGAGGGGAACGAGCTGCGCAAGAGCGGCGACTGCCAGCGCGCGCTCGAGCTCTACCTGCGCTCGCGCCGCCTCGTCGCGTCGGTGCCCAACACCCTCAACGCCGCGTTCTGCCTCGATCAGCTCGGGCGTTACGACGAGGCGCTCGAGCTCTACGAGGCGCTGCTCACCGATTTTCGCGCCGAGCTCGGCGAGCCGGAGCGCAAGAGCGTCGCGTCCACGATCGCCGCGCTGAGGGCGCGGATCGGCAGCGTCCTCGTCTCGTCGAACGTCGACGGCCTGGTGCTCATCGACGGCAGGCCGCGCGGCCGCCTCCCGGTCTCCGGCCCGATCCGGCTGCTCCCCGGGGACCACACGCTCCGCGTCGTCAAGGACGGCTGGCGCACGTTCGAGGCGATCCTGACCGTCCGGGTCGCCGAGACCACCTCGGTGGACGCGAAGCTCGAGCCGCTCGCCAACACGGGGCGGCTGAAGATCGAGGACGAGCGGCTCGTCGGCGCGGATCTCTTCATCGACGGCACGCTCATCGGGCAGCTGCCGTGGGAGGGCTCGCTCGCGCCCGGCCCGCATTTCTATTCGGTGCGCAAGGGCAACCTCGGCTCCGCGCCGCGCGAGGCGAACGTCGTCGCGGGGCAGCTCGCGGTCGCCACGGTCGAGGCGGGCCCGCTCGGCGAGGAGGTCCGCGTCGTCACCCAGCCGCTCAGCGCGGATCTGGCCATCAACGGCGTCCCGGTCGGCAAGGGGCAGTGGCGGGGGGCGCTGCCGCTCGGGCGCCACACCTTCGAGGCGCACGAGCCGGGCTATTTCGCGCGCACGCTCCGCACGACCGTCGATCGGACGACGACGGGCGATATCGTCCTGCCGCTCGCCATCGACGAGGCCCACCCGCGCTGGGGGCGGAGGGTCGGTGTCTTCCGGCTGGAGGCGGCCTCCGGCTACGCCGTCGCCTCGTCGCTCGAGAGCGACGCCGAGCGGAGCTGCGGCAGCTACCGCTGCTCCAACGTCTCGCGCCCCTCCGGCTTCCTCGCCGGCCTGCGCGGCAGCTACGAATTCCCGATCGGCGCCGCCATCGAGCTCACGGCCGGGTACCTGAGCCTCCACACGGCGCTCGATCGCTCCCTCGACGCGACGTTCCTCGCGCCGAGCGGGGGCACGGAGCGGCTCCCCATCCGGTACACGTTCCACGACGACATCGACCTCGCCGGCGTGACCGTGATGGTCGGCGGCAGCTATCATTACGGGCTGTCGTCCTGGTTCGACGTCGGCGGCGCGCTCGGGCTCGGCGTGGTGCTGGCCGAGATGCGCGACGCGGTGACCGGCGCGGCGTCCGACGCGCGGAGGACCGTCGCCGTGGCCGTGCAGAACGCGGGCAACGGCGTCCGCGCCGCCGCACCGTTCGCGATGCCGGAGCTCAGGGTGCGGCTGAAGCTCGGGCGCGTCACCGCCAGCGCCGGCCTCGGCGTCGCCTTCTTCCTCGTCGACGGCCCGCCGCTCGAGACGGGCAATACCTACGTCGTCGGCGCCGAGTGCGACGAGGCGGACCCGACGGTCGACTGCGCGCCGGGCAAGAAGGTCGTGTTCGAGGAGCGGGCCCACGGCACGTTCACGATGTTCCTCCCGAACGTCGCCGTGGGATACCGGTTCTGAGCGCCGCCGGCCGCGGTGCTCAGCGGCTCGCCTGGTCCCTCTCGAGGCGCGCCTGCTCCCGCACCACGTCGAAGAGGCGCGCCGCGTCGAGCAGCGAGGCCGTGAGCCGGCCGAACTGGATCACATCGCCGACCGCGACCTCCCTCGGCTCGTTCTCGGAGAGCACCTTGCCGTTCACGCGGGTCCCGTTCTGTGAGCCGTTGTCGATGAGCACGAGCTGCCCCTGCGCATTCTGCCGGAAGTGCGCGTGCAGCTTCGACACCGACGGGTGGCGCAGCACCACATCGCAATTGCGCGTGCGGCCCACCGAGATCTGATCGGGATACGGATTGCCCTTCGCCTTGGCGACCTCGAACACCTCGCTGGTCGGACCGGGCGGAGGCGGCGGCTTGCGGTGCGCCGCGGGCGAGGCGGCGACCGTCCGGAAGGCAAATTGCTGGTTGTCCGCACCAGCCTCGGACACCACGAGGAGCAGGTTCGTCACCCTGCGGACGAAGCGGTCCCGAGGCATCACACGCGCTAGCTCGATGATGTCCCCTGATTCTTCCACGATGTGCCGAGTATAAGCCGATCCCGAGGAGCGGAACGTGGGTGAGCGTACTTTGCCGTGGCGACACGCCCGCGTCTCTGCAGCAGGGTCTCGCGGCCGCCGTTGCGCTGGCGCACATCGCGTCTCCACCGCGCTGCGCGGCGCGCCTTGAGCCAGAATCGGTGTTCCGATGTGCGCGCACGTGGTGCCCTGGGGGCGCGCCGCCCCTGTTTCCCGCCGCGCGATCGCTCCTCGGCATCGATGCGGCGGCTCGTCGGGCAGACCGCGCTCGAAAACGCCGCGACCTGGCGTACCTTCCGCGCCCATGCACGCACTGGTTCGTGGACGCATCTCGGTCAACCCGCGCGGCTTCGGGTTCCTGAACATCGAGGCCTCTCCGGAGAAGGGAGGGGCGCCGGGCAGGCCGCCCCTGGTCCCGGCGACCGCCTTCATCACGCCGCCCGATCTGAACCCGTTCCTCGACGGCGACGTCGTGGACGCGGTCGTCGTCGAGGCGGAGCCTGGCCGCTACGGCGCGTCGCAGCTCGCCCTCGTCCATCGCGAGCGCGCCGAGCTCTTCGGGACGGTCGTGTCGCACGCGAAGCGGCCGCACCTCCGGGTCGATCGCCTCGTCTCCAACACGGACTGGCCGTTCAAGCCGGGCGCCGCCGACGACCTCGCCGAGGGCACCGCGGTGGTCGCCGTCATCGAGGGCGCGGCGGTCGTCCCGGCGCGCGTCGTCGCGCCGGGCGCCGATTTCGGCATCGAGCGCTGCCTCGCCCGCAACGGCGTGCGCGCCGTGTTCCCGGGCGACGTCGTCGAGGCGTCGCGCGCGGCGGCGGCGGCGGTGTCGATCGAGCGCGAGCTCGCGCGCGGCCGCCGCGACCTGCGCGAGCTCACCACGGTCACGATCGACGCGCCCGTCACCACCGACATCGACGACGCCCTCGCCGTGATGCCGGCCGGCCCCGACGGCGCGCTCCGCGTCTTCGTGTCGATCGCCGACGTGGACGCGTTCGTCCAGGAGGGCTCGCCGCTCGATCTAGAGGCCCGCGCCCGCGGCACGAGCGTCTACCTCGCCGGCCGCGTCATCCCGATGCTCCCCGAGTCGATCTCCAGCGAGGCGGCGAGCCTGCTCCCGGGGGTCGATCGGCTTGCGGTCACGGCCGAGCTGCGCGTCGATCCCGAGGGCGGCGTCACCGCGATCGATCTCCACGAGAGCGTGATCCGCTCGCACGCCCGCCTCTCGTACGACGCCGTCGAGGAGTTCCTCACGACGGGCCGGTCCGCCGGCATCCCCGAGGCGGCGTGGCCGGTCGTGCGCTGGCTCCGCACCGCGGCCGCGCGGCTGTCGACGATCCGCGCCGCGCGCGGCGGCGTCGAGCTCGACCGCGATGAGGCCTACGTGACGCTGGACGCCGAGACGCGCGAGCCGACCGGCGTCTCGCCGCGCTCCGACACGGGCGCGCACCGCCTCGTCGAGCGGCTGATGGTGGCGGCGAACGAGGCCGTGGCCAGCTGGCTCGTGGCGCGCGGGCTCCCCTGCATCTATCGCGTCCACGACGAGCCCACCGAGGAGCGCGTCCGGGCGCTCGAGCACTTCGCGCACAACTTCGGCGTCGAGGCCGGGTTCGGCCCGCGCCTGAGCCCCCTCGGCCTCGCGGCGTTCGAGGCGCAGTACCGCGGCTCGGAGCTCGCGCCCGCCATCCGCACCGTGCTCGGCAAGGCGCTCGGTCCGGCCCGCTACACGGCCACCCCGGACCTGCATTTCGGCCTCGGCGCCCCGCTGTATCTGCACTTCACGTCCCCGATCCGCCGCTATGCCGACCTCGCCGTGCACCGCATCGTCAAGGGCTACCTCCAGGGCCGCCGCGATCAGCGCGTGGACGCCGAGGCGCTGGCGTCGCTCGCCCACCACCTGAACGCGCGGGCGCGCAGCGCCGGCAAGGCCGAGACGGAGCGGCACCGCATGCTCGTGGCGCGCCTGTTCGCCTCCCGGATCGGCGAGGAGATCGAGGGCAACATCGTGTCCATCAAGCCGTTCGGCCTCGTCGTCCAGATGGTCGAGTCCGGCGCGACGGGCACGATCGCGCTCGAAGCGCTGCCGGGCGGCCCGTACCGGATCGACGCCGTCGCCCAGGCGCTCGTCGGCGCGAGCCGCCGCTACGGCGTCGGCGAGCCGATCCGCGCCGCCATCGCGTCGACGAACGAGGAGCTCGGCCGCGTCGACCTCGTCCCCGCGGGCGCCCGCGGCGCCGCGTGACCCGGGCCGCGGCGCGCGCCCGCGGCGGCGGCTCACGACGCGCGCGCCCGCGGCGCCCGGCGGCTACGGCGACAGGCTCACGACGAACGCGTCGGTGCCGTTCGCCGCGTGCTCGCCGAGGCCGAAGTCGATCCGCCCCTCGGCCGTACCGCAGAGCACGATGGTGCCGTTCGCGGGCGAGATGGCCGCCGCGTTCGACTTCTGGTTGCCGGCGGCGCCGAGCACCTTCCCCCAGAGGGTCTTGCCCTGCGGGTCGAGCTTCGCGACGAAGACGTCGAAGCCGCCGCCGCTCGGGAGCGGCTCGTCGCCGAGCGCGATCACGCCCTGCGCCGCGCCGGTCACCACCACGTTGCCGGCTGCGTCCGCGGCGACCGCCATGCTCTCCTGCGAGCCGTCGCCGGCGAACGACCGCGCCCACACGGGCGTGCCGTCGGGCGCGAGCGACACCACGAACGCCGTCTGCGCGTCGTTGGCGCGGAGGCTCAGCCCAGGGCCGAAGTCGAGCTTGCCCAGGTACGTCCCCGTCACGACCACCGCGCCGGACGGGGTGACGGCGATCCCGGTGCCCGCCTGCGAGGCCGTGTCCCCGTAGTCCGAGAGCCAGACGCCGTTTCCGCTGCTGTCGAGCTTGAGGACGAACAGGTTCGGCCCGAGCCCGGTGTTCCGCACCTGCCTGCTCCCGACGCTCAGCGTGCCGCTGTACCGGCCGGTGAGGAACACGCTGCCCTCGGCGTCGACGGCCACGCTGGTGGCGAACTGGTTCGAGATGTCCCCGTAGATCCTGGTCCACAGGACGGCGCCGAGCGGATCGTACTTCCGGAGGAAGATGTCGGTGCCGCCCTCGCTGCTGGCGCAGACCGGGAGGGGCGGCGCCGAGCAGAGCAGCGATCCGCTGAAGTAGCCGGCGATCACGACGTTGCCGACCGCGTCCACCGCGATGGAGCGCAGCGTCTGATCCGCGCTGTCCCCGATCTGGCGCGCCCAGCCGGGGGTGCCGTCTCTGTCCAGCGTGGCCACGAAGCTGTCGAGCGCGTTGACGCTCCTCAGCGTCGCGCTGCCGAACGTGAACGACCCGTAGAACGTCCCGCCGATGACGAGCTTGCCTTCGGGCGTCACCGCGAGCCCGTTGAGCGTCTCGGCGCCGCTGCCGCCGATCCTCGCGCTCCAGCGGTGGGCTCCGGTCGCGTCGAAGCTCGCGACGTACACGTCGGCGGTGCCGATGCTCACCAGCGTCTCGTCGCCGAACTTGAGGGTCCCCGAGAAGGTGCCGCCGACATAGATGTTCCCGTCCGCGTCGACGCCGACGCCGGTCGCGCTCTGGATGTTCGGGTCGCCGTAGAGGGCCGACCAGAGCGGCGCGCTGCAGGCGAAGCCGTCGCAGTCCTCGTCGGTGTCGTCCGCGCACGTCTCGGTCGTCGGGGTGACCTCGCCGGCGCACGGCCGCCACGACGTCCCCGTGATGTCGCACATCCGGAGCCCCGGCGCGCAGAGCCCGACGCCCTTCGTGTCCTCCGAGCCGCTGTAGCAGGTCTCGATCTGGCCCGGGGTGCACACGCACCCCGCGTCGGCCTCGTTCGTCTCGCCGTCGCAGTCGTCGTCCAGGGTGGTGCTGCAGTCCTCGAGCCTGGGGACCACGGCGCCCTCGCAGTCGCCGAAGCCCTGGCCGTCCGGCAGGCACCTCCGCACGCCCGCCGCGCACACCCCGACGCCCTCGGTGCCTGCAGGGCCGGGATAGCAAGCTTGCTCATCGCCGGCGCTGCAGAGCGGCGCGCCTCCGGTGCCACCGCCGCTGCCGCCGCCCCCGCCGCCGCCGGCGTCGGGCCTCGGGTTGAAGGGCGCCGGGTCCGAGCACGCGCCAGGGAGCATGAGCACGAGCGCAGACCCGACGAGCATCGATCGAGCGCGCACGGTTGTCCTCGTGACCATCAGGGGACGGAGCTCCATGTTCGGCGATGTTGACTTCAGTCCTGATGTGGCTTTCTCGTCGGGCGCTTTTTCTTCAAGTCGATGATGATCGTGCTGACGGGCGGCGGCGCGCTCGATGAGGCGCCGGGCGGGTCCGGGCGCATCGTCTCCGGCGCCTCGAGGGCGCGCGGCGGCTCGTCGGCGATCTCGGACGGGGAGAGCTGGGTGGGCCTTTCGCTCGCGCTCTGCGCGGGGAGCAGGTCGTGCTGGATCGCATCGCTCTTGGGCTCGCCGCGGAGCGCCATCCACACCGCGACCACGCTCGCGATCACGAGCGCCACGCCGCCGATCGCGAGCAGGATCACGAGCTTCGGCGGCTGCTTCGGCGGAGCGCGGCGCGGCGCCCAGCCGGCGGCCGGCGGCTCGCCGTAGGCGGCGCTCGGGGCGTGCTGCGACGCGGGCGCGCCGTAGGACGCGCCGGTGCTGTGGAGCGAGGCCGGCGCGCTGTGGGGCATGCTGGCGGCGTGCGACGCGGCGGGGGCGCCGTAGGACGCGCCGGTGTTGTGGAGCGAGGCGGGCGCGCCGTGCGGGGCGCTCGGGGCGTGCGGCGCGCCGGCGGCGCCGTAGGAGGCGCCGGTGTTGTGGAGCGCGGCGGGCGCGCCGTAGGAGGCGCCGGTGTTGTGGAGCGCGGCGGGCGCGCCGTAGGAGGCGCCGGTGCTGTGGAGCGCGGCGGGCGCGCCGTAGGAGGCGCTGGTGTTGTGGAGCGAGGCGGGCGCGCCGTAGGAGGCGCCGGTGCTGTGGAGCGCGGCCGGCGCGCCGTAGGAAGCGCCGGTGCTGTGGAGCGCGGCCGGCGCGCCGTGGGGCACGCTGGCGCCGTGGAGCGAGGCGGGCGCGCCGTGCATTCCGGCGTGGCCTGCGCCGGTGTTGTGCAGGGCCGACGGCGGCCCGTTCGGTGCGCCGGGGCCGATCTGCGCGAGGCTCGGATGGCCTCCGCGCGCCTGGGCGGCATCCATGGCGCTCGCGCCCTGGGCCCCGGGCGCCGCCACCGTGGCGGCCTCCCACGAGGTCGCTCCGCCGGGGCCGGGATCCGGCCCGAGCGCGGGCGCCGACCCCATCTCGTTCCACCTCGCGCCCGAGGGGGCCGCCGGCCGCGGCGGCGGCTCGGCCGGCGCCTCCGCCGAGGCGGGCGCCGCGAGCATCGGCGAGGGCTGCGGCGCGCCCGCCGACGGCGCGTCCCCCGCCGCGAGCCGCGCCGACGCGAACGGCGGCGGCTCTCCGCGCAGGAGCGCCCGCATGTCCGCCTGCATCGTGCGGGCGTCCGGGTAGCGCCGGTCGCGATCGAACGCGAGCGCCCTGTCCACGAGGGCGCACAGCCCAGGCGGCGCCTCCGGCGCGACGCTCGCGAGCGGCGGCGCCGCCATGGTCGCCATCTTCACGAGCAGCTCGGACTCCGTGCGCGCCTCGTGGATGCGCCGCTTCGCGATCAGCCGGAACATCGTCGCGCCCGCGGCGAAGAGGTCCGCCCGGTGGTCGACCGAGATGCCGCGCACCTGCTCCGGGGCCATGTACGACACGGTCCCGAGCGTCGCGCCCGTCCGGGTCCGCATCGCCGTCTTCACGCCGTCGCGCATGCGGGCGATGCCGAAATCGAGCACCTTGAGGCGCCCGGTCCGCTCGACGAAGAGGTTGTCGAGCTTGATGTCGCGGTGGATGATCCCCTGCTCGTGCGCCGCCCCGAGCACGTCGAGCAGCTCGTCCATGAGGCGCAGCATCTCGCCCGTCTCGACGTGGCCGAGCCGCTGGAGCCTGTCGGCGAGCGACTCGCCGTCGAGGAGCTCCATCACGAGGAACGGCGCGCCGTCCTCGGTCATGTCGATGTCGCGGATCTCGACCACGCCGGGGTGCCGGAAGCGATTGACCGCCTGCGCCTCCCGCTCGAACCGGGCGCGCAGGTCCTTCGAGCGCGCCACCTCGGGGTGGAGGATCTTGATCGCCTCGCGCCGCCCGATCTTGTGGGTCGCGGCGTAGACGGCGGCCATCCCGCCGATCCCGAGGAGGCGATCGATCGTCCACTTGCCCCGCAGGGTCGTCCCTACGCGCCTCTCGCAGGCCGCCCGCTCGTCGTCCATGCCCCGATCGAATGTCACAGCGCGCGGGATCGAGGTCAAGGTGAGAGCCGCGGCGGGGGCGACATCGTCTCACTTCCCATGGCTTCCCGGCGCCGACGAGCCTGCCGCCGGCCCTGGCTCAATCGGGGATCGGGTGCACGCCGTCGCGCACCCAGGGATCGATGGTCGGCCGGAACGCCGCCTCGGTCCGGAGCCCCGCCAGCACGGACGCGAGCCCCCACTGCAGCCGATTCACGAACGTGAAGTCCTGCGGCATCTTCGGCACGTGGGGGATGGTGGGCATCTTCTCTCCCTCCTTGAAGGCGAGCCCCCGGATGCCGCGGGTCAGGTAGGCCACGGTCTCGCGCGCCTTCTCCGGGGAGCACTTCCAGGTCCCGTGCGTGCACAGCGGGACCATGAGCTCCATCGTGTAGCTCCGGTAGAGATCCCAGCTCTCGTCGTTCGGATCGTAGCCGAGCACCTCCACGCAGGCGCGGTCGAACTCCTTCCAGTCCGCGTCCATGGCGGCGCGCATGTAGCGCTTCATGCCCGCCACGAGGTCGGGCGGGAGCTGCTTCACGCAGCCGAAATCGAGGATCGCGACGCGGCCGTCCTCGTGGAAGCGGTAGTTGCCGGGGTGCGGATCGGCGTAGAGCCAGCCGTACCGCAGCATCGAGCGGAAGGTGAAGCGCCAGATGGAGAGGCCCGCGCGGTTCTTCGCCTCCTGGCTGCCGCGCTCGCAGAACTCGGCGTAGCTCATGCCGTCGACGAACTCGAGCGTGATGACCCGCCGCGTGGTGAGGCTGTGGTGAATGCGGGGAATGTAGACGTCCTCGTCCCCGGCGTTCATGCGGCGGAACAGGTCCGCCATCTCGGCCTCGCGCGCGTAGTCGAGCTCGGACAGGAAGACCTTGCGGAGCTCGTCGACGGTCTGCCGGGCGTGCAGCTTCTTGGCGATGGGCGCCATCATCGCCTCGAGCATCGAGACGCTCTTCAGGTCGTTCTCGATGGCCCTGTCCATGCCGGGGTACTGCACCTTGACGGCGACCCGCTCCCCCGCCTTCGTCGTCGCCCGGTGCACCTGCCCGATGCTCGCCGCGGCGAACGGCTCGCGCTCCCACGCCGCGAAGACCTCGTGGGGCGGCGTGCCGAGCTCCTGGATGACCATCTGCTCCGCGGCCTCGGGCGACAGGGGCGGCGCCTTGTCGAGCAGCTTCTTCAGCGTGGCCTGGAACTTCTCCTCGTACCCCGGCGGCGCGAGCCCGTCGATGTAGCTCGCCATCTGGCCGAACTTGAGCGGCAGGCCCTTCATCTCGCCGAGCGTCTTCAGCATCGCCTCGGCGGTCTTCTTCACCTCCTGGGTCATCCTCCGCCGCGCCTCGGCCTCCTCCTCGTCGGTCCGCGGCGCGCCGAGGGCGCGCTTCGCGCCCTCGATGGCGAAGGGGAGGGTGCGGGGCGCGAGGCCGGCGAGGCGCGCGAGGCGCCCGAGCTTGGAGGTCGGCGGTTTGTCTCTGGGCTTGTCGTCGGCCATGCGGACTGACTCGTTAGGGTAG
Source organism: Sorangium sp. So ce836 (assembly GCF_028553905.1). Lineage (NCBI taxonomy): Bacteria > Pseudomonadati > Myxococcota > Polyangiales > Polyangiaceae > Sorangium > Sorangium sp. So ce836. The sequence goes on along the minus strand of NZ_CP102233.1, from coordinate 11,928,277 downwards.
CGTTGGTCGGCGCGGCGCGGTCATTCGCCGACGCGGCGCTTCGGGGCCGCGCGGATCTTGGGAACCGGCCATAGGGACACGGTGTTCCTCAGCTGCTGAGCCTGCTCCGGGGAGATGTCCCCCTCCACGTGGACCCGGGCCTTCCGGTCCTCGACCACGACCCGCACCGCGCCCCGTCCGACCGGCGCCGCGCGGAGGACGTCCGTGATGTCGTCGAGCAGGCGTTGGGGCAGCCGGCCCCGGAGCAGCCGGACGTTGCGCCCCTCGACGCGCACGTAAAATAGCTCATTCGCGCGGAGGAGGACCACGGCGAGCGGCACGACGAAGGCGAGCAGGGCGAGGGGGATCAGGAAGGACATGGCGGGCCGCCCGCGACGAGAGCGCCTCCCCCAGGCTCACCGCGGCGCCCGGATCGTGAGCCCGCGCCGGCCGTTGTCAACGCTGGCCGTGGCCGGCTCTCGGCGCCTGCGAGCGCGGCCCGGGCCGGGGGCCCTGGTCAGGGAGGCGCGCGGTGCCTACCTTAGGATCCCATGACGAGCGCCGCGCCCCAGCCTGCCGCCATCGACCCGCGCCTGGATCTCCACGACGAGATCAGCCGCCTGAAGCGGGAGAGGAACGCCGTCCTCCTGGCCCACTACTACCAGGACGGCGAGATCCAGGACCTCGCGGACTTCCTCGGCGACTCGCTCCAGCTGGCGCAGCAGGCCAAGAAGACCACCGCGGACGTCATCCTGTTCGCCGGCGTGCACTTCATGGCCGAGACGGCGAAGATCTTGAACCCCGAGCGCATCGTCGTGGTGCCCGACCTGCAGGCCGGCTGCTCGCTCGCCGACGGCTGCCCCGTCGATCGCTTCCGCGCCTGGCGCGCCCGGTACCCCGGCGCGGTCGCGATCTCCTACATCAACTGCTCCGCCGAGGTGAAGGCGGAGAGCGACTACATCTGCACGTCGTCGAACGCCGAGAAGATCGTCCGCGCGATCCCCGAGGGGCAGGAGATCCTCTTCGCGCCCGACAAGAACCTCGGGCGCTGGCTCATCGAGAGGACGGGCCGCCCGATGCGCCTGTGGCAGGGCAGCTGCCTCGTGCACGAGACGTTCAGCCTGCGCAAGATCGTCGCGCTGCGCGAGCGCCACCCGGACGCGAAGCTCATCGCGCACCCGGAGTGCGAGGAGCCGATCCTGCGGATGGCCGACTACATCGGCTCGACGACCGCGCTCCTCAAGTACACGATCGCGGACGACGCCGCGAAGTACATCGTCGCGACCGAGAGCGGCATCGTGCACCAGATGCGCAAGGCGTCGCCGCGGAAGGAGTTCATCGAGGGGCCGCCCGAGGGCAACTGCGCCTGCAACGAGTGCCCCTTCATGCGGCTCAACACGCTCGAGAAGGTCTACCTCGCGCTGCGCGACCTCGCCCCGCGCCTCGAGATGGCGCCCGAGCTGCGCGAGCGCGCGCGCGTCCCGATCGATCGCATGCTGGCCCTCAGCTGAGCCCGCCGCGCGGCGCGGCTCACCGCCTCGGGCACGCGTGGCGGCGCAGGGTGCAGATGTTGGTCCGCTCGCACGTCGTCGACATCGTGAGATCGCGGCAGGGGCGCCCCCTCTCGTGGGGCCGCTCCCGCGTCGCGCGGACCGGGTGCGGGCGCGGCTCGTGGGCGACGGCGCAGTCGTGGTCCCCCTCGCACGGCACGGGCAGCACGCGGAGCAGCGCGCACGCGGCGGCGTCGCAGTAGCAGACGATCCCCTGATCCGTGACGGGCGGCTGCCTGTTCAGCCGGGGATCGGCGCCGCAGCGCTCGCTCGCGGGGTCGTAGCCGCAGTCCGCGTCGACCTCGCACGCGGTCGGGAACGCCTGCTCGCGGGGCTGCGCGGCGTCGTCGTCCGCCCTGGCCCCCGCCGGGTCGTCGCCCTGGCCTTCCGCGCTCGCGGCGCGCGCCGTCCCGCCGCCGTGCTCCGAGCGCGGCGCCGGCGCATGCGAGCGCGCCGGCGCCGCCGCGAGCGCCCGCGGCGGCGCCGGCGGGCGCCCCGGCGCCGGAGCGCCGCACGCCGCCAGGGCGAGCGCGGCGGTGAGCAGGAGGCGCCTCGCGCGCTCGCTCACCGCGGCGATCACAGCACCAGGGAGAGGCCGAGGGTATGGATGAACGACCCTCTCGCCTGCGGCAGCCCGCCGATGGTGCGCCGCCGCCCGAGGCCGTCGATGGCCTGGGCCTCGCGCGTGGCGTCGCCGCCCCGGCCGAGGAGGAAGGCCCCCGAGCTCTCCAGCTCGATCGTGAGCCAGTTGCGGATGAGGTCGAACGACACCCCGAGCCCCAGCGGGATGGCGACGTACGAGCCGCCGCGCTCGCGGATCGTGAACTCGCCCCCGGGATCGGAGACCCGCATGCGGTCGAAGTCGAACCGGTCGTAGCCGATGCCGACCGAGATCCACGAGCGGGCGCGCTCGCCGAGCGGCAGCGTCGGCGCGAGGCGCGCGCCGAGCGCGAGGGCGCTCGCAGCGGGCGCGCCGTCCTCGCGCGGCTCTGCCGTGATCGCGCCGGGCTGCCCGAGCGCGCCTTGCTGCATGGCGAGCTCGTGCCGGGCGAGCACGACGAAGGCGGAGAAGCGCAGGTACTCGACGATCTCCCAGCGCGCGTGGATCCCGAGCCCGAGCGCGGGCTCCAGGCGAACGCGCGACAGGCGGCCCGCGTCGTCGCGCGTCCCGAGCCAGCTGACGAGGGCCGCGTCCGCCCCGATCTCGATGTGCCGGCCCCACGGCAGGCGCGGCGGCGGGGGAGCGGGCGGCAGCGGCGGCCGCGGCGGCTTCGCGGGCTCCTCGGCGCTGGTGTCCTGGGCGGGCCCGGCGGTCTCCGGCTCCTCGGCGCGCGCGGTCGCGGCGCAGGCGAGCGCGACCGCGCCCGCCGCCATGCCTCGTTGCACGAGCGCGCGAGCGGTTCGCATGCCCGCCCTTGTAGCAGGCTTTGGCGGCGGCCGGTCCCCGAGCTGCGGAGCCGCGCGTCGCCGCCCCCTGCAGCAGGGCCGCGCGCGCTCGCCGCCCGCTGCCGCGGGGCCGTCGCGCGCCGGCGCCCCCGGCGGCGCGCGCCCCTCGGGCGGGTGGCAGGGGCCCGCCGGGTCGGGCAAACTCGCGTTCATGCGTGCAAAGCTCCTCGTCTCCCTGTCTGTCCTGATCCTCGCGCAGCTCGGCTGTTCCGCCGAGCGCAAGCCCGACAGCGAGCCGGCTCCCGCGGCAGCGCCTGCCCCTGCCGCCGAGGGCGCCTCGCCGATGCAGGCGTCGGCGTCGG
>NZ_CP102233.1:4330000-6777500 GCF_028553905.1 Sorangium sp. So ce836 | reverse complement strand
AGTTCGGGTGACGAGCAGCGTGACACAGCTGGCCCTGCGTAGAAGAGCAGAGCGCCGCGAAAGCGGGCTCCGTAGGGTTCCGATTGGACGCACCCACAAGTTTCCGGTGGTGATATCGAGAAGGTCACACCCGATCCCATACCGAACTCGGAAGTTAAGCTTCTTGGAGCCGATGGTACTGCCAGGGCAACCTGGTGGGAGAGTAGGACGCCGCCGGGATTTTTTTATGAGCTTGCACGCGGCTTTGTCGCGCGCAGGCCCCTTTTTGCCACGGGTCTACAGCACGGCTGTTCCCGGGGCAAGCAGCGAGCACGCCGCGCCCGGAGCTCGGGCGCGCGAGCATCGCGCCAAGATTGGCCCGGATTGGAGCGCCGCGAAGTGCGGGCTCCGCCGAGCATCCATCCCACGGGGTGGACGCGCCACAAGTTTCCGGTGGTGATATCGAGAAGGTCACACCCGATCCCATACCGAACTCGGAAGTTAAGCTTCTTGGAGCCGATGGTACTGCCAGGGCAACCTGGTGGGAGAGTAGGACGCCGCCGGGGTTTCTTTGAACCTGCGCATGGTGCGAACCGTGCGCAGGTTTTTTTTTGTGCTTTGTGATCTGGCTCAAACGCGGCCCGTCCCCCGCGCTTCGCGTTCCCCGCGCCGCCCGGTGAGCTCCGTCAACGGGGCCCGACATTCATCCAAACGGCCGGGGGTCGTCTGAACCCCACCCACAGCTCCATGCGGTGAGCGCCGGTGGGTGGGGCCACACGGCGGGGGCGGGCGGGCGCGCTGAGCACCGACCGAGGTGCCCTAAGGTCCCAGGGGGCTCGAGGTCTCAGGCGCGCCTTGTGTGGCGCGCGACGCGACGTCCCAGGGGGCATGGCCCGAAGGGAGACATGCCGGGTGGTGTTCCCTGCGTAAGCTCCCACGCCCCGGTCTCGTCGGATGGCCAGCGCCCGCCCGCCCCCGCCGTGTGGCCCCACCCGCCGGCGCGTGCCGCTCGGAAGCATCTCTCTCCCCGGCAGGATGGCCGCCTCCGCGGCAATGCGCCCGCGGCCTTCCGCCTCGCTGACCGGTCCCGAGCGAGCGGTTGCGCCATGTCCCCCCGTGAGGGATGGCTCTTGCATCGCCCGCAGCCGCCCCCTCAACAAGGGGCCGCATGAAGCAGGCGCGACGACGCGCCGCGCCCAGCTGCCAGCTGGCTTCACGCGCCGCGCAACGCCGCCGATGGCCAAGAAACGCTCTCCCACGCCTGATCCGCTCGCTCGCTTCCACCCCGCCACCCAGGCGTGGTTCCGTGGAGCGTTCTCCGCGCCCACCCCCGCCCAGGCCCAGGGCTTCCCCCCGATCCTCGACGGCGCCTCCACCTTGCTGCTCGCCCCGACCGGCTCCGGCAAGACGCTCGCCGCCTTCCTCGCCGCCATCGACCGGCTCATGGCCTCGCCCGAGCCGGATGCCGCCGAGCGCTGCCGCGTCGTCTACGTCTCGCCCCTCAAGGCGCTCGCCATCGACGTCGAACGAAACCTGCGCGCGCCGCTCGCCGGCATCGCCGCCGCCGCCGAGCGCCTCGGCCTGCCGTACCGGGTCCCCCAGGTCGGCGTGCGCTCCGGCGACACCGCGCCCGAAGACCGCGCCCGGCTCGCCAAGAAGCCGCCGGACATCCTCATCACCACCCCGGAGTCGCTCTACCTCCTCCTCACCGCCAACGCGCGCGATCGCCTGCGCGCCGTCGAGACCGTCATCATCGACGAGATCCACGCGCTCGTCGCCACGAAGCGCGGCGCGCACCTGGCCCTGTCCCTCGAGCGGCTCGAGGCGCTCCGCTCGGCGCCCGCGCCGATGCAGCGCATCGGGCTCTCCGCCACGCAGCGCCCGCTCGACGAGGTCGCGCGGCTGCTCGGCGGCGGCGAGATCGACGGCGCCGGCGCGGGCGCGCGCTTCGCGCCGCGGCCCGTGACCATCATCGACGCGAGCGCCCCCAAGGCGCTGGAGCTCCGCATCGAGGTGCCCGTCGAGGACATGACCAAGCTCGCCGAGGCCGCCCGCGCCGGCGAAGGCCCGCTCAAGGGCCCGGCCGAGCCGGCGCAGCGCTCGATCTGGCCGAGCATCCACCCGCGCCTCGTCGAGCTCGTCCGCGCCCACCGCACCACGATGATCTTCGTGAACAGCCGGCGCCTCGCCGAGCGCCTCGCCGCGGCCCTCAACGACACCGCGGGCGCCGAGATCGCGCTCGCCCACCACGGCTCGATCGCCCGCGAGCAGCGCCAGCAGATCGAGGAGCGGCTCAAGGCCGGCCTCCTGCCGTGCATCGTCGCGACCTCGTCGCTCGAGCTCGGCCTCGACCTCGGCGCCGTCGACCTCGTCATCCAGCTCGAGGCGCCGCCCTCGGTCGCCGCCGGGCTCCAGCGCGTCGGCCGCGCCGGGCACGAGGTCGGCGGCACGTCGCGCGGCGTCGTCTTCCCCAAGCACCGCGGCGACCTGCTCGCGTGCGCCGCGGCCGCCTCCCGCATGCGCGAAGGCAAGGTCGAGGCGACCCTCTACCCGAGGAACCCGCTCGACGTCCTCGCCCAGCAGATCGTCGCCATCGTCTCGATGGACACCCTCCACGTCGACGCGCTCTTCTCGCTCGTGCGCAAGGCCGCGCCCTTCGCCGACCTGCCCCGCGCGAGCTTCGAGGGCGTGCTCGACATGCTCTCCGGCCGCTACCCGTCCGACGAGTTCGCCGAGCTCCGGCCCCGCGTCGTCTGGGACCGCGTGGGCGGCGCCGTGCGCGCCCGCAAGGGCGCGAAGCGCCTCGCCGTCGTCAACGCCGGCACCATCCCCGACCGCGGCCTCTACGGCGTCTTCCTCGACGCCGGCGGCGACGCGGCGCGGCCCGGCCGGCGCGTCGGCGAGCTCGACGAGGAGATGGTCTTCGAGGCCCGCGAGGGCGAGGTCTTCCTCCTCGGCGCCTCCTCGTGGCGCATCACCGACATCACCCACGACCGCGTCCTCGTCGTCCCCGCGCCGGGCGAGCCGGGCAAGATGCCGTTCTGGCGCGGCGACCAGGCCGGGCGCAACGCCGAGCTCGGCGCCTCCATCGGCGCCCTCGCCCGCCGCCTCGCCTCGCTGCCCGACGGCGACGCCGAGCGCGCGCTCGAAGGCGAGCACGGCCTCGACGAGCGCGCCGCGCGGAACCTCGTCCGGTACGTGCGCGACCAGGCCGCGGCCACGGGCGAGGTCCCGAGCGACCGCGCCATCGTCCTGGAGCGGTTCGTCGACGAGGTCGGCGACTACCGCATCTGCCTCCTCTCGCCGTTCGGCGGCCGCGTGCACGCCCCGTTGTCGACCTGCATCGCCGAGAAATGCCGCCTCGAGCTCGGCCTCGCCGTCGACACCGTGTGGACCGACGACGGCATCGTCCTCCGGCTGCCCGAGTCCGAGTCGCCCCCCGACGCGAAGCAGCTCCTGCCGCAGGCCGACGAGGTCGAGGACCTGCTCGTCCGCGGCCTCGGCGACACCGCCCTCTTCGCCTCGCGCTTCCGCGAGTGCGCCGGCCGGGCGCTGCTCCTGCCGCGCAAGTTCCCCGGCAAGCGCTCGCCGCTCTGGGCCCAGCGCAAGCGCGCCGCGGACCTGCTCGCCGTCGCGTCGCGCTACGGCTCGTTCCCCATCCTGCTCGAGACCTACCGGGAGTGCCTGCGCGACGTCTTCGACCTCACCTCGCTCGAGGACCTCCTGCGCCAGATCGCCGCGCGCAAGGTCCGCGTCGTCACGGTCGACGTCCGCGCGCCCTCGCCGTTCGCGGCCACGCTGCTCTTCGCCTACGCCGGCAACTTCATCTACGAGGGCGACCTGCCGCTCGCCGAGCGGCGGGCGCAGGTGCTCGCCATCGACCACGCCCGCCTGCGCGAGCTGCTCGGCGAGGCCGAGCTGCGCGAGCTGTTCGACGCCGACGCCGTGCTCGCCCTCGAGGCGTCGCTCCAGCGCCTCGACGGCCGCGCGCCGCTCAAGCACGAGGACCAGGCGCACGATCTCCTGCTCTCGCTCGGCGATCTCACGCGCGACGAGATCGCCCGGCGCGCGGCGGGCCCCGACGTCCCGCCCGAGGCGGCCGGCGAGCGCGCCGCCGCCTGGATCGACGAGCTCCTCCGCGACCGGCGCGCCATCGAGGTCCAGCTCGGCGGCGAGCGCCGCGTCGCCGCCGCCGAGGACGCGGGCCGGCTGCGCGACGCGCTCGGCGTGGTCCCGCCGCCCGGCCTCCCGATCGCGTTCCTCGAGCCGGCCGCCGACCCGCTCGGCGAGCTCGTCGCCCGCTACGCGCGCACGCACGGCCCCTTCCGCGCGGACGACGTGGCCCGGCGCTTCGGCCTCGGGCCCGCGCCGGTCCTGGCCGCGCTCGCGCGGCTCGCGGACCGGGGCCGCGTGGTCGAGGGCGAGTTCCTCCCCGGCGGCCGCGGCCGGGAGTTCTGCGACGCCGAGGTGCTGCGCTCGCTGAAGCGCCGCTCGCTCGCGCGGCTGCGCGCCGAGGTCGAGCCGGTCCCGCCCGAGGCCTACGCGCGCTTCCTCGCCGACTGGCACGGCCTGCACCGCCGCCGCCGGGGCCTCGACGGCCTGCTCGCGGCGCTCGAGCAGCTCCAGGGCGCGCCGCTCTCGGCCTCCGCCCTCGAGGCCGAGATCCTGCCCGCCCGCGTCGAGGGCTACCGCCCCGGCGATCTCGACGCGCTCTGCGCGGCCGGCGAGGTGCTCTGGCGCGGCGTCGAGCCGGTCGGCGACGGCGACGGCCGCGTCGCGCTCTACCTCGCCGAGGCCTACCCGTACCTCGCCCCGCCGCCCGGCCGCGCCGAGGGGCCGCTGGCCGAGGGCATCCGCGCCGCGCTCGCCCGCCGCGGCGCGCTCTTCTTCTCCGATCTCTCGCGCGAGACCGGCGCCTTCGGCGCCGATCTGCTCGCGGCGCTCTGGGATCTCGTGTGGGCCGGCGAGGTCACGAACGACACGCTCGCCCCGCTGCGCGCCCTCGGCCGCGAGTCCCGCTCGAGCGGCCGGCGCCGCGACCGCGACCGCCCCGCGCCGGGCCGCGGCCTCTCCGGCCTGCGGGCGCGCCGCATCGGCCCGCCGGGCAGCGAAGGCCGCTGGTCGCTGCTGTCGTTCCCCGGCGCTCCCGCTGGCGCCGGCGCACCCGGCGCGCCCGCCGGCCCGTCCGGCGCCCCCGGCGAGACCGAGCGCCGCGCCGCGCTCGCCCGCGCGCTGCTCGAGCGCCACGGCGTGCTCACGCGCGAGGCGGCGGCGGTCGAGGGGCTCGCGGGCGGGTTCTCGGCCGTGTACGACGTGCTCCGCGCGATGGAGGAGGCCGGTCAGGCGCGGCGCGGCTACTTCATCGCCGGGCTGGGCGCCGCGCAGTTCGCGGTGCCCGGGGCCGACGATCGGCTCCGGGCCTGCCGCGAGCCGTCCGACGAGCCGCGGACGCTCGTCCTCGCGGCGACGGATCCGGCGAGCCCCTGGGGCGCCGCCGTCCGCTGGCCCGAGCTCGCCGCGCGCGAGGGCGGCGCGCCCGAGGGCGCGGCCCGCGGCCCGGTGCGCCCGCAGCGGGCCGCCGGCGCCCTCGTGATCCTCCATGACGGCCGGCTGCTCGCGTGGATGGGCCGCACCGAGCGGAGCCTCACCACCTTCCTGCCCGAGGCCGAGCCGGAGCGCGGCGCGGCGATCCAGGCCATCGCGTCGGCGCTCGCGGGGCTCGTCGCCGAGGGGCGGCGGCGCGCGGTGCTCGTGGCCACGATCGACGGCGAGCCGGCGCACAGCTCCCCGCTTTCGCGCGCGCTGGCCGAGGTGGGCTTCACCTCCGGGTCGCACGGCTACCTCAAGCGCGCGCCCACGGCCGAGCGCGGTCCGTGGCGGCCGCGGCAGGCGCCCGCGAACGCGCCCGACTGGGCCCGCCGCGCGGCGGCGGCGGGGCTCGACGCGCCCGAGGACGAGGTCGACGGCTTCAAGCCGCCGCCCGGGCTGCGCTCGTGGCCGGCCGGGCCTCGGGCCGGCGGCTGGCGGATGGCGCCCGCCGGCGCGGCCGAGGCCGGCGCGCGCGCGGCCGACGGCGGCGCGCTGGACGACGGCGACCTCGACCTCGACGACGACGACCCGGCGATGTTCGATGACGGCGCGGGGATCGACGACGGCCTCGAGTGACGGCCGCGCGCATCGACGGCGCGCGCGCTGTCCGCCGCGCGCGCCGTCCGCCGGGCGTGACTGCCAAAAAGGACCGCCGAGCAACCGGGAAGGGACGGACCCTTCGTGGTTCCTCGGCGGCTCTTCGTGGTCCTGCGGCGCTGGAGGGATCTCGAGCGGCGCGCTGGGACGGCTCAGCCCTGCTGCGGCTGCTCGTCGGCCTTCATCTGGCTCGCGGCGCGGTTCCTCCGGTTCCCGTTCCCCTGGCTGCGCGCCTCGGCGCCCTTGCGCCCGATCTCGGCCATGTGCTCGCGGTTCTGGCTCACGGCCTCGCCGCCCTTGCGGCCCGCTGCGCGCGCCTCCTCGGACGTGAACTCGTGCGCGGTGCCCTTCTCATGCGCCGCCTTGCCGCCCTGGCTCGCGATCAGGCGCTGTTGCTCCGCGTTCATCGCCGCGAAGCCACGCTTGGTCTCGGTGCTCTGTCCCATGATCACTCCTCGCATTGATTGCAACGTGAACGTCACTCGACGACCGTGACTACCTGCTGCGTAGCCACATCGCACCGGCGTTGCCGGCCACGCTGGACGGCGCTGCAATGCGGGTGCCATGCGCGAGCGCTCGGACGAAACCGACGATGCGTCGAGGCCGGACAACTGATGACCACCCAGCCAGCACGCGCATCCATCGACGGGGCGATGCGGCAAACTGCCTCACTGTGCGTGCGGACGTGCTTAGGCGCCCCAACCGGTGCGGGCTCAGCCGCCGCGCCCCTCCGAATGACGCGCCGCGTATTCTGATTTTCTCATTGCAATTCTTTGATGGGCTGTCTCGGCGCATCGGGACGAGCCGCGAGACGCCTATCGCCGACACGGGATCTCCAGGGAGCGCCGTGCTTGCTTAGGGCATCTCCCGAGCACGCCGGCGACGAGAACGAGAAATCCAGCGCGTTCGAGCGCCTCACCGGCGCGCGCGCTTCCGGCGATGGATTCTTGTGATGATGTTTATTTCTATCGATATTGTTCTCTGTCGCTCGGCCACGAAGGTCCTTGACACGTGGGTGTCGCGGGAGGCGGGAGGCGGCGCTGGTGCGTCGCGTCTTGACATCGCGGGGCCGCTGCCGCTTCTGTTGCGCTGCATCATCATTTCGGTGCCTGCGGCCCGCGGAGGGTCGTCGCCGGCAGCCGGGGTGGCGTGCAGGAGATCCTCACGATGGCGCTTCCGATCCGGGGGGCTCGGCTCGACGACGGCCGGCTCATCTCACCGACGACGACATCCTCGCCCCGCCGCGCGCGCGGCCGTGCTCCGGGAGCAGCGCGCGGCGCGGGGCTCCTCGCGCTGCCCCTCTCGCTCCTCGCCGGGTGCGGCGGGTCCACCGGCGCGGCGCCCGCGGAGGCGCCTGCGCCGAGCCCCGCGCCCGCGGCGCAGGAGCCTTTCAATCTCGAGAAGGCGCTCGCCCGCGAGGCCGGCGACCTCCCTGTCCGCGAGGTCCGCGCCGCGGACTGGTCGGCGCGCGCGTTTGGGGCAGGGGAGCCGAAGGTCGAGCCGAAGGAGAAGCTCGTCGCCATCACCATCCCCCTCGGCACGGACAGCGCTGTCGAGTGCTTCGTCTACAACACGATGCTCGACTCGGGAGAGGTGATAAGGAATTTCATCGAGCTCCTCGACCCCGCCAAGGTGGAGGTCTCCCGCGTCGTGCCCTGGGAGGTCAGCGTGCACCGGGAGAGCCCCGCGGTGTTCGTGCAGGCCCTCTATCTCGCCCCCACCCCCGCCGGGAAGGCGGCCGGCCTGCTCAAGATCGCGCTGCACGCGGACAGGGCGCACCCCATCGCCTGCCTGCACGACGAGGTCGGGTACGTCCGCACGTTCGAGCGGCTCGCCAAGGGGCTCTTCGACTCCTTCGACGCGAAGAGCGCCGCGCCGAAATCCGAGTACACGGACACGTTGATCCTGCGCATCGACAAGGCCCCTGTCGGCTTCGAGACGAGCGACCTGTTCAAGGAGGAGGGCGGCCAGCGCCGATGGCTCTCGCGCTCGACCACCCTCCTGCCGCGAGACCCGAAGTCCCTGGAGATCGAGGACGACGCCTCGAACGTGCTCATCGACGCCCAGGGCCGGGTCAAGGGAGGTGTCTGGGTCGAGTCGTCGACCGGCAAGGTGAACCACCGGATCGAGCTGTCGCAGAAGACGAACTATCAATACGAGTACTCGGGAGAGGTCGAGGGCAAGAAGGTCCAGGGGACGTTCACCCCCTCGGCCAAGGCGTGGCTCGCCTCGCCGGTCGCCACCGCCTCCGAGCTCTCCCGGCTCCTCAAGAAGAAGGGGTCGTTCGACCTCAAGCAGCAGGAGTACGCGCCCTCCATCGATCCGACCAAGCCCGTCGACGTCCAGTACGCCCGCGACGCGTCGGGCTCGGTCACGGTCTCGCTCGGCCCCATGCGCCTCGTGGGCAGCCTCGCGCCCGACGGCCGCCCGGAGGCGTTCGAGCTCTCGTCCGGTCCCCCCAAGCTGACGCTCCAGCGGGCCTACACGCGGGGCAAGCTGTAACCGTCCTCCGCCGCGCCGCGGCGGCTCGCCGCCACCGCGGCTGCCGGTCCAGCGCCCCGCGAGCGCGACCGTCCGCGCGCGTCGAGAGCGTCTTTCCTGCGAGGCGCGCCCGCCATGGCGGCCGCCTGAACACATCGTGGCCGGGCGTTCCCTGAGGGCACGTAAGTGGGTATCGGGCGCAGGATGAGCAGAGTACGGAGAGCCCGTCCTCCAACGGGCGAGCGACATTTCAGCATCAGAAATCGTCACCAAAAATTGGGCACTCCATGGGGACGCTTCTTAGGGTGCTCTCATGGACAAGAAAATTTTAGCCGCAACTCTCCTGCAGGCGCTTGCCGTTGCCCAGCGCGAAGGACGCGTCGAGACCCTCGAGACGCTCGTCGAGAAGCTGCGCGTTCGCCGCAGGGATATCCGCGGCACGCTGACGGTCCTCCACCGCCAGGGCATGGTGGACGTGCTCCGCATGCGGCTCACGCTCTCGGGGTTCGCCATCGGCTCGGCGCTGATCGGCAAGACGCTGCCGGCGCTCAGGCCCGCTCCGCGCGCCGCCACCGTGGCGGCGTAGCCGCGGCCCGGGTGGCCGCCGCGCCGCGTCGGCCGTGAGCGGGCGTCCGGCGCTCGCCGGGCGCTCGCCCTCGGCAGGGGCTACGCCTCGACGAGGCCGGATCGCACCGCGAGGCGGGTCAGGTCGGCCACGCTGTGCGTCGCCACCTTCGCGCAGAGGCGCGCCCGGTGGGTCTCGACCGTCTTCACGCTGATCGAGAGCTGCGCGGCGACCTCCTTGGCCGAGCGGCCCAGCGCGAGCAGGCGGAGCACCTGCCGTTCGCGGTCGCTCAGCGCGGCCACCATGTCTCCGTGGGCGGCGGCGTCGCGGCGCTGGAGTGCGCGCACCATCGCCGCGCTCACGTCGGGCGACACGACCGTGCGCCCTCGGGCCACGGTGCGCAGCGCCTCCGTCAGATCGGCGAGCCGGCTCTGCTTGGACAGGTACCCGTCGGCGCCGGCCCGCATGGCCTCGGCCACCCGGAACTCGTCCCGATGCATCGAGAGCACGATGACGCGGAGCTCCCCGATGCTCTTGAGCTCCCGGATGAGCTCGACGCCGCTGCGGTCGGCGAGGCCGAGCTCGATGACCGCCACCTGACAGCGGCGGCTCTGCTGCGCCCGGAGCGCCTCCTGCCCGCTTCCAGCTTGAACGACCTCGCTCACCCCCGGCTGCGATGCGAGCGCGTGCGCCAGCGCCTCCCGAACGACGTTCTGGTCATCGACGAGCAGGATATTCATGTCGAAGCCCCCCTTGCCAAAGGGCCTTGTAACAGAATGCTTTGTGCTCCATGAACCTGTTTTCTACGTAAGGAGCCGCCTGGAAGTCGCGATTTCGTTTCTGTGGAGCCGCGCGTGGCTCGTCGAGCAATCGCCTTGGACGAGCGAGGATGTCAATCGGGCGCGGCGGCCGATGTCACCTGGAACGTCGTCCGATCGGGCCTGGGCGCACCGGCGCTCGCCTCCTCGTCCGGGAGCGCGGCGTCGCGCCGAGCCCCGGGCGGCCCTGTCGGTCGCGACGCGGGCTGCTCCGGTCGATTCATGGCGGTGCGGCTTCGGGTCGATGCCTCTCCCTCGCCCGTTATGTTTGCGGTAGATAGGCCGCCCCATGCCTGGTCTGCGCGGCGCCCTCCTCTCCGGTTTACGACCTGACTCGGCCTTCTGGCGTCGCGCCCTCACCGCGGGCGTCACGCGCGGGCCGGAGCCCTGGGTGCGCCACAGCCCTCCGGTCTTCGGCGTGCTCTTCGCGGCCGCGCTCCCCGAGCTGCGCCGTCGCGTCGAGGAGAACCTGCGCCGGGTGCGCGGGCCGAGGTCGCGCGTCGCCGACGTGCTCGACAGCGCCGCGGTGTTCGCCACCTACGGCAGCTGCATCACCGAGGCGCTGCTGCTCGCGAGCGGCCGCGGTTACACGGTCGCGCGGCGTTCCCGGGGTGTCGAGCATTACCACGCGTGTGCTGCGGCTGGCCGGGGTGTCATCATCGTCACGGCGCACACGGGTGGCTGGGACATTGCCGGTCAGATCCTGGGGGTGGTGCACCCAGGGGGGGTCATGCTGGCGATGCAGCGCGAACGGGACGCCGAGGCGCGCGCCATCCAGGACGCGGCGCGACAGCGCGATGGCGTCCAGGTGGTGCACATCGGCGACGGGCCGCTGGACGCGTTGCCGCTGCTCAAGCACCTGCAGCGCGGCGGCGTCGTCGCGATGCAGATCGATCGCGTGCCGCCCGGGATGCGCAGCCGGGAGGTCCCCTTCCTCGGCGCCCGCTGGCGCGCGCCCGAGGGGCCGATCGCGCTGGCCGCGCTGAGCGGCGCGCCGATCCTGCCGGTGTTCACGCACCGCCTGGGCTTCCTCGACTACGAGGCGCTCGTGTCCCCGCCGATCTGGCTTCCCCGCCGTCCGACCGAGGAGGAGCGGGACCGCGCGGCGGCCGAGATGATGGCCGCGATGGAGCGCTTCGTCCGGGCCCACCCCACGCAGTGGTTCCACTTCACCGGCGACGGCCCCGTCGCCCCGGCGGAGGGCGGCTCTCCGCGCGATGGGGGGTGAAGCCCCCGAGGCGCGGTGTGCAAAGCGAGGCGTCGAGCCCGTCCCCGCTTGTCCGTCTCAGCGTCGATGATCCCTTTCAATCATCGTAAAAGCCACGCTGGCACGCCTAGAACGCCGATCACGTTAAAACCCTGCGAAAATCGGCTCATGGAAAGAGGACCGCAGGGGCGCAAGGGACGCGAGGGGAAGAGAAGAATATAATCCCATCTCTGTTCCCTTGCGCCCCTTGCGCCCTTGCGGTCTCTCTTGCGGCCGGGCAGCTCTGCAAGACCTCCGCGCCGCGCGACAGGCGACCCCTAGAGCGGCCCCTCGGTCAGCCCGTGGACGAACTGCCGCACCCGCGGATCATCGCTCGCCTTCGCCTCCTCGGTGGTGCCGTCGAAGATGAGCCGCCCGCGGTACAGCATCCCCACCCGGTCCGTGACCGTGAGCAGCCGATCGAGGTCGCTCGAGACCATCACCACCGTCGCGTTCATCGCCCGCTGCTCCGCGCGCAGCAGGTCGAAGATCCGCTGCGACGTCACCGGATCCAGCCCCGCCGCCGGCTCGTCGTAGAGGACGATCTCCCCCCGCGCGATCGTCGCCCGCGCCACGCCGACCCGCTTCTTCTGGCCGCCCGACAGCCCCGCCGGCGTCCGGTCCTCGAACCCCGCGAGCGACACCACCCGGAGCCGCTCCGCGACGCGCTCCTCGATCTCCTCCTCGCTCAGGTCGTAGAGCCGGCGCAGCGGGAACGCGATGTTCTCCCCCACGGTCATGTAGTCGAACAGCGCGTTGTTCTGGAACAGCATCCCGAACTTGAGCCGGAACGTCTGCAGCTCCAGCTCGCTCAGCGCATGCACGTCCTTGCCGTCGACGATCACGCGCCCGCGATCCGGCCGCAGGAGCCCGGTGATCATCTTGAGCAGCACGCTCTTGCCCGACGCGCCCGGCCCGATGAGGCCGTACAGGCAGCCGGAGGGCACGTCGAGGTCGACGCCCCGGAGGACGGGCATGCCCCCGAAGCTCTTCGTCAGCTGCTCGATCTGGATCATCGGTCGCGTGGACACGGCCGCCGCGGAGGGGGGCGTGCGCCCCCGCATCCTACCCCGGTTACTTCGAGGAGAACGTCGTCCGGGCCACATCGAGCCGCGGATGGGACGGGAACGACATCCCACGGATCTGCCCGGCGATGCACGACGCCATGCCCGGGCTCGACGGGCTGGTCGTGACGGTGACGCCCACCGCGCGGCCGTTCTGCACGGCGGCGCAGACGCTCACCTCCATCGTCGACGGCACGCCGCACGCGTTCAGGTACGTGCCGCGGTTGAGCACGTTGCCGTAGGCGCCCGCCGTGAGATCGGCCGGACCGTTGTTGCCCAGCTTGTACTCCTCGACGTAGCGCGCCTGCGCCGCCTCACAGCTCATGCCGCCGCCGAGCGTCGGGTAGCTGCCGCCGCCGCTCGGCCGCGCCCCGCCGCCGGCGCGCGCCGCCTTCGTGCTGCCGAGGCCCGCGTCGACCTCGATCGCGACCCGGTCGGTCGCGCCCTGGACGGCGAGCTCCCGCTCCTTGTGGCTGCGCTCGCGGTACCACCAGCCCGCGCCCGCGGCGAGGATCACGCCCATCAGCGCCATCCCGAGCAGCGCCTTGTACTGCGTGCCCTGCTTCTCGGCCGTCACCACGGCGTCGAGCGCGCGCTTCTCCTGGACGATGTCCCGGTTCAGCTTCGCCTGCTCGGCGAACGGCGCGAACTCCTCCCAGTCCTGGATCGCGCGCTCGTCCCCGGAGAACGTGTCGCGCAGCACCTGCTCGCCCGTGAAGGAGCCGGACGCGACCTGCTGGAGCAGCTCCACGGACGAGAACGGCCCGTGGTCCATGCCGTCCTTGATGACGACGTACCGCGGCCGCGGATCGGACTCGAGCGCGGCCTTGAGATCCGCGAGCTTGCGCGTCGGATCGTCGCCGCGCAGGCGCGGCGGCTGGTGGACCGGGATCGCGACCGCGAACGGCCCGTCCCCGGTCACCGCCTGGATCTTCGGCAGGGACGGCGCGGACGGGACGCGCGGCTCCTCGGGGTGGCCGTTCGGCGGCATCATGGAGAGATTGATGTCGACCTCGAAGTCGCCGTCGCCGTCGAGGTGCGACGTATCGGCGCTCGGCGGCTGCTCCGAGGCGGCCGGGGCGATCTGATAGAGCGCCTGCGCGAGGGCGGCGAGGTCCGCCGGGCGGTGGCTCGGATCGGCGACGAGCGACTTGCCGAGCACGGTTTCCAGCGCGGGCGGCAGGTCGGGGACCACGTCGGCCGGGCGCCGCATCCCTGGCCCCACGCTGCTGTTCGTGAGCAGCTCGTAGAGGATGGCCCCGATCGCGAAGACGCTCGCGCGCGCGTCGCCCTCGCTGCCCTTGCGCTCCTCGGGCGCGAGGCACGCGCGGTCGCGCGGCAGGAGGGGCGCGGTGTGCGCGAGCTCCTCGATGAGCTGGAGCGCGCCGCCCGCGCCGTAGCCGAGGGACGAGGGGTGAACGAACATGGTCCGCCCCTGCGCGTGCAGCTCGTGGAGCTGCGTGCAGAGCGGCACGACGAGGCCGATGGCCTCGCGGACGTCGAAGCGGCGACCGGTCGCGCGGCGCGACTCCATCTCGGCGCGGAGCGTGCCGGGGGGGACGGACATCCCGGCCGGCAAGGGGGTGAGGATGGACTGGACCTGAGCAGACATCGGGGAGCAACACTACGACAACACGCCGGCTCCGCTCAACGCCGCACCGCAACGTTGCAGTGTCGACGTGCGGAAAAGCCCGGCGCGCACGTGGGATGAGCAGTGAGAGCGTGCGCTTACGGCGTCAGCGTTCGAGTGTGCGGGTTTTGCGCCGATCAGCGTCCTTGAGCGCGCGTTTGCATTCGTTGAGCGTGCGGCTGCGCCGGTCAGCGAGCGATTGCGTCGAGCGGCGTACGGCTGCGCCGGTCGGCGAGCGATTGCGTCGAGAGGCGTGCGGCTGCGCCGGTCAGCGAGCGATTGCGTCGAGCGGCGTGCGGGTGCGCCGGCCAGCGCGCGTTCGCGTCCGCCGGTCAGCGTCCGGCGGCGCCCGTCTGTGTCGCGGGGCGCGGGGCGGTGGTCTCGGCGGTCGGGGTGTCCGCGCCGATCGCCAGGACGTGGCCCGCGAAGAAGCGGAGCAGATCGGCCTCGCGCGATTTCGGCCAGCGCGCGTGGTTGATGGCGCCCTTCTTGGCGGAGCAGCGGTTCCTGAGCGCGCAATGGGGCTCGTCCCTGCCGGCCTCGTCGAGGCGGAGGAACGCGGTCTCCGCGGAGGCCGCGTCGCGCGCGCGCAGCCATCTTTCGACCGACTCGCACGAGAACATGTCGTCGCACGCGCGGTAGATCGCCATCGCGGGCGGCGGCGGCCCGGGGCACGCCCACTCGGCGGGCGGCGCGTCGCTGCCGAAGGTGGCGAACGCCGCGACGCGGTCCGCGCGCATCATGGCGTACGTCGCCGCCATGTGGCCGCCGTAGGAGGCGCCGAGCGCGTAGATGCGCCGCCGGTCCACGAGCTTCTTCTCGAGCAGCTGGTCGACGAAGGCGTCGACGGTCGCGACGTCGACGTTCTCCTCGCCGGTGAACTCGACGTCGAACGGCGCGATAGGCGTGTACATCTTGGTGCCGCGCACGCGCTCGGCCTGGCTCGGCGTCTTGAAGGCGCGGCCCTGGGGGGCGAGCACGATGAAGCCCGCGTGGGCGGGGTCGCCGGTCAGGTTCCACGTGGCGCCGAGCTTGCGGAGGCCGGTCTCCTTGTCGACGCTCGTCGGGTTGTCGCCGTCGGCGTGGAAGAAGACGATGAGCGGCAGCGGCGCGCGCGTCTCCACGCCGCTCGGCGCGATCACGCAGGCGTAGCGGGGCGATCCTTCGGCGTCGCGCGTCTCCAGCACCTGGGCGCCGCGGCAGGGCGGCCTGCCGAGGGTCTTGCGGAGCTCTCGCCCCGGGCGTCCCTGCTCGGCGACGCAGCTCCCTTCGCTGGGCGGCCTCGCCGCGGGCGGCTTCTGCGGCGTCGCGGCCGCGTTCGCCGGGCCGGTCGCGCGGGCGCCGGCGTCCTGTCGCGCCGCCGTCGGCTGCCCGCCGTCGGCCGCGGCCGCGCCGGCGTCCCGCTCGAAGACGCCGAGCAGGTCGCCGCCGTCGACGCTCGAGGAAGGCGTGGAGCACGCCGAGCACGCCGCCGCGAGCCACGCCGCGGCGCCGGCGAGCGCGGCGACGAGCGCGGCGCGGAGGCGCCGGGGGCCAGGAGGGGCCGGCGTCGAGGTGCGCCGGGCGCGGGGGCCAGGTCGAGGTCGAGGCACGGGCGCACTGTAGTACCGCTGCCGTGCTGATCTAGCCCGGCGTGGCTCGACGGGTCGATCGGGGTGCAGGCCGAGCTACGCTGGACACGGCCATGGCTCCTCCGACCCAGGATATCCTCGCTGCCGCGCTGTCGCTTCCCGAAGGGGAGCGCCTCAGGCTCGCGTCCGAGCTGCTCGCCAGCGTCGAGGAGCCGCACGACGACGCCTGGAGCGCCGCGTGGATCGAGGAGCTCGAGCGCAGGGAGCAGGCGGTGCGCGACGGCGAGAGCGGGGGGGATGCATGGGACGCGGTTCGGGCGCGGGGGCTCGCGCGACTGGGCGCTCGTTGACCCGACCGATCATCGTTCGCGTCGACGCGCAGGCCTAGACCACCGATCACGTTGGAGTCCCGAAGAAATCAACAGAAGGGAAGAGAAACCGCAAGGGCGCAAGGGGCGCAAGGGGAAGACAAATACAATGATCTTGTCTCTGGTTCCTTGCGCCCCTTGCGCCCTTGCGGTTTCTCTCTTTCCCGCATTCCTTGCCCCTGACGCTTGCAATCCGTTCGGGTCCTGGAGCGACAAGCGGGTTGAAACCGCTCGAAAGAGCAGAAATTCGAACCGCCAAGGAGCGAGCCAGATCGCGACGTGCGTGTCGAGCTGCCACTTCAAGCCTCGTCTCCGTCGAACGCGCGCCTGATGTCGGCAGGGAGCGAAGCGTCGAAATCGTCTTTCATCTCGATCTGCCCGAGCAACCCACCTGCGACCGGCGCGAGCTCGGCCCGCGGCTGCGCTCCGCCAAGCGCGATGAGCTCGATTCGCTGCCCACGGAACGGCGAGAGGGCGGGCAGGGCGCTGAAGATGATGTCGTCCACGACGACCTGGAGCTTCAGTGCTTGCATTCCAGAAGAATGGGCCATCGAGCGTCGAAGTCCATTCTCCGGTCGTGACGGCATATACGCGGAGCCCGCGTGCTCGCCTTCAACCTGCGACCCCGCTCGAGCACAAGGGCCATGACGTATCGAGACTGTGCCAGGAAGCGAGCCATCGCCGTTCGGCACGAGCTGGAATGGGGCGAGCCGCGCCCGAGCGACGTAGTCTGCCTTCTCCCAAGTGCCTCCGGGAGGCGCTCGGCGCGAGTTGGAATGCGGCAGGCGGCCCTTGGCAGCGTGTCGACGTAAGTTATCTTACTCGAAGGTGCCACCGGGAGGCGCTCGGCGCGAGTTGGAATGCGGCGAAGCGCCCCCGGGTGGCAATTCGAGTAAGATGCCTTACTCGAAGGTGCCACCGGGAGGCGCTCGGCGCGAGTTGGAATGCAGCGAAACGCCTCCGGGGGGCGATTCGAGTAAGATGTCTTACTTTGAGGTGCCACCAGGCGGCGATCCGAGTAAGATGCCTTACTTCGCGTCGCCGCCGGCCGGCGATCCTGACAGTTCGACGACGAGGTCTGCGCCCGCCTGCTGCCTCCCGGCGCTCGCGCACCACGCGTCCCGCAACCCGGGTGGCCGGGCGGCCTGCCCGGAGATCAGGCGAGCGGGCGCCGCCGGTGCGCTCCTCCTCGAGACCAGGACGCCGAGAATCCTCTCGACCTCACCGACGGCGGCCCCCGGCGGGCCCACGGCCACCCGTCAGACCCATCCGCGCCCGCGACCTGCGTCGGCATCGTGCCCGCCGGGGACGAAATCGCGTCCGTGGACGCCGCCGGGTTGCGGGGGGGCGCTTCATGGCTAGGCTGGTCCGCGGTCCACCCATGACGCCCTTCGATATCCTCGTCGGCGCCGCGATCGCGGCGCTCCTCGCTTTCCAGATTTACGTCACCGTGCGCGTCTTCCGAAGCCGCGTCTACGAGACCAAGCAGAAGGTCTGGCAAGCGCAGCTCGTCTGGCTGCTGCCGATCGTCGGCGCCGGGCTCGTCTTCTCCATCCTCCAGGAAGAGGACAAGGCCCACCGCGACGCCTCCTCGCACCTCCGGAGCTGACCCAGCGCCCCCGGCCGCGCCCGCGGTGACGCCAGCCGTCACGCGGAACACGCGGAACAGCCGGTCGCGCTCCCTTCTCCGTCCCCCGCGCCCATCTGGCCACCCCGGCGCATCCCGATGTCCCGCTGCGGCATCGGCACAATCGAACAGCGAAATTCGGTTTCGCCCTTCGGTCCAGCGGCGCCGTGCGCTATGGCTCAGGGGAGCATGGCGGACGACGTCTTCGGCATCGTCGGGACCACGCAGGCGGGTAATTTCCACGTCGAGCAGGTGGTCGCGGAGGGGGGATTCGGCGTGGTGTACCGCGCGATTCATGGCGGTTTTCGCGCGCCCGTCGCCCTGAAATGCCTGAAGGTCTCCGAGGCGAAGACCCCGCGCGAGCGCCAGCTCTTCCTCGAGAAGTTCCGCGAGGAAGCCCAGCTGCTCTTCCGGCTCTCCGCCTCCATCCCGGAGGTCGTCCGCCCGCTCCACGTCGACGTGCTGCACCTCAAGCGCGGGGAGTTCGTCCCCTTCCTCGCCCTCGAGTGGCTGGAGGGCGAGTCGCTCGACAAGGTCATCGATCGGCGCAGGCTCAAGGGGGAGCCGCCGATCCCGCTCCACCGGCTGATGAAGATGATGCGCCCCATCGCGCAGGCGATCTCGCGCGCGCACCGCTTCCCGAGCCCGAGCGGCACGGTGTCGATCATCCACCGCGACCTCAAGCCCGAGAACATCTTCATCACGACCCAGGAGGGGACCGAGCGCCTCAAGATCCTCGACTACGGCATCGCCCAAGCGAAGACGCTGGCCGAGCAGGCCGTCGGCCGGGTCACGAACGGCGACCCGCTCAACGCCTTCTCCCCGGCGTACGGCGCGCCGGAGCAGTGGGCGCCGAAGCGGTTCGGGCAGACGGGAACCTGGACCGACGTCTGGGGTCTAGCGCTCACCATGGCGGAGGCGCTCGTCGGGCGGCAGGTGATCGATGGCGAGGCGCAGGCCATGATGGGCACCGCGCTCGACGTGAAGCGCCGGCCCACGCCCCGGACCGAGGGCGCGAACATCCCGCCGGAGGTCGACGCGGTGTTCGAGCGCGCGCTCGCCGTGAGCCCGCGCGACCGCACGAGGGACATCGAGACCTTCTGGACCGAGCTGGAGGCGGCCATGGGGCTCGCGCCCACCTTCGGGCGCGCCGCCGCGCTCGAGGACGCGTACTCGACCCCGCCGCCGCCCTCGTCGTCGATGCGCGCCGCCCCGCAGGTCAAGCGCGCCGGGCACGTCTGGCTCGACACGCCCAGGGACACAGGGTCGCTCGAGATCGATCTCGACGTGGCCCCCGCCTCGATGCGCTCGCCCCGCGGCGGCCGCCGGGACGGGCCCGCGAGCAGCATGAGCCCGGCGCCGCCCTCGGACTCGGCCGGGCTCGAGATGGATCTGCCCGAGGCGCCGCAGAGCGCGCGCGGCCGAGGTGTGGGCGCGCTCGCCGCCGACGTCGTGCCCGGGAGCGCGCGAGGCCGCGGCCTCAGGGACGATCGCCCCGGCTTCGCGGAGACGACGCCCGTGGGCGCGCTGCCGCGCGGCGGCGGGATGGAGACCGCCCCGCCGGGCCTGTACGCGCGCGGCGGCGGGATGATGGAGAGCTCGCCGCCGCTGGAGGTGGCGCTCGGCGCGACGCCGCGCGCGACGTCGCTGGCGCCGGCCGCGGTGCGCCCGCTGTCGGACCTGCCGTCGGCGAGGTACCGGCCGTCGGCGCGGCCGCCGGCCCCGGACGCGCGGCCGCGCCCGCCGGAGCCGAAGCCGATCGCCGCCGGGCCGAGCCTCCTCCAGCAGCTCGCGCTGCCCGTGGCGTGCATCGTGTTCGCGTGCGTGGTCACGGTCGCCGACCTCATCATGAAGCGATCGGGAGAGGTGCTGAGCTTCGGCCCGGTGCGCTCGTTCTGGGTCGCCGGCGTGCTGCTCCTCTTCGGCGTCGGCCTGTTCTTCTGGCGCATGCTCGGAGACGCCGGCGATGCCTGACCAGGCCCACGGGAGCGCCGCGGAGCGGCGCGCCGAAGAGAGCGTGTCGGCCCGCTTCACGCGGATCATGAACGCGTCGACCTCGCGCTTTGGCGTGCTCACCGATCCGCCGCTCGTGGCGCTCGCCTCGGGCGTGTTCCTGCTCGCGCTCCTCGCGGCGCTCGGCCGCGACGCGGGCCCCTCGGCGGCGCGCGCGCTCGGCGCCCTCGCGCTCGCGCCGATCGCGGTCGCGCTCGCCGTCAGCGTGGCGCTGCGCGGCGCGCGGCGCGCGGTCGTCGCGTGGCTCGCGCGCCAGCCGTTCCCCGTGGAGAACCTCAACGCCGTGCTGAACGGCCTGGGCGAGGCGCTGGAGGTCACCTTCGCGGGCGCCGTCCCGGACGCCGCGGAGCTCAACGTCGAGCTCGACAAGGTGCACCCGGACGCGTTCGTGACCGGGGGCGTCGAGGACGCCCGCACGCTGGACATCCGCATCGGCGTCGTCGACTCGAAGCGCAATCCGGCCGCGACGAACCACCAGCGCTACGCGCGCGTCCGCGAGCTCGTCGAGCGCGTGCTCGTGCCGCTCGCGGAGCGCTACCCGATCCAGAGCGTCCGGGTGAAGTGAGCGGCCGAGCGCGCGGGCAGGCCGCGCGCGCGTCCACCGCATGTCCGGGAGATGGCGCGGGGGCGTCGCCCGGACGCCGGCGCGCGCGCTTGCCCAGCGGCCCCGTACCCCTGCTATCGTCGCGGCCCATGACCGCCTCGACCTCCGAGAAGCTCCTCTCCGATCTGGAAGCGCGGGGCATCACCCGCGCCAAGATCGGCGGCTTTGACATCGACGGCCTCCTCCGCGGGAAGTACGTCTCCCTCGAGAAGCTGAAGAGCGCCCTCGGGAGCGGCTTCGGCTTCTGCGACGTCATCTTCGGCTGGGACATCGCCGACGTCCTCTACGACAACACGAAGGTCACCGGCTGGCACACCGGCTACCCGGACGCGCACGCGGTCCTCGACCCGAGCACGCTGCGCGACCTGCCGTGGGAGCCGAACACCGTCGCGATGCTCGCCGACTTCCGCGACGAGCGCGGCGCCCCGCACCCCGCGTGCCCGCGCTCGCTCCTCAGGAGCGTCATCGCGAGGGGCGAGCGGATGGGGATCTCGGCGAAGCTCTCGTGCGAGTTCGAGTTCTTCCTCTTCGAGGAGACGCCGCGCTCGCTCCACGACAAGCGCTTCGCCGGCCTCACGCCGCTGAGCCCCGGCATGTTCGGGTACTCGTGGGTCCGCGAGGGTCAGAACAAGCAGCTCATGGCCGCCATCCTCGACCAGATGCGCGCCTTCGACGTCGAGATCGAGGGGCTGCACACCGAGACCGGCCCCGGCGTGTACGAGGCGGCGATCCGCTACGACGACGCGCTCCGCGCCGCGGACAAGGCCGCGCTCTTCAAGGTCGCCATGAAGCAGATCGCCCACGAGCACGGCCTCTCGGTCACGTTCATGGCGAAGTGGAACGCGGACCTGCCCGGCTCGAGCGGCCACCTGCACCAGAGCCTCTGGCGGGACGGCAAGAACCTCTTCGACGACGCGTCGTCGCCCGACCGGCTCCCGGCCGCGCTGCGCCACTACGTCGGCGGCCAGATCGCGCTCATGCCCGAGCTCACGGCGCTCTACTCGCCCACGATCAACGCGTACAAGCGGTACGTGCCCGGCGTCTGGGCGCCGCTCACCGCCAGCTGGGGCGTCGAGAACCGCACGGCGGCGATCCGCCTCATCGGCCTCGGCACGCCCGGCGCGCGCGTCGAGTACCGCCAGACCGCCGCGGACATCAACCCGTACATCGCCATGGCCGCGTGCCTCGGCGCGGGGCTCTACGGCATCGAGCACGGCGTCGAGCCGCCCCCGCAGGCCTCGGGCGACGCGTCGAGCGCCGAGTCGTCGCGCCTCGCGCTGCCGCGCTCGCTCGCGGAGGCGACGCGGCTGCTCGCGGGCAGCCAGAAGGCCCGCGAGATCCTCGGCGAGAGGTTCGTCGACCACTATGTCCTGACGCGCGACTGGGAGGTCCGGCAGTACGAGCGCGCGGTCACGGATTGGGAGCTGAAGCGCTACTTCGAGGCGGTGTGATCATGAGCCAGTTCACGGTTTGGAGCTTTCCTACACGCATCCTCTTCGGCGCCGGCGTCGTCGAGCAGACGGGCGCCGAGGCGCGCCGGCTCGGGGCGGCGAGGGCCCTCATCGTCACGGACAAGGGCGTCGTCCGCTCGGGTCTGCTCGAGCCCGTCGCGGCCTCGCTGCGGAAGGAGGGGCTCGAGGTGGCCGTCTTCGACGACGTGCTCGGCAACCCGATCGAGAAGAACGTGCACGACGGCGTCGCCGCGTTCCGCGACGCGCGCGCCGATCTCGTCGTGGCGCTCGGGGGCGGTTCGCCGCTCGACGTCGGCAAGCTCGTCCGCCTCGGCGTGAACCACGATCGGCCGCTCGTCGACTACGACGACGCCACCGGCGGCGATCGCTTCATCACGCCGAACGTCCCGCCGATGCTCGCGATCCCCACGACGGCCGGGACCGGCAGCGAGGTCGGCCGCTCGGGCGTGGTGACGCTCGACGTGAACCACCGCAAGACGGTGATCTTCTCCCCGCACCTGCTCGCGAACGCCGCGCTGCTCGACCCGGTGATGACGCGGTCGATGCCGGCGTTCCTGACGGCAGCCACGGGCTTCGACGCGCTCACCCACTGTATCGAGGCGTACGTCGCGAAGGGCGATCACCCGATGGCCGACGGCATCGCGCTCGAGGGCATCCGCCTCGCCGCCGCGCACCTGGAGCGCGCGGTGACGCACGGCGACGACCTCGAGGCGCGCGGCGGCATGATGAAGGCGGCGATGATGGGCGCCGTCGCGTTCCAGAAGGGGCTCGGCGCGTGCCACTCGCTCGCGCACCCGCTCTCGAGCGAGTGCGGGCTGCACCACGGCCTGGCCAACGCCCTCTGCCTCCCGCCGGTGGTCGAGTTCAACGTCGCCGCGGCGGCGCCGCGCCTCGCGCGCGTCGCGGCGCTCCTCGGCGCCGCCGAGGACGCGGCCGCGTGCGCCGACGCCATCCGCGCGCTGCGCGCCCGCATCGGGCTCGCGGCCGGCCTCGAGAAGGCGGGGGTCTCGCGCGACAAGCTCGACGCGCTGGCCGATCTCGCCGCGCAGGACGCGTGCCACACGAGCAACCCGCGCCCGTGCTCGCGGAACGATCTCCGCCAGCTCTACGAGGCCTCCTTCGCGGGCTGACGCGCGCGACGCGCGCTGTCGGGCGCGCGGCGCGCATCGCTCGGCTGTCGGGCGCGCGGCGCGCTCGCGTCGCCGCCTGGAGGGGGCGCCCTGACCCGCGTCGATCGCGGCGGGGAGCACGGCCATTTCCCGGCATCCGCCGGTCCGCTGGGCGCCGGCCTACCTCTGGCCGACAATGGATAAATGAGGTAGCAGGGGTGCACGATGACGGCCACCACCACCGAGCGCACCGCGCGTCCAGCGACCTGCCAGATGTTCGAGACGCCGCTCATCGAGCGATTTTCGCGCATCCACCCGATCACGCCGTTCGCCTTCTGGCTCCCCGTCCTCGGCTACCTGGGCGCCCGCGCCGCCGGGTTTGGCGTCGGCCTCTGGTCCGGGCTCGGCCTCGTGCTCGTCGGTCTGTTCCTGTGGACGTTCGCCGAGTACGTCCTCCACCGCTACGTGTTCCACTACGTCGGTCCGCGCCTGTGGCAGCGCCGGATGCACTTCGTTCTCCACGGGGTACACCACGACTTCCCGCAGGACGCCGACCGGCTGGTGATGCCGCTCGGCGCCAGCATTCCCCTCGGCGCCGTCTTTTACATGCTGTTCCGCGCCGTCTTCGGCCCTGTTCCCGCGGATCCGCTGTTCATCGGCTTCGGCCTCGGGTACCTCGTGTACGACGGCACCCACTATGCCATTCACCACTTCCGCATGAGCTCGCGCTGGGGGAAGTGGATCAAGCGGCATCACATGGTCCATCACCACACGGGAGAACACGCGCGGTGGGGCGTGTCGTCGCCGCTCTGGGACTGGGTCTTCGGGACGATGGGCACCTCGCAGCCGGGAAAAGGCAGCTGAGCGGGAGGGCGGCGCGCGCACCGGTGCGCGCCGTGGAGGATCGTCCGCGGATGGGAATGGCCCCGGCGCGCGGCGGGTTGAGGGGCCATGGTTCGGTCGCGTCTGTACGCTTCCACCTCCGCGAGGGACGCGGCGCAGCAGCCCGGCGCTGAGCTGCGGGCGCGTCGAGGAGGGGAGCGAGGAGGGGAGGGGGAGCGGGGCCGCGTCGACGTCGTTCGCCGGCTGCGTGAGGGGGCGGCGAACGACGTTGGCGCGGCGGCGTGCGCGCGGCGGCTCGGGCGCGCGGCGGTTCGGTGGGCTGGACGAGGGGAGCGCGGCGCCGCGGGCGCCTCAGGGCGCGGGCGTGTCGGAGGGGGCGAGCCCTGCTGCAGGCGGCGCGTCGGGCAGCCGCCTCATCGCGCCTGCATAGAAGGTGCGGAGCGTGTTGCGCCCGCAGTACGGGCACAACCACGCCACGTCGAACCGGTCGAGGTGGGCATTGATGCTGTGCGCCGGAGCGAGCTCCTTGTCGGCTTCACCGCCGGCCGACCGGCCGCGGGGAGCACGGGTGGCCCACCCGGCGGTGACGTGCCGGTGCTCGTCCAGGGTGGCTGAGAGGCTTGCCTGGCACTCGCAAGGTGTGGAGATGAGAAACCGACTCATGCATGACCGTCCTTCGTAGATGTTTCCGTAGTCGATGCCAGCATGCCGCGACGCGGCGAGCTCGAGAGAGCCGCAGCGCGGCGTGCCCGAGAAAGAGCGCGTCCTCATATAAAGGTTGGTCAGTTTGAGCTCAAGGGGTGTTAGCCTGGGGCACGGTTGCCCTGGTGTGACTGAGGAAGGGGAGTCCATGACCGTTCGACGTGCACCTCGTGAGCGCGCGACGCCGGCTTCGGGGAGGTTGCAGGTCGTCGAGGCGTGCAGGCCCGGGCCGCGCTCGGTGCGCAGCTTCAGGATCCTGCTCGCGCACGACGCCCGCGCCGCGACCTGCGACGCGCTGGCGCGCGCGATCGAGGCGACCCTGGCGAACGTCGAGATCGTGGACGCATCGTCGATCGACGACGCCCTGCTCGCGTCGGCGACCGAGCGGTTCGATGCGTGCCTGATCTGCCTCGATCTGCCGCCGGCGCCGCTCGGCGGCGCGCGGCTCGCGAGCGAGCTCGTGGACAGCGACCACCCGGTGGTGCTCGTGACGAGGAGCCTGCGGTGGCTGCCGCCGGACAGGCCGACGCTGCAGCAGCTGCCCTGGATCCCGCCCGACGCGGGCGCGGACGAGATCACGAGCGCGATCGAGGCGGCGACCAGCGACTGCAACAGCGCCGTGCGGAGGCGCTCGCCGCTGCCGGGCGACGTGCTCGGCGTGCCCGCGCTCCGCGCGCGCGCGCGCCGCTGACCGGGCGCCGGTCGGATGGCCGGGCGCCGGGCGCGGCGCCGGTCGGATGGCCAGGCGCCGGGCGCGGCGCCGGTCGGAAGCCGCCGGAACACGGGGCCGGAACCGGCGGAGGAATCCGGGGACGGAAAAGAGATGAAGGGGGTTGCTCTGCGGATCGAGATTGGGTAGAAGCTTCCTCCACCTCAAGCGGGACTAGCTCAGTTGGTAGAGCATCAGCTTCCCAAGCTGAGGGTCGCGGGTTCGAATCCCGTGTCCCGCTCCGAGGATTGCCGGCCCCCTCCTGCGCTGGCGGTCCTCCTGCTGTTGGTGCCTCGGGCCCGATGAGCGCCTCTTCGAACGGCGCTGCCCGAGACGGCTCCTCGAGCTGAGCTCGGAGCAGCGGCGCGCCGCGGGCGCTCCAGCGCCGAGCGCGCCGCGTGAGACGGACGCGCTCTGGGAGCGCACGACGCTCGAATCGGGCCTGCTCCCGCTGCGTGGACGCCGGTGCCCCACCCCAGGGGGACACCTGGAGGTGTTCATGCAGGATGGCCGGCGCATCGCGCTGAACGCGGCGCTGATGCTCCTCAAGCAGGCGATCATGGCCGTCCTCGGCGTCGTGTTCGTCGGCTACCTCGCGCGGAAGGTGGGCGTCGCCGCCTGGGGAGAGTTCCAGGCGTCGCTCGCGATCGCAGGGATCGTCACGATCGCCGCCGGCATCGGGGTGCGGGGGTACCTCGCCCGGGAGATCGCCGTGAAGCCGGAGCTCGGGCCGCGTCACCTCGGCGCGGCGCTCACCATCCGGGGCGTGACCGGGACGCTGGTGCTCGGCGCGACCGTGGCCGTCGTGCTCGCGACGCGCTCGGGCCTCGGCGCGCAGCTCGTCGTGCTCGCCGCGGCGTCCCAGCTCGCGACGCTGCTCTACTCGACGATGTGGCTCTCGTTCGAGGCCCACGAGCGCTTCCAGTACATCCTCTACGCGGAGCTCGGCGCGCGGCTTTTCGTCATCGCGCTCTCGGCCGCCCTGCTCGCGCTCGGCTTCGGCGTCGTCGCCGCGGCCGCGGCGTTCGTGCTCGGCAACGTGCTGGAGCTCGGGATCACCGCGCACTACCTGCGCTCCCGGCTCTACCGGCCCGAGCTCACCACGCCCCCCGCCGAGCTCTGGGAGATCGTGAAGCGCAGCCTGCCCATCGGCGCGCTCGGGGCGCTCACGAGCGCGCTGCTCCAGACCGATCGCGTGATGCTCCGCGCCCTCTGCGACGAGGAGGCCGTGGGCGTCTACAGCGCCGCCTGGGTGCTGAGCGAGAACTTCAGGATGCTGCCCGACGTGCTGCTCGGCGCCGCCTTCGCGGCCGGCATGCGCCTCTACGCTCAGGACAGCGAGGCGTTCGGCCGCCTCTACCGCGGCTGCATGCTCGTCGCCGCGCTGTTCGGGCTGCCGGTCGCCGCCGGCGTCTTCCTGCTCGCGCCGGACATCGTCCAGCTCGTCTACGGATCGGCGGGCGACTACGCGCCGGCGGCGGACGTCCTCCGGATCCTCGCCTGCGGCGTCCCCGTGACGTTCGCGTTCCAGGTCGTGACGCTGCCGCTGCTCGCCGCCAAGCGCGAGGTCGCGATGGTGAAGCTGCTCGCGGTGGCGCTCGTCGCCGACGTCGCGCTGAACCTGCTCCTCTTGCCGCGCTACCGCGCCGTGGGCGCCGCGTGCGCGACGCTCGCCGTCAGCGCCGGGTCGCTGATCGCGTCGTGGGGCCTGAGCGCGCGCTGGACCCGGCGCGTCGAGCTCGGCCGCATCGCCGCGATCCTCGCCGCGACGGCGGCGATGACCAGCGCGGCGTACGCCGCGCGCGCGCTCGCGGGGATGTGGGCGTCGATCGCGGTGGGCGCGGCCGTCTACGTGGCCCTCCTCCTCGCCCTGCGCGCCGTCTCTTTCCGCGAGCTGCGCGCGCTGCTCGCGCGCCGCGTCCGCGCTTCGCCCGCCACCGCGGCCTGATCCGCGTTCCGCCGCGGGCGGGGCCCGGCGCTGCGCGCGCGGCGCTCTGCGCGCCTGTGCGGAACAGGAGGTCATCGAATTTTCGGCTTTTCCGCCGGAAGCGGCGCTCGCCTCGGGTCCCCGCGGCTGCCGACATGCGCTCTCATCCGGCGGGATCCACGCAGCGGCGCGGGGCGCCCGTGGCTCGGAGGTGACGGTGCCGCGGCCCTCTCCGTGGCATGCAGCGTGAATAGCGGAGGGGCGATGTGGCGGCGCGGGCAGGTCCGGGGGGTGCCCGGGGTTGGGCGACTCCGGCAGTGGATGGCGCGGCGGCCGTCCTCGCTCCGCGCCTTCGGCATGCCGGCGCGCGCCGAGCTGGGCGCGCCCGAGCAGCCATGGAGGCCTCGCGAGATGGACCTGCCCATGGGCGACGGCGGCTACGCGCTGCTCGCGCGCCTCTCGGCCGGCGGCATGGCCGAGCTGTTCCTCGCGTGCCGGCGCGGGCCGGCAGGGATCGCGCACCCCGTCGTCGTGAAGCGCCTTCGCCCCGAGGCGCGGCGGGATCCGTCGATCGTGCGGATGTTCCTCCGGGAGGCGTGGATCAGCGCCCGGCTCCAGCACCCGAACGTGATCCGGTTCCACGACTTCGTGTTTCACGAGGGGCGCCATCACCTCGTGGTCGAGTACGTCCCGGGCTGCGATCTGGCGGCGGCCGCGCGCGCCCTCTTCTCCGAGGGGCGGCCGTTCCCGATCGAGGCGGCCCTCGAGATCGGCGTGGGCGTGCTGCGGGCGCTCGGGCACGCGCACGCGCTCCGCGACGACGGCGGGCAGCTCGTCGGGCTCGTGCACCGCGACGTGAGCCCGCAGAACGTGCTCCTCTCGCTCGAGGGCGAGATCAAGCTCATCGACTTCGGCGTCGCGGAGATGACGGCGATGCGCGGGATCCTGGACGAGGTCTTCCCCCTCGGCTCGCCGGGCTCGGCGGGCGGCGCGGCGCCGTCGAGCGACGCCCCCACGGTGAAGGGCAAGCTCGGCTACGTGGCGCCCGAGCAGCTGCGCGGGCAGAGCATCGACGCGCGGGCCGATCTCTTCGCGGTCGGGGTGATCCTGTTCGAGCTCTTGACGGGGCGCCGCCTGTTCCACCGGAAGGACGACGGCGCCACGATGCGCGCGGTGCTGTCGGGCGAGGTGCCGGCGATCGCGCCGCTCCGCCCGGCGTGCCCTGCGCTGCTCGAGGAGGCGGTGCGGCGCGCGCTCGCGCGCGATCCCGACGATCGCTTCGAGGCCGCGGCGCAGATGGAAGAGGCGCTCGCCGAGGTGCTCGCCTCGGTGCGCAGGGCGCCGGGCGGTGGCGACGAGCCGAGCTCGAGCGAGCGCGGGCTCCTCGCCGGCCAGGAGATCGCCGCGCTCGTGCGCGAGGTCGCGAGCGGGCGCGATCGCCACCGGTCGCTGCTCGTGCGGGGCTGCCGGCGATCCGCAGGGATCCGCGGGCGCCCGGGCGCGCGGCGCGCCCTGACGAGCCGCTCCGGGGACGATCGCGGCGAGGCGGCGCCCGCGGCGCGCGGCCCCGACGCGGGCGCGGGGGAGGCGGCGATCGAGATCGAGCGCGGCGAGGGCAGGGACGCGGTGACGCCGCACTGCGCGGTGACGCCGCACTGGAGGGACGCGCGCCCGCCGCGGCGCGCGCGGCTCCTGCAGTGGCTCGTGATCGCGGCGGTCACGTTCGCCGCCGGCGCGCTCGCGGGCAGGGCGATCGGCGCGCTCGACGGCGGCGCCGCGCCGGCGAGCCGCGGCGCGCCCCGGTAGCGCCGCCCGCGGATCGCCCGCGTCTCGAGGACCTTGAAAGCGCGGAGCTCGCGCGATCTCCGGGAGACATCCATTCGGCGACGCCGCCGTGATGCGCCGAACGCGAACGGCCCTTTGCGGTGGCGCGCGCAGCGACGGGCTCGCTAGCCTAGCGCGCCCTGATGATCCTCCGGAATGCCCTGAGCCGCTCCCTCGCGTTCGCCGCATTGTTCGTACCCCTCCTCGCGAGCGCCACGCGCGGGAGCGCGCTGCCGCGCCCGGCCGCCGTCGAGCCGGGCGCGCCGGCGGCGCCGAGCGCGATCGACGCCGCGATCGCGGAGCAGCCCGTCTGCGTCGGCTCGACGGTCGCGAGCGCGGGGGAGCTCGGCGACGTCCTGTTCTACCGCAGCGCGCCGGGCGAGCGCGGCACGGTCTCGGTCGGCTATTACGCCTTCTTCTCGGAGGAGCGGCCCTGGGGCAACAACTGGCTCACCTGGACCGTGCTGCCCGCGCTCGCCGTGGACATGGTCTACACGCACGGGCTGCTCTTCGGCCCGGGAGTCCAGCGCGTCGCCTACGGCAAGGGCGACGTCGAGGGGTTCAGGATCGTCTACGGCGTGGGCGAGGACGGGCGGCTCACGGCCGAGCACGGCGCGGCCGACCGCGGCGATCACAGCGAGGTGCGGCTCGATCGGGCCGATCTGCTCGCGGTCGATCCCGCGCGGCCGACGGTCTACTCGCGGTGGTGGAGCCATCAGCTCGGCGGGCAGGGCGCGGGGCCGGGCGATCTCGTCTACCGCCGCTGCTACGGCGCGGGCGCGATCCGGCCGCTGCCGCCGGACGTCGCGCGCGATTTTCGCCTGGACCGGCGCGCCGTGCCGGCCCGCGTGGTGCCCGCCGCGGCGCTGCTCGAGCCGCCCGCTTCGCCGCGCTGGCGCGAGCCGGCGGAGGGGGCGAGCGCTCAGGGCCTCGTCGCCTTCCGGCCGAGCGTCGCGTTGTAGATGGCGAGGAGGATGACGGCGCCGAGGATCGACATGAAGAAGCCCCCGCTCGACTGGTACGACGGGTAGAGGCCGAGGGCCCGGCCGATGAAGCCGCCGAGCAGGGCGCCCGCGATGCCGAGCAGCGCCGTAACCACGAAGCCGCCGGGATCGCGCCCGGGGGTGAGCAGCTTGGCGATGACGCCGACGATGAGCCCAAACAGGATCCACAACAGCACGGACATGGTTCGCTCCTCTCGACACCGGGCGACGCCGAGGGGCGTCTTCCCGCGTCAACGCGGAGGCCAGCGTTTGCAGACGACGTGCCGTTCGCGGTGAGCTCGGTTCGCACCGGGCTGAAGCGGAGGCTCGGCGGCCAGCGTGAACGGCGTCACCATCGGGCCTGCGGCGCTGGGCACCCGGTGTACATCGGCGACCCGCGCGGCGCGCCGACCCCGAGGCCGGTCTCCCGCTCCCGGGGCGCTCACGGCGGCTCCAGCGGACAGGCGCGCTCCGGCTCGTCCGCGCGCAGCGGCGTGGGCCGCGCGTCGCCGGTCGGGGGCGCGTCGCCGTCGCGCCCCGGCGAGGGCAAGGCGAGCGGGGCGAGCG
This sequence comes from Sorangium sp. So ce836, assembly GCF_028553905.1. Lineage (NCBI taxonomy): Bacteria > Pseudomonadati > Myxococcota > Polyangiales > Polyangiaceae > Sorangium > Sorangium sp. So ce836. The sequence goes on along the minus strand of NZ_CP102233.1, from coordinate 6,747,212 downwards.
CGGCGCCGGCAGCGCTGAAGAGCAGGCACAGCGATCCGCCGAGCACCGTGGCCGCGACCGTGCCGACCACGACCGGAGCGAGCCGCCGGCGACGCCGCCGGCGCAGCCGTGCCTGGCTCCGCAGCCCGCCGGGCAGGCGCGCTCGCAGCAGGAGGACGGGCGCGAGCGCGGCGTCGAGCTCCGGGCTGCGAGGCGCGCAGGCAGGAGCAGGCGGCGGAGCCATGGCGCTGGGAGGCGCCGCGTCCGCCGGCGGCGCGCCGGCCGCGGCGGCGTCCGCGGCCGTCACGACGAGCGCCGCCGGCGGGCAGGGCGAGGCGCGGTGGCCGACCCAGGTGGACGCGGACGAGGGATCGCGCCGCGCATCCGGCGGCGAGCAGGGCAGATCCAGGGGCGCGCTCCCCGGCAGCGAGGACGGGGAGCGGTACCCGACCCACGTCGAGGCGCATGCGGAGCGCGCCGCGGCGGCGTCCGCGGCGGGCTCGGCCGCACCGCGCGTCCAGCGCGACGAGGCCGCCGCCTCGGCGCGCGCGCTCGGGGCCGGGGGCCGAGCGAGGCTCGCCGCGGCGCGATCCTCCGCGGCGGAGCGCCCGCTGCGGAGCGCGACGTGCGCGAGCGCCTCGCGCAGGGCGCGCGCGCTCTGCGGGCGATCGTCCGGGTTCTTGCGCAGGCATTGCAGGATCAGCGCCTCCAGATCCGGATCGATCGCCGGGTGGAGGGCGCTCGGCCGGGGCGGCGGGGAGTCGACGTGCGCGGCGGCGAGCGCGACGGGCGTCGGGCGCTCGAACGGGAGCCGCCCCGTCGCCATCTCGAACAGCAGCACGCCGCACGCGTAGATGTCGCTGCGCGCGTCCACGGGCTGCCCTGCTGCCTGCTCCGGGCTCATGTAGGCGGGGGTCCCGATGACGAGCCGGCCGTCGTCGGCGGCCGCGGCGAGCAGCGGCGCGCCCGCGAGCGCGCCGGAGCGCTCGTCGTGGAGCAGCTTCGCCGTCCCGAAGTCGAGGAGCTTCACCTGCTCGAACGGCGCGCCGTCGTCGTCGACGCGGGGCACCAGGCGGATGTTCTCGGGCTTGACGTCGCGGTGGATGACGCCCGCGTCGTGCGCGTGCTGCAGCGCGGAGCACAGCTGGCGCATGATCGCGACGATGCGCTCCGCGGGCAGGATCGGCGCGGCGTTGAGCAGGTCGATGAGGTCCCCGCCGTCGAGGTGCTCGGTGACGAGGTACCAGAGGCTCGGCGGCTCCGGCTCGCGCCCGTCGGCGCCCGTGAACGGCGCGCCGTGGGGGCACGACGGCTCGCAGCCGAAGTCGAGGACCCGCACGATGTTCGGGTGATCGAGCCGGCTCGCCGCCATCGCCTCGACGTGGAACCTCAGCACCGCGTCCCCGGCGCGGGCGCCGCCGGAGCGCGGCCGCGACTCGGTCGAGGGCCGCTCGCTCACGCCGCTCGAGGCGCGGAGGCCCGGATCCTCCCGGCGCGACGGCGCGCAGGCGCGCGTCGTGCAGGCGCGGAGGCCCGCTCCGCCCGCCGCGCCCGGCGAGGCGCCGCGCTCGCGGATCATCTTCACCGCGCACGCGCGCCCGAGCCCGAGGTGCCGCGCGCGGTAGACGCGCCCCATCGCGCCGGCGCCGATCAGCTGCTCGATGAGGTACCGCCCCCCGAGCAGGCGTCCCCTGAGGGATCGCTCCGAGGACGGGAGTCCCGCGTCGAGGGGCGCGGAGGAGCGGAGGCAGTCCATGGCGCGTCCCACGCAGCAGAATGGGTGCCATCGCGCTGTGCGGACGGTTCACAGCCGCCCGCGGACGGCGCGGCGGCGCTGCGCGCACCCTCGCCGCGCCGCCGCGCCGGTCCGCGGAGCGCGCCGAGCGGCCCGCGCGCCGCGCGCCTCCGCGGGCAGGCGCCGCGAAACACCGGACAGCGCGCAGGGCGGCGGCGCCGCGGGGGCTGATTTGTTCCGTTGCCGACGGCCTGTGATAGCGTGGCGCGCGAGGAGGCCCGAGTGCTCTTGAGACGATGCGTTCCGTTCGCTGCGGCGCTGTTCCTGCTGCTCCCGACAGGCGAGGTGCTCGCGCAGTCGGACCAGGACAGAGCAGCGGCCCGGTCGCTGGCCACGCAGGGCGCCGAAGCGTTCACGTCCGGTCGCTTCGACGAGGCGATCGATCTGCTCGGTCGCGCAGAGGCGCTCGTGCACGCGCCGACGCACCTCCTGCTGATCGCGCGCGCGCAGACGCGCCTCGGCCGGCTCGTCGCGGCCAAGGAGACGTACCTGCGGATCGTCCGCGAGGAGCTGCCGCCCACGGCGCCGTCCCCCTTCAAGAAGGCCCAGCAGGACGCGCGGGAGGAGCTCGCCGCGGTCGATCCCAGGATCGCGTCGCTGCGCATCGCGCTGGAGGGCGCCGCCGGCCGGAAGATCGCCGTGAAGCTCGACGGCCAGCCGGTCGCGGACGCGCTGCTCGGCGTGCACCGCCCGATCGATCCCGGCAATCACGCGGTGACCGTCTATCCGCCGGGCCTCTCGCCGATCGAGCAGGCGGTCACGCTCGGCGACGGCGAGCGGAAGGAGCTGAAGATCCCGGTCCCGGAGAGCCCGGCCATGCCGCCCTCGCCCGACGCCTCGGGGGCGGGGCAGGGGACCTGGAGCAGCGGCCCAGGCGAGGTCCCCCCCGAAGGTCCGCCGGGCAAGCCGGAGCGAAAGACGAACGTGCTCATGCTGGGCGGGGGCATCGCGGCCGCGGCGCTCGGGCTCGGCGGGGTCGTGGTGGGCTCGGTGTTCCTGGCGAAGGGCGGCTCGACGCAGCAGCAAGCGAACGACATGAGCAAGACGTACCGGTGCGAGTCGCAGGCAGGCCCCGGCGCGGGCTGCGGTCCGCTGATCCAGCAGAGGATCAAGCAGCTCGACGCGGACGCCGCGGATCAGCAGACGACCGGCACGATCAACCTCATCACGGGCGGCGTGCTCCTCCTCGGCGGCGCGACGCTGATCGTGCTGGAGCTGACGTCCAAGCCGGAGCCGTCGAGCTCGGCGTGGGTCGCCCCCTACGTGACGCCCACCGGGCTCGGGGTGCGCGGCGCGTTCTGACGGGGGCGCCCCGCGCGCGCTCAGTAGCCGAAGTCGCCCGGAACGCCCGGCTTCTGCGGCTTCTGGGGCTGCGCGCTCGGCTTCGTCGGCGGCGCCTGCTGCGGCGGCTTCGTCACGGGCGGCGGCTTCGTCTGGGGAGGCGGCGTCCGCGGCGAGAGCGGCTTCACCGGCGCCGAGGACGCCGCCGGGACGGCGCTCGGCTCGGCCGTGGCGGGCGGCGTCGGCGGCGTGAGCTCTGCGGCCGAGGCGCTCGCGGTGACGACCGGCGGCTCCGGCGGGGGCGGCGTCGCGGTCGTCGGAGGCGGCGGGGGCGTCGCGATGGCCGTGGCGCTGACGGCGCTCGGCTCCGGGGTCGCCGCGCCCGACGGCCCGCTGCCCCCGAAGGCGAGCCAGACGGCGACGCCCGCGCCGAGCAGGGTGGCCGCCGCGGCGAGCGCGGCGAAGATCGGCATCCTGGACGGGGGGCGCGTCGCGCGGCCCGTGACGCCCGACGAGGCGCCCCACGAGTTGGCGGTCAGCTGCGGCGTGTGGCCCATGCCGGGCACCGCAGGCCCGTTCTGGCCCCACGAGGGGGTGTCGGGGCGGAGGGGGGGCGGAGGGGTCGTCGTCACCTCGGGCTGGGACGGCAGCGACAGCCGCGGGAGGGACGTCCGCCCCGTGTTCAGCAAGGCAAGGTTGGGCCGCGCCGCAGCCCAGGCGAGCAGCGCGCTCTTGAACTCCGCGCAGCTCTGGAAGCGGGCCCCCGGCTCGCGCGCCATCGCCTTCTGGATGATCCCGGAGAACTCGACGTCGAGGTCGGGCACGAGCTGCTGGGGGAGCGGCGCCGCCTCGAGGACGATCTTGAAGAGCAGCTCGTTGAAGGTCGCCGCGTCGAACGGCACCTGACCGGTCGTCGCCTGGTAGAGCAGCACGCCCATGGCGTAGATGTCGGTCCGCTGGTCGACGGGGCTGGAGCCGCGCGCCTGCTCGGGCGACATGTAGTAGGGCGTCCCGACGACGGCGCCCGTGCGCGTCATGCTCATCTCCGCGCCGGCGAGCGGCGAGAACTTCGAGACGCCGAAATCGAGCACCTTCACGAAGTTGCTGAGCCCGGCCTTCACGGGGATGACGAAGATGTTGTCGGGCTTCAGGTCGCGGTGGATGATCCCCGCGGCGTGCGCGGCGCCGAGCGCCTCGAGCACCTGGACCATGATCGGCACGGTGATCTCGGGCCCGAGCCGCCCCGCCCGCTCGATCTTGGCGCCGAGGGTCTCGCCCTCGAGGTACTCCATGACCATGTACCGCGTGCCGTCGGGCAGCACGCCGAGGTCGAGCACCTCGCAGATATGATCGGAGCCGATCCGCGCCGCGGCCTGGGCCTCGCGCTCGAAGCGCGCGACCGACTCGGCCTGGCTCGAGATGTTGGCGTGCAGCAGCTTGATGGCGACGCGGCGCCGGATGCGCACGTTCTCGCCTTCGAAGACCGCCCCCATGCCCCCCTGGCCGAGCAGCCGGACGATCCGGTACTTGCCGTCGATGATCTCGCCGACCAGCGCGCTCATGCCGGCGTTCCCGGTGCGGAGAAGCAAATCACCCGGGCAGACTAGCACGGTGGCCCGAGGGCAGCCTACGCCCTAGCGGGCGGGCGCGCCGTCGTGTCTCCGTCTCCGTCTCCGTCTCCGTCTCCGTCTCCGTCTCCGCTTCCGCTTCCGCTTCCGCCTACCCGCACGCGGACCTCCGCCCCGCACACCGACCGCCACCCGGCGCGACGCGCGCCGTTCGACGCAGCCCCCCGCGCGCGCCCTTCGGCCGACGGCGGAATGAAAGCCCCGCTCCGCGCATCCGCGGGGCTGGCGCAGGGGTTCTTCGTGATAACGTCGCCCTCGTATGCCGGTTTACGAGCTATCGGTCGACGGAACCCTGGTTCGCGAAGCGGAGAAGGTCGTGTCGCTCGTGGGCCGCGAGTTCCCGACGCTCGTCATGCGCTGGGAATCGCGCCTGTTCGACCAGCCGTGGCTCACCACGCTCGTGCTCGACTACGTGCTCGCGTTGCCGCCGCTCATCGTCGGGCAGGCGACGTTCAACGAGGTCAGGCTCGCCGCCTTCACGGGCCGCGCGGGCACGAAGTTCATGTACTTCGGCACCGAGATGAGCGCGAGCGTCCCCCGCATCGCGCCCGAGATGGAGAACGCGATCGCTCCGTCCGAGCTCTACCAGGAGTTCCGCCTCGACGAGCAGACTTGCCCGATCCCCTACCTGAAGCTGATCCAGGTCAGCCCGCGCATCTACGGCGAAGGGCTCCAGAACTACTACTCGCCCCCGATCAAGGTCGAGCGCTACGACGGGGTCGCCTCGCCCGAGCTCATCGCGGACTTCTTCCCGAAGGTCGTCGCGAACCTCGATCCCGTGAAGGGGACGACGCTGGTCGACCCCGCGCAGGGCTTCTGGACGGGCGCGCGCTTCCTCGGCGCCACGGCGATCGCCATCCTCCGGCAGGGCCGCGTGGTCGGGCTGCACCGCCGCACCGGCAAGACCGACAAGGACCCGATCCCGCCCGAGGTGAAGCGGCGCGATCCGCGGCTCGACGTGCGCGCCGACTGGGTCGCCGTGGACGTCGGCGCCGCGTCGACGGCCGTCGCCGTCCGGGGAGAGCGCGGCGGCGCCGAGTTCGTCCGGATCGGCGCCGACGGGCCGCTCCGGGTCTCGGCCGACAACGAGAACCCGAGCGAGGTCGCGTTCGAGGCGCTCGCCCGGACCACGAAGGCGTGGCGCGACCGGGTGATCCTGCCGATGACGCGCTGGGGCGACGTGCTGGTCGGGCACGCCGCGCGCGACATGCGCCTCCGGCCCGGCGAGGGCGCCCACGAGCGCGCCGCGGCCTCGCTCCCGGCCCTCGCGCTGCTGCGCGAGCGGACCGAGCGCGGCGAGCCGTTCCGGCTCCGCGGCCGGAGCGACCCCGACACGACCGAGGCGCTGAAGAAGCCGGCGCCGCCCGTCATCGACGAGGAAGGGATCGGCGCGCACGACCCGTTCGATCCGATCGAGCTCTACGCGTACTACGTCGGCCTGCACCTGAACCAGCGCTCGCGGGGCATCTCCACGCGCTACGCGATCACGATGCCGACGGGCTGGTCGCCCGAGCGCCGCGCCAGCGTGCTCATCGCCTTCCGCCGCGGCCTCTTCCGGAGCCTGCCCGCGGGGCTCTGCGAGTACCACGACCTCGAGGGGCTGAAGGTCGTCGACGCGGGCCCGTCGGCGATCGCCTACGCCGTCCAGGCGTTCCGCATGTTCGGCATCCAGCCGCGCGACGGCGGCGTCCCGTTCTGCGTCATCGACGCCGGGGCCAGCGAGGCGGGGATCGCCTTCGGCCTCCTGCGGAGCGCGAAGGCCCACGAGGCGGCGCAGGGGCTGGAGCGGATGGTCGAGTACCTCGATCCCACGGCGATCCCCTGGCTCGGCGGCGAGCGGCTCCTGCACCGGCTTGCCTACCGGGTGTACGCGGCCAGCGAGGCCGAGATGCGCGAGCGCCGCATCCCGTTCGAGCGCCCGCCCGAGGAGGGCCCGCTCGACGACGCGGAGGCCCTCTTCGCGCCGTCGCCCGACGCGCGCGCCAACACCTGGGCGCTCAAGGAGCTCCTGCGGCCCCTCCTCGAGGGGGGGCCGAGCGCGCCGGTCGCGGAGCAGCTCGCGCTGGTCGGGCTCGACGGCGAGAGCTCCGTGGTGCCGCTCTCGATCGACCGCGGCGCGCTGAGCGGCGCGATCGACGGGTGGTTCCGCGACGCGATCGACGTGTTCCGGCAGCACCTCGGCGGCGCGGTGGCGAAGATCGGGCGCGAGCCGGACCCGTACCAGGGGCTCCGGATCCTGCTCGCCGGGCGCCTCGGGATGAACCCGCGCTTCGCGGAGCTGCTCGCCGGCGTGCTGCCCGCGGGCGTGCAGCTGCACCGCTTCAAGGAGCCGGACAAGGCGAACCTGGGCGCGCCGACCGTCAAGATGGCCACCGCGCTCGGCGCGCTGTCGCTGCGGTTCGATCGGATCGGGGCCGCGCTCCGCGCGGAGAAGCGCGACGCGTTCCGCTACCGCGTCGGGCGCGCCCGCCACGGGCAGCTCGCCGACGTGCTCGATCCGTCGGTCGACTACGACGCGTGGCGCGAGATGGGCGCCTGCCTGAAGCCCGAGATCGAGGTCCTGTTCATGGCGGCCGAGGACGAGGGGGAGGTCGCGGCCGACGATCCCCGGGTGCGCCGCGCGGTCTGCGCGCTCGGGCGCGACGCCGTCGGGCAGCGGCTCTACATCCGGGCCGTCGGCCCGGCGCGCGCCGAGGTCAGCGTGGGGCCGCCCGGCGGCGAGCCCTCGGCGAGCGCCGTGTGCTGGTCGGTCGACCTGCAGAGCGGCGCCGCGGAGAAGACCGGCGGCTGAGCGCATGGGGGCGCCGCAGTTTCACGTGTCCCACGCCGATCTGGAGCTCGAGGGATCGATCCACGCCGCGGCGCCTGACGGCGCCGGCTCGGCGGCCGCGCCTGCGGCCGGCGCTGCCGGCGCCGCGCCTGCCGACGCCCGGCAGGCCGAGGCCAGGCTGGCCGCGCTGCTCGCGACGGCGACCGCGCTGGCCGGCTCGGCCTCGCTCGCCGAGGCCGCCTCGCGCGTGGTCGACGCGCTCGTCGAGCACCTCGGCTGGGACGTCGCGGCGCTCTGGCTCGCCGAGCCGGAGGCCAGCGCCGCGGGCTGCGCGCCGCCCGCCGCGGCGCCGAGCGCGCTCCGGTGCGTCGCGGCCCGGACGGCGGCGCACCTCGAGCGCGAGGCGATCGAGGCGGCGCTCCGCGAGGAGCCGCACCCCTCCGCCGAGCACGGGCTCGTCGACGACGTCTTCCGGAGCGGCGAGCCGGCGTTCCGCGCCGGCGCCGTCGCCTCCGCTGACGCCGCGCGCGCGCCGAGCTGGGAGCGCGCGGCGTGCGCCGCCCCGATCCCGTGCGGCGACGGCGCGGCCGGGGTGATCGAGCTGAGGAGCCGCGCCCCGCAGCGCCGCGACGAGCAGCTGCTCCTCGTCCTCGCGTCGATCGGCGGCCAGATCGGGCAGAGCGTCGCGCGGCGGCGCGCCGAGCGGGAGAGCGCGCGCGCCGCGGGCGAGCTCCGCGCGCTCGTCCGCGCCATCCCGGATCTCTGCTTCCGCCTCGACGCCGAGCTCCGGATCGTCGACTGCAACGAGCCGCGGCCCTCCGCGCTCCGCGTCGCGCCCGAGGCGCCGCTCGGCAAGCGCGTGGCGGAGGCGCTCCCCGGCGAGCTCGGGGAGCAGCTGGAGCGCGCGGTCCTGGAGGCCCGCGAGACGGGCGCCGTCGTCGCGCTCGAGCACGCCGTCCCGAGCGCGGGCGGAGAGCGCCACGTGGAGGCGCGCACGATGCCGTTCCTGGAGGGGCACGCCCTCGTCCTGCTCCGCGACATCACCGAGCGCCGGCGCGCCGAGGAGGCGCTCCGGCAGCGCGAGGAGCGCTCGCGCGAGTCGCAGAAGATGGAGGCGCTCGGCCGGCTGGCCGGCGGCATCGCGCACGACTTCAACAACATGCTCATGGTGATGCTCGGCTACGGCGAGCTCATCCTGCGCCGGCTCGGGCCCGAGAGCGCGCTCCGGCGCGACGCCCTCCAGGTCACGAAGGCCGGGGAGCGCGCCGCGGCGCTCACGCGGCAGCTCCTCGCGATGAGCCGGCGCAAGGTGCTGCAGCGCGAGGTGCTCGACCTCAACGCGGTGGTGCTCGACATGCAGACGATGCTCCAGCGCCTCATCGGCGAGAACATCGATCTGCGGACGAACGTCGGCCGGGATCTCGGCTCGATCAAGTTCGACAAGAGCCAGCTGGAGCAGGTGCTCCTGAACCTGGTCGTGAACGCGCGCGACGCGATGCCGGGCGGCGGGATGCTCGTGGTCGAGACCTCCCTCGGCGAGCCGGGCCAGAGCCCCGCGGCGCGCTCGTTCGTGCCCGCGGAGGGGGACGAGGCCGACGCGCCCGCCGCGGGCGGCCCCCCGTACGTCGTGCTGTCGGTGACCGACAGCGGCGACGGGATGGACCACGACACGCTCGCGCACCTGTTCGAGCCGTTCTTCACGACGAAGGCGCGCGGCAAGGGCACGGGGCTCGGCCTCGCCACGGTCTACGGGATCGTGAGCCAGAGCGGCGGGCTCATCGAGGTCGAGAGCGAGGTCGGGCGCGGCACGACGTTCCGCATCTACCTGCCGCGCGTCGAGGACCGCTCCGAGGCGGCGCCCGCGCACCCCCGGCCGCCGCCGGCCGGCGGCGACGAGACGGTGCTCGTCGTCGAGGACGACGACGCCGTGCGCAGGCTCATCGTCGAGGTGCTCGAGCGGCGCGGCTACGGCGTGATGTCGGCCGCGACCGGCGAGGAGGCGCTCGCCACGCTCGCGAGCGACGGGGAGGAGGCGGTCGACCTCCTGCTCACCGACCTCGTGATGCCGGGCATGAACGGCCGCGAGCTCGCCGAGCGCGCCCTCGCGATCCACCCCCGCACGCGCGTTCTGTACATGTCCGGCTACGCCGAGGACGTCCTCGCGGGCGCCGAGGCCGATCGCGAGCTCGTGCTGCTGCAGAAGCCGTTCACCCCCGACTCCCTGGCGCAGCGCGTGCGCGACCTGCTCGACCGGCGCTGACGGGAGCGACCGCGGCGAGCGCCCGGCCGGGGCGCCGTGGACCGAGGCTCACCGCCCGCCGCGGCCGAGGACGTCGTCGACGGGCGCCGGGTCGGCGACCCCGAGCGTCGCCGCCGGCCGCCGTCGCCGCAGGTAGAAGAAGTCGCGCGGCGCGGGCTCGGCCACGTACTCCTCCGGCTTGAACTGCACGTCGGGGATCAGCGCCGACCGCGCGCGCGGCCCCTCGCCGCCCTCACCGCGCCCGTACAGGAGGAAGCGGGGGTAGGCGTGGTTCACGTCGAGCTCCGCCACGTCGTGCGCGCCCGCGGCCCTCATCCCGTGGGCGAGGGTGCGCGCGGTCACGGCCTCGCCGAGCCCGTAGAAGAGCAGCTTGCCGGCCGCGTCGACGCCGAGCGCCGACCGCCGGATCACCGTCTCGCCGCTCACGGTCGCGCCCCAGTCGCGGTTCGAGTCGTAGAGCGCGTGGTGCAGCTCGCCCTGCTCGACCAGGCACGGCGGCGTCTGCCGGTAGGCCGCCATGCGGGCCTCCTCGGCGCGCAGCGCGGGCCAGGTGCGGATCCGCACGGCGCCGTCGCGGTACAGGGCGATCGTGCACGCCCGGCCGCGCGGCGGCAGGAACGTGTCGCCGTCGAGCATCATCCCGTAGTGGCCGTGCATCGCCTTGAAGCCCCCGTTGAAGGCGGCGATGAGCTCTCGCGCGTGGCCCTCGGGGACGAGCCCGGGGCGGCGCTCGGCCGGGACGTCCGGCGAGAACGGCTCCTTCGTGCCCGCGACGAGCCGGAGGTCGACGCGCCCGAGGTCGATCGCCACCACGGCGATCGCCGCGAACACGCGCCTCGGATCCGGGTGCACGGCGCTCCGCCAGAGCACCGGGGCGTCGCCGGGCCGCACGGCGTCGGGGATCGGCGTCCAGACGCCGTCCCCCGTGGCCGCGACCTCGCGGAAGGGCGGCGCGAACGGCGAGGGGGACGAGATCGCCTCCGCGTCCAGGCCCTCGCCCCGCACGGCCTCCGCCGCGGCGGCGGGCGCGGGCTCCCAGAACGTCTTCGGGGGCGCGTGCCGGTAGATGGCCTGGTTCACGCGGTCGGCGACGCCGTAGGCCACGTCCTCGGCCCACGCGACGGGCGCCGGGCCGACCACGGCCCGCGCCCCGTCGGCGAGCGCCGGGCCGAAGCCGGGGACCTCGTGGATGCCGTACCAGAGCGCCTCGACGGCGATCGCGCAGACCGCGACGCAGCGCAGCGCGCGCTCGGGCAAGCGCGGGCGGGACCGCCGCCTGCGCGGGGGCCCGCTGGCGGGAGGGGGCGAAGGCTTGTCCACGGCGACCGGGAGGCTACCCGATCGCGCGGGCAGCCCCAAGTTCCGGGCGGCGAGCGAGCGCGGCCGGCCAGCGCCGCGCGCCGGAAGCCCGCGCGGAGCTCGCTACGCCTGCCCGTGCGCCATGGTCCGGGGCCCGTCCTTGAACAGGATCTCGATCTTGCCCCGATCGATGACCTTCGCGACCACGCCGTCGCCGAACTTGCTGTGGTGGATGAGCTCGCCCTCGCCGAAGGTGAGGGTGGTGCGGTACGGCTTGAACGCCCCGGAGGGCTTCCCCGCGATGGCGCGCTCCCACGCGAGCGTCTGATCGCGCTCGGCGCGCTGGGCGGCGGTGAGGCGCTCCACGCCGCCGCCGCGCGTCGAGGCCGACGCGGCCCTCGGCTCGCCGCTGCTCCGCGACGCGGCGCGCGCGGCGGCGCGGCTCTCGCGCTCGCTCTTCGGCTGGCGGTAGAGGTGGTGCGACATGCAGGTCTTGCACTCGACCTTCTTCACCACGTCGCCGACCATCGCGATGATGCGATGGGTAAGATCGAGGCGGCACTTGGTACACCAGGCGTCGACCTCGCCGCCCGTCCTAAGCTTCTTCGTCGTCACTTCTCCTCGCGGCGCCGGTCTCGCCCGGTCTCTTTGCTTCGGTCCTTCACGTTCACTTGCGCGCTCACCTCCGGCTTCGGCAGGCCCGTCCTCGGCTCGTCCTGGCCGTCGTCTCGCTTGGCCGCCTCGTTCGGGACGAAGCGGATCTCGGTCTTGATCTCGAAGGAGAGCTTCGTCAGCACCTTCGTGATCTCGTCCGCGAACTGGGTGTGCTCGAGCACGTCCCGGATCTCCTTGGCGACGACCCGGTAGAGACCGTTCTTCGTCTCGTCGATCTGGGTGTAGAGGTAGTGGAGGACCTCTTTGGGGAGCTTGAGGTCGCCTACGAAGTGCCGGAGGTTCTCGGGCCCCTCGCTCAGCTTGTCGATGCCGCTCTCGACGGCGCGCTCGACCACGCGCTTGAAGATCTCCGGGATAGCGCGCTCGAAGAGGCGCTTCTTCTCGCCTTCGCCTTCCACCTTGTCCCCTTCGTCCTCGCGGAGCGGCTCGGTGTCGTCGGCCATGGCTCGGGCTCCCCTAGCGGGACGGGGCGGCCACGTCAATGCAGGGGTTCGCGCAGGGTGCCGGCGTCGCGCCATGGTCCATGGATCTGCCGGATTTTGATGACGATGGGGAGCCTTTCGCGCGCCGCTTCGCGGGCAGGAGAGCTCGGCCTTCGCCCCGGCCGCGCGGCCGGAGGTCGTGGTGACCCGGACAGAACTTCGCGGCGCGACGGACGGGCGCGCGCGGCCGCGCGCCTGCGATCGCGGGGGGACGCGCGGCCGGCTCAGAGCCCGTCGTAGGCGTCGGTCTCGTTCATCTCGTAGGGCTCGTCGGACTCCGCCCCAGCGTCGCCCTCGCGCGCTCGCTTGTAGGACTTCAGCATCCACACCTCCGCCGCGAACCGGCCGGCGCCGCGGCGGGCGCTGATCTCGACCGTGGCGTCGTCGTCCTCGAGCGGGCAGAAAGGCCGATCCGGCTGGACGATCGGCCATGCGTCCTCGCTGCCGTCGCTCGCGATCATCGCCCCGCGGCTGCTCCGCACGGCGACGTCCAGGTTGAGGATCCCGGGGCCGCCGACGGCGAACACCCGGTAGCAGGCGCCCCGGAGCGCCTGCAGCTTCTCCGTCACGATCGCCCCGCCCTCGGCCACCTGCCCCTCGATCGGCTTGGGCGAGACCCGGCGCATGCCGTTCTCCGGGCCGCAGAGCAGCGACAGGCGCGTCACGTCCTTCAACGGATTGCCGCTGATCTTGAAGTTCCCGTAGCAGCGCACCCAGGGCCCGCCGACGCGCACCGGGAGGACCGGCAGGTCGGGATCCGCGGGCGCTCCGGCGTCGCCTCCGCCCTGTCCCGCGTCCGCGTCCGACAGCCCGCCGGCCCCGACCGTGACGGCCACGTTCGGCGGCGCGGCCGAGAGCACCACCGGGGGGCCGGGCTTGCCCTCCCAGGGGCGCGGCTCCTCGCGGCAGCCTGCCGCGACGAGCCCGAGGAGCAACGCGGCGCCGAGGCGCGCGGCCCTGGGGACGACCGGGGAGGGGCAGGGGCGCCGGGACGACACCGCGGTCGGCTCTTGCGCTAGAGTCCCGCGCGATGGAAGCGTTTTCTGCGCGCGGCGAGCGGCGGCCGCGCAATCCGCACAAAGCGAGGCGCGAGGCGCGCAATCCGCGCCGATGGCGCAGAGGGCGGGCCTCGCGCGCGTGAGCACGAAGCCTCGGTCGCCCTCGCGCTCGCGCTCGGGCGCACGCCAGAGCCAGGCTCAGGAGCGCGCCCCGCGCCGCCGCGGCTCGTCCGGTGAGCACGGCGCGCCCCCGCCGGCGCCGCCGGATCCGAGCGAGCGCGATCGGGAGATCGCCGCCGCCCTCGGGGCCTGGTTCGATCGCGTCGCGCGCGACCTGCCGTGGCGGAGGACGCGCGACCCCTACGCGATCTGGCTGAGCGAGGTGATGCTCCAGCAGACGCGCGTCGAGACGGTGATCCCGTACTACGAGCGCTTCCTCGCCCGCTATCCGACGGTCTCCGCCCTCGCCTCCGCCGAGATCGACGACGTGCTCTCGCTGTGGAGCGGCCTCGGCTACTACCGCCGCGCCCGCGTGCTCCACCTCGCCGCGCGCGAGATCACGGAGCGCCACGACGGCGCGCTCCCCCGCGACGTCCCGGCGCTCCTCGCCCTGCCCGGCGTCGGCGCGTACACCGCGGGCGCGATCGCGAGCATCGCGTACGATCAGCCGGTGCCGCTCGTCGACGGCAACGTCGCCCGGGTGCTCTCCCGCATCGAGGGGATCGACGACGACATCCGCAGCACCTCGGGCACGCGCAAGCTCTGGTCGGCCGCGGAACGCCTCGTGCGGGCCGCCGCGGGCAGCGTTCATCCGGGACGCTTCAACCAGGCGCTGATGGAGCTCGGCGCGACCGTGTGCGCGCCCCGCAACCCCCGCTGCGAGGCCTGTCCCGTCGACGGCGCGTGCGCCGCGCGCGCCGAGGGACGGCAGGCGGAGCTGCCGGTGATCGCCCCGAAGCGCGACGTCCCGGCGGTCGCGATGGTCGCCGCGGTGGTGCGGTCGGGCGACCGCGTGCTCTTCGTCCGCCGCGCCGACGGAGGTCTCTTCGGCGGGCTCTGGGAGCCGCCCATGGTCGAGGCGCGCGCGCTCGCGGACGCCCTAGCCCTCCTCGAGCAGGTCGGCGTCGCGCCTGACGCGCCGCTCCGCGAGGTCGGCCGCGTGCGCCACATCCTCACGCACCGGCGGCTCGACGTGACGGTCGCGCGCGCCGAGGTGGCGGCCCCGTGGCGTTGCCGGGCAAAGCTTGCCGCCCCCTACGAGAAGGCGGCGTGGCTCGATCCGAGCGCGATGGAGTTCGGTGTTTCCAAGCTCGCGCGAAAGGTCCTGTCCGCGGCCTCGGCGCCGGACGAAGGGAGCGCGCGCCGGACGCGCTGAACGCGCGCGGGCCGGGCGGCCCGGCGCGCGCCGCGGCCTCGGAGAGGCCGGAGGCGGCCCGAAATCGCGTCCTCGCGGTCCTCCGGGGAAGCAGCGCTCCGCTGCGGGCGGGGCGCGGCGCCGCTTGCGGGCGAGCGGCTGCGGCAGAGCGCCGCGGGCGGGGGCGAAACCCATATGTCGTCGCGGGACGCCGCCGGCTTTGACGCTGCAGCGCGAGCGCGGTGGCACGGAAGGCGCTTGGTGGGAGGGAGGGCAGGCCCTCTAGCCTCGCGGCGCCGGCGGTGGCCGGAGCTCGATTCAAGCCTGGGAGCTCAAGCGACATGGATGCGCGACGACGGACCACAGAGACGCTGCTCACGCCGAGCGCACCTGCGCGATCCATGACCGTGATGGCGGACGACGGAGCGCTGTACGTGCTGCCGCTGTGCGAGCGGATCGTGCTCGACGTGCTGGCCTACGAGGACGAAGGCCTCTTGGCGTTCATCCGCATCGACGGCGAGGTGGTGGCGGAGCTACCCGTGCTCGGCCAGGCGTGATCGGGCCGGTCCCGCTCGCGCGCGGGGCGCCGCGCCGCGCCCCTCGATGCGCCGCCGCTCAGCCCGTGTTCCGCCGCATCCGCTGGGTCACGGGTTGCTCGTCCTCTTCGTCGGCGTCCGGCTCCACGGACTCGACCTCCTCGTCTTCCAGGAGATACGGCAGGTCGCCGTCGTCGTCGTCGTGCGACATCACGACGTCGCTCATGTCCTGCCCCTTCGTCGCTCCCTCGAGGAACTCCGCCCCGAGATCGCTCGCCAGATCGGCGGCGGCGTCGGCGGCGTCGGGGTTCACCTCGAACTCGGTGCAGCCGGCGTCGTTCGGGTGGTGGTGGTAGCCGCGGACCTCGTCGTCGAGCGTCGGGATCACGTCGCTGAGCTCGCTGCGCGGGCTCACCTTGCCGCGCAGCGGGGGCGCCGATGCGGCGTCGATCACGTCGACGAACGGCTCGTCCAGCTCGGTCGCGCCGGGCCATCGCGCGGCGGCCCCGGGGGCCTGCGGCTGCTTGCGCGGCCTTCCCTGGTCGCTGCGATCTTCTCGTTCTCGGCGCTGCGTCGCGCTCGCGCGCGGCGCGCGTAGCGCCGGCGAAGGTGCGGCGGTGCTCTGCCTGCCTCGGGTGCTTGAATTGCTCACGGTGGTCTCGCCATGCAGGGTCCGGTCCGCAGGTGAAGCGGGCGGATACGCAACGGGGGCGAGGACCGTGCCGAGGGCCGCGGCCGGCGCCGTCGCCGAGGCGCCGCGCGCGAGCGACGCGCGGCGCCTCGGCGCCGGCGCCGGCCGGGACGCAATTGAGCGTGCCAGCGAGCGCCACCTCGGGGTAGAAGGCTCGTGGCGATGCTGGAACTCCGGACCGGGCTTGCGCTCGTGGCCGTGCTGCTCGTGGCGTCCTTCGGGCGCGCCGCCGCGGCCCAGCCTGCTCCCGGCCGCGCCGGCGAGGCGGCCGCGGAGGCGCCGCCCGGCGAGGAGGGCGGCGGCGCCGAGCTCGAGGCGTACCGCGCGCTCGCGAGGCCGCCGGGAACGGCGGCGCGCGTCGTGTCGTCCCTCGCGATGGGGACGGGGCTCCGGTTCAACAACCCGTACCGGCTGCAGACGCAGCTCGGCGACACGGCGGAATCGCTCTCGCTCACCGCGGGGTACCTCGATCTCGGGGTCGCGCTGGCGCTGGGGCCGGCCGACGGCGTCCAGCACGGCGGCGCGCTGCGCCTCTCGCTCGCGGTGAGCGGCGTCCCGCAGGAGTCGATCACGCCGAGCTACTTCGTCGCTTACCGCGGCCTCCCCCGCGCGCTCGCGTACGGTCGGCTCGGCGCGTCGATCCTGATCGAGCCCGACGTGAACGTCGGCGGCGAGCTCGCGGTGGGGCTCGGGTACTACCTCCTCGCGGGCGTCGCGCTCTCGGGCGAGCTCGTCGGGGATCTCTTCTACGGCGCCGCGACGTACGAGGCGGCGTACACCGTTTACCCCGTCGTGTCGGCGCAGCTCGGGCTCATGATCGATCACGAGCTTTTGCCATGAGGTCGCCGGGGCGCGAGCGGCGCAGCGGGCGCCTCCGGGCGAACGAGGTCGCGGGGGTCGCGGCGCTCCTGCTCCTCGCGGGCATCGGGCCGGTCGTGGGCGACATCGGCAGCTGCGGGCAGGCGCCGGAGGAGCTCGACCCGCGCAAGTTCTTCGCGCTGAAGGCGCAGATCGACTGCGCCAAGTGCGAGGAATGCGGCCTGCGCACGCGCGCCTGCGCCGCCGCCTGCGGCTTCGAGGCCGCGCCGGAGCTCCCGAACGGCTGCTACCCGCTGGTCCACGACGGCGAGGTGTGCCTGCACAAGCTGCAGACGGCGAGCTGCGACGCGTACCGCGAGCACATGGCGGACGAGGGCGCCTCCACCCCGACGGAGTGCAATTTCTGCCCACTGGAGGAGGCCCCGTGAGCGGGCGCGGCGCAGCCGCCCCCGGCCGCCGCCTCGCGCGGGCCGCCCGCGCGCTCTCGTGCGCCGCGGCGCTCTCGGCCCTGTCCGGGTGCGCCTCGAGACCGGCGCTCCTCGCGAGCCACGACGACTACGCGGCGTACCGGGCGACCCGCGTGTCGACGACCCTCGAGGGGCGGCTCGCGGCGGCGTCGGCTTACCTCGAGCGCCATCCGGAGGGGGCGTTCGCCGCCGAGGTGCGCGCGTACCTCGCGCGGGCCGAGCCGATCTACTACGCGGCGAAGCGCGGGACGGCCGCGGGGCTCGCGGCGTACCTGGCCACGCTGCCGAGGGGCGCGTTCCGCGAGGACGCGACCCGCCGGCTGCGCGCGCTCGTCCGGGAGCGCAGCGCCGGCGATCTGCTCTCGCGCGCGGCCCGCGAGACCGACGCGCAGCTCTCGCGGCAGCGGGCGGAGCGCGCGCGGGTCCGCGAGGAGCTCGCCGCGTGGCTGCGCCGCTTCCTGGGCAGGGAGGCCTGGGGGCGCCCGCTCGCGGAGGCGCCCGCCGAGGTGATCGTCCCGTTCAGCCTGACGCTGCCGGCGCCCCGGTGCGCGCCCGCCGACGAGCGCGCGGCCCCGGGCGCCGCCGTCTGCGCGAAGCGGATCGCGCTCCCGTTCGTCGTGAACGCCGGGGGCGAGAGCGCGCCGCGGCAGGCGGAGATCGAGATCTCCGTCCTGGAGGACGCGGCGGGCCGCCCGATCGAGGTCGCGGTCCGGGGGCCCGATCTCTTCACGCGGCTCGAGGAGGCGCGCTCGGCGCGCGAGGTCGCCCCGGACGACCCGGAGGGCCGTATCGGGGGGATCGCCCTGGCGGTCGAGCTCGCGCGCGGCGCCTTCGCGGCGCGCGTCTCCGGCGATCCGTCGTGCGGCCGCCAGGTGGAGGCGCCCGTCGTGCTGCACCTCGAGTGCGAGGGGGCCCGCCTCGTGGCGCGGGCCGCGAGCGAGGCGGGCGAGGACGACGCCGTGACGATCGCCGTCGCCCCCGCCGCGCGCTAGGCCGCCGCGCGAGCGCTAGCACGGCTTGTTCTTCTTCTTCCCCTTGAGCTTCGCCGTGTTCTTCGGGCAGACGTCCTTGATGGCCGCGGAGCGCTCCCTGTAGATCGCCTTCATCGCCTCGAAGACGGCCCCCTGGTCGCGCTTGATGTCCTTCGTCTCCCCCGGATCCGCGACGACGTCGTAGAGCTCGAACGCGTCGTCGTCGCCGTAGGCGATGAGCTTGTGCCGCCCGCTGATGAGCGCCCTGCGCCGGTCGTTGTCGCTCGTGCGCGGCAGATCGACGACGACGTCGCGCGGCTCCGCGCTCGCGCCGTAGAGCTCGGGCACGAGGCTCTTGCCCGGGAACGACGGCTCCGGCGGGGCGCCGGTCATGTCCAGGATCGTGGGCGCGAGGTCGATGGAGCTGCGCGGCACGTCGATCCGGCGCGGGGTGATCCCGCCGGGCGCCTGGATCATCAGCGGCACGTGGGTGAGCACGTCCCACACCTCGAAGCCGTGGCGGTACATCTTGTGCTCGCCGAACGCCTCGCCGTGGTCCGCGGTGATGATGATCGCCGTGTCCTTCCCCCACGGCTGCTGCGCGACGAAATCGAGCAGCTTGCCCACGTGCATGTCGGTGAACCTGACCTCCCCGTCGTACTTGTCGCGGGCGCGCTTGCCGAACGGCTCGATCCCCTCGTGCGTCATGTACACGTCGTGCGGATCGAGGAAGTGGAAGTACGCGAAGAAGGTGCCCGAGGTGTTCGCCTTGTCGGAGAGCATCTCGATCGCGAGCTCCAGGTGTCCGGGGCTCGTCACGTTCCGGTCGGTCGTGTTGTCGGCCGAGAGCCCCGGCACGATCTCGTACACGTCGAAGCCCTGACGGAAGCCCGCCTTCTGGTCGAAGTAGAAGTGCGCGTGCGCGGTCATCGTCCGCACCCCGGCCTTCTGCAGGAGCTCCGGGAACATGAGGACGCTGTCGGGGTAGTTGCCGAAGAAGTAGCCGCTGCGATCGACCTCGCTCGGGTACCGGCCGGCGAGGAAGCCGCCGACGCTCATCGAGGTGTACGACGAGATCGCGTAGTGGCGCGTGTAGCTGACCGCCTTCTTCTCGAACGCGGTCAGCCGGGGCGCGATGTCGCGCTCGTAGCCGTTCCACGGCATGTCCGCGCGCAGGCTGTCGATCGAGATCACGAGCACGTTCATCTTCGGGCGCTGCGCCGCTGGCGCCCCCGCGGCGCCGCCCTCCTTGCCCGCGGCGGCCCCGGCGGCCGGCGCGGCGCTCTCCCCCGCGGCGTCCTGCGAGCCCGCCGCGGCGGCCTGCGAGCCGGCCGCGCCGGGCTCCTGCCGCGCCGTGGGCTCCGGCGTGCGCGCGGGCGGGGGGTGGCCGTCGCCCTCGCGGGAGCAGCCCGCTCCGGCGCTGACGAGCGCGAGCGCGAGCGCCGCCGCGAGGCGCCGGCGGGTCAGGCGCGAGGGCGCCGGGCAGGAGGGCGCCGGTTGTCCTTCCGGTTCCCAGGCTCTCGTACGTGAAGCGACCGTGTGCATGGTGGCCGTCTTACTCCGACTTGCGCCGCTCCGCCAAAGCCGCACACCGGGGGCGAGTTCCGGTATGCTCTCCGCTCATGGCCCCGGCCCATCGGAATCCTCCACCGCTGCCGCCCTCGGGCCGATCGCAACCCGGGGCCAGGCCAGGGGAGAGGTCGTCGCCCGACCCGCCGAGGTCGCTCCCGCCCAACGCGCCGCGGCGGGTGGGCGAGCACGTCAGCCAGGCGCTCAAGGATCACATCACCGAGATGGCGCTTGGCCTGCTCGAGGAGCAGATGCAGGCCCGCATCGTCCACTACCGCGCCGATCTCGAGACCAACCCCGAGCTCGACGCGGTCACCGCGCAGGTCGTCGCCCAGCTGAAGGTGATCCAGGCCTCCGCGGGCGCGGGCGAGCGCGGGGCGAAGAACCGCGACGCGATCCGCGACGCGCACGAGCGGACCCTCCGCGCCCTGCTCGAGCGGGTCATCCGCGAGGACGGCATCTCGCTGCTCGTCGAGCGGCGGCTCAAGAAGATCCACAAGAACCTCGCCCGCCTGTTCTTCCAGTCCGAGCTCCACGAGAAGACGCGGGGCCGCGACGGCGCGCCGAAGGTGATCCACCACGGCGAGCAGGCGCTCTTCTACGTGCTGACCCGCTACAAGAACCGGATCGAGGCCGAGCTCGAGGGCTTCGAGTTCGCCTCCGAGGAGGCGCGGGAGCAGTCGTTCGAGCTGCTCGCGAAGCTCACGAAGGACATGCAGGACGCCTTCCTGTCGCGCCGATCGAGCGAGCTCAGGCGCATCGTCTCGGTGGTGCACGTCGTGCTCGTCGACTTCTTCGGCGAGCGGCTCGCCCCGAGCCTCGGCGAGGTCGCCGCGAAGGTGGTGCGGGACGCGCGCACGTACGAGGGCAGGGCGTTCGCGTACAAGGTGACGAGCGAGGCCTTCCCTCGCTTCCGCGCGGCGTTCGAGCGGACCCTGATGGTGATGCTCGTCGGCTTCGCCGAGGACGAGCTGGTCGCGCAGCTCGCGGACACGGCGGGCTCCGAGCGCGACGAGACGATCCTCTTCATCACCGATCCCCACCTCTTCAGCATGATCTGCGGCGAGGTCTGCGAGGGGCTCTACGAGTTCCTCTGCAACGAGGGCTTTCTCGACCTGCCGCCCGACTGGCGCCGCGCCTCGACGGCGCCCTCCGACAGCTGACCCAAGAGAAACCCACCGACATCATGAGACGGTACGACGTCGCGCGAGCGGGCTCCGGCCTGCTCCTCGCTCTCTCTCTGCTCGCCGGCTGCGCGCGGGGCCCCGATGTGGACGCCTCGGGGCTCGCGCTGCGGCGCGTGGTCATCTACAGGAACGGCGTCGCGTACTTCGAGCGCCGGGGGCTCATCGACGCCGATCAGGTGACCTTCCGCGTGCGCAAGGAGAAGGTCGGCGACTTCCTCGCGACGCTCGCAGTCATCGAGGCCGGCGGCAGCAGCGTCCGGAGCGCGTCGTTCCCGGTCGAGGTCGACGACGGCTCGGGCGAGGGCGACGCGCCGGAGGAGCCCGGGCCCGAGGTGACGACGGCGTCGCCCCCCAAGGACAAGGGCGCGGCGGCGGGGGAGAAGAAGCGCGACGAGCTCGAGAAGGTGAAGCTCACCCTCGACGGGCGAGAGCACGACCTCGTGGTCGGCTACGTGGCCGAGACGCCGGTGTGGCGCCCCTCCTACCGGCTCGTGATGGGCGCGGCCGGGGCCCAGGGGGCGGCGTCGAAGCAGGCGCACCTCCAGGCGTGGGGCATCGTGCAGAACCTCTCGGGCGAGGACTGGAAGGGCGTGAAGCTGTCGCTCGTGGCGGGCGCGCCGCTCGCCTTCCAGGCGACGCTCGATCAGGCGGCGATCCCGCCGCGCCCGATCGTCAGCGACCAGGGCGAGGTGATCGCGTCCGTGCCGACGAGCGAGACCACGCTGGCCGCCGAGGCCGCGCCGCCGCCGCCGCCCATGCCCGCGCCGCAGGCTGCGCCGGCCGTGCCGCCGGCGGCGGCAGGTGCCGATGAAGGCCACGGGTACGCGTTCGAGGCCGAGGAGGGCGCCGCTGCCAGCAGGGCGGCGATGAGGGACCGGCTCGAGGTCGCCAAGGCGCCCGCGAAGCCGATGGCGAAGCGGGCCGTCGGCGGCGCGGCCGGCGCGCCTGGCGCCGCGGGGCCGCGGGGCGGGGTGATGTTCAACGACGATCCGCTGGCGATGGACAACAAGGCGATGATGAACCCGTCGCCGCCGCGCAACATGAGCGCCCTCGCCGCGGTCGCGATGGAGGCGGGCACGACGCGCTACGACATCCCGTTCCCGGTCGACATCCCCGACCGGAGCGCGACGATGGTCCTGCTCCTCGCGAAGCAGGTGCCCGGCGAGTCGATCTTCCTGTTCGCGCCCGACGGCGGCGTGCCCGCGTCGAGCTCGCACCCGTTCCGGGTGGCGCGCTTCACGAACGACACGAAGGGGCTCCTGGAGCGCGGCCCCATCGCGGTCTTCGAGAACGGCGCGTTCCTCGGCCAGGGCATGGTCGAGCCGCTGCCGCCGGGGGCCACGACGACGGTGCCGTTCGCGCTGGAGCGGGGCCTCGCCGTCGACACGACGCGCGAGGAGAGCGCCGAGGGCGCGCGCCTCGCGAAGATCGAGGGCGGCGCGCTCGAGATCGAGCGCGACTGGGTGACGCACACGAAGTACGCCGTCCGCAACGGCGGCGATCTCGCGGCGAGGACGCTCGTGAAGCACCCGCGCCTGCACGGGACGCGCCTGCACGCGCCGCCGAAGGGCACGGAGGACAACGTCGGCACGGGCAGCGCGCTCGTGCCGATCGACGTGCCGCGGCGGGGGACGGCGGTGCTCGACGTGGACGAGCGGCGGATCTTCCGGCAGCAGATCGACTGGCTCAGCCAGCTCGCCGACGACGCGGTGCAGGCCTACCTGAAGGACCCGCGCGCCGACGCGGCCGTGGCGAAGCAGCTCGGGCAGGCCTGGGAGGTCCGGGGCAAGCTGCGCCCGGCGATCGACGAGCGCGACAGGCTGATCGCGGAGCAGCAGCGCCTCGAGCAGCAGAGCCACGAGCTCCGCCAGAACCTCCGGGCGATCGAGAAGAACAAGACCGCCGACGAGCTCCGCCGCGACCTCACCGACCGCCTCGCCAAGGCGTCGGCGCGCCTCGACGAGATCACGAAGCGCGTCATCGTGCTCGAGATGCAGATCAACGAGCAGCAGATCCGCTTCCGAGATCTCACGAGCGAGATCAAGCTCCTCGCCCCGCTCGCCCCCGTGCGCGCGACCCCCTGAGCGCACCGCTCCCGGCCCTCGGTGGGGATGCCTCTCATCCCCGGTTCCGGCGGTGGGGCGGGCCCGCATCCCCCGAGGGGGCTCGACGGGGGATGCGCGCACCCCGCCGCGCCGCCGTGCCCGCCGAGCGCTCGCCCGCTACCGCGCCGGTTTGCTCGCGCTGGGCGGCTGCCGCACGGTGCCTGCGTGGGTCCAGCTCCGCTCCATGCCCGTCGCGAGCCAGGCCACCTCGACGCGCTCGCTCCCGAAGACGGCCGCGACGCGATCGCCCCACTGCGCGGGGGCGGGGAGCTCCACGCTCTTCTGCTCCTTGATGCTGCCGAGCGCCTCCGCGCCGACGAGGAACGTGGCGATCCCCTCGCTCGCGAACGCCGACACCGCGGTGCTCGGCACGAACGGCGCGACCACCGCGCGCACCGTCGACAGGTCGGTCGCGCGCTCCGCGACCGCCCGCACCTCGTCGAGCGTCGACAGGACGAGCGCCACCCCGCCGGCCGCCTTGCCCTCGGCCGGCGCGGCCGGCGCCATGTCGTCTCCAGCGCTCGGCGCGCTCGGCGCGACCGGCGCTGCGGGCGCGGTCGGCTCGGCCGGCTCGGCCGGGGCGGCGGCCTTGCGCCCGCGCGCCCCGACCGCCGCGCGCCCGCTCCCCTTCGGCACGCCCGCGAGCACGTCGAGCGTCAGCGGTCCCTTCCAGGGCACCGCCGTGGGCGCCGGCGGCGGCTTCTTCGTGCTCACCTGCTCGCCCTTCTTGTCGCGGAGGATCAGCACGTCGTCGGTCGGCAGCGCCCGCGGCACGGTCACCCGCACGGGCCGCTTGAACGACCGCGGATCGCCGACCGAGCCGGTGGCCACGGCGTAGGCGAGCGTCTCGGCCGAGGCCACGACGAACGACGGCGCCCCGGCGATGCGCGGCTCCGGATCGGCGGTGCGCAGCGACAGGCCGCCGGGCGGCGGCGGGTAGATCTCCGAGGTGACGACGCGCCGGTCCGGCTCGACGATGCGCGCGCCCGTCGCCACGAGGTCGACCAGCGCGCCCGACTGCGCGAGCACCTCGAGCACCTGCCGCGACGGCGGCGCGACCAGCAGATCGAGCCGCGACGGGACGCGCTTCGACTTGAGCAGCAGCGCCGCCGCGAGCATGTCGCGCAACGTCACGCCGGAGTCGCCCCCGAGGACGACCTGCGCCACCGGTTTGCCGGCGAGATCGCGGACCGGCCGGACCACGCCCTCCTCGTCCATGAGCAGCGGGTCGACCGTGCCGAGGTCGATCGAGACGACCTCCTCGCACGGCGCGCCCGGGTCCGGCACGAGCGCGCGGTGGGCCTTCGACCTGCGCTGATCGCGGAGGAAGACCTCCGTCTTTTCGTCGCTCACGAACAGCGCCGCCGCCGCGCCCACCTGCGGCGCGATGCCGCAGAGCACCGCGCGGTCGCCCACCGAGAGGAGCCGCGCGCTCGGCCCGGCGAACTCGAGGATCACCGGCGCGTGGTGCTCGCCCTCGATGCGCCGGACCACCTCGTCGAGGTTCCTGCGGAGCAGCTCGAGCGCGACGTCCCGCGCGCACACGAAGGGACGCACCCTGCCCGATAGGTGGATCTGCACGCTCCGCGGCGGCCGGAGCCAGGCCGAGCCCGTGGCGAGCGCCTGCCCGAGCTGGCTCGGCGAGACGACGAGCGACAGCATGCCGATGCCGCCGACCGTCGCGAGGCGCGGGTCGTCGGTGAGGGCGAGCCGCGCCGGCGCGGCGAAGCGCTCGAGGTGCACGGGCGCGGGAAAGCCGATGCCCGGCCGCGCGATCGGGATGTTGTAGGTCGGGAACTCGGGCGACACCGAGTGTGGGCTGCCCTCGTCGATGTCCGCGAGCGAGCTCGCGTCGGCCACGCAGGTGCCGTCGTAGGCGACGGCGACCTCGACCGGCGTCTTCTTCATGCCCGTGGCGATGGCCTCGGCCAGCGCGCGCGACGGCGCCCTGGAGAGGATCACCTGGTCGACCTTGACCTGGACGAGATCACCGCGCAGCTGAGGATCCGTCGCCCGCCCGGCGAGGATCTTCTGGGGCATCGTGCGGGGGGGATCCCCGGCTCGCGCACGCATAGATGTTGGGCCGTCCTTGTTTTTCTTGATGAGCTGGCGGGCGCGACGCAGGGCCGCGCCCGGCCACGTTTGACGTCTCCCGCCGGCGAGATGCGCCGGCGGGATCCGCCCGCGGCCTTGCCGCGAGGCGAAAGAACGGCCGCACGTTAGCCGCTCGCCGGGACAAGGGTCAAGGCGTGCTTTGGAGCGGGCCCCTTGGGGCGGGAATCGCCCGGCTGGGACCAGGATGCAAGAGGCAAAGCGCGCCCGCCGCTTATCGCGATCGCCGCGCTGCCGGGCGAACGGCGCGAGCTTTCGCGGTGTTACGCGCCGCCGCGAGGTCGCCGCCCCGCGCGCTCGCCTGCTGCCGCGGGCGGCCGGCGCGAGGCGCCCCGCGCGCGCCCTCGCGGACGCCCGGCGGGGGCGAGGGCAGGCGCCCGGGCCCGGGCGCCGGACGCGCGCCGGTTCGTTTGTTTTCCCGATCGTGCCGCGCTTGGGTAGTCTCCCCCCATGTTCCAGGCCGTGCTGAAGGAAGTCGTAGAGAACACCGAGGGCGGCATCGCGACCCTTCTCATGGATTTCGAGGGGATCGCGGTCGACAGCTACTCCAAGCCGGGGGCCGCGTTCGACATCACCACCATCGGCGCGGAGTTCAGCGTCGTGCTCAAGTCGATCCAGCGCGCCGCCGAGATGCTCGACGCGGGCAACGCCGCCGAGATCGCGATCCAGGCGGAGAAGGTCACCACGCTGATCCGCGTCGTGAACAACTCGTACTTCGTGGCCTTCTCGATGACGCCCGACGCGAACATCGGCAAGGCCCGCTACCTCTTGCGCACCAAGGTGCCCGTGCTGCTGAAGGAGCTCGCCTGAGCGGCTTCAGGATCTCGGTCATCTCGGGGCCGAACCTCGATCGTCTGGGCAAGCGCGAGCCAGCGATCTACGGCACGGCCACGCTGGATGACGTCCACCGCGCCGTCGAGGAAGCCGCACTGGCCCACGGCGCCTCGGTGTCGTGCATGCAGTCGAACTGCGAGGGGGAGCTCGTGACCGCGATCAGCCACGCCGGCGATCGCGGCTTCCACGGCATCCTCCTCAACGCCGGCGCGTACACGCACACCTCCATCGCCCTCTACGACGCGATCCGCGCGGGCGCGCTCCCGACCGTCGAGGTGCACATCTCCAACCCGGACGCTCGCGAGCCGTTCCGTCGCCGCTCGCGCATCGCGCCCGCGTGCATGGCGCGCGTCGCGGGCTTCGGTCCGAGCTCGTACGTCCTCGGGTTGCTCGGGTTGCTCGGGCACCTGGAGAAGCTGCGATCGGACGAAAGAGGTTGAACATGCGCCGTCACTCTGGTTGAAAGGCGGCAAACATCGATGGCCGAACGTCCTTCCATGAACATCAACCTCAAGCAGTTGCGGGCGCTGGTGCGCCTTTTAGAGAAGCGCAACGTGAGCGACTTCGAGTTCGAGGACGAACACGTTCGCATCCGGCTCACGCGCGGGGGCCTCGTGCCGCAGGGAGGGGCGCCGCAGCTCGCGCCCGTCGCCTACCAGCTCCATAGCGCGCCGGCGGCGTCGCCCGCGGCGCCGCCCGCTCCTGCGCCGGCGGCGGCGCCCGCCGCGGCGCCTGCGCCGGCGGCGCCCGCCGCGGCGAGCGACGAGGGGATCTCGTACGTCACCTCGCCGTTCGTCGGCACGTTCTATCGCTCGCCGTCTCCTGATGCGCCGCCGTTCGTCGACGTCGGCAGCGCGATCCGCGTGGGTCAGGCGCTCTGCATCATCGAGGCGATGAAGCTGATGAACGAGATCGAGGCGGACTCCCCCGGCACGATCGTCGAGATCCTCGTCGACAACGGCAAGCCGGTCGAGTTCGGGCAGCGTCTCTTCAAGGTGCGGAGCAGCTAGCGCTGCCCGGGCGAGGGTGCCGTGTTCCAGAAGATCCTGATCGCCAATCGCGGCGAGATCGCGATGCGTGTCATCCGCGCCTGCCGCCTGCTCGGCATCCGCTCGGTCGCGATCCACTCCGAGGCGGACGCCGCGGCGCTGCACGTCCGGTTCGCGGACGAGGCCGTGTGCGTCGGCCCGGCCGAAGCGTCGAAGAGCTACCTCAACATCCCGCAGATCATCGCGGCCGCCGAGGTCACCGGCGCCGACGCGATCCACCCGGGCTACGGGTTCCTCTCGGAGAACGCGAAGTTCGCCGAGCTCTGCAAGAAGTGCCGGCTCACCTTCATCGGGCCGAGCGCGGACGCGATGCGGACCTGGGGCGACAAGGTGTCGGCGCGCGCGGTCGCGAAGCGCTTCGGCATCCCGATGCTGAGCGGCACCGGCGTGCTCACGAGCGCGGCGGACGCGGCGGAGCAGGCGGAGCGCGTCGGCTACCCGGTGATCCTGAAGGCCTCCGGCGGCGGCGGCGGCCGGGGCATGCGCATCGTCCGCCACGCCGGCGAGGTGCAGCGCTCGTTCGAGATCGCGACGCAGGAGGCCCTGTCCGGCTTCAAGAACCCGGACGTGTACCTCGAGCGCTACGTCGAGGCGCCGCGCCACATCGAGTTCCAGGTGCTCGCGGATCAGCACGGGGGCGTGTGGACGCTCGGCGAGCGCGAGTGCTCGCTCCAGCGCCGGCACCAGAAGGTGATGGAGGAGTCGCCGAGCCCCGCGATGGACAACGAGAAGCGCACCCGGATGGGCGAGATCATCCGGGCCGCGATCCTCGAGACCGGCTACACGGGCCTCGGCACGCTCGAGTTCCTGATGGATGAGCGCGGCGAGCTCTACTTCATGGAGATGAACACCCGCGTGCAGGTCGAGCACCCGGTCACCGAGATGGTGACCGGCGTCGATCTCGTCGCGCAGCAGATCCTCGCCGCCGCCGGCGAGCGCCTCACGCTGCCGGACACGCGCCCGTGGAGCTTCCGCGGCCACGCCATCGAGTGCCGGGTCAACGCCGAGGATCCGCGCTCGTTCGTGCCGTGGCCGGGGCTCATCACCGAGTATCACTCCCCCGGCGGCGTCGGGATCCGCGTCGACTCCGGCGTCTACGGCGGCTTCCGCGTCCCGAGCTCCTACGACTCGCTGGTCGCCAAGGTGATCGCGCACGGCGCGAACCGGGCCGAGGCGATCGCGAGGCTCCGGTGCGCGCTCGACGAGTTCATCATCGGCGGCATCCGCACGAACATCCCGCTGCACCAGGCGCTGCTGCGCGATCCCGACGTCATCGCGGGCAACATCTCGACCCACACGATCGAGCGCGTCGTCTCGCAGGGCTTCTGATCGCGGCGCTCCGGCGCGCGCGACGAGGGCGGCGCTCCCGCCGCGCGCGGCGCCGGTCCTGCAGGCGGCAGCGACGGGGCTTCTCCCGCTCCTCGCCGCGCGAGTCGCCGCGCGAGCGGGCGGCGTTCCCGGTCGAGGCGATCTCGCCGGCGCGCAGCAGTTGCGCGCTCGCCGCGGCGGCGGGCTCGCGGCTGCGGTGATCTCACGATCGCGCAGCCGTTGCGCGCTCGCCGCGACGGGCTCGCGGCTGCGGCGATCTCGCGGTCGCGCAGCCGTTGCGCGCAGCCGTTGCGCGCAGCCGTTGCGCGCAGCCGTTGCGCGCAGCCGTTGCGCGCAGCCGTTGCGCCCTCGCCGCGGCGGCGAGCGCGGGATGAGCTCGATGGATGTTGCCTGAGCGACAGGTCGGAGCTACGGCCCGGTGCTACTTTACGTTGCTCTCGAGATCGGGCGCGCGCGCCCCTCGCCGGGCGGGCAAACCCCTTGAAATAGAAAGCATTTGCTGCGGGTATGGAAGCGAACGCGGGCGTGCAGGCTGACTTCTCTTCGTGGGTGCAGGCCACCTCCGATGTTTCCGAGCTCGAGCTCGGAATCCCTGGTTTCGGTTACGTCGATCTCTTCGACCCCGCGAAGCTCGCCGAGCTGACGGAGCGCTTCGAGGAGTATTTCCACGCGTCGGACGAGGGCGCCTACGCGCGCTTCGACGCGTACCGGGCCGCCCTGCGCGCGGAGCAGGCGACCTCCGGGGGCGGCGGCGCGGGCCGGCCCGCGCTCACCGCGGAGCAGGTCTCCGAGGCGCTCCTCGCGGCGGCGCCGTACGTCGGCCGCTTCGTCGCCACGCTCTTCCGCGTCGAGCGGGAGACCCAGGCGCAGATCGACGCGACCCGCGAGCGGGCCGCGCTCTGGGACTTCAAGCGCGAGTTCTCGAAGAAGCGGCTGTTCAAGCCGAACCCCGGGAAGGCGTGGCATGGCACGCCCGTCGAGGCGGCGCACGCGGCGCGGCGGGCGCTCGCGGCCATGGGCGCGCCGGCGAGCGCGCTCGACAGCGGCTCCGCCGCCGAGGAGCTCGCGATCGCGCGCGCGACGCTCGCGCTGATCGAGGTCGACGAGATCGCGCGCAAGGCCGCCAAGGCCGGCGGCGCCAAGTGGACGGACGAGCTCCGAGGCCGCGCGGCGAAGGCGCGCGCGGCGCTGCGGGAGGACCCGGCGCTCGCGGAGCGCGTGGCGCCGGCCGTCGCGGTCGCGGGCGCGGCGCCGACCGAGGCCGAGGACGCGGCGGTCGTCGCGTTCGCGCTCGACGCCGTCGAGGCGTGGCTCGCGGCGCGTCGCGCGGACGAGCACGACCCGGCGCATCGCTGGCCGACGCTCAAGGCGCCGCGCACGCTCGACTACCAGGCGCTGGTCCAGCTGCACAGGAAGGGCGCGAGCGACGGCCCGGGCTCGGCCGAGCTCCTCGTCGGGCCGGAGCACGAGCGGCGGGCTCGCGACGGCTTCGCGCTGACCGACCGGCGCGCGGCGCCCCGCGAGGTCGAGAGCCAGGTCGACTACTGCCTGCTCTGCCACGATCGCGACAAGGACTCGTGCTCGAAGGGCCTGCGCGACAACAAGACCGGGGCGATCAAGTCGAACCCGCTCGGCGTCGAGCTCCACGGCTGCCCGCTCGACGAGAAGATCAGCGAGATGCACACGATGCGCGGGCGGGGCGAGTCGATCGCCGCGCTCGCGCTCGTCTGCATCGACAACCCGATGTGCCCCGGCACCGGCCACCGCATCTGCAACGACTGCATGAAGGCGTGCGTCTTCCAGAAGCAGGACCCGGTGGACATCCCGCAGGTCGAGACCGCGGCGCTCACGGACGTCCTGTCGCTCCCGTGGGGCCTCGAGATCTACGGGCTGCTCACGCGGTGGAACCCGCTCGACGCGCTCCGGCCGCACGCGCTCCCGTACAACGGCAAGAACGTGCTCGTCGTCGGCCTCGGCCCCGCCGGCTACACCCTGTCGCACCACCTCACGCGGCAGGGCTTCGCGTGCGTGGCGATCGACGGCCTCAAGATCGAGCCGCTGCCGGTGGAGCTCACGGGCGACGAGACGCGTCCGCCGCGGCCGGTCAGGGATTTCAAGCGGCTCTACACCGAGCTCGACGAGCGCGTCCTCCTCGGCTTCGGCGGGGTGAGCGAGTACGGGATCACGGTGCGGTGGGACAAGAACTTCCTCACCGTCCTCTACATCACGCTCGCGCGGCAGCGGCTGCTCCGGATCTATGGCGGCGTGCGGTTCGGCGGCACGATCGATCTCGACGACGCCTTCCGGCGCGGGTTCCACCACGTCGCGATCGCGGCGGGCGCGGGGCGGCCGACGATCATCCCGCTCAAGAACAACCTCGCGCGCGGCATCCGCAAGGCGTCGGACTTCCTGATGGCGCTCCAGCTGGCCGGCGCCTACAAGCGCTCGGCGCTCGCGAACCTGCAGGTGCGGCTGCCGGCGGTGGTGATCGGCGGCGGCCTGACGGCGATCGACACCGCGACGGAGCTCGCGGCCTACTACGTCGTGCAGGCCGAGAAGACGGCCGACCGGCTCGACGCGCTCATCGCCGAGCGCGGCGAGGCGTCGGTGCTCGCGATGTTCGACGAGGAGGAGCGGGAGTTTTTGGCCGAGCAGCGGCGCCACGCCGAGGAGATCCGCGACGAGCGCGCGCGCGCCGCGCGCGAGGGCAGGCCGCCGCGGTTCCAGGGCCTCATCGACGCGTGGGGCGGCGTCTCGCTGGTCTACCGCAAGCGGCTCATCGACTCGCCGGCCTACCGGCTGAACCACGAGGAGGTCGCCAAGTCGCTCGAGGAGGGGATCCGTTACGTCGAGAACCTCGCTCCGCTCGAGGCGGTGCTCGACGAGCGCGGGTGCGTCTCGTCGCTCGTCTTCGATCGCCAGGAGGTCGTGGACGGCAAGTGGCGGAGCGCGGGCCAGACGGTCTCGATCCCGGCCCGCACCGTGTGCGTGGCGGCCGGGACGAGCCCCAACGTCACGTACGAGAAGGAGCGCCCGGGCTCGTTCGCGTTCGACAAGTGGAAGCAGTTCTTCCAGCCGCACCGCGCGTACGTCGACGAGGCCGGCGCGCTCAAGGTCGAGCCGGCCAAGGCGCGCGAGGGCTTCTTCACGAGCTACAACGACGGCGAGCACGCGGTGAGCTTCTACGGCGACAACCACCCGCACTATGCGGGGAGCGTCGTGAAGGCGATGGCGAGCGCCAAGGACGCGTACCCGTCGGTCGTCGCGCTGTTCCAGCGCGACCTCGCCCGGCTCGGCGAGGAGCCGCAGGCGGCGCGCGACGCGCGGCGGCGCGACCTCTTCGCCCGCCTCGATCACGATTTCACCGCGGTGGTCGAGCGCGTCGAGCGGCTGACGCCGACGATCGTCGAGGTGGTCGTGCGCGCGCCCGCGGCGGCGCGCAAGTTCGAGCCGGGGCAGTTCTACCGGCTGCAGAACTACGAGGTGCGCTCGCCGGTGGTCCGCGGCACGCGGCTCGCGATGGAGGGGCTCGCGCTCACGGGCGCGTGGGTCGACAAGGAGAAGGGGCTGCTATCGCTCATCGCGCTCGAGATGGGCGCGTCCTCCCGGCTGCTCGCCGCGCTGCGCGCGGGTGAGGAGGTCGTCGTGATGGGGCCGACCGGGACGCCGACGGAGATCCCCGAGGGCGAGACCGTGCTGCTCGCCGGCGGCGGGCTCGGCAACGCCGTGCTGTTCTCGATCGCGAAGGCGCTCAAGGCGCGCGGCGACCGCGTGATCTACTTCGCCGGCTACCGGCGCGGCGAGGATCTCTTCAAGCAGGACGAGATCGAGGTGGCGACCGATCAGGTCATCTGGTGCACCGACGGCGGCGCGGAGATCCCCCCGCGGCGCGCCACGGATCGCCATTTCCGCGGCAACATCGTCCAGGCGATGCGGGCCTACGCGGAGCGGCAGCTCGGCGGCGAGCTGGCGAGCCTCTCGGAGGTCCGGCGCATCATCGCGATCGGCTCGGACAAGATGATGAACGCGGTGCGCGAGGCGCGGCACGGCGTGCTCGCGCCGCACCTCAACCCGAAGCACGTGGGCATCGCGAGCATCAACTCGCCGATGCAGTGCATGATGAAGGAGGTCTGCGCGCAGTGCCTCCAGCGCCACGTGGATCCGGAGACGGGCAAGGAGACAGTGGTCTTCTCGTGCTTCAACCAGGATCAGCTCATCGACCACGTCGACTTCAAGAACCTCGCCGCGAGGCTCCGGGCCAACACGGTGCAGGAGAAGCTGTCGAACGCCTGGCTCGATCACATCCTGGCCGAGCGCCCCGCGCTGCGGCACGTGTGACGCGGTCCCGGGCGCCCCGGCGATCCGGGGCGCCCTGAGCTGCGGCGGAGGCGGCTGGGCGGCTCGCGGTCAGGCGCCTGCGGGCAGCTTGATCTTCGGCTCCTTCGGGTGGCGCCGGTAGAGCAGGATCGTCCGGCCGAGCGTCTGCGCCACCTCGGCGCGGAGCCGCTCGGAGAGGGTGTCGGCGACCTCGCCCAGGTCGTCCGGGCACTCGGTGCCCAGGCGTACCTTGACGAGCTCGTGTCGCTCCAGGGCGGCGTCGACGGCCGCGACGACCCCGTCCGTCAGCCCGGCCTTGCCGAGCTGCACGATCGGGTCGAGGTGATGCCCCAGCGCCCGGAGGTGGCGGCGCTGCTTTCCTGTGAGATCCAAAGCGTTCGGCCTTTCTCGCGTCGCTCGCGCGAGGCGGGCCCTTCACCGGACCGGCCTCTCCTCGCGGGCGCGCGCTGGGTCATACCGGCCTCCGGGCCAAGGGAAAAGGGCGCGCCGCGCAGCGCCGCGCGCAGCCCGTCCGGCTGGGCACGCTGGTATCAAGCGATAGGTGTGCCTATCGGGGTAAATGTATGCGAATGGGGGTTGTGGTGTGAGTGGTCGGTGGTGCGCGCGCGCGCGTGCCAGGCGCCAGATGGATGATGACGACCGCTGGCCGATGCCGACGGCCGCGTTGCGCGAGCGGGCGAGATCTCCCGGCGCTCCGTGCCGCTCTGAGTTTTGCTTGACGTGGCCGCGCAACAGGCATCCCCTGGATGTAGCGGCCGGCGTGTCGACGGGGTCTCGAGCGCTCGGATCGACAGCGACATGGGCTCATCGAGCGAGCGAGATGCGGCATCGGGTCAGGACGTCGAGCTCCCTCGGCTCGACGAGGTGGCGGACCCGATCGAGCTCACGGTCCACGACGAGGTGAGCCCTTGCCCGTACCTCCCCGAGGTCGACGCGCGGATGCCGCTCCGCGTGCCCATCCGCCCGCTCACGCGCGCGGAGTTCGAGCGGCGGCTGGTCGCGGGCAACCGCCGTCACGGCAAGCTGCTCTACCGCACGCAGTGCCCCTCGTGCCGCGCGTGCGAGCCGATCCGGATCATCGTGGGCGACTTCGTCCTCGGCCGCACGCAGCGCCGGGTGCTCCGCCGCGGCGAGCAGGTGGTCGACGTCGAGATCGGTCCGCCCGTCACCACGCGGGAGAAGGTCGCGCTCTACAACCTGCACAAGCACGGCCGGGGGCTGATGCGCGACGACGGCCCGCTCGGCGCCGCGGGCTACGAGGCGTTCCTCGTGGACAGCTGCTGCGAGACGTTCGAGATGCGCTACCGCGTCGGCGGTCGCCTCGTCGGGGTCGCCGTCGTGGATCGCGGGCAGGAGTCGCTGTCGGCGGTCTATTCGTTCTACGATCCCGAGCTCGAGCCGCTGAGCCCCGGCGTCTTCTCGATCTTGAAGCAGCTCGAGCTGTGCCGCGCCTGGGGCCTGCGGTACCTGTACCTCGGCCTCTACGTCGAGAAATGCTCGCGGCTGGTCTACAAGGCCCAGTACCTGCCGCACGAGCGCCTCATCGACGGCCGCTGGCGGCGCTTCGATCGTCCGGCGGCCCGGGCGCCCTGACGGGAGCAGGCGGCTGTCCCGGGCGGCGCCTCGCGGCGCCCGCGCCCGCGGCGCCCGCGCCCGCGGCGCCCTGGCGGGGGCGCGCGGCTGGACTTCGCGGGCCGCCCGCTTCAAGAACGCGCCATGTCGAATCGCGCGCTCGTGTTCGCCTCCTGCGCTGTGCTCTCGACCCTGCTCACCGTCGCCTGCGGCGAGACGCGGCCGATCGTCGATCGCGGCGACGCCGCGGGCGGCGCCGGCGGCGCTGGCTCGTCGGCGAGCGGGGAGGGCGGCGCCGGCGGGGGGCCGTCCGGTGACGGCGGTCAGGCCGCCGGCGCGGCAGGCGGCGGGGAAGGGTAGAGACGCCGCGCGCCCGCGGCCCGGTTGTGTCCCCGCATCGCCGGGCCTAGACCGCTCGCGTGCACCCGCTCGCAGAGAAGGTCCTCGCCCGCGACACGCGCGCGACGGCGCGGGCCTGCCGGCTCGTCGACGATCGCGCCGGCGACTACGCCGCGATCCTGAAGGATCTCTTCCCCCACACCGGCCGCGCCTGGGTCCTCGGCGTGACCGGCAACCCGGGGGCGGGCAAGAGCACGCTCACCGACCGCCTGAT
Organism: Sorangium sp. So ce836; assembly: GCF_028553905.1. NCBI lineage: Bacteria > Pseudomonadati > Myxococcota > Polyangiales > Polyangiaceae > Sorangium > Sorangium sp. So ce836. Next base: position 6,712,499 of record NZ_CP102233.1, on the reverse strand, counting down.
CTGCGCGTTCCGGAAGCAGGATCGCCGGGTCGCCGTGGTTGCGGTCGATCCCACGAGCCCGTTCACCGGCGGCGCCATCCTCGGCGATCGCATCCGCATGCAGGCGCATTTCGGCGATCCCGACGTGTTCATCCGGTCGCTGGCGACCCGGGGCGCGCTCGGCGGGCTGTCGCGCTCGGCGGTGGACATCGCGCGGGTGCTCGACGCGTGGGGGGCCGACGTCGTGCTGGTCGAGACCGTCGGGGTCGGGCAGGACGAGCTCGAGATCACGCGCATGGCGCACACGACCCTGGTCGTCGCGGCGCCGGGCATGGGCGACGAGGTGCAGGCGATCAAGGCGGGCATCCTGGAGTGCGCCGACGTCTTCGCCGTGAACAAGGCCGATCGGGACGGGGCCGACGCCGCGGTGCGCGATCTCGAGCTCATGATCGCGCTCGGCGGCGAGGTGGCGAGGGCGTCCGGGCGGTCGCGCGGGCACAGCGCCGCGGCGCTCCACGCCCGCGAAGCCGAGGCGGCGTCGGCTCCGGGCGGCGCGCCGGCCGAGGGGCCGTGGGAGCCCGCCATCGCGCGGACCGTGGCCACGCGCAACGAGGGTGTGGCGGCGCTCGTGGACCGGCTGGAGGCGCACCGGGCGTGGCTGTTCGGGACCGAGGCCGGCGCCGCGCGCCGGGAGGAGCGCCTGCGCGAGGCGATGCACGTGCAGCTCCGCGACGCGCTCACCGACGCCGCGGTCGCCGCGCTCGGGCCCGCGCTCGACGCGGCGGTGCGCGCCGTCGCGCGGCGCGAGGTCGACCCCTACACGGCGTCGGAGCGGCTCGTCGACGCGTTCCGCGGCGCCGGAGCCGCCTTGCCCGGCGCCGCCGTCGCGCCGGGCGACGGGCCCTGAGCCGGCGTCGTCGCTAGTTCACGCACCGATCCAGCGCCTCTCTCTCGTCCTTGCACGCCGTATCCCACTTATAGTTGCGGCAAATCGCGGTGTCGTCCTCGCACGCGAGGAGATCGTCGTACCGGTCGAGGCAGTCGCGGCGGTCTGCGTCTACGAACCTGACATCGTAGCGATCGAGGCAATCGTTGAACTCGCGCTCGTTACACCCCTCGCAGTCGCACCTGTCGTCGCAGAGATCGTCCTCCGGGCGGCCGCACGCGGCGGTGAAAAGGCAGGCGAGGGTGAGGGTCAGGAACAAGGCCTTCATGGGCCAAGCTTACCTCGCGTCTTCAGCGTCGAGGGAATAAACAGCCGACAGCAGACGTGCCGAGCGGCGATAAGCGACGAGCGATGCGCCGCGCTGGCCGCGCCCGTTTCCGTAAGTGCGCTCGGCGCCCGGCGTGCGCAGCGCCGATGGCGCTCAGGCCTGCGCGCCCCCGCGGCGTGGCGAGCGCGGCGCCTTGCGCCCCACGTTCTCCGCGTGGAACGCGCTCGGGCACGCGTCGTTGACCCCGCAGCCTCCGCACGCCGGCTTCCTCGCGAAGCAGATCCGGCGGCCGTGGAAGATCAGCGTGTGAGACAGCATGTCCCAGTCGCGCTTCGGGAAGAGCGCCATGAGATCGCGCTCGATCTGCTCCGGCTTGTCGCTCTTCGTCCACCCGAGCCGCTGGGACAGGCGCTGCACGTGGGTATCGACGACGACGCCCTCCGGCGCGCCGAAGGCCACGCCGAGCACCACATTCGCCGTCTTGCGCCCGACGCCGGACAGCTCCACGAGCTCCGCCAGCGTCCTCGGCACCTCCCCGCCGTGCCGCTCGACGAGGCCTCGCGCGAGCCCCACGACGTTCCTGGCCTTCTGGTTGAACATCCCCATCCCGAGCCGCCGGAGGAGCGCGCCCACCTCGGCGGGATCGGCGCCGGCGAGCGCGCGGGCGTCGGGATAGGCGGCGAACAGATGGGGCGTCACCTTGTTGACCAGCACGTCCGTCGTCTGCGCGCTGAGCACCGTCGCGACCAGCAGCTCGAACGAGGATTTGTGGTCTAGCTCGCAATGAGCATCCGGATGCAGCGCGCGCAGCCGCGCAAAGGTGGCCCGAGGCGGGGTGTCAGGCCGCGCGCGCGCCGGCGCGGGACGAGCGGCGGCAGCGGCCCCGGGCGGGCGGCGCGCGCCCCGTCCGGCCGGGGCGGGGCCGCCGCCGGGGCCGCGCTTCGCCGTCTCAGCTGACGAAGGCGCGTTTCCGCGTCTCATGCTCATCGAGGAGCTTCTCGACGCTCGCGAGCGCGTTCTCCACCGACTCCTGCACCATCTGCAGGACCGTCGTCGCCGAGCCCTTCAGCGCCTCGTAATAGCGCTGCCGCTCGGTCGAGTGGATGATCGACGGGGGCAGACCGGTGCGGAGCAGCAGCATGTTCATGAACAGCCGCGCGACCTTGCCGCTGTCGTTCGGGAACGGATAGACCCGCAGCAGATCGTAGTGCGCGCGCGCCGCGATCCGGATGCCGTTCCGCGTCTTCCGCGTCTCGGGGTCGTTCAGCCAGTCGATGATCTGCCGCACCTTGTAGGCGATCTTGTCCGGCGGGGCGTACTCGTGGAAGTAGAGCCGGTGCTGGGGGATGTCCTTGCGGTATTTCACCGTCTTGAGGTCCCCCTCCTCCGGGTGGAGGATCAGGTACAGCTTCCTCATGCAGTCGAGCGTGATCGGCGCCCGCTTGTTCTCGCCCTGCTCGCGCACATAGACGATGGCCTCCTTGTGGCGCCGGATGTCATCGTACGTCGGCTGAAGGCTCGAGTCCGTCACGAGCGGCGCAGGGCCGCTGAGGGCCGCGCGCAGCTCGTCGAACGTGTAGACCACACCCTCGAGCGCGCTGTCGTGGTAAATCCACGACATATCGAGGCTCTCGATATAACGCCGCCGGAAATCCTCCGATTGCGCGTTCAGCCGCTGCTCGATGATCGCGCTGCGCTCCTCGATGGTGGCTCGCCGCGGCGGGGGCAGCATCGGCAAGGGCAGCGTGACCACCCGCGGGGGCTCCCGGAGCGGGACGCGGCCAGGACGGCGCTCGATCGACGACGCCGGGCCCTTCCCCTTGGCCACGCCCGGCCGCACGCTCTTCTTCTCGGCGGCGGGCTTGTCGCTCGTGCGCTGCGGCCTGTCGCTCGCGCGCTGCGGCCGGTCGCTCGCGCGCTGCGGCTTGTCGCTCGTCCGGCGCGGGCGCTCGGCCTCGACCGCCGCGTCCTGCTCCCCGGCGTGCTTGAGCTTCAGCCGCTCCTTCAGCTTCGGCTGATCGTCGAGCCTCAGCTTCTTGCGGAGCTTCTTCGGCTCCGCCGCCGGCGCGAGCGTCCGCTCGGAGCGCGCCGCGATCTTCCGCCTGACGAGCCTCGGCTTCGTGGCCTTGACCCGCGCGAGCCTCGGCCGCGTGGCCTTGACCCGCGAGGTCTTCGTCTTCGCGGCCTTGGCGCGCCGCGCCCGCCCGGCGGCCGCCCTCGGCTTCGCGGCCCTGGCCTTCTTCGCCGCCCTCGGCTTCGCGACCTTGGCCCGCGTCGCCCTGGGCTTCGTGGCCTTGGCCCGCGCCGTCTTGGCCCGCGTCGCCCGCGTCGCCTTGGCCTTCGCGGCCCTGGCCTTGACCTTCGTCGCCCGCGCCTTCGCCCTGGCCTTGGTGGTCCTGAGCTTGGCGGCGGCGCGCGTCGGCTTCGCCTTCGTCCGGGCGGCCGACTTCCTCGCCTTGGACGCGCTGGCTCGCTTCGCGGCAGCGCGCGTCGCCTTTTTCGCCTTCGTGGCCGCCGATTTCTTCTTGGCGCCCGTCCGGGTTGCCCGCGCCGGTGCGCGCGTCGCCTTGCGCCTCGCCGGGGCCGCCGACTTGCGGGTGGTCGCCCGCTTTGTCGTCGCCTTCCGGCGCTTTGCCGCCTTCACGGCAGAGGTGCGTCGCGCAGCAGGTCGAGAGGACGCGGCCTTTCGTTTAGGCTTTCGAGCGGCTGAACGGGCGGCGGGCTTCGCCTTCCGCGTCCGCGCCGAAGACGCGGCTCGCCTCGAGCTCGCCGCGCTGGCCTTGGTCGCTCTCTTCCGGTCTTTTTTTGAAGTTTTTCGGGTCTTCTTTGCCGCCATGGGCGTGCTTTCACACGATCGCTCAGGCTGCCCGCTGCCACGGTGCGGCGAGCTAACATACATCCAAAAGGGGCCTAATGCCGGCCAGCAGCCTAGCAATTTGAGGATTTATCCGTCAACCAGTCCGGTGCAGAAGTGGGCCGGATCCGACATGCGCGGGCTGGATCGCCGGCGATCCAGCTCGGCCGCTCTGCCAGGCAGCGCCCGCGGTGGGCGCGGGCCGGGCGGCGCTCGCGGTGGGCGGGGTCGCCCCGCGTATCGAGCGAGAGCGCTCCTCGGCGCTCAGCTGTCGACGTTGATCCCGAGCCGCTTTCGGATGGCGAAGTACTCCTCGCCGACCGCGTAGAGCATGAGCTCCTTGAGCCGCTCTTTCTGGGGCACAGCGGCGCTCGCCTCGTCGGCCGCCTTGATCATCTCCTGCGCCAGCTCGAGGTCGTTGGCGAGGAGGAACCCGGCTCGATCGGCCGTCAGGTCGACGCCGGAGACCCAGCGCTTCAGGTCGATCGCGCCGGCCTGGAGGAGCTTGGTCACGATGCTCGCCAGCTGATCGCGCGCCGGCCCCACGATGGTGGGATCCAGGACCGACAGGTTCTCCTTCACCGGCCCCTCCAGCTCCTTCGTGATCGGGAACGTGGGCGAGATCAGCTTGATCGCCGCGAACAGCCAGGCGCGCAGGCCGGTGCCCGTCGGCACCAGGTGGCGGAGGTACATGCCCGGCCGGTAGTAGGTGAGGTGGCGCGCCGCGATGAACGCGGCCGCCTGGGTCGGCAGATCCATCTGGAGCGCCGCGGCGCCGAGCACGATCGCCGGCACGTGCGCGTGGAGGAACGAGACGCCGCCGCCGTCGTTCGGGTTCTGGAACGTGACCGGCGGCTCGAGGCCGAGGACGCCCGCCGCGTAGTAGAGCGTCTGCGACATCGGGTAAGGGTGGCGCGAGAGGTCGATCTGGTAGGCGAGCTGGTAGCCGAGCTCCTCCAGCGGCTGCCCGTTCTTCCGCAGCACGGCCGGCTCGATCACGCCGAAGATGGCGGTCAGGAGCGGATCCGCGTCCGGGTGGACGAGCGCGGTCGCCCACGCCTCGTCGTCGAGCGGCTGCTGCGCGGCCGCGGCCGTGTCCGGGCGCAGCCGCCGGAAGAAGCGCTCCTCGTCCGGCTCGGCCGCGTTCAGGCAGCAGAGCGCCTGGCAGAGGCAGAAGGCGGCGTCGGCCCGCTTGGTCTCGGTGTACATCTTCCGCAGCAGCCGGTAAGCGTCCGGCTTGTAGGGGGAGCGCCGCAGGATCGGGAGCTGCGCGGCCACCGCCTTGTCCAGGTACTCCGCCGGGTTGCTCGCGTAGAGGTTCGCCAGGAGCTCGTTGCGCTCCTCGCTGTCCGGATCGAGCGTCTGCGCCGCCTCGTAGGCGTCGATCGCCTCGCTCATCCAGCCGAGCTTGTCCTTGTAGAGGGCGCCCAGCCGGTCGAACGTCTCGAGCATCTTCGCGGTGTCGTTCTCCTCCGTCGCCCGGTCGAGCTCGACCTTGAGCAGGCGCTCCACCTCCTCGTGGTCGCCCTTCTCGGCGCGCAGCTCGATCGCCTCGGCGAGCGCCCGGGTGAGGGACGGATCGAGCTCCAGCACCTCGTCGTAGAACTGGGCGGCCCGGTCGAGATCGCCGAGCTGCCGCGCGCTCACGATCGCCGCGGTGTGCAGGTACTTCGCCTTCTGCCGGCTGTCGTCGATCTTCGCGGCGAGCTTGAGGACGATGTCGATGAGCTTCGACCAGTCCTTCTCCTCGCTGTAGAGCTGCATCAGCTTGGTGAGGATCTTCCGGTCGTCCGGCCGCTCGTCGAGCGCGGCCACGTAGCTCTTCGCCGCGCGCGTCCGGTCGTGGAGGTGCGTCGCGAGCAGGTCGCCGATCTCGAGCAGAAGCGCGCTCCGCTCCTCGCCGGTCACCACGTCGAGCCGCCGGTGCTTGAGGCGCGCGACCTCTTCCCAGTCCCCCTTGGCCTCGAACACCCGGGAGAGCAGGGCGAGCGGGGCGGGGGACTCCGGGGCGAGATCCGCGGCGTCGTTCAGCGGCGCCACCGCGCCGTCCGGGTCGCCGGCCGCGAGCCGCGCCTCGCCGAGCCGGAGGAGCGCCTCGGCCCGCTCCCGCTCCGGCAGGCCGGCGCCGAAGCGCGCGACGAGGCGCTCGTAGAGCTCCGCGGCCTCCTTGGCCCTGCCCGCGTCGAGGTTGACCTTCGCGGCGCGCGACAGCGCCGCCGGATCGTCCGGCGCGAGCGCGAGCAGCGCCTGCACGGTGCCGATCGCCTTGCCGCTCGAGCCGCTCTTGCTGAGCGCGTCGACGTAGCGGAAGAGCAGCTTGAGCCCCTGCTCCCTCGGCAGGGCGTCGACCCGGCTCGAGAGCAGCTCGTAGTGCCGCGCCGCCTCGAGGAACCGGCCGGCCTCGAACGCGAGATCGCCCGAGATCATGAGCCCCGGCGCGCTCGTCGGATCGAGGTCGACCGCCCTCGTGGCCGCCTCGGCGGCGCGCGCGTCGTCCTTGAGGCGCTCCCGCAGCAAGAGGGCCATCTCGCCGTAGAGGCGGGCCTTCGTGAGGTTGCCCTCGGCGACCTCGGCCTCGCGCGCGATGAGCTCGACGGCGCTCGTCGCGTCGCCCCGGGCGAGGTAGGCCGCGCGCAGCGCCGACGACGCGCCCGCGTTCTGCGGCTGCGCGTCGAGGGCCATCTTGTACCGCTCGATCGCCCCGTCGCGATCGCCCTTCTCCTCGAGCATCTTCGCCGCGCGGATCCAGAGATCGGCCCTGCTCTCCGCGGTCTTGGCGGTCGCCGCGAGCGACTCGATCGCGCTCAGCGCCGCCGCGGCGTCGCCGGTCGCGGCCCGCACGTGCGCCAGCGACTCGAGCGCCCCGGCGTGGTGCGGGTCGATCGCGAGCACCCGCTCGTAGGCCTTGCGGGCGCGCTCGGGCGAGCCGACCTGCTCGAGCAGCACGCGCCCCACGGCGAGCAGGAGCTCCTCCCGCCGCTTGTCGTCGGGCACGATGCCGAGCTGCCGCTCGTAGAGGGCGACCACGTCCTCCCACCGCTCGAGGGCGCGGTAGTGCCGCCCGAGCGCGGCCAGCGAGCCCTCGTGCGCGCCGTCGATCCTGAGGATCGCCTCGAGGGCCTCGGCCGCCTTCGCGTGGTCGAGGAACTCCTCGTCGTGGATGCCGGCGATCCGCTCGTAGAGGTTGATCTTCTGGCGCGGCGTCGCGCTCACCTCGATCTGCCGCTCCAGGTTCTGGAGCAGCTCCTGGTAGCGCCCGGCGCGGCTGTAGATGCGGTCGAGCCCGCGCAGGGCGTTCAGGCTGGTCGGATCGAGCTCCAGCGCCGCCTCGTAGCGGCGCGTCGCCTCACCGAGGTCGCCGAGCCGGTCCTCGTAGAGCTCGGCGAGCCTGCACATCGTGTCGACGCGCTCCTCGCCCCGCAGCGCCTCCGCGCGCCGCTCGAGGATCTTGGCGTAGCCGGCGTGGTCCTCGACGCGCCGGTAAATCCGGAGCAGCGCGTCGCACGCCTTGGTGTGGCCGGGGTCCTCGGCGAAGATCTGCTCGTAGAGATCGCGCGCGCGGCCCGCGTCGTTCAGCTTCGTCTCGAGGAGCTCGGCCGCCGCGGCGCGGAGATCGCGCGCCTCGCCGGGGGTCGGGGCGCGATCGGCGCGCGAGAGCAGCACCTGGACGAGCTCCTGCCACTGCTGGGCGCGGCGGTAGACCTGCGCCAGCCCCTCCAGCGCCTTCTCGTTCGCCGGATCGAGCCCGAGCACGAACTGGAAGCACGGGATCCCGAGGTCCGCCCGCGCGATCTTCTCCGCGTACCAGGGCCCGAGCCGGTTGAAGAGCGCGATCTTCGGCTCGGCGGCCATCGCCTCGTCGGTGCTCGCCTGGCTCAGGATCTGGAGCGCCTCGGACCAGACCTTCATGTCGTTGCCGGCCGCGCGCTCCAGGTCGACGGCGTACGCGTCCTGCTCCGGATCCTGGGCGAGCGCCTGGGCGAACGCGAACACCCCCTGGTCCTTGTCGTCGAGCTCCCGCGCGTAGAGGTGCCCGATCTCGTTCAGCGCCCGGGCGCGCTCCCCCGCGCTCTCGGCGCGCTCGCTCCGCTGGAGGAGCATCTCCACGAGCTCCTCGTGCTTGCCGAGCGCCTTGCGGAGCTCCTCGAGCGCGCTGAAGGCGATGTCGTCGCCCGGGTCGAGCTCGAGGAGGCGCAGGTAGACGGCCTCCGCCTTGTCGTGGAGCCGCCCCTTCTCGTAGATCCGGGCCGCCCGGTAGTAGAGGAGCCGCTTCGCCGCCGCCTGGTCGCCGCCCGCGGCCGCGTCGACCTGCTCGGAGGCCGTCACGAGCGCCTCGGCGACCCGCCCCGGGTCTGCCCCCCGGTCGACGGTCGCCTCGACGGCGAGCGCCAGGTCGGCGTCGGTCGGGCTCGCGACGAGCCGGCCGATGAGGTCGTTCAGCTCGGCGTCGCCGATCGCCGCCCCCTTCTGCTGCGGCTTGCCGAGCGGCTCGACCGCGTCGAGCGCCGCGCGCGCGCTCCGCGGCCGGTCGTCCTGCGCCTTCGCGAGCAGGTGCGCCGCGAGCTCGTCGATGTCCTTGCCCACCCACCCGCGCGGCGCGACCGCGCTCGGCGCGGGCGGCGGCTCGGTGAGGTGCGCGACGGCCACGTCGACCGCGGCCGCGCCCGAGAACACGCGCTTGCCCGTGAGGAGCTCGAAGAGCAGCGCGCCGAAGGCGTAGAGATCGCTCGCGGGGCCGACGCCCTCGCCGCGCAGCTGCTCGGGGCTGGACGTCTTGACGAGCTCCGGGCTGGACCACCCGGCGCCGAGCCGGTCGCCGCCCACGTCGATGAGGACGGGGAGCGGCTGCCCCTCGTCGCCGCGGGCGACGAGCACGTTCTCCAGCTTGAGCGCCCCGTGGACGACGCGCTGCTCGTGGAGCGCGGCGAGCCCGCCCAGGATCCCGCGGAGCAGCGGCTTTGCCTCGTTGATGTGGAGCGGCCCCGATCGCGCGAGGCGCGCCGACAGCGGGAGCCCGTCGACGTGCGTGTAGGCGACGAACGCCCGGCCGCCCACGAGCCCGGCCTCGACGCCGCTGGCCAGGCTCTCGTGGTGCACCTGCGCGGCGAGGCGGACGTGGGTCAAGAACCGGCGCACCGCCCGGCCGTCGCGCGTCACCTCGCGCCGGAGCACCTTCAGCGTCCGCGGCTCGGTCCCCCGCGTCGCCGCGTAGACCAGGCCTCGCGGCCCCTCGCCGATTTTTCTCGTGATGATGTAGTCGCCGAACGCCTCGCCGGGCGCGAGCTCCTCGGGCAGGCTGATCCCCTGGGAGCCGAGGGCGCGGACGCGCGCGTCGACCTCGGCGCGTGAGGCGATGACGGCGTCGATCAGCGCCTCGATGGCGTCGACCTCGACGCAATGGTCCGTGAGCGCGCGCGCGAAGGAGGCCTTGGAGGCGTTGCCGCCGATCTCGGCCGGGCTGAAACCGAGGAGGTCGGACGACAGGGCCATCATTTCATCGAGCGAAAAGAGGCGCTCGAGCTCGCCTCGGACGATATCAATGGACATGGGTCTCCTCGGGCCGAGCCCTCGTGGCGGCGCGCGCAGCGGGCCTGCCGCACGGCGGGGCGTGCGTCATGCTAGCGAAGCTTGCGGCGCCATGCGACATCCGACGCTCGCCGGTGCCGGCATCGCCCAGGGCGGCGCTCGACGCGGGCGCGGCCGCCCGCGCGCGGCTGGGCTTCACCCTGATTGCCGCGTCGAAACCGGGTGGAAGTTAGCGCGGAGTTGCAGGAATCCTGGAGGAAAGTTGACAGGAGCGCGGGTGATGTGCGAGCGGATGTCCGTGCGTCGAATAGCGCAGTTCCTCGAGCGGACCCTCCCCATCGCGGTGCTCGTCGTGGCGGTCGTGGGCGCTCCGGTCATGATCTTCTCGCCTCAGGGCCTGCCTCGCCTCCGGGAGCTCGAGAGAGAGCTCGCCGACGTCGAGGAGGAGAACGCCGAGCTCGGGCGGCAAATCGAGGCGCTCCGCGGCAAGGTGGCGCGCCTGCGCGACGACCCGACCGCCGTGGAGAGGATCGCGCGCGACAACCTGGGTCTCGTGCGGCAGAGCGAGGTTGTCTTTCAGTTCTCCCGCTGACGACTCGGGGTCTTCTGGCGCTCTCCAGGCCTCGTGTCGTCCTCGGACAGCAGCGCTCCTCCGCGGGGCGCCTCGCCTGATCGGGTGAGCTCGCCCGGCGCTCGGCGCCGCGCTGCCGGCGCACCTGCGCCCACCGAGCGCCGCCTCCGCGCCCGCGCCGCCCGCGTCTCCTTATAGGGAGATCCGGCGCGCCGCTCGCGCGAAGGTCCCGGCGTCCGTCGTGGCCGCGTGCGGGGCGCTGCACGCTGGCTCCGCCCTTTCTGGTATCGTGCAGCGAGTGTCGCTAGACCTGGGCCGCCTCCTCATCGCCGCCGGCGCCGTCTCCAAGGCTGAGGTCGAAGCCGCCCTCTTCGTGGCGGTCCTGCGGGGCATCTCGTTCCCCCGCGCCCTCATCGACCGCGCCGCCATCAGCGAGCGCGCCCTGGAGGCGGAGCTCGAGCGCCGCGGCGGCCTCGCGCTCCGGCAGGTCGTCGGCGCCCGCGATCTCGTCGCGCGCCTGCCGCGCGCCATGTGCCGCCGCCTCGGCGCCGTCCCGATCCGCCTCGATCCCGGCGCCGGCACCGTCGACGTCGCCGCCGCCGATCCGCTCGACCGCCACATCGCCGACGAGTTCAGCTTCCACCTCGGCGCGCCGGTGCGCATCTACCGCGCGCCGATCACGGCGATCGAGGAGGCCATCCGCGCCCTGGAGCTCGACGAGCGCGAGCAGGTCCCCGCCCGCTCGCGCCGCGCCACCCCGGCGTTCCCGCACGGCGCGCCCCAGTCGACCATCCCGCCGCCGCCGTCCTACGAGGTGCCCATCCCGCTCATCCGGCGCGCCGCGGTGCCCTCGTTCGACGAGCCGGGTCTCCACGAGCCGCCCAGCGGCAAATCAGGCCGCCGCGTCCCCGCGCACAACGGTCACGTGCTGCTCGCCGAGGCGCCGTCGTCGCAGGAGGAGCCGATCCTGCCGCTCCGCCACGCCAAGGCGGCGCCCGGCGCGCGCGGCTCTCCCGCGAGCGCGCGCGGCCCGCTGGAGGCCGCGCGCGGCGCGGGCGCGCGTCGGGCCACCCTGCGCGCGCCGGCGGACGTGGAGCCGCCGGCCGTCTCGTTCCCGCCGTCTCCGCCCGTGGAGATCTCCCCGCCGTTCAAGCTGCTCGCCTCGATCATGCCCCAGGGCTCGCCCGCTCCCGACCGCGGCCCGGACAGCGGCGGGCGCGAGCCGGCCCCCTCGACGCGGCGGCTCGGCCGGCTGCCGCTCGACGCGCCCTCCGGGGTCGCCCCCGCGTCGCGCCGGAGCGCCGGCGCGCCCTCCGGGGTCGCCCCCGCGTCGCGCCGGAGCGCCGTGGACGCGGAGGTCCCGCCGCTGCTGCGCGGCGGGGGTCGTCCCGAGGGCGCCGCGTCGCCGTCGAGCCTGCGCTCCGGGCGGCTCCCGGCGCTGCCACCCGCGCCCGAGGAGCTCATCGATCCCCTCGACGACGACCCGCCGCCGCAGCCGTTCGTCGATCTGAGCGACGTCATCGACGCGCTCTACCTCGCGCGCACGCGGGACGATGTCGTCCGGCTCGCGCTGCGGGGCCTGCGCCTGTTCGCGCGTCGCGTCGCGATCTTCGCCGCGCACCGCGGGGTCTTCCGGGGGTTCGCCTGCAACGCGGAGTTCGGCGATCAGGAGGCGTTGCGGAAGCTCACCTTGCCGATGGATCAGCCGAGCATCCTCGCCACCGCCGTGGCGACGCACCTCTACGTCGGGCCGATCCCCGGCACGCCCACGCACGCGCCGCTGCTCGACGTCATGGTCAACCCGAGCCTCGACGTCGCCGCGGTCGCCGTGCAGGTCGTCGGCCGGCCCGCGATGATCCTGGTCGCCGACCGGATCATCGACACCGCGAGCGGGTCGCGCCGGATGGTCGAGCTCGCGCGCGCCGTGGGCGAGGCGTTCAGCCGGATCCTCTCCGCGCGGGGGTGAGCGCCCGCGCGGCGCGATCGCGGCGCTCGATCCCGATCCGCGTCGATCGCATGCGCGCCGCGGGCGGCGGCGGTCGCGCGCGACGCTCGTTCCTCATCCCTCCAGCGGTCCTCTCCGACGGCCGCTCCTCGATCTGCAGCGGCGGCGCTTCCTCGAGCGACGGCGAGGGCATCGCCTTGAGCGACGGCGAGGGCATCGCCTCGAGCGACGGCGAGGGCATCGCCTTGAGCGACGGCGAGCGCGTCGTCGAGGCGATCGCGACGCTCGAGGCGGCGCGGCGCTGCGCGCGATCCTGTGACGAGCACCGGCAAGCGACCGCCATCTGAACGCGGGTCATCTCGGTCGGCGCCTCCGAGCGCGGCGCTCCGGCGTGCTGCGTCGACGCTGCAGCGAGGCGCGATCTCGCCGGCCGCGCCCCTGCGGTAGCCGCTGGCCTCCTCGCGCACGCGCGCCGCTGCCGCGCGCACCGCGCATCGCAGCCGCGCGATCGCTATCGCAGCCGCGCGCATCGCTACCGCGCGCATCGCTGCCGCGGCGTAGGCCGCGCGCCGCTCTCGCGCCCACGCGCATCGCGCCGCGCGCGCTGCAGGCGCCGCGTTGCAAGCGTGCGCTCCGTGGCTTTCATCTGCGCAACGAAGGCAGGAAAATCCCGATGCTTGTCGAGGTGCAAGTGCGCGTCGCCTGAACTCAAGAGGTGTGATTTTCCAGTGTGTCGGTTCAGGACGATCTGAGCTAGTCGCGTGCCACAAGAATTTTCTTGTGACGGGGGAACTCAGTACGCTCCTTTCGAAATTTTTTACAATCCGGAACCCTTTTTCTGAACGACGGTCAGATTTGGCTATCCGACTGCGGGTCAAATCGGGTTAAGGCATTTGGGTCTCATCGAGTTCGCGTGGACAGCGTGATTCGCCTCCCCGAAAGGAGCTTCAAATGCATCCTGCAAAGCCGCACCAGAGCAATGTGGTCACCCGTAAGCTCGCCGTGGTGATCGCTGGTTTGACCGCTGCTGCGGCCGGTTGCTCGGCAGACGTCGGCGACGGTAGCACCGAGGCAGTCGGCACCAATCAGTTGGGATTTGACGACTTCGAGCGGACCGTCTTCCGCGAGGCTGACACTGGCATCTACATTGTTAACGGGGACACGCCTGTCGTAGATATCAAGCATCTGCGCGAGTTCTGGGAGACGCATGTGCGCGATGGTGCGCTGATCGTCAACCAGTCCGGGGGCAGCGATATTGTCTGGACGACGGAGCAGCGGCGCAATCTCACCTACTGCGTGAGCACGAGATTCGGGGGCAACTACGAGTCCGTCGTCGCCGCGATGGCGTCGGCCGTGGAGGCGTGGGAGGAGGTCGCGGACGTCGACTTCATCCACGTGGAGTCTGCCGACTCGAACTGCACGTCGAGCACCAGCAGCGTCCTGTTCGACGTGAACCCCGTGAACGCGGGCGGCCAGTACCTGGCGCGCGCCTTCTTCCCCGGCCAGTCGCGGTCGTCGCGGAACGTCCTGATCGACAGGACCGCTCACAACAGCGCCCAGCCCGATCTCACGGGCATCCTCCGCCACGAGCTGGGTCACACCCTCGGCTTCCGCCACGAGCACACCCGTCCTGAGTCCGGCGCCTGCTTCGAGGACAACAACTGGCGCGCCCTCACCTCGTACGACGGAGCGTCCGTCATGCACTATCCCCAGTGCAACGGCACCGGCGACAGGACGCTCAACCTCACGGCGAAGGACATCGCAGGCGTTCAATCGCTCTACGGCGCTCCCGAAGGAGGCGGCGGAGGCGGTGGCGGCGGCGGCGGCGGTGGCGGCGGCGGCGGCGGCGGCGGCGGTGGCGGCGGGGTGCCGACCAGCGAGACGTTCAGCGGCCGCGTCGCCCGAGGCGCGTTCGACGCGGTCGGGCCCGCCGACGGGATCGAGGTCGTGCCCGGGACGACCCTCACCGTGGCCATGACCGGGACCGGAGACCCCGATCTCTACGTGAAATTCGGCGACGCGCCGACGGCGCGCTCGTTCGATTGCCGGCCGTACCTCAGCGACGCGAACGAGACCTGCACGCTCGAGGTGCCGGAAGGCGAGACGAGGGCCTTCATCAAGGTGCACGGCTACACGGCGGCGAACTACCAGATCGAGGTGAGCTACTCCGCGCCGGGGGCGCCGGACGCGCCGGAAGGCGGCGGCACCGAGACGTCCACGAGCTTCGAGGGCAGCATCTCGCGGCGCGAGACGGCATCCCACGGGCCGATCGCGGTCGTCCCGGGCACGACCTTCCGGGCCGTGATGAGCGGCACCGGGGATCCCGATCTCTACGTGCGGTTCGGCGAGCAGCCGACGCTGAGCGCCTACGACTGCCGCCCTTACCTCGACGGCGCGGACGAGACGTGCGAGCTGACGGTCCCCGACGGCGCGTCGGAGGCCTTCCTCCTCGTGCAGGGATACTCGGACAGCACGTACACGGTGAACGTCGACTACACGACCCCGTGAAGCGGCGGAGAGGATCCGGGAGGTAACGGCGATCCGTCTCGCGGAGAGACACCGAGGACAGCGGGCGCTCGTCCTCGGTGTCTTCCGCGATCGCGGCGCGAGCGCGGCCCCGGATCGCCCGCGGGCGGGCTCACCCGGAGCGCCAGGGAGCGGCGGCGGCGCTCCCCCCCGCCTCGCAGGCCGTCGCCGACGCGGCGGCGCCGAGCGGGAGGGAGGTGATGAACTCGTCATCTGCCGACAGCGCCGCGTCGCCGAGCACCACGAACGTGTCGTGGCCGTCCTCGATGACCAGCTGATCGCTCAGGACGGCGTGGCTCTCGGCGGTCCCCTCGTCGAACATGCGGACGCTCGGCGCCGCGAGCGCCGCGCGCCGGGCGACCCACGCCGCGACCGGCGTCACGATCGAGCCCACCGGCGCATAGATGGTGGCCTCTCCGGTCGGGATCCGGACGAAGCCGGACGCGCGGCCGGCCCGGCGGAGCAGCGCTGCGCCGTGCTGCGGATCGAGGATCATCCGCTTCACCACGCCGGCGGCGTCGCCGAGGGAGACGTCGGCATAGACGAGGCGGCCCGAGGGGTCGAGCTCGGCATACTCGCGGAGAACGCCGCCGGCCGGGAGCGCGCCCCCCGCCGCGGGCCCGTGGCCGGCGTCGGCGGGCGTCAGGCGGGTCTCGCTCGAGAGCGTCTCCGATCCATCCGGCCGGATCGCCCGCTCGACCCGGCTCTGCGCGCCGGCGCTGCCGAAGAACGTGTAAACCTTCGTCTCGGCCCGCTCGATCGATTCGCCCGGGAGGCAGGCCGCTGCCCCTCGAGCGACCCGATCCCCGACCGAGCTTGTCGCGCCGTCGCTACAGCCCACGAGCTGGCTGCCCGTGAGCGCGACCGCGAACAAAAGGGAGGTGCGTGTGCTCATACCCACTGTTCGCCGCAGCCTCCTGTTTATTTCATGCTCGCTCCGGTTTTCGCGGCTGCCGGTTCCGGGCGGACGGAGCGCGCGGCGAAAGCGTGCGGCGCGCGGCGAAAGCATGCGACGCGTGACAAGAGCGCGCGGCGAGCGGCAAGAGCTCGGCGAGCGGCAAGAGCGCGGTGGCGGCGCGTGGGGGAGCGCGGCGAAGGCCTGTGGGGAAGCGCGCGGCAGGGGCGCCGCGAACGCGCGTGGGCTCGCGGTGCAGGGGAAATTCGCGATGAAAGCGCGGCGCGCGGGCCGCCGATGAGGCCCTGCGGCGCGGGCTCGCCTGCGAGGAAATCGACCTCTGCGCCCCGGTGAATGGTAGGCTGCAGGCCCGGATCCCTCCCGGACGCCGCCGCTCGCCCATGCCGAACGAGACCCCTCACGCCCATCGCTCCCTCCGGCTGCTGGCCGCGCTGCTCGTGGAGCTCGTCGCGCTCGCCGGCTGCGTTGGAGAGCCCTTTCAGATCGGTTACGGCTCCGGGACCGGAGGAGGGACCGGCGGAAGCGGCGGGAGCGAGCCGATGGGCGGCGGCGGGAGCGAGCCGATGGGCGGCGGCGGCGCCGGGGGAGGGACCGGCGGAGGGCCGCCCATCGTCGAGGTGACGTGGCCGGACTCGCCGACGAGACGCTGCTCCGACGGAACGACCGTGCTCGAGGCGTGCCCGGCACCGTCGGAGCCCTTCTTCGGACAGGACGGCAACTACGAGATCGCCGTTCCCTCCTACACAGAAGACGACGGCACCGTGAACGACTCGGTGACCGGGCTCACGTGGGAAAAGGTGACGGAGAGCGGGACGTTCACGCTGCAGGGCGCGCTCCAGCACTGCGAGACGCTCAGCGCCGATCAGGTCGGCGGCATCGCGAAGTGGCGCCTGCCAACGCGGCGCGAGCTCGTCTCCATCCTGGATTTCGGCCACGCCACGGCGTTTCCGGACATCTTCTTCACGAGCACCCAGGACAGCTTCTACTGGTCCGCGACCGACGTCGCCGACGACGACAGCTTCGCGTGGGGCGTGCTCGCCGCCGACGCGTCCGTGGGGTTCTTCCAGAAGGACATGTCCGGCGCGCGAGCGCTGTGCGTCGGGGGCGAGGGCGGGATGGAGCCGCCCGATCTGTCGTTCGGCGAGGAGTGGGTGCTCGATGGGCGGACGGGGCTCGTCTGGCAGCGCCACGCCTCCCTGACCCGCTTCATCTGGAACGGCGCGCTCGCCCACTGCGAGGAGCTCACGCTGGCCGGCAAGGGCGACTGGCGGCTGCCGAGCGCGAAGGAGCTGCTCTCGATCGTCGACGATCGACGTACCGGGCCGGCGATCGACCCGGAGGCCTTCCCGGGGGCGCCGTCCGACGTCTTCTGGTCGTCGACGCCCGCCATCGGCAGCGCCGACAAGGCGATCCTCGTCAACTTCACGAACGGCACATCGCAGGACCACTCGGTCCGCGATCGGCGGCTCACGCGCTGCGTCCGCTCCGACAGGTGAGCGCCGCCCGAGCCGCGCGCTCCCTGCCGTGATGCCCGCCGCTCCCGAGCCGCGGACCGGGCTGACCCGCCGTCCGCCGCGGCTCAGCCGCCGGGCTTGACGAACTTCAGGACGAAGCGGTCGCTCATGCCGCGCTTGTCGCCCGCCACCATGGGCGAGGCGTTCCAGTCGCGCGTGTCGCCGGGCGTCCGGAGGAAGCTCGCCTCGGCCGCGAGCCGGAAGCCGGCCTGCTCGATCTCCTGCCGCACGACCTTCTCCTCGATCCGGTGGAGCGTCTTCACCTCGGTGACGCCCGTCGCGTCGCGCCCCGCGTGATCGATGATCGCGTACACGCCGCCGGGCTTGAGCGCGCGGAAGATGGCGCGGTTCATCGCGGCCCGGTCCACCTCCATCCACACGGCGTCGTGATAGAAGAGGACGAGGAACACGGCGTCGAGATCCCGCGCCTCGGGCGGCAACGGGTCGTCGAGCTCGCGGTCGACCCGGACCACCGGTTTCATCACGGGCTTCTTGAGCCGCTCGCTCCACGGCTTCTCGGCGAAGCGCTCGAGGACGAAGCGGTTGTTCTGCCCGTAGACGGCCCCGCTCGGGCCGACCGCCCGCGACAGGAGCTCGGCCGTGTACCCGCCCCCGGCCATGAGCTCCGCGACCTTCATCCCCGGCTGGATGCCGAAGAAGGCGAGCGTCTCCGCGGGCTTCCGGCCAGCGTCGAGCGCCTTGTCGGCGTCCGCGCGGTCGGCGGCCTCCACGACGGCGCGCAGGGCCGCGGGCACCTCGACCGAGGTGACCTGGGACGGCGCGGAGGCGGCAGCGTCGGTCGGGGCGGGGGCCGTCGCGGTCGGTGCCGCATCGGGCGAGGCGGCCGGCGCGGCGGGAGGAGCGGACGGTGCCGCAGGAGGCGCGGAGGCGCACCCGGTGAGCGCGGCGAGGGCGAAGGCGAGGAGGGCGCGATGACGTTGCACGCCGCGCTGCTAGCCGAGCGGGCTGAGCGCCGCAAGCGGCTCGGGCTGCGGGCGGTCGGCGAGCGGCTGAGCGCCGCAAGCGGCTCGGGCTGCGGGCGGTCAGCGCAGGGTGGCTGCGGGCGTCGCGTCCGTGGGGGCGCCCGCGGCGGGCGTCGCGCCTGCGGCGGGCGTCGCGCCTGCGGCGGGCGTCGCACCCGCGGCGGGCGTCGCGCCCGTGGAGGCGCCCGCCGCGGGCGCTGCCTCGGCCGTGGAGCTCGCCGGCGGCGTCGCCCTTCGCAGGGGCAGGAGCGCCGCGTGCACCGCGGGGGCGAGCCGCGGCTGCGCCACGGCCGCGGCGCGCTGCGCGGCCGCGCTCAGCCGGCCCTCGCCGACGCGCACGCTGGCGACGGCGATCCCGGCCAGCGCGGCGCAGGCGATCGCCACCGCGAGCAGGCGCTGCCGCGTCGCCCCGGCCGCCGGGAGCGCCGCGCTCGGCACCGACGCCGGCCGGAGCTCGTCCCGCGGCCGCTGCGAGGGGATCCCCGGCCTCACGGACGGGGCCAGGAGCGGATCGAGCGAGCTCTCGTCGCCGGAGGCCGGCGCCACCGCGTGGAATCCGCCGCTCAGCGGGGCGCTCGACGGCTCCGGCAGCGCCGCGCCGTTCGCGTCGAGCGGCTCGGCGTCGCCGCCGAGCGCCTGCGACGGACCGCTGAGCCGCCGCGTCACGCGCAGGGTGAAGGGGCTGTCCTCGTCGGCGCGCGCCAGCTCGCCCCCTTCCAGGTCGTCGTCGCCGTCCGGGCGCTCGGACGCGGGGTGGCCCGCCGGGCGCGGCTCGGACGGCTCCTTCAGCGCCGCGCCCACGAGCGCCGCGAGATCCTCCGGCGCGCCGATCTCGTGGCCGGCCTCGCGGAGCGCCTCAATGGCCTCCAGCATGGCGCGCGCGTCGGGGAAGCGGTCCTCCCGTCGGGGCGCGAGCGCGCGCGCGAGGAGCGCCTCGAGGGCGGGGCTCACCTCGGGGCGCAGCTCGCTCGCCCGCAGCATCTGCCCCTCGCGCGCCGCGGCCATGCGCGTGGCGGCGCTGGTCCCGGAGAACGGCCGCGTGCCGGTGAGCATCTGGAAGAGCACCACCCCGAGCGCGAACAGGTCGGCGCGGGCGTCGACCCGCTCCCCGTCGAACTGCTCGGGCGGCATGTAGGTCGGCTTTCCGACGAGATCGCGCCTGGCCGCGTCGCCCGCCTCGCCCCGCGTGGCGATCGCCACGCCGAAGTCCGCGATCTTCACCGCGCCGGCCAGCGAGATGAGCACGTTCCCCGGGCTCACGTCGCGGTGCACCATCAGCCGCCCCTCGGCGGCCGAGCGCTCGTGCGCATAGCCGAGCCCCTTGAGCACCTCGGACGCGACGAAGAGCGCGACCGGCACCGGGACAGACTCCCCGCGCGCCCAGATCCATCGGCAGAGCCGGCCGAGGTCCGTTCCGGACACGAGCTCGAGCACGAGGTAGAAGTCGCCCGCCTCGTCGACGCCGAAGTCGAGCACCTCATCGATGTTGGGGTGCTTGAGGCGGGTCATCATGCTCGCCTCGGCGATGAAGAGCTGCTTGAGATCGTCGCTGCCGGCGTGCATCGGGACGATTCGCTTGATGGCGACCGGGATCTCCTCGCCATCCGGCCCGAGCGCGGCCGCGCGGAACACCTCGCCCATCCCGCCGCGCGCCACCCGCGGTCCGATGGCGTAACGCCCCAGCACAGACCCCCTCGATGGCACGCTCTCCACGGTGCCCGACTGTAAATGGCACCGAGGGGCCGGGTAAAGGGGCGACCGCGCTCGACCATCCTGGATGCCGGGGTCGATTGCACAAATCGACTCGCGGCGTTCCCGCGCGGCCGAAGCCCGGCTGTCACGAGGCGGCGCGGCGGCACGTCCACGACGAATCCACGGCTGCCCGGTGAGCTCGCGCAGGGCCGACGTGCGCCGCGGGGCGCGGTGGATGTCGCTGGATCTGCGCCGGTCTGGTACAAGTCCGCTCAGGACATGATGCACGCTGCCCTGAACGATTCGACTCCGGTTGTCTTCATCACCGGCGCTTCCGCTGGCTTCGGCGCGGCGATCGCCCGTCGCTTCGCGGGCCTGGGCGCTCGGCTGATCCTGGCGGCGCGCCGTTACGAGCGCCTGGAGGCGCTCGCGGCCGAGCTCACGGGCGGCGGGGCGGGCTCGTCGTCCGGGGGTGGGCGGGCGGCCGCGGTCCACCTCGTCCGGCTGGACGTCCGGGATCGGGGCGCGGTGGATCGGGCGATCGCGGAGCTCCCGCCGGAGCTGTCCGAGGTGTCGGTGCTGGTCAACAACGCGGGCGGCGCGCTCGGCCTCTCGCCGGCGCACGCGGCGGATCTCGAGGACTGGGAGCAGATGGTCGACACGAACATCAAGGGGCTGCTCTACTGCACGCGGGCGCTCTTGCCCGGGATGGTGGCGCGCGACCGGGGGCACATCATCAACATCGGCTCGGTGGCCGCCGAGACGCCGTATCCCGGGAGCAACGTCTACGGCGCGTGCAAGGCGTTCGTCGCGCAGTTCTCGCTGAACCTGCGCGCGGATCTCCTCGGCAGCCGGGTGCGCGTCACCGACATCGAGCCCGGCATGGCCGAGACGGAGTTCTCGGTGGTGCGCTTCAAGGGCGACGAGGAGAGGGCCGCCTCCGTGTACCAGGGGGTGAAGCCGCTCTCGGCCGAGGACGTGGCCGAGGCCGTGGTCTGGTGCGCGACGCTCCCGGAGCACGTCAACGTGAACCGGCTGGAGCTGATGCCCGTCATGCAGGCGTTCGCCGGCTTCGCCGTGAAGCGAGCCTAGAGCGGCGCTCGCCCGCTTCGGAGACGGGCCCATCTCGGCGTTTTCGGTGCTCGGCGTACCGGAGTACGCCTGTGCGCCGAAAACGCCGATCTGGACCCGTCTCCTGTGCGGGCGAGCGCCGCTCTGCCCGCGTCGACCCAGGGAGTAGGGGATTCCTCAAGGACGGGGAGAGAGCTCCGAGATCGCTTGTCTCGGTGACTTGGCGGTTCAATCTCGTCTCGCTCCGGTGCCTCACGCCTGGTGGAGCAAGATCTGGAGGAGCCCGAGCGCCGCGCGCCTGCGCTTGCCGTCGACGGCCTCCGTCGCGCCGACGCACAGCGGGCAGCCGGTCTGGTCGCAGCCGCACCCCGCGATGAGCTGCCGCGTGCGCGCGAGGAGCTCGTCGCGCTGCTCGTAGATGCGCTCGGACAGGCCGACGCCGCCGGGCACGTTGTCGAACAGGAACAGCGTCGGATCGAAGACCCCGGCCCGCTCGCCGCCGGGCGGGACGTCCGGCGCCCGCGCCTCGCTCCCGTCCTCGAGCGTCTGGCCGATGTCCCGCGGATCGCACATGAGCGAGAGCGTCGCGACCGTCTCCAGCGCCCGCGCGATCCCGCGCAGGCCGTCGATCGCGGTCGCGCGGCCGAGGCCGAGCTCCTCGCAGAGCGCCTCGGGCACGGTGAGCCAGAACGAGGTCGTGTGCATCTGGATGTCGGGCAGCCGCACGTCGCCATACCCCGTGTTCTCGTGCGTGTAGAACTTGATCTTCTTGTAGCCAACCACCTTCTCCACGATGCTCACCTCGCCGAACGCGGCGGTCGCCCGGCCGAGCGGGGCGTTCGCGCTCTCGTCGAGGATGCTCACCTTTCGATGGGTGAGCGCGGTCGTGAAATAGTCGGGGACCACCTTCGTCACGAACGCCTTGTGGTTCTCGTAGTCGAGCCGCTCGACCTGATACTGCTCGCCGTCGTGCTGGTAGATGGCCTGTTCGTGCAGCATCGTGGGCGCGGCGCGCCAGTCGAGCTCCGCGAGCGTCTTGCCGAGCGCCTTGTCGATGATGACGAAGTTGTCCCAGCCCACCGAGCGCAGGCTCACGTGGTTCGCCGGATAGGCGTCGGTCGCCCAGTGAAAGCGATCGTTCGACTCGTGGACGACCCCGTTGTCCTGGAGGAAGCGGAGCGCCGCGACGGTGTCGTCCGCCGGCATCGCCGCGTAGGACTCCCCCTTGAGGAACGGCAGCTCGAACGCCGCGCACTTGAGGTGCTGCACCAGGATCTCGGTGTTGTGAGGATCGATCCGGGCCGACTCGGCCCCGCGCTCGAGCAGGTAGCTCGGGTTCCTCGCGAGGTACTGGTCGAGCGCCGCGCTCGTCGCGCACAGGACGGCGATGCTCGTCTTGCCGCGCCGGCCCGCGCGGCCGAAGCGCTGCCACGTCTCCGCGACCGACCCGGGATAGCCGGCGCAGATCACCGCGTCGAGCTCGCCGATGTCGATGCCGAGCTCGAGCGCGTTCGTGGCCACGACGCAGAGGATCTCGCCCTCGCGGAGCCCCCGCTCGACCCGGCGGCGCGTCTCCGGGAGGTAGCCGCCGCGGTACGCCATGATCGCGTCCTCCGCCCCGATCTCCTTGCCGACGCCCTCGCGCAGGTACTTCAGCATGATCTCGACCGAGTTGCGCGACTGGCCGAACACGAGCGTCGGCACGCGGGCCCGCGCGAGATCCCCGGCGAGGCGGACCGCGCTCTTCAGGGTGCTGGCGCGCACCCCGAGCTCCGCGTTCACGACGGGCGGGTTGTATAAGAAGAAGCGCCGCGGCCCGCGCGGGGCGCCCGACTCGTCGATGAGCTCGAGCTCGTCCTCGGCGATGCCCAGGAGGCGCGCGGCGTGCGCCCGCGGGTTGCCGATGGTCGCCGTCGCGCAGAGGAACGTCGGGCTCGAGCCGTGGAAGGCGGCGACGCGGCGCAGCCGGGCGAGCACGTGGGCGACGTGCGAGCCGAACACGCCGCGGTAGGTGTGGAGCTCGTCGAGCACGACGTAGCGCAGGCGCTGGAACGTCCGCGCCCAGTGCGCGTGGTGCGGCAGGATCCCCGCGTGCAGCATGTCGGGGTTGGTCATGACGATGGGGCTGCGCTCGCGCGCCGCCCGCCGCGCGTCGCCCGGCGTGTCCCCGTCGTAGACGATGGCCGGGATCGTGAGCCCCGCCTCGCGGATGAGCGCGTGCAGCCCGGCCTCCTGGTCCCGGGCGAGCGCCTTGGTCGGGTACAGGTAGATCGCGCTGCCGCCCTGGCCCGACGCGGCGCCCTCCGCCAGGGCGTCGAGCACCGGGAGGTGGAAGCAGAGGCTCTTGCCGCTCGCCGTGGGTGTCGCGACGACCACGTGCCGCCCGGCCTGCGCGGCCTCCGCCGCGCCGCGCGCCGCGCGGGCCGCCGCGAAGGCCCGGGCCTGGTGGTCGTAGAGCCGCGAGATGCCGCGCCGCTCCAGGGCGCCGCGCAGCGCCGGCGAGAGCGCCTCGGGCATCGGCGCGGTGCGCGCATCGGCCGGCGGCAGCTCGCGATCCGCGGTGAAACAAGGGCGAACGTAGCCCGACGCGAGCCACGACGCGATGACGGTCTCGACGCCGGTCTCGATCTTCCAGGGGGGCGACGGCATGACGCCGGCATACTAAACAGATGCGCCGTGTCGCTCAACCGGATCGGGCGCAGGTGGGCGCGATGGGGAGATCTGTGGGAAGGTGCCGCACCCGATCCGGGCGGGCGGCGCGCCGGATTGGCGCGGGGGAGGGCGGCGGCGGGCAGGGCAGGCGCGCGTACAGGGGAGCGGGGAGCGCTCGTGTCCTCGAGCGAGCTCGGAGCTCGGCGGCCCTGCCGCCGTGGAGGCGCTGCTCGCGAGGCGCGCGGCGGCGCCGGCGAATGGCTCGTTTGCGCGCAACGGTTGGGAAGCGCGGATACGGCGCGTGAGCCGACGTCTCAGCGCGCTCGGCGATCCTGCTGCACCGACGGACGCCGGGCGGCGCGCCGCGCGGGGGCGCTCAGGCAGAGCCCCACCGCGGGCAGGCCTGGTGTGCTGGTTGCCTGGGGAAGAGCCGACCGGCGACGGAGATCCGGCGTCGAGATCCACATCGCTCTTTGACCCGCCAGCTCCGGGCGATCGCTCGTCCGGGGCCGGCCACGAGGTGTCGCACATGAGAAAGGCAGTGATCCTGACGCTCCTCGGCGCGTCGGCGGCGGGGTGCGCCGCGCGCACGGCGACGTTCGGCGAGCGGGTCGTCGCCTCGGAGGAGATGATCCGGGCCGCCGAGGAGGTCGGCGCCGACGAGGTCGCGCTGGCGGACGTCCACCTGCGCCTCGCCAGGGAGCAGGTGGAGCGAGCGAGGCGGCTGTCGGCCGAGGGCGTGGCCGATCGGGCGCGGCGCATGCTCCTGCGCGCGCAGGCGGACGCGGAGCTCGCCATGGCCCTCGCGCGCGAGGCGCGGGCCCAGGCGCGCGCGCGCGAGGCGGTCGGCGAGGTCGGATCCATCCAGGAGCGGCTCCGGTAGGGGCTCGCGGGAGGAGGCGCGGAACCATGCGATGCAACCCGAGGATGGCGGCCACGACGGTGGCCATGCTGCTCCTCGGCGGCCTCTTGGGGTGCGCGAGCGCCCCGCTGCCGCCGAAGGAGCTCATCAGCGCGCGGGAGAGCTACGCGCGCGCCCGAGCGGGCGCGGCGGCGGAGCTCGCGGCCGCGGACCTGGAGGGCGCCGGCGAGGTGCTGGAGCGCGCGGAGCGCGCGTTCGCCGCGGGGAGGGAGTTCGCCGAGGCGAGGGATCTCGCGTACCTCGCGGATCGTCGGGCGCAGCTGGCCGACGCGCTCGGGCGCACGGCGGCCGCGGAGCGGCAGCGGGGCGCGGCCCTCCAAGCGTACGCCGAGGTGCAGCTCGCGCTGCGGAGGAAGCGGGCGCCGCCGGGCGACGCGGCAGAGCCGTTCGAGCCGGGCACGCCGCCGAAGCCGCAGACGGCGCCCGCCCGGGCGCGCGCCCCGGAGCGCTCGCTGACGATCCTGAACGGGCGGTGAACCGCGTCCGCCGCGCGGCGCCCTGCCCGCTCCGGGCCGTTTGCTCCGCGCGGCGCCATCGCGTAGAAGCGAGGTGATGTCCTCTGGCGCACCGCAGGCGTCGCCCGCTGCACTCCTCCCGGACGAGCTCCCCCGAGGCGAGCGCGCCTCGCTCGCCTTCCTGGCCGTCGTGTCGCTCGTCTCGTGCGCCGCCGATCTGGCGACGAAGGCGTGGGCGCACGCGCGGCTCGCCGGATTCGACCCGAAGCGGTCGGGCCCGAAGATCTTCACGGTCATCCCGGACCACCTGGATTTCATCTTCGCGCAGAACCCGGGCGGCGCCTGGAGCTTCCTCCGCAGCCTCCCGGACGGCCTGCGGCGGCCGTTCTTCCTGTTCGTCTCCGCCGCGGCGATCGTCTTCATCGTCTCGATCTACCGCCGCGTGCACAAGAACCAGGCCGCGATGAAGTGGGGGCTGGCGCTGGCGCTCGGCGGCGCGATGGGCAACCTGGTCGACCGGATCCGCTACGGCTGGGTCATCGACTTCATCGACGTGTACGTGATCCGCGGCGGTCAGGAGTTTCACTGGCCGACGTTCAACGTCGCCGACATCGCCATCGTCGCCGGCGTCATCCTCATGTCCACGGACATGATCGCCTCCGCCCGCAACGCGAGCGCTCCCTCGTCGGATCCGAGCGGCGCGGCCGGCAGCCCGGCGGGCGGCGACGCCGCCCCTCCGCTATCGACGGAAGCGCCTCCGCCCGCCCCGCCGGCCGGCTGAAGGGCCGAAGCCGCCGGCGCGTGGCGTGCGGCGCGGCGCGTGGCGCGCAGCGCGGCGCGTGGCGCGCGGCGACAGCGCGGCTGCGCGCACACGCCCGACGGGCACGGCATGGCGACGCGCGAGACGGGCGAGGGCGCACGGGGGCAGACGGGCGAGACGGCGCGCCCGGAGGGAAGCCTTTGCCGGAGAGCTCGGTTTGTCGTAGAGGAACGCGCTCCGCATGACTGAAGACGCCACGCCGCGAGATGCTGCCGTGAAGACCGAGGGTGCCGATGCGGAGCCGGACCGCGCCGCGCCCGTGAAGGCGCCCGAAGGCGCGCCCCTGGCCGCCGGCGAGCGCGACCCCGAGGGGCGCGGCCCGTCGCTGGAGGAGGACGCCGACGACGTCGTCGCGCCGGCGAAGCCCACCTACCGGCCGTCGTACGTGTTCCTGCTCGTCGTGTCGGCCGTCACGCTGGCCGCCGATCTCGGCACGAAGTGGTGGGCCAAGGACCGGCTGGAGCCGCGGGCGCTCGCGGACCTCGCCGAGGCGCCCCGGCCGCTCGCGCTCCGGAAGATCGAGGTCATCAAGGACCACCTGAACCTGATCTTCGCGAAGAACCACGGCGGGGCCTGGGGCATCCTGGGCGACGAGAGCGAGGCGATCCGCCGTCCGTTCTTCCTCCTTGTCTCGCTCGCCGCGATCGTCTTCATCGTCTCGCTGTACCGCAAGCTCCACCCTTCGCAGATCGCGCTCAGGTGGGGGCTGCCACTGGTGCTCGGCGGCGCGCTCGGGAACCTCGTCGATCGGATCCGTTACGGGTACGTCATCGACTTCATCCAGGTGCGGTTCACGCCGACGTTCGTGTGGCCGACGTTCAACGTGGCCGACATCGCGATCGTCGTGGGCGTCGGGCTGATGGCGATCGACATGTTCTCCCCTCAGCGCCCCGAGCTCGCGAGGAAGCCCTCCGGGGCGACCGGGGCGAAGGCGTCGGCGGGCTGACCATGCGGCCCGAGCTGTTCCGCCTGCTCGACGTCGCGTTCCCCGCCTACTTCCTGCTGCTGCTGACCGGCTTCCTCTTCGCGACTGCGATCGGCGCCCTGTGGGCGCGGCGCATCGGCGAGGATCCGGACGTGATCGTCGACCTGGGGCTCGCCTGCCTCCTGGCCGGCGTCGTCGGCGGCCGGCTCCTCCACGTCATCGCCGACGGATACTTCTGGGATTACGTGCACCTGTGCACCGATCCGTCGCTGGTCGACTGGAAGGTCGAGCAGGCGCTGTGCGAGCCGCGGTACCACGGCGTCTGGGACGCCGCGAAGGGGGTCTGCCACCCGACCGAGCGCGATTGCCTCGCGTGGGCGAAGTTCTGGGCGGGCGGCCTGACGTACTACGGCGGCTTCATCGGCGCGTCGGCGATGGCGTACTGGCTGCTGAAGCGCGATCGGTTCCCGTTCTGGAAGGCGGCGGACATGGCGGGCTTCGCCGTCCCGCTGGGCCTCGGGTTCGGGCGGATGGGCTGCCTGCTCGCCGGCTGCTGCTTCGGCCAGCGCACCGACGGGGCGCTCGGGCTCTCGTTCCCGCCGAACAGCCCCGCGAGCGAGGCGCAGTTCAAGCTGCACGAGCTCGCGAGCGCGCGGCTGCCGTCGCACCCCGTGCACCCGACGCAGATCTACGAGTCGGCCATGTCGTTCGCCATCGCGGCGATCTGCCTGCTCTACGTGCACGGGCGGAAGCGGTACGACGGGCAGGTCTTCGCGACGTTCCTCGGCCTCTACGCGCTCGGGCGCTTCACGCTCGAGTTCGCGCGCGCCGACGACCGCGGCGGCCTCCTCGGCCTGTCCACGTCGCAGCTCATCGGGGTCGCGGTGATCGGCGCCGCGATCGCGATCCACGTGGCGCGGAGCCGGAAGACGGCGCCCCCGGCGATCGCGCCCGCGGCCTGAGCCGCGGCCCTGACGGCGCGCGGCATGCGCCGTCAGCCGACCCGTTCGTCACCCTGGGACACCGACGAGGCGCGGAGGCGGGGCTGCCTGCGATGTCCGCGCCGCGCCCGACGTCACCCCTCGGAGACTTCCTTCTGCTTGCGCTTCTTGTACGCGGCGCGCTGGTCGTCCGTCGGCGGCTTGCCGAAGACGTACGCGAGCCCGATCGAGAGCACGTAGAGGAGGCACATCGGCACGGCCATGACGAGCTGGCTGGTGATGTCCGGCGGCGTCAGGATGGCCGCAAGGACGAAGGCGGCGAACACGAACCAGCGGCCGAACAGGATGAGCTGCAGGTAGTTGACGATGCCCGCGATCGAGAGAAACAGCACGATGAGCGGGATCTCGAAGATGATCCCGAAGCCGAGCAGGAGCTGGGCAACGAAGTCCAGGTAGTCGCCCATCATCACCGTCGGCGTGATCGTCACCCCGCCGCCGTCGAGCGTGCCGGCCATGCTGAGGAAGTAGCCGAAGGAGATCGGGAAGGCCGCGCGCCAGCCGAACAGGCCGCCGCCCACGAACAGGATCGTCGAGAACAGGACGAACGGGATGACGTACCGCTTCTCGCGGGCGTAGAGGCCCGGCGCGACGAACGCCCACAGCTGGTAGAAGATGAACGGCGAGGCCAGCGCCGCGCCGCCGATCATCGACAGCTTGAAGTAAGCGACGAACGCGGCCGCGGGCGCGCCGAAGTGGAGCGAGGGGTTGCCCGGCAGGTTCTGCTCCCGCCACGCATCCACGAACGGGATGGTCAGGTAGTGCAGGAGCTTCTCGCGCACCTCCCACCCGGCGATGCAGGCCGCAAAGAAGACGAGGATGCTCCGGACGAGCCGCTTCCGCAGCTCGTCGAGGTGCTCCCAGAACGACATCGGCTTGTCTTCGTTGGGGTCGTCCTCCGCGCCGCTGGACGCGCCGGCCGCCCCCGGGGAACCGCTCTTCGCCGCCGCCTGCTCCTGGCTCATGACGCCGCTCCGTTCCCCGTCGCTGCGGTCTCCTGCGCCGCCGCGGTCTCCTGTGCCGCCGCGGTCTCCTGCGCCGCCGCGGACCCTGCCGTGCTCGCCGCGCCCTGCGGCGCTGCCGCGGCCGCCGGCGCCGCCGTGCTCGCCGCGCCTTCCGCGCCCGCAGCGCCGCTCGCAGCGGCGCCTCCGCCCTCCGCCGGCGCAGCGGCGGCTTCGCCCTCCGCCGCGTCCGCCGGCTTGGGCGCTTCGTCGATCTCGGCGCCGTAGGCGTCGCAGCCGAGGACCGGGTACTCGCGCTCGCGGAGCGGCGGCACGTTCTGCGGCGGCGGCGGCACGTCCGGCGGCGGCGGGGGCTCGGGCTCCGGCGGCCTCACGCGCGGCGTCGCCGAGACGACCGTGCCGATGGTGCCGGCGTCGATGACGGGCTTCACCAGCGTCTCGATCACGTTGACCCGCGAGAGCGCGCGGAGCTCGCGGAGCTCGCGCTCCAGGCCCTCCTGGCGGATCAGGTCGTCGATGCCGCTCTGCGTCCGGAGCTCGGTGGTCATGCGGCGGATCTTGGCGATCCAGCTCCCCGCCGTCCGCATCATCGCGGGCAACCGTCGTGGGCCGACCACGATGATGCCCACGATGACGAGCACCATTACCTCGCCGAAGCTGAAGCCGAACACGGGCGCAAGCTAGCGCGCGCGGGAGCGGGGATCCATAGCGACCCTCACGCCGGCCGCGGCGGCGCGTTCGGCCCGACGGCGGCAGCCTCCGCCGCCGCGCCGGGCCGGGGGGACGCCCGGCGGCCGCCTGGCCGCTGCGCCTCCGCCGGAGGCCGCGCGAGCTGCCCGCAGGCCGCGCCGACGTCGCCGCCGCCCGAGTAGCGCACGATCGAGCCGACGCCGGCGGCGGAGAGGACCGCGCGGAACGCATCGAGCCGCGCCGAGCGCGCGAACGGATCGGCCGGCGCGGCGCCGCCCTCGGCGCCGCCGGGCGAGGGCAGGGGACCGTCGGCCGCGCCGATCGCGTTGTAGGGGATGAGGCTGAGCCGAGGAGAGATGCCGTGCTCCGCGGCGAAGCCGCGGGCGAGCGCGGCCAGGCTCGCGGCGTCCTCGTCCGCGTCGTTCTGGCCCGCGAGCAGCGTGTACGCCCACATCGGCGCGTGCCCGGTCGCGCGCGCGTGCTCGCCCACGGCGGCGAGGACCTCGTCGAGCGGGTGCGCGCCGTCGATCGGCATCAGGTGGCGCCGCCTGCCGGGCCGCACCGAGCCGAGCGAGAGGCCGAGCCGCACGCCCGGGACCTCGGCCGCGAGCCGCCGGATCCCCGACGGGAGCCCCGCCGTGCACACCGTGATGTTGCGCATGTCGATCGCCTGCGCGCTCGGCTCCGAGAGCACCCGGATCGCCTGGATGACGCGATCGGCGTTGGCGAGCGGCTCGCCCATGCCCTGGAACAGCACGCCGTGCACGCGCGCACCGCCGCCCACGGTGGCGCCGAGATCCCGGCGGATGAGCCGCACCTGCTCGACGATCTCCCAGGCCTCCAGGTTGCGCGCGAGGCCCATGCGCCCCGTGGCGCAGAAGGCGCAGGCGAGCGCGCAGCCGACCTGCGAGCTCACGCACGCCGAGTACCGCCCCGGCCGCTCGAGCGGGATGCGCACCGACTCGATCGTCGCGCCGTCCTCCAGACGGAACGCGTACTTCACGAACGGATCCTCGGCGCTCGCGCGCCGCTCCACGAGCGCGAGCGTCCTGATCTCGCCCGCCGAGCGCGCGGCCTCGAGCGCGGCGCGCCGGACGGTCGCGGGCGCGCGCGCGGGCAGCTCCCCGAGGCGGTGCGCCAGCGAGACGATGCGGCGCGCGTCGGTGAGGTCGATGCCGCACGCGCCGGCGAGCTCCTCCGGCAGCACGGCCTGGAGGGCGAGGCGAGGGCGACGTTCGTCCGAGCTGCTTCGAGGGCGGAGATCCACGGCGGATACCGACTAGCGCGCCAGGGCGGCCCAGTCTACGGTCGCCCGCGCATGCTTCGCCCGATCCGCTGGATGCGGCGCGGGTTCGCGCCCCTCGTCGCGGCGGGGCTCGCCCTCGCGCCGGCCGGCGCCGCGCGGGCGTCGCCGGAGGACGTGCTCGGCTTCGGCGCGCGCGCGAGCGCCATGGGCGCGACCGGCGCCGCGATCGCGGAGGGCTACGAGGCCGTCTACGCGAACCCGGCGCTCCTGTCGCTGTCGCGCGAGCGCCGGCTCACCCTGGGGCTCGAGGGCGCGATCTTCGACCTCCGCGCGGGCGGCCGGCGGCTCTCGTACGCGCCGCTGCGCGGCAGCCTGATCGGCGCCACGGTGCCGATCCCGTTCGGCGGCGCGCTCGCGGATCGCGTGACGATCGGCCTCGGCTTCTTCGCGCCGTTCGACGTGGTGGTCCGCGGGCGGATCCTCTACCCGGAGACGCCGCAGTTCCCGGTCGCGGACCGGACCCAGTCGGTCGCGGCGCAGGCGGCGCTCGGCGCGTCGCTCGGCCACGGCGTCCGGGTGGGCGCCGGCTTCGCCGCGCTGGCGGCGCTGTCCGGCTCGGTGACGGTGGCGACCGACGCGTCCGGCCGCGTGGGCACGCTGGTCGAGGACACCCTCGTCGCGAGCTACGGGCCCATCCTCGGCGCGAGCTACGACATCGGCGCGTACCGCGTCGGGGCCACGTTCCGCGGCGAGCTCGCCGGGCGCTTCGACGTCGTCATCCACGCCGAGGATCTCGGGGGGATCGCCGTGCCGCCGCTCCACATCGCGGGGATCGCGCAGTACGATCCGGCGCAGGTCGCGCTCGAGGTGGCGCGCGTGGAGGGCCCCTGGAAGGTGGCGATCGGCGCGACGTACAAGCGCTGGTCGGCGTACCCCGGCCCGGTCGAGGCGACGGTGCGCTGCCCGGACGTCGACCCCGCCACGGGCGAGCCGTTCGCCGGCCCGTGCGGGGCGCCGGCGCCCGCGGCTCCGGGGTACTCGGACACGGTCGTGCCGCACGTCGGCGTGGAGCGCAGCCTCGCGCTGCGGCCGGGGGCCACGGCGCACGCGCGCGGCGGCGCGTACCTCGAGCCGTCACCGGCGCCCGAGCAGACGGGCGCGTCGAACCTCTACGACAACGCGCGCGTCGCGCTCTCGCTCGGCTACGGGCTCGCGCTCGCCGCGCCGCTGCCTCGGCTCTCGCTGGACCTGTTCGGGGAGGTGCAGCTGCTCCTGCCGCGCGCGCACCAGAAGCGCGGCGCGCCGGCCGCGGGCGGCGGGGCGGGCGGCGCCGGCGCGGTGCGCACGGGGGGCGTCCTGGTCGCGGGCGGGACGACGCTCGGGGTGGCGTTCTGATGCGCTGGCCCGCCTGCGCCGCCGCCGCGCTGCTGGCCGCGCTGGCCGCCGGGCGAGCGCGCGCGCACGCGCCCGACGCGTACGGGTTCGGCTCGCGCGGCGCCTCGATGGGCGGCGCGCTCGCGGCGGACGCGACAGACTTCTCGGCGAGCTACTACAACCCGGCGGGCCTCGCCGGCGCGACGGGGCTCGGCCTCTCGATCGGCTACAGCCACGCGTCGAACGGCCTGCGCACGAACGGCCGCGACAGCGGCGCGCGCGATGTCCACGGGCTGTCGGGCGGCCTCGTCGCGCCGGGCGAGGTGCTCGGCGTCCCGTTCGCGTTCGGGCTGGCGACGTTCCTGCCGGACGACGGGCTGTCGCGGATCAAGGCGATCCGCCAGGAGACGCCGCGCTGGGAGCTCTACGACGACCGGCTCTCGATCCTGTTCCTCGCCGCGAACATCGCGGTGCGCCCGTTCCCGTTCCTGGAGCTCGGCGGCGGCGTCGCCTTCCTCGCCTCGACGCGGGGCCGCTTCTCGGTGACGGGCCGCGCCGACGCGCTGTCGCCCTACGACTCCGCGCTCCGCCACGAGGTGGACGCGGATCTCACGTCGATCCGCTACCCGCAGCTCGGCGCCCGGGTGCGCGCCGGGGATCTCGGCTTCGTCGGGCTCGTCTACCGCGGGGAGGCGAAGCTCCCGCTGTCGATCGACGCGCGGCTGCAGGGGGTCGTCGACTTCGCGGGCATCGAGGTGCCGCTCCTCTATGAGCTCGAGTCGCGCACGGTCGACGCGTTCCTGCCGCAGCAGGTCGTCGTGGGGGCGAGCTTCCAGCGGATCCGGGGCCTGCGGGTGAACCTCGACGTCACGTGGGTGAACTGGTCGGCCTACGAGAGCCCGGTGGCGAGGGCGCGCGCGCACCTCGAGGCGTCGCCGCCCCCGGAGGTGCCGCTCGATCTTCCCGACGATCCGAGGCCCACGTCCGTGGTGCCGCTCCGGTTCGAGGATCGGCTCGTGCCGCGGCTGGGCGTCGAGTACGTGATCGCCGCGGCGGGGAGCCCGCGCGAGGTGGCCGGGCAGGGCGCGCAGGGCGGCGCGCGGCCCGCGATCGAGATCCCGATCCGTGCGGGATACGTCTACGAGCGCTCGCCGGTCCCGCCGCAGCGGGGGGTGACGAACTACATCGACGCAGATCGGCACACGCTCTCGCTGGGGGCGGGCGTGGTCTTGAATCGGCCTCTGCCGGAGCTGCCGGGCTCGCTCCGGATCGATGTGCACGGGCAGCTGTCCGTGCTGCCGGAAGTGGTGGTGGAGAAGGACAATCCGGCCGATTTCGTCGGGGATTACAGAGCGGACGGCACGATGGTGAACCTTGGAGCGACGGTGACGGCTGCGTTCTGATCCCATAAACGAGGTGAATCGCGCGGGAATCGCCGGTGGCCGCGGCACTCGATGGTTCTTCGCCGGAATGTCGATTCACCACCTGCGGGGTCGTGCAACTTTGACATCCGGACCGTTTTGCTTTTCTTATTTTTTTTATGCAAGCGGACTTTCCTGCCAATCCGATCGAAAAGCCCGGCTATCTGCTCGAGTTTCATGACGAGTTTTCCGGCCCGTCGCTGGACGAGAGCAAGTGGATTCCGTGTCATCTGCCGCAGTGGTGTTCCGCGCGCGAGGCGGCGGCCAACTTCCGCTGCCGCGCGCTTGACGCGAGCTCCCGTTCTTGCGAGACGACCTCATGCCAACGGATGCACCTTCTTCATCATCAGGCGAAGCACCCCGCTTCGATCTGAAGGGTCAGGTAGCGCTCGTCACCGGGGCCGCCCGCGGACTCGGGAACGCATGCGCGCTCGCCCTCGCGCACGCCGGCGCGGACGTCGCCCTTGGCCTGCGCGAGATCGGCTCAGCGGGGGAGCTCGCCGAGGCCATACGCGCCCTCGGCCGACGCGCGCTCCCGCTGCAAATGGACGTGACGCGCACGTCGGAGATCAGGAGCGCGGTGGCCGAAGCGATCCGCCATTTCGGTCGCATCGACATCCTCGTCAACAACGCCGGGGTCGGCCCGCCGAACCCCGCAGAAGACGTGACCGAAGAGGACTTCGATCTCACCGTCGCGGTGAACATCAAGGGCACGTTCTTCGTGAGCCAGGAGGTCGGGCGGACGATGATCAAGAACCGCGGCGGCAAGATCGTGAACCTGAGCTCGCAGGCGGGGTTCGTCGGTCTACCGACCGAGTCGGTCTACTGCATGACCAAGGCAGGGATCGCGCACCTGACCAAATGCCTCGCGGTCGAGTGGGCCAGGTACGGCATCAACGTGAACGCGGTCGCCCCGACGTTCATCCGGACGCCGGGCACCGTCAAATGGCTCAAAGACGAGGCGTTTCGAGACGATCTCCTGTCGAGGATCCCCCTCGGGCGCGTCGGCGAGCCCGTCGACGTGGCGGGCGCCGTCGTCTTCCTCGCGTCGCCCGCCGCGTCGCTCATCACCGGGACCACCCTCCTCATCGACGGCGGCTTCACCGCCCGGTGACTATCTCCCTCGAACCGACTCCACGTGGGCATCTGCGCCTGGATGGCCTCGGCCAGCGCGGGCAGGCAGCGGGTTGGATTGATAAAATCAACGATTCCGCGTGCTTGCGAGACCGATGAGCTGATGGGGCAACCGGCGATGGGCTCGTAAGTCCTCGAATCTATCAGGGACGCGATCCCGTGGGCGGTTAGAGAAAGACGCCCGGACGCGATGGTCGCCAAGAGGAGAGGGGAGGAGCCGTCCGCCCTCGCAGGCCGCTCCCTGCGGGGATGCACTATGGTTGATTGGTGCTCCAGGACCCGACCCGCATGCCCATCCATGAACCTCGGGGCCCACGCTGGCCTGCACCACGCCTCGGCCCGCGCTTGCCGATGCTGCTGCTCCTCCCTCGAGCGCTCGCCCTCTGCGCGGTTCCGTGGCCGCTCGGTTCCTGCGCAACGCTCCCTTCGGAGGAGGCCGACGAGGGCAGCGTGCCGAACGCGCTCGCCGGGCCGTTCCGGGAGATCGACCAGGAAGAGCTCGGCAACTCCAGGGCGGCCCCGCACGTCATGAACGACGACGAGCGCTTCGCGCGCGACGCCTCGGTGGTCGATCTCGACGGCGATCCCTCGACGCCCGCGGCCGCCGGCTTCTTCGCCGCCACGCTCCGCCCCGAGGACGCCCCGCCGGATCCACGCGCCCCGCCGAACGCGATCGTCCGCTACGAGGCCGCGGACGGCCGCTCGTTCGGGCGATCGCCGGTGACGGTCCTCGCGCCGGAGCTGCCCTGGGAAGGCGGCACGGTGGCGGCCCCTTCGGCGCTCCTCGTGGGCGGCGAGATCTGGCTCTACTACGCGGCGGAGGGCGGCATCGGCCTCGCCCGCAGCGAAGGCGGCGTCGCCTTCGCGCGCGAGCCGGCGCCCGTGCTCGCGCCGACCGCGCCCGGCGACGGCGGCTGGGAGCGCGGCGCCATTCCCGGCAGCCCCGGCGTGGTCCGCCTGCCCGACGGCTCGCTCCGGATGTTCTACGTCGTCGCGGGCGAGGGGGGCGCCTCCTTCGTGGGCGAGGCGCGCAGCGACGACGGCCTCGCCTGGGAGCGCGTCGGCGACGGCCCCGCGCTCGCGCCGGCGCCCCTGCCGGCCGCCGGCGCGAGCGCGGGCGAGGACGAGCCCTTCGACAGCGCCGCCGTCTTCGACCCCGCGCCGGTGCTCGCCGTCTCCGCCACGGGCCGCCCGAGCCTGCGCGTCTACTACGCCGGCCGCGACAGCGCAGGCCGCTCCGCGATCGGCCTCGCGGCCCGCTTCGGTCACGACGGGCCGCTCCAGCGCGCGGCGGCGCCGGTGTTCGGCGCGTCCTCCGCGCTCGCGCCCCGCGCGCCCTGGGTGGCCGCCCATCCCGGGTTCTCGCTGCTGTTCGTCACGCAGGCGGCGGGGGCGCGCGAAGGCGAGGACCACCCCGCGGTCGCCGCCGGCGTCGCGCCGGCCGACGCGTCGCTCCCGCCGCCCGCGCCGTGAGCGCGCCCGGATCGCCCGCCCGCCGCGCCGCCCCGGTCGCCCGCGCCGGCGGCCCAGCGCGCCGCCGTTGACGCCGCGGGCACCGGCACCACGACCTCGGCGTCGACGCCATCGATCGACGTCATCGATCGACGCAATTGCCAGCGCGCCGGCCGAGCGAGCTCGCGCTCGACGAGGCCCACGGAGGAATCATGTCCATCGCCAGAGTGGGTGAGCCCGCCCCCGCGTTCACGCTCCCCGTGTTCGATCCCGCCGCCCCGAACCGCCACGATCTCACGGTCTCCCTGTCGGATCACAGCGGCCGGTGGCTCCTCTTCTTCTTCTATCCGATGGACTTCACCTTCGTCTGTCCGACCGAGATCCTCGCCCTGGCCGATCGGCGCGCCGACTTCGATCAGCTCGGCACGAGCCTCCTCGGCTGCTCGACCGACACGACCTACACCCATCGGGCCTGGGCGATGACGCCCCGGGAGCAGAACGGCATCGCGGGCGTGAATTACCCGATCGCCGCCGACCACTCGGGCGAGGTGGCGCGCAGGTACGGCGTCCTCATCGAGGGCGTCCACGCGGCGCTGCGCGGGCTCTTCATCGTCGATCCCAAGGGCATCCTCCAGTACGCCGTGATCCACTCGCTCAACATCGGCCGCTCGACCGACGAGACCCTCCGCGTGCTCGCGGCGCTCCAGACCGGCGGCCTGTGCCCGTCCGACTGGAAGCCGGGCAAGGACACGATCGAGATCGCGGCGGAGAAGCGCCGTGCTGCCTAGCGGCGCGCCGATGCCCTCGTTCGAGGGCGCGACGCGCTGGCTGCACGGCGAGCCCACGCCCGCCGCGCTCGAGGGCGCGCCGGTCGTCGTGCATTTCTGGGCGGTGTCGTGCTCGCTCTGCAAGGACAACCTGCCCACCCTGCGCGCGTGGAAGGACAAATACGGGCCGCGCGGCGTCCGCTTCGTCTCGGTCCACATGCCTCGCCAGGAGTCCGACACGCGCGTCGACGGGGTGGAGGCCGCCGTGGCGGAGAGCGGCATGGACGAGCCGGTCGCCATCGACAACGCGCACGCGATCGGCGACCGCTTCCAGACGGGCGGCCTCTGGCCGGCCTACTTCCTGTTCGACGGCGAGGGGAAGCTGCGGGCGCGATCCGCGGGCGCCGCAGGGCTGTCGCACCTGGAGCGCGCGCTCGCGCAGCTC
This sequence comes from Sorangium sp. So ce836, assembly GCF_028553905.1. Classification (NCBI taxonomy): domain Bacteria; kingdom Pseudomonadati; phylum Myxococcota; order Polyangiales; family Polyangiaceae; genus Sorangium; species Sorangium sp. So ce836. The sequence continues at coordinate 6,675,445 of NZ_CP102233.1, read as the reverse complement.
ACGGGCGAGGAGGGCGGCTGAGCGACCCGGCCGGCCGCGCGGCGAGCGCCGGCCCGGCGCGGCCCGCGAGGGCGACCCGGCGCTCGATCCAGAGCAGCAGCGGGCAGAAGACGAGCGCGCAGGCGATCGCCAGCGCGGCCACGCCGCCCATGCCGTCGAGGCGCCCGTCCGGGAGCTCGCGGAGCATCCTGGCGGACACGAACGCGGCGAGCGCGGACGCGAGGTGCTGCACCGCCGACTGCATCGAGGCGAAGCGCGCCCGCTCCGAGGGGAGCGGCACCTTCGAGGCGAGCGTGCTGTAGGAGATGTTGCAGATCGTCGTGCCGGTCATGAAGCCGACGAACACCGCGAGCACGGGCAGCCCCGGCACGTACGCGTGGAACCCGGCGTAGAGGACGGCCACGAGCAGCGCCGCGCCGGAGAGGCTCGTGCGGAACGCGCCGAGCCGGTCGAGCAGCGGGCCCGCCGTGCGCATCACGACGAAGCTGAGCGCGCCGCCCGCGAGGTAGAGCAGGCCGAGCCGCTCGCGCGGGTAGCCGAGGTTGTTCTGCACGTAGGCCGAGATGTTCGGGATGATCAGGAACGACGCCATCATCAGGGCCGTGGTCGCCAGGTACGAGCGCGCGACGAGCGGGCGGCCGAGCAAGGCGCGGAGCTCGCGGAGGGCGCTCCCCGGCGCCGCCGCGCCGCCGATGTGGCCGCGCATCGAGGGCAGGAGCGCGGTCGCGAGCCCCGCGACGAGGACCCCGAGGCCGGCGACCGCGAAGAACGGCACCTGGAAGCCGCCGCGCCGCGCGAGCTCCAGCCCGGCCGGCACGCCGAGCACCGCGGCGAACGAGTAGGCGCCCATGACGACGCCCATGGCCTTGCCGCGCCGCTCGGGCGGGATGACGTCGGCGACGATCGAGAGGGAGATCGCCGCCGCGGGCCCCCCGAAGGCGCCGGCGAGGACGCGCGCCGCGAGCAGGGTCGAGAGCCCGGTGGCGAGGCCGCCCGCCGCCGTGGCGACGACGAGGCCGAGCATCGCGACCGCGAGCGCGCTGCGCCGGTCGAACCGGTCGAGGAAGAACGCGCCGGCGACGCCCGAGAGCGCCGCGGCCGCGGTGTAGCTGCCGCCGACGAGGCCGAGATCGGACAGCGGGATGCCGAGCGCCGCGGCGAGGTCCGGCCCGAGCGGCATGACCATCATGACGTCGAGGAGGTTGACGAACTGGACCGCCGCGACGAGGAGCAGGATCGTCCGCTCGGAGCGCGCGCTAGCCATGATCGCCTCGCGCCCGGCCGTGGGCCGCCTCCCGTGTCGCGGCGGCGCCCCGGCCCCCGCGCGGTCCCCGGGCGGCGCTCATGACGCCAGCGTGGCCGCGGCGGGCGCGTCGCAGCCCTCGTCCAGCGCCGCCACGAACGCCTGCTGGTGCCCCTCGAGGGTGGCCCGATCGTAGAGCGACGGGTGCCCGTCGAGCGTGAAGTGGATGTCGTCTCCCCAGCTGGAGAAGGCGAAGGAGAGGTCTTCCACCGGGCCGGAAGCGACGTTCGTCACGGTCGCCTCGAGCTCGGGGCCGAAGTCGAGCGGCGCGTTGAACGGGATGACGTTCACCTCGGGGCCGAACAGGCGCTTGTGATCCATGTCGCGCCAGAGGTGCAGGTAGTGGTACCGCTGGTGGGCGCGCAGGCCGTCGAAGGCGCGCCGCGCGCGCTGCGCGAGCTCCGGGAGGGGGGCGCCCGGATCGACGCGGACGCGGACGGGGATCATGTTCATGGCCATGCACGGCACGTTGAGCGCGGCGCTGCCCATCCGCTGCATCACCGGCACGCCGAGGAGCACGTCGCGCTCCCCGGTCAGGCGCGCGTGGAACGCGGCCACCATGCCGAAGAGCAGGTTGGGCCAGCTGGTCTTGAGATCGATCGCCCGCTTCTTGAGCTTCGCGCCGAGCCGCGCGGGCAGCGCCGTGCTCGCGCGGTTGCCGCGCAGGAGGCCGAGCTCCTCGAACAGCACCGGCGGCAGATCGAGCCCGTCGTAAACGCGCATGAGCGCCTCGCGGTCCCGCGCGACCTGCGCGGAGCCCTGGTAAGCGACGTCCTCGGCGATCACCGGGGCGAAGCCGGCGAACCGCGGAGAGAGCGGCGCGCCGCCCCCCAGCGCGCGGTAGCGCTCGGCGACCCGGCTCTTGCAGAGCTGGAAGCCGTAGCCGTCGAGGGTGATGTGGTGAGCGCGGAAGACCCAGATGTGGTGATCGGGCGAGAGCCGGTAAATGGTCTGGTCGTAGAGCCGCCCCTCCTCGAGCGAAAAGGGCTCGTCGAGCCGCGCCAGGATCTCCCTGTCGGCCGCGCGCCGCGGGTCCTCCGCGCCGGTCAGATCGCGCAGCGCGATCGGGGGCTGCGCCGCCTCCCCGAGGCGCTGGCGGGGCTCGCCGTCCTGCTCGAAGAAGCGGATGTGCAGGGCCTCCGCCTCGCCCTGCATGGCGATGAGCGCCTGCCTGAGCCGATCGAGGTCGAGCGGCCCGCGCAGCTCGATGCGCTCCGCCGTGTTGTTGACGGTGCTCTGCGGATCCCTCTCGTGGTCGAGCCACATGGCCGCTTGCGCTTGGGTGAGGGGGTGACTGACGCTCATGGATTCAGGACCTCAGGACGCGGCTTCCACGAAGCGCGCGTGGCTCGTCGTTGTTGTCTTCGCTCCGCGCCGCCGTCCCGTCGTCCCTCGCGGGGGCAGCGCGCGACTGGCGCGTTCGCACGAAGGCCCGAGGGGCGCGCGCGTCGGACGACAGGGCCGACCGGCGTCGCCGCGCCGCCCCGGAGACCGGTCCCGGCGCACGCGCACCGGAGCGGTGAACCGGCACCCGGTTGAAGACGTGAATATGAAAGTGAAAGCTGCTTTCAATTAGCTAGAGGATCGGGTAGATCCCGTCAAGCGGATTCGCTCGGGCCGGCGAATGGGCCGGGTTTCGCGGGCTCGCCGTGCGCCGGCCTAGGCGGGCCGCCCTCGGTGGGCGAGCCAGGCGCTCCAGGCGCCGCTTCCGCTGCGAGCGATTTTTCCTTGACTATCCGGCGATTTTCATGGTAGAGGCTCGACTCGATAAATTGAAAGTCACTTTCATTATCATTTCTGGGATCGCCGTGGACGGGAAAGAGGGCCAGGGATGAACGACCTGACGCTGAAACGGGAGGCTCCGTCCGGCGGCCGGTGCGAGCGCTGCGGCGTCGCCGGCCATGGGGGGACCGACGCCGTGCGCTGCGACTGCGGCAGCATGCTCGCGCGGCACGTGGCCGGCGGCATCGAGCTGAAGTGCCGGCGATGCAAGCGCGTCGTGGTCATCCCGATCGCGCCGGCAGGGGACGAGGCGACGGCCGAGACCGAGGTCGAGCTCTGACCCATGCACGCTCGCAGCAGCGCCGAGACGCGAGCGCCGATCGCGGCCCCGCGGGCGAGGGCCGGATCGACCAGGAGGCGGACCGCCGCGGGCGGCGGCGGGACGTTCTGGATCCTGGCCCTGCTGCTCTGCGGCGCGCGCGCCGCCTCCGCGCAGGAAGCGCGGCCGCGCGACGAGGCGCCGCCGAGCGGGGAGGCGCGCGCCGAGGAGCGCGGCGCGGCGCCGGAGGGCGAGGCGGGGCGCGCGGCGCCCGGCGACGGCGCGGCGCTCGAGGTGCGCGCGCCCGAGCTCATCGAGGCCGTGGAGGCCGCGTATCCGGAGGAGGCGCGCGCGGCGGGCACGGAGGCGAGCGTCGTCCTGAAGCTGACGATCGACGCGGCGGGGCGCGTCACGCAGGCGGACGTCGCGTCGCCCGCAGGTCACGGGTTCGACGAGGCCGCGCAGGAGGCGGCGCAGCGCTTCCGCTTCCGGCCCGCCCGGCGAGGCGACCGGAGCGTCGCGGCGCGCATCCTCTACCGCTACGATTTCCGGCTGCCCGCGCCGCCCGCCGCGGCGGCGCCGATCGCATCGCCGCCCGCCGCCTCCGGGCGGGAGGCGGAGGCGACGATGCGCCTCGTGCCCGTGGCCGCGGCCCCGCCGATCGAGGTGAGCGTGCGCGGCGCCTCGGAGGCCGAGCGGCTGCGCCGATCCGCGGAGGCCGTGCAGGTCGTCGAGACCGCGCTGGCGCGGCGGCAGTCCGCGGATCTCGGCGAGGTGCTCGCCCGCTCCGAGGGCGTGAGCGTGCGCCGCGGGGGCGGCCTCGGCTCCGCGGCCCGCTTCTCGCTGAACGGACTCACCGGCGACCAGATCCGCTTCTTCCTCGACGGCGTGCCGCTCGCGCTGTCGGGCTACTCGGCGGGGATCGCCAGCGTCCCGGTCAACCTCGTCGAGCGGGTCGAGATCTACCGCGGCGTCGTGCCCGTGCGCTTCGGCGCGGACGCGCTCGGCGGCGCGGTGAACCTCGTGACCGATCGCGAGACCCGCGGGACGGGCGGCTCGGCGTCTTACCAGGTCGGCTCCTTCGGCACGTACCGGATGACCCTGAGCGCGCGCCACGCCGACGAGCCCAGCGGGCTGTTCGCGCGCGCGAGCGCCTTCGCCGATCACGCGCGGAACGACTACCCGATGAGGGACGTCGAGGTGGTCGACGCGAGCGGGCGCCTTTCGCGCGCCGAGGTCCGCCGGTTCCACGACCGCTACCGCGCGGCCGGCGGCTCGATCGAGGGCGGGTGGCTCCGGCGGCCCTGGGCCGATCGGCTGCTCCTGCGGGCCTTCTACACCGCGCACGACCGCGACGTGCAGCACAACCTGTACATGACGGTGCCCTACGGCGAGGTCACCTACGGCAGGCAGTCCGGCGGCGGTCACGTGCGGTATGCGCAGCCGCTCTCGAAGGGGCTCCGGCTCGACGCCGTGGCGGGGTATGCGCTCGCGCGCACCGTTTTCCGCGATCTCGCGACGTGCCGTTACGACTGGCGAGGTCGCTGCGTGGCGACGCTCCCGCAGCGCGGGGAGATGGGCCGCGCGGCCGATCAGGCCGTCCTCCAGCACTCGGCGTTCGCCACCGTGAGCCTGGCCTACCGCGCCGCGCCGGATCACCTCCTGCGCTTCGGGGTGTCGCCGACGTACGCGACCCGCACCGGGAAGAACAGCGCGATCCGCGAGGGGTACGATCCGCTCACCGCGCGGCGGGGGTTGCTCGGCGGCGTGGCAGGCGTCGAGTACGAGGCGAAGGGGCTCGAAGGCCGGCTCGCGAACATCGCCTTCCTCAAGGGCTATGCGCAGGTGATCGGGACCAAGGAGGTGCTCCCGAACGGCGTCCTCCGCGATCTCGACCTGACGCGCCACCGGCTCGGGATCGGCGACAGCCTGCGCTTCCGCTTCACGGACGCGCTCTACGCGAAGGCCTCGTACGAGCTGGCCACCCGGCTGCCCAGCGCGGAGGAGCTGTTCGGCGACGGCGGCGTCATCACCGACAGCCTGCACCTCGCGCCGGAGGCGAGCCACAACGTGAACGCCGGCGTGACCCTGGAGCGCGCGGAGATCGGCTTCGGGGAGCTCCGCTTCGACGTGAACGGCTTCGGCCGCTTCGTCGAGGATCTCATCCGGCTGGGCGGACAGGCCAGCTACGCCAAGTACGAGAACTTCCCGTCGGCCCGGTCCGTGGGCTTCGAGTCGTCGGTCGGGTGGACGTCGCCGGGCGAGTTCGTGGCCCTCGACGGCCAGCTCACCTGGCAGGACTTCCGCAACACGACCGGCACAGGCCCGCTCGCCCGCTTCAAGGGCGATCGCATGCTCAACCAGCCTTACCTGTTCGCCGACGTCTCCGCGCGCCTCACGTGGCCCGAGCCGTTCCACCCGCACGACGCGCTGTCGCTGACCTGGAGCACACGTTACGTCGGCGAGTTCTTGCTCGGCTGGCAGAGCGCCGGGGACGAGAAGCACGCCGTCGAGCCGCAGCTCCTGCACGCGCTCACGCTCGGCTACGCGGTGCAGCGCGGCGGACGCTCGGTGAGCGGCAGCCTCGAGGTCCGCAACCTCACAGACGAAAAAGCCTTTGATTTCTTCGGTGTACAGCGTCCCGGGCGAGCGGCTTACGCCAAGCTCGTCCTCGACCTGTGACCACGTGATCGATCGAAAGAAGGAGAGTTGTCCATGTCGCGTTCTCTGCGTCTGCTCACGCCGTTCCTGTTCACCCTGATCGTGCCTTGCCTCGCCGCGTGCGGCGACGATGAGAGCGAGGGTGTCGGCGGCAACGGGGGCGGCGCGGGCAGCGCCTCCGGGGATGTCGTCGCGCTCACGACGCAGGTGTTCGGCGTCGAGGCGGCCGACACGCTGAGCTACATCCTCCTGACCGACACGCTCGACAGCGATCAGCCGCTGTCGCTCGACAGCGGCATCGAGATCCTGGGGCGCGCCATCGGCGCGGGCCCCGACGGCGGGGGCGCCCTGTTCGTGGCGAGCGACGCCGGGCCGACCGTGACCCGTTATGACCTCGGGGCGAACGGCAGCCTGAAGAAGGGCGCCACCGTGAGCTTCCAGGGACAGGGGCTCGCGAAGCTCGACGAGTACGGGGGACAGTTCCAGTTCGTGTCCGAGACAAAGGCATATTTCTTCGACGGGACCACCGCGCAGGTGGTGATCTGGAATCCGAAGGAGATGACGGTCACCGGCGCCATCCCGCTCGACGCGCTCGTGCTCGGGGACGCCACGCTCACGTTCACCGCGGCGCCCCTGCGCGTGGACGGCGCGGTGATCTCCTTCGCCGGCTGGAGGAACGGGCCCGAGGTGCCGAGCCAGGCCGGGATCGTCGTCGTGGACACGGCGACGGACGAGGCGACCGTGGTCACCGACGATCGCTGCGGCTACGTGCGCGACGGCGCGGTGGGGCCCGACGGCAAGATCTACATGGCCACCGAGGCGTACGGCGCCGCGGTGCACCGGCTCAACCCGGACAACGCGGCGGCGCCTTGCATGGTGCGGTTCGACCTCGAGGCCGGGAAGTTCGACCCCGACTTCCACGTCGAGCTCGGCTCGCTGTTCGACGGCGACGCGGCCGGCTCGCTGATCGTCGGCTCCGGCGGCGAGGCGTATCTGCGCGTGCTCGACGAGGGCGCGTTCGCGATCAAGGAGGACACCCACCCGCGGGTGCTCGCGAGCGCCGCGGCGTGGCGGTGGGCCAGCGTCACCCTCGGCGACGCGCCGGAGGCCACGCTGCTCGAGGCCGAGCCCACGAGCGGCAGCGTCGTGAGCGTGTCGCTCGGCGGCAAGAGCTTCGTGCTCCAGTTCCTCGGCCAGGACTCCACCACCTTCCGCGAGCTCGGCGGGAACGGCCCCGGCGAGGTGAGCCTGACGGCGCCCGGCGTCGTGTTCTCGGCCGCGAAGCTGCGATGATGCTGGCGCCCGATCGCGAAGGTGCGACGAGCGACGGCCCTGCGCGGGAGCCGCGCGCCCCGCAGGGCCGCCGCCCGCGGCAGCGGTACGGCGCCGCCATGAAGGTCGTGCGGCGCGCGCACATGTACCTCGGGCTGCTCGTGTTTCCCTGGATCCTGCTGTTCGGGATCAGCGGCGTGCTGTTCAACCACCCGCAGATCGGGCGCGACTTCGAGCGGCGGTCGATCTCGGCCGAGCAGGTGTCGGCGCTCACCGCGTTCAGGCCGTGGGATCCCGACGCCGTGGCGCGCAAGGTCGTCGAGCAGCTCAACGCCGGCTCGGCGTCCCGCTACACGCTCGACGCGTCGACCCCCGGCGCGTTCTCGGGCTGGCCCGAGCTCATCGGCTCGACCAGCGACGGGGGGCGCACCATGGTGCTCATCCGCCTGGACGACGGAGCCGCGACGCTCTCCACGTTCCCGCCCGAGCCCGCGAAGGCGCCCGATCCTCCGTTCGCCGGCGCAACGGTCGAGCTGCCCGAGCACCGGATGGCGGCCGTGGAGGCGCAGGTGAAGGATCTCCTGCCCAAGCTGGGCATCGACGGCGCGGGGCCGCTGCGCGCGCACCCGAAGGTCAGCCCCGAGCTGCGCTTTCGCATGCGCGACGCGGACGGCCGCCTGTGGAACGTCACGTACGACCTCGGCGCGGGCCGCCTCGACGGGCGGCTCGACGGCGCCGCCGGACAGCCGCTCTTCGTGGAGCTGCTCGGGATGCTCCACAAGACGCACCATTTCCCGGTGCACGGCGGCATGACGTGGATCTGGGCGTTGTTCGCGGACATCACCGGGATCACCCTGGTCCTCTGGGCGCTGACCGGCCTGGCGATGTGGTGGCAGATGAAGCCGTCCCGGGTCGTCGGCGCGATCGCCGTCGCGGTCGCCATCGCCGTGGCCGCCGTGGTGATGAGCGGCACGGCGTCGGATATCGTATTCGGCAAGGTCGAGAAGGGCGGGGCGTGAGCGGCGAGGCCCGGCGGCCGCCCCGGCCGCCGGGCTGCGCGCGCCGAGCGGATCAGGCGCCGAGCGTGGCGCCGCCGTCGACGCAGAGGTCGTGCATCGTGATGTGCCGCGCCTGATCCGAGGCGAGGAACAGCACCGCCGCGGCGACGTCCTCGGCCTCGGCGATCCGGCTCAGCGGGATCCCCAGCTTGAACGCCTCGGGGGAGCCGGCGATGACCGCGCGCGCCCCGCGCCCGTCGGTCCAGAGCGCGCGCTGCATCGGCGTGTCCGTCGAGCCCGGGGAGACGACGTTGCACCGGATATTGTATCTCGCGAGCTCCAGGCCGAGGCACTTCGTGAACATGGTCGTGGCCGCCTTCGAGGCGGCATAAGCGGCCATGTGCACCCGCGGGGTCCGCGCGGCGTTGGACCCGACCGTCACGATCGCCCCCGAAGCGCGCCCCGTCATGCGCCGCGCCACGGCCCGGCTCACGTTGAACACACCCCGGGTGTTGACCGCGAAGGTCCGCTCCCAGTCCTCGTCGCTCAGCTCCAGGACCGGGCCGACGCGCAGGACGCCCGCCACGTTGACCAGGATGTCGACGGGGCCGAGCTCCCGCTCGGCGCGGTCCACGACCCTGTCGACGGCCTCGCCGTCCGACACGTCGACCGGGAACGCCGCGGCGCGGTGGCCGCCCGCCGTCAGATCGGCGACCACGGCGTCGAGGCGCTCCCGGTTCGCGTCGAGCGCCGCCACGGCCGCGCCGCGCGCCGCGAGCGCCCGCGCGACGGCCTCGCCGATCCCCTGGGCGGCGCCCGTGACGAGCGCGACCTTGTGCTTGAAATCGATCTCCATCTCTCGCTCTCCGTCAGGTGGGGTCGAGCTCGTCCATGAACCGGTGGCGCTCCTCGTGATACGCCTCCTCGGCGCGATCGGCCTTCCAGTACGGGACGGCGTACATCGCGTCGCGCCCGAGGCCGCGCTCGTTCCGCAGGTGATCGCGGATCGCGCGGACCGACGACGCCTCGCCGGCCACCCAGGCGAAGGCCCGGCCCGGCGACCACTCGAGCGCGCGCACGGCGTCTTCCAGCGCGGGGCCGGGCGCGTGCTTTCCGCCGAGCGGCAGCCAGGTCAGCGCGACGGCCGGTGGACGCGCGATCGGCTGCACGTCGGCCTCGTCCGGGACCGCGATGAAGGCGTGTCCGCGCGCCGTGGCCGGCAGGGCCTCCAGCAGCGCGCCGATCGCCGGCAACGCGGCGAGATCGCCGGCCAGGAGGTACCAGTCGGCGGGCCCCAGCATCGGATCCGGGCCGCTGGGCCCGGCGACGCCGATCCGGCCGCCCGGCTCGACCCGGCGGGCCCAGCGCGACGCGGGGCCGTCGTCCCCGTGCAGCACGAAGTCGATCTCCAGCTCGCTCGCCCGCGCGTCGTACCGGCGCACCGAGTACGTCCGCGTGATCGGCCGCCGCGGCGCGGGAGGCCAGACCGGGCCGTCCGGACCGAGCGTGGGCAGCTCCGGCGCCGACTGGCCGTCCCGCGGGAGGAACACCTTGATGTGCGCGCCGCCGGAGCCCGCGGGGAACCCCGCGAGCGCCTCGCCGCCGAGGGTGATCCGCCGCAGATGCGGCGTGATCGAGGTCGCGCGCAGCACCTCGAGGAGACGCGGCGGCGTGCGCGCCGCCGCCCCTTGCGGGGGAGTCGCGGTGTGGCTCATGGTGAATCCGGGCTCGTCGACGCGCGGTGACGCGGGCGTCAGCCGGCGGCCTCCTGGCTGAGCGCCTCGCCGCCCTGCCGGTGGGCTTGCCGGGCCTCGCGCGGCAGCCGGGTCGACAGGAGCTCCCACCACTGCGCCAGCGTTTGCAGCTCGCCGAGCTCCACGAACGTGACGTCGAGCCCCGCGGCGCGCCATCGCTCGACGAGGGTCATGAGACGGATGGAGTCGAGCCCCAGGTCGAGCACGTGCTCGCGATCCGAGAGCGCCGAGGCGGGCTGATCCAGGATCTCGGCGACGTCGCCGCGCAGGCGATCGAGCCAGCTCGCCCGGCCCTGCGCCCGCCCGAGCGACACCGGCCCTGCCGCCTCGCGCGGCGCGGCGCCCGCGTCGTCCCGGGGCGCGAGCGCCGCCACGACGGCGCTGGTCGGCAGCGCGACGCCGCAGCGCTGCGCCACGTAGGCGATGGCCATCTCGTGCTGCGCCCGGGAGAAATCGGCGGTCGCGTCGGTCACGAAGAACGGCTGGATGTCGTTCATGAACGCCTCGCACGCGGTCATCAGGCACCCGATATGGGCGTAGATCCCGCACACGATCAGCTGATCGCGCCCCCACCGGCGCAGCAGGTCGAGGAGCTCGGTGCGCTGGAAGGCGCTGTAACGCCACTTCGTGAGGACCGTATCGGCGCTCCCCGGCGCGAGATCGCTCACGATCGCCTCCTTGTCCGGGTGCTGCGTCAGCCCGGGCCCCCAGAGATCGAGCAGCAGGCCGCGCTGCGCCCTCGACTGCTCGGCGGGCTGCTTCGTGTAGACGACCGGGATCCCGCTCGCCGCGCACCGCTCGCGCAGCAGGCGGGTGTTGGCGTAGAGCTCGACGACCGGCGACGCCTTGGCGTCGTAGTAGCCGAGAAAGTAGTCCTGCATGTCGTGGATCAAGAGGACCGCGCGCCTCGGATCCGGCCGCCAGGGCACCCGGCTCTCCGGGAGCTCGTCGACGCGCGGCATGGAATAGGTCTGGATGCTGGGGATGGCCATGGTTGTTCCTCTCTCACGTGGTCACAGCGTTTCATCTCGGCGGCTCGCGCGAGGCGCCCTCGCCCTGCCGCCCCGGCCCGCGCCGCGCTTCAGCGCTCGGCGCCCCGCGCGAGCCGATCGGCGATCCACTTGCGGAGCGCCTTCTTGTCCACCTTGCCGACGCTCGTCGTCGGGAGCGCGTCGAGCCACTCGACGCGATCGGGGACCTTGTACGGAGCGACGCCGCGCTCGCGCAGGAAGGCGCTTATCTCGCGCGCGGCCGGCGGCTGCCCGCGGGGCACGAGGAACGCGCACGACCGCTCGCCGAGCCGCTCGTCCGGCATGGCCACGAGCGCCGCGTCGCGCACCGCCGGGTGGGCGAGGACGTGGTTCTCGACCTCCGCGGCCGCGATCTTCTCGCCGCCGCGGTTGATCTGGTCCTTTTCGCGGCCCTCGACGACCAGGTAGCCCGACGGCGTGCGGCGCACGAGATCGCCCGTGCGGTAGAAGCCGTCGCGCGTGAACGCTTTCGCGTTGTGCGCGTCGGCCCTGTAATAGCCGCGGATCGTGTAGGGCCCGCGCGTGAGCAGGTGACCGACCTGCCCGTCCTCGACGTCGCGGTCCTCGTCGTCGACGACGCGGACCTCGTCGTGGGGCGAGATGGGCCGGCCCTGGGTCTCGCTCGCAATCTCCTCGGGATCGTCGAGGCGGGTGTAGTTGACCAGCCCTTCGGCCATCCCGAACACCTGTTGCAGGGCGCAGCCCAGCGTCGGTCGCACCCGGCGCGCCACCACCGCGGAGAGCTTGGCGCCGCCCACCTGGAGCACCTTCAAGCTCGACAGGTCGTGCCGCGCCGTCCGGGCCGACTCCAGCCACAGCGCGGCGAGCGGCGGCACGAGCGCGGTGATCGTGACCTTCTCCCGCTCGATCCACGGGAACGCCTCGTCCGGGCTGGGACGGCGGCTGAGCACCACGCGACCGCCGGCGGAGAGCGCGCCGAGGCTCCCCGGCGAGCTCAGGGTGAAGTTGTGCGCGACGGGCAGGGCGGCCAGGTACACGCTGCCCGCGTCGAGCGCGCAGATCTCCGCGCTGGCGCGCACGCTGTAGAGATAATCGTCGTGCGTCCGCGGGATCAGCTTGGGCACTCCGGTGCTCCCGCCGGACAGCTGGAAGAAGGCCACGTCGCCGGCCGCGGGGCTCGGCAGCTCCACGGGCTCGGCGTCCACGCTCTCGAGCGCGGTGTGCTCGCCCGGCTGGCCGGCCACGAGGACGTGCCTCAAGGTCTTCACGTCCCGCCGGATCTGACTGGCCAGCTCGCGGTAATCGAACCCGCCGTCCCGGTCGGCGATGACGTAGGCGACCGCCTCCGTGTGCTCGCAGAAATACGTGATCTCGGCGCGCCGGTGGGCGGGCAGGGCCAGGACGGGGAGGGCGCCGAGGCGGAAAAGCGCAAAGCACACCTCGAAGAACTCCACGATGTTCGGGAGCTGGACCACCACGCGATCCCGCGGCCGGATCCCGAGGCGCAGGAGGCCGGCGGCGAGGCGGTCGGCGCGCCGATCGAGCTCACCGTAGCTCAGCCGGCGGTCGTCGCCGACGAGGGCGATCCGATGCGGGTGCTGCGCGGCCCGCTCGCGGAGCAGGTCCCCGAACGTCTCGCCGCGCCAGTAGCCTTCGCGCCGGTAGAGCTCGGCGACCTCGGGCGGCCAAGGGGTCCAGCCGAAGAGGGCCTGTCGGCTTTCCTCCGCGGGCATCACCCGATCTCCGGCGCCTGGTCGAGGCCGAGCGCGTTCAGCATCGTGCGGAGCTTGGCGGACGTCTCGTCGAGCTCGCGCTGGCCTTCGGAGCCGACGACGATCCCGGCCCCGGCGTAGAGCCGGAGCGCCCGCCCGGCGACGTCGGCGCAGCGGATGACGACGGCCCACTCGCCATCTCCGGCGGCGTCGCACCAGCCCACGAGGCCCGTGAAGAACCCGCGATCGAAGGGCTCGAGCGCCTCGATGGCCGCGCGGGCGCGCTCGGTGGGGTATCCGCACACCGCGGGGGTCGGGTGCAGCGCGGCCGCGAGCCTCATCGAGGAGATCGAGCGATCGCGGAGCTCGCCCGTGAGCCGGCTGGACAGGTGCCACAGGTTCGCCGTCTGCGTGAGCGACGGCTCCTCGGGGACGCTCAGGTGCCGGCAGAACGGCCGGAGCGCGGCGGCGACGGCCTCGACCACGATCGCGTGCTCGTGCCGGTCCTTCTCGGACGCGAGCAGGGCGATGGCGCGCCGCCGGTCCTCGTCCGGATCCGGGCTGCGGATCGCGGAGCCGGCCAGCGGGTTGGCGACCACCCGGAGCCCGGAGCGGGACAGGAGCAGCTCGGGGCTCGCGCCGATCAGCGTCCGCGGCCGCGAGCTCGGGCCGCGCTCCGAGCCGGACAGGCCCGCGATCGGATCGGAGAGGTTGGCGGCGAAGGTGTAGCCGCTCCGGTTCTGCTGCGAGAGGCGCTGCAGGACGGCGCGGAGGTCGACCGCCTCTCGCAACGTCATCTCCAGCATCCTGGAGAGGACCACCTTGCTGAGCGCCTCGTTCCGCATCAGGCCCACGGCCAGCTCGACGCCGCGCACGTAATCGCGGGGCTCGGGGACCTTCCGCAGCGTCTGGAGCGAAGCCGGCGGCTGGGGTCTGAGCGCGTCGGCCGCGGCGCTCAGCGGCCCGGCGCTCTGGATCGCCTTCGGCACGATGAGGTGCGCGGGCGAGGTGCTGTTGAACGGCACCGCGCCGACCGCCATGGGGACGCCGTGGCCGGCCCGCCCCTGCGCCGCGAGCACCCGGGTGATGCGGTCCGAGAGGCGCTCGCCGCGGTCGGTGCCGATCGTCTCGAGGATCATGTCGTGCACGCCCTGCGCGAGGAGCGTGCGTGTCGGCGACGCGAAGAAGAACGCCGACTCGGGGGTGTATTGCTTGAGGATCTGCCCGGCGTTCAACGAGGGATGGGCGACGGCAGCCGGCATCGATATGGAATTCATCGAACACTCCTTGAAAGGTGTGGAATCGCGGGGCGCCCGCGGCGCGGCGCTCGGGCCGGAGCGCGGCGATGTCACCGCGCGGCGGCGGCGGCGCTTCCGGCGCTGACGCGGGAGCGCGCGATCGCCGCCGCGCCGCCGCGGGCCGCGCGCTCGGGACCCGGCGCGCCGCGGGTCTCACGGGACGGACGTGCAGCGCGACGCCGCATCGGGGCGCGCCGGCAAGGGCTCGGCCGCCGCGCCTCCGGGGCGAGCGCGAAGCGCCGGGGCACGCGCTCCGCCCGCGAGGGCGTCGAGGCGCGGCGTCGGCGCGAACGTCGAAATGGGCACGTCGTCACATCCAGCTCCGATGGGCTTCGAGAGCCGCGTGGGCTCGGTTCATCGGGCTCTGGACGTGAAGTCGCTGGCCGCTACAGAAACCTGATAAGGAAAATCAGTTTCAACTAACCCATGACATGTTCAATACGAACTGTCAAGGTTTCCTGCGCTGGCCACCGAAGGGGGCCAGCGAGCGAGCCGTGGGAATGAGCCGCGCCGGGCCAGCGCTTCTCGCGTTGACATTCCACGCGAGGTGTGAAACGAGTCGCCGCGCCATCGGTGCTCGCCAGGCCATCGCCCGGCGAGCTGAAAAGGGAACCCGGTGAGAATCCGGGGCTGCCCCCGCAGCGGTGAACGGGAACGACCATCACCATCGAGCACTGGGCCGCGCTTGAGCGGCCTGGGAAGCGGTGATCAGTAGGAGAGCGTCCGGCGACGGCCGCAGCGCCCGTGAGTCCGAAGACCTGCCGAAGGTGCGTGCGCCGGCGATCCGGCGCGCGCTGACCTGAGCCTTCGAGGGGAAGGCGCGCAGGCTCTGGACCACCTCGCTCACGCGCGGTGCCGCAGCCCGTCCCGCAGTCCCTCCGATTCGGCTTTCAGCTCACCCGAGCAGTGCTGGGTCGACGCGGGCAGGCGGGCGTGAATGGTTCAATCTCTTGAGCGTGTGAGGCGCCGCCGGCGGAGCGACGGCGCGGGGTTCTGGCTCGTGCTCGCCGCCGGCAGCGCCGTGGCGCCGGCAGCCATCGCGGAAGAGCTGCGCGGGGCAGGGGCCGAGCAGGGGGGCGGTCGCGCGGCCGCCGCCGCAGCCACGCTGGAGGTGCGCGTCGAAGGGGATCGCGTGCGCGCGCCCGCCCCGCCAAAGGACAGGTCCGTCGCCGGGTCCGTGCTGGGCCGCGACCGCCTGGCCGGCGCGGGGATCGAGGCCGCGGACGTGCTCCGCACGCAGCCGGGCGTCCAGGTCACCGAGTCCGGCGGCTTCGGCGGACCGGCGACCGCCGCGATCCGAGGCGCGACGGCCGCGCAGACGCCGGTGTACCTCGCCGGCGTCCGCCTGAACGACGACGTCGCCGGGACCGCGGATCTCTCGCTCGTGCCCCTGTGGCTCGTCGAGCGCGTCGAGATCTACCGCGGCAACGCTCCGATCGAGGCCGACCGCCTCGGGCCTGGCGGCGCGATCTTCTTCGAGCCTCGACGGCCGTCCCGGACCACGGCCAGCGTGGGCGCCACGGCAGGCTCGTTCGGCGCGAGGCGCGGGTGGGCGTTCGCCGGCGTCAGCGCGGGCCCGGTGAGCTCGATCCTCGGGGTGAGCGCGGAGGCCGCGGCGAACCGCTACACGTTCGTCGACGATCGCGGGACGCTCTTCGACGCGAGCGACGACACCGTCCAGCGCCGGCAGAACGCCGACACGCGCACGATCGACGCCTGGGCGCTCGCGCGCGTCGATCTCGGCCACGGCGCGACCGTGGACGTGATCGCGAACGGCACGGGCCGCGAGCAGGGCGTGCCGCGGCTCGCGCTCTTGCCGTCACGGGAGGCGCGCGGGGCATTCCGGCGCGCGCTCGCGTCCGTCGTGGCGCGGGTTCCGTTCGGCGACGAGGCGCAGCACACGCTCGAGGCGCGCACCTCGTTCATCGAGGCGCGATCCGAGTTCCACGACCCCCTCCTCGAGCTCGCGCTCTTCACGCGCGAGCTCCGCCTCGCCGGCCGCCGCCTGGAGCAGACGCTGGGCGCGACGCTCCATCTCTCCGACCGCCTGAGGGTGCGGCCCATGCTCTCCGTCGCGCGGGAGGGGATCTCGCGCGCGCCGGACGACATCCCGCTCGCGCGCGCGCGGCGCTCGTTCGCGCGCGGCGCCGTCAGCGCGGAGCTGCGCCTCGGCGAAGGGCTCGCGCTGCACGTCCTCGCGAGCGGGGAGTGCCACGCCACCGGCGTGGACCCGGAGCGCCCTTGCGACGCGCTCGCGCCGACCGGACGCGCCGGCGTGGAGGTAGGGAGCGATCGACTCCGGGTCCTCGCGACCGTGGGCCGCTACCTCCGCGTCCCGACGCTCGGCGAGGTGTACGGCATCTCCGGCGTCGTCCACGGCAACGCCGAGCTCGAGCCGGAGGCCGGCGTCACGGCCGAAGTCGGCCTCCGGGCGCAGACGCGGCCCGGCGCGGTGCTGCGCGGCGCCTACCTCGACGCGTTCGTGTTCGGGCGCGCGACCTCCGGGCTCATCGCGTACGCGCGCGCCGGCCAGGGCTACGTGGCCCCGTACAACGTCGGGCGCGCCCGCGTGTTCGGCGCGGAGCTCCTGACCGGGGTCGAGGTCACCTCGTTCCTCCGCGCCGAGATCGCGGCGACGCTCCTCGATCCGCGGGACACGACCCCGGAGCGGACGACCACCAACGACGTCCTTCCGTTCCGCGCTCGCCTCGTCGTCGCGCCGCGCCTCCGCGCCGCGTGGACGCCTCCGGACCGCGGCGTGCTCTCGGGCGCCTCCGGCGAGCTCCGGGCCGTGTACCAGTCGAGCCGGTACGCCGACCCCGCCGGCCTCGGCGTGATCGCGGAGCAGGCGACCGTCGACCTCGAGGCGGAGGCGACGTGGTTCGGAGGTCACCTCGCGACGCGAGCGCGCGTCGCGGATCTCCTGGACGCGCGGCGCACGGACATCGTCGGGTATCCGCTCCCGGGACGGAGCGCGTTTTTCACACTGGAGTCGACATGGTGAACATCCGTCGTTATTGCCTCGCGCTCTCGATCCCGCTCCTCGGCTGCAACGTGGATCCGCCGCCGCCGTCGACGGGCGGTGTTCGAGGCGGCGGCGGGAGCGAGCCGGACACGCCGGGCGCGTGCGAGCGCGGCGTCGTGGTCGTGACGAGCGATTACCAGTCGACGAACATCGCGATCGCGAAGCTCGACGGGACCACGCTCTCGCCCTCGTTCGTGTCGAGCGGCGCAACAAAGCCGGGGCTCAGCCTCGCGCTGTCGGGCGACGTGGACGTGCCGGCCGCGGCGCCGCCGTCCGGCCACGTCGTCCTGATCGACCGGTATGGAACGAACGTGATCACCTGGATGGATCTCGAGACCGCCGAGGTCATCGCGCAGCTCCCGGTCGGACAAGGGTTCGAGTCGAACCCTCACGACTACATCGAGGTGGGCGAGGATCGCGCGTTCGTCTCGCGCTTCGGGAGCAACCCGACCCCCGGCGGCGAGCCCTTCGACGAGGGCGGCGATCTCCTCATCCTCGACACGAAGAAGCACGCCATCGAGGGGCGCATCGCCCTTCCGGAGGAGCGAGAGGGTCTCCTGCCGCGTCCGTCGGGGATGACGCGCGTCGGCGACGACGTGGTCGTGTCGCTCGGCCGGCTCGCAGCCGACTTCTCGGACGAGGGTGAAGGGCGCTTCGTGGGCGTCTCGCCGGCGGAGAACGCCGTCGCGTGGACGGTGGACATCGAGGGGCTCCACGGCTGCGGACGTGTCGCCGTGTCGCCCTCGGGCGAGCGGCTGGCCGTCGCCTGCTCGAGCCGCTTCGACGCGGATGCGATGAAGTTCGATCCGGCGACGAGCGACATCGTGATCTACGACGCGCGCTCCACCCCTCCCAGGGAGATCGAGCGGCTCGGCGTGGCCAGGGAGCTCGACGCCGGGATCCAGCCCTCGCTCGCCTTCGCGTCCGAGGACGTCCTCCTCGCGAAGACCTACGGGGGCAACGCGTCCGCCGGCGACAGCGTCTTCTCCGTGACCGTCGGCACGGGCGACGTGACGTTGCTCGGCGAGGCGAGCCAGCCCTTCGTCTTCGGCGGCGTGCGCTGCTCGCCTGGTTGCGGCGATGTCTGCCTGCTGAGCGACGCGGAGAGGAACAAGCTCCGGCGCTGGAAGGTGACGGCGAACGGAGCGCTCGAGGCGCTGGAGGACGTGACCGTCGATACCCAGATCGGGCTCCCGCCGCGATCCATCGGCGGACTCTGATGCGGCGCCCCAGCGGCGGAGGACGGGTGAGATGACCATGCAAGGAATCGGTGCCGAGCACGCCACGAGCGCGCGTGAAGAGCCGGCGGCCTCGCGTCCGGGGGGCCGCGCGCTCGTCGCGTACGCCGTCTTGCTCGTCGTGCTCGCGGCGGTCGCCGCGGCCTCGCTCGCGCTCGGCCCGGCGAGCCTGTCCGACGCGGGCCTCCGGGCGACCCTGCTGACGCTGCGCGCCGCCCGCCTCGGGGCGGCGCTCCTCGTGGGCGCGGCGCTCGCGGTCGGGGGCGTCGTGGTGCAGGGCCTGTTCCGGAACCCGCTCGCCGAGCCGTCGGTCCTCGGCACGACCGCGGGCGCGGCGCTGGGCGGCAAGATCGCCCTCCTCGCCGTGGAGCTCACCGTCGCCGAGCGCGGGATCCGCGGGCTGCCCCCGGAGATGGTGCTCCCGGCCGGATGCCTCGCCGGGGCGATCGTCGGCCTGGGGCTCGTGCTCGCGCTGGTGCGCGCGCCGGGAGATCTGCTGAGCATCCTCCTCGTCGGCTTCCTCCTCTCCTCGCTGTTCATGAGCCTCGGGAGCCTCGCCACGAGCCTCGCGCAGGAGCGCTGGGAGCTCGGCCGCGCCGTCGTCGCGTTCGCGCTCGGCGGCCTGTCGGGCACGAGCCCCAGGCACGTCGCCCTGGCCGCGCCGCTCGTGCTCGCCGGCGTCGTCGCCGCGTGGTTCTGGGGAAAGCCGCTCGACCTGCTCCTCTCCGGGGAGGAGGAGGCGGCGTCGCTCGGCGTGGACGTGCCCCTCGTGCGCCGCTTCTGCATCCTCTGGATCGCGGTGCTCACCGCCGGCGCCGTCGCGCTCGGGGGCAACGTCGCCTTCGTGGGGCTGCTCGTGCCGCACGCGCTGAGGCCGTTCCTCGGCGTCGACCATCGGCGCCTGATCCCCGTCGCGGCGCTGGGCGGCGCCGTCTTCGTCGCCGCGTGCGATCTCGCCGCGCGCCTCCTGCCCGCGCGCGGGGAGGTGCCGCTCGGCGTCATCACCGGGCTCATCGGCGCGCCGGCCTTCCTGGTGCTGCTCGCGCGCTCGCAGCGGGAGGCCGAGCGCGGCTGAAGCCGTCGGTGTGGCCGGGCTGCGCGTCCGTCGCGGGGGGCGGGTCGTCGTCGACGACGTGTCGTTCACGGCGCCCTTCGGCGGCGTGCTCGCCGTGCTCGGTCCGAACGGGGCGGGCAAATCGTCCCTCCTCAAGGCGCTCGCCGGCGTCGTGCCCTCCGAGGGCGACATCCGGCTGAACGGGCGCCGCGCGCGCGAGCTCCGCGCGCCCGAGCGAGCGCGCCTCGCCGCGTACGTCCCGCAGCAGTCCGAGCTCCGCTCGCCGCTCGCGGTCGCGAGCGTCGTGGCGCAGGGCCGGTACGCGCACCACGTCGGGCGCGTGCGCGCCGCCGCGGCCGACGAGGAGGCCGTCGATCGCGCGCTGCGGCTGACGAACACCACGCCGCTCGCCTCCCGCCCCTTCCCCGCGCTCTCGCAGGGCGAGCGGCAGCGCGTGCTGCTCGCGCGGGCGATCGCGACGGAGGCCAGGATCCTCTTGCTCGACGAGCCGACCGCTGCGCTCGACGTCGGGCACGCCCTTCGCCTCTATGCGCTGCTCCGGCGCCTGGCGGCCGACGGCTACTGCATCGTCGTGGTGCTCCACCCCCTCGCCGAGGCGCTCGACTGGACCGACGCCGCGGTGCTCATGGATCGCGGCCGGCTGCGACAGCAGGGCGAGACGCGCGACGTCATCAAGCCCGGCGCCGTGGAGTCGATCTACGACGTGCGGCTCGTTCCAGGCGGCGCGCTCGGCTTCCGCCTGCCCATGGATCCGGAGGGCCCCGGCCGGGGAGCGCTGCCATGAACGCCCTCGCCTGGATCAACTACGGCGCGCTCGCCGGCGCGCTCGCCCTGTCGGTGGCCGCGGCCGCGCTGCCGCGCTCCTCCGACCAGCGCGCGCCGGCCGGACCGCAGGACACCGCCGCGCGCTCGGTCGAGGCCGCCGTTCCGGGGGCGAACCCGGCGTCGATCGAGGATCATGCGGGGGTCGCCGTCACGCTCCGCGACTTCCGCAGGATCGCGTCGGCCAGCACGGTGGCGGACGCCCTGCTCGTGGAGCTCTGCGAGCCCGACCGCGTGGTCGCGTTCACCAGGTACGGCGCGCGCCGCTCGCCGCGCGGCTACAGGTACGCGGGCAAGGCCCGCGTCGAGGACACCGCCGACATCGAGGCGCTCCTCGCGCTGCAGCCGGACCTCGTCCTCCTCAACGGTTACGGCGACCCGCGCCGGATCGCGCGCCTGCGCGAGGCGGGCCTGACCGTCTACGATCTCGGCCCGATGCGCGGGCTCGCGACCCTCGTCCCCAACGTGCACGAGGTCGCCGCCCTGGTCGGCCACCCGGAGCGCGGTCGGCGGTTCGCGACGGCCCTCGTGCAGGGCATGGCCGCGGTGGCCGCCGATCTCCAGCCCCCGCAGCGCCGTCGCGGCATGTACCTGAGCGGCTACGGCGGCCGTCTCTTCGGAGGCACGGCGGGCACCAGCTACCACGACGTGCTCACCTCGGCAGGGCTGGTCGACGCGGCAGCGGCCGCGCAGCGCGACTGGCCGGAGTACACGCCGGAGCACGTGCTGACGCTCGATCCCGACGTCCTGGTGACGAACACGGGGATGCGGAAGATCCTGTGCGGCCAGGCCGGCCTCGACCGGCTGCGCGCCTGCAGCGCGCCCGGCGGCGTGGTCGAGCTGGACGACGCGCTCCTCGGCGATCCGGGGCCAGCGATGCTCGAAGCCGCCCAGACGGTCCGGAGCGCCGTTTACGGCGCTCCCGCTGCGCTGGGCGCAGCGCGCGCGGGCGGCGAGACGCCCGCGCGCAACCCTGCCAACAAGGAGAACTGACACGATGAGCGACGACGCGGCGCTACGCTCGAGCGAGCGCAACCTCGACGGGACGACGACGGAGTACTTCGACGTCCCGCCGGCGGAGGCGACGTATTGTGAGCTGGTGAGGGTCCTGTTCGAGGACCACTGGAATGCGATCGATTTCGGCCCGTGCCTGCAGGGGGCCGTGTTCGAGCTGCGGTTCGCGAGCAAGCCCCGGATCGGGTACCTCGACGGATACTTCACGATCGGGCCGGATGAGCCGGGCGCGTGGCACCTCCACCTCTGCGTCGGGGCGCACAAGGGGACGAAGGCGCGGCCCACGCCTCCGGAGCTCGCGCGCTGGCGGCAGTGCGCGCGCGCCGCGTTCTATCGCGACCTGGACGCGAACGGACGCCCGAGGAGCTGGGGATTGAGGCTCTGGAACGGGCGGGACGAGCAGATGATGACGGTGTTCTTCCCGAACCCGTGGCTCGACCAGGAGCGCATGAAGCCCGTCAGGGAGCCGGACTGGTCGCGGCTCGCGCTCTGGATGGATCTGCGCGCGCGCTTCGCGGGCGTGCCGCCCGAGCCCGCCCCGGTCGATGAGCCTCGGCGCCCGCAGATGTGCGGATAAGGCGCCTCCGCAGAGCATCGTCCGGCGCGAGCCGGAGGCAGGTCATCTCCCCCGCACGAGGCGGTCGATCAGATCGAGCGCCTTGGCCGGATCCCTCCGCCCCGTCGCGCACGCTCTGCACACGCACGCGACGCCCCGCGCCTCCTGGGGAACCCGCTGGAGCACGTCGGCGGGGATCGCCGCCTCGAAGCACCAGCAGGTCGTCGCCCCCTCGGCCATCCCGCACGCGTTCGCCTCGCCGCACAGCGGGCACCGCGCGGGATCGACGTCGGCGCCGATCACGGCGTCGCGCCGGCGAGCCGCCCGCGAGCGATCCGCGCCGCCTCCACCATGTTGACCAGGGCCGCCTCGACCTCCTCCCAGCCGCGGGTCTTGAGCCCGCAGTCCGGGTTCACCCAGAGCTGGTGGCCGGGCAGCACGCGCGCCGCGCGCTCGAGCAGCTCGACCATCTCATCGAGGGTCGGCACGCGCGGCGAGTGGATGTCGTAGACGCCCGGGCCGATCTCGTTCGGGTAGCGGAAGCGCGCGAAGTCCGCGAGGAGCTCCATCCTGGAGCGCGACGTCTCGATCGAGAGCACGTCGGCGTCCATCGCGGCGATGGCGTCGAGGATGTCGCCGAACTCCGAGTAGCACATGTGCGTGTGGATCTGGGTCTCGTCGCGGACCCCGCTCGTGGCGAGCCGGAAGGCGTCCACGGCCCACCGCAGGTAGGCCCTCCAGGCGTCGCGGCGCAGCGGCAGCCCCTCGCGGATGGCCGGCTCGTCGACCTGGATCATGGCGATGCCCGCGGCCTCGAGGTCGGCCACCTCGTCCCGGAGCGCGAGCGCGATCTGCGCGCACGTCTCGCTCCTGGGTTGATCGTCGCGCACGAAGGACCACTGGAGGATCGTGACGGGCCCCGTGAGCATGCCCTTCATGGGCTTCGCCGTGAGCGACTGCGCGAACGTGGACCACGGGACGGTCATCGCGGAGGGGCGCGACACGTCGCCGAAGAGCACGGGCGGCTTCACGCACCGGGAGCCGTAGCTCTGGACCCACCCGTTCTCGGTGAAGGCGAAGCCGTCGAGCTGCTCGCCGAAGTACTCCACCATGTCGTTGCGCTCGAACTCGCCGTGCACGAGGACGTCGAGCCCGATCGCCTCCTGCTTCTCCACGCAGCGCCGCGTCTCGTCCTTCAGGAAGCGCTCGTACTGCTCCGGCGTCATCCGCCCCGCGCGCAGCGCGGCGCGCGCGCCGCGGACATCGCCCGTCTGCGGGAAGGAGCCGATCGTCGTCGTGGGGAACGCCGGGAGGCCGAAGCGCGCGCGCTGCTTCCCCGCTCGCTCGGGGAACGCCGACGCCCGGCGCAGCATCCCGTCGTCCACCGCGGCGACCCGCGCGCGGACCTCCGGGTTCCGGGTCCGCTTCGAGGCGCGCCGCGCGGCGAGCGCGCTCCGCGCTTCGGCGAACAGCGCCGAGCCTGGCGCGTCCGTCGCGGCGGCGTCGGCGAGCGCGCGCAGCTCGGCCAGCTTCTGCGCGGCGAACGCCATCCAGCGGAGCAGCTCGGCGTCCAGCCGCTTCTCGGCGGACAGGTCGACGGGCACGTGCAAGAGCGAGCACGACGGCGCCACCACGACCCGCTCCGGCCCGAGCGCCGCGACCGCGCGCCGGACCAGCCGGTGCGCGGCGTCGAGGTCGGCGCGCCAGATGTTCCGGCCGTCGACCACGCCCACCGAGAGGGACATCGCCCGCGGGAGCGCGGCGAGGGCGGCGTCGAGCTGCTCCGGCGCGCGCACCAGGTCCACGTGGAGCGCGTCGGCGCCCGACGCGGCGGCGAGCGAGAGGTTCTCGCCCAGCGCGCCGAAGTACGTCGCGAGGAGGACTCGAGGCCGCTTCGTGCACGCGGCGAGCCGGGCGAACGCCCGCCGGCAGGCGTCCTGCGCGCGCGCGTCGAGATCCAGCGCGAGGCACGGCTCGTCGACCTGGACCCACGCGACGTTCCGGTCCGCGAGCGTCCCGAGCAGCGCCTCGTAGACCGGGAGCAGCCGATCCAGGAGGTCCAGCGTGCTGGCGCCGGACGGCGACCCCGGCGCCAGCTTCGAGAGGAGCAGGAGGGTGACCGGCCCGACCACCACGGGACGGGTCTCGACGCCGAGCGCCCGCGCCTCCTCGAGCTCGCTCACGAGCTTCGACGCGTCCAGCTCGAACCGCTGCCCGGCGTCGAGCTCGGGGACGATGTAGTGATAGTTCGTGTCGAACCACTTCGTCATCTCCAGCGCGGCGACGTCGACGCCCGCGGCGCGATCCTGGAGGCCCCGCGCCATCGCGAAGTAGCGAACGAGCGGATCGGAGATGGCGCGATAGCGCGCCGGCACGGCGCCGACGGCGATCGCCATGTCGAGCATGTGGTCATAGAGCGAGAAGTCGTTGCTCGGGATGTGGTCGATGCCCAGCGAGCTCATCGCAGACCAGTGCCGGCGGCGGAGCATCGAGGCCGTCGCCTCGAGCTCGGTCGCAGGCGAGCTCTTCGACCAGTAGCTCTCGAGCGCCTTCTTCAGCTCTCGAGCGACGCCGAAACGCGGATAACCGAGACATGTTGCGAGCACGGACATGGTGAGACCCCGTTCCCTTCTCAGGACGATTGAATGGTTTGGAGCGGCGGCACGCCCCTGGGCGTGCCGTGCGTGTCGAGCGCGACGAGGACGAAGCGGCCGCGCGCGGCCCGCTCGACGTCAGAAGGAGGCATCGAGGACGACCTCCCCGGCGACGCCGACCTGATACGCCGAGACGCGGCGCTCGAAGAAGTTCGTGACCTCCTGGACGTCCTGCAGATCCATGAAGGACAGCGGGTTCTTCCCCCCGTAGCGCCGCGGCATGCCGAGCGTGACGAGCCGCTGGTCCGCGCAGAACTCGAGGTAGCGGCGCACGTCGCGCGCCGACAGGCCCGCGACGCCGGCGCCGAGGAGATCCTCCGCGAACTGGGCCTCGCACTCGATCGCCTCATCCATCATGTCGAGGATCGACCGCGAGAGGCCGGCGTCGAAGAGCTCGGGCTCCTCGCGCCGCACGGTGCTCACGACCTCGAAGGCGAAGCGCATGTGCGCGCTCTCGTCGCGGAAGACCCAGCTCGTCCCCGCGGCGAGCCCGTGGAGCAGGCCTCGCGAGCGCAGGAAGTACACGTACGCGAACGCGCCGAAGAAGAAGAGCCCCTCGACGCACGCGGCGAAGCAGACGAGGTTGAGGAGGAACTGCCGCCTCTCGGAGCGCGACTCGAGCCTCCCCAGCCACTCGATGGAGTCGAGCCAGCGCATGCAGAAATCGGCCTTCTTCCGGATCGAGGGGATGCTCTCGACCGCGGCGAAGGCGCGGTGGCGCTCCTCCGGATCGGGGATGTACGTGTCGAGGAGCGTCAGATAGAACTGGACGTGCAATGCCTCTTCATAGAGCTGCCGCGACAGGTACATCCGCGCCTCCGGGGCGTTGATGTGCCTGTACAGGTTGAGCACGAGGTTGTTCGCCACGATGGAGTCTCCCGTGGCGAAGAACGCGACGAGGCGCTGCACGAGGTGGCGCTCCGCGGCGGTCATCCTCCGCAGGTCGCCCACGTCCGTCGAGAAGTCGACCTCCTCGACCGTCCATGTGTTCTTGATGGCGGCGCGGTACATCTCGAAGAAGGCCGGATACCCCATCGGGCGCAGCGTGAGGCAGAGGCCCGGATCGAGCAGGCGCGCGGGGCGGCTCACGCGGCTCACTGGCACGCCTCGCAGGACTCGGGGTTCTCGAGCGCGCACGCCACGTCCGCGGCCGCCTTCGCCGGCGCGGGCGGGAGGTCCGGCGCCGCGCCCACGGTCGCCTTGGCGATGCGCGTCGCGGGGCGCGAGCGCAGGTAATAGGTCGTCTTGAGCCCCTTCTTCCATGCGTGGAAGTACATGCTCGAGAGCTGGCCGATGGTGGGGTTCTCGACGAAGAGGTTCAGCGACTGGCTCTGGTCGATGAAGGCGCCGCGATCCGCGGCCATGTCGATGAGCGACCGCATCGGGATCTCCCACGCCGTCCGGTACACGGCGCGGACCTCCTCCGGCAGCTCCTCGAGCCCCTGGACCGAGCCCTCCGCGAGCTTGAGCCGGGCGCGCACCGCGTCGGTCCAGGCGCCGCGCTGCTTGAGCTCCGCGACGAGATAGCGGTTCATCTGCAGGAAGTCGCCCGAGAGCGTCTCGCGCTTGAACAGGTTCGACACCTGCGGCTCGATGCACTCATAGCAGCCGGCGATCGACGCGATCGTGGCGGTCGGCGCGATCGCGACGAGCAGCGAGTTCCGCAGCCCCTCGGCGCGGATGCGGGCGCGGAGCGCCTCCCAGCGCGCTTCGTCCTGCGGCACGAGGCCCCACGCGTCGAACTGGAGCTCGCCGCGCGCCGCGCGCGTCTCGTCGAAGGCCGGGTGGCGCCCCTTCTCGGCGGCGAGGTCCGCGGACGTCGAGAGCGCGTGGTAGTACACCTCCTCGGAGATCCGCCTCGAGAGCTCCCGCGCGGCCTCCGCGTCGAAGGGCAGGCGCATCTGAAAGAACACGTCCTGCAAGCCCATGAGCCCGAGCCCCACCGGCCGCCAGCGGAGGTTCGAGCGCCTCGTCGAGGCGATGGGGTAGTAGTTGAGGTCGATGACGCGATCGAGCTGGCGGACCGCCGTCCGCACCGTGCGCGCGAGCTTGTCGAAATCGAACGCGACGGTGCCGTCCGCGCGCGCGGCCGTGTGGCGCGCGAGGTTGATCGAGCCGAGATTGCAGACGGCCGTCTCCTCCTTCGAGGTCACCTCGACGATCTCGGTGCAGAGGTTCGAGAGGTGCACGGTCCGGCCCGGCAGCGCCGTCTGGTTGCAGGCGCGGTTCGCCTTGTCCTTGAACGTCATCCAGCCGTTGCCCGTCTGCGCGAGCGTGCGCATCATCCGCGCGTAGAGCTCGCGCGCCTTCATCGTCTTCTTGGCGAGGCCCGCCCGCTCGGCCTCGGCATAACGGCGCTCGAACTCGTCGCCATAGAGATCGGGGAGATCGGGCACGTCCTTGGGATCGAACAGGCTCCATTCGCCGTCCGCCTCGACCCGCTTCATGAACAGGTCCGGGACCCAGCTCGCCAGGTTCAGGTTGTGCGTGCGCGCGGCCTCGTCTCCGGTGTTGTCGCGCAGCGCGAGGAACTCCTCGACGTCGGCGTGCCACGGCTCGAGGTAGACGCAGCAGGCGCCCTTGCGCTTGCCGCCCTGGTTCACGGCCGCGACGGACGCGTCGAGCGTCTTGAGCCACGGCACGATCCCGCTGGAGTGCCCGTTGGTGCTCTCGATGAGCGAGCCGCGCGACCGCACGCGGTGGTAGGCGAGCCCGATGCCGCCCGAGAACTTCGAGAGCATCGCGACGTCGGTGTAGCGCTGGTAGATGGTCTCGAGGTGGTCCTCCGGCGAGTCGAGCAGGAAGCAGCTCGAGAGCTGCTCGTGGCTCGTCCCGGCGTTGAACAGCGTGGGCGAGCTCGGGAGGTAGTCGAGCGACGAGAAGAGGCGATAGAGCTCGACGGCCTGCGCCGCCGTCTCGGACAGCGCGCAGGCGATCCGGAGGAAGAACTGCTGCGGCGTCTCGATGACGAGGCGCGTCTCGGGGTGCTTGAGGAGATAGCGATCGTAGAGGGTCCGCAAGCCGAAGTACTCGAGCTCATGGTCCCGCCCCGGCTCGATCGCGTCGTTCAGCTTGCGGGCGTTCTGCGCGACGAACCCGTGGAGCCGCTCGTTG
Source organism: Sorangium sp. So ce836 (assembly GCF_028553905.1). Lineage (NCBI taxonomy): Bacteria > Pseudomonadati > Myxococcota > Polyangiales > Polyangiaceae > Sorangium > Sorangium sp. So ce836. Next base: position 6,647,916 of record NZ_CP102233.1, on the reverse strand, counting down.
ATGAGGCCGAGCCGCCGCCCGACGGCGACGGACTGCGAGAAGGCGTGGATCTCCTGATTGCGGACCTCCTTGTCGATATAGGTCGCGAGCAGGCGCGCCGCGAGCTTCGCGTACTGGGGCTCATCCGCGATGAGCGACGCCGCCGTCTGGATGGAGAGCTGGTCGAGCTCGCGCGTCGTCGCGCCGTCGTAGAGGCCGCTGATCGTCTTTGTGGCGACGCGGAGCGCGTCCACGTCGGACAGGGCGAGGCAGCAGCGGCTCACCGCCCGGACGATCTTGTTGACGTCGACGGGCTCGCTCGACCCGTTGCGCTTCTTCACCCGCATCGTCGTGTGCGGGGGCGCCTCCTCGGCGCCTCCGGTCCTCGCGCTCCGCGCCCGCAACGGCGCCGCGCCGTTGCTCGTCGTCACTGTGTCGCTCAGCATGGCAATCCTCCTCGTCACGCTTCGTTCGGAGCGGTTCCAGACCGCTCGCGTCGAGACCGCGAGAGCGAAGAGGCCAGCCGATGCGCGCGAGCGCGCCGGCTCTCCAGGAGAGCCTTCGGACCGACCGCTCGCCCCCGCGGGCGAAAGGAAGACAACGCGGGAGGGGGTCGGAACCGGGACGGGCGCGAGGATAAGCGCCAGCTCGGACCCACCCGCCTCCCTCGAGGCTTCCAGGCCAAACCGGCGCAGGATGTCTCCCCAGCGCAGGATGTCGGCAGGTCTTCGGGCTCGCGAGCGCTCCGGCTCTCGCCGGCTTCCTACGGTCCACCGCTTCCCAGCCCGGAGGGCCAGTGCTCGTCGTGGAGATCGTTCTCGCTTACCGCTGCGGGGCAGCCCCGGATTCGCACCGGGTTCCCTTTTAAGCCCCGGGCCGAAGCCCGAGGCACCAACATGAGGCACTACATATTGCGGTGCGCGACTCCGGTCAAGCGATATGTTGGGGGTCCGGGCGAGCGCATGGATGTGGCGCGATCGCTGTCCAACGACGGATGCGCGCGCGACCGTCCAGGCCTGTGCTGCCTGTCCGACGCTCTTCAGAACGAGAGGGCGTGCACGGTCGAGCGAGGTTTGCGCGTCAGCGGTGCGCGACGGCGCGCAGATCGTCGAGCTAGGACACCGAACGGGTTGAAACCCGAGAAAATGAACCACAGAGGCACAGAGGGCACCGAGGGAAGAGAATTAAAAATTCCCATTTCTTCTCTCCCCTCTGTGCTCTCTGTGCCTCTGTGGTCCGAATCTCTTCATTCTCGGGCGTTTCAAGCTGATAGGTGCTCTAGGGGCAGGATGCGTTGGCGATCGCCACGGCGTCGAGATCGAAGACGCCCGTCGCGCCGGTCAAATCCGGCCGATCGGTGATTCGCACGTAGCGCGCGAAACTGAGATCGAGATCGGCGAGGTCGAAGGCGTCGCCGCCCGCGACCTCGGGGTCGGTTGGATCGAGGATGTTCGTGTCGGCGTTCGCCAGCACGGGGTGCCAGCCGGCGCAGGAGCCGTAGGGGGCCGCCGCGGCGGTGCACGGGAAGGCGATCCAGTCGACGCCGTTCTGGCTCACCTCGACGGTCGCGAGCTCGGCGAACACGGTGGTCGGGCCGGTCTCGAAGGGGTTCTCGAAGACGATGAAGTCCGGTCCTGGCCCGTCGACGATGAGGTTGCCCGAGAAGCCCAAGGTGACGGTGCCGCCGTTGCCGAGTGACACCACGTCGGTCGAGCCCCCGCAGCAACCTCCGCCCTTGGGAGGACCGAAGGCGATGTTCGGGAACCTGTCCTGCCCGTAGTTCGGGCCCGGCCCGAAGAGGTGGCTTACCACCTCGGAGGCGAACACCGTTTCCGCGCCCGTGCAGTCAACGACGCCGCCGCCGCCGCCGCCACCCGCGCCGCCGTCGCCCGCGGCACCGCCGCTGCCCACGCCGTCGCCGCCCGCGCCGCCGTCGCCCGCGGCACCGCCGCTGCCCACGCCGTGGCCGCCGTCGCCGCCGTCGCCGCCCGCGCCGCCGTCGCCGCCCGCGCCGCCGCCGCCGTCTCCGCCTGCGCCGTCGCCGCCAGATCCCCCTGCGCCGCCCGCGCCGCTCCCGGCGTCGCTCGACGACGTGGTCGCCCCGCCGCCCGAACCGGTGGCCCCGCCCTGACCGGCCGCGCCGCCGGATCCCTGCGCCGCCGTTCCCCCCATTCCCCCGGAGCCGCTCCCGGACGGCGAGCCCTCGGAGGAACAGGCGATGATCGTGAGCACCGACAGAAGCACGCTCGCGCGCGTGATACGAGACACCATGAGACCTCCGAAGGCGAGCGCGCGCCGCGCCGGGGCGAACCCGGCGCGGCGCGCGTCGGCGTGCTGATCAGTAGAACGGCGCCGACGTGCCGTACCGCGCGAGATAGATGTTGTAATCGGCGGTGTTGATGCTCCCATCTCCATTGAAGTCGGCGTGCTGGTTGTACCCGGGGTTGCCCAGCTGGGTGCTCCACGACGCCACCAGGATGTTGTAATCGGCGGTGTCCACGTCGCCGTCGTTGTCGAGATCCGCGTCCGCGATGTTCCCGAAGCCGTCGCCGTCGGTGTCTCGCTGGTTCGCGTTCGCCGTGAGGTAGGCGTTGTCCGCGCCGTCGGGCACGCCGTCGCTGTCGGCGTCCGGCGCGCCGTCGGGGAAGTACAGCGTCACCTTCGGCGTCACCCCGATCTCCCAGAAGTCCGAGGCGCTCCCGGCCGAGTAGCACTGCCCCGCGGGGGACGAGTACTCGTCGCCCGACGGGTTCCAGGCGATCGCCAGGGCGCTCGTGTGGCCGACGAACGCGATGGGCGACGTCGCGCTGTCGTCCTCGCACGCGTCAGGCGTCAGCTCGAGGTATTGCGACGAGCTCCCCTCGTTCACCGGCGTCTGGCTGCCCCCGACGACGCTCGCCACCACGCTGGCGCGGATGAGCGCGGCATAGCCGTTCTCGCTCGCGCCGCCGACGCCGAACGCGTCCCCGCCGCCCACGTGCAGGGCGTCGTCCCCGTCGAAGCCGAGCGCCGCCGCGCTCAGCACGTTGCTCGCCAGGAGCGAGCCCTCGCTGCCGCCGTAGGCGTACGCGCTCGCCGTGCCGTCGATGACGTCCTGGATGTCGGCCGCCGCCCAGATCCTGAGCTCGCCGGTCCGGTTGGGCGAGGTCTGGTAGCCGATCCCGGTGACGAGGTTGCCCGCGGAGTCCACGGCGATCCCCCCGGAGGCGCCGGGGATGCTCGTGATCAGCGGGATCTCCGCGATCTGCGGCGCGGTCAGATCGAGGGCGTAGACGCCGCTCGTGTAGCCGCCCGGCCCGTTCCAGCCACCGTTGATGACGAGCGCGTCGTTACCGTACCAGGCCCCATCGTAGTAATCGACGTCGAGCTCGATCACGTCCCCGTGGCTGAGCAGGTCGGGCGGCGAGGTGACGCTGAGGATCGAGCTCGGGAACACGAGCAGCGGCGCCCCGTAGCCGACGCCGAGCGCGATCGTGCTGCCGTCCGGCGAGATGGCGAGGAAGCTCGGATCCATCGGCCCGTCGCTCAGCGTCGCGACGGGCACGTAGACGCCCGATCCATAGTTCTTCTGGAGGTACACGGTCTGATCGTTGGCGACGAGGAGCCGCCCGGCCAGCTCGTAGCCATCGATCTCCTCCGATGTCGTCGGGAACCCGTCCAGGGCTATGGACCAACCGTCGGCGATGGCGGGTAGGTCGAACGTATACGACGTGTTCCCCGCGTACTCGTCAAAGGCGTCCGCCAAGGCCGGCGGCGAGAGCAGGAGGAGCGCTGCGGCGACAGAAGATGCAGAAATGCGCACAGCGCCGGCCGCGACGCGCAGCGGCGCTGAACCTTGGGAAATGATCATCGGACCGACCCTTCGCCCCCGCGGGCGTTTGCGAAAGAAAGCTCGGGGGACGGATCGGAACCGGGACGGCGCGTGCGTCTGCGCCAGCTCGGACCTCCCCGCCTCCCTCGAGGCTTCCAGGTCAAACCGGCGCGGGATGTCTCCCCGACGCAGGATGTTGGCAGGTCTTCGGGCTCGCGAGCGCTCCGGCTGGCGCCGGGTTCCTACGGTCCACCGCTTCCCAGCCCGAAGGCCAGTGCTCGTCGTGGAGATCGTTCTCGCTTACCGCTGCGGGGCAGCCCCGGATTCGCACCGGGTTCCCTTTTGAGCCCCGGGCCGAAGCCAAGGGCACCAACACGAGGCACTACATATGGCGGTGCGATGCGCAGGTCAAGCGAGATGTTGGGGTGGGGGCAGGACGAGCGGACGAATGCAGCGCGTCCACTGTCGAAGATCGATGCGCCGGGCTTGGCCGTACAAGCCTTCGCCGCGTGCGCTCGCGGCACACTGACCCGATCGCCCCCAAGGCGCTCGAGCGGCAGTTCGACGCCCAGGCGCTCAACTATCTTGGTGACTGACGTGACGTGCGACCGCACACGCGGCTCGCCTGCATGAACCGATGGAGCTCGGATAAGGCCCATGTAGCCGCGCTCGCGCATGGTGAGACTGTCCGCGGAAGCGGGGGCGGACCACGGCGGCGCTCAGCGCGTCCAGCGCACCCCCGCGCGCCGAACTGCAGCGCGATCTTGCTGCGGGCTGCGATCGAGGAGCACGCGATCCGGGTCGACGACCACGGCGGCCGGACGGCGCTCCGACGTGAACGTCACGCGATCGGCGCCGGGGCTGCGCGTCGCGAGCACGCGGGAGAGCTCATTGCCGGCGTCGTCGAGCAGCGCGAGCGTCATGGGAGCCTGCGCCGAGGCCGGCGCGACGGAAGGGCGCCACGCGTGCCCCTCGAACGTGTATGGCGTGAACGCGAGATCCAGGCTGATATTCCAGCGCCCGTCCTCGCCGGGCACGCCGTCGGCCGAGAGGGCGCGGACAGCCCAGGACTCCACGGTTCGCAAGCCCTGTGCGGCCGAGCCGGCGCCGGGCAGCGCCTCCCATGTCGAGGCAAGGGACGCGAGGCTCGCACCCGGCGCTCCCCGGCCCCCTTGCGCGCCGAGGTGCTGCCGGAGCGCGCCGTCGAAGGCGTCCGGGCCGAGCTCATCGCGAAGCCGCTGCATCGCGAGGCCCGCGTAGAGCGGCACGTACGCGCCCGCGTCCGCCTCCATCAGCGGGACGACAGGCTCGCGCGCCTCCGCGATCGAGCGCAGCACCTTCTCGCCGATGCGGTCCGAGATCGCCCTGCGGGTCTCCCGGCCGAGCACGGCATCGACGGTGACGAGGCCGCTCAGGACGGGCAATCCCTCTCCGAGCGTGGCGTAACCGGCGACGAGGGCGGGGTGCAGCCGATCGATCCACCAGCGCTTCGACAGGTGCCGCGCCGTCGCGAAGAGGACGCCCGGGTTCTCGGGAGCGTCGTCCCAGCCATCCTCTTCGGAAAGGAGCAGGACGTCGCCGAACAGCCCTGTCGCCTTGATCTCCCTCGGGACCTCGACGATGCGCACGCGTGGACGTCCATAATCGCCGTAGCGCGCCGACAAGGCGCCGAGCGACCGGACGGCCGCATCACGGAAGGCGCGCGCCACCGAGACCCGCTCGGGGTGGTGGTAGACGTCGACGGACACCTCGCCCTCTGCGCCCCCGAAGGTGCCGCTCGTGCGCGCGTAGCGGCCAGCGACGATGGCGAGCCGCTCGGACCCGGACACGCGCCCTTCGACCTGCCCGTGCCCCTCCGCCGCGCCGGAGACCACCAGATCGAGCGCGTCCGGGGCCCGCACGGTGACGGCCAAGGGGAACGCCGTGCTCTCCAGGCCGTACGCTTGCTGGGAAGATGCCGCATCGGGGGCGCTCGGGAGCGGGCGCCGCGCTGGCAATCCAAGCTCGCGACGGTAACCCTCGGCGCGGAGCTCTCGTCGCCGATCGTACCCGAGCCTGGGGAGCAGGTCGCGGTCCTGGAGCCAGGCCCCCTCGGAGGACATCGGGTGCGGCTTGCCTTCGTTGGCGAACGACGGCCATGCCGCCGCGCCGCGCCAGGTGACGCGGACCGTCTCTCCGGACTCCAGGGGCCGCCCGAGCGTGATCCGGTGATGCCGCAGGCGATCGTCGCGGTCCCAGGACGCGATCGTTCGATCTTCCGCGTCGATGGCGGCGAGGGAGAGCTTCTCCGGGACGTCGAAGTCGAGCGCCTCGATGGGCCGCGATCCACCGTTCTCCAGCGTGAGCTCGTAGGCGATGCGCGCCTCGCGCTCCGCCGGGCGGAGCTCGACTTCGAGCTTTCCTTCCATCACACGCGGCCTCGGGGCAGCAGCGACCCCGACATACGTCACCTCGTACAAGGCCGCCTCTGCGCGCTCCTCTCCCGGCGAGCGGTATCTGTTCTCGATGTTGACGGCCCTGTACACCCGGAGCCCGCAGTGGGCGCCGACGGCCACGATCCCGCCGAGCACCATCATCTGGCCCGACGAGCGCTCGCGCAGCGCGCGCTGAAGCCGAGCCCGGAAGGCGAGCTCCGTGCCGCGCGGCCACCAGAGGACCGCGGCGAACACGATCGCCGCGGCCACCGACAGCAGCCAGCCGTTCACCCAGATCGCCTGGGTGATCCACGGCGCGAGGCCGGTGAGGGGTGAATAGAAGACGTGGATCGGCATCGCGTACTGGAGCGCCGTCTGCGAGACCACGCTGAGCGAGTGGTTCATGACGCAGAGGAAGACGGCGCTGAACGCCAGGAAATGGGCCAGCGCGCGGCGCGAGACCACGCTGTAGAAGAAGAGCGCCAGCGCAGCGACCTGGAGGTTCGCGGGCCAGATGACGGCGAGCGCGAAGAACATGCCTTCGCGCGGGGCGAAGGTGGCGCGGTCGATCGCAAGCTCCACGAGGAGCAAGCTCAGCGTCGGGGCCAGCGCGAGCGCGAGGGCGAGCCCCGCGAGGGCGAGCGCGCGCGGGAGCGCGATCACCCACGTCGGCGCCGGCAGCGCGTCCTGGATCTGCGAGAAGCCGGCGTCCCGCTCGCGCGTGACCCAGCTGCCAGCGGAGGAGCAGAGAAAGATCGCCGTCGGCATGTAGAAGAACTCCACGAGCCGCAGCCCCACGAGGCCTGCCCAGGGCAGCTGCGGGCCGTCCGCCCCGCCGTCGAGCTGGAACATGGCGCTCGCCACCATGAGGATCAGCCCGAAGAGCAGCACCATCCGGGTGCCGCGCGCGCGGAGGCTCTCGGCGAGGAGCTGCCACGCGACGAGCGCGACCGCGCGGCCCTGCGCTCGGGTGTCGAAGCGCGCTTTCGCCTCGTGCCTCGGGAGCGCGGGCGCCTCGCTCGAGGTCTGCGCGCAGGATGGATGCCCGGGGCTCCGGGTCGCCTGCCCACGGCCCCACACCCCCCGTGATCCACCGGCCTCGCCCCGCTGGTAGCCGACGAGGAGCCGCTCCGCGCTCGGCCTCGCGAAAGCGGCGACGAGCGCGAGCGCACCGATTCCCATCACGCCGAGCCGGTTCGCCAGGAACGGCCCCGTCAGGCTCATCGTGCCGCGGATGCGTTCTTCGGCCGTCCAGTACGAGAGCTGCGCGGCGACGGAGTTATAGCCGATGGGGTCGAGCCACTCCCCTGCCTCGCGGTCCACGCCCCCTCGCCACAGCACGAGGATACCAACCATCCAGACGGCCATGACGAGAAAGGACAGCGCATACGCAGGCGCGGAGCGCCCGCTCCGCACGGCCGCGGCGAAGTAGAGGGTGCCGAATCCGAAGACGCTCGGCACGAGGAACAGCGCATAGGCGTGCGCGACCGCGCTCCAGGGCGTGGGCATGAACAGGTCGGCGCGCCCGGCGAGGTGACGCATCGCCATGGGCACCAGCACCCAGGAGATCGATACGGACGCGGCGACGACGAGCCCGGAGGCGAGCGCGCCCAGGTACTTGCCGAAGAGGTACGTCCTCGGCCCGCAGGGGAACGTGTAGGCGACCTCGGCGAAGCGGTGCTTCAGGTCGTCGACGACCGCGCTCGTCATGATGTGCGCGAGGAAGAAGATCAGCCAGAAGCCGTTGTCGCTCGTGAAGTGGTAGATGACGTACGGCGAGTTGCGTGGGACATCGCTGGCGCCGATCTGCGCCATGTACTCGGAGTTCAGCGCGTAGATGCACGTCTGGACGACGAGCGACGCCATCAGGATGAGGTTCACGGAGCCGAGGAGCTGGCGCCTGAGCTCGCCGCGGGCCACGGCGCTCACCCAGAGCGCCCGCTGCCCGAAACCCTGAGCCGAGGGCGTCGTCACGCGGACGCCTCGTGCAGGCTGTGGTGGTAGAGATCCTCGAGCTCCGGCGCTTTCGGGCCAAACGCTTCGCCGGGCCGCGTCGCGCTCACCACGGTGACCACGACATCGCCGAGCCTCGGGGACACCTGCAGAGGCCGGACTCCGCGGGTGACCTCGGCCTGCCGCGCGCGCGCCACACGCGCCTGCCAGAGCTTGCCATCGAGCTCCGCGCATGCGGCTGAGGGAGAGCCGCGGCGGACGATCCGGCCGCCGGCGAGGATCGCCATGTCGCCGCAGAGGCTGGCGACGTCGTCCACGAGGTGCGTCGAGAGCAGGACGATAGCCTCGCCGGAGATCTCCGAGAGGAGCTGGTGAAGCCGGTTGCGCTCCGCCGGATCGAGCCCCGCGGTCGGCTCGTCGACGATCACGAGCCGCGGGGCGCCGAGGAGCGCCTGCGCGATGCCGACGCGCTGCCGCATCCCGCCGGAGAACTCCGCCACCGGGCGATCGGCGGCGCCCGTGAGATTGACGCGCTCGAGGAGCTCATGCACCGCGCGGGCGCGTTCGCGGCCGTCCACGATGCCCTTCATCAACGCGATGTGATCGAGCAGCCCTCGCGCCGTCACGCCAGGATGCACGCCGAAGTCCTGGGGCAGGTAGCCGAGCCGGCGCCGGAGCGCCGCCGGATCCGCGAGCACGTCGGTCTCGCCGAGGTGGATCGAGCCTGCGTCCGGCCGCTGGAGCGTGGCGAGCGTCCGCATCAAGCTGCTCTTGCCGGCGCCGTTCGGCCCGAGCAGGCCGAAGAGGCCGGGGCCGACGTCGAGCTCGATGCCGGACAGGGCGCGGACGCCGCCGGGGTAGGTCTTGTCCAGCCCGCGGACGCGTAGCTGCATGGAAGGTGTGACGTCGCTCATCGCGCCGCGGTGGCCTGGAGGATCCTGGGGAACACGGCGGCCATCACGAGCGCGTCGTGCTGCTTGATGAAAAAGTGGTCTCCGGGCAGCTCGACGCGCTCGTAACCCCGCGTCGAGCAGAGGCTCCAATGCCCGGTCGCTTCCCAGGAAACCACGGCGTCGGCCCTTGCGGCGCACACGGTGATGGGCACCGGCAGGGCGACGGGCTCGGGGCGGTGCCAGGTCTCCGCGAGGGCGAGGTCGGCGCGCAGCAGCCGACCTACCATGTCGCGGAGCTCGGCGTGCCGGAGGACATCGTCGGGGATTCCGCCTCGCCGCCGTAGCGCCTCGATGAAGTCCGGCTCCGGCAGGCGGTGGAGCTGGTGCGGATCGGGCAGGTGCGGGGGACGCGCTCCGGAGACGAAGAGCCGCGCGGGCGTGGCGCCAGCCTCATGGAGGCGCTTCGCCAGCTCGAACGCGATGAGCCCGCCGAGGCTGTGCCCGAAGATCGCCGTCGGCGGCCCATCGCCGAGCTCGCGCTCGATCGCCGCGACGACCTCCGTCATCGAGAGCGACGGCGGCTCGCGCGCGCGCTCTTCCCGACCGGGGAGCTGGACGCGAACGACCTCGACCGCATCTGGCGCCCGCTCCGGCCAGAGGCGGAAGAGCGACGCGCCTGCGCCCGCATGGGGCAAGCACAGGAGCCGCGCGCGGGGCCGTGCGCTTGGTGCGCTCCTGATGAGCCAGCGCCCTCGATCGCTCATCGAGAAATCTCCTGTGAAATGGATCGGGGAGCGGCGTTCGCCGTCCGCTCCAGCACGCGCACGACCATCGCGGCGACGCGCGACGCGATGGGAGCGAGCGAGAAGTCGTAGTGCCCGCAATCGAGAGGTTCGATGTCGAAGCGCCCTACGAGGATCGGCGTCCACCCACGATCCGGCGGGAGATCGAGCGACGGGCCGCGGGACGCCTGCGCGGAGATGAGGAGCGCGTCCCCCGCGTAAGCTCGCGGCTCGTACCGTCCGAGGGCGCGGAGCTTGGCCGACAAGTGCAGGGAGATGCTCCTCCATGCCGCGACATCGTCGCCGGGGCGGAGAATGCCGCGACGCTCGGGCGTTTCCTCGTGCCGCGACGCGTCCCACGCCTGGACGAGCGCGCCCGCGGGAACCTGGTCGAGCGGCAGGCCGAGCCACGGCTCGACGCCGTCGCGAACGGCCGCAGGCGCCGCGCTGTCGAGGAGGACGAGCGAGACGAGCGGCGCGCCGGCGTCCCGGAGGCGGCGCGCGACCTCGAGCGCCATCACGCCGCCGAACGACCAGCCCACGAGCACACAGGGCGCTCGGCTTGTGCCGAGCGGACGCAACACCGCGGCGCAGTCGTCGGCAAGCGCCTCGATGCTCAGATCCTCGCCCTCGTTCGCGGCAAGCTCGACGGCGATCACGGCCGCCCGGCCGTCGAGCGCTCGGGCGAACGCCTCGTATCGCCACACGCCGTCGCCCGGCGCCTCGATACAGACAATCTGCGCCGTATCCACCGCCCGGTTCAACCGGACTGCCCGGATGCCGCGCCGCGATCCGTCGGGGGCCTCCAGCGCACGCGCGAGCTCCGCCACGGTCGGATGCTGAAACAGAATGTCATGCGGCACCGCGCGTCCGAGCTCCTCGCCCGTCGCCGGGCTCGACGATGAGCCCGCCTGGATCCGGGCGACGAGGCGCTCGAGCACCGGCTCGGTGAACAGCGCGCGGATCGGCACCTTGAGGCCGTGCCGCCGCTCGAGCTCCAGGACGAAGCGGGTGGCGGCGAGCGAATCGCCGCCGAGCTCGAAGAAGCTCGAACGCAGGGAGACTCGAGGCGCTCCGAGGATCTCCTGCCACAGCGCGGCGACCTGGCGTTCGAGGTCAGTGCGAGGAGCGACGTGTTCGCCGCCCTGCTCGGCTGCGTCGATCCTCGGTAACGCGCTGCGGTCGACCTTGCCGTTGGCCGAGAGCGGCAGCGCGTCGATCGCTCGAACGTGCCGCGGCACCATGTGCTCCGGCAGCCGTTCGCGCAGGTGCTGCAGGAGCTCGGCCTCGCTCGCCTGGGCGCCGTCGCGCAGCGCGACATACCCGACGAGCTGCTTGCGGCTGTCCCTGGGGTCGCCATGGGCGACGACCGCTGCCGCCTTGACCGAGGGGTGAGCGGCGAAGACCGCCTCGATCTCGCCGAGCTCGACGCGGTGGCCGCCGATCTTGACCTGCTGGTCGTCGCGACCCAAGAGCTCGATGAGCCCATCTCTCCACCGGCCGAGATCACCGGTCTTGTACAGCCGTTCTCCGGTGGGTGCTCGAGGGCCCAGCTCGGTCGTTTCGAGCGCAGCCCCGCTCGTCGAACCGTCGGCCCAGGAGATGAAGCGCTCGGCCGTCTTCGTGGCGTCCCCCCAGTAGCCGCGGGCGAGGCCGAGACCGCCGATGTAGAGCTCCCCGGTCACGTGGTCCGGGCACTCCTCCATCCGATCGTTGAGCACGTACCAGCGCTGATTCCGCAGCGGCCGGCCGTACGGCACGCTCGTCCAGCCCGACAGCGCGCCTCCGATGGGGTGAACGATCGACCAGATCGACGCCTCCGTCGCGCCCCCGAGGCTGATGCACCGGGTTCCGGGCGAGAGCTTGCACAGCCGCTCTGGCAGATCCAGCGGAATCCAGTCGCCGCTGAGCAGCGCGAGCCGCAGACCGAGAGTCGCCCCGCGCCCCTCGGCGTAGTCGACGAGCATCTGCAGGAGCGCCGGCACGCTGTTCCAGAGCGTCACCCGCTCGCGCTCGAGCAGCGAGAGCCAGTGCTCCGGGTCCTTCTCGGCCCCCCGCTCCGGCATCACCAGGCAACCACCGGCAGCGAGCGTCCCGAAGACATCGTACACCGACAGGTCGAAGCTCAGCGACGAGACGCCGAAGACGCGATCCTCCGGTCCAACGCCGAAACGATCGTTGATGTCCTCCACGGTATTGACCGCGCTCCGGTGCTCGATCATCGCGCCCTTGGGGACCCCCGTGGAGCCGGACGTGTAGATGACGTAGGCGAGATCGTGAGGACCCTGGCGCGGCTCACCCCATGACGGCTCGCGACGCCCGGCGTTGTCGACCGTCTCGACCTCGACGCCACCAGGGACGGTGATCCGACCCTTCACCGCGGTTTGCGTCAACACGAGCTTCGCGCCCGTGGCCTCGAGCAAGGCGTGGATGCGCTTCTCGGGCAGGGTCGCGTCGATGGGCACGTAGGCGCCGCCCGCCTCGAGCACGGCCAGGACGGCCACCACCTGCTCCCAGCCGCGCTCCATCACGACCGCCACGAGCTCGCCGGGGGCCACGCCGCGGGCGAGGATCCTGTCGGAGAGCCACGCGGCGCGCCCCGCGAGCTCGCCGTAGGTCAGGCGGCGCTCGCCGCAGACCACCGCCTCGCGGGACGGCTCGGCCTGCGCCCGCCGCCGGAAGGCGCTGTGCAGCAGGTCGCCGCTCTCGGGCGCGCGGGTGGAGTTGGCACGGCGGCGCGCCTCCGCCTGCGCGGCGGGCAGCCCCACCGGGCTCGGTGCGTGCCAGGCGGCCTCGCCCTCGCCGCTGAGCCGCTCGAGCAGCCACGTGTACGCCGCGAACATCGCCTCCAGCGCGCCCGGCGCGAACGCCTCCTCGACCGCGTCCCAGTAGACACCGAGGTGCCCCTCGCTCTCGTCGACGTGGTGATCGAGCAGGACCTGCGGCGTCTGGCTGATGCTGAACACCACCTCGCCGAGCCTCGCCGTCTGCGCGGCGTCGTCCGCGTGCTGCGTGTCGGCCTGCCGGTCGAGGCCGAAGAGGCTCGTGAAGACCACCGGCGTGATGAGGTCCGGCCGGTCCTCATGCATCCTCCGCAGCTCGCGCAGCACGCGCACGCCGCCCACGTGGCGGTGCTCGAGATCGTCGAGGAGCCGCCGCTGGACGGCCGCCGCGCGCTCGACGAAGGTCGCTCCCTGCCGGCGATCGACGACCAGCGGCGTCAGCGTCGTGAACTCGCCGACGACCTCCTGCACCTGTGGGTGGACCGGCAGCCGGTTGAACGTCGGCAGGCTGAGCGTGAACCGCTGGCGGCGCGTGAAGGCGCCGAGCACCTCCGCGTAGGCGGCGAGCAGCACCCCCGAGGGCGTGAGCCCGAAGCCGGCGGCCCGCGACTTCAGCCGCGACCACGCCTCGCGCGGGAGCCGGTGGCCCCGGCGCTCGAAGCGCGGCTTCTGGATGCGCGCTGGATCCTTCGCGAGGGGCAGCGCCGGTCCGAGCGGCATATCCCGGAGGCGCGCCTCCCAGTACCGCCACGAGCGTGCGTAGGTCGCGGAGCGCTCGAACGCGCGCTGAGCCGTCACGTAGTCGCGGAAGCGGACGCCGAGCGGCGGCAGCTCCCGGCCTTGCACCTCGTAGAGCTCGGCCCACTCGCGCAGCACGATCGCCATGCTGCGGCCGTCGAGGGCGATCATGTCGATGCCGACATGGACGCGGGTGGTGCCTTCATCGATGCGCGTGGCGCGAATATCGAAGAGCGGCCAGCGTTCGCACGGGGCAGCCCGGTGCGAGAGCGAGGCGCGGAGCTCGGCGAGCCTGGCCGCCCGCTCGGGCGCGGGCGCCCCCGACAGGTCGAGCAGCTCGATGCGGTAGGCGGGCACGGTCTTCAGCACCTGCTGCCGGCCGTCGGGCAAGAGGACGACACGCAGCATGTCGTGACGATCGATGAGGCGCTGCAAGGCGCGCTCGATGCGCGCGAGATCGATGGCCTCGCAGTCGAGCTCGAAGTAGCCGTGGCAGGAGACGTCGCCGAGGATCATGTCGGCGCCGCGGCCGATCCAGTAGGCTTGCTGCACCTCGTTCAGGGGGAACGGCTCGTACCGCCCCGCCTCGTCCTCCCGGAAGAAGGCGCGCGGGTCGTCGCCCTCGGCGGGCCCTTCGCCCGTGAGCGCTGCGGTGATGTGCTCGGTCAGCGCGCCGGCCGTCGGCACCCCGTTCGCGGCGCGCAGGACCTTGTTCGGCGCGATCCGGACGCCGAGCTCCTTCGAGAGCGAGGCGGTGAGGTTCAGGAACATCAACGAATCGAGGCCGAGCTCCATCAGGTTGGCGGTGGGCTCGATCCGCCGCTCGTCGATGCGGAGCATCCGGGCGAGACGACTGCGGACGTGCGCCGCGGTCTCGGCGGCGCGCGCGCCTTCGAGCAGGGCCTTGAGCCTGCGTCCCGCCGCGTCCTCCTCGTCCGGCTCCGCCCTGTCCGCGCGCCGCTCGACCTCGTCGTAGATGGCGGGCACCGCGCTCCGCGGATAGCCGCGCAGCAGCTCGGGCCAGCGGGCGTCGAGGATCCCGAGGTGCGCCCTCGCCGCCCCGAACGCGTGATCGAGGCACGCCAGAGCGTTCTCGGGGGCGAGGCCCAGCAACCCCCCGCGCTCGACCTGCGCGGCGTGCACCGGATCCGCGACGGCGCCGACGTGCAGCCAGAGGCCCCAGCTAATGCTGAGCGCGGGGAGGCCTCGGGCACGGCGGAACGCCGCGAGGGCATCCAGAAACGCGTTCGCCGCGCCGTAATGCGGCAAGCCGTACGCCGGAACGAGGCTGACGGAAGAGGAGAACAGGAGAAAGAAGTCGAGAGGGAGGTCGCGCGTGACCTCGTGGAGCACCCACGCCCCCTCGACCTTGGGTGCGAGGACGGTCGCGAACTCCTCCCACAGAGGACGCTCTGACGACATGCCGGCGCCGAGGTCGAGGGCGCTGTGGACGACACCGCCGAGCGCCGGACCGGACCGCTGGATCCGATCGACGAGCGCGCGCATCGCCGTGAGATCGGTCACGTCGCCGCGAGCGAGCTCGACCTTCACGCCGCGCCCGCGGAGGTGCTCTGCGAGGGAGAGCGCCCGTTCGCCGGGCTCCGACCGGCCGAGGAGCACGAGGTGCCGTGCGCCCTTGTCGGCCAGCCGCTCGGCGACCTTCATCCCGATCCCGCCGCGGCCGCCCACGATGAGGTACGTGCGATCCGGTGAGACCGGGATCCCGGCGCCGGTCGCGGAGAAGTCACGCCGCGACATCCGCACGATACGCGGCGCGAGCACCCGCTCGCCGCGGAGCGCGACGACGCCCTCGTTCGGGCCGATCCGCGTGAGGACATCGAGCACGGGCGCCGGATCCCGCGGCGTCATGGCTGGGTCGACATCCACGAGCCGGAGGTGCAGCTCCGGGTGCCCCACGGCAATGCTGCGCACGAAGCCGAGGAGAGGCGCCTCGGCGACGGCCGGGGCCTCGTCGCCGATCGCTTGCGCGCCGCGCGTGAAGACCAGGAACCGTTCGAGGTCTTCCCACGAGGTCCCATCGAGCGCTCCGATGAGGTGCAGCAGCCCGTTCAGGTGCCGGCGCTGCGCAGCGCGGATGGCGGTGACGGTGTCAGCGCGCTCCGCGTCCAGGCCCCAGAAGCACGCGATGGATCGAGGGGCGAGGGCTCGATCCCCGTCGATCGCTCGCACAGCGCGAACCAGGCTCTCAGGCTGCTCGAGATCGACCGCATGGCATGTGGCGCCCGCGAACGCGGCCTCGCCTCCGGGCGTGTCCGGGGTGAGCAGCACGGAGGCCCGCGCGCCGGCCCTCGCGAGCGCCTCGACGAACGCGCGCGCGAAGCCGCCGCGGTCCGCGCAGACGATCCAGGCGGTCCCACGCGGCGCGTCGGCCGAGCGCGGCGCGTCCGCGAGCTCCGTCGCCGGGCGCCAGTCGATGCCGTAGAACAGGTCTGTCCGGACGGCCTCCCCCGGCGCGCGGTCGCCGCGCGCTGCGGCCGCGCCCATGGAGGCCCGCCGCTTCCCGCCGGCTTGCGCGACCAGCACCCGCTCGCCGACGGCCGCCCCTGCCGAGCGCGCGTCCGGGAGCGCCTTGCGCTGGACGAAGCCGCACTCCGAGAGCAGGCGCTCCCACGCGTCCTCCTCCAGGAACATGCGCCCGCGGCGCAGCTCGCCGTCGGTCACGTCGCCGAGGAGCAACCCCGTCGTCAGATCGGCGGCCAGGCTGTTGCGCGTGACCTCGTAGAGAACGAGCACACCGGACGGCGCGAGGAGGCTCCTGGCATTCTGGAGGGCGCGCCGGAGGTCCGGCGCGGCGTGCACGGAGTTCGCGGCGATGATGAGGTCGAAGCCGTGAGGCGCGAACGACTGCTCGAGCAAGCTCCTGCCGATGTCGAGGAGGCGGAGATCGAGCTTTGGGTAAAAGGCGAACCGCTCTCTCGCGCGCTCCAGGAACACAGGCGATACATCGGTGAACACGTAGGACGTGTCGCCGTCGAGCAGCGGGAGGATCTGCTCCGTGGTCGCGCCGGTACCGCCGCCGATCTCCAGGATCCGCGCTGGCCGGAGCTCGCTCTCGACGAGGGCGCGCACGACCTCGCGCACGATCCCGTTGAAGTAGCGCGACGTCGGGAGCTCGGCGTAGATCCGGTAGGCATCATCGACGCTGCCGTCGCTGAAGATCACGCCGCGCGGGTCGCAGCCGCCTGTCAGGACCTGGGGCAGCGCCCGGCCCACGGTGAGCACGATCTCCCCGAGCGCGGACGTCCTCGCGCGGAACGCCGCCGCTGTGCCCTCGGCGCGCGCGCACGCCTCCGGGGAGCTCGACACGAGCTCGCCGTAGCGCCCGCCGTCGCCTCTCCGGAGCTCGCCTCGCGCCGCGAGGAGCTCCGCGACGGAGCGCACGACGCGAACGAAGCGGGGAGGGACCCCGGCCGCTGCGCAGGCCTCCTCCGGCGTCGACCACCGGAGGTCCCCTTCGGAGCTCCGGGCCGCCTGGCGGCGCGCTCCCCCCCGAGCCTCGCCCCGGAAGAGCCCGAGCTGCCCGAAAGCGAGGCGGAAGTAGCAGGAGCACAGATCCTCCAGGGACCGCTCTTCCTCGAGGTGGGTCGCGAGATCGAGCGCGACGAGCCCTGCTTCCGCCTGCTCGCCCCCGGCGCGCACGAGATCGGCGAAGGCGTCGCTTCGGCCGCCCTGCGCGGCCTTCTCGGGCACCTCCGCTGCGGGCCCGCGGAGCTCGACCCGCTCGAACGGCGTCGCGGGGAGGCGCACGCGACGGCCCCGGCCGTCGTGAACGGCCGCCCAGTCGATGTCCACGCCGGCGACGTAGAGCTGTGCGAGCGCCTCCGAGATCGCATCTCGATCGTCCTGCCCGCCCGACAGCGAGGCGATGAGGACCGCATCGCCGCCGGAGAGCACCTCGGCGCCGAGCTTCGTCAGCACGGCCTGAGGGCCGAGCTCCAGGAACACGCGGTGGCCGTCGCGCGCGGCGAGCCCGAGGCAACGCGCGAACTCGACCGGGCGGAGGAGCTGCTCCGCCCAGTACGCCGGGTCGAGCCGCTCTCCGGGCCGGAGCACCCGGCCTCCCACGTTCAGGAACAGGGTCGTGTTCGCGGAGTGGTGCGGGATCTCGGCCGCGCGCCGGAGCGGGTCGCGGACGGGCTCCATCAGCGGCGAATGGAAGGCGTGCGCGACGTGGAGCGGCCGGGTGGTGATGCCCCGGCGCTCGAATGCCTCGACGTGCTCCCGCACGGCGTCCCGCGCGCCCGAGATGACGACGCGCTCGTCGCCGTTGATCGCCGCAATGGCGACCGGCCCCGGTCCGCCCGCGAGCTGGTCCTCGACGACGCCGCGGGGCGCGAACACGGCCACCATCTCGCCTGGACCTGGCGCGCCGTGCATGAGCTCGCCGCGCGCGGCGGTCAGCCGGAGCGCGTCGTCCAGGCTCAGCACGCCCGAGACAGCGGCGGCCGCGAGCTCGCCGACGCTGTGGCCAAGCACGGCGGCCGGCTCGACGCCCCATGCCTTCCAGAGCTCGGAGAGCGCGAACGCGACCGAGAACAGGCACGGCTGCGCGTAGCGCGTCTCCTTGAGCCTCTCGCCCCCATCGAGCGAGGTGACCATCCGGACGAGGTCGAAGCGGTCGCGCAGGACGGCCGCGCAGCGGTCGAACGCGGCGCGGAACGGCAGGTGCGCCTCGTAGAGCCCGCGCGCCATGCCCGCGTACTGCGCTCCCTGACCCGTGAAGAGGAAGACCGGCTTGACGCCCGAGAGGGCGCGCGCGCCGCTGCTCTGGAAGACGGGCACGGGCGCGGTCTGGCCTTCCCGGCGGGCGTTCGGGTTGACGCTCGGGGCTCCGGGTCGCCGTTCGGCGCCCTCCGCCCCGAACCCCAGGGCGCCGCGCAGCTCGTCCCGGGAGTCCGCAACGATGGCGAGGCGGCGAGTGAAGTGGTGCCTGCCGACGTTGGTGGTGTACGCGACGTCGGCGACGTCGTGGGCCGCCCCGCCGTCGCCGCGGAGGTGACCGCGGTAGGCGCCCACGAGCGCACGAAGGCGCTCGTCGCTCATCGCCGACAGCGTCACCACCGGGCGGATGCGGGACGAAGGCTGCCTCTGCCCGCGGCGGGGCGGCTCTTCGAGGACGGCATGCGCGTTCGTGCCGCCGAACCCGAACGAGCTGACGCCGACACGGCGAGGCGCGGCGCCGGCGGGCCAGGAGCGCGGTTCCTTCGGGAGATAGAAGGGCGATCGCTCCAGATCCATCTTCGCGTTCGGCCGATCGACGTGGATGCTCGGGGGGATCTGTCCGTGGTGGGCCACGAGGGCGGCCTTGATCAGGCTCGCGATGCCGGCCGCGGCGTCGAGGTGCCCGATGTTGCTCTTCACCGAGCCGAGGGCGCAGAACGACCGCGCGTCGGTCTCGGCGCGGAAGACGCGCGTGAGCGCCTGCACCTCGATCGGATCGCCGAGCGGCGTGCCGGTGCCGTGCCCCTCGAGGTAGCCGACGCTCGCGGCGGAGACATCGGCGACCGCGAGCGCCTCCGCGATGACGCGCGCCTGCCCCTCGGCGCTCGGCGCGGTGTAGCCGATCTTGTCCGCGCCGTCGTTGTTCACGGCCGAGCCGCGCAGCACCGCCCAGATGGGATCGCCGTCCGCGATGGCCTCCGCGAGGCGCTTGAGCAGGACCACGCCCACGCCGTTGCCCCCGACCACGCCGGCCGCTCGCTCGTCGTAGGCGCGGCACCGCCCGTCGGGCGATAGGATCAGGCCCTCCTGGTAGAGGTAACCGACCTCCTGAGGCAGCGTGATCGTGGCGCCGCCCGCGAGCGCCATCGCGCACTCCCCGCTCAGGATCGACTGGGCGGCGAGGTGCACGGCGACGAGCGAGGTCGAGCACGCCGTCTGCACCGTGAGGCTCGGCCCCTTGAGGTCGAGCTTGTACGAGACGCGCGTGGCGAGGTAGTCCTTGTCGTTCGCCGTGAGCAGGCGAAGGGATCTCGCCGTCGCTCCTTCCCTCGGGTCGAGGAGCGCAGGCGGGAGGTGCGTGCTCGCGCTGCATCCGGCGAAGACGCCGGTCGGGACCGAGACGCCGCGCGGCGCGTGGCCGGCGTCCTCCAGGGCCTCCCACGCGCACTGGAGAAAGAGGCGCTGCTGCGGGTCGATCAGCTCGGCCTCGCCCTCCGCGTAGCCGAAGAGCGCCGCGTCGAAGGCGTAGACGTCGTCGAGCACGCCGCCTGCCGGCACGTAGTCGGGGTGCTTTGCGAGCTCCTGCGGGACGCCGGCGGCGCGGAGCTCATCCATCGAGAACCGCGCGATCGACTCCCTGCCGCGCAGGAGGTTGTCCCAGAACTGGTCGACGGTATTCGCGCCCGGAAACCGGCACGCCATGCCGATGATCGCGACCGAGTTCGTCTCGTCCAAGGGCCTGTCCCCGCTCATCGCTGTTCCTCGCTCTCGTTGTCTGTCTCGGCCGCGCGACCCCGCGAGCGCTGCTGCCGGCGCCGCGCCCCCTGGAGGCGCGCGAGGCTCACGGGGTCCTGCGCCGCACGCGCGGTGCCCTCGACTGCTTGGGGCCCGATGTCGCGACAGGCCGTCTCCAGGCGCGCCGCGAGGGCGGCCACGCTGCCGTGCTCGAACAGGTCGAGCACGGGGATCTCGCGGCCGAGCCGCGCCTCGAGGATCTTGTGCACCTCGACGAGCGCGAGGGACGTCGCGCCGAGATCGAGAAAGCGGGCCTTGACGCTCACCTGCGGGAGGCGCAGCACCTCGGCGACGACCCCGGCGAGCGTGCGCTCCAGATCGGTGCGCGGCGCGATGTGCTCGCCCCTGCGGTCGCTCACGTCGACCTTGGGGAGCGCGCGGCGGTCGACCTTGCCGTTGGCCGAGAGCGGCAGCGCTTCGAGCAGCCGCAGGTATCGCGGGATCATGTACAGCGGCAGTCGCTCGCGCAGGTGCTGCAGCAGCACGTCCTCGCTTGCCTGGGCCCCCGGCCGCAGCACGGCGTACCCCACGAGCGGCTTCTGGCTGTCCTGCGCCTCCCCCTGCGCGATCACCACCGCCTCCCTCACGCTCGGGTGGTCCCCGAGCGCCGCCTCGATCTCGCCGAGCTCGATCCGATGACCGCCGACCTTCACCTGCTGGTCCTCGCGGCCCAGGATCTCCAGCACGCCGCCTTCGCGGTAGCGACCCAGGTCCCCCGTCCTGTACAGCCGCTCGCCCGTCCCCGCCCACGTCACGAAGCGCTCGGCGGTCCTGGTCGGATCGTCCCAGTAGCCGCGGGCGAGGCCGAGGCCGCCGATGTAGAGCTCTCCGCTCACGTGGTCCGGGCACTCCTCCATCCGATCGTTGAGCACGTACCAGCGCTGATTCCGCAGCGGCCGGCCGTACGGCACGCTCGTCCAGCCGGGCAGCGCGCCCTCGATTGGATGAACGATCGACCAGATCGACGCCTCCGTCGCGCCCCCGAGGCTCACGGCGCGGACGCCCGGCGCGAGCTTGCGCAGCCGTTCGGGGAGATCGACCGGGATCCAGTCGCCGCTCAGGAGCGCGACCCGCAGACGCGCGAGCGAGGCGCCGCGCCCTTCGGCGAAGTCGACGAGCATCTGCAGGAGCGCCGGCACGCTGTTCCACAGCGAGACGCGCTCGCGCTGCACCAGCGTGAGCCAGTGCTCGGGATCCTTGTCGTGGCCCCGGCCAGGCATCACCAGGCAGCCGCCCGCGGCGAGCGTGCCGAAGATGTCGTACACCGACAGGTCGAAGCTCAGCGACGAGACGCCGAGGACGCGATCGGAAGGGCCGACATCGAAGCGGGCGTTGATGTCCTCGACCGTGTTGACGGCGCTCCGGTGCTCGATGACGACGCCCTTGGGCGTGCCGGTCGAGCCGGAGGTGTAGATGACGTAGGCGACGTCCTCGGGCCTCTGCCGCGGCGCATCCCAGGTGGGCGCGCACCGGCCCGCGTCGTCCACCGTCTCGATGGCGCCGTGGCCGTGCAGCGCGAGGCGCTCCTTGACCCACGACTGCGCGAGCACGACGCGCGTCCGAGTGGCGTCGAGCAAGGCGTGGATGCGCTTCTCGGGCAGGGTCGCGTCGATGGGCACGTAGGCGCCGCCCGCCTCGAGCACGGCCAGGACGGCCACCGCCTGCTCCCAGCCGCGCTCCATCACGACCGCCACGAGCTCGCCGGGGGCTACCCCGTGCGCGCGCAGGCGCGCCGCGAGCCATACGGCACGCTCGGCGAGCTCACCGTACGAGAGGCGCCGATCCTCGCAGACGATGGCCTCGCGCTCGGGGTGAGCCTGCGCGTTGCGGCAGAAGGCGCTGTGCAGCAGGTCGCCGCTCTCCGGCGCTGCGGTGGCGTTCTGGCGCCGGCGAAGCCCGGCTTGCTCGGCGGGCAGGCCGACCGGGCTCGCCTCCTGCCACGCCGGGGAGCCCTCCTCGCCGAGCCGCTCGAGCAGCCCCAGGTACGCCGCGAACATCGCGTCCAGCACCCCCGGCGCGAACGCCTCCTCCACCGTGTCCCAGGCGAGGACCAGCGCGCCGCGGTCCTCGTGAAGCTGGTGGTCCAGGAGCACCTGAGGTGTCTGCGTGACCGTGTACGTGAGCTCGCCGAGGTGACCGGCCGGCGCGACGTCGCGACCGGCGGGGCCGGTCGCGAGCATGCTGGTGAACACCACCGGCATGAGCGCGGCCCCGACACGGCGGTGGACGTGGGCGTAGTGGCGGAGCGCGTGCATCCCGCTCACCCGGCGGTGCTCGAGATCGCGCAGGAAGCTCTCTTGAAGGGCGCGCACGCGCTCGGCGAAGGTCGCGCCGTCGTCGCGTACCTCGACCAGGAGCGTGCTGGTGAAGTCGCCGGCGATGCGGTCGACCTCGGGATGGACCGGTTGCCGATCGAAGAGGGTCAGGTTGACGGTGAAGTCGCGCCGCCTGCCGAAGCGGCGCAGCACCTCGGCGAACGCCGCCAGCACCAGCACGGACGACGTCGCGCCGAGCGCCCGACTCCGGTCCTTGAGCCGCGACCACACCGCAGGCTCCAGGCGGCGTTGCCGCCGGACGAAGCGCGGGCGCTCGACGTCGGAGACCCGCACGCAGAGCGGCAGCTCGGGCGCCGGCGGCAGGGTCTCGGCGCGGATCCTCCAGTAGCGCTCGGACTCGCGCCACGCCTCGGCGTCCTGCTGCGCGCGCAGGGTGAGCACATAGTCGCGGAAGGAGACCGCGAGCGGCGGGGGAGCGAACCCGGGATCCTCGTAGAAGCGGCGGATCTCGCCCTGCAGGAGCGCCGCGCTGTGGCCGTCGAGGAGCAGCGCGTCCGAGCTGATGTGAATGCGCGCGCGCCCGTCGTCGAGCCGAGACACGCGGACCGCGAACATGGGCCAGCGGTGCGGGTCCGGTACCCGATGGGACATCGCGTCGCGGACCTCCCGGAGCGCCTGCTCACGCTCCTCGGGCGCCTTGCGGCGGAGGTCGGTCACGTCGACGCGGAAGCGCGGGACCTCGCGGAGGATGGTCTGCGTCCCGCCAGGGCTCACCACGGCGCGCAGCATGTCGTGCCGCGCGACGGCCCGATTCCACGCCTCCTCGTAGCGCTCGACGTCGAGGCCCTCGACGTCGAACTCCTGGTAGCCGTGGCACGCGACGTTACCGAGCTCGAAATGCCCGCTCCGCCCGAGGAAATACGCCTCCTGCACGTCCGTCAGGGGGAAGGGCTCGTTCCGCCGTTCCAGGTCCACGCGGAGCATCGGGCCGGCGCTGTCGTCGAGCGCGATGCCCTGCTCGCGGAGGAGCGCCGCGACGAGCTTCTGTTGTTCATCGGACAGGTCGAAGCCTGATAGCGACATGGTGAATGCCTCCTGCGCTCAAGGATTCCGGGCAGCGTCGAGGGCGCGCGTGATCTCGTCCGGGCTCATGCGCTTGACCTTCTGGACGGCGGTCGCGATGGCCATCGCCCGCCCCTCGACGGGGTCCACCTCGATGATGGCCTCGGCGAGCCGGGCGATCGTCGATGCCGCGAAGAACCGCGCGATGGGCAGCTTCACGTGGAAGCTCTCCGCGATGCGCGCCACGAGCGGCATCGCCGCGAGCGACTCTCCGCCGAGATCGCGGAACGCGTCGTGGATCCCGATGGGCTCGACGCCGAGCGCGTCCTGCCAGATGCTGACGAGGCAGCGCTCGAGATCGTTCCTCGGCGGCGCATAGCTCACGCCCAGCGCCGGCCGGCCCGCGGCCCGGCGTGCAGGGCGCGGCGGGGCGGGGTCCGCGAGCCGCTGCGGGCTCTCCGCTCCTCCCGTCGCGACCGACGTCGAGCGCCGCTGGATCTGCTCCCATCGCGCCGCGAGATCGACGGTGGAGACGACGACCTGTCCGGCCGCGCGGAGCGACAGGATGGCATCCAGCGCCTCGCCGCCCTCTCCCGGCCGGATCGCGGTCGAGGTCGGTGACGCGGCGGAGGACTGCCATGCATCCCAGTCGACCGCGATCCAGGGGGTGTCGCCCTTCCGGCTGCGCTCGACCGCGAACGCGTCCATGAAGTGGTTGGCAGCCGCATAAGCTGCGAAGCCGATTCCCCCGAGGATCGTCGAGAGCGACGAGCAGAGGAGCACGAAGTCGAGCTCTCGCGAGAGCACCCGGTCGAGCACGCGCGTCCCCTGCACCTTGGCGCGGAAATGCGGGCGGGCGTGCTCGGGCCCGGTCTCCCGTGCGTCGCGGAAGATCTCCGGCCCGACCGTCCCGGCCGCGTGAATGACCCCGTGGAGCGCGCCGAAGCGGCGGTACGCCTCCGCGACCACGCCCGCCATCCGCTCCTCGTCGGCGACGTCTGCAGGTATGACGAGGACCTCGGCGCCGAGGCGCTCGAGGCGCTGGACCGCGGCGATCCTCCTGCTCATCCGATCTTCCGGGTCGTGCGACCGAATCCACGCATCCCACGCGTCTCGCGGGATCAGGCCTGCACGGCTGGTCAAGATCAGCCGTGCCCGCGCGGCGCGCGCGAGGTGCTCCGAGAGCGCCACGCCGACGGCGCCGAGACCACCGACGACGAGGTAGACGCCGCGCTCGCGCAGCCGCGGCCGCGCGGCTGAGGGGGAGAGACGGATCGGCTCGAAGGCGGCGACCCAGCGGTGGAGGTTCCGGTAGGCGACGTAGGGAGCGGCGGACGCCGACTTCCGGCGCATGTCGAAAGGCGCGGCAACGGCCGATTCACGATCGATGTGAACGCCGTTGTCGCCGCCCGCGCCGAGCTCGCGAAGGAGGTGCTCCACGAGGCCTGTCCCGCGGCGGGTAACATCGACGACCCGGCACCTCAGCGACGGGATCTCCTGCGGGAGGACACAGCACGCGCTCAGCAGCGTCGCCTTGTCCGCCATGATGGGCTCGTCGCCCAGCACCGAGAAGAGCTGGTCCGTCAGCACGACGACGTGAACGGCGCCGCCCGCGCCTCGGGCTGCGATCGCCTGCGCGAGGAGCAGGAGCCCGAAGAAGCCGAGGCGCTGCTGTTCCTCGAAGGTCTGCGGCCCCGCGTGGTCCTCGGTCAGGCTCCAGAGGTGGAGCACGCTCCACGGAGCCGCGCCGCTCGCGGAGACCTCCTCCAGCAGCCGATCATGGTCGGCGCGCGACGACGGATCGATCTGGAAACGGTTCGCGCCGACCCTGGCGAACGCGGCGCCCGGGCTCACGACGACGACCTCGTTCGACCTCTGCTCGAGCGCTTCGATGAGCGCCGCAGCGAGCCGGGATGGATCCGCGAAGACGAGCCAGCGTCGACGCTCCGTCGGGCTCTCGCCGATCGGCGGCGAGCGCCTCCACGACGGAGCGTAGAGCCACTCCGCCACCGGGCGCCGCTCTGCCGCGGCCCCCCGCGCCGGTGCGTGCTCGGACGTCGGCGCGTCGATCCAGTGGCGTTGACGCTCGAATGGGTAGGTCGGCAGCGGGACACGGCCGACATCCGCACGCCCCGCCCACTCGGCGCGAAAGTCGACCGGCGCGCCCGCGAGCCACGCGCGCCCGAGGCGCTCCTTCGCAGTGGCGCGCGCATCCGCGCTGCCCGCCGCCGGCGCTTCGACCGAGAGGCCCTCGCCCTCGACGAAGCGCATCGAGTCCGTCAGCGCGCGCGCAGCGTCTGCGACGTCGTGCGCCACGACGAACCGCCGGTGCTCGAACGTCCTGCGGCCGACCTGCAAGGTGTAAGCGACATCGGCGAGCCGCAGCCCGGGCGTCCGCGCGAGGTGCTCCGCGAGCCGCTGGCACGCCGCCTCGAGCGCGGCTTGAGACCGCGCCGAGATCACCAGGAGCTCCGGCGCCGGCGCCCCGGACCGCGCGCGCTCCGCGGGGGGCGGCTCTTCGAGCACCACGTGCGCATTCGTGCCGCCGATCCCGAGGGAGCTGACCGCGGCGCGCCGCGGGCCGCGCGGAGGCGCGGGGAAGCTCTCCCCGCGCGACAGCACGGAGAATCCCAGCTCCTCGAGCCGCGCTGCCGGGTTCGCTCGCTTGTAGTGGAGCGTCGCCGGCAGATAGCGATGCTTCAGGCAGAGCGCCGCCTTGATCAGGCCGGCCACCCCTGCTGCGGCGTCGAGGTGCCCGATGTTCGACTTCACGGATCCGAGGACGCAGCGCGCGCCGGCCGCTCGCCCGTAATAGCGGCCGAGCGCCTCCACCTCGATCGGATCGCCGAGCCGCGTGCCCGTCCCGTGCGCCTCGACGTAGGCCACCGTGCCTGGATCGACCCCCGCGAGCGCGAGCGCCTCGCCGATGACCTTCTGCTGGCCGGCGACGCTCGGCGCCGTATACCCGACCTTCCCCGACCCATCGTTGTTGATCGCGAAGCCGCGGATCGACGCGTGAATCGTGTCGCGATCCGCGATCGCCTCGGAGAGGCGCTTCAGCACGACGACCGCGACGCCGTTGCCCTCGACGAAGCCCGATGCTTCCGCGTCGAAGGGCCGGCACCTGCCGTCCCCCGAGAGGAGCCCCTCCTCGGGGTCCGTCCAGTATCCCACGTCCTGCTTCGCGCGGAGGCCGACCCCGCCGACCACGGCGAGATCGCACTGCTCGTTCAGCAACGCTTGCGCCGCCGACGCGACACCGACCAGCGAGCTCGAACAGGCCGTCTGCACCGACACGCTCGGGCCGGTGAGGTTGAGCTTGTACGAGACGCGCGTCGCCAGGTAGTCCTTGTCGTTGCCGATCACGACCTCGAGGTGCCTGGCGATGTCTTCGTAGAGCGGCGCGCGGCAGACGTTGTACAGGTACGTATTGAAGTTCGCGCTCGCGTACACGCCGATCGTGCCGCGCGTCTCGTCGACGTAGCCGGCATGCTCGAGCGCCTCCCAGGCGCACTCCAGGAACAGCCGGTGCTGCGGGTCGGTCATCGCGGCCTCGCGGGGCGTCATCGCGAAGAACCCGGCATCGAAGCCGGCGATGTCATCGAGGATGTACCCCGCGTCGACATACCGTCGCCCGCCTTCTCGCAGCGTCGGCCCGCCATGGAACCGCGTGAGCACGTCCCGCCCCGCGACGAGGTCGTCCCAGAACGCGCCGACGCTGGCCGCTCCGGGGAAACGGCCGGCCATTCCGATGATGGCGACCCCCAGGTCAGAATCACCGGATCCATCCTGATGATCAGCGCTGCTGTCCACGGCATCCCTCCTTGAGCTGGTCATCCCTCAGGTCCCCCGACGCCGGAGGCGCACCGCCGCCGCGCGGCGGCGCTGGCCCCGTTCCTCCGGAGGGACCTGCGAAGGCTGAGTCCCGACCCCAGCCGGCGCCGCGTCCATCGCCCCGCCGCCCGGCGCCGCTGCCTTGCGGATGTAATCTGCGATGGCGCGCACCGTCGGGTGCGCGAAGACGGCGACGATCGGGAGCTCGACGCCGAAGCGCGCTTCGAGCCGGGTCAGCACATGGATCGCCGAGACAGAATCGCCGCCGATGTCGAAGAAGTTCCGGGTAACGTCAATCGATGCTTCCGGCCGGCCGAGCACCTCGCTGAAGACGCCGCGGATGGCCGTCTCCATCTCGTCCTGCGGCTGCGCCGCCGGCAACGCTGCGTCGGGTGCGCTGCACAGGCGGGCGAGAGCAGGCCGATCGACCTTGCCGTTCGACGTGAGCGGCAGCTCGCGCACGATGCGCAGCGACGACGGGACCATGTACTCGGGCAGATGGCGCGCGAGGTGCGCCCGGAGCTCGCCCGTACCGACGGCCGCCTCCTCGAGCACCACGCCGGCGACGAGCCGCCGTCCGCGCGCCGCCTCGGGGGCGGCGACCGCGCAGGCCCTGACGCCGGGACAGCGCTGCAGCACCGCCTCGATCTCGCCGAGCTCGACACGGTAGCCGTTGATCTTGACCTGCTGATCCTGACGGCCGAGGAACTCGATCTCGCCGTTCGGGAGCGTGCGTCCGAGGTCGCCTGTGCGGTAGAGGCGCTCGCCGGTCACGGGGTGGACGATGAACGACGCCGCGGTGCGCTCCGGGTCGTTCAGGTAGCCCCGCGCGACGCCGACTCCCCCGATGAACAGCTCCCCGACAGCCCACGTGGGACGCCTCCGGAGCTGGGCGTCCAGCACCTCGACGCTCTGGTGAGCGAGGGCCCGGCCGTACGGGATGCTGCGCCACGACGGGTCGACCTCGCCGATGACGTGGTGAATCGACCAGATCGACGCCTCGGTTGCGCCGCCGAGGCTGACGATCCGGGCGCGCGGATTCAGGCGGCGGATGCGCGCCGGCAGGTCGACCGGGATCCAGTCGCCGCTCATCAGGATGAGCCGCAAGGAGCCGAGCGCGCGCGCCGCCGCGGCATCGTCGGCCGTCTCCACCACGAGGCCCGCGAGCGATGGGACGGAGTTCCAGACGGTGACCCCGTGCTCCGAGAGGCATTGCCGAAAATGGCTCGGATCCTTCAGCTTCTCCTCGTCCGGCAGCACGACGGCACCGCCGCGGCTGAGCGGGCCGAAGACGTCGTAGACCGACAGATCGAAGCCGAGCGACGAGATGCCGAAGACGCGATCCTCCGGTCCGACGCCGAAGCGATCGTTGATGTCCTCCACGGTGTTGACCGCGCTCCGGTGCTCGATCACGACGCCCTTGGGGACCCCTGTCGAGCCGGACGTGTAGATGACGTAAGCGGGTGAGCGCGGATCCCGCTGCGGCGGGACAGCGGTGACCTGGCGCGACAGCTCGCGCTCGTCGATCCCGATGCAGCGCGTCCCGGCGGGCCACGAGGGCTCGCGCGAGAAACGAGGGAGCGTCAGCACGGCGCGGATGCCCGCCTGACGCATGAGCGCGAAGCGCCGCTCCGGGGGGAGCGACGCGTCGAGCGGGACATAGGCCCGGCCCGCGATCGAGGCGCCGAGCACCGCGACGACCTGCTGCCATCCTTTCGGCAGGACGACGCCGACGAGCTCGCCATCGTCGCGCTCGCTCGCGATGGCGGCCGCGACCCCGCGCGCCAGCCCGAGCAGCTCGCCATAGCGCAGCTCGCGCTCGCTCGTGACGACCGCGACGCGCTCCGGCGCCCTCGCAGCCCAGGTCACGAACGCGTCGTGGAGCAGCGCCTCGGGCCCGCAGGACCGGACGACCTCCGGCACGGCCGTGGGCGGAGCGCCTGGCACCCAGGCCTCTTGTCTCCAGGCGTCGTCCTCCCGCGCGAGCCGCTCGATCGCGCCGCAGAACGCCTCGAACATGGCGTCCAGGACGCCCGGCGGGAACAGCTCTTCGACGGCGTCCCAGTACGCGACGAGCCGGCCGCCGCGGTCCACGACCTGGAGATCGATCCACACCTGCGGCGTCTGCGTGATCGCCTCGACCTCCCGGCCGAACCGCTCGATCGCCGCAGCATCTCGCCCGAGCGCCTCGAACCCGAGCTCGCTCGTGAACACGACCGGCGCGAAGACCCGCTCGCGACGGCTCGCGCAGTCGCGGAGCACCTCGACGCCGCTGTAGAGCCGGTGATCGAGGTCCTTCCAGAGCTGTCGCTGAAGGGCCTGCGCGCGCTCGAGGAAGCTCCGGCCCCCGTCATGATCGACCTCGAGCAGCGTCACCGACGTGAAGTCGCCAACGATGTGCTCGATGTCGTCGCACAGCGGAAGTCGGTTGAAGAGCGTCAGGTTGAGGCAGTAACGAGGCGACTTGCTCCATGCGGAGAGGATCTCGGCATAGACGCCGAGCAGCGCCGCGGCCTCGGTGAGCCCGGCGTCATTCGCTCTCCGCCGGAGCGCGAGCCACCCTTCGGGCGCGAGCTCGAACCGACGGCGGCGGAACCTCGGCCGCTGCACGGTCCGCGGGTCGACCGCGAGAGGCAGCTCGGGCCCGGGCGGCAAGGAGGCGGCGCGCTCTCTCCAGTAGGCGGCGGACGCGGCGTACGCTTCGGTGCGCTTGAGCTCGTGGAGCGCGACCACGTAGTCCCTGAAGGACGTGGCGCTCGGCAGGAGGCGCCGGCCCGGATCCTCGTAGAGGCGGTGCCACTCCTCGACGACGCGGAGCAGGCTCTGCGCGTCCAGGATGAGGGCGTCGAAGCTCAGGTGGAGCCGCTGCGCGCCGCCGGGGAGCCGCGTCACCCGGAGATCGAACAGCGGCCATCGCTCGGCGGGGCGCACCTGATGGGAAAGCTCGCCGCGGATGCGCTCGACGTGGGCGCCGACCTCGACGGGGCTCGCGTCGCGGAGGTCGTACGCAGCGATCTCGTAGGGCGGAACGTCCTCCAGGACCTCCTGACGGCCGTCCGAGCGGATGACCGCGCGGAGCATCGGATGGTGCGCCACGACCCTGCGCCACGCATGCTCGAGCCGCGCCACATCGAACGTCCCCTCCAGCTCGAAGTAGAGGTGCGCGGAGACGCCGCCGAGCTCGAAAATCTCGTGGCGCCCCAGCCAGTAAGCGTGCTGAACGTCGGTGAGCGGGAAGGGCTCGTGCGCCTCGGCCGGCCGCGCGAGGGCTCGCGGGAGGGAACGCACGCCGAGCGCCTCCGTCCGGAGATACCGCTGCTCGATCCGCCGGCAGAACGACGCGAGCGTGGGCGCCTCGACGAGGTCGGTGAGGCTCGCGCGGACCGCGAAGGCGCGCTCGACCTCGGCGAGGACCGAGAGCGCCGCGATGGAGTGGCCCCCCAGGGCGAAGAAGCTGTCTTCCTCACCGACCGACGCGACGCCGAGCGCCCTCGCCCAGAGGAGCGCCATGCTGCCGGCGAACGACGCGCTCTCCGCTGCCGCCCCCGTCCTGCCTGCGTCCGGGGACGGCAGCCGGCCTCGATCGATCTTGCCGTTCAGCGTGAGCGGCAGCTCGCGCAGCAGGATCAGCTGGCTCGGCGTCATGTACGCCGGGAGCCGCTCCGCCGTGAACGCCAGGATCTCCTCCTCGGCAGGTGGATCCTCGGCGCTCACCGGGACCGCATAGGCGACGATCCGCTCGCCTGCAGACGAGGCGTGGAGCACCGCGAAGGCCGTCTTCAGGCGCGGGTGAGCGGCGATATTGGCCTCGATGTCGCCGAGCTCGATCCGGTGCCCGCGCAGCTTGACCTGGTGATCGATGCGCCCGAGGAAGTCGATGTTCCCGTCGGGCCGGAGACGCGCGAGATCGCCGGTGCGGTAGAGGCGTCCCCCCTCCGGCGGCCCCGGCGGACGGCTGTCGCCTGCGGCGCTCGCGTCGAACGGGTCGCGGATGAACCGGGACCGGGTGAGCTCAGGCCGGTTGTGATACCCCCGCGCGACCCCGGCGCCCCCGATGTAGAGCTCTCCCACGGCGCCCGGGGGCACCGGCTGGAGTGTCTCATCCAGGAGATGGACATGCACGTTCGCGATCGGCCTCCCGATGTGGGGAGGTCGCTGGTCGTCGCCCGGCGCCGCCGGCACCCTGCCCCAGGTCGCGATGATCGTCGCCTCGGTGGGCCCGTACAGGTTATGGACCTCGAACGGCAGCTCCGGGGGCGGATACGTACGCAGGCGATCGCCTGCCACCAGCATCTTCTCCACGGAGAGCGCCGGCGGCAGGGGCTCTCGAAGGAGCGTCTCGGCGAGCGGCGTCGGCAAGATGCAGTGGGTGATCGCCTCCTCCGCCATCCAGCGATAGAGAGCGCCCGGCCTGCCATAGTCGGCGCGGTCGGCGAAATGCAGGCTCGCCCCGCTCACGAGCGTCGGCCAGATCTCCCAGACGCTCATGTCGAAGGAGGGCGCGATGACCTGGCTCACCCGATCACGCGGACCGAGCCCAAACGTCGCGATATCCCAGAGGACATAGTTGACGATCGCGCGGTGCTCGATCATCACCCCCTTGGGCTCGCCGGTCGATCCCGACGTGTAGATGAGGTAAGCCAGGTCGCCCGCGGCGGGCGGTTGCCATCGGTCCCGTGCTTCCGGCGCCGCGGCCTCCTTCACGCACCTCTCTTCGCCGTCGGGCCGGTCGATCCGCAAGACGACCTTGGCCTCGATCCCTGCGCCGGAGCCGTCCGCGAGCAGGATCTCGGCGCCTGCGTCCTCGATCATGAAGGACAGCCGTTGCCGCGGATACCGCGGATCCAGCGGCAGGTAGGCGCCGCCGGCGAGCATCACGGCGAGCTGGGCCACCACCATCTCCGGGCCTGGTGTACAGCAGACGGCCACGAAGCTCCCTGGCCGCACGCCGCGGCTGCGCAGCCTTCGTGCGAGATCGGAGGCGCGCTCCAGGAGCTCACGATAGGAGTAGGCCTTGCGGCGATCGACGAGCGCCAGCCTGTCCGCGTGGCGGCGAGCGCTCTGCTCGACGAGCATGTGGAGCAGCCCCGCGTCCGCCGCCGCGCCGGCGCCGGCGCCGCTCGGGTGTGACGAGCCTGTGATCATGGGATCACCCGTTTTCCCCTTCATGGTAGGCGTCCCGCGGCTCAGCGCGCGCGCACGAGGCCTGTCACAAGTCCCTTGACCAGGATCCCCTTCACGGGATCCGATTCGGCGGTCATGTCTTGCAACGTCGTGTTGCTGTAGTCCGCGCTCGAATCGGTCGCGAAGGCATGGCTGTCCGCGAGCAGGTACTTCACCACCCCCGAGCTAGGCGGGACGCCCTCTACGACCGTCGCGGCGGTCGTGATCGACTCGAGGTCGATCTTCCACCAGCGCCATGCGGCGGCGGCGTAGAGCGACAGCGCATCCGTCGCCGGGGAGACGGCGAACAAGCTCTCGTCGTAAGCGCGCAGGTACGCCGTGCTGCCCGGGCCGGGTACGATGCCGCCGCCGGGGAAGCCTCCCGTGAGGTCCGAGACATTGACGAAGAAATCCGGATCGAACGTATCCTCGCCCGCGCGCATGCGGATCAGGCAGCCTGTCTTGCTGGCCGCATGCCCGCCGATGACGTTCACCGCCGCGTTGTAGGGATCGCTCCCCAGGTAGAGGTCGCCCGAGGGTGCGATCGTCGAGTTCGACACCCCACCGCAGCGCTCGTCGTGCACGTAGGTAACCTCGTCCGTCTCGACGTCGATGAGGGCCGCCGATGTCTCGGGGAGGATCTTGCTGAAGTTCTGGTCGTAGTAGAGCGCGATGACGACGAGCTGGTTACCCCTGCGCTTGGGGAGGTAGTCGAAATAGGGGATCCACCCCTCGCGCTTCAGCCCTCCGAGGTCGATGGCCTTCTTGATCACCATCTCTTCGGGGTCCCACGCGATCGCCTGGAGCGATGTGTCGTCGAGCAGGTAAGCCTTCCTCTCGGAGACGAAGTGCACCGATCGCGTCGATGCACCCCCGGCGACGCCGAAGCGATCGAAGCGGAGCTCCTGCGCTGCCTCGAGCCTGCCCGACGGATCGAGATCATAACGCGTGAGCTGCGGGGTCTGCAGCAAGAGGGCATAGACGCTCGTTCCACCCTCGATCCCGAAGAGGTGCGCCTGGTCGGGGATCTCGACGGCCTGCGCGTAGTCGATGGTCTGGCCGTCATCGAGGGAGGGCGTCAGGACAAGCAGCGACGTCGCGTCCTGCCCCACCTGGAGCATCGTCGTCATCGCGTAGAGCGGGCCGCTCGGGAACGCGCCCGCGCTGCCGTGCTGCTGCTCGTCGCTCCCGCAACCGGCGACGCTCGCGGCGAGCGAGAGCGCCGCAAGCGTCGCCTCGATACAGCCTGTTCTGGGCGAGTCGAACGTTCGCATGGTTCTCTCCGTCATCCAACGCATGGTCTCCTGCGGGCCAGGCGTCAAAGCTCGATCATTCCCTTGAAATAAACTGCGCGCCCCGGCTTCTGAACGCCGTAGAAATCGTGCGCCTTCGCGTCCGTGATGTTCTGCACTTCCAACGTCGAGCTGACCGTCGTCGCGCCATGGATCACGTACGTCAGATCAGCTGCATGAAGGAATTGCGCTTCGATCACAGGCTTGTCCTCGCGACGCGCGATGCTCTCCCAGAACCGGAAGAACTCGTGCGTGTAGCGGGTCGTCCAGCCCAAGGCGAGCTGATCGCCTGGCGTCGCGACAGAGGACAGCTGGGCGCGCGCCCTCGCGCTCCCGAACAGCCAGGGGAGGTTCGGGATGCGGTCCCCGGCCATCTCGGCGAATTCCCCCTCGGTGGAGGTGTTGCGGAGGTCCTGATAGGTCGCGCTCACCTCCACGCTCAAGTAGGAGCCAGGCGACATCCAGGCCGCTTGTCCTTCGGCCCCGAGCGCACGCACCGATTGCACGTTCCGGTGCTGGAAGTACATGTTGCCTCCACGGAGGTAGACAAAGTCCTCGGCCCACCGAGCAAAGGCGTTGACCTCCCCGCTGAACGATCCGAGACCTTTCTTCCGGCGCGAGAGCCCGAGCCCGAGGTTTCCATTGTGACTCGTCTCCGGCCGGAGCTCGGGGTTCGGCTGGATGAGGATGCCGTTGCCGAAGATCTCGTCGGCGCTCGGCAGGC
Organism: Sorangium sp. So ce836; assembly: GCF_028553905.1. NCBI lineage: Bacteria > Pseudomonadati > Myxococcota > Polyangiales > Polyangiaceae > Sorangium > Sorangium sp. So ce836. The sequence continues at coordinate 6,613,735 of NZ_CP102233.1, read as the reverse complement.
GCGTCGCTGCCTCGTACGACACCTTCGCGTAGAGCCAGTCGGTCAGATGGAATCTCACCCCGTCGCCGGCTCCCGCCCGGAGCGCGTCCACGGCAACAGGGACGAGGGCATTGCCCGCGAGCACCTGATCCGACGCGGCGTGCAACAGGTAACCTTTCACGAAGGCGACGTTCTGCAGCCGGTCCTCGAGGAAGCTCGCGTCGAGCTCGAGGCCGCCCACGAGCTTGACCAGGTCGCGGCGGGCCGCGAGCGGGTCGGCTTCGTCGGGCGCGAGCTTCGCGCGCTCCACCCCGGCGCTCGTCACGAAGGTCGGGGAGACGTTGAGCCGCACGGCGCGCTGCGGTCCTGCGTGCCATGTGACGTGTATCCTTCCGAGAAGGCTGTCTTGCCAGATCGTCTGGTCCCGTGCCCGCCCGTCGATCTCACCCGGCCTGCGCCGCTCCCCCACGACGCGGCCGTCCCAGTCGTACACGGCGCTGGAGGTGTCCTGGAAATCGATCACCCGCCGCGAGCCGCTGGCGAGGAGCTCGAGGTCGAGGTCATGCCACAGGGCCTCGGGCTGTGCGTAGCGGAGCGTTGCCCCGTAGAGCCCCTCGCCGTAGGTCACCGCCCCGTACGGCGTCGTCATGAGCACGTTGTGCTGGAGCTCCTTGTCATACTGAGAGGCGAACGCGCGGAGCGTCAGCCGCTTCACCCACGCACGATCGACGAGTCCAACGTCGATCGAAGCGCCGCGTGCACCGTAGGCGTCATGCCCCCGGCGCACGGTCGCACGCAGAGGGCGTCCTGTCTCTGCATCCGGGATCTCGACGTCGGTGGGATAGTCGTTCCGCGCGGAGTCGATGAACGCGTTCCCGGCAGCAAAGAAGCCGCTCTCCTCGTGACGGTAGCGAGCACCCAGGGTCGCGCGGTGGGTGGCGAACGAGCCGACCTGGTACGAAAGATCAGCGCCCGTTTCGTAGTAACTCTTCGGGGTGACCAGGTCGACCGCGCCGCCGAGGGTGTCGGCGCCGAAGCGGATCGGGACGACCCCTCGGTAGATCTCGATGCGTTCGACGAGGTTGACCGGCACGCCGGTGATCCCAGAGGCGAACCCCGCGAGCTCGATCGGAGCACCGTCCAGAAACACGCGGATCTGATCGCTGTAGAATCCGTTGAGCGAGAACCGCGCGCTGGTGCCGAGGCCGCCCGCGCGAGCGACGCTCACGCCCTGAACCTGGCTCATGACGTCGCCCATGTCCGCCGCCCGCCGCTTCGTGCGCGCGAGCTCCAGGATGGAGACAGCCTCTGCGGACTCTCGATGCTCCTGCACCTCACCCTTCCGTGCCCTCACCGTGACCTCTATCGGAGCGGCAGCGACCGGGGTCGCGGCGTCGCCAACGGCTCCGGCCGGTTCGGGTGGAGGCACGACCTGCGCCACGGCGAGCCGAGAGGGCAACGAGAAGGACAACGCGGCGACCAAGAAGCATGCACAGCGGCGGAGCGTTCCTCTTGCAAGGGCCGGTAGCACGATCGCTTCCATACGTGACACGCAATGAAACAGACACGGCGGGCGCTGCGAATCAAGACAAAAGAAACAAAGTGATCCTCTGCTCACCTTGAACAAGGGACATGAACGCACCTCGAGCAGGGCTCTCCATCCGCACGTGGTGGTGGACGCGAGGTGCTCCTCGGGGGCCGCGACAAATCTGGCCAATCTGCTCGAGCGCCTGCGCTCAGCTTCGCTGCCCCGGCGCACACGCACGGCATACGCAGGCGACCCCCCTGCATGTCGGCGGAAAATTCTTGGCGAGCATTCGCCCCTCGTTTGTCGTCCTCGTCTGGAGCGGTATCGAGCCGCTGACGTTGAATCTGCGAGGAGGAGGGGCCTGCCGACGGCGTAGGATGCGCTGGGCCATTGAAAAAGGCTCGGACAGACCATTCTCCCCCGCGGGCGAAAGAGAGGCATCGCGGGAGGGGATCGGAGCCGAGCCGGGCGCAGGATTACGCCGAGTCGGACCTCCCCGCCTCCCTCGAGGCTTCCAGGTCAAACCGGCGCGGGATGTCTCCCCGACGCAGGATGTTGGCAGGTCTTCGGGCTCGCGAGCGCTCCGGCTGGCGCCGGGTTCCTACGGTCCACCGCTTCCCAGCCCGAAGGCCAGTGCTCGTCGTGGAGATCGTTCTCGCTTACCGCTGCGGGGCAGCCCCGGATTCGCACCGGGTTCCCTTTTGAGCCCTTTGCCGAAGCCAAGGGCACCAACACGAGGCACTACATATTGCGGTGCGGGGCGCAGGTCAAGCGAGATGTTGCGAGGGAGCCGGACGAGGGGAGCGACTACCGCCTTCCAGTGAGGGTGTGCTCACGCGTCGCGCGCCCGGAGCTCGTCGTCGAGGCGCTCGTCATATTCGTCGCGAACGGCCGCCGCGACGGCGCCGCTCGACGGGGCGGGCTGCGCGGCGCCGCGCCTCCACGAGCGCAGCAGGGCGAAGACCCCGAGGAAGGTCACCGCGATGCCCAGCATCAATGCCAGCGCGACCTTGCCGAGGACGCCGGACGAAGGCGCCGCGCGGAGGCGGTCGCCATAACGCGCCACGAGGTCCTGCTCGATGGAGTCGGCCGCCTCTCCCCGGCGGAGGCGGGCGCGGATCTCGCGACGAAGATCGCTCGCCACCGCGGATTCGTGCACGTCGAGCGTCTGATTCCAGCAACAAGGCGCGAGCAGGCGCGCCGCGAGCGCCTTCTCGCCGGGCGCGGGGGCCGAGTCGACGAGCTCGGTCGCGGCCTCGCCGGGCGTCGCCGGCTCGGCCCTGCCGCTGAGCGCGATGCCCGCGATGGCGGCGGCCAGCGCCGCCGCGCGGCGCCCGCGCGAGCTCCGCAGAGGCCGGAGACGCAGGGGCGAGCTCACCGCGCGCGCGCCGTGAGGGGAACGGGCCGGGTCGTCCTCCAACGCGCCGTGCTCTCGCTGGGTCATGGCGAGACAGGCTAGCGCGACCGGCCGCAAGGGCCCCTGCGACACGATGTCGCGCTCGTCCCCGCGCCGCCCATGGGCGCGCCAAAGGCCGGGATACCGCTGCATCGTTCGAGGGGATGCGACAGCGTGACGCATTGCCCGCGCCACCTCGCAACACGTAATGTCCCGCGCATGCCAAACGAGGTTCTCTGCTCCACGTCTCGTGGGTCATCAGCGGCCGGCGATGGAGCGCCGGCCCGCCGGCGCGGGCGGCTCCGGCCGGTGCAGATCGGGCTCTGGGTCACTGCGCTCGCGGGGCTCGCCGTCTTCGGCGCGGTGTCGCGCGCGCGCGAGGCGCCCGCCTCGCCGCCCGTGCTCGGCGAGATGCCGGCGTTCTCGATGACGGACCAGGACGGCCGCCCCGTCACGCGGGAGTCGCTGCGCGGGCAGACGCTGATCGTCGACTTCTTCTATGCGAGCTGTCCCGTGTCGTGCCCGAGGCTCTCGGCGCAGATGGCCGCGTTCCAGGAGCGGATCGCGCAACGCAGCGAGGCGCGCGGACAGGCGCTCCCCATCCACCTGATCTCGATCACGCTGGATCCGGAGAACGATACACCCGACGTGCTGCGCTCGTACGCGGCGCGCTACAGCAGCGGCCGCGGCGCCTGGTCGTTCCTCTCCGGCCGGAGCGAGGAGCTGAACCGCGTCGTGGTGAAGGGGTTCAAGGTGCGCTTCGAGCGAGCCGACCCGTCGGCCGGGCTCGGCGCGATCATGCACGGGGAATGGTTCGTCCTGGTCGACGGGCAGGGCCGTATCCGTGGCTACTACCAGATCGGCGATGAAGAACGAATGAACGAGCTCGTACGCGACGCGGAGCGACTGGCCTCGAAGGAGCTGACATGAATCGATCGATGTGCTCTCGCCTCCGCGCCGTTCATCTCGCGCGGTCCCTGCTGCTCGGGGCGGCGATCGCGACGAGCCTCACGGTCTCGTGCTCGAAGGCGTCCACCGCCGCTCCGCGCGTCCACCACGCGACGGGCGCCGTCCGCTCGCTCGGCCCGGGGCGCGCCTACGTCAACATCGCGCACGACGACATCCCGGGCTACATGAGCGCGATGACGATGTCGTTCGAGCCCCAGAGCCCGTCGCAGCTCGACGGCATCGAGGTGGGCGACCGCATCGCCTTCGACTTCTACGAGACGGAGGACGCGCGGCGTGTCCTTACGCGGGTCGAAAAGCGCAGGTGAGCCGACTGCAGGGCGGGGCGCGTGGCTGGTGGGCCGCTCGCTCGGCGCCGCGTTCATCGCCGCGGGGCTGGGGATCGTCACCCTCACGGCGCGCTCTTTCGCTCCGCCGGCGACCGGCGCCTTCGCCGTTCACGGGATCGAGCTCGGGATGACGGCGAGCGAGGTCGTCCGGCGCTTCGACGCTGGGCTGGCCGGCCGCTGGAGCGAGGCCCCGGGCTGCGCCGGGCCTTCGATCGAGTGGTCGCGGGGCGAGGCGGCGCCCGCCAGGGCGCCCGTCTCCGCGCGCTTCGAGTTCCATGAGGGTTTGCTGATGGCCGCGCGGGTGCGCGTGGCGCCGGAGGACCCGAGCGCGCGCGGCGCGCGGCTCGAGACCTCCGCCCAGTTCGTGCTCGCGCGTGAGGCGCGAGACGACGGCTCCTCGATGATCGTGCTCCTCGCCCGCGGGTGCCCCGAGCACGAAGCGGAGGTCGAGCAGCTCCTCAGCGGCAGCTCCGTGAGGCGCTGAGTCGGCGCGGACCGCGGGCCGCCTCGGCCCCGCACGGTCGGTGCCGGACATGCATCCAGGCGCGCCGCCGCCCACGGAGCGGCGCGGATACGCGCGTTCTGCCGTGAAATGGCGATAGGGCGACGTGTCAAGTCGGCTCGATGTGACATGATGACGCCGGGGAGAGACGCTCTTGGGCCATCAAAGCTTCCGCCTACGTTGATCATGTCGAGCCGTGCTGACGAACGTTTGCCATGGCAGAAAAACGTCGTGCTGGCGACACGAGCCCGTGTCCGCGCTCATTCAGGGAGCGCGCGAGGTCGACCCCGAGGAAGCCGGAGCTGCCGCTGATGACTACGGCGATCGTGTCATCGAGAACCAGGGGTCCTCTTGCTGGTGTGATTCTGGCGGTCCGGAGCCCCCCAGGTCGGGCTCATGGAATTCGTCCTCGGCGACGCGGGGCCGGAGAGACGTCCATGGAAAGCGGGTCGCGGCAACAGCGCCGCGATCCTGCTCCTCTTCCGCGCCTCCCCGCCGGTCTTCCTCCAATCCATCCTTCACCGAGGCTCATCCGCCGCAACCCTCGATCCCGGCCGAGCAGTACGAGCTCCACCAGGGGTTGCAATCGTCGGCGTCCTGCTCGTCGCCGTTGCTCATGTCGAGCAGCTCGGCGAAGCTGGACTGGGCGTCTCCGTACCGCAGGTGCATGTGCTTGGCGGCGCCCTCGCCGTGCGGCGGGCGCATGATCACGTAGTGGAACGCCTCGCAGCCGGCCCCGCCGGAGGTGAGCGCGAACTGGAGCCACACCGAGTCCGGGTACTCCGGGAAGTAGTGGGGATCCGGCGCGAAGCCCTCGTAGGAGTACGCGCATCCCTCGGCGAGCGGCATCTCGCCTTCTCGGTCGCTGTAGAACGACATCTCTCTCATCTCCTTGAGAGCCACGCGCCCCGGATTGCGCGGATCGTCCGGACACTCCGCGACCAGCGGGTCCGACGTGAGCTCGCCGTCCACGCCGAGGTAAGGGACATCCTTGTTCGGTTCCTCGGCGACGACCTGGTCCTTGCCGGAATCATCGTCACCACAACCGAGCAACAGCACACAAGCGAACGTCGCGCAAAGCGCGCCAGCGAGTCGAGACGTCATTTCCTAGAGGGCTCCTTCGCCATCGCGAGCCGACCGGCTCCGGTCGAAGACAGGAGGATCGAGCGGGCGAGCGACCCTTAGCACACCACACGTGTCGGTGGCACGATTTTCATATTTCGTGTTACTGGGACCGCGCCCCGCTCCGGCGGCGGGTCGGGGAGGGTGCGGCGAGCTCGGCGACGCCCGCGCCTCGCCCTCTCGCCCGCGACCCGCCCGCGCCCGGCCATGTCGGCGGCGAGGGCGCCGAGCCAGCGTCGTGCGCCGTCGCGCCGGCGCGACGGCGGCTGGCGGCGCCTCCGGCGGCGGGTCACAAATGGGGGCCCATGCCGCTCAGCCATGCGCTCCTCGCGGATCCGGTCGACGACCTCATCGCGCTCCTGCGCGGCAAGCGCTTCGTGGCGCTGACCGGGGCAGGGTGCAGCACCGAGTCCGGCATCCCGGACTACCGCGGCCCCGAGACGCGGCGACGGGCGCGCAACCCGATCCAGGGGCGGGAGTTCTCGCGCTCGGCCGAGATCCGGCAGCGCTACTGGGCGCGCGCCGTGCTCGGGTGGGAGCGGTTCTCGCGGGCCGAGCCCAACCCGGCGCACCGCGCCCTCGCGCGGCTCGAGCGGGACGGGCTGCTCGAGGGCCTCATCACGCAGAACGTCGACGGCCTGCACCACGCCGCCGGCAGCCGCCGCGTCATCGAGCTGCACGGCACGCTCGCCGAGGTCGCGTGCCTCGCGTGCGGCGCGATGGAGCCGCGCGCCGCCCTCCAGGAGCGGCTCCTCGCGCGGAACCCCGGCTGGCTGCGGCTCGCGGCCGACGTCGCCCCCGACGGCGACGCCGACCTGCCCGCCGAGCACGTGGCCGGCTTCCAGACGCCCCCCTGCCTGCGCTGCGACGGGCCGCTCAAGCCGCGCGTCGTCTTCTTCGGCGAGAACGTGGCGCGGCCGATCGTCGACGCGGCGTTCGCGCTCGTCGACGCGGCGGAGGCGCTCCTCGTCGTGGGGTCCTCGCTGGCGGTCTTCTCGGGGTACCGCTTCGTGCTGCGCGCCGCGCAGCGGGGAATCCCGATCGCGATGGTCAACCTGGGGGCCGCGCGCGGCGAGGAGCTCGGCGCGCTGAAGGTCGAGGGCCGGGCGGGCGAGGTGCTGCCGCGCCTCTCCGAGGCGCTTGCCGGCGCGCCGCGGCCGGGGTGAGGGCGCGGCGCGGGGCCGGGCCCAGGTCTCGCGGGGCGGCCGGCCGAAGCCACCCGGAGGCGGGGGCGTCCCGGGCGGCGCTGGCGCAGCTCGGGTGAGGGGAGGGCGCGCGTCGCGTGTCGTGCGAGGGCGCGGCCACGCGCTGGCGAACGGGCGCGCGGATTCGTGCTTTTCCCCGTTTCGTGGCCTGAGGCCAGGGCGCCCGTGTACCATTTCGCGGCCGCCTCGCGGCCGCCGTCACGTGATGTCGACCAGCATCCGCGCAGCTTCCGCGATCGGTTGCGTCGGCTTCACCGGCTGCACCCCCTTCTTCGCAAGGAGCGTTCATGTCCCCCCGACCTTCCTCCCTTACCGTCTCCTCCGTCATCGCCCTCTCCCTTGCGCTCGGAGCCTCGGGCTCCGCGAGCGCCGAGCCGGTGAATATCACCGGCGATCCGGTCGCTCCGCTCCCCGCCGAGAAAGGCGCCGGCCTGTGCGGCGCGCACGGGATATCGACCGACCCGGAGGGCGACTTCTACGTCTCGCCGGCCACGGCCGAGGGTTTCATCGAGAAGATGACCGCGTTCTTCGATGCGGGGCAGTCCGATATCGAGAGCTTCGTGGTGAGCGCACCGCTCGATTTCTCGAACAACTACGCCGCCGGGAACGAGTGGAGCTTCGGCGATTTCCTCAACGCTGTCCCCGACTGTTCGGAGGGAGGATGCGATTTCGCGTCGAACGAGCCTGACGTGTCGTTCGGCATGCGCCTGCGCGGCTACCTGGCGGTGCCGCCCGCGCACGTCGACCAGCCGGTCCATTTCGGCCTCTTCGCCGACGACGCCGTGGCCCTGGTGCTCTACGACGCGGCGCAGACCGCCTATCCGGTGCTGGCGCAGCCCCTCAAGCTCGGCCTCACCACCTGGCGCATGACGAACACCGTCACGTTCGCCAAGGAGGGCCTGTACCCGATCGAGGTCCTCTACGCCGGCATCGCCGAGCATTCGGCGCTCGAGGTGTCTCTGCTGGTCGGCGAGTTCGAGGATTTTCACCTCGGCGCCGGGGAGAATGGCAGCGCGAGCCTCGCGGAGTCCGGCTTCACCATCGTCGAGCCGGCGTCGCTCTATCTGGCCTTGTCGGGCGGCGACGCGAACCCGGACGAGGCCTCCTGTGCGCAGTGCAGCCGCGAGCTCATCGACCAGAGCGGGAACACCGGCTGCGCGCCGGGCGCCTACTGCAACAGCGCCGCGCTGTGCGCGCCGTGCGCCGTCGACGACTTCTGCGGGCCTTCCTGCAGTCCGTGCGGCGGCGAGACGCCGCGCTGCGCCCTGGTGGAGGGGGCGCCGGAGTGCGTGGCGTGCGCGAGCGACACGGACTGCGATGACGGCGAGGTCTGCGACCCCGAGGCGCACGCTTGTGTCGCGGACCCGTCCGAGCCGGGCGCCGGCGGCGCGGGCGGGGGCGGGGACGGCGCCGGCGCGGCGCCCGGTCCGGGCCCGGCGGACGATGGCGGCGGCTGCGGGGTAGGCCGCGAGCGGCGGCCGGGCGGCGGGCTCGCCTTGGCGCTGGCGGGGCTCGGGCTCGCGCTCGCTCGCGCGCGCGCTCGCCGGACGCGGGCGGCCTCGCGGTGGAGCGCGTCCGCCGAGCGCGCCTCGCGCTGAGCTCCGGCGGCGCGGCCTGCTGCGTCGGCGCGGCTTCCTGCGGCGGCGCGTCCTGCTGCGGCGGCGCGGCCTCCTCTGGCAGCGCCGCCTCGCCGCGACGTCAGGCGGCCGCCGGGCCGCGCCGCGGCAGGCGCTGCAGGATGTCCGTCGTCTCGGCGCTCTGCTTGAGTCCGGCGAGGCGCTGCTCGATGTCGCGCCTCAGCACGGCCGCCAGGACCGGCTCCAGCACCGGGGCGAGGACCCGCGGGCGCGCCGTGAAATTGTAGCGGAAGGTGACGCGGGTCCGCCGCGGCGACAGCGCCTTGAAGAGCCACGCGCCCGAGAACTGGCGGAAGATCCGCGGCCCGTCGACCATGGTGATGGCCACCTGCTCCGGCGGGTTCAGGGTGATGTAGCGGGCCTCCATGGACAGCCCGTTCTTCGCCCGCACCCATACCCGCACGCCGACGGCGGGCTCGGTCGCGCCGTCGCGGTAGCGCATCTCCCGGAGGAACGGGTCCCACTCGAGCCGGAGATCGTAGTCCTGGGACAGCGCGAAGAGCTCGTCGGGCGCGGCGTCGATCTCGGCGGTGCTCTGGATCGTGGGCATGGCGCTCAGGATAGGGCCGCGGGGAGAGCGGTGGCGAGGGGCGCGCTGCGCGCTCTGGCGGTGCGCTCGATGGCTCTGCGTCGCCTGGGCTCCTCTGGGGGATGCACTGGCGCGCACGCGCTCATCGAGCGGGGGAATCTGCTGTCGGTGCGGTCCGGGTCGGTTCGTTGACGTCTCGCGAGGACCCGGGTAGTCCGGCGCTCATGGGTCACCGATCGGCGCTCGTGCTTGTTGTCATGGCTGTTGCTGCGTTTGCGCTGGGCGGCTGCAACCGGGGGTATCAGACGGCAGCCGAGCTCGAGTCCGCGGAGCGCGGGCCGACCCACTGCGCCAGCTCCTGTTACTCGCTCGGGATGCGGATGTCCGCCTTCGTGCTCGTGGACCGCGCCGTGGCGGGTTGCGTGTGCGAGCCGGTCCAGGCGCCGGCCGGCCCTTACGCCGCGCCGCCCCCGGCCGGAGCGGCGCCGGCCGCGCCGCGTCCCGCTGCCGCGCCGCCTCCCGCTGCCGTGCCGCCTCCCGCTGCCGTGCCGCCCCCGGCGGCCGCGCCCCCGGCCGCGCCGCCACAGAGCCGCGTGTCGGCGGCGGCCGCGGCGGGCTACGCGGTGATCGAGGCGTACCGGAACCAGCAGGAGGAGCAGCAGGCGATGCGGGCCGCGCAGCCGAAGTGAGCTGGTGGGGGGCGGCGCGACGGCCTGCCCCTCGGAGGAGGCTCACGGGCACCGTTGACTCCCCGAGGAGCCCGCGTGGCATCCTCGGCAGGACCATGGACCAGCCGGACGGCAAGAGGCTCTATTCCTACGCCGAGTATCTCGAGCAGGAGCGGGCGAGCCCGACGAAGCACGAGCTCCTGAACGGCGAGATCTTCGCGATGGCCGCCGGAACGCCGGATCACGCGCGCCTGTGCGTGAGCGTCGGCGCCGAGCTCCGGGCGCACCTCCGCGGGCGGCCCTGCGCGGTCTATTCCTCGGCCCTGCGCGTCCGGGTGCAGGCGACCGGGCTCTCCACGTACCCGGACGTCGGCGTCGTTTGCGGCAGGCTCGAGCGCGATCCCGAGGACGCGGACGCCGCGCTCAACCCGATCGTCCTGATCGAGGTCCTCTCGGACAGCTCGGAGGCGTACGATCGGGGGCAGAAGTTCGCGCACTACCGGCGGATCCCCTCGCTCCGGGAATACGTGCTCGTCTCGCCGCACGAGCCGCGCATCGAGGTGTTCCACCGCAACGAGGATGGCTCGTGGACGCTCCGGGAGGCGCGTGCTGGGGAGGGCGCGCAGCTCCAGGCGATCGGGTGCACCCTGTCGGTCGACGACGTGTATCGAGATCCTCTCGCCCAGGCCGCGCCGGAGGCGGAGGGGTGAGTTCGGGAGTCGCGATGAGCTCCCCATCCTGCCGCAGTTACGCGCGCTGATGCAGCAGCCGAGCTAGCCCGCATCTCTCCCGTGCCCGTTGCCGATCCCCTCCGCCGTGGTCTCGGCCCCGTCCGACGCGGCCGGCCTCGCTCCGCTCCGCGCGCTTCTCTTCAGCCGCCTGCGCGTCTCGTGCAGGGGGCCGGCGCGCAGCGTGGGTGGGCGCCCTCCTAGCCCCGACGCCGTGCCGGGTGACACCACGCGTGCCCGATCCTGTGCAGCAGGGCCTGCCAGGTGACACTACGTGTGCCCCGCCGTGTACGGATCTGCCTGCGAAATGACACTATGTGTGTCCCGCCGTTCACAGATCGCCCTGCGAAATGACACTACGTGACCCCATCCACACCCGCCCCAGGCTCCGCGGCCAGCCTACGCGCCTCCCATCGCGGCCCCGCCCCCGTCGCGTCGAACTCCTGCGCTCCTCCCAGTCCGAGCACACATCCGGCGCCGCTCTGCCCCCACGGCCCCGCTCGCCCGGATCTACGTTCCCAACATGGCCAAAGCCAAGACCCAACAACACCCCACCGGGAAGTCGCCCACCGCGACTCCCACGGCACACGCAACCTACCACGCCTGCTACCAGCGCTTTGCCCCGCTGGCCGCCGATCTCCCGGAGCGCGACGTCGAGGTCTGTCGCGCGGACGTGCGGATCGCCTTCGCCAACGTGAAGCGCGGCGTCCAGGCCGCCTGCGCCGAGCCGGCGCGCATTCGCAGGGCCCTTCCCGAGCTGCCGCTCGACGACGTGCTCGCGCTGCCGGACCTCGGCCGCGCCCTGGTCTTCGCCGCCACGCGCGTCACGGCGAAGCCCGCGAGCTCTCGTGAGATCGACGCCAAGCTGAAGCTCGTCATCGAGCTGCGCGAGCCGATGCTCACGCTCGCCGAGACCCTGGCCAAGCGCGGCCTCCTGCCGAAGGACGTGGTGGCCGAGATCCGCGCCGGCAGCGGCAAATACGACCTCGCCAGCGACGGCATGGCGCTCGCCCACCTGTACGAGGAGCACGCGGCCGCGCTCCGCGGAAAGCACCCCTTCACCCAGGAAGAGCTCGATCAGCTGCGGGAAGCGAGCGAGTGGCTGCTCGACACCCTCACCCCCGAGGGCGCCCGCCGGCCCGCGGCCAAGCAGCGCGGCGAGGCCGAGAAGATGCGCGACCGGCTCTGGACCCTCCTGGTCCGCCGGTACGCGGACCTCCGGAAGATCGCCTATTACTTCCACGGCGACGCGTTCGAGGACGTGACTCCCAAGCTCCTGTCCCGCCTGTCGAGCTCCGCCGCCGAGGACGAGAGCGACGAGGCCGAGGCCGACGACGACGGCAGCGAGGACGCCGGCGGAGGAGACCGCGGCGGGGCCGTCGAGCAGCCCGCCAGCCCGTCGTCGCCGTAAACCGCGCTCGGCCCCCACCGCGCCGTGCGCCGGCGGCGGCGGACGCGCGCCGGCGGACGCTCGGCGCGAAACACAAACGGGTCCGGAGAGCCCCCCGCAATGAAAGGGGTATGAGCGCACCTCTCTCGCCCCCCGCCGGCACCTCCCGCGATCGCACCTGGAACGCCCTTCATACAGCCGCAGTGGAAACGCTCCCCGGCGTGTTCCGGCTCCTGGGCGTGGCCGAGCCCGACATCGACGACCTCCTCCAGGAGGTCCTTCTCACGGCGTACAAGACCCTGGATCGCTTCGACCCCAGCTGGCAGCCGCCCCAGCCCAGCTGGCATCCGCACCAGACCGAGGCGGGCGTCGCCGGCGCTGCCGCGCGCCGCGCAGACCGAGTTCAGCACCGCAGCGCCGAGGCGCGGTGGGTGTTCGGGATCGCCTGGCGGAAGGTCGGTCGCTACCTGGGCCGCGCCCGTCGCCGCCGCGAGCTGGCGCATGGCCTGGTGCCCGCGTGGTGCGCCGAAGCGGTCGATCCCGCGCCGCTCAGCGAGCAGCGCGCCGTGGCGCGAGAGCGGCTGGAGCTCGTGATCGACCTGCTCTGGGCGCTGGCCCCGGAGCGGCGGCTCATCCTGGTCCTGCACGAGGCGTACGAGGTGCCGCTCGCCGAGATCGCGCGCGATCTCGGCATCAACTACAACACCGCCACCAGCCGGCTGCGCCTCGCCCGCGCGGACTACCGCGCTGCCGTCCAGCGGCTGCGCCCGGAGCAGCGAGACGCGCTGCGCGGCTGCTGGCTCGGGTTTCCGCTGGCGTCGGTGTTTCTGGCGCGCGAGCACGCCGGAACGACCGCGCCCGCGCTTCCTGAGGCCGCGCCGCCTGCGCCCGCGCTGCCTGAAGCCGCGCTGCCGCCGCCGGCACCCCCTGCGCTGGCGCCGCCGGCATCCGCGCCAGCGAGGCTCGCGGGCTGGCTCACCCGGCTGGGCCAGGTGAGATCCGCGCTCCGGTGGATCGCGGCGAGCGCTGGATACGCCCTGGCCTTGCTGCTGGCGCTCGCGCCGCCGCGGCCGCTCTGGGCTGACCGCTTCGGCGCGCCTCTGGCCGAGCTGCTCCGCGCGCGCAGCGCCCGCGCCATGGAGACGGCGCCGCGGGAGACGCCGGCGCCGCAGCCCACCGCGCCGGCGCCCGCGCCCGACGTGACCTCCCGGCGCGCCATGGCGCCGTCTCCGGCGCGCGACGTCACGCTGCGTCCAGCGCCGTCGACGAGCGCCCGGGAAGACTCGTTCGTCGAGGAGTACCGGGTGCTCGACGTGGCGCAGGCGATGCTCTCCGCCGGCGACCCCGCCGGGGCGCTCCAGCAGCTCGCCCTGCACGAGCAGCGGTTCCCGAGCGGCCGTCTGAGGTCCGTGCGCGAGCGGTTCCGGGAGCTCGCGCAGGCGCGCCTGGCCGGCTCTGCCGAGGGTGCGGCGAGCGCGGAGCCGTCGCGATGAGCCGGCCCCACGACGGACGGCCGCGGCGTGCGCGGCCCGCGCGCGGCGCCTCGCGGCCTCGACGCCGTGTCCGGCGCGCGGCGCTTGCCGGTGCTGCCGCCCTCGGGGCCGCGTACCTGCTCTCCGTCGAGGCAGCTCACGCCGAGCAGGAGCCGCGCCCGAGGGCGGCGCGCCTCGAGTACGTGCGCGGTCGGGGCGCAGAACGCTGCCCTGACGCGTCGTCCCTGCGCGCAGAGGTGGCGCGGGTGGTCGGCGCCGATCCGTTCCGGGACGACGCTCCGCTCCTGATCTCGGCCAGGATCGAGCGCCAGGGGGCCGAGCTCGTCGCCTCCCTGGCGCTGCGCGACAGCGAGGGGAAGACCCGGTGGGCCGACGGGTTCAGCACCAGCGGAGCCTGCGAGGTGCTCGTCGCCGGCGTGGGGCTCGCTGTCGCAGCGCAGCTCCTGAGCATGCCGGAGCGAGGGTCGCGTGAGCCTTCGCCGCCTGGAGCTGCGCAGGCTCCGCAGGGGGCGCCCGGGCCTGTGCCTTCTGCGCAGACTCCGCAGGGGGCGCCCGGGCCTATGCCGTCTGCGCACGGGGCGCAGGCACCGCAGGCGCCCTCCGGGCATGCGCAGGCCCCGGAGCGGCCGCCGAGGGCCTCGCCGCCCCCACAGGCGGCGCGCGCGGCGCCGGCGCCGTCCGGCCGGGTCGCGCCGGCGCTGCCTACCTCCTCGGGGCAGGGGGCGACCGCAGGTCCTTCCGAACCGCTGCGGATCGAGGCGGGGCTCGGGGCGACCGTCGGACTGGGGATCACGCCGGGGGTCGCGGCCGGGACGACCCTAGCCCTCGGCGTGCGCTGGTCCGACTGGTCGGTCGCCGTGGAGGGGCGGGGGCTCGTCTCGCTGGCGAAGGAGGTCGAGGGCGTGCCCCTCGGGACAACGGCCTTCACGGCAGCCACCGTCGCCTGCCTTCGCGGTCGCCACCTGTTCGGCTGCGGGCTCGCGACGCTCGGCGCCGTCCGATTCGCCCCGGAAGAGCCGTGGGACCTGCGTGTGCGCAGCAAGGCCCTGCTCGGGATAGGGGCGCGGCTCGGCAGCGCGTGGCGGCTCTCGGACAGGTGGTCCGTGCACGCCCACGCCGAGGCGAGCGGGATCGTGGAAGAAGCGCGGCTCAGGCGTCAGGTGGACCATGGCGTGACGCCAGCGCCACTCTACTGGACGTCTCCGCCGCTCGGCGCCGCTTTCGGGCTGGGGGTTACGGCCAGCTACTGAGCGGACCTGCGAGACGGGACTCAGCGCCGTGAGGATTGGTGAGAAAAATATGTTCGAATTTGTAATGACGAGCTCGCGGGTGACTACGACCGTCACGAGAGATGGTCGTTGTCTGCGTGGAGCGGTATGGGGTACCTTGCCACGTATGCGGATCTACCCGTTGTTGATGGCAGGGTTCCTCGTGTTGCCGGGCTGCGCCGGCGATCCGACCATCTACGGGCCCTGTCAGCCCAGTGAATACGGCTCTCCAGCATGCCCGTACCCCGAGGCGGGCACCGGGGATGCGGGCGACGGCGGGGATGGGGGCGGAGGCGCCGGCGGTGGTGGCGGAGGCGCCGCCGGGACCGGCGGCGGCGAGGAGAGCGCCTGCGCCGGCGATTGCGTCCCGCCGGCGCCGCTCGGCTGGTTCGGCCCGGCGCTCCTCTGGTACGGCCTGCCGGACCAGGCGCCCGGCTGTCCCGCCGAGGCGCCGAACGTCGGCTACCAGGGGTTCGCCGACCTGGCGCCGGCGCCGCTCGCCTGTGCGGCCTGCCTTTGCGACCCGCCGGCGTCGGCCTCATGTGAGCTCCCGCTGGGCTGGTCGGCCCACACGGCCGCGGCGTGTCGCGCCGACGCCGGCAGCGTCGAGACCGCCTTCGCGGCCCCCGACGGCTGGGACGGCGCCTGCACGGCCGCGAGCGCGATCCCCGCGGGGCAGGATTGCGGCGGACAGCCGTGCGTGCAGTCGCTCTCGGTCGACGCGCCGACCGTGCTGGTGACCGCCGCGTGCACGCCGAGGGTGGACGAGCCGCCGCCGCCGGCGCGCGAGGACCCGTGGCAGACCCGGGCGCTCGCCTGCTTGCCCGGCGCCTACACCGAGTGCCCCGGCGACCGGAGCACCTGCATGCCGTCGCCCGGCGAGCCCGGGGTGCCGCCGCCCGGCGGCTTCCTGACGTGCATCTTCCACGAGGGCGACGTGACGTGCGAGAGCCCTTATCTCGACAGGCACGTCTTCTACGGCGGTGCCGAGGACACGCGCGGCTGCTCCGAGTGCGGCTGCGGGGCGCCGGAGGGCGCGTCGTGCACGATCATGGCCTCGGTCTACAGCGACGGCGCGTGCTCGGAGACGCTCGCGTCGAACGTCGTGAGCTCGACGACGCCGTTCTGCGGGGTCACGCCGCCCGGCGTCGCGCTCGGCAGCAAGTCGGCGGAGGTCGTCGCCGTGGATCCCGGCGCCTGCGCGCCGAGCGGCGGCGAGCCGACGGGCGAGCTGCTGCCGGCCGAACCGTCGACCTTCTGCTGCGTCGCATAGGCTCGACCCATCGGGTGACCGGACTAGATTCCGGACATGCCGCACCCGGATCAGCCCCTCACCAACGACGACGAAGACGACGAGGATCTGCTCAGCGAAGAGGACGAGGATCTGCTCGACTGGGCGGCTACGGCCGAGCTCTACGCCGTCGGTTACATCCGCATCCTCGCCGACGCGATCGAGCGAGGCGACGCCGATCTCCAGGTGGATCCCGGGGCGTGGGAAAACACCCTGACCGCCGCCGAGGGGGCGATGGCGGAGCACATTCGCGGTCGCCTGCACGGGCCTACAGCCATCACCGCGGGAGACGTCGAGCGGATGCGGCGACTCCGCGAACTGGGTTCCGCTGCCCTCTTGGGCGGTGAGCGGTCGCCCGAGCTCGGACCGCTCGCTCTTCAGTGCATGGAGTCTCTGTTCGGACCGGACTGGAAGCGCACGTCGCGGGAAGCTGCTTCCTACGCGCGCGCTCTCAGTCAGGCTTTCCACCCTCGTAGCGGCACAGAATAGGAGCCCCGAGGATGAACCGACAGATATCTCCGTTTTCGTAATAGTACCAGCAGCTGCTGACCAGACCGAGGGCTCTGCATTGCATCAGTAGTCCGGTTTTGACGTTGGATTTGTACGGGTGTTTTCGTCCGGCCGGGCAAGATATTCCTGCGGCGCACTTCATCATGCATTCGGAGCCGTGCTCATGTCTCTTGCAGCGGATGAGCTTGAAGGAGCCGATCGCCTCCGGTTCGGCCGTGGGTCCGTTCTCCGTCTCGTCGTCAAGTGCCAGGTTGTCAGATCCTGGATCGCTGTTTGGTGTGTCGACCTCCGTCTCATCGACATTTTCTGATGGGTGCATGACACAAGATGCAACGCATAGAGCGACTCCATGGAGCGAGACGATGACGGCGACCGTCGGGACGATTCGCATGGTACGGGCGACGCAACCGGCGAGCCACACTCGGTCGAGTGTGACGGTGCCACGCGGTGCGCATTCCGGAGCCGTAGGAAGAGGAAAATCTGCCGTAGTAGGCATCGTCCGGGTGTTCTGCGCTCTTCGCGAAGCCAGCCTGTCGCCGGGTGCAGTTTCAATGCGGCAACCTCGAACAAGCCCCGGTCGCTTGCGACGATCCCCGCGGGGCAGGACTGCGGCGGACAGCCGTGCGTGCAGTCGCTCTCGGTCGACGCGCCGACCGTGCTGGTGACCGCCGCGTGCACGCCGAGGGTGGACGAGCCGCCGCCGCCGGCGCGCGAGGACCCGTGGCAGACCCGGGCGCTCGCCTGCCTGCCCGGCGCCTACACCGAGTGCCCCGGCGACCGGAGCACCTGCATGCCGTCGCCCGGCGAGCCCGGGGCGCCGCCGCCCGGCGGCTTCCTGACGTGCATCTTCCACGAGGGCGACGTGACGTGCGAGAGCCCTTATCTCGACAGGCACGTCTTCTACGGCGGTGCCGAGGACACGCGCGGCTGCTCCGAGTGCGGCTGCGGGGCGCCGGAGGGCGCGTCGTGCACGATCATGGCCTCGGTCTACAGCGACGGCGCGTGCGCGAACCTGCTCGCGTCGAACGTCGTGAGCTCGACGACGCCGTTCTGCGGGGTCACGCCGCCCGGCGTCGCGCTCGGCAGCAAGGCGGCGGAGGTCGTCGCCGTGGATCCCGGCGCCTGCGCGCCGAGCGGCGGCGAGCCGACGGGCGAGCTGCTGCCGGCCGAACCGTCGACCTTCTGCTGCCAGGCATAGGCTCGACCTGGCCGGCGCGGGGCGGCCCATGTCGTGGTCGGTGCCGGGCCGCTGCTCCGCGTTTGCGGTCGACCTACGCCGCCGGGCGGCGACGCGCTCAACCCTGCTCACGGACCCGTGGCAAGCGAGGGCAGTCTGCTGAGCATCGCGCTGGCCTCTTCTGTGGCTGCCGAGCTCGGCCTTGGATCGATGGTGACCCGTGTCGATTTTCTCGACTGTGTCGATTGTCACTAGAAATCGATCAAAGGCGACGCCGCTGCGCCTTTCCCATCGTGAGATTGGACTAGACTGCGGGCATGCCTCACCCGGATCAGCCCCTCACCAACGACGACGAAGAGGACGAGGATGTGCTCAGCGAAGAGGACGAGGATCTGCTCGATTGGGCAACCATGACCGTGGTTTACGCCGTCGGCTACATCCGCATTCTCGCCGACGCGATCGAGCGCGGCGACGCCGATCTCCAGGTGGATCCCAGGGCGTGGGAAAACACCATGACCGCCGTCGAGGGGGTGATGGCAGAGCAAATCCGCGGTCGCCTGCACGGGCCTACACCCGTCACCGCGGAGGACGTCGAGCAGATGCAGCGACTCCGCAGCCTAGGTTCCGCTGCGCTCTCGGGTGGAGAGCGATCGCCCGAATTCTGCCCGCTCGCTCTGCGATCCATGGAGTCTCTGTTCGGGCAGGACTGGAAGCGCGCGGCGCGGGACGCAGCGTCCTGCGCGCGCGCTCTCAATCAGGAGTTCCACCCACGTAGCGGCACATGACGGGAACTCTGCCGAAGAAGAACGTACAGCTATCTCCGTTCTCGTAGTAGTACCAGCAGCTGGTGGCCACGCCGATGCCTCTGCACTGCCACAGTAATCCCGTTTTGACGTTCTTCTTGTATGGATGCTTTCGCCCGCCAGGACATGATATTCCTGCATCGGCGCACTTCGTCATGCACTCGGCGCCGTGCTCATGTCTCTTGCAGCGGATGATTTTGAGTGAGCCGATCGCGTCCATCTCGGCCATGGAGCAGCTCTCCGTCTCGTCGTCAAGTGCCAGGTTGTAAGATCTTGGATCGCTGATTGGTATGTCGACCTCCGTCTCGTCGAAATTTTCTGATGGATGCATGACACAAGATGCAACGCAGAGAGCGACTCCATCGAGCGAGACGATGATGGCAACCGTCGGAACCATTCGCATGGTACGGGCGACGCAACCTGCGAGCCACCTCGGTCGAGTGTGACGGTGCCACGCGGTGCGCATCCCGGAGCCGTAGGACGAGGAAAATCTGCCGTAGTAGGCATCGTCCGGGTGTTCTGCGCTCGTCGCGAAGCAAGCCTGTCGCCGGGTGCAAGTTCAATGCGGCAACCTCGAACAAGCCCGGGTCACCTGCGACGAACTGCCGGTGGGCGCTGGCCCATGCGGCGCGGCCACGCTGCCGCATGCGCCGCTTGCTGAGCTCGGCACGGCGGCGTCCACGTGGGCGGCGTCGAGCTCGGGATCGCGCCGGCGTCGAAAACCACGGGGCGAGCTCGGCGCGGCCGGCGTCAAGCACGCCTAATGTCCGCTCTCAAGCCAACAAGTGGGCGCGGCGTCGACGGCGATCCAGCCGCTCGCGGCCGAGGTGCTGAGGCCGTGGGAGGCGTCGCTCGAGCTGGCGCGGCTGATCGCGCGATGGTCGACCGGCGCCGCAGCCGCGCCGGAAATCCAACCCCTCGCGGCCCAGGTCATCGCGCCGTTGGGCTCATCGGCCATTTCCTCCGAGTGGTGACGCGACGAGTCGTCCGAGCGAGCCGCCACCACTCGTCCGGCCGCGGTCGCCAGCGACGAGGAGCTCGAGGGCGAATCGGACCGCGGCGGCCACGCCAAGCTCGCCCGCCCTGTCCCCTGCGCCGTGGCGCGGTCCCATGGTTGACAGGCGGTCGGATCGGGCTCACACGAGAAGCGGCGGTGGAGTCCGCCAACAACCGCTGGCCCTCGACGTGTTGAGGTCGGCCGATGACTCCTACGGCACGAGATCGCGCCGTCGGGGGTCCTTCGGCGCCCACAGGGAGAGGTGAATGTTGGTTCGGTTGCTCTTGCTCGGGCTGGGGGGCGCGCTCGGTACGCTCGCCCGCTACGCGGTCGGACTCTGGTGTCAGCGCCGCATGGGCGGCGCGTTCCCGTACGGAACGCTCGCCGTCAACGTCGCCGGTTCGTTCCTGCTCGGCGTCGTCATGCAGCTCAGCGCTGCGACCGACCTCCTCGGCCCCACGGCGCGGCTGACGCTCGGCACGGGGGTCATGGGTGGCTTCACCACGTACTCGACGTTCAACTACGAGACGCTGAAGCTCTTGCAGGACAGGGCTTGGCTCACCGCCGGGATCAACCTGGTCGCGACGGTGGCGGGCTGCCTCGTGGGCGGTCTGGTCGGCATCGCGCTGGCCTCGCACGTGGCTGCCGAGCTCGGCCTCGGCACCTCGAAGCGTCTGGTCGGAGGCTGACCCTGAGGGAGCCTGAGGGAGATGGAACGATGCGCCTTCCGAACGGTGAACAGGTTCGTGCCCGGATCTTCGTTGGCGAGAGCGACAGGTGGCACCACCAGCCGCTCTACCGCGCGCTCGTCGAGCGGCTCCGTAAAGAGGGGTTTGCCGGCGCGACCGCCTTGCGAGGCATCGAGGGGTTCGGAGCCCGAAGCCTCGTCCACACCATCAACATCCTCGACCTGTCCGACGACCTGCCGATCGTGATCGAAGTGGTCGACTCTCAGGAGCACATCGATCGGCTCGTGCCCATCCTCGACGAGATGATGAGCGGCGGGCTCGTCACGCTCGAGAAGGTACAGGTGCTGCGCTACGGCGCGCAGCGATGGACGACGAGCGGCGGCGGGTGACGTCCGGCCGGGCGCGCGCTGGCGGAATGGCTTCCAGTGACAGCGGCTGCTGGCCAGGCCGAGAGATCTGTCGTGCAACACCGACACCCAGCGACGGCTGCCCGCCTGCTCGACCCCGAGCTCGCCCTCCTGCTCGCCGCCGAGGCACGCGGCTTGCGTTTCATGCACCGCAGGGGGCGCGGCCGGTCTCATGGCGGGATCGCTCGACCCTGGAGCAAGGCGATGGACGGCGCAGCCAGGGACATCTTCGTCATCAGCGACCTGCACCTCGGCGACGGCGGCGTGCGCGACAACTTCGACATAGGCAAGAAGACGCCGCAGCTGCGCGCATTTCTCGACCACGTGGGCAGCGAGGGGGGCGAGCTCTTCATCCTCGGCGACCTCTTCGAGCTCTGGCAGATGAACCTCAGCCTGCTGCTCGTGAAGCGGCGCTCGCTCCTCGATCAGCTCGCCACGCTGCGGCTCACCTACGTGCCCGGCAACCACGACATCGATCTCGCGCACTTCATCGACACCGACTTCCTCCATCACCCCTTCTTCGACCACATGCGCGCGCCGTTCGTCCGGGAGCTCGGGGGCAAGCGGTTCAGCTTCTCGCACGGGCACGAGACCGATCCCTTCAACGCCGGCGACGATCCCGGCTTCGGCCGCATGCTCGCCATCTTCGCCGGCGTCTGGGAGGACGAGAACGGCTCTCCTCTCCTCGAGAGCGGCGAGAGCGTGGAGGACGTCCTCGAGCAGTTCGGCGAGTCGATGCTGACGATCTGGCGGCGCGCCCTCTCGACGATGCACCCCCGCGGACCGGAGCGGGACGTGCGCCCCACCTCGGCCCTGACGCCGGCGCAGAACCCGGATCGGCTCGGCGAGCACGTGGCCGGGGTCCGCGCGGCGCTCGAGAGGGGCGACCACGACGTGACGGTGCTCGGGCACACCCACAAGGCAGGCCGCATCGGCGGCTGGTACTTCAACAGCGGCTCCTGGACGGGCCCCCACAACCCGTTTCTCCGCATCTCCCCCGACGGTCACGTGCGCTATCTCGAGTGGAAGGACGGCCGCGAGATCGAGCGCGAGATGCCCGTGGTGCGCCCGGAGGCGGGGCCCGGCCGCGCGCCGCCGGCGAAGAAGAACCCGATCGCCGCGGCCCGCGCCGCCGCGCGGACGCTCTTCCCGAAGCCGACCCGGCCGGAGCGCTCCCGGTGGGTCCTCATCGCGCAAGGCGCCCTCGCGCTCGCCGTGGGCGCCGGCGCCCTGACGATCTCCGTCGGTCATGGCTCGTCCGCGGGGTGGCGGCTGCTCGTCTCGGCGTTCGCGGTCTACGCGATCGCCGATGGCGCCCTGTCGCTGCTCGGGGCGTCGCGCGAGCCGCCCGTCCGGCGCCTGCTCTCGCGCGTGCGCGGCGTGGCGAGCGTCCTGCTCGGCCTCCTCGTGCTCCGGCGCGGCTACGTGGTCGAGATCTTCGTGATCCTCGTCGGGATCTGGGCGTTCGTCTCCGGCGCGCTGCGCGTCGCGGCGTCGGTCGTGCTCAAGGGCATGGTGGAGTCGAGGTGGCTCTTGGCCGTGGGCGCCGGCTCGATGCTCGCCAGCCTCGTCCTGCTCTCGCTCCCCGCGTCCGCGGTGCTGCTCAAGTACGCGCTCGCCGGCTATCTCTGCTACTACGGCGCCGGAGAGCTCCTGGCCGGCATCTTCGGACAGCGGCTGCCCAGGGCGGGCTGGGTTCCAGGCCCCAGCCGCGCACAACGTTACGGTAGCCGCTAGAGCGGTTCTCAGCTGCGACTGAGACACCGTCCGTCGTCGATGCCGCCGAGGACGTGACGTCATCGGCCGAGACGCTCAGGGCGACGAGGCCTCGCCCGCAGAAAAGGGGTCGGAGTCCCGAGCGCGCCCAATTACGGTAGCTCCCAGCCATGAGGACCGCCCTCCCGAACCCCGCCTCCCGCGCCCCGCTCGCCGCGCTCGCCGCGCTCGCCGCCATCGCCGCGGAGGCCGCCTGCGCGCGGCCGCACGCCCCCCCGCCGGTCGAGCCGCCCAAAGCCGCCGAGCCAGCGCCCACCGCCGCCCAGGCCGCGCCCTCGGCGCCGCCCTTCGGCCAGATCCCCCGGCTCGACTTCAACCGCATCGCCGTGGAGCTCGATCTGCCGCTCTTCTGGATCGCGGACCGGAACGGCTCGGGCGCCGTCGAGCCCGACGAGGTCGCCGCCCTCTGGCACCACACGAAGGCGCCCGCCTGGGTCGCCGCCGGGGCGTTCACCCCGGAGTTCACCTCGGCCTACGCCGCCATGCTCAAGATCAAGGCCGAAGGCCACCCGCGCGCCGGCCTCGACGAGGCCGAGCAGCGCCGCCGCGACGCCGTGCTCGCGGAGCTCGCGGCCGGCCGACCGTCGCTCCTCCGGTCCGACTTCCGCGGCGCGTCCGCCGAGGACCGGGCCATCGTCGGCCACCTGCTCAAGGTGGCCGAGCTGATCGACCAGATCCACGCGAAGCAGCTCGGCTCCGCCGGCATGGCCGACGCGATCCCGGCCGACGACCCGGCCAGCCGGGCGCTCTTCTGGCGCAACCAGGGGCCCTGGTGCGAGCAGCCGAAGACCCGCAACGACCCGAACTGCAGCGCGCTGCCCAGCAAGCCGCCCCGCGTGACCGGCGCCTATCCGGCGCGGATCCAGCAGGACAAGAAGTTCTGCGCCGCGCTCGAGGCGCGGCGCGACCAGCAGGCGCTCCTCTCGCCGTTCACCCTGGTCGTCGAGGAGGGCGGCGCCCTCAAGGCCGTGCCGTACAGCGAGGCCTACAAGCCCGAGATGGAGGCGGTGAGCCGGGAGCTCAAGGCCGCGGCCGAGGCGATCCAGAGCCCCACCGAGGCCGCCTTCAAGGCGTACCTGCTCGCGGCGTCGCAGGCGTTCCTCGACAACCGGTGGGAGCTCGCGGACGAGCCGTGGTCGAAGATGAACGCCGAGAGCTCGGCGTGGTACCTGCGCGTGGGGCCGGACGAGACGTACTGGGAGCCGTGCAGCCGCAAGGCGGGCTTCCACGTGAGCTTCGCGCGCATCAACCAGGAGTCGCTCGCCTGGCAGAAGAAGCTCGATCCGGCGAAGGCCGACATGGAGGCGGCCTTCGCGAAGCTCGCGGGCGCGCCGTACAAGGAGCGCAAGGTCGCGTTCCACCTGCCCGACTTCATCGACATCGTGGTGAACGCCGGCGACTCGCGCGCCGCGACCGGCGGGACCGCGGGGCAGAGCCTGCCGAACTGGGGGCGGGTCGCGACCGAGGGCCGCGGCCGCACCGTGGCCATGGTGAACCTCTTCGACGACGACGACAGCCGCGCCGCCCTCCGGGAGGCCGCCGCGTCGCTCCTCTGCAAGGCCACGATGGAGAGCGTCTCGCTCGAGCGGCCCGTCGCGACGCTGGGCACGGTGCTGCACGAGGCGGCCCACAACCTGGGGCCGACCCAGAACTACAAGGTGAAGGGCAAGACCGACAACGAGATCTTCGGCGGGCCGCTCGCCACGATGCTCGAGGAGTTCAAGGCCCAGACCGGCGCGCTCTTCTTCACCGGCTGGCTCGCCGAGCGGGGCGTGATCGATCCGGCGCTCGCCCGCATGGCGGAGACGCGGGAGGTGATCTGGGCGCTCGGGCAGGTGGGGCAGGGGATGTACACCGCGGGCGGCGAGCCGCGGCCGTACGGCCAGCTCGCCGCGATCCAGCTCGGCAGCCTGCTCGACGCGGGCGCGCTCGGCTTCTACCGCGGCGAGGTGGCGGCGAACGGCGCGGACAAGGGGTGCTTCTCGATCCAGGCCGACAAGCTGCCCGCCGCGGCGGAGGCGCTCGCGAGGACGGTGCTCGGCATCAAGGCGCGCGGCGACAAGGCCGCCGCGCAGCGCCTCCGCGACGACTACGTCGAGAAGGAAGGGGCGTGGAAGGCGCTCCGCGGGGTGATCGAGGAGCGCATGCAGCGCATGCCGCTCGGCAGCGCCGTGTACGCGATCGAGCTGTAGCGGATCGTCCCCGGGTCCTCCGTGCGCGCGGAGATGCCGGGCGGAGCGCCAGCGGCGAAGCCCTGTCCTTGACGGTCGAGCGGAAGCCTACGAATACTCGCGTGACGTGAGGAGCCCGTGACGCCCTACTACCGCCGCGACCAGGCCGACGGCATCACGCCGCCGAACCTCGCCGACGAGTCGACCTACGCGGAGCACATCGTCCATGCGCGCGGCAAGCGCACGCGGTTCACGTCGCTGAGCCTCGACCCGGCCACCATCGTCGACTTCGGGCCTCAGCTCTGGCAGCTGCTGGAGCCCAAGATCTACGACGACGGGCACGGCGTCGTCTCCCACGACGCCCTGGTCGGCACCCTGCGGGAGGAGCTCAGGTCCGCGCCCGATCCGGCTGCCCGCGAGCTCGCGGCCCGGGCGCTCCCGCGCGCGGTCAAGCGCCGGGAGGCGCTCGTCCACTGGAGCTTCGATGTCTCCCGGATCGCCCGCAAAGAGCTCTCGGAGTGGGCGCGGCCTCACGTAAGGCACTACTTTGTGAAGGTATGAGCACCGAGCTGTTCTCGTGCCGCAACTGCATCCACAACCCGGCCCAGGGGCTCACGCTGGGCCCGGGCGCAGGCTTCTGCTTGACGTGGGGCTCGGTCATCGATCGGCCGGAACAGACGACCTGCAAATACCTGCATCGCAAGGATCTGCCGATGTTCCTCGCTCGCCCGGGCATCCAGGAGCACCAGGACGAGTTTTCCCAGGTGGCGTACATGGCCGACCTCGAGACCCACGAGCGCCTCGTCCTACGCGCCTACGACAGTGACGACGTGCCCGACGCGGAGCGGCTGGACAACGTGACCCGGGCCGTCGCCGCTTACCATGCGCTGGACAGCGCGCCGGACACCACCGCGCAGCGCCGTTCCTTGACGCTCGCCACGTTCGCGGGGGCCGCGGACGGCCGCAGGGCCATGACGTACGCGAGCCTGGTGCGCCGCGTGCTCGCCAGCGGAGCCCCGGCGCGCATGTGGACGCGACGCGTGCTGGACCTTCTGGACGAGATCGACTCGGATGTATTGTTTCGAGCCGCCGACCTCCTCGAGGCCGGCGGGGCGGCGGCCGCGAGGTGGGAGGTGGCGCATGCGCGCCTCTCGTGCATCCAGGAGTACGGCTGGCACGCGGCGCGGGAGCAGCTGATGTATCCGATGATGGAGCTCGGCGCCCACGTCGCCGAGGAAGACTGGAACGGATTTCTCCTCGCGCTCGGGCGGCTCAAGGGGGGCTTCCGCGACATCGTCATCGCCCAGGACGTCGAGCAGCAAATCCTGAGAGGCCCCGGCCTGTAGCCCGGTGGCGACGGCCGATAGGAACCCACGGCTCGCCTGGAGAGCCCCATGACCTCGGCGCAACCGCAACCGACGACCCCGCCCTCGGGCAGACCGGCGCGCGCGCGCGGGCGGCGCCGCGCCCTCGGCCTGCTCGCGCTCGTCGGCCTCCCCGCGCTCGGCCTCGGCGAGCTCGCGGCGCACGTCTACGTCAGCCGGCGCGCGCCGGGCTTCGACGACTGGCGCGAGGTGAAGGCGCCCCTCGAGGCGATGAGGCAGCCCGGCGACCTCGTGGTCGTGGCGCCCGCGTGGGCCGATCCGGCGGCGCGCCGCGCGTTCGGCGACGCGCTGATGCCCCTGCGCGACGCCGCGCGGCCCGACGAGAGCCGGTACGCGGCCGCCGTGGAGATCAGCGTCCTCGGGCAGCGCGCCGAGGAGCTCGCGGGCTTCCGCGAGGAGGCGCGGCAGGAGCACGGCGGCTTCGTGCTCCGGCGCCTCGTGAACCCGTCGCCCGCGCGCGTCGTCTACGACTTCGTCGATCACGTCGCGCCCGCGTCGGCGGACGCGCGCGTCACCGATCCGCCGGCCGCGTGCCGCTGGAACCCGCGCGCGCGGATCGCCGCCGGCGGCCTCGGCGGCCACCCGACGTTCCCCGCCGAGCGCTTCGAGTGCCCCGGCGGCCCGTTCTTCAACGTGGGGGTGACGGTGATCGCCGACGAGGAGTTCCGCCCGCGCCGGTGCATCTGGTCGCACCCGCCCAGCGACGGCGAGATCGTCACGCGCTTCCGCGACGTCCCGCTCGGCTCGGTGATCCGGGGGCACGCGGGCATGTACTGGATCATCGAGCGGGAGCGGCGGGGCGCGCCGGTCACCCTGTCCGTGCGCGTGAACGGCGAGACCGTGGGCGAGGCGACGCACCACGACGGCGACGGGTGGGCGGCGTTCGAGTTCCCGCTCGCCGCCCACGCGGGCGCGGCGAAGGCCGAGGTGGAGTTCGCCGTGAGTTCCCCGGATTACACGCACCGCCACTACTGCTTCGAGGCGGACACCCGATGAAGCGAACGGCGCCCCTCGCGCCCGCCGACGGGCTGATCGCGATCGCGCTCGCGGCGGCGTACGTCGCCCTGCTGCTCGCGACCGCGGGCGATCTCGGCTACGCGCGCGACGAGGGGTTCTATTTCTTCGCCGCGAACCGCTACGGCGCGTGGTTCCAGGCGCTCCTCGAGGCGCCGCGCGCCGCGCTCCGCCCGGAGGTCGTCGACGCCGCCTGGTCGGTGAACCACGAGCACCCCGGCCTCATCAAGTCGCTCTTCGCGCTGTCGAACCTGCTCCTGCAGAAGCGGCTCGGGCTCTTCGCCATGGAAGGCACGAGCTACCGCTTCCCGGCGATGGCGCTCTCGGGCGCCGGGGTCGCGCTCGTGTACCTCTGGGGAACGCAGGCGCGTGACCGGCTCGCCGGCGCGTCCGCGGCCGTGCTCTTCGCGATGCTGCCGCGGTACTTCTACCACGCGCACCTCGCGTGCTTCGACGCGCCGATCGTGACCGTCTGGGCCGCGTGCGCCTACGCGTACTGGCGCTCGCTGCGGGACGGCGGCGCGCTCTGGCCCGTGCTCACCGGCATCACCTTCGGCCTCGCGCTCGACACGAAGCACAACTCGTGGTTTTTGCCGATCGTCTGCGTCGCGCACGCCGTCGCGCTGGAGCTCCGGGAGCGGATCGTCGCGCGCCCGGAGGCGGCGGGGGCCGCGCCGGAGGACGCCCCCGCGGCCGAGCCGGCGCCGCCGCGAGGAGCCCCGCGCTCGGTCGCCGCGCTCGCCGCGATGGCGACGATCGGCCCGCTCGTCTTCTACGCGCTCTGGCCGTGGATCTGGCGCGACACGCTCGCGCGCCTGCGCGAGTACGCGTCGTTCCACCTGAACCACGAGTACTACAACATGGAGTTCCTCGGCCAAAACCACTGGACGCCGCCGATGCCGAGGGCCTACGCGCCCCTGATGACGGCGGCGACCGTGCCCGCCGTGACGCTCTGCCTCTTCGTCGCGGGGCTCTGCGCGGCCGCGCGCGAGCGCCTCGTGTACCCGCTCGCGCGGGCCGCGGCGCGGCTCGCGCCGGAGCGCGGGAGGCTCGCCGCCGCCGCCCGCGCGCTCGCCGCGCGCCTCCGCCCGCCGCCGCCCGACGCCGGCGGCACGGCGCTGCTCTGGTTCCTCGCCATCGCCGCCGTCTACGGCGCATGGCTCTCGCCGAGCACGCCGATCTTCGGCGGCACGAAGCACTGGATGACGGCCTACCCGTTCATCGCCCTGTTCGCCGGCGCCGCGTTCTCCGCCGCGGTGAGGCGCGCGCGCGTCGCCCTCCGCGCGCTGCTCGTCGCCCGGCGCGTCCCCGGCGCGCCGCGCGCGGTCGCCGGCGCCGCCGCGCGCGGGCCGCTGGTCCCGGCGCTGCTCGGGGCGGCGGTGGTCGCGGCGCCCGTCGCCGAGACGCTGCACGCGCACCCGTGGGCGCTCTCGGCGTACACGCCGCTGGTCGGCGGCGCGCCCGGCGCGGCGAGCCTCGGGCTGAACCGCACCTTCTGGGGCTACACCACGGGCGCGGTCGTGGACTACCTCAACGAGCACGTCCCGCCCCGGGGGACGGTGTACATCCACGACACCGCCGGCCAGGCGTGGGACATGCTGCTGCGCGACGGGCGCCTTCGAAAGGACATCCGCGGCGTGGGGGCGGTCGCGGGCGCGGACTTCGCCCTCTACCACCACGAGAAGCACATGCTCGGGCAGGCGTACCAGGCGTGGGTCGCGTTCGGGACCACGAGCCCGGATCACATCGCCGGGCTCGACGGCGTGCCGGTGATCCTGGTCTACCGGAACCAGTCCCGCTGAGGGCGATCAGCGCTTCTTCGCCGCCGCCTTCTTCGCCGGCGCCTTCGCCGCCTTCTTCGCGGGGGCGGGCGAGGCCTTCTTGGCGGCAGGGGCCTTCGCCGCCTTCTTGACGGCGGTCGCCGCGGTCTTCCCCGTCGCCGACCGCTCCGCCGAAGCGGGCGCCTTCTTCGTCGCGGCGGCCGCCTTCTTCGCCGGCGCCTTCTTCGCGCCCCGCGCCGCCGCGGCCTTGGGCTTGCTCGCCGGGGGCCGCTCGGACGCCGGTTCGGCCGGCTTGTGGGGCTTCCCGCGCGCGACGAGCTTCTTGGACGGCGCCTCGTCCTCGATCTCCTCGCCCTCGTCCTCGAGGTCCTCGCCCTCGTCGTCGAGCTCCTCGTCGCCGAGGTCCTCGTCGTCGAGATCGTCGTCGTCCCCCTCGTCCTCGAGGTCCTCGTCCTCGTCCTCGAGGTCCTCGTCCTCGAGATCGTCGTCCTCCTCGAGGCCGTCCCCCTCGAGGCCGCCGTCCGCGCGCACCGGCTGCGGCGCAGGCTCGCGGCGCCGCGACGCCGGGGCTTCGCCGCGCTGCGGGGCGGCGGCCGGCTTGCTCGCCGCGCCGGGCGCGCCGAGCGGCTCGCCGAGCAGGGCGGCGATGTCGCGCGTGAGCTCCGTCATGTGGCTGTCGACCTCGAGCGCGTCCTGCTCGGACAGCGGGGTGAGCTTGAGCCGGAGGACACGGTCGCCCGCGAGCTCCCACGACGCGGCGCAGCCGCCCTCGCGCAGCATCCTCGAGGCGACGGCGTCGATCCGCTGGCGCAGGCCGGCGCGCGCGCCAGGGTCGATCTTGCGCTGCAGCTCGAAGCGGCGCTCCAGCATCGGGAGCGTCACCACCTTCGCCTCGACCAGATCGGAGAGCTCGTCGGCCACGGCCTCCTCGATCTCGAGCCGGGCGTCCGGGTCGCTGCTCCCCAGCGAGAACGTCGCCTCGCGGAGCTCGGCATCGTACGACGTCAGCTTGCCGCCGGCGCTCTGGGCCGCGCGCGCCAGCGACTCGCGCAGCACCTCCACCGGCGCGCGCTTGCCGACCGTCGAGGCGACGTACCCGAGCGTGTCCAGCCGCACCTGCACCGGGCCGTCGTCCTCGAGGCCGAGCTCGGGCCGCGGGCCGAGCAGCGCGTCGCGCATCACCCGGAAGACGTCGCGCTTGATCACGTTGTCCTCGGTGAAGATGTCCTCGACGTGCTCCGAATCCATGAGCGTGCTCGTCAGG
Source organism: Sorangium sp. So ce836 (assembly GCF_028553905.1). Classification (NCBI taxonomy): domain Bacteria; kingdom Pseudomonadati; phylum Myxococcota; order Polyangiales; family Polyangiaceae; genus Sorangium; species Sorangium sp. So ce836. Next base: position 6,583,730 of record NZ_CP102233.1, on the reverse strand, counting down.
CTCGCGACGAGCTCCTCGACCTGGTCGTCGATCTCGTCGGTGCCGAACGTGGTCGTGACCTCCCCGTCGACGAGGGCCCACGGCTCGAGCCGGGGCGCGATGGCCGCGATGTCCGCGGACATCTTGTCCTCGAGCTCGCGCGCGAGCGCGGTCGCGCCGCCCCTGGCCACGAGGATGTGCCCGTGAGCCTTCAGCGCATCGACGATGCTCGTGGAAAGTCGGCGGGAGAGGTTGCGCTCGTTCACGAGGCGCGCAGCTTACACGGTTTGCGCGGCCAGGCGATACTTCGGCGAGCGCGGATCGGCCGTGCTCAGGGGTCGTTCTCGATCACCTTGATCAGCACGCCGCCGATCCGCGCCGGGATGGCCGCGCGCGCTGCCTCGGCCCCTCCGGACCGGACGCTCACGCGGACGATGAAGCCGACCCCGTCCTCTCGCTCGACCCCGACGCCGACACACCACGGCTCGCCGCCGATCTTGGCCTTGAGCTCGTCCTTGGCCCGTCGGGCCGATCCCACGTCGCTCATCTCGTTCACCTCTCCGTAAGTTGGAGAGCGAGCGCGCCGCTGCATGCACCGGCGCTCACTCGCTGTATCCGACCGCCAACACCTGCCACGTCGCGGGCGCGTCGGCGACATCCACGATGCTCGCCGCGAACTCGCCGCTCGCCGACGGGGGGAGATCGCCGCCCGCCACGGGGATCTGACCGACGCTGACGATCTTGCCGTCGGCGCCGTAGAGCGAGACGATCGCGAGCACGGACCGGGCCGCGAAGGCGGACTCGTTCGTGATCCTGCCCGCCACCTGGTACGGGCTCTGCCCGCGCGTCGGCGTGAATTTCGTGTCCGCGATGCTGAGCTTGGCCAGCTTCCCCCGGAGCGTGGCGGGCGCGGGGGTGACCTCGGCCTTGAACGTGGCGAGCCCGGGGGGGCGCTGGGTGGCGAACGCGCACGGGACCTTCTCGCCCGGCGGCAAGAGGCGCACCTGGGTCGCGCAGTCGCCGCTCAGGAGGGCGACGTCGCCGGCGCCGTAGAGCGTGATCTTCGCGCTCGGGGAGCCGATGGGCACCGTGCCGGTGTTGTGGATCTCGCCGACGAAATGCAGGAGCTTCCCGGCGCGCGCTGGGAAGCTGCGGAGATCGCGGATCTCGGCGCGGAGCACGCCTCGCTCCGCGGCCGCGTCGGCGGGGCGATCGGCGACGGGCGCCGTGGGCAGCGGCTCGGGGAGCCCGGCGATCTCGCGGTCGGCGACGCCCGTGGAGAAGTAGATGACCACCGCGCCCGCGAGGATGCAGAGCAGGAAGACGGCCCCGCAGCCGATGCCGAGGATCAGCGCGAGGTTCGACCGTCGCGGCGGAGGCCCGACCGGCGCGCCGCCGAAGCCGCCCGGACCGGGGCCGAACGCCTGCGGAGGACCGTAGCCGGGACGGGGGCCGTAGCCACCCGGAGGGCCGTGGCCGCCGGGAGGACCGTGGCCGCCGGGAGGACCGTGGCCGCCGGGAGGACCGTGGCCGCCGGGCGGGCCGTAGCCGCCCGGCGGAGCACCGTAGCCGCCCGACGAGCCGTAGCCGCCCGGCGGAGGGCCGTGGCCGCCCGGAGGCGCTCCACCCGGCGGATAGCCGCCAGGGGGGTGGTTCGCCGCGCCGACCGGTGCGCCCTGCTGGTCCATGCCGCCCGCAGTATGCCGGAAAAGAGGCCCGGCCGATCCAACCCGCGGCGCGCGGATCAGAGGTGCCGGCGCGCGATCTCGGCCCACGTGCCGGTCGGCTCGATCTCCAGGTACCGGCGCCAGCACGGGCGCGCCTTCGTCGGATCGCCGATCTGCTCGTACGCCATCGCGAGGTTGTAATAGGCGTCCGCGAAGCGCGGGTCGCTCTCGATCGCGCCGCGGAAATACCGGATCGCCTCGGCCGCCCGGCCGCGCTCCAGCATCACGTAGCCGAGGTTGTACTGCGCCTCGGGCTGCGCCGCGTCGAGCTCGAGCGCCTTCAGGTAGAGCGCCTCGGCCTGCTCCTCGGCGTTGCGCCGGAAGCAGATGTTGCCGAGGTTCGTGTACGCGATCGCCAGCCAGGGGTCGATCTCGAGCGCGCGGCGGTAGAGCGCCTCCGCCTCGTCCATCGTCGCCGGATCCTCGTCGAGCTGGCTGGCCTGCATGTAGAGCTCGTAGGCCGTGCGCGCGCGATCCCTGCCGACCCGCGGGCGGAGCACGCGCACGACATCGTCGCGCAGCTCCTTCACCTCGAAGTCGAGCACCATCTGCCCGGTGAGCGGCTCGAACGCGCCCGACGCGCTCCGGACCACGACCGCCTTGCCGTCGAAGGCGACGCGGAGCTCGGCGAGCGGGCGCGTCACCTTGGGCAGCGCGGCGCGGATGTTGTCGATCGCTCGCGCGACGTCGCGCAGCCGCACCTTGCGCGCGATGAGATCGCGCGCGGCGCGGAGGGCGATCAGATCCGAGAAGGTGTACGCGCGCCGCCCGCGCCGGCGGCCGCTCGGCGGCGCGATGCCGGCGCGATCGAGCGAGCGCAGCCGCCCGGGCGAGATGCCGAGCAGCCGCGCGACCTCCGTGCCGGTGAACATGTCGGTGACCGGCTCGCGCGCGCCCGGGGCAGGCTGCGGCGCCTCCGGCTCGCCGGTCCGCGGGGCGGGCGGGGGCTCGGATACGCGCCCCCCACCAGGGCCGAACACGACGTGGATCACCTTGTCGGAATCGCCGGAGGCGGAACGGTCCTTCTTGCTCATCGCAGCGTCGCGGGCTCCGCGCCGAGGATCGACAGAAGCAGAGCGCGCCGTGTGGAGCCTACTCCGCCTCGAGCCGGAGCGCTCCCGTTCTTCACGTGGGCACGCGCGTCAAGAGCGCGCGCGGCGGAGGGCGCGAGCGATCGCCGCGGCGCTCGGGGTGCATTTTTGCTTCGATCGACGTTCACGCGCGCGCCGTCCTGTCCGTGGTGACCAGCACGCGCGCCGTGACGTCCACGGTCAGCGCGAACGAGACCGCCGCCGCGCGCGGCGCGAGCCCGCAGCGGATCTCGGCGTGCATCGGCCCGAGCGGGCCGCCCGCCCGCGCGGCCGCCTCGCGCTGCGCGACGCGGAGCGCCCGCAGCCGGAGGTGGGGGTCGAGGGCGAGCGCCCGGTCGAGCGGCGCCGCGAGCGGCGCGTCCGACGGAAGCGCGACGAGCAGGCTGGTCGACCCGTAGTACACGAGCGCGCCCCCCTCGCTGCGCGTACCCCCCTCGCTCACCACGTCGGCGCCGTCGAACAGGGCGTGGAGGCGCCCCGCCGAGCAGGCCACGAGCTCGACGTGACGCCGCTGGAGGAGCGGAGGTCGTTTGACCTTCGCCAGACCGGGACCGGGGAGACGCTCGCTGCGAGACATTCCGATCGCGATCGTGGCATCGCTGGCCGCGACTTCCCAAAAGCGCGCTGAGATCCGCACAAAGTTGCGGAGGCACCCGCTTTCGTGCGGGACGCAGGGGGCCGCGCGTCGGCGACGAACTTGGCCACGCGCGGCGCGCCTTGCCACGATGCGCGCCGCGCCGAAGGGCGCGAAGGAGCGACGAGCGACCATGAGCTACACGGGCAACGAGCGCCGCAGGCACCGCGTCTTCATCACCCGCAACACGGAGTACCACGTCCGCGACGAGGTCTGCGTCGCCGTGCGCGACCGGGCGGCGCGGAAGTTCAGGACGTCGCACCTCGCGCTGCACCTGAAGCTCCAGGGCGCGGTGCGGATCAACCCGAACGGCGTCGTGATCCCGGAGCCGCACAACGCGCGCGTCGGCTCCCCCATCTACTTCACGCAGGTGGACCCCGACGGGCAGGAGCGGCAGGTCGTGACGAGCCGCGTGGAGCGCATCGAGCGGCCCGAGAAGACCACCGTGCTCCAGTACCCGTCGTGACGTCGCGGAGGCCGCGCCGGGCGGCGCGGGTCGGTGGGCGGTGGGGCTCGGTGGGCGGCGCGGGCGCCTGATCGCCGCGCCGCCGCGCGGCGATCAGCCGAGGAGGCAGAAGCCTTCGTAGTCGATGTAGCTGGTGATGGTCGGCGACTCGCCGCACGCCGGGCAGCTCTTGTCGCGGCGCAGCTTGAGCTCGCCGAACTTCATCCGCAGCGAGTCGTAGGTGAGGAGCCGGCCGATGAGCGGCGTCCCCTGGCCGAGGATCAGCTTCACCGCCTCGGTCGCCTGGATCATGCCGATGGTGCCGGGGAGGATCCCGAGCACGCCCGCCTCCTGGCAGCTCGGCGCGAGGTGCGGGGGCGGCGGCTCGGGGTAGAGGCACCGGTAGCAGGGGCCGACGCCGGGCATGAACGTCGTCACCTGGCCCTCGAAGCGGAAGATCGACCCGTGGACGACCGGCTTCTTCTTGAAGACCGAGGCGTCGTTCACGAGGTAGCGGGTCGGGAAGTTGTCGCATCCGTCGACGATGATGTCGAACTGGTCGAAGATGCGGTCGACGTTGGAGCTGTCGACGCGCTCCTGGAACTTCACGACCTTCACGTCGGGGTTCAGGTCGCGGATCGCGGCCTCGGCGCTGTCGACCTTGGGCATGCCCACCCGCGAGGTCGCGTGGAGGATCTGCCGCTGGAGGTTCGAGTTGTCGACGACGTCGGCGTCGACGAGGCCGAGCGTCCCCACGCCGGCGGCGGCCAGGTACAGGGCGGCCGGGCTGCCGAGGCCGCCGGCGCCGAGGAGGAGGACCTTGGCGGCGAGCAGCTTGGCCTGACCCGCCTCGCCGACCTCGGGCAGGAGCAGGTGGCGCGAGTACCGATCCCGCTGCGCCTCCGTGAGGTTGGGCGGCAGCTCGACCGGGTAGCTCAGGTCCTTCCAGCGGACGAAGCCCGGGTTGGCGCTCTCCACGTTGGTGTAGCCGAGCTCCTGGAGCGTCTTCGCGGCGAGCGCCGAGCGCGTGCCGCCGGCGCAATAGGCCACGATGTGCGCCGACTTGTCCGGCAGCTTCTGCTCCACTTGCATCTCCAGGAAGGCGCGCGGGATCGAGATCGCGCCCGGGATGAAGCCGGCGCGGTACTCCTCCTTCTCGCGCACATCCAGGAGCACCATCGGGACCTTTTCGTCGAGGCGGCGCTTGAGCTCGCTCAGCGAGAGCTCGCGGATGGACTTGCGGACGTCGGAGATGAGGTCGCTATAGGTCGTAGGCATCGGGGCTCCTCAGAGATAGGGAGACTTAGGTGCGCGGCGCTACGAGTCAACGACGGACGGACGGAGGCGGGTTTTCTGCTGGCCGAGAGGCATCCTAGCGGCTTCGAGGCAGGAGGTCGGGCCTCGATCGGAGCGACGCGAGCGGCTCTTCCTTCTGCGCGCCCCCCTCGCACTCGATGCGCGCGACGCGGCCCGCGGGCGGGACGTCGACGATCGTCGCAGGCTCGTTCTCCGACTTGCAGAGGGCGAGGACCTTCGTGCCCGGGGCGAGGCGCCCGCTGCGGAGCTGCTTGCGCTGGACCTTGATCTCCACGTCGTCCGCGAGCCGCCGGACGACGATGTCGGCGCCCTCGACGTCGCTCACCACGCCGAGCTCGAGGGTCGGCTGCTTCTCCCGGAGCGGGCCCCACACGCGCTCGCCCTTCAGCTGATCGTTCGGCGGGAGCCAGTCGGCGGTCGGCTCCCGGGCGAGGCGCGGCAGCGGCGCCCACCCGATCGCGAGCTCGAGCGCCGCCGTGAGCGCGGCCGTGGCGGGCTCGACCGCGGTCACCAGGGCGCGATCCTTGGTCTGGCCGAGGATCCAGACGGGGGTCGAGGGCGGGAGGCTGCGCTTCGGCTCGCCGTCGCTGTCCGAGGCGGGCGCGACCGCGATCGTGCCGTGCGACCAGCGCTTCTCGGGCTTCTTCATCGGCTTCATCCGGACCTGCATCGCCTCGACCCACGCCGCGAGGGCCGAGCGCTTCCGCGCGAGCGCCTCGGGCAGCGCGTTGCTCCCGGGCAGGTCGGCCGTCTCTGGCGCGGGCGCCTCCCAGCGCAGGAGCGCGATGGTCGCGTCGAGCAGCGCCAGCGTGGCGGCCGCGTCCCGCGCGCCGACCGCCTTGCCGGCGAGCTCCGTCAGCCGCGGCGTCGCGGCGCCGCGGGCGCGCGCGAGCACCGTGCGCGCCTGCTCCTCGGAGGCGTCGCCCCGCTTGACGGCGGCGTCGATCTTCTCGACGACGCCCGCCCAGCGGCCGGCGGTGATGTCGGCCTCGAGCTGCCCGTAGAGCGCCTCGGTGATCGTGTCGTCGAGCTCCGCCGCGAGCCGATCCGCGGCCTCGTCGCCCAGGACGGCCCTCGTCGGCGCCGCCGCGATGAACGCGCGCGCCTCCGCGAACTTCCCCGCGGTGGTCGCCGCGTCGATCTTCCCGCTCGCGCACGCCGCGGCCTGCGAGGCCACGAGCCTCCGGGCCTCGTGCGCGAACGCCTCGCTCTTCAGCGCGTCCATCCGGGACGACAGCGTGGCGAAGGCGCCCTCGCAGTCCTGCCGATCGAGCAGCTCGGCGGCCTCGCTGGCCCGGACCTTCGCCTCGCGCCGGTCGAGCTTCTCGCGCAGCTCGCCGATCTGGTAGCGGTGCGAGTCGACGCCGAGGCCGCTCGCCTTGTCGAGCAGGGCGCGGGCGTCCTCGTACCGCTTGTCGGACAGCGCGCGGCTCGCCTCGTCGTAGAGCCGCTGGCTCTCGGCGATGCGCGCCATCTCGGCCGTGACGGCGGGCTGCGGCGCGGGGCGCGGGGCGGCCTCGGCGGCGCAGCCGGACGCGACGGGGAGCGCGGCGAGCAGGAGGACGAGGGGGAGCGAACGGCGGAGCGGCGGCCCGGGGGAGCGCATAGGGACAGGACTGTTCCACTCCGCGCCGAGGATCGTCAATGCCGCCCCTCCGGCGCTGTTCCTTGACCCTCGCAGGCGCTCGCCCTACGTGAAATCCCGTGAGCGACGACGATACGCGCGGGACGGGAGCTCCCCGGGCGGGGGCCGAGGACAGCAGCGGGCGCGTCTTCAGCGCGCCGAAGATCACGATCAACCGCGTCTACACCCGGCAGGGCGACGGCGGGCTGACGCGGCTCGTGGGCGGGCAGCTCGTCCCGAAGGACGACGCGCGGATCGAGACCTACGGCACGGTCGACGAGCTCAACGCGCTGGTCGGGGCCGCGCGGCAGACGCTGATGGAGCTGCTGCCGGGCGCGCCCGCCGCGAGCGTCGTGCGGCTCCACGACCTCGGGCGCGCGCTGCTGCGCGTTCAGCACGAGCTCTTCAACCTCGGCTCGATCCTCGCGACGCTCCCCGAGGACGTGCACCCGAAGCAGCCCCGCGTGACGCAGGCGGAGATCGCGCTCCTCGAGGCCGAGATGGACCGCTGCCAGGCCGATCTGGCGCCGCTGCGCTCGTTCGTCCTCCCGGGCGGCTCGCGGCTCAACACGGACCTCCACCTGGCGCGGACGGTGTGCCGCCGGGCCGAGCGCTGCTGCGTGCGCCTCGGGCAGGCGGGCCAGGCCGATCCGCTGGCGGTCGGCTACCTGAACCGCCTGAGCGACGCGCTCTTCGTCTGGAGCCGCTGGGCGTCCGCGCTCCTCGGCACGCCCGAGATCCTCTGGGAGCCCGACGTCTCGGCGAGCGGCGGCAAGGCGCAGCCCGCCTGATCCGAGCCGCCCCGGTCGGGGAAGGCCCGGAGGACGAGCGCCCACGCGAGCGCGACGTAGGCGTAGCCGAGCAGGGCGTCGATGAGCCAGTGGTGGGCGAGGTAGAGCGCCGCGAACAGCATGAGCGCGGCGTAGGCGAGCTGGAGGGCGAGCGACGGCGCGCTCGCCCGGCGGAAGGTCGCGAGCAGCCCGTAGAGCGGGTACGTGACGTGGAGCGACGGCAGCGCGCCGTAGACGGTCGCGCCGCGGCTGTACAGGTCGCGGAAGTAGGTGATCCCGAGCATCGCGTCGACGCGCGCGAGCGCGGCGGGGGAGCTGTGAGCGGCCGGATCGATCGCGCACCCGTGGGCCTCGACGTACCAGGGCGGCGCGGCCGGCAGGAGGCGGTACGTGGCGAGGCCGAAGAGGTGCGTGGCGAACGCGAGCCAGGCGAACCTCCGCGCCGCGAGGGCCTCGCTCCGGTAGAGGTGGAGCCAGTGCCCCACCATCACGAGCACGTAGCCGCCGTACGGGAGGGCGCAGAGCAGGTCGAGCGCGGGCCGCTCCAGCCGGGCGAGCAGCTCGCCCGGCGTGAGCCGGCGGCCGCCGATCTCCACGCCGAAGAGCGCGAGCTCGGCCGCGCGCAGCTCGCAGCCGAGGACGTGGTCCGGCGCGGCGAGCCCGCCGTCGAGCTGCTTCATGCCGTCGTACGCGAGGAACAGCAGGAAGAAGGGCAGGGCGTTCAGGAAGAACCGGCGCGAGCGCTCGCCCGCGCAGACGCTCGCCGCGGCGAGGGCGGCCACGGCGAGGTGGTCCCAGCGCGCGGCGCCGCGCGGCGCGAGGAGGGCGACGTAGGCGAGCCACGGCAGCGACGGCAGCCAGAAGCGGGGGCCCCAGCGGGCGCGCGCGCGCCTGAGCATGATCAGAGCGGCGCGCTCGTGGCCTTGCCGTCGCCGAGCAGGCGCCGGCGCTCTCCCTCGGGGCGCGCGGTCGCCCGCGGCCCTGGCGGCGGCGCCGCGTCGGCGGCCGCGAGGGCGGCGCGCGTCCGCTGCACGAGCCGCAGGCCGGCGGCGAGCCCGACGACCGCGACGAGGGCGACGCAGGCGAGCGTGATCGGGAAGGGGAGCGCGCCGGTGAGCGGCGAGGCCGGCACGGCCGGGCCGAAGACGAGCGCGGCGACGAGGTAGGCGAGCCGCTCGTGCCGGCGCATCAACCCGCTCGGCAGCGCGATCCGGTAGACGTCGGCCTTGGCGCGCGCGTAGCTCACGAGCGACGAGGCGACCATGGCGACGAGCGGGATCGCGAGCGCGAGGGCGTGATGGCGGTAGAAGACGGCGAGGCCGATGAGGGGCGCGGCGTCGGACACGCGGTCGAGGCAGGAGTCGAGCACGGCGCCGGCGCGCGACGCCTTGCCGCCCTCGCGCGCCACCATGCCGTCGAGCGCGTCGAGGACGGCGCCGGCGATGAGCAGCACGGCGCCGGCGCGGAAGCGGCCGACCGCGAGCAGCGGCGCGCAGGCGAGCGACAGGGCGAGCGAGAGGTAGGTGAGGGTGTCCGGCGAGACGCGGAGGCGCACGAGCGCGCGCGCGGGGGCGTGGAACGACCAGTAGAAGGCCTCGACGACCGGGCCGGGGAGCAGCGCGCTCCCCGGAGAGGCGCCGAGCCGCGGCATCGCGGGCCGGCCGTGACGCGCGACGCGCACGGCGTAGGCGCCGAGCACGGCTGTGCAGATTAGGATCGCAAGGGCGCAGGGGAGAACGGCCACCCCGGGGGCGGTTGCAGGGTTCGATCCGGGCCGGCGCGGGCGGCCGTCCTGCGCCACCGCGGGCGGCCCGATCGCGCCGCCGCCGGGGGCGGCCGGTATTCGGTCGGCGGCGGCGCGGCGGCGCGGCGGCGCGGCGAGGAGGGGCGAGCGGGCGCGGCGCGGCTACTTGCAGCTGGCGCGCGAGAGGCGGATGCCCTGGTCCGGCTCCGCGTAGGCGATGCCGAGCTCCCGGCCGGTCCAGGCCAGCGCCGGGTACCGGGCGGGCGCGTCGCCGCTCGCCTTGAGCTCGGCGCCCGCGGGCGAGAGATCGCGGTTCAGCAGCGCCACGAAGACGCCCGCGGGGCCGTCGCGGAACTGGTAGTACGCGACGGCCAGGTGGCGCCCGGTCCACGCGAGCGCCGGCCAGTTCGCGCTGCCGTCGCCCGGGGAGACGACGGCCTCGCGGGACACCTCGTCCTGCGCGGAGATCCGGATCGCGCGGATCTGCTCGGCGCCGGCGCGGGTGTCCTCCCAGACGACGAAGGCGTCGTCCCCGCCGAGCGCGACGCGCGTCAGCTTCGCGTCGACGCCCGGGTGCGCGATCCGGTCGAGCGGCGCGCTCCCCTGGCGCGGCCGGGCGAAGAAGAGCGTGTCGCCCTGGCTCCAGGCGAGCGCCGTCCGCTCGCCGTCGGTCGCGACCGCGGGGAACTTCGCCTGGTCCAGCGGCGTCGCGCTGCCCAGCGCGCCGCGGTCGAGGGAGCTGATCAGCGAGCAGCCCGCGTCCATCCAGGCGACGACGATCCCGCTCCGGCCCGTGGCGGCGATGGGCCACGACTCGGCCGCGCCGCTCTCGACCAGGTCGAAGGCGGCGCCCTCGGGGACGCCCTCCAGCGTCGCGCGGCGGCCGCGCACGACGCTGCCCGTGCCGTCCTGGTCCTGCCAGACGACGAGCAGGCCCTCTCCGTCGCGCGTGACGCTCGGGTGGCTCGAGACGCCGGGGCCCGCCGCGATCGCCTCTTCCCGCAGCTTGTTGCCGTCCGCGTCGATCACCGCGAGGTGGATGTCGCCCTCGTCGGCCCCGCGGTCCTGCCAGGCGACGGCGTACCCCGACCCGGTCGCCGCGATCGCGGGCGTGGTCCCGCGGCCGCTGCTCACCTCCAGGCCTCGCGACGTGATCGTGCAGGCCGCGGCGTGGCTCCCGGTCCCCCGCCGCCCGTCGCTGCGCCGCTGCCCCCCGTGCCTTCGCCGCCCGTGCCTCCGCCGCCTCCCGTGTCGGCTCTGCCGCCTCGTCCGCCGGAGCCGCAGCCCCACGCCGCGGCGATGATCGCCGCGCTGATCGCGCCATGAACCCAGTGCTTCATTGTTCCCCCGTCGTGGTGATGAGAGGCCCTCGGCGCGGCGCGCGCCGGGCGGAGGCCGCACCGAAAAGGCCCCGGCTCGCGGGTCCGCGCGGCGGCTCCCGCCGCCTCGGGGCGGCGGGAGGCGGGTTGCCGTGCGGGACGACCGCTGCTCCTCCGTTCGATGTCCGCGGGGTCGGCCGGTCGCGGCGGAGCCGCGCGTTCGCGCAGATCGCGCCGCGCTCCCGGGCGCGAACCGCCGTTCGCTCCCGCGCGCCGCGGCGCCTGCGCCGCGCGGCCGCCGCGCCGGCCAGGCGCGCGCCGATCGGCGCTGCCCCGGTTGGAACGCGCGCCGCGCGCGCCGATCCGGCCGGCGACGCTACTCGTCGGCCGGCTGCGGTTGCAGCGCCCCGGCGACGGCCGCGAGCACATCCTGCGCGGCCTCGAGCTTGCGTCGCGGCATCGCCTTGAGGGCCTGCCGCACGGCCGCCTCCACCGTCCCGGTGCGGAGGCTGTCGAGCTCGCGCCCGCGCGGGGTGAGGCCGAGGAGCGCGCGGCGGCCGTCCTTCGGGTCGGCCCGGCGCTCGATGATGCCGCGCTCCTGCAGCCGCTTGAGGACGCCCGTGAGGGTGCTCGGGTGCAGCTGCATGATCTCGGCGAGCTGCCCCGCGGAGATCCCGGGGTAGCGCCCGACGATGCGGATGACGAGCCGCTGTGGGCCCGTCACGCCCATCTTCGCCTCCATGCGCTTCGACGTCGACTGCAGGCCGTGATCGACCGCCCACAGGAGTTTCATGAAATCGAGCACCTCGCCGAGCCGAGAGGCCTTCTCTGCAGGGGGAGCGGCGTGGGACGAACGCATCGCCGACGCTTGCTAGCTCGCCCGGGCGCAGGTTGCTAGCGCCACTGCGGGAAGTCGGGCTGGGAGGCGCGCCGCCGCGGTCTCCGCGCTTTGCCGTAGCGCCGGCGGGCGGTTTCGGAGCAAGATCGGCGTTGATGAGCTGGGCACGGCGAGCCGCTCTGTGGACCGGGCTCGGCGCGCTGATCTGCATGGCGGGCGCGGCCGTCGGCCAGGCGCCCTCGCTGCGCGCGTCCTGTTCGGCGGCGTACCGCGCCTTCCGCGATCCCGGCCTGCTCGATCCCGCGCGCGCGCGGGCGCCGACCGACGTCGCGCCGGCGCTCGCGTGCCCTCCGCCGGCGCCGGTCGACGACGCGCCGCCCGCCGTCACGGCGCTCCTCGTGCGCGAGTTCCAGCCCGCGGCGGACGAGGATCTCGAGGACCCCGACGGGGCGACGCTGTCCACGCTGGCGATGCCGGATCTCGACGTCCCGCTCACGCGCCGCACGATGCGGTTCGTCCGCTTCTTCGCCCAGTCGGAGGAGGGGCGCGCCGTGTTCCAGCGCCGCTTCCGGCGCGCCGGCGCCTACCGCGAGATCATCGAGCGCGCGCTCCGCGAGGCGGGCCTCCCGGAGGACCTCCTCTGGGTCGCGGCGGTCGAGAGCGGCTTCGATCCGCGGGCGGTCTCGCCGGCCGGCGCGGCGGGGCTCTGGCAGTTCATGCCGAGGACCGGCGAGGCCTACGGCCTGGAGCAGTCCGAGTGGATCGACGCGCGCATGAGCCTCACGCGCGCCACGGACGCCGCGACCGCGCACCTGCGCGACCTCTACGAGCGCTTCGGCCGCTGGGATCTCGCGCTCGCGGCGTACAACTTCGGCCACGAGGGCGTCCTCCGCGCGCTCGCGAAGGTCGCGGCGGCGCGCGATCCCGAGGCGCGCGGGCCCATCGGGCTCGCCGAGCTCGCGCAGGCCGGCGCCGTCCCCAAGGAGACCGCGGACTACGTGCCGCAGATCGTGGCGTTCGCGATCGTCGCGGGGAACCGCGCGCGCTTCGGGCTCGACCTGCCCGACGTCGCGCCGGTCGCGCCGCTCGACCTCGGCGAGGTCGCGGTGCCGCCGGGGACGCGGCTCCGCACCATCGCGCGCGCCGCGGGCATCTCCACGGCCGCGCTGCGCGAGCACAACCCCGAGCTCCTGCGCGACCGCGTCCCGCCGGGCCGCGCCGATCACCTGATCGCGCTGCCCGCCGACCGCGTCGCGCGCGCGATGGCGCTCTTCCCGGCGTACCTCGACCACGAGGAGCTCGACGAGGACGAGGGCGACGGCCTGGCCGGCGCGCTGCCGCCGCGCAGCGCGGGCGGCGAGCTCGCGCTGCGCGACGGGTCGCTGCCGCCCCGCCCCGTGTCGCTCGGCCGGAACCGGCTCCCGCTCTTCACCCCGCCCGGCCAGGCGCCGGCGCCGATGCCGCTCCTCGGCAACCCGGAGGCGCTGGAGGCCAAGCTCCCGATCGTGATGATCGGCGGCGGCGTCGGCTTCCGCCCCGCGTTCGAGGACGATCCGCTCGGCCTCCGGAGCGGCCGCCTCGCCCCGGCGTCGCCGTTCGACGCCGTCGAGGGCCCGGGCGCGCGGCGCGCCCTCAAGGGCCGAGAGGCGGCGATCGAGAAGCAGATCGGCCTGCTCGCCGGGCTCGGCCTGGAGCAGGTGCAGCGCTTCCGGCTCCCGAACGGCATCGCGGTCGACCTCCGTGAGGACCCCGCGGCGCCGCTCGTCTCGATCAGCGCGTCCGTCGCGGTGCCGGCGCGGTCCGCGGGCGACGCCGGGGCGGCGGGGCCGGCGCTCGCCAGCGAGGCGCGCGTCGCGATCACCGTCCCGCCGCGGGATCTCGAGATCGGCGTCGATCTGGTCGCGGCGCGGCTCCGGATGCTGCTCGACGAGGCGAGCGCGGGGCGCGTGGCCGAGCTCCGGAGGCAGGCCAGCGCGGCCTCGCGGCGCGCGCTCGAGCTGGCGCCGTACGGCCCGTCGTGGCTCGCGCTCGGGGAGGCGCTGTTCCCCGCGGGCCACCCGCTCGAGGGCACGCTGCTCGGGGCGCGCGCCGACGCGGGCGCGGCCAGCGAGCTCCTGCTCACCGAGTCGCTCCGGCGCGAGCGCGCCGCGGCCCAGGCGACGATCGCGCTCTCCGGCGACGTCTCGCGCGCGGCGGTCGAGCGGGCGCTCGCGCGCTCGCTCCAGCGCGTCGTCGCCGAGCCGGAGCGGCCGATCGGGCCGCACCCGCGCGAGGAGCGGATCGTCCTCGAGGACGCGGTGCCGTCGCCGCGGCTGCTCTACGGCTGGATCGCGCCGCAGGAGGGGGGCGCGGACGAGGCGCCGCTCCGCGTGGCGATGGAGATCCTCACCGGCCCGCGCGTCGCGCGGCTCGCGAAGGCGCTCGTGACCGAGGGGCAGCTCGCGTCCGAGGTGACCGGCCGGCTGTCGCTCGGCGCGCAGGCGAGCGTGGCGGCGGTGGAGCTCACGCCCGCCCCGTCGCGCAGCGCCGCCGAGCTGGAGCAGCGCCTCGACGCCGAGCTCGCGGCGCTCGCGACGTCCGGGCCGACCTGGAAGGAGCTCGCCCTCGCCAAGGCGCTGCTCAAGATCGAGCTGGAGAAGGAGCTCGCGCGCCGCGCCGCCTCCGCGCCGCCCCCCGCGTCCCCGCGGCCGATCACGGATCTGCGCCTGCGCGCCGCGCTCGATCCGGGCAGCCTGCCGCGGCTCCTGCGCGCGCTCGAGGAGGTCGAGCCGGCCGACGTGCGCGCCGTGGTCGCGCGGACCTTCGGCCGCGAGCACCGGGTGAGCATCACGACGTGGCCCCGCGGCGGCCCCGGCGTACGCGGCGCGAGCCCGCTCGCGACGGACGTCCCCGCCTCCGCTGCGCCGCCCGCAACATCGCCGTGACAGCGGTGATCGCCGCGCGCCGTCGCGTTGCTGCGCCGCGTGCTTGACGCGACGCAAAGGGGAACCGCGCGTTCAGCGCCGCAGCAGCATTCTGTCGAGATCTGGTGAGCCAGCTGCCATTGGCAAGATGGACTTATGGACAGGTATGGACATCTGGCATCAATTGGAGATAGCACGGGAGAATGACGACCCCTGTAAAGCCGCTGATGTCCGCCATACCAGCGAGCGATCACGCCACGAATTTCCACGACACCGCCTTCCGGCCTCCGCTCCCCCTGACGGCGGAGTCGCCGTTTCCGTCGGCCCGCGTGACGCGGAGCGGCGTGGTGGAGCGCTCGACGCGGATCGCCGCGAGGGTGACGCCCGCCGAGGCGTCCGAGCCGGCCTCGCTGCTCGACAGGGTACAGGCGGTCATCGAGCTCTCGGATCAGCCGGTGCTGCGCAACCTGCTCATCACCCAGTGCTACTACGAGATCTCGGCGGAGCTCGTGAAGCTGCTCGGCGGCGGCAACGCCCACTGGTGCACGTTCGCCACGTGGGCCTCCAAGACTGCAGGGAGGTTCATCCGCAACGAGGAGGTGCCGTCGGTGCTCCGGTGGCTGATCCTCTCGGACGACGAGGAGCGGGAGGCGGTCGTGCCGCGCCTCCTGAGGAGGCGCGGCAAGGGCGAGCCGGAGCGGGCGAGCGCGTGGCGGATCAGCGCCGTCGAGCTGATCGCGCCCTGGTGGGGGCAGGGGTTCGGGCTCATGGAGCTGCCGGAGCGCATCCTGTCCGAGCTCAGCGAGGACATCGCGCTCGGCAACCTCAAGGTGTTCGAGGAGCTCGGGCCGCTCTTCGCCCGCATGATCCAGCTCTACCGGAGCTGCCCGCGGCCGGGGAAGGACGAGCTCGCGGCGCTGGTCGAGGGGCTGCAGTCGGGGCCGTCCACGGACGGAGGGCAGGGGCTGCTCCGCAGCGCCATGGAGCACTACCACGAGGCGATGCTCACGGAGGACAAAGACGAGAAGGCGGAGCGCATCCTCCTCGCCAACGCGCGCGTCGGGCTGCACGAGCAGGTGCGGCTCCAGCCGTACATCGCGCGGGCGCTCAACGCGCCCGTCCGCTGCGTGGTCGACACGGTCGGCCTCCCCGAGGCGCTCCAGTCGATGGTCCTCGACAAGGTCGAGAAGGTGCAGGCGTTCTGGCGCGCGATCGCGACCAAGGAGATGATGACCATGCGCCTGCCGGACGAGCTCCTCGAGCTCGGCCACGATCTCCCCGCGCCGCCCGGCCAGCCGCTGCACTGCGCCGAGCTCGCGACCATCGAGGATCGCGAGCTCTACGAGCTCCTGCTCAAGTACGACGCCCACGACCAGACGACGGCCGGCTGCGGCGCCGAGGACTGGGCGTTGCTGAGCGAGCGCATGGGCTACATCCTCGAGCTGTTCCGCTCGCGGCAGTGCTGCCCCCGGCTCCTCGAGCGGCCCTTCAACGGCGAGCAGCACGCCGAGATCGTCCAGTGGCGGGTGCCGTCGCCGATCCACGGCGATCTCTAGCGCCGCGCGCCGGCGCGCCCCTGCCGGAGCTCCGCCCCTCGCGCCGCGCCGCCCTGCGCGCGCCGCCCCTCACCGCTGTTCCTGCGCGTCCCCCGCGTCGACCCGCGCCCCGCGGCGATCGAAGATCTGCGTCAAGAGGCCGAGCGCGCCCTGCCGCGCGGCGATCTCGCGCCCCTTCCGGAAGGCGGCCTCCGCGCGCGCCCGCGCCTCCGCGGCGGTCGGCGCGCGGCGCGCGAGCGCGATCTCGCCCTCGAGCCGGCAGAGCTCGGCCTCGAAGTAGCGCTCGTCGCTCCTCTCGACGAAGGAGAGCGTGTCGTCGAGCAGGGCGCTGGCCTCGTCGACGTTGCCGGCGCCGAGCTCCGCGTCGATGAGCGCCGCTCGCCAGTAGGTCAGCGACACGCGGCTGCCGACGCCCATCAGCATCGTCAGGCCCCCGCGGATGCGCGCGGCGCCCTCGGCGTAGCGCGCCCGCGCGTCCGCGCCGGCCGGCCCCTGCGCCGCGCGCGCGGCCGCCGCCCAGCCGAGATCGATCTGGCTGAGCGCCGCCCAGTGGGGCATGCCCACCTCCTCGGCGAGCTCGCTGAGCACGCGCGCGTGCGCCTCCGCGCCGGCGACGTCGCCGAGCAGGCAGCACAGGACCGCGGCGAAGTGCTCGACGAAGCCCCGGCTCACGGGCTGGTTCAGCTCCTCGCACAGCGCGATCGCCTCGTCGATCGAGGCCTTGCCCCGCTCCGGCTCGCCGAGGTGGAACGCGATCCAGGCGAGGTGCGACAGCGAGAACGCCGCGGCGTCGTGGCCGAAGAGGAAGGCGAGCGGCAGGTGACGCGCGGGATCGTAGATCGACAGCACCTTGTTGAAGTGCTCGCGCGCCTCGCCGAGGCGCCCCCGGAGGAAGCGCGTCGCGCCGAGCGCCTGGTGAGCGCCGAGCGAGATCCCTGGGTCGCCCGTGCTCTCGGCGAGCGCGAGCAGCTGCTCGCCGTGCTGCTCCGCGAGCGCGTAGTCGCCGCGGACGTGGAAGAAGATCCAGAGCCCCCACAGCGCGGGGAAGAGCTGCGGCGAGGAGCCCGCCTCGCGGCAGAGCGCGTGCGCGCGCGCGTACGCCGCCTCGACCTCCGGGGCGGCGTAGCCGCGCGTGATCATCAGCGGGACGCCGAGCGTCGTCTGCAGGGTGATCTCGTCGCGCGCCCGCTCCTTCGTCTCCGGCAGCTGCTTGAGGAGCTCGAGCCCGCGGCGGAGGTGGCTCTTCGCCTCGGCGTGCGCGGACGAGATGAGCGAGGCCTCCCCGGCGCGCTGCCAGGCCGCGACGGCGGGGCCGATCAGCGCGGCCTCGGTGTAGTGGTGCGCGAGCAGCTCGGGCGGCGTCCCGGGGAAGCGCTCGGCCAGCACGGCGGCGATGCGCGCGTGGTACACCTGCCGGGTGCTGCGCAGCAGCGACTGGTAGGCCGCGTCCTGCACCAGCGCGTGCTTGAACGTGTACGTCGCGCGCGGGGGGCGCCCCCGCTGGAAGAGCAGCTCGGCGTCGACGAGCTGCGCGAGCGCCTCGCGCAGCACCGCGGGGCTCGACGCCATGAGGAGCGGCTCGCCGCCCGCGCCGCCGCCCGCGCAGAGCTCGAGCGCCTCGTAGCCGAAGGTGCGGCCGAACACCGCGCCGAGCTGCGCGACCTCCTTCGCCGGGCCGAGGCGGTCGAGGCGCGACATCAGCGAGTGCTGGAGGGTGACCGGGGTCTCGAGCGCGCCCATCCACCCGCTCGCGGCGCTCGGCGAGCCGCCCGGCTCCCCTGCGGCCGCCTTGGCGGCGGCCGACTCGAGGACCATGCGCGTGAGCTCCTCGGCGAACAGCGGGACGCCGTCGCTGCGCTCGGCCAGCGTCCGGATCACCTCGTCGGGCAGCGGGGCCTGGATGGCCGACGCGCCGCTCGTCGCGTACGCGCCGGCCAGCTGCTGGATGAGCGCCCGCATCCGCTCGGCGCTGAGCGGCGCGAGGTGGATCTGGGTGAAGTGCGATCGCAGCGGCCACGGCGGCGTGAACGTGGGGCGCGCGGTCAGGAGCAGCAGCAGCGGCGACGGCCGCCCCTCGTCGATGAGCCGGCCGAGCAGCTCCAGGGTCGACGGATCGGCCCAGTGCAGGTCCTCGGCCGTGAGCACGAGCGGCTGCCGATCGGCGAGCCCGAGGAAGAGCTGGAGGAGCGAGGCGATGGTCTCCTGCCGCTGTCGCTGCGGGGTGAGCGCCGGCGCCGGGTGGCGGCCCTCGGTCGGGATCGACAGCAGCGCGGCGAGCAGCGGCACGGCGAGCGGCCCCGCCTCCGCCTCGGCGAGCAGCTGCTCCAGCCGCTCGAGCCGGTCGCCGCCCTTGTCCAGGGGCGCCCCGCGCTCGCTCGGCGCCGCGGTCGAGCCGCTCAGCGTGCTCGCGCGATCGCGATCGCCCGCGAGCAGCGCGTTGAGCAGCTCGATCACCGGATAGAACGCGCTGTTCTGGAGCTGCGGCGAGCAGCGCGCCTCGAGCCAGAGGTGCGGCGTCCCGGCCAGCCGGTCGCGGAAGGCGCGCACGCTCCGCGACTTGCCGATGCCGGCCTCGCCCGTCAGCAGCACGACCTGCCCGGCGCCGCCCGAGGCCCGCGACCACCGGGTCGCGAGCTCGTCGAGCTCGCTGTCCCGCCCGACGAGCGGGGTGAGCCCATGGTGCATCCTCGCGTCGAGCCGGTCCCGCGCGGTCGTGCGCCCCTGCACCGCGAAGATCTCGATCGGCTGGCGCGCGCCCTTCGGGCTGATCTCGCCGAGCGCGTCCATGTAGTAATAGCCCTCGATGAGCTTCTGCGTGGCGCGGCTGACGAGCACCGTCCCCGGCTCGGCGTGGGCCTTCAGCTGCGTCGCGGCGTTCAGGGTCGGACCGGCGAGCGAGGGCACGGCGTCGCTGTCGGCCACGACGACGATCCCGGTGTGCACGCCGACCTGCACCGACAGGGGCACGGACACGATCTCCCGCGCGTTCAGGCGGGACATGTGCTCGACCAGATCGAGCGCCGCCTGCACCGCGCGGAGGGCGTCGTCCTCCTTGGCCACGGGGTGACCGAAGTAGGCGACCGTCTCCTCGCCGGGCGAGCGGAGGAACACCCCCTCCTGCGCCCCGATCACCTGGGCGCACGCGGCCTGGAACGTCTGCACGAGCTCGTGGAACGCCTCGCTGTCGACCGTGTCGGCGATGCGCTCGGCGCCGGCGAGCCCGCAGACCAGCACGGTGAGCTGGCGGCGCTCGCCGCGGCCGGTGACCGTCACCGGCCGCGTCCCGGGCGCGGCGCTCGGGAAGGAGGGGAGCTTCGGGGCCAGCGGCGTCTCCGGGCCCTCCGCGGCGCCGAGCTGGATCGACGCGTTGCGGATCGGCCTCGCCGGCGGCTCGGCGGGCGCGAGGCCGCGGCCCGGGATGGCGAGCGTCGGCGCCGCGCCGAGCCGCTCGTCCTGCCGCTGCTGCTCGGGCGATCTGCGCTGCGTGCCCGGCGGCGGCTCGGGCGCGGAGGGCACGAGCTGCGTCTCCTGGTCCGCCGCGGCGTGGTGCACCGCGCGCGTCGCGATGGCCCGCTGCTCCGGCGAGCCGCCGCGCTCGTCGTCGCGAGGCAGCGGCCACGGGATCGCCGACACGTCGCAGTCCTCCAGCAGCTCGTACGCGTCGCGGGCGGACCGGAAGCGGTGCGCCGGCGACTTGGCGGTCGCCTGCGCGAGCAGCGCGCCGAGCGGGTGGCCGCGGAGGGCGCGGGGGATGGGCACCGGCTCGGGGCTCAGCTGGCGAAAGATGACCTCGGCGACCGTCGCCTCGTGCATCACCGGCGCGCCGATCAGGCACTCGAGGAAGGTGAGCCCCCATGCGTAGATGTCCGCCGCTGTGGTCGGGGTCGACTGCACGAGCTGCTCCGGGGCCATGTAGGCCGGGGTCCCGTTGAACTCGCCGGTCGGCGTGAGCGCGCGGTAGTCGGCGGCGCGGGCCTCGCCGATCAGCGCGGCGATGCCGAAGTCGAGCACCTTGACGTGCGTCCGCTTGCCGGAGCCGGTGACCATGATGTTGTGCGGCTTGAGGTCGCGGTGGATGACGCCGCGCTCGTGGGCGAAGCCGATGGCGTCGAGCACCTGGAGCATCAGCCGCTTCGCCTCGTTCGGCTCGATCCCCCGCGTGCGCTGGCAGCGCGCGGTCAGCGTCTCGCCGTCGACGTGCTCCAGGGCCAGGTAGAGCTCGCCTTCGGGCAGGCGCCCGGCGTCGAGGAGGCGGACGATGTTCGGGTGGCTCAGCTGGGCGATGACCTGCATCTCCCGCTCGAAGCGCGCCTCCTGCGAGCCGGACTCGCGCGAGCGCCGCAGCGCCTCGGGCCGCAGCAGCTTGAGGGCCACGCGCTGGGTGGTCACGATCTGGCGCGCCTCGTAAACGACGCTGTGACCACCGCTGCCGAGGTGACCGAGCACCTGATACCGGCCGTCCACGAGCGCGCCGACCTCGAGCAATCCATCGCGAGCGGACATCTCTTGATCTCTTACAGCCGAACGCCGCCGGAGGGGATCGTGAACGCCGCTGACAGCCCAGGTTGATCGCTCGCGCGGCCCGAGGCCGGCCGCGGCCGCGCGTCGGGGGCCTCGCCCAGGGCTCCGCGGCGCCCATCCCTGCGGTCCCGCGGCGCAGCGCGCTTCGCGGTCCGGCGCTGGGCGTGAGTCAGACAACCGAGATTACTTCGGCGTGAGCGCGTGGTGCGAGAGGACGAGGTCTGATACCCTCGCGCTTGATGGGCAATGCCCCGCATTCTGGCAGCATGCCGCCACCCTCGAGTGGCCGGGGCCAAGGAACGCTCCTCTACGCCGTCGACGACGAGGAGAGCAACCTGGACCTCATGGACCGGGCGCTCCGCTCCGGCTACCAGGTCCGCACCTTCGGCGATCCGCGCCGCGCGCTCGCGGCGGCGGTGAAGGAGCCGCCCTCCGTGGTCGTCGCGGACTACCGGATGCCTCATTTCAGCGGGCTCGCGCTGCTGCGCGAGCTGCGCCGGCAGGGGCTGAGCTACGTCCCGGTGCTCGTCTGCGCGCCGACCGACGTGGAGCAGATCCAGAAGATCTCCCGGGAGAGCGCGAGCTTCCGGATCATCACGAAGCCCTGGATCGCCTCGGATCTGCGCCGCCAGGTCGACCTCGCGGTGAGCCTGCACCAGCTCCAGGCGACGAAGAACCTCCGCTGAGCCGAGCGCGCCCCGTGACCCTCCGGCGCGCGGTGCTGGTCGACATGCCGGGAGCGCCGCCGGCCTCCGCGGCAGGTCGGCCGCGGCGCGCGCGCGCCGGGCCATCGCCGTGAGCGCCCGCTCCCTCGACGCGGTCGCGCTCGAGCTGCCGCAGCGCTTCGGCGACCTCCGGGGCTCGCTCGCGGCGATCGATCGTCTCCTCGGCGCGCCCGCGCTCGCCGGGGCCGATCTCGCGCTCTTGCCCGAGCTGATCGTCACGGGCTACGTCTCGCCGCGGGGCGAGAGCGATCTGCGCCGCTTCGCGGAGCCGCTCGACGGCGAGTCCGCGCGGCGGCTCTCCGAGCTCGCGCGCAAGCACGGCATCGCGCTGGCGGGCCCGCTCGTCGAGGAGAGCCGGGGCCGCTTCTACAACGCCCTGCTCGTCTTCGACCGCGACGGGCGGCGCGTCGGCCACTACCGCAAGCGCCACCCCTGGTTCCCGGAGCGCTGGGCAGCGCCTGGCGATCTCGGCACCCCGGTCCTCGATCTGCTCGGCGTGAAGGTGACGCTCGCGATCTGCTTCGACGTCCACTTCCTCTCCGAGGACGCGGGCGAGGCGCTCGACGCGGCCGATCTGCTGCTCTTCCCGACGGCCTGGGTCGATCCGCCCGGGGAGGGCGACGCGCGCGCCGAGCTCCTGCCCGCGCTCGCGCGGCGCCACCGCGTGGCGATCGTCAACGCGAACTGGGGGCCGTCGCGGCCCGCGCTGGACGGCCAGGGCGGCTCGCGCATCCTCGACGCCGACGGGCGAACGGTCGCGGCGGCGCCGCCCGGTCCGGGGCCGAGCGTCGTGCGCGCCGCCTTGCGCCTCGGGCAGGGCCGGCGCGAGCGCTGAGGGGAGCCGAGGGAGCTCGCCCAACGCCGGCGCGCCCGCGGTCGCGCTCAGGCGAACGGGAGCTTGCTCAGGTCGACGTTTCCCCCGCTCAGGATGACGCCGATCCGCGCCCCCTGGACCTTGCGCAGCAGGACGGCGGCCACCGGGACCGCCGAGCTCGGCTCGATGAGGATCTTCATCCGCTCCCAGACGACGCGCATCGCCTTGACGATGTCCTCTTCGCCCACGGTGACGATCTCGACCCCGCGCTCGCGCAGGACCGCGAAGGTGAGCTCGCCGAGCGAGGTGCGGAGGCCGTCCGCGATCGTGGTCGGGTCGTTCGAGGGTAGGATCTTCCCCTCGCGCAGCGAGCGGGCCGCGTCGTCGGCCGCCTGGGGCTCGGCGCCGACCGTGCGCGCGCGCGACAGCGCGCTTGTCGCGACGGCGGTGCCCGAGAGCAGCCCGCCGCCGCCGACGGGCGCGACGACGGCGTCGAGGTTCTCCACCTGGCTCGCGAGCTCCAGCGCGGCCGTGCCCTGGCCGGCGATGACGTGCGCGTCGTTGTACGGGTGGACCAGGATCGCGCCCGTCTCGGACAGCACGCGGGCGAGCGTCTCCTCGCGCGACCGGAGCGTGGGGGCGCAGGTCACGATCCGGGCGCCGTAGCCCTCGACGGCGGCGCGCTTCACGGCGGGCGCGCTCTCGGGCATGACGATGTGCGCGGGGACGCCGCGGATGCGGGCGGCGAGCGCGAGCGCGGCGGCGTGGTTGCCCGAGGAGTGGGTGGCGACGCCGCGGCGCGCGTCCTCGTCCGAGAGGGCCAGGACCGCGTTGCACGCGCCGCGGAACTTGAACGCGCCGACCCGCTGCAGGTTCTCGCACTTGAAGAAGACGCGGGCGCCCGCCATGCCGTCGATCGTCCGGCTGGTCATGACGGGGGTCACGTGGGCGTGCGGCGCGAGGCGCGCGGCGGCGCGGCGGATGTCCTCGATCGTCGGCAAGGGGCTCATGGACCGGCATCGGAGCGCGGCCTGCGCCCGACGTCCACCGCGAGCACGCCGCGCCGGCGCCCGCGGCGTGGCGTCAGAACAGGTCGGCCGCGATGCCGTCGGCGAAGATCCAGGCGGCCCGCGGGACGCTGAGCCGCCCGCCGTCGACCTTCAGGCAGCCGGCGCGCTCGAGCCGGTCCGCGGCCCGCCGTCGCGCGGGCGTCCACGCCGGCACCCCGAGCGCCGCCGCCGCCGCCTCGAGATCGAGCCCCTCGCGCAGCCGGAGCCCGAGCATGATCCGCTCGAACAGGCGCGTCTCCGGGGCGAGCCGCTCGTCGCTCTCCACCGGGACCGGCCCGCCGTCCTCGGCCATGGCGGCCATGTACCGGTCCGGGCTCACGAGGTTCCGGTAGCGGATCGCGAACGCCTCGCCGCCGTCCGCCGCGCCGGCCGATCTCAGGCCCCAGCGCGGATCCGGGCGCGATACGGTGCCGTAGGCGGCGCACCCGAGCCCGACGTAATCGACGCCTTTCCAGTAGCCGAGGTTGTGGCGCGCCTCGTGGCCGGGCTTCGCGTAATTCGAGACCTCGTAGTGGGCGAGCCCCTCGGCCTCGAGCGCCTCGTCGATCGCGAAGAACGTGTCCGCCACCCCGTCGTCTCCGGCGAGCGGCAGGCGCCCGCGCCGCGCCAGCTCTCCGAACGAGGTGCCCGGCTCGACCGTGAGGCTGTACGCCGAGATGTGGGTCACGCCGGTCGAGGCCACGGCGCGCGCCTCGGCGGCGGCGTGCTCCGGGCGCTGCTCCCGGGCTTCCTCGGCCGTCCCCACCGCGACACCGTAGATGAGATCGCCGCTCACGCGCGGCATCCCGGACCGGAGCGCCGCCGCGAGCGCGCCGAGCCCCCCGTCTGGGTCGTGCAGGCGGCCGAGGAACCGGAGCCGCTCCACGTCGAGCCCCTGAACGCCGACGCTCAAACGGTTGACCCCGACCGCTCGGAACGCCCGGGCCCGCTGCTCGTCGAGCGAGGTCGGGTTGCACTCGACGGTCACCTCGAGGTCGGGCGAGAGCCGGCCGGCCGCCGCGGTGATGGCGGACAGCACCCTGCCCATCTCCTCCGGCTCCCACAGGGACGGCGTCCCGCCGCCGAAGAACACGCTCCGGAGCTCGCGCTCGCCCAGCGCATCCGCCCGCCTCCGGAGCTCGGCCAGCACGGCGTCGGCATAGCCGCGGTGATCGATCGCCTCCCGCGCCTTCGCGAAAGAGACGAAGTCGCAGTAGGGACACTTCTTGAGGCACCAGGGGAAGTGGACGTAGGCGGTGATCGGCTCCATGGAATCCATGAACATAGGGCGCAGCGGATGCAACGGATGCGACGGATGCGACGGATGCGACGGATGCGACGGATGCGACTGGCGCAACGGACGAGACCGACGCGACCCGCTCGGCCGAGACGACCGACGCGACTGGGGCAATCGACCTAGCTGACGTGGCTGACGTGACCGACGTGACCGACGTGACCGACGTAACCGAGGCGACGGACGCGGCTGGGGCGGCCGCTGCGGGAGATGAGAAATGGATCGGCGGCGCGCGACCCGCGCCGGAGACGCGCATGGTGACACAATTGCGGGGCCTAGATCGCGGTGTTAGCGTGCCAAAGGGAGAGGGCGCATTGCGCCCGCCGAACTCTTCATGCTGACGTTGACGGAGCTTGTCGATCGCGTTCGGACCTACCAGCCGGCTGCAGACGTCGATCTCATCGCCCGGGCTTACGCCTACAGCTCTGACGCCCACAGGGGGCAGACCCGCAAGAGCGGCGACCCGTATTTCTCCCACCCGGCGAGCGTCGCCGCGATCATCACCGAGCTCAAGCTGGACACGGCGAGCGTCTGCGCCGGGCTCCTGCACGACGTCGTCGAGGACACCCTCGCGACGACCACCGACATCGAGAACACCTTCGGCCAGGAGGTGGCGTTCCTCGTCGACGGCGTGACGAAGCTCTCGAAGATCAACTTCGCCTCCAAGGAGGATCGGCAAGCCGAGAACTTCCGCAAGATGCTGGTGGCGATGGCGCGCGACATCCGCGTGCTCCTCGTGAAGCTGTGCGACCGCCTCGACAACATGCGGACGCTCGAGTTCATGAAGCCCGAGGCGCAGGACCGGATCGCCCGGGAGACGATGGAGATCTACGCCCCGCTCGCGAACCGCCTCGGCATCGCGCGCTTCAAGAGCGAGCTCGAGGACCTGTCGTTCAGGTACATCGAGCCGGAGGCGTGGGCGGACCTCTCGCAGAAGGTCAAGACGACCGCGAAGGAGCGCGACAAGTACATCCACGAGGTCTCGAAGGTGCTCGCGGGCAAGCTCGCGGAGCAGGGCTTCGCGGTCGACGTCACCGGCCGCGCGAAGCACCTCTACTCGATCTGGCGCAAGATGCAGGCGCAGCAGTGCGACTTCGACCAGGTCTACGACGTCATCGCCTTCCGCGTGCTCGTCGAGTCGGTCGCCGACTGCTACGCGACGCTCGGCGTCATCCACTCGCAGTGGACCCCGGTCCCCGGCCGCTTCAAGGATTACGTCGCGCTGCCCAAGCCGAACATGTACCAGTCGCTGCACACGACGGTCATCGGGCCCGGGCGCGAGCGGATCGAGATCCAGATCCGCACCCACGAGATGCACCGCGTGGCGGAGCAGGGCATCGCGGCGCACTGGAAATACAAGGAAAACAACTCCGGCGGCATCGACCCGAAGGACGCCGCGCGGTTCGGCTGGCTCCGCCAGCTGATGGAGTTCCAGAAGGAGCTCAAGGACCCGGCCGAGTTCCTGGAGAGCGTCAAGGTCGACCTGTTCCAGGACGAGGTGTACGTCTTCACGCCGAAGGGGGACGTGCGCGTCTTCCCCCGCGGATCGACGCCGATCGACTTCGCCTACGCGATCCACACGAAGGTCGGCGAGCACTGTTCGGGGGCGCGGGTCAACGGCGCCATCGTCCCGCTCCGCTCGAAGCTCCGGAACGGCGACGTCGTCGAGGTGATGACCAACCCGAGCCAGCACCCGTCGAAGGACTGGCTCGACTACGTGTCGACCAGCCGCGCCCGCTCCAAGATCCGCAACTACCTGCGCGCGGAGCAGCGCGAGAAGTCGCTCAAGCTCGGCCGCGAGCTCCTCGAGAAGGAGATGCACCAGCGGAGCATGAGCCTGAGCCGCCTCACCAAGAACGAGGCCGAGCTGCGCAAGGTCATGGACAAGTTCGGCGTCGCCTCGGCCGACGAGCTGTTCATCGCGGTCGGCTACGGCAAGGTGAGCGTCCGCGCGGTGTGCGAGTTCCTCGCGCCCACCCCCAAGGAGAACGACAAGGGCACCCCGACGACGCCGCCCGAGTCGATCAAGGAAGGGCGCATCGAGTCGCTCGTCCGCAAGGTCACGGGGCGCGACAGCCACGGCATCCTCCTGAACGGCATCGACGATGTCCTCGTCCGCTACACGAAGTGCTGCAACCCGCTCCCCGGCGACGAGATCGTCGGGTTCATCACGCGCGGCCGCGGCATCACGGTCCACCGCCGCAACTGCGCCAAGGCGTTCGACACGGATCCCGAGCGCCGCGTGGAGATCTCTTGGGACTCGCGCGCGAAGATCAACCGCCCGGTGCAGATCAAGGTGATGACGGCGAACCGGCCGGGCATCCTCGCGACGGTCGGCCACACGTTCCACGAGCAGGGCATCAACATCAGCGAGGCGACGTGCCGGGCGGGCGACGACGGCCGGGCGATGAACACGTTCACCTTCCTCTGCTCCGATCTCGCGCAGCTGAAGAGCGTCATCCGGCGCCTGCAGCGGATCCCCGGCGTGATGGCGGTCGAGCGGACCTGAGCCGGCGCGTCAGCGGCCTGAGCCGGCGCGTCAGCGGCCGCGGCGAGCGCGCGCCCCGCCGCTCGCCCTGGGCGGACCACCTGCGGCGCCCGGGCCGGCGTCCGGGAGCGCGCGGGTGAGGGGGCGGCCGAGGTCGCCGCCCGGCTCGTGCCGCGCCGCGATCTCCTGCACCTTGCGCACGAGCCGGGTCACGTCGTGGTGGCGCACCGGCGATCCGGCGGCGGCGCGATCGCAGAAGAACGTGCGGCACCCGAGCGGCCTCGCGGCGTAGATCGCGCAGCGACCGGCGTCGGTGAGCAGCGGGCACCGCCGCTCCGCCGCCTGCGGCAGCGCGCGCCGCCGGCCCGGCTCGCCGGCGGACGCCGTCGGCTCGGGCGCCAGAGCCCCGCCTGCTCGCACGACGCCCTGGAGCGCCCGGGGGCCGCCCAGCGCCGCGATCGCGCGCCGGACGGCGGCGAGCTCGATCGACGTCACGTACGGCTCGCGGCCCGTGATGCCGAACCGGCAGCACTCGGTCGAGGCCTGGCAGGTCCAGCCATGGAAGACCTCCTCCGTCTCGCGGTACACGGCCGAGAGCTCGGCGAGCAGATCAGCTTCACGGGCGTGCGGCTCAGGAGTCGCGGTGCGGCGCATTCGTCAGGGCGAGCTCTCGTGCGTCCGCGCGCACGACGGCGGCCGGCGCGAGGCGGGATCGGAGCGGGCGGATCCCGAGGCGCGAGCCTAGTGCCGCGCGGCGCCGCCGCGAAGCGGCAATCCGCGGGCGCGCCGGGAGCGCTGACGCGCGGCACAAGCGCGGCCTTCCCGGAGGCGAGCCGCCCAGCGACCGGCGGACGCCGCCTCGGCCGCGGCGGGCGCGCGTGCTTCGCGCGCTGGGCGGCGAGCGCGCACGCGCTATCCTCGCGAACGATGTCATCTCTGCGCCCGAAGCTTCGAGCTCTGGAGGTCGTCGTCATCCAGGATGAGCGCCACGGCCGCGCGCTGATGCTGCGCGACACCGAGGGCATCGCGCCGTCCGCCGTCGTCGTGCCCGCCGGGAGCTCCGCGGTGCTCGCGCGCTTCGACGGGCGGCGATCGATCGACGAGATCGCGCGCGACGCCTCCCGGTCGACCGGCCAGCGCGTGGACGCCGCCTACGTGGCGCAGCTGGCCGACGAGCTGGAGGACGCGTGGATGCTGGACAGCCCGCGGTTCCACGCGCGCCGGCGGACCGTCGTGCGGTCGTTCGACGCGGCGCCGATCCGGACGGCCGCCCACGCGGGCGGCGCGTACCACGGCGATCGGCTGAAGCTCGCCGAGTTCATCGAGCGCCAGTGCCTCGGGGTCGCGCGGCCGCAGGGCGGAGCGGCGCGCGCCGCGGCCCAGGGCGCGCCGGAGCGCATGGTCGGGCTCTGCGCGCCGCACATGGACCTCTGGCGCGCCGCGGCCGGCTACGGGCACGCCTACGCCGCGCTCGAGCAGGCGCTGGCCGCGCCGGGGCTGGAGAAGGTCGACACCTTCGTTCTGCTCGGGACGTCGCACGCGCCGATGCGTCGACCGTACGCGGTCTGCGAGAAGACGTTCGCGACGCCGCTCGGCCCGCTCGATCCGGATCGCGAGATGATCGCCGAGCTCGCGGCGGCGAGCCGCTTCGACGTGCACGAGGATCAGTACCTGCACAAGAACGAGCACTCGATCGAGTTCCAGGCCGTGTTCGTGCGGCACCTCCTCGGCGGCCGCGCGGCGTCGATCGTGCCCATCCTCTGCGGCCTCTCGGAGTGCCAGGCGCGGCGCCGCGACCCCGCGCAGGACGACGGCGCCGAGTCGTTCCTGACGGCGCTCCGCGGCGCGCTGGCGAGGCGCCCCGGCCGCGTGCTCGTGATCGCTGGGGCGGACCTCGCCCACGTCGGGCCGCGCTTCGGCGACCCCGCGCCGCTCGACGAGCGCCAGCGGATGGCGCTGCGCGATCGCGATCTCGCGTCGATCGAGCGCGCGACGTCGGTCGATCCGCCGGGCTTCTTCGCCGATGTCGCCCAGGACCTCGGCACCCGCCGCGTCTGCGGCCTAGGCCCCATCTACACGCTGCTCCGCGCCCTCCCGCCGTCGTCGCGCGGAGAGCTGCTGAACTACGAGCAGTGCGTCGACCCCGAGGAGGGATCGATCGTCAGCCACACGTCGCTCGGATTCTACGGGTGAAGGTGCGCGTCTGCTCGGCGCGTCGCGCGTCGTCATGGCGCGAAGCGCGCTCGTCCGCCGCGCTGCGCGTCATCACGGGCGAAGCGCGCTCGTCCGCCGCGCTGCGCGTCGTCACGGGTGAAGCGCGCTCGTCCGACGCGCGTCGTCGTGGGGCGCGCCGGGAGCCCCTTCCGGCGCTGTCGCGCCGCGAGGCTCCCTGGCGTACGGCGGTGGTCGGCTCAGCCGCGCGGGACCCTGCGGCGCGCGATGTCGAGGCCGAGCCGGTCGGCCTCGCGGTAGATCGCCTGCCGCGACATGCCGAGGGCCCGCGCCGCCGACGCGACGGAGCCGTTGGCGCGGGCGAGCGCGTCCTCGAGGCGGGCGCGCGCGAGCGACGGATCCGTCGCCGGCGGGAGGTTCGGCTTCACCCGCGGGCCGCGCGCGAGCGAGCCCGCGATCGGCGTGACGGAGAGCGGGCCGTCCGGCGAGGCCTGCGCCGCCGTCACGATGGCGTTCTCGAGCTGCGGCACGCCGCCCGGCCAGCCGGCGCGCACGAGCGCCTCCAGGAGCTGCGGGGTGAAGCGATCGAGGCCGATCGCGTTGCGCTCCGCGATGTCGCGCACGATGAGCGGCACGTCCTCGCGCCGCATCTCGAGCGTCGGGATCGTGATCCGCTTGCCGGAGAAGAGCGACGCGAACCACGGCGCCACGCGCCCGTCGCCGGCCGCCCGATCGAGGGGCTGCCCGGTCGTCGCGATGATGCTGACGCCGTTCGAGCGGCCGACCGAGTGCGCGATCTCCAGCTGCTGCGGCCGCGGCAGGCGATCGGCGTCGAGGACCAGCCAGGTCATCGGCCGCGCGCCCGGCGGGATGACCGGCTTCGTCTCGGCGCCGCCGTCGACGACCAGGGTCTCGCCCAGGCCCTCGCGCACCGCGGCGGCGAGGCGGGCGAGCGTGCGCTTGCCGACCCCGGGCGCGCCCTCGATGCAGACGCTGGAGCCCGACTGCACGAGCTTCATCACCGGATCGATCCAGTCCTTGCGCTGCTTCGAGCCGAACACGAGCGGCCCGAGGCGCGACGGCGCGCCGTCGTACAGCGCGAGGTGCCGCTCGACGAAGACGGCGAGCTGCTGGCCGAGCCGCACCACGTCGCCGTGCATCACGCCGATGCGGCGGGCGCGGACGCCGTTCACCCACGTCCCGTCGTGGGTGTCCATGTCCTCGATGTAACAACCGTCCGAGCGGACGCTGATCTTGGCGTGCTCGGGCGCGACCCCGCTCCCCTCGATGCGCCCGTCGCGCGCGGCGCTGCCGATCACGGCGCCGTCCATGAGGCTCACGATCCGCGGCGGACCATCGAGCCCGATCAGGACGAGCCCCCACCCGCCGTCGTCATCCTGTCGCTTGGCGTGGACTCCGGACCGGTACTCCTTCTGAAGGACCGGCGCCGCTGTCTCCGCAACGTCCACTCGCAAAGCAGTCTGTTCGTTCATGCTCCCCCCAAGTCCAAAGGACCTGCCTGGTCGACCCAGGCCAACCAAGAGCGCGCCGAGCGGCGGGCACCCTTATGATGTAAGAGCGCGCCACACGGTGCCGCTGTCGCGAACGCGAAGGCTTTTGTGAGCGGCACCTTGCGCGGTGCTGCTTGGCGAGCCCCCTCGCTCGCAATGGCCACACAATACTCGACCAGAGCGGCCGTGCAACCTGCCGGCGACGGAAGTTTTAAGGTTTTGTTCTTCAGAGCTTGACTCTGGTCACGCCGATTGGTACTCATCCGCCACGCATCGACGGAGGCGCCCTCCGGTGATGACCCGGCGCGAATCAGGAAATCTCTGACGAGCGCTTTCAGAGGTTCAGTCGGCTGTCCCGAGAATGAATTTCTGAATTGGATGATTGACATCTGCGGGAGTAACTCAGTGGTAGAGTGCAACCTTGCCAAGGTTGACGTCGCGGGTTCAAATCCCGTCTCCCGCTCCACGACATAGGCTCTGCAACAGCGAGCAGACCAGCGAGGCCGGTGTGACCCACCGGCCTCTGTGTTTTGTTCCATGGCCCGGCGCGCGGGCGCCGGCGGGGGAAGCACGGGGCGCGACGGGGCTCGAAGCGCTGACCGATGTGCGCGATCGATGCGCCGATCGATGCGCCGGGCGGCGGGCCTGTGATACGAGGAGTCGCCTCATGTCCGCTCCGCTCCACGAGCGCCTGCGCCTCCTTGCCCACAGCCTCGAGCGGCAGTTCCTGGGCAAGGACGAGATCATCCGCCTGCTCATGATCGCGGTCGTCGGGGGGGAGCATTGCGTGCTCCTCGGCCCGCCCGGGACCGCGAAGAGCGCGCTCATCCGCACGCTCGCCGAGCTGATGCAGGCCCAGTACTTCGAGTACCTGCTCACGCGCTTCACCGAGCCGAACGAGATCTTCGGCCCCGTCGACATCGGCGCTTTCCGCGAGGGCGTCTACCGCCGGAACACGTCGGGGATGCTCCCCGAGGCCGAGATCGTCTTCCTCGACGAGGTGTTCAAGTCGAACAGCGCGATCCTGAACGCGCTGCTCACGCTGCTGAACGAGCGCAAGTTCTCGAGCGGCGGCCAGGTGATCCGCTGCCCGCTCATCAGCGTGTTCGCGGCCTCGAACGAGGTGCCGGGCGACGAGACGCTGACGGCGATCTTCGACCGCTTCCTCCTGCGCGTGCAGTCCGACAACCTCGACGCCTACCACTTCAGCGAGCTGCTCCAGCGCGGCATCCAGCAGGAGATCCGGCACATGGCCGGCGAGCCGCTCCGCCCCCTCGTCGCCGCGCGCGAGCTCGCCGAGCTCGGCCGGGGGTTCGGCGCGCGGATGAACTTCGGCGACGCGTTCCTGTCGGCCTACAAGGGGCTGGTGTTCCAGATCCGCGCCGAGGGGATATCGCTCTCGGACCGCCGCGTCGTGAAGATGCTCAAGCTCTTCGCCGCGAGCGCCTACCTCGACGGCCGTCAGACCACGGACGCGAGCGATTTCTTCGTGCTCAAGCACATCTGGAACAACCAGGATCAGGCGGCGATCCTCGAGGGCATCGTGCAGCCGGTGCTGGAGGCGTTCTTCCGCGAGCACCCGGAACGCCGCCGCGTCGGCGCGCTCGGGGTCGGGGTGGAGGCGCTCGCCGCGGAGATCGACCGCATCCGGCAGATCCTCACGGGGGGCGCCGCGCTCGGCGATGTGCAGCTGTTCAGTCAGCTGAAGGCGCTCGGCGAGATCAAGCAGGCGCTCGCCGGCATCAACGACGCCCGCGCCCGCGAGCTCGAGGCGCGCGTGTCTCAGCTGCTCGAGGCGTCGTTTCGGAGCGGGCGTTTCGCGCAGATCTAGCGCGGTCAGCGCCGGGCGCCGGCGGCGAGCCGACGGTGCCCCTGGAGCGGGCCCTCGGCGCGGCCGGGCCCGCGCCGGGCGCCGGCGGCGAGCCGACGGTGCCCCTGGAGCGGGCCCTCGGCGCGGCCGGGCCGAAGCCGGGCGCGCTCGGGGCGTCGGCGGTGGCCCTGGAGCGGGCCCTGGGCGCAGCCGGGCCGAAGCCGGGCGCGCTCGGGGCGTCGGCGCCGGACCGCGCGCGAGCCCGCGGCGCCGCAGGCCCACGGCCGCGCGCTGACGGGCCGGCGGCCTCGGGCGCGCCTCGAGGCGACGCCTTCGCGCTCGACCGGGCCAGGCCGGCGGCGCGGCGATGGTCGACCGGTCCAGACGACGCGCCCATCACCGCGCCGCGGATGCGCTTGGGCACGCCGAACGCCTCTCGGATGTGAAGGAGCTCGTCGACCGTCAAGGCGCGCCACTCTCCCGGCCGGAGCCCTTCCGAGGTCACGCCCGCGAACGTCGTCCGGGCCAGGCGCATCACGGGCCAGCCGGTCGCCTCGCCCATGCGCCGGATCTGCTGGTTGCGGCCCTCGCGGAGCGTCACCTCGATCCACGTCTTGTCGCCCTCGTGGCGGAGCAGCCGCGCCTCGGCCGGCAGCGTGACGCCGTCCTCCAGGCGGATCCCCTCGCGCCACGGCTTGAGGTCGTCGTCGCTCATGACGCCCTGGACCTTCAGCACGTACGTCTTCGGCACACCGCCGCGCGGATGGAGCAGCGCGTTGGCGAAGTCGCCGTCGTTCGTCATCAGCAGGATCCCGCTGGTCGCGAAGTCGAGCCGACCCACGGGGTAGAGGCGCGCGCCCGTGCCGCGCACGTAGTCGGCGACTGTCGGGCGCCCCTCGGGATCGCGCAAGGTCGAGACGACGTTCCGCGGCTTGTGCAGGGCCACGTAGACCGGCGCCTCGGAGACCAGGCGCTTGCCGTCCACCTCGATCCGGTCCTTCTGCCGGTCCGCCTTGAGGCCGAGCTCGGTGACGACGCGGCCGTTCACGCGCACCCGCCCGGCGAGGATGAGCTCCTCGGCCGACCTGCGCGACGCCACGCCGGCGCGCGCGATGATCTTCTGCAGACGTTCTTCCATGGTGTGCTCGAGACCTGCGCCGACGCTGCGATGCCGGCGGGCGGCTCTGATAAGCACGCCCCTCGCGCCGCGTCGACCAACGTTGGTTCCGCGCGCTCCTCACGCCCGAGCCCGGCGTCGACGCCGGCGCGCCCAGACGGCGCCGGCGGCGAGCGCCCGCCGCCCAGCAGCGCCGGGCGCGCGAGCCGCAGGCGAGGCCAGGCGGGCGGGATCGGCCTCCTGGCCGGCCGGAGGAGGCGCGCGCTATTTCTTGTCCTTGGCGGGCTCCGCGCTCCCGCTGCCGCCCGCGGCCTCGTCGGCCTTGTCCGCGGCGGATTGATCCTCCGCGGCCTTCTTCGCGGCCGCCGCGGCGGCCTCCTCTTCCTTCTTGCGCTCGTCTTCCTCGACGCGGCGCTTCACCTCGTTGTCGTGGTCCCACCGATCGACCCGCTCGTCGGCGTCGATGTCCACGCCCATCCGCTCGAGCCGGCCCATGCGGTAGATCTCCCACACGTCCGGCTTGCCGTCGCGGTTCGTGTCCCGCTTGATGCGCGCGAGCTTGCCGCCGCTGTAGTACTTCCACTCGTCGGGGTTGCCGTCGCGATCGGAGTCGACCCTCACCTCGGCCAGCCTCCCGTTGGCGAACGTGAGCCAGGTGTCGATCCGGCCGTCGTAGTTCGCGTCGGACTCCTCGTGCAGGCTCTCGCCCTTGTCGTTGTACTTGCGGACGACGTCCTTCACCCCGTCGAAGTTTGTGTCGATCTCGCGGCAGACGAGCGCCCGGTGGCGATCCTCGCCGGTGCCCACGATCTGATAAACGCGCCGCACGTTGGGCTGGATCGCGCCCGGCCCCGCGGTCTCGCTCACCTCGCGATCCGGTCTGCCCTTCCAGTCGCACAGCGAGCGATCGTCGATGCTGCCGTCGGCCCTGCGAGCCGCCTCGACCTTCGGCGCCTTCGCGCCCTCGAACCCCGGATCCGACCCGCACGCCGCGCCGAGCAGGCCGAGCGCGGCGAACGCGATGAGCGCTTGTCTCCTCATGTCACGGTCCCTTCTTGTCGGCCGGCTGGCTCGCTGCGTTGGCAGGAGGAGGCGCGGAGCCCGCGGGCGCGGCGCCAGCCGCCGGGGCCGCGCCCGCTGCGCCCGGAGCGCTCGCCGCCGGGGCCGCGCCGGCCGGGGCCGCCGCGCCCGCCGGCGCACCGGCCGCCCCCGGCTGCCCCGGCGCGGCGCCCGCGTCGCCCGCGAGGGGCGCCGCGCTGCTCGGCGGAGGCGCGGCCGCCTTCGGCGCGCCGTACGACTCGGCGCAGAGGTCCACCACGCTGTTGGGATCGGGCTTGCCGTCGGCGTTCTGATCGCTCGCCACGACCGCGCACTTCGCGTCGTTCGGGTTGTTGAACTGCCACCACTGGTCGATGATTCCATCGCCATCGGAGTCGCGCTCGCGGCGCACGAGGCGCGGCCCCTCGTAGTAGTCCCAGGTGTCGAGCTTGTCGTCGAAGTTTGTCTCGCGCTCCTTCAGCACCACGGCGCCGCGCTCGTAGTGCGCGATCTCGTCGGCGCGCCCGTCGCGGTCGAAGTCCGATTCGCGCCGGCGCTCGAGCCCCTGACCGTCGTAGTAGATGAAGGCGTCGATCGCGCCGTCCAGGTTCAGGTCGACGACCCGGCAGACCTCCCGGCCGTCCTTGCTCACGTGGATGATGTCGGGCGTCCCGTCGCCGTTCACATCGACCTTCTGCGCAGCGGCGGAGTCCTTCTCGCAGGGCTCGTGGACGATCGCCGTGTCCCGCTCGCCGTTCGCGCTCTTCGCGCTCTTTGGCTCCGGCGTCGAGGACGCGCAGGAGGCGACGGCAGCGGTCATCAGGGCCACGAGCAAGCACCTGGACGACGGCCAGGTGAGCGGGAATCGCGTCATCGAGAGATTCCTCCGGCGGGCCCGGGACCTTCGGGACAAAGCTCGACGCGCCGGGCGAGCCGTCCCGACGCGGACCAGCTTCGGCGGCAGTCTAGACCGCCGTCCGTGCGCACATCAAGAAGCCCACAGGAGGCGACCCGCCGGCCAGCGCGCGCGATCCCGGGCCCTCGCCGAGCGCCAGCGCCATTCCGATTGACATCATACGTACCGGCATCTAGGGTAACGTCTTGTCAGTCGTACCCATCGAGACTGGCGGGTTTACCCTCCCGGGCGTGACATGTCGCGGAAGAAAGTCTCGACGACCATCTACATCACGCCCGAGCAGGCCGAGCGGCTGAAGATCCTGCACGAACGCACCAAGGTCCCGATCGCCGTCTACATCCGCGAAGGGATCGACATGGTCCTCAAGCACTACGAGCACGTGCTGCCAGGGCAGATGTCCCTGGAGAGCACGCCGGTCCCCCCGCCGCCGATCCCCAAGAAATGACCCGGACCGGGGGCTGGCGCGCCCTCCCGGCCCGGAAGCCTGCCTCCTCGGCCTCGCAAGCCTGCCTCGCCGGCCTCGGAAGGGGCCGGAGGCGGCCGGGCAGGGCGTGCGCCCGGACGCAGCGTGCCGTCCGGGCGGATAGCTTCGCGGCGCGGGTCGCGCTAGGAGCAGGCGCGCCGTGGTCCACCATTTCCCTCGGCGCTCGCAGCGCGACGTGCTGCGGTTCGTTTCTCGGAGGCGCACGGACCTCGGGTCCGCTCCTCCGCATCCCGGTCGAGGCCGCGCGCCGCGGCCGCTAACGCTGGTCAGGTCGCCGCGCCCTGAAGCTCGCCATGCCCGTTGACGCCAAGCTCATCCGCAACTTCTCCATCATCGCCCACATCGACCACGGCAAGTCCACGCTCGCCGACCGCATCCTCGACGCGACCGGGGCGCTCACCGCCCGCGAGCAGAAGGAGCAGTTCCTCGACAAGATGGAACTCGAGCGCGAGCGGGGCATCACGATCAAGGCCCAGACCGTTCGGCTCGACTACACCGCGAAGGACGGGCAGACCTACCGGCTCCACCTCATCGATACGCCCGGGCACGTCGACTTCAACTACGAGGTCTCGCGTAGCCTCCAGGCGTGCGAGGGCGCGCTGCTCGTCGTCGACGCCAGCCAGGGCGTCGAGGCGCAGACCCTCGCGAACGTCTTCCTCGCGCTCGACAACAACCTCTCGATCATCCCGGTCCTCAACAAGATCGACCTCCCGTCCGCCGACACCGAGCGGA
Organism: Sorangium sp. So ce836; assembly: GCF_028553905.1. Taxonomy (NCBI): domain Bacteria; kingdom Pseudomonadati; phylum Myxococcota; order Polyangiales; family Polyangiaceae; genus Sorangium; species Sorangium sp. So ce836. Next base: position 6,547,091 of record NZ_CP102233.1, on the reverse strand, counting down.
CGACCCGCGAGATCGAGGACGTGATCGGCCTCGACTGCTCCGGCGCCATCCCCGCCAGCGCCAAGACGGGGATCGGCATCTCGGAGATCCTCGAGGCCGTCGTCGCGCGCGTCCCCGCGCCCAAGGGCGATCTTAGCGCGGCGCCCCGCGCCCTCATCTTCGACAGCTGGTACGACAGCTACCGCGGCGCGGTGGTCATGGTGCGCGTCGTCGACGGCGTCCTCCGCAAGGGGCAGAAGGTCCGCTTCATGGCGACCGGCCGCGACTACGAGGTCACCGAGATGGGCGTGTTCACGCCCCACGCGACCGCCATCACCGAGCTCGGGCCCGGGGAGGTCGGCTTCCTCGTCGGCAACATCAAGAGCGTGGTCGACACGAAGATCGGCGACACGGTGACCGACGCCGTCCACCCCGCGACGACGCCGCTGCCCGGCTTCAAGGAGGTCAAGCCGATGGTCTTCGCCGGGATCTTCCCGACCGACTCGGCCCAGTACGAGGACCTCCGCGACGCCCTGTCGAAGCTCCACATGAACGACGCGGCGTTCGTCTTCGAGCCCGACACGTCCGAGGCGCTCGGGTTCGGCTTCCGGTGCGGCTTCCTCGGCCTGCTCCACATGGAGATCATCCAGGAGCGGCTCGAGCGCGAGTACAACCTCGACCTCATCACGACCGCGCCGAGCGTCGTCTACCACTGCTTCCTGACCGACGGCTCGATGAAGTCGATCGAGAACCCGGCGAAGCTCCCGCCGCCGAACCTCATCGATCGCATCGAGGAGCCGATCTTCCGGATGACCGTCCACGTGCCGTCGGCGTACGTCGGCGCGGTCCTCGCCCTGTGCCAGGAGCGGCGCGGGGAGCAGAAGTCGATCCAGTACGCCTCGTCCGACCGCGTGATCATCACGTACGACATGCCCCTCAGCGAGGTGCTCTTCGACTTCCACGACAAGCTGAAGAGCGTGTCGCGCGGCTACGCGTCGATGGACTACGAGCTCGTCGGGTACCGCGCCGACGACCTCATCAAGCTGGACATGCTGGTGAACGGCGACCCGCTCGACGCCCTCAGCGTCATCGTGCACCGGGAAAAGGCCTACGCCCGCGGCCGGGACCTCGCCGTGAAGCTCAAGGACATCGTGCCGCGCCAGCAGTACGAGGTCGCCATCCAGGCGGCGATCGGGACGAAGGTCATCGCGCGGACGACCGTGAAGGCGATGCGCAAGGACGTGACCGCCAAGTGCTACGGCGGCGACATCAGCCGCAAGCGCAAGCTCCTCGAGAAGCAGAAAGAGGGCAAGAAGCGGATGAAGATGGTCGGGAGCGTCGAGATCCCGCAGGAGGCGTTCCTCGCCATCCTGAAGATCGACTGAGGCGCGGGGCGCCGCTCCGCCCACGTGCCGCGCCGGCGCGGCACGCGGGCGTGGCGGCGCGCGGCCCCCGCCCGTATAAGCCGCCCATGCAGCCCGCCCCCGCCCGCCCGCGCGCTCGCCGCGCGGCGCCCCCCGCCTTCGCCCTCGCCCTCGGCCTCGCCGTCCTCGCGTGCGACGAGCCGCGCGCCCCGGCGCCGGGGGCGTCCGCCTCCGCCCCCGCTGCTCCCGCGCCGGAGGCCGCGGCGAGCGCCGCGCCGGCGCCGAGCGCCGCGCCGGCCCCCGCGACGGCGCAGGCCGCGAAGCGGGAGATGCCGCCGCGGCCGGTCCCGATCGGATCGAGCGGACCGATCCAGCCGAGCGCGCCGGCCGAGCAGCAGATGATGGCGATCCAGTACACGCTCGCCATGGTGTCGCCGCAGCCGACCGATCCGCTCGTGGACAAGGCCTACCTCGAGGGCATCCTGCCGAAGCTCGCCGCCGCGGCGCGCACCGCGGACAAGGGCAAGACGCCGCCCGATCCGGTGAAGGCGACCAAGGGGAACCGGAAGATCGAGGTCGACATGGGCAAGGGGTGCACCGAGCGCACCCCGTCGAACCTGCTCGCGCAGCGGGCAGGCTCGTCTCTCCAGGCGGCGTACGACGCGGGGATCCTGGTCGTCTCCTGCCACGATTCGCTGTGGGAGTGCCACCAGTCGACGCGGGATCCGGACGACGTCCTGTGCCACGCAGCGCCGCGGCGCTGAGCGTGGTATGGGCTGCGTCTGCCATGCAGGAGACGCTTGCCTACTCGGTCCCCGGCGCCAACGCGCTCCCTCGACCGGATCCGCTCGCCGAGATGCTCGCCGAGCTGAACCAGAACCGGCCGCCGCTCGCCCGGCTGCGCCACGACGCCACCATCGCCTTCGGCCCCGCCATGCGCGTCGAGCGCTTCTTCCTCGGCAACGGGCTCAAGGTGCTCGTGCTCGTCGACGCCTCGGCGCCCGTGGTCTGCCTGCAGACCTGGTTCGGCGTCGGCTCGCGCCACGAGCGCGTGGGCAAGACCGGCATCGCCCACCTGTTCGAGCACCTCATGTTCGGCGAGACGGAGAGCGTCGCCCACGGCGCGTTCGACCGGATGCTCGAGGAGGCCGGCGCCGAGACGAACGCGGCGACGTTCCTCGACTGGACCTACTACCACACGAACCTGCCGAAGGACGCGCTCGAGCTCACCCTCCGCCTCGAGGCGGAGCGCATGGCGCGGCTCGTCCTCCGCGACCCCCAAGTGTCGAGCGAGAAGGAGGTCGTCGCCAACGAGCGGCGGCAGCGGGTCGACGACGACGTCGACGGCGCGGTGAGCGAGCTGCTCTACAAGGAGGCGTTCACCAAGCACGCCTACGGGTGGCCCACCATCGGCTGGATGGAGGACATCAAGGGCTTCACGACCGACGACTGCGTCGAGTTCTACCGGACGTACTACGCCCCCAACAACGCGGCGCTGGTCATCGTGGGCGACGTGGCGCTCGATCGGGCGCTCAGGGCGGTGCAGGACCACTACGGCGCGCAGGAGCCCTCGAAGCTCCCGGTGGAGGACGTGTGCCCCGAGCCGCCGCAGGTCGCCGAGCGCCGCGCCGAGGTGGCGAAGCCGACCGCGACACACAAGGTCGCGATCGGCTACCGCTCGCCGGCGCTCGGCGATTTCGACCACGCGCCCCTCGTGCTGCTGAACGAGATCCTCTTCGCCGGGCGGTCGTCGCGCGTGCACCGCGCGCTCGTGCAGGAGCAGGAGATCGCGAGCGAGATCCGCGGCTGGGTCGGCTCGTTCCGCGACCCCGCGCTGTACGACATCTACCTCTCGGCCCGCGGCGCCCACACCGGCGACGAGCTGCTCGCGGCCCTCGACCCGATCCTCGAGGAGGCGCGCCGCACCCCGGTCGCCGAGGCGGAGCTCGACCGGGCGAAGGCGCGCATCGAGCTGTCGGTCCTGCAGGGGCTCGAGACCGTCGCCGGCAAGGCCGAGCAGATCGGCTTCTACGAGACGGTGCTCGGTGATCCCGCGGCCCTGTTCGAGCGGCTCGCGGCCTACCGGCGGGCGACCGTGGGGGATCTCCTGCGCGTGGCGCGGCGCTACCTCGTGACCTCGGCGCGGACCGTGATCCACGTGATCCCGGACGGATCGGGCGACGAGGGCGACGAGGGCGACGAGGACGCGGAGAGCGAGGAGGCATCGTGACCCAGAGCGTGAAGGGCGCCGTCGCGTGGGGCGCCGAGGGGCAGGGCAGGGGAGCGCCGGGCGCGCGCGTCGCGCCGCGCGACGGCGCGGTGCTCGTGGAGACGAGCCACGCGCTCCCCATCGTCAGCATCGTGGTCGCGTTCCGCTCCGGCTCGGCGCACGATCCGGTTGGGCGCGAGGGGCTCGCCCGGATCACGGCGCGCATGCTCCGCCGCGGGGCGGAGGGCTACAGCGCGAACGAGATCGAGGAGACGATCGACGCGCTCGGCGGGGAGTTCGGCGCGGACGTGGCGACGAGCGCGACGACGGTGCACTTCGAGGTGATCAAGCGCTCGCTCGACAAGTTCATCGAGCTCGGGGCCACGCTCCTCGCGCGCCCGACGTTCTCGCCGCCCGAGCTCGCGCGGCTCCTGCGCGAGGCCGAGGCCGAGCTCATCGAGGCGCGCGACAGCGATCGCGCGCTCTGCAGCCGCGCCTTCCGGCGGACCCTGTTCGCGGGGCACCCCTACGGCCGGCGCATCGCGGGCACCATCCCGACGCTGCGGGAGATCACGCGCGACGACGTCGCGGCCTTCTACGCGCGGCACTACACGCGGCGCAACGCGCTCGTGGCCATCTCGGGCGACATCGAGCCCGGCGAGGCGCACCGGGTCGCCGAGCGCCTCCTGTCCGGCCTGCCCGAGGGCGAGGCGATCCCCGACCCGGTGGCGGACCCCCCGGCCAGGCCGGGGCGGTGCCTCGTGTTCGTCGACAAACCCGAGCGGACGCAGACGCAGATGGTCATCGGCGGGCTCGGCACCGACGCGCACGACCCGGATCACATGGCGCTCCTGGTCGCGAACACCGCCTTCGGGGGCACCTTCTCGTCGCGGCTGATGCAGGAGGTGCGGGCGAAGCGCGGCTGGTCCTACGGGGCCTCGTCGCGGGCGGGCTTCGACCGGCACCGCGACGCCTTCACCATGTGGACCGCGCCCGCGGCGCAGGACGCGGCCGCGTGCCTCTCCCTGGAGCTCGGCCTGCTCGAGGCGCTCCGGCGCGACGGGATCACCGAGGACGAGCTCACGTTCGTGAAGCGCTACCTCGTCCGCTCCCACGCGTTCGAGATCGACACCGCGAGGAAGCGCGTGCACCAGAAGCTCGAGGAGATCCTGTACGACCTGCCCGAGGGGTACCACGAGACCTACTTGAAGCGGGTCGAGGAGGTCACCCTCGAGGACGCGAACGCCGCCGTGCGGCGCCGGATCTCCGAGGACGATCTCGTGATCGGCGTCGTCGGGACCCACGGGGAGATCGGCGAGGCGATCGCCGCGGCCGTCCCGAGGCTGGCCGAGGCGAAGGTCGAGCCGTTCGACCTGGAGTAGCGGGGCGCCGGCGATCTCCGGCGGGACCGCCCGCGCATCGGATCGGGGTGCGCCCGCTCGAGGCGCACCCCCGCGCGCCGGGCGCGCGCCCGTCGCGGACGCTCGGCCCGGGCGAAGGCGGAACGCACGCGAGCGCGACCGGCCGGCGACCTCCGGCATCGAAGGCGCTGCTCCTTCGCGAGACAGGGCAGAGCTCGCTGCGCCGGAGGATTTCCGGCCCCCCAGGCCGCGCTCGTTCCGCGCGACGTGCGACGTGCGCCCCGGCGCTCCCTGGCGCCGGCTCGCGAGGGCGAACGACGGGAGCTCGCGATGAAGGCACGAACGATCAACGCGCTGATCCTCGCGGCGGCGACCGCGCTCTCCGGGCCCGCCGCCGCGGCGGTCCCGATCACGATGACCCATCAGGGGCGCCTGTTCGACGCGGCAGGACGGCCCATCGACGACACGCTCGAGGTGGTGTTCGCGTTCTACGACGCGCTCGACGCCGCCGTGCCCATCTGGAGCGAGGTCCACACCGTCACGTTCGACCACGGGTACTTCTCGGTCGACCTCGGCGAGCTCACGCCCGTGGGCAAGCCGGTGTTCGAGGGCGCGGCGCGCTACCTCGGGATCCGGGTGGGGGAGGATCCCGAGATGATCCCGCGCGCCAGGATCGCGAGCGTCCCGTACGCGCTCCTGGCCAGCAACGTCGCCGGCGACATCACGCCGAGCTCCATCTCCGTCGGCGGCCGCCTCGTCATCGACAGCGGCGGCACGTGGGTCGGCGCCCCGGTCGGCCTGCAGGGCCCGCCCGGCCCTGCCGGTCCGAGCGGGCCCGCGGGGCCGCCGGGCGGGCCGGGCGAGCCGGGGCCGCCGGGCGGGCCGGGCGAGCCGGGGCCGCCGGGGGAGCCGGGCGAGCCGGGGCCGCCGGGTATACCAGGGCCGGCAGGGCCGCCGGGGCCCGCTGGCGTGGTCTCGAGCACCTCCGTTTCCGGCATGGGCGCCGACCCGCGGGCCACGCTGCAGTTCCTCGCTGCGCCTGCCACCGTGAGCGTGACCGGCCCGGGGCAGCGCGTCTTCGTCGTGTCCAACAAGGCGCTCGGCGCCGCGGCGTCCCCTGCGGACCGGCTCTTTCTCTGGATCTGCTCCCAGCCGATCGAGCCGGTCGGCGACATCCATCCGACCGGGACCGGCGTGTACGCGCTCCGGGTCCCGGCGAACACGAGCGTCAGCATGGGGCTGAGCGCGGTGCTCTCGCTGCCGCCCGGCCAGTACAACGTGGGCCTCTGCGGGAGCTCCGAGAGCCCGTTCTGGACCAACAACGACTATTCCTACACCTCCGCCGTCGTCGCCATGGAGTAAGGTCGGGCGGGGCGGCCAGCTCCGCGCTGCGCGGCGCGCGCGGCGCCTGGACGGCGATCTCCACCATGCAGAAGGAGCTGTTGACCCCCGCCGCGATCCTGGTCGGCAGCCTCGTCATCGCGACGGGTCTCTACCTGGGGCTCCAGCGCCCGGCGCCCTCCTCCGGGCCGCCGCCCGCGGGCGCGGAGGCCGCGGCCGCCTCCGTGAAGGCGCCGCCGGCGCCGGCGGACGCGCAGCCTCCGTCGCAACCTCACCCGGCGCCGGCCGCGGCCCCGCCGGCGCGGCCGCGCGAGCTCTACGAGCGCGTCGAGGCGGACGCCGTGAAGGCGCTCGAAGCGCGGCGGGCGCTCTTCGTGAAGCAGTGCTGGGAGCCCTCGGTCAGGAAGAACCCAGCGCCGCCGCGCGCCAAGTACCTCTTCAACATGACCTTCGACGAGTCCGGGAGGGAGATCGCCCGCGGCATCAGCGAGGTGCGAGGGATGGAGCGCCCCGACGCCGCGCAGTGCCTCCGGATGATCCCGCTCGGGATCGGCGTGCCGCCGCCCGGGACGCGCGTCGCCGTCGAGATCGAGATGATCCTGCCGTGAGCGCGCCGCCTCCGCGGAGCGCTGGCCGCCGCGCCGCGCGGGCGCCGTTTGGTCCGCGGGGGGCCCTGGGCTAAGGTCACGCCGTGCCCTGGCTCGCCGAGCTCGCCCTGCACCTGAGCCGCGCGCTGCACCTCGCGGTCCTCGCGATCGCGCCCACGTGGCTCTCGCCCGAGCCGCTGCCGCCGTCCGCGCTCGCGCTCTCCGGCGCGCTCTCGGCGGCCGCGCTCGCGGCGGCGCTCGGCCTGTCGGCGTGGTTCGCCGCGCGGCTGGACACGCGGCTCGCCAGGAACGGCGCGGCGCTCCTCTGGCTCGCGATCGCGGCGGCGCTCGCGGCCCCGCTCTATTACCGCGGGCCTCGCGCGCCGCTCGCGCAGGGCGCCGTGCTCGTTGCCGTGCCGCTGTGGGTGGCGCTCGCGACGCTCGCCGCGGCCGCGGCGGAGCAGTGGCTCGGCTCGGCCTTCAAGCACCGGCGGATGGGCGCCGCCATCGTCGTGATCGGCCTCGGCGCCGTCCAGCTGGTCGGCGCGGCGCCCCTGCTCGGGTCGCGCGAGCGGATGTGGTGGGCGGCGCTGCGCCGCGACGGCGCGCACCTGCGCGCGGTCGACGAGCTCGCGAGGCCGCTCCTCGAGCGGCGCAAGCTCGACGAGCTCGACGCGGTCGCGGCGCGCTGCCTGAAGATGCACCCCGCCGCGGCCGCGCCCGCGGCGCCGGCCACGTGCGCCTGCCTCTCGCTCCGCGCCGAGGCGAGGCTGCATTCCAGGAACGCCGTCGCCGCGCTCCGCGACGCCGAGGCGGCGCGCGAGCGATGCCCGGAGCAGAAGAGCGCGCGCGCCGTCCTGGCCGAGGCGCTCGCCGTCGCCGGCCGCCCCGAGCGCGCGCGCGCCGAGGCGCAGGCCGCGCTGGAGGACGGCGGCGATCCGTCGCGGCTCCGCTACGCGCTCGCCCTCGCGCTCCAGCGCGAGGGGCGCCTCTCGGAGGCCAGGGCCGAGGTGGAGCGCGCGATCGAGGCCGGCGCCGGCCGGAAGGCGCAGCTGCTCGCGGGCGCGCTCGCGATCCTCGCCGGGGATCTCGACGGAGCCAGGGCGCGCCTCGCGCCGCTCGCCGAGCAGGATCCCTCGGACGCCGAGGCGCTCTACAACCTCGCGCTCGTCGCCGACAAGCGCGGCGACTACAACGGCGCGCGCCAGGGCTACCTCGCCGCCCTGAAGGCCGATCCGAGGAACGCCGACGCGCGCTACAACCTCGCGCTCCTGACGTTCCGCGCGGGCATCCTCGAGGAGTCGCGCCACCACGTGCGCAAGTTCATCGACGCGTTCCCGGACGATCCGCGGGGCCGACAGCTCGCGCAGACGACGGGCACGCCGCTCGACGCCGCGGGCGGGGGCAGCGCGCCGCCGGCCCGGTCCGGCGCGCGGCGGCCTCCGCAGGAGCCCGCGGCGAGCTCGGGCTCGCGCTAGGCTCGCGTTAAGCGCGCGCTATGACAGCGCGCTTCGTGACGCGCGGCACAAGCCTCGCCCGCGGCGACGTCGTCCAGATGCGGTTTTTCACGGCGCAAACGTGACCCTGGACGGCCATTTGTGATATCCGAGAAGGTCTGGGAGGCTCCGTGACACCCGCCGCGGGGAACACCGTTGCCGATCGCTTTCGCCTGGTGCGTCCGCTCAGGCAAGGCGGGATGGGCTCGGTGTGGCTCGCTCAGCACATCGGCCTCGACATCCCGTGCGCGATCAAGTTCATGCACGCGCAGGGGGTCTCGAAGGAGGTGCGGCTCCGCTTCGAGCGGGAGGCGAAGGTCGCAGCGCAGATCCGGAGCCCCCACGTGGTGCAGATCCTGGACCACGGTGTGTGGCAAGGGGCGCCGTACATCGCGATGGAGTACCTCGAGGGCGAGGACCTCGACGCCCGCATCCAGCGGGTGGGGCGGCTCGACCCGTACGACACGATGGCGATCACGGCGCAGGTGGCGCGCGCGCTCACCCGGGCGCACGCGGCCGGCCTGGTCCACCGCGATCTCAAGCCGGCCAACATCTTCCTCGTCCGGGACGACGACCGCGAGATCGCCAAGGTGCTCGACTTCGGCATCGCGAAGGACAGCACGCCCCGGGTCACCTCCACGACGAAGACCGGCTCGCTGCTCGGGACCCCCGCGTACATGAGCCCGGAGCAGGCGCAGGGGACCAAGAGCATCGATCACCGCTCGGACCTCTGGTCGCTCGCCGTCGTCGTGTTCGAGTGCCTGACCGGCAAGCTCCCGTTCAACAGCGAGGCGTTCGGCGATCTGCTCCTCAAGATCATGGTGAAGCCGCTGCCCGTGCCGTCGCAGCTCGCCCCGGTGCCGCCCGGCTTCGACGCCTGGTGGGCCCGCGCCGCGTCGCGCGAGCCCGAGGCCCGCTTCCAGAGCGCGAAGGAGTTCTGCGACGCGCTCGCGGTCGCCCTCGACGTCGCGAGCGATAGCTTCGAGTCGAGGACGAGCCTCGTCGGCCCTTTCCGGCCGTCCGGCGAGCGCATCTCGGTGGAGCTCGGGTTCTCCCCGCGCTCGAAGGAGAGCGCCACGCTGGTCGACCCGGGGCCCGACAGCGCCGCGCCGTCGTTCGGCGACGCAGCCACGCTGGTCGCGTCGTCGGAGGCCGAGGCCCAGCGGATCTCGTCGAGCGCCGGCATGACGGTGGCCTCGGCGGGGGAGGCGGAGACGGCGGGCCGCCAGATGCGGTCGCACACCGCCAGCGCGCTGGTCTCGGTGGTGTCTCCCCCGATCCGGCGGCCCATCGTCGGGCGGGTGCTCGCCGCCTCGGGGGCCTGCGCGGTCGTGCTCGTCGCCGTCGGGTTCTTCGCCCTGCGCGGCGCGGGCCCCAGCGCCCCGGCCCAGCCGCTCGCGCAGCCGGCCCCGCCGTCGTCGACGCCGTCGGCGTCCGACGCGCCGTCGGGGCCCGACGCCGTGGCGTCGGCCGCCGCGCCGGCGAAAGGGCCCGAGCCGCCCGCCTCGGCGGCTGGCTCTGCCGCGCCGGCGCCGCCGGCGTCGACGAGGGCGGCGCCGCGCGGCCCGCGCGCGCCCGCGGCGCAGCCCGCTCCGGCGAGGCCGCGCGCCCCGGCGCCGGCGGGCAGCGCGCGCCGCAAGCCGAAGCCGACCGACTTCGGCATCTGAAGTTCACCGCAGCACCTCGCACAGACCTCGCTCGTATGGCTCGTCGACTAGGGATCGCTTCCTTGCTGCTCGCGCTGACCTGCGCGCCCGCCGCGCTGGCGCAGGTCTCGGACGCCGATCGCGCGACGGCGCGCTCGCTCGCCGTGGAGGGCCAGGAGGCCCTCGACCGGAAGGACTTCTCCGCCGCGCTCGATCGGTTCCGCCGCGCCGACGCCATCATCCACGCCCCGACGCTGCTGCTCGGCGTCGCGCGCGCCCAGGTGGGACTGGGCGCGTGGATCGCGGCCCAGGAGTCGTACAGCCGCATCGTCCGCGAGGGGGCGCCGGAGAAATCGCCCGAGCAGTTCTTCGAGGCGATCGCGGCGGCCCAGCGCGAGCTCGACGCGCTCGCGCCCCGGATCCCGCAGGTGCTCATCTCGGTGCGCGGGCCGGAGACCGCCGCCGTCACGATCGATGGTGAGCCCGTGCCGCGCGCCGCGCTCGGGGTCAAGCGGCCGGTCGATCCCGGCGATCGCACCGTGCGCGCCGAGGCGGCGGGGTTCGCGCCGGTCGAGGCGAAGGTGACCCTGGCGGAGGGCGCGAGCGAGACCGTCGCGCTCGAGCTCAAGCCGCTCGCGCCGCCGCCCCCGCCCGCGCCGCCCCGGCCGGTCGCGCCGGCGCCCGACGCGGGCCCTGGCGCTGCTTCGGGGGGCAGCGCCCGCACCGTGCTGGGGATCGCCGCGCTGGGGCTCGGCGGCGTCGGCCTCGCGGCCGGCGCGGTGGGCGGCGTGCTCGCGATCGGCAAGCACCGCGACCTCTCGGACCGCTGCCCTGCCGACCGGTGCGACCGGTCGCTCCAGGGCGACGTCGACAGCTACCATGCGATGGGCACCCTCTCGACGGTCGGCTTCGCGATCGGCGCCGCGGGCGTCGGCGTCGGGACGTTTCTTCTCCTCACGGCGCCGAGATCGCCGCAGCGCGCCGGGATATCGATCACGCCCGTGATCGGGCTCGGCTCCGCGGGAGCGAAGGGGAGTTTCTGATGCGCCACGCGTTCCGGGTCGGCTTGATGCTCAGCGTTGCCGTCGCGACCGCTCCCGCGTGCACGAGCTTGCTCGGGGACTTCGCGGTGGGCGAGGGGGCCGGCGCGAGCTCGTCTGGCGGGGGCTCCGGCGGGTCGTCCGGGTGCGCGGCCGGCATGGCGGACTGCGACGGCGACGGCGAATGCGAGGTGAGCGTGGACGCCGACCCCCTGAACTGCGGCGCCTGCGGCGCGATGTGCCTGAACGGCGGGACGTGCCGCGACGGCAGCTGCAGCGGGGTCACGGAGATCGCGCGCGGGTACCCGACCCCGCAGAGCGCGAACGGGAAGCTCCTCTTCATCTACCGGGACGAGGTCTACTGGACGGCCGGCGAGAGCGCGAACGGCAGCGTGCAGAAGGTCCCGGTCAACGGCGGGCCGGTCACGCTCCTCGCCGATGGACAGAACGCGCCGTACGGGATCGCCGTCAACGAGTACGGCGTCTTCTGGGCCAACCTCAACGCCAAGAACATCATGTGGGTGGATCGCGAAGGGAGCGAGGATCCGACGGAGATCTTCGACTCGAACCACGCGACCCTCGGCGTGGCGGCGGACGATCGCGAGGTGTTCTGGGCGCAGCGCTCGGCCGGCATCGGCATGCCCGGGAAGGGGAGCCTCATCGGTCAGATCGAGATGCCCGACGGCTGGCCGGACGACCGGTTCCACGAGGACGAGCGCGCGTCCCCGCACCTCATCGCGCTCGACGAGGAGTTCGTGTACTGGGTCGATCGGAGCGCGCGCGGCACGGTGAACCGGACGCGTCGAGGCACCGGCCAGACGGACAAGCTGGCGGACAACCAGCCGTTCCCGTACGCCATCGCCGTCGACGACGCCTACGTCTACTGGACCAACAGCCCGCGCAGCGGCGACGGCGGCGACGCGGATGCCGCCGTGATGCGGGCGCGGAAGGACCGCTCGGGGGCGCCGGAGGCGCTCTGGACGCCCGCCGACGACGACGTGGCGCACCCGTCCCCCGACTGCATCGCCGCCGACGATGAGCAGGACGGCTTCGTCTACTGGACCGATCAGGGGACCCCCCGCGTCCTACGCAAGCGCAAGGACGGCACGGGGCGGCAACAGGTGCTGCACGAGGGCGGCAGCCCGCGCGGGATCGCGCTCCACGGCGGGTTCGTGTTCTGGGTGGAGGAGAAGGGCTCCGGCGGGGTGCGCAAGCGGCCCCTCTGAGGAGGGGCGCGCCCGGCGCGGCCTCGCCCGGGCGCCGGGCGCGCGGGATCAGCCCGCGGCGTCGCGCAGCCGGTCGACGTCGACGCCCAGCCGGCCCGACGTGTCGTCGGCGGCCGAGACGACCCGCGCGCCCTGGAGGATGTCGCGCGCAATGAGCTGCGTGGAGAGGATCGCGCAGAACGCCATGTCGTCGGTGTTGCTCATCGACTTGCCGCCGGTCTTGCGGCACTTCGCGACGAGCGACGCGACCGGCTGCGGCTGCCAGATGCCCGCGTCCTTGATGGCGTCCGGCGACAGACACGCCTCGACGTAGTCCGGCGACCCGCCCCCGAAGAACGGCTGCACCACCGGCGCGCGGTACGGCTGCTTCTTCCGCGCGAGGACGCCGGGCGGCAAGAGGTCGCCCATCGCGCGCTTGAGCACGTGCTTCTCGTCGAGGGTGCGGAGCTTGAGCGCGTCGGGCAGCGCGTCCGCCACGTCCATCACGTTTGGATCGAGGAACGGGAAGCGACCCTCGACCGAGTTCGCCATCATCATGCGCTCGCCCTGCGAGGAGAGCAGGTAGCCGGAGAGCAGGGTGGCGATCTCCAGGTACTGCGCGCGCGCGAGCGGCGTCCAGCGCATGAAGTCCGCGGGCAGCTGTTCCCTCAGGCGATCGGCGGCCGCGGTCTGGGCGACGCCCTCGCGCATCGCGGGGTCGAGCATCAGCTTGATGCGGCTCGTGGCGTCCCACCGCGGGCGGTGGGAATAGAACGGGTCGTCCGTCTGCGCGAGGTTCCGCCCGAAGAACGCCTTCGCCATCTCGACCTGCGCGACCGGCGACCGCTGCAGGTAGGGGTAGAGCCGGAGGAGGAGCTGGGGCCGGAGCTTGCTGTCCGGGTGGCGCGCCCAGAAGCGGCGGACGCGGTCCTCGCGGAAGATGTCGTAGCCGGCGAAGAACTCGTCGGCGCCTTCGCCGGTCAGCACCACGCGGTAGCCGCTCTGCCGGACGAGGCGCGCCAGGATGAACAGCGGCGCCGGGGCGGTGCGCAGGAGCGGGGCCTCGGCGTGGTAGACGACGTCCGGGAAGACGCGGGCGATGTCGGCGTCGCCGCACTGGATCGAGGCGTGGGACGTGCCGAGGTGCGCGACGGCGTCGCGCTGGTGCTCGGCCTCGTCGAACTCGCGCTCGGCGAACTCGACCGAGAACGTGCGCAGCGGCACCTCCCGGTTCGAGGCGATCAGCGCCGCGACGATCGTCGAGTCGAGGCCGCCGCTCAGGTAGCTGCCGACGGGGACGTCGGCGCGCAGGCGGATCGTCGAGCCGCCGCGGACCGCCTCGCGCACGCTCGAGACGAGCGCCGCCTCGTCGTCGACCGACCCGCGCGCGCGCCCGACGGGGAACGCGGGCCGGAAGCGGATCGAGACGCGCGGCGCCACGTCGCGATCGAGATCGAGCGTCGCCACCGAGCCCGGCGGGATCTGCTGGATGCCCTCGTACGGGGTGAGCGGGGCGACCGGCGCCCAGAACGTCAGGGCCTCGTCGAGCCCGTCGCGGGAGATCGCGCGGGGGATGGTGGGGTCCTGGAAGAGCGACTTCACCTCGCTGGCGAAACGGAGGACGCCGCGGTGGACCGTCCAGAAGAGCGGGTTGATGCCGACGCGGTCGCGCGAGAAGAAGGCGCGCCTCCGCTTCACGTCCCAGAGGACGAACGCCCACTGGCCGTTCAGCCGATCGACCATGGTCTCGCCGTACTCGGCGTAGGCGTGGATCAGCGCCTCGGTGTCGCTCTTGGTCCGGAAGTGGTGGCCCTTCTGCGTCAGCTCCTCGCGGAGCTCGATGTAGTTGAAGATCTCGCCGTTGAAGCAGACCCAGAGCGTCTCCTCGGCGTTGGCCATCGGCTGCCAGCCGCCGTCGAGGTCGATGATCGACAGGCGGGCGTGGGCCAGCGCGACGTGGCGATCGCGGTAGATGCCGAACCCGTCGGGGCCGCGGTGGCGGAGCGCCCGCGCCATCCTGAGGGCCAGGTCGCGGTCGGGGTTCGGCGCGTCGGAGCGTAGGTTGATCAGGCCGGCGATACCGCACATATCAGATGAGCTCGCTCTTCTTGACTTTGCCGCTCGCCGTCTTGGGGAGCGCGTCCATGAACTCGACGAACTTGGGCACGGCGACCTCGTCGAGCTCGGACCGCACCTTCTTGCGGACGTCGTCGGCCGTCACCGCGGCGTCGGGGGCCTTCACGACGGCGGCCTTCACCGCGACGCCGAGCACCTGATCCGGCACGCCGACGACCGCCACCTCGACCACGCCCGGGACCTTGCAGATCACGGACTCGACCTCGAGGGGGCTCACCTTCTCGCCGCGAGTCTTGATGATGTCGTCCTTGCGCGCGACGAAGTAGAGGTACCGCTCCTCATCCATCTTGAAGAGGTCGCCGGTGTGGAGCACGACCTCGCCCGGGAGGGGCCCCGGCCGGAGCGCGCGCGCGGTCGCGTCGGGGTTCTTCCAGTAGCCGCGCATCACGTTGGGCCCGCGCACGACGAGCTCGCCCACCTCGCCCGGCGCCGCCCGCGTGCCGTCCTCCCGCTCGATCCAGAGCTCCTCGTTCGGCATCGCGATGCCCACGGAGGACGGCCGCTCCAGCGAGAGCGACGGCGGCAGGTAGCAGACGCGCGTGCACTCGGTCTGGCCGTACATCGCGAAGAAGGAGGCGCGCGGGAGGAGCTCGCGGAGGCGCAGGAGCTGCGGCGCGGGTAGGCCGTACGCGGCGTTCGTCATGTAGCGGAGCGCCGAGAGGTCCGCCTTCGCGAAGTTCTTCAGCGACAGCATCGAGGCGAAGATCGTCGGCACGCCCGCGAAGCCGGTGGCGCGCTCGTCGGCCAGCTTCTGGACGATGGGCCACGGCATGGAGAAGCCCCTCTCGAGCACGATGGTCCCGCCGAACGCGTGCGTCACGAGCAGCTGGAAGAGGCCGTAGGTGTGCGACAGCGGCAGCACGCAGAGGATCACGTCGTCCGCCGTGTGCTCGAGGTACGCGCCGATCGCCGCGCTGCTGTTGCGCAGGTTCTGGTGCGTCAGCATGACCCCCTTCGACTCGCCCGTGCTGCCGCTCGTCCA
Source organism: Sorangium sp. So ce836 (assembly GCF_028553905.1). Lineage (NCBI taxonomy): Bacteria > Pseudomonadati > Myxococcota > Polyangiales > Polyangiaceae > Sorangium > Sorangium sp. So ce836. The sequence continues at coordinate 6,531,745 of NZ_CP102233.1, read as the reverse complement.
GCAGAGCGTCGCGAGGTCGAGCTCGATCGCGCGGCGCTCGGGCGCCTCGCTCGGCGCGGCGGCCAGCGCCTCCTGGAAGTCGCGCCCCTCGGGCGAGGGGCCGGCCGCGGCGGCCGGGGGCGCGGCGCCGCTCAGGAACGTCGCCGCCGGCCGCGCGGCGGGCGGGAGCTCGGCCACGGCCGCGAGCCCCTCGCGCATGCTGCGCGCCGCCACGAGCGCGCGCGGCTCGGCGAGCGCCATGACCTGGCCGAGGCGCCGGGGTCGCATCGCGGTGCCGAGCAGCGACGGCACCCCGTCGGCCCGCAGCGCGCCGTAGTACGCGACGACCGCGTCAACGCCGTTGTCGAGCGCGATCATCACGCGATCGCCGCGCTGCACGCCGGACGCGCGGAAGAGGGCGCCGCAGCGGTCGGCGAGCGCGTCGAGCTCGCGGTACGTGAGCCGCCGCCCCTCGGAGACCAGCGCGACGTGGTCGGGGCGCGAATCGGCGAACGATCGCAGCGCGGAGTCGATGAGGAAGCGATCCGAGCGCGGATCGCGGCGAGCGGTGTGCTGCGTGCTCATGCGCCCCCCGTGGGTGTTCGGGCTAGTTGCTGCTCTTCTTCCCGCTGACGTAGGTCACGAGCCGGGCGATCGAGCCGAAATTCTCCGGCACCATCTCCTCGTCGGCGACCTGGATGCCGAGGTCCTGCTCGAGGAACTGGACGATCTCGAGGACGGCCGTCGAGTCGAGGATTCCTTGATCGAGCAAAGGGACCTCGGCCCCCAGATCGGCGGTAGCGCCCCTGTATCCGAACGAGGCGACCAGGAAGTTGCGAATCGTCGATTCGATGCTGGAAGTGCTCATGGAGTTAACTTCTACGTCTATCACCCCCCAGGCTGACCTGTCGAGGACACTCGGAGGAGCCGCGTCCGGGTTCCAGCGCGCAGATCGCCCGAGGGCGCTGTCCGTCTCTCGTCTCTGTCCGGCGCTGGTCGCCGCGGGACGGACGCTGCCGAGGTGAGAGTCGCGACTCGCGATCTCGTCGCGAGTCCGCCGTGGTCGTGGGGCGCTCTCTCGCCGAGGGGCGCCGATCGTCAGGCGTGGCCCTGGTCGCGGACGAGCACCGGCTGCGCGTGGAGGTACTGCGCCACGCGGCGCTTCGCCTCGATGTCCTTGAACACGCGCTCGACCTGCTCCGGCGTGATGCCGACGGCGGGCGCCGCCTCCGCGGCCGGTACCTTGTTGTTGTAGGCGTAGAGGCAGAGGTCCATCTTGTCGTAGGGGAGCGCGAAGTAGAACTCGTCCTGTCCCTGCGGCAGCGAGAACGTGTCCGTGGTCGGCGCGCGCCTGCGGATGTCGGCGGGGACGCCGATGTACTCGGCGAGCGCGTAGACCTGGCTCTTGTACAGGTGCGCGATCGGCTTGAAATCCGCGGCGCCGTCGCCCTGCTTCACGAAGAAGCCCTGATCGTACTCGAGCAGGTTCGGCGTGCCGGCGACGGCGTAATTGAGCCTGTCCGCGTGGTAGTACTCCATCATCTTGCGGATGCGCTGCTTGAAGTTCGTCGCGGCGACGAGCTGCAGGTACGCGTTCAGCGGCATCCGCTTCACCCGCGGCTCCTCGCCGGGCGGCTGCGCCGTCAGCTGCGAGACGTTCAGCCGGTCACTCTCGAGGATCGAGGGCAGGGTGATCTTGAACTTCCAGCTCTCGTTGTAGTCCGGGTAGACCATCCGGATCGCCTCGTCCTGCCGCTCGTAGCAGCGCAGGCCGGTGAGCGCGGGCTTGATGTTCTCGATGATCGACTCGATGCCGAGGTGCTCGGCGAGCAGCTTGCCGAGCCGGAGCGCGTCGTCCGAGGTGTCGCGCTCGGGCATGAAGATGCCGAGCACCTTGTCCTTGCCGAGCGCGCGGGCACACAGCGTCGAGACGACGGAGCTGTCGATCCCGCCCGAGATCCCGACCACGGCCCCGCGCCGCCGCAGCGTACCGAATACCTGATCCCGGATGGCCTGCTCGATCTCTTGCGCTACCGCCGGGGCATCGATCTTGAGGACGTCTCGCGAAAACATGGTTGGCATCCACCCTTTCAAAAAGATGGACCAGCCTATTAAAACGCGGCGCGGCAGGGAACCCCGTTCGCCGCGGGCCGCCGCAAGCCCGCGCGGCCACGAGGGAACGGCGCGTCCGGCCCCGGCGCGCTGTTCCCTCCCGTCCGCTCGTGATGGTTCGGGCTCGCGGCCCACTCGCCGCGCGCTGACGCTGACGCCGGCCGCGCGAGCGCGCGGCCGGCGTCAGACCGCGGGCCGCGGCTCGCCGGTCGCGGAGAACTCGTTGGCCTCCGCGGCCAGGACCCAGAGCACCGCCATCCTGACCGCGACGCCGGCCTCGACCTGGTCGAGGATGACGCTCTGCTGGCCATCGGCGACGCGCGGATCGATCTCCACGCCCCGGTTCATCGGCCCCGGGTGCATCACGATCGCGTCCGGCTTGGCGAGCGCGAGCCGGGCCGGGCTCAGCCCGAAGGTGCGGCTGTACTCGCGCGTGCTGGGCAGGAAGCTGCCGCTCAGCCGCTCGCGCTGCACCCGCAGCATCATCACCACATCGGCGCCCTCGAGGGCGGGCTCGATCCGGTCGTAGAGCGTCGCGCCGAGCGACTCGCCCGCGACCGGGAGGAGCGTGCGCGGCCCGGCGAAGCGGACCCGCGCGCCCATCGTCGTGAGCAGGTGCGCGTTCGAGCGGGCCACGCGGCTGTGGACGATGTCGCCGCAGATGGCGACCTCCAGCCCCTCCAGCCGCCCCTTGGCGCGCCGGATCGTGAACGCGTCGAGCAGCGCCTGCGTCGGGTGCTCGTGCGTGCCGTCGCCCGCGTTGACGACCGCGGCGCGCGTGCGCGCGGCGATGTAGTGCGGCGCGCCCGACGCGCTGTGCCGGATGACGAGGACGTCGGGCTGCATCGCCTGGAGGTTCTGCACCGTGTCGAGCAGCGACTCCCCCTTGACGGCGCTCGAGGTGGAGACGCTGATGTTGATCACATCGGCGCTGAGCCGCTTGCCCGCGAGCTCGAACGACGTCCGCGTGCGCGTCGAGGGCTCGTAGAACAGGTTCACGACCGTCTTGCCGCGGAGCGTGGGCACCTTGCGGACGCTCCGCCGGGAGACGTCGAAGAGCGACTCGGCGGCGTCCAGGAGGGCCACGATCTCGGGGCGCGTCAGCCCCTCGATGCCGAGCAGGTGTCGGTGCGGGTAAATCCTCCTCATGCGCTGGCTTACGTTCCTTCCGGGGGAGAGGGGGGCTCCGAGATCTTGGCGCCGGCGGCGGTGACGAGAGCCCAGAGCTCGCCAGCGCGCTCCACCACGTCGACGCGCTGCCCGGGGGCGAGCTCGACCGCGCGGACGACGTAGTCGGGGTGAATCGGCAGCTCCCGGCCGCCGCGATCGACGAGCGCGACGAGCTCGATCCGCTGCGGCCGCCCGTAGTCGAGCACCGCGTCGAGCGCCGCGCGGATGGTGCGGCCGGTGTAGATCACGTCGTCGATCAGCACGATGCGCCGGCCGTCGACGGGGAAGGTGATGTGGCTGGGGCCGATGCGCGGGTTCGGCAGGGCGGTCGCGGCGTCGTCGCGGTAGAGCGTGATGTCGACGGCGCCGACCGGCGGCGCGTGCCCCTCGATCTCGAGGAGCAGCGCGGCGAGCCGCTTGGCGAGCGGCTCGCCGCCCCGCCGGATCCCGATGAGCGCCAGATCGTCCACGCCGCGGCCGCGCTCGGCGATCTGGAGCGCGATGCGCCGCAGGCCGCGCCCGATGGCGGCCGGGTCGAGCAGAGCTTCCATGGCGCGGCGAGGGCTAGCACAGCGAGCGCCCTGCACCCAAGGGCCGCGTGCGCCGCCCGCCGGATCGCCCGCTCGCCCGAGGGGGCGCGCCGCCTTCGGGCCCTCGCGCGGCGGCGGGGCGGACGGCGCGGCGCCGGCGCGGTCAATCCGGCTGGTGGAGGACGCGCTGGGTGCGCTCGAAAAAATAGAACCGCTCGAAGCCCGCGCGCTGGAACGTGAGCGCGCCGAACGCGTTCACGGCGATCGCGGCCGCGCCGAGGGCGTAGAACGGCGCGCCGAAGCGGCGGCCCCCGACGGCGATCATGGCGAAGAGGAACGGGGCGAAGTCGTTGGAGAAGCGGTAGCCGAACTGGATCCAGCCGCTGTTCTGGTAGAAGAGGCTCGGCAGCGCGACCGCGGCCGCCGTGGCGGCGAGCGCCCAGAACACGGGCGGCGTGCGCCGGGGCCAGAGCGCCCACGCGTAGATCGGCGTCGTCACCCAGAGCGCGAGGCCGTGCGCGTTGATCTGGAAGGGCGCGCCCTCTGCGTGGGTGTACGGCAAGCTCGTGAGCACCACCGCGAGGTTGCGCGGCAGGTAGTGGTACGAGAAGAGCCCCCACTTCTCGATCCGCGCGCGCCAGGCGATGTGGAGGTACCGGTGCCCGAACTCGGCCGCGTCGCCGAACCGCGCGTGGTTGTGCCAGAGCAGCGCGGCGAGGACGAGCGCCGCCGGCGCGGCGAACAGGGCGAGCCGGCGGGCGAGGGCGCGCGGATCGGAGCGGCCGACGCGGAGCGCCTCGCAGAGGAACAGCGGCAGGGCGAAGCCGAGCGGCGTGCGGGTCGCGAAGCCGAGGCCCAGCGCGAGGCCTGCGGCGAGCGGGTGGGCGGCGTCGAGCGCGCAGTAGAGGTAGATGCACGCGAGCGCCACGCCGACGACGTGCGCCGCGAACCACACCGTCCCTTGCACGGCGCTGAACCAGTACACGCTCCCGAACGCGAAGAGCAGCGCGAGCGCGGCGTTCTCGGCCTGCGTGCGGCGGCTGCGCCGCGACGCCGAGAGCCTCTCGAGCGCTAGGAAGAGGACGGCCGGGCCGACGCCGGCGAACGCCAGGAAGAACTGCCCGTCGCGCACGCGCTCGGCGCTGCCGGCGAGCTTCACGAGCGGCGCGATGAGGACGGCGGGGAAGGGGGGGAAGCTGACGTAGGTGCGATCGCCGAACACGGCGAAGTCGTTGCCGCCCGCGTACGCCGGCGGCGGACCGCCGAGGTCGAGGCGGCCGTGCAGCCACGCCTCCGCCAGCAGGGCGTAGTGGTTGAAGGGCGTGTGGACCGCGAAGAGCTCGCGCGAGGCGCTGGCGCCGTACACGAGCGTCACGAGCGCGTAGAGGGCGAGCGCGATCGCCGCGCGCCGGCTCGCCCGCGGGGCCTCCCCCGAAGGCTCCGGTCGCTCGCCGGCGGCGCCCGCGGCGGGGATCTCGGGCGTGGCGCTATGGTCCATGCGGGGGCGACGCTACCATGCGGCCCCGCCCCGGCGGCGGCTCGCGCTCGGTCTTGCGAGCCAACGCACCCCGCGCTAAACGCTCCGCTTTCACTGGCCCGGAACCCATGTCCCAGATCGCCGTCTCCGCCAACGACATCGACCTCTCCGGCCTCTCGCTGGACATGCCGCTGCCCACCGACTGGCTGAGCGCAGAGCTCGCCGACGCCGACGTCGCCGGGCGCGCGCCCGGCCACCTCACCGCCCGCCTCTCCCGCACGGGGAACGAGATCGTCGTGCGCGGCCGCGTCAAGGCGCCGGTCGCCACGCCGTGCGCGCGGTGCCTGTCGCCGGCCGCGCTGGACATCGACGCCGAGCTCTCGCTCCTCTTGCGCCCGGCGCCGAAGGCCGAGCCCCACGGGCACGGCCACCGGCGGGACGATGCGGGCCGCAACGGGGCGGCGAAGGCGGGGGCCAAGGTCAAGGAGCCCGAGTACGAGTTCACGGCCGACGAGGCCGACTTCGACACGTACGACGGCGAGACGGTGGTGCTCGATCCGTTCATCCGGGAAGCCATTCTCCTCGAGATGCCGAACTTCCCCTTGTGCTCTGAGGCTTGCCCGGGTATCGGTCCTGCCGCGTCCCGAGAGGACCGCGACGGCGGCTCCTCGACCCTCGCCGGCGGGGCGGAGGAGGACGAGGCCGCTCCAGGCCTCGACCCGCGGCTCGCGCCGCTCAGCGCGCTCCGAGAGAAGCTTGGACAGAAGCCCGGCGGCTCTGACCGGCGCGCGCAATCTGCCTCGACCTCCCCGGCCAAGGCCGGGACACCGAAGAAGAAGACCAAGAAGGAGTAGCTCCGTGGCCGTCCCCAAGAGGAAAACCACCCCCAGCAAGCGCGACATGCGGCGCGCCAACCACGACAAGGTGACCCCCGTCCAGCTCGTCTCTTGCGAGAACTGCGGGGAAGCCCGGCTCCCGCACCGCGCCTGTGGCGCCTGCGGGCACTACAACGGGCGTAAGGCGAAGGCGACCAAGGCGACCGCGGCCACATGACCGGGGCGGGTGCGCGGACGCCGGGGCGCGCGATCGCAGCGCCCGCGCACCCGGGCGCGGCGAAGGCCCAGGCGGACGCGGCGAAGATCCACGCGGGCGCGCGAGGGGGCCTCGCGTGAGCGCCGCGCGGCCGAACAGCCGCATCCTCGGGACGGGCAGCTACGCGCCAGCCCGGGTCCTGCACAACACCGATCTCGAGAAGATCGTCGACACCTCCGACAGCTGGATCAGCGAGCGGACCGGGATCCGCCGGCGCCACATCGCCGCCGAGGGCGAGCTCACGAGCGACATGGCCGCCGCCGCCGGGCGCTCCGCGCTGGCAGCGGCCGGGCTCTCCGCCGCCGACCTCGACATGATCATCGTCGGGACGATCAGCGGCGACAGCCCGATGCCCGCCTGCGCCGTGCACGTGCAGCAGAAGCTCGGCGCCCAGGAGATCCCCTCGTTCGACATCTCGGCGGCCTGCGCGGGCTTCGTCTACGGGCTCACCATCGCCGATCAGTTCATCTCCAACGGCGTGGCCCGGAACATCCTCGTGGTCGGCGTCGAGCTGCTCTCGCGCATCCTGAACTGGAAGGATCGCACGACGTGCGTCCTGTTCGGCGACGGCGCCGGCGCGGTCGTGCTCGGGCCTGCGTCCGGCGACGGCAGGGGCATCGTCTCGACGCGGATCTTCAGCGACGGCGGGCTCGCGAGTTCGCTGGTCATCCCGGGCGGCGGCACGGCCGAGCCGCTCACCGCCGAGGGCATCGAGCAGAACCGCAACAAGGTCCACATGGTGGGGCAGGACATCTTCAAGGTCGCCGTGAAGAACCTCTCCAGCGCCTCGCTGATCGCGCTCGAAACGGCGGGCATGTCGGCCACCGACGTCGACTGGGTCGTCGCGCACCAGGCGAACCTGCGGATCATCAGCCAGGTCGCCGCGCGACTCAGCCTCCCGCTGGAGCGGTTCGTGCTGAACATCGAGGAGTACGGCAACACCTCGAGCGCCTCGATCCCGATCGCCCTCGACGAGGCGGTCCGCGACGGGCGCATCAAGCCAGGTCACAACGTCCTGTTCTGCGCGCTCGGCGCTGGCATCTCCTGGGGCGCGTCCGTCGTCCGGATGTGATGGGGCCATGCGCGCGCGCCGGCGTCGGGGTCGATATCTGCGCGTCCGGGCGGCTGAGCTGGCCCGGCGCGCCGGCATGACCGGAGATGTGAGCGGCGCGCGCGCGCCTGCCTCGTGACGTGGTTCGGGGACGGGCCGCGGCGTCCGCCTCCCCCGCTTGGAAGTGAGGGCAAACGTGAAAATCGCTTGGCTGTTTCCAGGGCAAGGGGCCCAAGAGGTGGGGATGGGCAAGGCCCTCGCCGAGGCCTCGGCGGCGGCGCGCGGCGCGTTCGCGCGCGCGGACGCCGCGCTCGGCGAGCCGATCTCGCGGCTCTGCTTCGAGGGGCCGATGGAGGAGCTGACGAAGACGAGCAACACCCAGCCCGCCATCGTCGCCACGAGCTGCGCCGTGGCCGCCGCGCTCATCGAGCACCTGCCCGACCTCGAGCCGCCGCTCTACGCGGCCGGCCACTCGCTCGGCGAGTACAGCGCGCTGGTCGCCGCCGGCGCGCTCGAGATCGAGGAGGCGGTGCGGCTCTGCCGGGTCCGCGGCGCCGCGATGCAGGAGGCCGTGCCGGAGGGCGAGGGGGCCATGGCCGCGATCATGGGGCTCGACCAGCCCGCGGTGCTCGCGATCTGCGAGGAGGCGGCGCAAGGCGAGGTGGTCGCGCCGGCGAACTACAACGGGCCGGGGCAGATCGTGATCGCCGGCCACGGCCCCGCGGTGGCGCGGGCGCGCGAGATGGCCGCCGCCCGCGGCGGCAAGGCGGTCGCGCTCAAGGTGAGCGCCCCCTTCCACTGCGCGCTGATGCGGCCCGCGGCCGAGCGCCTGCGCCCCGAGCTCGAGCGCACCCAGCTGAGGCCGCTCGCCTTCCCGGTGATCGCGAACGTCGACGCGGCGCCGAACGCCGATCCGGAGCGGGTGCCGTCGCTCCTCCTGCGCCAGGTCGACGGCACCGTGCAGTGGATGCGGACGATCGAGCGCATGGCCGAGGACGGCGTCACGCACGCCCTGGAGATCGGCCCTGGCAAGGTGCTCGCCGGGCTGGTGAAGCGGATCACGAAGCAGATCAAGGTGCTCAGCGTGAGCGACATGGCGGGGATTGAGCGCGTGAGCGCGTTCCTTTCGGAGGCATAGGCATCGATGTTCGACCTTACGGGCAAAGTTGCGATCGTCACGGGTGGATCGCGGGGGATCGGGCGGGCTGCGTCGGAGGCGCTGGCGGCGCAGGGGGCGCACGTGATCGTCAACTACGTGCGCGGGGAGGCCGAGGCGCGCGCGCTCGTCGAGGCGATCACCGCGCGCGGCGGTAAGGCCGAGGCGCTCGGCTTCGACGTCGCGAACCTGCAGGCGACCGAGGCCGCCATCGCCGACGCGGCGAAGCGCCTCGGCCGGCTCGACATCCTCGTCGCGAACGCGGGGATCTCGATCGACGGGCTCCTCCTGCGGATCAAGGAGGAGGACCTGGATCGCCTCTTCGCCGTCAACGTCAAGGGCTCGATCGCGTGCGCCCGGGCCGCGACAAAGGTGATGATGCGCGCGCGCACGGGGCGCATCGTCTTCCTCTCCAGCGTCGTGGCCGAGATGGGCAACGTGGGCCAGGCGGCGTACGCCGCGACGAAGGCGGCCCTGCTGGGCGTGACGAAGTCGCTCGCCCGCGAGTACGCCGGGCGCGGCATCACCGTCAACGCGGTGGCGCCCGGGTTCATCGATACCGACATGACGACGACGATCAGCGCTGAGATGAAAGAGGGGCTGACGAAGATGGTCCCGCTCGGGCGTACGGGCCGGCCGGAGGAGGTCGCTGCGGCGATCTCATTCCTGTGCTCCGACGAGGCCAGCTACGTGACGGGCGAGACGCTGCGCGTCAACGGCGGCATGTACGTCTGAGCGCGCTCGTCGGGGGGACGTCGGCAGCCAGGCGTCCGCTCGGCGGCAAACCAGGCGCACACGAAAAAGACGGTCGCAGGTAATTCGATGGTGCAACGCCCATGGCGATGGGCTACTAGGGGGTCCGTTTTCCCGGGAGGAATACCATGGCTGAAGGTCGCGACATCACGGCCGAAGTAAAGCGAATCATCAAGGAACAGCTCGACGTCGACGAGAAGGACATCAAGCCTGAAGCGAGTTTCATCGACGATCTGGGCGCCGATTCGCTGGGCCTGGTGGAGCTTGTCCTCGCGTTCGAGGAGGCGTTCGAGATCGACATTCCGGACGAGGACACGGAGAAGATCCGGACTGTCCAGGATGCGGTCGACTACATCGAAAGGAATGCCAAGAAGTAGCGTCCCCACCGCCCTACCGGACGCGGCGTCACCATGGAGGTGTGATGGCGCGTGAACCGGCGAAGGGTCCGCCCTTCGTCGATGCACGCGTCCTCACCTCTGTGGTGGCGCTAGGGCAAAAAGAGCCATGGAACGCGTTGTCATCACCGGCATCGGGCTCGTTACGCCCAACGGCATCGGGACGCAGGCCACCTGGCAATCTTTGCTGGCTGGCCAGTCCGGTATCGGACCCATCACCCTCTTCGACGCGAGCGCCTTTCCGACGCGCTTCGCCGGCGAGGTGAAGGGGTTCGTCCCGGAGGAGTACATCCCCAAGAAGAAGGTGAAGGAGATGGGCCGCTTCGCCCAGCTCTCCATCGCCGCCTCGCAGATGTGCATGAAGGACGCGGGGATCGAGCTCACCGAGGAGGACCGCGACCAGTGCGGCACCTTCATCGGCGTCGGCCTGGGCGGCCTCGAGTACCTGTTCCAGCACTCGATCACGCTGCACGAGAAGGGCCCCCAGAAGGTCAGCCCCTATTTCATCCCGACGGTCATCGCCAACCTCGCCGCGGGGCAGGTGGCGCTGGCGCTCGACCTGCGGGGCGCGAGCTACTGCAACACGAGCGCGTGCTCGTCGAGCGCGCACTCGCTCGGCGAGGCGTTCGAGTGGATCCGCCGCGGGCGCTCGCACATCATGCTCACGGGCGGCGCCGAGGCGACGATCACCGGCCTCGGCATCGGCGGGTTCTGCGCGATGTTCGCGCTCTCGCGGCGCAACGAGGAGCCGCAGCGGGCGAGCCGCCCCTGGGACAAGGGGCGCGACGGCTTCGTCTGCTCCGAGGGCGCCGGGTCGCTCCTGCTCGAGTCGCTCTCCCACGCGAAGAAGCGCGGCGCGAAGATCTACGCGGAGGTCGTGGGGTACGGCGCCTCGTGCGACGCGTACCACATCACCAAGCCGGCGCCCGAGGGCGCCGGGGCGCAGCGCGCGATGAAGATGGCGCTCGAAGACGCCAGGCTCGCGCCGGACGCGATCGACTACATCAACGCCCACGGCACCTCGACGCCCCAGGGCGACATCGAGGAGACCCGGGCGATCCTGAAGCTCTTTGGCGAACACGCGGCGTCGAAGCGCCTCTGGGTGAGCTCGACGAAGTCGGCGATGGGCCACCTGCTCGGGGGCGCCGGCGGCGTCGAGGCGGCGGTCTGCGCCCTCGCGCTGCATCACGGCGCGGTGCCGCCGACGCTCAACCTGGACGACCCCGAGCCCGAGTGCACCCTGGACTACGTGCCGTTCACCTCCCGCGAGCGCCGCCTGAAGCACGTGATGTCGAACTCCTTCGGCTTCGGCGGGACGAACGTGTCCCTCGTGCTCTCCCAGTTCGACGGCTGATCGCGCGCCGCGCCGGATGGCTCGATGAAGTGCCCATTTTGCGGCCACCTCGAGGACCGGGTCATCGACTCCCGCGCCGGCGGCGCGGGCGACGTGATCCGCCGGAGGCGCGAGTGCGCCTCGTGCGAGCGCAGGTTCACGACCTACGAGCGCGTCGAGGACATCCTGCCGACGGTCGTCAAGAAGGACGGCCGGCGGGAGCCCTTCGACCGGCAGAAGCTCGTGCGGGGGCTCCGCATCGCCTGCAACAAGCGGCCCGTGTCCACCGACCAGATCGAGGCCATCGCCGACGCGATCGAGCGTGAGGCGCAGGAATCCGAGCGGCGGGAGATCCTGTCGACCGAGCTCGGCGAGCGGGTGATGAACCACCTGCGGGCGCTCGATGAGGTCGCCTACGTCCGGTTCGCCAGCGTCTATCGTTCCTTTCGGGACATCGACCAGTTCATGGTCGAGCTTGGCAAGCTTGTGAAGGCCAAGGCGCCCTAGTAGATCCGGCACTTCGATGTCTGCGAAGCTCCCCACCCCCGATCCCGAGTTCGACGCCGCGATGATGCGCCTCGCCATCGAGGAGGCGCACAAGGCGATGCCGTCGCCGAACCCCCCGGTCGGCGCGGTGGTGGTGAACACCGCGGGGGACGTCATCGCCGTCGCGCACCACGCGCGCGCCGGCGAGGAGCACGCCGAGGGGCTCGCGCTCGCGATGGCCGGGGACGCGGCGCGCGGCGGGACGCTCTACGTGACGCTGGAGCCCTGCAACCACGAGGGGCGCACGCCGCCCTGCGTGGACGCGGTGCTGAGCGCCGGCATCAAGCGCGTCGTCATCGGCGCGCCCGATCCGAACCCCGGGGTGGTCGGCGGCGGGGCGCAGCGGCTCAGCGACGCCGGGCTCGCCGTCGAGCTCGGCGTGGCCAGCGCCGATGCCCGCGCGCTGATCGCGCCCTGGACCAAGTTCATCACGACCGGCATCCCCCACATCGCGCTCAAGCTCGCCCTGTCGCTGGACGGCCGCATCGCGACCCGCACGGGGGCCTCCAAGTGGGTCACCGGCCCGGAGGCGCGCGCCAAGGTGCAGGAGCTCCGCTCGCGCCACGACGCGGTGGCGATCGGGATCGGCACCGCGCTGGCCGACGACCCTCGCCTCACCCTGCGCGAGGCGGGGCTCCCGCCGGGCGGGCGGAGCCCCATCCGGCTCGTCTTCGACACGCGGCTCCGGCTGCCGCTCCACACGCGCCTGGCGCAGACGGCGCGGGATGTGCCGACGTGGGTGCTCACGGGCGCCGACGCGCCCGAGGCGGCCGAGCAGGTCCTCGTGGACGCGGGCTGCGTCGTCCTGCGCGCGCCGACCTCGGCGGAGGGCCGGGTCGACGTGACCGCCGCGATGCGCCTCTGCGCCTCGCAGGGGATCGTCTCCATCCTCGTGGAGGGCGGCGCCGAGCTCGCCGGCAGCCTGCTCGCGTCGCGCCTGCCGGACGAGCTCCACGCCTTCGTCGCGCCCATCCTGCTCGGCCCCCGCGGCCGTCCGGGCGCGGTCGACTGGGCCGGCCCGGACACGCCGGGGGACGCGCCCCGGATCGTCGATCCGCGCTGGGAGCTCTGCGGCCGCGACGCGTACGTCAGCGGCCCTCTGGCCTTCCCGGCGCGCAGCTGACCGGGGCGCGGGCGCGGCTCAGCCCGTCGCCTCGGCGCCGCGCTTCTGCATCTTCCGCTGGACGATGCGCTTCTTGAGCGTGCCCATCCGGTCGATCATCAGCACGCCGTCGAGGTGATCGAGCTCGTGCTGGATGGCCACGGCGAGCAGGCCGTCGGCCGCGATCTCGAACGTCGCGCCGTCGCGCCCGCGGGCGCGGACGCTGACGCGCTCGGCGCGCTTGATGTCCTCGCTGATGCCGGGGAACGACAGGCAGCCTTCGGGGCCGACCTGCTGTCCGTCCTGCCGGACGATCTCCGGGTTGATGAACACGAGGAGGTTGCTCGGCTCGTTGTCGGAGGCGACGTCGACGAGGAAGATGCGGTGTGGCTCCCCGATCTGCGTGGCCGCGAGGCCGACGCCGGGCGCGGCGTACATGGTCTCGGCCATGTCGTCGATAAGCTTGGTGATCTCGGGGGTGATGTCCCCGACCGGCTGCGCCTTCTGTCGCAGGCGCGGGTCGGGATAGTGGAGGATGGTGCGGATGGCCATGGCTGTTCAACAGCATAACCTCCGTTTCTCGCCGGCGCCCGTCAAGACGTTCTCACCTCGCGCCGGAGATTCGTGCGCTTCTGGTCTCTGCTTGCTCGTGTTTGCTCGTGCTTGCCCGTGATGGCGCTGGCCGGCGGGGCTAGCGGTTGCGCCGGAACGAGGTCGACGTGTCGACGCTGAGCCCGCGCGACTGGAGATCTTCCACGATGTCCGGCACTAGCCCGGAGGGGTGGAACGTCCCCTCCAGCGCGCCGCCGGCGGCCGTCCGCTCGACCACGAACGTGAAGACGTCGCGGATGGCGATCTGCCCGTTCTCGAGCGCGAGCTCGGCCATGCGGAGCACGCGGTGGCGGCCGTCGCGGAGCAGCGCGATCTCGATCGCCAGGTCGAACGACGACGCCAGCCACTCGCGCGCCGCCTCCGGCGTGATCCCCGGGCGGGTCGCGGCGATGTCCGCGGGGAGCCGCGTCACCGCCTGGCGCAGCGTGGGCGCCCGGGCGGCCGCGAGCACGCCGTCCATGCCGCCGCCGATCGCGTCGACGATTTCGGCCGCCACGTGGCCCGAGAACGAGCTCACCACGACCCGCTCCGGCCGGAGGCGCACGGCCGCCTGCACCGCACGCGCCCGCTCGGCCGCCGTGCTGCCGAGCGCGATGGACAGGGTGTTGGGCTGATCGAGGGCGAGCTCGTCCTCGTCCTGGAGCACGACGAACCGATCGTCGGGCTGCGCCGCGGCCGCGAGCGCGCCGAGCAGCCAGCCCGTGCCGGCGTCCCGCGTCCCCGTGACGAGGAGGTTGCCGCGCCCGATCACGCACTGGGAGAGCAGGACGGCCATCGCGCGCGAGATCGTCCCGTTGCGCACCAGGTCCTCGAGCGTGACGTCGGGGCGCTGCGGCTTCCGGATCACCAGCGTGGAGGTCGCCGCCGGCGGGAGCACGGCGAAGAGCCGCCGCCCCTGCGGCAGCGTCCGCTCGACGAAGCGCGCGTCCGGCTCGAGCGGCTGCCCGGCCATCGCGCAGAGCCGGTGGATGACGCGGTCGACCGCGCGATCGCTGCTGAACCCGACCTCCGTGATGACGCGCCGGCGCCCGTGCATCGCGATCACGTGGTCGTGGCGGAACACCTGGATCTCGCCGACCTCGGCGTCGTCGAGCAGGCGATCGAGCGGGCCGAGCGTGAGCAGCTCCCGCTGCGCGTCGGCCATGAGCGCCTCGGCGTCGACCTCGGCGGGGAGCTCGCCCGCCGCGCGCATCGCCTCCGCGCCCGCGGCGATGGCCTGCTCGATCCGCTGGGCGAGCGCGCCGTCCGGCGGCGCCCCGCCGTCGAGCGGCGCGAGGTCGATCAGGTCGGCGAGCCGCTCCACGAGGCGCGCGAGCGCCCTGCGGTGCGCCACGGCCTGCGCCGAGTCGCCTTGCCCCCGGTCGACCCGGTCCGAGACGGGCGGGATGGCGCGCCGGCTGGGGATGGGGACCACGCTGGGGTGGACGGCGACGTTCGCGGTCCCCTGCGGCGGCGCGACGGTCGCGCCGCCCTGACCCGGCAGCGGGGTCGCGGTCGGGTAGGGGCGCGCCATCTGCGTGGTCGGGTGGACGGGGGGCGCCACGGCGCGGCCGTCGCGCGCGCCCGGGGCGTTCGGCGTCGCCGGAGGGATCGGCAGGGGCGGTGGACCGGACGCGCCGCCCTGCGCGCCTGGCGCGATGGGCGGGCGAGGCGAGGGGATGCGCGGCGGGCCGGGGACGGGCATCGCGGCGTCGGCCGACTCGTCCGGATCGTGCTCGAGCGGGAAGTGGCTGATCACGCCCTGGCTGGTGCGCGATGGCTCGCCCTTCTCGTTGATCAGCGGCAGGGGCGCCGACCGGTGCAGCCCCTTCTCGGCGGACGGCGGCGCGCGGTCGGCGAGGTGGGAGGGATCGCCGGTGCCCGTCTCCTCCGGCACGCGCGCCGGGGGCGCGGTGCTGTCGGGGGGCGCCGTTCCGGCCGCCGCCGTCTCGATCCGCAGCACGAAGTCGCCGATGTAGATCTTGTCGCCCTCGCGGACGATCGTCGCCTGGGCGATCTTCCGGCCGTTGACGTACGTGCCGTTCGTGCTCTTGAGATCGGTGACGATGAAGCGCCCGTCGCGGAAGAGCAGGCGGGCGTGCCGCTTCGACACGTTGCCCTTCGGCAGCATCAGGTCGTTGCCCTGCACGCGGCCGACGTTGATCTCTGTCCGGTCGAAGGTTTCGCGGCGCTCCGCGCCCCCTTTCTCGCTGATGATCACCGAGAACATCTCGTCGCCTCGCGGGGCCAGGGCGGAGGTGAGACCCGATGCCCTCGCCACGCCATACGAGCAAGCTCGAACAGACATGTCAACGAGATGCCTTCGGATCGTGCTCACGGGCGGCGAGCGGGCGCGCGGGCGTCGGCTCGCGCGCCCGCGCCGGCCGCGCTCAGCGGGGCGCAGCGCAGGTGGCGCGCGCAGGCGCCGCTCGAGGGAGCCGCACCGCGCCACGCGCGCAGGGGGGCACGCCGGCGGCGCGTCGCCGGACAGGCTGAGCCATCGCCGGCCAGCGGCGCGACGTCGGCGGGCCGTCGCCGGCCATGCGACATCTCGATGGCCGCGTCGAGGGGCGCGAGGCCATCGCGAGCCGCGTCGAGGGGGCGAGGCCATCTCGCGAGCCGCGTCGAGGGGGCGAGGCCATCTCGCGAGCCGCGTCGAGGGGCGCTATGCCATCTCGCGAGCCGCGTCGAGGGCCGCTAGGCCATCTCGCGAGCCGCGTCGAGGGGCGCGACGCCATGCGCGGGTCGACGCACAAGGCTCTTCGATAAGAGCGCAAATCTTGACAGCCGCGCGAATCCTGCTTCGCACCGCGAGGCAACCCCGTGATTGGTCGTGCTTCCGTACTCGCCGTCAGGATCTGCTGTACGGCGGGGCATTCCCGTCGGAAGCTGCTGCAAGGAGCGACTGCCGGTGAGGCGGTGCGGCCTCGCGCGAGCGCGGGTCGAACCATCATCGCTGCTTGACCTTGGCGCATCGGGCCGTTTACGTTGGCGCCCGCTCGGACCGGGGAGAATCGTCGAAGTCGCCGCGCATGCACATCAACCAGCGGCTGGGCAGCCGCCCTGCGCAAGCTGGATTTGTCTACGAGGGGGGTTTTGCTGCAAGCAGCCAAGCCCGCATCGGAATCATAGGAGGCCACAGCCGCGGCCGCGGCCTCCTCCCGACTCCCAGCCTGCGCGCCTCGGGTATCGACGAGCTCTGAAGTGGAGGAAATATGGCAGTTGGCAAGGTAAAGTGGTTCAACGACGAGAAGGGCTGGGGATTCATCAAGCAGGAGACTGGCCCCGACGTCTTCGTTCACTATTCGCAGATCAACGGGGAGGGGCGCCGCCGTCTGTTCGAGGACGAGACCGTCGAATTTGAGATCAAGGAAGGTCCCAAAGGTCTCCAGGCGGTCAACGTGATCCGCGCCACCGCCTGAATTTCCTCCTGACCAGCGCCCCACCGGACTGCCAGCGCAGCGCCCCCGCTGCGATCGAACCACCCCACCTCCGAGCCCGATCATCGCGCGCCCGCACGGCGGGTGCTTCGCGCGGCGGATGAGCTGCGCGCGGCGTCCGGTGGGGCGCCCGGCAGAGCGCCGCGTCGCGCCGGGCGCTCCGCCGAGCGCGGGACGCGCTCAGCGCTCGGGGACCGGGACCTCGCGAAACGCCTCTTGACCCGGGACGAAGCGGTGGGAGGTGATGCCCCTGATCGCCCCCGCGTCGTCGACCTCGTAGACGTTGAACCCGGCCATCCGCTCGTCGCTCTCGTGGAGCAGCGAGGCGCTGGCGGCGCCCACGGCGTCGATGTGACCCCGCTCGGTGTGCAGCTTCCGGTGAATGCGGCGGTGCAGATGCCCGTGCAGCAGCAGGCCGCGGCTGACGTGCCGGAGCAATCGCCCCTCGGCCGCGGCGTCTCCCAGGCCCTCCAGCAAGGTCTTCGCCCGGCTCGCCGGGTTGTGGAAGGGGTGGTGCTGGAGCACGATCGGCGTCCGCCGCCGCACCTCCGGGTGCGACAGCACGCGCTCCAGCGCGCGCAGCTGGACCGGGCCGAGCCGCCCCGAGGCGACCAGCGGCGGACGGGGCCAGGCGGTCGACAGGCCGATGAACGCCACCGGCCCGCGCAGGTGGACGAAGGGGAACGCCGAGCCACCGCCGTCGCCGCGGGGCGCGCCGTCATCGCGCTCGTCCGCGTCGCCGAGCGGGAGGTCGGACCGCAGGTACGGCGCGAAGTACTGGGAGAACCGCTGCGAGCGGTGCGCGCCCTTCGTGTACGCGTCGTGGTTCCCCGGGACGAGGCTCACCCGCTCCGGAGGGAGCCCGAGATCGCGCTGCAGAAAGCTGCGGACGAGGACGAACTCCCGCTCGAGCGCGAGGTTCGACACGTCGCCCGTGATGACGACGTGGTCGACGCCGAGCCGCCGGATCTCCTTCGCCGCCGCGTGCACCGCGTGCGGCTTGTGGATGGCGCGGCGCCGGAAACGGAGGTTGATGTAGCCCGTGAGCCGCTTGTTCAGCAGCCGGAACGGGATGGCCCCCTCGAGGGACAGGAGGTGGAGATCAGAGAGGTGCGCGATCCTCACGGGCGCAGTATGGGCCCTTCCGGCGCGGCGGCCAACCGCGGCGCGGGCTCATCGCCGTCCGCGCGCGAGCGGCGCCGCGCGCGTCGGCTCGTTCAGGCGTCGCACGCGTCGGCTCGGTCAGGCGTCGCGCGCGCAGCGGAAGCCGCGCCACGCGCGGCGGCTGGTCGGCAGATCGTGCCCCCGCGCGGCGCCGCGCAGCCACGGCCGACCCAGGATGTAGCTGCCGCCCCGCAGCACGCGCTCCTCCCCCATGTCGGGCCCCCGCGGATCCTTCGCGCTGCCGCTTGGATACTCGGGATGGTAGTAATCGGCGACCCACTCCTCGACGTTGCCGGCGAGATCGTCGATGCCGTCGGGGGTCCGCCCGGCGACGAACGAGCCGACGGGAGCGAGCTCGAGGAAGCCGTCGCCGTCGTCGAGCTCGTCGAACGAGAGCCGCCCGTGGTTCGCGTGGAACGGGTTGTAGACATGGCCCCACGGGTAACGACGCCCGACCGCGCCGCGCGCGGCGCGCTCCCACTCGGCCTCGGTCGGCAGGCGGCCGCCGGCCCAGGCGCAGTAGCGCTGCGCGTCGCTCCACGAGACGAGCACCACCGGATACCCCGGCCGATCGAACCGCTGCCCGCCGGACGCATAGGGAGGCTCGGTGCAGAGTCCGGCCGAGACGCACCGGCGGTAGCTGGCGACGGTGACCTCGGTGCGATCGATCCAGAAGTCCGACAGGTACACCTCGTGCGGCACGAGCTCGTTCGCGAAGCTCGCCTCGGTCTCGTCGACGCACAGATCGCCGCCCGGCTCGAGCTTGCAGAGCGTCACCGCGTGCGCGATCTCGACCTCGCTCGAGCCCATCGTGAAGCTGCCCGCGCGCACGAGGACCGCGGGCGGCCCGGGCGCGCGCAGCGCGACGACGCTCGCGGGCGAGCGCGCGCCCTGGCCGCCGGCGCTCGCCGGGAGCGCGGCCTGCGCGCTCGCCGGCAGACGCGGGGCGCGCCGCGCGCGGGGGGGAGGAGGAGCAGGAGCGGCCACGCCGACCATGGAGACTGCGAAAATCGAGGCCAGCGCGGCCAGCACGAGCAGAGCCGCCGGACGCATGTCGCAGGCGTAGCATGCTCCAGGCTCGCGGACTGTTTCGGCCTGTTCCGACCGAGCCTGACCGAGCCCCGGGCGGCGCGGCCCTGTCGTCTGGGACATCGTGGGCGCGGGCCCGCCGCGCCGCGCGGGGCCCGGCGTCGCGCCTCCGCGCGTCACGCGCGGAGGCGCGCGCGACGCGCCGCAAAAGTGCGCCGGACGCCGAGGAGCGATAGACTCGAGGGGCTCGATGTCAACCCTTATGGACAACGGGAACACGGTGAGCGCGGAGCTCGACGCCGCGGTGATCGAAGAGCTGCGCGAGGCGTTCGAGAGCGGAGAGCTCGTGCTCTTCGTGGGGGGAGGCATCTCGGCCGCGGCCGGGCTGCCGACGTGGCGCCAGCTCGTCGATCTGCTCGTCGAGAGGGTGCGCGAGCAGGTCGGGGACGAGGTGATGACCGCCGAGGTCGCGGCGCTCGCGAGAGCGCAGCGCTACAGCGAGGCGCTCGCCGCGGCGGAGCACGCGCTCGGCGCGGCGGAGTTCAACGCGTTCGTCGAGGACGCGCTCGACGACGAGGGGCTCGAGCCGCCGCGCATCGCGCTCGCGATCGCCGCGCTGCGGGACAGGCTGCGCGCGGTGCTCACCACGAACCTCAACCACCTGCTCGAGCGCGCCTTCGGCCACGAGTGGGACACCATGTGGCGCGTCACCGACGAGGTCGCGTGGCGGCGGCGCTTCATCCTCAAGCTGCACGGCACGCTGAAGGATCCGGGCAGCTGGGTGTTCGAGCGCGACCGCTTCCTCGCGTCGATCGCGGACCCGGACGTGCGCAGGTCGCTCACGGCCGTGCTCTCGAAGTGCCCCGTGCTCTTCATCGGCTTCGGGCGCGCCGACGGCAACTTCGACGAGATGCTGTCGGACATCCACGCGCTCTCGGGCAGCTCGCCGCCGCCGCGCTTCGTCGTCGTCCCGAGCGCGAGCCTGACGCCGCTCCGCCGCGCGACGCTCGTCGACATGGGGTTCTCGCTCCTGCCCTACGACACCGCCGACGGCAGCCACGACAAGGCGCTCGCGATCCTCGAGCGCATGAGCGCGCCCCGTGCGCGCGGGGCATCGCACCGCTCCCGCTCGATCGTCCCGCCGCCGATCCCCGACCTGGAGCTGCCGCCGTCGTCGTCGCCGCTCGGCTTCCCGTCGTACGATCTCCCGCCCGGCTCGGCGGTGTACGACGACACGGTCACGATGCCGGGGGCGCTCGACTCGCCGCGGCGCGAGCGGGTGTCCGAGCCTCCGGCGAGCCCCATCGAGGTGTTCTTCTCGTACTCGGAGAGCAACCGCGAGCTGCGCGACAAGCTCGAGACGCACCTCGCCATCCTCAAGCGCAAGGGCGTCATCCGCGGCTGGCACGACGGCGAGATCGGCGCCGGCGAGGAGCGCGACCGCGCGCTCGCCGAGCACCTCGAGACCGCGAAGGTCATCCTCCTGCTCATCAGCGCCGATTTCCTCGCGTCGGACTTCTGTTACGACGTCGAGATGCAGCAGGCGATCGAGCGCCACGAGCGGGGGGAGGCGCGCGTCATCCCGGTCATCCTCGACGCCTGCGACTGGGAGGGCGCGCCCTTCGGCAAGCTGGCCAGCCTGCCGCGGGGCGGGCGCCCGGTGACGAGCTGGGTCAACCAGAGCGAGGCGTTCACCGACATCGCCAAGGGCATCCGAAAGCAGGTCGAGCAGCTCACCCAAAACCCCCCGTAGGCTCACCGACCCCCGGCGCCCAGCCGGTGAGCCAATCAGAGGTGCCACCGCCCCCCGGGCTCTGGAGCGTCCCCGCGTGGACCGGCCGGAACCTGGCCGCGCGCGAGGATCTGCTCGCCGAGATCGGCGCCACGCTCGCGCGGCGCGGCATGGCGCCGCTCTGCGGGCTCGGCGGCACCGGCAAGACGAAGCTCGCGATCGAGTACGCGTACCGCAACGCCAGCGCCTACGACACGGTCTTCCTCATCGACGGCCAGGGCGCGGCGACGATGGACGCCGGCTTCATGGCGCTCGCCGCCGAGATGCGGCTGCCCGATCACGAGCAGCTGGATCCCGCGCGCGCGGTCGCGGCGGTGCGCAACCGGCTCGGGCGCCGCGGGCGCTGGCTCCTCCTCTTCGACGGCGTGCGCGACCCGAGCGAGGTCGAGCCCTACGTTCCGAGCGTCTCGCACGGCGGCCACATCATCACGACGTCGCAGAACCCGATCTGGCGCGGGCTGACGACGGTGACCGTCCGCGGCATCGAGCGCAGCGAGTCGGTGGCCTTCCTGCTCCGGCGCACCGGCGAGACCGACGCGGAGTCGGCCGACGCGCTCGCCGAGGAGCTCGGCGACCTGCCGCTCGCCCTGGCGCAGGCCGGCGCGTACATCGAGGAGACCGGGCGCCCGCTCGCCGAGTACCTCGCGCTGTTCCGCCAGCGCCCGGCCGCGCTCCTGGAGCGCCCGGTCAGCTTCCCGGTCACGGTCGCGACCGCGTGGGAGAGCGCGCTCGCCGCCGTGTTCACCCACCAGGCCGCGGCGGAGCTCCTCAGCCTCTGCTCGTTCCTGCCGATGGATCAGATCCCGCGGCGGGCGCTGAGCGAGTACGACCCGCTCGCGCTCGACGACGCGATCGCGATGCTGCGGCTGCACTCGCTCATCGAGGTGCGGCCGCACGCGCTCAGCGTCCACCGCCTCGTGAAGATCGTCGTCCGCAACCAGCTGCGGCGGGACGATCGGCGGCAATGGATGGAAGCGGCGCGCCGCATCGTGCAGGCTTCCGGCAGGTTCCTCCCCGGCACGGAAGAGGAACGCGAAGGTAGGACGGAGCCGGATTCTGGGTAAGGCAAGCCCCCCGAGAAGCCATGGAGGTTCGACCCGCATGTATCCGCCGAGAGCGTCACAACCCGTCCCTTCCTGGGCCTTTCCCGAGCGCGTATTCTCGTTGCGCTCCAGGTCCGTCGTGAGACCTTAAGGCCCGCGAGAGGAACTATGGTTGCCTTGGCGACGAGCCCCGCCGATCTGTTCTTCTCCTACTCCCCGAGGGACGAGGACCTGCGGCCCAAGCTCGAGACCCACCTCGACGCGCTGAAGCGGCAAGGGGTCATCCGGACGTACCAGGGCTTCGCCCTCGGCGGCGGGAGAGAGCGGAGGGAGGCGTTCGCGGCGAGGCTGCGCGAAGCGCGGGTCGTGCTGCTGCTCGTGAGCGCGGACTTCCTCAACACCGACGCGTGGCTCTCCCCGGAGCTCCGGGAGGCGATCGCCCGGCACGAGGCGGGGGAGTGCCGGGTCATCCCGGTCATCCTGCGGCCCTGCGCCTGGGAGAAGACGGCGCTCGGCAAGCTGCAGCCGCTGCCGAGCCGCGCGCGGCCGGTGACGAGCTACCCCAACCAGAGCGAGGCGTTCACCGAGATCGCGAAGGGGATCCGGAGCGCCGTCCGCGAGACGGAGCCGCCGACCCAGCGGCCGGCCCCCCGGCGGCAGTCGAGCTCGCCCGACGCAGAGCCGCACATCAAGAAGCTGCCGCCGCGCAACCCGAGCTTCACCGGGCGCGACCAGCTCCTCAACGAGCTGCGGAGCGCGCTCACGACGGGCGGGCCCGCGGCGCTCACGCAGGCGATCAGCGGCCTCGGCGGGATCGGCAAGACGCAGCTCGCCGCGGAGTACGCGCACCGGTACGCGAGCCAGTACAACGTCGTCTGGTGGGTCCGCGCCGAGGAGCCGGCGACGACCGCCGAGGACTTCGCGCGCCTCGCCGCGGCGCTCGACCTGCCGGAGCAGAACGAGGCCGACCAGCGGATCGCGATCGAGGCGGTCCGGTCGTGGCTGTCGCGCAACGACAAGTGGCTCCTCGTCTTCGACAACGTGAACGATCCGCGGGACGTCGCCCCGTACCTCCCGCACCCGCGCACCGGGCACATCCTCATCACCTCGCGCAACCCGAGCTTCCGCGGCATCGCCACGCCGCTCACCGTGCCGGCGCTCGATCGCGCCGACTCGGTGAAGTTCCTGCTCGAGAAGACCGGGCAGAGCGACGAGCGCGCCGCGGAGCGGCTCGCCGAGACGCTCGGCGACCTGCCGCTCGCGCTGGTGCAGGCGGCGGCGACCATCAAGGAGACGGGGTCGTCGATCGCGACCTACCACGCGGTCTTCGGCGACCACCAGCGCGAGCTCTTGCTCCGCGGCGTGCCGATGGATTACCCGACGCCGGTCGCCACCACCTGGGGCCTCGCCTTCCAGGAGGCGCAGCGCTTCTCGCCCGTCGCGGTCGATCTCCTGAGCCTGTGCGCGTTCCTCGCGCCCGACGACATCCCGCGCGAGGGCCTCGCCGACGCCGCGCCGCACCTGCCGCCGGCGCTCGCGGAGGCGCTGAGCGATCCGCTGATGCTCGACGAGGCGGTCGCCGCGCTGCGCCGTTACTCGTTCATCGACGTGCACGAGGGCGCGCTCTCGGTGCACCGGCTCGTCCAGGCGGTGGTGCGCGATCGCCTCTCGCCCCAGGACCGGCGGATGTGGGCCGAGGCGGCGGTGCGCCTCGTCGACCACGCGTTCCCCGAGAGCAGCGACGACGTGGAGACGTGGCCCTTCTGCGCCCGGTGGCTGCCGCACGCGCTCGCCGCGGCGAGCCAGGCCGAGGCCTACGACGTCGCGAAGGAGGTGCGCGGGCGCCTCCTCGCGCGGTTCGCCGTCTACCTGCAGGGGCGCGCGGCGTTCGCGGAGGCGAAGGGGTACCTGGAGCGCGCGCTCGCGCTGCACGAGGCGGTGTACGGCCACGACGATCCGAAGGTCGCCACGGTGCTGCGCAGCCTCGGCAGCGTCCTGCACGATCTCGGCGACCTCGGCGGCGCGCGGGCCCACCTGGAGCGCGCGCTCGCGATCGACATCGCGCGGTTCGGCCCCGACCACCCGGAGGTCGCGCGCGACGTGAACGACCTCGGCAGCGTGCTCATGGATCAGGGCGACCTGCCCGGCGCGCGCAAGCACCTGGAGCGCGCGCTCGCCATCGACGAGGCGACGTACGGCCCCGACGACCCGAGCGTCGCGATACGGCTCAACAACCTGGGCGCGCTCTTCCGCGACCTCGGCGACTTCGCGGGCGCGCGCGTGCACCTCGAGCGGGCGCTCGCCATCGACATCCGCGCCTACGGGCCGGATCACCCGACCGTCGCGATCGGCCGCACCAACCTCGGCCGGCTGCTCCACGATCTCGGCGACCTGAAGGGCGCGCGCGAGCAGTTCGAGGAGGCGCTCAAGATCGACGAGCACAGCTACGGCCAGTACCACCCGCGCTTCGCGCTCGCGCTGAACAACCGCGGGCGCGTGCTGCGCGACCTCGGCGACCTCGCCGGGGCGCGCGCCGACTTCGAGCGGGCGCTCGCGATCGTCGAGGACACCTACGGGCCGGATCACCCCGACGTGGCGCGGGACATCAACAACCTCGGCAGCGTGCTGCGCGATCTCGGCGACCTCGAGGGCGCGCGGGCGAACTTCGCGCGCGTGCTGAGGATCGCCGAGGCGACCTACGGGCCGGATCACCCGGCCGTGGCGATCGGCTGCAACAACCTCGGCAGCGTGCTGCAGGCGCTGGGCGAGCTGCCCGGGGCGCGCGAGCAGCTGGAGCGGGCGCTCGGCATCGCGCAGGCGACCTACGGGCCGGACCACCCGGTCGTGGCGAGCATCGTGAACAACCTCGGCCGCGTGCTGCAGGCGCTCGGCGACTTATCGGGCGCTTGGCAGCAGATCGAGCGCGCCGTGGCGATCGCCACGAAGGCGCTCGGGCCGTCGCACCCGTCCGTGCAGATCTTCTCGCGGAACCTGGCGCGCCTCGGCGACGCGCTCGGCGGCGGCGCCGAGGCGACCTGAGCGCAAGCGCGGCGCCGGCGCGTCGTGGCGGCGGGTGAGCTCGGCGGCTGGTGAGGTCGGAAGGCGCCGCGCAAGAGGACGCCGGGGGAGAGCCCCGGCGTCCTCTGCGTCCTGGCTGAGCGCTGGTCGTGGCGGGGAGGATCAGCCGAGCAGGATCTGCGTCGGGTGCTCCAGCAGCTGGCGCAGGACCTTGAGGAAGGTCGCGCCGACCGCGCCGTCGACGACGCGGTGATCGCAGGAGAGCGTCATGGCCATGCGGCGGCCCGGCACGACCTGCTCGCCGCGCACGACGGGCTCGCGGCGGACCTGGCCCACGGCGAGGATCGCGCCCTCGGGGGGGTTGATGACGGCCCCGAAGTTGTCGATCCCGTACATGCCGAGGTTCGAGATCGAGAACGTCCCGTTCGCCATCTCCTCGGGCCGCAGCTTCTTCGACTTGGCCTTCCCGGCGAGCTCGCGCACCTCGGTGGCGATCTCGAGCACCTGCTTGCGATCGGCGTCGCGCACCACGGGCGTGACGAGGCCCTCGGGGACGGCGACCGCCACCGAGATGTCGACGCGCCGGTGGACGAGGATCGCGTCCGAGGTGAACTGCGCGTTGCACTCCGGCACGCGCACGAGCGCGATGGCACATGCCTTCACCAGGAGATCGTTGAAGCTGATCTTGGCCGGCTTCTCGCCCTCGGCGGCGGCCGCCGCGAGATCCGCGTTGATCTGCTCGCGCAGCGCGTTCAGCGGATCGGCGTCGACGTCGATAGAGAGGTAGAAGTGCGGGACCGTCTGCTTCGACTCGGTGAGGCGCCGCGCGATCGCCTTGCGCATCATGCTGAGCGGACGCACGTCCGGCGCGGCGAGCTCGCCGGGGGCGGTCGGCGCGGCCGCCGCGGCGGCCGGCGCCGGCTTCAGCCCCTCGAGGTCGCGCGCGACGATGCGCCCGCGCGGGCCCGATCCGGCGACGCTGGTGAGGTCGAGCCCGCGCTCGCGGCCGAGCTTGCGCACGTACGGCGAGGCCCGCACGCGCCCGTCGGACGCCGGCTGCGGCGCCGCGGGCTGCGTGGGCGGCGAGACCGCCTCGCCGCGCGCCGCGGGCGGCGCGGCCGTGCCGGGCGCCTCACCGCTCGGCGCGGCGCCGCCGGCCGGCTGCGCGGCGGGAGCCCCCTTGGGCTCCGCCGCCGCCGCCGGCTTCTGCGCCGGAGCGCCGCCGCCGCTCCCCCCGACGAGGGCGCTTACGTCCTCGCCCGGGTTGCCGATGATCGCGACAGGCTGGCCGAGCTGAACCACGCTGCCCGCAGGCACGAGGATCTTGAGCAGCGTCCCTCGATCGAAGGACTTGTACTCCATGGTCGCCTTGTCGGTCTCGACCTCTGCGAGCAGATCGTCGATGTCGATCGCGTCGCCTTCCTTCTTGTGCCAGGCACTGATCTGCCCCTCCTCCATGGTCGGGGACAGCTTCGGCAGTTCC
The DNA here is from genome assembly GCF_028553905.1 of Sorangium sp. So ce836. Taxonomy (NCBI): domain Bacteria; kingdom Pseudomonadati; phylum Myxococcota; order Polyangiales; family Polyangiaceae; genus Sorangium; species Sorangium sp. So ce836. Next base: position 6,505,489 of record NZ_CP102233.1, on the reverse strand, counting down.
AGAACCTTCGCCATGGGTCTATCAACCTTGATCGGGGATGTGCGTCCGCTCAGTCAGCTTTTGTAGAGAACGCGGTGAACGTTTTCGATGATCCGCGCCGCCTGCGGGATCACGTACTGCTCCAGCCGTGCGTTGTAGGGCATCGGGACGTCGAGCGTCGTCGCGCGCAGGACGGGCGCGTCCAGCTCGTCGAACGCGAGCCGCTGGATGCGATCGGCGACCTCGGCGCCGACGCCGCCGTACGGCCAGCCCTCGTGCGCCACGACCGCGCGGTGGGTCTTCGTGACGCTCTTCACGATCGCCTCCTCGTCGAGCGGGCGCAGCGATCGCAGGTCCACGATCTCCGCGCTGATGCCCTCCTTCTCGAGCTCCGCGGCCGCCTCGAGCGCCACGTGCACCATCCGGCTCCACGAGATGATCGTGACGTCGGTCCCCTCGCGCGCGATCGAGGCGACCCCGAGCGGCACGGTGAAGTCCGGGTCGTCGGGCACCTCGCCCTTCACGCCGTAGAGCGTCTCGCTCTCCATGAAGAGCACCGGGTTGTCGTCCCGGATCGCCGACTTGAGGAGCCCCTTCGCGTCGGCCGGCGTCGCGGGCGCGAGCACCTTGAGGCCGGGGACGTGCGCGTAGAAGTGCTCCATCGCGTGCGAGTGCTGCGAGCCGACCTGCCGCGCCGAGCCGTTCGGCGCCCGCAGCACGAGCGGGATGCTGAGCTGCCCGCCGGACATCTGCCGGAGCTTCGCCGCGTTGTTGAGGATCTGATCGAACGCGACGGCGGAGAAGTTCCACGTCATGTACTCGACGATCGGCCGCAGCCCGACCATCGCGGCGCCGATCGAGATGCCGGTGAACCCGCTCTCGGTGATCGGCGCGTCGATCACGCGCCTCGCGCCGAACTTGTCGAGCATCCCCTCGGTCACCTTATAGGCGCCCTGGTAGTGCCCGACCTCCTCGCCGACGAGGTACACCCGCTCGTCGCGCTCCATTTCCTCGATCATGGCGGCGCGAACCGCCTCCCGGAATCTTAGGACGGTCATCGCGCAAAAGGTCCTGCATAGGTTGTGGGCTCGAGCACCTCGGGCCCGGGTTCGGGGCTCTCCTCGGCGAAGCGGACCGCGTCGGCGATCTCCTCTTCGACCTCCTTCTCGATCGCCTCGATGGCGTCCTTGTGCCCCTTCTCCTCGAGCTCGACGCGCGAGCGCAGGAGCACGTCCTTCTTCTTGCGCTCCTCGAGCTCCTCCTTCGTCCGGTATTTGCCCGGATCGCTCATCGAGTGGCCCCGGAAGCGGTACGTCCTGATCTCGACCAGCGTCGGCTCCGAGTGCTTGCGCGCCCGCTCGACGGCCTCGGCGAGGCGATCGCGCACCTGGAGGACGTGCTCGGAGTTGAAGCGATCGCGCTCCATCCCGTAGGCGAGCGCCTTCAGCGAGACGTCCTCGACCGAGAGCGTGCGGGAGAGCGGCGTCCCCATCGCGTACTCGTTGTTCTCGCAGACGAACACGATCGGCAGCTTCCAGAGCGCCGCGAGGGACATGCCCTCGTGGAAGTCGCCGATGCTCACCGCCCCCTCGCCGAAGAACACCATCGAGACCCGGTCCTCGCCGCGGTACTTCGACGCGAACGCGGTCCCGACGGCGATGGGGATGTGGCCGCCGACGATGCCGTAGCCGCCGAGCATGTTGTGCTCTTTGTCGAAGAAGTGCATCGAGCCGCCGAGCCCCTTCGAGCACCCGGTGACCTTGCCGTAGAGCTCCGCCATCGCGGCGCGCGCGGTCATCCCGCGGGCGAGGGCGAGGCCGTGATCGCGGTAGGTCGTCATCACGTAGTCGTCAGGGCGGAGCGCCGCGGAGGCGCCGACGGCGATGGGCTCCTGACCGATGTACAGGTGGAGGAACCCGCCGATCTTGCTCTGCGCGTACGCGCGAGCCGCTTCTTCCTCGAAGCGGCGTATCTGAAACATCTTTCGGTAGAGCGACAGATGGAGATCGTCGCCGTTTGTCAGGGTAGTCATCGCGGGGATCTCAAGGGGCAGAACAGCGTTCCAGACGGTCGCCAGCGCGGCGGTCGGCGTGAGCGTGAGCGACCTGCCGGGGCCGCGAGGGACCCGACGAGGCGCTCGACGTCGAGCCGTTCCGGACAGCGACGCCGCTTACCCGGGCTCCTTTAGGTGAGTTTTTTCCTCGTGACAACGCCACCGCGATCTCTGCCGTTCAACGCGCAGCAGCATCGGCCGCTCCAGCGTCGGGCGCGTCGGGTGGGTCCGGCGCGGTGTTGGTGGTCTCCGGCGCGTCGAGGTCGTCGACGTCGGGCTCCGGCGCCCCGGCGTCCGCGCCGTCCTCGTCCTCGGGGAGGGTGATCGACGCGGGCCGGCTCGGGGCGCTTCCAGGCGGGCTCGCGCTGGGCTCCGCGCTGCCCGTCGCGCGCGGCGTGGACGATGATGATGATGACGCGGCGGGCGGCGAGGTCTCCGCGGTCCCGTGCTTCGGGCGCGCAGGCCGCGCCGTGGGGACGGCGCTCGGCCGAGGCGCCGCGGGCGCGGACGACGCGATCGGCGCTGCGGCTGCGGGGGGCTCCTCGACCGGCGCGTCCGTCGATCGCATCGCCGTGCGGGCGAGCAGGACGGCCGTGGCCACGACCACGGCCGCGCCGAGGACGACCTGGCCCGTCTTCCGCTCGCGGGGCGGGAAGTCGTCGCCGATCAGGTCCGCGCGCACCGCGCCCGGCTCCGTGGACAGCGCCGCCGTCGCGGCGACGGGGGCCTCCAGCATGCGCCTCGGCAGCTGGCTCGAGGCCGCCCACTCCAGGCTGTCGGCGAACGCGGCGCCGAACGCGTCGCAGCTCGGGTACCTGTCCTCGGGCCGCTTCGACAGGCCGCGCGCGAGCACCTGATCGAGCGACGGCGGCACGCCGATCCCCTGCGCGATCGGCGGCGGATCGTCGCTCGCGATCTTCGACGCGACCGAGACCGCGTCGTCGCCCGGGAACGCGCGCTTGCCGGAGATCGCCTCGTACATCACGGCCGCGAGCGAGAACTGATCGCTCTCGGGCGAGAACTTCCCGGCGCGGAACGTCTCCGGCGCGCTGTACGCGGGCGTGCCCATGAGCCCCCCCTGGTGCGTCAGCGTCGAGTCCGGGATCCTGGCGATCCCGAAGTCGGCGATCTTGCCGCCGTTCGCGGAGAGGATGATGTTCTCCGGCTTGATGTCGCGGTGGACGATGCCCGCGCGGTGCGCGATCGTGAGCGCCTCGCCGAGCTCGCGCGCCAGCCGCGCCGCCTGCGCGGCCGAGAGCGGGCGCTCGAGGAGGTGCTGCTTCAGCGTCGGCCCCTCGACGTACTCGAAGACGAGGTAGAGCCCGAAATCCGGGTCCTCGCCGACGTCGTGGAGGGTGACCAGGTTCGGGTGCGTCACGCGGGCGGCGGCGCGCGCCTCGTGGCGCATCCTCACGACGAGCTGCTCGCGGACGTCGCGCGGGATGCGGAGATCGTCCCGCAGGTGCTTCAGCGCGACGTCGCGATCGAGCACCGGATCGTGCGCGAGCAGGACGCGCCCCATCGCCCCCTCGCCGAGGAGGCGCTGCACGTTGTAGCGGCCGAGGGCGGCGGGCAGCGCGGCGCCGTCGCTCGGCTGTGCGAGCGCGCCGTGGCCGCCATCGGGGGACGAGGATCGAGGCACGTCGCGTCGTTTCTATCCGTCCAGCGGCCCCGGCGGAAGGCCTGGCCGGCGTCCCGCTTCCGGTTATGCTCTGCCGCGGCGCGCTCCAGGTCGACGGGCGGCGCTCGAGGCGCTTGCGGCGGCGGTTCCCGCAGGGCCCGGCGGCACGCGGTATCCAGCGAGGGCGCAGCGAGTACAGATGAGCACCGAGAGCGCGTCGAAGCCGGCCCGAGCCGCCGGAGCACCCAAGAAGCGAGGCAAGGCCAAGTACATCGTGCTCCTCGCCCTCGTGTTCGCCGTCGTCCTCGCCCAGCAGACCGGTCTCCTCGGCTTCGGGCTGGCGCACCTCCGCGCGGCCACGTTCCCGAAGGACGAGTCGCTGCTCGAGTATGTCCACGGCAGCGCTCCCGGCGTGGTGATCGTCGACCCTCACCAGCTCGATCTGAAGGCGCTCGGCGCGGAGGGCGGCGCGGTGCGGCAGCACATCGAGCGCACCCGCGACGACATCAAGAAGGCGACGGGCATCGATCTCGGGTTCGACGTCGACAAGCTGGTCCTCTCCCCGTCGCTCGTCGTCGCGCGCGGGCGCTTCGACGAGCGGAAGCTCGCGGCGCGCCTCGCGGAGCACAGCTACGTCCAGGCGGAGTACAAGGGCGTGAAGTACCTGCTCCGCGCCGGCGAGGACGCGATCGCCGTGCGCGACGGCTCGATCCTGCTGTACGGCGCCGAGCCCGACCTCCGCGCGAGCATCGACGCCGAGGAGGCCGACGCGTCGCTGGCGAGCCGGGACGAGGTCACCTCCCGCCTCGCGCACATCGGGTGGGATCGCCCCCTCCTGGGCGTCGCCCTGCTCGCCGAGAGCAAGCCGAGCCTCCGGGCGATCCTCACCGGCGCGACCGGCCCGCGCGCCGTCACCGTCGGCCTCTCGACGAAGGGGGGCCTCTCGGCGACCGTCGCGATCGACGCCGCGTCGGCCGAAGCGGCCGAGGAGCTCCGGAAGCTCCTGGAGGAGAAGCGCGCGAACGTGGACGCGCTGACGGCGCTCGTCGGCCCGGAGCCCGGCGCGGCGCTCGCCGAGGTCGCGAAGCGCGCGACGTTCGCGGTGGATCCGGCCGCGGCTCGGCTCACGGTGCAGGTGGACGTGCGGCCCGAGGAGCTCGATCGGCTGGCGAAGGCCGGCCAGGCGGCGGCGGGCTCGCTCGGGGAGATGTACAAGAACGTGCGGCTGCTCCAGCTCCTCGCGCCGGGGCCCTGACGCCGCTTCCGCGGACGGTCCGTACCGCGGCCGCGGGCGCGGACGCCGCGGAGCCCCGCCGCGCTAGGGCTCGGCGCAGCGCGGGCACCGCGCCTCGACGCGGTCGGTCGCGCTCTTGACGCGGGTGCGAGCGGCGTCGCACCGCGCGTCCGCGTCGCCGGCCAGCCCGCAGAGGTGCTGCGCGGCGCGGCTCATCGACGCGAGCGCGCGGCACGCGGTCTCGCACGGCGCCGCGGACACCGGCGCGGCCTCGGCCTTCTTGGCCGGGTGCCCGCCGGCCGTGGTCGTCGCCCGCGTGGACGGCGCGGGGGCGCTGCCGGAGGCCTCCGCCGTCGCCGCCGCGCGCGGCGGCGACGGCGCCGTTGCCGGTGGCGGCGGCGCTCCCGACGGCGCTGCCTGCGCCGCGGCGCGGTCCTCCTCGTGAGCGGCCGGTCCGCCGAGGGCCTGGTCGAGCTCGCCTTCCGCGCGCTCGAGCGCCGCGAGCGCGTCGTCGGCCGTCTCGATGGAGCCCTCCTCGCGCGGCGTCGCGGAGGCGACGGTGCCGGCCGGCTCCGGCGCCGCGGGCGCATGCGCGACGGAGGCGCCGCCGCACCCCGAGAGCGCGACGGCGCTGATCCACAGGGGGGCGGCGGCTGCAGACCAGGCTCGGATTCTGTTCATCGGTCCTCCTGCGCCTGACGCCCGGGCCGCGGCTTTCGGCTCATCGCGGCGCGCGAGCCGCGCCGCGCTGGGATCCTGCTCGCGCCGGAGCGCAGGTTGACGCCCGCTCCGTGCGCTATGCTCGCGGGCGATGAACCTGCTTCGATCGATCGGCGCCCTCGCTCTGGCTCTCGGCCTCGTCGCAGGCTGTCAGCGGAGCAGCTCGCGCCGGCCTCCGTCACAGCCTACGTACGGCCAGGGCTACCCTCCGTACGGCGCGCCCCCGCAGGGCTACCCGCAGCAGCAGCCCGGCTACCCGCAGCAGCAGCCCGGCTACCCGCAGCAGCAGCCCGGCTACCCGCAGCAGCCCGGCTACCCGCAGCAGCCCGGGTACCCGCCGGCGCAGACCGGGCCCGCGCCGGCGCCGACCTTCACCGTGCCCACGGTGCCCGGGCTGCCGGTGCTCGGCGATCCCATCAACGACATCAACGTCGGCTGGCTCCAGTCCGAGGCCGGCGTCGTCATGGGCGCGCTGATCGGCGCGCTGCCGTCGGCCGCGCAGCAGAAGGTGAAGGGCATCCCCTTCATCGCCGATCCGACGGTCGGCGAGGTGAACGCGTTCGCCGGCTGCGACGACCAGCGGATGCCGTTCATGGCGATCACCGACGGGCTGCTCGAGGTGCAGGCGCAGATCGCGCAGTTCAAGGCGACCGACGAGATCTTCGGGACGAGGAAGCTCGACGAGTTCCTGCGGATGCTCGCGCAGCGGCAGCGGCCCGGGCAGCCGATCATCCGGCCGCCGGCGGGCTTCATCGATCCCGCGCAGCACACGGACGCGCGCAAGGTCGAGCGGCAGCGCCAGCTCTACCAGGAGCAGCTCGCGTTCGTGCTCGGCCACGAGCTCGGCCACCATCACCTCGGGCACACGGGCTGCGCGAACGGGCAGGGCGGCAGCCGCGGCGTCACGCCCGCGGATCTCGGGCGGATGCTGTCGCGCGCGCTCCCCGTCTTCAACCAGCCGAACGAGATCGCCGCGGACGTCGCGGGCGTGAACAACCTGCTCTCCGCCGGCGCGCGGCGGCAGGGGTACCGGTGGACCGAGGGGGGCGCGATGCTCACGCTCGGCTTCTTCGCGTCGCTCGATCAGCTCACGCCGGCCGCGATCCTGTTCGCCTTCGAGCAGACGCACCCGCACCCGGCGCTGCGCCAGCCCATCGTGCAGCAGACCGCCAACACCTGGCGGCTGACCGGCGGCGCGCCCGTGTTCACGTTCCCCGGCCTCGGCGGCTGACCCGCGGTTCTCCGGGCCCCTCGGCGCTCGCGAGCGCTCGCTCGGAGCGCCCGCGCGCAGCTTCGGCTTGACGCGACCGCGCGGCGCTCCTCCCATCGGCGTCGAAAGGAGTCAGTCATGCAAGCAGGGCTTGGGATCGAGGACCTCAAGGAAGGGACGGGCGACGAGGCGAAGCACGGCCAGCTCGTGACCGTTCACTACGTCGGCACGCTGACGAACGGCAGCAAGTTCGACAGCTCGCGCGACCGCAACCAGGGCTTCTCGTTCAAGCTGGGCGCCGGTCAGGTGATCAAGGGGTGGGATCAGGGGGTCGCCGGCATGAAGATCGGCGGCGTCCGCAAGCTGACGATCCCGCCGGAGCTCGGCTACGGCGCTCGCGGCTTCCCGCCCGTGATCCCGCCCAACTCGACCCTCATCTTCGAGGTCGAGCTGCTCGCGCTCAAGTGATGCGCCGCGTTGCCCCCGCAGCGCCGGCCGCGGCTCGCGATCGGCGCGCGGGCGCATCGCGGGGCGCCGCGCCGGGCGCGCCCGCGGCGCTGCTCACGGCTTGATGGGCGCGCCGCACTCGACGCAGAAGCGGTTGCCGATGAAGAGCTCGTGCTTGCAGTGCGCGCACCGCGCGACGCGCACCTCGGTCTGGCGCTTCGCGGGCTTCGCCGGCGGGGCTTCCTTCACCGGGGGCGCCGCCGGCCTCGGGTCCGCCGCGACCGCCACGTAGCGGCCGGAGCCAGCGGCGGCCCGGGAGCGCCGGTCGGTGAACGGCGCGGCGGCCGCGCGCGACATCGCGCCCGAGGCGCCCTGGGCGTGGCTTCGCAGGCCGTTGCCCGCGACGGAGTGGATCGGCTGCGCCGCGATGCGCTCGTCGCCCGAGGAGGCGGCCGCGTCGAGATCGGCCTCCTCGGCCCGGGCCCGCGCCGCGCGGACCGGCGGCGGCGGGAGCAGCGCGCCGAACTCGTCGACGTGGTGGGGCCGGGTGTCCTCGAGCTCCGCGTCGTCGGGCTGCCGCTCGTCCTCCGCCTCCGGCAGGATGCGGATGATCAGCGCCGAGATGTTGTCGGTCCCGCCCGCCTCGTTGGCCATCTCGATGAGGAGCGCGCAGGCCTCCTGGGGGTCCTGGGTGATGTCGAACACATCGAGCATCTGCTGCTCCGAGACCATCCCGCTCAGCCCGTCCGAGCAGAGCAGGAAAGCGTCGCCGGGCTCGATGCGCTCCGAGCGGATGTCGACCTTCACCGCGTCCTTCATGCCGAGCGCGCGCGTGATGATGTTCTTCGGGAGCCTCGCCAGCTCGTCCTGGCTCAGGTCGGGCTTGAGCGCGAGGGCGTCGTTGATGAGCGAGTGGTCCTTCGTGAGCTGCTCGATCTCGCCGTGCCGGATCCGGTAGCAGCGGCTGTCGCCGACGTGCCCGACGTGGATCCGGTCGGTCTCGCGCGACACGTAGGCGGCGACCACCGTCGAGCCCATGCCCTGGTGCTGGGTGTACGTGTTCGAGATGACGAACACATCGTGGTTCGCCTTGCGGATCGCCGCGACGACGCGCCGTGCCTCGGGATCGAGCTCCTGCTCGTCGGCGGCGACGGGGCCGGGCAGGCTGCCGGCGTGGGTCGCTTCGAAGAAGTTGTCGAGCGATTTTGTCGCGAGCGCGCTGGCGACGTTGCCCGCGTTGTGCCCGCCCATGCCGTCGGCCACGACGAAGAGACCGAGCTCGGACTTCACGAGGACGTTGTCCTCGTTGTGCTTCCGCTGGCGTCCAACGTCGGTCACGGCAGCCGCGACGGGTCGGGTGCGGCTGCTCGTCCTGAACTCGCCCATTCGCGGCTGATTATACCCGTCCGGCCCCCCGGACCGCCCACATTCCGGCTGCTTTACCGGCGGGCCGCCCCCGGGGAGCCGGTCGCCTGGACGGCGATCCTCCGAGACGTACCGGCCGAGACGGCGGAGGTACGCGCGCCGCGGGGGACGGGATCCAGCGCGAGGCGCAGGCCGAACTGGAAGAATCCGTAGGCGGTGGCACCGGCGTCCTCGCCCGGTCGCGAGAGGTAGGTGCCGGCGTCGAGCTCGGCGAACACCCCGACGCCAAAGCTCGACACGGGGTAGAAATCGCCGCCCAGCGCGATGCGGGCGACGTCGAGCCCATGGAATACATGGTCGGAGGCTGTCGGCCCGGCGGCCGAGCCCTCCTGCCATGTAAGGACGGCCCGCCGGTAGCCCACGCCGTAGCTGATCCACGGGTCCAAGGCGATGCCCTGGGCGAGGTGGTAGACGAACCCGAGGCCGATATCGAGGCTCCGGCCGGAGCAGCCGTCGCAGCCGGCGGCCGCGGAGAGCAGGGCGTAGGAGCCGCTCGCTTCCACGACGGTCACGCGGCTGAGCCCGAGGCCGACGTTGGCGCCGAACGCGAGGCCGCCCGAGACCTTCTCGCTGACCGGCTGTCCGGCGGCCATGCCCCCGAAGGGCAGGTTGTAGCCGGCGCGTCCCTGGATCAGGACGTGCCCGCTTCGTTCGTCCGGCCCGGCGGGGCGCTTCGCGCCGGCTTCCGGCCCGGGCTCCTCGTCGTCCTCGACAGCGGCCGACGTGCCTTGATCTGCTGGCTGGGCGAGGGCCTGGTTGGCCGAGAGCACCCAGGCCGCTGCCACCGCGCCGAGCGCCGGCGCGATCCACCCTGTTGAGCGCGATGCCACGAACGGCCTCTAGAACAGCGCGGTCCCGAGCGCAAAGGGGGTGACGGGCCGGCGCGAGGAATGTCGACGGGGCGGGGCGAGCGACGCAACTGCGCCGCGCGCGCCGACGACAGACCTCCTGGACCATGGACAACGCACCGACCCGCAGCGAAGAGGATCGCGATTTCAGGCCCGTCACGTCCGTTCACCCCGCCGCCGCGCCCGCCGCGCCCGCCGCGGCGCTGCGGAGGGGGCCCGCGGGGGCGCCCAGCGGTCGGCCGGGCCCGAGAGCTCAGGGCGGCGAGGCCCGGTCGAGCCGGGACGCCACGATCGAGCTCGTGGAGGATCGCGAGGCGCTCGCCACGGTGTGGCTCCGCTGCGATCAGAGCGGCTGGAGCACGCCGGTGCGCATCGCGGTCGGGCCGGGCGCCGAGCTCGTCCTGGGCAGCGCCCCGGCAGCGGACGTGAGGATCGACGACGTCGCGGTGAGCGCTCGCCACTGCCGCGTCGTGCACCGCGGCGCCTCGATCGAGGTGACCGATCTCGACTCGCGCAACGGCGTCCGCGTCGGCGGCGTGCGGGTGCGGCAGGCGATGCTCGTCCCTGGCGGCTGCTTCGAGATCGGCCGCACGGCGGTGTGCGTCGAGGCGGCGCGGCGGGTGCCGCCGATCGAGGAGGGGCCGCCGCTGCCGTCGCTCGTCGGCCGCTCGCGGCCGATGCGGCAGCTCGCCGCGGCGGTGCGGCGGGTGGCGCCGCTCCAGCTCCCCGTGCTCCTGCGCGGCGAGTCGGGCACGGGCAAGGATCTTGTCGCCCGGGCGATCCATGCGATGAGCATGAGGGCGGACGGGCCGTTCGTGGTGCTGAACGCCGCCACGATCCTGCGCGACATCGCCGAGTCCGAGCTGTTCGGCCACCGGCGGGGCGCGTTCACCGGCGCGCATCGGGACCGGCGGGGCGCGTTCGTCGAGGCCAACCAGGGCACGCTCTTCCTCGACGAGATCGCGGCGCTCTCGCTGGAGGTCCAGGCGAAGCTCTTGCGCGTCGTGGAGGAGGGGGTGGTGCGCCCGCTGGGCGGGGAGGGGTCGACGCAGGTCAACGTGCGGCTCATCGTCGCGACCTGCGAGCCGCTGGAGACGCTCGTCGCCGAGCGGCGCTTCCGCGCGGACCTCTACGAGCGGCTCGCGGTGTGCCGGATCCACCTCCCCGCGCTGCGCGAGCGGCCGGACGACATCCCGCTCCTCGCCGAGCACCTGCTGGCGACGTCCGAGATCGGCCCGCGGCAGCTGTCGCCCGGGGCGCTCGTCGCGCTGCGGGCGCACCGCTGGCAAGGCAACGTCCGGGAGCTGCGGAACGTGCTCATCCAAGCTGCGTTGCGCGCGCACGGCCGCGTGCTGCCGGAGCACATCACGGCCGTCCTCGCCGATCGCGAGCCGCCGGTCCGCCGGAAGATCTCGCCCGCGGACGCGCTCCGCGCCTTCGAGGAGGTGGGCGGCAACATCAGCGCCGCGGCGCGGCTCGCGGACATCCCGCGCTCGACGATGCGGGATCTGCTGCGGGCCGCGAGGGAGCGGTGAGGTCGGCGCGTGGCGCCTTTCCCGCGCGCACGCGCCGGCGGGGGGCTGTGCGCGGCGGCGCGCGCCTCTCGCACGGTTTCCGCCCGCTGAGACGCGCTCGATGCGATCCGCGCGATTCGTGCTAGGGTTCCCCCCGAAGCCACCCGACGCTGCAATGGCGGCCCGGCCTGAGCCGGTCCGTAGCGCGTCCCTGGTGGCTTGCGCGACCCGAGACCACCGGGACGATCTTCGTGGTCGCCGAGGCTCGGCGAAACATGGCTGGAACGACGTCGGCATCCACGACGCTGCCCCTCCTCTCGTTCGTTCTCCGCAATTACAAGAATTTCAACGCCCGCGCGACGCGCGACGCGCTCCTCGCCTACTGGGAGCACATCGAGCGCGGGGGGAAGATGTTCTGGGCCGTGGCCGGGGCGATGTCTTCGGCCCAGCTCGGCATCACGCTGGCGCCGGCCATCCGCGCCGGCCTGATCCACGGCATGTCCGTGACCGGCGCCAACCTGGAGGAGTCGCTGTTCCGCCTCGTGGCGCATGACGGTTACCGCGACTTCCCCGACTACCGTTACTTCACCAAGCAGGACGACACGCGGATCCTCGAGGACCGGATGCGGCGCGTGACCGACACGAGCATCCCGGAGGACGAGGCTTTCCGCGCGGTGGAGAAGCACATCGTCCCCATGTGGGAGCGGGCGACGGCGAGCGGCGAGCGCCGCTTCTGGCACGAGTACTTCTACGAGCTGGTCCGGGCGGTCGAGCCCGCGCTCCATCGCGGGCCGCCCGAGGAGTGCTGGTTGCTCGCCGCCGCGGAGGCCGGGCTGCCGCTGGTGGTCCCGGGCCACGAGGACTCGACCTTCGGCAACATCTTCGCGTCCTACGTGAAGCGTGGCGAGTTCAGCGCGAGCATCGTGAAGTCGGGCATCGAGTACATGGCCGAGCTGTACGATCAGTACCGCGCGCTCAGCGCGGGCGCGGGCGTGGGGTTCTTCCAGATCGGCGGGGGCATCGCGGGGGACTTCCCGATCTGCGTGGTGCCGTCGCTCAAGTACGATCTCGACGAGCCGGCCCGGCCCTGGGCCTACTTCTGCCAGATCTCCGACTCGACGACGTCCTACGGCTCGTACTCCGGCGCCACGCCCAACGAGAAGATCACCTGGGACAAGCTGACCGCGGACACGCCCATGTTCGTGATCGAGTCGGACGCCACCATCGTGGCGCCGCTCCTGCTCGGAGCGCTGCTCGAGTGCAAGCGCCACCCGGCCGAGGCTCGGGCCATCATCGAGGCGGGCGGCGTGTGAGCGTCGGCGGGTTTCCTTGGCCCAGCAGCTCCCGGCGCTCTGCCAGCAGCTGCCGGCGCCTCCCCGGCAGCCCCGGGATGCCTGCCAGCACCCGCTGGTAGGGCTCCTCGGGCCTGCTGGTAGGGCTCCTCGGGCCTGCTGGTAGGGCTCCTCGGAGCTGCTGGTAGGGCTCCTCGGAGCTGCTGGTAGGGCTCCTCGGAGCTGCTGGTAGGGCTCCTCGGAGCTGCTGGTATCGCTCCTCGGAGCTGCTGGTAGGGCTCCTCGGAGCTGCTGGCATGGCTCCTCGGAGCTGCTGGTATCGCTCCTCGGACCTGCTGGAACGGCTCCCCGGCGCTGCTGACACGGTTTCCCGGCCGTCTAGGCGGCGCTGGCCGCGTTCCCGGCTCGCTGGGGAGCATCCCGGGCGCGCTGGCGCAGCTCCCCGGCGTCGACACCGTGCTTCCGGACGACCGCATCTTGCCTGGTGCGGCCGCGAGCTCTGCCGCAGTGCTACGCCTGCCCGCTCGCCACCCCCACTGGAGGTAGGTTCATGGGAATCGAACTGTCACAAGAGCAGCACGCCGTCCTGAAGGAGACCCGCGCGGTCGCGACCCCCGCGGAGTTTCAGGCCCTCCTCGATGCCGCGCGGTCCGAGATGGACCGCATCGTCCGCGAGGTCATGGAGCCGAGCCAGCCCATCTCGACCACCCTCACGGAGCTCCGGGACCTCTACCTGGCCGTCGTCCAGTACGAGGCGGCGCTCGCGAGCAAGGCCTACGGTCCCGAGCGCCGCGCGCTGCTCCGCGGCGCCATGCAGCTGCTCGACACGGCGAACCTCTGGTTCGGCGAGGGCAGGCGCACCGGGGCCTATCAGGTGCGGCCCATCGACCAGGTGATCAAGGCGAGCCGGCCGTGGCGCGCGCGGCTCAAGGCGTTCGCCGACCAGGCGTTCGCGTTCGAGCCGGACGTCGCCGAGCAGTTCGCCGACGTCAACACGACCGGCACGCTCACCGAGGAGACCAGCGATCTCGCCATGCTGCTTCGGCTCGCCAAGCAGCACCAGGCCCGCCTCGCGCCCGTCGGCCTCACCGAGGATTTCCTGCGCGAGGGCAGCGCCCTGCTCGACGAGGTGAGCGGCCGCGACCTGCTCGGCATCCTCGGCCTGCGCAACCGGGAAGAGGCGATGGTGCTCCGCAACTCCATCGTGACGTACGCCACGCTGCTCGGGAACGAGGCGCGCGCCGCCGACGTCAACGCGTGCTGGGACCTCCCCGAGGCGAAGCGCCGCTTCAGCGCCACGTCGTTCCGCAACGCCCTGCGGAGGCTCCGCCCGAAGCGCCGCGGCAGCGCCGCCGCGCCGGACGAGCCGGCGCCCGTCGAGACCAAGCCCACCGACGCCAAGCCCGCCGACGCCAAGCCCGCCGAGCCGAAGCCCATCGAGCCCGCGCCGGTCTGAAGCCACTCCCGATCGAGAACGCGGCGTGCCAGCGCTGCGGACGCGCCGTAACCCCGCTGTCACGCTGGCAGGAGCGCCTGACTCAACCGGTCGCGCTCCGCCAGGGCTAGGCTCTCCGCCGGGAAGACCCGATGGATGGCTCGATGCGCTGGCTCATGCTCATCAGGTATCGCTGCCCCTCCGTTGTCCCACGAGACCATGCGACCATCCCCGGGCCGCTGATCGCGCACCGAGATCAAGCGGGCGAGGTCGCCCTCGAGGGCGCATCCAGTGGGCCTTGCTCTCGCGAGCCGCGCGTCACTGAGCGGTGCCCCGGAGGCGCTTCTTGATCGTCTCCTGAACGTCGGGGGGGAGCGACTGGAGATGCTCCTCGGCGAGCATGCGCAGCACCTCCACCGGGAGCACGAGGATCACCTGCTCGGCGGTGAGGCCGGCGAGCCGCTGCTCGAGGGTGAGGCCGGCGAGCCGCTGCTCGAGGGTGAGGCCGGCGAGCCGCTTCTCCACAGGCATCGCCTCGACCAGCTTCTGGAACATCTCCTCGGCCTCCGGGAGCTCCTCGATGTCCGGCTGCTTCATCCTCGTATCCCTCATCCTACGGGCCGCTGATCGCACACCGAGATCAAGCAGGCGACGTCGTCCTCGAGGGCGCATTCACTGGGCCTTGCTCTCGCGAGCCGCGCGTCAATGAGCGGTGCCCCGGAGGCGCTTCTTGATCGTTTCCTGAACGTCGGGGGGGAGCGACTGGAGATGCTCCTCGGGGAGCATGCGCAGCACCTCCACCGGGAGCGCGAGGATCACCTGCTCGGGGGCGAGCCCGGCGAGGCGCTGCTCGGGGGCGAGCCCGGCGAGGCGCTGCTCGGGAGCGAGCCCGGCGAGGCGCTGCTCGGGGGCGAGCCCGGCGAGGCGCTGCTCGGGGGCGAGCCCGGCGAGGCGCTGCTCGGGGGCGAGCCCGGCGAGGCGCTGCTCGGGGGCGAGCCCGGCGAGCCGCTTTTCCACGGGCATCGCCTCGACCAGCTTCTGGAACATCTCCTCGTACCCCGGGAGCTCCTCGATGTCCGGCTGCTTCATCCTCGTGTCCCTCATCCACTGCTTCAGCCACCGCGCTGCCTCGCCCGGCTGGGCGGTCCGATGGCTGAAGAGCCGCAGGTAGTCGTCGCGTTCCGCGTCGGTCACCTCGTCCGTGATGGCGACGTACGTAGTGTACATCGGCCCGTCGATGCGCGCATACCCGCCCCCGAGCGGGCTCAGGGTCCAGCCCTTGCGCGCCAGATCCTGGCGCAGCGTCGGCGTTACCGACGCGACCACCAGCACCAGCGTCAGGTCCCCTGGCGCCGGCAGCTCGTCGAGGTGGGCCGTCTCGTACAGTCCGCCATAGGTCACGAGCCGCACCAGATCGCCGGGCCGGAACGACGACTCGACGGGGCTCTTGTACTCCACGATCGCCACCCGCCCGAGCCGCGCCCAGAGCGCGCGCAGCACGAGCGCCTGGTCATCCTTCCGCTCGGCGCCGACCCGGCGAAGGAGCAAGAGGTCCGCGCGCTGAGGCTCGATCGTGAGCCGCACCTCGGACAGGACCTCGAAGTTTGGCGGAGCCCGGCCCGCGACGAGGCTCACGAAAGCCAGATGCCAGAGGTCGAACCGCAGCTCCACGACGGCGAGGCTACCTAGCGGCGAACCC
This sequence comes from Sorangium sp. So ce836, assembly GCF_028553905.1. Classification (NCBI taxonomy): domain Bacteria; kingdom Pseudomonadati; phylum Myxococcota; order Polyangiales; family Polyangiaceae; genus Sorangium; species Sorangium sp. So ce836. The sequence continues at coordinate 6,490,012 of NZ_CP102233.1, read as the reverse complement.
GGGTCAACCGACGTGGACGGCTCGCGCGGCGGTCCACAGCGCGAGCCGCCGCGCGCCGCTCCGGCCTGCTCCTCACCGACTTGTTTTGCCTCGCGTCCCCGGGCAGGCTTGGCCCATGGGCGAGCCCGCCGAGAAGCAGCGCCGCGCCACGTACGCCGACCTCGAAGCGGTCCCGCCGAACAAGGTGGCGGAGCTCGTTCGCGGCACCCTGCACGTGTTCCCCCGGCCCGCACCGCGACATGCACGGGCGTCGTCCAGGCTCGGGGGTAAGCTGTCCGGCCCCTTCGATCTGGGCGAGGGCGGACCCGGCGGCTGGCACCTCCTGGACGAGCCCGAGCTCCACTTCCCCGATCCGAACGCGCCCGGCGAGATCGACGCGCTTGTGCCCGATCTCGCGGGCTGGCGCGTCGAGCGCATGCCGGAGCTGCCCGATACGGCCTACTTCGAGCTCGCCCCGGACTGGATCTGCGAGGTGCTGAGCCCTTCGACGGAGGACGTCGACCGCGACGAGAAGATGCCGATCTATGCGCGCGAGGGCGTGCGGTACGCGTGGCTGGTCGACCCGATCGCGCGCACGCTCGAGGTCTTCGCGCTCGCGTCCGGGCGCGCATGGACCCCCGTCGCGACCCACCGCGACGCCGCGCGCGTCCGCGTCGAGCCCTTCGATGCCATCGAGCTCGACCTCTCCGTGCTCTGGGCGAAGTAGCGGATCTCTCTCCGGATCCCTATCCCTGGACGGACGTCGGGCGGGCGGAACTAGAAGGTGCCCGCGACGCCGAGGGCCGCCTGACCGGGCGCCACGAACGGCGCGATCGCGGTGATGCGCGGGCCGCCCGACGCGGTCTGCTGCTTCTGGGGGTACCAGTCGATCATGGCGTACGTCGCGGTGCCGACGACCCCGACGCCGAGGAGGACCCACCCGGTGATCGCCCAGGGGAGCGCGCCGTCGTAGCGGTCGAGCTCATCCCGCAGGGTCCCGCACGCGGTCTGGAAGCCGGGGAGGTCGCCCGAGGGATCCTCGCGCGCGCCGCAGGGCTGCGACCTGCGGTTTGCGGGGATCGTGCTCTCGTGGCTCGCGACGTACGCCTCGATCGTCTGCCCGACCTCGTCGGCGTTGCCGCGCGCGTTGACGGCGATCGCCGAGCCGATGATCCCCATGACCAGACCGACGCCCGCGACGCCCGTCCCCGCCCAGGCGAGCGGCTTGCGCGCGTACCAGTGGAAGAACGGCTCGCGACCGCCGGAGGTCTGGTCCGGGCTCATCGTGCCCAGCGTGCTGCTCGTCGAGACGCTGAGCCCGCCGGAGCTCGTCGCCGCCGGCGGAGCGCTCGGCGCTGTCGCGCCGGGTGCCGCTGCGCCGGGCGCCGCCGCGCCGGGGGTTGCTGCGCCGGGCGCGGTCGCGCCCGGGGTCGTCGCGCCCGGCGTCGGCGAGCCGGGGGCCGGCTGCGCGGTGCCCGGCGGCGTGGCCCCCGCCGGCACGCCCGAGGTCGGCGCGGCCTGCGACGCCCCCGGCGCGGGCGTCGGCGCGCTGGCGACGGGCGCGCCGGTCGTTCCCAGGGTGAGCGTCGCCGGCGTGGCCGTGCCGATCTTCGCATCCACCTGGACCGTCGCCGAGCGGTCCTGGTAGGTCGCGAACAAGGTGTGCTTGCCGGGGGTCACGAACACCGGATCGAGCAGGGGCGCCTTGCCGACGAGGACGCCGTCGACGCTGACGTCCGCGCCGTTCGCGTCGGTCGACACGACGATGAAGCCGGTCCGCCGCTTCACGTCGGCGAGCGCCTTCTCGGCGGCGGCGCGCTGGTCCGGCGTCGCGGTGGTGTGCTCGCGCAGGAACTGCTGGAGGTGCTTGCCGGCGTCCTCCAGGTGATTGGAGCGAAGCTCGCTCTGCCCGAGGTTGAGCAGCACGGCCGGGTGCCGCTTGAGCGCGTAGACCTGAAGAAACGCCGTGCGCGCATCCTCGAACCGGCCGGCATCATAGGCCTTGACCCCGTCCTCGTAACGCTGGCGCGCGACCTCGGTGACGGGATCGGACGACTGCGCGAAGCAGAGCGGCTCGCCGAGAAGAGAGGAGGGGAGCCCGGCCTCGGTGAGCACGGCAGGAGCGATGAGCGAGAGCAGGAGAACGGGGGCGCAGGCGCGTGTTTTCATGGCTCCTCAGGTCGGCTTCGCCTCGTCGGCGTCCGCGGAAGGTAACGAACGACTGCAGCAAGCCTCGCTGCCGAGGCGGAGAGCGGGGGCGCTTCAGAACGGCGCATCGCGGATGATGCCGCCGCCCTTGTTGCCTCCGGTCGAGCTCCCGCGCTGCGCCGGCGCAGGCTTCTTCGGTGCCGGAGCTGCCTTGGGCTCGGCCGCCGGCGCCGGGGGCGTCGCTGGCGGCGCGGCGGCAGACGGCGGCGCGGCGGCGGACGGCGCCGCGGCGGAGGCAGATGTCGTCGCCGCGGGGGCCGGAGGGCTCGCCGGCGCGGAGGCGCTCGGCGCCGGCGCGACGTCGCCTTCCGTGGCAGCGGCGGCGGGCGAAGGGCCGGCGGTTGCCTGCGCGGTGACGGCGGGAGGTGCCGCCGTCGCCGTGGGCTGCGCCTCCGCCGCGGACGGCCTGGGATCGTCGCCGGCGTCGTCGTTACGCAGGGCGCGGACGACGAAGAAGAGGAAGACCGCGCCGACGAGGGCGATGACGATCCGCAGCGCCGCCTTGTTCGGCGTGGAGACCGGGATCTCGATCGGATCGTGGTCTTCCGTGCGCACGGCGGACGCGGTCACCGAACCGGCGCCCTCCGTCGCCGGGGGCGCCGCGCGAGAGCGGGTGCGCGCAGGCCGCGCGGACGGCGGCTCATGCTCGCGCGCAGGGGAGGGGGTCGGCTCCGGGCGCCCCGGCTCAGCGGCCCGTGCGCCGGCCTTGCCGCCGGGCTCGGCCGTCGGCGCGCCGTCCGCCGCATCCGGCTCGCCCACACCGACGCGCGTCTTTCCGGCGGGCGCGAGGGGCTGGCCCGGCTTCGCCGCGCCGCCCTCCGGAGCGCCGACCGCGCCGGCGCCGGCAGCGCCGCCGCTCGTCTGGGCGTCCGCGGGCGGCCGAGGCGCGGGGCTGTCCTGCGCGCCGGCCTCGGGAGCGCCCGCTGCGGCCTTGGGCGTGGCCGCAGCGGCCGGCGCCCCCTGCGCGTCGTCGCCGACGGCGATGGTCGGGACCCCCTCGATCACGGTGTCGGACACGCCGGACGCGCCGGCCGGCGGCGCTTCCAGCACGCGCGCCGCGGGCGCGATCGGCGCGGCAGAGAAGGCGGCCATCGCCGGCTCGCGCCCCGCGGCCGGCGCATCGACGGGGGGCGCCGCCGCGGCCTCCGGCGGCTTCGCGGCCGGCGCATCGACAGGGGGCGCCGCGCCGGCCTCCGGCGGCTTCGCGGCCGGCGCATCGACAGGGGGCGCCGCGCCGGCTTCCGGCGGCTTCGCGGTCGCGGCGCCGGGGGCGCTGCCGCGCTCGTCGCCCCGGGCGCCGGGGGCGCTGCCCCGCTCGTCGAACCCCTCCCACGAGGGCCGGATCGACGCCGCGAGCCGATCCGCTTCCTCCGCAGAGAGGGAGCGCTCACCAGGTTCCGCGGTCGTCGGTCGCTCCCCCGCAGTCATCGCGGTGAGGAACTTATCACCCGCGTCTGCCGCACCGCAATCTCGCGACGGAGCCGCGCGTCGCCCGCCTGCCGCGCGGCGGCGGGGGCGCGCGCCGCCCGCGCCCCGGGAGGCGCATCGACCCGCTCATCCGCCGCGCACCTCGCGCAGCAGCGCGTCGTCCCACTTGTCGGCGACCTGGCTCACCGTCGTGACGATATCCTCGAACTCCTCGTACTCGAGCGCGCTGAGCCGCCGCAGGCAGCGCACCACCACCTCGTTGCGCGACCTGTCGATCGCGAACGCCGCGTCGGAGGTGGCGACGAAGCTGAGCTCCAGGAGGCGCCGGTAGAAGGCCTCCCGCCCGCTCTGGGGGACCGCCATGATCGGAGAGAAGACCATCAGGACCCCCTGGGCCTCGAGCACGTTGACGCCGATCGTCGCGCTCCCGTGCTGGAGCTGCGCGTACCCGGTCTCGTCGAGCGTGCTGGCGCCCGCGCCGCCCGGCGATCCGGCCCCGCCCCGAGAGCTCGCGGCGTACCGGGCGAGATACGCGTTGACCATGCTCGTCGCGTCGGCAAACCTCTCCCCCGACGCACGATCCGCGTAGAGGGGTTCTGTGGATGAAGTGGGCGTGAGGTCGGGCACGTGAAACCTCCGGGACGTATCGCCGTTCGTTCGGCGCGCGGGGCAGCTCTGGCGAACCGACGGCGCACCACCCCAGCGCAGCTGCATCGTAACGCCCTGGCCTGCGCGGCGATCCCGCTTTTTGCGGTGGCCGCGCACACCCTCGGGTGCGGCGCCGACGGCGGCGCGCCCGCCGCTCCCGCCGCCCTCTCCGACGAGCAGCGCGCCGCCGCGCTGCTCGATCCGGGCGCGCTGCTCCCGCCCCGCGCCGAGACGGTCGCCCTCGCCGACGCCGTCGCCATCGCGTCGTCGCGGGCCGAGGCCGGGGCGCCGGCCGCCGCGCTCGCGGAGCTCGCCGCCGACCTCCGCGTGCGGCTCTTCCGCCTCGATCAGGCGGCCACCGACGCGCGCGAGGCGATGGAGCTCTACAGCGCCGCGGCGACCGCCTTCCGCGCCTCGGCCGATCCGGCCCACCTCGAGCGCGCGTGCCAGGCCGAGCGCCGCCGCGCGCTGCTCGCCGGCGAGCTCGCCCGCGACGCCGCCGTCTCGTACCGCGAGCTCTACCTGGTCTCCCGGCGCTACGCGGCCCTCTCGCCGCCCGCGTCCGGCGGCGCGCCGCCCGCGCCCTCGCCGTGCCTCGGCGCCATCGCGGTCGCCCTGGCGCAGGCCGCCGCCTATCGGCCCAGCGGGGACGCGCTGCGCGCCCTGGAGCAGGAGGGGCACCGCGTCGAGGGCGTCGCGCTCGCGCTCGCGCTCGCGCCGGGCGCCGCGCCTCTCGCCTCCGCGGCGAGCGCGGCGCCGGTGCAGACGACCGCCGACGCCTCGGGCGATCTCGTCGTCGCCCCTCCGGCCTCCGCGGCGCCCGCGGGCCCGGTGAAGGTCACGTCGATCGAGCGGCACGGCTCGGACAAGGGGGCGCGCGTGGTCATCGAGCTCTCCGCGCCGACGACGTTCAATGTCGGCACGCTCCCGGCGGACGAGACCGCCGGCAAGGACGCGCGCATCTTCGTCGACATCGCGAGGGCGACGTCGCGCGGCGTCGCGCGGGAGATCGAGGTCGGCGGCGTCCTCCGGCGCGTGCGCGTCGGCGTGCAGCCGAAGGGCACGCGCGTCGTCCTCGATCTCGCCGCCAACCTGTACCGCCGGATCTTCTACCTGCCCGAGCCGTTCCGGATCGTCGTCGACGTGAGCACCCGCCCGCCGGTGCGCGACGACGAGGGCAAGCCCGGCGGCGCGCGGGAGGTCCGGCGCGTCGCGATCGACCCGGGGCACGGCGGCAACGACACCGGCGCCGTCGGGCCGACCGGGCTGAAGGAGAAGGACGTGACGCTCGACGTCGCCCACCGCGTCGCCCCGCTCCTCGCGCGCGAGCTCAAGATCGAGACGCTCCTCACCCGGGACAGCGACGCCTACGTCCCGCTCGAGCTCCGCACCGCGCGCGCGAACGCGTTCCACGCCGACCTGTTCGTCTCGATCCACTGCAACGCCAGCGACAACGGCCGCGCGCGCGGGGTCCAGACCTTCTCGCTCGCGGCGCCTCACGACGCCGAGTCGACGTCGGCCGCGCTGGCGGCGCGCGAGAACGCCGCCCGCGCCGCCAGGGGCGGGCAGGGCGCGGATCCGGGCGATCCCGAGGCCCGCCGCGAGGTGGCGGCGATCCTGTCGAACCTCAACGTCGGCGACATGGCGGCCCGCTCGCGCCACTTCGCCGAGCTCCTCCAGCGGTCGTCGCTCGCCTCGCTGTCGCCCCGCTACCCCGACACGAAGGACCAGGGCGTCAAGGGCGCGGGCTTCTTCGTCCTGGCGGGCGCCGACATGCCGGCCGCGCTGTTCGAGACCTCGTTCATCTCGAACCCCGACGACGAGGCGCGCCTCGCCACCGCCGACTTCCGGCAGAAGATGGCGGACGCCATCGTGAACGCGATCCGCGCCTACCGCGAGGGCAAGTGAAGGGCGAGGACGGCCCGCAAGAGCGCCGCCCGCGCCGGGATCACCCCCGCTCGAGGCCCATGAGCCGCTCGAGCGAGTCGCGCAGCTCGCCGGCCTCGCCCTTCTTGATGAAGTCGTAGGCGCCGGCCTCGGTCGCGTTCTTCTTCATCTCCTCGTGGTTCGAGTAGACGATACAGCGGATGTGCGAGGTCGAGTCGATGGACCGGAGGCGCTCCAGGCAGCGCACGCCGTCGAGCCCCGGCATCATCACGTCCAGGATGAGCGCGTCGGGCTGGAGGTTGCCCACCGCGACGAGGGCGTCGAACGGATCCTGGAACGTGGTCAGGTCGAACCTCCGCGAAAGGGTCTTGCGGAGCGCGGCGAGGACGGCGGGGTCGTCATCGACCACGACGACCTTCGGCTTGCCCATCCGCAGGATCTCCGGGATGGGGTAGCCGTACTTTCGGAGGAAATCGAGCACGTCCAGTCGCCGGAAGCGGAGGTGCCGTCCGGGCGTGCGGAAGTGGCGGATTTCCCCCTTGTCCGCCCAGTTGTGAATGGTCTTGAGGTCCACCTGACAGAAGCGCGCGACGTCGCTCGCGGTGAACAGCTCGGGCTGCGTCGTGTTCTCTTTCGGGTTCGTTTCCATGGCTCACTCCTCGAGATCAGGCGTCGCCGGCACGGAGGGGGCATTCGTCTGGGGGGTGTCGAAGCTCGTCGTGGATCTGGGCTCTCGTTCCTGTTTGATGTGGATCGGGGATCCATGTGCGCAGCATTCTTCAGCGACGAAGCGCCCGTCGCGCAGGACATAACGGGTCGGGCCGTCGACGCGCCGCTCGCGGATCTCGTGCGAGGGGTCGCCCGGCAGCGCCAGGTAGGGCGGCTCGGCCCCGTCGCCCGGGACGAAGCGCGGGCAGATCGGCAGGAGCGGCTGGCGTTCCGCGAGCGCCACGGCGCTGCGCACGTCCCGGGCCGCGGAGAGCAGCTCGAGCGTGCGCGACGTCGGCGGGGCGAGGACGATCTCGCCGCGCGCGGCGCGCGCCAGCACCTCCGAAGGCGCGGCCCAGAAGCTCATCGTCGTCTCGTGCCCGTCGTGGCGCCCGACCTGGCCGCGCGGCAGCGGCAGCAGGAAGAAGCGCGCGTCGAAGCGGCGCGCCTCGGCGACGGGCGTGATCCACCGGGCCCACGGCACGAGCGCCGCCAGGGCGAGCCTCAGGCCGCGCCGCTCGAGGCTCGCGTCGAGCGGCGCCCCGGCGGCGAGCTCCAGCGCGACCGCGTCGAGCTCGTCGCCGGACAGCGGCGGATCCGTCGGCAGGATCGCCCCCTCCTCGAGCGTCTCGCGGCACGCCGCCACGCACAGCGCGCGCGCCGCGGTCGCGTCTGTCGCGAACGCAGCAGCGCGCGCCGGCGGATCGGTCGCCCGATCCCTCCAGACTTCCGCGCCGTCCTGCGCGTCCACCTTCCCACCCGGGAACACCACGGCGCCGCCCATGAAGCTCGAGCTCGCGTGGCGGCGGACGCAGAACACCTCGACCCCCACGCAACCGTCACGCAGGACGATCACCGTGGCGGCATCGCGAGGTCGAATCGGGGTTCGGTTCTGATCGAAATCCAGCAATATGGGATAAATTTGTTCCACGTGAGCTGTCTTTCGTCAAACCGTCCGCTGCGTCTCTTTTCCGGCGTGCTCAGCGGTGAGCATGCGGGTTTGGGGCCAAAACCGCCGCCCTTTCCTGCACCTCGGGGCGTTCCCGCAGGCGCTTTCCACGCTCTCCCGACATCGATGCCGCTGCGAGCGATCGGTCGCGGCCGTCGCACCAAGCGCGACGCCGCGGCGACGGATGCGGCGGTGATCGCCGCGCGCATCGGGCGAACTCTGCCACCGACGGAGGCGTCGTTGACGGGCACGGCGCTCACGCCTAGAATCCCGCGCCTCGCAATTTCGGGGGGCTATCCGGCCTCTCCGGACATGTCGCGGAGCCGTAAGCCCCGTTCCGGCAGCCCGGGGGTCGACGCCCCGCGGCTTGCATGCGCCAGGGAGCTCAGACGGCGGCGCCGAACGGCGCATTCGACGCGAGAGGACCTATGAACAAGGCCCAGCTGAAAAAGTTCAAGACCCTGCTTGAGACGAAGCGCGACGAGATCGTCAAGAAGGCCAAGCAAACGCTGACCGAAGACATGATGCTCGACGCGAACGATCTCCCGGACGAGATGGATCTCGCGTCGAGCGAGTACCTGCAGTCGTTCACCTTCCGGCTCCGCGGCCGCGAGAAGTCGTTCCTCGACAAGATCCACAAGGCGCTCCTGAAGATCGAGGACGGCTCGTTCGGCAAGTGCGAGGAGTGCGAGGAGGAGATCTCGGCGAAGCGCCTCGAGGCGCGCCCCGAGACGACCCTCTGCATCCGCTGCAAAGAGGACCAGGAGCGGGTCGAGAAGGACTACGGCTGAACGCCGCGCGCGGAGGTCCGCGCCTTCGGCCTCCGCGCGGTGGTGCCGCCGCGCCGTCGGGCGTGCGCTCCGCCTCCGGTCCGCCTCGCGGGGACCGGACGGGGCCACGCCCGCTCTTTTATTTGCGGGCCGACGCCCGGCCGCGCGGCGCCTGCGGGCCGCGGCGCTTGGACGCCGCGAGCACGTCGCGCAGGTACGCGCCGGTGAACGACGCCTCCTCCTGCGCGACGTCCTCCGGGGTGCCCGACGCGACGATCGTCCCGCCGCGCTCGCCGCCCTCGGGGCCGAGATCGATCACCCAGTCGCTGCACGCGATGACGTCGAGGTTGTGCTCGATCACGAGGACGGTGTTCCCGGCGTCGCGCAGGCTCATGAGGCTCGCGGTGAGCACCTCGATGTCCGAGAAGTGCAGGCCCGTGGTCGGCTCGTCGAGCACGTAGAGCGTGCGGCCGGTGGCCTTGCGCGCGAGCTCGCGCGCGAGCTTCACGCGCTGCGCCTCGCCGCCCGAGAGCGTCGTCGCGGGCTGACCCAGCGTGATGTAGCCGAGGCCGACCCGCGCGAGCGCGGCGAGCCGCTCGCGGACGCGGGGGAGCGCCTCGAACTGCTCGATCGCCTGCTCGACCGTGAGGTCGAGCGCGTCCGCGATCGACATCCCGCGGTAGAGCACCTCGAGCGTCTCGCGGTTGTACCGGCGGCCCCCGCACGTCTCGCACGTGACGAAGATGTCGGGCAGGAAGTGCATCTCGATCCGGAGCACGCCGTCGCCCTGGCACGCCTCGCAGCGGCCGCCCTTCACGTTGAACGAGAAGCGGCCCGCCTTGTACCCGCGCGTCCTCGCCTCCGGGAGGCCCGCGTACAGCTCGCGGAGCAGCCCGAAGACCCCCGTGTACGTCGCCGGGTTGGAGCGCGGCGTGCGGCCGATGGGGGCCTGATCGATCGAGATCACCTTGTCGATGTGCGAGAGGCCCTCGATGCCGTCGCACGCGCCGATCGGGGCGGAGCTCCGGTACAGCTCGTTCTTCGCGGCCGGCAGGAGCGTGTCGACGATGAGGCTCGACTTGCCGGAGCCGGACACGCCCGTGACCGTGCAGAAGAGGCCGACCGGGATCTCGGCCGTCACGTTGCGGAGGTTGTGCGCCCGCGCGCCGGCCACGCGGATGACGCGCCCGTCGGGGCGCCGGCGCTTCGTCGGGATCGCCAGCTGCTTCTTGCCGCTGAGGTAGGGGCCCGTGATCGACGCGGGATCGGCGCTCAGCTCCTCCGGCGTGCCCTGCGCCACGACGTTGCCGCCGTGCACGCCCGCGCCCGGGCCCATGTCCACGACGTGGTCGGCCGCGAGGATGGCGTCGCGGTCGTGCTCGACGACGACGACGGTGTTGCCGAGATCCACGAGCCGCCGGAGCGCCTCGAGCAGGCGCGTGTTGTCGCGCGCGTGCAGGCCCACCGAGGGCTCGTCGAGCACGTAGAGCACGCCGACGAGCGCGGCCCCGATCTGCGTCGCCAGGCGGATGCGCTGCCCCTCGCCGCCGGAGAGGGTCTGCGCGGAGCGATCCAGCGTGAGGTAGTCGAGCCCGACGTCGATGAGGAAGCCGAGGCGGGCGATCACCGCCCGGAGCAGCGGCTCGGCGATGGCGCGCTCGCGCGGCGCGAGCCCGCCGTCGGCCGGCGCCTCGCCCGCAGCGTCGCCGCCGGAGGGCCGCGGCGCCCCGTCCCTGGGCGGCATGAGCCCCTCGAGGAAGGTGCGCAGCGTGCGCAGCGGCAGGGTGCCGACCTCCGCGATGTTGCGATCGCCGAGGCGTACGGCGAGCGCCTCGGGGCGCAGGCGCCTGCCGTCGCAGGCGTCGCACACCCGCGTGATGACGAAGCGGCCGATCTCGTCGGAGAGCGCGGCGCTGTCCTCGTCGGGATCGGCGTCCTCCTCGTCGGCGAGGGCGGGCTCGCCGCTGCTCAGGAGCCGCTCGAGCCGCGGGATGATCCCCTCGTAGGCCGCCTTCTTCTTCCCCCGGCCGCCGGCGCCGGAGGCGTCGCTCCCCTCGAGGATCGCCTGCCGCACGGCCGCCGGCAGCTTCGCCCACGGCACGTCCGGATCGCAGCCGAGCGCGCTCACGGCCCGCTCCGTCTCGGTGGCGAGCGAGAGCGAGCCGCGGCGCCCCCACGCCACCACGGCGCCCTCGCGCAGCGTCCGCCGCGGATCCGGGACCACGCGGTCGGGGTCGATGCGGGTCCTCGCGCCGATGCCGTCGCAGGCGGGGCAGGCGCCGTGCGGGCCGTTGAACGAGAACATCCGCGGCTCGATCGGCGGCAGGGAGATGCCGCAGTCGATGCACGCGAAGCGCTCGCTCATCCAGAGCGGCTCGATCTTCATGCCGTCGCTGGAGATGTCGACGAGCAGCCGGCCTTCGCCCAGCTTGAGGGCGAGCTCGACCGAGTCGGTGAGCCGGCCCTTGATGCCCTCCTTGACCACGATCCGGTCCACGACCACGTCGAGGTCGTGGGCGCGCGTTCGGTCGAGGACGATCTCGTCGCCGAGGTCGACGATCTCGCCGTCGATGCGCGCGCGCACGAACCCCTCGCGCCGCAGCCGCTCGATGTCGAGCTTCAGCTCGCCGCGGCGGCCCCGCGCGATCGGCGCCATGATCGTGACCCGCGTCTTGTCCCCGAAATCGAGGATGCGGTCGACGATCTGCTGCACCGTCTGGGCCTCGATCCGCTTGCCGCACGCGGGACAGTGGGGGGTGCCGACCCGCGCGAAGAGCAGGCGGAGGTAGTCCGAGATCTCGGTCACCGTGCCGACGGTCGAGCGCGGGCTCTTGGCCAGCGCGCGCTGCTCGATCGCGATCGCGGGCGAGAGGCCCTCGATCGACTCGACGTCGGGCTTGGAGAGCTGCTCGAGGAACTGCCGCGCGTAGGCGGAGAGCGACTCGACGTATCGGCGCTGCCCCTCCGCGTAGATGGTGTCGAACGCCAGGGACGATTTGCCCGAGCCGCTCGGGCCGGTGATCACCACCAGGCGGTCGCGCGGAAGCGACACGCTGACGTTCTTGAGGTTGTGCTGCCGAGCGCCTCGAACGACCAGTCGATCCATAGGGGGAACCGGAGAGCTATCACACACGGCAGCGGGCGGGGCGCGCTCCTGCGCGCGCGCCGCTCTCCCGGCGCTCTCGCGCCGCGCTCCCGGCGCTCTCGCCGCTCTCCCGCCGCTCCTTTCCGCATTCCCGGCGGCGCAGCGCGTTTCCCGTTTGCTCGATGCGCGGCGCGTCTTCCCGTTCTTCCGGCGCGCAGCGCGTCGAGACGCGCCGCGCCGGACATGGTCTTCCGGAGGTCCTGCAATTCTTCTCACGTCGCTGCGCCGCGAGCTGGACTATGAGGGGGCGCGCGGGGTGACGTGGAAGCGCAACCTAGGAGCATTCTGATGGCGGTCGGCGCCGGCGCTGCGCTCGGCGCGGTCGCGCTCCTCGCGCGGTACGCCCCCGAGCTCGACGCGCTGCTGCTCATGCCGCCCGCTCCGCCCGGGCGCTCCGCGGCCCTGCCTGCCGCGCCGCGCGCCACGGAGGCCGCCGTGCCGGCCTCCCCGCCGTCGGCGTCCGGCGCGCCCGGCGCGCCCGCTCGCCCGGGGGAGCCGGCGGCGTCCGCGGAAGGCTCGCCCCCCGAGCCGGCGCCGGTCCCCCGGGGCGCGCCGGCCGCCGCGACGCCGCCGGTCGACCGCTTCGCGGACGATCCGGCGGCGCGCGCCGCGTGTCCGGCCGACATGACCCTCGTGGAGGGCGATTTCTGCCCGTCCCTCCCGTATGTCTGCGCGCGCGCCGGCGACGGGATCGGCCACGGCTGCGCCGAGTACGCGCGCGGCGCGCGCTGCCGGGCGGCCGTGGACCCCCGGCGCTTCTGCATCGACCGCCACGAGTGGCCGAACCGGGTCGGCGAGCTCCCGCGCGTCTACGTCGACTGGCACGAGGCGAGGTCGCTCTGCGCCTCGATCGGCAAGCGGCTCTGCCGGCGCTCCGAGTGGATCCTCGCTTGCGAAGGACCGAAGCGCTTGCCCTATCCTTGGGGATTCGTGCGCACGCCGAGCCCCTGCAACATCGATCGCGCGGCGATCGCGTTCGACATCGGCGCGATGGTCGACGAGGAGACCCGCGAGGGCGAGATCGCGCGGCTGTGGCAGGCCGATCCGATCGGATCGCACCCCAACTGCATCAGCGCCTACGGGGCGTACGACCTCGCCGGCAACGTCGACGAGTGGACCGACAACCTCGCCGACGATCCGGGCACGTCGCGCCCGGCCACGCTCAACGGCGGCTACTGGGGCCCCGTGCGGAACACCTGCCGCCTCACGACGGGGGGGCACGGGCCGACCTTCAGGTTCTACCAGGCCGGCTTCCGTTGCTGCGCGGACACGATCGACGGCGTCGTCACGCCGCCGCCGCGGCCGTTCATCGAGCGCGACCGCGAGAAGGACGGCGTGTACGACTGACATGCGCGAGCGCCTCGCCTTCCTCGCCGCCCTCGCCGTCGCCGCCCTGGTGAGCGCGCTCCTCTTCGCCCCGCGCTTCCAGAGGCGGCCGGAGCCGCTCGACCTGTCGAGCGCGGCGCCGCCGGCCAGCGTCCCGCCGCCGGAGCCTGCGCCGCCCGCGCCCGCGCTCGCGCCCCCTCCGCCGCCGCCGCTGCCCGCGTACGTGCGCGTCAACCCGGCGAGCGCCACGGCGTGCCTCGGCGGGATGGTGCTCGTGGACGGCATCTACTGCCCCTACGTCGGCCACCACTGCGCCTCCTACATCGACGAGGAGAAGGACATCTGCGCGCGGTTCGAGCCCGAGGTCCTCTGCGAGGGGCGCCTCCAGCACCGGCGCTTCTGCATCGACGTCTTCGAGTACCCGAACATCGAGGGCGTCCGCCCGGCGGTGATGGTCAACTGGCTGGAGGCGAAGCGCGCCTGCGAGGTCGAGGGCAAGCGGCTCTGCTCCGGCGAGGAGTGGGAGTTCGCGTGCGAGGGCCCGCAGATGTGGCCCTATCCCTATGGAATCGCTCGGGATCCCGAGGCCTGCAACATCGACAGGAAGATCGCGATGCCCGTGCTCGAGGTGTTCGGCGACCCCTGGAAGATCTCGGCGGAGGTCGAGCGGCTCGACCGCCGGGTCGCGTCCGGGGAGATGCACCGGTGCGTGAGCCCCTTCGGCGTGCGCGACATGACCGGCAACGTCGACGAGTGGGTCAACAACGAGCTCGGCCACCTGGACGAGCAGCCGTTTCGATCGACGCTGAAGGGCGGGTACTGGGGGCCGATCCGCTCGCGATGCCGCCCGGTCACCTCGACGCACAACCGGTGGTTCCGCTTCTATCAGGTCGGGTTCCGCTGCTGCGCCGACGCGCTCGACGGGGGCAAGGCCGTGTCCCCCGCCGCGAAGACGGCCCGCATCCCGCGCCGCAGCACGATGGCCGATCCGGCCGGGCGGCAGGGGCCGTGAGCGATCGCGGGGCGCGCGCCGTCCGCCGCGGGGCGAGCGCCGTCGACCGCGCGCTCCGTCCGCCGCGGGGCGAGCGCCGTCCGCAGCCGGCGATCTCGCGCGGCCGAGCCACCCCGGACCGCGGCGGCGCCGCCGTGAACCTGGGCGGTCGAAGCGCTCCCCTTCCAACTGCGCGCCGCTTGGACTACGTTGTCGGCCGGTGCGAAAGTGGGCGGACCCGAGAGGGCTTCGCTCGTGCACCAGGGCCTATAGCTCAATCGGTCAGAGCCCCCGGCTCATAACCGGGCTGTTCCTGGTTCGAGTCCAGGTGGGCCCACGAAAGCCACGAAACAGAAGGAGACAAGGAAGCACGTGAGCATCCGCGAGCAGATCGCATTCCTCGAAGAGCTGTCGGCCATCGACAGCGATATCCGCCGCATCGATGAGCAGCTCGACAAGCAGCGCGGCAGCCTGGAAGGGATGCGGTCCGAGCTGAAGCGGCTAGAGGAGCGGCTGAAGGCCGATCGGGAGACCCTGGCGGTCATGGAGAAGACGCGCTCCGAGCTCGTCGTCGAGCTCCGCCAGATGTCGAGCCAGATCGAGCGATCGCGGGAGAAGCTGCAGCGCTCCCGCAACGAGCGCGAGTCGAACGCGGCGCAGCGTGAGATCGAGGAGCTGCGCAAGCTGCACCGCGACCGCGAGGAAGAGATCGAGCGCCTGAACGCCGCCTCCGAGGGCGCGCGCGGGGCGATCGAGCAGGCCGAGGCGAAGCGCGTCGAGCTCGCGGGGGCGATCGACGGCAGCGCGCCGGGGACGCAGGCGTCGCTCGCGGCGCTCGAGGCCGAGCGCGCCCAGCGGGCCGAGGCGCGCCAGCAGGTGGTCAGCAAGCTGCCGGTCGTCCTGTACCGTCGCTACGAGTCGATCCGCACGCGCAGGCCCGTCGCGATCGCCCGCACCTACGACGGCACGTGCCTCGGCTGCCACCTGTCCGTGCCGCCGATGATGTTCCAGAAGATGCGCCGCCAGGAGGAGTTCGAGCGCTGCCCGAACTGCAACCGGATCCTCTACTACATGCCGCCAGAGCCCGCGCCGGGCAGCTCGCCGGCCGCGGACCCCTCCCGCGCCTGACCCCGGGTGCGGCTTGAAGACCTGCTCCGCCTGCTTCAGGCTCTTCTCACAGGACAGCGGCTTCTGCCCGATCGACGGGCAGCGCCTCATCCCGGTCGCGCAGGCCTCGCCGCCGCGGCACCCGGACGACCGGCGCGTCGGCGCGACGCTCTGCGGCGGGCGCTATCAGGTCTGGCGCATCGTCGCGGACGGGGGCATGGGGCGCGTCTACCAGGCGCTCGATCTCCACGCTGGCCGCAGCGTCGCCCTGAAGATCCTCCACCCCGAGGTCGCGCTCGACGAGGTGAGCGTCGAGCGCTTCCACCGCGAGTTCGAGGTCAGCGCGTCGCTGCCCCACGAGCACATCGTCGAGGTGCTCGCCTTCGAGAGGACCGAGGACGACAGCTTCGCGCTGGTGATGGAGTACCTCGAGGGCGAGGAGCTGCGGACGGTCCTGAAGCGCGACAAGGTGCTGCCCCCCGAGCGCCTCGTGCGGATGCTGTCGCAGGTGGCGCTGGGCCTCGTGGAGGCCCATGAGCGCAAGGTCGTGCACCGCGATCTCAAGCCGGACAACATCTTCCTCGTCGGCACACACGACGGCGACCGGGTGAAGATCCTCGACTTCGGCAGCATGCGCGACAACAGCGAGGGCGCGAAGAAGCTGACCGTCGTCGGCACGACGATCGGCTCGCCCTTCTACATGTCGCCCGAGCAGGCGCAGGGGCTGCTCGCGCTCGACCACCGCGCCGACGTCTGGTCGGTCGCGGCGATCGTGTTCGAGTGCGTCACGGGGCGGGTCCCGTTCCACGCGCCGACCGGCCCGATGATCCTCGTCGCCATCATGGGCAGCAACCCGCCGCCCCCGAGCGTGGCGGGCAAGGCGTACGGGGTGCCCGCGTCGCTCGATCCGGTGATGGAGGAGGCGTTCATGAAGAGCCCGGAGGCGCGCCTCCCGTCCGTCGGCCTGCTGGCCGATCGCGTCGGTCAGGCGTACGGCCTCGCGGGGTCTCACCGCGACTGGGCGCACATGCCGCAGAAGGAGCTCGCGGCCCGGATCCGCGCCGCGATGCCGGCCGTGCTGGCCCGCCACCCGCAAGGGGCCGCGAGCGCCGGCGGCGACGCGCGATCACTCGCCGGCGCTGCCGCTGCCGGCGCCGAGCGATCGCCCGTCGCCGCCGCGGTCGCCGCGCCGTCGACGGGCGCCGCCGACGCGTTCGCCGAGGATATCGTCATGGGGGTGCCCCAGCGCTTGCCGCGGTGGGTCGTCCCCGCGGTGGCCAGCGTGGCCGTGCTGCTCTGTGCGCTCGTCGCCCTGCTGATCTCGCGCTGAAATCGCGGCTGGAGACGTCTCCGATCGCGCGCCCGTCGCAGCGCCGCGGCGCGTGAGGCTGTCGCGGTGCGTGAGGCCGTCGCAGCGCCGCGGTGCGTGAGGCCGTCGCAGCGCCGCGGCGCGTGAGGCCGTCGCAGCGCCGCGGCGCGTGAGGCCGTCGCAGCGCCGCGGCGCGTGAGGCCGTCGCAGCGCCGCGGCGCGTGAGGCCGTCGCAGCGCCTGCGCCCGTCCTCACGGGCTCGGGGGGCCCCCTGTTCGCGCGGAAGCCGCCGCTGTGTTATTTGTGTTGACCATGAGCACTCATCCTTCAACTCGGACCCGCAAGCCTCTCCCCGCCGCGATGTGCCTGATCGCTCTCTCCGGGCTCACCGTCGTCGGCTCGGGGTGTAGCCAGAGCGAAGCGGCGACCTCCCGCGGCGTCGCGGATGTGCCTGCGGCATCACCCCAGGGCGGAAAATCGAAGGTCGAGGATGCGGTCTACACCCTCGAGATGAAGCCGGCGGGGACGTACAAGGCCGGCCAGGAGGGGGTCGTCGAGGTCTCGCTCCTGTCGAAGGGCGACTACCACATCAACGACAAATACCCCATCAAGTTCAAGGTCACTGAGCCGGCCGCCGAGGGCGTCACCTACCCGAAGGCCTTGCTCAAGCGAGAAGACGGCGTGTTCGAGGAGAACAAGGGCGTCCTCAAGGTCCCGTTCGTCGCGGCCAAGAAGGGCAAGGCCAAGGTGGCGGGCGTGCTCTCCTTCAGCATCTGTAGCGCCGCGAACTGCCTGATGCAGAAGCAGGAGCTCGAGGCGGTCATCGACGTGCAGTAGGCACAACGGTAAACTCGGCCTCACGTGAATAACGACACCTCCGGTAGCCGGGGGGGCCAGCCCATCGCGGTCGGCCCCAGCCAGACAGTTCAAGGCAGTGCGGCGGAGCGGGCTCGAAAGGCCCTCTCCGAGCTCGACACCATCGCCACATCGATGGCCCGGCGCTTCAACGAAGAGCAGCGGGTCCTCTCCTTCCAGCAGTACCTGGAGCTGTTCGCTTCGAACCCGGTCCGCTTCGGGCGCGACGCGGCTCGCTACGTCCGCGACATGTTCGATCATTTCGGCACGCGGACGATCAAGAAGCCCTGGGGTGAGCTGACCCGCTTCCAGCTGTTCGATCTTCCGTGGGAGCTCCCTGCGGCCGGGGCGGCGCAGCAGGGCGCGACGTCGTCAGCCGCATATCACGGGCGGGATTTCGCGCTGATCGGCCACGAGGAGCTCCAGGCCGAGGTCTACCGGGTGCTCTGCAACTTCGTGCGCGAGGGCAGGGCCAACCGGCTCATCCTGATGCACGGGCCGAACGGCTCGGCGAAGAGCACGCTCGCCGCCTGCATCCTGCGGGCGCTGGAGCACTACTCGACCCTCGACGAGGGCGCCCTGTACCGCTTCCACTGGGTCTTCCCGAGCCGCAAGACGACGCGCGGATCGATCGGCTTCGGCGGCGACGTGAAGGCGAGCGCCGCGGACGGCACGAGCTACGCCCACCTCGAGGACGATCAGATCGACGCGCGGCTCGTGATCGAGCTCCGGGACCACCCGCTGTTCCTGCTCCCGGTGCGCGAGCGGCGCGCGCTCATCCTGAAGCTCTACGAGGACGCCGGCGCGACGGAGCCGCCGCCCGAGTGGCTGATGAGCGGCAAGCTGTCCCACAAGAACCAGCAGGTCTTCGAGGCGCTCCTCGTGGCGAGCAACGGCTCGCTCGCCGAGACGCTGCGGCACGTCCAGGTCGAGCGATACTTCATCTCGCGCCGCTACCGCGTCGGCGCCGTCACGATCGGCCCGGAGCTCTCGGTCGACGCCGGCGAGCGGCAGATCACGGCGGATCGCTCGCTCGCCTCGCTGCCGACCTCCCTCCAGGCGACGACGCTCTTCGAGGCGCACGGCGAGCTCATCGAGGCCGCCGGCGGCGTGCTCGAGTTCAGCGATCTCCTGAAGCGCCCGCTCGACGCCTTCCGCTACCTCCAGCTCACGCTGGAGACCGGCGAGGTCAGCCTGCCGCAGCAGACGGTGCAGACGAACGTCGTCATGGTCGGCAGCGCCAACGACGTGCACCTCAACGCGTTCCGGGAGCACCCGGAGTTCCCGAGCTTCCGCGGGCGCTTCGAGCTCCTGCGCGCGCCCTACCTCCGGAGCTACCTCGACGAGCAGACGATCTACGACGCGCAGATCGTCCCGTTCGTGACCCGCCACGTCGCCCCGCACGCGACGCGCGTCGCCGCGCAGTTCGCCGTGCTCACCCGCATGCGCCAGCCGGAGGCGAAGCGGTACCCCGACGCGCTCGCGCCGCTCGTGTCGAGCCTCACCGCGGTCGAGAAGATGGAGCTGTTCGCGACGGGCACGGCGCCGGAGCGGTTCGACGCCGAGGCGCAGAAGGTCCTGCGCGCGGGCATCGAGGCCATCTACCACGAGAGCGACGCTTCCGTGGACTTCGAGGGGCGGCTCGGCGTCTCGCCGCGCGAGGTGCGGACGCTCCTGCTCGACGCGGCGCAGAGCCCGGACCACGCGTGCCTCTCGCCGTTCGCCGTGCTCTCGGAGCTCGACGCGCTCTGCAAGCGGCAGGCGGAGTACGACTGGCTCAAGGAGAAGCAGCTCGCGGGCGGCTACCACGACCACCGGCTCTTCCGCGAGGTCGTGCGCACGCGCCTGCTCGACACGATCGAGGAGGAGATGCGGTCGGCGAGCGGCCTCGTCGACGAGACCCGCTACGCCGAGCTGTTCGATCGGTACATCTCCCACGTCGGCGTCTGGGTGAAGGGCGAGAAGATCCGGAACCCGCACACCGGCGACTTCGAGAACCCGGACGAGCGCATGATGCGCGAGGTGGAGGCGCTGCTCGGCGTCCGCACGAAGCACGACGACCACCGGCGCGGCCTGATCTCGGCGATCGCCGCGTGGGCCATCGACCACCCGGGCCAGAAGATCGTGAACGCGGTCGTGTTCCCGCAGCAGATCCGCAAGCTGCGGGAGGCGGTGTTCACGGAGCGGCGCAAGGGCGTGGCGCTGCTCGTGCGCGACCTCGTCGCGCTCCTCCGAGACGCGCAGGGCGACGGCAAGTCCGAGAAGGGCTGGGGCGAGCTGCGCGAGGAGGAGCGCAGGAACGCGACGCGCGCGCTGGAGCGGCTGCGCGGGATGGGCTACTGCGATCGCTGCGCGCTCGACGCCGCGAGCGCGCTGCTCCGCGCGCGCTTCGCGGAGCTCGTCACCTGAGCCGAAGCATGCTCATCGACTCGCACTGCCACGTCGATCCTCACCATTTCCGCGAGGGCGCGGACGCCGTCCTCGACCGCGCGCGCGCCGCCGGCGTCGACGCGTTCGTTGTCGTCGGTGTCGACGCGGATCTGTCCGCGGCGCGCTTCGCCGCGGATCTGGCGGCGCGGCGCGCCGACGTGCACGCCGCGGTCGGCGTCCACCCGCACGACGCCTCCGCCCTGGATGACAGGATGCTCGCGGAGCTCGAGGCGCTGGCGCGCCGCACCGAGGTCGTGGCCGTCGGCGAGATCGGCCTCGACTACCACTACATGCACTCGCCGAAGGACACACAGCAGCGCGTCTTCGCCGACCTCGTCGGCCTCGCGCGGCGGGTGCAGAAGCCGATCGTCGTCCACACACGCGAGGCGCCGGAGGACACGCTCGCGATCCTGGAGCGCGCGGGCGCGAGCGACGTGGGCGGCATCATCCACTGCTTCTCCGAGGATCGCGCGTTCGCCGAGCGGGCGCTCGCGCTCGACTTCGATCTCTCGTTCTCGGGCATCGTCACCTTCAAGAGCGCGCGCGCGATCCAGGAGGTCGCCGCGTGGGCTCCCGGGGACCGGATCCTGGTCGAGACCGACAGCCCCTACCTCGCGCCCGTGCCGTTCCGCGGCAAGCGGTGCGAGCCGGGGCACGTGCTGCACACGGCCCGCTTCGTCGCGGAGCTCCGGGGCGAACCGTTCGAGGCGCTCGCCGCGCGCACCGCGGAGAACACCCGCCGGCGGCTGCGGCTCCCGAAGGGCGACGCGCCCGCCGCGCCCGCCGCCTGAGCCGCGCCCGACGTCGGACACGAGCGCCGCGCTCCTTCCGCCGGTTCCGCCTCCGGGCTCGCCTCGTCTTCGTTTCGAGGCATAGTGACAGGACGATGCAGCGATCACGCGACGGCCGCCGGATCGCCTCCGCGTGGGCGCTCTCCGTCGCTGCACACGCCGGGCTCGTCGGGGCAGGCGCGGCGATCGTCGCGGGCTCGCTCTCGACGCAGGAGGTGACGGTCGCGCGCACCGCCGGCGCGCCGGCCGCGCTGAGCGCGCCGATCGAGATCGAGCTGCCGGTGGTCTCGGACGGCGCGCTCGACGGCGCGCCGGCGGTCGCGCCCGAGCTGCCCGCGAGCCTCGCGCGCGGCGGAGGCGAAGCCGCGGCGCGGCCGGACACGGGCCGGCGCGGCCGCGGCGGCACGGACGCGGCCGAGCTGCCCGCGCTCAACCTCGCGGACAGGGACGACGCGACCTTCCTGTCGCCCGAGGTCCGCTCGCGGCTCGACAGGAGCCAGATCCAGCGCATCCGCTCGTCGTCGCGCCGCGCGTCGCGCGAGGACTGGCGCGCCAGCCGGGAGCCCATGGAGCTCACGTTCCTCGCGGGCGGCCGCGTCGGCAGCCGGCCCGAGCGACGGGCCGCGGCCGAGCGCGATCCGTCGATCGGGGCGCGCGAGAGCGGCGCGCCCGAGCATCGGGGCAGCGTGCTCGGCGCCGCGGCGCGGCCGGCGGGCGCCGAGGGCGCGGCCGACGCGTCCGGCGCGACGCTGTCCCTCGGAGCGAGGCCGCGCGCGGCCGGCGGGGCCGTGAAGGGGGGCGAGCGCGCGTCCGCGGGGCTCGGCGTGCGCGACGGGCGGCCCGGCGCGGATCATCGCGACAGCGCGGCGGTCCCGCTGGCGCGGCCGATGGTCGCCACCGGCACGCCCGCGATCCCCGCCGACGTCGCGGGGCGCCCGAACGACACGGTCGACAGCGAGCAGGAGGTGGCGACGGCGATCCAGTCGCTCGTCCATGCGAGCTCGGCCGGCGGCGCGCGCGGGCTCGGTCGGGGCGGAGAAGCGGGGCCGGGCGCGACCGGCTCGGGCGGCGTGGCGGGCAGCGGCGCGCGCTCCAGCGCGCTCGGCTCCGGGCGCGGCCGGCTGCTCGACGACGATCCGCTCGATCGCCGCCGCAGCCTCTACATGCGGCAGGTCATGGCCAAGCTGCACCCGCTCTGGGCCGACGCGTTCCCCAAGTGGGCCGCGGGCGAGGGGCTCCAGGGGACCGTGATCGTGACGTTCGTGATCCGGGCGGACGGGACCGTGAGCAGCGCATCGGTGACGCGGCCGAGCGGCATCCCGGAGTTCGACGAGAATTGCCGGCGCGCGGTGCTGCGCGGCGCGCCGTACCCGCCGGTGCCCCCCGAGCTCGGCGAGAGCTTCCGGTGGTCGATGCCCTTCGAGGCCAGGAACCCCGCCGTCCTGCCGAAACACCCCGCGCGGCCGATGAACGATGAGCGATGAACGATGCGCGCCGCGACCCGAGCGCGTCGCCCGAACGCGTCGCCCGAACGCGTCGACAGCGTCGCCCCGCGCAAGACATCGCTTGACAGGGTGGGGACGGGGCGGTACTAGTCCGCCCTCACTTTTGCCGAAGTAGCTCAGCTGGCTAGAGCAGGCGTTTCATACGCGCCGGGTCGGGGGTTCGATTCCCTCCTTCGGCACCAGAAATGGTGACAGTCGTCCGCTGGTATCCCTGAATCGGGTGCCAGCGCTTGCGACATGCTCCTCAAGGGCGGACGTGGACGAGGGTTCCTTCCTCGCCGCCGCTGTGTACGGCGTGCCAGCCGTCGGGGAGCTCCGGCTCGGCCCACAGGAAGATGCGCCGCGCGTCGATGGGCGTCAGCGCGATGTCGTGGAAGCCTTGCGCTTCGCCGACCCCGGCGCCCCAGTACATGCCGGTGATCGCGTGGCCCGGCGCGAAGTCCATCACCCACGGGGCGTCGGCGACGTCGAAGCTGTCGGCGACCTCGCGCGGATCGATGTTGCGCGTCACGTGCTTGCTCCTCACGCGGAAGGTGCCGCGCGCCGTCGACGCGCTCGACTCCGGGTCGCGGAGCCGATCGCGGCCCGAGGAGATCAGCGTGGCGTAGATAGGCTTCTGCCCCTCGTAGGCCGTCAGCGTCTGGTTGGCCAGGCTGACGTCGAGCCAGCGCTGCGAGCCCTTGGCGAACTCGGGGAACTTGGAGCGCCGCACGATGACGACGAGGTCCTGCGCGCGCAGCCAGAAGCCGTCGCGCGCCTCCTCGAAGCGCGTGCCGTCCACCGTCCTGAACTTGCCCGTGAGCGGCACGCCCGTGCGCCGCTCGAGCTCCTCGTCGTTGGGCGTCGCCTTGCCGCGGCCGATCGACCACGTGGTGACGTCGTGGCGATGCACGAACGCCACGGGCAGCCCGACCTCCTCGACGTCGAGGCCGTGCCACGGCGAGCCGAGCGCGGCCTGCAGCCGATCGGTCGGGACGAGGCGGCCGTCCGGCGTCACGCCGAGCCTGCGGCCCTCGGCCTCTCCCGCCGTGAAGGTGCGCGTGATCGCGACCCCGCTGCCCTTGCGCAGCGCCGCCGTCTTCGTCGCGGCGCGCAGGTCGACGGGCGCGCCGTCCTTCGCGCCGAGCTCGATCCCGAGCGCGGCGAGGGGCGGGAGCGGCGCGATCGCGTCGGCGAGCGGGAACACGAAGTAGCCCGACTCGGTCCTCCGCCCGTCCTCGCCGACGCCGTGCCGCTGCGGCAGCAGCACCGGCGGCCCGGTGGCGACGCCGCGCTCGTCGAGCGGGACGTCGTTGGCCGACGCGCCGAGCTGCGCGTCGCTGCGCTGCGCGCGCTCGAGGTGGCGCTCGAGATCCGGCTCGGCGCGCCGCAGCTCCTCGCGGCTCGGCACCCCGGAGTACGCCGGGGTGCCCTGCGTCCTCGCGCGTCCGTAGCGGTAGGGCAGGGGCCGCGACAGGTCGGGGGGCGCCGGCAGCACCGCGACCACCTCGGTGTGCAGCGTCGCGCCGTCGCCCGCGCACACGAAGCCGCGGGGGCGGATCGCGTACCACCCGCCGCTGCACCCCGCGCGCCCGTACGGCTCCGACGACCGCACCACGGCGGCGCCAGGATGGAGCTCGCCGAGCTTGCGCGCGCCGGCCTGCGGGCGCGCGAGCACGGGTGTCCCCGCGCGCAGGGCGACCAGCTTGGGCCCGTCCGCGGGCAGCGCGACGACCTCGGGCTCGTCGCCGTCGCCCGCTTCGTCCTTCGATAGCTCCACCGACGCGCCTCTCGCCTCGCAGCCGGACAGGGCAGCCAGCACCAGGGCCAGGCTCGCGAGCCCGTCGAGGCGACGCGGCCTCTGGCCGCGCGCGGAGCGTCGCGGCGCGCAGGGCGGCGGCGCCCCGGGGTCCGGGGGCGACACCGGCCGGGAGGGCTCCGTCGGCATGGAAGCGAGCGGCATCGGCCGACGCATGCCCGACCTGCGCGCCCTGGGCCAAGTTCCAGGGCGCTGCGCGACGCGCGCGCGCCGCCCGGCCGCTGGCGCCGCGCGCGCGCCGACGCCATGAGATGCCCGTGCGCCTCCGCCCCGCGCTGGTGTTTCTCCTGCTCGCGCCCTATGCCGCGGTTTTCTATGCGTTCCTGGCGCTGCGCCGCGCCGCCGCGTCGTTCCGACCGCGGCACCCGTGGCGCACGTGGGTGAGCCCGAACCTCCTCATCGGCGGCTTCCTCCTCCCCGGCGACGTCGCCGAGCTCCGGCGCCTCGATGTCCGCGCGGTGATCAACGTGTCGCGCGAGCTCTACGACCCGGTGCTCGCGCTGCGCGCGGCGGGCGTCGAGTACCTCCGCGTCCCGTGCTGGGACATGTGCGCCCCCACGCTCGAGCAGGCCGCGCGCGGCGTGGCGTTCCTCGAGCGCCACCTCGACGCTGGCCACCGCGTCCACGTCCACTGCGCGAGCGGCGTCGGCCGGAGCGTCACGATCGCGCTCTGTTATCTTGCCACCCGCGGCGGCCTCGAGGTCGGCGAGGCGATCGCCCTGCTCGAGCGGCAGCGGCCGCGCGTCGCGCTGAGCCGCGCGCAGCGCGCGTTCGTCGAGCGCTACGTCGCCTGGCACCGCGAGGGCGCGGCGCCGCGGGCGCTCACCTCCTGCGCAGGAGGGATCGCAGGCTGAAGAGCCCGAGCGCGGGCGCCGCGACCGCGAAGGCCCCGCCGCAGCCCGCGAGGATGAGCGCGGCGCCCCACGGCGTGGCGGCGATCGCCTCCGGCAGCGCCGCCCGGAGCGCCGCGCCGCAGCCGACCGAGACCGCCGTGAGCGCGGCGACGCGGCCGATCCGGATCTGATCCAGCCCGAGCCCGCCGATCGCGCGCCGCACGCGGAGCGCGAGGGCGATCGCCTCGACCCACCCGGCGATCACGGCGCCGAGCACCACGCCGAGCACGTCGAGCCGCCGCATCAGGAGGAGCGCGACGGCGGTGCTGACGAGCACGCGGTAGAGCGCGTAGCGCGCCGGCGTCCTCGTGTCCCCCAGCGCGAACGAGGCGGTGATCAGCACGCGCCCCGCGGCGTTCCCGAGCAGCGCGAGCCCGTAGGCGCCCACGAGCGGCTCGACACGCGCCGTCGACGCCCGATCGAAGGTCCCGGTCTGCAGCAGCAGCGTGATGAGCTCCCGCCCGAACACCAGGAACACGGCCGTCGCCGGCGCGGTCAGCACCGTGATCCGCGCGAGCGAGGCGCCGAGGCGGCGCGACAGCGCCTCGTTGCGCCGCGCGACGTCCGCCTCGGCCGTGTCGCGCGCCATCTCGGGCAGGGCCACCGCGGCCTCGCCCGTGCCGAGGATGCTCATCGGCAGGAGGTAGATCGTCTGCGCGTAGTTGAAGGCCGCGTTCGCGCCGGCGCCGAGGAAGCTCACGAGGAGCGTGTCGACCAGCCCGGAGACCTGGATGATCCCGCGGCCGAGCAGCGCGGCGGGCAGCTTCCCGGCCGCCTCCCGGACGCTCGGGTCCTTGGCGTCGAGGCGCGGCGCGAGCCCGCCGAGCAGCGCGCGGGCCGAGGGGAGCAGCAGCGCAAGCTGCAGCGCCGCGCCGGCGAACGCGCTCCACGCGAGCGCCTCGGCGAGCGGCTCCCCGCGCATGCCGAGCCACGCCCCGCAGGCGAGCAGCCCCGCGATCTGGGCGGCGCTCCACGCGACGGGCGCGGCGTAGGGGAGGAAGAACCGGCGGTGCGCGTTCAGCACGCCGAGCCCCCACGCCGAGAGCACGAGGAGGCCGGTCATCGGGAAGATGATCCGGACGACGCGCGTCGTGCTCGCGAGCTTGTCCTCGTCGAAGCCCGCGGCGACCAGGAAGGACAGCCACGGCGCCGCGAGCACGCCGAGGAGCGACGCCGCCGCGGCGGCGACGAGCAGGAGCCCGAGCGCGGACAGCGCGAAGTGCGCCGCGCGCCGCGCGTCGCCCGCCGCGCGGAGGCGCGCGTAGACCGGGATGAAGGTGGCGGAGAGCGTCCCCTCGCCGAGGAGGTTCTGGGTGATGTTCCCCGCGCGGAACGCCGCCGCGATCACGTCGGCGAGCTCGGAGGTGCCGAAGAAGTGCGCCGTCACCCGCTGGCGGATCAGCCCGACCAGGCGCGAGAGGATGATCCCCGCGGTGACCATCGCCGACGATCGAGCCGCGCTGGGCGCCGCCTCGGGTCCGGCGGCCGGCCGGCTCGCGCCGGCCGCCGCGGCGGCGCCAAGGGCGGCGCTCGCCGGCGCGGTCCCTGCCGGCGTGGCGGCGGGCGGATCGGGGTCGGGCGGCACGGCGCCGCTTCTATCAGACCTCCCGCCCCCGGGCGACCTCGGCGCCGGCCGGCCGGCGGCTCAGTCCCGGAGCCTCGCGGCGCCGAGCCGCTCCGCGTGCGCCAGCACCCGCCGCGCGACGTCGGGCCCCTCGCGCCGGCGGTCCAGGTGCCGCGGGATGACCCCGCGCTCCGCGGCCTCCCACAGCTCCGGCTGGGAGATCCCGGTCTCGGTCCGCGAGCGCAGCCGCGACAGGGAGACCTCGACCGTGGGGAGGGCGATCGGCGCCTGGGGATCGCGGAGGAGCGCCGGGTCGATGCAGTACGACAGGTCGTTCGCCCCGCCGGAGCGCGCGTTCAGCCTGGGGAGCTCGAAGCGCACCTCGAGCGTGCGGATGACCGACGCGTGATCGAGCACGGTGCTCACCGCGCAGCCCCTCCGGACGAACGGGCCCGCGACGATCGACGGGACCCGGAAGCCGAGCTGCGAGAACAGCGGATCGTCGTCGGTGGTCGTGGGCGGCGGCACGTGGTCGAAGAAGCCGCCGTGCTCGTCGTAGGTGATCACGAGCAGGCACCGGCCCCACTGCGGGCTCCTCGCGAGCGCGTTGTAGACGCTGGCCATGAGCACCTGTCCGAGCTGCACGTCGTGGTCGGGGTGATCGTCGTTCGCGGTGGCGCCGAAGAACTGGGGATCGATGACGGAGAACGCGGGGAGGAGCCCCGCGGCCGCGTCCTCGAAGAAGCGCTCGATCCCGGAGACGCCCTTGAACTTGAAGTACGCCCCCGAGCACCACGGCACGTCGTGGTAGTAGTTCCTGCTCGAGATCCCCGCGTCGCTCAGCAGCTCGAACACGCTCGTGAAGCGGGTGACCGGCACGTTCCTGGAGACGCCCCTCGACGTGGCGCCGTGCAGGAAGAACCGGTTGGGCCAGGTCGGGCCGAGCACCGAGCTGAACCAGCGCTCGCAGATCGCCGACACGTCGGCGAGCGCGTAGAGGATCGGCAGGTGCTCGCGCACGTGATAGCCCATCACGTCGCGCTGATCCGGCCCCGCGTGGGCGAGGACGAACCCGTCGTTCATCCCTTGATTCCACTGCGCGTGGGCCGCGTCCCAGCTGTGCGGCGGGTCGGCGGGCGTGAAGTTGTCGAGCTGGAAGGGGGAGACCAGCGCGCCGTCCGGCGCCCGGTTCGACTCGTTGCCTGTCAGGCCGTCGATCTGCCTGCCCTCCTTCAGCCGCAGCGAGCCGAGGTAGTGGTCGAACGACCGGTTCTCCATACACAGGACGACGATGGTGCTGATCGGCGCGAGCAGCTCGGCGGGGCTCAGGCCCCCCGTGTCGACGCAGCCATCCGCAGGAGCGCCGCCGGCGCCGCCAGCTCCCGCCGGTCCCGCGCCGCCCGCTCCCCCGGCGCCGTCGCTGGCTCCTCCAGCGCCGCCCGCTCCCCCAGCGCCGCCCGCTCCTCCGGCTCCGTCGTTCCCGCTCGAGCTGCCCGAGCTCGAGCCGGCGTCCTCGAGCATCGTCGCGCCCTCCGTGGCGCTGCATCCGAAGGTCGCGGCGCCGAGCGCCGCGCCGAGCCCCGTCAGCACATGCCGCCGGGTCAGGGGATCACGCGGCGGTACATTCTGTTTTTTCATCACACACAGGATCCTCAGGAACCCGAGGCCGAGAAAGGACTTTTGATGTCCCTCGACTCGACGTAACCGTCGAGTAACCCACGTGACCCTCCGCGAACACCGGCGCGACTACCGGCGTAACGAAGAAAACCTTTCTTTTCGCGAGGTCTGCCGGGTGATATGGGTAGAAATCGCGGGGGCCTACGTTTGCACTCTGCCACCTTCCGATGAGCTCGAATCCGCTCCCACCTACGCCAGCAGGGACAGATACCGTCGAGAACGGCCGGTCGATCGGGCCGCTGAGGCCGCTGCGGCTGTGCATCGTCGACATGAACAATGGCCACGTGAACCAGGCGATGCGCTGCCTGCGCGGGCTTGCCGCAGCCTTCTTCGAACGTGTCCAGAAGCACAATCCGGGCGTATCTTGCGAGGTTGTCGAGGTGTCGCCCCGGGACACCAACGCGCCGATCCCCACGGACTGTGATCTGTACCTCTCGTCGGGCGGCCCCGGCTCTCCGTTCGACGGCGAGGGCGAGCCGTGGACGCTCGACTACGCGCGCCTCCTGGACGGCGTGGTCGAGTCGGCGATCCAGGGGGGCGCGGACCGGCGGGCGCTCTTCGCGATCTGCTACTCGTTCGAGCTCGTCGTCCACCATTACCGGCTGGCCGACGTGGTCCCGCGCGCCGACCGCAAGTTCGGCGTCATGCCCATCTACACGACCTCGGTCGGCCAGCAGCACCCGCTGCTGTCTCCGTTCGGCGATCGCCTCTTCGCCTTCGAGCACCGCAACTGGGAGGCGGTGAACCTCGACGAGCGCCGCTTGGGCGGCCTCGGGGGCCAGCTCCTCGCCCGCGAGAGCCGCGACGGCATCTCCAAGGGCCGGGCGATCCTCGGGCTGCAGGTCGCGCCGGGGGTCGAGGCGGTCCAGTTCCATCCGGAGGCGGATCGCGCCGGCGTCATGAGCTGGCTCTCGCGCCCCGAGCAGGCGGCCGCCTTCAAGGCGACCTACGGCGAGGTCACCTACCACGCGATGCTGCGCACCCTGGACGATCCCAGGCGGCTCGCGCGCACCTTCGCGCTCGTGATTCCAGGTTGGCTCGGCCGCTGCTTCAACGAGATCGCCGGCGCCCGCGGCTACGCGGAGCTGCCGCCGATCGAGGACGCCCCGTGCCCGCGCTTCGCCGCGCACTGCCGCCCCGACGATCCGCCCACGCCCTCCGCGCGCACGCCGATCCCCGGTGAGCAGGTCGCGCGCGGCGCCTGAGCCGCGCGCGGCGCGGCACAGGATCCGCGCGCCGAGGGGCCGCGGGGGGGGGGCTGCCCGAGGCGCCGACGAGTGCCGACGAGTGCCGACGATCGCCTGCTCGCGCCTTGCGCGCCGGCCTACCTGCGGCTTATGGTCATGGGATAAAGGATGATCGCGAGCAGGGCTCGCGGACCAGCATCCGGCGCCGGGGGCTGCTCTGGCACGCATGAGAGAGAACGCATGAATCACTCGCGTCCGGCCGCTCCGAGGAGTCTACCGTCGCCGGACGTCCGCGAGCCGGGCGCGCCCGAGGAGGGGCACTGCGGCGACGCGTCGCCGGCCGAGGCCTCGGCCGCCCAGCGCTCCGCGCCGGCCGAAGACCCCGACGCGCAGGAGGCTCAGCTCGATTCGCAGCTGGGCGTGACGGATCCGATCGCGATGTCGCAGGTCCGTGACGCGTTGAACCAGCTGAGCCGCGAGCGCGGGACGCAGCCGGACGTGCTGCTCATCATCTATCACCGGCACGGCGCCGAGACGGTGCGGCTGAACGAGGGGGTCGGGGTCGTCGTGGGCCGCGATCCGAGCGCGGACGTCGCGATCCCGGAGCGCAGCCTGTCGCGGCGCCACGCGCGCTTCACGTTCCAGCGCGGCGACGTGCTCATCGAGGACCTCGGCTCGACGAACGGCACCTTCCTGAGCGGCCATCGCGTGGAGCAGGGCATCCTGAAGCCCGGCGACGAGGTGGTGCTCGGGGAGATCACGGCCTCGCTGCGCGTCATCGCGAGCGCGGAGCTGCCGGTGCTCCACCTCGACGCGCTGGACGCGCGCGCCCTGGCCCCGAGACACCTGCCGAGCGCCGACAACCTGATGGGCGGGCCGACGCCCGTGGGCGGCGTGCGCGCGGTCAGCGACGAGGGGCTCGTGATGCGCAGCCCCGCGATGCGGCCGGTGCTCGAGACCGCCATGCGCCTCGCGCGCTCGTCGGCGCCCGTGCTGCTCCAGGGCGAGACGGGGACCGGCAAGGACGTGCTCGCGCGGCTCATCCACGAGGCCGGCCCGCGCCACAAGAAGCAGCTGGTCCACCTCGGGTGCAGCGGCGTACCCGCGCAGCTCCTGGAGAGCACGCTCTTCGGCCACGAGGCCGACGCGCTCCCGGGCGCCGCCCAGGCGCAGGAGGGCGTCTTCGAGGCGTGCGCGGGCGGCACCGTGGTGCTCGACGAGGTGGGCGATCTCCCGCCGTCCTCCCAGGCCGCGCTGCTGCGCCTCCTCGACACCGGCCGCATCGTCCGCATCGGGTCGACCAGGGAGATCGAGGTCGACGTGCGGATCGTCGCGACCACGTACCGCGATCTCGAGGCGCTGTGCGAGGCGGGCACGTTCCGCTCGGACCTGCTCTACCGGCTCAACGCGGTGCCGCTGCGCATCCCGCCGCTCTGCGAGCGGCGCGAGGACATCGGGCCGCTGGCCCAGCGGTTCCTCCGGCAGGCGAACGAGGCGCACCGCCGCAACGTGCGCTCGATCGATCCCGAGACGCTCGCGCTCCTGGAGCAGTACCCCTGGCCCGGCAACGTGCGCGAGCTGCGCAGCGCGATCGAGCGCGCCGTCGTCATCGCGCGGGGCAGCGTCATCACCCCGCTCGACCTGCCGGAGAGCATCAACGCCCTCGCGGCGCGCCGGCTCTCCACGCCGCCGCCGCCGGACCGGCCGCTCGTCGAGATCGCGCCAACCAGCACGGGGCCGATGATCGGGCTCAAGGCGCAGATGGACCGGCTGGAGACCGAGATCATCCTCGAGGCCCTCCGCGCGACGAACGGCAACCTGGCGATGGCGGCGCGGCGGCTCAGGATGCCGCTGCGCACGCTCCAGGAGAAGATCACCACCCACGGGCTGAAGCGCTCCGATTACCGGGACGGCCCGCCGTCGCGCTCGAAGTAGGGCGCGCGCGAGCGGAGCCCCGGCGGCTCAGCCTTCGTCCTCCAGCACGGCCAGCGCGGCGTTGTGCCCGCACGCGCCGTGGACCCCGGCGCCGGGGTGCGCGTACGACGAGCCCAGGTAGAGGCCGCGGACCGGCGTCCGGTAGCGGAAGTAGGGGAACACCGGCCGGAAGATGAGCTGATTCCGGATGTCGGCCGAGCCTCCGCCGAGGTCGCCGCCGATGAGGTTCGCGTTCATCGCCTCGAGGTCGTCGGGCGCCCAGATCTTCCGCGCGAGGATCCGCCGCCGGAAGCCGGGGGCGAGCTCCTCGATCCGGGCCTCGATGCGATCGGCGAAGCGCTCGCGCGAGGCGGCCCAGCCCCCGTCGATGGAGGAGGGGACGCGCGAGTAGGCATACAGGGTGTGGCGCCCGGCCGGCGCGCGGGTCGGATCGACCAGCGACTGCTGCCCGATGACGAGGTAGGGGTGCTCGGGGAGGACGCCGGCGCGCACCTGGCGCGTGAACTCGGCGAGGTCCTCGAGGCTGTCGCCCGCGTGCACGACCGCGGCGCGCGCGGCGTCCTCGTGGGACCACGGCGCCGGGCCGTCGAGCGCCCAGTCCATCTTGAAGGTGCCGAACCCCTGGCGGAACCGGCGCATGGCGCGCTGGACCCGGGCGGGGACGAGCTCGGGCGCGAGCAGGCGCAGGTAGAGCGTCGGCGCCGCGAGGTCGGCGACGATGGCGCGGCGGGCGCCGATCTCCTCGCCGTCCGCGAGCCGGACCGCGACGGCCCGGCCCTGCCTGGCGATGATCTGCTCGACCCGGGCGCCGCAGCGGAGGCTGCCGCCGCGCTCCTCGATGCGCCGGAGCAAGGCGCGCGTGATCGAGCCGGCGCCGCCCTCGGGCACCGCGAAGCCGCCGCTCGAGGCGAGCAGGGTGAGCATGAAGCCGACGATCGCGCCGCAGGGGTCCTCGGGGCCCACGTCGGTGTGGAGGGCGAGGCCGGGGACGACGCGCCGGGCCGCCTCGGTCCGGAACGTGCGCGTCGAGAAGCCGCGGCCGCTCGAGAGGGCCACCTGCGCGAGGCGGAGCAGGTTGAGGGGCCCGAAGCGGAGCAGCGCCCCGAGGGCGGGCGGCGTGGACAGGAGCGCCTTGAGCAGCCGCTCGACCGTGGCGGCGTGCCAGCGCGCGATCCGGCGCCACGTGGGGCCGTCCTCGCCGAGCGACCTCGCCGTCGCCTCGACGTCCCGCGCGATCGAGGCGCAGGTCCCGTCGGGCGCCGGGTGGGCGCTGTCGATCGGCGCGTGCCGCCAGACGAGGCCGGCCCCCGGCAGGTCGAGCGGCAGCAGCGCGGGGCTCGTCTGCCCGAAGGGGAAGAACGCCGCGCCGAGATCGTGGCGGAACCCCGGGAGCGTCACCTCGCGCGTGCGCACGGCGCCGCCCGGCTCCTGTTCGGCCTCGAGCACGAGCACCGACAGGCCCGCGCGGGCGAGGTACGCCGCCGCGGTGAGGCCGTTCGGTCCCGCGCCCACCACGATCACATCAGGGTCTCCGCTCTGCATCGTCGTCTGCGGCTCCTCAGCCCACGAGCTGCGCGCTCGGCATGGTGCGGTTCGAGGCGATCGCCTGGCCGCTCCGCCCCACCACGAGCAGGCCGACGGCGATCACGTCCGGGAACATCGCGACGCCGCGCTGCGCGGCGCGGGCGGGCGCGACGCCGTCGGCGAGCCAGTCGTAGACCGTCCGCGCGAGGAGGCGGCGCGCGATCTCCTCGCCGACCCCGGTCGCCGCCACCGCCCCGTGCGGGCCGGCGTAGATCCCCGCGCCCATCAGCGGCACGTCCCCGACGCGGCCGCGGAGCGAGAAGGTCGACCCGCCCGTCGACGCCGCGGCGGCGAAGCGGCCGTGCGCGTCGCGAACGACGGCCCCGACCGTGTCGCACTCGATCGGCTCGGCGTCGAAGTTCCAGAACCGCTTCGCCGTGAGCGCGTGGAACCGCGCCGCGTCGTTCGTGGAGTCGCCGTCGCCCCCCTCGCCGCGCAGCGCGGCGAGGGCGCGGCCGTGCCTCTCGCGCGCCGCCTCGGTGGCCGGATCGTGGTCGGCGAACCCGAGCCGGCGCGCGAACGCGGTCGCGCCCGCGCCGGCGAGGATCAGGTGGGGCGTCTCCATCACCTTCGCCGCGACCAAGACGGGGTTCTTCACCCGCTCGACGCACGCGACGGCGCCGAACCGCCCGTCGCTGGCCATCACGGCCGCGTCCATCTCGATCGTGCGCCCGTCGAGGCGGAGGTTCGAGCCCGTCCCGGCGTTGAGGCGCGGGTCGTCTTCCAGGCGCGCGGTCGCAGCGATGGCCGCCGCGAGCGCCTCTCCGCCCGCGTCGAGCGCGCCGAGCGCCTCGTCGGCGGCCCTGGCGCAGCTGTCCGCGCCGTCTTGCGGCGCGGACACCCCGCCGTGCGTGAGGATGGCGTATCTCACGTCGTTCTCCTGCGCGTACCATGGCCGCGCGCCGCCGCGAAGCCGGCCGGGCGCGCGGCCGCCGGGGGGGGCGGGCGCGGGGCCGCCCCGCGGGGAGGCCGCTCGGCTCCGGGGCAGGACCGCTGCGCTCGACACCCTGCCGCGCTCCTGATACGTCGCGCGCTCAGCCCGGAGCGCGGCAGGCGCCAGCCGACCGCCCGCTGCGGGACGAGCGCGGCCAGGTCCAGGGCCGCCGCGAAGCCGCCCATCGAGGAATCGAGGAGAGCAGAGACCGTGGCCAAGAACGAAGCGCCGAAGACCGCCATCACGCCCACGCGCAACGAGGACTACCCCGAGTGGTACCAGCAGGTCGTGCGCGCGGCCGACCTCGCGGAGAGCTCCCCGGTCCGCGGCTGCATGGTCATCAAGCCGTGGGGCTACGCGATCTGGGAGAACATCCAGCGCGAGCTCGACAGCATGTTCAAGGCGACCGGGCACAAGAACGCCTACTTCCCGCTGTTCATCCCGAAGTCGTTCCTCGAGAAGGAGGCGGAGCACGTCGAGGGGTTCGCGAAGGAGTGCGCGGTGGTCACCCACCACCGGCTCGTGCCCGGCCCCGGCGGCGGGCTCATCCCCGACCCCCAGGCCCGGCTGGAGGAGCCGCTCATCGTGCGCCCCACGTCCGAGACCATCATCGGCGCGGCGTTCGCGAGCTGGGTCCAGAGCTACCGGGATCTGCCGCTGCTGATCAACCAGTGGGCGAACGTCGTGCGCTGGGAGCTGCGGACGCGCCTGTTCCTGCGGACGGCGGAGTTCCTGTGGCAGGAGGGGCACACCGCGCACGCGAGCGAGGCCGAGGCGCGCGAGGAGACGCTGCGCATGCTCGGCGTCTACGCCACGTTCGCGCGCGACTTCATGGCCATGCCCGTCCTCGAGGGTCCGAAGACGGCGAGCGAGCGCTTCCCCGGCGCGGTCGACACCTACGCCATCGAGGCGATGATGCAGGATCGCAAGGCCCTGCAGGCCGGGACGAGCCACTTCCTGGGCCAGAACTTCGCCAAGGCGAGCGGCATCAAGTTCCAGACCAAGGAGGAGACCGAGGAGTACGCCTGGACGACGTCCTGGGGCGTGTCGACGCGGCTCGTCGGCGGCCTGATCATGACCCACAGCGACGACGACGGCCTGGTGCTCCCGCCTCGCCTCGCGCCGGCCCACGTCGTGATCCTGCCGGTGTACCGGGGCGACGACACGCGCGCCAAGATCGACGAGTACATCGATGGGCTCGCGAAGGAGCTCCGGGCGCAGCGCTTCGGCGAGCGGCGCGTCGAGGTCGAGATCGACCGGCGCGACATCCGCGGCGGCGAGAAGCAGTGGGAGTGGGTGAAGAAGGGCGTCCCCCTGCGGATCGAGATCGGGCCGCGCGACGTCGACGGCGGCGTGGCCATGGTCATGCGCAGGGATCGCTCGCCGAAGGACAAGGCGAGCATGGCGCGCGCGGAGCTCACGGGGCGCATCACGGAGATCCTCGCCGACATCCAGGCGACGCTCTACGCGCGCGCGCTCGCGATGCGCGACGCGAACACGCACGTGATCGACAGCCGCGCCGATTTCGACGCGTTCTTCGGGTCGAAGGGGGGCAAGGAGGCGCCGGGCGGCTTCGCGCTGGCGCACTGGTCCGGCGATCCGGAGGTCGAGGCGGCGGTGAAGGACGCGCACAAGGTGACCATCCGCTGCATCCCGACCGGCGGGTTCGAAGGGGCGCCGTGGGCCGACGCGCTGACCGGCGAGGGGACGTGCATCTTCACGGGCAAGCCCAGCCCGCGGCGCGTGGTGTTCGCGAGGTCGTACTGAGCAGCGGCAGCCGCCGGCTCACCGGGCGCGCGCGGCGTCGCCGGCGCGCCCGCCTTTGCGGGCAGGTCGGCGCGCGCATCGTCGGAGCAGCGGCGCCTCAGCGGCCGAGCGCGGGCAGCACGCGCTCCGCCAGGATCGCGGGGAGCAGCCGCAGCTGCGCGCAGTGTTCGCCGGGGCCCGAGCCGGCGTAGCCGCGCACGTAGAGGCTGCCCCCGTCGTACATCCGCGTGAGCCGCAGCGCGTCTCCCGCTCCCTCGGCGCCGAGGCCGGGCGCTCTGGGCGGCGCGCCGTCGCCGCTGGAGGTCACCGCGATGGAGCTCGCGCCGAGCTCGCTCAGCAGGAAGGTGGCCACCTCTTTCGTCGACGCGTAGCCGCTCGTCGGGATCTCGGTGTGCGTCAGGTAGAAGACCGGCGCGCCGCGCGCGGCGGCGTTCGCGAGGGCGACGTACGGCGCGAGCTGACCCTGCACGAGCGACGTCTGCCCCGGCATGTAAGAGGCATAGAGCGAGTCGAGCAGGATCAAGGCGTCCACGTGGCTGGTCCCGCGCTCGACGACCCTGCCGATCGCGCCCGATCCCGCGCTCCAGGACGACAGCATGAGGCGGCGCGCGCGCCCGCCCGCGATCCCGGTCGCGGCGCCGACCTCGCGGTCGATCGCCTGGAGCAGCGCGTCCCAGCCGCCGCCCTCGAGGGCGCGCGCGTAGTCGCTGGAGCGGGTCCCCAGGTCGATCCCGGCGATGACCAGCTCCATGTCCCTCGGAGCCAGCACCTTTCGGATGGCCTCTGCGCCGTGAAAGTGGACGAGCAGATCGTAGCCGCCGTCCGCCGAGATCGCGCGCGCCGGCGGGACGAGGAGCCTGCCCAGCGGGAGGGGGCGCCAGCGCTCGTAGCCGCCGAAGCCGTGGTCGGCGAAGTCGCAGCCCGCCTGCGCTTCGCGCTCCTCGAGCGCGATCCGCTCCGGCTCGCCGCCCCTGGGCAGCGGCGACGGCTCTGCGGGCGCGCTCGCCGGAGCCGGGACCGGCGACGCGCTGGGCTCCCGGCTCCGGCGGAGCAGCAGCACGCCGCCCATGACGCCGAGGCTCGCCGCCAGGACGAGCGCGTCGCGGAGCTGCCGCGTCCTTCGGCCGCTCAAAACCCGGGATCGGTGACGGTCGGCACCCACCGCGTCGAAGGAGGCTTGCTCGGGGTGGCTTTGCGCGCGCTCGCGGCGCTGGATCCAGCGGCCGCCGCGCTCGGCGCCGCGGGGCCGGCGGCCGCCGCGCTCGGCGCCGCGGGGCCGGCGGCCGCCGGCGCGCCCTTGGCCGCCTGGCTCGGAGCGCCGGTCCCGCGCTCCTCGGGACCGGCGGCGTCGATCGGGTCGCGGGCCGGTACGGCGCCGATCTCGTCGCTGTCGACCAGGATCGCGGCGGTGCTGGCCGACGCTGGGGCGGCAGCCGCCGCGGCGCCCGCGCTGCGGTCGACCACCGCGGCCTGCTCGGGCGCGATCGGCTGCGGCGCGGGCCGCTGCCGGAGCCACACCACGCCCGCGCCGAGCGCCGTGACGAGCGCGAGCGCCGCGGCTGCCGCCAGCGTCCCCGAGCGACTCCGCGCCGCGGGGACCTCGATCGGGCCGAGCGGCGTCTCCTGGCCAGGCGAGCTCTGCGGCAGCGCCTCGGGCAGCAGCGCCGGCTGCGTGAGCGAGGGCGCGCTCGCGCGGACCGTGGGGAGCTGTGCGTTCGGATGGCCAGGGGGGAGCTGCGTGAAGAAGAGCTCGCTGATGCTGTCGCGAACGAGCATCACCTCGGGCGGGTGCGACGCGCGCTCGTCGAGCATCCGGACCGTGTCGCGCAGCGCGGCGCGCCGGCGCTGGTTGCGCTCTCCGAGGAGCCCGCGCACGAACGCCCCGACGTCGTGGTCCGTCACCGTCGGCTCCTTCGCCAGCACGGCCTCGAGCGCGCCCTCCAGCTCGAGCATCGTCTGGTACCGCTTGTCCGGGTCCTTCTGGAGGCACGTCATCAGCACGTGATCCAGGTCGGCGGGGTAATCCGGGTTCTTCAGGCGGGGCGACAGCGCTGGCCGCGAGGTGATGTGCTGCAGCGTGAGGAGATCGTTCTCCGCGGTGAACGGATGATCCCCCGTCGTGAGCTTGTAGAGCACGATGCCCATCGCGAAGATGTCGGTGCGCCGATCGACCCGCTCGCCCCGCGCCTGCTCCGGGGACATGTACGGGACCTTGCCCTTGATCTGGCCCGCGGTCGTGTCGTTGCCGGAGCGGTTGGTCGCCTTGGCGACGCCGAAGTCCACGAGCTTCACGTGGCCGTCGTACGTCACGAGGATGTTCTGGGGCGACACGTCGCGGTGCACGAGCCCGAGCAGCTGATCGTCGTTCTGCGGGTCGCGGAGCTCGTGGGCGGCGTGCAAGCCGAGGCAAGCGCGGCTCAGGACGCGGAGCGCGATGCGCAGCGGGATCGCCACCCCGCTCTTGTTGGCCGCCCGCGCGATGACCGACAGCGCCTCGCCGTCGACCCACTCCATCACGATGTAGAGGACGTCGCCCTGCTCCCCCAGGTCGAGGATCTCGGCGACGTTCGGGTGATGGATCCCCGAGGCGAGCCTCGCCTCCTCGAGGAACATCGACTCGAACTGGGCGTCCTCCGAGAGCGACGGCAGCATCGTCTTGATGGCGACCGTCTTCTGGAAGCCGCGATGGCCCTTGCGGCGCGCGGCCCACACCGTGGCCATCCCCCCCTGCGCGATCGGCAGGAGGAGCTCGTAATGCCCGAGCTCCTTTCCCGGCAGCAGCTGGGGTTGGGGGATCATGACGTCGTGCGGCGCGCTCCGGACCGAAATGCAGGGAGCCCGGAAAGCTTGAGCAAGTCTAGCATCCGGGCCCGGCAGGCACGTTATGTGGTGCTGCTTACACAAACGCGGTCCGGAGGAGCGCCCCGCCGCGTCGGGAGATCACGCGCCGGGCGGGACCGCCTGTCCCCACAGCTGCTGGTAGATCTCGCTGAGCTTCTGGTGGGTGTCGGCCGAGAAGCCGTTGACCGCGTAGGGCCAGCGGAAGCCGTCGCCCATCGCCTGGTTGCACGAGAACGAGACGAGCAGATCGACCGGCGTGGGGTTGTTCGGCCGGATGATGGAGATGCCCAGGCCCGGGTAGAAGCAGTTCCCGCGGTCCGCCGTGAAGCTGTCCTCGTCGCCGAAGACGTCGAGGATCTGATCCTTGAGCTCCTCGTCGGCGTCGCTGGTCGTGAGCTGGCGCTGCTGGAGGATGACGAAGTTCTTGAAGCGGGGCTGAGCCGGCAGCGTCGGCGCGGCCGCGGTCTGTCCCGGGATGAGGTTGGGTGGGATGAGGCCGGGGAGCGCCTGCTGCAGCCCCTGGAGCGCCGCCTGCCCCATCTGCTGGAGCTCGGGCGGGATCCCCGGGATGAGGGTGGGGGCCGTGGTCGCCGTCGGCGTCGGGGCCAGCTCCTGCCCCTGGAGGCGGAGCACGGTGATCTGCGCCTTGTCCATCTCGTCGAACGGCGCCGTGCGAGCCGCACAACCGGTGACGAGGGGTGCCAGCAAGGCGATGCCTGCGAGTGTACGGGTGGTGAGGTTCATGTTCACTTTGACGGTCATCTAGCACGGCTATGCGCCGGAAGGTGAACAGCGACCGCACACGGCAGGCCCTCGCCCCCGGCCCGCCCCGGGGCGGGCTTCACATCGTGCTCGCGCCGAACTCGTAGAGCGCCCGGATCTCGGTGAGGCGCGCCGTGATGTCGGCGCGCGTCACCTTCGCGATCCGCTGCGTGCCCACCGCCTCGACGCAGAACGAGGCCGTCGCCGTCGCGTGGAGCATGCCGCGCCGGAGCGCGAGCGGCGTGACCTCCGGCTGGCCCGCGAGGTAACCGATGAGCCCGCCTGCGAAGGCGTCGCCGGCGCCCGTCGGATCGACGACGTCCTCGAGCGGGAAGCCGGGCGCCGCGAACACGCCCTCCTCGTCGAAGAGCAGCGCGCCGTGCTCGCCGCGCTTGATGATCAGCCGGCGCGGCCCGCGGGACAGGATCTCCTTCGCGGCGCGGCGGATGTTGTACTTGCCCGAGAGCTGGCGCGCCTCCTCGTCGTTGACCACGAGCGTGTCGATGCGGCGCAGCATCGCCGCGACCGCCTTCGGCTCCCCCTCGATCCAGAAGTTCATCGTGTCCGCGAGGACGAAGCGCGGCGAGCGGACCTGCTCGAGCACGTCGAGCTGGAGCGCAGGGTGGATGTTGCCGAGCAGGAGGAAGGGCGTGTCGCGGTACGCCTCCGGCAGCTTCGGCGCGAACGACGCGAACACGTTGAGCTGCGTGTCGAGCGTCGTGCGGTGGATGAGATCGACGTCATAGCGCCCGGCCCAGCGGAACGTCTTCCCCGGAGCGCGCTCGATGCCCTCGACGGCGATGCCCCGGGCGCGCATCGCCGCGAGCGTCTCCTCGGGGAAGTCGTCGCCGACCACGGCCACCGTGCGCACCGGAGCGAAGCACGAGGCAGCGAACGCCGAGTACGTGGCCGAGCCACCCACGACGTTCTTGGCGTTGCCGGAGGGGAGCTCGAGGTCGTCGAAGGCCATCGAGCCGATGATGAGGATCGCGGAGGGGGTCGTCACAGAAGCCTCTTATTCGGGTTTGCGCGCAGCCGCTAGCCGCGCGTTTCGTTTCAGCGGCGACGTCGCCGCGCCCGCGTGGCCGGGCGAGATGGCGCCCGCCCGCGGCCCGCTGCCGCAGGGCGGGCGCGGCGACAGCCTTCGCCGGAGGGCACGCTCAGTCCGCCTTCTGCCGAGGGCCGATGAGCCACTCGAGCCGCGCCTGCGCGTCGGGCGAGGTCGCGCTCGCCGAGGTCATGATGGAGCTCCGCAGCGCGTGGCGCGCCGGGCTCTGCGACACGTCCGGGAGGCCGTGGGCGAGGGCCTTCGCGACGTTCCGCGCGTGCACGATGTTGCGGTTCAGCACGGCGATGACGGCCTCGACGCTCACCGCCTCCTCGGTCACGTGCCAGCAGTCGAAGTCGGTCGTGAGCGCGAGCGTGGCGTAGGGGAGCTCCGCCTCGCGCGCGAGCTTGGCCTCGGGCAGGTTGGTCATGCCGATGACGTCCGCGCCGAGGGACCGGAACATGTGGCTCTCGGCCCGCGTCGAGAACTGCGGGCCCTCGATGCAGACGTACGTGCCGCCGCGGTGGACGCGCGCGACGGTGGCGCGCGCGGCCTCGTAGACGGCGCTCGCCATGAACGGGCACACCGGATCGGCGAACGGCACGTGAGCGACCACGCCGTCGTCGAAGAACGTGGAGATCCGGCGCTTCGTGAAATCGAGGAACTGGTCGATGACGACCAGGTCGCCGGGCTCGATCTGCTCGCGCAGGGAGCCCACGGCGCTCACGCTGAGCACGTGCGTCGCGCCGAGCATCTTCAGCGCGCAGATGTTCGCGCGGTAGTTGATCGTCGACGGGGAGAAGCGGTGCCCGCGGCCGTGGCGCGGCAGGAAGAGGACGGTCGCGTCGCCGCCCTTGACCTGTCCGCGGAGCACCACGTCGCTCGGCAAGCCGAACGGTGTGGACACCGAGACCTCCTCGACGTCCTCCAGCCACCCCATCTCGTAGAGCCCGCTGCCGCCGATGACGGCGAGCACGTCGCGCGTCGCGCTCTCGCTCATCGCTCGAACCTCCGCTCGGAGAGCAGCCGCTCGCAGAGCGCCGCGCGCCGCTGCCGGCGGCACCGCTCGGCGAAGACGAGCGACCTCAGCTGCTCGTACGCGCGGTTGATCTCGTCGTTCACGATCACGTAGTCGAAGAAGCCGTAGTGCTCGATCTCCCCCTTCGCGTTGCGGAGGCGCCGCAGCGTCGTCGGCTCGTCCTCGGTGCCGCGGCCGCGCAGGCGCCGCTCGAGCTCGGCGAGCGACGGGGGCAGGATGAACACGGCGATCGCCTCGGGCAGGCTCGCCTTGATCTGCCTCGCGCCCTGGTGATCGATGTCGAACAGGACGCCGCGCGCCGTGGCCCGGGCGATCTCGATCTCCTTCAGGCTGGTGCCGTAGAGGTGATCGTGCACGCGGGCCCACTCGGCGAACGCGCCGATGCGGATCATCTGCTCGAACGTGCCCGGGTCGACGAAGTGGTACTCGCGCCCGTCGACCTCGTTCGGGCGCGGGCGCCGCGTCGTGTGAGAGACCGAGAAGCGCAGGTCGGGGAACTCGCTGCGCAGCCTCCCGCAGAGCGTCGTCTTCCCCGCGCCGGACGGGGACGACACGATGAGGAGGAGGAAGTCGTCACTGAGTGCTTCGGTCGACATGCTCTCCTGTCACTCGATGTTTTGGACCTGCTCCCGCAGGCGTTCGAGCTCCACCTTCATCGCCACGACGTGTTGGGAGATGGCGGCGTCCTGCGCCTTGGAGCCCAGCGTGTTCGCCTCGCGTACCATCTCCTGGAGCAGGAAGTCGAGCCTCCTTCCGCAGGGGTCGCCGCCCGGCGCCGCGAGCGCGCCGCCGAACTGGTCGAGGTGGCTCCGGAGGCGGGTGACCTCCTCGGTGATGTCGCTGCGCTCGGCGAGCAGCATCACCTCCGCCTCGATCCGCGCCGCCTCGAAGCCGGTCTCGATCCCCTGGAGCAGGCGCTCGACGCGCTCGCGCAGGCGCCGCCGGAGCGCCTCGCGCGCGTCGTCGGCGCGCGCCACCACCTCGGAGGCGAGCGCGCGGAGCGTCGCCACGCGGCCGCGCATGTCGCTGGCGAGCGCCTCGCCCTCGCGGTGGCACATGCCCTCCATCGCGTCGATCGCGCGCTCGATCGCGAGCTTGAGCGCGGCGCGGACGGCGGCGATCTCGTGCCCGCCCGCGGGGGCGAAGAGGTCCGGCACCGCGCAGAGCAGCGAGAGCGGCACGTCGGCGCCCGGCGCGAGCTCGTCGCGGAGCTCGGCGAGCGCGCGGAACGCCGCGCGCGCCTTCGACTTGTCGAGCGTGCTCGAGGCCAGCACCGCCCCCTCGGTGCGCACGATGATCTCGATGCGCCCGCGGCGCAGGCGCTCGCGCACCACCTGCTCGGCGAACATCGTCAGATCGACGAGCTCGCGCGGGAGCCGCGCGCGCACGTCGAGGAAGCGCTGGTTCACCGAGCGGATCTCGGCGACGACGCGCCCTTCGGTGAGCGAAGCGTCACCGAGCCCGAAGCCGGTCATGCTCCGCACGAGCCGCTCCGCTCTACCTAGCTCGCCTGGTGCCCGGTGTCCGTGGCCGCTTGGGCCTTGGGCAGCGGAACCTTGCCACAGGTGACCGTGGCCGACGCGGCCGCGGGGCCCTTCTCGCGGAGCGTCCGCAGGTACGTGACCGTGGGGGCGATGCCGTCCTCCCAGCGCACGCGGGGCTCGTACCCGATGAGCTCGGCCGCGCGCGAGATGTCGGCGAGCGAGTGGCGGATGTCCCCCGCGCGGGGCGGGAGGTGCTCGATCGCGACGTCGCGCCCGAGGACCCGCGAGATCTCCCTGCAGAGCTCGTTCAGCCCGATCCTGCGGCCGCCGGCGATGTTGATGACCTCGCCCTTGAACTTCTTCGGCGACGTGGCGCCGAGCAGGTTCGCGAGGACGGTGTTCTCGATGAAGCAGAAGTCGCGCGTCTGCTCCCCGTCGCCGTAGATCGGGATCGGCCGGTTCTGCAGGGCGGCGTCGATGAACCGCGGGATCGCGGCGGCGTAGGCGCCGTCCGGCGTCTGGTTCGGCCCGAAGACGTTGAAGTAGCGCAGGCTCAGGGTCTCGATGCCGTAGATGCCCGCGAAGACCTTCATGTAATGCTCGCACGCGAGCTTCGTGACGGCGTACGGCGAGAGCGGCATCGGCTCCATGGCCTCGTGCTTCGGGAGGACGGGCGTCTCGCCGTACGCGCTGGAGGACGCGGCGAAGATCACGCGGCGCACGCCCTGCCGGCGCGCCACGTCGAGCACCGTGACCGTGCCGCCGACGTTGACGGCGTTCGACTCGACGGGCGTCTCGACGCTGCGCGGGACCGAGCCGAGCGCGGCCTGGTGGAGGATGACCTCGACCCCCTTCGCCGCCGCCGCGACCGCCGCCGCGTCCCGGATGTCTCCGGTGATGCGCTCGATCGACGACTGGTGCGGGAGCCCGTCGAGGTTCTCCCACCGGCCCGTCGCGAGGTTATCGAGGACGCGGACCCGCTCCCCGGCCGCGGTCAGCGCCGCGACGAGGTTGCTTCCGATGAACCCGGCACCGCCGGTGACCAAGTAGCGAGGCGTGGACATGTGCGTGCTCCCCCAGCGGGCGCCTACTTCTTCTTGAAAAGGTTGTCGAGCTTGGAGCGCGAATCCGCGATGCGCTTCGAGTTATCTTCCGGTACGCCGTTCTTGAACGTGAAGAAAGTACAATAGTTCGCCCTTTCCCGGTCCGGGATGTACTCGGCGATGTGCTCTTTGCACTGGTTGTGCGCGACCGGGTCCCAGTTCTCGCAGTTCTTGCAGCAGTGGAGGTCGACACCGCAGTGGGGGCAGGTGTCCGCGCGCTGGAGCTTCACCTCGAAGATGAGCTCGTTCTTGCATTTATGACAGAAGTGCCGCTTCGCCTCGACCTTGGGAATCCAGCTCATGATGTCCTCCGGTACCACGACGGAGCCCGATCTGGCAGGCGGAACGTTCCACGAGGGGAATGGTCGTATATGGTGCACCATTGTCCTACATGGCGCCCCCGTGCCTAGGCGCGCTGTGGTTCGGGTGAGGTCTCGCTGAACCGGCGTACGTCACGGGCGGCTCGCTCGCTCCGCGACGAGCTCGCCCGCCTGTCACCGCCGGCTACAGCAGGCCCTTGCGGCGCTGGATCTCGCCCATGACCCGCTGGTACTCGATCTCCCAGGTGCGGGAGCCTTCCTGGACGTGGCGGAGCTTGCCGCGGACCTCGTTCTCGAGCGCCTCGTCCATCTCCAGGTATTTCCGGAGGATGGGGCGTATCCGGCGCCGCAGGTCGTGATCCTCGACGAACACCTCCTCGACGTTGTTCGAGTGCATCAGCATCTCGAGCACCTGGTCGAGGAGATAGTCCATCGTTTCCTCGCCTGTCTTGATCCCCTT
The DNA here is from genome assembly GCF_028553905.1 of Sorangium sp. So ce836. Taxonomy (NCBI): domain Bacteria; kingdom Pseudomonadati; phylum Myxococcota; order Polyangiales; family Polyangiaceae; genus Sorangium; species Sorangium sp. So ce836. Next base: position 6,445,580 of record NZ_CP102233.1, on the reverse strand, counting down.
CTGCTCCGCGGCCAGGCGCTTGACCCGGTTGAACTCGCCCTGGGGCAGCCCGCGAGCCTGGAGGATCTCTTTCGCCCGCTCGGTCGCTTCCCGCTCGGCGTGCAGGTAGCTCGTGAACACCGACTCGATGTCGAGCGCGACCTCTTTTTTCGACTCGCACTCGATATCGTGATTGTCCACGAGCGCGCGGACGATTTCTTCTGTGAGAGGAGTAATTTTGCCGCTAAAGAGGCGCATCCAACGTCCGTAGCTGGAGGAGCGGTCGAACTGGCTCCCCCGTGCAGGGGTTCATTCACGGGGCGTGCCCGGCTCAAACCGAAAGGTACGGGCCGCGTCTCCGGGATGTCAACGCAAGTGGGAGGTCCCGGCACAAGTCGGAGCCCCCCGGCCGGCGGGGCCCTCCCGGAAACAGCAGGACCGCGACACCGCAAACCGCAGGAGCAGCCGCGATGATGATGGGTAAGGATGCGATGGCACGGAGCGTCAGGGTTCAGCCTGGCGCGCTCGGGAACGACGGTGGACTCGACCTAGACTCGCGCAAACGACGGGTCGTCCGGCGCGGGGCGATCGGCAATGCGGCATCCCCGGCCACGCAGGCGGCGCTGGCCGACGGGGGCACGATCCAACGCGTCGCGAAAGGGCGTCACCTCGTGACGCAGGGCGACGCGGCGACCGCCCTCGCGATGCTCAGCCTCGGCCGGGTCCGCCTGGTGCGAGGGATGAGCGACGGGCGCAGCTTGTCGCTCGGTTACAGAGGGGCCGGCGACGTGCTCGGCGAGGCCGCGCTCGGCGGCGTCACGGCCCACCGGGAGAGCGCGATCGCCACCGAGGACGTCGAGGCGCTCATCGTCCCGCTGGCGACGGTGCGCAACCTGATGGCGAGCGACGCCAACTTCGCCGCCGCGATCGTGACCACGCTGGTCGAGCGCCACACGGACACCGAGGAGCGCCTGGCGTCGATGCTCTTCCGCAACGTGGAGGCCCGCCTCTGTGAGTTCCTGCTCAAGGCCGCGACGCGCTGGGGCATCCCCGATCCGCGCGGGGTGCTCATCTCCGCGCCGTTCACCCATCAGGAGATGGCGAGCATGATCGGCTCCACGCGCGAGACCGTCACGCTCACGCTCGGCGATCTCCGCCGCAAGGGGGTGATCGAGATCGATCGCCGCCGGATCGTGGTGCTCGATCGCGACGCGCTGAAGAGCCGCATCTGAGCTCGTTCGGCGGCGTCGCTGAGGGGACCGTCGGTCTCCTCCTAGCGCCGCCCGTCGCCGCCCAGGCTGCTCGCTCGGCGGCCTCCGCTCCGACAGCCCGACTGCTCCCGGCCTCGCAGCGGCGTCCGCCTCCCTGCTCCAAGCGCTGCTTCTCCAAGGGACCCCGGGTCCAGAGATCCTGCGGACCTCTCTGCCAGCTCCCCGCTGGGCAGCTCCATCCCACGCCACGTGCCGCGGTCACGCATCCGTGGAAGGGGCCGCGCGCTCGGCGCCTCGCGCGAACGGCGCCCCGCGCGAACAGCGCACGGCCGCGCACCGCGCGCCGGTGCCCCTGTCGATCCGGAGCGCGATCCGCGCTGCGGCGCGCGGCGCGCTCAGCGGTCGCGCTTGGGGCCGCCGCTCACCGGGTCGCGGGTGGAGCGAACGCCGAGCTTGAGCCTGCGCATGACCGCGTGCTTCTGCCGCTCCTTGTACCTGGCGTGGCTCGCCTCGCCGACCTCGTTCGCCGCCTCGGTCTCGCGGTCGATCAGCTGGAACTCGCAGAGGACGAAGATGATCGGCCCGAGCGCCCACGCCGCGGGCGGCGCCATGTCGAGGATCTCGGCGGGGAGGCGCACCGGCAGATCGACGACGAAGTGGATCACGCGGTAGCTCCGATCGCTGAAGCTGTTGTCGCCCGCCGTCAGCCCGTCGTCGACGTCCGTCTGCAGCGCCTCGAGCATCGGCTGGAGGAACGGCCGCGTCTCGCAGTAGCTCCGGAACCGCAGGATCGTGTTCGTGCTCTCGCCGGGCACGACGTAGTTGAACGGGAACAGGCGCTCCGAGAGGTAGAGGAGGACGGGCAGCAGATCGTCCACCGTGCGGCAGACGATGCGGAAGCGGAGCTTGTCGTAGATGGCCGCCGCGGTCGTGTCCGTCTTCGACAGGAGCTTCGTGTAGAGCGAGTCCTTGTTCTTCCGCCCGCCGATGAACTCGGTGATGGGGAAGCCCGCCGCGAGCATGCCGCCGATCACCCGGTACACCTTCTCCTCGACGAGGTGGAAGACGTCCTGGTCCGACATCGGGATCGAGAAGAGCAGCTCGCGCCCGGCCAGGTGATGGATGATGTGCATCGCCTTGAGGATCGTGCAGGCGCAGAGCTGGCGATGGCCCTTGCCGGAGGCGAGCATCAGGATCTCCTCGACCGACGCGCGCGCGACCGGGCTCGGGATCGGGAACTCGAAGTGGCGGCGCAGGTACGCGATCGCCTCGTTCTTGACGCTCTCGAGGTGGGCGCGATCCCCCGGCTCGTCGGGGCGGAACTCCTGCGCGAGCAGGAGATCGCGCGCGTCCTGCTCGCTCTGGAGGTTGAGCCGTCGCCAGTCGATGACCGATTCGCCGCGCAGGATGAGGTGCACGGACTCCAGGTCCATGAGCGTGAACTCTTCGAGCCGCTTGAGCCGGCCGACGGAGGCGTCGTGCGTCATGACCTCACGCCCCCCGAGCGTAGGCGCCGGCGCTGTCGAGCGCTCGGGAAAGCGTCGCGGCGGCGTGCAGCGGGCGGCAGCTGGGCGAGAAAATCAGGAGACAGGGGCGTTCGGCGGGGCAGGGCGAGAGCTCGGAGTGCGGCCGAGCGAAAGGGTCCCGAGGAAGATGCCGATCGTCAACGCCACGACCGCGGCGTGGCCGAGGTACGCGCCACTGCAACCAATGGCGGCGAACGGGGCAAGCGCAGCCAGATACCACGGGGTGATCCTCATCGGTTCTCCTTCTCCGCCTCCAGCGACACTGTACAGGTCGCATGGTCGCTCCCTCCGGGGGGGCACCACGATGCTTCACGGTTGTCCCGGTCAGAGCGTGTAAGTTGTTGTAGGATAAGGTGCCACGCCCTGCTGCTGCGGGCCAAGAAGTAGCGGTTCCGGGGTGAACGCATCAAGGGAATTCGTTCTCATATTCCATTCCCATCCGAACCGCGGCCCCTGCTTACACGAAACACTGAACAAAAACAACGGTTTGCCACCGAAGCTGAAGCTCTTGCATCACGGGCTCCACGCGGCCCGCCGGACGCGAGGTGGTGCCTCAAGGACACGCTTCCAACTCACGGCACTGCCTGGCTTGTCAGTTTCCGGGAGTCAACGGTCTCGTGCGTCGACCGACCGCGAGGAGGAAAGGGGGGCGCATCGCCGGTCCGTGCCGCCGGTCGCGCGTCTCGGCGAGACCGGCGTGAGCCCGCGCGACGGCGCATCCGGGGCGCTGCCATGCACCGCCCCGACGAGCGGAAGCAGGGGCTGAACGCGGCCGATCCGGCGACGCGCCGCGTGCGTCCGGGAAGGAATCCTTCGAGATCGCCCGCGATAGCGCCGGGCGCGCGCTGTTCAGCGCACGAACAGCGTGATCCGGGAGGAGTCTCCCAGCGTGACGGTCCGGCTCGTGACGTCGTGCCCGCGCTTCCGGTCGACCGCGATCTCGACCTGGTAGAAGCCGTCCGGGAGCGACACCTTGGTGAGGACCGTCCTCGGCGCCGTCCCCTCGGCGAACCGCCACGAGCTGTCGACGACCGGCGCGGCTTCGGTCGCGCGCTGACCCGAGGAAGGTTCCGTCCAGGTCACGTCGAGCCGCACGACGGTCGCCGCGTCGTCGAGCCTCAGCTCGACCTCGCGCTCCTCGGGCATGCTTTCGAAGAGGACGCTCCCCGCGAACAGCGCGCCCACGACGAGGATCACCGGCGCGAGCCGACGGGCCCAGGGGCGACGACCGTCCGGGGCGGCCGGCCGTTCTTCCGGCGCCTCATCGAGGTCCTCCTGCGGGGTCGAGCTCATCGGGGGCTAGCGCTGTGCCGGTGCGGAGCCGCTTGCTCTGCTGGTGCGGATTCGCTTCACGAGGCCATCGATCACCTGCTGCGGCAGATCGAAGGCGGGCATCTTGTTCTTGCCCTTCCGGATCACCTCGGCGATCTGGGCGTCGGTCACCCGCTCCTGCCAGGCGGTGTCGGTGAGATCCGGGGCGCGAACCATCGGACCTTGCGGGCCATCGCCGCGACCGGCCCTGCCGTGACAGGTGGAGCAGTTCCGCTGCCAGGCGAGCTCGATCAGCCCCGGGTCGGTCTCGTTCGAGGCGACCGGCCGCGCGGCGACCTTGCCGCCCTGCCCCTCGTTGGGGCTCGGCGGATCGTGATCGGCCGGCGTCCATTCGCGAACATCGCCCGGCCCGGGGTCGCAGCCGAAGAGGCCAAGCGAGAGGACGGCCGTGAAGAGGAGGCGGCCCAGGGGCCTGTCGTGGCGTCGCCGCATGGGGTGGAGGAGTACGGATAGTGAAGATGATGGGGGAGGCAAGCGAAGAAGGACAACAAGACGACGTCCGCCGCCGGCGCGCGCGGGGTGGCGCGGCGCGGCGGCGAGCGGGGCTCCGTCGTCGAACGGTCAGGCCGCCGGGCGCGGCTCGGACGCGCCGCGAGGACCGCGGCGCGCCCGGAGGGGCGCAGCCAGGCGGAGCGCCGTCACTTGCAGGGATCGCCGGCGACCTTGCCGCCGCCGTCCACGGGCTGCTTGTCGACCGCCTTGCCGTCGACGGCCGCGATGAAGAACCCGGTGCGGCGGTTCTGGGCCTTGCCGTCGGGCGTGTTGTTGTCGGCGATCGGCTTGGTCTCGCCGAAGCCGACGGCGATGAAGCGCTTGCAGTCGTGGCCCTTCGCGACGAGCCAGCGAGCGACCGACATCGCGCGCTTCTCGGACAGCACCTGGTTCGCGGCGTCCTCGCCGTCGGAGTCGGTGTGCCCCTCGACCCGGAGGAGGGTGACGTCCTTCCGCTGCTTCAGGAAGTCGTCGACGATGCTGAGGACCTCGTCGCTCTCGGGCAGGAGCTTGTCGCTGTTCGTCTCGAAGACCACCGGGCCGGGCAGCTCGACCTGGTTGCCCTTCAGCTTGAAGGTGAGCTTGAAGCGCGGGCGGGGCTTCTTCTCCTCCTTCGGCTCCTCCTGCTTCGGCTCCGGCGGGGGCGGGGGCGTGGCCGCCGGCTCCTTGCCGCCGGCGTTGAACGAGGCGCTGGCCGTGCAACCGGCCGTCGCGGCGGCAGCGCCAACCATCATCACGGCGCACAGAACGGAAGCGACGTATCTACGCATGGACGTTGTTCTCCTCTGAGGGCACGAGCCAGAGCTCGCATCGGCAACCCGCCGGGCTGACGCCCTGGGACGGCAGCTCGCCATGAATCTTCACTGCCATCGGGTATTTGCGTGGTGGACGCTCGAAGCGATGCCGCCTTCTAGCGAAAAGTTGGGACAAACGAAACCAGGAAGAGGGCGCCTCACGGACCCCCACGAGCGGGCGGACCGAGAGAGCGCGCCACCAAGGCCTCCCTCGCTTGAGCGCGTACCCTGGACGGGCGGGGTCGATTCTTGAGACGCTCGCGGGGCGCGCGATGGCTCAACGGCGAGCACGATCTTCGCGCAGAGCGCGGGCGGGCTGAGCAGGTCGCACGTCGCAGGCTGTGGGGAGCTCTGGCGAGGGGGCACCCGGGGGAGGTGCCCGCGGAGCCCTCGACGAGGGCTCCGCTGGGATCGCCGCTGCTGGATGGGAATCGCGCGGCGCTCAGCCCTGGTCCGGGGGCGCTTCCCCGCACGGCACGCCGCTCGTCTCGGCAGGGGGTGCGATCTCGCCCAGCTGGACCTGCTTCGCCGTGAACCCGATGCCGATGGAGATGGCGTTGCACTCCTGGCCCGGGTCCTGGCTGCCGTCCTTCAGGATGTCCGAGGCGCGACGGACCTGGTCGAGGGTCGTCTCCAGCCCCGCGCCATCGCAGAAGGTCGGCTGGACAGCGCCGATGACGCTGCGCAGCTCCTCGACGAGGACTGCCGTCTCGAGCACGCCCGCGATGGTGCCGTTGACCACCGACTTGTGATCGGGCGCGAGGTCCATCGCGATCCTCACGTTGCGGATCGTGAGGCCGATGGTGGTCCCCGAGATCGTCAGGTTCAGCTTGAAGGTGACCTGCGACTCCGGGCCCGAAACCCACGTGTCGTCGACGACGTAGCTGGCCGGGAACATGACCTTGGCACTCTCGATGTTCTGAGCGTCCTCGAGCAGCTCCGGGACGACGGGCCACCTGTCGCTGCCGTCCCAGGCGGGCGCCATGCCCAGCGTGGCGCCGCCGTAGAGCTTCGCGGTGAGCGGGTTGTAGGACGACTGCGCGCCGAGCCCGTCGACCTTCAGGATCACCGTGAAATCGCCGTTGGCGATGGCGTCGGTGACCCTCGTCGATGGGTCGCTCAGCAGAGTCGCAATGAGGCCGACGAGCTTGTTGCCGAAGGAGTTGTCGATGCCGTCGACGCCGTCCGGATAGACGTCGGAAGGGGCGGCGCCGTCGACCGGCCGGCAGAGGTCCTCCGAGATGGTGCTGGACACCTTGCCGTCGATGTTGAAGCCGTACTGCTTCCAGCTGCCCGGTACCTTCTTCCCGGCGCGATCCGTGTCGCCGAGGAAGAGGCGGTCGATCGCGAACGCGACCCCCTCGCCGTCACCGGCCTGCTCCGGCCCCGGCCCGGGCGGCTGGCCGAGGTCGACGTCTTGTTCAGCGGGCGGCGGCGCGGCCTCTTCGGAACCACAGCCGGCGACGGACAGGAGCGCCGTCGCCAAATAGACCGCGACGGCGATACGGGAATGGCGCATCATCGACCTCACTTTCTGGAAACCCCACCCCAAATCAGGCAAGTGCTCTCAAACGGGCGCACATGCTAGCGCCGGCTCGCGCGCCTCATCAAGGGCGATCCCCGCTGCGCAATGCGCTATATGTGAGCTCGCAGGCACGTGACGGTCGGTCGTCCAATTGCCTCCCGATTTCGTTCTCCCTGATTACCTGTCTTTCCCGATTCACACGACGATGAGAAGCCACCTGGAAGCCCGCTGTGACCGCTGAGTTCATCCACCTCCACGTGCATTCGCAGTACTCGCTCCTCGACGGCGCCCTCCGCGTCAAGGACCTCGCCGCGCGCGCCAAGTCGCTCGGTATGCGCGCCGTCGCCCTGACGGATCACGGGAACATGTTCGGGGCGATTCAGCACTACAAGGCCTGCAAGGACCAGGGCATCGGCGCGATCATCGGCTGCGAGGTGAACGTGGCGCGCAGCTGGGGCGCGGCCGCGGGGCAGGTGTCGCGCTCGGGCGTGGACGAGACGCCCGTCGATCACCTCGTGCTGCTCGCGACGTCCGAGGAGGGCTACAAGAACCTCGTCCGCATCGTCTCGCTGGGGCACGTCGAGCCCGCGAGCGGGCTCGCGCCGAGCGTGCGGCTCGACATGGTGGCGCAGCACAGCGCGGGGCTCATCGGCCTGACCGGCTGCATGGGCGGCGTGGTCGCCCAGCGGATCCTCGAGCAGGGCGAGGACGAGGGGCGCGAGGCGCTCAGCCGGCTCCGGGACTGCTTCGAGCCGGGGAGCCTCTACGTCGAGCTCCAGGACCACGGGCTCGTCGAGCAGTCGGTGCTCAACGGCATCCTGGCGCGCGCGGCGGGCGATCTGGGGTTGCCGCTCGTCGCGACGAACGACGCGCACTTCGGCGCGCGCGAGGACGGCGAGGGGCAGCTCTACCTGTCGTGCATCGCGGCGAACCGCACGTTCGCCGATGCGAGCGAGGCGCACCACGGCAGCTTCGAGATGTTCCTCAAGCCCGCCGACGAGATGGCGCACCTCTTCCGCGACCACCCGCAGGCGGTCCGCTCGACGCTCGAGATCGCCGAGCGGTGCGCGGGGCTCAAGCTCAAGCTCGGCAAGCCGATGCTCCCGCGGTTCCCGCTGCCGAGCGGGTTCGACGACCCGGCGAGCTACTTCCGGCACGTGGCGCACGAGGGGCTCACGAAGCGGCTCGCGCAGATCGCGCGATCGGGCCGGACGGTGGACGAGGCGGTCTACCGGGCGCGCCTCGACGTCGAGCTGAACGTCATCGTCCAGATGGACTTCCCGGGCTACTTCCTCATCGTCTGGGACTTCATCAAGTATGCGAAGGACCACGGCATCCCGGTCGGGCCGGGCCGCGGCTCGGGCGCCGGCTCGCTCGTGGCCTACGCGATGGAGATCACCGATCTCGATCCGCTCCCGTACAACCTGCTGTTCGAGCGCTTCCTGAACCCGGAGCGCATCAGCATGCCCGACTTCGACGTCGACTTCTGCATGGACCGGCGCGACGAGGTCATCTCGTACGTCACGAAGAAGTACAGCAAGGAGGCCGACAAACCCTCCGTCGGGCAGATCGCGACGTTCCACGAGCTCAAGGCGCGGAGCGTCATCAAGGACGTCGCCCGGGCCATGGCGTTCCCCGCCAACGAGGCGCAGAAGATCGCGAGCCTCATCCCGCAGAAGGGGCCGGGGATCACGTACACGATCCCCGAGGCGCTCGACATCGAGCCGAAGCTCAAGGCGCTCAAGGAGAGCGACCCCACGGTCGCGGAGCTCCTGAAGCAGGCGCAGAAGCTCGAGGGGCTGACGCGGCACGCCGGCATGCACGCCGCCGGCGTCGTGATCAGCGAGGGCCCGCTCTGGGATCACGTCCCATGCTTCAAGAACGGCGAGCAGGTCGTCACGCAGTACTACAAGGACGACGTCGAGCTGGCCGGGCTCGTGAAGTTCGACTTCCTCGGGCTGAAGACGCTCACCGTCATCGACATCGCGGTGCGGCTCGTGAACGCGCGCCCGGACCTCGCGGGCAAGGAGGGCGCGCGGTTCGACGTGAACGCGGTGCCGATCGACGACCCCGCCACCTACGCGCTCCTCCAGTCGGGCGAGACCACCGGGGTGTTCCAGCTCGAGTCGAGCGGCATGCAGCAGCTCTTCAAGGACCTGAAGCCCGACGCCTTCGAGGACATCGTCGCCGCCGTGGCGCTCTACCGGCCCGGGCCGCTCGGCACCGGCATGGTGAAGGACTTCGTCGACTGCAAGCACGGTCGCAAGCCGATCGAGAAGATGCACCCCCTCGTCGACGAGCTCCTCCGGCCGACGTACGGCGTCATCGTCTATCAGGAGCAGGTCATGCAGATCGCGCAGCGGCTCGCGGGCTACACGCTCGGCGGCGCCGACCTGCTCCGGCGCGCCATGGGCAAGAAGAAGCCCGAGGAGATGGCGAAGCAGAAGGCGACGTTCGTCGACGGCGCGCTCAAGAACGGGGTGAAGGGGGAGGACGCCGAGCGCATCTTCGGGCTCCTCGAGTACTTCGCGGGCTACGGCTTCAACAAGAGCCACTCGGCCGCGTACGCGTTGCTCACCTACCAGACGGCCTACCTCAAGGCGCACTACCCGGTCGAGTTCCTTTGCGCCCTGATGACGGCCGACCGCGACAAGATCGAGAAGGTCGTGCGGATCATCGCGGAGGGGCGCGCGTGGGGGGTCGAGATCCTGCCGCCCGAGATCAACGAGTCCAAGACGGACTTTACCGTCGTCTACAGCGCGACGCCGGTGACGAACGGCAAGCGCGTGACCGGCACCCGGCGCGGCGGCTCGCGGGTGAGGGACCCGTACGACCCGAAGATCCGCTTCGGGATGGGGGCGATCCGCGGCGTCGGCGAGTCGGCGCTCGAGGCGGTCCTCGAGGCGCGGGAGGCGGGGGGCGCGTTCGGGGATCTCTTCGACTTCGCCGAGCGCGTCGATCCGCGGCGGGTCAACAAGGGGGTGTTCGAGGCGCTCGTGCAGTGCGGCGCGTTCGACGCGAGCCTCCGGGCGCGGGGCATCTCGCGGTCGCGGGCGTTCGCGGCCATCGACAGGGCGCTCGAGCGCTCGCGCTCCGCGAGCAAGGAGCGGAACAGCGCGCAGATCGGCCTGTTCGCGGCCGTCGCGTCCAAGAACGAGGTGCGGCTGGACGACTACCCGATGGTCGAGGACTGGGATCTGCGGGAGACGCTCTCGCGGGAGAAGCAGTCCCTCGGCTTCTACGTCTCGGGGCACCCGCTCGATCGGTACGGCGTGGATCTGAACCGCTTCGACGTGACCGCGGTGAGCGCGCTGGCCGGACTGGATGCCTGGGCCAGGGTGCGCGTCGGCGGGATGGTCGAGGGCTACCGCGAGCGCATCTTCAAGGGCGGCGGCGGCAAGATCGCGTTCTTCGTGCTCGAGGACACGTCCGGCCGGGTCGAGGTCAAGGTGCGCGAGAAGCAGATCGAGGCCTACGGCGAGCTCCTGAACCGGGGAGAGCCGGTCTTGATCTCGGGCAAGGTCAGCTTCCCCATGGTGGACGAGGGCGCCGAGGAGGCCGAGTCCGCGCCGCGCGAGCCGACCCTGCTGCTCGACGAGGTGCAGCCGCTCTCCGACGCGATCCTCGCGCAGACGCGGAGCGTGGCGATCACGCTGAAGTCGCGCAGCGCCAGGCGCGAGCACATCGATCGGCTCGGCGCGCTCCTGCGGGCGAGCCCGGGGGTGTGCCCGGTGCAGCTCGTGATCCAGCTCGACGACGGGGCGGAGGCGGTGCTGGCGCTGGGGCGCGATCTCCGCGTCGAGCCGAACGACGCGATGCTGGGGCGGCTCGAGAAGCTGTTCGGCGAGAAGGTGGCCGAGCTCAGGTAGGCGGCTCGACCGCGCCCGCTTGCTCGGCGGCCCGCGCGAGGGCGCCGAGCTTCGCCTCGGCGTCGGCGCGGTCGCCCTGGTGCTTGAGGAGGACGCCGAGCGTGTCGCGGGCGAGCTCCGGGGTGATCGCGCGCTTGCCGAGCAGGAGCAGCGCGCGGGCCCAGTCGATCGTCTCGCTGATGGCGGGGGATTTCCGCAGATCCATGGCCCTGAGACCGGAGACGAACGCGACGATCTGCGCGGCGAGGCGGGGCTCGATCCCCGGGAGGGCGACCCTCAGGATGGCGATCTCGCGCGACGGCGGCGGGTAGTCCAGGAACGCGTGCAGGCAACGGCGGCGCAGCGCTTCGGTCATCTCGCGCGTCGCGTTCGTGGTGAGCAGGACGAGCGGCGGATGCGCGGCGCGGATCGTGCCGAGCTCGGGGATCGTGACCTGCGTGTCGGCGAGCACCTCCAGCAGGAACGCCTCGAACTCCGGGTCGGCGCGATCGACCTCGTCGATGAGGAGGACGACGGGGGCGGCGCTGCGCAGCGCCGCGAGGAGCGGGCGCGCGATCAGGAAGTGCTCGCTGAAGAACGACGCCTCGCTCCCCGCGATCGCGCGCGCGGCGGCGGCGAGGCTCGCCGCGCCGGCGATCTCCTTCGCGACCGCGTCGCGCAGGAGCTGCGTGTAGAGCATCTGCTTCGCGTAGTCCCACTCGTACAGCGCCTTCGCCTCGTCGAGGCCCTCGTAGCACTGGAGCCGGATGAGCCCGCGACCGAGCGCCTCGGCCGCGGCGCGGGCGAGCTCGGTCTTGCCGACGCCGGCCGGCCCTTCGAGCAGGAGCGGCCGTTCCATCCGGAGGGCGAGCCACAGCGCGAGCGAGGTCGCCGGATCGGCGATGTAGCGGGCCGCCGCGAGGCGCGCGTCGAGCTCGTCCGCGGTGGCCGGGGTGTCGTCGCGGGCGCTCCGATCGCCGGGCGCGCCGCCGTCGTGATCCGGGGGAGGCGTCACGGCGGGACGGTAGCACGCCGCGCGCGGCGCCCGGGTGGCGGCGCGGCGCGAGCGAGGCCGGCCGTGGCCGCGCTCTCCGCGCTGGGTTAGAGATCGCGGCGATGACCGAAGAGCACCGCTCGCTCGTGCGCATCGACGCGACTGGCACGGCTCACCCCGTCGACCTCGACGCCAGCAAGCACCTGCGCGCGCGGCAGGGGGTGTTCCAGCTGCTGCCCGCGCCCGGCCACCTCGTCGTGATGCGCCACGTGGGGAAGGAGGCGCCGGCCGACGCGCCGAAGGAGGCGCCGGCCGACGCGCCGGCGGCCGCGCCGCTCCGGCTCGCCGGGCAGATCATGGGGCCGGGCGCGCTCTGCGACGTCGTCTCGCTCATCGGGCAGGCGGGGTGGTCCGGCGAGCTCGTCGTGATCGACGGCGCGGAGAGCCGGTCGCTGTTCTTCGAGCCGGGCCACGCCATCGCCGCGCGCTCGAGCGCCCCGGGCGAGCGCATCGGCGAGGTGCTCTACCGCTACGGCGCGCTCTCGCGGCCGCAGGTCGACGCGACGCTCGCCGCCGCGGCGCCGGACGTGCGCTTCGGCGAGACGGCGGTGAAGCTCGGCTTCGTGCCGCGCGAGCGGCTTTATCAGCTGCTCAGCGCGCAGGCGGAGGAGATCGCTTACCGGGTGCTCCTCGCGGGCGAGGGGATGTTCTACTTCCTCGCGGGCTTCGAGGAGGAGCAGATCCCGACGCGCCACAGCCTCCCGGTCCACGCGCTGCTCCTCGAGGCGGTGCGCCGCATGGACGAGCTGCGCTATTTCCGCGAGCGGATCCCGTCGGATCAGCACGTGCCCGCGCGCGTGCCGGATCGCGGCCCGCCGCCGGAGGAGCTCCGCGCGGTGTACGACGCCGTCGACGGGCAGCGATCGGTGGCGGAGGTGGCGCGCGCGCTCGGGCAGGGGGAGTTCGAGACCACGCGTGCGCTCTTCCAGCTGGCGCAGTCCGGGCGGGTCGTGGTGCGCGCGCCGGGGCCGACGGGCGCCGCCGCCGGCATCGCGCTCTTCAACGAGGCGATCGCGTCGATCCTCTCCGCCGTCGACGGGGCCCAGCGGGGCGACGAGGTGCGCTGGCAGCTCGCCGCGTTCGTCGCGGGCGCGGGCATCTACGACGCCCTCTTCCGCGGCGCGGGGCCCGCGCCGGACGGGACGCTCGAGCCCGCGAGGCTGCTCGAGAACGCGACGCTCATCGCCGGCGCCGAGCAGGCCGAGGCGATGCTCTCGCAGTGGCTGCGCGAGTACGTCTCGTTCGCCATGTTCGTCGCGGAGCCGTGCCTGCGCCTGTCGCCCGAGGGCATCCCGCTCTCGAGGCGCAGCGACAACCAGCCGCCGCTGTCGAAGCGCGTCGCCGCGCTCGTGGGCCCGCTCGCGCCCAGGTAGCCGTCGCCGACCCGCGCGCGGGCGCCGCTAGCCTCGCGGCGCCGCGAGGATCTCCGCGGCCAGGAGATCGAGCCGCGGCGCCGCGCGATCGGGGCAGGGGAGATCGGCCTCGCCCCGCAGCGGGCACAGCTCGCAGCGGCGTCGATCCAGGAGCAGGCCCGCCCGCATGCCCGCGGCGCGCGCGGCCGCCACGTCGCTCGGCGCGTCGCCGATCATCCAGCTCGCGGCGACGTCGAGATCGAGATCGCGCGCGAGCCCCGCGAGCATCCCCGGCTTCGGCTTCCTGCAGTCGCACGGGCCGATCAGCGCCGGATCGCCGCCGGGCCCGCCCTCGGGGTGGTGCGGGCACACCGCGAGCGCCGCGATCTCGACGCCGGCCGCGCGCAGCCCGTCGACGAGCGCGCGGTTCGTGCGCTCGATCGCCCCCCAGGGGACCTGGCCCTTCGCCGCCCCCGGCTGGTTGGTCGCGATCGCCAGCAAGAACCCCGCGTCGGCGAGCCGCCGCAGGCCCTCGAGCGCGCCCGGCAGGAGCCGGATCTGATCCGGGTGGAACGCCGTCACGACCACGCCGAGCTCGGGATCGCGCACCACGTCGATGAGGGTGCCGTCGCGGTCGAGGACGATCCCGCGCCTCGCCACGCGGCGCTCAGCTCTCGGCCACGAGCTGCAGGAGCCGCTCGCAGATCAGGTGGTGGTAGACCTCGTGGAAGCCCTCGACGTGCGGCGTCGACGTGTAGCCGGCGCGCGTCCTCGGCACGATCACGCTGGCGTCGGCCATCTGGCGCAGCGCGCCGCCGTCGTAGCCGACGAGCGCGACCACCTTGGCCCCCGCCTTCCTCGCGAAGTCCGCGGCGGCCACCAGGTTCTGCGACCACGGGCCGGCCCGATCGGCGCCCGAGCCGCCGTGCACGCTCAGGCACACGAGCACGTCGCCGGCGACGATGCGGCCGTCGAGCTGCTCGAGGAAGATCCGGTTGAAGCCGACGTCGTTGGTCAGGGCGCTGAGGAGGGCCGCGTTGTCGCAGAGCGAGGTGCACTTGAAGCGGCGCTTGCCGTCGACCCACGTGAACTTGGCGATGTCGCAGGCGAGGTGGCTCGCGTTCGCCGCCGAGCCGCCGTTGCCGCACGTGTAGATGGTGCGATCGTTCCGGTACGCCTCGAAGAGGATCTCGATGACCCGCGCCATGTCGTCGGGGCTCGTCGCGAGGGCGATCTCGGCCGTCTCGCGAAGGTACTTTTCCACGAAGTCGTGCGTGCTCTGCGGCATGATCGATCTATAGCCAGAATCCCGGCGAGATGCCCAGTGAGCGGCGCGCCGGCGCGCCGGCTCACGATCGGTGCAGGTTCGCGACGATGCGCGCGCCGTCGAGATCGAAGCGGAAGCGCAGCACGCGCAGGCCCTTCGCGGCGAGCGCCTCCAGCACCCGGCGCTTCTCCGCCGGGCGGACGTAGAACATGAAGAACCCGCCGCCGCCGGCCCCCATCAGCTTGCCGCCGAGCGCCCCGGCGCCCCGGGCGACCTCGTAGATCTCGTCGAGGACCTCGTCGGTCATCTTGGAGGCGAGCTTACGCTTCTGGGTCCAGTGGGCGTGCAGGAGCTCGCCGTAGTCGTCGAGCTTGCCGGAGACGAGGATGCGGTGCACGTCGCGGCCGATCTCCTTGATACGGTGCATCCGCTCGACCACCGCGGGCTCGAGATCGTGCAGCCGCCGCCCCTGTTCGGAGAGCACCACCCTGGCCGGCCGCTCGATGCCGCTCCACACGATGAGCAGGTTGCTCTCGAGCTCGTCCAGCACCTCGTCGCGGACCGGCACGGGCTCGACGTGCACCGAGCCGTCCGGCGAGAACGTGAACGCGGTGACGTTGCCGTAGGCGGCGATGTACTGATCCTGCTTGCCGATCGGCTCCCCGAGGCGCTCGATCTCGATGGCGCACGCCTCGCGCGCGAGCTGCTCGGACGACACGAAGTCGCGCTTGTAGGCGTGCAGGGCGTTGAGGAGCGCGACCGTGAACGAGCTCGACGAGCCGAGGCCCGAGTTCGCGGGGAGATCCGCGACGCTCGTGAGCTCGATCGAATGCTCGATTCCCATCATCCGGAGCGCCTCCCGGAAGATGGGGTGCTCGATCCGGTCGACCGAGGGGACGATCTCGGTCTTGGAGTAGGCGAGGCGGATGTCGCGGTGGAAGCGCTTGTTGGCCGTGACGTAGATGTACTTGTCGATGGCGGCCGACACGAGGTAGCCGCCGAACCGGTCGGAGTAGGCGGGCAGATCGGTCCCGCCGCCGCCGAGGGAGAAGCGGACCGGGGCGCGGGAGACGATCATCCCCGCTCCTCCGCCGCGGCCGGGGCCCCGAGCGCGGCCTCGAGATCGCGGAGGCCCCGCTCGGAGCCGATCTCGTAAAAGCGCGCCGCGACCCGGAGCGCCCGCAGGCGGCCGCGCGCCGCGAGGTCGCGCTGCACCGCATCGAAGCCGAGCGGCGTGTCCGCCGGCAGCGCCTCGACGACCCCGCGGCGGAGCGCGGTCGCTCCGTAATCGATGTGATCGAGGGCAGGGTCGGGCGGGGCATCCGCGCGGCGCTTCTCGTAACGCGCCACGAGGTCGCCCGAGACGGCCGTGTTCGAGGCGTCCAGCCGATCCTCGTTCTGGTACACGGCCATCGTGCCGAGCGCGCCCGGGTGCGCACAGAGGTCCCGGAGCGGGGCCAGGTAATCGAAGGGCAGATAGGAGTCGCCGTAGGTCATGAGGAACACAGGGGCCAGGTGGGGCAGCGCGCGCCGCAGCGCGCCGGCCGTGCCCAGGAGCTCGGGGCCGTCGTCGGCGTAACGGAGCGGCAGCCCCGCGAACCGATCGCCCATCGCCGCGCGAACGGCGTCGCCCAGGTGACCCACGCAGAGGACCACCTCGCCGACGCCCGCGGCGGCGAGCCGATCGAGGAGCCACGCCCCGAACGGCCGGCCGGCCACCGGCAGCAGGAATTTCGGCGTGCGCTCCGTCCGCGGGTGCATCCGGGTGCCGAGCCCGCCGGCGAGGATCACGGCTTGAGGGGACGAGGCGTCGGGGCGCACCAGCGGGACGTACCACAGACGACGGCCACCATCGGTGCGCCTCGGGCGTTCCCGCTGGCGGCCCGGAGAAATCGTCGCCACAAACTGTACGACCGTTCAGCTACTGAACTAGGGTCGGCGCCATGACCGACAAGGACCTCGTTCCGCATCTTCTCCGGACGCTGCTCGCCCTCCAGAGCGAGGGCAAGACGGTGACCCTCGAAACGTTGACCACGGCCCTCGCGGTGCGCCGGACGGACGTCCGCCGGGTGATCACCGCCCTCCACCGCGAGGGCTACCTCGATGCCCTGCGGATGCGGCTCACGTTCCGCGGGCTCGCGCTCGGCGCAGCCTTCGCGGCGGCGCCGCTCCGCCCCCTGCGCCGCCCATCGCTGCGCGCGGTCAAGGCGGCTTGAGCGACCGCGCCCGCACCACGCCCGCGCCGGGGTCGCCGCGAGCAGCGAGTCGATCTCTGCCCAACGGCGTGGCCCCCGCCCTCGGACCGCGCCGCGGGCGGAGGGTCGACATGGATTGTCGATGAGTTTCGGATCTTGCCGCATTTCATTTGGTAGAGCGGCAAATTCACACTGGACACGCGCCCGAGCCACCGATCGAGCGCCGGGGCGGGGGCGGCGGCCGTCGCGAGATCGTCCGGGTTTCTCCGGTCTCTGCGCGTCACTCCGCGCGGAAGACGTTGACATTCCGGGGGATTCGTGAGACGGCGGCAGCGTGATATCCGATGTCGAGATCGAGAATGAGATTCGTGCTTTGGTGGCCGCGTTCCTGGAGGGCATGAAAGCGCTGGCCCGTAAGGACGTTCTCCAAAACGCAGCGCGGTACCTGGAAGTCGACATCAAGGCCGCAGGGATATCCGGGCCCGTCGCGACTCCCATGAAGCCGGCCCGCAAGGCCGAGCGCGCTCCGGCGCCGAGCCGCCCGGCCGCGCCGGCCCGAAGCGCGCCGCCGCGCAAGGCCCCCGCCCCGAAGCGCGCTGCGCCGCGCAAGAAGGCGGCCGCGCCGCGGGCCACCGCCGGCGCCGCGCGTCCGGCGGCCGCCCCGGCCAAGGCGCGCCGCGCGAGCGCCGCCCCCGCCCAGGCGGCGCCCGCCGTCGGGGCGGGCGCGAAGGAGGCCGAGCAAGCCCGCCCGACGAGCCCGGAGAACGCGCCGTCCGGGATCCCCGGGGACGAGATCGCCGAGGCGCTGCTCGCCCATGTGGAAATCGAGCCGGGCCAGGGCATCGACGATCTTGCGCTGGCGATGGGCACCCCTGCAGCCGAGCTCCAGGAGCCGATCAAGAAGCTTCTCGAGGAAAACAAGATCACCGAGGAGCTGAACCAGGGTCAGACGTCGTACTACCCGGCCTGAGCGGACATCGGCGCGCCGGTCATCCGGGCATGAGCGTTGCCTGAGCCGGCCGCACGGCGGGCGGCTGGCGCAGGCCGGCGCCGCCGTGGCCTCAGGAAATGCGCCGCCGAGGCCGCACGAAACGCGCCGCAGGCGGCGCGCCGAGCGGGCCCTGCGGCGATGTCCGGCCCGAGGCTGCGTTCTCGTGTGTTGGCTGACGTACCCGGCGAGGCCGTCGCCGCGCACTCGACGCGGACGCGGGGCCCCGGTAACCTGCCCTTCCAGGCTCTTCCCGGATGACTCCCGCGCACGAACAGATTCTCAACGTCCTGCTCGGCTATCTCTCGGCGATGAACGCAGAGGGAGTCCTGCTCCGGGCCATGCGGGAGGCGGAGATCCAGCCCGAGAAGTTCTCGCTCGACGACCTCCCGGACATCATTCCGAGCATCGAGCGCCGCGCCCGCCTTTATGTCGATCCGGCGCGGCTCGGTCGGCTCAAGTCGGAAATTTCGGCGATCGGCGGCGATCGGCCTTCGCGGCGCTCGAAGGTCATGGCCATCAACGTGGAGGCGGACATCAGCGAGGCGCGCCTGAGCGCGAAGGCCGTTTGCGACGCGGCCGGCGCAAAGAGCTTCACCTCGCACAAGGTCGCGACCATCGTCAGCGAGCTCGCCCGGAACATCGTCCATTATACTCCAGGCGGGACGATCGAGATCGCCGTGCAGCGCGACAGCCCGGTCCGCTTCCTCATCGTCGCGGTGGACGAGGGCGCCGGCATCCAGAACCTGCAGGAGATCCTCGCCGGCCGCTACAAGAGCAAGACCGGCATGGGCCGCGGCCTCATCGGGGTCAAGCGGCTGGCCGATCGCTTCCAGATCGACTCGGGGCCGAAGGGGACGCGGGTGGAGATCGAGGTCCACCTGTGAGGCTGTCCGTGGAGTACGCCATTCTTCCCAAGGATGGAGAGCGCGTCAGCGGCGACGCCGCCTTCGTGCGGGCCGGCGAGGATGGGGTCGTCTTCGCGGTCATCGACGCGCTGGGTCACGGCGAGCACGCGGCGGCCGCGGCGGACGTCGCGCTCAAGGCGCTCGCCGACGCGCCGAGCGGCGACGACGTCCGCGCCCTCATCGACCGCCTCCACGCGCGGCTCCGCGGGACCCGCGGCGCCGCCGGCATGGTCTGCCGCTTCCGGGAGGGGCGGCTCCAGGGCTGCGGCGTCGGGAACGTCGAGCTGATGTCCCACGGCACGCGCGTGCAGTGGCTCCAGAGCCCGGGCATCCTCGGCGCGTCGCTCGGGAAGGCCCGGATCTTCGACGCGCAGCTCGCGCCGGGCGACCGGCTCGTCGTCTTCTCCGACGGGATCTCGCCCCGCTTCGACCTCTCGCTGTTTCGTGGGATGAAGGCCGCGGAGGCCTGCCGCGTCCTCATGAGCCGACACCGGCGCTCGCACGACGACTCAACGGTCTTGATCGCCGACATCGAACCTTAGGATGACCATGGAGCTCAAGCGCCTTCCGATCATCAACCTGTGGGACCGGATCCTGGTGCCCATCCAGGGGGACGTGACCGACGACCTCGCGGAGCAGCTGAACACCGAGGTGCTGCGGGCCATCCACGAGAGCGGCGCGAAGGGGCTGGTCATCGATCTCACGGCCGTATGGATCATGGATAGCCACCTGTGCGCCGTGCTGTCGAACCTGGCCTCCGCCGCGCGGCTCATGGGCACGCCCACGATCCTGTCCGGGCTGAGCCCCGAGATCGCGATGACGCTGCAGGCCATGGGGGTCGAGCTCGAGGCGGTGAAGACGGCGCTGACGCTCGAGCAGGCGCTCACCATGCTCGGGCTCGAGGTGCGCCGCGCCGAGGCGCGCGACGAGGACGACGAGGACGACGACGACGACCTCTTCGACGACGAGGACGACGAGGACGACGACGACGGATGGGAGGCGGACGATCGCGGCGACTCGAGGCGCGCGCCCCAGGCCGCGCGCTCGCCGCGGCCCGCCGCGAGCGCCGAGCGGGGGCAAGGCGGCGGCAAGAGCCGGCTCAGGCGCCGCTGAGCCCGCGCGAGCGCGGCCGGCACGACGTCGCGCCATCCACGCGTCATCCACGCGATCGACGCACCGGACGCGCCCTCCTGACGGCCGGGTGACGGCGATGGTCGCGGTGGGCAACGCCGTGGGTCCCTGGTATGCCTCACGACCGCTCTCCGGGCGATCTCACCATGGACAAGCTGGATTGCCTCTCCGCTCCGCCGCCCAAGCAACGGGGGATCTTCTGCAACCGGACGCTGAACCTCCGTTCGATCAAGGCGATCGGGTACGACATGGATTACACGCTGATCCACTACCGCGTGGAGGCGTGGGAGCGTCGGGCCTATGAGCACCTCCGCCACCTGCTGGAGAGCGAGGGCTGGCCGGTCGGAGACCTGACCTTCGAGCCGGACCTCGTGATCCGGGGGCTCATCCTGGACACCGAGCTCGGCAACCTGCTCAAGGTGAATCGGTTCGGGTACGTGAAGCGGGCGTACCACGGCACCCAGCCGATCGACTTCGAGACCCAGCGCGCGACGTACGCGCGGACCATCGTCGACCTGGCGGACGAGCGCTACGTCTTCCTGAACACGCTCTTCTCGCTCTCGGAAGGGTGCATGTACGCGAAGCTCGTCGATCTGCTCGATCAGCGCCGGCTGCCCGAGGTGCTCGGCTACGGCGACCTCTACCGCCGCGTGAAGGATCGCCTCGACGCGACGCACATGGAGGGGCAGCTCAAGGCCGAGATCATCGCGGATCCGGACCGGTTCGTGCTTCTCGATCCGGAGACCCCGCTCACGCTGCTCGACCAGAAGGAGGCGGGCAAGAAGCTCCTCCTCATCACGAACTCCGAGTGGGTCTACACGCGCGCGATGATGAGCTACGCCTTCGACCGCTTCCTGCCGGACGGCATGACGTGGCGCGACCTGTTCGACGTGGTGATCGTGTCCGCGCGGAAGCCGGAGTTCTTCTCGAGCCGCAGCCCGCTGTTCGAGGTGGTCACGGAGGACGGCCTCCTGCGCCCGGCCGGCCGGCTGCGCGAGGGGGGGCACTACCTCGGCGGCAACGCGGGGCTCGTCGAGCACCACCTCGGGCTGTCCGGCGACGAGATCCTCTATATCGGCGATCACATCTATGGAGACGTGCACGTGTCGAAGAGCGTCCTCCGGTGGCGCACGGCGCTCATCATCCGGGAGCTCGAGGAGGAGATCGTCGCGATCGAGGAGGCGCGGGGGGCCGAGGCGCGGCTCGATCTCTGGATGCGGGAGAAGGAGGACGCGGAGCGCGTCTACGCGAGGCTGCGCCTCGAGCTCCAGCGGATGCGCGCCGGCTACGGGCCGGTCGTCGGGGCGACGGAGGCCGAGGTCCAGGCGAAGATGAACGAGCTCAAGGTCAGCCTCGCGGCGCTCGACGCGCGGATCGCCCCGCTCGCGAAGGCGTCGGCCGAGACGATGAACCCGCGGTGGGGGCTGCTCCTCCGCACGGGGAACGACAAGAGCCACCTGGCCCGGCAGATCGAGCGCTCGGCGGACATCTACACGTCGCGCGTCTCCAACTTTCTCCTGGCGACGCCCCACGTGCTGCTCCGCTCGCACCGCGGGAGCCTGCCGCACGACCCCATGGGCGCGCCGCCGGGCGCCGACCGGCAGAACGGCGAGCCCGCCCCGGTCGACGACGCGACGCCCGTGGGGATGTAGGCGGCCCCGGCGCGGCTCGGGCGCCCCGCGGCGCGCGCCCGGCGGCGGCGCGGCGGGCGCACGGCGAGCGCCGCTGCGCGGCCGGCCGAGCCCAGGCGCGGCTCAGGCCGCGAGCCGCTGCGCGGCGCTGTCGAGGATGTCGAGGCACCCCGTCAGGCTGTCGCAGAAGAGCAGCTCGCGCCGGAGGGCGGACGCGCCGGGGAGGCCGCGGAGGTAGCCGGTCAGGTGGCGCCGCGTCACGCGCACGCCGTGCGGCTCGCCGCGCGCCTCGGTGTTCGCGATGAGGTGCGCGCGGCACAGGGCGAGGCGCTCCTCGGCCGTCGGCGGCGGGAGCCGCGCGCCGTGGTCGAGCAGCGCCCGGGCCTCGCGGAAGACCCAGGGGTGGTCGATCGCGGCGCGGCCGACCATCACGCCGGCGCACCCCGTCTCCCGCAGGGCGCGGGCGGCGTCGTCGGCGGTCTTGATGTCGCCGTTCACCACGACGGGGATGGACACGACCTCGCGCGCGCGGGCGGCCCAGCTCCAGTCGGCCGCGCCGCTGTGCCCCATCTGGGCCGTGCGGCAGTGGATCGTGAGCGCGGCGACGCCGGCGTCCTCGAGGCGGCGCGCCAGGTCGACGATCGGCATGTGGGACTCGGGCCCCCAGCCGATGCGCGTCTTCACGGTGACCGGGAGCGAGACGGTGCGCACCACGAGCCGGGCCATGGCCACCATCGCCTCCGGATCGCGCAGCCAGCCCGCGCCCGCGCCGCGGCCGGCGATCTTCGGCACCCAGCAGCCGCAGTTGATGTCGAGGAACGCCGGCCCCGCCTGCTCGGCGACCCGCGCGGCCTCGGCGAGGCGCTCCGGGTTGGCGCCGTAGATCTGGATCGCCGTCGGCTGGTCGCCGGCGGACAGGGCGAGCTTGCGCCGCGCGGTCTTGCACCCGCGCAGGAGCCCCTCGACGTTGACGAACTCCGTGACGCACAGCTCGGCGCCGAGCTCGCGGCAGATGCGGCGGAAGACGGCGTCCGTCACGTCCTCCATGGGCGCGAGGACGACGGGGCGGCCTTGGAACAGCCGGCGAAAGCTTTCGGGCGAGAGCGGCACGGTGGCGAGCTTTCAAGCACGGATCCGGCCGGTTGACCAGGGCGACGCCGCGGCCCCCGGGCGCCGGGCCCGCCGGGCGGGAGCCGCGGGGGCGCGGGGCGCGGGGGCGCGGCCGGCATTCGCCACCTCGGATCTCGGGACGTGTATGCCGGCAGCGCACGAACACGGCAGGTCCGGCGGCGAGCGGCCTTGTTTGGTATGACATCCTGGGTGGGAGACGCCGCGCGGCGCAGACCGCCATCGTGTCCGAGGAAACCAGCCGCGCAGATGACCGCAACGCTCGCTTGACGTGCGGCGCGGCTCTGGCGACCCTCGAGTGTGCCATGAAGCGCGCGCTGCTCAGAGACGCTCTCCTCGCTGAGCGCTCGGCGTCGTCGCGCATGCTCAAGGAGCGCGAGACCCGCGCGATCGGCGCGCGGCGCGGCACGCTGACCGCCCAGGACACCGAGAGCGTCCGCCGCGCGGTCCGCCGCGCTTTCCGGGTCGCTCTCTGGATATGGCCCGCGTTCACGCTCGTCGACGTGTTCATGGCGACCGTGCTGTACCCCGCGGCGCCGATGTGGCGCTTCGTCGTCATGCGCATGATCGAGCAGGCGATCGCCATCGCCGTGTACCGGCTCTCGGGCCGCCCGACCGTCTCGGGGCGCGTCGTGCTGCTCGGGTACGACACGGCGTTCCTCATCGCCGCGATCTTCATCTCGCTCATGGCGCTCGATTTCGGCGGCCTGACGAGCGCGTACATGCACGGCCTCTCCATCGTCGTGCTGCTGCGCACCGCGCTCGTGCCGGCGCCGTTCGGCAAGGCGCTGCTCGCCTCCGCGCCGATGTTCCTCGCCTTCCCGACCGTCATGGGCGTCGCCGCGGTCTTCTCCCCGGACATCCTCTCGGCGTGGCTCGACCCGACGACGCTGCTCACGGCCGCGAGCCATTATATCTTCGTCCCCTCCTCGGGGGTCATCGGGGCCCTGTCGAGCCACGTGGTCTGGGCCGCGCAGCAGCAGGTCTATCAGGCGCGCAAGCTGGGCAGGTATCGGCTCGAGGCGCCGATCGGCAAAGGGGGGATGAGCGAGGTCTGGCTCGCCTGGGACGAGACGCTCCAGCGCGGCGTCGCCCTCAAGCTCCTGCGGACCCGCGACGCGCCCGACCCGGCGGTGCTGAAGCGCTTCGAGCAGGAGGCGCACGCGGCCAGCAAGCTCAGCGACCCGCACACGATCCGGATCTTCGACTTCGGCGCGAGCGACGACGGCATCTACTACATCGCGATGGAGCACCTGCGCGGGGCCGATCTCGCCGCCATCGTGCGCAACTACGGCCCCATGCCCGTGGCGCGCGCCGTGCGCTTCGCCCTGCAGGCCTGCCGCTCGCTCATCGAGGCGCACGAGGCCGGGATCATCCACCGGGACATCAAGCCGCAGAACCTCTTCGTCACCCGCGTGGGCGACGATCACGACTTCCTCAAGCTGCTCGATTTCGGCGTCGCGCGGATGGTCGAGGGCGGCCGGGACGCCGAGCTGACGAACAGCGGTATGCTCTGCGGGACGCCCGCCTACATGGCGCCCGAGGTGTGCCGCGGCGACCGCGCCGACGCGCGCAGCGACGTCTACTCGCTCGGCGGCACGCTCTATTTCCTGCTCACCGGGGAGCTGCCGTTCGAGGGCTCGTCGTCGGGGCAGCTCTTCGTCGCGCACATGACGAAGGCCCCGCTCGCGCCGTCGGTGCGCCGCGGCCCGGTCGTCCCGCGCGCGGTCGATCGCCTCGTCCTGCGCTGCCTCGCCAAGGACCCGCGCCACCGCTTCCAGAGCGCGCGCGCGCTGTACGACGCGCTCCTCCCGCTGCTCGACGAGTCCGCCTGGAGCGCGGCGGACGCGGAGCGCTTCTGGGTGACCGATCGAGCGGAGAAGCTCGGCCAGCTCGAGGCCCCGCCCGAGCGCCTCGCGCTGGCGCGGGGCGGCTCCACGCAAACCGCCTCAGCGCGATAACACCGAGACACCGCGCGCTCCTCGCCGCCAAGGCGGCCGTCCACGAGACCGGCGCCGCACGGGAAAAGTGCGTCGAAACGGTTCGGAAACACACGAGAAACTCCGATTTTTGATCGCTGCCTGTATGACGCAGAGGCCGATGCAGAGCAGGAATTGATCGGAGCGCGGCCGCCTCGTGCGCCATGGCTCATGGCCGCCGCGCCCTGGTCTCGGTGAGGAGGACAGATGTCGACTTTGATTACCGAGTGGAATCCCGACGATGAGGCATTTTGGGAGAAGACAGGGAAGCGGATCGCTCGTCGGAACCTCATCTGGTCGATCATCGCCGAGAACATCGGCTTTTCCGTCTGGCTGCTCTGGAGCGTGACGGCCACCCGGCTCCCCAAGGTCGGCTTCGACTACACCACGGACCAGCTCTTCTTGCTGGTCGCGATCCCGGGCCTCGTCGGCGCGCTGATCCGGTTCCCGTACACGTTCGCCGTCCCGAAGTTCGGCGGGCGCAACTGGACCATCGTCAGCGCGCTCCTCTTGCTGATCCCCACGATCTCGCTCTCGGTGCTCGTGACCAGGCCGGACACGCCGTTCTGGCTCATGGCGGTCGCGGCGGCGACCGCGGGGCTCGGCGGGGGCAACTTCGCCTCCAGCATGGCGAACATCTCGTTCTTCTATCCGGACAAGAAGAAGGGGCTGGCGCTCGGGCTCAACGCCGCCGGCGGCAACATCGGCGTCAGCAACGTGCAGCTCCTCGTGCCGCTCCTCATCGGGCCGGGCGCGGTCGCGACGGCGATCGGCGGGTATCACACCGAGTCTGGGATTTACCTGCAAAACGCGGGGCTGATGTGGATCCCGCTCATCCTCCTCTCGGCGGGCGGCGCGTACTTCTTCATGAACAACCTGGCGTCGGCGAAGTCGAACTGGAAAGATCAGGCGGCCGCCGCGAGGAACAAGCACACCTGGATCATCGCGTGGCTGTACGTCGGCACGTTCGGCTCGTTCATCGGCTACTCGGCGGCCCTGCCGCTGCTGCTCAAGATGCAGTTCCCCGCCGTGACGCTCGAGCTCACGTTCCTCGGCGCGCTCATCGGCTCGGTGGCCCGCCCGCTGGGCGGCTACCTCGCGGACAAGATCGGCGGGGCGCGCATCACGTTCTGCAACTTCGTGGTGATGGGCCTCGCGTCGCTCGGGATCATCCACTTCCTGAACGAGAAGAGCTACGCCGGCGTCGTCACGATGTTCATGATCATGTTCGTCTCGACCGGCATCGGCAACGGCTCGACCTTCCGGATGGTCCCCGTGCTCTTCCGGCGCGACCACCTGCGCGCGGCGCAGGGCAGGGGCGAGGCGGCGCGCAACGAGGCGCTGATCGCCGCGCGGCGCCAGAGCGCCGCCGTCCTCGGGTTCACCTCGGCGGTCGGGGCGCTCGGCGGCTTCTTCATCCCGCGGAGCTTCGGCGCCTCGATCAAGGCGACGGGCGGGGCCACGACGGCGGTCATGTATTTCTTCGTCTTCTATCTCACCTGCATGGGGCTCACGTGGTGGTGTTACATGAGGACCCGCTTCCTCGTGAACCGCATCCCGAGCCTGGCCGAGGCCGATGCCTGAGGCGCGCCCCCGAGCGCGCTGGCGCGCCTCGGACGTCTCCTGGCGCCGAGGCTCCTCCGCGGCGCGACGCGACGAAGCCTCGGCGGGACACGGGAGCCTGGACCGTTGACCGCTCTGGAGCCGACCGTGAGGTCCTGAGGGCGTGAAGCGCCGTGGCGAGGACCGAGCCACGGCGCTGCCGCCGCTCATCGACGGCCGCGCGTCGTCGTCACCGGGCCGCGCGGTCGACGGCGCTCGCTACCAGCCCCAGCCGCCGCAGCCGCCGCCCCAGCCGCCGCAGCCGCCGCCCCAGCCCCAGGGCCGGCCCCAGAAGCCGCCGCCCCAGCCCCAGGGCCGGCCCCAGAAGCCGCCGCCCCAGCCCCAGGGCCGGCCCCAGCCGCCCCAGCCGCCCCAGCCGCCCCAGGGCCGGCCCCAGAAGCCGCCGCCCCACGGCCGGAAGTGGTGGAAGCCGCCCCAGCCGCCCCAGCCGCCCCACCAGCGCGACGCCGCCTCAGGCTTCTCGCCGACGCTCTCCTCACCGGAGCTCGTCTCGCCGACGTTCGCCGCGCCGGGGTCTGCTGCGCTCGCGTCCTCCGGGCTCACGCCCATCGACGGAGCCGCGCTCGACTCCTGATCTGCGTAGTCCATCTCCTCGCCCTGAACCGCCGGCTTCGCCTCGTCGGTCTGGACCGCCGTGTCGTCCGTCGTCGCCTCGGCCGCCACGGCCACGCCGGCCGCGGAGAGCGCCGTCGAGAGCGCGACGAGCGATGCGAACTTCGTCAATTGGCTCATGTTCCCATTCTCCTGTGCACATCGACTCATGTGGATGGCGCCAACGCCCGTCGCGACGACGAGCGTCGACGCGCGGGGACCTGAGCTTCCCCGTCGCGAGATCATGTGTGGTGTCAGGGGCGTGATGTCGATTACCCCAGAAAGGACACCTGAGACACCATGGATGCTTTCGGCGCTCCTGCGCGCGGGGAGGGCCGCCGCGCGCCCCTCTTCGGCCCCCCCGGGAGATCCTCCCGGTGGCGATACGCGCTTTCCCAGCTTGCGCGCGGCGCAGACAGCGATCGCGCGGGGAGGCTAGGGCCGAGGGCGGGCGAACCGCTGCGGCCGGCGGGCGCGCACACGGGCGCAAGAGACAATGCGTGCGGGCGCGGAAACGTGGAGCGCGGAAACGTGGAGCGTGGGAGCACGGAAGCGCGTCGGACTGCGGCGCTATGGACAAGCCGGCGAGAGATGCCTTATAGTCGTAAGACTGCCGTGGTCGTGCCCTGAAATGCGAGCAGCTCGATCAACCGAGGTGACGCGGAGCACCCGAGGCTCCTGCCCGCTGGGCGAGCGCTGTGCGGCTGGCGCGGCGCGGTAGAGGATGCGGCATGAAGGTTCGCGAGATCGTGACGTCCGCCCAGATACTCCGGCTTGAGGACGATGGAATCATCCGCGCGACTGCGTTTCCTGTGCACATGAGCCTGGCCTTCGCACAGGAGGTCGTCAGGGCCACCATCGAGCTCGGAGGCGGCACGCCGCGCCCCGTCGGGTCGATATCCGCGCGCAAAAGATGGTGGACAGGGCAGCGCGGGAGTACTTCGCAGGAGCGGAGGCCGCGAAGGGGCACTGCGCCCTCGCGCTGCTCGTTCCTCTCCGCGATGCCCGACGCGCTCCTCCCGCGACATCACCGCGCAGAAGCGCGCCGAGGAGGAGAGGGAGCGGCTGGAGGCCGCCGTCCGGCGGCAGGCCCGGATGCTGCCGGCGCGCGGCGCGCTGACCGCCGGGCGGCTCAGGGACCGCCGCGGCTCGGGACCGCTCACGCCATGATCTCGCCTTCGTAGAACGTGATCTGCGCGGCCCGGAGCGCCTGATCGCCGCCCATGCCGCGGTGATGGCGCCGGAACACCTCGGACCTCGGGTACTGCTGAAACGCCTCCCGGCTCTCCCACCTCGAGACCGCCCGGAGCCCGCCGTCGCCCAGCCAGATCTCGAGGCCGAGGAAGCCGGAGAACTGGCGCATCTCCGGCGCTGCTCGCCGGAAGCTCTCCACCATGGCCTGGAGCGCCGGCCCGGAGGCGGTGATGGTGTTGACGACGATGAACATGGTGGCGTTCTAGAACACCAATCACGTCGAGCGACCGAGAAATGAACCGCCAAGAACGCTAAGAACGCCAAGAAGAAAAGAAGATCTTGGCGTCCTTGGCGGCTCGAATTTCTGCTCTTGCGAGCGGTTTCAACCCGCTCGTCGCTCTGGCGGCGCGCCGTCGAGGCGGCGGCGACCCCTCCGGGCCGCCCAGGCCCGCCCCGCGCGGGCGATCAGGCCGCGAGCTTCGCCCGCACCGCCTCGCCCATCGCCTGGGTCGACAGCTTGCCGCCGAGGTCCGCCGTCCTGGCGCCGGCGGCGATCGCCTGCGCCACGGCGCGCTCCAGCGTCGCCGCCTCCTTGTCGAGGCGCAGCGAGTGCCGGAGCAGCATCGCGGCGCTCAGGATCGTCCCGATCGGGTTGGCGAGCCCCTTGCCGGCGATGTCGGGCGCCGAGCCGTGGATCGGCTCGTAGACCCCGCGCGTGCCCTCGCCCAGCGACGCGCTCGGACAGAGCCCCAGCGAGCCGGCGAGCACGGCCGCCTCGTCGGTCAGGATGTCGCCGAACATGTTCTCGGTGACGATGACGTCGAACGCCGCCGCCGCCGTGATCAGCCGCATCGCGCACGAGTCGACGAGCTGGTGCTCGATGCGGATCTCCGGGTGGCGCGCGGCGACCTCGGTCGCCACCGTCCGCCAGAGCCGCGACGACTCGAGGACGTTCGCCTTGTCGACCGACGTGACGAGCCGCCGGCGCGGCGCGGCCAGGCGGAACGCGAGCTCGACGACGCGCTGGATCTCCTCGTCCGTGTACTCGAGCGTGTCGACCGCGCGCCTGCGCCCGTTCACCTCCTCGCGGAGGCGCGGCTTGCCGAAGTAGAGCCCGCCCGTGAGCTCCCGGACGACCAGGATGTCGACGTCCGCGAGCCGCTCCGGCTTGAGCGGGGAGGCCTGGACGAGCTCCGGGAACAGGCGGATCGGCCGCAGGTTCGCGAACAGGCCGAGGCCCTGGCGCAGCGCGAGCAGCCCCTGCTCGGGCCGGACGTTCGCGCTCGGGTTGTCCCACTTCGGGCCGCCCACCGCGCCGAGGAGGACGGCGTCGGCCGCGCGGCACGCGTCGAGCGTCTCCGGCGTGAGCGCGGTGCCGGTCGCGTCGATGGCGCACCCGCCGATGAGGTGCTCGGAGTACGTGAAGCTGTGGCCGAACTGGGCGGCGACGGCATCGAGGGTGACGCGGGCTTCGGCGACCACCTCGACGCCGATGCCGTCACCGGGCAAAAGAACGATATTGGCCTTCATGCGACCTCGCTGGCAGGCAACGTGGATGTGTACTGCGCTGGCTCTCGCGCTGCGAGCGTGAGCCCATACTCGATCCCGTCCGCGAGCGCATGCCAGGAAGCGTCGATGATGTTCGTCGAGGCGCCGACCGTGCTCCACTGGCGGTGCGCGTCGCGGCTGTCGATGAGCACGCGCGTCGTCGCCGAGGTGCCGTCGCGCCCGTCGAGGATGCGGACCTTGTAGTCGACGAGCTGGATGTCGCGCACGGCCGGGAACACGGGCGCGAGCGCCTTGCGGAGCGCGCCGTCGAGCGCGTTGACGGGGCCCGACCCCTCGGCCGCCGTGATCACCACCTCGTCGCCGACCGCGATCTTGATCATCGCCTCGGCGAAGGTGCCGACGCCCTCGCGCTGGCCCGCGATGACCTTGAAATCGAGCAGCCGGAACGGCGGCTTGTAGCCCGGCGAGCTCCGGCGGAGCAAGAGCGCCACCGAGGCCTCGGCCGCCTCGAACGACGAGCCGCGCGCCTCGCGCTCCTTGATCTGCTCGAGCACCTCCACCTCGGCGCCGGCCTTCACCTCGAGCCCGAACTCCTCGGCCTTGCTGAGGAGATTGCCGCGGCCCGACAGCTCGCTCACCACGGTGCGCATCGCGTTGCCGACGAGCGCGGGGTCGATGTGCTGGTAGGACGCCGGCTCGCGCCGCATCGCCGCGACGTGGACGCCGCCCTTGTGCGCGAAGGCGCTCCGCCCGACGTAGGCCATGTGATCGTCGGGGGCGAGGTTCGCCAGCTCGGCGACGTAGTGCGAGAGCTCGGTGAGCCCGCGGAGCGCCCCCTCCGGCAGCGCCCGGAGGCCGAGCTTCAGCTCGAGGTTCGGGATGATCGCGCAGAGGTTCGCGTTCCCGCAGCGCTCGCCGTAGCCGTTGATCGTGCCCTGGACGTGGCGGGCGCCCGCGCGCACGGCGGCGAGCGAGTTGGCGACCGCGAGCTCGCCGTCGTTGTGCGCGTGGACGCCGAGCGGGTGGCCGAGCAGCGCCTTCATCTCGGCCACGATCGCCTCGACCTGCCACGGCATCGAGCCGCCGTTCGTGTCACAGAGCGTGAGCACCTCGGCCCCGCCGCGCGCCGCGGCGCGCAGCGTCTCGATCGCGTACGACCGGTCGAGCGCGAACCCGTCGAAGAAGTGCTCGGCGTCGTAGACCACGCGGCGGCCGTGCGCGCGCAGGTAGGCGACGGTCTCCTCGATCATCCGGAGGTTCTCGTCGAGCGTCGTGCGCAGCACCGCGGTCACGTGCTGCGTCGAGCTCTTGCCGAAGATCGTACAGACGCTGGTGCCGGCGGCGAGCAGCGCGCGCAGGCCGGGGTCGTCCTCGGGGGCGAGCGAGGCCCGGCGCGTCGAGCCGAACGCGGCGATCTTCGCGTGCTTCCACTCGATGTCCTTCGCCCGCTCGAAGAACTGCGCGTCCTTCGGGTTCGAGCCGGGCCAGCCGCCCTCGATGAAGGTCAGGCCGAACGCGTCGAGGTGGCGCGCGATCTGCAGCTTGTCCTCGCACGCGAGCGAGATGCCCTCGCGCTGGGTGCCGTCCCGTAGCGTGGTGTCGTAAACGTCGACGCGGTCCGCGGGGCGGGCGCCCTGCTCCGCGCCGTTGAGAGGCGGATTCATAAGCTTCAACTTCCTTGTGCGGCGGGGGCAGGCCGCCGAGCTCGCCGGCCCCGCGCGGGGCCCTCGTGCGCTCGGCGCACCGGCCTACCTCGCGCTCTCGACGGCGGCGCCGTGGCCGCTCTGGTTGCTCTCGTTGCTCTCGGACGCCGCCGCGTCTTCCCTGGGCTCGACGCCGTAGGTCGCGAGGAGCCGGTTCAAGGCGGTGAGGTACGCCTTCGCGCTCGCGACCAGGATGTCCGTGTCGGCGCCGTGGCCGTGGAACACCCGGTGCGAGGCGTCGTGCTGCGGGTGCCGCTTGCTCGACGTCGCGTCCGCCCGGACCCGGACGCTCACCTCGCCGAGCGCGTCGATCCCCTCGGTCACCGCGTGCACGGAGAACTCGAGGAGGCTGCTCGGCACGCGGACGATCTCGTCGATCGCCCGGTAGGCCGCGTCCACCGGCCCGGTGCCGATCGCGGCGCGCACGTGCAGCGCCCCGTCCGGCCCGCGGAGGCGGACCGTGGCCGTGGGCATCCCGGTGGTCCCGCAGGCGACCTGGAGCGCGTCGAGCGTGTAGAGCTCGTCGCCCTGCGCCCGCGTGGTGGAGACGATCGCCTCGATGTCGGGATCGGTGACGTGCTTCTTCTTGTCGGCGAGCACCTTGAAGCTGGCGAACGCCGCCGCGAGCTGGGCCTCGTCGAGGTGATAGCCGAGCTCCTCGAGCCGGTTCCTGAGCGCGTGCCTGCCCGAGTGCTTGCCGAGGACGAGCCGGGTCTGCGTCACCCCGACCATCTCCGGCCGCATGATCTCGTACGTCTCCTGGTGCTTCAGCATCCCGTCCTGGTGGATGCCCGACTCGTGCGCGAAGGCGTTGGCGCCGACGATCGCCTTGTTCGGCTGGACGTTGAAGCCCGTCGCGGCGCTGACGAGGCGGCTCACCGTGGCGATCTGGGTCGTGTCGATGCCGGTGCGCAGCCCGAAGACGGCCCGGCGCGTCGCGAGCGCCATGACGACCTCCTCGAGCGCGGTGTTGCCGGCGCGCTCGCCGATGCCGTTGATGGTCACCTCGGCCTGGCGCGCGCCCGCGCGGATGCCCTCCAGGGCGTTCGCCGTCGCGAGCCCGAGGTCGTTGTGGCAGTGCACCGAGATGATGGCGCGGTCGATCCCCGGGACGTTCTTGCGGATGCCGGCGATGAGCGCGCCGAACTCGCTCGGCATGGTGTAGCCGACCGTGTCCGGGATGTTGAGCGTGGTGGCCCCGGCGGCGATCGCGGCCTCGAGGACCTGGTAGAGGAACTCGGGCTCGCTCCGGCCGGCGTCCTCGGGGCTGAACTCCACGTCGGCGCAGAGGTCGCGCGCGTACGCGACCATGGCCCGCACGCGGTCGAGCACCTCGGCCCGGGTCATCCGGAGCTTGTGCTTGAGGTGGATGTCGCTCGTGGCGAGGAAGGTGTGGATCCGCGGGTGCGCGGCCCGGGAGACGCCCTCCCACGCCTTGTCGATGTCGACCTTGGTGGCGCGGGCGAGCGCGCAGATGATCGGCGGGGTCGCGGCGGGGCGGCCGGGGACCGCGGCCGCGCCCACGCGCTCGGCGATCGTCTGGACGGCGAGCAGGTCGTCGGGGGAAGCGGCGGGGAAGCCCGTCTCGATGACGTCGACGCCGAGCTTCGCCAGCGCGAGCGCGATCTCGAGCTTCTCCGAGGACGTCATCGTCGCGCCCGGCGACTGCTCGCCGTCACGCAGCGTGGTGTCGAAGATGCGCACGTAATCGGACGGGGGCATCGCTTGATTCGCAATCATCTCAGGCATGGTGTTCTCCGCCGCCTCCCACGAGTGGAGAGGCTCAGTCGCCGGGCTTGATGGTGACGGGGTCGATGAACGGCATCATCTTGCGCAGGTTGGCGCCCACGACCTCGAGCCGCTGCTCCCGCTCCTTGGCCCGCGTCGCCTCGAACTTCGGCCGGCCCTCCTCGTTCTCCGCGATCCACTTGCGCGCGAACTCGCCGCTCTGGATGTCGGCGAGGATGCGCTTCATCTCCTCGCGCGTGCGGTCGGTGATGACGCGCGGGCCGGACACGTAGTCGCCGTACTCGGCGGTGTCGCTGATCGAGTACCGCATGTAGTTGAGGCCGCCGCGGTACATGAGGTCGACGATGAGCTTGAGCTCGTGCAGACACTCGAAGTACGCGATCTCCGGCTGGTAGCCGGCGTTCACGAGCGTCTCGAACCCGGCCTTCACGAGCTCGCTCGCGCCGCCGCAGAGCACCGCCTGCTCGCCGAACAGGTCGGTCTCGGTCTCCTCCGCGAACGTCGTGAGGAGCACGCCGGCGCGCGTGGCGCCGATGCCCTTCGCGTAGGCGAGCGCCTGCGCCTGCGCCTTGCCGCTCGCGTCCTGGTGGACGGCGAGCAGGGCCGGGACGCCGCCGCCGGCCTCGTACGTCTCGCGCACCCGGTGCCCGGGGCCCTTCGGCGCGATCATCGAGACGTCGACCGACGCGGGGGGCGTGATCGTGTTGAAGCGGATGTTGAACCCGTGCGCGAACATGAGCGTCTTGCCCGGGCCGAGGTGCGGCGCGATCTGCTCGTTGTAGATGCGGGCCTGCGACGTGTCGGGCGCGAGGATCATGATGACGTCGGCGGCCTTCGCGGCCTCGGACACCGTGGCCACCTGAAGCCCCGCGGCCTGCGCCTTGGGCCGGCTCTTGCTGCCCTCGGGCAGGGCGACGATCACCGTCGCGCCGCTGTCGCGCAGGTTCAGCGCGTGGGCGTGCCCCTGGGAGCCATAGCCTACGATCGCGATCTTCTTGCTCTGGATGAGCGACAGATCCGCGTCGTTCTCATAAAAAATCTTCGCCATCTCACTCTCCTTCAACAGGGATCCGCACCTCGCGGCTCCCGTCCTTCACGTCATCCGTCATCAGGGCGCGCTGCTGTCGGCTCCGCGCGCAGGCAGCACGGTGTCGAGCCTGGCCTCGGCCTCCTCGGCGCCGCGGGTCATCACGATCATCCCCGTCCGCACCATCTCGATGATCCCGAACGGGCGGAGCACGTCGAGCAGGCCCTCGATCTTGTCGCCGGTGCCGGTGATCTCGATGGTGAGCGCCTCGGGGGCGACGTCGACGGTGCGCGCGCGGAACACCTCGCAGAGCTGGAGCACCTGCGCGCGGGTCGTCGCGTCCGCCTTCACCTTGATCAGCGCGAGGTCGCGCGCGACCGAGGCCGTGTGGGTGACGTCGCGGACCCAGAGGGTGTTGACCAGCTTGTACAGGTTCGCCTCGAGGCGGCGCGCCCCGTCCTCGTCCGCCTCGAGGACGAGGGTGAGGCGCGAGACCCCGGCGATGTGGGTGCGCCCGACGCTCAGCGACTCGATGTTGTACGCGCGGCGCCGGAACAGCGACGCGACGCGGTTGAGCACGCCGGGGCGGTCTTCGACGTAGGCGATGAACGTGCGCAGGATGGGTCGATCCATGGATGCCTCTTGAAAGTCCCTCTTGTCTCTGGGGCGCCCGGCAGCGGCCGCGACGCGCTCGGACGCGCCCCGCTCGTCCGGCGCGCGCGCCGGACGAGCGCTCGGGGCGCGCGCCTCTACGGGTGCGTTCACGGATCCTCCCCGGTCTCCAGGATGGGGCTCGGGCGGCGGATCATGTCGTTCAGGTCGGCGCCCGCGGGGACCATCGGGTAGACGCTGTCCTCCTGCTCGACGCGGAAGTCGATGACCACGGTGCCCGGCGTCGCGCGGGCGCGCTCGACCGCGCCCGCGATCTCCTCGCGCTTCGTCACGCGGATGCCGGTCAGCCCGTGGGCCTCGGCGAGCTTCACGAAGTCCGGGCTGCGCATCGGGGTCGCCGAGTAGCGCCGGTTGTAGAAGAACTCCTGCCACTGGCGCACCATGCCGAGGTAGCCGTTGTTGATGACGGCCACGTGGACCTTGATGCCCTCCTGCGCGCAGGTCGACAGCTCGCACGCGGTCATCTGGAAGCCGCCGTCGCCCACGACCACCCAGACCTCGTCGTTCGGCTTCGCGAAGCGCGCGCCGATCGCCGCAGGCAGGGCGAAGCCCATCGTGCCGAGCCCGCCGGAGGTGATGAGCTTCCGCGGGTGATCGTGCTTGTAGTACTGCGCTTCCCACATCTGGTGCTGGCCGACGTCGGTTACCACAAGCGCCTTGCCGTCGGTGAGCCGCCAGAGGTCGTGCATCACGTGCGCGGCGTACAGTTTGTCGTGGTACGGCAATTGTTGAATGTCACGGACCGCCGAGTCGCCCTTCAGGGTGCTGATGCGCTCGACCCAGGCGCTCCGGTTGCGCTGCTTGCACCCGGGGATGAGCGACAGGAGCGTGTCCCGGACGTCCCCGACGAGGCCGACGTCGACCTTGACATTCTTGTTGATCTCGGAGCGGTCGATCTCGACGTGGATCTTCTTCGCCTTCACCGCGTAGGTCTTGAGGTTGCCGGTCACGCGGTCGTCGAAGCGCATCCCGAGCGCGATGAGGAGGTCGGCCTCCTGGATGGCGGTGTTCACCCACGCCTCGCCGTGCATGCCCATCATGCCGAGGCTGAGCGGGTGGGTCGCCGGGAAGCCGCCGAGGCCGAGCAGCGTGGACGCGACGGGGATGCCCGTCTTCTCCACGAAGGCGAGGAGCTCGCGCGTCGCCTCCGCCCGGACGATGCCCTGGCCGGCGAGGATGAGCGGCCGCTCGGCCTCGTCGATGAGCTCGATCGCCTTCTCGATGTCCGTCTGGACGGCGTGGTAGCCCGGGCGGTAGCCGGGCAGGCGGACCTCGCCCTTCGGCGGCTCGAAGTCGATCGACGCCTGCTGGGCGTCCTTGGTGATGTCGACGAGCACCGGGCCCGGGCGGCCCGAGCGCGCGATGTAGAACGCCTCGCGGATGGCGGGGGCGATGTCCTGGACCTCGGTCACGAGGTAGTTGTGCTTGGTGATGGGCAGGGTGACGCCGGTGATGTCCGTCTCCTGGAAGGCGTCGGTCCCGAGCAGCTTCGAGGACACCTGCCCGGTGATACAGACGATCGGCGACGAGTCGAGCATCGCCGTCGCGATCCCGGTGACGAGGTTCGTCGCGCCGGGGCCCGAGGTGGCGACCGCCACGCCGACCTTGCCCGAGGCGCGGGCGTACCCGTCCGCCATGTGCGCCGCGCCCTGCTCGTGCCGGACGAGGACATGGCGGATCGGGTAGCCGAGGATCGTGTCGTAGGCGGGCATGATCGCGCCGCCCGGGTAGCCAAAGACCACGTCCACGCCTTCGCGGACGAGGACTTCCCAGATAATCTGTGCGCCGGTTCGTTTCATAGTCTCGACTCCGATCGAGTCACGCTGGTGGAAGATGGCGCCGTGGGCGCCTTGGCCGCGGGTTCCGCCGTCTCTCAGGGGTTCGGTAATTTAGGCGATCGCGCGCTGGAGGTCCTCCCGCGGGCCGCCGCCGCTGCTCTCCTCGCGGCGGAGCGCGTCGAGCACCCGCCGCGCGTCGTCGAGCGACACGACGCGCGAGGAGCCCGCGGCGGGGGCCGCGCCGGGTCGCGCGGAGGGCGGGTCGGAGTGGAACTCGAACGAGGCCTCGGCGGCGCCGTCCGGGCGCGCGCCCTTCAGGTGCGTCGAGGAGCGCTGGGGCGCGCGGACGGCGCCGCCGCTCGCGCGCGCGCGGATCTCGTCGACGAGCGCCTCGAACTCCTCGCGCACGGCGCTCGACGCGACGGGCATCCCACAGCCCGCGGCGACGAGCTCTGCGAGCTCCGCGATGCGCTGGCCAACGGCCTCGCTCGAGGCGTCCTCGCGATTCTTCCTCGAATGTTCCTTGCTCACCTGATCCTCCTTGACGACGGCTGCTCTTCGTGAACCCACAGGCCAGAAAAACGAAAGCCCCCGGACCTTCTCGGTGCGGGGGCCTATCTCCATGCTGCTCAGCTCAGAGCGGCGGCCCGCACCCGTTCCCGACGCGAATCAGCCCGACGACGTCGACTAGGCTGACGAGCGCAGGAATGGCTAGGCCCGCTAGGAGCCCGACGGACACGCCGCCCTCGACGACGAGCGAACGCGCCGCCGAGGTCGCCGACGAAGCGCGGTGCACCAGCTTCACAGCGGGGTTCCCATCGCCGGAGGCGTGGGCGCTGGCGGTGCACGTCGACTTCTGCATAGCGTGAGTGCCTCTAGCTTGCAGAGCTGCTGCGTCGCGTCAAGTTATTTCTTTACAGATCGCGTGTTTCTGCGGTGTTTCGTGCACTTTTTTTTGTTCGCGCATGCCCACCGCGAGCGCGTGACGTTCTGCACGAACACGCGCTGTCCGCGTCGCTCGCCGATGCGCCGCTCTGGCCGCGACGGCGCGACGGCGCGACGGGGGCGCGCGCGGTGTGCATGGAAGCGTCGCTCGATCGCGGCGCCCGGCGGGCCCTGCGAGGCGCATCGAGCGCATCGCGCGCATCGCAGGGGGCGCGCGGCGACGAGCGGATGCGGCGCGGTGCCGGAGCGCCAGGGGAGGTATGAGCAAACACCGGACCTCGTTTCGTGCGCGCCCGAAGTGCGGAGTGCTGCCTTCAACCGACTGCCGCCGGTTCGCGCGGCTCCACCATGGAACCGCCATGCAAGCGCATCGCGTGGCGCAGGCGCGCCCTGCCAGTCGAACGGTCTCGCCCTGCGGTCGCCGGCGCCGCCGCGCGGCCTCTCCCGCCGCGATCGGGCTCGTCGCGCTGTGCAGCGCGCGGGCCGGCGCCGCCGCGGATCGCGTCGAGCCCGCGCGACGAGCGGAGCTCGCGGAGCTCGCGAGCGCCCAGCCCGCGCGGCCGCTGCCGCTGCCGCCAGCGCCGCCGCGCCGCGGGCCGGGGCCGCGCACCGCCCCGACGCCCCGGACGCCAGCGCCGGCGGCGGCCAACCTGAGCACCTTCCTCGAGCTCCGGGACGATTACGTCTCGCGCGGCAGCGGCGGCTTCTACAACGCCACGGTGCTCCGGGGGGACTACGCCTTCGACAGGAGCTTCGCGCTGCGCGCGGACGTGCCGCTCGCGGTCGCCAGCGGGCCCGATGGCCGGCGCGACGCGGGGCTCGGCGACGTCCTGATCCGGCCGCTCGTCCGCGCGATCGGCACGCCGCGGTTCGCGCTCGTCGTCGGCTCGGATCTCGTCCTCGACTCGGCGACGCGCCGCGCGCTGGGCTCGGGCAAGAACCAGGTCGCGCCCCTCGTTCAAGCGTACGTCCGCGTGGCGCGGCCCGCGCGGCTGGGGCTCCAGCTGCAGCACGCGGTGTCGTTCGGCGGCGATCCGCGGCGCGACGACATCCAGACGTCGGTGGTGCGGCCCTTCGCGATCGTCGAGCTGCCGCGCGGCTTCTGGGTGAGCCCGGACCAGAGCTTTCACTTCAACCACCGCGGCGCGCCCCGCGTCGTGTCGACGAGCGTGCTGGAGGTCGGCGCGGAGCTCAGCGAGCGCGTGCAGGTGTACGTCGATCCCGGCATCCAGGTCGACAGCCGCGGGGGGGGCGGCTGGGTCTTGACCGGGGCCGTGCGGTGGGCCTTCCCGCAGCGGTCGCGGGGGCACGCGGCCGCGCCCTGCGCCGGCGCGGGCGAGTAGGCGGGCGGCCGCCGTCCGCGCGCCGGCGTGCGGGCGCGCTCAGCGGGGTGCGCTGCGGCGCCGCTCGGCGGGGGCGGCGCGCGCTCGGCGGGGCGGCGGCGGCTCGGCGCGGGCGGCGGGGGCGGCGAGGGCGGCGGGGGTTCGGCGAGCGGCGAGGGCGGCGGCGGGTCCGGCGAGGGCGGCGCGCGGCGCGCGTTCGGCGAGGGTCACGCGCGGCTGGCGCCGGGGAGGGCGGCTGGGCCATTGTCGGGCCCTGGGGCGGCCCCTTGACCCGGGTCGCCGTCCCGCGCCTGATCGCTTATCGCACCCACGCCCATGCTTTCACGAGATCCGTTGCTCCTGCTCTCCGCCACGCGGCTGGCTGCGCTGATCCGCGCCCGGGCCGTGACGTCGGCCGAGGTCGTGGAGGCCCACATCCGGCACATCGAGCGCGTGAACCCGACGCTCAACGCGATGGTGGCGAACCGGTTCGACGCCGCCCGCGCCGAGGCGCGCGCCGCCGACGCGCTCCTCGATCGCGGCGACGCCGCCGCCGCGCCGCCGTTCCTCGGGGTCCCGTGCTCCATCAAGGAGAGCTTCGCCGTCGCCGGCATGCCGAACTCCGCGGGGCTCGTCGCCCGCGCCGGCGTGCGCGCGACGGAAGACGCGGTGACGGTCGCGCGCATGCGCGCCGCCGGCTTCATCCCGCTCGGTGTCACCAACGTCTCGGAGCTCTGCATGTGGATGGAGTCGAACAACCGGCTCTACGGCCGGACGAACAACCCCTACGATCCGGCGCGCACCGCGGGCGGCAGCTCGGGCGGCGAGGCCGCGGTCGTCGGCGCGGGCGGCGCGCCGGTCGGGCTCGGCTCGGACATCGGCGGGTCCATCCGGATGCCCGCGTTCTTCAACGGCGTCTTCGGCCACAAGCCGACCGGCGGGCTCGTGCCGACCTCGGGCCAGTTCCCGCTGCCCGGCGAGCGCGGGCTCCGCTACATGACCGCGGGGCCGATCGCGCGGCGCGCCGAGGATCTCATGCCGGTGCTCCGCGTCCTCGCGGGCCCCGACGCGCGCGATCCGGCCTGCGCGCCGCTGCCCCTCGGCGACCCGGCCTCGGTCGACCTCGGCGGGCTGACGGTGCTCTCGGTCGAGCACGACGGCGCGCGCCGGGTGAGCGACGATCTCCTGGCCGCGCAGCGGCGGGCGGAGGAGGCGCTCGCCGCGCGCGGGGCCACGGTCCGCAAGGCGCGCGTCGAGCTCCTCGCGCGGGCGCTCGACATCTGGACCGCGATGCTGGGCGTGGCCGGCGGCGTCACGTTCCGGGCGCTGCTCGGGGACGGCCGCCCGATCAGCCTCCCGCGCGAGCTCGCCCGCTGGTCGCTCCGCCGCTCGGCGCACACGCTGCCCGCGATCGGGCTCACGCTGCTCGAGGACGTCGGCCGGCACTTCCCCTCGCGCACCGCGCGCGCCCTGGAGCTCGGCGAGGCGCTCCGCGCCGAGCTCGTGGCGCGCATCGGCGAGCGGGGCGTGATGCTCTACCCGTCGTACCCGCGGCCCGCGCCGCGGCACTACGCGCCGCTCCTGCCGCCCTTCCAGTGGACGTACAC
The DNA here is from genome assembly GCF_028553905.1 of Sorangium sp. So ce836. NCBI lineage: Bacteria > Pseudomonadati > Myxococcota > Polyangiales > Polyangiaceae > Sorangium > Sorangium sp. So ce836. The sequence goes on along the minus strand of NZ_CP102233.1, from coordinate 6,405,520 downwards.
CGCGGTGCTCAACGTCATGGAGATGCCGGCGACGCAGGTCCCGCTCGGCCTCAACGCCGACGGGCTGCCGCTCGGCGTCCAGGTGGCGGCGATCCACGGCAACGATCATGTGACGATCGCCGTGGCGCAGCACCTGGAGCGCTCGTTCGGCGGCTGGGTCCCGCCGTCTCTCTCGTGGTGCCGACGGTGACGTTTTCCCGCCCGCGGTCGTGGTATCAAGGCTCCCCCCATGACCCTCGACCGCACGTACGATGTGATCGTCTACGGCGCGACCGGCTTCACCGGTCGCCTCGTCGCCGAGTATCTCGCCACCAGGGGCAAGGAGGCCTCCGCCCGGGACGACGCCTCGGCGCGACCCGCCCGCTTCGCGATCGCCGGCCGGAGCGCGGGGCGCCTCGCCGAGGTGAAGGCGGCGCTGGAGGCGATCGATCCGGCCTGCGCCGCCGTGGGCGTCATCGAGGCGACCTCGGAGGACGCGGCGTCGCTCGAGCGCATGGCGAGCCAGGCGCGCGTGGTCATCACGACCGTGGGCCCGTACTCGAGCCGCGGCGAGCCGCTGGTCGAGGCGTGCATCCGCGCGGGCACCGACTACGCGGACCTCACCGGCGAGCCCGAGTTCGTCGATCGCCTCCTCGAGCGCCACCACGAGGCCGCCCGCGCGGCGGGCGTGAAGATCGTCAACTGCTGCGGCTTCGACAGCATCCCGCACGACCTCGGCGTGCTCTTCACGGTGACGAAGCTCCCCGCGGGCGAGCCGATCGCGGTGGAGGGCGTCGTGCGCGCGCACGGCAGCTTCTCGGGCGGCACGTGGCAGTCGCTGCTCGAGAGCATGGCGCACGGCGGCCGCAGGCGGCGCGAGGCGCGCTCCGAGGGGGCGCGCGGCGCGCGCAAGGCGCAGGGGCTCAAGGCGCGCATCCGCTACGAGAAGCCGCTGCGCGCCTGGGTCTGTCCGATGCCGAGCATCGATCCCGAGATCGTGCTGCGGAGCGCGCGGGAGCTCGACGTCTACGGCCCCGATTTCCAGTACGGGCACTACATGCAGGTCAAGTCCGGGCTGCAGCTCGTGATCGGGATCGCCGGCTTCGGCGCCGTGGCGGCGCTCGCCAAGGTGGGGCCGACGCGGGAGCTGCTCCGCAAGGTGCGCAGCCCGGGGGAGGGGCCGAGCGCCGAGGAGCGGGCGCGCAGCTGGTTCCAGGTGACCTTCCACGGCAAGAGCGCGTCGCGCAGGGTGGTTACGCGCGTGAGCGGCGGCGATCCGGGCTATTCGGAGACGGCGAAGATGGTGGCGGAGTCGGCGCTCTGCATGGCGTTCGACCGCGAGCGGCTGCCGGCGCGCGCCGGCGTCCTCACCCCGGCCGTGGCCATGGGGGAGCGGCTCATCGAGCGGCTGCAGGCGGCGGGGATCCGGTTCGAGCTGCTCGAGGGGTGAGCGCCTGCGGCGGGCCGCGGCGATCCGAGGGAGATCGACGCCGCTCCCAGCGTACCAGGCACTGCCCATCTCCATCGCACCGCGCGCGGCCCGGGCGCGCCGCCCGCGGCATCGATCGAGGCCGCGAGCGCCCCGGCGCCCGCGCTCGGCGCGGAGGAGGGCTGTCGAAGGAAACGCTCCGTGACAGGCGGAGAGTCCGCGATGCTCGCTCTCCGTATCGCCGGCGGATCGCACGTTATCGACGCCGTCTCGAGTCGCTCGCATCGCTCGAGTCGCTCGCATCGCTCGACTTCACCGAGAGGGCATGTCCCTGGTGGATTTCTCGATGTCAACGGCCCGTGACATTGTGAATCGCGGAGTCCCTGGGTATCCTCGCGCGAAGTGATCGGCACCGAGGAGCACGGCCTTCGCGGGGAGGAGACGCTGCCCCTGTCCCCGGGCCCGGGGGCAGGCCTGGCGAGCGCCTCGACGGCGGAATCCCCGGTCCTCGGGGCGGCGCCTCGCGGGTCCACCGAGCCCGCGCGGCGCCCGGAGGAGAGCGCCGCGAGCAGGACGGGCCCGCTGCGGCGCTCCTCGACGGCGCAGGAGCCTGCCGGCCCGCCCATGTCGAGCCGGCAGGCCTCCGGTCCGGCCATCCGCGCCGGGACGCTCATCGGGCATTACGAGCTCATTCGCGAGCTCGGCCGAGGGGGCATGGGCACCGTCTTCCTCGGCCGCGACGTCCGCCTGGGGCGCCTCGTGGGCATCAAGGTCGTCACGAGCCTGACCGGCGCGAGGCTCCAGCGGTTCCTGGTCGAGGCCCGCGCCACCGCGCTCTGCAAGCACGAGAACATCGTGACGATCCACGATGTGAACGAGCACGACGGATATCCGTACATGGTGCTCGAGTACATCGACGGCCAGAGCCTCCGCGCGTGGATGGATCAGCGCAGGCCGGCCGGCGCGGACGAGACGGTCGCGGCGGCGCCGGTGTCGGCGAGCGCCGCCGTGGAGATGATGGTGCCGGTGGTGCGCGCCCTGTCGTGCGCCCACAAGCTCGGCATCGTCCACCGCGATCTCAAGCCCGAGAACATCATGCTGGAGGCGTCCGGCGCCATCAAGGTGCTCGACTTCGGCATCGCCAAGCTGCTCGACACCGACGTCGCCGGCCCGGTCGATCGGGCGCCCATCTCGATCCGCACGACCCTGACGCGCGAGGGCGCGATGATGGGGACGATCCCGTACATGTCCCCGGAGCAGTGGCTCGGGGAGGGGATCGATCACGCCAGCGACATCTGGGCCGTGGGCATCATGCTCTACGAGCTCGTCACCGGCGCGCACCCGCTCGCGCCGGTCACGGTGCACAGCCTCATGCAGGTCGCCCTGCTCGACCAGCCCATGCCCGAGCTCGACGGCGCGCGCCCGGAGCTCGGCGCGCTCGGCGGGATCATCGATCGCTGCCTGCGCAAGCGGAAGGCCGAGCGCACCGCCTCGGCGCAGCAGCTCCTCTCCGAGCTCCTGCCGCTCCTGCCCGGGCGCCACGAGATCGTCCTCGGGGCCGACGAGAGCCCCTTCGCGGGCCTCTCGGCGTTCCAGGAGGCCGACGCGGACCGCTTCTTCGGCCGCGCGGAGGACGTCGCCAGGATGGTGACGCGGCTGCGCAGCCAGCCGCTCCTCGCGATCGTCGGCGCGTCGGGCGTGGGCAAGTCGTCGCTCGTCCGGGCGGGGATCTTCCCGGCGCTCAAGCGGTCTGGCGGAGGGTGGGAGTCGCTCATCCTCCGGCCGGGGCGCGAGCCGATGGCGGCGCTCGCCGAGCTGCTCAGCCACCCCTCCTTGCTGTCGAGGGGCGGCTCGGAGCGGCCGGAGCCGCCGGGCGGCGACGCCTCGCGCGGGCGCACGCTCGTCGACCGGCTGCGCGCCGAGCCGGGCTACCTCGGGGCCGAGCTGCGCGCGTGGGCGGCGCGGAAGCAGCGCCGCGTCGTGCTCTTCGTCGACCAGTTCGAGGAGCTCTACACGCTCTCCTGCGACGCCGGCGAGCGCGCCGCGTTCCTCTCGTGCCTCGGGGGCGTCGCGGACGACGCCTCCTCGCCCCTGCGCGTCATCCTGTCGATGCGGTCGGACTTCATCGAGCGGGTGGCCGAGGACAGGCATTTCATGGCGGCGGTGACGCGCGGGCTCGTGGTCCTGCCGCCCATCGGCCGCGCCGGGCTGCGCGAGGCGCTCACGAGGCCCGTCCAGGCGGCGCGGTACGAGATCGAGGATCCGGCGCTGGTCGAGGACATCCTCGACGTGCTGGAGACGACCCGCGGCGCGCTGCCGCTCTTGCAGTTCATGGCGGCGCGGTGGTGGGATCTGCGCCATCGCGAGCGCCGGCTCCTGACGCGGGCGAGCTACGAGGCGATCGGCGGCGTGGCCGGCACGCTCGCGAGCCACGCCGACACGGTGCTGGCCGGGATGAGCGTGCGCCAGGCGAAGCTCTGCCGGGCGGTGTTCGAGCGCCTGGTGACGCCCGAGCGCACGCGGGCCATCGCCAGCCTGCGGGAGATCCGCGAGCTGCCGGGCGAGCCGGACGAGATCGAGGGGGTGGTCCACGTCCTCTCGGACGCGCGGCTGCTGGCGGTCGAGACGGGGCGCGACGACGCCGGCAGCCGCGTGGAGATCGTGCACGAGTCGCTCATCGAGCGCTGGCCGACGCTGCAGCGCTGGCTCGACGAGAACCAGAAGGACGCGGCGTTCCTCGACAAGCTGCGCGTGGCGGCGAGGCAGTGGGAGTCGAGCGGCTGCGCCGACGACACCCTCTGGCGCGGCAAGATCGCCCAGGAGGCGCGCCGCTTCCGCGACAGGTACCAGTATCAGGGCCGCTTGCCCGAGCGGGAGCAGCGGTATCTGGACGCCGTGCTCCGGCTGGCGAGCCAGGCGAAGCGCCGGCGGCGCAGGCTGATCGTCGGCACCATGACGGGGCTCGCCGTGCTGGTCGCGATGGCCGCCCTGGGGATCATCAAGGTGGTCCGCCAGAACCAGGTCATCACCGCGCAGCTCCAGGAGATCCGCCAGACCGAGTACAACCTCGCGCAGGCGCTCGCGAACGAGCGGGCGGCCCGCGAGGCCGCCGAGCGGGCGCGGAGGAACACGGAGGACCAGCGGCGGCTGGCGGAGGTCCTGCAGAAGGAGGCCGAGGAGGCGCGGTACCGGGCCGAGTCCGCGGCCGAGCAAGCGCGGAAGGCGGCCCGGGACGCCCGGACGGCGCGCGACATGGCGCGGGCGTCCGAGAGCGGTGCGCGCGTCGCCGAGGCCCGGGCCAGCGCCGAGGAGCGGCGGGCCAAGGAGGCGGCCGAGCACGAGCGCCGCAGCCGGGAGGCGCTGGAGCAGCTGATCCAGCGCTCGGTGGGGAACATCCGGGAGGATCTCCGGTAACAGCCCACAGCCCGCCTGGCGCGAGCCGTCCAGGCGAGCGCGGCGGTTCTGGCGGGCGGCGACGTTTGATAGAATGGTCCCGTGCATGGCGAGACCTGGATCTTCGGTTACGGCTCGCTGATCTGGCGGCCGGCGTTTCGATTCGAGCGGATGGCGCCCGGGTACATCACCGGCTGGGCGCGCCGGTTCTGGCAGGGTTCCACCGATCACCGGGGTATTCCCGGGGCGCCGGGGCGGGTGGTCACGCTCATCCCGGCGCCTCTCGCGCGCTGCTGGGGGATGGCCTATCGGGTCGCCGCCGCCGACGTGGACGAGGTGCTCCGCGCCCTGGATCACCGCGAGAAGGGCGGATATGCGCGCTGCGACGTGCCGCTCACCCTGGCGGAGGAGGCGCACGCGGAGAGCGCGCCTCGAGCGGCCATCGTGTACGTGGCCACGCCCGACAACCCGGATTACCTCGGCGAGGCGCCCCTGGCCGAGATCGCCGCGCAGGTGCTCGCGTCCCACGGGCCGAGCGGCTCCAACGTCGAGTACGTCCTTCGGCTCGCCGACGCGCTCGCGGCGATGGATGCGACGGACGATCACGTGACCGAGCTCGCGCAGCTCGTCGGCCAGGGCGCCGTCGCTTGCGCGCCTCGCCCCGAGAGCCGACCCGCGCCGGCCGCCGCGCCTTAAAGGCCTCTCCGGCGGATCGCGGATCGGCCTCGAAGCGACGTCACTCCGCCCGAACGAAGTGGATTTTCAACGCAGAGGCGCAAAGACGCAAAAAGACATAATCATTCTTCTTTCTGTGCCTTTGCGTTGAACCGCAAGGGCGCAAGAGGCGCAATGGGACAGAGATGGGATTGTATTCTTCTCTTCCCCTTGCGTCCCTCGCGCCCTTGCGGTCCTCTTCCCATGAATCGATTTCGCCGAATTTCAGCGTGAGCGGCGCTAGTTGACCTCGCCGCCCCCGTCCCCGCCCGTGTGGTCCGCGACCCCGTTGGCCCCGTCGGCCGCCGCCGCCGGCGGCGTCGAGCCGCCGCCGTCCTCGCCCTCGGTCGCGTCCGCCGCGAACGCCTCGACCGCGACCACCCGCTCGTCCTGCCCCACGTGCATGATCCGCACGCCCTGCGCGTTGCGCCCCGTCTCGCGGATCTCGCTCGCCTTCGTCCGGATCATCTGCCCGCGGTCGGTCACGATCAGCACCTCGTCGCTCGGGCTCACCATGGCCACGCCCACCACCGGCCCGTTCCGCTCGCTCGCGTCGATCAGGATCACGCCCTTGCCGCCGCGGCTCTGCAGCCGGAACTCCTCGAGCGGCGTCTGCTTGCCGTACCCGCGCTCGCACACCGCCAGCACCCGGTCGCGCCCGTCGCCGCTCACGCCGAGGCCCACCACCACGTCGCCCTCGTCGAGCTCGATGCCCTTCACGCCCATCGTCGCGCGGCCCGTCGGCCGCACCTGGTCCTCGGGGAAGCGGATGCTCATCCCGCTCCGCGTCGCGATCACGAGCTCGCGCTTGCCGTCGGTGAGCGCCGCCGTGAACAGCTGATCGCCCTCCTCGATCCGGACCCCGATGATCCCCTTGTCCCGGTAGTTCTCGTACTCGTTGAGCGCCGTCTTCTTGATCTGCCCGCGGCGGGTCAGGGTCACCACGTACGTCTCGCCGTCGAAGCTCGGCACCGGCGTGATCGCCGCGACCTTCTCCCCCGGCTCCATCCCGACGAAGTTCACGATCGCCCGGCCCTTCGCGTTCCGCGGCGCCTGCGGGATCTCGTAGACCTTCTTGACGAAGACCTTGCCCTTGTCGCTGAAGAAGAAGACGTACGAGTGCGTCGACGCCACGAAGAGCTGGCTCACCCAGTCCTCCTCGCGCGCCTCCATCCCCACCATCCCCTTGCCGCCGCGGCGCTGCGCCCGGTACGTCGAGGTCGGCGTCCGCTTCAGGTAGCCGGCGTGCGAGATGGTCACGACCATGTCCTCTTCCTGGATCAGGTCCTCCATCTGGATCTCGGCCTCGGCCGGCACGATCTCGGTGCGCCGCTTGTCGCCGAAGCGCGCCTTGATCTCCTCGAGCTCCATCACGATCACGTTCATGAGCAGCCCCATGTCCGCCAGGATCGCCCGGAGCCGCTCGATCGTCTGCGACAGCTCGCCGTACTCCTTCGCGAGCTTCTCCCGCTCGAGGCCGGTCAGGCGCGACAGCCGCATCTCGAGGATCGCCTTGGCCTGCCGCTCCGACAGGAAGTAGTCGCCGCGCGTGTCGGCCTCGGCGCACTCGGGCTCCGGCCGGCCGGCGCGCCGCAGGAACTCGCCGAGCCCGCGGAGCGGCAGCCTCTGCAGGTTCTCCCGCGCCTCGTCCGTGTCGCTCGAGGCCCGGATCGTCGCGACGATGCGATCGATGTCGCTCGTCGCCATCCCGAGCCCCTCGACGAGCTCGCGCTGCGCCTCGGCCTGCCGCAGCTCGAAGCGGCAGCGCCGCGTCACGACCTCGCGCCGGTGCTCGATGAAGTGCGAGAGCGTGTCCTTCAGGCTCAGCACCGCCGGGCGCCCGTTCGCGATCGACAGGTTGATGACCCCGAACGTCGCCTGGAGATCCGTCAGCCGGTAGAGCTGGTTCAGCACCACCTGCGGGAAGATGTCCTTCTTCAGCTCGACGACGATCCGCATCCCCTCGCGGTCGCTCTCGTCGCGCACCTCGCTGATCCCCTCGATGCGCTTCTCCTTCATGCACTCGGCGATCTTCGCGACCAGCCGGGCCTTGTTCACCTGGTAGGGGATCTCGGTGAACACGAGCTGCTCGCGGTCGCCCTTCATCGTCTTCTCGACCTGGCTGCGCCCGCGCATCGTGATCGAGCCGCGGCCGGTCGTGTACGCCTGCACGATCCCGCTCTTGCCGTAGATGAGGCCGCCGGTCGGGAAATCGGGGCCAGGCACCAGGTGGAGCAGCTCCTCCAGCGTGATGTCGGGGTTGCGGATGATCGCGATCGTCGCGTCGATGATCTCGCCGAGGTTGTGCGGCGGGATGTTCGTCGCCATGCCGACGGCGATGCCGCCCGAGCCGTTGACGAGCAGCTGCGGGAACTTCGCCGGCAGCACGCTCGGCTCGAGCTCCGAGTCGTCGTAGTTCGGGACGAAGTCGACCGTGTCCTTGTCGAGGTCGGCGAGCAGCTCGACCGCCATCCGGGACAGGCGCGACTCCGTGTACCGCATGGCCGCGGGCGAGTCGCCGTCGATCGAGCCGTAGTTGCCCTGCCCGTCGATGAGCGGGTAGCGCAGGCTGAAGGTCTGCCCCATGCGGACGAGCGCGTCGTAGACCGCGAGATCGCCGTGGGGGTGGTACTTGCCGAGGACGTCTCCGACGACGCGCGCGCACTTCTTGTGCGCGCCGGAGGGGCCGATCTTCTGCTCGTTCATCGAGTAGAGGATCCGGCGGTGCACCGGCTTCAGGCCGTCGCGCACGTCCGGGATCGCGCGGCCGATGATCACGCTCATCGCGTAGTCGAGGTAGCTCGTCCGGAGCTCGTCCTGGATGCTGACCGGAACCTTCTGCTGGATGTTCGACGTCTCTTCCATGGGATCTGCACCCGAGGCGCGGGGCGTGCGCGGCGCGCGCGGCCCCGTCGTAGAGGCCCATCCCAGCGCGGCTCGAGCGTCGAGCGGGGCGGCGGAGGCGTCTCAGGCCTCGATCGGCGAGCGACGAGGTCGAATCCGACCTCCGCCGCTCGCCCTTGACCCGCGCTGTTCAGGGGATGCGACGGATGCGTTCAGGTACTCCAAGGGGCAGGCCGGCGCAAAGGGTTTGCCGGCCTCCGGGCGTCGCTCCGGTCAGGGAGACGCGCACGCGGCGCGCGTGGTCGCGCCGGGGCGGACCTCGCCGCTGCACTGGGCCAACAGCGCCGGCGCCCCCTTCGCGTCGCGCACCTCGATCGAGGTCGTGTACGCGCCCGGGGGGAGGGCCGAGAGGAGCGCGCGCTCGCCGCAGGGTACAGGGCCGACGTAGGGGGGCGCATCCGTCTCGGGCTGCTCGCCGTCGGGCAGCGGCTCGGTCGCCGTGTAGCTGGCCGCGCCGGCCCCGCAGGCGAGCTGTTCCGCGTCGAGGAGCGCGCCGAGGTCGAGCTCGAGCGCTCCCGTGTCGGACAGCGGATCGCAGGTCGCCGTCGCCGTGACGCCCGCGCTCGCCGCGGCGAAGCAGCTCGACCCGAACAGGAGATCGCCCGCGGCGTTCTTCGCCTCCAGGCGGAAGACGTGGGCCCCTGCCGCGGCGGCGCCGAGGTCGTAGACGATGGGCTCGGCCGGCGGGCAGCCGACGCCGAGCACCGGCGCGAGCGAGCCGCCCTGGGGGAGGACGTCGAACGACGCGACCTCTCGGTCGCCGGCCCCGCAGCGCAGCGCGCCGAGCGCGCTCGCCGGGTCGAGCACGATGGCCGCGCGCTGCGTGTCGTCGGGGCCGGAGACCGCGGCGCACCCCTGGACGACGACGTTGACGCCCGTCTTCGCCACGAGCTTGCCGGCGTCGTCCGCGGCCTCGGGGCCCGGGCACGCCCACGTCCAGCGCGGCGCGACCGGGGCGCCGTCGACGAGCATGTGGGGGCTCCCGGAGGTCTCGTCGCCGACGGGGGTGAGCTCCTCGGCGTACTGCGCGTAGCCGTCGATCCTGGCCGTGTACTCGTGCCCCTCGACGACGTAGGTGAACGACACGCGCGACGTGCACGGGATCGGCGGCGACGAGGCGAGGGTGAACGGACCGCCCTCGGCGCTCTCGTCCGTGAGCGTGGCGACGTAGCTGCGGATCGCCCCCGGCTCGTTCGAGCACCGCACGTCGCCCAGGAAGGCGAGCGGGTCGATGGCGAGCGAGGTCTGGATGCGCCCGTCGTCGTCGTCGTCGTCGTTCCCGCTGGTGCAGGCCGCGAGCGCGAGCACGGCGAGCGCCAGGGCGCGCCGGCCGGACCAGGGCTGCGGGGAGAGCCCGCCTTCGCGATCCCCACCGGACGAGGTTCCACAACCAGCTCGAGCTCGGCCCATCGGCAGGGGGCACTAGTCCAAGCCGGGGAACGGCGCCACATGAAACGCGGCGCGCCCCGCGCCGGGAGGGCGCCTGCGGGCCAACAGCCCGTACCAGCCGACGGAGCTCCGCCGCGCGGCCGCGCAGGCCGAGGCGGTCGCGCGGAGGGCGCCGGGGACGGCGGCGCTCATGGACGAGCTGTCGGACGCGCTGCTCTCGTGTGAGGCGGGGCCGTGGCTGCGGGGCGTGACCCGGCCGTTGCAAGGCTTGATGCAAACGTTGAAACGGGCGACTCGGGGGCCGAGCGGGGCATTTCAAGGCTTGAGATGGCCGACTCGGGGGCCGAGTTGGGGATTTCAAGGCTTGAGATGGCCGACTCGGAGGCCGAGTGGGGCGTTCCAAGCCTTGAAAGCGGCGACTCGGGGGCCGAGTGGGCGTTTCATTGCTCGAAACGGGCGACTCGCGGAGAGGCTCGAGCGATACGCGTGTTTCGGGCCGAAGAACTAGGGATCAGCGGCACCGCCAGCGCCGCCGCCCCCCCCTTGACCGGCACCGCCGCCCCCGCCGCCTTCACCGTCAGCGCCGGCGCTTCCGCCGCCGCCGCCTTCACCGTCAGCGCCGGCGCTTCCGCCGCCGCCGCCATCGCCAGCACCGCCGGCGCCTCCACCACCGCCGTTCCCCCCGCCTTCACCGTCAGCGCCGGCGCTTCCGCCGCCGCCACCATCGCCCTCGCCGCCGCCCGCGCCGGTCGATTTGGCCACGAACGCGCAGGCCGCGAGCTCATGAGCCCGCCCGATGATCACCTCGCACGGGCTGAGCGCGCGATCGGCGCCCTCCGCGGGCTGCGCGGCGGAGCACTCCGCCATGGAAGCGACGTTGTCGGCGGCGCACTCGCGCGTCGCGCCGATGGCGTCGACGCAGGCCTTGATCTGGCTTTCCGTCGGCTCCGGCGCGGGGTGCTCCTTTGTGCCGGCGTTCTCGATGCCGTGGAGGCACTGGTCCCAGGAAAACTCGACGCAGGCGTCCACCCGCGCGTCGGCGTCGGCCGAGCCGACCCACGCCGGGCACGCGGCGGCGGCCTCGCACCGGGCCGTCTCGATTTGCCGGCAGGCGTCGATGCCCACGGCGTCGGTGCCGCAGCTCTGCGTTGCGAGGGTCACGGCCCCGAGGCCGAGCAACCCGGCCGCGGCCCATGTTGCGGAGCTCCGCCTCGCGGCGGAGCGGACGGCGAGCGCAGACGAACCCACCCGGCGGAGCTACCACGCGGGCGCCGGGGGCGTCGAGTTTTCCGCCGACCACCGCCTCGCAGTACTACCGGCGCGCCCGCTGCGGCGCCGCCGCCCGCACGCCGGCGCGCGTCCATGGTGCAACCGGGCCGGCGCGGCCGTGGTTCCCGGGCGCGCTCGCGCCGGCGCGGCGCTCTCCCGGATCGGGCGCCGCGCCCCCGCGACGAGCCCCGCATCGCGATGAACGCCGCGCCCGCGGCGCCGCGCCGTCGCGAACGGTGCCCGGCCAGGGCCCCGTCCGATCTATGCTCCCGTGGCCTCGATCTCCCGATGGATCCGCCGAGCCTCGCGCAGCTCCGACCCGACACGCTTTTCCACGGGCGATACCGCGTGGTCCGCTCGCTCAAGGCGGGCGGGATGGGGGCGGTGTACGAGGTCGTCGACGAGGTCACGGACCGCCGCCGCGCGCTCAAGGTGATGCTCCCGGGATCCATCCAGGACCCCGGCATGCGCGCCCGGTTCGCCCAGGAGGCCAAGATCACCGGCGGGATCGAGAGCGATCACATCGTCCCGGTCTCCGACGCCGGCATCGACGCCGACTCCGGGATGCCCTTCCTCGTCATGGACCTGCTCCAGGGCGAGGAGCTCGCGAGCCTGTCGGCGCGCCGCGGCCCGCTGCCGGCGGTGGAGGTGGTGCTCTACCTCTCCCAGGTCGCGCGCGCGCTCGACAAGATGCACGCGGCGGCCATCGTCCATCGCGACCTCAAGCCGGCGAACCTCTTCTTGACGCGGCGGGACGACGGCTCCCCGTGCGTCAAGGTCCTCGATTTCGGCCTGGCGAAGATCGCGGCGCAGAGCAGCATGGCGGACCGCACCGCGATCCTCGGGACGCCGCTCTACATGGCCCCCGAGCAGATCCGCGGCGACGGCGCCGTGGGGCCGAAGGCCGACATCCACGCGCTGGCGCACGTGGCCTTCACGCTGCTCGTGGGCAGCCCCTACTGGCTGACCGAGGCCAACGTCCTGCCCTCGATCTTCGCGCTCCTCCAGCGGATGGCGGCGGGGCTGCCCGAGCCCGCGAGCGCCCGCGCCGCGCGGCGCCGCACCGTCCGGCTGCCGCCCGCCTTCGACGCCTGGTTCCAGCAGGCGACCGCGATCGATCCGCGGGACCGGTTCGACCGCGCCACAACGGCCGTCGCCCTGATGGCCGAGGCGCTCGGCGCGCCCGCGCCGTCGAGCCCGCCCCCCGGGCCGGTTCCGCCCTCGAACCCGCCGCCGTCGTCGCGCCGCAGCCTCGAGCTCGACGACCGGCGCGCCGCCGCCCCGCCGGACCCCGGGCCGAAGCCGCCCGATCCGGGACCGAGGCCGCCCGACCCCGCGCCGAGGCCGCTGGACCCCGCGCCGAGGCCGCTGGACCCCGCGCCGAGGCCGCTGGACCCCGCGCCGAAGCTCGCGGGCGACGCGCGGCACCGCGACGAGGATCTCGCCGAGGTCGTCCACGAGGAGCGGCTCCGGGCCTTCCTCAAGAAGGAGGTCCAGCGCGCCAGGGAGCAGCGGACCCGGCGGCTGTCCCTGCTGCTGCTCGGCGTGGACGGCCTCCAGGAGGTCGAGGAGAAGCACGGGCGGGCGGCGGTCGACCGCATCCTCAACGACCTCGCGCGCGTGGTCCGGATCTACGTGCCGGAGGACGGGCTGCTCGGGCGGTACCGCCGCGACCTCCTCGCGATCGTCCGCCCCGGGATCGGCCGGACGCGGGCGTCCGCGTTCGCGAAGGTGCTCGGCGAGAAGGTGCGCCAGCACCGGTTCCGGCGCATCCCGTCGATGCCCGTCCGGATGACCCTCCGGATCGGCGTCGCCCACCTCGAGGAGGACGACACGACCGCGCACGATCTGCTCGAGCGCGCGACGCGGGACCTCCTCGAGCGGGGCGAGTGAGGGCCCGGCGGGATCCCGGGCGTCAGCCGCTCCGTGCGCGCCGCAGCATCGCGACGCTCGCGAGCGTCGACGCGCTGAGCACGAGCCACATCGCGGCGTACCCCTGGGTGGAGGCGAAGAGCGGACGCAGGAGGTCGATGGCCGCGCCGGTGAGCGCGGGCCCAAGGAGCGTCCCGACGCCGCCGCTCACGTCGAAGAGGCCCGCCGCGGCGCCGTGGCTTCGAGCGGGCATCCGCTGCATGACGATCGCGTAGGGCAGGGTGCTCGCTGCCCCGCCGCAGAAGGCGATGAGCGGGAGCTCCGCGCCGAGGAGCATGGTGGAGCTGGAGAAGGCGGGGAGGACCAGCCCGAGCCCGAAGACGACGAGCGTGCGCGCGAGGACGCGCGCCGCGCCGTGCCGGTCCGCGAGCTGGCCGCTCACGAGCGCGCCGAGGAGGGCCCCCACGGCGACGACGGTCATCGCGCCGGCGATGAACTTCATGCTCTTGCCGAGCCCCTCGGTCAGCCAGAGCACGACGAAGGCCTTCATGCCGCCGAGCGTGAGCGAGAGGAGCGCGTTGGCGATCATGAGCGCGCGGATGGCCCGGTGGTGACGGAGCAGCGCCCAGACCTCCGCGGCCGACGAGCGGGAGCCACGCTGGGGGACCGCGGACGGCCGTGCGGTCCCGCGCAGCCCGAGCACGAGCAGCGCGGTCCCGAGGAGCAAGGCGGCGGCCGCGACGAGGTACGGCAGCGGCCGCCAGAGCTCGAGGAGCAGCCCGCCGCCGACGAGCGCGGATCCGAGGCCCACCTGGCTGAAGATGCCCTGGATCCCCTGCGCGCGGCCGCTCAGGCTCAGGGGGACGAGATCGGCGTAGAGCGCGCGGTAGGGCGCGAGGTAGGTGAAATAGGCGGCGTAGAAGAAGAACACCTCCACGGCCATGACGGGGAGCGAGCGCGCGAGCGGGATGAGCGCGAGGGCGACCGCCGCGACGGGCGCGGTCGCCATCAGGAACGGGACACGGCGGCCGAACCGGGTGTCGACGCGATCGGAGAGGCCGCCGATCCAGAGGGGGACGAGCAAGGCGACGAGCCCCTCGCCGCCGACGAGCGCGCCGATGCCGGCGCGCGATCCCGTGAACCCGCGCGCGAGCACGGGGAGGTAGGTGGAGATGACCGTGAGGGACAGCGACAGCCCCAGGCCGGGGGCGCCGAGGAGAAGGAGGAGGCGTCGCTCCGCGCTCGAGAGCTGCGCCCGCGCCGGCCGCATCACTCGCCGCTCCGGCGCCGCTGCTCCCGCCGCCACGCGGCCGTCCCGCTGGGCCCGCCCACGGGCCACGCGAGGTCGAGCACCACCAGCGAGACGAGCAGCAGGACCGGGATCGCCAGCGCGCGCGCGCCCCAGCGCGCGTGCGCGAGCGCGCTCGCGGCGGCGCCCGTCACGAAGCTCGGCCAGACGATCCCCGTGGCCACGAGGTGTCGCGCCGTCGAGCGCAGGTCGACGGGGGCGTCGCGAGGCCTGGCGAGCAGCTGGGCCAGCTCTTCGGCGAAGTTGGTGAGCATGCCGGTGATGTACGTGGTGCGCACCGTCACGCCGTCGATGCGGCGGAACGTGGCCGTCTGCACCCCCATCGCCAGGCTGACGAGCGACGCCTGCAGGTCGAACGCCCACGCCGGCTCGAGCGGGACCGGCCCCGCGTGCGCGGTCACGCTCACCCCGACGAGGAAGCCCCCGAGCAGGGCCGCGGTGAGCGCGAGGCCCGGCGCGACGTCGGCGCGCACGCCGCGATGGGCGCAGACCTCGGCGAGCGTGGCGCCGCAGACCACGCCCGCCATGAAGACGACGGCCGGGAGCCCGCGCGTCACGATCGCGCGCGCATCTCCGCGGGCGATGGCCTGGCCGAGCGCGGCGCTGTTGCCCGTCATGTGCGTCGTGTAGAGGTGATCGAGCGACAGCCAGCCGATCACGTCGACGGCCCCGGACACGAAGGCGAGCACGGCAGCCACGCCGAACCTCGCCTCGATCACGTTCACCGGCCGGTCCATGCCGCCGCGCGAGCTGCAACCGCTGCGCCACGAGGATCGCGTCGTGCCACCGCGCGATCGTCGCGGGGGCGAGGCTCGTCATCGAGGTCGAGCCGCCGCGCCGAGGCCGCCGCCTCCGGTTGGCGCCGGGGGGAGGAGGCGCTCGGCCAGGGCATGGAGGGCTTCGAGGTCGGCGAGCGCTCGGAGAGGGGCGGGCCCTTTCCCGGGGCTCAGCGGCGACCACGCCCTCGCGCTCGCTCTGTGAGCGCGTCGGCGCTGGCGGCGTCGCGGAGGTACGTGCGGAGCGCGATCAGGGTGATGAGCCCGCTTCCGCACAGCGAGACGAGCATGACGGAGAAGGTCGCGCGCAGGGGTGACGGGCCGCCGCCGAAGACGTTCTCGGCGACGTACCCGAAGGCCACCGGCGCGGCGGCCTCCGCCGCTTTGCGTACCGTCATCCGGACGCCTTCCGCGCGACCCCACAGGTGCGAGGGCACGATGTCGAGCCGCGCCGCGTCGAGCGGAGGGTTGGCGGCCGCGAGCGCGAACGCGGCGAGGACGTACAGGATCAGCGCGGTGGCGAGCGCGACGGAGAGCAGGCCGAGAAAGAACAGCGCCGTGCTCGCCAGGTACGCGCATGAGGCCACCCAGATGCGCGCCGTCTCGTGCCCGCGGGCGAGCAGCCCATCGACGCCCCTGCCGCCGACGTAGACGCCGAGGACCGCGCCGGATCCCACGATCGCGGCGACGCCGAGGGCCGCCTGGTGGCTGAGGTGGTAGCGGTCTGTCAGGAGCTCGACGGAGAAGATGCGCAGCCCGCCGAAGAAGTAGTAGCCGAGCGCGGAGCTGATGATCAGGACCAGGTTGGTCGGGATGCGGAGCACGTAGCCGAGCGCCCAGAGAAACGACCGCTCGCGCCGGTCGACGTCGTGGACGAGGCGCTCGCGCGGCTCGACGCCGGCCGCGCGCGCCCTGGCGCCGACGCTCTGCGCCGGACGGGGCCACGGCCCCTCGTCGCGCGACGCCGCCGCGCCCGGACGCGCTTCGATGCGTTCCTGGCCTGGCTGGAGCCAGCTCGCGCCGCCGCGCGCCGGCTCGGGGAGGCGATGGATGGCCCACGCCAGAAAGGGCGTCGGCAGGGCGAGGGCCCAGAAGCCGAGGCGCCACGAGATCTCGGCCAACAATCCCGCGGCGATGACGCCGATCGCCGTGCCGATCAGCTCGCCCGAGAGGATGAAGCCGAACACCCGACCGCGCAGATCGGGTGGAGAGTAGTCGCCGACGAGGGACGCGACCGCGGGTTGCGCGGCCGCGATGACGGCCCCGAGCGCGACCTGCGCGACGAGGAGGGCGGCGTAGGAGGTCGCGGCACCGCAGGCGACCATCGCCACGCCCCACAGCACGACCGTCAGCGCCAGGAGCCGTGTCCGCGCCCTGCGATCGACAAGCCAGCCGAACACGAGGGTTCCGGCGGCGGCGACGGCGGATTCGACCGTGAACAACAGGCCGAGCCTGGTGCTGTCGATGCCGAGCGACCCCTGCAGCGGCGCGGCCATGCCCCCGATCGCGCCGGCGTCGGCGCTGTCGAGTGACAGCACGAGCGCCATCAGGACGATCACCCTGGCCTGCGCTCGCCCTCCGAGCTGTCGCAGCAGCGCATCGCCGATCCGGCGTGCGAAGCGCGTCCGCGGGAGGGGCTCGCTCGGAGGGTCGGTCACCGCCGGAGCACGGATGCCGTGCGGCTCGAGACGGCGGTGCGGCTCGGGATCTCGGTCGACCCCGGCACGAACGAGGCGACGGGCGCGACCGGCGCGGCGCCGAGGACGCTCGTGGCCATGGGCGCGGAGGATCTCGGCGGCTCGCCCGCCAGCGCGCTGCTTGCCTGGAGGACACCCGTCTCGCCCCGTTCTGCGAGCCATTCGCGATCTTCGGGCCCCCTCGTTGCCATGATTTCCCCCTTCAGCGCCGGGAGCGCTGCCCGTGCGCACGTGATGCGATGCATACGCTGCGCCGCGCGCGGGGTGGGCTCTCCCGAGGGGACGCGAGAGGTCAGCGGGCCTGTCGAGCGTGGTCGTGTCCGGCAACGTCCCGATGAGTCGGCCGCGCCGTGTCACCCAGGCGCGACGTCACCGGCACGCTTCTGCGGACCCGTGAGGGGCACGGGAGCCGCCGGTTCTACCTGGCTGGCTCATGTGTTTTACATTCTCTGAAATTTGTGCTCCCTTATCGTCCAATGCCGGGTCGTGCGCCTCGCTTTGTCCAGACAAGGCATAAGGGTGAAGGGCCCTCGCACGCCGCACAGGCGCCGGGAGCGGGGATTGCGCGGGCTCAGCAACCCGGGGCGGTTCAGCGTCGAATACAAGCGCCGGTTCGGCGAGCGCCCCTCCGAGACGCTGTCGGCGGGGCGCGCGGCCGCGGGCCTGCTGCGCCTCCAGCCGCGGCGCCGGCCCTGAACGTCACGAGCGCTGGCACCCACGAGCAACAACTCCGGCGACAACGCCACCCCGGGCCGACGGCCCGCAGCTCACCATGGCGTACCGGTCGTCGGGCTCGACCTCGACGTATCGCGCAGATCGCCATCCATCGCGTGCGCGAACGATGTCTCCTGTCCAGAAACGGCAGCGGACTGTCCACGAACGGCAAGACAAGCGCGCGAACGAGCTCGTCGCTGTTGCATCCTCGCCTGAACCTATGGTGGAAGAACGCTCCGCCATCGAGCTCGGCAGGGTCGCCGCGGTCGGTCACGGCGGTGCGTGATGGACTCCGCAGGTGAAGCATTCATAAAGCAGCAGCGGGCGGCGGCGCTCGACTGGACCTCGGCGACGGGGACCGGCGGCGCGCACACACCGAATGCCATGCAGGGGCCCGCGTCAACATCACCTCCGAAGGTGGGTGCGTCGAGCGCGTGCTCCCGGCCTCGGAGCGGCTTTGGGATGGTCCGGACTGACGCCACCGCGGGCCTTTCCCTCTCTCCGGGTTTGATTTACGATACACCCTATGAAGCGCCTCGCCTCGATCCTCTCCTTCTCCACGATGGTCTTGCTTCCAGCGGCGGCGCACGCCGCGGCGGAGAAGCTCCTGCTGATGGAGGTCGTCGTCTCCCCGACACAGGCCGAGTCCGTCGCGATCCGGAACCCCGGAAACACGCCGATCGTCCTGACCGATTATTATCTCGCCGATTACAATACTTATTACAACGTGGTCATCGCCGGGGCGCCCGCCGGCACCAGCGACTTCATCGTGCGATTCCCCGCCGGTGCTGTCATCCAGCCGGGTGAGACCCAGTACGTGTCGATCGCCGGCGGCGAGTGCTTCAGGACCTCCTGCGGCGTGACGAGCCCGTTCACCGGATACGGGATCTATCCCACGTACGAGATCGCAACGGGCGCCGAGACACCACGACGAGCCCCGCTGTCCCTGACATGCTCGTGCCGATCATGAACGGGGTCGGCACCGCGTGGGGGTTCACCAATGGGGGCGAGCCGGTCATTCTGTTTCACTGGGATGGCATGACGAACCTCGTGACCGATGTCGATTGCGTGTATTATGGAACGGCGGGGGCCCAAGCCCCGGTGAACAAGGCGGGCGTCACGGTCAACGGCTCGACGTATCTGCCGGATACGGCGGACAATCCCGCGCTGCACGCGCCCCTGTCGATGAATACGACGACGATCAACACGTGTCGCGTGGACCTCACGGAGACCGGCCAGGTCATGATGGGCAGCAATGGCGTCAGCGGCCGCGACGAGACCAGCGAGCCCTGGTCGACGACCTGGACCGCGTGCGCCGTGCCGAGCGCCGCCGATATCGACCTCGATACGGTCCTCAACAGCATGGATAACTGCCTCACGGTGTCCAACACCGCGCAGATCGACACCGACGCCGACAGCGTCGGGGACGCCTGCGACAACTGCCCGACGGTGCCGAACCCCGACCAGGCGGACTCCGATGGCAATGGCATCGGCGACGCCTGCGACGCGTCCGGCGCGGGCGGCGGGGGTGGTATGGGTGGCGGGGGTGGTATGGGTGGCGGCGGCGGCATGGGCGTGGGCGGCGCTGGCGGCGCTGGCACCGGCGGCGACACGACATCCACGACCACAACCGCCACGACCGGCACCGGCGGCGCGGGCGGCAGCGAGGATGACGGCGGCTGCGGCTGCCGCGTGACCGGCGGCGAGTCGCCGCGGGGCGCGTCCTACGCTTCGCTCTTCACGATCGCGGCGGCCGCGCTCGGGGTGCGGCGCCGGCGCTCGCGATCCCGGTAGACCGACGGCAGCGGGGGAGGCATCTCACCTTCGATTTCTTGGACGTTCCTCGCGGAGGGGGCGATCCTCCGGCGCATGGCCTCTGCGATGATCCTGGCGGCGGGGCTCGGGACCCGGCTCCGCCCGCTCACCGACGAGCTGCCGAAGCCGCTCCTGTGGCTCGGCGATCGCCCGCTCGTCGCGCACATCGCCGGGCAGCTCGCCGCGGGCGGCGTCCGGCGTGCCGCGATGAACAAGTCCCACCTCGCGGAGCGCTTCACGCGCGACCTGCTCGCGGCGTTCCCGGTGCCGGTCGAGGTCCTGCACGAGCCGGAGCCGTTCGGCACCGCGGGGGGCCTCGCGAACGCGGCGGGCGCGCTGGGCGACGGCGACGTGGTCCTCTGGAACGGCGACATCCTCATCGACCTCGACGTGGCGGCGCTCTGCGCGGCGCACGCCGAGCGCGGCGCGGCCGCGACGCTCGCGGTGGCGCCGCGGCCGGCCGGGGAGGGGACGGTGGGCGTCGGCGGCGGGGGCGAGGTGGTCCGGCTGCGCGGCGAGCGCTTCGGCGATGAGGTCGCCGGCGGCGACTTCGTGGGCGTGCAGGTGGTCGGCGAGACGCTGCGGCGGCGGCTGCCGCCGCGCGGCTGCATGGTCGGAGACGTGTACCTGCCGTGGCTGCGCGAGGGTCGACCGCTCGCGACGTTCGCGGCGCCGGCCGTGTGGCACGACATCGGCACGCTCGCCGCCTACCTCGCGGCGAGCGCGCACTGGCTCGCGCAGCGCGGCCTGCCGAGCTACGTCGGCCCGGGGGCGTCCGTGGCCGAGGGCGTGGACGTGGCGGGCAGCGTGATCGGCGCGGGGGCGCGGGTCGAGGGCGCCGGGGCGCTGCGCGGGTGCGTGGTGTGGCCGGGCGCGCGGGTCGCCGCCGGCGTGGATGTGGGTGCGCCGTGCGAGCGCGCGGTGGTGACGACGCAGGGGCGCGTCGTGCACGCGGCCAGCTGATCGCCCATCCGGGGCCGCGCCGCGAGGTGCGCCGAGGTGGGCGGGATTGCGCCACAGGGCCGCCCCCGCTGCACGGTGGGGGCCTGGGCACCGGTGGGGACCCAGCGCGAGCCTTCGGCGTTCTACTACCGCGGGTTACCGCGGGTCACAAATCTCGCCAGGGATCTGCCTCGCGAGCGCAGAGGAATCTCAACGCACAGACGCCAAGCCGCCAAGGTGGCGTTCTGTTCTTGGCGAATCGATGGCTCGAAATGCTGCCCGTTTCGGGCGGTTTCGACTCGTCCGTCGCTCCGGCGCCTACCCACGATTCCGGGAGAGCCCGAATGGCTCCCATCGCATCTCCAGCTAGTCTGGCATAGCCGCGCCTGCCTCTGATTCCAGGCTTTGCGGCCAGCGAAAGCAAGAAGAGCAGCTGAACGCCGCGTGCGCCGGTTCTCGTCAGGGCCACGCGTCGTTGCGCCGCCATGCGGACGACGAGGGGGGTAGGCCGCGCCACCTCGCGATGAGAGGCGACCTCCGCCATGTCGTCGAGGTGACCTGGTCAAATCGACGATTCGAATGGAGAGCGAGATGACAGCGAGAGAGATGTTGGACGGTAAGCCGTGTCGCGCGCAAGGGCATATCGAGTGCGTGGGCAGATTCGTCGCGATCGGGCTCAGTCTGGCGATCGCCGCAGCGGGCTGCGCGGATGCCCCGGACACGGTGGCCGAGGGGCCGGAGGCCGTGGAGGCAGAAACCGCTGCTGCCCAAACGGAGCTCTCGTCGGTCCTGGCGTCGACCTTGGTCCTGAACGCGATCGCGGACAGCGGCCCCTACGGGTTCGCCAGGCGGGAGTTCGTCTTTGTCGACAGGTCGCGACCAACGCGGCCGAACAACGGCTTTCCTGGAGCCCCCAGCAGGACGCTGCCAACGGTGGTCTGGTACCCCGCAAAGTCGCGTTCGGCCTCGCCTCCCGGGGGGGACCGCGCGCCCGTGGCGCACGGGCGGTTCCCACTGCTGGCGTATGGCCATGGATTCGCGAGCCCCGGAGGGGACGCTCGTCCCTACGCCGAGCACCTGGCGTCCCACGGCTACATCGTCGCAGCGCCGCTGTTCCCCCTCACCCGGGCGGATGCTCCCGGCGGGCCTACGTCATCGGACTACGCGAACCAACCGGCAGATCTCGAGTTCGTGATGCAGCAGATCGAAGGGCTCGACGGCGCCGACGCCGACCTGGCCCGCGCCGTGCTCCCGGACCATCGAGGGGTCTTCGGCTTCTCGGCGGGAGGCCTGACGGCGCTGCTCGCCGCCTACCACCCGGTCCTCCAGATCGACGTCCGGTCCGCGGTGGCCTATGCGCCGGCATCGTGCTTCCTCGGGCCAGCCACCTATGGACGCGCGTTGCCCGTAACGATCGTCTCCGGCACCGCGGACGAGCTGGCGCCCATCGTGGGACCGCTCAAGGTGTTCGACCAGGCGCCACCTCCTGTGACCCTCGTGAAGCTCCTGGGCGGCAATCACACCGGGTTTCTGAACATGGATATCCCTGACGTGGAGAACACCGACACGGTGCTGTGTGAGCTCGTGCAGTCGATGGGCGGCATCTCCGGGGGCAGCGAGCAGCTCTTCGAGGATCTCACGCGCGGCGTCGGCCCTGGCGCCGTCGACCCGGGAGGCTGTGATGAATTTCCATTCTGCGGCACCCGGTTCACGCAGACGATGGAGGCGGCACGACAGCTCACGATAGCCCGGGCGGTGACGCTGGCGCACTTCGATGCGACGCTGAAAGGGCGGCTGCTCCGCGTGGGGCTCGTGGTGCCCGCGCTGGAGGCAGCGCCCGACGTCGTGCTCAAGATCAAGCGCTGATCCGGGCCTTGCCGAGCTACGTCGGCCCGAGGGCGTGGACGTGACGGGCAGCGTCGTCGGCGTGGGGGCGCGGGCCGAGGGCGCCGGGGCGCTGCGCGGGGGCGTGGCGTGGCCGGGCGCTCGCGTCGCCGTCGGCGTGGATGTGGGGGCGCCGTGCGCGCGCGGTGGTGTGACGACGCAGGGACGCGTCGTGCGCGCGGCCGGGTGATCGACCAGCCCAGGGCCGGGCCGTTGAGGTGCGCCGGGGTGGGGCAGCCTACGCCCGAGGGCCGCCCTCACTGCAGCGACGTCGCGCGCCAGAGGAGCGTCTCGGGCACCGGGACACTGGGCATGCGACCGCCCTCGCTCCATGTGTCCGGAAACCCGATCAGAAAGGCACGGTGCAACGATGCGTTCGATGTCCTCCATGCCCCTGCGGCGCCGGTTCCTGCGGCTGCCTTTGCTCCTGTCGGCGCTCGCCGGCGCGACGTGCGTGAGCGAGCCATCGCCGTCGGACCTCCCGCCTCCGAGCCCGCCCTCGTTGCCGCCCACGATGCCTCCTGGCGGGCAGAACAGCGGCGACGGCGACCCCGAATCAGGGGCCGGCGCGCAGGGCGCCGGCGGGCGGAGCACCGACGGAACGGGGCCCGGCGACCAGGGCGCCGGCGGGCTGGGCGGTGCCGGCGGGCTCGGGGCTGGCGGGGACCTGGGCACGGGTGGGGACCTGGGCGCCGGTGGGGGCCTGGGCGCCGGTGGGGGCCTGGGCGCCGGCGGGGACCTGGGCACGGGTGGGGGCCTGGGCGCCGGCGGGGACCTGGGCGCCGGCGGGGACCTGGGCGCCGGTGGGGGCCTGGGCGCCGGTGGGGGCGGCCTGGGCGCCGGCGGGGACCTGGGCGCCGGCGGGGGCCTGGGTGCCGGCGGGTAGCGCCGGTCGCACCCGCGTCACCCACCCGAGCGCGAAGTGGCCCTTCAGGGGGCGAGCTTCGCCAGGAACATGTCGAATCCACCCGCGCTCGTCAGCGGCCAGCCGCCGCAGTCCAGCGTGCCCGTGAACGAGCCGCCGACGAACACCCTGCCTCCAGGAGCGACGGCGAGCTCGGGCCGGGACGTCCTGGCCCAGCTTCGACTCCACACGTGATTGCCCGAGGAATCGAGCTTCAGGAGGAGGGCGCCGAACGGCAGCGGCCCTCCGCCGAGATCGATCGTCAACCCCGACGACGGGCTGATCCCGGTCGGATCGGTCGCCACGACCACGTTGCCCTCCGCGTCCGTCCCGATGCTCCTGCCGGGCCACGCGCCGACGGCATCATCTCCCGGCTCCGCGGGTGTGCCCCAGTAGAACCGGCTCCAGAGCACCGCGCCGTCGGGGGCCACCTTGAACACGCTCAGCGCCCTGCCGCTCGCGCCGCCGCCGCCGTCCCAGCCCGTGGCGACGATGTTGTCGGCGCCGTCGATGGCGAGGGCGTTGACGCTCGAGTTGTACCAGCTGTCGGACGGCAGCATCTGGCTCCAGACGTGGAACCCTCCGGCGTCGAGCTTTGCAAGGAACGCGCTCCGGGAGCCTAGCGCATAGAGGTCCTCGCCTCCGAGGAAGATGCGCGGGTTGAAGTCGCCGGCGAGGACCACGTTGCCCGCGCTGTCGGCGGCGAGCGCGCGCGCCACCTGGTTGCCTTCCGCCCCGAAGCGCCAGCTCGAGAGGGTGGTGCCGCCGGCGTCGAGCCGCGCCACGAAGATGTCGGAGCCAAGCGCCGGCATCGGCCCGAGCCCCAGATCCGCCAGCTCCGTGTAGGTGCCGGCCACCAGGACATGGCTCGTGCCGTCCACCGCGAGCGCGGTCGCGACCGCGCCCAGGCTGCGGCTCCAGACATGGCCGCCTGTGGCATCGAGCTTGACCAGCGCCGCAGACGCGGTCTCGACCGGCCCTCCGCCGAAATCGACCGGCTGACTTCCCACCACGTGGATCACCACCTCACCCTGGTCGTCCACTGCCGCGAGCGTCGCCCCTTCGTCGGCAGCGCCGCCGAAGCGCCGGCCCCAGAGAGGGACGCCCCCCGCGTTGATCTTCACCGCGAAGACGTCCACGCCGCCCGCGCTGGTCAACACGAGGCCGTCGAGCACAAGGCTCCCCGAAAAGCGCCCCACCACCAGGAGGTTTCCCTGGGGATCCAGGGCGACGTCCTCCGCGAGCTGATCGAGCGCGCCCCCGAACCGCCGGCTCCAGAGGTGCTCGCCCGGGCTCGCCGTGAGCGCCTCGGCCGACGCGCCGGCAGGCTCCTGCTCTTCCAATGCGCCCGATGGATCCGGCGCGTCCATCGCGCACCCCGCCAGCCCCAGGGTGCACAGCACGGACAAGAGGCATCGTGATCGGCTCTCCAGCATCGGAATTCCCTCCTTGAGGCGGCTGCGCCGCGGGTGGTCGTCGTGTCGAAATGAGAGGCGTTGGCAGCTCCCCGCTACAGATGCGGTAGAGCTTACCGAAATTCACCGTCCGGTGAGGATCGCCACGACGGGGTAGCTGGAGGCTCGACCACGGTCTCTCATGCGCCGCCGCGTCAAAGTCGCAGCGGTCCGACGGGGTGTGACCCCCTTCCGAGCAGGTGCAGGGCCCGGTCGGGCAGGAGTGCGACCGGGAGCGCCGCCCGGGTCACTTCCCGAGGTCGGCGAGCGCGGCCTTGGCGGCGTTGTGCCCGGCCGCGCCGATGACGGACCCGGCCGGGTGCGTGCCGGCGCTGCACGAGTAGAGCCCGGCGAGCCCGAACCGGTACGGCACGCGATCGGCGAAGCCGAAGCCGTTGTCGATGTGGTGGATGTGACCCCGCGTGATCCCGAAGTGCCGCTCGATGTCCGGCGGCGCCAGCGTGAACGTCTCCAGCACGAGGTCGCTCATCCCCGGCGCGAACCGGTCGCAGATCGAGAGGAGGTGCTTCACGTAGCGCGGGGCGGCCTGGTCCCACGTCTCGCCGCTCGCGAGCGCGTAGGGCACCCACTGCACGAAGAGCGCGGCGTTGTGGTGCCCCTCCGCGTCGCGCAGGCTCGGGTCGATCGGCGTGTGGAAGTACCACTCGATCGCGGGGAACTCGGGGAGACGCCCGCTCATCGCGTCGCGGTGGGCCTGGCGCAGCACGTCCATCACGACGCCCTCGTCGGGCAGGAGGTGGATGGTCGGCCCGAACTGCCCGCGGTCCTCCGGGAGGCAGGTGAACCGGGGTAGGCCGGTCAGCGCCATGTTGACCTTGAGCGTGGAGCCGTCCTTCGCGAGCGCGTCGAGCCGCGCCGACAGCGCCGCCCCGATCGCCGCGCCGCCGGCCAGCGCGCGGGTGCGGAACGGATCGGCGTTCGAGACGACCGCCCGGGCGGCGATGCGCGTCCCGTCCTCGAGGAGCACGCCGGAGACGGCGCCCCCGGACGACTCGATCTGCGCGACGCGGGCGCCGGTGACGATCGCGGCGCCCTCGGCCTGCGCCTTCTCGGCGAAGAGGCGGCTGACCGTGCCCATCCCGCCCTCGACGATCATCCAGGTCCCGTCCGCGCCCGGGAGGCGGCACATGTTGTGGACGAGGAAGTTCATCCCGGTGCCGGGCGTGTCGAAGCCGCCCGCGAGCCCCGAGAAGGCGTCGGTCGCGGCGTACATCGCCTGGAGGAGATCGCTCTTCCAGGGGAACCGCGCGAGGTAGTCGGAGATCGTGCCCCGGCAGAGCGCCACGAACGTCTGCCGGAGGGCGGGCCGCACGTAGCGCTCCGCGGTCTCCTCGATGGAGAGCGGCTCCTCGAGCCAGGTCGGGGCGATGTCGTCGCGGAGCGCGGCGAGCTCGGCCTGGAGGGCGCTGTTCGCGTCCCAGTCCTCCTGGGAGAAGAACTCGAAGAACTGCCGCTTCATCGCGGCCTGGTCCGAGCCGAAGAGCAGGTAGCGCCGGTCGGTCGTCGGGAGGAAATAGTGCGGATCGCGCCGACGGAGGGGGAGCGAGACGCCGAGCTCGCGGAGCAGCTCGGGCGGGGCGAGCCCGAGCAGGTAGGCGCCGCTCGAGACGCCCAGGGACGGCGCCTTCTTGAAGGGGCGCTCGGTCTTCACCGCGCCGCCCACGGCGTCCTTCTCCTCGAGCACCACGACGTCGAGCCCGCGGCGGGCGAGGAGGACGGCGGCGACGAGACCGTTGTGGCCGGCGCCGACGATGACGACGTCGGCGCGGGCCGGAGCTTCACTGCGTTTCACTGGGCACCTCCAAGCGCTGTGCGCGTCCGTTGCCGCGGCCGGCGCGCGGGCCGCGGCGCGCGAGGTGTTGCACGGATGACGCGGCGAGGAGAGCCCTTTTCGCGCCCCGGAATCCTGAGGAGCGCGCCGCGCCGGCCCCGGGGCCGCCCGCGCGGGGTGCCTTTCCAGCCTGTTCCCGCCGCGGCGCGCGGCGGCCGGCGCCCTCCCGCGGGCGCGGCGGGCGGCCGAGGCGCGGCGGGCGGCCGGCGCCCTCCTGCGGCGCGGCGGGCGATCGGCCGCGGTCGGATCACCCGCCAGCGGCCGCGGTGGACCCCTGCCACGCCGCGGCGACCTCCTCGGCGATGGCGCGCACGGTGAGGGGGGCCGAGCCCTCGGCCTTGTTGTTCACCAGCACGAAGCTCTCGATGCGCAGCGCCGCGGCCTCGCAGAGGAGCCGCGCGGCCTCCGCGCGCATGGCGGGATCGGGCTCGACGATCCGGTCGAACGGATGGAACCGCCGCTGCTCGGCCTCGTAGCGGCGACCGGGTTTGAGCAAGAGCCGGACGACCGCGAACGGCGCGTTCGAGACGGGCACCACCTCCGCCTGGGCGCCGGGAGACGGCATGTTGCGCCAGTAGCTGTAGGTGTGGGCGACGCCGTGCGCGCCGAGGATCTCCCGGTACTCGCCGGTGAGATACGCCCGCTCGCGGAGCTCGACGGCGTAGGCGAGCTCGCGCGGCAGCGCGCCGAGGAAGGCGTCGAGCCGCTCGAAGAAGGCGCGCGGCGGGAGCCGGTGGGGCGGGCCGACCGGGGGCAGCTCGAGCAGCACCGGCCCCGCGTGCGGCCGGAAGACCGAGAGCAGCGGCGCGGCGACGCGCGACAGGAAGAGCGGGACCGACAGGAAGTCCGGGTTCGGCTCGGCGCGGCCGCGGCCCGCGCCACGACCTTCGCCGTCGTCCGGCGGCGTCGAAGGGCGCCGGAGCGTCTGGGAGACGACGGCGTGCAGCGCCTTCGGCACGCAGAGGAAGCCGCCCGGCAGCTGCGCTCTATAACGAAGGAAGTCGCTGTCGGGGATGGGGGCGTAGAAGCTCCGGTCGATGCCGACCGTCGTGAGCAGTGGGTGCCGCGCGTACTCGGCGAGGCCGTCGCGCGCGAGCTCCTCCGTGCTCCGCCGCCGGGCGTAGACGAGGCCCTGCCAGCCCGGGAAGCTCCACGAGCTCGTGCCGAGGTGCAGCCCCGCCGGCAGCCGCGCCGCGAGGCGGGCGGCGTCGTCGTAGACCGCGGCCATCGCGTCGGGCTCCGGCGCCGCGGGCGCCTCGGCGGCGGCCGGCCGCGGCGCTCCACCGAACAACGAGAGCTGCGAGGGGACAGGGCCACGGCGCCCGGGGGAGCGGCTCACCCGGGCGAGTCTACTGCTTCCGCCGCCCACCGGGAGCGCGTCCGCGCCGGCAGGCGCGGGAGGCGCGCGCGCCTCGGGCCCACCGCAGCTTTCCGACGCGCGCCGCCTGCGTGCGCGAGGCGGGAGGCGCGGTTTCTCCAGGAACTACCGCAACTTCTTGCTCAAGTACGCAAGGTGCAATGTTGCGACGCGGCCGGCCAGCTGGCCGGCCAGCGTTTGGCCAGCTCGCCTGAGCCAAGCGACGCTCTGATTTGGGCGCCAACGCGTGAGCGCCACGGCGCGGGGGAAGGGGGCGACGTCGTTGGTACATCGCGTGCAATCGCTCAGAGGTGAAGACTAGGGCGGCGCTCCTCCGAGCGACGCCGCTTTTCTTACGCGCGCAGCAAGCCGCGGAGATCGCAGACCGCGAGCGATGGCGCCGCCGCCTCTCCCGAGACGGCGGCTCGCCGCCGCCCGCCGGCCGCGCGGTCGCCGGGCCGACGCCGGGCGCGCGGGTGCGAGATCGCGAGTCGACGCGGCGGCGGACCGGCTGGCCGCTGCATGGTCGTCATTGTCCTGATTCGAACCTGATCAAGTGCGATCGGAGGGATGAATGCGCAGTTATCGTGGACTGGTATCTCTCTTTCTTCTGGGGCTCGGGATGGCCGGCTGCGGCGGAGAGGACACCACCTCATCCATCGCGGCTCCGGCCAGCAATCCCCCCCAGGCGGCCAAGACGTATGGCCGTGAGGTGAAGGGCGGCCGTATGCACCAGGGCAGGGACATCGCGCTTCCGCCCACGCGCTCGCTGAGCGCCGTCGACGTGCTGCCGCTGGTGAAGGACGAGCTGAAGGTCGCGCTCGGCCCGCTCACCGCGAGCGATTTCGAGACCGCGAGCCAGCATGTCGAGCGCACTCCGGCCCGCGCGACCCTCAGCCATGTGAGCTACCGTCAGGTCCGCGACGGCGTGCCGATCTTCGGCACGTACCTGAACCTGACCCTGCGCGCCGACCGAGACGGCGGGAGCAAGCTGGCGGCGTCGAGCCACCACCTCTATCAGGACGCCGTCGTCGACACGGAGGACAAGGTCGGCGAGGAGCGCGCGCACACGCTCGCGCGGACGGCCCTGCGCGCGCAGCCGGACGCGCGCGTGGCGAAGGCCGAGCGGGTGATCCGCCCGATCGCGGGCGCGCTCCAGATGGTCTGGGACATCAGCCTCGCCGGCCGTCACGAGCGCGTGCTCGTGATCGCCAACGGCCCGGCCACCGGCCGGGTCCTCACGATCGACGACCGCGTGTTCGAGGTCGTGACGGGCTCGGTGTCCGGCTTCACGGTGAGCGGCGGCGCCCCGGGCGCGTCCGGCGGCGCCGTCGCGCAGACGAGCCTCCCGCACGCGCGCGTCACGGGCCCCGGGACCCTCGTGCACGCCGACGCGGCCGGCGCCTTCAGCGTCGACGTGCCGCTCGGCTCGCCCCTCCAGGCGAGGCTGAACGGCCGCGCGGCGACGGTCCAGAACGTGTCGGGGCCGAACCTCGTGGCCACCGCGACGGCGGCCCCAGGGGTCGGCCTCGTGTTCTCGTCGGCCGGCGCGGGCGAGCAGGAGATCGCGCAGACCACCGCCTATCGCTACGTGGACGCGGCGCGCTCGTTCCTCGAGGCGAACGGCCTCGCGCCGGACGCCCTCGGCGCGCCGCTGCCGACCAACGTCAACCTGAACGACTTCTGCAACGCGTACTACGATCCGGGCGCGATCAGCATCAACTTCTTCCGGTCGGGCGGCGGCTGCAACAACTCCGCGATCGACAGCGTGATCGCCCACGAGTACGGCCACTTCGTCGACGATACGTTCGGCGGGATCTACGACGGCGGCCTGTCGGAGGGGTGGGGCGACACGCTGGCTTGCCTGCTGCTCAAGGCCCCGCTCGTCGGCGGGGGGATCACCGACGACGGCGGGCTGATCCGCACGTGCGACAACGACTACGTGTATCCGCCGGGCGGCTGGGACGAGTCGCACAACCTCGGGCAGGCGTGGGCCGGCTTCGTGTGGCACGCCCGCGCCAACCTGATCGGCGAGCTCGGCGAGGCGGCCGGCGACGCGCTCGCCCGCGCCCTGGTGCTGCCCTCCTTCCCGTCGAACGCGCCCGACATCCCGACGGCCGTGCGCGAGGTGTTCCTGCGCGACGACGACGACGGCGACCTGGAGAACGGGACGCTCCACTGGGGCGCCCTCTGGGCTTCCGCCCAGCTGCACGGGCTCGCGTTCGCGCTCACCACCGACGTCACGCCGCCGGGGCAGGTCACGGATCTGACCGCGATCGACGCGGGGGCCACGTCGGCGGTCGTCCAGTTCACCTCGCCCGGCGACGACGGGCTCGAGGGCACGCCGACGGCGTACGAGATCCGCTGGGCGCTGTACCCGCTGGACGACAGCAACTTCGCCTCCGCGAAGCTGACGTCGGCGCCCCCGGCGCAGCCCGCGGGCTGGCTGGTGCAGGCGCAGATCGAGGGCCTGCCGCCCTCCGCGACCGTGTACGTGGCCATGCGCGCCGTCGACGAGGCGGGCAACGTCGGGCCCGTGTCGAACAACGTCCAGGTCACCACCGAGGGCGGCCTCGTGGTGTACTCGGAGGGCTTCGAGGGCGACTCGGGCGGCTGGAGCAGCGACGGCCTGTGGCACATCACCACGCGCCGCGCGTCCGAGGGCGATCGGTCGTTCTGGTACGGCCTGGAGGAGACCGGCACCTACGACACGGGCACGGCGAACGCGGGCACGCTGACGCTGCCGGTCATCGATCTGACCGGCGTGTCGAGCCCGTTCCTCGTCGTCGACCAGTTCATCCAGGTCGAGGGCGGCCTGTACTACGACACGGCGACCATCGTCGTGACCGACGTGGACGATCCGGGCAACGTGGCGGTGTTCCCGAGGACCACCTCGTCGACCAGCGGCACGTTCGAGCCGCGCTTCGAGTCGCTGGCGGCCTTCGCGGATCGGCGCATCACCGTCGCGTTCAGCTTCGACACGATCGATGGGGTCTTCAACGACATGGAGGGCTGGTACATCGACAACGTGCGCATCATCGGCGAGGAGACGACCTCCTGCGCGCACGGCAAGTGCGAGGAGGGCGGCCCGCTCGACCCGGCCTGCGACCCGTGCGTCGCGTCGATCTGCGAGCTCGATTCGTTCTGCTGCAATGTCGCGTGGGACGGCGCGTGCGTGAACGAGGTCACGGCGATCTGCGGCGAGACCTGCGAGGCCGAGACCTGCGGCGACGGCGTGTGCGGCGAGGGTGAGGACTGCGGCAGCTGCTCGCTGGACTGCGGGTCGTGCCCGACCTGCGAGCACGAGGTCTGCGACCCGGGCGCGCCGCTCGACCCGGGGTGCGACCCGTGCGCTCAAGCGGTGTGCGCGGCGGATCCGTACTGCTGCTCCAACGAGTGGGATCGCGTCTGCGTCGAGCAGGCCGCGAACACCTGCGGCGTCGTGTGCCAGGACGCCTGCGCGCACGACCTGTGCTCGCCCGGGGGCGCGCTCGATTCACAGTGCGACCCGTGCGCTCAGGCGGTGTGCGCGGCGGATCCGTACTGCTGCAACAACTCGTGGGATCGCGCGTGCGTCGAGCAGGCGGCGAACACCTGCGGGCTGACCTGCACGCAGGCGTGCAGCCACGACCTGTGCTCGGCGGGCGACGAGCTCGACCCGGGGTGCGACCCGTGCGCTCAGGCGGTGTGCGCGGCGGATCCGTACTGCTGCAACAACGCGTGGGACGCGCGCTGCGTGGACCAGGCGGCGTCGGCGTGCGGCCTCGCCTGCGGTTGCAGCCACGACGTGTGCGACACCGGCGTGGCGCTCGACGCCGGGTGCGACTGGTGCGTCTCGGAGGTCTGCGCGCAGGATCCGTACTGCTGCAACAACGCGTGGGACGACCGCTGCGTCGGCACGGCGAACAACGCCTGCGGCCTGACCTGCTCGTTCGACGCCAGGGCGGCCGCGCTCCCGCGCGAGCCCGCCCGCCGGTGAGGTCGGCGCCGGGGCCGCGCGGCGGCCCCGGCCCGCTTGCCGGCGCGGCCGGCGCCTCCGATCCGGATCCATCCCCGTAGAACATCGTCGCGACGAGGGGGCCACGGCCCCTCGTCGCGTTCGTGCGTGGCGCGGCCCTGGTCGTGTTTCCGGTGGGAAGAGCCCGCCCGCCGCGGGTACAAAGCACCTGACGTGCTGCGCCGCTTCGCCCTCGTCCTGCGCGTCCTGGTCTCGACGGCCGGCAAGGACGCCTTCGCCCGCGCCATGCCGCTCTACATGGGGCTCGGCGTCGTCGGCGCGGTCGTGTTCGGCGGCAACGGGATGCACCCCGCGCAGCTCACCGGCCTCGCGGGCCAGTCGCTCCCGTTCCGGCTCGCGCTGTGGGCGGCGTGGCTGCTCGTCGGGACGCCCGCGGCGCGCGCGCTGCTCCGCGCCCCGGCGACCTTCTTCCTCCGCGCGCTGCCGGTCCCGCGCCTCCAGCTGCTCGCCGCGCACGCGCTGCTCCTCGCCGTCGCCGAGCTCCCATGGGCGCTGCTCTGGGCGTTCGGCGCCGGCCCGCTCGCCGGCGGCGCCGCCTGCGCCGCCGCGCTCGCGGCGCACGGCATGCTCGTCGCGCGGCCGCGCGGCGGCCGCGAGCTCGCGGCGCTCTCGCTGCTCGCCGTCGCGATCCTGCTCGGGGCGCCGGCGCCGCTCCTGCTCGCGTGCGCCGCGCCCGCGCTCGCCCTCGGGCTCCGCGGGGCCGTCGTCCGCGCCCCGGAGCTCCCGCCCGGCCGCGAGCTCCCGCTGATCCCGCGGGCCGCGCCCGCCCGCGGCGGCGCGCTCCTCGCGCTCTCGCTCGCTTACCTGGCGGCGCTCCTGCGCGGCCATCGCGCGGTGCTGCTGCGCGGCGGGGCGCTCACGCTGCTCGGCGCGCTCGCCGCGGCGGCGTGGGCGCGGAGCAGCGAGCCGCTCGAGGACGCGTCGCTCGCCGGCGCGTCGCTCGTCGCGCTCGCGCCGTTCGCGCTCTGCGCGGGCGCCGGCTGCTCCGGCCCGGTGCTGCGCGAGGAGCGGCGGATCGCGTGGCTCCTCGACGCCTGCGGCGCGTCGGCGCCGCTCCGGGCGGTCGCCGCCGCCGCCGCGGTCGCCGCGCCGCTCGTGGCCCTCGGGCTCGCGCACGGGGCGGCGGTCGCCGCGCTCACCCGCGCGGCGCCCCTCGCGGCGCTGCGCCTGCTCGGCGGCGCGGGCCTCGCGGGGCTGCTCCTGTCCGGGGTCGCGCTCGGCTGCGTGCGCTGGTCCGTGCGGCAGGACGGCCGCGACAGCAGCCGGGTGCTCCTCTCGGTGCTGGCCGCCGTCGTCGCGGCGACCGTGGCCGCGTGGATGCTGGACGAGATCGCGCTCGCGGCCTGGGCGCCGGCGGCCGCGCTGCTCGCGGGGCCCGCCGGCGCGCGCTGGCTCGCGCCGCGCCGCGCGCGCGGCGCCATGGCGGGGGAGAGGAGGGCGGGGTGATGCTGGAAGCGACGGGGATCCACAAGCGGCTCGCGGGCAGGGACGTGCTCTCGGGCGTCGACCTCCGCTGCGGGCCCTCGGACGTGGCCGTGGTGATGGGCGGCAACGGCGCCGGCAAATCGACCTTGCTGCGGATCGTCGCCGGGCTCCTGGAGCCCGATCGCGGCGCCGTCGTCCTCTGCGGCGATCCCGTCCACGGCGGCGGCGTCGCGGCGCGGCGCCGCCTCGGCTACGCGCCCGACGCCACCGAGGCGCTGCCCGACCTGCAGGTCTGCGAGCTCGTCGCCCTCGTGGCGGCGCTCAAGCAGGCGCCGCCGCTCGATCGCGCGTGGGTCGAGCGGATCGGCGCGGGCTCGTTCTTTCGTCAGCGCCTCTCCGGGCTCTCGTTCGGGCAGCGCAAGCGCGCGCTCCTGCTCGCCGCGCTGGTGGGCGACCCGTGGCTGCTCGTGCTCGACGAGCCGACGAACGGGCTCGATGAAGGCGGCGCGCGCGTGGTGCTGGACCTCATCGCGGAGCGCCGCGCCGGAGGGAAGGCGACGCTGCTCACGACGAACGATCCGGCGCTCGCGTCGGCGCTCGGCGATCGGCCGCGCTGGCTTGGCGCGGGGCGGCTCGGCGCGGCCGGGGTCGCTCCTCGAGGTGGAAGCGCTGATGGCGCGGTCCCGGCGCGGGGAGCTGGCGACCCGTGAGCACCGGCGCCGGGCGGCGCCTACCGGCCGGTCTGCCGGGGCGGCTGCGGGCAGAGCTGCTTCTTCAGCTCGTCCATCCCTGCTGCGCCCTTCTGCACGAGCGAAGCCAGCCGCTCGACCTTGGGCGCGAAGGAGCAGTCGACAGGCTCGTTCGGCGCCTGGTTCAGCAGCGCTTCGACCTTGTCGGAGGGGCCCTCCACGCTCTTCCTCATGCAGAGGATCGGGCTGCCCTGGTGGTAGTAGTACCTGCGCTGCAGCAGGCGTGTCTTCGCGGGCTCGCCGAAGGGAAAGGCGTCGTTCAGGGCGAAGATGAGCCGGCCGTTGTCATAGTAGAACTGGTAGGTGGACCCGGCGTCTCCCGCGGCGATGTCCTTCAGCACGGCTTTCGAGACAGCGCCGTTCTTCTGGTGCAGCTGGACCTCGGCGCGCCCCTCGCCACCCAGGCAGGCCATGCGGAGCTCGCTCGTCTGCAGGCCTTTGTCCGCCTGGATCTCCGCGTACTTCTTCCGGATTTCATCGATCCGAGGGTCGCCCGACGCCTCCGGGGCGGCGCTCTGGTGCTCGGCGTCCGCCGCCGTGTCGGGGGCCGACGCGCGCGGCGCGGGCTGGGCGGTCGCCGGGGCAGCGGCCGCGGGCGGCTGAGCCCCGTGCTCGCCGCCAGACGCCGCAGCCGTCGTCGACGAGGAGCCAGGCGCCGCGGCGCCGCGCCCGCAGCCGGTGGCGAGCAGGACGCCCGCGAAGATCATCGCCGATCGACTCATGATGAGACCCTATTCTCCCTCGTGGGTTGAATCCACCTCGGCGCCCCCGGGGAGCGGGAGCAGCCGCAGCACCCGTGCCTCGCGCGTCTCGCGCCCCTCCAGGTCGAGCGACGTGGGGACGAGGCAACGCGCGAGCTCCTCGACGCCTTCCGAGGGGCAGTAGGCGCGCCCCGGGTCGCCGACGAGCACGTCCGCCGGCCCCGCGGCCTGTCGCCGCAGCCAGGGGAGCATCCGGTCGACCATGGCGCGCTCGTAGAAGATGTCGCCCGCCACGATGACGTCCCACGCGCCGCGGGCGGCGCTCGCCGTGAGATCCTCCGCGATCACGTCGACGGCGACGCCGTTCAGGGCCGCGTTCAGCGCGAGCGCGGCCGCGGCGAACGGGTCGATGTCGGCGGCGCTCACGCGCGCGGCGCCGGCGAGGACCGCGGCGATCGCGACGATGCCGCCGCCGGCGGCGAGGTCGAGCACGCGCTTGCCCGCGACCGCGGCGGGGCGGTCGAGCAGGTACCGCGCGAGCGCCTGCCCGCCGGCCCACGCGAACGCCCAGTACGGCGGCGGCACGCCCGCGCGCGCGAGCGCCGCCTCGGTCGCGTGCCAGAGCGGCGTGACCTCGGTCGCGAGGTGGAGCCTCACCTCGGGGACGAGCGGCGGGCTGGCCACGGCGGTCTCGCGCGCCACGAACGCCGCGGCGCTCCCGGCGGGAGAGAGGCCCGCGGCAGGCCCGCGGGGCTCCGGCGCCGGCTCGAGATCCCGCGTCATAGCGCCTCGAAGATCCGGAGCGGCTCGGCCACGCGCGCGGCCCACGCCGCCTCGTCGTGCTCGGCCCCCGGGTGCCACGCGTAGAACACGCTCTCGCCCTCCACGTACGGCGACCGCGCGCCCGCGAGCACGCCGCGCAGCTGGCGGTTCTCGCAGTAGTTGTCGGCCGCCCTCGGGTCGTCGTCCTCGACGCCGTCGCCGTCGTCGTCCACGCAGTCCCCGCCGCCGCCCGAGTCCAGGTAGAGCGCCGCCGCCGGCTCGGCGTGCGCCGCGTACCGCGCGATCATCGTCTCGTGGCGCACGCCCGCCCCGATGCTGCCCCAGCCCATGGTGCCGGACAGGCTCGCGGCGAACGCGTACTCGCCCCGGTGGCGGTCGGCGGCGTGGAAGCTGATGAGCCCCCCGAGCGACGAGCCCAGGATCCCGACCGGACCCGGCTCGCCGTAGCGCGCCCGGATCAGGGGCCGGACCGTGTCGCGCACGAAGTCGGCGTACGCGTCGCCCCTCCCGCCGATCAGCGCGCCGCCGTCCTCGATGCGATCCGTGACGTGGGTGTACTCGGAGAGGCGCGCCGCGGTGCTGTCGATGCCGACGAGGAGCACCCCGGGCGGCGCGTGATCCTGCAGGTGCCAGCCGCCCGCCGGGCCCGCCGGATCGAAGAGGTTCTGGCCGTCGTGCACGTAGAGGACGCGCTCCACGTCCCCCTCCGGAACCCACACGCGCACGGTGCGCGGCTCCATCGCCGCGTCGCCCACGCCGAAATGGCGATCGAGGTGCGCCGCGCTGGGCGCGACGAGGCTCATCTCGCCGAACGCGTCGTAGGTGATCGCGCGCGACCAGGGATCGGCCGACCACGTGGCGCGGTCCGTGAGCTTGTAGCGAGCGCCCGCGGGCACGTTCAGCACGATCCAGTGGAAGCCAGCGTCGCGCGTCATCTCGGCGCCGGTCCACCCGTCGTGATCGCCCGCGAGCAGGCGCAGGCTCGCGCTCGTCGAGACGAAGAGATACCCGTCGTCCACCGGGACGGGCCAGCCGGTCCGCGCCGCGTGCGAGCGCAGCGCCGCGTCGCGGTCTTCCCGCAGCTCGCCGAGGATCGCCTCGACCGAGGTCCCGCTCGCGCCGCCGCTGCCGTGCCCACCCGCGCCCGCGCTCGCGGCGCCGGACGCGCGCGGCGCGCCGCCGGCCTCCGCGGCGTCTCCGCAGCCGGCGAGCGCGGCGAGCCCCGCGACCGCCGCCGCCCGCCCGATCGCCGCGACCCTGCCCGGCGCGGCCACGGCTATCGCTTCGCGACCCGCGCTTCCGCCGCGCGCAGCGTCGTCTCCAGCAGCGAGGCGATCGTCATGGGGCCGACGCCGCCCGGCACCGGCGTGATCCAGCCGGCGCGCTCCCTGGCGGCCTCGAAATCGACGTCGCCCACGAGCTTGCCCGCGTCGTCGCGGTTCGCGCCGGCGTCGATCACCGCGGCGCCCTCCTTGATCCAGTCGCCCCGGATGAGCCTCGCCTTGCCGACGTCGGCGACGACGACGTCGGCCTCGCGGCAGAGCGCCGGCAGATCGCGCGTGTGGGCGTGGGCGATCGCCACCGTCGCGCCCTGCGCGAGCAGCAGCTGCGCCATCGGCCTGCCCACGAGGTCGCTCGGGCCGACCACCACCGCGCGGGCGCCGGCGAGCTGGACGCCCGCCTCGGCGAGCAGGCGCATGCAGCCGGCCGGCGTGGCCGGCGCGAGCCCGCCCGGTCGCCCCAGCGCGAGCAGGCCCGCGTTCACCGGGTGGAGGCCGTCGACGTCCTTCGCGGGATCGATGGCGTCGAGCGCGGCGTGCTCGCGGAGGTGCTGCGGCAGCGGCAGCTGGACGAGGATCCCGTCGACCGTGTCGTCCGCGTTGAGCTCCGCGATGCGCGCGAGCAGCTCCGCCTCGGTCGTACCGGCGGGGAGCGCGCGGAGCCGGCCTCGCATGCCGACCTCGTTCGACATCCGCTCCTTGCTCCGCGTGTAGCTCACGCTGGCCGGGTCCTCGCCGACGAGCACCACGTCGAGGCCGGGGGGCCGGCCGTGGGCGGCCGCGAAGCGCGCCACCCCCTCCCGCACCTCGTCGCGGACCTTCTGAGCGATCACCTTGCCGTCCAGGATCTTGGCTGCCACGGCCGCGGAGCTTAGATCAGCCGCGGCCGCCCCGGGGGCGCGGCCCGCGCGGCCCGCGCGCCGGCCTGCCTGGCGCGGCCGCCCGCGAACGGCCACGCCGGCCCCGACGAACGAACGCGCGCGGCGCGAAGGGACCGATACGTCCGCGGCGCGATCTTCAGGTTGACCCTTCCGTCCAGCGTCTTTAGCCATGAGCGGTGGACGCGCTGCACACCGACCTCTACCAGCTGACGATGGCGGCGGGGTACTTCCACCGCGGCATGGCCTCGCGCGTCGCGACGTGCGAGCTCTTCGTGCGGCGGCTGCCCAGGCACCGGCGCTTCCTCGTGGCGATGGGCCTGGAGCGCGTCGTGCGCTACCTCGAAGGGCTCCGCTTCACCGACGAGCAGATCGCCTACCTGAGCGCGCTCCCCGCCCTCGCGGACGCGATGACGCCGGCGTTCTGCAGCTACCTGCGCGACTTCCGCTTCCACGGCGACGTCTGGGCCGTCCCCGAGGGGACCGTGTTCTTCCCGAACGAGCCGCTCCTGCGCGTCACCGCGCCGATCATCGAGGCGCAGCTCATCGAGACGTTCGCCCTGTCCGCCGTCAACTACGCCACCGCGATCGCGTCGAAGGCCGCGCGCATCGTCCTGGCCGCCGGCGACGCGGGGGTCATGGAGTTCGGCACCCGGAGGGCCCACCCGGAGGCCGCGGTCGACGCGGCGCGGGCCGCGTACGCGGTCGGTTGCGTCGGCACCTCGAACGTCGAGGCCGGCATGCGCTTCGGCATCCCGGTGCTCGGGACGGCCGCGCACATGTGGACCATGGCCCACCCGACCGAGGAGGCCGCGTTCGAGGGCTACGTCGCCGTCTTCCCGAGCGCGGCGATCCTGCTCATCGACACGTACGACACGCTCGTCGGCGCCGCGCGCGCCGCCGCGGTCGCGCGCGACAAGCTGAAGGGGGTGCGCATCGACTCCGGCGACCTCGGCGCGCTCAGCGTGGCCGTGCGCAAGATCCTCGACGACGCCGGGTGCGCGTCGGCGAAGATCGTGGCCTCGGGCGATCTCAACGAGCACCGCA
Source organism: Sorangium sp. So ce836 (assembly GCF_028553905.1). Classification (NCBI taxonomy): domain Bacteria; kingdom Pseudomonadati; phylum Myxococcota; order Polyangiales; family Polyangiaceae; genus Sorangium; species Sorangium sp. So ce836. The sequence continues at coordinate 6,366,986 of NZ_CP102233.1, read as the reverse complement.
TCGCCGAGCTCCGGCGCGCCGGGGCGCCCATCGACCTCTACGGCGTCGGGACGGACCTCGTGACGTCGATCGACGCGCCCTCGCTGGGCGGCGTCTACAAGCTCGTGGAGATCGGCGGCGCCGAGCCGGGCGCCGGCGGCGAGCGCACGCCGATCGCGAAGTTCTCGGAAGGGAAGGCGACGCTGCCCGGCGCGCACCAGGTGCACCGCTTCCGCGACCCGGCCGGCAAGCTCGCCCGCGACGTCATCGCGCTCGACGGCGAGCCCGCGGGCCCCGGGGCCGAGCCGCTGCTCGCGCCCGTGATGAGGCGCGGCGCCCGCGTCGCGCCGCCCGAGCGGCTCGACGCCGTCCGGGCGCGGGTGCGCGCCGAGATCGCCGGGCTGCCGGACGCGCTGCGGCGCATCGACGACGACCCCGCGCCGGGCGCGCCCTTCGCGGCCGAGGTGTCGCCGCGGCTCGGCGCGCTCGTCGAGGCGGTGCGCGCCCGCGTCGTCGCCGGCGCAGGATAGCGAGGGCGAGCGGGGCGCCGCGCGGCGAGGCCGCGGGGCGGCGCGCGCCCTTCGAGGGAACGCGAGAGGAGAGAGGACATGGCGAGTGGCGATCCGACCCGGCAAGCTCCGCACCCGAGGGTGTTCGTCGACGTCGACGTGCAGCGCGACTTCTGCGACGAGACCGGCGCGCTCTACGTGAAGGGCTCGCCGAACGCGCTGTTCCGGCGGCTCACCGAGCACGCCGTCGCGCACGGGATCCCGATCGTCGGCTCGGTCGACTCGCACGCGTGGGACGCGTGGGAGTTCGGGTCGAACGACACCCCGGCGCCCGAGGGCGAAAAGCCGGGCTTCCCCGACCACTGCGTGAAGGGGACGCCGGGCTGGCTCAAGGTCGAGGGGACGCTGCCGCCGCGCTTCCGCTTCCTGCCGAACGTCGCAGGGGCGCCGATCGACGCCGCGGTGCGCGAGCTCGCGACGGGCAAGACCCACGCGGTCTACTTCGAGAAGGAGGTCTACAGCCTGTTCGCGAACCCCCTCGCCGAGGGCTTCCTGCGCGACCTCGCCGCGGCGCTCGGCGGCGCGCCGGAGCTCGTCGTCTACGGCGTCGCGACCGACTACTGCGTCCGCGCCGCCGCCCTCGGCCTCGCCCAGCGCGGCTACCGCGCGACGGTCCTGACCGACGCCGTCGCCGGCATCACCGAGGCCGGCGTCGCCGCCGCGCTCGCCGAGATGCGGGCCGCCGGCGTCACCCTCGCGACGTCGTCGGCCGTGCTCGGCTGACGACGTCGCGCGGCCGGCGCGGCCCGCCGGGGCGCCCGCGGCGGCCCTCGACGCGCCCGCGCCGTCACCGGCCCTCGACGCGCCCGCGCCGTCAGCGGCCCTCTGGCGCGCCGCCGGTCGGGTCGGGATCGCTCGGGTCGCCATGGGCCCGCAGCGACGCGCAGAGGTCGACGAGCGGCTGCGGCTTGTCGAAGTGCCACCCCTGCGCGTAGTGGATGCCCATCGACGTGAGCAGATCGGCGATCTCCTGGTTCTCGACCTGCTCGGCGACGGTCTTGATGCCGAGCGTGTCGCCGATGCGGTGCACCGACTCCACGATCGCGCGGTGGAGCGTGTTGTCCTGCAGGTCGCGCACGAACATGCCGTCGATCTTCACGTAGTCGACCGGCAGGCTCTCCAGGTAGCCGTACGACGCGTGCCCGCTGCCGAAGTCGTCGATCGCGAACCGGCACCCCATGGCGCCGAGCTCCTGCATGAACCACAGCACCTCGCCGAGGTTGGCGAGCGCCGCGGTCTCGGTGATCTCGAAGCAGATCTTGCTCGGCGGCACCTGCGCCCGGTGCAGCTGCTCGACCAGGAAGTCGAGCAGGCCCTCGCGCAGGAGCGACACGCCCGACAGGTTGATCGAGCACGTGTCGAGGCGCCGCAGCGCGTGCTGCGGCAGCGCGCCGATCAGCCGGAACGCCTGCCGCGCGACGTAGCGATCGATGACGTGGATGAGGCCGCTCTGCTCCGCCGCCTGGATGATGCCGACCGGCGAGTAGAACCGGCCGTCCTCGCCGAGCTGCCGCACGAGCACCTCGAAGTGCGCGCCGCGCGGGGTGTGGGGCGCGCCCGGCTTCACGAGCGGGTGGATGCCCTGCGAGTAGAGCCGGAGCCGCCCCTCGGCCAGGTGGCGCTGCAGGCTCGCGACCCACTGCATCGAGCGCCGGCTCGTCGTCATCTGCTGGTCGTCGAGGTAGACCTGCAGCCGCCCGCGCCCGTTCTCCTTCGCGATCCGGCACGCGTGATCGGCGGCGCCGAGCACGTCGACCGCCCGCTCGAAGTGCGGCGTCAGCACCACGAGCCCGATGCTCGCGCCGATCGAGAACGTCTTCTCCGCCCACCCGAACCGGAACTCGAGCAAGCAGATCTGCAGATCGCGCGCGATGCGCTCCGCCTCGCGCTCGCTCTTGTCCGCGAGCAAGAGGACGAACTCGTCGCCGCCGATCCGCCCGGCCGCGTCCTTCGGTCCGACGATCTCGTGCACGCGCGTCGCGACCCACTGGAGCAGATCGTCGCCCGCCTCATGGCCGCACGTCGCGTTGACGAGCCGGAAGCGATCCAGGTCGATGTAGCAGAGCGCGTACGGCGTCCCGGTCTTCCGGCAGTCGTTCAGCGCCTCCTCGATGCGATCGATGATCGCGTACCGATCGAGGAGGCGCGTGAGCGCGTCGTAGCGGGGCTTGGCCGGGTGGATCGGCAGGGGCCCCGGCGCGCCGAGCTCGCGGAACAGGATGATCTGCCCGGGCGGCGGCGGCGGCTTCGAGTCGCGGTGGCCCTCGCGCGCGGGCCGCGCGGCGACGGCGCCGATCGTGTGGAGGATCGGGATCACGGAGCCGTCGCGGCGCTCGAGCAGCGCGGTGTACCGCGCCGGCGGCCGGCTCGCCGCGGCCGCCTCGGGCGCGGCGAGCGGCGCGCCCGGCGTGCGCAGCGCGCCCTCGTCGATGATCACCGGCGAGAGCGGCACCACCGGCTCGCGCCGCGGCGTGAGCCCGGGCGGCGGCGCGGGCTTCGCGGGCGCGCCCTCGTCGAACAGCTCGTTCATCTCTCCGACGTCGATGTCCGGATCTCCGCTCGTCGTGCCCGCCGCCGGGATCAGGCGGAGAACGCGATCGAGCAGCGCGCCGCGCGCTTCAACGATCGACCAGCCGGTCAACCGCTCCGCCGCGCCGTTGCAGCGCACGATGCGCTGCTCGGCGTCGACCTCGATCAGGCCGACGTCGACCTCGGACAGCCACGCAGCAAGCTGTTTGTCCGGCGAGCCGCGGTGCGCGTCCGAGCGATCGAACGCGGCGTGCAGGCTCGACTCCGGCCGGTCATCGATCTTTGCCACCACCCCGTTATGGTAGTTGCATTCCCGGAGAAGCGGACTTCTTAAGCGCCGACGGCGCGGAAACTCGACGGCCACGCCCCCCGCTGGGGTAGGCTCGGGTCATGGGTGGTCACGAGGAGAGCAGGCGCTCCCGGCCGGGGCTCGGCGCCGGCGCCGCCATCGTTTCCCCGGCGTTGCGGCGATCCGTCGATCTCCAGCGGAAAAATTCCAGCCACCGGCCGGCGAAAGCCGGTGCTGACGCGACGCGTTGTGGCGGTATGTCGGGGTGGGGTGGCGGTGTGGGAGCGCGGTTCGCTCCCGGCGGGGGGTGAAGCGTCGATGGGGCTCGTCCTGTTCGGGCTCACCGGCGGCCTCGGCTCCGGCAAGAGCACGGTGGCGGCGCGGTTTCGTGCGCTGGGGCTCCCGGTGATCGACGCCGACGCGCTCGCCCGCGACGTGGTCGCGAAGGGGACCGAGGGGCTCGCCGAGGTGGTCCGCGCCTTCGGTCCGGAGGTGCTCTCGCCGGACGGCTCGCTCGATCGCGCGCGCGTCGCCGCGATCGTCTTCGACGATCCGGACAAGCGCCGGCGGCTGAACGCGATCGTGCACCCGCGCATCGGGGCGCTCCTCCTGGAGCGCGCCGCCGCGATCGAGGCGCGAGGCGAGCCGCTCGCGTGCTACGAGGCGGCGCTCCTCGTCGAGAACGGGGTCGCCGACGCGTTCCGCCCGCTCGTTGTCGTCGCGGTGCCCGAGGCCGTCCAGATCGCGCGCGCGGTGGCGCGGGACGGCGCGACCGAGGAGCAGGTGCGCGCCCGGCTCGCCGCGCAGCTGCCGCTCGCCAGCAAGGTCGCGGTCGCCGACCACGTCATCGACAACGCCGGCGATCGCGCCGCGACCGAGCGCCAGGCCGACGAGGTGCTCGCCGCGATCCGGGCGAAGCTCGGCCGCGCCGGACCACTGACTTGATGCGCAGTGCCCGGCGTGGAAGTCTCGCGGCCGGCCGATGACGTCGTTCAAGTCGAAGCTCGCGCGGCTCGGGCCGCTCCCGGCGGAGCGGCGGGGCAGCGCGCCGCTCGCCCCCGCGCCGGCGCCCCTCGCCCGCGAGCCCGCCGCGGAGGACGACCGGGCATCCGCCCCTCCGCCCGCGCCGCCGGCGCCCTGCGATGCGGCCGCCGCGGCGGCGGTCTCGGCCGCCGCGGCGGCGGTCTCGGCCGCCGCTGGCGCGGTCTCGGCCGCCGCTGGCGCGGTCCCGGCCGCGGCCGCGCCGGCCGAGGCGGCGCGGCCGCGGGCGGCGGCGCCGGGCGCGCCCGCGGGGGGCGGCGCTCGGCCGTCGCTCGACGAGCTGCGCGACCGCATCTCCCGCATCGTCGCCCGGGGCGCGCCGCCGACGCCGCGGGCCGATCCGGCGCGCGGCGAGCTCCCGTTCCACGTCGAGCAGACGCCCGGCGGGCCGCTCTACGTGAGCCGCACCCGCTCGCTCGCCGCGGCCCGCGTCGGCCGCGCCCCGCTCGTCGCCGCGCGCGACGCCGATCCGGCGCTGCTCGCGCTGCTCGCGCTCGATCCCGCGCTCGCCGGCTGCGACGTGCGGAAGGCGCTGTTCCTCGACACCGAGACCACGGGCCTCGCCGGCGGCACGGGCACCGTGCCGTTCCTGATCGGCCTCGCCTGGTTCGACCCCGGGGCGGCGAGCGCGGGGCCGCTCGGCGAGCCCTCGTCCGACGGCTTCGTCATGGAGCAGCTCCTCCTGCGCCGCCTCGGCGAGGAGGAGCCGATCCTGCGCCGCCTCGCCGAGCGCCTCGCCGGAGCCTCGATGATCATCACGTACAACGGCAAGGCGTTCGACCTGCCGCTCCTGCGCACGCGCTACGTGATGAACCGCCTGCCGCCGCCGCCGGAGCTGCCGCACCTCGACCTCGTCCACGTCGCCCGCCGCATCCACAAGGCCCGGCTGAAGACGCGCACGCTGATCGCCCTGGAGCACGACGTGCTCGGCCGGGTGCGCGTCGGGGACGTGCCCGGCGGCGAGATCGTCGCGTGCTACGCCCACTTCCTGCGCACGGGCGACGAGGAGGCGCTGCTCGGCGTCGTCGAGCACAACGCGGCCGACGTGCTCGCGATGGTCGCGCTGGTCGGCCTCTACGGCGAGCCCCTCGGCAGCCTCGCCGCCGGCGATCTCGCCGGCGTGGCGGCCACGCTGCGGAGGGCGGGCGCGCTCGAGCGCGCGGCCGAGCTCGCGGACGCGGCCGTCGAGCGCGGCGGCGGCGCGGCGGCGCGCCGCGCGCGCGGCGACATCGCGAAGGCGCGCGGGGACAAGGCGCGGGCGCTCTCGGACTACGAGGCGCTCGCCGCCGAGATCGACGACCCCGCGGTGCGCCTCGAGCTGGCGAAGCTGTACGAGCACCACGTGCGCGCCTTCGCCCGCGCCCTCGACCTGGCCGACCAGGGCACCGCCGAGCCCGAGCCCGCGCAGGCGCGCCGCCGAGCCCGGCTGCGGCGGAAGCTCGATCGCGCGACCGGCGGCGCCGCCGCGCTGGCGCTGCCGTTCGAGCGCGCCGAGGCCGGTGGAGCGGGCGGGGCGCGGCCGGGCGCCCAGCCCGCCGCCGCGCCCGAGCGCGAGGGGAAAGAGTGAGCGGGCCCCCCGCGGCCCCGCGGCTCGGGCTCGCCGGCGGGGGCCAGGCGGGGCCGATCGAGAAATCCATCGGTCCGGCTTCTCGCCGGCGCGCGCGTGGGCTAGGGTGGGGGCGATGATTACCGTCGGCTGCGCCGGTTTCCCCGTCCCAGCGACGCGCTATTTCCGCGAGTTCATGTTCGTGGAGGTGCAGGAGACCCATGTGTCCCTCCCGGGACCTGGAACGATCCGGCGCTGGCGGCGCGAAGCTCCGGTCGGCTTTCGCTTCGCCCTGCTCGGTCCGCGCGAGATCGGGCAGGAGGGCTTCAGGGACGGCAAGGTGATCGAGACGGCGCTGAAGAGCATCGAGGCCGTGGCGGACGAGCTCGAGGCGAAGAGCGCCGTCTTCGTCGGTCCCCCGGAGTTCGCGCCGACGCGCGCGAACAAGGCGATCCTGCGCGAGTTCCTGGTCAACGTGAAGAAGCGCTTCGAGCGCGTCGTCTTCGAGCCGCCCCCGGGGTGGGATCCGGACGAGAGCGACGAGCTCACCCAGGAGGTCGGCGCCCTGGCCGCGCGCGATCCGCTGACCGCGGGGCTCTCGCGGCTGAAGGTGGCCTACTACCGCCTGCACGGCCCGGCGGGGCACAAGTCGCGCTACGAGGATCCGGCGATCGAGCGGCTCGCGGAGATCGCGCGCGGCGCGAAGCACGACGACGCGACGTACGTGTTCACGAACGTCGACATGTTCGCCGACGCGAAGCGCTTCAAGAAGGCGATGAAGATCTGACGCGGGCGCGCCGCGCCGCGGAGGTGAGGCTCAGCGCGGCGCGGCGCGGCCCAGCGCGCCGCGGAGGTGAGGCTCAGCGCGCGGCGCTGCGGAGGCGCCAGCGCTCCGGCCGCGTGAACAGCGCCATCGCGGCGCTCACGGCCGCGGCGACGTACCACGGGATGTCCTGCACGGTCCCGTAGACGGTCTGCGCGCGCATGAACCGCGCCTCGCCGAGCAGCGACTGCTCCTTGAAGGTGTCGCTGTGCGCGACGACCCGGCCGACCGGGTCGACGATCGCGGAGACGCCGCTGTTCGTGGCGCGCACGAGGTAGCGGCGGTGCTCGATGGAGCGCATCTTCGCGAGCGCGAGGTGGATCCACGGCTCCGTCGTGTTGCCGAACCAGGCGTCGTTCGTGAGGTTGACGAGCAGGTCGGGGTCGCCCGCGGCGACGAGCTTGTTCACGAAGTGCGGCAGGATGTCCTCGTAGCAGATCATCGCCGCGAGCCGGTGCCCGTCCCACTCGAGCGGGGCGAGCGACGTGCCGGGGCTGAAGCGGCCCGAGTTCGGCGACAGCGTGTAGAGGTACGGGACCGCCTCGCCGAGCGGGAGGTACTCCCCGAACGCGAGCAGGTACTGCTTGTCGTAGCGCCCGAGGATCTCGCCCTCGTCGCCGGCCATCAGCGCCGTGTTGAAGCTCACGCCGCGCTCGTTCCGATCGGCCGGGAGCCGGTGGATGACCGTGCCGACCACGGTGGGGACGCCGAGGCGGCTCGTGAGCGACCGCTGGACGTCGTTCTTGTACGACGACTCGCGGAAGGCCTGCGGCACGCCGGCCTCGCTCCACACGACGAGCCCCGCGCCCTGCTTCGCGAGCGCCCGGGTGCGGTCCACGTGGATCTTGAGCGCGTTCCGCCGGTCGAAGAGCGCGAGGTTCGGCTGGACGATCCCGATCTTGATCGGCTCGGCCGCGGCGGCGGCCGCGTCCACGGCGCGCATCCGGATCACGCCGTACACGGCCGCGAGGGCGGGGGCCGCGACGCCCACCGCGACGACCGCGCGGCGGAGCGGGCGGCCGGGTTGCGGGCCGGCGCCGCCGCCCGCGCGCGGCGCGCGATCGAGCCGGAAGCTCACCAGCTCGGCGATGGCGAGGTTGGCGGCGACAAGCACCAGCCCGACGAGGTAGGGGCCGCCGAGATCCGCGACCTGGCCCATGACCGGCGCGTTGTGGACCGAGGCGCCGTAGTACCAGGGGAAGAGCAGCGGATAGACGAGCTCGCTGGTCACGAACGCGAGCGCGAACGCCACGGCGCCCGGCCACCCGCGCGCCTCGGCCCGCCCGTAGAGCCAGCCGCAGAGGGCGATCCGTCCGGCCTGGTAGGCGCAGAGGATGGCCATGAAGAGCGCGCAGAGGATCGTGGGGAATCCGCTGAACACCCGCAGCATCTCGAGCAGCCAGTAGAAGCCGGTCATCGTCATGACGAAGCCGGCGATCCAGCCGAGCAGCGCCGCGCGCCCCGGCGTCTGCCCGCGCAGCGCCACGATCAGCGGGACGAGGCCGAAGAACGAGATCGGCCAGAGGTCCATCCCCGGAAACCCGAGGAAGTAGAACAGGCCGGAGAGCGCCGCGAGCCCGTAGGAGAGGCGCGCGGGCAGCGGCCGCGCCGCGGCGCCGGCGCCCTCGCGCGGCGCGCCCGCGCCGGGCGGCGCTTCCGGCCGAGGGAGGTGTTCGGCCTCTCCGCCGCCGACGCTTGCGCCCGCGGCCTCGCTCTCTTGCTGGTGCGTGGTCGTCATCGGGAGCGCCGGAGGAGCCGGGGGGACGAGAAGCAGCGCGCCGCCGTGACGGCGCGGTCGAACTTGAAGGAGCCGAGCATGGCGGCCCCCCGTATTGGATGGGCGCCGCCGCTCGTCAACCCGCTCGGCGCGCGTGGCAACCCGCTCGGCGCGCGTGGCAACCCGCTCGGCGCGCGTGGCAACCCGCTCGGCGCGCGCCGGGCACGAGCTCCGCGAGGGCCGCCGACGGGCTCAGCGAGCGCGGAGGAACAAGCTCGTTGCAAGCGAGCGCCCCAAGCGGACGAACCGGGGCCCGGATCGCGCCGGCGCGCCTGGTCAGGCGGTGGAAAGTAGCGCAGAACGTGCCTGAACCCCGCCGTTCGTGACTACTATCCGCACGCAGAGCCCATGTCGAAGATACTTCACATCGAGGACGATCCCGCGAACCGCCTGCTCGTCCGCAAGCTGCTCCAGAGCGCCGGCTACGAGGTCCTCGAGGCCGCCGACGGGCTCGAAGGGGTGCGCCTCGCCTGCGCGCACCGCCCGGATCTCGTCCTCGTCGATCTGAACATCCCCGGCCTCGACGGGTTCGAGGTCACCCTGCGCCTGCGCGGCGAGGCGTCGCTCGCCGGCGTCCCGATCGTGGCGATCACCGCCGAGGGCGACCGCGACACGAGCCTCGCCGTCGGCTGCGACGGCTTCCTCCAGAAGCCGATCGACGCGCGCTCCTTCTCGGCCGTCATCGCCCGCTACCTCAGCGGCGCGCGCGAGGAGCTCCCCGCGTCGCAGGGGCCGCTCCGGCTGCGCGAGCAGAGCCAGCGCATCGTCGCCCACCTCGAGCAGAAGGTGGCCGAGCTCTCGCGCGCCAACGCCCGGCTGCGCGAGCTCGACGCCGCGCGCACCGAGTTCTACCGCAACATCTCGCACGAGCTCGCGACCCCGATGACCCCGATCGTCGGGTACGTGAAGCTGCTCGCCGACGAGGAGCTCGGCCCGCTCAACAAGGCGCAGAAGAAGGCGCTGCTCGCGATGGAGGACTGCGTGCGCAGGCTCCGGTCGCTCATCGACAACCTGCTCGACGTGACCGGCATCGAGACGGGCCGGATGCGCTTCATGCACTCGGAGTACGACTTCCTCGACACCACGCGGCGCGCCCTCGCGCAGGTGGCCGACCGCTTCGCCGAGGGGAAGGTCCAGCTCGTCGAGGATCTCCCGCGCGGCCCGCTGCCCGCCTGGGGCGACGCGGGCCGGCTGCAGCGGGCGATGATCCAGCTGTTCGAGAACGCCGCGAAGTTCACGCCGGCCGGCGGCACCGCGGGCGTGCGGGTCAGCGTGCTCCAGTCGGGGCACTACGAGCTCTGCGTCGCGGACACCGGGCCCGGGGTCAAGCCCGACCGCCAGCCGCGCATCTTCGAGCCGTTCTACCAGGTCGACGGCTCGGCCACGCGCGCCTACGGCGGCGTCGGCGTCGGGCTCGCGATCGCGCGGCGCACCGCCCGCGGGCTCGGCGGCGACGTGCGCGTCGTCTCGCCCAGCAACGAGGTCATCGAGGGCGAGGCGCTCACCGGCTCCGCGTTCTACCTGACCGTCGCTCGGCGGGCGCCCTTCCAGGACGACGGCAGCTCGCCGGGCCGGCTCGGCCCGCCCTCGTCGCCGCCCATCGATTCGTCGGCCTGATGCGCCCTGCCTCCAGCGTCATCTACCTCGACTGGAACGCCACGACGCCGCCGCACCCCGAGGTCCTCGCGGCGATGCAGGCCGCCGCCGAGGTGGCCTGGGCCAACCCGGCGAGCGTGCACGGACCGGGGCGGCGGGCGCGCGCGTTCATCGAGCAGGCGCGGGAGGCGGTCGCCCGGCTCACCGGCTTCGACGCGCGCGACGTGACCCTCACCTCGGGCGGGACCGAGGCCAACAACCTGGCGCTGCTGCACGCCTTCGGCGACGAGGCTGCGGCAGGCGCGGCCGGTGCGGGCGCGGCCGGGGAGCCGGCCGCGGGAGCGGGTGCGTCCGGGGGGGCGGCCGCCGGGCGGCTCCACGGCGCGCTCGTGGTCTCGCGGATCGAGCACCCGTCGGTGACCCGCGCCGCGGAGGGGCTCGCCGGCCGCGGTGTACACGTCGCCTGGGTCGATCCCGAGCCGTCCGGCCGGGTCGCGCCGGAGGCGATCGCCGCCGCCATCGACCGGGCGGCGGCGGTCGCGCCGGTGCGGCTCGTCAGCCTCCAGGCGGTCAACCACGAGACGGGCGTCGTCCAGCCGGTCGCCGAGGCGGCGGCGATCGTCCACGCCCGCGGGGCGCGGCTCCACGTGGACGCCGTCCAGGCGGTGGGGCGCCTGCCGCCCGAGGCGTGGGCCGGGGCGGATCTCGTGTCGGTCGCGGCCCACAAGATCCGCGGCCCGAAGGGGATCGGCGCCCTCGCGGTGCGGCCCGGCATCCGGCTCCGGCCCGTCCTGCTCGGCGGCGCCCAGGAGCGCGGGCTGCGGCCCGGCACGCAGGACCCGGTGGCCGCGGCCGGCTTCGCCGTCGCCGCCCGTCGAGCGCTCGGCGCCCCCGCCCGGTACGCGGCGCTCGCCCCGCTCCGCGATCGCCTCGAGGCCGAGCTCACCCAGGTTGGGCGCGCCGCCGGCGCTCCGCCGGTCCGCAACGGGGAGGGCGCGCGCGCCTCCCACGTCGCGAACCTCTCCTGGCCCGGCTGGCGCGGCGACGAGCTCTGCGCCGCGCTCGACCTGGAGGGCGTCGCCGTGTCCAGCGGCGCGGCCTGCAGCGCCGGGACCGCCGAGCCGTCCCCGGTCCTCACCGCGATGCTCGGACCCGAGCGCGCGGCCTCCGCCGTGCGCTTCTCGATCGGCGAGGACACGACCGAAGCCGACCTGGTCGAGGTCGCGCGCCGCGTGGCCCGCGTGCTCGCCCGCCTCCGGTCGCTTCCAGCCGGAAGCTGAGCCGATCCAGCCGCTTGCCGAGAGGCCGTCGATTCTTGAACCATCCCTCGAGCCATTCCGGATTACCGCGCAGAAAAGGGTGAGTCCACAGGGGTAACCCCTCGCAACGACTCAACTTTTCGAGGGGGGTGTGGATTCTTTTTGTCGATCCATTGAATGGATTCAATCGGCCGTCCTGCTGCGAACCTGTTCAGCGATGGCCCCTGTGCTCGAACCTACTTCAGATGCTGCGCGTATCTATGCAAATTTGTTGATAATTTGTCCGAAATCAGGAATGGTCTTACGGCGCTTCCGGACGACCTCGGAGCGCGCGTTGCGCCGAGCCCGGTCCCATTGCGCGGGCTCGATCGCTGGAGGTCCCGGGGAGCCCTCGGGAATGGGCCTACGGCGCCGGCCGCGCGCTCGCGCAGCGCGCGCGCCGCGCGTCCGCCGAGGCGGCGCGCGGGCGATGCGACGAGCGCTGGCGGCCTCGGGCTACGCGCGGGGCGCGCGGCGCTGCCGGACGACTTCGTAGAGCGCGATCGCGCCGGCGACCGAGGCGTTCAGCGAGGCGATGGGGCCGGTCATGGGGAGCCGGGCCACGTACTGGCAGACGCGGCGGACCGAGCGGCGCGTGCCCTTGTCCTCGGCGCCGATGACGATCGCGACCGGGCCGGTCAGGGGCAGCTCGCCGAGCTCGACCGGGCCCTGGGCGTCGAGCGCGATCGCGGCGACACCCCGGGCGGCGAGCGACTCCAGCGCGTCGGGCAAGGAGCGGACACGGCAGAGCCTCGCGTGCTCGATCGCGCCTGCAGACGCGCGGAACGTCGCCGGCGTGAGCGGCGCCGAGCTGTGCTCGGGCCACAGGATCGCCCGCGCACCGAGGGCGACGGCGCTGCGGATCACCGCGCCGAAATTCTGGGGGTCCATCACGCCGTCGAGCGCCACCGTGATGGTGCCGACGCCGGGCTGGCCCTCCTCGACGACCGGGATCGCGTCGACCCCGACGATCTGGAGCTCGGGCGCCGACGCGACGGCGCCCTGGTGGCGGCCGCCGGCGCTGCGGCGATCGAGCTCGCCGCGGGGCGCGCGCTCGGTCGGGATGCCCTGGCCCTCCGCGAGGCGCGCGAGCGCGTCGAGCTTCGGGCCGCCGTCGCGCTGGACGAGGACCCAGCCGACCCGGGCGCCGTGCGCGCGGATCGCCTCGCGGACCGGCTGGAGACCGTAGACGAGTCGGCTCACGTCAGCGCGGGGGGTGGAGCGTGTGCGCGATCTCCTGGACGATGGAGCGCGCCGTGGCGAGCGGATCGGCCGCGTCGCGGATCGGCCGGCCGACCACCAGGAGATCGGCGCCGGCCGAGATCGCGGCCGACGGCGTGGCGATGCGCTTCTGATCGTCGGCGCGCGCGCCGTCCTGCCCGGGGCCGAGGCGGATGCCCGGCGTCACGATGAGCTCGCTCTGCCCGAGCGCCGCCCGCAGCGCCGGCACCTCCTGCGGCGAGGTGACGAACCCGTGGATGCCGGCGCCGCGCGCGAGCTGCGCCACCCGCACCACGTGATCCGACGTGCTCCCCTGGATCCCCTGCGCGGCCAGGTCGCCCGCGTCGAGCGACGTGAGCACGGTGACGGCGAGGAGGATCAGATCCTGGGAGCGCGCCGCCTCCTGGGCCGCGCGCCGCAGCATCTCGGCGCCGCCGGCCGCGTGCACCGTCAGGTAGCGGACGCCGTGCGCGGCGGCGCTCGACACCGCGCGGGCCACCGTCTCGGGGATGTCGTGCAGCTTCAGGTCGAGGAAGACATCGAGGCCGAGCGACCTGCCGATCTCGATCGCGGCCGGCCCCTCGCGGACGAACAGCTCCAGGCCGACCTTGAGCACGCCGACCGAGGGGGCGACGCGGGTCGCCGCCGCCCGCGCCTCGTCGAGGGTCGCATAGTCGAGCGGGAAGACGAGCCTGCGGCGCGCCTCGTCGAGCGAGCTGCCGCCGAGGCTCGTCCTCTGCCTGACGTAGCCGGTGTTCGTCATGCGGTGATCCCGTCCCCGATCAGAAGCAGCTGCAGAGCGGATCGCCAGGGGCGCAGTTGCAGGGTTTGCTGTTTCCGCCGCTCGCCGGTTGGCCGCCGGACGGCCGCACGCCGCCGCCGCCGCCGCCGCGGCGCAGCTGCTCCTGCTTCTGCTGCTCGGCCTCGAGCTGCTTCTGCAGGGCGAGGCGCGTCGCCTCGTCCTTCGCGCTCGCGAGCTGGTCGCGGAGCCCCGACATCTTGGACTCGGACTCCTTCATCTGCGCCTCGAGCCGCTTGTTCGCCTCCTCGAGCTCGCGTGCGCGCGCGGCCTCGGCGGCGATGCGCGCCTCGTTCTCCTGGGCCGACTTGACCGCAGCGATGGTGATGCCGCCGATCACCAGCACGCTGGCGACGGCGCCGCCGATGAGGAGCTTGCGCAGCTTGTTCTTCGACTCGTCCTGCTGCAGCGCCGCGAGCGAGCGCTCGTGGTGCTGCTGCGCGGCCATCGCCTCGAGCCGCGCCTTCTGCTCGGCCTCGACGCGCGCCTTCTCGATCTCGGCCTGCCGGATCGCCTCGAGCCGCGCCGCCTCCTCGCGGGCGCGGCGCTCCTCGTTGCGGCGGCGCTCCTCCTCGGTGCGGATGCGCAGCTCCTCGGCCTCGCGCGCGGCGCGCTCCGCCTCGACCCGCGCCTTCTCGGCGGCGGCGGCGGCGGCGGCCTTCTGGGCCTCTTCGGTCTTGATGCGATCCTCCTCGAGGTTCATCAGCTCCTTGAGCGAGAACAGGACCGAGCTTTCCTTCTGTTCCGACATGACCTCGTGGCTCCTTCGATCGAGCGCGTGCGGTTGAGCTACCTAGGGGCGGTGCGGAGAACCTGCAGGTCGCCCTGGGAGAGGGCACCGAGCAAGACGATTCTGACCCGCAGCGCGGCTTTCACGCAAATCTTCGCGATCACCGCGACCCTCGCGATGTCGAGGAACCGCGGGGCCGCCGGCCAGATTATCGCCGTGGTGCACGGCAGGTACCAGCGGAAATCGCAGCGCTCCGTCCCTTCCGCGCTTCCACGCTCCCACGCTTCCACGCCCAGCGTCCACGCCCGGCGTCCACGCCCAGCTTCCACGCCCTCGACGTCCGCTGTCCGCGCACCTGTGTACCCGCGCCGCCGCGCGCACCTGCGCCACCGAGCGACCTGTACCGTCCAGAGAGGGGCCGCGGGCACGCGCGAGCAGGGAACGCCCGACTCATCAGCGCCACCCGCGGCCGCGGCGCCTCGCGCCACGGTCCCGTTGGATTCTCGGCGGCTCTCCGGTAGGTTCGCGCGCCCATGGCAAACGTCATCAAGGCGCACATCACCGGTACCGTCTGGAAGATCGAGGTCAAGCCGGGCGACAAGGTCGAAGAGGGGACCGTCGTCGTCATCCTCGAGTCCATGAAGATGGAGATGCCCGTCGAGGCCGAGGACGAGGGGACGGTCGAGGAGATCCTCGTCACCGAGGGGGCCGCGGTCACCGAAGGCGCCCCGCTGATCAAGCTGGCCTGACCGCCCGGGCCGGCCGGCGTCCGCGCTTTCCCGGACTCGTCCGCCGCCGCGCCCTCGCCTGCGGGCGCGGCGCCGTGCGCCCGCAGCAAGGGGCGGCGCCGCGCGCCTCCGAGGGCGCGGCGGGCGCTCACTCGCGCCAGAAGAACTTCCAGGGGTTGTGCTTGAGGTCGCGGGCGAGCTCCTGGAGGTCGTCGAACAGCTGCTCGTCCATCACCAGCGCGCCCACCGTCCCCTTGCCGCGCTTGACGTGGGCGAGGACCTCCTGGGCGTCGGCGGTCGCCGCCCGCGCCTTGCCCGCGATCTCGGCGATGTCGTCGAGCGTCTTCCTGATCTTCGCCTGCTCCGGCTCGCCGCCCACCGTGGTGGAGAGCCGGCGCGCGTTGGCCAGCGTCTCGCGCGCGTCCGCCATGAGCGGCGGCAGATCGCGCGCGGCCGTGCTGCTCACCTGATCGGCGTTCGAGAGGATCCGGTCGATCTGCGGGTTGTTCACGTACTTCTGCCGGGCGTCCTTCACGAGATCGGTGCCGTCGAGGCTGATCTGCTCGACGTTCTCGGCGATGCGATCGAGCCGGTCCTGGTTCCGGTGCATGAAGTCGCCGGTGCCCTTCAGCGTCTTCCGGAGCCCGTCGAACGCCTCGCCGACCTCCTCCCGGTGCTCGCGCATCGCCGTGACGGTCGCGTGCAGGAGCTCGTATCCCTCGGCGAGGAGCATGTCGAGGCGCGGCGGATCCAGCCCCCGGACGACCGCGTTCGCCGGGAGCACCGGCCGATCGGTCGAGCCCGGCTCGATCGCGAGGAACTGCTCGCCGAGCACGCCCTGCGTCGTGACGTAGAACGTGGCGTTGTCGTGGATGCTCTGCTGGTAACGTTCCTCGACGCGCAGCTGGATCCGCACGAGCGGCTCGCGGCGGCCGTCCTTGCCGACCTGGCCGCCGCGGAAGTGGATCTCGCTGAGCTTGCCGACCTCGACCCCGGCGATCTTCACCGGCGCCCCGGTCTGGAGGCCGCCCGGGTTGTCGAA
The DNA here is from genome assembly GCF_028553905.1 of Sorangium sp. So ce836. Classification (NCBI taxonomy): domain Bacteria; kingdom Pseudomonadati; phylum Myxococcota; order Polyangiales; family Polyangiaceae; genus Sorangium; species Sorangium sp. So ce836. The sequence goes on along the minus strand of NZ_CP102233.1, from coordinate 6,351,019 downwards.
CTCGACGTAGATCGAATACTTCGGCTGGAAGTTGACCCCGCCCATCACGAGGATGAACGTGGCGAGGAGCCCGATCGCCGTGAGTATGAGGATCCCGACTTTGACCTCGATCGATCGCGGGCTTGCCATGGGGTCTTCATCTTCTCCGATCTCGCCGCGGGAGGTGAGGGAAATAGGCCGGGATCCCGCCGCTCTGACGCATTGTTTCCGGCGCGCGTCGTGACGCTTCGCGCTGCCTTTGTCCTGACGCAACCGTCATTCCTTCGCAGGTCGCGATGATTTCGTTCCGGAATGTCAGAAAATCCTTTGGACCCAAAGAGGTCCTCAAGGACGTCTCGTTCGACGTCGAGGACGGCGAGGTGTTCTTCATCATCGGGCAGTCGGGGGTCGGGAAGAGCGTGCTGATCAAGCACCTCGTCGGCTTGCTCTACCCGGACGGCGGGGAAATCTGGCTGGACGGCGAGGAGGTGAGCCGCTTCGACGAGGCCCGGATGTACCCGGTCCGGATGAAGTGCGCGATGGTGTTCCAGCACTCGACGCTGTTCGACTCGATGACGTGCGCCGAGAACGTCGCGCTCCCGCTCCGCAAGCACAAGGGGCTCAAGCCGAAGGAGGCGCTCGCGGAGGCGCGGCGGCGGCTCGAGCAGGTGCACATGCGCGAGTTCGCCGACCGCTTCCCGCCGGAGCTCGGCGACGGGATGCGCAAGCGCGTCGCCATCGCCCGCGCGCTCACGCTCGACCCGCGCTACGTGCTCTTCGACGAGCCGACCACGAGCCTCGACCCGGTGAGCGCGCGGCGCGTCGACAAGCTGATCCGCGAGCTCAGCGACACGCTCGGCGTGACGAGCATCGTCGTGAGCCACGATCTCGTGAGCATCTTCACGATCGCCGACCGCATCGTCATGCTCTATCAAGGGCTCGTCCGCCTGCTCGGGGATCGAGCGATGTTCCAGGGCTCCGAGGACGCGATCGTGCGGCAGTTCATCACCGGCAGCGCGGAGGGGCCGATCGAGTGACGCGCCGGCGCGGCGGCGCGATCCGGCTAGCGGAAGATCAGGAACGCGGCCGCCGAGATCAGCATGTTGAGGACGATGACCGCGAGCGAGGAGTTCACGACCGCCCGCGTCGTCGCCCAGCCCACGCCCTCGCTGCCGCCGAAGGTCGAGAGGCCGGAGTGGCCGGAGACCACCGGGATCGCGGCGCCGTACGCCAAGCACTTGGCGAGGCCGGTGGCGAGGTCGCCCGCGTCGACGAGGCTCACGTTGATGAACGTCTCGGGGCTCACGTCGAACATGCTGTACGCGGTGACCATCCCCGTGGTGAACGCGACCGCGGCGCTCCAGACGATGAGGCACGTCGTCATGAGCAGGCTCGCGATGAACCGCGGCTTGATGAGGTAGTCGATCGGATCGGCCGCGCACATGCGCAGGGCGTCGACCTGCTCGGTCACCACCATCGAGCCGATCTCGGCGGCGATGCCGGCGCCGACGCGCGTGGCGAGCATCAGCGCGCCGATCGAGGCGGCGAGATCGCGGACGAGCAGCTCGAGGTAGGTCGCGCCGAGCATGGTCAGATCCGGGATGACCCGCTTGGCCTGCTGGCCGGCCTGGAAGACCATGATCATCCCGATGAAGCCCATCACGACCGTCAGGAAGAACAGCGATTTGTTGCCGATCTCGTACATCTGCACGAGCACGGCGCCCGGCTCGCGGCGGCCCTTCGCGCAGTAGTAAAGCGTCCTTACGAACACCGAGTAGAGCTCGCGCGCGGACGCGAGGAGGGACAGCGCGGCGCCGCCGATCGCGGCGACGCCGGACAGCTCGGGCGCGACGTCCCGGAGCTCGCTCGAGGGGGGGCCGGTGGGGGGGCCAGCGCTCGCGCGGTCCGGGAAGCTCGGGTGGGAGGTGGGCATGCGCGGCGCCGTCGATCAGTCGAGCGTGAACGAGACGAAGTAGTCGAGGATGAAGATGCCGGCGGCCGAGGCGACGACGGTCGCGTTGACGGCGCGGCCGACGCCGGGGGCGCCGCCGGTCACGCCGAGGCCGTACTGGCAGCTCGAGAGCGCGAGGACGACGCCGAAGACGACGCTCTTGACGAGGCCGCTCATGACGTCGCCGATGCCGAGGAGCCCGCTCGTGAGGCCGTTGTAGAAGACGGCCGGGGCGACGCCGAGCAGGAGGTCGCCGGTGAACGCGGCGCCGAGCAGGGCGAGCGCGTCGGCGAAGATCACCGAGAGCAGCAGCGTCAGCACCATCGCGAGGAAGCGCGGGGCGATGAGGAAGCTCACCGGGTCGATCGCGAGGACGCGGAGGGCGTCGATCTGCTCGGTGACGACCATGGTGCCGAGCTCGGCGGTGTTGTTGGCGCCGACGCGGCCGTTGATCATGAGCGCCGTGAGCAACGGGGCGATCTCGCGGAGCGTGCCGAAGCCCGCGCCCCAGCCGAGCAGGCCGTGCGCGCCGAAGCGCTCGACCAGCGGCGCGGCCTGGATGACCATGATCGCGCCGGTGAAGAGCGCGGTCACGACGACGATGGGCATCGACTTGACGCCCATCCTGTAGAGGTTGCGCATGAACTCGGCGCCGTCGACGCGGAGCGTGGCCACGCGCGCCGCGATCTGCCCCGCGAGCACGGCCATGCCGCCGACCGTGGCGGCGATCTGCAGGAACGACGCGCCGACCTGGTGCACGCCCGAGGGGTCCTGCGCGATCGGCGCGCGCCGCCGCGGCGGGGGCGGCCCGACGGGGGCGGGGAGCGCACCCGGGACGCGCGCGGCGGTGCCTGGGCCAGCAGGGGACGTCATCGGAACGGGGAGCTTAGCCCAAGGCCCCCGGGGAGCGCGGCCCGATCCGACGCGATCCGCGCGCGCAACGGCCCGGACAGCTACCCAGCCGGGAGATCGTCCCCTACCTGAAAAATACCTGCCTCGCCCCGAAGCCGTCCTGTGCGATGGCAAACGCGGACTTCCACGCGCAATGCTGGCTCGAGGAGCGCGCCCGCAGGGCGGGGTCGCGGAGGCCGATGACCGGTCTCCTGCGGATCGCCCTGTGAGCCTGTGACGACGAGAGACGCGATTCCATGTCCCATCCCGAGCGCGCACACACCTTGACCGGCGAGCTGCCGACTGGCCTCCTCGACGATGGCCGGACGTTCGCCGTCCTCTCCGCGGCGACGTTCGCGCTGAAGGCGATCTTCGTGAAGCTCGCCTACGCCGCGCACCCGATCGACGCGGTGTCGCTGCTCGCGCTGCGGATGGGCATCGCGCTGCCGTTCTTCCTGTGGCTCGCCCGGAGGGAGCGCGACGAGGCCGCCGAGCCCATGACGCCCGGCCTCTGGGGCGGCGTGCTGCTCGTCGGCTTCCTCGGGTACTACCTGTCCAGCCTGTTCGACTTCATCGGGCTCACGTACATCAGCACCGGCCTCGAGCGCCTGATCCTGTTCGTCTATCCGACGCTCGTGCTCCTGATCGGCGCGGTGTGGCTGAAGCAGCCGGTGCGCGGCAAGGCCTGGGGAGCGCTCGCCGTGTGCTATCTCGGCCTCGCGGCGGCCGTATGGCACGATCTCGAGCAAACCGGGGACGCGCGGGTCGTCGCCATCGGCGGAGCGTGGGTGTTCGCGAGCTCGGTGACCTACGCGCTCTATTACATCGGCGTCGGCAAGCTCGCCTCCAGGGTGGGCTCGACGCGCCTCGCCGCGTATTGCGGGGCGACCTCGTGCGTGATGGTGCTCGCGCACTACGCGGCGACGGAGAGCCCCGCCCGGCTGGCGGAGCTCCCGGCCGCGGTGTGGTGGTACGCGGCGGCGATGGCGACGATCAGCACGGTGCTCCCCATCGTCCTGCTCGCGGCGGCGATCCGGCGGCTCGGCGCGGGCCGGGCCGCGACGTTCTCGACGCTCGGCCCGGTGCTCACGATCGCCTTCTCCTGGGTCATCCTGGGCGAGCCGTTCGCGTGGCAGCAGGTCGTCGGGCTCGCGCTCGTCGTCGGCGGCGTGACCTGGCTCGGCAAATCGCGCTGAGCCGGAGCGCCGCCCCGCGGCGGGATCACCCCGCGGGCGCCGCGGGCTGGGGCTCCGGCGCGCTGGTGCCGAAGAGCTCGCTCCGGACGCGCTCGCGCTCGCGCTCCACCTGCTCGGCCGTGGCGCCGAGCCGCACGAGGAGGCGCTCGGTCATCGAGAACGCGACCTCCGCCTCGCCGGTCACGACGACGTCCGCGCCCGCCTTCTTCAGCGCGGGCACCTCGCGCATGTAGAAGGCGCGGGCGAGGACGAACAGCCCGGGATTGAGGCCCTTCGCCTGCTCGATCACCGCGTCCCCGGACGGGCCCGCCGACGTGAACAGCAGGCTGTCTGCCGTCCCGACCCCGGCGCGCTCGAGGATCTCCCGCTGCGTCGCGTCGCCGTAGATCGCGCGGATGCCCTGGCCCTGCAGGTGCTTCACCGTGTCGAGGTTCAGCTCGACGACCGCGGGCTCGATGCCGTTCTCCCGGAGCAGCCGGGTCAGCGTCCGCCCGACCGGGCCGTAGCCGACGACGACCGTGCGGTGGGCGTTCTCGTCCTCCGGAGCGGGCTCCGCGCCGGCCTGCGCCGCGGCGCCGCGGCGCAGGAGGAGCGCCGAGGTCGACCGCGCCATGCGATCCCGGAGGCTGAAGAGCAGGGGGTTCAAGGTGATCGACGCGATCGACGCGACGACGAGCGCCTGCGAGGCCTCGTCCGGCATGATGCCGAGCTGCCGGCCGAGCGTCGCGAGGATGAACGAGAACTCCCCGATCTGCGCGAGCGACAGGGCCACGGCGAAGGCGGTCTGGAGGGGGCGGCGGAGCAGCACCACGACGACGAGCGCGGCGAGCGGCTTGCCGATCAGCACCACGGCGAGCGTCGCCGCGGCGACCGGCCAGCCCATGGCGAGCTGCGCGGGGTCGAGGAGCATGCCGACCGAGACGAAGAACAGCACGGCGAACGCGTCGCGCATCGGGAGCGCCTCCGAGGCGGCGCGCGAGCTGAAGTCGGACTGGCCGACGACCAGGCCGCCCAGGAAGGCGCCGAGCGCCATCGACGAGCCGAAGAGCACCGCCGAGCCGACGGCGACGCCGAGCGCGACCACGAGCACCGTCAGGGTGAAGAGCTCCCGCGAGCCGGTCTTCGCCACGTACCCGAGCAGCACGGGGATGACGCGCTGTCCGACGATGAAGACGAAGGCCACGAGGCCAGCGAGCTTGAGGACCGCGACGCCCACGGACACGGCGATCCCCGTCGCGCCCGCGCCGTCGTCCCCGCCGAGCAGGGCGGGGAGCAGCACGAGCACCAGCACGGTGAAGACGTCCTCGAGCACGAGCCAGCCGATGGCGAGGTGGCCGGCCGGGGTGTGCAGGACGTGGCTGTCGCTGAGGACGCGCGTGAGCACGACGGTGCTCGCCACCGAGATGGCGACGCCGAAGACGAGCGACGCGGCCCACGACCAGCCAGCGGCGCGGCCGACCAGGCCGCCGAGCGCGGTGGCGACGGCGATCTGGATGAGGGCGCCCGGCACGGCGACCTTGCGCACGGCGAGGAGCTCGCGGACGTGGAACTGCAGGCCGACCCCGAACATCAGCAGGATGACCCCGATCTCCGCGAGCTGGTCCGCGAGCGGTTTGTCGGCCACGAACCCCGGCGTGAAGGGGCCGACGAGGATCCCCGCCAGCAGGTAGCCCACGATGGGCGACAGCCTCAGCCGCTGGGTGATGAAGCCGAACGCGAGGGCGGCGGTGAGCCCGCCCGTGAGCGTGAGGATGAGGTCGAGTTCGTGCGGCATGTCGGGGTCTCGTAGCGCGTCTCGCCACCGGCCGCAGCCGTTACCGCGCGACGGGGCGGCGGAACCTGCGCGACATCGTCATCGTCGTCGATCGTCGTCGTCGTCGCGCCCGCGCTGTCCGCCGGCTCCTCAGTCCGCGGCGTGCTCGCCCCTACTTGCCCACGACGCCGATCGCCTCGTACGCCTCGATGATGTGCGGCTCCTCCCTGGCCTTCGCGATCCACTCCTGCATCGCGGGGAGGGCCAGGATCGCCGCCACGTAGCGCCGAGAGACCGCGTCGAGCTCGACCCCGTACGTGTCGAACCGCGTCGCGACCGGCGCGTACATCGCGTCCGCGACGCTGAAGCGGCCAAACAGGAACTCGCCCCCCTGGCCGAAGCGAGATCGGCAGTCGTTCCAGATCGCTTGGACGCGCGCGATGTCCTGCGACGCGGCCTCGGTGATCGCCACGCCCTGGATCTTGCGCCGCACGTTCATCGGCAGCGCGGTGCGGAGCGCGGCGAAGCTGCTCGCCATCTCGGCGCTCACCGCACGCGCGACGGCGCGCGCGTCGCGCGCCTCCGGCCAGAGCTTCGCCTCGGGGAAGCTCTCCGCCACGTACTCGGCGATCGCGAGCGACTCCCAGATCGTGAGCGCCCCGTGCTTCAGGGCCGGCACCTTGCCCGAGGGCGAGTGGCGCTGGATCTCCGGGGTGCGGACGCCCGGCGCCCGGAGCGGGATCACCACCTCGTCGAACTCGGCACCGGCGTGCTTCAGGGCGAGCCAGGGCCGGAGCGACCATGAGGAATAGGACCTGTTTCCGATGTAGAGAGTGAGCTCAGCCATGCGCAGAGTCTACCACCGCGGCGCGCCCCGGGCGCTCCGCCGCCCTGGCCCTCACCCCGCCGGCTCGCCCCCGAACACCTCGCTCGCCAGCGCCTCCACCGCCATGCGCACGGCCTCGTCGCTCGTGTGGCGCACCCGGAAGCCCAGCGCCGCCAGCTTGCCCGGATCCATCCGCGATCGCGGGACGTCGCCGGGCCACCCGCGCTCGCCGCCCTGATACCGGATCACCGCGTCGGGGTAGGGCGACGCCGCCACGCACAGCTCCGCGATGCGGGAGACGCTCGTCGCGTCCTCGGGCGCGAGGTTGAAGATGTTCAGCCGCTCCCCGGCGCGATCGAAGCCGAACAGGATCCCCTCCGCGCAGTCGCGGACATCGAGGTACGGCTTCGACTGGCGTCCGTCGCCGAGCACTTCGAGCTCGCTGCGGCGGTCGCGGAGCTTCTTCAGGAAATCGAGCGCCGCGCCGTGGGTCCCGCGCGGCCCGACCACGTTGCCGAAGCGGTAGATCCACGCGGTGAGGCCGAAGCACTCGACGTAGGCGCTGATGAGCGCCTCGCCCGCGAGCTTGCTCGCGCCGTAGAGCGAGATCGGCAGGGCGCCGAGATCGCCCTCGGCGCACCGCCGCGCGGTGTCGCCGTAGACCGTCCCGGAGGACGAGAAGATGAGCCGGCTCACCCCCGTGCGCCGCATCGCATCGAGCACGTTGTACGTCGCGATCGTCCCCTGCTCGAGATCGAGCCGCGTCCGCGCGAGCCCCCAGCGCGCCTCCGGGTTCGCGGCGAGGTGCACGACGAGGTCGTGGCCCGCCATGGCCTCGGTGAGGCGCTCGAGGTCGAGGGCGTCCGCCTCGACGAGCGTCGCGCGCCCGGAGGCGAGGTGCGAGGCCACGAACGCGCGGCGCCCGACCGAGAGGTTGTCGTACAGCGTCACGGGGCCGCGCTCGACCAGGCGATCGGTGAGGTGGCTCCCGATGAACCCGGCGCCGCCGACGACGAACGACCTGAGCCCGGTCATCGCCCCCCTCCTTCGGCCGGGCGCTCGACCCGGGCCGCGAACTGCAGTCGATCCTGCGTCACCAGGCGGAACGGCATGTCGTGGATCCGGAGCGGCCACTCGAGGCCGGTGATGCGCCCTCCCGCGCCGCGCACGAGCTCGACGAGCTCGCCCGGCGTGAAGTAGGTGCCGCGCACCTCGACGCCCGGCGCGGCGTTGCCGACGAGGTCCATGAGGAGCAGCACCTTCTCCGAGACCGGGCCGAACCGGAAGTGATCCTTGAGCGCGACGACGCGCGCGGCGACCCGGAGCGCCTCCGCGAGCAGCGCGGCGGGGCGCGCGCAGTGGTGCAGCACGTCGGACAGGAGCACCGCCTCGAACGCCCCGTCGGGGAAGGGGAGGCGCTCGCCGTCGTACGCGACGACCGGGAGCGCCGCGCCGGGGCGCGCCTTCACGTCGACGCCGACGACGCGCTGCGCGCCGACCCGGCGCGCGACCTCGAGCGCGACCGTCCCGTCGCCCGCGCCCACGTCGAGCAGCGACGCCGCGCGGCCCACCTGCGCGGACAGCGCCCGCGCGACGCGCTCCACGCGCGGCACGTGGACCAGGCGATGGTGCATGGAGAACAAGGCGCGCGCGAGGATCGTCATTCCACATCCGAGCCCGGCGCCGCCCGCGCCGGAGAGCCGCGCGACCCTAGAACACCGATCACGTCAAGATCCAGAGAAAATCGGCAGATGGGAAGAGGACCGCCAGGGCGCAAGGGGCGCAAGGGGAAGAGGGGAACAGATTTTATCTCTGTTCTCTTGCGTCGCTTGCGCCCCTCGCGCCCTGGCGGCCTCTCTACTTCCCGCGCTGCGGAGAGCCGCTGGCCGCCTCCTCCGCTCCGGCGCGCAGGCGACGAGAGGTGGCGGGACAGGACAGTGGTGAGATCGCGAAATCGATGGCTCTCCAGGACGACCGCCTTGGACTTCGGGGCGGGCGCGCTGCGCCACGTGGCCGCGCCGACGGCGCAGCGCTCGTTATGCCCGACGCGAAAGGAGGGCTGACCTGAAACAGCCACTCTTCCAGGGCCTGCGGCGATGATGTCGTGAGGCTCTGTGCCCGACGCGAAAGAGGTCTGTCCTGAAATAGCCGCGCTTCCAGGGTCTACGACGATGACGCCGTGACGCGCCGTCGCCGAGCCGTTCTCGCCCCGCTCACGCTTGACCGATTCGCGTCATCGAACATAGCTGAATCGATGATCGGAACGCGCGGAACAGGGCTCATGAAATGCGGTGTGCGCTGGTTCGGTCTGGCTTGCCTCCACATCGCTCTTTCAGGGTGCAGCGGAGAGCTTGGAGTCGAGGGGGCGAGCCAGAACAACGCCCCTCCGGACGGCGCAGCGGCGGGCGAGGCGACGTTCGCGCCCGATGAGCCGACGGAGCTCTGGTTCGTGGAGCTCGAGCGCGCGCCGGCCGCGACGAGCGGCGGGCGCGCGCGCATGAAGGGCCTCGCCGACGAGGAGCGGGCGCTCTTCCGGCGGGCGGCCGAGGAGCGCGGGCTCCGGTACACGCTCCGGTTCTCGTTCGAGGAGCTCTGGGACGGCCTCTCCGTTCGCGTCGCGCGCGGGGGCTCCGCCGCGCTCTCCGAGATGCCCGGGGTCAAGGCCGTCTACCCCGTCGTGCCCGTGGAGCTCGACGCCGTGCGCGCCGCGACCGCGGTCGATCCGGATCTCGCCGTCGCCAGCGACATGTCGGGCGCGGACCTCGTGCGCCGCGACCTCGGCGTGACCGGCGAGGGCATCCGCGTCGGCGTGATCGACAGCGGCGTCGACTACCATCACCCCGATCTCGGCGGCTGCTTCGGCCAGGGCTGCCGCGTGGCGTTCGGCCACGACTTCGTCGGCGACGACTTCGTCGCCGGCGACTCGAGCAATCCGCCGGCGCCCGACGACGACCCCGACGATTGCCTGGGCCACGGCACGCACGTCGCCGGCATCATCGGGGCGAACGGGATCGTGCAGGGCGTGGCGCCGGACGTGACCTTCGGCGCCTACCGCGTGTTCGGCTGCCGCGGCGGATCGCGCGCCGACATCATCCTCAAGGCGATGGAGCGGGCCGCCGAGGACGGCATGCACGTCGTCAACATCAGCATCGGGACGCCGTTCCAGTGGCCCGACTACCCGACGGCGGCCGCGGCGAACGCGCTCGTCGCGCGGGGCGTCGTGGTCGTCGCGTCGATCGGCAACAGCGGCGAGAAGGGGCTCTGGGGCGCGGGCGCGCCCGGCGTGGGCGAGGCGGTCATCGGCGCCGCATCGATCGACGGCACCCGCGTGACCCGCCTGTCGTTCACCGTGGCGCCGGGCAACGCGGCGATCGGCTACGCGCGCGCGGAGGGGAGCCCGCCGCCGCCGCTCTCGGGGAGCGCCCCCCTCGCGCGCACCGGGACGCCCACGAGCGCGCGCGACGCGTGCGACGAGCTCCCCGCGGGCAGCCTCGCGGGCAAGATCGCGCTCGTCCGGCGCGGCGGCTGCCCCTTCCACGAGAAGGCCGCGCACGCGCAGGCCGCGGGCGCGGCCGGCGTCGTGATCTACAACGACCGAGGCGGCGTGATGAACCCGTCGGTCGCGGCGAGCAGCCCGATCTCGATCCCGGTCGTGGGGATCGCGCAGGCCGACGGCGAGCTGCTGAGCGCGCGCCTCGACGCGGGGCCGCTGACCCACAGCTGGACCGACCGAGCCGTGGCCGCGCAGAGCAGCACCGCGGGCCTCATCTCCGGCTTCAGCTCGCACGGCCTGAGCGCAGCGCTCTCCTTCAAGCCCGACCTCGCCGCGCCCGGCGGCGCGATCTACTCGACGGTCCCGGTCGAGCAGGGCTCGTACGACACGCTCAGCGGCACGTCGATGGCGGCGCCGCACGTGGCGGGCGCCGTCGCGCTCCTGCTCGACGCGCGCCCGGAGCTCTCGGCGCCGCGCGTGCGCGATGTCCTGCAGAACAGCGCCGTCCCCGCGCCGTGGAGCGGCGATCCGAGCGGGCAGGTGCCCGAGGGCGCGCACCGGCAGGGGGCGGGGGTGATGCGCGTCGACCGGGCGATCCGCGCGACCACCGTGATCAGCCCCGGCAAGCTCGCGCTCGGCGAGAGCGAAGCCGGCCCCGCCGCGCGCACGCTGACGCTCGAGAACTCGGCCGCGCACGACGTCACCTACGACCTGTCGCACGCGCCCGCCGCGTGCGCGACCGGCGGCGATCACTGGAGGCCGACGAGCGCGACCGCCGGCGCCGCGGCCGTCGATTTCAGCGCCCCGAGCGTCACCGTGCCCGCCCACGGCCGCGCGACCGTCACCGTCACGGTGAGGGCGAGCGACGCGCTCGCGGACGGGGGCCTGTTCGGCGGCTATCTCGTGTTCACCCCGCGGGGCGGCGCGGCCGACGGCCCGCTGCGGGTGCCGTACGCGGGCTTCAAGGGCGATTACCAGAGCGTCCCCGTCCTCAAGCCGTCGGGCAGCGAGGCGCCGTGGCTCGGCAAGCTGAGCGGGACGCGCGTGGTCCCCCAGCGGAGCGGCGCGACCTACACGCTGGCGTCGGACGACGTGCCATACGTGATGGTCCACTTCGATCACGGCGCGGAGCGCGTGACCCTCGACATCGTCGAGGCCGCGACCGCGAAGCCGTGGGGGCGCGCGCTCTCGCTCTCGCACGTCGGCCAGAGCTCGTCGGCGACGGCGGTCACGCGGTACGGGTGGAAGGGCACGACGAAGCTCGACGGGCGGCCGACGGTCGTCCCGGACGGGGACTATCGGATCAAGCTCCGCGCGCTCAGGGCGCTCGGCGATCCGGGCAACGAGGCGCACTGGGACACGTGGACGTCGCCCGTCTTCACACTCGATCGGCCGTGAGCGGCGCGCTCACGGCGCCTTGTAGACGAGCACCGGCCGGAGCCGGCGGACGACGCGCACGAGCGCGCGTTGCGCCCGCATGACCGCGCCGATGTCCTTGTAGGCCGAGGGCGCCTCCTCGCGGAGCCGGTCGGCGAGGCGATGATCGAACCACACGCCCTCGGCCTCCCGCAGCAGCTGCCGCGCGCCGATGCGGCGGCGCGCCTCGCCCCGCGGCAGCGCGCGCCCGGCGCCGTGCGCCGACGACCCGAGCGCGTCGGGGTGGCCGCGCCCCGCCACGTGGAAGCTCGGGCTCCCCATCGACCCGGGCACGACGCCCAGCTCGCCCTCGCGGAGCCCCATGGCGCCCTTGCGGTGCACCCAGAGCGCGCGCCCGCCGTGCTCCTCGCGCCGGACGTGGTTGTGATCGACCTCGATGCGCGACGGCGCGTCGACCTCGACGCCGAACAGCTCGGCGAAGAGCCCCGCGGCCTCGGCCGCCATCCGGGCGCGGCTCGCCCGCGCGTAGCTCGCGGCCCACGCCGCGTCGGCGAGGTACGCGCGCCCGGCCTCGCTGTCGGCCTCGAGGAAGCGGATCCCCGAGGGATCGCGCGCCGCGAGCGCCTCGTGGTGCTCCCGGATCGCCGGCCCCATGGCGCGCGAGCCGCTGTGCAGGAGCAGCCACAGCGCGCCCTCCTCGTCGCGCTGCACCTCCAGGAAATGGTTTCCCCGGCCGAGCGTGCCGAGCTCCATGCGGCCCTCGCGGCGCTTCATCGCCTCGAGCCGCGGCGCGCCGAGCCGCGCCTCGGCGAGGTCGTCCGGCAGCGGCGGGGCGCCGGCGGCCGGGTGCAGGACGTGCGGGACGCGGCGGCAGAGCCCCGAGAGGAGCCGCGCCGCGCGGTCGCGATCCGCGAGCAGATCGGCGCCCGCGCGGAGCCGCAGCGCGACCATGCCGCACCCGATGTCGCCGCCGACCGCCGCCGGCAGGAGGCGGCGGGTCGTGGCGGTCACCGTGCCGACGCACACGTCGTCGGCCACGTGCGCGTCGGGCATCACCGCGACGTGCGCGACGTCCTCGGTGCGCGCGAGCCGCGCGAGCGAGGCGTCGAGCGCCGCGCCCGCGCCGTCCGGGAGCCACGCGGCGATGCGCGCGCTCACGGCTCCTCCTCCGGCGGCTGCACCTGGAAGGCGAGCGTCGGCGCGCGCTTGCGCGTGATCGCCCCCGCCACCTCCGCGCGCACGTAGCCGGCCACCCGCGCAAGCCGCGCCGCCGCCACCTCCGGCGGCGTGCCCGGCCCGACCTGCACGACCACCGCGAGCCGGCTCGCGTCGGGCGCCGGCTCCACCTGCATCACCCAGACGTCCTGGAGGACGTCATCGCGGAGCGCGGCGAGCGCGTCGCTCACCGCCTCCTGCACCTGACGGCAGAGCTGGCGCTCCTTGCGCTGGGCCTGCCGCGCCGCCGTCCCACCGAACAACGAACCTGCATCCACGACGGAGCGCGCGCGTTCGCGGCTCCGCGATCGATCTTTGCTCATGCCATGCTCCCGAGGGCGCGGCGACGCACACACGCGTCTGCCGCGCGGTTTCCAGCGACACGCGAGATGAGCTCGGGATGTGAGCCTCGCTGGCGCGCTCAGCGGCGCGCCAGAGCGAGGCTCGTCGATGCAATCGGGTGCATGGCGGGCCTCCTTCGCTGCGAAGGGTGCACGAGCGAGCGCAGGCGCGCAAGACGCGCCGCGGCCGCGCTCCCGCGGGCCGCGGCGCGCCTGCCGCTCCGGCGCTCGGCGCCGCGCGTGGAGAGGTCCGGCCATCCCTGGCCGGACCTCTCGCGGGCGGAGCTACATGGCCTGGCGATGCGCCTGCGCGGCGCACTGGCGCTCGACGACCTTCGCGGCGTAGCGGAGCGCCCGGCGCGTGATCGCCGTCATGAGCGGCGAGGTCAGCGCGTCCCAGAAGAACAGCTGCCGCCGCGTCCGCGTGTCGGTCGCGCGGATCCGCACCTCGTACGAGAGCATCGTCCGGCGCTGGCCGTGGGGCGTCACGGCGTAGCTGGCCGCCACCTTCACGTACCCGGGGCAGTCGAACGCCTTGAACTCGGCGGCGGACCGCCTCACGTACAGGCTCTCCGCGTTCATCAGGCGCGCGATCGCGCCGACGACGATCTCGGAGCCTTCCTGCTCGGCGAGCTTGATCTGGCCGTAGTCCTCGACGTTCTGGAGCGACACGCGCGCGGGCGCCGGCAGCGGCGCCAGCCGGAGCCTGCGCCGGGCGCGCCGCGCCTCGGCCACGCGGAGCGCGAGGGCCGCGCGCAGGAGCAGAGAGTGGCTCCTCGCGAAGTCCACCCGCTTCAGCGCGGCGTACGTCGCCTCCGGCGTCGCCATCACGACGATTTGCTCGTTCACGACGATGTCGGCCACCGGCAGGAAAGACTCGATGAGCGTCGGGCATGCGGCGGAGCGCTGCTGTCCCTCGAACGAGCTCTCCGTGATGGCATGTCCCTCCCCCTGCCGGCGTTCACCCTGTTCTGTTGAGATGTTCTGCATGGCGAGCTACCCCCTGCGAGGATCCATTGGGATAGCCTCGACGGATCGCCAGAAGGCGTCTCCCGATGACGGGCGCTCGGAGCACGCGAGATGGCCGAAATACGGCGAGAGCGCTCGAGGCCACAGCGGGAATCACGGCAAGCGTCTGTGCTCTCGATGAAAGAGAGAAAGCCGCCAAGACACACAGGGCGCCAGGAGAGCTCAGAAGCTTTTCTTCTCTTGGCGCCCTTAGCGTCTTGGGGGTTCGTCTTCTCGTCCGATTCTCGTCCGATTCTCGTCCGAGCGCCGCTCCGGGGCGGCGCCGGCGCTCAGCCCCTCGAGCGCCGGGAGGACTCCGCCATGCGGTGGGCGATGCGGAACGCCATCTCGAGCGACTGGCGGTAGTTCAGCCTCGGATCGCACAGGCTCGCGTAGCGCCGATCGAGGTCGGATTCCGTGAGCCCCGCCCCGATGCACTCGGTCACGTCGTCGCCCGTGAGCTCGAAGTGGACGCCGCCGAGGTGGGACCCGAGCGCCTCGTGCACCTCGAAGCTCGCCTCGATCTCGGCCAGGATGTCCTCGAAATTCCGTGTCTTGATCCCGCCGGACGTCGTCTGCGTGTTGCCGTGCATCGGGTCGGACATCCAGAGGACCTTGCGCCCCGCCGAGCGCACCGCCTCGATGAGCGGCGGGAGCCCCTCGCGCACCCGGCCCGAGCCCATGCGCACGATGAGCACGATCTTGCCCGGCTCGTCCGCCGGGTTGAGCCGGTCGAGGAGGCGGATCAGCTCGCCGGGGACCGTCTTCGGGCCGAGCTTGATGCCCACCGGGTTCGCCACCCCGCTGAAGAACTCGACGTGCGCGCCGTCGGGCTGCCGCGTGCGCTCGCCGATCCAGGGCAGGTGGGTCGTCAGGTCGTAGTAGCCGGGGCGGCGCGCGACCTTCCGCGTCTGCGCCGACTCGTAATGCAGGTTGAGCCCCTCGTGGCTCGTGAAGAACTCGACCCGCGACAGCTCCCCGACCGGCACCTCGGCGAGCGCCTCCATGAACCGGAGGGCCTCCCCGACCTGCTCGGTCATCCGCTGGTAGCGCTCGCGCAGCTCGCCGGGCAGGTCCGCCCGCTCGAGGAAGCTCAGATCCCAGTACTCCGGGTGATGCAGATCGGCGAAGCCGCCCTCCGACAGGGATCGGATGAAATTCAGGGTGAGCGCCGCGTGCTGGTATCCCGCCACCATCAGGGCCGGATCCGGGCGCCGGGAGGCGGCCTCGAAGGGCGCGCGGTTGATGAGATCCCCGAAATAGCTCGGCAAGCTCACGCCGTCGCGCGTCTCGATCGGGCTGGAGCGCGGCTTGGCGTACTGCCCGGCGAAGCGCCCGAGGCGCACGACCGGCCGGCGGGCGCCGTGCACCAGCACGAGCGACATCTGCAGCAGGATCTTCAGCTTGTTCGTGACGATGTTCGGGCGGCAGTCGTCGAGCGTCTCCGCGCAGTCGCCCCCTTGCAGCACGAACCTCCGGCCGAGCTGCGCCTGGGCCAGGTGGCCTTTGAGCCGCTCGACCTCCCACGAGGTCACGAGCGGCGGCAGCGCCCGGAGCTTCTCGACGGCCGCGTCGACGGCCGCGGCGTCGTCATACGGCATGGCCGCCGCGTTGGGACGTTCACGCCATGAATCTGGCGACCAGGATTGAGCAGGAACGTACATGAGTTGAGCCCTGATATGGCAAGGCTCCCACCCGCGCAACCCTCGGTCAACGCGATCGGCGCGCGCGGGCGATCACCGACTCTCCGGCGCGTCGGCCGCCCCGGGCGATGGCCCGACGCGCGCCTCGATCGCCTGGATGGCCGCCTTGATCTCCTTCGCGATCGAGGCGCACGGCGCCGCGCAGCGGCTCATCCCCAGGAAGCCGCACCCCTTGCTCTTGCTGGAGACGAGCGGCGTGAGCACGTCGATCGCGCGCCGATCGCCGTCGGCCGCCGCGCGCCCCAGGAGCGCCTGCCGCGCCTTGCAGGAGGGGGCGACGCGGAGCTCGTGCGCGACGCGCAGCGCGGGCGTCGCCCGCGCGAGGACCGCGGCCTCGGCGAGCCGCTTCGCGGCGCGCTCCTTCAGCGCAGCGCTGCCGATCGAGAGGTCGTAGAGGAGATCGGCCCCCTGGCTCCCCATGCCGGTCGCCATCAGGTCGAGCGCGGCCGACGCGGCCTCGGGAGGGCCGCCGGCGGCGCTCGAGACGACGCGCTTCACGTCGTCGTCCGCCGCCGCCCCCGGATCGAGCTCCAGGAGCCGCTTCGCCGCCGCGAGCGCGGCGGCGTGGTACGGGGGCGGGAGCGCGTGGCGCTGCATGAGCGCCCGGAAGATCGACGGATCCTTGGGGTAGCGCGCGGCGAGCGCCTCGAGCTGGAGCACGCCGCCCGCGGTCGCGGCGGCGAGCTCGTCGGCGGGGACCGCGTCGCTCGGCCGCGGGGCCACCGGGCGCCGGGGCGCGGAGCCCGCGGGCCCCGCGCGCTCGGCGCTCACGGCAGCCTCGATCCGGGCGAGCGAGCCGTCGTCGCGCAGCAGGGCGGCGCCGAGGACGACGGCCACGACGGCGGCCGCGCCGGCGACCATCCAGCGCGCCGCGGCGGGCGCCCGCGCGAGCAGGGCGGCGCGGCCGGCCGAGGCGCCGCCGCCCGCGGTGAGGACGGTGGTCGCCCCGGGGAGCGACCCCGGTCGATCAGGGGAGCTGCCCTGGCTGGCGCTGGTCCCGGAGGCCTGCGGCGGCATGCCCCGCTCCCCTAACACAGGCGCTGGCTGCGGCCCATGGGCGGCGTCACCCGGCCTGGCCGCGGGCTCATCGCCGCTCGGCTCGCCACTGGAACAGCGCGGCCGCGAGCGCGGCGGCCACGCTGATCAGGAAGAGCAGCGCGTCCCAGAGCGGCCATGCGATGCCGACGGCGCGCTGCAGGAACACGGCCTCGAGCAGCCGCACGAGCAGCGACGCCACCCCGTACGCCACGAGGGCGAGCACGACGGGCGTCGTGAGCCGCGGCGCGAGCGCGCTCAGCCTCGCGTCGTCCCGCCAGATGTGGCGGAAGACATAGAAGCCGCCGAGCAGCCCGACGCCGAACAGGGCGCACAGGACCCCGAGCGTGAGCAGCGTGGCGCCCTGGCCCGACAGCGCGGCGCTGTCGCTCCGCGCCGCGCGCGCGAGGCCGGTGAGGCAGCTGACGAGGCCCGCGCCGAGCCACCCGAGGCCGAGGCTCGCCGAGAGGAAGACCATCTGCCGCGTCAGGTACGCCTCGGAGGCGGCCGACCCGGGCAGGCCGAAGGTGTGCGAGAGCGCGTAGGGCCTGCCGAGCGCCACGGACGGGCGCCCGAGCGACGCGCGCGCGCTGGGCGGCTGCGCGGGCAGGGGCGCCTCCTCGAACGGCGCGAGCGCGCTCGCGAGCTCGGCCATCGAGGCGTAGCGGCCCTCCTTCTCCTTCGCCATGGCGCGCTGGACGATGAGCTCCAGCTCCGGCGGGATCTCCGGGTTCACCGTGCGCAGCGCCGGCGGCTCCTCGGTCATGACGGCGAGCAGCATCGCCGTCGGGTCGCTGCGCTCGAAGGGGCGCTGCCCGGTGAGCGCGTGGTAGAGGACCGCGCCGACCGCGTAGATGTCGGCCCGCGCGTCGATCTCGTCCCCCTTGGCCTGCTCCGGGGCCATGTAGGCCGGCGTTCCGAGCACCATGCCGGTCCGCGTGAGCGCGGACGGCGCGGAGGTCTTCGAGATGCCGAAATCGAGGACCTTGACGGTGGGGCACGCCGGGTCGCCCGTGAGGAAGATGTTCTCCGGCTTGATGTCCCGGTGCACGACGCCCGCGGCGTGCGCGGCCGCGATGCCGTCGCAGACCTCGCGGGCGATCCGCACCGCCGTGCCGACCGGCAGGCGGCCCCCGGACGCCGCGAGGAGCTCGCCGAGCCCCTGGCCGTCCAGGTACTCGGCGATGATGCACGGCCGGCCGTCGCTCAGCCGGTTCACGTCGAAGATCTCGACGATGTGCGGGTTCCGGACCGACGCCGCCGCCTCGGCCTCGCGCTGGAACCGCGCGAGGATGGTGGGCTGCTGGGCGAGCTCGGGGTGGAGCGTCTTCAGGGCGAAGCGCTTGCCCGGGATGCGGGTGTGGTGCGTCTCGTAGACGCGGCCCATGCCGCCTTCTCCGAGGAGGCGGACGATGCGGTACGCCCCGGCCACCGTGGTGCCGACCAGCGGATCCGCCTCGACCGGAGGCTCGCCCGGCGCGCCCGCCTCGGGCGGAGGCGGTGGACGGACCGTATCGGCGGTCGCGTAGTGCGCCGCCGCTGCGGGTCCCATGGGGACGTTGTGCGGCCGGACCGTCACCGGGGCCACGTCGTGCGCCGCCGCGCTCCCCCCCGGGGGAGGAGGCGGACGGACCGTCTCCGCGGTCGTCGACGGGGCTGCCGCTGCCGCGGCCTGGGCCTGCGCGGCACGGACGGCGGCCAGAGCGGCCTGCCGCTCCGTGTCGCTCATGACGCGGGTGGGGCCCTCGCCCTCCTCGGGCGGGGACGGGGGCGCGCCGCCAGCAGCGCGGGACGCGGGTACGGCAGGGCTGCCCGAGCGACCGGGCGAAAAGCTCGAATCCGACACGCTCAGGGCCTCGCTCCCATGGATCCGGGTCGATCCTCGCCGGAGGCGGGGACCGACGATTCGTCGCCAACGCGCGGGCGAACACCGCGAGGCGACGCTACCACGGATCGCGCCGCGCGGGGCGCCGACCTGCCGAACCGCGATCGGTACGCGATGTCGAGGCGTTCGCGCGGCCGGTCCGGTTATCGCCGCACGGTGGTCGGATGGTCAGCCCGAGGGCTGCTCAACCGGGGCCGGCTTCTGCTTGGCGGCCTTGCGCTGCTCCGCGTCGAGAAGGCCGATCCGCGCCTTCTGGCAGCGCTTCAGGCGCTTCTTCTTGAGCGGGGTGGCGAGCCATTCGTGACGCAGACGGACATTCCACTTGGGAGTATTGGCCATGATCGTAGGACTTTCTCTGCGAGGGGGGCGGAGACTACACAAACGTGCGGGAGCGTCAAGCTGTCAGTGTGGTCGTCCGCTTCGTATTTGTTGCGCTCGCCGCTGCGCGGCGAGGTTTTGCGCTCGCCGCGCAGCGGCGAGGTTTCGCGCTCGCCGCCGCGCGGCGAGGTGGTGGCGACCGCGGGCGCGTCGGCAGCGCGCTCGCACATCGCGATCCGGTGCTGGAGACGGAGCCAGAGCGCGCCCGCGTCGGCCGCGGGGATGGTCGGGAACACGGCCGCGGCGCGGAGCATGGACGCGGCCGCGGCGTGGAGGGGGCGCTCCGATGCGGTGAGGGCGCGCAGCGCGCTTCGGCGCTCGGACGACTGGCGCGCGACCGCGGCGCGGAAGTCCTCGCGGGCGAGGCGCAGGCGGGAGCGGACCGTGTTCTCCTTGAGCTCGAGCTCGCGGGCGATGTCCGCGACCGCGACGCCGAGCAGCTCGTACATCACGAGGATCACGCGCCGCTCGGGCGCGACCTTCCGGAGCAGCGCCGTCACGATCTCGACGCGGTCGTCGCTCGCGAGCGATTGCTCCGGCGACGGCGTCGGATCGCGCCCGTCGAACGGCCAGGACGCGCCGGCCCCGGACGGGATCTCGCGACGACGGTGAGCGCGCGCGTGATAGTGGCTCATCTTCCGCCACGCGATGCCGAACAGCCATCGCTGCAGCGCCGCCTCGGGCGTGATGCGCAACGGCGGCGGCCCGTCCGTGGGGAGCCCGGTGGAGGGCGCGCCGTGGTAACGCCACGGCTCGTAGCCGGGCAGGGCTCGGTGGGCCGCGAGGAAGATCTCCTGGAGCATGTCGTCGAGATCGTTCGTCTCGACGCCGAGCCAGCGGAGCGCGCGGTGCAGGAACGGCAGGCCCACGGCATAGACCGTCTCGAACGACGGGCGCGCCGGCGGGGGAGGCGGCGAGGACGACGTCATCCGGCCCCCCACACCTGCGGGAAATCCGCGCCTGTGTAGGTGGGGTAGGGGCGGGGCGCCGGCCGGCCGGCGGGCGGATCGGGCGCCGGGAGCGGGCGCTGCCAGCGCTCGAGCGGCTCGAGCTCGACGAGCATGTCCAGGGAGGTCCGGAGAGAGAGGCGGAAGTCCTCGTCCTCGGCCGCTCGAGCGCCGTGGAAGGCGACGTAGAAGAGCACCGTGCCGAGCTGCGTCACCCGCGGATCCCCCCGGCGCTGCAGGAAGCGATCGGCGAGATCACACAGTGCATGAAACAGGCGGCCTCCCGGGCGACGACTCCCGGGACCGCACACCTCGAGGGTGGCGCGCCGGCGGGCGCGCCGGGCCATGTTCTGCGTGGAAGGCGCGCGCGACAGCGCCTTCGGACGGCTCCGATTCGGCATGTTCCTGTCCACCGTAAGCTTGAGGTTGAGGACGAACGCGCGCTGTGCGCATCCATCTCCCTGGATTACGGAGAGCGCCTGGAGATGATTTCGTCCTGCGCCGTCGCGCGCCTGCGACGCGGTGACGAGGCGACGGCGGCGCGATGGACCGAGCGGCGTCCGCCCGGCGAGGCGTCAGTCCGGCACGGGCGTGAGCTGCACCTGAAGATGGAGCGGCGGGTCGCCGCTCTTCGCCTCGACGAGGCGATCCCAGGCGAAGTAGCCGGCCTTCTCCACGGTGATGCGGTGCGCGCCGGGCGGCAGCGCGACGCCGCGGGCGGCGACGTAGGCGAGCGCGCCGATGTACTGGTCGTCGATCGTGACCGACGCGTCGGGCACGTTCCCCTTCATCCGCAGCGAGACCGTGGCCGGGGTCCGCGCGACGCACGACGAGAGCCCGAGCAGGAGGAGCGCCAGCGCGGCGCGCGGCCGCCTCGCGTTGCCGCCGGCCATCGTCACTCCCACTCGATGGTCGAGGGGGGCTTCGACGACACGTCGAGCACCACGCGGTTCACGCCGCGCACCTCGTTGATGATGCGCGAGCTCACCCGCGCGACGAGGTCGTAAGGCAGCCGCGCCCAGTCGGCGGTCATGCCGTCGGTCGAGTGCACCGCGCGGAGCGCGATCGCCTCGTCGTAGGTGCGCTCGTCGCCCATCACGCCCACCGAGCGGACCGGGAGGAGCACGCAGAAGCTCTGCCAGAGCGACTCGTAGAGCCCGGCGGCGCGGATCTCCTGGTCGAAGATCGCGTCGGCCTCCCTGAGCACGCGGAGCTTCTCCGGCGTCACCTCGCCGAGGCACCGCACCGCGAGCCCCGGGCCGGGGAACGGCTGGCGGTAGAGGATCTCCCGCGGCATGCCGAGCGCCTCGCCGGCGGCGCGCACCTCGTCCTTGAAGAGCTCCCGCAGCGGCTCGATGAGGCCGAGGTTCATCCGCTCGGGCAGGCCGCCGACGTTGTGGTGGCTCTTGATGACGGCGCTCGGCCCCTTGAACGAGACGCTCTCGATCACGTCGGGGTAGAGCGTGCCCTGGACGAGCCACTTCGCGCCCTCGACGCGCTTCGCCTCCTCCTCGAACACCTCGATGAAGAGGCGGCCGATCACCTTGCGCTTCTGCTCGGGATCCACGACGCCGCGCAGCCCCTCGAGGAAGCGCGCCGAGGCGTCGACCGCGTCGAGGTTCATGTGGAAGTGGCCGCGGAACGTCCGCTCGACGGCCTCGGCCTCGCCCTCGCGCAGGAGGCCGTTGTCGACGAAGATGCACGTCAGCCGGTCGCCGAGGGCGCGCTGGCAGAGGACCGCGGCGACCGAGGAGTCGACGCCGCCCGAGAGGCCCAGGATGACGCGGTCGTGCGGGCCGGCCTTCTCGCGGACCGCGGCGATCGCCTCCTCCACGAACGACGCGGGCGTCCACGTCGGGGAGAGGCCGGCGACGTCGAAGAGGAACGCCTGGAGGATCTCCTTGCCGCGCGGGGTGTGGACGACCTCGGGGTGGAACTGCAGGCCGTAGAGCTTGTCGCGCTCGCGGGCGACGGCGCAGAGCGGGCTGCCGGCCGTGGTGCCGAGCGCGACGAACCCCTCCGGCATCGCCGTGAGGCGATCGCCGTGGCTCATCCAGACGTCGATGGAGTCGCCCTCGGCGAAGCGGGAGAAGATGCCGGTCGGGCGATCGATCCGCACGGTGGCGGGGCCGTACTCGCCCCCCGTCTGCGCGCGCTCGACCTTGCCGCCGAGGTGGTGCGCCATGAGCTGGAGGCCGTAGCAGATGCCCAGCGTCGGGACGCCGAGCTCCAGCACCTCGCGGGAGCAGTGCGGCGCGTTGTCCCCGTACACGCTGGCGGGGCCGCCGGAGAGGATGAGCGCGCGCGGGGCGAGCCGGCGCAGCTCGGCGATCGGCACGTCGAAGCGGTGGATCTCGCAGTAGACGCCCGACTCGCGCACGCGCCGGGCGATGAGCTGCGTGTATTGAGAGCCGAAATCGAGGATGACGACGAAGTCCCGACGGGGTGAGAGCATGGCTGCCGCTAGCATGGCGGGGCTGGATCCGCCAGCGTCGGACGGGCCGGGGCGCAGGCGAGGCGCTCGCCGCGCGGGCGTCACGGGTGCGCTGGCGTCACGGGTGCGCGGGCGTCACGGCCGCGCTGGTGTCACGGCTGCGTGGGCGGCGGCGGCGGCGTGGGGGCCGGCGGCGCGCCCGTCGGCGGCGCGCCCGTCGGCGGCGCGCCCGGCGACGGGGCGAGCAGCGGCGCGCCCGGCGTCGGCGCCGGCTCGTCCGGCGAGGCCGGCGCCGCGGGCGCGTCCGGCGAGGCCGGCGCCGCGGGCGCGTCGCCCGGGCCACCGTCGTACGCGCGCGGGCGCTCGTACTCGGGCGGTGGACCGGCCGGGAGCGGCTTCGGGGAGGAAGAGGAGCACGCCGCGGCGAGGAGCGCGGCGAGGACCGCGGCGACCGCGGCGACCTGAGAGGCGTGGCGAGGGCGTGTCATAGCTCGACTCCGCTGCCGCTCCCCCCGGCGTTCCCGGAAGGAACGGGATGCGGCGGCAACTCGGGAGGACCGAACGGATCGGGCGGTATCTGGAGCTCCTCGGGATCGGCGAACGGCGAGGAGGGGACGGAGGGCGCCGGCGGCGCCTCGAGCGGCGCCCCGCGCGCGTTCGGCGCCGCGCGCGGGATGCCCGTGCTCGGCGGGGCGGGCGCGTCCTCGGCGGCGTCCGCGCCCCCGCACGCCGCGGGCGCGAGCGCCGCGAGGAGCGCCCCCGCGAGGAGCGCCGCCCGCCGCGCAGGGCGGGCCGGGCGGGAGCGG
Source organism: Sorangium sp. So ce836 (assembly GCF_028553905.1). NCBI lineage: Bacteria > Pseudomonadati > Myxococcota > Polyangiales > Polyangiaceae > Sorangium > Sorangium sp. So ce836. The sequence continues at coordinate 6,327,801 of NZ_CP102233.1, read as the reverse complement.
GGTGCGAAGGACGCCTGGCTCGAGCTTCGGAGATCGCCGGACACGGCCGGTACGCTAGCACGGAGGCGCAGGAGAACGGTTGGCCCGCGCAGGGAGGCGAGCTAGGTTCCCGCTGTGGAACAGAGCAACGTCGATCTCGAGGGCACGCTGCGCGCCCTCTGCCTGCGCGCCCGGGCGGCCGCCCGGGCCCTCGCCCCCCTGGACCGGGCCCAGAAGGACCGCGCGCTGCGCGCCATCGCCGAGCGGCTGCGCGCCGAGGCCGGCGAGGGCAAGCGCTCCGCCGTGCTGGCCGCGAACGCCGAGGACGTGGCCGCGGCGCGCGCCGCGGGCGTCTCCGAGGCGCTCGTCGACCGGCTCGTGCTCGACGAGGCGCGGCTCGCGTCGATCGCCGGCGCGGTGCTCGAGGTCGCCGCCGCGGGCGACCCGGTCGGGCAGGTCGTCGGGATGGAGCGGCGGCCGAACGGGCTCCTCGTCGGGCAGGTGCGCGTCCCGCTCGGCGTGATCGCGATGATCTACGAGTCGCGCCCCAACGTGACGGTCGACGCCGCGGTGCTCTGCCTGAAGAGCGGCAACGCCGCGATCCTCCGCGGCGGCAAGGAGGCGGCGCGCTCGAACGCGGCGCTCGGCGCGCTGCTCTCGGACGCGGTGCGCTCGGTCGGGCTCCCGGCGGACGCGGTGCAGATCGTCCCCTCGCTCGACCGCGAGGCCACGCGCCTCCTGCTCGGCATGACCGGCCTCATCGATCTGGCCATCCCGCGCGGCGGCGAGGGGCTCATCCGGTTCGTGGCCGAGAACGCGCGCGTCCCCGTGATCCAGCACTACAAGGGCGTGAACCACCTCTACGCCGACGCGGGGTGCGACGTCGACATGGCCCTCCGCCTCGTCGACAACGGCAAGCTCCAGCGCCCCGGCGTCTGCAACGCGCTCGAGTGCCTGCTCGTGCACGAGAGCGTCGCCGCCCCGCTGCTCGCGCGCGTCGCCGCCCTCGCCGAGCGCGGGCTCGAGCTGCGCGGCGACGAGGCCACCTGCGCGCTCGTGCCGTCGGCGCGCAGGGCCTCGGAGGACGACTACGGCCGGGAGTTCCTCGCGCCCATCCTCGCGGTGCGGGTCGTGAAGTCGCTCGACGAGGCGCTCGAGCACATCGGCCGCTACGGGTCGCTGCACACCGAGGTCATCTGCACGCCGCGCTACGATCACGCGCAGCGGTTCGTGCGCGAGGTCGACGCGAGCTGCGTGCTCGTGAACGCGTCGCCCCGGTTCAACGACGGCGGCGAGCTCGGCCTCGGCGCCGAGATCGGCATCTCCACGACGAAGCTCCACGCCTACGGCCCGATGGGGCTCGCGAGCCTGACGGCGCTCAAGTGGATCGCATACGGCGAGGGCCAGACCCGCTGACGCGGGCGAGACGAGGGGCGCCCGGCGACCTCTGGGGCGCAAGAGAAAGCGAGAGAACGTTGGCGACGAAGAAGGACGCAGGCGGAGGGAGCAGCAAGCCGCGGGCGAAGTCGGGATCGAAGGCGGGCGACAGCGCGGAGCCCCGCCTTCCGGCGCGGAAGAAGGCGAGCACGGCCAAGGCGGGCGCGGCCGGGCGGGCGTCGTCCGCGGCGAAGCCGAAGCGGCCGGCGTCGCCGCGGATCCGGGCCTCGCACGCGGGCGTCGGCGAGGCCGGCGCGAAGAAGACGGCGCGCCGCGCGCTCGGCGGGGGCGACGCGGTCGAGCCGCTGGACCGCCCGGAGCGGCCGATCCCGGCGGATCGTCCGGCGGCGCGGGCGCGGCGTCCGGCGCGGGACGAGGGCGACGCGCCGCGGCCTGCGCGGGGCGGCGGCGAGGGCTCGGCCAAGGCGATGCTGCCGCTCGCGGGGCGGTCGCCGGCGCGGAGCAAGTCGCCGCTCGCCGGCCCGAAGCGCGCCGCCGCGCGGCGGAGCGCGCCGCCGCCGGCGCCCGAGCCGTCGGCGTCGGCGCGCGAGCTCGCGCTGGCGCTGGCGGCGGCCGGGCTCGACAAGAAGGCGATCGGCGTCGAGATCCTCGAGGTCGTGGGGCGCGTCGACTACGCGGACTACCTCGTGATCATGACCGGCCGCTCCGACCGGCACGTCCACGCGATCGCGACGGGCCTGGAGGAGGCGGTGCGCAAGCAGAAGCTCGCGCCGCTGTCGATGGAGGGCCTCGCCGCGGCGACGTGGGTGCTGATCGATTTCGGCGACGTGGTGGTGCACGTGTTCCAGGAGGAGACGCGCCGCCTGTACGACATCGAGGGGCTCTGGATCGACGCGGGCCGCGTCCCGGTCCCCGCGGAGGCCCCGCCGCCCGGGGCGCAGCCCGCCCCGCGGTTCGATCCGAGCTGAGCGCCCGTGCGCCTCATCGTCGTCGCCGTCGGGCGCGTGAAGGACAAGCCGCTGCGCGCGGCGATCGACGAGTACCTCGGCCGCGTCCGCCGCTACGTCGCGTGCGACGAGATCGAGATCCCGGACGGCCCGCCGGCGAAGGTCGGGCCGCTGCTCGCGCGCGCGTCGGCGGGGGCCAGCGTCATCGCCATGGAGGTGAACGGCAAGCCGCTCGGCAGCGAGGCGTTCGCGGCCGGCGTCGAGCGGTGGGGCTCGCGCGGCAAGGGGGTGGTCGCGTTCCTGATCGGCGGGGCGGACGGGCTGCCGGCCGACGTGTCCGCCGCGGCCGACGATCGGTGGAGCCTGTCGTCGCTCACGTTCCCGCATCGCCTCGCCCGGCTCGTGCTGGTCGAGCAGCTCTACCGCGCGATGACGCTGCTGCGCGGCGAGCCGTACGCGCACTGACGCGCGGCCACCCGGAAGAGGCCGCGGCGGCCGTGCGCCCGGGTCCACCGGCTCGGTCACTCCTTGGGCCAGTCGGGGCACGCGAGGTCCATCGGGCCGTTGAACCACCATGCATAGGCGGCCTCGTCGGCCTTCTTGCACTCGCCGAACGTCTTCGCGAAGTACTCGCCCCAGTGGGGCGTCCGGCCGTCGACGTCGGTGAAGCCGTACTCCCTGGCGAGATCCCACGAGCTGAAGACGCGGCCGGACTTCGCCGCGACGTTCGGATCGGCGGCGAGCGCCGCGATGGCGCGGCCCACGTAGAACGGGGTCTCCGACTCGATGAAGTGCGGGTCCTTGGCGGTCGCGTCCCGCCAGTTCTCCTCGGTCACGCCGAAGCCGTCGAGCATCGCCTCCGAGCGCAGGAAGCCGGGGGTGATCGCGAGCGCCGTCATGGCGGGGTGGCGGCGCAGCTCCCAGGCCATGGCGAAGGCGAGGCGGATGACCGACATCTTCGCGAGGTCGTAGAAGAGGTTGCCCCGGTAGCCGAAGCTGTCGCCGTCGGTGACCTCGACGATGAGGCCGCGGTCGCGCTCGAGCATGAGCGGCGCCGCGTGGCGGCTCGTGATGATGTGCGAGGTGACGGCCCGCTCGAGCAGGAGCTTCCCCTTGGTCAGGGAGAGCTTCCAGAACGGCTGGCCGAACTCGGTGAGCTCGTCGCCGCCCCAGACGTCGTTGACCAGGACATCGAGCCGCCCTTGCTCGCGCCGGATCCGGGCGCAGAGCGCCTCGACCTGCTCCTCGACGGTGTGGTCGACCTGCGCGGCGACGCCGCGCCCTCCGGCCGCGCTCACGCGCTCGGCGGTCTCCTCGATGGTCTCGGGGCGCTGCCCCGTGGCGGGCCGGCCGCGGACGCTGCGGCCGGTGCAGTAGACCGTCGCGCCGGCCTCGCCGAGCGAGCACGCGATGGCGCGCCCCGCGCCGCGCGTGGCGCCGGCCACGAGGGCGACCTGTCCTTCAAGCGGTCTCATACGCTGTCTCCTCCTTGAGCGCCGGAGCGCGCGGCGGCGCCGGGCGGGGGCGCGCGGCGCTTCGGCTCCGGTCATCCGGGGACGCTACCGGACGATTCCTGACACCTTCTGTCATGAATTGCGCGTAGGCTGATCGCCGGGTCGGACGGGAATCGGACGGGAGTCGGACGGGAGCGGCGCCGCCCGGGAGCCGCGGAGGGTCAGTCATGCGCGCGGATCGGCTGCTCAGCTTGCTCTTGCTCCTCCAGCAGGCGAAGAGCCGGCAGCTGACGGCCGAGGACCTCGCGCGCCGCCTGCAGGTCTCGGCGCGGACGATCTACCGGGACCTCGACGCGCTGTCGTCCGCGGGCGTGCCCGTCTACGCGAACCGCGGCCCGAACGGCGGGATCGCGCTGCTGGAGGGGTGGCAGACGAGCCTGACGGGGCTGACGCAGGCCGAGGTGCAGGCGCTCTCCGCGGTCGCGGCGCCGGGCGCCCTCGCGGACATCGGGCTGTCGGCGGCGCTGCAGAGCGGGCTCATCAAGCTGTCGGCGGCGCTGCCGGTGGTGCAGCGGTCGATGGCGGAGCACGCGCGGCAGCGGCTCCACGTCGATTCGTCGGGGTGGTTCCAGGGGAGGGAGGTGGTGCCGCACCTCGACGTCCTGCGGGAGGGGGTCTGGCAGGATCGCAAGGTGTGGCTCGCGTACCGGGACTTCGACGGGGTGGCGAGCGAGCGGGTGGTGGATCCGTACGGGCTCGTGATCAAGGCCGATCGCTGGTACCTCGTGGCCGGGACGACGGAGCGGGGGCCGAGCGTGTTCCGGGGGGCGCGGGTCGAGGGGGCGCGGCTCCTCGACGAGGGGTTCGCGCGGCCGGAGGGGTTCGACTTGCCTTCGTGCTGGAAGGCGTGGTGCGAGCGGTTCGCGGAGCGCCGGGCGAGCTACGTGGCGACCTTGCGCGTGACCGAGGAGGGGGAGGCGGCGCTCCGGCGGATCCGGCCGAGCGGCGAGCACGAGCGGTGGGGGCAGGGGAAGCGCGGGCGCGACGGGACCAGGACCGTGACGGTCGACTTCGAGCGGGAGTCGATCGCGGTCTCGCAGATCGTGGGGCTGGGGCGGGGCGTCGAGGCGCTCGATCCGGCGGCGCTGCGGGCGCGGCTCGAGGCGATCGCGGCGGACCTCCGCGCGGTTTACGGGCCGCGCCGGGCGGCGCGGGCGCGCGCGAGCGCCGGGGCGGCGGCGCCGCCGCGGACGCGGGGAGGCAGGAAGGCCGCGAGGTAGATGCGCGCGGAGGCGGCTCGCGCGCGGGAGGGGGATGCGGGGGGCGAGGAGGGGTCAGCTCACGGGATGCCGGTGGAGAGGGTCGAGGGACGCGGCTCCGGCGCGAGGGCATGACGAGGAGAGCGTCTCACGGAGAGCTCGCGGTCCGACGCGGCTCACTCCGCGTCGGGACACGAATAGCCGATCTCCCAGCCCTGGACTTGAACGCCGCCCGCGCCGTCGCTCGTCGGATTGAGCTTCACCTGCAGCTCCAGGTAGTCCGCCTGCGCCGCCGGTGGCCCACCGAGCGCGCCGGCGAGCTCGACCGCGCACGGCGGCGTCGAGGTCTCGTCGCACACCTGGGTGTCGGCGGGCGTGGCGTGGGCGGTCACGGCGAGCGTCACTGTCGCGGCGTCGAGCTCGGCGGGGTCGTCGGCCGCGCGCACGAAGAGCTCGACGCTCGAGTCCTCCGGGGTGACGGTCCGGTACGTGAGGTACTCCCACCGGGCCTTGGTCCCCGGCGGGCAGACGCCGTGGTAGCGCTCCCAGCTCGTGGTGATGGGCGTGAGGGCCTCGGCCGCGCACGGGACGACCGCGCGGACCTTGCCCGGGCCGTCGCGGAGGGCGGTGCACGTCTGCGGGCAGAGCTTGACGCTCGTGTTCGTCGCGTCGGCGAAGTACCAGCCCTGGCCGCAGCTGGCGAGGTCGGCCCGGGGCGTGAGCACGGTCTCGGTGCCGGCGCTGTTCACGTGGACGACCGACACCGAGGCGGGATCCGCGACGCCGGCGAGCGGGACCGCCACGTCGCAGGGGAGCGTTTCGCCGCGGATCGAGACGAGCGCGTCGCGGAGGGTCGTCGCCAGCCCCGTGCCGGCGGTGAGGTTGAACGCCCGCCCGCCGCCGCGCGTCGCGATGAGGTTGATGATCTCCGCGTTCGAGTTGCCGAAGCCCACCGCGTGCACGCGGACGCCGTGGTTTTCGAAGGCATTGCGCGCGAGGTCGGCGATGTGGTTCGGGACGGTGTCGCAGTTCGACGGGACGCCGTCGGTCACGAGAACGACCGCGACCTCCTCCTCGGGGTGGGCGTTCTTGTAGTTGATCGCCCAGGTCGTCGCGCCGTCGAGCGCCGGGTACATGGGGGTATCGCCGTTGACGCCGGGGCCGGGGTAGAGCGCGTTGACGAGCGCGAGCTCCTGCTGATCCATCGGCGCGGGGTCCGCGCTCAGCCTCCGGGCCGCCGTGCCATCGAAGGGGACGATCGGCAGGGAGCACCCGCCGACGGCGTAGGCCGGGCAGGTGCCGCCGACGTCGTTGCACGGCCCGGGGTTGTCGTGCGGCCAGAACCGGAGCGCGACGCCGAGCCCCGCCGACGCCGGATCCTCGAAGAACGCCCTGAGCGCGTCACGCGCCGGGGTCCATCGGGAGGTGCTCGCCCCGCTCGCCGTCATGGAGGCGGACCGATCGAGCGCCACGAACAGGGTGACCGGCCTGATCGTCGAGGCGCTCGCCGTGGCGATGCAGCCTGGCGACTCGCACTCGGCCGATTGATAGATGCTTCCGTTGTTGGCGCACTGGCACTCGGCGATCTGCCCCGGGCCCGGCGGGTTGACGATGAGCTCCATGCCGTCGGCGACGCCCGTGCAGCCGGCCACGCTGATGCACTCGCCCGGGGCGATCGGCTGCGCGGTCGTGCAGGCGAGGGTCCCGCCGGTCGGGCTGCAGGAGCTCAGCACGCGGCTCGGGGCCGAGGAGGGGAGCTGGCCCGCGCCCGCAGGATAGCGGTGAATCGCGATGCCCGCGGGCGCCGGCGTGTTGCCGCGGTTGCAGACCGGGATCGTCCCGCCGCAGGGCACGCCGACGGTGAGATCCACGCCGCTGCACGCGGGGTCCGTCTGGCTCGGCAGGTAGGGCTTGCAGAGGCCCTGCTGCGTGTCTGGATCGGTGCTGCAGGTGGAGCCGCACAGCGGCTCGGCCAGGGCGACGCACGTCGCGTCCCACGCGTTGGTCGGCGTCGTGCACGACTTGCCGGGGCACTGGGTCGCGACGAGGTTCCTGCACGTCGCGCTCCATTGCGGCACGCACGCGCCGCCGGAGAGGGTGGTCGGCGGGGGGCAAATCCCGGAGTTGGGCGGATCGCACCTGCCGCCGGAGAGCAAGATGCTGCCCGGTCCGATGAGCGCCGCGCAGTCCGCCGAGCTCGTGGGGTGGATTTCGCAGCAGAGCGGGTTTGTCGCGCAGATGTTTTGGACGCACGGGTCGCCGCAGGTCGTGGTCATGTGGGTCGCGGTGCCGGTCTGGCAGGCGTCATGTCCACAGTCGGCCGGTATCGTCGGCTGGATGCAGCAGCTCGGCCGAGCGTCGCAGACCTTCGCGACGCAGCCGCTGCAGGTCGTCAGGAGGGGGCCGCCGGTCTCGCATGCATCGTGGGCGCACGCGCCCTGCGCGGGGTGCTCGCAATATTGATCGAACTGGCAATCCTCGCTGGTCGTGCAGGGCTCGTGCGTGCCCTGCCGCGCGACGGACTCGGGCAGCTCGTTGATGTCCCCGACCGACCATGCGTACGTCGGGCCGCTCCCTTCGAGATCGACGGGGCTCCCGCCCGGCGGCCCCTCGAACGACTGGCCGCCGCAGGCGGGGCACGAGCCGCCGCAGTCGACGCCCTTCTCGCTTCCGTTCTGGATCCCGTCGTCGCACGTGACGTAGCAGAGCTCGAGCTTCGGCCGCTCCTCGACGACCGACTTCTCGCTGCTGCGGAAATCGGTCCGCTGGACCGGGTCTTCCTCGAGGAGGACGCCGTGATTCGCGGCCTCGCCGCTCGCCCACGCCCGCGCGAGCTCGGTGACGTCGGACGAGCGGAAGCCGGAGCCGCCGCCGGAGGTGAACGAAGCGGCGATCGCCGGATCGAACGCCTCGCCGAAGCTCGCCCAGGTCACGGCGGCCTCCTCCCAGGCGCTCGTGGCGCGGTGGACGCGGACCGTGCTGTCCGTCGTCTTGTACGTCTGCGACAGCGACAGGCTCGCCGACACGACCTCGGCGCCCGGGGGCAGGCCGGAGAGATCGAACCGGAGCAGGCTGCGCCGGAGCCCGCCGCCCGCGCTCGTCCCCGTGCTGAGCGTCACGCCCGCGCCATCATTCCAGCTGGGCGAGCTTTGCCAGAGCACGGCGTCGGCCACGCCCGCCGGCCCGGCGCCGCGCTGGATCGTGGTGCACACCTGTCCTTCGGTCGACAGCGCGAGCGCGGCGTGGCCGACGCCCTCGTCGCTGGCGCCGCCGGGATCGGCGCTACAGCCGGCCGCGAGCGCGCTCGTCACACCGGCGCATAACGTCGTGAAAATCTTTCTTTTATTTCTCATGGACAGAGATTCCCCCTGACACGCTTCGTGGTGAGCCGCGCCGAGCCCCGCCGGATGCGAGGCCGGCGTCCTGGAGCCTCGCCGTCACGAGCGCTGGTACGACGCGAGCGCGCGGCGTGAATCGCTGAAGAGGTTCAAGACAAATATCCGTTCATCGTCGCGCGGCGCCTTCAGGCATGTCAAGGCCTCGAAGGAGGAGACCCCGTGTCCTGTACGTGGGGGCGGGGGCTCGCGTCGCACCTCGCGCTGCAGCACCGACGGGCGCCGGACTGAAAAGGAATTCAGGTGGGGGCCGCCGACAGGCTCCCGGTTGAAGAAGAATTCAAGAGCGGGGCTGTCGGCAGGTAGTGTCCGGAATTGCACCCTTGAAACGTCGAGTGTCCGGCATCCGAAGATGCGGTGTCCGGAATGTCGATATCTGTTGTGACCTCGTGATCCGTCCGTAGGCTCTGGCCGGAAGTAGTGCGGCCCGCGGGTGTTGGAAGCACCCCGGGCCGCGTGGCCGAACTCTCGCCGCAACGAGGTCCGACATGCTGACCGTAGTCCGTTCGCCTTCGGGCGAGCAAGAAGGCGGAGGTGCGCCCGTGCGCCGCCGTCGCCCCCGATCCCCCGCGCTTCGCCTGACCGAGGCGGAGCGCATGCGGCTCCGCGCCGCCCTCCGCAACCTGCGCGCTCTCTACGGCACCTGGGCTTGCTTGGCCGAGGTCATGGGCGTCAGCGCCGGGACGCTCCAGCAGCTCGCCAGCGGCAACGGCGGGTCGCACGCGATGGCTCTGCGCGCCGCGAAGGCCGCAGGGACGACGCTCGATCGCATCCTCGGCCGGCCGGCGTCGGCGGACCACTGCCCCGCGTGCGGGAGGAGCGGGTGAAGCGCCCGCGGAAGGGGGCTCGTCGCCCGCCTGCCGCGCGACATCCCAGGAAGCGACCGAGCATCGACGCGCTCATCGCGGAGCGCTCGGTCATCGTCGCCGTGCTGGTCTCGAGCGGCATCCCCGCGCGCGACCGCGCCGACGTCGAGCAGGACATCGTGATCGGCGCGTGGCGGTCCGTGCGCCGCGGGATGTACCGCCCGGACCCGAAGGCCGACCCGCGCAAGGCGCTCCGCGCGTGGCTCTACGGCATCGCGTGGCGCAAGGCCGGGCACTACCTCGGCAGCGCGTACGTGCGCCGCGCCGTTCTCCACGCGGAGCCGCTCGGCCTCCTCCGGGAGCTCGCCGGCCCGAACCTGCACGCGCAGGTAGAGGCGCGCGAGGCGCTGGGAGCCCTGGCCGACCTGCCGCCGTGGCAGCGCGAGGCGCTCCTGGCCGTCGACCTGCCGGCGTCGATCGTCCAGTACGCGAAGGCGCGCGGCATGAGCCCGGGTACCGCGGCCAGCCGGCTGCGCATCGCCCGCGCGGCCCTCGCTCGCGTCCTCCGGCGTCGCTGACGCAGGATCTACCATCCGTTCCATTTGTCCGGCTTTTGCCGATTGATCTGATCGATCCGGTGGCAGAACCCGCTTGACTGCGCTCCGGATCGACGCTGTCGTCCAACAAGCGAAAGGCCGGGTCTGACCACCCGGCCTCCCACCGCCGACCCCTCGTTAGCGGGCGCTTCCGCGCGTCATCATGGTGCCCGGGCGCGCTCTCGCCGTCAAGGGGAAGGCTTCCGTACGACCCCTCACGAGCGGGAGACTACATGACGCAGGAACTGGACGACCTGATCGACGAGGTGCTGAGTCTAGCCGAGAAATCAGATGCAGAATTGCAGCAGCAGGTGAGTGATCGAGAAAGAGACCTCGTCACTCAGGCAGAGCAAGCAGAGGTCATCAAGAATCTCGGCAGAGCTGCATTTTCTCCAATCTTTGAATCAATGGCCGCGAAGCTGCAAAAGCTCGAGCCAGAGCGCAAGTTCGGCGCGAGAGTACGAGTCGGCGCGTGGGACGTAACAGAAGTGAACAGCCTATCATTTAGGCATCCGAAGACGTCCGGCAAGCGCAACGATAGCAAAGCCGCGATCTTGGTCGGAGTGGCAAACACGTTAGATCCTTTTGATCTTAGCGTTCGCATGATCGTTGCCATCTCAACAACGTATAGCGGTGTGAAGCACAAGTACGCCGAGATCGGTACAATAGAGTACGGCGACGTGGTGTCTCTGTCGTCCGAAGAGGCTTTTGACAAGGCTAAAGACGTCGCGGATTCGCTTATCAAAAAGGCGATGTCGGCAATAATCAGCAGTGAGAGACCACAATAGTCAACCGCTTGAAGGCTCTTCTGGATCACATGTCCGCGCGATGTCGTCGAGCATATCGTATAGAGATGCCTCAACCGGAGCCGCGCGCAGAGCTTCGGATTGAGCGAATACGCTCCTAGCGAGCGCGTACACTCCCTCATTTGTGCGCGCATCGTAGGAAGAGCGGCTGTCTGTCGAACGGTCTCCGCTCATGACTACACCAGTCGGAGGAAACCGCGGCCCCCAGGGAGCTCGCGCGCAGGCTTCTCCTCTGCGCCGGGCCGCACCTGGAGCTTGAGGGGCTGCGGCTCGGGTGCCGCGGTCTCGCCCTCGGCCAGCGCAGCGGTCACGAGCTCCGCCAACGTCCATGGGCGCTCGACGACGCGCGCCGCTACAGCCGGCGTCGTCCCAAGCGAGCCGTGGATCTTGACCAGGTTGTAGTAGCAGATCCCCAGCGCCACCGCGGCACAGTGCCCGCGCAGCGTCTTGCTGAAGGCGAGGCAGAGACGGCGCGTGCGGCCGACCGTGTGGCGCGTGGTCAGGTTGAACCGCTCCACGTAGGACGTCGACAGGAGCTCATCACGCGGTGCGCCGAAGATCGGTTTCTTCGTGATGAACGGATCGCGCGGCGGCTCGTACCGATAATCCGGGCGCTGCGAACCGCCTTTGCTGAAGTTCTTGACGCACTGGCCGTAGTCGACGGCGCCCTTGAAGTTCCAGCCGACGGCGTTCGGATACGACTGCCACCCGTCGCTCGTTATGTGCGGCACGACGGACAGGCGCGACCGCAGATCTTCGATGAAGAGGTGCGTGTTCACGTCGTCGCGCTTGCCGACGTGGAACGAGATCGCCAGCTTCGTGTTCGCGTCCAGTGCGACGTACAGATAGGCGTCGCCGCGCTCCTCCGGCTCGTCGGGCTTCACGCGAGACTGCTTCTTCTGGACGAAGCTCCATTGCTCATCGACCTGGATCACGTGGGCGGCCAGGTCGCGCATCATCCGGTTGTGGAGACGGGCGCAGCCCTCGCCGACGCGGAGGGCGAGGGACATCACGGTATTCTTGTCGATCCCGACCATGCGCGCAGTCGCGCGGATCGAGTTGCCTTCGCAGAGCGCAGAAACGACGCGAATGCGCGTCTCCAGCGGGAGAGGTGCGGGCACGGCTTGCCTTTCTCCCGGCGTTGGCCCATGCTCGCGGTGCGATGCGCGTTCGGCGGGCCCACCGCCGGATGTTTCGCAGCCCCGCTCTCGGTTGCAGCCGAGGGCGGGGCGCTTTGCTTTGTCCTCACAAAGTAGCGCGAAACTCCGGGATTTGAAGCCTGAACGCGGCTCGATCGGTCGAGATATGTCACATGGCGAATTAGGTTGACGCCGCGCCGTGGACGTGCACCCGAGCGCTGATCGGGCGCCACTTGGATCGCTGTGGATCCATCTTGACGCTTGCAAACATCCGCTCCTCGAGCGAGTAGGTCGGAGGTCGGCCCCGGTACGAACGAGGCCGGCCCCCTGGCGCAGGGGTGTCCCCCATGCGGAAACGCGCTGGTGCGTCACAGTCAGAGTGATTTCATAGTTTGCATTCCGCGTCAAGGGACAAGTGCGCCTCATCGGAGGTGCCGAATGGCCATCAACGCAGAGGAATTTCTCAAGAATTACAAGGTGTTGGAGCATGGAATCGCCATGAGCGGAGTTCAGCTGGCCTCGTTGAGGTCGGCTGCCGCTCAGATCGCGGCGATTCCCAAGCCGGTCCTGGATGCCATGATCCGGGAGGCCAAGTTGGCGCGGCGCATCATGCCGCCGCGCAGGTGAAGGAGGGCGCCCGGCGGCAGTCTTCCCCAGGCGCCGCCGGGCGCCGTCGTCGATCCAGTATATCGGAGTGGGTGAGACCGGCCGCAAGCGTGTATGCCACGACGGCTAGCACGGCCGATCCAATACATCACCTGTCGGCAGGCTCTCGGTTGAAAAAGAATTCAGGTGCGGGGCTGTCGGCAGGTGGTGGTCAAAATTGACCAACCGAGCCCGCACCGCCTTGACGAGCGACGCCCCCCGAAGCGCAGCGTCCTCTCCCGCGCACCGTCCGCCCCCTTCTCCAGGATGAGCCGCACGCGCGCAGCGACCCCACCACGGGGCTGGCGCTGTCCGTCAGCGCTCGCGACTGACCGCGCAGAAGAGCCGCTAAACAGGCTGTAATCGCGCAAGATGGATATGACAGTCCACATCATAGCTACACGAAAACTCCGGGAAACATAGGCTTTCTGTGCTACATTGCAGGGTACTTAGCAAAGCGCCCTGCCCCCGGCTGGTCCCCGGAGACAGGGCTGCGGAACGCCGAGCGGTTGGGCCGCCCTGCGCACGACGCACGTGCAGCATGGGCCCCCGCTTGGGGAGAGGCAAGGCCCTGCATGGCACACGTGCTGCCGATGACGAAGCGCGTCGAGGTCGTGGCTCATCTTGTTGAGGGAGCGGGCATCCGCCCCACGTCACGGCTCACGGAGGTGTGCAAGCCGGCGATCTTGGCGCTGCTGCTTCGCGTCGGCGAGGGCTGCGAGCGGCTGCACAACCGGCTGGTGCGCGACGTCGACTGCCGCGCGGTGCAGGTCGACGAGATCTGGAGCTACGTGCAGAAGAAGCAGGCGCGCGTGCAGCCAGGCGACTCGCCCGAGGTCGGTGAGGCATACGTCTTCGTCGGCATGGCGAGCGCGTCGAAGCTCGTGATCTCGTACCGCGTGGGCAAGCGCGACGAGGAGAACACGCGCGCCTTCATCGCGGATCTGCGCGCCCGGCTGGTGACCGTCCCGCAGCTCTACAGCGACGGCTGGCAGCCCTACATCGCCGCGGTCGGCGACTCGTTCGCGGGCTCGGTCGACTACGCCCAGGTCGTCAAGAACTACAGCCGGAAGGCCAGGCGCGACGACGATCACAGGTACGAGCCGCCGCGCGACCCGTTCATCACGCGCACGCCCGTCTACGGCGTGCCCGACGTGAAGCGCGCCAGCACGAGCCACGTCGAGCGGCAGAACCTCACGATCCGCATGCACATCCGCCGCTTCACCCGGCTCTGCAACGGCTTCAGCAAGCGCCTGCCGCACCACAAGGCGGCTGTCGCGCTGCACATGGCGTTCTACAACTTCTGCCGCCCGCACGAAGCCCTGCGCGTCACGCCCGCCATGGAGGCCGGACTGACTGATCACGTGTGGAGCATCGAGGAGCTCGTCGCCCTGGCGCTCTCCGAGGCACCCGCGGAGCCGCCGAAGCCGAAGGCGCTCAAGCTGCCTGAGCCGCCCGCGGGAGCGCCTACGGCGCCCGCCAGGGCCCTGCCGAACGGCCGGGGCTTCCTCCGGTTGGTTGGGTCCGCTCCGGCTGCGCCTGTGGCGCCCACAGAGCCGGAGCCGCCGCCCGCCCCGAAGCCGAGGCGGGGGCAGCTCTCGTTGTTCGGTGACCTGGACGACTAGCTACGCCGATAGCGGCGCGGTCGCTCTACGCGACGCAGGCTCGGATCGAGGGGCGGAGGGAAGCCCGGACCGAAGATGGGCAGAACGAGCTGCCTCATCGACCGGTGCAGCTTCACGCGCGGCGGTTCGTCCGAAGTGTCGAACGAGAGCTTGAAGAGAAGAAGATGACCAGTTGAAGTCTGCGAATGGACAGACTTCATGTGACGTCGAGGGGCCATGATTGCTCCGCTGGCAAAAAGCGGATCAAGCCCCTTGACGTCTGCACCTAGCTTAGTCTAGATACAGATTCGGATGCGGTGGGGCCTAATCCACCGTGACGACGCTTCGGTGTCGGGACGGAGCCAGCGGTCGCTACCCGCTGGCTTTTGTCTTTTCCGCTACCTGGGCGACGTCAGTTGCCGGATGCACCCTACACACGCGTCGCTCCGACCGTCAAGCGATCGCGACACGCCCGGCGCTGCCTGGGGCATCATGCCCTATCTAGTTTTGAGCAGCAATGCTCACTTGTTAGTTTCTGCTAACAGCTACATTGTGCTGTAGTTTCGAGTATATAGCGCCTGGCTTGCTCATCGGCGCCACCGCCGAAGCTTCAGCGCCAGCGCTTCGCGGGCGATCCTGAGCCGGCTCGCCGCTGTGCCGGGGTGCATGCCGCGGGACCGCGCGTACGCGACGAGCGACTCCGGAAGGTCCACGGCGAGCAGGATCTCCCGCTGCCAGTCCGGCAGGTGCGCGAGCGCCTCCAGCGTTTCGCGCGCCTGGAGCTGTGCCTCAAGGCTCGGGCCGGTGTGTTCGCGCAGCAGGCCGAGCGGCTCCGCGTGCAAGACGGCGCGGCGCGTCCACGCGCTGTCGAAGTAGTGCGCGGCCTGCCGCCAGGCGATGCCGTGCAGCCACTTCCGGAGCGCGTCGCGCGGCTTGTCCCTCGGGTCGGGCCGGTACTTGCCTCGCTTCACGGAGCGCCACGCGCCGAGGAGCACCTGCTGCTCGACGTCGGCGCGGTCGCGCTTCGGGATGCCCGCGAGCGTGGCGAGCACGATCCCGCGTTCGGCCAGGATCGCCTCCATCGTCGGCTTCTTCCGGGGATGTCGTGCGGCAGGCGGGCGGCGAGCTCCCTTCCGCCGCTTCGTCACCCGGCCCTCCCGCATGTCGGGCACCTGCCGGCGACGACGGGCCGGCCGAGGATCTGGTCGAGGCTCACCCCCGCGGCCTTCGCGGCGCGCAGGGCCATCGCGTGCGACCCGCCGTTGCCGCTGGCGAGCTGCTGGAGCGTTCCGGCGCTGACGCCCATCACCTCGGCGAGGCATGCCCAGGTGCCGTAGAGCGAACGCAGGGAGCGGACCGCGGCGCGGAGCCGCATGCGCTCCGCCTCAGTCAGGCGGAGCGCGGGGGAACGGGGACGGCGGCGGCGCGCGGGCGCACCTTCGCCTTGCCCACCATCGGATGGGATCAGGTACAACTGCATCGTCGGACCTCGCGTGATCGGGGTTCGGCCACGCAGCCCGGGGTGCTCGTAACACCCGCGGGCTGCACTTCCTGGCGGCCGACCCTACGCGGCGAGATCCCTAGTCGCCACGGTCATCGGGCAATGTTGACCACTGCGGGTCAAAACTGACCATTACCTGTCGGCAGGCTCCCGGTTGAAAAAGAATTCAGATCGAGGCTGCCGGCAGGCTCCGACCTCGGTCCCGCTTGACAACCGGCTCTCCTCCGGCGCTACCGTGCGATCCTCGTCATGGCGAGGAGGCACCCGTCGATCACGTCGGCAGCACCGTCTGCGCGGCGTCCGTCTGCGCGGCGTCCGGTCGCGCGGCCGGACGTCGCCGCCGCGCGCGGCGGCCGCGCAGCTGCCGCGGGGGCACGATCCCGGTGACCCCCGACGCGCAAGCCGACGCTCTCGCGCGATGCCTCTGGCCGGAGCTGTCGCCGAGGTACGCGAGCGCCCTCCGCGCGGCGGTCGGCTTCGTGCTCGAGCGATTCGAGCCCCTGGCCATCGTGGCGGCCGGATCGATCGTCCGCGGCCACGGGGATCGGTCGAGCGATCTCGATCTCTTCGTGATCCACCGCGCCCCGTACAAGCAGCGGTTGCAGCGCTGGTTCGGGGAGGACGTCCCCGTGGAGATCTTCGTGAACCCGCCCGCGGCCGTCCGCGAGTACTGGGCCGCCGAGCACCAGGGCGCACGGCCGTCCGCCGCCCACATGATCGCCACGGGCTTTCCGGTCCTCGGGTCTCCGCTCCTCGACGAGCTCCGGGCGGAGGCCGCCGCGTGGCTGGCGAAGCGCTCTGAGCTCACGCCGGAGCAGGACGCGTGGGAGCGGTACAGCGCGGCGACGCTCCTCGAAGACGCCGTCGACGTCGCCGAGCGCGACCCGGTCATGGCCACCGCCCTGCTCGCCGAGGCCGTGCTGGCGATGCTCCGGTACCACCTCCGGGCGCGCAACGGCGTCCTGCCCCGCACCAAGGAGCTCTTCGCCGAGCTCGATCGCAGCGACCCGGACGTCGCCCGGTCCGCGCGCCGGTTCTTCGAGGCCGCCGCCCTGGAAGACCGGACGAGCGCCGCCCACGCGATCGCCGACGCGTGCATCGGCGCGCGGGGGTTCTTCCCCTGGGAGTCCGAGCGGATACCCGTGGCGGCGCCCGGCGGCGACGCCGGCCCGGGCCCCGGCTGAAGCGGGTGCGCTGCGCAGGCGCCGAGCTCCGGCGCGCCGGCGGAGCTCACCCCCGCGAGATCCGGCCATCGGCAGGGCTCGGGCCGCTCGCGACCTCCGCCGGACAGCGCTCAATCCAGGGGGGATGTCGCCGTCCTGCCACTTGGCTGCGTCGGAGGTGAAGCGCTCTTCCCGGTTCAGAGAATCCCGCGGCGCGGCGTGAATCTCTTCAGATTCACGGCCCCTCGCGCCATTGTCCCGGAGGTCCGCTTTCTCTGCCGCGGAGTCGCCGGCGCGAGCGTCCTTTGAATTCATCATCGGTTTGGGCGTGAAGAAGAGAGAGCGTCGCGCTCGGCGAGATACGCCTGCTATGTCCGGCACAGATGCTCGTCGTCTGGCCTCTTCGCACGAAAACGTCCAAATGGATGGCGCCAACGTCTCTGCTTCATGCCATGATAGGGGAGACATATAGTTGAGGGGGCCAGTGATGACGCGTAAAGCTGTCGTGAGTGCGTCGACGCCCGTCGTCCTGGCCTGTGCGCTATGCGCGTTCTCCGCCGCTTCCCCGAGCGCGATGGCTGATGTACACGGCCCCGCGCTGGCGAGGGGGCAGTTCGAAATCTCGGTGGACGCCTACGGCAACGTCGTCGAGGTGAATTACCCGTAGGCTCGGGTGCCAGAGACCCCGCCAGCCCCTCGCCGGCCGCCTGAGCTCTGCTCCCCCGCGGGACGAGGCGGAGCACGCTCGGGCCCGAAGTGTGGCTCAGGGATCGAACGCGGCGATGAAGATGTCCGTCGCGCCGGCGGAGACGAGCGGGCCGCCGCCGAGATCGGCCGTGCCGGTCAGCTGGCCTGTCACCGCGATCCACCCGTCGCGGTGGATCGTCAGGTGGCGCGCGAAGGCGCCGGCGAAATCCTGACTCCAGAGCTCCGCCGCATCTGGATCGAGCTTCGTGAGGCGAAAGCCCTGGCCTGCCGCGCCCTCGGAGATCTCGACGATGTTGCCGCCCGGATCCAGGGCGAGGCGTTTGGCGTGGGGGGCGACCCTGCTCCACAGATTCTCGCCCGCGGGCGTCAGCTTGGCCACGAACGTCGACCCGGGGGGCAACGGTCCTCCTCCGAGGTCGATCGCCTCCGCGACATAGCCGGAGAAGAGGATGTTGTCCGACGCGTCGATCGCGACGCTGCTGGCGGAGCCGCCGCCCAGCATCGTGATGTCCTCGCCCTCGAAGATCTTGCTCCAGAGCAGGGCGCCGTCTCCGTCGTGCTTCTTCACCACGATGGCCTTGTCGCAGGGGCATCCGGAGCTGTAGCCGTCATGCCGCCAGGCGACCACGACGAGGTGGCCGGCGCTGTCGAACTCGACGCTCCCCTCGATCCCGTCGCCCAGGTCGTTCTGCGCCTCCCAGAGCTGGTTGCCTGACGGGTCGAGCACCTTGACGGCGCTGTTCCCCTCGGGGCTCGGGTGCCCGCTGCTGTGCAGCGAGCCGTACAGGATCGCGACGTTGCCTGCCGCGTCGACGGCGACATCGTACGTCTGGGGCTCCCATGCCACGTCGACAGGCGGATACCCCCTGCTCCAGAGGTGCTCGCCGTCTCCGTCGAGCTTCGCGACGAACAGGGGCTCGGTGTTCTCGATGAAGCTCAGAGCAGGGGCGTGAGGCAGCTGGCCGCCGCCGAGGTCGAGGGTCGCCGGGGGCGTGTCCGAGAAGCTGGGATCCCTCGCGACGTAGGAGCCGGTCAGGAGGACATCGCCGGCGGCGTCGACGGCCACGGCGCCTCCGCGCTCATCGGTGTCGGTTCCGAATCGCTTGCTCCAGATCACGTTGCCGAGCCGATCGAGCTTGACGAGGAAGATGTCCTCGCCGCCCGCGCTCACGAGCGGACCCGCCCCGAAGTCGACGGTCCCGGTGAACCACCCCGCGACGTACAGGTTGCCTGACGCGTCCACGGCGACGCCGTAGCCCACGTCGTTGCCCGCGGCGCCGAACCGCGCGGACCAGCGCGGCGCGCCGGTCGTTTCGCCGTGGCCGCCTTCGCCGCCGTGGCCGCCTTCGCCGCCGCCGTGGCCGCCCTCGCCGCCGCCGCCCTCGCCGCCGCCGCCCTCGCCGCCGCCGCCCTCGCCGCCGCCGCCCTCGCCGCCGCCGCGGCCGCCTTCGCCGCCGCGGCCGCCTTCGCCGCCGCCGCCCTCGCCGCCGCCGTGGCCGCCTTCGCCGCCGCCGTGGCCTCCTTCAGCGCCGCCGCCCTCGCCGCCGTCACCGCCCGAGGACACGCTGCTCACCGCATCGCCGCCGCCGGTCCCAGGCTCACCCCCGGAGCCGCCCGTGCCTGCCGATGGGTCACACGCGATGGCGAGGACCAGGACCGCTGAGGCAGCGCCTCTCGTGAGACGGGTCAGGCCGGAGGATGACCTCCGCAGTGCATCACGATGGCTCATGCCGGTTGGTTGCGCGCCGTGGGACAGGGATTCAACCCGTCGACCGCAGCCGGAACGCGCAGCTCCCGGAGGCGATCCGACCCAGGTTGCGCTCGCGACGGTCGCGGAGCTCGCGACGGTCGCGACCCGACCCACGTTGCGACGCGGTCGCTGCGGGCCGAGGGGCTGCCCGCAGTCGACGCCGCCCCCCGGGTCCCTGCGGCGCGTCATCGCGAGCCGGCGCGGACCCTGGGTCGCCACGGCGAGGGCGGCGACGGCGCTGGTCGTCACGCGTGCTCGAGCACCACGCCCTCGATGACGTTGGCGACGTCCTCGCAGCGATCGCTGGCGTTCTCGAGCTGATCGTAGATGTCACGCCATTTCAGCACGAGCAGCGGGTCGTTGCCCTGCTTGAAGAGCGCCGCCAGGGCCACGCGGTAGTGCGCGTCGGCGTCGTTCTCATGGCGGTTGATCTCGACGCAGAGCTCGAGCAGTCGGGCGCCGTCCTTCACGTCCCGGAGCGAGCTCGTGGCCGTGCTCATGGCGTCGCAGGCGGCCACGAGCGACTCCGCGAGGCCGCGCGCCTCCGGCGTCGCACTCTGGATCTCGAAGAGAACGATTCGCTCGCTGGCGGCCTCGATGAAGTCGAGCACGTCGTCGAGCCGGGTGATCAGCGCGTGGATCTCCTCCCGATCGAGCGGAGTGATCCAGGTCTTGTGCAGCGCGGCGAGGCAGCGATGCGTGATCCGGTCCCCCTCGTGCTCGAGCTCCTTGATCTTCCTCGCGATGGCCGGGGCGTCCTCGATCCGGTCGAGCATCTCCAGGAGGAGCTTGCTGGCGGCGACGCTCTTCTGAGCGTGCTCGGCGAGGGCGTCGAAGAAGAGGGCGTCCTTCGTCAATCCCATGCCGTGTGATACCTCGGTGTCGCCGGGGGCGTCAATGCGCGCCAACGAGCCCAACACCTCGTCAATCCATGAAAACAATGGCGGTCGCCTCCGCCTCTCGCGAGGCCCGCCGCCGGGGCCACGATCAAGCGCGCTGAAGACGGATCTCGCCTCGTCCACTCTGGAAAGTATTATCGAGTGTCACGAGCGCGAGCTCCCGACGCCGGAGCGGCGCGTCCCGGCGGCGGCCTCGCGCGAGCCGGACGCATGGCGGCATGCGCGCTCCTTCGGGAGCGCCTCGTTGGAGAGGTGGTAATCCGGCGGGGCGCCCTTGCGCCACGCCGCGCCCTCGGCGCGGGCGACCACGGCGTCCGGTTCTCGAGCGTCAGCGCCTTCGGCCGAAATGGCCCGAAGAGCGCGCTCGGCTCCTCGTCTTGATTCGGGTCTTGATTCATCGTCTCTCGATCCCTTTCGGCCCTCTCGGCGCGCCGCCGCCGGCGAGCGCGCCCGCGGCTCACTCAGGAAAGAACGTCTCGACCGTGAGCGCCGGCGTCCCCTCCGCGTGGACCCCGCCGAGCAGCGCGAGCGTCCCGTTCGGCGCGGGCACCACGGTCGCGCCGCGCCGCGGCTCCCTGAGCGGCAGCTCCTCGACCTGCGCCGCCGCGAGGTCGACCACGAAGCTCCTGGTCAGGCCGCCCTCGCCCGCCTCGGCGCCCACGGCGAGGAGGCGCCCGCCGGGCAGCGCGAACGCCGCGACGTCGACGATCGCCGCCGGCAGCGCGGCCCCCGCGACCTCCGCGGCGGCGCACGCGCCGGCGCACCCGGGCGCGAGCCGCCGCGTCGGCGCCGGGGCGCCGCCCTGCGCGCCGCCGACAAGCACGATCTCGCCGGGCGCCGTCACGGCGGCGCCCGCGCCCTCGACGGCGTCCGGCGGGAACGGCCGCGGCTCGAACGCGGTCGCGCCGTCGGCGAGCACCTCCAGCCCGGCAGCGTCCGCGCCCCCGGCGCTGCCGCCCGCGACAACGAGGCCGACGCCCTCGACCCACACCGCCGCCGCGCCGGCCCGCGCGTGGCGGAGCCTCGCCACCGAGAGCGCCCCGTCCGCGCCGACGACGAGGACCGCGTCCGAGGGCTCGCCCGGCGCCTCCGCCGGCGCCACCCCGCGCGCGGCGCCCACCACGAACGAGCGCCCGTCCGCCGCCTCCACGGTCCGGCCGCCCGCCACCTCCGCGAACGAGCCGAGCCCCGCGGGCAGCGGCGCCTCGGCGCTCTGCCCCGACAGCACGTCGGCCCAGGTCGCGCCCTCGCCGTCCACGGTGAGCAGCAGGCTCCCCCGGACGACGAGCGACCGCGCCGCCCTCGGGAGCGCGCCGCTGGAGGCGCTCCCGCCCCACACCGCGACGTCGTACGCGTCGAGCCGCGCCGGGTCGACGTCCGCCGCCGCGGCGCCGTCCGCCGCGTCGCCGCCGGTGAGCACCACGTAGCGCTCCGCGAGGGCCGCGCCGGGCGCGCCGACGCGCGACGCCGCGAGCTCGCCCGGGGGCCGCGCCCACCCGCCGGTCCGCTGGGCGAAGAGCGGCAGCACCTCGCCGGTGAGGCCGGCGAGGTAGATCCCCGCCGCCGAGCGCCCGCGCACCACGGTCGCCCCGCCCGCGTCGAAGCCGCGCACCTCGAACGTGTACGCCCGCTCCGCCGGGATCTCGCCGAAATCGAGCTCCCCGCCCGGCGCCGCGGCCGCGGACACGGCGACGTCCCCCTCGGCCGACGTCGCGGTCACCTCGATCCGGGCGACGGGCGGGTCCTCCTGGAAGGCGGCCGCCTCGTGCCCGGGGATGACCTCGATCGTGAGCGGGCGCGGCTCGGAGGCGCAGCCCGGGAGCAGCAGGCCGAGCGCAGGCAGGACGCGGCCCATCGGCGGGATCTTCATGGGGGCGGATCCTTAGCGCCGCGGCCGCGCGAAAGCATCGCGGAGGCGCCGCGCGGTGGTGGGGCTCACCCCGCCATCGCAGGACGCCTCGCGCCCGGCAACACGGAGGCGCTCGCGGGCGCCCGCCCGCCGCGCGCCCCCCGGCGCTGGCCGAGAACTTTCCCCGCGGCCGCCGCGCGTGCGAGGCTGCCCGGCCCGAGCCGAGGCGCGGGCTCGCCGCCGAGCGCTTCCTTCAGCGCGCATCGATGACCGCGCAGCCAGCGAGCGGGCCTGGTCGGTAGATGTGGGATAAAGTAAGACACGAAAGTTGTCGCGTCCCGGCCGGGCAGGGTAGACGGGTCGAGGAGGAAGCATGAGGCGCAGCAAAGGCGAGAGCATGGACACCGGGGCGGTGCGGAACCTCGAGGAGATCCAGGAAGAGGATCCCGGGGCTCGCCCGTCGCGTGCGGGCGCGCTGGTGCTGGCCTCGCTGGGCGGGGCGTGCATCGTCTTCGCGGCGGTGGCGCTCCTGCGCGCGCCGGCTCGCGAGAGGCCGGTCAGCGCCGATCCGCTCGGCGATCTGGTCGCGCGCGCGCACCCGGCCGGCGTGAAGCCGGCGCCGCGCCCCGCCACGATCGGGGAGCACGTGACCTTCCCTGCGATCCTGTCCGACGCGGAGCACCCGACCACGGCGCTCGAGGCCGTGCGCGACCCGCGGGCCAAGGCGGCCGCGTCGGCGCAGTCGCCGGCCGCCGATGCGGGTCCGCCGCTCGCCGCGGACCGGCTGCCCGTGGTCCCGCTGCCGGCGCAGCACGTCCTCGGGCCCGCGGGGGGCGAGGTCGCTCCGAACGACACGCTCACCGCGATGGCCCGCCACGTCTCCCGCGAGGAGGGGCCCGAGACCGAGCGCGGCGGGCCGGGCGGCTACCAGCTGCAGGTGAGCTCGTTCAAGGAGCCCGCCGACGCGGAGGGCTTCGCGGCGGCCCTGCGCCGGCGCGGTCACAAGGCGTACGTCGAGCCGGCGTACGTGAAGGGCCGCGGCCTGTGGCACCGCGTGCGGATCGGCCCCTTCAAGTACAAGCGCTCGGCGGTGATCTACCGGCAGGAGTTCGAGGCCAAGGAGCGCCTCGTGACGTTCATCGTCGATCCGCCGAAGACCACGGTGAAGGTGGCCGAGACGCCCGGCGACGACGCGTAGCCTGGGAGATCCGGCGAGGCGTTCACGCGCGAGCGCGCGGCGCGGCGCCGGTTTGCGCGGCGTCAGCCCCGCGGCCGGCGCGGCGCCTCGGGCGGCGCCTCCGCGAGCGCCGCGGCCGGCGTGAGCGCGCAGGACAGGACCCCCTTGGCCCCGGCGAGCTGCCCGGCGAGCCCGGACAGGTCCGCGCCGCGGCCCTTCAGCACCATGACCTGGAGCACCCGGCCCTCGTCGAGGCGGACCAGCAGGCTGGAGACCACCGACCCCGCGTGCTGCTCCTCCAGCTCGGAGATGCGCAGCACGAGCTCTCGCACCTCGGGCGCGTAGACGACGGTCAGCGTCGCCGCCACCTCGGCGCCCTCGTCCCACGCGGCGCGCGTCAGGTCGGCGCGGACCAGGTCCCGCAGCGCCTCCGAGCGGTTCTCGTATCCCTGCGCGGTGATGCGCCGATCGAACTCGGCCAGCAGCGCTCGATCCATCGCCACGCCGAAGCGGACCAGGTCGCTCATCGTGGGCGCAGGCTAGCGGGGCATGGGTCCGGGCGGGAAGGGGGCTCGCCGCCCGGAGCGCGCTTCGCCGGTGGCGGGGTGAGCGCCCGACCGCAGCCACGCGAGCGCTCGCCCGCTCAGCTCTTGCGCCGCTCGAGGTGCCGCCGCGCGGCGTCCTTCACCGGCGAGGTCACGTTCTTGCTCTTCGCGATGCCCCGGAGGTCCGACTCGCGCAGGTGCTGGACCAGCCGCGTCGCGACGAGCACCGGTGTCCTCGGGTTCTCCACGAGGTTCCGCTTCACCGTGTAGCTCTTCATCCACTCCGGCGTGGTCGCGATGATCCGCAGCACCTCGTCCGAGATGTTCCGGTTGCGGCTGATGAGGACGACCTCCTCCTCCTGCATCTGCGGGCTGCGCACGGCGGCGCTCGCCACGAGGCGGTTCGAGTCGCGCACGAGCAGCATGCGCTCCTCGCGCGAGCCGAGCATCGCCCGCCGGATCCGCTGCGACATCGTCATGTCGGCGAGCCGCTTGTAGAGCGGGACGTACTGCGCCTTGAGCTCCTCTTTCCCCTCCTCGTCCTCGACGTGGGTGTCGACCGGCTCGTCGGCCGCGAGCGCCTCGGAGAGCGCCTGCGTCTCGACGAATATCACGTCGTCCGGCGTGGGCTCCGGCGACGGCTCGGCGATGAGCTCGTCCTTGATCGCGATGCTGACCTCGCGCCACGCGGGGATGCCCGTGAGCTCGACCCCGTTGCGGGCGGCGAGGTCGACGAGGCGGTCGGCCGTCGACATCCGCGTGTTCTTGTTGAGGTAGAGCCGCTCGATGACGCGCGGGCTCTTGAGCAGCCGCTCCTCGTTCACGGCGATGAGCTCGGTCACCGCCTCGCTCCCGGTGCGCGCGAGCTCCTCGAGCGTGTCCCCGGCGATGCCCGGCATCGCGCAGAGCCGCTCGACGACCGGGAGGCGGTCCGCGTAGAGGCGGGCCAGCCGGTCGATGACGGCCGGCTGCAGCTCCCCGCCGAGCGCGCCCTGGAGGAGCGGATCGGGGAGCGCCGACAGCGTCTTCTCCGCCGTCTCGCGGGCGGGCTCCTCCTCGCGCGACGCGAGCAGCACGAGCAGCGTCACCACGTCGCCCGGCTTGAGCCCGGGGGCGATGCCGCGCGCGGCCATCTCGCGGAGCTTCTGCGGCGCCCCTGGCTGCGCCATTTTCTGCGCGGGCGGCGAGAGGACGGAGGCGTCGATCGGCGCGATCATCGCGCGGTCCTCCCCGCCGCCGCCGCCGCCGTGGGCGCGCGGCGGCGGGGCGAGCGCGTCGCCTGCCGGGCGGCGGAGCTCGGGATCTCGGGTGACGCCGGCGCGCGCGGCGCGGGTTTCGTCGGTTGCGCCGGTGACGCGAGCGAAGCGACGGGCATGCGGTCCTCCCCGGCGGGCATTGCTGCCCTGCGATCTGCGGATTATCCTGAGGCCGCTGTGTGCCTGAAAGGCGCGGCGATCGTCAACGGAGAACGAACAGCGCAGGTCGAGCGCGCCGCCTGTCGAAACGAGCCCGAGGTCCAGGGGGGCAGGGTACCGGCACGCCCGTCACATCCAGCACACCGAAGAGGAGCGCGACATGGGGATTTTCGATTTCGTGAAGAGCGGCGTCCGCGAGATGATGATCGCGCGCCCGGACGCGGCGAAGCATCTCATCGTCTACAAGCACCCGGACCAGAACGTCCCCTTCTGGTCGCAGCTGACCGTCGACAGCGATGAGTGTGCCCTCTTCTTCAAGGACGGGCGGTACGTCGGTTACCTGCCGACGGGGCGCCACACCCTCCAGACCCAGAACATCCCGTTCCTGAACAACCTCGTCAACAAGTTCACGGGCGGGGACGTCTTCATCGCCGAGATCTTCTTCGTCAAGACGCAGCCGGTCCGCGGCGTGCCCTTCGGCGGGCCGCTGGAGTCGATGGAGGACCCGATCCTCTACGAGTTCGTGACGCCGCGCATCTTCGGTGAGTTCTCGCTGGTCGTGGTCGATCCGGTGCGGTTCGTCGTCGGCTACCACGGCCAGTGCGGCGGCAGCGGCGACAACGACGTCGTCCTGAGCTGGATCAAGGGCAAGTTCTTCATGAGCGTGAAGACCGTGATCGGCCAGGTCTGCGCGCAGCAGCAGAAGAGCCTGCTCAACCTCGGCGGCATGAGCATGGAGCTCGGCGCCCGCATCGTGCAGTCGGCGCCGAACCTCGAGGAGATCGGCTGCAAGATCCTCGAGATCGGCAACTTCAACATCAACTTCTCGGCCGAGGACCAGAAGCTCCTCCGCGAGGCGAACAAGGCCCGCGGCGAGGCGCGCCGGGGCATCGGCGTCGCGCAGGACACCGCCCGCGCGAAGCAGTTCGAGCTCGATCAGCGGTTCCAGCAGGACGCGCGGTACGTGCAGCAGCTGGCGGGCAACTGGCAGAATTACGCCGCCGGCCAGGCCATGATGGGGGCCGGCCAGGGCATGGCGCAGGGCGGCGACGGCAGCGGCGTCGCGGGGCTGGGCGCCCAGGTGGCGATCGGCGCGGGCCTGGCGCAGGCGATGAACCCCGCGCTCGCGGCGCAGGGGCAGCCCCAGTTCGTGCCGCCGCACATGCAGCAGCAGGGGTACCCGGGCGCGCCGCACCAGGGGTACCCGGGCGCGCCGCAGCAGGGGTACCCGGGCGCGCCGCAGCAGGGGTACCCGGGCGCGCCGCAGGCCGCCCCGGCTGCAGGGCCGTCGATCGAGCAGCGCCTGGAGCGCCTCGCAGATCTCAAGAACAAGGGCCTCATCACGGACGAGGAGTTCCAGGCCCGCAAGGCGAAGATTCTCGAAGAGATCTGAGTCTTTCCGGGCGCTCTGGCCGCCGCGCCCCCAGGCCCGTAGGGGGGCGCTCACCGCGTTCGCCACCTGATGCCATCTGATCCGAAACACCGCGCGCGCTTTCGGCTAGACTCGCCGGGGTGCCCGTCACGCTCCGCATGGCCGGGGATAATCCGCCCGAGATGACCGCCGGCGAGTCCGAAGCTGCCGAGCTGTTCCATCGGGAGGACATCCCGCAGCCGCACGGAGGCACCCTGGCCTCGCAGCCGCCGCCGCGCAGCGACGCGCCTTCCGCCCACGGCTCGGTGCCGCCGGTGCACGGCTCGGTGCCGCCGGTGCACGGCTCGGTGCCGCCGGCTTACGGCTCGGTGCCGCCGGTGCACGGCTCGGTGCCGCCGGCTTACGGCTCGGTGCCGCCGCTCTCGCCGCGCGGCTCGGCGCCGCCGGCGCGCATCTCGGCGCCGCCGCTCTCGCCGCGCGGCGAGGGGCACCTGGCGCTGCCGCCGCTGCCGCCGCTGCCGGCGCGCGGCGACGGGTTCCAGGCGCGCCGGGGGAAGGTGAAGCAGGTCCCGCGCGCGCGGCGCTGCCCGACCTGCAAGCTGACCTTCTCCGGCGACTCCCGCTTCTGCCCGTTCGACGGCGACCCGCTCGCCGACGCGCCCGACTGGAACCCGTCGGCCGATCCGCTGCTCGGGCGCACGATCGACGGCCGCTACGACGTGCAGGCGGTCGTCGGCGAGGGGGGCATGGGGACGGTGTACGAGGTGCGCCACAAGTCGCTCGGCCGCCTCTTCGCCCTCAAGGTGCTCCGGCGCGATATCGCGCAGGACGTCGAGCTCGTCGCCCGCTTCATCCAGGAGGCCAAGGCGGCGGCGGCGATCGGCCACCCCAACATCGTCGCGGTGAGCGACTTCGGCGCCCTCGAGGTCGAGCCGGGGCAGCCGGAGCTGCCCTTCTTCGTCATGGAGTTCCTCACCGGGACCTCCCTCGCGGCGCTCCTGCGCACCGAGCGGACGCTGCCGGCCCCGCGGGTCGGGGAGATCATGCTCCAGTGCGCCGCGGCGCTCGGCGCCGCGCACGCGGCGGGCGTCATCCACCGCGATCTCAAGCCCGACAACGTGTACCTCGTCCGCAACGGCGACCAGGAGTTCGTGAAGCTGCTCGATTTCGGCGTCGCGAAGGTCGCCGGCGGCAAGCGGCTCACCCGCATCGGCATGGTGTTCGGGACGCCGCACTACATGAGCCCGGAGCAGGCGGAGGGGAAGCGCATCGACGCGCGCGCCGATATCTACGCGCTCGGCGTCCTCATGTACGAGTGCTTCGCCGGGCGCGTCCCCTTCGAGGCGGACACGTACATGGGCGTGCTGACCAAGCACATGTACATGTCGCCCGAGCCGCTCGAGCAGGTGATGCCCGACGCCTCCGCGCTCGGCGCGTTCGGCCCGATCGTCATGCGCTGCCTCGCGAAGAACCCCGAGGAGCGCTTCTCCTCGATGGCCGACCTCGCCGCGGCCATCGAGCTCGCCATCGACGCGCCGAGCCGCGCCACCGCCGCCATGCTCCAGGACGAGACCCCGCGCCGCGAGGCCCTGAAGCTGCGCGAGCACGACGAGATGCTCGGCGCGGTCCAGGTGCCCAGGGAGCCGTCCGAGCCGCTCTCGATGGGCGCGCGCGTCGCGATCGCGCTCGCGGCGGTCCTCGTGCCCATCGCGATCGCCCTCGGGGTCCGCGCGCTCCGCACCTCGGCGCGCGAGGCGCCGCCCGAGGCCGCCGCCCCCGGCGCCCTCCACGCGGCGACGGCGGCCGGGGCCGTGCCCGACGAGCCGCCGCAGCCGCCGCCCGCGGCCCCGGCCCCGAGCGCGGCGGCCGCGCCGCTCGCGCAGGAGCTCGCGCAGGATCCGGAGCCGCCCCGCCCGCACGGCACGGCCTCCGCCGTCCCGGCGAAGCCGGCCGCGCCGACGGCCCGCCCCGCCGCGCCGCCGGTGTCCCCCTCGAGGCCGACGATGACCGGCGATATCATCGATCCCTGGGAGCGCTGATCGCGCGCGCGGCCCACGACGAAACCTGGCCTTCCCCGGCGTCCTGTGCGCACGATGGGCGCCGGCGATCACCGGGCCCACGGCGGCGGGACGAGCGATCGACGGCAGCGGCGACGCTCGGGGCAGAGCGCTTGACAGCGTCCGCTCGGGCTCGCCATCCTTCGCGAGGCGGAAACCTCTAGTGGCCAAGCAACAGCTCCTCCTGGTCGACGCGGATCCACGCAGCGTTCGGGTCCTCGAGGTCAGCCTGAAGAAGGCCGGTTACAGCGTGACCACCGCGACGGACGGAGGGGACGCCCTCGCGAAGCTCGAGGTCTCCACGCCGGACCTCGTCCTCAGCGACACCCGCCTGCCCCACGTGGACGGCTACGCGCTCGTCCGCAAGATGAAGGAGCACGCCGACTGGGCGTCGATCCCGGTCGTCTTCCTCACGAGCCAGCGGTCGATCGAGGACAAGATCCGCGGGCTCGAGCTCGGGGTCGAGGACTACCTGACCAAGCCGATCTTCGTGCGGGAGCTCATCGCGCGGGTGACGCTGCTGCTCGCGCGGCGGACGCGCGAGGGGATCACGACGCGGCATTTCGCGACCACCGGGCGGACGAGGTTCTCCGGGTCGATCCTCGACATGAACGTCGTCGATCTCCTGCAGACGTTCGAGGTGAGCCGGAAGAGCGGGATCGTCCACCTGTCGCACGCGGACAACGAGGCGCAGGTCTATTTCCGCGAGGGCAAGGTCGTCGACGCGACGCTCGGCCGGCTCTGCGGGGAGGAGGCCGTCTACCGCGCGCTCCTGTGGAACGAGGGGACGTTCGAGGTCGAGTTCTGCAAGGTCGACAACCCCGACGTGATCGAGACGTCGACCCAGGGGCTGCTCATGGAGGGCATGCGCCGGGTCGACGAGTGGGGCCGGCTCCTCGAGGCGCTGCCGTCGCTCTCCACCGTCTTCGAGGTCGACAGCGAGGAGCTCCTGGAGCGGCTGAACGAGATCCCCGACGAGCTGAACGGCATCCTGCGCCTGTTCGACGGCAAGCGGACGCTGATGCAGGTGGTCGACGCGTCGCCGTTCGAGGATCTGTCGACGCTCTCCACCATCTCGAAGCTCTACTTCGAGGGGCTCTTGGTCCCCGCCGCGGCGCTCCCGCCCGACGACGTGGTGCCGAGCGAGCCCGAGGCGGCGTTCCACGACGAGTTCTCGCCGCTCTCGTCGCCGTCGGGGCTGCGGCGCTCCAATTACCCGGACGGCGGCGGGAACGCCGGCGCCGACGATTTCGAGGACGCCGCGGTGGTCCCCGCGCCGCTCTCGAACCGCCTCTCGCCGGCGATGCTCCCGCGTTCGCGGCCCGGGCACGAGCTGCCCGCGCCGGCCGCGGATCCCGACGCGGAGTCCGCCGGGCGCCCGGTGACGGCCCGCAGCGCGGTCCACGGGACCGTGGCGGTCGGCCGGCCGGCCGGCGCGGGCGCGGCGGGGCGGGCGCCGTCGGAGCCGCCGAAGAGCGCCGCTGCGACGGGCGCGGGGCGCGCGGGCGCGGCGGGGCGGGTGCCGTCGGAGCCGCCGCGCGCGGGGCGGGCGCCGTCGGAGCCGCCGAAGAGCGCCGCGGCGACGGGCGCGGGGCGCGCGGGCGCGGCGGGGCGGGCGCCGTCGGAGCCGCCGCGCGCGGGGCGGGCGCCGTCGGAGCCGCCGAAGAGCGCCGCGGCGACGGGCGCGGGGCGCGCGGGCGCGGCGGGGCGGGCGCCGTCGGAGCCGCCGCGCGCGGGGCGGGCGCCGTCGGAGCCGCCGCGCGCGGGGCGGGCGCCGTCGGAGCTGCCGAAGAGCATCGCGGCGCCGGGCGCGGGGCGCGCGGGCGCGCCGGGGCGGCCGTCGTCGGAGCCGCCGCGGAGCGCTGCAGCGGCCGTCGAGGCCCGAGCTGCGCGCGCGCACGCAGAGATCGACATCGACAAGGACACCACGCTCGCCAGCAGCGACGAGGCCCCGCTCACGCGACCGCTGGTGACGCCGCGCAGCTTCGCGCAGAAGCACCGCGCGTCGAGGAGCGACCGTCCCGAGGCCGCGGGCCCTCCCGCCGAGCAGCGCGCCCGATCCGAGGCGCCGGCGCCCGAGCCCGCGCCGCCGCTCCCGCCCGACCCTGCGCCGACGGCAGAGCCGGCTGCCGCGCCGCCGCCCGCCGGCGACGAGCGCGCCGCCGCGGTGCCCGCGTCGACGGTCCCCACGCTGCGGCCCCGCCCGCCGAGCGACGCGCCGCCGGCCATCGCCGGCCCGCGCGAGGCGCAGCAGGCGCAGGCGTCGCTGCGCGGCGAGGCGGGGGGCGGGGAGGCGCGCCCGCTCGAGGCGGCCGCTCCGCCGCCGGACGGCGCAGCCGCGGCCCCGGGGGCGAGCCTTTCGGCGGCGCCGGACGACGGGCCGCCGAGCGATCCCGAGCCCATCACCGAGAGCGAGCGCTTCTTCCTCGGCGGCGGGGTGAACGCGCCGGCGCGGCTCGCGGCGCAGGGGCGCTCCTCCGCCGACGACACCGATACGACCGCCGGCGCCGTCGAGGCCACGCTCTTTCGCCCCCGCCAGGAGGAGCGCAGGGCGCGCGTCGCGCGGATCGCGGTCGGTCTGGTCACGGCGCTCGCGATCGGGGGCGCCGGCGTCTGGTTGATCGGCCAGGCGCGGCACCCCGTGCCCCCGGCGCCGATCGACGACGCGCCCCGGCAGGCGGAGGAGCAGAGCTCCGGCGCCGCGATGGAGGCGGCTCCGGCCGCGCCGGAAGGCGAGCCGACCGCCGCCGCCGGGCTCTCCACGGCGACCCCCTCCGACGCCCCGGCCGACCCGCCGTCCGATCGCGCGGCGGCCGCCACCACGGCCTCGGCGAGCCCCGCCGCGGCGGCCGGGCCAGCCGCGGCGAGCCCCGCCACGACCACCGCCCACCACGGCTCGCCCGCGCCTGCGACCCCCGCGGCGCCGCCGGCCGCTCCGACGCACGCGGGTCAGGCCGCCGCGCCGACGCGGGCGCCCGCGCCGCCGCCGAGCGCCCCGGCGACCGCGCCCGCCGCGCCGGACGAGGAGGGCGGGTCCCTGTCGGCCCGCGTGATGCGCGCCCTGGAGTCGGGGCAGACCGGCAAGGCGGTGCAGCTCGCGCAGCAGCTCACGGCCGCCTCGCCGGGGAGCGCCGCGGCGTGGCACCTGCGCGGCGCCGCGGAGCAGGCCGCGGGGCGCGGCGGTCGGGCCTCGTTCCGCAAGTGCGCCGAGCTCTCCTCGCCCGACTCCTCGCTCGGCGCCGAGTGCCGAGCGCTCGCCGGCGTGCCCTGATCGCGCGCGCCGCGCTCAGCGCGACCGCGACCTGAGCCGCGGATCGAGGGCCAGCGCCGCAAGGTCGAGCGCCACGGTGGCGAGCACGATCGCGGCCGCGGCGAAGAGCACCGTCCCGACGAGGAGCGGGCCGTCGCGGTTCTGCAGCGCCTCGACGGCCATGCTCCCGACGCCGGGCCAGCGGAAGAGCCGCTCCGTGACGATCGCGCCGCCCGCCAGCGCGCCGAGGTCGAGCGCGGCCAGGGTGGCGAGCGGCAGCAGCGCGTTGCGCAGCGCGTGGACGACGAACGCGCGCAGGCGGGAGGCGCCCTTCGCCCGCGCGGTCCGGATGAAGTCCTGGCGGAGCAGCGCCCGGAGCTCCTCGCGCACGACGCGCGCGTAGAGCGCGCTGCCGAAGAGGCCGAGGGTCAGCGCCGGCAGGACGAGCGAGCGCAGGTGCTCGGCCGCGGTGACCCCGTACCCGTCGTAGGGAAGGAGGCGGAGCTTGTAGGCGAGCACGTACTGCAGCGCGGGGCCGATCACGATGGTCGGCGCGCTGGCGACGAGCAGGGTGACGCCGAGCGCCGCGTGGTCCCAGGCCGTCCCGCGGCGGGCCGCCGCGACGAGCCCGAGCGCGAGCCCGAGCAGGAGCTGCACCGAGAGGGCGGCCACCGCGAGCTCCAGCGAGCGCGGCGCCTTCGCCTCCAGCAGATCCACGACCGGCTTTCGGTAGTGGAAGCTGTAGCCGAGATCGAGGTGCAGGCCGAAGGGCCCGGCCGCGCAGCTCCGGTGCTCCAGGTCGCCGCGCGCGCCCGCGTGCGGCGACCCGGGATAGGGGCCGAGGTGGACGAGCCGGCGCACGAACCGCGCGAACTGCACCGGGACCGGCCGATCCAGCGCGTAGACCGTCCGGACGCGGTCGACGTCCGCGGCGGACGCCTGCGGCCCGACGAGCATCCGCGCCGGGTCCCCCGGCAGGAGGTGCGCGATCGCGAACGAGACGGCGGTGACCCCGGCGATCACGATCGCCGCCCACCCGAGGCGCCGGAGCAGGTGCGCGATCGCGGCGCCCGCCGCGGCGGCGCGGCCCGCGCGAGCGGCGCTCGTCGCGGCGGTGCGGCGTGAGGGCGCGGCGCTCATCGCGGGGGCACGGCGCGCGCGGGCAGCGCGCGGAGCGGCGAGGCGCGCGGCGGCGCGGCCGCGCGCGCCCCGGCGGCGGGCGCGCCCCGCGCGGCCGGGTCGAGCCAGACGCCGTCGAAGCGCGACGGCACCGCGGCGGAGCCCTCGTAGCCGCGCAGGTACGGCTGCCAGAGCTCGAGCATGCCCATCGTGTACGTGGGCACCCAGGGCGCGCGATCGCGGACGATCCGCTCGGCGCGGGCGTAGAGCTCGAGGCGCCGCGCGCGGTCCTGCTCCGCGTGGGCGGCGTCGAGCGTGCGATCGAGCTCCTCGTCGCTGAAGAAGGCGAAGTTCATCGAGCCCTCGTCGCGGATGGCGCGCGTCGAGAGCGTCGGCTCGAAGAAGCTCGCGGGATCGGGGAAATCGGCCTGCCACCCGGCCCAGCCCATCTGGACCGCGCGGCGCCGCGACGCCTCGGCGAGGTAGGTCGCCCAGCTGACGAGCCGCAGGCGGACGCGGAGGCCCACCTTCGCGAGCTGCTGCTGGAGGATCTCGCCGACCGCCTGCTCGAAGGTGTCCGGGATCGCGATGTACTCGACGACCCCCGGGTAGCCGCCTTTCCCGGTCGCCGGGTCGAACGCGTACCCGGCCGCGGCCATCTGCGCGAGCGCGCGCGGGAGACCGTGCTCTCGCATCGGCTCGTCGCGCGGAGGGCCCGGGATCGACGGCGGCAGCACCCGGTCGAGGGCGAACAGATCGGGGCGCACCTTCTCGAGCACGGAGGGGTCGACGGCGAAGGAGACCGCGCGCCGCACGGCGAGCTGATCGAACGGCGCGAGCTCGGTGTTGAGGAAGACGGCGTTCGTCCTGCTCCGCGTCACCCAGCGCGTATACCCCTTCCACGCGGGGTCGGCGCGGTAGGTCGCCGCGTCGACCCCCGTCAGATCGCGCAGGTAGTCGAGCTCGCCCTCCTCGAACTTGTAGCGCTGGGTCGTCGCGCGCACCCCGGTCTGCCACTCGATCGCGTCGAGGTACGGCCGGCCCGGCCGGAAGTACCCCTCGTGCCGCGCGAGCCGGACGCCGGCGTCCTGGTCCCACCGCTCGACGCGGAACGGGCCGGCGCCGCACGGCGGGGGAGGGCTCGCCGCGTCGACCACGGCGCCGGACGAGGGGCACACCGGCGCCATGAAGCCGAGCGTCATCCGCGCGAGGAAGGTCGCGTCCGGCGCGCTCAGATCGATCGCGACGGCGTGGTCGCCGAGCACCCGCACGCCGGCGAGGTGCGGCGCCGCGCCCGCGCGGTACTCGGCGAACCCCTCGATCATCTCGTACTGGCTGGCCCCCGGGCTCGGCGTCCGCGGGTGCAGCGTCCGCTCGATCGAGCGCTTCACGTCCGCGGCGCGGAGCTCCGCGCCGTCGTGGAAGCGCGCGCCCTCGCGGAGCGTGAACACGTACGTCCGCCCGCCCCGCTCGACCGCGACCTCGCGCGCGAGCTCGGGCGCGACGTGGCCGCCCTGGTCCCACGCGACGAGGCGGGCGAAGACGAGCTCCGTGACCATGCCCGAGACCTCGTCGTAGGCGATCGCGGGATCGAGCGTGCGGATGTGGCCCGTGGTCGCGAGGCGCAGGGTCCCGCCGCGCACGGGCGCGCCGGGCGGCGCCTCGCCGCCGCCGAGCGGCGGCCGCGCGCGGCTCGGCGAGACGCCCGAGAGGAGGAGGAGCACCGCGCCGGCGAGGAGCAGATCGACCGGCAGGCGCCGCCCGCGCGGGAGCTCGTCGCCGGCGGGATCGAGCGCGTCGCGGAGCCCCTCGCTCGCGCGGTGGAAGCCGAGCACGGCGAGCACGATGAGGAAGCCCGGCGCCGCGAGGAGCATCGGCTTCACGCCGAGGTAGGGCTCCGCCTCGTGCAGCATCCGGCCCCAGGTCGCGGTCGGCGGCTGCACGCCGACGCCCAGGTAGCTGAGCGTGCCCTCGGCGAGGATCATCTGGCCGGCGAGGATCGTCGCGAGCGCGAGCAGCGTCCCGCCGACGTTCGGCAGGACGTGCCGCCGGACGACGTGCAGCGTCCCGGCGCCGAGCGCGCGCGCCGAGGCCACGAACTCGCGCTGGGCGAGCTCCAGCGTCTTGGCCCGGACGACGCGCGCGACCCAGGTCCACCCGGTGAGGCCGAGCACGAGCAGGATCGTCCCCACGTCCGCCCGCCCCACGGCGACGCCGATCGCGGTCACGAGCAGGAGGTACGGCAGGGCGAGGATCACGTCGATGAGCCGCATGAGCGCGCCGTCGAGCGCGCCGGCCCGCGTGCCGCTGGCCATGCCGGCGGCGACGCCGACGACCGCGCCGAGCGCCGTGGCGAGCGCCGTGGACGCGAGCGCGATGCCGAGCGAGAGCCGCGCGCCGTGCGCGAGGCGCGCGAGGAGGTCGCGGAAGAGCGGGTCCGTCCCGAGCCAGTGGGCGGCCGACGGCCCCGGCGGCGCGCCGAAGGCGTCGCGGGACAGGCTGAAGTCGCTCGCGTTCGGGTCGTGGCCGACGACGGCCGGCCCCAGGGCGGCGAACAGCGCGAGCAGGGCCACGATCGCGAGGCCGAGCAGCGCCGACCGGTCCGCGAGCAGGCGCGCCGCCGCGTCGTCGCCGAGGAGGGCCCGCGCCGCGCGCCGGCCCGCCCACGCCGCCCAGCGCGCGGGCGCGAGCCGGGCAGGGCGCGTCATCACCGCTTCCCTTCGAGGAACTGCGTCACGAGCGCGACGAACTCCTCCGGCCGCTCCTCGTGGGGCGAGTGCCCGGCGTCCATGATCTCGAGCATCGCGCCGGAGATCTCGCGGGCGAGCCGCTGCGCGCCCGCGGCCGGGAAGATGCGGTCGTCGCGCCCCCACACGACGAGCGTCGGCGCCGTGATCCGCGTGAGGCGCGCGACGACGGGGCGCGCGTCGAGCACCGCGCGCATGATCGCGTGGGCGCTCTCGCGCGCCGAGGGGGCGTTGAAGAGGTCGTAGTGTCGGTCGATGCGCGACAGCGGCACCGCCGCGTCCGCCCGGAACACGTCGTCGCGGAAGTACGACCGGAACATCCTGCGGCCGTGGAGCTGCTTGAAGACGATGCCGCCCACGACTGGCAGGAGCGGGAGCTTCATCCGGAAGCTCATCGGGAACGGGTAACAGAGCGCGTCCTCCAGGACGAGGCGCTGCACGAGCTCCGGGTGCTCGGCCGCGAGCGTGATCGCGACGGCGGCGCCCATGGCGTGGCCGACGAGGTGCGCCCGGCCCACGCCGAAGGCGGCGATGAGGTCGGCCACCGCCTCGGCGAACGTCTCGATCCCGTAGGCGTACCGCGCCGGGCTCGGCTTCTCGCTCTCCCCGAACCCCGGGAGGTCCGGGGCGATGACGTGGAAGCGCTGGGCCAGCGCGTCGATCACGTCGTCGAACTCCAGGTGGCTGACGAGGAAGTTGTGGATGAGGAGGAGCGCCGGGCCGTTGCCCGCCCCGGCGACCAGGACCCGCATCCTGACACCCCGGGCGGTGACGTCCCTGATGACGCGCTCGACGGGTCGGGGGGCGGCGGGCGAGGCCGCGCCTCGACCCTCGCTGGCAGGGGCCTTGGCCATGGTGGCGACGAGACTATCAGCCCTTTTGTCTGAAAGGACCGATGTGTGTCAGGGTAAGGACCATGTCGCTCCCCGAGCCCCGCCGCCCGACGGACGCCCCCTCGCTCCCACCCATTGCGCCCAGCGTCCAGCTTTTCCCTCCTCGACCCAGGGGCCCCGCCGTGCGGAGCGGATCGAGGCTCGGCTCCGACGGACGAAAAATGTCCGAGGTGTGTCAAGAACCCCTGGAAAGCACCGCGTCCCGCGACAGCCACACAATAATCGTAGTCGGGTCAATTGACTGTATTCCATTCAGTGGAATAGAGTCGCCCGCGTCGGTTGGGTAGGGCCTCCGGCAATCGATGGGAGGACCGGTGCAGAGGATCCCCGAGGACGTGCTTGAGCGCATCGAGCGGGAGCACGCCCAGGGGATTACCTCGAGCGATATTCTCGAGTTGTTCGCAGCGCATGGCATCAAGTTCAGCGAGGCGACGCTCCGGAAGTACGTGCAGCTCGGCCTGCTCCCGCGAAGCGTGCG
The DNA here is from genome assembly GCF_028553905.1 of Sorangium sp. So ce836. Taxonomy (NCBI): domain Bacteria; kingdom Pseudomonadati; phylum Myxococcota; order Polyangiales; family Polyangiaceae; genus Sorangium; species Sorangium sp. So ce836. The sequence continues at coordinate 6,290,850 of NZ_CP102233.1, read as the reverse complement.
GGTGGGGCGCAAGGGCAAGCATCAGGGCTCGCAGGGGATGTATCCGGCCACGGTAGTCCGCCAGGTTCAGCGCATCAAAGAGATGATGGCCCAGGACTACACCATCGAAGAGATCCAGCGTGAATTCCTGTTCGTGAGAGGTGATATCGAGGAGCTCGAGCGCACGATGACCAAGGTCTTCAATGCGCTCAGGGACGCCGCCAAGGAGAGGCGGAGCGAGACGAGCGGCAGGGCGATCGCCCAGGACCTCGCGAGCGCGGAGACGCTCGCGCGGGAGCTCGTCGCGAAGCTGTCGTTGATAGAAGAACGCCTGATGGCGCAGGCGCGGCTCACGAAGCAGGCGGCATCCTCTTGAGGTGCCGAGTCGCAGGGTCTTCGATTCCGTGAAGTGAAGGGGGGCCGCATCGCGGCCCCGCCTGGGTTTGACGCGATCGACGGGACGGGCACCGGCTCGTTTCGTCGCGATTCTTTAGGGACGGCATCCGGCGTTACGTCGGGCAAGGAGCGGGATCTCTTTGCGCTCGAGCTTGGACTCGGGCGCGTGGGGAAACGCGCGCGCTTGAGAGCGGAGACGCTACCAAACGGAGGCAGCGCATGGCGACGGTGTCTGAGAGCGAGCTCGAGATCTTCGGCCTAGACGGAGCGGATGCGGCGGGGAGTGACTGCGAATCGGCGGGCTCCAGCGAGCCGGTCGTGGAGGGCGCGCTCGCGCTCCAGGCAGACCCGGCGGCGTCGGGGAACGCCATCACGCGCGAGCAGCGCAGGTCACGGAGGAAGCGCGAGATCCGGGCGCGGACGATCAGCGTCAAGCGCATGACCAAGCGCGAGCTCGAGATCGGCCGGATGCTCTATCCGGAGACCGATTATTACAAGCCGCGGACCCGCGCCGAGTGCGTCGACGGCCCGAGGCCGTGCCCGTACGTCTCGTGCCAGCACCACCTCTATCTCGACGTGTCGGCCAGGACCGGCGCCATCAAGCTGAACTTCCCCGATCTCGAGGTCTGGGACATGAACGAGACGTGCGCGCTCGACGTCGCCGATCGCGGCGGCACCACGCTCGAGGACGTGGGGGCGATCATGAACCTGACGCGCGAGCGGATCCGCCAGGTCGAGGTCAAGGCGCTCGCCAAGCTCGAGGCGCTGAAGGACATGATGGCGCTGCGCGACTACGTCGACGAGGGCCCGGTCGGCAAGCGCCGGCTCCCGGTGCTGACCCAGCCCGAGGACGACGAGGACGAGGACGAGGTCGCGCTCGACGAGGACGAGAGCGACGCGGAGGACGAGGGCCTCGACGCGACGCCCGCCGGGCGGACCTCGGAGATCGAGGACGCGGGCGACTTCGACAGCGGGGAGTGATCAGTCGGGCCGGGCCTCGACGGTCACGATCGCGTCCGCGCCGAGCGCGCTCGCCAGGAAGGCGCGCCACGCCGCCAGCGTGGCCTTCGCCGGCGGCGTGCGGGGGGCGCGGCCGCTCCACAGGTGGATGAGCCGGCGCCGCGGCTCCGCGAGCGCGTCGCGCTCGCGCCGGGCGACGTGCGACTCGGCGCGGTCGAGGTCGGCGTCGGTCACCCGCTGCGCGAGGCCGGCGAGGAGCTCCTTCACGCGGGCCGTGGCCTCGTCGAGCTCCGCGCTCGGCGCCCGGATCTCGACCGCGAGCGCCGCCGCGCGCGCCCCGCCGAGGACGCGGGCGCTCGCGCGGGCCGCGAGCTTTCGCCGCGCGGGCGCGGCGTCCGCCGCGGGAGGGGCCGCCGCGCCGAGGGCGGCCGCGAGCAGGCCGCCTTCGCCGCTCAGGCCTTCGCCGTTGAGGGCGGCGACCGTGAGCTCCGCCAGCTCGCGCGTCGCGCTCGCGGCCTCGCGCGCGGCCGGGAGCCGCGCGCCGACGACCGCCTGCGAGAGCGGCGTCCCGGCCGGGAGGCGGGCGTCGTGGTGACCGACCCGGGGCACCACCGCGCCGTCGGGTGAGGCGCACCCGCGCGGCGCGAGCCGCGGCGCGAGCCAGCGCTCGGCGGCCTCCGCCGCGGCGGCCGCCTGCGAGGCGTCGGCGTTCGCGAGGACGGCGAGCCGGAGCGGGCCGGTCGCGAGCGCCTGCCATCGGAGCTGCACGGTCTCCAGCGCGCCGCTCGCCACCCGGTCCCAGACGCCGAACGGCTCGATCCAGGACGGGTGGTCGGGCGCGAGCGCCGAGGCGAAGGCCTCGAGCGCCGCGGCCCGCCCGCCGGAGAGGCGCTCCAGGTGCTCGAGCGCCGCGGCGCGCGCCAGCGTGAGCGCCTCGGGGCCCAGCGTCGTCGCCGCGACCGTGCGCGCGGCGGCGCTCGCGACGCGGCGCCCGAGCTCGGCCGGGGTCTCGCGATCGTCGCGGAACGGCGCGTGCGCGATGACCCCGACGGCGTCCGCCGTGACCCACGGCTCGATCGTCACGTCGAGCTCGCGCCGCCGGGTCTGCACGGCGGCGAGCGCGGCGAGCGCCGTCGCGCCCGCGTCGTACACCCCCTCCTCCGCGACGCCGCACGGGCTCGCGAGCAGGACCCAGATCTCGCCCTGCCCGCGCTCGATCAGGGTGCGCCGCTCCAGCGCGGGCTGGGCCCCCGCCGCGAGCGCGCGGCCGAGCTCCGCCTCGAAGAGCCGCTCGCCGGCCTCTCCCGGCGCGACGGGCCGCGGCGGATCGGCGCTCGGGGGGAGGCCGAGGGCCGTCGCCCAGCGCTCGGGCGGCGCGTTCGGTGCGCTGCCCGAGAGCGCCCACCAGGCGGCGCGCGCGCCGGCGTCGCGCGGGTCCTGCGCGGTGAGGATCTGCCGCGTGGCGGTGGCGGGGCTCGCGGGGGCCGCGAGGCCGCGGCGGATCTCCTGCCGCGCCACCGCGGCGGCGAGCGCCGCCGAGGCCTCGACGGGCGGGGCCGCGGGCAGGTCGGAGGCCTCGATGGTCACGCCGACGCAGCCGCCGCGCGGGCGGGCGACCCCGAGCACCTCGACGGTGCGGAACGGCGACGGGAGCGCCGAGAGCCGCGCGCGGAGCGGCGACCCCGGCGCGCCGAGCCGCTCGGCCGCGGCGACCGCCGCCTGCGGGCTCGCGACGCGCACGGCCACGGTGACGCGGGCGGCCCGCCGCTCGAGCTGATTCGTCGCGTACACGCCGACCGTGTCCGCCGCCGGCCACGGGTCCGCGGGCGGGCTGCCCGCGGGCCAGCCGCCTTGGCCCTCCGCGGCGCGCGCCGCCTCCGCGCAGAACGCGGCCGGGCCGACCGCGGCGATCGAGGTGCGCCCGGCGTGCAGCGCCGCGGTCCGCCACCCCTCGAGCTCCCGCACGCCCGCGGGCGTCGTCAGGTCGACCACGGGCTCGGCGCCCGCGAGGCCCAGCCGGCCGGTGCACGCCGCGATCGGCGAGAGCTCCGGCGCGTCGAGCGGGCTCGCCCTGAGCGCCTGCACCCGCTCGATGGCGCGGGTGACCTCGGGGCTGCCGGCCGCGATGGGCTGCGCGAACGCCGCCGAGAGCGCGCGCAGGAACGGCGCGACGCGCGCCGCGTCCCGCACGAGCAGGCGCACGCGGAAGGAGCCGCGGTCGATGCGCGCGTCCACGTCGAAGCCGGCGGCGACGAGCCGCGCCTCGACCACGCTGGCGAGCGCCGTCGTGGCGACCGAGCCGAGATCGGTGGCGACCGAGGCGACGAGCGCGGGCGCGGGGTCGCCGTCGCGGGAGACGAGCGTGAGCCGCGGGCGGGCCTCGAGGTTGCGCACCTCGATGCGCCCGACGCTGCCCTCGGGCGTCGAGACCAGCGCGTGCCCCGGCGCGGTCGGGCCGCCGGGCGCGGCGCCGCTGCAGGCCGCGATCAGGACGAGCGGCAGCGGGAGCGCGGGCGTCAGGGAGCGCATGCGTCGTCGGCCGGCAGGGGGGCGCCTTCCGGCTGGAAGTCGGCCGGGCATCGCGGGGCGATCTTGAAGCCGTAGAAGTAGGTGAGCACGCCCGTGACCGAGGCGAACGCCGCGCCGTCCGCGAGGCGCGGCCCCTCGGCTTCGAGGTCGTAGAGCTCGTTCGACAGGCTCGGCACGTCGTCGGCGGGCACGCCGGCGCCGACGTTGATCCGCGCCGTGTACCGGCCGCCGCTCCTCGCGGGGCCGCCGACGGTCGTCACCCCCTCGACCCGCACGAGCATGCCGAGGTAGCTGCGCGCGGTCGCGTAGCTCGTCAGCGCGCGGAGCGGCACGCGGATCGGCTTCGCGGGGCGGTCCTCGAAGCGGAAGCTCACGGTCCCGCCGATCTCGGGCAGGGTGCGGCAGCCGCGGAACCGGCCGGACGAGGGGCCGCGGAACTCGGTGAGCACGCCGAGCAGATCGACCACGTCGCCGGGGAAGAGCCGCAGGTCCGGGGGGCTGAACGCCGGCTGGAAGACCGTCATGCCGGAGTACGGGACCGGCTCGTCGGCGCTGTCTTGCACGTAGTGGTTGCCGTGCGCCCCCTCGCCGGTCTCGTCGAACCGGTCGATCGCGACGAGCGTCGCGCCGGTGACGTGGACGCGGCGATCGACGGGCACGCCCTCGCAGTCCTCGCTGTCCTGCGCCGCGGGATCGGCGTTGAACCACGCGGCGTCGCCGACGAGCTCCGCGATGCGGGCGCCGCTGCCGCGCTCGTCGGCGAGGGGGATCGAGGGGGCGTCTCCGTTGCCGCCGCCGCACGCGGCGAGCGGCGGGGCGGCGGCGACGGCGAGGAGGGTGGTCGTGATGCGGAGCGGGGCGGCCATCCTCTCCGGCTCATACCACAGGGCCGACGGACGCCGAGCCCCCTTCGGGGGGCGGGGCGGCTCAGGCCGCGAGGCTCGCGCCGGACAGCATCGCCTCGAGGCGGCTCTGGATCTTGTGCCGCTTCGAGTAGACCGTCTTCACGCTGATGCGCATCCGCTCCGCGATCTGCTCCGGGGGCAGGCCCTCGCCGAAGTAGAGCGCGACGAACTCGCGATCCTTGTCGGAGAAATCGTGCAGCACCTGCCCCACGATAGCGGCGCGCTCGCGGCGCTCGGCGTGGTCCTGCGGGGAGGGGCGCTCGCAGGGGAGCTCGACCGCCGCGTCGTCGAGCGGGGCGCAGCGCGGCGCGCGGCGGGCGCCGCGCAGGTGGTCGTAGGCGCAGTGGACGGCCAGCGTGCCGATCCAGGAGCCGAGCCGCGTGCCGCGCTCGGCGTCGAAGCTCCTCAGCTTGCGCATGTCGTTCGAGATCAGCTGCATCAGCAGCGTCGCGTGGATGTCGCGGATGTCGTCCTGCGCCACCACGGCGGAGAAGCGGGCGATCACGCCGCTGATACACCGGTGGACCAGCCGATCGTACCGGGCGTGGAAGGCGCGCCAGGCGCGCTCGTTCCCCGCGATCATCTCCTTCACCAGCACCCCTTCGGCGACGTCGCCGAGGTCTTCCGAGCATCCCTTACCGCAGAGAGCCAAGCCGTTGGACATGCCGGGGGCCAGTGCACCCGACATGCCAGCGTCTCCAGGGCCGGATCGACGGGCGGCGCGGCGGCGGCGTGCCGCCGTGGGCCAGCGGCCGTACCTCGGGAGCTGTTAACGAGGGTTCACTGCGCGCGACCGCCACCGAGGTGGAAAGATCCAGCCACGCGCCCCAGTTCAGGCCGCGCCGGGCGCATCGGGTCTGCGCGCGGCCGTGTTTCGGGTTATGGACCGAGGGTGCTTTCCGGCCGTGCTCTAGCCCTTGCGGTCCTCGCGTGGTCGCTCCTCAAGGTCGTGGTGCGCCGTCTGTTCGACGGGCCGAGCGGGCTTGCGCTCTTCCGCGAGAACTACGACGCCGACGGCCTGCCGCCGCTCTCGCCCGCCGAGCGCGCGGCGCTGCCCGGCTTCTCCCGCTGCATCGCGTGCGGGCGCTGCGATCTCGGCGAGGCCGAGCGCATCGCCGCCTCGAGGGGGGCTTACCCCGGGCTCATGACCGTGGTGCTCGCGTCCTCGCGGAGCATGCCGGACTTCGACGCCGCGGCGCTCGCGCTCTCGCACGTGCCCGAGGCGGTGCTCGCCGAGAAGGAGCAGACCTGCCCGACCGGCGTCCCGTTCCGCGAGCTGGCCAGGTTCGTGCGGTCCAAGGCCAGCGCGGCGCTGGCCTTGGACGGGGAGGGGAGCGCGCCGGCCGACCTGGCCCTCGCCGCCGCGGCGGCCCCGCCCGTGGCCGCCCTCGACCCCGCGTCGGCCGAGCGCGCCGCGCCCGAGGCGACGTGATGACGCCGGCGGGACGCCGCGGCGCGGCGAGGGCGCTCGCGTTCGTCTTCCTCCTCGGCACCCCGGCCTGCGCCGCGCACCAGCCGATCCCGGCCCGCAGGGGCGGCGCCGCGCCCCTGTCCGCCGAGGTCTCCCGCCCGCCGGGCCCCCGAGCGGCGCTCCCGCCGGGCCGGGCCGGGGACGACGACGCGGGCGAGGACGACGGCCGCATCTCCACGCCCGTCGCGCCCGCGAGCGCCCGGGGCGCGGCGAAGGGGGTCCCGATCCAGCGCGGGCGCGCGACCTACTACGCCGACAAGTTCAAGGGCCGCGCCACCGCGAGCGGCGAGCCCTACAACCCCCGCGCGCTCACGGCGGCGCACCGGACGCTCCCCTTCGGCGCGCTCGTCGACGTCGTCCGCCGGGACGGCCGCCGCGTGCGCGTGCGGATCAACGACCGCGGCCCGTTCAAGCGCGGCCGGATCATCGACGTGTCGCGCCGGGCCGCCGAGCGGCTCGGGCTCATCCAGGACGGCGTGATCGACGTGACGCTCGAGCTCATCTGGAAGCCCGCCCGGCGGGGGCGCTGATCGCGCCGCGGCGCCGGGCGGCCGGGGGCCGCCGAGCCGCGGGCTGCTACTGGACCAGGCTGAGCCGCGGCGCCGCGGCGAAGGCGGCCAGGTGGCCGCTCTCCTCGGCGACGTAGACGTCGCACCGCTCGTCGACCCGGAGGAGATCCGGGATGAGGTCGGTCGGCACCTTGCCGAGCAGCGCGCCGTCGCGCGGCCGCACCACGTGCACCTCGCTCTGCGGCACGAACAGCGCCCCCGAGCGGAGCACCGGCTCGAGGCGCCGCGGCCGGTCCCCCTCGACGCCGCCCGCGAGCACGTGCCGGTACCGGATCGCGCCGTCGTGCGCGCCGACCCCGACGATCTCGCCCGCCTCGCTGTTCACCACGACAACGTCGTCGACCATGAGGCACGAGGCCGTCGCCGCGCACGCGGTGAGGTCGAAGCGCGTCGCCCCGGTGCGGCGATCGAGCCCCACGAGCCCGGTGCCGCGCCGCCCGTGGGTCACCACGCACACGGTCTCGGGCCCGAGCAGCGGCGCGCCGACCGGCGCCACGTGCTTCGGCAGGTCGACGGTCCACCGCGCCTCGCCCGACCACGGGTCGAGGTGGTGCAGCCGCGCCCCGCCGCGGCCGACGAACGCCCCGTCGCCGGCCAGGGCGAAGAGCGCGTCGTGATCGACCGCCACCGGCGACGCGAACGGCAGCCGGTCGCAGAAGCGCCAGACCACCTCGCCGCTCAGCACGTCGAGCGCCGCGAGCGCCGGCTCGCCGCTGCCGACCACGACGAGCTTGCCCGCGCGGCGCAGCCGGAAGTTCTCGCCGCGTCGCGCGGCGTAGCGCCAGCGCACCTCGCCGGAGTAGAGGTCGACGGCCGCCAGGTGGCGCGTCCCCTCGCTCACGATGAGCATCCGGGGCAGCCCGGGGGCGCTCACCACCGCGCCCGAGGCGTTCGCCCCGACGCGCGGCGACAGCCGCGTCGACCAGGCCACCTCGCCGGTCGAAAGCTCGTGCAGCTGCAGCGTGCCGTCGGGCAGGAGCCGCCCGAGGCCGACCGGCGTCATCACCGAGACCGCGCGCGGCGCCTGCTTGCGCCACAGGCACTCGCCGGTGCGCCGATCGATGCAGGTGAGCTCGCGCGTCGAGCCCACGACGAGCACGTCGCCGCAGAGGAAGGTGGCGCGGAGGTCGAGCGAGGGGATCGCCGCGACCCACCGGGCGGTGAAGCGCAGCCGCGTCCGCCCGAACGTGTCCTCGGCCGCGGCCTGCGGGCGCGCCGCCGCGGCGAAGGCGCGGTACGTCTCCGGGGCCACGTTGATCTTCGCGTCGTTGCGCGTGAGCTCGCGGAGCCGCTCGGCGAGCTCGCGCACGCGCGCCCGGAACTCGAACAGGCGCAGGTTCGAGGTCTGCGCGCGGTCGCGGCGCACGAGGCTGCGCGCGAGCGCGCGCCCGAACGCGACGACGCCCTGGGCGAGCGCGGCCACGTCGACGGCCGGGAAGGTCCAGGTCTGCGCCCGCTCCTCGGCGGCCGAGAACGGCGAGCCGCGGCCCGGGCCGGGCGCGCGCGGATCGCCGGGCGGGACGCGGCCCACGCGGGGCACGCCGAGCGTGAGCGAGAGCGCCCCCTCGCTGTGCAGCCGCACGCCGAGGATCGCGCCGCCGACGGTCAGCCGCCGGTGGTAGGGCTGCCGACGCGCCCACGCGTCGAGCGACTCGAGCGACAGCGACGCGAGCTGCTCGGCGAACGGGAAGATGAAGACGTCGGGCAGCTCCCGCGCCTCCTCGCCCACGAGCACGCGGATCTTGCCCCGGAAGAGGAGCGAGAACAGGTCGGCGCGGAGCACGGCCGGCTGCGCGAGCGCGGCGCCCTGGGACGTGCGCAGGAGCGCCTCGGCCGCGATGGCGATCGGGATCTCGCCGGTCGGCTCGACGCCCACGATGGCGGGCTCGCCGCCCGGATCGTCGGGCGAGAACGGCAGGGCGGCGGCGAGGCACCGCCGCGCGGCCGGGAGGCGGTGCTCGCCGAGGCCGCCGCCTGCGTCGTTGTCGGAGAAGGCGGCGTCGCGGCGGGCGCTCGGGCTCCGGTGCGCGGCGAACCGATCGATGGCCGCGAGCACGCGCGCGCAGAGCGCTTCGCCCTCGAAGCGCCGCTCGTGCAGGGCGACCTCGGGCACGTCGCCGCCGTGGAAGACGGTGACGAGCAGATCGCGGCCCACGCGCTCGAGGCCGAGCTCCCAGGGATCGGGCTCGAGGCACAGCCGCACGACGGCGCGCGCGCGGCGTCCGGAGGCGAGCTCCGCCGCGGCCTCGGCGAGATCGCAGAGGAGCGGCAGCGCCTCGGCCTCGGCGCGCAGCGGCAGCGCCGCCTCATCGAGCGGAGGAGGCGCGTTGCGCGCCCCCTCCAGGACGAAGTCGAGCACCTCGTGCAGCGACGTGCGCTCGGGCTCCGGTGAGCATCGGGTGTTGTCGGCGACAAGAGACAGTCCGGGCATCCGTCGAGGGATGCTAGGCAGCGTGGGGCCGGGTCCTAAGTTTTGTGCGCGGATAGCCGCGGAGTGGACAAGCCCGTGCCACCTGACTAGACAGCGCCGGGCGCGCGCCGCGGCTGCCGCCGCCGCTGCCGCCGCGGGGCGGGCCCTCTGGCGCGAGGACGGCGCGAGGTCGGCGACGCGCGCGGCGCGCGCGACGTAGAATGGTTGGAAATCCAACCGGACGTGCAACACACTTCGCACCCCGAGCGCCATGCCTTCCGAAAGACCGCCCCACTTCTCGATGCTCCGGTCGTTCGCGCTGGCGGATTTCGTCACGCTGGCGAACGCGGCGAGCGGCACCCTGAGCATCTTGCTCTGCCTGAACTACGTGGCCGAGCGCGAGCGCGTCTACATCTGGGTGGTCTTCGGGCTCTTGCCGTTCGCGCTCGCGTGCGACGTCCTCGACGGCACGATCGCGCGGTGGCGTCGCCGGCACTCGCCGCTCGGGGCCGATCTCGATTCGCTGGCCGACGTGGTCTCGTTCGGCGTCGCGCCCGCGGTGCTCGGCTACGCGCTCGGCCTGCGCGGCCCGTGGGACGCCGCCGCGCTCGTCTATTTCGTCGCCTGCGGGATCAGCCGCCTCGCGCGGTACAACGTGACCGCGGCCGAGCTGTCGGACGAGCGCGGGAAGGTGCGTTACTACGAGGGCACGCCCATTCCCACGAGCCTGCTCATCGTGCTGCTCTTCGGGGTGCTCTTCGCGCAGGAGCGCGTGCACGAGCAGATCTGGCTCGGGTCGATCGCGCTCGGCCCCTGGGCGTTCCACCCGCTCAGCCTGGTCTACGTCGTGAGCGGCAGCGCGATGGTGAGCGGCACGCTGCGGATCCCGAAGCCGTAGCGGCGAGGGGGCGGCGGCGCGGGCGCCGAACAGCAACTTCCGCTGAAGTTACAGTGACTTGCGGCCCGAGCGGGCAGGCGGCGCAGAGGGGGCTCCGCGGCGCTTCCGCATTTGCTCCGCCCTTTCGGGCGCCGGCCGCGGGCGCTTGCTCCGCACCGCATTGCCTGCCATCGGGGCACCGGGCAGGCTTCGTCCATGGGCCAGCCCGCCGAGAAGCAGCGCCGCGCCACGTACGCCGACCTCGAAGCCGTCCCGCCGAACAAGGTGGCGGAGCTCATCGCAGGTGTGCTCCACGTCATGCCCCGGCCGGCACCACCTCACGCACGGGCATCGTCCAGGCTCGGGATCAAGCTGGGCGGACCGTTCGACCTGGGCGACGGAGGGCCCGGCGGCTGGCACATCATCGACGAGCCCGAGCTGCGCTTCCCCGACCCACACGCGCCTGGCGAGATCGACGCGCTCGTGCCCGACCTCGCCGGCTGGCGCCGTGAGCGTATGCCCGAGCTCCCGGAGACGGCCTTCTTCCCGCTCGCCCCGGATTGGGTCTGCGAGGTCCTGAGCCCGTCGACCGCGGAAGTTGACCGCACTGTGAAGATGCCGGTGTACGCGCGCGAGGGCGTGCGGCACGCGTGGTTGGTCGACCCGATCGCGCGCACGCTCGAGGTCTACGTGCTCGGCCAGGATCGCCGCTGGGATTCCGCGGTAGTCCACCGCGACGCTGCGCGCGTCCGGGTCGAGCCCTTCGACGCCATCGAGCTCGACCTCTCGGTGCTGTGGCTGAAGTAGGTTGGTGCCGCGCGGGTCGCCTTGTGCGGCCGCACGCCTCCGGGCAGGCTCCGAATCATGGGTAAGCCCGCCGAGACGCAGCGGCGCGCCACGTACGCCGACCTCGAGGTCGTCCCACCGCACAAGGTCGCCGAGCTTGTCCGCGGTACCTTGCACGTGTTTCCTCGGCCGGCCCCTCGGCACGCATACGCCCAGGGAGCCCTGTTGGGTGAGCTGTTCATCCCCTTCGACCGCGGTCGCGGCGGCCCAGGCGGGTGGCGTATCTTCCGCGAGCCCGAGCTTCACTCCCCAGATCCGGAGGCGCCCGGCGAGGTGGAGGTACTCGTGCCCAATCTCGCTGGCTGGCGTCGCGAGCGCATGCCCGAGCTGCCCGACACGGCCTTCTTCCCGCTCGCCCCGGACTGGATCTGCGAGGTGCTGAGCCCGTCGACCGCCGCCGTCGACCGCGACGAGAAGATGCCCGTCTACGCGCGCGAGGGCGTCCGGCACGCGTGGCTGGTCGACCCGATCGCGCGCACGCTCGAGGCCTTCTCGCCCGCGTCCGTGCGCACATGGACCCCCGTCGCGACCCACCGCGACGCCGCGCGGGTCCGCGTCGAGCCGTTCGACGCCATCGAGCTCGATCTCTCCCTCCTGTGGGCAAAATAGAAGCGGCGGGTCAGGGCCCCGGCCGAGGACGCTGCCCGGCCCCGCGCTCGCCGGCGCGCCGCGCGCCGTCGCCCTCGATCGCGGGCGCCCCGCGGCGATAGACTGGCGCGATGCGGCCCTGCAGGAGCTGTGGTGCCTCGCTGGAGGCAAGCCGTCATGGGATCACGTGTCCGCGCTGCGGCGCCGAGAACCCCGGCGTGCCGGGCGCGGCGGCCGCACTGCCGGACACCCCCGCCCCCGCGCCGGCGCCGACGCCGCCCCGGGCGGTGAAAGCGCTCCTCGCCGTGGCGATGGCGGCGGTGGGGGTCGGCTTCGCGGTGATGTTCTTCGCGCGCGTCGAGCCGCCGCGGGAGCCCGCCCCGCGCGCGCGCCAGCTCACGACGCAGCTCGACGCGCTCTGCTTCGTGGACGCGAACGGCGACGACGCGCCCGACCCGGTGCTGTGGCAGGACGGCAAGACGCGCGGGCGGGTGGTCGCCGTCGATGGACGCAGCGGGCAGGGGATCTGGTCCTCGTCGGAGCTCGACCGGCCCGACGCGCTCGCCTGTCCCGACCACAGCACCGTGCTCGCCGGCGGGGAGAGCGCCACGCTGCACGCCCTCGACGCCCGCACGGGCAAGCCGCGCTGGGCAGCGAGCCTGCCCGGGGCCCCCGACGAGATCGCGGCCGGCGAGGGCTGCGCGACGGTGGTGTTGAAGGACGGCACCGCGACCGGGATCAAGCTCGGCGGGGGCGAGGTGGCCGACTGCCCGACCGCACCCCCGCCGTCGGCGATCACGGGGCAGTTCTGGGAGCGCAAGAAGAACCCCCAGGTGGTCCAGGTCGCCGACGTGGAGGTCGCGCTCACGGCGCCGGCCGAGGGGCCGCCGCGGCTCTCGGCCGAGGGGCGCCGCGGCGGCGCGTCGCTCTGGAAGAAAGAGCTCCCGGTGCGCGCGCCGCTCTCCGGCGGGCGGCCGGACCTCTTCCTCGTCGCGAGCGGCGGCGCCGCCATCGTCGTCGGCGTCGATGTCGTCGGGGGCACGGAGCTGCGGATCATCGCCCTCGATCCCGCGACCGGGGCCAGCCGGTACGAGCGCGCGGCGGGCTACCTCGGCGACCGGATCGTGGCGGCGAAGGCCGCGGGCCCCTACGTGTACGTCGTGAGCGGCGCCGCGGTGAGCGGCGCCGCGCTGCGCGCGATCGACCCGGCGACCGGCGGCACCGTGTGGCGCGCGACCGCGCCGCCGTCCCCGTGACCGGGCCAGGCGACCGCGCCGCCGTCCCCGTGACCGGGCCAGGCGGCCGCGCCGCCGTCCCCGTGACCGGGCCAGGCGGCCGCGCTCAGCAGAGGCAGCCGACGAAGGTGCCCGAGAACAGCGGCCGCTCCATGACCGCGGCGCCGCACGTCGGGCACGTGTCGCCGAGCTTGAGCTCGCGGGGCGGAGGCGCCGGCTTCGCCGGCTGCGCGCCCGCGGCGACGCCGACCGCGGCGAGCGGCTGGAACTCCACGATCGACACGCGCGAGAACCCCTGCCTCGGCGTGGCGCTGCGCTGCGGGGAGGCCAGGAGATCCTGCTTGCTGCGGACCGGCAGGATGGGCCGCGACATGTTGATGTAGGCGAGCTCGGTCGTGTAGAGCGCCGGGTCGAGCATGCGCGGGTCCTCGGGCTGGACGATGCCGTGCTGGAACGCCTCGATCAGCATGTCGACGTCGGTCCGCGCGTTGCGGTTGCGCGCGGCGTCGACGAGGAAGAGCCCGTTGCCGTAGTAGGCGGCGTTGAGCCAGAAGCCGGTGCCCGCGGTGTGGTAACCGCCCGTCGCCCACTTGTACCCGCGCAGCGCGCGGACGTGGGCCGTCAGCGCGTTCGCCAGCGCATACGACGTCATGCCGAGCGGCAGGAGGCTCACGAGCGCCGCCGGGTGGAAGTTCAGGCAATCGCTGCAACAGACAGGCACCGTCGGCACGAGCGCCTGCGCCGGATCGATGCAGACCTGGACTTCCGATTCGCTGCGATAGCAGCCGGTGAAACAGGAATGCCGCTCGACGGCGGCCAGGAGCGCGGCGGGAAGTGCCATGCGAGCAACTATACCGTCCACGAGGGCGCATGGCTGCCATGAGGCGCAGCGTCACCGCCGCTGTCCGCGGCGCGAGACGCGCGGCGCGCGCGGGCGTTCTCGACGTCCGCGCATGCACGCGCCCGTACGTCCGCGCGTGCATGCGCCCGTACGTCCGCGCTCTCGCATGCGCGCTCGTCCGCGCGTTGGCGCGGCCGCGGACAGGCGAGCGCAATTGCGTCCTTCGTGCGCCTGTCCCAGGATCGCCGGCCGTGATGACGGCCGCGCAACCCGAGCATCAGCGCCTCCGGCGATGCGTCCTCGATGGAGCGCGCGCGGCCGAGCTCGAGCGCCGATCCGGGACGGGCGCGCGGTCCTCCTGCCCGCTCCAGCGCGGCGCGGACGCACGGGCCGCGTGACCGGGCGGAGGCGCTCGCAGCTCGTCGCGCTCGCCGGTTCCCTCGCGGCGCTGCTCCCGGCGCTCGCGCTCTCGGGGTTCACGGTCGACGACGCGCTGATCACGGCGCGCTACGCGCACCACCTCGCGCGCGGGCTGGGCTACCGCTTCAACGCGGCCGGGCCGGTGACCGACGGGGTGACGCCGCTCGGGTGGGCGTTCGCGCTCTCGCCGTTCGCGGCCGGAGGCCCGCTCGCCGCGCTCGCGGCCGCGAAGGCGATCGGCGTCGCCGCGTGGACGCTCGCCGCCGGAGCGCTGGCGCTCGCGGTCGATCGCGCGTCCGGCAGGCCGGCGCGGTTCGCGGCGCTCGCGCTCGTGCCGGCGTCGGCGCCGCTCGGGGCCTGGGCCGCGGCGGGCATGGAGACGGGCGTCGTGGCCGCGCTCGGCGCCCTCGCGGTCGCGCTGCCGGCGCTCGGCTGGGCGCTCGCCGGCGCGGCGTGCGCCGGGGCGGCGGCGGCGCTCCGGCCGGAGCTCCTGCCGTTCGCGCTCGTCGTCTCGCTCGCGGCCCTGGCGGCCCCGCGCTCCGGCGGCGCCGGCGCCGCGCCGCCTACGCCGCCTGCGCCGCCTGCGCCGCCTGCGCCGCCTGCGCCGCCGGCGCCGCTTGTGCCCGTGGAGCGGCCCGCGTGGGCCCGCGCGCTCGCCGCGCTCGCGCTCGCGGGCCTGCCCTTCGTCGCGGTGGCCGCGGCGCGGCTCGCGATCTTCGGGCGCGCGGCGCCGCTCGCCGCGCTCGCCAAGGCGCCGGACGCGGCGCTCGGGGCCCGGTACGCGCTCGCCTGCTTCCTCCTGACCGGGCCGGTGGCGCTGGTCGCGCCGGTCGCGTGGCGCGCCCTCCCGGCGTGGCCGCGCGGGCTGCTCGCGGCGGTCGCCGTGCACTTCCTCGCGGTCGCGGCGGCGGGCGGCGACTGGATGCCGCTGTCGCGGCTCGTCGTGCCGGCGCTGCCCGCGACCGTGCTCGCGGCCGCCCACGTCGCCTCGGCCGCGGGCGCGCGCGCCACGGCGCTCCGGATCGCGCTCGCGCTCGCGGGGCAGCTCTTCGTGATGATCCGCGTCGGGCCGACCGCCGCGCGCGTCGGCGGCGACCGGCTGCGCGTGATCGAGGAGCTCCGCGGCGCGCTCGCCGGGGCCGAGGTCGTCGCGGCGCTCGACATCGGCTGGCTCGGCGCCGCGACGGGCGCGACGCTCGTGGATCTCGCGGGCGTCACGGATCCGGCCATCGCGGCGCTGCCCGGCGGGCACACCACGAAGCGGATCCCCGGCGCGCTGCTCGACGCGCGCGGGGTGGACGCGCTCGTGCTGCTGCTCGCCGAGGGCCAGGCGCTCGCCTCGCCGTGGACCGCCTCGCGGTTCGCGCGCGGGGTGGAGCAGCACCTCGCGCGCCTGCCCGGCGCCGGCGAGGCGTTCGCGCCCGCGGCGGTGAGCGGCGTGCCGCACCTCCGGTACGTGGTGCTGCGGCGCCGCGCCGGGGGCGAGGCCGCGGCCGTCGCGCCGCGCTGACGCGGTCGCCGCGGGGGCGCCGGCTCGCGCGCGGCGCCCTCGCGTTCGCGCCGCGGGGGTGCGCCGGCTCGCATGCGGCGCCGCGCCGCGCGGCCGCCGCGGAGGTGCGCCATCGTGCACGCGGCGCCGACGCGGGCGCCGCCCCCCACGTGACGTATGCCGCGATGGTGTGCCGGCACGCGCGCCGCGCCGCGCCGCGCGGCGTCGCGGCAGGTGGCAGTGGACGCCGGACGCGCGCAGCTGGCACGCTGCATGGAAGCGCGCCGTGCGCCCGAGAGGAGCGCGTCAGCTCGATGCGGTCAGGTGAGGTCGTCGACGACCGGTTCGAGGTCGAGGAGCACGCCGCCTCGGGCGCGACGGCGCGCGTGTACCGCGGGCGCGACCTCCGGTCCGGCGCGAAGGTGGCGCTCAAGCTCCTGCTGACGGCCGCGACCCCGGCGCTCGGCGCCCTCGCGCGGGAGGCGCTCGCCCTCGCGACGCTCGCGATCCCCGGCGTCGCCCGCTACGTCGCGCACGGCGCGACCGCGGGCGGCCGGCTCTACCTCGCGGTGGAGTGGATCGAGGGCGAGACCCTCTCGGAGCGGCTCGATCGCGCGCCGCTCACCATCGCCGAGGTCCTGACGCTCGCCGCCCGCGTCGCCGAGACGCTCGCCGCCGTCCACCGCCTCGGCTTCGTGCACTGCGACGTGAAGCCGGGCAACCTCCTCCTCGAGGGCGGCGACCTCGATCGCGCCCGGCTCATCGACTTCGGCGCCGCGCGCTTCTCCGGGGACGAGGAGGAGTTCCCGACGCTCGGCGAGATCCGCGGCACGCCGCAGTACATGGCCCCGGAGCAGGCCCGCGGCGAGCCCCAGATCGACGCGCGCGCCGACGTCTTCGCGCTCGGCAGCGTGCTCTTCGAGTGCCTGACCGGGCGCGCCGCCTTCGCCGGCGGCGACCCGCTCTCGGTGCTCATGAAGGTCCTCCTCGAGGAGCCGCCGCGGCTCAGGGAGCTCCGCGCCGACGTCCCGGCCGGCCTCGATCGGCTCGTCGCGCGGATGCTCTCGAAGGCCCGCGAGGCCCGCCCGCGCGACGGCGGCGCGGTCGCGGCGGCGCTCGCCTCGGAGGCGCTCGACAGGCGCCCTGGCGGCGGCCCGCCGCCGTGGTCGCACCCCTCGTCGTCCCACCCGCCGCCCCGCGCCCGCGAGATCACGGCGAGCGAGCGGCGGGTCATGTGCCTCATCCTCGCCCGCGAGGACGAGGCCGACGCCGAGGCGACCCTCTCGGAGACCGCGGACGAGGGCCGGTCGCGCGCCATCCGGGAGATCGTCGAGCGCCACCGCGGCCGGATCGAGCTCCTGGAGGCGCGGTGGCTGCTCGTCACGCTCTCGGGGCCCTCCGCGCCCGCCGACCTCGCGGCCCAGGCGGCGTGCTGCGCGCTCGCGCTCCGGGAGCTGCTCGGCGGCGCGCGGCTCTCGCTCGTCACCGGCCGGGCCGAGGTCGCGGCGCGGCTGCCGGTCGGCGCGGTGATCGATCGCCTGGTGCAGCTCGTCCAGGGCTCTCGCGATCCGCACCGCCCGGCGGCCATCCGCATCGACGACATGACCGCGGGCCTGCTCGGCGCGCGGTTCGGCGCGACCAGGGACGCGTCGGGGTGCTGGCTGTACGGCGCCCGCGAGGAGGCGCTCGACGCGCCGCCCGCGCTCCTCGGCCGGCCGACGCCGTACGTCGGCCGCGAGCGCGAGCTCGGGCTGGTCGAGGCCGAGATCGACGCCTGCCTCCGCGGCAAGGCCCCGGGCGCGGTGCTCGTGACGGGCGCGGCCGGGGCGGGCAAATCGCGGCTCGCCTACGAGCTCGTCCGCGCGCTCCGGGCGCGCGGCGAGCCCCTCGAGGTGTGGATCGGCCAGGCCGACCCGATGAGCGCGGGCTCCGCCTTCGGCCTGCTCCAGCGCGCGCTCCGCGGCGGGCTCGGCCTTCGGGACGGCGAGCCGATCGCCGCCAGGCGGCGCAAGCTCCGCGCGCGCGCCGCGCGCCGCGGCGGCGCCGGCGCGCGCATCGCGCCCTTGCTCGGCGAGCTCGCGGGCGCCCCGCTGCCGGACGGCGGCGACGCGCGGCTCGATCCGGCGCGGCGCCCGCTCTTCTCGAGCGACGAGCTCCGCCTCGCCTGGGAGGGCTTCCTCGACGCCGAGTGCGCCGCGCGCCCGGTGCTCCTCGTGCTCGACGACCTGCACTGGGCCGATCCGCCGACCGTGGCGCTGGTCGACGCGGCGCTGCGCCGCCTGCGGGGCCGACCGTTCGCGGTGCTTGCGCTCGCGCGGCCCGGCGTGCGCGAGATCTTCCCGGGGCTCTGGCACCCGCACCTGCGCAGGGAGGTCTCCCTCCCGCCGCTCGCGCCGGCGGGCGGCGAGCGGCTCGTGCGGGAGGCGCTCGGCGCCCGTGCGAGCGCGGACCTCGTGCGGGCGATCGTCGAGCGCGCCGACGGCAACGCGTTCTGCCTGGAGGAGCAGATCCGCGCCGCTGCCCGCGGGAGGATCTCGGCGCCGCCGGAGACGGTGCTCGCGATGGTGCAGGCGGATCTCGACGCGCTCGATCCGGAGGCGCGCCGTGCGCTCCGTGCCGCGAGCGTCTTCGGCGAGGCGTTCTCCGAGGCGGCGGTCGCCGCGCTCGTGGGCGGCGCCGACGTCGCGCGCGCTCTCGACGAGCTCGTGCGGCGCGGGGCGATCGTGCGGCTCGGCGCGGGAGGCGCGGGCGGCGCGGGAGGCGCGGGCGGCGCGGGCGGCGCGGGAGGCGCGGGAGGCGCGGGAGGCGCGGGAGGCGCGGGAGGCGCGGGAGGCGCGGGAGGCGCCGGCGGCGGCGCTGCGTACCGCTTCCGCCACGCGCTCCTCCGGGAGGCCGCCTACGCCATGTTGACCGAGGGCGACCGGCGGCTCGGCCACGCGCTCGCGGGCGGCTTCCTCGCGGAGCGCGGCGAGGTCGCCCCCATGGCGCTGGCCGAGCACTTCGAGCGCGGCGGCGAGCCTGCGCGCGCGGCCGCGGCGTACCTCGAGGCGGCGCGGCAGGCGCTCGCGGTCGGCGACCCCGGCGCGGCGCTCGCGCGGTCGGCGCGCGGCGTCGCCTGCGACCCGCCGCCCGCCCTCGCGGACGAGCTCCGCCGTGTCGAGGGCGAGGCGCGCTTCCGCGAGCGCGCGGCTGGCGCCCGCGCGGAGGACGACGCCTGCGCGCTCGAGCTCGTGCCGGAGCGGCTGAGCGAGGCGGCCGAGTAGGAGAGCTCACGCGCCTCTCTCGGCGAGGCGCGGCGCGCTGCTGACGAGGCGCGCCGCGCGCTTCGCGGAGCGCCCGCCGTCGCGCCGAGAGGGGCCGCTCGATATCTCTCGATATCTGCTGTCGCTTGGTAAACGGACTCCTGTCGACGCAATGCCCTCGGCCTTGCGTCGCTCGAGGTAGGGTCGGGTGCCTGCGCGGAGCTTGATCTCGAGATGCGACAGCTCTCTCTCTTCGAAGGCCGCACGCTCACGGCGGAGCCTGGCCTGCTCGACGGCGCCGCCGGCCCGCCGCCTGGCGACGGCGCGCCCGCGGGGCAGCTCGACCTGTTCGCGCAGCGCACGCTGCGGCTCTCGCGCGCGGCCGGGGCGGTCGCCGCGGGGGAGCTCGGCGAGGCGCGGCGGACGCTCGCGGAGCTCGCGGCGCTCCGCCCGGCCGACGCCGACGTCCGTCGCCAGTCCGACCGGATCGCCGCGCTCGATCGGGAGCTCGCGCGGGCCGCGGCCTCCGCCGCGCCGGCGGCCGCGCTGCTCGAGATCGCGCGCGGCCTCGATCTCGAGGGCGGCGCCTTTGCGTCGCTGCGCCGCGTGCTCCTCGGCCGCGTGGCGGCGGCGCTCCGCGCGGCGGAGGGCGACGACGGGCGGCTCGAGGGGCAGCCTCCCGGGTACTACTGGCTCGCGGCGGGCGAGGTGGCCGAGGCGCACGCCTCGCTGCTGCGCGCGGTGGAGGCCCGGCGGAGCGCGCGCGCGCTGTTCCTGCTCGGCGACGCCGCCACGTCGCTCGGCGAGCCCGCGGCGCGGCGGTTCTACCTGGAGGCGCTCCTCTGCGATCCGTTCGACGCGGCGCTCGCGTCGGCGCGCGACGAGGCGGTGCGCGGCCTGCCCGACGTCGCGCGCTACGAGCTCGAGATCGAGGACGAGCCTGCGGCTTGGTCGGCGCCCGTCGGGATCGTGACCGGCGTGCTGCCGCCGCCCGTGGGGATCGCGATCGCGCTCGACGACGCGGGCTCCGGGGGCGCTGCCGCGTCCGGAGGAGCGCCGGATCGGCCGTGGTCGCCTGCGCAAGACGAGGCGCTCTCGATGGCGCGGCGCTTCGTCGCGGCGCTCGCCGCGGCGTCGTCGCGGGAGGCGCGGCGGTCCGGCGAGGCGGTGATCGAGGCGCGGCGCGCGATGAAGCGGCTCGCGCCGGCGCTGTTCGCGGCGTACATGGCGCGGGGCGGGGGGGCGCTGCAGGGCGGGTAGGGCCCGCCGCGTCGCCGCCTGTCGGGCGGAGAGGGGCGCCCGGCCGGGTCGCGGTCGTTTACGCTCGAAGGCGGCCATGAGGAGTCGCCCTGTCATCACGCTCCGCGTGCCCAGGGTCGTGCACGCGGGCGACACGTTCGACGTCGGGATCTCGCTCGACTGCGCCGCGGAGACGCCGATCGACTTCGTGCGCGTGACGCTGGAGCTCACGCTGGCCGTGCAGAGCAGCACCGACGAGGACCGGAATTTCTCCGGGTCTCGCGATCTGCTCGCCCTCAGCGTGGATGTGGCCGGGAAGGGGCGGCTCGGCGCGGGGATTCATCGCTACCGGGTCTCGTTCACGCTGCCGGGCGACGTACCGCCGTCGCACGCCGGCGCCATCGCATCCCTCTGCTGCAAGGTCGGCGCGCTCGTCTCCATCCCGTGGTGGATCGACGCCGCGGAGAGCAAGGAGATCCTCGTCCGGCCCTCGATCGCGGAGGCGCCGAGGGACGAGCCGTTCACCGGCGCGAGCGGGCCGGAGAGCGGCGCATTCCTCGAAGTGTCGCTGCCGGGCCGGACGTTCGCCCCGGGCGAGATCCTGGCCGGGGCCGTCGCCTTCCGCGGTCTCGCCGGGAGTCGTCCGATCGCGCTCGACGTCGCGCTGGTCAGCGTCGAGCGCCATCGGGCGAGGGACCGGTCGAGCCAGCGCCGCCGGCTCTCGTTCATCCAGGATCTCACGACGATCGCCGAGGGGCAGGAGGTGCCCTTCCACATCGCGCTGCCGCGCGGTCTCGCGCCGTCCTTCAGCTTCGGCGACGTCTCCCTGGAGTACGTGCTGGAGATGGCGCTCAAGCACATGGAGGGCCGGCTGCTGCACCGCGTGCCGGTGTTCGTCGACATGTTCGAGCCGCGCGCCGGGCTCGAGGGGCAGCGGCCGCGCATCGGCGCGGATCGCTGGCGCGCGCTCTGGTCGCGGGTGGGGCAGCGGATCGATCTGTCGCTCGCGGAGCGGGAGCTGGCGCTCCGCGGGGTGCGCGCGGGGTGCGCCGTGGAGGTGGTCCCGGCCGAGAGGGAGTCGTGGGGCGGCCTGGGCGCGGCGGTGCGGTTCGCGGAGCCGTGGGGGCTGCGTCTCGACGTGCGGCCGCGTGCCTTGCTGGAGCTCGGCGGGGTGGCGACCGGGGACAGCGGCTTCGATCGGCGTTTCCGGGTGCGGGGGCGGGAGGAGGCGCAGGTGCTGGCGGCGCTCACGCCCGCGCTGCGGCGCGCGCTGAGCGCGTTCGGCCGGGCCGAGGTCGACGACGCGGAGGCGCGGGTGTGGAGCGCCGCCGGGGCGTTGGACGAGCCCGAGCTCGCGGCGTTCCTGGCGCCGGTCGACGCGCTCGCGCGGGCGCTCGCGGAGGCCGGCGCGGCGCTTCCGCCGCCGGCGGCGATGGCCGCGTGGCTGCCCGCGTGGCGCCGCTTCGCGGAGGAGAGCGACGGGGTGCTCCGGGTCGGATCGATGCGGCTTTCGGGGACGTTCGAGGGGGCGGGGTTCGAGGTGGAGACGCTGTTCAAGGGGGCTGCGCCGACGGGGGCGCGGCTCGCGCTGCGGCTGGATCCGCCGATCGCGGGCGCGGCCAGGCCCAGGAGGGCGGCGGAGCAGCGGATCGCGGGGGCGATCCTGGAGCAGGCGGCGCGCCTCGGGGGCGTTGCGGGCGCGGAGGAGGGGGTCGCGGTGGCGCCGGGGGAGATCGCGGTGGTGATGGCGGGGCCGCTCGCGGATCCGGCGGCGGCGCGGGAGGTGCTGCGGCCGATGCTGGCGCTGGCGCGCGAGATGCGGGGGGAGCGGCGGGGAGGGCCGTACCGGTGAGGGGCGGCGAGGGGCGGGGGGATGGGAGATGGGGGAGGGCTGGTCGGCGGGGTGGGCGGGCAGGTCGCGATATGACTATCTACCTGGATACGCTCGTCTGCGATCCGTTCGACGCGTCGCTCGCGTCGGCGCGCGACGAGGCGGTGCGCGGCATGCCCTACGTCGCGAGTCGCCGCGCCTGTCTCCGCTTTGTACCGTTAACAACAGATATTGGTTTCAGTGCGATAGCAGAATGGGTCTTGGCCGGCGAAGCATTCGTATCGTACGCCGCGCCCATAGCCTCCGCAGCTCGTTCCCTCGCACGCCCAGTACGTCGTGCTCGCTGGCTGCACATCTGGCGTCTCCAAGATCTCGACTTCGCTCGTCTCTCCGAGCTCGTCGTCCCCTTCGTCCGGACTCGCGGCCACACAGCCAGCGATCGACGATCCAACGATCATTCCGGCGAACAAGTTGGCGAACAGCCTCTTCATAAGCACCTCCGACGCGTTGTAGGCTCACACACAGGGTCACCGAACGCAAGCGGGACGACGGACGCCGAGCCGAAGACCTGGCCCGGGAGCTACCCGGAGCTCCTCCGGAGCGACTCGACCGCGCGCCGGATGCCCTTCGCCACGTCGGTCCAAGCTGCGTCGCGGTCCGGCAGAGCGTGATCGGTCTGGCATCCTTCGGCAGCGCCTGGAGCCTGGCGAACGGCGCGCTTTGCCAGTCGGTCTCCCGTAGAAAGATCGGGATGACGCGGGCCTGGCCGGCGTCGTGGCGCGCCATGGCGCGCTTCATCTCCTTGTCGAAGCAGTAGTCGGAGGCGAGGAAGTCGGCGCTGACGAGGAGGAGGATCACCTCGGCCTCGTCGAGATTCCTGTCGATCTGGCCTGCCCATTCATCGCCGGCGGCGATGCGGCGGTCATGCCAGCTCTGGAGGAGGCCCTCGCGTTCGAGGAGGGAGAGATGGGTCTCCAGCTCGTCACGGAGCGCCTCGTCCTTGTGGGAGTAGCTGAAAAAGAGACGGACGGGCCTGGGCGCTGCGACGGCGCTCTCGATCGGCGCGGGCTCGGCGAGATCGAGCAGCCAGAGGTTGCCGTTCGCATCTCCGGCGCAGAGGAGCTGGTGCGACACGGCCACGCAATGAAACGGGCTGATCCCGTGGGCCGTGTCCAGGCATTCGCCTGTCGTCGTGTCCCAGATTTTGAGCGTCCTGTCCAACGAAGCACAGACGATGCGGCGGCTGTCCGATCGGATCGCGCACGCCCGAAACCCATCGGCGTGGCCCCCAAGGGTGGAGAGGAGCTTGCCCGTCGCGAGGTCCCATACCTCGATCGCCCTGTCCAGCGAGGTGGAGACGACACGCTGGCCATCAGGGCTTATGGCGCAAGAGCTGACCCAGCCGGACTCGCCCTCCATCGTGGAGAGGAGCTTCCCGGTGGCGAGGTCCCACACCCTGAGCGTCCTGTCATCGGAGGCAGAGACGACGCGCTGCCCGTCGGGGCCGATGCGCTTCGGCCCGAGCTTCTCCGCGAGGAACGCGCGGAACGCCTCGTGGTAAGGCCGGTAGGCCCGCGCGCCGCGCCACGAAGCCGGCTCCTCGAGGAGCAGCGCCCGCGCTGCGCGAAGGAGATCCTCCCCGACCTCCACGTCGTTCCACCCCCACGCCGCCTCGATCTCCTCGAGCGGCAGCGCCTCGCGCGCCGCGCAGACCAGCCCGAGGCCGTTCGCGACCAGCCCGAACTGCTCCCGCGGCAGGCTCCGGAGCTGCTGCCAAATCTGCTCCAGGAACCCGCTCAGCCCTCGGGGCAGGCGCTCCACGCGCCGCTGCTCGACCGGCTGCTCCTCGAGCCATTCCCGCAGCTTCACCGCATAGAGCAGGTCCCCCTCCGCCCGCGCGACCGCCTCCTCGACGAGCTTCGGGTCGAGCCGCGGCGTGAACTGCGGCGCCTGGTCGGCCCAGAACGCGCGGCAGGCCTGCTCGTTCGAGCCCGTCCATTCGGCCGCATCGAGATCGATGCGCCGCACGTTCCCGCGGCTCTCCAGCCACCCGAGGTGCGGGTACTGCGGGCGCGAGGCGCAGAGCGCATGCACACCCGGCGGCAGCGCGTACGGCAGGAACCCCGGCAGCGGGTTCTGCCCGGCGCCCTCGCTCCGCGCCTCGTCGAGGCCGTCCACGACGAGCACCAGGCGCTCTCCGCGCGGAACGAGCTCGCGCTTCGACACCCTGGCGAGGAGCTCGATCAGCCGGCTCTCCGGCCGCGCCTCCGGGTCCTTCTGCGCCGGGTAGAGCGCCTCGATCTGCGCCGACAGGGAGCGCGCGACCGCCTCGGGGCGATCCCAGCCCATCACGTCACGCCGGAGGAAGCGGTGCGGCGCCCTGCGGCCGCGCTGCTCCTGCACGTCGAGCCATCGCGAGAGGATCGCGCTCTTGCCCATGCCGGGCCCGCCCGTGACGAGCACCCAGCGGCCCGACGCGCCCGCGCCGTCGAGGTGGCGATCGGTGGCCGCGAGCACGTCCTCTCGACCGGAGAAGTGCTCGTGGCGGCTGCGCTCGATCTCGAAGTCGATGAGGTCTGCCGCCACGGCGCCAGTCTAACAGACGACCTTCTCGGGTCGCCGCAAGGCTTGCTGAAGACGGGGAGAGGGCGCAGCGCAGCGCGCGGCGCCCCTCCCCATCTTCGTTCACACGGTCATCCGTCCGTCATCTCGGCCGGCGCGCCTCCCGGCGCTTCCGCCGGCGCGCTCTCCGGCGCATCCTCGGGCGCCGTGGCCGCCCCGTTGCTGCCGAGCGCGACCGCGGCGCGCAGCGCGGGCAAGAGCTCGTCGGCCTTGCGTTTGCCGAGCGCGACGGCCGCGAGCACCTGGAGGTGGTCGTAGCGCTCGGCGACGAGCGCCGCGAGCTGGTCGCGCAGGATCGACTCTCCGGTGCGCTTCGGCACCGCGGCGACGGCGTTGCCTGGGCGCACCTGCTGCACCAGCGCGCCGCCCAGCGTCGCGAGCAGGTCGAGCTTGTCGGCAGGGAACGGGTGCTTTCCGGCGAGCGCGCCGGCGAACTCGGCGAAGAGCCCCGGGAGGGCGACGAAGTCGCGCGCCTTGTCGAGCTTGCCCGCGCCCGCGCGCACGGCCGCGACGCGCTCGCGCGGCAAGAGGCCGAGCAGCGGGTGCGACGCCACCTCGAGGTAGGTCAGCATCAGCTCGCGCCACGGCGCGCCTTCGGCCAGCATCCTGTCGATGTCGCCCGCGCTGAGCGTCGCGACCGGCACGCGCGCCGCGCTGAAGTCGAGCGCCATGACCAGGGCCGGCAGCTCGAAGACCTCCTTGAGCCTTGGCTCGCGCAGCGCGCTCACGGCGGCGGGCAGGTGCGGATCGAGCGCGTCGAGCGCGGCCCTGACGTTCGCGCGCATGAGCAGCGGCTGGCCGGTGAAGACGGGCAGATCCGCCGCCGGCACGCGCTCCGCGAGCGGCCGGAAGTGCGCGAAGGCGCGCTCGGGGGCCTCGTCGGTGAACGCGTCCGCCCGCGCCTCCGCGATGAGCGCCGCCGGATCGACGCCGGCCCGATCCCTCTTGCGCGCGCTCCGAGCCTCCTTCTTGCCGGCCTTCGCGGCCTTCGCGCCGTCTCGCTTGCCGGCCTTCGCGTCCTTCGCGCCGTCTCGCTTGCCGGCTTTGGCGGCCTTCGCGCCATCCCTCTTGCCGGCCTTCGTGTCGTTCGCACCATCCCGCTTGCCGGCCTTCGCGTCCTTCGCGCCAGACTTCCTGTCCTTGTTTCCGCCCATGGGTCTCCCTCCGTGTGAGCGCGGTTCGTTCAGCCGGCGACCGTGCCACAGCGCCGGCGGCCTGTTCAATCCGACCGCACTGACGGCGCACCGCGAGCGGCGGCGAAATCGTGCCCGCGCCGCGGCCCGGTGCCGGAGGCGCGACCTGCGTCCTCCCGCCGCAGCGACCCGGGCAGCGCTGCTGCGCTCTCAGCGCTGCGTCCCGTTCAACGGTGGAATCGTAATATGGCTTACAAATCTGTGTCCTGGGCGACGGGTAACCCGTGGTTTGGCTTGGAGGGCCGTGTCCCATCCGGCGGGCAGGCCGTTCCTGAAGCGACGCGACGCGCTCCTACGTCCGCTTCCGC
Organism: Sorangium sp. So ce836; assembly: GCF_028553905.1. NCBI lineage: Bacteria > Pseudomonadati > Myxococcota > Polyangiales > Polyangiaceae > Sorangium > Sorangium sp. So ce836. The sequence continues at coordinate 6,264,900 of NZ_CP102233.1, read as the reverse complement.
GCATGGCCGCCGATCGCCACGGCGACCGTCGCGGCGAGGAACACGATCTGGATCAGCGTCCGCGGCACGAGCGGCGCCTCGAGATTACCTCGGCGGGCGGCGATCGACGCGCGACCACGGCGCGCGAGACAACGAGCGTTCGCGGCCCAGCGGTCGATCGGCCGTGGTGCGTCAATCGCCTTCGAGATCGAGATCCTCCCACCAGATGGCGAGATCGATCTCCACCTCTTCGAACGGCTCGGCGCGCACCCGCTCCGTCGGACCGTGAACGCCGAGCTCGAGCCAGCGGCCGTCGACGAGGCGGCTGACCGCGAGCGATCTCGCCTCGGGATCCACGTACCAGAGGTGGCCCACGCCGATCTCGGCATAGAAGCGTCGCTTGACGATGAGATCGTAAGCGCGCGTCCGGGGAGACAGGACCTCGCAGACCCAGTCCGGCACCACGCGGATGGGCTCCTTCACGGGCAGGCGAGGCAGCCGCTCGCGCCGCCACCCGGCGACGTCCGGCGAGATCTCCGGGGCCCGGGGGAGCTCGACGCCGGGCTCGACGAGGAGCCACCAGCCCCCGGGACCGTTGCGCCGCTTCTGGAAGGGGCCGTGGAGGTCGGCGGCGATGCTGGTCTCGAGGCTGCCATGCGGGGCGCGCGGGCGGGGAAAGGCGTAGAGGTCGCCGTCGATGATCTCGCCGCGCATCGTGTCGGGCAGCGCTTCGAGGTCCGCCCTCGTCGCGGGGCGATCCAGCTTTCGGGCAAGGCTCATCGGGGTGCTCCCAGCTCCCACGGAGCTTACCTCACCCGGGGCGCGCCGCGCGAACGCGACCGCGGCGGCGGGCAGCCAAGAGCGACGCCCCTGGTCGCCGAGCAAGCCGGGCGGCGTACGCGGCTCGATCGGAACTGGTCGGGAGCGGCTGATCTCTCGACCCCCCTGCGCTCAATCCGCGCGACGCGAAGGCCGCTCGGGGAGCAGCGCCTGGTCGTCCGGAATGCGCAGGCCGGGGATGAGCGCGTCGAGCTCGCCTGGCTCGAAGCGGCAGAGGTTGGCGGCGTGCCAGAAGCCGCCAGCGACGTCGCGGCCGAGCTTGTAGCGGCCATCGGGGCGGAAGGCGACCCAGCCCTCGCCGAGCTTGAGGAGCACGGCGAGGCACGCGCCGGTATGCACGTCCCAGAGACGAACGGTGCTGTCGGTGGAGCTGGAGATGAGCGTGGCGCCGTCAGGGGTGAAGGCCACGCTCAGGACCGCACCAGCATGCCCTCGCAGGACACGCTCGAGCTCGCCGTTCACCTCCCAGATGTGGATGGTGCTGTCGTTCGACCCCGAGGCGATGAGAGCGCCCCCGGGGCCAAAGCACACGCTGTTCACTGGGCCCGAGTGAGCGTTCAGCCTGTATATCGACTCGCCGGCAGCGATGTCCCAGACGCGAACACTGCTGTCTTGCGAGCCCGACGCGAGCAGCGCCCCGTCGGGGCTGAACGCCACGCTCGCGATCGTATGCTCATGGCCTTGGAGCACGCGCGCCGCGTCCCCTCTCTCCAGGTGCCACAGCCAGATGGTCCGGTCTTGTGAAGCGGAGGCCAGCGTCGCGCCATCAGGGCTGAAAGCCACGCCCGTCACGCCGCGGTCGTGGCCCTGGAGCACCCGCAACGCAGCGCCGGTCGCCGTATGCCAGAGCCGTACGGTCCCGTCGAACGAGCTGGACGCCAGTCGCTGACCATCAGGGCTGAACGCGACGCCCACCACGTAGCTGGAGTGACCATCGAGCCTCCGCACCAGGCGACCCGTCGCGACATGCCAGAGCTCGACGGACAGATCCCGCGCACCTACGGCCAGGATCGAGCCGTCAGGGCTCAGCGCGAGCTTCGAAAAGACGGCCACGGCATTTCGAAGCGTGGACAGCATCTCTCCCGTGAAGAGCTGCCAGAATTGAATGCCAAACTCGTCGGACTTGAAGGCGACCGTCGTGCCGTCGCGGCTGAGGGCGAACTGTGAAATGGGGCTCCTCGGTTGCCCAAGCGCGCGTTGCATGCTGCCGGTCGGCACGTGCCATAGCCGTACGGTCTCGTCGAGAGAGCCCGAGGCGAGCGTCGCGCCGTCGGGCGCGAACGCCACGCTCATCACGGCGAACAGGTGGCCGTGGAGCACGTGCAGGGTATCCCCGGTAGAGAGGCGCCACAGCCGTACCGTCTTGTCGAAAGAACCCGAGGCGAGCGTCGCGCCGTCGGGCGCGAACGCCACGCTCATCACGGCGTAGGAGTGGCCCTGCAGCATCTGCAAGACTTCTCCGGTCGACGTCTGCCAGAGGCCGACGCTGCGGTCCATGGATCCGGAAGCGAGGATCGCGCCGTCGGGGCTGAACGCCACGCTCAGCACGCTGCCCTGGTGCCCGCTGAATACGCGGATCGTATGCCCTGTCGATACGTCCCATAGCCGGACCGTGGTATCGTACGAGCCGGAGGCGATTGTCCTGCCTGTGGCGCCAAACGTCAACGTCGTCACCGTTTGCGAGTGACCCTGGAGCAGGCGAACCTCTCTGCAGGTGGACACCTGCCACAGCCGGATGGAGCAGTCGCGCGATCCGGAGGCCAGCAGCTCTCCGGCAGGGCAGAACGCCACGCTCGTCACGTGATCGGAGTGCCCCTTGAACGCGCAGATCGCGCTGGCCGTCGACACGTCCCACAGCCGGACGGTGCAATCCTCGGAGCCAGAAGCGAGCGTGTATCCGTCAGGGCTGAAGGCGAGGCTGGTGACCGTGCCGGAGTGGCTATCCAGCACGCGCAGCGCGCTGCCGGTCTGCACATCCCACAGCGTGATCCTCCCAGAATGTCCGGTGGCGAGCAGCGCGCCGTCCGAGCTGAAGGCTACCGCGGTGCATTTCCCACCGTAGTGCCAGGTCGGCTCGAACATGGCCGCCTCCGGCATCGCCGCGCCGAACGTGTCGCACCCGTCGAACCGCGCCCCCCGCGCGCCCACCAGCTTCGCCCCGCGCAGCTTGACCGCGGCGAGCCTCGCCCCCGTCAGGTCCGCGCCCACCAGCCGCGCTCGCACCGCCGTCGCCGCCGTCAGATCCGCCGCGCAGAGCGCCGCCCTCGAGAGGTCCGCCCCGTCGAGCAGCGCCCCCGCCATCAGCGCCCCGCGGAGGTCGGCCCCCACGAGCTTCGCCTCCCGCAGATCCGCCCCCCGCAGGTCGCACCCGCGCAGGTCCTTGCCCGAGAGATCCTGCCCCCGCAGGTCCGCCCCCGCGAGGTTCATCCGCTCGGGCACCCCGAGCCCCATCCGCCCGTCGATCCGCAGCGCGTTCGCCGCGGCCACCGCCCCCCACGCTCCGCCGAGCGCCGCCCGCACCCACGCCGCCGCCGCGTCGCGCCCGGCGAGCGCACCGAAGAAATCGGCCATCAGGTCGCTCACCTCGCGCTGCGCGAGCGCCGGCGCCTCCCCGGCGCGCTGCACCTCCTCGGCCGCCTCCCGCGCCACGAGCCACTCGAGCACCGACTGGTGGATGAAGCGGAAGTTCTCCTGGTCGTCCCACACGAGCAGCGTGCCCGACCCGATCTCGTGCGTCGCTACCGCCACGTCGAGCTCGTGCCGCCCCAGCGCCTGCAGCGCCGCGATGAGCTCCGCCGGCAGCTCGCGGATGTTCACGCTCTGCTCCGTGCGCTGCCACAGCCGCGTCGCGAGCTCCGTCACCGCGCGCCACCGCTGCGCCACCGACAGCCCCGGCTGCGCGCCCTTCGGGTGCGCGCGCTCGTACTCCCAGACGAGCCACCGGTCGAGCAACAGCCGGTACAGCCCCGCCGACGTGATCTCCCCGTCGCCCGCCTTCGCCTGCCGGAGCTGCGCCTCCTCGATCTCCGCGATGAACCCCAGCATCCGCGGGTTCGCCGACAGGCCGAGCAGGTCCTTCACGTCCGCGAGCAGCCGCACGCGCGCGTCGGCCGCCTCGTCGCTGCCGAGCCGGTTCACGAGGAACCTGCCGATCTGCGCCCCGGTGAACGGCATGAGGCGCGCGAGCCGGTAGCCGGGAAGCAAGGCGGCCCGCTCCGCGAGCGCCGACCTCACCTGCTGCTCCGAGATGAAGTGCTGGCTCCGGCTCGTGACCACCACCTTCGCCGCCTTGCCCTGCGCCGCCTGGATCAGCGTGTCGAAATGCTCGACCGCGCGGTCGTACGTCACGCGGAACGCGAGCTCGTCGAAGCCGTCGAACAGGAGCGCGATCCGCCCCTCGGCGAGCATGTGCCGGAACGCGGGCAGGTCGATCTTGCCGAGCCCCGCGAGCGCGAGGTGCTGCGCGATGAGCGCGTTCAGGTCGCGCGCCTTCTCGAGCGCCCGCATCTCGATGAGCACCGGCGTCAGCGGGCCGCCCGCCTTGCCCATCCGCCGCGCGAGCTCGTGCAGGAGGAACGTCTTGCCCGTGCCGAAATCGCCGAGCACCAGGACGAACCGGCTGTGCTCCGCGTCGAGCAGCTCGGTGAAAGCGTCGAGCGCGCGCTCGTGCAGCACCTCCTCCTGGCCCACCGTGAGCGCGATGCGCTGGTCGACGTAGAGCGCCGGCGGATAGGTGGGGTCCCGCTCGAGCTTCGCGTTCTGCCACGCGAGGTAGCCGCGGAAGTCGATGAGCCCCTGGTACTCGAGGAACCGCACGAGGCGCACGCGCCGCGCGCTCGCGTAACGGACGAGGTCCTCCGGCGCGGGCTCGCCGCCGTAGACGAGCGTGGACACGAGGCCGGGATCCTCGCGCCGGTACGAGGCGTCGATGCTCTCCAAAAACGCGGAGACCGCCTCGGTCGAGATGCCGGTCTCGAGCGCCGCGAGCGGCGCGATGCGGACGATGCCGCCCTCGTTGACCGAGACGCGCAGGTAGACGCCGAAGGGGAGGGGCGCGTCGAACCACTCGATCTTCACGCCCTCGGGCTCGCGGAGCCTGCACACGCGCTCGACGCGCGAGAGGAAGTCGTCGCTGCGCCCCTCGCCCGGCAAGAGGATGTCGTCGTGGTGCTCGGCGTGGCCGCTCCCCGCGCGCGCCGAGAAGCGGCGCAGCCGGCGGCCTCGCCCGGTGTCCTCGGGGCGCTCGGCGCGCGCGGGCTCCAGGGTGCGCCGCAGGAACGCGAGGAGGAACTCCGCCGACGCGCGGCACGCGAACGCGCGGAAGCTGTCGTCCTTGTCGTGGTCGCCGTGATCCGAGACCGCCTTCGCGATGATCGACCGCCGCCCGAGGCGCTCCGCGACGTAGCCGATCGCGGCGGCCTCCATCTCGACGCCGAGCACCTTCCGGCCGATCGACTTCAGGCGCTCGAACAGCCCGGCGTCCTCCTGCACCGCCTTGCCCGTGGCGATCGGGCCGATGTGCACGCGGAACGGCCGGGCCTCGGGCGGGCCGTCCGGGTAGATGAGGCGCTCCCGGCGGACCTGCGCCAGGCCCGCCTCGGTGAGCTCGAGGCCGCCGTCGCCGATGCGGAGCACGCCCGCCGCCTCCAGCTCGCCGATGCGCTCGGCCCAGCCCGGGCACCGCTCGGCGCGATCCGGCCGCGCGACGGGCGACGGCCCCGCCTCGACCTGGCTCGCGTAGAGCGCGTGCCGGAGCCACCACGCCTGCGACGCCCTCGACGGAGGGCGCGCGGCCGCGAGCGGCGTCTGCCGCTCGAACTCGCGCGCGAAGAGCGCGGCGTCCATGTTCCACGTCCGCTCGAGGTTGTACGTCTCGAGGTCGTGGAAGAACGCGCCGTCGCCGCCCCCGCCGGGCGCGGCGACGTGCTTGCCCTCGTCATAGCTGTAGACCCGATCCGCGACGATGACGTCGCCGAGCGCCACCTCGCCGCGCCTGCCGGCGCAGATGCCGCACATCGCGAGGCACCCCGGATCGAGCTCGTCGATGAGCCCCTGCGCCCGCGCCGCCGCGGCGCTCTCGCCCATCCGCCCGGACCACGCGGCGGCGACGCGGAGCGGCGCTCCGCGGTCGTTCGGGAGCTCGCGGACGTAGTACGGAAAGCCGGCCGGATCCCGCGCCTCCCGCCAGCCGTCCCGGCCGCCCTCGCCGAGCGCGAGCACCGCCTCGAGCTCGTCCTGCAGCGCGGTCACGACCAGCGCGTCGACGCGCGCTGGGTCGACGCGCCGTGTGGGGATGTCCAGCGACACTTAGTCAGTCTAACAAACAAGCGCGCGCGCCATCGCGCAAGCTGTCGGCGTCCGAGGCGCCAGCCGGGGCCCTCGCGGGCGGCGCGGCATGCAGCGCGCGCACGCGCCCCGCGTGCCCTTGCTGTTCCTTCGACAGCTCCGGCCCGCGCTCAGACGCTGCCGTCGCCTGCGCGCACGAGCGTGGCGAGCGCCTTCACGATCTCGAGGATCGCCTCCACGCGCTGTCGGATGCAGTCGCGCACGCCGCGGTCCGATTGCCACGAGATCCTGTTGAAGATCGCGTCCCGGGCGTTGACGTCCTTCTGGAGCGCCCGCGTCACGAGCGATCGCGTGAGGTCTTTGTCGCAATGCTCGGCGGCCTCGATGACCGTCTCCGTGTTCTCCTTCAGCAGGAACACGTGAAGCCTCTGCCCTCCCGCCGCGTCAGGACGGAGGCGGCGTGGCCGGCTCCCCGCACGTCGCCGAGCCCACGGTACTCCGTGAGCCAGTCCCGAAGGGCGTCCGGGTCGGGACGGACGAGCGTCGTCGCGCGGCGCTCGTCGAGCTCGCAGAGGACGACCGAGCGGGCAGGGTCGGACAGGCCGTCGAGCAGCCGATCGGAGTGCGTCGCGAGCAGCACGGGCCGCTCCTTCGCCATGGCCTCGAGGAACCCGAGCACGCGCTGGAGCAGCTCGGGGTGGAGGTGGGTCTCGGGCTCGTCGAAGGCGATGAGGCTCTTCTTGGTGTTGAGCCGGTAGAGGGCCACGAACGCGAGGTACGCGAGCGTGCCGTCAGAGATCGCGAACGAGGGGATCTGCTCGTCGAGGCCGGCGTACTTGAGCCGCAGGGCGATCGAGCCGCCGCCCGGATCGGCGCGCACGTTGACGGACTCGACATCGCGTCCCAGGCCCAGACGGACGTAGTCCATCGTCTCCCGCCAGTGCGCCTCGGAGAAATCGTTCTTGAGAGCGCTCCACGCGTTCGGGAGGTTGGCTCCGAAGCGCGAGAGCGCCTCCGCCGGCTCGATCGTCGCTGCGCCGCGCAGGGGTGAGGGTTGGCCACGCGAGCGCTGCACCCAGCGCGCCGTGGTGTCGAACGGCAGGTGGACGTCGATGGCGCGGAGCGCGGCCAGCGCCTCACGGATGAGCCAATGCGGTGGGAACTCCCCGAACGAAGAGAGCGCCAGCCGCTTCGGATCGATGGTCCTTTCTACGGGTGGAACGTCCTTCTCATCTATCAGAAACCTGAACGAGCTACTCCTGTAGAGCCCTCCCTCTCGCGAGATGATGCCGACACGTTGTTCCATGACGGCGTCGCCGTCATCGAGCTCACCGCGGACCCAATCGAGGAGCTCGCGCAGGATGACGCCGCTCCTGTCGAGCGCGAAGGAGTACTCGAACCTTTCATGGAAGCCGCCTTCCAGCGCGATGACCAGGCCGAGCTCCAGGTGCTCGGCGCCGGCGCGGAGCAAGCTCCCGACGCCGCCGTGAATCCTGATCATGTCCTCGGCGAAGCTCTCGCTAGCCGCACGCTGCAGCAGCTCGCATGCCTCGATCAGGCTGCTCTTGCCGCTGCCGTTGTCGCCGATGAGGACCGTGAGCCCGTCAAGCCGGAGCCGCACATCGGCGAGGGAGCGCAGCCCCTTCACGTGAATCTCAGTGATCCGGTTGCTTGGCATGACGGTCGCTACCGAGCTCCGCGGTGCGATCCGCGGCACCTTCGTAGTACCCCAGGCGTGTGGGGTCGGCGTACCTTTTGTCGCGGCTCGCCCGCCCGTCGTCGCCGTGCATCGGACGCAGAGCGCCCGGCCGGGGCCAACGCGCAGCGCCGCCGTCACCCGAGCAGCTCCGCTGCGGGGTTGTCCAGAGCGCACCTCGCTCCCTCCGGCACACCGGGTACCCCTCCTCCGGCTTGATCCCTCGCCGATCGCCGGCCGCCCCCCGCCTTCGTTTTTTCTTGGACGACCGCCCTCCCGCAAGGCTTTCATCCCGCCCATGGCGAGGCTCGTCGAGGCGCTGAATCGATTCTTCGGGCGGGTCGAGATCCTCGCGCTCGGTCTCGAGAACGAGCGCAGCGCCGCCGAGGCCGCGCTCGGGAAGGGCATGCCCCTCGAGGCCCGCGAGCACGCCCGCACCATCCTCTCCGTCCTGCCCGACTCGGCCGTCGGGCTCGCGCTCTGGGCCGACGCCGCGGAGGACGCGTGGCTCGATCAGGAGGTCGTCACCGCGCTCGCCGACCTCGCGAAGCGCGTGCCCTGGCGCGCCGACGTGTGGCTCCGCCTCGGGCGCGCGGGGCAGCGCGTCGGCTGGGACGGCGCGCGCGACGCGCTCGAGCGCGCCACCGCGGCGCCCGAGGAGCGCGACGCGGCGCGGCTCGCGCTCCTCGACCTCTGCGACCTCGACCTCGCCGCCGGCGACCCGGCCCGCGCGCAGCGCTGGCTCGACCGCATCCCGGCGCCGCTCTCGACCGCGCCCGACCGCGACGTCGCCCTCCGCCGCGCCGAGTGCGCGCTCGCCCACGGCGACCTCGACGGCGCGCGCGCCGCCGCGGCGATCCTGGGCGAGCCCACCGCCATCGAGGGGCGCGCCGCCCTCGTGCTCGCCCGGCTCGCGCTCGCCGAGGCGGGCGCCGCGGCGGGCGCCTCGGCCGCGGCGCTGCCGCCGGCCGACGTGGGGCGGGCGCTCGACCTCGGGCTGCGGGCGCTCGTGCTCGACGTCCCCGGCGCGGCGGAGCTCTGCGCGTCGCTCGTCGCCGCCTCCCGCGACGTGCTCGTCGTCGACCGCGTGCGCCGCGTGGTCCGCGCCGCGGGCGCGCTCGACGAGCCGACCTGGGCCGCCGCGTTCGCCTTCGCCGAGGGGCGGCGCGACGACGCGCGGCAGGCGCTCGCGCGCGGGCTCTCCGCCGGCGATCGCGCGGCCGCGGCGGCGCTGCTCCGCATGGCCGTCGAGACCCGCGACCTCGGCGCGCTCGACGCGCTCGCGGCCCGGGCGGCGGGCGCGGACCCGCGCGGCGACGCGGCGCCGCCGCTCGCGCCCGACCTCGCCCGGCTGCGCGACGCCGCCAGGATGGCGTCCGAGGGGCAGGGGAGCGAGGCGCTCGACGCGCTCGACGCGGTGACCGGCGAGGGCGCGGCGTGGGCCGACGACATGCGCCGCGCGATCGCGCGCGCGTGGATCCCCGCCGCGCCGCGGGCGGCCGCGTGGGGCGACGCGCTGCGCGAGCTCGCGCGCACGGCCAAGCTCCTCGACCGGCTCGACCTGCTCGCGGCGACCGAGGCCCTCGCGGTGGAGCGGGAGCGCCCGCTGCGCGCCGCCGTGGTCGGCGAGTTCAACGCGGGCAAGAGCACGTTCCTGAACGCGCTGCTCGGCGAGGACGTGGCGCCGACCGGCGTCCTGCCGACGACCGCGACGCTCCACTGGGTGGCCTGGGCGCCCGATCCGTTCGCGCGCATCGTCGTGCGCGGCGGCCAGGACCGCGTCGTGCCGCACGCGGCGCTCAAGGACACGCTGCGCGCGCTCGCCGCGGCCGGGGCGAAGGTCGCGCGGGTCTTCATCTACGCGCCGATCGAGCGGCTCAAGCGCGTCGAGATCCTCGACACGCCCGGCTTCAACGCGCCGGACCCGGACCACATCGCGGAGGCGCGGCGCGCGTTCGACGAGGCCCACGTCGCCATCTGGCTGCTCGACGCGCCCCAGGCGATGAAGGAGTCGGAGCGGCGGGTGCTCTCCGAGATCAGCGCGCTCGGCGTGCCCGTGCAGATCCTCGCGAACAAGGCCGACCGGCTCAAGCCCGACGCGCTGGAGACGGTGCTCGCGCACGTGCGCGACAGCCTCGCGGCGAGCGCCATCACCTCGCTCACGCCGCCGATCGCCTTCTCGGCGCGGCTCTCGCTGAAGGGGCGGCTCGGCGACGAGGCGGCGCTCGCGGCCTCGGGGTGGGCCGAGGTCGAGGCGCTCTTCGCCGAGCAGATCGTCGACGCGAGCGACGCGCTCCGCGAGCGCGCGCTCCGGCGCAAGGCGGGCCGCATCGCGGCCGAGCTCGCGCAGGCGGCCGCGGCGCGCGCGGCGGAGGACCGCGAGGCCGGGCGGAGGGCGCGCGCCGAGGCCGACCGGCTCCGCGCGAGCGCGGCGTACCTGCGCCGCGAGCGGCGCACGATCGCCGCGGCGATCGACAAGGCGCTCGAGCCCGCGCGACGGGAGCTCGCGGCCGACCTGCGGCCGATCGCGGCGCTGCCCGAGGAGCGCAAGCGCGCGGACGCCGGCGTCCGCGCCTACGTGCAGGAGCGGCTCGTCACGCGGCTGAGCTGGCCGCTGTCGGCGGAGATCGCGCGGGCGGCCCGCGCGGGCGCGGAGCCGGGGGCGCGCGCCGCGAGCGGCGCCGAGGAAGCGGGCGCCGCCGCGCCGTCGCCGCGGGCGGCGGCCCACGTGCGCGCGGTCCTGATGGGCATGGTGGCGGTGCACGACGCCCCCGACGAGCTCGCGGCGCGCTCGATCGAGGGCGTGGTCGAGGCCGCGATCGACGCCTTCGCCATGGCGCTGTCGGCCGAGGCGGAGGCGCCCGTGCCGCCGGCGGCCTCGGCGGCGATCGAGCTGCGCGCGCAGGCGCTCCGGGCGGCGTTCGAGGCGCCCGAGGCGCCGCCGGCCGTCGCCTGAGCGCGGCCGGGCTCGCGGTGGCGGTGCGTCGGCGGGCACGCAGCGCCAGCGGCTCGGTTGCGCTGCGTCGGCGACGCGGTCCGCGCCGCGTCAGCGGCTCAGGAAGAACGCGAGCACCCCGAGCGCCAGCCCGATCACGAGCGCCAGCGGCACCACGAGCCGGACCATCCACAGATCGGTCGGGCGCTGGGGCGGCCGGCGATCCCGATGGACCGGGGGCGGCGTGATCTCGATGACCTGCTCGGCCGCGGGCCGCGCCGGATGCCGCGGCAGCGCCGCGGCGCCGGCCGGCCCGGCGCCTCGCGGCGCCTCGTGCCGGGGGGACGGCGCGCGGGCGCCCGCGGCGGAGAAGAGCGGCGCGAAGTCCTTGCGATCGTGGATCACGAGGTCGCTCGACGGCGGATCGCTCGACGGGCTGCTGAGCCGCGCCTGCGGGAGCGTGCGCGAGAAATCCTCGGACGTCGGCCCGGCGAGCGGGTCGTGCCGCAGGGCGCCGGCGGCCGGCAGCGCCGCGGCGCGCGACGAGATCGCGCTCGACGCCGGCCCCTCCGTGAGCGCGCCCTCGCGGAACATCGCCTTCGCCAGCATCTCGCCCCGCTGCGCCGGCGGCGGCGGGTCGACGTCGCGCAGCGGCGGCGCGGCCGTCATCGTGCTCCGGATCGACACCGGCACCGCCGACTCCACGGTCGGCGCGTCCTCGAGCGCGCTCGCCGTGGCGGCCGGGAGCAGCGCGTCGGACAGGTGGGGCAGGAGCCGCTCGAGCTCCTCGCGCAGCTCGCGCGCGCTCTGCTGGCGCTGGCCCGGCATCTTCGCGAGCGCCGTGAGGATGATCGCCTCCAGCGCGGGGTGGATCTGCGGCAGGAACAGGCTCGGCGGGGGCGGCCGCTTGCGGATGTGATCCATGGCCACCTCCCACACGACCGCCGTGGGCGGGAAGGGGAGGCGGCCCGTGACGAGCAGGAACAGCAGGACCCCGCACGCGTACACGTCGCTGCGCCCGTCGATGACGTCGCCCCGGCACTGCTCCGGGGACATGTACGCCGGCGTGCCGACGACCACGCCGACCGTGGTGACCGAGCCCCAGACGCTGATCGGCGCGCTGTTCGGCCCGTCGTCGCCGGCGCGGGTGCCGCCCTCGACCATCTTCGCGATCCCGAAGTCGAGCACCTTCACGCGCTCGACCGACGGGTCCGACGGATCCCGCAGGATCATCACGTTCTCGGGCTTGAGGTCGCGGTGCACGATGCCCCGCGCGTGCGCGGCGTCGAGGGCGTCGGCGATGCCGATCAGGATCCGCGCGGCGCGGGCCTCCGAGAGGCGGCGCTCGGCGAGCAGGAGCTCGAAGAGGTCCTGCCCCGAGACGAGCTCCATCACGATGTACGGCAGGTGCCCTTCGACCCCGGAGTCGAGGATCTGCACCGTGTTCGGGTGGTGGAGGCGCGACGCGGCCTTCGCCTCGCGGTAGAAGCGGGTCACGAAGGTCTCGTCGCCGAGGAGCTGCGGGTGCATGATCTTGATGGCGACGTCGCGCGGCTCCGCGTCCTGGACGCCGCGGTAGACCGCCGCCATCGCGCCCTCGCCGATGAACCCGGTGACGAGGAAGCGCCCCGCGATCGTTCGGCCGATGAGTTCCGGGCCCGCGCTCATGAGCGAGACTTCACCATAGGGTCCTCTGCGTCCTTCTAGAAGGGCTACCCCGGCAGTTGCGCGCTTACGGCTTCGCGGGCGCGGGCGCGGGCCGGGGCTCGCCCTTCGTCCCGAGGATCGCCTCGAGGATAGGCCGCGACCCCTGCACCGCGGTGCGCTGCGAGTAGAGGTGGAGCCCGCGCAGGCCGCCGAGCTCCTCGCCGCCGCCGGCGCGCCCCGGGCCGCCGTGGATCGTCTGCGGGAGGACGGTGCCGGGGCCCGGCGCCTGGTCGGCGATCCGCTCGCTGCCGAGCAGGACGCGGCCGTGGTACGGCGCGACGCCGAGCAGCACCTCCGCCGCGAAGCCGCGGTCGTCGCTGTAGATCGAGCAGACGAGGCTCCCGCGGCCCCGGCGCAGGAGGGCGACGGCGTGCGCCGCGCCGCCGTCGTAGGGGAAGAGCGTCGCCACCGGGCCGAAGACCTCGTGCTCGTGCGCGGCGGGCGCGCCGTCCGGGCCGCTCGCGACGAGCAGCGTCGGCGGCACGAAGTACCCCTTTCCCTCGGGCACGCCGATCTTCTCGAACGGCCCGTCGCCGCCGAGCGCCACCTCCGCCCCCGCCGCGAGCCGCTCGATGCCGGCGCGCACGCCGCGGAGCTGATCGGCCGTGGTGAGCGGACCCACGGTGACCCCGTCCTGCGCGGGGTCGCCGACGCGCGCGTCGCGGAGGCGGTCGACGAGGTCGGCGCGCACCGTGGCGATGACGGAGGCGGGCGCGAAGATGCGCCGGATCGCCGTGCACTTCTGGCCGGCCTTCTGGGTCATGTCGCGCACGACGTCGCGGAGGAACATCGCGTAGGTCTCGGAGCCGGGCTCGACGTCGGGGCCGAGGACCGCGCCGTTCAGGCTGTCGGCCTCCACGTTCACGCGGACGCTCTCCCGCGCGAGGCCCGGCAGGAGCCGGAGCGCCGCGCCGGTGGCGCTCGAGCCGGTGAACGCGAGGACGTCCTCGCCGCCGAGGTGCGCGAGGAGGTCGCCCGGCGGGCCCGCGATGAAGGAGAGGGCGCCGCGCGGCAGCGGGGCGCGCTCGGTGAAGATCTTCATCAGCCGGAACGCGACGAGGGCCGTGCTCGTCGCGGGCTTCGTGATGACGGGCATGCCGGCGAGGAGGGCGCAGGCGGCCTTCTCCGCGAGCCCCCACGCGGGGAAGTTGAAGGCGTTGATGTGCACCGCGACGCCGGGGCGCGGCACGAGGATGTGCTGCCCGAAGAACCGCGGCGAGCGCCCGAGCTGCGCGCCCTCGCCGTCCGCGAGCAGCCGCGCGTCGCCGAGCTGGGCGCCGAGGTCGGCGTAGTAGGCGAGCGTCCCGATCGCGCCGTCGATGTCGAACTTGGCGTCGCCGCGGGTGTTGCCGCCGTTCTGGATGGCGATGTCGATGAGCGCGTCGCGGTGCGCGTGCGCGGCGCGCGACATGGCGCGGAGCAGCTCGCCGCGCTCCGCGAACGTCAGCGCGCGCAGGGAGGGCCCGCCCACCGTCCGGGCGAACGCCACCGCGGCCGCGAGGTCGAGCCCGTCCGTGCTCGTCTCGGCGAGCGGCTCCTCGGTCGCGGGGTTGACGAGCGGGTACGGCGCCCCCTGACCGGCGATCCACTGACCTTCGACGTAGCTCTCGAGCCGCTCCATGGGGCGCGTAGCCTACTCGCTCCACGTCACTTGCACGAGGCGGACGCGAGCAGCGCCGAGATCTTCGCCTTCACCACCTCGAACTCCCGCACCGCGAGGTCGATCTCGGCCTGGCGCTGCCTGCGGCCGGACTCGACGAGATCGAAGCTCGTCACGGTGCCGGCCTCGTACGCGACCTGCGTGAGGCGCGCGGTCTCGCGCGCGAGGTCGCGCGACTGCTCGGCGACCGCGCGCGCCTGCTCGGCGACCTCGACGCTCCGGACCGCCTGCGTCGACTCGAGCTCGGCCGAGCGCTCCGCCGCGCCGAGGCGGGCCCGCTGCTGCTCCACGGCCGCCCGGTTGATCCGGAGATCGCCGTAGCGCGCCCCGCCGTCCCAGATGGGGACGGTGAGCACCGCGCGGATCGACCACGACCAGCCGGGCCGCGCGGCGCCGCCGGCGTCCCCAACGCCGCCGCCGACGCCGCCGACGCCGCTGGTGGTGCCGCCGAAGTAGGTCTCGGTCCCCAGCGTGCTCGACACCTCGGCATACGGAGCGAACGCGAGCTTCGCGTCGGTGAGGCCGCGCTCGGCGAGCTCCAGCTCGGCGCGCGCCGCGCGGACGTCGGCGCGCTGATCCGTCCGCGTCTGGGTGCACTGGGACCCGAGCTCCGCCGCGATCCCGTTCAGCGAGAACTCCTGCGGCACGCCGACCTCGCCCTTCAGGCCGAGCGCGGCCCCGAGCGCCTCGCGCGCCCTGCGCAGCGACTCGTCGCCGGACACGAGCGTCGCGCGGGCGAGCGCGACGTCCTGCTCCGCGCGGACGACGTCGAGCTTGGTGCCGGTGCCGAGGCGCTCCCGCCGCCGCGTGAGCTCGAGCAGCTCGAGCGCGCTGCGCAGCCCGACGCGGTTGACCTCGCTGAGCCGCTCGGTCGTGACGATGGACACGACGGCGTCGGCGACCGCGACGAGCGTGAAGCGGCGCCGGTCCTCGAGGCTCAGCTTGGCGACCTCGACCGCGAGGTCGGCGGTGCCGATGCCGTACCAGGCGCGCGGCGCGAGGATGGGCTGCCGGAGCGTGATCGACGCCCCCGCCCGCGTCGGCGCGTCCGCGCCCCCGGGCGCCAGGAGGCGGCTCAGCTCGCCGCTCGCGTCGAGGTTCGGCAGCGCCTGGGCGAGCGCCCGCCGCGCGCTCCCCTCGGCGCGGGCGACCTCCTGCACGGCGACGACGAGATCCACCGACCGCTGCTCGATGATCGCGCGCGCCTCGTTCCAGCTCGCGAGCGTGCGCGCCGCCGGTGGGACGGGCGCGAGCGCGGGGTCGTTCACCTCGATGCGCTGCGGCGTCACCGCGGGCGCCCCCGCCGGCGCCGGCGCCGCGGCCGGGGGGGGCGCGGCGGCGCCCGCGGGCGCCTGCTGGCCCGGCCGACCCTGAGGCAGCTGGCCCGGCCGCGCCGGCGGAGGCGCCGGCTGCGCGAGGGCGACGCCTTGATGCAGGGCGAGGGAGGCGAGGGTGAGGACAGCGACCATGCGGAGCCGGCGACGGGGCATGCGCGACTCGATGCGCTGTCCGGCGCGCGACGACAAGCCCGAAGCGGACGGCCGCGCGGTCTCGGCCTGCGCGTGTGTGCGAAACCGTGGGCGGGGGCCGCGTGGCGGCCCAAGTGATGGCGGCGGAGCGCGGATGCGCCACTATTCTGGATCACCGATGCCAAGCCGGTTGCCCCCGAACGACATCTGCCTCGGCTGCGGAAAGCGACGGCGATGCGGCGCCGCCGACCCCTGCGCCCGCTGCGGCGAGCCCCCACATCGCGCCGTGTGGCGACGTTGCGAGAAGCGCGGCGCGTCGCCGAGGATCGAGCTGTTCCTGAGCGCCATCACGAGCGGCCTCTTGCTCGCTTACTCGGCGCTCTACGCGCTGCTCCTGACCGGCCTCGCCGAGTCCGCGGACAGCTCCCTCGCCTCGGCGGCGCTGTTCGTCGCGATCCTGTGGCTCGGCGTGAGGCTCGCGCGGTGGATCGTGCGCTCGCTCTTCGAGCTCTGGGGCACCACGTGGTCGTACTGCTCCGCCGACGGCGCGCGCTGGGGCACCGTGAGCACGCTCTTCGGGTGGTACGGCGCCGGCGAGGGCGTGAGCCTGACGGAGTTCCGCCCCACGAGCGCGGGCTCGACGCTCTTCTGCTCCTCGGACGCGATCGACGCGGGGCTCCCGGTCGTGGCCGCGAACCTCTCGCGCCTCGTCGGAGCGCAGGGCCACGAGGCGTTCTCGCCGTTCGAGGTGCTGATGCTCAGCGCCTTCACGGGCCTCGTCGCGCGCGGCGAGGCGATCATCAGCCGGGCCACGGCGGTGCGCTGGCGCAAGGACTGGCTCGGCGCCGCGCGGCGCGGCGCGGCCCACGCGATCTTCACGATCGAGCGCGCCGGCGATCGCGAGGAGGGCAGCGCGATCGAGCGCGAGATCCTCTCGGCCATGCAGGCCAAGGCGGACGGCCTCGCGTCGGCCGCGGAGCCCCCGCCGCCCGGGGGCTACCGCGACGCCGTGTGGCGGCCGCCCCCCGTGCGGCTCTGCATCGACGAGGTGCTGCGCCCGCGCGCGCTCGCGCTGGCGGCGCGGGCGCTCCGCAAGGAGCCGCGCGGCGGCGCGCCGGTCGCGGTCGCCGCGGCGCTCGACGAGTTCGGCAGGCGCGACCCCGCCCGGATGAGCCACCTCCGCGTGCTCCTCGCCGAGCACCGCCGCCGCGCCCTGTCGGCGTGAGCCGCGGCGCTCAGTGCCACACGCCGATGCCGGCGCTCACGCTCTCGTAACGAGGCGCGACGTCCATGGAAGCCTGCAGCGTGTAGGCGGCCTCGGAGATCAGCCCCCAGAAGGTCGTCGTCAGCACGCGGATGTCCGCGCCGAAGGTGAAGTGCTGCCGCCCCACGCCGCCGTAGCGGTTCGGCTCGTAGTAGCTCCCGAACCGCGTGTGCACGCGGCCCGGGATCGGCTCCGTCTCGATCCCGAACCGCGGCGAGAAGCTCACGCGCGCGCCCGACGAGCCCACCGCCGAGTCGTCGCCGGCCCTCTCCGGCAGGTTCTGCGCCAGAAAACTCTCGAGGCTCACCCCGTTCGACACCGCGCCCGTGACGAGGAGCTCCGCGGTGATGAGCAGGTGCTCGCGCGGCCAGTTCCAGTAGCGGGCGCGCCGCTCCTTCTCGAGCAGGTCCGGCCCGGCGGCGAGCGCGCGCTCGTCGGCCTCGCGCTCGCGCGCGCTCTCCAGCGCGAAGATCCGCGCCCGCCGGGCGCGCTCCTCGGGGTCGGCGATCTCGGCGAGCTCGCGCTCCCGCCGCGCCTCCCGCTCGGCCCGCCTGCGCGCGATCGCCTGCCGGAGCTCCCGCTCCTGCTCGCGCGGGTCGATCCACGCCGGGTTGAGCGGGCGCGGCCCCACCTGGACGGCGAGCCCGAGCTCGAGCTCCCAGGGGAGGACGACCTCGTTCGGCAGGATCAGCCCGCCGGCGCGGCGGACGTTCCCGTCCGTGACCACCCCCTCGCCGAGCAGCCGGCCCCCGTTCACGGGGAAGCGGAACGTCGCGCCGATCCGGTAGGACGCCCAGTCGGGGCGGACGAGCACCCCGAGCTCCGGGGAGATACCCGCGATCGTGAGGTTGGTCTGCTCCGCGCCGAGGCCGAGCGTCACGGCGCGGGCGCCGGCGCCCAGCACGACCGCGTCGCCGAGCAGGCGGGCTCCGCCGAGGAAGTGGTACTTGCCGGTCACGACCGTGGTCTCGGCGCCGCCGTCGTCCACGAGCGAGTACCGCTGCAGCTCGGCGTTGACCCCGAGGCCGAAATCGCCCGCCTGGAGCTGGGCGCCGAGGGTCAGGTACACGAAGTTCGAGTAGTCGAGGTCGATGTCGCCGCTGTTGTCGAAGTCGTTGTTGTCGAAGTCGTTGTCCCCGAAGAGCTCGATGGGCAGCGAGATCGACGCGGCGACGTCCCACTCGAGCCATTTCACGCTGAAGGGCTCCCGGACCGCGGGCGCGGCGGCGTTGGCCACCATGCCGGCGATCCCCTCGGCGTAGGCTGCGTACGCGCCGGCGATCCCGGTCACGCGCAGCGGCGCCAGGATCGGCCCCTGGAAGAGGTCGATGGTGTACGCGTTGTCCTGGAGCGGCTGGGCCGGCGCGGCCCGCGGCGGGCCGAGGGCGAGGGCCAGCGCGGCGAGCGCCGCGGCGGGGCGGCGGGCGGCGCGGCGCGGCGCGGTCGTCTCGGTCACCTCGCGCTGCCCCTCCGGTCCAACAGCATCTCGTCGCGCCCGCGTCGAGGTGATAGCACTGGCCCGCACGGAAGGGACCGCGGAAGCGGAGCCCGACCAGCGGTGGCCGGGCCCGGCGACGAGGCTCCCCGGCCAGCGAACCACGACGAATTGAGACGAGGAGCGGCCGCCCGCCGCCGCGCGAGCGCCCGCGCACCCCATCCCGCCCAAGGAACCGCTGCTCTCATGCCCGCCCAAGCTCCCGCGCCCATCGCTCCCGCCCCGGCCGTGCCTGGGACCGAGGCGCGATCGCCCGGCGGGCGGCGGCGCCCCGGCGGGCCTCGCGCCCGCGGCCGGCGCGTCGCCCTGGTCGCCTACTACAGCTTCGCCGCGCTCATCATCGTCTCGTGCACCCTCCAGGTGATCCGGCAGGTCTTCTTCCTGCCGGCCGCGCCGTCGCCCTACGGGAGCTGCGAGGAGGGCCTCCTGGCGCTCGTCCGGGCCGTCGAGCGCGCCAGGGAGGCCGCCCCGGGGACCGACGGGGAGGACGCCGCCCTCGCCCGGTTCCGGAGCACGCTCGCTCCGGCGTGGGGCTACCGGGACGGAGTCGCCGCCTCGTGCCGGGGCTCCGCCGAGAACGAGCGCGCTCTCGACGCCATCGAGCGGCTCCGCTATGCGGAGGAGCACGCAGCGCGGCGCGAGGCAGGCGATCTGGCTCCGCTACGGCGCCGGGTCCGGGCGATCGTCGATGGCCAGCTTGGGCCCGTGTCCCCGAGATAATACCCCGACGCGGCGATCACGCAGGACGATATGACCGATATGACCGTTCCTTCTCCCCCTGCCGCAGTGGCGGGTGAAGCGCAGACCGGCGAAAAGCCCCAGCCGCCGCCCACCTTCGATGTGCTGCCCCTGTCGTCCGAGCTGCGCGAGACGCTCGCGGAGATTGGCTACGTCCACCCGACGCCGGTGCAGCTCGCCGTCTGGGAGCCGGTCACGCGCGGGCGCGACGCGGTCGTGCAGGCGCGCACCGGCACCGGCAAGACGGCGGCCTTCGGGCTCCCGATCGTCGACCACGCCGTGAAGCGCTCGCTCGCGCAGGCGCAGGTGCTCGCGCTCTGCCCGACGCGAGAGCTCGCGCTCCAGGTCTCCGCCGAGGTCGAGCGCCTCGGCAAGCGCAAGGGCGTCAAGGTGGTCGCCGTGTACGGCGGCGCGCCGATGCAGCGGCAGATCGACGCGCTCGCCGCCGGCGCGCAGGTCATCGTCGGCACGCCGGGCCGCGTGCTCGACCACCTGCGCCGCGGGACGATCGTCGCCAAGCACATCCGGCTGCTGGTGCTCGACGAGTGCGACGAGATGCTCTCGATGGGCTTCGAGCGCGAGCTCACCGCGATCCTCGCCGAGCTGCCGCCGGAGCGGCAGACGCTGCTGTTCTCGGCGACGCTCCCGCCCGACATCGAGCGCATCGCGCGCAGCAAGCTGCGCTCGCCCGAGTTCATCACCCTCTCCGGCGACGCGGTCGGCGCGCTCCAGATCCAGCACTACGTCTACCTCGTCACGGGCGACAAGCTGACGTCGCTGATCCGGATCCTCGAGGTCGAGAACCCGGAGAACGCGGTCGTCTTCTGCAACACCAAGGACGAGACGGAGACGGTCGCCGCGGCGCTGAAGCGCCAGGGCTACGACGCCGACTGGCTGAACGGCGATCTGCCGCAGTCCGATCGGGAGAAGGTGATGAGCGCGACGCGCGAGGGGCGCCTGCGCTTCCTCGTCGCCACCGACGTGGCGGCCCGCGGCATCGACATCTCGCACCTCACGCACGTCATCAACTACGACTTCCCGCAGGACGCCGAGGCGTACGTGCACCGCACCGGCCGCACCGGCCGCGCGGGGCGCACCGGCACGGCGATCGCGCTGATCACGCCGCAGGACGTCGGGCCGCTCTACATCCTCCGGCTGACGTACAAGATCCGGCCGCTCGAGAAGCAGCTCCCCACGGAGGGCGAGCTCAAGACGCGCGCCGAGGCCGACCTCGTCGCGCTGCTCGCCGAGGCGTTCCTGCCGAAGGGCACGCACCCGGACGACCTCTCGCTCGCGCGCCGGCTGCTCACGCACGACCAGGCCGAGGCGATCGTGGCGGGCCTCCTGCGCGATCACCTCGGCGCGCGGCCGACGGCGCAGGAGGAGGCGAGCGCCGCGCGGCGCGCCCAGCAGCCGCGCGCGGCGGCGCGCGAGGGCGCCGAGCCCTCGACCCGGCCCGAGCCCGCGGCGCGCGGCGCGAGCGCGCGGGGCGAGGGGCGCGCGGCGCAGGGCGCGATCCCGCGCGCGGCCGACTCGGTCGATCCGCGCTCGCCGGAGACGGAGCGCAGCAGCGAGCGCGAGGGCGCGCGCGAGGGCGATCGGGACCGCGGGCGGGATCGCGATCGCAGGTCGCTGCGGCTGCGGCGGGACGAGGGGCGGCGCGGGCCCCGCGGCGCGGACGCGCCGGCCGGGGACGACGCGCGGAGCGAGCCGCGCCGGCCGGAGGTGGCGAGGGCGCGCGACGAGGGGCCCGTCTCGGTCGAGCCGCTCACGCGGCCGGAGCCGCTGATGCGGATCGAGCCGCCGCGCGGCGAGGGCGCGCCCGGCCGCGGCCCGGCGGAGCGCCTGCGCGAGCGGCCCGGCACCGCGACGCTGCTGTCGGCGCGCCGCGGCCCCGCCGCGGCCGGCGTCGCCGCCGCGCCCGGCCGCGGCGGCGCGCAGGGCCAGCCGTTCTCCCGCCACGCCGATTTCACCATGTGGCAGCCGCCGGAGGAGGAGGGCGACGACGAGCCGATCCTCGGCGAGCCGCCGTCCCCGCCGCCCGGCTCGCCCGCGTCGCGCGGCGGCGATCGCGAGCGCGCGAGCGGCGCTTCGCCCGCGCTCGTCGGCGAGCCCGCGGTCGAGATCGAGAGCGGCGAGCCCGGCGAGCCGCCGCGCGCCGAGCCCTCGCGCGACGAGGCGGACAGCGAGTTCGTCGAGGTCTTCATCAACCTCGGCCGCCGCGACGGCGCGCGCGCGGCAGATTTCCAGCGCGCGCTCATCGAGCGGGCGGGGATGGCCAAGGGCGACATCCGGCGCATCCGCGTGCGCGAGCGCAACGCGTTCGTCAGCGTCCCGAAGGCCGAGCTCGCGCGGGTCGTGGCGGCGCTGAACGGCGCGACGATCGCGGGCAAGGAGGCGCGCGCGGAGCAGGCTCGCGAGCGCACGTCAAGCGCCGAAGAGGTGACGGAAGACGCCTGAGCGCGGGGCGCGCCGGTCCGCCGAGTCGAGGCGGCGGACCGGGCTCCGCGCTGGCGTTTCGCGATGCCGCCGCGCGTGCCAGACACCGCCCGCCGGCGTACGTCGGTGAGCGCTCGCGTGCGACGCCGTCCAGGCGGCACTGCCCGGCGCGCAACGCGCTAGCCAAGCTCGCCCACTGGTCGTATCACGGAAGGGATGGCGCGCAGTGGAGCGGAGGATATCGACCGGCTTCGACGGGACATCGATCGAGCGCTTGCTGACAAGCTCGACGCGGACAGGGTTCTCCCGCTGCTCGCGCGTCTGGCCCGCGCGACGGCGCCCGGCAGCGAGCCGTGGCTCTATGCGCACCGCCACCTCGCGGAGATGGGCGTCGAGCACGACCCGTGGCGCGCCGCGCTCTTCGCGCGCCGCGTGCTGCAGTTCCACGGGGAGGACGACGGCGCGTGGGCGGTGCTCGGCCTCGCGCAGTCGCTGCTCGGCAACTACCGCTACGCCGCGCGCGCCTACGAGCGCGCCCTGGCCATCGCGCCCGACAACCCGTGGTACGCCCACAACCTGGGCCACCTGTACGACGTCGCCCTGAACCGTCCCCACGACGCCTTGCCGCTCCTGGCGCAAGCCACCGAGGCGCAGACGGGCGAGGCCGACATCGCCGCGAGCTACGCCCACGCGCTCGCCCGGTGCGGCAAGCTGGTGCTCGCGAAGAAGATCTTGAAGCGCGCCATCCGCCACGGGGCGACGGCCGACCAGATGGCGCTGTGGCGCTGGCTCGACGCCGGCGCGCCGACCGCGGGCGAGAGCGGGCCCGACCCTCAGCGCCCGGCCGACTCGAAGCGCAAGACCAAGCGGCGGCGCGCGCGCGAGCGCCAGAGCCTCGGCGACTGAGGCGCCCGCCCGCCCGCTCCCGCGCGCACCGCCGCAGAGCGCCCCACGCGAGGAACCTCACGTGTGCTCGGGCCCTTCATCCGCACCTCCGAGCAGGGGAGCCGCCGGTCGTCGCCGGCCGGGCTCGGCTGCGCTGCGGCGCGGCAGGCGCCGTCCGTCGTGACGCAGGGCACAGCGAGGTTGTACGGGCACGGGCTACCTCGTCTGGGCGACTGCGGATGCCGTCGCCACAAGCGACACGCACCGCCGACGCGAAGCTTGACGGTGGGTTGCCCGGTTGGCGATAAGCTGTGTTTCTCGACTGGTGCTGGACACGGTCCCCGTTCGGGAGAGGGCACCCTGCGAGGAGAAGACATGAGCGTCACGAGCGTGCAAAGGACGGACAGGACGACGGAGCGCCAGGCGCCCTCCGCGGCCCCCTCGTCCGGCCTGCGCGTCTCCTCCTCCCGGCGCGCAGACGTCGGGCGAGCCTGCGACGCGGCTCGCCGCGCCGCGCACCGGAGGGACGCGCTGCACGGCGGGCGCGGGCTCACGACGGAGAACTCGCGATGAGCGAAGAAGCTCTGCGGCAAGAGATAGCGAGGCTCACGGAGCGCATCGCGACGCTCGAGCAGCAGATCGAGGAGCGCGAGCGCGCGGCGAAGGAGCAGGCCGCGCAGCTCGACCAGGCGAGGGACGAGGCGCGCGAGCGCGGCGAGCAGCTGGCCCGCTCGGAGGACGAGCTGCGGCGGCAAGCGGGCATCTTCAAGCTCGTGCTCGACAGCATGGCCGACGGCGTCGCCGTCGTGGATCACGAGGGCGAGCTCCTGATGCGCAACCCGGCCGCGGAGCACATGCTCGGCCGCGGGTCCCTCGACGTCGCCTCGAACGGCGAGCCGGAGCCCGGCGAGGCCACGCTGTTCTTCCCCGACCAGGCGACGCCCTGGCCCACGTCCGAGCACCCGCTCGTGCGCGCCCTGCGCGGCGAGACGGTCGATCAGGTCGAGCTCTTCGTGAGGAAGCCCGCGGAGCAGGACGCGCGGCTCGCGCGCCTGCCGCAGGGCGCGCCGGGCAGCGCCATGGCGACGCTCGCCCCGGCTTCGGGGCCGCAGGCGGACGACGGCGAGCCGCGCTCGGTCCGCTTGCCGCCGACGTTCGCCGACGCGCGCCTCGATCCCGACCCGTCGGCGGGGCTGTTCCTGACGGTCAGCGCGAGCCCGATGCGGGGCAAGGACGGCTCGATCTCCGGCGCCGTCGCCGTCTTCCGCGACGCGACCGAGAAGAAGCGCCTCATCGAGGATCTCGAGGCGAAGAACCGCGACCTGGTCGAGAGCGAGAGCGCCAAGAGCGAGCTCGTCGAGCGGCTCCGCTACGCCATCGACGAGATCTCGACGCCCATCCTCGAGCTCTGGGACGACGTCCTCGCGCTGCCGATCATCGGCGTCGTCGACTCGCGGAGGAGCGCGCAGATCATGGAGCGGCTGCTCGACGAGATCGTCCGCCGCCAGTCGCGCTACGTCATCATCGACGTGACGGGCGTCGAGGTGATCGACACGCGGACGGCCGACCATTTCATGAAGCTGATGAAGGCGGTCGAGCTGCTCGGCGCGCGGTGCCGCATCACCGGGGTCAGGCCCGCGGTCGCGCAGACGATGGTGGAGCTCGGCATCAACCTCGGCTCCGTGCGCGCCGCGCGCAACCTCAAGCACGCGCTGCGCGAGAGCCTGGCGCTCGCCGGCCAGAAGCCGACGCTCTCGTCCCTCATGGGCGGCCGCCGCGCCGCGGCCAAGGGCGACGAGAAGCAGGCAGGACAGCCTTTCACCCCCGGCGGCCAAGGGGCCGCGTTCGATCCGTCGGGCAGCGGTCCCATGACCACGTCACAGCTGCAGCTCAGCGCGAGGAAGGAGACGTCCACTTGATGCAAGCGGGTAGGGTCCCCATCGTGGGCCTCTTCGGGAATTTAATCGTCTCGGTGCAGGGCGGGCTAACCGACGGGCAGGTCGAGCAGCTGCGCGACGACGTGACGGGGTCGATCGAATCGCGCTCGCCCCGCGGCCTCATCGTCGACCTCTCCGGTGTCGAGATTCTCGACAGCTATCTCACCCGCGCCATCCGTGACATCGCGCTCACGGCTCGGCTGATGGGCGTCCGGACGGCGGTGTGCGGCCTGCGCCCCGCGGTCGCGATCGCCCTGGTCGAGATGGATCTGGAGATCCCTGGCGTCGTGACGGCGCTCAACCTGGAGCGCGCCGTCGAGATGCTCGCGCCGTCCGCGGAGGACGACCTGATGCCGCCCGAGCTCACGAACGAGGTGACGCATGAAGATCCCTCCTCGTGACGGACCGCCCTCCAGCGGCGGCGCCACGGGGCCGCCGTCGAGCCGGTCCGGTGGACCGGTGTCGACGCGCATGCCGAGCTCGCCGCAATCGGCGCGCGGCCCTGTGCCGTCGTCTCCGCAGATCGTCGGCCGCTCGATCACGGATCAGATCGAGACGGTGCTGGCGCAGTTCCTCTCGCCCGCGGTGAGGAAGAGCGTCATCGACTGCGGCATTCGGCAGGCGAAGGTCGACCCGCTCTACGCGCGCGAGGGCGATCTCAGGCGCCTGCTCGTCGAGGTCAAGCGCGGGGTGAAGCTGTTCGTCCGCGACCAGGCGCAGCTCGATCGGTGCATCACCGAGCTCGGCGAGCTCGATCACGCCGCCCCTGCGCCGCGCGAGATCACCATCGACGTGCGCAACGAGGAGGACGTGCTGCGCGCGCGGTCTGCGGGCCGCGAGCTCTGCATCGAGCACCTCGTCAGCGACGTCCTGCAGACGAAGATCGTCACGGCGATCTCCGAGCTCGGGCGCAACATCGTGAGGTACGCGGGCAACGGGCAGATCGTCGTCCGCTCGCTCACCTCGCCGATGCGCGCGATCGAGATCATCGCGCAGGACCACGGGCCCGGGATCTCGAACCTGCAGGAGATCCTGAGCGGCAAGTACCGCTCGCGCCACGGCATGGGCGCGGGGCTCCGCGGCACGAAGGCGCTCATGGATGCGTTCGATGTCAAGACGGCGCCCGGCGCGGGGACGACCGTGACGGTCAGGAAGTACCTCGGATGACAATTGCGATCGGGACCGCGTGCTGCGTCGCGGCCGGCGAGGAGGTCGCCGGCGACGAGGTGGTGGTGGTCCGGCAGTCATCCTGGGCGCTGATCGGCCTCGCGGACGGGCTCGGCCATGGTCCCCACGCAGCGCAGGCGGCCTCCGCCTTCTGTCGCTACGTGGAGGACCACGCGTCGATGCCGCTCGAGGACCTCTTGATCGGGGCAGGGGAGCAGCTCGCGTCGACGCGCGGGGCGGCCGCGGCGCTCCTGCGCATCGACGAGGGCGCCGGCGAGCTCGAGTTCTCGGGCGTCGGCAACATCGCGATGAAGGCGATCACGCGCACGGCGATGCCGATCTTCTGCTCCGCGGGGATCCTCGGGCGGCGCGTGCGGCGGCTCCGCAGCTTTCGCTTCCCCGTGGCGCCGGGCGACGTCGTCCTCTTGCACTCGGACGGCATCTCCAGCGGCTTCGAGCTCGGCGCGTTCCGCGACCTCGATCCGGAGGAGATGGCGCGCCGGATCGTCGAGGTCCACAAGAAGTCGTTCGACGACGCGACGTGCGTGGTCGCGATGCTCCGCGACAGGGTCCCTTCGTGACGCAGCGCAGCCCGCCGGTCTTCAGCATCCCCGTCACGCGCGAGGAGGATCGCTTCGCCTGCGCGGCCGAGGGCGCGCAGATCGCGCGCTGGGCTGGGCTCTCGGAGCGCGCGCAGCACGAGCTCGCGATCGCGATCGCCGAGCTCGTGTCGAACGCCGTGCGCCACGGCGGCGGCGGCAGCATCAGCATCCGCGCGATCCGCGAGGACGCGCAGGCGGGCAGCGGCCGCTGGGGCGTCGAGGTGATCGTGCGCGACTCCGGCCCCGGCATCGACCCAAAGCTCGCGATCCTGGAGGATGTGGGGCCGAAGAGCGATCGCAGCCCGTCCTCGTCGAGCTCCGCGCGGCTCGCGCCGAGGATGCCCGGCCAGGGCCTCGGCGTCGGGCTCGGCGCCGTGCACCGGCTGATGAGCTCCGTGGTCATCCGCTCCTCGCCCGGCATCAGCACCGAGGTGATCGCCGTCAAGTGGAAGTAGACGCCGCGCGCCCGTTGCCGCGCGCGAGCCTCCGAAGCGCCGAGCGGCAGCGGCTCGGCGCGCCCGCGGCCGATCACGCGCGCGGGCGTCGGCTGACGACCGCGGCGACGGCGGACGTCAGTTGAGCTCTTTCTCGGTCCGCTCGTTCTGCTCGGCTTCGAGGAACGTCGCGGTGATCTCGCGCTCGAGCGCGAGGTTGATCTCGCGGTCGAGCGCCTCGATGCTGCCCGCGAGGCGCGCGACGTTGAGGGCGTAGACGAAGACCCGCGCGCACGGGTGGACCTCGGCGCTACCGCGCAGGCCCCGCTCGCGTTCGTCGGCGTTGAGGCCGTCGAGGAGCACCAGCGCGCGCGGATCGACCCCCTCGGCCACGAGCTCCATCCCGGGCACGTCGGAGATGTAGAGCTCCGCGCCCTCGACGTACCGGCGGAGCACGGGGTTGAGCGCGGCGATCGTCTTCTGGGCGAGCGTCATGAAGCCGTCGCGGCTCGGCGCCCAGGGGGGCATGCCGAGCTCGACGTCGAGCTCGCGCGAGCGCAGGAACGCCTGCGTCGCCCCGCGGACGTCGCCCCGCTCGTCGCGGATGAGCCCGAGGTAGTAGTGGGCCTCGGCGTGCCGCGGGTCCTTGAGCGCCGCCTCCTCGATGAGCGCGGCGGCCTTGTCGGCCTGGCCGATCTCGTAGAAGGCGCGGCCCACGAGGAACGTGTGGTTCGGGTTGTCGTACGGGCCGTCGGGGATCCTGGCGGCGACCTGCGCGGCCTCGTCGAGATCGCCCTTGCCGAGCAGCGCGTCGAACTTGAGGAGGAGCGCGTCGATGATCTCCTCGTCGACCTCGGCCAGGTCGAGCGCCTGGTCGCACATCTCGATCGCCTGATCGAAATCGCCGAGCGGGTGGATGTACACCTCGGCGGCGTTGAGCATCGCCTCCAGGTACGTGTCGTCGAGGGCGATCGCCTGGCGATACGCCTCGATGGCCTCCTCGCCCTCGCCCTCCAGGGCGGCGACGAAGCCGAGCAGGTTGTGAGCTTCCGGCGAGTTCGGATCGAGCTCGAGCGCCCGCCGGGCCGACGCCTCTGCTCCGCGCGTGTCCCCGCGCTGGACGAGATCCCACCCGCGATCGAGGTGCGCCGAGAACTGGTCCATGGCGGCTCCACAAGTGTGCGAAGGGGGCTCCAGAGTCAAGAGGGAGCCCTGTCAAAGCGACCGTTCAAGCTGTTCCGAACACGACCTGCCCGGATTTCCAGCGCCGAGTTCGGCCGCCGGCCAGGCGCCCGCGGGAGCGGCCGGCGGCGCACCGTCTCCAGGGTCGGGCCCGATCGCGTCGCGCTCACTCGTGGATGGAGATGAGCGTCCCGCGGTTCTCCGGCGTGGACCAGACCCCGTGCCAGCCGCGGGGCAGCCTGGGCTCGCTCCAGAAGAAGACCTTCTTCGCGTCGAGCGGCGAGAGGTTCACGCAGCCGTGGCTCATCTCCCGGCCGAAGTTGGAGTGCCAGAAGGCGCCGTGGAGCGCGTACGACCCGTCGTAGTACGCGACGAACGGCACGTCCTCGATGCTGTACGGCAGGTCGCCCGCGACCGTGCCGTCGCCGTCCATCGTGGTCGCGATGTGCTTCTCGCGGATGCGGAACACCCCCGTCAGCGTCGGGTGGTCCTTCTTCTTCTCCTTCGAGCGCCTGCCCGGGGAGACGAGCGCCGCGAAGACGGGCCTGTCGCCCTCGACGGCGACCAGCGTCTTGCGCGACAGGTTCACGTCGATCCACTTCTCGCCCGGCGCGAGGTCCTGCGGCGGGGTGCCGAGCTCGGTGTACGTCCCGTCGGCGCCCTTCATCCACCAGCCCTCGGTGGTCTTCCGGTAGACGACCGACTTGTGCTTGTGGACGTCGCCCGTGAGGCCGAACGCGGCGAAGCGCTCGAGGGAGCCGGCCACGGAGACGGACTTCATCTCGGCGTCGAACTGGTACTTGCTCGCCGTCTTCGCGAGGATGAAGCCGACCGACTTCGCGCCCTCGGGGAAGTCGATGCCCTGCGAGGACGGCGGCTTGATGATGTACATGCGGTCGCTCGGCGCGACGAGCCCCGCGGTCGTCTTGTACCAGGTGCGGCCGTTCCACCCGAAGGTCTTGTCGACCGCGACGAAGAAGCCCTTCACCATCCGCTTCGCGACCGTCGCGTCGGCGTCCTTGTCGAGATCGGCGAGCGTGACGTTGCGCGGCTTGCCCTTGTCGTCGACGTTCTCCCACCAGGGCTTCTCGGGCTCCTCCTCGACCGGCGCCGGGGCCACGATGCCGAGCGACGCCGCCGCGGCGACGGCCGCCGCCTTGTCCTCCGCCGCAGACGCCTCCGTGGTGACGGCGGCCACCGGGGTCGCCTCGGGCGGGCTCGCCGAAGGGCGCGCGGCGGCGGCCGCCGCCGCGGCGGCGACCTCCTTCTCGGTCTCCTCGTAGAGCTCCTCGGCGCGCTGCCGCTCCTCTTCCCGCTTCTTGCGCTTCGACGACTCGAGGTACGGCTCGTAGCGCGCCATCTCGTCCTTCGAGGGGACGGAGCGGTAGAGCGGCGTGCCGTGCGTCGTGTTGAACGCGTACTTGTACGGGAGGACGTCGTCGAGGTTCGGCGCCGTGATGCCGAGGCGCACCTGCGGGTTCGACAGGTCGGTCGTGGCCGACCTCCCGCAGACGTAGCCGCCGTCGAGGAGGCGGTACCAGCCCTTGGCGCAGCTGCCGCCCTTGATCGGCTTCGGATCGACCGGCACCTTGCTGCCGAGCCGGATGTAGCCGAGCCGCTGCTTCGAGAACTCCATCGTCGGGTAGACCGCCGCCTGCGGCACGATCGAGCCGAGCAGCGGACCCGTGTAGGGCTTGTCGGGCGCGGGCGGCTCCGGGGCGGCCGAGGGCGCGGCGCTCGGCGCCTCCTTGGGGGCGTCGGCCGACGCGATCGCTCGCGCCGACGAGGTGGGCGACGGGCGGGGGAGCGACGATGTCCGCTCGGGCGGCGATTTGCCCTCGGTGGAGGGGCCGGGGGGCGCCTCGCCCTGGCAGCCGCTCGCCCACGCCGCGGTGCCGGCGAAGGCGGCCGCGGCGATGAACCCGAGCGCGCTGGAGACGAGCGAGGAGCGCGCGGCGCCGCCCGCGGAGCGGCCGGCGTCCGGCGCAGGTTGCGGCTTCCGCGCGCCGCCGGTGCGGACGTTGCCGCTGCCGTGCGATCGTGCGGGGTCGTTCTGCCCGCGGGGGCGGGGCGCCTGAGAGCGGTTCATCGCATCCACAGCGTTGGGCGAGGACCGGCCATCCCGGGCCTCGCGGTCGTTTGATCGACCCGTAGGGTCGGGTCGGCTCGGCGGTCTTAGTACCTGGTCACTCACGTGTCGATCCACTTCTCTGCGGAGCGCGCGTCCCTCGGGTTTCGCCGCGGCGGGCGCCGGGGCAGGCGGCGTCGCATGAGCGTCGCCGGAGCGAACGACATGCCACGCAGCCCCGACGGAGGGCGCACGCACGGCGCGCACGCCGTCCGCGGTGCGGATGCCGTTCGGACGGCGGCTGCTAGGGTACCGCCGTGGCGGAACGGACCCCGGGGCGTGGCTCGAACAACACGACTTCGGCCCGGCGTGCGGGCCTGGGCGCCGGGGTCGTCCCGCTCGTCCGCGCCGCCTCGCGGCGCGCGCTGGCGACCGCGGCGGCCGTCGCGCTGCTCCTGCACCTGCCCCTCTTGCCGACCCCGCTGTTCTCGTGGCTCGAGGCGATGTTCGCGCTGCGGGGCGAGCTGACCGACTACGACGCCGGCGAGACCATCGTCCCGATCGACCTCGATCTGCTCGCGGACGATCCCAGCGCGGTCGCGGCGGCGCCCTCCGCGACCGGCGCCGAGGCGACGCCCGGCGGCGAGGGCGCCGCCGCGCCCGCGACGCCGCCGCCCACGCCGCCCCCTCCCGCGGCGTCGGCCAGCGCCGCGCCCGAGGCGCCGGACGCGGGCGCGCCCACGCCGCCGCGCCGCCGGCCGCCGGGCGACGCGGGCCCGGACGCGGCCGGGGACGGGGGCACGGGCGACGACAGCGATCACCCGAACCTCCGCACCCCGCTGAGCGTCGCGGGCGCGCCGGGCAAGCTCGCGTCGAAGGACCCGAACGTGCAGGTGCTCATCGCCGGCGATCGGCTGCGCAGCCACGAGCTCGGCGAGTGGTTCGGCCGGATCCTGACGACCATCCCCCAGTGGCAGTCCTTCTTCCAGGACACCGCCGTCGACCCGATCCGGGACATCGACCACCTCCTCATCGCCGGGCCGCAGCTCCGCGACTCCAGCAAGGTCGTCGCCGTCATGGACTACCGGGCGCCCGAGGAGGCCATGCGCGCGGCGGTCGACGTCGTCGTCCGGCGCTCCAACGGATCGTGGATCGAGGACGCCCCCGTCCCCGCCGCCCGGGCCACCGCCGACCGCAGCGAGCGCATCTTCGCGCTGGTCCCGGACCGGCGGCTGCTGGTGGTCCTTCCCGCTGAAGAAGAAGGTCAATTGTCCAAGTTGAAGTCCATGAAAGGCTTCAACAAATCGTCGGCGGCGGGCATCGTCATCTCCATGCTCACGCCGGCGAACGCCTTCCGCGGAGTCCAGGCGCTCCCGAAGAGCATCGCGTGGATGCGGCTCACGGTCACGCCGACCAAGGACGGGGGCGCCGACCTGACCCTCACGGCGGCCGACGAATCCGCTGAAGATGCGCTGGCTCACGCGCAGGAGCTCATGAGGACCTTGAATGCGATTCGGACCATCAACCTGGGGATCACGCGCATCGACGTGGTGGATGAGGTCACCTTCAACACCGACGGGAAGGTCATCTGGTCGAAGCTCCACGTCACGAACCGGCAGCTCAAGCTGATCATGGGGTTCGTGGAGCAGGCGCTGCGGGATCAGGCCGCCGCGCGGAGGAAGTAGCCGCGCGCTGGCGCGGAAAAGAGGCGGCGCGCGGGGCGAAGGACGGTCGCGCGCGCCTCGGGGGGACGCGATGCCCCTCCGGGGCCGCTCGGAACACTAGCCAAAGGGGCGGCGTTCAGTTAATCCGACCAGCCCGCGACGATGACGCCCGATCACTCTCCGCACGCCGTGCTCGATGAGCTTGCCGGACACCCCCATGGCGACGACCTCGCGCGGGTCGTCCACACGGCGGCCTTCGCCGCCGCGGACGAGCGCCGGACCACCCTGGAGGGCGGCCTCGCGGAGCTCGTGGACCGCGCGGGCCTGTCGGTCGCCGACGCGGAGACCCGGTTCGGCAACGTGATCCGGGCGCTCGAGCGCGGCACCAGCGAGGGCGCGGGGAGCGCGACCCGGGTGCTCCTCGCCACGCTGCTCGCCCGCGGGGTCGCCCTCTCGCCGCCCGAGGGGCCGGACGCGGAGGGGCGCGTGGCCGAGGCGCTCGTCTGGCTGGCGACGTACACCTCGGTCGACGCGCTGACCGCCCTGGACGCCGCGCTGGGCGAGCGCGCCGCGGGGCTCTGGCGGGCGGTCGCCGCGCTGGTGCGGCGCGCCGACCAGGGCGCGCTGCCGCAGCTCGGCCGGGCGGGCGCGATCATCGCCGCGGCCGCGCTGCGGGGGAGCGCCTCGCCGGACGCGCGCGCCGAGGCCGGGTCGCTGGTGGACGAGGTGCGCGACCCGATCGTGCGGTCGCTGCTGCGCGACGCGGTGTCGCCCGGCCGGCGGCCGAGCCGCGCGCCGGGCGCGTCGGCCGCGGGCGGCGACGCCGCGCAGGGCGGCGCGGGGGCGAGCGGGGACGAGGGCTGGGCGGAGGGCGACGGCCGGGCGCCGGGGCGGCTCGCGGGCGAGCTGTCGCCGCCGCCGCGCGGGCCGGTGGCGCTCGTGCTGCTGGCGGCGACCGGGATCCTGCTGGCGATGCACGTCGTCCGGCTCGCGGGGCGGTTCCTCCTGCGGTACCGCCGGCCGGCCGCGGTGGAGATCAGCCCGAGGGGCGTGACCGTCCGGAGCCGGACCGAGCTGTTCGGCCGGACGCTGCGAGAGCAGGAGACGTACATCCCGGTCGAGTCGCTCCTCCGGGCGACGCGCGAGGTGCGCTACCCGCGGCTCGGGCTCTACGCGGGGCTCGTGGCGCTGGGGCTGGGGACGTACCTCGGCGTGTCGCTGCTCGTCGACGGCGCGCGGGCGGGCTCCCCCGAGCTGCTCGGCATGGGCGCGCTGGTGTTCGCGTTCGGCGCGGCGCTCGACTTCGGGCTGTCGCACGTGGAGACGGCGGCCCGCGGCCGCTGCCGCGTGGTCCTCGTCCCGCGGAAGGGCCCGGGGGTCGCGCTCGCGGGGATCGAGCGCGCGGCCGCGGACGCCGCGCTGAGCAGGCTGCCGCGCGCCTGAAACTTGGCCGGAGCGCGCCGCCTCCGCTAGGCCGATCGGGCGAGGTGATGGCGATGCGCTCGAAGACCGAGGCGATGGCGGGGCTCAGGCGGATGCTGCACGACATGCTGATCGCGCGGGAGGGCGGGGAGAGCGCTCCCCGCCTGGCGCGCGCGAAGGGTTACGTGGACGGCGCGATGCGCGAGCTGCTCGAGAGCGGCCAGGCGACCCGGCAGGAGCTCCTGGAGCTCGTGGCCGCCGAGCGCGCGCGCGTGAGCGGCCCCGCGATCGCGGAGATCGGCGCGGCGTCGCTGTGAGCGCGTGACGGCGCCGCGCTGCGGCTCGCTGGGAGCGGTCGTGAGCGCGTGACGGCGCCGCGCTGCGGCTCGCTGGGAGCGCGTGACGGCGCCGCGCTGCGGCTCACTGCGGCGCGCAGGCCGTGTTCGTGGCGAAGTCCCAGCAGGCGCCGCTCACCCCGGGCGCGCCGGCGTTCGCATCCGCGCCTCCGACCCCGGGGCGGCCGCCCTCGCCGGCCGTGCCTGCGGCGAACTGCACCGTCGCCGGCGCGCTCGGCGCGACCGCGTAGGCGATGCCCACCGCGTGGCCTCCCCGGCCGCCGCCGCCGGCGCCGCCGTCGCCCCCGGGGCCGCCGGGGCCGCCGTCGCAGCCCTTCCGGGCGCCCGGACCTATATCGTCATCCACCGAGCCACCGACGGCGCCGCTGCCGCCGTTGCCGCCGCGCCTTCCGTCGCCGCCCGTGCCTCCGTGGCCCGCTGCGCCGACCGTGATGTTCACCTCGGTCAGCGCCAGCCTGGTCCCCAGGCTGAGGATCCCGATGCTCGACCCGCCGGCCTTGCCGCCGCCCCCTCCTTTGCCCCCGCAGCCGCCGGCCCCGCCGCCGCCGCCGCTGGCGCCGGCGCCGTCGCTCCATTCGCCGCTGCCGGCCGCGCAGAACTTCCCCGCCTTCGCGCCGCCGCCGCCCCCTCCGCCCTGACCGCGCGCACCGTTCGTGCCGCCCTTGCCGTCGCCTCCGCTGACGCCGGCCAGCGTCAGCAGGGTGCCGCTGCCAGGGGCGCCGGTCTGGCCGTTGTCGCCCGGCGCGCCTTCTCCTCCGCGCGTGCAGTTGGTCAGCGCATCCGGCTGTCCATATCCGACGCCGCCGACGCCGGCCCCCGCGGGGCTCTCTCCCGGCGGCGGCGTGCCGTCGGTGCCGTCCTGCCCGCGCCCATCGTCTTCCCCGGTCTTTCCACCGAGCCCCCCGACGCCGCCGCGCGTCTCTCCATCGTCGCAGACCGTCACGCCGGGCACGCCGCCGTAGACCGTTCCGTCGCACGTATCCGAGACGTCGTCCGGCGCGCTCGCTCCGTTCTGTGGGCTCGTCGGCGTCTCGCCCCGCGCGCCGTTCATCCCGTCGCCCGCGATCACGTCGACGCGCACGAGCTCGGCCTCGATGTCCGCGACCGCCACGCCGACCGACGACCCGCCCGGCTTCATCGCGTCGGCCGCGCGGATCGTGAAGTTCTGGACCTTCACCCCGCCCGCGTCCTCCGCCAGCGCGAGCGCCGCCTCGTCGGCGGGGCCCTCGATCGCGCTCCGCGCCTGCTTGCTCCACGTCCAGTCCGCGGCGCAGTCGAAGCCGCCGATCACCTCGACCGGCGCCTTGACCGTGACGCTCTCCTCGAACACGCCGCGCGAGCACGCCAGCACCCGCTTGCCGTTCGCGTTCGCGATCGCGTCCGCGAGCGACGCGTACGGCCGCGCCTTGGTCCCGTCGCCGCCGGACGCCGCGTCCGCGCTCGCGAACACCGCGCACCGCTCCGTCACCGTGCTCGCGTCCTGGGTCGGATCCGGGGCGCACGTCGGGTCGGGCTGAGCGCCGCCGGTCCCGGTCCCTGCGGGGGGGCAGTACCTGGCGTCGTCCTCGCAATCCTCGGAGTAGGACAGCGGCCAGCACCCGACGAGCTGCAACGCCACGACCGCCGACGCGGCGGGGAGCATCCACAGGAAGGGGATGCCGAGCCTCCGCCGGCGCGCGGCGCGCCGCGACGGCGCGCCGATCTCGGCCTGCGCTCCGCCGGAGGGGGGAGTGGATGCGTTGCTCACCGCCGTGCTGCTCGTCCGTTCCGTCGCTCTCATCGTCCAAGCCTTTCCTGTGGCGCTTCGCTGTGCCTGCACATCCTTGCAGAGGACGCACCGCGCTCCGGTCGCGCCGACCGGAGCATAGCCAGTCGGCGGATCGCCGGATCAAGGGCGATCCGCCGGCCGCATGCTCCCGCCGGAGACCCGCGCGGCGCCCCGCGCCCTCGCCGGGCCGGGCGCCGCGCCTGGCGGAGGCTCAGGGGGCGACGAGCGCCACGTCGCCCTTCGTGGTCTGGCCGCCGACGCGCCACCAGTTCGCGATGAGCAGCTTCCCGTCCACCTCGATGATCCGGGAGAAGGCGCCCGCGAACCCCTCCTGCTCGATCTCCTGCACGAGCCAGCTGTGGCCGTCGCCGCTCTTCGTCCCGATCGCGAGCCGCAGGGTCCCGCTCGTCGCGTCTTGGTAGCTGATGCGCACCTCCCCGGCCGCCGTCACGAACACGCTCGCGTCGTCGCCGACGAGGTGCTGCCCGTCCGCGAAGGGGACGCCCTCGATCCCGAGCCCGTCGTCCGCCACCTCGGACGCCTCGACCTCCTCGCCGCCCTTCACCCGCGCGTACCGCAGCCCCTCGGAGCGGCCGTCCGCGTAGGCGAGGTGCCAGTCGCCGGCGCGATCGATGAACAGCGACGCGCCCATGCCGACGTCGCCCGTGTCGGTCCCGTCCGGCGCCGCGCCGTCCACGATCCGGGTCTCCCACGCCCCCGTCGATCGCGACGCGATCACCACGTCGCCGCGGATGCGATCGTAGAACGCCAGGCCGAACCCGCCCGCGTTGTCCGGGGCCATCGCGATGTAGTCGCCGATCGCCTCGGGGTACGTCTCGGTCCGGTTCCCGTCGGAGATCGCGGCGCACGCCGGCGAGCCGTCGTCGTCGATGCACGCCTGTCCAGAGGCGCACGCCGGCGCGCAGTCGCCGCTCGCGAGCGGCTTCACGCAGCGCCCCGTGGACCGGACGCACTTCGTCCCCGCGCCGCAGAGGAACTCGCGGCACGGCGTCGCCTCGTCCGTCGCCACGTCCTCGAACCGCCACGCGCCCTCCCCGGGCGTGGCGCTCTCCCCGGTCGCGAGCCGGACGCTCGACGTGACCGCGCCGTCCTCGCCGGGCTCCATCGCGAGGTAGGCGATGACGGGCAGCCCCTTCACGAAGAGGAGCTTCGCGTAGCGGCCGATGTCGCTGTTCGGCGCCTGCTGCACGGAGCTCACGGCCCACGCGTCGCCCTGCTTCTGCGCGAACTTCAGCCCGCGGTTGGTCCGGTCGTAGTAGGCCACCGCCGGCTCGCCTTCCGGGTCGATCGCGATCGAGGTCCAGAGGCCGACGTCGTCGCCCGGCTCGGTCTGGCCCCCGCGGAACCCGCTCGCGTCGAACCGGGTCGGGTCGACCGGGGGCTCGGCGGGCACGCCGTCGATCGCCTCCCACGCGACGGCCTCGCCGTCCCACGTGCCGACCACGAGGTCGCCCCACTGGAACGCGTTGCGCCAGTCGGCCTCCGCGTAGCCGGCGACCCAGACGGTGCGCTTGTCGGGGGCGACCGCGACCGACGTGTAGGCCCCGATGAGCCCGTGCTCCAGCGTCATGCAGTCGGGCGCGACGCATCTCTGGTCCTCCACGACCGGCTCGTCGCTGCACGAGCAGCCCGCGTGCGAGCCGAGGAGCGCGGTCACGGCGACGGCGGCCAGCGCGCCGCGTACGCCGCGCCGGGCCGCGCGCGTCGGCGCTTCGCTGCGAGCAGGCGCCTCGCCGCGGGCAGACGCCTCGCCGCGCCGGGCGCCGCCGCGCCGCGCGAGCCGCACGATCGCCGCGGCGGCCGCGAGGCCGAGCCAGAGGCCGCCCGACGGACCGTCGCCCGGGCCGCCGGCCACGACGCAGCCGCAGCCGGCCGACGGGTCGACGGGGAAGCGGCCGCGGAGGATCGGCTGCCGCGCCGTGCCGAGGTTCCCCTCCTCGTCCACGGCCTCGACCTCGATGTCGGCGGCGCCGCCGACGTCCACCGACCGCATCTCCGCCGCCGTCGACCACGCCGACCACGGCCCGCCGTCGAGCCGCACGCGCACCTTCGCGCGCTCGGCGTCCGACACCCGGTCGCGCACCTCGAGAGGCGCCCACCCGTCCACCGCCGCGCCGACCGAGATGACCGGCGGATCGACGTCGACCACCATCTCCACGGTCGCCGGCGTGGGATCGAGCGACAGCGGGTCGCCCGCGACGCGCGATCGCACCGAGATCAGGTGGCGCCCCGGGAGCCGCAGCCAGTCGTCGCGCAGGTCGACGATGCGCTCGCGCGTGAACGGGCGCCACGCGCCGCCGTCGACGCGGTACGAGTACTCGACGACCCGGGTGCCGTCGTCGAGCGGCGAGCTCATGACGAGCCGCGCCGTGGGCCCGTTGTCGCGGGTCATCGTCGGCAGGCGGAGCCCCTCGGCCCGCACCTCCTTGCGGCTCAGCTCGGCCCGCGTCTCGCTTTGCATCGAGCGCTGCTGCGCCGCCGTGGCGAACGACGCGAAGATGCCGAGGTAGTTGTCCTGGCCCTTCGTGAGCTTCCGCAGGCCGGGGGAGCCCGCCCCCTCGGCCGACTCCGGGAGGATCAGCGAGAGTCCGAGCGGCGCGAGCGGCCCGTCGAGATCGATCGCCGGCAGGCCGCTGCCGATCAGCTGCCCGACCTGACTGCCGATGAGGCTGCCCAGCGCCTCCGCGATCGACCTGGGGTTCTCCCGGAGGAGCGCGCTGTTCGTCACCTCGCCGTTCGTGACCCCGATCGTCGCGATCACCGGCGTGAGCCCCTCGGGGGTGACCGCGAGGTTCATGGGCACATCGAGATCGAACGTCGCGGTCATGAACCGGATGAACCGGTCGAGCGACCAGATGTAGAAATCGAAGCTCGCCCGCTCGAGCTGGATGCGGATCAGCGGATCGTCGACGGCGTCCGTGCCGTTGCCGAAGGTGACCCGCGGCGGCGCCTGCGGGCGGATGACGAGCGCGACCTGCTGCGACTCGTGCTGGAGCGTGAGGTCCTTGGCCGACGCCGCGAGCAGCCCCAGCGTGCCGGAGTTGAGGAGAGGCACCGCCTCCGTGGAGATCCCGAGGCAGAGCAGTCCGCTGTTGTAGAGACCGTTCATGGCGTAATTCGCGAACCGCTCGGAGATCGCGAGACCGACGTGCGGGCCGGGGAGATCGCCGGGCCAGCCGGAGACGGTGTTGGCGACGAGCTCATCCGGAATCGGAATGCCCGTGGGCAGCTCGATCTCCGACAGCGGCACACACTTCGAGATCGGCAGCGGCTCGGCGCCGCCGTAGAGGCCGAGGGTGACCCCGTTGCCGACGGGGTTGAGGTCGCCCCACGCGAGATCCGAGCCGTCGTCGCGCTCGCCCATGCCGCCGCCGGCGAGCAGGAGGTCGAACCCGCCCTGGGTGCCGGGGGAGATGCTCGCGAGCAGCCGGCCGAGGTCGAGGTGGCCCTCGACGCCGAGCAGGACCGAGGCGCACTCGTCGGTCGCGTGCGTGCCGTAGCGGCAGACGCCGCCGATGTCGTTCGTGCCGTCGGGGCAGGCCGGATCCAGCGCCGGATCGGCCTTCTGACAGAGCTGCTGGTCGAGCTGGCCCTTCAGCGCGTTGGACATGGATCCCATGAAGATCGTGAGGATCGGCTTCACGAAATCGAGGGCATCGCCCACCCACGTGCCCCCGCAGTCGAGGTGCAGGCTCGATTCGAGCTGATCC
This sequence comes from Sorangium sp. So ce836, assembly GCF_028553905.1. NCBI lineage: Bacteria > Pseudomonadati > Myxococcota > Polyangiales > Polyangiaceae > Sorangium > Sorangium sp. So ce836. The sequence continues at coordinate 6,226,176 of NZ_CP102233.1, read as the reverse complement.
TCGTCGATCGAGAGCCGGTTCACCTTGACGCGCGAGTAGCCTTGCCGCGAGTGCTGCGGGTTCACGTCGATCTCGATCGAGAGGTCGACCTCGACATCGATGTTCGTGAAGGTCTGCTCGTCGGGCGGGCACGCATCGTTGCCGTTGAGGGTGACGTACTGGGTGCTCTCGCCCAGGATGCCGCCGTCGAGGAAGATGGGCAGGCGCTGCATCCGCACCGGCAGAGGCCCCCGGATGACCAGGTTGTGCGGCGTCTTGGGCTGGATCTGCAGCGCCGCGCGCCCCGCGTCGATCTCGGCCACGCACGCCGGGGGGGTCGCCGCCGGATCGGCCCCGCCGGGACAGAGGGTGTAATCGACGATGCCGGCGGCCACGGAGCCCGAGGACTTCGGGATGGAGAAGGTGATCACGCCGCTGTCCCCGCCGCCGAGCAGCGCGCGCCCGAGCACACCCAGGTTCTGCTCGAGGAACTCGATGCCCGACTGCGTGAGCCGCGCCGAGCCGGCGTTCTCGATGCGGTCCGCGGGCTTGAAGCCGGCGGGGAGGGGGGTCATTCCACAGCCGGAGCACCCGCCGCCCGATGCGGCACATCCGGCGATGACAAGGAGCACAAGGATGGAGGAAAAATGCTTGATGACGCGGGGCATAAGGAACCCTCCGAGGAGCGCGACCCGCAGCGCCGGGCCCGCTGGACGCGGGCATCAGGACGCCACGACAGAGCGTACGCTCCCCGGAGAGCCGCCCGCAAGCGCTACTGCTGGCAGAGACCGTTGATCTTGACGGCGCTCGCCGCGAACTCGCCGCCGAGCGCATAGGCGTCTGCGCAGTCTTCCGTCGCAGGCGAGTTCGTCGCGCTGCACCAGTCGCCCTTCAGCACGATCTGGTCGCTCTCGTCGCGCTTGCAGGTATTGGGCTCCCCACCGGCTCCGTATTTTACGATATCGCCCGAGAGCACGAGACAGAGGCTCATCTGGTTGATGTTGGACACGATCACCCGGTCGACCTCCTCCAGCGTGATGAACGCGGCGAGCTTGCCGCCGTTGATGAACGCCGGGGGGTCGCCGTCCTGGCCGGGGAGGCAGGCGTTCATCGGGTCGAGCCCCTCGACGTTGTACCGGCCGACGCAGTTGTTGTCCGCGGACAGCGTCGCGTCGGTGAGCCGCACCTGGTGCAGGGGTAGGATGATCGGATCCGGGCTCGTTTCCAGGAAGATCGGGACGTTGAGGGTCTCGGCCTCGCCGCTCCACGCGCCGTCGTCGCCCAGGGGGGCGTCGATCTCGGTCGGCGCGATCTCGAACTCGCCCACGGACATGTTCGCGAAGCAGTACCCCTCGAGCGGGTCGTCCGCGATCTTCGCGCCGCCGGTGCGCAGCTTGCCGTTCGCCTTGTCGAACTCGAGCAGCCAGGAGAAGGTACCCGTGCCGTTCAGATTACACTGGGGCAGATTGATCGTCAGGCCCTGGGCGACGAGGCGGGCGACATAGCCGATCGCGAGCACGTCGGGCTTCGTGATCGTGAGCTGCGCCATGCGCAGCCCGAACGTGGTCGCGTCCCGATTGTCTTGGACGGCGACGCAGTCCGAGGCGACCGCCGTGCAGACCGGGTGTTTCTGCGAGCAGTCCCTTACGGTCGCGCCGCCGGTAGCTCCAGGGGAATTCGAGCTCGCCCCCCCGGCATCGTCGCCACCGCAGCCCGCCGCCGCGGCGGCGCCCGTCAGCGCGGACACACCTAGTACGCAAACTACCTTCTGAAACCGCATCTCTGGCCTCCTCTCGAGTCGAAAGATGCCGAGTATAGGCGCCCGCAATGCGATGACCACGCGGGAGACGGGACGCCGCACCGCGTTGTCACCGCCTCATCGCCGCTGCGCGACGAAGCGGTGACGCCGGGCGGCGCGCTTCTGGGACGCCTAGCGACGCTCGTAGCGATCGCCGAGGCGGTCGCCCACGGGGAGCGCGCGCAGGAGGCGAATCATGGTCCACACGGTGCCAGCCAGCTTGCGCAGCTTCGAGGTGCCGACGCGCTCGTTGTAGTCGATCGGCATCTCCACCACGCGATAGCCGCACTTGGCCGGGAAGAGCAGCGTGTCGATGGGCAGCGCGTCCCCCTCACCGTCGAAATCGAACGCCCGAATCACCGAGCAGCGGTAAGCGCGCATGCCGCTGTGGACGTCCGAGGTGGGGATGCCATGCATCGCGTGCGCCATGGCGGCGAAGGCGCGGTTGGCGAGGTAGTTCGGGACCGGCATGGCCGCGGGCCTCGAGCGCGTGCGCGCGCAGTTCACCACGTCGGCGCCCTCCTCCTCGACGAGCCGCCGGAGCACCGGGATGTTCTCGGCGGGGTAGGTGAAGTCGCAGTCGAGGTAGATGAGCAGCTCGCTCCGGGCCGCGGCGCTGTACATGAGGAGCTCCATCGCCGGGCCGTGGCCGCGGGGCGGCACCTGGCGGAGCACGCGCGCCCCGAGGCTGGCCGCGATCTCGGGGGTCCGGTCCCTCGTGGAGCTGTCGACGCAGAGGATCTCCGCGTCGGGCGCGACCCTCCTGATCTCGCCGATCATGGCGCCGACGCTCTCCTCCTCGTCCATCGTGAGCATGCCGACGGTGAGCCGCATCCGGCGGGGGCGCGGCGGCTTCCTGGCGACGATCACGTGCTGGAACGCGAGGAGGCCGGGCGCGCGGCTCGCCACGACGTCCTCCAGCGGGCGGACGAGCGCGTGGTAGGCCTTGTAGGGGAGCGAGCGGGCGAGATCGGTGGGGTCGTCGCCCGCGCCGAGGCCGCTCAGGATGAGCCCCTTGGCGGCGCGGACGAGCATCGGGTTCTGCTCGACGCGGAGCACCTCGAGCCCGGCCCGCTCGACGAGCCGGAGCGCCGACGCGCGGGTGAAGAAGCGGAGGTGCGAGTCGTCGAGGATGCCGCTCGGCGCGTAGTCGAACCGCCCCGCGAGCAGGCCGAGGCGCACCGGCCACGCCGCGACGTTCGGGAGCGAGACGATGACGTGGCCGTCCTCCTCGAGGTGCGGCAGGAAGCGGCAGAGCACGGCGAGCGGATCGGCGGTGTGCTCGAGGACGTCGGCGAACAGGATCAGGTCGAAGCGCCGGTCGCCGAGCGCCTCGCGCACGGCGGCGTCGCTCGTGATGTCGGCGGCGAGGACCTCGTCGAGCGCCTCCCCGGCGCGCGCGAGCGACGCGGGCGCGACCTCGATCCCGGTCACGCGCGCGCCCGTGCGCTTGACGGCGGCGCCGTTGAGCCCGATCCCGCAGCCGACGTCGAGCACCGTCCGGGGCCGGCCGGCGACGGCCACGAGGGCCCGGTTCACCTCCTCGACCGCGTACTTGCGGCCGGCGGGGGCCTCCGCCGGGGCGGGGCGCGGCGCGCGCGGGCCGGGGGTGTCCTCGTCTCTCGGGTCTCCGGGGGGGCGCGGCCCTCGAGCTTCCACGTCTCCTCGCGCGCGGCCGGGCTCGGCGTTCACGCGCGGCTACTTAGCACGCTTCTCCCAGGCGGCGTTGAATTCGCGGATCGTCTCCTCGGTCTTCGGGTTGTGGAGCATCTTCCGCAGGATGGCCGGCGGCACGGTCACGATGTGCGCGCCGGCGTCGAGCGCCTCGTTCACGTCCATGAGGTGGCGGATCGAACCCACGATGATCTCGGCGCGCAGCCGCTCGCGCTCGAGCCGCGCGCGCGTGCGCTCGATGACCGGGGCCGCCGGGTAGCCCATGTCGCGGATGCGCCCGCTGAAGATCGAGACGTACGCGCCGCCGGCGAGGGCCGCGAGGTACGCCTGGTTGAAGCTCATCACGCACGTGACGTTGGTGCGCACGCCGCGCTTCGCGAGGGCGTGCGTCACCTTCAGGCCGACGTCGCTGAACGGCACCTTGACGCAGATCCGCTCGGGCGCCCACGCGTGGTAGCCGCGGGCCTCCTCGAGCATCGCCGCCTCGGTCTCGCTCGTCAGCTCCACCGACACCGGGCCGGCCGACGCCGAGAGCACCTCGCGGATGCGCCGCTCGAGATCGACGCAGCCCGCGTCGCGCGAGAGGATGAGGGGGTTCGTGGTCACGCCCGCGAGCACGCCCCAGGAGAACATCTCCTTGATCTCGTCCGGGTTCGAGCTGTCGAGGAAGAACATGCCGCGCTCCTGAGGGCTCGGCCGAGCCCCGGCGGGGTCTAGGCCAGTTCGGCGGGCTGGAGAAGGAGAAACCGTCCGCGCTGCGCGCCAAGACGGCCCGGCCCGCCCGCCACGCGCGCACGTTGCCGGCGTGAACGGCGTTGCAGTCGAGAGGAGTCCGCGCTTCATTTCGGGGAGTCGGGGATCTCCCTCCGACTGAACGTTTCCGCACGGACAGCGCGTCGATGAGCAGCGGACGATCGTCGTCGAGAGACCCGGTGGAGCACAGCCCGCTCCTGCACAGCTCGCTGCTCGCGTCCTGCTCGCCGGCCGGGCTCTACGTGGCCTCGCTCGACGGCCGCCTCCTCGACTGCAACGAGGCGCTCGCCCGGCTGCTCGGCTACGGCTCGCGGCAGGAGGCGCTCGCGGCGGCGGATCTCGTCCTCGGCGGGTGCGTGGCGGGCGGCGCGGGCGGGAAGCCGCCGCCGGCGAGCGCGATCGAGACGTGCCTCACGCGCCGCGACGGCTCGACGGTCCGCGTGATGCGGACCGAGTCGCTCGCGGACGGGCGCGGGGAGCGGCTCGTGACCGGGGTGATCGTCGACCTGTCGTCCTCGCGCTCCACCGAGGAGCGCCGGCGCGAGCTCTCCGAGGAGCTGCGCCAGGCGCAGAAGATGGAGGCGGTCGGGCGCCTCGCCGGCGGGATCGCCCACGATTACAACAACCTGCTCGCGATCATCCTGAACTACACGAGCCTCGTCATGGAGGAGCTCGACGAGCAGAGCCCGGTGCAGAAGGATCTCGCCGAGATCAAGGGCGCCGCGCAGCGGGCGGCGTCGCTCACGCGGCAGCTGCTCACGGTGAGCCGGCGCGGGCTCGCGCAGCCGGTCGTGCTGGATCTGCGGGACGTCGTGCGCGGCATGGAGGGCGCGCTCCGCGCCGCCGTCGGGGGCGGCGTCGAGCTCGCGATCGCGCTCGGCCCCTCCGGGTGCCGGGTGCTCGCGGACGCGGGGCAGCTCGAGCAGGTGGTCATGAACCTCGCGCTGAACGCGCGCGACGCGATGCAGGACGGCGGCCGGCTGTCGATCGAGGCGCGCGCGGTCCGCGTCGGCGCCGCGGGGGGCCTGCACGAGGCGCACCCGGCGATCCCGCCCGGCAGGTACGCGCGCCTCGTCGTCAGCGACACCGGCAGCGGGATGAGCGACGACGTGCGGACGCGCGCCTTCGAGCCGTTCTTCACGACGAAGCCGAGGGGGAAGGGGGCCGGCCTCGGGCTCGCCACCGTGTACGGGATCGTCAAGCAGTGGCGCGGCTTCATCGAGCTCGCGTCCCAGCCCGGGGAGGGCACGCGCGTCGAGATCTACCTGCCGCTCTCGGCGCGGCCGTCGGCCTCGCGGCGCGGGCGCGCGCCCCACGCCGCGCCGCGCCGGGGCGACGGCGGGACGGTGCTCGTCACCGACGACGAGGACGCGGTGGTCGCGCTCGCGAGCCGGATCCTCGCGCAGCACGGCTACACCACGCTGACGGCGCGCGGCCCGCGCGAGGCGCTGCGCGTCTGCGAGGCGCAGCGCGGGCGGGTCGATCTGTTGCTCACCGACGTGCTGATGCCGGAGATGTCCGGCGGCGAGCTCGCCGAGCGCCTCGTGAAGCAGAGGCCGGACATGCGGGTGCTCTTCATGTCCGGCTACACGGGCGACGCGCTCGCCGCCCGGCCGGACGCCGCGGTGCTGGGCAAGCCGTTCACGGCCGAGTCGCTCCTCCGCGCCGTCCGCAGGGCGCTCGGCGGGGCCGCGTAGCGGGGGGCAGGGCCGCGCGCTACGGCGCCTCGCCCCGCTTGATGCCGTACGCGCGGATCTTCTTGTGGAGGTTCGTGCGCTCGACGCCGAGCAGCACGGCCGCGCGCGAGATGTTCCAGTCGAGGCTGGCCAGCACCTCGACGATGTAGCGGCGCTCGGCCCGATCGCGGAACTCGCGCAGCGTGAGGCGAGGGCGCTCCGGCTCGCTCCGGGCCGCGCCCGCGGGCGGCTCCGCCGCGCCGGGGGCGGGCGGCGCGATCGACCCCTCCCCGGCGGCGCCCTGCGCGTCGTCCTCGAACGGGTTCTCGTGCGGATCCTCCGGCAGATCGGCGATGGTGACGACGTCGGCCGAGAGGATCGCGGCGCGCTCGATGACGTTCTTGAGCTCGCGCACGTTGCCCGGCCAGCTCCGGCGCTCGAGCGCGGCGTAGACCACCGGATCGATCGCCTTCTGCTTCAGGCCGTTCTCGTTGCAGAACGCCGCCATGAACGCGTCGGCGAGGGCGCGCAGGTCCTCCATGCGGTCGCGCAGCGCCGGGCTCTTGATCGGGAACACCGCGAGGCGGAAGAAGAGGTCCTCGCGGAAGCGCAGCGCGGCGACCTCCCGCGAGAGATCCTTGTTCGTCGCGGCGAGCACGCGGACGTCGACGTGCCGGCTGTGCTCGCCGCCGACGCGGCAGATCTCGCCCGATTGCAGCGCGCGCAGCACCTTGGCCTGGGCGGCGAGGTCCATGTCGCCGATCTCGTCGAGGAACAGCGTGCCGCCGTGGGCCTGCTCGAAGAAGCCCCGCTTCGGCCCGCTCGCCCCGGTGAACGCGCCGCGCTCGTGGCCGAAGAGCTCGCTCTCGATGAGCTCGCGCGGGATCGCGGCGCAGTTGACCCGGACGAAGGGGCCCCGCGCCCGCGGCGAGAGCCGGTGGATGGCCCGGCTGATGAGCTCCTTGCCGGTGCCGCTCTCGCCGGTGATGAGAACGCTCGCCTTCGTGGGCGCGACGCGGTCGATCTCCTTGAACAGCCGCTGCATCGCGGCGCTCTGGCCGATCATCTCGTAGCGCGACTGCACCTGGGCCTTCAGGTCCTCGACCTCCCGCGCGAGCCGCGAGTTCTGCAGCGCGTTCTTGACGCCCACGAGGACGCGCTCGCGGTTGAGCGGCTTCTCGAAGAAGTCGCAGGCGCCGAGCTTGACGGCCTTCACCGCGTCGTTGACGGTCGCGTGCCCGCTGATCACGATGACCGGCAGCTCGCGGGTGCCGTCGTCCTGGCGCACGCGCTGGAGGAGGTCGAGGCCGTTCATGCCGGGCAGGAGCAGGTCGACCAGGGCGAGGTCGACGGGGGTGTCGCCGTGCGCGAGCAGCTCCAGCGCCGCCTCGGCGCTCGGGGCCTCGGCGACCTGGTAGCCCTCGCCCTGCAGGACGAGCGCGAGGGTGCGGCGGATGTTGCGCTCGTCGTCCACGATGAGGACCGTGGGCGAGGCGGCGCCGCCCGGGTGCAGCGTCGGGGTGGGGGCCGCTGGTGCAGGCGCTGGAGGGGAAGCGGGCATGGGCCGACCATACCCCAGCTCTCCCGGGCGCCACGACGCGGGAGCAAGAGCGCGCGGGCCCGGCCCGCGGCGGAAGCCCTGGCGCGCCGGCGCCGGATTGGGTACGAGGCGTGCACGATGAGACCCACCGCCGCTGTCCTCGCCCTCGCCGGGTGCCTCGCTGCCCTGGGCGGGCTCGTGGGCTGCGACTTCGAGCTCAACGACGGCCGCACCGCCACCCTCACGTACACCGAGGACGCGCGCGCCGCGTACAACGAGGCCATGGCCGCCTTCGAGGCCAAGGACTGGGAGGACGCGCGCGCCCTCTTCTCCGAGGTGAAGCGGCGCTTCGCGTACAGCCGCTACGCCCGGCTCGCCGACCTCAGGATCGCCGACCTCGAGTTCGAGCAGGGCAAGTACCCCGAGGCGATCTCGGCGTACCGCGCGTTCATCCAGGAGCACCGGACGGATCGGAACGTCGAGTACGCGAAGTACCGGATGGCGAAGTCGCTCTTCCTGGACATCGACGACACGGTGTTCCTGCCGCCGGCCGAGGAGCGCGATCAGGCGACCACGATCGAGGCCCACCGGGAGATCCGCACCTTCCTCCGGCAGTTCCCGCGCAGCCGTTACCGCGACGACGCGGCCTACATGCTCGAGGTCGTGACCGGGCGGCTCGTGCGCCATGAGCTCTACGTGGCGCGCTACTACCTCAAGGCGGACGTGTTCGACGCGGCCATCGCGCGGATCGACTACGCGCTGCGGACCTTCCCGGGCTCGGGGCTCGAGCCGGAGGCGCTCGTCCTCAAGGGCGAGACGCTCCTCAAGATGAAGAAGCCGGACGAGGCGCGCGCCGTGTTCGAGTCGGTCATCCGGGACTTCGGCGGCCCGTTCGCGGTGACCGCGCGGCGGTTCCTCGACGACATGGGCCCCGGCGGGCAGCGCCGCGCGCCCGCCAAGGCGGCGTCGGGCCCGGCCCGCTCGGGGCCGCAGCTGTGACGCAGGCGGTCGGGCGGCCGTCCTCCGGCGCTCGCTACGTGCTGGAGCAGGCCGACGCCGGCGGCGCGCCGGGCGAGTTCGTCTACCGCGGCGTCGTGCGGCTCCCGGACGCGGACGTCCCGGTCGAGGTGCGGATCGCCGAGGCGACCGGCGCGGCCACGGCGACGGTGGACGCCGCGGCCGTCCCGCACGGCGGCCCGCGCCCGGAGGAGCTCTCCCGGACCGCGGCGGCCCTCGTCCGGAGCGCGACGAAGTCAGCGGACGCCCATGCGCGGCGGCCTCCGCGGAAGATCGTGCGCTGGCGGGGGTAGTCCAGCGGGGGCAAGGCAGGGCGCGCTGCGTCCGGGCGGCCGGCGCTATCCGCGATCGGCGCGTCTCGCGCCGTCGTCGACCGGGCGGGAGCCATGCTAAAAGCGTCCCCACCATGTCCGAGAAAGTACCCATGACGCCCGAGGGGCAAGCGCGGCTCCGCGAAGAGATGCGACGGCTGAAAGAGATCGACCTGCCGCAGGTCGTCAAGGACATCGGAACGGCCCGGGAGCACGGCGATCTCTCCGAGAACGCCGAGTATCACGCCGCCAAGGAGCGGCAGGGCATGATCGTCGCCCGCATCAGCTACCTCGAGCAGACGCTCTCGCGCGCCGAGGTCATCGATCCGTCCAAGCTGAGCGGCAGCAAGGTCCAGTTCGGCGCCAAGGTCAAGCTCGCCAACGTGGACACGGATGAGGAGCAGAGCTTCCAGATCGTCGGGCCCGAGGAGGCCGATCTCAAGCTCGGGCGCATTTCCATCGCCTCGCCGCTCGCGCGCGCGTTGCTCGGCCACGAGGTCGGCGAGGAGGTCCGCGTGATGATGCCGGCCGGGCCGCGCACCTACGAGATCCTCGAAGTCTCCTACGCATGACCGATCGCAACGGCGCCGCTCCGATGCGCCCGCGGGGCCATGGGGGCGCCGGCCGGCCTCCCGGGGGGTCCGTGCCCCCCGGTCGATTCGCGCACGGGAGCCGGCCTGACCCGGCCGCCGCCGCGGACGGCCTCGCCGGCGCCGCGCCGGGAGCGCTCGGGCACCGGGCGCCGTCGGCGCCGCGGCTGCAGTCCGGGCCGGCGCGCGCGTCCACGCCGGCGCCGGCGCCGAGCCGCGCGACGTTCCCGAGCGGGAGCTCCGACGCCCCGCCGCGCAAGCTCGAGACCGAGATCGGGTGGCGCATGGCGGACGCCTACCTCGCGCTCGCGGCGCTCGCGCTCGCCGAGCTCCTGGTCGTCGGCGCCCTGCGGTGGCGCGAGCTGCTCGGGCTCTACGAGCTCGGCCGCGCCGTGCGCGACCTCCTGCCGCTCGCGCTCGCGGCCGCGGCGCCGTGCGCCGCCGTCCTCGGCGCGGTGCTCGAGATCGCCATGCGCGCCGAGCGCCGGGGGTTCCGCGTCGCGGCGGCGCTGCTCGCCGGGGCGTTCGGCGGCGCGGTGGCCTTCGGGGTCTCGGCCGGGCGCATGTTCGAGGGCGGCCGGCGCGCGCCGTTCATCGCGGCGCTCGCGCTCCTCGGCGCGGGCGCGACCTTCGCGGCGGCGCCGCGCGTGGCGCGCGCCCTCAAGCGGGCGCGCGCCGCGGGGGCCGGCCGGTGGCTCGTCCTCGCGTCGGCCTGCGCGGTCGCCCTGCTCGAGGTCGCGAACGTGCGCGTCCTGCCGCGCCTCTACGCCGCCTTCCACCTCGGGCTCGCGGCGCTCACGCTCGCGGCGGCGACCTTCGCGACGCCGGCGCTGCCCACGCGGCCGTCCGGCCAGGGCGACGCGCGCGAGCGGCGCTCGCCGAGGCTCGTGCGCGCGGCGCTCGCCCTCGTCCTCTTCGCGTTCGGCGCCGCGCTCGCGCCCGGCGCCGCGGACCGGCTCGCGCTCGCGGACAACATCCGGCTGATCTACGCCACGCACGGCCCGCTGCTCGGGCACGTGGTCGAGCTCGCCGCCGTGCTGTCGCCGCCCGATCCGCTCGACGCCGCGCCGCTCGACGAGCGCGCGAGCGGCAACGCGATCGATCTGCGGGGGCGCGACATCGTGCTGATCAGCATCGACGCCCTGCGCGCCGACCACGTGGGGGCGTACGGCTACGAGCGGAAGATCACGCCGAACCTCGATCGCCTCGCGGCCGAGGGCGTGCGCTTCGAGGCGGCGTACACGCCGACGCCGCACACGTCGTACGCGGTCTCGTCGCTGATGACGGGCAAGTACATCCGCCCGCTCGTGCTGCAGGGGCTCGGGGACGACTCCGAGACGTTCGCGCAGCACCTCCGCCGCTACGGCTACAAGACGGCGGGCTTCTACCCGCCTGCGGTGTTCTTCATCGACGGCGAGCGCTTCGGCGCGCTGCGCGATCGGGCGCTCGACTTCGAGTACCAGAAGATCGAGTTCGCGAGCTCCGCGCTCCGGCTGGAGCAGGTGCGGAGCTACCTCTCCGGGCTCGGGTCGGAGCAGCGCGCGTTCATGTGGGTGCACCTCTTCGAGCCGCACGAGCCGTACGAGGCGCACCCGGAGCACCCGCTCGGCGATCGCGACATCGATCGCTACGACGCCGAGATCGCCGTGGCGGACGCGGGCGTGGGCGCGATCGTGGACGAGATCCGCAAGGAGCGGCCGGACGCGGTCGTGATCGTCACGGCCGATCACGGCGAGGAGTTCGGCGAGCACGGCGGGCGCTACCACGGCACGACGGTGTACGAGGAGCAGGCGCGCGTGCCGCTCATCGTGAGCGCGCCCGGCCTGCTCTCGCCGCGCGTAGTGAGGGCGCCGGTGCAGCTCGTCGATCTGCTGCCCACGGTGCTCGCGGGGCTCGGCATCCCGCGGCCCGCGCGCGTGCGCGGCGCCGATCTCGGGCCGCTGCTCGCCGCCGGCGACGCGGCGGCCGAGCAGGGCACGGCGGCGCCGCCGGGCGGGCCGCCCTCGCTCCCGGGCTTCGCGTTCGCCGAGACGGACGCGCAGACGCTGCTCGCCAAGGGCACGCTGCGGCTCGTCTGCGCGCGCAAGATCGGCGCGTGCGCGCTCTACGACGTGGCGACCGATCCGCGCCAGCAGCAGGACATCTCCGCGCTGCGCCCCGCGGAGCTCGGCGCGATGCGGTCGGAGCTGCGCGCCGTCGAGGCGTCGCACGGGCGCTACGAGGTCCGCGGCCTGAGGAAGGAGGGCAAGGGCTGGCCCGACGCGCTCCGCCGCGGCATCGCGGGCGACGCCGACGCGGTGGTCGAGGTCGCGGCGCTGCTCGACGACGCCGACGTCGCCATCCGCCGCAAGGCGGGCGAGGTGCTCTTCGATCTGCGCCGCTCCGAGGCGGCGCCGTCGCTGCGGCTCGCGCTCGTGCGCGACGAGGACGACGAGGTGCGGCGGTGGGCGGCGCTCACGCTCACGCGGCTCGGCGAGGGCGCGCCGCTGACGCGCGATCTCGTGGTCGATCGCGATCGCAAGTGGCGGCGCCTCGCGGCGCTCGCGCTCGCGGAGGCGGGCGATCGCCGCGGCGACGACGTGCTCGTCGCGTGGCTGCGGCAGGTGGTCCGCGGCCCGGAGCAGGACGGCGGCGAAGGCGCGGGCGAGGCGACGTCGTTCGAGCGGGCGCGCGAGATCGTCGACGCGCTCGCGAAGATCCGGGTGAAGGCCGCGCTGCCGCCGCTCATCGCCGCGCTCGGCGACGTGCGGCTGCGCCCGTACGCCGCCGCCGCGCTCGCGGCGATCGGCGAGGACGCCGCGCGGCCGGCGCTCGCCGAGCGGCTCGGCCAGGAGCCGTACCAGACCGCGCGCGTCGCGATCGCGGAGGCCCTCGTGAAGCTCGGCGCCGGCCCGGAGCTGCGGGCGCCGCTCCTGCGCATGCTCGGCACGCCGGATCCGCTGCCCGGGGGGCTCGGGCTCGCGCTCCGGGCCGACATCCTCGACCTGCTCGGTGGGCCGCGCGAGCGCGATCTCGGCCGCCTGCGCCGCTTCGCGAAGAGCGGGGTGGGGCTCGGCGTCGTGATCCCGAAGGCGGGCAACGGCAAGGGCGTGCGCGTCCTCTGCCGCGCGCGGACCGACGACGGCCGCTCCGGCGAGGTGCGCTTCGGCAGCCCCAGGCGCGGCGCGCGGCCGCCGAAGCGGGACGGCGCGTCGATCGTCCCGGCGAGCGCGCCGGAGCTCGACGCGGAGCGCGCGGTCACGCTCGCGATCCCGCCGGGGAGCGAGCCGGCCGAGGCGTTCGCGACGCTGCCGCCCGCGACGGGCGCGCAGCCGGGCGCTTACGCTGATTTCGTGGTCTACGCGACCCAGAACGTCGAGGTGCAGGCGTGCGCCGTGGTCCCGCTGAGCGACGAGATCCCGCCCCCGCCGCCTGCGCCCTGGTCGCCCGGCGACGCTGGCGGCGCCGGCGACGAGGCGGCGGCGCCGCCGCGCTCGACCGACGGAGCGCCTGCGGCTCACCGGCCAGATTGACGCCGCAGGCGGCAAGACTAGAGTCCGCCGCGTGTCGGACAAGGACCGAGAGCAGACCGAAGAGAAATCCGCGGGGAGTGACAAGGACGAAGCCACGCGGAGCGATGGCGACGAGGGCGGGGCTGCGGAGGCGGCCCCGGCGCGGCCGCCGCGCGGCGCTCCGGTGAGGGAGGCCGGCGCCGACGAGGGCGACGACGAGGCGGCGCAGCGCGTCGCCGAGGCGCTCGGCGTGGGCGCGTCGGACGAGGCGCCCGCGGCGGAGGCTGCTGGCGACGAGGCGGCCCCGGCGGTGCCGAACCGCGCCGCCCGCCGCCGCGACGAGGCCACCGCGCGCCGCCGCAAGAAGAAGGTTGCCGGCGAGGAGCTGCCCAAGGACAAGAACGCCCGCGCGAAGGAGCTGCTCGCGCGTCGCCGGGAGCAGGCCGCGGGCCGCCGCCCGGTTCAGCTGCTGCCGGGCGAGATGGTCGAGGACGCGCTCAGCCGGATGACGACCGGCGCCGGCCGATGGATCAAGAAGAACTTCCACGTCGTCCAGTGGGGCGTGCTGGCGGCGCTGGTCGCGACCGGCGGCGTGCTGTTCTACCTGTCGCGCACCGAGAAGAAGGACGCGGTGTCGACGTCGGCGCTCATGTCGGCCGTCGCTGCGGATCGGGGCAGGGTGCTCGCCGAGGACACGCGCAGCGAGGAGGAGAAGGAGTTCGACGTCACGAGGACCTTCAAGTCCGCGGACGAGCGGTCGGACACCGCGCTCGCCGCGTACAACAAGGTCATCGACGAGCACGGCGGCAGCGGCGCCGCGATCCTGGCGAAGCTCGGGCAGGCCGGTGTGTTGCTCGACAAGAAGGACTACGACCGCGCGCTCGAAGCGTACAGCGCCGTGGTCTCGTCGCCGCTCGCGGGGGCCGATCCCGACGTGAAGGGCCGCGCCATCGAGGGCATCGGGTTCGCGCGTGAGGGCAAGGGCGATCTCGACGGCGCGCTCGCATCGTTCAAGGAGCTCGAGGCGATCGACATGAAGGGCTACAAGGAGCTCGCGCTGTACCATCAGGCGCGGGTTTACCTGGCCAAGGGCGACAGCGAGAAGGCGAAGGAGCTGCTCAAGAGCGCGCACGAGAAGCTCCAGGCTCCCTCGACCGAGGGCCGCTCCTTCCAGTTCCTCGAGGCCGTCGTCGAGGAGATGCTGCGCAAGATCGACCCGGCCGCCGTGCCGCCCCGCGCCGCGTTCGGCGGCCCGAAGGGCCAGACGATGACGCCGGAGGAGATCGAGCAGCTGATCCGCCGCGCGCGCGAGAACGCGGAGAAGAAGGCGGGCGATGCGCCGCACTAGCCGCGCCGCGGGCGCTGTGCTCCTCGGGCTGGGCCTCGCGTCGCTCGGCGGCTGCGGCAACCTGGGCGTCGCCGCGGCGCCCGACGCGCCGCTCTGGCTGCACCACCCGGGGAGCGCGCTGGGCATCACGAAGCGCCGCGAGCTCACCGCCGAGGCGCGGAAGGTCGGCGAGGCCTACGAGCGTGGCCGCCCCGAGATCGACGCGGCGCACCGGCGTGTCTTCGTCGGGTCGAGCGATCACGGCCTGTACGCTGTGCGCGCCGACACGAGCGACGTCCTCTGGCGGTTCGAGACGCTCGGCCCTGTGCAGAGCGAGCCGCTCTACGACGCCGCGTCGGACGCGGTCTACTTCGGCTCGAACGACGGTGCGCTCTACAAGGTGCGCGCCTCGGACGGCCGGCTGGTCTACCGCTTCATGACCAACGCCAAGGTCGCGCGGCGGCCGGTGCTGCGCGACGGCGTGCTCTACGTGACGAACTCGAACGACACGCTGATCGCGCTCGACGCGGAGACGGGCGCGATGCGCTGGTATCAGCATCGGACGCCGGCGTTCGGGATGGAGATCTCCGGGCACGCCGGCCCGGCGCTCGGGCGGGACAAGGTCTACACCGCGTTCTCCGATGGGGTCGTGATGGCCTACGACCTCAAGAACGGGTCCGAGCAGTGGGCGCTCGTCGACCTGGCGGCCGAGGCCGAGCAGAGCGCGGGCGGCCAGACGCCGAAGTACCTCGACACGGACACCACGCCCGTCTTCGGCCAGATCGCCTCGGGCGATGTGGTCTTCGTGGCGGGCTACGCGGGCGGGGTGTTCGCGCTCGACGCCGAGAACGGGACCCGGGCCTGGGTGAACGAGGCGGCGGTCGGCGTGACCGAGCTCGTGCTGTGGCATCAGCCTGCGCATGCGCCGCGGAGCGGAGGCGGTCCGATCGTACCCGAGCGGAAGGTGCTGCTCGCGTCGTCGGGCTTGACGGGCCTGTGGGCCTTGGACCCGGAGGACGGCCGCACGATCTGGCGGCGGGATTTGCCGGACGGGGGCATCTCGGCTCCGGTGCCGTTCGCGGGGGCGCTGCTGGTGACGACCACGCGCTACGGGATCTTCCTGTTCTCGCCGCTGGACGGCGCGGTGATCGACGGCATCGAGACGGGGGGCGGCATCGCGATGACGCCGGCCGCCTACGGCCGGCGCGCGTTCGTGCTGACGAACGGCGGCGCGCTGCTCAGCCTCGACGTCGAGACGCCGCCGCTTCCCAAAGGCTGAGCGGTCGTTCAGGTCGAGCACGGCGCGGGCAGGGCGCTCGGGTGCTGTAGGGCTGGAGGATGACGCGGTGCGTTGTGGCGCGCGGGTGTCCTGGAGCGCCGACCCGGGTTGAGGTTGGGCGAGGCTGACCCGGGTTGAGGTCGGGGCGAGGCGGCGACCCGGGTTGAGGTCGGCGGCGAGGCTGACCCGGGTTGAGGTCGGCGGCGAGGCTGACCCGGGTTGAGGTCGGCGACGGCGACCCGGCGAGGCGAGGCTGACCCGGGTTGAGGTCGGCGGCGAGGCCGACCCGGGCTGAGGTCGGCGGTGGTGACCCGGCGGCGCAAGGCCGACCCGGGTTATCGAGTTCCAGCCCCCTGCCCTCGGGATCGACCTCGGATCGCATAAGAAACATTATGTCAACTCGCGCCGTCGGACGTCTTGGCCGACCTCCGAACGGTGCCCAACCCGCCCGAACGAGCCTCCGCCGGCGAACTCGCGCCGGTTGACGGCCCCTTGCCGCCGGCGCCCGAACCCAGGTCCAGCTCAGCCCCCACCGAGCCGACCTCCACCGGCGCACGCCGCTCCGCTCCGCACCGGTGAACCCGGCCGCGAGCACCCCCCACCGCACTCCCGCCCGCCAAGCGCACCCCGCCTGCGACGGCCCTCCACCGGCCGCCGCCCGCAGGCTCAGCCGTCCCGGACCGCCTCGTCCTCGTCCAGCGCTTCCGCAGTCTTCGGCCGGATCGCCGCCCAGAGCACGACCTCGCCGCTTCGGGTCAGCGGCCCTCCGGCGGCCTCCTGCTCGCTCCGCCACGCGCGGACCTTCGCGGGCGCGTCGTCGCCAAGCGGCGCGAAGCCCGCCTTCTTGAAGAACGCCTGGGCCCAGCTCGCCCGCCCCCTGGCCCTCAGCACGATCTGTTCCATGCCGAGCTCCCGCGCCCGCTCGTGGAGCTCCGCCAGCAACCGCGTCGCGACGCCCCGCCGCTGGTGTTCCGGATGCACCGAGATCTCCTCCAGGTACGCGACCCCGGGCGCCTCGTCGCGCCACGCCAGGTAGCCGGCCGCCTCGCCGTCCGCCTCCGCCACGCGCACGTCGTGCTGCCGCGTCAGCGCGACGATGTCGGCAAGCGTCCGCGCCGGCACCTCCGCCGCGTCGAACCCGATCTCGTGGTACATCGCCGTGCAGGCCTGCTCCGTCGCGGCGAGCGCTGGCAGCTGGGCCTCCTGCAGTCCTGTCACGCGGATGCGCTTCGGGGCTGTCCGTTCCTCATGCATCCCCGGAGGCTACCGCCATCGCGCGGGATGCCCCACTTCTTGCCGATCTCCCGCGCCGCCCGCGGCGCCAACGCGCCGCGGCACCTCAGCTGCGCAGCTGGAGCAGCCGCGCGATCGTCTCGCCATCCCCCGGGCTCAGCGGGACGAGGATCCCGAGCGCCGCCCCCCGCGGCGGAGCGTTCCGCCCGTCCATCGGGACGAGACGGAGCTCCCCCGTGCTGGAGATGCCGATCACCGCGATCCGCAGCGCCGGCAGCGGCTCGATCTGCGACGCGGGCAGCCGCGGCGGCGGCGCCTGCCACTCGCCCTCGTACGGCGGATCGCTCCACGCCGAGTCCACCGCCGCCCCCTCGGACGGCCGCGCCTGCATCGCCCCCGAAGGCCCCCCGGCCAGCGTCGGTTCCCCCTGCTGATCCGCAGAGGCGGCGCCCGCGTCCTCGTCGTCCGGCTCGGCCTCGGTCCAGTCGGCGCGATCCTCCGACGCCTGCGGCGCATCCTCCGGAGCCGCGGCGGACGGCTCGCCGTCGCCCGCCTGCTCCAGGCCGAGCATCGGCGTCTCCTCGTCCAGGTCCTCGATCCGGTGCTCCATGAGCACCCGCTGCTCCTGCGCGGTCAGCGGCCGGCGCGTGGTGCCCTCGTCGTCCGGCCAGAGCCGCGGGCGCCGCTCGGTCGCCTCCTGCGACGAGCTCGCGCCGAGCAGCGGGCTCGCCTGCCGCCGCGCCACCGACGCCACCGCGATCGCCGTCGGCACCGTCTCGCGCTGATCGGGCGGGGCCTCCCCGTCCGCCGCGAGCTGCTCCCCGGTCGCGCTCTGGGGCGCGGCGCCGGACGCGCCCGTCCCCGGCTCCTGGCCCGCAGGCGCGCCCGCGACCGGGAGCTTGACCGCCGGGACCTCCTCGGTCACCGCCGTGGTCGACGATACCCTCGCGTGGGTCGACCCCGCGAAGCTGGCGATCGGCCGCGCCTTGATCGCGGCAGGACGGTCGGCCGCCTGCGGTCCGGCAGCGGCCCGCGCCGGGAGCCCCGCCGCGGCGCCCGCCGCGCGCGCGGCCGGCGACAGCTGCGTGGGGGTCGCCTCGCGCACGGCCACGGACCTCGCCGGCGCGGGGGAGCGCCCCGCCCCGAGCGGCACCGCGCGGCCCAGCCCTCCGACGGGCCTGGGCAGCGGGCCGGCGTCGCGGGACGACGCCATCGCCGAGGTCATCGGCCCCGCCGGCGCGTCGCCGGCAGGCGCGCGGACCGACGGCGACCGCTTCGCGGCCGGCGACGCGGCGGCCGGCGGCACGCTCTGGCCGCTGCGCTCGCTCCGGCCTCCCTCCGCGCTCGGCGGTCGCGACGGCGCCGCGTGAGACCCGGCTCCCGACGCGCCCGGCCTCGGCGGCGGCGCGCTCGCCGTGGCAGGAGACGCGCTGAACGCCTGAGGCGGCGCGCTCAAGGGCGTCTTCGGCGCGCTCGCGATCGCCGGCGGCGAGTCCGTGGCCGTGGCCGAGCCCGGATCCTCTTCGGTCACCGAGATCTTCTGCGCCACCTCCGCGGCCGCCTTGAAGAGCTCGAGAGCGCGCAGGTCGGCGTTGGCATCCGAGGCCTGCTCCGCGGCGCGGCGCAGCCACCTCAGCGCTTCCTCACGCTCGCCGCGCCCCCACAGGGCCGTCGCGGTCGACAGCGCCCAGTGCACGTCTTCGTCGTCTTCGTCGTGCGGCGGCGGGATCGGGCGCAAATTGGCTTCCATAGAGGCCTCGTCGAGCAGGTCGCTCCCCTGTACCACGACTCTCGCGCCCGCGTCTCCAGCCCGATTTGGCGCACTCTTCGCTACGAATCATTCCTTTTCGCCCGGTCCTGTTCCCATCCAGGCGCCCCATCGATCGCTCCGGCAGCGCTCGCTGCATTCTTCCTGCCCGACCGTGCTCGCGTAGTATCCGCTGCGATGAGCCGACCTCGCGTCGCGCCCTGCAGCCGCCGCTCCGCGCGGCCGCCTCACGCCCGGTCCGCGCCCGCGCTCCTGCACGTCGGGCGCCGCGCGCAGCGCCGCTGCCCACGCGGAGGAGGGCCGCCGTCGCGCCCGAACTTGAGGTCTGTGTCCCCTTCGTGGCACCCTGGCTCCGCGGGACCTCCTTCGTGACGTGCGAGCGCGATGGCGCTGCGTCGCTCCGGCAGACGTCGAGGCTGCGTGCCTCCACGAACGTAACGGCGGCACTCGAGCTCCACCCCTCCTAACTCCGCCTCCCCATCTAGGACCACCGCGTGCAGATCTTGTCGGACCTCAAGCCTGGAGACACGCTGGGCCGCTACGAGATCCTCATGCCGGTCGCCCGTGGAGGGATGGCGGCCGTCTGGGCGGCGCGCCTCGTGGGTTCCCGCGGCTTCCAGAAGATCGTCGCCATCAAGACGATGCTGCCGGAGATCGGCAACGACCCGGCCTTCGAGGCGATGTTCCTCGACGAGGCGCGCCTCGCGTCCCGCATCCGGCACCCCCACGCGGTCGAGATCGTCGAGCTCGGCGACGAGAACGGCGTCCTCTACATCGTGATGGAGTGGGTCGACGGCGACACCATCTCCACGCTCAACAAGCAGGTCCGATCGACCGGCGGCGTCCCCCTGCCGATCCTCCTGCGCATCGCCTCGAGCATCTGCGCCGGCCTCCACGCCGCCCACGAGCTCCGCGACGACGAGGGGAAGCTCGTCGACCTCGTGCACCGCGACATCTCGCCGCAGAACGTCATGGTGTCGTACGACGGCATCGTAA
The DNA here is from genome assembly GCF_028553905.1 of Sorangium sp. So ce836. Taxonomy (NCBI): domain Bacteria; kingdom Pseudomonadati; phylum Myxococcota; order Polyangiales; family Polyangiaceae; genus Sorangium; species Sorangium sp. So ce836. Next base: position 6,206,744 of record NZ_CP102233.1, on the reverse strand, counting down.
AGATCGTCGACTTCGGCGTCGCCAAGGCCACGGGCCGGCTGCACGAGACGCGCGTCGCCGGCCAGCTCAAGGGCAAGATCCCGTACCTGTCTCCGGAGCAGCTCACCTCGGGCAAGGTCGATCGCCGCTCCGACATCTTCTCGCTCGGCGTCCTCCTCTACACGACCCTGAGCGGCTATCACCCGTTCCGCGGCCGGAGCGACGCCAAGACCATGGAGAACATCCTGCGGTTCGCCCCGGTCCCCCTCCGGGAGCTCGTGCCCGACGTCCCGTTCGATCTGGCGGTCGCCATCGAGCGCGCGCTGGCCAAGGATCCGGCGGACCGCTGGAACGACTGCGCGTCGTTCCAGCGCACGCTCGACCAGATCGCGATCTCGATCGGCACCCCGGTCACCGACGGCGACGTCGGCCGCTTCGTCCGCGAGACGCTCGGGGACATCGTGGCCGAGCGCCGGAAGAAGCTCGCGACCGCGATCCAGCTCGCGGACAGCCGCATGTCGGCGCGGGGGGAAGGCCGCACCGCGTCCTCGATCAGGGGCGACCGGCGCAAGCAGGCGCCGGCCGGGAACACGCCCCTCCCCGCCACCTTCGCGGGCATCCTGCCCGTCTCCCTCGAGGACCCTCCCCCGAAGTCCTCGTCGAAGTCGCCGCCCGCGAGCCTCGCGCTGCCGGTCGCGTCCGCGCCTCCGGCCCTGGTCACCCCGGCGCCCCGCGCCCGGCGAAGGTGGCGCCGCCGCGTCTCCCTGGCCCTGCTCCTGGTCCTGCTGCTCCTCACGGGCGCGGCGCTCGCCGCCCGCGCGGGCCTCCTGCCCGTTCCCGGCGAGGTGCACGATCTCCTGCGCGACGGGCGCTCGCTCCTGCGCGGCGCGCGCGAGCTGCTCCGCGGCGCCCTCGAGCGGCTGAGCGCCCTCCTCGCCGACTAGCTGCGTCGCGCGGAACTCGCTCAGGCGCTCGGCCGCGGCGGCCTCGCGCCGCGCGGTCAGCGCTGGTCGGCCGCGGTCACTTGATGCCGGCGGACGGCTCCGGCAGGCAGACGCCGAGCGCGCACAGCAGGAGGTTGACGTCGCCGGCCGCGCAGTACACCTGCCGCGCGCAGTAATCGTCGTAGCCGCAGAGCTGATGGCAGGACGCCTCGTTCCCGAGCGCGCCGGTGAACGTCATGCACGACCAGCCGCTCGAGAGCCACAGCCCCTCGGGCCGCTTCGTGTCGAAGAGGCACGCGTCCGCGCGCGTCTCCGGGTCGAACACCTCCGCGGTGCACGCCTCGCCCCCGGACAGCTTGCTCCGCGCGCCAGACATCGTGTTGAGCAGGTAGGTCACGTCGCACGTCTGCCCGGCGGCCGACTCCCTCACCACCCGGGCGCGCAGCTCGTCCTTCCTCGCCGCGTAGGACCGCACGGCGCGGATCGCGCCCGTGACCTGGTTGTTGCCGCCGTCGGGCTTCGTCCCCTCGGCGAGCGCCGCGAGCACCCGCTCGGCCAGCTGCTCCGCCTCGGGATCGGCGCCCGCCGCGCCGTCCTTCGCGTAGCCGAGGCGGATGTACGAGGCGGGCGTGCGCGGCGTGCACGGCTTCGCGTGGGCCCAGAGCTCCTCGCTCACGATGAGCGGCCGCTTCGTCTCCGGCTGCTTGCAGACGCCGACCGAGCCGGGGGGCAGCGTGCCGGAGGCCCGCGGCGTCGGCTGCCCCGGACCTTCGTTGACGTACTCGGTCGACGCGCAGCCCGCGGCGCCCGCGGCGACAGACAGCGCGACAAGGCAGCCCACCGAGAGAGCGAACGCAGAGCGGCGCGGAGCGATTCCCACGGCCGCACGGTAGCAGAGCCGGCGCGCGAGCAGAAATTCTCGCTGGGAGGCCCCGCCGCGCGCCGCGGCGGCGGCGGTCCGCGCCGCCGCGAGCCGGCCCCGACGCGCGAGCCCTCCCCGACGCACGAGCCGGCCCCGACGCGCGAGGCCGCCCCCGAGGCTCCAGAGACCCGACCGAGGGCGCCTCATGGCGCCCCGCCGCGCCGCGGGCGACCCCGCCGCCCGCCGCCCGCCGCCCGCGGCCTACAGGCCGAGGCTCGACTGCTCGACCAGGTCGTCGACGACGGCCTCGAAGCTCTGCGTCCGGGCGTAGACCGCGAGCTGGCGATCGGCGCTCGTCCCCTCGTCGAGGATCGCCCGGATCCGCTCGAGCTCGCCCTGCGATCCGAAGATCTCCGCCGACTCCTGCACGAACTCGAGCAGCTCGCCGACGAGGTGGCGGACGGGGACCTGCTCCTGCTTGCCGAAGTCGATGAGCTGCCCGTCGATGCCGTAGCGCACGGCGCGCCACTTGTTCTCCTCGATGAGCTCCTGCCGGTACTCGCGGAACCCGAGGTTGCGCCGGTAGAGCAGGTAGAGCTTGCCCATGACGGCCTGGATGAGCGCCGCCAGCGCCACGGTGTCGTCGAGGCGCGTCGTCATGTCGCAGATCCGGACCTCGACCGTGTCGAAGAACGGGTGGGCGCGCACGTCCCACCAGATCTTCTTCGCGTTGTCGATGCAGCCCGTCTTCACGAGCAGGTCGACGAAGCGCTGGAAGTGGCCGTAAGACTCGAAGAGCCCCGGGATGCCGGTGCGCGGGAAGCGCTTGAAGATCTCGCTGCGCGTGCTCTTCAGGCCCGAGGAGCGGCCGAGCCAGAACGGCGAGCTCGTCGACAGCGCGAGGATGTGCGGGAGGAAGTAGCGGACCTGGTTCGCCAGGGCCATCGCCACCTCGCGGTCCTTGACGCCCACGTGCACGTGCAGCCCGAAGATGAGGTTCGCCCGGGCGACGTCCTGCAGGTCCTCCACGATGCCCCGGTAGCGCTCGCCGTCGGTGATCTCCTGCTTCTTCCAGTCGCTGAACGGGTGCGTCCCCGCCGCGACGATGCGCATCCCGCCCTGCCGCGCGAGCGCCCTGAGGCTGCCGCGCAGCTCGGCCAGCTCTTCCCTCGCCTGCCGGACGTCCCGGCAGATGCCGGTGCCCGTCTCGATGACCGACTGGTGCATCTCCGGGCGGACCCGCTCGCGCAGGAGCTTGTGACCCTGCCCCCCCTCGAGCAGCTGGCTCACGTACGACCGGAGCTCGCGCGTCTCGGCGTCGACGATCTGGAACTCCTCCTCGACGCCCAGCGTGAACTGGCCGTCGAGCAGCCCCAGGGCCGTGGTCACGACGAGGCCCCGAGCCGGACCTTCTGCACGGAAGGCCGGACGAGCCTCGACCACGCGTAGCCGTCGCGCGTCCGCCGGTCGCCGCGCGCGCACTCCACGGCGAACGCGACCATCCAGTCGACCGCGATGTTGAAGTAGCGCTCCCGCAGGTGCTCGATGTGCATGTCGGGCGCCGGGTTCGTGAAGTCGATCGCGTACGGCACCCCGTCGCGGATCGCGAACTCGACCGAGTTCATGTCGTAGCCGAGCGCCCTGTTGATCTTGGTCGCGTCCTCGACGATGCGATCGTGGAGCGCCTTCGGGAGCCACCGCTCGTCGTCGTGCTGCACGTAGCAGCCGCGGAGCCCGGTGGGGCCGATCGCCTTGGGGTCGTACTGGATCGGGAGGATGCGATCCTTGCCGACGCAGATGCAGCGGACGTAGTCGTCGAAGTCGATGAACTCCTGCAGGGTCATGACGTTCTGCCCGGAGGCGTTGTAGGCGGCGAGCAGCTCCTCCTGGGTGCGCACCACCGACACGTCCTTCCAGCCGCCGCCGTCCGCGGGCTTGAGGATGGCCGGGAAGCGCACGTAGTCGATGATCGCCTCCCAGTTGAGCGGGTACTCGAGGTTGCGGAGGCTGCGCTCCTTGACGATGGCCGGGATGTAGTCGCGCTGGGGCAGCATCACGGTGCGCGGCGTCGCGATCCCGATCTGCGACGCGAGCGAGTAGCCGAAGAACTTGTCGTCCGCGCTCCACCAGAACGGGTCGTTGATCACGAACGCCCCGCCGAGCGCCGCCGCCTTGAGGTAGAAGCGGTAGTGCTTCACCTCCTGGCTGATCCGGTCGATGAGCACCCGGTACGGGCTCTCGAAGCGCTCGGGCGTCCCGCCGATCTTCGCGATCTCCGCCCGGACGCCCGGCACCTTGTTGCACCGCTCGAGAAAGGCCTGCGGGAACGACTGCTCCCAGCCGACGAGGATGCCGATCTTCTCCGCCATACGTTGCTGTCTCCTCCCACCACACGTGGTCGCGGCCACCGCCGCTGACGCAGAGCGTAGCGCGGATACCCAGGAATTTTACGCTAGAAGTGTAGCGAGGGGGCGGCCGCGTGAGCCCGTTCAACGGCTATGCCCGCCCGTCCGTCCGGTGCGATCGCGACGTCGCCCGCGCGCGCGACGCGGGACGCAGAGGAGGGCGTCCGCCATCGGCGAGCGTGGTGCGCGCGGCGTGAAGAGCGCGCCACGCGAACGCCACGCGCTTGACGCGCAGCCCCAGGCGGAAAACCCCGGCCAGATCGGCCAGGGACGGAGCCGTCCGAAAATAGATCTTGACGGAACCTGCTCGGCGAGTAGAGTCGCGCACCTCTCCGACGGGGCGGGTAGCTCAGCGGCAGAGCGTCGGCCTTACAAGCCGATGGTCGCAGGTTCGACCCCTGTCCCGCCCACTCCTGGGTCAAGGGCCTGGGCGAGCTGTGATGATGTCAGTCTGGGGTGGTAGTTAAGTTGGTTATAACGCCGGCCTGTCACGCCGGAGGCCGCGGGTTCGAGTCCCGTCCACCCCGCCAACTTTCTTCTGTATTTCCGAGTCGCCGCTCACCTGAGCCTCCCTCGGTTGTCCCGTGTCGCTCGATGCGGGGCAGCGAGGAGGTTTGGCTCATGGGAGCCGGGCACTTGCCCGCACGGCGATCGGAGCGCTGACATCTGGGGTGGTAGTTAAGTTGGTTATAACGCCGGCCTGTCACGCCGGAGGCCGCGGGTTCGAGTCCCGTCCACCCCGCCAGCACTGCTCGGAATCTTCGACGCGCGGCCGTCAGGCCGCCTTCGCCGGGCCCTCTCGACAGCTCGTTGAGCCCGTTGGCATGGCCGCGCGTCGTCGCAGGTTGCGCCATCGCTGCGCTACAGGCCCTGCGCTCGCCGCGCCGCCTCACCGCGCCACGGGCCCTGCCCTCGCCGCGCCGCCTCACCGCGCCACGGGCCCTGCCCTCGCCGCGCCGCCTCACCGCGCCACGGGCCCTGCCCTCGCCGCGCCATCACGCGCCGCCTCGCCGCACCACGGGCCCTGCCCTCACCGCGCCATCACGCGCTGGATGGCCGCGTCGAGGTCGCGGAAGCTCACCGGCTTGATGAGGTGCTCCAGGAAGCCGGCGCGGATCGTCTTGCGGCGATCCTCTTCCATGCCGTAGCCGCTCAGCGCGATGGCTTTGAGCCCGTGGCCGGCGGACCGGATCGACGCGATGAGGTCCGTGCCGCTGCCGTCGGGCAGCCCGAGGTCGCTCACGAGCAGATCGAACGCCTCCGCCCCGACCAGGTCGAGCGCGGCGCGCACGCTCCGGGCGATGCGCACCGTGTGGCCGGTCAGCGTGAGCAGCTCGCTCATCATCTCCGCCGTGTCCTCGTGGTCCTCCACGAGGAGGATGCGCAGCGCGCGCCTCGGCGCCGCCGTCCCGGCGGCCTTCGCCTGCGTCGGCGTGGCGGACGCAGGCGGCCTCGCGGCGGGCAGGAGGACGCGGAAGGTCGCCCCGGCCCCCCGCCCAGGGCTCGACGCCGTGATCGTGCCGCCGTGCAGCTGCACGATCGCGCGCGAGATCGCGAGCCCGAGGCCGAGCCCGCCGAAGTGCCGCGTCGTGTCCGCGTTCCCCTGCTCGAAGGCGTCGAAGATCCGCGGCAGGACCTCGGGCTCGATGCCGACCCCCTGATCCCGCACCTCGATGACCACCTGCGCGGCCTCGTCGTAGCAGCACAGCTCGATCTGCGACCCGGGATAGCTGAACTTCACCGCGTTCTTCAGGAGGTTCCAGACCACCTGCTCCAGCCGGGCGACGTCCGCCGAGACCCAGTGGTCGCCCGGCGCGACGTCGAGCGTCAGCCGGATGCTCTTCGCGTCGACCTCGTCGGCGCAGATCTCCATCGCGTGCTCCAGCACCGTGCGCGCCGCGACCGTGTGCGTGACGAGCTCGAGCTTGCCTCGCACCACCCGCGTCAGGTCCAGGAGATCGTCGATGAGGCGCGCCTCGAGCTCGGCGTTGCGCTGGATCATCTCCACGCCCCGGCGGACCTCGTCGGGCAGGTCGTCGCGGCGGAGCAGCCGCGACGCGGCGGTGACCACCGGCGTGAGCGGCGTCCTGAGCTCGTGCGACAGGACCGCCAGGAATTGATCCTTCGTGCGGTTCGCGTGCTCGGCGGCCTCGCGCGCCGTGATGAGCTCCGCCTCGGCCTGCTTGCGCCGCGTGATGTCCTGCACCACCGCCATCGTGCGGGTGATGCGGCCGCCCGCGTCCCGCGCCGCCGTCACCGTGGTGCTCGCCCAGAGGCGCCCCGCGTCCCTCGTCACGTAGCGGTTCTCGATCGCGAAGTCGCCGATCTCGCCGCGCAGCAGCCGCTCGTACCGCTCGGCGACGGCGCTCGCGTCCTCCGGGGCCGTGATGTCGAGGAGCGCCTTGCCGAGGAGCTCCGTCGCCTCGTGGCCGAGCATGCCGGCGAACTTCCTGTTCACCCGCACGAAGCGGCCCGTGGCGGGCTCGCACTGGACCTTGCCGACCACGGCGCTCTCGAAGATCATGCGGAAGTCCTCCTCGCTCGCGCGGAGCGCCTCCTCCGCGCGCTTGCGCCGCGTGATGTCGGTCAGCATCGCGGAGGCCCCGATGATCGCACCGCCGGCGTCGTGGATGGGCGCGACGCTGATCGAGACGTCGACGCGATCGCCGCCGCGCGCGATCCCCACCGTCTCCACGGGCTCCACCCGCTCGCCGCCGAGCACCCGATCGAGGACGGCCCGCATCTCGTCGGCGCGCTCGGGCGCGATGATGAGGTGCGCGGGGCGGCCGGTCACGTCCTTCTCGCCATAGCCGAACATCCGCTCCGCAGCCGCGTTCCAGCTCGTGATCGCCCCGTCGACCGCCGCGCCGAGGATCGCCTGCTCGGCCGAGGCGACGATCGCGGCGAGCCGGCCGCGCTGCGCCTCGGCCTCCTTGACGCTCGTCACGTTCACGAGCGTGACGACCACACCAGAGATGACGTTCGCCAGCGTGCGGTACGGCAGGATCCGCATCATGTAGCAGCAGCGGCCGTCCTCGAGCTGCACCTCCCGCTCCTTCGGCGCGAGCGTCCGCAGGACGTCGCGCGCGTCCGCGACGAGCGAGGAGGCGTCGAAGCGCGCCGCGATGTCGAGGATGGATCGGCCGATGTCGCCCTCGATCAGCCGGAAGACCTCGGTCGCCGCGGGCGTGAACCGCCGGATCCTGAGCTCGTCGTCGAGGAACACCGTCGGGATCTGGGTGCTGAGCAGGAGGTTCTGGAGATCGTCGTTCGCCGCGTCGAGCGCCTCGATCTTCGACTTGAGCTCGCTGTTCAGCGTCTCGAACTCCTCGTTCAGGCTCTGGAGCTCCTCGTTCATGCTGAGGAGCTCCTCGTTCGAGCTCTTCAGCTCCTCGTTCGAGGTCTCGAGCTCCTCGATCGTCGTCTGGAGGTGCTCCCGCGTGGCCTTGAGCTCGTGCTCGAGCTGGTCGACGAGCGACGCGCTCTCCCGCCGCGGGCCGAGCGGCGGCGCCTCGCCCCGCGCCGCCGGCCGGAGCTCGTCGAACAGGACGACGTACAGGCCGAGGTCGTCCTCGAGGCCGCCGAGCGGCCGCACGACGAGGTTGAGGCGCTGCGTCCCCGCGATGGTCTCGACCGCGATGTTCTCGTGGACCACCTGCTCGCGCATCCTGACGGCGCGGTGCACGGCCGACCGCACCTCGGGGCGCAGCGCCCGCAGCACCATGTTCGAGACGTTGACGTCGAGCGCCCCCGTCGACGGCGCGAGGTACTTCCCCGTCTCGCCCGACAGGTACACGATGTCGCCCTGCTCGTTCACGACGACGCACGGCGGCCCGTAGCGATCGAGGAGGCACCGCTCGATGGTGCGCTCGATGCTCTGCTCGGGCGACCAGGAGCCGCGGCGCGCGAGCTCGCCAGCGCGCCCGTCCGCCGCGGTCCGCTCGCCGAGCGGGAGCCGCGGCAGCGCGTACCCGACGGCGCGCTTCTTCTGGAAGATCCGCCGCTTGCCGTCGATCGGGCGGAACAGGTCGCTCCGCTGCGACACGCTCTCCGAGGGGCCGAGGAGCAGGTAGCCGCCCTCGACGAGCGCGTAGTGGAAGACCCCGAGCACCCGCCGCTGGAGCTCGCCCTCGAGGTAGATGAGGACGTTGCGGCACGAGATCAGATCGAGCCGCGAGAACGGCGGATCCCTGGCGAGATCGTGCCGGGAGAAGACGCAGACGTCGCGGATCGCCTTGGCGATCGAGCGGGTGCCGCCCTCCTCGGCGACGAGGAAGCGCGCGAGCCGGCCCGACGCGATGAGCTGCGTCGCCTCGCTCGGGTAGCGCCCCTGCCGGGCGATCTCGATGGCCTCGTCGTCCACGTCGGTGCCGAAGATCTGCACGCGCGGGGCCGCGGGCAGCTGCTCGACGTGCTCCATGAGGAGCATCGCGATCGTGTAGACCTCCTCGCCGGTGGCGCAGCCCGGCACCCAGACGCGGATCGGGCTGTCCGCCTCGCGCTCCGCGAAGAGCGCCGGCACGATCTCCTCCCGCACCGCCTCGAACGTCTCCGGATCGCGGAAGAACTCGGTCACGCCGATGAGGAGATCGCGGACCAGCTGCGTCGGCTCGTCCGCCTCCCGCCGGAGCAGCGCCATGTAGTCGGCGATCGACGTCGCCCGCAGCACCTGGGCTCGGTGCTGCACCCGCCGGACCAGCGTGGTCCGCTTGTACTGGCGGAAGTCGTGCCCCGTGCGCTCGAGGAGCAGGGCGCAGATCTCCGGCAGCCGCGCGGCGATCTCCTCGACGAGGTCCGCGCGATCGCCCTCCGCGGGCAGGCGCCGCGCGTACTCGAGCAGCGCGGCGGGGATGTCGCGGAGGGCGAGCACGTAGTTGACGAGCCCGGTGTCGATCGCGTGCCGCGGCATGTCCGGGTGAGCGGCGGTCGCGGGGTGCTGCGCGATCGTGAGCCCGCCGTGCTCTCGGACGACCTTGAGCCCGCTCACGCCGTCGTGCCCCGAGCCGGAGAGCACCACCGCCACCGCCCGCTGCTTCGTCTCTTCGGCCAGGGACCGGAGCAGCGCGTCCATCGTCGCGCGGTGGCCGCGCGGCTCCGCGAGACGGCTCAGCCGGAAGGCGCCGCCCTGGATCGTCGCCGTGGCGTGCGAGGGGGTGACGTAGACGTGGCTCGGCTGGATCGGCAACCCGTCCGTCGCCTCCAGCACGGGCATGCCCGTGTGGGCCGCGAGCAGCTGCGACATTACGCCCGCGTTGTGCGGCTCGAGGTGCACGAGCACGAAGGCGAACCCGCTGTCGGGCGGCATCGCCGAGAGGAAGGCCCTGAAGGCCTCCAGGCCGCCCGCCGACGCTCCGAGCGCGACGATGAGGCTGTCGGCCAACTGCGTTCTCTGGGACGACGGGGCCCCCGTCGCGGCATCGCGGCTCTCACCGTCGCTTCGCATCAAAGCCTCTGACGCTTAGTACACGTCTGGGACAACAGCCAGCGAACGTCGGCGCAAAGCGCGGCCGGGCGCGCCATAAGGATCTACCCGACCGCCATCTCCAGGTGCGCCACCTCCTGGAAGCGCCCGTGGCTCGGTCGTCACACGCAGTTTCCGCGGGCGCGAATGCGCCGCTTGCCCTTGACAAATCGCACCATCTCCGCGTGCATAGCCGCCGAGCGGCCGGCCCGGCCGCGGAGCAACGGAGCGGTTCATGAGTCGATTTCTACTCTGGTGGAGGGCGACGTCCGTCACGGTGAAGGCCGCGGCGGCGTGCGCCGTGGTGGTCACCCTGGGCGCCGCGGTGCTCGTCGGGCGCTGCGCCGTGACGACGCGGGCGGAGCCGCCGCGGGCCGGGCCGGTCCTCGTGAGCGGCGCGGTGATCACGATCGACGCGGCGCCCGCCGCGCCGCCGGGGGTCGTCGTGGTCGGGCAGGCGACGGACTTCGGCGGGCCAGAGACCGCGGGGGTGAACGCGCTGCGCGGCCTCGTGTACTTCGTGCCGAACGGCACGTCGCACCTCCTGAATACCGCCTCGCTGAGCCCGGTCGCGGTCCTCTACACGCCGCGGCTCGATATCTCGCCGCGGTCCTGGCAGAGCGGCTTCCCGGGCGTGCCCGGCGGACGCAACGAGTGGTTCCAGATCTCGTACGAGGGAGAGTTCGTGACCTCGCGCAGCGGAGCGCACCAGTTCGAGCTGCTCTCCGACGATGGTTCCAGGCTCTTCATCGACGACCGGCTGGTGGTCGAGAACGACGGCCGGCACGAGCCGCAGAGCGCGCAGGGCGCGGTGATGCTGGAGCCCGGGAAGCACCGGATCCGGATCGGCTATTTCCAGGGGCCGCGCTTCGAGATCGCGCTGCAGCTCTTCGTGACGCCCCCGCAGAGCACCCGGCAGATCCTCGACATCTCCCGGGTGCTCTGAGCGCGGCGCGGGCGGCGGCCGCGCGCCTCAGCCGCCGCGCTGCGAAAGCGTGAGCAGCGCCTTGACCTTCGCGTACGAGACGTAGGGGTTGTCCTCGGTGCCCCCGAGATCGTCGCTGTCCTCGCCGGTCCCCTGGGCGCGGACCGGCATCCACGCGTAGTCGGGGTGGAGCTCCTTGCCGTTGATCCCGTTGACGATCGACGGGTTCTTGATCCACTCCCCCCCGAGGATCGTGAGATCGCTGTCGAGCTCGAGCACGTAGTGCAGCTCCGAGACGGAGAGCGGGACGTCGCGCTGGGCGGGCGGGAGGAGCAGCGTCTCGCCGGTGACCGAATCGGAGATCATCCAGAAGCGCGCGGCCACGCGGACGAAGCGCTTCGCGGCCGGGTTCAACCGGTAGTTGTAACAGTCGGCGCCCATGTAGGCGCCGCCGCACAGGAGCCGCGCGGCGTCTTGCGGGCCGATCTCCTCGATGGTGTCGATCGCGAACTGCTTCACGGGGAAGCTCCACACCTCCGCGTCCCAGGTGTGGTCGACGATGAACATGAGCCGCTGCTTCTGGGTCGACTCGCCGGCGAGCGGCTTCGCGCCGACCCCGAGCAGCCCGGTCATGGCGACGTGCATCGTGGCCGGGTTGAGGTCGCGGCAGGCGGGATCGATCGGCCTGCCGTAGATGTCGCGCGCCGTCCGATCCGCCCGAGTCTCGCAGCGGCGCCCCGAGAAGGTCACCGAGTCGCTGAAGTAGAGCTCGCTCATGAGCGCCTCGATGTCCGCCATGCGGAACAGGACGCACCCGGTCTCCGCCGCGGCGCACTCGGTCACCGTGGAGCCGACGAGCTTCACCCGGACGTCGCGGCGCGGCCCGGCGCCCTCGGCGGCGACGTACGCCGACCACCCGTTGCAGTGCCCCCACCAGTACTCCGGATAGATCCCCTGGTAGAGCCCGTGATGCTGCAGCTCCCAGCGCGTCGCCGGACCGGCCACGACCACCGCCGGCTGGATGTAGGGAGGGTTGCGCAGGTACGGGGGCCTCCGGAGATCGTCTGCGCTCCACGTGGCGATGCTCGCGAGCGACTCCATCTGTCCCGGGTGGAAGAGAACGTCATATTTCTCGACGGGAGAGAGGTTGTCCGGGTCGGAGGTCCGATCGGAGTAGTTCTTGAACGTCGAGTTCCAGCGGTCGGCGATGCCGTTCTGCCGCTGGGGCCACCAGTTCGAGGGGAACGCGCTCGTCTGCGCCTCGCCTTGCAGCAGCGTCGTGTCGAGGCGGAGCCGGGCGCCCTGGAGCTCGGGGTGCAGGTACGAGGGCAGGTTGGCGCCGTCGATCGCCTCGCGGCCGCCGGTCGTGGGGATGAGGAGCTGGTGGCCGCCGCCGAGGATCTGGCCGGTCTCGGGCGAGTAGCCGAGCACGTAGGGCACGGGCCCACCCTCGATGAAGCGGAAGGCGGGGCCGTTCACGCTGCTCTGCGCGACGTCGACGCGCTCGTCGGGCGCCCGGTCGAGCTCCGCGCAGCCCAGGACCAGAAACACCGAGCTCACGATGCCCGCCTTCATCCGCGTCTTCATCGCTGATCCCCCCGGAGACCGACGCTCGCCGATCCCTCGGGCGTTCTCTGCAGAGGCCGCGCCACCGGGCTCGTCGTCAAAGAGCGCAGCCATTGCACGCGTCGGCAGCCGGAGCATTCACCGTGCGCCGATGCGCCAGAGCACGACCTTCACGGTGTCGATGAGGATGGAGATATCGAACCAGAGCGAGAAGCTCTTCATGTAATAGAGATCGTACTGGAGCTTCTCCAGCGCGTCCTCGGCGGACGCGCCGTAACGGCAGCGCACCTGCGCGTGCCCCGTCACGCCCGGCTTCACGCAGAGCCGCTGCCGGAAGAAGGGGATCTGCTTCTCCAGCGCCTCGATGAACTCGGGGCGCTCGGGCCGAGGCCCCACCAGGCTCATCTCGCCGACGAGCACGTTCCAGAGCTGCGGCAGCTCGTCGAGCCGCGTCTTCCGGATGAACCGCCCGACGCGGGTCACGCGCGGATCGTTCTCGATGGCCCACGCCGCCCCGTTCTTCTCGGCGTCGGTCCGCATCGACCGGAATTTGTGGATCCTGAACGGCTTCCCGAGGGCGCCTGTCCGGATCTGCGAATAGAGCGCCGGTCCCCTGGAGTCGAGCTTCACCGCGATGGCCGTGAGCGCCATCAGCGGCAGCGCGAGCACGAGCCCGGCGCTCGCGCACACGACGTCGAAGAGCCGCTTCGCGACGAGCGTCCGCCGCCGCACGCGGAAGCCGTGAGAGAAGATGATCTGGCTCGGCTTCAGCTCGCGCACGCAGATCTTGCCGGTCACGCGCTCGTAGAAATCCATGCCCTCCTCGATCTGGACGCCGCGGAACTTCAGATCGAGCAGCTCCTCCAGCGGGAAGGCGGCGCGCCGATCGGGGATCGCCACGATCACCACCGCGACGCCGCGCTGCTCGACGAGGCGCCGGAGCTCCCGCGTCCTGCCTGCGATCTCGGGATCGTCGATCGGCTCTTCGTCCCTGACGAGCCGGCCGGCGAGGCGCAGCCCGAGGACGTCTCCGTCCTTCCGGATGAGGGACGCGCACGTGCGGGCGAGCTCGCCCGACCCCAGCACGACCGCCAGCCTGGAGAAGCTCTCGCTGCTCAGCACCCGATTGCACGCCGCGCGCCACGCCGGGAGCACGATCGCCGCCGCCCCGAGCGACGTGAGGAGCACCCGGTCGCCGAGCTCCGCGTCCGGCACGAGCCAGAACGCGAGCCACAGCACGGCCGCCGCCATGCCGAGCGCCCGGAGCATCGTCAGGAACAGCGCGCGCGCCCTGGGCGGCTCGGGCCCGTACAGGCCGTGATAGTAGAGCGACGCCAGCGCGACCAGCGAGATGCTCAGCGTCTGTCCGAAGCGCTCTCCGTCGAGCGCGTGCTCCCAGCCCACGAGCACGCCCGGCGCGCAACACACCAGGAGCGAGAGCAGGCTGGCCTCGACAAACCACACCATGGCCCGGCGCGGCGACCGGAACAGCTCCAGCATCGTCCCTCCCCACTCGTCTAGCCCAGCGCCCCGGGCGGTCGCGCACCACGGCGCATCGCCTCCGGCAGGCACACACGGTTGTAGTTGGACCTACATTAGAGCAGACCGGGGCAGATCGCCAGATGCCTCCGACGAATCTCGTCCATCGGCGGCGGACTGAGCCGCTGCGCGCGAAGCCGGGCGCGGCGCAATCGACGACATCGCGGGCGGTTGCGCCGGGGATGCGCGGTGACGAGGGGAGTCGCGGCGAGAGAACGCTGTCGACGGACTGCGTACGTCGTCTCCAGGGGGCGCGCTCAGGGGGCTTTGCGGATCCGCGGCGCGGCGAGCGCGTCGCTCCGGCCGGGAGCGCGCTTTGCTCGGTCGTGCCGAACAGGTGTGTCGAACAGGTGTGTCGACGCGGCTTATCGCGCGTCGCGCGTCGCCGGCGCGCCGACGTCGCCGGCGCGCGCGGTCGGCGTCTCCCGCGGGGTCTCGCCGGCGGCGGCGGTCTCGCCGGGGGCGGCGCTGCGGTCGTCGAGCTCGCGGCCCGGCTCGGGCGGCTGCCAGCGGCCGGACGGCATTCCCTGGATCATCGCGGCGCGGCGCTCGTCGTCCCATGCGCTGTCGGGATCGTGGCGCACGGTCCGGTGGCGGTCCGTCGACAGCGTCCCCGAGATCCCGGCCATCACGATGCTCCTCAGCGAGCCGCCGGCCTCGCCTGCGCTCGGCGCCGGGTCGAGCGCCGCGCGCACGAACTCGAGGTCGACGCCACCGCGCAGCGCGATCCCGCGCGCCAGGGGATAGGCGATCTCCGCGCCCGCGAGCGCCGTGGTCGTGGACAGCGATCCTTCCCTGGAGGGCGCCGGCGCGCCGGGCGCGAGGTGGAGCGGCGGATTCGCGGCGACGGGGGCGCTGCCGGTCGAGAAGCGGGCGACGCCGGTCACGAGGAGATCGCGGGTCGCGCCGCCCCGCGCGGGCCGAAAGCTCGCTTCGATGGACGCCTCGTGCTCGTGCCCGAATCCGATCCTCGGCCCGAGCGACGTATAGGCGTACGCGTACCCCGCAGTCAGCCGGTAGCGCTCCTGCACGTAGGTGAGACCGACCCGCGCCGTCGGCGCGATCACCGCGTCGCGCGACGACAGCACGGGCGGCGGGCTCGCGATGGTCACGCCGCCCGAGGCGCGCGCCGAGGCGTTGCGCGTGAGCTCGTGAGACGCGGACAGGAGCGCCGCGCCGGCGTGGACGCGGGCCTCGCCGCGCGTGAGCTCGGTGTCGAGCAGCGCGTGATGATACTGGGTGATCTCGTACCGGAGCTCGGGGGTCAGCGTGTCCAGCGCGCCGACGTCGATCGACGTGCTCACCTGCGCCCGCCCCGTGTGCGCGTCGATCCCGACCGCGGCCGGGTCGTCGGCCGAGAGCGCGCCCGCCTGCTCGTACCCGAGCTCGAGGCGCGCCGCGGAGCGCCGCGACGTCGTGATCGACAGGGCCGGTCCCCCGGAGAGCGTGTATTGCAGGCGATTGCCGTACAGGAACGGATCGCGCGCGGCGAGCGCGTCGGCGGCGCGAACGCCGAGGCGGGTCGCCAGGTAGCCGGCCGCCGCCATCGAGAGGTCCGCGCGCGGCGAGAGCGTCCAGCCCGCTCCCCCGCCGAGGCGCGCCGAGACGCTGTCGGACGGCGCGGATCGCGCCGCGTCGAGCGAGACCTGAAAGACCCGCTCGTAGCTCCCGTCGACGCTGAAACCGTAGCGCGAGCTCTCGCCGCGCAGCGAGCCATCGACCGAGCCCCCGAGGCCGGCCATCAGCGCGCCGGAGCCCACGTCCCCGACGTTCGATGCCACGCTCTGCTCCACCGCCGCCTGTGCCGTCACGTCGGACTCCCACATCGGCAAGACGAACGAGAACACGCGCCCCCTTGCTGTCGAGCGGCACGCCGCGCGGCGGGAGCGACCCGAATCGGCCACCCTCCCCTCCCCGGCAGCGCCCCCGGCGCCCGGAGCGTCCCACGTTGGATGATGTTTGCAACATTACAAATCTGACCCCGGCATGCCGCCGGCGGGGCGCGGCGGCGCTCTGAGCGCTCCTCGAGGCTGGCAGCGCGCGCTCTCGCGGCGTGGACGTGCGCAGGCAGGGCGGGACGTACCTCGAGTCCGCCCCTGCCCCGCTGGGCGGAAGGACAAATTGTAACATGAATTACATCATGAAATCTGGCGTGGGGGCGGGCATGGAGGAGGAAGGCTGGTCGAGGCCGCTGCGCGTTCTCTGGGTGACGCGCATCTTTCCGAACCGGGTCGAGCCGCTGTCGTGCGCGTTCCAGCGGCAGCAGCTCGCGGCGCTGTCGCGGCGCTGCGAGGTGGAGGTGCTGGCCGCGATCCCGTACCACCCGGGCGTATCGCTCCTTGGCGGGCGCACGCGTCCGGGCCGCCTGACGGCGGTGCCCGAGCGCGACGAGATCGACGGCGTTCCGGTGGTGCACCCGCGCGCGCCGTACCTGCCGGGGGCGGGCCGCGTGCTGGCGCCGGTGAACGCGCCGCTCTACCTGGCGGGGCTCCTGCCGTACGTCCCGCGGCTGCGCGGGCGGTTCGACGTCGTGCTGGGGGCGTGGCTGTACCCCGACGCGTGCGCGGCGGCGCTGCTCGCCCGGATGCTCGGCCTCCCCTATGCGGTGAAGGCCCATGGCACGGACGTGAACGTCGTCGCCCGCTGGCGCTCGGTGCGCCCGCTCGTCGGCGGCGCGCTCCGGTCCGCCGCGTACGCGATCGGCGTGAGCCGTCCGATGGTGGAGGCGCTCGCGGCGCTCGGCGCCCCGCGGGATCGCGCGGTCCTCGTCCGCAACGGGGTCGACCGCGCGCTCTTCCGCCCGGCGGACCGGCGCGCCGCCCGGATCGAGCTCGGGCTCCCGGAGCGCGGTCGCGTCGTGACGTTCGTCGGGAACGTCCTCCGGGAGAAGGGCATTCACGAGCTGCTGCGCGCGTTCGAGGCGATCGACCGTGACGGCGGCGACGGCGGCGAGCCGATCCACCTCGTGGTCGTCGGCGACGGCCCGGAGCGGGCGGCGGTCGAGCAGGCGGCGCTGCGGCGCGATCGCGAGGGCGGGTCGGCCGAGCTGCGGGGCGGGCGCGGCCGGATCATCGCGGTGGGGGCGCGGCCGCTCGCCCAGGTGGCCCGCCACCTCGCGGCGACGGATCTGCTGGCGCTCCCGAGCTGGGCGGAGGGCACCCCGAACGTGGTGCTCGAGGCGCTCGCCGCGGCGCGGCCCGTGGTGGCGACGCGCGTGGGGGGCATTCCGGACGTGGTGACGCCGGGGCGCACCGGGCTGCTCGTCCCGCCGCGCGACGCCGGAGCGCTCGGCCGCGCGCTGCGCGACGCGCTCGCGCGGACCTGGGACGACGGCGCGTTCGCCGAGGCGGCGCCCCCGTCCTGGGAGGAGAGCGCGGAGGCGCTGCGCCGGCTGCTCGCGCGGGCGGCGTTCGGAGAAGGCGGGCGCGCCGCCGCCTGAAGCGCGAGACGTCGCGCGGCGCCGGGCTCGGGCGGCCGGCGCCGTCCTCGGGACACGAAGGCGGGAGGGGCAATCGCCGTGTCGACCGGGCGCGTTCCGGCGATGGAGAGAGATAGAACCACAGAGAGGCACAGAGGGCACAGAAGAGGGGAGAAGAAAGAAGAAGCTTTATGTCGCTTTTATCTCTCTTCTCTTCCCTCTGTGCCTCTGTGGCTCAATCTCTTCATGAAACCAAGGGCGGACCTGGGCGGCACCCCTCCCCTCGCCGCTCACCCCCACGAGATCGACCAGGTGCACCGCGGCGCCCCGCGGTGCCTGCAGGTCGTGTGCTCGACCGCGATGCGCCGGCTGCCCGCGAGCGCCAGGCCCGCCTCGATCCAGCCGGAGATGCCCTGACTGCACAGGTAGAGCGGCAGGCCGCCGCCCGAGAGCGTGACCGTCCCCGCGACCTCGCTGACGACGCGCACGCTGAAGTCGCCGTACTTGAAGTAAGTCCTGTACACGAGGCCGAAGCGCTTGAAGAGCATCGACGGCGAGCTCCCCAGCGCCATCGTTTTGTAGATCGTCGTCAGATCGTTCCGGGCGATGTCCGCGCCGAAATGGCGCATCTTCTCCATCCTGCTGGCGAAGACGCCGTGCAGGAGCGCGCAGTCGATCTCGATGAGCGGCGCCATGTCGTTCCAGGTCGACGGGATCGGCGGATCGCTGAGATAGCGGGCCGCCTGCGGCGACAGCTGGCGGCCGAGATCCGCCACGAACCGCTCGCCATAGCTCTGCCGCAGCGCCTGGGCGCGCGAGCCGATCAGGGTGCCTTTCACGAGATTGCCCTCGCCGACGATCCGTGGATCGCCGAGGAACGGGGCGAAGTCTGGCGCGAGCATACTTCGGAGCGCTCCCATCTTCTCGTAGTATAGCGGCAGATCCGCTCCCATGTGCGACGGATTCGCGTCACCTCCTCCTTTCTGAAAGCGCTGCGCCCGGAGACGGGCAGCGCGGCGGCCTCGCTGGTCGTCATGCGCGTCGTCCCGCGCTCGAGCACCAGCTTTCGACAGCGGCGCGGGTCGAGCGCGGTGCCGGTCGCGCGGGTCGCGCCGGTCGCGCCGGTCGCGTGGGCCGCGATGTTTCGGCAACGTTTCCTGAATGTTTCGCGTGTACGAGCTCCGCCGCCTTGCGCCGGGCGGCCGTTCGGCAGGAACGCTCGGCGCTTTCGGGGTGACGCGGGGCGCGCACGCTTGTACCCGGCATGACGCGTGCTGCTCGGCGTCGATCGACGCTGGCCGGCGCGGCTGTTCGCGCCGAGCAACACCGAGGAGCGCATGCGACCGATTCACCACATCCTCACCGCCGCGGTGCTCTCTCTGGGCCTCGTCGGCGCGGCGGCGCGCGCCGATGCGGCGCCGGCCGCTGGTCACCCGCGACTCTGGCTCACGAAAGACCACCTCCCCAGGCTGCGCGGGTGGGCGGCCGACAGCCGCAACCGCATGTACAAGGAGGCCCTGCTGCCCGCGCTCCAGGGCGCCCTCGCCGCGTACGACGGCCGCTTCTACCCGAATGGCCGGCCGAACCCGGCGTGGCCGGACGGCGGCACCAACGCCTACGTGCAGTATCCGACCGAGGCGTATGCGGAGTTCTTCGCCTTCCTGTCGCTCATCGATCCGGACGTCGCGGCCCGCCCGGTCCACGCCGTCAGGGCGCGCAACCTGCTGATGCACGCCATCGAGGAGGCGAGCAAGGGGAGCGCCGACGACAAGCCCTTCCGCGACCCGGGGTTCGCGACCGGCGACCGCTCGCGCTGGTGGGGTGAAGGGTTCCCGCTGACGGTGGACTGGATCTACGGCGCGATCGACGCGAGCGGCCGCCCCGTGCTCTCCGCCGGGGACAAGGCCAAAATACGGCAGGTTTTTCTCAGGTGGGCCGACGACAACCTTCACGCCGCCACGGCGGGCAACGAGCACCCCCACCCGGTCGGCGTCATGAACGATCCGGCGCTGCTCCGCGATCCGCTCCAGCTCCGGTGGGCGGCGAACAACTTCTATCTCGGCCACCTGCGCCAGGTCACGCTGATGTCGCTCGCGATGGACGAGGCGGACGACCGCCCGCTCGATCCGAACACCCCGCCGGAGGCGCTCGGCAACACGCTGCGGAGCTACCGCGCGGACGCGACCGGCGCCTGGCTCTACCAGGCCTTCGCCGTCTTCGAGGCCCCCGAGATCGCCGCCAAGCACCTCGGCGTCTCGCCCGACGGCCTCGGCGTGGCCAGCGGCGGCCTGCCCGTGGAGGGCTTCCTCTACGGCGGCGGGCTGGCGAGCCTCCACCAGGCGCTCCTCGCGCTCCACACGGCCGGCTACGGCGCCCGCGCCGTGTCAGGCCCGCAGATCGGCCTCTTGCGCAGCGGGTACTGGGACCGGTTCTCGGACGGGTTCCTGCACTCGATCGCGCCGGGCCCGGTCACGTACCCGTCGATGCCCGACCTCGGGCCGGTCTACGAGGCGGCGAACTACGGCGACACCTTGCGGGTCCGCGTCGAGCCGCGCTTCGCCGAGGTGTTCGGGTCGCTGGGCGTCTACGACCTCCTCACCGGCAACACGGCGCGCTTGCAGAGGTCGCGCTGGATCGTGGCCAACGCGTTCGAGGGCGGCGCGCCCGCGCTCTACGCGCGCACGTCCAAGGTCTGGGGCTCGCCGGTCCCGAGCCGGGCCATCCTGAGCTTCTTGCTCTTCGACCCGGCAGCGCCGCTCCCGCCGGATCCTCGCCCGGCGATGCCCACCGTCTTCTTCGAGCGGGCGCCGGGCCGCGGCGCCGTCCTCGCGCGCTCGGACTGGACGACGAGCGCGACGTGGTTCACGTGGCGGTGCGGCTGGGTCACCATCAACCACCAGCTCGGCGACTGCAATCAGATCGAGCTCTACCGGAAGGGAGAGTGGTTGACCAAGGAGCACACGAGTTACTCCAGCAACCTCATCGGGTCCACGGCCGACTATCACAACACCCTCTCCCTGCAGAACGACCAGCCGTCGCGGCTGCGCTGGTTCGAGAAGGAGCTCGCCGCGCGAGGCGGCCAGTGGCGCGAGGGGCGCGCCGCCGGCGACCCGATCGCGCGCATGAGCCGGGGCGCAGGCTACGTGTTCGCCGAGGGCATCGCGACGGACCTCTACAACACCCGCCCGAACGCCTGGGTCCCGTCGGACGCCGCCCTCGACATCGTCCACGCGAGCCGGTCGGTCGTCTGGCTGGAGCCCGATCACGTGGTGGTCTACGACCGCGCGGCCTCGCGCACCGCCGGCCGGTTCAAGAGGTTCAACCTGATGACGACCGCGGCGCCGCAGATCTCGGGCCGGACGGCCACCGCCGTGACCCCGAGGGGGCAGGCGCTGTTCGTCCAGAGCCTCCTGCCCCGCAGCGCCCGCATGACGGCCGTGCCGGTCGAGGACGTCGACGACGCGGCGGAGATGGAGCCGACGACCCACCGCCTCGTCGTGGAGGACCCCGCCGGCCCCGCGGACGTCCGCTTCCTCCACGTGCTGCAAGGCGCGGACGCGGGCGCGACGATGGACGCGGCCGTGCGGATCGAGGGCGCCCAGGGCTCCGGCGTCGAGGGCGCCCTGGTGGCGGGCCGGGCCGTCCTCTTCCGCTCGGACCTGCAAGCGAGCCCGGGGCCGGTGTCCTATCGGGTGCCCGCCGCGACGCGCAGGCACGTGATCACCGGCCTTTTGCCGAGGGCCGGCTACGACGTGGCCGTCGTGCCGCAAGGGGCGGAGCTCGTGATCCGCGTCACGCCGGGCAGGGCCCACACGACCGACGACGCGGGCGTGCTGGCGTTCGGCGCGCCGTAGCGCGCGGGCCGCGGCGCGCGCTACGGCGCGGCGCTGCCCTCAGGCCTTCGGGGCGAAGACCCGGTCGAGCTCCTCTTTTCCGAACACCGGCGCCCACGACAGGAGCTCGTACTGCGCCAGCCCCCTCTGCGTGTAGGGATCGCCGTCCCGGATCTGATCCAGCGTGGCCCCGGCCGCGTCGTCCGGCACCCGGAGCAGGAGCGCTCCGCCGTAGCGCGGATCGAGCGGCCCTGACGCGAGCACCAGCCCTTGATCGATGAGCTTCTTGAGATAAGCGCGGTGGTCGTCGACGACCTTCAGCACCTCGTCGAGCGGGCGCCGGTAACGGATGATCGCAATCGCGTACATGATGTCTCGATTCCTCGGGCCGCAATCTACCAGAGCACGGCGCCCGGCCGAGCCTGTTCTGGACAGGCCGCCGTCCGGCGGAGATCGCGCGCCCGCGCGGGGCGCCTCCGAAGGGGGCGCGCGCCAGCGGGCCGCCGCGACGGAACGCGAGAAAAACCATTGCATCGCCGGAATGTGCTGCCCTCGCGATCTCCAGGCTTGACTTGGCGGCCCGCCATGTTGCAGCGCGGCGGCGGCGAGGGTGAGCGAGGGCGAGCGAGGGCGAGATGGACGTCGCGTCGTCGCACGCCCCCCTTTCCCTTCGCGCTTCCGTCTGGCAGTGTGCGCGCCCTCCGCTGGAGACATCTGTATGGCGCGACCCCCGAAAGCAGCACCTGCTCCCGTTCTCCCGTCCTCGCCTGCCGCCGCGCTCGCGGCGTACGGCCGCGTTGAGCCGAAGCTCCTCGAGCTCGGCCCCGACGACCTCGTGACCGTCTACGTCGAGGTCCCCAGGGCCGTGAGCTCCGTGCTCTCCGCCCTGCCCCACCTGCGCGAGCTCCGCGACGAGATCGTCCGCGATCTCCCGAACCACCCGATCGAGATGCTGGACGAGCTCGAGGACTACGCCCTCGCGGCGTGGTACGCCGACCTGCTCTACAGCACGCCCGCGAGCGAGCTCGACGCGAAGAAGCTCGCCGACGACGCCGGCACGCTGCGCGAGGGGCTCCTCGTCGCCGCCGAGGCGCTCGCCTACAGGAACCTGCTCGACAAGCAGCGCGTCGCCGACATCCGCAAGGGCAAGGGCCACACGGATCTCGCGAGCGATCTCATCGCCCTCGCCGAGCTGTTCCGCGGCTCCTGGGACAAGGTCCGCGCGAAGACGGCGGTCGAGGACGAGGAGCTCGAGCGCGCCGCGGATCTCGGCGTGCGCCTCCTCGCCGCGCTCGCCGCGAAGCCCGGCAAGGGCTCGTCCGCGGCGCCGAAGATCACCGACGCGAGCGATCGCCGCGCCCGCGCGATCTCGCTGGTCGCCAAGGCCTACGAGGAGTGCCGCCGCGCCGTCGCCTACCTGCGCTGGCACGAGGGCGGCGACGGCGACCTGGCCCCGTCGCTCCTGCAGAAGCCGCGCGGCCGCCCGCGGAACGCCGAGAAGGCCGCCGCGGCCGCGAGCGGCGCGGCCGCCGAGGCGCCGGCGAAGGCGCCGGCCGACGAGGCGGCCGCCGCGGACGGCGGCGAGCTGCCCGCCCCCGAGCCGGCGAACGACGCATCGCCCGTCGCCAGCGCCTGATCCTCGGCGCCTCGCGCGAACCCACGAGACGAGGCGCGGACGCCGCGGAGGCCCTCGAGCCTCCGTCCCGCGCCGCGCCCTCTCCGGTCTGGCGCTCTCTCCTCGACCTCGCCTCGACCTCGGCCTGCCGGCCTCGATCGTCGGGCTACCGGTTGAGGCTCGACTCCTCGATGAGCTCGACCTTGTAGCCGTCCGGATCCTCGACGAACGCGATCACCGTCTTGCCGTGCTTCATCGGGCCCGGCTCGCGCGTGATCTTCCCGCCCGCCGCGCGGATGCGGTCGCACGCCGCGTAGATGTCGTCCACCCCCAGCGCGACGTGCCCGTACGCCGTGCCGAGCTCGTACTTCTCCACGCCCCAGTTGTGGGTGAGCTCGATCTCCGCGTGCTCCGGGTTCCTCCCGTACCCGAGGAAGCACAGCGTGAACTTGCCCTCCGGGTAGTCCTTCCGCGACAGGAGCTGCATCCCGAGCACGTCCCTGTAGAAGCCGATCGAGCGCTCGAGATCGCCGACCCGCAGCATCGTGTGCAAGATCCTCATGCCGAACTCCTGCTCCTTTTCCTCTTCCTCCGGCCGCGCCTCTGCGGCGCTCAGCCGTACCGCACCGAGATGATCTCCATCTCCGCCTCGCCCGCCGGGCGGCGCACGGTGATCACGTCGCCCGCGCGCTTGCCGAGGAGCGATCGACCGACCGGCGAGCGCCAGCTGATGCGCCCGGCCCCGCTGTCGATCTCGTCCTCGCCCACGATCTGGTAGGTGTGGCGCGCGCCGTCCTCGTCCTCGATCTCGACCGTCGCGCCGAAGAAGACCTTGTCGCCGCGCTGCTCCGACGGGTCGACCACCACGGCCTTCTCCAGCCGCTTGGTCAGGTAGTGCATCCGCCGGTCGATCTCGCGCAGCTTCTTCTTGCCGTAGATGTACTCGGCGTTCTCGGAGCGGTCGCCCTGCGCCGCCGCGTCGGCGACCTCCTGGACGATGCGCGGACGCTCCACGGAACGGAGGCGCGCGAGCTCCTCGGACAGCTTCTTCGCCCCGCCGGGCGTGATGTAAGCCGGGTCGGACATGGTTCGATCGCGACGGAGCCTACGCCGCGCCGCCCGTCGGATCCACCGCCCTGGCGCCCGCCGCCGACCCGCCCCTCGACCCCCCCGGCGGACCCCAGGATCACGTCTGATTTCCGCAAGATGGCCCCCCTGTCACGGACGCATGTTGACGCGACGCGGCGGCATGCTAGGCGAATGAAGAACTATGCCGCGGCTGCGCGGTAGACCGGGAAGGGTACCGGCTGCCAGCGCCGGATGCCGCGGCAACGAGGAGGTCTCCCATGTCGAACGCCCAAACCTTCCAGAACCGCTACAAGGCTGACCTCCGCGAGATCCGCTTCCTCCTGTTCGAGCAATTTCACCTAGACGAGCTGCTCGGCAACGCGCCGTACGACGCGTGGGGGCGCGACGAGGTCTCGATGGTCGTCGACGAGGTGTACAAGTTCGCGTGCGAGGTCTTCGGCCCGCTGAACACGGTCGGCGATCGGGTCGGCTGTCGCATCGAGGCGGGGCAGGTCAAGACCCCGCCGGGGTTCAAGGAGGCCTGGGACAAGCTGTACGAGGCCGGGTGGAAGTCGGTCTCCGTCTCGCCCGCCTACGACGGCCAGGGCGGCCCCTTCACGCTCTACACGGTGGTCGAGGAGTTCCTCTGCGGCGCCAACGCGGCGCTCAACATGTACCCCGGGCTGACGTACGGGGCGGCGGAGCTGATCGAGCACTTCGGCACGCCGCGGCAGCGCGACATCTACCTGAAGCGGATGTTCGGCGGGCAGTGGAGCGGGACGATGTGCCTGACCGAGCCCCAGGCCGGCTCGGACGTCGGCTCGTCGCGGACGACCGCGGTGAAGCAGACGGACGGCAAGTACCTGATCCGCGGCACGAAGATCTTCATCTCCGGCGGCGACCAGGACCTCACCGAGAACGTCGTGCACCTCGTGCTCGCCCGCGTCGAGGGCGCTCCGCCCGGGACGAAGGGCCTCAGCCTGTTCGTCGTGCCGAAGTTCCGGGTGAACGACGACGGCTCGCTCGGCGAGCCGAACGACGTCCTCGTCGGCAACATCGAGCACAAGATGGGCATCAACGGCTCGTCGACGTGCGTGCTCAACTTCGGCGAGAACGACGGCTGCCTCGGGGAGCTCGTCGGCACCGTCGAGCACCAGGGCATGCCGCAGATGTTCCGGATGATGAACGGCGCGCGCATCTCGGTCGGCCTGCAGGGCGTGTCGGTCGCGTCGTCGGCGTACCTGAACGCGCTCGAATACGCGAAGGACCGCAAGCAGGGCTCGTCGATCCTCCAGTGGAAGGACGCGACCGCGCCGCGCGTGCCCATCGTCGACCACCCGGACGTGCGGCGGATGCTGCTCGACATGAAGAGCCGCGTCGAGGGCATCCGCGCGCTCATCATCAAGCTCGCGCGCCACCAGGACGCGGTCGCCGTCTACCAGGGCAAGGACGACCGCGCGGCGGCGTACAACCAGGGCCAGGTCGATCTGCTCGTGCCGCTCGTGAAGGCCTACTCGTCCGATCAGGCGTTCCGCGTCTGCGAGACGGCGATCCAGACGTTCGGCGGCGCCGGGTACACGAAGGACTACCCGGTCGAGCAGTACTGCCGCGACGCGAAGGTCTTCTCGATCTACGAGGGCACGAACCACATCCAGGCGATGGACCTCGTCGGGCGCAAGCTCGGCCAGGCCGGCGGGGCCAACCTGCAGGCGTTCCTGAACGACGTGGCCGAGTTCGTGAAGGCGCACGAGAAGCACCCCGTCCTCGCCGCGAGCGTCAAGGAGCTCCGCGAGGCGCACGAGGCCGTCGCCGGCTCCGCGATGCGGCTGCTCTCGTGGTTCCAGATGGGCAAGATGCCGATGGTGCCGCTCGCGGCGAACCGCTTCCTCGAGATGATGAGCGAGCTGGCGATCGGCTGGCTCCTGCTCGACGGCGCGGTCATCGCGCTCAGGGCGCTGGAGACCTTGCCGCAGGGTGACGCCGGCGCGAAGGACCGCGCCTTCTACGAGGGCAAGAAGCACGCGGCCCTCTACTTCGCGTCCAACGTGCTCCCGCACGCGAAGTTCTCCGCCGAGCTCCTCGGCCGTGAGGACTCGTCCGCCCTGGACATCCCCGTCGAGTCGTTCGCGACCGTCTGATTCTCGCCGCCCGTCCCGATCGAATCGTTCGCCGCCGTCTGACCGCCCTCCCCGCGCCGGCCCCGCCTCGAGGTGGGGCCTCGGCCGCGCGGCGCGGGCTCACTCCGGGACCGTGAGGCGCTCCGCCAGGTCCCGGATGGGCACCGGCATGGTCGGATCGCGCGACACGGCCACGATGTCGGCGCGGAGCGCCCGCGCCTCCGTGAGCCGGAGCCACGCGAGCGCGAGCCGCGTCATGCTCGGCAGGCCCCGCGCGAGCACCGCCCGGACGACGTCGACCGCGGGGAACGAGAAGGCCACCTCCTCGGGGGGCAAGCCCGCGGCCCTCGCCGCCGCCTCGATGCTCGCGTCGAAGTCGTCCCGCTTCGACTCCAGCACCTCGAAGAAGGCGCGCCCGCGCTCGGGCGCGAACGCCTGAGCCGCCCCGCCGTCCTCGGGCGCGAAGACCCAGGCCCCCGCGCCGTCGAGCCCCACCCGCGCGCCCGACTCGAGCGTGACGAGCGGCAGGAAGCGACCGCCTTCGAGCGGCTCCCCGCCGCCGGCATCGAGCAGCTCGCGCACGCGGTCCTTCAGGTTCGCGCTCATGAGCCGATGTTCGCACGGAAACCACCGCGATGGGCAAGCGCGATGGGCGACCGCGATGGCAGCTCGGCAGATACACCTCTTTCCGGCGGGGGACGTCGCGCTCCACGCCCCCGCCGCGCGCGGCGCTGAAACCCCGCGGCGACCGCGGCCGCGAGGAGAACAGGCGTGGAGAGCGCGCCGCACGGGAGGCGCCATGTCGCTTTGCTTGGAAATCGCCCCGGGGTGGCCGGAATAAGAATAGTATGGGGATTCAATTCAAAGCTGATGCATTCGTATTGCTGGGGTTCATTTCGGCTGCCGCGGCGACGGCCAGCGGCTGCAACATCGGCAATGGTGATTACATCCAGATACCCGTCGATGATGGGCCGTCGGACGACGCCTGCGTCCCGAGCAAGGCCGAGGGGAAGATCGCTTCGTCGTGCGGCCTGTGGGTCTCCCGCACCGGGCACGACGGCAACGCGGGGACCTCGGGGGCGCCGCTGAAGACGCTCTCGAAGGCGATCGAGCTTGCCTGGAGCAAGGGAAAGCGCATCTACGTCTGCGCCGAGGAGTTCGACGAGGCGGTGCTCGTGCCCTCGGGACACAGTATCTTCGGTGGGCTCGATTGCCGCGACGACTGGCGGTGGATAGGTGACAAGAAGAAGACGACGCTCACCGCGCCTGAAGGCGAGACGCCGCTCAAGTTCCACGGCGGCAGCGGCGCCTCGACGGTGGTCGTCGAGGACCTCCACGTCATCGCGCGCTCGATCTTGCCGGCCCACACCGAGCTGGCAGGCCGCTCCTCGATCGCCGCGAACACCTCGGGGATCCCGGTCGACTTCACGCGGTGCATCCTCGAGGCGGGCGACGGGGCGCCGGGCAAAGAGGGCGAGTCGTTCGCGAGCGACCCCGCCGAGGCGGGGCAGTCCGGCAACTTCGGCAACGCCGCGTGCACGTCCTCTGCGGTCCTCGGCGGGGCCCCGGTGTTCAACACCTGCGGTACGCCCGACGACCGCGAGGACGACTCGCGCAGCGGCAGCGGGGGCGTCGGTTCGGTCTCGTCGGGCTCCGATGGAGGCGACGGGGATCCGCGCGACGCGGAGAACGGCGGGAGGGGCGAGTCCAGCAGCAGGGCCTGCACGCCGGGCGACGCGGGCGCGGACGGCGCAGATGGGCGTCCCGGCGCGGGGGCGGTCGGCTTCGGCGACGTGATCCTGGACGGGTACACCGGCCCGCTCGCCGGCAACGGCACGCCGGGCAAGCCGGGCCAGGGCGGCGGGGGCGGCGGCGGCGCCAAGGGCGGCGCGGGCGCGATGATGTGCCCGTTCGAGAGCACGGCGGGAGGCGCCGCCGGCGGCTCCGGGGGCGCGGGCGGCTGCGGTGGGCTCGGCGGCAACGGCGGGGGCGCGGGCGGGGCGAGCATCGCGGTGTTCGCGGGGAGCGCGCCGGTCCACTTCAACGACGTGGTGCTGAAGACCGGCCGCGGGGGCGACGGCGGAGACGGCAGCAGGGGCCAGGAGGGCGGCGAGGGCGGTCAGGGCGGGCCAGGCGGCATCCTGGGCGAGGCCACGGGGCTGAACGCCGCCTGCAGCGGCGGCGCGGGCGGGCGAGGCGGCCGGGGCGGCCACGGCGGCGGTGGGCTCGGCGGGCACTCGATCGCCGTCGCCTACGCGGTCAGGGCGCCTTCCCTCTCGAACACGACCGTCGAGATCGGCGAGGCCGGGCTCGGCGGGCGCGGGGCCTCGGCGCGGTACAACGGGCAGGACGGCGTGGCGGCCGAGATCTACGACATCGAGCAGTCCTTCAGGCAGTAGCGCGCCGCGCCTACTCCGGCGCCGGGGGCGCGGGCCAGCTCCGGTCCTCCTGCATGCAGCGGAGCTGCGTCACGCGCCGTCCCTCGGCGGTCGTCACCGCGCTCTCCCGGACGGGCGCGTCGCGCCGCGCGCGCCGGCTCAGCTTCTCGACCACCAGGAACCCCTCCCGCTCGCCCGCGAGGCGGAGGAACTCGTCGAACAGCGCGACGTGCCCGCCGGGCGCCCCGTCCTCGGCCGTCGCGATGCGGCGCTGCGTGGCGACGCCGATCACCAGCGCGCCGCCCCGGGCGCGCACGACCATCGCAGGATCGAGCCCGCGCTGGCTCTCGTCAGGCAACGTCCAGAGCTCCGCGACCCCCGCCTCGGCGAGGCGCCGCTTCATGTAGTGGAAGGCGGACTCGAGCGTGTTGTTCCGGTACGGGACCGCCCTCGACTCCATCGGATCGACGTGGTTCCGCCAGAACGCGATCAGCGCGTGCGCCCAGCGCCTGCCGTCGGGCCGGCGGTCCTGGAACGGCCAGTCCCCGGCCATCGCCTCCGCGCAGGCGAGGAGCAGCGCCCGCTCGTCGATCCCGCGCGTCGCAAGGCAGGGCGCGCAGTGCATGTACGCCGTGCCCCGCTCGAGGAGCGCGCCGCACATCGAGCAGACGTCGTTGCCGTAGCCAGGGCCCATGTACCGGAGCCAGCCGGCGTTGAGCGCCAGGTGGGCCGCGCGGCGCTCGTCGAGCCACGCGATCTCGCGCAGCCCGTCCGCGAGGGCCCTCGATGCCGCGCGCCGCTCGTCATCTCGCTGCGTCATCCGCCGTCCTCCAGCGTGGGCCCCGTCCGCGCCGGCCCCGCAGTGTAACGCCTGGGCCTCCACCGCGCTTCGCGCGGCGACGCGAACCGTCCGCGCGCGATCCGCAGCGGCCAGCGCGGCTCTCCGGGTTGTTGACATTGACTTTCATTTACCCTTACGCTACGCGTCGACAACATGTCGCGATTTGCCTCAGTTCTCGCGCTTCCTGTGCTCTTCATCATCGGCTGCGGCGGAGAGCCTGCGCCCGCCGACCCGCTGCTCGGCCTCCAGCTGATCGGCGATGATCTCAGCGATATCCCGCTGCACGGCGCCTCCGCGGAGCAGGTGGCCCGGTTCAAGGACGGCGACGCGCTCTTCGATTTCGTGTTTCGCGAGCGCGACGGGCTCGGGCCGCTGTACATCCGCTCCTCGTGCGCGGGGTGCCACGAGGGGGCCGCGCGCGGCCCGGGCGCCGTCCAGAAGATGGTGCTCGTCGAGGCCGACGGCGTGACGCCGGCGGTGGATCAGGCGGCGCTCCCCTACGGGCACACGATGCGGCCCTACGGGGTCGCCGGGGCGACGACGCTCGCGCGGCCCGAGCTCGAGGGGACGATCAAGCTCTCGCAGCGCCTCGGCCCGCCGGTGTTCGGGCGCGGGTACATGGAGGCGGTCGACGACGCCGAGATCGAGCGGATCGCGGCCGAGCAGGCCGCGCGCGGCGACGCCATCCGCGGGCGCATCAACCGGGTGGTGTTCCACTCGAAGAAGAACGCGGACGAGTCGTTCCACACCTTCGGCGAGGGCGACGAGAACCTCATCGGCCGCTTCGGGTTCAAGGCGCGGGTGGCGACGCTCGATGACTTCACGGCCGACGCCTACCAGGGCGACATGGGCATCACCTCGCCGCTCCGCCCGGACGAGCTGCCGAACCCGGACGGGCTCACGGACGACGCCAAGCCGGGCGAGGACGTGGCGCTCGACACGGTGAACGCCGTCGCCGACTACATGCGCTTGCTGGAGATCCCGAGGCGCGCGCCCGCCGACGAGCGCGGTCAGGCGCTGTTCGCCGAGGTCGACTGCGCCGCTTGCCACGTCCCCTCGCTGCGGACGCGCGCCGACTACCCGATCGCGCAGCTGGCGGACATCGACGCGCCCGTCTACACCGATTTCCTGCTGCACGACCTCGGCCCCGATCTCGCCGACGGGTTGGCCGACGAGTCGGCGAGCTCCGTCTCCTGGCGGACGGCGCCGCTCATCGGCATGCGCCACAGCACCTCGTACCTCCACGACGGCCGCGCCAGGACCCTCGAGCAGGCCATCCTGCTCCACGACGGCCCGGGGTCGGAGGCGGCCGATTCGGTCGCCGCCTTCCGCGCGCTCTCCCGCGAAGATCGCGAGGCCCTCATCGGCTTCGTGCGCTCGCTCTGATCGACGTTCGCCGGCGCGCGCTCGCGCCAACCGACATCCCGCGCTCGCTCCGGGCGAGCCGCGAGAAGGAGCTCGAAAGATCCATGCATATCCCCGCCTGCCTGCGGTCCGGTCTGGCCATCGCCGCCGCCGCCCTCTCGCTCCCCGCGTGCGGGAGCGACAACGAGACGCTGTACACCGACGCGGATTACGAGCGACGGGCAGTGCTCGAGGTGAAGGCCTTCATCCAGGACAACCTCGACGAGTTCGCCGCCGCCACGGCCGCGCTCCAGGCGGCCGCGCCCGAGCCGGACGAGGACGGGTGGAGCGCGTCGAGCGACAAGGCGGCCGTCGACGCGATGAAGGCCGCGTGGAAGAAGGCGCGGCAGTCCTACGAGCGCGTCGAGGGGGCCATCGCGGTCGTCTTTCCGGACCTCGACTACTCGACGGACGCCCGCTACGACGCGTTCATCGAGGTCGCGGCCGACGACGATCCCTTCGACGACGAGGGGGTGACCGGCGTGCACGCCGTCGAGCGCATCCTCTGGGCGGACGAGATCCCGGAGCCCGTCCTCGCCTTCGAGTCGGCGCTCACGAACTACAGCCCCGCGGCCTTCCCGGCCACCGAGGCCGAGGCGGCCGCGTTCAAGGGCGAGCTCTGCGAGCGGCTCAAGGCCGACGCGGCGAAGATGAAGGCCGATTTCGAGGGCCTCGCGCTCGACGCGCCGTCCGCGTACCGCGGGGTGATCAGCTCGATCCTGGAGCAGGTCGAGAAGACGAGCAAGGCGGCGACCGGAGAGGAGGAGTCGCGCTACGCGCAGTACACCCTCGCCGACATGCGCGCGAACGTCGCGGCCGGCGAGCAGACCTACGCCGCCTTCCAGCCGTGGCTGCTCACGAAGGGGGCCGAGGGCGCGGAGGTCGACGAGGCGGTGCTCGCCGGCTTCGACCGGCTGTCGAGCGCGTACGACGCGATCGAGGGCGACGCGCTGCCGCCGCTGCCGGAGGGGTGGAGCGAGGAGGCGCCGACCGAGGAGCAGCTCGCGACCCCGTTCGGGAAGCTGTTCTCGCTCGTCGAGCGCGAGAGCGACGACGCGACGCCCGGCACGCTCGCGTACGACATGACCAGATCCGCAGACCTCCTCGGCATCCCCTCCCTGCCTTAGGCGCACATCCGTCGGGGGGGAGAGCGGGCGGTAGGGCGCGGGGGCGTCAGGCGGCGGGGGTCCAGCGGATGAGGACGCACGTCACGTTGTCGGGGCCGCCGTGCTGGTTGGCGCGGTCGATGAGAGAGCGGGCGGTCGCGGCGAGATCGGCGCCCTGCGCGAGCAGCTCGGCGATCTCCGGCTCGGGGACCGGGCCGGAGAGGCCGTCCGAGCAGATGAGCAGGAGATCGCCGGCCTCGGGTCGCTCGATGCGCGTGGCGACGTCGACCGTCTTCCCCATCCCGAGCGCGCGCGTCACGACGTTGCGGGCGAGCAGCGGATCCACGTCGTCCGGCAGCTGCTCGCCGCTGTGCAGGTGCTCGTTCCAGAGCGAGTGATCCTCGGTGAGCCGCTCCAGCCGGTGGTCGCGGTACCGGTAGACCCGGCTGTCGCCCACGTGCGCGATGCAGGCCGAGGTCGCGTCGACGTACACGCCCGCGAACGTCGTCCCCATCCCGTAAAAGCGCGGATCGCGCTGCCCCACCTCGAAGATGCGCTCGTTGGCGCGCCAGATGGACGAGACCAGGCGCAGCTCCAAGGGGCCCGCGGCCTCGTCGTAGCCCGTGGGCTGCGTGATCTCGCCCTCGCCGTCCTTGCAGCTCGACTGCACGATGTCGACCGCCATCCGCGACGCGATCTCCCCTCCGGCGGCGCCGCCGATGCCGTCCGCGACGACGAAGAGGCCGAGATCCAGATCGACGGCGAAGCTGTCCTCGTTGTGCTCGCGCTGGCGGCCAACATGGCTGTCACCGGCGGCTTCGATGCGGAGCGGAGGGTTCACGGAGCTTCCTCGTCGGCGAGACGCGTGTCGACTCCGGGCAGCATCCAGCGGCCGGACGCCTCGCGCAAGTCAGGAAGGGGCTCAATTCGAGCGGGGAGCGCCGGGCCGCTCGAGCACGCGCGCACGCGCGCTAGGTGCGCAGCGCCGCGGTCGCGGGCGACCGCAGCGGCGGAGGGGCGCCGTGCGGCTCGCGGAGCTGCTCGGCAGGGGGCGGGACGCTGGCCGTGCGGGCCTCGAAGCGGCCGTTCTTCCAGGTCACGAGCCCGCCCGAGAGGCGCGCGGAGCTGCCCGCGCCGGGCTCGGACCGCAGCCAGACCAGGGGACGCGCGGCGAAGACCGGCTTGGTGCAGGCGATGTCCTCGAAGGCGGCGGACCAGGAGCCGGTGTTGCCGAAGAACAGCCCGCCCTCCCAGCTGCCCTCGGGCGTGTGCGTGTGGCCGAAGACGACCGCCCGGGCCCGGTGGGCGCGGGCGACCTGGCGCGCGGCGCGGCTGACCCGCTGCCAGGTCGCCTCGAGCGGGAGCTTCGGCACGAGGCGCTCGTAAACGACGAGCCCCGCCGGCGCGACGAGCGCCGCCGGCGCGAGCCAGATCGGCGCGAGCAGGAGCCACACGAGGGCCACGGCGACCGCGAGCAGCGCCAAGGCGGCCCGGTCGAGCCAGAGCTCGCGCGCGACGAGCCCCAGCCGGTCCTCGGCCGGCGGCGCGAACAGGCGGGCGTGGCGGGCGACGGCGCGGAGCGGAGCGCCCGTCTCCTGCGCGGCGGCGGCGAGGCACTCGCGCAGGCGGGCGCGCCGCTCGGGCTCGCGCCGGCGCACGAGCTCGACGACCGTGCGGAGCGCGCCGAGCGCCCACGCCCCCGCGAGCGAGCGGCGCGAGAACAGGTAATAGCGCGCCCAGTGCGCGAGGTAGCCGAACGCGGACAGCATGAACGAGGAGTCCACGTGCGGGTTGAAGTACCCCATCCGCGAGACGAGCAACCGGCACACGAGCGAGCCCATGGTCGGCTGGATCTCGCCCGGCTTCCGGCCGAACGGGACCATGGGGTAGCGGTAGCTGCAATAGGCGTCGTACTGGTTGCCGTGCTCCACGATGATGCCGTCCGGCGTCTTGTGGAACCAGGCGCGGAACACGACGCGCGCGCCCAGCGCCGCGCGCGCCCGCTCGGCCTCGGGCGCGCCCGCGGGCGAGCTGGATCCGGCGCGCGACGCGCCGCCCAGCGCGGCGAGCGCCGCCTCGACCACGCGGGACCGGACCAGGTCGCGCACCTCGGGCAACGTGAGCTGGACGTCGTGGTTGCCGGAGATGAACACGACGGTGTGCCCATCCGCGACGACGCGGCCCAGCGCCTCGATGAACACCGGGTGGTCCGCGAGGATCGCCTTCATCGCCGGGACCGCGTGCTCGGCGCTGCGCGGCAGGTCGTGGAAGACGCTCTTCCGATCGATCACGCGCGGCGCGTCGAGGTCGAACACGTCGCCGTTGAGCACCAGCGTGAGCTCATGCCGGCCGGCGCCGCGCGCCGTGCCATGCTTCATCTCGTCCCGAAGCGCGTCCAGCATCGCCGCGACCTCGCTGTCGGGGGAGTAAGGAGCCTGACGGTAGCGCATCCACAGACCGTCACCCGGCTCGAGCTCGCAAAGATGGATATCTGAGATTGCCACCGTATGGAGCATCCCTCAAGGTGACACACGCGCCTGACCACGGCTGTCAGGGAACGGTCACGACCGGGGGTCGGGCGGTGGCCGTGGGCACGGCGGCACGGCGGCGCGGCGATTGCCCTGGCTGCAAGGCTCGGCGCGGCTGTCGGTGGTTGTGGTGTCTCGGGCGTTGTGGCGTGGCGAGGTCGCAATCACGACGACCTCGCCCGCTCGCTACTGCTGTCCTTTGCGCTTGATGATCACGAACTGGACGCGGCGGTTCTTCTGGCGCCCTGTCTTGACGCGGTTGTCCCCGAGCGGCTGCTCGAAGCCGTAGCCCCTGGCGACGAGCTTCTCTCGCGGCACCCCGGCGGCCACGAGCCACGAGAGGACCGCATCCGCGCGCTGCTGGGACAGGCGCAGGTTGTACTCCTCGGTCCCGCTGTCGTCCGTGTGGCCTTGCACCTCGACGAGCTCGATGTCCGGGTTCTGCTGGATGGCGTCGCGCACCTCGTACAGGATCTCGTCGGAGACGGGATCGACCGTCTGGGCGCGGGTCTTGCCGTACACGACGAACTGCACCGGCTTCGACGTGGTGATCTCGTCGGCGTTCACGCGGACGAATCTCGGGCAGCCGTTCTGCCGTGGATCGGGGTCGGAGAGCCCCCGCTCGTTCGGGCAGGCGTCCGCGGCGCCGCGGACGCCGTCGCCGTCCGGATCGTCCGGGCAGCCGTTCTGCTTCGGGTTCCGGCTCGCCGGCCCCTTGATCTTCGGGCAGGCGTCCGCGGCGTCGACGATGCCGTCGCCATCCGCGTCGCTCGGGCAGCCGACCTGCTTCGGGTCGTCGCTCGGGCCGCCGCGCACGCTGGGGCAAGCGTCGATGCCGTCGTGGAAGCCGTCGTCGTCCGAGTCGCCCGGGCAGCCGTTCTGCGTGGCGTCGGCGCTGCGAGCGCCCGGGGTGGACGGGCAGGCGTCGTCGATGTCGAGCACCGCGTCGCCGTCGCGGTCCGCCGGAGGGCAGCCGTCCTTCGCGGGATCGGGCGACGGGTCGCCCTTGACGTCGGGGCAGGCGTCGATGTGGTCGTCGATGCCGTCGTCGTCCTTGTCGCCAGCCGCGACGACGGTCGGCGCGCGCTCCGGGGCCGGCTTCGGGAGGGGCGCCCAGCCGAGCATGCCGACGGCGCGGACGGTCGGCGTGCCGACGGCGTTCAGGAGGCCGGGGCCGACCGCGGCGCCGAACGTCAAGCCGCCGAGGACCCGCAGCTTGGCGCCGAAGAGCAGCTCGGCGTTGACGCCGGCGTCCGCGGGCGTGGCCGGCACGCTCGACAGCACGAGCTCCTCGCCGAGCGGCGCTGCGCCGTACAGCTCGGCGCCGAGCTGGAGGAGATCGCCGCCCATGAGGAGCCCCGCGGCGCCGCCGAACGTGACCAGCGGAGGGCGATTCTCCCCTCCGCCGAGCTCGACCCCGCCGCTCGCATTCCAGAGGAACCCGAGCGTCGAGCCGGCGCGCCCGCCGATGCTCGCGTGGAAGGCGCCGCGGACCTCCGCGTCGCCGGTGTACTGCGCCGGTGAGCCCGTGGGCGTGAACAGGTAGCCGCCGAGCCCGAGCTGGACCGGGCCCGCGTCCTCGCCGAGCAGACGGAGCCGCGCGCCGAGGCGGAGGTCGGCGAGCTCCGGCGCCGTCAGCTCGGTGAACTGCACGCCGGGGATGCTCGGATCGTCGCCCCCTTGCGCGATGGCGAGCGGCGCATCGATCGAGAGCAGCAGGCGCTCCCACAGGGCGAGCGAGGCGTCGAGGCGCAGGTACGCCTGCGAGGAGACGATGGCGACATCGGCCTCGCCGCTCGTGCGGATCGGCAGGTGGGAGTAATCGAGCACCGCGTGGGCGCGCGCCGCGAAGTGGCCGGGAGCGGCGGGAGACGGCACGCCGAAGAAGGCGTCCCCGGCGGGCGCTGGCTCGAACCGGTTGAGGGAGAAGCCGCCGGTGGACTGACCTCGCGAGGCGCTGGCGAGCGTCATGAGGACGGCCGCGGACGCTGCCGCTGCGACGGAGGGAGACCTCATCGGCTGGCCACGATAGCGGGGGGGGGAGGCGGGGGGCAACATGCCGTCGCGCTTGCCGGCAACGGCGAAAGGCGCGGAGGGCGGCGTCAGGCGCGGAGCGCGCGAAGGCGGCGGCGGCGGAGGGCGGCGCCGCCGAGGGCGACGAGGAGCAGCGCCCAGCGGCCTCGATCATCGGCCGAAGCGCCGGGCG
Organism: Sorangium sp. So ce836; assembly: GCF_028553905.1. NCBI lineage: Bacteria > Pseudomonadati > Myxococcota > Polyangiales > Polyangiaceae > Sorangium > Sorangium sp. So ce836. The sequence goes on along the minus strand of NZ_CP102233.1, from coordinate 6,170,549 downwards.
CGCGGCAGGAGCAGCTCGGGGCGTCGGCGATCGGGATCTCGTCGACGTGAATGCAGGCGCCTGCGAGGTTGCAGACGTACGGCGCGACGCAGTCGTCGAGCGTCTCGCAGGAGGTCCTGCAGGCGCTGCCGCCGCAGCGGTAGGGCGTGCAGTCGATGTCGGCGGCGGCGGGGACCCGCACGGTGTGATCGCCGTCGCAGAGCGGGGCGTCCAGCGGGACGCACGCGCCCGCTGCGCAGATGAAGTCAGCGATGCAGTCGGCGTCGGAGGCGCAGCTGTCCTTGCATGACGTGCTGCTGGCGCAGCGGTAGCCGCCGCTCTCTCCGCCGCAGCGCCCTTGCGTCGGGGTGTAGCTGCCAGCGCCGTCGCACAGAAAACGCGTCAAGATGGCGGGGCCGACGGCGCAATCGCCGCCAGGGCATTCGCACTCCGGATCCTTGAAGGCCCTGTCGCGCTGCGGGAACGAGCAGGTGGCGTCGGCCTTGCCCGTGCAGACGCCGGCGCAGTCGCCGTCGCCGGGGCACGCCGGATGCCCCGGCAAGGGCCGCTCGGGCGCGTCAGGGGAGCCCAGCGGGGAGCATCTGCCGTTGCTGTTCGGGAGATTGCATGCCTGGCATGCCCCCTCGCACGGGAGGTCGCAGCAAACACCGTCGACGCAGTGTCCCGGCTCGGTGATGCCGGACAGGCCGAGGCACTGCGCGTCCTCAATGCAAGAGGCGCCGAGAGGGTACCTTAGCCGGCACAACCCCGATCCCGGCGGCCTGCCGGCGCCGTCCCCCGTACCGCCAACGCCCGCATCGCCGCCGGCCCCCGCTGCGCCGCCCCCGCCGCCGGCTCCCGCTGCGCCGCTCACGCCGCCGGCCCCCGCCGCGCCGCTCACGCCGCCGGCCCCCGCCGCGCCGCTCACGCCGCCGGCCCCCGCTGCGCCGCCGGCGCCACCCGTGCCCCCTGCCCCGCCCCCCGCGCCGCCGGTCCCCGTGCCGCCAGCGCCTGCATCGGCGCCGCCACCGGTCACCGCTGCGCCGCCGGCGCCCCCTGCTAGAGCGCCCCCAGCGCCGCCCGCGCCCTCGGTGTCGCTGTAGTCGCACCACCCGGAGGAATCGCACGGCAGCTCCGGGGTGCAGTAATCCCTGCAGCGATCACCGGTGCATGTGCCCGGTGTGCAATCTCTGGTCAACTCGTTCGGGGCGGCCTGCCCCAGGCCGTTGCATTCATTGTGTACCTCGATGCCGTGGCCGTCGACATTGGTCTTGCAGTGGACGGGCAACGGTTTGCCCGCCACCGCAGGGCCGCAGGTCCCGCTCGCGGAGCGATCTTGCTTGCCGACCTGCGTACACGAATCGCACTCTGCGTCGCAGGCTCGATCGCAGCAGACGCCTTCAGCGCAGAACCCGGAGAGGCACTCCTCCGGGAGGGCGCATGAATCGCCCAGGGACTTCAGCAGGATCTCTGCCGTGGCGCCCTCTGTCCCGCTGCCGCCGCCGAGCACGAGCACGCCCCTCCCCGCGGCGATGGAGTCGCCGCCGTTGACCAGGACCGCGGCGTGCCGCGCGCGGCCCACCCCCATGGGCGTGGCCAGCGGCGAGAAGGCCCTGTGCTGACGAACGTAGAGCTCGGCGCTGCTGGTCACCGCCGCGGTCGCGCTCGCGCCGCCCGCGATCAGCACGTCACCGGAGGGCAGCAGCGTCGCGCTGTGATGCACGCGCGCGCCGCTCATCGAGGGGAGCGACCGCTGCTCGGCGGCGCCGCTCGTGAACAGCTCGGCGGTGCTCAGGTAAGCGTTGCCGCTCGTCGCGTTGACGCCGCCGGCGATCAGCACGACGGACGGCGTGACCACGGGATCCGCCCCCGGGTTGAGCAGGGTCGCCGTGTGGAAGGCGCGATCGCTCCGCATGTTGAACGGCACCGCGGCCGTGCTCCCGAGCCCGCCGGGAGCAGGCGTGTAGATCTCCATGAACTGCGCGGCCAGCGACGAGCTCACGAGGCCGCCCGTGATCAGCACCGTGCCGTTGTTGAGCAGGACGGACGCGTGACCCCGGCGCGGGCGCTGCATGGTGCCGGGCGCGCCGAGCGAGCCCGTGGAGGGGTCGTAGAGCACGAACGAGTTCAGCGGCGTGGCGCCGAGGGTCGGCGCGCCGCCGGCGATGAGCACGCGGCCGTCGTCGAGCCGCGTCGCCGTGTGATCGAACCGGGCCGTGGACAGGGAGGGGCCGCTCGTGAAGGTGCCCTCCGCGGGCAGGTAGAGCTCGGTCGAGGTCTCCGCGAGGCTGGCTGTCGTGATGTTGAAGCGAGGCGAGCCGCTCCCGACCACGAGCACGCGGCCGTCGTCGAGCCGCGTCGCCGTGTGACCGCCTCGCCGCGCGGTCATGTCGCCGGTCCGCGCGAACACGCGGCGCAGCGGCTCGTAGAGCTCGGCGGACCGGAGCGGCGCATTCGCGTCGTCGAAGCCGCCCGCGACGAGCACCTCGCTCCCGGGATCGCTCGGATCGAGGAGCGTGGCCGTGGGCCGCGCGCGCGCCTCGCTCATCGCGCCCGTCTGCTGCCAGTACGGGTCCACCACCGCGGGGTAGCGCACGCCCGTGCCACCCCATGAGACCTTCACCGCGCACGCGGGCGCGCCCGGCGGGGTGACGGGCCGCCGCCACGGCGCGCGCGGGCTCTCGTCGACGGCGCAGCCCTCGACCGACAGGCTCGCCTCGACGCGCGCGCCGCCCGCGTCGAGCACGTAGGGCGGCGCGATCCGCAGGCGCGGCGCGCCCTCGGCGTCGAGGAACTCGAGCGTCCTCGCGACGAGGCGAAGCCCCGCGGCCCCCGTGACGTCGACGCGGTAGCGGAGCTCCTCCACCGCCGGAGCGCGCTCGTAATAGGCGAGATCCTCGACGCCGTGGCCGTCCACGCGGTGGAGGAGATCCCCGCCCGAAGGCGCGGCGCCCGCGCGGATCGCGATGCCGTCGGCCAGGGCGGCGGGCGCGTCGGAGGCGCCCTCGAGAGAGAAGGCGAGCCGCAGGCCCGAGACCTCGTCGGTGATGCGCGTCGGCGCGGTCGCGCGGGCCGCGAGCTCGACCGCCGCGGTGCGCTCGCCCGCGCGCGGGGCCGGGAGCACCGGGCGGAGGGCTCCGCCGGGCGTGACATCGAAGCGGCGCGCCGGCGCGGGCCGCCCGACGAACGCCGCGTCGAACCCCGGGACACGGGCGCCGATCGCCTTGACCCGGGCCGCTGCTGACGCGGCGTGCTCGGGCGCCGCGAGGATCGGATCCGCGGGCGGATCGACGGGGGCGGGAGGCTCGCTCGAGCACGCGACGAGGGCGAAGACCGCTGGCATGGCGGTGAAAGGCCGCATCGATCGCCGCAGCGGGGCGGCTCGTCGGAGCTTGGGTCTGGGCACGTGCCGGGTCCTTGTGTCAGGGGTCGATCCGTGCGCAAACGCGGAGACCGCTGGATGCGCGGGGCCACGATACCAGAGAACGTCGTTGCGCCTGCAACCTGGGCGAAAACGTCGGGTCCCCGAGCGCCGCGCATTTGGGTGGGACATGGGCCTACATGAGTTTTGGCGCACGGCCGCCGCCGTGCGTCGGCCGAAGCGGGCGCTACCCGGCGTGTTTGCTTGTCAGGTGAGAGATGAGGGGTGTACGAAGATAGAAGTACCCTGCTCGGGAGCGTGCTCAATGCGGCGAGGCGGCCTTCTTCTGCTTGTTACTGCGACGGCGATTCAAGCGGCGTGCGGCTCGGACGGTGGCACCGGCGGAGGAGGCACGGGGACCTCGAGCGCCACGACGTCGAGCGCCACCACGTCGAGCGGCGGATCGGGAGGCGCCGGGGGCACGGGCGGGGCGGGCGGTGAAGGGGGCGCGGGCGGTCAGGGAGGCGCAGGCGCCGGCACCGCATCGGGTGGCGGGGGCGCCGGCGGTGACGGAGGAACGGGCGGGGCCACCACCAGCGCCACATCGGGCAGCGGAGGCTCGGGGGGCAGCGAGCCCACGTACGGCTATTGCCGGCTGAGATGCACCGGGACGGACGTCTGCTCGACCTGCGATGCTAGCGGGGTTTGCGCGATCGAGCAATGCCCGGATCGGGATTACTGCGAACAGAGGGGGGGTCCTGGGACGTTCGATTGCATCGCAATTGGCGGCATCCGTCGATGCGTCCAGCCGTGCACACTGGAAACCGAGGGCACGGATTGCCCGGGAGCATCCAGGTGCATCGGCGTCGACGACGCGAGGAATCGCTATTGTAAAGTCAAGGAATGCGAACAGGACAGTGAGTGCGCTGGTTTCGGGCTGCACTGCGTGGAATCGGAATGCCGCTGCACCGGGGCCGAGGGCGAATGCTCGCCGGAGAGAGTATGCGCCAAGTAGCCCAGGCCACGTGCGCGCTGCGCTGGCGTCGCCAGCGCAGCTGCTGGCGTCGCCAGCGCAGCTGCTGGCTCCTGATGTCCATCGTCCTGCCCACTTTGCTGTTCACGAATATTTCGTGGGCGGTGTGCGAGCCGCGGGTGGCGTGCGACCCTGGTTTCCCGGGGGCTGATTACGACAGGGATGGCATCCTCAACCGCAATGACAACTGTCCGTGCATTCCCAATCCGGATCAGGCCAACCACGACGCAGACTCAAAAGGGGATGTCTGCGACGACGACGACGACAATGATGGGGTGAACGACTGTGGCGAGGACAACAAGCCCCTCGATAACTGCCCCATCACGCAAAATGGCCCGCTGGGCCCGACGCCCGCGGACACCTCGGACGACCAGCTGGACAGCGACGCCGATGGCATCGGTGACGCCTGCGACAACTGTCCGCTCATCCCGGGCGCGGACCAGAGCGACTTCGATGGCGACGGCGACGGCGACATCTGCGATGACGATGACGACAACGACGGCGTCGTCGACGACGTCAACGGCAACGAAATCGTCGACGAGGGCGACGACAACTGCTGGTTCGTGGCCAACCCCGACCAGGACGACTTCGACGGGGATTTGCGGGGCGACGCCTGCGACGACGACGACGACAACGACGGCGTCGTCGACGACGTCAACGGCAACGGCGTCGTCGACGAGGGCGACGACAACTGCTGGTTCGTGGCCAACCCCGACCAGGACGACTTCGACGGCGACGGCCAGGGCGACGCCTGTGACGACGACGCCGACGGCGACGGCGTCATCGACGACGTGAACGGCAACGGCGTCATCGACGAGGGCGACGACAACTGCCGGCTCCTGGCCAACCCTGACCAGGACGACTTCGACGGCGACGGCCAGGGCGACGCCTGCGACGACGACGACGACAACGACGGCGTCGTCGACGACGTCAACGGCAACGGCGTCATCGACGAGGTCGACGACAACTGCTGGTTCGTGGCCAACCCTGACCAGGACGACTTCGACGGCGACGGCCAGGGCGACGCCTGCGACGACGACGACGACGACGACGGCGTCGTCGATGACGTCAACGGCAACGGCGTCATCGACGAGGTCGACGACAACTGCTGGTTCCTGGCCAACGCCGACCAGGCCGATTTCGATCGCGACGGCCAGGGCGACGCCTGCGACCCAGACGACGACGACGACGGCGTCGTCGATGACGTCAACGGCAACGGCGCCATCGACGACGGCGACGACAACTGCTGGTTCCTGGCCAACGCCGACCAAGACGACTTCGATCGCGACGGCCACGGCGACGCCTGCGACCCAGACGACGACAACGACGGCGTCGTCGATGACGCCAACGGCAACGGCGCGATCGACGAGGGCGACGACAACTGCTGGTTCCTGGCCAACGCCGACCAGGACGACTTCGATCGCGACGGCCAGGGCGACGTCTGCGACCCAGACGACGACAACGACGGCGTCGTCGATGACGTCAACGGCAACGGCGCCATCGACGAGGGCGACGACAACTGCTGGTTCCTGGCCAACGCCGACCAGACCGATTTCGATCGCGACGGCCAGGGCGACGCCTGCGACCCAGACGACGACAACGACGGCGTGAACGACTTCGACGACGCCGGGCGTCCCCTCGACAACTGCCAGTTCGTGCCCAACGGGCCGCTGAACCCGAGCGCCCCGCCGCTCGACAACCAGCTCGACACCGATCGCGATGGCCTGGGAAACGCCTGCGACCCAGACGACGACGGCGACGGCATCGACGACGTGGACGCGAACGGCGAGCCGCTCGACAACTGCCGCCTGCGGGTCAACCCGCTGCAAGCCGACACCGACGGCGACTCGATCGGGGACGAGTGCGATCGCGACGCGGACAACGACGGGATCGACAACCAGCTGGAGATCTCGTGGACCACGAGCCCGTTCAACGCCGATCACGACGGCGATACGATCCCTGACGCGGTCGAGGTGTGCCCGAACGGCGTGATCTGCACAGCTTGGGACGACGACACGAGCGGCGCGCCCGACGGCATCGTCGACGGGCTCTCCATCTGCGTCGCCGGCCCTGGCGCCTCGCGCTGCTACATCGCCGTCGCGGTGGACACCGACGACGACGGCCTGTCCGACAGCCTCAAGGTATGCGCCGAGGGCGACACCTCGTGCTTCCGGCCAAGCGTGGATACGGATGGGGACGGCGTGGCCGACGCGGTCGCGGTGTGCGGCGCGAGCGACTGTCACGAGCTCACGCCGATCGACACCGACGACGACTCCAGCCCGGTCACGATCACCCAGTGCTCGGGCCCGTGCTACTTCAGCACCCCGGTCGACACGGACGGCGACGGCGACTACGACGCGCGGGATCCCGACAGCGACGCTGATCACGTCGACGACATCGATGAGGCCGGCGATCCGAGCGCGACGCCGTTCCCGGCGGACACGGACCGGATCGAGTCGTCCCGGGACTACATCCCCGACTACCGCGATGTCGACTCGGACAACGATTCGATCCCGGACGGCCGCCTCGACATGACGTCGGGGGAGGTGGTGTTCGACAACTGTCGCACGACGCCCAACCCGAACCAGGAGGACATCGACGAGAACGGCATCGGCGACGCGTGCGACGACGGCGACATCGACCTGGATGGCGTCGAGAACCGCGTGGACAACTGCCTTCGCGTCCCCAATCCGTTGCAAGAGAACAACGATGGCGACAGCGCGGGGGACGCCTGCGACGAGGATGACGACAACGACGGGGTCAATGACGTCGACGCGAGCGGCGACCCGCTCGACAACTGCCACTTCGTGCCCAACGGGCCGCTCCTCCCCGCGCCGCCGGAGCCACGCGACAACCAGACCGACACCGACGGTGACGGCCTGGGCGACGCCTGCGACCCGGACGACGACGACGACGGGATAGACGACGTGGACACGGACGGCGCCCCGCTCGACAACTGCCGGCTCGTAAAGAACCGCGATCAGGCGGACAGGGACGGAGACGGTCGAGGCGACGCCTGCGACAACTGCCCTGACGCTCGGAACGACGACCAGGCGGACAGCGACATGAACGGGATCGGAGACGCCTGCGACTCGACGAGCGCCGAGGGCGGCGGCACGGCGGGCAGCGGCCCTGGAGGAGGCGGCGGCGCAGGCGGCGGCGGCGGCGCAGGCGGCGGCGGCGGCGCAGGCGGCCCGACGGACGCGAGCGGCGGCGGCGGCGCGGGTGGCGACGGCGCGTCGGTGCCGAAGTTCGAAGGCGGTTGCGATTGCAGGATGGGCAATGGATCGAGCGCGCGCGCGGGCTGGGGGCTCCTGCTCGGGCTCGCGCTGCTCCTGCGGCGCCGTCTCAAGCCCAGCGCGGGGCCCGCCCGGCGGGCTCCGCGAGCCGCCTGAGCCACCCCACGCACCTTCACCTTCACACGGACCTTCAAGACATCAGGGGAGCTTCCACGCCGGCCGCAGCGCCGGCGTCGCCGGGTCGCGAGACAGGGGCGAAAGGCCCTTGCGCGAGGGGCACGGGCCCTCGCGCGCGGCGCGTCCCCAGCGTCGCGGCCGTGCGCCGAGCGCTCGAGCCCGTCAGAACTGGTACCGCAGGCTCGCCCCGGGCGCGATCATGAACACGAAGTCGCCCATGAGCGACTCCGGCGCGTAGGTGCCGATCCCGTCGCTCTCCGCCGCGAGCTCGATCGTGTTGTCCCACGCCGGCTTGCTGAGGCCGATCAGCAGCAGCAGCTTCAGGCTCGCGGAGAGCTCCCATCGCTCCCCGAGCCGCAGCCCGAGCCTCGCCTCCGGGTCCACGTAGAAGTACGTCGCCGGCGCGAAGTCGACCACGGGAGCGGTGTTGAACCACGCCCCGTCGGTCGTCCTGAACCTGCCGGTACGCTCGTCGCGGACCTGGTCCACGAGCACCCCGGCGCCGAGCCGCAGGAGCGCCGGGAACTCCTCGCCGACGTGGTAGCCGAACGTCGCGCCGGCCAGGAAGCCGCCCACGCGGAGCGCGTCGCTCGCCGTGCCGCGGAGCGGCTCCGGATACCCGACCGGCCTGAGCCCCGCCGGGCGCCCCTCGATTTGCTGCGTCGCGAAGAGGGCGCCAAGCTCGATCCCGACGCCGATCCCCGAGCCGAGCTCGTAGCCGCCGTGGATCATGCCGAGGCCGCCGAGGCCGATCCCGCGTGAGCACCCCGAGCCGCAGCCGCTCATGATCTCGCCGCCGAGCGTCGGCGCCACAAGGAACGACGCGCTCGCGTCGAGCGTCACCTTCGGCGGCTTGCGCCAGATCTCCGCGTCCTCGTCGAGCTCGAGCGCGACGCGGAGGCTCTGCCGCTGGCCCTTCTGCAGCGTCACCGTGCGCGCCTCGGAGACGAACCCGTCGGCCTTCACCTCCACCCGGTGCGCGCCGGCCTTGAGCCGGCCCAGCCAGACGCCGTTGCCGACGTTGACCGAGTTGATCCAGACGCTCGCGCCCGGCGGCGTGGGATCGACCCGCAGCGACGCGTCGAGGTCCTCGGCGAGGAGCGACAGCGTCGTGAGCTCCTGCGGCTTCACGGGCGCCGCCGTCGGCTGCGTCCCGAGCTTCCCCTCGCCGCGCAGCGCCACCATGTGAGCGCCGACCGACAGCGTGCCGATCCACGGGGTCTGCCCCACGACCACGTTGTCCACGAGCACGTCGACGGTCTTGCCGGCCCGCTCCACGACGCGCAGCCGGCCGGAGCGGACCAGCCTGCGGAGCTTCGCGTTCACCGTGACCGTCTGGCCCCCGGCGACGTCGACGCGCACCTCGACCGGCTCGTAGCCCTCCTTGAAGACGCGGACGACGTGCGCGCCCGCGGCGACGCGGATCGGCTTGACGGGCGGGTACTGCCCGCGCTCCTCGCCGCTCACCACGATGGACGCCCCGGGCTCGGCGTTCGTGATGTCGAGCGTCCCCACGAGCGCGCGCAGCTCGGCGATCTCGCGCTGCGCGACCGCGCGCTCGGCGGCGGACATGGTGAAATCGCGCAGGAAGGTCTCGAACATCTCGAGCGCCTCGTCGTAGCGCTGGAGCTTGCGCAGCGCGATCGCGGCGTTGTTCGTGGCCGCGCGCGTCGGGTAGAGCTTGCGCGAGAGGAGGAACTCGGCGAGCGCGGGGCCCCAGGCCTCCTCGCGCAGCAGGGCGAGCCCCTTCTCGAAGTGGAGCCGCGCGACTTGCCGGGTCGTCTCGGAGACGGGCGCCTCCTCGGCCGGCGCGGCGCCCTCCGCGCCGGCCTGCACGGCGCCCTCCGCGCCGGCCGGCGCTGGCTGGGCGAGCGCCGATCCCGCGGCGACCGTGACGGCGAGCGCGGCCGAGAGCGCGCGCAGCCGCCGCGCCGGCCCGGGCCGCCACGCGAGGGAGAGAGGACACGAGCCGCCGCGCCGCGTACGCAGATCCATTCGATCGAGCACCGTACTCAGCCTTGTTCTTCTGCGCTTACTTTCCGAACTCTTCCGTGTCGTCGATGATCCCCTTGTAGGTCGTCGGCGCCGGCGCCGGAGCCGTCGGCGGCGCGGCTCCGGCGCCCTTCGCCGGAGGCGCCGGGGCGCCCTTCGCCGGGGTCGGCGCGAGCTCGATCTTGAGCGGCCGCGCGCCGCTGGTGGTCACGATCACGTCGGTCACCGCCTCGTTCGCTCCCTTGAACACGCGCACCCTGTGCTCGCTCCCGAGCGGCCCGGTGATCTCGAGGATCCCGTTCCTGGTGGTCGTGCGCACGCCTTCGACCTCGACCGAGGCGTCGGACGGCAGGATGACCACCTGAACGCGCCTGGGCTGCGGCTCGGCCGCGTCGGCCTCCGACGTCCCCGTCGCGGCCGGCGCCGGCGTCGGCGCGGGGGGCGGCGCCGGGGTGGCCGCCGCCGGCGGGAGCACCTCGGGGATCGCCGACGCCGCCGCCGGCGCGGCGGGCTCGGGCGATCGGTCGCTGACGAAGTACACGCCGGCCGCGATGCCCGCGGCGAGCAGCGCGGCGCCGGCCACGACCGGCACCCGCGAGGCGCCGGGCTGCGCGCCGCGATGCGACTGCGTGAGCGCCCCGGTGGTCGCGGCGCCGGCGTGGTTGGCGGCCGGCGCGATCGCGCCGTGTGGCCCGCTCGGGTTCGGGGGCGGCGCGAACGACGGGTACCCTCCGCCGCGGTGCTCGTTCGGGACCGCGGGGTACCCTCCGCTCTGGTAGGCGGGCGACGCGGCGGCGTACGCGCCGCTCTGGTTCGCGGGCGAGGCCGCGAGCGCCGGGTACCCTCCGCTCTGGTTGGCGGGCGACGTGGCGGCGTACGCGCCGCTCTGGTTCGCGGGCGGGGCGTTGCCGTTCATCGAGAGCCGCGGCGCGGACTGCCTGCGCACCGCGTCCGGCAGCGGCACGAGCATGCTCTCGTGGATGCCCCAGCCGTAGGGGAGAAGCGGCCGGATGGCGCCGAACATCTCCTGCGCGCTCTGGTAGCGCTGCCCGGGCGCCTGCAGCAGGCAGCGGTGCACGATCGCCGCCACCTCCGGCGGCACCCACGGCGCGAAGTCCTGCACCGGCGGCGGGGGATCCGAGCAGATGGCGATGATGAGCTCGCCGAGCGCGGTGATGTGATGGTACGGCGTCCGCCCGGTGAGCGCCTGGTAGAGCACGGCGCCGAGCGACCAGATGTCGGTGCGGTGATCGATCTCCTTTTGCCCGCGCGCCTGCTCGGGCGACATGTAGAGCGGCGAGCCGATGAGGTTCCCGGTGCGCGTGAGGTCGGCGCCCTCGGTCTCGTTCGCCCGGTCCATCTTGACCTTGGCGATGCCGAAATCGAGCAGCTTGACGAGGATCTCGCCGGCGTCGCGCCGCGAGAGGAACAGGTTGTGCGGCTTGATGTCGCGGTGGACGACGCTCGCCTCGTGCGCCTTCTGGAGCCCGAGGCACGACTGCGCGACGATGCGCAGCGCGAGGTCGGGCGCGAGGGGCCCGACGCGCTTGATGAGCTGGTTGACGTCCTCGCCGGCGAGGTACTCCATCGCGAGGAAGGGCAGCTTCGAGTCGCGGTCGACGCCGGCGTCGAGCACCTGGGTGATGTGCTGCGTGTCGATCGCGCCCGCCGCGCGCGCCTCGCGCTGGAAGCGGCTGACCACCTTCGGATCGCGGGTGAGATCGGCCGAGCTGATCAACTTCACGGCGCAGCGGCGGCCGGTCCCCGTGTGCTCCGCCTCGTAGACCGAGCCCATGGCGCCCTCGCCGAGCAGCTTGCGAATCTGATACTTGCCGTCGATGATCGTGCCGATCACAGCGTTCCGGCCACTCTAAGGGATTGCGCACGGGGGGGCAATGTCCGCGAGCGCTCGCCGGCTCGCGGGCCCAACCCGTCGCGGATGCGCGTACAGTCTCGCGGGACACGCCGCGCTCCCGAGGGGGCGCGGACCTGGAGCGGGGCGCGGCCCGGCCGCGCCCGTCAGGTCGCGCCGGCGGCCCACGCGCCGCCGTCGCGTCCCGGCGTCGCCGGCCGCCTGGGGTGGTTGGGCCCCAGGCGGCCGCGGGGATGTCTGTGAGAGGGCGAGCGTCGGAGGGCCGATGCCCGATCGGCCATCGAGGTCGAGCGACTCGCGCTCTCCCGTGCCCCGCGCACCTGCGGAGGCGCGTCCTCAGGCGGTCGCGAGCGCCGCTCTGGCCGCGTGTGCGTGCGCGGCGCTAGCAGCCGAAGCCCGAGCCCCCGCCCCCGCCCCAGCCCCAATTGTTGTTTCCTCCGCAGCAGGGGCGGTGGGGGAAGCAGGGGCAGAAGCGGTTGGAGAAGGGCGGGCGGCAGTTGTTGAACGTGTTGAAACCATCGCGAGGGAAGTCGTTGAAGCCGTTGAAGCCATCGAAACCGTCGAAGCCGTCGAAGCAATGATGGGGGAAGCGGCAGCAGTCGCGGAAGCGGTCGCAGTCGCGGAAGCGGTCGTCGATGAAGAAGTTGTTGTTGATGATGTTGATGAAGTTGGGGCAGCAGCCGAAGCCGCCGAAGCCGCCGAAGCCGCCGAAGCCGCCGAAGCGCGAGCCCACGGCGCCGAAGCCGGGCGCGCCGAAGCCGAGGCCCGGCACCCCGAGGCCGAGGCCCGGCACGCCGACGCCCGGCAGGCCGGCGCCCGGCAGGCCGGCGCCCGGCAGGCCCGGCGCGCCGGCGCCCGGCACACCCAAGGGCCCCTGGCCAATCGGCGCCTGGCCGACCTGGCCAATCGGCGCCTGGCCGACCTGGCCAATCGGCGCCTGGCCGACCTGGCCGATCGGCGCCTGGCCGATCTGGCCGATCGGCGCCTGGCCGAGATCGGCGGGCCCCGGCATGCCGATCGGCGCCTGGCCGAGATCGGCGGGCCCCTGCACGCCGAGCGGCGCCTGCTGCCCGAGCCCCCCCTTGCTCGGACCGAGCGGCGCCTTGCTCGGCGCCTGCTGGAACCCGCCCCGCGCCTCCTGGTCGGCCTCGAGCGCCTCGGCGGTCGAATCCACCTGCCCGACCTCGTCGAGACCGGACTCGTCGAGCTCCACGTCGCTCACCGAGTCGACGGCGCACCCCGTGCCCAGCGCCGCCATCACCACCGCGAGTCCCAGCACCTTGCCATGAATCGAGAGCATGTGTTGTCCTCCTCAATATCCCGTGATGGCCGGAAGGCCCGCGCCATCTTGGGCTCATCGAAGAGCAGGCTGTGTGCCTCATCGCTCGTGTGCAGACACTGCCGCTGCTCGCTCGCGCCGCCGGCCTCGCCGCGCCCGCGAAAAGGCATTCTCTGGATCAGCGTCGGCGCTGGTTTCCCGGGTTCTCCTCGCGAAGACCGGCGGGACGGCCACCGCGCGGCGGGCCTATCGCGCGCGGGCCGCGCGCGTCCGCTGGAGATGACGAACTCACCGCTTCCGCGGCCGTCGCTCGCGCGGCGCGCAAACACCTCTCTCTCTCGTTCGAGCAGATCACGTGCGCTCCCGCCCGCGCCGCGGCCGTCGTGAACGAGAGCCGCGGCGCACGTCCGGCGGCGAGAGGGCGGCCGGCGCGCGCCGCGTCCCGTGCCGATCGTCTGACCCGGCCAGAAAACGCCCGCGCCGCAGCGGAGGCCCGGCCCCCTGCGCCTCACCTGCTCAGGATGCGCCGTTTGTGACCAACGAAGGCAGGACGCGAATCGATCGACTCGGGCCGTAACCATCCGCCTCCGTCACCGCGGCTCCGCGGTGGGCGCTCGAACTCCGCAGCTCCGCCGTGCGCGCTAGAGTCCGCCGCGCCAGAGCAAACCTGCGTCGACAGACCACCAGATGCGCACAGGTGGGCTCATGTGAGTGAATCTGTGTTGCGGGGAGCCGGACGGCCGTTTACGTGCGGTCAGCGGGTTGGTAGAACTTTTCTCCGGAGGACGCATGAGCAACGAGCCGAGCGAGACGGAAGGGACCGACGCGGGTCGCCGCGGGGGGCTGCGCGCGGCCGCCACGACCGCCGGGGCCATCGCGACCGGCGCCGCCGGGGGCGCGCCGTCCGCGGCGCCCGCGGCCCCTCGAGGCGCCGCGGCGGCGCCGCCCCGCACGCTCGGGCGGACCGGCGCGCAGGTGGAGCCGGTGTCGCTCGGCGGAGAGGGGATCCTCCGGACCACCGGCCGGCATCGCGAGGCGGTGCCGGTCATCCTGGAGGCGCTGCGCCTCGGGGTCAGGTATTGCGATACCGCGCCTGCGTACCAGCAGAGCCAGGACTACTATGGTGAGGCCTTCCGCGCCGCCGGGCCGAGGGCGCGCGAGCAGGTCTTCCTCGCCTCCAAGACGCACGCGCGCGATCGCGACGGCGCGCTCAGGCTGCTCGACGACAGCCTGCGCCGCCTCGGGACAGACCACCTCGATCTGTGGCAGTTGCACGATTTGCGCGAACTGGACGAGCTCGACGCCATCTTCGGCAAGGGGGGCGCGATCGAGGCCGTGGAGCAGGCCAGGGCGGACGGCCGCGTGCGCCACGTGGGGATCACCGGGCACCACGACCCGCAGATCCTCATCGAGGCGATGCGGCGCTATCCGGTCGACACCGTGCTGTGCGCGATCAACCCCGCGGATCCGGCGCGGCTCCCGTTCCTGACGACGGTGGTCGAGGAGGCGCGGCGGCGCGGCGTCGGCGTCATCGGCATGAAGATCATGGCCGCGGGCCGCCTGCTCCAGGATCGCGCCGCGAGCCCGAGCGAGCTCATCCGCTATGCGGCGAGCCACGCCGACACGGTGATCATCGGCTGCTCCTCGATCGCCGAGGTGCGCGAGAACCTCGGCGCGAGATCCCTTCCCTTCCCCATGCCGCCCGCCGAGCGGGCCGCGCTGGAGGCGCGCGTCGCGCCGCGCGCCGGCCGCTACGACTCCTTCAAGGCCTGATCTCCGCCAAGGCCAGATCTCCGCCCCTCCGCCTCATCGCTCCTTCACCGCAGCCACCGCCGCTTCCTCGGCCAACGCCGGCGCCGCGGCGGTCGACCCGCTCGGGGCCGCTCTCGGCTCGATGTCCTTGCAGCAGCGGAAACCCAGGTGGTAGTTCGCGTGGCTGCTCTTGCTCATGAGCCGCGTCGCGTGCCAGTCGGGCGCGCGCCACCTGCAGTCGTCGGCGTGGACCTCCATCGACGAGAACGCGAACCAGCTGCCCTTCATCTCGGTGAAGCCCCGGTCGCCGCGCCGCGCGAGCTCGTCGGGCAGGATGGGCAGGCTCATGTGCTCGGCGACGTTGCCGTGCAGATCGAAGACCCCGAGGCGGCTCCGGCACGCGGGGAAGGCGCCGGCCGGATACGTGTTGGAGCCGCAGCGGTCCCACCCGCCGCCCGGGCAGCCCGGCGTGCGGGCGCTCCCCGTGCCGCAGAGCGCGTGGTTCTTCTCGGGACCGTAGCTCCACACCTTCTCGCGAAGGAGGTTGTGATGCCAGCTCGCCTCGTTCCGGGGCCTCTCCCACTCGTACTCGACGTCGGGCTCCCTCAGGGCGCCGGCGCACGCCCCTTCCCACTCGTGCGCATCGCAGATCCGTTTCCCGACCGCCCTGCAGAGGAGCGCCGCTTCGCGCGCCCGGACGTGCACGACCGGATACTCGCAGGGGATGTTCGGGAACTCGAGCTGATCGATGCAGACCGGCGCGCTCTCCGCGGTCTGCCCGCGCGTGGGATCGAAGAGCGGCACCATCCCCGGCGCGCCGCAGGCCGGCTCGCGCGCCGGCGCGACGCCCGCGAGCTCCCGGGCGCGGCGGCACTCGGATCGCGACATCGGGTGATGCGATAGCGCCGGGTTGCCCTGGCCGAGCACCGGCGACGCCGCGAAGATCGCCTCGACCTCCCGCATCGCCTCGTCGGAGAGCGCGAGCTCGCGCCGCATCCGCGCGAACAGCCGGACGCGCTGCTCCTCCAGCGTGTCCGGCTCGACGTCCTCGTCGTCCCCCGCGGGCGCCGCGCGCCCCGGCGGCGCGGCCGACGCCGCGAGCGCGCGCTCCTGCAGCGCGCCTGCGATGAGCGGCGCCGCGGCCCGCGCCGCGGGCGCGTTCGCGTGCGCCGCGGTCTCCACGGCGGCGGCCGCGCCGAGCGCGCCCGCGCCGAGCGCGCCCGCGGCGGCGAGCGCCGCGATCGACCCGCGGCCGCGCGCCGGCGCGCTCGGCGCAGGCGCGGCGCGCAGGCCTGTCGAGAGCGCCGACGGCGGATCGCTCGGCGCGGACGGTCGCGGTGCGGAGGCCGGGTCGTTTGGCGTCTCGGGGCAGGACATCGGTGGGACAGCTCGCGCTTACTGCTACGGACATCCATCCATTTCGGCAACTTTCAGGGCGCGCGCGGCCGCCGGCCCACCCGAGCGGCTGCTTGACGGTCCTGCCCGGGGCACGTCAAATGAGGCATCGTGCGAAGGGCGGCCCTCCGAATTCTCTACCTGGCGCTCCTGCCGGTGGTCGTCCTGCTCGCGCTGCTCGTCGCCCCCGCCGTGGTCGTCTCGCGCATCGCGAGCCGCGGCCGCGTGTGGCGGCCGGAGACGTGGAAGAAGATCTCCTACGGGAGCCGCTATTTCCGCTCGTCGTTCCGGGGGCGGCTCGGCGAGGTCGTCGACGTCATCGACGTCGTCCGCGATCGCCTGATCCTGCTGTTCCTCGTCCTCGCCGCGATCTGTCTCGCCGGCGGGCTCATCGCGCATCTGCTCGAGATCGGGGTCCCGAGCTGGGTCACTGCGTGGCTGGACGGCTCGATCCTCTCGTCCATCGGGTCCGATCTCGCGTGGTTCCCTGCGGGCGGCAGCGTCTCCTTCGGCGGCGGCGCGGCGTTCGTCCTCGCCGGCTGCATCGCGCTCGCGCTGCTCGCGCTAGGGCTCTCGCTGTATGCCTGGCTCGCGTTCGCCCTCGGCGAGGCGACCCGGGTGATCCTGCGGTATGGCGGCGCGGCGACGCTGTTCCCCGACCCTGGGGACGCGATCCCCGGCGGCCGGCTCGTGCTCTGCCAGCTCTCCGATCTGCACCTCACCGCGGGCGGCCGCGAGCCGTACGAGCTCGAGGAGGGCTCGGCCGCGTGGCCCGAGGGGGTCGCTCGCCCCGACACCGCCGAGCTGACCGGCCGTCTCCGGCGGCTCGTCGCGGAGATCGCGGCCATGAAGCCGCCGCTCGTCGCGCTGACGGGCGACATGACCGATCTCGGGGAAGAGGCGCAGTGGGCCGAGCTCGAGGCGGCGCTCTCCGGCATCCCGGCCTCATCGCAGGTGCTCATGGTGCCTGGCAACCACGATATCGCGATCAACGTCGGCACGTCGCCCGACCCGTACCTCAAGAAGCGGGCGGAGCGCGAGCAGCGCTTCATCGAGGTGCTCACGCGGGTCGAGCGCGGCCGCTTCCAGCCCCCCTTGCACATCCCCGCCCGCAAGCGGGCGCGGCGCCGGCTGCGCGCGATCGCCGGCCTGTATCCGCGGCGGCTCGATCTCGAGGGGGGAATCCGGATCTTCGGCCTCAACTCGAACCGTTACCGCTCGCGGTTCGTGGGGTCGAACGCGATCGGGCAGATCGGCGGCGGCCAGCTCCGGCGCCTGGCCCGCGCGCTCCGGCGGGGCTCTGGCCCGGTCATCGTGCTCTTGCACCACCACGTGGCGCGCCTCGCGGGGCCGATCTCGCTCAACGACACGTTCATGATCGCGATGGATGGCCCGCGCCTGCTCGAAATCCTCGCGGCGTACCAGCAGAAGAACCCCAAGAAGAACAGCGCGCTCGTGCTGCACGGGCACAAGCACCTCGCGTTCTTCGGCCACTACCGCTCGAAGAGCGGCGGTCGCGTCAGCGTCTACGCGCACCCCTCGTCGACGCTCGGCCACGAGACGGACGGCCACCTCGACGGCGTCGCCCGGTTCGCGGCGGTCCGGCTGACGGACGAGGGCATCTGGCGCGTCGAGACGCACCCGCTCCGCCCCGCGCGCGCCGCCGTCGAGGCGCCCCCGGCGGCCGCCGAGGCGACGGTGTCCTGAGAGCACGGCACGCAGCAAGAGGAGAGACCGCAAGGGCGCAAGAGGCGCAAGGGGACAGAGATGGAGTTCTATTCTTCTCCTCCCCCTGCGTCCCTTGCGCCCTTGCGGTCCTCTTCCCATGAATCGGTTCTCATCGAGCGGCTGAACCGCCTTGTCGCGTCCGGCCCCTTCCACGTCGAGATCGCCCGCCGATTCGCCCTGGCCCAGGCCGCCGAAGCCCACCTCGCCCTCGGCCGTCACCACCTCGGCAAGCTCGCCCTCCAGGTGCATTGAGCCGATAGCGCCGCGCGCGGGAGCGCGGCGCTCCGGGCCCCCTCCCCCCTCCCCCGCACCCCGGCGCCGCGCAGCCGCGGGCGTGAGACACGCGACCACAATCCAAGGAATGCTGTGCCGCGGTGGTCCCATTGCCGCGCCTCAATGCCGTGGAGCATCATTTCGCGGTCAGACGTCGGCCGGCAGGTAGCTGCGTCAGCTATGCTGTATGGACCGCGGGATCTCGAAGCGAGCTTCGCGGCCGCGTTTCCCTTGAATGTGTCACGCACCATCGACGGCTCCGCGCGTCAACCTGCGCCCGGACCGCGCTCATGGAGGATCCAGCTCATGAAATTGCCCACGAAGACCATTGTGTTGCTGACAGTGGGTGCGATCGGTGTCGCATGTGGGAGCAATGGCGCCGGCGACAGCGGCGGGAGCTCGCAGTCCGGCCCCGGAACTGGGAGCGCGACCACGAGCGGCGGCCCGGGCGAAGGGGGCGCGGGCCAAGGGGGCGCGGGCCAAGGGGGCCTGCCGGGGTTCGGCGGCGATCTCGGGCCGGGGGGCCCGGGCAGCGGCGGCTCCTCGGGCGAGGGCGGGGCGTGCGCCACCCAGAGCGCCGAGGCCGATCTCGAGCCCGTCTACCTGGCCTTCGCGTTCGACGTGTCCGGCAGCATGGGCATGGGCGACGCCCCCTGGCACGACAAGTCGCTCAAATGGGATCCCGTCGTCGCGGCGACGAAGCAGTTCTTCTCGGACCCCCTGTCCGAGGGGCTCAACGCCTCGCTCCGGTTCTTCCCGAGCGAGGGCGATACCGAGACGAAATGCGACGCGGACACCTACAGGACGCCGGAGGTGCCGATGACGCCGCTGCCCTCGCCCGCCTTCGCCGCGGCGATCGACGCCATCACGCCCGAGGTCGCCAACGACTGGCGCGGCGGCACGCCCACGCTGTTCGTGATGCAAGGGACGATCTCGTACGTCGAGGCGCAGCGGGACACCACGCCGGGGAGATACGCGATCGTCCTCGTCACGGACGGTTATCCGCAGGGGTGCGGCTCGCGGTACAACAAGATCTCGCTCGTGGCGGACGAGGCCTCGAGCGCGCTCTCGAACGGCATCCCCACGTACGTCATCGGGGTCGCCAACCCGCCCCTCGAGGGCGCGCCGGAGACCGTCAGGGACATGGACGATGTCGCCGTGGCGGGCGGCACCGACCACGCCTACCTGATCGACACCGGCAACCCCGCGGCGACCTCGGCCGCCTTCAAGGCCGCCATCGACGCGATCCGCGGCGCGGCGGTCTCCTGCACGGTCGACATCCCGCCCGCGCCCGACGGGAGGACCTTCGACGCGCAGAAGGTCCGCGTGACGTACACGAGCGGCGACGGCGACCCGACCGCGCTCGCGTACGACCAGGAGTGCGCGGCCGAAGGCGCCTGGCGCTACGACAGCCCCGAGAACCCGAGCCAGATCGTGCTCTGCGACAGCACCTGCGCCACGATCCAGGCGGACCCGCGGGCGGCCCTCGGGGTCGACTTCACCTGTGAGGATGTGATCACGATCCCCCAGTGATCCGCGGCCGGCGACGGCCGCTCCGCCCCGCGCGCCGCGCGCTCCGGCGGCGCGGCCCGCCGACACCGCCGCAGGTCCTTGACACCCTGCGGCAATCCCGCCCACGATGGATCGGGTGATCCCCCGCACGCCGAAGTCGCCCGCGGCATTCGCGGCCCCCCGCGCCTCCACCCGCTCCGCCGTCGCCGTCGCGCTGTCGCTGCTCGCCGGCGCGTGCCAGAGCTCGTCGACGAGCACGAGCCCGCCTGCGGAGAAGACCGCCGCCGCGCCGGCCGCGGCGAGCGCGTCGGCCGCCGCGCCGGCCGCCCAATACAAGGTGGGCATGATCCTGGTCGGCCCCTACAACGACAAGGGGTGGAACCAGGCCCATTACGACGGCCTCCGGTCGGTCCTCGCCAAGATGCCCGACGTCGGCTTCGAGTATGTCGACAAGGTCAATCCGGCCGATCGCCCCAACGTGAAGGGCTCCCAGGTCGCGGACGACCTCATCTCCCGCGGCGCCAAGCTCGTCGTCTACAACTCCGACGATTACAAGGACGACGCCCTCGAGACCGCGCGCAAGCACCCGCAGATCACCGTCCTCCACGTCTCCGGCGATTACGCCTGGAAGGACGGCAAGAACCACAAGCCCCAGCCCAACCTGGGCAACATCATGGGCCGCATCGAGGCCGCCAAGCACATCTCCGGGTGCGCCGCCGCGCTCGGCACCGAGACCGGCAAGATCGGGTATCTCGGCCCGCTCGTGAACGACGAGACCCGCCGGCTCGTCACCGCCGCGTACCTCGGCGCGCGGTACTGCTGGGAGAAGTACCAGAAGAAGAAGCCGGAGGAGCTCACCTTCAAGGTCGCGTGGATCGGCTTCTGGTTCAACATCCCGGGCGTCACCCTCGACCCAACCAAGGTGGCCGACGACTTCTACAGCAGCGGCTTCGACGTGCTCCTGACCGGGCTCGACACGCCCGAGGCCGCGCTGCAGGCCAAGAAGGCGAGCGGCGCCGGCAAGAAGGTCAAGTACGTCCATTACGACCACAAGGCCGGCTGCGACCTGGCGCCCGACATCTGCCTCGGCGTCGCCTACTACAACTGGGCGCCGCTCTACCGCGACGCCATCGAGAAGGTGCGCGCGGGCAAGTACACGAGCGAGTTCGTCTGGGAAGGCCCGGACTTCCGCGATCTCAACGGCGACGCCTCGGTCGTCGGCTTCCTGCCGGGCAACGCGTTGGGCGAGCGCAAGGCGCAGCTCGGCGCGTTCGTCCTGACGCTCGCCAATGGGCTCGACCTCTGGAAGGGGCCGCTCAAGTTCCAGGACGGCACCGACTTCCTGAAGGACGGCGAGGCCGCGACGCCCCAGCAGATCTGGTATCTGCCGCAGCTGGTCCAGGGGATCACCGGGCCGAGCAAGTAGCCGCCTCGGGGCGGTCGTCCATGCGGATCGAGATCGAGCGCGTCGCCAAGCGGTTCGGCCCGGTCAGGGCCAACGACGACGTGTCGCTGACGATCCGGGCCGGCGCCGTCCACGGCCTGCTCGGCGAGAACGGCGCCGGCAAGAGCACGCTGCTCCGCATCCTCGGCGGGCTCCTCCGCCCGGACGCCGGCCGCCTGCTCTTCGACGGCCGTCCGGTGGCGCTCGCCAGCCCGGCCGACGCCCTC
The DNA here is from genome assembly GCF_028553905.1 of Sorangium sp. So ce836. Lineage (NCBI taxonomy): Bacteria > Pseudomonadati > Myxococcota > Polyangiales > Polyangiaceae > Sorangium > Sorangium sp. So ce836. Next base: position 6,149,285 of record NZ_CP102233.1, on the reverse strand, counting down.
GCCGCCGGCGTCGGCGTGCTCCACCAGGAGCCGCTCGACTTCCCTCCCCTCACCGTCCTGGAGAGCTTCCTCGTCGCCCGCCCTCGCCCCGCCGCCGCGGCCGGCGGCGCGCCCTCCCCCGCGCCGCCCTCGCGCCGCGCCGCGGGCGTCTTCCTCCCCCGCCGCGCGGCGCGCGACGAGCTGCTCGCGCTCGCGGCGCGGTTCGGCTTCTCCGTCGACCCCGACGAGCAGGTCGGGCGGCTCACCCTCGGGGAGCGCCAGCAGATCGAGCTCCTGCGGCTCCTCTCGCTGGGCGTCCACGCGCTCCTCCTGGACGAGCCCACGACGGGGATCTCCGGCGCGCAGCAGGACGCCCTCTTCTCCGCGCTCCGGCGGCTCAAGCAGGACGGCAAGGCGATCGTGCTCGTCTCGCACAAGCTCTCGGACGTCGAGGCGCTCTGCGATCGCGTGACCGTGCTGCGGCAGGGCAAGGTGGCCGGCGAGGCGGAGATGCCGGCTGGCGCCGAGCGCCTCGTCGCCCTGATGTTCGGCGAGGCGCTCGCGCCCCCGGAGCGGCCCCCGACGGCCGGCGACGGCGTCGCGCTCGCCCTCGACGACGTCGGCGTCGGCGATCACCGCCTCGACCTGCGGCTCCCCCGCCTCGCCGTGCGCCGCGGCGAGGTGCTCGGGCTCGCGGGCCTCGAGGGGGGCGGCCAGCGCCTCCTGCTGCGCGCCTGCGCCGGGCTGCTCCGGGTGCGGCAGGGCCGCGTCGCCATCGGCGGGGCCGACCTGACCGGCCGCCCCTACCCGGCCTTCCTGCGCGCCGGCGTGGGCTACCTGCCCGCGGACCGCCGGCGGGAGGGGCTCATCGCGGGCCTCTCCCTCGAGGAGCACGTCGCGCTGCGCGCCCTCCGGCCGGGGGTGTTCCTCCGCCCGCGCGAGATCCGCCGCGCCGCCGAGCGGATCATCGAGGCGTTCCGGATCCGCGGTCGGCCCGAGACCCGCGTCGAGGCGCTCTCCGGCGGCAACCAGCAGCGCACCCAGCTCGCGCTCCTCCCCGACGGCCTCGCGCTGCTGCTCCTGGAGCAGCCGACCCGGGGGCTCGACCTCGCGTCGGCGCGGTGGGTCTGGGAGCAGCTCCTCGCGCGGTGCCGGGCCGGGACGGCGCTCGTGTTCGCGTCGTCCGAGCTCGACGAGCTCATGCGCTACAGCGACCGGGTCCTCGTGTTCAGCGGCGGGCGCGTCTCGCGGCCCGTCGACGCGGCCGACCTCACCCTGGACCGGCTCGGCCGGATGATCGGCGGCGAGCTCGACGAGCCCGCCCCGGCCCCGGCCGCGCCCGCGGGGGCCGGCCCATGAGCCCCGGTCCGCCCGCCACGAGCCCCGGTCCGCCCGCCACGAGCCCCGGTCCGCCCGCCACGAGCCCCGGTCCGCCCGCCATGAGCCCCGGTCCGGCCGACGGCTCGGGCCCCGGGCCGGCCGGCGGATCCGGCTCCGGCGCGCGGCCGGCGTGGCCGCGCGGCGTCGCCGTCCGCCTGGCGCCGCTCGCGCCGCTCGCCCTCGCGCTCGCGCTCGTCGCGGGGCTGTGCGCGCTCCTGGGCGCCTCGCCGGCGGCGGTGGCCGCGGGCTTGTGGGAGGGCGCGTTCGGCACCGCGGATCAAGCCGCGCGGGTGCTCGCCACCCTGGCGCCGCTGCTCCTCTGCGGCAGCGGCCTCCTGTTCACGTTCCGCGCCGGCCTGTACCACCTCGGGGTCGAGGGGCAGCTCGTCATCGGCGCCGTCTGCGCCACCGGCGCCTCGCGCGCGCTCTGGCCGGGCCTCCCCGCGGGGCTCGTCGTCGCGCTCTCGATCGCCGCGGGCGCGCTCGGCGGGGTGCTCTGGGGCGCGCTCACGGGCGCGCTGCACACGCGCGCCCGGGTGAGCGAGATCTTCGCGGGCCTCGGCATGAACTTCGTCGCCCAGGGGGCGGTCCTCTACCTCGTCTTCGGCCCGTGGAAGCGCCCTGGCGTCGCGTCGATGGCCGGCACCGAGCCGCTCGACGGCGCGCTCCGGCTCTCCACGCTGGGCGGCACCGACCTGAGCCCGGCCGCGCTCCTGCTCGCGGCGCTCGCGCTCGTCGGCGCGGCGGTGGTGCTCGGGCGGACCCACTTCGGGCTCCGGCTGCGCGCGGTGGGGCTGAGCCCGGAGGCCGCGGCGGTGCTCGGCGTCCCGGCGGCGCGGGAGATGCTCGCCGCGTTCGCGATCTCGGGCGCGCTCGCCGGCGTCGCCGGCGCGCTGCAGGTGCTCGGCACGTTCCACCGGCTCCTCCCGAACGTCTCGAGCAACCTCGGCTTCCTGGCGCTGCTCGTGGTGATGCTCGCGGGCCGGCGCGCGGCGCTCGTCGCGCCGATCGCCCTGTTCTTCAGCGCGCTCAACGTCGGCAGCCTGAAGCTCCCGATGACGCTCGGCCTGGAGTCCTCGCTCGCGGGCGTGCTCCAGGGCGCGCTCGTCCTGCTCGCGCTGCTGTCGCCCTGGAGCGCGCGCGGGGCGCGCGGGGCGCGCGGGGCGCGCGGCGGCCGGCCGGAGGAGGCCTGATGGACGACGGCGGCGAGCTCCTCTCGCTCCTCGCGACCGCGCTCGCGGCCTCGACGCCGCTCGTGTACGCGGCGGTCGGCGAGACGATCGCCGAGCGGGCCGGGGTCATCAACCTCTCCGCGGAGGGCTCGATGATGCTCTCGGCGATGGTGGGCTTCGCGGCCGCGCTGACGACCGGCAGCGTCCTCGTCGGCTTCGCCGCCGCGGCCGCGACCGGCGCGCTCGTCGCGCTCGTCGTGGCGATCGGCGGGATCTTCCTGCGCCGCTCGCAGATCGCGATCGGCTTCGTGCTGGCGATGCTCTGCGCGGATCTCTCGTCGGTGCTCGGCGGCCCGTTCGTGCGGGTGCCAGGTCCGACGGTCCCGGCGCTCTCGATCCCGGTGCTCGGGGACGTGCCGATCCTCGGCCCGCTGTTCTTCCGGAGCGATCCGGTGGTGTACGCGAGCTACCTGCTCGTCGCGTGCGCCTGGGTGTTCCTGTACCGCACGCGCGCGGGGCTCTTGGTCCGGGCCGTGGGCGAGCAGCCCGCGGCGGCGCACGCCCGCGGTGCGCGCGTGGCCTGGGTGCGCGCCCTGGCGACGCTCGTCGGCGGCGCGCTCGTGGGGATCGGCGGCGCGGCGTACTCGCTCGACTTCAAGGCGGGCTGGAGCCACCGCCACACGGCCGGCTACGGCTGGATCGCGCTGGCGATCGTGATCTTCGGCGGCTTTCATCCGGTGCGGGCGGCGCTCGGTGCGTGCCTGTTCGGCGTGCTCTCGTCGATGGCGAGCCTCGGCCAGGGCGCGCTGCCGTCGGTGCCGACGCAGGTCTTCAGCGTGGCGCCGTTCGCGCTGATGATCGTGGTCCTGGGGCTCACCTCGAGCGGGCTCCTTTCGCGCCTCGGCGCGCTCCTGCCCGACGCGGCGCGCCGCCCGCTCCTGCGCGCGTTCGACGCGACGCCCCCCGCGGCGCTCGGGAGGCCCTACCCCGCGGAGGATGGCGCGGAGGAGAGGCCGCGCGGCGCGGATCAGGGCGCGGAATAGCAGACCTCGAGCCAGGGGCGGTCCTCCTGGAGGGGGTGGTCGCTCGAGCGGTACGACGTGCGCCCGGTCGGATCCTCCTCGACGAGGAAGCCGTGGTTCGGCGCCGTGCCGTCGACCCACGCCTGGACGAGGCCGGTCAGGTCGGCGCTCATATCGTAGGGTCCGATCCAGGTGAGATCGGCCTCGACGTCCGCGTCGTAGCTCGCGGCGAAGTTGTTCCAGGTGACGTTGTCCTCGCGCCAGGGCGCGGTGATGCGGTGGATGCGGACGGTCTCGTCGCCTGAGCCGTAGGCGGCCACGCCGAAGTCGGCCGACGTGACGGTGGCGCCGGCGGGGATGCTGGCGAGCCCGAACCAGTAGAGCGCTTGCTTGCGGAAGCCGTGGGCGTTGCCCGAGGCGTTGTAGGGGACGCGGCCGTCGCTGTAGTTGGGGAACGCTTCCCAGATATCGGCGTCCGCGACCTCGCCGAAGGTGCCTCGCTGGAGGGTGACGCAGGCGTGTGCGCACGCGTCCCCGTGTCCGTCGCCGTCGCTGTCGGCCTGGTCTGGATTGGCGGCGGAGGGACAGTTGTCGCAGGCGTCGCCGATCCCATCGGCGTCGCTGTCGGTCTGGCTCGGGTTGGCGGCGGAGGCGCAGTTGTCGGCCGCGTCGCAGACGGCGTCGCGGTCGCGGTCGCCGCGTGGACAGGGGTCGCAGGCGTCGCCGATCCCGTCGGCGTCCTCGTCGGCCTGATCCGGGTTGTACGTGACGGGGCAGTTGTCGCAGCCCCTGCCCAGGCCTGGCGCGATGCCGTCCCTGTCCTGGCTCCCGAGCGACGTCAGCCCGACGCCGTAGCCGTCGCAGACGTCGCGATCCGCGCACGGGATCGGGCCGCGCTCCGCGTCGTACAGGCACAGGTACGACGAGCCTTCGGTCGAATCGACGTGGATGCGTGCGAAGCCGACGAGCAAGCCCTGGCCTTTGTCGATGTCGACCCGGACATCGTTGCAGGTGTTCGGATCGTAGAGGGCCAGCACCTCGGGTTCGGTGAACGCCCTCTGGAGCGTCTCTGTGCGGCATTCGCACCCGTTCTCGCTCGGGACCGTGTCGAGGAGGACCCCGTTCAGGTACAGCGAGAACTCGGCGTTGCCGCAATCGGCGTGGTTGATGACGAACGTGATCGCGGTCGTCGCCCCGAACGCCGTCCCGGGGAGCGCAGCGAGCACGAGGAGGGAGAGGCAAGCGCGCGCGGCGCTTGTACGTATGTATCGCATGATTCACCTTATATTCCTCCTTCGCACGGTATACAACGCTCATTGCGCCCTTCTTGGTCGGGCGTGTTCACGCGTCGGGCGCGGGGGGCGGGAGCGGGCCTGGCGGTGCCTGGGTGGTGCCTGGGTGGTGCCGGGTCGGTTGCGTCGGCTACGGCGGTTGCGTCGGCTACGGCGGTTGCGTCGGCTACGGCGGTTGCGTCGGCCACGGCGGTTGCGTCGGCCACGGCGGTTGGGTCGCGGATTCGCGGTGATGTCGCGTTCAGCTGAACGTGGTGTGAACGCGGCGTGGGCGTGGCGCGCGTTCAGGGTTCCGGGGGCATTGACGGTTTCTTGCGCAGCATTGCTCCGACGGGTGGGGTCGCTGGCGAGGGGCGGGCGGTCGGGATATACGGTGACGTCCGGGGGAGCGCTTACATCGCCCACAGATGGCCAGGAGATGACCAGGAGAAGAGGCAGGCATGAAACGAACGTTCACCGCCGTTGATTTGGTTCAGCTACCGAAGCTGGACGCGCCGTCCGCCCAGGCGCTGGGCACCGAGGTGTTGACCGCTGCGAAGGCCGTGCTGGGGGACAGGGGCGCGGCCCGGAAGGTCCCCGAGGGGGTGATCGAGGCGCACGAGGATCTGATGTCGGCGCTCGCGACCTTGAACCACGCGGTCGCGACGCGCCTGCCTTCCCTGCCGACCGAGGACACGGCGCGCGCGAAGGTGGCCGATGTCACGGTGGATGCCATCTGGAGCGGTCTCTACGACGTGCTGGGCGGCTGGTCGAAGATCCCCGGGCTGCCGGAGGCCGAGATGGCGTCGTCGCTGCGCGCCGCGTTGTTTCCGAGGGGGCTCAAGTTCACGCAGATCGCGTACAAGCTCGAGTGGGCCGAGAGCAATACGCGCGTCCTGATGATCAAGGACAACGACCTCGAGGCGCAGCTGAAGCGGCTCGGCGCGGGGAAGATCCTCGAGCGGCTCTACGCGGCGCACGAGGCGTACGGCGCGGCGCTGGGGATCACGTCGCCCGTGGAGGGCGCCGAGGTCGAGGTGACGAACGTGCGCGCGGCCCTGGACGAGCTCGTGGACGCGCTGCGGACGTATGTGGTCCGCGTGTCGGGGATGGTCAGCAAGCGGGATCCGAGGAAGACGGAGATCGCGCAGCAGCTGCTCGCGCCGATCGAGAACTGGCGCCCTGCGGCGGCGCGGGGCAAGGCGGCGGAGGCGCCGGCCGAGGCGCCTGGGGCGGAGCCGAGCGGGGAGCCGGGCAAGGCGCAGCAGCCGGGGCCGGCGGACGCGAACGCGAGCCCGGTGGATGCCGGCGGGGAGCCCGGGGGGCTGTAGGGTCGAGGCGGAGCGGGCGCGACCTGCGGGTCGGCTGCGGGGTGGTTCGGACCAGGCGGGCTCGACCTGCGCGTCGGCCGGGCGGTGGTCCGGACCGGGCGGGCTCGACCTGCGGGTCGGCTGGGCGGTGGTTCGGACCGGGCGAGCGCGACCTGCGGGTCGGCTGGGCGGTGGTTCGGACCGGGCAAGCGCGACCTGCGGGTCGGCTGGGCGGTGGTCCGGACCGGGCGACCGATCGGCGCGCGCTACCGCCCGACGCGCGCGCGGATGGCGGCCCTCGTTTCCGCCGAGAGCGTGTCCAGATAGGAATCGGAGAGCGCTCGGAGCACGTCATCGGGCAAGGCAAGGAGCACCTGCTCGGGCGGCAGCCCGGCCACCCGCTGCTCGGGCGGCAGGCCCGCCACCCGTTGCTCGGGGGGGAACGCCGAGAGCACCTGCTCGGGCGGCAGGCCCGCCACCCGTTGCTCGGGGGGGAACGCCGAGAGCACCTGCTCGGGCGGGAGGGTCGAAAGCAGCTTCCGGACGACCTCGTCGAAGCCCTCCAAGTCGTGCATGGCCATCGCGATCTCCTCGGCTCCAACCTGCTGCGCCAGCCACCGGCGGGCCGCGAGCGTCGGGGCCTCGTCGTGACCGAACAATCGTAGCAGATCGTCGTTCTCCGCCGCCGCCACCGCCTCGATCTCCACGACCACCAGCGCGAAGGCTCCGCCCCGGAGCCGCCAGTAGCCGTCGTCGAGATCGTCCCATCCCAGACCCAGGTCCGCCACATCCGCGTCGGCGACCTCGTGCGCGTCGGGACGAGCAGCACCCCGCACAGATCGCTCCGCTGCTCTATCCGTTCCAGATTATCGGCGCAGTACAGGTGCAGGTAACTGAACAGCCGATCGAGGTTACGGCGGCGATACGGCCGGCCGATGCTCTTGAACTCGACGATCGCGTCCCTGGACAGGAGAGCCCAGAGCTTCCTCAACGTGCCGGCCGGCTCGCTCGCGTCGGGCGCCGCGTTCTTCCGGAGCAGCAGGTAGTCCGCCCGGAGCGGCTCGGTCGAGGCTCCGCGGGCGCACCGCCGTTACGTTACGTTCGCAAGCGAGAAGTCACCTGCTCGCAGGCGAGGACGGTATGCGGTGTTACGCGAGCTGTTTCCAAGGCGCCGCCATGCCAGCTCTCGATCTACCGCTGTCGTAGGAGCGGCTTCAGCTGCTGTCGTAGGAGCGGCTTCAGCTGCGCCTCCAGAGCGGCGCGCGACGCAGCGTCCTCCGGGACAGATGAGATGAAGAGGCGAACCGGCTCCGGCATGCGTGCGCAGGGCTGCTGCCTGGCCCGGAAAGCTTACAGAGCCGCGGTGCGCTGGATAGCCCGTTGCGCCGGCCGGGGCGCACGTAGCGCTGGACGTCAGCGAGCGGATGCCCTCCGCCCCGCGCGCCGGAGCGGCGCGAGCGCGGCCAGGAGCAGCAGGGCGAGCCCCGCCTTCGGCGTGGAGCTCCGCGAGAACGCGCAGCCCGATGCCTCGCGCTCGACCTGGAGCACCTCGCTGCGCTCGCTCTCGTTGCCGGCCTCGTCGATCGCAGAGACCGCGATGTACACGTTGCGGCCCACGTGGTCCTCGTCCACGTAGAGGAACATCGAATCGCCCTCCAGCCACGCGTCCGGCTGCGACTTGGCCAGCGCTTGCTCCGGGCTGAAGCCCACGTACACGGCGTAGACGAGCGCCTCGGCGGGCGTGTGATCGTCCTCGCTGGGCGCGGCCAGATCGAACGTCAACGTGGTCATGTCCGGGCAGCTGCCGTAACCGCACGCGGGCTCGTTCGCGTGAAACTCGACGTCTCCGCCCGCCAGCACCGGCGCGCTCGGCGGGGAGCCGTCGACGATCTCCGACGTCCGGACGACGCGCTCGACGGACGGCCTCAGGCGCAATCGGTACGTGGTATCAGGCGCCAGCGTCTCGGCGGGGCGAATCACGCTGTAGCCCGGCGGGGCCACCGGAACGTCGGAGCCAGCGCCGGCGACGGCGGCGCCGGTCGCCTCTTCGACCAGCAGGTGCGAGAGCTCGGGGAGCCCGCCCCAGATCACGATCGCCACATTGCGTGGCACCGCGGCGGGCTCTCCCGGCGCGGCAGCGCGAAGGAACCCCTCCGAGACGCTCGTATCCACAGGGTCGCAGGCGCTCGCGGGGCCGCCGGCCGTCAGCACGCCGAGCGCGGTCGCGAGGGTGAGGCACGTTCCAAGCTTCATGCGGGGCGAGCAGAGCAAGCCGCACGCCACGCGCGCGTGTATGTGAACCGGCGTGGTCCGGCGCCACCGAGGTCTGATCGCCGCGTCGCGTTCTGCCCACGCCGACCACGCCGCGCGCCGCGGCGCGCCTCACTCCTGGCGGGCGGTGAAGAGCGCCGCTTCGGGCGCTCTCCACGGCGCAGCGATCAGTCAGGGCGAGGGCCGACCGATCCGGCGCCGGATCGCGTCCTGGACCTCGGCCGGGAGCGAGCGCAGGTACTCGTCCGGAAAGCCGCGCAGCACCTCGTCGGAGAGCGCCAGCAGCTGATACGCCGGCGGCAGCCCAGCCAGCCGCTCCTCCAGCGTCAGCCCGGCCAGCCGCCGCTCGATCGGCAGCGAGTCGAGCAGCTGCTGCAGCATCTCGTCGTCGCCTTCCATCACGTCTTGCATCGTACCCTCCTTCGCCGGCCTCACCCACTGCCGCGCCTCGGGGCCGAGCACCGGGCGATGGCTGAAGATTCTCAAGAAGTCGTCCTGCTCGGCCTCCGCCACCTCGTCCGTGACGACAAGATAGGTCGTGTACACCGCGCCGTCGATCCGGCCGTAACCTCCGCCCAGGCGCGCCAGCGTCCAGTCCATTTCGTCGAGCTCCCGGACCAACGTGCGCGTAATGCTCGCGACGACAAGGACCAACGTGAGCTCGCGATAGCTCGACAGCCGGTCGATCCGAGCCACGTGATGCTGCACGCCGTAACCCCACCGGCGCAGCAGATCTTCGCGGCGAAACGCCGATCGGGCAGGGCTCTCGTACTCGAGCAGCGTGTCCGTTCACGGGTGCCGGGCAGAGATGCGGAGCTGTCTCGGATACGACGCGGGCCAGGATGACGATGTCGGACGAAGACCCCAGCGCCGAGGCCTGGCGACACCGGACGGCTCTCGTGTACCATCGCCCGGCGCGGCACCCCGAGGGGGACCCACGACGGGTCCGCCCCGACCTGACGCCATGGTCGACCCCAAGCAGCAGCCACCGTCGCCCGGCGGAAACGAGGAGACGGTGGTCCGCTCCCCCCCATCGCCGGAGGTGCCGGACACAACGCCGGCAGGCACCACGCCGGCAGGCCGCGCCGGTGAGCCAGGAGAAGGGCGCCGCCACCACAGCAGCGGCGCCGCCATCGATCCGAGCTCCCTCCGCCGCGTGCGCATCGCCGTCGCCGCCGAGACGCGCTCGCCCGCCGCCGCGGACGACGCGACCCACTTCGCTGGCCACGCCCCGCCGAGCTCCAAGGCCGCGCCGAGCACGCACATCGGTCCGTACCAGCTGCTCGGGAGGCTCGGGCAAGGTGGGATGGGCGTCGTCTACCGCGGCAGGCACGCAGAGACCGGCCAGACGGCGGCCATCAAGACCATCTTCAACGCGAGCGAGCTGACCATCGCGAGCATCCGGCGCGAGATCTACGCGCTCGGCCGCCTCCGCCACCCCGGCGTCGTGCGGATCGTCGACCAGGGCGTCTCCGATGGGCTGCCCTGGTACGCCATGGAGCTCCTCGAAGGACGGACCCTCCAGACCTGCATCCAGGAGATCTGGCACGAGGTGCGATCCGCCGAGACCACCCCGCTGAGCGCGCCCGACACCCGGCCCGGCGCCGCCGCCCCGCGCTCGGCCGCGCCGCGCGACGCGATCCGCCACATGTTCACGCTGATCCGGCGGCTCTGCGCGCCCCTCGCCTACCTGCACGGCCAGGGGATCGTCCACCGCGATCTCAAGCCGGCGAACGTCTTCCTGCGCGACGGCGACCTGCCCGTGCTCGTCGACCTCGGCATCGCCGGGAGCTTCGGCGGCGCAGAGGGCCGCGAGGAGCTCGCCGTCGACAGGGAGGTCATGGGGACGCTCGCGTACATGGCGCCCGAGCAGATCCTCGGGAAGCTCGCGGACGCGCGCGCCGACCTCTACGCGCTCGGCTGCCTCCTGTACCAGTGCCTCACCGGCACCACGCCGTTCCCCTCGACCCCCGAGTCCGAGCTCGGCCGGCACCACCTCAGGACCGCGCCCGAGCCGCCCTCCAGCCGCGCGCCCCACGTCCCCCCGGAGCTCGACGCGCTCGTCTTGCGGCTGCTCGCGAAGGAGCCGCGCGACCGGCTGGGCTACGCCGAAGACGTGGCGCGGGCGCTCGAGGCGCTCGGCGCCGACCCGCACGATCCGCTGCCGCTGCCGCGGCCAGCGCCGTACCTGTACCGGCCCAAGCTCACCGGACGCGACGCGATCCTGCGCCGCCTCGGGCGGGAGATCGACGCGCTCATCGACCGCCGGCGCGGCGGCAAGGTGCTCGTCGGCGGCGAGAGCGGCGCCGGCAAGACGCGGCTCATCATGGAGGTCGCGCGCGACGCCAAGATGCGCGGCGCCGCCGTGATGACCGGGCGCTGCGTGGCGATCGGCGCGGACGACGGCGCCGTCAAGGCCGCCCCGCTGCACCTGTTCCGGTCGTGCCTCATCGAGGCCGCCGATCGCTGCCGCGCCCTCGGCGCCGCGGAGACCGAGCGCATCTTCGGCGACCGCGGCAAGGCGCTCGAGCCCTACGAGGCGAGCCTCGCCGACCTGCCCTACGCCAAGGAGCGCCCGCCCCTGCCGCCGCTGCCGGCGCAGGCGGCGCGCGCGCGGCTCTTCCGGTGCATGCGCGAGGTGCTGTGCGCCATGGCCGAGGCCGCGCCGCTCCTCCTCCTGCTCGACGATCTGCAGTGGGCCGACGAGCTGTCGCTGGGCCTCCTGGCCGAGCTGTCCGTCGGCTCCCTCAGGGCCGCGGGCGTGCTCGTCCTCGGCGCCTACAGGATGGACGAGCTGCGCCCCGAGCTCGACGACATGGCGCGCGCCCCGGAGGTCCTCAGCGTGGAGCTCGGCCGGCTCACCCAGGAGAGCGCCGGCGCCATGGCCCGCGAGATGCTCGCGCTGCCCGAGTCGCCCAGGCACTTCGACGAGCTCCTGTTCCGGCACTCGGCCGGCAACCCGTTCTTCATCGCCGAGTACCTGCACATGGCGATCGACGCGGGGCTCCTCTCCCGCGACGCCGCGGGCGCATGGCAGACCGAGGCGCTCGAGCGGGCGATGGCGATGCCGATGCCGCGCTCGCTGGAGGGCCTGATCACGCGGCGCCTGCGCGCCTTGCACCCGGCCAGCGCGGAGCTCGCGCAGATCGCCGCGGTGCTCGGCCGCGAGCTCGACGGGGCGCTGCTCCTCGGCGTGGCCGGCGTCGACGAGGAGGCGTGGATGGAAGCGCTCCGGGAGCTCCGCATGCGCCAGATCTTTGAGGAGGCCGGCGAGGGGCGGCTCCGCTTCGTCCACGACAAGATCCGCGAGATCGCCTACAAGCAGATCCCGGAGGAGCGCCTGCGCGCGCTGCACCGGCGGGCCGCCGAGCGGATCGAGGCGACCCTCGCCGAGGACGCCGCCGATCGCGCCCCGGTGCTCGCGCACCACTTCTCGAGGGCCGGGGTGCACGACAAGGCGATCGCGCACCTGACGGCGGCGGGCGATCGCGCGCGCTCCGTCTACGCGAACAGCGACGCGATCGCGCTCTACCGCGCGGCGATCGCCGAGATGGGCCGGCGCGCGGAAGCGGGGGGTCCGCCGGGCCTCCAGCGCGACGCGGAGCGCGCGGCGCTCGAGGAGCGGCTCGGCGACGTGCTGGCGATCACGGGCAAGCAGGACGACGCGCGGCGGGCCTACGTCGAGGCGCTCTCGCGGCTCGATCCGGCCGCGCGCGTGGACCGGGCCCGGCTGCACCGAAAGCGCGGCAAGACCTGGGAGACGCACCTGGAGCACGCGCAGGCGCTCGCCGCCTACGCCGACGCCGACGCCTCGCTCGGCCTCGACGAGCCCACCGAGGGCCGCTCCGAGGCGTGGTGGCACGAGTGGATGCAGGCCAAGATCGACCGGCTCGAGGTCTACTACTTCATGGGCCAGCTCGACGCGCTGAGGGCCCAGGTCGAGGCGATCCAGCCGATGGTCGAGCGGTACGCGGCGCCCGTCCGGCAGGCGCAGTTCTTCTACGGCCTCATGCTCATGCAGATCCGCATCGAGCGGTACCAGGCCTCGGAGCTCACCGTGCGGCACGTCCGCTCGTTCGTCGCGGCCAGCGAGGCCACGGGCGATCCGGAGCTCATCGCGTCCGCGCACTTCTCGGGCGGCTTCGCGCACCTGTGGCACGGCGCGCTCGACGCCGCCGAGGCGTACCTCGTGAGCTCGCTCGAGGCCGCGGAGCGGATGGGCAACGTGATCGTGCAGTCGCGCGCGCTCACCTACAGGACCATGATCCGCAGGCTGCGCCGGGAGCGCGCGGAGGTGCGGGCCATGGCGCTGCGGAGCCTCGCGGTCGCGACCGCGGGGCACATGCGCGACTACATGGGCGCCGCCGAGGCCCACCTCGCCTGGTGCGCCTGGTCCGAGGGGGCGCCGGAGGAGGAGATCGTGCGCCGCGCCAGCGCGGCCCTCCACTTCTGGACGGAGCTGCCGGCGCCGTTCCCGTTCGAGTGGACGGCGCGCCTCGTGCTGCTCGCGGTGCACCTCGGGCGGGGCCGCCTCGCCGCGGCCGCGGAGCAGGCCGCGGCGCTCCGGGACGTGAAGCAGCACCGCTTCCCGGGCGCGCTCGACGAGCGGCTCGAGCAGGCCGCGGCCGGAGGAGGAGGGCCGCCCGAGGCGAGCCGGGCCGCGCTCGAGGCGCTCGTCGCCGCCGCCCGGGATCACGGCTACCTCTGACGCAGCGAGCGCGCCCGCTGCCCGGGCGTTCGTCCTATGCTGCGGGCCTGCGAGCGAGAGGAGGAGCGATGATCCTGATCGTCGGGGCAACAGGGGTTCTGGGCACGGAGATCTGCCGGCGTCTCCGCGAGGCCGGGCGCGCGGTGCGGGGGCTCTACCGCGAGGGCTCGGACCCGGCGAAGGTGGCGCGGCTCCGCGAGATGGGGGTCGAGCTCGCGCGCGGCGATCTGAAGGACCGCGCGTCGCTCGATCGCGCGTGCCAGGGGGTCCGGGTCGTGATCGAGACGGCCAGCTCGACGCTCTCGCGGCAGGAGGGCGACTCGATCGCGTCCGTGGACCGCGACGGCTCGCTCGCGCTGATCGCCGCGGCGAAGGCGGCGTCGATCGCGCAGTTCGTCTACGTCTCCTTCCCGGAGATCGCCGACGAGTTCCCGCTGCAGGACGCGAAGCGCGAGGTGGAGCGGGCGCTCCGGGCGAGCGGCCTGCCCTTCACCATCCTGCAGCCGACGTACTTCATGGAGATCTGGCTGAGCCCGGCGCTCGGCTTCGACGTCGAGGCGGCGAAGGCGCGCGTCTACGGCGCGGGAGACGGCCCGATCAGCTGGATCGCGCTCGGCGACGTGGCCGCGGCGGCGATCGCCGCCGTCGACAACCCGGCGGCGCTGAACCGCTCCTTCGAGCTGGGCGGCCCGGAGGCGCTCAGCCACAACCAGGTGATCGCGATCTTCGAGGCGCTGACCGGCCGCGCCTTCGCCGTGGAGCGCGTCGACGAGGCCGATCTGCGGGCGCGCCGCGCCGCGGCCCGCGACCCGCAGCGCGGCGTCGACCCGCTCGCGCAGTCGTTCGACGCGCTGATGCTCCACTGCGTGGAGGGCAAGGTCATCGACATGCGCCCGACCCTCGCGGCGCTGCCCATCGAGCTCACGCCGCTCCGCGCGTACGCCGCGCGGTCGCTCGGGCAGAAGGGCGCGTGACCCGTCACCCGCCGGCCGGCGGCCTCGCGCGCCGCCGGCGCTCGTGCTCGCGGGCGAGGACGAGGAGCAGCTCGTCCTGGTCGTCGAGGCCCAGCGAGGCCGCGTAGCCGTCGAGGTGCGGCGGGACGGGGCGGCCGGCGACCTCGCCGAAGTACCAGTCGAGGAGCGCCTGCCGCGTCAGGCCGAGGTCCTCGAGCGCGGGCGCCTCGACGCCGGCCGCGGCGAGGACCTCCTGCTTCTCGAGCGCCCGCGCGGCGAGCTCGGCGTAGCGGCCCGTCATGCGCAGGTGATCGACGAGGAGGCGCTCCACCTCGATCCCGAACACGGCCTGCGCCCAGCGCAGGCGCGCCTCCCGCTGGACGAGCAGGGTGAGGCCCTCGACGTCGAGCGCCTGCTCCGCGAGCCACGCGCGCGTGCTCTCCGAGGTGAGCAGGCCCCGCTCCCGCCGGATCTGCGCGAGGATCTCCTCGAACAGCTCGACCGGGACCTCGACCCCGTGGCGCCGCGCCTCGCTCAGGGCGAGCGCCCGCGCGAGGGCGCCGTGCACGGCGTGCGCGTAGGACAGCGGGCCTTCGAGCCGGAGCTCGTCGAGGAGGAGCTCGGGCTGCAGCGCGCCCTCGGCGCGGCGCGATCGCGCGCCGGCCGGGCCGCCGCCGGGGCGCGCCTCGGGCGCCGCGCTCTCGCCGGCGCGGGCGCCCTGCCCCGCGGCCACGCTGCCGCGGCCGGCGCGCCGGCACGCCTGGTCCCAGACGTCGGTGTAGGCGAAGTGGTACGCCACCCGGAGCGGGCCGGGATCGCGCGCGCGCAGCGCCGCCATCGCCTCCAGCATCGCGACGGCGTCGCGCCGCTTCTGGTCCACGCGGCCGTCCGGCAAGAAGCGCCGGAGGGCGTCGAGCTCCTCGGGGCGCGCCGCGCCCGCGGCGGCCCCCTCCGCGAGCAGGCGCGCGAAGCTGCGCTGCGCGTAGAACGTGCGCTTGGCCAGCGCGACGAGCGCCGCGGCGGTCTCCCGCCGGAGGGCCGACGCCGCGACGGCGGCGTCGAGCGTGGCGCGGATGTTCACCATCGCGTCGGAGAGCGGCCGGTAGCCGTCCTCGGCGGGGGCGTGCGCGATCGCGACCTCGTCGTCGTCGGTGAGCGCGCCGCTCCGGAACGCCTCGAACACGGCGCCGACGCCGGCCATGCCGAACGGGTGGAGCTCGGCGGCCCGCAGCGCGCCCATGCTGGCGCTGCCGAAGACGTGGACGCCGTGCGCCATCGCCCAGAGGATCTCCTTGTGCCAGACCGAGGGCAGGCGCTCGAAGTAGCCGTCGATGATCCCGATGGCCCAGGGCTTCTCCTGCGAGGCCCGGTACACGTCGCCCTGCGCGACCGGCGGCAGGAACACGGCGCCGTCGAGCAGCGCGGCGCCGTCCGCGGCCGAGAGCGTGGGGCCGGTGAAGACGATGACGCTCACGCCGTGGCCGCGCTCCTCGCCGCGCGCTCGGACAGGCGCGCCCGGGCGCGGGGCCCAGGGACGAAGCCGGGCACGTCGTCGATCGACTCGAGGCCCGGGAGGAGCACCCGCACGACCGAGACGCCGAGCCCGGGCTTGCTCAGGTCGACGACGACGGCGCGCTCGACGCCGGCGCGCCGGAGGCACGCGAGCTCCAGGGCGACGTCGTCCTCGAACGTCTCGCCCTCGAGCGACGGGACGTCGCAGAAAGCGCGGAGCGGGCCGCGGACGCCCGCGATCTGCTCGCGGGCGCGCTGGATGGCGTCGGCGTGGCGCGCCCGCTCGAAGCGATCGCGGTCGCCGTCGTCGCGGGAGCCGGCGATGAAGGTGAGCCGGCTCTGCGCCGCCTCGGTGAGCGCCCTCAGCAGCGCGACGCTCCGGCTCGGGTGGCAGCCCATCCCCTCGGTGGCGTAGAGGCGGCGGAACGGATCGGGCGCGCGATCGACGATCAGGCACAGGAACGCGGGCAGGCCGACGTCGGTCGTGGTCTCCCAGACGCCGACGGCGACGCCGGCCGCCTCGTACAGGTCGAGGACGTGGCGGCACCCGGGGTCGTCGACCGTGGCGAGGTCGAGCCGGCAGCCGGGGATCTCGGCCTCGCCGCCGGCGCGGAAGAGCGTGGTGGCGTCGCGCTCGACGACCTCGCAGATGCCGTGGCTCACCGCCTCGAGCAGGTGGTTGCCGGAGGCGAGGCCGTTCGAGCTCATCACGAACGAGCCGCTGCCCGCCGGCAGCGGCAGGGTGTAGTTCGTGTGGACCATCTCGAAGGGGACCCACACGGCCTCGTCGCGGAGGAGATCGCGCCCCTCGACCCAGAGCACCCGGTGGTGCTCGCGGGAGGCGCCGACCGACAGGCGCGGCAGCGCGGCGACGTCGACGACGGCGGCGGTCCGGGCGAGATCCCGGTAGCTCGCGAGCCGGAGCGGCAGGTCGATGTGCTCGGCGTGGTACGACTCGATCGACTCCATGAGGCCGGAGGCGCGCGCCGCGTCGAGCGTGAGCCCCTTGCCCTGGGAGACCGCGAGCGAGGCGGCGTTGGGCCGGCAGACCATGACGACCGGCAGGCCGATGACGTCGAGGCCGGTGACGTCGGCCACCCGGGTGATGCCGAACGCGGCCAGGTGGGGCGCGACGCGGGCGATCGTCTCGGCCGGCGGGACCAGCCGGTGGGTGCCCTCCCGGAACCCCTTCGCGGCGCGGGCGCCGGCCCGCTCCGCCGAGGGGCCCGTCGCGCTCACTGGCCCTTGTCGCCCGCGACGAGGTGCTTGACCGCGGACTTCGCGTCCTTGACGCTCTGCTCCGCGGCGTCGACCGTGCGGGTGGCCGCGGCCACGGCCTCGGCCGGGTCGCCGAGCTCGCGGGCCAGCGCGGCCGCCGTGGCGTGGGTCGCCGCCTGGTCGGCCCACTCGGAGGCCGCCAGGAGGTCCTGGATCGGATCCGGCCCCTCCTCTTTCCACGTCGGGGGCTCGAACGGGGTCACCCTGCGCAGGCTCGCGAGGTTGACCAGGTAGCACGCCTGGTTGCCGGGCCGAGGCCGGATCCAGCCCAGCGCGACGCCCTGCCGGAGGAGCTCCATCGCGCGGTCGTAGCAGTGCCCGCAGTTCTCGGCGGTCAGCTCGTTCTCGGGCCGGATGTAGTCCTCGCGGCGCAGGTAGTAGAGCTTGCCGTTGTCCGCCGCGAGGATGACGTCCTCGTACTTGTGCCCTCCACGCGGCGACTTCGGACAACGCTCACCATGCTGTTGGTCGGCCATGTGCACTCCTTGTTCGACAGCGCGTCGGGAGACCGGCCGTGCATATCACGCGGGCGCGAGGGCTTTCAACGTCCGGGCGCCCGGCGGGGCGGGAGGGCGCGGGATCAGGCGATCCCCATGGGCGCGCCGCCCTCGGCCACGAACCGATCGGCGATGTCCACGAGGAGCGCGTCGGTGGCGGGCTTGCTCTTCACGGTGACCTGCGTCTCGTCCGGCAGGAGCACGAACGAGCCGATCACCTTGCCGTCGAGCCGCACCTCGTGGCTGCCTCCAGGCGGAGCGGGGGCGACCTCATAGACCTTGCCGTCACGTGCCTTGATCTTCATCCCCTACCGGTAGCATGGGGCGGTCGCGCGCGGCGCCCAGCGCCCCGCGGCGTGCGAGCGCGGCAGCGCCTCCGCCGCGCCGGGGCGAGAGCCCCTCCACCGCGGGCGGATTGCGCGGTAGGATGGCGCCGCGCCGAGCGCGAGGAGTGTGCACCGTGCCGAGATTCGATCTTGTCCTGATCCCGTCGCTTGCATCGGCGAGGCGGGGCTCCGCGCGGAAGCGACCCGGGGGAGCGTCATGACGGCGGCCTCCTCGCGGCGGCTAGAACCACGGACCGACGCCGCGGGTCCCCCGCTCGACGCCGATTGCTGATGGCGATGCCGGACTCTGGCCAGCCCCACGAGGCCGGCGGCGGCGGGTGGATCATCCTCGGCGTCCTGAACGAGATCCTCCTCAAGCTCGCGAGCCAGCCGGATCTGCGGTCGCTCTGGGAGGAGGTCTGCTCGAGCGCGCGCTGGATCGTCCCGTCCCAGCGGCTCTGCGTGGTGCTCGGCAACGAGGGCGGCGGCGCGCGGATCGCGGCGCGGTACGAGCGCGGCAACTTCGAGTACGGCGCGCCCGAGGGCGGCGGCGTCGTCGTGGACGCGTGGATGGTCGCGGCGCTGGAGGCGCAGCGCGCCGCGTGGTTCAAGGGGCCCTGGGCCGAGGCGCGGGAGGCGGATCAGGCGCGCGCGTGGCTCCTCGCGGAGGACCCGGACGTCGTCTTCCACGTGCCGATCCAGGTCTACAAGAAGACCATCGGCACGATGCTCTTCGCCCTGGAGGACCAGCGCCAGATCGACCGGAAGGCGCTGGCGAGCGCGACCACGTACGCGCTCTACGTCGGCGCCACGTACACGATGCTCAAGAACTCGCTCGACCTCGCCGCCGCGAGCGCGCAGCTGCGCGAGCAGAACGAGGAGCTCGAGCGCGTCCAGATCGAGCTCCGGCGGCAGCTCGACCGGGTGCGCGCGCAGCACGAGGCGATGCTCGAGATGTCGACGCCGATCATCCAGGTGTGGGACAGCGTGCTCACGCTGCCGGTGATCGGCACGGTCGACGGCGCGCGGGCGGCGCGGATGATGGAAGAGGTGCTCGCGGCGGTCGTCCAGCACGGCGCCCGCTTCATGATCGTGGACCTCACCGGCGCGCAGGCGACCGACGCCTCGACGATCGAGCACCTCCTCAGGATCTTCGCGGCGACGAGGCTGCTCGGCAGCCGGTGCATCGTCTCCGGGGTCCCGGCGGCGATGGTCGGGCGCATCCTGGAGGTCGGCGGCAGCCTGGAGGGGATCCCGGTGTTCAGCACGCTGAAGAGCGCGCTCGAGCACGTGATGGGCGCCCTCCGGCAGAGGCCGCGGTAGGCCGCCGCCGGAGGCCGCGGTGGGCCGCCGCGCCAGGGCCGGCCGGGGCGGGCGCGGCGCCGGCGGCGCGCTTCGCAGCGCGCCCTGTGATACGCCCGCGGGCGCAGACAGGAGCGTGAACAGATGAAGCTCGCAATGATCGGACTCGGGAGGATGGGCGCCAACATGGCGCGCCGGCTCATGCGCGGCGGCCACGAGGTCGTGGCGTTCGATCTGAACCAGGACAGCGTGAGGCAGCTCGGCGCGGAGGGCGCGGCGACGGCCTCGTCCCTCGGCGAGGTGGTGGCGCAGCTCGCGTCGCCGCGCGTGGTCTGGGTCATGCTCCCGGCGGGCGCCCCGACCGAGCGCGTGGTCCAGGAGCTCGGCGAGAAGCTCGGCGCGGGCGACGTGATCATCGACGGGGGCAACACCTACTTCAAGGACGACGTCCGCCGCGCCAGGGCGCTCGCCGCGAAGGGCATCCGCTACGTCGACGTGGGGACGAGCGGCGGCGTGTGGGGGATCGAGCGCGGCTACTGCCTCATGGTCGGCGGCGCGCCCGAGGCGTTCGCCCTGGTGGAGCCGATCCTGCGGACGCTCGCGCCCGGGCCGGGGGACACCCCGCGCACGCCGGGCCGGCGCGAGGCGCAGAGCACGGCGGAAGAGGGGTTCCTCCACTGCGGCCCGGTCGGCGCCGGCCATTTCGTGAAGATGGTCCACAACGGGATCGAGTACGGCCTCATGCAGGCGTACGCGGAGGGGTTCGACATCCTGAAGAACGCGGGGACCGAGCGGCTGCCCGAGGAGCACCGGTACGCGCTCGACCTCGGCGAGATCGCCGAGGTCTGGCGGCGGGGGAGCGTGGTGGGCTCGTGGCTGCTCGACCTCACCGCGATCGCCCTGACCGAGAGCCCGGAGCTCGCCGGGTACAGCGGCTTCGTGCAGGACTCCGGCGAGGGCCGCTGGACCGTGATGGCGGCGATCGAGGAGGCGGTGCCCGCCGAGGTGCTCTCGTCGGCGCTCTACGCGCGCTTCCGCTCGCGGCACGATCACACGTTCGCCGAGAAGGTGCTGTCGGCGATGCGCCACAAGTTCGGCGGGCACCTGGAGCGGCCGACGGGGGGCTGAGCGGAGCGAGGGGGGCCGGCGAGGGGCAGCTCGGACCCCAAGGGGGAGATCGAGGGGCGTGCCGCTCCATGCAGACGGTCCCCGTCCCCCGTCTTCCCTCTTCCGTCTTCCGTCTTCCGTCTTTCGTGCGCGTGCGCGTGCGCGATTCCTCGAAGTCAACGCGCACGCGCACGGGTGGGCGGTGGCCTAATTGGCCCCGGAGAGATTCACATGAAGGCGGGAAGGCTGGAAGATCATTGATCTTTTCTTCCCGCCTTCCCGCCTTCATGTTCAAATTAGGCCACCCTCCTGCAGCAGCTCGGCGAAGACGCGCTGCGCCCTCCGCGGGACGTCCTGAAGCTGCGCTCGGAGCTCCGGAACAGGCTGGCCAATGGCCAGGATGAAGACGAGCCCGAGTTGCTCCTCGTGCTCGATGGTCTCGACGAGTGCATCGACTGGCCTCACGATGGGCGGATATCCACGCTTCGGGAGCTCGGGAAGCACGTTCGATGTTTGGTTTCGATCTCCGGTGGCGCGAGCGAGGCGCACACCTGGCGGGAGCGCCTCGGCTGGAACGGCGTTGATGCGCATCTCGCCGAGATTGCACCCGTTTCCCCCGCGGCGGCGGAGAGCCAAGGCGTCCCGAGCGGGGCAGATGCGAGCGCGCACCTCGCCCTCGGCGGCGCTCCTGTCGCCTCGATGCTCGCGTTCGCCGAGCCGGGCTGGGTACGGCCTGTCTCTGCCGAGGCGCTCTCCTACGCTCTCGTCGATCTCCGCCGCCTGCGCGATCGTCTCGGAGAGGAGGTGGAGCGCTGCAGGTTCCTGACTCCCACCCTCGCCGCGGCGCTCGTCCGCTGCGCGGCGGCGCAGGGCGCGGCGGCGACGCTGGGAGACGCGGAGCCGTGGGCGAGCCCCGATGCCGACCTCGTGACGCCACGGCTCGATGCGGACGCGGCGCGCGCTCTCTCCTTGCTCGCCCTCGCAGCGGAGGTCTCACCGTCCCACCGAGCCGGGGTCCTCGAGAAAGCGTTCGAGATCGCCGATCGCACGGGCGCGCGGTGGTCGAGCCCCTCGGCGTTCATCGCCGTGGCCGAGGCGGCGGAGGGCGAGCGGCGCATCCGTATTGCGCGCGCCGCGCTGGAAGTTGCGCGCCGTTCCGACGGGGAGGACGCGCCCCGGGAGCTCGTCGCGGCGGCGGGCCTGCTTCCCGAAGAGGAAGCCCAGGAGGTCGCGGCAGAGGCCATCGCGCGCGCTGGAGGGGCGCCGGCCGCGCTCGTGCCCGGCCCCAGAGTGAGCGAGGCTTCCGCCGTCGCGCTGGAACGAGCTTCACGTCCCCTGCCCGCGCCCCAGCGAGTTCGCGTCGTTGCCCGGCTGCTCGCCGGCCTGCCGAAAGAGGCGAGAGCTCGCGCCGTCGAGGAGATCGAGCGGAACTGGGCGCCTTGGTGCTTCGAGAACGAGGCGGAGGCCGCGGCGGTAGCGCCTTATCTGACCGAGCCTCTCCTGGAGAGGGCGCTCGAAGAGGTTCCGGTCTGGCCGGTGCACGCGCTCGGCGAGCGGCTGGTCTCGCTCGGGCGAGAGGACGAAGCGCGCGCGCTCGTGCTGCGATGGGCGGGGAGCAGCGCCGGGTACCAGGCGGACGCGCTGCTTCGCCTCGGCGAGAGGCTCCCTCCGGGAAGGCGGCCGGAGAAGGAGGTAAAGGCCCTCATCGAAGAGCTCGATCCGGAGGAGCGATGCAATTTGATCAAGGAGCACCCCTCCGCCTCGGTCGCGATCCTAGGGGCGGAAGCGGCTTTACGGATCGTGGAAGACTGTAACGAGCTCTCCGGGAGCTATGTTCGGACGGTCGCACTGGCACGGCTTGCCAGGGCTCTCCCCGAACCGATGCGCGCCGAGGCCGCCCGACGCGCGGTGCTCGCCTTCGAGGCAGGAGGCGCGGACGCCGACGCGCTCGGCGATCTCTGCGAGGCAGCGCCGTGGATGAGCCCCGCCGAGGCGGCACGGCTGCTGTCGACGTGCCTGTTCGACGCGTCGGGGAGTCCGTCGCTGGCCGGTGTCTTCCAGGGATGGGCGAGCGTGGCGCAGCTCGCGGGCGTCCTTCGCCGGGCCGGAGGCGAGGAGGCCGTGCTCGCGGCCGCCGATGAGGTGACCTTCGCCGGAAGATGGCTGCACACACCGGCGGTAAGCTAGCAATATTAATAGATTTTAGCCGATGTCCCCGGTTTGAAAGCTCTCCGGCAGGTCGGGCTCCTCGGGCTGTGCTCGCTGCCCGGCGGCGAGGAGCGCCTCGGCCACGAGCATCGCGTCGACCGGCCAGAGCTCGGGCGGGCGCCGGTGCTTCGCCCCCGCCTCGGGCAGCGGGCGGCAGGACAGCACCAGCCGCCGGAAGCGATCCGGCACGGCGTCCCGGCCGTGAACCGCGCCGAGCAGCGCGCCCGCGATCGCGGCGTTCGTGTCGGTGTCGCCGCCGGCCATCACCGTGTCGATGAGCCCCTGCTCGAGCGAGGGCGCGTGCAGGAGCCGGTAGAAGGCGTTCTGCAGGGCGATGACGACCCAGCCGGCCTGGTGCGAGGAGCTCCGGGGCGGCGCGCCCTGCGCGGCCTCCAGCGCCGCGACGACCGCGCGCTCGCCGCTCCGCTCCGCCTCGGCGCGCGCGGCGGCGAAGGCCCCCTCGACGCCGGCGCCGCCCACGCCGGTGGCGATGGCCGCGACGAACGCGCCGGAGGCGGCGCAGCAGACCGGATGGGGATGCGTGAGCGCGCTGTCGTCGCGCGCCCAGGCCGCGGCCTCCCGCGGGCGGCCCGCGCCGAGGATGCCGAGCGGCGCCGCGCGCATCACCGAGCCGTTCGCCTCGCTGGTCAGGCTCGCGGCCGCCCTGGCGCGGCCTGGGCGCGCGCCGGGCGAGGGCGCGCCCGCGGCGGCGCGGAGCGCGGCCGCGACGGTGTTGCCGACGTCGAACGGGCCGGAGCGGTACCAGTGCACGTAGGCGTCGAGCGCGGCCTCGGCGACGAAGCCGCGCTTGCGGACGATCGACCGCGCCAGCATGAGCGCCATCTCGGAGTCGTCGGTCGGCTGCCCGGCGAGGGTGTTCCACGTCCCGCCGTCGGCGAGGTCCCGAATCCCGCCCGGATACAGCTGCTCGATCTGCTCCGCGCTCCGGAACTCGACGAGGGAGCCGAGCGCGTCGCCCGCGAGCTGGCCGAGCAGGCAGCCCTGGGCCCGGGAGAGCGCGCCGGCGCCCTCGATCAGCAGGCTGCGGGACGGGCGCAGCAGCCCGTACGTCCCCTGCGGCGCCGGGATGCGGCCGTGGATGACGGCGTTCCACGGGCGCCGCGCGAGCTCCTGGACGACCGCGGGGGCGCCGCCGAAGAGGCGGCAGATCTGGCCCTCGCGCTCCGCGGTGTACGCGATGGGCGCGCCGTCGTCGTCGACGAGCTCGCCGCCCGCGGCGCGCACGAGCGCGTGGCCGGCCGCGTAGTCCCAGCTGCGCGGCCGGCTGAGCGAGACCGCGGCGACCCCCTCCCCGACCGCCGCCAGCGCGAGCCGGTAGGCGAGGCTCGGCAGCGAGAGGAACCGCGCGGGCGCGACGCACCGGGCGTTGCGCGCCGGGAGGTAGTCCGCCGACTGCGAGAGCAGCACGACGGCGTAGCGATCGAGCGTCGCGCCCGCGAGCGACGACGAGACGGGCGCGCCGTTGCGCCGGATCGGCCCGGTGCCCTCCGCCCAGGCGATGAGGTCGCCGTGGTCGTCGGGGTAGGCGTACGCGAAGACGACGCCGAGCACCGGCGTGCCCTCGCGCAAAAGGCCGATCGAGACCGAGGCGCCGCGGTAGCCGTGCAGGAAGGACGCGGTGCCGTCGTTCGGATCGACGACCCAGCGGTGCGACGGGTCCGCGCCGTCCAGGGCGCCGGTCTCCTCCCCGAGGAACGCGTAGGGGGTCGCGCGGGTGAGCGCGTCGCGCAGGAGGAGCTCGACCTCCACGTCGACGTCGGCGTGCGTCCCGCCGCCGCGAGGGCCGCCGGGGCGGTGGAACTCCGCGCGGAGGAGCGAGCCCGCGCGGCGCGCCGCCTCGACGGCGAGCGCGAGCTCAGCGTCGTAACCCATGCCGGTCCCGTGGCTCCACGCGAGGCCGCCTACCCGAGCTCGGGGCGCCGGCACCCGCCGGCGTCGAGCGCTGCTTGCGGGGGCGCGGCGCCGTAGCTGCGGAGGTCGGCGACGGCGGCGTCGACCTGGGCGACGATGGTGCGGGCGTGGTCGAGGAACGCCGCGCCCGCCGGCAGGAGGCGCATGCCGCGCGCGGTGCGCTCGAACAGCTGCGCGCCGAGCTCGTCCTCCAGGCCGCGGATCTGCCGGCTGAGGGGCGGCTGCGCGATGTGGAGCCGGCGCGCGGCGCGGCCGACGTGGCCCTCCTCGGCGACGGCGATGAAGTAGCGGATCTGCGACAGGCTCACGCGCACGATTCTACTCGAACGGCGCTCGGGAGAGGAGCCGCGCGCGGGCGCCCGAGATCAAAACAGTATTGGATGGCCGCGCGCCGCGCGCGCATACGCCTCGCATGAACGTGGACATCCTTCGGCCTCGCGCGTGCGAGGCGATGCGGCGCGCCGGGCGCGCGGCCGCGGCGACCCTGGCCGCCGTCGGGGCGCGGCTTTCGCCCTTCGTGACGACCGCGGACATCGACCGGTGGGTGCGCGAGGACACGGCGCAGCGCGGCGGCCGCCCGAGCCAGCTCGGGTACAAGGGCTTCCCGGCGGCGGTGTGCACGAGCCGGAACCACGTCGTGTGCCACGGGATCCCGCGGCGCGACGAGGTGCTCCAGCCGGGCGACATCATCAACGTCGACGTGACCACGGAGCTCGACGGCTACCACGGCGACACCTCCGCGACGTTCTTCGTCGGGGAGCCGAGCGCCGAGGCGCGGCACGTGGTGGACGTCGCCCGGCGGTGCCGCGACGCTGGGATCGCGGTCGTGCGCGACGGGGCGCGGCTCGGCGACATCGGCGCGGCGATCGAGGAGCTCGCGCGGGCGGAGGGGTGCACCGTGGTCCGCGAGGTCGGCGGGCACGGCATCGGGCGGAAGATGCACCTGCCGCCGCACGTCGCGCACACCGGCGTGCGCGGGGCGGGCCTGCGGCTCCGCGCCGGCATGGCCATCACGATCGAGCCGATGGTCAACCTTGGATCGCACCACATCCGCACGCTCGACGACGGGTGGACCATCGTCACCGAGGACGGCAGCCTCTCGGCGCAGTTCGAGCACACCGTGCTCGTCACGCGGGACGGCTACGAGATCCTGACGCTCTGACACGAGCGGCCGCGCGGCGCGCGAGCCCGGCGCGCCGCGCGCGATCGCGCCGGCGGCCCGGGCGCCGTCACACCCCCCTGGTCACCCAGGCCCAGACGAACTCGCACTCCATCGGCGACGCGCCGCTCTCGTCCGTCACGGTGACGGCGACGGCCACGTCCCCTTTCGGCTGGTCCAGGAAGGCCTGCCGCTGCTCGGGGGACAGGGTCGCGACCGCGCGCAGCCCGCTACGGGCGCGGCGCGTGTAGTCGACCTTCATGCTGCGCAGGAGCGGCAGCTTGCCGTCGGGGAGGTTGACGGCGACCACGAAGCCGGTCGCGGTCTCGGCCAGGAGCCCCGCCGCCGCCGCGTGCACGCCGCCGATGTGGTTCCGCACCCTGCGGCCGTTGGCGAGCCGCAGCGCCACCCGATCCGGGCCCACCTCCTCGAACTGGATCCCCGCGGTCCCCGTGAACGGCACCATGCGCTGGAACAGCACGGTCTGCGCGCGCGAGCGCAGGAAGGGCGGGAGCACCTGGAGCGGGGCGAGGGCGCGGGCGATGAAACTCGGCTTGGACATATACGGCGAGCTTAGCGCATGCCGGCCCGGCGCCTCGCTCTCGGGGGCGGGCAGCGCGCGGATGGTCGGGTCAGCGCCGCCGCCGCCGCGCCTTGCTCACCGCGACGTCGGCCTCTTCCTCCGCCTGCTCCGCCTCCTCCGCCCTGGAGCGCGCCGTGTCCGACCCGACGCGGAGCCTGCCCTGCCGCTCCTCGTCCGCCCCCTCGATGCGCTGGCGCCGGGCCGCCCCGGGGCGCGGGCCCCTGCCGACCGCCCTCGCGAGGGCCACCTCGTGCATGCGGCGGTGGTGCTCGCGCCACAGCTGCATGCGCTCGGCCTCCTCGGCCCAGTCGTCCTCGTGCGCGGTGAACGCGACGAGCGCGTGGATGGCGACGCCGATGCCCCAGCCCAGCGGGATGATCGCCGCCCAGAGCACGACGCCGAGCGGGAAGGCGACCGTGAGGAGCGCCGCGTTGACGATGAGGTAGACGCCGAGGTGCCGGTAGAAGTTGCGGCGCTTGCGCCGGAGCCAGGCGGCGCGCTCGGCGGCGGTCGCCGCGCCGGTCTTCCGCTCGACGCCGTCGCGCTCGCGCGCGCGCAGCGCGCGGCTCGCCTCGCGCAGCGCCTCCGGGTCGACGCCCACCTCCTTCGCCGCGGCGAGCAGGTCGTCGAAGCCGAGCCGCGCGTCGCCCCGCGGCGCGCGCGCCGCGCCGGCCTCGCCCGAGGCCTGGCGCTCGATCGCCCGCGCGAGCACGTCGCGGACCTCCTCGGTCGAGAACCGCTGCGCCGCGGTCTCGCCGCCGCGGGGCGCCTCGCTCCCCTTCGCGCCGGGCGCCTGCGCGTGCGGCGCCGGCATCGCGGCGGGCGCCTCGCCCCGCCCGGCCGCCTCGAGCGCGCGCACGAGGTCATCCATCGACGCGAACCGGTCCTCGGGGCGCTTCGACAGCGCGCGCAGCACGACCGCGCTCACCGCGGGCGGCGCGGCGGCGTCGAGCGGGGCGCGGTCGGCCTCGTCGGTGAGGATCGAGGCGACGACGGCCAGCATGTCGCCGGCGCCGCGCCAGGGCAGCCGGCCGGTGAGGAGCTCGAACGCGAGCACGCCCCACGCGAACTGGTCCGCGCGCCCGTCGAGCTCGGCGCCGCGGATCTGCTCCGGGGCCATGTAGACGGGCGTCCCGAGCTTGACGCCGAGGGCGGTCAGCGTCGGCAGCGCGGGGGCCTCGGTGGACGCGGTCGGATCGGCGCCGCCGGCGGCGCGGCGCGCGATGCCGAAATCGAGCACCTTGATCACGCCGTCGTCCCGGACCATCACGTTCTCCGGCTTGATATCCCGGTGGACGAGCCCCCGCCGGTGCGCCGCGGCGAGCGCGCGGGCGACGTCGGCGAGCCAGCCGACCCGGGTCGGGACCGGCGCCTCGGCGGCGCCGATCGCGCTGCGCAGGGTGCGGCCGTCGACGAGCTCCATCACGATGAACGGCGTCCCATCGAGCTCGCCGACGTCGAAGATCGAGACGGCGTTCGGGTGATCGAGCGCGGCGGCCGCGCGGGCCTCGCGGAGCAGGCGCGCGCCGGCGTCGTGGTCCATGGCGCCGCCCGCGATCACCTTGACGGCGACGCGCCGCCCGAGCCGCGCGTCGTGCGCCCGGTAGACGCAGCCCATCCCCCCTTGTCCGATGGCGGCCTCGATCGTGTAGCGCTCGAACGAATCGCCCGGCTTCAGCATGCCCGGCGGCGAGCGTAATGGATCCGCGCGGGCTTGGACAGGCGGCGGGCGGCCCTGGCCTCCCCGGGACGGCGGTCGCTCTCGCGGCCGAGGAGGGCGATCGGGGCGCGAACTCCGCGGCTCACGGCGCCGCGGCTTGTGTAAGGTGGCGTCATGTCATCGCATCGAACGATGCTGCTCGGGGTCGCGGTGGGGGCAGCGGGCGGCCTGACGGCGAACGCGGTCGCTGCGGGCTCCCCGGCGCTCACCTGGATCGTCGATCACATCACCTACCCGGTGGGCCAGATCTTCCTGCGCCTGCTGTTCATGCTCGTGCTCCCGATCCTGTTCTCGGCGCTCGTCATGGGCGTCTGCGAGCTCGATCTGAAGCACGTCGGCCGGCTCGGCCTGCGGACGCTGGGCTACACGGCCGTGGTCTCGGCCATCGCGGTGCTGATCGGCCTCGTCCTGGTGAACGTGATCCGCCCGGGCGACGGCCTGCCCGAGGCGGTCCGGAGCCTCGCGCACGGCGGCGGGATCAAGGCGGCCACCGCCCCGGTCGACACCTCGCCGGTGGGGATGATCATCGCGATGGTGCCGGACAACGTCATCAAGGCGGCGGCCGGGGGCGACGTGCTCGCCGTGATCACGTTCTCGCTGCTCTTCGGCCTCGCGCTGTCGCTCACCCCGACCGAGGCGGCGGCGCGGCTCCGCGAGGTCATCCAGGGGCTGTTCGACGTCTCGATGCGGCTCATCGAGGGGGTGCTCCGGTTCGCGGCGATCGGCGTGGGCGCGCTGCTCTTCACGATCACGTCCCGCATGGGCATCGGCATCATGCAGCAGCTGGCGGCGTACGTGCTCACGGTGCTGCTCGGCCTCGGGCTGCACATGTTCGTGGTGTACTCGCTCTCGGTGCGCTTCCTCGGCGGGATGTCGCCGATCGCGTTCTTCCGCGGGAGCCGGACGGCGATCGTGACGGCGTTCTCGACCGCCTCGTCGAACGCGACGTTGCCGACCGCGCTGAAGGTGGCCGAGGAGGAGCTCAAGCTGCCGCCGTCCGTCGCGCGGTTCGTGCTGACCGCCGGCGCCGCGATGAACCAGAACGGGACGGCGCTCTTCGAGGGGGTGACCGTGCTCTTCCTCGCGCAGGTCTACGGCGTGTCGCTGACCTTCGGGCAGCAGGCGATCGTGATGCTCATCTCGGTGCTCGGGGGCATCGGCACCGCGGGCATCCCGGCCGGCTCGCTCCCCGTCATCGCGATGATCCTGGGTCTGCTCGGGATCCCGCCCGAGGGGCTCGGCCTGGTCCTCGGCGTGGACCGGTTCCTCGACATGTGCCGGACCGTGATCAACGTGGTGGGGGATCTGGCCGCCGCGGTGTTCGTATCGCGGGATCAGCACCCGAAGCCGCCGGAGACGGCCGGGGCGTGACCGGGCAGGGCCGGAGCGCCGCGCCTCGCGGGTAAGGCCTCGCGCCAGCACAAAACCCCGATGAGCGAGAGCCAGCGCTCCCGCTCATCGGGGTTGTTGATGTCTGTCCTCGATCCCGAGATCAGGCCGCCATCTTCATGCCGGGTATCATCATGCCCATCATGTTCGGCATCATCATGCCGGGCATCATGCCCATCATGTTCGGCATCATCATGCCGGGCATCGTGCCCATCATGTTCGGCATCATGCCGCCCATCATCATGTTGGGCATCATGCCCATCATGTTCGGCATCATCATGCCGGGCATCATGCCCATCATGTTCGGCATCATGCGGCTCATCATCATGTTGGGCATCATGCCCATCATGTCGGACATCATCGGCATCATGCCGCCCATCATGCTCGGCATCATACCCATCATACCCATCATGTTGGGCATCATCGGCATCATGCCGCCCATCGGCATCATGCCGCTCATCGACGGCATCGTCGTACACATCATCGGCATCGAGCTCATTGGCATGTTCATCATGGCTTTTCTCTCCGTCAGGTCGTTGCGGGGATTGAAATAGCTCCCTGCCCGGATCGGAGCAATATCCAAGGCTTGGAGCGCGGCGCTTTCCTCCAGGGGAGCGGACAGGGCTTCGGACGGAGCGGATGGATGGCCGAACCGAACGGAGGACCATCCACGATAGCGACAGGCCGTCGCCGCCGCCCCGGTCGAACAGGCCAGCAGCACCAGGCGCATCTGGCGTTCGCGACAAATCGCTGTGTATTGGACGAAACGCGGCTGCAACGGAGCAGCCAGAGGCAGCAACGAGGGAGCGAAGGGAGGCAGAGCGCCGTCTCATCCGCCGAGCTCGTCCGCTCGTGGATGAGCTCGGCGTCTATCCTCCCGCCTTGCATGAGCTTGCCGCAGGTTCGCTCGATCCACCACCGCGCCGCCGACCGCCACCACCTCCAGGGCGCCGGCGCGCGCGGCGACCGCCTCGCGGCCCGCGCCGCGCGCGCGGAGCGTGGTCGACATCCGCGTTCGCCCTCCGGGAGACAAAAAGGCGCGCGGCCGAGGCTGAGCCCCGGCCGCGGCGACGATTCGCGAGGAACGCTCACGCCGTCATCAGGAGAACGACTGGTGTTCCGAGCGGTAACGCGCGCTGGCCGCCGTCGTCGCGTAGGCCGAACGGTAGTCGGTCAGGAGCCAGACCAGGCCGATGGCCACGCCGGACACGACGAAGAAATTCCTCGCCGCGGGCGCCGCCTCATCGAAGTTGAACAGCCAGGGCGCGGCGACGAGGAACACGCCGACCGCGGCCTCGAGCGCTCCGTGGACCGGGAACGGGATGACCTTGGCGGCGCCCAGCGGAAACGCGGTGAGCAGCGTCATGCCGACGTGCACGGCGCCCAGGATATAGCAGAGCGTCTCCGGGAACCCACCGAAGCCGAACAGCGACGGGGCCAGCAGGAAGATGGCCGCAACTGCATAATCGATGTACCCATGAACTCGAGGCGACAGGATCTTCATGACCGACTCCTTGCAATCCTAACTTTGGTTTGAGTGCCTTCGTCGGTCTGGCGAGCTGCAAGGCGCATGCCGCAGGGCAGCCCGGCGCGGAGGGCCGTCCTCCGCGGCGAGCTCGGCGGCCATTCCATCATTCCACGGCGCCGAGGGGGGTTGTCAGCCGGCCTGCGCTGGCGTGCTGCGGCCGCGCTGGCCACCGCGAGCGCCGCGCTCCTGGAATACCGAGCGCCGCCGCGGCCTCATGGCCTGTACCCTGGAGATCTCGTCTGTGGCACATTGCCCCGAGATCGCCCACCCGCCACGGGACACGGCACCTCTCGACGGGTCATGTCCTTGGCGGAGAGGCCATGTCGTCCTGGCTGTCCAGCGCGCTCGCCCGTTCTCCCAGGCCCGCGCCGCCCCGGGAGCGCCGGCGTGCGGGGCGCCCTTAAGGAGCTTGCTCGAGGAAGCCCACGAGCGCGTCCCGGTACTTCTCGAACGCCTCGACCTGCGGCAGGTGGCCGACGCCGGGCAGCTCGACCAGCTTGGCGCCGGGGATCGCCTGCGCGGTCTTCTTGCCCAGCGTCGTGTAGTCGCCGAGCGCGTCAGCGGCCTCCTTCGGCGCCCAGGCGCGGCCGAGCGCGGTCCGATCGCGCAGCCCGATGATGAGCAGCGTGGGCGTGCGGAGGCGCGGCAGCTCGTAGACGACGGGCTGCGTGAAGACCATGTCGTACGTGAGCGCGGAACACCAGGCGACGCGCGGATACTCGGGGTGCTCCGTCCAGCCCGCCTGGATCTCGATCTGGCGCTCGTACTCGGGCTTCCACGCCCCGTCGTAATAGCTCTTGCGCTGGTACTCGCGGATGCTGTCGCGCGTCGCCTCGAGCTCCTGCTTGTACCAGGCGTCGATGGCGCGATACGGGACCACCGTCTTCCAGTCCTCGAGGCCGATGGGGTTCACGAGGACGAGGCGCTCCGTCCGGTCGGCGAACATGAGGGCGAAGCGCGCGGCGAGCATGCCCCCCATCGAGTGGCCGACCACGACCGGCCGCTGGACGCCGACGGCATCGAGCAGCCCGCGCGTCATCTCGGCCAGGCCGTGGAAGCTGAACTGATAGGCGGCGGGCTTCGTCGATTTGCCGAACCCGATCTGATCGGGCGCGACGACCCGGAAACCCCGCTCGGTCAGCGCCCGGATCGTCGGCTCCCAGTACGCTGCGGCGAAGTTCTTGCCGTGGAGGAGGAGCACCGCGCGGCCGTTCGGCTTCTCGGGCTGCACGTCCATGTACGCCATGCGGAGCTTCTGGCGCTGCGACTCGACCTCGAAGTACTTGACCGGATAAGGATACGCGTACGACGTGAGCTCCGGGTCGAGGCCGGCCGCCGGCTTCCCCGCGGGCTGCGCGGCCGGCGGCCCTTCGGGGCGCGCGGCCGGCCGAGGCTCGACGCGGGAGGCGGGCGCGCAGCCGGAGGCCGCGACGATCGAGAGGAGGAGCGACGCGAGGACGGGGGTGAGCGCGAGCGTTCTCAACAGGGACCTTCCGGGTGGCGTATCAGGACGACGAGGGTGGCGACGCTGCGGAGGAGCGGCGCGGGCCGCCGGCAGCCCCGGAGGCCGGCCGTCACTTCGCGGGCGTGACCAGGAGCTCGGGATCGACGCGCGTCTCGAAGAGGTTCATGCGCCAGTCGAGGTGCGGTCCGTTCGTGCGGCCGGTCATGCCGACGGTCGCGACGACCTGACCTTGCTTGACCTCGTCGTTCACCTTCGCGGCGAAGCCGTGCAGATGGATGAACGTGGAGGTGAGCCCATGGCCGTGATCGATGATCATGGTGTGGCCGCTCAGCGGGAGGTCCTTCTCGACGAAGACGACCTTGCCGCAGGCGGGCGCGCGCACCGGCGACCCGACCGGCACCGCGATGTCCACGCCCCAGTGGACGCCGCCGTCCGTGCCGTTGAGCACGCGGGGCTGGCCGTACCGCGAGGTGACCGGGCCCTTCGACGGCCAGATGAAGCCGTTCTTGTAGCAGTTCTTCTTCGTGTACTTGTTCCGGACGGCGTCGAGCTTCTTCTCGGCCTGCGTGAGCTTCACGCGCGTGGCCATGTCGAGCTTGACCATGTTCTCCGGGAGGTTGTCGACCTTGTCGACCTCGTAGGTGCGCTGCTCCACGTCGAAGAGCTTCTCGAGCACCTGTCCGTCGTCGAACGTGATGGTCAGCTTCTCGTGCGCTGGCGCGTTGCGCGAGAAGGCGATCAGGAACTCCCCCTCATCGCTCACGGTCACGCGGTGGCCGGGGAACGCCATCCGGCGCAGCTTGCCGTTCAGCTTGGCGCGGAGGAGCCCTCCCTGCACGACGCGCCCCTCCACCGTGAGCCGGCCGTCGTCGGCAGCGGGGGGACCGGCATCGACCGCGTCCGCGCTCGCCGCCGCGGCCGCTCCCGCGTCGGCGTCGGCCGGGGCCGGCGCGGCGCCGGCGTCGCCCGCCGCGTCCGCGCTCGCCGGGGCCGGCGCGCTGGCCGAGGCGAGCGGCGCGGCGGAGGCATCCGGCGCCGGAGCGGCGGAGGCCTGGGCATCCGCGGCGGGCGAGCTCGAGGGAGCGCCGCGATCACAGGCGGCGATGGTGAGCAAGCTTACGACGATGGCGGGGACGCGCATGGCCGAGATCGTGCCAGAAATTGCGCACACCGCGAAAATAATGTGGAGGTGGGCAATGCAGGCACGCGCCGATGGGAGCGGCGGGTGGAGCGGATCAGTTGTCCGCGCGCGGGGTATCGTGGCGCGGCTGCGGTCGCGCCTGGGGCTGTCCCTGCGGCTGAGGCCGCGCCTGTCCCTCGGGCCGCCCCTGCGGCTGGGGCCGCGCCGGTCCCTGAGGCCGGGCGTGCCCGTGCGGCTGGGGCCTGCCCTGCGCCTGGGGCCGCCCCTGCCCTTGCGGCCGCTGGTGGGGCCTGCCCTGCGCCTGGGGCCGCCCCTGCCCTTGCGGCCGCTGCTGCTGCGGCCGACCTTGCGCCTGGGGCCGCCCCTGCGGCTGCGCCTGATGGGCGGGCCTGGGATCGGGCTGGAGCCAGGGGATGCCGGGGATGGAGAGGAGCGGGAGGCGCTTCTGGATGAGGCGCTCGATGTCGGCGAGGTACGGGCGCTCCTCGATGTCGCAGAACGAGAGCGCCACCCCCGACGCCCCGGCGCGCGCCGTGCGGCCGATGCGGTGCACGTAGCTCTCCGGGATGTTCGGGAGGTCGTAGTTGATCACGTGCGAGATGTCCTCGATGTCGATGCCGCGCGCCGCGATGTCGGTCGCGACGAGCACGCTCGTCGTCCCCTGCTTGAAGCTCGCGAGCGCCCGCTCGCGCGCGCCCTGCGACTTGTTCCCGTGGATGGCGACGGCCTCGATGCGCGCGCGGCCGAGCTGCTGGACCACGCGGTTGGCGCCGTGCTTGGTGCGGGTGAACACGATCGCCCGGCGGAGCGCGGGATCCTTGAGCACGTGCTCCAGCATCGCGCGCTTGTCGGACCGCTCGACGAAGACCACCCGCTGGTCGATGTTCTCGGCGGTGGTGGCGACCCGCGCGACCTCGACCCGCACCGGGCGGTGCAGGATGCTGTCCGCGAGCTTCTGGATGTCCGGGGGCATCGTGGCCGAGAACAGGAGCGTCTGGCGGCGCTCGGGCAGCATCGCGAGCACGCGCCGGATGTCGTGGATGAACCCCATGTCGAGCATCCGGTCGGCCTCGTCGAGCACGAGCGTCTCGAGCCGCCCGAACGGCGAGATGCCCTGCGAGCAGAGGTCGAGCAGCCGGCCCGGCGTCGCCACGAGGACGTCGACGCCGCGGCGCAGCGCCTCCATCTGGGGGCGCTGCCCCACCCCGCCGAAGACGACCGCGGTCCGCAGGCCGAGGTTCTTGCCGTACGTGGTGAAGCTCTCGCCGACCTGCGCGGCGAGCTCGCGCGTCGGGGTGAGCACGAGCACGCGGAGCCCGCGCTGGCTCGGCGCGCCGGCCTGCGCGAGGCGCTGCAGGATCGGCAAGGCGAACGCGGCGGTCTTGCCCGTCCCGGTCTGCGCGCACCCGAGGACGTCGTTGCCCTCGAGGATCGGCGGGATGGCCTGCTGCTGGATGGGCGTCGGGGCGCTGTATCCTTCGGCCTCGATGGCGCGGAGCAGCGGGTCGATGAGCTTGAGATCGGCAAATTCCATGGACATCGGGCTCGTGGAGAGCCCCTCCTGAGCAAGGGCGGAAAGCGCCGCGGCACCGCGCCCTCCTCTGCGGAGGGCCCGATCACGGAGAGCTGCCGCCTCGCGCCTCCCTCAGCGGAGGCTGCGAGGTCCACATGACAGCGACCGAGCACCGCGACCCGTGCCAGGTCAGTCCGAGGCCGCGACTCTAGTACGGCGCGGTGAGGAAGTCGAGGCGCGACCGCGAGCCCGGCAGCGAGTCGTCGCCGCGCGCCGTGACGGACGCGACGGTCGGGCCCGCGCTCGCGGATCCGCTCCGCTCCGAGCAGCGCCGTGCGCGGAGCGGGTTCCGTGCGCTCGGCGCATCGTGCTACACCCTCCCCGAGCCGGGGGGACCGCGGCTCGCGAGCGCCCGCGTCGCTTCGCAGCTCCCCTCCGAGCGCCGCACCCCCCGCAGCACGCGCAGCACTCCATGGCCGACACCGCCGAAGCCTCGAACACGCCGGCCCAGGCCGGGCACTCCGCGCCGCAGCGCCCCGGCGCTCCGCAGCGCCGCCGCCGGCTGCGGCGCTGGGCCCTCGGCTCCCTCGCCGTCTCGGGGCTCGCCGGCGTCGGATTGTGGATCGCGGTGCACCGGATTCCGTGGATGGGTCCGCTCGTCGCGAACGGCCTGCGCTCCGTGATCGGGGCCGAGAACGTGACCGCGCTCGAGGAGACCGCCTACGGCGTCGAGGATCGCGTCCACCAGGTCCTTCGCAAGAACGAGCCGCCGAAGACGTACTGGGAGGTGCCCGAGCAGGCGCCGGCGCCGGCCGCGCCCGCCGCCGAGGCGAGCGCCGCGGTCGCCCCGGCGGTCGTGGCGGCGGCGTTCCGGCCGAAGGACGTCGGCCCCTCGCACGCGGCCTGGCCGGCGCCCGGCGACGGGCAATGGGTGCCCATCGTGGATCGCGCGCGCCCGGGCGACCCCCCGCGCCTCTACAAGACGCTGATCCACCCGGATCCGCACCGCTCCTGGGCGGAGCTGTTCATCGTGGCGGTGGATCTCTCGGGGGTCGACGTCCACCTCATGGCCGGCTCGCGGGAGCCGGCGGCGATGACCGAGGAGGGCAAGACCTACGAGCGGCCCGCGAAGATCCCGAAGGCGGACCACGAGCGGCTGCTCGCGGCGTTCAACGGCGGTTTCATGACCGAGCACGGTCAGTGGGGCATGCGGATCGACGGCGTGACGCTGGTGCGCCCGCGGGAGAACGGCTGCACCCTCGCGCTCCACCGCGACGGCCGGATGCAGATCGCGCCGTGGGCCCGCATGGCCGCCGACGAGGGCGCCATGCGGTGGTGGCGGCAGACGCCGAGCTGCATGGTCGACGAGGGCGAGCTCCACCCGGCGCTCCGCGTGCCCGAGGTCCGCAACTGGGGCGCCACGCTGGACGGCAACACGGTGATCCGCCGCTCCGCGGTGGGGCTCGACCGCGACGGCAAGGTCCTCTTCGTGGCCATCAG
This sequence comes from Sorangium sp. So ce836, assembly GCF_028553905.1. NCBI lineage: Bacteria > Pseudomonadati > Myxococcota > Polyangiales > Polyangiaceae > Sorangium > Sorangium sp. So ce836. The sequence continues at coordinate 6,113,059 of NZ_CP102233.1, read as the reverse complement.
CAACCACACGACGGCGCCCGCCATCGCGCTCGGGTTGCGCCACGTCGGCGCCACGGCAGTGGCCCAGCTCGACGTGAACTGGTCGTACCCGAAGTTCTTGCTCTACGAGCCCGGCGAGGGCGGCGCGCTCATGCCGGTCGCGCTGGCGAGCGGCTTCGAGTTCTCGGAAGACGAGTACATCCGCAAGCGCTCCCTGCGCGACTTCTTCTACCTGACCCGCAAGGCCCCGGCGCCCTCCACCGCGACGCCGTGACCCCGCGCGGCGCGCGGCGGCCCCCGCCGGACTGGCCCTCGCGCTGACGAGCGCGCCGGCTGGGCTCCGGCTGGCGCGCTGGCGTGGCACGCGTCGCGCCGCGCCGCGCGAGCGCACCACAGGGCCGTTCGGCAGGGCCATCCAGACCCAGGCGCTCGCGGGCGCAGGTCCGCAGCGATCAACCTGCCTGAGCGAGATCCTCTCCCGGCGAGCTCACCCGGGCTCCTGGACTCATTGCATCGAGCGATCGATCTTTACCATATATTGAGGCCTCTTCACGCCGCGCTGCCCTTTACGTTCAGCGAGCGTCTTTTGCCATGGATCAAACCTGTTCGCGCAGCGCATGTCTTTACGTTGATCGTGACTCATTTTCCTGGCGATATTCGACAAAAACAGCGGTGTCTGCAATTGACAGCGCGAGGGAGTTCGATACGTCCTCACGGCGGAACCCATGCGTTTCTATGCAGACCTCCATGTGCACTCGAAGTATTCCCGCGCGACGAGCAGCGATTGCGATCTTGCGCACCTGAGCTACTGGGCTCAGCGCAAGGGCATCTCGGTGATCGGCACGGGGGATTTCACCCATCCGGCGTGGATGGCCGAGCTCCGCGAGAGCCTCGTGCCCGCGGAGCCAGGGCTGTTTCGCCTGCGGGACGACCTCGAGCGCGCGGTCTCGGAGCGGCTCCCCGGCGCGTGCCGCGGGCCGACCCGCTTCGTCCTCTCGGTGGAGATCTCGACGATCTACAAGAAGGGAGATCGGACGCGCAAAATCCATCATCTCCTCTACGCGCCCGACTTCGCGGCGGCGGACCGGATGGTCCGCGCGCTCTCGAAGATCGGCAACCTGACCGCCGACGGGCGGCCGATCCTGGGGCTCGATTCGCGCCACCTGCTCGAGATCGTGCTGGAGTCGGGCGATGGCTCCTACCTCGTGCCGGCGCACATCTGGACTCCCTGGTTCTCGGTGCTCGGCTCCAAGGCCGGCTTCGACGCGGTCGAGGAGTGCTACGGCGATCTCGCGCCGCACATCTTCGCGCTCGAGACCGGGCTCTCGTCCGATCCCGCGATGAACTGGCGCATCTCCGGGCTCGATCGCTACCGGCTCGTCTCCAGCTCGGACGCGCACTCGCCCGCGAAGCTCGGCCGCGAGGCCACGGCGTTCGACGCGCCGCTCGATTACTTCGCGATCCGGCGCGCCCTGGAGACCGGACAGGGCTTCGGCGGCACGGTGGAGTTCTTCCCGGAGGAGGGCAAATACCACCTCGACGGCCACCGGAAGTGCAATGTCGTGCTGTCGCCGGCGGAGACGCGGGCGCTCTCCCTCGCGTGCCCCGTGTGCGGGCACCCGGTCACCGTGGGCGTGCTGCACCGGGTCGAGGAGCTCGCCGACCGCGAGGAGGGGGTGCGCCCCGAGGGCGCGAGCGCGTTCCGCAACCTCGTGCCGCTGCCCGAGGTGCTGGCCGAGCTCCACGGCCTGGGCGCCTCCAGCAAGGTGGTGCAGCGGAGCTACGACCGGGTGCTGTCGCGGCTCGGCCCCGAGCTGTTCCTCCTCGGCGACGCCCCGCTCGACGAGATCGAGCGCGCCGGGACGCCGCTGCTCTCCGAGGCGATCGCGCGGATGCGCGAGGGGCGCGTGATCCGCGACGCCGGCTACGACGGCGAGTACGGCGTGATCCGGGTCTTCCAGCCGGAGGAGCTCACCCAGCGCCGCGGGGGCGGGCTCCTCTTCCAGCCCGAGCCCGCGGCGCCCGGGCCGCCGTCCGCGCCGGCGCGCGCCTCCGAGGCGTCGCGGCCGCCCCCGCGCCGCGGCCGGGCCCAGGCCGAGCGCGCGCCGGGGCCCGCCGGCGAGGCGTCGCTCGGCGCGCCGCCCGGCGGGGGGCCCCCGGGCGGCGCGGCGCTGCTCGACGGGCTCGACCCGGAGCAGCGGGCTGCGGCGGAGCTCACCGAGGGCGCGGTGCTCCTCCTCGCGGGGCCGGGCACGGGCAAGACCCGCACGCTCACGCACCGGATCGCCCACCTCGTCCTGGATCTCGGCGTGCCGCCGGAGCAGTGCCTCGCGATCACCTTCACGCGCCGGGCCGCCGACGAGATGCGGGAGCGCCTCGGCGCGCTGCTCGGCGAGGCCGGCGGCCGCGTGCCGGCCATGACCTTCCACGCGCTCGGCCTCTCGCTGCTCCGCGAGCACGCGCAGGCCGCGGGCGCCGCTCTGCCCGGGATCGCCGGCGAGCGCGAGCGGATGGCGCTGCTCGCCGCGGCGCTCAGCGTCCCGGAGCGGCGGGCGGCCCGGCTGCTCGCCGACATCGCCGCGCTGAAGCGGCGCTACCCGCGCCACGCCGACGCGCCCCGGCCGCAGGAGGGCGCGCCGGCCGAAGACGGCGAGATCGACCGCCACCTCGACCGCGCGTGGAAGGTGTACGAGGACGAGCTCGCCGCACGCGGGCTCCTCGACCTGGACGATCTCATCGGCCATGCGGTCCTGCTCCTCGAGGCGCAGGGCGAAGCGCTCGCCGCGGCGCGCGCGCGGGCCCGGTACCTCTCCATCGACGAGTACCAGGACATCGACGAGCGCCAGTACCGGCTCGTGCGCGCGCTGGTCCCGCCCGGCGGGAACGTCTGCGCCATCGGCGATCCGGATCAGGCCATCTACGGCTTCCGCGGCGCGGACGTGGGCTTCTTCTTCCGCTTCCAGCAGGACTTCCCGGCGGCGCGGGTGGTGAGGCTGAAGCGGAATTACCGCTCGTCGCGCCCGATCGTCGAGGCGGCGCTCCAGGTGATCGCGCCCTCGCCGACGCTCGGCGCGCGGGAGCTCCTGCCGAGCGCGGGGGGCGTGGAGCTCGTGGCGGTCCACGAGTCGCCCACGGAGGCGGCCGAGGCCGAGCGCGTGGTCCACACCATCGAGCGGATGCTCGGGGGGTCGACGTTCTTCTCGATGGATAGCGGGCGGGTGGACTCGCCTGCGGCGGGCGGCGAGTATCCCTTCTCGGATTTCGCGGTGCTCTACCGGACCGAGGCGCAATCGGAGCCGCTCCGGGAGGCGTTCGCCCGCTCGGGCATGCCGTTCCAGCGGCGGTCCGAGCGCCGCCTCGTCGAGCGCGCGGCCTCGGAGGCGCTCGCGCGGGCGCTGGCCGGCGCCCCGCCGGGGCCGCTCGCGGCGCGGCTCAAGGCGGCCGCGGCGCGGCTGCGGGAGGAGGTCGCGCAGCCGGCGGTGGACGGCGCTCCGCCCGCGGAGGGCGCGGCGCGCCTCGGCGAGGCCGACGTGGACGCGGCGCTGGAGCTGCTCTTGCCGCTCGCGGAGCGCTGCGGAGGGGATCTCGATCGCTTCTCGATCGAGCTCGCGGTGAGCACCGAGATCGACGCGTGGGATCCGCGGGCCGACCGCATCTCGCTCCTCACGCTGCACGCGGCCAAGGGGCTCGAGTTCCGGGTGGTCTTCCTGGTGGGGTGCGAGGACGGCCTGCTCCCGTTGCGGTTCCCTGGCAGGGAGGAGACGGATGTCGCCGAGGAGCGCCGGCTCTTCTATGTCGGCATGACGCGGGCGCGAGAGCGGCTGTTCCTCACCCGCGCGATGCAGCGCGCGCGGCACGGCAAGGTGGTCGAGACCGAGATCTCGCCGTTCGTGCGCGAGGTCGAGGAGCGGCTGCTCCTGCGGGCCGGTCCGTCGCCGGAGGCGCAGAAGAAGCCGCGCGCGGCGGCCGATCGCCAGATGAAGCTGTTCTAGGCGCGCGGTGAGCCCTGCGCTCCGGCGCGAGGGAGCACCCGCCGCGACGCCGTGAGCTCGCGGTTCGCCGGAGCGCCGCGGCCCTCGCCTACTTGCGCGCGCCGCCGAGCCGCTTCTGGCTCGCGCACGCCGCCTTGTCCTGGGTCCGCGAGCACTGCTCCGCGTAGAAGGTGCGCGCGCGTTCCTTGTCCTTCTTCTCCAGGAGCGCGCCGAACGCGTCGCATGCCCTCTTCTCCCCCCACTGCGAGCACGCCCTCTCGTACAGCGAGAACGCCCGCTCCGCGTCGGCCGTCACCCCGTCGCCGCGCTGCCAGATCTCCGCGGCCCGCAGGCAGCCGCCCGAGCCGCACACCTTCTCGTAGAGCGCGGCGGCGCGCGCCATGTCCTTCGGAATGCCGGTCCCCTTCTCGTACATCCCGGCGAGGCTCATGCACGCCTCGGCGCCGAAGCCCTTCTCCGGACAACCCTTCTCGAAGAACGAATAGGCCTTCGCGACGTCCCTCGGCACGCCGTCGCCCTCCGCGTAGACCGCGCCCGCGGCGTTGCACGCGCGCATGTCCCCCAGGCTGCAGCCCCGCCGGTACGCCGCGATCGCCTTCACGCCGTCCTTCGGCGCGCCCTGCCCCTTGCGGAGGATGTCCCCGAGGTCGACGCAGTCCTCGGCCTCGCCCCCCTCGCACGCGCGCTGGAGCACGGCCACGGCCACGGCCACGTCCTTCGCCGCGAGCTTCCCCTCGATGAGCATCTTGCCCAGCGCGCTGCAGCTCGGCCCGTACCCGAGATCGCAGCCGCGCCGGAGGAACGCGACCGCGCGCGTCGCATCCTTCGGGAGGGCCGCCTGCGGGCCCTCGCTCAGGTACCACTCGGCCGCGCTGAAGCACGCCCAGCCGTCGCCCATCTCGCACGCCTTGTCGGCGAACTCGCGCACCTTGGCCCGCCCCGCGGTGTCCGGCGGCACCTTGGCGCTCTGGATGTCGCGCAGCTGCAGCCGCGCCCGCGCGTAGCAGGCCTGCGAGACGCCGGCGCCGCACGCCTTCTCGAACAGCTCCGCCGCCCTCGCGTCGTCGCGCGGCAGGTCCTTGCCGCTCAGGTAGTGAGTCCCGAGGTGATAGCAGCTGCCGACGTCGCCCTTCCCGCACTGCGCCGCGCACGCCCTCGCGTCTGCGGGCTCGCACAGGTGCGCGGGCGCGCCCGCCGGCGGCGAGCACTTCGCCCCGCTCCGCACCGTCCCGACCGGGCACGAGCTCGACAGCTTCGGGAGCTCTTCCTCGGCCGGCTTCGCCGCCGGCTCGGCCGTCTCTGCCTTCTTCGCGTCCAGCGGGACGAGCTCCAGGCGAAGCGGCGCATGGCAGCGGTCCGTCGGGGCCTGCGCGTCGGGCTTCGCGGCCCGGCACGCCTCGAGCTCCCCTTCCCGGCTCGACGTGCCCCCCTGGCTCGACGCCGCCGCAGGCCCGACCGCCGCGAAGACCTGATCGACCGTCCGCGCCGCGCCGCGGCTGCCCGGCGCCATCGCGAAGGCCCCGAGGAGCGCCGCGCGCACGAAGTGCGTCGCGCCCTCGCAGCTGCCCGAGAGGTCCTGCGCCGAGGCCGAGGTCACCGTGGTCGCCATCCTCCCTGCGGGCACGAGCGCCACGTCGATCGCCGCCGTCTGGTTGCCTTCGATCGCGGTGCTGAGCGCCGGCGCGCCGAACGGAACGTTCGCCTGCATCTCCGCAGGATTTGTTAATTGAATTACGTTTTCGTTCCGGCTCACGCCCGCGTAGGAGTAGGTCCCTGGGAGCTTGCACTGCGCGAGGAGCTTCAACGTCGTGCAGTCGTACGAGACGACGGCGACGCCTTCTTTCATCGCGAGGCCGAGATCGGAGCGGCGGGTCGTGAGCCAGTCGACGATGAGCGGCTCGGTGTGGCCGATGGCCGGACACCCGCCGGTGTTCTCGCCGGCGCTGCTCGCGGGCAAGACGGTGGGCCGGGGCGGGTGCACGACCACCTCGGGATCCAGGCCCGGTCCACAGGCCGTCGCTGCGAGCGAGAGCCCAACCACGCACATCTCGAAGGCGCGCTTCATCGGGCCGACAGAACCATGAGCCGTGGGGTCCGGTCAATATGGCGAGCGCGGCAGCGCGCCCGCACGCCGGCCGCGCGGTCCGTGCCGGGCTATGCTCGGCGCGCCGCCCGCGCCCGGAGCCTCCATGAGCACGTCCAGGTCCCAGGAGAGACTGCAAGAGAGCCAGAGCCTGGTAACTACCCTGCTCGAAAAGCAACGCGTCATCGAGGCCCTGACCCACAAGCAGGAGAGCAAGAACAAAGAGCTGATCGAGTCGCTGGTCCACCGTCAAAATCTCGCCCTGCTGCAGCGGAAGCTCAGGGATCTGCACCCGGCGGACCTCGCTCACATCATCGAGGTGCTCCCCCAGCCGGACCGGCTTGTGGTCTGGGCTGAGCTCGAGCCCTACCACGCCGCACAGGTGCTGCTCGAGGCTTCGCCGTCGGTCCGCGACTCGCTCGTGGCGGAGACGGAGCGCGGCCGCCTGATCGCGCTCCTCGGCCAGCTCGACCCCGACGATCTCGCCTACATCAACGAGTCGATCGACCCGGAGATCGTGGCGGAGGTGTACCAGTCGCTGGACGCGCGCGAGCAGTCGCTGTTCCGGTCGACGATCGCGTACCCGGACGACTCGGTCGGCCACCTGATGAGCCCGGAGCTCGTCTGGGTGCGCGACAGCTGGGATATCGCGGGCGCGCTCGAGGAGGTGCGCCGGCGGGCCGAGCTGCCGTCGCACACGGAGGCGCTGTTCGTGGTCGACGTGCGCAACGTGCTCCGCGGCACGCTCTCGCTCAAGGACCTGCTGCTCCGCCCGCCGAGCGCGCGCGTGAGCGCGGTCATGTCCACGGACGTGGTGAGCTTCACGCCGCGGGAGCGGGCCAGCGACGCGGCCAAGGCGTTCGAGCGGTACGACCTCATCGCCGCGCCGGTGGTGGACGAGCGCGGCAAGCTGATCGGCCGGCTGACCGTCGATGTGGTGATGGATTTCCTGCGGCGGCAGGCCCAGAGCGAGGCGCTGCGGCGCGCGGGCCTGGCGGGCGAGGAGGACTACTTCGCCCCCGCGTGGACGAGCGCGAGGAACCGCTGGCTCTGGCTGTTCGTCAACCTGCTCACGGCGTTCATGGCCTCGCGGGTCATCGGCCTCTTCGAGAGCACCATTCGGGATCTCGTGGCGCTGGCCGCGCTGATGCCGATCGTGGCGAGCGTCGGCGGCAACACCGGCAATCAGACGGTGGCGCTCGTCATCCGGGGCCTCGCGCTCGACCGGATCACGCGGGCGAACGTGCGCCATCTCCTGCAAAAGGAGCTCTTCGTGGGCCTGATGAACGGCGCGGTCTGGGGCACGCTGGTGGGGCTCGCCGCCATGGCCCTTTACAGCAGCGTCCCGCTCGGGCTGGTGATGGCTGCGGCCATCCTGCTCAACCTCGTGGTGGCGGCGATGGTCGGCTGCGCGGTGCCGATCGTGCTCCAGCGCCTGGGCCGCGATCCGGCCCAGGGATCGAGCGTCCTGCTCACGTTCACCACGGACAGCATGGGCTTCTTCATCTTCCTCGGGCTGGCGCGGGCGTTCCTCGTCTGAGCCAGCGCTCGGCCTGAGCCAGCGCTCGCGCCGTCCGATCGCGCTACGCTCGCGCCATGGACACCGCCCCCGCCTCGCAGCGCCCGCTCGTCGCGATCCGGTACTGCCCGAAGTGCCGCTGGCTGACGCGCGCCGCCTGGCTCGCTCAGGAGCTGCTCATCACGTTCCCCGACGAGATCGACGTGCTCCTGTCGCCGGGCGGGAGCGGCATCTTCGACGTCACGCTCGACGGGGATCTCCTCTTCTCGCGCGCCGCCGCCGAGCGCTTCCCCGAGCCCAAGGAGCTGAAGCAAGCGATCCGCGACCGGATCGCCCCGGGCCGCCCCCTCGGCCACTCCGACCGATAAGGAGGCGCTGCTCCGGCGCGCTCAGCCCGGCTGCACGCAATCGCCGATACCGAAACAAGCCACCCTCGTTGCTCAGTCCCCAGCTGCTACTCATTTGTTTACCTGGACGATTGCCAGGCGGCTTGCGTGCCCGCGGCGACAGCGGCGGCACTCCGGGCCAGAGAGCCGCGCGTCGGCAGCGCGCAGGCGCTTGGCGCCACGGTCGGGGCGGAGAAGGGTGAACACGAGCGCGCGGCGGTGCCCCTTGAGAGCCAGCGGTTCGACGAGCGCCTCTCGTGACGGGACCTGGTCCCTCCGGCAACGTCCCTGAGTACCTCCTCGTGCGCGGCAGCCTCCGATTGCAAAATCGGGCGTCGAAAAATCGCAGAATTGCACGCGCCGAGTTGACACGATCAAAATGCTGATGTAATCGACGTAACCGCGGGGGGCAGTTCGGGTTTCCAGCGCGAGATTTGTGCACCCGAACATGCGTTTCGCGCCGCTCGCGCGCGGGCACCGGATACATAGGGGGCCTAGCCCGCGGCCGCAGCGGATCTGTGCGTCGGCACCGGGGCGGCGACGGCCTCGCCCGAGGCCGGGCACGAACGCAAGATGAGCGAGGTACGAGATGACGTCTGCGGGCCGGCCACGGTGCAAGCACCGCCCGCTTGCCATGGCGCGGGCCTCGACCCCACGAGCGGCTACTGTGAGCCCATGATGCGAGCGTCCTATTCTCGACGACTGAGCTGATCCCGAGATGCTGGCACACGAGAGAATGCAAATGCGATACCATGAATTAGAAGTCGCGCCGCCCGGCCACGCCGACGGCATTTCCACGTACTTGGCCAAGAAGCGCAGCACGCACGGCGCTGACGCGAGCCTGACGGAACAGGAGCTGTCAGCGATCGTTGAGAGAGCGGCCATCTCGTTCGGTGAGTTCTTGACGGCGCTGGGGGTCGACTGGAAGAGCGACCCGAACTCCGCGGACACCCCGAAGAGAGTCGCCACCGCGTACGTCTTCGACCTCTGGAAGGGGCGTTACCAGCCCATGGCCCAGATTACTACATTCCCGGCGGACAATTATAGGGGGCACATCTTCGAAGGCGGGATCGCCCTCAATTCCATGTGCTCCCATCATCATCAGGCGATCGTCGGGCACGTCCATGTCGCCTATGTCCCGGGAGCGAATGGCCGTGTTCTCGGCTTATCGAAGCTCAATCGAATCGTGGAGCACTTCGGAAGGCGGGCGCTCATCCAGGAGCGGCTCACAGTGTCCATCCACAACGGCATCGATAAGGTGTGCGAGGGGAACGAGGGGGTCGCCGTCCTGGTCGACGCCGTGCACAACTGCGTTCGATGCAGAGGGGTGAGGCATCACGACAGCCGCATGAAAACCCACATGTTCTCGGGCCTGTTCAGCGACCCCGCTGGACCGGCGAGGGCCGAGTTCTACGAGCTCATTCGAGGGATCAAGTGACCGTACAGTATATCACCCGCAAGGGCTCGTTTGACTCCGCGCACCGGGTCATGGACGAGAGCTTCAAGTGCTTCAACATTCATGGCCATACGTACCTGTATGAGCTCACGTTCGCCTTCGATCAGGTGCAGCACATCGGGTACGCCATCGACTTCAAGGAGATCAAGCGGGTTGGAGCGACCTGGATCGACGATCTCCTCGATCATGCATCGATCCTCAACCCTCGGGATGCAGACTTCATCACCGCGGTCCATGCCACGCGTAGCAAGTTCTGGCTCATGAGCCTGAACGGCGGCGCTTACTGCAACCCGACCGTAGAGAACATCGCCAAGGAGATATTTCTGGCGATGGAGCTGCTCTTCCAAGCATGGGACCACCTGAAGATTCACCACGTCCGGCTGTACGAGACTCCCAACTGCTATACAGACTGCGGCGCCGACGCGATACACACCGATGAGCGAGGTATGTTTCTCGCGCAGAGGCGCGACGAGCTGACGCTCTTCGCCAAATCGATGGGCAAGATCGATTACGACAGCAGAAAGTCCAGAGCTTCGTCCAAGCAGATAGTCCCGTGATGAGCGTCGAAGATACCACGATGACCGCTGCCAGCCCGCTCTCGGACGTCGAACGGCGACTCTTCCGAAAATCGCTGCTGATACGAGAGACGGAGGAGGCGCTGCTGCGCTTGTACGCAGAGGGCGAGCTGCACGGAACCGTTCATACCTGCATAGGCCAGGAGCTGTCCGGTGCGATCGTGTGCGAGTTCCTCCAGCCAGAGGACTCGATCTTCTCGAACCACCGCTGCCATGGGCATTTCTTGTCGCGCGTCGGGGATGTGACGGGGCTCATCGCGGAGATCCTGGGGAAGGAGCTGGGTGTGTGTGGCGGCAGAGGGGGCAGCCAGCACCTGTGCAAGGACGGCTTCTTCTCGAACGGGATCCAGGGCGGGATAGTACCAGTAGCAGCCGGTCTGGCATTCGCGAGGAAGCTGCTCGATAGCGGCAGTATTTCCGTCGTGTTCATCGGCGACGGAACGCTCGGAGAGGGCGTGCTCTATGAGGTCTTGAACATCGCGTCCAAGTGGAGCCTGCCGCTGCTGATCGTGCTCGAAAACAACTTCTACGCGCAGTCCACGCATCACTCCGAGACGTTGGCGGGCGACATCTGCGAACGAGCGCGCGCCTTCGGGGTGCGATCTGTCAAAGCCGACACCTGGAACTGGCGCGGCTTGTTCGCGGCGGCGGAAGACCTGGCGGGATACACGAGACGCCAGTCGAGGCCGTCGCTGCTGCAGGTCGACACCTACCGGCTGAAGGCGCACTCGAAGGGCGATGACAACAGGGACATCCACGAGATCGAGCACTTCAGGAGCATCGACCCGATCAACGTCGCTCTGCGCGAGCGGGAGGCAGAGCTCGCGCCGGACCTGGCCGAGGTCCGCGAGACGGTCGAACAGGCGATAGCGGCCGCACGGTCAGCGCGCTATCCGTCGCCAACCAGCGCCGCGCGCGCGCCACGGGCGCCGTCCTTCTCGCCGGTACCCGCGAGCCGAGCGGCGCCGCTCCGAATGTCACGCGCGATCAACGATGCGTTCGTGGAGATCATGGAGCGGGACCCGAGGATCTTGTTCATCGGAGAAGACGTCAAGTCACCCTATGGCGGGGCGTTCAAGATCTCCGACGGCCTGTCGGATCGATTTCCGGGTCGCGTGTTCAACACCCCGATCTCCGAGAGCGCGATCGTCGGCATCGGCTGCGGGGTCGCGATGGCAGGATACCGCCCCTTCGTCGAGATCATGTTCGGCGACTTCCTCACGCTGGCGTTCGACCAGATCCTGAACCACGCCGCCAAGTTCAGGTACATGTACAACGAGCAAGTGAGGGTGCCCCTGGTCATCCGAACGCCCATGGGAGCAGGCAGAGGGTATGGCCCGACGCACAGCCAGACGCTGGAGAAGCACTTCATGGGTGTCCCCGGGCTCACGGTGCTGGCGATAAACAACCTGATCGATCCGAAGCTCGTCTATCGCGCGCTCGCCGAGCACCAGGGGGATCCGGTTCTGTTGATCGAGAACAAGGTCCTCTATACGAAGCACGTCCGGAGCGACGCGCCGGCCGGCTTCGAGCGAACGATGTCCGACGAGCCCTTCCCCGCGGTCGTGGTGGCGCCGCGGTCGACCCGCATCGATGTGACGATCTTCGGCTATGGCGGGCTGGGCGACGTACTGGTGGACGTCGCGGACAAGCTCTTCGAGGAGCACGACGTGGTGGCGCAAATCATATGTCCTGTTCAAGTGTTCCCGTTCAGTGTGCTCCCCTACGCCGAGCTGGTGTCGAGGAGCAAGCTGGCGGTCACCGTCGAGGAGGGGCAAGGGTTCGCGGGCTTCGGCGCGGAGGTGGTGGCGCAGCTCGCGGAGCTCAAGGGACCATCGCTGCCGAAGGTCGCGCGCATCGGCCCGCCTAGCGCGACGATCCCGGCGAGCAAGCCGCTCGAAGCGCAGATGTTCCCTGGAATAGACAGCATTGTCGAGCGAATCCTGGAGCTGTTGACGAGCAGCACGGGCACCGCGAGGAGTATGTCACGCTCCTCGTCGCCGGCAGAGGAGAGCTCCTGCCGCTGACGCGCCGTCCCGGCGCCGACGAGGGCGCCCCCAGAAGGATCGAGCCCCAATCATGAAGAGCATCATTCGCCTGACGAAGTTGAGCTCCAACGACGAGACCACACTGATCGCGGAGTGGCTGGCCAAGGACGGCGACTACGTGGCCGCCGAGCAGGTCATCGCGAGGGTGGAAACGTCCAAGGCGACCGTGGACGTCCACAGCGAGGCCTCGGGATACCTGCGGACGCGGTGCAAAGCCGGGGACGAGCTGCCGGTCGGCGCCCCGATCGCCGAGATCTACGCCGAGCGTCGCGAGCTCGAGGCTGCCGTAGCATCGGAGGTAGCGCCCAAGGGCGGGGCCGGGGGCGGGGGGCGAGCCGTCGGAGAGTTGGCGCGGCTCTCGCGGCCAGCGCGGAGATTCCTGGAGCAGAACAACCTCGATCCCGCTCTGCTCAGTCTGCCCGGGCTGGTGAGCGTCGCCGACATCAAGGAGGCCCTCGCCCACGACGGCAGCCGCGAAGAAACGCCGGCCGATCGCGCGTCTTTCACCGGGCCGACGGCGGACGAGCGGGCTCTCTTCGGGGCCATGACGTCAGAGGTGATCAGCCCGTCCAAGCGGCGCGAGATCGATGTGCTCTCGGAGGCGCAGCGAGGAGCCCTTTGCAGCGCGCTGACGGTGCAGTTGATGTCGTCTCCCCTGAGGGAGAGGCTCAAAGGCGATCCCAGCAGCAACGGACAGGTGCTTCCCTATTGCCTGTGGGTCCTGGCGCGGCTGCTCGACGAGCACCCGAAGCTGACGGCCTACTATGACGCAGGGCGAATCCATTATTACAACGAGGTGAATATCGCGCTTGCCGTGGATCTTGGGAAGGGTCTGCGGGTCCCCGTCGTCCGGCATGCGAACAAGCTGAGCCTGAGCGCGATCGAGGCTGCGGTCGCGGACTGCGTGAGCCGGTACGACGAGGACCGGCTCACGCTCGAGGACGTGAGGGGCGCTACCATCACGGTGACCGACCTTTCCGGCCATGACATCTCGCACTTCCAGCCGATGCTGAACCGCCGGCAGTCTGCCGTCCTGGGGATCGGCGGGGACCGAGGTATGCCCGGACATCCCATGTCGTTCACCCTGGTCTTTGATCACCGCGTGCTGACCGGCGCAGAGGTCGCCGAGTTTCTCCGCGCGTTCAAGCAGAAGGTCCTGACGGGGGGCCCGCAGGCCTTTGCCGAGGCCTGCCAGGGGCGCGATGACCGGGGAGCACTAGATTCCGCGGCGTTCGGAGACGTGGGCTCGATCGCCGAGGATGTCGCCACGGTGTGGCGATCGGTCCTCGGGCAGCCGGCAGTAAGCCCATCTGACGATTTCTTCGCGATCGGCGGCGATTCCATGTTGGCCGTTCGAGCGGTATCGCGGGTTGCTCGCCTGCTCTCCATAGAGATCCCGTTGAGATCGCTCTTCGAGAACCCCACGCTCCACGCGTTCGCTCGTTGCGTCTCGGAGCGCGGGAGAGCCCTTAGGCAAGATACATCTCAGCGTGTACCGACGCGATCGGCAGAAGCCCCGGTCGTATCGCTCGTGCAGGAGCGCCTCCTCCAGCTGTGCGTCGACGGGGACCCGTCCGACTACAATCTTTTCCGCGCGTTTCGCCTGAAGGGGAAGGTCGACACTTCTGCGCTGGCGGACAGCGTGCGCTCCCTGATGCGGCGCCACGCGGTCCTCCGGTCGCGGTTCCGACGTGTGGACGGCGCGCCGAGCGTGGTCATCGATGAGAACGCGGAGTTGCCGATCGAGATGATCGACCTGTCCGGTCTACCCGCCGGAGATCGGACCGCGGGCATAGCGAAGGTGTTGCGACGCGAGTCCCGCTGGTCGTGGGACCTGTTCGGCGGCCGGCTGGTCCGGGTGACGCTGGCCGGTCTGGCCCAGGACGAGCACCTCCTGACCGTGTGCGTGCATCATTTGCTCGGGGACGGATGGTCTATCGGCGTTTTGGCCGATGAGCTCTCGATCCTGTACCGCCGAACCCGCGGGGACGAGACCGCGAGCCTGCCAGAGCTTCCGAGCCAGTACTACGACTTCGCGGGCTGGCAACGTCGGTACCTGGAGGGGCGCGTCATGGAACGGCAACTGAATTACTGGAAGCAGAGGATGGCCGGCGCGCCCGCTGCCCTCACCCTGCCGCTGGACGGGCCGCGAGGGGCGAAGCCGACGGGCGTGTCGGTCTCGGAGACTTTCGACATCCCTCGAGAGACAGGTATATTCGATTTGAGCAAGCGTGAGGGGGCTACGCTGTTCACCGTGCTCATATCGGCGTGGGGGGTGGTGCTGTCGAAGTATACGGGCCAAGACGACATCGTCGTTGGCGCTGCTTCGGCGAATAGAGACAAAGAGAGCCTCGAACATCTTATCGGCTTCTTTGCGAATAATTGGCCGCTGCGTATGTCTACCCGCGATGAGATCACGTTCTCATCCTTGCTGAGCTTCGTGCGCGCGAGCACCCACGATGCATACGACAACGTGGACGTCCCTTTTGGCTGCATCGTCGACGCGCTGGCGCCCGACGAAGACCCTAAGGCGCGCCCGCGCGTCTTCCAGGCGATGTTGATCATGCTGCCCAGCGCAGAATTGACATTGCCTGACGTTGAGGTGTCCCCGCTCCATCTGGAGAGCAGCAGCGGCAAAGAGCCTTTCGACGGCTCGGTGCTCGACATGACGCTTTGGGCATCTGTCTCGAAGCGTGGTGTGCACGTGAGCTTGGCTTACAACGTGGATCTGTTCCGAGGAGGTGTGATACGAGCAATGGCTCAATCCTACCTGAAGGTGCTCCGCCGGGTGTCCGTGGATCCTCAGGTGACGCTTGCGCGTTTGAAAGAAATCTGTGTCTGAGTGGCACATTTCGGCAGCGGTCGATGCAACAGTACGTTGTAGCGTGTCGTGCGCCGGAGGTTGTTCAACCTCGTACCTGTGAGATCCTATGCGACTCGACGAATTGTACGCGCAGGCCCGTAATGCGCTCCATAGATTCGACCTCGATGGCTGTGTGGACTCTTGCGATCGAGCGCTGTGCGAGATGGGGCAACCAGATACATCGACCGCCGACGGTCGCCTCGAGTTCATCTACCTGCTTCTGCTGGCGCACGATATGCTGGATGGAGGCTCGGCGCCCATCCTCGACGGGAAATACACGCAGGGCGACTTGTTCGCGTGGACGGACGCCCTGCCGGCACGAGCGGATCGCCTCGATACACTCGTGAAGGTGAAGGTCTTAAAGGGCAACTGGCTCTCACGCACGAAGTCAGCGCTCGATGCCATCCAAGCGATGGGGGAAGCGCTCGCCCTGGCTCAGACGGGCTGTGCGCCGCTCGTCCTGGCGCTCGCCACGGCTGAGCTTGGGCACAAGACCATGAAGGTCGACCTGCGACGCGGAGCCGAGCTGGCTCGAGCGGCGTTCGATATTGTGAGCCGGTGCGCGCCCCAGGGTGCCATGTCTATGGAGTCCCAGCGCCACGTTGCCACGATCCATGCCATCCGAGGGATCTGCGAATTCGACATGGGCTACTACGAGACGTCCATCGATTACCTATCTCGAGCTCATCGAGCGAGCGTGAGCCTCGGGCTGAGGGGCGATATCGCCGTGGCCTGCAATTACCTTGCCCAGGTCTACGTCGCGCTCGGAGAGTTTGAGTCGGCGGAGTCGGTGCTCGTCAGCGCGATCGAGCGCTTCGACCGAGGCGGCGTGCCACACGCTTGGAACGCGAACAACCGGGCGCTCCTGGGGAAGCTGTACCTCGAATGGGGCAAGATCGACGCCGCGCACGAGCACCTGATCTCCGGTTTGCGCGAGAGCAATGCGATGCGCAGCCTTCCGTTGATCACTCTCGTACGGAACTACCACGCGGAATTTCTGATGCTGCGCGCGACGACCAAGAACGAACGGGATCTTCTACTCGCCGAAGAGCTCTTACGTGAGAACATCGAGGAGTGCCATCGGACCGGTATCTATCGGAGTCAAATCCTCTCCCTCTCGTTGCTTGGCCAGCTGTTCCTGGCTCGAGGGGACGACGCGCAGGCGATCCGGTCCAGCGAGGCCGCTGTCGAGATGCTGACGGGCATGGGATGGTTGCCGGCCCTCCGGGCTCAGGAGATCTACTATAATCACCACGTCGTACAGACGAGGCTCGGGGACCTGGAGCAGGCAGCGCGCTGGCTCGGGACGGCTTTCGATACGGTCCTCGACATCGCGAGCAGGATCAACGACGAGGCGCGTCGGAGGTCATTCCTGGGGCGAGTTCGGATCAATGAGACCATAATCCGTGAGCGCACTCAGGCGACGTCGCTCGTGACGGCGCCGAGCTGACGCATGTCGATTGGCTATCGTGGAGAAGCATGATGGGTATCGGAGATTCGGTGCCGCAGCGCACGGGCAAGGTCGCGCTGATCACAGGCGCGGCGCGCAGGGTGGGAGCGGTCATCGCGAGGGTGCTGCATGCAGAAGGCTTCAACATCGCTGTGCACTATCACTCCTCGCGTTCCGAAGCCGAGCAGCTCGTCGGGGAGCTCAATTCGGCGCGCGGGGGCTCGGCGAGTCTGATTTGTGCCAAGCTGGATGACCGCTCCAGCATATCGAGCGTCGTGAGCTCCACCGTCCGCGACTGGGGGCGCCTGGATGTGCTGGTGAACAACGCCTCGACGTACTATCCGACCCGCGTCGAGACGGCTACCGAGCGAGAGTGGGACGACTTGGTCGACGTCAACTTGAAGGTCCCGTTCTTCATGGCGCAGGCGGCTCTGCCTTGGCTGCGTGAGTCGAGAGGCTGTATCGTCAATCTCGTGGACGTTAATGCCAAGAGGCCTCTCAAGGGGTATCCGATCTATTGCGCCGCGAAGGCAGGGCTCGTCAGCCTGACGGAGGCGTTGGCCCTCGAGTTGGCCCCCGAAATTCGTGTAAACGGCGTTGCCCCTGGAACCGTGATGTGGCCGGAGAAACAGAACGCCTTGAATGAGGTCGAGCAGCGCATGGCTCTTGCGAAGATTCCTCTGGGACGGATAGGATCTTGCGCGGATGTCGCCGATGCCGTGCGGTATCTCGTACTGGCGGACTACGTGACAGGGCACATCGTCACAGTGGACGGCGGGGTCCTGCTGACCTGATGGTGATATGTGACGTCCGGAACGGTAGGCGCACGGCAGAACGGCGGCTCGGGTCGGAGCAGAGGGAGTAAGACTTGCGGCGCAAGGGGATAACGGCGGCTGTCGCCATCGGAAGCAATCTCGGCGACACGTACGGGTACCTGCTGGATGCAGAGAAGCATCTGCTGGCGTTGAGAGGCAGCGAGAACTTCAGGTTCAGCCCGATCTACCGGACCGTCGCCGTGGACAGCGCCGGCTCGCCGGACTATCTGAACGCGGCGGTCGCGTTCGAGACATCGCTGGAGCCGGGCGAGCTGCTGTCGGAGCTGCTCGGAATCGAGGCTCGCAATGGCAGGGAGCGCCCGTTCCGCAACGCACCAAGGACGCTCGATCTGGATCTGTTGTTGTATGGCGAAGAGCTCATCTCCGAGCCCGCCCTGATCGTCCCCCACCCGAGGCTGCATGAGCGCTTTTTTGCCTTGACGCCGCTGTGTGATCTGCTCCCCGACGCAATGCATCCCGGCCTGGGGACCACGATCCGGGCGCTGGAGCGGCGTCTGGGAGAGCTGCATGCGAAGGACGCCTGCGCATCCAGGTGCGAGCTGACGTTCATGTCGAATCGCGCTGGGTGAGAGTGAGGGGGTCGGCGGTCCGCCCCGGGCCACGTCTCGTGGGGCGTCTGGTGACGCGCGCGACGAGGGGCACGGCGCAGTCCTGATGGACCGTCGGCATGCTGGAGCGACGGGGCCGCGCCGCGGCGCTAGATGTCGAAGTCGAGGATGCTCGAATCCAGCTCGGAGCCGCCGACCGCGGGGGAGCCCTGCTGGGACGGCGAGGCGACGCGCAGCCTCGGCGCCTCGATCGCCACGCGCTGGCCGCCGGCGACGCTCTTCGTCAGGAACACCGAGCCGCCCACCACGCTCCCCTGCCCCAGCACCGTCTTTCCGCCGAGCACGGTGGCGTTCGCGTAGATGGTGACGTCGTCCTCCACCGTGGGGTGGCGCTTCAGGCCGCGCGCGCCCCGCGAGTGCTGGGGCAAGGACAGGGCGCCGAGCGTCACGCCCTGGTAGAGCTTGACGTGCGCGCCGATGTCGGTGGTCTCGCCGATGACGACGCCGGTCGCGTGATCGATGAAGAAGCTGTCGCCGATGTTGGCGCCCGGGTGGATGTCGGCGCCCGTCCGCGTGTGCGCCCACTCGCTCATGATCCGGGGCATGAGCGGCACGCCGAGCAGGTACAGCTCGTGCGCGACCCGGTGCACCGTCACGGCGAGCAGGCCCGGATAGGCCAGGATGATCTCGTCCATCGAGGCCGCCGCCGGGTCGCCGTCGTAGGCCGCCTGCACGTCGAGCAGGAGGCGCCGCCGGACGTCCGGCAGCCGGCTCACGAACGCCCGCGCCACGTCGCGCCCCCGCTGCCGGCACTTCGGGACGTCGAGGCGCCCCGCGTCCACCGCCTCGTCCTGGAAGCAGAGGCAGCGCTCGATCTGCCGCTCCAGCTTGTCCCGCAGCGTCGAGACCAGCGTGCCCACGTGGTAAAGCAGGTCCTCGTCCGACAGGTCCTGCCGCCCGTGGTAGCCCGGGTAGAAGATCTGGAGCAGGAGATCGATGATGTCCGTGATCTCCTGGCGCGACGGGGTGAAGCGCTTGTTGATGTGATGCCCGCGCGGATCTTCGCGGTAGCTCGAGATCAGCGCATCGACGATGCCGTGCAGGTCGCCCGACGTCTGGGCAGAGGCAGCGTCACATTCCTTGCTCACGTCGACCTCACGAGGCCTTCATCGCCTCGACCTCCGCGAACATCCCTTCGAAGAGGGGCCCGGAGAGGTACCGCTCGCCGGCGTCCGGCAGGATGGCCACGATGGTCTTGCCTTCCCACTTCGGATCCCGCGCGAGCCGGCTCGCCGCGACCATCGCGGCGCCGCAGGAGACGCCGCACAGGATGCCCTCCTCGCGCGCCAGGCGCCGCGACATGGCGATCGACTCGTCGTTGGAGACCGCCTCGACCTGATCCACGAAGGAGAGGTCGAGGTTTTTGGGGACGAAGCCGGCGCCGATGCCCTGGATCTTGTGGGGCGACGGGGTGAGCGGCTGGCCGGCGAGCGTCTGCGCGATGACCGGCGAGTGGACCGGCTCCACGGCCACCGAGTGGAGCGCGCGGCCGCGGACGCGCTCGAAGTAGCGGCTGACGCCGGTCAGCGTGCCGCCGGTGCCCACGCCCGAGACGAGGACGTCGACGTTGCCGCCGGTGTCGTCCCAGATCTCGGGGCCGGTCGTGGTCTCGTGGATGGCGGGGTTCGCCGGGTTCTCGAACTGCCGCATCAGCACGTAGCGGCCGGGGTCCGAGGCGGCCAGGGCCTCGGCCTTGGCGATGGCGCCGTTCATCCCCTGGGAGCCCGGCGTCAGGAGGAGCTTGGCCCCGAGGGCCACGAGCACCTTGCGCCGCTCCATGCTCATCGTCTCGGGCATCGTCAGCACGCACTCGAGGCCGCGCGAGGCGGCGGCGAAGGCCAGCGCGATGCCGGTGTTGCCGCTGGTCGCCTCGACGATCGCCTTGCCGGGGCCGAGCGCGCCCCGCTTCTCGGCCTCCCAGACCATGGCCGCGCCGATGCGGCATTTGACCGAGTACGCCGGGTTCCGCCCCTCGATCTTCGCCAGCACGATGGCGCCGCCGCCGTCGGTCACCCGGCGGATGCGAACGAGCGGCGTGCGGCCGATGCTCTGGGTGTTGTCTTCGTAGACGTGGGGGAAGTTGGTCATGGTGGGCCGTGAGGGTGGGAGGAGGGGAAAGGAGATCCAGAGGCGCCCCGCGCTGTCAAGGCCCACGTTCGCCCCGCCCCTCGCCGCGCCAGATTTCCAGAGCGCGGCGCGGTGTTGCCGGCGCGCCCCAGCGCCCGCTCGCCCGCCAGGCGCCCGCGCCGCGCGCGACCGCTCGCCGGCCGTTGGACGTGCAACCGATGGACGTGCAACGGACCCGTTGGAGATCCAACGGCTTGCGAGGCCCGTCGCGCGGGCGCCAGACGGGTGGACGTCAGTCCGTTCATGGCCAGTTCACACCGTGAAGCCGCGAATTCGAGTACGCGCGAAGCGCGGTAGACGCAAAGGCCTTCGGTCGCGAAGTAAGGTGATTGCCTGAGGACTCGGCTGACCATCTCCATGGTACGACGTCGGACCAGGTCCACCTTCTTGACGCGCGCGAACGCGAACTTATCTTGCTGAATTTCGCGCTTGCCCTTCGTGGCATAGGCCTCGCATCATGGCTGAGCATGTTCCCCGCAGAGCCCCACCGCGCGGAGGCCCAACTGCTTCACGACGAGGATGTACCCACTTTAATTTTCCGCCGTCCCCCGGCATCGCTTGCGGGCATGGCGATGCCGGTCGAGTCGGCGGCTCCGGTCGATGCGACGCCCGCCGAGGCGGCTCCGGTCGAGGCCGCGCCGGTGCGGCGTTCCATGTCGCGCCTGATCGCGCTGAGCGCGGGGGCGGGCCTGGGCTTTGCGGCGGTGCTGGGCGCGCTCGTCTCGCTGCAGCTCGGGGCTGCGGGCGTCGATCTCCGCGGGGGCTCGGCGATCCAGCCTGCGGCGGCGGCGGCTGTCCTGCGCTCCACCGGGGCGGCGGCGCGGGTCGAGGCGCGGGCGAAGGTGGCGGCGCCGGTCCAGGCGCAGGCGGCGGCGCCGATCATCGATCTCGACGCTCGTGCCGACGCGACGCTCGATCGCTCGGCGGTGATCCCGATCCCCGACGGGATCATCACCATCCCCTCGTCGTTCTCCTCGGCGGATGGGGCTTACGACCTGGTGGTCCATTTCCACGGGATCAACGATGTCGTCCAGGCGGGGTTCGAGCGGGCCGGGCTCAATGCGGTCGTGATGATCATCAACATGGGCATCAGCTCGGCGGCGTATGAGACTCGGTTCTCGATCCGCTCCTACCTGCCGGTGCTCCTCGCGAAGGCGCAGACCGCGGTCGAGGCGCGCGGGTTGCGCGACGCCCGGCTCAGGCGCGTCGCGCTCTCGGCGTTCAGCGCGGGGTACGGCGCGGTTCGCGGGCTCCTGAACCAGCCCGGGTTCGCCGACAAGGTCGACGCCGTCCTTCTCCTGGACGGCATCCATACCGGGTACATGCCGATCGACCACAGCCTGGACATGGAGCGTCTCAAGCCGTTCGGGCGCTTCGCCGAGCTGGCGGCCGCCGGCAAGAAGCTCATGTCGATCACGCATTCGGAGATCACCCCGGTGGGCGATTACGCCGGCACGCACGAGAGCACGGACGCTCTCCTCAAGCTCACGGGGGCGCAGCGCTCGCCGAGCGCCGGCGCCGATGCGCAGGCGGTCTACGACCTGACGGGGACGTCGGGCGAGGCGAAGCCCCGGTTCGTTCCGCTGTCGGAGGCGCACCGGGGCGCGTTCCACGTGCGCGGCTATCCAGGCACCCAGAAGCCGGATCACGTGCGACATCTCACCCGCATGGCGGAGACGGCCGTGCCCGATCTGGTGCGCCACTGGAGCGAGACCCCCGCGCTGTGACGGGCGGAGCGCGCGTGCTGGGCGCGCGCCCTCGATTCAGCACGACGAGCCGAGCGACCATGACGGCAGGCGTGACACGGATCATCTGCACGCATGGGGACGTTCCCTCGCCAAGCCTCAAGTCCGTCCTGTCTCAAGCCGAAGCGTCCGTGCAGCCCTGAGCAGCTGTTCAATCCAGGCTCGTGACGAGCGTGGAAACACATCGCTGTCCGGGACCTCGTGTATCCCGCGACCCAGCGCGTCTCGCTGCCCAGGAGCGCAACCCGCGCCAGGCGCGTCGCGAAGCCGCGAGCGTGGCAGTTCGCCTCATTCTGGGGCGCGTATGCCGAGCTCAGCCAGACACGTGACGAGATAAGGAGCCGGGGCGCAGATCGCATTCCGGTATCGAAATTGCTTTGCCGCCAAAAAAAGGCGGTGCGCGACGATGGTCGGACAGAGACAAGCGCGAAGCGCGGCGCGGCGGACTCAGGACGAGCGGCCCCTACCCCCGACAGCCCGCCGCAGACGCGGCGCGAGCTCGACGGACGTGGACGTCCTGCGCTCGTCCGCCGCGAAGGGACAAACGGACGGCGCCGCCGCGGCCCCGCGCCGGACGCTGACCTACGCGGATGCGCTCGATGGCGCCCGGAGAGGGACGTTCCCGGACGAGGTCGAACCCCAGCTCGCGACGCTCGTCACCGGGCCTCCCCAGGGCGAAGGGTGGCTCTACGAGGTCAAGTTCGACGGTTACCGGATGCTCGCGCAGCTCCGCGGCGGCCGCGTGACGCTCCTGACCCGCCGCGGCCAGGACTGGACCGAGCGGTTCGCGAGCGTGCGCGACGACCTCGCCCGATTGCCAGCCCGGGAAGCCGTGCTGGACGGCGAGATCGTCATCGTCGGGCCCGATGGCGTGACCGATTTCCAGGCCCTGCAGAACGCGCTCAGCGACGGAAATGATGGGCGCGAGGGGCGCCTCATGTACTTCGTGTTCGACCTGCTCTACCTGGACGGCCGCGATCTCCGCGACTGCGCGCAGGTCACCCGCAAACGGGCGCTCAAGGCGCTGCTGGAGGAAGCGCCGGAGGAAGGGACGCTGCGCTACACGGAGCACCTCGAGGAGGACGGCGCCGCCGTGTTCCAGCACGCGTGCAAGCTCGGGATCGAGGGCGTCATCGCGAAGCGCCCGGAGGCTCCCTACCGGAGCGGGCGCGGGAACAGCTGGCTCAAGGTGAAGTGCGGCAAGCGCCAGGAGTTCGTGATCGTCGGATTCACCGAGCCGTCCGGGGCCCGCCAGGGGCTCGGGGCCATCCTCGTCGGCGTGAACAGATTAGGCAAGCTCGCCTACGCCGGAAAGGTCGGCACGGGCTTCACGAGCAAGACGCTCACGACCCTGCGCAGCCGTCTCGAGTCGATCGAGCGCGCCAAGCCGGCGTTCGCAGGGGCGCCGCGCATGCGCGGCGTGCACTGGGTCGAGCCCAAGCTCCTCGCCGAGGTCCAGTTCTCCGCCTGGACGCGCGACGGGCGGCTGCGGCACCCGTCGTTCGAGGGCCTCCGCGAGGACCGCACCCCGGAGTCGGTCATCGTCGAGCGCGAGCAGCCCCCGCCGGCGCCGCCGCCCCGCAAGGCGGCCGGCGCGTCGAGCAAGGCGGCAACCGCGGCCAGGAGCAAGGGGGCGAGCGCGGCAGCCGGCAAGGCGGTGAGCGCGGCCGCGCGCAGGGCCGCGGGCACGACGCCCGGCAAGGCGGCCGGGGCGGCGGCGATCGAGGCGTCGGGCAAGGCGCCTCGCGGCGGCCGGGGCGGCGCCGACAGGATCGAGGTCGCGGGAACGCGGCTGACGAACCCCGACAAGGTGCTCTATCCAGCGCAGGGGATCACGAAGCTCGCTCTCGCCCGGTATTACGCGCAGGTCGCCGAGCACATGCTGCCCTATGTCGCAAAGCGGCTGCTGACGCTGGTCCGCTGCCCCGCGGGCCAGGGCAAACCGTGCTTCTTTCAGAGGCACGAGGCCGAGGGGCTCTCGGAGGCCATCCGGCGGACGCTCGTCGAAGAGGACGACGGAAAACGAACGTATCTCTACATCGAGAGCACGGAAGGGCTGGTGTCGCTCGTGCAGATGGGGGCGCTCGAGATGCACATCTGGGGGAGCCGCGTCGACCGGATCGAGCAGCCGGACATGATGGTCTTCGACCTCGACCCGGCGCCGGAGCTCCCCTGGGAGCGCGTGGCGGAGGCCGCGAAGACCGTGCGGCGCCTCCTGGAGACGCTGGGGCTGCGGAGCTTCGTCAAGACGACCGGCGGCAAAGGGCTCCACGTGGTGGTCCCGATCGAGGCGCGCAGGCGCTGGGACGAGGTGAAGCCGTTCACGAAGGCCGTGGCCGACGCGCTCGTGCGCTTCGATCCGGCGCGGTACATCGCGACGCTCTCGAAGGCCAAGCGCACCGGCAAGGTCTTCGTCGACTACCTGCGGAACGGGCGCGGCGCGACCGCCGTGGCGCCGTACTCGACCCGCGCGCGCCCCGGCGCAGCGGTGGCGACGCCGCTCTCGTGGGACGAGCTCGACGCGCCGCTCGATCCCGCCTCGTTCACCATCGAGACCGTGCCGCAGCGCCTCGCGACCATCGCAGATCCGTGGGCCGAGCTCCCGACCGTGCGGCAGTCCATCACCAGCGCCATGATGAAGCAGGTCGGGCTCTGACCTCCTCCCGACGTCCCCGGCAAACCCAGGAGCCGGTGAGCACACCGAAGAAGAGAGACACCTGCGACACAACGAATGTACCTTTCACTGACGTTATGTTCAGCGGGGTCGTAATATCGCAAGGTGGCGGCGTGCGCTTGGTTGACGATGCCGCGGGCGCGCTGCATCGTCCCCTGCGTCTGTCATGGCCAAGGATCGGGACTCCAGCGCGCTGGCGGAAATTGCAGAGCGACTCCACCAGTTCGACGGTGAGCCGCTGCGGGTCGCGTTTCTGGCGCGCGGCATCGATGCGCTCACCCAGATCGCCGAGCGGCTCGATCAGCGCGAGCTCGGCGAGGTCGTCGCGTCGCCCAGCAACGCGGACGCCCTGGTGACGGCGCTCACGCAGCCGAGCGCCGTGGGCCTCTTCTCCGCTGCGGATCCGCTCACGCCGGCCCGCCTCCGCGGCCTCCAGGCGAGGGACGCGCTCCTCGCCGCCGAGGGGGGCACGCTCACCGCCGAGGAGGCCGGCGAGGCGCTCCACCTCTCGCCGCAGGCCATCGAGGCGCGGCGCGCAGCCGGGAGGCTGCTGGCCGTGAGCACCGGCCGTCGGGGGCACCTCTTCCCTGCATGGCAGTTCGCGGACGACGGGGTGCTGCCGGGGCTGGAGGAGATCCTGGCCCTGCTCGACGACCACCCCGCGCTGGCGAAGGTCCGGTTCTTCCTCTCCGGCAACCACCGCCTCGACGGGGATCGGCCGCTCGACCGGCTCCGCCGCGGCGACCTGGATCCGGTGCGGCTCGCCGCGCGCGCGTTCGGCGAGCACGGCGCGGCCTGAGAGCGCGCCGCGCAGCCGACATGACGACGACGATCGGGCCGCATCCGGACCCGCCTTTCGACTTCGCGACGAGGCCGCTTCCCATCACGATCTTCCGGCGGTGCTGGTTCCGGATCCACCGGCTCGCGCGCGATCCGCTGTACTTCGGCCGCTCGGGCGACAACCGCTTCGACGCCCCGGCCGGCGAGTTCGGGGTGCTGTACGCCGGGAAGGACGAGCATTGCTCGTTCATCGAGGTGTTCGGCCACGCGACCGGCGTGCGCTTCGTGGAGCAAGGCGAGCTCGCCGCGCGCGGGCTCGCGCGCATCGCGCCGAGGCGCCCGCTGCGGCTCGTGAACCTCACGGGAGAGGGGCTCGCGCGCCTCGGGGCCGACGCCCGCTTGACCTCCGGCGAATCCTACGGGGCCGCGCACCGGTGGGCGCTCGCGATCCACGATCATCCGAGGCGACCCGACGGCATCGCCTATGCCGCGCGCCACGATCCGAGCCGCGTCTGCGCCGCCCTCTTCGAGCGCGCCAGCGCGGAGCTCTCGGTGACCCGGCTCGGCTCCCTCGCGGATCCGGCGCACGCGGCGCTCCTCGCCAGGATCCTGGAGACCTACAAGTTCGGGCTCGTCTGAGCATCGACGAGCGGGGACGGCCGCGCGGCGACCGAGGCGCTCTGCCGCACGGCGGCGCCGGGCGCGGCGTGGGCGCGCCCGGCGGGAGCCACGCGCGTGCGCGCCGGGCGCGCGCGCGCCGGCACAGCCGGTGCTTCCCGTGAAGACAGGCGCGCTGCGGCGGCGCCGCGGCGGGCGGTGGCCACGGCACGCAGGGCCGGGCGGCGGGGGGGGCGATGAAAATCAAGAATCTGCGGCTGGAAACAGGCTATCTCGTGGAACCCATTGCGCTCCAGAAGGGGCTCGCGATTCACCAGATCCAGATCGCGACGATCGGCAGTGAGGGGTCGTCTCGGGTCCGGCTCTCGCTCGAAGCCAACGTTTGCACGATCGACAGCTTCGGCGAGGCGAAGGCGTGCGCGCGGGGGGCGCCGATCCACCTGGAGGCGGACGTGGAGCTCCTCGAGGAGTGCGATGAGAAGCAGCTGCTCGCCCTCAAGTTCGACGGCGGCAGCGGGCCGGCGCTCCGGCTGGCGCTCCTGCCCCTCTGCGGCGCCGTCCAGCAGGCGATCGTGGCGCGGCTCCTCGTCTTCGGGGAGAGCGGGGAGCTCAAGGCCATCGTGCCGATGCAGGGATCGTCGGCGGGCTGCGTGGTGGCCTGAGCGAGCGCGCCGCCCTGCGGCGCTGCCAGCGCCTGGAGCCCGGAAAGGGCGTCGCTCAGGAGCCGCGCGGGCCGCCGCCGGGCCCGAAAGGACCGGCCGGCCCGCCGGAGACGCCGTCGGGACCAGCGCCATGGGGGCCGGGGGCGCCCTGCGGCGCGCCGTAGGCACCGGCGGGAGCGCCGTAGGCACCGGCGGGAGCGCCGTAGGCACCGGCGGGAGCGCCGTAGGCGCCGGGCGGGGCCCCAGGAGGCGCGCCGTAAGCGCCGGGCTGAGCTCCAGGGAAGGCGCCGTAGGCGCCCGCGGGAGCGCCGTAGGCGCCCGCCGGACCGGGTGGAGCCCCAGGCGGCGCGCCGTAGGCCGCGGGGGCAGCGCCGTAGGCGCCGGGCGGGGTCCCGGGCATCGCGCCGTGCGCGCCGTAAGCGCCGGGCGGGGCTCCAGCAGGCGCGCCGTAAGCGCCGGGCGGGGCTCCAGGAGGCGCGCCATAAGCGCCGGGCGGGGCTCCAGGAGGCGCGCCATAAGCGCCGGGCGGGGCTCCAGGAGGCGCGCCGTAAGCGCCGGGGGCAGCGCCGTAGGCGCCCGCGGGAGCGCCGTAGGCGCCGGGCTGAGCCCCTGGGGGCGCCCCATGAACCCCCACCGGCGGATAGCCCCCGAGCGCGGCTGCGGCGGCCGGCCCCTGCCCGGGCGGGTACGCTGCCTCCATGGCGACGCGGCGGGGATTGGCCGGGTCATAGCGCACCGTGACGATGCACCCCGGCTGGATACGAGGGGCCGCGAGCACCGACACGAGGGCGACCGTCTCCACCTGATAGGGCGGCATGCCCGGCGGCATCACCTCGAGGAGCAGCTTGAGGCTGTAGGAGTCCTGGGCGCCCATCGACACCTTCATGCCGGTCTCCTGGTACCGCAGCACGCGCGCCGCGCACGACACGCCGATTCGCAGCAGCTCCTGCTGCTCCCGCTGCTGGGCCCGGAGCGGACCGAGGACCTTCTTCCAGACCCCGAAGAGGACCGCCGCGGTGATCCCGAGCGGCAGGACGACGCTGAGCGCGATGATCAGCAGGGTGGACGTCATCGGGTCAGCGTACCAGGCCGGCGCCCCGGCGCACCAGGGCGTCGGCGCCCGTCATCGCCGATCGCGCCGCGCGCGGCGAGGCGCCCCGCGGAGCTCAGGGGCAGCGGCGATACATGAGGGCATAGTCGATCCGGACCTGCACGTCGGTGGTGTCGTTCGTGAGGACCCCGGAGCGCGACGGCGCCAGGCGGTTCGTGACGTAAAGGCTCGTCTTGATGTTGAGCGGCCGCACCGTGCCGCACTCGGACCAGACCGTGGTCGCGAACGCGTCCGTGCGCGAGAAGTCGTTCGTGAACGGCCCGATCATGCTCCATGTGAGCGGCCCCGAGGTGAGCGGCGAGCCCGAGAAATAATACGATGTCTCGTGGAGCCCCTGGACGCCCGGCTCCAGGTCGGCAAAGCCGCGGTACGTGGCGTCGAAGATGGCCACCTGCCATCCCGGATCGAACCGAAGATCCACGGCCAGCTGGCAGAAAGCGCGGTTCGCGGCGCGCGCCGCGCCCGGGCCGGCGTGCGCCTCGAACTGGTCGAAGATGACCGTCAACGCCTTTTGATCCGGCGAGATCACCCCCGCGGCGGAGCCGCTGGGACATCCGCTGCCGGCATAGGTGAACGCCTCGATCCGCGCGCTCTGCGCCAGCGCCGGAAAGGCGAAGAGAAACGCCAAGCAAAAGCCGAACGCCCATCGCAGCAACATGCTTGCCCCCCTTTTCATCTTCAGACGACATCGCGTCGCCGTCCGTCGGCGCCCGCGCGCGGGTCAGCGCTGTCGCAGGCCAGCCGACATGTCATGACGAGCATGCGATAGCGGCGCGCCCCGCGCAACCTGTGCGGGGCGCCCTCGCGCGGCGCCGGCGCCGCGGATTGACCGGAATCCATCGAGCGTCGTGAGATCCGCGGGACGCACGGACACTCGACTGGATCCCGGAGCGCAGGCGATATGCGGAGAGGCGACTCAGGGCGAGGCGGCGACGCGGAACACCGGGACGAGGTTCACGCGCTCGTCCCAGGACGGGTGGCGCTGGTAGAAGAAATCGAGCCGGGCCTTCGCGTCCTTCGCGAACGCGGGATCGCGCAGGCGCGCCTCGAACTCGGCGCGCAGCGCCGGATCCGCGGCCAGCATGCGGCGAGCCTCCTCCTCGGCGACGTAGGCTTCCATGTACTCTTTGCGCTCGAAGGCGGCGTTGAAGAAGCCCCAGGCCACGAGCGAGTCGGGCGCGAGCGGCTCGAGGAGATGCATGACGAGGGGCGCCCGCGGCTGCGCGATGGGTACGAAGAGCGAGCCGGCCGGCAGATCCTGTCGCTCCGGCCGGAAGGCGCCCTTCAGCTTGACGGGCGTCCGGCCCTCGAAGGACGGCTCGTAGGCCACCGCGTCGGCCCGGAACGCCTCGACGGCGACGCCGGGGCGCGCCTCGGGCAGGCGCTCGTAACGCACGCCGTGCAGGCGCAGCTTGTCGGCCACCCAGGCCGCGTGCGCCGCCGGGACGACGTAGCCGGCGGCGGGCGCGGTGACGATCAGATCCGGCTCGAGCCGGTCGAACAGCGGCACGCGCCAGATCTCCGGGCGGGACTCGTCGTAGCGGGTCCACGTGCCGCCCGAGATCTCCGAGGCGCGCTTCTCGTAGGCGTACCCGCGGAACGGGAAGATGCGCGGGACCGGCCCCGCGCGGTGCGTGAGGGCGAAGGGGGCGCCGGCGAGGTGCGCGGCGGCGGCGTCCGCGCGATCGGCCGCCGCGCGGAGGGCGCCCGCGCCGGCGGCGGCGCGCTCGAAGAGCGCCGCGAGCAGGTCGTGGACCGCCCGCACGCGCGCGGCGTGGGTGGCCCAGCTGTGCGTCTCGACGAGCACGCCGACGCGGTTGCGGGCAGCGCCGTAGCTCTGCGAGTAGCGCGGCGGCCCCGGCTTGGCCGAGATCCCCGACGCGGGGTCGTCGTCCTCACGGAACGACGGATAGAACGGGAGCGGCAGGTGACCGAGCGCCGAGAGGCGCGCCTGGAGCGCCTCGGAGAGCTCGCGCGCCGCGGCGTCGAGGCCGCCGGGGTGCGGCGCCGACGGCTCGACGATGACCGCGACGTCGTGCTGGAACTTCGCGCCGTCGGTCGCGTGCAGGTCGACCTGGACCACGGGATCCCAGGCGTCGAGGAGCGCCAGCATCGCCCGCATCTCGGGCGCCTCGGCCTTCATGTAATCGCGGTTCAGGTTGAGGTTCTGGCCGGTGGTGCGGAAGCCCATCTCCTCGGGGCCGCGCTGGTTGGGCCGCTGGTTTCGGCGGAAGCGCTCGTGGCCGTCGACGTTGAACACGGGCACGAAGAGCGCCGTGGTCGCGGCGAGGGCGCCGGGCGCCATGGCGCCGTCGAGCAGCTCGCGGAGCGCCCAGAAGCCGCCGTCCTTGCCGTCGATCTCGCCGGCGTGGATGCCGCCCTGGAACAGGATCACCGGGCGCCGCTTCGCCCGCGCCGCGGCGGGGTCGAGCGCGCCGTCGTCGGAGGCGGCGATCGCGAGCATGGGCCTGCCCTCGGGCGTGGTGCCGAAGCGGATGCAGCGCGCGCGGCCCGGATAGGCCTGCTCGAAGGCGGGGCACAGCCGCTCGACCTCGGCGTAACGGCCGGTGCGCTGGAAGCCGGTCCGCTCGGCCTCCGTGACGAGCGACGGCGTCGGCGCTGCCTGCGCGGCCTGCGCCGCCCCTGCGGTCTGCGCAGGCCCGCCGATGACGGGCGAGCCGGGTGCCGGCGCCTGGCAGGACGCGAGCAGCGCGATCGGCGCGATTCCCACGGGAAAAATGCGGCGACGGCGCGCGGCGCGGGGGCGAGACATCGCGGGAGTCGACCAAATTCCGCGCAGAACGGCAAGGCGCGATCCGGGACTCATCCCCGGGATGGCCGGGATGTTCGTGACCGGCGCCGCGCGCGCCATGACGGGCATGGTCGCGGCACGGGCTTCGGTGTCAAGGTGGGCTGCGGTGGCGCGTGCGGATCGGCGTGTCGCGCCGGGGGTACGTGGAACGTCCGTGGCGGCACGGCGGCCAGGCTTCAGCGCGCGCGATGCCTCCGTCATTGCGTTCGGATGGGCAGCGAGTCCTTGGGAGCGGTCCTCGGGAGTCGCTCGCCACGGAAGCGGGCGGCGACGTCTATCCGGTGGGCGGTGCGAGGGCTGCGGGGAGTTTCCCCCTGACCGTGTCCGGTGCCATGAAAGGCTGCCGGCAGCCTTCCTCGGACCGTGTCCGGTGCTGCGAGGGCTGCCGGCAGCCTTCCTCGGACCGTGTCCGGTGCCACGAAGGCTGCGGGGAGCCTCCCCCCTGACCGTGTCCGGTGCCACGAAGGCTGCGGGGAGCCTCCCCCCTGACCGTGTCCGGTGCCACGAAGGCTGCGGGGAGCCTCCCCCCTGACCGTGTCCGGTGCCACGAAGGCTGCGGGGAGCCTCCCCCGGACCGTGTCCGGTGCCACGAAGGCTGCCGGCAGCCTTCCTCGGACCGTGTCCGGTGCCACGAAGGCTGCCGGCAGCCTTCCTCGGACCGTGTCCGGTGCTGCGAGGGCTGCGGGGAGCCTCCCCCGGACCGTGTCCGGTGCCACGAAGGCTGCCAGGCTGCCTGGTTTCTCCTAAGCTCCGCCAGAGATGAGCGCGCTCCCTTCCCGCCGTGCGCTGTCCCTCGGCGCGGCCCTGATCGGCGGTGCGGCGCTCCTCACGCCGCTCGGCATCGCCTCGCTCCGCCGCGCTTCGGAGGAGCGGGTCGATGCCCCGGCAGCGGCGGCGCCCGGGCCCCTCGCCGCATCAACGGCGCTCGCGGATGGCGGGGACGGCCCTCTGGGCGGCGACGCCGGCGCGCCTGCGGACGGCGCGGGCGGCCTCCCGGACGGCGGCGCGGACGCGGGCGTCGCGCCGTTCGAGAAGCCCGTGTGGTCCGAGGCGTCGCGCGCGGCCACGTACGGCGGGCTCCCGAGCGACGCCTGCGACCGGGAGATGAAGCGCCGCCGGATCCCGCACGCCGTGGCGGCGCGCGGCGCCCCGCTGGTCGACCGGCCGGTCCGGCTCACCGGCCCGCTGCACGGGGTCGCGTTCCGCGGCGACGGCGTGGCGAAATCCCGGTCGATCTCTCCCTTCGACATCGCGGATTGCCGGCTGGTCCTCGCGCTCGACGATCTCGCCGCCTTCCTCGCGGCGCGCGGGATCGCCGAGGTGGTGCACTTCAGCATGCACCGGCCCGCTCCAGCGGGCGCGGCCGCGCCGAAGCCGAAGAAGGCGCAGAAGGCGCCCGCGAAGCCGCCGGCAGGCAAGAAGACCCCGAAGGCCGCCGGCAAGGCGGCGAAGCCGGGCGACCGCGCCGCGAAGAAGCCGGCGGCGGCGCCCGGGCGCCCCAGTCAGCACGCCCTCGGGCTCGCCATCGACGTGGCCGCCTTCGTGAAGTCCGACGGCGCGCGGCTCGACGTGAAGACCGACTGGCACGGCGCCATCGGCGCGCCGCCATGCGGCCCCGGGTCGGAGCCGAAAGAGCCGAGCCCCCACGCCCTCGAGCTTCGGGAGATCATCTGCGCCGTCCACACGAGCGGGCTGTTCAACGTGGTGCTCACGCCCAACGCGAACGAGGCGCACGCAGACCACTTCCATTTCGATATCAAGCGAGATGCGCGCTACTTTCTGCTGGAGTGAGCGCGCGTCACGGCGCGGTGTCGCTCCGCGCGCTGGACACATCGAGCGCCCGCTGAAAGCAAAGGGCCCGCGCATGCCGCTGACCAGCGGGCCGCATTGCGTTGTCGAGAGATGCTTTCCACGGACAAATGCTCCTTGTTGTTGCGGTTCTTGCTGGTTGACGCCGTGCGGCTGGCGCAACTACCGTGCACGCGGAATGAGCGGCCAGGGGACAACCACCGGAGGAGCGTCCGTGGTGGCGTTCGCGCTGTGCGCGTGGAGCGCGAGCACGTCGACCGCGTGCACGTACTCCGATGCCTGCTGGGAGGTGTTCGTGTGCGCCCCCGATCCGGAGCCGCCGCCCGGACCGTGCGAGGGAGAGCCCTGGACGGCGCCGGCGCTCGACGAATGCGGGGTGTTCGTCAGCAGCGAGCACGGCGACGACGACAACCCCGGCACGAAGGACGCGCCGGTGAAGACGCTACAGCGCGCGGTCGGGCTGGCCGCGAGCGGGCGAGGCGGCGGCGCGTCGCCGACCCGGCGCGTGTACGCTTGCGGCGGGGCGTTCGAGGAGGCGATCACGCTGCCCTCGGGCGTCGACCTCTGGGGCGGCCGTCTCTGCGACGGCGGCGACTGGTCGCCCGGCGGGCCCGATCAGCGGACGACCATCGCACCGCCCGCAGGGGTCCCGCTGCGCGTCCTCCAGGGGGAGGACGCGACGTCGACGATCTCCGGCGTGCGCGCCGTGGCGGCGGAGGGATCGGCGATCGACGGCAAGTCGTCGATCGCGGTGATCCTGAGCTACGGCGGCAAGGCGAGGCTGGTGTCGAGCGTGGTCGTCGCGGGCAACGGCAAGGACGGGGAGCCCGGCGAGGACGCGCCGAGCGTCCGCGCACAGGGCGGGCCGCTGGGGAACAACGGCGCGGACGCCTGCACGGCGGACGCCGCAACGGGCGCGCTCCCGGTCGTGACCGCGTGCGGCGAGGGCATCGAGTCGACGGGCGGGTACGGGGGCGACGGCGGGATCGAGCGGGGCGGCGACGGCGCTTCGGGACAGCCCGAACCCGCACCGAACCCCGAGGGCAAGGGCCTCGGAGGAGCCGGCGCCGGCAGCACGGCGTGCAGCGACGGGAACGATGGCGCGCCCGGCGCGGACCGTGGCCGCGCCGGCGGCGCGGCCGGCATTGGCTACCTCACCGCCGACGGGTGGATCGGTGTCCGCGGTGACGACGGGGAGCGGGGCGGCATCGGCCAGGCCGGGGGCGGCGGGGGCGGAAGCAAGTCGCGCGACGGCGTGAGTCTCCCCGTGTGCCCGGCCTCCCGACCTCAGACCGGGGCGGCCGGCGGCTCGGGGGGCGGCGGCGGCTGCGGTGGCCTGGGCGGCAAGGGCGGCGGCTACGGCGGCGCGAGCATCGGCATCGTGGCGCTGGAGGGCACGGAGCTCACGGTCGAGGCCACCGAGGTGCTCACGGGCCGCGGCGGGAACGGGGGGACCGGCGGAACGGGCCAACCGGGCGGCTTCGGCAACCAGGGCGGGTACGGTGGCAGGGGCTTTGTAACCGGGATGTGGAACGCCTGCCATGGCGGCTACGGCGGCAACGGCGGCCGCGGGGGCGACGCCGGCGGCGGGCTCGGCGGCCCGTCCATCGGCATCGCCTACGTGGCCCCCAACCTGGCCCTCCGGCCCGGCGCCCTGATCACGGTCGGAGCGGCTGGCGAAGGCGGTCTCGCGGGGAACGCCGGCGCGAACGATGTGGCTGGCAAAGGCGGTTCGGGTCCTTCGGCGCAGACCCAGGCGTTCAGCGGGCCGAACGAGCTGCCCCGTTAGCCTTGGAGAGCGTGCGTCCCAGGGGACGCTTCCGGTGAGGCATGCCCATGCGCGCGAAGTCCGTGTTCCTTCCGTTCGTCGTCCTACCGCTCGCGATGGCCGGTTGCGGGAACCCGCCGGAGGCGAACGAGCCGGGCGGCGCACCGCCGTGCGACGCTCGGTCCTTCTGTCCGGGCGAGGCCGTCCCGGAGTCGGCGTGCCTCGAGGAACTCGCCGCGGATCGCGCCATCGATGGCTGCGGGGTGTTCGTCAACAGCGAAATCCTCGGCGGCAACGACGCGAACCCCGGCACGAAGGACCGGCCGGTTCGCTCGATCCAGCGGGGAATCGAGCTCGCTCGCACCGGGCGCGGTCGCGTGTTCGTGACCACCGATACCTTCGTGGGGGCGATCAGGCTTCCTTCCGGCGTGGACATCCATGGCGGCTTCGACTTCCTCGAATGGAGGCGCCGGAGCAGCGACGACAGCGGCCGCATCAATTCCGAGGTGGATTCGCGGATCGCGGTGATCGTCGAGCCGGCACGCCCCGGTGACACGGGGGCCGCGGACGGGGTCTCGACGCTCGATCGCGTGTGGGTCCTGAGCGGCGCCCCCATCGGGGTGCTCGTTCAGTCCAACACCGAGGTGGAGATCGTCCGCAGCGAGATCAGGACGCTCTACTACGGCACTGCGGGCCACGACGGGGAGGCGTGGCCGAGCCGAGCAGCGGCCGGCCCCGATGGCCTGCTCGGTGCGGACGCGTGCTCCGCCGCCACGATCCCCGGGGGCGCGGCGGTGATGAACCCGTGTGAGGACGGAACGTCGAGCACCGGCGGCAAAGGCGGTGATGGGCTGCCCGCGGGGGCCGAGGACGGGGACACCGGTGAACCCGTGCCGGCGGCCGACCCGACCTCAGGCCTCGGCGGCGACGCGGAGCGCCAGGACAGCGCTTGCGAGAACGGCCGGTCCGGGCTCTCCGGGTCTCCGGGAACGATGGGGGCGGCCGGCCAGGGCATCGGGCGCCTTACCGAGACGGGATGGGAGGGCGACAAGGGGATTGACGGCGGCAGGGGCACGCCGGGCCAGGGCGGAGGCGGAGGCGGCGGTCGGCGCGGCGGGCTCGCCGTGTGCACGGCGGCGGACAAGGGAGGAGCCGGCGGCGGCTCTGGAGGCGCTGGCGGCTGCGGCGGCCGAGGTGGTCGAGGCGGCGAGAACGGTCGGCCGTCGATCGGCATCGTCGCGCTGCACGCCAGGGTGACGGTCCGGGACAGCGTCATCAAGGCGCCCGCCGGTGGGAAGGGAGGCGACGGAGGGCCGCCCCAGCAAGGCGGCAAACCCGGACGAGGCGCGTACGGCGGCGACGGCTACGACGGCGCGCGGGCGTGCAGCGGTGGCCGCGGCGGCTACGGCGGCGACGGCGGCTACGGCGGCCCCGGGCGCGGCGGCGACGTGATCGGGATCGCCTACCTCGACGAGGACCAGCTCACGCTGGAGGGGGTCACGTACGAGCTCGGCCCGCCGGGCAGGGGCGGCACCAGCTGGAGCCACGACGGCACCATGACCACGGGAGAGGATGGCGTCGTCGTGGAGACGCTGCGCTTCCCGGAGTAGGCAGCCAGGCCACGACCGCACGCGGCCGGAGGCTCATCGCGACCGAAGAGAGGATCTGCACCGAGCTCGATGAGCTACGGATTCGCCGACTCATCAACCCTTTCGCCGAGTCTGCGCTTCATCCAAGCTGGAGCACTTCGACGTACTCTAATCGTCCCGTCTGCCTCGCGCACAAAGTTGGGCGCAAGGACGATTGTGGATTTGGTTGGCCGGAATGCGGCAGGGTCGGAGCGTGGTCCGGCATCTGGCCCGGCATACCATCCGATCTCTCCGTTGGCGAGCTTTCGTCCGATGATGAGTCCGTCACCATCATTCGACCAATCGTCGGGTTCATAGATGCCGATCGTTCCATCCGCCTCTTGAACGATCACAGCCTCGGATAGGGCGTCCAAACGATCGTGATGGCTCCTGATCTCTCCGGCGATGGTCTCTTCGACGATGGAAGGCGGAAGATCGGGCTCGGGCTTCTCGGGAACGCCGGACGGCGCGGTCTTTGGATCCATCGTATCAATGGCCATGCAGGCATCTAGTTGTGCTCTCATGGAGGCAAGGGCGCTTCGTTCGGCGTCGCACTCGTCGTCGGCAGGCGTCGTGCCCGGAAACGTGGGTAACGCGCTAGCATCCGCTGCGACGCCTGGCACGTCGCGTGGTACGGCGCGTCCGATGAAGACGCCAATGATGCCAGCTCCGGCAATGATTACGAGCCCAAAGACGCGAGATATTGTCATGACGCATTCTCACCGCTGCGGCTTCGACGGTCGTTCGATCTTTCCACCGAACATGAACTGTACGCCATGACTGGCAGGCTTTCCGTTGATTGTGATCGTCCCATCTGGCTCACGCTTCCAGGCGGGCAGCGTATCGACCGGAGGGTCCCAGGGGCGGAATGCGTCGGGATCCGTGCGTGGTCCGGCATCTGGCCCAGCATACCATCCGAGCCGTCCGCTGGGCAACTTTCGCGCAACAATGTATCCGTCGCCGTCAATCGGCCATTCGTTAGGTTTATAGACACCGGTTGTTCCATCGTAGTGCTGGACGATCACGGCCTCCGAATAGCTATCCAAAAGCTTGCGATTTCGCCGGATCTCTTCGACGCTTGGCGCGCGCCGGTCGAGGGGCTCGGGTTCCGCAAGATCGGGTTCATACGCCTTGGTAGCGCTAGACGGATCGGCCTCGGGAACCAGCATGCGAAGAGTTATGCAGATATCCAGTTGCGCCTTGGTCGAGGCGAGGTCGGCCCGTTCCTCTTTGCAGCCACGGCCGGCAGGCGCCACAGTCAAATGCGGGGACGATGCGCTCGGAACCGCTTGTATGCTTGGTGCGTCGCGAGGAGCGGCGCGTCCAATGAAGGCGCCAGCGATACCGGCGATAAGTGCGAACACAAGGCAGCTACGAATTGTCATCGCGCCTCTCGCTAATATGCGCAACCTGGGGGCGCAGGCTGGCAAACCGCATGATCCTGATTCGGCCACTCCTGGGGGATGATGCCAACGTCACATGGAGTCACCCAGTGCTTCGAATCTGGTGCAGGGCACACCTGTATCCCCTGGGCCTCTAAATCCTCTGCGCC
This sequence comes from Sorangium sp. So ce836, assembly GCF_028553905.1. NCBI lineage: Bacteria > Pseudomonadati > Myxococcota > Polyangiales > Polyangiaceae > Sorangium > Sorangium sp. So ce836. Next base: position 6,075,978 of record NZ_CP102233.1, on the reverse strand, counting down.
ATTTATTGCCTCTTCCATGAACAGGATCGTCAGCTCGTCGGCATCGGGGCCCTCGCACATGGGCGTGAATGCGATCTGATCCACCGCGATGCAAAATGCGACGCACTTGGCCGGCGGGTCCGTATAGCAGAATGGCTTGACCGAGTCTTGGTTGAGCTGCGCGTCCTGACTGGGTTGCGAGCCGGAAGGAGTGCATTTGGGCGACTTTGCTCCAATCGAACAAAGGGCAAACATCAGCATGATACGCCAAGGATTATGCGAAACGAACCGTTTCATGTGAATCTCCTTTGGATTAAGCTCACGCCCGCCCCTCACCGTAGGTTCGCTGACGAGCCGCAACACTTGCCCCCCCCGCCGGGCGCGTGGAAGAAAACATTTGCTCTTGCAACAGCACGACCCCGCCGCCGTATGTCCTCCCCGATGCCGCGAGACTCTTCTCAGTCGAGCACGGCGTCAACGGGTAACCAGGGGTACCAATCCTGTCAGTGCGCCATTGGGGGGGGCCGGCCACGGCATCGGTCGCATCACCGAGGCAGGATGGCAAGGCGACAAGGCGGCCGACGGCGGCAGGGGCATGCCGGGTGCTCGGGCACGAAAGGACCTTCGGGAGGCGCTCGGTCACAAGCTCCGGCCAGCTCCTGCGCCGCAAGCGGTCCGGTCGACGTCCCAGGATGACGTACGCCGGGGCTGCACAACCCACACCGAATGCGAAGCCGTCTTCGCGGGAGCCCGCGGCCGCCCGCGACGAAGCAGAGGACCGGCATACAATCTGGACAGACGCGGCGCTTCGTGCGAATTCTTGATGGAGAACATGTCGATCCGGTGTCGCAGCCATGTTCGCAGCTTTTCAGCAGGCGAGGTCCACTGGGAAGAGTGGAGCCCTCCTGGAAATGACGGCAAGCACACGCGCACCGTGGTCCTGGTGCACGGCCTGTCCGATAGCTGTAGGACCTGGAACCGGCTCGCGCCCGCGCTCGCGGCCGGCGGGCGCCGGGTCGTCGCGCTCGACCTGCCCGGCCACGGACACTCGGCCCGCCCGGACGCTCCCTACACGGTCGCCTGGTACGCGGGCGTGGTCGCGGAATGGATCCGCGCCCTCGGGCTCAGCGATTTCGATCTGATCGGGCACTCGTTCGGCGGCAGCGTTTCGATGTGCGTGGCGATCGAGCGGCCGGGGCGCGTGCACCGCCTCGGGCTGGTCGCCGCGGGCGGCATCGGGAGCGAGGTCGCGCTGCCGCTGCGCTTCGCCGCGGTGACCGGGCTGCTGGAGCTCGCCGCGCCGGTGCTCATGGGCGTCGGCACCCACGCGGGGATGCTGGTGCTCGGCGGCAACTTCAACGCGGAAGAGCGCCGGCACCTCGCCCGCGTGAACGCGCGGCCCGGCACGGCCCGCGCGCTGTCGCGCACGCTCCGCCACGCGATCGATCTGCGCGGCCAGCGCGAGCACCTCATGGACATCGCGCACCGGATCCCGGAGATACCGCCCGTCGCCGTCTACTGGGGCGAGCGCGATCCCGTGATCCCGGTGCGCCACGCGTCGGACATCGACCGCTACCTCGAGGGGGTGGCGGTGCGCCGCTTCGCCAAGGCGGGGCACTACCCGCACCGGGAAGCGGTGGCCGATCTCGCCCCCGATCTCCTGCGCTTCCTCGACGAGCCTCGGCCTGCGCCGCGCCTGCGCGCCGGGGCGCGCGCGCCCCGCGCTGCCGCCGCGGCGGTCGCGGCGCAGGTCGGCCCGCGGCCGCAGCGGTGGGCGGACGCCCCGGTCCGGCAATGGGCGATGCGCTCGCTTTCACCGCTGCTCCGGCAAGCACCGCAGCAGGACGCCGGCAACTCCGTATCTCCCGCCGACCTCGGGAGCCGGCCGCCGCCCGTCCCCTGCTGACGGCGCGCGGCCCTGCCGGCGCCGCGCCGCCCCTTCCCTGTTGACGCCCAGCCCCCCGGTGCGGTTCTCTCGGGCGCCGGTGCAACTCGAATGTGAGACCTGCGGCGCCTCGCTGCGCGTCGAAGCGGACCAGCGGACCGCGGTGTGCCCCTTCTGCGCGTCGCCGTCGGTGGTGGAGCGGCCGCCCTCGAACGACCGGCCGTCGCCGCACTTCGTGCTCGGGTTCTCCATGGCCAGGGAGAGCGCGCAGGGCGCCGTCACGGCGTGGCTCGGGAAGCGGAGCCTCTTCGTGCAGTCGAGCGTCAAGAAGGGCACGATCGACGCGATCCGCGGCGTGTACACGCCCGCTTACCTGTACTCGGCGATGGCGCAGACGCGCTACGCGGCGCAGATCGGCGAGAACTACCAGGAGACCGAGACGTACACGACGACCGACGACAAGGGGAACACCGTCACCCGCACGCGCGTCGTCACCAGGACCGAGCACCGGCACCTCGAAGGCCAGCACGCCACCTACGTCATGGATGTGCTCGTCGTGGCGTCCCGCGGCGTCCAGAACGCCGAGCTCGAGGCGATCGAGCCGTTCGACCTCCGCACGATGCGGCGCTACACGCCCGCGGTGCTGAGCGGCTGGGTCGCCGAGGAGCCGACCATGACGCAGGCGGAGTGCTACGCCCTCGCGCGGCGGGAGGCGCTCGAGAAGGTCGGCCGCGACCTGCCGGGCTTCATGCCCGGGGACAGCCACCACGGCCTCACCCACGAGACGCGCCTCGACCAGGAGACGCTCGAGCTCATCTATGTGCCCCTCTGGGTGCTCGCGATCCGGCACGACCCGCGCGAGCCGCCCTTCCGGGTCCTCATCAACGGCCAGACCGGCGCCATCCACGGCAAGGCGCCCCTCTCCTGGGTGAAGATCGCCCTCGCCGTGCTGCTCGCGATCCTGCTCCTCGCGGCGCCGTTCGTCCTGGCCGCGGCCCGCGACCGCGACCGCGACCCGACCGAGCGGCGCGGCGTCGCGCGGCCTCCGGCCCCCGCCGCCGCGCCTGCGCCGGCCGAGCGCGCCCGTCCCGGTGGCAGCAGGCCCACCCCGACCGGAGGGGCGCGATGAGCATGAGCGTGGGCGTCTCGCCGGCCGCCGCGCGGTGCTGCGCGCGCTGCCAGGGCCCGCTGGAGCCGGGCGACCTGCGCTGCGCCGTCTGCGGCCTCGCCGCGCCGCAGGACCGCGGCCCGGCCCCGCCGCCGCTGCAGGTGCTGCGGTGCACCGAGTGCGGCGCCGCGGTGGCGTACTCGGCCGAGGCGCAGGCGCCGAAGTGCCGCTTCTGCGGCGCGGTCACGCGGCTGGAGCAGCCGGTCGATCCGGTCGATCAGGCCGACTGGCTGCTCCCGTTCGGGGTGCCTCCCGCGCAGGCCGACCAGGCGCTGCGGCGGTGGATGTCGACGCTCGGCTTCTTCCGGCCGTCGGACCTGTCGCAGGCGGCGACCGTGGAGGGGCTGCGCCCGATCTGGTGGGCGGGCTGGCTCGTCAACGCGGACGCGGTGGTGAGCTGGACGGCGGACTCGAACGCGGGCGCCCGGCGGAGCGCCTGGGCCCCGCACGCCGGACAGACGCAGCTGCCGTTCCGCAGCCTGCTCGTGTCCGCGTCGCGCGGGCTCTCGCTCGACGAGGCCCGGGAGCTCGCGCCGCACTTCCGGCTCGACCACGCGGTGCCGGTCGCGCAGCGGGCCCAGCAGCAGCTCGGCCCCGAGGACGCGGTGCTGGAGCAGTTCGACGCCCAGCGCTCGGCGGCGCGGAAGATTGTCAGCGAGCGGATCGCCGCGGCCGCGAAGGAGGCGCTGCAGCAGGGCGTGATCCCCGGGTCCACCTTCCGGAACGTGCACGTGGCGGTGCTCCTGCGCGCGCTCGAGACGCGCCGGGTGGCGCTGCCCTCGTACGTGCTCGCCTATCGCTACAAGGGGCGCAGCTACCGCGCCGTCGTGCACGGCCAGGACGCGAGCCGCGTCACGGGCACGGCGCCGATCGCGTGGGGCAAGGTGGCGCTCGTGGTCGTCGGCGCGCTCGCGCTGATCGTGATCGTCGTCGCGGCGCTCGCGCTCACCCGCGCTGGGTAGCTCGCCAGCGCCGCGCGACAGCCCTCCTTGCGCTGCGCAGGGCGGAGGCGCGCTCGCGAGGGCCGCCGAAGGCTGTGGCGGAATGCCTCTAGCGCACGCTGAGTGCGGCACAACAGGGCCGCTCATCGCGCGATCTCGCGTGCGAGCCGGCCATGGTCCAGATCTCGCAACCACCGGCGGGACTCAACGGAGGACACCATGGAAACTGGATCACGCGAGAAGCTGCTGGAGATCCTCAAGAAGTTCCGGAATGCCATGCTCGTCACGCAGGCCAGCCACGGTGCGCTGCGGGCGCGTCCGATGGCGCTGATGAAGGTCGACGACGGCACCGGGGACATCTGGTTCATGACGAGCATCGACTCGGGCAAGATCGACGAGATCGAGTCGAATCCGGAGGTGAACGTGACGCTCCAGGAGGAGCGCCGCTTCCTGTCGCTCTCGGGTCGCGCGTCGATCGTGAGGAGCCGGGCGAAGATCGAGGAGCTGTGGTCGGAAGAGGCCAAGGTCTACTTCCCGAAGGGCAAGGACGACCCCCACCTCGCGCTCATCCACGTGACCCCGCGCGAGGGCGAGTACTGGGACAACCAGGGCGCGGCCGGGCTCAGATTCCTGGTCGAGGCGGTCAAGGCCTACGTCACCGGGACGACCCCGAAGACCGACGCCAGCCAGCACGCCGCGGTGCCGCTGAACGGCGGGCCGACGAGCGACGGCCGGGTGGCCGCGCGGTAAGCGATCTCCACCGGGGCGCGGAGCGCTGCGCCGGCTCGCTCTGGCGCAGCGCTACGACGCGCCGATGCGGCCGACGTGGCGCGGCGCCGCATGCGACATCGCGCCCCACTGCCCTGCCCTTTGCGGCGCTCCTGAGCCTGTTCCCCTCCCCCAGCATCGAATCGGCGCGCGTGGCGGATCGCTCCGCCGCGTGCAGGCTGGCCCCACCTCCACGATCCCGCGCGAGAAACGAACGCCGCGCCGCGCGCGGCGAGCTCGCGAATCCAGCGGACGCGACGATCCCGCGCGCGCCCGCGCGCCGGAGAACCAGCGGGACGGAGCGTGGCGCATTCCTTGCTTTTCTTGGAATTAACCCCGTGATCACTTTCTGGGATGGACGTGACGCGGGATCCCGGCAGCAACGAGGTCAGGCATGGGGATCTTCACGATATCTCGTCGAGCTCAGATGATCATGGTCGCGGCGGCGGCGGTCGTTGTCATCGTGGGGTTGCGCTACGCCGAGCCGTTCCTCGTACCGGTGCTGTTCGGGATCGCGCTCGCGGCCATCTCCTCGCCGATCGCGAGCTGGGTGACGCGGCGGGGGCTCCCCCCGGCCGTCGGGGCGCTGGCCGCGCTCGTGGTCGACCTCGCGATCCTGGCCTTCGTGGGGGCGGTGGTCACCATCGCCGGGGTGGAGCTGGAGGAGAAGGTGCCGGCCTACCTGGCGCGCGCCTCCGAGATCACCGTGGCGATCGCCGCGACGCTCACGGAGCGCGGGCTGCCGGTGAACCCGGAGTTCCTGTCGAAGACGCTGCACACGGCGTCCCTGGTGCCGCTGCTCGGCGGGGCCGCGGTGACGGTCGCCAGCGCGGCGTCGAACCTGGGCATGGTGCTCCTCGTGGTCTTCTTCGCGCTCTGCGAGTTCGCGGGCGCCGGCGCGAAGCTCCGGGCGGTCATCGCGGACCCCGGCCGCGGGCTCGAGCACGTCGACCGCATCGTGCGCGAGGTGAAGAAGTACCTGCTCGTGAAGACGCTGACGAGCCTGCTCGTCGCCGTGCTCGCCTACGTGATGCTGGTCCTCTTGGACGTGGATCTGGCGCTCCTCCTGGCGTCGAGCCTGTTCGTCCTGCACTTCATCCCGAACATCGGCGCGGCGGTGGCGACGATCCCGGCCGTGCTCGCCGCGCTGGCGAGCCAGGGGCCCGGGACCGCGGCGGTCGTGGCGATCGGGTACCTGCTCATCAACCTGCTGGTGGGGAACGTCCTGGAGCCGCGGGTCCTCGGGCGGACGCTGGGGTTGTCCCCGCTCGCGGTCCTCCTCGGGATGCTCTTCTGGGGCTGGCTCTGGGGGCCGTCGGGGGCGCTGCTGTCGGTGCCGATCATGATGGTGGCGAAGATCACGCTGGAGAACGTGGAGGGGCTCTCGTGGATCGCGCGCGTCATGGAGCCGGCGCCCGAGGAGCCCGAGGCGGCTCCGGCCAGCGAGGACACGTCGGGCTCGCTGCGGGAGGAGGCGCCGAGCTCGCTGCTGCGGCCGAGCGTCGCGGGGGCGCGGAGATCCGTGTAGCGCCGCGGGACGACGTTCGTCTAGCGGCCCCCTCCGGCAGCGGCTCCCTCCGGCTGGACGAGGGGGAGCGTGAAGAAGAACGTGGCGCCAGCGCCGTGCTGACTCTCCGCCCAGATCCTCCCGCCGAGGGCCTCCACGAAGCCCTTCGCGATGGTGAGCCCCAGCCCGGTCCCCAGCCGCGCGGTCTCCGCCACCTGCCAGAAACGATTGAAGATGTGAGGGAGCTCGTCGGGGCGGATCCCCGCCCCTGTGTCCGCCACGGCGAAGAGGGCCTCCTCGCCGCGCGGCTCCGCTCGGACGGTGATGACCCCGCCCTCCCCCGTGAACTTGATGGCGTTGCCGATCAGGTTCGCGAAGACCTGGAGGACCCTCTCGCGATCACAGAGCACCTCGAAGCCGCCCCCGCCGCAAACCTCGCTCTTTAGCACCAGGTGCTTCTGCGTCGCCAGCGCCTGCTCCATCTCGATCGCGTCGCGGACGAGCGCGCCCGCCGCGTGCCTCCGCTTCTCCATCGATAGCCGACCGGCCTCGATGGCGGCGACGTCGAGCAGATCGCCGATGAGCCGGAGCATCCGCTGCGCAGCGAGGAGAATGATCTCGGCCCTCTTCCGATCTTGCGCTCCCTGCGCGCTGGTCGGCAATGTCTTCATGAGGAGAGCCGCGGCCGTCAAGATGGAGCTCAACGGGTTCCTGAGGTCGTGAGAGACGATGGCGAGGAAATCGTCCCGCGTGCGAATGCCGTGCTGCGCCTGCCGGTACAGGCGCGCATTCTCCACGGCCATGGCGGCCCGGTGCGCCACCTCCTCGGCCACTGCCAGATCGGCAGCGGAGTAGCGGCGGCTCGACTCCGCCGCCACGAACGTGAGCGCGCCGAGGATCCGCCCGCGAGCCATGAGCGGCACCACCATCACCGCGCCCGAGCCTCTCGCGCGGAGGGATCCTCGATGGCTCGGGTCGTGGGCGGTGGCCTCCACGGCCGGCTCGGAGATCTCAGGGATGAGGAGCGGCGCGCCGGTCCGCAGCACCCTCGCCTGCGGGGTCTCCCAGCCCGGCCTTGGGGTGTAATCCCCCATGCGCTCCGTCAGCCATGGCTTCACGGGATCCGCGGAAGTCGGCTCGAGGCGCTCGACTCGGCCGTTCTCATCGACCAGGTCGACGAAGTAGAGGTCGGCGAGGGCGTGCAGCGACAGCCGCGCCACCGCGGCGATCGTCTGTGCGTAGTCGAGCGAGGAGGCGAGGACCGCGCTGACCTCCGCGAACATTCGCTGCACCTGCTCGGCGCGTTTCACCTCCATGATATCCCGGAAGACGAGCACCGCCCCCGAGACCTGCCCTCCTCGCTTCAGGGGAGCGAACGTGCAGCTGACGTGGAAGGCCGCTCGGTCCCGGCATGAAAACGCGTCCTCGTCGCTCCGGACCGGCTCGCCCGTGCGGATCGCCCGCAGCGCGGGGTGCTCTTCGTCGGGTATGAACGTCCCATCCGGGCGTTGAATCCGGACAACCTGCTGGACGGGCCGCCCCACGACCTCCTCGGGGGTCCAGCCGAGCAAGCGCTCGGCGGCGGGGTTGAAGAAGGTGATCCGCCCTTCGCGATCGATCGCGAGCACGCCCTCGCCGATGCTGCTGGTCACCGCGCGCGTGAACTCCAGCTGCTCACGGACCTTCGCCTCCGCCTCCTTCGCGGGGGTGACGTCCATCGAGACGCCTTGAAACCGGGACGCGCCGGCGCCGTCCTTCACCAGGTGCACGCCGGTGTGGAGCCAGAGCACGCGGCCGTCCGCCGTTCGACAGCGATGGTCGCAGCGCTGGTCCCCCTCGAGGGCCAGCGTCCTTCGAAACGTCTGCTCGAGCGCGCCGCGACCGTCCGGGGTGGCGCAGCGGCTCCAAAAGTCGGGCTCCGCGAGCCACCGCGCGCGCGGATAGCCGAGGAGCTCCTCGGCCCGCGCGCTCACATAGAGGACCTGGAATGTACGCGCGTCGGCCTCCCACACGAACGCTCGAGCGAGGTTGTCCACCAGCGCCTCGTAGCGCTGCCGCAGCGCCTCGGCGAGGGCCCGCTGCTCGTCGGATTCGACCTGCCTTCGCTGGGCCGCTTCTTGCGCCGCCTCCGCGGCCGCCTGCTTGGCGTCGATGACCACCTGGCGATCGAGCGCGACCGCGAGCTGGTTGGCCACCGCGTTCATGAACACGAGGTCCGGCTCCTCCAGAGGGGCGGCGCCCTCGATCTGGAGAGCGCCGAAGATCGGCCGGCGCTCGACGACGAGGGGGAGGATGAGGAAGCTCCCGCGCTCCTCCGCCTCGGCCCGAGGGGCCCTGGCAGGCTGTCCGGAAGGCGCGCTCGGCGCGGCCGGCGCGCCGTGCCTCTCGACGTCCCGTGCGGCCCCCGATCCGGTGAGATAAGCGTACGAGGTCGTGGCATGGGACGTCGCTGCCTGGAGCCGATCGGCGCCGACGCCTTCGGCGGCCCAGACGAGGGTCTTCACCCCGGGGCGGCCCTGGACCTCCAGGAGGACGAGCGCGGTGCGGAGGGGGAGCGCCCGCGCGAGGGTCGCGAGGACCGACGGGACGGTCCGCTCGGCGCCCTCGAAGCGCGTGAGCTGCTTGCTGATCTCGTAGAGATACTGGACGCCAGGGTACGCGCGCTCGAGACCTCCGGCGACCTGACCCTCGCCGTCGCGCAGCGCAGGCGCCTGCTCCCCGTGCGCGCCGTTGCGCCTCGACTCCTCCTGCGGTGCTCCCGGTGTCTCCTTCGTCCGGTGACCAGCGCTCATCCCCACCCCCCTATCTCTTCGTTCGCCTCCGGCCCGCGAGGTTCTCCGTCGCCAGGGGGGCACCCTCGCCAGCGCGCTGCCCGATCCGGGCGCCGCCCTTCCCGATGGTGAAGTAGTAGGCACCAAAATCGTGCTCGCTGCCGCGCGTCTTCACGACCAGGAGGGTTGGCCTGATCTCTCCTGGCAGGGGCGTGTACCGGAGCACGACGAGGTTGTCGGCCACCGGAGAGAAATGGCGGTCGGTGACGGTCTCACTGGAGTACATCACGCTCGATTCGAGCGTGAGCAGGCTGGTCACGCCGAGCGCCTTGAACCGCACGATCAGCGCGTAGAGGAGCTGCCGCAGCTCGTCCTCCCCGATGCCCTCGTCCGCGAGGTGGCTCACGCTGTCGAGGACGACGCGACGCGTCTTTTGCGTGCGGATCTTGTCGGTCAAGAGCGAGAGGAGCTGACTCGGGCGGATGCGCTCCCGCGAGATATAGATGACCTCGGCGCGCCCTTCCTGGATCGCCTCGGGGAGCGGCAGCCCCAGGGCCTCCGCGGCCCTGATGATCTGCGCGGGCCCCTCCTCGAGCGCGACGTAGAGCCCCGGCTCTCCGCGGCGGCAGCCTTCGAGGAGGAACTGCATCGACAGGGTGCTCTTCCCGATGCCCGCGCTCCCGGAGAGGAGGGTGACGCTGCGCTCGAGCAGCCCTCCGCCGAGCAGCTCGTCGAGCCCGGGCACCCCGGAGGGCAGGCGCCGCGCCGTCTCCAAGGGAGGCGGCGGCTCGGCGAACGCCGCCTCCGCGTTGTAACGGGGATAGACCATCACCCCGCCCGGGCCGATGACGATGCTGTGCCGGCCCCTGAGGTGGGCGGTGTTCCTGAGCTTGTAGATCTCGATGTAGCGCTGGCGCTCGAGCCCTTCCTCCGTCGAGGAGAGGAGGATGACCCCGTCGACCATGGTCTCCTCGACGCCGAAGCGGCTGATCTGGTGGGTGCCGTAGGGGATGTCGGTGGCGAGGAAGCCGACCGCCTGCGCGTTGTGGATGACGCTGGCGAGCTGGAAGATCTTCTCTCGGTCCACCTGAGGGTCCTTGACCTTGTGCAGAAAGACCGAGACCGAATCGACGACCACGCGCCGCGCCTTCATGCCGAGGATCCGCTCGCTCATCATGAGCAGGTGCGCCTCCACCAGGATGTTGGGCTGCGGGATGAAGACGATCTCGACCATCCCGCGCTCGATCTCGGCGTCGAGGTCCCAGCCGAGGCCACGGGCGGTGGCGCGCAACCGCGGCTCGGTCTCCTCGAAGGAGAAGAAGATCCCCTTCTCGCCGGCCTTCGCGCCCCGGTAGATGAACTCGAGCGAGAGCACCGTCTTGCCGGTCCCCGCCACGCCGGCGACGAGGAGGCTGGCGCCCCGCGGGATCCCGTCTCCGAGGAGGTCGTCGAGCCTCGAGATGCCGGTCCTGAGGCGCGGCTCCTCGCCCTCGATGACCGCCCGGTGGAGGGTGACGCGGGGCGCGAACACGTCGATGCCGGCCCGCGTGATGGCGAACGAGTGCTCCTCGCGGCTGTGATCGGTGCCGCGCATCTTGACGATCTGGATGAAGCGCCGCTGCTCGCCGGCCTCCTGGCGCTGGCCGATCATGACCAGCCCGTCGATGATCGAGAACAGGGGGTTGGTCTCGATGTCGCCCTGCCCGAACTCCCCGAGGAATAAGGTGGTGGTCTCCCACGCCATGAGGCTGATCGCGAGCTCGTAGCCGAACTTCCGGAGCTCTTCCTTCGACTTGGCGAGGTCGTCGAAGACCTTGAAGCTGTCGATGACGACCAGGGCGGGCTTGACCTTCTTGATGTGCTCCATGATGAGCTTGAAGGCGCCCTCGAGGCCCTTCGTCCGGAGGATGGCGCCGAGATCCACGAACTGGATTCCCCCGTCGATCTTCCTGGCGTCGAAGAAGTCGAACTGATTCAGGTAGCGCAGCGTCTTCGCCGTCGGCTCCGAGAGCGTGTTGAAGTAGAGGACCCGGGTCTTGGCCGAGGCGTTGTGGAAGCAGATCTGCTGGGTGAGGATCGTCTTGCCCGCGCCTGGCGCTCCGGCGATGACGACGATCGAGCCCTTTGGCAGCCCACCCTGGAACAGCACATCCAGGTTTCGCACCCCCGTCTCGATGCGCGCGATGGCCGTCTTCTTCGTCATGACTCCGCTTCCTCGCCGTCCTCGCCCTCGGAGATCCCGGGCGCGCTCTCCGACCCTCTCTCGACCCCGCCCGCCTCCTCCTGCGCGACCTTGGAGAGCTCCGCGTGGAGCGCCGGTGTGAGGATCTCCGCCGTCAGGTTTCCGAGGACCGTGAGGAACTCCACCAGGATGAACCGGAGCCCCTCCGCGAGCTCATCGCGAGGCAGGCCCCCGGCGAGCACCTGGAGCTCCACGCAATAGAGCCCAGCCGAATTCACCTCGAGCGACGAGAGGACCGGGTAACGCTCGGAGGCGTAATAGAGCACGCGATCCACGATGGCGCCGAGCGTGACCTCTCCAAGGGTGACGTGGGCGCGCCGCCACAGGGCGCTGAACGCTCGTTCGAAGAGATGGGCGAAGCGGTCGGGCGGCAAGCCCTGAGCCACCCGATCCATCCAGGCGTCCACGCAGGCGCTGTGAGCGTTCGCATCACGCATGAGCGTTACGCCCTTGCCACGATCGCTGGGCGTCGGAGAGCGACGCGTCGAATCATCGGCGCGCCTCGCGGTGATGGCCGACGTCGCCGTCTCGCCCGGGGCGTTCGTGGAAGGCTCCCCGCCCTGGATGAGCGCCGGGCTCCACTCGGGAGCTCCGCGCGCGGGCGTCCGTACGCGGCGGCGTCCACCGCCGGGCCGCCGTGCGCGGGCGGCCGCCACGCTCCCCGTCACGCTGGCGCCGCATCGCGCCCTCGATCAGGTCGTCCCGCGCGGGCAACGTCGCCGTGACGCTCGCGCTTCCGTCTGGACCGCCGCCGCGCTCGCGCCCGGGACACTCGCCCGATCGGCCGGTGGTTCGAGCCATCCTTGCCCATCTGCTCCGCGCGATCGCGGGCTCGAGTCCGCGCACGATCGTGGGGCGACTCCCCGCCGAGCACGTAGAGCGCGCCGTCCGCGGTGCGCTGCACTGCACGCAAGGAGATGTTCGCCGCCCTCCGTGCAGCGCGGAGATCGTCGGCCAGCTCTCGCATGCGATCGCTGTCCTGCGCTCTTCCGGCAGAGGCGCGGAGCGCGATGATGGCTTCGAGCGCCTCGAGGACATGGCGGACGGCGCGGCGCGCGGAGGTCGCCGCGTCGGCCGCCTCGCGGAGGATCGCTCGCGCATCCTCTGGATTCGTCGCGACGTCTGGCATCTCGGTGTTCTCGTGCAACGTGCGATCAAGATCGCCCGCGCGGTCCATCGCGGTGCCGCTGCGAGCAGGCGTCGCGGACCGCGCCATTGCGCTCCCCACGCCCGCTCGCGGCTTGACGTTGCGCGGTCCGAGAACCCTGGACTCAGGGTAGCACGGCGGCGGCCTCACGTCCCTCGTTATATCGCCTCGCGCGGCGGGCCCATCGTCCCGATATTCTCGGACACGGGAGGCGTTCGCGCTCTGCATGGATCTCCCTTTTCCGCGCTCATCCGCGCGGAGGGGCGCTCCCGCGACGAGCGATCTCTACATCGCGTCGATTCGCCGGCACAGTGCTTATGTTTCCGAGATCCTGGATCCTGCGAGCGCCGCCGGCGTCGAGGCGCTCCTGTATTGCATGAACGGAAAGCCGGCGTGCATGCGGCGCACGGGTGCACAAGCGCGCGTTATCACGCGTGCGAGCCCAGAATTCAAGCGTGAAAGAGCGAAAGGCTGACGGATCCCGTCATCGAGCCGGAGAGGGCCCTGCAGGCCGAGGAGCATGCGTCGGGGAAATCCGCACGGAGGCTGGTGTCGTGCGCGGCGACGTTGGACAACGGGCGTCAGGGCTCCGTGCGCCTGGGCGGTCCAAGGGGCCGGTCGAAGCACCAGCGCTCCACGAGACCCTCCGCGAGCCATCAGGGCTGCGGAGCTGTCGCGATCCCGAAGACGCGCTCGTGACGGGCGCTCTCATGGCAGCCCATGCACGACGCGACGCGGCCGGCCGAGGTCACCTCGCCCTCGGGCGTGACCGTGCCATAGACCCAGCCGGCGTCGGTGCCGGGCGTCTCCGGCGCGACCTTGAGCATCACGTAGGCGCCGGCGAAGCGCGACGCGCGGTAGACGCGATCGCCGTCGCGCACGTAAGGATCGAAATGGTCCGGCGTGCCGGAAGCGCCATCCGGTGCCGACGGCTGATGTGACGGGAACTCGGGAACCTCCTTCTCGTCGACGAGCTCGGGGTGGTAGCTCTCCTTGACGAGGGCCTGCCCGACCGGCTGGGACATGGGCGCTTCGCCCTGCACCAGCGGATAGCGATCGCGGTGCTTGGCGAAGGTCGAGTAGAGCTTGCGGGCGTGACCGCCGTCCTCGGCGGCGCTCATGCGGGCACGGCCGGGGAGCGGCAGGCGACAGAGCCAAGGCGCCCAGCGGAGCTCGTCGTCGACGCGGCCCCAGGCCTTGTAGTCGCGAAAGGCCGAGGCGATGAGCGGGGTGAAGCGGGCGTCGACCTCGGCGGCGGCGGCTGGCGGCGCCGCCGAGGGCGCAGCGGCCGGAGAGGAAGGCGAACTGCCGGATGGAGGGCTCTTCGCGCTCTCAGCGTCCGGAGAGATGGCCTCGTCGATGGGGTGGCTGCACGCAGGCACGAGCACGAGAAGGAACCAGGCGACGCGCATGAGGCCGATTGTACGATCCGGTTGACGGAAAGTTCTCGGCCTCGCGGCTCTCCGGCTTTTGCCGCCTCGCCGCCCTCCGCAGGCGGCCAAGGTCATGGCACGGACGGCTCGGACCCGTCCGGCAGCGCCGTCTCGGCCGACGGCGACCCGGCCGGCGCCGCTGTCTCGGCCGGCGCCGGCGCGGCGCGGCCCGGCTGGCAGCGGGGGCAGAAGTACGTCGACCGCATCATCGTCCCCTGCCGGCGCATCTGGACCGCGGCGCCGCAGTCGTAACAGGCGCGCCCCTCGCGGCCGTAAACGCTGACTGGCCGCCTGCCGCGGTCGAACCCCGCGCGCGTCGTGCGCGTGTGGAGGTAGTGCGCGGTGGGACCGCGGTACGCGCCGGAGGGATCCCGCGGCTCGACGTTGGCTTGCAGCAGACGGCGGCCGAGGTCGAGCATCGCGGAGAGCTCCTCGTCCGAGTACGCTCGGACCGGAGCGAACGGATCGAGCCGCCTCCGGAAGAGGAGCTCGCTCTTGTAGACGTTGCCGATGCCGGCGACGACGCGCTGATCCATGATCGCGACCCCGAGCGGCACCTCGTCGAGCGCGCGCAGGCGGCGGAGCGCCTCCGCGGCGTCGAAGCCGTCGCCGAGCAGGTCCGGGCCGAGCCCGCCGAGCAGCCGGTCGCCGCGCAAGGCGCTCGCGCGGAGCAGGCGTACGATGGGCGCGCGGAAGCAGACGGCGACGTAGCCCGGGACCGCGAGGATCGCCGTCGCCGTCGCCTCGGACCGCTTCCAGCGCTCGCCCTCGCGGTAAATGTGCCACGCGCCGCTCATTCGAAGGTGCGTGTGCAGCACGGTGCCCTCGTCGAAGAAGATCAAGAGGTTCTTGCCGCGCGCCTCGACGCGCTCGATCCGCCGGCCGACGAGCGCGTCGCACCGCCGCTCGCTCCGGGGCAGCTCCAGGGCGATGACGCGCGCGCCCTCCAGCGCGGGGCCAAGGGCAGCGGCGATCCGGAAGAGCGTGTCGCCTTCGGGCATGAGCGGCTCCAGGACGGTCTGGGTGCAGACCGGCCGGATCGCAAGGGGCTCCAGCGCGAAGAGCGCCCGATGCTCCGCCGGCACATGTCCGCCTGCTCACGGGCGCGTCGCGCGATGTCGGCGCGCCGGCGATACGCGCCGAGCTCGTCGCGCACGCCGCGCTCGAGACGTTTGCAGATCGTGGCGCCCTCGGCTCTCATGGCCGAAACCTCTCCGGGGCTCTCCATGCCAGCGACCAACGTCCGCGCAGCGCTCACGATCGACGGGCTCGCCACCCCCCTCGCCGTCGAGGAGATCGCCGGGACGGAGGCGATCTCGGAGCGGACGTGATGGAGCTCGGGTTCGACGACATCCTGCCCTACCTCGCCAGCGCGTACCGGCGGGGCGCGCTGGCGCCGTTCATCGGCTCGGGGATGAGCAGGCCCGCCTGCACGAGCTGGCTGGACCTGCTGGTGCGGCTCGCCGGCGAGGCCGGGGTCGAGGTCCCCGAGCACCTCCAGCGGGCCCGGCCCTCGGACAGGCTGGACACCTCGGAGCTCTACCGCCTCGCCGACAAGGCGGTGCTCGGGCTGGCCGCCCTGGAGGTGGAGGCGCGCGCCGAGGCGTACCGGAGGGCCCTCAACGAGGGCGGCAGGGCCGCGGGCGAGTGCGAGGTGCCGGCGCAGACGGCGGCGCTCGCGCGCTGCACGTGGCCGCTCGTGCTCACCACCAACTACGACGATCTCTACGTCGTGAGCCGGATGCGGCAGTCGCGCACCGGCGAGATGGTCGGCGTGAGCCGGACGGGCAAGCCCTCGCGGGAAGCGAAGCGGGACGAGACCGACGTCCCCGAGGTGCTCGGGCGCAGCGTCGAGGACTGCCACAAGGTCGTCCGCTCCCTGGCGTCGCCGACGCGGCCCATCCTCTGGGCGCTGCAGGGCTTCCTCGGCGGGCAGGCCGTGCGGCTCGACGCGCTCGTCGAGGAGCTGGTCCTCGACGAGCGGCGCCGCGCCGAGCTCGCGGGCCAGGTGGTCGCCGGCTATCAGCAGTACCAGCACGCGGTCAACGCGCAGCCCCACTTCCGGCGCGCGTTCGCCGAGGTCCTCTCCCGGCGCTCGCTGCTGTTCCTCGGCTCCGGCATCCTCGAGGATTACCTCATCAACCTCTTCGGAGAGATCGCCCATCACTACGGGCCCGGGCCGCACCCGCACTTCGCGCTGTTCTCCAGCGACAGGCGGGGCGCGATCGACGTCCGCTTCCTGCAGACGCGGCTGGGCATCGCCCCCGTGTTCTACGGGCACTACGGCGAGCTGGCGGAGCTGATCGGCCGGCTGACCGATGCCGTCTGGGAGCGCAGGGCGCCCGCGCCGCCGGGCGCCGAGCGGCCGCCGGTCGCGTGGATGCCCGACGAGCTGGGGTTCAGCCTGTCCGACGGGGCGAAACACCCTTCCGGCGGGGCGAGGAAGGTCCGTCTCCGGTACGCGCCGCTCTCGGTGCCCGCCGCGGACGGCCGCGAGTGCGTGCTCGTCAGCGTCGGCCGGACGCCCGCGGACAACCACGCCATCCCGGGGACCCAGGTGAACGGCTTCCTTGAAAAGGCGCGGGACGCCGGGCTCGTCGCGGACGCGGCGCTCGAGCGCTGGCGCCCGCTGGACGCGACGCCGTCGTATGCTTACCGGTTCGGCGACGCGCCCATCTTCGGCGTCGCCGCCCGCGACCGGAGCCCGGATGTTCCGCGCGTGCAGGGCGGCGAGGATCCCGAGGACAGCCGGGATCTCGGCGTCATCGCCGATGCGGTCTGCGGGGCCTTGCGCGCGGCGGACGCGGCGGGGTTCCGCCATGTGCACATCGGCCCGATCGCCTCGGGGAAGCACCGCCTGTGGCACCCGCTCCATCCGTTCGTCCAGACGCTCGCCGGCTTCCGCAGGTTCTTTGCCGAGCATCCGGGCACGGGCATCGAGCTCGTCGAGCTCCACGTGCTCTCCTCGGCGGTCTGGTTCCCTGTGGTCGCCGGCAAGGTCCCGGTCGCGCAGATGCTGTCGTCCGACATGATGAAGATCTGGGTCGACATCCGGGACGCGAGCGGCAGCTCGGAGATCTTCGCGGTGACCGCCCGGGGCCCGACGCGCGTGGGCGACATCAAGGCCCTGTGCGGGCTGCCCCTTTCGCGGTGGAGCGCGGAGATCCTCCCGCGGCCGAGCAAGGTGGAGCCGTCGAGCGCGGACGATCTGCTGGTGGCGCCGACGTCGATCGTCGTCCTCTCTCCGCGGCGGTGACGCTGCGCTGCCGAGGTTCGTCTCTGGCTTCATGAGAGAGGGGACCACAGAGGCAGAGAGGGCACAGACGAGAGAAAGAGCGCTGCGCCGCCTGTCTCTCAGGGGAGTTGTTAAGAATTGTAATTTTGGGTGTTATGGCGTGAAGCGCGCCATATCAACCGGGCTGAGCCAGATAGACGAAGGGTGAAAACACTGCTGTGCCTGCGGACTTTTCTTTCGGAGCGACAGTCGACCGTCCGCGCGCAGCGCGCGACGTTCGCCGTTGCGCCAAAGCTCGCGCGCTGCTTCACCCCTCGCCGACACCCTCGGCGGCGCTCTCACCATGCATGAATGCATTCGTCGATAGCCGTATCGAGCGCTCGGCCCGAGCGCTTGCCCGAGCCGGGCATTCGTTCTAAGGTATGTCGCATCGACCCGGAGGCCAGGACAGGCCTCCATCGCAAAAGGAGTTATCCATGCGTCGGATCAGCCCTGCTACCCGCTTGCGGTTCTTCTTCGCTGCCCTGACGGCAGGCGCGGCGATGCTGGGAGGCGCCGCCCTGCTGGCTCCCTCGAGCGAGGCGGCGCCCGGGGCGAACTGCATCTACTACAGCGACGAGAGCCACACGACCGTCGTCGGCAAGTACGGCCGCGATTGCTGCAACAACCAGATCGCGTGGGGCACCAAGACGCCGCATTACGAGTGTGGCGGGTGTTTCCTCTGCACCCCGCCTCCTCGGTGAGGCGAGCGCGTCACGTTTCGCCCGCTCTCGCGGGCCGTCGTACGGATCGCTCCTCGGAACGGATCGCGATCGATCCAGGGGGCAGCGGGAATTCCCGGGACCGCTCTGCCCGGCAGGCCTGGCGCCGGGCGCGTGCTCCCTCGGATCGCGCTGCTGACCGTCGGCTTTCTTGATTCAATAGTCACCATCGACGATCATCCAGCTCGCGGGGGGTTGGCATGAACAAGAACCGTTCTTCTCGATGGCTGTGCGGCGCGATCGCGCTCGGGCTCGCGGCCCTCCCTGGGTGCTCTGGCAAGGTCGACAGGGGCGACCCTGGCCCAGGCGGCTCGTCGAGCGCGGGCGGCTCGACCGGAGCGGGTGGCCACGGCGGCGGCGCCGGCGCGACGGGCGGCGGCACGGGCAGCGCGGGAGCCTCTGGCGCGGGTACGGGCGGCGCCGGCGACGGCGGCTCCGGGGGTGCTGGGACGAGCGGCGCCGGGGCTGGCGGCTCAAGCCACGGGTCGGGCGGTTCGAGCAGCGCGGGCGCCGGAAAGTTCGTCGGCAACATCACGACGGATCGCGCCGTGCGCGACGACTTCGTCCGGTACTGGGACCAGATTACGCCCGAGGTCGAGGGCAGGCTCAGCAGCGTCGAGATTTCCCGCGGCGTTCGAGACTGGAGCAGGCTCGACGCGATCTACAAATACGCGCAGGACAACAACATCTCCTTCATGGAGCACGCCTTCGTGTGGGGGAACACCCAGCCGAGCTGGCTCGTGCGCCTCACCGCCGACGAGCAGCGGCAGGCCATCAGGGACTGGATGCAGGCGTTCTGTGAGCGGTACCCCGACACGAAGTACATCATCGTCGTGAACGAGCCGCCGCCCCACACCACGCCTACCTTCAAGAACGCCATCGGGGGCGACGGCGAGAGCGGCTATGACTGGATCGTCAACTCGTTCAAGTGGGCGCGCGAATTCTGCCCGGGCGCGACCCTGATCCTGAACGACTACAACAACATCGAGTACAAGGCCGAGCACGACCGCTTCGTCGAGATGGTGAAGGCGCTGCTGGCCGCGGGCGCCCCGATCGACGGCCTCGGCGCGGAGGCCCACGACGCGTACAAGTTCGACACCAGCACGGTGGAGGGCCTCATCGACGGGCTCGCCGCCACGGGCCTGCCCGTGTACATCACCGAGTACGACATCGGCCTCGCGGACGACGAGGAGCAGCGCCGGGTGATGGAGGAGCAGTTCACGATGTTCTACAACCACCCCGCCGTCAAAGGCATCACCCTCTGGGGCTACGTCGTCGGCTCCACGTGGCGGGACAACACGGGTCTCCTGCACCCGGACGGCACCATGCGGCCGGCCATGGCGTGGTTGATGGACTTCCTCGGTCGCGGAGAGTGATCACGAAAGCGACGCGGGGCGCGCTAGGCAACGAGGCCCCCGGCGAATACCATCGCGCACACCGCCGTGAATCTCCGTCGACCTTCCTTGTCGTGCGCCGCACGCGCAGCGCTGGGCGCCCTCGCGCTCGCCGCGCTGCCCGGATGCGGATCGTACATCCCCGACTACGTGCCGCCGCCGGACGGGCGCGCCCGCCCTGTGTACCGCGATGGGGCGGTCGCGATGGAGATCGGCGGGCCGATCCCGGAGTGCCTCTCCGGAGAGCCGGGGTCGGTCGGAGCGCCGCCTCCGGCTCGCGATGCCGCGCAGGCCCCGCCCGTGCGCGTCAGCGGCGCTTTCTGGGTGCCAGTCTACTTCGGCCCGCAGATCGTCGTCGAGCGGCGCGGCGTGGCCCCGCCTCCTCCGCACCTCCACCGGGCCGAGCCGGACGTCGTGCGGCACGCCGCCTCCCCCTCGAAGGGCATCACGGGCGGCAACGCCAAGTCCGGCGGCGCGGCCTCCGGGGGCAACGCTGGCAGCGGCGGTCGCGACGCTGGCAGCGCGGCGGCGTCCACCCTCCTCGCGGCATTCGCGGTCGTCGCGCTCGTCGCGCTGCCGCCGATCGCGGTGGGGCTGTCGGTCGGTCGCCCCGAGCGGGAGAAGGATACGGCGCGCGCGCTCGACCACGTGAACGCCTACAACGATTCCGCGCGCACGCCCGGGTCGCCGTGCGCGGTCGGCGTGCAGGGAGGGCAGGCCCGGTGAGGCCAGCGAGGGGACCTTCGCGCGCCGTGTCCGCGTGCGCGCTCGCCTGCACGCTCCTCGGCTGCGCCAGCGGCCAGACGATGTACACGCCGCGGCTCGTCGCCCGCGGCGAGCTCACGGCGCGCTACGACGACGGCTTCACGCTGTGGGCCGGCGGCAGGAAGGTGGCCGAGAGCTACCACTACGACGGCCTGGAGCACTTCGTCCGCTGCGTCCCCGAGGCGCGCGAGCACGCGCGCGCAGCGTCGAGCAACGGCCACACCGCCACGACCCTCTCGACGCTCGGCGTGGCGCTCGGGGTGGGGAGCCTCGGCGGGTTCGCGGGGCTCTATTTCCACGACAAGGACCAGGCCGCCATGGCCACGATCCTCGGCGCCGGGGCCATCGTCGCGGTGACGGCGGTGGTGTTCGGGGCGCTCTCG
The DNA here is from genome assembly GCF_028553905.1 of Sorangium sp. So ce836. NCBI lineage: Bacteria > Pseudomonadati > Myxococcota > Polyangiales > Polyangiaceae > Sorangium > Sorangium sp. So ce836. The sequence continues at coordinate 6,055,599 of NZ_CP102233.1, read as the reverse complement.
AGGCCGGCCAAGGAGAGCGCCCACGGCCACGCGTTCGACGCGATGAACTACTACAACGATGCGGTCGGGAGCCTCGGCGCCACCTGCGACGATCTCGTGTTCCCGCCGCCGGCAGGGCCGGAGCCGGCGCCGCCTGTTCCCGAGGCGACGCCGGAGGGCGAGGCGCAGCCTGCGCCTGCGGCCGCGCCGGAGGAAGAGGCCGCGCCGCAGGATGAAAAGGGCGCACCCGAGCCACCGCCCCTGCCCCCGCCGCGCTAGGCGGCACACCTCGTGAACATGAGGCTCGCGGGGCTCCGGAGCGGCCGGCCGCTGCTTTACCGGGGCACCAGCACCGAGACGCTGTGGGCCGGCATGGCGTACGTGAAGGCGTTCGTGGCGCCCGGGGTGACCGCATCCGCAGCCACGAGATCGGCCTTTGCGGCCGTGAGCCGCCACACGTCGACGGCCGTGTAGCTCGCGTAGGCGGCGAGGGTCACCGCGGCCGTGAGCGGGGCCGCGGTCTTGTTGATGGCGACGAGGACCATGCGGCTCGGGTCGGCCTCGTCGATGCTCGCGTACACGGTGGCCTTCGCCACGTCGCTCGTCTCGGCGTGGATGGACGTGTCGCCGAAGCGCGCGCCTTTCCCGTCGTAGCTCGTGAACGCCCGCACGCCGGCCCGGAGCATCGAGACCTCCTCGCCGGGATCCCAGATCGTCGCGAGGAACACGCCCTCGCGGCCGAAGACGCCGAGCGCGTCGGCCTGGGCGATCGCGCCGGAGATGTGGTTGCCGCCCCCGTAATTGTACTCGGTGAAGCCGATCTCGGTGCCCGGGTAATGGGCGTCGATGAGGCCGCGGAGCCACGGGATGAGCTTGATCGGGCCGTTCAGCACGTCGTTCGCGATCCAGCTGTCCTCCTTGAAGGTGGGATCCCAGAGCGAGCGCGGCGCCTGGACGCGGGCCTCCACGGACTCGGGCGAGGCATCATCGCCCGTGATGCGCTCGCCGTTCGCGTAGATCTCCGTGTACCAGTGCAGATCGAGCACGTCGACGAGGCGGTGCCCCGCGCTCGCCTCGGCGGCCTTCATGGCGTCGAGATAGTGCTCGATGAAGTTCCCGTCCGCGTCCGGCGCGCCCTGCAGGCTGACGTAGCCGGAATACCCGTACGAGACGAAGCCGGTGACGAGCGCGTTCGGCGCGACGTCCTTGACCGCGGAGGCGAACTCGATGTTCTTCTCGACGAGCTCGGCGTAGGTCACCGGCTCCGGGTGGATGCGCTCGTGGGTGTGATTCCAGAGGTCGGGCTCGTTGTCGAGCGAGAACAGGACCTTCGCGACCTCGCCCTGGAAGGCGTCGGGGAAGGCCTGCTTCATCCAGGCGACGAACTCGTCCTGGTACACGGCATTATCGCCGAGATTGGGCGCCGCGGAGAACGGGGCGCCCTTGCGCGCGATCGTGGGGTGAAAGCGCGTCTGGAGGTAATTCGGGGTCTTGTTGACGTCGCCGTCGCCCGCCTTGTCGGCCGCGACATAGCCGCAGATCGGGATGGTCGCGATGAAGGCGGCGCCGTGCGACAGCGCGTCCTCGGCCAGCATGCGCACCGCCTCGCCGGGGACATCGCCGTTCGGGCTGTTGCCGGCGAGGTGGGCGTCGTTCTGGAACATGTAGTCCGAGCCGGCGTTGGAGGCGTTGTTCTCCCAGTTGTAGGCGGTCATGCGGTTGCCGCCCATGCGCACGACGCTCGTCCCGCGCTGGTCGCCGTCCAGGTCCTCGGCCCAGTTGGCCCCGTAGATGAGCGGGCTGATGGGGCGCATTCCCTGATCGACGCGCACGGTGAAGGTGACATCGCCCTGCCCGGGGTCGCCGGGCTCGACGATGTCCGCGGGAAGATGGCCGCCCGACCCGCCCTGGCCGCCGCCCGCAGCGCCGGTGCCGCCGCCCGCAGCGCCGGTGCCGCCGCCCGCAGCGCCGGTGCCGCCGCTCGCAGCGCCGGTGCCGCCGCCGGAGGCGCCGGCGCCGCCGCTGCCCCCCGGGGACGTGTCGCCGTCGTCGCCGCAGGCAAGGAGGGCGGCCGACGCGAGCAGGGCGAACAGGACCCGCTCGCGAGCAAGCGAACCAAGTGTAGAAATTTTCATTACAACGGTCTCCTGTCGGCCATCATTTACCGAACCGCTTAAGTTAGATGTATTTATTAAGCGGTGGCCCCCGTCCGGTTGGCACACCTGGCGTCTCGGCGGTTCACACGTTCGCGGCGCTGCGTGCGGCAATTACCGCATCACCCGCTAGCGGCGGATCAGCGCCGGGTCCATCAGATCGACCTCGCCGGGAGGTGGCTTGGCGGCAGGGCGCGCTCGCTCGATCGCGGGCGCTGCAGGGGGGCTGCCCTTGGCCGGCGGCGCGGCGGGACGGGCGCGCGCGCTGGACGGCGGGCGCGCTGGCGGGCCCTGCGGCGGCGCGGCGGCCGTGGCCCCCGCGCCCTGCGGCGGCGGGGCGCCGTCCGGGAGGCCGGCGCCCCGCGACGGCGGCGCGCCCGCGGAGGCCTCGGCCTCCGGAGCGGGCGCCGCGCTCGCCGTCGTCGCAGGCGGCGGTGGCGGCGCGGGCGCGGCTGCGCTGCGCTGGAGCGCGTGGCTCGGGCTCGGCGTCTCGTCGGTCGACGGCGCCGTCGCGCCGGCGGAGGCAGGCGCCGCGGGCGGGCCCTCCGCGCCGCCCGGAGCGCGCAGCACGGCCACCAGCCCGGCGCTCAGCGCGATCGCCGCGCCCGCGACCAGGACGAGCGCGCCGCGCCGCCCCCTGGACGCGGCCGGCGCATCCCAGGTGCGCGCCGTGATCGCCCGGTCCGAGGGGGCGCCCTCCGGGCGCGCGGCCGGCGCGCCCACGTTCGCGGCCGGCGCGCCGGCCCCGGCGACGCGAGCGATGCGCTCGACCGAGAGCCGAGACCCCTCCGGCGCGTACGGCCCGAGCGCCTGCGCGAGCTCGGCCATGCTCTGAAAGCGCCGCGCCGGATCCTTCTCCAGGCAGCGGAGCACGACCGCGGCGAGGCCCTCCGGGGCCTCGGGGCAGCCCTCGCGGAGCCCGGCGGGCGCCCCGGCGGCGATCTTCGCGCCCATGGCCATGAAGCTGCCCGCCGCGAACGGCGGACGGCCGGTGAGGAGCTCCTGCAGGACCACGCCGAGCGACCAGATGTCCGTGCGGGCGTCCACGCGCTTCGTGCTCTCGAGTTGCTCCGGCGACATGTACAGCGGAGAGCCCATGATCGCGTCGGGCGCGGTGATGCTCACGTCGAGCGGGAGCGTCGCCGCGTGCGCGCCGTCGCTCGCGCGCGAGATCTTCGAGATGCCGAAATCGAGCACCTTGACGAGCGGCGAGCCGTCGCGCCGCGCGGTGAGGAACAGGTTCGACGGCTTCAGATCCCGGTGGACGATGCCGAGCGCGTGCGCCTCGGCGATCGCCTCCCCCGCCTGGAGCACGTAGTCCACCGCCACGCCGACCGGCAGCCGCTTCTTCTCGTGCAGGACCTGCCCGAGGTCCTTGCCGCTCAGGAACTCCATCACGATGAACGGCGTCTCGTCGTCGAGCGTGCCGACGTCCATCACCCGCGCGACGTGCTCGCTCTCGAGCCGCGACGCCGCCCGCGCCTCCCGGAGGAAGCGCGCCACGTCCCCGCCGCTCTTCCTGCCGCGCAGGAGCTTGAGCGCCACGTTCCGCTCGAGCGCCTCGTGCCGCGCGAGCAGCACGACGCCCATCCCGCCGCTGCCCAGCGTCCGGACCACCCGGTACTTGCCGGCGAGCAGCGTCCCCGGCGCGGCGGCCTGCGCCGGGTCGCCCGCCGCCGCGGCCGGGACGGCGCCGAGGCCCTCGTCGGCGAGGAGCGCGGCGAGCCCGGCCGCGACCTCGGCGGCGCTCGCCGGGCGGACCTCGGGGGCCTTGGCGAGCATCCGCGCGACGAGCGCCTCGAGCGCCGGCGGGGCGAGCGGGCAGAGCTCCCGGACCGCGGGGGGCCGCTCGACGAGGATCTTCACCAGCACCGCCTCGGTGTCCGCGCCCGAGAACGGCGCCCGGCCGGTCAGGCACTCGAAGAGCACCGCGCCGAGCGCGAACAGGTCGGTGCGCGCGTCGGGGGTCGCCGCGCCGCGCACCTGCTCGGGCGCCATGTAGCTCGGCGTGCCGACGAGCGTCCCGGCGCCCGTGACCGCGGCCGCGTTCGGCCCGCGCGCGAGCCCGAAATCGAGGAGCTTGACCCGATCGACGGCGCCGTCCTGCAGGAAGATGTTGCTCGGCTTGATGTCGCGGTGGACGAGGCCCTTCTCGTGCGCGGCGGCGAGGGCCGAGGCGACGCCGTGCCCGACCTCGGCCGCGTCGCGGACGCCCAGCGGGCCGGCGGCGAGCCGCTCCGCGAGCGTCACGCCCACGAGCCGCTCCATGGCGAGGTACCGCTCGCCCAGCGGGGTGCTGCCGTGGGCGACGTAGCCGACGATCCCCGGGTGGGAGAGCGCGGCGAGCGCCTCGGCCTCCCGGTCGAACCGGGCGCTCGTCGCCTCGTCGACGTCGCGCAGGACCTTGAGCGCCACGCTCCGGCGCTCCTCGCGGTCCCAGGCCTCGAAGACGACGCCCATGCCGCCCTCCCCGAGCAGCGTGTCGACCTCGAACCTGCCGGCGACGACCTCGGGCTCGGCCGCGAGCGAGACGAGGCGCCCGACCCCCGCGTCGTCGAGGAAGGTCACCGGGCGCCCCCGAGCAAGGCGCGGGACTCGGCCTCGAACTCGGCCTCGGAGCCGGTGATCTCCCGGAGCTTGTCGAGGAGCAGGCCGCGGAACTCGCGCCGCGCGAACGCGAGGTAGTTGGTCACGTCGGTGACCTTGATCCCGAGCTCCGCGGCGAGCTCGGCATAGGTGGGGCGGGCCTCGGGGCCGTCGTCGAGCACGTAGCGCTCGAAGACGCGGAAGGTGAGCTGCTTGCCGCCCCGCTCGCAGCGCTCGCGGAGGGCGTCGACCGCCATCCCGACCAGGTGACGCGTCCACTCCCGGTCGAAGTACGTGTCGATCGAGTCGGGCGCGGGCACGGCGAGCGCCTCAATCTCCCGCTCGGCAGAGGGGAAGTCAAGGCTCAGCGTCACCGCATGTCCGCCGCGCTTCTGTCGCCCGCTGCTCTCGGCCTCCTTCATGACGAAGCGGTCGAGGCACATCTTCAGATAGGTGCGGAACAGCGCCCGCGCCGGGTCGTAGGCGGAGAACGTGCGCTGCTCGAGCGCGCGCGCGAAGAAGCCCTGCGTCAGGTCGGCGGCGCGCTCGCCTTCCATGCGCCAGCGGACGCGGAGGTGCTTGTACACCGGCTTCCAGTAGGCGCGCACCAGGATGTCGAACGAGCGCGCGCGCTCGGCCGGGTCGTCGCTGCCCACCGCGACGACGGCGGACCGGCGGGTCGTCGGAAACCTGCCTCGCGGGGGCTCACGCGAGAAATCGTCGGGCATGTCTAAAGGAACGCGGGGGCCACGCGGAATAGGATCATCGATGAGGCGAAGCTATCACAGGCCCACCCAGGTTACCTTCACGGCGCTCGGCGTCCCGGCCGCATGCCCGGAGATCGGGCTGGCAGGCCCGAGCGATGCTCCGACGGCTTCTGAGACCTCCGACCGCTTGCGCCTCCCGAGGACAACGTGAAACCGCTCCATCCGCTCCGTCGTACGCTCTGCGCTCCCCTCTCGGGGGCGCTCCTCGGCGCCGCGGCGCTGCTCTCGGGCCGGCAGGCCGTCGCCGAGGAGAGCGCCGCCGAGCAGCTGTTTCGAGAGGGCCGCGCGCTCCTGGTCGAGCAGCGCTTCGCCGAGGCCTGCCCCAAGCTCGAGGAGAGCCAGCGGCTGGAGCCGAGCCTGGGGACGAAGCTCAACCTCGCCTTCTGCCACGAGCGGCTCGGCCAGGTGGCCACGGCCTGGGTCGGCTTCCAGGAGGCGCTGATCACGGCGCGAACCGCGGGGGACGCGGCCCGGGAGGCGTTCGCCAGGGCGCGGCTCGACGCGCTCGCGCCGCGGGTGCCGTGGCTCCGGGTGCGCGCCTCGGCGGGCGACGCGGGCGCCGACCAGGTGACGATCCTGCTCGACGGGGCGGCGCTCGATCCGGTCGCGTGGGACAAGGATCTGCCGGTGGATCCGGGCGAGCACGTCGTGGCCGCGGCGCACCAGGGGGAGGTCTTCTGGGAGACGACGGTGGCGCTGAAGGAGTCGGAGCGCGTGGACGTCGCCGTGCCGGCGCCCGCGCCGGCGGAAGCGGCGCCGGAGCCGGCGGAGGCGGCCGGGCCGAGGCCGGCGCGGCGGCCCGCGGCGCGACCGCCGGCGGCGCGGCTGCCCAGGGCGCGGCTGCTGCCCGACGCGCAGCGCGATGGAGCGCGCGACGAGAGGAGCGTGCGCGCCGCCGCGCCGGGCGTATCGGACGGCCTCGTCGTCGAGGGAGGCGGGCACATCGGCTATCTCTGGTTGGACGCAGACAAGATGGATGTTTGCGCCACCACCACATATGGGGAGTGCTATTACTCTCTCTCCGACGGTAGCTTCCTCGCAGGGGCGACGGGGTTCATCGGATACAAGGCGACGGAGCGCCTGGACCTCGGCGTTCGCGCCCACCTCAGCCTCCACTCGAGCGCGGGCCTGCTCATCGCGCTCGGCCCGTCGGTGTCGTACCCGCTCGGCGATCGCTTCAGGGTGGGATCGTCGCTGCTCTTCGGCACGGCGACGCAGAGCGGGACGGCCTACACGGAGAGCTATTCGTGGAATGAGAACGGCTACCAATACGGTGGAGACATGGTGGAGGCCAGCGTGCCGCTGGGATTTTCGCTGGGCCTGGGCGCCGAGATCGGCCTGAAGCTTACGGACAGCCCGTCGGGCTCGCTCTTTTTACAGGCCACGCCGCTGTTCCTCGTCGGCGCCGACGGCGTGGCGGCGTCTCTGCCGCTCGGCGTGGCCTACCGGTGGAACTGATGTCCTGAGCCGGCGGCGCTCAGGGCGCGGTCACGACGGTGATCTCGCCGGTCGCGTACAGCGCGGAGGTGTCCCAGGCGAGCCCTGGGGCGAGCGGCACGTCGATGTTCACCGAGGCGAACGCCCCTGTGAGGTCGCCGCTCCAGCCGAGCAGAGCCAGGGTGTCCCCGGCCTGGAACGACACCGAGCCGTCCGCCGGCCGGACCTCCAGCGCCCCGTCGAGGTGGACGTCGCCGTCCACCTGGAGGAGCGGCGAGGCGCTCGATCCTGCGACGGTCACGCGGAGGGCGGCGCCCGGCCCCTGGGTGTAGCTGCCGGCGACGACGGTCGACGGGTGGACCTCTCCGACGGAGAGCTCGCCGGCCAGGACGTTGTCGAGATCGCCCACGAAGCTGCCGGTCTCGAGGCGCCCGCCGGCGAGCTCGAAGTCGCCCTCCGCGACCTCAATCGCGCCCGCGATGAGGTCGCCGTCTGCGAGGCGCACGGAGGGCCCCAGGTAGGGATAGGGAGAACCGCCGACCGTCGGCGCGGTCCGGAGCAGGCCGCCGATGCTCACGAAGGCGTGCTCGTCCACGAGGAGCGACGGGGACTGATTGCCTATGGCAAAGACGGTGACGTCGCCGCTGTTGAGCCACGATGCGTAGACATCGTTCGCCTTGACGAAGCCCCCGCCGAGCTCGGAGTGGATCTCGGTGTCCTCCGTCACGAGGGTCCCGTAGGCCCCGACGGTCAGCGTGCCGTATCCGCGGTTCGCCCCCACGCGCAGGAGCCCCTGGTTGGTCCACGTGCCGCCCCACCCGCTCACGGTCGCGTGGCTGTTCCGGAGGTCGTCGCCGTCGATGCTCGCGCCCACCGTGAAGAGCTGGCCGCGGTGGATGTTCAGGAGGCCGCGGCTCGCCACGCCGAGGACGAACTGCCCCGTGCTCACCCACTGCGTCGCGGAGCCCGTGATGACGACCTCGCCGCCGCAGATCGAGCAGCCGTGGACTCCGCCGATATACACGTCATGGGAGAAGAGGCTCCCTCCTTGCTTGAGCTCGACGTAGCCTTGACCAAGGTCGCCGATGTAGGTGTTTCCTCCGCTCGTCAGGGTGGCGTCGTACCCCTCGACGAACAGACGACCATAAGCCTGCGAGCCCCTCGCGCCCACCACGAGATCATCGGTGATCACCTCGGCGCCGCTCCGGACGACGACCCAGCCCTCGGAGAGGTTGACTCTGCCGATCCCCATGGATCCATGGTTGATCCACGTCGAGCCATACCCCTCGACCAGGACGGTGCCGAAGCCGGCCGGCCCCCCGTTCACGGAGGCGCCGGGGCTGATCAACGTCCCGGCGTCGGTCACCTCGACCGTCCCGGAGCCCACGACGAGCTGGCTCGTCCCCAGGTCCCAAGGATCGGATGGGTTCTGAGGCGACACGCCTCCCGCGATGGTCACGTCTGCGTGGGCCTGTCCCGCCATGCCCGCCGACGCGGCGACGAGCAGCGCCGAGAGAGCGCATCGAGCTTGGTAGTTCATCATTCTGATTCCTCCACGAGAAAGTTCAGCGCGCGTGAGAGCGCACCATCGCCTGATGCCTCCGAAGCGCCGGAGCACCCTGCGAATGTGGTCTCCCACGATGAAATGGATAGGCGAGTCGATTCACCATTGCAATGAATTTCGCCATGTCATCGCGACCCGGGCCCGCATGTGACCGGATGGTAGAAATCGAGTCGCGCAAGCCCGGCAGCGTGCCTGTCGATGGACGTGCACGCTGCCCCGGGGCGCGGTGGGTATGAGCCCCGAAGCCTTCACGCGATGTCTGCCTGTTCGGCGCTCTAGCCGCTCGGCGGCGCGCCCTCGGGCGCCACCTCCGGTTCGGTGGGCGCGGCCGCGCCGGCGGTGTCCGCGGGCTCGGTCGCGGGGTCGTTGGATGACGCGGCGCGGCCGCCGCGGCCCTTGTAGAGCGACGGCGCGATCGTGTCGGCGTCTCCGTCGTTCCAGCGCAGGTAGGTCACGGCGCGGCGGGTCTGGTCATAGGCGCGCACGAGCAGCGCGAACGCGCGCGCCCGCTTGTCCGCGGCCTCGGTCGGCCCGGGGCCCTTGCCGTGCTCCCGCGCGCCGAGGGCGGTGAGGAGCTGCGGCCCGATCTCTCCGGCGCGCTTCACCTCCTCCTCGGTCGCCGCCGTCTTGCCGGCGATATCGGACCAGCGCCCGCCGAGGAGGGCCGAGAGCGCGACGAGGTCGTTGGCCGTGTCGACGTGCCCGTGGCCCGCGCGGATCTCGGCGACGGCCGCGGCGTCGAGCAGGCCGCGGCGGGCGAGCGCCTCGGCGTCGCCCAGCAGGTTCTCGCGCAGCGCGGCCGCCTCCGCGAGCAGCGGCTTCAGCGCGTTCTCGGCGCCTCCGCTGGACAGCCACAGGAGGTGCGCGTACCAGGCGGCGAGCGCGTACGTCTCGAGCCGGTCGAGCAGCGCGAGCTCGTGCTGCTGCAGCTGCGCGGCGATGGCGGGGCGCAGCGCGCGCAGGCCTGGCAGCACGCCGAGCACCTTGGAGACGGCGCGAGGGATGTCGATCTTGATGGCGACGAGTCGATCCGGGCTCAGCGACTCGATCTCGGGGAGGGTCCTGTCGAACGCCGCCGCCGCCTGGGGCGGGGCCGCGAGCGCGCTGGGAGCCGGCTTCTTCTTGCTGACCGGAGAGGAAGGCTTGGCCATGAGGGGAACACCTCTCGTCGAAGTCCTTCGCCGGGCGGCGAAGGGACACTGGCGCCGTGCTCCCTACTCCCCTGCGCTGGACGTGTTGTGAGCGTCCGGCGCGCGCCGGACGTTCGTGCCAGGGGTAAGCACCCTTCCCGATCGGTCAACGGACATGGCAAGATTTCGACGGTCGATGGCCGACCGCCGCGATGCTGTGCCCGCGCAGCTCGGCTATCCGGGCCGGGTCGCCTCCGATGGCGGAGGAAAGCTCAACTATCCGGGCCGGGCCGCCTGCGATGGCGGAGGAAAGCTCAACTATCGGAGCCAGGCCGCCTCCGATGGCGGAGGAAAGCTCAACTATCCGGGCCGGGCCGCCTGCGATGGCGGAGGAAAGCTCAACTATCCGGGCCGGGCCGCCTGCGATGGCGGAGGAAAGCTCAACTATCCGGGCCGGGCCGCCTCCGATGCCGGAAGATCGACCCGGCGAGCGTTTGGCCAACGAAAGGCTTGCCATTGCGAATCGATCCGAATATGGATGCGAACATGGGAGACCACGCTCGCCCGGTGCTCCGGAGCTGCGAGGGAGGACCAAGGCAATGGGTGGGCTCTCATGGGGACTGAACCTTGTCGTGGAGGTATGGAGATCCATGAACTACCAAGCTCGATGCGCCCTCTCGGCGCTGTTCGCCGCTGCGTCAGTGAGCGTGGCAGCACCAGCCAGCGCAGATGTGACCATTTCCAGTTGGGGATACGTATCGCCCCAGAATCCGACCGATCCTTGGGATCTGGGGCTGACCCCGCTCGTCGTGCGAGGTGGGACGGTCGACGTAACCCATGGCGGGACGTTGATCAGCCCCGGTGCGTCCGTGGCAGGAGGGCTCGACTGGGTCGGCGCTGTCCGGGTCGACGGGTATGGGTCGACCTGGATCAACGATGGATCGATCAACATCGGCGGGGACATGGAGGGTCAGGTCGTCATCCGGAACGGTGCCGCGGCGATCACCGACGATCTCGTGGTGGGCACTCGATACTCGCTGCATGAGGGACGCCTCATCGTCGAGGGGTACGACGCCACCATGACGAGCACGGCGAATACCTACATCGGCCACACTGGACAGGGCCACGTCGAGCTCAAGCAAGGCGCGAGCCTCTTCTCGCACAATGTCTATATCGGCGGAAGCGGCGGCTGCATGAGCTGCGGGGGTGACGTCGCCATCACGGGGTCCGGGACGCAGTGGGTGAGCACGGGGGAGTTCGTCCTGGGGGTGAGGAGCCATAGCTCGCTGGACATCTACCGCGGCCAGCTCTTCACGGTGAATGCACGCATCCTCGGCGACGATATCGGCTACATGACCAGCCATGCGAGCGTGAGCGGCTGGGGCGGCACGTGGACGAACCAGGGGCTCCTGCGGGTCGGGTCGAACTATGGATACGGCACGCTCACCGTCGGGGCCTACGGGACCCTCGTGACGGAAGACACCGAGATCCGCTCTCAGCTCGGCGGGGGCTTCGTCAAGGTGAACGATGTCTATGCATCGTGGCTCAACAGCGGCGACGTCACCGTCTCTGCCATCGGCAACCAGTATCCATCGCTCCTGGTCGACAATGGCGCCCTCGTGAGCATCGGCGGCCTCCTCCGGACGGCGCCCTGGGCCGGCGGCGATCCCTACCCCTACCTGGGGCCCTCGGTGCGCCTCGCGGATGGCGAGCTCATCGCGGGCGCGATCGAGGTCGCGACGGGCAACTTCGAGTTCGCCGGTGGGCGCCTCCAGACCGGCAGCTTCGTGGGCGACCTCGCCAACACGCAAGCCGGCGAGCTGTCCGTCGGGGAAGCTCACCCATCGACCATCATTGCCGGCAGCTACAGCCAAGGGCCAGGCGCTACCCTGAGCATCACGGTCGCGGGCCCGAGCGCCTTGCCGCTCCTCCAGGTTGACGGGGACCTCCACCTCGACGGGGCGCTGAGGCTGCTCCCGGCCGACGGGTCCGTGTCGTTCCAGGCCGGGGACGTCATCGCAGTGTTCGGCTGGAGCGGCGGCCTCACGGGGACGCTCACCGCCGTGGATATCGACGTGCCGCTCGCCCCGGGGCTCGCCTGGGACACCTCCGCGGTGCAGACGACCGGCGAGATCACCGTCGTGCCCGCGCCCTGAGCGGCCGTCGGCGTCACGCGCGGGGCCGATCCTGCGACCCGGGCGAGCTCCTGCGCGCCGCCGGCGGTGACGATCTCGGACAAATCGGGCCGATCCCGATCTCCGCGTCCGATTTACCCGCCGCACATTTCGGCGAAACTCATGGGAAACACGGCGACCGCTATACCCGGTCCTGCGTGTTCGTCGAGGACGGCCACGCCCCTCCATGGCCGCGCGCTCCTCCCTCCACCTCAAGGTCGTCACCGCCGAGACAACGCGGACCCACTGCCCGTACTGCGCCTTCCAGTGCGGCATGGTCGTGACCGATCTGACGCCCTTCTCCGGGCCGATCGAGGTCCGGCCGGACGAGGAGTTCCCCGTCAACCGCGGGCAGATGTGCATCAAGGGGTTCACCTCCGCGGCGCTGCTCGATCATCGCGAGCGGCTGACGTCGCCGCTGCTCCGCGGGCGCGATGGCCGCCTCCTCCCCGCGCGCTGGGACACGGCGCTCGATTTCATCGCCGAGCGGCTCCTCCGGCTGCGCGAGGCCCACGGTCCCGCGGCGCTGGCCGCGTTCGGCAGCGGCGCCCTCACGAACGAGAAGACCTATCTCCTCGGCAAGTTCGTCCGCCTGGCCCTCGGATCGCCGAACGTCGATTACAACGGCCGCTACTGCATGTCCTCGGCGGCGGCGGGGCAGAACAAGGCGTTCGGCGTCGATCGCGGCCTGCCGTTCCCGGTGTCCGACATCGCTCAGACAAAGGCGCTCCTCCTGTGGGGCGCGAACTGCGCGGAGACGCTGCCGCCCATCATGCAATGGGTCTACGCCCAGCGCGACAGCGGGGGCGCGCTGATCGTCGTCGACCCGCGGCGGACCGACACGGCGCGCGCGGCGGCGCTCCACCTCCAGCCCACGCCAGGGTCCGACCTCGCGCTCGCCAACGGTCTGCTCTACCTGGCGCTGGAGGAGAAGCTCGTCGACGCGGCCTACATCGCCGCGCGCACCGAGGGCTTCGACGAGCTCCGGCGCGTCGTCCTCTCGTACCACCCGGCGCACGTCGAGCGGCTGACCGGGGTCTCGACGCAGGACCAGCTCCGGGCCGTGCGGCTGCTGGCCGAGGCGCCGAGCAGCATGCTGCTCTCGGGCCGCGGGCCGGAGCAGCAGTCCAAGGGCTCGGACACCGTCCTCTCCTTCATCAACCTGATGCTCGCGCTCGGCAAGGTCGGCAAACCCTACAGCGGCTATGGCTGCCTGACCGGACAGGGCAACGGCCAGGGAGGCCGCGAGCACGGCCAGAAGGCGGATCAGCTCCCGGGCTACCGGCTGATCGAGAACCCGGAGCACCGGCAGGCCATCGCCCGCGTCTGGGGGATCGACCCGGCGGAGCTGCCGTCCAAGGGGAAGAGCGCCTACGAGCTGCTCGACGCGCTCGGCCCCCAGGGCGGGATCCGCGCGCTGCTCGTGTTCGGCTCCAACGTGGTGGTCGCGTCGCCGAACGCGCTCAACGTCGAGCGCAAGCTCGCCGCGCTCGATCTGCTCGTGGTCTGCGACGCCTTCGTGAACGAGACCGCGGCCTCCGCCCACGCCCTGCTCCCCGTCGCCCAGTTCGCGGAGGAGGACGGCACGATGACGAACCTCGAAGGGCGGGTGATCCTGCGGCAGCGGGCGCGCCGGCCGCCCCCGGGGGTGAAGAGCGATATCGAGATCTTCTGCGAGCTCGCGCGCCGGCTCGGCGCGGGCAAGCACTTCCAGTACGAGGGCGCGGAGCAGGTGTTCGACGAGCTGCGGCGGGCGACCGCGGGCGCGAAGGCGGACTACAGCGGCATCACCTACGACAGGATACGACGCGAGCGAGGCGTCTTCTGGCCGTGCCCGTCGACCGAGCACCCGGGGACGCCGCGCCTCTTCGCCGATCGCTTCTATTACCCCGACGGCCGGGCGCGCTTCCACGCCGTCCACCACCGGCCGGCCGCCGAGCTCCCCGACGACGCGTATCCGCTCTACTTCACGACCGGCCGCTACAAGGAGCATTACAACTCGGGCGCTCAGACGCGCCGGGTCTCCAAGCTGGACGAGGCCAAGCCCGAGCCGAAGGTCCAGGTCCACCCCCGGCTGGCGGCGCGGCTCGGCGTCGTCGAAGGCGACTGGCTGCTCGTCGAGAGCCGCCGAGGATCGGTCGTCTTCCGGGTCTCGGTCACGCCGGAGATCCGGCCCGACACGCTGTTTGCGCCGTTCCACTGGGGCGGCAAGAAGGCCGCCAACGTCCTCACCAAGCCGGCGCTGGACCCGACCAGCCGGATGCCGGAGTTCAAGGTGTGCGCCGTCAGGGCGCGCCGGGTCTCGGAGTCGAACTGATGCGAAGGAAGGACCTTGTCGTCGTTGGCAATGGCATGGCCACCTGCCGCCTGCTGGACGAGCTCGTCTCGCGCGGCGCCCGGGACCGCTACGACATCACGGTGTTCGGCGAGGAGCCGGGCGGGGCGTACAACCGCGTCCTGCTCAGCAAGGTGCTCTCGGGCGAGGCGCCCGACTCCATCGTGACGAAGCCGCCGGCGTGGTACGAGCGGAACGGCGTGAAGCTCGTCGGCGGGACGCCCGTGGAGCGGCTCGACACCGCGGCGAGGACGGTCGTGACGGAGGGCGCCGCGGCCCATCGTTACGACGTCGCGGTGATCGCCACCGGGAGCCGGCCGCTCGTCCCGCCGCTCGAGGGGATGACGACGGCGGAGGGCGACCTGCGGCCGGGCGTCTTCGTCTACAGGACCATGGACGATTGCCTCCGGATGCGCGGCCACGCGCGGGCGGGAGACAACGCCATCGTGGTCGGCGGCGGGCTGCTCGGCCTGGAGGCCGCCAAGGTGCTGAGCGACATGGGGCTGCACGTGACCGTCATCCACGTCGCCAAGGGCCTCATGAACGCGCAGCTCGATCAGATGGGCGGCGACATGCTCGAGCAGCAGATCGAGCGCTGTGGGATCTTCGTCCGCACCGGGCGCACGGTCGAGGCGATCTGCGGGGACGAGGTGGTGGAAGGGGTCCGGCTCGACGACGGCAGTGTCTTGCCGGCGGACATGGTGATCCTGGCGTGCGGGGTGCGGCCGCGCGTCGACGTGGCGCGCGCCTCGGGGCTGCCCATCAACAAGGGCATCGTGGTCAACGACACCATGGCCACCCAGGTGCCCGGCGTCTACGCGATCGGGGAGTGCGCGGAGCACCGGGGCAAGCTCTACGGCATCGTGACGCCGATCTGGGAGCAGGCCGCCGTCCTCGCGGATCTCCTGACGGGCGCGAACCCGCAGGCGCGCTACCGGGGGTCGAAGCTGTACAGCCGGTTGAAGGTGGCGGGGGTCGACGTCACCTCGATGGGCAGCGTCGAGCCGGAGCTCGAGAGCGACGAGGTGCTGCAGATCGTGGAGACGCGGAAGTGCACCTACCGGAAGCTCGTCCTCCGCGACGGGCGGCTCCTCGGGGCGATGTTCGTCGGCAACACCGCGGCCTCGGCGGCGCTCGTGCAGCTGTTCGACCGCAACGATCCGCTGCCGGCCGACCCGCTGGAGGTGCTCTGCGCGGGCGGCGGCGCGGGGGCGGCGGCGCAGAGCGAGCGGATGATCTGCAATTGCCACAAGGTCAGCGAGTCGGCGCTCCGAGAGGCGATCCAGGGGGGCGCCTGCACGCTCGAGGCGGTGTGCGCGGCGACGAAGGCCGGCACCGGGTGCGGCTCGTGCCGCAGCGAGGTGGCGCAGATCGTGGCCCGGCACGCGCCCGCGGAGGAGCCGCCCGCGGGCCGCATCGTGGCGGCGGGGTAGACGCGAGATCCTGGGCTCATGATGAGGAGAATTTGAGCCACAGAGGCACAGAGGGCACAGAGGAGAGAGAAGAGAAAGAGAGATGAAGAAAATCGATATCTATCTCTTCTCTTCCCTCTGTGCCTGTGTGGTTCTTTTCGTGAAACCGGCGCTCGCGGCTCGGCCAGCCGATTGGGTTATATGCGACGGAAGAGCTGCTGCGCCGCGTCCATCGATGAGCTATGAACGGCCACTTGCCGTGAGGCCCGAGCTCCCTCAGAGCTCGACGAGGGTGCCATCGAGACGGGTGAAGACAAAGCCCCTGAAGACCGACTCGGGATAGGTAGGGCGCTCCTCCCGGAGGACGCGGATGGCGAGCTCCTCGCCCAGCTTGTGACCGGCGACATCGTCGTTCCTGTAGTGTATGCCGTAAACATCCCTGCCCAGCGACGTGTTGTGCGCAAGCTTGTTGATCTCACCGGCGATGGTGAGCGGCGGCCCGTCCACGCCGGGCACGTAGGGCTCGAGCGCCGTGCCGTCGCGGCTCGGCTTGACGGGGTTCGGCAGCACGAAATCCTCCTTGAACCAGGCCTTCAGGAGGGCAGCTCGGGAGCCTGCCGTGTAGCCGTGTCCCCCCGGGTGGGAAGGATCCGTGGGCGAGCCGATGGGCATCATGCTCGGAAGCAGGTACGAGCCCCTGCCGCCGTTCAACCCACGCCGCCGATTGACCAGCTCGTTGTAGGCATAGATGCGGTCGAGCACCGGGGACTCCAAGAGGTCCGGGTGGATGGGGTAGTCCGCCGCGCCCCGCCGGCGGTTGTGCACGCGCCCGCCGAAGGCGTCCGGCCGCAGGTAGCGGTGGACGTACCACTTCCCGTAAAAGCCAGGATGGCTGGCCCGGGTCAAGCAGCCCATCAGCGTGAGCAGGTGAAACGGCCCGAAGCTGGCGAACCCGATCTGCGTCCTGCTCGACTTGTACGGGTTGCGATCGCTCAGGGCCTGGTCGCCATAGCTGAGGAGGATGAGGGCCGCGCGGAGATAGGGGGTGAAGTGCATGTCCGAGCCGGCGAGCTGGCCGACGCCGCGCAGGTTGTGGACGTAGCGGGGGACCGGGTCCATGCGCGGGAAGCCGATGGTCGTGCCCGGGGGGAAGCCGCGCTGCGCCGCCAGCCACTCGTCATACGACGTCATGAAGTCGATGCCGTTGCCGGTGGTGACAGGCAACGGGACCTGCAACCGGGGCACGATCCTGATGGAATCGTACGTCATGGGCTGGAGCATGAACTGCGAGACCATGGGCCCGTCCATCACTCCGGGGCTGTCCATGCGGAAGATCGTCTGGGGGGTGAGGGGCCTCGGTCCCCTGTAGCCTGAGTACCGGCTGAGATCGTCGATGGCCGCGGCGACGGTGGGATCGGTAGAATAGTCGGTGAAGGGAACGTCGCGGCAGAGCGCCATCCAGTAGAGCTCGGCCATCTGAGCGGCCGCCTCGGCGCTGGCGAAGGGAGGCGGCGGCGGTTCGATGGGCACGGCCGCGGCGTCCGGTCCGATCAGATCGTACGTCAGGCCGCCAAGAGGGTTGCTCAGCCGCAGCAGGCCCGCCAGCGGAAGGGCCTCGAAGTCCTCGAAGCGGCCGCTCGCGAGCGCGCACAGCATCGCGTCGTAGGCGTCGGGATCCACCTCGCCCAGGTCATTGTGGGGCAGGCACTTGGAGTAGTTTCCGATGCGGTTCGGGTAGAGCTCTTCATCCCCGTTGGTCCACTTGGGGAAGAGCCCCAGGCGGAGCTCGTCGAGGGCGGCCTGGCGGCGCAGCTGGAACGCGCGGTGGCGCCGCTCTTCGCCCCGCTGCGGCTCCGGATCATCGTGCGGTCCGGGCTCACCGCAGGCCGCGCCGCGCCGCGCGTCCGTGTCCTCCGCCCAACTGGCCAGCGCCGTGCCGCCCAGCGCGCCAAGGAAGCCGCGGCGGTCCGTCCGCGCCCGGCGGATCTCGCCGGCGGTCACGGCGTGATCATCGCCTCCTCGCGCTGGAGCCTGAGAAACAGCGTCCTTGTGTCGCTCGCTCATAGAACTACCCCCCCTCTTATCTACAGGCCCGCTCCACGCGAGCCACGAAGCTCCGCGCACTCGCCGTCGAAGAATGAAGAAGGATCACGACCAAAAGCTGCAGCGGCGACGTCCGGGGCGGGGAATCGCTGCCACGCCAATAGGTTGGCTTTCGATGATCGCGGCGAGGTCGCGTTGCGGTCAGACGATGACACCACGCTGCCGGGGCCGCAAGCGCCTGGCCAGGGCGCCGTGACCGTCCGGGCTGCGCGGGTTACTTATTCCATCGCGACATACCATTCAGCCGACCATCTACCAGGCAGGACAATCGACTTCCCATAGCCGTTGAGCCCGTGGAGGATGGTGGTCCTCTCATCGATTTTAGCGGGAAGGGGCGGCAAGTCGATTCGAGGATGTCAAGGGTGAATCGCTGCGCTCAGCTCAGGTGATCCTCGCGCTGCTCGCACGAAGCGGTCCGTACGATGCGATGGTACTTCGTGACGCGATCGCTGCCGTCTTCGCCTATCGTGCGGCGTAACCGGTTCCATCGAAGCTGCCGAGCCCGCCAGCTACCTGGGGCGCTGTCTATGCCAGCCTCGCGCAAGGAAACGCACTTCAGTGGCCTGCCTTGGCGGTTCATTCCTCGCTGGATCGACGCGATCGGAGCTCGCGAGAAGATACTTGGAGCTCGCCCTGCCGCAACCGCCAGCGCGACGTCGTGCTCGTACTTTGCGCGGGCGGTCCGGGCTCGGCGCGCTCGACGGCCCGCGCCGAGGGCGCGACTCAGCGCCGGAGCAGCGTCTCCGCCCCCGCCTGCGAGCTGCCCAGGCTGGCCCATCGCCCCGTGAGCTGCCTGCCCTCGATCGCATAGCTCACCACGCCGACCGGCTGCCCCGGCGACCAGCCCACCACGAGCTGGTCTCCCGTGCGGAGGCCCACCCCCTTCAGCGCGCCGGTGCTCAGCGTCCAGGTCACCGCGTACGTGTCGCCCGTGCGCGCGATGACGACCGTCCCCTGCCGGCTCCCCTCGACGATGCGGTAGCTGCCGGTCAACCCCTCGGGCCCCTGCAGCGTCTCGGCCTCGATCTGGCCGGGCCGATCGCTCGCGATCCACTGCCCGCGGAGTCGATCGCCCTCGATGCGGTAGGCGGCCGCGCCGTACGGGCCGCCGCTCGCCCAGCCCACGGCGAGGGTCTGCCCCTGCAAGAACGCGATCCCCTCGTAGCCGGCGCCCTTCGTGATGATCCAGGCGATGCGGTACGTGTCCCCGCTCCGCGACAGCAGGACGTTGCCCGCGTAGCTGCCCTGCCCGCCCGGGTTGCGCGACGAGGCGATGTCGTACGTGCCGGCCAGGTCGACGTCGCCGGCCGTCGCGGCGCCCGGCGGCGCCGGGGCGCTGCCGGGGGTCGCGCCGGCGCCGCCCGCGCTGCCGTACGGCGGCGGGAGGACCTGGGGCTCGGTCGCGCGCAGGCGCTGGACGAGCACGACGCCGCCGACGACGAGGGCGGCGACGGCGAGCAGCCCGCCGCCGGCGATCGCGAGCAGCAGGCCCCAGGGCTCCCTCCGCGCCGGTCGGGCCGGGACCGGCACCAGGGTGCCGCCGGCCACGCCGCCGACGTCGGTGCCGGCGAGCGTCGGGGAGGTCAGGCCCGTGGTCGCCGGCGGGGCCGGCGCGAACGGCCCGGGCAGCGGGGTCGCGGGCCGGTGGACGGCCGCGGCGAGCACGGCATCGAGCGCCGCCATGGCCTGCGCGGCGTCGGCGAAGCGAGCGCGGGCGTCGCGCGCGACGCACCGGGCGAACCAGGCGTCGAAGCCCGCGGGGATCAGGTGCGGGCAGCCGAGGCGCGCGGCGCGGGCGGACGCCGGCTCCAGCGGGACGAACAGCACCTCGCGCATCAGCGACATGACCGAGGCGCTCGGCCCGCGGCTCGGCTCGAGCCAGTACATGCGCCCGGTGAGCAGCGCGAAGGCGAGCAGGCCGAGCGCCCAGACGTCCGACGCCGGGGTGACGTGCTGGGACGCCTCGGTCTGCTCCGGCGCCATCCAGAGCGGCGTCCCGACCGACGCGGTCAGCGCCGTGGTGGCCCGCGCCTCGGCCACGATCTTCGCGACGCCGAAGTCGAGCACCTTCACCTTGAAGCGGACGTTCTGCTGCCGCGGCCGCGCGATGAAGACGTTCTCGGGCTTGAGGTCGCGGTGCACCACGCCCGCGCGGTGCGCCGCCGCGAGCGCGTGGCACAGCTGCCCCATGAGCTCGCGGACCTCGTCGGGCGGCAGCGCGCCGCGCTGCGCGATCACGGTCGACAGATCGGCCCCGTCGAGCAGCTCCATCGCGAGCCACGGGGTCTGCGTCGCCGGATCGACGCCGGCCGCGACCACCTCCACCACGTGGTCGCTCTCGATGCGCGCCCCCACCCTCGCCTCCTGCTCGAAGCGCTCGCGGAACCGCGGGTCCTGCGCGAGCTGCGCGTGCATCAGCTTCACCGCGCGCTGCTTGCCGGTGGAGAGCTGCTCGGCCACGAGCACGGCGCCCATGCCCCCCTGGCTCAGGGGACGGACGATGCGGAAATCGCCCCCGAGGACGGTGCCGGGGGCGAGCGATGCGGCGGTCGTGAGGTCGAGCATGGCGAGAGGGGGCGGCGCCGCGGGCGACGCGCTCCCGTAGCGTACCCCCGGACGCGCGCTGAAGGGGCGCCGCAAAGCGCCCGCCGGCGCGGTCGCCGGGTCCTCGCCGCGGAGGGCGCGCTCAGCCCCCGGCCGCGCCGCCGTCGCCGATCACCACGAGCCTGCGCTTCCGCTGCATGGCTCAGATCTCCGCCAGGCCGATGTCGATCGTCGCGAGGCCGCGCACGTCCTCCGGCGCGCCCACGGACAGCTCCAGCACGCTCTCCGGGGGGACGTCCTCGACGATGACGAGCGGCACGTGGATCGCCGCCTTGGCGCCGATCGGGAAGTAGCGCATCGGCTGGCCGTCGCGCTCGAGCAAGAGGTAGATGAGCTCGGGCGTGGAGTTGCCGGCGCGCAGGTAGATGAGCTGCGCGCGCTTGTCCCGCGGGACCGTGTACCCGACCACGGGGCGGAGGGGGACCGGCCGCTCCAGCCCCTGCCCCTCGAACGCGTAGACCCCCTGTATGAACCTCGGTGTTTCCAACGTGGCCTCCCGGGCGAGTCACCGGACGAGCGCGCCCTTCGGCGCGCCGCGTGGGGTGCGATTCGGCTGCACGGGAGTGATACGGCGCGGCCGGTTTCGAGGGCACGTTGCCTGGCGCAGCGATCCCGTGTAGGTCGAGTTTCCAAGGTGTTTCGATCGTCTCCGTCCTCTTCTTCCCGCCCGGCCGCGGCCGCTGAGCTCGTCGTGGTCGGGGCCGGCTCGGCCGGCGCGGTGATCGCGGCGCGCGTCACGGAGCGCGCCGATCGCGAGGTGCTGCTGCTCGAGGCGGGCCCGGACTACCCGGACGCGGCGCGCCTGCCCGCCGACCTGCGGGACGGCACGCGCAACTCGTGGCTCGCGCACGACTGGGGCTACCGCCACCGGCCGACGCCCGGGCAGATCATGTTCCTGTTCCCGCGCGGCAAGGTGGTCGGCGGCTCGTCGGCGGTGAACACGTGCATAGCGATCCGCGGCATGCCGTACGATTACGACGAGTGGGCCGCGCTCGGCCTGCCCGAGTGGGGCTTCGACGCCTGCCTGCCCTATTTCAAGCGCCTCGAGGACGACCGCGACTTCGGCGAGCCGTGGCACGGCAAGGGCGGCCCGGTGCCCATCCGCCGGGCGCGGCGCGAGGAGCTCGTGCCGTGGCAGGCGGCGTTCGTCGACGGGTGCAGGGCGCTCGGCTACCGCGAGTGCGCGGACACGAACGATCCGCAGGCGCCCGATGGCGTCGGGCCGCACGCGATGAACAAGATCGACGGCCAGCGCATGAGCGCGGCGCGCTGCTACCTGACCGCCGAGGTGCGCCGGCGGGAGAACCTGCGGCTCCGGCCGCGCACGACGGTGCGGCGGGTGCTGGTGCGGAATCGCCGGGTCGAGGGGGTCGAGGTCGAGACCGACGGGCGCGTCGAGGTCGTCGCGACGCGGAAGGTGGTGCTGAGCGCGGGCGCGATCGCGACGCCCGGGATCCTCCTGCGCAGCGGCATCGGGCCGCGGGCAGAGCTCGCGCGGCTCCGGGTCGAGCCCATGTCCGACGTGCCCGCGGTGGGGGCGCGGCTGCTCGATCATCCGGGGGCGGCCATCGGCCTGTGGCCGCGCCGCCGCGGGCTGATCGACGTCCTGCGCCAGCCGCTCGTGCAGACGGTGCTCCGCTACACGTCGCGCGGCAGTCCGTACCCGAACGACATGCAGCTCCAGCCGGGGTCCTTCTTCCCGGTGCACCCGCGCCTCACGATCCCGGCGTTCGCCATCGCGTGCTGCATCGGCAAGCCGCGCGGCGCCGGCCGCATCGAGTACCTGAGCGCCGACCCGCACGCGCGGCCGCGCATCGTCTCGAACATGCTCGTCGACCGCGACGATCGCGCGCGCGCCGTCGACGCGCTGGCGCTCGCGTACGAGGTCGCCCGCGCCGCGCCGATGCGCGAGCTCGGCTTCTTCCTGTGGCCCAGGGAGCGCACGCTGATGCGGCGCGAGGCGCTGGAGCGGTGGATCACCCGGAGCTGCGGCTCCGGCTACCACCCGTGCGGGACGGTCCCGATGGGGCCCGAGGGGGACGCGGCGGCGGCGGTCGACGGGCGCGGGCGCGTCCGCGGCGTCGAGGGCCTGATCGTCGCGGACGCGAGCATCATGCCGACCATCCCGAGCGTGAACACGAACCTGACCGCGCTGATGATCGGCGAGCGCTTCGGCGAGTGGCTCCGCGAGGGCGCGGTCTAGCCGGCGCAGGGAGCGAGAGCCCCCTCGCCGGCGAGTACGGCCGGTCAGCCAACGTTCGAGCATCCGGCGGTGATCGCGGGGCTCACCTCGTGCAACGACAGCTCGCAGTGCCCCGAGAGGGCAAGACCTGCCAGAGCGCTCTCCTATACAATGAGCCTCGCCGCTCCGCGGCGCGGCTGCCCCTCGAGCTTAACGAGGAAAAGGAAACGGAGACCATGACAGGCACTTATCGCCCCTTGTTGCTGCCTCTAACCCTCGCGCTGTTCTCGCACGTGGTCGGCTGCTCCGGTTCGGACTCGGATGCGGCCGCCTCGAGCGGGGGAGCGACCAGCACCTCGTCCACCTCCGGCGGCGGCGCCACCTCGTCCACCTCCGGCGGCGACGCCACCTCGTCCACCTCCGGCGGCGACGCCACCTCGTCCACCTCCGGCGGCGACGCCACCTCGTCCACCTCCGGCGGCGATGCCACCTCGTCCACCTCCGGCGGCGATGCCACCTCGTCCACCTCCGGCGGCGGGACGACCGAGAAGTTCAGCTTCTTCGTAACCAGCATCGCCGCCATGCGCGAGCTGTCGGGCTCCCAGGACGGATTCGGCGGCGACTTTCGCTTCGGGGAGACGGGGCCGGGCGCCGGTCTCCGCGGCGCGGACAAGATCTGCACGACGATCGCCGAGAAGAGCCTCCCGGGCGCAGGAAGCAAGACATGGCGCGCATACCTGAGCGCCGTGGCGGGCGAGGACGGCAAACAGGTCGACGCGATCGACCGGATCGGCGAGGGGCCCTGGTACGACCGGCTCGGCCGGCTGGTCGCGAACGACAAGAAGGAGCTGCTCAACACGCGTCCCAGCGGGGCCGACGAGGCGATCATCGACGATCTGCCGAACGAGGACGGCGTCCCCAACCACCAGCCCGATCCGAGCCAACCCGAGGTCGACAACCACGACACCCTGACGGGCTCCAACGACCAGGGGCGGCTCTACAGCGCCACGGCGACGTGCAAGGACTGGACGAGCGCGGCAGGCGACAGGGCCTCGGGGGAACCGCGCCTCGGACACTCGTGGCCGAGGGGCGGCCGCGGGGGCATGAGCGGGAACCACTGGATATCGTCCCACGATGCACCGGGGTGCGCGCCGGGCGTCAATATCGCGCAGACGGGAGGTCCGCCGCCGGGCTCGGTCACCGTCGGCGCCGGCGGCGGCTACGGAGGGATCTACTGCTTCGCCCTGACGCCCTGACGCCCTGACGCAGGCATATCGGCGTGCGCGAGGAACGATGCCAGATCCTCTCGAACCAGCCCGGTCGCGTCGGGACGTCAGGGGCGGCTGCTGCGGCGGTGATGGACGGCGCCCGACAGGAACTCCACAGGCCCCCTCGGAAGTCAAGCGCCTCGCGGAGAGCGCCTCTCTCCAGGTCGTCCCCGGACGCAGGACCCGGCGTCTCCCCTCGAGGAAGAGGAATCCCGGCGGCGCAGAGGACTCGGAGAGAATCCCAGAGAGCCTCTGTGCTCTCCGTGCCCTCTGTGCTCTCTGTGCCTGCGCGGCGCGGATCTCGGGCTTTCGCGCCCATCGGCGCGAGAGGCCTCTGCAGGAGAGGTCCGCGACTTGCTCTCCCCAGCGCAGGTGCGCTTCGTGGCACCGGGAGGGGCTCATGCGGACTTCGAAGACGGGGAGAAACAGCGGTAGGTCGACAAGAAGGAGAGGCGTCGTGGGGGGGCTCGCCGGGCTTCTCGGGCTCGGCCTCTGTCTCGGCGTCTCCAGCGCTTCCGCGGACGACGCTGCACAGCGCACCTCGCCGCAGGCGCAGGCGCGAGCGCAAGGCCGCCTCGGGCCGCACCGCGCCTCGATTCCCACGCAGCACGCCGCCTCCACCTACGTCGCGAACCCCCAGAAGCGGCGCTGGATCATCGCCGGAGCGTCCACGCTGAGCGGCTTCTGGACCGCGTCGGCCATCTACGGCGCCGCCCTCAGCCTCGAGCGGCCGCACACCCGGCTCGTGCCCCATTGCACCAAGTGCGCATGCTCCCTCGTCCCGCAGCGCGACAGGGCCTCGGCCAGGCCCACCACGCTGCTCATCCCCCTCGCCGGCCCCTGGATCCACCTCGGCACGGGGCGGCACTCGGCGGCAGGCGCGGTCGGCCTCTCCGTCCTGGGCGCCGGCCAGGCCGTCGGCCTCGGGATGCTGCTCGGCGGCATCGCCATGCCGCGGCAGGTGCGCGTGCCGATGAAGCGCGGCAGCGTGCTCCAGGTGGGCGCAGCGCCGATCGTCACCCCCGACGGGCTCGGGCTCTCGATCCAGGGCTCGATGTAGCCGCGGCTCGAGGTCCCCGCCGGCGCCCGCGTCGCGGAGCGCCCCGCGGCGCGCCGGCGCGCGCGTCCGGCGCCGGCGCGCGGGTCACGGCGAACGGCCGAGGATCGCCCGCACGCGCAGCCGCTCCTCGGGCGTGAACGCGCGCGCGAGCAGCGCCTCCTCGGCGGCGCGCCGCGCCTCCGGCTCGGCCTCGGTCGCCGCGATCGCCGCGCGCGCGCCCTCGAACGCGTCGAGGCGCCGCTGCCAGTCCGCCCGCTGCCGGTCGAGCGCCGCGAGCCGGTCCGCAGCCTCGGGGCCCACGGTCGCGACCCGGTGCGCGTGGAGCTCCTCGTCCGAGGCGCCCGCGTCGCGGAGCGCCTGCTCCTCGGCCTGCTGGACGAGCGGGCGCACCGCCGCCTCACGCGCCTCGCGGAGGTGCTCGGGCAGCGCCGCCTCGACCTCGGCGAGCCGCGCGTCGCGCTCCTCGGGCGAGAGGGTCGCGTCCGCGAGGACGCGGGACGCCTCGATCGCCGCCTCCCCCTCCCGCTCCTCGTCGCCGAACAGCTGCGCCGCGACCTCGTCGCCGAAGTGCGCCCGCCGGATCTCGCGCAGCGCGGCGAGCCGCTCGGCCGGATCGGCCGCCTGCGCGGCGCGCGCCGCGCCGGCCGCCTCGCGGTAGCCGAGGTACCGGTCGAGCAGGGCGATCGCCTGGTCCGCCGCGCGCCCCGCCGCGCGCTCCCGGATCGCCGCCACGATGCGGGCGCGGATCGCCGCGTCCGGCTCCTCGCCGGCCGCGCTCAGGAAGTAGTCGAACAACGCGAGGAGCTCGGGGCCGACGATCAGATCGCCGTTCGCGTCGACGAGCACCGCGCCGTCGACGTCCGTGCCGCGGAGCGACGGCGCCGCGGACGGCCGCGGCAGAGCGGCCGCGGGGGGCGCGACCGACAGCGCATGCCGGACCCGCGCCGGGGCCGGCGCCGTCGACAGCGCCGGCCGCACTTCCGCGCGGAAGGAGCGCGCGGCCAGCCCGCTCGTCCGCGCGGCGGACGCGGCCGGTCTGGGCCGCTCCCGCGAGAGGAGCCGCCCGGCGCCGAGCAGCGCGGCGACCGCCATCGCCGCGAAGACAACCTTCCTTCCACGACGCTCCACGGGCCCTCGCCGGATCAGAGACCGAGGTTCTTCAGGCGGCTCGCGTGCGCCCGGAACACGGATTTCGGGTTCGGGCCAGACAGGTTGATAAACCCGAAGAGCTGATTCACCTCGTCGAGGTGGTTCATCCCGTAATCGTCGCGGACCACCTCCCCGAAGTGGGAGCTGCACCTGCCCACCATCCCGTCGTTCGACTCCGAGTACAGCTTGGAGATGAGCCCGAGCGTCACGTCGGTCGGATCGAGGAGGCTCGTGATGATCCCTGTCCCCGACCACGAGAAGAAGCGCACGCCGTTCTCCTCGGCGGCGCCCTGCCCGCACCGGCTGGCGGGCAGCCCGGCCGGGTAAAGCGCGTTGAACTCGCGCATCCCATCGGCCGAGAGCGACTTCACGGCGGCGATCGAGTCCTGAGGCGCCGTATGCCCGCTGAGCAGGCTGAGCACCGTGCCCAGGCTGTTGGCGAGGAACGAGAGCGCCCCCTGGGCGAAGCCGCCGTCGCGCAGGTTCTCCTGGAGATAGCTGGCGAGCTCGGCCCCCTGGTGCGGCGACCCGATCGTGGTCACCGAGGCGACGAGATCCGGCCGCACCGCGGCGACGTACCGGACGTCGAGCCCTCCATGGCTGTGCCCGATCAGGTTGACCTTCCCGCTCCCGGTGCGCGCGACGATATCCTCGACCTGGGCGAGCAGCGCCTCCCCGCGCGCCTCGGTGCTGTCGAACTGGGGCACGGAGGTGGCGTACACCTCCGCTCCGCCGGAGCGCAGCGTCGACGCGATCCCACCGAAGTAGTCGACCACACCGAACATCGCCTTGAAGCCGGCCATCCCGTGACAGAGCACGATGGGATACTGCGTCTTCGCATAGCTCTTCAACGCCTGGGCGGCCTCGCCGACGTCGGCGCGCTCCTCGCCCGCCGCCTCATCCATCGACGCAACGCATCCTTGCGAGAGCAGCAGGACGGCAGCGCCGGCGGCACAGCGCAATGCGTCAATCCACATTCGGCACCCAGCCCCTCGTTTTCTCTCGACTCTCTGCCCATTTCGAGCAGGTGTGACGGTGGTGGGTAGTACGGCGCGCGTGTTGGAGGAATGAGCTCGTCTGATCACCTGTCACCTCTGATAGAGTATTTTTTTAATTCGAATCAAGCAGAACTCACAGGCTCTCAGCGCAATAAGCACCTCGCTCATCCTGGACAATCGGCAGACAGGTGTCCGCCACCGCACCGGTCACGATGGTCCAGGCGACGCGACAGGCCATGAGCGGCGCGGCGTCAAACCGTCCGTGTCGCGCCGAACCGCGCGGGAAGCGGATGCGCACGGGCGGGCGAGGCGGAGGGTGAATGCACCCCTCGGGCCGGCTGGCTCGCCGCGGCGCCAGGGGCTAGCCAGCTGGCTCGATCGACGCGGCGCCCAGGACGATGCGCGCGTTCTCCGGCACCGCGGTCAGGAACCGCTCGCGCCGCCGTGGGTCCGCGATGCGCTGGGCCCGCGCGAGCAGGCTCTCTCTTGCGTCGGCGAGCACGGCGGCCGCCTCGGCGTGCGCGCCGGACGCCGCGAGCGCCTCGGCGTACGCGAGCCGCACGAGCGACTCGCCCTCTTCCAGGGACCCGAGCGCCGCGAGCTCGCCGAACGCCGCCCGCGCCGCGCCGAGGGCCGCCGCGACCTGGCCGCCGGCGAGCAGCGCGCGCGCGCGCACCGCCATGGCGGGCGCGCGCAGCCGCGGGGCCACGCGCAGCGCCGCCTCGGCCGCGCTCGCCTCCCGCTCGGCGGTCGCGGCGTCGCCCGAGAGCAGCGCGATCTTCGCGAGGTACGTCCGCGCCACGCCCTCCATGCGCAGGTCGCCCCGCTGCTGGAACGCATCCACCGCGCGCCGCTCGACGAGCTGCGCCTCGTCGAGCTTGCCGAGCTGCCCGAGCGCGTGACCGAGGTTGTGCAGCGCCACGGTCGCGAGCTCGCGCAGCCCCATCCGATCGGCGGCCTCCTGGGCGGCGCGCAGGGCCGCCTCGGCCGCCTCGAGCTCGCCGAGCTCGGCGTAGATGAAGCCGAGGTTCGCGCGGATCACGCAGGCGCTGCGCCTGTCCCCGGCCTGCTCGAACGCCGCGAGCGCCGCCTCGAGGCCCTCGAGGCAGGCCTCGGGGTCGCCGCCGGCCGAGGCGCGGATCGCGCGGAGCTGCTGCGCCATCGCGACGAGCTCGGCGTCGGGCGGCGGGGGCGCGCGGAGGTCCTCGTCGATGCGCGCGAGCAGGGCGTCGGCCTCGGCGCAGCGACCGCCGAAGACGAGCTGCGCGCCGCACTCGCAGAAGCACGCGATCCGCGCGCGGCGCAGCGCCGGCGCGCCGGAGGGCGGCGGCGCGGCCGGATCGCGCGCCGCGGACAGGCCCTCGGCGATGGCGGCCCACCCCGCCACGCGGTCGACGGCGCCGAGCTTCCCCGCGGCGGCGGCGATCTGCGTCACGGCCCGGAACCACCCGGGGGAGCCGGCCGGGAGCAGCTCGGCCGCGGATGCGCCCAGCGCCTCGGCGGCGGCGAGATCGCCCTCCCAGACCTTGGCCTCGGCCGCGACAAGCCGGAGCGCGCCGAGGTCCTCGCCCGCGGCGCCGCACGCCTCGCCGCTCGCGGCGCGCTCGATCACGGCGCAGAGGTCGTTCGCCTCGAGCGATTGCTCGGACGCGCGCCGGTACCAGCGCACCGCGCGGCCGGGCTCGCCGCCCCGCCGGAAGTGCTCGGCCACGACCTGCGGATCCGCGGACGCGCCCCGCTCGAGCCACGCGCCCGCCAGCCGGTGGCCGAGCGCGCGATCGTGCTCGGTCAGCATGGCGTAGGCGGCCTCGCGGACGAGCGTGTGGCGGAAGACGTGGTCGGCGGCGTCGGCGAGGCCCCCCGACCCGGAGGCCGGCGCGACGAGCTCGCGGTCGGCGAGCGCCCCGAGCCACGCCTCGACGTCGGCGAGGCGCTCCTCGCCGCCGAGCAGCGCCGCGACGCCGCGCTTCGAGAAGCGATCGCCGAAGATGCTGGCCGCCCGGAGCACGCGCTTGCCCTCGTTGCCCTCGGCGTCGAGCCGCGCCTCGACCGTGCCGAGCACCGAGTCGGGCAGGAGCTCGCCCTTGCCGCTCGCGACCGCCCGGATGAGCTCTTCGAGGTAGAAGGGGTTGCCGCCGGCGCGCTCGACCAGGTGCGCCACCACGCCCTCGGGCACGGGCTCGCCGAGCGCCGCGCGCACGAGCTCCGCGCCCGCGCGGCGCGGCAGCGGTCCGAGCTTGATCGTCTGCACCTCGCGCTCGGCCCACAGGTTCGGGAACCGCTGGTGGACGTCGGGGCGCGCGAGCGCGAGCACGAGGAGCGGCAGCTCGCGGAGGTTCCGCAGGGTCGCGTCGAGCAGGCGCACGGTGGCGGCGTCGCCCCAGTGCAGGTCCTCCAGCGCGAGGAGCACCGGGCGCGCGGCGCACTCGGCCGCGAGCCAGTCCTCCCACGCGGCCCACACGCCGTCGCTCACGCCGGCGGGGCTCTGGCGCGCGGCGCGCAGCAGCCGGGCGTGCTCGGGCGAGGGCGCGCCGGCGATCTCGCCGAGGAACGCCGCGGCGCGCTCGCGCGGCGGGCCGTCGAGGTGGCGCCCGAGCCGCTGCCTCAGCTTGCGGTGGCGCGCCGCCTTCGGGTCGCGCTCGCGGAGGCCCGCGGCCCGGCAGAGGACGTCGGCGATCATGCCGAACGGCGAGCCGGGGGAGCTCGAGTCGGCGCGGCCCCAGAGGATCTCGACCGGCTCGTCCTGCTGCCGCAGGGCGGCGAAGAGCTCCAGGCGGAGCCGGGACTTGCCGGCGCCGGGCGGCCCGACGACGAGCACCGCGCTCGCGAGCGACTCGGAGACGCAGCCGGAGAGCGCGCCGTGGAGCATCGAGAGCTCGCGGGCGCGGCCGACGCAGGGCGTGCGCTTCCCGAGCAGCGCGGGGGCGATCTCGTCCACGGCGCGCTCGCCGGAGAGGACGAGCGGCTCGCCCGGCGCCGAGGGCGCGGGGCGCGCGACGACGAAGCGGGGCCCGAGCATGTCGGCGGTCGCCGGGTCGAGGCGCACGGCGCGCGCTCCACGCGCGTCGCGCGCGGCGCGGAGCTCGGCGAGGCCGCGGTCGATGGCGTCGCCCCCGGCGACGCCCGCGGAGAAGACGCCCCGCCCCGTGATGACGCAGAGCGGCGCGCCCGGCAGCTCGGCGCGGAGGGCGAGCGCGCACTGGGCGGCGCGCTCGGCGCGGTCGACGGCGCTGCCGGGGCCGGACATCACGACGAGGTCCACGCCCGGGGTGAGCTGCGTGAGCCTGCCGCCGTGGAGCTCGACGAGCGCGCGGATCTCGGCGGCGCGCGAGCTCGACGCGGGCGGAGAGCCGGCCTCGCCGAGGGCGCGGTCGAGCTCGGCGAGGGCGCCGTCGTCGGCGGCGCCGAGGAAGACGAGGCTCGCGACGCGCTGCTCGTCCAGCGTGAGGGCGGCGCGCTCGCGCGGGCCGGGGCCGCGGCCCGGCGCGCTCCCCGCGCGCGGCGGCGCGCCGGGCGGCATGCTCCCCGACAGCGTCGGCGCGTCGGGCGGGGCGATCCACGGGCCGGCCACCGCGGCGATCCGGTCGATCTCCGCCGCGACCTCGGCGCCGTCGCGCGGGCGATCGCCGGGCAGCCTCGACAGCATGCGCGCGACGAGCTCGTCGAGCGGCGCGGGCGCGTCCGCGCGCAGGTCGCGGAGGCGGGGCGGATCCTCGAGGAGCATCTTGCTGAGCGCGGCCATCGGGCTCGCGGCCGCGAAGGCGGGCTGGCCGGTGAGGCACTCGAAGAGGACGCACCCGAGGGAGAACACGTCGCTGCGCGGATCGGGCGCGCTCCTGGCCTCGACCTGCTCGGGGGCCATGTACCCGGGCGTGCCGAGGACGCCGCCGGTGATGGTCACGCGCCCCGCGTCCGCGCTGGGGCGCGCGATGCCGAAGTCGACGAGCTTGACGCGCCCCGCGTCGCCGCCGGGAAGGAAGAGGTTGCTCGGCTTGATGTCGCGGTGGACGATGCCGCGCGCGTGCGCGAACGCGAGGGCGTCGGCGGCCCGGCGCACGAGCGAGAGCCCATCGCTCGCGGGCAGGACGCGGCGGGCGAGGCGCGCGGCGAGGTCCTCGCCGTCGAGCCACTCCATGGCGAGGTAGCGGTCGCCCTCCGGGGTGCTGCCGTGCGCGACGTAGCGCACGATGCCCGGATGGACGAGCGAGGCGAGGAGCGCGGCCTCCCGCTCGAACCGCTCGACCTGGATCGCGCTCCTCAGGCGGACGATCTTGAGGGCGACCGACGCGCCGCCGAGGCGGTCGTGCGCCTTGTAGACGGTGCCCATCCCTCCGGCGGCGGCCTCACCTTCGAGGACGAAGCGCCCTGCGACGACCTCCGCGTGGCTCACGTCAGCGCAGGAACACGGTGACCGAGCCCGGGTGCGGCACCTCCTCGACGGCGAGCTCGCCCGAGCGGACGTGGTCCGTGCCGCGGCAGTTCCGGAAGCTCCCGTCGCTGCTCGGCGCGTCGCACAGGCGCTCGCACGATCCGGCGACCTCGATCGCGCATGTATCGAGCGACGGCCCGCAGACGCGGGGGATGGCCGAGGTCTCTTTCGGGAGGCACGCGTGGTAGAGGGGCCGCTCCGCGAAGATGTCGCCGTAGTACGTCGCCTCCCGCACGGGGAACGCGGCGCGCTCGACCTTGTCGGCGAGGAGCTCCGCGCGAGCGCCGCGGAGGGAGATCCTCACCCGCTCTCCGAGGTAGTTGACGCGGGCGAGGACGCAGCCGCTGACCCAGCTCCGGCACGCGCCGTCGCAGGATCCGCCCTCCTTTCCCCAGCGCGGCGCGAGGCCGAGCTCTCCCGGGAAGGAGCGCTCGTCGCCGTCGATCGCGAGGGTGAGGCGCTCGCCTCGCGGCAGCGCGCAGCTCGCGATGTACTTCAGCACGGCGCGCGCGGCCGGGTCGCGGAGCGCCTCGGCCGTGAGCGGGCTTTCCGAGAGCGCCTCGGCGGTGAGCGCGTTCGATGTCAGCGCCTTCGCGGTGAGCGCGTTCGACGTCAGCGCGTTCGACGTCAGCGCGTTCGACGTCAGCGCGTTGTTCGACCCGACGGCCTGGGACGCGTCGCCGTCCTCGGCCTCCGCCGAGGGTTCCGGGTCGAGCGGGGCCGCGCAGGCGCCTGTGGAGAGCGCGGCGACGGTCAGGACGAGAGAAGCCAGCTTCGGCGAATGCTCCATGGTTAACGCCCCCTGGGATGCCCATGAGCGCTTCGCCCATGAGCTCCCGAAACGACCGGCGCCGGAACGCGGACCACGGGGGCTCGCATCGAACGCCGGTGCGTACATCTTGGTTCAAATGCACGAGCCGAGAAGAAGCCTACAAGGCCGGAGCGGCCGACGTGAGTCAGCGCCGCTACGGCGACACGTGGAAAGATGTCACTGATAAACCGCGTGGCAAAGACCGACGCGCACGCAATACGCTCTTTTTTTTTGTGTCGCGGAGCGAACGCTCTGTCGGCGCGAGACCACCGCTCTGTCCACGCCATCACGAACAGCGATGCTCGCACCGGGGACGGAGGCGCGGTGAGCGGCGGAGGCGCGATGAGGTGCTGACAGCCACCCTCCTGCCGGGCGGAGCGCGGGGCGCGCGTCGCTGGCGTCGTCGGGGTGGAGAGTCGCGCTGGCGTCGTCGGGGCGGAGGCCGTGGCCGTCGTGGTCTGCCGACCTGCGGGGCCGGCCTCCCCTGGGTCCGCGGTCGACTCGCGGGGGCGCGGCGCCGCCCCGGTCGCGGGGTGGCGGGGACGGCAGCGCTGGCTCGTCTGGGCCGGGGGCGCCCTGTCCACGCGCGGCCGTCCGCGGCGTTCGCTCGATCGAGGGGCGTGCCGCGGGCGGGGGGCGAACGGCGGCTAGACGGACTGCTCGGCGCGGTGCGTCGATGTGCCCTTGACGCCGCTGCGCCTTGATCATTACATGCCGCAGACCATGAAGGGCCATGCCCGCAATCTGATGACCGAGCGCGTGATCGCTTTGGAGCAGGGCACGCCGGTCACCGACATGTTGCAGCTGTTCGCGAAGCAGAACCTGAGCGGCGCCCCGGTCATCGACGAGGGGCACCACATCGTCGGGTTCGTCAGCGAGACCGATCTCCTGGGCGTGCTCCTGCGCGAGGAGTACGAGGGCATGACGGCCGCGGACGTGATGAGCACCCCGCCGATCTGCGTGGACGAGTTCATGCCCACCGACGAGGTGATGACGCTGCTCCGCGAGAACCGGATCCACCATCTGCCGGTCGTGCGCGAGGGGCGGCTCGTCGGGATCATCACGCCCCAGGACATCCTGCGCTACCTCGTGGAGCGGGTTCTGCCGCTCCCGCCGACCTCCGCCTGAGGCCACCGGCGCCCGGAGGGCAGCCGGATCGCTCTCCTCACCAGCGACATGGACGCGGCCACAGGATGGCTCGTTGGGACGCGTGCCGACACCTCGGCGTCTCGAGCGGCACCGGCGCGTCGAAGCCGATGGTTCGCCCGGCGTCCTCGAGAATGCGGAGGCGATTTCAGCACGAATCGGGGCCGCTTCAGCAAGCGCCGGAGTCTCCTTGTGCATTGCACGGAAGGCTTCCTGCTTGCCACCGAATGCGGCGCGAGATCGCGGAAGCTGGCATATTCGCTCTCACGTTACTCGTACGCTGAAAAATCATTCTATCGCGTGCGCATCGACTCTTCTGCCGAGGACTTGCCTCCTGCGCGTCGGTCATCGAGGGTTGCCCCATGCCGAAGTCGCCGCGCAAGCGTGCGCTGAGCTCGCCCACGATGCGCTGTTCCAGTGGACCTTCTCCCAGCGCGAGCACGCCGTCGGCCTGCTGAGGGCCGCGCTGCCGCCGCCGCTGGTCGCGGCCGTGCGATGGGGCACGCTGCGCGTCGAGAAGGGCAGCTTCGTCGACCGCGCGCTGCGCAGCCGCCATAGCGATCTCGTGCTCTCCGCCAGGGTCGGAGAGGGGCGGGTCTACTTCTACGTGATCGTCGAGCAGCAGCGCGACGTCGAGGCGCTGATGGTCTTCCGCATGGGCCTGTACATGATGCGCCTGTGGGAGCAGCTCGTCCGCGAACAGCCGGGACTGAAGAAGCTGCCGCCGATCATGCCGGTGCTGGTCCATCACAGCGACACGGGGTGGACGGCGGCCAGGGCCTTCGAGGACATCGTCGCGATCGATGGTCCGGCGCGGGCGGCGCTCCTGCCGCACATACCGCGCTTCGAGCTGCGGCTGATCGACGTGAGCGGCGGGCGGGCCGGCGATCTGGTGGAGCAGGCGCTGACGGCGCTGGGAAAGGTGGTGCTGTGGTGCCTGTCGGTCTCCGGCGACGACGCGCGGCTCGAGCGGGAGATCGGGCGCATCGCGGCTGCGCTGGACGAGGTGCTGCAGGCGCCGAGCGGGCTCGCTGCCCTGGAGGCGCTCTTGCGCTATCTTGTGGCCACGCACGCGCGCTTCAGCGCGCGGAAGATCGGACGGCTCTTGGAGAAAGCGGCGGGCCCGCGGGCCCAGGAGGCTATCGTGAACGCGCTGGACGAGATCGAACGCAGAGGCGAGCGCAGGGGGCGCGCGCAGGGCCGCGCACAGACGCTCCTGGAGCTGCTCGCGGCCCGGTTCGGCGCCGTGCCTGCCGACGTGAGCGCCCGGATCCTGGCCGCGAACGAGGCGGCGCTCGTCGCCTGGACGACGCGGGTGCTCACGGCCCCGACGCCGGAGGACGTCCTCGCCGAGGACGGCGAGCGCCCCGCAGCGACGCGGCGCCCTGCGGCACGCAAACGCGCGCGGCGGGTCTGATCCGGGGAAACGCCGCCACGCCCGCCCCGAGGCGGCCGCCCGCTCGGCCGCACCCCCCCGGTCGGAGGTGAAGCGCCCGCGGAGCCGCCGGCCGCCGCCTCCTACCGCCGGTCGAACTGGTACCGCGCCCGCTCCGCGCCCTCGATCGCGACCACGATGCGCTTCGGGCCGAGGCGCACCACGGCGTGCGCCGCCGCGGGGCGGCCCGGCGCGTCGTCGTCGAGGTTCTCGATCAGGCTCTGGAGCGTCACGTACGGAATGCCGCGGATCACGTCGAGGTGGTTCCAGTGCAGGTGGCCGTTGAAGACCGCGAGGACGCCGTGCTCCTCGAAGAGCTTCCGCATCGCGCGCCGCTCGCGCACGAGGCAGATGTGCGGGCTCCCCTCGAACCAGCGGTTGCCCCGGAGATCCTGATCGGCCGCGCTGTGGTGCATCAGCACGACCTTGGGCAGCGAGGTCCCCGCGAGGTCCTCGGCGAGCCAGGCGAGCTGCTCGGGCCCCACCGACACGTCGCAATCCTTGCGCTCGCGCGTGTGGAGGACCGTGAAGTGGTACCCGCCGCGGTCGAACGCGTAGTGGAGCCGCGTCACCTCGGGCCTCCCCCAGGCGGACAGCAGCTCGGCCTCGCTCAGGTGGACCACGTCGTGGTTGCCGGCGACGTGGAAGAGCTCGGCCCGCACGCCGCGGAGCGCCGCGATGCACTCGCCGTAGCGCGCCCGATCGGCCTCCGGACCCTCGTCCTCGATGTCGTCGCCCAGGTTCACGACGAGGTCGGGCCGCGTGACCTCGTTCATCCGCTCCACGAAGGCGCGCGTCAGCGCGGGCGCCTCGCCCGTGAGCTTGCGCAGCTTGCCCCCGAACGACGCCTGCGGGCCGAAGTGCAGGTCCGAGACGAGCGCGACGACGAGCTCCATCCGCGCCTCGCCGCTCAGCTCGACGCCGCGCCGGGATCCGGCGTCCCCTTGGAGCCGCCGAGGCACGCGGGCGAGCGGAACCCCGCGCTCCCCTGCCGCTCCCACTCGTCCGGCGTCATCGCGCGGATCGTCAAGGCGTGCAGCCCGGCGCCGAACTCCTCGCGTACGACCTCGTTGACGCGCCGGTGGCGCTCGAGGGGGCTCAGGCCCCGGAACGCCTCGCTCACCACGAGCACCTTGAAATGCGTCTCCGAGCCCGCCGGCACGCTGTGCATGCGGCTCTCGTTCTCCACCTCGAGGTGCACGGGCTCGAGCGCGCGGGCGAGCTTGCTCTGGATCGACTCCTGCCTCGTCGCTGTCGTCATGGCCGCGCGAAGCTTAGCCTCGGCCGCGCCGCCGGTCACCCGATGAGCGCCGCCGCGAAGGAGCGCCCGCCCGCCGGGACCCGGGCGGGAGCGCGCTCCGCGGGCCGCGGGAGGGCGCTCCGCGGGCCGCAGGAGGGCCGCCGTGGACGAAGGGATTGCCCGGCGCCACGCCAACGGATAAACCGCGCGGCATGGCATCTCCGATGGTTGCGCGGCTCGCGCTCGTCCTCGTCGCCGGGCTCGCCGGCGCTTCCGGCTGCAGCGACGATGAGACGTCGACCGCCCCCGGCCCGACCGGAGTGCCCCAGCTCGAGATCGTGAGCCCGAAGGACGGCGCCTGCGTCGCGATCGGGGAGCCCTCGGACGCCTCCTCCGACGACGGCCCGACGGTTCCGATCAGCGTGACGGTCTCCGAGCTCCTCCTCCGCCCTCCCGGCACCTGCTTGACGTACCGGCAGTGCGGGCACCTCGTGCTCAGCGTCGACGGCGAGAGGAACAACGCCGCGGCCGGCCGCGTGATCGACGTGCGCCTCGGCGCGCTCGATCCCGAGGAACGCTACGGTGAGCTCGAGATCACCATCGCCGCCGTGAGCGACGCGGGCGAGCCGATCCTCGGCGGCGAGAGCAAGCAGGAGCCGCTCACCCGGAGCTTGTCGCTGACCGTCGCGGCGTCGTGTGAAGACGGCAGCGGCGGCGCAGGCGGGGACGGCGGCTCGGGCGGCGATGGCGGCGCGGGCGGCGGTGGCGGCTCGGGCGGCGATGGCGGCGCGGGCGGGGACGGCGGCTCGGGCGGCGGTGGCGGCTCGGGCGGCGATGGCGGCGCGGGCGGGGACGGCGGCTCGGGCGGCGGTGGCGGCTCGGGCGGGGACGGCGGCTAGCCCGCTCGCCGTTGCCCCGCGCCGCTCCAGCCCGGCCGAGGCATCATTTCTCCTCTGGATCGGCGCGCGGCAGGCCTCGCTCGTCGAACAGCAAAGCGATGTCGACATGGAACTGAGCTCTGCGGGAGGAAGGCGGCGCCCGGTGTGAGCTCGGCGGCGGCGTGGAATGGCTGCCGTAGGCCTCACCTTCCAGCGCACCCGGCGCGAGCGCCTCGCGCTGCGACGGTGCCGCGCCCATCTGCCCCGCGGTCATCTCCGGCTGCGGGTGCCCCGCGCCCCGCTGCGAGGGCGACACCGGCGTCTCCCGTCGAAGAGGCGCCCCGGCGAGCTGCGCCTCCCGCCGCGAGCTCGGCACCGCCGGCTGCGACAGCGGCGCCGCCGGGCGCGAGCTCGGCGCGGCCGGCCGCGAGCTCGGCACGAGCGCCTCGCGCCGGGACGGCGCCCCGGCCTCCTGCCGCGAGCTCGGCGCCGCCTGCCGCGAGCTCGGCGCGGCCGGGCGCGAGCTCGGCGCCAGCGTCTCGCGCCGGGACGGCGCCCCGGCCGCCTGCCACGAGCCAGGCGCCGCCGGTTGCGACAGCGGCGCCGGCGTGTCCCGCCGCGGAACCGCGACCCCCGGCTGCCGCCGCAGGTACGCGGCGGCCGGCTGCGACAGCGGCGCCGGCGTGTCCCGCCGCGGATGCGCGGCGGCCGGCAGCGTCGCCCCCCGCGAGTACGTCGCGGCCAGCTGCGAGCCCGCCATCGGCGTATCCCGCCGCGCGTACCCGCCCGCCGGCTGCGAGGCCGGCATCGGCGTGTCCCGCCGCGCGTACGCGCCCGCCCTGTCCGCGGGCGGCACCGACGCGTCCCGGCGCGCGACCACCACGCCTGTCGGCGCCGGCGCCGGCGGCGACGAGGGCAGCTCCCGGCGCGCGCGCGACGTCAACGCCATCACACCCAGGCGCTCCGCGCGCGGCGCCGCCGGATCGAGCGGGCGGTGCGGCGCCTCGCCCTGGCCGCCGGCCGCCCAGCGCTCCGGCCGCTGCGAGGCCACGGCAGCCGCCACGCGCTCGCGGAACGCGAGCTCCTGCGCGCCCGCGCTCCGCGGCCCGGACCGCGGCAGCGGCGTCGCCTCGGCGTCGCGCCGCGACGGCGCGTCCGTCATCCCCCCGAGGGTCCAGCGCTCCGAGCACGGCCCCGTGCCGTCGTCCCCGGGCGTCAGCGAGTAGCGCCCCGGCGTGAGCTGCCACGAGCGCTGCTTGCGGCTCTCGCGCGCCGCCGTGCCGAGCATCGCCCCGAGCTCGTCGTCCGTCAGCGTCTCGTCGACGCGCACCAGCGTGCTCACCACGTCGCGCGCGATCTCCTCGAACCCCTCGGGCGCCAGCGCGTAGGTCGACGACGTCACCACGATGGCCACCGGCCGGCGCTCCTCCGCCAGCGCCGCGGCCATCGATACGGGGCACGCCTTGACGACGATCCCCACGTCCATCGCTGCCGCCTGGCAGCGCTCTAGCAGCGCCTGATCGCCGCCGATGAGGAGGGCCGTCGGGATCTGGGCGCGAAGCGTGGCGTCAGAAATTCGCGGCATCGGTCCAAGGATCCTAACCTCCTCGACCCAAACAGAGGTCAGGAAAATCCTGTCATCGGACATTCCCCGTCATGTCTGGACAGCGAGCTCAACCGATGTCGGGAACTGCGCTCCGCCGGATCACCTCACGGATGCGTAGGTGCGGTGGGCAACTCGGTGAGGTGGCAAGCAGCCCAGTGACCGGGACGGCGCTCCTCCAGCGGAGGAACCTCGATGCTGCACCGCTCCATCGCATAGGGACAGCGGGTGTGGAAATGGCACCCTGAGGGCGGATTCAGCGGACTCGGCACCTCGCCGACGAGCGTCAGGCGACGCCGCTTGCGCTCCTGGTCGGGATCGGGGATCGGGATCGCCGACAGCAGCGCCTGCGTGTACGGATGCTGGGGTGAGCGGAATAGTGCATCTGGGCGGGCGCGCTCGACGATCCGGCCGAGGTACATCACCGCGATCTCGCTTGACAGATGGCGGACAACCGCGAGGTCGTGCGCCACGAACACGTACGTGAGGGACAGCTCGCGCTGGAGCGAGGCGAGCAGGTTGACGATCTGCGCCTGGATGCTCACGTCGAGCGCGCTGACCGGCTCGTCCGCGATCACGAGCTTCGGCTTGAGGGCGAGCGCACGGGCGATGCCGATGCGCTGCCGCTGGCCGCCGGAGAACTCGTGCGGATAGCGGCGCATGTACGAGGGCGAGAGCCCCACGAGCTCCATCAGGCGCGCGACCTCGCGGAGCGCCCCGTCGCGGGACGAGGCGAGGCCGTGGGTGAAGAGCGGCTCGGCGATGAGGTCGTGGACCGTCATGCGCGGGTTCAGGCTCGCGTACGGGTCCTGGAAGATCATCTGCATCTCGCGGCGCGCCTTGCGCAGCGCGCGCGGCTCGAGCGTCAGGATCTCCCGGCCGTCGACCTTCACGCTCCCCGACGTGGGCGGGACGAGGCGCAGGATGCCCCGCCCCGTCGTCGACTTGCCGCAGCCGGACTCGCCGACGAGGCCGAGCGTCGCGCCGAGGTCGACGTCGAAGGAGACGCCGTCGACCGCGCGCACCGTGCCGACCTGCCGCTGGAGCAGGCCGCACCGCACCGGGAAGTGGACCTTGAGATCGCGCACCGAGAGCAGCGGCGGAGGTGTGGCGGGTGTGGTCATGGCGCTCGTCCGGCGACGTCCTCGACATGGCACCGCACGACGTGCAGCGCCCTCCTGTCCCCCTCGCCCGAGACGACCCGCGGAAGCGGCGCCTCCTCGCGGCACGCGGCGACCGCGTGGGCGCAGCGCGGGTGGAACGGGCAGCCCGGCGGCAGGCGCGCGAGCGACGGCGGCATCCCGGGGATGGGGACGAGGTCCGCGCCGCGCGGGCCCTCGAGCCGCGGGATCGACCGCGACAGGCCGATCGTGTACGGGTGGCGCGGGGCGTGGAAGATGGCGTCGACCGGGCCCTCCTCGACGATGCGCCCGGCGTACATGACCGCGACGCGATCGGCCATCTTCGCGACGACGCCGAGGTCGTGCGTGATGAGCAGGACCGCCGCGCCGAGCGCCTCCTTCCGCTCCCGGATGAGATCCAGGATCTGCGCCTGGATCGTGACGTCGAGCGCCGTCGTCGGCTCGTCGGCGATGAGCAGATCCGGGTCGCAGAGCAGCGCCATGGCGATCATCACGCGCTGCCGCATCCCGCCCGAGAGCTGGTGCGGATAGTCGTCGATCCGCGACGCCGCCGCGGGGATGCCCACCGCCTGCAGCATCTCGACGCTGCGCCGGCGGGCCTCGGCGCGCCCCATGCCGCGGTGCAGCTCCAGCACCTCGATGAGCTGCTCGCTCACCCGGAGGTAGGGGTTCAGCGACGTCATCGGGTCCTGGAAGATCATCGCGATCCGGTCGCCGCGGATGCGCTCCATCCGCGCCTCGCTCGCCTCCACGAGGTCCTCGACGACGCCCCCCTCGGACTCGATCAGGATCTGGCCGCCGACGATCCGCCCCGGCGGGTCGGGGATGAGCCGGAGCAGCGAGAGGCTCGTCACGCTCTTGCCCGAGCCGGACTCGCCGACGATCCCGAGCACCTCGCCGCGATCGAGGCTGAAGGAGATGCCGTCGACCGCGCGCACCACCCCCTCCTCGGTGAAGAAGTGGGTCTTCAGGTTGTTGACCTCGATCAGCATGGTTCGTCTGAGCGCGCGCGCGCCGCGGGGGCGGCGCGCCCCTTCAGTCCTTTCGGATGCGTGGATCGAGGGCGTCGCGGAGCCCGTCGCCGAGGAAGTTGAAGCAGATCAGCGTGAGCGCGAGCATCAGCGCCGGGAAGATGAGCTGCCAGGGGAAGAGGTCCATCGCGTCGGCGCCCGTGGACGCGAGCAGGCCCCAGCTCGAGAGCGGCTCCTGCGTGCCGAGGCCGAGGAAGCTCAGGAACGCCTCGGTCATCATCACCTCGGGGATGGTGAGCGTCGTATAGACGATGATCGGGCCGACCGCGTTCGGCACGAGGTGCCGGAAGATCAGCGCGGCGTGGCCGACGCCGATCGAGCGCGCCGACTCGATGAACGGCTGGCTGCGCAGCGCGATGACCTGGCCGCGGACGATGCGGGCCATCGTGAGCCAGGAGATGCCGCCGAGGGCCGCGAAGACGACGACGATCTGGAAGATGGGGAAATAGCTCGGATCCGAGGCATCCTGCACGAACAGGCCGAGCGCGACCTTCCAGGCGCGGTAGAGGGGCGTCTGGTCGTTCGCGAAGAAGACCATGAGCAGGATGACGAGGATGAGGAACGGGAACGTGTAGAGCACGTCCACGATGCGCATCATGATCGCGTCGACCTTGCCGCCGAAGTAGCCGGCGACGCCGCCCCAGCTCACGCCGATGACGAAGCTCACGAGCGTCGCGATGATGCCGACGGCGAACGAGATGCGCCCGCCGAAGAAGACGCGGGCCATCAGGTCGCGGCCGAAGTAGTCGGTGCCCATCCAGTGCGCGAGCGAGGGCGGCTGCGCGCCGAGCTTGAGGTCGGCCTTGTCGTACCGGTAGCTGGAGAGCTCGGGGACGAGGATGCAGGCGAGGATCATCGCGAGGAGCACGGCGCCGCAGGCGACCGCCGCGCGGTTCTTGCGGAGCCGCCGCCACGCGTCGCGCCCGAGGCTCGACCCCTGCTCGAGCGCGTCGAGCCGCAGCGGGCCGGCCGGGCGCGGCGCCGCGCCGCCGGGGACGGCGGGCAGGTCGCCGGGCGCGGCGGGCGAAGCGCCGGCAGCGGCGGGCTCTGCTGCGGGCGGCGGGGGGGCGGCGGGCATGATCAGCGCAGCTCCACCCGCGGGTCGATGAAGGCGTACGCCACGTCGACGAGCGCGTTGAAGAGCATGAGCAGGAAGCCGTAGACGAGCATGACCCCCATCACGAGGTTGTAGTCGCGGTTCGTGGCCGCCTCGACGAAGTAGCGGCCCATGCCGGGGATGTTGAAGATCTTCTCGACGACGAGGGAGCCGACGAGCAGGCCGCTGAAGCCGGGGCCGAGGAAGCTCACGACCGGGAGCAGCCCGCCCCGGAGCGCGTGCTTCAGGACGACCTTGCGCTCGGAGAGCCCCTTGGCGCGCGCGGTCCGGATGAAGTCGGAGCGGATCACCTCGAGCATCCCGCCTCGCGTCAGCCGGGCGATGTAGGCGGCCACCGGCAATCCGGCGCAGATGACCGGGAGCACCATGTGCCGCCACGTCTCCCAGCGGGCCACGGGGAACCAGTAGAGCTTGAGCGAGAAGACCAGCATGAGCAGCGGCGCGAGCACGTACCGCGGCACGCTGAGGCCGACCATGGCGACCCCCATGGCCGCCGTGTCTTTCCAGGTGTTCTGGCGGATGGCGCCGACGATGCCGAGCGGGATGCCCATCGCCAGGGCGAAGAGCATCGCCCAGAACCCGAGCTGCATCGACACGGGCAGGCTGAGGGCGATGATCTCGTTGACGGTGCGGTTCGGGTACTTGAACGTCGGGCCCAGGTCGCCGCGGGTGACGAGCGCAAAGAGCCAGTCGCCATACTGCTTCAGCACCGGATCGTTCAGGTGGTACTTGGCGTCGAGCTGGCGCTGGACCTCGACGGGCACGGCCCGCTCCTGATCGAACGGGCCGCCCGGCACGATGCGCACCAGGACGAACACCAGGGTGGCGACGAGGAGGAGCGTGGGGATGATCGAGAGCAGCCGCTTGATGGCGTAGGTGCTCACGGCGCGCCGCCTCCCGGCCGTGGGGCCGCGCCGCTCGCCTCGTCATGCCGCCGCCTTCCGTGGATCCCGAGCGATGTCACGAGGTGCCTCCGTGCTGCCTTCCTTCGGCGCGGCGACGGCCGCGAGGGCGCGCCGCGTCTTCCCGCATATCACGGAATCGCTGGCCGGCACGGCGTTTCGCGCGGCGCGTCGCGCTGCCGCGGCCGAGGCGGCCTGCGCGCTGGGGCGCCGGTATGCGGCCGGCGCGCCAGGCACGCGCGGCGCTCGCCGTTCATCCGCGCCCGTTCACGGTTGCTTCTTGAGCTTGCCCTGATCGCGGAGCTTCACGAGCTCGGCGTAGCCGCCCTCGAGGACCCCGTCGACGAACACCATGGGAAGCGTCGGAAAGCCGGCCCAGAGCTTGATGGCGAGCCGCTCCCTCCACTTGGAGAGGTAACTCCCGTATTCCAGGTAGGTATATCTCACGCCCTCTCCATCGAGCAGCCGACGCGCCTTCTTCACGAAGGGATTCTGGGCCATCCCGACGACGACCACCCCGTCGCGGCTCACGGCGCCTGCGACCTCATCCACGATGGAGCGATGAAAGCTCGCGATCTGCGACTTCACCGCTTCGGCGACCTTCTCGGGAGCAAGCATGGGACGTTCGGACATGAGATGAGCACCTCCGCGCCGGCAGCGTACCGGCGCGGAGAGCGCGCGGTCAACCTCGCGCCGGAACGCGCTACTGCGCCTCGCGGCCCAGCGCGAGCGCCAGAGTTCGTGGAGACGGCGAACCGCCTTGCGTGGCCCGCTCGCGATCTCCGCGCGTCAGGCCGCCGGGCGCTCTACGGCACGAGCAGCACCTTCCCCGTCGTCGCCCGCCCGGCGAGCGCGCGGTGCGCCTCCGCCGCCTCGGCGAGCGGGTACGTCGCGCCGACCGAGATCGTGAGCTCGCCGCGCGCGATCGCGCCGAGCACGTCCTCGGCGCGCTGGAGCAGCTCCTCGCGCGTCGCCGTGTAGTGCCCGAGGGTCGGCCGCGTCAGGAAGAGCGACCCCTTCTGGCTCAGGATCTGCGGGTCGAACGCGGGCACCGGCCCGCTCGACTGGCCGAAGAGCACCAGCATGCCGCGCGGTCGGAGCGCGCCCAGGCTCTTCTCGAACGTGTCGCGCCCGACCCCGTCGTAGACCACGTCGACCCCGGCGCCGCCCGTGAGCCGGCGCGCCTCGACCTCGACGTCGGCCTGCGTGTACAGGATCACCTCGTCGGCGCCGGCCTCGCGCGCGAGCCGCGCCTTCGCCTCGGTCGAGACGGTGCCGATCACGCGCGCGCCGAGCCGCTTCGCCATCTGGCAGAGGAGCAGCCCCACCCCGCCCGCCGCCGCGTGGACCAGGCACGTGTGGCCCGGCCCGAGCGCGAACGTGGAGCGCACGAGGTAATGCGCCGTCATGCCCTGGAGCATCGCCGCCGCCGCGCGCTTCGCGCCGACGCCCGCCGGCACCGGGACCAGCTTCGCGACGGGGATGCGGACGTGCGTGGCGTACGAGCCG
This sequence comes from Sorangium sp. So ce836, assembly GCF_028553905.1. Classification (NCBI taxonomy): domain Bacteria; kingdom Pseudomonadati; phylum Myxococcota; order Polyangiales; family Polyangiaceae; genus Sorangium; species Sorangium sp. So ce836. Next base: position 6,011,455 of record NZ_CP102233.1, on the reverse strand, counting down.
GCGCCGCCGGCCCACGCGACCTCGTCCCCTTCCCTCACCTCGGTGACCGACGGCCCCACCGCCTCGACGCGCCCCGCGCCCTCGAGCCCGAGCGGGAGCGGCGGCTCGAGCTTGTACTGGCCGCTCCGCTGGTAAATGTCGATGAAGTTCACCCCGGCGGCCTCGACGCGGACCACGGCTTCACCCGGGCCCGGCGTCGGCGTCGGGTGCTCCTCCAGCGTCATCACCTCGGGGCCGCCAGCGGCTTTCGGTCGGATCGCGAGCATGCCGCCCATGTTGCCGAGCCGGAGCGGCTCGTCAAGCAGCCGGCGCAGGCATCGACGATGCATCGCTTCCCGCCGGGCGCCGCCGCGGCGCAGGCATCGATCCCATTGCTGCCCAACGCGCGCCGTGGATGATGCGCTCTCATGTCCGCTTCCACTCCTTCCGAGTCGCTCACCCAGCACAACGCCCCTGGCGCCTCGCCCGCGCCGTCCGCTGCCGCGGCCGCCTCGGCGCTCGCGTCGCCGGCCCCGTCGGCCGGCGCGGGGCCGGCAGGCACGACGGCGGCGCCGTTCCCCGAGGGCTTCCTGTGGGGCGCGGCCACCGCGGCCTACCAGATCGAAGGCGCCGCCGCCGAGGACGGCCGCGGCCCCTCCGTGTGGGACGTCTTCTCGAACACCCCCGGGAAGGTCTTCGAAGGGCACACCGGAAACGTCGCGTGCGACCACTACCACCGCTACAAGGAGGACCTCGGGCTGCTCGCCGAGCTCGGGGCCAAGAGCTATCGCTTCAGCGTCTCGTGGACGCGCGTCCTCCCGGAGGGCACGGGCAAGGTCAACCAGAAAGGGCTCGACTTCTACGACCGGCTCGTCGACGAGCTCCTCCGCCTCGGCATCGTGCCCCTGTGCACGCTGTTCCACTGGGACTTCCCCCAGGCGCTCCAGGACCGCGGCGGGTTCCTCCAGCGGGACGTCGCCGACTGGTTCGCCGACTACACGACCGTCGTCGCAGAGCGGCTCGGCGATCGTGTGCCGTGGTGGGTGACGCAGAACGAGCCGCAGGCGTTCATCGGCAACGCGCTCCTCGAAGGGCACTTCGCCCCGGGGCTCAAGCTCCCGTACCGGGACTACCTGACCGCCGCGCACAACCAGATGCGCGCCCACGGCAAGCAGGTGGACGCCCTGCGCGCCGCGGCCAAGGCGGCGAAGGTCGGCTACGTGCTCGCGACCCAGGTCCAGCGCCCCGCGACGGAGGACCCGGGCGACATCGAGGCGGCGCGCGAGGCGATTTTCTCGGTCTACGAGCGGCACCCGTGGAACAACGCCTGGTGGATCGCGCCGGTGCTCGAGGGGCGGTATCCGGAGAGCGGCCTCAAGCTCTTCGGCAACGACGTGCCCGACTTCCCCGCCAGCGACTTCGACCAGATCAAGCGGCCGCTCGACTACCTCGGGCTCAACATGTACTCGGCGGGCACATGGCGGCAGGGCAAGGACGGCAAGCCCGAGCGCGTCGCGTCCCCGCCCGGCTACCCGCGCGCGACGCTCGACTGGCTGCAGGTCGTCCCCAGCACTCTCTACTGGGGCACGAGGTACTTCTGGGAGCGGTACAAGCTGCCCATCGGGATCACCGAGCACGGCACCGCCACGCGGGACCAGGTCTTCCTCGACGGGAAGGTGCACGACCCGCAGCGCATCGACCTGATGCACCGATACCTGCTCGGCCTGGCGCGGGCGATGAACGAGGGCGTCAACGTCTTCGGATACTGGGCCTGGTCGCTCCTCGACAATTTCGAGTGGGCCGAGGGCTACAGGGAGCGGTTCGGGCTCGTCTACGTCGATTACCAGACCCAGCGCCGGATCCCGAAGGACTCGTTCTCCTGGTACAAGGACGTCATCGCCACCAACGGGCGCTCGCTCCTCGGGCCGACCGCGGTGGCCTGGGACAACGTGACCGGCTGATCCCGGAGGCCCGCGGCCCGATTCCCCGTCGGGCCGCGCGGCCGGCGCGCTCTTCGTGCTACGTCGATCTCGACGCCGGATCGCTCACGAGCCCCGAAACGGAAGAATCGATGTTCCTCGGCCAATCCATCCCGTGATCACGCCGCGATCATGGCAGGGGCGGAAGAGAAGCGGTCTGGTCCCGTGCCGGCGCCGGGCCCTGGTCTGCGCTGTCATGCCCACGGCGGTCTCGCTGCTGCTCCTCGGCGGCTGCGGGGGGGACGCCGTGCCCGCGGGCTCCGCCGAGATCGCGGGGAGCCGCGGCGGCGGCGTGTACGCCAACCCGGTTGTCCCGGGCGACTTCCCGGATCCTTCGGTCATCCGCGTGGGCCGCGCGTACTGGGCGACGGCGACGAGCTCCGAGTGGGGCGCGCCGTTTCCGCTCCTCCGCTCGACCGATCTCGTGAACTGGGATCGGGTGGGCTCGGTCTTCCCCGATCTCCCGTCCTGGGCCACGGGGAGCCTCTGGGCGCCCGAGATCACCGAGGACCGCGGCCGATATTACGTCGTCTATACGGCCCGGAAGCGCGGCGGCCCGCTATGCGTCGCCGCGGCCAGCGCCGATGCGCCGGAAGGGCCGTACACCGATCACGGGCCGCTCACGTGCATGGCGGTCGGCTCCATCGACGGCTGCCCGATCCGCGACGAGAACGGGGTGCGCCACCTCGTCTGGAAGGAGGACGGGAACAGCGTCGGGGCTCCGACGCCGATCTGGGCCCAGGAGCTCTCGGAGGACGGCACAGCGCTGCTCGGCGCGCCGGTCGTCCTCTTCCAGAACGACGCGCCTTGGGAAGATAGCGTCGTCGAGGGGCCTTATCTCATGCGGCACGGAGGCCGCTTCTACGCCTTCTACTCGGGCGCCGGCTGCTGCGGCAGGGCGTGCAGCTACGCGCTCGGCGTGGCGCGCGCGACGCGCCTGCGCGGGCCCTGGGAAAAGAACCCGGCGAACCCGATCCTCACCGGCGACGACGCCTGGAGGTGCCCCGGCCACGGCAGCGTGGTGGACGACGGCGGCGGGCGGTTCTTTCTCCTCTACCACGCGTACAGCGCCCTGGACTCGGTGTACGTCGGCCGGCAAGGCCTGCTCGACGAGGTGCTCTTCGGAGCCGACGGCTGGCCGTCATTCCGCGGCGGCGGGCCCAGCGCCCGCGCCGCATCGCCCATCGCGCCCCAGGCGCCCTGGCCCGCGGAGATCGTGGACGAGTTCGACGGCGGCGCGCTCGATCCGCACTGGCAGTGGCCCGTGGCGGCGCGCCCCGACGCGACCCTCGAGCCCGAAGGCGGTGGATGGCTCACGCTGGGCGCGATGCCGGGGGCTCCGGGCAGCCACCTCGGTGCGGTCGTCGGGCGCCCGACGCTGCGGGGCGATTATGAGGTGACCACGGACGTCTCGGCCCCGCCGGACGTCGAGGCGGGGCTCGCGGCCTACGGCGACGGCGACAACGCGGTCGGGATCTCGATCGGCGGCGGCCGCGCCGCCGTCTTCCGCCTCGCGAACGGCGAGAGCCGGATGGTGGCCGAGACGAGCGCGCCCCCGCGCGCCGAGCTCCGGATGACGGTCGTGCGCGGGCACCGTTTCCGCTTCGCGATCCGCGCCGGCGGCGCCGCCGCCTGGGCCCCGGTCGGGGACGCCGTCGACGCCGAAGATCTGCCGCCCTGGGATCGCGGCGTGCGCGCGGTCCTGTTCGTGCGCGGCCCGAGCGGAGCCGCCGCGCGGTTCGCGTCGTTCCGCATGGCGCAGCCGTCGCCCCGGCGCTGAAGCCCGTCGAGCGCCCGCGGGGCGCGACAGGCGCTCTCGCCGCTCCGGAATCCGGATTACATCCCGAGGAGCGCCGGTGTCCATCGGACGCGACAACACGGCCGCTTGGCCGGCGCGCAGCGCGGGTCGCGCCGCGAGGGGGCGGGCTCGCGCCTGGCACGAGCAAAGACTCTGCGGACGCGATGCGAATGAGCTAATCTGTGCGTCTTTGCCTGTGTGCGCACCAACGCACAGGTGTCCACAAAGGAACATGGATATGGCTCTACGGAACGTTGTAGTTACGCTCACCTCAATCTGTGTGATGTTCCTCGTCGCGTGCGATCCTGGCGACCCTCCCCCTGCCGGCGCTGGCGCTGCGGGTGGGGCTGGCGGCTCGGGTGGGGCCGGCGGCGCCGGCGGCTCGGCCGAGCCGGGGTGCCCCGCGCCGTCCGGCGGCCCGACGGTTCACTCGGGCGATGTGAGCGAAAATGAGACCTGGACCGCGGAGGGGAGCCCGCACGTCGTGAGCTTCCCTGTCCGCCTCCGCCCCGGCGTGACGCTCACGATCGAGCCGTGCGCCGAGGTGCTGCTCGAGGAGGACACGGGCATCTCCGCGATGGATGAGGGCGCCGAGCTGAAGGCCGAGGGCACCGAGGCGCGGCCGATCACGTTCCGCGGCAGCGAGGGCGCGCGGTGGAACGACGTGCACGTCGCGTGGCCTGCCAAGGCGACCCTCCGCCACGTGACGCTCGAGGGGGGCGGCGGCGATCGCTTCCACGCGAACGCGGCGCTCTCCGCGTACGGGGCGTCCGTGACCCCCGCGGCGCCGGTCCTGCTCGTCGATCACGTGACGGTGCGCGGGTCGCTCGGCGCCGGGGTGCTCCTCTTGCGGGCGTCGGCGTTCGCGGAGGGCTCCACCGATCTCGTGATCACCGAGAGCGGCAGCGAGGAGCACCCGTATCCGCTGGAGCTCGGCGAGCAGGCGCTCGGCTCGATCCCGGTCGGCGTGTACACCGGCAATCGAAAGGACGAGATCCTGATCCAGGACGAGGGCGCCAATCAGACCTCCGGGCTGCAGCAGGACACGACCCTGCGCGACCGCGGCGTGCCCTACCACTTCGGCGACTGGCGCGACGCTCGCTTCAACATCGGCGGCGGCGGCGAGGACGCGCCGCTCACGACGCTCACCATCGAGCCCGGCGTCACCATCCGGTTCGAGCCCGGCAATTTCATGCAGATCGAGCACTTCACCGGCGATTTCGCCGCGAGCGGCGCCCTCCGCGCGCTGGGCACGCCGGAGAAGCCCATCGTCTTCACCTCGGCCGCGGAGACGCCCGCGCCCGGCGACTGGGGCGGGCTCTGGTTCGGCGGCATCCCGCGCGACGAGAACGTCCTGGAGAACGTCATCGTCGAGTATGTCGGTTACGACTGCGGCTGCATCCTGCTCAGCTGCAACGATCTCGCGACCTTCAATGGCGCCGTCATCTTCAGCCGGGCGCCGAGCAGCGGGTTCATCCAGGGGTCGACGTTCCGCCACGTCGCCGGCCACGGCGTCACCCGCGGCTGGAACGGCACCGCGGGGCCCGACTTCGTCTCTGGAAACACCTTCGAGGACGTGAGCGGCTGCAAGCAGACGCGCCCCTGGGTCGAGGGCCAGCCGTGCCCCGACCCGAAGCCCGCCTGCCCGGAGGACTGATACCGCGCCGCCCTGCGACGAGGGTCGCCGCCGGACGATCGACCGGCGATGAACGTCGTGCCCGCGCCGAGCATCGAAGCGGCCATGACCATAGACTCCGATCCTATCCATTCAGCATCCGCGGCAAGCATGAGCCCCTCGGCCGCCTTCACCATAGCGGCAGTCCTCGCCGCCGCGGCGTGTGAGCCGGCGGCGCGCGGGGGCGCCGCCGGGGATGGCCAGAGCGGCAGCGCCACGGCGCGGAGTCTTCGTGGCCAAGTTCGACGCCGGCGGCGATCATCTCTGGAGCGCCGGATTCCCAATCTTTGGCAACACGGGGGTGTGGCGAGTAGCTGAGATCGCGGTCGATGCCGTCGGTAATGTGTACATGCTCTACAGCATCTACGATTCCACCTACCTGGCGAGGATCGGCGCCGGCGGCGCCGGCATCCTCTGGACACAGATCATTCCGGCATCCGACCTCAGCAATGCAGCGGTGAGCCTCGCGGTCGACAGCGCCGGCAACGCGATCGTGGCGAACGAGGATCCCCCGGACGGTTCGCATCTCGGCGCGGAATACTTCACCGTCTCCAAGTTTGACCCGGCGGGCGCTCTGGTCTGGACGCGGATGTTCGAGAACAACGGGGCGATGGGCGCCTCCTCGGTGGCGGTCAACGCGTCGGATGAGATCCTCGTGGCGGGCTCCGCGGATGGGCTCGTCGACTTCGGCGGCGGCGTGCTCCCCGCCGGCCCCGTGCTCGTCAAGCTGGACTCGGCAGGCCAGCACGTCTTCAGCCGCTCGGTCCGCTTCGGCAACAAGATCGCCCTGGATCCTGCCGGCGGCGTCATCCTCGCCGGGGGCGGGCTCGCCAGGCTCGACGCGAGCGGCAACGAGCTCTGGTGGGTCGATTTCGATGCTCCCGTGGAGGATATCGCGATCGCGCCGAATGGTATGATCGGCGTCACCGGCGACATGATCGGTCCGGTCGATTTCGGGACCGGCCCGACATCTTACGCGGGGGGCCGCGATATCTTCGTCGCCACGTTCGGCCCCTGAGGGGCTCGGTCCCGGCGTCGTCGCGACGCCCGCGCGCGCAAGATGGCGCGGGCGTCGCGCGGCGAGCGGGGCGATCCCGCCCGCGGCCCGGGGCGCGGCGCGCCTCGCCTCACCGCGGGACGTCGACGGGCACGAAGCAGGAGATATTGGTCTCGATGTGGAAGTTCGACCCGTCGGTGTGGCGCTCCGCGTGGAAGATATCCATCGTGTACGTGTTGCCCGGAGAGATGCCGAGGTAATCGGCCTGAGCGTCGAAGTCGATGACGCCCGACTCGGGCCCGTGCATGCTGCCGAGATCGAGGGCGAGCTTGCCGTTGATGAAGATCCACATGTCGTCGTCGCCCCGGAAGCTGAACTCCTGGCCGGCGACGTAACCGAACTTGAGGTGGATCTCGGTGGTGAAGAGGAAGTTCTGGTTCTTGCCGTTGGGAGGGTTGATCCCGAACCCCTCCTCCGGCGCGAGCGGGAAGAAATCCGTGCTGTCGAAGATGTACCGGCCAGAGCCGGGCGGCGACTCCTCGAGCTCGAGCTGCTTGGGGAACGTCATGTTCACGCCGGGCACGTCGCGGTACCACTGGCTGAACGACTCGGCGCTCGTGATGACGACCTGGTTCGGGTTCCCGCCCCCGCAGGCGAGCGGGGTCTGCAGGTCCGCCTGGCAGCCCACCGAGCTGAGGAACACCGGCTTGCTGTCGCCGTCGAGCTGCGGCTCGATGAGCTTGCGCCGAACCACGTCGCCCCGGAAGTCCATCTCGAAGTCGGGGTGCGTGTCCTTGAAGTCGCGGTAGAGGACATCGAGCGTGCTCTTGCAATCGCTCCCGCCAGCGCCGCCGGCGCCGATGGTCACGTTGCCCCCCGAGATGCTCCCGATGTCGTCGCCCGTCGAGCTGCTGCTCTCCCCCGAAGGCGACCCGCTGGTGCCGCCGGAGGTCGGCCCGCCGCCGGAGCCGGAGCCCGAGTTGCCGTTGTTGTCGTCAGGCCCCGAAGAGCAGGCCAGGGCCGCGACGGTGAAGGACACAAGAAAGAGAGATCGAGGGGACATAGAGCACTCCTGGGAGAAAGTAGGACAACCACACCTCGTGGGGGTTGTCAATGTCGCCCCTGGAATCCTACGCGAGATCGCGCGGCGCCCGCTGCCACGATCGCGTGGAGATCGCTGAATTCAGCCCGGCTGCATCCGACGGAATCCTGCCTTGTTCGACGCGAGAGGAGGTAATGCGGTGCGTCGTCCCTGCCCCGCGGGAAGAGGTCGAATCGGTGAGCTCTCCCGTGCTGGGCCCCATCTCTCCGCCTCGCGTCTCTGCGCTTCCCGTCGCGTCAGGCCGCCTCGGCGGACGAGCTCAGACGAGGCGGTGTCCCCCGTCGACGTGCAGCGTCTCGCCGGTCGTGAACCCGTTGCCCATCAGGAAGAGGGCGGCGTGCGCGATGTCCGCGGGCGCGCCGACGCGCCGGACCGGGAGACGGCGCGCGTGCTGCTCGAACCGCTGCTCCTTCTCGCCGCCAGCGATGGAGTCCCAGATCGGCGTATCGACCCAGCCCGGCGACAGCGCGTTCACGCGCACCGGCGCGAGCTCGACGGCCAGGGCGCGCACGAGCGACTCGAGCGCGCCGTTCGCCGCCGCGACGACCGCGCCGCCCGGCCCCGGCCGCGCCGCCGCGATGCCGGTGGTGAAGATGAGCGAGCCGCCGGGCTCGATCCGCGCGTGCTTGGCGATGTGGAGCGCCGCCACGAGCTTCGAGTCGATCGTGCGGCGCGCCGCCGCGACGTCGAGCTCGCGGATCGGCTGGTAGTGGCCCTGCACCGCCGTGACCACCACGTGGTGCGCGGGCGGATGCTCGCCGAACAGGCCCCGCACCTCGGCCTCCTGCGTCGCGTCGGCGGCGACGGTGCGCACGCGGCGCGCCTCCCCGAGCTCGGCCGCGGCGGCGGCGAGCCTCTGCGGCGAGCGGCTCACGAGGGTCAGCGTCGCGCCCCGCGCGAGGCAAGCCTTGGCCACGCCGAGGCCGATGCCGGACGAGCCCCCGATGATGACGACATGCTGGTGTTCAAGGTTCATGAAGGAGGGGTAACGCGGGCGCCTCGCGCGCACCATGGGACGATATGGCATGCTTCATCCCATGAGCGGGATGATCTCCCTCGAGGACGTACGGCTCTTCGCGGCCGTCGCGCACCACCTGAGCTTCGTCGAGGCGGCCCGGCGCACGGGGGTGCCCACCAGCACCGTGAGCCGCCGGGTGGCGCTGCTGGAGGAGGTGCTGGGGGTGCGGCTGCTCCAGCGCACCTCCCGCCGCGTCGGCCTCACCGGCGAGGGCGCGCGGCTGCTCGAGCGCGCCGGGCCCCTGCTCGAGGAGCTCGGGTCGGTGCTCGACCGGGTCGCCGATCGCGAGGACGAGCCCGCGGGCAGGCTCCGGGTGACGGCGCCCGTGATGACGGGCGCGCAGCGCATCGCGCCGGCGCTGTCCGCCTTCGCCGCCCGGCACCCTCGCCTGACCGTGGAGCTCACGCTCACGAACGCGGTGGTCCCGCTCGTCGAGGAGGGCGTCGACCTGGCGTTTCGCGCGGGGCCCGTTCAGGACGCCGAGCTCGTGGCGCGGCGCCTGTGGTCGCTCCCGTACGCGCTGGCCGCGTCGCCGCGCTTCGTGCAGCAGGCCTTGCGGGGCCGCGCGCGGCTCGCGCGCGCGTCGCTCGGCGCCTTGCCCGCCGTCCTGAGCCGCGCGGACGCCGCGTGGCGCCTCCGCCGGCGGGACGGCTCCGTCGAGGAGGTCCGGCCGCGCGCGCGCTTCTGCGTCAACGATCCGCGGGCGGCGATCGCCGCGGCGGCGCAGGGGCTGGGCGTGGTCTGCGCGCCCCGCGAGGTGATCGCGCAGCACGGCGAGGCGCTCGTCGAGCTCACCGTGACGGGCCGCACCGTCGAGCCGCGCGAGCTCTTCGCGGTGTACCCGTCGCGGCGGCTCCTCCCCGCGCGGGTGCGCCTGGCGCTCGACTGGGTGATCCGGCACGGCTGAGCGCCCCGCGCCGGCGCCGCCGGCGCTCAGGACGCCCGGAGCTCGATCCGCTGCCAGTCGGCCGCCACCTCGAGCTCGACGCCCCCGTCCAGCGCGCGGTGCGACCTCGCCCCGGCCACGGCGCGCGGCGGCGGCGCGCCGTAGATCCGGATCGTCTCCACCTCGCGCGCCGCCGGCGCCGGCAGGTCTCCCTCGACGCTGCGCTCGAGCGTGAACGCCGCGCCGTCGAAGCCGCCCGAGAGCCGCGTCGTGCGCGACGCGCCGTGCCCGTCGCCCTCGTCCTCGTAGAGGCGGCCGCTCACCCGCTCCGCCGCGTGCACGTGCCAGGTGATCTCCTCCCAGCGCGCGCTCGTCGTGTGCATCCGCGGCGCGGTGAGCGCGACCGCGCCCCCGGCGCGCAGCCACACGGGGACGACCCCGAGCGGAGCATCGGCGATCACGTGGCGCCCGCCCTCCTCCACCTTCCCCGCGCGCTCCAGGTTGGCGAAATCCATCCACGCGCCGGCGGGCAGGTACGACAGCCGCTTCGACTGCCCCGGCCGCACCACCGGCGCGACGAGCAGGTCGTCGCCGAAGAGGAACTGATCGTAGGCGTGGAGCGCCTCGGGATCTCCGGGAGCCTGGAAGGACAGCGGCCGCATGACCGGCAGGCCCGTCTCCGCCGCCTCGCGCATCAGCGTGTACAGGGTCGGCAGGAGTCGGTAGCGCTGCTCGAGCACCGCGCGCGCGAGGCCGAGGTACGGCTCGCCGAAGCGCCACGGCTCCTGCGCCGGGCGGCCCCGCGCCGCGTGGTTGCGCATCAGCGGGTAGAACAGCCCGGCCTGCATCCAGCGCACGAGCAGCTCGCCGTTCGCGCGGCCGACGAAGCCCGGGATGTCCGCGCCGACGAACGGCACGCCCGAGAGGCCGAGGCCGAGGAGCATCGGGATCGACGCCTCCAGGTGCGTGAAATTGCTGGCAAAGTCGCCGGTCCACACCGCGGCGTAGCGCTGGATGCCGGCGAAGGCCGCGCGCGTGAGCACGAAGGGGCGCCGCTCCGGCGCGTGGCGGGCGAGCCCCTCGTGGGCGGCGCGCGACATGCCGAGGCCGTAGACGTTGTGGACCTCGAGGTGCCGGCGGGCGCCGTGGCGCGCGTCGTACGGGAGCGTGCTGCCCTCGATCGTGCCGAGGCCCGAGGTGCGCCCGCCGTTCGGCGCGGGAAGGCCCCTGTCGGGCCGGACGGAGAAGCACGCCGGCTCGTTCATGTCGTTCCAGATGCCGGCGATGCCCGCGTCGACGAAGGCCTTTTGCAGATCGCCCCACCACCGCTGCACCTCCTCGCGCGTCAGATCCGGGAAGACCGCGGGATCGGGCCAGACCTCGCCGACGAGCGTGTCGCCGCGCGACAGCCGGACGAGGAAGTCGCGCGCGCGCGCCTCGTCGTACACGGCATAGCCGTCATCCGCCTTGATCCCGGGGTCGACGATCGTCACGAGCCTGACCCCCTCGGCCGCGAGATCGCGCGCGAGCCGCGCCGGGTCCGGGAAGCGCGAGCGGTCCCAGGTCCACACCCGGTAAGCATCCATGTAGTCGATATCGAGGTGGACCACGTCGAGGGGGAGGCCGCGCGATCGGTAGCCGCGGACGACGCCGCGCACGTCGTCCTCGTTCTCGTAGCCCCAGCGCGACTGATGTGCGCCGAGGCTCCAGAGGGGCGGCATCGCGGGGAGCCCGGTGAGCGCGGCGTAGCGCCGGAGGACGTCGGCTGGGCGCGGGCCGGCGAGGAGATAGACGTCGAGCTCGGGCCCCCACGACTCCCATTCGATGCGATCCGGGCGGCGCAGGGCGATATCGACCTCCGAGCGCCACGTCTCGTCGAGGAAGAGGCCCCAGGCGGCGCCGTCACGGAGGGCCAGGAAGAAGGGAATCGAGGCGTAGAGCGGGTCGGACTCGACGTGCGGCGGGAAAGCGTCGGTGTTCCAGAAGGTGAAGCGCAGGCCGCGCTTGTCGAGGGGCCCGACCTTCTCGCCGAAGCCGAGGTAGGCCTCGCCGGGCGGCGCCGCGAGCGAGAGGCGCGAGCGGCGCTCGTCGACGGGGAACGCCGGTCGGACGTCGCCGGAAACGCCCTCGCTGCGCGCGAGGGCGCGGCCCTCTCCGTCGCCGAAGGTCCATGTGCCCGAGGCGAGCGAGACCTCGAGAGAGGCGCCCTCGGCGCACACGTGGAGCGTGTCCCCCTCGCGGCGCGCGGAGAGCGGCAGCGCGCCGTCGGCCACCACGGCGAAGGACCGCTTGGGCGGCAGATCGGGGTGCGTGAAGCTCGTCACGGCGGACGAGGGGGCGTGGCGCACGCGCAGCACGCCGGGGCCTGGACAGCGGATCTCGACCGCGGCGCGGGCGCCGGAGAGGAGCACGTGAGCCGCGCCGATCGCGGCGTCGGTGAGGAGCATCTGGCGACTCTAGCCGGCTGTGGCCGCCCGGGCCACGAATCGCCCCGGTCGTTCGTCACGGCGCCACGTCATCATCGGAGACCCTCGTCGTGAGGCCTCGCTCACTGCGCACCTGCCAGCCGTCCCGGCGGCGGCAGCTCCAGCACGGGCGGGGGCTCGCCGGCCGGCCGGTGCTGCCAGTCGGGGTCGATCCAGAGCCATTTGACGAGCTGCGTGCTCCGCGCGTTGGGGACGTATCCCCTCACCCACGGCTTCACCAGCGTCGGCTTCTCCTCGAAATAGAGCGGGATCCGGCACATCCCGTCGAGCGCCCGCCGCTCGGCCGCGCGGAAGCGACGGATGCTCTCCCGCGGATCGGCGATCGCGGCGGCCCGGCGGAGCTCCTCGTCGAACTCCGCATCTGCCCAGCCGCTCCGGTTGTTGGGGCTGTACGACAGGAAGTTGCCGAGCCACGTCTGCGGATGGTTGTAGTCGGCGTACCAGGCCAGCCGGATCACCTGGAAGTTGCCGTCGCGGAGGTTCTTGAGCATCACCCGCCACTCCTCGTTCCGCAGCGTGGCGGAGATCCCGAGGTGGCGCTTCCACATGTCCTGGATGGCCACGGCGACCTGCCCGTGCCCCTCCCCCGTGTTGTAGAGGACCTCGAGCGGCGGAAACCCCTTCGCGCGGAGCTCGTCCCCCTCGCGGACGACCTCGTACCCGGCCTCGGCGAGCAGCGCGCGAGCGCGCGCGGGGTCGTGGCCGACCTCGGGGCTCGCGAACGGATCGGCGCCGCGCGCCCGGTCCTCCGCCACCTGCTCGGCGTAGCCGGATCCGGTGATGTCGGGCACGTAATGCGTCGCCGGCTTCCCCACCCGCGTGACCTTCTCGACGAGCTCGCGCTTGTCGATCGCGAGGTTCAGCGCCCACCGCACGCGCGCGTCGTCGAGCGGCGGCTTCGCCGTGTTGACCTCGTAGTACACGGTGGAGAGGTACTCGCTCCGCCGGAAGTCCTTCTTCCCGGACAGCCAGCCGAGGTGGTCGTACGGGAGCTCGGAGTTGTCGCCGACGTAATCGAGATCTCCCGCCTTGTAGAGCTGCAAGGTGGCGTTGTACTGGGCGATCTCCATCCAGACGATCCGGTGGATCCGGAGGGCGTCGTGGGCCCAGTACGCCGGATTCCGCTTCATCGTGATCTCGTACCGGAACTTCCACTCGTCGAGCTGGTAGGGCCCGTTGACGACGATGTTCTCGGCGCGAAACCAGAGCTCCGGCTCGCCGCGCGCCTCGAACGGCTCGATGACGTCGCGGCGCACCGGGAGCAGGGTGACGAAGCTCGTGAGATCGGTGAAGTACGGCGTGGGCTGCTCGAGCTCCACGTCGAGGGTGAGGTCGTCCCGGGCCCGCACGCCCACGGCGCTGTCGTCCTCGACGAGCTCCGAGGCGGCGACGAACCCGGTCACCCCGCCGCCGGAGGGCGGCGATGGCCGCGGCGCGGCGGGGTCGTACGTGGGGACGCTCGCGTGGGGCGCGACGAGCGCGTACTCGGCGGCGCCCCCGGGCGCGAGCAGGCAGCCCGGGAGGAAGCCGCGGCCCTGGGGTCCCTCGATCTCGAACCAGCGGTCGGCCGCGCCGTTGCAAGCGACCGGCGGGCCGACCCCGAGGAGGGCGACCTCGGCGCCGCGCCACGCGCCGCCGGCGGCCGCGTCGACGGGCGCGGGCGCCGGGGCCGAGCCGGCCGCGCCGAACGAGAGCCGCTCGCCGGCGCCGGTCTTCTCGTCGGGCTCGGCGTACGTCACCGAGGCGACCCCGGGGGGCGGCGCCGGGAGGGGCGGCACCGCCGACGTCACCCGGGCGGGCGACTGGCCGAGCACCACGACGAACGCGCCCCGCGGCAGGGAGAGCGCGGGCGGCGCGTCGGGCCGCGGCGCCGCGCGCAGCGTCGCGGCTTCGCGCAGCGCCTTGAGCTTGCCCAGGTTGAAGAGCTCGCCGTTCTTGAGGACGTGCAGGTTCGTCGCGGCGAGCGAGGCGGTGGAGGGGCGCAGCACGCGCTTCCACGCGTACTCGAAGTCGTGCGCCGTCACCGGCTTGCCGTCCGACCAGCGCGCCTCGGGCCGCAGGTGGAACCGGAAGATCCGGTTGTCGTCGCTCTGCTCCCAGCGCGTCGCCACCCCCTGGACCGGGCGGAGGTCGCCGGCGCCGTAAGCGGTCAGCCCCTCGAACATCTGCTGGAGCAGCGAGATGCTCACCGAGTCGACGGCCTTGCCGGGATCGAGGTATTCCGGCTCCTCGCCGTTGTTGACGTAGAAGGTCGCTGCGTCCTTGCCGGTGCGCGCCGTCGTCCCGACGTAGCCCTCGCTCTCGCCGGAGCAGGCCGCGAGCGACGCGAGGAGGGCGCCGAGGACTGTGCCTCTGTGGTTCAAATTCCCCCCATCACGGATCCAGGGACGCGCTCGGGAGATGCGGTGTCAGTCGGCGAACCCCTTCGGGTTCTGCTCCTGCCAGCGCCAGCTGTCGCGGCACATGGTCTCGAGGTCGCGCTCCGCGCGCCAGCCGAGGAGCTCCGTCGCGCGCGCCGGGTTCGCGTACACGGAGGCGACGTCCCCGGGGCGCCGCGCGACGATCTCGTAGGGGACCCGCTTGCCGCTGACCTTCTCGAACGCGGCCACCACCTCGAGCACGGAGTTCCCGCGCCCGGTGCCGAGGTTGACCGTGAAGCTGTCGCCGACGGTGAAGATGCGGTTCAGCGCGGCGAGGTGCCCGAGCGCGAGATCGACCACGTGGATGTAGTCGCGCACGCCGGTGCCGTCCGGCGTCGGCCAGTCGCCCCCGAACACCCGGAGCTTGTCGCGCCGCCCCACCAGCACCTGCGTGATGAACGGCGTCAGGTTGTTCGGAATGCCGTTCGGGTCCTCGCCGATGAGCCCGCTCTCGTGCGCGCCGACCGGGTTGAAGTAGCGCAGCGACGCGAGCGACCAGCCCCCGGTGGCCGCGACGTCGCGCAGGATGTACTCCACCATGAGCTTGGATTGCCCGTAGGGGTTGGTCGGCCCGAGCCGGCACCCCTCGTCGAGCGGCACGCGCTCGGGATCCCCGTAGACCGTGGCCGACGAGCTGAACACGAGCTTCCGCGCGCCCCGGGCGTCCAGCGCCTTGAGCAGGCACACCGTCCCGGCGACGTTGTTCTCGTAATAGGCGAGCGGCTTCTCGACCGATTCGCCGACCGCCTTGAGCCCCGCGAAATGGATCGTCGCGTCGACCGGGTGCTCGGCGAGCAGCCGATCGAGCAGCGCCGCGTCGCGGACGTCGCCCTGGACGAACGTCAC
This sequence comes from Sorangium sp. So ce836, assembly GCF_028553905.1. NCBI lineage: Bacteria > Pseudomonadati > Myxococcota > Polyangiales > Polyangiaceae > Sorangium > Sorangium sp. So ce836. The sequence continues at coordinate 5,996,269 of NZ_CP102233.1, read as the reverse complement.
CTGCTTGCCGGCGATCCGCTCCACGCGGTCGACGGCCGCCTTGCGGCTGTTGCAGAGGTTGTCGAGGACGACCACTCGGTAGCCCGCGCGGAGGAGCTCCACGCAGGTGTGCGAGCCGATGTAGCCCGCGCCTCCGGTGACCAGGATCGTCTTGCTCATGTCGTTCTCCCGAGAGGGTCCATGCTGCTCTCCGGTGGATGAGGCCATGGCCCAGGCCAGCGCGTCAACGGGGACGTCTCCATCACCCCGCGGCCGCTCGGCCCGCGAAATCGTTGCGCCGCATCATCGCGCCGCGCGGCCCGCGGGCGCTGCCGCGGCTGCCTGTCGCGCTCAGGGCGCGTCCGGCCCGCCCAGGGTCGGGCCGATCCGGCCCGGCGCGGGAAACTCGAGCTGCGGAAACGCGATCTCGTTCGACGGGTCGTCGCGCCACCGCGGGCCGATCCAGAGCCACTTCACGAGCTGCACGCTCCGCGCGTTGCCCTTGAACCCCTTGACCCAGGGCTTCACCAGCGTCGACTTCGTGTAGAAGTAGAGCGGCATCTTGGGCATGCGGTCGACGGCCCGCTTCTCCGCCCTGCGGAACGTCTGGATGCTCTCCTTGGGATCGGACGTCGCCGCGGCGGCGCGCATCAGGTCGTCGAACTCCCGGTCGGCCCAGCCCGTCCGGTTCTGCGGGCTGTACGAGAGCAGCGTGCCGAGCCAGGTCGCCGGGTGGTTGTACTCGCCGATCCAGCCGAACCGCACGACCTGGAAGTGGCCGTCGCGCACGTTCTTGAGCATCACCTTCCACTCCTCGTTCCGCAGCGTGGCGGAGACGCCGAGGTGGCGCTTCCACATGTCCTGGACAGCGACGGCGATCTGCTTGTGCCCCTCGCTCGTGTTGTAGAGGATCTCGAGGGCCGGGAAGTTCTTCGCCCGGTATCCGTCGCTCTCGCGGACGACCTCGTAGCCCGCCTCGGCGAGCATCGCCCGCGCGCGCTCCGGGTTGAACATGACGTCCGGCGACGAGAACGGGTCGACCCCGAGCCGCCTGTCCTCGGCGACCGCCTCCGCGTAGCCCGAGCCCGTGTAGTCCGGGACGTAGTGCGTGGCCGGCGTCTGCCCGCCGCGCGTGATCTTCTCGACGATCTGCTGCTTGTCGACCGCGAGGTTGAGCGCCCGGCGGACGCGGACGTCGTCGACCGGCGGCTTCCTCGTGTTGAACTCGAACCAGTACGTGGAGAGGTAGGGATATCGCTGGAAATCCTTCTTGGTCGACAGCCAGTCCAGGTGCTCGGAGGGAAGCGAGGAGTTGTCGCCCGCGTAATCGAGATCGCCCGCCTTGTAGATGTTCATGGCGGCGTTGTATTGCTCGATCTCCAGCCAGACGACGCGATGGATCTTCAGCTTGTCGCGGTTCCAGTACATCGGATTCCGCTTCATCGTGATCTCGTAACGGAACTTCCACTCATCGAGCGTGTAGGGCCCGTTGACCACGATGTTCTCGGGGCGGAACCAGAGCTCGGGCTCGCCGCGCTGCGCGAACGCCTCGATGACATCCTTGCGCACGGGGAAGAGGGTCACGTAGCTCGTGAGATCGGTGAAGTAGGGCGTGGGCTGCTCCAGCTGCACGTCGAGGGTGAGGTCGTCGCGGGCGCGGACGCCGACGGCGCTGTCGTCCTCGACGAGGAGCGCGTCGGGCACGAACCCGACCGGGGGCTCGCCCGGCGCGGCCGCGGGGGCCGCCGCGGGGTCGTACGTGGGGAGGTCCGCGTGCGGCGTGACGACCGCGTACGTCTCGCGGGGCGCCGCGCCGGCGGCGGGGGGGACGAGCAGGCAGCCCGGGAGGAAGCCGCGCGCGCCGTCCCGCGCGATCTCGAACCAGCGGTCGGCGGCGCCGTTGCACTGGCACGTCGGGCCCGCGCGGACGATGTCGACCACGGCGCCCTGCCAGCCGCCGCCGGGCGCGGGGCCGAGGGCCGCCGCGCCGCCCTCGCCGAACGAGAGCCGGTCGCCGGCGCCGCCTTTGCCGTCGCCCTTGGCGAACGTCACCGCGGCGGCGCCCTCGGGCAGCGCCGCGAGCGGCGCGATCGCGGTGTCGACCTGGATCGGCGAGCGCGCCAGCACCACGACGAACGACCCCTTGGGCAGCTCCAGGGCGGACGGGGCGTCCGGCCGGGGCGCCGCGCGGAGCGGCGCGGCCTCGCGCAGCGCCTTGAGCTTGCCCAGGGCGAAGAGCTCGCCGTTCTTCAGGACGTAGAGGTTCGTCGCGGCGAGCGAGGCGGTGGAGGGGCGCAGCACGCGCTTCCACGCGTACTCGAAGTCGTGCGCCGTCACCGGCTTGCCGTCCGACCAGCGCGCCTCGGGCCGCAGGTGGAACCGGAAGATCCGGTTGTCGTCGCTCTGCTCCCAGCGCGTCGCCACCCCCTGGACCGGGCGGAGGTCGCCGGCGCCGTAGGTGGTCAGCCCCTCGAAGAGCTGCTGGATCAGCGTGGAGCTCGCCGAGTCGTTCGACTTTCCCGGGTCGACGTACTCCGGCTCTCCGCCGTTGTTGATGTAGATCGTCGCATCGTCCTTGCCGACGCGCGACGTCGTCCCGGCGTACCCGCCTTCGCCCTCGCTGCACGCCGCGAGCGCGAGGCCCGCGAGCCCGAGCGCCGCGACGGCGCCCCGCGCCGCTCGACCGGCGCCCCCGCCGCCCCCCTCGCCGCCGGCACCTCGTCGCTCCGGAGCCCGTCGCATGCTGCGGAAGTAGCACGGGCCGGTAGGGGCAGGAAGGCAGCGGCTGCGCGGCCCGGGCGACCCGCCTCTTCGATCCGCGATCCCGTCGCAGCCCTCCCGCGGCCTTCGTGGTAGGTCGCGCGCCCGTCATGCTGCACGCTCGCGTGGTCGCCTCGTCGGCCGCTCTCTCGGTCTGCTCGGCGCTCGTCCTCGGGCTCCTCGCCGCCGGCTGCGGCGGCGCGAGCTCGCCGGGCGCCGCGCCCCCGCCGGCGGCGCGCTGCGATCCCGCGCGCCTCGACGCGTGCGAGCGCGCCCTCGCCGCGGCCCTCGCCGAAGGCCGCGCGCCGCGCGAGCTCGCCCTGGGGTACGTCGAGGCCCGCGCCGCCCGGGACGAAGGCGATCCGTGGGCGCGCCTGCTCCGCGACCTCGACCGGCGCGGCGGCTCGCGGCCGGGCGTCGCGATCGTCGTCGAGCCGGGCGCCGAGGCCGCCGCCAGGGCGCCGCGCGTGGGCGCGGCGGACGCGACCTGGATCCGCGCGGCGCCGCTGCCGGCCCCCGGCGCGCTCGGCGCCGACGCGCTGCTCCTCGCGCTCGGCGAGGCCCTCGGGTACGAGCACCTCATCCTCGCGCGCGCTCGCGACGGCGCGGTCCACATCTTTCCGCGCGACCCGCTCGGGCCGTTCATGGCCGGCCTCGCGCCGATCGCGCGCGGCGACGCGTCGCTCGCGCGCGCCGCGGACGACATCGCGCTCGCGGCGCTCGTGCGCCGCGCCTTCGGCGCCGCGGGCGCCTTCCGCTACGTCGAGGCCGCCCGCGCCGCCGACGCCCTCGCCGCCGCGCTGAAGGGGCGCGACCCCAACGACGAGCCCGCGCTGCGCGGCCGGTACGCGCTCCAGCTGCTCGGGACGGCCGGCGTCGCGCTCGAGGACGACGGCGACGCGATCGGCGCCAGCGCGCCCTCGGAGGATCCTCCGCCCGCGCCGAGCGACACGCCCTACGGCGATCTCCTCCGCGTGCGCACGGCCCGCGACGGCCGCGCGGCGTGGCGCGCCCGCGGCGCGGCGGTGCTGCGGGCCGTGCCCGCGGACCGGCGCGCCGCGCTCGACGACCTGCTCGGCAAGGCCCCGGGCTGCGGCCGGGACCTCGCCCCGCCCATGGACGGGCCCCGCGACCTCGTGTTCGCCGGCGCCCTCGCCCCCGGCGACGCCGCGGCCGCGCCCGCCCCGCCCGCGGCCGGGAGCTCCGGGGCCGCGGCGCCGGGCAGGCGGCTGCCGCTCGACGCGTGGCTTCCGCGCTACGAGGCGCTCGTCCGCGCCGTCGATCAGACGAGCACCGCGTGGGCCCACGCGCCGAGCCTGCTCTACGAGCGCGGCCCCGCGCCCGCCGCAGGCCAGGCGGGCAGCGCCGCGCGCCGGCGCGTCACCGAGCTCGGCCTCGCGCACCTCGCCGCGCTGCGCGCGCTCGCCGAGGCCGAGCCGCGCCGCTACCGCGCGCTCGCGCAGATCCCCCTCGCCTACAGCCCCGGGGTGCTCGCCGACGAGCGCCTCCGCGACGCCATCGTCGACCTCACGCAGGTCGCCGTCCAGCGCCGCATGGCCGACGCGCGCGACCCCGAGGCGGTCCTCGCCGCGGCGCTCGCCGGCGCCTTCGCCGGCATGTCGTACCCGCCCGAGGTGCAGCCCGCGCACTTCCTGGCCCTCCAGGGCGCGCTCACCGCGAAGCTGCGCGGCGACCTCACCGCGCAGGCCGGCTGGGGCGTCGCCGGCCTGTACGCCGCCGACGCGCTGGTCCGGCTCCTCTCGGATCGAGCGCCCGATCTCGCGTTCTCGTCGGCGCAGATCGAGCGCGCGCTCGCGCCCGCGCCGGCGCTCCCCTACCCCGGCCTCGCGGCGCTCGCCGCGAGCCTCTCGCGCTACGCCGCGCTCGGCGCCGCCGGCGCGCTGGATCCGCGCGCGACCGACGCGGCCCGGCTCCCCCCGGAGCGCCGGGCGGCGCGCGACGCGCTCCGCCGCGCCGTCGCGGGGCTCGCGGCGCCCGGCGCTCCCGGCGACGGCGCGCCGGGCGACGCGGACGCGCCGCCGCCCGGCCTCGTGGAGGACATCACCGCGCTCGCCGACGGCGTCCTCGCCGTGCTGCTCACCGAGCGCTCGCGCAAGCCCCCGCCCGCGAAGGACGCCTGCGCCGCCGCCGGGCGCGGGCCGAGCCCCGAGGCGCGCCGCGCGCTCGCCCGGCTCGGCGACGTCCGCCGCCGGATCCTGCTCGCGCCCCGCTACCGGCAGGGCGACGGCGCGTGGGCGCGGAGCGCGCGGCTCCTCGTGACGCTCCTCTCCGACGCGATCGACCTGCTCGCCGCGCCCGGCGCGGGCCGCGCGCCGCGCGCCGGCGCAGAGGAGCCGCGCGTGCGCTTCACCGTCCCCGCCGCGGACGCCGAGGCCGCCGTCGCCGCGGGCCTCGCCGGCTTCGGCGACCCTGGCCTCGCGGACGCGCTCACCGGCGGCTACGCGCTCGCCCGCGCGCTCTTCTCGTCCGCCACCGCGGACCGCTTCGCGCAGCAGAGCGGCGCGCCGCTCGGCCGGGTGCTCCGCGGGCTCTCCGCGGCGCTCCGCGACGGCCCGGCGCCGCGCGGCGCCGGGCAAGGCACGGCCGGCGTCGCCCTCCTCGACGCGCTCGCGTCGCTGCCCGCCTCCCGGACGGAGGGCGACGTCCGGGGCCTGTTCGTCGGCTATGCGAGGGCGCTCTCGGCGCTCGGGCTGCGCGACCAGGCCGACCTCGCGCTGCTCACCTCGCTCCTCGGCGCGGCCGTGCTGGGCGGGCCGCCGCCGCCGGAGGCCGTCGCGCTCGCGAACGAGCGCGGCAGCCGGGTCGCGTGGGCGCTCTCGTACCTGAGCGAGATCGCGAAGGCCCGGCGCGGCGTCGCCCCGGACCCGGCGGCCTACGCGGGCGCGATGCGCGCGGCGTCGGACGACGCCTGCCAGACGGCCGACGCGGGCGACGTGCTCGCGGTCATGGGCGCCGTGCGCGACTTCGCCGGCGGCCGGCGCGCCGAGGCGCGCGACGCGCTCGACCGCGTCCTCGCGTCCGCCGACGCGCGCGGCCTGCGCGTCCCGCGCATGACCTACCGCTACGAGGAGAAGACCGCGACCCGCGTCTTCTCGCTCAGCTTCGACGTCTCGTACGGCGCCGGGCTCCTCGAGGGGTCGACCGGCTTCCAGCTCGGCCTCGGCCTCCGCACCCGCGGCGCGCCCGAGGGCGCGCTCACGGCCGCGCTCGCGCCCGAGGGCTCGCCCCAGAGCGACGACGACGCCGCGCGCGCCTACGTCGGCGCGGCGGCGCTCGCGGCCGCCTACAACTTCCTCGACGGCGACGCCGAGCGCGGCGCGGCCGCCGCGCGCCGGGCGATCGCCGCGCTCTCGTTCGGCCTGCGGCTCGGGCCGCGGGCGCTGCGCCCGGAGCAGCCGCTCGCCTGGGGCCGCGACGCGCGCGCGCTGCTCGCGATCGACGCCCAGCTCGCCGCCGAGGCCGGCCACCCCTTCCTGGCCGGCGATCTCTGGACGCTCGTGCGCGGCCTCTTGCCGCCCGACGCCGACGACGCCGCGGTCCGGGCGCTGCTCGATCCGCTCCCCGCCGGGCTCGCCGCGGCCCCGGGCATCGGCCCGCTCGCCGCGAGGACCGCGCGCTCGCTCGCCGCGGTCGCCGGCCCGCTCGCGTGCACCGAGGCGAAGGTCGAGCTCGGCGGCTACGAGGAGCCCGCCTGCGACGCCTACCCGCTCGCGCTCTCGCTGCGCATCGCGGACGTGCTCGGTAAGCTGCCGCACCTCCGGCGCGCGGGCAGCGCGGCGGCGTGCCCCGTCCTGCGCAGCCTCGACGGCTTCCTCACGGCCGCGGAGCGGGGCACGTACGACCCCGACGCGTTCACGGCCGCGGTGGAGGCGCTGCGCCGGAGCGGCCGGCTCTACGACGCCGGCGTGCTGCTCTCGCGGCAGCGGCGCGAGGGGCACTGCGGCCCGCTCGTGCTCGCGGCCGCGCGCGCGCTCGGCCGCGCGCCCGCGCTCGGCCCGGCGCTGCGCGCCGATCTGCTCAGCGTCGCGGTGCGCTGCGCGGCCGCGGCGCTCGACGCGAGCGTCGTCGACGACGTCCTCGCGCTCGACGGCGAGACGCGCGCCCTCCCGGACCTCGGCCGCAACCTGAAGGTCGTGCTCTTCGCGACGGAGCTCGCCGTGCGCGCGGAGCGCTGGGACGTCCTCGCGAGGCTCGCGAAGCAGCCCGGGTTCGTCGAGCGGTGGACGGGGGAGAGCGACGACGCGGCGGCGACCGCGCACCTCATCGAGGCCGCCGCGGCCGCGCTCGCGGGCGAGCCGCCGCCGCGCGGCGCGGGCACGGGCGGCGCGCACGCGCGGCTCTGCGGCGCGCCTCCCACCGCGGATCGCGCCGCGCTGTGCGCCGACGTCGAGCGCCTGCGCGCGGGCGCGCTGCCCGAGGTGCAGCGAAGGCAGCGCGCGAAGGAGGCGCTCCAGCGCCTGCTCGCCGCCGCGCGCGGGCAGGCCGACGACCGGTAGCCGCCTGCCCGCCCGCCGCCCCGCGCCTACTTCACGCTGGCGGGCTTCGTCTCGGCCGGCTTCTGATCGGCGGGCTTCGCCGCGGCGGGCTTCGTGTCCGCGGGCTTCGCCGCGGCGGGCTGGGCGGCGGCGGCGGGCTGCGCGGCGGGCTGCGCCGCGGCGGGCTTCGCGTCCGCCGGCTTCGCCGCGGCGGGCTTCGCGTCGGAGCCCTTCGGGGCCGGGGCCGCGGCCGCGGCGCCCTTCGGCGCGGTGGCGGGCACGCCGGCCGGCTTGAGGCCCTTGGTGATGGCCGCGGCGCACGCGAGCTCGACGCCCGTGTCCTTGCCCTCGAACCGCATGATCTTGATCTCGACCCGGCGGTTCTTCTCCTTCGCCTCCTCGGTCTCGCCCGCGTCGGACGCGCAGTGCGCCCCGTAGCCGGCGGCCCGCAGCCGGTTCTTCTCGACGCCGAGCGCGGTCAGCGCCTTCACCACGGCGTCGGCGCGCTTCTTCGTGAGCGTCACGGTGGCGGCGTCGTTGCCGACCTTCTCGGAGTAGGCCGCGACCTCGACGAACTGGATCTGCGGATGGTCCTTGAAGATCTGGGCGATATTGGCGAGGAGCTCCTGCGAGGCGGGCTCGATATCGGCCTTGCCGGCGACGAAGGCGATCTTCGCGTTGAGCTTCACCTCATTGTTGGCGAGCTCGACCGGGGGGACGTCGGGACAACCGTCATCGTCCTGGTAATTGTTCTTGACCTCGGCATCGTTCGGGCACTTGTCGGCCTCGGCGACGATGCCGTCTCCGTCCGGATCGGTAGATTTACATCCGTCCTTGGCGTCCGGCGGCAGGCCGTCCTCTTTCTCGCCAACGCACTTGTCGGTGCCGTCGTCGAGCACGCCGTCCGCGTCCGCGTCGGGCGGCGGGGGCGGCGGCGCCGGCGGCGGAGGCGGCTGCACCGGCGCCGGCGGCTGCGCCTGCACCTGGGGCTCTTTCGCGCAGCCGGCGTTCGCGGCGAGCAGCGATACTGCGAATGCCATTCCAAGCCATCTCGTGGTTCGCATCTCGGGGGCTCCTCTCCTTGGCGTCCTTGATTGCGCCGAGCGCCAGCGTGTTTAGACGACTGCGCCGGAAACTGCGAGATTTAAACGCACGGCGAGGCGCGCGTCTCCCCCTCGGTCGGCGGCGCGTCGGACCCGCTCCGGAGACGACAGCGCCGCTGGCGAGCCATCGAGACTGGCTCCCCCGGGCGCTCCGTGGCTTGCCTGGCGGGCGGAGCTAGCGTTTCTCGGGCGAGAAATCCATCTTTTCGAGTGCGCCACTGCTCTTCAGGTCAGGCCCCTGTGGCTTCTTCGACTTGAGCAGCGGCCTCACAGGCGCCGACAAGGTGGGTGTCGGGGCGACGTTCTGGCGGGGCGGGGGCGCGGGGCGAACGTCGGTCTCGTCCAGCGCTCTCGATTTCTTGACGGGCAGCGGCTCCTGGATCGACCGCGGCGCCGGCGGCTTGTCCGTCGGCGCGCGGAGCCCGTCGAGCGCGCGCTCGCGCGCCGCCGCGACGTCGGGCGCGGCGGCGCCTCGCGGGTCGAGCCGGTCGGCCTCGTCGAGCTGGTCGAGGCACCGGCGCCACGCCGCCTCGTCGCAGGCGCGCAGCGCCTCGGCCCTCAGGGAGCGCGCGCGATCCAGCGGCTCGACGAGCGGCGACGGCGCCTCGACGGGCGGGGCGCTCGGCAGCGGCTCGGGCAGCGGCGCGACCTCGGGCAGGTCCCGCGTCGAGCGCAGGAGCCGGACGATGACGATCGCGAGGATCGCCAGGGCCGCGGCGGCGGCGAGCTCCGCGAGCCAGCGCTCCCGCATCCACCGCCGCATCCTCGACACGCGCTGCCGCACCCGGGCGGCGGGCACCCGCTCCTCGGCGGCGATGCTCTCGAGCTTCTCTCCCTCGCCTTCTCGGGCCATCCACGAGAGCGTCTGCCTCCCGTCGCGGTTCGCCGCGGCCTGCTCTTCGGCCCAGCGCGCCAGCTCGCGCGCCTCGACGGGCGGCGGACCGACCGGCAGGTCGGGCAGCTCGGTCGCGGTCTCCCGGAACGAGCGCCGGTGGTGGTCGGCGACCTTGTGGCGCGCGATCCCGAGCAGCCATCGCCGGAGCTCCGTCGGGTCGGCCGGGCGCGCGGGCGAGGCGAGCGCCTCGCAGAGGACGGTCTGCACCACGTCGTCGACCTCGCCGCTCGGCACCCGCCGTCGCACGAACTCCTCGAGGGCTCGGCGGATCCCCGGCTCGGCCAGGGGGTTCGTCGCGGGGGCGCTGGGCTCGGTGGTCATCGTCGTGCTCATCGCCCCTGCATCGCGCGGCGGCCGCGGAGTGTGACGCGCCCGCTCGAGAATACGGCAGATCTCGCTCGGGCGTCACACTCCGTCGCGCGGCGCCGGCGGCCGGGCGTGGGTCCTCCGCCCCCTGCTGCCGCCTCGAGGTCGCGCGGCGAACGCCGGACGGCGCCAAGATCGTGATCACCGAAGGAACGGGGGGTGCTAGGGTGCCCGGTCACATCGACGGGCTGTCCGTCGAGGATGGGGGCGCGACGGCCCGACCGGCGCCGCCCTCATGCCGCCCTGGAGATCGTGCATGTCTCGCCGTTACTGGCTGATGAAGAGCGAGCCTCAAAAATATTCGTTCGCGCAGCTCGTGCGCGACGGCCAGACGATGTGGGACGGCGTCCGGAACTTCGAGGCCCGCAACAACATGCGGGCCATGAAGCCGGGGGATCTCGTGCTCTTCTATCACTCGAACGAGGGCAAGGCGGTCGCGGGCGTGGCGCGCGTCAAGCGCGAGGCGTACCCGGATCCGACCGCCGAGGCGGAGGAGGACTGGAGCGTGGTGGACATCGAGCCGGTCGCCCCGCTCAAGGTGCAGGTGACCCTTGACACGATCCGCGGCGACGAGTCGCTGGCCGAGATCGCGCTCTTGAAGAAGTCCCGGCTGAGCGTGGTCCCCGTCTCGAAGGAGCACTTCGATCGGGTGCTGAAGCTGGGCAAGACCAAGATCGCTTGACGCGGGCACCCGGGGTAACGACTAATCCCGGCGTGAACCTCCGCCCCGGAGCCCGAGCCCTCGCCCTCCTCCTCCTCTCCAGCGCCGCGTGCGGCGGCCCGCCCACGCCGTCCCCGGTCGAGGGCGAGCCGATCTGCCCCGACTTCGAGGTCGGGGCGACGCGCGCGCCGATGCGCGGCAGCCTTCGCTTCCCGGTCACGCTGACGGTGCGCGACGGCAAGGACCCGATCACGCGCGCGACGCTCACCGGGCGCCGGTCGAAGGACGATCCGGTGAGCCGCGTCCTGCTCGCCGACGAGGACGCCGAGTACGAGCTCGAGTGGGCGCAGTGCGAGAACGAGCGCGCGCCGAGGGCGCGCACGCTGCCGCTCGAGACGAAGCACACCGCCGAGTACGCGTGCGGCAACGCGACGGTGTACAAGACCGACAAGCTCGTCACCCGCAAGGGCGACGCCGCGTCGCGCACGGTCCACTTCGCGGCCCCGCCGAAGCCGGAGTGCTGGGAGAGCGAGCTCCCGACGGCCCCGCCCGCCCCCTCGCCCACCGCGGTCGCCGAGCCGGCGCCGGCCGACGCGTCCGCCGAGCCGGCCGCCGCCGACGGGGGCGCGGCCGATGCGGGCGCGGTCGACGCGGGCGCGCGCGGCGCAGGCGCCACGCCGGCGGACGCCGGCGCGCCCCGCGGCGCAGGCGCTGCGCCCCGCGACGGGGGCGCGGGCGGCGCGCCGAAGCCTCCCAGCGCCGGGGCCGGGGACGCCGGCGTGACCCCGCAGGGCAGCTAGCGCGGGCGCGACGGGGGCGGCCCGCCGAGGCGCCAACAGAAGAGAAGAAAAAACGCAAAGGCGCAAAGGCGCAAGGGGGGAAAGAAGGCACACATCCCTGGCGTGCGCCGGCGTCCCGCATCCGCAAGGACGCTGGGAACGATCACCTTCCCTCTTGCTTTTTTGCGCCTTTGCGCCTTTGCGCCTTTGCGTTTCCTCTCGCTCTCTTCGGCCCGCTCGCAGCCGCTAGGAGCGCCCCGGCCTCGTGATGGGCAGCCCCGGCGTGAGCTTCGCCGGGTTGAACAGGCCCGCGCGCTTGTGGTGGTTCGCGTGCATGTAGATGCCGTGCCAGAGGAGGTTGCCGAGCCGGTAATATCCGTGGTTCAGGTTCACCGGCTTGAAGTCGCCGTCCGGCGAGGACGCGTTGTGCGTCGACCAGTTGAAGTGCACGAGGTGCAGAAAACCGACGATGGACGCGGGCACGAAGAGGAAGAAGAACCCGACCGGGCCGAGGAACACGTACCAGCACGCGATGAGCAACAGGTTCGTCGCGTAGCTCACGTACGCGCGGACCCGCTCGTAACGGCGGCTCTCGGGCGTATCGCCGTAAAGATCGAAGTAGATCTGCTGGAGCTGGCGCTCCACGTTCACCACCGTCTTCACCAGGAACACCCAGTAGCTGGCCACGACCGGGTGCGGATCCCTGTCGACATCGTCCGAGTAGCGATGGTGGCGCTGGTGGATCACCTCCCAGGACGCGAACCGCGTGAGCACCATGAGCCCGCAAAGCTCGCCGACGAGCCGGTTGATCGGCCGCGGAAAGTTGTTGTGGGTCGCGTTGTGGATGAACACGCTGCAAAGGATCTGCGCGTGGCAGACCAGCGGCAGGAGCAGCCAGAGGCGGCTGTCCCATCGCTCGATGAGCGGCTCGTGCCCGCCGAGGCGCATGCACGCGAGGAGGGCCACGCACGCGAGCGCGTAGAAACCGTCGTAATAAAGGTAAAAGTATCGGTTCCGCCGGAGCTGCGTGAATGGCAGCGACGTCAGCGTGGAAACGATCACCGACATGTGCTTGAGCCTCCCCCGCGCCCGAGGCGGCGCTGCCCTGGCGCGGAGAGGGCTCCACGCCGAGGGCCGCCTCCGCCTCGACGCGAACGCCATTGTCCAGACGTCTGGGGTACACCGGTTCCTCACTTCCGTCCATAGCTCTGTCCAGGATTCGCCGCCCGGAGCTGGATTTCAACGCGCGCCGCTGGAACCGCGCGGGCTCATCGATGTGCGAAGGGTGCGAATGTGAGTTCGCGGCTCGCCGTCGTTCCCGGAGCTGCGACGCGACCGTGCGAGGCGCCTCCGCGCGGATCGCTCAACGTTGTTGGAGCTGGACAACAGTGATAGTGATGGTGGGGTGACAGCCGAAGTCGCCACACGAGCTCCAGCATCCGGCGGCGAGGAGCGCCCGCGGCGCGCGCCGTGGCTCGTGAAGCACCCTGCCGAGCGGCGCCAGATCGGGATCGTCGCCGCCTACCTCGGCCTGCTCGCGGCGATGTTCTGCGCGCCCGCGTGCCGCAACGTCGTCGCGTTCGCGGCGGCGTGCTGCCTGAGCTTCCTGAACGCCGTGGTCATCCACAACCACCTGCACCAGGGCATCTTCCAGAGCCGCCGGCTGAACATGCTCTTCCGCTGCGTGCTCAGCTTCGGCGCGCTCTACCCGGCGTCGGCGAACGTCCCCTCTCATAACCTGGTGCACCACCATTTCGACGACGAGGGCCAGCCCGACTGGGCGGCGCCGGAGCACGTCTCGTTTCGCTGGAACCTCCTCAATCTGATCCATTTCCCCAACGTCGCTGGGCCGAACACCTTCGCCGGCGTCGCGCGCTGGAACGCGCTCGCCGGCCGGCCCGCGCACGTCCGGCAATACCGGCTCGAGACGGCCTTCGCCTTCGGGCTCACCGGGGCGCTCCTCCTCGTCGATTTCTGGACGGCGCTCTTCTTCGTCGTGCTCCCGCAGCTCTACGGCGCGCGCTGCATCCTCCGGATCAACCTCATCCAGCACGACGGGTGCGACGTCCGGAGCGAGTGGAACCACTCGCGCAACTTCGTCGGACGCGCCTTCAACTGGATCATGTGCAACAACGGTTACCACACGATCCACCACAACCGGGCCGGGCTGCACTGGTCGGTGCTCGCCGAGGCGCACCAGCGCGAGGTCGCGCCGCGCATCGATCCGGGGCTGAACGAGCCGAGCATGCTCGGCTACCTGCTCCGGACCTACGTGCTCCGCTTCGATCGGCCCGCCCCCCGCGACGTCGCCCGGGCGGAGCGGTCCGCGCCGCCGATCGCGCTCTCGCCCCGCGAGCTCCGCCGCGCGGAGGCCGAGGCCGCCAGCGTGTAGGGCGCGCCGAGCGATGCTGACGCGCGAGCTCATGGGCGCCCTCGCCCTGGCCATCCTCTGGGTGAACACGCTGCTCATCGCCGCGGCCGCGCTCAAGCAGCTCGCGGCCGTCGCGGCGACGCTCCGGCGGCTCGGCGCGCGCCTCGATCGGCGCGGCGCCGCGCCGATCGAGGCGCGCGTCCTCCGCGGCGACGGGCGCGGCGGCGCGCTCGCCGGCCACCGGATCGAGCAGGTGGGCCGCGCGGGCGCCGCGGGCTCGGCGCGCGAGGAGATCGTCTTCGCCGACAGCGGCCGCGGCGGCGAGATCTACGGCGGCGCCGTCGTCGCGGGCGGGCGGGAGATCGCGATCGCGCCCGCCGTGGAGGGCGAGGTCTGGGTGTCGCGGGCCGAGGTCCGCGCGGCGTCCGCCTGCCCCTCCGAGGCGCGCTTCGACGAGGCCTACGAGCACGCGCGCAGGCCGCGCGGCTTCTCCCGGACCGTGGAGGCCCGGATCTGCGCGGGCGCGCCGGTGTGGCTGATCGGCGACGTGGAGCGGGACGTGGACGGCGCGGATCGCATGCGCCCCGCGCTCGTGTCCAGCGTGGACCCGCGCGCCGTTTGCCGGCGGAAGGTCGCGCTGCTCTCGCTCGGCGTGGCCGGCGTCCTCGCCGGCCTCGTGGGCTGCACCGCGCTCGCGCTGTCGCGGCCGCGCTTCGGGCCCCTGAGCACCGCGGGCGGCGCGCTCTGCCTCGCGTTCTTCCTGCTCGTCCAGCCGCTCGGGACCGCCCTGCGCGACGCCGCGCGCCTCCCGAGCGCGGCGCCCGCGCGCGGCCGCTGGGTCCGGCGGCGCGCGGGCGCCGCGTCGCCTCGCGTCGCCTCCGGCTAGGCGAGACGAGCCGATCGAATCGCCTGGCGACAGGAGCCGATCGAGCGTGACGCGATGCGCGCGCTCCGCGCATCCCGTGAGGTTGCCGCCAGCGCAGCGCGCCCGTCGACGAGGCTCAAAGCTCGGCGCCCGAGCCACCGGCTCGGTCGTACGTGGTAGGTTAGCAGCCGAGCATCGATGAACTTTCCACGCAGCCTGGTCGAGGCTCTCGGCCGCAAGCAGCTCGTACCCTTCGTGGGCGCGGGCGTCGCCATGGCGGTGCGGCGGGCCTCGGATGGAAGCTCCCTCTTCCCGAGCTGGCCTGCGCTGCTCTCCGCGGCCGCGGCGCGCCTCGAGGAGGAGGGGCGCAACAAAGACGCGGCGCTCGTGAGCGCGCTCCTCGCGCTCGACGCGCCGCGGCTCCTCGAGGCCGCGCAGGAGGCGAAGCGCGCGCTCGGACCGACGTGGAGCCGCTTCCTCGTCGAGCAGCTCAGCCCCGATGCGAAGGACGTGCTGCCCGCGTCCCTCGAGCTCGCGCGGCTCGTGTGGGGGCTGGGAAGCCAGCTCGTCATCACCACGAACTACGACGCCGTCCTGCGCTGGGCGTGCCCTGATCCCGGCAACCTGCGCGAGTGGAACATCGAGACCCCGTCAGGGCTCGTCGAGCTCCTCCAGGGCGCGATCCAGCGGCCCACGGTGTGGCACCTGCACGGCACCATCCACCACGTGGACGACATCATTCTCACGCCCGACGGGTACACGACGCTCTACCCGCAAAGCCCCACGGTCGAGGTTCGCTACAGGGCCGCGCTGGAGTCGCTGCGCACCCAGATGGCGGGGAGGACGCTGCTGTTCGTCGGCGTCAGCCTCGAAGACCGCGTGTTCGGCGATCAGCTCCGCTGGGTCGCTCAGGCCTTCCGTGGCGCGGCCGGACCGCACTTCGCGCTCGTCCGTCGCGAGGACCGGAAGGCGTTCGAGCGGCGTGCGGCAGAGCTGCCCGTCGAGATGGTCGAGTTCGAGGCGTTCGGAGAGCCTCTGCACGCGCAGCTGCGCGCGCTCGCGGCGGCGGCGCCGGAGGGCAGGCTGGGCCCTCGTTAGCCCCTCGCCACGGAGGCACCCGTGGCGAGGGGGCTCCCCTCGGCGTGCCGCGCGAGGGCGACGCTGACGAAGGAGCGCCGCGCGCCGCGCCCGGAGACGTGACCGGCTGGGCCGAGCGGCTCCGCGCCTCGCGGCTATGGGACCTGGCCGCGGCCGACGTGGAAGTGGCCCGCACCCGGGAGGAGACAGCGGCGCTCGCCGCGGCGTGCGCGGCGCACGCCGCCGAGTCGACCGCGGCAGCCACGGAGGCTCTCGGCTTCGCGGACCCGTGGCGCGACGATGCGCTGCCCGGAAGGACGATCGCCGGCCTCGAGGTCCTGCTTGGCGCCGCGCCGCTCGATCCACCGCTCAATGCCGTCGAGGTAGCGCTGCTGACGATCGCTCCGGTCGCTCGCGAGACGCTCCTGCGCGCCGCGTTGCTCGACCTCGCCCGCCACCACCCGGCGTCGTTCGCGCAACGACCGGGCGCGGCGGGCCTGCGCCTCGAGCTCGAGGCGCAGCACCGCATGAGCCGCGGGCTGGTCGTGATCGCCGAGGCCGCGCCGGGCGCCGACTCGCCGGCGGCCCGCGCGATCGCGGCCGCGCTCGCGAGCCGGGCGGCGATCACCTCGCCCGAGACATGGAGGCGCCTCCCGCCAGCGCTGCGGCACGCGCAGGGCCAGGCCGCCCGCGGGCTCGCCGCGCTGGAGCGCGTGGCGCCGCTCACCGAGCTCGCGCAGGTCGCGGGCGCCCCGCTCGATGGGCGCGGCTCCCGCGCCCCCGCGGGCTTCGGCGCGCGCGAGCTGTCGCTGCTCACCCTCGACGATCGAGAGATCGGCGTCCGCGAGACGTTCCTTCTGCACCTCTCGCAGATCGCCGGCATGATGGCGCTAGACGCCCGCGCGCTGCCGGACTGGGCGCTCGCGACGCTCGGCACCTCGGACCCGGCGAGCCCCGCGCTCTGGGCGGCGACGCGGGACGGGCTCACCTGGAGCGTGCGGGCCGAGCAGCTCGCCATGGCTGGCTCGTGCCCGCACCCGGCGTTCGATCTGCACCTCGACGCGGTCGTCGGACAGCTCCGGACGCTGCTCGATCGCGCGGCAGCTTCCTGGATCTCGCGCCGCGGGGCGCCGCGGAGGGCGGCCCCGTTCCCGAGCCGGGTCGATCGACGGAAGCTCCGCCCGACGCAGCTCGACGACGGCCGGCCCTGCTACGAGCAGCCGCCGCCGCAGCTCGCGATCCCGCAGGATCGCCTCGTCGACCTCGCCCCGCGGCTCGTCGCGCCCGGCTCCCCGTCGGACATCGCGCTCGGGCTCTACCGGAACGCCGTCGACGCGTGCCGCTACCGGCAGGCGCGGCAGGTGTACGCCGAGCGCGCCGTCGGCGCCCCGCCACGCCCCTACTTGGGCGAGATCCGCATCGAGCACGGGCAGGACGAGCGCGGCGTCTTCGTCGCGTGCCGCGACTCCGGCGCCGGGATGGATACCGAGACCTTCCAGGCTTGCTTCGCCGCCGCCGGCGCGCCGCTCTGGCGACATCCTGGCTTCCTCATCGAGGGGCGCGCTGGGCGGCCGTGGGCCCATCGCCGCCGGGCTTCACGCCCATGGGGCACGACGGCCACGGCATCGCCGCGCTCATCGCCACGGCGACCGAGCTGGAGGTCGAATCGCAGGCGCTCGACGCGGAGGGCCGCCCCGGCGAGCGCTTCGTCGCGCGCATCACCTCCGCGGGGCGCGTGATCCGCCTGAGCCGCCTGCCTCCGGGCGACGGTGGGACCCAGGTGCGCGTGTACCTCCGGGGCGCCGCGCTGCAGGGCGACTTTCTCGATGAGCTCGCGGCTCGGCTCTGGGTCGCGCCGTTCGCCACCGTTGCCACCGCCCCGTCCGGCTCGAGGACGTGGCCCGCCGGGGCGCTCACCACGGACGCCGGCGGCGCGTGCGTGGCGGCGCGCAATCCCGCCTTCTGGTGGGTCGACGGCGAAGGGGCGCTCCTCGGGAACGGGCTGCGCACCGAGCGCGCGCTGCCGGGCATGGTCCTCGATGTCGCGCATGACGATGCCACCAGCGTGGATGACGTCCAGATCTGCGCGATCGCCGAGCGCGAGATCGAGGCGCTCCTCGGCGCCGGGATCGTCTCCACGGCGTGGCTCTGGGAGCTCGAAGGGGCCTTCCCGAAGCTCGCCGGCGCGATCGTGGCCGCGCTCCGGGGCGCGGGCGCGCGGGTCCCGCACAGGGTCCCCGGCCGGTCGGCCGACGGGCCACGGACGTACGAGGTTCCCGTCGCTGCGCTCGGGGTGTCGCGCCTGGATTTCGGGCTCTTCATCTGGGGCCCCACGCTCCCTCCCACGACGGCGCCCATGCGCGAGTCTCATGATGACCAGGAGCCGCAACCCCCGCAGCGGCGGGTATTCTCCGAGCACCTCACAAGAGAGGCGCCCGAGTGGCTCATCGCATCGCGGCTCGCGGCGTGGGCGTCGATCGGGGTCGATGCGCGCGGCTGGGAGTTTCGGCCCGAGCACCTCGACGTTCCCCTGCCCCCCTGCCCTCCGCTCCTGCCCGGGGATGCCATCGCGCTGTCCATGAACCTCGACGGCCGCGCTCCCTGGGTGACCACCGAGATCTCCCCCGAGCACGTCGTGAATGCGGCGGTGCAGCTCGGCGAGCCCATCGGCGCCGCGGCCGCGCGCTTTCAGCGCTTCGCCGGCCTCGGCGTCCGGACGTCCGACGCGAGCTTTTCGCTCCTCGCGGACGTGCAGCTGAGCGCCGAGGAGCCGCGCCTCGTGTTCTTTCGCGGCGCGCCCGAGTGGCAGCAGGTGCTGGTGACCGCGGAGCGCGGGTGCACGTACGGCGAGGCGTGCGCGTGGCTGCGACGGTTCGAGCCGCTCGGCATCGCCACCGTGCCGCCCCCCGAAGGCGCCGCCGCGCTCCGGTTCTCGCGGCAAGAAGTCGCCGCGCTGACGCAGCACGGCGACCACGCCAGGGGGCGCATCAGGGCGGCCAGCCTGATCGAGGCGGCGCTCTCCGCCAAGATGCCCGTCGACGCCCTGCACGACCTGATGCAGCGCCTCGGCGCGGTCGGGATCGAGGTGCCGAAGCTCGACCTCGATCAGCTTCGCGACTGGCTCGATCACCCCGCCGACTTTGCCATGTTGAGGGGTTTCCTCGACAGCGAACAGCGGCTCTCGCGCGTCTCGCTGGTGCGCCTCTCGGCCGCGACGCGCGCGCCGATCTCGGCCCTCCGGGATCTGGCGGACGCGTGCGCGGCGCTGGGGATCCCATGCGACCCGCTCCCGGAAGATCCGTCCGATTCCCCGCTGGACGCATCCCATCTGCAGCTCGTGTCGCGCCACCTCAACGGGCACGCCCCCTGGAAAGAGCGGCCGCTCGACGTCGCCGGCCCCGCGGACCTCGCGGTCGTCGCATGGAGGGACACGGTGCTCTGGGAGTCGCACATCACGCTCGAACAGATGCTGAGCGCGCACGATGCGGTGGGCGATGCGATGCTCAAGACGATCGTGCTGCTCCGCCGCCTGGGCGACGCGGTGCCGCATGTCACCTGGCTCGCGCTGGCCTGCCTCTCGGAGGCAGGCAACGGCATGGCGCCGTGGCGCACGGGTCGGATTCCGGTCACGCATGTGCTTCGCGTCGCGGCTGACGCCGGCGTGCCGGTCGGTGAGGCAGCGAACGCGCTGCTGCGCGCCTTCGGGGGCTCGGGCTTGGCAGGCCTGTACGCGCGCTGGGCCGCGCTCCGGGACACGCGCGTTTCCCTTTCCCAGGTCGCGTTGCTGGAGGAGCTCGATCTCCCCGATGACATCGGCCACGAGGACGCCATCGCGTTCCCGCAGCTCCTATTTGCTGCTGTCCGCACCGGCTTGCCGCTAGACTACCTGCTGGAGAGCCTGTCGTGGCTGACGTCCCTCGGCGTGCGTCTGCCGCCGCCAACGGGGATATGGGAGTGGGGCACGGAGGACGTGCTGGTCCTCTCGAAGAACCTCGACGGACGGCCGCCCTGGGTCGGGCCAACGATCGACGCCGGGCACCTGCTGCGGGCGGCGCATCAGCTCGCGCTCCCCCTGGGTTCGACGCTGGATCGGGCAGCGCGGCTCGCCCGCGTGGGCTACCGCCTCGACGTGCCCGCGTCGAACGCCGACGCAGGCGCGATCGCGAAGGAGGATCTCGTGGTGGCGTCCGTCCGCCTCGACGGAGAGGCTCCGTGGCTGCGGGGCCGGGTCGACGCCGCGCATGTTGAGGCCGCCGCGGCCGCCAACCGCGAGACCCCGGAGGTCACGTGGCGCCGGCTGCAGCGGCTCGCGGCTGTGCTCGCACTGGAGCTGCCGCCCGAGCCGACCGCGAAGGCCGCGCCGGGCGAGGCGCCCGCGGGCGCAAAGGCGGACGGGGCGATCTCGGAACGTCACGCGGTGCTCTACGTCGTCGGCCAGCAGGGCCCACTGCGTCGCTTCTCGCTGGACCGCCCTGAGGTGGTCATCGGGCGCGACCGGCAGTGTGACGTGCCGCTCGACGACCACGCGGCCTCGCGCCGGCACTGCCGGCTCGCGCGCCGCGACGACGGCAGCTTCCTGCTCATCGACGAGTGCAGCCGCAATGGCATCTACGTGGGAGGCAAGCGAGTCTTCACCCAGCGCCTGATCGAGGACGCCAACATCCGCATCGGCACGACGCGCCTCCAGCTCCGGTTCACCTCCGGCCCTGCGAGCGGATCCGGCGAGGAGCCGGCATCCAGCGAGGAGCCAGCGATCTCCTAGGCCCCGCGCGGGGCGCGCATCGCCGCCGCGGACACGCCTGCATCTGGTGGCAGGACGACCGCCCCCATCCGCCTCGCTGGGCTCACCGCCCGACGTCCCGGTCGGCCGGCCCTGACAGGGCCGCCGAGGGATGCGGCGGGTCGAGCAGCCGATCAACCGCGTCCTCGGGCAGCTCGTCGAGCCGCTCGACCGAGAGATCCGCGCCGAGCGCCGCGTGCCGCGGGCCCACGCCGATCACCTTCATGCCGCCGCGCTTGCCCGCGAGGACGCCGGCGGGCGCGTCCTCGACCGCCACGCACCGGCCCGGCGGGACGCCCACGGCCTCGCCCGCGCGGAGGAACACCGCGGGGTGCGGCTTGCCGTGTGACACCTCCTCGCCGCTGACGACGGCGTCGAACGCGCCCGCGAGCCCGGTCGCGGCGAGGATCGCGTCGATGTTCTCGCGCGGCGCGGAGGACGCGATCGCCATCCGGAAGCCGCGCGGAGGGAGCGCGCTCAGCCACGCGCGCACGCCGGGCAGCGGATCGATCCCCGACGCGGCCACCCGCTCCCGGTAGCGCCGCTCCTTCGCGCCGGCGATGCGGGCGATCTCGGCTTCCGCGATCCCCGGATCGATCAGGCGGCGGAGCAGATCGTCGTTGCGCATCCCGAACACCGCATCATGGTCGGCGCGGTCGTAGGTGCGCCCCTCGGCCGCGAGCGCGTCTCGCCAGGCGGTGAAATGGAGCTCGCTGGAGTCGATGAGCGTCCCGTCCAGATCCCAGAGAACGGCCTTCGGCCGCGAGAGCGACATGGAAAGACACTAGCACCCGCCGCTCCGCGGAATCTCCACGGCGCCGGAATCCCCGCCGCCCGGCGCGCACGCCCGTCCGCTGATCGCAGGGTTCCCCGCGGGCGGCCGGTCGCTGCGTCGCGGATTTCTGCTATCGCTCCCCCGCGATCCTCGGGCCGCCTCCCGGACCTCGGCCGAGCCCGGCCGCCTCGCCGAGCGCGCTCCGCTGTTCCGCGGGGAAGCTGTTCCCTACGTAGGGCGTAGTTCACCCCGGCGCGTTCGCGCCCTCACCGTTTCCAGGCCCCCGGATCCCCCGATCTCCTCATGTCCTCTCCGCAGATGCCACCCGCGACGCCTCGCCCGCCGACCTCGCCTCCCCACGCCTCCTCTCCCGCCGCGCCGCCCTCCTCGAAGGGGGGCGGGCTCGCCGCGCGCCTCGCCGACCTCCAGGTGAACCGGCCCGCGGTGCCGCTGCTCGCGACCGGGCTCCTCACCGTCATCGCCCTCTTCCTGGCGACGCGGCTCACGGTGCTGACCGGCTTCGAGTCGCTCCTGCCGGCGTCCCGGCCCAGCGTGCAGGAGCTCGACCGGGTCGCGGCCAAGACCGCCGGCGTGTCGACGCTCTTCGTCGTGCTGCAGGGCGGCGACGGCACGCCCACGGTCGCGCTCCAGAGGGCCGCGGACGCGCTCGTGCCCGAGCTCGAGCGGCTCGGGCCGCCGTGGGTCGGCAGCGTCGAGGACGGCGTGCACGAGGCGTTCCGCTATCTCTCGCCGCGCGCCGGGCTCTACGCCGATCGCGACCGGCTCACGAAGCTGCGGGACGACATCGAGGCGCGCTACGCCTACGAGGTCAACAAGGCGACCGGCGCGCTGCTCGACGACGACGAGCCGCCGCCCGAGGTGAACGCCCGCTCGATCGAGCAGAGCCTCGGCCTGAACGGGATCGACGCCGGGCGCTACCCGGACGGCTATTACCAGTCGAAGGACGGCAAGACCGTCGTCGTCGCCATCCGCTCGAAGGTGCTGGGGAGCGATTTCGCCGCCGGCAGCGAGGCGATCCGCCGCGTGCGCGAGGTCGTCGAACGCGTGCGCCCCGCCTCGTTCGACCCCGGGATCACCTACGGCCTCGCCGGCGATCTGCAGACCGGCATCGCCGAGTACGCGGCGATCAACGAGGACCTGACCGACGTCGGCGTCGCGGGCGCCGTCCTCATCGCGGCGGTCGTGTTCCTCTATTACCTGCGCCTGCGCATGCTCGTCGCCATGCTGATCACGATCGGCACCGGCGTCGCCTGGACGTTCGGGGTCACCCAGCTCGCGATCGGCCACCTCAACATGGCGACCGGGTTCCTCTTCTCGATCGTCGCCGGCAACGGGATCAACTTCGGCATCATCTACATGGCGCGCTACCTGGAGGCGCGCCGCGGCGGCGCGAGCCTGCTCGAGGCCGTGCGCGTCGCCCACCGCGAGACCTGGCTGCCCACGCTCACGGCCGGCTGCGCCGCCGGGGCCGCCTACGGCTCGCTGCTCGTCACCGAGTTCCGCGGCTTCCACGACTTCGGGCTCATCGGCAGCGCCGGCATGGTGCTCTGCTGGGTCGCCACGTTCCTCGCGCTGCCGAGCCTCCTCGCGGTGATGGAGCGGCTCAGCCCCCTCGATCGGGAGTCGCCGGGCCTGTTCGGCAGGCTCCGGCGGCGCACCCAGGGCGGCATCGCGTTCGGCGAGCCGTTCGCGCGGCTCGCGGCGCGGAGCCCTGCCGGGCTGACGGTCGCCGGCCTCGCCCTGGCCGCGGTCGGCCTCGTCGCGACGGTCGCCTACGTGCGCGCCGATCCGATGGAGTACGACCTCCGGAACCTCCGCAACGACGAGAGCGCGCGCGCCGAGCAGATCCGGCTGAGCGCGGTCGCGGAGGAGATCACGGGCTACGTCGGCACCGACGGCATGGCGATCCTCGTGGATCGGCCCGAGCAGGTCGAGCCGCTGCGCGCGGCGCTCTACGCGCGGCGCGACGCGGCGCCCGAGGGCGAGAAGCCGTTCAAGGAGATCTACGCCCTCCAGGATCTGGTCCCGAAGGATCAGGCGGCGAAGATCCCGTTGCTCCTCGAGATCAAGGAGCGCGTGCTCCGGGCGAAGAAGCGCGGCCTCATCGGCGACGAGGACTGGAGCCGGATCCAGGCCGTCATTCCGCCGGACGATCTCGCGCCGTTCGGGATCGAGGATCTGCCGGCGGGGGTGGCGCGGGCGTTCACGGAGACGGACGGGACGCGCGGGCGCATCGTGTACATCAGCCCGATCACGCCCGAGAGCGTGCACGACGCGCACTACCTGTTCCGCTGGGCGGACGCGTACCGCGAGACGCGGCTCCCGGACGGCAGCGTCGTGCGCGGGTCGGGGCGCGCGGTCATCTACGCGGACATGTGGGCGGCGGTCATCGACGACGTGCCGCCGGCGGTGCTCTTCTCGCTGGCCGCGACGGTCCTCGTCGTGCTCGTCGCCTTCCGCGGCGGCCGCCCGGCGTTCGCGGTGCTGGGCGCGCTGCTCGTCGGCGTCTTCTGGATGGCGGGGCTGCTCGTGCTGATGGGCGTGAAGCTCAACTTCCTGAACTTCATCGCGCTTCCGCTGACGTTCGGCATCGGCGTCGACTACGCCGTGAACATCGTGCAGCGGTACGCGCGCGAGGGCGCCGGCGGCGCGCTGACCGCCGTGCGCGAGACGGGCGGCGCGGTGATCCTCTGCAGCCTCACGACGACGCTGGGCTACCTCGCCCTGGTGCGCTCGCAGAACCACGCCGTGCGGAGCCTCGGCGTGGCCGCGGTCCTCGGCGAGCTCGCCTGCCTCTTCGCCGCCGTGCTGGTGCTGCCCGCGGCGCTCCTCTGGCGCGACCGGCGCCGCCCGAAGGGCGAGGAGAGCTTCCTCGCGGTCGGCCGCCCGACGACCTGAGCGCGGCCGCGGCGGCCCTGCCCGATCCATCGCGACACGCTGCGTCCGCCCCCAGCCGGCGGGCACGATCTGGAGCGGCCCCCCCGGCGCCAGCCCCTGCGGGAGCACTCGATCCGTTACGGCCCCCCCGGCGCCAGCCCCTGCGGGAGCACTCGATCCGTTACGGCCCCCCTGGCGCCAGCCCCTGCGGGAGCACTCGATCCGTGACGCCCCCCCGGCGCCAGCCCCTGCGGGAGCATTCGATCCGTGACGCCCCCCCGGCGCCAGCCCCCTCCTGACGGTTGCGATCCGCTGCGCCCCCCCCGGCGCCAGCCCCTCCTGACGGTTGCGATCCGCTGCGACCCCCCGGCGCCAGCCCCTCCTGACGGTTGCGATCCGTTGCGACCCCCCGGCGCCAGCCCCTCCTGACGGTTGCGATCCGTTGCGACCCCCCGGCGCCACCCTCTCCCAACGGATCCCATCCGTCGTGGCCCCCGGATCGCAGCCCCTTCCCACGGAGCCGGTCCGCCACGGGTTCCTGCCGCCATCTCTCCCCGGACGGCGCGAGCTCCACCACGGCCTCGTGCGGCTGACGGGAGGCGCACTGCATCACGCGGAGCGGCACCGCTGCGCGAAGCGCTCCTTGATGGTGACGAGCTCCCTCGCGGTGACGGCAGCGATCGACGGGACGACATTCCGAGGTCCCTGAAGATCTCCCCTCGCCGCCGCGACCGCGGGCGAGATGCGAACGTGGGTGGCGCTCGGCTCTGAACAGGAATGCGGGGGAGGCGCGAAGAAAAGATAAACAATCTTCGAGCCTTCCTCCGAGCCCTCCCCCGGCGACCGCGACCGCTGCCCAAATGGGGCGCCTGAACAAAGTGGATATCGGATCGACGCGCCCGTCGCAATCGCGCATCAAGGACGCGACACGCGCGAATTTGACCCGATACCCACAACATTGATGCGCCTCGCACGGTTCGTTGCGTTACGGTGCGTGTCGGGTGGGGATTCGCCCATGCCTCCCGCGCGTCAGGGAGGATTGAGCTTTCTTGTCGCTCCAGCCGACCGGCGCGCGCCGACGGCCGCCCTGCGGCGGCTCTCTCCGCGCGGTCCGCCGCCGCGCGCCGGCGGCCGTGGGCCACCCGATCCAGCGCACATCGCTGCACAGGGGAGTCGAACCCATGCTCAACAAAGTCCAGATCCGGAAGTCCAATGCGACCGTAATGGAGGAGATGCAGGCGTGGTTCCGTGATTGCCTCGGCTGCGTCGCGGGAAGGCGAGAATTTCTGCTCGGGCGGTACATGATCACGGTGCTCGACGACATCGACACCGGTACAGGCGTGCTGGACACGTACCGCGAGTTCAGGCGCCACGCGCTCGCGTACGAGAAGGTCGCGTGCCTCTTGATCTTCAACAACCCCGAGCTCTACGCGGGATCCGGCTGCACCGCGCTCGACGCCATCTCGTACCTGGCGCGGCAGATCGCCCCGCTCGCGCACGAGCACCCCGAGCGGCTCATCCGCGGCGGGAGCGTGCACCAGCGCCACGCGCTCAAATGCCCGGTCACGGGGGCCCTCACGATCTTCGACGACTTCGACGCGATCGCGTTCTGCCCGCAGGCCGACGACAGGGATGACCCGCTCTATGACCCGCTGATGGCAGCTCCGTATCCGTGCATCAACATCAGCTCCGACGTGTTCGGGTTCTCGATGTTCGCACGAGATCGCTTCCTCCACAGGTACAACAGAGACATATTCGGCGCACCCGCGGATGACGCCCTTCGTCGGCATTTGACAGAATGCGCGGCGCTCTGGCAGAAGATCGCCGCGCGGACCATCCGCAACTACATCGCGATGACCGACACGACGCTGTGTCCGACGTACCTGTCCGAGGATGAGCGCTACTGGATCGCCAACCACCAGGATCCCGCGTTCGCCGAATCGGAGAAGCGCGCCTACCGCCACGAGATGCCGGTGACCTATACGCCGCAGATCATCGAACGCTGGATGTGCCGCATGGAGGGCCGCTCCGACGGCCCGGTCCGCGCGGTCACCACGCGACCCGGGGAGAGCCTGTGAAGACCGTCGCGCTGTCCTGCTTCTTGCTCAACACGATGCTCTGGGCGACGTTCTACGCCGTGTCGAAGGAGGCGCTCGCGCGCATCGACAACTTCGTGTTCTCGTTCCTCGAGGTGGGCTCGCTCCTCCCCGCGGTGGTGCTCATCCTCTGTCTCTCCTGGCGCCGCGAGAGGGCGGCGTTCACCCGGGCGCTCGTGGTGAGGGGCGTGAAGCTCGGGAGCGTCCTCGCGCTCGCCATCTTCACGAGCACGCTCGCGCTGAAGCACACCACGGCGACGAACACGGCGTTCTTCCCCTCGCTCAACGGCATCATGGCCGCGCTGATCGCGCGAGGGTTGCTCAAGCGGCCCATCGCCGCGACGACGTGGATCGCCGGCCTGGTCGCGTCGGCGGGGGCGCTCCTCATGGTCTTCGAGGGCCCGATCAACGGAGCGCACTGGCGAGGAGACCTGATCGCGCTCCTCGCGGCCTTCTTCTACACCTGTTACATCTTCCGGGTGGATCACGACATCCACCAGGAAGACTCGTCGCCCTGGCCGCTCTTCGGGATCGAGGTCGCGACCATGATCGTGCTCACCGGGCTCGGCGCCGCCGTCCTCGGCGACTGGAGCGCCGTTCACCCGGTGTTCCCCAAGGATCTCTTGGTCATCCTCTACATCGGGTTCGGGACGACCCTGCTCCCGACCGCGATATCGATCTTCATGCAAAAGCACGTGTCGCCGGTGACGGTCGCGTTCATCTACGTCTTCGAGCCGATCTGGAGCGCGCTCCTGGCGCGCCTCTACCTCGGCGAGGCGCTGACCCTGCGCGGGTACCTCGGGGGAGCGCTGATCATCTCGGGCGCGCTCATGCACACCTGGCACACGGTGAGGCCCACTGCCCCCGCGCTCGCCGAGGCCTAGCCGCGGCGCTTCATGTAGTCCCAGATGCCGCGATCGAAGGTGGCCGGGTCGACGCGCAGCAGCTCGGCGGCGCGGCAGACGACCGCCTTCGCGTCGGCATACCCTCTCACCTCGACGCCGGCGGTCTCGAGGAACCGCAGCACGTGGACGTCGATCGCGCACGTCCGGATGCCGCAGAGCATCTTGAAGTAGTCGACCGTCTTGTCGCCGATCCCGCTCAGGCGCTTGAGCCGCTCCTGGCTCCCGTCGAGCTCGATCCAGACGCGAAGATCGGCCTCGGTCTCGACGTGCGCCTCGCGGAGCAGCTCTGCCGTGCGCCGAACCAGGAGCGGCTTCCGCCCCCGGAACCCGAGCAGGGTGGACGGCTCGATCCGCCGCAGGAGCTCGAGGAAGGCGGTCGTCGTGACTGCCTCCGGGTGGCGCGCGCGGAGCCGCTCGACCCTCGGCTTCACCACGGTCTCGTAGCTGATGCCCGCCTGGAGGACCGCCTCGGAGATCGTGGCGCCCATGTGGGCATGGATCTCCTCGTCGACGCTCGCGGAGAGGAGCCCGGGAATGCGCCCCGCGAACGCCGCGAGCGCTCGCGGGCGCGTGTCGGTGCACGAGGTCACCGCGTCGAAGCCCGCATGGAAGCCACGCGGGGACGCCTCGTCGTGGCTCGCGTCCGACGTCCTCGATGTCACGGCGCCTCGCGCAGATCGGCGCAGCAGCGCACGCCGGTCGAGTAGTCGTAGTACGTGAAGTCGTGCGACACCACGCGCGCCATGCACCCCTCCCGGGTCGCGCGCGCATAGAACCCGCCGACGAAGGTCCCCTCCGCATCGTCGATCCACTCGTCCAGGTTCCCCACCATGTCCGCGATCGCGTCGCCCTCCCACGCGCTCGCGCACGTCGCGGTCTCGCCCGTCCGCCGGAGGAGCGGCGCCCCGCCGACGCGCACCAGGTTGAGCCGCGGATCGCTGTGCCCGAGGCTCACGTCGCGGTGGAGCACCGCGGCCGGGTGCGCCTCGCGGAAGACATTGCACTTCCCGTCCGCGTACGTCGGCCCGTACGGGAACCGCTCGTCGCGCTCGCCGCGGCACGCCGTCCGCCACTCGTCGAGCGTGCAGAGCCGCTTGCCCGCGTTCCGGCACGCGAGCTCCGCCTGCGCGCCGCTCGTGTAGCCCTGCGGGAGCACGCCCCGGCGCGACACGGCGCGCGGCTCGAACTCGCGCTGCTTCTGCCACCCGGGCAGGAGCGGCAGCTCCATGCGCCGCGCCTCCGCGTCCCCGAGCTGGAGCCGCATCTTCGACCACGCGCGCTCCACCGACGCGGCCCCCTGCCGCGACGGCGGGTAGAACGCCGAGATCTCGAGCCCCGTCTCCCGGTCGAGCAGCACCGCCTCGTAGCGATCCACGCAGAACCGGCGCGCCACCCGCACCATCTCCGGCGGGCAGCGCGGCTCCGCGATCGGCGCCGGCGCCCTCGGCCCGGGCGGCGCCCCCACGAGCGGCGGCGCCACCTCCACGGCGCCCGCTCCCGCGTCCGCCGCGCCGCCCTCTCGCTCCGAGCGGCAGCCGGCGAGCGCCGCGCACGCGAGCGCCACGGCCGCGAGCGACGCGCGCCCGCGCGCCGCGCCCGCGAGGCGGCGACGGCCGGCGCGAGGCCGGGCGGAGCGCTCAGCGGATCGCGCCGGCATAGGGATCCATGGACGCGGGCGCCCGGCAGAAGAAGCGGCGGAGCACGAGGTAATGGTGGACCGGCAAGAGCAGCGTCTGCTCCCGCATCGAGAGCCCCATCCGGCTGATCTCGGCGCCCGGGAACGGCGTCTTCGGGTAGCAGCGGACGATCCCGGAGAGCGCCTCGTACTCGTCGAGCAGCCCGAGCACGTGCCCCACCTCGTGCGCGAGCACCGGCAGCGACCAGCCGGCCCGCATCGCGCTGAAGTACGGCGTCCGCCCGCAGGTCGGCGAGAGCGGCACCGCGAGGTCCACCCGGAGCGCCCCCCCGCGCGCGTCGTCCCCGAGCACGAAGTCGAAGTCGTAGCGCACCGGCAGCCCGAAGGCGCGCGCGTCGCGGTTCCAGTACCCCTCGACCTCGGTCGACCAGCGCGCCAGCAGCGCGCGGATCGCGGCCGGCGTCGCCCGCGTCGAGAACTCGCCGGAGCCCGGGCAGGCGTCCGTCGACCCGGAGCGCGCGTACGGCGTCCCGCGGCACGCGATCGCGCCCCCGAGCGCGCCGGCCAGCCCGCAGTCGGGCAGCTCGAGCCGGGCACCAGCGCCTGCCGGCGGCTCGACCGCGATGCGGACCTCGACCTCCCAGGCGCCGCCGCGCCGCCGCACGAGGTAGCTCATCGGGCCGAAGAACAGGCCATAGTGCGGCATCATCCCGGCGATCCGCCGCTCCCCCTCCGGCGCCTCCCCGTGGAAGACGTCCCGCGGCGCCGGCAGGCACAGGTAAGCGTCCTTCGCGATCGTGTCGGCCAGGATGTCCCGGAACGTGGCCTCGCGGCCTTCGAGGACGGCCCCGCTCATCGCCTCGAGCTCCGCGGCCGCCGCCGCGATCGAGACCTCGCGCGCGGAGCCCGCGCCGCCAGGCGTGCCGGCCTCGTCGCGCGCGGCCCCCCCGCAGCCCGCCGCCCCGAGCGCGAGCCCCGTGAGCGCCGCGCGACACACGTCGACCAGACCGCGCCACCCCGGCCGCGCGGCTCCACAACGCGCCGGCCGCGGCGCGCCGCCGTGGACGCTTTGTCTTGCGCGTGCGCGCCGAAGCGAGCTACGTCGTACCTGGAACGCCGCGCGCTGGCCGGCCGTCCGAGCCGCAGAGGACACGCCGCCGGACGCGGTGCGCGCAAGGGGGGCTCGCGTGGGCCTGGAGGTCAACGCCGCTCACTTACGGGGAGTTGGAGGAAGAATCAACGCGTCCGAGGTGAAACCGCGCAGCCGGTCGGGCGTAAGGACGCGTAGCGAAGGGCTCGGCGCGGTCGAGGAGACCGGCGAGGCCCGAGGAGCCCAGACGCGCGTGCCGCCATGCGGGCGAGGCGCGCGATGGGCTCGGTGCTCTCGATGAATGACGAAGGTGGAGGCTCCGATGGCAATGGATATGGGCAAGTCGTTGGCGTTCACGGCGGTGTCGGGCATGGTGGCGGGCCTCGCGGGCTGTGCCTCGTCGCCGCCGCCCGCCCCCGAGACCGGGGCCTCCCCGGCCGAGCCGGCGGCCGCCGAGGCGCCCGCGGCCAGCGCCAAGGAGTGCTGCGCCGGCAAGAACGAGTGCAAGGGCAAGGGCGGCTGCAAGAGCGACACCCACGGGTGCGCGGGCCAGAACGAGTGCAAGGGCCAGGGCGGCTGCAAGCCGGCCGACTGCGGCGGCCACTGAGACGCTGAGCCGCGCGACGCCCGGCCCGCGACCCCGCGGGCCCGGGCGTCGCCGCGACGTGGTGACCCATGGCGAACCTCGATCGCGCGAACCTCGAGCGCATGCGGCTGGGGCTCCCCGACCTCGGCGTCGGCGTCGGGCTGCGCATCCCGCACTACCGCCACATCTTCGAGCACCGGCCGCGGGTCGACTGGTTCGAGATCATCAGCGAGAACTTCATGGTCGACGGCGGCATGCCGCTCGCCAACCTCGAGCGCGCCCTCGCGAGCTACCGCCTCGTGCAGCACGGCGTCTCGCTGTCGATCGGCAGCGCCGATCCGCTCGACTTCGACTACCTGCGCCGGCTGAAGGCGCTCCTCCGCAAGGTGGGCTCGCCGTGGGTGAGCGATCACCTCTGCTGGAGCGGCGCGCACGGGGTCCACCTGCACGACCTGCTCCCCCTGCCCTACACGGACGAGGCCGTGCGGCACGTCGCGGCGCGGGCGCGGGCGGTGCAGGACTTCCTCGAGGTGCGGCTCGCCCTCGAGAACGTGTCGAGCTACCTGACCTTCACGTCGAGCCGGATGAGCGAGTGGGCGTTCCTCTCGGCCGTCGTCGAGGAGGCCGACTGCGGCATCCTGCTCGACGTCAACAACGTCTACGTCTCCTCGCACAACCACGGCTTCGATCCGGGCGCCTACATCGACGGGGTGCCGCACCACCGGATCGTGCAGATCCACCTCGCCGGCCACGCGGACCAGGGCAAGTACATCCTCGACACCCACAGCGATCGCGTGGCCGACCCCGTGTGGGCGCTGTACCGGCGCGCGCTCGGCCACACGGGCGACGTGTCGACGCTGATCGAGTGGGACGACGATCTGCCGGCGTTCGAGGTCCTCGCGGCCGAGGCCGAGAAGGCGCGCGCGATCCGGGAGGAGGTGGCGCGTGCGCGCGCCGCGTGACGCCGCGCCCCCGGCCGGGCTCGCCTCGCTGATGGGCGAGCTCACCCGCCTGTTCACGGCCGGCGCGCCGCTCCCCGACGACCCCGAGCTCGCCGCCCGGTGCCGCGCGCACGTCGCCGGGAGCGATCGCCTCACGCCCGCCGAGCAGGCCGACATCTACCGGCGGCAGTTCTGGCTGCGCCACCGCGACGCCCTGCGCGAGGACTTCCCCGCGCTCGCGCACGTCCTCGGCGACGACGGCTTCGACGCGTTCTGCCGGGCATACCTCGCGGCGCACCCGCCCGCGAGCTTCACCTTGCGCGATCTCGGGCGGCGCGTCGCCGACTTCGCGGCCGCGCACGAGGGGTTCCCCCCTGCCCTGCGGGATCTCGCGCGCGACGTGGCGCGCTACGAGCAGGCGCTCGCCGATCGGTTCGACGGCGCCTCGCCGCCGCCGCTCGATCCGGCGAAGGTGACGGGCATGCCGGAGGACGGCTGGTCCACGGCCCGGATCGTCCTCCATCCGCTGCTCGCGCTGATGCAGCTCCGCTACCCGGCGCACGCCCTCCGCGGCGAGCTCCGGCAGGGCAGGTCGCCGGCGCTGCCCGCGCCGCGCCAGGTCCGGCTCGCCGTCTTCCGCAGCGACGCCGATCTCACGATGCGCTGCGAGGAGCTCGAGCCCCCGGCGTTCGCGCTCCTCGAGGCGCTCGGGCGGGGTGTGCCGCTCGTGGCGGCGTGCGAGGAGGTGGCCGCCGGCGTCGACGAGGCGGCGGGCGTCGACGAGGCCGCAGGCGCTCGCGAGGCGGCGGGCGCGGCGCTCGGCGCGCGGGTCGGCGCCTGGTTCCAGCAGTGGACGAGCTGGGGGCTGATCGTCGACGTCGCGCACGTCGCGCCGGGCTCCGGCGCCGAACGCGGCTAAGATGGCGCGGTGACCACCATCGTTCAGCGCACGCTCGAGGTCCGCACGAGCGGCCGCGGTTTCGTCGACATCACGCGCGAGGTCGCGCGCGTCGTCGCCAGCGCCGGCGTCGACGTCGGGCTCTGCGCCGTGTTCCTCCAGCACACCTCGGCGAGCCTCGTCATCCAGGAGAACGCCGATCCGGCCGTCCTCCGCGATCTGGAGCGCTGGATGTCGCGCCTCGCGCCGGAGGGCCGCGACTACGAGCACGACGACGAGGGCCCCGACGACATGCCCGGTCACCTCCGGAGCGCCGTCACCCGATCGAGCGAGGTGATCCCGATCTCCGGCGGCCGCCTCGCGCTCGGGACATGGCAAGCCCTGTATGTCTGGGAGCACCGTAGTTCTCCACACGCGCGCCGCGTGGTGGTGACCGTAACCGGCACCACAGCTGCGGGTTGAGTGGTATACTCGAAGCGTTCGCATCCCGGATGAGCTCGGCGCCCCCGGAGGGCCGCTCGTCCGCTGCCCCCGGCAGGGCCTGATGGCGCGAGCGCGCACGCGACCTCTCACCCTTCAGCGGAATCAGAGCGATGAGCCTTCATACGACGTTCATGGGGATCTTCGACACGGCCCGGATCTGCGTTCCGACCGTGGTGGACGCGATGATGAGGCGCGTGACGCTCGAGCGTTGCGATGAGCGGCTGGACTGGTGGGCGCGCAAGGTCCTCGAGGACGCCGACGTGGATCTCGTGGTGCGCGGGCGCGAGCATGCCGCGGGGACGCGGCCGTTCGTGGTGATGTCAAACCACCAGAGCCTCTTCGACATCCCGGTGGTGTTCCGGGCGATCCCGGGGCGGCTCCGGATGATCGCGAAGAAGGAGCTGTTCAACGTCCCCGTGTTCGGCCAGGCGATGAGGGCGGCCGGGTTCATCCGGATCAACCGGAGCGATCACGTCCAGGCGAGCGCGAGCCTGCAGGTCGGCGCCTCGATGCTCCAGGACGGCACGCGGGTCTGGATCGCCCCGGAGGGCACGCGGAGCCGGACCGGCGCGCTCCTGCCGTTCAAGAGCGGCGGGTTCCGGATGGCGATCGAGACGAACACGCCGATCCTCCCGGTCGCGATCGACGGGACGCGGCATGTGCTGAGGGCGAAGGATTTCGTGGTGCAGCAGCACCACCGGGTGGTGGTCACGATCATGCCGCCGATCGATCCGGCGCCCTACGGCGCGGGCGGGCGCAACCGGCTCATGCGGGACGTGCGCGCGGCGATCGCGGGCGCGCTCGGGCACGATCCGGGGCTGGTGCACCGCGGGGTGGGGGTGGCGACGTCGTCGCCGGCGTAGGCGGAACGCCGGGGGGCTAGACGCCCCCGGGCTCCGCGCTCAGAGCCTCTCGACCTGCCGAGCGGCGGCCGGCTCGCTCTGCTGGAGCGCGCTCTCCGGCGGCTGCGCCCGCGATCGGTGCTCCTCCGGCGGGGACGGCCGGAGCGCCCAGGGGCTGCGCTTCGACGCCTCGCCGCCCTCGTCCTCGCCCGGCGGCAGGTGCTCCGCCGTGAGCCAGGCCCAGAAGGCGTCGGCCCAGCGCGCGCCGCCCACCTCGTTCGGGTGGATCTTGTCCTTCTTGCGCGGGAGGGGGCCGGGGACCAGCGCGTCGGAGTCGAAGAAGCGGCACGGCGCCGAGTTGGTCCGGATCACGTCGATGATCCCGGTGTCCTTCCGCCAGAGCGGAGGGGAGACCCACACGCACGGGCGGCCGCCGATCGCCTTGACGATGCGCCGGACCGCGCCGGCGTGGGCCGGGGGATTGACGTTCTCGACCTCGTTGGCGCCGAGGCTGATGATCACGAGATCCGGCTGGTAGTTCGCGACCAGGAGCTCCATCCGGGAGGCCCAGGTCACCGTGTACGAGCTGGTCTCCGCCTTCACCGCGTAGCGGACGCGGTGCGCCTCCATCCGCGGACGGAGCGCCTGCGCGAACCCTGCGAGCGCGAACGAGTCGCCGATGTGCAGGACCGCCGTGTTGGGCGGAACCGAGAACTCCGGCGGCGCCGCCGGCGGCGGCGCGACGGCGGCCGCGGGCGGCGCGGCGGCCTCCGGGGGGCGGGCCTGGGCCGGCGCGACCTCGGACGGCGGCGCGGCCGGAGGCGGCGGCGCGGGCGGCCCCGGCGGCGGCGCGGCGCCGCACGCCATGCCGGCCGCAGCCACCCCGGCGAACGCCCATTTCCTGACCCGGATCTCCCTGCCCATGCTCGCTCCAGCGCCGCGTCCAGCGCGCGGCCGGAGGCGCCGGAGGGGCACGCGGCCGCGCGAAAAGGTCGCGCGGCGCACTCTAGGGCAGGCCGCGTCCGCACGGCAATCATTGAGCAGACGGCCCGCAGGCCTTATTACATGCGCATGAGCTTCCGTCTGTTTGGAGTCTCGGTCGACGTCCAGCTCGGGTTCTGGCTCTCCGCCGCGCTGCTCGGGTTCGGGATCTTGGCCAGGGAACAGTACCAGCAGTTCCTCGTGTGGGTCCTCGTGGTCTTCCTGTCGGTCCTCATGCACGAGTTCGGTCACGCGTTCGCCATCAAGCGGCACCGGATCGAGCCGGAGATCACGCTGCACTTCATGGGGGGGACGACGACATGGCGGTCGCTCCTGCCGCTCGGGCGGCTCCAGCACGTGATCATCAGCCTGGCCGGCCCCTTCGCCGGGTTCTTCGTCGCCGGCGTCCTGCACCTCCTGCTCCTCTATGTCCCGGCGCTCTACGCCCTCCCGATCATGGTGCTGAGCGGGATGGAGATGCTCATCACGGTCAACGTGTGGTGGGGCATCCTCAACCTGATCCCCGTGCTCCCGTTCGACGGCGGCCACGTCCTCGAGCACGCGCTCGGCCCGCGGCGGGGCCGGCTGACGGCGGCGATCTCGGGCGTCTCCGCCGTCCTGCTCGCCATCTTCTTCCTCCGCGCGGGGTTCTTCTTCTTCTCGCTGATCCTCGTCATGTCCGCCTTCCAGAGCCTGCAGCGGTTCCGCAGCGAGCCGGCGGCCTCGTCGCCGACGATGAACCGCCGGCGCGCCGCGCTCCACGAGGAGCCGGTGCCGCCCGAGACGGCGGTGCTGCTCCAGCGGGCGCGCCGGGCCGTGGAGGACGAGCGGACGGACGAGGCGATGGCGCTGGCGAACGAGGTGCTCGCGCAGTCCCCGGCGCCGCCGAAGCGCGCGATCCGGGAGGCGCACGAGCTCATCGGCTGGTCGCACCTGCTCCTCGGCGACACGAAGCGCGCGGGCGAGGCGCTCGCGCAGGCGCGCAAGCACGGCGAGCCGGATCCGGCGCTGGTCGGCGCGGTGCACCTCGCGCTCGGCGAGCTGAAGCAGGCGCGCAAGGCGCTGGAGGCGGCCCGCGAGGCCGGCGACGACCGGAAGGAGGTCGCCGGGCCGCTGATCCGCGTGCTCGTCGAGCAAGGCGAGGTGGCGCGGGCGGCCGCGGTCGCGCTCGACATCGTGGAGCAGCTCTCCGAGGACGACGCGCGGAAGATGGCGGAGATCGCGTTCGCGCACGGCGCGTTCGACTGGTCGGCGCGGCTCTACGAGGCGATCTTCCGCCGCGCGGGCCAGAGCGAGGACGCCTACGGCGCCGCGCGCGCGAGCGCCAAGGACGGAAATCTGGAGGGCGCGCTCGATCTGCTCCGGCGCGCGGTTGAGGCCGGCTTCTCGGATCGGGCGCGGGCGTGGTCGGACACGGCGCTCGAGGCGCTCCGCGGCTCGGGGCTGGAGGCGGTGCTGCCGCGCCCGTGATCGCGGAATCCTGACGGGATCGCCGGGGCGCTGAACTAGGCTCCGGCGCGTGCGCATCCAGGTGTCTTTCCTCCGGGTGGGATCCGTCGAGGTCCCGCCGCCCGCCTACCAGTCCGAGGGAGCCGTCGGGCTCGATCTCTGCGCCGCCGTCGACGCGCCGGTGACGCTCGCGCCCGGGGAGCGGAAGCTCCTGCCCACGGGCTACGCCGTCGCCCTCCCCGACGGCTACGAGGGGCAGGTGCGCCCGCGCTCGGGGCTCGCGCTCCACCACGGGATCACCGTGCTCAACTCCCCCGGGACGATCGACCCGGACTACCGCGGGGAGATCAAGGTCGTCCTGATCAACCTCGGCGCAGCGCCGTTCACCGTGAGCCGGGGCGATCGGATCGCGCAGCTCGTGATCTGCCCGGTCGCCCTCGCCGACGTGGTCCTGGTCTCCGCGCTCGCGCCCACGGCGCGCGGCGCGGGCGGCTACGGCTCGACGGGCGTGCGCCGCGAGCCCTAGCGCCGCGCGCCTGGGGCCCGGCTCACCGCGACCTGAGCTCCTCGACCAGGAAGCTCCACACCGCGGACACGCGGGGGACGCCGCGCAGGGCGCGGTGCCCGACGAGCCAGAGATGATCGGTCGGCCACTCGGCCGCGCTCGCCTCGAGCGCGCCCGCGAACCCGAGCGGCGTGAGCGCGTGAACGCGCAGGTAGGGCTCCGGGACCAGCACGGCGCCGAGGCCGATCTCGGCCGCGGTGATCTGCGACCGGAAGAAGCTCGTGCGCAGCGCGATCTCCGCGCCGGGGGCGTGGCGCGCGAGCCAGAGCGCCGGAGGGAAGCTGCCGAGGTCGCGATCCCAGGTGATCCACGGCAGGGCGTCCCAGGCCTCGACGCGGCCGGCGTCCCTCGCGACCTCCGCCGACGCCGCGGCGACCCAGCGCCCGGACGCGAGCCTCGTCGCGACGAGGTCCGCGCCCTCCGGCCGGACCGAGCGCAGCGCGAGATCCGCCTCGCGCCGGGTGAGATCGAGCACGCGCACGGACGCGTCGAGCTCGATCCGGATCCCGGGGTGGCGCGCGCGGAGGCGCGCCAGCGTGGGCACGACGAACGAGTCGGCGAAGCCGGGGGCGACGCTGAGGCGCACGACGCCCTCCGCGTCCGCCTCGGCGCCCGAGGCGTCGCGCGCGAGGCGCCGGTGCGCCGCCTCCATCGCCTCGGCCGCGGGCAGCACGAGCTCGGCGACGGGCGTCGGGACGAGGCCGTCGCGCGTCCGATCGAAGAGGCGCGCGCCGAGCGTCGCCTCGAGCGCCGTCAGGCGGCGGCTCACCGTCGAGGTGTCGAGGCCGAGCCGCGCGCCCGCCTGCCCCAGGCTGCCGTGGCGGTGGATGGCGAGGAAGATGCGGATGTCGTCCCACCGCGCGTCGCCGATGTCCTGCGATCTCGCGGCCATGGAGCGCGCTAGCGATCCGACGCGAACAGCCGGAAGACCGCGATCCCGATCCCCAGGACCACGAGGCCCACCGCGACGTGGAGGAGCCGGAGCGGGCCCACGCCGATGCGCTCGCCGCCGAAGAGCAGCGACGCGGCCCCGAGATCGAGGAGCGTGATGACGACGGCCGCGCCCGCGAGCCGCACGGGCAAGGCGAACATGGCCATGAGCTCCGACGCGCTCAGGCTGGGGCGCGCGGGCGCGCGGGCCGTCATCGGGGGCGGCATCCGCGACGGCGCATACGACGGCCGCGCGAACGGCGGGGGCGCCGGGGGAGACCAGTCGAGCGCGAGCGGCACGACCGGCTCGGTGGGCAGGCTGTGCGCCGGGAGGCGGCCGCCGCGCTCCGGCAGATCGAGCTCCCGCGCCGAGTCCGCGAACGCCGCCGGCGACGTGAGGCCAGCGCCCGGGAGATCCAGCGCGCGCGTGGATCGCGGCGCCGCGGGCGCCGCCGAGGGGCGGCGGGCGCCGGGCGGCGCGGGGCCCGGCCGGGCAGCGCGAGCGGCGGCGCGCTCGGCGGCAGCCCGAGCGCCTGCTCGACCTCGTCCCAGAACGCGCCGAGGTCCCGGAAGCGATCGCGCGGGTCCACGGCCAGCGCGCGCCGGAAGGCGCCCTCGAGCGCGTCGGGCACGAGGACGCCCTCGTTCCTCGGGGTGGGGCGGCGCTTCTCGTCGAGCACCGTGCCCATCATGGCGACGTGATCCCCGGCGATGATCTCGCGGCCGGCGAGCGCCTCGACCGCGGTGACCGCGAGGCCCCAGACGTCGGTCCACGGGCCCGTCTTGCCGAAGCGCTTCGGCGCCCACTGCTCGGGCGCGCCGTACGCGGGCGTGAACGCCGTCGAGAGGCCGCCCGACGTGGTCGCGGTCTGGCCGGCCATGAGCGTCGCGGCGTCGCGGGCGCGGGCGATCCCGAAGTCGAGGATCTTCACGACCTCGGCGCCGTGGATCTGGGCGAGGAAGATGTTGGCCGGCTTGAGATCGCGGTGCACCACGCACGTGGGGCCGCTCGGCCCGGGGAAGCGGTGCGCCGCCTCGAGCGCCCGCGCCACCGGGGTGAGCAGCCGGATCGCCTCGAGCGGCGAGAGCGGCGGCCGCCGCTCCGCGGCGCGGGCGGCAATGTGGCTCGCGAGCGTGCTGCCCTCGAGCCACTCCAGCGCGATGAACGGGACGAAGACGCCGCCCGCGGTCGAGATCACGTCGTGGTGCAGCGGCCGGACCACGGCGGGGATCGCGGCCGAGAGGCGGAACAGGAGCTCGGCCTCCTCGCGGAATTTGTCGAGGAACTGCGCGCGCAGCTGCTCGGGCAGCGTCCCCGGGACCTTGAGGCATTTCAGCGCGACCGGCGCGCGGAACGCCTCATGGTACGCGCGGTACACGACGCCGAACCCCCCTTCGGCGACGACCCGCTCCACCTTGAACGCCCCCTGGGTCGTGCCGACGATCCCGAAGACGTCATCGGCCATCCGCCGGAGCGTACACGAGCTCGATGCGGCCTCGAAAGGCCCGGAAGCATTGACCTCGCGGCGCCTGCCCTGCCTGCGCCCTACCTGCGCTGCCTACCCGCGCGCACAGGGCGCCTCGATGGCCGGGCTCCCGCCCACCACGCTTCCGCTCCCGCCTCACCACGAGCGCCCGATCGGATCGCACTGCCCCCGCGATGTCGGGCGCAAACGCAAGAGAAAGAGCAATCATTCTGATGGCTTCCATCTTCACGTGAAATCTTTCTTCTCAGCAAAGGCGCCCGCGAGCTCAGCCGGCGGCCCTCGCTGCCGCCCCGCGACGGCGCTCCCGCCGCGCTCCGCGGCCGTCGCGAGCGCCCTCGCTCCCCTGCCCCGGCACCCCGGCCGCGCCCCCACGCATTCTGTAAGTTACGTAACATTACCTCCGGGGGCGCCCGACAGTCCGCCCGGGCCACACTCGGTGGTCCGTTTTACGCCGCGTCGCGCTAGGCTCGCCGCATGCCGCCGCGTCGCCGCGAGGTCGATCGACCTCTTCGTAAAGAAGTTCGCCTGCTTGGCCGCCTGCTCGGTGAAGTGCTGATCGAACAGGAGGGGGAAGAGCTCTTCGCGCTCGAGGAGCGCATCCGCACGCTCGCCATCCGGAGGCGTCGCGGCCCGAGCGACGGGCGCGCGCACGCCGCGGCGGAGCTGAGCAAGCTGCTCGCGAGCCTGCCGCACGATCGCATCGAGCCCGTCATCCGCGCGTTCACCGTCTACTTCCGCCTCGTCAACCTCGCGGAGCAGCACCACCGCATCCGCCGCGCGCGCGCGTACGCGACCGACCCCGACGCGCGCCCGCAGCGCGGCTCGCTCGAGGCCGCGATGCGCGCGCTCAAGGACGCGGGCGTGCCCGCGGAGCGCGTGCGCGCCGCGCTCCGCTCGCTCGACGTCACGCTCACCCTCACCGCGCACCCGACCGAGGCCGCGCGGCGCACCGTCCTCGAGAAGCTCTACCGCATCGCGCGCAACCTCGAGGAGCGCGACCGCTGCAAGCTCACGCCGGACGAGTCGGCGAAGAAGCTCGCCGAGATCCGCGAGGAGATCACCGCGCTCTGGCAGACCGACGAGGTGCGCCGCGATCGGCCCACCGTCGGCGACGAGGTGAAGAACGTCGCCTGGTACATCGAGGAGATCCTCTGGGACTTGCTCCCCGAGCTCCCCGCCGCGCTCGAGCGCGCGTTCGAGGCCGCCTACGGCGAGCCGCTCGACGCGGAGTTCGTGCCGCTCCGCATCCACTCGTGGGTCGGCGCCGACATGGACGGCAACCCGCTCGTCGTGCCCGCCGTGCTCGAGGACGCGCTGTTCGCCTACCGCATCCGCGGCCTGCGCCGGCTCATCCGGGCGGCGCGCGAGCTCGGCGGCGCGCTGTCGCAGTCGCTCCGGCACGTCACGCCGCCGCCGTGGCTGCTCGCCTCGATCGAGGAGGACGCCGCCGCGATGCCCGAGGTGGCCGCGCACTTCGGGCCGCGCACCGAGGGCGAGCCGTGGCGCCGCAAGCTCCGCTTCATCGAGGCGCGCCTCACCGCGACGCTCGAGCACGCCGAGCACGGCCGCGCCGAGGCCCGCGCGCGCTACGGCCAGGGCCCCGCGCTCGAGGGGCGCGCGTTCGTGCGCCCGGAGGAGCCGACGCTCGCCGCCCCGTACCGCGAGCCCGCGGAGCTCGAGCGCGACCTCGCGCTCGTCGCCGACAGCCTCCGCGCGGCGCGCTCCGGGCACTCCGGCGAGCGGCGCGCCCGCGCGCTCCTGTCGCAGGTGCGCGCGCTCGGGTTCGCGCTCGCCGAGCTCGAGATGCGCGCCCCCGCCGAGGACGCCCGCGCCGCGGCGGCCGAGGTCGCACAGGGCCGGATCGAGCCGGCGCAGATGGGGCCGGAGGCGCGCCGCGTCTTCGAGGCGCTCCAGCGGATCGCCGCCGCCCAGCGCGACAGCGGCGAGTCGGCGTGCCGCACGCTCATCCTGTCGATGACCCATAGCGAGAACGACGTCCTCGCCGCGCTCGCGTGCGCGAAGGCCGCCGGGCTGTGGGACGAGGCCCGCTCGTGCGCGCGCATCGACGTGGTCCCGCTGTTCGAGTCGCTCGGCGCGCTGAACGACAGCGCGCGGATCCTGCGCGCGCTGCTCGCCCACCCGGAGTACCGCCCGCACGTCCTCGCCCGCGGCGTGCAGGAGGTGATGATCGGCTACAGCGACTCCGGCAAGGAGGTCGGCCTGCTCGCGGCGAGCGCGGCGCTCCGGCGCGTGCAGGAGACGCTGCCGAAGATCGCCGCCGAGGCCGAGCTGCCGCTCCGCGTCTTCCACGGCCGCGGCGAGTCGGTGGCGCGCGGCGGCGGCCCGGCGCACCAGGCGCTGCTCGCCCTGCCGGCCGGCAGCGTGGGCGGCCGCTACAAGGCGACGGAGCAGGGCGAGGCGCTCGACCACAAGTACGCCCGGCCCGAGCTCGCGATGCGCACGCTGGAGCTCATGCTCAGCGGCGTCATCCTGCACACGCTGGGCGCGCAGCCGCGGCCGCCCACCGCGTCCGAGCTGCGCTACGCCGCCGCGTTCGACGAGCTCGCCGAGACGGGGCGCCGCGTCTACCGCGGGCTCGTCTGGGAGGAGCCCAAGTTCGTGGAGTTCTTCACGGCGGTGACCCCGATCGACGAGATCGCGCGCCTGCCGCTCGGCTCGCGCCCGAGCAAGCGGCGCGCGGGCGGCCTCGAGTCGCTGCGCGCGATCCCGTGGGTCTTCGCGTGGACGCAGAACCGGGCGATCCTGCCGGGCTGGTACGGCGTCGGCAGCGGCCTGGAGGCGATGGGCCAGCGGCCCGAGGGCGCGGAGCTGCTCAAGGAGATGATGGCGTCGTGGCCGTTCTTCCGGGCGGTCATCGACAACGTCGAGATGGTGCTCGCGAAGGCCGACATGAACATCTTCGCGGGCTACGCCGAGCTCGCGCCGGCCGCGGCGCGGAAGGCGGTCGCGCCGAGGATCATCGCCGAGTACCGGCTGACGCGGTCGTGGCTCCGGCGGCTCACGGGCAACCGGCGGCTGCTCGACAGCAACCCGACGCTCCAGCGGTCCATCTCGCTGCGCAATCCTTACGTCGACCCCCTTTCATTCCTGCAAGTCGAGCTCCTGCGGGCGAGCCGCGGCGGGGACTCCGATCGGGATCGCTCGCTCCTGCTCACGCTGAACGGCATCGCCGCCGGCATGCGAAATACGGGGTGAGCGGCGCGCTCCGCGTCGCTCGTCGACGCGGCGCGCTCGCCGACGATGCGTCGCGCGTCGACGCGGCGCCCTCGCCCTCGCCCGACGACGCGCGACGCGGCGTGCTCGCCCGACACCACGCGGCGCGGCACGATCGACGCCCAGCGTCGCCGGGCGATGCTTCGAACGCGTGACAATCGCTCGGCCAACGCGGGCGTCGCGTGGTAGAAGGCCGGCGCCATGACCAGCATCGTCGAGTTCGGACGTCCCGACACCCTTCCGGCATCGGACAAGCGCCTGCTGCTCGTCTTCGACGGCGGCAATGCCCCCGGCTACTCCTCGGTCGCTGTCGCGCTGACCGAGGAGGCGGCGCGACGAGGCTTCGAGGTGTGGGCCGCGACCGAGGGCTTCCGCTCCCTGACCGCGGACGCGCGCGCCCAGCCCCACTTCGAGCGCCTCATCATGAGCCGCCGCCAGCGCTACTCCCTGCTCGCGCAGGGCATCCCGGCGCGCTCGATGGGGCGGCGCGTGCTCGACGCCGGCAGCGACTTCCGGAGCGAGCGCTACACCGGCTTCCTCGATCGCGAGAAGCGCAAGCAGGCCGCCGTGACGTTCAAGGAGCAGGGGTTCACCCACCTCATCTGCGTCGGCGGCAACGGCACGTTCGAGGGCATCAAGGCGTGGCTCGACGAGTTCGAGGTTCGCCCGCAGTCCGGCTTCGTCAACGTCTCCATCGACAACGACCTGGAGGGCGATCGCGCGATCGGCTTCCTGTCGGGCGTGGAGACGGGCGCCAACATCGCGCGCGGGCTCTACGAGGACGCGTACACGCACAAGCGCATCTACATCCTCGAGATGATGGGCAACCGCAGCGGGCGGCACGCGCTCCACTGCGCGGTGGCGGCGCGCGCGCACCTCATCGTGCTCCCCTTCTTCCGCTTCCCCCAGGACGTGCTGAGCGAGCTCGCCGACGGCCTCGGGCGCGCCGACTACGCGCTCGTGATCGTCGCGGAGGGCTACGAGGCCGAGCGCCGCCGCAAGGAGCACCCCGGCGTGTCGGCGAGCGTGTTCCTGAAGCAGCAGCTCGAGGGCGCGGGGCTCCGCGACACGCCGGACAAGCGCGTCATCGCGGAGCCGTTCAGCCGGTACATCCGCGGCATCCGCCCCGCCTTCCTCGACGTGTCGGCCGCCTTCCTCAAGGCGTCGCTGCTGCTCTCGGCCTTCGACGAGGGGCGCACCGAGGTGATGCCGTACGTGCTCGCCGCGAACGACGTCGGCGTGCTGGATTTCGCCTCCATCCGCCGCGAGGACGGGGTCGAGCGCGCGTTCCTGCCGCT
Source organism: Sorangium sp. So ce836 (assembly GCF_028553905.1). Classification (NCBI taxonomy): domain Bacteria; kingdom Pseudomonadati; phylum Myxococcota; order Polyangiales; family Polyangiaceae; genus Sorangium; species Sorangium sp. So ce836. The sequence continues at coordinate 5,953,043 of NZ_CP102233.1, read as the reverse complement.
GCTCGACCGGCTCGACCTGCAGCGCTTCAAGACCTGGATCCTCGACCACTTCATCAGCCTCGGGGGCGGCCGGACGAGCCGCGCGCCGGGGTCGAACGGCTGAGGGCGGCGCCGGCTCAGGCGACGGCGCGGGTGAGCGCGCCCGCGAGGTGCTCGCGCGCCCAGTCCTCGAAGCGCCGCCACCCGACCTCCTGGGCCAGGGCGTGGAGGGCCGCGACGTCGACGCCGGGGCCGCCGCGGGCGAGCCAGCGGAACATCGCGGCCAGGTCCTCGCTGCGCGCGCGCACCTCGGCGAGCGGCACCTCGGCGTAGCGGATCTCGCGGCCGGCCACGCGGGACAGCGCCGCGCCGGCCTCGGCGCCGGTGATCTCGTCGGACGCGAGCTCGATCCGCCGCCCGAGGAAGTCGCGCCGGCGCTCGAGCACGAGCGCCGCGAACCGCCCCATGTCGTCGGCGGCGAGCTGCTGGAGCCGGCAGCCCGCCGGGAGCGGGACGGCGTAGACGCCGCGCTGGAGGCCGAGGAGCGCCGCGGGCGAGAGCAGGTCTTCCATGAGGTGGGCGGGCGCGAGGATCGTGCAGGGCACGCCGAGCGCGGCGATGCGCCGCTCGGCGGCGGCCTTGCTCTCCAGGTAGGGGATCCCCGTGCTCCGGTCGGCGCCGGCGGCCGAGGCGTAGACGAGGTGCGCGCCGCCGGCGGCCCTCGCCGCCTCGGCGGCGGCGAGCCCGCGCCGCACCTCGGCGTCCCGGGCGCCGGGGCCGCCGTCGAGCGGCGCGCCCGCGGCGAAGACCGCGTCGACGCCGGCCGCCGCGCGCGCGGCGGCGCGCGGCTCGTCGAGGCTCCCCTGGACGACCTCGGCGCCGAGCTCGATGAGCCGCGCCGCGGCCGGGTCGCCGGGCCCGCGGGAGAAGGCGCGCACGCGGTGCCCTCGGGCGAGCAGCGCCCGCGCGACCGCCCCGCCCTGCGCCCCCGTCGCCCCCGTCACCAGCGCCCGCATGGCCGCGCTATGGGGATACGGGGCGGGCTTCGTAAGCCCTCGCCGCGCTGGGCGAAGGCGCCGGGAGCGCCGGGCGCGGCGCGCCGCCGCGCCCGGCCGGACGATCAGGGCACGCCGCTGATGAGGCGCGCGACGGTGTAGACGGCGGCGGCGAGGATGGCCGAGGCGGGGATCGTGAAGATCCAGGCCCAGACGATGCGGCCGGCGACGCCCCAGCGGACGGTGGAGAGGCGCCCGCTGGTGGCGCCGACGCCGACGATCGCGCCCGTGATCGTGTGGGTCGTGCTCACGGGGATGCCGAGCGCCGTGGCGCTGAAGAGCGTCGCCGCGCCGGCCGTCTCGGCGGCGAAGCCGCCCACTGGCTTCAGCTTCGTGATCTTCATGCCCATCGTCTTCACGATGCGCCAGCCGCCGGAGAGCGTGCCGAGGCCCATCGCGGCGTGGCAGACGAGCACGACCCAGAGCATCGGCTTCGGTTCGTGGCCGCCGTCCTGGAGGCCGGCGGAGATGAGGAGCGCCGTGATGATGCCCATCGTCTTCTGCGCGTCGTTGCCGCCGTGCCCGAGCGAGTAGGCGGCGGCGGAGAGCAGCTGCAGCCGGCGGAAGCGGGAGCTCACCTTGCCGGGCGTCCAGCCCTTGGCGAGCAGCCGGATGCCGTGCATGAGCGAGAACCCGATGATCGCGCCGAGCAGGGGCGACACCAGGATGAACGCCGCCGTCTTGCCGAAGACCGTCGCGTCGAGCACCGACAGCCGCCCCGCGCTCTTCACCGCCGCCCCCGCGAACGCGCCCATGAGCGCGTGCGACGACGACGACGGCAGCCCCCACCACCAGGTGAGCAGGTTCCAGATGATGGCGCCGAGCAGGCCGCCCAGGATGACGTTCGGGGTGATGAACGCCGGCTCGACCCCCTTGGCGATGTTGCGCGCCACCGTGGGCTCGAAGAGGGCGAACGCGATGAAGTTGAAGGCGGCGGCCCAGATCACCGCGGTGCGGGGCGACAGGACGCGCGTCGAGACGACGGTCGCGATCGAGTTCGCGGCGTCGTGAAAGCCGTTGATGTAGTCAAACACCAGCGCGATCACGAGGATGGCGAGGATGTAGGTTGTCATGCGTGCTCGAGCACGATGCCCTCGATGATGTTCGCGACGTCCTCACAGCGGTCCGTCGCGTTCTCCAGGAGGTCGTAGATGTCTCGCCACTTCATCACGAGCAGCGGGTCGTTCCCCTTCTTGAAGAGCGCCGCCAGCGCCGTGCGATAGTGACCGTCGGCCGCGTTCTCGAGCTTGTTGATCTCGACGCAGAGCTCGAGGAGGTTCGGCTGCCGCTTCAGGTCCCTGAGCGACTGGACGGCCGAGCTCATGGCGGTGCACGAGTCGACCACCGCCTGCGCGAGCTGCCGCGCCTCCGGGAGGGCGCTGCCGACCTCGAAGAGCACGATCCGCACGCTCGCCGCCTCGATGCAGTCGAGGACGTCGTCGAGCCGGGTGATGAGGGCGTGGATCTCCTCGCGGTCCAGCGGGGTGATCCAGGTCTGGTGGAGGGCGGCCAGACATCCGTGGGTAATTTTGTCGCCTTCGTCCTCGAGGTCGGAGATCCGCCTCGCCAGCGCCGGCGCTTCGTCGAGCTGGTCGAGCATCTCCAGGAGGAGCTCGCTCGCCGCGACGCTCCGCTGCGCGTGGTTGGCCAGCGCGTCGAAGAAGACGGCATCACGGGTCAGTCCCATGGAGCGGGCCGTTTACCCGTCTCCACGCATCACGTCAACGAGTCGTCACGGACCAGACAAAACTAGGTAACATCATCCACTTCGCCCCGTCGCGCACGTGGCGCGCGCCGGGCGCTCGGCACGCGGGTGACATGGGTATTCGGAGCAAGCTCATCGCGTTCGCCGTGGGGATCGCGGTCCTCGCGGCGGTGGTGTTCGACGGCTACGTCGTGAAGACGCTCGGCGCGGAGCTCGGGGAGCACACGGCGGCCGATCTGGCCGCGCGGACGGCGCTCGTCACCGAGGCCGCCGCGAGGGCGGGCGACCTCGCGGCCGAGGCCCCCGCGCTCGCGTCGGCGCTGTCGGCGCGCGCGGGGGCGCGCGTCACGCTCATCGATCCGAGCGGCGCGGTGCGGGGCGACTCGTCGGTCGCGCCGGAGCGGCTCGGCGACCTCGAGGCCCACGCGACGCGCGACGAGGTCGCCGACGCGCGGCACCACGGCGTGGGGCACAGCGAGCGCGTGAGCAAGACGACGCGGATGAGGATGCTGTACGCGGCGCAGCGGCTCGACCGGCCGGACGGGCCCTGGGTCGTGCGGCTCGCGTTCGAGCCGGTGGCGATCGATCGCACCCTGTCCGCCGCCCACACGCGCGTCGTGGAGGGGACGCTCCTGGCGCTCGCGCTCGCCGTGGGCGCGGCGCTCGCCGGGGCGAGCGCGCTCTCCGGGCGGCTCGTCTACCTGACCGGCGTCGCGCGGGAGATGCGCGTGGATCTGAGCCGGCGCGCGCGCGTGCAGGGGCGCGACGAGATCGCCGCGCTCGGCGGCGCGCTCGACGAGCTCGCCGAGAGCCTGGAGCGCTCACGGCGCGAGCTCGGGGGCGAGGGCGAGCGGTTCGGCGCGGTGCTCGAGTCGATGCGCGAGGGCGTGCTCGTCACGGACGAGCGGGGCGACATCACGCTGGTCAACCCGACGCTGTCACAGCTGCTCGGCATCCGCGGGGACCCGGTCGGTCGCCCGCCGCTCGAGGTGCTCCGCTCCGCGAGCCTGCACGAGCTCATCGAGGAGGTCGCGCTCGCGCGCGCGGCGGCGACGCGCGAGATCCAGATCGCGCCGGCGTCGCCGGGCGCGGCGGGGCCGCCGGGCCGCCGGATCCTCGTCGTGAACGCGGCGCCGCTCGCGCTACCGGCGCAGGGCCGCGGCGCGGCGGGGGTCGTCGCCGTCTTCTTCGACGTGACGGAGCTGCGGCGCATCGAGGGGCTGCAGCGCAACTTCATCGCCAACGCGTCGCACGAGCTGCGCACGCCGGTCGCGTCGATCCGCGCGAGCAGCGAGACGCTGCTCGGCGGCGCGCTGGACGACCCGGCGGCCGCGCGGGATTTCGTCGAGGTGATCGAGCGGAACGCGGCCCGGCTGCACCGGCTCGTGAACGACCTGCTCGACCTGTCGCGCATCGAGGGCCGCGAGCGGTCGCTGTCGCCGGGCACGCTCGACCTCGCGGCGCAGGCCGAGGCCGCGGTGGCGCTCCTGCGCGGGCGCGCCCGGGAGAAGCGGACCGAGGTGACCGTCGACGTCGCGCCGGGCACGCTCGTCGAGGCGGATCCGCGCGCGCTCGATCAGGTCCTGACCAACCTCGTCGACAACGCGATCCACCACACGCCGGAGGGCTCACGCGTGGACGTGCGCGCGAGGGCCGCGAACGGGCGCGTGATCCTGGAGGTCGAGGACGACGGCCCCGGCATCCCGGCGGCGCACCAGGCGCGCGTCTTCGAGCGGTTCTACCGCGTGGATCCGGGGCGCTCCCGCGCCTCGGGCGGCACCGGGCTCGGCCTGTCGATCGCGAAGCACCTCGTGGAGGCGATGAGCGGCGACATCACGGTGTCGACCGGCGAGGCCGGCGGCGCGCTCTTCCGCGTGACGCTGCCGGGCGGGGCGGCCGCGGCCCCGAGGTAGCCCGGGCTGCGCCCGCTGGCCGCGCGCGGCGGGCGCTACGGCGCGCAGGCGTCGCGGCAGTCGTCGAACGACTTCTGGCACGCCGCCGGATTCTCGATCTGCGGCAGGCCGCCGTCCGCGGGGAACTTCGGCGTGAGGCAGGTCTGGAGGATCGACTGGCACTTGGCGGCGCACGCCGCGAGCTTGCCCGAGAGCGCCCCCGCGTCGGGCGTTCCGGTCGCGCCCCCGTCCTTCGGCGCGCCGCCGTCGCCGCCGTCGGGCGCGGCGCCCGCGTCCGCCTTGGTGCCCGCCGCAGGCTGCGCCGGGGAGGCCTTCGCGGGCGCCGCGGGCGCGGCCGGCGTCGGCGTCGCGGCGGGCACGGTCCCGGTCGCCGCCGGCAGCGGCGCCGCCGTGGTCGGCGCGGCGATGTCGGCCGGCGCGGGGCCCGCGTCCTCGGGATCGTCGCTCGACTTGCACGCCGCGATCAGCAGCGCTGGGGAGGCGATCATCACGGCGAGGGCGGCGAAGAGCTGGTGGGCGCGCATGGGTGCTTCATGCTGCGCCTCCGCCGAGAACGCAACCCTCGGGCGAGGCGCGCGAGCCGCAGGCGCGCGGCGCTGGGCGGCGCGCGTGACGTGCGAGACGCGGGGGGCGCGAGGCGCGCGCGGGTCGAGTAGAGCGGTCTCGAACAGGGGCCCTGTGCGCGACAGGAGGGCTATTCGGTCCTGAAGATCACGTGGAATCCATAGCGGGTCTCCACGACGTCGCTGAGCTGGTGGGGGTCGAGCTCGAACGCGGCGTCGGCGAAGGGCGGCAGGACGTCGGCGCGCTCCACGGTGCCGAGCGAGCCGCCGCGCGACGCAGCGCCCGCCTCCTCGCTGTACTGCGCCACCACGTCGTCGAAGCCGGCGCCGCCGCGGATCTTGTCGCGCGCCTCCATCGCGCGCAGGCAGGCCTCCTCGCGCGTGCGCGTCGCGCCCTCGGCGCGATCGGCGCCGGCGTAGCGGACGAGGACGTGCTTCACGCCGATGCGCGCCGGCTCGTCGGCGCGGGGTTGCCGCTTCGCGTTGGCGGCCGCGAGGCACGCGGCGGCGCTCGGGGCGCTCGCCTCGGCGATGGCGCTCTCGCCCGGGGCGGCGCGCGGCGCGGGCTGGGGCGCGCCGCACGCGGCGGCGAGCGCCGCGCCGAGGGCGAGAGGGACGAGACGAGGGTGTCGTTCGAGCGGGCGCATCGCCGCGAGCATAGCCAGGCGTTCACACGATCGGAACACGGGGCGCGCGGGTGCGCGCCCGTGTGGGCGGTGGTCCACCTGCCGGGAGGCGCCTGTCCTGCGGATCGGCGTCGCGCGCGATGCGCGGGGTTTGCATCGCGCGTCGCATCGCTGGTAAGAAGGCACCATGCAGCGCCTCCTCCTCTCGGCGGCACTGGGTGCCGCGCTGATCGCCGGTTGCAGCACCCCCTTCCGGGACAAACGTACGCCTTCCGGCGAGTTCTGCAGCGACATGCACGTCGTACCGGCAGGCCAGCTGCCCGATCGCGAGTACCATCGCCTTCAGCCGATCGCGAGCGATCCCGAGGCCCGGACCGAGGCGGAGCGCCTCGAGTCGCTCCGCAAGGCTGCGTGCGCCGTGGGCGGCGATGCGGTCATCGAGGCGGTGAACGAGGAGATCCGCACCGAGGACGGCCGTTATGCCAGCGTCGCGAGCGGGACCGCGGTGATCTGGGTCCGCCGCACGGAAGGCGAGGCGAAGCCGCTGACGTTCCATCCGGCCACGAAGCCCGGCGACTCCGCGGCGGCTCCCGAGCCGGAGGCGCCGCCGGCGGAGGAGGCTGCGCCTGCGACCGACGAGCCGTACGAGGACGCCGCTGCGCCTGCGGCTTCGGCGACTCCGGGCAAGCCCGGGCAGCCGTCCAAGCCTGGAGCGAAGCCCTCGTCGCCGTCCGCGGCCACGTCGGCCAAGCCGTCGTCGTCCGCGCCCTCTCCGTCGCCGTCCGCGGCCACGTCGGCCAAGCCGTCGTCCCCCACGCCCCCGAAGCCGGCGCCCAAGAAGTAGCGCGACCCGGCGCTTCGAGCGCCGCTGCGTTCTTGTGACCGGCGCGGCGCTCGACCTGCGCGTCGAGCCCGTGCGCCGCGCGAAGCACACCGCCACCGTGGGACGGGCAGCCTGCCGCGTCCCGTCGTACCTCCGCTCTCCTGCCTAGAGCGACGCTCGAAGGAGCAGAAGCTCGAACCGCCAAGCCGCCAAGACCGCCAAGTCTTGTTCTCTTCTTGGCGTTCTTGGCGTTCCTTGGCGGTTCATCTCGCGGTCATCACCGCCATCGACATCTAGCGCGGCGCCGGCGTCGGCTTCTGCGGCGGCGCCGGCGGTTGACCGGACGAGGAGGGCGCCGGCGTGGTGCTGCCGGACCTCGGCAGCACCCCCGACTTGCTCGGGAGCCCCCCCGCCTCGCCGCGGTTCGGCAGCGGCGCCGCGCCGCCGGGCACCGCGCCCGCTGACGGGAGCGCCGATCCGCCGCTGGGCAGCACGTTCGGCTTGAGGACCCCCTGGCCCGGCAGCGTGCCCTGGGTCGGCAGCGTGCCCTGCGTCTTCTGCGGCAGCACCCCGCCCGACGGCAAGAGCTCCTCGCTCCCCTCGGGCGAGCCGGTGAGCGGCTTCGGCGCCGCGGAGCCGTAGCGCAGGATGCGGAAGACCACGCGCCGGTTCTTGGACGTCATGAACTGGCAGTCGGGGCTCAGCTGGTCGTCGGGCCCGACGCAGCCCGTGTCGTCGTAGATCGGTTGCGCGTGCCCGTACCCCTTCGCCTGCAGGCGCGACGGGTCCACGCCCTTCGCGATCAGGTAGGCCATGACGCTCGCCACGCGGCGCTGGGACAAGGCCAGGTTGTAGACGTCCGTCGCGCGCACGTCGGTGTGGCCCTCGATCCGCACCTCGCGGATCTCCGGGTTGTCGATCAGCACCTGCGCGACCGCCTCGAGGGTGGGATTCGAGTCCTCCAGGATGACGTCCCTGTCGGTCGCGAAGTGGACCTGCTCGGTGATCACGATCTCGTCGCCGCGGACGAAGGCGAGCGGGCAGCCGTCCTTGCCGTGCGGGCCGGCGGGCTTGTCGGGGCACTTGTCGTCGCGATCGAAGATGCCGTCGCCGTCGGTGTCCAGGTCCGGACAGCCGAAGTTCTCGGGGCTGCCGGGGACGTCGGGGCAGCGGTCCGCCGCGCCGATGAGGCCGTCGCGATCCGGATCGTCGTTGTCGCGCTGCTGGAGGCGGTTGATCTCCTCCTGCTCCTGCGAGGTCTTCGGCTGCCACGTGATGACGTTGAAGAAGCGGATCGCGGGCGCGCCGAAGCCGCACGCCGCGCCGAAGCTGCCGCCGAAGGTGATGGTGATGCCGTGCTTGGTCTGCCAGCGCAGGCCGAGGAGCGCCTCCGCGGGGATCTGCCCGGGGTCGTCGGGGTAGCTCGTGAGCGACGGGTAGCCGTACACCTCGCCGATGACGGACAGGCCCCAGCGCTGCACGACGTACTGCTCGGCCGCCACGCCGAACTGCGCCATGTCGCCGACGCGCACGCCCGAGAACTGGTTGTCGGGCCGCAGCCAGATGCCGGCGTTCGCGGCGAGGAGCAGGCCGAAGTTGAACCGGTAGTCGGCGATGAGCGTCGCGCCGCCGCTCAGCGCGCCATCGCTGGCGAACGCGTTCTGGTCGCCCGTGGGGAAGTTCAGGTTGCCCGAGATCGCCATCCCGAACCCCTCCTTGACCTGCTCCTTGCGGTTCAGGTACGGGAGCGAGATCTTCGTGGAGAGGCGGAGATCGCCGACGGTGGTGCTCTTCACCGAGCCCTCGGTGCCGAACCGGCGCAGGTTGCCGCCCTCCTGGAAGAGGATGAGCGGCATGGCCATCGTGACGTCGAACACGTCGAAGAAGCCGATGCCCGCGAGGAGGGCGAGCTCGAGCCGACCGGTGATGGCGTTGACGGTCTGCTTCGTGTCGTCGCCCGCGAGCAAGAGCACGAGCGGGTCGGCCGCGATGTCGCTGTAGAGGCCGATGGTCGGCGAGAGGTTGCCGATGACCTCGGATTTCTGGACCATCACGAGGTCGCGCGGGGCGGCCGCGGGGCGGAAGACCTGGGCGTCGAAGCGCCCCTCCTCCGCGAGCGCGGGGCGCTCGGCGAGGAGCCCCGCGAGCGCGAGCAGCGGGAGGAGGAGCCGGCGCATTCTCACGAGGCACCTCCGCTGCGCCGGCGGCGCGTCCGTTCGAGCAGGGCCAGCATCGCGAGGGCGAGGAGCCCGGCGGGCCGCGGGTCGGCGCCCTTCTCGCCGACGACCGAGACGCTGCAGATCTCGGCGAGGGTGCCGCCGCACGCGACGTTGTCCGGCATCGGGCCGAGCGCGCACTCCTTGGCGTCCGCCTCGTCGGTCCAGCGGCAGTGCTCGTTGCCGAGGCAGTCCAGGTTCGACTTGCAGGAGATGTCGCAGGTGTTGTTCGACAGGTCGCAGGTGTTGCCGCAGGGGCACTGGGTGTCGGCGTAGCACTCGACGCACCGCTGGCCGTCGCAGTACGGGGTGTCCTCGTCGCAGGTCGCCATGCATCCCGGGTCGCACTCGTGCGTCTCGGGGTTGCACGTCGTGCCGGCGCACTGCTCGTCCGAGGTGCAGCGCACGCAGACGGCGGACTCGGCGAACTGGCCGGAGCAGAACGGCGTATCGCCGCCGCAGCTGTCGCAGCGCGTCCCGCAGCGCCGGTCCTCGACGCACGCCTTGCACTCGCCGCTCAGGCAGTACTGGCCCTCGGAGCAATCCATGTCGTTGCGGCACGCGGCGCACGCCGTCCCGACCGGCCCGGGCAGGCAGAACGGCACCGGGGGCGTCTGCGGGTCGTTCGGGTCCTCGGGGTGCATGCAATCGACGCAGCCCTCGCCGCAGCAGTTGGGCAGCGCGTTCGTCGGGAGGGGCCTGTCGACGCAGTGGCCCGTGGGCACGTGGCACACCTTGTCACCAGGGCACTGCGCGTCGGTGAGGCACTCGACGCACATCTCGATCCCGCCCGGCTCGACGGCCGCGCAGTCCATCTGCGTGCCGTTGATCCCGTTCGGACAGCAGTTGCACGAGTTGCCGGCGCACCGGTCGGGCGTGTCGCACGGCGTGCAGGCGTGGTCGACGCAGATCTCGCCGCGCGGGCAGTCGGGGTCGACGTTGCATTCGTTGCAGACGTGCGTCTCGGGATCGCAGCTGAAGCCCTCGCGGCAGTCGTCGTCGGTGCGGCATTCAGCGCACTGGAACTCGTCGTTCAGGTTGATGCAAAACTGCTTGTCGCCCTCGCACCGAGAGCAGGACTCGCCGCAGAAGAACGCGGTGTCGCACGGGGCGCAGAGCGCGGCCTCGTTGCAGTAGTAGCTGCCGGGACAGCCGTTGTTGCCGGCCTGGCCTATGAACTGGCGATTGCACTGCTGGCACTGATCGAGATCGGGGAACGACGGCGAGCCGCTCAGCGTCTGAAAGAACTGGGTCGGCTGGAAGAGGGTGAAACCATCGCTCGCCAGGCTCCGGGCTCCAGGCTCACTCGTGCCGAGCTCGTAGTCGGTGAAATCACCGATCAGGTACGACATCTCGAGCGCCGAGTGCTCCGCGACCGCGACGTAGAGGATTTCGACCGGATACAGGCCGGGCTTTTCGAACGTCACGGCGTTCGTGGTGCGCCATGTAGGCTGGCCGAGCCTCGTCGGGCGGACGAGCACGGAAACCGAGCCGAGGTTCAGATCGAAGAAGGTCAGGCTTACGGCGTCGTCCGTATAGAAACCGAAGTGAATCGGCTTGTCGGCGAGATCCGGCGTGACATTCAGAAAACCCCGGAACCGCGTGGCGAACGACGTGTTCGGATTGTTCAGGTCGTTGACGTACGCGCCAGGATTATCCGGATCGGGCTCCCGGTAGAATGCGCACCCGCCGAACTCGCATTCGGGCGACATCGATCCCGTGAAGTCGCCGTGGCTCAGCTGGAGTCCGGTGTTGTTGTTGTTGCTGAGATCGAAGACGGTCCGGACGACCTTCTCGAATCGGCCCGTCCTGTAGGTCTTGTGCTCCTCCATGAAGGCGTTGATGCCGGAGTTGTACGTCTCTGCAGTGAGCAAGCCGAAGTCACGGAGCGGATCCGTCGAGATGGCCGACGCGGAGCAGAGGCCGGTGCCCTCGACGTCCAGCGGATCCATGTAAGGCTCGTAGACCTTGACCGGCGCGGCGTGGGCAGACGCCGGGAGCAGCGTGAAGAGAGCCGCGGTCGCCAGAACGGCTCGTCGATTGCGCATGGCTCTGCCGGTCCTTAGCATCGACTCTCCAAGAGCACGGTCAGTAGGCTAACCGGTGGCCGTAGCGCTCCGCAAGAAAAGAAGGCGGGGGGCGCCGTCTCCAGGTGTAGGGGACGGCCCTCCACCTTCCCGTGCTTCCATGCCGGCGGGGACGGCCGGCGCATCGCGGCGGCAAGCGACGGCTCCCGCTGGAGCGTGGGCGCTATCACCGCAATGCGTTGATGCCGCCGCTGGGAAGTGCGCCCGCGTCGGATGACGTGCGCGTGACTGTGCGGCTAACGCTCTGCGGCAAGGGTCGCGACGGCGACTCCTCTAGAGCTTCCGCGCTCGCCCTGCCCAGGAACAACAGTCTGCTCGCGATCCTGGACGGCTCGGCGTAAAGGAGTGCGCCATGACCACGACCTCGGGTCTTGCCATCGTCACGGGTGCGTCGTCCGGCATCGGGGCGGAGCTCGCGCGGCAGCTCTCGGCGCGCGGGCAGCCGGTGCTCGCCATCGGCCGGCGAGCACACCGCCTTGAGGAGCTCTCTGCGCAGGCTCGCGCCGCCGGCCACGCGCCCATCCATCCGTTCGAGCTCGACGTGGCCGCCGAGGGCGCCGCGCAGCGGGTGCGGGACCGGGCGCGCGCGCTGGGCGGCGCGGGCTGGCTGGTCAACAACGCGGGAGCGACACGGCTCGGGCCGTTCCTGGAAGGCGATCCCGCGGCGCATGCCATGCTGGTGCGGCTCAACTGCGAGAGCGTCGTCGCGCTGTGCGCGGCGATCGTCCCCGACCTCGTGGCGCGCGGCGGAGGGCGCGTGCTCAATGTCGCCTCGCTCGCAGCGTTCCAGCCGACCCCGGGGCACGCGGTCTACGGCGCCACGAAGGCGTTCGTGCTCTCGTTCTCCGAGGGCCTGGCCACGGAGCTCGAGGGGAGCGGCGTCACCGTGACGGCCCTGTGCCCGGGACCGGTGACCACCGAGATCTTCGACACAGGCGCGCCCGGTGTGCCGCGCCGGAAGCTGCCGTTCGAGCTCTCGGCCGAGGCCTGCGCGTCCTTCGGCATCTCCGCCGCCGATCGCGGCGATGTGGTCGCCGTCCCGACCGCGTTGAGCAAGGCCACGGCTCAGCTCTCGCGCGTGCTGCCGCGCGCGGCGATACGCCGGCTCTCGGCGCGAATCGGGCTCCCGCTCCTCGGCTATGGCGCGCCTCCGCGAGGCGGCCGCGGCTAGGACGAGAGCTCGATTCCCGGCGACCCATCGATCCGCGGAGGCGGCGCGCGCGGCTCTGCCCGTGATAGCCTCAGTTCCGGCGCCTGCTCTACCGCCCATGCTGCGGCTCTGGAGCGCGCGGAAGGTCATGCGAGCACGAGCACAATTTCACGTCCTGCTTTCCTTCGTCGGCCTGGGCCTCTGCGGCAGCGGGTGCGCCCTGCTGCTCAGCCTCGACGAGTTCGCGGATCGGCCGCCGGACGGGGCGGGCGGCGGCGGCGCAGGTGGCTCGGAGGGTACGGACCCGACGTGCACGCCCGACGCTTCGGAGGCGTGCTACGCCGGTCCGCCGGGCACCAGGAACGAGGGCGCTTGCCGTGAAGGGACACGCACCTGCGGCGCCGAGGGGACCTGGGGCGCGTGCGAGGGCGAGATCTTGCCGGCGGTCGAGCGGTGCGATGCCGCGGAAGACGAGAACTGCGACGGACTGGAGTGCATCGTCTGGGCGACCGCGTACGAGCAGACCGGAAACATTTACCCCATGGGCATCGCAAGCGACGCCGAGGGAAACGTGTTTGTCAGTGCCGCCTTTTTCGGCACGATCACCATTGACGATGCGACATTCGCCTCGGCCGACACCACAGACGTTCTGCTCTTGAAGCTGAGCCCGGCCGGAGATGTCCTGTGGGCCAGGAAGTTCGGGGACTCTTCCTCAGACAACCCGTGGGGCCTAGCCATAGATTCCCGCGGAAACCCGGTGCTAGGAGGCCGAACCGACAGCGGGGCAACCGACTTCGGCGGTGGGCCGCTTCCACGGGGAGCCTTCGTCGCACGAATGGATGCGTCGAGCAAGCACACCTGGAGCAAGGGCCTCGGCGGCGGCTTGGACGGCGAGATTTCTGCCGTCACGATCGACGCAGACGATAATGTCGTCGTGGTGGGGTCTTTCAACGGGCCGATCGATTTCGGCGAGGGACCGATCTCGCCAGACGGCAGCTCGGATATCATCGTGGCGAAGCTGGACGGCGCCAAAGGCCTCGTGACCACGCCCGGCTGCTGGACGCGCAAGCTCGGCGGCACAGAGGCGCAGGAGGCCAGCGCTGTGGCGGTGGACCGATCGAACAATATCTTCGTCGCCGGCTTGTCCAGCGGACCTCTCGACCTGGGAGGCACGGTCGAGATCGAGAGCAGCAGCTTCGTCGTGAAGCTGACGCCATCGGGCGTCCCCGCCTGGGTCACGACGCTCGGCGAGGCGGCGTCCGTGCAGGCGAGGGGTATCACCGTGGACGCCTCGGGGCGACCTGTCGTGGTGGGATATTTCAGGGACGAGTTGAAGGTGGGGGCACACACACTGACGGCCTCGGACGACAACGATGCGTTTGTCGTGCAGCTTGAGGCTGACGGCACTGTCAGCTGGGCGCGTGTTTTCGGCGGCGACGGGGATCAGTGGACGGGCGGCGTCGCTCTGGACCCCGACGGCAACATCGTCGTTGTCGGACACGCCACCAGCCAGATCGATTTCGGCGACGGGCCGCTCGCGACGAACGACACCCAGGGCTTCGTTGCGAAGCTCACCCCTGATGCAGAGCTCGTATGGAGTCGCCTCCTAGGTCGTCGCGTCAGCCTGAACGCGGTCGCGACCTCCCCCGAAGGCGAGACCCTCGTCGCGGGCTGGACGAAAGCGGTGGACGCCGACTTCGGCACGGGCCCCCTCCCCTGGACCAGCGACGGCACCCTCCAGCACCTCGTCGTCGCCAAGCTGGGCCGGTAACGCGCCGCCGCTCCGGCGTCACCGCCGCCGTCTCCAGCGCCCGCGCCGCGACCGGGCTCGTCGCCTCTCGCCGCCGCAATTTCAACGCTCCTCGCGCGCAAACGCGTAGCGAAACGCCCCAGTGTGGCGCCCGCGCCGACGTCCCCAACGCCCAGCGAGCGAGGCCATCGGCTTCTCGCAGGAAAGTCCGACGTCGCCCGATGGCACCTCCGTTGCTTCGTCGAGATCGAGCACCCCGACACGGGGCCGGAGGTCCATCGATGAGCAAGATTCTACGTGGGATTGCGGCAGGCTATGGCGCGAAGAAGCTCGGGGGCGGGTGCTTCAGCACCATCCTCATCTTCGTCCTGCTCTGGTGGGTGCTGGGCCACTTCGGCATCTTCCGCTGATCGCCGGCCGCGCGCCCCTCAGCGCGACCGGCCCTTCTTCCGCTGCGCCTTGCGCGCGAAGAACGCCCGCCGCGCGTCCGACGATTTCGCGCCTTGCCGCTTCTTCACCTTCGGCGGGGTCTTCGCGAGCGGGACGTCGACCGGCGGCTCGCCGAGGCGGCCGCGCGGCGTGAGCGACGCGCGCTGGTAGGTGATGAGCTCGCCCGCCTTCTCGAACGAGTCCTCGCGCACCTCCACGAGGCCCGCGCGCACGAGGCCGCCGAGGAGGTGCTCGAAATCGCGCCGCTCGAGCGATCCGTCGGCGAACGCCTCGCGGTAGAGCCGGCCGGTCGGCTGCTCGCCGTCGCGCAACGCCGACAGGATCCTCGCGATCGCCTGCGCCTCGTCGCGGCTCGGCGCCCGGAACTCCCGCGCCGCGCACGCGGCCGGGGCGCAGACGTCGCAGAGGCCGCAGGGCTCGCCGGTGTCCTCCTGGTCGCCGAAATGGCGGACCAGGTGCAGCATGCGGCAGCCGTGGCTCTCGGTGAACCGCGCCATCTGCACGAGCTCGGCGAGCTTGTGGCGCCGCTGCGCCTCGTACGGCCCGCGCCACCCCGGCTCGCCCAGGGCCACGCCCCCGTCCTGATCCACGCGCGCGCCGCCGTGGATCCAGAGCTTCTCCAGCGCCTTGTCCGCGACCTCCGGATCCATCCCGAGATCGCCCAGGATCTCCTCCCGCGGGCGCGGCTCCGCGGAGAGGGTCCCCTCGATCCGCTGCAAGACCGCCGGATCGGGGTAGTCGCGCTCGTGGAAGAACTCGTGCATTCGCCGGTCGACATAGGAGTGCATCAGCACGGCCCGCGACGGGAGCCCGTCGCGGCCGGCTCGGCCGATCTCCTGGTAATACCCCTCCAGGCTCCCGGGCAGCCCAGCGTGGATGACCGTGCGGACGTCGGGCTTGTCGATGCCCATGCCGAACGCGATCGTGGCGACGATGACCTCGGTGCTGCCGTCGAGGAACGCCGCCTGGATCCGGTCGCGGACCTGCGGGGCGAGGCCCGCGTGGTACGCCTCGGCGGGGAGGTCTTCCGCGAGGCCGGCGGCGAGCGACTCGGCCTCCTTCCGGGTCGGCGCGTACACGATCGCGGGCGTGCGGCCCTCCTGCCCGAGCAGCGCGCGCACCCGGGCGAGGCGCTCTCCCGGGCTGACCTCGAGGAGCTCGATACCCAGGTTGCTCCGCCGGAAGCCGTGAATGAAGCGCGCCGCGGAGGCGAGCCCGAGCTGCTCGACGATGTCGTCTTGCACGACCGGCGTGGCGGTCGCGGTGAGCGCGATGACCGGCGCTGGACGCAGCGCCGGGAGCCGCTGGCCGAGCATGCGGTAGTCAGGGCGGAAGTCGTGGCCCCACTTGGAGATGCAATGGGCCTCGTCGACGGCGACGAGCACCGGCTTTCTGCGGGCGAGCAGCTCGGGGAAGCCGGGCACGCGGAGCCGCTCGGGGGCGATGAACAGGAAGTCGAGCGCGCCGTCCAGGTAATCGATGCAGGCCTTGCGGGACTCGGCCCGGCTCCGGCCGGAGTGGATCCGCTCGGCGGCGAACCCGCACGCCCGGAGCTTGGCGGCCTGATCCTCCATGAGGGCGATGAGCGGGCTCACGACGAGCGTCGTGCCGCCGCGCGCGATCCCGGGGAGCTGGTAGCAGAGCGATTTGCCGGCGCCGGTGGGCATGACGAGGAGCACGTCGCTCCCCGCGGCCGCCGTCCGGCAGACCGCCTCCTGGTAGCGGCGGAACGCGCGGAAGCCGAAGCACTGCTGGAGCAGCTGGAGGAGATCCGCGGGCCGGGGCGCCGGCGGCGACGGAGCGATCGACGCGCGCGCCGCGGTAGGCGCGACGCCCGCTGTGGGGCGCGGAGGCGAATCGACGGCCGCGGCGCGCGCCGGCGGTGGACGCGAGAGCGCCGCCGGCGAGGCGACGTCCGCGGCGGCGCGCGCCGGCGGCGGGGGCGAGAGCGCCGCGGCGCGCGCCGGGCGTGACTCGACCGCCGCGGGGCGCGCCGGGCGTGACTCGACCGCCGCGGCGCGCGCCGGGCGTGACTCGACCGCCGTGGCGCGCGCGGTCGCCGCGGCGGACGAGCGCGCCACGGCCGCCGCACGCGTCCTGGCCGGCAGCGCGGATGCGGCCGCCGCCGCGACCGCCGGAAGGGCGCCGCGCGACGCGGTGACCGGCGCGCCCCCCGCGCCGCCGGCCGGCGCGCGCCGGGGCGTCGCGCGCGGCGCCTCGCGGTCGCGCCGGGCCTCCGCCGTCGCCGGCGCAGCGCCGCGGCCGCTCCCGAGACCCGGCCGCTCGCCGCGCTCCGGAAAGGGAGACGACCGCTCCTCCGGCCGAGGCGCCGCGCCCCCGGCCGGGCGCCGCCCGGCGCTCACCTCCTCCACCACATGGCGCACGTACGACTCGATGCCCGCCATGAACGAGGCCAGATCGCCGCCGCCCCGGGCCATGCGGGCGAGCTTCGCCTCCCACGCGCCCGTCATCGCGGGGCTCTTCACGTCCGCGTGGACGACCTCGATCAGCCCGACGCCCTTGTCGGTCGCGTGCAGGAGCTTGCCCTTGCGCACGAGGTACTCGCGCCGGAGGAGCGTCTCGATGATCGCCGCCCGCGTGGCCGGGGTGCCGAGGCCCGAGTCCTTCATCGCCTCGGAGAGCTCCTTCTCCTCGAGGCTGCTGCCCGCGGTCTCCATCGCGGTGAGCAGCGTGGCCTCGGTGAAGCGCGGCGGCGGGCGCGTCTTCTTGGCCAGCGCCTGCGCGTCGAGCACGAGCTGGACCTGCCCCCGCGCGAGGCCCGGCGGGAGCTGCTGATCCGCGGTCTCGCGCTCGCCCTCCCCCTCGTCCGCCTCGCGACCCTCCCCTCCCTCGCCTTTGACGTCCGATTCCGCCTTCTTGCGCGGCCTCGCCGGCGGCTTGCCGAAGCCGATGTCGAGCACCTTCCACCCGACCTTCTCCACGACGCTGCCCGCGCTGTGGTAGCGATCCACGATCGGCGCGCCGGCGCCCTCGCCCCGGGCGCGCGTGGTGATCGCGGTGATGACCGTGGTGATCGCGGTGACGTGATCCTCGTGCCACGCCGAGAGCAGGCGGCGGCAGACGAGATCGAAGATCTTCTGCTCGTCCGGCGAGAGCTCCGCGCGCGAGGCCCGGGCGCCGGTGGGGATGATGGCGTGGTGATCGCCGACCTTGCCGTCGTCGACGAAGCGCTTGCCGAGCGGCCGGGTCCCCGTCCCCGGGGCGAGCATGCCCTGGTAGGCGCCCTCGATCGCCTGCACCACGGCGCCGAGCGTGGCGGCCACGTCCGTCGAGAGGTGCCGGCTGTCGGTGCGCGGATAGCTGATGAGCTTCCTGCGCTCGTACAGCGCCTGGGCCACCTCGAGCGTCCTCTGCGCCGAGAAGCCGTAAAGGCGGTTGGCGTGCCGCTGGAGCTCGGTCAGGTCGTAGAGCAGCGGCGGCGGGAGGCGGCGGGACTCGGACCTCACCGCCTCGACGCGCGCCTCGCCGCGCCGGGCCCGCTCGATGATGCGCCGCGCCTCCTCGCCGTCCGGCGGGAGGCGCCGCCGCGACGGCGCGGTCTCGGCCTTCTCGCCCTCGCCCGCGGGGCCCGGCGGCTCGCGCGGATCGCTGGCGAGCGGTTTGTCCCGGAAATACGTGCCCTTGTAGGACGCTTCCGCCGCGCCCTCGCCGCCCTCCCGGAGCGGGCAGAAGGTCGCGACGACCTCGAGGTACGGCTCCGGGACGAACCGCCGGATCGCGAGCTCGCGCTCGACGACGATGGACAGCGTGGGCGTCTGCACGCGTCCGACCGAGAGATCCTGATCGAAGACGAGGCTGTAGGCGCGCGAGAGGTTCATGCCGACGAGCCAGTCGGCCCGGCTGCGCCCGCGCGCGGCGTCGGCGAGGCCGTCGTAGCCGCGGGCGTCGCGCAGCCGCCGCAGCCCGCCGCGGATGGCGTCGGGGGTGAGCGACGAGATCCAGAGCCGGTCGACCGGCTTCTTGCAGCCGGCGGCCTCGTAGATGTAGCGGAAGATGAGCTCGCCCTCGCGGCCCGCGTCGGTCGCGCAGATGACGCGCTCGACGTCGCGCCGGCCCAGGATCTTCCGGACGATCTCGAACTGCGCCCGCGTCCCGGGGAGGACGACGAGGGGGAACCGCGCGGGCAGCATCGGCAGGAGGTCGAGCCGCCAGCGCTTCCAGGCGGGGTCGATCTGGTGCGGCTCGGCGATGGCGACGAGGTGCCCCACCGCCCACGTGACGACGTAGCCGCCGCCCTCGAGGAAGCCCTCGGCGCGCCGCGCGGCCCCGAGCACCGCGGCGATGTCGCGGGCGACGGCGGGCTTCTCTGCGACCACGGCGATCATGCGAAGACCATGCGACCACCGGGAGCCGCGGGCGTCGCCCGCGCCTCCCGCGGGGGCGTTGATAGCGCGTGCCGCGCTCGGGCGGTATGGAGAAGCGCGCCGGGCGGCCGCGAGCGGCGTGCGGCGCGTGGGCGGACCGGTGGCGCCCTCGATCGCCCAGAGAAATTCCACCGAACGGCGGGAACGCAGCGCCGAGGCCGATGCCCCCTCGGAGGCTCCCCTCCCCGCCTCCGTGCTCCGACGACGGTACGTCCAGCGCGCGTCACGCGATGTCTCCAGCCGCCTCTCGAAACACGGGCGACATGGACTCGGTCCTATCGTGGACGGTCGCGCGTGGCCGCCTGTCGTCCTCGAAGGACGGTGATGACACCACGTCGTCCGCGCGCCTGACACACCACACATCGGTCGACTCCCGATCTATCCATCCGCGCTTGACAGCCGCTCACCGCCGCTGCGAGCATCGACGCTCTGCGACGATAAGCACCCTTCCTATGACGAAGCTCTGTCCGTGGCGGTGGTTGCTCTGCCTCATGATCGCCGCGCTCGGCGCCGCGTGCACTCCGCCTGAAAAGAAGGTGATCCGCGTCGCCGTCGGCACGCAGAACGCGACGATCAACTGCGCCACGGGCGGGCTGCTCCTCCGCGAGCTCGACCTGCTCAAGCGATATCTCCCCAGAGAAGGGGCCTACGAGGACGTCCGTTACGACATCCAATGGAGGGACTTCTCGTCGGGGCCCCCGATCACGGCCGAGATGATCGCCGGCGGCCTCGATTTCGGCATGATGGCCGATTTCCCGGCGGTCCTGAACGGCATCGCGTCGGAGCAGGCGGGCAAGCGCAGCATTTACATCGCGACGCTGGCCGGCAGCGCCGCCGGCGCCGGGAACGGGATCGTGGTCCCGATCGACTCCCCGGTGCACGGCGTGCCCGATCTCAAGGGCAAGCGGGTCTCCGTGCCGTTCGGCTCGACGGCGCACGGGATGCTGCTGCGCGCGCTGAGCGACGCCGGCCTCGACCCGGAGCGGGACGTCACGCTCGTGTCGCAGCAGCCCGCCGAGGCCGAGGCGGCGCTCCGAGACAACAGCATCGACGCCCACGCCAGCTTCGTCCCCTTCGTCGAGCTGCTCCCCTTCCGCGGCGCCGCGCGCAAGATCTACGACGGCGCCACCACGCAGATCCCCACCTCGCACGGCATGCTGGTGCGCGCCGCCTACGCGGAGGAGCACCCGGAGGTCGTCGTCGGGCTGCTCCGCGCGATCATCGAGGCGGACCGCATCTTCGAGCGCGATCCCGAGCGGTACAGCGAGATCATCGAGCAGGTGACCGGGGTCGACGCCGAGGTGGCTTACATGTTCCACGGTCCCCTCGGGATCCAGACGCGCGACGTCACGCTCAAGCCCCAGTTCGTCCGCGGGCTGCGGATCGCGGCCGACACGCTGGCGCTCCTCAAGCGGACGAACGCCTCGCTCGACGTCGACCGGTTCGTGGACGATCGCTACATCCGGCAGGCGTGCGCGGCGTCCGGCGTGAGCTACGAAGAGCGGCTCGCGCGCCACGCCAAGGTGCCCCTCGCGCAGCGCGACGCGCGCACCGGGGCGCCGATCGCGGAGCCGAAGCGGGCCGCGCAGCTCTGGGTGGCCGGCGAGGCCAAGGTGCGATCGTACGAGAACGCGGCCTCCGCGCTCGCGGCGCGCCAGGCGCTCTCGGCCGAGGGGAAGCGGCTGCGCGCGATGTTCGTGCACGACCGGCACACGGGCCTGAAGCTGCTGGCCGAGCAGGCGTGGTACGCGGAGACGGAAGACGGCGACCTCGACGCGTTCCTGTCGAGAGACTACGCCGAGACCTGGGCCCGCGAACGGACGGGCGACGTGAGGCAGCTCGACGATCTCAAGATCTTCTACCCCCCGCTGGAGCAGCAGCCCGGCGCGCCGTGACGTCGCCGCACGCTGCGTCCACGTCTTCAAAAGCATTCGGGAATTGGGTAACGTGACGAGAGGGTCGCGCCCGGGCGCGGCAGGTCCCTCATGAGGTACGTCGCAGGAGACCCCACCGCGCCGCCGAGACCTGCGCGTCGGAGGAGGAGAGGCGGTTGAGAGCCCTGGTCGTCCGCGTCCGCTCGTGGGCTTGCGCGCTCCCGCTCACCGCCGTGGTCGAGACCATGCGCGCCCTCGACGTCCTGAGCGTCCCCGGCGCGCCGCGGTTCGTGCGGGGGCTGGCCGTCATCCGCGGGGCGCACGTGCCCGTGATCGACCTCGCGGCGCTGTTCGGCGTGGCCGACGGGCAGCGCGGGGCGCGCCTCGTCTCGGTCCGCGCCGGAGCGCGGCCGCTCTCGCTCGAGGTCGACGAGGTGCTCGGCATCAAGGCGCTCGACCCGGCCGCCCTGGAGCGGACTCCGCCGCTCGTCGCCCAGGCCCTGCCAGAATGCGTGGACAGCCTCGGCTCGCTCGACGGGCAGGCCATGGCGCTGCTCGAGACAGCGCGGCTCCTGCCCGAGGCCGCGTGGTCGGCCCTCCGAGGCACGGCATGAGCTCCGCCGAGCGCGACCTCGGCCCGCTCGAGGAGCTCCTGGAGGAGCGCCTCGGGCTCTCGCGCGCATCCCTGCACCTCGGCGCCGATCTCGAGGCCGTGCTGCGCGAGCGGATGCGCGCCCGGGGGTGCGCCGATCTGGGCGACTACCGGCGAGCGCTCGACCGGCCGGAGGTCGCCCGCGAGGAGCTCCACGTCCTCGCGGGCCAGCTCACGGTCGGGGAGACGTACTTCTTCCGGGAATGGCAGCAGATCGAGGCCTGCGTCGAGGTCGCCCTGCCGGAGCGCTTCGCCGCGCGCCAGGGCGGCGAGCCGATCACCGTGCTCTCGGCGGGCTGCGCCTCGGGCGAGGAGGCGTACACGCTGGCGATCGCGCTCCACACCGCGTACCCGGGGCTCCTGCCCCACCGGATCAAGGTCGTCGGCGTCGACGTCAACCCGGGCGCCATCCGGAAGGCGCAGCGGGCGCGGTACTCGGAGTGGACCCTGCGGGCGGTCCCGGACGACATGCGCCAGCGCTTCTTCACGCGCGCCGGGGCCGACGTGGCGCTGCGCCAGGAGATCGGGAGCCTCGTCGAGTTCCAGGTCCGGAACCTCCTCGACGACGACCCCGCCTTCTGGCGGCCCGGCGCGTTCGACGCGATCTTCTGCCGCAACGTCCTCATGTACTTCGCGCCGGAGAAGATGGCCGAGGTGCTCGACCGGTTCCACGGCGCGCTCGCGCCGCGCGGCTTCCTGTTCCTCGCCTCGAGCGAGTCGCTCCGCGCCGCGAACGCCGCGTTCGAGGCGGCGCACTCGCACGGCATCTTCTACTACCGGCGGAGCAGCGCGCCCCCCCGCCCCGCGCGCGGCGACGCCCCGCGCGCGAGCCGCTGGGTCGCGCGCATCCACGAGGCCTCCGCGCGCGTCGCCGAGGTGGCCCAGCGCGTGTCGCCGCCCCCGCGGGGCGACGCGCCGGCCCCTCCGACCGCGCGGCGCGCGCTCCCGTCGACGAGGCCGCCGTCGACGAGGCCGCCGTCGACGAGGCCGCCGTCGACGAGGCCGCCGTCGACGAGGCCGCCGTCGACGAGGCCCCCCTCGACGAGGCCCCCGGCGCTGGCCGAGCTCACGGCGATCGACAGGGCGCTGGAGCTCATCGGCGGCGAGCGGTTCACCGACGCGATGGCGGCGCTCGCGGCGCTGCCCCAGCGGGCCGCGCCGAGCGCCCGGGTCGAGCTCCTCCGCGCGGTGATCCTCTGCCAGCAGGGCGATCTGGCCCGCGCCGAGCGCGCCTGCCAGCGCACCCTCGACGCGGGCGACGCCGGGGACAGCGGCGCGGCCCACTACGTGCTCGGCCTCTGCCAGGAGCAGGCGGGCGACGCCGCGGGCGCCGCGCAGCACTACAAGGCCGCGGCGTCGCGCGATCCAAGCTTCGCCATGCCGCACCTCAGGCTCGGGCTGCTCGCGAAGCGCGCCGGCGACCTCGCGACCACCCGGGACGAGCTCGGCCGCGCGGCGGCGCTGCTCGTCGCGGAGCGGCAGGAGCGCCTCGTGCTGTTCGGCGGCGGCTTCCCGAGGTCGGCGCTGATCGGCCTCTGCCAGGCCGAGCTCACGGCCCGGGGAGGGCGCGCCGGATGAAGCGCGCCCAGCTCGCCGAGCGCCTCGCCGCGCTGCAGGCCGCCTTCGACGCGTCCTTCGCCGAGCCCGCGCGGACCCGCGCCGACGAGCCGGCGCGCGCGCTCGCCGTCCGGGCGGGCGACCGCAGGCTCCTCGTGCGCGTCGAGGAGCTCGCCGCCGTCGAGCCGTGCCGCCGGATCGTGCCGCTCGCCGGCGGCCCCCCGGGGCTGCTCGGGCTCGTCGGCCTCCGCGGCCGGCTCGCCGCGGCGTACGACCTCGCCGCGCTCGTCTCCGGCCGGTCGCGCGCCGGCGTGGACGCGGCGGCGGCAGGGCCGGCGCCGCGCTGGCTCCTCGTCTGCGCCGAGCACCCCGACATCGCGTTCGCGATCGACGAGATCGAGGGACATGCCAGCATCCCGCGCGAAGGCGCGCGCTCCGCCGCCGGCGAGCGCGAAGGCGCGGGCGAGCTCGTCACGGAGGCCGTCGAGGTCGACGGCGGGCCGCGGGGCCTCCTCCGCGTCGCCGCCGTCGCGGCCACCGTCCTGCGCAGGGCCCAGCGAGGGGCAGAGCGTCCCAAGGAAGATCGATGAAGACCAACTGGACCATCCCGCAGCAGATCGTCGCCAGCCTGTTCTTCCCCCTCGTCGTGCTGATCCTGCTGGGCGTCGTCTCCGTCCACAAGACGGCGAGCCTGCTCGAGATCAGCCAGGAGCTGAAGCAGACCTACCGGGTGCTCACCGAGCTCGACGAGCTCCACGCCCACTTCCTCGACGCGGAGACGGGGCAGCGGGGGTTCATCATCACCGGCGACGACGCGTTCCTGGAGCCCTACGAGATCGCGCTGCACTCGATCGACGCCGACTACGAGGAGCTGCGCCGGCTGACCGAGGGGAACCTGGGCGCGCAGGAGCGGCTCGACCGGCTCCGGCCGCTCATGCGGGAGAAGCTCGAGGAGATGCGCCTCTCGGTCGAGCAGCGCCGCCGCGAGGGCGCCGAGGCCGCGGCGGCGACCGTCGCGAGCGGCCGGGGCCGCCGCGCCATGGATGACATCCGCGCCGTCGCCGGCGAGCTCCGCGCCGAGGAGATGCGCGCCCTCGCGGCGCGGGAGCAGGAGGCCGCGGCGAGCGAGCAGCGCCTGCTCGTCACCCTCACCGCGGGCTCGGCGCTCACCGTCCTCGTCGTCGCCGCGGTCGGCTTCCTGATCATCCGCGGCATCAACCGCCGCATCCACTCGGCGACCCGCCGCATCGAGAGCTCCGCGACGGAGCTCCAGGCCGCCGCCACGCAGCAGGCGCAGGGCTCGAAGGAGCAGGCGACCACCTCGACCGAGGTCTCCGCCACCATGCGGGAGCTGCTCTCGACGTCCCACCAGATCGCCGAGAGCACGCAGCGGGTGACGCAGATCGCCGCCGACACCGCCGCGGCCGCGCGCGCCGGCGACGAGACCGTGAAGCGGGCGCGCGAGGGCATCGACGGCGTCCAGCGCCAGGTCGAGCAGATCGTCCTCCACATGCTCGATTTCGGCAAGAAATCCCAGGAGATCGGCGGGATCCTCCAGATCATCAACGAGCTCGCCGAGCAGACGAACATCCTCGCGATCAACGCGACCATCGAGGCGGCCGGCGCGGGGGACGCGGGCCGGCGCTTCGGGGTGGTCGCCGACGAGATCCGCAAGCTCGCCGACCGCGTGGGCGGCTCGACCAAGGAGATCCGCGCGCTCATCGAGGAGATCCGCGCGGCCGCGAACACGACCGTGATCGCGACGGAGAGCGGCTCGAAGGCGGTCGACGCGAGCGCGCGCCAGTTCGGCGAGGTCGCCACGAGCTTCCGGCAGATCTCGGAGCTCGTCAGCAGCACCGCCGAGGCGTCGCGCGAGATCGAGCTCAGCACCAAGCAGCAGGCCACGGCGGTCGAGCAGGTCAACGCGGCGCTGCTCGACGTGGCGCGCACCGCGCGCGAGACGGAGGCGAGCTCGTCGGTCACGCTGAAGACGTCCTCCGAGCTCGCGACGCTCTCGAAGGACCTCGTCCGCCTCATCCAGCGGCCAGCCGGGGCGTAGGAGCACCGCTTGGGAAGCGACCTCTACAAATACTTCCGAATGGAGGCCCAGGAGCTCGCGGACGGGCTCGCGTGGAGGTTGCTCGATCTCAAGGAGCAGGGCGGCCAGGGGGAGTCGCTCGACCAGTGCTTCCGGCTGGCGCACACGCTGAAGGGCGCCGCCGGCGCGGCCAAGCAGCTCAAGGTCGCCGAGCTCGCCCACACGGTCGAGGACGTGCTCACGCCGTTCCGGCGGGACCACCAGCCGATCCCGGCGGCGCACATGAGCGAGCTCATGCGGCTCATCGGGCTCATCCGCGACGAGGTGTCCCGCCTCGCCGCGGAGGAGCCCTGCGACCCCGAGCGCGGCCGCCCGGCCCGGCGCAGCGCGCACGAGGACGTGGCGCGGGTCGATCTCGCCCACGTGGGCGCGCTGGCCGACGAGATCGGCGAGGCCATCGTGCAGCTCGAGTCGCTGCGGAGCAGCGCGGAGGCGCTCGATCGGGCCGAGCGCCTCACGGAGGCGCTCGGGGCCGTGAGCTCGCCGGAGGAGGCGGTGCGCAACCTGGGGGAGCTCGGCGCGCGGCGGGCGGGGGGGCTGTACCGCGAGCTCTGCGCGGCGCTCGGCACCGCCCGCGCCGAGCTCGCGCGGGGCATCGACCGGCTCTCGACCGAGCTCCGGCAGGCGCAGGCGCGCACGCGCGAGCTGCAGCTCCTGCCGTGCGCCGGCGTGCTCGAGGCGGTCGAGCTCGCGGTGCGCGAGGCGGCGGAGTCGCTCGGCAAGCGCGTCGATTTCCAGGCGAGCGGCGGCGACATCCGGCTCGACAGCGCTGTGATCTCCGGGCTGCGGGACGCGGCGCTGCACATGGCGAGGAACGCGGTCGACCACGGGATCGAGCCCGAGGGCGCGCGCCGCGCCGCCGGGAAGCCGGCGGCCGGCCAGATCCGGCTCCGGGTCGAGCAGCGCGGCAGCCGGGTCGCCCTGGTCTGCAGCGACGACGGCCGCGGCGTCGACGTGGCCGCGGTCCGGAGGGCGGTCGTGCGCGCGGGGCTCCGCCGCGAGGAGGAGGCGTACGACCTCACCGCGGAGGACGCGCTGGAGCTCATCTTCGGGCCGGGGGTGAGCACGTGCGAGGCGATCACCTCGCTCTCGGGCCGCGGCGTCGGCCTCGACGTGGTGCGCGAGACGGCGGCGAAGCTGAGCGGCACGGCGAGCGCGCAGAGCCAGCCCGGGCGCGGGACCACGATCGAGCTCGTTGTCCCGATCTCCCTCTCGTCGGTGACCGCGCTGCGGATCGAGGACGGCGGCCACCTGGCGCTCCTGCCGCTCGACGCGGCGCGGCTCGCGCTCCGGCTCGAGGCGGGCGCGATCGTCCGCGGCCCGGAGCGCGACGCGATCGTGATCGAGGATCGCGTCGTGCCGTTCGCGCGCCTCGCCGCGGTGCTCGGCGCGGCGGAGCCGGAGGGCGAGCCGCGCTGCGCGGTGGTCGTCGGCGCGGGCCCGTCGCAGGCGGTGCTCGGGGCCGATCGCCTCCTCGGCGCCGTGCCCGTCATCGTGAAGCCGCTCCCCGCGGCGGCGGGGGCGCCGCCCGCGGCGCTCGGGGCGAGCCTCGACGTGCGCGGCGACCCGGTGCTGGTGCTCGATCCGCGCGGCCTGGTCGAGCTCGTGCGCGCCGCCGGCCCGAGCGGCGCGCCGAGGCGCGAGCGGCGCCCGCCGCCGCCGATCCTCGTCGTGGACGACTCGCTCACCACCCGGATGCTCGAGCAGAGCATCCTCGAGTCCGGCGGGTACGAGGTCGATCTCGCGTCCTCGGGCGAGGAGGGGCTGCGCAAGGCGGCCGAGCGGCGTTACGGCCTGTTCCTCGTGGACGTGGAGATGCCGGGGATGAGCGGCTTCCAGTTCGCCGAGCGCGTCCGCGCCGATCCGGCGCTGCGCGAGACGCCGCTCGTCATCGTGACGTCGCTGTCGTCGGCGGCCGATCGCCGCCGCGCCAGGGACGCGGGCGCGGACGACTACATCGTGAAGGGCGAGTTCGACCAGCGGCGGCTGCTCGACACCGTGGCGGAGCTCCTCGCTCGAGCGCGGGGGGCCCCGTCGTGAGCCGCGCGCCGCAGGCCGAGCCCCGCATCCCCTCGCGGAAGATCCGCGTGCTCGTCGCCGACGACTCGCGCACGGTCCGCAGGCGCATCGTCGGCGCGCTCGAGGCGGACCCGGAGATCGAGGTGGTCGGCGAGGCCGGCGACGGGGAGGCCGCGATCGCGCTGTGCGAGCAGCTGCGCCCCGACGTGCTCACGCTCGACATGATGATGCCCAAGGCGAGCGGGGTCGCGGTGACCGAGCACGTGATGGCCTACTGCCCCACGCCGATCCTCATCGTCTCGGCCTCGCTCGAGCGCGGGGAGGCGCTCGGGACGTTCGACGCGCTGGCCGCGGGCGCCGTGGACGTGCTCGACAAGCCGGCGGCCGGCGACGAGGGCGACGCCTGGGATCTGCGGCTCGTGAGCGCGGTGAAGCTCGTCGCGCGCATCAAGGTGATCACGCACCTGCGCAGGAAGCTCCGGCCCGCGCGCCCCCTGCCCGCCGCGGAGGCGCCGGGCGGCGCGCGCACGGATGACGGCTGGTGCCGGGTCATCGCGATGGGCGCCTCGACCGGGGGGCCGTCGGCCATCGTCGAGGCGCTGAGCCCGCTGCCGGCGTCGTTCCCCGTGCCCATCCTGCTCGTCCTGCACATCGGCGCGCCGTTCGCGCCGGCGTTCGCCGAGTGGCTGGCCGGGCGGCTCGCGATCCCGGTCTCGATCGCGGCCGACGGGGAGCCGCTCCCGCGCGCGGGCCGGCCCGGCGTGAGGCTGGCGCTGCCCGACCGGCACCTCGTGGTCCAGAAGGGGCGGCTCCGCCTGACCGACGGTCCGGAGCGGCACTCGTGCCGCCCCTCGGTCGACGTGCTCTTCGAGTCGATCGCGGTCGAGGTGGGCGAGCGCGCCGTCGGCTGCCTGCTCACGGGCATGGGCCGCGACGGCGCCGAGGGGATGCTCGCCATGAAGCGCGCGGGGGCGACGACCCTCGCCCAGGACGAACCGTCGTCGGTCGTGTTCGGGATGCCGCGGGAGGCCATCGCGCGGGGCGCGGCGCAGCACGTCTTATCCGCAGGGGCCATCGGCCCTACTTTGCTGGCGCTGTCCAGGAGCAGAAGGGAATCGCCATGAAGCCGCACGTCCTGATCGTCGATGACAGCCTCACGATACGCATGGATCTCCGGAGCCTGCTCAGCACGGGCGCCGGGTTCGTGGTGACGGCGTGCGAGACAAAGGCGCTTGCCCAGAAGGTCCTGAGGACGAGGGCGTTCTCCCTGGTGATCCTCGACGTGCTCCTGCCGGACGGCGACGGGCTCGACCTCCTCCGGGAGATCCGCACCTCGGAGGATCTCGCGCAGACGCCGGTCATCCTGCTGTCCACCGAGATCGAGGTGAGGCACCGGATCCACGGGCTGAGCATGGGCGCCGACGAGTACGTCGGGAAGCCGTACGACGGGAGCTACCTCGTGCATCGGGCGACGGAGCTCGTGAGCGAGCGAAGCAGCGCGCGCCGCGCGGCGGAGGGCGGCGGCTCGGGCCTGAGCGGCAAGAAGATCCTCGTCGTGGACGACAGCCCCACGTACCGCGCCTCGCTCGCGCACGTCCTGCGGCAAGACGGCTGCGACGTCATCCCGGCGCAGTCGGGCGAGGAGGCGCTGAGCCTGCTCTCCGTCGAGGGGGTCGACTGCGTGATCATGGACCTCCTGATGCCGGGGATGGGCGGCCTGGAGGCCGCGCGGCGGATCAAGCAATCGAGCGGCACGAGCCACATCCCCGTGGTCATCCTGACGGGGCACGACGACGCCGCGACGCGGGCGGAGGGCGCGCGCATCGGCGTCGACGACTTCGTGCTGAAGGCGCCCGAGCTGACGATGCTGCGGTCGCGGCTGCGGGGCCTGTTCCGGAGCAGGCCAGCTCCGGCCGCGGGCGGCGGGGCCGCCGCGCGGCGCGCCGGGAGCAGCCCGGATCTGCCACCGCCGAGCTCGCGCGCCGGCAGCCGCGCGCGCAGCGTGTTCCCGGGGGCCGGCACGCTGTTCGATCAGGTCGTCGCGGTGAGCGGGCTCTCGAGCGTGATCGGGCCGAGCACCATCGTGCGGGCGTGCCGGCGCGCGGGCATCGAGCCGTGGTCGATGTCGCCCGAGGACCTCCACCGCGCGCTGCCGGCCATCCGCGAGACGCTGCGCATGTTCCTGAACGAGGAGGACTCCGAGCGCGGCATCGCGGCCATCAGCCTGCTCGCGCGCGACGCGGCGTCCGCCGCGAGCTGAGCGGGCTCGCTGGGCCCCGCTACTCCGCGAAGACGTCGTCGAGGGAGCTTTCGCTCATCGCGCGCATCAGCCAGCGGTGCAGCATCGCCGGCTCCTGACAGGACAGCACGCGAGCGCGCACCGGCTCCGGACACGGGCGCCCGCGCATCTCCAGCGCCGCCAGGAGCGCCTCCCTCAGGCCCAGCATGGCCTGCTCGGCCTGCGCCTGGGCCTGCTCGGCTCTCGTCTCCAGATCGCTCATCATTCCCTGGAGCCGATCGATGAGGTCGGCGGAGCCGAACAGCTCGGCCATGCCGTAAAAGAACTGGAGCTTGCCGCCGCTGACGGCCAGATCGAGGCCCAGCACCGCCGATGAGTAACGTCCCATCTGCGGCACGATGCGCTGGTAGCGCGGCGCATCCGGGCCTGGCAAGCGGTAGCCGTGGACCTGCTGCCGCAGCCGGTCGTACACGAAATACTCCGGGATGCGCAGCCGCGCGTAGCGCTCGACGTTCGCGACGAGATCCTTGTTTCTATCGCCCTGGTGGAGCACCTTGAGGACGAGGCTCAGGCCTCTGCCCTCCTCCGCCACCACCCAGGCCATTCGCGGGTCGTCCTCGGGCTGCGGGACGTCCAGCACCGCGAGGATATCCGGGACGAAGACGTCTTCGCCCGGGTAGAGCACCGCCAGCTCCTCGGCCAGATAGATGACGCGGCCCGTCGAGCCGAAGTGCAGCGTCAGCATGTCGATCGCCCGCCCCTTGGCTTTCTGGTGAGGACGCCCTTCGGCCATCGCGCTCCGCGGGTCCGACAGGCTCTCGAGGATCCCCACCAGCAGCCGCTCGCGCTCTGCGGGCGTCATGGCGCGCCACTCCTCTTCCGTCGGCGCCACCAGCGGAGGGCGAGGCGTTTCGGAGGCGGGGTGAACCATGCCAGGACCCTAGCACCAAACGCAGCCGCGGCGGGCAAGGCCCCGGGCGCCCCGCGCCGGACTGCCGCCGGCGTGCGTCGGCGCCGTCAAGCACGTCAACCCGCGGTTGACTGGGCGAGCTCACGGCGCGCCGCGACAACGGCTCTGGCGCCGTGAGCGCGGCTTCCAGCGGGCGGGAATGCCCGCCGGCGGGCGGCTCGGAGGAGGCGGCACCGACATTGCTTGTCGCCCCATCACGAACGAGGTGCGGCGCCGCGGTCCGGCGGCCGGCACCTCACGCGTGGTCTGGGCTGCGCGATGCGCCGGGCCGCGCGCGCATCGAGCGCGGCGACGGTGAGCCGCGGTGAGCGGCGGTTGCCGGCCCGAGCTCGGCGCCTGGAGCGCCCGGGTGCGGTGGCTCGACTAGAAAGGATGTGTTCATGAAAGGCGCTGTTCTCTCGTTGGTCCTCCTGGGTTGCGCGGTGCTGGTCGGCTGCTCCGGCGCAGCGAGCTCGCCCGGGCCGAGCGAGGACGCAGCCGGACAGGGCGGCACTGGAGGCGGCGGCGGCAGCCCGGGCAGCACGAGCGGGCAAGGCGGCGGCGCGACCTCGGTCGGCCACGGCAGCGCTTCGGGCGCGGGCGGCAGCGGCAGCGGCGCTGGCACCGGTGCGGGCGGCCAGGGCGGCGGCGCGGCCTCGAGCGGCCACGGCGGAGCGGGCGGCTCGGCCATCGTCGGCTCGGGCGGCGCCGGTGGTTCGGGACCCGTCGAGGACGCGGGCACGGTGATCAAGGTGACGACCCTCGACGCGGACGGCCCGGGGTCGCTGCGCGAGGCGATCGAGGCGCCTGGCCGACGCATCATCGTGTTCGAGGTCGGCGGGATCATCGATCTGAACAGGGCCCGACTCGATATCACCGAGCCGTTCGTCACGATCGCCGGCCAGACCGCGCCCTCGCCGGGCATCACGCTGATCCGCGGCGGGATGAGGATCAGCACGCACGACGTGCGGATCCAGCACCTCCGCTTCCGCATGGGCGACGCCGGCGCCGCGCCGGCGTCCGGGTTCGAGCCCGACGTCACGACCGACGGCGCCTCGGCGCACGACATCGTGATCGACCACTGCTCGGTGGCCTGGGGCGTCGACGAGAACCTGTCGGTCTCCGGCCCCCGCTTCGACGGCCCCGCCGGCACCTCGCGCCGCGTCACCCTCAGCAACAACATCATCGCCGAAGGGCTCGCCGAGTCGATCCACGAGAAGGGCTCCCACTCGATGGGCACTCTCGTGCACGATCACTGCACCGACGTCACCGTCGTCGGCAATCTCTACGCCCACAACAACGAGCGAAACCCCTGGTACAAGGGGTTCGCGACCGGGGCGATCGTGAACAACGTCGTCTATGACCCCGGCAAATGGGCCATGCGGCTCGGCCCCGTCGTCCGGGAGTGGGAGAGCTCGGGCGTCACGCCCGAACCCCCCAGGGTCAGCATCGTCGGCAACTACATGCGGCACGGCGTGAGCACGATTCCAGGGCTCCCGATGGTGGGCACCAACTCGATGGGATCCGCCTACATCGAGGACAACATCGCCGTGGATACCCTCGGCGCAGCGGCGCCCATCGCCTCCCCGCAGATCGTCGTCCTCCCCGAGAAGCCCGCGTGGCCCGAGGGCCTCGTGGCGATGCCCGCGGCGTCGGTCCTGGACGCGGTGCTCGCGCACGCGGGCGCGCGGCCCAGGGAGCGCGACGAGGTCGATCTGCGCATCGTCGCAGAGGTCGTGTCCGGCGGCGGCATGCTCGTGGACAGCCAGGACGAGGTGGGGGGCTACCCGACGGCAGCGCCGACCGCGCGGCCGCTGGTCGTCCCGGCCGAGGACATCGAGGGCTGGCTCGAGCGCCTCGCCGACGAGCTCGAATAGCGGGCGTCGCCCGCGCCGTCGCCGAGCCCCGGCGCGCGAGGCTGCCGCTCCCCACGAGCAGCGGCCTCGCGGTGGTCGCTCGGTGACGTCACCAGGATTCCGCTACCAGGAGGCATCATGCTGAGAGGATCATCGATCTATTCCGTCGTCGTGTTGGCAGCGCTCTCCGGCTGTGCGTCGGGCATCGAAAGCGACAGCAGCAGCAGCAGCGGCGAGCCGAGCTCGGGCGAGCCGAGCCCCGTCGAGCCCGGGTACGGCGACGGGACCGAAGACCCGGGCGGCGTTCCGGGAGACCTCGACCCCGACGCGGACCCCGGCGAGAGCGTGGACTGCGGGCGGCAGAACTTCGATGTCGAGCGCAGGCCGGCCAGCATCCTCTTGGTCCTCGACCGCTCCGCGTCGATGCAGGACGATCCGAGCGGGGACGAGGGCACGCCGACGAAATGGGAGCTCGTCGTGCCCGCCTTGCAGGAGGTGATCGCGGCGACGAACGAGGCGGCCTCCTGGGGCCTGAAGGTGTTCCCGCAGGGCGACAGGACAGGCTCGTGCACGGAGGAGAGCTTCCCGCGCGATATCCTGATCCCGATCTCGGACAACAACGCGCCCACGGTGAACCAGGCGATCTCGAGCACGACCCCCGAGGGGGACGGCACGCCCACGGGCGACGCCATCAACGAGGCGGTCGAGTACCTGCGATCGATCCAGAACGACGACCCCAAATACATCCTGCTGGCGACGGACGGCGACCCGTCGTGCCCCAAGAGCGACTCGGACGAGTTCGCGGTGCAGGCGGTGACGAACGCCGCCGCCGCCGGCTTCCACACGTTCGTGGTCGGGATCGCCTCGCAGCAGAGCAAGGTGAAGGCGCTCAACGGCCTCGCCGTCGCGGGGCTCGAGCCGCGAGCGGACCCGGATCCGCTCGCGCCCAAGTTCTACCTCGCGGCCACGAAGGACGAGCTCGTGACGTCGCTGCTGACGATCACGGGAGAGGTCTCGACCTGCCTGTTCCCGCTGAGCGCGCCCCCGCCGAACCCGGACCACGTCGGCGTGTTCGTCGGGGATCAGGCGGTCATGCAGGACACCACGGGGATGAACGGCTGGAATTACACGGGGCCCGACATGACGACCATCCAGCTGTACGGCGCCGCGTGCGAGCAGGTGGCGAGCAGCGGCGCCGGCTCGGTCAAGGTGATCTTCGGCTGCAAGGACGACCCGATCTACTGAGCCGCCGGGCGCGCTCCGCCCGCGCGCGGAGCGCCGGCGCGTCAACCGCGATCGTCAACCGGTGTCGACCCCGCGTTGACACGGAGGCCGCAACCCACGCCCGCGCCGCAGCCCGACGCCCCGCGGCGCCCCCTGGATCGCCGCTTGCATTCTCGTCGACCGCCGACCGCCGACCGCCGACCGCCGACCGCCGACCGCGGACCGCGTAGACCGCTTCGACCGCGCGGCCCGCTCGACGACGTGGAGCGTGGTTTCGTGATTGCCCCCTCGACGGGGTTGCGTCGAGAGATCGACGGGCGCCGGCCGGCGTCGTGCACGCGCTCCAGGACGCGGGTCGTCCATCGTGAATCCAGAAGAGAGGTAGCGAGATGAGATTCGGATTGAAGTCAGCTTTCACTTTGCTGCTCGTGCTCGGCGCCGCCGGCGCCTTCCAGCTCGGCTGTTCGGACGACGCGGCGACGCCGGACGACGGCGAAGGGGGCAGCAGCTCGAGCAGCAGCGCCATCGCCAGCGGCGGGAGCACGACCACGGGGAGCGGCGGCGGCGGCGGCAGCCCGAGCAGCACGTCGGCGAGCAGCACGTCGGCGAGCACCACGGCCGCGAGCAGCACGTCGGCGAGCACCACGGCCGCGAGCAGCACGGCCGCGAGCACCACGGGCAGCGGCACCGGCGGCGCGGGCGGCGAGGAGCCGCTCGGCGACGAGATCCCGATGGAGATCCCGACGCCCACGAACGGCGCCGGCGAGATCAGGACCCAGACGACGGTGCTGAAGAACGCCGCCAACGGCGGGCAGAACGTCTACGACTTCAACAACCAGAAGATCGGCGTGAACAACACCGCCGATTGCGACGACGGCGAGGGCCAGAAGACGGTGTTCGAGGTCGAGGACGGGGTCACCGTCAAGAACCTCATCATCGCGGGCGGCCTGCCCGCCGGCAACGGCATCGTCTGCAAGGGCGACTGCACCCTCGATCACGTCTACTGGGAGGACGTCTGCGAGGACGCGGCGACCAACAGCAAGGACGGCGCGACGATGCGGATCAACAGCTCGATCGCCCTGCACTCCGCCGACAAGATCTTCCAGCACAACGCCAAGGGCGGCTCCACGACCATCGTCACGAACTCGTACATCGCCGACTTCGGGAAGCTCTGGCGCTCCTGCGGCGACTGCACCGCCAACGGCGGCCCGCGCAACCTGATCCTCGACAACGTCCGAGTGGACAAGGTCAAGACGACGGTCGCGGGCGCGAACCAGAACTACGGGGACACGGTCACGATCACGAACCTCTACGTCAAGGGGGGATACAACGAGCGGGACGACAAGCCGAAGATCTGCCAGGAGTACCGGGCCGTCACCGACCACATGGGCGAGTCGGAGAAGCTCCACGGCGGCGCGAGCCAGTGGAACACCGCCACGTGCCACGTGAGCAAGAGCGACATCAAGAGCTGGTGAGCGCGCAACCGCGCGAGCGGCGGCGCCCGCTCCGCTCTGCCCCGCTCCGTTACGACCCCACCCCGAGCTTGCGGCGCAGGTTGTCGCGCGCGCGCGCCTCGAGGCGCCCCCGGAAATACGGCGACAGGAAGATGTGCTCCGCCGCGAGCAGCCGCTCGAAGAAGGCGCGCCGGCCCGCGGCGTAGCGCTCGGGCGGCACGGCGCCGTACTCCGCGGCGATCGCCCGGTCGTACGCGTCGAACGCCGCCGCGTCGCTGCCCAGGATGGCCATGTCGCAGTCGAGGAACAGCGCCTCGTCCTCGCCCACGTCCGCGGGCGCGAGCGATCCGTGGCGCGCGGTGAGCAGGATGAGCCGCGCGATGAGGCCCTCGTCGAGCCCCTCGCCGGGGAGCCAGCGCGCGACGGCCTCGCGCGCGAGCTCGGCGCTGCGCTCCTCGTTGTCGCGGCGGCCGGGCGCGTACACGGCGTCGTGGAAGAGCGCGGCCAGGAACACCTCGCGCGGCCGCCGCCAGCCGACGTCGCGGCCGACCTCGGCCACCCGGCGCAACACCTCGCGCACGTGGGCCAGGTCGTGGTACGCGCGCCCCGGCTCGCCGTAGGCCGCGCGCACGGCGCTCCACAGCGGCTCCGGTAGGACGAGCCCGCCCGGCGCCTCCGGCGGCGCGCCGCCGGCGTCCGCGTCGGCGCGCGCCTCTTCGGCCGCGCCCGCGGGCGCCTCGCCCGCTTCGCTCGCCGCGCCCGCGCCGCCCGGCCTCGCGGGAGCGGTCACGCGAGCACCAGGTCCTCGGGGCGGAACAGCTCCCCGTCGCACGTGGCGATGCGGCCCTTCTCCGTGGCCTTCGCGTGGCGCGTGGAGCGGGTGACGCACTGGGACAGGGTCTTGGCCTCGGCCGGCGTGAGCTCGAGCATCGGCGCGAGGATACCCCGGCGCGGGCCGTTCAGCGCCCGGGGCGCACCGCGCGCTGGAAATCCGCCAGGAATTCGGAGATGCTGACCCTCCCCCTCGCCGCCCGTTCAATGCACGACCCCACCCGGACGATCACGACCCTCCGCAGCGACGCGGTCGAGCTCCCGGACCTGCGCGTCTTCGTCAGCCCCCAGAAGAGCCCGCCGATCGAGGCCACCCTCGGCGTCGCGCCGCTCGTCCTCGGCACGAGCGGCGAGTGCGATGTCGTCATCCCCGACTCCCGCGTGTCGCGCCGCCACTGCCAGCTCCGGTTCACGCCGCGCGGCATCGCCCTCACCGACCTCGGCAGCAAGAACGGCACGTTCATCAACGACGTCCTGATCGTCGAGGGCTTCCTCACGCCGGGCGCCGTCGCCTCGCTGGGCGGCGTCCCGCTCACCGTGCGCGTCGGCGGCGCCCCGGTCGTCGTCCCGCTCTCCACCTCGGCCAGCTTCGGCGAGGCCCTCGGCAGCAGCGTCCCGATGCGCGCGCTCTTCGCCCGCCTCGAGCGCGCCGCGGCCACGTCCGAGACCATCCTCCTCCTCGGCGAGTCCGGCACGGGCAAGGAGGTCCTCGCCCGCGCCATCCACGAGGCGAGCCCGCGCAGCGGCGGCCCGTTCGTCGTGTTCGACTGCAGCGCCGTCGCCCCCAACCTCATCGAGGCCGAGCTCTTCGGCTACACGAAGGGCGCCTTCACCGGCGCCCAGGCCGCGCGCGCCGGCCTGCTCGAGGAGGCGAGCGGCGGCACGCTCTTCCTCGACGAGATCGGCGAGCTCCCGCTCGATCTCCAGCCGAAGCTCCTGCGCGCCCTCGAGGCCCGCCAGGTGCGCCGCATCGGCGCCGCCGCGTACACGTCCTTCGACGCCCGCGTCATCGCCGCCACGCACCGGGACCTCCAGGGCCGCATCGGCGCGGGCACGTTCCGCGAGGACCTCTACTACCGGCTCGCCGTGGTCGAGGCCGTGGTGCCGCCGCTGCGCGAGCGCAAGGAGGACATCCCGCTCTTGGTCGAGCGCTTCCTCGCGGCGCAGGTGCCGCCGCGAGCGCTCGCCGATCTGCCCCCGAACGCGCTGGAGCTGCTCCGCGGGCACCACTGGCCGGGCAACGTGCGCGAGCTCCGCAACACGGTCGCGCGGCTCGTGCTCTTCCCGCACCTCGCCGAGGAGGCGATCGTCAAGGTGGCGCCGCGGCCCGCCGACATGGGCGTCGTCCAGTTCGCCTCGCTGCCGCTCCGCGAGGCGCGCGACATGGTCGTCGAGCAGTTCGAGCGGACGTTCATCGCGATGAAGCTGCGGGACAGCGGCGGCAACGTCGCGCGCGCCGCCGCGTCGATGGGCGTCTCCCGGCAGCTCGTCCACCGGCTGATGGAGCGCTACGGCATCCGCAGCAAGGGCTGACGGGGCGCGCGGCGGGCGGCTCCCCAGGCCGTGGACGGTGAGGTTCGGGGAGCTCCGCGAGGTGAGCGCGATGCCGTCGAGCCCCGCGCTCGAGAGCCGGCAGGGGCACGCAGGAGGGGGCTGGCGCTGCGCAGGAGCCGTCCAACTGTAACGAAGGCTACTCCACGGGCCGTGTAGGAGGAGCTCGGGGGCGGCGCAGGAGGCGCGCAGTTGTAACAAAGGACACTCCGAGGGCTGCGCAGGAGGGATTCGGGGGCGGCGCAGGAGCGCGGCGGAGCGGCGCAGCAGGGTGTCGCGGGATGCGCAGGAGCGCGGCGGGGGACGCGCAGGAGCGCGGCAGGGCGGCGCAGCAGGGTGTCGCGGGACGCGTAGGAGCGCGGCGGGGGACGCGCAGGAGCGCAGCGGGGCGGCGTAGGAGGCGGTCGGGAGATGCGAAGGAGGGCGGCGGGGCGGCGCAGCAGGGACGGCGGCAGGCAGCAGCAGGGCGGCGGCACCGTGCAGGCGCGCAGCCTCTGCGCACAGGACAGGATCCGGGCGCGCACTCTCACGTCGAGGCCGCAGGGGGACGCGCGGCGGACGCTGCGGCCCGGGTCGTTCACGAGTCGTTCACGATGCGATCCGTCGGCTGCTCGGGTTGCGGGGTTGGCAGCGGAGCGGCGCGCGTTCCAGCAACGGGAGAGACCGCAAGGGCGCAAGAGGCGCAACGGGACAGAGATGGAATTGTATTCTCCTCTTCACCTTGCGTCCCTTGCGCCCTTGCGGTCCTCTTCCATGAATCGATTTTCGCCGAATTTCAGCGGACGCCTGAGCCGCCTCGCATCCGCGGCGCTGGCCGCCATCCTGTGCTCAAGGGGTGGCTCGTGGGGATGGATCCCCTCGAAGCGCTCGAATCGAGGTGGGCGGAGTCCTCTTCGGCCTCTCTTGGCCTCGGCAGTACCCTGCGAACACACCCCTTTGCAGACCTCCGCGCATGGTCGATCGGTCCGCCGTCCGTCGCATCGTGAGCATCGAGCCATTCGAGCTTCACATCGCGGAGATCCTGGCGACACTCCTTCTCTGAACTCCGCATCCGGTTTCACGGCGCCCCGGGCGAGGGCGCTCAGAACGAGCCGCGCAGCGAGAGCGCAGCGCCGTCCGGCAGCAGGGCGGAGCCCGTGGCCGGCGCCACGGGGACGACCGGATCGAGCTGGAAATACAGCACCGCGCCGACCCCCGCGACGACGAGCCCCGCGCCGGCGCTGATGGCGGCGGCCGTCCAGAGGGTGTCGATCGCCTCGACCTCGTCCGCCGTACACCCGGGCGCGCACCTGCTGCGGAGCTCGCTCCGGTCGACGTGCCCCTTGATGCCGAGGAACGCGCCCACGCCGAGCGCCACCGCGCCGGCGCCGGCGAGCACGAGCGGCCAGCGCTGCCGCACCGGCGCCGCGCCGCCGCGCGCCCCGGCCGGCGGCGCGGCCGCGGGGAAGCGCACCGCGATCGGCAGCGCCTTGTCGCCCGGCGACACGGTGACCACGGTGACGACGCGCGTCCCCGCCGCGTCCTCGAAGGTCAGCGTGTGGCGCCCGGGATCGAGCTCGATCGGATCCTTCGGGAGCGCCTCGACGAGCGGCGCGCCGTCGAGGAGCACGCGCACGCGGCCCGGCGCGTGGCCGTCCGCGGACGTGGTCGACAGCGCGACGCTGGGCATGTCGCGCTCGACCTGCTCGCTCCAGCTCTGACAGTCGCGGGCGAGCGTCGCCGGGCACGAGCTCACGCACAGACGGAGCTCGGCGCGGGCGCGCCGCAGCGCCCGGTCGCGGACGAGCTGCTGCGCCTGCTCGTACGAGGCCGCGCACGTTTCTCCCACGCCCTGAGCGCGGGCGCGCGAGCCCGCGAGGAGCGTGACGGCTGCGACGAAGGCGACGAGGAGGCCCCGTTTCATCGCAGCGCAGGCTACACGCTTCCGTCCGTCACAGACACTCACGCTTGATCCGCCGGATGCCGTCGCCGTCCAGGTAGTAGGGGGGCACGCAGCGCGACCGCGGCCGCGCGCTGCGCGCCGGGGCCGCAGTGCGCCCCCCCGCGGCGCGGTCCGGGGCGGCCGCGCGCGTGGCCGACGCGGCCTCCGTGGGGGCGCTCGCGGAGGCCGCGGGCGCCGCTGCGGGCGCGCTCGTGGCGGGCGCCTCCGGCACGGCCCCAGAGGCCCCTGGCGCGGCCCCAGAGGCCTCCGGCGCGGCCCCAGAGGCCTCCGGCGCGGCCCCAGAGGCCTCCGGCGCGGCCCCAGAGCCCTCGGCGGCCCCAGAGGCCTCCGGCGCCGGCGCCGACGCGATGGCCGGCGCCGAGACCCTCGCGGGCGCCGAGGGCTCGCCCGAGGGCTCGCCGACGCCGGCGCGCTCGTCCGGCGCGGCCTCCGGCCGCGCGCCACAGCCCCTGCCGACGACCACCGCGAGCAGGAGCGCGGCGGCCCCGAACGCCAGCGTCGACGCGCGGACGAGCTGCGCGTTCACCCGCCGCGCCGGACCCGCCGCCGCGATCGGCGTCGCGAGCGCGGACGCCACCGGCCGCGCCATGTCCTCGACCGTCCTCGTCATCGTCGCGACCGTCACCGAGGCCCGCGCCGCGCGCGCGCGGTGCCCCGCCGGCAGCGCCGGGCGCGTGTCGATCTCCCGCGGCGGCGCCCGGTCCACGGCGGCGGGGCCCGACGGCGGCAGCGCCGGAGCCGCGCCCCGCGGCGCCGGGGCCACGCCCCGCTGCGCCGCGATCGCGCTCCGCTGCGACGTCTCGATCGCGGCGAGGCTCTTCGCCCGCGCCTCGAGCAGCGGCCCCGCCGTCGCCTCGACCCACGCCCCGACCGCGCGCGGGCTCGCCGGCGAGAGCGCGTCCTCCAGGGCGGCCGCCATCTCCAGCGCGGTCGCGTAGCGCCGCTCGGGGTCCTTCTCGAGCCCCCGGAGCACCACCTCG
Organism: Sorangium sp. So ce836; assembly: GCF_028553905.1. Lineage (NCBI taxonomy): Bacteria > Pseudomonadati > Myxococcota > Polyangiales > Polyangiaceae > Sorangium > Sorangium sp. So ce836. The sequence goes on along the minus strand of NZ_CP102233.1, from coordinate 5,913,115 downwards.
TCGAGCGCCCTCGGCACCTCGCCGTACGCGCTCGGCGGCTGGACCACGCCCTCGAGGATCCGCCCGTAGATCTCCGCGTCGCACTCTCCGGTGAACAGCCGCCGCCCGGTGAGCACCTCCCACAGGACCACCGAGGCAGCGTAGATGTCGGCGCGCCGGTTCAGGGGCGCGCCGCGGAGCTGCTCCGGCGCCATGTAGCTGAGCTTGCCCTTGAGCTGCCCGACGCGGCTCACCTGGCTCCGCACCGCCGCGCGCGCGATGCCGAAGTCGAGCACGCGCGCGATCCCGTCCTCGCCGACCAGGATGTTCTGCGGCGACACGTCGCGGTGGACGATCTGGAGCGGGGCGCCGTCCTCGTCGGTCGCCTCGTGCGCCGCGTGCAGGCCCGCGAGCGCGCCGGCGACGATGGCCGAGCCGACCGGCTGCGGCACCTTCTGCCCTTGCCTGCCAGCCTCGCGCAGCAGGCTCGAGAGCGACTCGCCCGCGATGTACTCCATGACCACGAAGAGCTCGTCGTCGGCCTGGACGCTGTCGAGCGTGGTGACGACGTTCGGGTGGCGGATGCGCACCGCGAGCCGCGCCTCGTCGAGCAGCATCGACGAGAACTCGGGATCCCGGGCGAACTGCGGGTGCAGGCGCTTGATCGCGACGGTGCGCGCGAAGCCATGGGCGCCGACGAGCCGACCGAAGTGGACGGACGCCATCCCCCCGGAGGCGATCACGCCGTGGAGCGTGTATCGATCCAGGGTCCTCCGCTCGCGCTCCTGAGCCGCTTCCATCGTCGCTCTGTTTTACAACATCTCGGCAGCGTTGCTGGACGGTAACATGCGCCCGCACGGTCGACGGCGGGAACGCCGGGCACCGCCGCGGACAACCGCTTGCGTGCGCGCGGCGCGTCGGATCCGCGCTCGGCCGAGGTGAGATCGATGGAGGTGCAACTGCGTGCGTCCACAGTGTCAACGCACGGTTGACACGGATCGGGCGCGGCGGCGGATCGGGCGCGCGGCGCTCGCGCGGCGGCGTCCGGCTACAGGGGGACCTCGATCACGCTCTCGCAGGTGAAGTCGACGCTCAGCTGCGCCGCCGCGTCCGCCTGGACCGTCGTGCACGTGTCGACGCAGAGGACGATCTGCGTCGGGCTCGCGGGCTCGTCGTAGCGCCAGGCTCCCTCGGTCGCGCAGCCCTGATCGTACGCGAGCTCCGTGGCCGCGTTCGCGCCGTCCGTGTAGACGACGCGGACCTTCTCCTTGTCGAAGCTGCTCCCGTCGGGGGGGAGCGGGATCGCCATCGTGCACGAGACCGCGGCGCTGCGGATCCGCTCGATGGCCGCCTTGAACGCGGCCGTGGTCTGCGAGGGATCGCCGGTGTCGATGAGGACGGCGCCCTCCGTGCCGCCCGCGGCCGCGATCTCGTGCAGGTCGTCGAGCGTGTCCGGCGCGCCGTCGATCGGCGGGTTCTCGACCCCGATGACGTACGTCAGGATGCTGTCCGCGAGCGCCGCCCGGGCGTCGGCGACGACGGCGTCGATCGTGTCGGAGGCCTCGTCGCAGCCCTGCGGGTAACCGTCCGTCACGAGCACGATCGCGTATTTCCCGGGGTTCTGCTGGCGCTGCGCCTCGATGAGCGCGCTCGTGCCGCGCATCACCCACGCGGTCGGCGTGCCGCCGCGCCAGTCGCTCGACGTCGCCGGCTCGATCGCGTCGAGCGCCGCGCCGAACGCCGGAGAGGGCAGCGGCGTGAGCGGCACGTCCGGCGTCGCGTAGATCTCCGCCGAGCACCTGTCGTCCTCGGCCGGGAAGAACGTGAGCGACGCCGTGAGCCCCTCGGACCCGGGATCCGCGAAGAACTGCCGGGTCGCCGCGACCACGGGATCCCACTTGAGCGACTTGTCGTGCCACTTCTTGTCGCCCTTGCCCATGCTGCCCGACACGTCGAACGCGAAGGCCAGGTACACCGGCTGGAGCGACGCCGCCGCCGTCTGGGTCGCGCACGCTCCGCCGCCCGCGGGGCTGCCGCTGCCCGCGCCGCTCGATCCTGGCCCGAGCCCGCCGCCGATGTCGAACGAGCCCCCCTCCCCGCTGGAGCTCCCGCCGGAGCTCGCCCCTTCGCCCTCTCCGCCATCGCTCGGGCTGCTGCCGCACCCGAGCCCGACCGCAGCCACGCTCAGCACCGCCATGGCAACTGGAAGCAATTTCATACGTCGTCGGCTCCTTGCACCACCGCGTCCCGCCCTCGCGCCGCAGGCATCGAGTCACCGGGATGGCGCGTGGTCCCGGGCCTCCGAAGCACGCCGGGTGCCAGGGCGCGGGAGCCTGTGGCTTCGATGCAGCTCTTCACGGTGATGTTGCCGACGTTGTTGTCCCCGTCGAGGCCGCGGACCGTCATGAAGGAGATTGAACCACCGAGGCGCAGAGGGCACAGAGGGAAGAGAGATTGAGAGAGAAAGAAAGAGAGAGAACTTTCAACTCTCTTCTCTTCCCTCTGTGTCCTCTGTGCCTCTGCGGTTCCTTCTCATCCCATCAGGAGCGAACCTGGGCGACGCGGCGCCAGCGGGTACGGGGCGATGGCGGCCGCCTTCGGGCGCTCACTGCACGGGCGCGACGTAGGCGATGAGGACGCCCATGTTCTTGATGAAGCTCTCCACGGTGATGCCCGTCGGCGCCTCCTTGGGCGGGTACCCCGCCGGCGCCTTGCTCGGCTCGTAGGGCGAGGTGTCGTTCAGGTCACCGACGTGCGTCGTTGCGTAGGTGTCTTCGAGATAAGGCTCCGCGGTGCCCGGGCCGATGGGGGGGTTGGTGATGTACGTGAGCTTGACCGGCCAGTAGCCCTCTTGGTTGAGCTCGCTGACGACCTTCTGCGCATCCGCCTCGGTCACCGGCGTGGTCGTCATCGCGCGGCCGACGTAGAGATCGCTGAGCGACACCTCGCGCAGCGAGAAGTACTTCGGCAGCTCCGCCGGCTCGTCGGTCTTCAGGGGCGAGCCCGCCGTCAGCTCCTCGGGCGATTTGGCCTTCAGCTCGTCGTAGCGCTTGCGCATGGCGGCGATGTCGAGCTTGCGCGCCTGCCCGTAGTGGCCGATCGGCTTCTCGGGGTCCTTGTCGAAGTAATACTCGCCGTTGACGACGTTCGAGCCGCGCCGGTGGACGTAGAGCGGAACGTCGGTCCCGATCTCGATGTACGTGGGGTGCGTGCGATCGGGGAAGAGCTCGATGAGCTCCGGCGTGAGCTTGACCTTATCCAGCCAGTCCAGCGCCTCGGGCACGCGGGCGATGTATTTCTCGTCCCCGGTCAGCTCGTAGAAATTGAGGAGCTGCTGGATGTTGTTGGCCGTCGTGTGCGTGGTCAGCGCCGTGGGCTCGTACGTGCGCGCGCCCACCGGCTCGCCCTCGAGCGTGAACTGCAGACCCCACGCCGGCTGCGGCGCGGGCTGCTGCATGGCGACGAAGTTGTCCATGGCGCGCTCGATGTTGTCGAGCAGCTGAGGCTGGCCGAGCGCCATGCGGCACATGATCAGGAACTTGACGTTCTCCCCGGCCACGTCGTCGTTGAAGGTGACGAGGCTCGTGTAGTCGGGCACGCCCTCCTCCTTGCTCATCAGCGGGAAGCGCTGCGGCCAGCCGCCCCCCGGGTACTGGGCCGTGGTGACGAAGCTGATCGCCTTCTCGAGCGGCCCGCGGAACCGCTCGTCCTTCTTCTCGAGGTACATGCGCAGGAGGAGCTGCGAGGCCACGGCGGTGCCGGCGTCGTCGAACGTCGCGTTGCCGTAGTAGTGGTGGAACTCCTCGAGCCGCCATCCGTTCTGGCCGATCTTCGTGTACCAGCTCTTGAGCGACTCCTCGCCCGCGAAGTCGTGGATGTAGTTCCAGCCGCCGGCCTCGTGCTGGGCCTCGATCAGGGCCAGCGCCACCTGCTCGGCGGCCTTGTAGAAGAGCTCGTCGCCGGTCGCGTGGTAGGCGTCCAGGTAGGCGTGACCCATCGACGGCGTGCCGGGCGGCTGCACCCACAGCATGGTGCGAAACGCCTCCATCTCGCCCCAGCTCTGGGAGAGATCGGGGAGGTAGCTCCACACGTACCCCCCCTTGTACGCGACCTTCTCGCTCATGAAGGTGGCCGCGCGCTTCATCGCCTCGTAGTACGGCGCCATCTCGGGCGGCACCTCCGGGCTGGGGCCCGGGCCGGGGCCCGGGTCGCTGTCCTCGCCGCAGGCGGCCAGCACGACGGGCAATAGAATCGACATCGCGAACGTTCTACGTTTCATAGGTTCCTCGGACGCACGGGCCCGCCTCGTCGGTCGCAGGGCCCGTCGATAAGACATCATTGTGGATGGTGAACTCGAGACGCTGGCCGGGCCCTGCGCTCAGGGCATGTAGTCCTCGCGCGCCGGCGTGAACACGTCGAGCACGACGCTCGGCTCGAACGCCCAGGCCTGGTGCTCGACGCCCCCGCGGACCACGAAGCTGTCCCCGGCGCGCACCTCGAACTCCTCGTCCGCGCACGAGAACTTGAGGTGTCCGGAGATGACGTAGACCAGCTGATCGTGCGGGTGGCTGTGGCGCGCGCCGGCCCAGCCGATCTCCATGTGGTGCTCGACGAGCATCATGTTCGCGTTGTGGGCCAGGATGCGGCGCTTGAGCCCCGGCTCGGGCGTGAAGAACACGACCTCGCGGCTGCGCACGCGCATGAGGCTCGGGACGTCTCTCTTTTGAAGGCTGCTCATGGTTCTTCTTCTTCCTCGATACGGCTAGGCCCGCGCGCCGCCCTTGAGCTCGGCCCGCGCGGCGCTCACCACCGACATGAACTCTCGCGCGCGCTCCGTGAGGATCTCGTCCTTGCCCGCGGCGAGCGCCGCGGCGTCCACGAGCTCCCCGCCGACCCCGAGCGCCACGGCGCCGGCCTCGATGAAGTCCCTGGCGGTCGTCAGGTTGACCCCGCCGGTGGGCAGCATCTTCACGTCCGGCAGCGGCGCGCGCAGGGCGCGCAGGTACTTCGCGCCGCCCATCGCCGAGCACGGGAACACCTTCACCGCGTCGGCCCCGGCGCTCCACGCGGTGATCACCTCGGTCGGCGTGAGCCCACCGGGGAAGACCGCCTTGCCGAGGTCGTGCGCCGCGCGGATGACCTCCAGGTTGAGCCCCGGGCTCACGATGAACTCGGCGCCGGCCTCGATGCACCCGCGGGCTGCGTCCGCGGTGAGCACCGTGCCCGCGCCGACGAGGACGTGGCGCCCCATGCGGGAGGCGATCTCGTGCATGACGGACAGCGCGTCGGGGACCGTCATCGTGATCTCGATGACCTCGATGCCGCCCGCGCGGAGCGCGCGAGCGGCCCGCACGGCGAGCTCTCCGCTCGGCGCGCGCACGACGGGGACGATGCCGATCTCCTCGATACGGCGGACGACTTGCTCTCGGTTCATGGTTCTACCCTCGTCACCGCTCGATCCGCGCGCCGCCGCCGCCCATGGCCCGCCGCACCTCGGCGAGCGACGCCATCGAGGTGTCCCCCGGGGTCGACATCGCCAGCGCCCCGTGCGCCACGCCGCACTCGAGCGCCCACTGCGGGCCCTGATCGGCCAGGAGGCCGTAGATGATCCCCGAGGCGAACGAGTCGCCGCCGCCCACGCGGTCCAGGATCTCGATGTCTCGCTGGGGGACCTCGTAGAACTCGCCCTTGTAGTACAGGATGCCGCCCCAGCCGTTCACGCTGGCGGTCTTGGCCGTCCGGAGGCTCGTGGCGACGACCGAGATGTTGGGGTACGCCGCGACGACCTCGGAGATCATCCGGCGGAACCCGCTCGTGTCGAGCTGGCTGTAGCTCGTGTCCACGCCGGAGATCTCGAATCCGAGGCCGGCGACGAAATCCTCCTCGTTCCCGAACACGCAGTCGACGTACGGCATGAGGGCCCGGTTGACCTCGCGCGCCCTCTGCTGGCCGCCGAAGTTCTTCCACAGCGAGGGCCGGTAGTTGAGGTCGTAGGAGATCCGCACGTCGTGCTCGCGCGCGACCTCCATGGCCTCGCGCGCCACGCCGCCGGCCGCCTCCGACAGGGCGCAGAAGATGCCGCCCGTGTGGAACCAGCGCGCGCCGCGCTCGCCGAAGATGGTCTTCCACGGGAGGTCGCCCGGCTTCAGCCTGGACGCGGCGCTGTGGCCGCGGTCCGAGCACCCGGCGGCGGCCCGCGGCCCGAAGCCGCGCTCGGTGAAGTTGAGGCCGTTGCGCACCTCCCGGCCCACGCCGTCGTAATCGACCCAGCGCAGCAGCGACGTGTCGACCCCGCCCTGGAGCATCAGATCCTCGATGAGCCGGCCGACCGCGTTGTCCGCGAGCGACGTGACGATGGCGGTGCGGAGCCCGAAGCAGCGCCGGAGCCCGCGCGCCACGTTGTACTCTCCCCCGCCCTCCCCGACGTCGAACGTCCGCGTCGTGTGGACGCGGCGCTCGCCCGGGTCGAGGCGCAGCATGACCTCACCGAGGCTCACCTGATCCCACGCACATCCTTTTGCATTGCGAATCTGCATCTTCCCGCTCCTCAACGGCTCATCCAGCCGCCGTCGACGACCAGCACGTGGCCGTGGATGTATTTGCTCGCCTCGGCGCACAAGAAGAGCGCCGCCCCCGCGATGTCGCTGGCCTCGCCCCACCGGCCGGCGGGGATGCGCTCGAGGATCTGGCGGCTGCGCGCCTCGTCGGCCCGGAGCGCGGCCGTGTTGTCCGTCGCGATGTAGCCGGGCGCGATCGCGTTCACGTTGACGCCCCTCGCCGCCCACTCGTTCGCGAGCGCCTTGGTCAGCTGCGCGATCCCGCCCTTGGACGCGGCGTAGGCGGGGACCAGGATCCCGCCCTGGAACGAGAGCAGCGACGCGATGTTGACGATCTTGCCCGACCCCTGCTCGAGCATGTGCTTGCCGGCGATGCGCGACAGCCGGAACGCGGACGTCAGGTTGACCTCGAGGAGGAGGTCCCAATCCTCGTCGGAGTACTCGACCGCCGGCGACCTCCGGATGAGACCCGCGTTGTTCACCAGGATGTCGAGGCGCCCGAGCTCGGCCTTCGTCCTCCGGATGAGCTCCTCGTGCGCCGCGCGATCGGCCAGATCCGCGGCCGTCCCGATCGCGCGCCGCCCGAGCCTCCGCGCCGCCTCCATCGTGGCCTCGCCCGGCTCGTCCTTGCCGTGACAGGCGATGTCCGCGCCCGCGGCCGCGAGCGCCGTCGCGATGGCCGCGCCGATCCCCACGGCCGAGCCCGTCACGAGCGCGACCTTGCCGTCCAAACGAAACGGTTCGTTCGTCATACTAACTATCCTTGGTTCAATCGCGCGGCCTCGAGCCGCGGCACGAGCACATGAATGATGGCGAGCGCGAGGAGGTACGCGGACGCCGCCATGACGAAGAGGATCGAGTAGCTCCCGGTGAGCTGCAGGACGTGGCCGGCGATCTGCGCGATGAGCATGCCGCCGATGGCCCCGGCCATGCCGCCGAGCCCGACGGCCGACCCGACGGCCTGCGACGGGAACATGTCGGTGGTGAGCGTGAACAGGTTCGCCGAGAAGCCCTGGTGCGCCGCGGTGGCGAGGCCGAGCAGGAGCACGGCCACCCACAGCGAGTCGGTGCGCGTCGCGAGGAAGACGGGCGCGACGCCGAGCGCGCACACGAGCATCGCGGTCTTGCGCGCCGCGTTCGCCGTCCAGCCGCGGCGCATCAGCGTCGAGGAGAACCAGCCGCCGGCGATGCTGCCCACGTCGGAGAGCAGGTAGATCGTGACGAGCGGCGGCCCGATCTGGAGCAGGTTCAGCCCGTGCTTGCGGTTGAGGAAGTCGGGGACCCAGAACAGGTAAAGCCACCAGAACGGATCGGTCATGAACTTGCCGATCGCGAACGCCCACGTCTGGCGGTGCGGGACGAGGGTGAGCCAGCCGATCTTGCCCGGCGCCGGCGACGGCTCGCTCGTGATGTACGCGCGCTCCGCCGGCGAGACGCGCGGGTTCTGCGCGAGGGGGGTGTAGAGGATCAGCCAGGCGACGATCCACAGCGCCCCGATCGCGCCGGTCAGCGCGAACGCGGCGCGCCAGCCCCAGGTCACCGCGATCCACGGCACCACGAGGGGGCACACGATCGCGCCGATGTTGGTGCCGGAGTTGAACAGCCCGGTCGCGAGCGCGCGCTCCTTCTTCGGGAACCACTCGGCGATCGTCTTGAGGGCGCCCGGGAACATCCCGGCCTCGCCGACGCCGAGGGCGAACCGGGCCGCCGAGAGCCCGCCGGCGCTGCCGACGAGCGCGTGCCCCACCGCCGCCAGGCTCCAGAACCCGACGGCGAACGAGAAGCCGCGCCGCGTCCCGATGCGGTCCATGAGGCGGCCCATCGTCAGCATCCCGATGGCGTAGGCGGCCTGGAACGACGTGACGATGTTGCCGTAATCGATATCGTTGTAGCCGAGGTCCTTCTGGAGCGTCGTCTTCAGGACGCCCAGCACCTGGCGATCGACGTAGTTGATCGTCGCGGCGGTGAACAGGAGGGCGCAGATCACCCAGCGGTAGCGCCCGACGCCGGTGAGGACGACCGCCGCGGCGTCGTCGCCGGAGCTCCGCTCGGCCCCCGCGTGCAGCGGAGGAGCGCTCGCGGCGACATCAGGTTTCATGACCATGGGCACCTCCCCACGTCCTTGCGAGCGGTCGGCAGCTCATGACTTGAAGTTCCTCATCTCTTTGTTTGTTCAGAGCCATTACGTTGAATCCAGTCTCACGGCGCGAGCTGGCGGAGGACGCGAGCTCTGCGTCAGAACGCCGGGCTCGCCTTGAAGATCCACTCGACGTTCAGGCCGAAGAAGTGCTCCCACGTGCGCTTGCTGAACACGTCGTCCTGCGGATAAAGGGCCATCGCGCCCTCGTCGCGCCGGGTCACGAGCCAGATGAAGCGGAACTGCGGGCGCTTGAAGTCGCCCTTGCCCGCCGCGTTCAGGAACGGCACGAGCCCGAAGCGCACGAGGCTCGCGCTGTGGTGGCTGGCTCCGGGGTGCGCGCCCGGCGCCGCGGGGTCGGCCGGCGGCGGGACCCGCCCGCGCCGCTGCGCCTGGTACGAGCCCTCGACGGCGATGCCCCCCCAGTCGCGGATGTAATAGTGCGGCCGCACGACGAAGATGCCCTCGTCCAGATCGGCGAAATCGAACTGCTCGCTGGCGTTGCGGAACGAGCGCACGTATCCCGCGGCCATCAGGCCGAGCTTCCCCGTCTCGTAGTTGCCGCTCATGGTGAACATGAGCTCGTGCGCGCCGGACGCGGTGCCGTCCGGCGCGGGCTGCGAGGGGGCGCCGAACTCGCCGTACGCCGCGAGGTCGCCCGCGTAGCGGAGGAACAGGTGCAGGTGCCCGTTGTCCACGCCGGTGAACGGGCTGATCTGCGCGCCGATGACGTACCCGGAGTCGCGCGGCAGCCGCTCGTAGACGCCGGCCTCCGCCGTCTCGCGCGTGCCCGACGGCAGCTGGTGCAGCTCGCCGTAGAGGATGCCCTTGACGCCGCCCTTCTCCCCGACCGGAACGGTGTGGCTCGCCTTGAAGCTGGTGATGAGCCGCTGGCGATCGAGGAGGTTGACGTTCGCCGTGCCGGGCTGGTTGAGCGCCGGCGCGCGCTCCACCGTCTGCAGATAATACGGCGTGAGCGGCCGGTTGACGCCGGCGTGCGCGGCGAAGTACGTGCGCTTCGAGGGCAGGTCGTAGCGGGCGCCCCCGCCCAGCGCGTTCAGCCAGTCGAGCGGCCAGAAATCGAGCAGCTCGGCGTTGTCACCGCGGTAGAGGCGCGAGCCGATCCACACGGACAGCCCCTTGACGCCGAGGTCTCGCTCCTCGACGAAGGCGTTGCGCACCGACATGTTGATGTTCCACGGCCGCGCGTTGTTGTAATGGAGGACCGGGCCGTCCACGACGAGGCGGACGGCGGCGCGCGTGGTGGCGCCGGTGGACTCCCAGTAATCTTGCCGCTCCAGGTCCAGCTGGATGAACGTGGACTCGTCGAGGCGCGAGCCCCTCAAGACGATGTCGGCGTCGCGCCCCGGCCCGAGCTCGGCGTCCGTGGCGGCGACGGCGCGGCTGACGGCGCCGAAGAAGAACCCGCTCTCGGCCGGGGGCGGCGGCGCGGAGGGCTCTTCTTTCTGCACCGGCTGCTGGGAGGGGGGGACGGCCGCGGTTCCGGCACCTCCGGCGTCGGGCGCCGGAGCCGCGCCCTGGGCGGGCGCCGCCGCGGCGGGCGGGTCCGTCGCCTCGGGCGCCTGGTCCGGCGCCGTAGGAGGAGGCAGCGGCTGCCCTTTCGCCACCGAGGGAGCCGCGCCGAGGGCGGCGCCGAGCAGCGCGCAGGCCAGGGTGCGCGCGCTCGCGAAGCGGGTAGATCGCGCGGCCGCGCCTCCGCCTGCCGAGCGCGCGCGGCATCGCGAGCCACGCGGAACATCATGCCCAGATTGGCAACAGGGATTGACGATGGAATTCAAGAGTGCGCCGATCTCGTGAAGGGTTGGGCCTGCGCCTGCGCGATCAGCGGGGCCGTCGTCGAGGCGAGCGACGCCCGACAGCACGCCTTGTGGCTCGCTCCGCGTGTGGTGCGCTGGCAGCGTCCATGCTCGATTGCAAACCACGAGCCAACGGCACACGGCACCGTCGCGGCGCCGTGGCGCGCGCGACGTGCGATGTGGCGCTCCGAGCCCGGGCTCGTCCGCAGCCGCTTTGGGCCGGGTTCGACACGAGCGCACGGCGCCGCCGAGGCGCCCCGGCGATGACGTGGCGCGCTCCGCCTGAACGACACGCGACTTCCCGCGCGACGCCGTAAACCACGGGTTGACATAGGCGACAAGCGTGGTTGACGCGCGCAGGATGCGGCGCTGTCGCGCACGGGCGCCTGCGGGCGCCGCGAGCGCCCGATGAGCTTGCGATGCGAGGAGGGGTTTGAAGGAGCGCCGGAGCGGAGCTCCTCCGGCGGTGCGCGGGGCGGTGTCGGCGTCGAGAGCGGCCTTCCCGCCCTGCCGACGCGGGCGGGGCGGGCGCGGGGGCGCGCCTCAGAGGTTGAACTGTGCCGGGAGCCAGAGCGAGAGCTGGGGCACGTAGCTGATGAGCATCAGCGCGACGATCATGGCGGCGAACATCGGCAGCATCGGCCGGACCACCCTCGCGATCGTGGTCTTGCCGACGCCGCAGCCCACGAACAGGCAGGTGCCCACCGGCGGGGTGCACAGGCCGATGCACAGGTTCGTGACCATCAGGACGCCGAAGTGCACCGGGTCGATGCCCATCCCCATGACGACCGGGAGGAAGATGGGCGTGAAGATCAGGACCGCGGGCGTCATGTCCATGAAGGTGCCCACGACGAGCAGGAGCACGTTGATGATGAGCAGCGTCGCGAACGGGCTCTGGGAGATCCCCAGCATCGCCTGGCTGACGCTCTGGGGCACCTGCTCGAAGGCGAGCACCCAGCTCATGGCCTGGCTGGCCCCCACCAGGATCATCACCACCGCCGTGGTCTTGGCGGACTTGAGCAGGATACGCGGCATGTCCCTGAGCTTGACCTCACGATAGAACAGCGTCCCCAGCAGGAATGCGTAGGCCACCGACACCGCGCTGGCCTCGGTCGCCGTGAACACCCCGGCGAGGATCCCGCCCATGACGATCAGGATCAGGAGCAAGCTGGGGATCGCCTGGGCGAAGCTCCGCGCGACCTCGCGGAGCGGGACCTTCTCGCTCACGCCCACCGGCTGCTTGCGGTTGGCCAGGAACGCCACGACCATGATGCTCAGGCCGACGAGGAGGCCCGGAACGACGCCGGCCAGGAACAGCGCGGCCACCGACACATTCCCGGCGACCACGGCATAGACGATCATGATGTTGCTCGGGGGGATGAGCAGCCCGGTGGTGGCCGAGGTCGTGGTCAGCGCGACGCTGAACTCCCTCCCGTAGTTCTTTCGCTCCATCTCGGGGATCATGAAGCCGCCGATGGAGGAGACCGCCGCCGCCGCCGAGCCCGAGACGGCCCCGAAGAGCATGCACGTCAGCGTGTTGACGTACGAGAGGCCGCCGTGGAAGCGGCCGACCACGGCGCTCGCGAAATCCATGAGCCGGCGGGCCATGCCCCCTTCGCCCATGAGCAGGCCAGACAGGACGAAGAAGGGAATGGCGAGCAGCGGGAAGCTGGCGATGCCGGTCGAGATGCGCTGCGCCACGATGTAGGCCGTGGGCACGTCGCCCAGCGAGGCGATCGTCAGCACCGTGGAGAGGCCGATACAGACGGCGACCGGCACGTTGAGGAGGAGCAGCGCGAAGAAGCTGAAGACGAGGATGAGGACTTGGATTTCCATGGCGGGCCCGGCTCTGGAAGGTTACGCGTCGGTGACGGGCTCGCCTCTCCTCGGCGACACCCGCCCGGTGAACAGCTCCACCAGGTTTTCGATGCAAAACATGAGGAAGAAGACCCCGCTGATGGGCACGGCCAGGTACGCGTAGCCCACCTGGATGTCGAGCGCGGGCGACGTCTGCTTGGACTCGAGCGTCTTGACGACGAGCGTCCAGCCGCCGTAGATCAGCGCGAACGCGGCGAAGGACGCCACCAGGAGCTCGATGGCGATCGCCGCGACGCGCTGGGCCGCCGGATCCATCTTGCCGACGAAGTAATCGACGCCGAGGTGCGCTTTCTCGCCGTAGGCGAGCCCGGCGCCGAGGAGCGAGATCCAGACCAGGAGATAGATGGCGAGCTCCTCGGTCCAGCGGCTCTGGTTGCCGAGCACGTAGCGGGAGAAGACGCCCCAGAGGGTGTCGAGCGTGAGCACCGCGAACGCGGCGACGAGCACGACCTCCAGCGCCCTGATCAGGCCCGCGTGCAGCCTGTGCAGCGGCCCGGCGACGGCCGGCGCTCGACGCCCCGCGCTCGGCGCGCCGGCCGGGCCATCCCGGCCCGCCTCCGGCGCTTGTACATGCGACGGGGGCTCCTGAGGAGCGCTCGTCTCCTCGTCGAGCAGGAGCCCTACCCTGCGCTCCTGGGCGTCCATCACTCGACCTCCTGGACGCGCTTCACCAGCTTGCTGAGCTCCGTGCCCTCGATACGGTCGTACATGGGCTGGACCTGCTTGCGGAACGGCTCCTTGTCCGGCCGGTGGATGGTCACCCCTGCCTTCTTCAGCGCGTCGAGGGATTCCTGAGTGCTCTTCTTCCACGCCTCGCGCTGGAAGACGGCCGACTCGTCGGCCGCCTCCTGGATCCACCGCTGGACCTCGGGGCTCAGCGACTCCCAGATCTTCTGGCTGAACAGGATGATGTCGGGGATGCTCGTGTGCTCGTCGAGCGAGTAGTGCTTCGTGACCTCGAAGTGGCGGCTCGTGAAGAGGCTGGGCGGGTTGTTCTCGGCCCCGTCGACCATCCCTTGCTGCAGCGCGGAATACAGCTCGCCGAACGCGATCGGCGTCGGCGCGGCGCCCATCTGCGAGACCATGTCCATCGCGGTCTTGCTCTTCATGACGCGGATCTTCTTGCCCTGGAGATCCGCGGGGCTCATGACGGGCGCGTCCGTCGTGTAGAAGCTCCGGCTCCCGGAGTCGTAGTAGCAGAGGCCCCTCACGCCCACCTTCGCCCCGGCCGCGGCGAGCTCCTTGCCCACGTCGCCGAGGAGCACCTTCCAGAAATGGTCCTCGTCCCGGAAGAGGTACGGCAGCCCGAAGAGCGCCATCTCCGGGATGAAGCTCTCGAGCGGCGCCGTGGAGGTCTTGACCATCGCCAGCGCACCTCGCTGAACCTGCTCGATGCTCTCGGTCTCGCTGCCCAGCTGCCCGTTCGGGAAGATCTGCAGTTGCACGGCGCCGCCGGATTTCTTGTCGAGCTGCTTCGCCATGTACTCCATGGCGACGTGCACCGGATGCGCCTGATCGAGCGCGTGCGACAGCTTCAGGACCACTCTCTTCGTGCCGGCGCTCGCCGCGCCGGCAGCTTGCCTTTCACCAGCGCCCTCCGCCGACGCGGGGCGGGCCAGCACGGAGAAGGCGCCGGAGGTGACGATGGTCCCCAGCAGGCAACCGAGCACGAGGAAGGAGACGGCTTTCTTGTCCATATCGATGCACGCTGGAATCGGGGTTATCGGTGAGGGTTGAACCGCGCGGCGCGGCGCGGCGGCCCGGAGGCCGATGGCAGCCCGCGGCAGGCACGCCTCGACGGCGGCCGCATGCGGAGCTCAGGGGCGCTCGGCAAATGGACCGCGGTTTTGCAATCGCTGCGCCAGGGAGGGATCTGCGCCCTCCCGTAGGCGCGGGACGGGCCAGCGTGGCGAGCGCGTGGGAGGCGAGGAGGGCGCCGAGCAGGTAACCGAGCGCGATGAAGAAGGCGGCGATGTCAACCCGGAGTTGACCGTGGTGACAACCGCTGTTGCGCGGCGCCGTCGCGCGCCGCCCGCGCGGCGCGGGGCGCGGCGTCGCGCGGATCGGGCGTTCGCCTCGGGCGATGGCCGCCGGCCCCTCCCCTCCACGCGCCGCGCGGCGCGCTCCGTCGCCGCCGCCCGCGCACCGGACGTCCCGCACGCGGCGGCGCAGCGCGGGTGGTCATGTCTTGCGTTGCCAGGGGCTCTGGGGTAAGGGGGCGGCAATGAGTGGTCCCGAACTCGGCCGCCTCATCGACGAGGTCGATCGCACGGTGGACGTCCAGTTCGCCGCCGTCGGCGATCTCGATGAGCTGAACCGCCTGTATGCCAGCCTGCTCGGGCGCCGCGGCTCGCTCAATGCCCTGATGAAGCAGCTGCCCGGGGCGGCGCCCGAGGAGCGCAAGGCGCTCGGCCAGCGCCTCAACGCGGTCAAGGGCCGCGTGGAGCGCGCCCGCGAGGAGGCGACCGCCCGGATCAAGCGGGCCGCGCGCGATCGCGAGCTCTCCGCGCCGCCCCTCGATATCACCCTGCCCGGCCGCTGGCGCGCGCCCGGCCGGCCGCACCCCATCATGCGGACCCTCGACGAGATCGTGGATATCTTCGTCGGGCTCGGGTTCGACGTGGCCGAGGGGCCGCAGATCGAGCTCGCGCGCTACAACTTCGATCTCCTCGGGTTCCCGGCGGATCACCCGGCCATGGACATGCACGACACGTTCTACGTGGCCGGCGATCCGGGCCAGAACGTGCTCCTCCGCACGCACACGAGCCCGGTGCAGGTGCGCGAGATGCTCTCCCACCCTCCGCCGGTCATGATCGTCGCGCCGGGCGTCGTCTACCGGCGCGACGACGACGCCAGCCACAGCCCCATGTTCGTGCAGATCGAGGGGCTCGTCGTCGACCGCGACGTGTCCCTCGGCGACCTCAAGGGCCTGCTCGAGGTCTACAGCCGCCGGATGTTCGGCGAGAACACGAGGACGCGCTTCCGGCCGAGCTACTTCCCCTTCACCGAGCCGAGCGCCGAGCTCGATGTCTCCTGCCTCGTCTGCTACGGCGAGAACCGCGCCTGTCCGCAGTGCAAGGGCACCGGCTGGCTGGAGGTGCTCGGGTGCGGCATGGTCCACCCGACGGTGCTCCGGAACGTCGGAATCGACCCGGAGCTCTACACGGGGCTGGCGTTCGGCATCGGCGTGGATCGCACGGCCAACATGAAGTTCGCCGTCGACGACATCCGCGCCTTCTACGAGAACGACGTCCGCTTCCTCGGAAGCCTCTAGGCGACTCCCCTCGCGCCGGAGCCCGACTCCCATGTTGATATCGTACAAGTGGCTTCAAGAGATCCTCGGCGCCGATCCCGGCGTCGACGCGGTGACGTCGGCGCTCGGCCGCGGCGGGCTCGAGGTCGACCGCGTGACGCACGTCGGCGCCGCGCTGCGCCCGGTGGTCCTCGCGAGCGTCGAGGCGACGCGGCCCCACCCGAGCAAGAAGGGCCTCACGCTGGTCCGCGTGGACGCCGGCGGCGCCGGCGGAGGCGTCGAGGTGGTGTGCGGCGCGCAGAACGTCCCGGCCCCCGGCGCCGGCGCGCTCGTCTGCTATGCGCCGGTGGGGGCGCAGGTCCTCGACCGCAGCGGCGCGCTCGTCACGCTGACCGAGAAGGCGGTCGCCGGCGTCCCGTCGGCCGGCATGCTCTGCGCCGAGGACGAGCTCGGGCTCGGGTCGAGCCACGAGGGCCTGTTGATCGTCGAGGGCGGGCGCCCGGGGCAATCGCTGCTCGACTGGGAGCCGCGCCTCGAGGACTGGATCATCGAGCTCAGCGTCACCCCCAACCGGCCGGACGCGCTGGGCCACCTGGGCGTGGCCCGGGACGTGGCCGCGGTGCTCGGCGTCCCCTTCCAGCCGCCGGCGGTCGCGCGGCCGCAGGCGAGCGGCGGCGCGGCGCGCGCGAGCGTGGAGGTGCGCGACAAGGAGCGCTGCCCCCGGTATGCCGGCCAGGTGATCGAGGGCGTCAGCGTCGGTCCCTCGCCGCTCTGGGCGCGGGTGCGCCTCGGCCGCCTCGGGGTCCGGCCGATCACGAACGTCGTCGACGCGACGAACCTGGTGATGCTCGAGCGGGGGCAGCCGCTCCACGCCTTCGATCTCGACGCGCTGCGGCTGCCGATCGAGATCCGGAGGGCGCGGCAGGGCGAGGCGTTCGTCGCGCTCGACGGGCAGAAGCTGTCCCTGAACGAGGACGACCTCGTGATCGCCGACGCGGAGCGCGTGGTGGCGCTGGCGGGCGTGATCGGCGGCGCGGACAGCGGCGTCACCGCGACGACGCGCCGGGTGTTCCTCGAGTCGGCGTACTTCGAGCCGCGCGGGATCCGCAGGTCGGCGCGGCGCTACGGCTTCCACACCGAGGCCTCGCACCGCTTCGAACGGGAGGTCGACCTCTCGGGGGTGCCGCTGTCGCGCGATCGCGGGACCGCGCTCATCTGCGAGCTCGCCGGCGCCGAGGCGGCGGGCGAGCCGATCGACGCGTACGTCGCGCCCCGCGCCCCGCGCCGGCTGACGCTGCGGCTGCCGCGGTACAAGCGCATCATCGGCGCCGAGGCCCCGCCGCGGGCGCGCGAGATCCTGGAGACGCTCGGGGTCTCGATCGTGGAGCAGCAGGCGGATCGGCTGCTCGTCGAGGTGCCGGCGCACCGGCCCGACATCGTGGAGGAGATCGACCTCATCGAGGAGGTGGCGCGCGTCGCCGGCTACGACCAGATCCCGAGCAGCCTCCCGCGCGTGGGCGCGGCGCCCGCGGGCGCCCGGGGCGATTACCGGCTCCGGCGCAGGGTGCGCCAGATCTGCACCGGGATCGGCCTGCACGAGGCGGTGACGTACTCGTTCCTGTCGCCGCAGGAGCTGAAGGCGTCGCGCTTCGAGGTCGAGCCGCTCCTCCGGCTGCTGAACCCGCTCTCCGAGGAGAAGTCGGTGATGCGGCCGTCGCTCGTCCCGGGGCTGCTCACGGTCGCGCAGCGCTCGCAGCGGTACAACGTGCCGCGGGTGCGGCTGTTCGAGGTGAGCCAGGTGTTCCTGCCGCGCCAGGGCGGCGCGGACGGCGCGGGCCAGAAGGCGCGGGTCGAGCGGCCGCCGGTGGACGAGCCGACCCGGCTGACGGTCCTGCTCGCGGGGCCGCGCGACAGCTATCTCACGCGGCCCGAGGACGTCGACTTCTACGACGGCAAGGGCGTGGTCGAGGCGGTGCTGGCGGAGCTCGCGGGCAGCGTGGCGCCGGAGCTCGACCTCGAGGGCGAGCCGCCGCCGTGGGCGCACCCGCGCAAGGGCGCGCGCGTCACGCTCGACGGCCGCGCCGTGGGGTACGTGGCGGAGCTCCACCCGGACGTGCGCGACGCGCTGGAGATCACGACCGGAGCGGTGGTGGCGGAGCTCGATCTCGCGGCGGTGGCGGCGGCCTACCGCGCGCCGGTGGCCGCGAAGCCGAGCCGGTTCCCGGCGATGCGGCACGACGTGGCGCTGCTTTTGCCGCTGGACGTGCCGGCGGGCCAGGTGCTGGAGCTGCTGCGGACGACGGCCGGGGAGCGCTGCGAGAAGGTCGAGCTGTTCGACCGGTACCGCGGCGGCGAGCTCCCGCCGGGGACGCACTCGCTCGGGTTCGCGCTGTGGTTCAGGTCGCCGGAGCGGACGCTGACCGACGAGGAGGTCGATCGGTGGACGAAGGCCGCGGTGGACGCGGCGAAGGCGCGGTTCGGGGCGCAGCAGCGCTGAAGCCGGGCGAGGCGCGGTGAGCGGGCGGCGGGCGGCGGTGGATCCGCTGTGGCACGCCGTGGAGGGCGCCCGAGCGCTCGGCGGCGCGGATGCGGACGGCTCAAGGCTCGGTTTCAGCGACTCGTATGCTCCGGCGCGTCCGGTAGGCCAGGTTCCAGGAAGGCAGGCTATCGCAGGCGTCGACGGGACCATGACAGCCGAAGCCGCCACCGCGTCGCCCCGAACCGCCACCGCGTCGCCCCGAACCGCCACCGCGTCGCCCCGAACCGCCACCGCGTTGCCCTGAACCGCCCCGCACCGGCGTTTCGCGCCCGAGCCTCCCGGGGGCCCCCGGGTCTGGCCCGGGGGCCCCCGGGTCTGGAGCCATCTTCGCCTCAGACCTCGGGTTGCCGGCGTGGCGCTTCCCAGGTGGCAAGCGTTGCCCTCATGGCAAAGATTGCCATCGCCGGTGGCAGAGGCGCGGCAAGGATTGCCATCGCGCCGGCCCCGCGCCCCGACGCCGCCGCGCGTCGCCCACGAGGACAGCAGACGCGACGGCTCGGCGCGCAGCGGGTGCGCGCTCGCGGCCCGCGGCCGTGCCAAGGCGGCATGTGGCCTGCTGCTTGCTGCGTGCTGGAGATGCCGCCCGTGGACCGCGCGCTCGTTCCTCGATATCTCCTTGGCGGCACCGCCGGAGCGGCGGCCCTGGCCTTGCGATGACCCGGGGCGATCTGCCGGGCCGACGAGAGCGAAAGCGACGAGGGTACGATGTGGGCATGGATGCGCAGGCGGAGCATGGAGCGGAACCGGAGCGTCGTCGCGCGCCCTCCGCGGGGCGGCTGGGCGCCTCGTCACGTCGTGGCGATGGCGATCGGGATGGCGCCGATCGCCGCCGCGGGTGCATGCCTCCAGGGCGCGGTCTCTTGCGGTGACAGCTTTTGCCCGATCGACCATGAATGCGTCCTGCCGACCACCGGCAGACCCCAGTGTGTCGTCCCCGGCTACGGCCACAGCTGTGGCAACGGGATCCCCGAGGACGACGAGGTCTGCGACGACGGGAACACGAACGACGGCGACGGATGCAGCGCCGACTGCACGTCCGACGAGCGCTGCGGCAACGGCGTCGTCGACGGTGTGCGGGGCGAGATCTGCGACGACGGCAACGACCGAGGCGACGACGGATGCAGCGCCGACTGCACGTCCGACGAGCGCTGCGGCAACGGCATCGTCGACGTGAACCGCGGGGAGACCTGCGACTGCGGCGCTGACGAGATCGAGTCGACCGACCCCATGTGCCGCGGCGGCCAGAACGCGGAGCTTCGCGGGTATTGCAGGCACGACTGCGAGGTGCATTGCGGCGACGGGGAGCTGGCACAGGATGAAGCCTGCGATCCCGGCGTGACGATCACGACGTCCTGCGTCAACCTGCGCTACGATTTCGGCCGTCCGGGGTGCACCAGCTCCTGCGATGATCTGTCCGTCGGCTCGTGCGGAAGCTGGAACTGGCGTCGGCAGGATCCTGTTACATCGGGGCCGCTGAACGCCGTGTGGGAGAGCGGGCCGCAGGATGTCTTTGCCGTGGGCATCAACGGCGCGATCCTGCACTACAACGGTCAGGACTGGCGGACCATGCCGTCGCCCACGTCGGCCACGCTGAACGGCGTGTGGGGGAGCGGGCCGCAGGACGTCTTTGCCGTGGGCTATGGCACGATCCTGCACTACGACGGTCATGAATGGCAGACCATGACCTCGCCCACCTCGGACCCGATCGCGATCAAGGGCGTGTGGGGGAGCGGGCCGCGGGAGGTCTTTGCCGTGGGTGATAACGGCGCGATCCTGCGCTACGACGGCCAAATGTGGCAGCGCATGGCCTCGCCCACATCGACCTTGTTGCACGACGTGTGGGGGAGCGGGCCGCAGGACGTCTTTGCCGTGGGCTATGGGACGATCCTGCACTACGACGGTCGGGAATGGCAGCCCATGACCTCGCCCATCCCGGAATTCATCACGATCAGGGGCGTGTGGGGAAGCGGGCCGCAGAACGTCTTTGCCGTCGGTGACGACAGCACGATCCTGCGCTACGACGGCCAGGAATGGCGGCCCATGACCTTGCCCACACGGGTGGAGGCGTTCTTCGACGTGTGGGGGAGCGGGCCGCAGAACGTCTTTGCCGTGGGTCATCTGGGCAATATTCTGCACTACGACGGCGAGGGCTGGCAGCACATGCCCTTGCCCATCTCGGTGGAACAGCTGTCTGGCGTGTGGGGGAGCGGGCCGCGGGATGTCTTCGTCGTGGGCGACAGCGGCGCCATCCTGAGCTACAACGGCCAGAGCTGGCAGCCCATGACCTCGCCCACGTCGGACTGGCTGTCCAGCGTGTGGGGGAGCGATCTACAGGATGTCTTCGCCGTGAGTGACAAGGGCACGATCCTGCACTACGACGGCCAGGACTGGCAGGCCATGAGCTCGCCCACGTCGGACGCGTTGAGCGGCGTGTGGGGGAGCGGGCCGCGGGACGTCTTCGCCGTGGGTTCCAACGGAACGGCGCTGCACTACGACGGCCGGGACTGGCAGCCCATGACCGTGCCCACAGGGCTGCAACCGTTGTCTGGCGTGTGGGGCAGCGGGCCGCGGGATGTCTTCGCCGTGGGGTACGGCGGCACGATCCTGCGCTACGACGGCCGGAGCTGGCAGGACATGCACCAGGCCGAATCGCTGCCGTGGCTCCGTGGCGTGTGGGGGACCGGGCCGCAGGATGTCTTCGCCGTGGGCGAGCACGGCACGATCCTGCATTACGACGGCCGGGACTGGCAGAAAATGGACGGAATCGACCCGCCCACATCGACAATGTTGAACAACCTGTGGGGGACCGGGCCGCAGGATATCTATGCCGTGGGGTACGGCGGCACGATCCTGCACTACGATGGCCAGGGCTGGCAGAAAATGGACTCGACCACGCTGGTCGATCTGTACAACGTGTGGGGGACCGGGCCGCGGGATGTCTATGCCGTGGGTGCGTTCGGCACGCTCCTGCACTACGACGGGATCTCCTGGATCAAGCTCAACTCCACGACAGACCGCCCTCTCGTCGCGGGGTGGGGCGCTGGGAGCTCGTCCTTCGTCGTCGGCGACGGCGGCGCCATCTACCGTCACAGCCGGACGGCGCCGCCGCTGTAGCCGCGCCGCCTCGAGCCCACGGAGCGCTCCAGCGCAGCGCGCCGCACCCCGAAACGATGTCTGGAGCGCCCTCCTCACCGCCCGTCCGCGCCGACCTCGCCGCCGCGGGACGACCGTCGCGACGTGACGAGGCCGTCCCCCACCCCCCCGAGGCG
The DNA here is from genome assembly GCF_028553905.1 of Sorangium sp. So ce836. NCBI lineage: Bacteria > Pseudomonadati > Myxococcota > Polyangiales > Polyangiaceae > Sorangium > Sorangium sp. So ce836. The sequence continues at coordinate 5,891,686 of NZ_CP102233.1, read as the reverse complement.
TGGCTCCGGCTACTTCAACTTCTCGTCGATCTTCCCCACGGTCCGCTGGATGAGGTGCTCCTGCTCGCGCTTGCTCTGCAGCATCGCCTCCGCCGCCGCCCTCGCCTTCCGCTCCTCCTCGGTGGCCTTCGCCTCGGCCTTTCGCGCCTCGACCTCGGACCGCTGCGCCGTGTCCCGCGCCGCCCGCGCCTCGCCCGCCGCCACGCCGGCCCGCTCTGCCTCGGCCTTGGCGCGGTCCCGGGCCTCCTCCGCCTCGCGCTGCATCGCCTCGGCCCGCCTCCGCTCGGCCTCGCTCTCGTGCCGCGCCCTCTCGGCCGCGCTCCGCTCCGCCTCCTCGCTCGCGAGCGCCTTCTTCAGCGTCTCCTCGGTCCTGCGGATCGCGTCGAGCTGCGCCGTGATCACCCCGTTCTGCCGGCTCAGCTTCACGATCCCCGCCCCCGCCGCGACCACCAGGAACGACAGCGCCGCGATCGTCCCGGAGACGAGCCGGCGCCTCCGGCGCCGCGTCTCGTCCGCGAGCCGGAGCACCGCCTCCAGGAAGAGCCGCTCCCGCTCCGGCAGCGCGCCCCGGTAGCGCTCGCGAAAGCCGCGCGCCTCCTTCGCGACGTTGCCGCGCCAAAGCGTGTCCGCGGCGCGGCCGCTCGCGTCCCACAGCCTCGCCGCCGCGCGCAGCCTGTCCAGGAACGCGGCGTCCTCCTGGCTCTCGTCGAGCCAGCGCTTGAGCGTCGGCCACCGCTCGATCAGCGACTCGTGCACGAGCTCCACCGTGCTGCCCGCGCGGTCGCTCCCCTTCTCGATCGCCACGAGCCGCCCGTCGGCCAGCTGCCCCACGACCCGCTCGATCTCGCCCGGGTCCCCGGGCAGCTCGCACAGCTCGCCCAGGCTGGCCACGGCCCGCGTCCGCTCCGGCGTCACCAGCCGCTCCAGGACCGCCCGCGCGAGCTTCGCCTGGCGCTCGCTCATCCCGGCCAGCAGCGTGTCGGCGTGGCTCGCCAGCGCGCCCGCCACCCCGCCGATCGCCTCGTAGCTCGCCCGCGTGAACAGCCGGCGCCCGCGATCGCGCATCTCCCAGAGCCTCGCCGCGGTGAACTGGAGCAGCGGCAGCGCCCCGCGCGTCGTCGAGAGCGCGTCGAGGATGCCCTCGACCATCGCCGGGTCCTCGATCTCGTGCCGAACGGCCTCGATCGGCCTCACCAGCGCCTCGCGCAGCCCCTCGCGCCCCATCGGCCGGAGGAACACGAGGCCGCGGGTCATCGCCGCCATGAAGTGCTCGTGCTCGGCCATCCGCTCGAGGAAATCCGACCGCACCGACAGGACGACCCGGAGCGGAGAGGACGCGTCGTCGGCGATGCCCTCCAGGCACGCGAGGAACGCCGCGCGCTCGTCGGCCGGGGCGCCGAGCGTGACGAGCTCCTCGAACTGATCGATGAACAGCAAGAGGCGCCGCTGCGCCCGGGCCGCCCACCCGCGCAGCGCGGCGCCGAGCAGGCCCGGCTCGCCGCGCAGCCGCTCCACCAGGGCCGCGCGCGTCCCCGCGCCGCTGTCGACGGCGAGCGCCTGCACGTCGGTGCTCAGCGTCACCGCAGGGCTGCCGAGGAGCTCCGCGAGCGCCGCCAGCGGCTCGCGCCCGGGCCGGAGGACCAGCGCCTCCCAGCCCTCGCCGGAGCGCTTGAGCGCCGGGATCACCCCCGCCCGCACGAGGGACGACTTCCCCACGCCCGACGCGCCCGCAATCGCGAGCAGCGGCTGGCTGCGCAGGCGCGCGACGACGCCCGCGAGGTCCTGCGCGCGGCCGAAGAAGCGGTCGGCGTCGGCCTCCTGGAAGGACGAGAGGCCGGCGAACGGGCTCTCGTCGCTGCCGAGGTGGATCTCCCGGCGCCCGGGCAGGAGGGGCAAGAGCTCGGTCAGGAGCTCCTCGGCGGAGGCGTACCGCTCGGCCTTGCGCTTGCGCAGGCAGCGGTCGATGATCGCGCCGAGCGCGCCGACCTCCGGGTGGCGCGCGCCGACCTCGGGCATCGGCTCGTCGAGGCGCGGCACCGCGACGAGGTCCGGCATCCTGCACGGCGCGAGCGGATGAGCGCCGAGCACGAGCTCGTAAAGCATGATGCCCACGGCCCAGACGTCGCTCGACGGGTCGATATCCCGCCCTTCCCACTGCTCGGGGGACATATAAGGCAGCGTGCCGACCGCCGCTCCCGGGTGCGTCAGGCGCACGTCGTCGACGGCGGGGCGCTCGGCGACCAGGCTCGTCGCGTCGTCGCGCAGCTTGGCGATGCCGAAATCGACCACCTTGATCGCGCCCGAGGCGTCCAGCATGACGTTCTCCGGCTTGAGATCGCGATGGACGATGCCGGACGCGTGCGCGCTCGCGAGCGCGCGCACGACGGGGACCATCATCTCGACGGCCAGGCCGGGCGGGACCGGCGCCGCCCGCGCCCGGCCGGGGGCGTCGGCGGGCTTGCGCTGCTTCATCCACGCACGGAAGCTCTGCCCCTCGATGTACTCGAGCACCATGTACGGGAATCCGTCGTGCTCGTTCACCTCGTGGATCGTCACGATATGCTCGTGCTTGCAGCGCGCGGTGGCCTGCGCTTCGGCGAGGAAGCGCTGGACTCCGGTGCTGCTCAGCTTCGTGAGGAGCTTGATCGCGACGAGGCGAGCGAGCCGGAGGTCGCGCGCCAGGAAGACGACGCCCATGCCTCCCCGGCCGAGCTCGCGCAGGAGCTCATAATGGCCGATGCGGGCGCCGGGGGACGGCGGCGACTTGCCTGGCTCGCGCGACGACGGCGGCTCGACCGTCGCGCGCATCGTCTGGGTCCTGATCATCTCGCGAGCGCCCGCGACCACGGCCGGGAGCATAGTACCGTTCCGGCGCGCGGCCGCATCCCTTTCACGCGACGGAGCACGACTGCGCCCCTCCCACACGGCCTCCGGTCAGATCACCCGGCTCCGAGCGGCCCAGGCGACCTACGGCACGTCCGGGCGCCGGCTTGCTGGGCAGGAGCGCCCGTGCGATCGTCGCCTCTCCTCTCCTTGCGCTCGACGCGGCGATCGCGATATGCGCGCGACGTGACCGGCGAGCCCGGGCGCGCGCCGAGCGGGTGCGGGAGCGCAGGTCCCACGGACGCCCCGGCGGAGAGGCGCTCGGCTTCATGACGACGACCCCCAAGCGATCCGTTCGATTCGTGCTCTCGACAGCGCAGCTCCTCCTGTCGATCGCCCTCGTGCCCCTGTGCGCTGGGCCGGCGCGCGCCGAGGAGGCGCCGCCGGGGCCATGGCACCAGGGCGTCTCCGAGGAGCGAAAGCAGCGGGCGCAGGCGCTCTTCGAAGAGGCGCGCGAGCTGCACCGGCGCGCGATGCTCGCCGAGGCGCGGGCCAAGTACGAGGAGGCGCTGGCTGTCTGGGAGCAGCCCGAGCTCCGGCTCTATCTCGGGCGGGTGTTGAAGCTCATGGGCCTGCCTCTCCTGGCCCACGAGAACCTGCGCCTCGCCCTGCGCTGGGGGCCCGGCTCGCTCGACGCCGAGAAGGAGCAGGAGGCGCGCGCGGCGATGCGAGCGCTGGTCGAGCGGGAGCTCGCCGCCATCGAGATCCGCTGCGACGAGCCGGGCGCCGTCGTGCTGATGGATGGCCAGCCCTGGTTCGTCGGCCCTGACGTCGAGCGCCGGATGGTCATGCCGGGAGAGCACGTCATCACGGCGAGAAAGGACGGATATTCGACCGTCGTAAAGCCCATCCTCGTCTTCGCCGGCAAAGAGGCCTCGGGACGGGTCGCCCTGAGCGCCGATACCGTCGTCAGCAGGCCGCGGTGGGCCACGTGGCTCCCGTGGGCCACGCTCGGGGCGGGCGCGGCCCTGGGCGTCGCGGGCGGCGCGCTGATGTGGCATGCCGACACGGACCACGACGATGCCCACCGGCGCATCCGGGACGGCTGCGTTCCGACGTGCGCAGCGTTCGATCGCGACGCGTACGATCGCAGCGTCCTCGAGAACCGGCTGTGGATCGGCGCCCTCGTCGCCGGCGGAGCGACCGTGATCACGGGGACGGTCCTGCTCTTCATGAACAGGCCCGAGGCCCACCGCGCCCCGGATCGCGGCGGCGTGACGATCGAGCTCCGGCCCGCCGCGTCGCTCGAGGGTGCGATGCTGTCCGGCCGGGTCGTGTTCTGATCCGACCGAGGGAAAGGCGAGGTAGAATGCGAAGGCGGGACGAGGATGCGAGCCCAGCGGTCTCGGGCCTGTGGCGAGGCGGACGAGCGATCCTCCATGCGGCTGCGGCCGTGCTCGTGCTGGCGTTGCTCTGTATCGGGGGTGCGTGCCTCCAGGGCGGGATCACGTGCGGCGACGGGCTTTGCCCGTTCGGCCACATCTGCGTCGTCTACGAGGAGCGTGCCCCTGCGTGCGTCGAGTCGACCAGGGTCAACACCTGCGGCAACGGCGTCGTGGAGGCCGGCGAGGACTGCGATGACGGCAACCAGGTCGGCGGCGACGGCTGCGGCAGCGAGTGCGTGCATTGCGGAGACGGGGCGCTGGCAGCGGATGAGATCTGCGACACCCAATTGCCGGTCACGATATCCTGCGTCTCGCTGAGCTACGATTTCGGCCGCCCGGGGTGCGTCAGCTCCTGCGATGACCTATCCACCATCCCGTGCGGAAGCTGGAACTGGCGTCGGCAGGAGCGCGCGACATTGCAAGCGTTGCGGGCCGGTTGGAGCTGGGAGCAGGAGGCGTTTGCCGTGGGTGACGGCGGCGCGATCGTCCACTACAACGGCCAGTCCTGGCAGGCCATGCCGTCGCCCACGTCGGAAGCGTTGTCGGGCGTGTGGGGGAGCGGGCCGCGCGATGTCTTCGCCGTGGGTTCTGAAGGCACGATCCTGCACTACGACGGTCAGGGCTGGCAGGCCATGCCGTCGCCCACGTCGGAGGCGTTGTCGGACGTGTGGGGGAGCGGGACGAGCGATGTCTTCGCCGTGGGCGCTCGGGGCACGATCCTGCACTACGACGGTCAGGGCTGGCAGGTCATGCCCTCGTCCGCGGCGGAAGCGTTGTCGGGCGTGTGGGGGCGCGAGGCGCACGATGTCTTCGCCGTGGGCGCTCGGGGCACGATCCTGCACCACGACGGTCAGGGCTGGCAGGTCATGCCCTCGCCCACGGCGGAAGCGTTGTCGGGCGTGTGGGGGAGCAAGGCGCACGATGTCTTCGCCGTGGGTGATCATGGCGCGATGCTCCGCTACGACGGTCAGGGCTGGCAGGCCATGCCCTCGCCCACATCGAAGGCGTTGTCGGGCGTGTGGGAGAGCGCGCCGGACAATGTCTATGTCGTGGATGTCGAGGGCACGATGCTGCACTACGACGGCGAGGGCTGGCGGCGCATGACGTTGCCCACGACGTTGCCCGAGGAGGATTCCTGGCGGCAGGTACGGTTGCATGGTGTGTGGGGGAGCGGACCGCAGGACGTCTTTGCCGTGGGGAACGGAGGCACGACGCTGCACTACAACGGCCAGGACTGGCAGAACATGACCTGGCCCACGACAGCATGGTTGCATAGTGCGTGGGGGAGCGGACCACACGATGTCTTCGTCGTGGGTAATCAAGGCACGATCCTTCGCTACGACGGCCAGGTCTGGCAGGAAATGGACTCGTCCACAACGACTGCATGGTTGAACGGCGTGTGGGGGAGCGGGCCGCGGGATGTCTTTGCCGTGAGTTCTGAAGGCACGATCCTGCACTACGACGGCGGCCCGAAGTGGTACGCCATGCCCTCGCCCACATCGAGGGCGTTGACCGGGGTCTGGGGGAGCGGACCGCAGGATGTCTTTGCCGTGGGTGATCGGGGCACGATCCTGCACTACGACGGCCAGGGCTGGAAGGACATGGACCCGCCCGCATCGGAGGCATCGTTGAAGGGCGTGTGGGGGCGCGGGCCGCGGGATGTCTTTGCCGTGGGTGATCGGGGCACGATCCTGCACTACGACGGCCAGGGCTGGCAGAAAATGCCCTCGCCCGCACCGGAGGCATGGTTGACCGGGGTGTGGGGGATCGGGCCGCGGGATGTCTTTGCCGTGGGTTCAGAAGGCACGATCCTGCACCACGACGGCCAGGGCTGGCAGACCATGAGCTCGACCACGCTGATAACGCTGAATGGCGTGTGGGGGACCGGGCCGCAGGATGTCTTTGCCGTGGGCGAGTTCGGCGAGCTCCTGCACTACGACGGGACCTCCTGGCTCAAGCTCGATTCCACGACAGATCGCATCTTTTTCGCGGTCTGGGGCACCGGCAGATCGTCCTTTGTCGTCGGCGAGGGCGGCGCCATCTATCGTCACACCCGGACGGTGCTGCCGCAGTAGTCGCACCGCCGCGAGCTCAGGCGCCCGCTGCCGCCCCCGACGGCGCTCCCGGGCGCCGGCCAGGTCCCACGGACGCCCCAAGGAGGCGGTCAGCTGTCATGACGACGACCCGCAAGCGACCCGTTCGATTCGTGCTCTCGACAGCGCAGCTCCTCCTGCCGATCGCCCTCGTGACCCTGTGCGCGGCGCCCGCGCGCGCCGAGGAGGCGCCGCCAGGGCCATGGCACCAGGGCGTCTCCGAGGAGCGAAAGCAGCGGGCGCAAGCGCTCTTCGAAGAGGCGCGCGAGCTGCACCGGCGCGCGATGCTCGCCGAGGCGCGGGCCAAGTACGAGGAGGCGCTGGCTATCTGGGAGCAGCCCGAGCTCCGGCTCTATCTCGGGCGGGTGTTGAAGCTCATGGGCCTGCCCCTCCTGGCCCACGAGAACCTGCGCCTCGCCCTGCGCTGGGGGCCCGGCTCGCTCGACGCCGAGAAGGAGCAGGAGGCGCGCGCGGCCATGCGAGCGCTCGCCGAGCGGGAGCTCGCCGCCATCCGGATCCGCTGCGACGAGCCGGGCGCCGTCGTGCTGATGGACGGCCAGCCCTGGTTCGTCGGCCCCGGCGCCGAGCGCCGGATGGTCATGCCGGGAGAGCACGTCATCACGGCGAAAAAGAGAGGCTATTTCACGGTCGTCAAGCCCATCCTCGTCTTCGCCGGCCAAGAGGCTTCGGGACAGATCGCCCTGAGCGCCGACACCGTCGTCGGCAGGCCGCGGTGGGCCACGTGGCTCCCGTGGGCCACGCTCGGGGCGGGCGCGGCCCTGGGCGTCGCGGGCGGCGCGCTGATGCGGCATGCCGCCGCCGAGCAGAGAGCAACCGACGGTCGCCTCCAGGCCCGCTGCGATCCGTCGTGCAAGCCGTTCGCGTCGGACGCGTACGACGGCACCGACCTCGAGAACGGGCTGGGGATCGGCGCCCTCCTCGTCGGCGGAGCGGCCGTGATCACGGGGACGGTCCTGCTCTTCGTGAACGGGCCCGAGGCCCACCGCACCCCGGATCGCGGCGGTGTGAAGATCGAGCTCCGGCCCGCCGCGTCGCCCGATGCTGCGGCGCTGTCGGCGCGGCTCGTGTTCTGATCCCGCGGAGTCGCCGAGCTCGGCTCGGCCGCTGACTGGGCTCCCACCGTCGAGGATTGCTTCGCCATGGACTCGTGCGACGGCGGCCTCGGCGCGTCCGGCGGCGGCTGCTACAAGTGGGCCGACGGCTCCGACGAGGACCGGTATCCGCGGTGACGCTCACGGCCCGCCCGAGCGCTGGAAGGAGAGCCCCGTACCCGGGGCATCGGTGTTGATATTTCCGGGGCGCCCTCCCGCGTGACGAAGCGGCCAGAGAGCCTCCGGGCGAGCGGAGCCCGCCCCTCACGCGCCCCGCTTTCCCTCTTTCCCCTCCCGCGCCGAGATGCCGTACTGCTTGAGCTTGAAGGTGAACGTGCGGACAGGCATCCCGAGGAGCGCCGCCGCCCGCTTCTGGACCCCGTCCGCGGCGTCGAGCGCCTGGCGCATGCGCGTGCACTCGATCTCCCGGAGCTCCTCGGCGATGGGCTTGAAGCGGGAGGGCCCCGCCGCGGGCGGCGCCGACGGGTCCGCCGCGGGCCGCGGCGGGAGCTCGAGCCCGGCGATGCGCTCGGGCAGACCCCAGGGCTCGATCACCGGGCCGTCCGCCGTGGCGGCGGCGTACTCCATCGCGTTCTTGAGCTCGCGCACGTTGCCGGGGAACGGGTGCGCGAAGAGCGCGGCGAGCGCGGCCTCCGAGAGCTCGAGCGCGGGCCGACCGGCCCGGGCGCACGCCTCGGCGAGGAACAGGCGGGCCAGGATCGGCAGCTCACGCCGCCGGTGCCGGAGCGGGGGCAGCTCGACGACGGCGGCGCTCAGGCGGAAGAGCAGGTCTTGACGGAAGCGGCCGGCGCGGACCTCCTCCTCGAGATCGCGGTTCGTGGCGGCGACGATGCGGATGTCCACCTCGCGATCGCGCACGTCGCCGAGGCGCGTGATCCGCTTCACCTCGAGCGCGCGGAGCAGCTTGGCCTGCGCGCCGAGGGGCAGCTCGCCGATCTCGTCGAGGAAGACGGTGCCGCCGTGCGCCCGCTCCAGCAGGCCGGGCTTGGGCGCCCGCGCCTCGGAGAACGCGCCCTTCTCGTAGCCGAAGAGCTCGCTCTCCACCAGCGTCTCCGGGAGCGCGGCGCAGTTGAGCGTGATCATCGGCTTCTGGGCCCGCGCCGACCAGTGGTGCACGGCGGCGGCGGCGTTCTCCTTGCCCGCCCCCGTCTCGCCGAGGACGAGCACCGGCAGATCGCTCGCCGCGAGGCGCCGGATCAGCTCGAACAGGCGGATCATGGCCGAGTCGGCCACCACGACGGTGCGCCCGCCGATGACGTGCCGGACGGCGGCCTCCGAGGCGGAGGCGATCGCCCCGGGGGCGGCGATCGACGCGGCGGTCCGCGCGCCCGCGAGGAGCGCCTCGGTGTCGCCGCCGTCGAACGGGTAGCAGGCCAGCCCGGCGCGCGCCTCGGGGGAGAGCGGCGCGATCGCCTCGAGCACCTGGAGCGCCGCGGCGCGCGCCGCCTCGCCGCCGAGCTCGGGGAACCCGATGGCGAGGTGAGAGGCGCCGTCCCAGGCGACGATGTCCACGAGCCGGAGCGCCGAGAGCGCCCGCTGCTCCAGCGTCGTGCGCATCTGCACGGACCCGAGGGACACCACCGCCAGGCCGAACGGTCGCGCCGAGTCGGCGGCGCGCTCGACCTCCTCCTCGACGCGCCGGCGCAGCCGGGCCATCTCGATGAGGGCGCTGCCCCGGGGCGGCGACTCGCGCCGGAGGATCAGCGTGGTGTCGCCCATGGTGATGACGTCGCCGGAGCCGAGCGCGCGCGAGCCCTCGATGCGCTCGCCGTTGACGAGCGTGCCATTGTGGCTGCCGAGATCGGCGATCCGGATCTCGCCCCGGGAGAAGACGAGCTCGGCGTGCCGCCGGGACACCGCGGCGGTGTCGAGCCGCACGTCGGCCTCGTCGCTGCGCCCCACGACGAGCACGCCGTCGTCCGGCAGGGCGCGCCGGTACGACGAGGAAGCGCCGATGACGAGGAGGTAGGAGTAGATTCCACGGCTGTCCGGGGACTGCCGCAGATCGAAGGTCTGCGTCGTCAACGGCGAGCTCGCGAGGCCGCTCATCAGCCCGAAGCTATACTCGAAGCGCTCGCGCATGCAAGGCGCGAGCCTCCCTCGTCAACGCCGGCAACAGCGCTCTCGACGGCTCGAGCGTCGATGGCGTGAACCGGACGTTTCCGAGGGATTCGCCCTCCCGCGCCGGAACCTTCGGCGCCAGCGCCTGTCAAGAGCGCTAGTCAAGGAGGCGCTCGTCATGGTTGAAGCGTTCCACATGGGCGGCTGGGGGATGTATCCGACGTTGGTCTTCGGTCTCCTGCTCCTCGCCGCGTCCGTCCGTTATGCCGTCTCGCCCGAGCGGCGGTTCGTGCCGCTCCAGATCAGCCTCGGTATTCTCACGCTCGTGTCCGGCGGCCTCGGGTTCGTCAGCGGCACCATCAAATCGCTCACCCTCATGGGCGCGGTGCCGCCCGACGCGCGCTGGCTCTGGATCGTCGGCCTCGGCGAGTCGCTCAACAACGTCGCGCTGGCGCTCGCGCTCCTCATCCTCTCGTCCCTCGCCGCGACCGTCGGCGCTTATCGCATCTCGCAGACGAGCCCTGCCCGCTGACGCCCGCGCCCCGAGCCCCGCTCTCGCGGCGCCGCCGGGCGCGGCGGCACGGCTACGTGCGCTGGGCGGCGGCGAGGGTGACGCGCCGCTCGATCCCGAGGAACAGGAGCGGGAGCGCGAGCGTGAAGGCGATCGAGAGCGCGGCGACGGCGGGCATGCCGTCGAGGCGCCGGTCGGGCAGCTCGTGGAGCATCCTCGCCGACCAGAACGCCGCGATCGCGGACGCCATGTGCTGCACGGCCGACTGCATCGAGGTGAAGCGCGCGCGCTCGGCCGGGCGCGGCACCTTGGACGTCAGCGTGTTGTGCGAGACGTTGCGGAACGTCATGCCGAGCATGAAGGCGATGAAGATGGCGAGCACGGGCAGCCCCGGCACGTACGAGAGGAACCCGGCGTAGAGGACGCCCACGAGCACCGCCGCCCCCACCGAGCCCGTCTGGAACGCGCCGAAGCGGTCGACGAGCGGCCCCACGGCGCGCATCGAGAAGAAGCTGACCAGGCCCCCCACGAAGTAGAGCAGCCCGAGCCGCTCGCGCGGGTACCCGAGGTTGTACTGCACGTAGGCGGAGATGTTGGGGATCACGAGGAACGACGCCATGGTCACGGTCGCCGTCGTCGCGTACGAAAGCATCACGATCGGCCGGTTAAGGAGGGTGCGGAGCTCGCTCAGGGCGCCGCCCGACGGCTGCTCGCCGGCGAGGTGATCGCGCATCGAGGGCAGCAAGAAGACCGCGAGCCCGGCGACGAGCAGCCCGAGCGCCGCGACGGCGAAGAACGGCAGCGGGAAGCCGCCGCGCCGGGCGAGCTCCAGCCCGGCCGGGATGCCGAGCACCGAGGCGACCGAGAACGAGCCCATCACGACGCCCATCGCCTTGCCGCGCCGCTCGGGCGGGATGACGTCCGCGACGATGGAGAACGCGACCGAGGTCGCGGGCCCGCCGAACGCCCCGGCGAGCACGCGCGCCGCCATGAGGCTCGGCAGCCCGGTCGCGAAGCCGCCGGCCGCGGTGCCGATGACGAGGCCGAGCATCGCCACCGCGAGCACGCTGCGCCGGTCGAACCGATCGAGGAAGAACGCGCCGGCGAGGCCCGACAGCGCGGCCGACGCCGTGTAGCTGCCGCCGATGAGGCCGATGTCGGACATCGGGATGCCGAGGGCGACCGCGAAGTCCGGCCCGAGCGGCATCACCATCACGAAGTCGAGGATGTTGATGAACTGGACCGCAGCGACGAGGAAGATGATGCTCCGCTCGGAGCGAGGTGTGGACACGAGGATCGACTGTAACCCTCGGCGAGGTGCTCGGACGAGGAGAATACGGACCGAGCACGTTGCGCGCGGGCGGCTCGATGGTTGCTCGATGGTTGCTGGCCACGCAACGCCGCGTTGCGCGCGCGCACCGTTGTCGCTTCCGGGGGGGCACCTTACGATGGCTGCCATGGATCGCCGCACTGCCCTCGGCGCCCTCGCCGCCGCGCCCGTCGCGGCCGCGTGCGCCCGCACCGAGCCCTCGCCCAGCCGCACCGATGAAGCCGCGCTCGCCGCGGAGGACGTGGTCCGCGGCGTCGCGCCGCTCGGAACCCCCTGGGAGACGCTCGACCCCTTCCTGTTCTGCGTCCACCACGACGACGCGTACCCGGCCGGCAACGAGCGGATGGGGCCGGCCGCCTCGCTCGCGGGCCGCGCCATCGGCCGCGATTTCGCGGGCAAGGACGGCTGGCGCATGTACCACGGCGCGGTGGTCCCCGGCTTCCCGCAGCACCCGCACCGCGGCTTCGAGACCGTGACGGTCGTGCGCCGCGGGCTCGTCGATCATTCGGACTCGCTCGGCGCGGCCGCGCGCTACGGCCGCGGCGACGTCCAGTGGCTCACGGCGGGGAGCGGCATCGTCCACGCGGAGATGTTCCCGCTCGTCGAGGAGGGCGGGCCCAACCCGCTCGAGCTCTTCCAGATCTGGCTCAACCTCCCGCGCGCCGACAAGCTCGCCGATCCGCATTTCGTGATGATGTGGGGCGACACGATCCCGAAGCAGCTCGTGCGCGACGCCGCCGGCAGGGCGACCGAGATCACCGTGGTCGCCGGCCGCTTCGGCGAGCTCCGCCCGCCGGCCCCGCCGCCGAGGTCGTGGGCGGCCCGCGCGGACGCCGACGTCGCGATCTGGACGCTCAAGATGGCGCCGGGCGCGCGGTTCGCGCTGCCGGCCGCCTCGCCGGGGACGAACCGCGCCCTCTACTTCTTCCGCGGCGCCGAGCTCGGCGTCGGCGCCCGCCGCGTCCCCGGGGGCCAGCGGATCACGCTCCGCGACGGCGCCGCCGCGCTCCTCGAGAACGGCCCCGACGAGGCGGAGATCCTGCTGCTCCAGGGCCGGCCCATCGGCGAGCCCGTCGCGCAGCACGGCCCCTTCGTGATGACCTCGATGGCCGAGGTCCAGCAGGCCTTCCTCGACTACCGGCGGACCGGCTTCGGCGGGTGGCCGTGGCCGAGCGACGATCCGGTCCACGGGCGCGCGGAAGGCCGGTTCGCGCGGTACCCCGACGGACGCGTCGACAAGGCCGGGTGACCGTCGCCCGGCCGCGAGCGGAGGCGCCGGCGCGGAGCCAGGCGCCCGCGGACGCCGCGCCTCACGGGCGCTCCGGGCACCTGCCCGCCTGCGGCGCCGCCTCGAGCTCGACCTCGCGGACGCGGCCGGGCGCGCCGGGATCGAGCTTGAGCTTCATCACCATGTTCCCGCCGCGCTCGCACACGAGGCGAAACGAGTGCTCGTGCTCCCCGTCGGACTCGATCGATCCGCCGAGCTTGCACCGCCCGTGCCCCGCGCGCAGCTCGGAGAGCTCTCGCTGGACGGCGCCCTCGTCGACGGCGCGCGAGAACACCTGCTGGAAGGGAGCCTTGTTCTGCCCGGAGGCGAGCGCGACGACCTGCTCCGCGCTGCGCTTCATCGCCTCGGTGGGCGGCGCGACGGCGCTGAAACGAAAGGCGCTGATCTTCGATGTCTCGGCGTCGAGGGTGAGCTTGGCCGCCATGCGCCCCCGCTCGCAGGCCATCGCGAACCGCGCCTCGCGCGCCCCCTTGGAGGAGATCAGCGCGCCGGGCTTGCAGGCGCCGTGGTCCTTCCGCAGCCGCTCGACGATCTCCTCGAAGGCGCCAGGCGAGACGTGCTCGACGAAGCCCTTAGTAAATAGCTCTTCGTAGCGCGCCCGCTCGAAGCGGTCGTACAGGGCGACGGACGCCTGGAAGGCCGACTCCAGGCGAGGGCTCGGGCGCTCCTTCCGCGGCGCGGTGACGCCGGCGCGCCGGAGCGCCGCGCGCACCTCGCCGAGCAGCGCCTCCCGGTCCGTGTCGACGAGGCTCGAGAGCAGCACGAGCCCCACGCCGGCGCGCGGATAGAGCTCCAGCCAGGCGGAGTATCCGTCGACCGCCCCGCTGTGCAGGACGACCTCTTCGTCCTCGCAGCTCTCGAGCGCGCGCCAGGCGAGCCCGATCGCGCTCGCCCTCGCGTCGACCGCGTAGCGGCCCCCGGGGCCCGCCGCCTCGACCGAGAGGTGCGCGGGCCGCGCCGCGGTATGGGCCTCGCGGACCGAGCTCCGCCGGAGGGGGCCCGCCTCCGCGCCGCTGCGCGCCGGATAGGCCGAGAGCTGGAAGGCGGCGTAACGTGCCATGTCGCGCACCGACGCGTAGAGCCCGCCGGCCGCCTCCGACGCGCCGAACCGCCAGTGGGGCTCCGGCTTCAGCTTGCCGTGCTTCTTCACGTGCCCTGTCGCGAGGCGCCCCGGGGGGGCGGCGCCCTCGTCCCAGACCGAGGACGTCATGCCGAGCGGCGCGAGGATCGTCTCGCTCACGTAATCGCGGTAGCGGCGCCCGGAGACGCGCTCGACGACGAGCCCGAGGAGGGAAAACCCGAAGTTCGAATAGACCTCCTTCGTCCCGGGGACGTACTCCAGGGCGGTGCCGGGCACCGCGGCGCGGACCTCTGCCGCGGTGACCTCGCGCGTCGAATCCGAGTAATCGAACCGGCCGAGCCGCGGCAGCCCCGAAGCATGGGTGAGCAGGTGCCGCAGCGTGATCCGCGGCGAGTCGGCGGTCGGATAGACGACCTCCGCGAGCTCCGGGAGGTAGCGCGACGCGGGGTCGTCCAGCGAGAGCTTGCCCTCGTCCCGGAGCTTCAGGATCGCGGCCGCGGTGAAGGTCTTCGTGATCGAGCCGACGCGGTAGACGGTATCGGCGTCCGGCGCCGCCCCGGTCGCCGGATCGATCGCGCCGAAGCCCCGGGAGACCGCGAGCTCGCCGTCGACGACGATACCGAGGGTGAACCCCGGGAGCTTTTGCCGATCGAGCTCGGCGCCGAGGTGGGCCTCGATCTGCGGCACGATCGCGAGGAGCTTCGCCCGGCGCCCGGGGTCGTCGACCCACGCGGGCGGCTCCTCCGCGACGAGGATCGGCGCGTCGGTCGGCGCAGGCGGCGCGGGCGCGGCCGGCGCCGCCGCGCGGGGAGCCGGCCGCGGCGCCGGGGCCGCGGGCGCGACGGGCCGCTCGCCCGCGGCGCAGCGGGTCAGCGTGAGGAGCAGCGACAGGAGGGCGGCGCGGCGCATGGCGAGGCGCGAGGCTACCAGGACCGGGTGGCCGGGGTCATCGCTCGCCGCGGGCGCGAACCGGGGGCGGGGCGCGCGCCCGTCACCCGGCGCGGGCGGCGGGCGGCGGCTCGGGCGGCTCGCTCAAGCAATCGTTCGCGCCGGCCCGGTGCTGCGCGCGGTACTCCGACGGGCTGACGCCCTCGGAGCGCCGGAACTGCTCGGCGAAGCGCGACGCCGAGTCGTAGCCGCAGGCCGTCGCGACCTCCAGCACGCCGTGGCGCCCCGAGCGCAGGAGCGTCTTGGCGAGCTCGAGGCGCTCCTTCCACAGCAGGGCCCGGAACGAGACCCCCTTCGCGCCGAGCCGGCGGCGCAGCGTCGCGTTGCTCACCCCGAGCGCGCGCGCCACGTCCTGGGCCGCCCAGGGGCGCGCCGGATCGCGGCGCACCAGCGTCCGGACCGCGAGCGTCGGATCGAGCGCCAGCGTCGACGCGGCGGCGCGCCCCGCCTCGAGCTGCTCCCGGTGCTGCAAGAGCAGGGTCAGGACGAGGTCCTCCAGCCGGTGCTCGAGGAGCAGCGCGTGCGCGCCGGGCAGGAGGAGGGTGCTCACGAGGTGGATCATCGCCTGCATCGACGGCAGCGCGGAGCGCAAGAGGTGCGGCCGATCCGCCTCGAAGCCGCCGAGCCCCCGCTGGACGCAGAGCGTGGGGTAGCGGCGCTGGAGCCGCGCGTCGACCTCGCCGAGGAGCTCGACGGTGAACGCGCGGTAGACGCCGCGCTCCGGGTCGGGCTCGTTCACGAGCTCGAGGGGGATGCCCTGCGGCACGAGCAGGATCTGCCCTTCCCGGGCGACGAGGCGCGCGTTGCCGTCCGGGCCGTCGAGGAAGATCCGCTTCGTGCCGTCGAGGATGAGCACGATGAGCGGCCGGGAGAGCCGCTGGATCGAGACCCGCTCGCGCGTGCGGGAGAAGACGCCGATCCACCGGGCCAGGCCGGCGCCGTTCGCGCCGCCCGCCGCGGACGCGCGCTCCAGGCGGGCCAGGGCCTCCCGGAGCGCGCTCCAGGCCTGGGCGTGATCGGAGGGCTCGAGCAGTCGGGTGAGCTGGGTCGTCATCGTCGCTCCTGATTCCTGGACCGTGGCTCGCTCGCCGCGGGACGCCCGCCGCCCCGGCCGGGGCGGCAGAGCGTAGCCGCGATGGTACGCGGGCCGAAGCGCTCTTCCGCCGGATCATCGGACGTCGAGCAGGACGACCTCGTCATCGTTGAAGAGCGGGACCAGCAGGCGGTTCCTCGATCGGTCCCAGCCGAGGTCGGCCGGGCTCGGGAGCCCCTCGGCGAGGGTGGAGACGCGCGGCGCCGCGCCCCCGGCCGGGTCGATCGCGAAGATGGCGCTCGCGTCCCAGCTCGACACGAGGACCCGGCCGTCGTCGAGGCGCACGAGGCCGTCCAGCGAGCCCGCCGGCAGCGCGAGCTCGCGCCGCCTCTCGCCCGAGGCGTCGTACACGTCGACCCGCGCCGCGCCGAGGTAGGCGACCCAGATTTCGCCGTCCGCGCACGCGACGCCGTTCGGGTGCGGCAGCGCGGGGTCGGCGACGATCCGCGACACCTGCCCGCCCGGCGTGATCACGACGAGCGCGTCCGTGCCGACGCCGGTGATGGCGCCGCCCTCGAGCGTCACGCCGGTGTCGGACACCACGATCGCGCCGTCGGGCATGACCGCGATGTCGTTGAGCAGGCCGGCGCCGGGCACCTCGATGTCCTGGATCGGCGCGCCGTCGCCCGCGTCGAAGACGCGGACCGCATCGATGTCGGCCACGTAGAGCTTTCCGCCCGCGATGGCCATGCCCTTGGGGGCGCTCAGGGTGACGCCCTCCGAGGCGCCGTCGATCCACGTCGGGTCGAGGACCTCGCCGTCCGGAGAGACGCGCGAGATGAAGCCTCGATCGTCCTTGTCGACGGGCGAGCCGACGATGTTCGAGACCAGGTACACGTCGCGCTCCTCGTCGTGAAGCACGGACTCGGGCGTGGTGAAGCCGCCGACGCGGCGGCGCTCCGGCGCGGCCGGCTCCGCGTCTTCGGCGCACGCCTGGAGGACGACGGCGGACAGGGCGATGAGGACCGGGGCGAGGCGCTTCGGGTGCGTTGTCATGAGGGCTCTCTCGGTTGAACACGGCCGGCGACGCGCCGGGTGTGCGCCTACCGTGCTCCCGGTCGCCGCGCGGCGCGCGCCCGCGGCGCTCATTGGCGCGCCTGAAACGCTCACGGCGGCGCCGAGCTGCCCGGCCTCGCGAGATGAAGAGTCCTCTCCTCGGCGCATTGGCGCCTCATCTCCTTGTCTGAGCAGCGCTCCCGAGCTCCGTGAGACAAGCACGGTAATCACCCCCGGCTCAGGCCCCATGGGCGCGCTCCGAGTACAGCTCGAACATCGCGCCGCGCGAGGGCCGGCGCCGCGCGAGGGCCGGATCTCCACGAGGTCGACGAACGTCTTGGTCGAGATCGATAGAGCACGCCTGCCCGCCAGGACGACGCCACAACGCGACGATGCGCGACGATGCCAAACGCCCAGACGCGACGAGAGCGACACTGGGACCTCGCTCGACCAGTGTTGCGCTCCAGACAATCATGCGCTAAATGTGGCGGCCAGCACGTGGTACACTGAATGCGGTCCGAGCCCGACAACGACACGCCGAACGACACGCCGCTGGACGAGCAGGTAGCCGCGCTGAGGAAGCGCGTCGCAGAGCTGGAGGGGGAGCTGGCCGAGGCGCGGCGGTCGCACGAGCAGCGGCCTGCCGAGCAGCAGCACGGGCTCCTGGCCAGGTTCTTCTCGGTGGACGCCTCCGGCCACGCCGCGCTGCTCGACGCGATCCCGGCGATGGTGTTCTTCAAGGATCGGGACCACCGCTACCTCGCCGTGAACAAGGCCTACGCCGAGCACTATCGCCTCTCGGCCGACAAGATCGTCGGGAGGCGCGACGAGGAGATCTTCGTCCCGGAGGTCGCGCAGAGCTACCGCGAGAACGACGAGATCATCATGTCGGACGGCGTGCCGCGGCTGAACGTGGAGCTCCGGTGGAAGCTCGAGGACGGGAGCGACGGCTGGACGCTGGAGAACAACGTCCCCTTCCGCGACGACAGCGGGCGCGTGATCGGGATGGTGGGGGTCGTGGTCGACATGACCGCACGAAAGCGGACGGAGGAGGCGCTGCGGCAGATCGAGTCCGACCTCCTCGCCAGCCAGTCGCGGCTGCTCGAGACGATAGCCGCCCTCTCGACGCCGGTCCTGCCGATCGACGAGGGCGTCCTCGTCCTGCCGCTCGTCGGGCACCTCGACCGGGCGCGCTGCCGAAAGCTCATGACAGCGATGCTGCAGGGCGTGGAGCACCATGACGCCGAGTTCGTGATCCTCGATCTCACCGGCGTCCCGCTCATCGACGGCGACGTCGCGAATCACATCTTGCGCGCGGTGCAGGCCGTGTACCTGCTCGGCGCGCAGTGCGTCCTCGTGGGCATGTCCGCGCGCACCGCCGGCTCGCTCGTGAACACCGGCGAGTCGCTCGACGAGCTCGTCCTCCTGAGGGACCTCCGGGCCGGCGTGCGCTACGCGATGGCCCGGCGCAAGGCGCTCGCCCGCGTCGACCCGATGGTGCTCCGGTAGGCGGCGAGGCCCGCCGCGCCCCTCACCCGCTCACGGCCGCCCCTTGGCCTGCGGCCTGCGCCTGCCGCCACGCTCACCCCCTCTCCTCGCACCTCCACCCAGCGTGCGCGACCCGGGGCGCGCGCCCGCGTCGCTGCAGAATCCATCGCCGCGCGGCCGGCGACGCGCCCCGGGCGCCAGATCTCACTTGACGGTCTGCCGCGGGGCTGGTGACATCGCTTCAGGATCGTCCTTACGAAGGTCGTTTGGAAGGTCGGTTGATCGCCTGGAGAACAGGCGCGGACCAGAGCTCGTCTTCGGGGCCGAATCGCCTCCTGTCTGGGCTCGCTCTGCCTCGAAAGAACGTCACGATGGGGGGCACGGAGGCCTTCACGAGGATGCTTGTCGACCCGAAGCTGCGCGCGCCGTCGCGCCAGTGCGGACAGGCGCCGCCCCGCTGGCTCGCGCTCGGCCGCGCGCTCCCGGGCCGGGCTCGCCTCGCGCTCGCGGCGGCGAGCTTCCTCTCGATGATCGCGCTCTACGCCTGGCTCCCGGATCGCGGCGGGGCGAGCGCCGCCATCGTCCCCACCCTCGCGAGCATCGGGCGCGCCACGGCCGACGCGCTCGCCGCCAGGGAGTTCTGGGTCGACGTCCAGCACAGCTTCCTGCGCGTCACGGCCGGGTTCGCCGCCGCCGCGCTCCTCGCGGTCCCCCTCGGCGTGCTCGCCGGCGCGTTCCGGTCGATCGCCGCGCTGCTCGAGCCGCCCACCGAATTTCTCCGCTACGTCCCGGTCCCGGCGCTGATCCCGCTCGTCATGATCGCGGCGGGCATCGGCGAGGGCGCGAAGGTCCTCCTCGTGTTCCTGGGGACCTTCTTTCAGCTGCTCCTCATGACCGCGGACGAGGTGCGGCGGGTCCCCGCGCACCTGCTCCACGTCAGCCAGAGCCTCGGCGCGAACCGGCGCGAGATCGTCTGGCGCGTCCTCACCCCGGCCGCCCTCCCCGGGATCTGGAGCGCGCTGCGCATGTGCAACGGCTGGGCGTGGAGCTACGTCGTCGTCGCGGAGCTCGTGGCGGCGACCGAGGGCCTCGGCTTCCGCATCCTGCGCTTCTATCGCTTCATCCAGACGCCGAGCATCTACGCTTACCTCCTGGTGCTGGGGCTCCTCGGCCTCGGGCTCGACTGGGTGTTCCGCGCGGCCTCTCGCCGCCTCTTCCGCTGGACGAGAGGAGCCGGGGCGTGAAGCTGTCGCTGCGCGGCGTCAGCAAGACGTACTCCGGCCGCCGCGGCGCGACGGACGCCCTCGCGCCGTTCGACATGGCCGTCCGCGAGGGCGAGTTCATCGGCCTGGTGGGCCCCTCCGGGTGCGGCAAATCGACGCTCCTGCACATCGTCGCCGGCCTCGAGCCGGCGACCTCCGGCGCCGTCGCGCTCGACGGCGAGCGCGTGCTCGGCCCCGGCGCCGAGATTGGACTCATGTTCCAGCAGCAGACGCTGTTCCCCTGGCTCAGCGTCCGCGAGAACGTCCGCTTTCCGCTGACGCTCGCGCACCACCGCGGCCGCGCGGCCGGGGGCGATCCCCGCCGGGAGGCGGCGCGGGTCGAGAGCCTGCTGCGCCTCGTCGGGCTCTGGGACTTCCGCGACAGCTACCCCGCGGAGCTGAGCGGCGGCATGCAGCAGCGCGCCGCCCTCGCGCGGGCGCTCGTCGGCAAGCCCGAGGTGCTGCTGATGGACGAGCCGTTCGGCGCGCTCGACGCCCAGACGCGCGAGCAGATGCAGGAGCTCGTGCTCCACCTCATCCAGCACCACCGCATCACCACGCTGTTCGTCACGCACGACGTGGACGAGGCCCTGCTCCTGTCCGATCGGGTCGTCGTCTTCTCGGAGCGGCCGGGCCGCGTCCTCGCCACCCTCGACGTGACCTTCGCGCGGGCCGCGCGCTCGTCGGGGCTCAAGCTCGACGAGGCGTTCCTGCACCAGAAGCGCGAGATCATGGCGCTCTTGCGCGGGCGCGATCGGTTCGAGACGCAGCGCGATCGCCTGCTCTTCGGGCTCACCAACACGCAATCGGACGCGGGAGAAGGGGGACCATGAAACGAAGGACCGTCTTGCAAGAGCTCGGGGCAGCGCTCGCCTGCCTCGTCCTGTCCGTGGGCTGCTCGAACAAGGACGCGGCGCCGAGCGACCCGGGCGCCGCCGCCGGGCCCAGCGCGCGCGCCGGGGCCGCCGCGCTGCCGGCCGCGGCGCCCGTGAAGCTCACCGTCGGTCACGACCTGTGGATCGGCTACTCGGGCGTCTTCCTCGCGAACGAGCTCGAGCTGTTCAAGAAGGCCGGGCTGACCGTGGAGCTCAAGCCGTTCTCGAACCCCGGGGACACGCTCGCGGCGCTGGCCGCGGGCCAGCTCGACGTCGGCCTCACCACCCTGCAGAACCTGGCGGTCTTGCACGGCAACAGCGAGTCGGACGTGGTGGCCATCGCCCTGGTCGACAGCTCGAACGGCGCGGACGCCGTGGTGGCGAAGGAGGGCATCGCGACCATGGCCGATCTCAAGGGCAAGACGGTCGCCCTCACGCTCGGCGAGGTCAACCACATGCTGTTCCTCTTCGGCCTCGAGAAGAGCGGTGTCAGCCCCGGCGACGTGAAGATCACGAGCATGAGCGCCGACGATGCGGGCGCCGCGTTCGTCGCCGGGAAGGTCGACGCCGCGGTCACCTGGGAGCCGTGGATCACCAAGGCCACCAAGAACGGAGGCCACGTGATCTTCACGAGCGCCAGCATGCCCGACACGATCACGAACTCGGTGGCCGTGCAGCGGTCGAAGCTCGCCTCCGGGGGCGACGCCTACACCCGCCTGCTCGGCGCCATCGATCAGGGCGTCAAGGCGCTGCGCAGCGAGCCGGACAAGGCCCACCCCATCATCGGCAAGTACTTGAACGCCTCGCCCGAGGACGTGAAGGGCATGCTGAGCGGCGACAAGATCTACGACCTGGCCGACAACAAGCAGCTCTTCGGCGCGACGGACAAGGCTGGCCCCGCCTACGCCTCGGTGAAGTCGGTGGTCGACTTCACGGTCCAGTCGAAGCTCGTCAAGAAGGCGCCGGCGCCCGAGGCGCTGCTCGACCCGAGGTTCGTCCGATGACCCGCGACGAGGAGCTCATGGGGCGGGCGCTGGAGCTCGCGCGCGGCGCGCAGCGCGCCGGCGAGCCGCCGTTCGGCGCGCTGGTGGTCGCCCCGGACGGCACGATCGTGGCCGAGGCGACCGACGAGGTGAACGGCCAGCGCGACCTCACGTACCACGCCGAGGTGGGCGCCGTTCGCCGCGCCTGCGCGGCCGTCGGGCCCGACTTGCAGGGATACACCCTCTACACGACCGTGGAGCCGTGCCCGATGTGCTTCACCGCGGCCTGGCTCGCCCGGATCAGCCGCGTCGTCTTCGGCTGCACGATGGCGGAGGTCACGGCGGCGACCGGCGGCGCGCAGCGCGAGCTCACCGTCCCGGCCCGGTGGATGAACGAGCACTCCGGTGCTCCCGTCGACCTCGTGGGCGGCGTCCGCGACGCGGAGTGCCTCGCGCTGTTCGGCCGAGCGTAGCGCGCGGGACGGACGGGCTCGCCGCCGGCGCCCGGGCGCAGGAAGACCGCCGCTGACGAACGACTGCTGCTGAGGAAGCAGACGCGCTGAACCGCTGCTCGGATCCGAGCAGCGCGCGGGGCGAGCGCGCCGGCGGGGCGCCGAGATCCACGGTCGATAAGGGCAAACGCGCGACGCCGGCCTCGGGGCACGCGCGTTGCAGCGAGCGGCGCGCCAGCACGGCCATCGACCCTTCACCGGCGGCCTCGGCGCGCCCCTTTCCTTCTCGGGAGTCTTCATGACCGACCGTATCGCTCGTCTCAAGGCCTCGCCCTCCGTGGCGGTCAAGGAAAAGCTCGATTACCCCGTCATCGACACGGACATCCACACCAACGATTACTCGCCGGCGCTCGAGGATTTCGTCGCCACGTACGGGGGCGCCAAGCTCGTCGACGATCTGCGCAAGGCGCTGAGCTCCCGCCGCCGCAACGCCGAGAACAGCAGCGGCAAGGACTGGTACACCCAGACGCCCGAGGAGCGGCAGCATCACCGCACGGTCCGGTCCCCGTGGTGGGCGCGGGTGACGCGCAACACGCTGGACGTAGCCACGTACCACCTCCCGTCGCTGCTCGCCGAGCGGCTCGAGGAGCAGGGCTCCGACTACTCGGTGCTGTTCCCGAACAACACCCTCGCGCCGCTCGCCGTGAAGGACCGGGGCGCGCGGCAGGCGCTGACCCGCGCGATCAACCACTACCACGCCGATCTGTTTCGCAAGTACAGCGACCGCCTCACCCCGGTGGCCGGCATCCCGCTGAACACGCCCGAGGAGGGGATCGAAGAGCTGGAGTTCGCCGTCAAGAAGCTCGGCCTCAAGGCGATCAACATCTCCGGCGGCGTCCGCCGCCCGATCAAGGCGATCGCGGAGAAGTACCCGCCGGACCAGCACCCGGAGATCGCGAAGTACGCGACCTACATCGATTTCTACGGCATCGACAGCGAGTACGACTACGATCCTTTCTGGGCGAAGGTGGTCGAGCTCGGCGTGCCCGTGCTCACCCACTATGGCAGCCAGGGCTGGACCGGGCGCTCGTCGATCAGCAACTACATGAACAACCACATCGGCCACTTCGCCGACGGCTCGGAGGCGTTCGCCAAGGCGCTGTTCTTCGGCGGCGTCACCCGCCGCTTCCCGGGGCTGCGCATCGGCATGCTCGAGGGCGGCGCGGACTGGGGCGCGCGGGTCTACATCCACCTCGTCGATCGGTTCCAGAAGCGCGGCCCCGAGGGCCTGAAGCACTACGACCCGGCGGCGACCGACCGCGCGCTCCTCACCGAGCTGTTCCGGCGCTACGGCGCGGATCTCGTGAAGGGGCGCTCCATCGAGGGCGAGCAGCTGATCGCCGACACGCTCGGGGTCGGGTACACGAGCGACGCGCGCCAGCCTCCGCCTGAGCACCGCAACGACTTCGCGGCCGCGGGCATCGAGAAGATCGAGGACATCCGCGATCGCTGGGTGAACAACTTCTTCTTCGGGTCCGAGTCGGACGATCGCACCATCGCGGCCGCGTTCAACGACAAGGCGAACCCGCTCGGCGCGAAGATCAACGCCATCTACTCCTCGGACGTCGGCCACTGGGACGTCCCCGACCTCACCGAGGCGCTCGCCGAGAGCTGGAGCCTCGTGGAAGAGGGC
Organism: Sorangium sp. So ce836; assembly: GCF_028553905.1. Taxonomy (NCBI): domain Bacteria; kingdom Pseudomonadati; phylum Myxococcota; order Polyangiales; family Polyangiaceae; genus Sorangium; species Sorangium sp. So ce836. The sequence continues at coordinate 5,868,131 of NZ_CP102233.1, read as the reverse complement.
GTCATCAGCGCCGAGGACTTCAAGGCGTACGTCTTCGAGAACCCGTACAAGCTCTACACCGAGGCCAACGCGAGCTTCTTCAAGGGCACGCGGGTCGAGGAGAAGCTCAAGCAGAGGGCGGCCGCGCGGGGCGACGAGCGGCGCGGCCCGCAGCCGGGCGCGCGGGGCGAGGGCTCACCCGGCAAACCGGTCGAAATAAGCGCGTAGCCCCGCCGCGTCGAGGCCCGCTCCCAGCGCGAACATCAGCGCGAGCCGCGCCTTGGGCCCCGAGAGCGCGCCCGCGGCGATCACCCCGAGGCCCTGCAGCCGCCGCCCGCCGCCGGGCGCGCCGTACGTCGGCGTGACCCGGCCGCCGGGGCAGCGCGAGCTCAGCACCACCGGGATGCCGGCCTGCACCAGCGCCGCGATCGCCCCTTCCCAGCTCCCGCAGACGTTCCCCGCGCCCGAGCCCTCGATGACGACCCCGCGCACCCGGGCGTCGAGGAGCGCGCGCAGGAGGAGGTCGTCCATCCCCGACGCCATCTTGACGAGGTAGACCCGCGGCTCGGGCGAGGCGAGCGGGAGCCGCGGCGTCCTCGCGGGGCGCGCGAAGACGCGGACGCCCTCGCCGTCGACCGCGCCGAGCGGCCCCGCGCCCGGCGAGGCGAAGGTGCCGAGCGCGGTCGTATGGGTCTTCATCACCGACCGGGCGGCGTGGATCTCGTCGTTCATCGCGACGAGCACCCCGAGCCCCCGCGCCGCCGGCGCGACCGCGACCCGCGCGGCCGAGACGAGGTTGCGCGGGCCATCGGCGCCCGCCGTGCTCGCGTCGCGCATCGCGCCGGTGAGCACCACCGGGGTGTCGCCGTCGAGCAGCAGATCCAGCCCGAACGCGGTCTCCTCCAGCGTGTCCGTCCCGTGGGTGACGACGACGCCGGTCACGTCGGGATCGGCCTGGAGGGCGCGCGCGGCGCGCGCGATCTCCGCGATCCTGTCCGGGCCGAGGTTCCAGCTGCTCTCGAGGCAGAGCTCGGTGACCGCGATCTCGGCGACGCGCCCGAGCGCCGGCGCGCCGGCGACGAGCTCCTCCGCGCGGACGGCGGGCACGGCGGCGCCCGTCTGCGGATCGACGCGGCTCGCGATGGTGCCGCCGGTGGTGACGAGGTGGACACGAGGCATGGGGTGGCTCCGGGTCGAGGGGCGATGGCGAACGGCCCGGAGCACCTTACTACGGCGCGCCCCCGGGCCGCCGCGGGCGAGCGGCGCCGCGCCGGCGAGGTGCGGTGTCGCTCGCCCTGCTCCTGCCTCTCCATGGCCTGCGCCGCTCCGCGCTCGGCCGGCCCGGCCTGCCTGCAGCGCTGCAATCGGCGTCGAGCTCTGGCACACTGCACGCGGTCGTCCGCGGCACGTGACGGGCCCAGGCGCCGCAGAGCCTCCCATCGAGGGTCTGAGAGGCGCCTCATGACGAGAAGGAGAGCGATGGATCGCACAACCCAGAAAGAGCTCGGCCCTGTTCCGGACGAGCGCGGCGCGCGCACGGACGCAAGCGCAGCGGCTCCCGTCGCCGGATCGCCGGGAGCCAGCGGGGCGCCGTTCACGGCGCTGGACCTGGCGAGGCTGTACAATTTCCCGCCGGGGCTCGACGGATCCGGTCAGAAGGTCGGCATCATCCTTCCTGGCGGAGGACTGCCGGTCGAGGTGCTCGACACGTACTTCGCCCGACTCGGATTGAAGGTGCCCAAGATCGAGATCATCGAGGTCGACGGCGCAAAGAACGAGCCATCTCCCCTGGAAGACGTCCGCGATTTCATCCTGCAGTGGGGGCTCGAACAGCCATCCCGGCCCGCGGGGCGCGCAGACGGGGAAGGGCCTCGATGGCCCCGCCCTGGAACGACCGCTCAGGCCGTCAAGCCCAGCTGGAACCTGCTCTTCACGATGGAGATCCTGATGGATGTCGAGATCCTCGGGGCGCTCGCCAACGGGGCAGAGATCCGAGTCTACCGCACGCCAGCCGACCTGAAAGGCATCTACAACGCGATCCTGCAGGCCGCCGACGACGGTGTCACCATCCTCAGCAACAGCTGGGGCGGCGCCGAGGGTGACATGGTTGGCTGGATCGAGAAGACCGAGCGGGCGCTCCGCACCGCGGTCGAGAAGGGCGTCACCGTCCTCTTCGCGTCCGGCGACAACGGGTCCACGCCGAGCGGCTTCGAGACGGAACAGACGAGGCTTCAGCCCTGCTATCCTGCGAGCAGCGCATGGGTCGTGGCTTGCGGTGGCACCGCCATCGAGCTCGCGCCGAGCGGGCCGCATCCCGGGGAGATCGTGTGGAACGAGCGCGCGCTCGGGCGGCACCTGGCCAGCGGCGGCGGGTTCAGCGACGCCTTTCCGCGCCCTGACTGGCAGACCGGCGTGAACGGCGAGAAGCGCGGCGTGCCGGACATCTCCGCGAACGCCGCGGTGAAGTCCGGGGTATGGCTGTGGTTCGGCGAGGTGAACGCGACGTCCTTCGGCACGAGCGCCGCCGTGCAGCTCCTCGCAGGCCTCACGGCGCGCCTCTACCAGGGCCTCGGGTTCAATGTCGCGAACCTGAACGAGATCTTGTACAAGCCCGGTGTCCGCGAGGCGATGCGCCCGATCACGGAGGGAAACAACATCATCCGCCCCGACGTGGACGGATTCAACGCCGCCCCCGGCTGGAACGCTTGCACCGGCCTAGGGCGTCCGGACGGCGTGCGCCTGCTCAAGGCGCTCCGGGACCACTTCGGGCTGAGCGACGGCTAGGCGCGGGCGCCCGCCCGTCCGATCCGGCCCAGCGCACATAGAGGAGCTCCCGGAGCACGATGCGCCGCATCGCGTCCACGTCATCGAAGCCGGCCGCGCGCGCGTACAGCGCAAGATCAGCAGGAACGGCGCCGCCAAGGCGCTCCTCGAAGTACCAGCGAAAGAGGTCCGCCTCGGCCAGCCCCACATCGGCGAGGGTGGGATGCATGGTCCCGCTCGAGGCCAGCGCGCGCTGCTTGTCCAGCGCGCGGGCGGCGAACGCGGCCTGCTCGCCGCTGACGCGCAGGGTATCCGGGATGGCCTCCGCAGCTTCGGGCTCGAACATCGCCTCGGCCCACCGCCGCTGCGCCTCGTCGTGGAGGAAGCGCTCCAGATCGTCCACACGTTGCTCTCGGGCCCACCGCCGGAGCTCGTGCTCGTCGCGCAGCCCTCGCTCCACGCACAGGGATTCGGCGGCGTCGCGGAGGCCCTCCGGAGAGACGTGGAGGTTGTGCTGCCGGGCCATCTCCAGCGCGAGCGCACGCGTCATCGCGCCGCCCCGTACCCGGGCGTAAACCCCCGCGACCAGAAGCTCCTCCACGAGCGCGTCGTGAGGCGCGACCTCCTCGCCGGCGCCGTCGGCCGGACGCGCCCCCGCCGAGCCGAGCGCCTGTCGGCCGGCAGCGCGCCGCGCCTGCTCCCAGGCTTCCGTGTGCTGGAAGTGGTAGCGCACCTGCTTGGGCTCGGCGCCTGCCTCGAGGCGCGCGCGCATCGCCCGCAGCATGGCGATCGCGTCAAGGCGCTTCTGATTCACCCGACCCGCGGGCAAGAAGGCCAGGAGCGCGTCGACCTCCCCCTTCGGCAGTCCCTCGGCGAGCCCTCGCTGGAGCAGATGCGGCCAGGTCCGCTCGGCGTAAAAGAGCCCCTTGGCGATCCGCGCGAGCGCGGCGCGCGCCGCCTCGGTCAGCGCCCCGGCCGCGACCGCGGCCTGGAGCGAGCTGCGGATGTTGACCATCGCCTCCGACAGGGCGCGGTAGCCCTCCTCGGCAGCGCCGTGCGCCACGGCCACTTCATCGTCGTCCTCCAGCGCGTTCGCGGCGAAGGCTTCGTAGATGGCGCCGATGCCCTCCATCCCGAAGGTGGCGAGCTCCGCGGCTCGCAGGGCGCCCATGCTGGCGCTCCCGAAGACGTGGATCCCCTGCGACATCGCAGCGAGGATCTCCTTGTGCCAGACGGCAGGTACGCGCTCGAAGTAGCCGTCGATGATCCCGATCGCCACTGGCCGTTCGAGCGAGGCCCGGTAGAGGTCGCCCTGCGCCACGGGGGGCAGGTAAATCGCGTCGAGCTCGGCGCGGGCCTCCTCGGCAGAGAGCGTCGGCCCGGTGAACACGTACACCTTCATGTCCCGTGCTCCATCATGCGAGCGCGGGCACGCGGGCCCGCGACATAACCGGGGATGCCGCCGATCCCTTCGAGCCCCGGAATCACGACACGGACGACCGGAATCGCGAGCTCCGGCTTGGTCAGATCGACCACCGCCACCTGCTCGATCCCGGCAGCGCGGAGCCGGTCGAGCTCCCAGCGGACGTCGTCCTCGAACGCCTCCCCCTCCCAGGTCGGCGCGTCGTAAAAGCTACGCCCCGAGCGCTCGTCGCCGATCTCGCGCAGAACGCGGCGGTGGAGCTCCGGGTCGAGGCGCCGTACGTACTCGGCGCGGCTCATGTCGTCGCGGGAGCCGGTGATCATGGTCATGCGACTCTGGACGGCCTCGGTCAGCGCGCGCATCAGCGCCACGTGGCGCGCGGGGTGGCAGCCCATCCCGGCCGCGGGATAGATGGAGCTCATGCCGCCCGCTGCGCGCTCGGCGATCATGCATCGGAACGCCGGGATGCCGACGTCCGAGGTGACCTCCCAGACGGCGACCGCGATCGCAGCGCGCTCGCAGCGGTCCAGCAAGGCGCGGCAGCCCGGGTCGTCGACGGTGCCGAGATCGACGCGGGTGGCGCGCCGCGCCTCGTCGCCGAGCAGGCTCCAGAGCGTGCCCGCGTCGCGCTCGACGACCTCGCAGATTCCATGGCTCACGGCCTCGAGCACGTGGTTCCCGGAGGCGAGCCCGTTCGAGCTCGTCAGGAAGGCGCCGCTGCCGGTGGGGAGCGGCAGCGTGTAATTGGTGTGCACGAGCTCGAACGGCACCCAGAGCGGCTCGCTCCGGAGCCAGTCGAGCGCCTCTATCCAGAGCAGCGACGAGCCTGGGTGGAACGTGCTTCCGCGGAGCCTGGGCAATCCATCGACGTCGGCCAGCGGGTGAGAGAAGCGCAGCTCGTTGTAGCTGGCGAGCTTCAGCGGAGAGGTGATCCGCTCGGCATGATACAGCTCTGCGGCCTCCATGATACCGGACGCCTTCGCGGCGGCGAGGTCCAGGCCCTTGCCCTGCGACACGGAGAGCGAGCGCGCGTTCGGCCGGCAAACCATCACGACCGGAATACCGATGATGTCGAGCCCGGTCACGTTGGCTACCCGGGTGATCCCGAGCACGGGGAAGATCGGCGAGAGCCGCCGCACCGTGTCGGCGGGGGGAACCGCGCGGTGCGTCCCCGAGCGGAACTGCTTCGTGACAGGGCCATCGCGGCGCGCGTCCTCGGCGGAGGACGCGCGCCGCGGCTCGGATCCGGCGCGGCGCCGATCCCCGATCTCGGTCATTTGTTCTCGGGGTTCTTCTTGTTGAGCATGGCTGTATTGAGCAGGTAGCACGCGAAGAACGGCTCGATCGGGTTCATCGGCAGGTTCGCAGCGACGACCCCCTTCTTGAGAAAGCCCTCCTCGATCCAGCGCTTTGCCGGTCCGACGATCTCGAAGTCCGGGTCCTGCCACCGTTCCTTGGTGAGCCGAAAGAGGCGGCCATCGTCGCTGGCGATGATGACGCTGTCATCCTCTCCGCCCCTCGGCTCGCTCGCGAGCGCTTCTTCCGTCCGTCCGCCGTCGTCTTTGTGCGAACTCATCATCCATCTCCTTGCTTCGGGCAAACGCCCGGCGCAGTCGCATCCCCACGCCGACTCGTATGACGAGCATGCCGATGCTACACGAGCCGCTCGGCCCGGAAAAGGTCCCGGGCGCGTCGTGTCTGTGCCGAGACGAGCGTCCCGGTTTCGCGGAGACGTGGGCCTTCAGGTCCGCCCGGCGGCGGCGCATGGGCGGCCAGCGCGCCGATCCACGCCGATGCCGTCGAGGGAGAGCGCGCGCAGCGCGGCGCGGATCACCGCAGGTGCGCGAGCGGCAGCCCCGCGACGGGCGCGCGGAACGTGAGGAGCCGCGGCATCGCCAGCGACCCCATGTAGCACGTGCGGAGATCGGGCCCTCCGAACGTGATGCTGGTGGGCAGCTGCACGGTGTCTCCGGCGCAGGCGCCGAGATCGGCCGGCTCGATGGTGCCGCTCTTCTGCTTCAGGATCATCGCCTCCAGGACCGCAGGGCGCGGGTCCTCGAAGACGGTCTGGTGGCTGCCGTCGGGGAAGACCACCGAGAGGCCGTTGCGGCAGACGGCCGCCACCCAGATGTTGCCCTCGGCGTCGAAGGCGAAGCCGTCCATGTACCCGCCGATGCCGAGGCTGTCGGGGCCGAACTGCTCGGGATCGCCGAGGCTGCCGTCGTCCCGCACCGGGAAGCGGAGCAGGCGGCCGGGGATGGTCTCGACCGCGTAAAGGAACTTCTCGTCGGCGTCGAGGCGCACCTCGTTCGTCATGCTGAGGTTGTCGGCCACGATGCGCGGGCCCTTCTCGTCGACGAGCACGATGTACCCGTCGCGGATGTTGCCCGCGACGGCGAGCCACCACGGGAGCTGCCGTGTCAAGACGGAGATCCAGAGGCGGTCGCGCGAGTCGACGAAGCAGAAGTTGACGGCGCCGAGGGGCATGCCGTCGATGGAGTCGAGGAGGACCTCGGACCGGCCGTCGCGGTGGAGCTTGTAGACCTTGCCGCCGGACAGGGCGGCGACGATGAGGTTGCCCTGCCGGTCCATCGCCATGCCGTTCGGCTCGCCCACGTCCGGGCCGAGGGTCGCCTGCCTGCCGTCGGGATCGATGCGCGTCGCGATGCCGCGGGCATCCGAGGTCCAGAGCGTGCCGTCCGCCTCGGCGATGACGCACTCCGGCCGGACCAGCCCCTGCCCAACGTGCTCGATCCGGGCCGGATCGAGGGTGAAACCCCGCACAGATGACATGAATCGACCTCCCGGCGCGGCGCCTCGCCGCGCGCTAAGCGCAGGCGAGCATAACATCCCCGCCCCGGCGAGGGGGTCTCGGGAGCCGGCGCGTCACCCCGCCAGCCAGGTCGAACGAGCGCGGCGCGCGAGGGCGAGGGCCTCCGTGGCCAGCGCGGCGGGCAATCCTCGGCGCGACGCCGAGGTCGCGAGCACGTTTCATCCTTGGAACACGGGGGTTCCACCGGAATCCGCATTGAACCCCGTTGTCACGTCCATGCAAGCTCGATCTCAACATGAGAAGTCGTCTTCAATCGCGTAGCACGCTGGTCGTAGGTCTCAGCCTCGGGGTCGCCCTCGCCGCGTGCTCGGCGCGAGGCCCAGGCACCGAGACGTCCGCAGCATCTGGCGGAGGCGGGGGCGCCACGACGGGCGGAGGCGACGGCTCCAGCTCGAGCGGCGACTTCGACCCCACGGGCCCGGGTGTCGGAGGCAGCGTCCCGCTCGGGTTCACGGTCGAGCCGAGCGATCTCCAGACGATCGCCGTCGCGGCGGGGCAGACAGCGCCTTCCGTGAGCTACACGGCGATGCGGATGGACGCGCCCATCAACGTGGGATGGTCGGTCGACCGCGGCGAGCTCGGGGCCATCAGCGCGGGCCCCGCGAGCACGGCGACGTTCACCCCCACGGGGACCATGGGCGGCCTCGTCACCGTGCGGGCCGGCTTGAACGGCGAGACGGTGGAGCGCAACGTCTTGATCCAGCTGACCGCCGCGCAGAACGGCGCGGACGCGGCCATTCCGGCCCAGGCGCAGCAGATGGCCACGGATCCGACGCAGCTCACGCTCGGCGGCGGCGTCGGCGGGGTCGGCGGCGAGGGCCTCGGTGTGGCGGTCACGAGCACGGCCACCCTCGACGCCCTGGAGCACCCGGCCAGCGACGGAGGGGCGGAGCGGCTCGAGTTCTTTACCCGTACGACGGCACGGTATGGCCTCGAGGCCTGCTCGCGCCGCTCCTGATGTGGCAATGGACGCCCGGAGACGCCGACGCGATCAAGATCGAGCTCAGGACCACGAGCGGCTCGTTCTCGTGGAAAGGGACGTTCGGGCGGCCCGAGATCCTGTCCACCACCGGCCGGCCGTTCATCCGGCACCCGATCCCCCAGGACGTCTGGGCCATGGCCACCGAGAGCGCCGGCGGGCCGACGCACGACGGCTCGCCGGACCGGCTCACCGTGAGCCTCACCGTCGCGCGCGAGGGACAGGCGTACGGGCCGATCTCGCAGCCCTGGACCGTCGCCCCGGCCCGGCTGTCGGGGATCATCTACTACAACTCGTACGGCACCCGCCTGGCGGAGAACTACGACGGGGCCGTGGGCGGCAATGGCCGGTTCGGCGGGGCCGTGCTGTCGATCCGGGCGGGAGACACCGCGCCCCGGCTCGTCGCCGGGGGGAACGGCGACAGCAGCCAGTGCCGGGTCTGTCACTCCGTCTCGGCCAACGGATCGCGGCTCTTGGTCCAGAACGGGCTCGACTCCTACGGCCGGAGCGCGGCCTACGATCTGACCCCCGCGGGCGCCACCGAGCACGCCCTCTCGACCGCGGCGCCCTTCGCCGCGATCTCTCCGGACGGGTCGATCGCGCTTACCCAGGACGGCGAGCTCCTCTCGCTGCCGAGCTCCACGCGCCGCCCGACCTCCGGGCTCGACGAGGTGGCCTACGAGCTCGGGACGCCGGCGTTCTCGCCGGACGGCACGCGCGTCGTGTTCAACGCGATGTCCGGCCCTGGCGCGGACCCCCGCAGGAAGCTCTTCGTGATGAAGTTCGACGCGACGACGGGCGCCTTCACCGATCCGGAGGTCATCGTCGACGACACCGGCGAGCCCGCGGGCACGCGCCCGGGGTGGCCGGCGTTCCTCCCCGACAGCAAGTCGGTCGTGTTCCACCACCAGACCGACCCGGGCAACGAGGGCGACACCTTCGGCGACCTGAGGACGCGCCGGGGCGCCAAGGCCCATCTCGCCTGGGCGAGCATCGATGGATCGGGCACGGCCGTCCCCCTCGATCTGCTTGAACGGACGGGACGGCCTGCGCTCGACCTACCTGCCCAGCCTGAGCGCGCCGGTCCAGATGACCTGCACCGCAGACGAGACGCCGGTGGGCGACATCGACAGCCGCCACAAGGACGACATCAACATGAACTACGAGCCGACGGTCAACCCCGTCGCGTCGGGCGGCTACGCCTGGGTCGTGTTCACCAGCCGCCGCCTGTACGGGAACGCGGCGACGATCCCGCCGTTCTGCAGCGATCCCCGGGGCGTGGACCTTGTCGAGAACATCACGACCAAGAAGCTCTGGGTCGCCGCCATCGACCTGGACGCGACGCCCGGCACCGACCCGAGCCACCCCGCGTTCTACCTGCCCGCGCAGGAGCTGCTCGCGGGCAACGCGCGCGGGTTCTGGGTGCTCGATCCGTGCCGGTCCGAGGGCGCGCCGTGCGATACGGGCGATCAATGCTGCGGCGGGTACTGCCAGCCCGGCTCCGACGGCGAGCTCATCTGCTCGAACGCCCCGCCGGACGGGCAGTGCTCGCAACCTCAGGAGCGGTGCGAGACGGCCGCCGACTGCTGCGATCCGACCAACCGCTGCATCAACGGGTTCTGCGCGGTGGAGGGGCCCCTCTAGAACAACGATCACGTTGGTCGACCGAGAAATGAACCGCCAAGAACGCCAAGCAGAGAACAAAATTTTGGCGTCCTTGGCTCCTTGGCGGTTCATTTCTCTGCTCTTTCGAGCGGTTTCAACCCGTTTGCTCTAGCGCCGGTCACGTTCATCGATCGAGAGATCGAGCCGCAGGACGCCGCGGCTATCCTGAAAATGAAAGTGATTTTCATTTGCTTTTCGGAGGAGCCGTGCTATCTCGGAGGCACCGTCGAGCGCGGCTCGCCGGGACGCGCTCTCCGCCGCCGATCGTGCCTCCGCTCCTGTTCGTAGGCTCGTGGGCCCGCGCTCGGCCGGGATGAGGATTCGATGACCCCTGCCATCGCCCCCGAAGATCTCCTCTCCACCGACGCCTACGACCTCGTGCGCGCGAGGTACCGCGGCCGCATCATCGCGCTGAAGCGCCGGCGCCGCGTGACCGTTGGCCCCCACGTCTCGGTCCTGTTCGAGTCGCGCGAGACGGTCCTCTACCACATCCAGGAGATCCTCTGGCTCGAGCGCCCCGTGAGGCCCGAGCGCGTCAGGGAGGAGATCGCGGAGAACGACCGCCTCATCCCGAGGGCCGGCGAGCTCACCGCCACGCTCATGATCCACGGCGGGCCCCCGCTCGCGGGTCAGGCCCTGATCGCGGGCCTCGCCGCGGGGCAGGCCGTGGTGATGCTGTTGCTCGGCGAGCGGAGGGTCGCCGCCGAGCTGCTCTCCCCCGTGGACGACCCGTGTTGCCCCGTGCACTACCTGCGGTTCTCCCTCGACCACGCCGCCGTCCGCGCGCTGCTCGAGCGGCGCGCGGATGTCCACCTGGGCGTCCACCACGCGGGCGGGCTCGAGACCGTCGCGCTTTCGCGCGAGACGGTGGACGAGCTCGCCCTGGGCCTCGGCGCGGACAGCGCGCCGGCTGCCCGCGCTCCGATGCTGTCGTCTGTCGCCGATTGTTCGTGAAAGGAATGGATATGACCGTGCTGGTGGGCAAAAAAGCCCCTGACTTCTCCTGCGCCGCCGTCCTGCCGGACGGCTCGATCTCCGACGCGTTCCGCTTCTCGAAGTCCATCGAGTCGAAGTATGGGCTCCTCGTCTTCTATCCCCTCGACTTCACCTTCGTCTGCCCCTCGGAGCTGATCGCGCTCGATCACCGGATCGAGGCGTTCCGCGAGCGCAACGTCGAGGTCATCGGGGTCTCGATCGACTCTGCGTTCACGCACCACGCCTGGCGCGAGACCCCGGTGGAGCGGGGCGGCATCGGGCCGGTCCGCTTCACCCTGGCGGCCGACGTGAAGCACGAGATCTGCCGCGCCTACGGCGTCGAGAACCAGGACGGCGTGGCCCTTCGCGCGGCGTTCCTCGTCGACCGGGACGGCGTCGTGCGCTCCGCGATCGTCAATGATCTGCCGCTCGGGCGCAACATGGACGAGCTGATCCGGCTTGTCGATGCGCTCCAGTTCCACGAGCAGCACGGCGAGGTTTGCCCGGCCGGATGGCGGAAAGGCGAGCGCGGCATGACGGCCTCGACCACCGGCGTGGCCGCCTATCTCTCCGAGCACGCCGCGCAGCTCTGACAGGCTCGCGAGCACCGGGAGCCGGGCCGGGTGACCTGGCCAGGCGAGAAACCGTCGGGTTCCCCTGCGTCCGGTCGCGCTCGACGGGCGCGACGGAGGGATTCATCCATGTCCGTGAGGCCGGGGGCCATCTGCCGGCCATGCTGAACCAGCGGCCCCCGGGGAGCACGTCACTCGCTCACCGCTCGACCGCGATCAAGGCGTGGCGCAGATCGCATAGGCGTCCACGGTCCAGCTGTTCGTCGTGCCGCTCATCATCTCGAGGGCGGTCGTCAGAGTCCCCATGAACAGCATGTTGGGTGGACCCACCTCGTTCAGGCCGACGAAGCCTAGGCCGCTGGAGATCTCGGCGCCGGAATTGAGCAGCACGGTGTTGGTCGGGCAATCCACGACGACCCACTTGCTGCCGATGGAGTTGGCGGCGCTGAACGCGTCGACGCGCTGGAGCCCGGGCAGAGGATCGGCGCAGATGGCGTAGGCGGTCACGGTCCAGTTGTTGGTCGTCCCGAGCGCGTCCTCGTAGCCGGTCACGGTGACGCTGGAGAGCAGCGAGTCGGGACGAAGGTCGTCGATCATGACGCGCCCGAGGCCGTTCGTGATCTCGCCGCCGCTGCCGACCACCATCTTGCCGCTCGGGCACGTCGCGACCACGGTCTTGGTGAGCAGCGAATCGCTGGCGCTGACCGCCTGGACCCGCTCGAGGCCGGGGATCGGGTCGGCGCAGTTCGCGATCGCCCAGACCTCCCAGTTCCCGCTGGTGCCCGCCGCGTCCTCGTACCCCGTGACGGTCAAGGACGTCAACGTCGCGTTGGGCCTGATATCGTCCAGCACCACGCTCGCGAACCCGGGGTTGTTATCTCTGTTATAGACGCGGGCGCCCGTCCCGAGCACCTTCTTACCGGCGGGGCAGGTCACGGTCACGCTCTTGGTGAACACCGAATCGTGAGCGCTGTTGTTGATGACCCGCTCGTAGCCCGGAACCGCAGCGGACGCCGGACTCGCGAACGTCAGACAGAGCGCCGGCACCGCGGCGAGAGCGCCTCCGAGCCGCAAAGGCCGCGGCGCGTGCATGGAGGCGGAGCGGCGACGATACGTGGCTTCCGCGTGGTCATCGCCGCTCGCGGGCGTCTCCACGGACGCCGGACGCAAGGCGCCGAGCGACGACATGGGGCGCAAATGGATGGGTCGCATTGTTGAACGCATGCTTTGGCCTCTGTTCTCTCTCGTGAAAACGCAGAGCTTCGAACCGCCAAGCCGCCGAGAAGAGAATCCTGTCTTGGCGTCGTTGATGCCTTGGCGGTTCATCTCTCGCTTCATCAACGCGGCCGGTGCCAGCAAACGTCGGGCCAGCCTTTGGATAGCGAGATCGAGCGCATTTTCGCGGCAACGCTGGCGGAGAGAGAGCGCGTCCACCGTGACATGTCACGGATCGAGCGTGACATGTCACGGATCGAGCATGACATGGCCGCCCCCCAGCCCGCAGCTCATCATCACCACCTCTCCCAGGCTGGCCGAGCAGGGTGGCGCTCGGCCGGCTCCTTAGCCGCGCGCGCCCGTGGCGAGCCTGCGCGAGGGTCACGGTCGAGGTCGCCGAGTGTCCAGCGCCGCGGGCCGCGGCGCGCATTCCATCGAGCCATGTTCTTTTTCCGTGGCACGTTCACCGACCCTGCGAATCGGGTCTTCCCAACAAATCATGGCAATTTGCGGCCTCGCTCCGGAATGGGTCGCAGCCACGGTTCAGCGGGCGCGCTCCCGTCCGGCCAGTCGCTTTTTTCAGCTCACGATGCGCGAAGCCCCTTTTCGTCCTGGCCAGTTGTGCCATGAATCTGCGCGTCGATGCCGCTCGTCTTCCTGCCCGACGATCTCCGCTTCTTCCTCTGGGACGACTCGGCCCCTGATCGGCCCGCGGCCCGGTCGCTCGGCGCGACGACCCCGGCGGAGGCGGTGGTGGTCACCGAGGCGGGGCGCGCCGTGAAGAAGACCGGAGAGGCCGCGCCGCTCCTCGACGGCGTGTCCGCCCTCGTCAGGATGGCCCAGGACGATCTCGGGCGAGCGCCGCCGTCGGTCGCGGCGTGGAGCCTGGCGAGCAAGCTCGCGCTCGACCTCGTGGTGCGCGAGCGGGTCGTGCCCCGCGTCGCGCCCGCTGGCGCCGCCGGCGAGCGCGCCGAGGCCCGCTGGGCGGCGTCGCTCGCCGCCCCGGAGGACGCCGCGCGCGTCGCGGCGCTCGCCCGCGCCATGCCGCCGGCCGCGCACGCGGTGCCGGCGGGCGCGCAGGCCGCCGCCGCCCTCGACGGCCGCGAGGGCCGCGGGCGCCCCCGCGCGGGCGCCGCCCCGGAGGTGTGGTCCGCGGAGGCCCTGCTGCGCGCGTTCCTGGACGCCGTGGCGGACACGCTCGCGCGCGGCAGCGCGACGAACCGCCCCAAGGCGCCGCCGCGGCCGGCGCACGCGCCCTGGGAGCACCGGCTGGTCCTCGCCCTGACGAGCCCGCTGGCCGCCTTCGCCACCGACGGGCTCGCCGAGCGCGCGCTCGTCGCCGACCTCGACGCCTGGGTCCGGCCCGCGCTCGGGGCCTGCGACGCGCTGCGCGCCTGCTTCCGGCTGGAGCTGCCCGAGGGCGACCGCGGCTTCGCGCTCCGCTTCCTGCTGCAGGCGACCGACGATCCGAGCCTGCTCGTGCCCGCCGCCGACGTGTGGAAGGCCCGGGGTCGCACGCTGAAGGCGCTCGGGCGCGCGTTCTCCGACCCGCAGGAGGCGCTCCTCGCCGCCCTCGGCGCCGCCGCGCGGCTGTTCGCGCCGATCGCGCGCGCCCTCGGCGAGGCGCGGCCGGAGCAGGTCGCGCTCGAGCCCGCGGAGGCGTGGGCCTTCCTCGCGCAGGCCGCCCCGGCGCTGGGCGAGGCGGGGTTCGGCGTGATCGTGCCGGGCGAGCTCCTCGCCTCGGGGCAGCGCCGCCTGCGCCTCCGCCTGCGCGTCGGCGGGGCGGCTCGCGCGGCCGGCGTGGTCGCGGGCAGCGCCGGGCTCGGCCTCGACGAGGCGCTCGACTTCGCGTGGGAGGCGGCGCTCGGCGACGAGCCGCTCTCGGCGCGCGAGCTCGCCGCGCTCGCGCGGCAGAAGTCGCCGCTCGTCCGGCACCGCGGGGCCTGGGTCGTCGTGGTGCCCGAGGAGCTCGCCGAGATCCAGCGGCGCCTCGAGGCCGGCGGCGGGCGCCTGCCGGCGCGCGAGGCGCTGGAGGTCGCGCTCGCGGGCGAGGCCGAGATCGATGGCCTGTCGGTCCCCGTGGTCGCCGAGGGGGCGCTCGCGCAGGCGATCGCGCGGCTGCGGTCGGGCGCGGAGCGCGCCGCCGCGCCGCCCGCGGGGTTCGCGGGGGCGCTGCGCCCGTACCAGGCGCGCGGCGTCGCTTGGCTGCAGACGATGGCGAGCCTCGGGCTGGGCGCCTGCCTGGCCGACGACATGGGCCTCGGCAAGACGGTCCAGCTGCTCGCGTTCCTCTCGGGCCGGCGCGCGGCGGCGCCGGACGACGCGCGGCCGGCGCTGCTCGTCGCGCCCACGTCGGTGGTCGGCAACTGGGAGCGGGAGGCGGCGCGCTTCGCCCCTGCCCTGCCCCTCGTGCGGCACTACGGCGAGGGGCGCGCCCGCTCCGCCGAGGAGCTCGCGGCGCGGGCTGCGAGCGCGGGAGGCGGCGCGCAGGGCGACGGCGGCGGGGGCGGCGCGCTCGTCGTGACCACGTACGGCCTCCTCCGCCGCGACGCCGCGGCGCTCGCCGGCGTGGACTGGGCGGCGGTCGTGCTGGACGAGGCGCAGAACATCAAGAACGCCGCCTCGCGCACGGCCCGCGCCGCGCGCGCGCTCCGCGCCCCGCACCGCATCGCGCTGACCGGCACGCCCGTCGAGAACCGCCTCGCCGAGCTCTGGTCGATCCTCGAGTTCGCGAACCCCGGCCTGCTCGGCCCGCTCGCGGCGTTCCGGCGCGCCTACGCGGTGCCCATCGAGCGCTACGGCAACCGTGAGGCCGCAGAGCGGCTCCGGCGCATCGTCGGGCCGTTCTTGCTGCGTCGCGTCAAGACGGATCCGACCGTGGTTCCGGACCTTCCGCCGAAGATCGAGGCGCGGGTCTTCTGCGCGCTCACGCGCGAGCAGGTGACCCTCTACCAGGCGGCGCTCGACGAGGCGATGCGCCGCATCGAGGAGGCCGAGGGCATCGCCCGGCGCGGGCTCGTGCTCGCGCTCCTGACGATGCTCAAGCAGATCTGCAACCACCCGGCGCAATACCTCGGGGAGGCGGGGCCGCTCGCGGGCCGGTCGGGCAAGCTCGCGCGCCTCACGGAGATGCTCGAGGAGGCGCTCGCGGAAGGGGATCGCGCGCTCGTGTTCACGCAGTTCCGCGAGATGGGCGACCGGCTGGTCCGGCACCTCGCCTCGTCGCTCGACACGGAGGTCCTCTTCCTGCACGGCGGCACGCCGCGGCTCGCGCGCGACGAGATGGTGCGGCGGTTCCAGGACGATCCGCGGGGGCCGCGCGTCTTCGTCCTCTCGGTCAAGGCCGGCGGCGCGGGGCTCAACCTGACGGCGGCGAGCCACGTGTTCCACTTCGATCGCTGGTGGAACCCCGCGGTCGAGGACCAGGCGTCGGGCCGCGCGCACCGGATCGGGCAGCGGAGCGCGGTGCAGGTGCACAAGCTCGTCTGCGCGGGCACCGTGGAGGAGAAGGTCGACCGGATGCTGGAGCAGAAGCGCGACCTGGCGGCGCGGGTCGTGGGCGAGGGCGAGGCGTGGATCACCGAGCTCGACGACGCGTCGCTGCGCGAGCTGTTCGCGCTGTCGCGGGACGCGGTGGCGCTCGCGGGCGAGCTGGACGACCGCGACGAGCCGGAACCGGGCGGCGAGCGGCCGGAGGGGGGCGAGCCGGGGGAGCGGCCCGCGGAGGGCCGCCGGCGGGGCTCCGCGCGCGGTCCGGCGCGCGGCCGGGGCGAGGCGCGGACATGAGCGCGCCGCGCTGGGCGCAGATCCGCCGCGAGGCCGGGCCGAAGCCGCCGCCGCCGGCGAGGGGCATCCGGATGAAGCGGGCCGGCGCGACCTGGTGGGGCAAGCGCTGGGTGGAGGCGCTCGAGCGGATGTCGCCGGACGACGCGGCCCGCCTCGGCCGCGGGCGCACGTATGCGCGCGCCGGGCGGACGCACGATCTCGAGGTGAAGCCGGGCCTGGTGACGGCGCGCGTGACCGGCTCGCGGCCGCAGCCGTACAAGGTGATCCTCACGATCGCGCGGCTCGACGACGCCACGTGGGCGAAGGCGATCGCGGCCATGGCGGCGCGGGCGAAGTTCGCGGCGGACCTCCTCGCGGGCCGGATGCCGGAGGAGATCGACGAGGCGTTCCGGAGCGCCGGGGCGAGCCTGTTCCCGGAGCGGCCCGAGGACCTCACCACGGCCTGCTCGTGCCCCGACTGGGCGAACCCGTGCAAGCACGTCGCCGCGACGCACTACGTGCTCGGGGAGGCGCTCGACAAGGACCCGTTCCTGCTGTTCGAGCTCCGCGGGCGCACGCGCGCGCAGGTGATCGAGGCGCTCCGCGCCGCCCGGGGCGCCGCGCCGGGCGGCGCGAGGGGACGGAGAGCGCGCGGGGGCGCGGGCCGGAAACGCGCGCCCTGCGCCGCCGACGAGCCGCCCGTGGCGACGGTGACGCTGGGCCCGATGGAGGCGAGCGACTTCGACGCGTGGCGCGAGCCGCCGCCGGCGCTCGACGTGGCGCTGACGCCGCCCGCGGCCCACGCGGCGCTCCTGACGCAGCTCGGCGAGCCGCCGGGCTGGAGCGAGGAGCGCTCGCCGGCGGAGCTGCTCGGCCCGCTGATCCGGGCGGCCTCCGAGCGGGCGCGGGAGATCGCGATGGCGGAGGGCCCTCGTCGAAGCGGAAAATCCGATAGTTAGGCTACCTAACGATCCGGTTGGCGCGGCGCCACGCGCCCGCACGGTGGAACAGGGCGGTCCAGCTCCTGGACTGGGTGGAGCGCTGAAACCGGGTCGAGGCGCGCCCCGCGCGCGCCCCGTCAGAAGCTCCGCGCGGCGGGGGCGCCCGCGCGGGACGCGGCGGCGCGCACGGCGGCACGCTCCGACTCGGACAGCACCACGTTCAGCTCGAGCACGTCGCAGTCGCCGCTCCGCTCCACGTTGACGCTCACCTGGTCCAGATCGATCCGCTCGTACTTCGAGATGACCTGGAGCAGCTCCTGCTTGAGCCGCGGCAGATAATCCGGCTCGCCCGTCGGGCGCACGCGCTCGCGCGCCACGATGATCTGCAGACGCTCCTTCGCCACGGTCGCCGACTTCGGCTGCGACCTCCGGAAATAATCCATGATCGACATGGCACAACCCCCTAGGCGGTCGCCGCCTGGCCGCCGAAAATCCGGCTGAAGAACCCCTTCTTGGCCGGCTCGAGGAAGCGGTGCGGCCGCTCCTCGCCGAGGAAGCGCTGGACCACGTCGAGGTAGGCCTGCGCCGCGTCGCTCGTCGGATCGAGCACCACGGGCGTCCCGGCGTTCGACGCCTGGAGCACCGCCTGCGACTCCGGGATCACGCCGAGCAGCGGGATGCCGAGCAGCTCCAGCACGTCCTTGTGCCCCAGCATCTCGCCCTTCGCCACGCGCGCCGGCGCGTACCGCGTGAGCAGGAGGTGCGTCTTCACCGGCTCCTCGCCGAGCTCCGCCCTCCGCGTCTTCGCGTCGAGCAGGCCGAGCACGCGGTCCGAGTCGCGCACCGAGGAGACCTCGGGGTTCGTCACGACGATCGCCTCGTCCGCGAAATACATCGCCATCTGGGCGCCCCACTCGATGCCGGCCGGCGAGTCGCAGAAGATGTAGTCGAAGCCAGCGGCGCGGAGCTCGTCCAGGATGCGCCCGACTCCGTCCATCGTGAGCGCGTCCTTGTCCCGCGTCTGCGACGCGGGCAGCACATAGAGGGTCTCGATCCGCTTGTCCTTGATCACCGCCTGGCGGACCGTCGCCTCGCCGCGGATCGCGTTGACCAGATCGTAGACCACGCGGCGCTCGCACCCCATCACGAGGTCGAGGTTGCGCAAACCCACATCGAAATCGATGGCAATCGTCTTGTAACCGAGAGCCGCGATACCGGACGCGAGGTTTGCGGTCGTGGTGGTCTTGCCGACTCCGCCCTTGCCCGAGGTGACGACGACTACCTTTGACACCAGAAACCTCCTTAGATGGTTCGAAAGACGTGGCTGTCCGACGGCCGAGCCCGCCCGGATGCCCGTCCCTCCGGCGCTGAGGAGGCGCCGTCGACGTGTTCGGAGCTCGGCGCCCACCCGATTCCCTTGAGGCCGGGGACGCGCTCGACTGGGTACGCCATGGCGCGCCGAACGAACAACTTTTTTGCGGAGAAATTTCTTAGCTTAGATCGGCCGGCAGCTCAGATCCAAATAACCTACATGTAGGGAAAGCTGAGCCGGTCGCAGTTTCCGTGCAGGGGTGCTCCGGTCGCGGAGCCCTCCCCTTGCCGCTTCGCTTCCGGCAGGTGCGCTGAAGGCACGCGGCTTTCGCCGGTGCGGGTCACTTGCCCTTGAATTCAGGCTCGCGCTTCTGCATCCACGCCGCGACCCCCTCCAGGCAATCATTCGAACGGAGACACTTCAGCTGGCCTGCCTTCTCCAGCTTGAGGGCTCCGTCGATCGTCCCCCCGAACCCTTCCCGCACCGAGCGCTTGATCTCGGCAAATGCGATCGGCGGTCCCTTCGCGAGCTGGTGCGCGAGGCGCATCGTCTCCTCGCGCAGCGATGCAGCCGGAACGGCCCGGTTCGCCAGGCCGAGCGCCACCGCGCGCTCGGCGTTCACCGGCTCGCCCGTCAGCATGAGCTCCATCGCCCGCGCGATCCCGACGAGGCGCGGAAGCAAGAAAGTGCCGCCGCCATCCGGCATCAGGCCCATCTTCACGAACTTCTCCTGGAGGTACGCCTCCGTGGAGAGCACCCTCATGTCGCAGGCCAGCGCGAGGTCGCAGCCGAAGCCGACAGCGCCGCCGTCGACCATGGCGATGACGGGCTTGGGCGCGCCCACGATGGCGCGGATCATCGAGTGATACACGTCCACGAGCCCGTCGAGCTGCTCGAAGAGGTCCACGCCGCTGCTCACTGCGGCCTTGAGATCCGCGCCGGCGCAGAAGGCGCCGCCCGCGCCGGTCAGCACGATGGCGCGCACCTCGGGGTCGTCGCCTGCAGCCAGCAGGGCGGCCGGCAACGCCTTGAGCAAGGCGGGATCGAGAGCGTTCCTCGCCTTGGGGCGATTGAGGGTGATCACCGTTACGGCGCCGTCACGTTCGGTCAGGAGGACGTCTTCACTCATATCGTTGCTATAACGGGGCACGCCCGCGCTTTCAACCGCGGCTTGCTCACGGGCTCGCTCGCACGCTCGCTCCTCGCGCTCGTACATCGCCTCTTGTGTCGGAGCCGTAGAGGGACAGGGCGCAGACCGCGCTGGACTCGGCTCGCCCGCTTACACCTCCCGAGCCACGACGCGCGCGAGCCACGCGCTCGTGTCCTCGCATGCCTCTCCACGCGCGTCCACGCGCGCGAGCCACGGCACCGCCCGCGCGCCGGGCGGCGGCCGCTCTCCGGCGGAAGACACGGATCGGGGAGAAATGCTAGCATCCTCACACTTATGGGCTCCGTGCACTGGCTGGACTACACCCTCTCCCTCGCGATGACCCGACGCCGTCTCTTCGCCGGCGGCTGGGGCGAGCAGACGCTGCTCGACCGATTCGCTCCAACCCTGGAGCTCGGCGCGCGCCCTTGCCCGCTTGCCATCGCGTGGTCCCCCGTCACGACCGCCCAGGGCGGTTTTCTCGTCCGCGACGGCACCTTCACCTCGCCCACCGCCGGGCTGCCGGACGCCGCGAGCCGAGGGCACGTGCGCGCGCTTCTGCCGCGCAGAGAGCGCTCGATGCAACCTCGGCCGATGTACGTCTCGCTGGCGTCGTCCGGCGAGGAAGGGTTCGCCGTCCGCACGCGCCTCTTCGGGCCCATGGTGGAGCAATCAGGCATGGGCGTGCTGCTGCTCGAGAACCCTCTCTACGGCCTCCGCAGGCCGCCGGGGCAGCGGGGCTCGGCGATCCACACCGTGAGCGACCACATGCTCATGAACCTTGGAATGTTGGAGGAGTGCCTGTGCCTCCTCGAGACGCTTGCGCAGGAGGGGCATACGCGGCTGGGGGTCACCGGCTTCAGCATGGGCGGGAGCATGGCCGCGCTGGCCGCCGCGCTGTCGCCGCGGCCGCTCGCCGCGGCGATATTCAGCGCCGGCCGGTCTGCGGTATATGCCTTCACGACCGGGCTCCTCTCCCGTTCGATCGACTTCGAGCGCCTGGGCCGAGGCGAGGGCGGCACGACCGGGGCCCGGAGCAGGCTCGCCCGGCTCTTCGCGACCGCGGATCTCGATCGGCACGCGGTCCCGCGCTCTCCCGACGCCGCCGTCATCATCGGCGCGCGCCGCGACGGCTACGTCGACCCAGGGGAGGTGCAGAGGCTCCACGAGCTTTGGAAGGGCAGCGAGGTGCGATGGCTGGACACCGGCCACGTCGGCACGGTGCTCCAGCACGCGGGCGCGCTGCGGCGCGCCTCGCTGGACGCGATGGAGCGACTGCGCCGGACGGCTCCGGCCTGACGCGGCGGCGGACCGCCGGCGCCCGCCCGGGCCCGGCCGGCCCGTGCGGCTCCACCTCAGCCGTGCGGCTCCACCTCAATCGAGGCGGAGCCCGATCCGCTGCATCTCTGCGATGTCCTTGTGGCTCGGCCGCCGGCTCACCCCACGGAGGATGTCGCCGCCGAGCATCAGGTTGAAATTGCAGTTCATGTACCGGTGGTGCATGAAATGGTTCCTCGCCACGGCGCGGCCGTACCGCGTGCGCAGGAGCCAAGAAATCAGCGGTGGCGCCTTCGTCACCGCGACCTCGTGTGGCATGTGCAGGTAGGGGTGGAGATAGTTGCTGAACAGCGGCGGACAGAGCATCGGGAGCACGCTACCGACGAGCCCCCACGGCCCGAGCAGCAGGTAGACCACCGGCAGGAAGGGGATGAGCGGCGAGACGAAGACGAGCGCGCCCGTCCCGTGCAGCTTGACGGCGTAGTTCGACCTCAGGACGATCTGCCCGTGAGCGCCGCGCTCGGCGAGCTCCGCGTCGAGCGCTCGCCGCTCGTCGTCATTCCGGAACTGCGTCACGTGATCCTTCCGGAACGTCCTCAGATGGTGCACGCTGTGATGAGAGTAGTGGGTCCGGATGAGATATTTGAAGAGGCGCGGGTGCTGCGTCCACCACCGGACCCGGCGGGGCCGCGCGTCGGAGATGTGGTGATGGGCGAACGACTCCACGAGCGTCGCCGTGACATAGCCCATCGCGGCCCCGAGCAAGGTTGCAGCGATCGCGCCGCCCGTCGTATCCAACATCCCGTTCATCGGCTCTCCTCCTGCGCGAGCGCGTAGGTTCTGACCATCCGCCCCGCATCTTCGTCCCAGAGCTTCAGCGACGCGCAAGCCAGGCTGCTCCACAGCGTGAGGCGTGGGGCGCGCGCCAGCTCTGGGTTCTCATCGAGGCACTCCTGGAGACGGTAGTTCGGGATCTTGCTGTCCAGGTGGTGGATATGGTGGAGCCCGATGCTCGCCGTGAACCACCGGAGCACCGGCGGCAGCACGTAGTACGAGCTGCCGAGCATCCCCGCGGAGACGTAGTCCCACTCCGGACGGCGTCGCCAGTAGGTCCCGTCGAACTGGTGCTGGACGTAGAACAGCCAAACCCCCATGGAGGCCGCCAACGCCATGACCGGCAGCTGTACCGCGAGGAACGGCGCCAGCCCGACGAGCCTCGCCATGCCGTAGGCACAGGCGAGGATCGCCGCGTTGGTCGCATGGACGCTCCAGCGCTCGATCTTCCAGTCCTTCGGGACGTAGTAGGCGAAGCGCTGCCTCACCACGAACTGGAGGAACGGCCCCACGCCGAAGAGGACGAGGGGGGAGCGGTACACTCGGTAAGCGAATTTCCCCCTGGGCGACAGGCCCGCGTACTCCCTCACCGTGAGCATGCGGACATCCCCGTAGCCGCGCCGGTCGAGGTTGCTGGACGTCGCGTGGTGGGTGTTGTGGTACCGGCGCCAGCACTGAAACGGGGTCATGGTCAGGACGCCGAGAAAGAAGCCCACGATCTCGTTGGCCATCCGCGATCGAAACAGCGATCCGTGGCCGCAATCGTGCTGGAGGACGAAGAGCCGGACCATGCACCCGGCAGTCGGGATCGCGAGCAGAAGCGTCAGCGCATACGAGACGCGTAGGCTCGCCCAGGCCAGCGTCCACGCGAGACAGAACGCCATGAGCGACGTCGTGAGCTGTGCTGTGCTCCGTCGCACGTCCGGCGTTCGGTAGTTGACAAGTCGAATCTTCTGCACCGCGAGCCTCGACGGCCAGTTGCGAGCATTGCTCGATGCCATCATAAGAGGACCTGATGAAGCGTAGGTGCTTCGCGTCGTGCCTTTAACGCATCGCATATTCTTGCCTGACTCAAAGAAAGTCAAGCATCAGGTGACGACGCCAACAAATTTATGTCCCTCTGTTCCGTCCACACTCAACAGGCAATGTCATGAATCTGTCGAGCCTGCTCTGGATTGGGTGAGCGCATTTCTCGCTGAGGTAGATAAAATCTCCTTGAACCGGCTGGGGCAGCCAGGATAGAAGGTGTCGCGGCGCGTGGACAGCGGGGCCGCCATCGCGCTCCTCAGCGAGCGACTCGCCTGCAATTAACCCTGCAGTGAGGTGACGACCATGTTGATGAACAGCACGACGACGAACGCCGCCAAGAGCGGAGCTATCGCGGTCTCGACGGAGCCGAGCGCCCAGGCGGATCTTCAAGAAGTCATCGGCATCTCGTCCAGCTTCCGTGCGCTGAGCGAGCAACACGTCGGCGCGCTCGTGAGCACGGCGCGGGTCGAGGTCCTGCCCGCCGACCAGGTGGTCGCTCAGGAGGGGCAGGACGCCGACCGCCTCGTTCTGATCCTGAAGGGTGATGTGGACGCATACTGGGGCGAAGCGCTGCGGGAGGTGATGTCCAGCCTCACCCGCGGGGACGTCTTCGGTGCCGGGCTGATCCTCGATGAGCCGAACCTCTACTCGTTCGCCACCACGCGGCGGACCGTCGTGGCGAGCTGGGACCGGGACGCGCTCCGCCGCGCCGAGATCAAGGCGCCCGGGCTCCGCGCCCAGCTCACCGTGCGCCTCTCGAAGCACGCGAGGGAGGCCGAGCTCGCCGAGCTGCTCCAGCACGCTCCCCTGTTCCGCAACTCGAGCTCCGTGCTCCGCCACCGGCTCCTCAAGGAGATGACGCTCCTGCGGTACCCGACAGGGACGTTCATCTACAGGGCTGGCGAGCCGGCGAACTACTGCTACCTGGTCGTCCGTGGCGAGGTGGAGTTGAAGCCGGAGGCGCCGGACGGCCAGGAGGAGAAGGTCACGATCCTCGGCCGAGGCGTCCTGTTCGGCGACACCGACGTCCTCACGTCGGAGGTGCGCACGGAGTCGGCCGAGGTGAAGCACGACACGGAGGTGCTGGCGATCGATCGCATCGACATCGAGGCCCTCCGGCGGGCCTGCGGCTCCTTCCGCCGCGCCCTCATCACGCGGGTCGGATCGCCCAAGGTGGCGTCGAAGCCACAGGATTTGATCCTCGTCGTGAACCGCCTCTCGTGCGATGCGCGCTCCGTCGCCGCCCTGATCCAGGCGGCGTTCTCGGACGCCGGGGAGAAAGACGTGGCCTTGCTGGAGGTCGCCCCTGAAGGGAGCCGCCTCGCCGCGGACAGCAAGGCCCTCGAGCTTCCGAAGGACCCGGAGCGCGCGATCGAGATCCTCGACCAGCACGCGAAGCGGCTCGGGAACCGGTATCTGCTCCTGTACACGAGCGCGCCGGACGCGCTCGGATGGCTCCAGGAGCCCGTCTGGGACAAGGTGATCGACAACCGCATCTCGTCGGCTGTCTACTTCACGGACGACCTCCGGCATCCCTTCCCGATCGAGACGCCCCAGCTCGCACCCGTGCAGTACGTCGAGGTGCGCTCGTCGGGCGCGGAGAAGACGCACATGGTACGGAGCGGCTCGATCCGGCTCTCGATCGACGGCGCGCGTGGCGCCGAGCTCCGGTACGAGTCGCTTCCGCTGGCGAACCGGACTGCGCTCCAGCGCCTGGCGCGGACGCTCTCGCACCAGGCGGTGGGCGTTGCCCTCGGAGGCGGGTCCGCCTGGTGCTACGCGCACGTGGCGCTCCTGCGCGGGCTCCACGACGCCGGTATCCCCGTCGATATGGTCGCGGGGACCAGCATGGGGAGCGTGGTCGCGTGCGCCTTCGGGAGCCGCGGGCAGGACGGTCTGGACACCTTGATCAAGCTGAGGAGAGAGACCGCTTTCCGGCTCGCGTTCGCGCCGATCACGCGCAAGCCGATCGAGCACCTGATCGAGAAGAACTTGCTGAATCACCGCTACCTGCAGGACATGCCGCTGCCGACCTTTCCCGTGGCGGTGGACATCCAGACGGGCAGAGCGCGCATCTTCCGCCATGGGCCGGCGATCCAGGCGATGTTCGCGAGCGCGGCGCTGCCGACGCTGTTTCCCCCGGAGATCCTGCACGACGGGGTGCGTTACGTGGACGGCGGCATCGCCAACAACGTGCCGGTAAGCGCGCTCGTCGAGGAGGGGGCCGATTTCATTATCGCGTCCAACGTGATCCCGGCCCCGGCGCGGCTTGCGCGGGAGATCCACAAGCGGCGCGCAACGCGCATCCTATCCCAGCTCTCGCCGCTCGGCCGGATGCAGGACGGCCTGCGATCGATGTTCTTGCTGATGCACGAGGCAGGCACGCGTCAGGCCACCGCCGCCCATCTCACGTTCGCGCCGCTGCTCGGGAAGTTCGGTGTCATGGACTACCACCTCGCGGACAAGATCGTCGAGCACGTGCAGCCGGAGCTGCCTCGGTTCATCGAGGAGGTGAAGGAGCGCTACAGCGCGTTCTGCCGCAATCGCGACTACTAGCAAGCTCCGCGCGACGGGAGTCCGGCCAGAGGTGGCCGGACTTCCGAGCCGCCTCACGGCGGCGTCGCGCGACCGCCTGATGTCTCGGGGGAGATGGCGGCCGGGCGCGGCCGTCGCTGGCGGGCTTCGTCGAGCTGGAGAGAGGCTGCGCTCAACGCAGCCACGGCTTGACGACCTTCGACAGGCGCACGAGCTTCCGATCCGCCGTCTCTCGGTCGAGCGTGCGCTGGACGCGCTCCTGGATGGAAGCCGTGATCTCTCGGACACGTTGCCGCTGACGCTCGCTGTCACCTCCGGGGGAGCCGACCTCGACGCTGCTGACGCGCACGGGTTCGTGGAAAATGAACTTCCACCGCGTGGGGAGCGGCAGCAGGGAGAGCGGCAGCGGCAGGAGCGTGCCGACGAGCGGCTTCAAGAAGCGGATCGGAGCTATCGACGGCATGCTCTCCTCGCCACCGACGATCGCCAGGGGCACGATCGACGCGTCGCGCGCGGCCGCCAGGCGCACGAAGCTCGGTCGCCACGGCCGCATCTGATAAGCGTGCAGAAGCGACTTGCAGTTGCCTTCGGTCCCCTCCGGGTAGATGCACAGGACGTCGATCGCGGGCGGGAGCGCCTCGGGCGTCTTCAGCCACGACGCCGGAAACCCGCCGATGCCCTCGAAGAAGGCGCCGATCCTCGGCGTCTTCAACAGTTCGTCCTGGACGGCGGCCCATGGGAGCCGCTCCAGACCGAATTGTTCTGCCATCACGAGCGCCCCGACGAGGGTATCCAGCGTGAACCATCCGGCATGGTTCGGAGCATAGATGACGGGCCCGCTCCGCGGCACGTGCTCCGCGCCCTCCACGTCAATGGAAAAGTACCCCCACCGGAGGAGCGCCCGGAGCGCGGGAAACACTTGACCCGTCCAGATCGCAAGATCCCGCCGTGGCATCGGGCCCAGCGTCGGCGTCTGGCCAGCCTTATCGGCCTGTTGCTCGGCATGGGTCGCCCGATCGGTGCTGGCTGCTTCAAGCGAATCGTTCATGCAACAACCCTCCTTGGTGATCGGGGTGCGCGCCTGACGAAAAGAGGGCGTTCGGCTCCGCCCGAGTGGGCACGAGGCCGAACGCCGCCGTCCGTCGTGCGGAGTGATCCCCGCCTCGGCTCACGGCTTCGCCGTGGAGACCTTGGGGAGCCCCGTGAAGCCGATGTGCGGGGGCTCCACGCCCGGCACGCACTGGTACCTAGAGAAGTCGGTGACCCCCTCCTCACGGAGCAGATCCTCATCGATCCACGCCTTGCCGGGTCGGGCCGACGGCTCTCGCGCGAGCAGCGCCAGCGTTGCGTCGGCGAGGATGTCGGCCTTGCGCCAGATCTCGGGGCCCCCGAGGCCGAAGTTCTTGGTCGCGTAGCTCTCGACCGCCGTGGCGGGCCAAAGGGCGTGTGCCGTGATGTTGTGCTCGGCGTACTCCTCGGTGATGGCGTGCGCGACCATCGTCATCCCCAGCTTGGAGACCGCATAGGCGCCGTGGTGAGCGCAGACCGAGACGTCGACCGGCGGCGACATCATGACGATGTGCCCGTACTTCTGCGCGATCATGTGCGGGAGGACGGCCTGCGACAGGGCGAACGAGGCGCGCACATTGACGCTCATGACGAGGTCGAACCTCTTCATGGGTGTGTCCAGGACATCTGCCCAGAAGAGCGCGCCGGCGTTGTTGACGAGGGCGTCGATGCGCCCGAAGCGCTCGATGGCCGCGGCGACGGCGCTCCTGCAGGCCTCGTCGTCGCGCACATCGAGCTTGAGCGGCAGCGCGCGGCGGCCGAGCGCCGCGATCTCGCCGGCGACGTCGTGGATGGTCCCCGGCAGGCGCGGGTTGTCGGCGACCTCGGTCTTCGCGGCGACCACGATATCTGCGCCCTCACGCGCGCAGATGAGGGCGACGGCCCGGCCGATGCCGCGGGAGGCTCCCGTGATGAAAACGACACGATCTCTGAGACGCATGCGGCCGTCATAGCACGAGACGGGCACGGTCCTGGGGGTAGATCCTGATCCCCTGGGGCCACGCAATCTCCTCGCCGCCGGCCGCGCTGTTCTGAGGACGCGTCGCCGAGATCACGATAGAGTGGCCGCCCATGGACACCACCCAGCAACGAGCAGCCATCCCCGCATTCCATCTCCTCCGGGACGCCCGTGTCGTCGCCCGCACGGCGGGCTTGATTGGCGTCACCTGGAGCGCCGTCGCCTGCCTCGACGCCGAGCTACTGACGAGCGACGAGGCGTCGCGGCAGACGGTGACCTACAAATGGGTGGGCCGCTGGGGCAAGGCGCTGCTCCAGGTCTTCGGCCTCGAGGTGACGGCACGAGGCCTCCCGACCGCCGACGGGCGCTACCCAGCCGTCGACGCGCAGGGCCGCGGGCGGGTCTTCGTGATGAATCACCGGTCGATGCTTGACATTTTCGTGAATCTTGCCTTCGTGGAGGCGAACATGGTGAGCCGCGCCGATCTCTCGCGGTGGCCGGTTATCGGCAGGGCCGCGCGGAAGGTGGGGACGCTCTTCGTCGATCGCGCGAACAAGCAGAGCGGCGCCGCGGTCATCCACGCGATGTGCGACGCGATCGAGCGAGGCCAAGGCGTGCTCGTCTACCCGGAGGGCACCACGTTCATCGGCGATGAGGTGCGGCCTTTCCGGGCCGGGGCCTTCATCACGGCGCAGCGCACCGGCGCGGAGATCGTCCCGATCGGGATCGCGTACGGCGGCCAGGGGACGTCGTACTTCCAGGAGCCGTTTCCGATCCACTACCGGCGCGTCACCTCGTCGCCAGCGACGAAGATCGGGCTCGTCTTCGGTGAGCCGATCGCCGCGGGCGCAGACGTCGAGACCCTGAGGAGCGTGGCGCACGAGCGAGTCCAAGAGCTCGTGCGAGAGGCGCGAGCGGCGCTCTGCGAGGGCTGAGCCGCGGCGCCTCGCCCGGCCGCACCTCACGACGGCCTTCCTCCGCGCGCCGTCGCGCGATCGGGCGCCCGGGCCGGCGGGCGCGCGGCACGCCGAGCGACCGTGCCGCCGGAGAGCGGGCGCGATGGGCGGCCGCGCCGTTACGCGAGGCGCTTCCAGGCGGCCTCGGTGCGCTGCACGCGCGCCTTGTGAGCTACCGAGAGCAGCGGCTGGTCGCGTTCCCAGCGGGCACGCCAGTCGGGGTCGACCTGCGCCCACTCCGGCGCGAGATCCGCGAGGAGTCGCTCTGTCCCTGCCAGCCAGCCCGAGAGCGCCAGGTGGACCGCCGGCTCGCGCGGCGCCGCGGCCAGCGCGGAAGCAGGCGCGATCTGCGCCAGGAGGCGCTCGATCGCCCCGCGCGGCCAGGCGAAGCGGGTCGCGGTGTGGAGGACGAACCCGAGCGTCGCCGCGAGGACATGGATATCCTCGATGGTGCGGAAAAGCTTGAGGTAGTCGTCGTAGCCATCGCCGGGAAGGATTTCATCCGGTCGGACCGCGACGTCGAGGTGGACCTCGGCATGGTCGATCTCGGGACAGAACGGGGTCGGTGGAAGCCGGGTTCGGATCACGCCGGGGCGGTCCGCCGGGATCATCACGGCATGCAGACGGTTGCGCCCGCCTTCCGCGCCGGACGACGCGACGACGATCAGCGTCTCTGCCTCGATCCCCTGGGTGGCGAAGCGCTTGCGTCCGACCAGCCGCCCGTCGCCCAGCTGGGTGCGGATCGCCGCGGGGTGACCGCCGCCCTCCTCGGTGACCAGGAAGCTGCCGACGGTGCAGAGACCGGGTACCAGCGCGCGAAGCGCCGCCTGGTAGCCAGCGGCGAACGCCACAGCCAGTCGATCGGCGCCGGCCCCGCCGCGCGCCGCGTCGCCGACTGTCCCCGAGGCGAAGGTCGATAGGAGTTCCATCGATCGAAAGGATAGCGGACCGCGCACGAAATGGCGCGGCTACCCTCGCGCAGCAGGCCCGAGCACGAGGCGCATCTCACCTGAGGTCGCTCGCCGGGGGCTCTATCCATGAGCGCTCGCGCCCTGGAGCGATGGCGTGGAGCCGTCGAGCGGTGTTCTGGATACCGCGCCGCCCGGAGGCGCGCGCAAGCCAGCGGACGGCTCTCCCGTGCGATACTGCTGTCCTCATGACACCGGGCGAGCGTGCCGGAGGGCAGTACACCATCGAGCGGCGGGCCGGGGCAGGCTCGCTCGGCACGGTCTACCTCGCGCGGCACGTCGCGACCGGCGAGCCGGCGGCGATCAAGGTCCTCCGGGATCCGAGCGAGGAGGCGCTCAAGCGGTTCGCCCGCGAGGCGCGCGCGCTGGCCGCGCTGCAGCACCCGCATATCGTCCGGTACGTCGATCACGGGGTGATGGCGGACGGCGAGCCGTACCTCGTGATGGAGTGGCTCGAGGGGGAGGACCTCGGCGCGCGGCTCGCGAGCGGGCGGCTGGAGCCGGCCGCAGCGCTCCGGCTCGCGGCCAGGGTCGCGGAGGGGCTCGAGGCCGCGCACGGCCAGGGGGTCGTCCACCGCGACATCAAGCCGCAGAACCTCTTCCTCCCGCAGGGCGACCTCGATCGCGTCAAGATCGTCGATTTCGGCCTCGTCCACCTCCGCGACGCCACGTACGCGCTGACGCGCGAGGGGCAGACGCTGGGCACGCCGTCCTTCATGCCGCCCGAGCAGGTCACCGGCGAGCAGGAGATCGACGCCCGCGCCGACCTGTACGCGCTCGGGTGCGTGCTGTTCGCGTGCCTGACGGGCCGGCCGCCCTTCGCCGCCGCGCAGCTCGTGGCCACGCTCGCCAAGGTCGTGTTCGACGAGGCGCCGCCGCCGAGCTCGCTCTGCCCGGGGCTGCCGGCGGCGCTCGACGCGTTCGTCGCGCGGCTGCTCGCCAAGAAGCCCGCCGCGCGGCCCGCCAGCGCCGCCGCCGTGGCCGAGGCGCTGCGCGCGCTCGAGGCCCGGGTCGCCGGCCCGGCCTCGTCGAGCGCGCCCGCCTCGTCGGCCGCCCTCACCGGCCGCGAGCGCCGCGTCGCCAGCGTGATCCTCGCCGCGGGCGCGGGCGACATCGGCCGCGGCCTCGCCGCCGCCGACCGCACCGCCCCGCTCGGCGGCGCCCTCCCGCTCGACGCCCTCGCCCTGACCGCGCAGGCGCTCCGCCAGGTCGTGACGCGCCACGGCGCCCAGCTCGAGCTGCTCGGCGACGGCTCCCTCGCGGCGCTGCTCCCGGGGGCCGGCTCGCCCACCGAGCTCGCCACGAGCGCGGCGCGCTGCGCGCTGACGATCCGCGGGCTCCTGCCCGGCGCGCGCGTGGCCCTCGCGACCGGCTGGGACGAGGTCGAGCGCACGCAGCCCATGGAGCAGGTCATCGACCGCGCCAGCGCGCTGCTTGAGGGCCGCGCCGAGGGCCCGGCCGACGGCGCGCCGCCGATCCTGCTCGACCCGATGACCGCGGCCCTCCTGAGCGACCGCTTCGAGGTCTCGCGCGGCGCGGGCGCGCTCGTGCTCGCCGGCGAGATCGAGCCCGCCGACGAGGCGCGGCGGCTCCTCGGGAAGCCGACGACGTGCGTGGGACGCGAGCACGAACTGCTCCTCCTGCAGGCGACCTTCGACGAGTGCGCCGCCGAGTCCGAGGCGCGCGCGGTGCTGGTCACGGCCGGCGCCGGCGTGGGCAAGTCGCGCCTGCGCCACGAGCTCGTGCGGCGCCTCGCGGCGCGCGGGGAGCCGGTCGAGATCTGGACCGCGCGCGGCGACTCGATGCGCGTGGGCGCGCCGTTCGGCATGCTCGGCCAGATCGTCCGGCGCGCGGCGCGGCTGCTCGACGGCGAGCCGATCGCGGCGCGCCGGCAGAAGCTCGCCGCGCGCGTGTCGGCGCACGTGCCCGAGCCCCTGCGGCGGCCGGTCACCGAGTTCCTCGGCGAGATGGTGGGCACGCCCTTCCCGGACGACGACAGCGTGCTGCTCCAGGCGGCGCGGCAGGACGCCAAGCGCATGGGCGACCAGATGCAGTGGGCGTGGGTCGAGCTCGCCCGGGCCGAGTGCGCCGCCCGGCCGGTCCTGCTCGTCCTGGAGGACCTCCACTGGGGCGACCGGCCGACCGTCGAGTACGTCGACGCCGCGCTCCGGCTCCTCGCCGGCGAGCGGCTGATGGTGCTGGCGCTCGCCCGCCCCGAGGTGCGCAAGGCGTTCCCCGGCCTCTGGGGAGATCGAGCGCTCACCGAGCTCCGGCTCAAGGAGCTGTCGCTGAAGGCGTGCGAGCGGCTCGCGCGGGAGGCGCTCGGTCCGGGCGCCCCGGCCGCCACGGTCGCCGAGATCGTGGGGCGATCGGCGGGCAACGCGTTCTTCCTCGAGGAGCTCGTGCGCGCGGCGATGGAGGGCGGCCCCGGCGGCGTCCCGGAGACGGTGCTGGCGATGATGCAGGCGCGCCTCGGCGGGCTCGTGCCGGAGGCGCGGCGGCTGCTGCGCGCCGCCAGCGTCTTCGGGGAGGTGTTCTGGCGCGGGGCGGCGCGGGCGCTGCTCGGCGCCTGGGTGGACGAGCCCGAGCTCGACGCCGGCCTCGCGGAGCTCGAGCAGCGCGAGCTCATCGCGCGCCGGCCGGACGCGAAGTTCCACGGCGAGGTCGAGTACGCCTTCCGGCACGCGCTCCTGCGCGACGCGGTCTACGAGATGCTGACCGAGGACGACCGGGCGCTCGGCCACCGCCTCGCGGGCGAGTGGCTCGCCCAGTCGGGCGAGACCGACGCGATGGTCCTGGCGACGCACTTCGAGCTCGGCGGCGAGCGCGGGCGCGCCATCGACTGCTACCGGCGCGCGGCCGAGCAGGCGCTCGGCGGCAACGACTACGCGGCCGCGATCGAGCGCGCCGAGCGCGCGATCGCGTGCGGCGCGGCCGGCGACGAGCTCGGGGAGCTCGACACGATCAAGGCCGAGGCGCACCGCTACCGCGGGGATTTCGCCTCGGCCGAGCGGCACGCGGTCGCGGCGATGGCGGCGCTGCCGGAGGGCAGCGTGCGCTGGTACCGCGCGGCGAACCTGGTGGCCCTGGCGGCGACCCCGCTGGGCCACGAAGAGAGCGCCACGGCGCTCGCCCGGGCGCTGTGCGCGCGCTGGTCGGAGCGGGCGGCGCGCGGCGCCGAGCTCATCGTGATGGCGCAGGCGGCGAGCGGGCTCCTGGTCCTGCGGGGCGAGTGCGAGGACGCCGAGGCGCTGTGCCGCCGGATCGACGCGGTGGCCGAGCGGTTCCGGGGCGACCCGGCCGTGAGCGCGACGATCCTGCGCCTCGGCATGCACCGGGCGATCCTGGCGGGGGATCTCGGCACCGCGCGGGAGCGCTGCGAGGCGGCGGCGCACGGCTTCTCGCAGGCGGGCGACGCGCGCATGGCGTGCAGCTCGCGGAGCAACGCCGGGCACCTCTGCAACGAGCTCGGCGCGTACGCCGAGGCCGCGGCCCTGATCCGCGCCGCCCTGGCCGACGCCGAGCGCCTGGCGCTCGCGAACACGGTGGCGCACGCCAAGGAGAACCTCGGCCGCGCGCTCCTCCACCTCGGCGCCCTCGACGAGGCGCGCGCCCTGGAGCTCGAGGCGCGCCGGCACTTCGTGGCGGCGCGCCAACGGCGGCTCGAGGGCGGCACCTACATCTACCTGGCCGAGGTCTTCCGGCGCGCCGGGGACCTCGCCGCGGCCGAGGCCGAGGCGCGCCATGCGTGCGAGCTCCTCGCCGACGTCCCCCCGCTCGTGCCCTGCGTGCTCGCGACGCTCGCGAACGTGCTGCTGGCCCAGGGGCGCGCCGCCGAGGCGCTCGAGAGCGCGGCGCGCGCCGCCGAGCTCGCCTCCGCGGCGGTGACCTCGCGCGGCCACCTCGAGACGGGCGAGTCCCTGGTCTACCTGGTGCACGCCGAGGCGCTCGCGGCGTCGGGCGACCTCGGCGGTGCCCGCGCCGCCATCGCGCTCGGCCGCGATCGGCTGCTGGCGCGCGCCGCGAAGATCGCGAACCGCGCGTGGCGCGCGGGCTTCCTCGATAACGTGCCCGAGAACGCCCGCACGCTCGCGCTCGCCCGGGCGTGGCTGGGGGAGCATCGATGACGTCGCGGTCCGCCGACGAGGGCGATGCGTCCGCCATCCAGGCCTCCCCGCGGCGGAGCCGCACCACGATAAGTTAGTTAGACTTACTAAGTCCCTCCATCGGGCTTCGTACGGCGCGCGCAGCGCTCGCCGTAGCGCGTCGCGCGGCCCGCTTCGCCGCTGCTCCGAGCTCGCCCGGTGCGCCGTGATGCGCGAGCAGGAAAAGATCCCGGTCCGTGCCATTCGAGCGAAGGACGACCGAGGTCGCCGGCATTCACCAGGTACAAACGAGCGGCGGCGCAGGGACCAGCCGAGCTTCGAGGATCGAGGCCGCTGGGCTTGCCGGACGAGCGTCGTTCTCCGGTCCTCGGGGAGCTCTCGGGGCAGCCCACGTCCACGCCTGGCCCCTCCCGCTCAGCTCGACAGCCAAGCGGAGCTTATCATGAGAAGAGGCATGATTTTCGTGGCCGCAGCAATCCTTTCGGCGTGCACGGGAGAGGTGGACGACCTCCCCCTGGCCGAGACGGACGAGGCGCCCGCAGGCATCATCGGAGGCACCGTCGACGAGGGCGATCCGGCCGTGGCGATGCTGCGAATCTACCCGGAAGGCGAGGACTTTGGGGAGATCTGCACCGCTTCGCTCATCGCTCCGAAGGTGCTTCTGACCGCGGCCCACTGCTTGACGCCGGACAAGGTCGACGGCGGGACCGTCACGGCCTTCTTCGGCACCGACTCCTATGGTGAGGAGGGATTCTGGGTGAACGTGGTCGAGACCCACGTCGACCCCGCGTACGACCACACGAACAAACAGGCGGGGCACGACGTCGCGGTGGCCATTCTCGAGGAGCCCGTCGCCATCCAGCCGCTGCCGTACAACCGGGCGCCGCTGACCGAGGACAGGGTCGGCGAGCCGGGCCGGCTGATCGGCTTCGGCGATGATCATGAGATCTGGGGGTTTGGCGGCGTCAAGTACCACGTGTCCACCACCGTCCACACCGTCACCGCGTCTCTGGTAGGTCTCGGCGACCGGGACCACCACACGTGCCAGGGAGACTCGGGCGGGCCTGCGCTGATGGACGTGAACGGCGTCCCCACGATCGTCGGCGTGACGTCGTTCGGAGGCGTGCAGGCCCCCAGCATCTGCACCGACGGCTGGCATGCGCGGGTCGACCTCTCCCTCGACTTCATCGACCAGTTCGTCAACGCACCCTAGCCCCGCGTCGCCCGAGCGGCGTCGCCAGGGTTCCTTCTCCCTCCTCTCGCCTTCACACCCACATCGCGGGCCAAACGCCGCGATCCACGGACATGAGATCGCGGCTTTTCGGGACCAGGCTCCGGCCATCGTGCCCCGAGTCACACATTCCCCTGAATTGTGCCTCGGCCTCCAAACCTCCCCCTTACGGAACATTTATATCCCCCTTGACAGCCGGATCCTCGTTCTCGTAACACGAAGGATCGAGCATGATCGCTGCTGCATCGACTTTCACGCGAGGATATCCCGCGCGACCGAGCGAACCACGGACGAGGAGGGATCTCATGAAGACGATCGGACGATGCTGGGCGGCCTTCGGGCTCATGCTGGCGGCGGCGGCGTGCGGATCGAGCGATGCCGGCGACGAGGGTACCGAGGGCGACACCATCACGCGGGCGGAGATACCGGACAACGAGTTCTTTCCGGTGGAGCTCGAGTCGAGGATCGACAGCCTCGTCGCCGAGCTCAACAAGAGCTCGCTCGAGCCGATGCAGATGGTGGTCTTGCTGAAAAACCTGTCCGATTTCTTCGAGCCGATCTCCGTGGGTGCGAACCGGGCCATCGGCGAGCTCGAGGCCATCGGGAATGTGCTCGGGCCCACGGACCAGTCGGACGATGATCCCACGACAACGCAGGACCTTCAGAACCAGCAGATCCAACAGGCGGTGGCGGACGGCGCCAAGGGGATCGGCGTCTCGCCCTTCGGCGACGTCAACAAAGCCACCATCAACGAGGCGGCCGACGCCGGCATCCACGTGGTGACGTTCGACAGCGACCTGGTGGACTCGAAGCGCTCGCTCTACGTCGGATCGCTCGGCTATTCTGCCGGAAAAACGGCCGCGAGCACCCTGCTCGGGATGCTGCCCGAGCCGCCAGGCACGGTGTTGATCCAGGGCATCACCGGAAAGGACTGGCCCGACGCATTCGACCGGACGCAGGCGGCCCAGGATGTGTTCGGGAAGGCGGGCTACACGTTCACCGTGACCCAGGCCGTCTTCGTCGGCGACGAGAACGCCGACGTCGACCAGATGAAGGCCGTCCTCCAGGCCGCGGACCCGCCCGTCGTCGGCATGCTCGGCCTGTTCAACATCTCGTACCGGCTCGTGATGGCCGCAGACGCCGCGGGCATCGAGGATGTCCCCATCGTCGCCTTCGATTACGATCCGAAGACCGTCGATTACATGCGCGAGGGGCGCATCCGGGCCACGCACACCCAGCGGCAGTACTACGAGGGTTACCTCGTGCCCTACATCCTCTACGGCATCAACACCATCGGCCTCGACGCGACAAAGCAGATCCTGGCCCCGCTGGTCGACGACATGGGTCGGGTCAACATCGGCATCGACGTAGTCCTGTCGGAGAAGATCGACGCCTACAACGACTTCCTCAACACGATCGGCGCCATCCAGTAGCGGCGGCGCAGCTCGCGGGAGGCCCGGCGCGGTTCCCGCCGGGCGCCGCCGGCGCCGTGGGATAGACTCGGGCCATGACCGTCATCCGCTTCTATCGCGCCGGCGACGCCCACGGGGTCTTCTCCAACTTCTCGCGCCACCCGGTCACGCTGAAAGGCAAGGTGTGGCCCACGAGCGAGCACTACTTCCAGGCCCAGAAGTTCGCCGGCACGGACCACGAGGAGGAGATCCGGACGGCCCCCGGCCCCGGCGAGGCGGCCCGCATGGGCCGCCAGCGGAGCCGCCCGCTGCGCCCCGACTGGGAGCAGGTGAAGGACGAC
This sequence comes from Sorangium sp. So ce836, assembly GCF_028553905.1. Taxonomy (NCBI): domain Bacteria; kingdom Pseudomonadati; phylum Myxococcota; order Polyangiales; family Polyangiaceae; genus Sorangium; species Sorangium sp. So ce836. The sequence continues at coordinate 5,831,846 of NZ_CP102233.1, read as the reverse complement.
ATCATGCGCGATGCGGTGCTGGCGAAGTTCACCCAGCACGAGGATCTCCGGCGCGCCCTCCTCGACACCGGGGACGCCGAGCTGGTCGAGCACACCGCGAACGACGCCTACTGGGCCGACGGCGGCGACGGGAGCGGGCGGAACATGCTGGGGAAGATCTTGATGGAGATCCGCGACCAGCTGCGCCGCCCGGCCTGAGGGCGAGCCGCCGCCCGCGTCGGGAGGTCCGACGGGCCCTCGCAGCGGCCGGGCGGCGCCCTGCCGCGGAGCTCAGAAATCCGCCACCGAGAACGGCTGCGCAGATACAACCGCATCGGGCCCAGTCCCGATCGGGTGGCTCTCGGCGACGCCATGGATCGTGCCGGAGACGGCGCTGCCGGTCAGCTCGCCGCTCAGGTACACGAAGAGCTCCCTGAACTCGGTGGGATCGACCTCGGTGACCTCGTACGAGCCCTGGAGCGCGTCGAGATCGATCCTGTGAAAGAAGCGGCCCGCGCCGACCTGCGGGACCCTGAGCGTGACCGCGAACGACTCGTCGAACGCGCCGTCCTCGGTCGAGAAGGCCAGCGCCACGTCGAGCTGCAGGTGATCCGCGCAGTCCACGGCGAGCGCCGGCTCGGCGCCCCCCGGCTCGCTCGCCGCCACGGTAGACCGCACGAAGCGCGCCGCGACGAGCTCGCCCGCGGCGACGGTCGCCGTGGTGCTGCCGCCCTTCGCCCACGCGAGCGGGGCGGAGCGCTCCCCGGAGAGGGCGGCGAGCGCGTCTCGCGCCGAGAAGCCCAGCGGGGAGACGTCGTCGGCGCCGATGTCCTCCTTCTCCTCGTCGCACCCGCCCTCGTTGACCTGGACGCCGCCGATCTGGCCGCCCGGCGCCGTGTCGTCCGAAGGCCCTCCGCCCTCGCCGGACACGCACCCCCACAGGCCAACGCTCATCACCGCCGCCGCCACCCAAGAAAGACAAAGCCGCTCGCGCATGTTCATGACCTCCTGCGGCCTACCTTGCGTCGGCCCCCGGAGCGACGCCAGCTCAGCTTCGCACATTTCATAGAGCAAACAGGCCTGTATATGTGCGAATCTGCGATACGTGAACCACGAATCCCTCGCAAAAGAGCTGATCCGCGCGCTCCGCGGCCGGCGCTCGCAGCTCGGCTTCAGCCGCCGGCTCGGCTTCCGCACCAACGTCGTCTACACGTGGGAGTCGGGCAGGCGCTGGCCGACCGCGGCGACGTTCCTCGTCGCGGCCCGGCGCGCCGGCGTCGACGTCGCGGGGGCGGTGGGGCGCTTCTTCCCCTCGACGCCCGCCTGGCTCGCGCACACGGACCCGGCTTCCGACGAGGGCGTCGCGGCGCTCCTCTCGGAGATGCGGTCGATGTCGCCCATCGTCGACGTGGCGCGCCGCGCGGGCAGGAGCCGCTATGCGGTCGCGCGCTGGCTCTCGGGCGAGGCCGAGCCGCGGCTCCCGGACTTCCTGCGGATGATCGAGGCCTGCTCGCTGCGCCTGCTCGACTTCGTGGCCCTCTTCGCCGACCCGGCGGCGCTCCCGGCCACGAGCGCGGCGTGGCGCACGCTCGAGGCCCAGCGCCGCGCCGTCTACGAGGAGCCGCTGCTCCCCGCGATCCTGCTCGCCCTGGACATGCCGTCCTACCGCGCGCTGCCGCGCCACGAGCCGGGGTGGATCGCGCGGCGGCTCGGGTTCCCCGTCGAGGACGAGGCGCGCTGCCTCGACCGGCTCGCCGAGGCCGGCCAGATCCGGAAGAGCCGCGGACGGTGGATCGTCGCGCCGATCCGGACCGTGGACACGCGCCCCGACCCTGACGCCGAGCACCGGCTCAAGTGCTTCTGGGCCGGCGTCGGGCTCTCGCGGCTCACGCGCAAGGCCGAGGGGCGCTTCTCGTTCAACGTGTTCACGGTCTCCGAGGCAGACCTCGCGAAGCTCTCCGAGCTCCACGTGAGCTATTTCCAGAACATGCGCGCCGTGATCGCCGAGTCGCGGCCGCCCGAGCGCGTGGTCGTCGTCAACCTGCAGCTCTTCCCGCTCGACGGGGGCTGAGCCGCTCCCGCCGCGGCGAGCGGCGCGCGCGATTCACACGATGGCGAACGCCCGCACCGGGAACGTGCCGAAGGCGCGGACCTTCACCGGGACGGCGAAGAAGCGGGCGCCGGCGGCGGGGAGCCGTTCGAGCCCGGTCATGTGCTCGCAGATGGGGATGTCCGCGCCGAGCAGGATGGAGTGGACCGGCCGCGTGGGATCGGCCGTATCGTCGATGTTGTAGGTGTCGACGCCCACGAAGGCGGCGCCCGCGCCGGCCAGGAGCCGCGCCGCGCCCCGCGTGAGGAACGGGTGCCCCTCGAAATAGCGATCCGTGCGCCAGTGGTCGCTCCAGCCGGTGCGCACGAGGACGGCCTTCCCGGCGAGGTCGAGCCCCTCGAAGGCGCCTTCGTCGATCGCGCGCCCGGACCGACCCCGCGCCTCGACGACCACGCTCTCCAGATCGGCCAGCGATTCGAGCGGCAGGGCGGCGAGGTCCTTGCCGTCCGCATAGCGATGGAACGGGCTGTCCACGTAGGTGCCCGTGTTCGCGACCATGTCGATGCGGCCAATGTGGAATTCGACACCTTCCGCGTAGACGGCGCGGGACTGCTCGCGCGAGAGGAAATCGCAGAGGACGGGCGCCGGCACGCCCTTGTACGTCACCATGCCGTGCTCGACGGCGTGGCTCAGATCGACGAGGATTCGTGAGGCGGGGGTGGTCACGGTCCGCTCCTTGGGAGGGTCTCCGCGGCGACGCCTCTCGCGAGCGCGGTCGGGTCGCCGAGCCGCCGCCAGTCTCGCGAAGACGCGCGAAGAGATCCAGAAATCGGGCAATCCGGGCGAGTTGACACCCGCCCACATGCGCCGATAGAGTGTGACCACGGGGATGTCGCGCTCGACCCGAGGGGCCTCGGGGCGAGCCTCGTGGACGGGTGCCGCAGCGGGCGCGGGGTCGGGTGCTGTCATTGAAATGGATCATCGCGGGGAGATCGAGCGTGCCCGCGTGGAGAGCTGGATGCCTGGGATGAGTCGAGCCGTGCCGCGCCGAGCCCTCCTCCTGTCGGCGCTGATGCTGTCGACCGGCGCGGGGTCGGGCTGTCGCTCCAAGGGCGGAGGCGCGGAGAGCAGCTCCGTCGCGCCGGAGCGGGCGGCGACGCCGGAGCCGGCGGCGTCCGCGTCGAAGCCTGCGCCGAAGGGCGCCGCGATGGTCACGATCGCGCGGGAGCAGCAGGCCACCTGGGTGCGCAATTTCAACCCGCTGCTCGCCGAGGGGAGCGTGCGCTTCCCGACGGTCGCCGGCATCTACGAGCCGATGCTCATCTACAACACGATGAGGAACGAGTACACGCCGTGGCTCGCGACGAGCTACGCGTGGAGCGACGGGAACCGGAAGCTCACGTTCACGATCCGCTCGGGCGTGAAGTGGTCGGACGGACAGCCGTTCTCGGCGAGGGACGTCTCGTTCACGTTCGCGCTGCTCAAGAAGCACCCGGCGCTCGATCTCTCGGGGGTGTGGAGGTTCCTCGGCGCCGTGACCGCGGAGAGCGAGACGACCGTCGAGTTCGTCCTGAGGCGGCCCTATGTCCCCGGGCTCAGCTACATCGGCCATCAGCCGATCGTGCCGGAGCACATCTGGAAGGACGTCGCCGATCCGGTCACGTTCGCGAACGAGAACCCGGTGGCGACAGGGCCCTTCACCGAGGTGAAGGTCTTTCAGAACCAGGTGTACGAGCTCGGCAAGAACCCGCATTACTGGCAGGAGGGCAAGCCCGCGGTCGACGGGCTGCGCTTCCCGGCGTACCCGAGCAACGATCAGGTGACGATGGCGCTCGTCAACGGCGAGATCGACTGGGCGGGCGCGTTCGTGCCGGACATCGAGCAAGTCTTCGTCGCCAAGGATCCGGCGCACCACCATTACTGGTTCCCGCTCGTCGGCGGCACGGCCACGCTGTACCCGAACGCGACGAGGAAGCCGTTCGACGACGTCCGCGTGCGCAAGGCCATCAGCATGGCCATCGACCGGGACCAGATCGTCAAGCTCGCGGCCGACAACTACACGCACGGCGCGGACGCGACCGGGCTGGACGACTCGTACGAGCGGTTTCGCAACGAGAAGGCGGTGGCGGCGGGCGACTGGGTGCATTTCGACCCGCAGCGGGCGAACCAGATCCTCGACGACGCGGGCTATCCGAGGGGCGCCGACGGGATCCGAACGAGGAACGGCAAGCCGATGCGCTTCGAGATCAACGTGGTCAGCGGCTGGTCGGACTGGGTCCGCGCGGTGCAGATCATCGCGCAGAACCTCGAGACCGTGGGCATCGACGCGAAGATGAGGACGTACGACTTCAGCGCGTTCTTCGCGGCGCTCCAGAAGGGCGCGTTCGACCTGTCGATGGGGTGGACCACGGTCGAGCCGACGCCGTACAACTTCTATCGAGATCTCATGAGCACGGAGCTCCTGAAGCCCGTGGGCGAGGTGAGCGCGCGCAACTGGCACCGCTTCGGGGCGAAGCACGCCGACCCGCTGTTCCAGCAGTTCGAGGCCGCGACGGATCCGGGCGACCAGAAGCGCATCCTCGACGCGATCCAGATGATCTTCGTGGAGGCGGCGCCGGTGATCCCGCTCTTCAAGAACCCGTCCTGGGGCGAGTACAGCACGAAGCGGTTCACCGGCTTCCCCACCACCGAGAACCCGTACGCCAAGCTGACGCCGAACAACCCGCCGGAGTACCTGCTCGTCCTGACCGAGCTCCGGCCGAGGTGAAGGCCCCGGGCGGGTGGCCAGCGGCGGCGTCCCGAACGGCGCGACGGGCCGCCGCCTGCGGTGAACCTCCGCTGGATGCGCCGCTGGCGCTACAGCCGCGTGACCACGAGCCCGTCGTTCTGCACCGAGATGCGGGCGGGCTTGCCGCGGTGCTCGTCGGGGATCTCGTCGGCCATGAGATAGCGGCCGGCGATCGAGACGAACTCCGCCTCTAGGCTCATGCAGAAGATGCTCGCGTCCGCGTTGTTGTGGGCGCCGGCCATGGCGCGACCGCGGAGCGGCGCGTAGACGTGGATGTTGTCGTTGGCGATGAGCTCCGCGCCCGAGCTGACCGGCGAGAGGACCACGAGGTCGCCGTGGGGGACGTAGATGACCTGCCCGCTGCGCACCGGCTGCCGCACGGTGAGGCCGGCGGGCGGCGGCTCGGCCGCGTCGGGCGTCGGCGCGGCGTCCCTCGGGCGCCGGGCGGGCCCAGCCGCGCCGCGGTCGGCGGCGACCCCCGCCGCCCCGCGGTCGGCCGTCGCAGGCCCCACCGCGACGGGCCCCGGCGTGGGGGTCGCCCCCTCGGCCGGCCCGTCCTTTCGCGGCGAGCGCGTGAGCGGCGTCCGCAGCACGCCGAGGCCGGCGGCGACGGCCCGCTCGCGCTGGGCGTCGGTCGGGTTGCGCACGGCGATGGGCACGAGGTTGTGCTTCCGCAGGAGGCCGGCGAGGGCGCCGAGGTCGACGGGCTCGTCGCCGAGGGCGTCGAGGTCGAGCAGGATCGGCAGGTGCAGGAAGAAGTGCGGCATCTGCGATATGTGGTCGGCGAGCTGACGCTCGATGGCCGAGACATCCGCCGTCCGCAGGCACAGCATCGTGATGGCGGGCATGGTGCCCTTGAGCGCAAACGCCTGCTGCTCCTGCCGCTTCTCCCCTCGCCTGCCCGACACCATCGCTGTCCTCGCTCGCCAAAAGGTGCTTCCGCCGCGGCACTGTAACCCGGATCCGGCGGCGCGCGCCGGAAAAACCGGCGGGCGCTCTCCGGCTGTCGCCGCCGTCGGGCCGGCGCGTCGCCGGTCGGCTGGTCGCCGCGGGCGATGCCAACGGTGGTTTGGCCATGCCCATCGCGCGCCGGGGCATGGGCGCCCTCGAGGCGGCGACCTACCTCGCGACCTCGATCTCGCCATCGCGCGCCTCAAGAGCGATGATGGCGCCGAGGGAGAAGAGGTGATCCTCGGGCGCCACACGTCCGACGACGTCTGGCGCGCTTCCCTGGCCGAGGCGCGCGAGGGCCGGTGGATCGCGCAGCGTTACTTCGCGGCCCTGGAGAACGAGCGGCGGGAGTCGGTCAATTACGGCATCTACCTCATCGCGGGCGAGGCGTGCGGCATCTACGCGCGCGTCCAGGCCGGGATGACGGACGCTGCCGCGCTGAGCGCGCCGGCGCTGGTGCGGTAGCCGGCGCCAGCGCCGCTCAGAAGATCGCGCTCTTCCGCGCGCCCGAATCGGTCGCGCGCTGTCGGGGGAGCGCCCCGCCCGTGCTCCGCGGCGCCTCGGACGCGCGGGCGGGGCGCGGTGCGGCGGGGCGCGGTGCGGCGGGGCGCGGTGCGGGCTCCGGCGCCGCCGCTGCGGCGGGGCGCGGCGCCGGCTCCAGCGCCACGGCGGCGGCGGGGCGCGGCGCTGCGTGGGGCCCCGCCGTCGCGAGCGGCGCTGCCACGAAGGCGGCCGTCGGGACGGTCGAGCACGTGCCCGCCTGGGGGGCCCTGGACGTCTGCACCGCGGGAGCGCGGCGGGCGACGGCGCGCACCTCGCCGCCGACCGCGCGCAGCGCGTCGGACGAGCCCTGCAGCTGCGCCCGAGGCAGCGCGGTGGCGAGCGCCATCCCCATCCCGAGCGCCGCGATCAGGCCAGCGGCCGCGAGATGCCCCCGGGCCCGCCGCTGCGGCGCAGCGCGCCCGACCGAGGCCGGCGCTACCGAGGCCGGCGCCACCGAAGCGGGCGCCGCCGAAGCGGGCGCCGCCGAGACCGGCCCCACCGAGATCGGCGCCGCGTCCAAGGCGCCGACCGCGGCCACGAAGGCGGAGACCATCGGCTTGATGGAAGGAAATCGCTCTTCAGGATTCAGGGTGAAAGCGCGCGCGAACCACCCCTCCAGCTCGGGCGGCGCCTCCGGGGCCAGCGTCGACAGCGAGGGTCGCTCGCCGGCGAGGATGGAGGCGAGCACATCGGCGATGGTGCCGCCGGCGAAGGGCTGATGGCCGGTGAGCGCCACGTGAGCGACCACCGCGAGGGCCCACATGTCGAGCTGCGGATCCGCGTGCCCGTCGCAGGTGTGCTCCGGGCTCAGGTAGGCCGGCGTGCCCAGCACCACGCCCTCCGCCGTCTGGCGGGGAAAGTCTGCCGGTAGATCCTGGCGTATCCACTTGGCAATCCCGAAGTCGGCGACCTTGGCCCGCAGGCGGCCGTCGCGTCCCTCGCGGAGCAGGATGTTCGACGGCTTGATGTCGCGATGCACGATCCCGAGGCCGTGCGCCACCGAGAGAGCCTCTCCTATCTGGGCGAGAAGCGCAGCGAGCTCGGCCGCCGGCACCGGCCCCCGCTCCTGAATCAGCTGCCGGAGGGACCGGCCGCGCACGTACTCCATGACGAGGTACGGGCCTACCTCGGGATCTTCACCGGCGTCGTGCACGGTGACGATGAGATCGGTCTTCCGCCCGAGCTGCGCCGCGACCTGCGCCTCGAAACGGAAGCGCTCCATGGCGTCGATGGGCAGGCTCTGCCGCGGGAGAACGAGGAACTTGAGCGCCACATCGAAGCGCCGGACGCCGTCGTGCGCGCGCCACACCTCGCCCATCGCGCCGTGGCCGAGCGGATGCACGAGCTTGTACCGTCCAGCGACGAGGCGGCCGGTCTGGAGCTTCGCTCGGGTCCCGTCCCGCCCGGCGTCGCGCGGCCCCGCAGGAGACGGCTGCGCTGGCCGAGGCTGCTGCGCGCTGAGCGTGGCGGCGTCGCGCGAAACGTCTCTCGCCGCGGGATCGGGCCGTCGATCCGGAGCGGGCGGCTGGAGCGTGCCCGTGACCTCCGTGCCGCCCCCGTGTCCCAGACCGGCAAGCGTGCCCATGCGCGAACGACCTGGGTTGAGAGGCCGGGACATGTCCGCAGCGTATCGCGAACGCGGGGACCTTTGAATCGCGAACGCCATGACCCCTCGCGCACGCAACCCCGCAAGCCCACACGACAGCGTCGCGATGCGCACCTCTACGGCATGTTTCGCTCGCCAGCGCTCACGACGCGGCGCGGGACCACGCGCCGCGAGCGCGCGCCCGGCCGGGCCGGGGGCTCCTGGCCGCCGCGCGGCGGCCTCGCGCCTCCCGCACGCGGCCGAGGCGTCCGCGCTCCGGTCCCCGGCGCCTCCGGTCCGCGACGCGAGAAGCGCGGAGATCCGACCCGAGTTGAGGTAGGACTGCCGAAGCGGCCGTCTCTTCGCGGGCGCACGGTATCGAGGAGGGATGATGGCAAAAATTGCACTCGTCACGGGCGCGAACCAGGGCCTCGGCTACGCGATGGTCGCCCGGCTGTGCCAGGAGCTGCCGGCAGGGAGCACCGTGTACCTGGCGGCGCGGGATCCTGCGCGCGGCGAGGCGGCCGTGGCTCGCCTGCGCGAGGAAGGTCTGCAGCCGTCGCTGGCCCTGCTGGACGTGACCGACGACGCCAGCGTCCAGGCCCTGGCGGAGACGGTGGCGCGCCGCCACGGCGGGATCGACATCGTGCTCTCGAACGCGGCCGCGCGCATCGTGAAGGTCCTGCCGCAGGCGGCCCAGGTCCGCTCCCTCATCGACACGAACAACCACGGGACCTACCGGATGATCCGCGCCTTCGTGCCGCTGTTGCGCGACGGCGGGCGGTTCCTCGTGGTGGCGAGCTCCTTCGGCTCGCTGCGCAAGCTGGACTCGCGGCTTCACCACCACTTCGACCCTGACACGCGATCTCTCGAAGACATCGAGCGCGTCATGGACGAGTACGTGGAGCTGGTCGAGCGCGGCGAGGCGGAGGCCCACCACTGGCCGGCGTGGATCAACATCCCGTCCAAGATCGCGCAGGTCGCCTCGATGAAGGTCGTTGCGCGCCAGCAAAAGGACGAGGCGGCGCGCCGCGGGCTCCTCATCGCCGCGGTCTGCCCTGGGTTGGTGGACACCGAGGCGTCGCGTCCGTGGTTCGACGACATGTCGTCGGCGCAGTCGCCGATGGATGCCGCGAACGACGTCCTCTGGCTCTGCATGCAATCCGCAGGATCGTCAGCTCCCTATGGCGAGCTCGTGCAGCACCGTCGGATGATCCCGTGGATATGATGTGCCGAGGCGCCCCGGCGCCTCGACCCAGGTCGAGGCAGTCTCAGCCCGACCCAGGTTGGGACAACCCCTGTCTGGGAGAGCAACCCGAACCTGGGTCGGCTCGCCGCGCTGAATCGTTCAGCCTGGGTCGGGTCGCTGAGCTCGGCGGTGCTGGGCGCGCCAGGCAGCGGGGGTGACGCCGTGATGGCGCCGGAACAACCGCACGAAATGGCTCGGATCGGCGTAGCCGACGCGCTCGGCGATCACGTCGACATACTCGTCGGTCGCGAGGAGCCTGCGCCGCGCCTCGGCCAGACGCCCCTCCACGATCCACGCGACCACCGTGCGCCCCGTGGCCTGCTTGACCGCGGTGGTCACGTGGGCAGGCGTCCGGCGCACCGCCTCCGCGACCTCCTTCAAGGACAGGGGCCCGAGGCACCGGGCCTCGATCACGGCCAGCGCCTCCGCCACCATCGAAGGACGCTGCGCGGGCGCGGCCCCGACGCTGCCGCTCGCGCGCACGACCTCCGCGAGCACCAGCGCGAGCAGGCTCTCGGAGACCACCGGCAGCGCGCTCGCGGCCTGCTGCTCGCGCTCGATCTCCCGGAGCAGATCGAGCACGTACGCCTGCCGCGCCGCAGGCAGATCGACCACGGGCGACGCCCCGCGCCGGACGCGATCGAGCGGGGCGAGCAGGTCGCCGTAGCGCGCCGGATCGAGGCACGTCCGGCAGAAGCCGATCCCCCACACCTCCGCGTGGCTCGCGGACAGGACGCGGTGCGCGTCGCCAGCCGGGATGAGGTGGAGGTGCCCGGCCCGCAGCTCGAACTCGCCGCGATGCTCGACCCGCATGCGGCCTCCGACATGCAAGGCCAGGGCGACATACGTGTGGACCGCCGGGCTCTGCATCGGTCGCGCCGGATGACCGTGGCACACGTGCCGCATGAACCGGATCGGCGCGGGGTCGAGATCGTCGTGGCTCACCCGCGAAGCGTACCACCTTCATCGCGGCGTGCTCGCGGGGAGAGAGCGGCAACCGAAACGACGCCAAGTCCACCGAAAAGACGGCCAGGCACGCGCCCCGCTGACGGCGGCGGGAAGACGCTGCGCATCCCGTGCTCCCGGAGCCGGCCGCAGGCTCGCGTCACGCGCCTTCCGGGAGGGGAATGAACTCGACGTCATCGCCGGGGATCGTGGGGAAGCGGCCCTCGCGCCAGTCGGCCTTCGCTCGCTCGATGCGCTCCTTGGAGCTCGCCACGAAGTTCCAGTAGATGTGGCGAGGCCCGTCGAGCGGCGCGCCGCCGATGAGCATGAGGTTCGTCGCGCCGATCGCCTCCGCGGCGACGGCCGCGCGCGGACGGAGCACGATCATCGCGCCCGCGCCGAAGCGCTTGCCGTCGCACGCGATCGCCCCGTCGACCACGTAGACGGCGCGCTCCTCGTGCTCGTCGTCGATCGGCAGCGTCGCCCCGGCCTCGAGCCGAGCATGCACGTAGAGCGTCGGCGACAGGACCCCTGTGGGCGCCTTCGCGCCGTAGGCGGTCCCGGCGATGACGTGAAGCTCCGCGCCGTGGCGGCGCACGACGGGCATCGTCTGGCGCGGGTGATGCTCGAAGCGCGGCTCGATCTCCTCGTCTTGCTGCGGGAGCGCGACCCACGTCTGGATCCCGTGCATCCTGGCGCCGCGCGCCCGCACCTCCGGCGCGGTTCGCTCCGAGTGGACCACGCCGCGCCCCGCGACCATCCAGTTCACATCGCCCGGCCGGATCGGCTGCTCCGAGCCGATGCTGTCGCGATGCACGAACTCCCCTTCGAGGAGATACGTGATGGTCGCGAGCGCGATGTGCGGATGCGGCCGGACGTCGAGCCCCTGGCCCGGCGCGAAGTCGACGGGGCCCATGTGATCGAAGAAGAGAAAGGGCCCGACGTGACGTCGCTGCGCCGCCGGGAGCGACCTGCGCACCGTGAAGCCGCCCAGATCCCGCGGGCGCGGCTCGATCACGAGGTCGATGTTCGCGCTGTCGGCGCCCAGGCACTCCGGTTCCTTGTCGGGATATCGGCTCATCGAAAGCTCCTTGGTTCTCACGGCTCGTTCGAGGCGACGATCGCCCAGAGGAGCCCTCGATCGGTACCGTCTCGATCACCCACCGCGTCGCCCGAGCTCGCCCGCTCGCGGCTCGGGCAGCCCGCGGCCGCGGCCCGGAGCCGCGAGCGCCCGGCCTCCGCCGGCGGGCGGTGAAACGCGAGGTGGACCTTGAGCACATTCCTTCCATGGCGCCTGTGATCGTAGCGCTCAAGCTAGCGCCCCGGCACGCGGGGCCGCAATCCCGTTCTTCCTCGCGCGCGAGGTCACGGCCGACCTCGCCGGGCGAAGGGCGACGACGACTGTCGATCGATTGTCAATAGATCGTCGCATTCGCACGAGGGCGGATCGCTGATCCTTTATCCTCAGCGCCGCGCGTGCAGCCTGGATGGACGACAGAGACCTTGCGCGCTCGCCGCATTGCGCCGTGATGGTCGCAGTGCGACGCAACCACTTTTCAGACCGTATCCCGCGCAAAGATCAGCATCATCGATTATACTCCCCATCGATCCCGGGGCTCCGGCGAGGCGTGATCTTGCAAAATTCCGCCTCCGGAGGCCTCTCGTTTTCATGTGCGTCGTGCCGGCGTATCGCGCCTGGCACGCGCTCGAAGAGGAGTGGATTTATGAGATTGCCTACGATGGCCATAGCTTTGTCGATGGTGAGTTTGGCCAGCGCCGCATGCAGCGGGGTCCAGGGCAGCGGCGAGGGTGACGGAGGCTCCCCGAACAGCACCGGCAACGGTAACGACACCGGAACCGGCACCGGCACCGGCACCGGCTACGACGACACCTTTGGCAGCGGGAACGATCTGGGATCGAGCGGAAATTCCGGTGCAAGCAGCGCCAGCAGCGGCGGCTCGACGGCTGCGGGACAGGCGTGCGCCACCGAGACCTCCCAGGCCGGGTTCCAGCAGGTGTACCTCGCGTTCGCGTTCGACGTGTCGGGCAGCATGGGCGCGAACGACGTGGCCTGGCGCGATCGGTCGCTCAAGTGGGATCCCGTCGTCGCCGCGACGAAGCAATTCTTCGTGGATCCCGCCTCGGCCGGGTTCCGGGCGTCGCTCACGTTCTTCCCTGGCGCGCGGCAGATGTGCGACGCGAATACGTACTTGGCGCCGGACGTCGCGATGACGCCGCTGCCGTCTCCGGCGTTCGGCGAGGCGATCGATGCCGTCACGCCTCAGGACAACCGGAGCTGGCGCATCGGCACGCCGACGGCGTTCGTGATCGAGGGCACGACCGCGTACATCGAGGAGCAACGCCAGCAGAACCCCGGGAAATACGCGATCGTCCTCGTGACCGACGGCTATCCGGAGCAATGCCGCCAGTCGAACTCGATCGAGGCCGTCGTCGAGCGCGTCGACGCTGCGCGCACCGCCGGCATCTCGACGTTCGTGATCGGGGTCAACAGTCCGCCGGTGGAAGGCGCCCCGCCGAGCCTCGATGAGAACCTGCGCGTGATCGCGGCGGCGGGCGATACGGGAGAGGAGTTCATCATCGACACCGGCAACGCGGCGGACACCACGGCCGCGTTCAAGGCGGCCGTCGAGGAGATCCGCGGCGCTGCGGTCTCGTGCACGATCCCGATCCCGCCGCCCCCCGACGGGAGGACATTCGACAAGCAGAAGGTGGACGTGAAATACACGAGCGCCGCGACCAGCACCCCGACGTCGCTCGTGTACGATCAGGCCTGCGCGGCCGCGGGCACATGGCGCTACGACGATCCCGCGAACCCGACCGCGATCGTGCTCTGCGACGACACGTGCGCCGTGGTGCAAGCCCAGGTCGAGGTGTCTCTGGGCGTCGACTTCACCTGCGAAGACGTGATCGAAGTACCGCTGTGATCGGCAGCGCTCCCCGGCCGGCGCGGCCCCTTCCCCGGGGATTTCGCCGGCCGGGCGAGCCGGTCAGGGTGGACGCGCGACGGGTGAATCGAACTTCGACGAGCTCCCTCCGCGGAGGGAGCTCGCGCGGATCATCGCGTCAGCGTGACGTCAGGTCCCACCGCGACCCAGGAACTCCATGAGCCAGGCCATGGCCGGCCGCATGGTGCCGTTCGAATGCTGAATGCCGGTGTTGTCGCGCCATGTGGTGCCGACGATGTAGCCCCACAGGGTGATGCCCGGGACGGCGGGGTGATTCCAGAACATCGTGAACTGCTCCTCCATCACCCTCTTCTGCTGGTTGTCGTCCGCGATGCCGATATCGTACTCGGTGATGTACACGGGCTTGCCCAGCGCGGCGAGCTTGTCGATGTAGCCCTTGACGGTGCTGGTGTTGATCTTGTAAGCGTCGTGGGCCTGAGCGCCCAGCGCGTCGACCGGGGCGCCCGCGTCGATGACCGCCCTCGCGATCCGCACGAAGTTGTTGTGGTCGTTCTCGTATTCGATGTTGTTGTAGTCGTTGAGGATCAAGACCGCGCGCGGGCAGAACTCGCGAGCCCACTTGAACGAGTTGACGATCCAGTCCCAGCCGCTGGCGCCGTCGCCGCCGATGCCGTTCTTGTACGAGGGCGTGGTGTGGGGCGGCGGCTCGTTGACGACGTCGATGTACTTCGTATCGGGGTAGCGCTCGCAGAACGACTTCATCCAGTCCCGCACCGCCGCCTGCTGCTCCGACCCGGAGAGGCCCCCGACCCAGTTCGGTTGCTGGCTGCCCCACACGAAGACGTGGTGCTTGAAGATGATGTTGTTGTCCTTCGCGTACTTGTAGATCGCGTCGAGCTTGCTCCAGTCGCGACGGCCGCGGGAGCTCTCGACGGAGCCCCACTTGCCCTCGTTCTCGGGCGTGATCTGGTTCCAGTAGGTCGCGAAGCCGTTGCGCACGGCGCCGCTCGTCGTGATGTTGCCGACGAACTTCGCGGCAGGGGCCCCGCCGCCTCCGCCGGCCCCGTTGTCCTCACCGCCCGCCCCACCGCCGCCCGCGCTCGAACCGCCGGTCGTCGAAGAGCTGGTCGTCCCCGCCCCCCCGGTGCCGCTGGCGGCCGAGCTGCTGCTGCTGCTGCTCGTCGTCGGGCCAGCGCTGGTGCTGGTGCTGGTCGTGGTGCCCGCTCCCCCCTCGCCGTCCGCGCCCCCCTCGCCGCCGTCGCCCCCGCCGGAGCATCCAGAGAGAGTCGCGAGCCCGAGCGCGACCCACGTCGCGCCGCACAGCCATCGAGAAGAACGGTTCTTGGTCATGTTGGACTTCCGAGAGTTGAGCGATTGGGTTGGAGATTCCAGGAGCGAGAGAGCCGACCGACAGCGACGCGAGCCGGAGCGCACACGCTCAGCGATGCCCACGCCAGGAGCCCGGCGCCTACAATTCCCGCTACCGATGAAAGTGATCTGCGACATTCGCCTGAAAACGCCTACGCTTGGCGTTTTTCTCGAGAAGAAACATGCAGTGCTATTGGCTCCTTGCGCCAACACAGCAACTTTGCACCTGAAGGCGAACGTGACGGCGAGCCGGAACCTGGTTGGGGTGCGCGGACGCAGCCGACTGGGCGGGGGGCGGCTGTCCTGACCCAGGTTGAGGTACCGGGAGGTCGTGGCGCAGGTTGAGGCCGCTGGCGCTGGAGGGCGCTGGTCGCTGGCCTCGACGGACCCTTCCGACTTGCGCCGCCGAGACGGTCCGTACAAGGTGGTCCGCGCCATGGCCGAGTTGAACCGTTCGCAGATCGAGCACTTCATCACCCAGGGCTTCGTCCGCATCGACGCGGCGTTCCCCCGGACCCTCGCCGATGAGGCCCGCGCCATCCTGTGGCGCGACACGGGCATGACCCCGGACGACCCCAAGACCTGGACGAAGCCGGTGGTTCGACTCGGGCACTACGGCCAGCGACCCTTCGCCGAGGCCGCGAACACCCCGGTGCTCCGCGCCGCGCTCGATCAACTGGTCGGCAGCGGGCGCTGGCAGCCGCCCGCCGTCCTCGGCACGTTCCCCATCCGCTTCCCGTCGCCCCTCGACCCGGGGGACGCGGGCTGGCACATCGACGTGAGCTTCGGCACCGAGGCCCCCGACTTCATGGAGTGGCGCGCGAACGTCAGGTCGCGCGGCCGCGCGCTGCTCATGCTTTTTCTCTTCTCGGATGTCGGGGACGACGACGCGCCCACGCGCATCCGAGCGGGGTCGCACCTCGACATCGCGCGGCAGCTGGCGCCGGCCGGCGAGCCGGGGTTGACCTTGCGTGAGCTGGCCGCGAACGGCTTCGCGGAGACGGCGCATCGGCCGCAGGTGCTCGCGACGGGCGACGCGGGGACGGTCTACCTGTGCCACCCGTTCCTCGTCCACACCGCGCAGCCCCACCGCGGCGCGCGCCCCCGCTTCATGGCTCAGCCCCCCTTGCTCCCGACCGAGCCGCTCCAGCTCGAACGCGAGCGCGGCGACTACTCACCCGTCGAGCAAGCCATCCGCCTGGCGCTGAGCGGCGCGGCGACCATCGATCCGACCCAGGTCAAGCCCGCCGGATAGGCTGGCTCGCCCTCTAACCGCGCGGCCTTCGTGCGTAGAGGAAGCGCGCGTAGCCGAGCTCCGCGGCGTTCTTCGTGAGCTCGACGTTGGCCCACGCGACGACGTCGCCGAACGGCCGGTCCTGGAAGGGCCACCGCGTCCGCCGCGTCGAGCGCAGGTCGTCGTCGGTGGCCCGCTCGATCGCCGCCCGCCACTGCTCCTGAAGCCCCCCGAGCCACGCGCGCACGCCGTCGGCATCGCCAGGCCAGGTCACGTCCTCGCGCGCGAGGGCTCCGCCGCCGAACGAGTGGTCGAGCACCATGGACCACCAGAACCCGAGATGCCACGTCACCCAGGCGATGCTCGGCGGGCCGAGGTCGTATCCCTCGTGCTCCGGCCAGTCGGCGCGCCACGTTCCATCGTCGGTCCGACGAACGTGCAATCCCTCGTCAGCCGGGCGCCACAAGCACTCTTCGGTCGTGAGCCCGTCGAGGTGGAAGCTGGTGAGCTGCCACGCTATCTCGAGCTGCCGGATCAAGTAGCCCCGAGCCTCGCCGGCCACGGGCGGAGGCGGGACCTCGGGGCTGTCGCGTCTCATGGCCCCAGCCTAGCACGGCCGCCCGCCGAGGACCGAGGGGGCTCACGGCCCGAGATAGGCCCTCCGCACTTCCTCCTTCTTTGCCAGCTCGCTCGGATGGTTCCGGCCCCCCCTGCCACAGCTCACGCGACGGTCCGCTCGGGAAAGTCGATCTGCTCCCACCGGTTTCCGGTCATGGTCGCGCGCTGCTCGGCGTGGCCATTGAGCTCGTGGGGATAACCGAGCGAGACCGCGCTGACCTGGTCCAGGCGACGGAGGCTCGCGTCGTCGAGCGCGAGCGCCGCGGCGCCGAGGTTCTCGTCGAGCTGAGCGCGGGTCCGCGGCCCAAGGACGGGGATCACGCCCCTCGCGGCCGCCCAGGCGATCGCGACCTGACCCGGGCTCGCGCCCAGGTCGTCCGCGACGGCGACGAGCGCGTCGAGCACGGGGCCGTGGCGCGCGGGCTCGTCGTGCAGCACGCTCGCCTTCAGATCGGTCGCGCGGCCGCGCTCTCCCTTCCGGTACTTGCCGGTCAGGAGGCCGCCGGCCATCGGTGACCACCCCATCACGCCGAGGCCCAGCGCGTCCGCCATCGGCAGGAGCTCGCGCTCCGTGGTGCGCTGGAGCAGGCTGTATTCGACCTGGATCGCGGCGAGCGGGGACGAGCCGCGGAGATCGCCGGCCTTCACGCCCATGGCGACGCGCCAGGCCGGGAAGTTCGAGAGCCCGCCGTAGACGATCTTGCCGGCCCGCACGAGGTCGTCGAGCCCGCGCACGATCTCGTCGATGGGGGTCACGCCGTCGTCCATGTGAACGAAATAGAGATCGATGCGGTCCGTCTTCAACCGTACGAGGCTCTCCTCGACGGCCTGCACCATGGCCTTGCGGTTGTTCCCGAGCCGGGCCAGCGCCGGCGCCGGACCGGCGCCGCGGCTGAACTTGGACGCGATGACGAGGTCGTTCCGATACGGGGCGACGATCTCGCCGATCAGCCGCTCGGCCTCGCCGTGCTGATAATTGTCGGCGGTATCGATGAAGTTGCCGCCCGCCTCGACATAGCCCTGCAGGATGGTCCGCACCTCTTCCGGCGCGGCGCCGTAGCCCCACGCCCTCCCGAACATCCCGGTGCCCAGACACAACGCGGAGACCTTGAGGCCGGTACGCCGGCCGAGAATCTTGTAGCGCATCGAGAGCTCCTCACCGCGGGAATGACGCCCTCCGCGGCCGACGTAGACCTGACGGTCACGGCCGCTTATGCTCACGCGGTGACCGCACCGTACGCCTCACGGCCTGGAGCATCCATGTCGAATGCGCCGGTTTTCTGGTCCAAAACGCCACGCGAGCGAGGTAGATGTGGATGTTCTCACCGAGATCATGGCGCTGCTCCGGACCCAGGGGCACCTCTACGGCAGGCTCGAGCTCACGGCCCCGTTCGGGCTCCAGTTTCCGGGCAGGAAGGGCATCTGTCTCATCGTGACCCGCGGCTCCTGCTTCCTCGGCGTCGACGAGCAGGCGCTCGTGCCGCTCGTCGGCGGCGATTTCGTCTTCCTGCCCGCGCCCGAGGCGTATTCGCTCCGGAGCAGCCCCAGGGCGCGCCTGCGCGCGGCAGAGGGCGTGACGCCGCCGGAGGCGTTCTACCGGTCGCGGCTGATCGCGCACGGCGGCGGCGGCGCGCCCGTCACCGTGATCGCCGGGTGCTTCACCTTCGCCTCGCCCGAGAGCGAGCTCCTGGTCAGGCATCTTCCGCCGATCATCCACCTCGCGGCGTCGGACGCGCACGCGGCGCCCTGGTTCCAGTCGACGCTCCAGTTCATCGCCGCCGAGATCGCGCAGGGCCTGCCCGGGTCGCCCGCGGTCGTGGACCGGCTCGCCGAGGTGCTCTTCGTCCAGGCGATGCGCACGCGCATCCAGGCGTCGCTTCCGGCCGGGAGCCAGAGCTGGCTCCGGGCGCTCGGCGACCCGCAGATCGGCGAGGCGCTGCGGCAGATGCACGCGGCGCCGGGCCGCGCGTGGACGGTGCCGGAGCTCGCGCGCGTCGCATCGATGTCCCGCTCGGCGTTCGCCGCGCGGTTTCGCGAGCTCGTCGGGGAGACGCCGCTCGATCACCTGACGCAGTGGCGGATGGTGCGGGCCGCGAGCATGATGCGCGAGAACCGGCCGATGAAGCTCGCGGCGATCGCGACGGCGGTCGGCTACGAGTCGGAGAGCTCGTTCGGCAAGGTGTTCCGGCGCGTCATGGGCATGTCGCCGGGGCGCTACCGTCGGAAGCATCGGTTTGACGAGGAGCGAGCGGATTGACAGGTCCGGCTGGCTCCTCGGGCGGCGGGAATTCGTCGAGGCGAACGCGCTCGGTCATCCTCGGCGCACGCTTCACGGCCCCCGCGCCGCGCGCGCTCCGGCCGGCCGGCTCTGGCCGCCAAAAGAAAACCGCCCGCAGGGCCAGGCCTGCGGGCGGTCGTCACGATCTGCGGCTCGGTCTACTTGAGACGAGCCAGCATATCGACCTTCTCCTTGTCGAGCTCGGTCCAGGTGCCCCAGCCCGTCTTGTCGGCGTCGGTGTACTTGTGGCCGTAGATGCCGCCCGTATCACCCGACTCGGGGTTGATGGACCAGTAGGTGAAGTCCGTCATCCCCTTCTTGATCAGGTAGTCCGTGTACATGTTCTGCCACTCCCAGTCGTAGCGCTTGCCGGCAGGCAAGTGCGCCCACAGCTGGGCCAGCCCCGGATCCATCTCGTTCTTCGGCCAGTCCTTCACGCCGCCGAACTCGCCGGTGATCACGCAGAACTTCTCGTCGTGGAGGAACCCGAAGTGCTCGTCCCACTGCTTTGCCAGCCTCTCGACGGCCGCCGGGTTGGAGCGTTCGATGTCCAGCCCGCACTTGGCCTTGGCGGCCTCTTCGTCCTCGAGCCCGGCGCACCCGGCCTGGGACTGATCGACGTGCTGCTTCTGAACGAACACCGCAGGCCCGTAGGTGTGGGGCGAGAAGCAGAGCCGATCCTTGGGGATCTGGATCGGGTAGGCGTGCTGCCCGAAGAAGTTCTCACCCCAGTTCGGGTTGAGGTTCTCATCGCCGTGGGGCTCCGGCTCCGACGTCAGGCCGCTGGTGCCCTCCGGCTGGTAGCTGCCGGACACGCCCTGGACAACGGCGATCATGTCGTCGTTCTCCTCTTTGATGACGTCGTAGCACGCCTTGGCCATATCTGCCCACTTGGCCCAGGAGTACTTCCACGGCTCGTTGAAGCAGTCGACACCGATGACGTTCTTGATGTTGAGCTCCTTGGGCAGCCGCGCGATCGTGCGGATGTCCGCGAGCCACTTCTCCATGCTGTAGGCGTCCTCGCCCATCGTGCAGTTGTAGGCGTCCGCCTTGTAATCGTAGTTCTCGCGATTGCTGTCGACGTAGGGCGGGGCATCGTCGAGCCTGCCCGCGCGCCACCCGAGGTGGTTCGAGCAGGAGTGGATGCCGATGATGACGTTCAGGTTGTTCTTGTTGGCCTGGACGAGGAAGTCCTCGAGCGCCTTGCGGGCGTTCGCGTACGGGTAGACCTTCTCGTTGTTGTTCCTGATCCGGGGCGAGGTCCTGCTGTAGTCGCCGTCCGGGTGATTGGCGACCAGGGTCTGCGGCGCGATCGGAAGCCGGATCGTGTTGAACTTGAGAGCAGAGCTCGTGAGCTCCTTCATCGTCTGCTCGATCGTGCGCGGGCTGGCGTTCTCCACCCACCACATCGCCCCGATGAAGAGCTCCATGGCGCCGGGACGCTCGAGATCGTCTTGTCCCTCGAGCCCGAACCAGTTGCCGCCGCGAACCTGGATCGCCGTGCCGTCCTGCGTCAGGCGGCCCTCGGCGTTGACCCGGAATCGGCCGGGCGGCGAGCCATCCGTCGCCGGCGTGGGATCCCCGTTCGGGTTGGTGGAGCCGCCGCCGCCGCCGCCGGCGCCCGTCCCCGTGGGCATGCCAGCGCCAACGCCGCTGCTGGTGGGGGTGCCAGCGCCAACGCCGCTGCTGGTGGGGGTGCCAGCGCCAACGCCGCTGCTGGTGGGGCTGCCTGCGCCCACGCCCGCGCTCGCGCCCGCGCCACCCGAGCCCGCGGTGTCACCGCTGGCACCGCTCGAGCTGTCACCGCCGCAGCCGATGGCCAGCAGGCCGGCGATGGAAAAGGAACACAAGAAGATATGGCTTCCTCGGATTCTCATAGCTCCGCTCTTTCGTTAAGCTCGAACTCAGCGCACGGCACACGGCTCCGAGCGTCCACGCCCCCGTGATTCAACCGCAAGCCAATCCAATCTAAAGGCTTGGTCGCGCTCGAAGTCGACCCTGTGCAGAATTCGCAGACAGGCAACACCGACGGGTTGCCAACCGGGGCTGTACACTACCCGCCATAAAACAAGGGGTCAAGATGGGATGTGCCCCGCCATGCGGGCATGGCTGGATAATTATCGACAGAGTGTCGCTTTCCCACGAGGGTGGATCTCTTCATGCCCTCATCGATCCGACGAGCGCACGCAGCAGGGCACTCCCTACGGCCTGGCCTCGCGGAGCTTGACTTTCGGATCGGTCACGAATTTCCCGGGCGTCGGCGCGCCGACATAATGCCCTGTGTCAAGATTTCGCGCCATCATGATGCTCCGTGTCAAACCCTGGGAAACGGCGTGTCAATGCGACGGTCGCGGCGGCGGTTGCCCTCTGTCGAGGGCCTTGTCGGCGCCGGGGGGACCGCCATCGTGCGCTTCGCCGTCATGCGGGGCGCTGGTAGCGGTGCTCCTGCGTGAGCCCGCCGTAGCCGTAGGCGCTGGCGCGCAGGTCCGCGATATGGATGTAGGAGTGCTCCGCCACCTCGCCCAGGAGCTCGCGCATCGCCCCGTGGACCGCCTTCAGGTAGGCCGCCTTCTCGGCCTTCGTGTTGGTCTCGTCGGTGATGCTGACCATCCAGTGATACGAGCGCGCGCCCTGCTGCGACAGCGCGCGCCCGGCGACGAACCAGCGCGATGGCTCGATGAAGTCGATCACCACCGCCGGCGCGCTCGCGGCGTGGGCCAAGGCGGCCTGACGCCTCGTCGGCCGACGCTCCTCGAGGGCGCGGCGCCCCGGCCGGCGTGACACGGCACCCCTCTTCTTGACTTGACGCGGCGCTCGGGAGGAGAACCATGGGGCTCGTCCTGTATCGGCTCGAACTCGCCGCGAGCCGGCCGATCGCCGTTGACATCAGCCATGTTAACGTTCACATTTTGGCCTCGAAGGGGGTCCTCTGGCGCGTCGCTCCCGATGAATGGATGCGCACTTGGACCTTGTCATCGACGACGGCGCGATGGGTATCACCGGCGAGGGGTCGTGAGGCGAAAGCGATGAAATCGAGCTGGAGGCTGCGCGTTTCATGCCTGGTGGCGCTCTGCGCTTGCGGCGAGGCACCGGGCAGCGGCACGACGACGGACAGCGGCAGTGCGTCCGAGGGCGGCCACCTCGCGGCCGGCGGCTCAGCAGGCGACGGAGCCGGAGGCACCGGCAGTCCAGGCTCGGGCGGCGCGGGCCAGGGCGGCTCTGCCGGCGCGGGCGCCGGGGGTGCTTTCGTGCCCGGCGGCGCTGGAGGAGGCGGCCCCGCGTACGTCCTCGATTGCGGCACGAACGGCGTGGCCATCGAGAGCGCGGGCCCGCCTGAGAACCGCGTCAACTACGTCATCATCGGCGACGGCTACGACGCCACGGCCGTGAACACCACGTACATCGAGCACATCGAGGCGGCGATGGCCCTGCGCTTCAGCAGCCCGATCGGCGAGCCGTACAGCAGGTATCGAAAGTTCGTCAACATCTGCGCCATCAAGCTGGTCAGCCCCTCGAACGGCGTCCCAGGCGTGCTCGGTTGCACCGGCGACGACGAGAGCCGCCTCGCAGACTGCAATACCCGCGCGGCGGACGACGCGCTCGCGGCGAATCTCCCCGACGACTTCGAGGTCGACTGGCACGCCATCGTGCTGAACAACGATCGCTGGTGGAACACGGGCTCGTCCTGGATGCTCTGGTCGGGCGCGCATCCGGAGGCTCCCGGCGCGGCCCTGCACGAAGGCGGCCACGGCTTTCATCAGCTCGCCGACGAGTATTGCGCCAAGGCGACCGGCTCGGGCTGCGGCGCGAACACGTGCGGCGGCAGCGGCACCGAGTACGTCGAGGTGAACTCGACGGCCGACTGCACGACGACGGCGGGCAAATGGGACAAGTGGCTGGGCTACGACGCCGCCGACTCCACGGGCCTCCAGGGCACCTTCGTCGGCAGCCGCTACGTCGACGGCGGGCAGTATCGCCCGTCGTCGAACTCGATGATGAACAGCCTGTTCGGAGGCCACAAGAACACGAGCTTCAACCCGGTCTCGCGCGAGAAGATGATCATGGATATCTGGATGCGCGTCAGGCCGATCGACTCGACCGATCCGCCCGCTGGCGCCGTCACCGCCCCGGCGACGCTCGCGGTCAACGTGATCGATCCCGAGGTCATCAGCGTCGATTGGACGCTCGACGGCGAGGTGATCGCGACCGACGGCGGCCCCGTCTACAACGTCGCCGCGGCGGGCCTCGCTCGGGGCACGCACACGATCGTCGCCAGGGCCTACGACAATGTCGGCGAAGAGTGGGTGCGCTACCGCAGCGGCGAGTGCCTCGACCCGCCGCCGTCGACGAACCCCAGGTACTACGATCCCTGCTGGGGCCGCGACAACTGGCCCCGCTCGCAGGAGACGGTGACGTGGACGGTGACGATTCCATGAGGTCGACGCGCAGGCGATGGGCCGTGGCCGCGCTGGCGCTCCTCGGCGGGGCGCTGTGGCTCGTCGATCGCTCGCGAGAGCCCGATGGACGACGGCCGCCCTCGTCCCGGCAGGAAGCGTCGCAGGAGGAGACGCCGCGCGAGGCGGCGTCGCGCCGCACGACGAGCGAGCCGCCCGCGCTGGCCGGCAGCGCCCAGCTCGCCGCGGCGGCCCTCGACCTGGCCGTCATCGGGCCGAGCCCCGACGACCGGCACGACGGCCCCGCTCACCCTCACCCCATCACGCCGCGTCACCTCGAGATGCAGCACGAAAACGGTCTGATCGCGCTGCTGAACGACGCGATGAGCGCGCGGAACGGCGCGCGCATGCGCGAGCTCGTGCACGAGTATCGTCGCACGCACCCCGGGGACCCGAGCCGGCTCCAGGACGGCTACGAGATCATCGCCGGGTGCCTCGAGGCGCCCGGCGAGGCGTCGAGAGCGGCGGCGGAGGGCTACTACGCCGAGCACCGCGCCTCGACCGTGAGGCGCTTCGTGCGCGCGATCTGCCTCGAAGGCGGTTGAAGGACGCCCGCCCTCCCCGGCGCAGCTGCCGGCGGCCTCAGGACGATTTTCCGAAGGAGCGGCGTCGGTGGCGGCATGCAGAAAGGGCCACCGGGAGCGCCCTCGATCGATTGCGCACTTTTCCACCGCCCCGGTAGCGAAACGCATCCGTCAGGGCCGGCCTCGCGTGCGACTGGACGATTCCACTCGATCGCCTCGGAGCCGGCGGACATCGCCAGAAAGAGGTGCAGTGGATGGAATCGCAATCGAGAGCTTCACGGAGCGATCGTCAGCAGGCGCGTCCGGCCGAGCGCAGGCGCCCTGTGCCCCTCGGCGGGAGGGCCGGCGTCGTCCTGCGGGCTCGCGGCCTCCGCCTCGCGTGGCTGGGCGTCGTCCTCGTCATGTCCGTCGTGTGCCCCGGGAGCGAGGGCTTCGCCGCGACGACCGACTTCACCGTTTAATACGCCAACTACGATGCAGCCGCCCCGAACGACACGATCGCCGAGGCTGGCATCCGGCTGCGCAACAACACCACGGCGACGGTGCCGCTGAGCAGCATCGTCGTGCGGTACTGGCTCAAGAAGAACGGCGCCGCGACCGTGACCCCCGCGTGCTGGTGGTGGAGCCCGTCCTGCAGCAACATCACGCTGGCGACCGGGAGCGTCTCCTCGAGCGGCGCCGACAGCTACGTGGAGATCCGCTTCTCGAGCAGCGCCGGGAGCCTCGCCCCGGGGGCCACCACCCAGCCGATCGACCTCGGGATCCAGTTCGGCGTCAACGTCGATGAGACCGACGACTACTCGTACAGCAGCCAGACCAACTTCGCCAGCTGGAGCCGGATCACCGTGCACGACGCCGGCTCGGCGCCCACGGGCGGCCTGCGCGGCGGGACTCCGCCGAGCGGCAGCGTGTCGACGCCGGCGGCGCCGGCGGCGCTGACGGCGACGGCGGTGAGCTCGAGCGCGATCGCCCTGAGCTGGTCGGCGAGCAGCGGGGCGACGAGCTACAGCGTGTACCGGTCGACCACGCCGGGATTCGCGCCGGCGGCGGGCAACCGGATCGCCTCCGGGGTGACGTCGACCAGCTACAACAGCACCGGCCTGTCGGCGTCCACCGCCTACCATTACAAGGTCACGGCCTCGAGCGCGGGGGGCGAGTCGGGGGCGTCCCCTCAGGCGAGCGCGACGACGCCCGCCGGAAGCGCTGTCGTGGCGGAGCTCTTCGACGACTTCAGCTACACGGGCACGGGCGACAGCAGCTTTCGCTCCTGGTGGTCGCTGCGGAGCTGGTCGGGCGGGCCCGGCGTGAGCGGCGCGCAGTGGCTGCCGTCCAACGTCTCGCTGGTCGCCGATCCGGCGAACGGGGCGAACAAGCTGATGCGGCTCAAGGCGACCACGAACGGCGCGGCGGCGGGGAGCTCGCATGCGGAGGTCATGTCCACGTCGAGGAAGTTCCGGCTGGGCACGTACGCCGCCCGGGTGAAGTTCTACGATACGCCGCTGTCGGGCGCGCGCCTCTTCGGCGACAAGCCGATCGAGACGTTCTTCACGATCACCGAGTATGTCGACGGCGACCCGGACTACTCGGAGCAGGATTTCGAGTACATGCCGAACGGCGGCTGGGGGCAGGGCAACACCAGCACGATGTGGCTGACCTCGTGGGAGACGACGACCGACAAGACGTCGAGCCTCGTGTCCGGGAGCCACGACGGCTGGCATACGCTTGTAATTCAGATCACCAGCACATCGATCACGTACTACATCGACGGGGTGGCGAGGGTGACGCACGCGTCCAGGTTCGTCCCGGAGGAGGGTCAGTACCTGAGCTTCCAGGTCTGGTTCGACCAGCTCGACGCGGCCCAGGGCAGCTCGCGCACGTACCACGAGGACGCGGACTGGGTGTACTTCGCCAAGGACGCGATCCTGTCGCCCGCCGAGGTCGACGCGAAGATCGCCGGCTTCCGAAGCTCGTCGGTCACCCGCAAGGACACGGTGCCGTGAGCGGGTGACCCCAACCTGGGTCGGGCCGCCCTCGGGCGCCCGCAGCGCCTCCACATCGCCACACTGAGACACTCCGCGACACCGGCGCGAGCCGCCCGTCGGCATACGGCCTCAGGCATACGCCGCGAACATCGCGTCCCGTATCTGGCACATGGCCTGCTGTCCTGGCACATGGCTTGCTACCAGCGAGCGGAAACCGAGCATGGTCGAGACGCATCCACCCTCCATGTCCACTCGCTTCGACAGCCTGATCACGCGCCTGCGCAGCGCATGGAAACCCATCAAGCAACCCACCGCCCCGCGCGCGTACCGGTGCCAGTGCGCGAGGCCGGTGTTCTTCCGCAACAGCGAATGCCTGGCCTGCAAGACGCCGCTCGGCTACGAGCCCGAGCGCGCCCAGGTGCTGCCGCTGAAGCCCGGGCCGACCGAGGGCACCTGGCAGCTCTGGAACGACACGGCGGCCCCGCCGCGCCTCTATCGACGCTGCGGCAACTTCGACCTGGCGTCGGGCTGCAACTGGCTCGTCCCGGCGGCGGCCGAGGCCCCCGCGCTCTGCGCCGCGTGCCGGCTCAACCGCACCATTCCCGATCTCAACGTCGCCGAGCACCAGGCGCTGTGGCGCCGCATCGAGACGGCCAAGCGACGGCTCGTGTCACAGCTCCTCGCGCTGAACCTGCCGGTGAAGTCCAAGGTCGGCGAGGACCCGGAGCACGGCCTCTGCTTCGACTTCCTCGCCTCGCCGCCGGATGGGCCCAGGGTGATGACCGGCCACGCCGACGGCGTCATCACCCTGAACATCGAGGAGGCGGACGACGCCACGCGCGAGCGCATCCGCGCCGCGATGCGCGAGCCCTACCGCACGCTGCTCGGGCACTTCCGGCACGAGATCGGCCATTACTACTGGGACCGCCTGGTGCGCGACACCGGATGGCTCGCGCCGTTCCGGGAGCTGTTCGGCGACGAGCAGCAGGACTACGCCGCCGCGCTGAAGGCCAACTACGAGCAGGGCCCGCCCGCCGACTGGCCGCAGCGCTTCGTCAGCGCCTACGCCAGCATGCACCCGTGGGAAGACTGGGCCGAGACCTGGGCCCACTACCTCCACATGGTCGACACCGTGGACACGGCCCTCAGCTTCGGCATCGACGCCGACGAGGTGGAGCTCGACGCCGAGCCCTGGGGCGCCGACGCGCTGTGGCGGCCGGACGATCCAGGGGCCGCGAGCTTCCTCGGCTTCCTGAACGCCTGGGTGGAGCTGACGGCCGTGCTCAACGAGATGTCGCGCAGCATGGGCCAGCACGACTTCTACCCGTTCGTGATGCCGCGCCCCGCCGTGGCCAAGCTTCAGTTCATCCACCTCGTCGTGAACGGAGCCCTCGCCGCGACCCAGACCGCCGCCGCGACCCAGACCGCCGCGATCCACGCAGCCGCCGCGACGCCGCCCGCCGCTATACCAGCGCCTTGGGCCAGGTGAACGAGAAGGCCGCGCCGCGCCCGAGGTCCGAGTCGAGGGCGACGGCGCCGCCGCTGCTCTCGACGATCTTCTTCACGAGCGCGAGCCCGACCCCCGTGCCCTCCGACCGGTCCCGCGCCTCCAGCGTCTGGAAGATGATGAACACCTTGTCGTGGAAGCGCGGCGCGATGCCAGGGCCGTTGTCCTCCACCGTGAAGCGCCAGTGCGAGCCGGCGTCCGCGCACGAGACCACCGCGCGGCCGTTCCCCTTGTCGCGGTGGTGCTTGATGGCGTTGCCGATGAGGTTCATGAAGACCTGCTGGAGCAGCGCGCGCTCCGCGACGACGCTGGGCAGCGGGCCGGCGATCTCGACGCGGAAGCCCCCCGGCGGCGACAGGAGATCCACCACCTCCTCGACGAGCGGGCCCACGGCGACCACCTCGGTGGGCACGCGGATGCGACCGACGCGCGAGTACGCGAGGATGGCGTCGATGAGCGCGTCCATGCGCTGCACGCGGATGCGCAGGAGCTCCAGGTTCCGCTTGGACAAGTCGCTGAGGCGCTCGCCCTCGTCGTCCTCGATCCACTGCGAGAGGTTCGCGATGCCCCGCAGCGGCGCCTTGAGATCGTGCGACGTGATGTAGGCGAACTGGTCGAGCTCGCGGTTCATGCGCTGCAGCGCCTCCGTGAGCCTGGCCAGCTCGTCCGCGCGCTGGCGCAGCGCGAGCTCCGCGTTCATGCGCTCCGTCACGTCGGTGCACGCGCCCGTCATCGTGAGCGGCCTGCCCTCGGCGTCGCGGAGCATGCGGCCGCGATCGAGCAGCCAGTGGACGCTGCCGTCGGGCCACACCACGCGGAACTCCAGGTCGAAGTCGGCGCCGTCGTGCACGCAGCGATCGAGCGCCTCGAAGACGCGCTCCCGGTCGTCGGGGTGGACGAGGCTCGTGAACTGGTCGATGTGGCGCGCGGTGGTGCCCACCGGAAGGCCGAAGAGCCGATCGAGGTTCTCGTCCCAGTCGAGCTCGTTCGTGGCCGGGATCCAGCGGAACGTGCCCGTCGCCGAGGCGTCGAGCGCCGCGCGGAGGCGCTCCTCCTTCTCCTGGAGCGCCCGCTGCGCCTGCCGCTGCTCGGTGATGTCGTGGCACGTGCCGAGCAGCCGCGCCGGCGCGCCGTCGGGCGCGCGCTCGACCTCCGTGCGCGCGTGGATCCAGCGCGTCGCGCCGTCGGGCCGCACGATGCGGTACGTCATCTCGCCCGAGCCGGCCTGCCAGAGCAGCGCCTCGAGGTCGGCGGCGACGCGCGCCCTGTCCTCCGGGTGGACGCAGGCGATGGCGGCGTCGGGCCGGACGCCGCTGCTCTCGCGCGGCAGGCCGTGGATGCGGAGCTGCTCCTCGGACCAGTCGAGCTTGCCCGCGGCGACGTCCCACGACCAGCTCCCGAGGTGCGCGACCTCCTGCGCCTTCGCGAGCTGCTCGCGACTCTCGCGCAGCGCGCGCTCCGCGCGGGCGCGCTCGATGGCGATGGCGGCGAGGCGCGTCGCGACGCGGACGACCTCGTCGTCGGCGGGGGTCGGCGCGCCGGGCGCGGACCGGTACACGGCCCAGGTGCCGAGCACCTCGCCCCTCGAGGAGACGATGGGGGTGGACCAGCAGGCGCGCAGCCCGAGCGGCAGGGCGAGCTGGCGGAAGTCGGCCCAGAGCGGATCTGTCGCGATGTCCTCCACGATGACCGGCGCGCGGCGGTGGGCGGCGGTGCCGCACGAGCCCGCGCACGGGCCGACGAGGATCCCGTGCACCGCCTTGTTGTACGACGCCGGCAGGCTCGGCGCCGCGCCGTGGAGGAGGCGGCGGCCGTCCTCGCTCGCGAGCAGCACGGTGAAGCGGCGGCCCGCCGAGAGCTCCTCGGCGTCGCGGCACAGCACCTCGAGCGTCTCCTCGATGCCATGGTGGAGGGCGATCATCTCGAGCACCTTGCGCTGCCACCCGAGGAGGATCTGCTGCCGGCGCTGCAGGGTGGCGTCCATCATCGAGCCGATCATGCGGACGGCCTTGCCGGTCGCGTCGCGCAGCACGACGCCGCGGTCGTAGATGTACGCGTACTCGCCGTCGGCGCGGCGGAAGCGGTACTCGCCGCTCCACGCCGTCGCGGTGCCGTCGATGGCGTCGTGGATGCTGCGCGAGACGCGCTCGATATCGTCGGGGTGGATGCGGCCCGTCCAGCTCTCGGGCCCCGGCTCGAGGTCGTCGAGCCGGTAGCCGAAGGTGCGCTCGAAGTTCTCGTTCCACCAGACCGTGCCGGCGGTGAAGTCCCAGTCCCAGATGGTGTCGTTCGTGGCCTTGGCGAGGAGGTGGAAGCGCTGATCGCTGAGGCGCAGCATGTCCTGCGCCAACCGGCGCGGCGTCACGTCCTCGAGCGCGCCCTCGTAGCGCGCGACGCGCCCGGTCGCGTCGCGGATGGCGCGCGCGGTGATGCTGACCCACAGGCGCGTCCCGTCGAGGCGCACGAACTCGACCTCGTATCCGTGGACGGCGCCCTCCTGGTCGAGGGTGCGCATGATCTCCTGCCGCTGCCGCTGGTCGGCGTAGAAGCCCGGGACGGGCAGGTCGAGGAACCGCGTGTGGTCCGCGTAGCCGAGGAGGCGCGCGAACGCGCGGTTCGCGTCGATGAAGCGCCCCTCGGGCGTGGTCGTGAACAGCGCGACCGGGCACCCGGCGTAGAACGACGAGAGACGATCCTCGGGGGAGAGCGGGGCGAGCTCTACCTCGGCGCTCGCCTTCTCGGTGCGGGTCGCGGCGTTGGGTGGGCTGATGCGGAGGTCGTCGTTCATCCGGGGGTCCTCGCGGCGGGACACCTACCTTTGAGGGCACGCTCGCACGGGCGCAAGCGCCATGCGCTCCGCCGCGTCATTCGGCGCACGTCCCGGCGCACTGCCGCGCCCGCCGCGCCGCGCCCGCCCACCCCGCGCGATCGCGGGCGCACACCCGGCCACGGCATGCTCGCTGCTCATCGCTCATCCGCAGACGGCGCCGAGCGACTTCGCGCGACGGCCCGATGTGCCGAATGGCCCCGGCGCGAACACCCCATGTCCCGCCGAAGGACGCCGGCGTGAGGCCCCCTACGGGACATCCATCAGCGACAGGTTGACCGCATCGCTGACCTCCTCCGCGCGGATGTCTTCGATCATCGCGTCGAAATCGTCCCAGTACCACAGCTGGTCCTCGTCGACCCCGAGGTGGTCGTAGCCCGGGAGCCCGTGGTTCGTGAGCAGGATGATCATCAGGTCTCGCGCCGGATCGGGGTCGATGATCATGAGCGTCCCGGCGCCGCCGGTCTTGCTGTACGCCACGGCCGAGGTGTGATCGCCGCCGGGCCACGCGCCGGGATCGTACATCTCCCATCCGAGCCCCTTGCCCGAATAGAACAGGTTCTGGGCGAACGTGGTCGCCGGCGTCGGGAGGCCCATGTCGCCCGTCTGCAGCGTCGTCATGCGCTCCACCGAGGACCGCGACAGGATCCGCTGGCCCGGACAGGACAGGAGCATCGGGTTGCAGAGCGCGTCCGGGCCCCAGACGTGGACGCCCCGGTTCAGGAGCACCTGCCCGAACTTCGCGAGATCGAGCGCCGTCGAGAACAGGCCGTCGCACCCGGTCAGGTGGCCGTACCGAGGGGTCCCCGTGTTCTCCTCCACGTCGTAGTCGGTCTCGTCCTGCACCTCGCCCCGCAGGTAACGCCCGCGCTCGCTCGACCACGCCGTCCCCACGAAGCGATCGCTCATCGCGGGCATGTGGAGCTTCGGCCGGTAGGACGTGCTCGACATCTCGAGCGGATCGAAGATGGTGGTCTTCATGAGGCCCTGCAGCGAGTCGCCGCCCGCCTTCTCCAGCACGTGGCCGAGGATGCGAAACCCGAGGTCGCTGTAGAGGACCTTCTGGCTCGGCGTGTAGAGCAAGGGCGCCGTGAGCATCGTGTGCCAGCGATCGCTGGCGCCGAGGACGCCGCTCGCGTCCATGTCCTCGCCCGACACGTAGCGCATCAGGTCCCTGATCGTCACGCGCTCCTTGTCCGGGCTCGTGGCGAACTCGGGGTAGTACGACGCGACCGTGTTGTCGATCTTGAAGCCGGGGAACCGGCCGGACTCCTGCATCCTCATCGCGAGGAAGACGGTGAACGGCTTCGTCATCGACTCCAGATCGAAGATCCCGTCGCGCGGCATCGGCGGCGACGGCATGTCCGGCCAGCTCGCGTTGAACCCGTCGCGCTCGCCCAGCGCCTCGTGGAGCACGATCCGCCCGTGGCGGGCGACCAGGAGGACAGCGCCCCGGATCTCCCCGCCCGCGATGGCGTCCTCCAGGGCCAGCGTCGCCTCGCGCAGCGCGGCGCTGCTCATGTACACGGACTCCGGCTCCGCAGGCTGAAGCCGGCGCGGCCACGCGCCGCTCGAGGGCTGAGAGACGAGCCCTCGAGCGACGTCCGGCGCGCCGAGACATGCCAGGACCGCCGCGGAAGACACGAGAAAAGACGTCGTTCCCATGGATGATGCCTCCTCGCCAGAGCTGCCCGGCGACAAAAGGTCGAGACCACCATGATAACGCGCTCTCCAGCGCGCCAGCTAGCCGGGTTCATCCCGACAACCATGCTGATTTGACCTACGCAGACGCCGCGCGGACACGGGGTGTCAAGACGAAACGAGCTCCCTTGTGCGAAGGCGCCGCCGCTCTGCACACGTGTCCGATGAGCGCTCGCAAACAATCACGCCATCAGATGTTGCACAGGCCACATGCGATGAGCGCGTCGCGCCCGACCGCTCCGTCCACGATGACGCGGCGCCCTCTCCGGCGCGCGGAGGACGGTCAGTCGGTCGGTCCGCAGCCGAGCGCCCTCGATCTCTCGCGCGCCCGCGCCGCGGTCGAGGAGGGTGGGCTCGCGCCTCCCCAGCGCTCGATCACGCTCGCGTAGGCCCGGCACGCGCCGGGAGTGTCCCCCGTCCGCTCGAGGGCCTGACCGAGGAACCAGAACGAGCGGACGTACCTCACCGGCCAGTCCAGCATATCGCACGTCGCGACCGCCTTGCGGAGCGCGGGGATGGCATGGTGAGGCATGCCCGCGAGGTGGTAGACCGCACCGATGTCCGCGTGGAGCTCCGGACCGATCTGATCGCTCGTCAGCGCCGCGATCGGCAGCGCGGGGGCCTCCTCCGCGGCCTCCTCGAAGCCCTGGATCCAGCGCGCGTGCGCCTTCGTCAGGAGGGAGAGCACGTGCTCCGGGGCGCCCGGAGCGCTCGACAGCGACAGGTGCGCGGCCTGCTTCGCCTCGAACGTGGCGCGGGAGATGCCGCCGGCGTGCAGCAGGACCCGCAGCAGGTCCGGCGCGCCGCCGGCGCACGCGCTGTAGTTGTCGAGGCACGTCCGGGCCATGCTCGCCGCCTCGAGCTCGCGATCGGTCTCGAGGTAGATGTCGATGAGCGCTCGGGCGGCGTCGCGGTGAGCCGTGGACTCCGCTTCCATCCACAGGCGCGCGCTCCGCAGCAGCACCTCGGCCTTCGCGAAGTCGCCCGCGAGCGCGTGCACGTTCGACTCGTCGAGCATCGAGAGATAGCGCCGCTCCCGCTCCGGCAGCGAGACCCAGCTCTGCCGCAGCGGCACCATCACGGCGTCGGGAGGCCGCCTCTGCGCGTGGCTCGACGACGCGAGCCTGCGATGGATCATCGGGCCCCTGGCGCTCGTCCTCGACAGCATGCGCAGGAGGTCCCGCTCGACCTCCGCGCAGTCGTGGCGCGCGCTGTGGACCTCGCTCAGGACCTCGTAGCAGTCCGCCGCGCGGGGAGAGATCTCGAGGCAGCGGTCGGCGGCGGAGACGGCGTCGTTGTACGCCCCGAGATGTCGCGACGACCGCGCCCGCGCGGCCCATCCCTGGGCGCGCTGGGGGTCGCTCGCGATGGCCCCCTTCGCCGCGTCGGCGCTGGCGTGAATGTTCCAGCGCAGCGTGTACCGCGCGAGGATGGCATACGGCTCCGCCTCGTGCGGGTGCTCCTTGATGACCGCGCGCAGTTTCTTGGCGCAGAGCGCCGTATCCTCGGGATCGCGGCCGAGCGCCGGCTCCATCGCGTCCAGGAGCGCTCGATCGATGGCGCCGAGCGCGGCGCCCCGCTCCCGGGCGCGCGCGTAGTGCCGCCGCGCTTCGGCGCGCTCCGGGGAGTAGATCGCGAGGCGGAGATGCGCCTCGGCAAAGGCGTAGTGGTGGAAGATCGCCTGCCGGAGGTGCTCCACCGCCTGGCCCTCGTTGGCGTCGCCGAGGGCCTGGAGCGCGGCGCTGTACCAGAATCGCGCTCGCTCGTTGATCGTGGTGGGCGGCAGCTCCTGGACTGGATCAGGCTCTCCCCGCGGCGCGAGCACCGCGGCGAGGCCCCCCGCAATCGCCACGACGAGGCCGAGCCGGAACGCCGCCACCCGGAAGCCGGCGCGTCTCCCGGTCGAGCGGCGCTCCGCCGGACGCACCGCATCGCCGAGGCGCTCGGTCGGGGCCAAGGGATCCACCTCGTCCACGTTCGCCGCGTGGCCGCCCGGCCGCTCGACCGGCGCTGCCGGAATAGCCGCCGGCGGCCCCGACCGGGCAGCCGCCGCCGCCTGCGGCGCGCCGAGCCTCGGCGCCGCCGCCGGCGCGAGCGCTGCGAGCGCCTCTTGGACCTCCCTCAGGTCCGAGACCCGGGTGTCGGGCGACACCGACAGCATGCGGCTCACGAGGCAGGCCAGCTCCGCGGGCACGTCGGGCGCGAGCTCGCGCAGCGGGCGAATGTGGCCCGTCACGATGATCTTCAACACCTGCGGGGCATTGTCGGCGCGCGTGGGGAGCGCGCCCGACAGGCACTCGTAGAGGAGGAGGCCGAGCGACCAGATGTCCGTCCGGTGATCGATCGGGTCTCCGACCGCCTGCTCCGGTGACATGTAGCAGGGCGTGCCCAGCCTCGTCCCGCTGTCGGTGAGCTTCGGTGTTCGAGCGTCCCGTCCGTTCGTGGGCATCTGCTTCGCGATGCCGAAGTCGAGGACCTTGACCTGCCAGCTCGGTACGTCGACGAGAAAAATGTTCTCCGGCTTCAGATCGCGGTGGATCACGCCGTTCGCGTGCGCCGCGCGGACGGCCGAGACGACCGGCAGGAAGATCGAGGCGACCTCCGCGACGGACAACCTCGGCTCGCGAGAGAGCCTGCTGGCGAGCGACTCGCCGGACAGGAGCTCCATGACCATCACGGGCGCTCCGCCCTCGAGCACGACGTCGTGCACCGCGACCACGCTCGGGTGGTCGAGCGCGTGCGCCATCCTCGCCTCGCGCAGCAGGCGCAGGTGCGCCGCGCCGGACACGCCCTTCACGAACTTGAGCGCGACCCGCGCGCCGGTCAGCGCGTGGACCGCGGCCCAGACCACGCCCATGCCCCCTTCGCCGAGCAGCCGATCCAGCCGGTACTGGCCTGCGACGATGTCGCCGGGGCGAAAGCTCCGCCTCGCGCCCTCGGCTCGCTCGTCGCCCTCGCCAGGCGGAGCCCCCCTTCCCAGAGCGTCTGAAGTCGCCTGGAGGTCCTGCGTGTGGCTCACCTCCGGTGCGCTGCGCACGACAGACTACACTACGCGTCCGGCCTCACCTGTCCAGACCGAAAGCGGCGCGCGCCTACCGCCGGTAGAGCCGCTTCACGGACGCCGGCTCGAACACGCCGTCCACACGGATCGAGCAGCGGAAGAACGGGTCCGGTTCGACCCCGCTTCCTACGGCGCCGCCCCCGCGCGCTGCTGCGCGTGACTCAACCGACGGGGAAACCCACGGAGCACCTACGGACCGACGTAGCGGTAGACGCGGAGCCAGTCGTACTCGGCGCGCGTGGGGGCGGTGCTGCTGTCGACGGGGCCTGCCCAACCTGGCGATCCAGAAGCCCAGATCGTCAAGAGGATGTTCTGAGGGAGGACCATGCGTTCCATTTCCTCGGTGGCAGTGTGCATGAGCGCTCCGTCGACGTAGAAGCGCGCCTCACCGGGCACCCACTCGATGGCATAGGTGTGAAAGCCCGCTGTGGGGTTGAAGCCCAGCGTGACGAGCTCGGGGAACTGGAGGTGGCCGGTGGCTGGATCGGCCGGCGGGACGTTCACCATGTGGTTGAACTGAACACGATCGGTGTTCTTGCCCAAGAACTCGATGTCGAGCTCGTTCCAGTCGTCGGGGGGCCATGGTGTATAAATGAGCACCAGAGAAGAGACGACTGCGGAGCCCCGCGCAAACCGAGCCGACGCTTCTATTTTTCCGTAGGTCAGCGTCTCGCGAGAGCGCATTTCCACGCCGCGGAAGGGCTTGCTTGTATCGTTGGCTGCCGTCAGCGAGAGATGCAGGATGCCGTCGCTGACCGCGGCGTTTTCGCCGGCAAACTGCGCGAGATTGCCGTCCCAGCTGTGGGTCATCAGCTGCCAGCGAGTGAGATCGACGGTGTCGAACGGATCTTCCCAGGCGAGCTCGAAGCTGCCGTCGCCAGCGCCACCTCCAGCGGCGCCACCCGTGCCGCCTGCAGCTGCGCTGCTCGTCTCACCGGAGCTCGCGCCGCCCGTACCTGCGCCGCCCGTGCCACCTGCGCCACCGGTCATGGGCGTCTCTGGCGGCATGCCGCCACCGCCGCCGGTCATGGGGTCGGCAGCACCCCCACCCGTCGCCGTGTTGGGGGGAGCTCCACCAGCGGCGGGGGAGGAGCTCGGATCCGGCGAGTCGTCGGAGCATCCCGAAAAAGCCAGGAGCGCGAGCAAGGCAAGGGCTGGTCGGCTTCGCATGCCGATCGGATACTCAGCCGCCGTACGGCGAGCATCAAGGTTTGTGCGTTTGTGCAGACCGAGCGCCGGTCCGCGGAGCAGCGGCGTCGAAAGCGAGGCGTCCGGGTGCGCGAGCTACCCGGGATCTCGGCGATCGTGCTGTGCGCTCAACGGTTCCAACCTGTCAGCGAGTCGTCTTCGGGTGCCTGGGTCGAGGAGCGCGCTGGGCGCCATGCCCAGCAACTCTCTGATCACCTGGTGACAGCGCGAGTAGCTACCGAACCCGGCCTCGAGCGCCGCGTGAGTCAAGTGGCTGGAGCCCTGTTCGAGCAGCTCGAGGAGCTTCAGCGTTTGCAGCCGGTTCTTGTACTCCGTCAACGACAGCCCCTGGTCGCGGCGAAAGTTGCGGCTCACATCGCCGCGGTTGCTGGCCAGGCGTCGGGTCAGCTCGTCGCGGCGGAGGCTCGGCGCCTCGACCAGCAGGGCCGCAGCACGGTGCCCGAGGCTCATCTGCGGAGGAGGTGACATTTGTGCCAGCACCGCGAGCAACTCGAGCAGCCGTCCTTCGACAGCCGGGTCGTCGCGGCTGTTGGGCGCCTGGGCCACAGCGTCTGTACAAGCCGACAAGGTGGCCTCGTCGAGGCGCTGGTGTGGCCGTGAAAAGCTCGGTGCGCAGCCGTGCTCGCGCGCGAACGCGTCGATCAGCTCGGGCCGGAACCCTGCCACATAGAGCTCGAGGTCCGGGCTGGCGTCTTCGAGGTAGTGATCCAGCCCGGGCGGGTACCACGACAGCGATCCGCGGCCCATCGGAACGCGACGATGCCCCACGCGAAAGGTGGCCGTTCCCCGGACGACGAGGTTGAACTCCGGCTCGTCGTGGAAATGGGCTGGTCG
Organism: Sorangium sp. So ce836; assembly: GCF_028553905.1. Taxonomy (NCBI): domain Bacteria; kingdom Pseudomonadati; phylum Myxococcota; order Polyangiales; family Polyangiaceae; genus Sorangium; species Sorangium sp. So ce836. The sequence goes on along the minus strand of NZ_CP102233.1, from coordinate 5,795,232 downwards.
CCGGTAGACGGGGTGATATCGCCAAGCCTGGGCGCGGCGACCTTTGGGCATGGGGAACGACTGCCACAGCAGGTTCACGGTAAGTCCGAGGATAGTGCAGCCTGGGCAGGAAAGCACTGCGCTGAAGGTGCGCAGCGGCCCTCTTCGGCGGCCGGGGACCCTCGAACGCACATTCTTGGATGTGCTTCGCACCAGAACGGGCGCGAGGCGCGCGCCGCCGGAGCGCGGCTCAGCGGGTCGGCCGCGCGTCGACCCCGAAGGTCAGATCCGCCTCGTCGATCTCGACGCCGCGGAACCGCTGCACGTCGACGCACGGCTGGTCCACGTGGGGCGGACACAGGTCGCCCTCGCACGTCTCCTCGGTCGTCCGCGTCACGACGCCCCGGACCGTCGACCCGTCGACCGTCATGGAGACGCTCACCCGGAGGCTGGCGATCACCCTCGTGTCGCCGACGATCTCCCGGAAGCGGTCGTCGTCCCCGTCGTCGTCGGCGTCGACGAACCTGTCCTCCAGCGGATCGCGGTCGTCCAGCTTGTCGCCGTCGGTGTCGACCACGCGGTCGCGCGAAGGATCCGTGTCGTCGTCGCCGTCCTTGTCGGCGTCGACGAAGGGATCGACGTCGTCCGAGATGCCGTCCTGGTCGGCGTCGGTGACCCTGGCGCGGAAGGGAAACTCGACGTCTTGGGAGCTGCCCTCGAAGGTATAGGGATCGTCCTCCGTGGAGCCCTTCAGCGCGAGACCGCCGATGTCGAGCACCGCCTCGTCGTCGGTCGGGAGGTAGAGGAGCAACGTCTGGCCGTCCCGGAACGTGGTGGCGTCGTACTTCTCCGCGAGGATCGGCCGGTCGTCGGGGAAGCAGCCGGGCGCCTGCTCGGACGCCTCGAGGGCGACGCGGTACACCGCGTAATCGCCCGCGGAGAGGCCCCCGCAGGAGGCGACGCCGGCCAGGGTGGCCAGGAGGGCGGCGCGGGCCGAAAGCGCACGAACGTCTCGTCGATCAAGCATGTTCATCTCCTCCGCAGCGCTCAGGGATGAGCCACGGTTCAGCACTCGAATACGCCGCTCGCGCCGCACGAGTAGTAGCACTGTTCGCAGTTCAAGCATGTGTCGTAATTGTAAAACGTATCCACCCCGTCCGGATACGAGTCCAGGCATTCATTGACGCAGACGTCGTCCGTGTCCGCGCAGGTCACGAGGCACTGGACGAGGAAGTAGCAGTCGTCGCTGATGAGGCACGCCTGGAGCTCGTCGGCGCAGCTCCCCTCGTTCGCGCACGCGATGCACCCGCTCGAGTCGCTGCCGCAGGTGTCGAGGTCGTCGCAGGCGACGGGGGCGGGGGCGCAGTCGGCGGCGTCCGTGCCCTCCTCGCAGTAGTCGGTGCCCTCGGGCTCGTCGCACTCGCCGTTGTTCACGTAGGGGCACGGCTCGCCCGCGCAGTCGGCCGCGTCGGTGCCCTCGTCGCAGATCCCGGTGCCCTCCGGCTCGTCGCAGACGCCGTTGTTCGCCTCGGGGCAGGTCGCCTCCATGCAGTCGTCGACGTCCGTGCCCTCGTCGCACCGGCCGGTCCCCTCGGGCTCGTCGCAGGTCCCGTCCTGCACCGACCGGCACGGCACGAGCTTGCAGTCGTCGACGTCCGTGCCCGCCGGGCACCGGCCGGACCCCTCGGGCTCGTCGCAGATGCCGTTGCCGGTGTACGGACAGAAAGAGAGGCAGTCGGCGGGGTCGGTCCCGGCCGCACACGTGTCGGTCCCCTGGGGCTCGTCGCAGACGCCGTCGCCGGCGGTGGGGCAGTGATCGCGATCCTTGGGCTCGAGACAGCCCAGGAGGGCCGCCGCGTGGGCGTTGCAGACCTCGGCCAGGTGATGACCATCCACGCACCGGCCCTCCAGGCGGACACAGTCCACGTACGCCGCGTGCTGCGCCTGACAGCGCTCCTCGGCCCGCTCCTCGATGTCCTCCTGCTCGGCCTCGCACAGGCCCTCGTTGTCCCCGGAGCAGTCCTCGCAGGCGCAGCGGGCCTCGCAGACCGTCGCGTAGACCGGCGGCCCGCCGTCGCCGCCGTCCGAGGTGGCGCAGGCGGCGAAGAGGCTGACGAGAGCTGCTGTGATCATCACGTGTCTGACACGCATGGGATTTCTCCTCATCATCTTCCGAAGCGAGGGCTCGTCCCGCCGAAGCGCAGCGCGCCGCCGCGAAGCCGGCGAGGGCAATACGACACGGCTGGCGCTGGGAGCTCCAGGTACCCTTCACCTGCGCACACCGCGCTCGTCCGAATCCTCGCTTCGAATGTGACTGTAAAATTCTTCCAAAAGAAAACGGCTACGTATACCAGCTCAGGAGGCGGCCGGTCAATCGTCGAGGCGGCGCTCGGGGCCGGGCAGCAGCGGAGTGCGTGCGTCCGAGCTGCGCTCGAGTCGGGAGATCACAGGGGGACACGCAGCGCGGCGACCGCGCTGCGACGTGTGGCAGGTGATGCGCGCGGGTCAGGAGGAGGGCTCACGCGGCGGGCGGAGAAAACGCCCCTGCTGCCCGCAATGCGTGGTGCGTGCGCCGTGGAGCGGACCCGACAATGCCGCGTGGGTCGCGCCGTCGTAAAGCTGCTCTGAACGTGGCCGGCGGGGGCGGGGTGAGCGCGGCGGCGATGGAACGCGGCGTTTCCGGGTGCTCTCCGCGCGGAAGAGTGGAGACGGAGTGAAAAGAGCCGTTGGCATCCGTTCCGTTTCGACAGAAGATGCGCGTGCGCCCATCGCGCTGCGGCGCCTCGCCTCCGACGGCCGGCACCGCGTCAGTGGACCCCTACCGGCTGGAGAGCAGCGGATGAAGATGCGATCTTTGGTGTGCCTCTTTGCGTTGAGCTTGGTGACCGCAGCGTGCGGCGATGACGACCCGACGACCCCCGGGACCGGGGGCAGCGGCAGCACGACGACCAGCGGCAGCACGACGGCGGGAACGGGCGGCGCCGGCGGCGGCGGCGACGGCGGCGACGGCGGCGGCGACGGCGGCGACGGCGGCGGCACGGCGGCAGGGGCGGCACGGCGGCGACGGCGGCGGCACCGGCGGCCAGGGTGGCGGCACCGGCGGCGACGGCGGCGGCACCGGCGGCCAGGGTGGCGGCACCGGCGGCGACGGCGGCGGCACCGGCGGCCAGGGTGGCGGCACCGGCGGCCAGGGTGGCGGCACCGGCGGCGACGGCGGCGGCACCGGCGGCCAGGGTGGCGGCACCGGCGGCGACGGCGGCGGCAGCGTCACCTCCACGGCCTCCGCCACCACCGGCGCCGGCGCCGGCGGCGACGGCGGCGGCAGCGTCACCTCCACGACCTCTACCGGCACCGGCGGCGACGGCGGCGGCGGCGGCAGCGTCACCTCCACGACCTCCACCGGCGCCGGCGGCGACGGCGGCGGCAGCGTCACCTCCACGACCTCCGTCACCACCGGCGCCGGCGGCGACGGCGGCGCCGGCGGCGACGGCGGCGGCAGCGTCACCTCCACGACCTCCGTCACCACCGGAGGCGGCGGCGAGCCCCTTGCCGACGGCGCTGCTTGCGTCAGCGATGACGAGTGCGCCAGCGGCGTCTGCTTGGATGAGGTGGGGTACGGCTTCCCGTCCGGGCACTGTACCGGCGGCTGCGAGACGGACAGCGACTGTGCCGGCGGCGGCACCTGCGTCCCCGTGATCGGAGGCGGCGCCTGCGTCGCCCCGTGCGAGTCAGCGGCCGACTGCCGCGACGGCTACAAGTGCGACACCGACAACACCTGCTGGCCGGGCTGCACCAGCGACGCGCAGTGCCCGGCGGTGGGGACGTGCAGCGCGGGCTACTGCGAGGCGCCGCCGAGCCCGGATGCCGGCCCGTGCGCCGCCGACGACGACTGCGCCAGCGGCTTCTGCATCACCGAAGCCGAGTACGGCTTTCCTGGCGGCTACTGCTCGGGCTACTGCGAGCCGGATGGCGAAGCGTGCGCCGGCGGCGGCGCCTGCATCCCGACGGAGGACGGCGGGGGCTTCTGCGACGTCCCGTGCGCGATCTCGGCGGACTGCCGCGCGGGCTATACGTGCCAGGAGGGCCTCTGCGAGGCGGCCTGCACCAGCGACGCTCAGTGCGCGATCGCAGGCGCCACGTGCGATGTAGGCTCGGGGTTCTGCATCCCGCCGGCGGGTGAGGGCGCCGACGGCGAAACTTGCACCGCCGACACCGACTGCATGGGCCTCTACTGCCTCAGCGAGGCCGAATACCCGCAGTGGGTTGGCGGCTACTGCATCAGCCTGTGCGACCCGGCGACCGGCGAGGGCTGCGTCGGCGGCGGCGTCTGCGCCGACAACGGAGGCTGCTACGCCGCATGCGCGTCGGACGCCGACTGCCGCGACGGCTACGAGTGCTGGAAGGGCGGGTGCTGGCCGCAGGAGTGAGCCAGCGAGGGTGAGCGCCCGCAGACGGCCCGTCCGGTGTGACGGCGGGCCCCTGCGGCTCCCCTGAAACGATGCACCTCTGCGTCGCGCCGCGAGGGCGATGCGGAGGCTCTCCCCCGAAGCGCGCCGCGCCTGCTCCACCCATCCCGGAGCAGACGGCGCGCTCCCCCGCGTTCCCGCCCTTTGACGCGCGACGCTCAGCCGGGCTCGCGCCCGCTCCCGCGGCGCCGCCGCAATGCCGCCAGCGCGATCAGCGCGAGCGCCGCCGCCCCCGGCCCCTGGCCCGGGATCCCGGCCGTCCGGCAGCCGCAGCCGCTGCTGCCGCCAGTGCCCCCGGGCGCCGCCCCGCTCGATCCGGCCGCGCTCCCGGCGCTGCCCGCGGCCGCCGCGCCCGCGCTCGCGGCGCTGCTCGCCGACGACACGGAGCTCCCGCTCGCGCCCGCCGCGCCGCCCCCTCCGCCCGCGCTCGCGGCGCTGCTCGCCGACGACACGGAGCTCCCGCTCGCGCCAGCCGCGCCGCCCCCTCCCCCCCCTCCCACCGTGCTCCCGCTCGCGCCCGCCGCGCCGCCCCCTCCCCCCGCGCCCGCGCTCGCGGCGCTGTTCGCCGACGAGGCGCCCGGCGAGCCGGCCTCGGCGACCAGCGCGAGGTACGCCTCGGCGAAGCGGTCGCCGAGGAGCTGGTACGCGGCGGAGTCGAAATGCCACGTATCGTCGGACCGCCGCGGGGCGAAGTCGTCCGTGTCGACCCACGCGACCCGCGGGTCTTCCTCGGCCACGGCCACCTGCGCCGCGCGCACGGCGTCGATGTTCGCCTCTTTGCCGGCGGCGATGGGCCCGCCGTTCGCGGGGTAGAGGTTGTCGCTGATCCGGCCGAGCACGACCGGGAGCCCGGGCACGCCGAGATCCTCGCGGATCGCCGCGATGAAGCCGCGCAGCGTGTCGCCGTAGGTGAACGCGGCCGACCACCCCGCCTCGTTCTCGCCCTGCATCCAGAGGAGCCCGGCGATCTCGACGTCGTGCCCCTCCGACTCGAGCCGCGCCAGGGCGTTGTCGAGCCGCGTCGGCTCATCGGGGTAGCGGAGGGCGCGATCGCCGGCGTACGTCGCGGAGTCCAGCTTGCCGAGGAGCGCGTGGTAGAGCTGCGATTTGTAGAGCACCTCCGGATCCGGCCCCAGCCCGCGCCCCCAGTGGTCGACCAGGTTCGTGCCCCCCTGCGCCAGCTTCACGATCGCGATCCGGTGCTCGGGGTACGCCGCCGCCATCGCGTGGCCGAACGTGATCTCGGGCCCGTAGCGGCGCGCCTCGCCCTTCGGCTCGAGCGGCCCCCAGTCGGTGCTCGTCGCCTCGGCGTACGGCCCTCCCTCGCGCGCGTCGGGGTTGTGGTGGTCGTACCAGACGTCGGGCTGGCTCTGGAGCTCGGCCGGGAGCGCGGTGCCCACGCCGAAGCCGACCATGTTGGACTGGCCCGCGAGCACGAACAGCTTCACCGGCTGCGCCGCGGCGGACGCCGAGAGGGAGATCGCGAAAGCCGCCACGGCGATGCAGGTTCGCTTCATGACACGGTATATTCTCCGCTGGCAGCGCAGCGTCAATACGCCGGCGCGCGGCCGGGGCCGCCGTCCGATGAGGTCGGACGCGACGGAGCTGCGGCGCGATCAAGCGCGAGCACGATTGAATGCGCCGTTCGTCCTGCGTTCACAGGACAGGATGTCGGGGGCTCACCTCGCAGGTGCGCAATCGCAGGTGCGCAATCCCGTCGGGCTCGCCTCGCGTTCAATTCCCTTCGGGCGTCGCGTGGTAGGCGGCGCTCGACGTCGCGTAGACCCCGTGGGTCGCGTACGAGTAGCGGTGGGGCCGGACGTGATGCTCCGAGTGGCGCGCGCACCAGAGATCGGCGCCGCCGGTCTCCTGCCGGCGCTTGACGCACTCGGGGCAAGGCGGCTCGATCTCTGGCACCCGGCCGGCGCTCGCGTGATCCTTCGGCCGCACGATCCACACCGGGCAGCGCGCGAGCCGGGCGACGCGCTCGGCGACCGAGCCGAGGAGCAGCCGCTCGAGCCCGCGGTGGCCGTGCGAGCCGACGACCACGAGGTCGGCGTCGAGATCGGCGGCGAGCTGAGCGATGTTCCCGGCCGCATCGCCGCGGCGGAAGTGGACCACGACGCGCTTGAGCCGCCTGCCGTCGAGCTTGCCGCCGAGGGCGCGGACGCGCTCGCTCGCGCGCGCCTGGAGCTGCTGGAGCGCCACCTCGGGCTTGGTGGCCGCCGCCGGCGCCCGCGAGAGCCCGACGCCGACCCAGCTCTCGGGCTCGACGTAGACCCCGTGCACCTCCGCGTCGTCGCGGCAGCAGGCGGACTCGAGCGCCTGATCGAGCGCGCGGTTGCTCAGATCCGAGAAGTCGATCCCGACCACGACGATGAACCGACCCGTTGCGCCCACGCTCGACATGACATCCTCCTCAGCCTCGTTGCCAGCTCATCCGGGCGGGCTGCCCTGCGCTGCCCGCGCTCTGCGCGGCGCGCCGCTCGGCACGCCGCGCGCTGCTCGCAGGGGTCGCACGGGCCGTGCCATCCGCTCCGGACGCCGGAGAGCGGGCGCCTCGCGCGCCGGGCGCGTTGCCGCTCGCGCGGCGGACCTCCGCGCGGGGCCCGCGAGGCGTGCATCCCGTTCGTCGCAGCGCAAACGGCGCGCGGCGGCGCGGAGGCGGCGTTTCGGGCCTGCGGCGCCTGGCGCGGCGTTCCGGGGCGCTCGGGCGTGGCACGGCCGGTGCTCGGCGCAGGGTGCGCCTCGAGCGAAGGTCGCGGAGGCGAGCGGAGAGATGACGATGACGACCCTTGGACCGAGCAACGGAGAGCACCCCATCCCGCACCACGCGATCCGCAGCGCGCGCATCGTTGGAGACGACGGCGAGGCGTCGGTCGTCGCGACCGTGTATTGCCCGCTCAAGGAGCGGTCGGCCACGGTGCCCGAGTGCGAGTCGTGCCAGCGGTTCCGCGCGCTGCATTTCGACGCGGCGTCGCGCACGACATCGGTCGTCTGCGGTACCGAACGCGCGATGTCGGCGATGGCGAGCGCGGACCCGCTGGCCGGGGTGAGCGAGCACGTGAATCCGGCGGCGCCGCTCGCCGGGATCATGAGCCGGGACGTCATCTGCGTGCGGCCGGAGGTCGCGGTCGACGAGATCGCGGCCCTGCTCATCCGCCACGGGATCAGCGGGATGCCGGTCGTGGATGCCGACGGCAAGCCGGTCGGCATGGTGTCGCGGGCCGACGTGCTCCGGGCGGCCGAGGAGCGCCGCGACACCGAGGAGTCCGAGCGGGTGACCTTGCACCCGGACGACGTGGCGCCGCTCGACATGGAGCAGGGCTTCCACGTGTACGAGCCCGTCAAGGTCACCGCGCGCGACGTGATGACGCCGGTGGTGGTGCAGCTGCACGAGAGCGCGAGCATCCGGCAGGCCGCGTCGCTGATGGCCTACGAGGGCGTGCACCGGCTGCCGATCGTCTCGGACGACGGCAAGGTGGTGGGCATCCTGTCGTCGCTCGACGTGCTGCGGTGGTTCGGGCGGAGCTGCGGGTACCTGATCCCGCCGGGGCGCAGGAGAGCCTGAGGGGCGAGCGTTCCTCGTAAAAGATCGACCAGCTGTGTCTGCGGAGCTGGGGTTCGACATAGGAAATCATACAGATCTGCCTGCGGAATTGGACCTGAGAGTAGCTCATCATACAGATCTGTATGCGGGGACAGGCTTCTGGTGTAGCTCAGCATACAGATCTGTATGCGGGGACAGGCTTCTGGTGTAGCTCAGCATACAGATCTGTATGCGGCGGCGGTCTCGAGCCTTCCCGCGCAGGCAAGGCTGCCTGATCACGGCGCGCGGCGGAGCGCGCCGCGCTGCCAGACGTACCGGCCGCGGACGCTGCAGATGCGCCGGTAGGCGGCGCGCACGCGCTGCCCGGAGGCGCTGCTCCCGCCGGAGGCGCCTGGGAGGGGGCCATTCGCGGCGATCCAGGGGTGGTCGCACGAGGGGGTCGTCCCCGCCGTATCGTCGAATCGGATCGAGCTTCCCTCGACGCGAAGATCGAGCGCCACCGAGCAGGGGATTTGGGCGCCCGGCGCGCACTCGTCGAGCGTCGCGCCGGTGGGGACGTCGAGCACAGCCTGGAGCACGCCGCCCCGCGCTGCGTAGAGGACCGTGTGCGTCACGACGGGCGCCGCTCCGGATTCCGGCTCGCGCGCACGAGAGCACACCATCAGCTCGACCTCCGGCAGGCTGAGCGCCTGGTGGCACGAGCACATGTTGAGGCGCTGAGGCGGGCTCGTGGCGAGGGTCGACCAGCACGAGGCATCGGGACGCCACGCGGCGCCGCGGGCGGCCAGCCAGGCATCCTGGTCGAACGGCGTGCCAGCCGGCGCGCTCGGGCCGGCGGCGGTCGCAGGAGCGGGCGAGACCGACCCTGCATCGCCGAGCGACGACGGCGGCGATCCCGATCGAGGAGCCCCGGTGGTGCCCGGCCGTGCAGCATCCAGGTCGTTCACCCCACCGCCGCCCGCCGAAGCCGCTCCGGAGGGCGAGGCCGGCGACGCCGGCGCGCTCGCCGACGATGGGAGCCCCCCCGTCGAAACGTCGCCTTGGGGAAGGCGCTCTCGATGACAACCCGACTGACCTGCTGCCAGGGCTGCTGCGAGCGCTGCGACGACGCGCAGGACGAGGGCCCGCTTCAAAACAGGGAGGCCTGCAAGAACTGTTGTAGAGATCCCAGGGCGAAGAGACCGGGGACGGCGACGCAGCCGCCAAAGAGCGCGAGCTGATGCCAGCAGTCCGCCCTGTCGCGCAAGTGTCGTGCAGTGTCTTTCATCGAGGCCCGGGAGGCCGAGGAGCGTAGAGCGAACGCGGTGACCTGTCGATCTTCCCGACCGCGCGCGCTCGCAGCTTGCCGCGCCGACCTCCTGCTGATAGCTCGCTGAGCGCAATCAGGAAGGGAGGCGGCGGATGAGCGAATACCGGACGACGGCGGCGGCGCCGGTGCTGGTGGCGGCGTTCCTGGGTCAGATCTTCGGCGTCGACCCGGTCACCGGGCGCGTGCTCTGGGAGCACAAGCAGGGGGCCGGGTACCTGTCCACGGCGCTCCTGATCACGCCCGCGGCGATCTACGCGGCGAGCATGACCAACGTCGCCTGCCTGCGCTACCCGACGGGCGAGCTGCTCTGGGAGGCGAAGACCGCCACGCACGGCCGCGCCACGCTGCTGCTGGAGGGGGACCGGCTCTTCGTCGCCAAGCAGGGCGAGATCGAGTGTTTCTCGGTCACCGGCCAGAGCCTCTGGCACAACCGCTTCAAGGGCAAGGGGATGGGCCCGGTCGCCCTGGGCGTGCCGGGCAACGTCGCCCAGTCCGACGACAAGGACTGACGCGCCCCGAGGCGCCCAGGTCTGGCGAGAGCGCGCCGCCCATCGGCCCGGTGGCCACGCGCGCGCCACCGCAGACAGACGCCCGCCGCTGGCGGGGTTCGGCCGATGCCCCGCGCCTCGCCGCCTCGTCCGCGGCGGCGCCCGCCGGGCCGGCGGAGCAACTCGTCCCCGAGCGCCATTGCATGCTAGTCTCAGGCCGGTCGCCGCCCTCGTACCCGCTAGGTTCATCCAGGAGTTCGCCCATGGCTACACCGGCAACGGTCCACATCGATGTGGAGCTCCCTTCCGATCTTGCCCAGCTCCGCCTCCCGGAGGGGGTGGACCGCCGGCTCCAGGCGCTCCTGGACAAACAGGATCGCGGAGAGCAGCTGTCGGCGGATGAGGCCATCGAAGCCGAGGGGCTCGTCGATCTCGCCGAGTTGCTCAGCCTGCTCCGGCTCCGCGCGTCGCGGCAGGAGCCAGCGCCAGCGCGATGAGCCGCGACAGCATGCCTGCCGCGCTAGAGCGCCGCGTCCGCGAGAGGGCGGCCGATCGATGCGAGTATTGCAGGCTCTCCCAGATCGGCCAGGAAGCCACGTTTCACATCGATCACATCCAGCCGCGGCATGAGGGTGGCCTGACCACGCTGGAGAACCTGGCGCTCGCCTGTGTATCCTGCTCGCTGCGCAAGGGAGCGCGGACGCACGGGGCCGATCCCACGACGGGCGCCCCTGCGTACCTCTTTCACCCGCGCTGGGCCCGCTGGGAAGATCACTTCGAAGTCACGGACGAGCTTCTGATCGTCGGCAAAACCCCCACAGGCCGCGCCACGGTCGCGCTGCTCCGGATGAACCGGCCTCTCGTCGTCGAGATTCGACGTGAAGAGGCGTTGCGCGGTCGTTTTCCGTAGAGCGCATCGCCGCCCAGCGCTGATGTCGATGCGCACGCGCACCCCACGTCGATGGGAGAACGTTGCCCACACCGCGTTCACGCCCCGACCCCTCATCCAGTCGAGCTCCCCTGGCGCGTCGCTCGGCCAGCTGGACGCGGTGTCGGCCGGCGAACCCCCTGCGCCCACGCGCAATCGCTGCAGGCGCGCCCTCGCCGGCCGCCGGAGGTCGGATCTCGCCGGCGCGGCGCAGGCGGCGCATCGGGCCAGCTCAGCTCGCCGGCCGCGCTGACCACCTCAGCGGGGAGCCGGCTCCGCCCGGTGGTCCGCATCTTGCCAACAGCGTGAACAGCCCTGCAGACACCTGAACGGCTCGGCTCGTCACGACGCCGAGCGCCCGGGGAGGCCTCATGAGCTCTTCGACCCTTCGCATCCAGGATTGCATGACCAAGAGCCCGCACTCGATCGGCGCCGATCAGAAGGTCGGCCTCGCCCGCAAGCTCATGCGAGGACATCGCATCCGACACCTGCCGGTGCTGCGCGGCGGCCGGCTGGTCGGCATGATCTCCGAGCGAGACATCTACTGGATCGAGACGCTCAAGGACCAAGAGGGCGATGAGCTCCTCGTCAGCGAGGCGATGTCGCCGAGCCCCTACGCCGTCGCGCCGGACGCGCCGCTCTCCAAGGTGGTCCGCGAGATGGCCGAGCACAAGTACGGCTCGGCCGTGGTGCTGAACGGCGCGCACGTCGTCGGCGTCTTCACGACGACCGACGCCCTCGCCGTCCTGGCCGCCTTGCTCGCCGAGAAAGAGACCGCCTGACGGCGGCCGCCGTACGCCAGGTGTCATCGACGCCGCGCGCCGCCCGCCGCATGCGGTGAAGACGCGCCGCGGCGCAGCCGCGGACTCGGTCGAGCAGCCTCCGACGCAGGGCTCCGTGCCGCGCCCCACACGCCGAGACGGGCCCGCGCCTCGCCGGGCTCGCGAGGTGCGCCGCGAGATCCCGCCATGGTAGAGTGGCTCGCCTGTCCATGAGCCCCCTTGATCGCAACGAACTCGTGACGAAGCCCGCCGCCGTCGTGCCCTCGCTCGACGATCCGCTCGACGAGGCGCCCGGCGGAGCGGCCGCGCCGGCCTCGGCGTACGACGCCGCGCTCCTGGAGGCGGAGGAGCTCCGCCGGCGGCCCTATGTCTCCGCGGGCCCGGAGAACATCATCCGGCAGCACGGCAAAGGCCGGATGACGATCTGGGAGCGCATCCGCGTGCTGACCCCCGAGCCGCCGCGCGTGCTCTTCGAGAACTGGGGGCCGAACCTGGACGGCGCGTCGCTGGTCACCGCGGTCCTGCGCATCGGCAGCCGCGACGTCGCGCTCTACGGCCACGATTTCACGGTCCGCGCCGGGTCGATGGACGCGACGAACGGCCGCAAGCTCGCGCGGCTGTTCCACCTCGCGGGAGAGCGGGGGATCCCGCTCATCGGCCTCAACGACAGCGCCGGCGCCTACGTCCCCGCGGGCGTCGGCGGGCTCGACGGCTACGCCGAGGCGTTCGCGGCGCTGCGCAAGATCAGCGGCGTGGTGCCGAGCATCATGTGCATGTTCGGGTTCAACGCCGGCGGCGGCTCCTACCTGCCGCGGCAGGGCAGCTTCGTCATCCAGCCGGGCGGGACGTTCTTCGGCCTCACCGGGGCGGCGGTCGTCAAATCGGTCCTCGGCGAGGTAGTCTCGCCCGACGACCTCGGCGGCCCGCGGGTCCACGGCGCCTCGGGCGTGGCCGATCTCACGGTGCCGGACGAGGTCGGCGCGCTGCGCACCACCGTCCGCCTGCTCGGCTACCTGCCGAGCAACAACCGCGAGAGCCCGCCGTTCCAGCGGACGAGCGACCCGCTCGACCGGGAGACGACCGAGATCGACACGCTGCTCCGCAGGGCGCTCTCGTCGCCCACGGGCTTCAATACGCCGCTCGATATAAGCATCATCATCCAGCGCATCTGCGATCACGGCGACTACTTCGAGGTGCAGCCGCAGCGCGCGCGCAACACGATCACGGCGTTCGGGCGGATCGGCGGGCGCGTCGTCGGCTTCGTGGCCAACAACAGCGCGGTCGCCTCGGGGCAGATCGACGTGGCGGCCGCGTACAAGAACGCCCGCTTCATCCGCTTCTGCAACCTCTACAACATCCCGCTCCTCTTCATGGAGGACACCACCGGCTTCCTCCCGGGCCGGGAGCAGGAGGCGATGGGCATCGTGCAGGCCGGCCGGGCGATGCTCGACGCGATCATCGACGTGCGCACCCCGCGCATCCTGCTGCTCGTGCGCAACGCGTTCGGCGGCGCCTACGCCTCGTTCAACAACTACGCGACCGGCGCGGACGTCGTCCTCGCGCTCCCCACGACGCGCGTCGCCGTGATGGGGCCCGCCGGCAAGGAGTTCGTCTACAAGGACGAGCTCCGCAAGGTGCGCGCGCAGGCGAGCGCCAGGGAGAAGGCGGGCGTCAAGGAGCGGCTCGGCCGCGGCCTGGACGAGGCGAAGGCGAAGGCCGAGGCCCGCGAGGAGGCCGCGGCGTGGCTGAAGGCCAGAGAGGCCGAGTTCGGCGCGCGGTACGAGCGGGAGCTCATGAACCCGCGCGAGGGGCTCAGCCTGGGCTCCATCTCGCGGCTCGTGATGCCGCGCGAGCTCCGCTCGGTGATCGGCGAGAACCTGGAGTTCTTGCTCCGCCATTACCAGCCAGGGCCGTTCACCGGGGTTCAGCGGGAGTTTCATTGAGCATGGATGGATTCGGGAGCAAGCGCGGTTACGACCGCAATCCGATGGTGGTGCGCGACCGCCGGCTCGGCCGATCGAGCTCGGCGTGGGCGCGGTCCTTCGCCGCCGACGACGTGCGGCCGCTGATCGTCGGCCGGGGGCCGATCCGCAAGGAGGCGATGGACGTCTTCGCCCAGATGGGGATCGAGCATTACGGCATCCTCCTCTCGGAGAAGGACTCGATCGTCTACACGCACGCGCTGGCGCCCGAGCTGCGCTGCATCCACCCGGCGCGCGTGCACCGGGTCAAGGACTATACCGGCGCGACCAAGGACGAGCGCGTCAAGCTGATGCACGAGATCGTCACGATCGCCCGGGCCGGCGGCTACACGCACGTGTTCGCGGGGTACGGCTTCATGGCCGAAGACGAGGAGTTCGTGCGCACGCTCGAGGAGGCGGGGCTCGTCTTCATCGGCCCCCGCTCGTCGGTCCAGCGCGCGGCCGGGCTCAAGGACGAGGCGAAGCGCACGGCGCTCGCGACCGCGGTCAGCGTGACGCCCGGCATCGACGACGCGACCCGGCGGATCGTGCTCCGCAAATGGCCCGATCACGCGGGCCTGCGCGCGGCCGCGGAGGGGCGCGGGCTGCTGCGCGACCCGGGGGCCGCGGCGCGGCTCGCCGAGGGCGTCCCGCTCGCCGAGGCGGCGGACGCGCTGCTCGCGGCGGCCTACGCGGCGCGCGTGGACCTCTACACGACCGACGAGCTCTGCGCGGAGCTCGAGCGGGGCGCGGCCGAGCTCCTCGCCCGCCACCCGGGGCGGCGGATCCGGCTCAAAGCCATCGGCGGCGGCGGCGGCAAGGGGCAGCGGCTCCTCGCCGGCGTCGCGCAGGGCGCGGCGGAGCCCGAGGCCGCGGCGCGCGCGCGGGCGGCCGAGGTCCCCGCGCTGGCGCGGGAGGTCCTCGCGGAGGTGAAGGCCGCGGGCGTCGGCGACAACAAGAACATCCTGCTCGAGCTCAACGTCGAGGAGACGCGGCACAACGAGATCCAGCTGATCGGCAACGGCGCGTGGTGCGTCGCGCTGGGCGGGCGCGACTGCTCGCTCCAGATGCACGAGCAGAAGCTGCTCGAGGTGGCGATCACGCAGGAGGGGCTCCGCGAGGCGATCGAGCGGGCGCGCGCCGCCGGCGACGACCGGCGCGCGGCGTCGCTCGAGCGCGAGCTCGCCTCGCTCGCCCGGATGGAGGCCGAGGCGGAGCGGTTCGGGCTCGCGGTGGGGCTGAACTCGGCCTCGACGTTCGAGTGCATCGTCGAGGGCGATCACCATTACTTCATGGAGGTCAACACCCGGATCCAGGTCGAGCACCGGGTGTCGGAGCTCTGTTATGCCCTCCGCTTCGAGAACCCGGCCGATCCGGCCGACGCGTTCGAGGTGACGTCGCTCATCGAGTGCATGGTCCTGCTCGCGCGCCACGGCGAGCGGCTGCCCCGGCCGGTCCGCGTCCGGCGCGAGGGGTCCGCGGTGGAGGCGCGCCTCAACGCCACGAACGGCGCGCTGGAGCCGCACGCGGGCGGCGTCATCGTCTCCTGGAGCGATCCGCACCCGCACGAGATCCGCGACGATCAGGGCATCTGCGCGAAGAACCCCGACACCGGGGTGTTCATGCATTACCGGCTCGCGGGCGCGTACGACAGCAACATCGCGCTCCTCGTGACCTACGGCGGCTCCCGCGAGGAGGCGTACCTGCGGCTCTGCGAGATCCTGCGCACGACGACGCTGCGGGGCAGCGATCTCCACACGAACCTCCTGTTTCATTACGGGCTCGTGCACTGGTTCCTGGCGCGGGACGTGTGGGCGAAGCCGACGACGCGCTTCGTGGTCCCGTACCTCACGCTGGTCGGCCAGCTCTCGGTGGAGCTCGGAGGCCTCGATTTCGACGCGATGTGGGCCGAGCTCGGCGCCCGCCACGAGCGCCGGCTGGCGTCGCGGGCCGGGGACGGCGCGGAGGCGGGGCTCAAGAAGGTGTTTGCGCTCAAGGACACGCTCGTGCGCCGCCCCGTGGAGCGGATCTGCGCGGAGCCGCACCTCCTGTCGGCGTGGCTCAGCCGGAACCTGGGGTCGTTCGAGGTCCGGCCCGGGCGGGTGCGCTGGCTCAAGAACCCGGTCGAGGTGCTGGCGGACACGTACTGGCTGCTCAACATGACGCCGCAGCCGCACGCCCCCGCGGCCCACGTGATCTGGGATCACGACGAGGCGCTCCTCTCGCGCGCGCTCGGCTTTTACCGGCGCCTCGGCGAGCGGATCGGCCAGGCGGGCGGCGCGCCGTCGTGGCCTGCGCTGCGAGAGGCCCTGTCGCAGCCCGCCGCGCCCCCCGGCTGGGACGGCGAGCTCTGGCGTCGGGTCCGCGGCGCGCACCTCGGCTTCCAGGCGGGGCTGGAGCTCCTCGACGCGCTGGTCCTCGCGGGCGACGCCGCGCGCTTCTTCGAGCTCCGGGTGCGCGAGGACGGCGAGGTCGTCATCCCCGAGCGCCTGCTCGACCGGGAGCTCGCGGCCCGGATGCGCAAGGTCCTCGCGCCGCCGCCCGCCACGCGGGCGAACGAGATCGTCGCGGTCACCGGCGGCATGTTCTACGCGCAGGAGGCGCCGGATCGGCCGCCGTTCGTGACGAAGGGCAGCCATTTCGAGGCCGGTGATCCGCTGTACGTCCTCGAGGTGATGAAGATGTTCAACAAGGTGCTCGCGCCGTTCTCGGGCACGATCGAGGAGGTGCTCATCGACGGCGGCGAGGGGACGATCGTGCAGAAGGGGCAGCCGCTCTTCCGCGTGAGGCCGGACGAGGCGCACGTCGAGGAGGACGCGGCCGAGCGCAAGCGCCGCCGGCGCGAGCAGACGATGCGATATGTCGACGCCATCTTCGATCCGGAGGGGCCCTGAGGGAGAGAGCGCCGCGGCGCCCTCCCCGGCGCGGGGCGCCCTCTCCGTGGCTCGCCTTGACGGGCGCGCCGGGACCAGGGATCCTCGCAGGCATGCGATTCGCCGCGCTCGGGTCGATCGTGCTCTTCGCGGGCAACGCGCTCCTCGCGGGCGACGCGCGGGCCGAGCAAGCCGCGCCCCTTCCCCCGGTCGACACCACCCGGCGCGACGTGGGCGTCGGCCTCTCCGTCGGCGGATTGGTCCTCGGCTCCGTCGGAGCGGGGATGTACTTCCTCACCCGGCCGCGCGGCGAGGATCTCTGCGGCTGCGCGTCGAAGGCGTGGGTCTTTCCCACCGTGCTCATGAGCCTCGGAGGCGCGATGGCCGTCACCGGCATACCGCTCTGGATCACGGGGCAGATCCAGAGCGATCGCGCGAAGACCCGGGCCGAGCTGCACATCGGCCCGCTCGGCGGAGGCGTTCGGCTGCTGTTCTGAAGGGCAGGTCCTCCGCCTTCCCCGCAGGCTGACTGCGGCGCGAAGGCGGTCCCTTGGATCCGTGAATATCGGCGGCCAAGGAGCGCCGCTCGCCGCCTCGCGCGCCGGCGGCCCCCCCTCCGCCGGCAGCGCGCCTCGTCGTGCACAGCAGCTCGGGCGCCTCAGGCCGCCGGCGCGCGGCTCGCGGCGGGCGCGGCCATCGCCGCCGCCTCGCCGGGCGCCGCGGGCTTCGCCGAGGCGGCGCCCGCCGGCCGCCGCGTCCAGAGCCCCGCGACGAACGCCACGAAGGCCACGACGCCGGCGATGAACACGCTGTCCCCGACGAGGCGCATCCACCGCAGCGCCTCGAGCAGCGGCTGCTGCAGGAACTCCGCGCTCCGCGCGTACCACAGCCCGCGGTCGACGCTGGCCCACGCCTGCGCGAGGCCGATCGGCAGCAGGCTCAGGAGGATCATCAGCCCGAGCCCAACGTTCATCCCCCAGAACGCCACCTGGAGCCGCGCCTCGTTCCAGACCGCGTCGGGGCGCAGCCGGCGGAGCATCACGAGCACGAGGCCGAGCGAGAGCAGCCCGTAGACGCCGAAGAGGGCGGCGTGCGCGTGCACGGGCGTCGTGTTCAGGCCCTGCATGTAATAGAGGGCGATCGGCGGGTTGATGAGGAACCCGAACACCCCCGCGCCCACGAAGTTCCAGAACGCGACCGCGACGAAGAACTGGATGGGCCAGCGATAGGCCTGCATCCACGCGCTCCGGTGCTGCATCCGCCACGT
The DNA here is from genome assembly GCF_028553905.1 of Sorangium sp. So ce836. Taxonomy (NCBI): domain Bacteria; kingdom Pseudomonadati; phylum Myxococcota; order Polyangiales; family Polyangiaceae; genus Sorangium; species Sorangium sp. So ce836. Next base: position 5,777,629 of record NZ_CP102233.1, on the reverse strand, counting down.
CTCGTGCGCCTCCATCCCGACGAGGACGAGCGGCACCACCTCCAGGGCGCTGAAGCTCGCGCCGACGGCCATCACCGAGACCGGCGTGCCGCTGAAGTACAGGTGGTGGAACGTGCCGGGGATGCCCGAGACGAGGAAGATGCAGGTCGACAGGATCGCGGCCCGCGCCGCGCTGTCGGGCCGCACGAGCCCGAGCCGCGTGAACAGGAACGCGATCGCCGCCGTGGCGAAGACCTCCATGAACCCCTCGACCCAGAGGTGCACGACCCACCAGCGCCAGTATTCCATGACCGACAGGTGCGTCTTCGCGCCGTAGAACAGGCCCACGCCGTAGAACATGCCGATCGCCACCGTCGCGCCGGTGAAGAGCAGCACGATGTGCCGGCTCACGTCGCGCCGCGCGAGGGCGGGCCAGAGGGCGCGCAGCATCAGGAAGAGCCAGAGCGCGAGGCCGCCGAAGAGCGCGATCTGGAAGGCGCGGCCGAGGTCGACGTACTCGTACCCCTGGTGCCCGAACCAGAAGGACGCCTCGAGCGCGAAGCGCTGCTTGATCGACAGCCACTCTCCGGCGAGCGAGCCGAAGACGACGAGGACGAGCGCCCCGAAGAGGACGTTCACGCCGAGCCGCTGCCCCCTCGGCTCTCGCCCGCCCACCGCCGGCGCGAGGAAGAGCCCCGCCGCGAGGAACGCGGTCGCGATCCAGAAGACGCCGAGCTGGACGTGCCAGGTGCGCGTCACCGCGTAAGGCAAGTAGTCGGCGACCGGCAATCCGAAGACCTCGTGTCCCTCGACCGTGTAATGCGCGGTCAGCGCGCCGAGCGCGACCTGGAGCGCGAGCAGCGCGACCACGACGACACAGTACTTGCCGACGGCCCGCATCGACGGGGTGAGCACCCAGCCGGCCAGCGGATCGCGCGCCGGCGCGGGGGCGGCCGCGTCCTCGCCGCGGCGGAAGGCGTTGTACCACACGAGGGCGCCGATCCCCGCGAGCAAGAGCACGATGCTCGCGACCGACCAGACGACGTTGGGGGCCGTGGGGACGTTGCCGATGAGCGGCTCGTGAGGCCAGTTGTTCGTGTAGCTCGCGCCGGTGCCGGGGCGCTCCGCGGCGCAGGCCCACGAGGTCCAGAAGAAGAACGCCGTCAGCTTGTCGCGCCGCCCCGCGTCGGGGACCGCGCCCGTGTGCAGCGCGTAGCTCTCGCGCAGGCCGGTGAGGCCCGGCTCGTCGCCGAAGAGCGCGCGGTAGTGCGCCGCGGTCTCCTCGATCGCCAGCGCGCGATCCTCGGAGATCGTGAGCGCCCCGGTCGCCGGGTCGACGGCGCTGTCGCGCATCGTCCGCTGGAGCCGCGCCTTGAGCGCGGCCTGCGCCTCGTCGGGCAGCGCCGCGAACGGGGCGCCGTGCTCTCGCCGGCTCCAGATCGAGAGGAGCGCCTCGGCCTCGCGATGGAGCCAGTCGGCCGACCAGTCCGGCGCCTGGTAAGCGCCGTGCCCCCAGACGCTGCCGACCTGCTGTCCGCCGATGCTCTGATAGACCAGCTGCCCGTCGAGGATATCGTCCTTCGTGAGCAGCACCCGGCCGGACGGGGTCCGCACGGCCTCGGGGATCGGCGGGGCCTTGCGGTACACCTCCCGGCCCATGAAGCCGAGGATCAAGAATCCAAGGGTGATGACGGCGGCGAGCGCCAGCCAGAGTCGTCGTAGGCTATGCATATCGACCTCGTTGTTCGCGCCAGCCCGAGGCGCGCCCGCGCCTCCGCGGCGCGGCTCCGGGCTCCGGTCGTGACACCGGGCCCTCAAGCAGGCGGCGTGCCTCTCCCCTTCCCCCTTTCATTTCGTGGGTCCAGGCGGCCCATGTTGCGCTTTCCGCAACGGGCCGGCGTTGTCGAAACCGCAACGACGTTGTACATGGGACAACATGCCGAGCCTGGAGGCGCTGCTGTCGGTGGCGCTGGATCTCACGACGTCGCTGGGGGCCGAGGATCGCTACCGGCGCCTGCTCGAGGCGGTGCGGCAGGTGGTGCCGTGCGACGCGGCGTGCCTGATGCGGTACGACGACGGCGCGCTGGTGCCGCTCGCGGCGCACGGGCTCGCGCCGGAGGCGCTGGGGCGCACGTTTTGCGCCCAGGCGCACCCGCGGCTCGACATCCTCTGCCGCGCGGAGGGGCCGGTGCGCTTCCCGCCGGACTCCGATCTTCCGGATCCGTTCGACGGGCTGCTCGCCTCGGACGCCACGTCGCTCGCGCACGTGCACGCGTGCCTCGGCTGCCCGCTGCGGGTCGAGGGCGCGCTCGTCGGGCTCTTGACGGCCGACGCGCTGGATCCGCGCGCCTTCGAGGGCGTCGACGCGGCGACGCTCTCGTGGCTTGGCGCGCTCGCGGGCGCGGCGATGCGCACGAGCCAGCTCATCGACGCGCTGGAGCACAGCGCGGAGCGGCTCGGCCTCGTCGCGGAGGATCTCCGGCGGGCGGCGGAGCGGGAGCGGGGCGCCGGCCTGCTCGGGACGAGCCCGGCGATGCAGCGGCTGCGGGACGAGATCGCGCTCGTGGGGCCGTCGGATCTCACGGTGCTGATCACCGGCGAGACGGGCGCGGGCAAGGAGCTCGCGGCGCGGGCGGTGCACGCGGCGTCGCGGCGGCGGGGCGAGCCGCTGCTCTACGTGAACTGCGCGGCGCTGCCCGCGTCGGTGGCCGAGAGCGAGCTGTTCGGGCACGTGCGCGGCGCGTTCACCGGGGCGGAGCGGCACCGGCCCGGCAAGCTGGAGGTGGCCGATGGGGGCACGCTGTTCCTCGACGAGATCGGCGAGCTGCCGCTGTCGATCCAGCCGAAGCTGCTGCGCGCGCTGCAGGAGGGCGAGGTGCAGCGGGTCGGCGCGGACCGGTCGCTGCGCGTCGACGTCCGGATCGTGGCGGCCACGAACCGCGATATCGAGAAGGAGGTGGCCGAGGGGCGCTTCCGGGCCGACCTGTTCCACCGGCTCAACGTGGTTCGCCTGGCGGTGCCGCCGCTGCGCGAGCGGAGGAGCGATATCCCGCTGCTCGCCGGCCATTTCTGCGAGGCGGCGCGCGCGCGGCTCGGCGTGGGCCCGGTGCGGATCTCGCGCGCGGCGCGCGAGCTGCTCGTCCAGGGCGCCTGGCCGGGCAACGTGCGAGAGCTGGAGAACACGGTGTTTCGCATGGTGCTGCAGGCGTCGCGCGGCGCGCCCCGCGGGGCGCCGGTCGTGCTGCAGCCGGCGCACCTCGGCGGGAGCCTCGCGGCGGCGGCGGCGGCGCCCCCGGTCGAGGGGGAGAAGGACGCCGAGGGCGACGGCGGCGAGGCGCCGCCCTCGGCGGGGGCGACGCTGCACGAGCGGGTCGACGCCTACCAGCGCGACCTCATCGAGAAGGCCGTGGCGCAGCACGACGGCAACTGGGCCGCCGCGGCGCGGGCCCTCGGGATGCACCGCAGCAACCTGCACCACCTCGCGAAGCGGCTCGGGCTGCGGTGAGGCGCGCCTGCGGCGGGGCCGCCGCGCTGGAAGGGGCCGAGTCCCGGGGGGAGCCCCGGTGAGGCGCGCGAGGGACGGCGTCCCCTGCGGCGCGAGGAGATTGGCGGGCTCATCGGTCGTTGATCGATGGTTGAACGGAGCCGTGGACAGAGGAGGATCCGAATGGCAATCACAGGCCATGGACGACCGAAGATCAGACCGCCGGCGGGCCCGGCGCGGGTTGGCTCAGGTGCTGTTGGCTCTCGCCGGCGCGGGCGCGCTGGCCGCGTGCTCGCCCAAGCGCGCCGAGGTCACGCCGCAGCCGGCGCCCACCGACAGGGTCCTCACCGGCGCCGACGCGCTGGGCGACTGGACCACGGACGCGCCGGGCGTCAAACGCAAGATCACCGTCGCTGACCTCCCGCCGCCCAACGAGGACGAGTCGGTGGTCAACCGGCCGAGCAAGGCAGATCGTCCAGCCGGTGCATTCCCCAAAGTGCCATCAGGATTCGCCGTCACCGAGCTCGCCACGGGCCTGGACGAGCCGCGCGTCCTGCAGGTGGCGCCGAACGGCGACGTGTTCGTGGCCGAGAGCGGGGCGGACCGGGTGACGGTGCTCCGGGACGCGGACGGCGACGGCAAGGCCGAAGCCCGCAGCGCGTTCGCCGAGGATCTCGACCGCCCCTTCGGCATCGCCTTCTATCCGTCGGGCACCGACGCGCCGACGCACGTCTACATCGCGAACACCGACAGCGTGGTGAGGTTCCCTTACAAGGCGGGCGACACGAAGGCCAGCGGGCCGGCCGAGCCGCTTGTCACCAACATCCCTTCGGGCAAGGAGATGGTCGGCGGCGGCGGCCACTGGACCCGCGATATCGCCTTCAGCAAGGATGACCAGCGAATGTTCGTGTCCGTGGGCTCGCGCTCCAACGTCGACGACGACGAGGACGAGCACCGCCGCGCCTGCATCCTGGCGTTCACGCCCGACGGCAAGAACGAGACGCTCTATGCGTCCGGCATCCGCAACCCGGTCGGGCTGGCCATCGAGCCGTCGACGGGCGCGCTCTGGACCAGCGTGAACGAGCGCGACGAGCTGGGCGACAACCTGGTCCCCGATTACGTGACGCGCGTGCAAGAGGGCGGCTTCTACGGCTGGCCCTGGTACTACCTCGGCCCGAACCAGGATCCGCGCCATCAGGGCAAGCGCCCCGAGCTGAGGGACAAGGTCCTCGTGCCGGACGTGCTGATCCAGTCGCACTCGGCGTCGCTCGATCTCTGCTTCTACACGGGCCAGCAGTTCCCGGCCGACTACCGGGGCCACATCTTCGCCGCGGAGCACGGCTCGTGGAACCGCTCGCGGCGCACCGGCTACAAGGTGATCCGCATCCCGGTCAAGGACGGCAAGGCGGAGGGGTACTACGAGGACTTCATGACCGGCTTCGTCACGAGGACCGGCGACGTGTGGGGCCGCCCGGTCGGCCTCGCGGTGGCCAAGGACGGCGCGCTGCTGGTCAGCGACGACCAGAGCAACACCGTGTGGCGGGTGGCTTACGGCAAGTGAGGCGGCCTCAGAACCGCCCCCGCACGGCCGCCGACAGGAGCCCCGCCGTGAGCTAGCGAGGTCGCGTCCCTCCCGTCCCGCAAGTCGACCGCCTCGGCCTGGCGCGCGAGGGCGAGGCCCGCGAGCACGCCGGTGGCGGCCGCGCGCCGGCGCCGGCAAGAGCCGCGTCCCGCGCGAAGCAGGGGGCTCTGCGACGCAAACGGCGTCCGAAACGTCGAGCCCTCGCCGCTGCTCGCGCCTCGTACAGCCATGCTGTAGCTGGCGGAACTCTCTCATGCGGTCCACCACCTCCCGGAAAAGCGACGCGAGTTCAACCACTTATCCACGCATCAAAGGCGGTCTGGTGGGCCCGTACCACAATCCTCTGGTCAGTTCGTAAAGTCTGTTGTTGAATGACGGAACCTCGGCGTGCCCGGGGCGGGCGAGGCGCGACGACGAACTCTGGTCCTCGAGTCACGAGCCTGCGGCTCCTCGTCGAGCTCACCCGGACGGACGGTTTCCTCTACATGGCTGCCTGACAGGAGCGAGGCGTATGTCGAAATTCCGCTTGAGCCGACGTGCCGTGCTGCGAGGCGCCGGCGCCATCGCCGTCGCGCTCCCGTGGCTGGAGATCATGGGAGCCGAGCGCCCGGCGCGCGCGCAACCCGCCCCCGCCCGGCGCTTCCTCGCCGTCTACACGCCCGGCGGGACCGTGATCGACCGCTGGCGTCCGACCGGCACCGAGACGAGCTTCACCCTGGGCCCCATCCTGGCGCCGCTCGCGCCGGTGCAGGACCGGCTGCTCGTCGTCGACGGCCTCGACATGAAGAGCGCGCGCGGGGAGCAGCACCAGTGCGGGATCATCGCCTGGCTCACGGGCACGGAGCAGGAGGGCGCGAACAACGGCGGCTACGGGAGGGGGCCGTCCATCGATCAGGTGATCGCCTCACGGATCTCCGCCGGTCGGAAGGCGAAGGCGAGCATCCAGCTCGCGGTGCGCTGGGCGACGGGCAAGTCCCACGGCCTGATGTCGCCGATGAACGTCGTCAATTTCGAGGAGACCGCGCCGTACAGCCCCATCCCGCCGCGCCTCGATCCGGTGCAGATCTTCACCGAGCTCTTCGGCACGCTGAACCCCGGCGCCAGCGACGACGCCGCCCTCCGCCTCGCGCGGAAGCGCTCGATACTCGACTTCCTCGACGGGCGCTACGCCGCCCTCTCCGCGCGGCTCGGCGCGGCCGACAAGCAGAAGCTCGACCAGCATCTGACGAAGATCCGCGAGATCGAGCAGAGCCTCGGCAGCACGCCGGCTGCGGCGGGCGCTTGCCGGGTCCTGACGGGGGTCGACACGTCCGACTACGACCCGAGCTCGGGGCTCAACTCGAGCGATGACGGCACGATCGTGGACGCCTCGACCGACGCGGCCATCCCCAAGGTGGGCAAGCTGATGACGGACATGCTGGTGATGGCGCTCGCCTGCGACATCACCGCGGTCGGCACCCTGCAGTGGAGCGACACCGAGGCGAAGCACACGTTGCCGTGGCTGAACCTGACCGAGAACCACCATTTCTACCAGCACAACGGCGGCTACAGGCCGGTCGAGTGCGCGCGCATCCACACCTGGTACTCGCAGCAGCACCTCTATCTCTTGCAGGAGATGGAGAAGGTCGACATGGGCGGGCGCTCGCTGCTCGACGAGAGCGTCGTCTTCTTCGGCTCCGAGATCTCGGATCCGGCGGCCCACGCGAAGAAGGACATGCCGTTCCTGCTGGCTGGCGGCGGCGGGGGCCTGCGCACCGGGCGCTGGGTCCAGTACCCGAGCCTCCCGCACAACAATCTGCTCGTCTCGATCTTGAACCTGTTCGGCGACCCCCGGACCAGGTTCGGCTCGCCGGAGTACTGCACCGGGCCGCTCACGAACCTCACGTAGGCATTTCCCGCGATGCCGGCTCACACGGGCATCAGCGCCGGCCAGGCCAGCTCGATGCCCTCGCGGACCAAGAGCGCCTGGAGCTCCTCGCGAAGCGACCCCCGGGCGCGCACCTGCCGCGGCGGCACATGGCGCTCCAGGCAGAACGCGGCGAGCAGCCCCGCGGCCTCACCCACGCTCCACTCCACCGGATGGACCCGGAAGGCGCCGTTGGTGATGTGGGTAACGCCGAGGGCCTTGCCGCCCGGCAAGAGATTCTCCACCCGCACCGGGATCAGCGACCCCAGCGGGATCTGGAACGGCCAGCAGCCGAGGTCGAGGTACCCCGCGCCCCCGACGCGCGGATGCAGGTCGATGCGATAACACCCGATGCCCACGCTCTCTTCGAACGTCGCAGGGCCGTCGGGCCGGAGCGGATAGGCGATGTGCTGCTCGAGCACCGTGAGCTCGGCCCGGATCCGGCGGGACTCGCGGATGTAGGGCGCCGGCGCGAGGCCGTCGGCCGTGCCGCCGACCACGTCCCCGCGGAGCCGCAAGCCCGGGTAGCCGACCCCGCCGTCGGGGCGAGGCGCTTCGGTCTGCATCCAGTACAGAAGGCTCAGGCTGAGCTGCCGCGCCGCGTCCAGGTTCCGCGCGGCCTCCACCTCGTCGACGCCGCAGACGGGCCCGAACCAGTAATCGTTCTGCGGCCAGTTGACGATGGTAACGTCGCTCGGCGCGAACCCCGCCTCGAAGACCGTTCTGTCGAGGATCCGCCGGAAGGTCCACCACGGATGCCCGTCGTCCGCGACGAACAGACCCCGAGTCAGCGGCTCGTGCGTCTCGGGACGAACCGCCGTCCAGTCCAGCAGGCAGCCCGGCCAGCCGGGCGGCCGGAGAGAGCGCCAGAGCTCGTATTGACAGGGCCTGTCGATGGTATGGTCCTCCCCCGGGAGGTGCTCCATCGCAAAACATACGGTGATCGCCTGCTGGGCCCCCGGATCCGCGCGCTCGGCGGCGTGCGGCTCCCCCGTCTCCGCCCGCGACTCCGCCCCGAGCGCGTGCTCCACGCCCGCGAGCGCGAGGAGCTCGCCGTGCGGCGTGGCATCGATGAAGAGATCGGCGACGAGGAGGTAATTGCGCCCCGATTCAAGCCCTCGAACCAGGACGCCGGTCACCCGATCGCCGTGCGTCCACGCCGAGATCGGCCGGTGGGAAGGGAGCACGCGGAGGCGCCCGTTGAGCAGATGGGGCGCGAGCATCTCGCGCAGGACGGCCACCGCGACCCGCGGATCGTGGCACAGGCGGCTGACCCAGCCGTTGCCGGGGTTGAGCCCGGGGAGCGACCTGGCCGAGGCGGCGAGGGGCAGGTGCCTGCGGTAATACTCGCGGATCCCCTGGCGCAGCGCGCGGTAGCTCCGGGTCGCGCCGGTCTCCTCGATCCACGGGTGCTCGTCCGGAGGGACCGCCTGGTTCGTGAGCTGGCCTCCAAGCCAGCGCGTCGCCTCCGTCAGGACGACACGGCGGCCCATCCGGGCCAACGCCAGCGCGGCCGCGCAGCCGCCGAGCTCTCCGCCGATGACGGCCACGTCGGTCCGGATCACGTCCATCGCGCGCTCCTCGCGCTCACGCGCTCTTCCGCTCGAGCTGCGCCGCCGGGGCTCGCTGCGCGAGGATCTCGGTGACGAACCGGTTTGTCTCCCTGGCCCGAGCCTGAAGGCCGGGGAGCAGCCGGCGGATCTTGGCGCGGACCTCGTGACGCGTGTCCCACGAGCGATCGAGCCTCGCGATGAGCTGACCAGCGCTGATGCTGCCGAGCGGAGGCGTCTCCATCTCGAGATCCTCGATGAACCCCGTGACCTTGGCCGCGTAGGGCAGCGCGACGAACGGGGTCTCGCGGAGCGCCGAGAGGATGAGGAAGTGGAGGCGCATGCCCACCGCGAACTCGAGGTGTCCCACGAGGCCGAGGATCTGCTGCGGCGTGTACCGGCGCCTCAGGACCTCCGCCCGTTCGGCGTTCTTCATGTGGGCGGCGACGGCGTGGCTGTGCTGCACGTCCGTCCGTTCCATGGACACGAACACGACGTCGGCGTCGAGCCGCTCGACGACGAAGTCAGCCGCGTTGGCGAGCAGGCTGTAGTATTCGTCGGGGTCGATGTGGGGCGCCGCCGGGCCCGGCTCCCTGACGGAGAAGCCGACCAGGTGCCGCTCGAACTCGACGCCCTCGGCCCGGATGGCCTCGACCGGCAAAGGCTCCTCGCGCAGCAGCAGGGCCGGATCCGCGGTGAGGTGAATCTCGCGATCCACCCCGGCCTCTTCGATCAGGCGATATCCCTGCTTGTCGCGTACGGTGATGACGTCCGCTGCGTTCAGCGCCTCCCGCACGGCTTGCTTCGCGCTCGGGTCCGACAGCGGCCCGGCGCTCACGGCGTAGATCACCACCGGAACACCGAGCTCTTGCGCCATGAACACCTCTCTCAGGTAGAGCGCCGCGTCCTGGTCGTAGAGGATGCCGCCCCCGCCGAGGATCAAGAGATCGAGCCGCTCGACCTCGGCGGCCGCTTCCTTTCGCGTGAGGTTGCGGACGGCGACGGCGCGCTCCACCCGGTGGCGGATCCTCGTGTCCTCCGGGCACATCGAGAACACGGTGATCTCCGCTGGAACCGACTCCCGGAGCTGCGAGACGATGCCGTCGAGGATGGCCTCGTCGCCCAGGTTCATGCCGCCGTAGGACCCTGAAATACCGATTCGGAACGGTCGGTTCGCCTTGTCCATCGTGCGCTCCTCCACCGAGCGCCGCGCCGGCGCGGCGGGCGAGCGCGGCCCTCCGGTATCCGCCGCCAGCTCGGCTGTCCGAGATGGTCTGCGAGGTCGCGAAAGAGCTTGCCACCGCGGCGGCGAGGCGCAATGTCATGCGCGGAGGACGCGCCATGGGGGGCACGCAGCGGCGGGTGGCCCGGATTGACGCAGAAGCGCCGGGCGACGAGCGGCGTCGGGGCGAGGAGCCGCGCGCCGGGCAGGCTGGAAAAGCGGGCCTGCCGGCCAGGCCCCTGCGTGACACCGATGTCGTGGACGAGGCCTGTCAGCAGTCCTTTCCCGCGAGCGATCCGCCGGCGTGGACGCCTGCGATAGCCGGCCTCCCACGGAATCAGCTCGTGGCTGAGCTCGGCTCGGGCGCTGAGCTCGGCCCGGTGGTGAGGCGCATGCCGCGCTCCCGTCGAGGCAGCGCTCCCCGCAAGCTGCGGGGGACTCATCATGGCTGATCGAACTCGCAAGGTGGCGACGAGCAAGTCTCGGGCAGCGCTGCCGGCCGAGCTCCCGCGGCCCGTCAAGCGGACCGGGAGCTCCCGCGGGCAGCCGCCTGCCCACGTGCGCACGATCGGGGTGGACCTCGATCCCACGGACCGGGAGTACATCCGCCTCAAGCTGGGCAGGAGGCTCAGCAAGTTCGGTACATCCATCGAACGCATCAGCGTTCGCCTGACGGACACCAACGGGCCGCGTGGAGGAATCGACAAGATCTGCCGGATCAAGGTGGTCCTGTCCGGGCTGCCGAGCGTCGTCGCCGAGCATCGAGATGAGTCGAAGCGAGCCGCGATCGATGGCGCCCTCTCCAGGATCGAGCCGGCCGTGCGGTCGCGCGTCGGGCGTGCGCGCATGAAGCCGCTGCACGGAAGAGCTTCCCGCCCGCTCGTACGCACGCGCCGAACGCCGAGGCGGGGGAGCGAGCCAGCGCGTGAACCGGCCACGCCCCGCACCCGCAGCTCGGCCGTGTAATCGTTGCGCGCCAAGCTGGGTGGCCCCGCCCGGCCGGAACGAGCCGGGCGCGTGCGAGCGCGCGGCCGGACGACCGCGGCGCAGCGCTGCGCCCGCCCCGCCCGCGCGGCGCTCGATCGGGCCGCGGCGCACGCTAGCCTCCTGGCCGAGCGCCCCCGCTCCCCAGGACCATGCGACCCTGCCTCCTTGTCCTCGTGCGCCACGGCCGCACCGCCGGCAACCGCGCCGGTACCGCCTCGCCGATGAGCGGGTGGACCGACACGCCGCTCGACGCGCGGGGGCGCGAGGAGGCCGAGGCGCTGGGCCGCCGCCTGGCCCGAGGCCCGGCGTTCGACGCCGTGTACGCGAGCCCGCTGAGCCGCGCGCTCGAGACGGCGCGGATCGCGGCCGGCGCGTGGGGCCCGGTCCGCACGCACGACGGCCTGCGCGAGATCGGCTGCGGTGACGTGGACGGCGCGCCCATCGAGGAGGTCAAGGCGCGCCACGCCGCGCTCTGGGAGGCGAACCTGCGCCAGGACGACGACGACTTCCGCTGGCCGGGCGGGGAGAGCTACCGCGAGCTCCGCGCGCGCTCCCTCGCGGCGATCGGCGCGATCGCCGCGGCGCACCCGGGGCAGCGCGTGCTCGTGGTCACCCACGCGGGCGTCATCGGCCAGATCCTCGGGGCGCTGCACGGCGTCCCGGCCGCGCGCTGGGAGCCGTTCCGACCGGGCAACGCCAGCCTCACGTCGCTCGCGTGGCAGGGCGACCGCGGCGTCCTCCTGCGCTTCGACGACCGCGAGCACGTCAGCGCCAGCACGCGTCGGCCCGGCGGATGACGCGCAGCCAGTCCGCCGCGTTCCGGGCCGCGGCCGCGCGCGCGCCCGGCGTCGCGCCGGGATCGCTCGCGCGGCACGCCATGGCGAGGTGGTACCCGAGCGCGCCCGCGAGCGCGTTCGACGCGGCCGCGAACCAGTAAGCGTCGCGCAGCGGCCGGGTCAGCGCGGGGGCGAGGCCGCGCGCCGAGAGGTAGCCGGTGAGCAGCGTGTCGTGCCGGCGCCGCGCCTCCGGCTCCCAGTAGCCGAGGGCCTGGAGCCACGAGCTCACGTCCTCCAGCGGCGAGCCGATCCGCGCGCGCGCCCAGTCGAGCAGCACCGGCTCCGCGACGCCGTCGCGCCGGCGGACCATGACGTTCCCCGGGTGCACGTCGCCGTGGATCACCGCGCGGCCGAGCGGCTGGAACTCGAGGAGCTCGCGGCGCATCGCGGGCAGCGCCGCCACGACCCGCCGCAGCGCGGGCAGCGACCGCGCGAGCGCCGGGACCTCGCCGCGGGGCAGGCGCTCGGCCAGCGAGAGGGTGCCCCGCGCCACGGCCAGGTTCTCGGCCTCGTAGTCCCACGCCGGCAGGGAGGCGCCCGGCGCCGTCTCCGCGTGGAGGCGCGCCAGCCGTTCGAGCACCTGGGCCGTGTGCCCGCCGTCGGCCCAGGGCCAGGCGTGCGCCGGCTCGATCCGCTCGAGGTAGAGCAGCCAGCGCCCGCGACCGAGCCGCTCCGCGCCGAGCAGCTCGGGCGAGAAGCGCCGCGCGACCGACCTCGAGAGCCGCCGGTAGACGGCCGCCTCGCGCGCGGCGACGCCGTGCACGAGCTTGGCCACGAGCGCGACCCGGCGCTCCCCCGGGCCGCCGCGCAGCTGCGCGGTGATCAGCGCGACCTCCGAGCAGAGCCCGCCCTGCAGCGGGCGCACCTCGACGGCCGCGCCGCTGGCGGCGTCGCCGTGGCGCGCGACGAGAAAGGCCGCCACCGCGGCGGGATCCAGGGCACCTCGCGTCATCGATCACCTCCCGGACCCGACGATGCGACGAGGCCAGCTCACGATCCACACGGCGCCTCGAATCCGGTCCACGCCCGGAGCCGTGCGCCCGGCGACGCCGGAGCGGCGGCGCGCGGCCGCGCTGGAGCGTCGGCACCGGGCGGCAGCTCGCGATCGCGCCGGCGAGCGCACCCGCCCGAAGAGCCCGTTCCCACTGGCTTCGGTTGCCCGGATGAGTATTCTCCCGGGCGGGTGTCGCGACGGCAGAGCGCCGCGACAGGTCATCACGGGACGGTCGGGCCGCCTTCCCCCTTCGCGCGATGTCGCTCGCGCCGTGGCCGTCCCTTGAGTCGATCCCCGTCACAGCACGCCCCCGGAACCTGGGCCCCCGCGCGCCGCATCGCCGAGCGCGTCCTCGGCCCGATCGAGCGCTTCCTGCACGTGGAGGCCGCCAGCGGGATCGTCCTCTTGGTCGCGTCGGTCGTCGCCCTCGCGTGGGCGAACTCGCCGTGGGGCGACGCGTACGAGCACCTCTGGCATCTCCCGATCACGATCGGCGCCGGCTCGCTGGTGTCCACGCAGCCCCTCCACTTCTGGATCAACGACGGGCTGATGACGATCTTCTTCTTCGTCGTCGGCCTGGAGATCCGGCGGGAGATCCACGAGGGGGAGCTCTCGGATCTCAAGCGCGCGGCGCTGCCGATCGCCGCGGCGCTGGGCGGCATGATGGCGCCCGCGCTCCTCTACCTGTCGCTCAACGCGTCGCCCGTCTCGCGGCACGGCTGGGGCGTCCCCACGGCGACCGACATCGCGTTCGCGGTGGGCGTCCTGGCCCTGCTCGGCAAGCGCGTGCCCCCTGCCCTGCGCGTGCTCCTGCTCGCGCTCGCGATCATCGACGACATCGGCGCGATCATCGTCATCGCGCTGTTCTACTCGTCGGGCGTCGCGTGGAGCGGGCTGCTCATCGCCGGCGGCGGGCTGCTCGCGGTGCGGCTGCTCCAGCGCTTCGGCGTCCGCTCGCCCGCCGCCTACGTGGCCCCCGGCGCCGTCCTCTGGTGGGGCATGCTCCGCGCCGGCGTCCACCCGACGATCGCCGGCGTCATCATCGGGCTGCTCACGCCGGTGCGCTCCTGGTTCGGCAGCCACGGGTTCGTCGCCGCGGCGCGCGACGCGGTGGACAGGGTCGCCGCGCTCACCGAGCGCGACGAGCACCGCACGGACGAGCTCTTGAAGCCCCTCGGGCGGATCCGGCAGGCCCAGCTCGAGGCGCTGCCGCCCGTGGTCCGGCTCCAGGCGGCGCTCCACCCGTGGGTCGCGTACGGCATCATGCCGCTGTTCGCCTTCGCCAACGCCGGCGTCCGCGTCGACGGCTCCTCGCTCGGCCACGCGGCCTCGGGGACGATCCTGCTCGGGGTCATGCTCGGCCTGGTCGTCGGCAAGCCGATCGGCATCTTCCTCGCGAGCTTCGCGATGGTCCGGCTCGGCGTCTGCGCCCTGCCGCGCGGCGTCGGCTGGCGCGGGATCGCGGTCGTGGGCTGCGTCGCGGGCATCGGCTTCACGATGGCGATCTTCATCGCCGGCCTCGCGTTCGACGACCCCGCGCAGCTCGCCGCGGCCAAGCTCGGCGTCCTGCTCGCCTCGGCCGTGGCCGCCGTGGTGGGCCTCCTCGTCGGCAGGCTCGCGCTGCCGCGGGCCCCGGCGCCCGACGCGGCGCCGACGGCCACCGAGGCGGAGGCGTCGACGGAGCAGTAGCCCCGCGGGATCGCCCGCGCCGCCGAGCCTCAGCGAGCGCCGGCGTCCGCCGCGGCGCCAGCGTCCGCCGCGGCGCCGGGCGCCGCCGCGGCGCCAGCGTCGGCCGGCGCGGGCTCCGGCGGCGCGCACGGCGCGGCCGACACGATCGCGCGCCACCGCGCGCCCTCGCGGACGTGCACCCGATCCGAGCGGAGGGCCGGCAGCGACCGCAGCGCCGCGAGGACCGCCTCGACCTCCTCGCTCGGCTTCTCCCCGGGGCTCGGCGGCACCTCGACGCACCCGTGGAGCGCCTCCACGTCGTCCACCCAGGCGAGCGCGGGCTGGGCTTCCTGGAGCCAGGGCCACCCGCCCTCGGGCTCGGCGACGATCGGCTCGGGCGCGACGGCGCGGTCCTGCACCGCCACCTCCGCGCCGAGATCCCGCGAGAGCGCGCGCCCGAGCAGGTCGGCCGCCGGGGCGCCGAGCGCCGGGCCGACGTGCACGACCTCCACGACCGCCGGCTCGTTGTCCGGGAACCGGAGCCGCCACGCGACGAGCGGCCCCGCCGCGTGCGGCCACGCGCCCGCGAGCGACGCGGCGAGCTCCCTCTGAACGAGCGCGAGCTCCGGCTCCTTGGGCGCCACGTCGATGGGCGTCGAGCTCGCGCGGACCGACGCCGCCACCTCCTCCAGCGCGCTCGCGTCCAGCACCGCGATCACGTCGACCTTCGGGGTCATGCCCGCGACGGCGGCGATCTGGTCGCGCAGATCCCGCTCGAGCCGCTCGGCCTCGTCGGTCCGGCCGAGCATCACGAGGCGCACGGCGACGCTGCCGTGGTCGACGGTGACGCTCGACCGCACCGTGCTCTGCGGCAGCGCGTCCAGCATGCGCACGATCGCCGTTCGGACGCGCACCTGCCACGACACCCGCGCGAGCGCCTCCCGGAGCGGGAGGTACACGGCCCCGAGGAGCGCGAGCGGCATCATCACGCGGAAGATCCACCCGTGGCGCAGCTCGAAGAAGACCTGCAGCGCGCGCGCCACCCGGCGGATCGCCCCCGGCTTCTGCTTCGCGAGCTCCGCGTGCTCGAGCTCCGCGGTGCTGACCGCGCTGTAGCCGAGGAGCAGGAAGCAGAGGATGGCGAACAGGAGGATCGCGCAGAGGTTCGCCGTGAAGAGCAGCGCGGCGCCGCTCGCGATGCTCGTCACCCGCGTGCCGATCCCGTAGCCGATCACGCAGAGCGGGGGCACGAGCGCGATGCCGATGGCCGTGCCCGCGGCGGTCGAGGTCGTGTCCGAGCCGGGCCGCACCGTGGTGTACGCGGCCGCGATCGCGCAGAAGATCGCGATGAGCAGATCGAGCGCCGTCGGCGAGGTGCGCGCGGCGATCTCCGACGTCACCTCGTAGAACGGCAGCGTCAGGGTGAGCGCCGCGGCGCTCGTCACGACCATGACGACGCTGAAGGCGACGCGCGTGAAGGAGCGCAGCGCCAGGAACGGCGAGCCGATGGCGAGGCCCATCCCGAGCTCGACGATGGGCCCCATGAGCGGCGAGATCAGCATCGCGCCGATGACGACGGCCCCGCTGCCGAGCACGAGCCCGAGCGAGGCGATGCCCATGGCGAGGAAGAGCTGGAGCCAGTAGCCCGCCGCCCCCTTGGCGCTCCGCTCCAGCATGCTCCGGACGATGGCCTCGCGCGCCTCGGGCTCGATCCCGAACGCGGCCGCGATGCGGTCCTGGAGCGCCCCCCACGCGGCGTGCGTCAAGCCACGACCCCGGCGCCCCGCCCCGCGCGGCCCGCGTCCAGCCCCGCGCGGCCCGCGTCCAGCCCCGCGCGGCCCGCGTCCGGCCCCGCGTGGACCACGCGCAGGAGGCGCCGCACCGCGCCGGCGTCGGGCAGCCGGTAGGCGGCGCGGCTGCTCGCGTTGCCGACGTGGATGGTGCACGCGGACGGCGGCAGCGCCGCGAAGATGTCCTCGTCCGTGCGGTCGTCGCCGATCGCGATCACCGCCGCCCTCGCCGGCACGTCGTCCAGGATGAGCGGCACCACCCTGCCCTTGTGCACGCCGCGCGGCCGGACCTCGATCACCTTCGCGCCGGCGAGCAGCTCCAGCGCATCCATGGGGAGGCGCGCCTCGAGGCGCGCGCAGAGCTCGCGCACGTGCTGGCTCGCCAGCTCGGGCTCGGCCGTGCGGTAGTGCCAGGCCAGGGTCACCGTCTTCTCCTCGATGAAGGTGCCCGGCGTGCGCCGGGTGACGTCCTCGAGGATCTTCCGCACCTCGCCCTTCCAGGCGGCGGCGTCCGGCTCGAGCGCGACCCAGTCGTCGCTCGCCTTGGGCCGCGACCAGAAGCCGTGCTCGGCGTGGAGGTGGAGCGGCAGCGCGCCGAGCCAGCGCTCGATGTCGGCGCGCGGGCGGCCGCTCACGACGTGCACGCGGTCGCGCTCGGACAGCGCCCGGAGCAGCGCGAGCAGCTCCTCGTCCGGCGCGGCGAGATCGGGGACCGGCGCGAACGGGACCAGCGTGCCGTCGTAATCGAGGATCCACACGCGCTGCGGCGCCCGGCGGACGCCCTCGACGACGCTCTCGGGCATCCCCCGGCGCGACGGGGGGGCCGCCGCGGGCGCCGTCGGCGCGGCGCGGTCGAGATCGTCGAGGAACGACTGCGCCCAGGTGTGCACGTCGTGCGTGGCCACGCGGCGGCGCAGCGCCGCCATCCGGAGCCGCTGCTCGGCGGGCGGCATGGCGATCGCCTGCTTCACGGCGGCGGCGACCGAGCCGATGTCGTACGGGTTGACGGAGATCGCCTCCGCGAGCTCGGAGGACGCGCCCGCGAACTCGCTCAGGATCAGGGCGCCGTCGTCGTCGACCCGCGCGGCGACGTACTCCTTCGCGACGAGGTTCATGCCGTCGCGCAGCGGGGTCACCAGCATCACGTCGGCGGCGAGGTAGAGGGCGACCACCTGCTCGAACGGCAGCGAGCGGTGCATGTAGTGGATCGGCGTCGCGTACGTCGTCCCGTACTTCCCGTTGATGCGGCCGACCATCTCGTGGACGAGCCGCCGGAAATCGGCGTACGCGCCGGCCGACTCGCGCGTGGGCACGGCGAGCTGGAGGAAGCGGACGTGATCGCGCAGCTCCGGCTCGCGCTCGAGGAACCGCTCGATCGCGAGCAGGCGGCGCGGGATCCCCTTCGTGTAGTCGAGCCGATCGATCCCGAGCACGATCTTGCGGCCGCGCGCCTCGGCGCGGATGCGCGCCGCCTCCTCCCGGACGCCGGGGTGGCCCGCGAGCCGCTCGATCTCGGCGGCGTCGATGCTGATGGGGTGGACCCCCAGCGCGACCCTGCGCCCGTCGTGCTCGATGGCCGCCTCGCCCGGCTCGACGCCGAGCACGTGCGCCGCCGACGCCGCGAAATTCCTGCGGAAGCCGGCCGTGTGGAAGCCGATCAGGTCGGCGCCGAGCAGGCCCCGCACGATCTGCTCTCGCCACGGGAGGATGCGGAAGACCTCGGCGGACGGGAACGGAACGTGGAGGAAGAAGCCGATCCGCGCCCCGGGGAGGCGCCGCCGCAGGAGCGCCGGGAGGAGCAGGAGCTGGTAGTCGTGCACCCAGATCGCGTCGCCCGGCGTGTACTGCGCGGCGACGACGTCGGCGAAGTGCTCGTTGACGCGCCGGTAGGCCTCCCAGTCGAGCTCGGCGTCGAGGTTCACCTTGTCGAGCAGGTAGTGGAACAGGGGCCAGAGGACGCCGTTCGAGAAGCCGTCGTAGAAGCGGTGCTGCTCCGCGGCGCCGAGGTGCACGGGCACGGCGCGCATCCCGGCGAGCGCCGCGTCGGCGTCCCTCCGCTGCTCCGGGGTGAGGCTCGCGACGCTGCCCGGCCAGCCGATCCAGACCGCGCAGTGGCGCTCGTGCGGGCCGCGCATCGCGGCGGCGAGGCCGCCCGAGGAGCGCGTGAGGCAGAGCGCGCCGCGGTCGACGCGCACGCTGATCGGGAGACGGTTGGAGACGATGAGCAGTCGGGCCATGGAATTCCCCTCCTCTGCGGTGACGACGCGCCGCTCGCCGGGCGCGAGGCGCGGCGCCGCCCTCGTCGGCCGGGCGCGAGGCGCGCGCCGGCGTCGGGACGAGCCGCGCGCCGCGAGGCAGCGTGCCGTCGAATACAAACAGGGCGCGACGCTCGCCCGGGATTGACGCGGGCGGGCGTGGCTGAGCGAATACTTTGAACTCAAAACATATCGCGCGGCGTCGCGCAAGCTGATCCGGCGCGCCGGAGCGCCGCGCGCGTCGATCGGTCGTCCACCTCGCACCTCGCCGCGCAGGCGTGTCGCGGCGCGTCGGGCTCCGATGGATGTCAGGCACATCCTGTCAGGCGCGACTCGCTCGAGCATGTCTGTTCGATCGCGCGGTATCGAGGCGGTGCATCGAAGCTGGCAACCCACCGCGCCCCTGCTACGCCACCCGCCACGGATACCCACGCTGGCGACGTGGCCCACGCTGGCGGCATGGAAGGAGTCCAAGCATGGCCCAGACACGGAACAGCGTGACGAGCCCGTGGGGCGAGCGGACGCCGTACTTCGGCGAGCATCGATGGCCGGCGCGGGTCGACGAGCAGACGGAGGAGGAGCCGGAGCGATGGGTCCAGTCCTGCTGCGTGCTGTGCACGAACGGGTGCGGGCTCGACATCGGCGTCAAGGGGAGCAGGATCGTCGGCGTCCGCGGCCGGGCCCAGGACGTCGTGAACCACGGCCGGCTGGGCCCGAAGGGGCTCCACGGCTGGGTCGCGAACAACAGCCCCGACCGGCTGACCCGGCCGCTCATCCGCACCGGCAAGAAGCCCGGCGACGCGTTCCGCGAGGCCACGTGGGACGAGGCGATGCATCTCATGACCCGCCGGTGCAGGGACGTGGTCGCGCGGTACACGCCCAGCGCGGTCGCCATCTACAACAGCGGGCAGCTCTTCCTCGAGGAGTACTACACGCTCAGCGTCATCGCCCACGCCGGGCTCCGGACGAACCACATCGACGGGAACACGCGGCTGTGCACCGCCACGGCCGGCAGCTCGCTCCGCGAGACGTTCGGCCGCGACGGGCAGCCGTCGAGCTACCGGGACTTCGACGTCGCCGACTGCATCCTGCACGTCGGCCACAACATCGCCGCGACGCAGACCGTGTCGTGGATGCGCATCCTCGATCGCCGCCGGGGCCCGAACCCGCCCAGGCTCGTCGTGATCGACCCGCGGACAACCGACACCGCGCGGGAGGCGGACGTCCACCTGACCCCGCGCCTCGGCACGAACGTGGCGCTGCTCAACGGGCTCATGCACCTGCTCATCCAGAATGGGCATGTGGATCGGGCGTTCATCGAGGCTCACACGGTCGGGTTCGACGTGCTCCGGGAGAAGGTCGCGGGGTATCCGCCTCGGCGCGTGACCGAGATCACCGGCGTCCCCGTGGAGCAGCTCAACGCCGCGGCCCGCCTGCTGGGGACGAGCGAGCGGCTCCTGGCGACCGTGCTCCAGGGCGTCTATCAGGCGCACGAGGCCACGGCGGCGGCGTGCCAGGTCAACAACCTCGTCCTGATCCGCGGCATGATCGGCAAACCCGGCTGCGGCGTGATCCAGTCGAACGGCCAGCCGACGGCCCAGAACACCCGCGAGACCGGCGCGGACGGCGAGTTCCCGGGGTTCCGCAACATGAACAACCCGGCGCACGTGGCCGACCTCGCGCGCGTGTGGAACGTCGAGCCGGACGTGATCCCCACGTTCGCGCCCCACACCCACTGCACCCAGCTGTTCCGCCTGGCCGAGCAGGGGTCGATCCGGATGCTCTGGATCATCGGCACGAACCCGGCGGTCTCGGTGCCCAACCTGCCCCGCATCCGCAAGACGCTGGCGAAGGAGGATCTCTTCGTCGTCGTGCAGGACGCCTTCCCGACCGAGACCACGCGGTTCGCGGACCTGGTCCTGCCGAGCGCGATCTGGGGGGAGAAGACAGGCACGTTCACGAACACCGATCGGACGGTGCACATCTCGTACAAGGCCGTCGACCCGCCGGGCGAGGCGCGGCCGGACATGGATGTCTTCATCGATTTCGCGCGCCGCATGGGGTTCACGGACAAGGACGGTCAGCCGCTGATCACGTGGGACACGCCCGAGGGCGCGTTCGACGCGTGGCGCGCGTGCAGCGAGGGCCAGAACTGCGATTACAGCGGCCTGACCTATGCCAAGCTCACCGGCGGCTCAGGCATCCAGTGGCCGGTGAACGACGAGCACCCCGACGGGACCGAGCGTTTGTATGCGGACCTGCGCTTTCCGACCGGCGCCGACGAGTGCGGCAGCTACGGGCACGACATCGAGACCGGCGCGGCGGTCTCGCGCGAGGAGTACTCGGCCAACGACCCGGCGGGCCGCGCGATCCTCAAGGCCGCCGACTGGTTCGCTCCGCCGGAGTCGCCCGACGACGAGTACCCGTTGTGGGTGACGACCGGTCGGCTCGTCTACCATTTCCACACGCGGACGAAGACGGGCCGGTCGCCGGCGCTGCAGGCGGCGGCCCCGGACGTGTTCGTGCAGATGAGCGCCGAGGACGCCGCGCGCATGGACGTGAGCGAGGGAGAGATGGTCGACGTCGTGACCCGCCGTGGCCGGGTGCGCGGGGCGGCGAGGATCGGGGATATCCTCCCAGGGCACCTGTTCATCCCGTTTCATTACGGCTACTGGGACGAGGAGGGAACGGACGGGGCCGAGCCGGACGGGCGGCCGCGGGCCGCGAACGAGCTGACGATGACGACGTGGGACCCGGTGAGCAAACAGCCGGCCGTGAAGTTCGCGGCGGCCAGGCTGCAGAAGGTGAGCGCCGCGCGCAGCGCCGCCGCGAAGATCGCCGGCGCGGCGGAGCGGGCGGCCGCGCGCGCCGGCGCCGCGGCCTCGGCGGTCGCGTCGGCGATCGCGCGCCCTTCCGGCGGCACCGCGGAGCGGCAGCGCCTGGGCGACTACCTCGGCCTGCTCCGGCTGGCCCACGAGCGGTTCATCGCGGCGTGCGACGCCGCCTCCGAGCACGAGCTCAACGAGGGCGAGCTGTCGATGGGGCTCGCGCGGTTGCAGGAGCTCTCGCGGCAGTCGATTTCGTGGCTGGAGCCGGCGGCGCGCCCCTACGACCCCGCCCCGCCGGCCGGCGACGCGAACGAGCTCAGCTCGCTGCCGGAGAAGATCCGCCTGAACCGGGCCAGGGAGGGCAAGCTCGGGCAGCTCCGCGGGCTGCACGAGCTCTACGTGCTCGCGGCCGACCTGCACATCACGCTCGTCGCCGTGAAAAAGACGGCCATGATGCTGCTCGACCGCCCCCTCATGGCGAGCTGCGACCGGATCGAGGAGAACACGCGCCGCCAGCAGGCGTGGCTCCTGACCCAGGTCGGCGCGCACGCGCCGCAGATCCTGGGCGTCCCGTTCTGAGCCAGCACGCCGTCGCGCTCGCCCAGCCGCGCGCGGGGCGTCCCCGCCGGAGCGCGGCGGGCCGCCTTGACGCGCGCGAGCGGAGCGGCGGGCGCTACGCGCGGGCCTCTCGCTGAGAGATCGAGCTCAAGAGCTCTGATGACCTCGCCCCGCCGTCCCTGTCGGCGATGTCCGACAGGCTGATGACGCCGACAGGATGCTTCTGGTCGTCGACGCAGACGATCCTCGACTTCTTGTGGTTGCTCATGAGGCTCGCCGCCACGTTCAGATCCTCGTCCGGACGGCAGCAGACGACCTCTCGGGTCATGACGTCTTCCGCCCGCGTCGACGAGGCCTGACGGTGCTCCGCGAGCACCCGGATCGTGAGATCGCGATCGGTGAGGGTCCCGATGATGGATCCGTCATCGCCGCAGATCGGAACGAAACCGATGTTCCGCGCCTGCATCAGCTCGGCGACGCGCTCGACGGGCTCGCCCGCCTTGCAGCACGCCACGTCGGTCTTCATGATCTCGGAGCAGTTCATTGTCTCTCCTCCTGGCATCGCATTATGCTTCGTGTTCGAGACGCCCATCGTCTCGCCGCGAGATCCAGCACCAGCAAACGGCGGGCCATCGCGCCGCGAGGCACAGGTGCCGAGCTCGCGACGAACATGGGATGGCGCGAGATGCGATCTCGCGACGACCGCGCGGGCGCGAGGCGCCAGCTCTCTCCAGCGCTCGGTCGGGTCAGTCCCTTCGTCAGCCCATCCGCAGGTTGACCTAGCCGACGTGCGGCTCAGTCCGGCGCGACGATCGAGCCGCCCCGCGCGACGCCCGGCAGCGCTCGCTCCCTTCGACGGTCGTTCGGCCCGGGCCGTGTTCGGCGATGGGCAGCCGCGCTCGCCTCGTCTCCTGGACTATTCCGCTCGGCTACAAAATTCCATTTATGCAGCTCCTTCGGGTGCGCCACCCAAAAAAGTTGAGTAGACGCCTCAGAGTGGTGACCGAAAGCCAGCACCTCATCCCACAACCCCGTCGAGCTCTGGAAACGGTGATCTCGGACGTTCCGTGGCGGCGGCTCAGCGGGCCCTCGGTCGCGGAGTGATCCGCGACCAGCTCACGCGCGCCACGTCCGGCAGCGCCGGCGTCGGCGTTCGTCTCGTTTTCGATTGGCTTGAAAGGCGAGTACTACAATGAGAGCTATTGCTTATGGGACCATGGCCCTGGTCGTGGCGGGAGCCCTAAGTGCGTGCAGCGGGTCCGAGTCGGGCGATGACGGCTCCGGTGGCGCTCCGAATACAGGCAGCGCGTCGGGGCCGACATCCAGCGGCGCGGCGGGGCCGACATCCAGCGGCGCGGCGGGGCAGACGTCCAGCGGCGCGTCCGGGCAGACGTCCAGCAGCGCGGTGGGGCAGACATCCAGCGGCGCGGCGGGCGGTGGAGAGCCCGGCACCGGCGGCACCGACAGCCCAGGCGAGTCAATCTGCGGAGTGACGCCGGCCGCCGCGACCGGCCACGTCACGCTGGAGAACCTGTGCCGCGGCGTGGTGGCCGTGCGCTCGGGCGAAGGCAACTTCATCAGCTGGCGGTTGATGGGCTACGAGGATCCCGAGATCGGGTTCAACGTCTACCGCGACGGCGCCAAGGTGAACGACACCCCCATCACCGACTCGACCAACTACTTCGACTCGGGGGCCCCCGGAGACGCGAAGTACACCGTCCGCGCCGTGATCGATGGCGTCGAGCAGGGCGACTCGGCCAACACGCGCAGCGGGGGCGCGGGCACACCCACGTGGGAGCGAAACTATCTGACCATCCCGCTCAAAACGCCCAACAATTACCAGGCCGGCGACGCCTCCCCCGGCGATCTCGACGGCGACGGCGACTACGAGCTCGTGGTCAAAGAGCAGAACAACCCGCGCGATCCGTCGCAGGACGGTCGCACCGGCCAGCCCAAGCTCGCGGCCTACGACACCGACGGCACCTTTCTGTGGCGCATCGACCTGGGCATCAACATCCGAGAGAGCGAGCACACCACGCCCTTTGTCGTGTACGACCTCGACGGCGATGGCCGCGCCGAGATCGCCGTCAAGACCGCGCCCGGCACACGCGATGGGAAGGGAGCGTTCCTGCACACCGGCCCCGCCGCCGACGATGACGACTCGCGAGACTATCGCAACGGGGCGGGCAAGATCTTGAGCGGGCCGGAATATCTCACGGTCTTCAGCGGCGTCGACGGCTCGGAGCTCGCGACCATCGCGTACCACGCCCCCATCACGAGCGGCAGCTTCGGCGACAACAACGGCAACCGCTCGGATCGCTACAACGCCACGCTGGCGTTCCTCGATGACTCGGGCCGACCGAGCGTCGTCATGCAGCGGGGCTACTACGCCCGAACGACGTTCGGAGCGTACAATTACCGCGACGGCCGGCTGAGCCTGATGTGGAGCTTCGATTCGTCGGCGAACGGCAACGGTGCCTTCGCCGGCAAGGGCGTCCACAGCGTCATGGCGGCGGACACCGACGGCGACCTGAGGCAGGAGATCATCCCTGGCGCCGCGACGATAGGCCCCGACGGCAAGGGCAAGTGCGCCGTCGACTTCTACGGGCACGGCGACGCGCTTCACGTCGCCGACCTGGTCCCCTCGCGCCCCGGCCTCGAGGTGTTTCAGCCGACCGAAGCGGACGGCGTGCCCTCGTACTTCCTGCGAGACGCGGAGACCTGCGAGATCCTGTGGCGCGGCCCCAACAGCGACGGCGAGGGGCCGGGCCGCGGCGCTGCCGACGACATCTCTCCCGACAACCCCGGCGGCGAGGCCTGGACCAACACCGCAGGCCTGTTCAGTGCGGCGAGCGGTCGCAACATCGGCTCCCGCCCCCGCCAGGTGAACTTCCTGATCTGGTGGGACGGCGACGAGAGCCGCGAGCTGCTCGACGGCAACACCGTCACGAACTTCGACGGCGAAGGTCGGGGCTTCACCGCGAGCGGCTGCACCTCGATCAACGGCACCAAATCGGTGCCGACGCTCAGCGCTGATCTGTTCGGCGACTGGCGCGAGGAGGTCGTGTTCCTGTGTGGCGACAGCCTGCGCATCTACACCACCGATCAGATCACCAAACGCCGCATCTACACCCTGATGCACGATCCGCAGTACCGTGCCAACGTGTCGGCGCAAAACGCGACCTACAACCAGCCGCCGCACACCAGCTTCCACATCGGCGACGGCATGAGGGAGCCCCCCAGACCCGACATCACGGTGCGGTGATGCCGTCGCGCCGTCGTGCGGCGGCTCACGTCGCCGCCGCCGCGCGGCGGCCCGGCGCGACGAGCTGGAGCGCGCGATCGAGCAGGGCATGGGCGTCCCGGCCCCTGCCGTGACGTGGCGCCGGGTCCGCCGTTGCGTTCAAGCGCGCAGCCCGATCGCTGGCCACGCTCGGACGTATGAACCTTCATCTCCAAACGCTCGTCGATCACGCCGCGTGGGCCAACCGACAGCTCTTCGCCGCGCTTCGCGACATCGATTCCTTCGCGTCGCAGAAGGGCGCAGACTTGATCTTGCGGGTCCTCGACCACGCCCACGTCGTCAGCCGCATCTTCCAGGCCCACCTCCAGGGCGTCTCGCACGGCTACGAGTCCACGCAGAGCGCGGTCCTCCCTGCGCTCGAGGAGCTCGATCGCGGATCCGAGGCCATCGACCGCTGGTATGTGGAGACCGCGGCGTCGCTCGGACCGGAGGAGCTCGCACGACCTCGCGACGTGCGCTTCACCGACGGGAAGGTCGTGCCGATGACCGCGGCCACGATGATCCTCCACGTGGTCACACACACGACCCATCACCGCGGAAACGTGGACGCCATCATGATCCAATGCGGGATGCCGCGCCGGAGGGACGGATTCCCCGAGTTCCTCGTCAGTCGAGCGTCCGCCACGTGATCGAGCTCAGCCCCTGTGTCGGCGTCATTCCGAACTGCTCCCGGAAGACGCGGCTCAGGTGGGCGCTGTCCGCGAACCCGGCGGCGGCCGCGGCGGCGCTCAGGCTCGCTCCCCCCTCCACCGCGGCGATGGCGCGGCGCAGGCGCTTCCACCGCAGATACGCGCGCATCGGGAGCCCGACGTCACGCGCGAAGGCATGGCGCATCTGCCGCGGCGACAGCCCGGCCTCGTGCGAGAGGCTCGCGAGGTCGACCGGGTCGGAGCCATCGAGGTAGGCGCACATCCGACGCGCCGCCGGGTGCCGCGGCTCCGGTGGCTGACGCAAGTCGACCGCGGAGAGGATCGAGGCGATGAGAGCGCGCGCCATCTCCGGCGTGGGATCGCGAGGGACGCTCACGTCGAGCGCGCCGCGGCCCCACGTCTCGCACCGGGGCTCGGCGTCGCGAGAGAGCGCTCGGCTCGCCAGGTCGTCCCCGTCGAGGAACAGCATCGCAGCGTGTGCGCACGCGCCGTGTCGATGGGGCATGCGTGGGGGGATGACGGCGGCGCCGGCGTGAAGGTGTCCGCCGGCGCCGTCCTCGATGCACAGCCCCTGCGGCGCGATGACGACCTGGGCCGCGTGATGCGCGTGACGCCTCGTGGCAACGAGGGGGCCCACGTAGAGCATCCGTGTCTCCGAGACGAACAGCGTACCGCTCAACGTCGCCGGCGTGCTCAACGGTCGCTGGCTCCGTCGGGGGATGTCGACATCCGCTGGTCCATCAGCTCGCCATCCTAGCTCAGGCGCTCTGGGGGGCGAGGGACCTCCAGGGCGGCCGCGACGCGGACGCCGGGGCGCGGAGCGGGGCGGAGCCCTGAAGAAACGAGGCCAGGTCCGAACCCGAGCGTCCGCCGCGGGAATCGGTTTGATCTCAAACAATGAGCGAGCTAAGAATCCGGTCATGAGCCTGTCCTTCTCTGGACCCAAGGGGTGGATCGAGCAGCGCTGGATCGTGTACGCCCTCATGCGGGACAGCATCCAGCACCACCTCGAAGACGGGTGTCCGACCGCTGAGTTCGCGGCGGTCCACGGCGCGGCCGGGGCCCTCGGCGGGCAGCGGGTGGTGCTCCCGGCGCAAAAGCTCCACGAGGAGCTCCGGCGGGCGCGGGCCGCGCTCGCGGGCCGTCCGATCGACGAGCTGGCGATCAGCGGCCGGACCCGCGCGGTCCTCAGCCTGCGCTGGCCGCCGGCGGAGGAGCGCGAGACGATGCTCGTCAAGGACTGGGGCGACTCGGTGCCGCTGCTCGGCGCGCCGTCCGGCGACAGCCTCGACGACGTCTTCGGCCACCTGCTCGACGGCCTCTTGCGCATCACCGAGGGGGCCTCCGAGTCGGATCACGTCGAGGTCACGGACCTGTAAGCGAAGGCTCACTGGATCCGGAGGTCGATCGTCATGTCCTTTCCGCCCCGCTGGACGGCGATCGCGAGGTTGTCCGCCGAGCGCAGCCGGGCATAGGCCTGGAGGGCGCTCTGCGGGTCGGTCAGATCGAAGCCGTTGATCGACCGGAGGGTGTCCCCCTTGCGCAGGCCGACCGCGGTCAAGAGCGAGCCGGCCCCGACGCGCGCGAGGCGGACGCCGATCACCCGCTCTCCCTCGCGGGCGGGGACGATGCGCGCAGAGCGCATGAGCTCGCCTTGCTTCTCCAGGACGAGATCGATCGCCGTCCGGTCGACGATGAACTCGGTGTCGCTCACCTTCCGGATCTTCGACGCGATCTCGGGCGGGAGCGCGCCGCGCTTCGGCGGCTTCGGCGCGGCGCGGGGCGCGGGCGGCGCCGGCGCGCGCCGGTTGTCGCCGATGCGGACCTGGCAGCGCGCCCCCGGCTCGGCCAACCACACGCGGTCCCAGCCGATCGCGAGGACCGAGCGGCCCTCGACCGCATCTCCCGCCCGGCGGAGGAGCGGCTCCCCTCGCCCCACCGCGATCGTGGCGAACGACCAGGAGGGATCCTCCGAGGCGGCGATGAGCAGGACGCGCGCGCCCTCGCAGGTCGGATCCAGCAGCGGATCGCCGAACGCTGCGGGGTCCTCGTCCGCCTCCTCGTGCGCGGGCCTCGGCGTGAGGGGCCCTGTCCTCGAGTCGAACGGGTTCCGCGCGAGGATCGCCGCCGCGCTGGTCGCGTGATCGCTGGGCTCCAGGACGGGCGGCGGCGGCGGCGGCTCCGACCGAGCCGCGGGCAGCCCGGAGAGCCACGCTTCCTCGACGAGGTACGAGATCCCGGAGGCCTGCTGGTACGCAGCCGTCATGATCATCCCGCCGAGGAGCGCCGGGAAAGCTCGCTTGATGAGGACTTCCGGGATCAACGTCGTCTTCCAGATCGAGTGTCCGCGCGAGCGCCGGCGCCCCCAGCGGCCCGTGAGCGGCCACGGATGGAGCGCGGGCGCCCGCGCGGGTGTTCCTTGCACGCCTTGCGCGCCGCGACCCTCTCGCGAGCGCAGCCTGCCCGTGGTGGAGCAGCATCCGTGCCCACGTGGCTTGGGAGTTGCTGCCCGGGGGCGCATGACGAAGAAGACAGGCTCCGCACGGCTCCCCCGCCCCATCGCGCTCCTCGCCGCGATCGCCGCGATCGCCGCTCCGCTGGCCGTGGGATGCGCTCCGGACCCGCAGAACGCCCCCTGTTCCAGAGATGCCGAGTGCCGGCGCCGCGACGAGGATCTCAGGTACTGCATCAGCGCGAGATGCGTGGAGTGCCTCTCCAGCTCGATCTGCGGCGCAGGGAACGAGTGTGTCGACGGGCGCTGCGTGCTCCGGTGCCGGGACGCGCGCGACTGCCGATCCGACCAGCTCTGCCGCGACGGCACGTGCGAGGACCGGTGACGTGCGACATCGTGTCGCATCTGGGACAATGGATCGCATGAACGCGCGAAGCCGAGAGGGGCGGACCACCATGGGGCTGACGCTCCAGCTGTGGCTCATGCTCCTCGTGCCGATCGTCCTGGCCGTCGCGCTCTACGGGGCGGTCATCCACACGACGCGGCACCAGTTCCTCCGCAGCCAGGCGGCCGCCGAGCTGCGCCACCACGCGAGCCTGGTCGAGGCGGCGATCGGCGGCGCCGTCGAGCGGGGCCAGATCGAGCTGCTCAAGCACCGCATCGAGCGGCTCGCGCAGGCCGACCGCATCCTCGGGATCGCGGCGTTCGACGCGGCCGGGGGCCCGATCCTCGTGACCGATCCGATCGCCGGCGAGGCGACGGAGCTCGCGGCGCTGGCGCGGAGGGCGCTCGCGACGGGCGCCGAGATCGAGGAGGAGCGCACGCTCGGCGGGGCGCCGGCGCTCGTGCGCACCGTCACGTTCTCGCAGCGCGGGCTGTCGGTGGTCGCCGTGGTCGTCCGGGAGCTCCGCTACCTGGACGCGTTCGCGCGCAGCTCGAACCGCGGGCTGGCGCTCGCCGGGGCCGCGCTCCTCGCCGCCACGGCGCTGATCGCCGCGTTCGCGAGCCGGGCGACGGTCGGGCGGCCGGCAGGCGCGATCGTGGCGGGCGTCGAGCGGGTGGCGCGCGGCGAGCTCGGGGTGACGGTGCCCGAGGCGGGCGCCGAGGAGCTCCGGCGGCTCGCGCGGGCGTTCAACGCGATGACCGCCTCGCTCGCCGAGGCGCGCGCCCACCTGGAGCAGGAGCAGGCCGCCCGGGCCGCCGTCGAGCGCAAGCTCCAGCAGGCGCACGCGCTGTCGGCCGTCGGGCAGGTGGTCGCCTCGATCGGCCACGAGATCGGCTCGCCCCTCAACGTCATCCTGGCGCGCGCGCGCCGCCTCGCCGACCAGCCCGGCTGGCCCGAGGCGACCCGCGGCGAGCTGGAGACGATCGCCACGCAGTCCGAGCGCATCTCCCGCGTGGTGGCGCGGCTGCTCTCCATCGCCCGCCCGCCGCGGACGCTCGGCCGCGGCAGCGACGTGGCCCAGGTCGCGCGCGAGGTGCTCGCGTTCCTCGGGCCGGAGTGCAGGCAGCGCGGGATCACGACGCGGATCGACCACGACGAGGCGCCGCTCCACGTGGCGCTCGACGCGGACCACCTGTTCCAGGTGCTCTTCAACCTGTGCCTGAACGCGGCGCAGGCGCAGCCGAGCGGCGGCGAGATCGCGGTGCGCCTCGCGCAGGCCGACGCCCGCAAGGCGTCGTTCGAGGTCGAGGATCGCGGCCCGGGCGTCCCGCCGGGCGTCGCCGCGCGCATCTTCGAGGCGTTCTTCACGTCGCGGGGCGACGGCGGCGGCACCGGGCTCGGCCTGGCGATCGTCGAGGGGATCGTGCGCGACGCGGGCGGCTCGGTCGAGCTGGTCCGCACCGGCCGCGGCGGCGCCTGCTTCCGCGTCACCCTGCCGCGCGGCGCGGCCGCGCCGCTCGTCGCGCGCGGCGCGGCGGAGGCCCGCGCGTGAGCCCGCGCGCGAGGGTGCTCGTCGTCGACGACGAGCTCGAGATGGTGAAGCTCGTGGCCGACATCGCCCGCGACATGGGCCACGAGCCGACGACGCTGACCGCGCCGCTGCTCGCGCTGCCGCTCCTCGAGGAGCGGGAGTTCGATCTCGTCGTGACCGACGTGCGCATGCCCGAGATGGACGGGATCGAGCTCATCGAGCGGATCGCGCGCTTCGACCCGCGGGCGGCGATCATCGCCATGACGGCGTTCGGCTCGATCGACACCGCGGTCCGCGCCATGCGCGCCGGCGCGTTCGACTACCTGCCGAAGCCGTTCCAGCCGGCGGACATGGCGCTGCGGATGGAGCGGGCGCTCGGGCAGCGCGCGATGACGGTCGAGCTGACCGAGCTGCGCTCGGAGGTGGCGCACCGGTTCTCGATCGCGGGCATGATCGGCCGCAGCCGGGCGATCGAGGAGGTGATCGCGCTCGTGCGGCGGGTCGCGGACAACCCGGCGACGGTGCTCGTGAGCGGCCCGAGCGGGAGCGGCAAGGAGCTCGTGGCGCGCGCGCTCCACGGCGAGAGCCGGCGCCGCGGGCGGAAGTTCGTGGCGGTCAACTGCGCGGCGATCCCCGAGGCGCTCATCGAGGCGGAGCTGTTCGGGGTGCGCAAGGGCGCGTACACGGACGCGCGCAGCGATCGGCCCGGGATGTTCCAGGAGGCCGACGGCGGGACGCTCTTCCTCGACGAGGTGAGCGAGCTCGCGCTGCCGCTCCAGGCGAAGCTCCTGCGCGCGCTCCAGGAGCGGGAGGTCCGCCCGGTCGGCTCGGTGTCGTCGGAGCCGGTCGACGTGCGCGTCATCGCGGCGACGAACCGCGATCTGCGCGCGGCGGTCGCCGAGCGCGCCTTTCGCGAGGATCTCTTCTACCGGCTCGCGGTGATCGAGATCGCGATCCCGCCGCTGAAGCACCGGACGGACGACATCGTGCCGCTGGCCGAGCACTTCCTGGCGCGCGCGGCCGCGAACGCGGGCAAGCCGATCGCGGGGTTCTCGGGCGCGGCGCTGAAGCGCCTGCTCGCGTACGACTGGCCCGGCAACGTCCGCGAGCTGGAGAACGCGATCGAGCGGGCGGCGGCGCTCTGCGACGGCGGGCGGATCTCCCCGGACGACCTCCCGGAGTGCGTGCGCTCCCGGCGAGGCGCGCCGGATTTCCTGGAGGCCGCGGCGGATCGGCTGATGACGCTCGACGAGCTCCAGCGCGAGTACGCGCAGATCGTCCTCAAGCGGGCGGGCGGCAAGAAGCAGCGGGCGGCGGCGCTGCTCGGCGTCGACCGGCGGACGCTGCAGCGCTGGTTCGGCGGGGGGAGCGACGGCGAGGAGGGGGCGTGAGCGAGCGCCCGCCATCGCGCGCCCGTCGTGGCGTGATCAGCTCGCGGGCACGACGGTGATCTCGCCGGTCGTGTACAGGGCGGAGGTGTCCCAGGCGAGCCCCGGGGCGAGCGGCAGGTCGATGATCACGGCAGCGAACGTCCCCGCGAGGTCGCCGCCCCAGCCGAGCAGCACGATGGAATCCCCGGCCTGGAACGACACGGAGCTGTCGGCCGGCGCGACCTCCAGCGCCCCGTCGAGGAGGAGGTCCCCGTCCACCTGGAGGAGCGGCGATGGACTCGAACCCCCGACGGTGATGCGCAGGGTGGACCCCGGCCCCTGGCTGTAGCTGCCGACGATGGTCGTCGAAGCGTGCTCCTCCCCGACCGCGAGCTCGCCGGCCTGCAAGTTGGCGAGATCGCCCACGAAGCTGCCGATTGCGAGGCGCCCGCCGGCGAAGTCGAAGTCGCCCTCCTCGACCTCCATGGCGCCCGCGACGAGGTCGCCGTCAGCGAGGCGCACGGAGGGCCCCAGGTAGGGATAGGTGCTGACCACCGGCGCGGCTCGGAGGAGGCCGCCGATGCTCACGAAAGCGTCCTTGTCGACCAGGAGCGACGGAGACGCATTGCCCCTGGCGAAGATGGTGACGTCGCCGCTGTTGAGCCATGACGCATAGACGTCGTTCGCCCTGATGAAGCCCCCGCCGAGCTCGGAATGGATCTCTGTATCTTCCGTCACGAGGGTCCCGTACGCCCCGACGGTGAGCTCGCCATATCCACTCGCCGCCCCCACGCGAAGGAGCCCCTGGTTGGTCCACGTACCACCCCAACCGCGCACGCTGACCTTGCTCCTCATGAGAATATCCCTGTGGCCGATCCTGGCATTGTTCGTGAAGACCTGGGCCCGCTCGATGTCCAGCGTGCCCGGGCTGTTCACGCCCACGGCGAATTCTCCCGTGCTCACCCACCTCGTCGCGGAGCCGGTCACGGTGACGTGGCCATTGCAGCTCGTGCAGCCCGACGCGCCGCTGCCGCCGCCGATGTAGACATTGTTCGAGAAGAAGGCCCCCCCTTTCTTGAGCTCGACGCGACCTTTCGCCCTGAGGCCGACGTACGTGTTCGCTCGGCTCGTCACGGTGGCGTCATACCCTTCGACGAGCAGGACACCATAGTTCTCGGAGGAGCGCTCACCCACCACGAGGTCATCGGTGAGCACCTCGGCGCCGTCCCGGACGAAGAGCTCCCCATGAGAAAGAGTGCCGCGGAGGCAGATCTGGATGGATCCGCTGTTGGTCCACTTCGAGCCGTACCCGGTGACCTGAACTTTGCCGGTGAGACCATTTCCTATCAACGCGTTCGCGCTGTTCAGCTGCCCGCCGTTCGCGACGGTCACTTCCCCTCCATTGTAGGTGGGCTCCCAGGGGTTGCTCGCGCCGCCCACGACGAGCGTGCTCGACCCCAGATCCCACGGATCACTCGGGTTTCCGGGCGACACATCCCCCGTGACGGTCACGTCTGCATGGGCTGCCCCTGCCACGCTCAGGGACGCTGCCGCGAGCACGGCGGATAGAGCGAATCGTACGTGCTGTTCCATGGTTCGTACCCCTCCAAAGAAGATTCAGTTCCCATGAGAGACCACGGCCAGCGTGATGCGCCCGCAATGCAGGAGCGATACGCGAACGTGATCTCCCATGGTGGTCTAAATAGGGGACTCGGCCAACTATTGCAACACCATTTCTTAAGTGATCGCGATTTCTCCATCGGCCGCGATCTCGGCCCGGCCGGTACGGTCCGGACCGCGGAGATCAGGCCATGAGGCGCCGCGGCTCCCGTCGCAGCGGGTGCTGCAGACCCGACCCCACGCGATGCGGCATGGCGCAGCGTCCATGAGAGCCCACGGTCAGCGCGAGGCTCCCGCAACGCAGGAGCGACACGCAGACGTGATCTCCCATGATGATCTCAATATGAGATTTGGTCCACCATTGCAACACCATTTCTTGAGCGATCGCGATTTCTCCATCGACCGCGATCTCGGCCCGGCAGCACGGTCGGAGGGGCGATGTCAGCCAGGTCGACTTCTCGACCGGCCGCGGAGGGTCACGAGCTGCTGATGCCCACCTCGGGCGAGGCGGCGCGGGCCGGTGCCTCGGCGCTCCAGGAGATGGAGATGTTGTTCAGCACGACCTGGCTCCTCGGGAGCGCCGCAGCCGGGCGTGATCGAGGAGCACCCGCACCCCCGCGGGGGAGCGCCCCGATCCCGGGCGACCTGTGCACCGAGGTCGCCGGGGCGCCAGCGGGCGGGCGGCCGGAGGAGCGCGCCGGATTTGCCTCGGGCGCGAAACCGGATCAAGCGGGTTCATGGCATCCACTGCGACGCAGCGACCAGAGGAGCTCCGCCAGCCGAGGCAGCTGAGCCTGAGCACGCTCCTCGCGGTCGCGACATGTCTCCTCACGGGCACGGCGATCGCCGTCGTCGCCGCGCTCTTGGTCGCCTCGACGACCATGCAACAGGCCACCCAGATCCTCGGCGACGCGAGCGAGAGCGTCCGCCTGGCGGACCGGCTGCAGGTCGACCTCTTCCTCGATGCGCACCAGATCAGCCGGAGGGCCGCGCTCGGCAGCCTCGGGGTGATCGCCGACGACCATGCGTGGGAGCGCGAGCTGAGGGGTGGCCTCGCGGAGGCGCACCGCTACGTGAGCAGCCCGGAAGAGGGCAGCGTCCTCGAGGACGCGCAGCGGCGCGTCGACGCGTACCTCGCCCAGCGCCGCGCCGCCGACGCCGAGAGCCCTCCCCCCTCGCCGGCCGCGGCGGCGCCCGCCGTGGACGCGCTCGCCTTCGACGACGCCTTCAGGGCCCTCGATCGCCTGGTCGCGATCAACCTCGAGCAGGCCAGCGCGTCGAAGGCGCTCGTCGCACGCCTGGGCCAGCGCGCGACCTCCGCCGGCGTCGCGGCCGTCCTCTTCTTCATGGCCGGCGCGTCCCTGGTCCTCCTCAGCGCGCGGCGGCTCGTCTACGGCCCCATCGTCGCGATCCAGGAGGCCATCGGCCGCTACGGCGCCGGGGATCGCGCCGCGCGCGCGCCGCTCGTCGGGCCGCGCGAGCTCGACGACATCGCGCGGGCCTTCAACAGCACGGCGGAGTCGCTCGAGCGCCAGCGGCAGGCGCAGCTCGCGTTCCTCGGCGGCGTGGCGCACGATCTCAGGAACCCTCTCTCGGCGCTCCGGCTGTCCGTGAGCTTCCTGAGCCTCGACGGCCCCCCGCCGGATCCGCGCGTCCAGCGGACCATGGCGCTCGTCGGGCGGCAGGTCGATCGCCTCGAGCGCATGGTCGGGGATCTCCTCGACGCGTCGCAGATCGAGGCGTGCAAGCTCGAGCTCAAGGCCGAGGAGCGCGACCTGCGCGAGCTCGCGCAGGAGGCGGTGGAGCTCTACCGCCCGGTCTCGCCGGAGCACCCGATCGAGCTCTCGCTGCCCGAGGCGCCGGTGCCCGTCCGCTGCGACGCGACCCGGATCGAGCAGGTGCTGAACAACCTCCTCTCGAACGCGGTCAAGTACTCTCCCGCCGGCGGCCAGGTCGACGTGACGGTCCACGGCGGCGAGGGCCGCGCCGAGATCGCCGTCCGCGACCGGGGGGTCGGGATCGATCCGACCGATCTGCCGCAGCTCTTCGAGCCGTTCCGGCGCCTCAAGGCGTCGGCGGGCGCGATCCCGGGGACGGGCCTCGGGCTCGCCGTGGCGAAGCGCATCGTCGAGGCGCACGGCGGCCGCCTCCTCGTCGAGAGCGAGCCCGGCGCCGGCTCGGTGTTCCGGGTCGAGCTGCCGCGCGCCTCCTGACGGGGCGCGCCGCCGCCGCCGTCGCGGGCGCGTGGACCGCCCGGGACGGCGGCTTGACACCGGCGGTCGCGGCGGCGTGAATGCGGCGCGTGGATCCATCGCCGAGCCCGTCGTCGCGACCGAGCGCGCCGCGCGCCGATCTGCCCGGCGAACCTGCCCCGCCGCAGCTGACGGTCGCCTCGATGCTCGCGCAGCCCGCGAAGGGGGTCGCCGCCGCGGGCGCCGTCTCGGTCCCGCCCCGGCGGCGCGCCGCGTGGATGCGGCCGGCCTCCCTGCTGGCCGGCAGCGCCGCCCTCCTCGGGCTCGATCTCGCCCTGGCGATCGCGCCGCGGGCCTCGGCCGCACTGACCGCGGTGGAGACGCTGCTCGTGCCCGCGTGGATCGCGGCCGTGGTCTCGCTGGAGCGCCTGCGCAAGGCGCTCGCCGGTGCCAGGGTCCAGGGTAGGAAGCCCCGGCTCGCCCTGTTCCTGCTCGCGCTCGTCCTGCTGCTCGCGTGCCTCGGCGAGAAGTGGCTCCTCGTGCTCGGGCAGCCGGCCGGGGATCCGGGGCAGCGGGTCGTCGCGCTCTACCGCACATACACGGTGCTCGCGTTCTTCGTGGCGCTCGGGGGTCTCCTGGGACGCAGGCCGCTCGAGCGGCTCCTGGCCACGGCCGCGGAGCACCCGGCCCGGCTCATGGTGGTGTCGTTCGGGGTCGCCACGCTGCTGGGCAGCTTCCTGCTCACCCTGCCGCAGTCGCTCCGGGACATCGAGCACGCCTCGTTCATCGACGGCCTGTTCATGTCCGCGAGCGCGGTGTGCGTGACCGGGCTCGCCGTGCACAACGTCGCCGAGACGTACACGCCGTTCGGCCAGGCGGTCCTGCTCCTCTTGATCCAGGTCGGCGGGCTCGGGCTCATGGTGCTGTCGACGTTCTT
The DNA here is from genome assembly GCF_028553905.1 of Sorangium sp. So ce836. Lineage (NCBI taxonomy): Bacteria > Pseudomonadati > Myxococcota > Polyangiales > Polyangiaceae > Sorangium > Sorangium sp. So ce836. Next base: position 5,741,549 of record NZ_CP102233.1, on the reverse strand, counting down.
CGCCATCGTGGCCGGCAGGCGGCTCCGGCTCCGCGACGCGGCGGTGATGGCCGAGATGATCGACGCCGAGTCGTTCGCCCAGCTCCGCCGCAACGTCGCCGCGATCGTCCTGTTCACGCTCGGCATCGAGGCGGTGGGCGCGCTCGCCTTGCTGTTCAGCTTCCTGCCCCACCACCCGATCGCCTCCGGGCCCGTCGCCGGGGAGCCCCTCTCGGGCGCCGGCGATCACCTCTGGGCGGCCGTCTTCCACGCGGTCAGCGCGTTCTGCAACGCGGGCTTCTCCCTCTTCCGGGAGGGGCTCGTCCCGCTGGTCGGCTCGCCCGCCGTGTCCTTCGTGGTGGCGGCGCTCGTGATCCTCGGCGGGCTCGGCTTCCCGGTGCACGACGAGCTCCTGCGCCGGGCGCGGCTGCGGCTCCGGGGCGAGCGCCCGCCGCGGCTGTCGCTGCACAGCCGGGTCGTGCTGATCACGACGGCGGTGCTGCTCGTGGTCGGGGCCGCGGGCTTCTTGTCGCTCGAGTGGCGCCGGTCGATGGGCGGCCTGTCGTGGCCGGTGAAGGTGCTGGCGAGCTTCTTTCAGTCGGCGATGACGCGGACGGCAGGCTTCAACACGGTGGATTACGGGCTCATGGGCCCGGCGACGTGGATGCTCACGTGCATGCTGATGTTCATCGGCGGGGCGCCGGGCTCGACCGCGGGCGGGGTCAAGGTCACCACGGTCGCCGCGCTGTTCGCGACGCTGCGCGCCGAGCTGCGCGGCGACGAGGCGCCGAGCCTCCTCGGCCGGACGCTCCCGGCGGGCACGGTGCGCCGGGCCCTCGGGGTCGCGTTCCTGATGGTGGTGCTCGTCTCGGGGTTCTTGCTCGTGATGCTCGCCCTGGAGCCGCACAACCCGATGGGGCTCGCCCTGGAGACGGTCAGCGCGTTCGCCACGGTCGGGCTGTCGGCGAACATCACGCCGTCGCTGAGCGCGCCGGGGAAGCTGGTCATCACGCTGGCGATGTTCATCGGGCGCATCGGGCCGCTGACCTTGGCGCTGGCGCTGGCGAACCAGGCGAGGGCGCGGAGCTATCGGCTGCCGGAGGAGCGCGTGGGGATCGGGTGAGCGGGGGGCGGGGCGAGCAGGAGCGGGGGGCGAGTGAGTGGCCCGAGCACCAGCGACGTCAGCGTCAAGCCGGGATGGCCGCTGCAGGAGATGCCCCGAACCCGAGGTCGTCCTCCCCGAGCCATGTCAACCTGGCGCCAGGTGGGGCAAGGGCATTCAGGATTTGCGGCACGAGCCAGCACCCCGCGAGGAACGCCTGGAGCTCGTCGACGCCATGTACATGGCGAGAGTACGGTTCATCGAATCCCCCGATCTCAACGAGCACCCGGAAATCCCCGCCCGTGACGGGATCGCGCTCTGGCAACGCGATACGAACGACGATGTCGCAGACGACGTCCGAACCCCCCAGGGCCATCTGGAGCGTGCGTATCAGAACTCTTGGAGACATGTGCATATCCATGGGGTCGCTCAGCCAAGACTCATGATTCCGGAGGAAGAATGGGCGGTTCCAGCGTTCCTCCGCCCGCAAGCTCCACCTTGTCCGTCACCATCCGCTTGATGAACCGCCCGGCATCCTCAATTGCGGTCGCCCAGTCCACTTGTTTCAGGCGCACACTATCATCATACTTGAACCCAAGCACGTCAACGGCGACGGACCACGTGAAGCCATCTGGATCAGGGCGCACGTCGCTGATCCGGAGGGTGATGGTTCGAGGCGGGCTCCCATCTGCGGGCGTAAATACCGTAACGAGCTCAAGCATCGGCCCTCCTAGCAGTCTCGACCGCATTCCCTAAGACACGAGGCGTATTCGTCGTTGCACTTTTTGCGACAGGTCTGAGTACTGTAATTCTTATTACAGTCTTCGTGACATCCCCAAATCTCCAAACAGGCCCGGCGGTAACCATCGCCATCAGATCGCCGTGAAGCACACGGCTGCTCCCGCCAGCCCAATCCACATTGGCGCTCACGGACGCCCCAAAACGCTCGGAGAAGTACAAGTCGGCCTGGGCGTGGCCGCCCGAAGCTACCCCCACCACCCGGTTGCAGACCGTGGCTCCACATACCGGCATCGAATAAATCGACAAGGAAGGACCCAGACTGACATTGCCGGTCCTCCAGGCGTGCACGAGCGTGACTGCGGTTCGATCGCAGGCCCCCACGCGCGCGCCTGGAACGACGCTGAACATGTTGTGGACTTCGAGCAGGAGCTCTTTCTCCTGGCGCCAGAGCAAGCCGACGAAAGGACTCAGCGCCAGCCTGGGACCGGTCCCGATCTGGATCCCGCCCACGCTCACGCCGCCGCTGAGCTCGAAAGCGGCCACCGAGGTTGGAGCGGCGACGAGCGTACACAAAGAGCCGCACACCGCGAGCGCGCGCGCCATCACCCTCCGTCCGTGCCCCATGCCTCCCCCCGGCTCGGATGGTTCTCCCAATCGAAAGGCGGCGTCAACGGTAATCCAGGCCGCAATTATGTCCTCGGCGTCATCACGTAGGCAGCTTGAGCGCGGCGGGGCCGTGGCGAGGGTTCCTACCCCGCGCTCGCGGGCATCGGCCCGGGCTCGTTCGGCATCGCGGAACCCCGCGCGCGACGTCAGGGCGGAGCGGGCGCCGCTGATCGCAAGCGATGCCGGCCAGGCCGCGCCGATCGGGTATCTCAGGCAGGCCGATCAGGCTACGCTCCAGCCATCGCCACGCCATGACATCAGCGTTCGTGCGGCCAGCCATCGAGTCCGATCTCCCTCACCTCCCCGCGATCGAGCGCTCGGCCAGCGAGGCGTTCCGGGGGACGGACCTCAACCTCGACACCCTCGCCAGCGTGACGCCGGCGGACGGCTGGCGGGATGCGCTCCGGGCAGGGACGCTCTGGGTCGTCGACGACGGCGCCGGCGCGCCCATCGCGTTCCTGGGCGCCGAGGCGATCGGCGACGAGCTTCACATCCGCGAGCTCGACGTGGCGCTCGAACGCCAGGGCCAGGGGCTCGGTCGGCGCCTGCTCGGCCACGTCATCGCGTGGGCGCGGAGCGCGAAGCTCCAGGCGATCACCTTGACCACGTTCCGGACCGTCCCCTGGAATGGGCCGTTCTACGCCACCATGGGCTTTCGCGAGCTGTCGCCAGCCGAGACGCCGGCGCGGCTCGCGGCGATCCTGAAGAACGAGGCGCGTCAAGGCCTCGACCCGGCGCAGCGCTGCGCCATGCGGCTCGATCTCGGCGCGACATGACGGCCCGCGGCCCGCGCCGACTCCCCGCGCGCAGCGGCGCGCGCGGCCAGCGGTCGCCCTCGAGCACGTCAGCGCGGCGCCCGGAGATCACTCGTCCGACAGATACGCGACCATGAAGCACATCTCCTGATTCGTCCCTTCCCCCCAGTGCACGTCCTGCGGCGGGAGCTGGAACTGCCCCTCGCTCTCGGCCGCGTTGTCCCAGGTGCACTCGGCCACGAACCGATCTCCCGTCCCCCAGCGCAGCGGCTCGTCGAACATGTAGAGCGCCTGGTGGTGGAACTCGAACTCGCCGCGCGCCGCGCACTCCTCCTCACCGCCGTCGCGCTCGACCCAGGCCCGGTAAGAGCGGCCGAGCAGGTGCATGTGCGGCAACAGGCCGTAGACGAGCCGCGGCGGGCCCTCGTTCTGCGTGCTGCTCCGCTCGGTGTGCCCCTCGACGCCGGCGGGGATCGTGAAGGGCACCGGGCCGAAGACATCCATGGTGACCTCGGCGCGGGGCGGCTCGCGCGAGAGCTCCAATCGGTATCCCGATCGATCGCGGGCGCTCGTGCCCCGGCGCCCGAAATAATGCATCTGCAGGACGAGCTGCTCGCCCGGCTCGACGCGGACCCCGGCGCCCTCCGGCAGCCGCGTCACCCCGACGCCGGGCGCCCAGCTGTGGAGGAGCTGCCAGTCGAGCTCGATGACCGGATCGCGGCACGGGAAAGCGCGCGTCCCCGGCGGGACGCCGTATCCGACGCCCGCATCGCCCGCGAGATCCCGATACACGGCCATGTGGTGCACCACCGCGGGATCGCCGACCATCGCCTCGAACGCCGTGATCCAGGCCGGCTCCGTGAAGGGGTTGTCGATGATCGCGCAGAAATACTCGTTGCCGTCGTCGTCGAGCGTGACGTCGTGCGCCTCGGGCATCTCGAGCGTGGCATCGGGCTCCTCGATGGTGTCCTTCGCGCGCTGCGGCGGGGGCGCATCGGCCGGATCGCCGAGCGGCGCGCCGTCGCGCGCCCAGGCGTCGAAGCGGGAGCGCTCCTCGACGGTGAGGCTCATCCGCTCCGCGCCCTCGTAGCTGCGGCAGCTCGGATCCAGCACCGGCGGCGGCATGTCCCCGTCGCTCACCCGGAGGGCGATGAGCTTCGCAAGCCGCTGCGCCGTCGCGGCGTCCGTCAGCGCCACCCCGCCGACGCCCGCGCCGTCGTGGCAGGAGGCGCACGAGCGCTCCACGAGCGGCTGGATGTCCCGATACCATGTCACCTCCGACCCCGACGGCGAGGGCGCTTGCTCATCGTCCCCGCAGCCCGTCACTCCCATCACCCCGAGCACGAGCGCCGCCGCGCCCCGCGCGCTGCGCACGGTCTTGCACCACGTCATCGCACACCTCCGCTCTGCACGGCCGAACCAGGAGCCGCGGCTCTCCGGCAGGCTCCAAACGATCAAACGTTTCAAACAAACGTTTAAACTGCGCGCGAGGGCGTGTCAAGGACAGGGCCGACGGCGGCGCGCTGCGCGCAGCTTTCCAGCGGAGCGAAGGGGTGCGGGGACCGGAGCCTGGCGGCGTCCGCGCGCGGGGGCAGCGAAGGTGCGCTCGGGAAGGTCAGCGCGAAGGCGCGCTCGCGAACGTCAGCGCGAAGGTGCGCTCGGGAAGGTCAGCGCGAAGGCGCGCTCGCGAACGTCAGCGCGAAGGCGCTCAGGAACCGGCGTGCAGCGATGACAGCACGTCTTCCACGGCGCGCACCAGCGACGGATCGAGCGTCACGCCCGCGGCGCGCGCGTTCTCCTCGATCTGCTCGACCCGCGTCGCGCCGATGATCGCCGAGGCGACGCCCGGCTGGCGGAGGATCCACGCGATCGCGAGCTGCGCGAGCGTCAGGCCGGCCTCCGCGGCCAGCGGCCGGAGCCGCTGCACGATCTCGAGGACCCGCGGCTCCAGGAAACGACGGTACAGGAACGAGCCCGCCGGAGACGTGCCGCCGACGCTCGTCGCCCCCCGCGACTCGGGCGGCAGCGGCTTGCCCGGCAGGTACTTCCCCGTGAGCACGCCCTGCGAGAGCGGCGACCACACGATCTGCCCGATCCCGAGCTCCTCGCACAGCGGGATGACCTCGGCCTCCGGCGCGCGCCACAGCATCGAGTACTGCGGCTGGCTCGACACGAACCGCACGACGTTCGGGATCGCCGCCGCGGCGCGGATCTGCGCGGGCGTCCACTCGCTGAAGCCGATGTACCGGGCCTTGCCCTGCCTCACCACCTCCGTGAGCGCGGTCATCGTCTCCTCGAGCGGCGTGTCGGGGTCGAAGCGGTGACATTGATACAGATCCACGTAGTCCGTCCGGAGCCGCCGCAACGACGCGTCGATCTGCTTGTGGATCTGCGCCGCAGACAGCCCGCGATCCGTGTCGCTCATGGCGAAGAAGACCTTCGTCGCGATGACGTAGCTGTCGCGCGGGACCCCGCGGAGCGCCTCGCCCAGGAAGCTCTCACAAGCGCCGCGGCCGTACACGTTCGCCGTGTCGAGGAAGTTGATCCCGAGCTCGAACGCGCGGCGGATGCACGGGACGGCGCGCTCCCTCTCGACGTGCCAGCCGTACGTGAGCCACGAGCCGAGCCCGATCTCGGAGACCCGAAGGCCGCTCCTCCCGAGCTGGCGATACCTCATCCCCGTGCCCGCGCCGACCGCAGGCGGCGGCAGCGAGGCGGCCTCATCCGTCGCCACGATCACGGCTCCCCTCCCCCGCGGCCCACGCTGATCCGCTTGCAGCCATAGAGCCTCTCGGCGGTGATCCCCGCCTCGCGACACCGCGCGACGAGCTTGTCCGACTCGACGATGGGGCGCGACTCCGGCGTGTACTGCATCACCATGATATGCCCCATCCAGGGCTCCTGCCCCATCGCATAGACGTAAACCTGCTTCGGCCGGAACCGCTCGACGATCGGCCAGCCGCGCTCGAAATCCGAGCCCGTGAACCGGCGCGACTTGTCGTGCTTCCGCAGGAGCGGCTTCGTGAGCAGCGGGCCATAGAGCCAGCTCATCTGCGCGCCGTCGCACTCCATGCCGATGAAGAGGACGTCGGCGTCGCCGATCCGGTCGTGGATCCGGTCGTACAGCTTGGGATCCAGGTTGTTCGAGTCCGCGAGGAACAGCGCGGTGCGGCCGTCCATCGCGACCGCGAAGCCGGCCTTCGTCCGGATGTCCAGGTCGGCGTGCTCGCCGAGGAACGGAAGCGCCGTGATCCGGCCGCCCGGGATCGACAAGGACTCCATCGGCCCGAGCTCCAGCACGCGCGGAAAGCCGATCCGCTCGAGCGCGAGGCGCAAGGACGGGTCGACGCGGCAATCGCCCTTGCTCCGCGGGACGACGATGGTGCCGATCTTGTGGCGCAGATCGATCAGCGTCTCGAGCAGGCAATGGTCCTGGTGGTTGTGCGTCAGCACGACGTAATCGATCCGCTCGGGCAGATCGTCGTGCGTGAGGCGCTCGCCGGGGCCGCCGTGCTGGTAGGCGATGATCGGATCGAACAGGACGCTCGTCGACGCGCTCTCCATCAGCACGCACGCGTGGCCATAATACGTGAGCCGCGGCTCGGAAGAGCGGTAGTCCGGCCGGCGCGGCGGCCGCTCGGCCGAGAAGAAGCTGCGGAAGAGCGGCTCGTCCCCGGCGCTCACCCCGAGCCGCTCGCGGATCTCGCCGTACGATCCCGGGGTGTGGCGCATGCGGAAGAGCGCGTCGAGGTGCTCCGACGCGAACGGCACGTCGAGCATGAGCACGCCGGGGCGCGGGAGCCGCGGCGTGCTGAGCCCGTAGCCGCGGACGTCGCTCGCCGCGAGGAAGATGGCGAAGCTCTGCGCGGCCGGCTCGTAATACTCGCTGTCGTAGAACAGCGGCTCGAAGTAGCGCACCGCGGGCTGGCCGTTCACGTCGTAGGTCAGCTCGACCATCCCCCGCAGCGGCGCGGGGATCTGCGCGTAGAGCGGCTCGAGCGACATGCCGTCGCCCCGCTCCGCCACGAGCCGGTCGAGCTCGTGAATGGCGTCCGCGAGCGAGAGGAGCCGGGCGCGCTCGCGGACCGTGCGCTCGGCGAGCGCGCGGACGGCCCCCGCCGCCTCGGCGCCGTGGCCGATGAACGGGCCGCCGGCGAGCGCGGGGTTGGTGAGCGCGGCGACGTGGATCTGCGGGTCCTCCGCGAAGGACTGCATGAGCTTCACGTGGCTGTTCGCGAGGAACATCGCCGCGCTCGGCGGCGGGATCAGGTAGATCCACGCATACCACTGGTTGAAGAGCGGCTCGGCGATGGCATTGGGCCTCAGATGGACTTCGTCGCTTCTCATGAATGCTCCACGCCTGGCCCGGGCACGGGCGCGCTGGGGGATGGATTGAGCCCTGCGTCGTGCAATCGCGCCTCGATGGCGCGCGCGACCGCGGCGACGGCGGGCGCGCGCAGGACGCTCGCGTGGTCGGCCTCGACGTCGCGCACCTCGACGACCCCGGCGAGGGCGCGCCACCGGCGCGCCGCCTCGGCGGGGTCGGCGAGGGTCGCGGTCGCGCGCAGCAGGAGGAGCGCGCCCGGGAAGCGCGCGCCCTCGTAGGCCGACGCCGCGCGGACGTGGGCCGCGTACACCGCGTACATCCGCTGGATCTGCTCGTCCGGCACGTCCTCGGGCAGGACCGCGCTCGACCTCGCGCGCGCAAGCACGAGGTCGAGCCGACCGGACGGCTCGGTCGCGACGAGATCCGCGAACAGCGTCGGGCCGACGAGCCCGAGGTCGGCCGCGAACCCGCCGACGAGCCCGAGGTCGGCCGCGAACCCGCCGACGAGCGCCCCCTCGTCGAGGGGCGGCGCGACGCCGGGCGGCCGGCTGTCGATCAAGGCGACGAGCGGGACGTCGCGCCCGGCATGGGCGAGCTGGCGCGCGAGCTCGAAGGCCAGCACGCCGCCGAGCGACCAGCCGCCGAGCAGCAGCCGCGCGCTCGGGCAGACCTGCTCGATCAGGGCGCGGTACGGCGCGACGATCGCCTCGACGGTGGACGCGGCGGTGGGCGCGGCCTCGGCGGAGAGCCCCGGCGCGCGCAGCGCGTACACGCGCCGCCGGCCGCCGAGGCGGAAGGCGAGCTCGCGGTACATGTCCACGCCGCCGCCCGCGGCGTGGACCAGGAAGAGCGGCGCGGCGTCCGCGGGGCCGTCCTCGAGCAGCACCAGCGCGGTCGCCTCCGACGGGCGCCGCGCGCGGATCGCGGCGGCTAGGCCGTCGATCGTGGGCCGCGCGTAGAGCGCCGAGGCCTCCAGCGCGACGCCGAACCGGGCGCGCACGCGGAGCATCATCCGCATCGCCGAGAGCGAGTCGCCGCCGAGCTGGAAGAAGTCGGCGCGCGGGTCGATCGCGGGCCGGCCGAGCACGCCGCGCCAGATCTCCACGAGATCGCGCGCCACCGGGTCCTCGGGCTCGGCCGGCGCGATCTCGGCGGCGGCCGCCGCGGGCGCGGGCAGCGCGGCGCGGTCGACCTTGCCGCTCGGCATGCGCGGGATCGCGTCGAGCGCCACGAGCTCGCCCGGCACCATGTGCTCGGGCAGGCGCGCGGCGAGCGCGGCCGCCACCGACGCCGCGGTCGCGCCGGGGTCGAGGACCACGTACGCCACGAGGTGCGCTCCGCCCGCGGCCGCGTCCCGCCGGACCGCGCACGCGGCGCCGCGGACGCCCGGGGCCGCGAGGAGCGCCGCCTCGACCTCCTGGATCTCGATGCGGTAGCCGCGCACCTTGACCTGCCCGTCGCGGCGGCCGACGAACTCGATCTGCCCGTCCGGCAAGAGGCGGACAACGTCGCCGCTCCGGTACATCCGCGCGCCCGGCGTGGAGGAGAACGGGTCGGGCACGAACCGCTCGGCCGTCAACCCGGGCCGGTTCCAGTACCCGCGGGCCACCGCGACGCCTCCGATGCAGAGCTCGCCGATCGCGCCGGGCCGGATCAGGCGGAGATCCTCGTCGACCACGTAGCAGGACGCGTTCCCGATCGGGCGGCCGATCGGGACCACGTCCGACGCGCGGGCGCACGGCCACTGGGTCACGTCGATGGTGGTCTCGGTCGGGCCGTAGGTGTGCACGAGCTCGGTGGACGGGAGCACGGCGAAGCACCGGTCCCGCGTGCTCCGCGCCAGCGCCTCGCCGCCCGCGAAGACGCGCCGGAGCGTCGCCGCGCAGCGGCGCGCGTCGGGCTCCGCGAGGAAGTGATCGAGGAGCTGCGGCATGAACCACAGCTCGGTGACCTCCGCGGCGACGATGAGGCGCGCGAGCGCCATCGCGTCGCGCTGCACGCCCGGGGGGGCGATGACCATCGTCGCGCCGGCGACGAGCGGCGCGAACAGCTCCCAGAGCGAGATGTCGAAGCTCAGCGAGGTCCGGTGCAGGAACCGGTGCCCCTCGGCCAGGGGGAAGCGCCGCTGCCGCCAGAGCAGGTTGTTGCAGAGCTGCCGGTGCGGCACGACGACGCCCTTCGGCTGCCCGGTCGAGCCGGAGGTGTAGATGATGTACGCCGCGTCGTCCGGCGAGCGCCGATCCGGCGCCGCGCGGGGCGGCGCGGGGCGGCGCGGATCGCGCGCGAAGTCCGCGGCGACGACGGCCTCGACCCCGGTGCCCGCGACCTTCTCGGCGCCGCGGCGGTCGACCAGGACGACCGACGAGGCCGAGTCGCGGATCACGTAGGCGATCCGCTCGGCGGGGTACTCGGGGTCGAGCGGCACGAACGCCGCGCCGGCGATCAGCACGCCGAGGACGCACACGACCGTGTCGACCGACCGGTCCATGCAGATCCCGACGTGGCCCTCGCGGCCGATCCCGCGGCGCGCGAGCTCGGCCGCGACGGCGGAGGCGCGGGCCCACAGGCCGGCGTAGGTGACGCGCTCGTCGCCGGCCCACACCGCGACGGCCTCCGGCGCCCTCCGCGCCTGCGCCTCGACGAGGGCCTCGATCCGCATCGGCCCCGGCCACTCGACGCGGACCGCGCCGTTCGAGAGGGCCAGCGCGCGCTGCTCGGCGGTGAGCAGATCGAGCTCGGCGTGGGCGCCCTCCGGCGCGCGCGCCATGGCGTCGAGGACGCGCCGGGTCGCGCCCGCGACGAGCTGCATGTCCTCGTCCGAGAAGAGCGACGCGTTGCCGCTGAACAGGATGGACAGGCCGCCGTCCGCCGGGCTGAGGCTGCACGCGACCGAGAGCGCGAGGGGCGCCTCGCCGACGTCGTGCTCGTCGAGGACCGTGAGCCCCGGGATCGAGAGCGCCGCGTCGTAGGCGTGGAAATGGGCGAAGTTGAAGAGGACGTCGAAGAGCGGCTCGCCGCCGTTCTCCCGGACGAGCCGCGCGAGCGGGTACCGGCGGTGCGCGTCCATCGCGCGCTCGGCCTCGTGGACCTGCCGGACGAGATCGCGAAAGCTCCCGCGCCCCAGCGCGACCCGGAACGGGACCGTGTTGAGGAACATCCCGACGGCGCGATCGCCGTCCTCGGACTCTGGGCGGCAGTTGACCACGAGCCCGGTGACCACGTCCCGGCGGCCGCACAGGTAGGCGAGCACGCGGAGGTGGGCGGTCAGGAGCACGGTCTTGAGCGGGACCCCGAGGTCGGCGGCGAGCGCCGCGAGGCCCGCGTGGACCGGCGCCGCGACCCGCTCGCGCACGTTGCGGACCGGCGCCTCCTGCGGCCGGCCGCCAGTCGGGGCCGGCGCGGCGGCGACCGGCGCGAGCGCGGCGCCCTCGAGCGCCCGCCGCCAGTGATCCCGCGCCGCCTCCGACGCGAGCGCCTGCCGCTCGAGGGCGGCGCACTCGCGCTGCCCGACGCGCGGGGGCGGCGGGAGCGCCGGGACGTCCATCCCGAGCTCCCGCGCGTACAGCTGGAAGAGCTCGGTGACCATCTGGGCCGAGCTCCAGCCGTCGAGCAGCACGTGGTGCTGCGCCCGGGTGAACTGGAAGCTGCCCGGCCCGCGGCGATGGACCGAGATCCGGAGGAACGGGCCGCGCTGCAGGTCGAACCCGCCCGCGCGCGCCCGCTCGAGGTGCTCCGCGAGGGCGACGGCCTGCGCGGCCTCGGTCAGACCGGTCCAGTCGTGCAGCTCGACGGGGATCTCGGCCCCGGCACGCACGATCTGCAGCGGCTCGCTGAAGCCGGTGAGATCCACGGTCGACCGGAGCGCCGGGTGGCGCCGCGCGAGCTCGCCGAGCGCGCGGCGGAAGGCGGCCTCGTCGAACGGCGCCCGCAGGTGGTAGCTCGCGACGTCGTGGTAAAAGACCGAGCCCGGCTCGCCCAGGCTATGCGCGAGCACGCCCAGCTGGAGCTCGGTGAGCGGGAAGGCGTCCTCGGCGTCGGCCGGCAGGCGCGCCCGGTCGGCGTCCTGGAGCTGCGCGAACGGCGCGAGGGGCGCAAGGCCGCCGGCGGCGCCGCGGCCGTGGGCGTCGAGCCACGCGGCGAGGGAGCGCACCGTCGGGTGATCGAAGAGCTGCGCCGGCGTGAAGTGGAGCCCGCGCCGGGCCGCCTGGGCCTGCACCCGGATGCTCCGGATGGAGTCGCCGCCGAGGGTGAAGAAGTTGTCGTCGACGCCGACGCGCTCGGCCCGCAGGACGAGCGACCAGATCTCCGCGAGCGCCCGCTCGGTCTCGGTCCGCGGCGCCACGCTGGCCGGGGCCGCGGGCGCGACCGGCGCCGGCAGGGCGCCGCGATCGACCTTGCCGTTCACCGTGCGCGGCAGGCGATCGAGCCGCACGAACGCCGACGGCACCATGTACGAGGGCAGCCTGGCCGCGATCCGCGCGCGCAGGTCGTCGTCCGAGGGGCCGCCCGGGTCCACGGCGAGGTAGGCGTAGAGCCGGGCGCCGTCGCCGTCGTCGCGCGCGACGACCACGGCCTCGCGCACCGCCGGGGAGCCCCCGATCACCGCCTCGATCTCGGCGGGCTCGACGCGGTAGCCGCGCACCTTCACCTGGTCGTCGACGCGCCCCATGAACTCGAGCGCGCCGTCCGCCCGGAAGCGCGCCCGGTCCCCGGTGCGGTACATCCGCGCGCCCGGCGCCCCCGCGAACGGATCGGGGCAGAAGCGCTCCGCGGTGAGGTCCGGGCGGCGCGCGTAGCACCGCGCGACGCCGAGCCCGCCGACGTAGATCTCGCCCGCGGCGCCGAGCGGCGCCGGCCGGAGGTCGCGGTCGAGCACGTAGATCCGGGCGCTCTCCGCGGGGCGGCCGATCGGGACGCGGGCGGCCGCGGCGTCCTCGGGCAGGCACGCGCGCGCCGTGCACCAGACGGTGGCCTCGGTCGGGCCGTACTCGTTCAGCAGCCGCGTCCCCGGGAGGCGCTCGACGTGCTTGCGCACGAGGGCCGGCACGCAGGCCTCGCCCGCGACGATCGCGAACCTGTGGAGCGCGAGCTCGGCCTGCGGGACGGCGTCGAGCAGCGCGCCCCACAGGTTCGGGTTGCAGTAGGTGACGGTGATCCTGTGCTCGCGGATGAGCCGCGCGATCGCGGCGGCGTCGCGCTGCGCGCCCTCCTCGGCGATGACGAGCGTGCCGCCCTCGCACAGCGTGTTGAAGATGGGCGCGACCGAGCTGTCGAACGCGAACGAGTAGAGCAGCAGGCAGCGCTCGGTCGGCTCGCCGAACAGCGCGCAGCGGGCGCGCATCGAGGCGTGGAGGTTCGCGTGCGTCACCTCGACGCCCTTCGGCTCGCCCGTGGAGCCCGAGGTGTAGATCACGTACGCGAGCGAGCCGGGCGCGGGCCCCGGCAACGCCGCGGGCGCCGCGTCGAGGGCCGCGTCGACGAGGAGCAGGTCGGCCGCCGGGGCGCGATCCGCGGTCGCCGCGTGCGCGACCACGACCTGCGTGGTCGCCTGCTCGAGGAGGAAGCGCCGACGCGCCTCGGGGTAGCTCGGGTCGACGGGGACGTACGCCGCGCCGGCGCGCAGCACGCCCAGGATGCCGACGATCAGATCGATCGAGCGCTCGATCAGGACCACGACGCGCGACTCCAGGCCGACCCCGCGCGCCGCGAGCGCCGAGGCGACGGCGCGGGTGCGGGCCTCGAGCGCGCGGTAGGTGAGGCTCGCGCCGCCGGCCGTCACCGCGACGCGCTCCGGGCGCCCGGCCGCCCGCTCCAGGATCTCGTCGACGACGGTGCGCCCGGCGGCCGCGGGATCGCCCCCGCCGTCCCCCAGCGCGAGGAGCCGCCGGAGCTCGGCGGGCCCGACGAGATCGAGCCGCGCCACGGAGCGATCCGGCTCCCTGCTCGCCGACGCGATCAGCGTCGCGAGCCGCTCCGCGAACAGGTCGGCGAACGCGCCGCCGTACCGCGCCCCCGCGAAGCGCAGCGCGCACGCGAGCCGCGGCGCCTCGGGCGACCACGTGAAGCCGACGCGGATGCCGGCCGCAGGCTCGTCCACCTCGCACGCCGCGACGCGGGCCGTGACGCCCGCGCGCTCGGCCGGCGCCGGGGCGCGCTCGAAGCAGAACGCGACGCCCGCGGTCCCCTGCCCCTCCGCGGTCTCCTCGCCCTCGCGCGCCCCCAGGCACGCCTGCCACTGGGCGTGCTCCCGGAGGCGCGCGTGCACGTCCGCCGCGAGCGCGGCGAAGGTCGCGCCGGCGCCGACGGGCGCTGAAAAGGGCGCGAGCTGCGCGAACGGGCCGACCGCGCCCGCCAGGTCGGCGAGCTCGCGGCCGCCGAGCAGCACGTCGAGGCGCACCTCGCCGCGGCCGGTGTGACGGTCCACCGTCGCGGCGACGGCGGCGAGCAGCAGGGCTTCGAGCGACGCGCCGCGCTCGGCGGAGGCCCGCTCCAGGGCGGCGAGCGTCGCGGCGTCGACCTCGAAGGACCGGTCGATCGCGCCCTCGGACGGGGGCTCGTCCAGGCCGGGCACGACCGACGCCTCGACCGACCGATGCCGCTGCCAGTGCGCGATCCCGGGGACGGCCTCGTCGGACGCCGCCAGCTCGGCCACCCAGTCGGCGTAATCGGCGTGCTGCACGGCGGGCTCGAGATCGTCGCGGGTGTGCCCGGCGCGCGTCGCTGCCAAGGCGCAGAGCTCGGTCGCCAGGTGCCCCGCGGTCTCGCGGTCGGCGCACAGGGCCGACGTCCGAAGGCCGATGACCCACCGGGCGCCGCCCGCGCGCGCGATCGCCCACGTGGTCTCCGGGCCGCCGGCGGGGGGCGGCGGGAGCGCGGCCTTCGTGCGCGCGACAAGCGCGGGCTCGGTCTCGCCCTCGGCGAGCGGCGCGATGACGACGGGCGCCGGCGCAGCCTCGAGCACGACCTGCAGCGGGTGCGCCATGCCCGCGAGGCACGCGAACCGCGTCCGGAGGATCTCGTGCCGGCCGGCGAGCTCCGCGATCACCGCGGCGGCGCCGCCCTCCCCGGAGACCCCGTCGACCACGAAGACGAAGCGCGCCTCCGGCGCCGTCCGCGCGGACGAGAGCCGCCTCTGCTGCGGCGAGAGCCGAAAGCCGCGAATGACCTGCTCGTCGGGCGCCGGTGTCTGAATTTGCCTAGCCATCGTATCCCCGGTCCATGGTGCTCAGCACGAAGTCTCCCCGCGTCCGCGGCGCGCGGCGGTCCTGGAGGTGCGCGCCGCGCGCGGCTCACGACACGGACTGCGGCTCCGAGAGCGCGACGACCACGCGGCGGGCGCCCTCGAACGGCTCCCGGCCGTGCGCGACGGTCATGTTGTCGAGCAGGAGCACGTCGCCGCGCGCCCACGGGAACAGGATCCTCTCGGCGTCGTAGGCGTCCAGGATCGTCCGCACGTCCGCCGGATCGATCGGTGAGCCGTCTCCATAGAACGTCTGGAAGGGCAGCCCGTCCTCTCCGTAGGTCGACACGAGCGCCTGCCGCACGTCGGCCTCGCGCGCGGCGAGGTGGAAGAACGCCGCGTGGTTGAACCAGAGCCGCTCTCCCGTGATCGGGTGGCGCTGCACCGCGGGCCGGACCGCGACGGTGCGCAGCCGCTCGCCGTCGAGCCACTCGACCTCGATCGCGTGCGCCTTGCAGTACGCCTCGACCTTGGCCCGGTCGTCCGTATAGAACGCCTGTTGCCAGGTCAGCCCGACACCCGCGTTGTAATTGCGCACGTACCGCACGCCCCTCGCCTCGAAGCGAGCCTGGATCTCCAGCGGGATCCGCGCGAGCACGCGGCGGACATCGCAGATGGGCGTCTCGCCGCGCCCCCCGGGCGCGGTGATACAGCAAAAGAAGATCTTCCGCGGCCACGTGAAGCAGTAAGCCCCCTCGTTGTGCATGTCGATCGTCTGGTGCTGCGGGTAGAACGTCGAGGCGTAGACCCGCTTCGCGCCCGCCTCGGCCCGGGGCGTCGACTCGTCGCCGGGCGCGTCGAGCGGATCGCCGTCCGACGCCGCGGCCACGACCTCGGCGAAGCGCTCTGGCGCGTCGACGCCGAAGCCGCGGAAGAGCAGCGCCCGGTGCTCCAGGAGCAGCGCGTCGACGCGCGGCCGGTGCGCGCGGATCCACGCGGCGAGATCCACGTAGCCCGCCGCGGCGGCGGGGCTCGCGACGGCGAGCACCGAGCGCGCCTCGCTCCACGGGCGGACGTCGACGAGCGCCGCGCCCGACAGGACCACTTCTCGACGACGATCGCCGCGGAGCGGCCGATTGGAGATGCTCATGACGAATTCCCGGAGAGATAGAGTTGCCCGTCACCGCGCCTCGCGCGCCTGCCCGTCGCTTCCATGATCACAAGAGCGGGAGCGAGCGGCGGTCATCCAGCCGCTCGGGCGCCGGGCGCGACGTCGAGAGCTGCTGGATGAGATCGCCGAGCAGCCACTCGAGCAGCGACTCCCCGGCGGGGGTGAGCGACAGGACCGCCCCGGCGCTCGTGAGCAGCCCCCAGTCGACGTACCGCGCGGTCGACGCGGCGAACCGCTGCACGAGCGCGTCGTCGAACGACGCGCGCAGCTCGGCGAGATCGACCGGGCGGTTCGATTTCCAGAGCGCGAGGACCAGGATGTACATCCGCTCCAGCGGCCCGAGCTCGTACTTCGTGCCGATGGGCAGCGAGCGGGCGTTCACGCGCGCGATGTACTCTTCCTTGTCGTCGACGTTGATATAGAAGTGGCCAGGGCCGTAGTTCTGCACGTGCGGCCCGAACGCAACGCACGGGGTCTGCTTCTCCCACCGCTCGCGGTAGACCTTTGTGTCGGCGACCTTCGGCTTGAGGAACCAGCCGACGAGGTTCTCGCGGTATCCGGCGCTCTCGAGCAGCGCCTTCGCCTCGGCGCGCATCACGCGGCACTCGACCTCGCTCGGGAAGGCGCCCGGGTCGGCCTCGTACTCGCGCACGAGCGGCGGATCGTCGCGGACCTCCAGGCGATAGAGCGTGATCGACGGCGTCTCCAGCGCGATCGCGGTCTCGACCGACTCCAGGAACTCGGCGCGCGTCTGCGTCTTGAGCCCGTACAGGAGGTCGATGTTGACCGACGGGATGCGCGCGATCGCCTCGCGCAGCACGTCCATCGCCTTTTCGCGCGAGAACGTGCGCGCGACCATGCCGAGGAGCCGGTCGTTGAACGCCTGCACGCCGATGCTCAGGCGCGTGGCGTACCGCTCAAGCACGTCGAGCTTCTCGCGCCCGAGCGTGCCGATGCTGGCCTCGACGCAGACCTCGGCGTCCGGCGTCAGGCGGTAGCTCGTGAAGAACGCGAGGTGCTCCTCCAGCATGTCGCGCGGGAGGACCGTCGGCGTGCCGCCGCCGAAATAGATCGAGGGCACGCTCTTTTCGCGCAGGCCGCAGAGCTCGTCCATGAGCCGCGCGTGGGCCCGCTCCGCCTCGAGCAAGCGCTGCATCTCCGAGCGCTTATCGATCTTCCCCCAATAATAACAGTACGTACACTCCTCGACGCACCACGGCACGTGGGCGTAGAGCGCCACGCTCGGGGTGCTCGCATAGAGCGACCGGAGCCAGGGGAGCGCGGCGTCGTCGTACCGCGAAGGCCGCGAGCAGGCCTTGACCACGTCCTCGAAGATCCTGAACCGGAACTGCCGCGCAGTCCGCTGCTCGAAGAAATCACCCGGGAGACGACCCATTCCCAGTCGCTCCAATACGGTCCTATCGGCCATCGTCCATTCCTCTCTTCACCGCTCGTCCGCCGCGTTGCACGGGTCGTCGGGCGTTAAGGTTTCTCGAGATGAGGCCCGTCCACGCGCGCCTCATGAGTCGCGGATCGCTCCCGCTCGGGCGATCGCTTGCGCAGCTGGCCGGCGCGCTGCCGGAACGCCTCGGCCTCCTCCTTGCGCAAAGCCGCGTCCTCCTGGCGAACGAACGCGGCGAGCTCGACGACCGAGGCCCGGGGTCGCTCGACCACCGCGGAGAGCAGCCGCAGGAAGACCCTCGGCAATCGCGCGACCGCCGCCGCGTCGAAATGGCTCCGGCGAAACTCGAAATATCCGCGCAGGCCGCCCTCCTCCGTGGGCCACAGGAGGATGGAGAGATCGAACGGGACGATCGGCGGGTAGAGCGGGATCAGGTCGGCGCGGAGGCCCGGCACGATGACGGCGGCCTTCGGCGTGTTCTGCAGGGCGAGCCAGACGCGGAACAGCGGGTGCTGGGCGACGTCGCGCTCGCGCCGGAGCTCGTTCACCACGAGGTCGAACGGGACGTCTTGCCGGGCGAACGCGTCGAGCGCGGTCTGCCGGCTGCGCGCGAGGAGCTCGGCGAACGTCGGCTCGCCGGAGACGTCGACGCGGAGCACGACCGGGTTCACGAGCAGGCCGACGAGCCCCTCCAGCTCGGGACGCCGCCGGTTCGCGAGCGGCGTGCCGACGGGGATGTCGGTGTCGCCCGTGAACGCGTGGACCAGCACGTCGAGCGCCGCGAGCAGCGCCATGAAGAGCGTCGCGCCCTCGGCGCGCGCGAGCTCCTCGAGCGCCCGCGCGAGCGCCGGCGCGACGCCCACCTCCTCGCTCACGCCCGCGCGGTCCTCGCGGCCCTGCGCCTTCCGCCCGTCGTTCGGGAGGCCCAGCGCGAGCGGCAGGCCGCGCAGCCGCTCGCGCCAGAAGTCGAGCTGCGCCGGGTCCACGGGCGCCTCCTGCTGCCAGGCCGCGTAATCGCCGTACTGCAAGGCCGGCTCGGGCAGGGCGGCGCCGGCGTAGAGCGCGAGGAGCTCCCGCACCAGCACGCCCATCGACCAGTCGTCCGACGCGATGTGGTGGAGGGTCATCACGAGCACGTGCTCGCGGGCGTCGACCCGGAAGAGCGCGGCGCGCAGGAGCTGCCCGGTCGAGAGGTCGAACGGCCGCCACGCCTCGGCCGCGATCGCGCCCTCCAGCGATCGCGACCCGCCCCGCAGGTCGATCACGACGAGCGGCGCGGCCGGCGCGGGGCGCACGACCTGGACCGGCTCGCCGTCGACCGACACGAGCGCGGACCGCAGCGACTCGTGGCGCGCGAGCAGGCCGGCGACGGCGCGCTCGAGCGCGGGCACGTCGAGCGCGCCGGTGAGGCGCACCGCCGTCGGCACGTTGAACATCGCGGTGCCCGGCGTGAGCTGCTCGAGGAACCACATGCGCCGCTGGGCGTGCGAGAGCGGCGCGCGATCGATGCGGCGCCGCGGTATCGCCGGCGCCCCGGCGGGCGCAGGCACCGCGGCCGGATCCGCGGCGGGCGAGAGCGGCGCGGCGCCCCCCGCGGAGGCGGCCGCCCTCGAGGCGAGCGCCTCGACCGCGGGCGCGAGCGCCGCGATCGTGGGCCGGTCGAACAGGAGCTGCAGCGGGACCTCGACGCGGAGCGCGCGCTGCGCGCGGGCGACGACCTGCGTCGCGAGGAGCGAGTGCCCGCCGAGGTCGAAGAAGTTGTCGAGCACGGAGACCTCGCCGGCGCCCAGCACCTCGCGCCAGATGCCGGCGAGCAGGGCCTCGGTGGGCGTGCGCGGCGGGACGCGCGGGGCCGCCGAGTCACCCGCCGTCGGGTCCGGGGGCGGCAGGGCCGCGCGGTTCACCTTGCCGTTCTGCGAAAGCGGCAGCGCCCCCAGGGCGACCACCGCGGACGGGAGCATGGCGCTCGGGAGGCGCCCCCGGAGCGAATCACGCAGGTCCGGCGGGAGCGACGCGCCCGGCGCCGGCACCACGTACGCGACCAGCCGCGGGTGCCCCGGGGCGTCCTCGCGCAGCATCACCACCGCCTGCTGCACGCCCGGCAGGGCCTCGAGCGCGGCCTCGATCTCCCCGAGCTCGATCCGGTGGCCGCGCAGCTTGATCTGGTGGTCGGTGCGCCCCTGGAACTCGAGCGTCCCGCCCGGGAGCCAGCGCGCGAGATCGCCGGTCCTGTAGAGCCGCTCGCCCGGCATGCGCGCGAACGGGTGCGGCACGAACCGGAGCGCCGTCTGCTCGGGGCTGTTGCCGTAGCCGCGCGCGAGCGGGACGCCGCCGATGTACAGCTCGCCCGTCACGCCGAGGCCCACGCGCCGCATGCCGGCGTCGAGCAGGACGATCTCGCCGTTCGCCACGGGCTCCCCCATCGAGACGACCGAGCCGGCCTCGCCCCGCGGCAGCGAGCACCCGGTCACCGCGATCGACGCCTCGCTCGGGCCGTACATGTTGATCAGGTCGGCGTGGGCCGCCGCCGCGAAGAAGCGCCGGGTCAGCTCGGCGGGGACGGCCTCGCCGCCGACGAGGACGCGGCGGAGGCTCGCCGGGAAGGCGCCCGGCGCGTCCGCGAGGAACGCCGAGAGCATCGACGAGACGAAGTAGGCGATCGTCACCCCGTGCCGCTCGATGGTGCGGCGGAGGTACGCCGGGTCGCGGTGGCCGCCGGGGCGCGCCACGACGATCCGCGCGCCGGCGAGGAGCGGCCAGAAGACCTCCCAGACCGAGACGTCGAAGCCGAACGGCGCCTTCAGGAGCATGCGGTCGCCCTCGCCGAGCGGCCACCGCTCCTGCACCCAGCCCATCTGGTTCACGATCGCGCGGTGCGACGTGAGCGACGCCTTCGGCCGGCCCGTCGAGCCCGACGTGTAGATCACGTACGCGACGTTGTCCGGGAGCGCGCGCGGGGCCGGGCGCGCGCCGCTCGCGCGCGCGATGGCGGCGGCGTCGCCGTCGACGCAGACGACCGCGCACCCGCCGGTCGGGAGCTCGTCGGCGATGGCCTCGTCCGTGACCAGGATGCGCGCGCGCATCTCGCGGAGCATGTGCTCGACGCGCTCCGCAGGGAGCTCCGGGTCGATCGCGAGGTAGCCAGCCCCCGCCTTGACCACGCCGAGCACCGCGATCACGAGCTCGATCGAGCGCTGCAGGCAGACGCCCACGATGGTCTCGCAGCCAACGCCCATCGACGCGAGGTGATGGGCGAGCTGGTTCGATCGGCGCTCGAGCTCGGCGTAGCCGATCGAAGCGTCGTCGTGCTCGACCGCGACGGCATCGGGGGTGCGCGCGGCCTGTCGGGAGACGAGCTCGTCGAGCGTCGCCGGCTCGCGCTCGCGCACGGGCCCGCGGGCCAGCGCGTCGAGGCGGGAGAGCTCGCGCGGGCCGAGGTACGCGCGTTGGTCGACCGGCTCGGCGGGGCGCGCCGTGAGCTCGGCGAGCAGCGTCGCGAAGCGCTCGCCGAGGCGCGCCGCGTCCTCGTCGCTGGCCACGGACGCGTCGACCTCCAGCTCGAACGCGACGCCCTCGGGCGTCTCGGAGCAGAGGAGCTGCGCGGCGAACGGCTCGGTGGTCACGCGGTGCGACGCGAGCGCGAGCCGGAGCCCCGCGGCGGCGCGCGGCGGCGCCGCCTTCCGGAACGAGAAGCCGAAGGCCCCGAGCGGGAGCGCGTCGGGCACGTAGTCCTGCAGGGCGCGGGCCTCGCGCTCGGCGCGGGCGACCCGCGCCGCGAGGCCCGCGAGCGGCTCGCCGCGCGACGGCGCGACGCGGAGCGGGACGTACCGCTCGTACGGCCCGCACGCGGCCCCGAGCTCCGGGTGCGTCCGCCCGTCGAACAGGGTCGCCACGGTCACGCCGGCAGGGTCCTCGCCGCTCGACCGCCACAGGACCGCCGCCCAGGCGGCGAGGCACGCGACCGGCAGCGGGACGGAAGCGGCCTCCGCGGCCGCGCGCAGCCGCGGCTGGACGGCAGGATCGACGGCGATCGCGGCGCGCCGCGGCCGGAAGCCCGGCCGGGCGTCTGCCGGCGGCGCGAAGAGGAGCGCCGCCGCGGGCGCGTCCGGGAGGCGCTCGCGCGCCCAGAGCGCCTGCGCCTCGGCCGCGTGGCGGGACTCCAGGAGGCCGTCCTGCCAGTCGGCCACGTCGGCGTACTGCCGCGCCGCGGCCGACGCGGCCTCGTCGGCGAGCGGGGCGCCGCGCCCGAGGGCCACGGCGAGCTCGGCGACGATGTTCTCGAGCGAGGCGCCGTCGACGCAGAGCGCGGGGGCGCTCAGCACGAGATCGTGGCGCTCGGGGGATCGCCGGACGAGGGCGGCGCGGAGGGGCGGGTCGCCGAGCGGCTCGCTCGCGGCGCGGGCCAGCGCGGCGCCTGCGCCGCCGGGGTCCGCCTCGACGCGGAGGTCGACGCGCGGCCCGCCGACGATCTGGACCCCGGGCGCGCCGTCGGGCAGCTCGAACGTCGTCCGCAGGATCTCGTGCCGCGCGACGACCTCGCGCAGCGCGGACGCGATCCGCCGCTCGTCGCACGGCCCGTCGATGGTCACGTGCGCGACGGCCCGGTACGGCGACGGCTCCGCGGCGCCGCGCGACCGCGCCGCGAGCCGCCGCTGCTGCGGCGAGAGCGCGAACCCGCCTGTCTCGAGGGTCTCTGTCATGGCTCCTCTCGGCCGAGGGCCTGCCCCTCGGCGCCCTGGGTGGACGGCCTCACGGCGCGGCGCCGGGCGCTGCCGAGCCGCGCGAGCTCCGCGCCGCGGGCGCGCTCGAGCTCGCGGGCCCTGCGCTCCTCGACGCCGGCGTCGATGTGCTCCCGGAGCTCGGCGAGCGTCGCCTCCGGGCGCGAGGTCGCGCGCTCGAGCGCCCGCGCGTAGTCCTCGAGGAAGTCGCGCACGGTCTCCTGCCGGTAGAACTCGGTGCTGTACTCGACGCCGAAGACGAAGCCGGACGTCCCCTCGGCGACCGTGAGCACGAAGTCGAACGGCGCCGCCTCGGCCTCGACCTCGAGCGCCTCGAGCACGACGCCGTCGAGCTCGACGCTGGGAACGCGCACGTTGCGCATCACGAACTTGGCGTCGAAGAGCGGCGCCTGGCCGGCGACGCGCCGCGGCCGCAGCGCCTCGACCAGCCGGTCGAACGGCAGATCCTGGTGCTCGAACGCCGCGAGGGTCACGTCCCTGACCCGGCGCACGAGCGCGGTGAACGCGGGATTTCCGCTGAAATCGGCGCGGATGACGAGCTGGTTGACGAAGAAGCCGATCATCCCCTCCGTCTCGATCCGGTTGCGGTTCGCGACGTCGGTCCCGACGACCATCTCCTCGACCCCGGTGCGCTGGTGGAGCAGCGCCTTGTAACAGGCCAGGAAGATCATGAACGGCGAGACCCCCTCGCGCCGCGCGAGGCCCCGCACGCCGTCGGCCAGCGCCGCGGGCGCCGGGAGGCTCTCGCGCGCGCCGCGCCAGGTGCGCGCGCCCGCGGGGGCGTGGTCGGCCGGGACGCGCACGCGCGGCAGATCGCCGGCGAGCTTCCCCCGCCAGTAGCCGAGCTCCGCCTCGAGCCCCTCGCCCGCGAGCCACGCGCCCTGCGCGGCCGCGAAGTCGACGTACTGGACCGGGAGCTCCGGCAGCGGCGAGGCCAGCCCCCGCGTGAACGCGCGGTAGAGCGCGCCGAACTCGGCGACGAAGACGCCGACCGACCAGACGTCGAACACGATGTGGTGCACGACCAGCACCACGATGTGCTCGCGCTCGGCGCGCCGGATGACGTGCGCGCGGAGGAGCGGGCCCGAGGCCAGGTCGAAGACCTCGAGCGCCTCCGCGGCGATGGCGCGCCGGGTCTCGGCCTCGAGGTCCGCGCCCGAGAGGCGCGCGAGGTCGGACACCCGCCACGGCACCGACGGCGCGGGCGCGACGACCGGCACCGGGCGGCCCTCGACCGCGGCGAAGGTGGTGCGCAGCGCCTCGTGGCGACGGCAGATCTCCTCGAGGCTCCGGCGCAGCGCCGCGAGATCGAGCCGCCCGGCCGCGCGGACCGCGAACGAGACGTTGTACGCCGGGCTGCCCGGCTCGAGCTGGTCGAGGAACCAGAGGCGCTGCTGCGCCGATGACACCGGCAGCCGCCCGCCGCGCGGGATGGGGACGATCGGCGGCAGCGCGCTGCGGGCGGCCCCGGCGCCCTGCCGCCGCTCGATCTCCGCGGCGAACGCCTCGATCGTCGGCCCCTCGAAGAGCGCGCGGACGGGCACGTCGACGCCGAGCCGCGCGCGCACGCGGGAGACGAGCTGCGTCGCCATCAGCGAGTCGCCGTGGAGCGCGAAGAAATCGTCGGTCACGCCGACGTCCTCGACGCCGAGGATCTCGGTCCAGACGCGCGCGAGCAGCCGCTCCATCTCGGTGCGGGGCGCGACGCGATCGGCGCGCCCCTCGGCCCGCGCGCCGCGACCGTCGGCGCCGCCCGAGGGCGCGGCGGCCGGCGCGCCCGCGCCGCCCTCGTGGCGCGCATCGTCGACGGCGGCGGGCGCCCGGGGCCCGCGCGCGAGCGAGACCCAGTGGCGCGTCCGCTCGAACGGGTACGACGGGAGCGGCACGCGGCGCCGGCCCTCCCCCTCGTGCAGGCGCTGCCAGGCGACCGGACAGCCGGCCTCCCACAGGCGGCCGAGCGCCTCGAGCGCCTGGCGCTGCTCGCTCGATCCAGCCTCGCGCTCGCTCCGCAGCCCCTCGATCCCGAGCGCCGATGGCAGGGTGCGCCGCGCGAGCGCGGTGAGCGAGCGGCCCGGACCGACCTCCAGGAAGACCGCGTGCCCCTCGGCGCGGAGCGCCTCGATCCCCTGCGCGAAGCGGACCGGCGCGCGCAGGTGCCGGGCCCAGTAGTCCGGATCGACGGCCTGCTCGTCCGTGATCGGCGCGCCGGTGACGTTGGAGATGAACGGCACGCGCGGCGGCCGGAGCGCGGCGCGGCGGACGCGCGCGCGGAACGGCTCGACCGCGCCGTCGAGCAGCGCCGAGTGGAACGCGTGCGACGTCTCGAGCCGGCGCGCGAACACCCCCTGCGCCTCGAGCGCCACCTGGACCCGATCGATGGCGCCGGACGGCCCCGAGAGCGCGACGAGCCCCGGCGCGTTCCACGCGGCGATCTCGACCCCGTCGCGGAGGAAGGCCTCGATCCGCTCGGCCGGCGCGCCCACCGCGAGCATCGACCCCGGGGGCATCGCCTGGGTCAGCCGCCCGCGCTCGATCACGATCGCCACCGCGTCCTCGAGCGTCACCACGCCGGCGAGGCACGCCGCGACCCACTCGCCGAGGCTGTGCCCGAGCATCGCCGCGGGCTCGACGCCCCACGACATCCAGAGCCGCGCGAGCGCGACTTCGACCGCGAAGAGGACCGGCTGCACGCGCTCGGTCGCCGTGAGGCGCGCGCCGTCGCCGTCGCCCGCCTCGAAGGCGACGCGCACGAGATCCATCCCGGCCACGTCGCCGGCGATCCGCGCGCACGCGTCGAAGGCCCGCCGGAACTCGGGCTCGGTCGCGTACAGCCCGGCGCCCGCGCCGAGGCGCTGCGAATGCTGCCCGGGGAACAGGAACACGGCCCCCCGCCCCGCCGCGGCGGGCGCGCCCTTCCGCGGGGCGCGGAGGGCCTCGCGGGCCTCGTCGAGCGAGGCCGCGACGATCGCGCGGCGATGCGCGTGCTCGCGGCGGCCGACCTGCAGCGTGAACGCCGCGTCGGCCAGGTCGAGCGAGGGGCGGGCGTCGAGGTGGGCCGCGAGCGCGCCGCACGCGGCGTCGAGGGCGCGGTCGCTGCGGGCCGACAGCGTGAGCACGCACGCGGGCCGGCGCCACGGCGCCGCGGCCGGGGCGGCCGGCGGCTCCTCCAGCACGACGTGGGCGTTCGTGCCGCCGATGCCGAACGAGCTCACGCCCGCGCGCCGCACCGGCTTGCCCGCGGGCCAGGGCCCGGCCGACGTGGGCACGAAGAACGGGGTCGACCCGAAATCGATGTGCGGGTTCGGCGCCTCGAAGTGGACGCACGGGGGGACCACCCCCTCGCGGACGACGTGGATCGCCTTGATCAGCCCGGCCACGCCGGCCGCGGCGTCGAGGTGGCCGACGTTGGCCTTGAGCGCCCCGAGCGCGCAGGAGCCGACCGCGTCGGTGCGCCGCCGGAACGCGGTCGTCAGCGCCTGGATCTCGACCGGATCGCCGAGCAGCGTGCCGGTGCCGTGCGCCTCGACGTAGCCGATCGAGCCCGGATCGACCCCCGCGACGCGGTGCGCCTCGGTGATGACGGCGGCCTGCCCGGAGACGCCCGGCGCGCTGAAGCTCGCCTTCCTGCCGTCGTTGTTGACGGCCGAGCCGCGGATCACGGCGTGGATGCGGTCGCCGTCGGCGAGCGCGTCGGCGAGGCGCTTGAGCACGACCAGGCCGACGCCGCTGCCGGCGACCGTGCCCGCCGCGCGCGCGTCGAACGCGCGGCAGCGGCCGTCGGGCGACATGATGCCCCCGGGCACGTGGACGTGGCCGCCCTTCTGCGGCACCGCGACCGAGACCCCGCCGGCCAGGGCCACGTCGGTCTCGAAGCCGAGCAGGCTCTGGCACGCGACGTGGACCGCGACGAGCGACGTCGAGCAGGCGCTCTGCACGAGCACGCTCGGCCCGCGGAGGTCGAGCTTGTACGAGACGCGCGTGGTCAGGTAGTCCTTGTCGTTCGCCAGCGTGAGGGCGCGCAGCCCGACGGCCGCGACGAGATCGGGGCGCGAGACGACCTGGAGCAGGTACGCGCCCGGGCCGCACCCGCCGAAGACGCCGATCGCCCCCGGATAGCGCGCCGGGTCGCAGCCGGCGTGCTCGAGCGCGCTCACCGCGCACTCGAGGAAGAGCCGGTGCTGGGGGTCGATGAGCTGCGCCTCGCGCGGCGGGATCTCGAAGTACGCCGCGTCGAAGTCCTCGATTCCATTCAGCAATCCGCCCGCACAAACGACGGAGACGACGGGGGCGCCCGGCGCGTCCGGCAGGGCGGCGTGCGCCTCGCGCTCGTGCTCCGGGAAGAACGTGATCGACTCGACCCCGTTCACCACGTTGGCCCAGAGCGCGTCGACGTCGTCCGCGCCGGGGAAGCGCCCCGCCATGCCGATGACGGCGACGGCGCCGCCCAGGTCCTCGTGCTCGTCTCCGGGTGCCATCGCGCTCATCCGTTCGACCGCTCCCCGCGCGCGGCCTGCCGGCGGCGCGCCGCGTCCCGGCGCGCGTCCGCGCGCTGCTCGGCCGCGTCGGTCGACCCGCGCCCCGGATCGCTCGCGTCGACGCGCGCGGCGAGCGCCTCGATGGTCGGCGATTGGAACAGGTCCGCCACCGCGATCGGGGCGCGCAGCCGCTCCTTGAGCAGCCGCTGGGCGCGCACGGCGAGCAGCGACGTCAGCCCGATCTCGAAGAGGTTCTCGTTGACGCCGATCTCCTCGACCTGGAGCACCTCCTTGAGCGCCCCGACGATCGCGCGCTCCGTCGCCGTGCGCGGCGGGATCCGCGGCGCCTCGCCCTGGCCGCCGCGCGGATCGATCGCGGCGAGCGCCGCGCGGTCGACCTTGCCGTTCGCGCTCAGCGGGAAGGCGTCCACCGGGACGCACGCGCTCGGGACCATGTACTCGGGGAGCGTCCGCCGCGCGAACCCGAGGAGCGCCTGCGGATCCAGGCCGCCGGCGCCGATGACGTACGCGACGAGGCGCCGGTCGCCCGAGGGGTCCTGCTTGACGGCGACCACGGCCTCCTTCACGTCCGGGTGCCGGAGCAGCACCGCCTCGATCTCGCCGAGCTCGACGCGGTAGCCCCGCACCTTCACCTGGAAGTCGACCCGCCCGAGCAGCTCGACGGCGCCGTCGCGGAAGTACCGGGCGAGATCGCCGGTGCGGTAGAGCCGCTCCCCGGTGGCCGGGTGCGCGACGAAGCTCGCGGCGGTCCGGGCCTCGTCGCGGAAGTAGCCGAGCGCGACGCCGACGCCGCCGATGTAGAGCTCGCCCGGGACGCCGATCGGGCACGGCTCGAGCGCCTGGTCGAGGACGTAGACGCGCTGGTTCGCCATGGGGCGGCCGTACGGGACGCTGCGCCAGCGCGGATCGACGCGATCGATCGGGTGCAGGATCGACCAGATCGACGCCTCGGTGGCGCCGCCGAGGCTGACGATCCGCGCGGCCGGGGACGCGGCGCGGATCCGCTCGGGGAGCTTCAGGTCGATCCAGTCGCCGCTCAGCAGGACCAGGCGGAGCGACGCGAGATCGGGCGGCGCCGTCGCGCTGCCGCCGGCGGGGGCAGCGTCCAGCGCGAGCTGGAGCAGCGCGGGCACCGAGTTCCACACGGTCACGCCCTCGGCCCGCACGAGCGCGGCCCACGCGTCGGGCTGCGGCCCCGGGCCCGGCGGCGGCAGCACGATGGCGCCGCCCGCCGCGAGCGTGCCGAAGAGGTCGTAGACCGACAGATCGAAGCTCAGGGACGAGAGCGCGAGCACGCGGTCGTCGGGCCCGACGCCGAACCGGCGGTTCACGTCGAGGATCGTGTTCACCGCGCCGCGGTGGTCGATCATCACCCCCTTCGGCTGGCCGGTGGACCCGGAGGTGTAGATCACGTACGCGAGGTCGCCCGGCGCGGGCGCGGCGCGCTCCGGGAGGCGAAGAGCGTCGTCGAGCTCGCCCAGCTCGTCGACGAGGGCGCGCTCGACCCCGGCGGGCCAGTCGATCCGCGCGTCGACGCGCGACTGCGTGAGCGCGAGGCGCGCCTCGCCGTGCGCGAGCAGGTGGGCGAGCCGCTCGCGCGGCAGCGCGGGATCGATCGGCAGGTACGCCGCCCCGGCGTGCAGCACGCCGAGCGCCGCGGCGACCTGCTCCCAGCCCTTCTGCATCGCGATCGCCACGAGCTGGCCGCGCCCCTGCCCGGCCCTCCGGACGCGCGCCGAGACGGCGAGCGCGCGCCGGCGCAGCTCCGCATATGTCAGCCGCCGCGGGCCAGCGACGACCGCGACGGCGTCCGGCTGCTCGCTCGCCCGCGCGAAGAACGGCTCGTGCAGGCAGAGGTGGTCCTCGTACGGCTCCTCGGTCGCGTTCCACGTCACGAGCGCGCGCCGGCGCTCCTCGGGGGTGAGCAGGAGCGCCGCGACCTTCGCCTCCGGCGCGCGGACCGCGCGCTCCGCGATCCGCACGAGCGACTCGAGGAGCTCGTCGGCCGTCTGCGGGTCGAAGAGGTCGGTGTTGTACTGCAGCGAGACGACCTCCTCGCCGCCGCGCGCCTCCACGGAGAACCGCAGGTCGAAGCGCGTCGTCTCCGCGCCGAGGTCGAGGAGCTCGACCTCGAGGTCGCCGAGCGCCATCGCGGGCATCGGCGCGCTCTGGACGACGAGCATCACCTGGAAGAGCGGCGACCGGCTCATGTCGCGCCTCGGCTGGAGCGCCTCGACGACCTTCTCGAACGGCGCGTCCTGGTGCTCGAACGCCTCGAGCGCCGTCGCCCGGGCGCGCCGGAGCAGCTCGGCGAAGGTCGGGTCGCCGGCGAGGTCCACGCGCAGGACCAGCGTGTTCACGAACATGCCGACGAGCCCCTCGAGCTCGGGGCGCGGCCGGTTCGCGACCGCGGTGCCGATCGCGAGATCCTCCTGGCCGGTGGCGCGCCGGAGCGCCACGGCGAGCGCGGCGAGCCACGCCATGAACCGCGTGGCCCCGGCGCGCCGGCAGAGCGCGTCGAGATCGCCGAGCAGGCGCCGGGGGAGCGCCGCCGTCCGCTCCGCGCCGGCGAACGTCTGGACGGCGCCGCGCGGCCGATCCGTCGGCAGCTCGACCGTCGGCAGGCCGCGCAGGCGCCGCGCCCACCACGAGACGAGCCCCTCGAGGCGCGCGCCCGAGAGCGCCTGCCGCTGCCAGCGGGCGAAGTCGACGTACTGCGCCGCGAGCGGCGGGAGCGCCGGAGCGCCCCCGCGACTACAGCTTTCGTACAAGGCGCCCAGGTCCCGGAGGAGGGGCGCGAACGACCACCCGTCGATCGCGATGTGGTGCACGCCCAGCACGAGGACGTGCTCCTCCGGCCCGAGCCGCACGAGGCGGGCCCGGACGAGCGGCCCGGCGGCGAGGTCGAACGGCGTCGTGAGCTCCGCGCGGGCGGCGAGCCGCACCGCGCGCTCGCGCTCGCCCTCGGGCTGGTCGGACACGTCCACGAAGCGCACCGGGACGTCCCCGCGCTCGCCGACGCGCTGCACCGGGTCCGGCCGCGCCGCGAACGTGGTGCGGAGCGCGGCGTGGCGGCCGACCAGCGCCTCGAGCGCCCGCGAGAGGGCCTCCCGGTCGAGCGGGCCGCGGAGCCGCGCCGCCGGGGCCAGGTTGTAGGCCGTCAGGCCGGGGAGGAGCTGGTCGAGGATCCACAGGCGCTCCTGCTCGTAGGAGAGCGGGTGATCGGCCGCGTCGTGCGCGGGCACGATCGACCCCGAGCCCGCGCCGCCGTCGCCTCCGCCGAG
This sequence comes from Sorangium sp. So ce836, assembly GCF_028553905.1. NCBI lineage: Bacteria > Pseudomonadati > Myxococcota > Polyangiales > Polyangiaceae > Sorangium > Sorangium sp. So ce836. Next base: position 5,711,707 of record NZ_CP102233.1, on the reverse strand, counting down.
CGCCGTCGCCGGCCGGGCGGCGGCCTTGAGCCGGCGCGACAGCGCGCGGACCGTCGGCGCCTCGAAGAGCGCGCTCAGCGCGACGCGGAGCCCGAGCCGGGCCTCCAGGCGCCCGATCACCTGCATCGCGGCGAGCGAGTCGCCGCCCAGCTCGAAGAAGCTGTCGGTCGCCCCCAGCCGCGGCGCCCCGAGCACCTCGCGAAAGATCGCGGCGACCTCCCGCTCCACGTCGGTCGACGGCGCCTCGATCGCGCGCGCCTCCGGCGCGCCGGCGCCCAGCGACCCGCGCGCGAGCTCCTCGAGGCCGCCGGCCAGGAACGCCGCGCGGCAGGCGCCGCGCTGGATCTTGCCGCTCGAGGTCTTCGGGATCGTCCCCCGCGCGATCAGCACCACCGCGTGCGCCGCCACGTCGTGCTGGAGCTGCACCTCGCGGCGCACCGCCGCGACGACCTCCGCGAGGTCGGGCGACCCGCGCGGATCGACCTCCTGGACGATGACGAGCCGCTCCTCGCCCTCGACCTCGACGCCGAAGGCGGCGCAGCAGCCCCGGCGCAGCGCCGGGTGGCTCGCCTCGGCGGTGCGCTCGAGGTCGTCGGGGTACAGGTTCCGGCCCCGGACGAGGATCAGGTCCTTGAGCCGCCCCGTCACGAAGAGCGCCCCGTCGCGCAGGTAGCCGAGGTCGCCCGTGCGCAGGTACGGCCCCGCGTCCGGCGCGCCTTCGCGCCGCGCGCCGAACGCCTCGGCGGTCGCCTCGGCGCGCCCCCAGTAGCCGCGCGAGACGCTCGGCCCGCGCACCCAGATCTCGCCGACCTCGCCGTCCTCTCGATCCCGCGTCGAGACCGGATCGACGATCCGCACCTCGCCGCCCGCGTCGACGGCGCGGCCGCACCCGACCAGCGTCTGCGCCGCGCGCCCCGGCTCCGGCGGCGCCGCGCGCCCGGCGGCGAGCGCCTCGCGATCGACCGTGGCCAGCGAGGGCCCGGCGCCGCGCTCGCCGCCCGTCACGATCAGCGTGCCCTCGGCCAGCCCGTAGCATGGGTAGAAGGCCTCGCGCCGGAACCCGCACGGGGCGAACGTCGCGGCGAAGCGCTCGAGCGTCTCGTGCCGCACGGGCTCCGCGCCCGTGAACGCCACGTCCCAGGTCGAGAGATCCAGCGCGGCCACGTCGGCCGCGGTCGCCTTGCGCGCGCACAGGTCGTACGCGAAGTTCGGCCCGCCGCTCACCGTGCCGCCGAAGCGCGCGATGGCGCGCAGCCACCGCATCGGGCGCTCCAGGAACGCGAGCGGGGACATCAGCGCGACCGGGAACGCCGCGTAGAGCGGCTCGAGCACGCCGCCGATCAGCCCCATGTCGTGGAACGGCGGCAGCCAGATCACCCCGCGCGACGCGCGGCCGGTCCGGAACCCGCGCGCGATCGCCCCGAGGTTCGCGAGCAGGTTGCCGTGCGTGAGCATCACCCCCTTGGGCGACCCGGTCGAGCCCGAGGTATATTGAAGGAGCGCGAGCGCCCCGCGCGAGATCGCGGGCGGGCGCCAGGCCTCCTCGACGCCGGGCGCGAGCGCGTCGGTGCTGACCCACCGCCCCGCGCGCAGCGCCGGCGCCCGCTCGGCCAGCGCGTCGCCCATCGCCGCGATCGCCTCGGTGGTGAGCACCACGCGGGCGCCCGCGTCGGCGGCGATCGCCTCGAGGCGGGGCAGCGTCCGGCCGAGGCGCGCCGGATCCGGCGGGTACGCCGGCACGGCCACCACGCCGGCGTAGAGACAGCCGAGGAACGCGGCGACGTAGTCGAGCCCGGGCGCGTACAGGAGCACCGCGCGGTCGCCCACGGCCGAGATCGCCTGGAGCGCGGCGCCGACGCCGCGCGCCCGTCGATCGATCTCCGCGAACGTGACATCGAGCCGCTCGCACTCGCCGTCTACAAGGAAGCTGTACGCGAGCTCGTCACCGAAGCGGGCCGCGCGGCCACGGCCCAGCTCGACGAGCGTCTCGAATGCAGCACCGGAGTCCATAGAATTGCTCATGAGCCCGTCGGATTCGTGCGGTGCCATTGCGCTGGCCGACCCGTCCGTGGAAGCCCACGACTCCGGCGCTCCGGTGCCGGCTCCCCCCACCATCTCGCGGCGCACCATAATCGCATACGGAGGACATCACCAGCGCTGATCGTCGATGCGCATGGCGGAATTGCCGAGTGCGCCGTCTCCTGGGAGAGCCCTGTTCAGCCCGACTGGAGATATCGAGTCACGCAGCGATCCCAGCGCGACGGTATCCATTCAAGCGGGCTCACGGCAGCGTTCGCTCCCCCATGGAACATCGACAGATAGCGACAGAACCCCATCATCCAACGTCGACCAGGGGCCACCGACTATCATCATCTCGTGGGCGCGTCCCGGGATCGTTACATTACTTAACAAGACATACCGACCCGAGCGTTGACACGATCACTCGCGCTGATAGCTTGCGCGGCATGCTCGGAGCGGACGCCGCGATCGAGGTGGACAAGCTGCCCCGCGAACATCGTGATTCAATGGCGGCGCCGGTCCGATCGGCGCCCTGGCGAGCCGCACTGCCGGGCAGCGAATGGGAGGTCTGGCGGACGGTCTGCCTCCGGAGCGCGGGGTTCCCGGTCGACCTCTTGCGCGCGCTCGTCGCCCCCGGCAGCGCCGCCGCCGCGGATCGCCTCGGCGAGGCCGAGCGCGCCGCGGAGCGGTCCCGGCGGGCCGCGATCGCGGCGCTGGACGCGCTCGTCCGCGTCGACCCGCGCACCGGGGTCGACGCGCTCGCCGGGGACGAGGCCGCGCGCGCGCGGCTCAAGGCGGAGCGCCGGCGGCTCGCCAAGGGCGGCGCGCCCCGGGACAAGGCCGGCTCCCCCGCGGCCGACGCCGCGCTCGACGAGCTCGCGGGCGCGCTCCGGCGGCGCGACGCCGCCGGCGCCGAGCTGCGCGAGGTGTTCGACGACGAGGCGCGGATCGTGAGCGAGCGCCTCCGCGGGATCTGCCGCGACCGTGCCTTCCGCGAGGCGCTGGTCTGGCAGAACCGGCAGGTCCTCCGCACGGCCGTGGACCCGCTGCTCGCGGCCCCGGAAGGCGCGGCCGACGCGCGGACGCGCTCCAAGGAGCGCCTCGTCGCGAGCTACCTCGAGCGGTACTGCGCCAAGAACGACTCGATCGGCTTCTTCGGCCCGTTCGGCTGGGCCAGGATCGACGGCGGGCCGGTCGCCGCGCGCGTCGCCCCGGGCCGCGGGCTGCTCGCGAGCCGCACGGTGTCCCTGGAGCACTGGGTCCTCGACGGGCTCGCCGCGGCCATCGCCGCGCGGCCCGGCGTCGCGCCGTGGCTCGCGCCGCGCTGGCTGCCGTTCTACCAGCTCGACGGCCGCGAGCTCATCCTGCCGATCGGCCACCGCGCCGAGCTCCCGCCGGCGCGCGCGCGCCTGCTCGCCGCCTGCGATGGCGTCCGGCCCGCGCGCGCCATCGCCGCGGAGCTGCTCGCCGACGCCTCGCTCGGGTTCTCGAGCGAGGCCGAGGTCTACGACCTCCTGCGCGACATGGTCGGCATGCGCGTCCTCGCGTGGGACCTCGAGCTGCCGTACGCCCTCCGCGACCCCGAGGCGCACCTGCGCGCGGCGCTCGCCCGGATCGAGCCCGAGGGCGTCCGCGCCCCCGCGCTCGCCGCCGTCGACGAGCTCTTCGCGGCGCGCGCGGCGGTGGCGGCCGCGGCGGGCGACCCCGAGGCGCTCGACCGCGCGCTCGACGCCCTGGAGCACACGGTCACCCGCCTGACGGCCGGGCCCGCGACGCGCGCGCCCGGCGCCGTCTACGCCGGCCGCACGCCCATCTACGAGGACTGCCGCCGCGACGTCGAGGTCACGTTCGGCGCGCCGTTCCTCGAGCGGTTCGGGCCGGCGCTCTCGCTCGTCCTGTCGAGCATGCGCTGGTTCATGCGCGAGACCACCGAGGCGTACATCGGCTATGTGCGCGGCGTCGTCGACGAGCTCGTCGGCGGCGCCCCCGACGCGCGGCTCGACATGACCGTCCTCCAGCGCGCGCTGCTCGATCGCATGAAGCCGGGCGTCTTCACCCCGCCGGTCCAGCGCCACGTGGACGCCGTGCGCGAGCGCTGGAGGGAGCTCGTCGGCGCTGCGCCGGACGCGCGCCGGGTGGAGCTCGACAGCGCCGCGCTGCGGGCGCGCTTCGAGGCGGCGTTCCCGAGCCACCCGGCGGATCGCACGGTCGCGCCGTTCCACGTGAGCCCCGACCTCCTGGTCGCCGCCGCGAGCCCCGAGGCGTTCGCCGCGGGGGATTTTTTGGCCGTCCTCGGCGAGGTCCACCTCGGCCCCACGCTGAACGCGTTCGCCACGCTGTCCCAGCACCCCTCGCCCGGGGACATCACCGCCGCGCTGGTCGGCGATCACCCGTGGCCCGCGCTCTACGTCACCGGCCACAAGCAGGAGCTGCTCGGCGGCCCGACCGGCCAGCGCGTCTTCGGGGCGCCCGAGGCGCGGCGGCCCATCGACTACGTGCTCGATTTCTCGACGTCCCCGCAGTCGATCGACCCGGAGCACCACCTCCGGATCGCCGACCTCGAGGTCGTGATCGAGGGCGACCGCTTCCGCGCCCAGACCCGCGACGGGCGGCTCGTCTTCCACGCGCGCCAGTTCATGTGGCTGATCATCAGCCTCGAGGCGACCCGCGGCTTCTCCCTCTTCGCGCCGGCCCGCCACGTCCCCCGCGTGACCATCGACGGCCTCGTGATCGCGCGCGAGCGCTGGATGTTCGCCCCCGCGGAGATCGACGCCGCGGAGCTCGCCACGCCGGTAGATCGCTTCGTCGGCGTGCGCCGGTGGGCCGCCGAGCACGGCCTGCCGCGCTTCGTCTTCGTGAAGTCGGCGGCGGAGTCCAAGCCGACCTTCCTCGATCTCGACAGCCCGCTCTCGGTCGAGGTCTTCGCGAACCTCGTGCGCGTCGCCCGCGAAGACGCCGCCGCGCGCGCCAATCCCGGCGGCATCGCCGTCACCGAGATGCTCCCGCGGCCCGACCAGTGCTGGCTCGTCGACGCGGACGGGCGCCGCTACACGAGCGAGCTGCGCATGGTCACGTGCTTCGGCCCGGACACCCGGGTCGGTCTCTAGCGCCGGTTCCCCTCGTCATCGCGGCCATCCTCGCCTCATGGCGGCGTCAGGATGGCCGCTCCGCCCGCGCTCACGCGACATCGACTGGGGCGCATCCCTCCGCCGGGGCGCGCAGGCGCTCCCATGCCTGATCGATATAAGCGAGGCACTCCATGACGGACCCCTGCTTGCCGGCCTCCCGCCACCCGCGCGGGATCGCGCGCTCGACAGGGCAGACGGTATACTGCTTCTCGTGATCGACGACGACTCGATAGGTCGCTACGTCCTGTCGCTCTCCCTGGCTCATCTCCACCTCCGCGGGTCGGCCCGATTGCGCTGCGGGGTCGCACGATAACCTCGGCGCTCGCGCCGTCGAGCCGGAATCTCCGAGCGCGGATCGCAGGATCAAACCGTCTTCGACCCGAGACGGCGCCATGCCGGGATCGATGCCCATGTCATGGCATCTTCGCGCCCCCGCCCGCGGGCCCGCTGCGGCGGCCGAGCCGCCTTCGGACCACGCGGATGTCAGGTCGCGACGGCGCTCGTCGCCGCTCGTCGCCGCGGACCTCTGGGCACACCGCGGCCTTGCGCGCGCCCGCAGGCCGTGGAGCGAACGCGGCCCCTTCGCGTCGCACCGCCGCATCGGCGCGGTGGCGGAGCGGTTCCGGCGCGATCCGGCCGTGAGCGCGACGATCCTGCACCTCGGCGCGGCCCGGGCCTGGGGAGCTCGCCGAGGGGGTCGACGGCCCGCGGCGGAGGTGATAGCCATGCTCTTCGTCATGCCTGAAGCGCCTCGGCTCGACGACCTCGACCGCTTCTTCGAGCTCTCTGTCGACCTGGTGGGGATCGCCGGATTCGACGGATACTTCAAGCGCATCGGCCGGGCGTGGGAGCAGACGCTCGGCTTCTCGCGCGAAGAGCTCCTGGCCAGGCCCTTCCTCGACTTCGTTCATCCCGAAGATCGCGAGCGCACCGTGACCGAGTCGGCGAAGCTGTTGTCCGGCGACGCCACCGCGACGTTCGTGAACCGATATCGATGCCGTGACGGCTCGTATCTGTGGATCGAGTGGAACTCGGCAATCTACCCGGACGCCGAGCTCGTCTATTGCGTAGCGCGCAACATCACCGATCGCCGGCGCGCCGAGGAGGCGCTGCTCGCCGCCGAGTCGCGGTACCGGGCGGCGATCGACGGCAGCCTCGACGGGTTCTGCGTGCTGCGGCGCACGGTCGGCGAGCCGGGGGAGACCGTTGATTTCGTGTTCACCGAGGCCAACCTGTTGGTGAGCCAGGTGACGTCGAGGCCGCGCGAGGAGATCATCGGCCGGCGGGTCGCCGATGTCTTTCCCGCGGTTCGCGATTTCGGGCTCCTCGAGAAATACGAGCACGTCTTTCGGACGCGCGAGCGGCTGCTCGCGGAGACGGAGAGCGCGCTGCCCGGGGGCGGGCGCCTGTGCCTGCAATACCAGATCGTCCCGCTCGACGACGGCGTCGCGGTGACGGTCAAGGACATCACGGCGTCCAAGCAGCTGGAAGCGGAGCTCCGGGAGGCGCTCCAGCGCCGGGAGAGCGACACCGAGGAGCTCCAGCGGAAGAACCGTCAGCTCGCCGAGGAGAACGCCGAGCGCGAACGCGCCGAGGCGCTGCTGCGGCAGCAGCAGGAGACGATGCTCGCGATGTCCACGCCGATCATCCAGGCGTGGGAGGGTGTGCTCGTGCTGCCGGTCATCGGCACCGTGGAGACCGCGAGGGCGGCGCAGATCATGGAGCGGCTGCTCCCCGAGATCGTCCGGACACAGGCGCGCTTCGCGATCCTCGACCTGACCGGCGTCAGCGCGGTGGACGCCGCGACCGTGTCGCACCTGCTCGCCGTGGTGCGCGCGGCGAGCCTCCTCGGTAGCCAGTGCCTCGTCTCCGGGATCTCCCCGGCGATCGCGCGGACCATGACCGAGATCGGCAGCGCGGAGGGGGCGTTTCTGACCTTCGGGCTGCTCCAGAGCGCTCTCCGTTACGCGCTCTCCCGCTGCAGCGCCTAGGCCGCGCGCGGGCCGCCCCCGCCCCGCCTCCTGTTCCAGGCGGTCCAGGTGAACGTCGACGCCGGCCGCATGCCCCCGCCGCGCGAGAGCGGCCGGCGCACCCTCGTCACGCCGCTGAACGACCTCCGCGCGGCCGACGAGGTCGGCAGCCCGATGAAGGCCTGACCGTCAGCGCGCCGTCTGTCCGCCGTCGACACGGTAGTTCACGCCGGTCAGCCACTTCCCGCGATCCGACGCGAGGAGCGCGACGACCTCCGCGACATCGTCGGTGGTGCCGACGCGTCCGAGCGGCACCTGCTGGACAAACGCATCGGCCGACAGGCCCATCTCGTCGGTGAACCTCTTCCGCAGATCTTCGGAGCTCGGTGTCGCCACCGGGCCCGGCGTCACGACGTTCACGCGGACGCCGCTCGGCGCGAGCTCCACGGCGAGCGCGCGCGAGTAGGTGTCGAGCGCCGCCTTCGCGGCGCAGTAATGCGCGAACGTGCCGACCGGCATCGTCGCTGCCGTCGACGAGATGTTCACGATCGCGGCGGCCTTCGAGGCGCGGAGCGCCGGCAGGACCGCGTTCGTGAGGCGGACCGCGGAGAGGAGGTTGAGCGCGAGGGCGTCTTGCCACTCTTCGTCGGGGATCGCCTCGGAGCCTCCCGCAGAAAACGCGCGCGACCCGCCCGCGTTGTTCACGAGGATGTCGAGGCCGCCGAGGGCCGCGAGCGCCTCTCGGGCGATCGACTTCACCCCTTCGCTCGTGCGGATGTCGCCGGAGATGAACGTCGCCGCCGCGGGTGTGACGTCGCTGCGCGAGCGCGCGGCGACCACGACCTTGGCGCCGGCGTCGAGGAGGCGCTGCGCGATCGCCGCGCCGATGCCGCGCGAGCCTCCGGTGACGATGGCGCGGCGACCGATGAACTCCTTCGAGAGATCGAGCTTGCTGGTCATGATGTTCCCTTTCGTCGATGACGACGCGTCCTTGGTAAGGCTCGCGATCCGCACGAACCATGCGAGGTCGTCCGGGAAAGTTTCGAGATCGTCCGCGCGACTTGGACACCGCGGCCCGCGCTCATTACGCTGTCGAGCGATGGATGCCCTGAGCGCGGTGCTTGCCCCGGTTCGTCTGCAGCGGACGCGCTGGGTCTCCACCGTCGGGCGCGCGCCGTGGGGCGTCGCCCTGCCGGTGGTCAAGAGCTGCATCCGGTTCCACTACGTGGTCCGCGGCAGCGCCTGGCTCAGCGTCGACAAGGTGGACGAGCCGCGCGTCGCGCTCTCCGGTGGCGACCTCGCGGTACTTCCGCTCGGCCACGCCCACGCGCTGCGCGACCATCCGCGGAGCACCTCCCGGAGGTTCGAAGAGGTCGCGCGATGCACCACCCACTCGACCCATGGCGTCATCCACATCGACCTCGGCGCGAAGGGCCCCGAGACGACCTTCATCACGGGCGCCTTCGTGCTCGACGACCCGCTCGCGACACCGATCCTCGCGGCGCTGCCACCGCTCATCCGGATGACTCCCGACGTGGAGCAGGCGGTGCCGTCGTTCCTCGAGAACATCCAGTTCATCACGCGCGAGATCCAGACGAACCGGCCCGGGTCCGAGATCGTCCTCCTCCGGATGGCGGACGTCATGTTCATCCAGATCCTCCGCGCGTACCTCGCGCGCTTCCCCGAGGGCGGCGGCGGCTTCCTCGGCGCGCTCCGCGACCCGAGCACCGCCGCGGCGCTCGGCGCGATGCACCGGCGCGCCGAGGAGCCGTGGACGGTGGCCTCGCTCGCGAAGGAAGCGGGCGTCTCGCGCTCGGTCTTCGCGGCGCGCTTCACGGAGCTCGTCGGCGAGCCGCCGCTCGCCTACCTCACGCGGCTCCGCATGCAGAAGGCTGCGGTTCTCCTCCGCGAGGGCGCGCCGCTCGCAAAGGTCTCGCGCCTCACCGGCTATTCGTCCGAGGCGTCGTTCAGTCACGCGTTCCGAAAGTGGGCCGGCATGGCCCCCGGCGCGTGGCGGCGGCACCTCACGTCGAGCGCCTCGCCCCGATCGCCGGCGACCTCTGCCGTCTCGGAGCTGCCGCGGCGGACTCGGAGGGGGGACAGCGCCGCCGCAGCGCGACCCACGCCGGCGCGCGCTCGCGTAGAATAAGCCTCATGCGAATTTTTCACCCTTTCCTGCCGCTGACCGCGGCCCTTGTCCTGGGATCGCTCTGCGCCTCCGGCTGCTCCGACGACTCGCCCGGTCCGGCGGGAGATCCGTCCGGCTCCAGCGCCGGGGGCTCCAGCGCCGAGGGCTCGCGCTGCCAGCCGTCGGGCGGCGGCCCGCACTGGCTCCTCGAGGGGGAGACCGTGACGTTCCCGGTGACGTGCGCGAGCGGCCTCGCGCTCGCCGGCGACGCGTTCGAGGTCGGCCCGCTCCCCGAGGGCGCCGCGTACGACCCGATCGCGCGCGAGGTGACGTTCTCGCCCGGGCTCGATCAGGCCGCCGTCTACGACATCGAGATCCGCGTCGCGCAGACGTCCGAGGTCGGGCGCGTCAAGGTCGGCGTCGCCGACGCCTTCGCCGATCCGTCGAACGTGCCCGTCGTCGATCCGACCCGCTACCCCGAGGAGTACGGCCTGCCGGTGCTCTTCCTCTCGCCCGTCCCCGAGGACAAGGAGTACGCCCCGGCCACGGTGATCTACCGCGGCCACACGTACGCCGCGGAGGCGGAGCTCCGCGGCGAGAGCTCGCTCTCGTACCCGAAGCGGAGCTACACCCTCAAGTTCCCCAAGGACGACAAGTTCAACGAGCCCGACGAGGCGGGCGGCTTCACCGATCGCCGCAAGGTCGTGCTCATCACGACGTTCGACGACAACTCCTATGTCCGGCAGCGCCTCGCCTACGACCTCTGGAACCGCCTCGATCCCGAGCACATCCAGATCAAGACCTACAGCGCTGTCCTGTACCTCGACGGGGAGTACGCGGGGCTCTACACCGTCTCGGATCACGTCGACGGCTACCTGATGGAGGACCACGGCTACCCGCAGGACGGCAACCTCTACAAGGCGGTCAGCCACGACGCGAACTTCGCGCTGACCGACCGGTCCGGCGACCCGAAGGAGACGCTGCACGACGGCTTCGAGAAGAAGGAAGGGACACCGGCCGAGGGCGAGCCGGAGGCGTTCTCGGATCTGGAAGATCTCGTGAGCTTCGTGGCCGAGTCCGACGACGCCACGTTCGCCGCCGAGATCGGGTCGCGGATCGATCTGCGCGACTACGAGGACTGGTGGATCTTCGTCACGTTCATCGTGGCCAACGACTCGGCCGGAAAGAACAGCTACCACTACCGCGATCCGGCCGCGGACGGCGTCTTCCGCTACGCGCCGTGGGACTTCAACGCGAGCTTCGGCCAGTCGTGGGAGACCGAGCGCGAGCCGGCCTCGGATCGCGTCGACTACCGCGACGTGAACCTCCTCTTCGAGCGCCTCCTCGAGGAGCCGTCGATCGGCGACCCGCTGCGCGCCCGGTACGATCAGGTCCTGCGCGGCGCGCTCGCCGAGGCCGAGATCCACGCGATCGTGGACGGCTACGTGGAGCGCATCGACGCGAGCGCGCGCCGGGACGAGGCGCGGTGGGGCGAGGCGTACCGGAGCTACGAGGGCTGGAGCTGGCGCGACGACTTCACGACGTACGAGGAGGAGATCGCGTACCTGAAGGCGTGGATCTCGGAGCGGTGGCAGCACCAGGACGAGCTCTACTGAGCGCCGCCCGCCGCGCGGCGCGGGCCGCGCCGTCGCGACGACGGCAGCGCCGAACCGTGGCGCTCCCGGCGCATCCGTGAGACCTTCGCGGCGCCGCGCCCCGACGGGGCGGCGCGCGACCGGAGACCATGAAATCGAAGAGCGTCCTCGTCATCGGGCTCGGGCGGTTCGGCACGTCGGTCGTCGAGACCCTCTGGAAGAACCGGGCCGAGGTGATCGCGGTCGACAACAACCCGGAGGCCGTCGACGCCGTGAAGGACAAGACCTCGGCCGCGTTCGTCGGCGACGCCACCGTCCACAAGGTGCTCGAGGGGATCGGCGCGCAGTACGTGGAGACCGCGATCGTGACCTTCGGCGAGCACTTCGAGCCGTCCGTGCTCTGCGTGGCCTCCCTCGTCCGGATGGGCGTGCGCGAGATCATCGCGCGCGCCGCCACCGATCGCCAGGCCGACATCCTGCGCGCGGTGGGCGCGACCCGCGTCATCCAGCTCGAGACCGAGATGGGCCGCCGCGTCGGCGCCGACATCACCATGCCGCTCGCGCAGGACCTCCTCGACCTCGCGAGCCACTACCGCGTGGTCCCCTGGAACGCCCACGGACCGCTGGTCGGGCAGACGCTCGCCGGCTCGAAGATCCGCCAGCGGTACCGCATCAACGTGCTCGGTGTGCGGCCGCACACGAACAAGCGGCCCGGCGACAAGCCGCGGCTCGAGGCACCCACACCGGACTACGTGATCCGCGACGGCGACACGCTGCTGCTCGTGGGCGACAGCGACGACGTGAGCCGGTTCGTGGCCGAGGTCGGCGGCTGATCGCGCCGCGCGCCGCTCGCGATCGCGCCGCCCGCGGGCGCGCGCGCCGCCTGCGCTCGCGCGGCCCGGGGGCGCGCGCGGCGCCCGTTGTGTGAAGCAATGTGAAGCACGGTCCTGGCTGCGCGATGCGTCTTTCCGCCTCGGCCTCGCCATGCGAGAGGGCGGGCCGCATGCCTTCCACAGCGTCCTCCGTGATGCGCCTCGTCGTCTCGGAAGCGCTGCTGCTCGCGGTCGCGATGACCGGCAGCGCAGCGCGCGCGCAGCCCGCAGGCGCGCCCCCGCCCGAGCCTCCTCCTGCCGCCGAGGGCGACTCGGGCGGCGCCTCGGTCCCCCGCGGCGGCGCCGGCGCGGTCGTCGTCCCTCAGCCGGGCGCGCCCCCGCCGGCGCCCGCCGCCATCAGCCCGCCGACGCTGATCAAGTACTCCCCGCCCGCGTATCCGATCGAGGCGCAGCGCGCCGGCGTCGAGGGCAGCGTCATCCTCAAGCTCGATATCGACAAGACCGGGCGCGTCACAAAGGCCGAGGTCGCGACGCCCGGCGGGCACGGCTTCGACGAGGCCGCGCTCGCGGCCGCGCCCGGCCTGGAGTTCGCGCCGGCGCGGCGCCCGGACGGCACGCCCGCGGCGGCGCGCATCCTCTACCGGTACGCGTTCACGCTCACGCCCAAGCCCCCCGATGCGGCCGCGCCGGCGCCGCCCGCCGACGTCGAGACGGTGCTCGGGACCGTCCTGTCCGCGGGCACCGGCGAGCCGCTCCCGGACATCGCGGTCACCCTCGTGCGCCCCGACGGCGGCCGCGAGGAGGCGAAGACGGACCAGGGCGGCAAGTTCCGCTTCAAGAACCTCCCCCCCGGCAAGTACCGCGTCGAGGTCGCCGCCGCGGGGTTCGAGCCGTTCGCCGCCGAGGAGGAGATCGCGGCCGGCGAGGCGATCGAGGTGCGCTACCGCATCTCGCTCGCCGCGCCGCAGGACGGCAAGGCGCCGGGCATCGAGGTGACCGTGCAGGGCGAGCGCCCGCCGCGCGAGGTGACGCGGAGGACGATCGAGCGGCGCGAGATCGACCGCATCCCCGGGACCGGCGGCGACGCGCTCCGCTCGCTGCAGAGCCTGCCGGGCGTCGCGCGCAGCGGCTTCGGGCTGCTCATCGTGCGCGGGTCCGCGCCCCAGGACACGCTGACGTTCGTCGATCGCACCCCGGTGCCGATCATCTATCACTTCGGCGGTCTCTCCTCGGTCGTGCCGACCGAGATGCTCGAAAAGATCGACTTCTATCCGGGCAACTTCAGCGCCGTGTACGGCCGCGCCATGGGCGGCATCGTCGACGTCGGGCTCCGCTCGCCGAAGCAGGACGGCAAGTACCACGGCGTGGTCCAGCTCGACCTCATCGACGGGCGCGTGCTCCTCGAGGGCCCCGTCCCGTTCCTCAAGGACTGGACGTTCATCGCGGCGGGCCGCCGCAGCTGGGTCGACGCGTGGCTCGGGCCCGTGCTCAAGGAGGCGGGCTCCAGCGTCACGCAGGCGCCCGTCTACTACGATTACCAGTTCGTCCTCGAGGGCCGCCCCTCCGCGAGCGAGCGCGTGCGCGCGAGCTTCTACGGATCGGACGACGCCTTCAAGATCACCCTGGATAAGCCGCCGGAGGACGAGCCGGCGCTGACGGGCGATTTCGGGCTGCACACCGCCTTCCAGCGCTTCCAGCTCAGCTACGAGAACCGGATCGGGAGCCGGGATCGGCTGCTGTGGTCGATGGCGCTCGGCCGGGACATCGCCGACTTCGAGATCTCTCCCCTCGCCTTCAACGTCGTCTCGACCTCGCTCGACCTGCGGCTGGAGCTCTCGCACAGGTTCGCGCGGTACCTCACGATGAACGTCGGCACCGACCTCTCGGGCGGCGTCGCCACGGTCAACATCCGCGCGCCGTCGCAGCAGCCCGCGGGCCACCCGTCGAACCAGCCGTTCTCGACGTACCCGTTCCAGGATCGGTCGTTCGACGGCGCGTACTCGCGGCCCGCGGCGTATGCCGAGCTCGAGGTCGTCCCCTCGCCGCGGGCGCGGATCGTCCCCGGGGTGCGGGTCGACTACGCGCTCGATACGCAGACGCTCGACGTGAGCCCGCGGGTCAACGCGCGCTACGACATCCGGAGCGGCTTCCCGCGGACGACGGCCAAGGGGGGCGTGGGCCTCTATTATCAGGCGCCGCAGTTCGCGGAGAGCATCGAGCCGTTCGGCAATGCGGAGCTCAAGTCGAACCGCGCCGTGCATTACGGCCTCGGCGTGGAGCAGGAGATTACCCCGCAGATCGAGGTGACGCTGGACGGGTTCTACAAGCAGCTCGATCGGCTGGTCGTCTTCTCGCCGGAGAAGGACGACTACGCCAACGACGGCACCGGATACGCGGTCGGCGGCGAGCTCTTGTTGAAGTACAAGCCGGACGAGCGCTTCTTCGGCTGGGCGGCGTACACCCTCTCGCGGTCGGTGCGCAAGGACGGCCCCGACGAGGAGGAGCACCTCACGCAGTTCGATCAGACGCACGTGCTGACGGTGCTCGGGAGCCTGCGGCTCGGCCGGGGCTGGGAGCTGGGCGCGCGTTTCCGGCTCGTGTCGGGCAACCTGCAGACGCCCTATGTCTGCGATCCGGAGGAGAAGGGGTGCAATCCGAACCGGGTGAACGCGATTTACCATGCGTCGTCTGCGAGGTATTCGCCGATCCCGCTCGGGGGTGACTACAGCGAGCGGATGCCGCTGTTCCACCAGCTCGACATCCGCGCCGACAAGATGTGGAAATTCAAGACGTGGCAGCTCGGGCTCTACCTCGATATCCAGAACGTCTACAATTACATGGCTGCGGAGGGCATCAGCTACAACTTCAACTACACGAAGCGGGAGTACGTGACGGGGCTCCCCTTCCTGCCCACGCTCGGGCTGCGAGGAGATTTCTGATGAAACAGACCGCACTGCCCGCTCGTCGCGCGCTGCTGGCCGCGCTCTCGACCCTGGCCGTGGGCATCCCCTGCTGCGCCGGGAGCGACATGGCCCCTTCGTCCGAGGTGAAGGGGCTCCGCGTCCTCGCCGTGACGGCGGACAAGCCGTACGCGGCGGCGGAAGAGCTCGTGACGTTCCGGATGACGTACGCCGACGCGAAGGGCGCGGAGGACGGCGCGCCGCGGAAGGTCGAGGTCACGTGGGTGGGCGGCTGCGTGAATCCGCCGGTCGGGGTGGACGAGCACCTCGGGTGCATCCCGCAGTGGCTGGGCACCTATGCGGCGGGAATCGTCGCGAATCCGGGAGGCGGCGGCGGCGGAAGCGGCGGCGACGGCGGCAGTGGTGGCGATGGTGGCAGCGGCGGCGACGGCGGCAGTGGTGGCGCTGGCGGCGGCGAAGGCGGCAATGGCGGCGCTGGCGCCAGCGGCGACGGCGGCGACGGCAGCGGCGGTGGCGACGGGGAGCGCACCGTCCCCTTCGCGCAGCAGGAGATCGGTCCGGAGAAGAGCGGCGAGCCCGATGCGGTCTCGTTCACGTGGAAGCTGCCCAAGGAGATCCTCAAGGACGCGAGGCCCACCGAGACGGGAACGGTGTACTCGTCGGCATACGTGCTGTTCGCCGTGTGCGCCGGCACGACACGCGTGGCTTCAGCGCCCGAAAAGGCCGGGTTTCCGCTGGAGTGCGTCGGCGACGACGGGACGGTGCTCGGTCCGGACAGCTTCGTCGTGGGCTACACGCAGGTCTATGTCTTCAAGAAGGAGCGACTGAACACGAACCCGCCCATCGACGGCTTCACGCTGAAGCTCGATGGCAATGAGGTCGCGCCGGGCGAGGACGGTTTGCCCGTCGTGAAGCGGTGCGTTCGGCCCGAGGAGCAGGCCCAGGGTTGCGGCCGGACCGAGCCGGCCGAGGACGAGTGCACGACCTACGAGATCGAGGCTGTCGTGCCCGAGAAGGCCGCCGAGGTGGACGAGGAAGCCGCCGGGCTCGGCGGTCCGCCGGCGCGCGAGGCGATCTGGGTCGACTATTACACGGACGGTGGCGAGTTCGACGGGGCGCGCCGCCTGGTGAGCGATACGACCGGCGCCTCTCGCGGGGGCAACGGGACCACGTGGACGCCGCCCTCGGAGCCAGGGCGCGTGTCGCTGTGGGCGGTGGTTCACGACACCCGCGGCGGAGCGAGCGTGACGCGACGGGAAATGCAGGTGGAGTAACGCCCAGATCCCGCCGTGCCACGCGCGTCGCGCGGCGGTTGTGTCGCAGCGGACAAGCTGCTATCTCCGCGGCGGAGGGGTCTGTTCAATGAATGATGCTTTTCTTGCATTCGAACGGAACGAACGGAACCGCCCTTCCACCGTTATCGACCTCTTGCGCCAGCGGTCCGAAGCTGAGCCCGCCCGCCCAATCTATTGCTTTCTTGAGTCCGGCGACGTCGAGGCCGGGGCGACCTGGGTGCCCCTGCGGGAAATTGACGAGCGCGCGCGAACCGTCGCGGCCCTCTTGCAGGCATCGGGCGTCGCCCCCGGGGCCCGCGCGCTGCTGCTGTATCCGCCGGGGATCGAGTACATCACCGCGTTCTTCGGGTGTCTCTACGCTGGAGTCCTGGCCGTGCCCGCCTATCCGCCGGATCTCGGCCGGCTCGAGCGGACGCTGCCGCGCGTCGCTTCCATCGTGGCTGACGCGCGCGCCGAGGCGGCGCTCACGTCATCGTCCGTCGCCGGCATCGTGGCGTCCCTTCCGGCCAGCGCCGCGGCCGCCGCGCTGCAGCGGCTCCGGTGGATCGCGACCGACGGCCCGGCGCCGGGCCCGATCGAGGGGCCGGGCGCGGCGCTCCGGCCGGAGTCGGTCGCGTTCCTTCAATACACCTCCGGCTCGACCGGCGAGCCCAAGGGGGTGATGCTCACCCACGGGAATCTGCTGCACAACTCGCGGCTCATCGCGCAGGGATTCGACCTGACGAGCCCGGATCCGGTCGGGGTGATCTGGCTGCCGCCGTATCACGACATGGGGCTCATCGGCGGGATCTTGCAGGCGCTCTACCGGCGGATCCGCGTCGCGCTCATGTCGCCGCTCTCGTTCCTGCAGAGGCCGATGCGGTGGCTCCGCGCCGTCTCGGCGCTCGGCGCCTCGGTGAGCGGCGGCCCGAACTTCGCATACGACCTGTGCGTCCGGAAGAGCTCGGAGGAGGAGCGAGCTGCGCTCGATCTGCGGTCGTGGGAGGTCGCGTTCACGGGCGCCGAGCCGGTGCGCGCCGACACGCTCGATCGCTTCGCGCGCGCCTTCGCGGTCAGCGGGTTCCGGCGAGAGGCGTTCTATCCCTGTTACGGGCTCGCCGAGGCTACGCTCATCGTGAGCGGCGGAGCGCGGGCCGAGGCGCCGGTGCTGGCGCGCCTCGCCCCCGAGGAGGTGGAGCTCGGGCGCGCCGTCGCGTCGTCGGCGGAGGGCGCGCGCACGTTCGTCGGCAGCGGTCGGGCGCTCGATCCGCGGGCGGTCGCGATCGTCGATCCCGCGGGGAACGAGCTCGGGCCGGGGGAGATCGGGGAGATCTGGGTGTCCGGGCCCAGCGTGGCCGCCGGCTACTGGGGGCGCCCGGAGGAGACGGAGGCCACGTTCGGGGCCACGCTCGCCGGCAGCGCGGCGCCGCGCTACCTGCGCACGGGAGATCTCGGCTTCCTCCGGGGAGGCGAGCTGTTCGTGGTGGGGAGGTCGAAGGACCTCATCATCCTTCGAGGCCGCAACCACTTCCCCCAGGACATCGAGAAGACCGTCGAGAGCAGCCATCGCGCCGTCCGGCCGGGCTGCAGCGCCGCGTTCTCCGTGGAGCACGAGGGCGAGGAGCGCCTCGCCGTGGTGTGCGAGGTCGACCCGCGCGTGGCCGCGGATCCGCGCGAGATCGTGGCGGCCGTGCGCGAGGCGGTGACCGCCGAGCACCAGCTCGTCGCGCACGCCGTCGCGCTGATCGCGCCGGGCGCGCTGCCCAAGACGTCGAGCGGGAAGGTCCGCCGGAGGGAGTGCCGGCGCGCCTTTCTCGAGGACGCGCTCGGCGAGCGCCACGTCGCGTTCGCGCCGGAGCTCCTCGACGACGCCTCGCCCCCGGACGACGCGCCTCCGGAGACCGAGGAGCCCTCCGGCCGGAGCCTGCTGGACGCGCTGCGGTCGACGCTCGCCCGCGCGCTTCGTCTGGACGGCGGGCAGATCGACGACGCGCTGCCGATATCGCGGTTCGGCCTCGACTCCCTCGCTGCCGTCGAGCTCCAGCACGCGTTTCAGGCGCGGACGGGGCGCGCGATCCCGCTGACATCGATCTTGCGAGGAGGCTCTCTCCGCGAGCTCACGAGAGAGATCGCCCGTCTGGACGGCCCCTCGTCGCCGCGGGTGGCGACGCCGGAGGAGCCGTTCGCGCTGACCGAGGGGCAGCGGGCGATGTGGCTGGAGTGCCAGAAGTCGGCCGACGGCGCGCTCTACAACCTGGGCAGGACGGTCCGGCTCGGCGCCGGCGTCGACGTGGCCGCGCTGCGCCGCGCGTTCGAGGGCCTCGTCGAGCGGCACGAGGCGCTCCGCACGACGTTCCTCACGCGCGACGGACATCCGCTGCAGCAGGTCCACCGCCATATCGCCCTGGCGTGGACCGAAGAGCCGGCGATGGCGCTGGATGAGCGCGAGATCGTCGCCCGCGCGGACGAGGTGCGCCGCCGCGCGTTCGACCTGGAGCGCGGGCCGCTGCTCCGGGTGCATGTCTGGCGGCGCGGAGAGGGGCAGCCGCCGCTGCTCACCGTGGTCCTGCACCACCTCGTGGCCGACCACTGGTCGTTCGCGCTGCTGGTGCGCGAGCTGGGGGAGCTGTACTCGGCCCTGCGCGCGGGCCGGCCCCCGCAGCTGCCGCCGCCGTCGAGCTTCTTCGCCGCCGGCGTGAGCTGTCCCTCGCCGCGGGAGGCGGCCGGCGGAGCAGAATACTGGCGCAAGGCGCTCGACGGCGCGACGACCGCCATCGACCTCCCCCGCGACCGGGCCCGCCACGACGCGGGCGCTCGCCGCGGTCGCGCTCACGCGATCGCGCTGCCGGCGAGCCTGAGCGGAGGGCTGGTGCGCCTCGCGCGCGAGCGCGGAACCACGCTCTTCTCGGTCCTGCTGTCGGCGCTCACCATCTTGCTCCATCGCGCCAGCGGGCAGGGCGACCTTGTCGTGGGCGTCCCTTCGGCGGGGCGGCACGACGAGGAGAGCGCCAGGGCCTTTGGCTACTTCGTCCAGATGCTCCCCGTGCGCGTGGCGCTGCGCGGGGCCGCGTCCTTCGACGCGCTCGTCGCCCGCGTGCGCGATGCGTTCCTCGACGGGCTGGCCCACGGCGACAGCGCCCTCCGGCACCTGCTCGCGCGAGCGCAGGGCGAGGCGCAGCGAGACGCGCTGTTCGACGTCGCCTTCGCCTTCCAGAGCACCCCGCCATCGCTGGATGCACGCCTGTCAGCCCTCGCGATCGGCGCGGGGGACGTGCGGATCGCGCAGGGAGAGCTCGAGTTCACGACCCTCGCCGACGATCAGGCAGCGGCCGAGTTCGATCTCGCCTTGTTCGCCGCAGAGCTCGACTCCGGCATCGCCCTGCGCTTCGAGTACGACCAGCAGCTCTTCGACCCGGCCACCATCGAGCGGATGGCGCGCCACTTCGTGCTCCTGCTCCAGAGCGCCGTCGAGCACCCCGGTCGACCGCTCTCCGAGCTCCGGATGCTCTCCGACGCCGAGCGCGCATTGCTCCTCGACGACTGGAGCGGCGCTGCCGCCGCACGACAGGCCGCCTCCGCCCCGGCGCCCGCCGGCGTCCACGCGCTGTTCGAGGCCCACGCCGCTCGACAGCCGGACGCCACCGCGCTCGAGTTCGGCCACCAGCGCTTCACCTACGCAGAGCTCAGCGCCTGGTCCACCGAGCTCGCCCTGCTGCTCCGCGCCCGCGGCGTCGGCCCCGGCAGCGTCGTCGGCGTCTGCATCGAGCGCTCGCCCCGCATGGTCGCCGCCCAGCTCGCCGTCCTCAAGGCAGGCGCCGCCTATGCCTCGCTCGACCCCGCCAATCCCCCGGCGCGCCTGGCCGAGATGCTCGCCGACTGCCGCGCCTCGCTCGTGCTCACCAGCAGCCAGGCCAGCCACAAGCTTGCCGCCGCCCCCTGCCCCGTCCACCTCGTCCAGGACTGGGCGCGTGCCCATGGCGCCCAACTTCCGCTCATCTCCAGGCCCGACGACCTGGCCTATGTCCTCTTCACCTCCGGCTCCACCGGCACGCCGAAGGGCGTCTGTGTGCGCCATGCGAGCCTTTCAAGGCTCGTTTCCTTCTTCCAGCGCCTGCTCGAGATCTCGCCGCAAGATCGATGGACTCAGCTCGCCTCCAGCGGCTTCGACGCCTCCGTCTACGAGATCTGGACGCCGCTCGCCTGCGGCGCCACGCTCCTTCTCGCCGACGACGACGCGCTCCGCTCTCCCACGGCGCTCGTCTCCTGGCTGGTCGCTCAGCGGGCCACACTCTCGTTCATGCCCACGCCCCTGGCCGAGGCGTGCTTCGAGCAAGACTGGACCGGCATCGCCCTGCGCGCGATGACCGTCGGCGGCGACAAGCTCCATCCGCTCCGGCGACCGCTCCCTTTCCGCCTCTTCAACATGTACGGCCCCACCGAGGCCACCGTCATCACCACCGTCGCCGAGGTCGCCGACCTCGGCGACGAGCCCCCGCTCGGCCGACCCATCGACAGCGCCCTCGTCTACGTCCTCGACCCGCACATGCACCCCGTGCCGCCCGGCGTCCTCGGCGAGCTGTACATCGGCGGAGAGTGCCTCGCCCAGGGCTACACACGCACGGACCTGACCGCAGAGCGCTTCCTGCCCGATCCCTTCGGCCAGCCCGGCGCACGCCTCTACCGCACCGGCGACCTGGTGCGCTGGCGCCCCGACGGACAGCTCGCCTTCGCCGGACGCCGCGACGAGCAGGTCAAGCTCCGCGGCCGCCGTGTCGAGCTCGGCGAGGTCGAATCCGCCCTGCGATGCTTGCCCGGCGTCCGCGAGGGCGTCGTCGTCCTCCACGGCCAAGGCAGCGCCGCGCGCCTGATTGCCCATGTCGTGCCAGGCGCCGACCCGCCCTCCGAGCGCGACCTGCGCGAGGGCATGGCCCGGCTGGTGCCCGACGCCTTGGTGCCCGCCCACTTCGTCCTGCTCCCCGCCTTGCCCATGTCCCTCTCGGGCAAGGTCGACAAGAGGCTCCTCCCTGCGCCCCCCGCCGCGCACGCCGACTACGAGCCCCCCTCGGGCGAGCTCGAGCTGGAGCTCGCTGCCATCTGGCAATCCGTCCTCCACCTCGACCGCGTCGGACGACACGACAGCTTCTTCGACCTCGGCGGCCACTCCCTGCTCGCCATGCAGGTCCTCGGACGCATCGAGTCCTCCCTCGGCATCCGCACCACCCTCCGCACGCTCTTCGAGCACCCAACCCTCGCGCAGCTCGCCAGTCATCTCTCCTCCGGCGCCGCCTCGACCACCGCCGCCGCAGCGACGGCCCTGGAGCGAGGGCTCACCCGTCCGGACGGCTCCTCATCGCCGCGGGTGGCGACGCCGGAAGAGCCGTTCGCGCTGACCGAGGGGCAGCGGGCGATGTGGCTGGAGTGCCAGAAGTCGGCCGACGGCGCGCTCTACAACCTGGGCAGGACGGTCCGGCTCGGCGCCGGCGTCGACGTGGCCGCGCTGCGCCGCGCGTTCGAGGGCCTCGTCGAGCGGCACGAGGCGCTCCGCACGACGTTCCTCACGCGCGACGGACATCCGCTGCAGCAGGTCCACCGCCATATCGCCCTGGAATGGGCCGAAGAGCCGGCGATCGGGCTGGACGAGCGCGAGATCGTCGCCCGCGCGGACGAGGTGCGCCGCCGCGCGTTCGACCTGGAGCGCGGGCCGCTGCTCCGGGTGCATGTCTGGCGGCGCGGAGAGGGGCAGCCGCCGCTGTTCACCGTGGTCCTGCACCACCTCGTGGTCGACTACTGGTCGTTCGCGCTGCTGGTGCGCGAGCTGGGGGAGCTGTACTCGGCGCTGCGCGCGGGCCGGCCCCCGCAGCTGCCGCCGCCGTCGAGCTTCTTCGCCGCCGGCGTGAGCTGTCCCTCGCCGCGGGAGGCGGCCGGCGGAGCAGAACACTGGCGCAAGGCGCTCGACGGCGCGACGACCGCCATCGACCTCCCCCGCGACCGGGCCCGCCACGACGCGAGCCCTCGCCGCGGTCGCGCTCACGCGATCACGCTGCCAAAGCCCCTGACCGGAGCGCTGGCGCGCCTCGCGCGTGAGCGCGGAACCACGCTCTTCTCGGTCCTGCTGTCGGCGCTCACCGTCTTGCTCCATCGCGCGAGCGGACAGAACGATCTTGTCGTGGGCGTCCCTTCGGCGGGGCGGAACGACGACGAGAGCACTCGGGCTTTCGGCTACTTCGTCCAGATGCTCCCCGTGCGCGTGGCGCTGCGCGGGGCCGCGTCCTTCGACGCGCTCGTCGCCCGCGTGCGCGACGCGTTCCTCGACGCGCTGGCCCACGGCGACAGCGCCCTCCAGCACCTGCTCGCAGAGCCCCGGGGCGCGGCCCGGCGAGGCGGCGCGCTCTTCGACGTCGCCTTCGCCTTCCAGGGCGCTCTGCCGTCGCTGGATCCCCGCCTCGCCGCGCTCACCACCGGCGCGGGGGATGTGCGGATCGCGCAGGGAGAGCTCGAGTTCACGACCCTCGCCGACGACCGGGCAGCGGCCGAGTTCGATCTCGCCTTGTTCGCCGCAGAGCTCGACTCCGGCATCGCCCTGCGCTTCGAGTACGACCAGCAGCTCTTCGACCCGGCCACCATCGAGCGGCTGGCGCGCCACTTCGTGTTCCTGCTCCAGAGCGCCGTCGAGCATCCCGGTCGGCCGCTCTCCGAGCTCCGGATGCTCTCCGACGCCGAGCGCGCATTGCTCCTCGACGACTGGAGCGGCGCTGCCGCCGCACGACAGGCCGCCTCCGCCCCGGCCCCCGCCTGCGTCCATGCGCTGTTCGAGGCCCACGCCGCTCGACAGCCGGACGCCACCGCGCTCGAGTTCGGCCACCAGCGCTTCACCTACGGTGAGCTGAGTGCCTGGTCCACCGAGCTCGCCCTGCTGCTCCGAGATCGCGGCGTCGGCCCCGGCAGCGTCGTCGGCGTCTGCATCGAGCGCTCGCCTCGCATGGTCGCCGCCCAGCTCGCCGTCCTCAAGGCAGGCGCCGCCTATGCCTCGCTCGACCCCGCCAACCCCCCGGCGCGCCTGGCCGAGATGCTCGCCGACTGCCGCGCCTCGCTCGTGCTCACCAGCAGCCAGGCCAGCCACAAGCTTGCCGCCGCCCCCTGCCCCGTCCACCTCGTCCAGGACGGGTCCCGCGCGCCCAGCGCCCACATTCCGCTCGTCTCCAGGCCCAACGACCTCGCCTATATTCTCTTTACCTCCGGCTCCACCGGCACGCCGAAGGGCGTCTGTGTGCGCCACGCGAGCCTTTCAAGGCTCGTTTCCTTCTTCCAGCACCTGCTCGAGATCTCTCTGCAAGACCGCTGGACTCAGCTGGCCTCCAGCGGCTTCGACGCCTCCGTCTACGAGGTCTGGACGCCGCTCGCCTGCGGCGCCACGCTCCTCCTCGCCGACGACGACGCCCTCCGCTCTCCCACGGCGCTCGTCTCCTGGCTGGTCGAACGGCGGGCCACACTCTCGTTCATGCCCACGCCCCTGGCCGAGGCGTGCTTCGAGCAAGACTGGACCGGCTCCGCTCTGCGCGCGATGACCGTCGGCGGCGACAAGCTCCATCCGCTCCGGCGACCGCTCCCTTTCCGCCTCTTCAACATGTACGGCCCCACCGAGGCCACCGTCATCACCACCGTCGCCGAGGTCGCCGACCTCGGCGATGAGCCCCCGCTCGGCCGCCCCGTCGACAGCGCCCTCGTCTACGTCCTCGACCCGCACATGCACCCCGTGCCGCCCGGCGTCCTCGGCGAGCTGTACATCGGCGGAGAGTGCCTCGCCCAGGGCTACACACGCACGGACCTGACCGCAGAGCGCTTCCTGCCCGATCCCTTCGGCCAGCCCGGCGCACGCCTCTACCGCACCGGCGACCTGGTGCGCTGGCGCCCCGACGGACAGCTCGCCTTCGCCGGACGCCGCGACGAGCAGGTCAAGCTCCGCGGCCGCCGTGTCGAGCTCGGCGAGGTCGAATCCGCCCTGCGACGCTTGCCCGGCGTCCGCGAGGGCGTCGTCGTCCTCCACGGCCAAGGCAACGCCGCGCGCCTGGTGGCTTATGTCGTGCCAGGCGCCGACACGCCCTCCGAGCGCGACCTGCGCGAGGGCATGGCCCGGCTGGTGCCCGACGCCTTGGTGCCCGCCCACTTCGTCCTGCTCCCCGCCTTGCCCATGTCCCTCTCGGGCAAGGTCGACAAGAGGCTCCTCCCTGCGCCCCCCGCCGCACGCGCCGACTACGAGCCCCCCTCGGGCGAGCTCGAGCTGGAGCTCGCTGCCATCTGGCAATCCGTCCTCCACCTCGACCGCGTCGGACGACACGACAGCTTCTTCGACCTCGGCGGCCACTCCCTGCTCGCCATGCAGGTCCTCGGACGCGTCGAGTCCTCCCTCGGCATCCGCACCACCCTCCGCACGCTCTTCGAGCACCCAACCCTCGCGCAGCTCGCCAGTCATCTCTCCTCCGGCGCCGCCTCGACCACCGCCGCCGCAGCAACGGTGCCCGCCAGCGAGATCGCGCCCTCGCTGGGCCGCGCGCCGGCGGACGAGCCGTATCCGCTCTCGTACGAGCAGGAGCGCCTGTGGGTCCTCGAGCAGCTGCTCCCCGGCGGGACCGCCTACAACGTGGTGCAGGCGGTCCGCCTGCGGAACCTCGTCGACGTCGACGCGCTGTCCTCCGCGCTCGCCGCGCTCGTCCGGCGGCACTGGAGCCTGCGCACGGTGTTCGTCGCGAGCCCCACGCCCGCGCAGAAGATCTGCGAGCCCGAGGCGGCCCCGCCGGAGGTGGTCGACCTCCGCGGCACGCCCGCGGACGAGGCGGAGGCCGCGGCGCGCGCCTGGGCGTCGCGCGAGCAGGCCACGGGGTTCGACCTCGCGCGCGGGCCCGTGTTCCGCGCCAGGCTGTTCCGCCTCGACCACGACGCCTGCATCCTGGTCCTGTCCACGCACCACATCGTCACGGACGCCTGGTCGTTCCAGCCCCTCGTCCGCGATCTCGCGGAGCTCTACCGGCGCGCGCGGAGCGGCGGGCCCGCGGACATGCCCGAGCTGCCGCTCCAATACGTCGATTTCGCGGTATGGCAGCGCCGCCACCTCGCGGGGAAGCGGCTCGCCGACAAGCTCGCTCACTGGACAGCGACCCTCCGCGGGCTGCCGGTCCTGGAGCTCCAGACCGATCGACCGCGGCCGCCCGTCCAGACGTTCCGCGGCGCGGAGCGGGTCCTCCCGCTCGACGCGCGCCTCGTGGCGCAGCTCGACGAGCTCGCCAGAAGCCGCGGCGCCACCCGCTTCATGGTCCTGCTCGCCGCGCTCGGCGTGCTCCTCAGGCGCAGCTCGGGCCAGGACGACATCGCCATCGGGACCGCGGTCGCCAACCGGCCTCGCCCCGAGCTCGAGCCCCTCGTCGGCTTCTTCGTGAACACGATCGTGATGCGCCTCGACCTCGGCGGCGACCCGACCTTCGAGGAGCTCCTCTCGCGGGCGCGGAAGGTCGCGCTCGAGGCGTTCGAGCACCAGGACGCCCCGTTCGAGAAGGTGGTCGAGGCGGTCAACCCCCGCCGCGACCTGAGCCGCTCGCCGCTGTTCCAGGTCATGCTCGTCGTGCAGAACGCCCCAACCGAGGCGCTCGAGCTCGGTGAGGTGCGGATCGAGCCGCTCGATCTCCCGGTCGAGGCCACGCGCTTCGACCTGCGCTTCAGCGTCGAGCCGCGCGGCGGGCGCGACGTGATCTCGCTCCAGTACAACGTCGACCTCTTCGACGCGGCGACCATCGACCGGATGCTCGCCACCATGCAGAGCGTGCTCTCGCGCGCCGCCCAGGACCCCGCGCAGCGCGTCCGCGCGCTCTCCGTCGCGCCGGAAGACCGCGAGCGCGCCCTCGTCGCGTGGAACGACACCGCGGTCGCAACCCCGGATCACCTCCGGCTGGAGGGGCCGTTCTTCGAGCGCGCCGTCGAGCAGCCCGACGCGTGCGCGGTCGTCGACGCCGACCGGCGCCTCACCTACGGGGAGCTCGCCCGGCGCGCCGAGTCGATCGCCGCGGCGGCCTCGCGCTCCGGAGCGACCGCGAACGCGCTCGTCGCCGTGGTCATGGAGAAGGGCTGGGAGCAGGTGGCCGCCGTGCTCGGCGTGCTGCGCGCCGGCGCCGCCTACCTGCCCCTGGACCCTCGCCTCCCCGAGGAGCGCCTCAGGCACCTCCTGGAGCACGCCGAGGTCCGGCTCGTCCTCACGCAGTCGGCGATCGACGGGCAGATCGCCTGGCCCGCGGGCATCGAGCGCCTCGCCGTCGACGCGGACGAGCGGTGGCGCGAGCAGCCCGTCGCGCGCCGGCCGCCCGGCGGAAACACGGACGAGCTGGCCTACGTGATCTACACGTCCGGGTCCACGGGGCTGCCCAAGGGCGTGATGATCGACCACCGCGGCGCGGTGAACACCGTCCTCGACATCAACCGCCGCTTCGACGTCGGCCCGGAGGACCGGGCGCTCGCGCTCTCGTCGCTGAGCTTCGACCTGTCGGTCTACGACGTGTTCGGGACGCTCGCCGCCGGAGGCGCCGTCGTGATCCCCGACCCCGCCCGCGCCTCGGATCCGGGGCACTGGCGCGAGCTCGTGGAGCGCGAGCGGGTGACCGTGTGGAACTCGGTCCCGGCGCTGATGGAGATGCTCATGGACGCGTCCCCCGGCGCGGGCGATCCGGCGCTGTCGTCGCTCCGCCTCGTCATGATGAGCGGCGACTGGATCCCGCTGAAGCTCCCCGATCGCATCCGCGCGGCCTGCCGCGCGCCCCGCGTCGTGAGCCTCGGCGGCGCGACCGAGGCGTCGATCTGGTCGATCGCCCACCCGATCTCGGACGTCGACCCGGCGTGGCGCAGCATCCCGTACGGCCGGCCGCTCGCGAACCAGCACACCTACGTGCTCGACGAGGGGCTGGAGCCGTGTCCGATCGGGGTCCCCGGCGAGATCTACATCGGTGGGATCGGCGTCGCGCTCGGCTACTGGCGCGACGAGGCGCGGACCCGGGAGCGGTTCCTGAAGCACCCCACGATCGGCGAGCGGCTGTACAGGACAGGCGACCTGGGCCGCTACTTCGCCGACGGGACCATCGAGCTGCTCGGGCGCACCGACCATCAGGTGAAGATCCGCGGCTTCCGCATCGAGCTCGGCGAGATCGAGGCCGCCCTCGCGCAGCACCCCTCGGTCGAGCAGGTGGTCGTGGCGGCGAAGACCGATCCGTCGGGCGAGAAGCGCCTGGTCGCGTACGTCGTCGGCGCCGAGGCCGATGGCGCGGCGCTCCGCGACTTCGTCCGGAAGAAGCTGCCGGAGTACATGATCCCCGCGGACGTCATCGTCCTCCCGGCGCTTCCGCTGAGCGCGAACGGCAAGGTGGACCGCGCCGCCCTGCCGGATCCCGCCGCGGTCGCGCCGCGCGCCGCGGCCCTCGCCCCGCGGACCGCGACCGAGCGGCTCATCGCCTCGGTGCTCGCGGAGGTCTTGCAGGTCGAGGCCGTCGGCGTGACCGACAACCTCTTCGAGCTCGGCTTCACCTCGCTGCTCCTCGTGCGCGCGCAGCGCCTGCTCGCCGAGCGCATCGCGGCGCGCGCGCCCGCGGAGGGCGCCGCGGCGCAGGCCGTGTCGCTGACCGACCTGTTCCAGTACCCGACCATCGAGCAACTGGCGCAGCGGCTCGACGCGGCGACGGTCAAGGCCGAGCCGGCCGACGTCGGGGCGCAGCGCGCCGAGGCGCGCCGCGACGCGCGACGCCGCCGGGGGCGAGGATAGCCATGTCAGAGCCGATCGAGACCGAGGACGGGGGGAGCGACATCGCGATCGTCGGCATGGCGGGCCGCTTCCCCGGCGCCCCCAGCGTCGACGCCCTCTGGGAGAACGTGCGGCGCGGCGTCGAGTCGATCGCGCGCTTCCCGGAGAGCGAGCGCGAGGAGCCGCCGGTCGGCGCGAGCGCGGCCCCCGGGGCGCCCGTCGTCTGCGCGGGCGGCCTGCTCGACGACATCGACCGCTTCGACGCGTCCTATTTCGGGTACTCGCCGCGCGAGGCGCAGCTCATGGACCCGCAGCAGCGCCTCTTCCTGGAGTGCGCGGTCGCCGCCCTGGAGGACGCCGGCTGCGATCCGGCCCGGTTCCCGGGCGCGATCGGCGTCTTCGGGGGGTGCGGCTCCAACACGTACCTCCTCCAGCTCCTCTCGCACCCGGATCTCGCGGCCACCGTCGATCCGCACGCGCTCATGCTGGCGAGCGAGAAGGATTACCTCGCGACGCGGGTCTCGTACAAACTCGACCTCCACGGGCCGAGCGTGGTCGTGCAGACCGCGTGCTCGACGTCGCTGGTGGCCATCCACATGGCGTGCGAGAGCCTCCTCGGCGGCCAGTGCGATCTCGCGCTCGCGGGCGGCGTCTCCATCGGCATCCCGCAGAAGCGCGGGTATCCGTACGTGCCCGGCAGCATCTGCTCCCCGGACGGCCGCTGCCGGCCGTTCGACGCGCGCGCCGAGGGGACCGTGGGCGGCAGCGGCGTCGGCATCGTCGCGCTGAAGCGCCTCGCGGACGCCCTCCGCGACCGGAACACCGTCCACGCGGTGATCCGGGGCTCCGCCGTCAACAACGACGGCGGGCGCAAGGTCGGCTTCATGGCGCCCAGCGTCGACGGCCAGGCCTCGGCGATCTCCGAGGCGCAGTCGGTCGCCGGCGTCGATCCCGGCTCGATCGGCTACGTCGAGGCCCACGGCACCGCGACCGCGATCGGCGATCCGATCGAGGTCGAGGCGCTCACGCAAGCCTTCCGCCGCAGGACGGCGAGGAAGACGTACTGCGCGCTCGGCTCGATCAAGGCGAACATCGGCCACCTCGACGCCGCGGCGGGCGTCGCGGGCCTCATCAAGGCGGCGCACGTCGTGCGGAGCGGCGAGATCCCGCCCTGCGTCCATTTCGAGGCGCCGAACCCCAAGCTCGACCTCGCGGCGAGCCCGTTCTTCGTCCCGCGGGAGGCGGCGCCCTGGCCCCGCGAGCTCCGCCCGCGCCGCGCGGGCGTGAGCTCGTTCGGGATCGGCGGGACGAACGCGCACGTCGTGCTCGAGGAGCCGCCCCCGCTGCCGGCCCGCGCCCCGGCCCCGGAGCGCGATCACGTGCTGACGCTCTCGGCGCGCACGCCGGAGGCGCTGTCGACGGCCTGCGCGCAGCTCGCCGCGCACCTCGAGGCGAACGACCTCCCGCTCGACGACGTCGCGTTCACCCTCCAGACCGGGCGCGCGGAGCACCCGTACCGCCGGGCGGTCGTCGCGCGGACGCGCGCCGAGGCGATCCAGGGGCTCGCCCGCGAGGGGGCGAGCGCGCTCGCCCGCCCGAGGAGCCGCGCCGTCTTCGCGTTCCCGGGCCAGGGCGCGCAGGCCGTCGGCATGGGCCGCGCGCTCTACGCGCAGGAGGCGGCGTTCCGGAGCGCCTTCGACGCGTGCGCGGCGGCGGCGCGGGCGCGCGGCCTCGATCTCGGCGAGGTCGTCTTCCGCGAGGGCGAGGGCGACGGGCGCACGCTGCTCAGCACCGCGCTGGTGCAGCCCGCGCTCTTCGCCGTCGAGCTCGCGCTCGCCAGGCTCTGGATGAGCTGGGGGATCGAGCCCGCGGCGATGATCGGCCACAGCCTCGGCGAGCTCGTGGCGGCCTGCGTCGCGGGCGTGCTCACGCTCGAGGACGCGATGTCCCTGGTCATCGATCGGGGGCGCTTCATGCAGGCGGCGCCGGCCGGGAGCATGCTGGCCGTCGGCCTGCCGGCCGCGGACGTCGAGGGCCTCCTCGAGGCCGGCCTGGAGATCGCCGCGGTCAACAGCCCGAAGCTCACGGTTGTCGCGGGCCCGGCGAGCGCGATCCGCGATCTCGCCGCGCGCCTCGAGGCGCGCGAGGTGTTCGCCCGGCCGCTGCAGACGTCCCACGCGTTCCACTGCGCGCTCATCGACGGCGCGGTGGCCCCGTTCCTCGAGAGCGCGCGGCGCGCGCGGCTCTCCCCGCCGGAGATCCCCGTGGTCTCGAACGTCACCGGCGCCCTCCTCACCGACGCCGAGGCGACCGATCCGGCCTACTGGGCGCGGCACCTCCGCCAGCCGGTCCGCTTCAGCGACGGCGTCGAGGCGCTCTTCGCGTCCGGGCACGCCCTGTTCCTCGAGGTCGGCCCCGGCCGCGGGCTGACCACGCTGGTGCGGCAGACGCTGGCCGGGCGCGGCGGCGCCGCGATCGCGAGCCTCGGGTCGGCCCACGCCGCGTCCGAGCCCGCGAGCCTGGCCGAGGCCCTCGGCCAGCTCTGGGAGGCGGGCCACGCCGTCGACTGGACGGCCGTCCGCGGGGGCGACCCCGGCGCGCTCGTCCGCTTGCCGACGTACCCGTTCGAGCGGGCGCGGCACTGGATCGCGCCGCGCCGCGGCGCCCCCGCCGCCGAGCCGGCGCCGGCCGCAGCGCCCCTCGCGCCCGCGCCGAACGCCCTCCCGACGGCGGCGGTCTCCCGCGCGCACGCCGGGGCCGCGTTCGTCGCGCCGTCGACCGAGTCCGAGCGCGCGATCGCCGCGATCTGGAGCGCCCTCCTCGGCGTCCACGAGATCGGCGTCCACGACGACTTCTTCGGCCTGCACGGCGACTCGCTCGTCGCGACCCAGGTGATGTCCCGGATCCGCGCGCAGCTCGGCGTCGAGCTCCCGCTGCGGGCTCTCTTCCAGGGGCCGACGGTCGCGGCGCTCGCGGCCCAGGTCGACGCCGCGCGCCGCGGCGAGGCGCGGCGGCGCGAGTTCCCCCCGATCGCGCGGATCCCCCGCGACGGCCCGCTCCCGCTGTCGTTCGCGCAGCACCGGCTGTGGTTCGTCGATCAGCTCGAGCCGGGCAGCCCGGCGTACAACATCCCGTTCGTGGTGCGCGCGACGGGCCGGCTCGACGTCGACGCGCTCCGCCGCAGCCTGTTCGAGATCGCGCGGCGCCACGAGGCGCTGCGGACGACGTTCAGCGCCAGGGACGGCGTGCCGTTCCCGGTCATCGCGCCCGAGGCCCGGGTGCCGTTCCGGATGTCCGACCTCGAGCACCTCGCGGGCGAGGCCCTCGACGCGGCGGTCTCGGCGCTCGTCCTCGAGGAGAGCCTCGAGCCGTTCGACCTGAGCCGCGGGCCGCTCCTCCGCGTGCGGGTCATCCGGAAGCGCCACGACGAGCACGTCATCGCGCTCGTCGTACACCACGTCGTGTTCGACGTCTGGTCGGTCGGCGTCTTCGTCGGGGAGCTCGCCGCGCTCTACGGCGGCTTCGCGCAGGGCCAGCCTTCCCGGCTGCCGGAGCTCCCGGCGCAGTACGTCGACTTCGCCGCGGCCCAGCGGGCGTGGCTGTCCGGCGAGGTCCTGGAGGGCGAGCTCCGGTACTGGACGACGAAGCTCTCCGGCGCGCTGCGCCGGGCCCGCGTGCCGGTCGACCACGAGCCGGCGGGGCGAAGGACGTGGCGCGGGGCGCGGCGGAGCCTCGACGCCGGGGCCGAGCTCACCCGCCAGATCAAGGCGTTCTGCGAGCGGGAGGCGATCTCCCCCTTCATGGCCCTGCTCGCCGCGTACAAGCTCGTCCTGCACCAGCGCACCGGGCTCGAGGACCTCGTCGTGGGCACCGACGTCGCGAACCGGAACCGCGTCGAGACCGAGCCGATGATCGGCTTCTTCGTCAACCAGCTCGTGATCCGGACCGACTGCGGGGGCGACCCGACGTTCGGCGCGCTGGTCCGCCGCGTGCGCGACGTCGCGCTCGAGGCGTTCGAGCACCAGGACCTGCCGTTCGATCGGCTCGTCGAGGCCCTGCGGCCGAAGGGGGCCGTCGGGCACGTGCCCCTCTTCGACGCGAAGTTCGTCATGCGCAACGTGCACGTCCCCCCGATGAAGCTCGAGGGGCTCGAGCTCGAGGCGCTGGAGGGCGAGGCGACCACGACGGCGTTCGACTTCGTCCTCACGGTCGCCGAGGCCGGCGGCTCGTTCCGCTTCGGCGTCGAGCACAGCAGCGAGCTGTACCGGGCGGCGACGGTCGACAATTTCCTTAATGATTACCGGCAGATCCTGGCGACTGCGACGGCGCGGCCGGACACCCCGGTCTCGGAGCTCCGGGGGGAGCTCGAGCGCGCCGCGGCGGCCCGCCGGGAGCTCGAGCGGAAGGCCGCGCGCGGCGCGGCGCTCGACAAGCTGACCTCCGCGCGCCGGCGCGCCGTGACCCTCCCGCGCCCGGGCGGGCCGGGCGAAGCGAAGACCTCACCGAAGGACGGGCAGGATGAGTGACCACGAGATGACCGGCTTCAGCCTCTCGCCGCAGCAGCGGGCGATCCGCGCGCTCGACCGGGAGGCGGGGGCGCCCGGGTGCCGGACGCTGGCCGTCGTCGCCGTGACCGGCCCGTGCGACGAGGGACGGCTCTCGGCGGCGGCGCTCGCGCTGGCCGAGCGGCACGAGATCTTGCGCACGCGCCTCGTCGAGGCGGGCGGCGAGGCCGCGCAGGTGGTCGGCGAGCCGCGCTTCGCGTGGGCGTCGCAGGACGACTGGGTCGGGTGCTCGGACGCCGAGCAGGGCGAGCGGATGTCGCGGCTCGTCGCGCGCCTCTCGGAGGGCCGCGGCGCGGACGACGGGCTGCGCGTCGGCCTGGTCCGCGTCGGCCCGGAGGAGCGCCGGCTCGTGCTCGCGGCGCCCGCGTGGTGCGTCGACGAGGAGTCGATCGCCCCGCTCGTCCGCGAGCTCTGCGCCTCGACCGCGGGCGCGGGCGCGCCGCCCGAGCAGCAGTACGCGGACGTCGCCGAGTGGCTCAACGGGATGCTCGAGGCGGAGGACGCCGTCGACGGGCGCAGGTTCTGGGCCGAGCGCCGCTCGCATTTCGGGCCCCCGCTCCACCTCGCCTTCAGCCGCGGCGGCGCCGGCGCCGGCGCCGGCGCCGGCTCGGGGCGCGCGCGGGTCGAGCTGGGGCAAGGCGGGATGGCGCAGGTCGAGCGCTGGTCGTCGTCGTGGCAGGTCCCGCAGCGGATCGTGCTCCTGGCCCTGTGGGCGTCGCTCCTGTGGCGGATGAGCGGCGGCGACGAGCCCGAGGTCACCGTGGCCGTCCGCTTCGACGGGCGGTCGCTGGACGCGCTCGCGGGCGCGGTGGGGCCGTTCGCGCGGTTCCTGCCGGTGCGGATCGAGATCTCGGCCTCGGACACGCTCGCCGACGTCGCGCGGCGGCTCGCGGTCGCCGAGGCCGAGGCGGCGGCGCACCAGGACGCCGCGCCCGGGGTGAGCCACCGGATGAGCTGGGGCTTCTCCGCCGCGGAGGCCGCGCCGGCGCTGTCGCTCGACGGCGCGCGGGCCCGCGTGGTCGACATCTGGAGCACGTCCGACCAGGTCGCCTGCCGGCTGCACTGCGCCGGCGCGGGCCCGTCGGCGTCGCTGGAGCTCCGCTACGACGCGTCGGCCGGCGCGCGCCGCGACGCCGAGCGCCTCGCCGAGCGCCTCGCGGCGCTGCTCGAGGACCTGTCGCGCCACCCCGAGCGCCCGGTCGCCCACGGCGAGTACGTCGGCCCCGGCGAGCGCGCCGAGATCGAGGCGTGGTCGCGCGGCCCCGCGATGGATCTGCCGTCGGCCTGCGCGCTGCACCGGTGGTTCGAGGAGCGCGCCGCGCAGCACCCCGACGTCGTCGCGGTGCGCAGCGAGGGCAAGTCGCTCACCTACGGCGAGCTCGAGCGGCGCGCGAACCGGCTCGCGAGCTGCCTGCGCCGCCGCGGCGTCGGGCTCGACACGATCGTGGGCGTCTGCGTGCCGCGCTCCGAGGACATGGTCGTCGCGACCCTGGCGGTGCTCAAGGCGGGCGGCGCCTACCTGCCGCTCGACCACGAGTACCCCGGCGAGCGCCTCGCCTTCATGATGCGGGACGCGCGGGCGCGCCTCCTCGTCACGCACGACGCGATCGCCGACGAGCTCCCGACCGGCGGCTGGACGACGCTGCTCCTCGACGCCGAGGCCGCCGAGATCGCCGCGTGCTCCAACGCGCGGCCGGCCGTGAGCCCGCCGCCGGACAGCGGCGCGTACGTCATCTACACGTCCGGATCGACGGGCACGCCGAAGGGGAGCCTCATCTCCCACCGCGCCATCGTCAACCAGATGCAGTGGATCCAGCGGTACTGGGCGCTCACCGCGGACGACCGGGTCCTGCTCAAGGCCGCGTTCGGCTTCGACGTCTCCGTCTGGGAGATCTTCTGGCCCCTCTCGTTCGGCGCGCGGATCGTCGTCGCCCGGGCCGGCGGGCACCGCGATCCCGAGTACCTGCGGCGCCTCGCGCGCGACGAGGGGGTGACGACCGCGTACTTCGTCTCCTCGATGCTCGCGGCGTTCCTCGGGGGGCCCGAGCAGCCGTTCCCCGCGAGCCTGCGGAAGGTCCTCGTGGGCGGCGAGGCGGTGCCGCTCGATCTCGTCCGGCGCTTCTACGCGAAGCACGACGGCGACCTCATCAACATGTACGGGCCGAGCGAGGCCGCGATCGCGGTGACCGGCTGCGTCCTGCCGAGCGACCCGCGGGTCACGTGGGTCCCCCTCGGCGCGCCGGTCGCCAACGCCGAGGTGTTCGTGCTCGACGGCGCGATGCGCCGCCCCGCCATCGGCGCGCTCGGCGATCTCTACATCGCGGGCACCCCGCTCGCGCGCGGCTACGTGGGGCAGCCCGGGCTCACCGCGGAGCGCTTCCTGCCCGACCCGTGCGCGCGCGCCGCGGGCGGGCGGATGTACCGGACCGGCGACGTCGCGCGCTTCTTGCCCGACGGGATGCTCGAGTTCCAGGGCCGCTCGGACCACCAGATCAAGCTCCGGGGGCACCGGATCGAGCTCGGCGACGTCGAGGCGCAGATCCGGCGCGTGCCTGGCGTGAGCCAGGCGGCCGTGGTCCTGCGCGAGGACGCGCCGGGCGACGCCCGGCTTGTCGCCTACGTCGTGCTCGACGGCGACGCGGCGGGCGACGCGCCGGACGTACGCGCGGCGCTGAAGGCGTCGCTGCCGGCGTACATGATCCCGTCGAGCGTGGTCCGCCTCGACGCGCTCCCGCTGTCGCCGAACGGCAAGCTGGACCGGCGCGCCTTGCCGGCGCCCGAGGCGCAGGCGGGCCCGGACGACGGCGCGGCCCCGCGGACGCCGGCGGAGCGGTTCCTGTCGTCGATCTGGGCCGAGGTGCTCGGGCTCGGCGAGGTGCGGGTCGGCGAGAACTTCTTCGACATCGGCGGCCACTCGCTCCTCGCCACGCAGGTCGTCGCCCGCGTGCAGCGCGCCCTCGGCGCGGAGGTCCCGCTGCAGCTGATGTTCGATCTGCCGTCGATCGCGGCGCAGGCCCCGCTCATGGAGCTCCTCGCGAGCGGCCGGCCGATGGAGTCGCTCCTTCCCGCCGTCCGCCGGTACCTCGCGGACCGCCGCCCCGAGCAGCTCCCCGCGCTCGCGCCGGAGGAGCGGGAGGCCGCGGCGCGCCGCCTGTCGGCCCTCGGCGCGGCGCCGCCGCAGGTCCGGCGCCGCGGGCTGACGAGGGCGCCGCTCTCGTACGGGCAGAGCCGCATCTACTTCCTCGAGCAGCTCTCGCCCGGCAAGCCGCTCTTCAACGTCCCGGGCGCGGTCCGGCTCCGGGGCCCGGTCGACGTCGCCCGCCTCTCGGCCGCGTTCGGCGAGATCGTGCGGCGCCACGACGCCCTCCGCACGTCGATCGTCAACGTCGACGGCGAGCTCCTGCAGATCGCGCAGCCGCACGCGGGCTTCACGCTCGACGTGGTGACCTCGACGCCCGAGGAGGCGGCCGCGTCCGAGCTCGACCGGCGGCTGCGCGCCGAGGCGTGGCGGCCCTTCGCGATCGGCGCGCCGCCGCTCCTGCGCGCCACGCTGTTCCGCCTCGCGGAGGACGAGCACGTGCTCCTCGTCACGATGCACCACGTGGTGTCGGACGACTGGTCGCTCGGCGTGATCCTCCGCGAGCTCCTCGCGCTGTACGCGGGCCGCTCGCTCCCGCCGCCGCGGCTCCAGGTCAGCGACTTCGCGGCGTGGCAGCGCGAGATGGTCGAGTCGGGGGCGCTCGACGGCCAGCGCGCGTACTGGCGAGAGCGCCTCCGGGGGCTGTCCCGGGCGAGCATCTCGGCCGGCGGCGGGGCGGAGGCGCCGAGCCACGACCCGTCCGGCGCCATCGAGGAGATCGCGCTCTCGCCGGACAAGGCGGCGGCGCTCGAGGCGCTCGCGCGGCGGGAGGGAGCGACCCTGTTCATGGTGCTCCTCGCGCTCCTCGACCTCGTGATCCATGCGCGGTCCGGCGCGCTGGACATCGCCGTGGGGACGCCCATCGCCAACCGGAACCGCCCGGAGCTCGAGGACGTGGTCGGCCTCTTGACGAACACGCTCGTGATCCGCGTCGATCTCGCGCGCGCCGGGGCGTTCCGCGACGTGCTCGCGCGGGCGCGCGTCCAGGCGCTCGACGCCTTCGCGAACCAGGACATCCCGTTCGATGTCGTCACCCAGGATCTGAAGCAGGAGCGCGACCACGCGCAGCACCCGCTCTTCCGGGTCTGGCTGGCGCTCCAGAACGCGCCGAAGCCCGCGCTGGAGGTCCGCGGGCTCCGGGTCGAGCCCCTGCCCCTCCGGCCCGAGCTCGTGCACTTCGAGGTCGCCCTCCTGCTCTGGCCGGCGGACGACGGATCGGTCGTCGGGCACTTCGAGTTCCGGCGCGATCGCGTCGACGAGGGCGCGCGCAAGGAGATCGCGGCCGCGTTCACGCACCTCGTCGACGCGGTGATCGCCCGGCCGGACGCGCCGGTTTCGGCGCTCGTGGAGGGCGCCCGAGCCGAGGCCGCGCGAGCGCAGGCCGCGCTCGGCGAGGCGTTCGCCAGGGCGGCGACGGCGCGCCTCGGCCAGCTGCGGCGGCGCTCGGCGGGCGACCGGACGCCCCGCGAGTAGCGGTCAGCCCTCGGCGGCGGCCAGGCGCACGCGGAACGGCGCAGGGTAGCCGTGGACGCGCGGCATGGGGTCGATCGCGCTGGGGACGCCGGCCCGCAGCAGCTGTTTGATGGCGAGCGAGATGTGCAGGATGGCCACGTACTTGCCGTGGCACGTATGGATCCCTGACTCCCAGAACAGGTAGTTTTTGCTCGGCAGGCGCCCGGGCCTGAACTGGTCCGGGGCGTCGATGTGCTCGTGGTCATGCATCGCCGAGGCGCTGCAGGCCATCACCAGCGCGCCGGCGGGGATCTTCTCCTCGTGCCGCGTGCCACGCCCGACCGTGTAGTCGCGCACGCAGAGGCTCGTGACGCCGGTCGACGGCGGACGGAAGCGCAGCGCCTCCAGCACATAGCCGGTGATGGCGGCGTCGTCCTCGACGTTCACCACGTTGAGCGCGTCGCGCAGGACGCGCGGGCGCTTCATCAGCTCGACCAGGGCGTTGACGATCGCGCCGCCGCTGAGATCCACGCAGCCCATGAGCAGCCCCAGGATCACGTCGCGGATCCCCTCGTCGCTCTCGTAGGTCTCGGGGACCGACTGCATGAGCAGGTAGCGGTCCAGCACCGAGGGTTGCTCTGGCGGGGGCGACTTGGCCAGCTGCTTCTTCCGCGCGGCGACGATCGCGTCGATCATCGGCAGCGCCTCCTGACGAGCGGCCCTCGCCGCCGCCACGGCCGTCGGGTCGTTGGTCGGGTTGAGGAAGATCTCGTTGAACAGCGCGTGGGTCCACGCCACCACCTTCTCGGTCGGGATCTCGCCGACGCCGAGGTACCGGGCCATCGCGCCGGCCGGCACCCTGAGCGCGTATTCACCGGTGAGATCGAACGGCTTGTCGACGCCGACCTTGGCGAGCAGCCGGTTCGCCTCCTCCACGACGATCTGACGGTAGCGGGGCAGATCGGCGCGCGGGAACGCGAGGCGCAAGAGCGACTTCTCGTGCTCGTACTTGGGCGAGTCGTTCATCGCCAGGATGTTCTGGCCCACGTTCTCGACCAGCTTGGGCGCGATGTTGTCGACCGAGAAGACGTCGTTGGCGTTGAGGACCTCGACGACGTCGTTGTA
The DNA here is from genome assembly GCF_028553905.1 of Sorangium sp. So ce836. NCBI lineage: Bacteria > Pseudomonadati > Myxococcota > Polyangiales > Polyangiaceae > Sorangium > Sorangium sp. So ce836. The sequence continues at coordinate 5,673,788 of NZ_CP102233.1, read as the reverse complement.
CCGGGTCACGAGCGTGATGGCCGGGATGGAGAAGATGGGCTTCTCGCGCCGCAGCTGGCTGAGGAACGGGAGCGGCTCCTCCCTCAGCCACTTGAACACCATGCCGGCCTCGATCTGCTTCCGCTTGACCGGATCGTTCTCGTGCGCCAGCGCGCTGTGGAGGGCCTGCAGGTAGTCGAACGGCGGCGCCTTGGCAGCGTCCGCTCGTCCCTCTTCTTCGATGTGAATGCTCATGGGGCGAATTCCTTTCTCGCATGCCGATCAGATCGCGACGCTCTGGGGGACCATCGACGGGAGCAGGTACAGGTACGGCTGCTCGCGGGTGCGGTTGCGCTCGGTGATCTCCCGCTCGATATGCGCCAGGCGCTCGCGGTAGCGAGCAAACGCCTGCTTCGCCGCCGGATCTTGCAACAGGCACCTCATCGTCATGAGGCTCTCGCTGGTCAGCGGCGGGCCCATGCTGAGCGAGCGGCTGAGCACCATCTGGCGGATGCTCTGCGCGCGCCCCGGGAGGCGCTCCAGCGGCTTGAACTGCCGCCTCTCGCTTCCGTTCAGGACATCGCCGTAGGAGCGGTAGGTGGCAAACTGAGCGTTCGGGATCCAGGTGTAATAGTCCGTTTGCCCGAAGTTCACGGCGGCGTGATACGCGGTCGCCGTGAAGATGATGTTGGTGACGATCGCGATCAGGTCGTCGAGGCTCGTGAGCTTCTCGAGCTGTTTGGCTCTGTCCGGCGGGAGCAGGCTATTCATGCCGCCGAGACCGGGAGACACGAGCTCGTGGATCCACGCTTGCAGGCTGGCGTCGCTCGCCAGACACCCCGACGTCGGGTAAGCGATCTTCAGCACCTGTCCGACGTACTCCTGGATCGCGTCCCAGTGCAGCAGCGCGTCGTCGCGGTAGTGATAGCCGACCAGGGCGCGGACGTCGCGCGCCGACAGGTCGTGGGGGAGCGCGCTCTCGTAGAACCGCCACGGCTTGCCGCCGTAGCCCTTGATGCCCTTGCCGGTGTAGGCGCGCGTCAAGAGCTCGAACGAGCCCATGTTGGCCACCGAGCTCGTGATGTCGAAGAAGCGCCCTCGCCCGAGGAAGCGCCGGCGAGCCAGCTCGTTGATGGCCAGGGTGTTGAAGAAATGCGGCCTGAGCAGCTGATGGAGCGGATGCGTCGCGGGCAGGTTGCGATAGGTGCTCACCGCGAACGGCTCCACGATCAGGTGCGCGTAGAGCAGGTGGGTCACCTGGCCCTGGTAGATGGCGTCGGCGCTCGCGACGGCGATCTTCGCCGTGAGCCAGTCGTCCGACGGGCCCGAAGGGGTGAAGATCTTGTCGGGATGCGCCCCTTTCTCGGCGCGCGAGTGCACCAGCCTGATGGCCACGGGCAAGAGCTCGCCGGCCGCGGTCTGGTGCAGCATGCACGTCGGGGCCAGCGGGTACTTGCCCAGCTCTTCCTGCACGTCGGTGTCGACGATGTCCTTGAAGATGCGATAATCGATGAAGTAGAGCTGCCCGGCCTCGCGCACCGCCTCCAGCGTGCGACCGTCGGCGATCGCTACCGGCTTGGGCTCGGCGCCGCTCAGGAAGTCGGCGAGATCGGCCGGGGTCGCGCGGCGGATGTGCGCCGGGTTGATCCCCACGAGGCGCTGCCGTCCGAACTCGACGTCCTCGGCCCAGCGCGTCGCCACGAGGGGCCTGCGGATGAAGGTCCACGGCTTGAAGAACTCCTCGAACTGATCGAAGCTCTCCCAGTTGTCGATGGACTCGAAGATGGCGCCCAGCCCGAGGTCGGACGTGGCCCTGAGGACGAACTTCCCCTCGCGATAGCGCTTGTACCCGTACTCGAACAGGTGAAGCGCCTGCGCGATTTGCAGTCCGGCAGTGTCCTTCCACTTGCCGACGTTGAGCGCCAAGATCTTCTTGATCGGAAAGCCTTCCCCCGGCGGTACGGAATCGCTGCCGGCCGGCAGGTTGGACCCGAAATTGCGCCAGTTCGGTGTCGAGCTGGGCTCCCTCATGCTCGTGCTCGCTTCTCCGTCTCAGACGGACGGTGGATTGGGTGGTTCACGTCAAACATCGCTCTCGCGTCGCGGCGGTCCGAGCGCGCGCTGGAATGGTTCCGTCTCAGTCGCAACAGGACTCAATACATCCAGCGCCGCCCCCCGTCCTCGACCTGCCCCCGCAGCCGATCGCGCCGCCCTTCATCGTAGAATCGACCAGGTGCGATTCCACGAAAGGCCGTCGCGTCGAGTTGCACGCGACCGATGCTCACGCGTGCATTGTCGAGGCTGCTAGAAAACCGTGGAGCGTTCACGCATGTCAAGCCATTTTGTTCGGCGCCGCGGCGGTCGGCCGGATGCCACGCGCCCCCGCGCCGGGCGTGTTCGCTCCCGACGTACCGCTGCCTCGACGACGTATGGCTTGGATGCTGACCGCGCAAGTCGTCCAATTCATGCTCGTCATTCCGCGCCTTCCAGCAAGATTTCCCCGCTGCCGCCGGCGGCACGAAGCTGCCAGGAGGAGCAAAGGAGTGCTATTGCCCTCGATCGCCTGTCTGCTTCATCCACGAGCGACGAGGGATTGGTAGCGCCAGCGGATCGGAACAGCGGAAGCGAGCAGAAATCGGGACCGCCGAGCCACCGAGGCCCCCCAAGGGGAATTCGCATCTTCGCGCCTCGGCGGCGCATCGCTCCGCGGATCGCGTGGTCGACGCCAAAGGCGCTCTCCGACGCGTCACCCGGGAGGCAGCGGGCCAGGGAGGCCGCCCCGCATCGCGCGGGCGAGCCCCTCGACGGTCGGGTGCTCGAAGAGGGTCGCGACGGGGATCGCCCGCGCGAAGGAGCTCTCCAGCCGGAGCATCAACCGCATCGCGAGGATCGAGTGCCCGCCCAGCTCGAAGAAGTCGTCGGTGACGCCGACGGGCGCGCGGCCGAGGATCTCCTCCCACAGGCCGACGAGCCGCGCCTCCAGGGGGTCGCGCGCGGCGACGATCGGCCGCGACGGCACGGGCTCGGGGGCCGGCAGCGCCGCGAGATCGACCTTGCCGTGCGCCGTCAGCGGCATCGACGGGAGCAGCACGATGTCGCTCGGCACGAGGGGGCGCGGCAGCCGCCTGCCGAGGGCTTCCCGGAGCGACGCCGGCGTGGCGGCGCCGGCCGCGTCGGCGACCACGTACGCGACGAGCCGCGCGCCGGCCGCGCCGTCCTCGCGCAGCGCGCACACGGCCGAGCGGACGCCCGCGATCCGGCTCAGCTCGCCCTCGATCTCGCCGGGCTCGACGCGATGCCCGCGGAGGTTGATCTGCCGGTCGGCCCGGCCGACGAACTCGATCTCGCCGCCGGGGAGCACCCGCGCGAGGTCCCCCGTGCGGTACATCCGCGCCCCCGGCGCGGCGGAGAACGGATCGGGCACGAAGCGCTCGGCGGTGAGCCCGGGCCGGCCCAGGTAGCCGCGCGCGAGCGACGCCCCCCCGATGCAGAGCTCCCCGGTCGCGCCCGGCGGCACCCGCCGCAGCGCGCGATCCACGACGGCGCAGGTCGTGTTCGCGATCGGCCGGCCCAGCGGGACGACCTCGGCGCCCGGCCGGCAGGTCCAGGACATCGCGTCGATCGTCGCCTCGCTCGGGCCGTACTGGTGGATCAGGGAGGCGGCCGGGTGGAGCGCGAAGAGGCGGTCCATCGTGGCGCGCGAGAGCGCCTCCCCGCCGCAGAAGACGCGGCGGACCGCGCTCCACCCGCGGGCCGCCGGCTCGCGGAGGATCTGCTCGAGCAGCTGCGGGCTGAAGTGCACGTCGGTGATGCCCTGGGCAGCGATGGTCCGGGCGAGGTAGGCGCTGTCGCGCTGCCCGCCGGTCCGGGCGAGGACGAGCGTGGCCCCGGCGATCAGGGGGGCGAAGGTCTCCCAGATCGCGATGTCGAACCCGGGAGACGCCTTCTGGAGAAAGCGGTCGCCGGGCCCGAGCGGATAGGCCTCCTGCCGCCAGCGCAGGTGGTTGCACGCGGCGCGGTGCGAGACGACCACGCCGTTCGGGCGCCCGCTCGTCCCCGAGGTGTAGATGACGTACGCCGCGTCGTCCGGGCGCCTGCCGATCGCCCCTGGTTCGCCCGGCGGGCACTCGGAGGGCTGGATCAGCGCGACGCCCGCGGCGGCGAGCCGATCTCTCGCCCGGCCGTCCACGAGGACGGCGCCGAGCGCGGCGTCGTGGATGGTGCCGACGAGCCGCTCCGTCGGGTGCTCCGGATCGAGGGGGACGAAGGCCGCGCCCGCGCGCAGCGCGCCGAGCGCGGCCGCGACGGCGTCCGCGGCTCGGTCCATACAGAGGCCGACCAGCGATCCCCGCGGCGCGCCCGAGCGCCCGAGCGCCGCGGCCACGGCGTCCGCGCGCGCGCAGAGGGCCCGGTAGGTCGTCGCGCCGTCGCCCGCGAGCACCGCGACCGCCTCCGGCGTCCGCGCCGCCTGCTCCAGGACCAGGGCGTCCAGCCATGCCGGCCCGACCCAGGCCCGCGCCTCCCCGGCCGCGCTCGCCTCGATCCGCGCGCGCTCGTCCTCGGTGAGCAGCTCCGCGAGCTGGTGCGGCGCGTCGGGCGCCCGGGTCATCGCGCGGCACACGTCGCGCAGGCACCGGGCGATGCGGCGGAGCCGGCCGTCGTCGTAGCGCGCCGCATTGCCGTTGAGCACGACGTTGAGCTGGCCTCCGGACGCGCTGAACGTCGCGGTCAGGCTCAGGTTCGTCTCGCCGATGGCCCTGACGTCGAGGAGCTCGACCCCGGCGACCCGCGGGATCGCCTCATACGCGTGGAAGTTCGTGAAATTGAAGACGGTGTCGTAGATCGGCGACCCGCCGCAGTCCCTCTGGATCTGGGCGAACGGATATCGCCGGTGCGGGAAGATCCGGCCCTCCGTGTCGAAGACGCCGCGCACGAGATCGCGCCAGCTGCCGCCTCCGAGGCGCGCGCGGAACGGGACGGTGTTGAGGAACATCCCCACCGCGCGATCCCCGCCTTCGGTATCCGGCCGGCAGCTCATGATGACGCCGATCGTCACGTCGTCCTGGCCGGAGAGGAACGAGACCGCCCGGAGGAACGCAGCGCGGAGCACCGTCTTCAGGGGGACGCCGAGCGCCTCGGCCATCCGGACGAGCGAGGCGTGCTCCTCGTCGTCGAACCTCGCCTGGAGCGTGCACACGCGGTCCGAGAGGGCCCGCTCCGGGCTCGACGCTCCGGGCGCGCGCGTGGGCCGCAGGTCGCGCAGGAGCTCGCCGAAGAACGCCCTGGCCTCGGCCGAGGAGCGCGCCGCGCGCTCGGCCGCCACGCAGTCGGCCTGGCCGACCGCGGGCGCCGGCGCGAGGGCGGGGACGGCGGCGCCGAGCTGGCCGAGGTAGAGCTGGACCAGCTCCGAGATCATCGTGGCCGTGCTCCACCCGTCGAACACGGCGTGGTGCTGCGCCCAGGTCAGCTGGAAGGTGTCGCTCGAGCGCCGGTGCACCGAGAACCGGAGCAGCGGCGCCCGACCGACATCGAGCTGCTCCGCCCGCTCCCGCTCGAGCAGCCCTGCGAGCGCGCCCTCCTGGGCGGCAGGGTCGAGGGTCCGCCAGTCCTCGACGCGCAGCGGGATCGTGGCGTCCGCCGCGACGAGCTGGAGCGGCTCGGCGTAGCGCGTCAGGTCGAACGCCGAGCGGAGCGCCGGATGCCGGCGCGAGAGCTCGCGCACCGCGGCCTCGAGCGCCGCGCGATCGAAGGGGGCGCGGACATGCCAGCTCGAGATGTCGAGGAAGAAGGCCGATCTCGGCGCCAGCGCGCTGTGGAAGAGCATGTCCGCCTGGAGCGCCGTCAGCGGGTGGGCGTCGACAACGCCCGGCGGCAGCGCGGCGCGATCCTCCGGCGAGAGCAGCGCGAACGCCCGGCTCCCCGCCGCCTCGACCGCGGGCTGGCCCGCCGCTCGGCGCGCGTCGACCCACGCCGCGAGCCCGCGGATCGTGGGGTTGTCGAAGAACGCCTTCGGGGTGAGCTGGATCCCGTGCCGCGCGGCGCCGGCCTGGACGCGGATGCTCCGTATCGAGTCGCCCCCGAGGGCGAAGAAGTTGTCGTCGATGCCGACGGGCTCGACGCGCAGGACGTCCTGCCAGATCCGGACGAGCGCCTCCTCCGTCGCGGTCCGCGGCGCGACGTGGGCCGCCTGGTCGCCCCGCGTCGTCTCGGGGTCCGGCAGGGCGCCGCGATCGATCTTGCCGTTCACGTTCTTGGGCAGGGACCCGAGGCGCACGAACGAGGAAGGCACCATGTAGGCCGGCAGCGCGCTCGCGACGCGCTCCCGGAGCGCTTCGTCGGTCACCGACATGCCGGGCCGCGTCGCGACATACCCCACGAGGCGCGCGCCGCCGCCGTCGTCGCGGGCCGCGACCGCCACCTCGAGCACCGCGGGGTGGCCCCCGAGGACGAGCTCGATCTCCGCGGGCTCGACGCGGTAACCGCGGATCTTCAGCTGATCGTCGATGCGCCCCAGGAACTCGAGGTCGCCGCCGGCGCGGATGCGCACGCGATCGCCCGTGCGGTACAGGCGGCCGCCGGCGCGCCGGAACGGGTCCGGGAGGAAGCGCGCGGCGGTGAGCGCCGGATCGTCGGCGTACCCGCGCGCGACGCCCGAGCCGCCGACGCAGAGCTCGCCGGACAGGCCGAGCGGCGCGAGGCGGAGGGCCTCGTCGACCACGTAGAGGACGGCGTTGGTCGCGGGCCGGCCGATCGGCACGCGGAGCGCCTGCGCGTCGCCTGGCAGGCACTCGTGGGCGCAGCACCACACCGTCGCCTCGGTCGGCCCGTATTCGTTGAGGAGCCGGGCGCTCGGCAGCCGCGCGAAGTGCTTGGCGACGAGGCTCGGCGTGCACGCCTCGCCGGCGACGATCACGATGCGCTGCGAGGGGAGCGCCCCGGGGCTCACGCCGTCGAGGAGCGCGCCCCACACGTTGGGGTTGCAGTAGGTCACGTCGATGCGGTGCTCGCGGATGAGGCCCGCGATCGCGGTGGCGTCGCGCTGCGCGCCCTCCTCGGCCACGACGATCTCGCCGCCGTCGCAGAGGGTGTTGAAGAGCGGCGCGACCGAGCTGTCGAACGCGTACGAATAGAGGAGCAGGCAGCGCTCCGCGCGCGCTCCGAAGAGGTCGCGACGGGCGCGGGCCGAGCTCGCGAGGTTCCGGTGGGTGACCTCGACGCCCTTGGGCGCGCCGGTGGAGCCCGACGTGTAGATGACGTACGCGAGATCGTCCGGGGCCGGCCTCGGCCTGCGGAAGGACGCGGGCGGCTCGAGGTCGATCGCGTCCGCGACGAGGACGTCCGCGATCGGCGCCCGGGCGGCGGTCGCGCGGTGGACGACCGCGAACGGCGCGGTCGTGCGCGCGAGGACGTACCGCTTCCGCTCTTCGGGGTACGCCGGGTCGATCGGCACGTAGGCGGCGCCGGCGAAGAGGACGCCCAGGATGCCGACGACGAGGTCGACCGAGCGCTCGAAGACGAGCGGGACGCGCGCGCCGGGCCCCACGCCCCGCGCGGCGAGGGCCGCCGAGAGCCCGAGCGCCCGGCGGTGGAGCTCGCCGTACGTGAGGGTCGTGGCGCCGCAGCGCACCGCGGTGCGCTCGGGCGTCGCCGCCGCCACCGCCTCGATGACGTCGACGATCGGCGCCTCGCCGTCGCGCCACCCGCGGCCATGGGCCTCGGCCGCCGGCGGCTCCGCCTCCGCGGCGCCGACGAGCGCGGCCGCGAGGCGCGCCCGCTCCGTGGGCCCGACGTGCTCGATCCGGGACACCGCCTGGGTCGGATCCCCGGCGACGCTCTGGAGGACGGCCAGCAGCCGCTCCTGGAGCAGGTCCGCGAGCTCGACGCCATAGATGCTGCCGGAGAGCGAGAGCGTGCCGCGGAGCTCGTCTCCGGCGATCCCGCAGCGGAGGCCGATGGCGAGCGGCGGCTCGTCCCAGCGCTGCTCGATGACGCGGACCGAGACCTCGGCGCGCTGCGCGCGCTCGTCGAGCTCGTCGAACGCGAACCCGATGGGGAGCTCGGCGCCCTGCGCCCCCCTCGCCGGCTCCGCGGGGAAGCACTCCTGCCACCGCGCCGCCGTCCGCAGCTGCGCCTGGACCTCGACGGCGAGCTCCTCGAAGCGCAGGCCGGGATCGACGCGGGCGGCGAGCGGCAGGAGCTGCGCGTAGAGCCCGAGCGCGCCGGCCAGATCCTCGTACTCGCGGCCGCGCAGCTCGACGCCGAGGAGCACGTCCGGGCGCTCGATGTGGCGGGCGACGAGCACGGCCCAGGCCGACAGCGCGATCGCCTCGTCGGAGAGGCCGCGATCCCGGGCGAACGCGCGGAGAGCGCGCGTCGCCGCGACGTCCAGGCGCCACGGCCGAAGGAGGCGGCCCGCGCCCGAGGCCTCGCCGAGCCCCGGGATCGCCGAGGGCGCGCCGGCGAGGGTCCTGGCCCAGTGCTCGCGGCCCGGGGCCGCCTCGTCCGACGCGGCGATCTCGTGGGCCCATTCGGCGTAATCGCAGTACTGGATCGGCTCGGGGCCCGCGGCGTGGCCGCGCTCGAGGCGCGCGCCGGCGAGGCCGGCGAGCTCGGCGGCGAGGTGGCCAATCGACGGGCGATCGACGCAGAGGGTGGATGCCCGCATCGCGACGAGCCACCGGTCCTCCCCTGCCCCGGCGATCGCCCACGTGGTCAGCGGGGCGGAGGCGGACGGCTCCGCCGGCGCCTGCGGCTCCGCCAGCGCCTGGAGGAGGCGCGCCGAGAGCGCGCCGTCGCCCTCCGGGGCGGCGGAGATGACCCGAGGCCGAGACGCCCCGGGAGGGTCGATGACCGCGAGCGGCGCGGTCATGCCGTCGAGCAGCGTGAAGCGTGTCCGCAGGATCTCGTGGCGGGCGACGAGATCGTCGACGGCGCGGCGCACGGCGTCGTCCGACGGCGCGCCCTCGACGGCGAAGACCACCTGCGCCCAGCGCTCCTCGCCGCGCGCCGCCGTCCATCCGCGCCGCTGCTGCCCCGAGAGCCGAAATCCACGAATCGCCGCGCTATCCGGTTGCATCGAACTCCACCTCGAGACCGATCGTGCCTGCCTGGAACCTTCGGCTGGCGTTAGTTAGACTAACTAAATTCAACAACGTAGCTGATGCGACGGATACGGCTGACGCACCTGACGCACCTGACGCAACCGACGCAACCGACGCAACCGACGCAACTGACGTGACCGACGCAACTGACGTGACCGACGCAACTGACGTGACCGACGCAACTGACGTGACCGACGCAACTGACGTGACCGACGCAACTGACGTAACCGACGCGAGACACCATGGACGCACTCGACATCATCGACGTCGTCGATGCGCTCGATGCAATCCATGCACTTGACGCGTTCGGTGCGAACAGGCGACGACGTCCTCTCGTGAAACATCGAACCGAGTGCCGGTAGCGGGCGCGCCGCAGTGTATGCTAGGCTCGGCCCTCTTGTCGAGGCCGCGCGCTCGGCGGTCGAGCGTGGGCTCGGGTGCCGCGGTATCCGGCTGAACCAAGGAGGAGCGAGCCATGCAGGCAGATGACGACGCGACGATCTACAAGGTGGTGGTGAACCACGAGGAGCAATACTCCATCTGGCCGGCGGACCGAGAGAACCCGCTCGGCTGGACCGAGGCCGGCAAGACGGGCAACAAGGCGGAGTGTCTGGCGTACATCCAGGAGGTCTGGACGGACATGCGCCCGCTCAGCCTCCGGAAGAAGATGGCCGAGAGCCCCTGAATCGCGGCCCGCCCGTACGCCCGTCGCGAGCGGCCGAGCGGCGGGCTCAGCCGTGTCATTGTCGCGCTCGGCCGGCCGCGTCCCGCGGGATCGCGCGAGCCCCGGCGGGGTCGTGCGCGCCGGCGCTTGTGCCGGGGCCCCCGCTCCCGTACGCCTCCGTCATGCCGCCCCTCGATCTGCACGTCGCCTTGTTCGGCGCCTCCGGCGCCGGCAAGACGGTCCTCCTGGCAGCCTTCTACCGGGCGCAGACCCAGCCCTCGTTCCAGCAGGAGTACGCGTACAAGATCCAGGCGGTCAACAAGGCGCAGGGCAACCAGCTCCTCGGCCGGTTCTATCGCCTCGAAGAGGGCAGATTCCCGGACGGCAGCACGCGCTTCGACGAGTACGAGTTCGACTTCTTCCCGAGAGATCTGCCCGAGCCGGCGGTCCGCATCCACTGGTACGACTACCCCGGACGCTGGTGGGAGGACGAGCCGGTCGACGCGGACGAGCGGGAGGCGATGCGCCAGGGGCTCATCCGGCTCGGGATGAGCCAGGTGGGCATCCTCCTCGCGGACGGCGCGAAGTACCGGGCCGAGGGCACCGGGTACATCCGGTGGCTGTTCGAGCACTTCGCCGACGAGTGCGACCGGCTGCGCCGGGCCAGCGCCGCCACGGGCGACGAGGTGAGCTTCCCGCGGGAGTGGATCCTCGCCCTCAGCAAGGCCGATCTCTTCCCGCCGGACTACAGCGCGCGGGACTTCGAGCGCGAGGTCTGCCGGGACGCCGACGATCAGCTGGCGAAGCTCTGCTCGGTGCTCCACGCCGAGCACGCGTTCGGCCACCGCTTCATGCTGCTCTCGTCGGTCGCCGCCCCGGCCGGCGCGCAGGTCGATCCGGGGACCTCGCTCGGCGTGCGCACCCTCGCCCCCGCGATCCTGGTGAGCACGGTCGAGGGCGCGGTGCGCGAGGCGCAGGCGGCGAGAAAGGAGAAGTCGGCCGGAGAGACGTTCTTCCAGGGGCTGCGCGATCTCGTGCAGTTCGTCGACTCCCTCGACGACTTCCTGCCGAAGCGATACCAGATCGTGAGCAAGATCCTGCGGTTCATCTCGATCAAGGACTTCGCGACCACCCGGCTCGACCGGCTCAAGAAGATGCGCGAGGACGCGATCCGGAAGGGCGACACCTTCACGGCGGTCCTGACCGCGATGGTCGCGGCGCTGCGCGACGACGAGGGCGCCCGCGCCTACCACCAGAACCAGTGAGGTCGTCATGCCCGCGCCAGCGCCCCTCGTCGAGACATCGCGCCTCCTCTGGAGGACGCGCGGCGAGCACTGGGATTACGAGTTCATCTGTGTCCCCGAGATCCCGGCGCTGCCCGCCTGGCTCTCGACGCTCGAGGCGATGCTCGCCGACGCCGACGCCGGCGCCGGGGAGCTCCGCTATGGCCTGCTCGAGATCGACGAGCGCGGGCAGAGGGCGCCGCGCGCCTATCCCTACGTGGCGGTGAGATTCCTCGATCCGGCGCGGAGGGACTGGACCGGACGGCAGGTCCAGCACTTCGCGGCCTGGTTCCCGCCGATCCCGCCCGAGGCGGTCGCGGAGTTGCCCGAAGCGGTCCCCGCCGACTGGCACCTTCGCGTGCTCGACGGGCTCGCGGGGACGTACGGCTCCGGCGAGGTGTTCGGGCTCCCCGAGGCGACGATCCGCGCCTGGAAGCGGAGCCACAGCGAGAGCCGGGCCGCCCGCGCGATGGCGATCGTCAAGGCGACGCCGCCGGTGGCGCTGGGCGGCGGCGAGGCGGCGCCGTCGCGGTGGACGCGGGTGCCGACGTTAAAAAAAAAGCCGCCGGAGCCGCCGGCCGCGGCGGGCCTCCTCTCGGTGGGCGCGGTCCCTAGCGGCCAGGGCCGGCGATTCGGCTGCTTCGCGATCGGCGCCGTGATGCTCGCCGCCTTCTGTCGACTGATGCTCGTTTGCGGTGTGCGCCTCCTCGGCGCCTGACGGCTGCGCCGCGCAGGCCAATGCGCTCGCGCGGCCTGCGCTACGCCCGCGCGAGGCTGCCGCCCCCGGGCTCGTCCTCGAGCCAGAGCCCGATCGCGGCCAGGTGCATCCGCTTGAGTTGCTCGACGGCCTCGCGCGACTCCTCCGCCGGCAGGCTCAGCGACAGATCGATCACGGAGGCGGCGGTCTCGAGCAGCACCCGCGAGAGCACCGCCGCCGACGCGTCCGGCCTCGCCGCCCGCCTCGCGAGGTTGTGCGCGACCCGCCGCGCGAGGTTCGCGTTGTCCCTCTGATCGATGGCCCGCAGCTCCGGCACCGCGTGCATCACGCGCCGCACCGCCGTGCCCCCGGGCAAGGCCCGGATACCGCGGACGTAGGCGTCGATGAGGCGGCCCCAGATCGCTCGCCAGTCGGAGCGTGGGTCGGCCAGGTCGTCCACCTCGTCGAACCAGGCCCCCCACTCGGCCACCATGGCCTCGGCGAGCGCCACGATCACCGCCAGCTTGTTCGGAAAATAGCGGTAGACGCTGCGCACGCGCACCCCCGCCCGTTCGGCCAGCAGGTTCGTGTTGAAGCCCTCGACCCCGACCTCGGCCAGGAGCGCCGCCGCCGCCTCCAGCAGGCGCTGGCGCGTCTGCCGGGCCCGCTCCTGCTCGGGCTCGCGGCGCGGAGCGAGATCGATCGCGGCCTTCGCCATGGGCCCCACGGTATCGGCCGACGGCTTGACCGGCAACAAAAGGGAGCTTATGCTCCCCTTTATGATCGTCCGTCGTCGCCCGCCCTTGGGCCATCGTCGCCGGTCGGGGCCCGCCGCGCGCGCCGCGCTCGGGGGCCGCCGTGGCTAGCGCCTTGCTCCCGCTCTCCGAGGTCTTGCAGCTGCTCTCCTCGGGGCTCTTCGGCCTCTTCATCGGCGCGCTCCTGGCCGAGGGGGCGCTGCTCGTGCCCTACTGGCGCTCGCTGCCACCGGCCGAGTTCTTCGCGCTGCACGGCGCCTTCGGGCCGCGGCTCTACCGCTTCTTCGCGCCCTTGACGACGGCGGCTTCGCTGTTCGCGGTCGCCGCCGCGGCGGTCTCGCTCCTGGCGTCGAGCCCGAGCCGCTGGGCATCGCTGCTGTCGGCCGGGCTCGCGGCGTCGCTGGTGGCGGTCTACTTCCTGTACTTCCGGCGGGCCAACGCGGGCTTCGCCGCGGCGAGCCCCGGGCCTTCCGGGCTCGCGGCCGAGCTCTCGCGCTGGGCCCGCTGGCACTGGGTGCGGGTGGGCCTGGGGCTCTTCGGCTTCGCGTTCTCTCTGCTCGCGCTGCGCTGAGCGCGGGGCCTCGCGGGGAGAGACGGGCAAGGCTGGTGATATCGAGCTGCGGGAGCTGCTCGCAGACCTCGCCGACGCGCGACGGCGATCCTGCGCCGCTCGGGGCATCGATTGAGCTCTCCGAGCGGCGGTCCGTCGTCATTCGCCGCAGAGCTCCCACCGGGCGGAGCAGCTCTGGCCGGTGACCGCATAGGGGTTCGTCGGGCAGGTCCACCACTCGCCCTGGAAAGGACGCGGGTTGCAGTGCGGGAGGCACTCCACCCACCCCGACGAGCACGAGTTCCCTACCGAGACGGTCGGCTGAGCCGCGCAGAACCAGCGTTTTCCTCCGAACCAGCCGGGATTGCACACATCGGGCGCCCCGCCGACGGGCGGATACACCGTGGCGACCGCCTGGATGTCCACGGCGTCGAGGCTCTCGCTCCCGAAGCGCACGCCGTCCTGATCCGAACACCCACTCCAGTAGGTCATGATGGAGTCGTAGTCGTAGAAACCGGGGTTCACGACGATGTACCGCCGGCTCGAGGGCCACCCGCTGGCGACGTCGCTCGCGGGGAGCGGCTCTCGTTGGCTGCAGGCGCTCGGGACCAACGGGTGATGCCACTCATGCATGAAGCCGATCGTGCGGATTTCACGCCATCGTGATCACCGGGATCACCGCATCGTGATCGCTCGGATCAGCGCATCGTGATCACCCGGATCACCATCGTGATCAGCGGGATCACGGTCGTGATCGCGCGGATCGCCGCTCGTGATCGCGCTGGTGCATCCTGCGCGGCTCACGAGGCTGAGGCGTAGCGGCGCTGGACGTCGGGTCCACCCACCCGGGCCTCGGAGGAGGGTCCCAGGTGGCGACGGAGCGACTGTCCATGCACAAAACGCGAGAGATTCTTCGACAGAAGTGGCTCCTCGGCCGCACGCACCGGCAGACGGCGACGAGCAACGGCACAAGCCCCGGGGCCGTGGGCAGCGTTCTGGCGCGCGCCAAGGCCGCCGGCCTCACGATGTGGGAGCAGGTCACCCAGCTGGACGACGAGGCGCTCGAGCGGACGCTCTACGGCACAGCCGTCGTCGAGCCGGGGGTCGCGCCGGCCGAGCCTGACTGCGCCTGGATTCACCGCGAGCGGCACCGGCCGCACGTGACGCTGGAGCTGCTGCACCTGGAGTACCTGCGGCAGCATCCCAACGGTCTGCGGTACACCGCCTTCTGCAACCGGTACCGGGCGTGGCTCGCGCGGCGCGGCCTGGTGATGCGCCAGGTGCACGTCGCGGGCGAGAAGATGTTCGTGGATTACGCGGGGAAGAAGCCGACCCTCGTGGACGCTGCCACCGGCGGCGTCACCCAGGTCGAGCTGTTCGTCGCCGTGCTGGGCGCCTCCAGCTACACGTATGCCGAGGCGACGCGCAGCCAGAGAGGACCCGACTGGATCGGAAGCCACTGCCGCGCGTTCGCGTTCTTCGGCGGTGTCACGCGCGCCGTCGTGTGCGACCAGCTCAAGAGCGGCGTCACGCGCGCCTGCCGGTACGAGCCGCAGGTACAGCGGACGTACGAGGAGATGGCCGCGCACTACGGCACGACGGTGCTGCCCGCGCGACCGAAGCATCCGCGCGACAAGGCCAAGGTCGAGGTCGCCGTGCAGGTCGTCGAGCGGTGGATTCTTGCCCGTATTCGCAACGAGGTGTTTCACTCGCTCGCAGCGCTTAACGCGCGCATCACCGAGCTGCTGGTCGACATCAACAGCCGTGTGATGAAGCGCTACGGGGAGAGCCGGAGAGAGCTCTTCGAGAAGCTCGAGAGGCCAGCGCTCGCCGCCCTGCCTGCTGAGGCTTTCGAGTACGCCGAGTGGAAGAAGGCGCGTGTCAACATCGACTACCACGTGGTCTTCGATGACCACTTCTACTCGGTGCCGTATGCGCACGTGCACCAGGAGGTCTGGATCAGGGCGACGGTCGCGACGGTCGAGGTCCTGCTGCACAGCCGCCGGATCGCGTCGCACCCCCGCTCGCGAGCGCGCGGCAAGCACTCGACCCTGCGTGAGCACATGCCGAGCGCCCACCGGGCGCACGCAGAGTGGACGCCCTCGCGCCTGCTGGCGTGGGCCGAGAAGATCGGCCCGGCAACCCGGCAGCTCTGCGCGGCGATCCTGGCCGAGCGGCCCCACCCCGAACAGGGCTTCCGCTCCTGCCTGGGCCTGCTGCGCCTCGGCAAGCGCTACGGCCAGGAGCGGCTGGAGGCCGCCTGCGAGCGCGCCGGGCGCGTCCGCGCCCGATCCTACCGGCACATCGAGTCGATCCTGAAGAACGGGCTCGATCGCGTGCCGCTTGCTCATGATGACGGGGCCCCCGTCGCCCCCCAACCCATCGACCACGAGAACATCCGTGGCCGTGACTACTACCTCAACTGATGGAGAACGACGTGTTGACCGAACCCACGCTCGAGAAGCTCAAGAGCCTTCACCTCTACGTCATGGCGAACACCTGGGTGGCGCAGCGGACTGACGCTGCGATGGCCGAGCTCGACTTCGACGGCCGCTTTGCGCTGCTCGTCGACGCCGAGCACATGGCCCGTGACAACAAGCGGATCGGGCGGCTCTTGCGCGAGGCGAAGCTGCGGATCCCGAGCGCGTGCCTCGAGGACATCGACTACGCGCCGAAGCGGGAGCTCGATCGGGCACAGATCCGCCAGCTCTCGTCGGGTCGCTGGATCGTCGACCACGCCAACGTGCTCATCACCGGGATGACCGGCGTGGGCAAGAGCTACCTGGGCTGCGCGCTGGCGCATCAGGCGTGCCGCGCTGGCTTCCGCGCGCTCTACCGTCGCGTGCCGCGCCTGCTGGAGGAACTCGCCCTGGCGCACGCCGACGGGACGTACACGCGCCTGCTGGGGCGGCTGGCGAAGATCGACGTGCTCGTGCTCGACGACTGGGGGCTCGCCCCGCTCAAGGACCAGGAGCGCCGCGACTTGCTCGAGGTCTTCGAGGACCGCCACGGCCTGCGGTCGACGGTCATCACGATCAACCAAGCCCAGTACAGCGAGAGTCACAGAGGATTCGAACCCCACTCAGCCGATCGTCGCCGCTGAGGCATTGCTGGCGCTGGCACGCTGGCTGCACATGCGGTGCGACGGAGCCCCGCAAGAGCGGCGCGATCCAGGACGAACGGTGCCCCATGTCCGCGCAGAGGACCACGGCGGATCATCTGTGGACGGTACTGACGCCCGAGCGTCAGACACAACTCGTAAGCGTTCTGAGTCTGATGATAAGCCGCCACCTGGCGGCGCGCGAGGAGGCGGCCGATGAAGACGTCGGCGGCGCCGAACGTGCGAATCGAGGAGCGCCCGACGAAGATCGGAGGTCGCCACCTTGAACGCCTCGCGGTCGTGTACATCCGGCAGTCCTCACTGCATCAGGTCCAGCACCACCAGGAGTCGACCCGCCTACAATACAGCCTCGAAACCATGGCGCGCGAGCTCGGCTGGGAATCGGGGCGCATCCTGGTGCTCGACGAGGATCTCGGGACCTCTGGGGCGTCGGCGGCAGGGCGGCAGGACTTCCAGCGGCTCTTGGCCGAGGTCGCGCTCGACCACGTTGGAATCATCTTGGGTGTGGAGATGTCTCGGCTCGCGCGCTCGAACAAGGACTGGCACCAATTGCTCGAGCTGTGCGCTCGCTTCGGCACCCTGATTGCCGACCTGGACGGACTCTATGACCCGTCGCTCTACAACGATCGCCTGCTCCTGGGGCTGAAGGGGACGATGTCCGAAGCGGAGCTACACATCCTGCGGCAGCGGCTGCTCCAGGGCAAGCGGCAGAAGGCGCGCCGTGGAGAACTGAGCAAGCCGGTGCCATCGGGCTACCTCCTGCAGGCATCCGGCGAGGTCGTCCTCGATCCGGATGAGTCGGTCCAGGCGGTCGTGCGCTTCGTCTTCGAGCAATTTGACCGCCTCGGGACCGCGCACGGAGTGCTCCGTTCCCTGGTCGAGCAGGGACTTCAGATAGGCGTGCGCCGTCGCTCTGGAGGCGACCGCGGAGCTCTCGAGTGGCACCGTCCCCACCGCGGTATGGTCATCAACATGCTCCGCAATCCCATCTACGCAGGTGCGTATGTGTACGGACGGCGACAGACGGATCCACGGCGACAACAACCCGGGCGCCCGGCCACGGGGCGCACACCGCTGGTCGAGCCGGAGGACTGGCAAGCCTGCGTCCGCGATCGCTTTCCCGCCTACATCACATGGGAGCAATTTGAGCGTAACCAGGCTCGCTTGAAGGCCAACCGAAAGTCAAACAGCACGGGTGCGGTACGCAGCGGGAGTGCCTTGCTTCAAGGGCTCATCAGGTGCGGTCGCTGCAACCTGGGCATGTTCGTCCGGTACGCTAAATACAAGGGCCGAATCTATCCGCATTACGTCTGCGGTCAGGAGGCGGCCCACCATGGCAGCCGTCTCTGCATCAATATCTCGGGTAGCTGCATCGATCAGGCTGTTACGGCATTGGCGATCGCGGCGCTGGCTCCGGCCGCATTGGAGATTAGCCTTCGGGTCCGCGCCGATCTCGAGCAGCAGCGCGCCCAGCAGGAGGCTCTCTGGCAGCAGCGACTCGAACGGGCACGCTACGAGGCGGAGCGCGCCGCGCGCCAGTTCAAGAGCGTCGAGCCCGAGAATCGACTCGTCGCCCGCACTCTCGAGCGCGCCTGGGAGGACGCTCTCCGCGCGGAGCGCGACCTGCGCGAGTCGTACGAGCGGCACTCGAAGCAGATGCCGCAGGCCCTGACGCCCGACGACGTCGCTGCCATCCGCGCCTTGGCGACCGACCTGCCGGCGCTCTGGAACGCGCCCACCACGACGCCCGCGGATCGCAGGACGGTGTTGCGGCTCCTCATCGACCATGTCGATATCTCGGCCAACCGCGAGAGCTCGTGGACGGATCTCGTGGTGCATTGGGCCGGTGGCCGTCTGACGCACCAACGCCTCCGCCGCCCCGTCCACAAGCTTGTCCAGACGGGCGACAAGGACGCGCTCATGGCTACGATCCACGACTTGCGCCGCAAAGGCTTCACCGCAGGGCGCATCGCCGAGCAACTCAATGCTGACGGCTGGATCACCCCGACGCAGCACAACCACTTCAACGAGCGCCTCGTGCGGATGCTGCTGCATCGTTACGGTAACGTGCCTCGCGGCCCCAAGCCGCCCCCCAGGGACGCAGAGAACGCTTGGTGGCTTGCAGATCTGGCTCGCGAGCTGAAGATGCCCGTCGTGACGATGTACGGGTGGGTCAACCGCGGGCTGGTGCAAACGCGCTGGATCGACGGCCAGCGGGCGGTGATCGCCGATAAGGCCGAGCTGCGGCGGCTGCGCCAACTCCGCCGCAAGAACCTCATGCACCAGGCGAGGAAGCCCTCGAAGAAAACGTGACAGGAGATGCATCATGCGTGGTCGATCACCAGCCAGATCCCTGTCGGAAAGTGGCACGATCATCTCGGAGATCCGACAATCGCCGACGCCGTGCTCGACCGCATCGTCCACAACGCGCACCGCATCACGCTGAAGGGCCCCTCGCGCCGCAAGGGCAAGGAGACCACCGAGACCTGAACCCTAGACCCCGACGGACCAGCGTCGCTTCGCTCCGAGGGCGATCACGATGCGCGATCGCGGTGATCACGATGGCGTGATCTGCGTGATCACGATGGGCGGTCTCCGCACGCAGCCGCACCGGCTCGCGGCGCCTCCACCCTGCACCTACGACGAGCCTGCCGCTCGGTTTCGCGGAAAATGCCACCCCGCTGCCCAGCGGGCGAAGCGCGGACGAGGCGCTCGTCCCCACGGTAGCGCCGGTGCCGCTGCATCCACCGCGCTCCTCCATGGGTCGCAGCCCGCGGGTCGTCGAGGAGACGGACCCGGGGCGCGGATCCCTGGCTCGGCGTCGCATGGCTCGTAGGGGCGGCCTTGAGCCGGCGGTACGAGCGGCGCAGTTCAGCAGCCGACCACGTGGACGCGGCGCGCTCCGAGCTGCGCCGAGGAACCCTTCAAATATTCAGATGGAATTCACAGGGCGGCTGAGAGACGGGGAGTAAGATCTCAGAGATCTCCCTGCCTACCCGCATCCCTGTTCAATTTTCCGCCCACAACGCGAACGGATGAGGAAATATCAGCCCGCGATCCCGACGGCCGACAGCATCAAAGGCCGCTCGAATCCAGGGGATTCGAGCGGCCTCGGTCGCGCGGACCCCCGCCGCGAGCCGCTTTGTCACCACTTCAGAGCTTCGATCATCTTCTCACCATAACGCGTGCCCATGGTAACAACGGACGCATGATCGAAGTGGTACTGATCCATGACGTTGGTCCCCTGCTGGCTGACCCAGTATCCCATAGGCAGCATGTCGGCCGCTTGGTGCACGAGGTTGTTATGACCGCCGCAGCACCCGCCCGCGGGGAGCTCTCCGAGAATGAAGGGAACGTCGTAGTCGACCCCCCAGGCTGCTTTCACCTCGTTATAGAGCTGAACGACCTTGCCGGGCCATGAGCTCTGGCCGTTGTCGGACTCACCCTGGTGGAAGATGATGCCCGCGAAGCGCGCGTTCTCGGCCGTCTTCGCTTTGGCGATCTTGTTCAAGATCATCTGGTGATGCGAGCCACCAGTGATGAACGTGTTGATCGACTCGCCGCTCTCAGCGGTAGCGACCAACCCGATCGTATCCCCCTCAGGCAGCTTTCCGAGCAGGGTCTTGCCGAACCAGATGCCCGGGTCGACGGAGGTCGACAGGTTCCATCCTTTTTCACCAGGACAATCGCTGAGCGGCGGATTGGCCAAGTTCCACTGTCCGGCCGGCTGATTGCATCCACCGAGGACCTTGAGCCGCGCGTCAGAATTCTTGTCGCTGTCCTGTTTGTCTGCGACACCAGCCATATTCGACTGGCCCATGAGCATGAAGATGTGAAACGTCGGACTCGAGCTCGGTGCGCCACCGGTGCCTGCCCCGCTGCTAACCGATCCGGTCCCTCCCGTGGCGTCACCTCCAGTCCCTGCGCTCGTGCTGCCTGTCGCGTCGCCCCCGGTCCCCGCGCTCGTGCTGCCTGCCGTGGCGCCGCCGGTCCCCGCGCTCGTGCTGCCTGCCGTGGCGCCTCCGGTCCCCGAGCCGGCCCCTCCGGTGTTGTCGTTCTCACCGGTCGCGCCGGACGAATCGGACTCGCCACAACCGGACGCAGCGATGATGAAGAGGAATGGGAGGAGCAGGAACCTGGGTGTGCCTCGGATCGTGCGGTTCATCTCGGTCATGGTCGTTACCTCGTCGCGCCGGGGCGCGATCTGAAGAGAATGGCGGAAGTGGTAGGCCGGCGTCGCGATGCCGGCGCGGCGAACCTCGCCCGCAAAGAGCTCAGCGCCGGGGCCTACCTTATCGCATCTTGGGCGCTTGGCGTCCAGGATTCGGCCTCAGGACAGCACGAGGAGAAGGCTTTTGACGCTGGATTTTTTCATCGTCGGCGGCGTTCGTTCTTCGCTGCGCCTCAAGCGCCGACCGATCGTTTCGAAGCGAAGCGGTTTCACGGTCCGGGACCGCGGAAATTTGAAACGGACGCGACGCGCGGGCAACGCAGGGGACCCATCACGAGGCAACCGCGCTGCGTCGCGAAATTGGCCAGCCTCTCGGAGTCCCTAGTTCCGTGCGTCAGACGCGTCACCCACCCTGTCGAGCTCGGCGCGGCGCTCTACGTGCTTGAGCAGCCGGACGATGCGCTCTGCGCTCCGCGAGCGCACCAGGCTCCCCATGGATTCAGGGCAAGGCGGTCGTGATCACGTCCTTCGTGGTCGCCGTGCTCTGGCCGGGGCGGTCGACGCAGGACGGGTAGTACTGGCCGGCCCCGTTGAGCCTCTGGCAGACCCGGTCGCACGGCCCGGCGATGCGGATCAGCCCGCACTCCACGATCTGACCCCCGGAGGTCACGTGGCCCGCGGCGCAGTCGCGCTGGTGGGCGCGCGAGTTGTCGACCGTCGCGCTGTTGTAGCAAGCGTTGATGTAGGGCTGCGCGGCGAACAGGTTGCCCCAGAAGGCCCCCTCGACATGCGGATAATCGATGAGCTCCTGGCTGGAGGAGAGCGTCTTCAGCGGATCCCGCAGCGAGCGGGCGGAGAGGAGCACCGGTACCTGATAGTAGTTCACGCGCGCCGCCACGCAGCTGGAGACGATGCGCTGCCCGGCCTGGTCGAGCGGCCCGGTCGCCCACGCGGGGGCGGCGCCGAGCAGCCCGGGGTAGCGCTCCTCGTGCCTGGTGCCGGTGGAGTCCATCCACGAAAAATCGAAGGAGGCCTTGCTGCTCAGGGCGCAGCTCGCCGCGTAACGCAAGAAATCGCGCGCCAGCGCGCCGCTCGGCCCGGGATCCTGGATCGCGGCGAGGTTCCGCGCGCTGAGGCCGCTCAGGTTCAGGGCGTTGAGGTTCAGGGCATTGAGGTTCAAGGCGTTGAGGTTCAGGGCGTTCGTGCTGAGCGCGTTGCCGCCCAGGAGGGCCCCCTGGGATTCCCCCACAGGCTCGTCCCACGCGCCTGTGTCCCCCACCTCCGCGGCGCAGCCCGATAGCACCCCTGCCCAACCAAGCACGATGAATGTCCGCTCGAGAGACATGGATTCCCCCGTGTTCCTGGCGCATGACCCGACGGCGCCCTGCGCGCGGCGCGCGCGGGCTCCCATCGATTCGCTGGATGGGTTCAATATTCTACGTTTTCCCGCGCTGTCGCGCCGGTGAAAGTCGCTTCAGCGGCGGCGAGGTCGATGTCGGGAGCGTCCGACTCCGTCGCTCTCGTCAGCTCCGCGTGCCAGCGACGGAGTCGCTCGCCCATGACGGTCGGAATGGTGGCGGCGGCCGCGAGGGCGCGCTCGAGCTGCGCCCGGGCGTCGGCGCGCCGGCCGCGGCGCAGGGCGGCGAGCGCCCGCGCCTCGAGCACCTCGATCCGCTCCTGCCCGACCGAGCAGCGCGCGGAGCGCTCCTCCAGCGCGGCCCACGCGGCGCGGTCGTCGTCGCGGGTCGCGAGCTCGATCATCGCGCAGAGCACGTCCTCCGAGGGCTTCAGCGCCTCGCAGCCGGCGTCGTCTCGCGCCGCGCGGAGCCGCAGCGCGATCCGGCGAGCGCCCGCCTCGTCGCCCTGGTAGAGGCGCAGGCGCGCGATCAGGAGCGCCACGACGACCGGCGCGTGGCGATCGCCGCAGCGCGGCGCTATCGCCTGGACGGCGCGCGCATGGGGCCTCGCGGCCGCGAGATCGTCCATCAGGTACAGGTACTCGGCGAGGTTGTAGCGGCCGACGAGCTCGAACGCGGGCTGGCCGAGGTCGCGCCCGAGCGCGATGGTGCGCTCGAAATCGGCGATCATCCCGGCGCGGTCGCCCTGGAGCGCCCGCGCGAGCCCGCGGTTGTTGAGCGCAGCGCCGAGGTGCATGAGATCGCTGCGCTCCTCGCAGCTCAGGATCACCGCGTCGAGGTCCCGCGCCGCCTCCTCGACGCGGCCGAGGCTCGCCAGGATGAAGCCGAGCAGCAGCCGGGCGATGATGTGCGTCTCGTGGCCCTCGTCCCCGAGCCGCGCCGCCTGCGCCGCGGCGCGCGTCAGCACCGCGGCGGCCTCGTCCTCGCGGTCGGCGCGGTGGAGCGAGCGGCCCACGCCGAGGAGCAGGCGGGCGCCGAGCAGGGGCGAGGCCACCCGGCCGGCGAGGCGCTCGGCGGCCGCGACCCGCTCGCTCGCGGCCCGGTACTCGCCCGTCCAGTCGAGGATCATGGCCTCGTCGAGGAGGAGCTCGATCTCGGCCCCCGCCTCCGACGCCGCGGCCGCCGCCTCGCGCGCCGCGGCGAGGTCGGCGAGGGCCTCGGTGTGGCGCCCGAGCCGGAAGCGAGCGAGGCCCCGCGCGCGGCGCTCCTCGGGCAGCAGCGCGCCGAGCAGCGCCTCGACGCGCCCGTAGCAGCCCTCGGCGTCGAGGTAGGCCCGGCGCGCGGCCGCGAGCTCGGCGCCGCGGGCGAGGAGCGACGCCGCGCGGGCGGTCAGGCCGCCGCGCTCGCAGTGCGCCGCGAGCACCAGCGGATCGGCCTCGCCCGCGGCCTCGAGCCAGTCGGCGGCGAGGCGGTGGCCGAGCGCCCGGTCGTCCTCGGTGAGCTGCGCGTAAGCGCCCTCGCGCAGGAGCGCCTGGCGGAAGGAGTACTCCTCCTCGCCGGGGAAGCGGCCCTCGCGGTGGCGGACGCAGAGCTCCCCGGCGACGAGCGCGGAGAGGTGCTCCGCGAGCGGAGCGGCCTCGTCGCCCCCGAGCAGGTGCGCGACGGCGCCTCGCCAGAACACCTCGCCGAGCACGCTGGCGGCCCGCAGGATCCGGCGCGCGGGGGGCGCGAGCGCCTCCAGCCGGACCTGCACCATCGCCACCACCGTCTCGGGCAGCGCGTCGCCGCGGCCCTCCGCCGTCGCGCGGATCAGCTCCTCGAGGAAGAACGGCTGGCCCTCGGACTGGGTGACCAGACGATCGATGAGGGCCCCGTCGGCCGCGTCGCCCAGCGCCTCCCGCGCGAGCTGCGCGCACGCCCTCGGCGGGAGCTGCCTGAGCCAGAGCTCCTGCCGCCCGCGCTCGGCCCAGAGCTCGGGGTACGCTTGCTTGATCTCGGGGCGCGCCGTGGCGAGCACGACGAGCGGCTGGTCCGCGAGCTCGCGCAGCGCCGCGTCGATGGCCGCGACGGAGGCGCGATCGGCCCAGTGCACGTCCTCCAGCGCGAGCACCACCGGCTGGGCCGCGCACTCGGCGCGCAGGAAATCGCGGAGCGCGCGCTGCATCTGCTCGCCGAGCAGCTCGGGATCCTGCCGAGCGGCGCGGAGCGGGAGGCTGTCCGCGTCGGGGAACGGCACGCCGGCGAGCTCGCCGAGGAACTCCTCGATCCGGCGCCGATCCGCCTCGGGCACGCGGCGGGCGACGCGGGCCCGGAGGAGCGCGCGCCGCTCCTCGATGGGCTCGCCGCCCTTGATCCCCGCCGCGCCGCGGATCGCCTCCGCGAGCAGGCCGCCGACGGACCGCGCGCGGAGCGGATCCCCGAACCCCGCCCAGATCTCCGCGGGCGCGCCGGCGCGCCGGAGGGCGGCGAGGTGCTCCTGGAGGAGGCGGGACTTGCCCATGCCCGCGGCGCCGATGACGAGCACCGCCCGGGCGGCGGGCTCGCCGGCGCAGGCGGCGAAGGTCTGCTCGAGCAGGCGGAGCTCGTGATCGCGGCCGACGCAGGGCGTGGGCCTGCCGAGGAGCGGGCGCCACGGCTCGGCGGCGCTGCGCTCGCCGCGGAGCTCGAGGGCGCCGGACGCGGTGGTCGCGGCCTCGAAGCGGGCCTCGAGCAGCCCGGCGGTGGTCTTGTCGAGGAGGATCTGCGGCGCGCCCGGGCCGCCCGCGCTCCGGAGCAGCCCCGCGGCGCGCTGGATGGCGTCGCCGACGGGCAGGCCGCGCCCGAGCTCGCCCCAGCCGACGGTGATCGCGATCGGGCGATCGGGGACGCGCTCCCGCAGGGCCAGCGCGCAGCGCGCGAGCTGCGCGGCGACGTCGGTGGGCACGTGCGGCCGGCCGACGATGAGCACCGCGGTGCCGTCGGCGAGCAGCTCCAGGCGCCCCTCGAAGCGGGCGGCGACCTCCCGGAGCGCGCCGGCGTCCGCGCCCGCCTCGCAGGCCGAGAGGGTGGCGTCCAGCGCGGAGGCCTTCGCGCGGCCCACCACCGCGACGCCGTGGAAGCGGCGCTCGCTGGTGGTGAGCGCGGAGCTCGGCGGCGCCGGGAGCGACCCGCCGTGGACCTCCTCTGCCGCGAGCGCGGCGTGGGCCGCGGCCCCGTCGCGCGGCCGCCGCGCCGGGTCCTTCTCGAGCATGTGCGCGAGCAGCGCGTCGAGCCACGGGGGCGCGTCGGGGCAGCGCTCCGACAGACGCGGGGGCTCGTCGAAGATGATCCTGGCGAGGAGGGCGATCAGGTGATCTGCCTGGAACGGCGGGGCGCCGGTGAGGCACTCGAAGAGCACGCAGCCGAGCGAGAAGATGTCGGCGGGCGCGCCGATCTCATCGCCGCTGCGCGCCTGTTCCGGGGCCATGTATTCGGGCGTGCCGACCAGCACGCCGGCGCCGGTGATCGGGTCCATGCCGGGGAAGCGGGCGATCCCGAAATCGAGGAGCTTGGGCTCCTCGATCCGGCCGCCGACGAGGAAGATGTTGGCCGGCTTGAGATCGCGGTGGACGACCCCCCGCGCGTGGGCGGCGCCCAGGGCCGCGGCGACGCGCGCCCCGAGCTCCACCGTCTCGGCGACCGTGAGGCGCCGCCGCGCGAGGAGGCGGGAGAGGTCCTCTCCCTCCAGCCACTCCATGACCAGGAACGGCGTGCTCTCGCGCGCGGCGTCGTAGGCGATGAACCGGACGATCCCCGGGTGTGCGAGGCGGGCGAGGAGCTCCGCCTCCCGCGCGAAGCGCGCGACCTGATGCGGCGACGGATCGTGCAGCACCTTCGCGGCGACCCGCGCTCCGGAGGTGACGTCACAGGCGCGGTAGACCGCCCCCATGCCCCCGATCTCCGCGAGCGCCTCGACGCGGAAGCGCCCCCCCAAGAGCTCCCCCGAGCGCACCCATCGAGGATAGACGGAGAACGCGGTTCGTCCAGTGATGGTGTGAATTTTGGCCGCGGATCCTGCGCGCGCGGCGCCCGGGACGCATCGATGGTTGGGCCCGACTCCGACCCAGGTGGGAGCGATGCCGGCCGCTCCGAGCGAGCTCCCGCAGGCCGCGCCGCCCGCGCGGCATCCTTCGAGTCATGGCTAAGTTGTTGATACATATTGGTTTTTCAGGGGCGGGCCAAGATCACAGCGAAGCATGTCCGCCAGCCGGGCGGAATCCGCAGTTGAGGCTTGACGTTTCCGAGGGGTTTCGATTTTCTGTTCCTGCGGGAGGCGCCGGGGTCGGCACGTGCGTGCCAGGAGGAGAGCGGGGGCGGCGTAGGGATGCAAGGCGCGAGCGGCTCCTCGCCGGGGGGTCGCGGAGCGCTGTGCATCCCTCGCGCCTCCGGGAGGAGCGCCGCTCTCGACCCCACGACAGCGCCAGCGCCGGCCGATGAAAGCGAACGGGAACCCGATTCAATGAACCGACACAGTCGAGCGCACCTCGGTGAGGACGCTTATCAGGTCACGGAGACCGTGGCCGTGCTGCCGCGGAGCATCTGGCGGCGCGCGCGCCACGCGACCTCCGGCGCGAGCGTGCTGCTGCATTCGCTCCGACGCGCGGTCGCGCAGCCGCGCCGGGTCCTGGAGCTCGAGCTGCAGAAATGGCGTCGAATCGGCACGCTGGCGATCGACGGCGAGGTGTGCGAGGTCGACGGCGAGCTCTCGCTGATCGTGGAGGACTTCGGGGGCGCGCCGCTCGCGATCCCCGCGGGCGGTCTGGACGTCGGAACGTGCCTGGAGCTCGCGCTCGGCATGGCTCGCTCGCTGCATGGATTGCACGAGCAGGGGTTGCTTCACGAGGACGTGAGCCACGGCAGCTTCCTGGTCAATCTCGCGACCCGGCGTGTCGAGCTCGCCGATCTCCTGGCGGTCTCCGAGGGCGCGGCGGGCGGCGCCGCCCTCGAATCCGCGATCTCGCTCGCCCACGTCGCGCCAGAGCGAACGGGGCGTCTCAACCGTCGCCCCGATCACCGAGCAGACTATTATTCTCTGGGCGTCACGCTCTTCCAGATGCTGACGGGCCAGCTGCCGTTCGCGGCGAGCGACGCCATCGGCTGGGCTCACGCGCACGCGTCCAAGCGCGCGCCGCTCGTCACGGAGCTGTCGCCCCACGTGCCGCCCGTCATCGCGCAGCTCGTGGCCAAGCTGCTCGCGAAGGATCCTGACGAGCGCTACCAGAGCGACCACGGGCTGCTGAGCGACCTCACCACGCTGTGCGAGAGCTTCCGACGGACGCAGGCCCTCCCTGCCCTGGTCCTGGGGTCGAGCGACGTCTCCAGTGAATTCGTGGTCAGTCGAGACGTGCAGGGGCGCGACGCCGAGCTGTCGGAGCTGGGAGGCGCCCTCGACGGCGCGCGCTCCGGAAAGCGGCTGCTCGTGCTCATGCCAGGGGCCGCGGGGGCCGGAAAGTCCGCCGTGCTCGCGGAGCTCCTGAGGCGGCACGGCGGCGCGCCGGCGCGCCTCCTGTCGACGTCGTTCGAAGAGCGGGTCGAGGCGGTGCCGCTGTCCGGTCTGGCGCACGTGCTACGAGGCCTGGCAGGGGACCTGCTGGCGCTCTCCGAAGCCGAGCTGACCGAGCTGCGGCAGCGCGTGACCGCGGCCCTGGGGCACAACGCAGGTCTCATGACCGAGCTCGTGCCGGCGCTCTCCTGCGTCACCGGCGCCTCCACGCCCGTCGTGGCGTTGAATCCCCTCGAGGCGCAGCGCCGGCTCAAGCACGTCTTCCTCTCCTTCATCCGTATCTTCGCCACGCCGGAGCGCCCCCTCGTCTTCGTGCTCGACGACGCTCAGTGGCTCGACGGCGCCTCCGCCGAGATGCTGTCTGCCATCCTGACGAACCCCGATTCGAGCCACGTGATGGTGCTGGCCGCGTTCCGCAGCGGTGACGTCGGCGACGTACCCACGCTCCTGAGCCTGCAGAACGCGTTGCGCCGGGCGAACGAGGCCGTGCTGACGTTGCCGCTCGGGCCGCTGTCCTCCGACGCGGTGGCGGAGATCGTGGCTCGCTCGATGCGCGCGCCCGTCGCCGAGGTCCGTGGGCTCGCGGAGATCGTTAAGCGCAAGACCGACGGCAACCCGTTCTTCATCGGCCAGCTGCTCGTCTCCTTGCACCGACAGGGCGCCCTGCGCCTGGAGGTCGAGCGCGGCCGGTGGTCCGCCGACGCGCGGCGCGCGGAGGCGCACCCCGCCTGCGACAACGTCGGCGCGTTGATGGCGGAGCGCCTCGAGAACCTCGGTCCCGACGCGGCGAGGCTCTTGTCCGCCGCGGCGTGCTTCGGCATGCGCTTCGATCTGCAAACCCTGTCCGAGGCCGTGGACAGGCCGGTCGAGGCCTGCCTCGAGCTCGTTCGGGAGGCGCTGGCCCATCGCCTCGTGTCCGAGATCTCGGCCGAAGCTCGAGCGGAGCGGCCGGAGCCTGTCCGGGGTCACGAGCCCGCTTCGTACGCCTTCGAGCACTCGCGCGTGCGGCAGGCGGCGCTCTCGCGCGCCAGCGCCGCGGAGCGCGCGGCGCTCCACGCGTCCATCGGGCGGATCCTGCGCGAGCGCCTGCGGGGCGACGGCGCGCCGAGTCGAATCTTCGAGGTGCTCCGTCACTTGAACGTCGCTCGCGGCGCGATCCGTGACCGGCGAGAGCGCCTCGACCTCGTGGAGCTCAACTTGACCGCGAGCAACCAGGCGCTCCAGAGCGGCGCGTGGAGCATCGCGGGGACCCACGCCGAGATCGCCGTCGAGCTCTTGGCCAGCTGCGAGGGCGAACGTCCACCGGATCTCGCCTTCCGAGCGACCTTCGCGCGCGCCGAGACGGCCTTCGTCCTGGCGGATCCGCACGTCGACGCGCTCTGCGACGAGGCGCTCAGGCTCGCCCCCGACCGGCTGGCGCGCGGCCGTGTTCATGTCTTGAAGACCCGGATCCTCGAGCACGGCGGGCGCATGCAGGACGCCGTGGTCCAGGTGCGCGCGGCGCTGGCCGAGTTCGGCGTGCGCTTGCCGGAGGCGCCCGACGAGATCAACCAGGGCATCGGGGAGGGTATCGGCAAGCTGCAAGCGCACCTCTCGCGCGTGACGATCGAGGGCCTGCCGGCGCTCCCGAAGGCGGAGGACGCCGAGTCGCGCTTGGTCCTCGAGCTGCTGGCGCAGGTGATCCCTCCGGCGTTTCAGACGTATCCGCCGCTGTTCTTCCTGGCGGAGCTCATCATGTTCGACCTGACGCTGAGCCGCGGCGTCGATGCGGTCTCGTGCAAGAACTTCGCCGACTGCGGCATCATCCTCCTCGCGGTGCTGGGCGACTACGACGCCGCCTATCGCATGGGCCTGGCCGCCTTCGAGCTCTTGAAGCGGTTCTCGCCGACCCCGGTCGAATCGGGCGTGTGCTTCGTGTTCGCAGCCTTTCTCGCGCACTGGAAGGAGACGTACCGAGATCTGTTCGCGGTTTACGACCGAGGGGAGAAGAGCGGCCTCATGCTCGGCGACCTGCAGCACGTCGCCTACGCCAAGAACGATCGCGCCCAGCGCTCGTTCCTGGTCGGGGCGCGGCTGCGGGCCTGCCGCGAGCAGGTGGCGGAGCTGCGGCGGTATTTGACGCACATCTCGGCGGCGGGCCAGCTGGTCAATGCGCTGGTCGTCGAGCGAGCCGTCGCTCGGCTTTCGGCGCGCGAGTCGGAGAGGGAGGCCGTCGCCGCGGCCGACCGCGAGGCGACCGCCGTGATGGCCGCCGAGAAGAGCACCCAGTACTGCTACGCCTACGGGCAAGCCCAGATGATGACCAGCTTCATCCTGGGCGACTTCGCTTCGGCGCGGCAATGGATGGAATTCACCCGGGAGTTCTTGATCATCGCGGCGGGGCAGTTCTCGCTCCCCGATTACAAGCTCTTCGAAGGGCTGCTGGCGGTGCGGGCGTGCCGCGAAGGAGGCCCGGAGACGCGGGAGGCCCTGCTCGCCGTCGTCGAGGAGAACCTGAAGCAGCTCGAGGGCTGGTCCCGCCTGTGCTCGGAGAACTTCGCCCACAAATACCACTTCCTGGCCGCCGAGCACGCGCGCCTGACGGGGCAGCCGCTGCAGGTCGTGCTCGCCCGCCACCGCGACGCGATAAGGACGGCCGGAGACGGGTTCATCCACCTGCGGGCGCTGGTCCACGAGCACCAGGCCGAGATGTGGCTGTCGCTGGACGAGCCCCTCCACGCGAGGACATGCCTGGAGACGGCTTACAGGCTCTACAATGACTGGGGCGCAACGGCGAAGCTCGAATTGCTCGCGCGCGAACACCCCGCTTTGCTCGCGGATGCCGTCAGAGGAGAGATCGCGACGCCGCGCGGCGCGGCGGCGGCCGGCCTGGGGTTCGACGGCGCGTCCCTGCTCAAGGCGACGCAGAGCATCTTCGTCGAGGTCGAGCCCGAGCGGCTGTTCGCCGCGCTGATGGCCACGTTGATCGAGAACGCCGGGGCAGAGCACGGCTGCCTCGTCCTGCGAGACGACGCCGATCGCACGTACTACGTGGAGGCGCGCGCCCACGTGGAGCGCCCGATCACGAGCCTCCCGCGGCGCGTGGCGTACTCGGAGGCCGAGTTCCTGTGCCCGAGCGTCGTCAGCTACGTGCTGCACACGGGAGAGGCCGTCACGCTGGACGACGCGTCGAAGGCCGGCGCCTTCCTGGCGGACCCGCAGATCCGGAAGCGGGGGGTGCGCTCGGTGCTGTGCGCTCCCATCATGCGCAAGGGAGACGTCCTGGGCGCGCTGTACGTGGAGAACAACGTCAGCCCGTATGTCTTCACGCGCGAGCGCCTGGCTGCGTTGCAGGTGATCGCCAGCCAGGCGGCGATCTCGATCTACAACGCGCAGCTCTACGAGGAGCTGGAGCGACGCGTGGCCCAGCGCACCGAGGAGCTCGCGCTCAAGAACCGCCAGATCGCCTCGATGCTCGACAACCTGGACGACGGGGTCTTCACCATCGACCGAAGCCGGCGCGTCGAGCCGGGATACTCTCGACGATTGGCGGAGATCCTCGGCGACACCGAGCTGGTCGGTCGAGACTGCCTCGCGCTGTTGCTCGACGGGTCCAACGTGCGGCCAGACGCGCGGAGCGCGGCAGAGGCGGCGCTGTGCTGCGCCTTCGATCAAGAACAGTGGCTGGCTGCGCTGAACGCCGACCACCTGATCCGTGACGTGGAGCGCACGGGCCCCGGCGGCAAGCCCCAGTTCCTCGAGATCTCCTGGAGCTTCATCGCGTCGGAGGCAGATCACGTGGAGCGCATGCTGGTCACGGTTCGCGACGTGACGTTGCTGCGCAGCCTGAAGCAAACGGCGCGCAACAAGGAGCGCGAGGTCGACATCATCGTGCAGGCGCTCGATCGCGGGGTCGATGCCACACGAGCGTTCTGCGCCGACTGTCGCGAGCTGCTGGCCGCCAATCGCGCGGCGCTCGGGCCGGACGCCGCGCTGTCCGAGCGGCTCCGTGACGCCGCCCTTCGCGACCTCCACACGCTGAAGGGCAACGCTCGCCTGCACGGCTTCACGCACCTGGTGGACCGCCTGCACGCTGCGGAGAGCGCCTACCAGGCGCTGCGCCGAGAGCCAGGGCAGCCGATCGAGAGGCACGAGCTGCTGGAGCGCCTGGACGCCGTCGAGCGGGCGGTCGACGAATACGAGTCGGTTTGCCAGCACAAGCTGACGGCCGCGCTCAAGAGGCCGGAGGAGCGGAGCGAGGGTGTCCTTCACGACATCCGGGCCCTGGTCGCGACGGCGGATTCCACCGGCGCGGCCCAGGAGCTGGCGCGCAAGCTGCGTCAGGTCCTCGCGCGTCTCGACGCGACGTCGGTGGCGCGCGTCGTCGACGAGACGCGCGAGATGTTGCCGAGCTTGGCCGCCGAGCTCGGCAGGCCCCCGCCCGCGGTGCTGACGGAGCAAGCCGAAGCGCAGCTGGCCAGCGACTGGACGGGGCTCGTGAAGGACATCCTGGTTCAGTGCTTTCGCAACTCCCTCTATCACGGCATCGAGCTGCCCGACGCGCGAGAGCTCGCCGGCAAACCGGCGCAGGGCCGCATCCATGTTCGCGCGCGGAGCGGACCGGGCGCGCTCGAGCTGCAGATCTTCGACGATGGCCGCGGGCTCCCGCTCGAGAAGCTGCGTCGGCGCGAGGCCAGTCATCCTCTGCCGGATGAGGCCCTGGCCGACCAGATCTTCCGGTCCGGCGTCTCGACCGCAGAGACGATCGATCGAGTCGCCGGTCGAGGCGTCGGGCTCGACATCGTGCGCGAGCGCCTCCGGGCTCGCGGCGGTGACGCGCTGGTGCGCTTCACCGGGGAGGAGCGCGATGGCCATCGGCCGTTCATGCTGGTCCTCCGCCTGCCGAAGAGCGCGGTCGCCTCCCGCTCCGGCGGGTAGCGCTCACGTTGGAGCGACGGGTCGCGCCCGGGCTCGCGGCGGCGGGCCCCACCGGTGGCATCGCGGTGCCTCGGCGAGAGGTTCTGGCTCGACGCGCCGCCGCCCTTTACACTCCGCCGCGCTCGTCGCGCCGCGGCTGGCGCGACCCCAACGCCTGACGGAGATCCCCAGTGAGCAACCATCCCGCATTGACACCTGGCCGCGTGGCCGTGGTGACCGGCGCCGCCAGCGGCATTGGCCTCGCCGCCGCCGAGCGCTTCGCGCGCATGGGCCTGAAGGTCTGTCTCGCCGACCTGGACGGGCCGGCGCTGCGCGAGGCGTTTGCGCGCGTCGCCGCCGTCGCGGCCGGCGGAGCGGCCGACGTGCGAGCGGCCCCGACCGACGTCGCCAGGCTCGAGGACGTGCAGCGCCTGAAGCAGCTCGCCTACGACGCGTTCGGCGAGGTGGCGGTCCTGATGAACAACGCCGGAATCGGCAACGGCGCCAAGCCGTGGAAAGACGTCGAGCGCTGGCGCCGCCTCATCGAGGTCAACCTCTGGGGCGTCATCCACGGCGTGCACGCGTTCACCGAGGCGATGCTCGCGCAGGGCACCCCCTGCGCCATCGTCAACACGGGCTCGAAGCAGGGCATCACCACCCCGCCGGGCGACGCCGCCTACAACGTCTCCAAGGCCGGCGTGAAGGTGGTGACCGAGCAGCTCGCTCACGAGCTGCGCAACGTCGCTGGCTGCAAGATCACGGCCCACCTGCTCATCCCGGGGTACACGTTCACCGGCATGACCGCGCGCGGCCCGGAGAAGCCCGCCGAGGCGTGGACCGCCGAGCAGGTGGTGGACATGATGATCGCCAGCATGGGCCGGGGCGATTTTTACGTCCTCTGCCCGGACAACGCGGTCACGCGCGAGATGGATGAGCGCCGCATCCAGTGGGCGGCCGACGACCTCATCCGGAACCGGCCTGCGCTGTCGCGCTGGCACCCCGACTTCGCGGAAGCGTTCGCGGCCTACATGGCGGGCGCGGCGAAGCCTTGACGCGTAGGGCTCCTCCGGAGCAGGAGCCCGCGCAGGCGGACGCAGATTCAGGCTCACCCATACCCCACGACGTCGCGCTGCCCGGGCGGCGGCGCAGCGGCCCGGGGCCGTCCCCCTCTCTGTCCCACCCGATCGACCGACCCATGATCGCCTCCGATCGCGACCGCGATTGTAAAAAGAAGAGCGGACTGAATGCTCTTTTGGCGCTCATGTAAAAACGATGTTTCGTCTCCGCTGACGACCGGGGGCGGTTACAGCCTCACGGACTCGGAACGCTCGGCCTGTTGCTCCGCCGCTCGGGAGCGATGCAGAAACCTGCGATTCGCCCCTCGACGAATGGGCGCGCACGTCCCAGTCTACGCGCACCGGATATGCTCGCGCTCCCCACACAGCCACTTCAGAGCCACTGGTGCAACAAGGGCACGGTAAACATCTGGTGTCCTGCGCCGGCGCTGCTGGTCACGTGCGTCACCGGGGTGCTCGTTGAAGAGGGCGCTCAGGCCATCGAGGAGGTGATGTTGCGCCGGGTCGCCGCGGACGGCCGCATCCTGGTCTTCAACGACTGGGAGGCGATGACCGACTACGATCACGCCTCGCGCACGCGGCTGACCGAGGCGACGATGTCCGTGCTCGACGCGATCGAGGGAGGGCATTTCCTGCTCGGGTCGAAGGTCGTCGTCTTCGGGGTTCAGGTCGCGAACACGGCCATCCGGAAGCTCACGGTGCACCCGTCCCGCGCCCTGTTCGAGCGCGCGTTGCAAGACGCGATTCGGGAGCGCACGCCGGTCGGCATGATGTAGCTCCCTGTCGCCCACGGTCCGCCCTCGATGGCCCGAGGTGTGCGGAGCACCCCGGCTCGAGGAGACGCTGTTCGTCCTGGCGAGAGGTGCGTCGGCTCGGCGCCATCATCGATCATGCGATCCCCGCTCGAGCGCCGACCGAAGTTGGGCGTAGGTGGGCGCGAGCGCCCGGAGCGCGGCGGCGGCGGCCGCGTCGTCGCCCGCGGTCAACGGATGCTGCATCGAACCGATGAGCCGCGCCTGCTCTGCTGCGACCCGTGCGGCCTCGGCGTATCCGATGCGCGCCAGGCAGGTCGCGGCGTCCGTGAGGCGGCGCGCTCCGACCCGGATCGCAAAGCGGTTCAGGTGGCCGCGCAGCTCGTCGCCACAGCCAGCCTCGATGAGCGCCGCCAGCCGCTCGGCGGCCTCGCCGTTGCCGAGGCTGCCGGGCGGCATCTCGTGATCGCCGTCCATCGACAGCCACCGGATCGCTCCGGGTATCGAGGCCCTGATGACGTCCAGCTCGGGAGTTTCGGCGCGGCGGGCGAAAGCGGCGCGCATCGTATACGGATCGCCATAGTCGATCGTCTCCGCCCGCCACGCCGCCATGAAGTCGTCCAGCGGCAGCGATGCATAAGGGTACCCTTCGGGATCGTGGAGGAGCACGCGCTTGTCGTCCACCTCGAGGACGACCAGGTAGTGATCAGCGCCGAACGGCCCGGTCTTGCCCGGCTGGTATTTCAGATGCCCCATCTCGACCGGCCCGATCCAGACCGGACCGTCCATGAGGGCTGCCTTGAGATGGGCAAGGGCATCGGCAGCATCCTTGCCTTTGACGACCGTGGACGTCCAGCCCAGCGCTGCCAGCGCGCCGTCGAAGCCGGCCTCGGGGGTCCAGCCGTACGGGTCGAAGAACGGCAGCTCACCGCCGATCAGCTGCATCCCGAAGGGGCTGCACGTGGCGAGCTCTATCACGGCGGTCGAAGGCGCGCGGTCGCCCAGCATCATCGCGAAGGCGTTGGCGTAGCAATACGGGCCCGAGCCAATGTACGGAAAATGCGCCATGCGTGTCTCTCCTGACGTTGCAAGCCGAGACGCGAATAGGCGGTAATTTGCGATAATTGTCAATCTGCGCCGCTCGCGTCAGCGCCGCTGCGCAGGCGCCGTTCGCCTCGGCATGACCGTGGCCGCTCGCACGGCGGCACATCTCTTGCACGGAATTTGCTGCCGCCCGGGCAGGCTCATGGCGACCCTCTTCGCGCGCAACGAATCGTAAGTGTTCCTAATCATCAGGGATCCTAATCATCAGCGATCCTAAGTATAGTCGCGACAGCGAGAAGAGCATCAGCACGGGAGGCTTCAAGCGATCCATGCATTACGCACTGCATGCCAATTTTGGCACGACCGCGCGCGGCCGTGCGAGGGGGGCGTGAGATGGCTGCCCGCGATGCTGGGCCGGGATGGGCGCACGCGAGGCGGGCCATCGAGGTCGCCTTCTCCAGCTCCGGGAGGCCTCGGATCGGTCGCGTGTGCAAGGTGGGTCATGGCCTCTCCTGCGAGGTCTATGCGGCCCACGTCGAGCTGGTGCCGGATCCAGAGGGCCGCTCGGGGACGTATGCGGCGTTCATCCCCGCGAGGGGCAGCGCCCCGCGGACGCGCGCGAGCTGGCAACGTGAGGGCGCGCTCCTCGAACGGGTTGCCGCCCGCACGCGCGCGATCCGCGTGCCGGCCTTGACGGCGATCGTCCCGGCGGGTGGGGTCGACGTCGTCGTGCGACCCTATCTCGAGGGGATCCCCCTCGACCTGCGCGCCGGTCGCAAGGGCAGCGTGGCTCCCTGGGACGTCGTCGCGCAGGTCGCCGCGACGGTTCACGCCATCGACGCCGACGACATCCCCGGCATCGAGGGGCACGCCACGCGGCGCGCTCACGCCATGTCGGAGCTCGCTGCCCTCCACGGCGTGCCCGAGCTCCGCGAGGTGGAGCGGTGGGCTCTCGAGCATCTGCCGGAGGAGGAGCCATCGGCGCTCATCCACGGGGATCTCCTGGGGCAGAACGTCCTCCTTCACTGGGAGCAGCCGTACGGCGTCATCGACTGGGAGTACGCGACGCGCGGCGATCCCGCGTACGACCTGGCGATCGTCACGCGCGAAAGCGCGAGGCCATTCCAGATCGACCATGGCCTGAGGCGGCTCCTGGATGCGTACGCCGCGCAGGGCCGGCCGCGCATCGAGGCGGCGGCCGTGCACCTGTACGAGCTGTGCTTGGTCGGGCGCTGGTATCGGGATGCGATCGAGGGAAAGGGCGATGGCGGCGGAGAGCCGCCGGATCAGCTCTTGCGGCGCGTCGAGAACGTCCTCCGCCGGGCCCGCGCCGTGAGCGGAGGGCGTGGGTAGCTGTGATGTGAACGATGAATCGTGCTCTCCATCGGGCACTCTGATCACTCCGAGGAACGTGCCGCGAGAGACCGATGGGCCCGTTCGCTAGGCCGTCGCCCGCCTTCGGGGCTGCTGCGTGGCGCGGGGAACCTCGTCCGGACAAAAAAGCGCGTTGGTTCGACCGAACAAGGGGTCTGGCGCAGACGTTCGCCCGCGAACGCGAGGCAAATTGCTCGAGCCTCCGCGAGTTGAGCGCCCTGAAGTGTACTGTTGCTCACGGACTCGCCCTTCCGATGCGCAACTCCATCAGCCTAGTGTCGTTCCACCGCGCCATCACTGGTGTGCTGCCCTCAGCCCATGTTGAGATCGAGTGCGTCTTCGAAGACGCCGCACGCGCGCGCAACGTCGCTCCGGGTCGGCCCGTGGCCTGCGCGAGCAGCCGCCGAAGCCCCTCTTCGTTGCCGTTGAGAAACCGCAAGCCGGGCGACGCCCCGACCACGAAAAGGCCGGAGCAGACGGCCCCAACCTTCGCGACGTACACGGACACGCCCTTCAGCTCGGGCCACCCCGTGCTCGCAGAGCCCGCATCCCGCTCAAGGAGCTCGTCCACGACGGCCACCGGTGCGCCGATCAGGGTCACCTTGCCGAGCTCGGCGCGCGCCCAGACCGATGCTGCGTTGGCCTTCTCCTGGATCTCGGCGTCGCCCCCAGCGCTGCTCTCCGCCATCACAGCGAGCTTCGACAAGGATCGAAGCCAGCGAACCCGGGACAGGAGATCGCCCGCTGGGACGGCGCGTGCGTCGATCCCTTCGATCACCTTTCGCCGCGCCCTATCCACGGTGGCCTCGCGCTCGGGAGAGCTACGGGCCGCCTTGGCCGCTCTCGCAGCGCCGAACCGGCAGATGTCGTCGGAACAGGCGACCCCCTGCGACTCGAACGCGCGCGCCTCGAGCTCGCCCAGCTCCGGGGTATCGGAGAGCTTCGACGACCAGCGCTTGAGCAGGCCGACGGCATCCGCAGCGCGGTTCGCCTTCAGCGCCGCCTCGATTGCCTCGACGCGTGCCCGCTGCGCGCTCGTCTTGGCGCGGCCAGCATGGCTGCCGTTTCGCGCAGCGATCGCGTCCAGCTTCTCGAGACGCGCATCTCCGGAGAGCCGCTCGGCCTCTGCGAGATGGAGCTCGTCGATGGCACCCGCCTCCTCCTCGGAGGGCTCCGTGGCTTCCAGAGCCTCCGCGACGAGGCGCGCACGGCCAAGATCTCCCGCGGCAACGGCTTGCTGCAGCTCGTCCGTGCTCGGCCTGCCGAAGTAACCGACCACAGGGCAGAGCAGAAACGCCGCAGCGCTGATCCCCGTCGCGAGCTTCGCGAAGGTTCCAAGCGGCCAAAAGCGGAAGCTGGGGCGAAGTGCGCGAAGCAGACCTCCGACCGCTACGATCGCCGCGGCCATGCCCGTCAACGACGAAAATGCAATGACCCGGTTGGTGGCGCGAAAGTAGCTGGTCGGGCCCAACAGGGCCGACATGTACCAAGTGCCGCCGATGAGCAGCACGAACGACGCGACCCCCCAGAGCATCAGACGGCGACGAATCGGCCCTACGGCGGCCGGCGTCGACGACGCGGCGAGGCTCGCGCCGGACAGCACGACGCTCCCCTCGGCGCCACACATCTCGTAGCGCACGTCGCGCCGGAGGACGCCGAAGCGGAGGAGCTGCTGCGCTCGGATCCGCTCGATCCGAGCATCGAGCGCAGGCGTCTGCCTTCGCACCAAGGCGTCGTCCTCTGGCGAGAGTCTTCCTCCGGCGAGGCTCCCCTCGCCCTCCACGGAGGCGAGCAGCAAGAAGGCCTCGAGATCCGATGGCCCTAGAAACCGCTCCTCCAGCACCTGCGGGTGTGCGTGCACAATAGGGCTGTCAGTGGAGATCTGTACGACAACCCGCACACTCTCCTGATATGTCCACCAGACGAGCTGCTGACCGCTCCCGGAGCATCCGGCGCACGTGATCGTCCCCTTGGACAAGCATCCGCCGCAGCCGACGGCACCGCCGCCGCGGCACACCGAGCAGTTGATGTACTTGCTTGACTTCTTGTAATGCTTCAGGACCTTCCCGCTTCCGGAGCAGTTCCCGCAGCCTTGCCTGCCGCTACCTCTGCACGCTGGGCACGGGCCGATGCCGCTGCCGTTGCACGACGCGCAGCGATCGACATGTTCCGTACGCCTACGCAGATCCTCCATCGTACCGCTGAAGGGATCGAGCGATGCAGGATCCTCAGGGCTGGCGCTGCGGCCCCTGCGATCGTGGGTGGCGATGCGCTGCGGGACGAGGTCGCGGCGGATCACCGTCGTTGCGACGCGCGTGATCACCTCGTCGCGCTCGCTCACGGAGGAGATCAACTCGTCGAGCCGCCGGGGAGCACCAAACTCGGTGCGAGCCCACGCTCGTAACGCGGTCCGCACGTCGACGCTCGCGGCTGCGTTGCCCTTCTCCTCGTCCCGGTACGGCGTTGAAGCCATCCGCGGAAGCGTACCTTTATCCAGGCGATCAGTGTAGGGCCCACGAGCCGCCTGTAAAAACCGCCGCGTCGCCGGCAGCATCGGTACACACCGTGCCGCGAGCTACGTGGCCTTGACGCCGAGGCCCAGCCCCGCGGATACTACGGTGTGCCTCCGCGGTCCCCCCTCGTCGCCCTCGGAACGGCCGTCATGGCGATCATCCAGGGAGCGATTTCCTCGAACGCGCTCGTCCCGACCGCGCTCGCGCAGGCGCCTCGAAGGCCCGACGACGACGTCGACGGCGAGGACCCGCTGCTGCTGACGGCGCCCGGCATCGAGCAGCCGATGTACCTCGCCCACCGATCCCATCGCTCCCATCAGTCCCACCGGTCGCACAGCAGCCACTACTCCGGCGGCCACGGGTCGGGCTGGAGGAGCTCGTACGACGAGCCTGCGCCTGAGCCGCCGCCCCCGCCGCCGAAACCTGCCGCCGTGTCGCTCGTGGCCTACCCCGGTGGGAGGATCTTCGTGGACGGAAAGCTCGTGGGCACAGACTCCACGGCGACGCTCATCCTGACGCCGGGCACACACGAGGTCCGCGTGGAAAATCAGTTTGTTGGCGATACGAGCACCAGCATCTCCGTATCCGAGGGGCAAACCGGGATGGTCGTGATCCAGTGGTAGCCGCATGAGGACCATGGGTGCCGATGCCGGTTCTCTGTTCGTCCTCCGAGATGGACGGATCGCGGTTACCGTAGATCTCCGTGCCTACCGCCTCGCGGCGGTGCAGAAGGCCGCCTACCGCATGGCCGCGAAGTGTACCGCCGTGTTTGGCGAGATCCACGATCACTCGCTCGGCCTTACGCTGGCCTTCCCGCCTGCGACCGGCGAGCGGGCAGCGCTCGAAGCAGCGAGGCTCTTCTATCAAGAGCTGCTTGACCAGGAGCTCCGGGAGAAAGTCGGGGAAGAGACGGCGTCGCTCCGCACGCTCATCCTCGCGCATGCCTTCTCTCGCGCGCGCGTTCCTCCTCGGGAATGACATGGCGCCCCCAGTATTCCAACCGAGGAGCGCCTACGCACCACGCACAGGATACCATCTCCTGCCCCTCCGGCTCGGTCGCCTTGACGAAAGCATCTACATCGTAACGAACGACGTCGGGGAGTACGTTCGCCTTGAGCGCGACGAGCTCGTCGCGTTCGTCGAGCGGAGGCTAGCACCGGACACGAACGCCTATAAATCTTTGAAATCGCGGCACTTTCTCTACGAGGACGACGCCTCCGTTGCCTTTGATCTGCTGGCGCTGAAGTACAGGAGCCGCGCGGAACGTATCGCCGAATTTACCGGGCTCCACATCTTCGTCGTCACGCTGCGGTGCGATCACTCATGTCAGTATTGCCAGGTTTCTAGGCAGTCGGAGGACAGCGCCCAGTATGACATGACGGTGGCGCACGCTGACAAGGCGCTCGACCTCGTCTTTCGCAGTCCGAACGAGCGCATCAAGATCGAGCTCCAAGGGGGCGAGCCGCTCCTCAACTTCCCCCTCGTCCGTCGAATCGTGGAGCGCGCACAGGAGCTCAACCAGCACCATCGGCGTGATCTCCAGTTTGTCATCACCTCCAATCTATCTCGCCTGTCTGAAGACGTGTTGTTGTTCTGCAAGGAGCACGACGTGTACCTGTCGACGTCGCTGGACGGGCCGGCCGATTTGCACGATGCACAGCGTCCAACACGCGGGGGTGGCAGCCACCAGAAGACGGTCGAGGGGATTCACCGGACGCGTGAAGTTCTCGGACCGCACCGGGTTTCGGCGCTCATGACGACAACGCCGAGGAGCTTGCACCGCGTCCATGAGATCATAGATGAGTATGTGCGCCTCGGCTTCCACGGTATCTTCCTCCGGAACCTCAGCCCGTACGGATTCGCGACTCGGAGCCTGGTCAAGCGTTACGGCGTCGACGACTGGCTCGATTTCTACAAGCGCGGGCTGTCGCACATCCTGCGAATCAATGCGGGAGGGTACCTCTTACGGGAGGACTACACGACCATCCTGCTTCAGAAGATGTTCGCTCCGCTCGGCTCGCCATACGTCGACCTGCAGTCACCGGCGGGCATCGGGATCGGCGCACTCGTATACAACTACGACGGGGCGGTGTATGCCTCAGATGAGGGTCGCATGCTGGCCGAGATGGGGGATCAGACCTTGGTCCTCCCCCGCTTCCGTCGACACCCCCGACGGCACCAGGAGGCAGGGATGGGACGGAGAAAGAGGAGGGCGTTCACGCCCGAGTTCAAGGCGGAGGCGGTACGGCTGGCGAAGGCGAGCGACCGGAGCATCGGCCAGGTGGCGAAGGACCTCGACCTGACCG
The DNA here is from genome assembly GCF_028553905.1 of Sorangium sp. So ce836. Classification (NCBI taxonomy): domain Bacteria; kingdom Pseudomonadati; phylum Myxococcota; order Polyangiales; family Polyangiaceae; genus Sorangium; species Sorangium sp. So ce836. The sequence continues at coordinate 5,632,627 of NZ_CP102233.1, read as the reverse complement.
AGACGGCGCTGCGCGACTGGATCAAGCGCGCGGACACCGACGCGGGCCACGGCCCGCCGGGGGCGCTGACGACGCCGGAGCGTGAGGAACTGCAGCGGCTGCGCCGCGACGTGAAGCGGCTGGAGATGGAGCGCGAGATCTTAAAAAAAGCGGCGGCCTTCTTCGCGAAGGAAAACGAGTGAGGTTCGAGTTCATCGACGCGGAGAAGGCGCACTACCCGGTGCTGGTACTGTGCGCGGTGCTGCTCGTCTCGCGCAGCGGCTACTACGGGTGGGCCAAGCGCTCGGAGTCCGCGCGGGCCAAGTCCGACGCTCAACTGAGCGCACAGATCAGGGCCGTGCACCACAAGAGCCGTGGCCGCTACGGCAGTCCGCGCATCCACGCGGAACTTCGTGCTCGCGGCATGCGTGTCGGCAAGAAACGGGTCGAGCGGCTGATGCGAGCTCAACGACTCGCGGCTCGGAGGAAGCGGCGCTTCCGCCGCACCACCAACTCGCGGCACAACGGCCCGATCGCCCCGAATGTGATCGAGCGGCAATTCGATGCTCGAGCGCCCAACCAGGTCTGGGTGACGGACGTGACGTACATTCCCACCGGCGAGGGCTGGCTGTACTTGGCCGTGATCCTGGACCTGTTCTCGCGCCGCGTGGTCGGCTGGGCCGCGAGCGCGTTCAACGATCGCGCCCTGGCGCTCACCGCGCTCGCGTTCGCCTTGGGAACGCGGCGGCCGGCGCCTGGGCTGGTGCACCACTCGGATCGTGGCAGCCCCTACGCCAGCGACGACTACCGGCTCGTGCTCGGGACCCACGGGCTCATCCCGAGCATGAGCCGCGCCGGCGACTGCTGGGACAACGCCGTGGCCGAGAGCTTCTTCGCGACGCTGAAGGCGGAGCTGGTCGAGCACGAGCGCTACCCGACGCGAGCGGCCGCCATCGCATCGATCGGAGACTACATCGAGAACTTCTACAACCTGAAACGACGGCACTCACGGCTCGCCTACATGAGCCCGATCGAGTTCGAATTGAAGACCTACGTGACCGCGCGCGCGGCATAGTGAGACTGTCCGCGGAACCGGGGGAGGACCACCTTCCGCTTGGGTCACCTCGATCAGGACAGCTATGAGGCCCTTATCACGTCCGACTCGCTTCTGTCGCCGCTGAGCGAGACCATGCTCGAGGGCATTCCCATGTGTGCCGACTGTCCTTTCCTGCCCTACTGCGGCGCGGACCCCGTGTTCCATCGGGCAACGCAGGGCGACACCGTCGGCCACAAGGCATTCAGCGCATTCTGTGCGAAGCAGATGGGCGTACTGACGCACCTCATCGGGCTCCTCGAGACCGACGCCGATGCGCGAGACATCCTTCTGCGATGGGTATGAGCTCATGCTCGTGAAACTATCGGCGAGAGGTCTGCGGGCGTTGTCGGCGACGTCGCCCAGGCCGTTCGTCGCGCGGATCTGGGAGGATCCTACGCTTCCCGAGTCGGAGCGAGCAAGCAACTTGCTTCTGCTCCCCGGGGAAGCAGCCGCGCTACCGCAGGGGTTTCGAGGATACCTTCTGCGCCGGGCGATGCAGGTTTCGGATCGCGAGAACGTCTATCTCCTCGGCTCGGAGCACCATTATCTGCGGACCGGGGATGTCGTGCGGATTGACCCGGCGCGGGGCTCGGTCTCGGCGCTTTACAGGGCGGCCTCCCGCTCGAACACGTTCCTCGTCACCGAGCGATGCGATAACTTTTGCGTGATGTGCTCTCAGCCGCCGAAATGCCACGACGACAGCTGGCTTGTGAACGATCTCGAGCAGGCGATCCCGCTGATCTCCTCGGAGGCAGCTGAAATCGGGATCACGGGAGGCGAACCTGCGCTTCTCGGCGAGCGCCTTGTCCAGCTTCTCGTGCTCCTCCGCCGGTGCTTGCCCCGCACGAGCGTGCATGTGCTCTCGAACGGTCGGAGGTTCGCCGACAGCAGCTTTGCACGACGCATAGGTGACGTAAAGCATCCGGACCTGATGTTCGGCATCCCGCTCTACTCGGATCTGCCCGAGGAGCACGATTACGTCGTCCAGGCGAGTGGAGCTTTCGACGAGACGGTGCGAGGGATCTTGAACCTGAAGCGGCGGCGTGTCCGCGTGGAGCTACGGTTCGTGATCCATCGCGAGACCGTAACGCGGATGCCGGAGTTCGCACGGTTCGTTGCCAGGAACCTGACGTTCGTGGATCACGTCGCGCTCATGGGCCTCGAGCCCGTGGGGTTCGCGAAGGCCAACATCGAGGCGTTGTGGATTGATCCGGTCGACTACAACGGCGCCCTCGGCGAGGCAGTCATGACGCTGGAACGCGCGGGGATGGCGACATCGATCTATAACCATCAGCTATGCACGCTGGATCCGAGACTGCACCGATTCGCACGAAAGAGCATCTCAGACTGGAAAAACATCTATATCGAGGCGTGCGAAGGCTGCCGTCGGAAGGAGGATTGTGGGGGGTTCTTTGCGTCTGCAACGCTGCGGCGCAGCAGGGGGATCGTTGCGTACACATGACCGTCGGGCTTACGCGGCAGCGCCTTATCCGTCACCTCTCCGCCAGTTGTCGAGCGGGAGGAGCAGCCTATCGTTGATGGCCCCCTCGTCCCCGAGCTCCGCGAGGTTCAGGTTGAAGTAACGGTACGTGTAGTCGTCCTCGCCGACCTTCACCTGATGATGGGTCCCATCCCTCAGGTTCGTGATGGGTGACAGCAGCTTCCATGCCCCGCTCCAATCGGGTTTTCTCGCTCGCGTGCGATGCAGCCCGACCCGGAGCTCGGAGGCCGTCTCCTCGGCGGCCCTGAAGCGGGTCGGATCCGGCTCGCGGTCGCCGGAGTCAACGTATCCGGTATCCGCGATGGCATGGATGTAAACCTTGCAGTGGATGCCCTCGCGCGACCCGTGCCAGCTGCACTCGACCTGGTAGGCCGGAGTCAGATCCCAGGCCCAATATTCAGGTCTGAAGAACGGCTTCGCCGACCGGGGGAGCCTCGCGACGTTCACGGGCTCCCAACGCTCGAACTCAAAACCCCGCTCTGCCAGAAATTGGTCTGTCACCTGCAGCAGATCGCACAGCCGCCGATGGTAGGCGTGCAGGAGCCTGTACGCGCGACGCACCTCAGCGAGCGCTCCAGCCAGATTGAGATTCACCTCGTTCATCCGACCCTCCCGGCACGAAGCACGGCCATCGCCTCTTCGGCCCGGAGCCGCCCTGCCACCGCCGGCAATGACGAGAACCGGACCTTCCTTCGGTACCCCCAGGCCTCGAGCGCGGCAGCCATGTCCCGCAGGACCACCGAGGGCGTCACGGCCTCGACCGCATAGAGCGCCTCACGCAGGTCTTCCCAGCGAATCGTGAGCAGCCCGCAACGGTCGCCCGCGAGCTCGCGGCGGACGTGAGCGAGGCAGCCATCGCCCTCCTGCGTCACGATCCCTCCCACCGCGATGAGCCACAGCTGCTTCGCTGCATGCGCGGGCGCCGCGCGCGCCGCGCGAATCTGCTCCACCCACTGCGACGGGTCCTGGAGACCCCGATGCTTGGCCTCGATCACGAGCAGCGTGTCGCCCCATGAGACGAGCACATCCGGCTCGACCCGCAGCTTGTTCCTCCCGCCGTCGCCGGGCCGAAGCGCAGGCCAGAAAGACCACGAGGGCACCCCTCCGGGAACGGCCGCAGGCATCGTCGCGCCGTCGCCCAGCGGCCTGCTCGCGCCGCGCAGGAGGTTCCACGCGAGCTCGGCTGGCAGGTACTCGAACCGCTCGAAGACCGCCGACGTGAGGGGGTCCTCGAGCTCCGTGAGCCCATCCGACGCGACCCCCTGCGCATCGCCGTCCTCTTGCGCGTCTTCGCCGGCTTCGTCGTCCACGCGGACCGCCACGCGGACGAGCTTCCCATGCAGGAGCGCCTTCAACATGCACGAGCAAGGCTACCGGACTCGTGACCCGGCTGTCATCCAGGGAAGCGCGCTAGCGGCGAAGCCGCCGCTGGAACGAGGCCGGAGGGGCACGCCCGCCATCTCGGCGACGCCCCGCTCGCCGTGCTCACACCCTAGTCATCACCGCCCCTGAAGAGCTCCCGGAAGAACCTCTCCCGGTGCAGCAGGAAATCGCGCGTCAGCGCGAAGTGCTCCGTCTCCTCGTACGCGACCTCCGCGATGCCGTCCTCGGACAGCCGGTAGATCGTCGCCCCGGGATAGGCGAGCACGATCGGCGAGTGCGTGGCGATGATGAACTGACATCGCCCCCGCTCGACGAGCTCGTGCATGTGCGCCAGCAGCGTCAGCTGCCTGGCCGGCGACAGCGCCGCCTCCGGCTCGTCCAGGAGAAAGAGGCTCTCGGGCTTGAACCGGTGCTTCACGAGGGCCAGGAACGACTCGCCGTGCGACTGCTCGTGCAGCGACGTGCCGCCGTAGAACTCGGTCGCACCCAGCTCGTCCACCTGCGTGGCGACGTTGAAGAAGCTCTCGGCGCGCAGGAAGAAGCCGTTCCTCTCCCGCCGCGCCCCGCGGACGAGCCGCATCGCGGCGTGGAGCTCGGACTCGGAGCGCCGGGTCGCGAAGTTGAAGCCCTTCGAGCCGCCCTCGGCGTTGAAACCGGCCAGCAACGCGAGCGCCTCGATGAGGGTCGACTTGCCGGAGCCGTTCTCGCCGACGAGGAAGGTCACCTTGGGGTCGAGCGCGAGCTCGTCGAGGGCGCGCACGGCCGGGATGCTGAACGGATACCTCGAGGAGTCCTCGACCCGCTCGCGCAGGAGCTTGACGGAGCGGATGAAGCCGCCCGGGAGTTGGGCGCGCTTCATGACGGCGCCGAGACCGCGCCGCCCGCCCGCCCGCGCGCCCGCCGGGCCGCCGCGACGCCCGGCGCTGCGCCCGCCTCCTCCCCGGACGAGCGGCCGAGGGCGGCGCGCGAGGACGAGCAGGCGACGAGCCGGCCGCATGCAGAGGGGTACGTGCGCATGCGCCGAGCATAGCCGACGGCGCGGCCAGGTGAATCCCACCCCTCCCGGCCCGGCGGCGCGCCCTTTGCCGGTCGCTCGCTCCCCTGCCCCGCCGCTCGCGCCCGCAGCGCCGATGGCCCCATGTCACCGCCGCGTGACAGCGGCTGTCCGCGCGGCGGTCACCTGTCACGCCGCCGTACCACCTCCACGCGACGAGCGCCGAGGAGCCGCGGATCGTGCGCCGCTGGCAGGCGTGGCATGACGCGTGCTGCTTGTCTCCGGCGCGCAGCGCGGCGAGCATGGACCCTTGCACCCTTGACGGCCAGCTCGCCGGAACGAAGGCTCGAAACTCTTTGGACGAGGAGATCGCGATGATGCGCTCTGGTGGTGCGCTCGGGATGGTGATGGGCGTCGGGCTCTTCACGGCGGCTTGCGGGCAGGCGCCGCAGCTCGAGGGCGAGATCGCGGGGCCGGGGCTCGAGGCGACGTGGGACAAGCCCGGAACGCAGGACCCCAACGGCACCCCCAAGAGCGCCTGGCACGCGTGGAAGGGGCCACTCGTGGAGGCGCTCCTGCGCCCGCTGTTCCCGGGGTACGACCCGCTGGACCCCGAGAGCCAACCGGAGCTCAATCCGGAGATCCTCGCCATGGGGTTCCTCGACGACCCGGGGGGCCAGGAGGTCTTCGATCACGCCTTCCGCTGCGCCGTCGAGGAAGGCTTCTCCAGCACCCACGGCGGCCACGAGTACAAAGGGCGAGGGGTGGTGGCCGGCGCGTCGAGCTGGGCGCACGGCGGGCTCCCCATGAACGTGATCACCAACGTGCTCGAGTGCGTGATCGCGTTCGTCAACGACAAGACCGATGGGGTCAGCGTCCTGCTCACCGGCCCCGAGGTGAACGACGACCCGGAGGAACACCACGGCTTCATCTACGGCGAGGCGGTCTGGTGCGCGAACGTCGTCCCGGTCACGAGCTCCTCCACGGGCGCCGTCACGGTCACCTACGACGTGGGCGTGGACGTCTACGTCACGGAGGCCTTCGCGAGGGGGTGCGGGCTCGACCCCGCGGCGGCGCTGGCGCAGCGGTACTGCTACGAGCAGGGCTCCTGCGGCCTCGACTACAAGGGATTCCTCAAGGACTACCCCACCGAATGCGTGGTCGACGGCGACCCGAAGTACGGCCGCTACACCTGCAACGGGAAGCCGTGCACGATGACGTGGCTGACGGACCCCAAGCCGCCCTGGTGCGAGCGGCCGCGTCGACTGACCCCCTGAGCGCCGGGGGCGCCGCTCAGGGCGCGCCGGGGCCAGGCGTCTCGCCCGCGAGCCGCCGCGCCTCGGCGAGGCGCGCGCCCTCGGTCCGGACGCGCAGCGGGTTCGCCTGGATCGCCGCCTCCAGGGCCTCGGCCTCGCGCAGCGCGGCCTCCCGCCGGGCGGCCGCGTCGGGCGCCGCCGCGGCGCGCAGGCGAAAGAGCCCGCCCTGGGCCGCGAGCGCGCGATCGGACCGCGGGTTCAGCCGGAGCGCCGCGCCCGCGTGCCGGAGCCCCTCGTCGATCTCGGCCGCGGCGTCCTGCCCGCGCCCCGCCCGGAGGGCGGCGCGGGCCTCGTGAAGCTCGGCCAGCAACGCGTACGGCCGCGGATCGGCGGACGGCTCCCCGAGCAGCACCGGGCGGAGCGGGACGAGCGCCGCGTCGAGCCGCGCCGCGTCCGGAACGCCCCGCCGCGCGCTCCACCGGAACGCGACGAGCTCCGCCTCGGCGCGCTGCACCCGGTCCGACACGTCCCAGGGCGCCTCGGCGATCCGGCGATCGAGCGCCTCGCGCGCGATCCGGAGCGCGTCCCCCGGGTCCTCACCCCGCGCGAGCCGGACGCGCGCCTCCAGCATCCCCAGCATCGCCCGCAGCGACTCCGGATACGCGGCCACGCCCGGCGCCACCGCCCGCGCGCTCGCCTGGACCCGCTCGAGCGCCGGGCCGGAATCGATCCCGGCCTCCAGCGCATGCAGCGCCAGCGCGTGCTCCAGCCAGAGCCGCCAGTAAGGAGCCCCGGTCCAGGATGGATCGTTTTGACGCATCGCGTCAATTGTCCCGGACATCCGCTGGACCGCCTCCTCGGGGGAGCGTCCGGTGCGGACCAGGTGCTCGACCTCGTAGAAGCCGGTGGTCAGCCGGGAGGTGCGCGCGCTGCCGAAGCCGGGGTCGATCGAAAGGACCTGGTCGCAGCGGGCCTGGGCGCGCTCGAACGAGGTTTTCGGGTCGAGGCCGCGCAGGGACTCGTAGCGGCCGCGCTCGGCGAGGACGACGCAGAGCTCGTTGAGGGCCCAGACGAACGCCGGATCGCGCTGGAGCGCGGCCTCGTAGCCCTGGACGGCGCGCTGGAGCGCCTCGCCCTGGTCGCGGCCGAGGTGGTCCGCGTGGTAGGCCCGCGCCCGGAAGACCAGGGCGGCCACGTACCGCGCCATGGCGTCGTCCGGGCTCCTGGCGAGCGCCTCCTCGGCGCGCGCGGTGGCCTCGCCGAGGGCCGCGTCCGCGTCCTCGCCGGGCTGCATCCCGCTCGCGACCCACCAGGCGAAGCAGCCGTGGACCCAGGCCAGCTTCACGTACGCCTCGGGGCTCCGCGGGCTCGCCGCGATCGCCCGCCCGCAGGCCTCCCGCGCCCGCTCGAAGCTCGGGCGCATCGAGGCGCCGTGCCTGCCGGCGGCGTTCATGGTCTGGGTCCAGAGCTCGCACGCGCCGGCGTGGACCGAGGGGTCGGATCGCCCGTGCTCGGCGGCGATCCCGTACGCCTCGGCGGCGCGATCGAAGGGGCCCTTCATCTTCTCGAAGTCGAAGGCGGCGTCGTGGCGGTAGCGGCTCCCCATCGCGAAGAGCACGTCGCCCTCCAGCTTCTTCGCCTCGTAGAGCCACGGCGCCCCCGCGAACGCGCCCCGGGCCTTCTCCAGCGCCTCCTCGTGCCGGCCCTCGGCGAGCGCGAGCAGCCCCTCGGCGTACGCGGGCGCCTCGACGGCCTCGACGGCGCCGCCGAGCGCCGCGCGGAGGTGCGCGGCCGCCGGCGCCTTGAGCTCGGCCTCGAGCGCCGCGATCCGCGCCTCGCGCTGCGCCGGGTCGCGGATGCGGCGGGTCTCCTCCAGGCCGCGGCGGTAGAGCTCGGAGAGCGCCGCCCCGGCGGCGTAGTCGAGCCCCGGCGACCGGTACCCGGCCCGCTCGGCCGCGCGGAGGTGCTCGAGGGCGGCGGCCGGCTCCTGGAGCGCCAGCAGGCCGCGGCCGAGCGCGTACTCGCCGGGGCCGCGGCCGGCCTCGCCCGCCTGCGCCATGCGGGCCTCCACGGCCCGGAGCCGGGCGCGGACCACGTCGCGCTCGCGCTCGACGTCGTGGAGCGGCATCCCGTGCGCGCCGCGGAGGAAGAGCTCCATCTCCTTCACGGTCTCGCCGAGCTCGCGCGCGAGCGTGGCCTGCTCCGCGGCGGCGCGCCGGCCCCGGACAAAGACGCCCGCGACGACCAGCGCCGCGACCACCAGCGCGGCCGCGCCCGCGACCGCCGCGCGGTGCCGCCGCGCCTGCCGGGCGAGGCGGCGGCCGAGGGAGGCGCGGCGCGCGAGCACGGGATCGCCGTCCAGGAAGCGCTGCAGGTCCTCCCCGAGCGCCCGCGCCGACTCGTAGCGGGCGCCGGGCTCCTTCTCGAGGCAGCGCATCACCACCGCCTCGAGATCCCGAGGGATGTCCCGGTCCAGGGTCCGGAGCGGCGGCGCGTCGTCCTCCAGCACCTGGCGGAGCACGTCCATCACCGCGCCCCCCACGAACGGCGGCCGGCCGGCGAGCAGCGCGTAGAGGGTCGCGCCCAGGCCGTAGACGTCGGTCCGCCGGTCGAGGGCGCGCACCCTCCCCGCCGCCTGCTCGGGCGCCATGTAAGCCGGCGTTCCGAGGAGGGCGCCGGTGAGCGTGGGCCCGCTCTCTCCGGCCTCGCGCGCGATGCCGAAGTCCATGAGGTACGGGCGGTAGGCCCCGTCCTCGCCGCGCTCGAGCATGACGTTGCTCGGCTTCACGTCGCGGTGCACGAGGCCGAGCCGGTGCGCCTCGTGGAGCGCCGCGGCGACCGCCCGGACGGCGCGCACCTTCTCCTCGAGGGTCAGGCCGCCGCGCGCCTCCTGGAGGGACGGGCCGTCGATGTAGCGCATCACGAGGAACGGCACGTGATCGGCGACGCCGGCCTCGTGGACCTCGCAGACGTTCTCGTGGCGGAGCCGCGCCTGGGAGCGGGCCTCGCGCAGGAAGCTCCCGTCGACCTGCGCGCCCGCGGCGAGGAGCTTGATGGCCGCGCGCCGGCCGAGCCGGAGATCCCGGGCCCGGTAGACGACGCCCATGCCGCCCCGGCCGAGGAGGTGGAAGTCCTCGAAGCGGGCGTGGAGCGAGGGCGGGATCGGCGAGGGCGCCTCCGCGGCGCTCGGGCGGCGGCTCTCCTCGCCGAGGCCGAGGTCGGGGGTGGCCTCGGGCGCCGCGGGCGCGGCCTGCGGTGCGCCCGCCGCGTCGGGTAGGACGCCCGGCGCGGCGGGCGGGGCCGGGCCGGTGACGGTCGCGTCGTCGCGCCCGCGCCGTGGCCACGGCGGGGCCGCGATGCGGGGATCGTCGGCGTCCGTGGGCCGGATCATCGGGCGCGGAGGCCGTGGCGCTGGATCAGCCGGTGGACGAGCTGGCGGGAGACGCCCATCGCGTCGGCCGCGTGCGAGATGTTGCCCCCGTGCTGGCGGAGCTTCTCGGTGACGTACGCGCGCTCCAGCTCCTCCAGCACGACCTCCCGCGCCTCGGGCAGCGGCAGCTCGAGGAGCCTGCGGAGGCGGGCGTCCCCGGGCCCCGGAGGCGCCTCGCCGGCGGGCGCCCCGCCGGGAGGATCGGGCCGCGCGGGCTCCGGGCTCGCGGCCCCCCGCGGCGCCGGCGGCCCGGCGCCGACGATCTCGTGGAGCAGCTCGGGGAAGAGGACGAGCCGCGCCACGGTGTTCCGGAGCTCGCGCACGTTCCCCGGCCAGTCGTAGGCTTCGAGCAGCGCGAGCGCGCCCGGCGGCAGGTCCGCGAGCGCGCGCGGCGGGTCCCGCGCGACGAGGAAGCGCTCGACGAGGAGCGGGATGTCGTCCTTGCGCTCCCGGAGCGCGGGGACGTGGACCTCCACCACCGAGAGCCGGAAGTAGAGATCGGCCCGGAACGAGCCGTCCTGGGCCCTGGCGCGCAGGTTCCGGTGGGTGGCCGCCACGATCCGCGCGTCGAACGGGACCCACTCGTTCGACCCGAGGCGCCGGATCTGCCGCCCCTCGATGGCGCGGAGGAGCTTCGGCTGGAGGTCGAGCGGGAGCTCGCCGATCTCGTCGATGAAGAGCGTGCCCCCGCTCGCCTGCTCGAGCAGGCCCGGCCGCGCCGCCGCGGCGCCCGTGAACGCGCCCCGGGCGTGGCCGAAGAGCTCGCTCTCCACCAGGTTCGGGGCGATGGCGCCGCAGTCCACGACCACGAAGGGGCCGTCCTTGCGGCGGCTCCGCGCGTGGATCGCCCGCGCCAGCACCTCCTTGCCGGTGCCCGACTCGCCGAGCAGGAGCAGGGTCTCGTCGGTCGGGGCCGCGCGCTCCAGCCGGGCGAACAGGGCGCGCATTGGGAGGCTCCGCCCCGCGGCCTCGCCGAACGCGTCCGCGGCCGAGAGCGGCAGGACCGCCGCGGGGCCCGCGGGGCCGACGACGATCTCGGAGCCGCCGACCGTGGCGGGGACGCCGGGCGGGAGGAACGCCTCGCGGACGCGGACGTCGCGGACCAGCGTGCCGTTCTTGCTGCCCAGATCGCGCAGGAGCACGCCCTGCTCGGTCAACCGGATCTCGCAGTGCCTGCGCGAGGCGCGGGGGTCGGAGAGCACCAGATCGCAGTCGGCACCCGCCCCCACCACGAGGGGGCGCAGATCGAGCGGCGCGGTGAGCGTGCGCCGGTCCGGGAGGGCGACCGTCACGGAGAGCGCCGGGAGCCGGAGGGAGCGCCCCTGATCGAAGCTCGTGAGCGTGCAGGTCGCCCCGGGATCGTCGCCCATGATCGCCATGGTGCCCTCGATGGAAGCCGCGTCAACCGGGAACCAGCGCGCCCGCGGGGCCGCGCCGGCGCCTGCGGGGCCACGCCGCCGCGCCTCCAGGACCGCTGTCATGCCGCCGCGACAGCCGCCGTCGCGCGCGCGTGACAGCTGTCCCGCCGGCGTTCCAGCGCGGGCCGCGGCGCTCGCCGGAGGTGCGCGAATCCGCCTGAAAACGCGGCGATCCGCGCCGCCCGTCGGCGCGGCACATCGGTTGCGATGCGCCCTCTTCGAACGCGGCGAAACGCGGATTGAGGAGGATGCGGACATGACGTCTCGGTACAGCGGCGCGGGCAAGGTGGAGCACCAGAGGATCTTCGGCGCGCGGGGCGGGGCGAGGCTCGGGCTCGTCGGGCTCGCGGTGCTGGCGAGCGCGGTCTCGATGAGCCGCCCTGCGGCCGCGGTGAGCGCCGAGCCCGGGCTGCGCGAGATCCCGCTCGACGCGACCGGCGCGACCTTCCGCGCCGAGGTGATCGGCGACGAGCACTTCGACTACCTGCGGATGGCGGACGGCACCGTCGTCGTGCGCAACGACCTCTCGGGCGACTACGAGGTCGCCGAGCTCGGATCGACGAGGAGCGGCGCCGTCGCGCTCGTCCCCTCCGGGGTGCTGGTCCGCGATCTCCGCGCGCTGGGCGGCCCCGTGGATCCGGCGTTGCTCCCGCGCATCGACGACGAGGCGCTCGACGCCCTCTGGGAGGCGGCGATCCCGCGCGCCGCGGGCGCGCTCCCGCGCGCGGCGGGTCTGGCCGCGAGCGCCGCGGTCCGGCGCCCGCTGCTCACCATCCAGCTGGAGTTCACCCAGGGGGGCGGCATCGCCCTGCCGGGCGCGTTCACCGGCAACTTCGAGACCGACATCGCCTATTGGAAGCAGACCCTGTACGGCAGCCTCCCGGGCTCGGTGAACCACTATTACGCCGACATGTCGCGCGGGAAGTTCTCGTTCACCCGCGCGCGGGAGACGCAGGGCACGGCGAACGACGGCATCGTCCGGATCAAGCTGCCGTTCGCGCACCCGAACAGCAAGAAGGACTTCGCGCTCCTCGAGCCTTACCTGAAGGAGGCGCTGGTGATGGCGAACCCGTTCGTCGACTTCGCCTCGTACGACGTCAACGCCGACGGCAAGGTCCGCGGCGACGAGCTCAACGTGCTCTTCGTCGTGGCCGGCTACGAGACCTCGAACGGCAGCAAGACACCGTCCGTGTGGGCTCACGCGAAGCCCTTTGAGCAGCCGATCACGCTCGACGGGAAGGTCCTCCCCGGCTACGCCGCGATCGGCGAGCGGCAGGTCCACAAGATCCGCGGCGTGCCCACCACCATGCCGGCCACCGTGGGCGTCATCGTCCACGAGCTCGGGCACGCGGCGATCGGCCTGCCGGATCTCTACAAGGGCCCGACCCCGCTCGGGGCGTGGTGCGTGATGGCGAGCGGGAGCTGGGGGAGCACGGACGGGGCGCCCGCCGGCTCGGTGCCCGTGGCGATGGGCGCGTGGAGCCGGCTCAAGGCTGGGTTCCTCGCGCCGACCGTGATCGAGCCCGGGGCCCCGGCGCACGACATTCCCATCGTCCAGTCGGCCGGCGCGGAGCTCTTCGGGCAGAGCGTCGCTCCGACGATTTACAAGATCGAGACCTCGGATCCGGAGCAGTACTTCCTGGTCGAGAACCGCCAGAACGAGGGCTACGACCGCGGCCTGCAGCGCTGGTTCGACTTCGAGGACGTCTCCGGCGGCGTGGGCATCTACCGCATCGACGAGGCCAGGAAGGCGGACGCCGGGAAGGTCGCCTTCATGGCGAGCACCCCGAGCTCGCCGAGCTCCCTCGCCAACCTCTACAACGCGGAGGGCGGCCGGACGTTCACGCCGCTCACCGATCCGAGCAGCGACGACGCGGACGGGCGGTTCACCGGCCTCTCGATCACGGGCTTCAACGCCGCAGGGCCGATCATGCTCGCGCGCGTGAGCTATGTGCCCTTCGCCTGCAACGAGATCACCGCCTCGGTGGCGGAGCACGAGATCCACGGCCGGGCGCAGAAGCAGATCCTGGACGTCGGGGAGGAGCAGATCTTCCTCGGATACCGCACCACGGGCGCGCACGAGGCGCTCGGGTTCGACAAGGGCGAGGTCGTCACGCTCCACGTGGAGGCGCCGGGCATGTGGAGCGTCGGGGGCTGCGACTGAGCGGAGCGACGACGTCCTTGTGCTGCCCGACGGTTTGTTAGCCGTACAAAGTGCCGCCTGCAGGTGCTGAAACACCCCTGACGGCCTGGCCGAACCCGCTCGAATGAGGTCCGACATGCTGACCGTAAGCCGCCCGCCGTCCTCGGCCAAGAAAGCAGTGCGCCCGCGCGCCGTAGTCTCTAGAGTGTGATGTGGTGCTCGTCCGGCGGCGCTCGCCTGGGCAGGCCGGCGCCATCGGCATCGATCTCGTTCCGGCGGGTCCGGACGCACATCCTCATGCGTCCGCTGGAGCGATCACCCCTACCGAAGGAGCAGCACACGATCCCGCCGCCCGGGTAGCGAACCGGGCTGCACACTCCATCCCCTTCAAGCGCTGAGGTTGCCTGCCCGCGACCGTTCGGCGTATACTGCAGCATCATGCGGAGGTCACCGTGTACCTGAGGTCGTTCACGGCTCGAAGCATCAAGTGCTTCGCGGACGTGAGATTCGATTTTCCGGCCAGCAGCGAAGAGAGCTACGCGGGCTGGAACGTGATTTTGGGTGCCAATGCAACTGGAAAAACGACGCTGCTCCAGGCAATAGCCGTTGCGCTCGTGGGCCCGTCGCCGGCCATGCGCCTCGTATCACCGACGGCCTGGGTTCGACGGGACGAGCCCTACGGAGCACTCGAGGCGAGCTTTCTCCGCGGTGAGAACGATGTGGCCGACGGCGCTCCGCGCAAGGATCCTTATCGCGCGTCGTTCGCAGTAGTCGGCGATCAGCCTACGACGCTCGATGGGCTCGAGTTCGCCGCGCCGCAGATCGTGCTCCGGGGGAATCCTAAGGACAAGGAACACCGCGGCCTCCTCAGGGGTCCTTATGCGGCGAACAAGGCTGGATGGCTGGTTTGCGCCTATGGCGCATTTCGCCGCTTCACCGGCGGCGCAGAGGACGATCTAACCTACGAACCTGGGCGCGCCGGGCGCGTTGCATCGCTGTTCCGCGAGTCGGTAGCGCTGAAGCGCGACCTTGACTGGCTGCCCAGGCTTTATGCGAGATCACTCGATACACATGCCCCGGACGCGCCGCGTGCGCAACAAGAGTATCAGATCGTGCGCAAGCTGCTCGATCAGCTCCTTCCGTCGCCCGTTCAAATCTCGGACGTAGACACCCAGAAGGTGTACTTCTCTGCCCCTGGCGCCACGCGCGTGGATCTCTTGGAACTCTCCGACGGCTATCGAAGCTTCCTCGCGCTCGTGATGGACCTGCTGCGCCAGATGACCGACGTCTTCGAGGGGGTGGCCGGCCTCGTCGAGCAGGGGGAGGGCGGCGCGCTCTCTGTACGCGCAGACGGTGTGGTGCTTGTCGACGAGGTGGATCTACACCTGCACCCAACCTGGCAGCGCGAGATTGGTCCACGGTTACAACAGGTGTTTCCGCGCCTTCAGTTCATTGTGTCCAGTCACAGCCCGTTCATCGCCCAGGCAGCCACGCGGGACGGGTTATTCGTGCTCCACGCCGGCTCCACGAACGCGCCAGTTCATGTAATCCGGCCGGCTCCTGCAGTTTCCGGGTGGACAGCGGATCAGATCCTACTAAGCCCCCTCTTTGGTCTTACCGACACGCGTGACCCAGCAACCGAAGTCCTATTAAAAGAGCACGCGGTACTGCGCGGGAAAGCCAAGTTTGAGAAGCTTGATGCTGCAGATCATAAGCGGCTGATTGAAATCGAGCAAGCGCTTGCGGAGCGGCTGACCGCACCCGGTGAACTGCGGAAAGAGGACGTGGACGCGGCGGTCAAACTCGCGGCCGACAAAGTGCGGAGAATGCTGGATGCTAAAGCTGGTCCGACGTCCAGTCGCTGAATTTCTTGACACCGAACACCAGCAGTCGCTCAAAAATCGTGTCGAATCGGCACAGAAGCTCGCCGCAGACGTCACGCTAACGAGCGCGCAGAAGAGCAGTCGTATCGGCAGCCAATGGGACAACTTTCGCGCGGGGAGAACCAGCAAAGGCACATTTGCAGAGCTGTGGCGTGAGCTCCGCAACATGAGCTTCGAGAAGTGCACATTCTGCGAGACACCGTCACCAGGCACGGCAGAGCATCTTGAAGAGAAATCCAAGGCGCCCGGTAGAGCATTCGACTGGAACAATCTTCTCGCAGCGTGTGACACTTGCAATCGTATCCGCGAAAACAGCGGCATCTCAACGGCACCCATCGATCCTAGCGAGGTCGATCCGCTGGACTACTTCGGGTGGGACGAATACGGGGATCTCGCGCCAGCGCCCGCGCACACAAAAATGGTCGAGGATCTCCGAACCATGTACGGTCTTCACCGTTTCGGCAATGAGAGACGTGATCGAATCTTGGTGCTTCGCACAATCCTGAGTGCCATCGTGGACGACGATGCGAAGAATGCCGAGACCGTGAACACGCTCCGCGTGCTCCTGAACGGATCCCGCGCATGGCTTGGGCCCGTTCGAGAGTACTTACTGAAGCCGCCAACGGATGAAGATGCGTTGCTCGTGCGCGGCGTGCTGGAACTCCTGCCGGAAATTCGGAAGCTAGTTGAACCATGGCTGCGTCCACCTCCGTGGGCTCCTTCGTGGTGGCGCTGATAACGTCGTGCGCGCGTCACTGCCGATGCGCCGTAATCTCACCACGCTAGCACGTCCATTGTGCTCGCGGTCCCACCGAGCAGCAAAGGGTCAACGCCGGCACGCTGTACTCCTGGAGCCGACTGGGCATGAAGTTCTGTGGCGCACCGTCGACGACGGTTACGGAGGACGTCGGACAAGGCTATACGAAAGAAACCGTCGGCCCGCACTCATCGCTTCTGCCCTTCCTCCCGGGCCTTGCGCCTCGCCTGCTCCTCCTCCGAGGTCCACTCGCTCTCCAGGACGAGCTTCATGCCATCGCGCCGGAACGTCAGGATCGCGGCGATCGGCGCCTCCGCCTCGTCGCCTCCGGCAGCGCCGCCGGGCGCCGACCGGTAGCAGACGATCGTCCCGTCGGCGTCGACCGTCGGCGGCCGCCGGTCGGCGTCGATCATCACGGGCGCCTCGATCTCGGGCCACCGTACGCGTTCTGCGGACCCCATCCTGTCTTCGAGCCTCTGCGCCGCTTAGAAACCGGCGCTGGAGGTGTCGATGGACGAGAGCACACGCACCTGGCGCGACCGCGTGGCGCGCTGGCACAAGAGCGGGCACTCCGCCCGCGTGTTCGCGGAGCAGGAGGGGGTCAACGCCGGCACGCTGTACTCCTGGAGCCGCCGGCTGGGCATGAAGCGGAGCGAGTACCGGCAGCGCTCGGAGAAGGCGGCGCTGCCCGCGCTGCTGCCCGTGGTCGTCGCCCCGGCAGGAGCCAGGACGCCCTCGTCGAGCGCGGCGCTGGAGATCGTCTTTCCGGATGGTGCGGTCATCCGAGTCCCGCCGTCGTTTGACGAGGACACGCTGGCACGCGTTGTTCGTGCGCTCGGGGGGGCACGATGATCCCGGGCCGCGTCGCAATCTACGTGGCCACCGAGCCGCTCGACTTGCGCCGGTCCTTCGATGGTCTTGCTGCCGTCGTGCGCGAGGTGCTGCGGCAGGACCCGCTCTCCGGAGCGTTGTTCCTCTTTTTCAACCGGGCAGCCGACCGTGTGAAGGCCCTGTGGTGGGACCGCAGCGGATACTGCCTTCTCTACAAAAGGCTGGAGCGCGGGACGTTTCGCGCTCCGCGTGCGGTCACGCCGGGAGCCACGAGCGTCGTCATCGACGCGGCGGAGCTGGCGAAGATCCTCGAAGGCATCGCCCTTCCACCTTCGAAGCTGCGGCGAGAGGTTCGCCTCGCCGCGGCTTCATCGCCTCCGGCCCCCTGATCGGACACGACAGCCTCGCGCTCTCACGCGCAGCGCCCATCGCCGCATTCCCGCCAGAGCCCATCATTTTCCTGCAACAACCCCTTCAAAAAGCGGCGATCCACAAGGTATCACCGCGTCGTGAGCATGTCGGTCGAAGAGCAGATCCACGAGCTGAAGGACAAGCTCGCGCGCGCCGCCCACGAGCGGGACGAGTACCGTAAGCTCTACGAGCTCGCCAGTATCGAGCTGGAGCGGCTTCGCCGACACATCTTCGGCCAGAAGGCCGAGCACGTCGACCCCGGGCAGATGCAGCTCGCCTTCGACGCGATCCTACAGATGCTCGCGGGCGCAGGTGCGCCGCCCGACGCGGGCCCAGCCAGCTCGCCGCAGGGCGGTGGCGCAGCACCAAGCGGCTCATCCGGAGGCGGCGACAAGGGGCGCATCGTCCGCCCGCACGGACGGCAAAAGCTGCCCGAGCATCTGCCGGTCGAGCGCATCGAGCTGTTGCCGCCGGAGGTGCAGGATGAGCGCGCAACCGCACTTGTCCGCATCGGCGAGGAGGTGTCGGAGACGCTGGAGTGGCGGCCCGCGAGCTTCGTACGGCTGCAGATCGTCAGGCCGAAGTTCGCGGTCAAGGGCGAGCCCGAGCAAGGCATCACCATCGCAGACGTTCCCGACAGCCCTATCCCACGCTGTCTCGCCGGCCCGGGCTTGCTCGCCCACGTGCTCGTGAGCAAGTACGCCGACCACCTGCCGCTTCACCGGCTGGAGAAGATGTTCGAGCGGTGGGGCCTTCACCTCTCGCGCTCGACGCTGTGCGGCTGGGTCGCCTCGTGCGCCGACAAGCTCAAGCTCATCGTCGCGGCCATGGCCGACGACGCCCTGAGCGCGCATTGCATCGCCATCGATGCCACGGGCGTGCTCGTTCAGGCGAAGGACAAGTGCCGGCGGGGCCACTTCTGGGTCCTGGTGGCGGACCGAGATCACGTCCTGTTCCGCTTCACGCCGCACCACAATCAGGGTGGTCCCAAAGCGTTCCTGCGCGGCTACAAGGGCTATGTCCAGGCGGACGCATCGAATGTGTACGATTTGCTCTTCCGCACCGAGCAGGTGACCGAGGTCGGTTGCTGGGCTCATTGCCGCAGGCACTTCTTCGAGGCGATGAGCTCCGACCGGGAGCGGGCGACGACGGCCATCGGCTTCATTCACCAGCTCTACACCATCGACAAGGCGACCAAGGAACAGCCTCCGAGCCGTCGAACGGAGCAGCGTCGGAAGGCCGCCGAGCCCGTGCTCGATGCGTTCCGCGGGTGGCTGCAGGCGCAGGACCTGCTCGTGCTGCCGAAGAGCCCCATCGCCATCGCCGTCGGCTACGCGCTCAACCAGTGGGCCGCGCTCACCCGCTTCCTCGACGATGGTCGGCTCCGTCTGGACAACAACCGGAGCGAGCTCGAGCTTCGCAGAGAGGCCGTCGGCAGAAAGAACTGGATTTTCGTCGGCAGCAACGACGGCGCCGAGTGGAACGCCACCATCGTCTCGCTCATCGCCTCCTGTGCGCTGCACGGCATCGAGCCCTGGGCTTACTTGCGCGACGTGCTCATCCTGCTGCCCACTTGGCCGCCCGAGCGTTTCATTGAGCTCGCTCCCAAGTCCTGGAAGCAGACCCTCGAGCACGCCGATGCTCGGCAGCGGCTCGCGGCCAGTCCGTGGCCCCGCGCGCCGGCTGCGACGCCCAGCTGATCGCGGCTCCCCCTCGTCGGCCACCGCCGCCTCCTTGCCGGCCGCCGGGCGTGCTGCTCGCCGGCCTGGGCGTGCTGGCGCGACCTCGTCGACGACGCTCGCCCTGTCGGCGCGTGGCGTCCGGCACCTTCTCGGCAACGCCGGCTCCGGAGCAGCATCGGCCGCTCTCGGCTTCGTCGTGCGCCGGCGGACGACCACGCTGGCCGCGGCGCCGGGGGCCATCGGGCCTTCCGCTCGCTGCCGGTCACCGCCACGCTTTTCCGTAGGCCGCTCTCGCTCTCGCATCGCACCGCGAATCTACGGCGCCTGCCCGCACCCCGCGAGAATGGGGTCTACAGCACGGATACGGGCCACCCGGACATCGGGTCCGCGAAGTCGAAGAAGCGCAGCTCGTACGGGCACGCCCAGATGCACCCCTCGACGACGAGCATCGCGGCCGACGACTCGAAGCGCATGTCCACCCAGCAGAAGCCGACCCCTTCCCTCGCCTCGTCCGGCAGGTGGTCGCGGCGCTCTCCGGTGTCGAGCTCCACCACGGTCTGGCCCTGGTAGTCCTCGCCGCACACCAGGTAGTCGTGGCCGTTCGGATGCGCCTCGACGAAGAGGAACGGGAACGAACCGAAGTTCCGCTGCACGACGGCGATGGGGTCGGCAGCGCCGGTCCTGTAGACCTCGCCCTGGGTGTAGTCCCAGGTGCCGTGCCCGGTCGAGTAGCTCGAGACCACGAGCCTGTACTTCCCCGTGGGGCTCGAGCTCTCGCAGCGCGCGCCCTCTTCCTCGTTCTCCGGTCGGAAGAACGCCGCCTTTTCCACCCCGCGCGCGGCTGCGTCGTCCGTCATGTCGCCTCCGCGCCACAGCCTCGTCCGGCGGCGCTGCTCCGAGGGTAGCAGGAGCGCGCCGGGCTCGGCGCTGTACCTGTCGCGCGGCTGACACAGTGCTTTCGCGCGGCGCGCCCCCTGTGCCTTCACCGGCGGACGCCGCCTTCTTACGCTCTGGCCCATCTCTGACCGGAGCGACCCGCGATGACCGAGCTCGTGCCCCTGGCGACCTATTGCTTCGTGATGTCCAGCACCCCGGGACCGAACAACATGATGCTCACCGCCTCGGGCGCCAACTTCGGCTACCGCCGAACGCTGCCGCATGTGCTGGGCATCGGCGTGGGCGGCGCGGTCCAGACCTTTGTCACGTGCCTCGGCCTGGGCGCGCTGTTCACCGCGTACCCGGCGCTCCACGGCGTGCTGCGCGTGACCGGCGCGCTGTACCTGCTCGTGCTGGCCTGGAAGCTGACCGGCGGCGCCGCGCTCAAGGGCGCCGAGGTGCCGCGGCCGCTGTCGTTCGCGCAGGGGGCGCTGTTCCAGGCCGTCAACCCGAAGAGCTGGGTCAAGGCGATCACGCTGGCCTCGGTGTTCATGCCGGCGGGCATGGGCGCGGCGAGCGGCGCGCTGCTCGTGTCCGCCGTCGGCCTCGTCGTCATCTTCCCGTGCATCTCGGCGTGGGCGCTGTTCGGCGTGGCGCTCCGACGATTCCTGACCGATCCGCGACGGCAGCGGGTGTTCAATGGCATCATGGCCGGCGCGCTGGCGGTGCTGGCGCTCCTGTTCCTGCGCTGACCCATGTTCTCGCTCGACCGCGACTCCGCCGTTCCCCTGGCCGACCAGATCGAGGCGCGGCTGCGCGCGCTCATCGAGGGCGCGCGGCTGCCGCCCGGCGCGCGGCTGACGTCGATCCGCCAGCTGTCGGGTCAGCTGGGCGTGAGCCCCAACACCGTGGTGGCGGCCTACGACCGGCTGGCGGCGGCCGGGCTCGTCGCATCGCGCGGGAAGTTCGGCTACTTCGTGTGCGAGGCGGCGTCGCCCATGCCGAGCGAGGCGTGGCTCGAGGCCGGCGAGGAGCAGGAGCCGGTGTGGCTGGCGCAGCAGTCGAACGACCAGCGCGCCGGCGTGCTGCTGGCGAGCAGCGGCGCCCTCCCGGCGAGCTGGCTGAGCGACGCCATCCCCGCGACGGTGCTCCAGCGCGCGCTCGCCCGGAGCGACGCCGGCATGGCGGCGCGCTGCCCGCCGCAGGGGCTGCCCGAGCTGCGCGAGCGGATCGCGACGCTGCTGCGCGCGCAGGGCATCCCGGCCGACGCGGGCCGCGTGCTCACCACCTGGGGCGGCACGCACGCCATCGACCTGATCTGCCGGAGCACCCTCCAGCCGGGCGACGCGGTGCTCGTGGAAAACCCCGGTTATTTCCTGATGTTCGGCCGCCTGCGGCAGGCGGGCTACCGCATCGTGCCGGTGGCGCGGCGGCCCGACGGCGTGGATCTGGGGGCGCTGGAGGCCGCGTGCCGCGAGCACCGGCCCAAGCTGCTGTTCCTCCAGAGCGTGCTGCACAACCCGACCGGCTGGGGGTCGAGCGCCGCCAACCTGCACCGCGCGCTGCTGATCGCGCACCAGCACGGCGTGCTCATCGCCGAGGACGACGTGCACGGTCACTTCCACCCCGGGCACCCGACGCGGCTGGCGCAGCTCTCGGGGCTGGACGGGGTCGTCTATTACTCGAGCTTCTGCAAGGCGCTGAGCCCGGCGCTGCGCCTGGGCTACATCGCGGCCGAGCCGGGGCGGCTGAAGCCGCTCCTGCGCGAGAAGATCTACTCGGTGCTGACGACCGGCGCGCTGAACGAGCTCGTGCTGCTGGAGGTGCTGTCGGCCGGCAGGTGGCGCAAGCACATCGACCGCCTGCAGCAGAAGCTCGGCGCGGCGCGGAACGCGGCGGCGCGCCGGCTGCGCGACGCCGGCGTGCTGCTCGACCATCCGGGCGAAGGCGGGCTGTTCCTCTGGGGCGCGGTGCCGCGCGGCGTGGACATCGACGAGCTGGTGAAGGACGCGTACCTCAACAAGATCCTGCTGGCGCGCGGGGCGACGTTCATGGCGGACGGGGCGGACGATCCGCACCTCCGGTTCAACGCGGTGTTCAGCCAGCACGCGCGGGTGGCGGAGTACCTCGGGCAGCGGTTCGCGGCGGTGGCGAGCGCGCGGGGGGCGATGGAGCGGGCGGGCGTGGTGGCGTGACGGGTCGGGCGGCGCCGCGGTCGGCGTCACGCGTGAGGGGTGTCACGGCGCGCAACGGCTCACTTGTGCGTCGGAACGATCTTCTTGATGGTCCCGTCGTCGTTGAAGTAGGCGCGATCCACGCATGTCGATCGCCGGTAGCTACCGCCGGTCGGCAGCCCGGCGTTGTGGTATGTGAGATAGCTGGCGCCCTTGAAGTCGAAGAGCGACTGGTGAATTGTGTCGCTGTTCGGCACGCGGTCCAGGATGACGCCCCGATGTTGCCACGGCCCTCCCGGCGATGTGCTGGTGGCGTAGGAGATGGTCTCCGGGAACCCCGAAGCGTACGTCAAGTAATAGAGGCTGCCGTGCTTGGAGAGGAACGGCGCCTCGGTGTAGCTGGGGATGTCCTTGAGCACATGGATCTGGGCGCTGCCGAGGCCGCGGTTCTGCATCTTCCCGCCGCCGTCGGTGGTGTAGGTCTCCCCCTTCAGGTGGATCATATCCTGTTCGAGCTCGACCCAGTACAGGACTCCATTTCCCCAGTACATGTAGACCCGGCCGTCGTCGTCGACGAGGACCGTCGGGTCGAGGTTGCGCCACGAATGCTCTGCCGTGCCCTGGGTGTCGGCCAGGAAGATGAGCGGGATTCCGCGTGCGTCCTTGAACGGTCCTTCCGGCTTGTCCGCGACCGCGACGCCGATCGAGATCCCGTAGCCGGACTGGCCGCCCTCCACCGGCGCGTAGAAGTAGAACTTCGGGTTGCCGTCCTTGTCGTCGCGATGGACCACCTGCCCCGCATTGGCGTTGCCCGTCGACTCGCCGCCGCGAGCCCAGGAGAACACATCGTAGCGCATCACCGCGCCCTTGTTCTCCCAGCGGACCATGTCGGACGAGGCCCAGAGCCGGTAGTCGAACATGCGATAACCGCTCGCCCCCTCGGCCTGCTCGTCATGGCCAGTATACAGGTAGACCTTGTTGTTCCAGACCATGGCGGCGCCATCCGCGGTAAAAATGGGGTCTCCGGGACCGCTCGTCGGATCCGGCGCGTCGTACTTGATGATGGGATTGTCGAACTCCGTCGGGGGTGGCGCGTCGTCCTCGCTGCCACCCCCGCCACCGGTCCCGCCGCCGCCGGTCCCGCCGCCGCCCTCCCCGGGATCGATCGTCCCGCCGCCGGTCCCGCCGGTCGTGGCGGAGCTGCCGGTCGTGGCGACGCTGCTGGTGCTGCCGGTCGTGGCGGTGCCAGCTTCAGCCTGTCCACCGGCGCCCTCGGCCTGTCCACCGGCGCCGCCGGTGCCGCTTGACGCTTGGCCCGACGAGTCGCAAGCCGTGAGCCAGAGCCCAGCGATGACGAGCGCCAGAGACTGCGCTCCTAAGAAAGAGAGTTCTCGCCTCTTCATGTTGGACCTAGCCGGTCGGGGATCTGCGAGAGTTTCGCCGCCCGAAGCGGGATCACGCACCTGATTGAGCAGGATCCGAGCCGGAGCCCATATTGTTAACGTTAACATATCCAATGTCAAAACAAATGGATCCGCGCGGGGCTCTCGACCGCGACGGGTGCGCAGCGGCGGCCGGCCACGGCGCGCGCGTGAGCTGTCCCACGAGCGCTCGTCAGGAGAGCCCGCGCTGACGCCCGCGCTGACCAGGGCTCGGCGCCTGCATCTCCTGACGCGACGCTCCGGAGGAGCCCCGCCGGCCCTGTCCTCCCTCCCCTGGACTCGAGGGGACCCGCGGGCCGGTCGTTTAGAATTGACACGCGAAATGTTAGCGCTAACATATCGCACGAAGAATATCTTCGGGTCATTCCACCTCCTGCGCGTCAGGTGGCTGAAGACCGTTGTCTTTCTTTACGCTCCAAAGAGGAGGCCACATGGCTTTACCGAGCTTGCGAGGCGTCTCGCTCACGATCGGAATGGCTGCGTTCGTTGGCTCTGCGATGATCGGCATCGGCGTCACGGGAGGCTGCAGCGACGACGCGAGCTCCTCCGAGAGCACGGAAGCGAGCGCCTCCGGCACGGGAGGCTCCGGGGCAGCCGGCTCCGGCTCGGCTTCCTCCGGGTCGGGCGACGGGGGCGCAGGCGGCGCGAGCTCGTCGTCGAGCAACGCCAGCAGCTCCAGCAGCGCCAGCAGCTCCAGCAGCGCCAGCTCGGGCGGCGGCGGGGATCCAGAGCCGGTCAGGTTCGTGGGCAACATCACGACATCAGGCCAGATCGAGGGGAACTTCCTCAAGTACTGGAATCAGATCACGCCCGAGAACGAGAGCAAATGGGACGCGGTCGAGCCCCAGCGCGACAGGATGAACTGGTCGAAGACGGACGCCATCTACAAGTTCGCCAAGGACAACAAGATCCCGTTCAAGTGGCACACCTTCGTGTGGGGGGGCCAGCAGCCGCGCTGGATCGAAGGCTTGCCGCGGAATGAGCAGGCGGAAGAGGTCGAGGAGCTGATCCGGGAGGTCTGCACCCGCTACCCCGACATGGAGATGATCGACGTGGTGAACGAGCCTCCGCCCCACACGAGGCCTGCGACGATGGACGCGCTCGGCGGCGCGGGCGCGAGCGGGTACGACTGGATCGTCAAGGCGTTCCAGCTGGCGCGCCAGTACTGCCCGAAGTCGATCCTCATCCTGAACGACTACAACACCATCGAATTCGGCAACGACAACAACAACATCATCAACATCGCGAGGAAGGTCAAGGAAGCGGGCGCTCCCATCGACGCCATCGGATGCCAGGCTCATGGCACGGGGAACATGCCAGTCGCCACCATCAAGGGCTTCCTCGACAAGATCACCTCCGAGACCGGGCTCCCCATCTACATCACCGAGTACGACCTCAACATCGCGGACGACCAGAGGCAAAAGCAGGTGATGGAGGAGCAGTTCACGATGTTCTGGAACCACGAGAACATCAAGGGCATCACGCTCTGGGGCTACGTTTACGGCACGACCTGGGTGAAGGACTCGGGCCTCATCAAGAATGGCCAGCCGCGCCCCGCCATGCAGTGGTTGATGGATTTCCTCGGCAAGTAGTCGATCGAGTCGTTCGCCGGCGCGTGGGTTCGTCTGTTCCGATGGTGTTCTGGAGGATAGGCGCTCCCCCCGCGCGGCCGTCTGGTAGGATCGTCGGTTGCGCTCGAGGCGTGTCCCCCGCAGAGGACGGCTTCACCCTCCCCCAACTCCTGACGAGGTCCTACCATGTCTACCACCGGTCGACATCATCGTGGTCTGGTCGCCTGCCTTTCCCTCGCTGTGCTCGTGGCCGCCGGGTGCGATCCTGGGTCGGAGCCCGCGGCCCTCGCGGACGCTGCGTTCGAGGAGGCTGCGCTGGAGGCGAATGCGGCGCCGACGGCCGGCCACCACGCGAAGCACGCGACGAAGAAGAAGTGCCGCCGCCACGTCGGCGTCCACGCGGAGTGGTCGTCTGTGGCGCCGCTGCTCCAGGCGCGAGAGCGGCACGTCGCCCTGCTCATGCCCGACGGCCAGGTGATGGTCGCCGGTGGCAGCGGCGACTACCCCTACCCCACGACGGTCGATTTCTACAACCCCGCCACGGACACGTGGACGACCGGTGACGCGCTGCCCTATCCGATGTTCCCCGTGGGCGCGGCGCTCCTGCAGGACGGCAGGGTGCTCTTCAGCCCGGGCGGGCTCGTCTACGATCCGAGCACGGGCGCGACGACGAGCGTCCCCTTCACCCCCGCAGAGGCGGCCCGCGGCTGGGAGTTCGCCCAGACGGCGCTGACCCCGCTACCGAGCGGATTGGTGCTGCGCACGGGCGGCAGCGACGACGACCGCGTGCTCAAGGAGGCCGTGCTCTACGATCCTGCCGCGAACACCTGGTCCAGCGCAGGGTCGATGTCGGTCACGCGCCACCTGCATACGGCGACGCTGCTCCAGGACGGGCGCGTGCTCGTCGTCGGCGGCTACACGTTGAACGGCAACGAGATGCCGGCAGGTCGCACCAGCGTGGAGATCTACGATCCGGCCACGGGCGCGTGGACGGCGGCGGCGCCGACGAACCTGCCTCGCATGCAGCACACGGCCACGCTGCTGCCGAGCGGGCGCGTGCTGGTGATCGGCGGCGGCGGCAGGATCTACGGCGGAACCGAGGAGGAGATCGTGGTCCTCGTCGATGCCGGCGAGACCGCCGAGATCTACGACCCCGCGAGCGACACGTGGACGTCGACCCCGCCGCCGAATTTCCGCCACACCTGGGCGTCCGCCGTGGCGCCCATGGATCACGGCCGCGTGATGGCGATCGGCAGCGAGGGCGCCGAGATCTACAAGGAGGCCAACGACACCTGGACGGTGATCGACGAGCCGATCCAGAGAGGCTTCCACACGGCGACGACGCTGCAGGACGGCTCGGTGCTCATCACAGGCGGGTATGACGCGACGTACTTCGTCAATCCGCCGACGCTCGCGAGCGTGGAGCGCTACGGGGGCTGCAAGCAGAGGCATTGACGCGCTCACGCCTTTGCGCCGGCGCTACGCCCATCGGTCAGCGTCCACGCGCTCCAGTGGGCGTAGCGCCCCGACATGTGCTCGCGCCGCCACCGGCGCTCGGCCAGCGCCTGCGCCAGCAGCCCGCGCAGCCAGCCGTGGGTGACCGCGAGCACGCTGCCGCGCTGGGCCGCGAGCCCGATCAACCACTCGGCCGCCTCGGCGGCCTGGCGCCGCTGCGCCGCGGGCGGCGGCTCGGCGCGGAGCGCCCCGTAGGCCTTCCGGAGGCCGATCGCGAGCGCCCAGACCGCGAGGGGCGCCCGCGCGCCGCCCAGCGGCGGCGCCGGCTGCTCCAGCTCGCGCAGCAGCGCCGACGTGGCGATCTCGCCGCCGGGAAGGAGCAGCTCGGCCGAGGCGCGGGCGCGCGGCAGATCGCTCGCCACCACCGCGCCCGCCTGCATCGCCAGGGCCCGGAGCGCCGGCGGCGGGCTTTCCCCGGGCGAAAGGCCCGCGGCGTCGTAGGCGTCGCGCCAGCGCTGGAACCCGGCGGCGTCGATCCAGCCGGTGTGGACGTGCGCCGAGCGGCCGTGCCGAACCAGGATGATGCGCGCGCTCAACGTCGGTCCTCGCGGCGGCCGCGGCCTCCGCGCGCCGGATCGGTCGCCGGCAGCGCCCCGAGGAGGTGGTCGACGCAGGTCCGGACGGCGGCCGTCAGGGCTCGATGCGCGCGGTAGAGGAGGCTGACGCCT
Source organism: Sorangium sp. So ce836 (assembly GCF_028553905.1). Lineage (NCBI taxonomy): Bacteria > Pseudomonadati > Myxococcota > Polyangiales > Polyangiaceae > Sorangium > Sorangium sp. So ce836. The sequence continues at coordinate 5,605,617 of NZ_CP102233.1, read as the reverse complement.
CCGGCCTCGGCCTCGTAGCCGTCGAGGACGCGGACCAGGCGCTTCGCGGCCACGTCCTCGGCGCAGAACACCTCCGGAAGCATCGCGATGCCGACGCCCGCGAGCGTCGCGCGGTAAGCCGCGGACGACTCGCTCACGTAGAAGCGCGGCTCGAAGGCGATGCGCCGCCTCCGGCGCCCTTGCCCGAGCGTCCACGTGGCCATTCCCTCGGTCGCGTGCATCGCGATGCAATCGTGGCGCGCGAGGTCCTCGACCTTCTGGGGAACGCCCCGCGCCTCGAGGTAGCGCGGGCTCGCGTACAGCAGCTTCCGCGTCGCGCGCCAGAGCTCGCGCGCCACGAAGTCGGTGGTGTCGTCCACCTTGCCCGGGACGATCGCGATGTCGAAGCTCCCGGCGAGGAGGTCGACCCTCCGCGAATCGATCTCGAGGTCGACCGACACGCGGGGGTGCTTCGCGAGATAGGCGCAGACGGCGCTCGCCACCGCGGCGCCGAGGGAGACCGGCGCCACGATCCGCACGCGTCCGCGCGGCTCGCTCTGGAGCTCGCGGACGTGATGCGTGCCTTGCGTCAGGTCGTCGATCGCCCGCTCGGCGTGGCCGAAGTACGCGCGCCCGGCGTCGGTGAGCTGCAGCCGCCGCGTCGTTCGCTCGAGGAGCCGGACGCCGAGCGCGGACTCGAGCCGCGCGATGCGCCGGCTCACCGTGGAGACCGGCACCCCGCGCTCGCGGGCGGCGGCCGAGAAGCTGCGCGTCCGGACGACCCGCACGAGGAGCGCGGCGTCGTTGAGGTCCAGATCGATCTGTGCGTCCACGGCAACAGTTCCTTCCCGCCGAGCACACTAATGCGCTCCGGCGGCCGGCGCTAGGTTCGACCCCGTGAAGAACGCCGTCGTCACCGGGCCGCGCGGAGCACGGGGAGCCGCGTGGTCCTCGGGATGATCGCGCGCGATCGCCGCGCCCAGCGCGGCAGGAGGTTGTCATGATCATCGTCACTGGAGCCAACGGTCAGCTCGGCCGAGCCATCACGGAGCGCCTCCTTCAGCGCGTGCCCGCCGCTCGGCTCGGCGTCAGCGTGCGCAACCCGGAGCAGGCCAGCGCGCTCGCCGAGCGCGGCGTCCGCGTGCGTCGGGGGGCCTTCGACGACCCCGCGAGCCTGCGCCACGCGTTCGAGGGCGCCTCGCACGTCCTGATCGTCTCCATCGACAGCGCGGGCGAGGCCGCGGTGCGCCAGCACGAAGCCGCGCTCGAGGCGGCTCGCGCGGCGGGCGCCCGCCGCGTCCTCTACACGAGCCACATGGGCTCGAACCCGGCGTCCCGCTTCGCGCCCATGCGCGACCACGCGGCCACCGAGGCGTCGCTGCAAAGGTCGGGCGTCGCTTTCACCTCGCTTCGCAACGGGTTCTATGCCGCGTCCGGGCTCATGCTCCTCGAGCGGGCGCTCGAGACCGGCAAGCTCATCGCGCCAGAGGACGGCCCGATCTCGTGGACCGAGCACGGCGACCTGGCCGAAGCGGCGGTGATCGCGCTGACGGACGAGGCGCGCCTCGAGGGGTCGACCCCGCCGCTCACCGCCTCCGCGGCGCTCGACCTCGCGGAGATCGCCGCGATCGCCTCGGAGCTCCTCGGGCGCTCGATCGCGCGGGTGACCGTCAGCGATCGAGCGTTCCGAGCGGACATGGTGTCTCACGGCGTGCCCGAAGAACGGGCGGACTTGCTCCTGGGCCTGTTCGCGGCGAGCCGGGAGCGCGAGTTCGCCGCCGTGGATCCGACGCTGGAGCGCCTGCTCGGCCGAGCGCCGATGTCCATGCGTCGCTACCTGGCGGCGCGCCTGTCACGCTGAGGCACGGGGCGCTGCTCGCTTGTCAGCCCCGGGCTCATTCATCGCCTCTGCTTCATGAGGGCGAGCACGTCCACCGCATTGACGAGCAGGTACTCGAACTTCCCCAGCGCATGGAGCTTCCCGATGTCCTCGCCACGTGCGGTCTGACAGCCGATCGAGCTGAATCCGAGGCCCGGATGAAAGAGGACCCCATCCATCCACGCCCCGATCCCCTCCGACACCTGCCCTCCGGAAGTGGCCGTCTCGGACGCGCGCATCTCGGCCTCGTCGAAGAGGCCGTCGTGGTTCGTGTCACGGTACGCGGGGAGCCGACCGCGGTTCGCCCCCGCGGGGCGGAGGACCATGAGCGCCGGGTGACCCTTGTAGGGGTCGGACCGCGCCTCGACATGATAGTACCCCGGCCTCAGCATCCCGACGTCGGGACGGCGATCACCGTCGAAGTCCGGAGAGGCCATCGAGCTCGTCTGGTACGGGTGCGTCGCGCCGCGGAACTCGTACACCTTCTCGTCGCCCTGGAAGCTCAGCAGCACGAACGTGTCGTCGTACTCGCTCCGGCTCCTCACCGTATGGGTGCGCAGGCCGAAGAGCCGGACGCCGCGCAGGCCGAGCAAGATCGTCCTCGATCCCGTGGGGTCGTGCCCCACCAGCTTGCACAGCATCGTGTAGTGCGCGAGCCGGGCCTCCGGCGGCGCGTCCTCGGCTGGCCAGAGCGGGCCGGCGTCGGCGGCGCCCATCTGTTCGAGGATGAGCGGGTGCGTCGTCGGTCCTATTTTGCCGTCGACGGAGACGTCGAGGCGCCGCTGGAACCACGCGATGCGCTGCACGAGCGCCTCGGTGTAGCTGCGCGAGCTCGCCTGCTGGTCGACGCCGAAGAAGCTCCGCAGCATGACCAGCAGGTCGAGCGCGCGGGCGTCATTGTATCTTGCTGCCTCGATCGCCTGGGCCGTCGTCAATAACTCGCCCATCGTACAACCTCCCCGCTGCCTCGCCTGACGGACGCGGATGGCGCCCCGGGGTGAACACGGACGCGGATGGCGCCCCCCAGGGAGAACGTACCGCGATCTCGACACGGAGGTCCATGGCGTGGTCCCCGGGCTCTCCATCGACGCGAGCACTTGGGCGGACCAACCGGTCGGCACAGCGTATCTCATCTGTCCCTGTGGTCGTGCGAGCCCTCCACGCGCGCCTCACCCACGCGGTGCGCCGCGCCGGCGCTCTCCCCCGCGCCGCGCCCCTGACGGCGCGAAGATCTCCGCAAGAAAATCGACGAACACCCGCACCTTCGGCAGCAAATGCCGATTCTTCGGGTAGAGCGCGTGAATCGGCCAGCTCATCGTCCGCGCTCCCTCCAGCACGGTCACGAGCGTCCCCTCGGCCAGCGCGTCCTTCACGAGGAAATCGAACATCGCCACAATCCCGCTCCCCGCGATCGCGAGGCGCTTCAGGACATCCGCGTCGTTCGCGTGGAACGGCCCGGAGATGGGCACATCGAGCACGGCGTCCCCGTCCCCCGTCAGGAAGCGAAACGGATCCGGCCGCCCATCGCGCAGGTACCCGACGCAGTCATGGTGCGCGAGATCGGCCGGCGCCTTCGGCGCGCCGCGCCGCGCCAGGTACGACGGCGCCGCGCAGTGGACGATGCGGCTCGCGCCGAGCCGGCGCGCCACCAGGCTCGAGTCGCCGAGCTGGCCGATGCGCACGAGCAGGTCGAGCCCTTCGGCCACGGGGTCGACGTGCTGATCGCGCAGCGTCAGGTGGACACGGACGTCGGGATAGCGCGCCGAGAAGCGCGGCAGGCCCGGCGCGATCACCTCCCGCCCGAGCGTCACCGGCGCGTCGACGCGCAGGAGCCCCACCGGCTTCGTACTGGCGCGCGCGATCGCCTCGGTCGCCTCCCCGAGCTCCTCGACGATGCGCACGCAGCGCGCGTAGAAGGCCTGCCCGTCGTCGGTCAGGCGGAGCGACCGCGTGGTGCGCGAAAGGAGCGCCACGCCGAGCTCTCGCTCGAGGCGCATCACGCGCCGGCTCACCGCCGAAGGCGTGACCGCGTGGTCCGCGCTCTTCGAGTCGTGGCCGCGCCCCGCGCCCGGCGCCACCGTCCTCGTCCAGGGGACCGGCGGCGTGTCGATCTTCGCCGCGCAGCTCGCGCGCGCCGCGGGGCTGCGCGTCATCGCCACGTCGTCCAGCGCGGCGAAGATCGAGCGCCTGCGCGCGCTCGGCGTGACCGACACGATCGACTACCGGCAGCAGCCGGAGTGGCACGAGGAGGTGCTGCGCCTGACGGGCGGCGAGGGGGTGGACCGGGTGATCGAGGTCGGCGGCGCCGGCACGCTCCCGCGCTCGCTCCAGGCGGTGAAGCCCGGCGGCGTCGTGAGCCTCATCGGGCTGCTCACCGGGGTCGGCAGCCAGATCGATCCGATGCCGATCCTGTTCCGCGCGATCCGCCTCGAGGGCGTCATCGTCGGCTCGCGCCAGTCGTTCGTCGATCTCACGGCGACGCTCGAGGCGCACGCGATCCGCCCCGTGATCGACGAGGTCTTCCCGCTCGAGCGGGCGAGCGACGCGCTGGCCAAGCTCGCCGCGGGCAAGCACTTCGGCAAGGTCGTCATCCGGCTCGACTGAAGCGCGGCGGACACGAGCGCCTGGGGCGCCGGATCACGCCGGTCGCCCTCGCGCGAGGAGCAGCGCGACCGCTCGCGCTCACGCCTCGCTCTCGCCGCCGTCGCGGCCGTGCCAGCAGGAGACCTCCAGCCTGTCCCCCAGCGGGATCTCCACCGATCCGTATCCGCTGCCCGTGCGGCGCACGTACTCGAGATAGGGCCGCAGGTCGTCGGGCGCGATGTCGAGATCGTCGGCGACGATGAGCGCGCCCCGCCGCAGCCTGGGCTCGAGCATCCGGAGCACCGGCAGATAAAGGTTCTTCCAGCCGTCCAGCAGGACGAGATCGATCGGCCCCTCCACGTCCCGGAGCGTCGCCAGCGCGTCCCCCTCGCGGATCTCGACGAGATCGCCGAGCCCGCTCTCGTCGAGGTTGTTCCGCGCCCGCCGCACCTTCTCCGGGTGCATCTCGCTGCCGATCACCCGCCCGCCGCCCCCATCGCGGACGGCCGCGGCCAGGAACAGCGTCGAGATCCCGAACGACGTGCCGAACTCCACCACCGTGCGCGCCCTCGCCGCGAAGGCGAGGAGGTGCAGCAGCCGCCCGACCTCGCGGGAGACCGGCAGATACGCGTCGGCGAGCATGTGGGCGAGCCGCTCGGGGTCCGGCTCCGGCCCGCGGAGCTCCCAGTCGCCGCGGACGCGGGCGATGATGCGCGGATCGCCGCTGTCGGCGTCCTGGAAGAGGCGGTCGAGGATGCTTTGGACGCGCGGCGAATCGAGCGTGGTGCTCATGATGGCGACTCTCCTCCGGGCAGGCTCACGGCGACGGCGCTGCTGCCCTCGCTGGCTGCCCTGTTCGACACGGAAGGTGCGCCCGGAGAGACATGGCTTCCAGTGCATGGTCGGTAAGGTATCGTTGCGTCCCATGCACTCCATGGATCTGAACCTGCTCGTCGCGCTCGACGTGCTCCTCGAGGAGGAGAGCGTCCTCCTCGCCGCGCGGCGGATGCACCTCAGCCCCTCGGCCATGAGCCGCACGCTCGCGCGCGTCCGCGAGGCCGTGGGCGACCCGATCCTCGTGCGTGCCGGCCGGCGGCTCGTGCCCACGCCGCGCGCCGCGGAGCTGCGCCCGCGCGTGCGCGCGGTGGTCGCCTCGGCGAGCGCGGTCCTCCGCGAGCGGGGCGCGCTCGACGTCGCCGCGCTCACCCGCAGCTTCGCCGTCCGGACCAGCGACGGCATGCTCGGGCTCCTGGGCGCCCCGCTCCTCGACGCCCTTCGGGCCGAGGCGCCGGGCGTCACGGTCCGCTTCCTCCCCGAGGGCGACGAGGACGTGGCCGCGCTCCGGGAGGGCCGGATCGATCTCGACGTCGGCATCATCGACGACATGGGCCCGGAGATCCGCGTGCAGGCGCTCGCCCGGGACCGCTTCGTGGGCGTGGTGCGCCGCCGCAACCCGCTCGCGTCCGGCAAGGTGACGCTGGAGCGGTTCGTCGAGCACGCCCACCTCGGCGTGTCGAGGCAGGGGAAGGTCTGGGGCCCCATCGACGACGCCCTCAAGAAGAAGGGGCTCGCCCGGACCACCGCGGCCGTGGCGTCGGGCCATTATGCGGCGCTGTGCCTCCTCGCCAGCTCCGACCTCGTCGGCGCGTTCCCGTCGAAATGGCTCGCGCACGCCGCCCCGCGCTTCGATCTCGTCACCTTCCCGCTGCCCGTGACCACGCCGGGCATCACCATCGCGCAGGCGTGGCACCCCCGCTTCGACGCCGACCCCGCGCATCGGTGGCTGCGCGACCGGCTCCGCCGCGCCTGCCGGTCGATCGCGGAGCTCGGGGCGTAGCCGCGCCATCCGTGAGGGCGCGCGGGGCGGCGCAGGGTCACGCTCAGCGAATACCGGAGGTGATTCCACGCTGTGTCAATTTCAGCGGCGCACCGCCTGGAGTGCGCCAGATCGGCCCGACCCTGTGCCAAGCGAGGGGGGTCCGGCACCGGCACAACCACAATGCATTGCGACACACCGGGGTCCGGACCCCTCCGAAACGCTCTGGGGACCGTCCTCCGGGGCAAATCTGTGCCAAATCACGCTCGAAATTGAGCGATTCTGCGCCATTTTCCCCTCGGAGACACCCGATCTTGTGCCAGAAGGGGGGTCCGGACCCCTCCTCGACGCAATCCACTGCGCTCGCGCGGCCTCCGGACCCCGCCGACGCGCGATCCACCGCGCTCGCGCGGCCTCCGGACCCCCGCTGCACCGCAACGCGCTGCGCGCCACCCGGTCGCGCCAGGCGCGCCTGCTCCCGTCACGTCCCCACCTCCGGCGACGGTCTCTACGCTGCGCAGAGGCTCCAAGGCGGCACGCGGATCACCGAACGCGCACGCGATCTCGCGAATCGGTGCCCCTCCGCGCGGCCTCCCAGGCCGCGCGCAGCGCCGCGTCGACCTCCGGATCGCCCTCGCCCTCCGCCGCGACGTCCGGCGTGAGCCCGCGGCCCTCGAGCTCGACCCCGCCGGGCAGCAGCCAGCGCCCCACCGTCGCGTAGCAGAGCCCCTCCGGCGTCTGCACCACGCTCTGCACGCTGCCCTTCCCGTGCGTCCGCGCCCCGACCAGCAGCGCGCGCCCGCGCGCCTGCAGCGATCCGGCGAGCACCTCGGCAGCCGACGCCGTACCCCCGTCGACCAGCGCCACCACGGGGAGCTCGAACGCCGGATCGCGGCGCGACCGGCGCACCACCGCGTCGCCGTCGGCGTCGATCATCGCGCCGAGCTCCGCGCCGCGCGGCAGGAAATCCTCCGCGAGCCGCAGCGCCGCGTCGAGCTCCCCGCCGGGGCAGCCGCGCAGATCCAGGATCAGCGCGCGCAGGCCCCCCTCCGCCTCCTCGATCCGGCGGATCCCCGCGAACACCCGCGCCGGCGCGTCGGGGGCCATCACCGCCACGCGCACGAGCCCCACCCCGCCCGGCAGCAGCGTCGCGGCCGGCGGCGGCGCGTCGACGAGCGCCTCGGCGACCTCGCGCATCGCCTCCCCCGCGGCCCGGCCGGCCCCCGGCGCTGCGCTCGCGAGGTTGTAGAACACGCTCACCGCGTTGGGGATGAGGTGCTCTCCCTTCGGCGCGTTCATCGCGTTCCCCGTCACGGGCGCGGTCAGGTTGATGGCGGGCAGCCCGTCCACCATGACCGTCGGGGAGCCGGCCACGAAGGTGCCCTGGCCCTTGATGGTCGGGTGCAGCGCGCCCGCCTCGTCGCCGGTGGTGATCGGGATCTTCGCGCTCAGGTTCAGCGCCGGCAGGCCGGCGACCATCACCGTGGGCGAGAAGGGCGCCGCCATCGCGTGCATCCCGAGGTTCGTGTACGGCACGGGCACGCCGGGCGCGGGCGGCGTGAGGCACACGTCGGGGAAGGACACGTTCTGGCCGGCGCCGCGGTGGGCTGCGGGGAGCATCGCCGTCCTCCTAGCCCAGGTGGATCGCCTTGCCGTTGAGCGTCATCTTCTCCTCCGTGAGGATCGCGGCGCTCTTCGCCTGCGTGTGCGCGGCGCCGTCCACCACCGTATGGCTCTGCCCCGCGTGCACGTGCAGCAGCTCGCTCACCCGCTGCCGCAGCGAGGCGAAGCGCTGCACCACCGCCCCGGCGAGCACGCGCAGGCTGCGCGCCTCGATCCCGACGTCGGGCGCGGCGATCTCCACGCCCTTGTCGCCGGCGAGCCGCAGCACCCCGCCCACGGCGCGCACCTCCACGTCGCCCGGCAGCTCCAGCGACGCGCGGCCCCGGCCCTGCAGCACGCCGATCACGTAGTGACCCTGCGCCTCGTCGCCGATCACCAGCACCACGTCGTCCTCCGCCGGCTCGTAGGTGAACGCGAGCGCCAGCCGCGCCCGCGCCGGCGCGCCGCTCCGCAGGCGCACCTCGACGTCGGCCGGGCCGACGCGGATCACGGTGGCGGGGCCGAGGAGCGGCCGCGGCGCGGGCTCCGGGCTGGGTTCACGCAGGGGGACCACCACGTTGCTCATCGGCGCTCTCCTCGGGCTGTCGGCTGGGGTCGTTCGGGGGGCCGCCACGCCTCGGCCTCGAGGCGGTCGGGATCGGTGCGGCGCGCGCCGCGGAGGTCCGCCGCCGACCAGGCGACGCCCTGATCGCGGGCGGCGTGCAGGTTGGCGCCCGACAGATCGGCCAGCGAGACCTCCGCGCCGCGCAGATCGGCGCGCGAGAGGTCCGCGTACCCGAGCCGCGCGCGCGTGAAGAGCGCCCCCGCCGCGGCCGCCTCGACGAGCACCGCCTCGCGCAGATCGGCGCCCGTCAGGTCCGCGTGCTGGAGCCGCGCCTGCGCCAGCGTCGCGAAGCGCAGCGTCGCCCCGCCGAGCTTCGCGCCCTCCAGCGAGGCCTCGCCGAAGAACGCGCCCTTCGCCATCACCTCGCGCAGATCCGCCACGTCGAGGCGGGCCCGCGTCGCCGTCGCGTACCGCAGCGTCGCGCCCCGGAGCACCGCGCGGCGCGCGTCGGCGTCGGTGAGATCGCAGCCGCTCAGATCGCAGCCCTCGAGATCCATCCCCTCCAGGATCGCGCCCCGGAACGACGACCCCGCGAGCGTCAGCCCGCGGAGGCGCAGCCGCCGCAGATCCATCCCCTCGAAGTCCACCCCGCGGAACACCGCACCGTCGATCAGCGCCTCCTCCAGCGACGCCCCGCGCACCCGCGCGCCCCAGAGGTGCGCGCGCTCGAGCTTCGTCCCCGCGAGCGCCGCGTCCTCCAGCGAGGTCATGCTCAGGCTCGCCCCCCCGAGATCCGCCCCCGCGAGGTTCGCCTCCCGCAGCGACGTCAGCCGCAGATCCTGCCCCCGCAGATCCACCCCCTCGAGCCGGGCCCGATCGAGCAGCGCGCCCCGCAGATCCGCGCCCGTCAGATCGGCGCCCCGCAGATCGCACTCCATCAGGTTGGCCGCGCCGAGCCGCGCGCCCCTTAGCCGCGCGCCCCGCAGATCCGCGCCGCCGAGCGAGGCCCCGCGCAGATCGGCGCCCTCCAGGTCGACCGTGGCCCCCTCGTCCGCGAGCCGGCACCGATCCAGGAACACGTGCCGCAGCTCCCGCGGCAGCCGCGCGCCCCTCAGATCCACCTCGGAGAGCACCACCCCCTCCCACGCCGAGCCGAGGAGGTCGGCCCCCCGCAGATCGACCGCGGTCAGCGCCGCCTGCTCGACCCGCGCCCCGTCGAGCGCCGCGCCCGAGAGATCGGCGCGGCGGAGCACCGCGCGCGCCACGGTCGCCCCGCGCAGATCCGCGCCCGCCAGGATCACCTCGTCCAGCGCCGCGCCGCCCAGCTCCGCGCCGCCCAGCGCGGCCCCGCGCAGATCCACGCGCAAGAGCCGCGCCCCCCCGAGCCGCGCCCCCCCGAGCCGCGCGCCGGCGGCGGAGGCGCGCACGATCAGCGCGCCGCTCAGGTCCGCGCCCTCGAGACCCGCGCCCTCGAGATCCACCCGCGCGATCTGCGCGCCCGCGAGGTCGGCCCCCTCCAGCCGGGCCCCCGCCATCCGCAGCGCGAGCAGGCGCGCCCCGCCGAGCCGCGCGCCGCGCAGATCGAGCCCGGCGAGATCCAGCTCGGCGATCGTCGCCCCCGCGAGCGATCGGCCGGCGCGCACCGCCGAGAGGAGCTCCTCGACCCTCATGCCTCCGCCCGCGTCGACCGCTTCAGGTTCGCCCCCGTGAAGTCCGCGCCCGCGCCGTCCGCCCCGAGCAGCGCCGCCCCGTACAGGCTGGCGCCCGCGAAGCGCGCCCCGCCGATCCGCGCCTTGCCGAGGTCCGCCTCGAAGAGGTTCGCCCGCGTGAGGTCCGCCCGCTCGAGGTTCGCGCGGTCGAGCCGCGCGTGCCGCAGATCGGCGCCGAACAGGCGCGCCCCCGCGAGGGACGCGCGCGTGAGCAGCGCCCCGCGCAGCGTCGCGAACCCGAGATCGGCGCCGTCGAGCGTCGCCCCGGTCCAGTTCGACCTGTCGGCGCGGGCGTCCTCGAGCCGCGCGCCCGCGAGCGCCGCCCCCGCCAGGTTGGCCCCGCCTAGATCGGCGCCGACGAGGTTCACCTGCGCCCCGCTGCAGCCCTCGAGCGACGTCCGCGCGAGCGTCGCGCCCGCGAGGTCCGCCCGATCGAGCGTGCTCTCCGAGAGGTCCGCGCGCGCGAGCGCCGCGCCCCCGAGCGCCGCGTCGCTCAGATCGGCCCGGCGGAGCGCCGCGTACTCCCCCCGCGCCCGGAGCAGCGTGGCCCCCCGGAGCTTCCCGCCCTCGAGGAAGATCTGATCGAGGATCGCCTCCTCGAAGCGCGCCCCCTCCGCGCGCGCCTCGGCCGCGTTGGCGCGGGTGAGATCCGCGCCCGAGAGATCGGCGCCCGAGAGATCCGCCTGGAAGAGGATCGCCGCGCGCAGCTTCGCCCCCCGGAGGTCCGCGCCGCGCAGATCGGCGCGCGTGAGGATCGCCTCCCGCAGATCCGCGCCGCGCAGATCGGCGCCCCGCAGATCCCGCCCGGTGAGATCGCGCTCCCGCAGATCGCTGCCCGGCCCGGGCTCGCCCGTGGAGAGGGGCTCGACCGGCGGCGTGTAGTCGGGATCGAGCTCCCGCCACCGCGGATCGTGCGGCATCTGCTCCATCGCCGCGAGCCGCTCCCGCTGCTCCGCCGCGAGCTCCCGCCCCGCCAGCGAGCGCCGCGCCTCCGCGGCCTGCGCCAGGACCTGCCGCATCACGCGCCGCAGCCCCACCGCGGGCGCGGCGCCCGGCTTGAGGTTCACCGGCGCGGGCGGCGCGGGGGCGGACGCCGCGGCCACGGCGGCCTCCAGCTCGGCCTGCTTGCGCGCGCCGCCGAGCGCCTGCTGAATCGCCTCGCGGATCTTCTGCTGCTCTCCCGCCGCCACCCCGCCGAGGCGCTCCTGGATCACCCGCGAGATCGGATCGAGCCCCTCGCTCCCCGGCATCGGCGGCACCTCCTCCCCCGCGTCGCGCCGCCGCTGCCGCTCCGCCGCCTCCAGGAACCCGGGCGGCGCAGCCGCGCGGATGCCCGCCGGATCCTCCAGGAACGCGTCCAGCCTCGCGCGGTAGCCCGCCTCCGCCCCGCGCTCTCCCCCGAGCGCCTCGGCGACGACGAGCACCCCCGCCACGTCCGACAGATCGTCCTCGCGCACCGGCGACAGCCCGCGCCACGTCAGCGCCACCCGCCCCACGTCGAGATCCGCATAGAGCGTGTCGAGCGCCATCGGCGCCTCGCGGAGCTCGCCCTCCCGGCCGCGCACGAACGCGCGCACCGCGAGCCCCGGCAGCCGCGCCTTCAGCGTCGCGTGCTCCGGGTGCAGGTTCTGGAAGGTCAGCTCCTCGTCGCCGCGCAGATACCCGCGGAGCTGCTGATCCTCGGGCGCCGCGTGGAAGTAGCCCACGTCGAAATCGTCGGCGTACCAGGGCGCGCGCTCGGTCAGGTAGCGCCTGCCGTACGCCTTCCCGACCTTGCCGACCCGCTGCGGCCAGCCCGGGTTGATCGGCCCGAAGCCCGCGGGCGCGGGCGTGTCCGCGCGCGACCGGATCGGCTGCCCCGGCAGCTCGACGGTGGGCAGCTCCGGCGTCCGGTATCCCTTCCCCACCGGGTTCATCGGGTACTCCGGCCCGCCGAACGCGTTGGCCCAGGTGATCGGCATGCTCACGAACGGCGCCGGCTCCGAGATCGCCGGGCCCAGCATCCGCTCGGTCCAGACGCGGCGCCCGATCACCCGGAGCGCCTTCGACCACGCCCCGACCCCGAAGAGCACCGTGCACTCCTCCACCGCCCTCTTGCCCGGCGCGTGGCAGCTCGCCTTGAGCAGCACCTCCGCATTGCGCTTGAAGTCGGCGAAGTCCCCGCCGTACAGGCACTCCCCGCGCCGCTCCTCGTCGTCCTCGTGAAAGACCTCCGCCGTGAGCGACGCTTGCTCGGCCGGGTCCTCGAGCGGCGCGAGCGCCTCGCCCGGCCGGAGGACGAAGCTCCCCCGCACCACGATGGTCATCTCCGGCCGCGGCGGGCTCCGGAACACCCGCTTGATGCCGCACAGGAACGGCGTGAGGTTCTGGACCAGCATGTCTGCCTCGCCCGCCCGCTACGCGCCCGCCGTCACCGGAACACCCACTCGGCCATCGCTTCCCCGCCGATGCCGAGGCGGATGAGCGGCGAGGTGACCGCATATTTTGCGGCGAAGCGCGCCATATCGAGCCCGGTCGCGACGTCCCGCATCGTGAACTTCCCGTCCTCCGGCCCCATGCGGTAGCCCTTGGGCCAGGCGATCTCGACCCGCTGCCCGAGCACCACGCTCAGCTTGAGCAGCATCAGCTCCAGGTCGATGTGCGTCGCGCCCACGAAGACGTCCGTCTTGTTCGCGGCCACCGTGAGATCCGCCAGCGCGCCGGCCAGCGTCAGCCCGCCCTTGGCGCCCACCAGCGTCATCTCGGCGACCGCCCCCGCCATGGTCGTCTCCGTGATCGACCCCGCCGTGGTCTCCGACGTGATCGCCCCGCTCACCCGCGTCGTCTCGCTCGTGCTCGCCGCGTCCGTCAGCGACGAGATGCGGTCCGCCCAGGTCTCCTCCTCGATCGATGGGATCCGGTACGCCGAGGAGCCGGTGTACGACTCGATCCGCTTCGCCCAGGTCTTCTCGATGATGTGCGGGTTGCCCCGCGGCCGCCCGTTCTCGTCCTTCTCGACCGGGCTCTCCTGCCCGACGGTGCTGTGGTGGTGCTCCCCCCACTTGTGCTCGTAGACATCGCCGCCGAAGTTCTCGGTCACCACCGCGCCGTCGGTGGAGCTCTGCTGGTGCCAGACCCCGCTGTACGGGTCCTGCGCCCACTCCACCCGGTGGAACGCGGCCCAGGTATAGGCGTAGTCCTGGATGTGCTGCCCCGAGACGTCGAGCCCCGCGGCCTTGCTCGGGTCGTCCTGCCGCCCCATCACCATCAGCTTGTAGTTGCCCCGGATCACCTCCACCTTGTCCCCGTAGGTGGTGGTGATCCGGTTCCCGTCCGAGTGATCGCGCCATCCCCCGCGGCTGTGCAGGTACGAGCTCTCGTTGATGCGCGCGTCCTCGGAGAGCTGGTGCGGTGACGGGCACCCCTCCCGCAGCCGCTGGTCGTCCACGAACGTCGGCCGCATCTGCCGCCCGCTCACCAGCTCCCGGTGCTGCTGCTCCTGCAGCGCGAGCACGTCGGCGCCGCCGCCCGCGCCCCCGCTCCCCGCAGCGCCCGAGGCGTCCGACGACCACGCGCCGATGCTGACCTGCCTCGGATGGGCCGTGGTGTAGTTGCTGGTCGAGCCGTCGCTCGCGTCATAGTTGTCGAGCAGCGGGCTGCCCGGCGGCGCCCCGCGGCCGCCCGCGGGCCCGGCCAGGTTCACCACGGCCGCGAGGCTGCCCCCCGGATCGTTCCACCAGGTCGTGCTGGCCGCGCCGATCCTCAGGTAGGACGTCATCATGCGCCCGGGGTTGATCGGGTCCTCGGCGAAGTCGGGGACCGAGATCAGCAGGTATTTCCCCCTGGAGGTGACGTCGTCCTCGCCGCCCGCCTTGCTGTTGCCCATGCGCCCTCCTGTGCGCCGCGCAGCGTAAGCCGGCGCTGCGCCGAGCGTCCAGCGGAGAGAGCGCCTCCCTTGACGCCGTGGCGGCGCTCCGCTGTCGTCGATACACCATGACCACCGAGCGGTATCGCCACGTCGACGCGCGGATCGAGTCCCCGAGGTTCGACTGCGAGGGGATCCAGGTGTACTCCCTGCGCGGCCGGGAGGTCATCTCCCGGCCGTTCTCCTTCGACCTCCGCGTGGCCTGCCTCGACCCGGAGGGCCTCGACGCCGACCAGGTGGTGGGCGCGCCGGTCTCGATCGTCTTCGAGCGCGACGGCGCGGAGATCCGCCGCGTGCACGGGCTCGTCTGGGAGATGGACGAGTGCCTCGACGCCTCGCACGAGGCCCCCTTGTACGACCTCAAGGTGGTGCCCCGCCTCGAGTGGCTCTCGCTGGTGGAGACCCAGGAGGTCTTCCTGGAGATGAGCGTGCCCGAGATCATCGAGCAGAAGCTCCGCCTGGTGGGCCTCTCCGACCACGACTTCGACCTGCGCCTCGCCGAGCGCTACGCCGCGCGGGAGCTGGTCGCTCAGTACCGCGAGAGCGATCTCGCCTTCATCTCCCGCCTGGCCGAGCACCTCGGCGTGAGCTTCTTCTTCGAGCACGACAGCGGCGTCGATCGCATCGTCTTCAGCGATCACCAGCAGGCGTTCCCCGCCCTCGAGCCCGCGCTGCTCCGCCCCCGGGGCGAGCACGCCGACGTCTACCGCCTCGACCTGAAGACCCGGACCATCCCCTCCCTCTACGTCGTGCAGGACTACAACTACCGCACCCCCAACGTGGACCTCCGGTCGCTCCACGAGCTGCCCCGGGGCGCGGCCGGCGGGGTGGTCGAGTACGGCGGCCATTTCAAGACACCCGAGGAGGGCGCGCTGCTCGCCCGGATCCGCGCCGAGGAGCGCCAAGTGGAGCGCAAGGTCTACACCGGCGTGAGCGATCTCCCCGGGTTCACCGCGGGCCGCCGGGTGCCTCTCGAGGGCCCGCGCCCGATGGATCTCCTGCTCGTCGAGGTGGAGCACGAGGGTAAGTGGTCGGTGCTCACCCACGGCGGCAGCACCGGCGAGCACTATTACCGGAACACCTTCCGCGCCATCCCGGCCGAGCACACCTACCGCCCCCCGCGCCTGACCCCCCGCCCCCGCATCCACGGCCTGCTCAACGCCGTCGTGGAGCACGGCATCGAGCACGGCGTGCAGCGCACCTCCCAGCTCGACGAATGGGGCCGCTACACCGTGCGCTTCCTCTTCGACACCGCCGATCACGCCCAGAAGCAATCGCGCTGGGTCCGGATGCTGCAACCCCACGCGGGCACGAGCTACGGGATGCGCTTCCCGCTCAAGCCCGGGACCGAGGTCCTCGTGGGCTTCGTGGACGGCGATCCCGACCGCCCCGTCATCGTCGGCGCCGCCTACCGCCCCGACACCCCCTCGCCGGTGACCTCGGCGAACGCGATGATCAACAAGCTGAAGTCCGAGTCCGGCATCCTCATCGAGCTGCGCGACGCCTGACCGCGCGCCGCGCCCGCCCCGCCCTCGAGCGACATCACCGCCGCTGCGGCGCGCTCGCTGCGTGCTCTTTGCTCATCTGCCGGATGCAGTGCTGGAGCGCCGCCCGCAGGTTTCCCAAGGTGGTAGTTCCGGTCAGATCGAGCCCGAGCGCCACGACGGTCTGCGCGACGTTCGACCGGATGCCCGTGATGATGCCCTCCGCGCCCAGGAGCCGGATGGCGCCGACGAGCTGGATCAGGTAGCTCGCGGTCTTCGTGTCCACCATCTCGACGCCGGTGAGGTCGAGGATCGCGTAACGCGCGCCGGTGCGCGTGATCGCCTCGAGCAGGGAGTCCATCACGTCTGCGGTCCTCGCGCTGTCCAGAATGCCAATCATGGGCAAGGTCAGCACGCCGTCCCAGA
Source organism: Sorangium sp. So ce836 (assembly GCF_028553905.1). Classification (NCBI taxonomy): domain Bacteria; kingdom Pseudomonadati; phylum Myxococcota; order Polyangiales; family Polyangiaceae; genus Sorangium; species Sorangium sp. So ce836. The sequence continues at coordinate 5,589,670 of NZ_CP102233.1, read as the reverse complement.
CCTGGATGATGGGCGTCGACAGCTCGCGGATGACCTGCTGCTGGCGCTCGATGAGCTCCAGCCTGCTCCGGAGCTCCTGCTCCGTGTTCTTCGCGTCGGTGACGTCGAGCGTCACGCCGAGGACCCCGTGGATCTCGCCGCGCTCATCGCGGACCGGGATCTGCCAGTTCTCCCACGACACCCCGTACGTCGAGAGCGTCGAATGGCCGGCCTCGCCCGCGAGCGCCCGCCGCAGCATGGCATTCTGTGGATGATCCTGAAAGAGCTCGAACACGCTCTTGCCGACGAACTGCCCCTGATCCAGCCCCGCGGACGTGGCCGCCTTGCCCTCGTGGAACGTGAACACCCCGTCGCGATCGACGGCCCAGACGACGATCGGCAGGGTCTGCGTGACCGTGTGCAGGATCTGCTCCTTCGCCTTGAGAGCGCGGAGCTCCTCGGCCCGCTCCGTCACGCATTGCCCGAAGATCCCAACGCCGCTCACCTCCCCCCGCTCGTCGAGGAGGCGCTCGTGGCTCCACTCGAAGATCGCCGTGTCCCCGCCCTTTCGGGCGTGGGTCCACACCCGGGGCGCGGCGTCGTCCTCTCCGAGGAGCCGCCGCCAGGCGCTGGGGTCGCCGCGCACGGGCAGCAGCTCATCCACACGCCGGCCGAGCGCCTCCTCCCGCGTGTAGCCGAGCAATCGCTCAGCCGCCTGATTCCAGTCCTCGATCGTGAGATCGCGGCCGTACTCGGCGATAGCAAGCGGCGCCCGCTCGAGAAGTCGCGCGCGCTTGCTCGCGAGCTTCACGACCTCGACTTCTTCCTGCGATCCGACAGAGGCCTGCATACATGGAATTTTAACTCGAACGTTCATCACCCGTCGAGAGGGTTCGTCCACGCGCCGAACCGATGCGCCGAGCGCCCTACGCCATCACGGGCCCGCGACGAAGCTGTCCTGGTAGCCCGGGTCCTCCACGTCGAGCGCGGCCGGGGTGGCCGCGAGCGGGCGGGCCGTGTCGAGCATGACCGCGAGCTCGTTCGTCTCGCGGCTCCCGAGGCTCGCCTCGTACGCGCCCGGGTGCGGCCCGTGCGGGACGCCGGCCGGGTGGTGCGAGATGCTGCCCGGGCCGACGCCGCGGCGCGAGGTGAAGTCGCCGCGGCAGTAGAACAGGATCTCGTCGCAGTCGACGGACGCGTGGGGATAGGGGCAAGGGATCGCCTCCGGGTGGAAGTCGAGGGGGCGCGGCACGAAGCTGCAGATCAGGGCGCCCCGGGCCGCGAACGTCCCGTGCCAGTCCGGCGGCAGGTGCACGAGCCCGACGCGCGCCTGGAAGCTCCGGATCGGGAACGCGAACGGGTACACCGCCCCGTCCCAGCCGACGACGTCGAGCGGCGTGCGCTCGCAGGCGAAGCCGTGGAACGCGCCGCCGCGCTTCACGACCAGGGACCGGATGCCCTCGTCGAGGGGGCCGACGAACGTGGGCCGCCGGAAGTCGCGGTGGGAGTAGGGCGCGTCCATCCGCAGCTGGCCGACCTCGTTGCGCCACCTGCGCGGGAGGTGGATATCCGCGGCCTCGATCGCGAGCCACCACTGGGGCGCGGCGTCGGGGAGGAAGCGGTAGAAGAGCCCTTTCGGGATGACGACGTAGTCGTCCTGCTCGAAGCGGAGATCGCCGAGCATCGTGCGCAGGAGCCCGCTCCCGCGGAGGATGAAGAACAGCTCGTCGGCGTCCGCGTTCGCGAAGTACACCGGATCGTCGGCGTCCGGCTGGGCGAGCCCGATCACCACGTCGTCGTTGAAGAGCAGCGGCACGCGGCAGTCGATCGCGGGCCCGCCCCGCCGCGGCAGCTCTCGCGTCCTGTAATGCCGCTTCGCGAGCGGGCGCGCCGGCGCGGCGACCGGCGGCGCGAAGCCGTGCTCGGCGCGCGCGAGCCGGTGCTCGTGCGGCCGGCGCTCGTGGTAGGCGATCGTGTAGGGGCCGTCGAAGCCCGCCCGCGTCAGGCACTCCTCGTAGCGGAGCTCCCCCGCCTCGCTCCGGAGGGCGATGTGGTGCTTGCGGGGGACCGTCCCGGCGGCGATGCGGTCGAGCATCAGCCGCTCCCCTGCGTTTTCTGTTGCCGCTCGATGCTCTCGAACAGCGCCCGGAAGTTGCCGGCGCCGAAGCCGCGGTCCCCCTTGCGCTGGATGAGCTCGAAGAAGAACGGCCCCGCGTCGGGGTCGCGGTGCGTGCCCGACGACTCCTTGAGGAAGATCTGGAGGAGATAGGATCTCGCGCCGTCGCCGTCGACGAGCACCTCGAGCTCCCGCAGCGCCGCCACGTCCTCGTCGATCTGCCCGACACCGAGCCGCTGCAGGCGCTCGGGCATGAGGTCGTAGTAGGCGGCCGGGGTCGGCATGAACTCCACCCCTCGGGCGCGCATCCCGCGCACGGCCGTGAGGAGGTCGTCCACGTCGAGCGCCGCGTGCTGCACCCCGTCGCCGCGGTGCTCCTCGTTGAAGACGTTGATCTGCGAGCTCTTGAAGTAGGGCCGGTAAGGCTCGTTGTTCGCGAACTTCACGCCCGAGCCCGGGTCCCACATCACGGCGGAGCGCAGGCCCGAGCCGTGGCCCGCGTCCTTCCCGACGTCGTTCGTGTGAAACTCGATCTTCCAGAACGGCTCGAGCCCGAGCACGTGCTCCATCCAGAGCAGGGCGGGCGCCATCGTCTGGAAGTTCGACGTGATGTGATCGAACCTGGTGATCCCGAAGCGGTTCTCGCCGCCGCGCGGCGCCTCGTAGGCCACGCAGCCGGGGAACAGCGCCCGGTAGCCGCGCCGTTCCACGAAGCGGAAGGTGGTGTCGCCGAACGGGGTCGTGATCGAGAACGACGCGAACACGCCGCCCTCGCCCGTCGCCCGGTGGATCTCGTCGATCGGCGTGCCCCCGCGGCGGTCGAGCAGCCGGAAGGCGCGGTCGATATCCTCCACCTCGAAGATGATCGTGCCCACCCCGTCGGGGTGCTTGCGCAGGTAGCGCCACGCCCGCCCGCCCTCGCCGATCGGCTGCGAGCAGACGATGACGCACGCGCCGGCCTGGAAGACGACCGACTGCTGCGCCGTCGCGGCGGTCAGCTCCGGCGAGCTCGCGGCGATCTCCTGGAAGTCGAGCTTCTCCGTGTAGAACCTGCGGCTCCGCTCCAGGTCGCGCACGTAGTAGTGCAGGGCCTCCACCCGCTTGATGCCGATCGACTCCACCTTGGCGCTCATCCGGCCACCACCCGCTGCGCGATGCGCCCGAACAGGCTCTCTCCCGAGCGATTCAGCATCTCGATCATGATCGTGTCTCCTGGCTTCATGAAAGGCGTCCTCGCCGCCCCGTGCGCGAGGACCTCGAGCATGCGCTTCTCGGCCAGGCACGAGACGCCGCGCGCCGGGTCCCGGTTCGAGACGGTGCCGCTGCCGAGGAGGGTCCCGGCCGTGAAGCTGCGGGTCCTGGCGATGTGCTCGATGAGGTCGAAGAACGAGAAGTGCATCTCCGGGCCGGCCTCGGGGTCGCCGACGAGCGCGCCGTTGTACGTGGAGCGGAGCCGCAGGTGGACGCGCCCGTCGCGGAGCGCGTCGCCGAGCTCGTCCGGCGTGATCGCGAACGGCGAGAACGCCGTCGCCGGCTTGGAGCAGAAGAACCCGAAGCCCTTGGCGAGCTCGGCGGGCACGAGGTTGCGCAGCGTCACGTCGTTGGCCAGGAGGAACAGGCGGATGTGCCGGTGGGCCTCGTCGCGGCGCGCGCCCTGCGGGGTGTCGCCGAGGACGGCGCAGACCTCGGCCTCGAAATCGAGGCCCCAGGCCTGGTCGCGCAGGACGATATCGTCGGTCGGCCCGAGCAGCACGCCGGAGCCGCCCTGGTACACGAGCGGATCGGTCGTGAGCGTCTCGGGGGGCTCGGCGCCGCGCGCCCTGCGCACGAGCTCGATGTGGTGGATGTACGCCGACCCGTCGATCCACTCGTACGCGCGGGGCAGCGGCGCGGCGAGCTCTTCCACGGCGAGCGGGGCCACGGCCGCGCCGCCGCGCTCGATGTCGTCGGCGATGCGGCGCAGCGCCGGCTCGGCGCGCTCCCAGTCGTCGAGCGCGGCCTGGAGCGTGGGAAAGGCGGCGCCGGCCGGCGCGTAGGCGAGGCCGTCGCGGCGGACGACGATGAGCGTGCCGTCGCGGCCGGGGCCGCGGAGAGAGGCGAGCTTCATGCGCGTGCGAGCTCCTCGGAGGTGACTGCGATGACTTCGTATCCGATCCTGCCGGCTCGCGGCATAGGCAACCTCGCCTATGCCCGCCGCGCTCGCGCATCACTTCTGCAGCTGGACGCCGAGGAACAGGGCATTCCCCTTCACCCCGGACAGATCGCTCCTTTGGTAGCCGAGCGCCACGCGGGCAGCGTGCCCTTCGATGATGTAGCCCATCTGGGCATCGATGAGCAGGTAGGGGTCGGCGTTCTTCGGCTTCGCTTGTTGCAATCGGACCAGCGGCTGCAGCTTCCCGACGCCGACGTCGCTCGGCGTGAGGTAGCTCGCGAGCCCGAAATAGGAATAGTCGAACCTCTCGAAGTCGCCAAAGTACTTGTAGAACGCGCCCTCGAGCGTGATCGTGCCCGCCCCAGTGAGGTTCTTTTCGAACAGGAGGTCGGCGTTGATCTCGGCATAGGTGTCCGTGCGCGGGGTGCCTGGGGGCGCGCCCGCCGCGGGGGGCGGCAGCGCTTCGACGGAGCCTTCCCGCTGCACCTCGCCCGCCACGCCGAGCGCGAGGATGCTCTTCTCTCCGAGGTACGTAGCCTTCTGGTAATAGGCTGGCTCCGGGTCGAGCAAGCTCAGGTTGAGCCTCGCCGTGTAGAGCGGGCTCACCGAGGAGTCGTGCAGGTTGAAGGCACCCACGTAATACTTGAAGAGGCCGCCCGCGATCTTGCCCCAGGCGGTGACCCCATCGTTGCGTCCGAAAGGCCCCTGCCTCGGCCCGATCGGCGGCGCATAGGGCTCGAAGAATCCGGGATAGTTCCACGGCCCCATCGACCACGGCCCGGAGAAGGCGGAGCGGTCCGAAGGCACGATCATCCGGCCGATCCAGACGTTCAGCAGATCGTGAAACGTGAACTTGGCGATGGCGTCACGGATGGTCGCGCTGCCCGCGATGTTGCCCCCGTTCGGGGTCGGCCCGAACTGGGCGACGAGCGCGCCCTGCAGCCCGATGAACCGGTTGATCTCCCCCGAGACCATCAGATCCAGCTCTCCGTCCCCGAGCAGCCGGTCCATCTTCTCGCGCGCGCCGGGGTTCTGTAAGCGGCCTCCGACGCGGGCCCAGGCCGCGACGCTGATCGGCTTCTTCCAGGGCTCCTCCGCCGGCGGCGCCGGCGCGGCCGGGCCGGGCCCGGCGGCGCCCTGCGGCGCCGGCGCGCCGGCGTGGGCTTCGGCGGACGGCGCTCGCGCCGCGCTCGCGTCTGCAGGAGGGCTCGCGGGCTCGGCCGCAGGGGCCGCGATCGGCGGGTCTTCGCCCGTGGGCGCCGGCGGCGCTCCGGGCTCGGGCTGTGCCCCTGCCGAGCGATGGAAGGAAGTGATGCCGAGGATGACGGCCAAGGTGCCTGCGCCGACATTGCCCCGGCGTCTCGACGATCTCGTCTGTGTGCTCATGCGTTCTCCGTGGTGTGGTCTCGGCCGCGATCGCGCCCCTAGCCGATCTCGTGAACCGTGAGCCGCACCCGGTCGGCCAGCCGCTCGCCCACGGCCAGGGCCAGCACGGCGTTCAGCCGCAGGAGCCCCGGCGCCGAGGTGCGCATGCGGATGGAGGTGCGGAAATAGGTGAGCCCGGGGTCCACGGCCTCGCCGCGCCCGAGCGCCGCCAGCACTTCCGGGGGCCTGGCGCGGACGCCTTCGGAGAGGATCTCCACCGTTCCGTGGCCGGCGATGTCGAGGATGTAGTGGGCGGAGATGTCCGTACGCCCGTCATCCCAGACCGTCTGCCAGTCGCCGCCGCCCGGCAGCACCCGCCCTTCGAGGCCGCCGGCCACCGTACCGCCGACGATGGGAATGAAGCGCCGGCCGGGCGGGCCCGGATCGACGGTGACCGGCGCGTCCACCGCGACCTCGAGCGTCATCAGGGGAACGAGGGGCGGGCTCACGCGCGGGGCTCCGAGGCGCGCTTCAGGCCGGTCAGCACCTTGTAGCGGGCGGCGATCGCCTCCAGCTCGCCGGGGGCGAAGACGTCCTCGATGCGGTCGAACCCGTCGGGCGCGCGGTCCTGGGCGATCTGCATGCACTGCTCCGGACCGTTGCCGCGGTTGGCCGCGACGATGGCGGCGGTGGCCGGCAGGCGCTCGGCCTCGTAGGCGGCCAGCGCCTCCACCGGATCGGCGTGGGCGGCGAGCGCGCGGACCAGGGCGCGGGCGTCCAGGATGGCCTGGCTCGCCCCGTTGGAGCCGATCGGATACATGGGATGGGCCGCGTCGCCCAGCAGCGTCATGCGCCCATGGCTCCAGCGCGGCAGCGGGTCGCGGTCGACCAGCGGGAACTCGTAGATCGCCTCGGCGCCCCGGATCAGGCCGGGCACATCCAGCCAGTCGAAGCGCCAGGCCTCGAACCTGGGCAGGAAGTCGGCGGGATCGCCCCGCCGGTTCCAGTCCTCCCGCCGCAGGCTCTCGGCGACGGCGAGCTCGGCGATCCAGTTGATCCGCTGGCGGCCGTCCGGCCCCGGCGGAGAGATGGGATAGGCGACGAACTTCTGGTCCTGATGCCCGGCCATGATCATGCTGGCGCCGGTGAGGAACGGCGCCGCCAGCGTGGTCGCCCGCCACAGGATGCGGCCGCCGTAGACCGGCGGCCCCTCGTCCGGATAGAGGCGGGCGCGCGCCGCCGAATGGATGCCGTCGGCGCAGATCAGGAGATCGCCGGCAACCTCCCAGGCCGCGCCCTCGCGGTCGACGAAGCGCGCCACGATGCGGCCTGCGGCCTCTTCGTGGTCCACGAGGCGCCGGTCGCAGATCACCCGGCCCGGGCCGAGCCGCTCGACGGCGGCGTCGAACAGCACGCCCTGCAGCGCGCCGCGGTGCAGGGAGATCTGCGGCGCGGCGTGGCCGGCGAAGCGGCCGCGCGGCTCGCCCCAGATGCGCTGGCCGAAGCGGTTGAAATAGACAAGCTCGCGGGTCGCCACCCCCTGGGCCAAGAGGGGCTCGACCAGGCCCAGCTCGTTCAGCACCTCGCCGGCGTGGGGCAGGAGGTTGATGCCGACCCCGAGCGGCAGGAGGGTGGGCGCGGCCTCGAACACCGTCACCTCATGGCCCGAGGCGTGGAGCGAAAGAGCCGCGGCCAGGCCGCCGATCCCGGCGCCCACGACGATCACCTGCATGAAATCCTCCGCAGACATGCGGCGTGACGCCGCCTCTTGTTATAGACCATAACAATCGATCCGACCCGAGCAGCCCGGCGCGCGGGCGCGGATCGCCGTCGCCATTTCCTCAATCAACGGCAGCTGGACGCCGCCGGCCGCCGCTGCGCGGCTGTCGGGCATCACAGGGATGGTCGAAGGTGGACGCAGCCTAAGAGGTGCGGTTATTGAAGGGAACTGTCATGCTGGAGTCCTTGCGGACCTGCTGTTCTCCCTACGCTCGTGGAGAGGCAGGCGACTGCAACGAGCGTACCCGAGCCCGCTGGACCGAGGCATAGGCATACTCGCCTATGCCTCGACGCGGGACGAATGGCTGGACCGCTGGGGGCGCGTCGGCGGGCTCCGCGGCACCTCGAGACGTCCTGACCGACCACGCACGCACGCGACGCTCGGACAGGTCGGACTCGCCGAGTGAGCGGCCCAGGGAGACGAACCGCCGAGGTACGGCGGCGCCGTTCAACGCGCGTTGATGGAAAATACCGGGAAGAAGCCGACGTCGCCCTCGGAGAACCGCCGGGCGAGCTCGGGGATCTCGTCGAAGCCATAGATTCGCTCGTCGACCTCGGGCATCCAGCCCTCGGCCTCGGCGTACGCGACCGCGTCCACGCCCTGAGGGTAACGCGCGTAGTGCGTGTTGACGTGCTGGTGCCGCGCGATGCACTCCGACGCGCGAAGCATGGAGAGGACCATCCCCTCCTTCCAGCCAGCGCTGGTGATCACCCCCTGGCGCCCGAGCGCCTTCAGCGTCGCACGGAAGACCGGCGTGCCGATGTAGTCGACGAAGATCTGCACCTTCATCCCGGCCGTGCGCCGCTCCACCTCCTCCAGGAACCTGCCCTCGGCCTCGAGGTACGACCGGCGGTAGCCCGCGTCGATCACGAAGCGGCGCTCATCGTAGCCGAGCTCCCCAAACTGCCGGCGATCGAGGGCTGTCACGCCCGTCTTCCGGATGAGCTCGAGGCGCCTGTCGTTGCCGGAGAGCATCACGGTGGTGCACCCGTGCCGCCGCGCGAGATCCAGCTCCGCGAGCGTCGTGCCCCCGCCCCACCCCCAGACATGCGGCGACGGGAGCTCTTCGCGCGGGACCTGGAGACGGAACGAGCCGTGGGCCTGCAGCCAGTTCGACCACGCCGTCACGTAGCGCCCCGAGAACGCCGCCCACTGAGGCAGCGAATGACGGGTGTCGTCCGGGATGCGGATGATCTCGTGCGGCCGCAGGATCATCTTCGTCGCGAGGCAGCCCATGGTGCCCGGCGCGTCGTACGCCATCGCCTTCTCGGGGTAGCCCCACGCGTCGACCACCGAGGCGCAGAAAATGATGCCGACATCACCAGGCTTGAGCCCCTCGACGCCCGAGCCGACCTCGAGGACGCGGACCACGCCGGTGTTTCCGATGATCACCCGGGGCTCGCCGCGCTGCTTGCAGATGTCGACCGGCTTGCGAGAGAGCGCGTGGTTCATGTTGCCCTCCCAGCACCCGAACAGCGGCTCTGCCAGGACCTCGGCGCTGGAGATGTCGCGGAGCTCGAAATCCTCCTGGACCAGCTCCGCGAGCTCTCCGATGTCTGTCCCCGTACCCGGATAAAGGAACCAAGCTTTCACGCTGTGCGGCAAAGAAACCTCCGTCGGACCTCCTTCGAACTCCGTCGAAAAGAGGGGCCGCGCTCTGAATGGACACGAACTGCCAATACCTCTCCTGCGCGATGCGCCCCAGCCCGCGCCCGCTACGGCAGGACGCCGAGCTCACGCTCGAGATAACGGGCCATCGCGGCGACGGTCGGGTGATCCATCGCCATCGTCACCGGCAGCGTCATGCCGAACGCCTGGCTGATCCCCTGCACCACCTCGATCGCGAGCATCGAGTCCATCCCGAGCTCATCCAGGCGCTGATTGGGGTTCAGGGACAAGCGTTGATCGAGCCCCATGATGCCCTGCACGACGGCGGTGACCTCGCGAATCAACACGCCCAGGCGCTCGTCCGGAGAGCTCCGGAGGATACGCCGCGCGAGGTCGTCCTGGCCGCGCGGGCCCTCGTCCTCCGACAGCTCCGCAGGGGCGGCGATGCCGGCGAAGAGGACGGGCAGGGCCGCTCCGGCGGCGCGCTTCGAGAGCCGCACGGGATCCAGGTCCATCGCGACGATGTGGGCGCGATTCCATCGCAGCATGTGCTCGAAGAGGGTGAGGGCCTCGTCGGGCGCGAGGCCCGAGAGACCCCAGCGCCTGCCGAGCGCGTCGAGGACGTCGTGCGCCATGCCGGCTCCCGCGAACGGCCCCCAGGCGATGCTGAGCGCCGGGGCGCCCTGCGCGCGAAGGTGAGCCGCAAACGCGTCCTGAAAGGCATTCGCGGCGGCATAGGCGGCCTGCCCGGGGTTGCCGAGCAAGGCCGACACCGACGAGAAGAAGACGAAGAAGTCGAGATCGCGGCCGCGCGCCTCCGCCCAGAGGTTCTCGCTGCCCCGCACCTTGGGCGCGAGGACGCGGTCGAACGACGCCGCGTCGGTGGTGGTCAGGGCGGCGTCCTCGATCACGCCGGCCGCGTGGACGATGCCGGCGAGCGGCGGCATCGCATCGATGCGCCGGAACAGGGCGGCCACGTCGTCCGGCTGCGCGACGTCCGCCTGCACCACGTGGACGCGCGCGCCTTTTGCGCGCAGCCCCGCGAGCGCAGCCTGCGCCTCGGGGCCCGGCGAACGCCGGCCCACGAGAACGACGTGGCGGGCGCCCCGGCGCACCATCCACTCCGCCCAGACGAGCCCGAGCGCGCCCAGGCCGCCGGTGATCAGGTAGGTCGCTCCGGTGCGCAGCGCGATGGGCTCGCCCGCGCCAGCGAGGCCCGGGCAACGGGCCACGCGCGGCAGGTAGCGGGCCCCGCCGCGGAAGGCGATCTCCGGCTCGACGTCTGCCCCGAGCAGGTGCTCGGCGAGCATGGATTCCTCCGCAGGCGGCCTCGCCGGATCGAGGTCGATGAGCCCACCCGAGAGGTCCGGGTGCTCGGCGGCGAGCACACGACCGAGCCCCCAGAGCGGGGCCCCTGCGAAGCCGCGCGCGTCTTCCACATCGGTCGGGGATCGGCCTTCGCCGTCCCCTTCCACCTGGGTCGGGGATCGGCCTTCGCCGTCCCCTTCCACATCGGTCGGGGATCGGCCTTCGCCGTCCCCTTCCACATCGGTCGGGGATCGGCCTTCGCCGTCCCCTTCATGCACCCGCACCGCCTGCGCGCCCCGGGTCGCGAGCCACAACCGCGGCGGCGCGCCCGTCCCGGCGCGGCCCTTTCGGTCTGCGAGAGCGCGCGCGAGCCGCAGCACGCTGTCGCAAAGGCGCAGATCGGCGTGGTCACCGGACGCGCGCTGCCCGCCCCGGGGCGCCTCGTCCGCCGCTCGAAGATCGACGATGCCGGCGACCGGCACGCCAGAAGGCCCACCATCCGCTTCGAGCAGGCGAAGAGCCTCGGCGAGAGGCGCGTCGCGATCACCGCCGGCCTCGGCTCGCACGAGGATCGGCGCTCCGCCCTGCTGCTCGAGACGCGCCGCGAGGCCCTGCCCGAGCTCGGAGCCGCCCGCGAGGAGGATCCAGCGAGCAGGAGCCCGCTCGGATCGGTCCGGCGCCTGCGGCTTCGGGCGCCACGAGAGCTCGTACAGGAGCTCGGCGTGGCGCGCCGTGAGCTTCCCCAGGAGGTCCGATCGCGAGCGCCAGCCGATCGCGAGCCCCACCGCATCGGCGACGGCTCGGCCACCGCTGTCGCGCAGCGTCCATGCGACGGTGACCGGATCACCCGGGGCGCCCGGGACCGCACGCGCAGCGCAGGTCCATGGGCCCTCCCCTCGGCGCGCTCCCGCGTAACGAAGCCGGGAGAGCGAAAGAGGCACGGGCAGCGCGCCCTCGGGGGCCGGATGCGCCAGCGCCGCCGCGAGGGCGACCTCCAGGGCGGCGTGCAGGAGAGCGACGGAGAGCGGGACGGCCACGCCATCCTTGCCGTCAGGGATCGCGATCTCCGCGCTCACGCCGTCAGGTCCCAGGGCGGCGCGCTCCACCCAGCGGGCTGCCCCGAGGGGTCGATGGCCGCTCGCTTCAAGGCGGGCATAGAAGCCATCTCGGTCCACGACCGCTGCGGCGCCCCCGCCGATCGCCTCGGGCCTCACGGCCGCCGGAGCCGATCCCGCCTCGACGTCGCGGAGCCTCCCCGTCGCGTGCGTCGTCCAGCGGGCGCAGTCGGGCGGGCTGTCGGCCGGGATGCTGGCGATCGACACGGAGAAGAGCGCCCCGGTCGGCTCCGGTACGAGGGTGAGATGGCTGATGCGCTCATCGTCACGCCGGCGCAGGAGCATCGGCTCCGGGAACGCGAGGTCCTCGAGCAGGGCCTCCTCGCTCCCGAGCGCCTGCGTCGACGCAGCCAGGAGCCGCCCGACGTGGATCGCCGCGGGGACGAGCATGGGCTCCTCGGGCAGCGGATGCATCGACCTGGGGCGGGACTCCGCGGCTTCCTTCGACCCGGGGCGCGACTCCATCCTCAGCAAGGGCGTCGAGGAAGCAGCCACGCGGGCCTCGAACTGGAGCGCGGACATCGGCGAGGCGACGCGCTCGCCGAGGAGCGGATCCCCCGCTTCCGCGGCCGCTCGCGGCAGGAGCCGCCGCGCATCTCCCCCGGAGGGCCGGCGCACCGGCAGCCACAAGGACTCGCGCTGGAACGGGTACGTGGGCAGGCTGATGCGCCGGCCAGGGCGGCGCTCGTGGAGCTTCGCCCAGTCCACCTGGACGCCCCGCACGCTGAGCGCCGCGAGACCGTGGAGCAACGGCACCACCTCGTCCCCAGGGGCCGCAATCGAGGGGATCCAGACCGCGGGGGCGGCCGGAGGCAGGCCGCTGGCCGGACCGAGCGCCACGAAGATCCCGCAGCCCTCGGCGCGAAGCGCCTGCACGCCGACCTCGAGGTCCGCGAGGCCGCGCTGGGTGCGAGCCCAGGTGGCGCGATCCGACACCTCGTCGGGCCTCATCAGCCGGCCGATCGAGCATGACACGATCCCGATGCGCGCCGGCGGGCGCGCGTCGATCGGCGGCTCGCGGCCAGCCGCGAGCGCGGCGGCCTGTTCGAGCGACAGCGCTCCGGCCACGACCGCCGCCGTGAGCTCGCCGACGCCGCACCCCATCACGAGGTCCGGCTCGACGCCAAAGGCGCGCCACAGCGCGCAGAGGGCCACTTCGAGCGCGAACACCGCAGGGCGCTCGTACCTCCCCGCCGGGAACGCCGACGGGGCGCCCGCAGGAGGGAGCAAGGCGCGGAGCACCGAGCCGTCGAGCAACGGCCGGAAGAGCTTGTCGCAGCGGTCGAGCGCCTCGCGGAAGGCCGGCTCCGTCTCGTAGAGGTGCCGACCGAAGCCGGCCCGGTCACCGGCGCGGCCGGAGAGCACGAACGCCACCTTGGGGCGCGCGGTCGCCTCGCCAGAGAGGACGCCCGCGGGCCGATCCCCCCGGGAGAGAGCCGCCAGGAGCGGCGCGGCCTCCGCCGTCGAGCCGGCGACGATCGCGGCGCGGAACGCGTGCCGCGCCCGGCCGAGGTTCGCCGTGAAGGCGACGTCCGAGAGCGCGATCGAGGCGTCGGCCGAGAGCGCCGCCGCGTAGCGGGCCGCGAGCTCCCCGAGCGCGGCCTTCGTCTTCGCCGACAGCGTGATGACGTGGTGGCCACGGCGCTGGCCCTCGGGCCTCCGCTCGGGCTCGGGCGCCTCGGCCAGGACGACATGCGCGTTCGTGCCGCTGATGCCGAACGAGCTGACCCCCGCGACGCGCTCCGCGCCGCCGCGCGGCCAGGACCGCGCCTCGACCGGGATGACGAGCGGCGTGCCCTCCAGCGAGATGCGCGGGTTGAGCTGCGTCCAGTGCAGGTGGGCGGGGATGACGCCGTGCCGGAGCGCGAGGACCGCCTTGATGACGCCCGCGACGCCCGCGGCGGCCTCGATGTGGCCGATGTTCGTCTTGACGGAGCCGACCGCGCAGACCGATCCGTCCGGGCGCGGGTCTCCGAAGATGTCCTTGAGCACCTCCATCTCGATCGGATCGCCGAGCGGGGTGCCCGTGCCGTGCGCCTCGATGTACCCGACCTCGGAGGGCGAGACGCCGGCGGCCTCGAGCGCCGCGCGGATCACGCCGCGCTGGGCGAGGCTGCTCGGCGCGCTCAGACCCGCGCTGCGGCCGTCGTGGTTGACCGCCGAGCCGCGGATGACGGCCCAGACGCGATCTCCCGCGCGCTGCGCGTCGGACAGGCGTTTGAGGACGAGCACCCCGACCCCCTCGCCGCGCGCGAACCCGCTCGCGCGGACGTCGAAGGTGCGGCAGCGGCCGTCGGGCGAGAGCGCCCGCATCTTCGAGAGCTTCACGAAGCCGTCGGGCGCAAGGATGAGGCTCGCGCCGCCCGCGAGCGCGAGGTCGCACCTGTCGCCCCGCAGGCTCTCGCACGCGAGGTGGATCGCGACGAGCGAGGAGGAGCATGCCGTGTCCACCATCATGCTGGGGCCCTCGAGCCCGAGCGTGTAGGAGACGCGGCCCGCGAGCACGCTCGCGAGATCGCCCGTCAGCGTGTGGGGGTCGACCTGGGCGAGGCTCCCGCCCCGCGTGTGCAAGAGCTCGTAGTCGCGCCAGCTGCCGCCGACGAAGACGCCCGTCCGGCTCCTGCGCAGCCCGTCCGGAGGCTGCCCCGCGTCCTCCAGCGCCTCCCACACGACCTCGAGCAAGAGCCGCTGCTGCGGGTCCATGCGCGCGGCCTCGCGCGGCGAGATCTCGAAGAAGTGGGGGTCGAACCCGTCGACGCGGTCGAGGAACGCGCCGTAGCGCGTGTACATCTTGCCGGGAGCGTCCGGGTCGGGATCGTAGAAGGCATCGACGTCCCAGCGATCGGCCGGGATCTCGCGGACCGCATCGCCCCGCTCCGCGAGGAGGCGCCAGAAGGACGCCGGGTCGCCCGCGCCCCCGGGGAGGCGGCACCCGATGCCCACGATGGCGATCGGCTCCGGCCGAGGTGCGAGCAGCGACGAGAGCACCGCGCGCTCGTCGGGCGAGAGCTCCGCGACGAGCTCGGAGACCGCCTGCATGGCTTCGGTCAATTCTTCTTTCATGCGGCTACCTACCGGTCCGTTTCGCCCTCTTCCGGAGGGCCTCGGCGGCTCGCCGAGAGCTTCTTGAGCGCGCGCAGCACCTTCGCGATCTTCTGCGCGCCGTCGTCGGTCAACGCGGCCGCCGCCGGGGGCGCCTCGGGGGCGGGCGGGAGCGCGGGCTCGGCGGCGGCGCCGAGCGGGATGTCCATCGCGGAGGCGAGGTATTCCGCGAGGTCGGCCACGGTCGGGTGCCGCCAGATCAGCGTGGCGGTCAGCGAGACGCCGAGGCTCGCTTCGAGCCGGTTTCTGAGCTCCATCGCCGTGAGCGAGTCGAGCCCGGCCTGCTGGAGCGGGGTGCCCGCGCCCACGCGTGACGGCTCGCAGCGCAGCACCCGAGCGATCTGATCCCTGAGGTGCGCCTCCAGCGCGGCCCGGCGCTCTCCCGGAGGCGCGGAGGCGATCTGCGATCGGATCGATCCCGCGGCGCCCCGCGGGTCCGCCTGACCGGCCAGGTCGTCCGCGAGCTCCGCGAGGAAGGGCGAGCGCGCCGCGGCGAGGTGGAACTCCTGCCAGCGGCGCGGGTGAAAGCGCATGGCCGCGCGCTGGGTGGCGCCCTGCGAGAGGAGCCGCGCGAAGGTCTCGACGCCCTCGTCGGGCGCGAGCCCCTCGAGGCCGCGCGAGGCGAGCCGCTCGCCCCGGTTCTCCTGGGCCGCGGCGAGGCCGACCTCCCTCCAGGTGCCCCAGTCGATCGCCGTCGCCGGCAGCCCGAGCGCGCGCCGGTGGTGCGCGAGCGCGTCGAGGAACGCGTTGGCCGCGGTGTAGCTCGCCTGCCCCGGCGAGCCGAGCAGCGCGGTGGCCGAAGAGCAGAGCACGAAGAGATCCAGCGGCCGGGCCCGCGTGAGCTCGTGCAGGTTCCACGCGCCGAGGACCTTCGGCGCCATCACGCGCTCCGCGCGCTCGTAGCGGAGCCGAGCGATCGCGCCGTCGTCGAGGAGCCCCGCGGCGTGGATGACGCCCCGGAGCTCTGGCATCGAGCGATCGACGTCGTCGAGCACCGCGTCGAGCTCGGCCCGGACGGCGACGTCGGCGCGGGCGACGCGCACGTCGGCCCCCGCCGCGCGGAGCGGGGCGATCGCCCCCTCGACCCGCTCCGAGGCAGAGCTCCGGCCGAGGAGGACGAGGTGGCGAGCCCCCCTCGCCACGAGCCACGCCGCGAGGCGCAGGCCGATGCCTCCGAGGCCGCCCGTGATGAGGTACGTGGCGTCGCCCGCGATGCGCGGCTCCTCGCCGCGGGCAGGCGCGATCGGCGCGTCGTTCGCGCCGTCGAGCGAGAGGACGACCTTGCCCATGTGCTCGCCGCGCGCCATCAGCGCGAAGGCCTGGCTCGCGTCCGCGATCGGCAGGACGCGGCGCGGGAGCGGCTTGAGCTCGCCGGCCTCGAAGAGCGCCACGACCTCCTCGAAGAGCGCGCGCACGTCGTCGGGCCGCTCGGCGATTATCCCGCGGAGATCGACGAGCGCGAAGGTCAGCTTGCGCAGGAAGGGCCGGAGCCCGATCCGCCGATCGGCCTCGTAGTCGCGCATGCCGATCTCGATGAAGCGCCCGTAGTCCCGGAGGAGCTCGAGGCTGCTCGGGATGAAGTCGCCGGCCAGCGAGTTCAGGACGACGTCCACGCCCTGCCCCCCGGTGCGCTCCTTGATCTCGTCGGCGAAGGCGAGATCGCGGGAGCTCATGACATGCTGGACGCCCATCGCGGCGAGGGCGCTCCGCTTCTCCTCCGAGCCGGCCGTGGCGAAGATCTCCGCCCCGGCGCGCGCCGCGATCTGCACGGCCGCCATCCCCACGCCGCCCGCCGCGGCGTGGATGAGCACGCGCTCGCCCCGCCGCAGCCGCGCGACGTGGTGCAGGGCGTGAAAGGCGGTCAGGAACGCGAGGGGGATGGAGGCGGCGTCCTCGGCGCTCATCGAGGGAGGCCTGGGGAGCACGAGCCGGCGCGGGGCGACGGCGTGCGTGCCGAAGCAGCGGGACGCGAGCGCGATCACCTCGTCCCCTGCGCGCAGGCCCTGGACCCCGGCGCCGACCGCGACGACGCGGCCGGCGCACTCCCGGCCGAGCGGCGGCCCCGAGGCGTCCGTGCCCGGGTCGGGGAGCGCCCCCAGCGCGAGCAGGACATCGCGGAAGTTGAGGCCCGCCGCTGCGACCTCGATCTCGACCTCGTCCGCGCTCGGCGCGCGGCGCGGGCGCGCCCGCAGCACGAGCCCGTCGAGCACGCCCGGCCGATCGGTCTCCAGGCGGAACGCGCGGTCGCCAGCCCGCGCGCGCGGCGGCGCCTCCGCGGGTCGATCCGCGCGCACGAGCCGCGCGACATGGCGACTCCCGCTGCGGAAGGCTACCTGGTCGTCCGCGCCGTCGGCCCTGAGCTCGCGCGCGAGCGCGTCGAGGTCGCCGCCCTCCGCGAGCGGATCGAGATCGACGAGCGAGCAGCGCAGCTCGGGGTGCTCGTGCATGAGCGTCCGCCCGAAGCCCCAGAGCGGCGCCTGCGCCACCGCGCACGCCGCCCCCTCCCCTTCCACGGGCTGCGCGCCGCGCGTGACCAGCCAGAGGCGGGGGGCGTCGCGGTAGCCGGCTTGCGCGATCGCCTGCGCGAGCCCGAGAGCGCTGCCGCACGTGAGCGCGCACGCGGCGCTCAGCGCGTCGGCCGTGGCGGCCTCGGCCGGGACCGCGTCGAGCGAGACGAGGTGGACGATGGCGTCCGGCGCAGGCCGCCCCAGCTCGGCCGCGGCCTCCCGGAGCATCGTCGCGATCCCGTCTGCGTCCTCCAGCCCGACCTCGAGCTCGCGGGCCGCGATCCTGCGGTAGCGCGGCCCCCGCCGGACCAGCACGCAGGCGGCGCCGGCGTCCGTGAGGCGCTCGAGGAGCGCCTCGCCGACGCCCGCCCGATCCGCGAGGACGAGGACGGCGAAGGGCCGCGCGGCGGGCGCTCGCTCCGCGGCGTCCGCATGCGCGAGCCTCCACGCGACCTCGTAGTACCAGGCGCTCGTGGGCTCGGTCTGCCCGACCTCCACGCGCTGGAACGACAGGCCGAGCACCTCGGCGACCTCGCGGCCGCCGGCGTCGATGAGCCGGAGGTCTGCCGTCGCGCGGTCCGCCGCCGCGCCGGGGTCACCATCGCGCAGGACGATGTGGCATGCGAGGTCGGTCTCGATCCGCTCGCCCACGCGGAGCCGCTCCACGCCGACGGGCAGCATGCAGGCGGAGCCGCCCAGGCCAGAGGTCGCGACGGAGAGCGCGGCCTGGAAGCATGCGTCGAGGAGGGCCGGATGAACCACGTGTCCGGCCGTCGCGAGCCGATCGGGCAGGCGCACCCGGGCCAGGCCCTCGCGGAGGCCGCAGCGGACCTCGACGACGCCCTGGAAGCGGGGGCCGTAGCCCAGGCTCATCGCCGCCATATGGGCGTAGTGCTGCTCCCGCGAGAGGACGCGGGTGCACCGCGCCTCGATGGCGTCCCGGTCGATCGGCGGCCGCTCCCCCGCGCCGGCGGCCGCGCGCACGGCGCCTCGAGCGTGCCGCGTCCAGGGCGACCCGGCGTCGCGCGGACCCGCGCCGGCGGCAGCCCCGGGCCTGCTGAAGATCTCGAAGGTCGCCCGGTCGGCGCGGTCGACGCGCAGCACCGTCTGCACGATCTGCCCGAGCCGCTCCCCCGTGTCTGGCAGCGCCAGCGCGCGCTCCAAGAGCATCGCCTCCACGGCGTGCGGACCGGGGCCGAGGACCGCGCGCGCAGCGGCGAGCGCCATCTCCGCATAGGCGGTGGCCGGCAGGACGACCGTCGAGGCGACGCGGTGATCGGCGAGGTACGGCGCGTGCGCGACCGAGAGCTCGACCTCCCAGGTGTGCACCGCCGGATCCGCGGAGAGATCGCGGCGCTCACCGAGCAGCGCGGCGCCGCGGGCGCGCGATCGCGAGGGCCCGCCGGGCGGCGCGTCGAGCCAGAAGCGCTCGCGCTGCCACGGGTACGAAGGCAGCGCGACCGGCGGGTGATCCCCAGGGTAGAGCTGCTTCCACGCGACCGCCGCGCCGAGCGCATAGAGCGCGGCGAGCGAGGTCCGGAGGACGCGCTGCTCGTCCTCGTCGCGCCTCGACGAGGGCAGGCAAGCGCCCCGGCGCGACCACGCCGAGAGCCCGTCCTCGATCGACGGCAGCAGCACGGGGTGCGGGCTCGCCTCGACGAACGCCGCGGGCCCCTCCGCGCTCAGCGCCTCCACGCCCGCGGCGAACCGCACTGGCTCGCGCAGGTTTCGCGCCCAGTAACGCGCGTCGAGCTCCGGTCCCTCGACATACCGCCCCGTCACGGTCGAGAGCATCGGCACGCGCGCTCGCTGCGGCCGGATCCCCGCGAGCTCCGCCACGAGCTCGTCGAGCAACCCCTCCACCTCCGGGCTGTGCGACGCGACGTCGACCTTGATGCGCCGGCAGAAGACCCCGCGCCCCTCGAGCCGCGCGAGCACCTCGTCGAGCGCCTGCGCGTCGCCCGACAGCACCGTCGACCGGGGACCGTTGCTCGCCGCGATCGAGAGCCGCTGCTCGTGCCCGACGAGCGAGCGCTCAGCCTCGGCCATCGGGAGCTCGACCAGCGCCATGGCGCCGCGCCCGCTCACGCGGCGCATGAGGCGGCTGCGCCGGCAGATGATCCTGGCCGCGTCCTCGAGGCTCAGGATGCCGGCGACGTGCGCCGCGGCGGCCTCGCCCATGCTGTGCCCGAGCACCGCGTCGGGCTCGAGGCCCCAGGACCGCCACAGCGCCGCGAGGGCCACCTCGACGGCCCAGAGCACAGGCTGCACGACGTCGATCTCGCCGAGCCGCGAAGACGCCTCGTCCGCGCCGATCTGAGCCGTCAGCGACCAGTCGACGTGCGGGCGCATCGCCTGCTCGCAGGCCTCGATCGCCGCGCGGAACACGGGCTCGGCCTGGAGCAGCGCGCGCCCCATGCCCACCCACTGCGAGCCCTGCCCCGGAAAGACGAGCACGAGCCGGGGCGGCCTCTCCTCGACGACGCCCGACGCAACGCCGGGGCGCTCGGCCAGGAAGGCGTCGAGCTGCTCGACGAGCTCCGCGCGCGTGGCGAAGACCGCCGCGAGCCGGTGCGGCTCGTGGCTGCGGCGGACGCTCGCCGTCCTGCACACGGCGGCCAGGGGCGGCGCGTCTCCGGAGGACAGCAGGTCCTTGTAGGCACGGGCGAGCGCCGCGAGCGCATCGGCGCTGCGGGCCGAGAGGGGGAGCACGAGCGGCCCCGAGGCCGCTGCCTCCGGAGGCGGCTCCGCCTCCGCTGCCTCCGCGAGCACGATGTGCGCGTTGGTGCCGCTGATGCCGAACGAGCTGACCCCGGCGACGCGCCGCCGGGCGCCGCGCCGCCACGGGAGCGGCCGCCGCGGGATCACGAGCGGCGTGCCGTCGAGCGACAACCGCGAGCTCGGCTGCTCGAAGTGAGCCTGCCCGGGCACCGTCTCGTGCCGCATCGAGAGCACGATCTTGATGAGCCCCGCGACGCCCGCGGCCGACTCGAGGTGCCCGATGTTCGCCTTGACCGAGCCGAGGACGCACGGCGACCCGTCCGGCCGCGGCGCGCCGAAGATCTCCTTGATCGCCTCCACCTCGATGGGGTCGCCGAGCGACGTGCCCGTCCCGTGCGCCTCGATGTAGTCGACTTGCTCCGCCCGGATGCCCGCGCTCGCGAGCGCCTTGCGCAGCATGCCTCGCTGCGCGAGCCCGTTCGGCGCGGTGAGCCCGTTGCTCCGGCCGTCCTGGTTGACCGCCGAGCCCAGGATGAGCGCCCAGATCTCGTCGCCGTCTCGACGGGCGTCCGCGAGCCGCTTCAGCACCAGCACGCCGCAGCCCTCGCCGCGGCCGTAGCCGTCCGCGCGCGCGTCGAACGTCTTGCAGCGGCCGTCCGGCGACAGAGCGCGCATCTGCGAGAGCTCGATGTGCCCCTCGGGCGAGAGGATGAGGTTGACCCCGGCGGCCAGCGCCATCTCGCTCTCCCCCGAGCGCAGGCTCTGGCAGGCGAGGTGCACCGCCACGAGCGACGACGAGCAGGCGGTGTCCACCGCCATGCTCGGCCCCTGCAGCCCGAGCGCGTACGCGACGCGCCCGGGCCCCACGCTCAGCAGATCCCCCGTCCCGCTGTAGGTCGTGATGCCGTCCGTTCCCAGCCGGGCCTGCCTCACCCAGCCGTAGTCGTGGCGGTACACGCCGACGAACACGCCGACCGACCGACCTTGCAGCTGGTCGTGAGGCTGCCCTGCCCGCTCGAGCGCCTCCCAGCACACTTCCAGGAGCACGCGCTGCTGTGGGTCCATCTCCTCGGCCTCGCGCGGTGAGATCCCGAAGAAGCCGGCGTCGAACCGATCGACGTCGCGCAGGAACGCGCCGCTCCGCGTGTACATCCTGCCGGGGACGTCCGGGTCCGGGTCGTAGAAGGCTTCGACGTCCCAGCGGCCCGCGGGGATCTCGGTCACCGCGTCCCGCCCCTCGAGGAGGAGCTCCCAGAACGTCCCCGGATCGTCCGCTCCGCCAGGGAACCGGCACGCGAGCCCGACGATGGCGATCGGCTCCTCGGCATGTCCGAGCGGCGCGGCCGCGCTCGAGGGCTGCGAGAGCGGCGCGGGGCTCGAGGCCACGGCGTCGTCGCGCCGATCGAGGTCCTCCTGGAGCGCCGCGTCGAGGTAGCCAGCGAGCGCCTGGATCGACGGATAGCTGAAGAGCAGCGTGTCCGAGCTCGTGAGGCCCGATCGCTGGTCGAGCAGGCCGCGCAGCTCCACCGCGCCGAGCGAGTCGAGCCCGAGATCGTGCAGCGGCCTCGTGGGATCCAGCGCGCCCTGCGCCGGGACCAGGCGCGCGACGCACGCGGCGACCTCGTCGAGCAGCGCGCGGCGCCGCTCGATCGCCGCCGTCCCGCGCAGCAGCGCTCGAAGCGCGGGCTCGCGCGTCGCGCCCCCGGTCAGCTCCGGGCCTCGATCGGCGAGGGCCCCGTCCGTCGCGCCGCGCTGGATGGCGATGACCGGGTACCGCTTCCCCACGAGCGCCTGCGGCGCGCCGCTCTCTGCCGACCCGACGGCGAGCGGCGCGCCCGCCGTCGAGACGGCCGCGCGCGCCGGGGGAGGCCCCTCCTCGACGACGACGTGCACGTTGGTCCCGCTCATCCCGAAGGCGCTCACGCCCGCGATGCGCCGCTGCCCGCCGCGTGGCCACGGCCGCCGCGACGTCGGCACGTCGATCCTCCCGCCGTCCAGCGAGAGGCTCGGATTGAGCTGCCTGAGGTGCAGATGCGGGGGGATCTCCTCGTGGGCGAGCGAGAGCACGACCTTGATCAGGCCCGCCATCCCGGCCGCGGCCTCGAGGTGCCCGAGGTTTGTCTTCACCGATCCGACCGCGCACCGGACGCCCGGCCGATCGCCCAGCGCGCGCCCGAGCGCCCGCGCCTCGGCGCGATCGCCCGCCCTCGTGCCCGTCCCGTGCGCCTCGATGTAGCCGATCTGCTCCGGGGTCACGCCCGCGCGCGCCCACGCCGCCCGCAGCATCGCCACCTGCGCCTCGGGGCTCGGCGCGAGCAGCCCCTCCGTTCGGCCGTCGTGGGCCGAAGCCCCGCCCCGGAGCAGCGCCCAGATGCGGTCCCCGTCGCGCTGCGCGTCCGACAGCCGCTTGAGCACGAGCGCGCCGCCGCCCTCGCCCCGCACGAACCCGTTCGCCTCGACGTCGAACGTGCGGCAGCGCGCGTCGGGCGAGAGCACCCCCATCTTCCAGAGCTTCACGCTCCCGAGCGGGCTCAAGATCCAGTGCGCCCCGCACGCGAGCGCCACGTCGCACTCGCGCCTCCGCAGGCTCTCGCTCGCGAGGTGCACGGCCATGAGCGACGACGAGAACGCCGTGTCCACGACCAGGCTCGGCCCGCGCCACCCGAGCACGTGCGAGACGCGGCCGGCGAGCAGGCTCGCGCTCTCGCCCGTCAGCCGGAAGGCGTCGATCGCCGCGGCGTGCTGCGCCTTCAGCTGCGCGTACTCCCCGCCGCACGCCCCGACGAACACGCCGCCCGCGCGCCCGGACGACTCGAGCGGCGCCTGCCCGGCGTGCGCCAGCGCCTCCCAGCAGAGGTCCAGCACGAGCCGCTGCAGCGGGTCCATCTGCTCCGCCTCGGCGTCGGAGATGCCGAACCGCTGCGCGTCGAACTGCTCGATCCCGTCCACGAATCCGCCGCGACGAACCGCCGCTTCCCAGGCCTCTCCGGAGCTGAGGCCCGCGAAGGCCCAGGGCCCCCAGCGCCCCTCCGGCACCTCGCGGATCGCGTCCACCCCGTCCCGCAAGAGCCGCCAGTAGGCCTCGGGGTCGCCCGCGCCCCCGGGGAACCGGCACGAGAGCCCGACGATGGCGATCGGTTCGTCGACCGTCGCGGCTTGCGGCGCGCTCGGCGGGAGCGCTGCGCTCGGCGGGAGCGCTGCGCTCGGTAGGAGCGCTGCGCTCGGTGCTCCGGACAGCGACCGCGCGATCGCTCGGAGCAGCCGCGTCGCGCCGGTCTGGAAGAAGAGGTGGGGCCCGGGCAGCACCTGGAGCTCGAAGGCGCCGCCGGTGTGGCGTGCCCAGCCGAGGAGATCGTCGCGCGGGATGTCGACGTCCTCGCTCCCGCCGAACACCGAAATAGGGATCGCCAGCGGCGGCTCCTCCCGGTGCTCGTAGCCATGGATCACCTC
Organism: Sorangium sp. So ce836; assembly: GCF_028553905.1. Taxonomy (NCBI): domain Bacteria; kingdom Pseudomonadati; phylum Myxococcota; order Polyangiales; family Polyangiaceae; genus Sorangium; species Sorangium sp. So ce836. The sequence continues at coordinate 5,566,467 of NZ_CP102233.1, read as the reverse complement.
GGCGTCGGCGCGCAGCGCCGGCAACGCGAGCCGGAGCACGTCGGGATCGAGCAGCGCCTCGGGCACGAGCCCGAAGCGGCGCAGCGCGTCGATCGCCGAGGGGTCCTCGGCCCGCAGCGAGGCGACCATGTCCGCCCTCGCGCGGAGCGGGTTCGGCAGGTGGGGCGCCGGGTATGCCGCGACGAGCAGGTGCTCCGGCGCGGGGGCGCCGCGGCGGCGCAGCTCGCGCGCGAGCTCGAAGGCGACGAGCGCCCCCTTGCTCGCGCCGAAGAGGGCGTAGGGGCCGTCCAGGTGCGGCTCGATCGCCGTGGCCACCGCCTCGACGAGCGGCGAGATGTCCGTGATGGGCGGCTCCGCGAGCCGCTCCTGGCGCCCGGGCAGCTGGACGGCGCACACCTCGATGTCCGGCGGAAGGCCCCGCGGCCAGGCGCTGTAGGCCGACGCGCCGCCGCCGCCGTGCGGGAAGCAGAAGAGGCGAAGCCGCGGCTTTCCGGCGGCGCCGGTCGCAAAGCGGCGGATCCAGCGATCGCCGCGATCGGGCGCCGGCGCGCGATGCATGGCGGCGGGAGCGGGCGGAGGCGCTGCCGCCGAGATCCCAGGGGGGGACGTCCCAGGGAAGGACGACGACGCGCCCTCGGGCCCCGCGGACGGCGCCGGCTCGCCGGGCGAGGGCGGGCGCTCGGCGCCGAGCTCCTTCACGAGCCGCGCGGTGAGCTGCGAGAGGGTCGCCCCCTGCGAGAGGTCGGCGAGCGGCAGCGCCACCCCGAGATCGGCCTGCACGCCGTTCCGGAGCTCGACGGCCATCAGCGAGTCCAGCCCGAGATCGCGCGGCGAGTCGAGCGAGGAGACGGCGGACACCGGGACGGAGAGGACGTCGGCCACTTGCCCGCGCAGGTAGTCGTCCAGCCGACGATGCACCTCGCCAGGGCTCTGGGCGCGGAGCTCGTCCAGCGACACCGCGCCTCGCCGAGCGCGGCGGGCGCTGCGCTCGATCGCCTGCTTGAGCTGCGTACGCCCGATTCGACGGAGGTGCATGCCCTCGACCCTGGCCAGGACCTCGCCGCCCTCGTCGAGGAGGTACACGTCCCCGCAGAGATCCTCGCCTTCGGACGGGCGCAGGACGGCGTGGGCATAGACGGCGTCCTGCGAGCCGGAAGCGTGGTCCTGGCAGCGATCCACGCGCTGCCCGATGAACGTCTGCCCGGACTCGCGCACGAGCTCCTCGTAGCCGGGGACCGCGGCCATCAGCACCTGGCCGTAGACTTCGTCCATGCACATGCGCATCACGGCGTCGCGATCGATCTCGACGCCGCGCGGGCGCACGACGTCCTCCGAAGGGAGCGCGAGCCGCGCGACGGCCTCGCCGTCCCTGCGCCAGATCCGCTCGATGACCTGGAAGCTTTCGCCGACGTAGTGCTCGTCCCGGCGCCACAAGCGCGCGTAATAATCGTCGCCGTCCCGCTCCTCGCTGCAGCGCGCCTTGAGCGCCTCGATCGAGCGAGCCTCCGGGCGGGGCGGAGCCGTGCCCGAGACGCGCACGCAGCCGGTGGTGTGGAGCGTCCAGCGGTCCGCGCCGGAGGCCTCCGGCGCGAGGCTGACGAGCTGGAAGGACGCGACGCCGGGCTCGCCGGGCGTGAGGATCGTCTGGACCGTACGGGCGCCGGACTCGGGCAGGATGAGCGGCTGCGAGAACGAAACATCCTCGTACTCGATGCCGACCGTGGGGCCGAACGCAGCGACGGCAGCAGCAGCGACCAGCGAGAGATGGATGACGCCCGACACCACCACGCGGCCGTAGATGCGGTGATCGCGCAGCACCGGGAGCATCTCGGAGGCGAGCTGCGATTCGAAGATCACGTCCCGGATCGCAGGCGACACGAGGCGCTGCCCGAGCAGCGTCGCAGGCGCCCCCACGCGCGACGGGCCGACCGCCGTCTCCTCTCCCTGTCCCTGCGTCGGCCCGGCCTCTACCCAGTGCCGCTCGCGCTGGAAGGGGTAGGTCGGGAGCACGAGCTTCCGGCCCGCTCGGTCGCGGTCGAAGCCCGCGAAGTCCACCTTCGCGCCTCGCACGTACAGCGCTCCCAGGCTCTCGAGCATCTGCGCGCAATCCGAGCGCTTCGGCCGCAACGACGGCAGCCACACCCCCGCCCCCTCCGGCACGCACCGCCGCCCCATCGCCGAGAGCACAGGGCTCGGCCCCACCTCCACGAACGCCTCCGCCCCCGCCTCGTGCAGCGCCCGTATCCCCTCCAGGAACCGCACCGGCGCGCGCACATGGCTCGCCCAGTACGACGCCTGCGTCACCTCCTCCCGCGCCGCCCTCCCCGTCACGTTCGCGATGAGCCTGCGCTGCGGCAATCCGAGCTTCACCTGCGACGCCGCACGCTCGAACGCCTCCACCATCGGCCCCATCAGCGGCGAGTGGAACGCGTGCGATACGTTCAGCCACCGGCTCTTGACACCGCGCGCACCCAGCGCCTCCACCACCGCCGTCACCGCACCGCGCGCACCGGACACCACCGTCTCCGACGGCCCGTTCACCGCAGCGATCGACGCCTCCGCCGCGTACGGCCTCACCGCCTCCGCCACCGTCGCCTCGTCCGCGAACAGCGCCGCCATCGCCCCCTGCTTCGGCAGCGCCTGCATCAGACGCCCTCGCGTCGCGATGAGCCCGAGCCCCTCGGGCAGCCCGAACACCCCCGCCACGCACGCCGCCACGTACTCGCCCACGCTGTGCCCCAGCACCGCGAACGGCTCGATCCCCCACGCCTTCCACTGCGCGGCCAGCGCATAGCCCACCGCGAACAGCGCGGGCTGCGTGTACTCCGTCTCGTCCAGCGGGCTCGCCTGCCCCTCCGCCGGGTACAGCACCTCGATCAGCGGCCTCTCCAGCTGCCCACGCAACAGCGCGTCGCACTCCTCGATCGCCCGCCGGAACACGGGCTCGGTCGCGAACAGCTCCCGTCCCATCCCCACGTATTGCGACCCCTGTCCCGTGAACAGGAACGCCACCTGCGGCGTCTCTTTTCGCTCCACGCGGCCCTGCTGCGTCTGCTCCGCTCGCTCGCCCCGCGCGAACGCGCCGAGCCGCGCGGAGAGCTGCTCGCGCGACGACGCGACGACCGCGAGCCGATGCGCGAAGCGCGCTCGCCCCGCGCGCGCCGTGAAGCACACGTCCCCGAGCCGCTCCTCCGGGTGGGATCCGAGGTGACGCTCGTAACGGTCGGCGAGCACGCGCAGCGCCTCTTCGCTCCGCGCCGAGACGCAGAGGATCTCGACGGGTCGCTCGGGCGCCGAGGCGGCAGCCGCCTGCGCCGAGGGCGCACCGCCGAGGACGACGTGGGCGTTCGTGCCGCTCGCCCCGAACGAGCTCACCCCCGCGATGCGACGGCCGTCGACCGACGGCCACGGGATCCTCGTCGCCGCCACGCGCACCGGCAGCCGGTCCCACTCGATGTACGGGTTCGGCGTCTTGAAATGCAGGTGCGGCGGGATTTCCCCGTGATGAAGCGAGAGCGCCACCTTGATGAGCCCCGCGATCCCCGCGCCTGCCTCGAGGTGGCCGATGTTGGTCTTCACCGAGCCGAGGAGGATCGGGCGCTCGGGCTCACGCCCGGCCCCGAGGGCGGCCGCGAGCGCGCGCACCTCGATCGGGTCGCCGAGGGGCGTCCCCGTGCCGTGCGCCTCGACGTAGTCGACGTGGTGCGGCTCCACGCCGGCGTTCGCGAGCGCTTCGCGCACGAGCACCTGCTGCGCCGACCCGTTCGGGACCGTGAGGCCGCTGCTCGGGCCGTCCTGGTTCACCGCCGAGCCGCGGATGACGGCGAGGACGCGATCGCCCGCCGCGACCGCGTCGGACAGGCGGCGGAGCACGACGACGCCGCAGCCCTCGCCCCGCGCGTAGCCGTCTGCCGAGGCGTCGAAGGTCTTGCAGCGGCCCTCGGGGGAGAGCACCCGCGTCTTGCACAGCACGATGTGCGCGGCAGGCGTCAGGATGAGGCTCACGCCGGCCGCGAGCGCGAGGTCGGTCTCCCGGCTGCGCAGGCTCTGGCAGGCCAGGTGGACAGCGACCAGCGAGGAGGAGCACGCGGTGTCGACGGCGACGCTGGGCCCCTGGAGCCCGAGGAGATAGGAGAGCCTGCCCGGCGCAAAGTTGAGCGCCGTGCCGGGGCCGAAGTAGGCGTCGAGACCGGAGAGCGACGCGCTCGCCCCGACGACGTGGGCGTAGTCGCTCGAGGAGATCCCGACGAAGACGCCGGTGCGGCTGTGCGCGAGGCGATCGGGCGCGATGGCGGCGTCCTCGAGCGCCTCCCAGCTCACCTCGAGGAGCAGGCGGTGCTGCGGATCGAGGCTCTGCGCCTCGCGCGGCGATACGCCGAAGAAGCGCGCATCGAAGCCGTCGACCTGCTCGAGGAAGCCGCCGCGGACCGTGTACATCTTGCCCGGCGCGTCGGGGTCCGGGTCGTAGAACGCGGCCGCGTCCCATCGGCCCTCGGGCACCTCCCGGGTCGCGTCCACGCCGTCGCGGACGAGCTGCCAGAGGGCCTCCTTCGTGTCGGCGCCGCCGGGGAACCGGCAGCCGATGCCGACGATGGCGATCGGCTCGCTGCGGGCCGACTCCGCGGCAGAGAGCCGCGCGCGCAGATCGCGCAGCTCCAGCAGGGCCCGCTTGAGGACGGGCGAACGGTCAGCGTCGGCGCTCACGGTGCGGCGTCCTGCGGCGCGCCGCCGAGCTCCGCGGCGAGCAGCGCCTCCAGCTCGTCCTCGGAGAGCCGATCGAGCGACGCGTCCTCGGCGCGCGCCCGCGCCCCGGGAGGCGACGGAGCGTGCGCGAGCGGCTCGGGCTGCGCGGCGATGGCGAGGACCTCGCGCGCGAGGAAGCCGGTCATGGCGTCCACCGTCGGGTGCTCGAACGCAAGCGTGGGCGGCAGCGAGCTGCCGAGACTTACCTCCAGCCGGTTGCGCAATCGAACGCTCATCATCGAATCCATGCCCATCTGAAAGAATCCTTGGTCCGTATCGAGCGCGAGCGGGTCTTCCATCCCGAGGATCGACGCCACCGTTTCGCGGACGTGCGCCGTGAGGAGCTTCCGTCGATCCGCTGGCTCGGCCTCGTCGAGGCGCCTGCGGAGCGCGCCCTTCGCCTCGCCGCTCCCCGCGCCCGGCTCCGCCGGGATCTCGATCCGATCGAGCAGCGTCCGGCGCCGCCGGGCCTCGAAGATCGCCTTGAAGGTGCGCCAGTCGACCGGCGCGACCACGCGCTGCGCCGGCCCCCCCTGGATCACCGCGTCGAGCGCCTCGAGCGCGTGCGCCGGCGGCATGACGCCGAAGCCCATCTGCGCCGCGAAGCGCCGCACGTCGGCGGTGATCATGCCGCCGCCGCCGAAGCCGCCCCAGTTGACGCTTTGCCCCGGTAGACCGAGCGCGCTGCGGTAGTGCGCGAAGATGTCCATGAAGTGGTTGGCCGCGGCGTACGCGCCGAGCCTCGCCGCGCCCCAGACCGCGGCCGGCGATGAGAAGCAGACGAAGAAATCGAGCGGCAGATCGCGCGTCAGCTCGTGCAGGATCCACGTGCCAGCGACCTTGGCGTGGAGCACGGACCGGAGGATCTCGACGTCCGTCTCCAGGAGCGACGTGTTCGATGTCACCCCCGCGGCATGGAGGACGCCGCGCAGCGGCAGGCCGGCGGCGCGCACCGAGAGGAGCGCCTCGGCCATGGCGGCTGGATCGCCCGCGTCCGCGGACAAGGCGCGCACGGTCGCGCCTCGCGCCTCGAGCGATCGCACGAGCTCCACCTTCTGCCGCGCGTCGCTGCCGGGCGCGAGCGTGTCCCAGAGCTCGCGCGGCGGGAGCCCCCGCCGGCCCAGGACGACGAGGTGGCGGGCGCCCCGATCCACGAGCCATCGGGCCACCTGGAGGCCTGCCCCGCCGAGCCCCCCGGTGACGAGATACGCGGCGTCGGCCCGGAGCGCGAGCGGCTGCGCGGGCATCGTCGGCCCATCGCTCCGGACCAGGCGGGCCACGTAGCGCTCGCCGCCGCGGAGGGCCACGAAGTCCTCGTCGTCGCGGGCGTCGATCGCGCCGAGCAGGGCCCGTGCCTCATCGCTGCTCGCCCTGGGGTCGAGATCGATCGCGCGGCCCCACAGCTCGGGGTGCTCGAGGGCGATCACCTTCCCGAGCCCCCACAGCGGCGCCTGGGCGATGGCGAGATCCGCGGAGCCGCGCGGCGCCGGCTGAGCGTTGCGCGTCACGAGCCACAGGGGCGACGCCTGGCTCGAGCGCGCGAGGGCCTGCACGAGGTGGAGCACCGCCGTGGTACCCTTCGCTTCGTCCGCCGCGAGGGACGCGACGCTCGTCTGCGCAGGCGGCGTCGCGTCGAGGCTCCACAGGTGGACGATGCCGCGCAGAGGGCCTGAAGCGCGCGCCTCCGCGAGCAGGCGATCGAACGCCTCCGGCTCCTCGGGCGGGACGGCCCATGGGCCCTCCGGCGGCGCCGCGAAGCGCGGAGCCGGGCGCACCAGGAGGGCGCCTTCGCCGCGCCGCGCGAGCAGGCGCGCCAGATCCTCGCCGAGCCCGCTCGCGTCCGTGAGGATCAGCCAGCGGCCAGCTGGAGCGGGCGCAGGAGCCGCCGTCGCCGTCGGCGGGGCCGCCTCCCATGCGAGCTCATGGAGCCACCGGTCGAGGCGCGCCCCGACGATGCGCCGCGCCGCCTGCCGATCGGGGACATCCAGGCGGAGGCCTCGGACCTCGGCCAGGAGCCTGCCCTCGGCGTCGAGCAGGCGGAGATCGCCGGAGAAGCCCGCGTCCGAAGGCGGCGGGTGGACCGTGGCGTGGCACCACGAGGCCGCGCCGGACGACGGCCCGGCCGCAGGGATGACGAGCCGATCGAGCGCCGTCGGGAGGAGCGCCTCGCCCTCGATCGGCGGCGTCTCCGGATCGTGCGCGAGGGACGCGAGCAGCTCGAACGCCGCGTCCAGCAGCGCTGGGTGCAGCCCGTAGGGTCCCGGAGCCGCGGTCGCCGCGTCCGGGAGGCGGAGCCGGCCGAGCGCCTCGCCCTCCCCGCGCCACACGTGCTCGATGGCCCGCATCGCCGGACCGACCTCGAGCCCCCGCCCCTGGATCTGGGCGTAGCACGCCGCGCCGTCGCAGGTCGTCCCGGCGCTCGCCCTCAAGGCGTCGAGCGCCGGCCCTCCGCCCGTGGGGGACTCCGCGGCCCGAACGCGACCCGACGCCCTGAGGATCCCGCCGCTCGGCTCGCTCCCGGGCCGCGAGGCGCGGCTCCAGATCTCGAACGATGCCGCGCCCGCGGGCCCGGGCGTCAGGATCAGCTGCAACGTCACGTCTGCGTCACCCTCCAGAAGGAGCGCGTCGCGGAGGACGAGATCCTCGATCACCCTCCCGCCGGGAGGCAGGAGCGCCGCCGCGGCGCCGAGCACCATCTCCACGAAGATCGCGGCCGGCGCGAGCGCGATCCCCTGAAGGCGGATCGCGCACAGGGACGCGCGCCGCTCCCGATCGAGATCGAGCTCCCAGTACTGCTCGCCGGAGAGGCGGGCCGAAACGACGCGCCGATCGAGCAGCGGATGCGACGCGCCGGACCGTGAGGGCGCCGGGACCCCGGGGGCCGCCGGGACCCCGGGCGGCTGCGCGGGCGCGGGCGCCGGGGGCGACGCCCAGTACCGCTGCCGTTTCCAGGGGTAGGTGGGCAGCGGAACGAACCGGCCGGAAGGCGCATCGAGGCGCGACCAGTCCAGCGGAGCGCCCGCGGCGTAGAGCCGGCCCAGCGAAGCCCGCAGGGTCATCCGCTCCGGCTCGTCGGACCTGGTGGACGGCACGAGCGTGCTCTCGCCGCCCTGCGGCCGGAGCACCTGCTCGATCGCGCTGAGCAGCAGCGGATGCGGGCTGATCTCGATGAAGGCGTCGAATCCATCGATCCCCATCCGCTCGATCGCCTGCGCGAACAGCACCGGCTCCCGGAGGTTCCGCGCCCAGTACTCGGGGCCGAGCGCCGCGGGCTCGTGCGGCGCGGCGGTCACGGTCGAATAGAACGGCACGGCCGCCGCGCGCGGCGCGAGGCCGGCGAGCGCGCGCACGAGCTCCGGCAGCAGCGGGTCCATCTGCGGGCTGTGGCCGGCCGCGGTCGCGCCCTTGACCTTGCGCGCGAAGACGTTGCGGCGCACGAGCTTCGGAAGGAGCTCTTCCAGCGCCGCCGGATCGCCGGACAGCACGGTGGACGCGCGGCCGTTGCAGACGCCCACGGCGACCCGGTCCTCGAAGCCGGCGAGCGCCGCGCGAGCCTGCTCCGCCGAGAGCGCGACGACCACCATCGCCCCCTTGCCCTGCACCCGCCCGATGATCTCGCCGCGGCGGCAGACCAGGCGCGCAGCGTCGTCGAGGCTCAGCGCGCCCGCGACGTGCGCCGCGGCGATCTCCCCCATGCTGTGGCCGACGACGGCCTGCGGCTCGACGCCCCACGACCGCCACAGCGCGGCGAGCGCCACCTGCATCGCGAACACGACGGGCTGGACGATCTCGAGCCGCTCCCACGCTGTCTCGGCGTCCGCGGAGGCGAGCTGCTCGACGACCGACCCCGCCCTATACGGCGCGAGGGCGCGGTCGCACGCGAGCAGCGCCTCCCGGAATACCGGCTCGCGCTCGAGGAGCCCGCGGCCCATGCCGACCCAGTGGCCGCTGTGCCCGGAGAAGACGAACGCGATCCGGGGCGAGCGGCCGAGCTGCACGTTGCCGGTGAAGAAGCGCGGATGGACCTCCTTCTGCAGGAAGGCCGAGAGCGCCTCCGCGAGCTCCTCGCGGGATCCGCCCACCACCGCGAGCCGCCGCTCCAGGTGCGCGCGCCGGAGGGACGCGGAGTGGCAGACATCCGCGAGCCGCAGGTCGGCCCCGTCCGCGAGCAGCAGGTGGTAGGCCCGCGCCAGGTCGTTCAAGGCGTCCGCGCTCCTCGCCGAGATGGGGAGGAGCCACGCATCGCCGGGGACGGGCTTCGCAGCGGCAGGCGAACCGGCGATCGCGGGGGAGGCTCCCTGACCGGGAGCGTCCCCGAGGGGTGCGGTGGCCGAGCGGGGCGGCGCCTCGAGGATCACGTGCGCGTTGGTGCCGCTCACGCCGAAGGCGCTGACGCCCGCGATGCGCGCCGCGTCGCCTTCGGGCCACGGGGCCGCGTTCGTCGGAATGACGAGCGGGAAGAGGCCCTCCGTGATCTCGGGGTTCAAGCGCTGGAAGTGGATCTGCGGCGGGATCTCCCCGTGGCGCAGGGCGAGCACGACCTTGATGAGCCCTGCCAGGCCGGCGCACGCCTCCAGGTGCCCGATGTTGGCCTTCGCGGAGCCGAGCAAGAGCGGCGCGTCCTCGGCGCGCCCCGCGCCCATCTCCGCGACGAGCGCGTTCACCTCGATGGGATCGCCGAGCGGCGTGCCGGTGCCGTGCGTCTCGATGTAGCGGACCTCGGCCGGAGCGACGTCGGCGCTGGCGAGCGCGGCGCGCAGCACCGCTCGCTGCGCGGCTCCGTTCGGGACCGTGAGCCCGCTCGAGCGACCGTCGTGGTTGACCGCCGAGCCGCGGATCACCGCGAGGACGCGATCGCCGTGCCGCTGCGCGTCGCGGAGGCGCTTGAGCACCACGACCGCGCCCCCCTCGCCGCGCACCATGCCGTCCGCGGACGCATCGAAGGCCTTGCACCGCCCGTCGGGCGCGAGCGCGCGCATCCGCGAATAGAGCACGTTCACCGACGGGGTGAGGATCAGGTTCACCGCGCCGACGAGCGCCATGTCCGACTCGCCCGCGCGCAAGCTCTGGCAAGCGAGGTGCGCGGCGACGAGCGATGACGAGCACGCGGTGTCGAGCGCCACGGCCGGTCCGTGCAGCCCGAGGACGAACGACAGCCTCCCCGCCGTCGTGTTGAGCGAGTTCCCGGTGCCGATATACGGGTCCAGGGCGGCGAGCCCGCCCTGCCCGGCGATCTGCGCGTAGTCGGCGGTCGCGACGCCGACGAACACGCCGGTGCGGCTGCCGGCGAGCCGATCGGGGGCCTGTCCCGCGTCCTCGAGAGCCTCCCAGGAGAGCTCGAGCAGCAGACGCTGCTGAGGGTCCATCATGGCGGCTTCGAGCGGCGAGATCCCGAAGAACGGGGCGTCGAACCGGTCGACGTCGTGCCCCTTCAGGAACCCTGATCGGCGCGTGTACATCTTGCCGGGCGCGTCGGGATCCGGGTCGAAGAACGCGTCGCCGTCCCAGCGATCGCGCGGGACATCCGAGGTCGCGTCGACGCCATCCTTCAGGATGCGCCAGTACGACTCGGGGCTGTTGGCCCCGCCGGGGAAGCGGCACGCGAGCCCGACGATGGCGATCGGCTCCTTCTGCGCGTGCAGGACCGCGTCGAGCCGGGCGCGCATCTCCTTGAGGGCGAGGGTCGCCCGCTGCAGGGGGCTCAGCTGATCGAGGCGGTCGCGGACATCCTTCATGGTCGGCTCCTCGACGCGGTGTCGTCCTGGGTTCGGCGGATCACGCACCCACTCCTCATGCGGAAAGCAGGCTCGACAGCTCGCGATCGATGAGCGCCGTCATCTCGTGGTCCGAGAGCTGCTCCACCTCGTCGATCATCTCCGCTCGCGCGGGCGCCCCGGCGTGCGCCAGCGGGGGCGCGGGGGCGCTGTCGCCGAGCAGCGAGGACGCGAGGTGCTCGGTCAGCGCCTCGATGGTCGGGTGGTTGAACAGGACCATCGAGGAGAGCGGGCGCCCCACGCTGCGCTGGAGCCGGTTCTTCAGCTCGACCGCCATGAGCGAGTCCATGCCCATGTCGAAGAAACCCCGCTGCGGGGGCGCCTTCTGCGAAGGATCCATGCCCAGCACGCGATCGACCTCGCCCTGCACGAGCTCCGCGACCATCGCCCGTCGGGCCCCCGGCGCGACCTGCGCGAGGCGCGCGCGCAGATCCGGCCGAGCCTCCGCCTCGGGTGCGCGCGCCTCCCGCGAGAGCTCGGCGAACAGCGCAGGCACGGCGCCGTGGTCCGCGGGCTCCGCGCGGCGGGACGCGTCGATCGGCAGCACGGCGGCCTGGATCGCGCCCGAGGCGACGAGCCGCTCGAGCCAGCGCAGCCCTTCGGCGGGCGCGATCACGCCCGCGCCCCGCGCTCCGTGCCAGCGCAGCGCCTGCCTCTCGAGCGCCTCGGCGAGCGCCGTCCCCGCCCACGCGCCCCAGTTGACGCTGAGCGCGGGCAGCCCCGCGGCGCGGCGGTGGTGCGCGAGGGCGTCCAGAAAGGCGTTCGCCGCGGCGTAGTTGCCCTGCGCCTCCACGCCCAGGAGGGACGCGCCCGACGAGAACAGGACGAAGAAGTCGAGGTCGAGCGAGCGGGTGCAGAGGTGCAGGTTCCACGCCCCCTCCGCCTTGGGCCGCAGGACGCGCGCGAAGCGGTCGGCGCTCTGCTGGAGCAGCACCCCATCCTCGAGCGCCTCGGCGGCGTGCACCACGCCGCGCAGCGGGCAGCCGCCGGCCGTGAGCGCGGCGAGCGCCTCCCCGAGCGCCGCGGCGTCGGCGACGTCGGCCCGGATCGCCGCGACGCGCGCTCCCTTCGCTTCGAGCGCGCGCAGCGCAGCCTGGGCGCCCTCGTCCGGCTCGTCCGCCCCGAGGATGCAGAGCTGCCGCGCGCCGCGGTCGACCATCCACCGCGCCACGTCGAGCGTCGGCGCGCGGAGCTCGCCCGTGACGAGGTACGCCGCGCCGGGATCGAGCGCCACCTCGCGCGCACCTTCGCCGAGGGCGCCGCGCGCGAGGCGCGCCGCGTAGCGCTGGACGCCTCGCAGGGCGATCTGATCTTCACCGTCGGACGCGAGCAGGTGGGCCGCCAGCGCGGCCGCTTCGCCGTCCTCGGCCGAAGGCGCCAGATCGACGAGCCCTCCCCAGACCTCCGGGTGCTCGAGCGAGAGCACCCGACCGAGGCCCCAGAGCGGCGCCTGCCACGGCGCCGGCACGGCGTCGCCCGGAGCCGCCGCGACGGCCCCGCGGCTCACGAGCCAGAGCTTCGGCGGCGGGCTGAGCTCGCTCCTGGCCACCACCTGCACCCAGGCCAGCGCGCGGGTCACGCTCCGCCGGATCGCCGCCGCAAGGCCGTCGCCTCCCTCCGGCACAGCATCGAGGCCAGCGAGGTACACCACCCCGCGGACCGGTCCGCGCGCAGCGAGCAGGTCCGCCCACCACGCGCCGAGCTCCGCCGCGGAGGCCGGATCCGGGGGCGCCCCGCCCTGACCCTGCAGATCCGATGCGGTCCCCGGGCGAAGCCGCGAGCAGGTCGCCCCCTCGGCTTCGAGCGCGTCGGCCAGCCGGTCTCCTATCGTCCCCTCGTCCGCGACGACGACCCAGTGCGCCGGCGCCGGAGGCCGCGACGGCGAGAGCGGCGCCGAGCGCCATCGGGCCTCGTAGAGCCAGTCCGCGGGCGCGGAGCCGAACGAGCCCTCCGTCGCCTCCGGCCGCGGCGTCTCCTGGCCGCGCGGCGTCGCGCCGGGCGTCTCGAGCCAGTACCGCTGCCGCTGCCAGGGGTACGTCGGCAGCGCCACGGTGCGGCCTCCCCGCGAGAAGAGCGCTGGCCACGCGACCGTCTGGCCGTGGGCGTACAGCTCGCCCATCGCGCGCAGCAGGCTCTCCCGCTCGTCGTGCCCGCGACGCAGCGTGGTCACGCTCCGGCCGTCGCCGCGCTCCTCGCCGAGGCACTGCCTCAGGTTGAGGGCGAGCACCGGGTGCGGGCCGACCTCCACGAAGAGCCGATGGCCGTCCGAAGCCGCGGCCTCCACCGCCTGCGCGAACAGCACCGGCGCCCGGATGCCCCGAGCAAAGTACCCGGAATCGAGCGACTCGCCCTCGATCGGCGCGCCCGTCACCGAGCTGTACATCGCGATCGCCGCCCGGCGCGGCGCGAGCCGCCCCAGCACGCGCGCGAGCTCGCCTTCCAGCGGCGCCATCTGCGGGCTGTGGAACGCGTAGTTCACGCGCAGCATCCGGCAGAGCACGCCCTGCCCCCGGAGCCGCCCGAGGAGCTCCTCGAGCGGCGCGGCCTCTCCGGAGAGCACCACCGAGCCGGGATCGTTGATCGCCGCGATCGAAAGCCGGTCCTCGTAGCCCCGGAGGGCGCGCGCCACGTCCTCGGCGCCCAGCGCGACCGAGGCCATCTTCCCGAGCCCCGTCGCCTTCTGCATCACGCGTCCGCGCAGGCAGACGAGGCGCACCGCCGTCTCGAGGCTCAGCGCTCCGGCCACGTAGGCCGCCGCAGCCTCGCCGACGCTGTGGCCCACCACCGCGTCCGGGGTGACGCCCCACGACCTCAGCAGATCCGACAGCGCGACCTGGATCGCGAACAAGGCCGGCTGCGCGACCTCGGTCTCGTTCAGGCGCGAGCTCGCCTCCGGCGCGGCGAGCGCCTCGAGCAACGAGAAGCCCGCGTGCCGCTGAACGAGCGCGTCGCAGGCCTCGATCGCGGCGCGGAACACGGGCTCATCGCCGAGGAGCGAGCGCCCCATGCCGACCCACTGGGAGCCCTGCCCCGAGAAGACGAAGGCGACGCGCCCCTGCCCCCCCGGAGGCACCTTGCCGCTGGCCACGCCCGCCGGCGGCTCACCCTGCTCGAACGCGGAGAGCGCCGCGGCCATCTCCGCTCGGCCGCGCCCTACCACGGCCAGCCGGTGCTCGTGGTGACTGCGCCGCGCGCTCGCCGTGTACGCGATGTCGTGCAGGCGCGCCCCGCCCTCGCGGGACGCCTCGGCGACCAGCGCGTCGCGGTACAGCCTCGCGAGGGCCGAGAGCGCCTCCGGGCCCTTCGCCGACAGCGGCAGGAGGTAGCTCGACGCCTCTCGCGCGTCCGCCGCAGGCTCCAGCCTGGGCGCTTCTTCCACGATGACGTGCGCGTTCGTCCCGCTCAGCCCGAACGAGCTCACGCCCGCGAGCCGTGGCTTCTCTCCGCGCTTCCAGGGGACGGGCGCCGTGGGAATGGTGAAGGGCGTCCCTTCCAGCGCGATCCGGGGGTTCAGCGCCCGGAAGTGCAGGTTCCGCGGGACGACCTCGCGCTCCAGGCAGACCACCGCCTTGATCAACCCTGCCACGCCGGCCGCCGCCTCGAGGTGTCCGATGTTGGTCTTCACCGCGCCGAGGACGCACGCCGAGCCGTCCGCGCGCGGCCCTCCGAGCACGGCCTTGAGCGCCTCGAGCTCGATCGGATCGCCGAGCGACGTCCCCGTCCCGTGCGTCTCGACGTACCCGATCGACGAGGCCGCCGTCCGCGCGTTCTCGAGGGCCTTTTGCAGCAGCGCCTTCTGCGACAGCACGTTGGGCGCCGTCAGCCCGGTGGACCGGCCGTCCTGGTTCACCGCCGATCCGCGGATCAGGGCGAGGATCGGGTCGCCGTCGCGCTGCGCGTCCGACAGGCGCTTCAGCACGATCATCCCGCACCCCTCGCCGCGCACGAAGCCGTTCGCCGCGGCGTCGAACACCTTGCAGCGGCCGTCCGGCGAGAGCACCTGGCTCCTCGCCAGGAGCCGCATCGGCGTGGCCGAGAGGATCAGGTTCACGCCGCCGGCCAGGGCCAGCGCGCTGTCGCCGCTCCGCAGGCTCTGGCAGGCGAGGTGAACCGCCACCAGCGAGGACGAGCAGGCCGTGTCGACGATCATGCTCGGCCCCTGGAACCCGAACGCATAGGACAACCTGCCCGCCGCGAAGCAGTGTCCCGTCCCGGTGACCGTATAGACGTCACCCGACTCGGCGACGCTGGCGCCGAGGAGCTCGGCGTAATCGGTCATCGACGTGCCGACGAAGACGCCGACCCGACCGCCGAACAGCTCCTCCGGGACCTGTCCGGCGCGCTCCAGCGCCTCCCACGCGACCTCGAGCAGGAGCCGCTGCTGCGGGTCCATCGCCCGCGCCTCCCGGGGAGCGATGCCGAAGAAGGCCGCGTCGAAGAGGCCGACGTCCTCCTTCAAGAACGCGCCCCAGCGCGCCGCCCTCGCCCCCGGATCGGCGGGATCGGCCGCGGCGGAGCCCAGGCGAAAGCGCTCGCTGGGCACCTCGGCGACCGCGTCCGCGCCGCCCTCCAGCAGCCGGAAGAACGCCTCTGGGCTGGTCGCCCCCCCCGGGAAGCGGCACCCCATGCCGATGATCGCGATCGGCTCGGCCGCCGCCCGCCGCGTCGCCTCGAGCTCGGCCTCGAGCTCCCCGAGCTTGACCATCGCCTTGCGCAGGCGCGCCCGGTACTCCTCCAGCAGGGCCGTGCTCATTCTTTGCGTCCCCTCTCGATCCTGCTCATCGATGCGTCGAAGGCAGCGAGCAGATCGTCGTCCGAGGCGTGCGCCTCGAGGGCCACGTCGGCCTTCGGAGAGCCGTCGACAGGCCCGGCCTTCGCGTCCGGGCTCGGTGAGTCGACGGGCTCGAGCTCGACGGCGAGCTGCTCCGAGAGCGCGGCGACCGTCGGATAGGTCCAGATCAGCGCCGCCGAGAGCGTGAGGCCGAGCCCGGACTCGAGGCCGTTGCGCAGCTCGAGGCCCATGATCGAATCGAACCCGAGCGTCCTGAAGGGCGCCCGCGCGTCGATGCGGGCGCCGTCGATCCGCAGCACCGCGGCCACCTGCTCGCGCACGAGCTTCTCGACCCTCCGCCGGCGCTCGTCCGGCGCCGCTTCGCGGAGCGCGCGCACGAGCGCGGCGACCCGCGGCGCCGCGGCGCGCCGGGCGGCGCGGGCCTCCTCCACGATCGAGGACAGGCGCTCCGAGGAGGCCACCAGAGGGTGGAGATCGACCCAGTGCCGCGCGTCGAAGTGCACGACGCCCATCTGCGCGCGGTCCACGGAGAGCAGGCGGTGGAAGAGCGCCTCGCCCTCTTGGGGCGTGATGCTGCGCCACCCGCGCTGCGTCATGCGCCCCTCGCGCTCGGCCGTGATCCCCATGCCGACGCCGGCGAAGAGCCCCCAGTTGATGCTCAACGCAGGCAGCCCGTGGCGGCGGCGATGGTGGGCCAGCGCGTCCAGAAAGACGTTCGCGGCTACGTAGTTCCCGATGCCAGGCGGGCCGAAGAGCGACGCCGACGACGAGTAGAGGACGAAGAAATCGAGCGGCGCGTCCTGCGTCGCCGCATGAAGGTTCCACGCGCCGAGCACCTTCGGCGCGAACACCTTGCGGAAGCGCTCCATGTCCTGGTTGATGAGGAGCCCGTCATCCAGCACGCCGGCGGCGTGGAGCACGCCGCGGAGCTCTGGCATGCGCGCCCTCACGTCGCGCACGAGCGCGGCGAGCTCCGCCGGATCGGCGACGTCGGCCTTCGCCACCGTCACCTCGACGCCGGCCGATTGCAAGGCGGCGATCGCCGCGGCCTGCGCCTCCGTGGTCACCCCCTGCCGCCCCACGAGCACGAGGTGCTTCGCTCCCGCGTCGGCGAGCCACGTCGCGGCGAGCAGGCCGAGGCCGCCCACGCCGCCGGTGATCAGGTACGTGGCATCGGCGCGAACGGCAGGCCGCGCGCTGTCCCGCTCCGCCCCGCGCACCTCCTCGTCGGACACCCGCGACAGCGCGCCGACGTAGCGGCGCTCGGCCCGCAGCGCGACCTCCTCTTCCCATCGCTCCGAGAGGATCTCTCGAACCAGCGCCTCGGCCTCGCCCGCGGAGCCTGCGGGATCCAGGTCGATGCGCGTGCACCGGAGCTCGGGGTGCTCGAGGGCGATGGTGCGCCCGAGACCCCAGAGCGGCGCGTGCGCGACCGCGACGTCGCGGGGCTCGCCGTCGATCGCCTGCGTCCCCCGCGCGACGAGGAAGAGGCGCGGCATCTCGCGAAAGCCTGCGCGGGCGAGCGCCTGCACGATGTGCAACGCGCAGCCAGCGCCGCGCGTCTGCGCAGCGTCGAGGGAAGCCGCGTCGATCGACCCCGGCGCGGGGCCGTCGAGGCTCCCCAGATGGATCACGCCGCGGCGGGGAGCACCGCCCGGGAAGGCGTCGCGCAGCAGGGAATCGAAGCTGGCCGGCGACGCTGGATCCAGCGTGTAGCCGCTGTCGTCGCCCTGCTCCGGGCCCCGCAGGCCGGCGCGCACCACCGTCTCCCCGCGCGCCTCGAGGAGCGACTGCACCTCTGTCGCCAGCCCCGCTCCGTCCGAGAGGAGCAGCCAGGATCCCTTCGGCGCCGGCACCTCCGGCGCGGCCTGCGGCTCCGCGCGCCGCCACATCTGCAGGAGGAACGGCGAGCGTTCCCCGGCGCTCTGCGACCCCGCAGGGCCCCCGGACGAGCGCTCGACATCGACCCAGTAGCGCGCCCGCAGCCACGGATAGGTCGGCAGCACGACGACGCGGCCCTCGGGATGGAGCTGCTGGAAGGCCACGACGCCCCCGTGGGCGTAGAGCGCGCCGAGCGCCTGGAGCAAGCTCCGCCGCTCCTCGGCGTGCCGCCGCAGCGAGGCGATCACCGCCCCTCTCCGCTTCTTTTCGCGCAGGATCTCGTCGATGGCCGGCGCGAGGATGGGATGAGGGCTCACCTCGAGGAACACGGCGTTGCCGCCTTCGATCAAGGCGTGCGTCGCGCGCGCGAGCAGCGGGGGGCCAGAGAGGCTCCTCGCCCAGTACTCCGCGCCGAGCTCCTCGCCGTGCGCGACCTCTCCCGTCACCGTCGATCGCATCGACAGGCTCGCCCTCTTCGGAGCGATCCCGCGCAGCGCGGCGGAGAGCTCCGCGCCCAGCGGCCCTCTCGTCTCCATCGGGAGCTCGGGCAGGATCGCGGCGTCCTTCCCGCTCACCTTGCGGAGCAAACGGCTCCACCGGCAGACGATCCGCGCGGCGTCCTCCAGCGTGAGCGCTCCGGCGACATGCGCCGCGGCCACTTCGCCCACGCCGTGCCCCAGGATCGCCCAGGGCTCGACGCCCCACGATCGCCACAGCGCCGCGAGCGCCACCTGGAGGGCGAACAGCGCAGGCTGGCCGACGTCGATCGGATCGAGCCGCGCGCTCCGCTCATCGGCGCAGATCTCGGCCACGACCGAGAAGCCGGCCTCGCGCTGGATCACGGCGTCGCACCCCTCGAGCGCGCTGCGGAAGGCGGGCTCCTCGTCGAGGAGCGCTCGTCCCATCCCCGCCCATTGAGAGCCGTGACCCGAGAAGAGGAACACGACCCGGGCAGGCCCGTCGATCGGCGCCTCGCCCCGCGCCGCGCCGGCGCCGAGCGCCCCCCGGGCGAAAGCATCGAGCGCCTCGCGCATCTCCTGGCGCGTGTCCGCGACGATCGCGAGCCGCTGCGCGAAGTGGGCGCGGCCGACGCCCGCGGTATAGCAGACGTCGGAGAGCCGCTCCTCGGGGTGCTCGTCCAGGTGCGCGGCGTAGCGCAAGGCCAGGGCCTCGAGCGCCTCCGGCTGCTTGGCCGACAGGCACAGGAGGTGCGGCGGGCGCTCCACCGGGAGCGCCTCCTCCGCCGGCGCCGGCGCCTCTTCCAGCACGGCATGAGCGTTGGTCCCGCCGAAGCCGAACGAGCTGACGCCGGCGATGCGCCGCCCGACAGAGGGCTCCCAGGGGGTCCGCTGCGTCGGGACAGACGCCGGGATGTCGTCGAGCGTGATGTGAGGGCTGAGCTGCTTGAGGTGCAGGTGGGGCGGGATCTCGCGGTGCTGGAAGGCGAGCGCCACCTTCATCAGGCCGGCGATGCCCGCCGCCGACTCGAGGTGTCCCAGGTTTGTCTTGACCGATCCGAGCCAGAGCGGCTGCTCCGGTGAGCGCCCGTGGCGCAGCGCCCCCCGGAGCGCGCCCACCTCGACCGGATCGCCGAGCGACGTGCCGGTCCCGTGCACCTCGACGTAGCTCACCTCCGCGGGCGAAACGCCGCCGCTGGCGAGCGCGCGGCGGATGACCGCCTCCTGGGCCGGGCCGTTCGGAGCGGTGAGCCCGCCGCTGCGCCCATCGTGGTTGACCGCCGAGCCCCGAACGACGGCGAGGATGGGGCTCCTGTTGGCGAGCGCGTCGGAGAGGCGCTCGAGCACGAGGACGCCGCACCCCTCGCCGCGCACGTAGCCGTCGGCCGCGGCGTCGAACGTCTTGCAGCGGCCGTCCGGGGCCATCATGCGCAGCTGCGAGACAGCGATGGTGGAGAGCGGCGAGGTGATGAGGTTCACCCCTCCGGCGAGGGCCACGCGGCACTCACCGCTGCGCAGGCTCTGGCAGGCCAGGTGGATCGCGACGAGCGACGACGAGCAGGCGGTGTCGACCGCGATGCAGGGTCCGTGCAGGCCGAGCACGTAGGACAGACGACCCGCGGCGACGCTGAACATGGTGCCGGTCGGCAGGTACGCATCGATGCGGGTCGGATCTCCCCCGCCGATGCAGAGCTGCGCGTAGTCGGTGTTGCTGATCCCGACGAACACGCCGGTCTCGGTGCCCGCGAGCTGGTCCGGCGCGCGGCCGGCGCGCTCCAGCGCCTCCCAGGCGACCTCCAGGAGGAGGCGCTGCTGCGGATCGAGGCTCGCGGCCTCGCGCGGCGCGATCTCGAAGAACTCCGCGTCGAAGCGATCGATGCCGTCGAGGAAGCCGCCCTGGCGGGTGTACATCTTCCCCGGCGTCCCGGGGTCGGGGTCGTAGTAGGCGTCGACGTCCCAGCGCTCGGGCGGGACCTCGCGGATCGCGTCCGTGCCGTCGCGGAGCAGCCGCCAGAAGGCCTCGGGATCGTCGGCGCCCGGGAAGCGGCAGGCCATGCCGACGATGGCGATGGGCTCGGTGCGGGCGCGCTGCAGGGCCTCGTAGCGGGCGCGCATCTCACGGAGCTCGACGGTCGCCTCCTTGAGGAGCCCGCGGTAATCGATGCGATCGACCGGGTTGCTCATGTGCTCAGCCTGAGGGTCCGCATCGCGGCGAGCTCCTGCGCGAGCGCGGCGGCCATCTGCTCTTCCGAGAGATCGTCGAGATCGGCCGCGGCCTCCGGCGGAGGCGGCTCGGCTCCCGGCGGCTTCGCGTCGAGCCCGTCCGACCCGACCTCGGGCCCGAGCAGATCCTCGGCGACCCTGCGCGAGAGCGCCTCGAGCGTCGGATAGTCGATGAGGAGCGTCGCGGAGAAGCGACGGCCGGTGGAGCGCTCGACGAGGTTCCGGAGCTCGACCGCCATCAACGAGTCGAGGCCGAGCTCGCGGAGCGGGCGGCGCGGATCGATGGGGTCCGAGGGATCGAGCTGCAGGATCTTCACCACCAGCGCGCGGACGTGCTCGGCCACCATCGCGGAGCGCGCCCGCGGGGGCGCCTCGGAGAGCTGGCGCCGCAGGCCATCGTCGTCGCCGGCCGCCGGCCCGCGGGGCGCGCCTTCGAGCTCGAAGCGCTCGAACAGCGGCCGCCGCCGCATCGCCTCCTGGAGCGGCTTGAAGACGCGAAGGTCGACCCGGGCCACCACCGCCTGCGCGACGTCGGCTCCGGCGAGGCGCTCCAGCATCGCGAGGCCTTCTGCGGGCGAGAGGGCGGAGATCCCGATCCGCTCGAGCTCCGCCAGGAGCTCGGGCGAGGCCATGCCGCCGCCCGCCCAGGGCCCCCAGTTCACGCTGACGTAGGGCCGGCCCTCGCGCCGGCGCGCGTGCGCGAGGGCGTCCAGGAAGGCGTTGGCCGCGGCGTAGTGCGCCATCCCCGCCGAGCCCCAGACGGACGCGATCGACGAGAACGAGACGAAGAAGTCGAGGGGCGCGCCGCGCGCGAGCCGATCGAGGAGCCATGCGCCCCGCACCTTGGCGCGGAGCACCGCCTCGACGGCGCCCTCGTCGAGCGCCCGGATCGGCCGCGTGTCCGCGAAGCCCGCGGCGTGCACGACGCCGCGCAGCGGGAGCTCCTCTGCGCGCAGCGACGCGAAGAGCTCGGTCATCCGCGCTTCGTCCCCCACGTCGGCGGCGAACACCCGCACGCTCGCCCCCTCCGCCTCGAGGGCGCAGACGGCGGAGATCGCCGGCTGGAGCGGGTGATCCGGCGGCAGATCGGCCCACGTGTCGCGCGGCGGCAGCCCGCGGCGTCCGACCAGCGCGAGGTGCCTCGCGCCGCGCGCGAAGAGCCACCGCGCCACCGCGAGCCCGAGCGCGCCGAGCCCGCCCGTGATCAGGTAGATCGCGCCGGCGCTCACCTCGACCCGCGGCGCCGCCTGGACGGCTTGCCGCGCGAGCCGGGCGACGTGACGCTGGCCGCCCCGGAAGGCGATCTGATCCTCGCCTTCGGGGCGCTCGATCGCGTCGAGCAGCAGCGCCGCGTCGGCGTCGGACGCCTCGGGCGCCAGGTCCAGGAGCCCGCCCCACTGCTCGGGGACCTCGAGCGCCGCCACCCGCCCGAGCCCCCATACCGGCGCCGCCGCGATCGCCGGACCTGCGCCGGAGACCGGCTGCGCGCCGCGCGTGACGGCCCAGAGCCGGGCGGAGCGAGCCTCCGGCACGTCCGCGAGCGCCTGGATCGACGCGAGCAGGCTCACGCAGCCCATGGCCTGCGCCGCGTCGAGCGCCTCGGTCGAGGCTGGCTCCGCCGTCCCCGCGTCGAGGCTCCCGAGGTGCAGCAGCCCGCGGAGAGGGCGACCGTCCCTTTGCGCCGCGTCCCGGAGGATCTCCGCGAGCCGCTCGCGGCGCGCGGCGTCGCTCGGGCGGACGAGATCGCAGCGCTCGCCCTTCGCCTCCAGCAAGCTCGCGAGGCGAGCGCCCACCCCCCCGCGATCGGCGACGACGAGCCACGAGCCCGGGCTCTCCGACGCGGGCCGCGACGACGCCGCGCGGCGCTCCAGCGGCGACCACTCGACCGCGTACACCCCGGCGTCGAGCGAGGCTTCGGCCCGCGCGCCGGCGGAGAGCGGAGAGGGCGCGCCGTCCTCGAGCGCGGCGGCGGGCATCTCCTCGCCCCAGGCCGCGGCGGCATACGGGAGCGGCGCGCTCATCCGGGCTCGGGCGGCGCGAGAGACGTGCTCTGCGCGCGCGTAGCCGTCCTTGCGCAGGACCAGGAGGACGTAGCTCACGAGCTTCTTCTCGAGCATCCTGCCGAGGTTCGCGTACGACCGGAAGCTCTGGAGGACGAGCGGATCGAGCCCCGGACCGACCTCGGCGAAGCGCTCTTCCAGGCGCTCGTCGTGGAAGAAGTTCCCGACCTCGCGGCTGACGTCCACGCACTCGGCCACGCTGAGCCGGTAGCGCGCGAAGAGGTCGCACCACTCGTCCCGAGTCACGAGGTACGACGATGTCTCCTCGTGCACGATGGAGGACGCGCCATTGGCGACGAAGTCCGCCATCACGACGAAGCCGCCCTGCTGGAGGTGCCGGCTGATGTTCGCGAAGAGCGCGTCTTTGTCCGCGATGTGCGCGGCCACCTCGAACCCGATCATCACGTCGTACTGCGACGGGAAGTCGTGCCGCGTGCTGTCGCAGTTGAAGATCTTCACGCGATCTTCGAGCCTGTGGGCGCGGAGCTTTCGATGGCCGAGCCGGGCCTGCTCCGGGGAGATCGTGTAGCCGTGGAGCTCGAGGTGCGGGTGCTGCTCCG
Source organism: Sorangium sp. So ce836 (assembly GCF_028553905.1). Lineage (NCBI taxonomy): Bacteria > Pseudomonadati > Myxococcota > Polyangiales > Polyangiaceae > Sorangium > Sorangium sp. So ce836. The sequence goes on along the minus strand of NZ_CP102233.1, from coordinate 5,543,976 downwards.
CGAGCGCGATGAGATCCGCGGCGTGGCCGCACCCGAAATCGAGCACCTTGGAGCAGGACAGGAAATCGACGTGCCGGAACGCGACCTGCCGCATTTCGCGCTGGGCGGCGCCGACGCGCGCGAAATCCGCGGCGTGCTTTCGCGGGCGAGCCATGGTCCGGAGCCAGGAGAACTCCGGAACGGCTTCCCGGAACGGCGGGAAGGTGAGATAGGCCTGCTCGAGCGAATCCCTGTCGGGCGAGTCGCCCGCGTCCACCGTGGAGAGCGCATCGTAGTAGCGGGCGACCGACGTATCGGCGCTGGCCGGCGCGGCCGCGCCGTTCTTTGTGACGGGAGGCGCGTCGATCCAGCATCGACGGCGCTGGAAGGGGTAAGTGGGCAGCACGAGCTTGCGCCGGGCCCGGTCGCGGTCGAGCCCCGCGAAGTCCACCTTCGCGCCTCGCACGTACAGCGCCCCCAGGCTCTCCAGCATCTGCGCGCAATCCGAGCGCTTTGGCCGCAACGACGGCAGCCACACCCCCGCTCCCTCCGGCACGCATCTCCGGCCCATCGCCGAGAGCACAGGGGCCGGCCCCACCTCCACGAACGCTTCCGCCCCCGCCTCGTGCAGCGCCCGTATCCCCTCCAGGAACCGCACCGGCGCGCGCACATGGCTCGCCCAGTACGACGCGCGCGTCACCTCCTCCCGCGCCGCCCTTCCCGTCACGTTCGCGATGAGCCTGCGCTGCGGCAATCCGAGCTTCACCTGCGACGCCGCACGCTCGAACGCCTCCACCATCGGCCCCATCAGCGGCGAGTGGAACGCGTGCGATACGTTCAGCCACCGGCTCTTGACCCCGCGCGCACCCAGCGCCTCCACCACCGCCGTCACCGCACCGCGCGCACCGGACACCACCGTCTCCGACGGCCCGTTCACCGCAGCGATCGACGCCTCCGCCGCGTACGGCCTCACCGCCTCCGCCACCGTCGCCTCGTCCGCGAACAGCGCCGCCATCGCCCCCTGCTTCGACAGCGCCTGCATCAGACGCCCTCGCGTCGCGATGAGCCCGAGCCCCTCGGGCAGCCCGAACACCCCTGCCACGCACGCCGCCACGTACTCGCCCACGCTGTGCCCCAGCACCGCAAACGGCTCGATCCCCCACGCCTTCCACTGCGCGGCCAGCGCATAGCCCACCGCGAACAGCGCGGGCTGCGTGTACTCCGTCTCGTCCAGCGGGCTCGCCTGCCCCTCCGCCGGGTACAGCACCTCGATCAGCGATCTCTCCAGCTGCCCACGCAACAGCGCGTCGCACTCCTCGATCGCCCGCCGGAACACGGGCTCGGTCGCGAACAGCTCCTGTCCCATCCCCACGTATTGCGAGCCCTGTCCCGTGAACAGGAACGCCACGCGAGGCCCCTCTGCCCGCTCCACCCGTCCCTGCTCCGTCTGCTCCCCTCGCTCGCCTCGCGCAAACGCAGACAGCCGCTCCTGCATCTGCGCCCGGGACGACGCCACCACCGACAGCCGGTGCGCGAAGTGCGCCCTCCCCGTGTGCGCCGTGAAGCCCACGTCCCCGAGCCTCTCCTCCGGGTGCGACTCGAGGTGCGCCGCGTACCGCCCCGCCAGCTCACGCAACGCACCCTCCCGCTTCGCCGAGATGCACAACAGCTGCGCCGGACGCTCCGCACCGCCCTCCTTCTCCGGCACCTCCGGCGCCGCCGGCGCCTCTTCCAGCACCACGTGCGCGTTGATCCCGCTCAGTCCGAACGAGCTCACCCCGGCAACGCGCCGCTCCCCTTCCGCCGACGGCCACCGCGTCCGCTCCATCGGCACCCGCACCGGAAGCTCCGCCCACGCCACGTGCGGGCTCGGCTGCCGCAGGTGCGGCTGCTCCGGCAGCTCTCCGTGCTGCATCGCGAGCGCCACCTTCAGCACCCCCGCAACCCCCGCCGCCGCCTCCAGGTGCCCGATGTTCGCCTTGACCGCTCCCACCCACAGCGGCCGCTCCGCCGACCGGCCCGCACCGAACACCTCACCCAGCGCGTTCAGCTCGATCGGGTCCCCGAGCGACGTGCCCGTCCCGTGCGCCTCCACGTAGCTCACCTGCGACGCTTCCACCCCCGACGCCTCCAGCGCACGCCGGATCAGCGCTCGCTGCGCCACACCGTTCGGCACCGTCAGCCCCCCGCTCGGACCGTCGTGGTTGACCGCAGAGCCTCGGATCAGCGCCACGATCGGATCGCCGTCCCTCAGCGCGTCCGACAGCCGCTTGAGCACCAGCACACCGCACCCCTCGCCTCGCCCGTAGCCGTCCGCCGACGCGTCGAACGCCTTGCTACGCCCGTCCGGCGCCAGCGCCCGGAGCCGCGAGAGCGCGGCCCAGGGATCGGGCGACAGCATCAAGCTCACGCCGCCCGCGAGGGCCACGCGGCACTCGCCGTTTCGCAGGCTCTGGCAGGCCAGATGGATCGCGACAAGCGACGACGAGCACGCGGTGGTCACCACCATCGAAGGGCCCTGCAGGCCGAGCACGTACGAGAGGCGGCCCGCGGCGAAGCTGAGCTCGTTCCCGCTCGCGGCGTACCCGTCGCTCCCGCCGCGCGCCTGCGCCGCGGTGATCAGGTGGGCGTAGTCGTTGCTCATCATCCCGACGAACACGCCGGTCGAGCTCCCGAACAGCGCGTCCGGGGATTGCCCTGCCCGCTCGAGCGCCTCCCAGCTCACCTCGAGCAGCAGGCGCTGCTGGGGATCGAGGCTCTGCGCCTCGCGCGGCGAGATCCCGAAGAAGGACGGATCGAACTGATCGACGGAGCGCAGGAAGCTGCCCCGGCGGACGTAGCTCTTGCCCGGCTGCTGCGGGTCTGGATCGAAGAAAGCGTCGACGTCCCACCGGTCGGAGGGGATGTCGCTCGTGGCGTCCACGCCCTCGCGGAGCAGCTCCCAGAAGGCCTCCGGGCTGTCGGCGCCGAGAGGCATGCGGCAGCTCGTCCCGATCACGGCGACGGGCTCGGTCCGCGTGCGTTCGAAGGACGCGAGCCGCGCCTCCAGCTCCTCGATGACGACGAGCGCGCGGAGCAGCGCCGTGCTTTGGTCCTGCTTGCTCTGGCTCACTTCAACCTCTTCTTGATCGCATCGAGCTTCTCCAGCAGGAGCTCCGAGAGCTCGCCCTCGGACATCTCCTTCAGCCTCTCGAGCCGCGCTCCCCGCTCGTCGGTCGCGGGGGCAGGCACGACCGCCGAAGGCGCCGGGGCGGCCGGGATCGCGAGCACCTCGTCGGCCAGGTAGCCGGTCAGCGCCTCGACCGTCGAGTAGTCGAACAGCAGCGTCGAGGGGAGCGCGCGGCCCACGTGGCGCTGGAGGCGGCCTCGGAGCTCGACGGCCATCAGCGAGTCGAGCCCCAGATCGAAGAGCCGCTGCCGGACCTCGAGCGTGTGCGTGGGCCCGAGCCCGAGGATCGCGGCGACCTGCTCCCTCACGAAGGCGTCGATCAACCCGCGGCGCGCGGGCGCCGGAGCCTCCGCGAGCCTTCGGCGGAGATCTTCGCGATCCGCGTCGGCCGCGCCGTCGCGGCGATCCTCGCGAACGAGCTCGGCCAGCGCGGGCGGCGCTCCGGCGGGGTGCTGCTCGGGATCCAGCGACCACCGGGTGACAGGCAGCACCGCGGCCTGGGCCGCGCCCTCGGCCAGGAGCCGCTCGAGCCACCTGAGCCCCTCCGCCGGCGGGATCGCTCCCACGCCGCGGGTGGCCTGACGTCGCTGCGCGGACGCCTTCACCCCGCCCGCCATCCCGGCGCCGGCCCAGGCGCCCCAGTTGATGCTGAGCCCCGCGAGCCCGAGGGCCCGCCGGTGGTGCGAGAGGGCGTCGAGGAAGGCGTTCGCCGCCGCGTAGTTGCCTTGCCCGGCCGCCCCCAGCAGCGACGCGCCCGACGAGAAGAGCACGAATAGATCGAGATCGAGCGCCCGCGTGCGGCGGTGCAGGTTCCACGCGCCCGCGATCTTCGGCGCCATCACCCGCGCGAGGCGCTCCGCGCTCTGCTGCTCCAGCACGCCGTCGTCGAGCACGCCGGCGGCGTGCACCACGCCGCGCAGCGGACGACCGCTGGCGGAGATCGCGTCCAGCACCCGGCCGAGCGCCGCATCGTCGGCCACATCGGCCTGCATCGGTACGACCTCTGCTCCCGCCTCGGCGAGCTCGCGCAGCGCGGCCTGCGCCGGCTCCAGAGCGTCGCGCCGCCCGACGAGGTAAAGCCGCCGCGCGCCGCGCTCGACCATCCACCGCGCCACGTGCAGGCCGAGCGCGCCGAGGCCGCCGGTGATCAGGTAGGCCGCGCCGCCGTCGAGCGCTTTCCCCGCCGTATCCTCACCGGCCGCGCCGCGCGCGAGGCGCGCCACGAACCGCTCCTTGCCCCGCAGCGCGATCTGATCTTCGCCGTCGGGCTCCTCGATCTGCTCGCAGAGCAGCGCGGCCTCCTGCTCGGGCGCGATCTCCGGCCCCAGGTCGACGAGGCCGCCCCAGCGCTCCGGGTGCTCGAGAGCGATGACCCGGCCGAGCCCCCAGAGCGGCGCGACGCCGAGCGACGCCTCGTCCGGCGCGCAGGCTACGGGCTGGCAGCGCCGGGTCACCACCCACAGGCGCCCCATGTCCCCACGACGGACCAGCGCCTGCGTGAGGTGGAGCAGGCCCGCGGAGGTAGCGCCGGCCGCCTCCGGCGCCGCGCCGTCGAGGCCCGAGAGGTGCACCACGCCGCGCCACGCCCGACCGGGCGAGGAGGCCAGATCCGCCAGCCAGGACTGCGCGCCGGTCGCGTCCGAGAGGGCTTGGCGAGCGTCTGCCGGCGCCACGACCGCATCGCCGCCGCGTTCCTTCAAGCGCCGCGCGAGGGCGGCGCCCACGCCCTGGCCGTCGCCGAAGATCAGCCAGCGGCCCGGCCCCGCGCCAGCGCGTCCCGGCGCCGGGCGCCCGCGCGCCTTCGACCGCCACGCGAGATCGTACCGCCACTCGCGGGCGCGCTCCGATTCTCCTCCGGTGCGGAGCAGCGTGTCGCGCGTCGCCGGCCGGCCGCGGAAGCCGATCATCTCCGCGACGACCCGCCCCGCGTCGTCGACGATGCAGACGTCGCCGCTCACGACCTCGGCCTGGGCGTCATCGGAGCCGCGCAGCGTGACGTGGCTCCACAGGCGATCGCGCGGCGGGCCATGGAAGATGAAGCGCTCGATCCCGAGGGGGACGCCCACTTTGACGCGGGAGACCGCGGCCATCGCGAGCTGAAAGCAGGCGTCGAGCAGCCCGGGGTGGAAACCATAGGCGTCCACGCCGTCGCCTTCCTCCGGGAGCCGCATCCGGCACAGCGCCTCTCCGTCACGCCGCCAGATCTCCTCGATCCAACGGAAGGAGGGCCCGAACTCGAAGCCGAAGCGCCCGATCAGATCACCGTAGAACGCCTCTCCGGACATCGACTCTCGGCAGCGCCCCCGCACGTCGTCCCGCGACGGGGGCGCGACGGCGGTCGCGTCGGCCGCCGCGCGGAGCTTGCCGGTCACGTGCAGGGTCCACGCCGGCTCGTCCTCGCCCGCCTCGTGGCTGAAGATCCGGAAAGCGCGCTCTCCGGATTCGTCCGCGGAGAGGACGACCTGAACGTTGCGCGGGCGCTCCGGGGCCAGGACGATCGGTTGAGCAAAGAAGACGTCCTCCAGCGCGTAGGGCCCGGGGCCGAGGCTCCGGATCGCGGCGTCCAGCACCGTCGCGACCTCCGTGGTGCCCGAGACGATCGCCATGCCCTGCACCCAGTGATCGTTCAGCAGCGAATTCGACCGGGGATCGTATTGGGCCTCGAAGACGATCTCCCGCAGCGCCGGCGAATGGATCCGCCGCCCGAGGAGCGGGTGCCCACCCCCCGGACCTTCGCTCTTCGCGGGCTGCGACCGCGGCGGCGGCTCGATCCAGCAGCGCTCGCGCTGGAAGGGATAGGTCGGGAGCACGAGCTTGCGCCGGGCCCGGTCGCGGTCGAGCCCCGCGAAGTCCACCTTCGCGCCTCGCACGTACAGCGCCCCCAGGCTCTCCAGCATCTGCGCGCAATCCGAGCGCTTTGGCCGCAACGACGGCAGCCACACCCCCGCTCCCTCCGGCACGCATCTCCGCCCCATCGCCGAGAGCACAGGGGCCGGCCCCACCTCCACGAACGCTTCCGCCCCCGCCTCGTGCAGCGCCCGTATCCCCTCCAGGAACCGCACCGGCGCGCGCACATGGCTCGCCCAGTACGACGCGCGCGTCACCTCCTCCCGCGCCGCCCTCCCCGTCACGTTCGCGATGAGCCTGCGCTGCGGCAATCCGAGCTTCACCTGCGACGCCGCACGCTCGAACGCCTCCACCATCGGCCCCATCAGCGGCGAGTGGAACGCGTGCGATACGTTCAGCCACCGGCTCTTGACCCCGCGCGCACCCAGCGCCTCCACCACCGCCGTCACCGCGCCGCGCGCACCGGACACCACCGTCTCCGACGGCCCGTTCACCGCCGCGATCGACACCTCCGCCGCGTACGGCTCCACCGCCTCCGCCACCGTCGCCTCGTCCGCGAACAGCGCCGCCATCGCCCCCTGCTTCGGCAGCGCCTGCATCAGACGCCCTCGCGTCGCCACCAGCTCAAGCCCCTCGGGCAGCCCGAACACCCCTGCCACGCACGCCGCCACGTACTCGCCCACGCTGTGCCCCAGCACCGCAAACGGCTCGATCCCCCACGCCTTCCACTGCGCGGCCAGCGCATAGCCCACCGCGAACAGCGCTGGCTGCGTGTACTCCGTCTCGTCCAGCGGGCTCGCCTGCCCCTCCGCCGGATACAGCACCTCGATCAGCGGCCTCTCCAGCTGCCCACGCAACAGCGCGTCGCACTCCTCGATCGCCCGCCGGAATACAGGCTCGGTCGCGAACAGCTCCTGTCCCATCCCCACGTATTGCGAACCCTGTCCCGTGAACAGGAACGCCACGCGAGGACCCTCCGCCGGCTCCACCCGCCCATGCTCCGTCTGCTCCCCTCGCTCGCCTCGCGCGAATGCAGACAGCCGCTCTTGCATCTGCGCCCGGGACGACGCCACCACCGACAACCGGTGCGCGAAGTGCGCTCTGCCCGTGTGCGCCGTGAAGCCCACGTCCCCGAGCCTCTCCTCCGGGTGCGACTCGAGGTGCGCCGCGTACCGCCCCGCCAGCTCGCGCAACGCACCCTCCCGCTTCGCCGAGATGCACAACAGCTGCGCCGGCCTCTCCGCACCGCCCTCCTTCTCCTCCGGACGCTCCGGCGCCTCTTCCAGCACCACGTGCGCGTTCGTGCCGACGAAGCCGAACGAGCTCACGCCCGCCACGCGCCGCCCTTCGACCGGCACCCAGGGAGCGCCCGTCGACGGCACCGAGATGCGCGCCTTGCTCCAGTCGATGTAGGGGTTCGGCGCGGTGAAGTGCAGGTGCGGCGGGAGCTCCCGGTGCAAGAGCGAGAGCACGACCTTCAGCACGCCCGCCACCCCCGCCGCCGGCTCGAGGTGGCCGATGTTGGTCTTCACCGAGCCGATCGACAGCGGCCGATCCGGAGGCCTGCCTGCGCCCAGCACCGCGCCCAGCGCCTCCACCTCGATGGGATCGCCGAGCGAAGTGCCGGTCCCGTGCGCCTCCACGTAGCTGACCACCGACGGCTCGACGCCGGCGCGCTCGAGGGCTGCCCGGACGACGGCCTCCTGCGCAGGTCCGCTCGGCACCGTCAGCCCGCTGCTCGCGCCGTCCTGGTTCACCGCCGAGCCGCGGATGATCGCAAGCACGTCGTCGCCGTCGCGGCGCGCGTCGGAGAGCCGCTTCAGCACGAGGACCCCGCAGCCCTCGCTGCGCACGTAACCGTCGGCAGAGGCAGCGAAGGTCTTGCACCGTCCGTCGGGCGCGAGCATCCGCGCGCGGGAGAAGGCGATGTTGGCGTCCGGCTCGAGGATCAGGTTGACCCCCCCGGCGAGCGCCAGCGTGCAATCGCCTGCACGCAGGCTCTGGCATGCGAGGTGAATGGCCACCAGCGACGACGAGCACGCGGTGTCGATGGACATGCTCGGCCCCTGCAGGCCGAGAACATAGGAGAGGCGCCCCGACGCCGCGCTCAGGGCGTTGCCGGTGCCCAGGTAGGCGTCGATGCTCGCGGGCGTCGGCAGGAGCCGCTGCGCGCGGCGCAGGTAGTCGTTGGTGCCGATGCCGATGAACACCCCGGTCCGGCTGCCGAGGAGCCCGTCCGCCGAGATATTGGCCCGCTCGAGCGCCTCCCAGGCGACCTCCAGCACGAGGCGCTGCTGCGGGTCCATCCCTGCGGCCTCCCGCGGCGAGATGCCGAAGAAGCTGGCATCGAAGCGATCGACATCGTTCAGGAAGCCTCCCCAGCGGGTCGACATCTTCCCCGGGGCGTCGGGATCCGGGTCGTAGTACGCGTCGATGTCCCAGCGGTCGCGGGGGATCTCGGCGATGGCGTCGACGCCGTCCCGGAGCAGCCTCCAGAACGCCTCGGGGCTGTCGGCCCCACCGGGCACCCGGCAGCCCATTCCGACGATCGCGATGGGCTCGCGCTCGGCGCGCGCGAGGCGCTCGACGCGCGCGTTGAGCTCGTAGGCGTACAGCACGAGCCGCCGGGGATCGAGGCGGCTGATGCGGTCCAGAAAGCTGCTCACGAGGGCCCTCCGGACGCGATCCGGGCCAGCATCCGCTCGACGTCGTCCTTCGAGAGTCGCTCCACCCGATCCAGGAGCCCACCGAGCGCCTCGAGCTCGGTGAGCCCGCCGAGCGACTCGAACCCGGTGAGCCCCCCGAGCGCCTCGAGCTCGGCCGCCCGCCCCGGCGCGAGCACCTCTGCTTCGAGATAGCTCGTGAGCGCTTCGATCGAGGGGTGATTCAGCGCCAGGGTCGCCGGCAGCGCGCGCTCCACGCTGCGCTGGAGACGGTTCTTCAGATCGACGGCCATGAGCGAGTCCATCCCCAGGTCTGCAAACCGGCCCCTGGCGTCGAGCGCGCGATCGTCGCCGAAGCCGAGCACGCGAGCGACCTCCTGGCGCACGTGGGCGAGCAGGATCCCCCGCCGATCTGCCGGTTCGGCCGCGGCGATCCGCCGCATCAGGTCGGGCGGCGGCTCGGCCGGCGGCCCTTCGTCCGGCCTCTCCACGAGATCGGACAGCAGCCGGAGCGACGCGCCACCGCGGGCGCTCCGCACGAAGCGCCCCCAGTCGGCGTTCACGGCCACCACGTGCGACCTGCCGTCCGCCAGGAGACGATCGAGGAGCGCGAGCCCGTCCGCGCCAGGGATCAGGTCGATGCCCCACTCGTGCCAGCGCTCGCGCTCCCGCTCGCCGGTCGTCCCCGCCATCCCGGCGCCCTCCCACGGCCCCCACGCGATGCTCAGCGCCGCGAGCCCCAGGGCACGCCGGTGAACCGCGAGCGCATCCAGAAACGCGTTGGCCGCGGCGTAGCTCCCCTGTCCGAGCGACCCCAGCACCCCGGCGGTCGACGAGAAGAGGACGAAGAAGTCGAGGGCGTGATCCCGGGTCGCCACGTGGAGGTTCCACGCACCGGCGACCTTCGGGGCGAGCACGCGGCGAAACCGCTCTCCATCGAGCTGCTGGAGCACCCCGTCGTCGAGGACGCCGGCGGCGTGCACGACGCCCCCGAGCGGCGGCATCCCGGCGGCCATCTCGGAGAGGACCCGCGCCACATCCTCTGGGCGCCCGACGTCGGCCTGCGCAACGAGCACCCTCGCGCCCTTTGCCTCGAGCTCCTGAAGCGCCCTCCGGGCTCCGTCCGGCGGAGAGCGCCGCCCGACCAGAACGAGATTCCGCGCGCCGCGCTCGGTCATCCAGCGCGCGACTTGCAGCCCGAGCCCCCCGAGCCCGCCGGTGATCAGGTACGAAGCATCTCGCCGCAGCGCTGCCGGGCCGGGCGGCATCGCAGGTGCGCGGAGCCGCGAGAGGCGGGCGACGAGCCGCGCGCCCTCGCGCCACGCGATCTGATCTTCCCCGTCGGGTTCGAGGAGCGCCTCGCCCAGCCGCTCGGCCTGCACCTCGGCCGGCGCGGCGTCGAGGTCGATCAGCCCGCCCCACAGCTCGGGGTGCTCGAGGGCGATCACGCGACCGAGACCCCACGAGAGGGCTCCTGGCCCGGCGCGGCCCGCGGCGGGCCGGCCGTCACGGGTGACCACCCACAACCGACCTCCCCCCGTGGAGCCAGCGAGGGCCTGGATCGCGCCCAGCACGCTGCCGGCGCCGAGCGAGAGGTCCGCGTCGTCCGAGAGCGAGGCGCCCTCCGCCGCGACCGCGTCGAGGCTCCACAGGTGCACGACGCCCTGCCACGCAGAGGTGCTCTCGGGGAGAGCCTCCACGAGCAGGCGCTTCAGGTCCTCCGGCCTCGCGGGATCGACGCGAAAGACACCAGGAGCGTCGAGCTCCAGGCGCTCACCGGCAAAGGCGAGCACGCAGCGATGCCCGCGCTCGACGAGCTTCCGGGCCAGCGCCTCACCCACGCCGCTCCGATCGGCGAGCAGCAGAAAGCTCCCCGCCGACACCGGAGCTCCCGGTGTGTGGGGTCGAGGCTGCCAGTCGACTTCGTAGCAACTTGCGCCGTCCTGCCGGGAAGCGTCGTTCACCGACGCGCGGGCGGTGCGGTGCCTCTCGATCTCGAACCAGTAGCGCTCGCGCTGGAAAGGGTAGGTGGGCAGCACGAGCTTGCGCCGGGCCCGGTCGCGGTCGAGCCCCGCGAAGTCCACCTTCGCGCCTCGCACGTACAGCGCCCCCAGGCTCTCCTGCATCTGCGCGCAATCCGAGCGCTTCGGCCGCAACGACGGCAGCCACACCCCCGCTCCCTCCGGCACGCACCGCCGCCCCATCGCCGAGAGCACAGGGCTCGGCCCCACCTCCACGAACGCCTCCGCCCCCGCCTCGTGCAGCGCCCGTATCCCCTCCAGGAACCGCACCGGCGCGCGCACATGGCTCGCCCAGTACGACGCCTGCGTCACCTCCTCCCGCGCCACCCTCCCCGTCACGTTCGCGATGAGCCTGCGCTGCGGCAATCCGAGCTTCACCTGCGACGCCGCACGCTCGAACGCCTCCACCATCGGCCCCATCAGCGGCGAGTGGAACGCGTGCGATACGTTCAGCCACCGGCTCTTGACCCCGCGCGCACCCAGCGCCTCCACCACCGCCGTCACCGCGCCGCGCGCACCGGACACCACCGTCTCCGACGGCCCGTTCACCGCAGCGATCGACGCCTCCGCCGCGTACGGCCTCACCGCCTCCGCCACCGTCGCCTCGTCCGCGAACAGCGCCGCCATCGCCCCCTGCTTCGGCAGCGCCTGCATCAGACGCCCTCGCGTCGCGATGAGCCCGAGCCCCTCGGGCAGCCCGAGCACCCCCGCCACGCACGCCGCCACGTACTCGCCCACGCTGTGCCCCAGCACCGCAAACGGCTCGATCCCCCACGCCTTCCACTGCGCGGCCAGCGCATAGCCCACCGCGAACAGCGCTGGCTGCGTGTACTCCGTCTCGTCCAGCGGGCTCGCCTGCCCCTCCGCCGGGTACAGCACCTCGATCAGCGGCCTCTCCAGCTGCCCACGCAACAGCGCGTCGCACTCCTCGATCGCCCCCCGGAACACGGGCTCGGTCGCGAACAGCTCCTGTCCCATCCCCACGTATTGCGAGCCCTGTCCCGTGAACAGGAACGCCACGCGAGGCCCCTCCGCCCGCTCCACCCGCCCATGCTCCGTCTGCTCCCCTCGCTCGCCTCGCGCAAACGCAGACAGCCGCTCCTGCATCTGCGCCCGGGACGACGCCACCACCGACAGCCGGTGCGCGAAGTGCGCCCTCCCCGTGTGCGCCGTGAAGCCCACGTCCCCGAGCCTCTCCTCCGGGTGCGACCCGAGGTGCGCCGCGTACCGCCCCGCCAGCTCACGCAACGCACCCTCCCGCTTCGCCGAGAGACACAACAGCTGCGCCGGACGCTCCGCACCCCCCTCCTTCTCCTCCGCCACCTCCGGCCGCTCAGGCGCCTCTTCCAGCACCACGTGCGCGTTGATCCCGCTCATTCCGAACGAGCTCACCCCGGCGACGCGCCGCTCCCCTTCCGCCGATGGCCACCGCGTCCGCTCCATCGGCACCCGCACCGGAAGCTCCGCCCACGCCACGTGCGGGCTCGGCTGCCGCAGGTGCGGCTGCTCCGGCAGCTCTCCGTGCTGCATCGCGAGCGCCACCTTCAGCACCCCCGCAACCCCCGCCGCCGCCTCCAGGTGCCCGATGTTCGCCTTGACCGCTCCCACCCACAGCGGCCGCTCCGCCGACCGGCCCGCACCGAACACCTCACCCAGCGCGTTCAGCTCGATCGGGTCCCCGAGCGACGTGCCCGTCCCGTGCGCCTCCACGTAGCTCACCTGCGACGCTTCCACCCCCGACGCCTCCAGCGCACGCCGGATCAGCGCTCGCTGCGCCACACCGTTCGGCACCGTCAGCCCCCCGCTCGGACCGTCGTGGTTGACCGCAGAGCCTCGGATCAGCGCCACGATCGGATCGCCGTCCCTCAGCGCGTCCGACAGCCGCTTGAGCACCAGCACACCGCACCCCTCGCCTCGCCCGTAGCCGTCCGCCGACGCGTCGAACGCCTTGCTACGCCCGTCCGGCGCCAGCGCCCGCAGGTGGGAGAGCACGATGTTGGGGCGCGGCGACAGGATCAGGTTCACGCCGCCGGCGAGGGCCACGCGACATTCGCCGTTTCGCAGGCTCTGGCAGGCCAGATGGATCGCGACAAGCGACGACGAGCATGCCGTGTCGAGCGCCATGCAGGGGCCGTGCACGCCCAGCGCATAGGATATCCGGCCCGCCTGGAAGCTGAAGCCGTTGCCCGTGCCCACGTAGCCATCGAGGCGCTCGTCGCTGACGTGGTCGGCGACGAGCAGCCCGTAGTCCCCGTTCATGATCCCGACGAACACGCCGGTCGCCGTGCCCGCCAGATCGGGGGCGGCGATCGCGGCCCGCTCGAGCGCCTCCCAGCTCACCTCGAGCAGCAGGCGCTGCTGCGGATCGAGGCCTTCGGCCTCGCGCGGCGAGATGCCGAAGAAGCCCGCGTCGAACCGATCCACCTCGTCGAGGAAGGCGCCGCGGCGCGCGTACATCTTCCCCGGCGCGCCAGGCGTCGGATCGTAGTACGCGTCGATGTCCCATCGGTCCTTCGGCACGTCCCGGACCGCATCGTGCCCCTCGCGAAGGACGCTCCAGAAAGACTCCGGATCGGACGCGCCGGGGAAGCGGCACGCCGCCCCGACGACGGCGATCGGCTCGCGGCGCGCCCGCTCGATCGCATCGAGGCGAGCGCGCATCTTCTTGAGCGCGAACAGCGCGCTCTGGAGCGGCGACAGCTCGTCGGACCCGGCGTCGGAGGTGCTGCTCATCCCAGGAAATTCCCCTATTCGAACGAGGTCAGCTCCGCGAGCTGCGCTTCCAGGTCGGACTGCGAGAGCCGCTTTATCTCGGCCAAGAGCTTCTCGTCCTCCGACACGACGGGCGCGGCGGACGGCACAGGCTCACCGCGCTCGAGGCCGAGGACGTCATCGCATACGAACCGCGAGAGCGCGGTCACGCTGGGGTAGTCGAGGGTCACCGTCGACGGGAGCGGCCGTCCGAGACCGGTCTGCAGCTGGTTCTTCAGGAGGATCGACGAGAGCGAGTCCATCCCCATCTCGAAGAAGCCCTGGCGCGGATCCACGAGCCCCACGGCGCGAACCCCGAGGACCCGCGCCACCAGCTCGTGGACATGGCGGAACACGAGGTCGCGCCGCTCGCTCGGTGGCGCCCGCTCGATCTGCGCTTGCAGCGTGAGCGACGCGCCGGCCGACGCCTCCTCCCGGGCCGCGCGCCTCGCGCGGGCGACCTGCGGAAGCGACGAGAAGATCGGGACAGGGCGCCCCGCCGCGAGGCCATGGATGTAGCTGGCCAGATCGCCCGAGACGACGCTCGTCTGGACGCCGCCCCGCTCGATGAGCTGGTCGAGGATCCTGACGCCGAGATCGGGAGGGATGCGGACGAGGTCCGCGTCGGACAAGACATTCGCTCCGCGCGTCGCCAGCATGCCGACCTCGGAGAAGGGGCCCCAGTCGACGCTGATGGCGGGCAGCCCGAGCGCGCGACGATGGTGCGCGAGCGCATCCAGGAAGGCATTGGCGGCCGCATAGCTGCTCTGGCTGGGCGCGCCGGCGATCGCCGCCAGGGACGAGAAATAGACGCAGAAGTCCAGGGGCAGGTCGCGCGTCAGGACATGGAGGTTCCACGAGCCCTGCACCTTCGCCGCGAGGACCGCCGCGAACTGCTCCCAGGTGTGGCGGAGGAGCACCGAATCGCCGGGGAGCCCCGCCGCGTGGACGACGCCTGCGAGCGGCGGCATCTCGCGCGCGATCGCGCCCAGCACGCGAGCCGCGTCCTCCTCGATGGAGACATCGGCGACGAAGATCGCGATCTCGGCGCCGCTCGCCCGGAGTCGGCGCAGCTCTTCCGCCGCCTCGGCCGTGGGCTCGCGCCTCCCCATGAGCGCGAGGTGCCGCGCCCCACGCTCGACCAGGCGACGCGCCACGCGCCGTCCGAGGCCGCCCATCCCGCCCGTGACGAGGTAGGTGCGATCCGGGCGGAGGGGCGCGACCTGCGCCGAGAGATCCAGCGCGCCGTCGGCCACGACGCGCTGCACGTACCGCTGCCCATCGCGGAGCGCGACGTGATCTTCCCCGTCCGGCCGATCCATCTCGCCGAGCAGCAGCGCCGCCGCGCGCTCCGCGTCGTGCGCGGGATCGAGATCGATCATCCCGCCCCACACCTCGGGGTGCTCGAGCGCGATCGTGCGGCCGAGGCCCCAGCTCGGCGCGGCGGCGAGATCGATCTGCGCGCCGGGCTCGACCGGCTGCGCCCCCCGTGTGACGAGCCAGAGGCGCGTGGACAGGTTCGCGCGTCCAAGCGTCTGCACCACGCGAAGGACGCTGCCGCAGCACCGCTCCTCGGCGGCGGCGAGCGACGTGGCGGTGAGCTCGCCCGCGGAGGGCGTGTCGACGCCCCAGAGGTGGACCACGCCGCGGAGCGGACGGTCGGTCGTATCCTGCTCCAGCACGCGGACCACGTCCTCGAACCGCGCGACCTCACCGGCGCGCGGCGGCTCCGTCGGGCTCGGGACGACCAGGCATCGCTCTCCGCGGCGCTGGAGCGCCTCCGCGAGCGCGGCGCCGACGCCACGTCGATCCGCGAAGATCCACCACCGCCCGCCGGCTGCGGCGTCCGGCGCCCGCTCCGAGACGGCGCGGCGGCGCGGCTGCCACTCGACTCGGTAGAGCCAGCCCTCGAGCCGCGTCCCCGTCGCGGTTCGCAGCGCCTCCGGCGAGGCTTTGCGCAGCGATAGCCCTTCGGCCTCGAGCAGGAGCCCCCCCTCCGCGGTGAGCACGCGCATCTCGCCATGGAGCGCCGCGCCGTGCCCCCCGGCGCTCGGCCTCACGGTCACCTGGCTCCACAGCCGGTCGCCGGGCCGGCCGTGGAGCCGGACGCGGTCGAAGGCGACCGGCAGGTAGGGCTCGCTCGTCCTCATCGACCCATCGGCGCCGAGCAGCGCGCCGCCCACGATGTGCAGGCAGGCGTCGAGGAGCGCCGGGTGGAAGCAGTAGCGGCCCGCGTCCTCGGCGAGCGCGGCCGGAGCGCAGATCTCCGCCACGACCTCTCCGTCCCGCCGCCACAACGCGGAGAGCCCGCGGAAGGCGTCGCCGTAGTGGACGCCGATGGCGCTCGTCTGCCGGTAGTAGCTCTCTCCCGACATCTCGCCTGCGTGGCGCGCGCGAATCTCATCGAGAGACGACGCCGCGCGGACGTCGCGCGGACCTTCGCTCCGGATCGCGCCCGACGCGTGGAGCCGCCAGTCGGCCTCGCCGCCGAGCGGCTCGGCGCGCGCGCTGAAGATCTCGAACGACGCCTCGCCGGCGCCGCCGAGCACGAGGACGATCTGCAGAACCCGCTCCTCGCCGGCAGGGAGCGGCAACGCTTCGTGAATGACGACCTGCTCGAGGACCCGCGCCGTAGGTCCGAGCACGACGGCGCCTGCGGCGAAGGCCAGCTCGAGGTAGGCGGTCGCCGGGAAGATGACGACGTCGAAGACCTGATGATCGTTCAGGAACGGCAGCGCTCGGGAGCTCAGCCGGGTCTCGAAGACGACGCCGCGGATCGCCGGAGACCGGAGCCGCTGCCCGAGGAGCGGGTGTCCACCCGCCGGACCTTCGCCCTGCGCGGGCCGCGCAAGCTGCGATCGCGGAGGTGGATCGATCCAGTAGCGCTCGCGCTGGAAGGGGTAGGTCGGCAGCACGAGCTTGCGCCGGGCCCGGTCGCGGTCGAAGCCCGCGAAGTCCACCTTCGCGCCGCGCACGTACAGCCCTCCCAGGCTCTCCAGCATCTGCGCGCAATCCGAGCGCTTCGGCCGCAACGACGGCAGCCACACCCCCGCCCCCTCCGGCACGCACCGCCGCCCCATCGCCGAGAGCACGGGGCTCGGCCCCACCTCCACGAACGCTTCCGCCCCCGCCTCGTGCAGCGCCCGTATCCCCTCCAGGAACCGCACCGGCGCGCGCACATGGCTCGCCCAGTACGACGCCCGCGTCACCTCCTCCCGCGCCGCCCTCCCCGTCACGTTCGCGATGAGCCTGCGCTGCGGCAATCCGAGCTTCACCTGCGACGCCGCACGCTCGAACGCCTCCACCATCGGCCCCATCAGCGGCGAGTGGAACGCGTGCGATACGTTCAGCCACCGGCTCTTGACCCCGCGCGCACCCAGCGCCTCCACCACCGCCGTCACCGCGCCGCGCGCACCGGACACCACCGCCTCCGACGGCCCGTTCACCGCAGCGATCGACACCTCCGCCGCGTACGGCTCCACCGCCTCCGCCACCGTCGCCTCGTCCGCGAACAGCGCCGCCATCGCCCCTTGCTTCGGCAGCGCCTGCATCAGACGCCCTCGCGTCGCGATGAGCCCGAGCCCCTCGGGCAGCCCGAACACCCCCGCCACGCACGCCGCCACGTACTCGCCCACGCTGTGCCCCAGCACCGCAAACGGCTCTATTCCCCACGCCTTCCACTGCGCGGCCAGCGCATAGCCCACCGCGAACAGCGCGGGCTGCGTGTACTCCGTCTCGTCCAGCGGGCTCGCCTGCCCCTCCGCCGGGTACAGCACCTCGATCAGCGGTCTCTCCAGGTGCCGCCGCAACAGCGCGTCGCATTCCTCGATCGCCCGCCGGAACACGGGCTCGGTCGCGAACAGCTCCCGTCCCATCCCCACGTATTGCGACCCCTGTCCCGTGAACAGGAACGCTACCCGCGGGCCGTCAGGACGCTCTACCCGCCCCTGCTCCGTCTGCTCCGCTGGCTCGCCACGCGCATACGTAGAAAGCCGCTCCTGCATCTCTTCGCGCGACGCCCCGACCACCGAGAGCCGGTGCGCGAAGTGCGCCCGCCCCGCGCGCGCCGTGAAGCACACGTCCCCGAGCCTCTCCTCCGGGTGCGACCCGAGGTGCTCCGCGTACTTCCCCGCCAGCGCGCGCAGCGCCTCCTCCCGCTTCGCCGAGATGCACAAGAGCTGCGCCGGCCGCTCCGCCGCAGCCTTCGACTCCGGCTGCGCAGGCGCTTCCTCCAGCACCACGTGCGCGTTCGTGCCGCCCATACCAAACGAGCTCACGCCCGCGCGGCGTGGCGTCCGCGTCCGCTTCCACTCCGTGAGCTGCGTGTTGACGTGGAACGGCCCCTTCGAGAGCTCGCAGCGCGGGTTCGGCTCGACGAAGTGGAGGCTGGGCGGCAAGGCGCGATGCTCGAGCGCGAGAACGGTCTTGATCAGGCCGGCCACCCCCGCGGCCACCTCGAGGTGGCCGAAATTCCCCTTCACCGAGCCGATCAGGCACCCTCGCGTCGCGCCGCGGGCTTCGCCGAACACCTTTGCGAGAGCGGCTATCTCGATGGGATCGCCGAGCGGCGTACCCGTACCGTGGGCCTCGATGTAATCGATCGTCTCCGGCGCGACGCCGGCGATCGCCTGCGCCTCCGCGATCACCTGCATCTGCCCCTCGACGCTCGGCGCGGTGAACCCGACCTTCACCGAGCCGTCGTTGTTGATGGCCGAGCCCCGGATCACCGCGCGGATGCGGTCGCCGTCGGCCAGCGCATCCGAGAGCCGCTTGAGCGCCACCACGCCCACGCCGCTCCCGAAGACCGTGCCGCGCGCCGACGCGTCGAAGGGCCGGCAGCGACCGTCGCTCGACCCGATCCCGTCCGGTTCGTGGACGTAACCCGCGAGGTGCGGGACGCGGACGGTCACGCCGCCGGCGAGCGCGACGTCGCACTCCCGGTTCAAGAGGCTCTGACAGGCGAGGTGCACGGCGACGAGCGAGGTGGAGCAGGCGGTCTGCACGCCGACGCTCGGCCCCCTCAAGTTCAGCTTGTAAGAGACGTGCGTCGACAGGTAGTCCTTGTCGTTGGCGACGAGCGCCTGCGTCCACTGCAGCAGGCGCATGTAGCTCAGGTCGGGCTGAATGTTCGACGCCAGGTAGCTGCTGAAGCTCGAGCCCGCGAACACCCCGATCGACCCCTCGTAGCTATCGGGGACGCAGCACGCGCTCTCCAGCGCCTCCCACGCGCATTCGAGGAACAGGCGGTGCTGGGGATCGGTGAGCTCCGCCTCGCGCCGCGTGAAGCCGAAGAACGACGCGTCGAACTGCTCGATCCGGTCGAGCACGCCCGCGGCCGGCACGTAGCTCGGATCCCGCGCCGCGGCGGGGTGGACGCCCGACGACGTGAGCTCCGCCTCCGAGAAGAACGAGATGGACTCGACTCCATCGCGCAGGTTGCGCCAGTACTCCTCCGGACCCCGTGCCCCCGGGAAGCGGCACCCGATGCCGATGATCGCGATCTCGCTCCCCTCCTCGGACTCCAGATCACTCATCGCCGCCCCTGCCTCCGCGCCCAGCGCGGGCCGCGCGCCGCGCCGCTGCCCTGTCACGGCCCCGCTTGAGGGAGGCGCCCTCGTTCCCCTCCCCGGCGAGGCGCGCCGCGAGCGCGCGGACGGTCGGGAACTGGAACAGCTCGATCGTGGAGAGCTCACCGCCCAGCGCCTCTCTCAGCCGGGCGCCGATGCGGACCACGTGAATCGAATTGGCTCCGAGCTCGAAGAAGCTCTTCTCGACGCTCACGTGATCGAGCCCAAGGATCTCCCCTATCACCGAGGCGATCGCCCGCTCCGTCTCGTCGCGCGGCGGCACCACAGCGGCGCTCCGCTCCGGCTCATCGGCCCGGAGCTCGGAGAGCGCCTTGCGATCGATCTTGCCGTTCGCCGTGAGCGGCATCTCGTCGAGCACAACGATCGAGGCAGGGACCATGTGCGCCGGGAGCTTGGCCTTGAGGAGCTCGCGCAGCGCGTCCTCCGGCGAGCGCGGAGCGGCCTGCATGTCGTCCGACCAGCCGCTCACGAGGCTGTCGACCGCGCCGCCGCCGAGCAGCGCGTGCGCGTACACGTGGCCCTCGTCGAGGAGGAAGAGATCCCGGACCGCCGCGAAGTCCAGCTTGCCCACGGGCATCAAGCCAATCCCCAGGCCGGGCGCGGCCGTCATCAGGAGCTGGCCCATGTAGCCTGCCTCGATCTCGCAGAAGTCGTGCGATGCGTCGCCGTAAAGGGGCAGGATGGCGTTCCTCTGCGCGACGAGGAACAGCGAGAACGCCGCCTCTTCGAACGGCGCCTGGTTGTGCGCGTAGTGAATCCGCCGATCGATGACGGCGCCCTCCGTGAGGCTCACCAGGCTCTGCTCGCGCGGGTGATAATAATAGGTCCCCCCGGCCACCCCTTCGACGCGGCCCGGCTTCACGTAGACGTAGGTCTGGACGGGGTAGAGGCTCCCCGCGGACGGGTAGCGGTACTTGGGATGCCCATCGACGTCGATCTGACGGAGGCAGGAGAGGAGCGCCGAGAACCGGTCCATCGGGAGCGGCTCGCGGGAGAACTGGCGGTGGGTCCGGCGCTCCAGGAAGAGCGCCCGCGTCGCCTCGTCGACCGGCGGCGCAGGCAGCGAGATCCGGCGCCGCTCCGGGCCGTCCGCGCGCAGTCCGTGCTGCTTGAGCTTGAACTCGAGGCGGGCCAGCGGATCGTCAATCCCGCCCTCCGGCTTCGCGGGCCCCTCCGCCGGTGCGCCCGGAGGCGCGTCCAGCACCACGTAGGCGACGAGGCGCTTCTTGTTGCGCTCCTCCCCCACGGCCATCGCCACGGCCGAGCGCACCGCCGGGTGCTGCTTCAGGGCCGCCTCGATCTCGCCGAGCTCGATGCGCTGCCCCTGGATCTTCACCTGGAAGTCCGCGCGGCCGAGGATCTCGATGAGGCCGCCGGGGAGGCGTCGCCCGAGATCGCCGCTGCGATAGAGGCGCTCGCCGGTCTCCGGGTGCCGGACGAAGCTGGCGGCGGTCCGCTCTTCGTCGCGGAAGTAGCCTCGAGCGAGGCCCGCTCCGGCGATATAGAGGTGTCCCGGCACCCATTCGGGGCACAGCGCGAACGTGTCGTCGAGCACGTAATACCGGGCGTTCGTCATCGGCCGGCCGTAGGGGATGCTCTTCCACGACGGATCGACCGACGCGATCGGGTAGCAGATGTCCCAGACCGTGGTCTCGGTCGGCCCGCCGGCGCCGAGGATCTGGACGCCCGGCGAGAGCGCCCGCAGGCGGTCCGGCAGCGTGACGGGGATCCAGTCGCCGGACAGGACCACCTGCCGGAGCGCGCCGGGCAGCCTCGCCGCGTCGCGCGGCGTGTGCTCGAGGTGCTCGATCAGCATCTCCAGGAACGCGGGCACCGAGTTCCAGAACGTGATGCGCTCGCTCACCAGGAGCTCGGCCCAGTGCGCCGGATCCCGGAGCTTCGCGGCGTCGGGCAGCACCAGGGTCGCGCCCGCGAGCAGGCCGCCGAACACGTCGTAGACCGAGAGATCGTGGTGCAGCGCGGTCAGGCCGATGATGCGATCACCGGGGCCGACCTCGAGGAGCCGATTCACGTCGAGCGCGCGGTTCAGCACGCTCCGGTGCTCGATCATCGCGCCCTTCGGCACGCCCGTGGATCCCGACGTGTAGAGCACGTAGGCGAGGTCCTCCGGGCGGTTGACCGGCGCGAGCGGCGAGGCGTCGAGGTCGGGCGGGAGCTGGTCGACGGCGAGCTTGCGGACGCGCTCGGGCCACTCGAGCGACCCGTCCAGCCACGACTGGGTGAGGACCAGCTCCACCTGGCCGTGCTCCAGGAGGAAGTCACGGCGCTCCCGCGGCAGGCTCGGGTCGACGGGCAGATAGGCCGCCCCTGCCGCGTGGACGCCCAGCACGGCCGCGACCTGCTCCCACCCCTTCTCCATCACCACGGCCACGAGCGCGTCGGGGCGCGCGCCGCGCTCGCGCAGCCAGCGGCCGATCTGGTTGGCCAGCCGCGACAGCTCCGCGTACGTCAGGCTGCGGCGCGACGACACCACGGCCACGCCCTCCGGCGTCCGCGCGGCCTGGGCCGCGAAGCGCTCCGGCAGGGTGCCCGCGGGGATGGGCGCGTCCGTGGCGTTGAGCTCCGCCCATCGCTCGAGCTGCTCCTCCGGCAGCTCGATCAGGCGGCGAGCGTCCTTCTTCCACGTCGCCGGATCGTCGGCGAGCCCCCGGACCAGCCGGCAGAAGGCGTTGAACATGTCGTCCACCATCCCGGGCGGGAACAGCGCGGCGACCGCGTCCCAGTGGGCGATGAAGCCGCCGCGCTCCTCCGCGACCTGGAGGTCGAGCCACACCTGCGGGGTCTGAACGCTGCTGAAGACGACCTCGCCGAGCTCGTGGAAGAGGGAGAGCGAGAGCGGGAAACCCTCCGACGCGAGGCCGAGGATGCCCGTGAAGATGATCGGCATCATGCCGCCCGAGAGCCGCCGCCGGACCTGGGCCAGCTCGCGCAGGACCTCGATCCCGCTCGACCTGTGCTGGAGATCGTTCCAGAGCTGCTCCTGGACCCGCCTCGCCCGCTCCTCGAACGTGTCCGCGGCGGTGTTGCTCGTGCCGAGCAGCACCAGCGAGGTGAAGTCGCCGAGGAGATCGTTCACCTGCGGGTGCAGCGGCAGGCGGTTGAACATCGTGACGTTGATCGTGAAATCCGGGTGCTCGCTCCACGCGGCGAGGACCGTCGTGTAGGCGGTCATCATCACGGCCGACAGCGTGAGCCCGTGCTTCAGCGCCTGCATCTTCAGCCGCGCCCACGCCTCTGGATCGAGCCTGCCGATCCGGCGCGTGAAGCGCGTCTGGGACAGGGCGGCCGGGTTCATCGCGAGCGGGAGCTCCGGCGGCGGGGGCAGCACCGCGACCCGCTCGCGCCAGTACTCCATGGCCTTCTGGTGCTGCGGCGAGCCCTTGAGCTCCATCTCGGCGAGCACGTAATCGCGGAACGAGAGCTCGAGCGGCGGCAGGAAGGCGCCCGGATCCCGGTACAGCATCGCCCACTCGTGGCCGAGCTTGAGCAGGCTCCCGCCGTCGATGTGGAGCAGATCCAGGCTGATGTGGACGCGGGTGCGATCCCCGTCGAGCAGCGACGCGCGGATCTCGAACGTGGGCCACGCGTCGGCCGGGAGCAGCTGGTGCGCGAGGCGCTCGCGCGTCGCGGCGAGCTCCGCCTCCGCCGCTTCCGGCGCGAGCCCGCGAAGATCGTGCGCCTCGATCGAATACGCGGGCACGTGCTCCAGGATCTGCTGCCGTCCGTCGGGGAGCACGATGGCCCGGAGCATCTCGTGCCGCTCCACGAGCCGCTGAAAGGCGCGCGAGAGCCGCCCGAGATCCATCCCCGTCGCCTCGATCTCCGAGTAGGCGTGGATCGAGACGTCGCCGAGGTCGAACGCGGCGCTCCGCCCGATCCAGTACGCCTGCTGGATGTCCGTCAGCGGGAAGGGCTCGTAGCGATCCTGCGGGGCCGGCGTGATCCGCGCGACGGGCTTGCCGCCCGCGCCGCTCCTCTCGCGGAGGAGCGCGATGAGCTCGGATTTGCGCCGCCCGATGAGCGCTCGCATCTCCGGCGTCACCACGCCCTTCGGCGCCCCGATCGCGAGCTGGTCGCCCTCGACCGACAGCTTGATCCCCTGCTGGGCGAGCGCTCCCAAAAGCTCCGTGACGCCCTCGTTCATATGAGCGTGGTCTCCCATTCCTCCTGGCCTGCATCGGGCGCCGGGACGCGCTGGTGCACGGCGTCGAGGAGCGCGCGTGACTTGATTTGCGAGAGCAGATCGGCGGCGAGCTGCGACGCGCTCGACCCCATCAGGATCTGCACGATCGACAGCGTCGCGCCGAGATCGGCGTCGACGCGGTTGCGCAGCTGCATCGCCATGAGCGAGTCGATGCCCAGCTCCCTGAGCGGCCGATCGGCCGCGATCTCGGCCGCCGAGAGCCGCGTGGTCCGCGCGATCAGATCGCGCAGGTAACGCTCCAGCAGCGCGCGCTGCTCGTCGGGGGCCGCGGCGAGCAGCGCCGAGGCGTCGAGCGCCGCCGGCGCGTCGCCCTGCGCCGCGACGGGCTCTCCAGCGGCCGCGCCGTCGATCCAGAATCGCCGCCGCTGCCAGGGGTAGGACGGCAGCGGGACGCTGCGGCCCGTCGGGACGAGCCGGCGGAAGTCCACCGCGTGCCCGCGGACGTAGAGCGCGCCGAGCGACTCCAGCAGGACGTCGAGCTCGCCTGTCTCACGGCGGAGCGACGGGAGCAGCGCCACGGCGCCCGCGCGGGCGTCGAGCAGGCCGGACTCGATCGCGGGGAGCAGGACCGGGTGGGGGCTCAGCTCCGCGAAGACGTCGAAGCCCTCCGCGAGCAGCCGCTGGATGACCCCGGAGAAGAGCACCGGCGCCCGCAGGTTCCGCACCCAGTAGGCGGCGTCGAGATCGCTGCCGTCGGTCGGCTGTCCGGTCACGGTCGAGACCATCGGGATCGAGCCGCGCTGGGGCGCGATCCCCGACAGCGCTGCGGCCAGCTCGCCGAGCAGCGGATCCATCTGCGGGCTGTGCGAGGCGACGTCGATCTTGACCCGGCGGCAGAAGATCCCGCGGCCCTTGACCTCCTCGAGCACCTCGTCCAGCGCCGCCGGATCGCCCGCGAGGACGGTCCCGCGGGGGCTCATGAGGACCGCGACCGACAGCCGGTCGCGGTGGCCGGCGATGGCGGCCTCGGCCTCGGCCTCGGAGAGCTCCACGAGCGCCATCGCGCCGGTCCCGCTCACGCGCCGGAGCAGGCGGCTGCGCTGGCAGATGATCCGCGCCGCGTCCTCGAGCCGCAGCGCGCCTGCCACGCAGGCGGCCGCGACCTCGCCCATGCTATGCCCCACCACGACGTCGGGCAGGACGCCGTACGAGCGAAAGACCGCCGCCAGCGAGACCTGGATGGCGAACAGAGCCGGCTGGATGAAGTCGATCTCCTCGAAGCGGGCGCGCTCGCCTTCGGCCGTGAGCGACGTGATCAGGGACCACGCGACATGCTCCCGCAGGGCGCGCTCGCACCGCTCCATCGTCGCGCGAAAGACGCCGTCACGCGCGAGCAGCTCGCGCCCCATCCCGAGCCACTGCGAGCCCTGCCCCGAGAAGAGGAACGCGAGGCGGCGCGACCTCTCCGGCGCCTTTCGGCCGCTCACGAGGCCGGGGTGCGGTCTGTCGTCGAGGTACGCCGAGAGGCCCGCGAGCGCGTCCTCGCGGCCGCGGACGACCAGCGACAGGCGGTGCCTGAGGTGGCTCCGGCGGATCGCGGCCGTGTAGCAGAGGTCCCGCAGCGCGGGGGCGTCCTCGGGGCGACCGAGCAGGCTCCGCACCGCCTCGGCGCGGGCCCGCAGCGCGTCCGGGCTCGCCGCCGAGAGCGGCAAGAGGAGCGGGCGCCCGTCGTCCACCGGCGCGCGGGCGGCGGCGCCGCGCGGCGCCTCCTCGAGGATCAGGTGGCCGTTGGTGCCAGACCAGCCGAACGCGCTGACGCCGGCGCGCCGCGCGCCCCCCCGGGCGGGCCAGGGTGAAAGCTCGGTCGGGATCGCGAACCGGGTGCCGTCGATCGTGATGTGCGGGTTCAGGGTCTCGAAGTGGACGTGAGGAGGCACGGCCTCATGCTCGAAGCAGAGCACCGTCTTGATGACGCCAGCCACGCCGGCCGCCGCCTCGGAGTGGCCGATGTTCGTCTTCACCGAGCCGAGCAAGCAGCGATCGGCGCCGGCCCTCCCGTAGACCTCTGCGAGCGCGTCCACCTCGATCGGATCGCCCAGCGTCGTGCCCGTGCCGTGCGCTTCGATGTACGTCACCCCGGACGGGTCGACGCCCGCGTTGCGGAGGGCCTGCCGGAGGACGGCCACCTGCGACGCTCCGTTGGGCGCCGTGATGCCGTTGGACAGCCCGTCCTGGTTCAGCGCCGTGCCCTGGATCACCGCCCAGACGCGATCGCCGTCGCGGAGCGCGTCGGAGAGGCGTTTGAGCACGAGGATGCCGCACCCTTCCGCGCGCACGAAGCCGTTCGCGCGTGCGTCGAACGTCCTGCACCTCCCGTCCGGCGAGAGGAACTCGACCTTCGACGCCGCGATGGTGAACTCGGGCGTCAGCATGAGGTTCACCCCGCCGGCGAGCGCGAGATCGCTCTCGCCGACGCGCAGGCTCTGACACGCGAGGTGGATCGCCGTGATCGCCGAAGAGCACCCGGTGTCGAGCGCGACGTTCGGGCCGCGCAGATCGAAGATGTACGACAGGCGCCCGGAGAGGATGCTGTGGGACGTGCCGGTGCCGCTGTAGGCGTCGATCTTGGCCGTATCGGCGAGCTGGAGCCGCGCGTAGTCGTTGCTGTGGCTCTGCACGCCGAGGAAGACGCCGGTCGCGCTGCCGGCCAGCCGCTCGATGGTCTGCCCGCCGTCCTCCAGCGCCTCGTAGGCGACCTCGAGCGCGATGCGCTGCTGCGGGTCCATGGCGACGGCCTCGCGCGCCGAGATCCCGAAGAAGTCGGCGTCGAAGTCGCCGATGCCCGACAGGAAGCCGCCCCAGCGGGTGTTCATCCTCCCCGGCGCGGCGGGGTCGGCATCATAGAGATCCTGAGCGTTCCAGCGCTCCAGGGGGACCTCGGTGACCGCGTCGACGCCGTCGCGCAGGAGCGCCCAGAACGACGCCGGATCGACGACCCCTCCGGGGAAGCGGCAGCCGATCCCGATGATGGCGATCGGCGGGGCGATCGGCGGGCCCGGCGCGGCGGAGGCGCCGTTCGTCGGCGCCTGGCCGCTCGTCGGCGCGTGGCCGTTCACCGGCTCCCTCGCCGCGCCGTTCTGCGCGCGGGCGGAGCCGTCTCCGTCGACCAGGACGTGGCCGTCGCGCTCCGTCGCCTCCCCGTGGGGGCCGGCTGCCGCGTCGGGCTCGAGCGAGACCCCCAGCCGATCCGCGAGGAAGCGCGCGACCGCGGAGATCGTCGGGTGGTTCCACACGAACGTCGCCGGCAGCGTCAGCCCGACGCTCGCGCCGAGGCGGTTGCGGAGCTCGACGGCGGTGAGCGAGTCGAGCCCCAATTTGCGGACCGGGGTGTCCGGATCGATCGGCGACGAAGGCGGGAGGCCGAGGACGGCGGCGAGGTATCGCGAGACGTGGGCCTCGAGCAGGAGGCGGCGCGCTCGCCCCGGCGGCGCGCTCGCGAGCGCCTCGCGGAGCCGGTGCTCGGGCGCGGCGAGCGCCGCGGGCGCGGCGGGCGCGGTCGGCCGAGCCTCGCGCAGGCGCGCGAAGAACGGCGACGCGGCGGCGGACGCGTGGGTCTCGCACCATCGCTCCACGTCGAGCGCGACGACGCCGATCTGGGCGGCGTCCGCCCGCAGCAGGCGCGCCAGCGCATGGATCCCGTCGCTGGGCGAGAGGCTCGCGACCCCGCGCGCGGCGAGGAAGGCCGAGCGATCCGCGCGCGTCGCCAGGCCCACCTCGGACCACGGCCCCCAGTTGATGCTGAGGCCCGGCAGGCCGCGCGCGCGCCGGTGGTGCGCGAGCGCATCGAGAAAGGCGTTCGCCGCCGCGTAGTTCGCCTGGCCGGCGGTGCCGAGCATCGAGGCCACGGACGAGAACAGGACGAAGAAATCGAGCGGCGTCTCGAGCGTCAGGCTGTGCAGGTTGAAGGCGCCGGCGACCTTGGATGACATCACCGCCGCGAGCCGCTCGCGCGTGAGATCCACGACCGGGGCGTCGTCGACGCTGCCCGCGGCGTGCACGACGCCGCGGAGGGGCGGGATACGCAGCGCGACGCGCGCGAGGGCCGTCGCGAGCTCGGTCGCGTTCGCCACGTCGGCCCGAGCGATCTCGACGCGGGCGCCGGCTCGCTCCAGCGCCCCCACGGCCTCCTGCGCCGCAGGCGAGCCGCCGCTCCGACCCACGAGCACGAGGTGCTTCGCCCCGCGCTCGACCATCCACCGCGCGACCTCGAGGCCCAGAGCGCCGAGGCCGCCCGTGATCAGGTACGCGCCGTCCGGGCGCAACCGGATCTCGTCCGCCGCCGTGGCGTCGGCCGACCTGGCGCCGGGATCGGCGAGCGCCGCCATCGGGCGCCGGGCGAGACGCGCCACGTAGCGCGCATCGCCGCGCAGCGCCCACTGCGGCTCGTCCGTCGCGGAGAGGAGCAGCTCGGCGAGCGACGACGCCTCGTCCGCGCCGCCGCGCGGCGCGAGATCGACGAGGGTCGCGCGGAGCTCCGGGTGCTCCTGGGCGATCACCCGCCCGAGGCCCCACAGCGGCGCCTGGGCCGGCGACACGGCGAGGACCTCCTCGCCTGCCGCTTGCGCGCCGCGCGTCAGGACCCAGAGGCGCGGCGATCGGCCGGCCGCGGTCAGCGCCTGGACGAGATGCAGCGCGCCCGCGCAACCCAGCGCCTCCGCCGCGGCGAGGCTCGCGGCCGAGGTCTCCTCGGGCGCCGCGGCGTCGAGGCCGAAGAGGTCCACGATCCCCGCGCACGCCGGCTGATCCGGCCCGAGGGCCTCGACGACGAGGCGTACGAGATCCTCGGGGCGCGCTGGATCGACGAGATAGCGGTCCGGAGCCGGGCGCCCGAACGCCGCCCCCGCGTCGACGCGCACGCAGCGGCTGCCCAGCGCCTCGAGCCGCTCGATGAGCCGATCGCCCAGGCCCCCGCGATCGGCGAGGACGATCCAGCGCTCGCTGGGCGCCGGTCGCGACGAGGGCTCGCGGGCGTCGAGGACGGCGCTTCGCTCCCACCGGATCTCGTAGGCCCCGATGCCCGCGCCCTGCGCCGCCGCCGCCGGCGACGCCGGGGCATCGTGTTCCTCCGCGACGCGCGTGGCCTCCAGCCAGAAGCGCTGCCGTTGCCACGGGTACGAAGGCAGCGGCGCGAGCCGCCCCTCGTGCGGGTAGAGCCCCCGCCAATGGACAGGGTGCCCCAGCGCATGGAGGGCCCCGAGCGACTCGAGCATCACGGCGCGCTCGCCCCGCTCGCTCCGCAGCGTGGCGAGGAGCGTCCCGCTGCGCCCGGAGCGCTCCAGGCATTCGGCCATCGGCCGCGCGAGCGCAGGGTGCGGGCCGATCTCGACGAAGATCTCGTACCCTTGCCCGATCGCCTCGACCACCGCTGCCTCGAACCGGACCGGCTCGCGCATGTTGCGCGCCCAGTAGGCGCCCGTGAGCTCGCTCCCCAGGACCGGCTGCCCCACGGTGGTCGAGAGCATCGGCAGCGCCGCCTTCCGCGGGGCGAGCCGTTCCAGCGCGGCTTCGAGCTCGTCGGCGAGCGGCGCCATCTGGCCGCTGTGAGAGGCGAAATCCACGTCGAGCAAGCGGCAGCTCTTGCCCTGGGACTCGAGGCGCCCGATCACCGCCGCGAGGGCGTCCGGCTCGCCCGAGAGCACCGTCGAGGAAGGGCTGTTCATCGCGGCCACCCAGAGCCGCCCTGGAAACTCTGCGACGAGCCGCTCGGCCTCCTCGCAGGACGCCGCGGTGACGGCCATCCGCCCCTGTCCGGCGGCCCGGTGCGCGAGCCGCCCGCGGTGGCTCACGATGCGCGCCGCGTCCTCGAGCTCCAGCGCGCCGGCGACGTGGGCGGCGGCGATCTCGCCGACGCTGTGGCCGATGACCGCATCGGGCACGACCCCCCACGCGCGCCACTGGGCCGCGAGCGCGACCTGGAGGGCAAAGAACATGGGCTGCGCCACGTCCGACCGCGCCAGGCGCGAGCGCGAGGGGTCGACCTGCAGCTCTTCCAGCACCGACCAGCCGAGGTGCGGGCGGAGTGCGGCGTCGCAGCGC
Organism: Sorangium sp. So ce836; assembly: GCF_028553905.1. Taxonomy (NCBI): domain Bacteria; kingdom Pseudomonadati; phylum Myxococcota; order Polyangiales; family Polyangiaceae; genus Sorangium; species Sorangium sp. So ce836. The sequence continues at coordinate 5,514,697 of NZ_CP102233.1, read as the reverse complement.
TCGATCGCCTCGCGGAACACCGGCTCGCTCGCGAGGAGCTCGCGCCCCGTCCCGGCCCACGACACCCCCTGCCCTGCGAACACGAACACGATCTTGCGACGTGACCCCGGAGGGCAGCGTCCGACGGTGAGCCCGGGGCGCACCTCACCCGCGACAAAGGCGTCGAGCTCGTCGACGAGCCCCGAGACGGAGTCGGCGAGCACCGAGAGCCGGTGGTCGTGGTGCCCCCTCCGCGCCGCGGCCGTGTAGCAGAGATCGTGGAGCGCGAGCGGAGGGCGGTCCCGGAGCTGGGACGACACCGCTCGGGCGAGGGCCCGCAGCGCCTCCGGCGTGTGCGCCGAGAGGGGCAAGAGCGATACCTCCGCCCGGGCGTCCGCGGCGGGCGCGACGTCCGCGGCGAGCGCGACGTCCGCGAGCGCGACGGGGCGGGCGTCGGCCGGGAACAGGCGGGACCAGCGGATCGACGCGCCGCGCACGTAGATCTCGCCGAGCGCTTCGCGCAGCGTCGCCGCCTCGTCTTCGCCGCGGCGCATGCACGCGAGCACCGCCGCGCGCCGGCCGCCGCGCTGCACGGTCTGCTCGATGTTGTGGAGCAGGACCGGGTGCGGCCCGATCTCCAGAAAGGTGTCGTGCCCCTCGCTCAACAACCGCTCGAGCGCCGCCGCGAACCGCACCGGCTCCCGGAGGTTTCGGGCCCAGTACGCCGCCGTGCACTCGGATCCATCGAGCGCGGCGGCGGTCACCGTCGACACGATGGGCACCGACGCGCGCCGGGGCCTCAGGTCTCCCAGCGCGGAGAGCAGCTCGGGGACGAGCGGATCCATCGCCGGGCTGTGGGCCGCGAAGTCGACCCTGATCCGGTGGCCCGCGCGACCTTCGCGCTGGAGCGCGGCGAGCGCGTCGACGACCGCGGCCTCCTCGCCCGAGATCACGGTCGAGATCGGGCTGTTGTAGCCGGCGACATGGAGGCGCCCCGGGTGCGCGGCGCAGAGGCGCTCGGCCTCCTCGGCGCGCAGCTCCACGAGGGCCATCGCGCCACGGCCGTTCATTCGCTGCTGGAGCCTGCTCCTGTGGTGGGCGATGCGCAGCGCGTCCTCGAGATCGAGGGCGCCTGCCACGTGCGCCGCGGCGATCTCTCCGCCGCTATGGCCGATCACCGCCGCGGGCTCGACGCCCCATGACCGCCACAGCGCGCCGAGCGCCGCCTGGACGGCGAAGAGCGACAGCTGCTGCACGTTCACCTCGTGCAGCCGCGTGCGCGACGCGTCGGCGAGGAGCTCGTCGAGGAGCGAGAAGCCGGCGAGCGGGCGCAGCGCTCGATCGCAGCGCTCGATCACCGCGCGGAAGACCGGCTCCTTGAGCAGCAGCGTGCGCCCCATGCCCGGCCATTGCGAGCCGCTGCCGGCGAAGACGAACACCACCCGCCCGTGGAGCCCCGCCGCGTCGCCCGCTGAGAGCCCCTTCTGCGGAAGCGCGGCGAGGTAGCCATCGAGCAGCGCCGCCGCCTCCGAGAGCGAGCTGGCGGTGACGGCCATCCGGTGCCGGCCCCGGCTCCGCATGGCCGTCGCCGCGGCCGTCGCGCACAGATCGGAGAGCGCCGGCTCTGGACCGGGCGCGCCCGCGAGCGCGCGGAGCTCTCGCGCCAGCGCGGCGAGGGCTTCCGGCGCGTCGGCCGCGAGCGGGAGGATCTGCGCCGGGCTCGGGCGAAGCTCCTCGATCACCACGTGGCAGTTCGTCCCTCCGAAGCCGAAGGAGCTCACGCCCGCGAGCGCGGCCTCGTCGTCATGGGGCCAGTCGAGGAGCTTTCGCGGCACCGCGAGGCGCAGCTCTGCGAAGGGGATATAGGGGTTCGGCTGCTCGAAGTGCAGATTGGGGGGGATTTTCCGGCGCTGGATCGAGAGCACGGTCTTGATCAGCCCTGCGATCCCCGCGGCCGCCTCGAGGTGTCCGATGTTGGTCTTGACCGAGCCGATGAGCAGCGGTCGACGGTCGTCCCGCGCGCGCCCCAGCACGGCCCCGATGGCATTGGCCTCGATCGGGTCGCCGAGCATCGTACCGGTCCCGTGCGCCTCGACGTAGTGCACCCGCTCCGGCGCGACGCCGGCGGCGCGGTAGGCGTCGCGCAGCACGGCCTCTTGCGCCTGCGGGTTCGGCGCGGTGAGGCCGTTCGAAAAGCCGTCGTTGTTCACGGCGCTGCCGCGGATCAGACAACGAATGGGATCCCCGTCCGCGAGGGCGCGGCGGAGCGGCTTCAGAACGACGACCCCGGCTCCCTCCCCTCGGACGTAGCCGTTCGCGCGCGCGTCGAACGCCTTCGAGCGCCCGTCGGGCGCCATGGCGCCGAACTTGGTCATCGCGACGGTGCTCTCGGGATCGATGAGGAGGTTGACGCCGCCCGCGATCGCCATCGTCGATTCGCCCGCCCGAAGGCTCTGACAAGCGAGGTGGATCGCGACGAGCGACGACGAGCAGGCGGTGTTCACCGTGAGGCTCGGGCCCTCCAGGCCGAGCCAGTAGGAGACCCGTGCGGAGATGATGCTGATGTCCTGCCCGGTCGCCGTGTGCTGCGTGATGTGCGAGGCCCGCCCGGCGGCGCACCGGGCGTAATCGCTCCACATCGCCCCCATGTAGACGCCGGTCTTGCTGCCGCGGAGCGCCTCCGCGGGCACGCCCGCGTCCGCGAGCGCCTCCCACGCGAGCTCGAGGACCAGGCGCTGCTGCGGATCCATCTGGACGGCTTCGCGCGGCGAGATGCCGAAAAATTGCGCATCGAACCGATCCATCTGATCGAGGAACCCGCCCCATCGGGTGCTCGTGCGCCCGGGCGCCGACGGATCGGGATCGTAGAAGGCCTCGGTATCCCAACGATCCTGCGGGACCTCGGAGATCGCGTCAACGCCGTCGCGCAGCAGCGCCCAGAAAGCCTCGAGATCGTTCGCGGACGGGAAGCGGCAGGAGAGTCCAATGATGGCGATGAGATCGTCACCGTCGATGGACACCGGCACGTCAATCGATTGTGACGGACGCAAAACAGGCGCGACACCCGCGAGAAACAGAGAGAGCTCGGCAATGGTCGGGCGGTCCCACACGAGCGTCGGCGAGAGCGGACGTCCCATCGCGGCGCCGAGATCGCTGAGGAGGCGCGTCGCGCGACGTGAATCGAGGCCCAGACGACTGAATCGCTCCCCGGTCGAGATCGTGCTCGGGTCGATCCCGAGGACCGAAGCGAGATGCTCAATCAGCCAGGCCTGGATGGCCTCTGCCGTCCAGGATCCGCCTGGAAACTCCTGGCTCATCGGACAGATCGGCCGCCGACGGCGTTTGCGCGCTCCATTAAAATCCATGTACCACAATTTATGCCCCAGACAATAGCGCGGCGGATCGAAGCGGCATCCTCCGGCTCGCTCCTTCAAACAGGGGGCCGAGTCCGGAGTCCGGATCGCGGAAATGAAATTTACACTGGCGCGTCGGCGCGGTAGTGGACGGGCGATCAGGCGTTTCGCGGCGCGCTGCACCGTAACTGCACAAGAAACGTGGGTTTCCGCGTCATCATCGCGGCGCGGATGCGCACCTTCCCCCTTTTCCACAAGGCAATCGCCATGCTGGACCGCCGATCAGTCGAGCCGGCATGCGAGCCACGACAGCTCCGGGACGCGGAGCGTTTCACGCCCTTGCATCTTGCCGTCCCCGAACGACGGCCCTATCGACCATGATCCGCCTCCGCGATGGTGCGCTGCGGAGGGCCGGCCCAGAAGCGCCCTGCCACGAAGGGCGCGCCGGCATCACCCGGCGACGCCCTCCTCCGCCTGACCTCCCGTCGCTTCGATGGGCCTCGCGCCGGCTTCGGCGCCGTCCACCGGTTCTCCACAGGCATTCACAACTTGCCAGTCTCCCCCCTCGCGCAACCTGCACCGGGGTGGGCTGCTGCTGGCGGCTGAGCCGTCGCTGCGACGGCGATTGTTTCGACCCGGAGAAGGAAGAGGCGGAGCATGAAAGCGCCGCCATGGATCCGCCCGTTACCGCGCTTGTTGCACAGACGCAGCAGCGCGTAGACCAGCCGCATGCGCGTCCAGGGCAATGGTACGGCAAGCAGTCGCTCGTCAGCATGGAAGCTCAGCAGGCGGCAAAAATCATCCAGACGCTCGATCATAGGTGTCCGGCAGCACACTCGGGGATCCGAACAGCCCCGAGATCGGCCGATCGATGGGCATCGCCGACAAGCACAAGAAGGACAACCCGGGCCACGAGATCGCGGTGGTCTTCTTCTCGAGCGTCTACATCCCCTGCCTCCACATGAAGCGGACGACGGAGGACGAGTCGCTGGGGCGGAGGACGAGTCGCTGGGGCGACAGCACGACCTATGGGTCCGAACTCGCCATGTACTGAGGAATCAGTGGTTCACTGGAAGACAAGGGCGCATCACACAGCAGGAGCTCGCGCATCTGTGACAGCGTGCTCGCCACCTACGCCGTGTCGTCCATGCCTCGTGGTCGTCGCCGAGCACGCGCTCCTCCGGCGTGCCTGCGGACCTCGGCTTCGACGAGGCGGCGACGCTCCGCCGCGTGCCGCCGTCGCCGAGGTCTCCCGATGGGAGCGTAGCCGGCGGCGCGAAGTGAAGTTTCTTACATTTCAGCACCCAGCCTGGCGGGACGCCCAGGGGATCGCTCGGCCGGAGGGTGGCCTCTCCATCGCGGAGATGGGTGCCCCCCATCTTTTCTTGGAGCCACGTCCACCGGGAGACGGGTGCCACCCATCTTTTCTTGGAGCCACGTCCATCGCGGAGACGGGTGCCACCCATCTTTTGCTGGAGGCACGTCCACCAGGAGACGGGTGCCACCCATCTCCCGCGTGGACGAGGCAGCTCACCGGGACGGGTTCACGGCGTGCTGCCCGCCCCGAACGGGGGGCCGCAACACAATCCGCTGCGCTCGCGCGGAGCCCCACCTCGCACGGAGCATCCTTCTCCCCCCGGCCAGGCAGCTCGGCTCGACTCCCCCCGACCACGGCCACGCCCGGGGCGAAGCCACGCTCGCCCTGAACGATGCGGCCCGGCGATCGGCCGTGAGGCCGCAGCATGGCCATGTGCTGCGATATCGATGAACACGTCATCGAGAGACGAGGCGATCTCCCCCGTAGCCGCCCAGCACACCATCCACGCCCGCGCGACCGCGCCCGTCCCCGCGCGGGCGCTGGGCGCGCGTGCCAGGATCGCCTTCGGGAGCCCGATCCTCGGATACGTAGTCGGCGCCACCGGCGACCCACACCCGCCAGCTTGCTCGCAGGTTCTCGACGGTCGAAGCGCGCGTGCTACTACGGCGCCCGCCATGAACGCATCGAAGGCGATCGAGGAGCGGGTGGACAGTTTTGTGCAGGAGATCCTGCGCCTGGTCCGACGGGTCCAGGAAGAGCACCGCGCCGCGGCGCGCCGGACCGTCAAGGCGATGCTGACCGATCCGGGACGGCCAGCGGCGAACGCCTCCTCGGAGCGCCGTCCGAAGCGCCGGAAGGCGCCCGCGCAACGCCAAAAGAGCGTGGCTGGGCCCGCAAGGAGCAGGAAGCACGGCACGCGCTCGGCGGCGCCGAGCGCCTCGGCGACGGCGGCACCGGCCACGAAGAGCATCGTGGCACCGGCAGCCGGCGCGGACCGTACCACGGCTGGCGTGATGGCCGCGACCGGAGCCTCCACGAGCGAACGGGAGGCCGTGGTGCTCGAAACCGTTCGGTCCCTCGTGCGCGGGACGGCAACGGAGATCGCCACACGCAGCGGGCTGCCGAACGGGAGCGTCTACGTCGCGCTTCGCGCGCTCATGGCTCGCGGCCGCGTGGCGAGAGCCGAGACAGCGAGGGGCTTCGAGTACAGCCTCGTTTCGCCAGGCGAGATCCGTCCCTTCAAGCGCGTGAGGGCTGCGAGGCCCGCAAGCCCCGCCGAGATGGAACCGACCGCCGACGCCGCGCTCGCGGACTAGAAGATCCCGCCGCGGAGAGGGCGGGCGCAGGGTGCCCCTCGAGGGCCGTCACGCCCGTCTTCCGGAGGAGCCCGAGACGCGTGTGCGTGCTTCACCAGCGCACGTAGAGCGTCGCGCTCTCCGCGCAGGTTCCGCGCCCCGACCGGGACAAGACCCTGAAAAAGCCGGGGTCCCATCCTATCCCCAGGGGGCCAGCACCGCCTTGCGGAGCATGAGCGCACGGGCGAGCTGGCCATCGAGGCGCTCTCGCCGCAGCTCCGCGACGATCCCGGAGAGCGCGCGGATGGCGAGGTCCGCGTGCTCCTCCTGGAGCGCCCCCAGAAAGTCGACGACGCCGCGAAGCAGCCCGTAATCCTCCCACACGGCAAGCTCGAGGAGGTCGCGCAGGATCCCGTCAAGCCCGGCACGGTCGCGGGCGAGCGCGAGGTACGCGCGCTCGCTCGCCGCGAACACCTCGCTCATGTCGGCGAGGGAGTCGTCGACCCGGTCCATCGTCTCGATGATCACGGTCATCGCTGCCCGATGCAGCGCCATGCGCTCCAAATCGGAGGCTGCCGTCGCTCCGAGGAGGTCGATTTGGCGCTCGAGGAGGCGCGCGACCAGGTCCGTGGCGCGGTAGTCGTAGTACGCATGGTCACCGACGACGCGGCGGAGCTCGGGCTCGAAGCGCGCAGGCGACACCGGGAAGCGCGGCCAGTTCCCCCGGAGCGCATGCGCCAAGAACCGCAGGCGAGGCGTGTTGCGCATCGCGTCCGTGCGGCGGTTCGGCCCCGCATGCCATACCCGCTTCCAGGCCTTCTTCAGCAGCCACTCGCTCGCTCGCTCTTCCGCGTCGAGGACCTCTTCCGGCGTGCGCGCGAGGCGCGCGAGCCGCGCACGAAGGTCGACCACCTGCGCGAGCATCGCCTCGGCGGCCTCGCCGCTGACGCGCCGGCTCGCCGCGCGCGCACGGAGCTCGCGCGCGATCGCGTCGAGGCCGCTCGGCTCCGCCAGCGCCAGCCGCAGGAGCCACCGGTCCCAGTGGCAGAAGGCGACGCCGTCGATCTCGCGCCAGGCCTCCGGGCCGTAGCGCACGCCGTCGTCGAGCGGGCGCTCCGCTGGCCGCGGCAGGCGCCTGGCTCGGGCTTCGTCTCGTTTCACCATCGCCTCGGCGCGCTCTCCCGCTGGTTCACGCGTCCGCGTCCCGCGCGGATATCAGCCGGTACTCCCGCTCGACGATCGCGGCCGCGCTCGGTCCGCGCCAGTACGGCTCGATCCACCGCGGCCTCGCGTCCGTCCAGCTCCGCCCCGCGCGGCGCCAGTGGCCGCGGACCATGCAGCGCCGGATGGCCTGCACGTCGGAGGAGCCGCGACGCACGCGCTTGAGCTGCCTCAACGAGGTGACGTCGATCTTGCCGGGTAGGCGGAAGACCCCGTCCGTGGGCGGCGCCGCGCCGTTGCGACGGCGGCGCGGCGGCGGCGCGTCGTCGCCGCGCGGATCGCCGGGCACCGCGTCCGCGTCGGCGCTCGTGGCGTAGAGGATCGCGTTGATGACGAGGGCGAACAGGCCGCGGAGCGGCGGCGAGGCGACGAGGGTCGCGAGCTCGTCGCCGTGCTGGTCGCCGGGCGACACGACCCCCAGGAGCTCGGCGATCCGGGCGTCCCCTGGCACCACGAGGTCGCGCTCGACGAGCTCGGGCCACCCGCCGTCCCGCGCGTCCGCCGCGAACGCGAGCCGCAGGTCGGTGCGCGAGCTCCTCGATCTGCAGCGCCTCCCACATCCACGTGGGATCGAACGCGGCCGACCCCTCGGCGAGGGCGCGCTCGTACAGGCGCTCGAGCCCCTCGATGAGCTCGGCGACCCGCGGCCGCAGCGCGTCCACCGCTGCGGCGGCGCGCGGCGTGGCCCCGTCGAGCGCCGGCACCGGCTCGTCGAGCCACGCCTCGTAGTGCTGCTGGAGCAGCTGCACGGCGGCCTGGCGCAGCTCGTCCGGCGGCACCGCCGCGATCTCGCCGCCTCCGTCGCGCGTCTGCGCGAGCATGGCCTGCTCCAGGTCCTGCCGCTCGGTGACGCGGTACTTCACCGACGCCCCTGCGAGCCGCTCGACGAGCGCCTTCGCGGCCTCGCCGCGCTCGCGGGAGTTGGTCTGCACCTCCAGGCGCCCTCGCTCGATGCGCAGGAAGGCGCGGGAGACCGTCTCCCTGCGCTGCGCGCCGCTGCCCACCCAGGACCAGACCAGCTCCTCGCCGCCGCGCGTGACGCTGCGTGCGCGGTCGAGCGCCACCACGAGCTTGCCCTCGTCGAGGACGTCGAAGTGAACCTGCGTCGAGATCAGCGGGTCGCCGTCGTAGTTCACGAGCGCCGGGAGGCCGGGGCCGATCCAGGCGTCGACGAAGACGGGGACGAGCGCCTCGCGGAGCTCGGCGCTCAGCCGCGCGAGGTGCTTCACCAGCGGATCGCGCAGGCGGGGCTGGATCGGGAAGATGCCTCCGTCGATCTCGGGCTCGCCGGAGGCGCCCTTCTGCACCACGCGCGCGGCGACGAGATCCCAGGTGTGGACGCACCGCGACCCGGCCCGCTCGCGGACGCGCACCTCGCCGCCCTGGAGCAGGTCGCGCAGGGTGATGCTCGCACCCGGCGCGACGCCGATCACCTCGTAGAGGCGCATGGAGCTCCTGCGAGCCATCTCGAGATATCGCCGCTCGCCATCGCGCAGGGCCGGGAGATTGGGGAAATCGAAGGGGTCGCGATCCCCCTCGAGGACGTCCTCGGCGAGCGTCAGGCCTGCGCTCCGCTCGTCGAAGAGGAGCCAGAACTGGAACGCAACCTCGACCATCTCCAGGAGCGCGGCGTCGGTCCACCGGGCGCGGAGCGGGAAGTGCTTGCCCCAGAACATTTCCCTGGCGCCGTCGAGGTCGTCGGGGTGAATCGAGTGAAGGAGCTTCTGAAGCGCGGCATGACGATCCGCCGCCGTGTACGGCGCGCCGCTGCCGCTGCCGCGCGTGAGACAACACTTCTTGTACTTGCGCCCGCTGCCGCAAGGGCAGGGCTCGTTGCGTCCGACCTTGGCCATCGCGGCGCAGGATAGGCGTTCGACGCGGCGGGACGGCGGCGATGTTCATCGAACATCAAAGGTTTGGAGGTCGAGACAGCTTCACCGTGCATTCCGACGAGCTCGTCTATTTTTCCTCGGCGGAGTCGCCACGTCACAGCGGGCGCGCGCCCGGCCAGCGTGCTCGTCAGTGCCGCACAGCGCGGATCGCCCCAGGCGCGCAGGTCGAGCGCCCATCGCACGAGCTCCGGCGGCGGGTCGACCGCCCCCCGCAGGACAGCCGTCGAGAGACGCTCGGCGAGTTCTGGCGCGCGCCTGCCGGACGCTCCCCTCGGGCAACGCCGTGGCCGCCCCGCGAAGGTCACGCTCAAGGTCACGAGCGCGGGAGTCTGCGCCGCTGAATCCTGAGCAATTTCGCGATGATGGATCGACAGGGACTCGAAGCCTGGACCTGCGGATTAAAAGGGCCTGGGGGTGCTGAGGGAATTCAAGGAGTTAAGTGGCAAAGTGGGCAGGAAGGTGGGCAGGCCGGTGGCGGGGGTGGAGACGGAGGCCAGGCGCGGGAGTTGGCGGTGGCGGCGCTGAAGGCGGTGGCGGAGGGGGAGGCCGTCGGGGTGGACATGCTGGTGCGGCTGGCGGAGCAGGTGGCGGCGGGGAGTGGCGCGGCGCAGGCGGGAGCGGCGCCCTCCCCTGCCCTGTCGCCGCGGGCGGTGCTGGTCGCGCAGCTCGGGGAGGGGCTGGGTGCCGCGGCGGCGGCGGGGGACGTCGAAGCCGTGCGCGTTGCGCACGAGGCGATCGGACGGCTCCTTGGACTGCCTTCCCCGAGCGCGGCCCCCGGCACACAAGCGCCCGTGCTCGACTTGGCAACCAGGCGAGAGAAGCTCGCGAGGTAGGCTGACGTGCCAACGGCGCGATCTCGTCCGGCCATGATCAGGCTCCAGAAAGGCTGTAGTCGTGCGGCGGTGACGGTTTGCGAGGGTACATCACCGCCGCCGGCGCCTACGCTCGGGTGGGTCCACCTCCCATGGCGAGAATAAGCTTCGCCAGCTCGAGGTCCGGCGGCTCCCCCGGCGTCAGCCGCCAGACCCCGATCCCGAACCGCTCGCGGAACTCGCCTGCGAACCACGGCTGACATGCCGGCTCGACCGCCGGAACCAGGAGCAGCCCGCCGCGGCATGGGCCGCCGAACGTCTCCCACTGGAGCGCATCACGGTAGATGTGGAGCGAGGTGAAGGAATCCGCGAGCGCTTCCCGCCGTACCCGGTACTTGGCGTCCAGACAAATCCACGAACGCGACCCATCGGGTGCCTCGAACGAGATCACGAGGTCCGGTCGACGCTCACCGGAGATGCTGTATCGGTCCGAGGTCCCCCGGGCGAGGTATCCGGGGAACGTCATGTTGTACCGGAGTTCGAGCCGCGCTCCGTCCTCCGGATGCCTCGCGGTGAACGCCGCCCCCGCCCCGAAGCCGGTGAGCAGCTCGTTCCCAGGCCCCTGCTGCCAGGTCCACGTCCACCCATCCAGGATTCCGGCGAGCGCCCGCTGCACGGCGAGCAGCGTCCACAGCTCGTAAAGCTCGAAGCTCGGGCGCACCGGGGCCTCACCGCCGTCCAGCGACTCGCGCAGACGAAACCGCGGCGATAGAAAGGGCCGAGCCAGCGCGTGGGCGCGGGCGTAGACGGGATCGTCCTGCACCGCAAGGAGCGCGGCCTCGGTCGCGGGCATGGGCGTCAGCGACCCGAGAAACGTGCGGCGCAGCGTGGCCGACAGCTCGTCCGCCGCGCCTGCGGCCGCGCGAGCTCGTGCACGGCACCATTGCGCGGTGTCGGCCTGCAGGCGTTGTTTCACGGCGGCGTCGCCAAGCACGACGCTCAGCTCATTGAGCACGCGAGCGACCCGCCCGACGATCCAGGCAATGTAGCGGTTCACCGGGTGATCGACGGTCTCGTGCGTCGTGTCCTGCGGCACGTACGGGTCCTGCTGGCCGTCGCGAGCAGCCAACCAGGGATCCACCGCGCGTGCGGCCGCCGGGTGCCTCGCCAGCCAGTGGAGCGTCTCCCGATCGGCGCGACGCACGGCTCGCAGCGGGACGTCCTCGCGCGTGGGCGTCGCGAGTTCCCGCGGCGCGACGGCGATGGCGTGAACGGCGCGGACGAGCGCCGGCACCAGCGGCAGCAGCGCTGTGGCCAGGACCGTCGCCGTGGTGCCGTCCGACTGGACGGCGCCGACGCCGCCCCCTTCGAGGCCGATGGCCAGGCCTGGCGACCACGCCTCCAGATCCGCGAGGAGCGCGAGCCATGCCTCGTCGGAGAGCTTCTCGTTGCGCGGAGCCACCTGGACGGCGACCGCCGTCTCGTGAGCGCCGTGCGCCACCTTCAGCTCCGCCGAGCCGACCCAGTGACCCACTTCGAGCGTGAATGCTCCGCGCTCCTGGCTCCAGGGCAACTCCAGCAACCCGAGCCACGCCCGCGGCGCGCCGGCACCAGGAGGCGCATCGACGTGGTAGATCCGCGCCTCTTCGAGGTGCAGGACGCCGTCGACGATGTGCTGGTCCAGGCCGGCCGCGTCGCGAACTTGAAGGCTCATGCCCAAAACCGGGTCACGCCCGTGCGCTTCAGCAGCTCCATCATGCTCCCGAGCTTGGCCTCGGACATGGTGAGGCCGCGGCCCTTGCAGATCTTCAGAAGGGTCTCCATCGCGCCCTTGAACGCCGGCGTGTCCTCGCCGCGCAGCCGCGGCAGCACCTTCGAGAACACGGCCTGGTCGAGGAACGTCGGCTGCGCCGCGTCGCCCAGCTCCGAGACGGCGTGCATGAACGCGAGCACCTCGCCGGCCGTGCGGTAACCGAAGTGACGACGGACCGCGCGCATGGCATCGTGCAGCTCGAGCAGCGTCGCCTCCACGTCCGGGAGCCGCTTGCCCGGGTGCCTGGCCGCGGCGCGCTCGAAGAAGCGCTTGAGATCCACGTCCCAGAACTCGAGCGTGAAGGCCCGGTCCAGCACCTTGTCGCTGAACGGATGGGTCGTCTCGTCCATGTTGACGGTGCCCGCGATGTGGAGGTTCGCCGGCCAGGGAACGCGCGGGGGAACGTCGTTGACCTCGGCCCCGTTGGCGTGAAGCACGAGATCCTTGCCCGTCTCCATGGCCGAGAGGAACGGTGCGAAATAGCGCTCGACACGGGCGAGGTTCATTTCGTCGAGGATGAGGAAATAGGGGCGCCCCGGGTCGACGGCGGCGCGCAGAACGAGGCGGAGCGCAGGCTCGGCCTGGAAGGTGGGGTCGGCGTGCAGGGCGTTGAAGTACCCGAGCAGCCCCGAGGGATCCCGCCAGTCGGGCGAGACGGGCACGACCTCCCGGTGCTCGGACTCAGAGAGCCCCATCAGCTCGCAGACCGCGCGCGAGTAGCAGAGCGTGACAGCCGTCTTACCGGTGCCCGAGAGCCCGGAGAGGAGCACGAAGCGCTTGCGTGGATTGCTGCGCCAGGCGGCGTGGAGGGTGGCGAGCTGGCGGTCGTCGAAGACGAAGTCGGCGATCGCCGGATCGGCCTTGAAGCGCGCGAGGATGGCATCGAAGGGGGGATACGGGATCGCCGGCGGTGCGACGGTGTTCCTGCCCTCGATCGGGTTGATATCGAAGATCTCCTCGGCCGGAGCCTTCGGAAGCTCCTTCGGGAGCCGGGCGGCCCAGGCGGCGCCATACTCCGTCAGGAGGAGGCCGCCGTTCTCGTCGCGCTTGAGCAAGCCGAGATAGAGGCTCCAGTTCCGGAGATCGCTGGGAACACCCGCGGTGGTCCAGTTGGGATAGATCTTCTGGAGAGCGTCGACCACGGCATCGTCGGTCGCCCCGCGATGCTCGTCGACGAACCGGAGGAGCTGGGCGAAGCCGAAGACGCGCTGGAGGAGACGCTCGATGAGGAGATCCGGCAGCCCGCTGCCCAGCAGCTCGTCGCCCTCCTTCGTGGGGTAGAGCAGACCGTCTCGCTGCTCGATGAACCCGAGCCCTTTGGCGCGGATGATGAGCTGGCGCAGCGTCGTCGTCGGGACATTGTCGAAGCTCCCGCTCGCCTGAAGCACGCCCACGAGGTCGTCTTGCGAGAGGCCCGGGAGCGCCGCTTGCACCACGGCGCGGTAGGCGCCTGCGAAGTTGCGCACCGCGAGATAGCCCACGTACTGCTTGGCGAAGGGCCAGACCACGAGCGTAGGCAGCTTGTCGTCGGACGGGGGCATCGCTCCGGCGTCGGCAGGCCCGTCGCTTTTCCAGGGCGGCGTCTGCCCAGCCGAAAGCCGCTCGTAGTTCTCGTGGAGCCACCAGCAGAAGGTCGAGCGCTGCACGTGCTCTGTCAGGGTCTTCTCCTCCCCGAGCACGGCCCGGAGCCGCGCGCGCATCTTCACCTGGGCCACGATCGGGGGATCGCTCGTGTCCTCAAGGAGGAGCTTCGCGATGTGCCGGACGGCATCGTAGCTGAGCACGCAGCTCAGCTCGGCTGGCACGAGCGCACCGACCAGCCGCTGGAGCTTGGCGTGCGGCCTGGGCTTGACCTCGCGCGCCACGGCCATGCCGAGGATGCGCTCGTACTCGCCCTGGATCTCGGCGGCCCGGACGGCGACATCGGACGAAAAGGCGCGCCCACGGAGGCCGACGATGGCGTCCACGAACTCGGGGTCGGCGAGGAGCGCATCGATGTTGATGGCGTCGCCATAGCCGGCGGGGGTGATCGCGCGGGCGTTCCAGAGCTTCTTCTGCGCTGCCTCGGTGCGCAGCTCGGACTCGGGGGCGTTGCGCACCCAGGAGAGGAAGTCGAGGTAGTCCTTTTGCCATTTCGCCCACCCGGCAGGTGGGGTGAAGCCCTTCCAGACGGTGGTGAGCTGTTCGTCGGTCAGCATGGCGATGCGCTGCGACGGTAGCGGACCGTGGAAAGGTCACGCAAGATCCCGGACCTTTCCGGAACGCTGGGCGCTTGCTGTCGCGCATCCTCGCACATGGGCTCCGTGGGAGGCGCTGGCTGCAGCCGTCACGGCAGGTCGGAGGACCCACGACGCCGCGGAGCGACGACCGAGACGCCCCCGAGGGACCTCTTCGCCCTCGACACGCCACGGCCTGGTCCCGTTATGCTGTGCCGGTGAAATCCGGTTCTCATGACGTGGCGGCTCCGGTGACCGCCGCAGACCCAGAGCTCGCATTCATTCAGGGGAAGATCAACCGGCTCTTGCAGGCGCTCGATCGAAGCTTCGTCGAGCGCGCGACCCACGTCCGCGTGGCATTGCTCGCGATCCTGTCGGGGCACCACGTGTTGCTGCTCGGGCCGCCGGGGACGGCGAAGAGCCTGCTGGCCAGGGCGCTCTGCGCGAGCCTGCACGATGCGACGCTCTTCGAGTACCTCCTCTCGAAATTCACCCACCCCGACGAGCTCTTCGGGCCGGTCAGCATCCCCGGGCTCAAAGAAGAAGATTACCGCCGACTCACCGAGGGGTACCTGCCGCGCGCGCACATCGCCTTCCTCGACGAGGTCTTCAAGGCAAACAGCGCGATCCTGAACAGCTTGCTCACCCTCATCAACGAGCGGGTGTTTCATCACGGCAAGCACCGCGACGAGGCGCCGCTGATCAGCATCATCGGCGCCAGCAACGAGCCCCCGGACCCGGAAGGAGGGCTTGGAGCTCTCTATGACCGGTTCCTCGCCCGCATGAGCATCCCGCCCATCGCCGATTCGGAGAAGTTCCTCCAGGTCTGCCTCGGCGAGGCGCCGGCATATAAGCCAGTCGCCACCGACAAGCTCACACGCGAAGAGATCGAGTGGCTGCGAGAGCGGGCAAAGAAGATCGGCGCCGATGACGGCGCGCGCAAGGCGCTGCTCCGGGTGCGCGAGAGGTTCTCCGAGGAGGACGTCGATGCGAGCGACCGTCGCTGGCGCTGGGCGCTGGAGCTGCTCAAGATGTCCGCGCTCACCTCCGGGCGCGTCAGGATCTCGCCCCTGGACGTGGTGCTCCTCGAGCATTGCTTCGGGGATCCAGGAGGCGACCAGGCGACCGTCCGCATGTGCGTGCGCGAGTCGCTCGTGGTTCTGGATGAGCATGACGAGTACCTGACGCCCCTGCGGCAGCTGTGGGCCGAGATCGAGGCGGACGCAGCTTCCCCGGATCTGTCGACATGGCGCCTCGGTGCCGTCCGCCGGCTGGACCGGTTCGACGACGCATGCCGCAGGGCCCGGGAGCTGCTCGATAAGCACCTCGAGCACCTGCAGCAGGAGCTCGCACGCACGCCCTGGTGCACGGAGCTGCCTCCCGAGCTCGTCGCAGGGCTCGTGGCTGTGCGAACCAGGCTCCAGGCCTTCGAGCGCACGAGCGCGCAGCATCGCGCCGCGGTCGCCGCCTATGGTCCCGCGAGCCTCTTGATATCGCGCATGCGCCAGGCGTCGCAGGATCGCGGATATTACGGCAGCGACGTGAAGCTGTGGGTATGCGCGCCTACCGATGCCGAGGACGATGCGATCGGCCTGGATACGGATGGGGCGCCAACCCGGCGCAGCTCGTACCACCACGAGCGGGCTGCACCGGTCGTGGTCGATGACACGAATGCGCACCGCCTCCTTGTCGGGAAAGACACGGGCGCCACGCTCGCGTCGTTGGTTGCTCAGATGGTTGCTCAGATGCGCACCCGAACGAGCTCGCGGGCTAGCGGCCCAGCCGAGCGAAACGAGACCTCGCAGGCGCACCTGAAGCAGGTGTTCGAGCGCTGTGGTCCTCCCCCGCTTCCGTCGACACCCCCGACGGCACCAGGAGGCAGGGATGGGACGGAGAAAGAGGAGGGCGTTCACGCCCGAGTTCAAGGCGGAGGCGGTACGGCTGGCGAAGGCGAGCGACCGGAGCATCGGCCAGGTGGCGAAGGACCTCGACCTGACCGAGACGGCGCTGCGCGACTGGATCAAGCGCGCGGACACCGACGCGGGCCACGGCCCGCCGGGGGCGCTGACGACGCCGGAGCGTGAGGAACTGCAGCGGCTGCGCCGCGACGTGAAGCGGCTGGAGATGGAGCGCGAGATCTTAAAAAAAGCGGCGGCCTTCTTCGCGAAGGAAAACGAGTGAGGTTCGAGTTCATCGACGCGGAGAAGGCGCACTACCCGGTGCTGGTACTGTGCGCGGTGCTGCTCGTCTCGCGCAGCGGCTACTACGGGTGGGCCAAGCGCTCGGAGTCCGCGCGGGCCAAGTCCGACGCTCAACTGAGCGCACAGATCAGGGCCGTGCACCACAAGAGCCGTGGCCGCTACGGCAGTCCGCGCATCCACGCGGAACTTCGTGCTCGCGGCATGCGTGTCGGCAAGAAACGGGTCGAGCGGCTGATGCGAGCTCAACGACTCGCGGCTCGGAGGAAGCGGCGCTTCCGCCGCACCACCAACTCGCGGCACAACGGCCCGATCGCCCCGAATGTGATCGAGCGGCAATTCGATGCTCGAGCGCCCAACCAGGTCTGGGTGACGGACGTGACGTACATTCCCACCGGCGAGGGCTGGCTGTACTTGGCCGTGATCCTGGACCTGTTCTCGCGCCGCGTGGTCGGCTGGGCCGCGAGCGCGTTCAACGATCGCGCCCTGGCGCTCACCGCGCTCGCGTTCGCCTTGGGAACGCGGCGGCCGGCGCCTGGGCTGGTGCACCACTCGGATCGTGGCAGCCCCTACGCCAGCGACGACTACCGGCTCGTGCTCGGGACCCACGGGCTCATCCCGAGCATGAGCCGCGCCGGCGACTGCTGGGACAACGCCGTGGCCGAGAGCTTCTTCGCGA
This sequence comes from Sorangium sp. So ce836, assembly GCF_028553905.1. Classification (NCBI taxonomy): domain Bacteria; kingdom Pseudomonadati; phylum Myxococcota; order Polyangiales; family Polyangiaceae; genus Sorangium; species Sorangium sp. So ce836. The sequence goes on along the minus strand of NZ_CP102233.1, from coordinate 5,497,921 downwards.
CGCTGAAGGCGGAGCTGGTCGAGCACGAGCGCTACCCGACGCGAGCGGCCGCCATCGCATCGATCGGAGACTACATCGAGAACTTCTACAACCTGAAACGACGGCACTCACGGCTCGCCTACATGAGCCCGATCGAGTTCGAATTGAAGACCTACGTGACCGCGCGCGCGGCATAGTGAGACTGTCCGCGGAACCGGGGGAGGACCACTGGACCACCTGGATCCAGAAGAACGTCTCGCCACACCTTCCCAAGGCCCCTTCCCTCCCCGCCTCCGGATCGCCGGCGGCCAATGCGTGAGGCTCGGACGAGCTCACCCGTGGAAAGTGATCCGCTGGCGCCGCTCGCGGACGCGACGCCGGAGCTCCGCGCGCTGGCTGCGTCCGTCGGCCTGGAACCGTGGATCGGCGCGGCGACGCTCGCGGTCGCCAGGCGTCTCTGCGGCGCGCCCGTGGGCGATCCGGGCCCGCTAGGTGCGCTGTGGTTCGCCGTGGCCGGCGGCGAGCTGCGCCTGCTGGAGATCGCATGCCAGGGAGAGCCGTTGCGAGCGGCGGCCTGCGCGGTCGCGTGGAGCGCGCACGTCCTCCGCCACCACGGCGCGCGCGCCCCGAAGACGATCGGCTCCCACCGAGACGCCATGGGGAAGGCGGGGGGTGCCGGTGATGAGGAGAGCGAGGCACAGGCGCTGCGCAAGCAGCTTGCGGTGCTCATGGGGCGGCGCCTGCCCGACGGCTTCCCGCTGCCGGTATCAGGCTCCCTCCCCCGCGAACGCAGCGCGCTGAGCCTGGGCGCCCGGGTCCGGGAGCAGCTCGGCGCCGACGACGCGACCGCGGCGGCCGCGGCCGCCGCGCGCGCGTGCGACGAAGCGGTGCTCGCCCTCGGCGCACTCGTCCCCGGGGTCGGCTGGGATTTCGCGACGGGCCAGCTACACCGGACGTTGCTCGCGCGCATCGAGCGCCTGTCAGCGCTGCTCGGACGGTTGCCGGTGCTTCGCCGGGTCGTGGAGGAGCTCGGGCGGCTCGACGCGCTGCAACGTCAGGCACGCCGGGCAGAGCGCGGTGGCCGCGAGGCGGTCGCGGGCGTGCGCGTCGGCGGAGAGCTCTCGGACGCGCTCGGCTGTGAGCTCGCCTTGCTCGGGGCTCCCGAGACCGAGGATCTCTTCTTCCAGCGCCTCGTCGAGCATCGGCTCGTCTGCCTGGAGCTGCTGGGGACCACAACGGAGACCACGCCCGCGGACGAGCGGCGTGGTCCTGCCATCGCGTGCGTGGACACGAGCGGATCCATGCAAGGTGCGCCCGAGGCGGTCGCGAAGGCGCTGATCCTGGCCGTGGTGCGGCAGCTCGTTCCCAAGGGCCGTGCCGTCCAGCTCCTCCTGTTCGGCGGGCCCGGGGAGGCGGAGCCGCTGGAGATCCGGCGCGGTCGGCAGGGCCTCGCGCGCCTGCTCGACTTCCTGAGCATGGGGTTTCATGCCGGCACCGATTACGACACCCCCCTGCTCCGCGCGCTCGAGCTTCTGAAAACGGACGCTTACGCCAAGGCGGATGTCCTGGTGGTGACCGACGGCCTGTGCCGCGCCAGCGCACGCGTCGCACAGCAAGTGGCTCGGGTGAAGCAAGACGCGGGGGCCCGCGTCCTCTCCGTCGTGGTGGGCGGCGATCCCGCGGGAGTCGAGGGCTTCAGCGATCAGGTGTGGCTCGTCGACCCGAGCACGCCGATCGCGGGAGGCCTCGACGTGCGGCATTGGCGTGGCCCCTGATGTCGCGACGGTCGAATTCTTCTTCGGTCGCGCCGCAATGCAGCCAGGAGCTCGGAGTGGCGCTATTGGACTGCGGATCCGGCAGACTCCGCGCGCGCCAGCCATCGCGCCGTCCCCGCCACGTCGAGCAGAAAGTTCTCGATGACCTCCAAGGCGAACTTCTCGGGGAGGCAGTCCTGGAACTTCGATAGCCGGTAGCCCGGCAGCCTCGCGAGCACGGCCTGACGCAACGCGGTTGCGCCCCAGAAGGCCGACGATGACATCCTCGCGATCGTTCCCCGAACGCTCTCGTGGCCGATGCCGTCCCCCTCGATGCGAAGCTGGAAGTTGTCGGCGACGACCTTCCAGCCTTCCGCGACCTCGAACCCGTACTTGAGCGTGTGGTTCACTCGCCCGCCCGCGAAGGTCCACCAGCGGGCGACGCTGCCGTCGACCCGCTCGGGCCCGCACCAGGTGTTGGCCAGGTTCCAAGAACAGCTTGTAAGTCCGCGCCGTCCGGCCAATGGAGCCGCCATCGACGAACACCTCGGCATCCGGCGGATCCACCGCGAGGAGGAGCGTCGCGACATGCGCCGCTGCTTTGCGCAGCCCTTCGCCGAATCTCCTTGCTGCGCCAGAGCAGGCCCTTCGCGCTGCTCGAGGCTCCAGGCCAGATGTTCGGCCGCATCCCGGTACTGGCGCAGTGCGAGCTCACAGAGCCCGAGCTCTCCGGCGATCTCTGCCCGCGCTCGCTCCTTGCCAGACGCTGCGCCTATTGCCTCGAAGGCCGCCTTGTAGGCGACGTGTGCCTCGGTCCACCGCCCCGCGTCGCGTGCCCTGCGGGCACGGCGAACATGGTCCTTCACCGTTGAATCGTCGCTCGATCCTGGCTTCGGGTAGAACTCCTCAGCGCTGGCCGAACCTGTGAAGCTGGCTTCGACACCAAGCGCAAGAAGAATCGAGAACGCATGCGCAGCGCAACGCATTGGTAGATCCTACTTTCTCCTGCCCGGCCGTGAAACTGGGCGATGAAGGGCAAGACCCCCTTTCAAACCGTGCGTGCGGATTCCCCGCACACGGCTTACCGGTGGCCTCTCGGGTCGCTGCATTATGCAGCCTCCGGGTACTGAACGGTCCCGCGCAGGCGGTGGAGCCCGTGACCTTCGACGAAGAAGTCGCATGTCCAACCCTCGACCTCACCCGCGCGCAGGTTGCGCCCCTTGCGCTTCCTGAGGAAGTCGCGGAGCCGCCGCCACACGTAGCGGTCGATCTGGTTGAACTTGCTCTTCGCGTTCCCGGTGCGGAAGTAGTTGCCCCAGCCGCGCAGCACCGGGTTCAGAGCGCGGATCAGCACCCGCACGTCCTTCACCCCGTTCCTGGCTCGACCGGTCAGCTCCTTCACGCGCTGCCGCACCCGCTTCATGCTGCGCTGAGAGGGCCAGCGCTGGAGGAAGTACACGCGCCGGCGTGACTGCTCCCAGATCGGCCCGCTCATGCGCTTGCGCAGGTGGCAGCCGAGGAAGTCGAAGCCCTCCTTGCCCAAGGAGAGATCCACCCGCCTCGTCTTATCCGGGTGTAGCTCCAGCCCGAGCCGCGCGAGCACCTCGCGTACGCGCCTCTCGGCCTGCTCGCACGCCGACCTCGTGGTGCACATGACCACGAAGTCGTCCGCGTAGCGCACCATCGTGCCCAGATGGGCACCATGGCGCTCCCACGCCACATCGAGCACGTGCAGGAAGATGTTCGAGAGCAGTGGAGAGATCACGCCGCCCTGCGGTGTCCCCGAGAGCGTCGCTATCTCCCGCCCTTCTTCCATCACCCCGCACCGGAGCCACTGCCGCAGCAGCTTGAGCACCCGCCGATCCGAGACGCGTCGCTCGACCAGCTTCATCAGCTTGTCGTGGTCGATGCTCCCGAAGTAGTCGCGGATGTCCGCGTCCAGGACGTGGTTACCTCTGCGAGCTCCCAGCTTGCGGAGGGTCTCCAGCGCCTGCGTCGCGCTGCGGCGAGGCCGGAAGCCGTACGAGCTCGGGCGGAAGTCCGCCTCGAAGATCGGCTCCAGCACCAGCTTCGCCGCCATCTGCACCACCCGGTCCCGGATCGTCGGAATGCCTAGCGGCCGCCTCTTCCCATCGGCCTTCGGGATGTACCGGCGCAACACCGCTGTCGGCCGGTACGTACCTGCTCGCAGCGTGACGCCGAGCTCTTCGAGGAAGCGCTCCACGCCGTGCTGCTCGATATCAGCGAGCGTCTGAGCATCGACACCCGCCGCACCTCGGTTCCGCTTCACCCGCTTCCACGCTTCCGCGAGGACGTCACCCCTCGCGATGCGGTCGTACAACGCGTGGAACCGGCGCCCCGGATGCCGCTTGGCCGCGACCCACAGCCGGCGTTGGAGTTGTCGCACTTTGTCCATGGGCTCGCGCCCACGGGGGTGGTTGGAGCCGGTCCTGCCGGCCATGCCCTCGCGCTTACCTCCTCGACCGACGCGACCACCGCAGGGGCCTCTCCCTCCGACCGCGTTGTTCGTCGCGGCCATCAACGGTACTACGGCCCCCTCGGACTCCCGCTGCGCAGCGCTCGATTTCACCTTCGGCTTATACGAGCCACCTTGCCGTGACGACAGCAACGCAGACGGGTCTCCCGTGTTCCGCACCTCTCCTTGAACGCGTGCTGCGCCCTCTACCCCGGAGGGACCCGACGCGCGTTCTGCTCCGGACTGCGGCGCGACGGATGTGGCCTTCGCCGTTGCATGCGCGGCTCGGCTCCCTCGTTGTTTGTCTGTCGAGGCGGCAGGCTTCACTTGATGTTGCGGCCCGCGTTCTTGCTCCCTCCGTAAAGGCATTCGACGCCCCGCTCGGGCCGCGGGGTCTCCCCCGCAAACCTGGGGCCTGCTACCGGGCGCTCCGGCGCTTACCCGGACGGGACTCGCACCCGCTAGAGATGTGCAGCTTGAGATCGCTCTCTCGCCCCGCGGACGGGGATAAAGATTGATCTCGTCACGACGCACCATGCATGAACCGTACTTACGCCAGCCTCACGGCGTCAATCCCTCGAAAATCGGCGTTGAAGGACCTTTGGAACGAGAAAAGACAGCCCGGGGATGGAAAGCGTTCGTCCGTCCCCCGCACAGAGCACGGTGCAACCCAACATCTGCCCCACATTATCCCACCAAAGTCGTCACGCCGTGCATTTTCCTGAACCCTCCCGGGCGGCTCAGGTGTGCTACCTCCCGTGGGAAAGCCAGCGACCATCTCCACGGGGTTCGCTCTCTTCCGGCGCCTCGCCATGCGCCAGGGCGTCCCGGCGCGAAACGCGGAGGACATTGCGCAGGAGGCGCTACTGCGGGGGTTGGAAGCGGACCAGCGGATTGAGGCGGGTCAGGACCCGGGGCCGTACCGCGTGACGATCGCCCTGAACCAGGCGCGCAACCATGTCCGGGCCGAGGGCCGCCTGGGCGAGATCCTGACGTCGTTCGACGAGCGCGAGCTCCCGGGAGAGAGCTCCACGCCCGAGGAACTGCTCCGCTTGCACGAGCGGGCAGCGCTCACGCGGCACCTGATCGCCCAGGTCGACCCCAAGTACCGGGACATCTTGATCAGGCACGAGCTCGAGGAGACGCCGCTCGTCGAGATCGCGGCTGAGCTCGGCCTCAACGTGCAGACGGTGAAGACCCGATACCGGCGGGCGCGCGAGGAGCTGGAGGCGCACAAGCGACGGTGGCAGGCGCAGCAGCGTTCACGCGGGTGGGACGAGGACGCGTGTGTGCCGCTCGCCTTCGGGCTCCGCCGTGACGACTCCTGGCCGGCTTGGCTAAGACATCTGGGCGTGAAGGTCCTCGTGCAGGGTGCGCTCGTCGTGCTGACCGGCGCGCTCGTCTCCGCGGTGCCGCCCTTGCCCGGCCTGGACCCGTGGCTGCAGCCGGCGGCGATCCGTGCGACTGCGACCGCGCCCGAAGCGCAGGACGCCATGGCGCCTCCGGCGCAAGACGGCGCGCACAGCGCCGCGGCGTCTGGCCCGGCGGCGGCGGAGCCGACCTCGACGCCGAGGGCACAAGGAAGCGCGCGCGCCGATGCCGTGGTGAGCCGCACGCCCGTCCCTCCGGTGGCCACGGCTGCTCGCGTCGCGCCGCCGCGGAGCGCCGATCGGCCGGCCGTCAACGAGCGCGAGCGGGGCCTGGTCAACCAGGCCTGGAGGGCGATCGAGGCGCACACCGCCTTCGCCGCCGTCGAGGCGCGCCGTCTGCTCGAGGCCCATGCGCGGGAGTTCCCGCAAGGGCAGCTCGCCGCGGAGCGCGAAGCGCTGCTCAGGCAGATTCGCTGAGCCATCGGTTGCTCATCAAGAGCGAGGCGTCGATGCGGCCGTTGCTGTCTTCGTACAGCATGCACTTGGTTCGGCCGCGCAGCATGACACATGGGATCCGAGGACAACAGAGCGAGACTCAAGCAGCTGGTCGAGCGAATGGAATGGCGCATTGTTCCGTTGAGCAAGGACCATGTTCAGGCAGTCATCGAGGAGAGCTTCAACGCGTACTACAGCGCTCCAGCGGGCAAGGTGGCAACAGCGCAACTGACGTTGGCTCGACTGGTCTTGGACGAGGCGACTCCTGGGCACCAGAACGTTCCTGAATCCAACGAAGCCCGTGCGCCGATCTGTCGCATCTCACCGCTCGAGGAAGCGCTGAACCGCTGGGCTGAGGTCGACGAAGAGGGGCAAAAGCGAGTGGTTACAATCCTGGATGCGATGGGCGCCAAGGACCCCGCCGCCCGTGCTGCGCACGCGGCCCTGGTCTGGGCCGCGCAGGTGTACAAACTCGCGACGAGAGCAGGTGTAAACGGTCAACGGCGCCAGCGCTTCAGAGTCACCGCGCTCAGCGCGCGACGACCTCAGGAAAGCTGAGGTCGACGACGTGGACACGGCGCGCTAGCAGACCGCTGGGACACGAGGGATTACCATCGCTCTTGGATCACACTCCAGCGAGCCCGACCTTGCCTCCCGTGCCAGCCCCACTGCTCGGTCTCCTCTGGCGCCAGGCGAATCGCCTGGATCTCATCCCGTAGGATCGGGAGGGCGAGGCCGGCCTCGTCCCTCGTCAAGACGACCTCCCGGAAGCTGATGTCAACGACGCGGACGCGCTGCGCTCTCCACCACGGATCGGCCCACCCCGGAGCTGCTCCGACCACCAGGTCGACGGTCTCGTCCTTCTCGCGAGCGCGCTTCAGCTGCTGGTGGAGGCTCGCGTCGCCGGGCAGGGCCCAGTCGGTCGCCAGGGCGTCGTCGACGAAGCCCCAGCGAAGCCGAACGGCGCCATGGAGGACGCCGTACTGGTAGAAGGCGTGGAGCGCCTTGACGTCGCTCTCGAGCCGGCGCGCAAGCCTCTGGTGGTCCCCTTCGGACAGGTAGCGCGCCACCTTCTCGGGATCGCCGAAAGGCCGGCGGATGCGGGTGGTCCCCGCGATGAGGAGCTCCGACGTGATCTGCAGCGTGCGGCCCGCGCGGTTCAGGCGTCTGGATTTCTGTGGCGGCTTGAGATCCACAACCCGGCAGCGGCCCGCATCGAACCCCAGCGCGCGTAGCGTGTCGCGGATGTCGAGCCCCGCGATCACATCGAATCGCTCCAGCAGGCCGGCGAGCTCGGCGACGTCGCGACCGATGAAGGCCCTGATCGATCGCTGGCCCACGTCGAGCAACGCCACGGCCTGCGGATCTTCCGCGGAAGGTACCGCGCTAAGGACGGCGCGGCGGGACGACCGCGCGATCTCGGCGTTGCGTTGCGCCTCCGGGTCGAACTCCACGCGGCGGATCGCGCTGCCCTGCTCCCGTGCCGTGCGCTGCGCCGGCTGCACGAGCACCGGCTGCGGCAGCCCGCGGATCGCCCGCCGTGTCGCGATGAGGCCCGGCGCGAGAGGGTTGAGCGTGAGCCGCCCGTCGTTCCCCGTGACGAACAGATCGCTCCTCCCTGGCCCGTTGCGCGGGCCGAGCTTCTCTCGATGGCTCGTGAACCCGGCGAGCAGTCTCTCGATCTCCTCTGCTGTCATCGGCATCTGCCAAGCATCCAGCACGGCCGCGGCCTGTCGGATCCATGGCAAGCTCGTCACGGAGCGGCCGCGAAAGGCCGCCGCCACCTCCTCGATCGAGAGCGGGATCTCATCACCGGGTACAGGTAACGTGGGCGTCGGGGGCTGCGGCTCCACGCGCTCGTCGGTGGGGTCGGCCGCCCGCAGCAAGGCGCGCATCAGACCGAGGTCGACGACCTTGCGGCGTATCACGTCTCCCAGGATACCGCGCGTGTTCCGGGCGACGGGACGGAGCTGAGGATCTTTCGAGACTCGGGGATTCGGCTTTGCCATGCCTGCACACCCTACCGCAAGGTCCGTCTCGAGACTCGCGTGATCGGATGGAGGCGGCCAGTTGCTGGTGCGCAAGCCGGGTGAGAAAAAGGCGAGTCCAACCGGAAGGGGTTGAGGTCTATAGGTAGCCCCGTGGCGCACCGGGACCACCAGCGGTGGTCCGGGCCGCGTCGGCCGCAACCTCCGGGAGGTGGATGCCGCAGCCCAGAACCACCGCACCCATCCAGTGAACCAGCACACAAGCAACTGCACTCTGCCAGCCCGTCTCCTCGGGCGCTCCGAGATACAAAATCGAACTCTCCAAATCGGCCTCCCGGCGGGCGTCCTGCTCACGCGCAACGGCGCGTTCCGGTTCGGTTTTTCGCGGCCGTGGAGGAAGGCATCCCCCGTCGATGGACGTCGCCGCCAGAGATACCTTTTTGTGCATCTCCGCGGGATGCGCGTCAGGCTCGCCTTGAACCGATATCCCGGCGGGTCACGCCCTCACCCCGCGCACGAGCTGCCGGTGGCGCAAGGGACGGAGCCGCTCACGCTCTGCTGGTCACGCATGCACGAGGAAAAGGAACGACGATGAAAGGCGATGCAGCAAGAAAGGATCTGGTCGGGCATGAGGATCGGGCCCTCACGCCCCGCGAGCTCGCGCGTCTCCTCCGCGCCTTCGCGCACATGATCGAGGCCGCTGCAAACGATCCCGGACCAGAGCTCCCTCGCCCGGTCCGGCGGCACTCGCGCGCCGCGGCTCTGCCCGCAGCGTCTCCGCTCACGCAGGCCCGGGCCACGGCCGCGCTGAAGAAGCTCGGCGTGCTACCCTGAGGGCCGCATGGGCGAGCAACGCAAAGGCCGGCATCTGGTCCGCATCACCATCAACGGCGAGCGCCGCCGGATAGGCTCCTGCGCCACCGGGGAGGAGGCCGAGGAGCTGCGCGCCGCCGTCTATTCGCGCGCCAGCGACGTCACCGGCATCACCCTCCGAGCCTGGGGCGAGCAATGGCTCGACCGCCGAGAGCGCCTCGACGGCCTGCGCAGCATCTCGACCGACCGTGGCCGGAGGCGGACGCATATCGGGAACTCCCCACTCGCCAGCATGGCACTTGTCATGATCACGGCGAAAGACGTCGACGCCTGGATATGCGCCCTCCAGAAGAAGCTGACCGCGACACCCTATCGCGCGCCAAAGCCTCTCTCCCTCGCAACGGTCAAGCAGGTTATCGGGCTGCTCCGGCAAATGCTCGACGACGCGATGCCCCAGCACATCACCACGAATCCCGTGGCCGCCCTCAAGAAGCGCGTCCCAAAGGCCACCAAACGCCGCGCCCGCGACGCCACCGTCGAGCCCTGGACCTACCTGGAGCCGGAAGAGCAGCACCGCCTCCGCACCAGCGACGCCATCCCCGAGGCCGACCGCCTGATCATCCTCTTCGCCCTCCTCACCGGCCTCCGCCAGGGCGAGCAGTTCAACCTGGAGCTCGCCGATCTCCGCCTCGACGCCGATGCCCCGCATGTCGTGGTCCGTTTCGGCTCGAAGAACCAGCCCCCCAAGAACGGCAAGATCCGCCGCGTCTACCTCTCCGCCGACGCCGTCGACATCTGCCGCCGCTGGCTCGCGCTCCTCCCGAGCTACGCCCCTCACAACCCCGAGGCCCTCGTGTTCCCCGGCGCCCGGGGCGGCCGCGTCTCCGAGGGCAAGACCCGCTCATCCGCAGCGAGATGGTCACGCTCCCGACCGGCCGACGGAAGCAGAAGAAGGTCGACCTCTTCGACCGCCACCTCGACGCCGCGGGCATCACCCGCCCGGTCCGCTGGCACGACCCCCGCCACAGCTGCGCCAGCTCGCTCGTCGCCGGATGGTGGGGCCGTCGCTGGACGCTCGAGGAGGTCCGCGAGCACCTCGGCCACACGTCGATCGCCTCGACGCACCGCTACGCGCACCTGAGCGAGACGGCCATCAAGGGCGCCGTCCGCCAGACCCCTGGGTGGGCAGCGCCGCTGCCCACCTCCGCCTCGATTCCTCCTGAGGTTTCGCGTCTAACCCCTTGGAATCATTCAGTGGGTCGACAGGGACTCGAACCCTGGACCTACGGATTAAAAGTCCGCTCTCGCTGGAACGCGCTCCCCTCCCCTAACCTATTGGAATTACTCAACTAAGTAGGCCATCCAGGCCGCTTTCGCGATGCTGGGGAGGGGATCGCGATCAGGCCGAAATAGGCCGGAACGCGACAGGGCGCCCCGTTCGTCACGGTAACAGCACGGTAACAGGATTCGGTAATCTGGGCCACATCTATCCCGAGCGGGCCCTCTCGGCCTGGACGAGCTCGTGGAGCTTCTCGCAGCAGAAGGTCATCGTCCCCTCGCTGGCGGTCCGCATCGTTAGTTTCGGTGAGGACCCATGCTCGGGGCACCGGATGTGCGCGTAGCGCTTCTCCACGAGCTCCGCCTGGCCCTGCGGAGTAGCCATGTGCTTCAGCTTACGTTGTAGATCCTTCAAATTCATAAGAAAAGTCTAGCTGAACAAGTACGCAGCGTCCAGACCGCCCGGCCGTGATCGTGGTACACTTGCCCCAGGATGTCCGAGCCCCGTCCCAAGCAAGAATCGAAGGGGAAAGCCTTCGAGCGGCTCGTCGCCGCCGTCCAGCAAGCGATCGGTCCTGACGCGCAGGTCGAATGGGACCGGAAACTTATGTCGGATTGCGGGGTTCGTCGCCAAATCGACGTGATCGTACGCGTCGGGAACGCATCGAAGGCCGCCCTCATTGCTGTAGAGGCCAAGCACTGGCAGAAGAGCATCGACATCGATACTGTCGGCGCCTTTTATGTGACGGCCGCTACCGTCGGCGCGCAGAAGGGAATCGTCGTATCCAGCCATGGGTTCCAGCGTGGTGCCCTCAAGCTGGCCAAGCGACTCGGGATCGATACATACGTTCTGAGAGAAGCCATCGACAAGGACTGGGACGGGCACGTACGAGGGTTACACGTCGCAGTTCATAACACCACCATCCTGTGCGAGGATGCTGAGATCAGGCTTGCGAACGGCGAAAGGCATAAGCTCCTTTCCGCGGCCAGCGTGAAGCTTCTCACGCAAGACGGACGAGGGTTCTTCTTTGATCGTATTGTTAAGAAGTGGCTAGCCGATAATCCGCAGCATGAGGATCGACTGGTGGAGCTAACACCCGACTCTCCACTTTTCTACAACCATGGAACCGAACTAAAGCCAGTCGCAACCATGTATTGCAGGGCGACGCGTGTTACTGGGATGGTATCCGAGGGGATACTCGACCGTCCTGAGGACTGGGTATTTTTCAAGTGCCTTCCCGATCAAACGATCGAGGAAAAGCTCTTCTTCGAATTTAGGGACCTGCAACAGGGCGCCGATGGCTTCAAACGGCCCCCGAAAAAGTCACGCATCTCCACGAGAAAGCGGAAAGCTACTCCTTGAGCCTCAAGACGGTCATCACCGCTTCCCCCCGGTCAGACTCTCCGCCAGGAGCTGCCGCCCCCGCCGAAGCCGGGATGCTGCGGTCCCGATCGGCACGCCGACGATGCCGGCGATCTCCGTCGGCCCGTGGCCGATGCTCGCCAGAAGGAGCACCTCCTTCTGGCGGTGCGGCAGCCTGAAGACGCTGAGGATGCCCTCCAGGGCATCGAGCCGGTCCACGGGGTCGCGATCGACAACCGGCTCGGGCACGGCTAAGTACCACGGATCCAGCCCGACCGGGAGCTCACGCCGACGGTGGGCCCGCCCATGATAGTGGCTGGCCTTACGCCAGGCGATGCCCATCAGCCAGGCCCGCAGGGCGTACGAAGCATCCCGCGCAGGGTCGGGCATGTACCTGCACGCCTCGATCGCGCGCCAGGCGGCGAACAGGACCTCCTGGGCCAGGTCCTCGCGGTCCTGAGGGTGAACGCCGAGGGACCGGAGCATCGCCCGGATCCGGCCCTGCTCGGCCATGAGGGAACTGAAGACACACGAATCCCGATCCCGCGCGCTGGGCGCAGGGTGTACATGGGACATGTCGGACCTCGCTGAACGGGGAACGGCCACGCCCCCGGTCGGTGCCAGCCGATGCGGGGGCACCTCTCGATCTGCGCCAAAAATCGAGACCAGGGAAGCTGGGTACCGATCGTCCATGGGTACCGATCGTCCATGGGTACCCATTGCCCACCCCCCACGGCGCGAGTAACCTCGCGCTCATGGCGAAGATGATGCTCTGGCTGGCCCCTACAGAGACTGAGGCTCCGTTCCAGACCGAGGAGGAGATGCTCACCCTCTCGCGAGTCCCGTGCGTAGGAGAATTAATTGACCTAGAAGTGGACAACAAAGGTACGGAAGCGACTTATCGCGTTGTGTTGGTCAAGCACAAATACAGGGATCCCCGCGCGGAGAACATCGACGCCGAGGTCTACGCAACACGAGTAAACTTACATCACCTCGTCCATGAGGTCGCAGCAAAAGAGGGGTGGCAGGACCCGCTCGACGACGAGTAAACCGAAGCGCGTTCTAACAACCCAACCTGGAGACCTATGAAACTCACGAAGCTCGAACGGCTTATCCTGTCGAACCAGTACCGCATTCTCGAAGCTCTCTACCCGAAGCAGGGTTACGATAGGTCACGCGAAATCGTCGAAAACGGATACGAACAAGACTACGAAAGGCTCGCAGAACACATCGATGACGACGTTGTTACCACCGAAGAATCCAAGGAGGTCCGCGATATCCTGCACTTCCATCGCATCCTGAAGCAGTCGTACGACAAGCTAGACGACAAGTCCGGCATCGAGCCGGAGAGCATCGAGTTCGCCGGATTTGATGGCAACGACGACCAAGAGTCCAAACTGTTGGGCTACGTCCGATACTACTGTGCGCCCGGAGAGCGCAAGTACACCGAGCTTAACAAAGGGGACGATTACAACAGCCACACGCCCATGCTGAGCACCTACCGGACCATGCTGAAGCGCTGGCATGAGATGGGCAAGCCGGTGCCCCTCACGACGGAACAGATCCAGAAGGTCATCGCCTAGTCAGGCAAGGACCCTCTCGAACCGGCTCCGCACCTCGATTCGAAGCCCGCTCTCCAACCGCGCCCGCTGCTCCTCGCGGGTCTCACCCCTGCGGGATCGACGCAGATCAAACACATCGCCGTCCTCGTCCATCTCAGCGGCAGAGGATCTGGCTGACAAAAAAAGCTGAAGCAGATCGATCGCGGTCATTTAAGTCACCTCCCACGGCCGAGAACGGCCTCCACTTGTGCTACCGAGAGTCCTGTCCGCGCTGCGATCTGGCGCGGGGAAAGCCCCGCCTTGTCGAGGGCGCGGACCTCCATGCGGTTCAGCCGTCGGCGGACATCCACCGCCGACTGTGCCGCCGGGGATGCCCGAAGGGCATCCAGGAACAGGGCCCACCGATCGGGAATCATCGGCCCACCAGTCCGGCAAAACGGCGCTCGGCATCATCGAGGCGGGCCATGGCCAGCGCGAGCTGTCCCAAGATCCACTGGTCGACGGAGGCCCTGACCGCGGCGATGCTGCTGCATGGGCCGATCCTCGGGTGGTCGTCAGTGGCCGGGACAACGTACGCACCATCGACCAACTGAACGCGAAATCCCAGGTAAACGTCAACGGGTGATGTCATACCAGGACACGGATACAAATAGATTATTATGACCACCCTATGGGTTATGCTGCCGCGGTGGAAGACAACGCCAGGCCAGCGATCAGACCATGGCGACGAGGGCGCTGACGTCCGTGCCGTCGTCGGTCGGCTCCGCTTCGCGCCAGACGCGGATGATGCGACCGTTCGGGAGACGCTCCAGGGTCATCCGGCCGGAGATGGCGGCCATCATGGTCTGAAGGGCCGCCTCTTGCGCAGGTGTCAACGGGTGGGAGGGCCTGAGCTCTCCGTCGACGACTTTAGCGTCCCGGCGAACGTAGACTCGCCTGGTGATGCCGTTGATCTTGCGCGGCTTGTCTTGCTGCCAACCGAGGGCCGTCAGCGCATTGACCACGCGGATCCGATCACCGTGGCTAGCATCCTTGTTTTTAATCTCAAGGATCTCCGTCAGAATGTCCTCAACCGTCACCTCGGTCAGACCGCGGCTGATGATGCCCTCCTCGATCTGAGACTCCCAGGTATCTGCTCGGCGCCGGCTATCCTGCTCCGGCCTGATGATGGCCTTCTCCTCCTCCGTGGGCCAAAACTGCTCGCCCGCCACGAACCGGGCGTACGCCTCTGCCCAGAGCTGGTCACGGTCACGTCTGAGCGCCTCGATGTCGATCTCGCCGCACGCGATCGGCCAGTAGCGACGGTTCCCCGTTGGATCGGTGAGGTACTGCTGATCGTTGGTCGTCAGGGCGAACACGCACTGCCGTTTGAGCAAGATCTTCCGGTTGGAGTATTTCGGGATGATTTGATCCTCGACCTTGCTGAGAAAATCCTTGAGCGCGCGGGCATCCGCCCGCGTCAGGATAGCCCCTTCGTCGAACACGAAGATCCACGATCCCTGGAGCTTCATGGCCGACTCCTTGTCTTGGAGATCATCCTGGCTCGCGTCGGAGTACCACTCACCACCGAGGACGCGGAGAGCGGACGTCTTGGCGTCGCCCTGCCGGCCCTCCAAGACGATCGCGTGGTCCACTTGCTCGCCGGGCCGCTCCACGCGGGCGACTGCTGAGATGAGCCACTTCGGCAGCACGATCCGGTGGTAGCGGTTCAGCTCGGGATCCGCACGGAGATACATCTCCGCTGCCGTGTCGAGCCGAGGGATGCCGTCCCACACGAGGCTGCGGAGGTACTCACGGACCGGGTGATAGCGGTGGTCCATCCCTACGACCGTGAGCGCCGCTTGGATCTTCTTCTCGGGAAGATCCACAATGTCATGAGTCCGGGTAAGATAGCCCGCGAGTCGAGTGTCATCCGCGTCCGACCATGGATCCCCCGCCTTTGTGTTCTTTGAGTCGGGGTACTCGGCGGTCCACGGCGGCTCCTTCCGGAAGACCACGCACTGCTTGAACTCGTCGTAGGCGGCGAGTCCCGCAAGCATCGAGTCGTGACGGAGAGTGATCTCAACGTTGAACGCCACGGGCTTGACGATGCCTGAGACAGTCGTCCGGAGCTCGGACTTCCAGTCGGGCTCCTCTTCGGTCTGCTTCCTTACCAGAGCTTCCCCGAAGCTCGCCGCCGCCTTCGCGAAGGACTTCCGGCTGACGTCCGAGGAGCGGCCCACGCCGGCCGCAAGGTCGACCGCGAGATCTCCGCCCTTCGACAACATCGCCTGGAAGAGCAGCTCGTTCAGAAGCTGCCCGACCACGTCGGCCCGAGCCGCCCGGCGGTTGATCGTCCTCGTCTCGTGAACGATTCGCTTCGCCGGGTTCGCCGGGACGGCGGCCTCGACGAGCTCCCGGAAGTGCTCGACGCCGCAGCGGGCGAGGTAGTCGTCCGGCCCTTGGTCGGTCTCACTCCAGAGCTGGCCGGCCTCTGGGTCGCTCTCCGTTGCGTGGTAGGTGGGCAGGCGGACTACCCAGACGTCCGCCCCTTCCCGTTCCAGGGCGATGGCCGCGTAGGCCGCCCCGAGGGCCACCATCGGATTTCGGTCCAAGAAGGCGTCGTACACGATGTAAGCTCGACGGCCTCGCCAGTTGATGCGCTTCAGATCGCGTGAGGCTACGATTTCTTCGTTGTCTCGGAGGACATCTGGATCATGCGCCCCGGCGAGAACGCCGCCCATCCCGATGGCAGGAAATCCGTTGCAACTTAGAGAGCACGACTTTAACGGCGCTTCGGTGATGAATAGAGGGATGTCTACGTTGGCCGCAGCAGAACGGGCCTCAGGCGTGATGTACGGAGCGACAGGAACCCCGCTCTGACAGATATAACGCGGGACCTGCTGGGTCGTCTCACCGTGATGGCTGCCCTCGATCGGCCCAGGGATGCTGTATTCTGTTCGATCGGACCGCACGCGGTACCGCGGGATGCCGTCCGCGCAGCTCGGATACGGAATCAGGAGGCCCGTGATCGCGTGCAGGGGGAGGCGCGCCCACGGGCCCCGGACCCCGAACTTGGCAAACTTATCTACCTGCTCCTTGACCTTTTGCAGGTCGACGGAGCAGAGCCCGACCTTCTCGGCGTACTCAGGCGTGATGGCCCTCGCCTGGAGCAGGGCTACATGCTGAGGCCAGAGGCGGTTTTCGGTCGCCGAGGCGTATTCGCTGGTGTATAATCTATCAGACACGTCACACCCCATGAGCCCCGACCTGCGGCAAACAGGTCGGGGCGTTGCTTTTAGGGGTCCCGTGTCGTGGGGCCCTTTAGCGCCGGGGTAGCCGTGTCCCGGAGGTCCGCCGCCATGCAGGGGTGGGCAGGGGGCGACGGTCGGCGATGCTGGTCCCGGGTTACCCCGGGGTGCTGGTGATGCACCCAAGGTGGTGCACAAACAGATTATTGATTCCGGTGATCCCCGGGCGACGCCAAGGGGGACCACGCCTGAGATCATATATCCGCCTTCGCAAATTCGCCAAATCAAAAATCAATACCACAACCGGTTGTTTAACTCAGAAGTCCAAGGACGCCGGTGCCACAACCGGTAGTGGTCGCCTCTTCCGGCAGCGCCCGGAAGCGATGATCCGCCGTCCCGGAAACCTGATCCCGGGATCAGGTTTTCGGGTCCCCGTCCATCGGCTCGGTCCTCGGCGACGGCCGGGGAAGGGTCGACGCTTCCATTCAGAGCCTCCACCCGCCCTTCGGCCACGGCGCCTTGGCACCACCTCGGAAAACCTGATCCCGGGATCAGATTTTCCGGCGTCCGCGGGAACCGCTCGGCCCGGTGGGCCGGTTACGGTTACGGTTACGATCCCCCTCTGCACTCTTATGAGATCCATTTTTCAGGGGGGGAGGTACATCGATGATCCCCCCCCCTGAAAAATGGAGATCAAATGTCTTGTGACCCCTACTGTAACCGTAACCGTAACCGGAGAAGAGTCCAATGCGGTTAGATGAACTACTATGCAAAGAACCAAAAGCCTGATCCCGCGGATCAGGTTTTCGGACAGGACCCCCTCCACCCGTGGGTCGGCGTCCCGGCAGCGCGTCGCCCCTTACAATCACACGTTGTCCTACATCGAACGGAAAACCTGATCCCGCGGATCAGGTTTTCCGCTGACCGAGTCGTCTACCATGACCGATGTCTGATTCTTCAGATATCGGTCTCACCCCGGTGTAGGATCCCTCGTCCGTAACGTACGCTCTCCACACTTGACGGCCCGGGGAGGTTCGACTCCGGGCCGTCTTCTTTTGTCCATCCGCTCGGCTCGTCCGAAAACCTGATCCCGGGATCAGGTTTTCGGGCGAACCACGCAATATTTAATTGACGTCGTTCTTCAATTTCCCTTGAAATCATCGCTCTGATTCATCACGGTACCTCGACGTTCGAGGTGACTTATGTGCGATGAGACTGCTTTTGATGCTCATGATGATGTGGCTCCCGAGAGGTCCGGAGGTGACGAGCTCCCCGAAGGTTCCCAAGACGAGCTTCCCGATGGCGACGAGCCGCCCGAAGCCCTGGCGGCCGACCTCGGCCTTATCCTGACGCCCTTGATCATGGTTCGGGTCCTCCGCGTCTTGCGCCGGGCTACCCAGGACCCGGACCTTGCCGAGCGGGCCGAGGACCTTCAGGTGACGTTCATCCGCGGAGTCGACGGGCTCGCCCACGAGCTGGGCGTCCCGGGGGTCTTCTCTGGCGCCTGAAGGGGCTTCCAGCCCGATCGGGCCCGTCGTATGGGCGGCCACATGACCGCCACTCCTCCCGAATCACCGCCGATACGCATCGCCTTCGAGGGCACGTCGACCTGGGCTGCCTTCAACCGCGACGGTACTTTCCACTCTGGCTCCGCGACCTTCGCAAACTTCGAGTGGATGATGATGTCCTACGACGATAAGGGAGTCATCCTCCTTACCATTCACGGGGATACGCACCGCTGCACAAGCAAACAGGTAGTTAGGGATAAGCTCCAGGCCGTCTTCCGCGATGGTCCATGGGGAGGGCATAGAACTCTGCCTTGATCGTCCCGCTGTTCCGTCCACTCGTGGGCTACAGACACGCCCCCTGAGACAGTTTTAGGTGACGCCATGGTCAAGCACTGGGAGCCTAAATACGAAGCAGAAATTGACGAACTCCTTGAGATCCGTAAGACCCAAGTTCAAGCTCTTCCACCCGCAACACGAGCGCGTCTTCAAGTCCTCGACGATGCGGCCAGCGACGTCCTTCACATCGTAGGTATCTACATTCATGCGTTTGCGGAGATTCAGGCAAACGGGTCGTTGGCGAAGAAGGTCCCCTCGCGTTCCGTTCGCTGGGTTCAGACGGTAGGGGGCCGCAGCCCGGCACGACTGGCTGGCATAGTCGCAACACACATGTGTTCGCTGCTAGAGGAATTCATCACGGAACAAGGAAAGGCACGGCTCACGCCTGCCTTTATTGCCCACCACGGGCCCACCCTCATCGCACGGATCACCACATTAGGCTCTCCACCGAAGAAACCTGATGCCATTATGAACGCGTTACTCCGTGCTGTGAAGCCATCGGTCTTCGCGGATGGAGCGACGTGGGCCAAGGCCATTTCAGGCGTGTTCTCGATAACGCTGACGCCCTGCGTCGCGAACACACTGCTGCCCATGATTTCGTTCAGGAATCGGTACGTTCACGAGCCACAGAACGCCCTCGCCACCGTAGTCGGCGCTCAAGAGATGGTAAGCTGGGTAAAAGCCGCGTATCTGCTTGCTCAGGATATCGCCCTCGTCCCCTGACCAGTCTTCCTCCCCCCTCCCTCCCCCGGTCAACCTCTCGGTCAACCCGTAAGGTCACGCTCGGGTCAGCCTATCGACCGGCGGTCAGCTCCGGTCAGGGTGGGTCACCCTAGACCCATGACCATCCGGTCAGGTATACTGGGCTGACCTTATGCCGCCTTCAATTGACGAGATCCGAGCCCACATCGACCGCCTCGGGGGCATGTCCGAGGCCGTGGCGGCCAGTGGCGTCGCCCGGTACACGATCCGGTCCTGGCTCCGCGGCACCGCGAGCCCCTCCTCGACGAGCTGGGCCAAGATCACGTCCGCAGTACCGATCGCTGAGCCCATGGGTCCGGAGGAGTTCGGCGGGCTCGTGGAGCACCTCGGGGGCCCAACTTCAACCGCTCGCTATCTCGGCCTCTCCGTCTCCACGGTGCAGCGGTACCGGTCCGGGGTGTTCACGGTCTCCCTTGCTCTTGCAGCTCGGGCACGCGCCCTTCGCAGCCAGCGGCTTCCTCCTTTGCGCCGGCCGAGATTGCGTTAATGATTTTATGACCTGCCTTGCTACATGGCAGGGCAGCTCACTCAAGAACTAGCCGACGAATTAAAGCCCCTTCTCGATGAGGGGTACACGGTCCGTCGTCTCCGGGACTACTTGCGCGAGACCCATGGGATCGAGATCTCTCATGGGACCGGGTGTGCCTGGCGATCCAAGATCCTGAACGAGGAGGCCTTCATCTCCCGAGCCTCCTCGCAGGAAGCCTCGGAGCGGGCCTACAGGGATCGGATCTCGGCCGAAGCGGTCCGTTCTGCCCTGGAGCTGGAGGCGGCCAAGGATGCGGCCCTCGACCTCGATGCCCTTGAGGAACGCCGTAGGCTCTACGCCTCCCGAGCCGATGAGGTCTGGGCTCTCTTGCCAAAAGCCAAGCGGATGACCCCATCACTCTACCTCCGCCTTGAAGAGCTTCATCTCCGAGCCCTCGCACTCAAGATTAAAATCGCCGGCCTTAGCGTAGATGAAGATCAGATTAAAGATGTAGACGAGATCTTGAACCAGAAGATCGCCAAGCTCTCCCAGCGGGTCGAGAGCCCTGGCGACCCTGAGGAGGGACAGGGCTCGTGAACTTCAACGCACAGCAGGAGCTATCCTGGTTCTTTAATTCAACTCCCGGAGCCCGATCCAACTTCGGAAGCTTCGTCAACTTGATGATGTCGGGGGTCTCCGGCGGCGTCTCCGATCCGGAGGCCCACGTCGATGACGAGCTCCTCGACGACGTGGCCCGTCACCGGGACATCGGACGCCGGCTGAGCCACCTGCCGACCCGACAGGTCCGGGCCCTTCGGGCAGCCCTGACCCATCGCCAGCACCACCCGCAGCTCGCCGCTGCCCTCTCCGAGGTCACCGGCCTCGTCCTCCTGGACCACGAGCAGCGCCAGCTCCTGAGCCTCGTGGCCCGCCGGGACCCCACCCTCCTGGAGCTCCGGGACAAGGCCCGCCAGGAGCTGAGGGCTGCCGTGAAGGCCTTCCAGGAGTAGCCGCTCCGCAGAGCGCGTTCCGAAGCGTGCTTGTGGAAGGCGGCCCCGTGCGTACAGTCGCGGTGCGATGACGAAGCGACGGAGCGGGGATGCAGGCGTCGAAGTCCCGAGCCTGACGACAGCGGTGCTGAAGCTGTCAGCACCGCAGGTCGCATGGCAAGGCCGCGAGGACGCCCCCGCCAGGGCGAAGGGACGCCCGCGTCGCGCGGCTGAGCAGGAGGAGGAGCGCGCAGGAGCGGCCGAGGCCGCCGGCGTGCGGCGCCGCAAGACCGCCGCCCAGCCGTCGGCGGAGGAGGTGGGCGAACGGCGGCCGACCCGAGGCGCGGACAAGCAGCGCCGAAGCGAAGCGAACCGAAGGCGCCCCGTCGAGACGAGCTCGACGGTGGCGGGGCGAAGCGACGACAGCACCGGCTCGACGAGCCGACGCACCTCGGCGCGGACGCGGAAAGGACGCGCGCCTGGCTCGGCCGCTCCGGACGCAACGAGCACTGTGGGCGCGACGCAAGCGGGCGACGCGGCGCGATCAGCGGTCGCGGAAGACGAGCCGCGAGCCGGAGATCCGAGCCAGGTCCAGGTACTTGAGCCGCCCCTCGGCGATGAGGCGTTGTCGCGTCGCGACCCAGTTCTTGGGACTCAGGTCGAGGATGCGGCTGAGCGGATAGCTCGGAGCCACGGTCAGGATCTCCTGCAAGTACAGCTCGGGGTCGAGCCCGTGCATCTGGCAGGTCGCGATGAGCGACGTGACGGCACAGGCCCGGACAGCATGCTCGTCGCTGCCGTGGAAGAGCCAGTTGCGTCGTCCCTTGACGACGCGGCGCAGAGCCCTCTCACTGGCATTGTTGTGGATGGGGACCTCCCCGTTGGAGAGGAACTCGCAGAGCGCCTCCCTCTGGTTGTGCAAATAGACCAGCCCTTCGCGCAACGGCGAATGCTCCGGGACGACCTGCCGCTGCGCCTCGACCCAGGCGAAGAGCTTCTCAATCAGCGGTGCGGACTCGCGCTGCCGGATCTCGAGACGCTCGTCCGGGCTGCACAGGGCGCATTCCTCCTCGACGCGGAAGAGCGCCTGGATGGCCTGGAGCGCGAACGCCGCATCCTTGCCCGCCCCGGCCTTGAACGCCTTGAAGAAGCGCCTTCGTGCATGGCTCCAGCAGCCGGCCTCGCGCGCCTTGCCCGGCCCGAACAGCACGTTGTGGTTGGCCGAGGCATCGGCGACGAGCGTCCCCTGGTAGCCGCCGAAGAGCTTCGCGACGGTGGGACCGTCGTACGTCGGTGTATAGCGGAACAGCACCCCATCGCCCGGCGCGACGAGGACGAAGACATGCCCATAGCGGTGCTTGTCCTTGGCCCGGATGGCGGTGCCCGTCGCATCCATGGCGAACCACGACCGCGAGAGCGCGTCGCTCCAGATGGCATCGGCGATGCGCATCGCAATGCCGCCACAGTCGTACTGCCAGCGTGTCATGTTGCCGCGGCCAATGCGGAAGCCGTGGCGCTCCGACTCCACCTCTTGCCTGTAGTATGGCATGTGGTAGTCGAGCTTGTGGACGAACAGGTGGGCCAAGAGGCTCGGATCGGCAAGGCATCTGGCGATCGGGCGCTCCGGCAGCGAGGCGATCTTCACAGGTCCGCCGCTGTCCTCCGCAGCGTCCGACTCGGGCGTGTAGCGTACGAGGACGCCGTCGACGAAGGGGCTTTGCTTGAAGCCCGTGTCCGCGGGGATCCCCAAGAGCTCGTGCTCCCGCACGACGAGGGGCTCGTCGAGCTCGCGCTTGAAGGCCGGCTCTGCGGCTGGCAAAGAAGCAGGCTCCTCGCCCGCTCCGCGGCTCGCCGCCGGTGCCTCCGCCTTGGCCACGTACTTGGGGCGACGCCAGACGATCTCCACGGGGCCGCCGCGCCGGTGGCCGATCACCGAGCTGTCTTCGACGCCCACACGCTCGAAGCGCTCGCTACCTTGGAGCAGCACCTCCGGCGGCAGCGTCTCGATGATCACCCTCGGGATGACACCGATGCGACGGCGCCCGTGCTCGTGGCGCTGAACTCGCTTGCCACCTCCGGGATCCGAGCTGGAGCAGGACTCTGCGGTCCCCCCACGCTCCGCCGGGCTCGCGAGGCCCGGCGGCGGGATGCTGCCGTCGCTCCGATCCGCCTCAGGCGAGGCGCTGTGGGTCTCGGCCTGCGACGAAGCTTGAGCCGGACAGGCGTCTGGCTCGCCGGCCAGCGAAAGCCGCAGCTGGTCAGGCGAGATCTGCTCGGAGACGTGGCGCCGGAACCCGATCTCCAACGTCCGAATCGTCTCCTGCAGCTGTTGATTGTACGCCTTGAGCGACTCGACAGAGCGAGCGAGCTCTTGGGCCTGTTGCTCCGCCGTCGAAAGCTCGGCCAGCTTCGCCTCGAGCTCCTGCACCCGCCGGAGCAGCGCGTCGACCACCGACGCGGGGTCGGCGGGGCTCCCCTGTCCTTGTCCCCTGGCCTGAAGATAGCCGAGCACGAGCGCCGTGCCGTCAAGGCGCTCTGTCTCCGCCGCCTGCGGGAGCTCGGTCTCACCGGGTCGTGTCAAGGCGCGCCATGGATGCCCCCTCCGCTGGCTCCTGGCAAGTACCTTACGCAGGCACTTTTGGCTGTTTTTGATGAGAATCCTTTGTTGAAAATGGGAACGCGGGGCAAACATGGTGCGCCCTCGACGCCGCGCTCTCGCGAGGTCTTCGGGAGGATGCAACTCGCGCCCTGCTCCATCTCCGCATCAGGCTGAGCCGGCTCCGTATCAGGCTGAGCCGGCCGCCATCGGGCCGCGCTGGCGCCGGCAGCGTGGTGGACGAGCGCCGGCGCAGACGCCTCAGTGGACCAGCCGGCGGCGGCTTGCCAGCTCTTCCACGGGTAGACCAGCGAGCAGCTGCGCGAAGTCCTGTGCTGACAGCTCGATACACTTGCCGTCAGCCTCGGTGAACGAGGGCAGAGCAAATGCACCCTTCGAGAAACGCTTGTATAGAATTGTATACCCGTTGCGGTCCCACCAAAGTGCCTTCAGTCGGTTGCGCCTCTTGTTGAAGAACAAGAATAGCGCGCCGCTGGCTGGGTCCAGGCACAGCACCTGCCGGGTGATCGCGGCGAGCCGGTCGAACGCGCCACGCAAGTCCACTGGACCGACGGCCAGATACACGGCTATCGTCGCGGGGGTCACTGCCCCCTCCGCAACGCCTCGATCGCTTCCACGAGGTCGCGCGCGCCTATCCCACATACCTGCATCCGCGTCCCATCGGTAAATGCGACGTTGAGCCGCAAAGGCGGCGCCTCTCGGCGCTCCGGGCGCACCACGACGGGTAGGAACGGAACATGCTGAGCCGCCTTGGTGGTCGCTGGCAACGCACCATCATCTGCGCGCTCACCGCCAGCCACCCATCGGTCGGCAGTCATCTTGTGGACACCGAGCTCCGTGGCGATCTCGGCCGGCGTCGCCCCCGCCCGGGAACGCTCCCTGGCGTACGCCTCGGCTCGGTCTCGCAGCTCGCTCGGGTACTTCCCACGGCTCTTCTTCTCACGATACCTCGACAGCTCCGCACGCAGCTGCACCAGCTCTCTGCTTCCTGGCATCGCACGCTCCTCTTCGCTCGGCGAGGGCACGCCCCTCATCGGACGTCGCGTAGCGTGCAACCGAAGCTGGCCAGGGGAAAGACGCGGTCTGCGGAGCGGCTACTTCCAGGAGGTCCGCCGTGACCGTTGACGCGCCCCTCCTCACCTGCCGGCAGGTCGCCCAGCTCCTTCGCTACGAGGGCAGCCCCAAGGCCCAGCGGGTCCGGGTCCGCCGCCTCATCGCCAGCGTGGAGCAGCGGACGGGGACGACCATCCACCGGCGGGTCGGCAACCGGTGGCTCATCCCCCGATCGGCCATCGAGAGCCTCATGAGCCCGGAGAGCGGGCTGTCTGATCGGGTCGACGACCTGGAGCGTCAGGTTCGCGATCTTCGAGACCGGATCGAGCACCTGGAGGCGGCGGGTGCCTGACCCATGCGGGCCCGGCTCCACATGCCGGAGGGAAAGTCTCCCGCCGAGACCCTCGCCTCCCTCACCGACGCCGAGCGGCGGGAGTTCCTCGGTTCCCTCACCAGGGACCAGAAGCTCCGGCTGATCTATCGATGGGACTTCTGGGCTCGGCCGAAGCAACGACTCCCTCCCGGCCACTGGTTCGTTTGGGGCTGTCTTGCCGGACGCGGCTTTGGCAAGACCCGGACCGCCGCAGAGTCTGTCCGTGAGTTGGTCGACTCGGGCAAGTACAAGCGGGTCGCCCTCGTAGGACCCACGGCGGCCGACGTACGCGACGTCATGGTCGAGGGGGAGTCTGGCCTCCTCAGCGTCTTCCCACATGCCCAGAGGCCCCTCTACGAGCCCTCCAAGAGACGGATCACCTTCAGGAACGGGGCGATCGCGACCACCTTCTCGGCCGAGGAGCCAGAGCGCCTCCGTGGTCCCCAGCACGATCTGGCATGGCTCGACGAGCCCGCGGCTTACCCGCACCTCGACAAGCTCTGGTCCCTCCTCGTCCCCGGGCTCCGCCTTGGAGCCGAGCCCCGAGCGATCCTCACGACGACCCCGAGACCGCTGCCGTTCTTCCACACCCTGCTCGACCAGGAGAGCACGGTCCTCACGAGCGGCTCGACCTTCGAGAACTCGGCGAACCTCGCCAAGCCCACGCTCGACTACCTGAAGGAGACCCTCCTCGGCACCGACCTCGGCCAGCAGGAGCTCGAAGGCCAGCTCCTGGGGGAGAACCCGGGCGCCCTCTGGAAGAAGGCATGGATCGACTCGGCCCGGGTTGACCGTCATCCGGCTTTCAAGAGGGTAGTTGTCGCCATTGATCCCAGCTCGTCCGCCAAGGAGGAGGCCTGCGAATGCGGCATCGTGGTGGCCGGCCTCGGAGAAGACGACCGTGGCTACGTCCTTGAAGACCTCTCCAAGAGGACGACCCCGGCTGACTGGGTTCGGATCGCCCTGGATGCCCGGGAGCGGTGGGTCGCCAGCCAGATCATCTACGAGGGCAACCACGGGGCCGGCTTCATCTTGGAGATCTTCAGAATGGTCGACCCCGACTCTCTTCAATATCTCAAGGGAGTCCAGGCCACGACGGACAAGGAGCGGCGTGCCCTCCCGGTCGCAGCCCTGACCCAAAAGGGCAAGGTGAGGTTCGTCGGAACCCACATCAAACTTGAGCAACAGCTCACGAGCTGGATCCCGAAGGTCGGCAAGAGCCCCGATCGCCTCGACGCCATGGTCTGGGCGATGACCGAGCTGCTCGTCCAGTACCGGGAGCCCCCCAAGCTCTCCACCCTTAACCGGCTCCAGTCCTTGCTCCCTGGATACTCCCTATGAGTGAGCTTCCTTTCACGCCGACCACGGTCTACCACCCGTACCAGATCCTGCCCATCTCCTCATGGTCGGTTCAGGAGATCAGGAACACCCTCAACGAACACGAGGAGGGCAACCTCGCGCGTTCGGCTCGCCTGGCCGAAGCCCTCGGCCGGGATGAGTGGATCGAGGGCTGCCTTGAGCAGCGGAACCAAGGGATCCTCGGGCTTCCCTTCTGCCTGGACCCGGCCGAGACAGGAAACGCCCAGGCGGAGGCCGTGGCCGAGGAGGCCCGCACCTGGTGGGACGCCGCCCTTCCCGAGTCGACGCTGGAAAAGCTTCTCCGCTGGGATTTCTTGCTCGGCCTCGCTCCCGCCCAGATCAAGTGGTCCTCCTCAGGCGACAGATGGACCCCCAGCGAGGTCGAGATCTTCGATCCCGGGTACGCCTACTGGGACTGGGCTGAGCGGCTCTTCAAGATGACCGTCGAGGAGGGGCTGGTTCATCTCGTCGGCGGAACAGGCCAGTGGATCGTCCACTGCTCAGGCGGCTACGAGCGGGGCTGGATGCGCGGAGCCATCCGGAGCCTTGCCTTCCCCTGGCTCATCAGAACGAACACGAAGTACCGGGACTGGCCTCGCTGGTCAGAGGCGTACGGCAGCCCGATGAAGCTCCTCCGCGTCCCCCACGGGGCGAAGGACCCGGAGATCGCCGCCTTCGTCGAGAAGGTCAGGAAGCTCGCCCGTGAGGCGATGATCCTCCTCCCCCAAAAGAAGGAGGGCGACGTTGACCTCAACTACGACCTGGAGCTCCTCCAGGATGAGCGCTCGGCGTGGGAGGGCTTCGAGAGGCTCATCAAGAGCTGCGACACCTCCATCGCCATCCGCATCCTCGGCCAGAACCTAACGACGGAGGTCAAGGGCGGGTCCTACGCCGCTGCCTCCGTTCACGAGCGCATCCTCGCAAGCATCATCCGGGGTGTCGTCACCTCGCTCAGCACGACGCTGAGGAACCATCTCTTGAAGCCCTGGGTCAGGTTCAACTTCGGCGATGAGAACCTCGCCCCGTTTCCCAAGTGGGACACATCTCCGCCCGCGAACAAGACAGAGGAGATGCAGGCGACGAAGACCTTCGTGGACGCCAGCAAGGCGGATGGCTCCCCGGTCCGCGTCGACTTCCGAGCCGTGGCCGAACGGCACGGCGTTCCTGTTCTCGACGAGACCCAGACCCCGACTTGACCCGCGTTGACCCGCCCGCCGCACCTACCGGGTAGGTAGTGTGATCGGCCCCGACTTCCTCCACGTAACCCCGCTCAGTCTCCCCGAGGTCTCCGTTCCTACAGGCACGGCTGCCGCCATCACGGGGACAGCCACCCGAGCCTCCACGGGCATCCTGATTCAGGCGCCGGCCTCCAACACGGCGGACGTCTACATCGGCGCGGCCGGGGTGACGGCCTCAACGGGGGTCATCCTCATCCCCGGCGGGTCGATCTCGATCGAGCTCGCCGACGCCAGCAAGGTCTACGCGATCTCCGGGTCGGCCAACCAAAAGCTTCGGGTCCTCGTCGTTTGATGCGGACGAGGCTGATCGGCTCAGCGGGGCACCTGGACCTCTTCGGCGGCGTCCGACTGCTCTCCACTCCCTTCGACCCGCGGCGCCTCTCCGGGCTCACCCACTGGTTTCGGGCAGACCGCGGCCTCGTGCTCTCCGGCTCCAAGGTCGCGCTCTGGCAGAACTTCGGCAGCGGCGGCGGGGATGCGGTCCAGGCATCGGGGTCAGCACAGCCGACGTGGACTCCTGACGGGCTCGGTGGGAAGCCGAGCCTCCTCTTTGATGGGAGCTTGACGTTTATGACGGCTCCCTCGCCGTCATCGCTGACCACGCGCACCTACGCGTTCGCGTTCTCCGCGACGAAGACGACGCAGAACCGTGTCTTTGATACGGCCACGACGACGTACCCGCTCCTGGGGCTCTGCTTCGACGGCTCGCGGCCTCTCATCATGAGCGGGTCGGGGAACTACCGCTACTTCAATGCCACCGCGAAGCAGTCGGACGGCGCGCTCCATGCGTTCGTCATCTGCGTCCCGGGCCTTCTGCAAAACGACATCACGAACGCGACCATGGAGGTCGATGCCGAGGTACTCGCTCCAGCGACGACGATTACGAGCAGCATTCCCGGGCAAGCTCCTGGCGCGCTCATTCTCGGCGGGACGGGCGGTGGCGGGATCCGCTTCAGCGGGCACCTCGGGGAGTTCATTATCTACAATCGCGTCCTTTTGCCCGGGGAGAGGGTGCAGCTCGCGTCCTACCTTCTGGCGCGCTGAGGTGTCCTTGTACCTAATCTTCGACAGCGAGTCCGCGGCAGTCAGTTTCATCGCCCAGGTCGATGCCCTGCTCGGGTACCCGGTTACTGGTACCGTGAACGGCCAGGTCATCGTGCTCACGCGGACGTGGGCCGAACCCATGAAGCACCCGGACCGGGACGAGTGGGCCGTCCCCTATGGCCCTGAGATCGACCCGGCGCTGGGTGATCACGTGCCGGTCGAGCTCGACGAGAGCTGGTTCCCGCCGATCTGGATCCCCCCGGGCTGAGCTTCATGAGAACACGTGCCCTCCTCTCCCTGGTCTCCCTTGATGGCCAGCCCCCGAGCGAGCTCCGGCTCTTCAGGGCCGGGCAGAACAAGACGACCAAGGGCACATACGTCTTCTCGGAGCGTTCCGCGACCGCCGTCATGGCGGCCTTCAAGGAGCACGGGGTCGAGCTGCCCTTCGATTACGGCCACGCGATGGCCGTAGGGGCCAACCTCTCCGACGACGGCAAGGCCGCTGGCTGGTTCACCCTGGAGGTCAGAGGCGGAGAGCTCTGGGCCGTGAGCATCCGGTGGACTGACAAGGCCGCCAAGGAGATCGCTGCCCGCGAGTGGCGCTACGTGTCTCCATGGTTTGAGTACGACCCGGAGTCCCGCGAGATCACAACCATCATCAACGTCGCCCTTACCAACATCCCGGCGACCCACGAGGCCCAGCCCCTCATGGCGGCCTCGCTCTTGGAGTTCTTGGAGAATTCAATGAGAGAGAAGATTGTGTCCCTGCTCGGCCTCTCCGCCGAGGCGACGGACGAGGAGATCGCAGCGGCCGTGGAGGCCATCACCAAGAAGCTTGCCTCGGCGGAGGAGGAGCTATCGAAGGCCGCCAAGGCCGCCGAGGAGACCAAGGCGAACATCCTCGCGGCCGGCACCACCCTCATCGAGACGACCGACTGGGGCAGCAAGGTCGAGGAGCTCAGCCGCCAGCTCACGGCCCGGGATGCCGCGGTGGAGGCCCTCTCCAAGGAAGTGGAGACGCTCAAGGCCGAGAAGCTCTCGGTCGAGCGGAAGGGGCTCATCGAGGAAGGCATCCGGTCCTTCAAAATCGCTCCCGCCCAGCGGGCCTACTTCGAGAAGAAGACCCTGGAGGACATCCGGGAGTACCTCTCGGTGGCTCCCGTCCTCGTCCCTCCCAGCGTCACCCCTTCGGGGGAGCCGCTCGTGTCCCTCACGGATGAAGACAAGGCCATGGCCGAGAAGCTCGGCCTCACGCCGGACCAGATGGCGAAGGGCAAAGAGGTCCTCGCTCGCAAGGCGTTCACCGCGTCTCCCTGATTCGAAACGCCTCTTAGCTTCACGACTTTAGCTTTCGGAGTTTACTTACATGGCAGCGCTCACCAAGGCCCGCGATACGAAGCGGGCTTCCGCTCACGTCCTGCCCGAGAGGCTTCACCTCGGGGTCGCGACCACCACGACGATCTTTCAGGGCGGCATCGTCGCCAAGAACGCGTCGGGCTACGCCGTCCCGGCCTCCACCTCGGCGGGTCTCATCGCCGTGGGTGTGGCCCAGGAGACGGTCACCAACTCGGGCGCGGACGGCGCGAAGCTCGTCCTCGTCCATCCGGGCGTCTTCCTGTTCGCCAACTCATCCGCGGGCGACCAGATCACCGTCGCCGACCTCTACAAGGTCTGCTGGCTGGTCGATGACCAGACCGTGGCGAAGACCAGCGGGTCCGGTTCTCGCTCGAGCGCCGGCATCGTGATCGCGGTCGACTCGGCGGGCGTCCACGTCCTGATCTCCCCCTCCATCGGCGCCCAGGCCGCCGCCGTCCCCTCGATCCAGGCGGGGACCGCGACCCTGGTGGCTGGCACCGTGACCATCAGCACGGCGGCCATCACCGCAAGCAGCCGGATCATCGTCACGATGAAGGACCCGGGAGCAGGTGCCCTCACGGGCTTCGCGGATCTCGACGTTCCTGCGGCGAACCGGACCCCTGGCACGCCTGGCAGCTTCGTGGTGAACGCGGTGAACACGTCGGCTGCGGTCATCAACACGGCGGTCTGCACCTTCGATTGGCTCGTGATCGGCTGAGCTGAGGTCGACAACCCAAAGAGCTTAACCCGCCTCCCTCGTTGGAGGCGGGACGGGACTTCTTTTTCTTCGGAGTATCAAAAATGCTTATCACTTCTGCGAACATCCAGGCGATGTTCGTTGGCTTCAACACTCGTTTCAACGAGGATCTGAAGCTCGCGAAGCCTTGGTGGAGCAAGATCGCGACGATGTTCCCATCGACCGGGGAGTCGGAGACCTACGCCTGGGAGACCGTTGTCCCCCAGATGCGCCAGTGGATCGGGGAGCGCCAGTACGCGAACCTCAAGGCGCGAGACTTCACCCTGGTCAACAGGACCTTCGAGCTGAGCCTTGAGGTCCCCCGGGAGAAGATCGACGACGACAAGTACGGCATCTTCGCGACCCCTCGCCTGACCAACATGGCGAAGTCGGTCGCCAAGTGGCCCGACGCCCTCCTCGCCCCCCTGCTCCTGAACGGCCAGAGCCTGCCCACGTACGACGGCCAGAACTTCTTCAGCGCCAGCCACCCGGTGGACCAGGACGACCCGGCCTCGGCGACGCAGAGCAACTACTACGCCTCGGGCAAGGCCCTCACCCCGACCAACTACGGCGAGGTACGGAATGCGATGATGGCCCTGGTCGACGTCAACGGCCTACCGCTCAGCATCATGCCGGACACGTTGATCGTCCCTCCCCAGCTCGCGGACGTTGGCAAGAAGATCCTCGAAGCCGACACGATCGCGAACGCGGCGGGTACCGCCTCCGAGACCAACATCCAGAAGGGGACCGCGGAGCTCCTCGTCATCCCCGAGCTCGTCTCTCAACCCACGGCCTGGTACGTGGCCTGCCTGGGCGACGGAATCAAGCCCTTCATCTTCCAGCAGCGTCGGGCCCCCGAGTTCGTAGCCATGGACCGGGTGGACTCGGAGAACGTCTTCAACTTGAACGTCTTCCGGTACGGCGCTTCGGCCCGTGGCGAGGCCGGCTTTGGCCTCTGGCACAAGATTGCCAAGGCCGTTGCCTGATCCTGAAGAGGGAGCCCTGGCGATCCAGGCTCCCTCTTCCTTCATGAGGAAGAATGAACGTGAAGTACGAAGTCATCCTGAAGCTCCCGAACCCGGGGCACACGCGCTACCACGCTCTCGACCGATGCTTTGAGGTCGGTGAGCCGGTCGAGCTGGATCTCGACGAGGCCCAACTGAAGGCCCTGAAGGCTGAGAAGGTGCTCTTCCAGAGCGATCTGGTCGATGCCCGCGGCTACCCGGTGCCCCAGGTCCTCCTGGAGAAGAAGGGTCAGGAGCGGTTCATCCTCCGCCCGGTGAAGGCCTCCTCGAAGAACGGCTGAGCCTGTGGCCTACGTCGCCCCGGCCTACATCACCTCGCAGGATCTCATCAACAGGGTCAGTGCGCGCACGCTGACCCAGTACTGCGACGACGATGGGGACGGCGTGGCCGATCCGGCCGTGGTCGAGATGCTGATCCAGGAGGCGAGCGCCTGGAGCGAGGCGTACCTCCTGGACAGCTTCGACCTGACCGAGATCGGCCAGCTCGCGCAGGACCCGCTCTTCAAAGGCGCGGTCTGTGACATCGCCCTGTCCCTCATGGGGGAACGGCGGGCCGAGTTCGGCGGCGCCGAGCCCAATCTCAAAGAGGGCCGGTACGGCAAGTACCCCTACGGAGACCGCAGGGACCGGGGGGAGCGCACCTTGGACCGGCTCGGCAAGTCGTACCTCCGCTCGGGGGTCGAGAAGGCAGCCGGCGACAACCAGAGCCTGGTCCGGCCGGCTGCCTTCTCGGAGGAGCTCGATGGCTGGTGACCCCCTCGACGAGCTCCGTCGGGTCTTCGCTGAGCTGGCCGATCGTGCCCAGGCACTCACGCCTGAGAAGCCCGGCGAGGTTCTCCGGGACGCCATCGACCAGAAGTTCGAACAGGGGGGCCCGGGATGGCCTCCCTTGGCTCCCTCGACGCTGGATCGTCGTGGAGGGGCCGTGAGGCAGATCCTCGTGGACTCGGGCGCCCTCCGTGCGTCGATCCAGATGACCGTGACCGGAGACTCCGTGGAGCTGTTCCCCGGCGTCCCGTACGGTCGGAAGCACATCGAGGGCGATGGCGTCCCAGTCCGCGACTTCCTGGACGTCCTCACGAATGCCACCCTCGACAAGGCGGCCGACGTCCTCGTGGAGGAGCTCGTCTCGTGAGCGGCATCCTCCGGGCGGCTCGCTGCCTCATGAGCCTCCTGGCACCCCTCACGGGGAACGTGTCGACGGGCTCGGTGACGGCCACGGCGACGAGTTCGCCGCTCGTCCTCCCGAGGAACACGTACGGGGTCGGGATCCTGAGCGGCTCCCTGGACCCCCTCACGCTCGTCAAGACGACCGCGGAGACGACCGTCACGGCCGGGGGGACCTCCGTGCCCATCCGGTCGGTCCTCGGCGGCCAGCGGGTCAACCTGGCGGCGGGAACGACCATCCGGTGGGACCCCGCCATCCCCGGCCTCCAGCCCACGGCTATCGTCCTCGCCCCCGGCATGACCGGCGGCACCCAGGCCGTGGGGTTCGGCGCCGTGGCCCAGGTCCGGCTCTACGAGTCGACCGGCGTCGAGGACCTCTTCAAGACGGGCGCGGGCCTCTTCCCTGCTCTGGTGCTCGTCTGGTCCGGCAGCGACGACGACGAGAACGTCGGCAGGACCACGACCCTGCTCCGCGAGCGGTGGGTCCTCGCCGTCGTGGCCTCCAGGACCGACGGCGACGAGACCCGGCGGGCCGAGGCCCTTCAGATCCTGGAGGACGCCTCCGAGCTCATCCACAAGCAGAGCGTCGTCGATGGCGAGGTCTTCACGGCTCCCCAGCCGGTCCTCGTGAACGCCCGGTCCCGGATCGTCTCGACCTCCGCCGCCTACATCTACGGGATCCAGTTCAGCACGGTCCGCTCCCTGGAGAAGCATGAGAGCCGCGTCTTCCCTGCCTTCGAGCAGGTGGAAGCGCAGTGGCCTCTTCCTGGAACTCCTGAAGCAAGCGTCGTGACCGACGTGGTGATCCCGATCCCGATCCCAACCTGAAAGCTTCAACATGGCAGGCATTGAATTCGCGCTCTTTGTATCGAGCGTAGAGGGGAGCCTTGTCTCTCGGTTCGGAACGGGACGAGGCAGCTACATCGGGGCGACAAGGGACATCAAGGACCCGACCCTCATCACGTGGGATGTCAACCGAATCATCCCAATCCCCGCGTCCGAGTACGCGAGGTTCCGCCGAGCTTACGACAAAGCCATCAAGGATGGTTCGCTGAAGCTCCGTACCCGTGAGGAGTACGAGGCTTCCCTTTCTTCGCTTCCTTCCTGAGGTCACTTCATGAGTGTTCCCGTTGCGGTTTCCCCGGCGACGAAGAGCCCCGGGTTCTACCAGCTTTTGAATCTACTGGCGGGTCCTGCCTCTGCGGGCCTGTCCGGCCTCCGCGCCCTCATCATCAGCCCCAAGAGCTCCGCGGGGACCATCACGGCGAACAGCCAGGTGGTCCAGAGCGTCTCGGGGGCCGACCAGGTGAAGACCCTCCTCGGGCCCGGCACGCCCGGTCATCTCGCCGCGGTGGCCCTCTTCCGGGCCCATGGCCTGGCCAAGGTCGACGTGATGGCCCCCACCGCTTCCGCGGGTGCGGCGGCGACCGGGACCATCACGCTCGACGACACGACCCCCATCTCCGCGGCCCAGACGGTGACCGCGACGATCAAGGGCGTCCCGATCACCATCTCGTGGCTCGTCGGGGAGACCGACACGCAGGCCGCCACGAAGCTGGTAGCGGCCATCAACGGGGCGACGGACTTCCTCCCGGTCACGGCATCGAACGGGAACGGGACCCTGCCGGCCGTGACCCTGACGGCCAAGATCCCCGGCCCCTGGGGGAACGACATCCGCTACCGGGTCACCCTCTCGGATGGCGCTGGAGGATCGGTCACGGCTGCCGCCAGCACCCTCACGGGCGGGACGACGGAGCCGGACTTTTCGACGGTCCTCGGGCTCGTCCAGACCACGGAGTACGACTTCATCCTGCCCTGCGTCAGCAACGCTGACGCTCAGAGCAACAGCGCCACGAGCAACCCGGGCCGGATCAAGACCCACATCGATGCCTACGACTCGGGGGTCCAGGCGCTGTACCAGCAGCAGGTCGTCGGCTCCACGGGCTCCCTGGCCACGACGAAGACGGGGGCGATCGGGCGCAACCACGGGCCGACCCAGTACGTGCTGTGTGTCAATGGCGAGTCCCTCGGCTGCGAGTGGGCCGGCTGGGAGGTCGGGCGCCGGCTGAAGGCCGAAGAGATCGACCCCGCGGTGAACCGCATCGGGGACGAGATCGAGGGCCTCTACGGCCCTTCGGATCTCGTCGGAGACAAGCCAACCGCCATCGAGACCGAGGACGCTCTCTCGAACGGCATCAGCATCGTCGACTTCGACGCCCAGGGCGACCCCTTCATGGTCCGCCCCATCACGACCTACAGCCAGGACGCGAACGGCAACCCCGACTACCGCCTGCTCGACGTTTCCGGGGTCAGCGGGGCCTACGCCTTCATGAAGGACCTGCGGGTCTCAGTCCCCACGGAGTTCAAGGGGGCGAAGCTGTCCAAGGACCAGGCGCCGGGGGATGACCCGCTCCCTGCCGGCGTCGTCGAGGAGAGGGACATCAAGAGCTTCGTCCTCTCGCGCGCGTCCTTCTTCGTCTCTCGGGGCATTCTCCGACGGGACAAGTTGAACGAGGCCGTGGCGAACGGGACCTTCATCGTCCAGGTCGATCCTGTCGACGAGAGCCAGGTCAACATCGTCCTGCCGTTCGGCATCGTGAAGCCCCTCGCCAAGTTCTCCATGGTCGGCCAGCGGGTCGCTTGATTCCGAATCTTAGCTTCGAGGTAGCTTCAAATGGCTGACAAGCAGAAGGTATACCCCCGCGGGGCCATCGCGATGGGGAACGGTGACCTCATGAGCGTGACGAACGTCACGTTCGGCCTCAACAACAATGCGAAGCAGGTCCATACGCTTCGATCCGAGGGCGACGGCATCTTCTTCGGTCCTCAGGAGACGACCATCTCGTTCAACTTCGTTGTGAACGAGGAGGGCCAGGAGCGTGATTTCATCACCATGTGCCAGAAGAAGCAGATCAAGCAGCTTCGCATCAAGGTCCCGGGGAGGACGATCACGACGAACGGCGCAGTCCGCAATGTGAACATCGAGTTCGCGGTCGACAACGAGATCGGCGGCTCGGTCGAGTTCATCGGGAAGACCGAGGAGACCTGAACGTGAAGGCCTCCGAGTGGCTTCAGGGGAAGACCCTCGCCGACCTCAACGCCGTCGAACTCGGCGGGCGGCTCCTCTTCCCCGATGTGATCAAGCGGGCGAAGAAGGACGGGTCCTTCGAGGAGATCCCCGTCATGGTCCGGGTCCCTCGCCAGCCCGAGCTCCTCGAAGCCAGGGTCCAGGCGGCGGAGCTCTTCCGGGTGAAGAAGCTCGACCGGGACAAGGACCAGGACGTCTTCGAGCAGTACGAGACCCTGTGCATCCTCAGCAAGGCTCTCCGGGACGCGAAGCCGCCCCATGACCAGCATGCGCCGGTCGAGTGGCTCATCTCGGGTGAGCCCGGCAAGGGCTACGACCTGTGCAGCCTCATGGAGGTCTGGGAGCACATCAAGGTCTTCCAGGAGCTCATCGACCCGAGGATTACCGAACCGACGACGGAGGACGTGGTTGCGGCCGTGATGGCCATCGACCGCGTGAGAAACCTCAGCCCTTTAGCCGGTATTGCTGGGTCCGCGCTGGACAGCTTCGTGATTTCCATGGCTGTGCTCCTGGCGAGCTATCTGAGATCCAACTCCTCCTCGCCCTCCACCGAGACCTCGACTCCGGCGAGCTGACCCTCGCGGAAGCCATCAACATCTTGAACGGCAAGTCGGCCTCGAACAGGCCGAAGCTCTTTGGCTAACAAGCAAGCGACCGTCAGGCTCACCCTCGATAAGCGAGGGCTCCTTTCCGACCTCCGCACCCTGGAGGGCACGACCCGGAAGGTCGGCGATAGGATGGGCTCGACCATCGGACGAGCCGGTCAGGAGTCCATCCGGGACATCCAGCGGGGGCTCAGGAAGCTCAACGACTTCCGGCTCAATTCCTCCGGGCTCTACGTCGGCCTGCGCGACTTCGAGACGAAGGCCATGGGCACGGCCCGGAGGGTCGGCCAGGCCATGGCCAATGCCCTCGGTGGCTCCCTCGGCGCGGGCGGACGTGTCGTCAAGGGACTCGGCGGAGGGATCGGGCTCGGCAAGCTCGGCGGTGCCGCCGCCATCGGGCAGCTCGGGGCCGATGCGATCAAGTACGCCGCCGGCAAGGGAGGGGATCTCGTCAAGGGAGCCAACTCCGTCGAGGAGGCGGCCAACCGAATCTCGATCGGCTCCAGGCAGGCGGGACAAGGTTTCGTCGACCCGAAGCAGCTCGCGGCCGAGTTCTTCGCCGTCGCCCAGCAGGTGAAGGGTATCGAGGCCGAAGCCGCTGCTGACGCAGCCTCCCGGTTCGTCACCCTCACTGGTGACCTTGAGACCGCCCGGAAGTCCCTCAAGGACTTCGCCGAGGTGGCATCGGCGACCGGCGCGAACGTCGGCGATGTCGCCGAAGCTGCCGCCTCCATCTCCCAGCAGTTCGGGCTGACCGACCCGAAGGAGATCCGTGAGGTCCTCGCGGCTTTAACTTTCCAGGGGAAGGCCGGCAGCTTCGAATTGAAGGACGCTGCTGCTCAATTTCAACGGCTCGCGGCTTCCGGGGCCAGCTTCGGGCTCCCCAAGACGGCTCAGGGGGTCAAAACCCTCGGTGGCCTGACCCAGATCGCCCGGTCCGCCACGGGCTCTGGGGAGCAGGCGGCCACGGCCGTCGAAAATCTTTTTACCAACTTGAAGACCAAGCTCAAGGACCTCACGGCAGCGGGGGTCAAGGTCTACGACAAGGGCAAGACAAGAGACGTACAAGACATCATCGTCGAGGCGATCAGCAAGGTCGGCGGAGCCGATGTCGCCCAGAAGCAGGCCGGCTTGTCTAAGATCTTCGGCGAGCAGGGGATCAGGGCCATCAATCCGCTCATCTCTCTGTACAACGACACCTTCGCGAGCGCGAAGGGGAGCAACCAGGCCAAGACGGCCGCGGCCATGGAAGCCCTCCGGTCGAAGATCAACGAGGCCACCAACGCGGCCGGGGACTGGAACGAGATCCTCAAGGACTCGGCCCAGGCGCAGACCTCGAACAGCGCCAAGCTGACGGCCGCCTGGGAAAATCTCCAGTCCAAAGTGGCGGAGGCCGTCCTGCCTCAGCTCACGACCTTCATTGATGAGCTCGCGAAGAACCCCGAGATTCTGAAGGCCTTCGGGGACGCCATCCTCTTCACCGGCAAGGCCCTCCGCGGGCTTCTCCTGACGCTGGGCCTCATCGAGGAGAAGAAGGGGTCAAGCAGCTTCCTCGCGGATGTCGACGAGGAGCGGGAGCGACTCGCCCTTCAGAAGCAGATCGATTCACCCGAGAACAAGGCAGCCATCGCGGAGTTTGAGCGCACGAAGGGCCTCCGCCGTGCCCATAAGGCGGCCATGTCAATGCCCACGACGGAGGGGTTCGAGGCGCTCTCGGCGGCCTTCGAGGACGAGGAGCGCCTCAAGGCAGCCTTGAACGCTGCCCGCTTCGGCGGTGCCTCTCCAGCCGCCTCGCCCGCCACGGTCCCGGGCAAGGTCGACATCGGCAACGAGGTCAGGGTCCGGGTCGTCAACCCGCAGGACCTCAAGTCACCGGGAGCGCCCTCGTCCGGCGGTTCCTCGCTGCCCGCTCCCGGGTGGATGCCCCGCCTCTAAACCATGGCCAACGGGATCTTCAGCCAGTACCCACCCGCCACGTGGGAGGTGGCCGGGACGTCCGTCACCTTCCAGGTGGAGACCCTCCAGGAGGCCGGTGGGAACCGGATCATCCAGCGCGAGCGGCCCTACCGCGACGGGGCCAAGCTCGATGACACGGGCAGCCGGGCGAAGGGCTGGACCCTCTCGGCGATCTTCTACCTCGGCGGCAGCGAGCCCGGGATCGACCCCGATCAGTACCCGGATGCCCTGAACCGGCTCCTGGCCAGCTTTGACGAGCACGAGACCGGGACGCTCACCCTGCCGACCCGGGGCCCGGTCCGATGCCGGGCCGAGAGCTACACGCGGGTCGAGACCTCAGCGGAACGTGACCTCGCCCGGGTCACCCTCACGTTCGTTCAGGACAACGAGGACAACACGACCGCGGCGAGCTTCACGGCCCCCTCGGCCCGTTCCGTGGTCCGGCAGCAGGTGGAGGAAGCCGTCTTCTCGGCCCAGCAGCAGGGGGTGTGGTCCGGAGACCTCTCCTCGCTGACCGAGTTCGCGGCCGAGCTGGAGGCGCTCATCAACAGTCCGTTCGAGGCCGTCGACCAGATCGAGGCCAAGGCCAAGGCGATCGACTCCGCCTGCGCGCGGGTCGAGGACGCCTTCACGGGGGCATCCTCCCGCGTCCCCACCCCGATCAACCAGCTCCTCGGGCTGCCCCACGCCGTGGCGACATTGAAGGGCCTCCGGGCTCTCCGGGACACCTCCAGGCGGGGGGCAGCCGAGGCCCTCTCCTCCCTTCCGCGGATCGTCACGAGGACGTTCTCGACGACCCAGAGCCTCGTGGGTCTCTCCGGCGAGCTCGGCCAGCCGTTCGAGGAGCTCCTCAAGATCAACAGCGGGATCAACCCGCTGTTGATCCCCCCGGGGACGCCCGTCCGCGTCTACGGCTGATGCCCTCCCGCCGGCCCGACACCATCCGCATCGAGTCCCCCGCGGGGTCGTTCGACAAATTCAACAGCCTCACGATCACGAACGACATCACGCAGGGGGCGGAGATGACCTTCGACGTCGGGGAGGACGGCTCCTTCCCCGAGCTCGGCCGCCTCCTCGGCTTCGGCTCGGAGTTCAAGGTCTACCTGAACGACCGCCTGAGGATGACCGGTCGGGTCTACCTGAACGACTCCCCGAACGACGCCTCCAACGGGAGCACGGTGACGGTCACCCTCCGATCGAAGATGGCGGATGCCAGGTACGCATCGGCCGACCCGAAGACCCGGGTGCAGGGTACGAGCCTCAGGGACTTCCTCCTGGCCATCTACGCCCCGGTCGGGTTCTCCGAGGCTGACTTTGTGTTCAACGCCTCGGTGGAGCGGGACCTCATCACGGGGAAGACCGCGAGAGGAGCGCTCCCGCCCGTCCCCCTGGAGCCCATCAAGATCCAGGATGCGAAGGTTAACCCACCGGAGACCATCTTTGATGCCGCTGCCCGGCATTTGAAGCGGCACCGTCTCATGCACTGGGAGACCCCGGAGGGGAAGATCTACGTCGGCAAGCCCGACGACCAGCAGAGCCCCATCTACAAGTTCCGCCTGAAGAGGGGACCGGCTTCTGCGGGAAACAACCTCCTCTCCGCCCGACGGGTGAAGGACTACTCGGAAGTGCCCTCCATCGTGCGGGTCTACGGCACGTCGGGGGGCAAGCAGATCGCCCGAGCCTCGGTCCAGGGGGTCTCGGCCGACCTCGACCTCCTGGGAGTTCACCGGCCGGTCATCATCCTCTCGGAGGGGGCGAAGACCCGGGCCCAGGCGG
Organism: Sorangium sp. So ce836; assembly: GCF_028553905.1. NCBI lineage: Bacteria > Pseudomonadati > Myxococcota > Polyangiales > Polyangiaceae > Sorangium > Sorangium sp. So ce836. Next base: position 5,458,156 of record NZ_CP102233.1, on the reverse strand, counting down.
AGGCCCAGGCTCGGCGGGAGCGGGCCCAGCGGAGCCGCCGGAAGGACACCTTCGAGCTCCTCATCGACGGCTGGTCCTACTGGACGGGCTCCGGGGCCATCCCGTTCTCACCGAACACCACGTGTGACGTCGATGTGGACACGGTAGGCGGCCCCCAGGGCCGGTACTTCGTCGAGCGCGTTCAGTGCTCGCTGAGCCCCGGCCAGGGGCAAATGACCAGCCTCTCCATCGTCGCCCCCGGCGTCTGGGAGCTCTGATGCTGTTCGACTTCGTTTCCACGTACGCCAAGGTCGTCTCCAGCGAGGTGAAGGGCGCCGCCAAGGCCGTCCTCGTGAACCTCGCCGGCCTGCTCGACGACGACGGGGAGGAAGGCTCCAGGGGTGAGGTCCTCTACGGCGCCCTCGGGGTCGTCGCCCGTCCCAAACCGGCCGGAGACGACGGCTACGCCGAGGTCGTCGGCCTGAAGAGCTCGGACGGCATCACCCCGATCGCGGCCCGGGATCTCCGGCTGAACCAGCGGGTCAACCCCAAGGAGGGCGAGGTCCTCCTCGTGGGCTACGGCGGCGGCTTCATCTCGCTGAAGGACAACGCCGACGGCGACGGGACCGACATCGTGATCTACGCCCCGAAGTCGGACGGGTCCAAGGCGTCGGCCATCAGCATGAGCACGACGACCAGCAACAGCCACATCTCCCTGATGCATGACTCGGGCGTCTCCGTGACGCTAACCAAAGACGGCAAGGCCGTGATCGCGTCTCCCGACGGCGGAAGCTACATCGAGCTAGGCAACGCCGGCATCGTGCTGAACGGCAACGTCCAGCTCACGGGCTCCCTCGTCGTCGGCAACCCAGCCACGGCCCTCCCTGTCGGCCTCGGCCCCAGCGCCCCATCGGTCTCCACGATCCTCAAGGCGTCGACCGCCTGATCCTTGTCCTCGGCCTGCGCGTTCCCGCCGTTCCCAGTCCTCAGCCTCGCAAGCCCGATCCCTCCGCTACCAGAGCTCCCGAGCGTTCCTTCTCTGCCCGCGGGCCCCGAGCTCCCGGGCGTGCCTCCGCTCCCAAGCCCCAGCCTGGCGACGCCGGTCCCGCCCCTTCCTGACCTCCCCAGCGTCCCTTCTCTGCCCACCGGACCTGGCCTTCCCGGACTGCCGCTGGTCCCCACGCTGGCCTTGGCAACCCCGGCGTCGCCACTCCCAGACCTTCCCACGCTCCCTGCGCTCCCAACGCTCACCTGTCCTCTGGATTGACACGGATCGGCCCGTGTCGACACGGGCTCTGCGTCTACTTCGTAGATGACCCCTGTAACCCCGCCCGCAGGCGTATCCGCCGCCGGGACGTGGACGCCCGTCGAGTTTGTTGATCCGGAGAGCCCTCCCGCCCACCTGGCGGACTGGATCGATCCTCGCACGGGGGACTTCGCGTCGCTCCTCACAGGAATCGACCCCGTGGACTCGATGGTCCAGCTCGCGCTGACGATCGAGCGAGGGACCGGAGCCGCTGTGACCGATGTGGGTCACAGGTTCCGCACGGTCAAGAAGGTTGACGACTCCACCCCGAGCCTCCTCCGTTCCCTCACGGAGGAGGCTCTCTCTTCTTTGCTCCAGAGAAAGCTCATCCGGATCGAGAAGCTCGACGTCGAGGCCGACCCGGATGGCGATCTTGGAGCTGTCTTCCTTGCTTATTCCAACCTCCTCTCCGGCACCAGGAGAGAGCTTCGAGTAGCTGTTGGCTGACCAGAGCTTCGCGACTTTCTCCCGCGGGCAGCTCCGCGACGAGATCCTGTCGAACTTCAGGACAGGTCTCAGGAGCAGGATCAACCCGGCCACGGGGGCTCCGTTCTCGGAGACCGAGATCGCGGTCGCCACGGCGCAAGGGTCCCGGTTCTGGATCGAGGCCGACGCGATCGACCTCGTGTGCCTGGGGCTTCAGGCACGGGGCACGGTCCTCGCCGACCAGGTACGGATCGACCGAGCCTCGCCCGAATGGCTGCGGGACTACCACAGCCCCCTCTGGGGCGTGCCCTACCTTCCCGCTTCCGGGGGTGGCGGGAAGGTCGCCGCGGCGGCCACGTCGGGCTCCGTCTGGGTGGGCTCGACGACCCTCGGCGCCCCCGCCGCTGTCTACGGCACCGACGAGACCGGGCTCCGCTACCAGGTGCTCCTCGGCGAGACCACGCCGGGCTCGGGCACGGTCACGCTCCAGCTCGGCGCCGTCGACTCGGGCACCCAGACCAACCTGGCGGCCGGCAAGACCATCACCTGGGCGAACCCGCCCCTCGGAGCCCAGCCGACGGCCACGGTCCTGGCCCCTGGGTTCACCGGAGGGACCGACGCCGAGACCGACCAGGAGTTCTCGAAGAGGCTCGCGTCCCAGATCCGCCACAAGCCGGCCTCCGGGAACAGCAGCCAGATGCGGGCGTGGGCCCGTGAAGCCACCAACAGCGTCGAGGACGCCTTCGTGTACTCCTGCGCCTACCACGCGGGATCGGTCCACGTCGCCATCACCCAGAAGAGGGGAACGACCACGGGGCCGAACGCCCGTGTCCCCTCCCTGGCGACGCTCGCGACGGTCACGGCCTACCTCGTCCCGCCCGGCTCGCCCGTCGTTCCCTCCCGGGTTCACGTCGTTGTCACCGGGGTAACTGCTCAGCCGACGAACACGATCCTCCAGCTCAACCTGCCCAAGAGGTCGACGGCGGGTTACACGGACGCCGCTCCCTGGCCTGGGTACGTCTCCGCGGTCGCCGACGTCAACCAGGTGACGGACCAGACGCACTTCAGGGTCCACTCGGACACGGCCCTTCCCGCGGGCGTGTCGGCTCCGAGCCTCATGGTCTGGAACCAGTCGACCTCCGCGTTCGAGAAGCTGCTGGTCGCCTCGGTCAGCTCGGCCGGCTCGGGGAACTACAACGTGACGTTGAGCTCACCGCCAGCGAGCACGATCGCGGTGGGCTCATGGATCTCTCCCGACATCGGCCGCCGGGTGTCGCTCTCCCAGGGCATTACGGACTACTTCGATTCACTGGGCCCGGGAGAGATCATCAACCTCACCTCGGACGACCGAGCCCACCGGGCAGCGCGCTTCCCCGACCCCGCCGAGGAGTACCCGTACCGGGCAGGGGCCGCGATCGTGGCCCGCCTCGGCGAGGCCCTCGGCTCCGCCTTCGGCGACGGCGTGCTCGTCTCGATGTCCCCGGCCACGCCCACGGTTCCCGCTGAACCCATCCTCGGTCCCAACCTTCTCGTGGCCGGCAAGGTCGCGATCTACTCGCTCTGATATGGCAGGCTGGCCCACCCGTATCTCGCGCTCGGCCCTCGGGCCAACGTACACGAACCAGCGTCCGGTCGCCCGGCCTGACCAGCAGGTCGGGGCCAAGGTTCTCAACCTCGACTTCTGGACCGTGGCCGGGCTCGCTGGGGTTGGCCCCCAAGCCTTTGCCGTGGTGAACGGCGGGGCCGGGTCCTTCATCGCCAGGAATGAAACCTGGAACGCTTCGGGGACGGCAGCAATCCCGGCGGCCACTCGGACAGGTGCTGGGAACTACACGATCACGTACCCGGCCACCGTCCTCGACGAGACGGGGCAGTCGGTCGCCATCAATCTCTACGGAGCACTTGTCGTTCCCCAGACGACTTCCGCCTCTCTCTTCGGGACAGCGCTCGCGACGTCACCCAACGTGATCGGCGTGAGGATCCGTAACACCTCCGGGACACTCACGGATTCTAACTTCCTGCTCTTGGTGTTCTGACCGGTGCCCGCTCTCGGCTGGTCGAACCCCGCCCCCCTTGAGCTTGGAGGGGATCCGAGCTTCACCGAGGCGATCTGGAAGGCGCTCCGGGATGCCCTCGGCAAGGGAGGCGCCGGCCCCGAGGACTCCATCGAGGACCTCTGGCGGCAGGCCAAGGCCATGGCCCTCTCCGCCGCCGGGAGCACCACGCAGAGGGCGGCCGTTCAGGCATTCCCGCACCTCGCGACCAATCACATCCCGGTCTACGAGGAGCTGCTCGGCATCATCCCGGCGCCCGAGGCCTCCGAGGAGGACCGCCGGAAGGCCATCACCGCCCGGTGGGTCGACCACCTGGAGGCGGACGGACCGAGCCTACGGGAAGCCGTCCAGGCGCTCGATGCCTCGGCCGACGTCGAGACGCTCTCTCACGACTTCTCGGTCACCGTTCACTTCGGAAAGGCGTTCGGAAACCGCAACGTGCCGAACACTTACGCCGGAACTACGAACCGAAACGGCACGAACTGGCCGGCCTACTCCACCGATTTGAAGGTCCGGGTCAAATACACGCTCTCGGGAAATGCCAGCCGGCCTCCCCGCTTGTTCATCGAGCAGCTCAAGGTGCTCCTCAATGAGCGGCTCCCTGCCTGGGTCGACTGGTACGTGACCACGGGGAGCGGATTTTACTGCGATGGCGGGCCAGACGGCCGATCGCTTCTTAACCGCAGAACGCTTCGCGTATGAGCTTCGTCAAACCGAACCCGCCGGGATGGGCCGCGGAGGAGGAGATCACCTCCACGCAGATGAACAGCCTCCAGGACCAGCTCGTCCAGGCAGTCGATGGCGTCGGAGGCGGGTCCTACGCCGCGAACCTGACCTTCTCGGGAGCGCTCACCATCACCGGGGCCACGACGTTCTCGAACATCACGGCGACGGGGGTCAATCGCTACAAGCTCGCGAGCCGGTCCCTCACCCGGGTATTCCCCTTCACGAGCGCGGACTTGCCGACGACCTACGCCGCGTCCCCGGCGTGGAGGCGGCAGTCGTCCCAGAACGGCAACTGGATCCAGCAGACGCTCGTGGCGGAGAGGCTCATCGCCGACATCCGGGTTCCTGATGGATCCACCATCACGGATGTCTTCGTCTACTACGTGCCCCCGATCGGGCACGCTTCCATCGTCACGAACTTCTCGTTTCCGACCTTTGATTTCAAGTCGGTTCAGATCACGGATCTCAGCGCGACGGGACATACGACGCACGGGACGGCGACAGATTCTTCCCCCGGCATCAGCTCGTACGAGAACCGGAGGACGTTCGGGCTCACCGGCCTCTCCGTCACGGCGACCAACTCGACGCACCTCTACACGGTTTGCCTCCTCGGCGAGCAGGGGTCGAACGCCATGACCGGGGGCGCCTACCGCGGCGTGGCCGTGACGTTCACCACGGCGGCCCAGGACGACGGAGCTGCCTGACGTGCCCAACTTCACGGCGCGCCTCGTCCCCTCGGCCGATATCACCCTCCAAGTATGGACCGATCCGCCGACGGGATCGGCTCCTTCACGGCTGAACCCGAGGGATATCTACCAGCATCAATACTGGCGGGTGGCGCTCGACTCTGCCGTCATCGTCCGAGCCACTGTGAACGGCGTTGAATCTCCGCTGGACTCGGCCCTCGGAGGCGACCTGTTCACGTACCACTGGGGGGAGTGGACCGAGACGACGCCTCCGCCGATCGGCTCACCGCCCGGTCGTTCGAGCGTCGCCGTGTTCACGGTGTCGAACATGACAGGGCACTACCTGCTCTTCGTCCGCCGAAGGAACGGCGGTGCGGTCGGTCTTCATTTCGACGTCGAGCTGGTCTTCTGATGGCCGAGCCGTACGACCTGCTGAACCCGCCCTCCCTCGGGGAGCAGAGGCTCAAGCTCTCACGGGTCCTCCACGACGGGCAGAGCACCGTCCCGCCCGCGAGGGCCTTCAGCCCGGTCGACCTCCAGGTGGACTACTCCGGCTGCATTCCCGAAGGGATCGTCCTTCCCTTGGAGCTCGTCGTCGTCGCGCCTTCCCCCTCGGGCTTCGTCCGGAGGACCTACCGGCGGGTCAGGCCGGCGACCGTCACGTTCACCCCTCAGGAAGGGGGAGAGCACCTCGTGAGGATCGCCGAGGTCGGCCACGCCCGGTGGTGGGGCTCCATCGTCATCAACGTTCTGGGCGCTGAGCTCAGCCCGAACCAGCGAATTTAACTCATGGCCAACGCCAAGTTCACCATCAACGGCAGCGCCAGCTCGAACCGTGGGTATGACACCACGGCGGCGTCGAACCTGATCCTTCAACTTGAGGACCAGCCGGCGCTCGACGTCTTCCGGTGCCAGTACAGCCAGGTCGCGAAGACGAAGAACGCCCCGGACCTGACCATCCCGAACGGCGGGGAGCCGGCCACGCCGGCCGGCACCCTGACCGTCACCGGGGTCCCTTCCGGTGTTCACGCGTGGAAGCTCCGCTGCGTCGTCAACCACGGGGTCGACGCGAACGGGAACGTCGTCCCGGGGTACACGTTCGAGCGGATCGTGGCCATCCGAAGCGGTGGGTTGAGGAAGATCATCACGGGGGAGACGGGCGAGTACGACCCGACCTACGGCTGGCCGGAGGCGTACAACGAGTACCTCACCACGGCGGGGATCGTTGGGGCCGATGTCAACCTGGCCAACACGTGGAGCCAGCCCCAGACGTTCTCTGGGAACGTCATCTGCGCAGGGAATGTTCTTGGCTCGGGCTCTCCGAGCACGGGAGCTCCGACTTACTTCCACCTACAGTCCGAGAACCAGAGCGCGGGGAACACGAGCCGAGCGGTGGCTCTGCACAGCGGAGATACTGTATCCGCAACCTCTGGCCAGGCATCCCTGTCTTCTGGCGTGGCCACCTCGGGAGCCAGCGGGCATGTCTACGTTAACTCGGGACTGGCCAGTGTCAGCAGCGGCAATGTCTATATTTTCCCCGGGCCTGCCCCGACGGTCGGCAACGTCTCGCTGGGCCATGACAGCCCGAACTTCCAGGGGATGCAGCGCGGGATGTTCATCCGGGATGCCCTTGCCCTCCCCACCGCCAATCCTTCCAGTGGCGGGTTTATGTTCGCCGAGACCGGCGCGCTGAAGTGGCGTGGCCCCTCGGGGACCATCACGACGATCGCCCCGGCCGACCCGCACTGTCCCTCGTGCGGTAGGGACTTCGTGACCCAGCACGTCAACGGCGACAACGAGCTGAGCATCTGCCTCTGCTGCCTCGTGGACACCCTGGAGGACGCCGGGATCGACGTCGGCCGCTTCGCCTTCGTGCGGAACCTCGGGGCACCATGACCTCCCGGGTAAGGGCCGTCGAGATCGCCCGATCCCTGGCCGGGCTGTCCGCTGACCCGAAGAACCCGAAGGCTCGCCGAGAGTACCTCGACCTCATCGCCCCGGGGGAGGAGCCGCAGAAGGCCGCGGACATGGCGCGGATGAGCGGCTGTGGCCTCGTCGTGGCCGGCCTCTGGCGTCGCCTCGGGCTGGAGCACCCCCTCCTATGCGCGCCCTACAAGGTCGGGACGGCCATCTCCCGGCTCGTGGAGATCGGCATCAGGCGCGAGGCCTGGAAGCCCTACCGGAAGGGAAAGCTGCCCCTGCCCGGGGATGCCGTCCTCGTGGGGAGCAGCATCAAGGGCGAGGTTGAGCACTTCTACCTCGTGGTCCAGGTCGAGGAGGGCGACCGGACCGTCATCGATTCGATCGACGGCGGCCAGCGGGTTGATGGCCATCAAGCGATCCTCAGCAAGAAGCGGGTCTGGGCGAGCGGCCGGGACCTCGTGATCGCCGGCAAGGACCCCGGGGCCGAGCTCGTCGGTGGCCGCACGATCATCGGCTGGGTCGACCTCCAGAGCCTCGTCGAGGCGGAAGTCTATGGTGGGTGAAATGTCTCCTCTTGAAGAGCTCCTCGTGGGGGCTCTATGCACCGGCCTCACCGGGCTGACGGGCCTCATCGTGTGGGTCGTGAAGTCGGTCGTCCCCAAGATCCTGTCGACCCTGGAGGACCGGACGAAGGCCCTCGTGCTCGCCGTCGAGAAGATCCCCGAGGCCCTCGACAAGTTCGAGGAGCGGCTGGCGGTCTCCGAGGCGAAGATCCTCGCGAAGATCGAGGAGAAGCGCTTCGAGGAGCTGCGCGAGGAGCTGCGTCGTCGGCTCCCGTCGGCCGAGGACACCATCCCGCCTCAGAGCCGGAGAAGCGGGTGATGCTGTGGAGGTCGTGGTCAGCACCGTCTGCCTCGCGGCGGCCACGACCTCCGTCTGCCTTCTCGTCCGGGCCCTCGTCCGTACGGCCCGGCTGACCCGCCGCATCGACGCCCTGGAGGAACAAGTCCTCCACCTGGAGGCCGAGCTCGCAAAGACACGAGCTCGGCTCCGCCTTCCCTCCCGCTAGTGATGCCCTCCCCCGCCTGGGTCACCGAAATCCACCCCATCCCGCCCAGCCTGAGAGCATCGGGCTCCTCGGGAAGCCACGCGGCTAGGAGCCCCTCACCAGCCGCTGGAATCCAGCCTCACGAACACATAATCCTACATGGTCATGCGATCACGTGTCATGAATACAGTTGCCCACATGGCGTCCTCTCGCAAGGTCACCGGCACCGCCAGCCTATCCCGCCAACACTCGGGGAGCCCCGCCTCCCCCGAGTCCCGACTGATACGATGCGATACATTTATCCAGTAGTATAGGACGTCGCCGAGGCTCTCGCTGCTCCGAGCACGGCCGCCAGAGGTGGACCACTCTGGCACGCCTTCTGCTAGGGACCAAGGCATGACCGATGGTCCCGTTGTCGCAGACTTTCCGAAGGACATCCGTGAGCAGCTCGCTCGCGAGCTACGAACACAAGGCATTGAGGTTTCAGACGACCTCTCGCCCTGGGATATCGCCCTCCGGTACTTTGATTTTCAGATGCGCATGATCCCCATCAAGCCGCGCAGCGTCGTACGGTCGACAGAGCTCAGCGAACGGGCGCTGCCGGACGACCTTCAGGCTGGGGTCCAGGCCATCGTTGAGGACGCCGTCGCAGGGCGTGATCTTTCACCGTACCTTTCGAGGCAGTGGAAGAACATGGATCGCCATGATCTCCTGCTCAAGGACTGGGGCGTTCACCACATGCACCTTGGCGGACGCCGAATCGACAGCAGTGGCATTGTCAAGCGCGGAGGGCCGTTGCTCTTCTCATTTCCAACCGCGGACAGCCTATACCTGATTGACGTCCTAGATCACAACGCCTTCGCAGCACAGCGAATCGTGCAGATATTGCACGACAATTGGCCGCAACTGATCGCCCACGGCAAGCTGCCTGGAATCAGCTCAATATGGCCAAACGATGATGAGACACGAAGAAAGCTGACCCGGCCTCGCAGAAGTAAACCAAACGGCCCCTTCTTCGGCATGGCAGTGGAGGTGTCAGATGGAACTGCCTACGGTGCGATCGGTGGCGGCTACGTCACCACGGGCCACAGCTTGGATGCGGTGAGGCGGGCGAACGCACTGCTCACGCATGCGTACGATCTTCAGAAATCATGTGTCTCGGCTGCAACGGAAATTCGGAATGGAATCCAGGAGCGCACCGGAACCTTGCTCCACGAACTACGCCTCCGGGTGGAGTTAACGCCGGACGGGGTCCGTGTTTGGGAAACGCAGTCGAACGTAGAGATTGCTGTCGAGTGACAATACCTACTCAGCGACGTAGCGCATCCTCCAAGTCCAACTCCGGATCGAACTCGACCGTGATCCGCCAGGTCCCCGCCGGCCACGGGCCTCGTCGGGGATCAGGGTCGGCGATCCCGAGGACCTTCTCAGCAAGCTCCTAGAGCTGATGAGTACAAAGCTACCGGCTTTGCAATTACAGTACGGGCGCAACCACTGAGAGCAGTTAACCTTCATGACCCGGGTGTCGACACGGCCGGGGGACCAATTGCGTCGAAGCGACGCGTCATCGACGCATCAAGAACTAGAATGAGACGGCGGAACGATGCATAACGTCGGGCGCTGGAGGACACGTTCGCCGACGATCCGCCATGACATCAGCGCTACTCCGCACGCTTTTTAGGCAGTCTCGGCAGAGCCGATTCCACGTCAGCCGGAAGTCCTGTCCAATCGATGGATGAATCCTGTAGCCAAATTTTGAGCAGATCCCGGTTATCCGGACCGAGCAGCGGCATAACCTTGCGCTCCAGGTGTAGGCGAATCTCATGAGCTTTTAACTCGCTCATATCTCGTATCCAATCGTCGCTCAGAACAATGACACGTGTTCGGTGAGCAAGAACAAATGCATTTGTTTCATCCATTCGCTCAATCTTCATCTGACGCACCTTCCCGAAGACGTGTGTATGGGCAATTAAAAGAGCGGGAGCTGTTTCCTCTGGCCGCCACCAGGTCCGACGGACTCCTTCGGCGGGAACAGGAACTCGCTGTCCGGGTCGTGGGCCTTGAACCGCTCCTGAGCGAGCTCTCGGTTCTGGACGGCGTAGCAGTACACGCACCCATGTGGGCAGGTGTCGTAGTCGCCAATGTCCCGGGACTCGAAGCAGCCACACTCCGGCCGGTTCCCTTTTACCTTCGTCGACAGGGGGCGGCCGATGAGGGCCTCGAAGCGCTTGGCATCGACACACTGGGCGTCCTTGATGCCGGGGCCTAGGTACGTCTTCTGGGAGCAGACGGCGAGCTGCATGCCTCGCCTCCTGGCAACATCGGCAAGCTCAGCGGCGAGCTTCACCTTCACCTCGTCAGCAGGGTCCTCCCAGGAGAAGCCGAACTCGCCGGCCGCCCAGTCCAAGTTCCGCTTCGTCTTCTTGTAGCTCTGAGCGAAGGAGATAACGACCTCATCGGTGGTCCCCTCCAAAGCGGAGGCGAGCCGTTCGAAGTTCTGTAGATGGAAGTCGACCGGAGTCACGGAGGTGAACACGATGGTGTCATACCTCCAGACCCCCACCTTTGGGCCGTAGGTCTCTGCAAGACGTTTCATGTGCTCGACCGACCGGCGTGGGTCGACGACCGAGAATTCCAACATCCGCGGGTAGCCGTTGATCGTATACTGGACGACGAACGGGTAGCCCCTCTCCTTGACCTCCTTGAGGTTGTCGAAGAAGGGGCCCAGGTTCTTCGTCCAGAAGACGATGCCGTCGACCACCTCCCGGCGCAGGTCGACCCTGTACGCCTGCTGGTTGTAGGGGTTCACAACCTTGCAGTAACCCGCGCGAAGCCGGTTCATGAACCAGCGCCCGTAGAACGTCGGGATGTCGGTCCGGTAGCTCGCCGAGATGATCATGGGGCGAGGCATACCACACCGGGCCGGGATGGTCCGAACACCTCGTCCCCCATGTCTGTCTATGTCACACCTTGGGCTTCCGGAGCACCCGGTACGCAAGGTTCGCGGTGAGACGAGCAGCCGTGGCGAACTTGTCCATGTACTTCTGGAGGACGCTCATCTGCTCGTCCCTCGGCATCTTCTGCACGCCCCGCCCTGCGTCGAGCACTTCCATCCCAGCGCGGGAGGCCATGCCATCGAACCAGTCGACGAACATGTCGCTGTTGTTGTCGATGAACAGGAACATGGCGCCCGGTTTCGCGCTCGCGAAGATGTGCTCGAAGTAAGGCTGCGCTCGATCTCGGAAAGCGTAGATCTCTGAAACGAAGTAGATCATCGTGAAGAGGTCTGCTCGGAGCAGCTTCCGGGACCTCTCCCACGTCTTCGGATCGAGCGCATCGTGCGGGATGTACGCCGTGTTGATGTTCAGGCCCGTCTTCAGCTTCTTGCCGAGGTCGCCCCATGTTTCTGCCCAGAGGGACTCTCGGTCGCAGAGGTAGAACTGCACGGCCGGGCTTTGTTCGGCTGCCAACAGGTACTTGGCCACGCCGATCGTGTCGCTACCGGGGCCGCCGCCGAGCGCCGTGATGTCGATCTCGGGCCTCGTCAGGAGATCGACCAGCTCGGGGCATGCCCGGATGCGCTCCTTGACCAGGTTGGCGTGGCAGGTGACGTACGCGAACACGTAGGCGAACCGGGTGACGGGGTCATCGAAAGCTGGCCCACCGGTTTTCCACACCGTCTCGTAGTACGCGCGTAATTCCTTGAGCTTGCTCTGGACGGCCCGGTCCTTGTCGACAGCCGCCCCCGGGATCTCTGCGTAGGCCTCGTCCAGCACCTCGCTGACGAGCGTGAACACGTTCACCATGATGTCCTCCCAGTCTCCCGCCCAGCCGAGCGTCTCGGTACGGACCGACCCGTACCTCTCAAGAACGCCTCATTCCGCGAGAGACTGCCAATTTAGCGCCGAAATCTTGCTCGGCAAGGACCCAATGCGCCTTCGATCTCCGGGACAACAACACAGCAATTTCGCATGGTTACGTTGTCAAGTCATTTCCAACGTCGCAGTTTCAAATTTGAAATTGAAAGTCTCTTATCCGACGTACAGGGCTGACCGGTGCGAGCCGGTGTAGCCGTCTAGGTGCCCCGACGAGACAGGACGCCCCCGCCCAGCCCCACGGAACCCAAGGCGACCCGCTGGATCTCCCTCCAGGCGGCGGCCGACCACCTGGGCATGACCGCCACGGCCCTCAGGAAGGCCATCGAACGCCGGGCCTCCCGCGCTCCGGACGGCGCCGTCGAATCCGAAATGGATGGGCTCCGTGCCCGTAAGCTCGGCCGGCTCTGGCGGGTCCAGCTTGGGGAAGGCTGGGGATCGCCGGTTCCCACGACCCCCGAGAGCGTCGTACGCTCCAAGCATCGCGGAAGCGGTCGGGATGGCCGGAGAGGAACCCGGTCATGACGATCCGCAGGACAACACGGCGGGGAAAGCCCGTTCTGGTCCTTGATATTCACTGGCAGCGCAAGGACGGCAGCCAGGGCCGCTACCGAAGGGACGCCCAGGTCCAGACGATGGCGGCGGCCAGGGCCGAGGAGCGACGGATCCTCGCGAACATCGCGCAGTACGGGGAGGCCCACGAGCCCAAGCCCGAGCTCCCGGAGGAGCCGAAGGCCGAGGAGCCCGCCGCCACCTTCACGCAGGCGGTCGAGCTCTTCAGGTCAGGGAAGGCCGTCACCAAGCTGAAGCCGAGCACGCGGGCGGGCTACGAGGAGATCCTCACGACCCGGCTGCTTCCGAGGTTCAAGGATCGACCCCTCGACGGCATCACGTTCGAGGAGGTGACGAAGCTCGACGCCGAGATGGTCAAGGAAGGGCTCTCGGCCTCCAGGCGGCGGAACGTGCAGGCGGCCATCCGGTCGGTTCTCCGAGCGGCTGTCGATGCGGGCTTACTGAAGGAGATGCCGAAGCTCCCCGACCTCCCGAAGACGGGCAGGAAGAAGCTGCCGGTCCTCACCAGGGAGCAGGTCGATCGGATCTTCGAGGTCGCCGCCCCGAGCCAGACGATCGCGTTCTCCCTGGCGGTCTACGCGGGCCTTCGTTCGGGCGAGATCAAGGCGCTCCGCTGGTCGGACGTGGATCTCGCCCAGGGGATCCTCGTCGTCCGGCTGAGCCGCTCGAAGGGGGAGCTGTCGACCCCCAAGAGCGGCCACGAGCGCGTCGTCCCCCTCGCCCCGCAGCTGCTCGCCGTCCTCCAGGGCGTGAAGAAGAAGGCCGGCCTCGTCTCCACCACGAGGCGGGGCCAGCCCTGGGCCGAGTGCAGCCTGAACCAGGCCTTCAAGCAGGCCATGAAGAAGGCCGGCATCGCGGCGCCGTTCAGGTTCCACGACCTCCGGCACTTCTTCGTGACCCAGCTCTTCCGCCGTGGCGGCGGAGCTCCGGCCGTCCAGGCCCTCGCTGGCCACCTGCACCTGTCGACCACCCAGATCTACGCCCACGTCGTCCGCGAGGACCTCGTGGCAACGATCGGCCTGCTCGGTGCCGACGGTAACAGGACGGTAACGGCCTCTCCGGCCACTCGCTGAGGCGCTCATCTCAGCGGGCGAAATCCTCAACGATTTCGCGATGGTGGGTCGACAGGGACTCGAACCCTGGACCTACGGATTAAAAGTCCGCAGCTCTACCGACTGAGCTATCGACCCGATTCAGCGGCCGGCGAACCTAGCAGAAGCCCCTGACAGATTCCACCTTTCCTTTCCGGGTCCGGCCGCCCCCATCTCCTCGGCCCGTCGTCCCTTCAAGCTCCAGCTCGCCGCCGACGATCCCCGGCGGAGCGCATCGGCCGGCTCTGCCCTGCGTCCCTCGCCGCCCTGTCGCTCCCCTACCGCCGCCACGCCGCGCCCCCTTGCGCCCGGCCGTCTCCGGCCGCGCGCCGCGCCCTGCGCCCGCCCGGCTCCCCCCGACTTCCCCCGTCCGCCCCACCTCCCCCTCTCCCACCCGTCTCCCCACCCCGGTCCCTCTCCGCCCCCTCCCTCTCCGCCCCCTCCCCGCTGCCCCTCCCCTCGCTTCCCCCTCACCGCCGCCTTCCTCACGCCCTCGCCTCGCGCTATGAGGTCGCGCCATGTCGCCGTCACGCCCTTCCGCCGCCTCCAAGGAATCGTTCGCTTCGCTCTTCGAGCAGTCGGAGGGAGCTGGCAAGCAGCGTCGCCGCCAGTACCACACGGGTGAGACCGTCGAGGTGACCGTCGTCGCGATCGCTCGCGAGGCGGTCTTCGCGGATCTCGGCGGCAAGCAGGAGGGCATGTTCGAGCGGGCGGCCCTCATCGATGGCGAGGGCAAGCTCCGCGTGGCGGTCGGCTCGCGCGTCTCGGCGGTGGTCTCCGGCGTCGATTCGGGCACCGGTCAGGTGCGCCTCACGCCGGTCGTCGTGCGCGCGAGCGACGATGGCGCCTCGTCGCTCTCCGTCGCCGCGCCTTCCGCGGGCGGCGCGCCGCTGCTCGTCGAGGGAGCGCGGGTCAAGGGCAAGGTGACGGGCATCGAGCGGTACGGCATCTTCGTCCAGATCGCCGGCACCTCGGGTCGCTCGGGCCGTGGGCTCGTCCCGACGGCCGAGACGGCGACCCCGCGCGCGGCCGACCTGAAGAAGCACTTCACCGTGGGTCAGGAGGTCGAGGCGAAGATCCTCAACGTGGACGAGTCCGGCAAGATCCGCCTGTCGATCTCCGCGCTGCGCGCCGACGAGGAGCGCGGCCAGTTCGAGTCGTACGCCAAGACCGAGCGCTCCGGCGACGCCGGCGACAAGGGCGCCAAGCCTGCCCCGCGCAATTTCGGCACGCTTGGCGACCTGCTCGCGAAGAAGGTCAAGCGCTAGCGCGCCGTTTCCCCTCTCCCCTCTCCCCGCCTCCCCGCACCGTCACCCCGCCTCCCCGCGCCGTCTCCCTGCCCTCGCCCACCCGCCCACCGGCAGGACATTGCATCTCCCCCTCGGTTGAGCGTACACCTCGCCCGCTCAGCCCCTTGCAGCCCCTGCTTCCGCTTCCCCTCGCCCCCTGGTCTCGCGCCCGAGCCCACGCCCGCGCCCGCGCCCGCGGCCCAGCGCGCTCTGCCTTCGCCTTCGCGCCGATGCTTCCCCTCGCTCGTGCTCGTGCCTCCGCCCTCGCCTTGCTGGCCGCAGCCTGCTCTCCGGCCCAGGATCCCCCCGGCAGGGCGACCGACGATCACCGCGCCGGCTCCGCGGAAGCGACGGCCCCGCTCGCTCTCCCCGCCGCCTCCGCCGCCTCTGCCGCCGCTGCGGGCCCCTCCGCGGCCGACCCCGCAGCGCCGTCGGCGGCCGCTCTCTCGCCCTCGCCTCTCCCGCTCTCCCCCGCGCCCGGCGCCGTGTCTCCTGCATCCCTCACGTCGGCGGTCGCAGCTTCCCCCGCCGCGAAGGAGGCCACCCTCCCGGGCCAGGGCGCGAAGATCGCCAGCATCGCGATGCGCACCTGGGTCTACGTCGCCCCCGACGAGCGCTCGACGAAGCTCGGCTACCTGCGCGCCGGCGCGGTCGTCGATCGGGCCGAGCTCCCCGCGGGCACCGACGGCTGTACCGGCGGCTGGTACCGGATCGCGCCGCGCGGCTACGTCTGCGTCGGCAAGGGCGCCTCGCTCGCGCTCGAGCACCAGGTGGTCGCCGCCGCCGTGCGCGGCCCACGCCGCGGCGCGCCCGTGCCGTACCACTACGTCATGTCGGGCTCGCCCCCGCCGCACCTCTACTTCCGGCTCCCGACCCTCGAGGACCAGCGCCGCGTCGAGGGCTCCACGCTCGGCGCCCACCTCGCCCGCACCGCAGGTGCGCCCTCGACGTTGCCGCTCGACCCCGTGCCCGCCTTCCTGCTCGCCGGCCGGGATCTCCCCAAGCCCTACGGCGCCGAGGAGAAGCTCCACTACTCCGTGCACACGGGCCGCGCCAAGGAGAGCTCGGCGTTCGGCCTGATCACCACCTTCGAGTGGACCAACCGCCGCTTCGGCCTCACGACCGAGCTCGACCTCATCCCGCTCGATCGCACGCGCCCTGCGCGCCTCAGCGCGCTGCGCGGCGTGATCATCAAGGACCTCGACGCCGACGTCGCCGACGCTCCCGCGAGCGCCTCGGACGCCGCGTCTCCGCCCGGCGCGCCGCCCCCGGCCGCCGCGCCGCCCGCGGCCGGCACCGCGCCGCCGCCCGGCACCGCGCCCCCGCCCGGCACCGCGTCTCCGCCCGGCGCGCCGCCCCCGGCCGGCAGCGCCTCCCCGACCGCCAGCGCCTCCTCCTCCCCGGCCGCCCTCCAGGCCGACACCGCGAGCTTCTCCATCGCCGAGCCCCCCGCCGACGAGCTCCCGCCCGCGCCGCCGGGCACCGACCCGCGCATCGATCCCAGCCTGAAGGGCGCCCCGGCGTTCGTCCGTGTCCACGGGGCGACCCGGCAGCGCGTGTCCGCCTCGGGGCGTGCGCTCGTCGACGCGGGCGCTACGCCGTTCCGCTCGGGCTGGGTGCTCACCGGCCGCACGCGCGGCGGCGCCAAGGGGCTCGTCGAGACCACCGAGGGCTCATGGCTCGCCAGCGGCCATCTCGTCATCGCCGAGCTGCGCAAGGACCCGCAGGGGTTCGCTCGCGCCGGCAAGAAGTGGATCGACGTCTCGATCCGCCGCCAGATGCTCGTCGCCTACGAGGGCACGCGACCCGTGTTCGCGGCGCTCATCTCCAGCGGCCGCAGCGGCATGGCCGACCCCGAGGAGACCGACGCCACCGTCCGCGGCTCGTTCTACATCCACGCGAAGCACGTCTCGACCACCATGGACGGCGACGACGAGGCGGCCGAGGCGTTCGATCTGCGCGACGTGCCGTACACCCAGTACTTCCACGAGGGGTACGCGCTGCACGGCGCCTACTGGCACGACGAGTTCGGCAAGGCGCGCAGCCACGGCTGCATCAACCTGGCGCCCGCCGACGCGGCCTGGCTCTTCGAGTGGACCGAGCCCGCCGTCCCGCCCGAGTGGCACGGAGCCCTCAACATCGAGGGCGGCGGCACGCTGGTCTACGTGCACGGCTGAGCTGGCCTCGCGCAGCCCAACGCGCCGGATGCCTCCGGCGAAGGGCCGCGCGCCGCCAGCTCGCCCGGCGCACGCGCTGGCTCTCCCGTCCCGACTACTGGCAGCTCGCCGGCATCTGCGCGCCGAGCAGGAGGCCGCGCAGCGTCGAGAGCGCCTGCCGGCCCTGCGGCGAGTTCGCCAGGCCGTCGCAGGCCGAGGCCGCCGCGAGGTAGCCGCCCTGCTGCTCGGGCGGCGCCGACTTCGCGTTCTGGCGCAGCGCCGCGCAGCACTTCCGGATCCCGCTGGGATCGCCCGTGGCGACCGGCTTCTTTCCGGCGTCCGCGTCCGCCGTGTCGGCGTCCGCGTCCGCCCCGGCGTCCTCTTCGGGCACGATCTGCGTCGTGGGCGTCGGCGTCGGGGCCGGCGTCACCGCGGTCGGCGCCGGCACCGGCGGCGGCTCCTCCTCCTCCTTCTTGCACCCGTTGCTGACAAGAGCCACCGCAAGGGGGAACGTCAGCGCCCCCAGAACCGTGAAGAGCCGTGTAGGTTTCATCTCACCTCAAGTATCCGATTCGCGTTTGCGTGGGAACTTCTGTTCGACGAGGAACGCCCCGATCGCAACCAACTTCCCCGAGCGCACGCGGTCATGATACCCGCCGACTGCACGCCCTCGGCGATCCGAGCGGTCGAAGTATGGGCGTCGCAAGCCCGGTCGCAAGATCGCGAACGCCGCCGACGGCCGCGCCTCAGGTGCGCCCCGACCTCGTCTGCAGGCGCCTCCGCCGCCGCGACGCGCGCGACACACGCGACGCGCACGACGCGCACGACGCACGCGGCGCGCGTGTCGCGGCGCACGACGGCGCGCGCGCAGGGCGGAACGGAGCGCAGCGACGCGCGACGGCCGCGTCGCGAGGCGATCCCGCGCGCGCCCCTGGCCCAAGCGCGCGCTCGTGCGCATGTCCAAATCACGAAAGGACACGCCGACCGGCCGCCTGAGCGTCACGACTCCAGCGTTCGACCGATACGGCTGAAGCAGAAGCAACCATGAAGAGCACGCAGCACAAGGAGTGGAGGAACGAACACCCATCCGTTGTCAACAGCCCCGCAGACGACACCTCGGTCACGTTCTCGCTCGACGCGCCGGTGGCCGATGAGGACGCCGCCGACGCGACCTCGCCCGCGGCGCATGCCGCCGGCGACGACCGCGACGTGCCCTCGGGGCAGATCGACCTCACCGCCCTGAGCGCCGGCGCGGCAGGCGCTCCGCCCAGGGTCCTCGACGTCTTGCCGATCTTCCCGTTCGGCGAGCCGCCCGCGTCCACGCGCGGCCCCGCGTCCATGCGCGGCCCCGCGTCCGCCCGCCCGCCAGCGGCGCCGTCGCCCGACGCGCCGAGGCGCGTGTGGCGCGCTCGCTCGGCCGCCGCCCTGCTCGCGGCCGCCGCCGCGGTTGCGGCCCTCACCGCGGGCATCTCGACCCCGGACGCCGCGCCCGGCCCTCCCGCAAAGGCTGGGCTCGCGGCCGCAGCGCGCGCGATCGAGGCGCGGCTCCCGCGCATCGAGCCGACCGCCGCCGGCACGCCCGCCGTCGAGGCGACCGCCGCCGCGACGGACGCGGCAGCAGCGCGCGCGCCGACCTCGACCGACGAGCCCGGCGCCGCCGCCGCCTCGCAGCGCGCGCCCGGCGCCGCCGTCGCCTCGCAGCGCGCGCCCGAGGACCGCGCGCGGTCCAGCGGGGCAGCCGCCCCGCCGCGCGGCAACGCCGGCCCCGCGGCGCCGAGCACGCCCGATCACCGCGCACCCGCCGACCCCTGCCGCGGCGACCTCATGTGCGCCATGCGCCGCGCCACCGGCGGCTGATCCCCCGCAGCGGAAATCACCTCAGGCCGGGATCCCGCCCGGCCCGCCCCGACCGGCTGCGCCGCTCAGGCCGAGGCCGGGCTCGGGCCGGGCGCCGAGCCGGCGTGCACCGCGATCGAGTCGAGCAGGCGGTTCAGGTCGAACGGCTTCGCGACCGACGCGCACGCGCCGACCTCGCGGGCCCAGGTGCCGGCGTCCACCGCCGCGGTCATGACCAGGATCGGCGCGCGCGGACCGGGGCACGACGCGTACGCCCGCGCGAAGCCCCAGCCGTCCATCACCGGCATGCGCATGTCGAGCAGGATGAGGTTCGGCCTGTTGCGCTCGAGCAGCGCCAGCGCGGCCTCGCCGTCGCTCGCCGAGAGGACGTCGTACCCCTCCTCCATCAAGGTGATCTCGAGCATTTCCCGGATCTCCTGGTCGTCGTCCACGATCAGGATCTGCTTGCGCCGTGTCACGCGGCTCCTTTCGGTCTGCAGCTTGGATCCAGGCTCGGCGCTCGCCGGCCTCTCCGACCCGGTTCGACAGGTTCCGTCTGCCACGAGTTTCCCCCCGCGCGGGCGCTCCCGTGCGATCTCCACCCAGGCAAACGATGTCACGCCGGCGTCCCACGTCGCACGTGACAAGCGCAATCTCGAGCGCAGAGCCCGTTCGGGGCAGAAGCTCACGGCCGCGGACGCGCGCCGGCCAGCGAGGACGCCGCGCTCTCCCCCGCGACCTCCATCCTGGGCACGAGCGACGCGTCGAGGTCCGTCCTCCCCTCGGCCGCGAGCCGCTCGATCGCGCGCGCCGCGCGGGCGACGTCGCCGGCCAGGAGCCCCACCGCGAGCCCGCCCATGCCCTCCGGCACACCCGCGAGCCGCGCGCGCGCCTTGTCGAGCAGGCGCACCGCCCCCGACGGGCTCCGCATCCGCGTGAACTTGTGCAGCGCGGCGGCGACGAGGATGAGCCCCTGGAGGAACGCCTTCCGCACCGGGTCCGGCTCGGCGCGCCACCCGTCCTCCCACAGCTCGTGCGCCTCGTAGAACAGCCCGGCGCGGTAGGCGAAGAGCCCGCGCTGCACGATCGCTTCGAGCTCGGCGTCGGACGGGTTCATGGCGCGGACCGGCGAGAGGAGGCGCGCAGACGGCGGCGGAGGCCGGGGACGATAGCACCGGAAGGCCGGCGCGCCCGCGCTCCGGCCTTCCGGTGCTACGCTCGGCGCGTGCAGCGGTGGATCCTCGTCGCGGTGATCGCTGGGCTCCACCTCGTGGCGTTCGCGATCGGCCTGTTCTTGCGCCGTCGCCGCCGGCGCCGCGCCGAAGCAGCGCGCGCCGCGGCCGCACCTCGCCGCGCTCAAGCAGCGCGCGCCGCGGCCGCACCTCGCCGCACCTCGCCGCGCTGACGCCGCGCGCCGCGGCCGCACCTCGCCGCGCGCAGCCGCCGCACCTCGCCGCGCGCAGCGCTCAGCGCGCGAGCAGGCTGCGCAGCCGGTCGAGCGCCGCCGGGTGCGCCCGCACCGCGAGCCGGCCGCCGGCGTCGTCGTACTCCTCCGAGAGCACGCGCGCGTTCTCGTAGATCTCCCCGATGAGGCTCTGCTTCGCGTACGGCAGGAGGAGCTCCGCCTCCACCATCGACTGCTCGAAGAAGGCGATGAGCGCCTCGCGCAGCGCCGCCACGTCGGCCGGGATCTTCGCCGAGAGCAGCGTCGCCTCGGGGAACTCGAGGCGCAGCGCCTCCCGCTCCTCCTCGGAGAGCCGGTCCACCTTGTTGAGCAGGAGCCGGCTCGGCACCTCGCTCGCGCCGATCTCCGAGAGCACGCTGCGCGTCACCCCGAGCTGATCGCGGAACGTCGGGTCCGACGCGTCGGCCACGTAGAGCAGGAGCGACGCCTCGAGCGCCTCGTCCAGCGTCGACCGGAAGCTCGCCACGAGATCGTGCGGCAGCTTCTTGATGAAGCCGACCGTGTCCGAGACGAGGATCCGCGGGCGCACCTCCGGGTGGAGCGCGCGCACCGTCGTGTCGAGCGTCGCGAAGAGCTTGTCCGCCACGAGCACCTCGCTGCCCGTCAGCGCCCGCATCAGCGAGGACTTGCCGGCGTTCGTGTAGCCGACGAGCGCCACGCGGCGCTGCCCCTGCCGGAGCGCGCGGCGCGTCGACTGCTCGCGCTGGACCCCGGTGAGCTCCTGCTTCAGCTCCGCGATGCGGTCGCGGATCTTGCGCCGATCGAGCTCGAGCGCGCTCTCGCCGGCGCCCTTGCCGCCGATGCCGCCGCGCTGCCGGTCCCCGCCGCCGCCCGTCTCGCGGAGCCGCGGCGCCACGTAGTTGAGCCGCGCGATCTCCACCTCGAGCTTCGCCTCGCGGCTCCGCGCGTGGCGGTGGAAGATCTCGATGATCACGCCCGCCCGATCGAGCACCTGCGCGCCCGTCGCGCGCTCCAGGTTGCGCGCCTGGCTCGGCGAGATGTCGTGATCGACCGCCACGACCGTCGCCCTGCGCGCCTCCCGCCCGGCGCCGCCCGCGCCCGGCCCCGCGCCGCCGCCGTCTTCATCCGCGTCGTCGACCTCGTCCCCGCCGAGCTCGCCGTCGTCGTCGCCTTCGCCGCTCTCCGCGGCGCGGCGCGCGCGCGCCTTGTTCTTCCGCTCCGGCGCGCCCGACGGCACGACGCCGCTGCCGCCCGTGATCTCCGCGAGCTCCTTGAGCTTGCCCTCCCCGAGCACCGCGGCCGCCGCGAGCGCGCTGCGCCGCTGCGACACGGTCGCGATCACGTCGAAGCCGAGCGTGTGAACGAGGCGGCCCAGCTCGGCCAGATCTGCGGCGTGCTCGACATCGTCGACGCCGGGGAGCTGCACCCCGACGAGCACTGCGAGAGGACGTTCTTGTTGGGTCGTGGTCATACGGTGGTGTGCGAGGGCGGGAGCTTCGCCTCATCCCGCCCCGCGACGCAAGCCGCCGCGCGCCCTCCGGCGCACGGCCAACGCCTCCCTGCGGCGTTCCCCGCGCTCCCCCCGGCCCGGCCACGACGCCGCGCAGGCCCCCCCTGACGCCCTTCCACCCCTCCGCCCGCCGGCTCCGTCGCTCAGCCCGTCTCTCACCGCCCTCGCGCCGCCTCGCGGTGCAGCCGCGCGCTCTCGATCGCCATCGACGCGAGGCGCCCCAGCTCCGTCGCGACGCTCGCGTCGTCCTGCCGGAGATCGCGCTCCACCGCCCACAGGCTCAGCAGGCCGAGCCTGCGGCCGCGCGCCGCGAGCGGCACGAGGATCGCCGAGCGGGCGCCGAGCTCCCGCAGCGCCGCGAGGTGCTCCGGCCCGCGGGCGATCCGCTGCAGCCACGGATCGGTGACCAGCGGGATCAGCGTCGCCTCGCGGCGGGCCGCCGCCTCGGCCATCGGGCCGGCCTCGCTGAACAGCAGCGGCGGGTGCTTGAGCAGCCGCGGCACGAGCGCCCGCGCCTCGGGCAGCCGCGCCGACGCGACGAGCCGCGGGAGGCCGCCGTCGTCGTGGTCGAGCGCGCACAGGTCCGCGAAGCGCTCGCCGCCGAGCCGCACCAGATGCTCGACCGCCGCGTCGTGGTCGGCCGACTCCGCCAGCGCCGCGCTCGCCGCGACCAGGAGCTCGCGGCCGCGCTCGGCCTTCCGGGGCTCGGTCACGTCGTCCACGATCACCACGGCCGCGGTGATCCGCCCGTCGGCGTCGCGCACCGGCGTCGCGCTGAAGGTCCCGAGGCGGCGCTCCCCGTCGCCGCGGACGAACTCGAGCTCCTCGCGGGCGACCGTCTCGCCGCCGTGCAGCGCCCGGAAGAGCAGCCAGCGCGCGCGCTGGTCGTCGTCCGCCTCGCTGAGCAGCGTCCGCAGCGGGGCGTTGCTCGGGGTCTCCTCGGGGCCGCGGACGATCTCCGCGAAGCGCCGGTTGCTCAGCGCGATCGTGCCCGCCGTCCCCTCGGCGACGGCCACGCCGACCGGCAGCCGCTGGATCGCCGTCTCGAACCGGCTGCGCTCCGCGGCGAGCTGCTCGCGCAGCTGCGCCTGGGTCGCGAGCGCGGCCGCGCGCTCGGCCGCCTTCCTGAAGAGCAGCCGGTCCCCCTCGGAGAACTCGGACACGCGGCGCGAGCTCACGACCGCGACGCCGACGAGGCGGCCCTCCGACAGCATCGGCACGCCGTAGAGCGCGTGCAGCGCGTCGCTCGGGCGCTCGCTCTGCGCGCCCGACTCGGGCCCGGCCGCGCCGCCCCCGGCGTCGGTGGCCAGCGGATCCGGCGCCGCCGAGCGCAGCGCCACCGGGCGGCGCTCGCGCACCACGCGGCCGACGAACCCCTCGGCCAGCCGGTAAGCGCGCAGGCCCCAGAGCGCCTCGTCGACGCCCATGGCCGCGCGGATCCGCAGCACCTCGCCCTCGAGCAGCAGCATCACCGCCCAGTCGACCGAGCGCGCCGACTCGAGCAGCACCTCGAGCAGCCGCCGCAGCAGCCGGTCGATGTGCACGCTGCCCATGCCCTCGGCCGAGACGCGATCGAGCGCCCCGAGCGCGCGCTCGCGGCCCGCGGCGCTCCGCGTGGCCGGATCGATGATCACCTGATCGAGCGCCTCGTGCAGGACGGTCATCTCGAGCCACGACGGCTGCGTGCCGGTCCGCTCGAGGAGCCGGAGCACGCAGCGGCGCAGCACCGAGTACTGGGCCGTCACGTCCTCCAGATCGAACCCGTCGCGGAGCCGGTCGAGCACGCGGAAGCCGAGCAGCGGCTCGGGGAAATCGGTCGACAGCGACTCGACGCCGGTCCACGAGTCGCGCCCGTCGTCGCTCTGCGGCACGACCGCCGACGACACGGCCGCGTCGAGGCGCTCGGCGATGCGCTCGAAGACGGTGGGCAGCTCCTCGCGCAGCGCCAGGTAGCCCGGGGACTGCTCGCCCGGCGCGCGGCGCCGCTCGGCGCGCTCCCACGCCTCCAGGATCCCTGCGCCGTGGTTGCGGAGGAAGGCGGCGAGCGGCGACTTGGGAAGGTCTCTGGGAGCCATTCACGCGCTGGCCGGAGCCTAGGCCCTCTCAGTCTACGTCAGCCCGCCAGGGCGTAGATCCAGAAACGAACCGGACGCCTCCTTCAACGCCGCCCGCCCCGCTCTCGCACGGACGGCGCGACGCCGGCAGCGAGCGCTCCGCCCGGTCGCTTCGACCGGCGCTCGGGCCGGCGCTCGCCGCCCTTCCATAAGCGGTTGATGAAGCCATCCGCGCCTGTTCGCGCGGGCACGGTTTCGCTCGCCCGCTGGCGCGCCGCGCTTCAGGGCGCGCCCGGCGCGGCCTTGCGCGCGCTCGAGCGCGCCCGGCGGCGCGCCAGCGCGAGCGCGCCGGCGGCCGAGAGCGCGAGCCCGATCGCGCGCCTGCCGCCGGGCGGCGCGGCGGCGTCGGCGATCGCCGCGCCCGGCGCGCCGATCTTGCACCCGCACCCGCCCGCCTCCTCCGCGGGCCCCGCGGAGGATCCCCCGCTGCCGGCGGCGGCGCCGTTGCCGCTGCCGGCATCGCCGCATTGACGGGAGCCGATGGTGAGCTCGGTCGCGCCCCAGAGGTCCGTGCAGGTCGAGGCCGCGCCGCTCTCCGGCGCGCACTCGATCGGGCCGCAGAGCCCGTCGCGGTGCAGGAGGGCCTCGAAGCTCTTTCCCTCGTCGAGCGAGCGGCCGACCGTGAAGCCGTCGACGACCTCGTCGCCGCAGGCGAAGAGCGCCGCGTCGGTCCAGGTCAGGCACCGCGCGCCGACGCCCGACATCTTCGTGAACTCGAGCGAGCTCGCGGCCGCGCGCCAGATCCCGTCCTGCGGGCCGCTCACGAGCACGGTCGCCCCGTCCGGCGACAGCGCGAAGCCGAGGAGGTCGCCCTGGCTCTCGAACACCGCCGCGAAGCTCTGCCCGCCGTCGCGCGAGACGAGCAGCGCGTCGCTGGGATCGCCGTCGAGGCGCACGTAGATCGTGTCGGGGTCGGCGGGATCGATCGCGCCGATGTACGGCAGGCGCTTGTCGTCGCTCCCCGGGATGTCGAAGCGCTCCCAGGTCGCGCCGCGGTCGTCGGTCCGCTGCAGGGCCCCGGTGTAGTCCGGCGCGCCGAAGCGGCCGCTCACGTAGACGCGGTCGCGGTTCGAGGGGGCTGCGTCGACGGTCTGCGCGAGGAAGTCCTCGGGCAGATCGACGGCCAGCTTGGTCCAGCTGTCCGCGTTGTCGCTCGTCTCCCAGAGCTGGGTCAGAAACCGCCCTGCCCCGAGCCCCGAGCTGATGACGAGCACGGCCCGCGAGGGGTCCTCGCGATCGGCGGAGAGGTCGATGACGTAGCGGTCCGAGAGCTCGCCCGGGGCGAACGACCAGTCGCACCCGCCGTTCTTCGACGCGCTGAGCCCGTCGAAGATGCCGGCGATGATCGTCCCGTCGGCGAGGAAGGCGATCATCGGGTCCTCGTTCCCGCCGAAGCCGACGACCGGCTCGCAGATCCAGCGCCACTCCTCGCCGCCGTCGCGCGTGGAGAGCAGGCCGTAGGTCGCGCGCACCACGAGGCGCGACGGATCGCTCGGGTGGCTCGCGATGAGGCCCGCGGCCGGGAAGCGGCCGTTCGCCGAGGCCGGCGCGGCGAGCCCCATGGCCGCGAGCAGCGCCGCGGCCGACAGCGCGAGCCGGCCGCGCCGCGGCGCGCTCGGTCCCCTTCGCGGGCGAAGCGTCTCCTCTGCAGGGGTGTGCACGGGGCGGAAACTTAGTACACCTCGAACGAGAATTCCGCCTCGTCGACGAGGGACGAGGCCAGGGCGCGGAACTGCATGTCGTAGGTGCCGGTCATCGAGAACGGGACGTTGGCCACCTCGTACAGGCCCGGCTCGATCTCGACGGCGTCGTGCACGGACTCGTGCCGCATCCCGAGCATCGTCGAGTAGACGCGGAGCTTGATCCGCTGCACCGGGCTCCTCGAGTCGAGCCAGGTGAGCCGCACGTGGAAGGTGTTGGTGCCGACCGCGAGCGGCGCGGTCGACTCCACCGAGAACTCGATGCGCCCGTTCATGCCGGAGCCCTGCCGTTTCCCGGGATCCGGCTCCCACCCCTCGGCGCCGCAGCCCTGGAGCGCGAGGAGGGCGAGCGCCGCGACCGCCGCGACCGCCGCGCGGCGTGCCCACGCCCCGCGGCGCTCCCGGGGTGATCTCGTCGACGGCCGATCGCGCGGTTCAATCATGTCTCCCCCACACGTAACGGAGGCCTGCGGACAGGGCGGCGGAGGCGCCCTCGCTGCGGCCGATCCCCGCGATCGGCACGTCCACCTGGAGGTTGCCGACGGCGGTCCAGCGCGCGCTGACGTCGTGGGCCAGCACGGCGAGCAGCGCGGTCCGCTCGTGCGCGCCGCCCTTGCCCGGGCGGCCGGCCTGGCGCGCGTACCCCTCGCGCTCGTAGACGCCGCCCACGCTGAGCGAGGTGCCGGAGGCCCACACGGGCCCCGCCGCGGCGAGGAACTGCATGCGCGGCGCGGCTTGCACCTCGCGGTCCCTCGCGGCGTAGTAGCTCGTGCGGACGCTGGTCGAGAAGGAGAACAGCGCCTGGAACGAGCCCCAGGACTTCTCGAGGAGGATCCCCGGCCGGAACTCGGCCACACCGAGGCCGGTCGTGTCCGCGCTGGCCGCGCCGAGGCCGATCGCGCCGGCGCGGCCCGTGCCCACGCCGGTCGCGCTGACGCCGACGGGCTCGAGCGCGTCGTTCTGGCCGTGCCCGGTCGGGAGCGTCACGCCGAGCGTGAACGCGGCGGACGGGAGCCACGGGGACATGACGCCGTCGACGAGCGCGACCCGGCCCGAGGCGCTGATGTCCCCGAAGCCGCCGCCCGCGGCCGTGTCGCCGGGGCCGGCCCCGGCCCACGTGCGCAGCAGCGGGACGGAGATGCCGAGCTGGAGGCGCTCTCCGGCGCGCACCGTCCACCCGACGTCGGCCCGCAGCTCGCGGTGGTAGACGCCCTCGCCGTTCGTGGTGAAGTCCCGCGCCGGCGACCAGCTCCCGAGTTGCTCCGTGAACCGGAGCGAGAAGCTCGCCGCGGCGCGCTCCGAGGGCGCGAGCCACTGGGCGATCCCGTGGCCGGTCCCGCAGCAGGCCGACGCGCGCGCGGTGCCCGGAGACAACGCGAGCGAGAGGAGGATCGCGGCGCCGGCGACGGCTCTGGGCAGCACGGCCGCTGCTATAGGCGACGCGGATGCCCGGCGACAATGCGTCATGTTGTCGCGCGGGGGGCGCTGCAATGCGCTCGGGCCGCCTCTTCCTGCGCCCTCCGGCGCCGCGCGCTCCGCTCCCCGCGCGCCCTCCGGCGCGGGCGCCCCGCCGCGGGCGCTCCGGCGCAGGCGCTCCGGCGCGTGCGCCCGCTCCGGCGCGGGAGGATCAGCTGGCGAGCGTCTGCCGGTAGACCTGGACGTAGCGGCGCGCGGGCCGGTCCCAGCCGAGCTCGAGGCGCATGATACGGCGCTGGACCGCGGGCCAGCGGGGCGACGTCAGGGCCGCGAGGGCTCGCTGCACGCCGCCGACGAGCGACGTGGCGGTCGGCTTGTCGAACAGGAACCCCGTGCCGGTCTCCAGGGACGCGTCGAGGTCGACGATCGTGTCGACGAGGCCTCCGGTCCGGCACGCCACCGGCGCGGCGCCGTAGCGCTGCGCGTACAGCTGCACGAGGCCGCACGGCTCGAAGCGCGACGGCACGACCGCGAGGTCGGCCGCGGCCATGAGCCGGTGCACGACGGCCTCGCTCACGCCGCCGAGGAACTTCGCGCGCTCGGGCGCCTTGGCCGCGGCGGCGGCGAGCTTCTCCATGAGCTCGGGGTCGCCCTCGCCGGCCACGACGACGCTGACGTCGCCCTTCAGGATCTTCGGCAGGGCGCTCGCGAGCAGGTCGCTGCCCTTCTGCGCGACCACCCTGCCGACGGACACGAGCAGCGGCCGATCCGGCCGGATCTCGAGCCCGATCTCCTGGAGGAGCGCGCTCTTGCAGCGGCCCTTGTTGCTCACGTCCTCGGCGTCGTAGCGCGCGATGATGGCCGGGTCGGTCATCGGGTTCCAGACGGCGTAGTCGATGCCGTTGACGATGCCGGTCAGCTGGTTCGTCCGGGTGCGGAGCACGCCGTCGAGCCGCTCGCCTTGCTTGGGCGTGAGGATCTCGTTCGCGTAGGTGGTGGAGACGGTGGTGAGCGCGTCTGCGGCGAGGATGCCGCCCTTCAGGAAGTTGACCTGGCCGTAGAACTCGAGCCGGTCCGGCCGGAAGTGGTCCTCGTCGAGGCCGAGGGCCCCGAGCACGTCCTTGGGGAAGAGGCCCTGGTGGGCCACGTTGTGGAGGGTGAGCACGGTCCGGCCGGGCACGGAGTGCTGATGGCGGAGCAGGTACGGCACCATGGCGGTGGGCCAGTCGTGGGCGTGGACGATGTCGAACGGCGAGCCGGACCTGGCGCGCTGGCGGACGAGCTCGACGACGGCGCGGGAGAACAGGGAGAACCGGCGCGCGTTGTCCTCGTAGTCGCGCCCATCCTCGCCGTAGATGCCGGGCCGATCGTGGAAGCCAGGCAGGTCGAGGACGATGAGCTCCACGCCCGTGCTGAGCCGCCCGTCGAAGAGCGTCACCTGGATCGGCCCGCCCGGCGACACCTTCGGGTCGACCTCGAGCGGCATCGGGGTGAGGCGGCGCGCCATCATCAGCCCGCTCGAATCGAGGGCCTGGTAGCGGGGCAGCGCGATCGTCACCTTGTGGCCGAGCAACCGGAGCGCCTTCGAGAGCGACGACACGACGTCAGCCAGCCCGCCGACCTTGACGATGGGCGCGATCTCGGAAGCAGCGAAGAGGATGTCCATGCGGGCGCCGTGTGTAGCACGAACCGGGGGGCGCACGGGGCGGCTTCCGCACACCGGGGGCGGGGGCCGGGAGACGTTCCGGCCCCTGCGGCGGCTGGCCCGCTGCGCGTCAGCGGGAGTTCGCGCGCCGGTGCTTACTGAGCGTCGTCGTCATCGCTCTCGCTGGGAGATGCCCGGATGCCCTGGCGGGCGCGGTACGCCTGCTCGGGATGGCTGAAGCTCTCGGGGTGCGTGCGCAGCAATCGCCCCTCGTTCACCATGGCTGATAAATGGCGCTTGGTGAGATTGTCTGGCCGCATTCCGAGCAGCGCTCCGAGCTCCGCTGGACGTAGCGCCCGCCAGGCACACAGTCGCTCGATCGCTGCCCGGAGCGGTCCCTGCCGCGGTCGCTCCCCGAGCGCCTCGAGCATGGCGCTCAGGTCGTCCGGAAGGTCCGGTCGATCCGCCTCCAGCCCCGGTCGATCCGCCTCCAGCCCCGGTCGATCCGCCTCCAGCCCCGGTCGATCCGCCTCCAGCCCCGGTCGATCCGCCTCCAGCCCCGGTCGATCCGCCTCCAGCCCCGGTCGATCCCGAGCACACTCATCCTGAGCGTGTAACCGTTGCTCGTCAGCAGACCGCGAGGAAACGTCCGTGTCGTCCCGGTCGCCGGATCTAGCTGCTTCGGTTCCCTGCTCGCGAGGGCGCAGCTCGTAGAAGCTCGCCGCACCTGCCGCATGCAGCCTCAGGAGACCGCGATCGCGAAGTTTCCGGAGCAGCTGGCTCGCCCCCAACGTGTCCAGTCCTGAGATCTGCCGCATGCGGGCGTTGTCGATCCGCCCATGCCTGTGCGCTTCGAGCAGCGCACGGAAGTCGAGATCCGTCAGCTCCGCGTCGCCGAGCGAGGCGACGAAGGTCCGATCCTCCGCCGTCAGCGTCGGCGTGTTGCGGAGCGTGATCCGGAACTCTCGCGGCGACGCCTCCAGCACGGGCGCTGGCAGGAACAGCCCCTCCATCTCCGCGAAGATGCGCGGGATCCCCTCGCCCTGGTCGCGCATGAAGCCGAGGTCGACCAGCGCGCGCACGGTGCGCGGGTTCCTGCTCACGTGGACGCGCCGCAGACTGAGGAGATCCTCGAGAGCGATATCGGGAACGAGCCCGCCCGGGTTGGTCACCTCGAGCCGGTCGTCGAAGAACCAGACCTCGGTGGTACGCCCCTCCGTGGTGTAGTCCCGGTGAGCGACCGCGTTGAGGATCGCTTCCTTCCAGGAGAACTCCGGGTACTCCGGCACCGCCCGGAAGCGGTTTCCGACGAGGCGTGAGGGCCGCCGGACGAGCCCATCGATCGCCGCGAAGACCGCCGGCAGAACCTGGCCGAGGGTCCCTTCAATCCGGGGGCGCTCCTCGACGTTGTGCTCGGCGCCGAGCCGCCGCTCGGTACCGACCACCCGGAAGAGCCGCACGCCGGCGTTCGGATGATCCGGCCCGTCGATCGCGAAGAGCAGCTCTGCCCCGCGGCGCAGCGCGATGTCGCGGCCCCGGCGATCGGCGAGCTTGCGCTTGAGGAGGTACTCCTCGTCGGAGATGGTTCCCAGGCCGCTGCCGGTCTTTGCGCGCGCGAGCAGCGCGGGATCGAGATCGGCCAGCGTCATGCGCGACGGACGAGACTCCCAGCTCTCGACGAGCCCGCGAAACTTCAGGCTCTGGATCTGCGACTCGCTGGCCTGCACCGTCTTGTCGCCGATGCGCAGTGGGAACCCATCGCCGTCGACCTGCACCGGGACGTCGGAGATGGGTACGTCAAAGACCAGGAGCTCGACCCCCGCGTGGTCGACGAGGAAGCCTTCGGGCTGAGGCGGGCGCAGGCGCGCTCGCGGCGTGTCGAGGATCGCGCGCACTGCGTCCGCCGGGTAGCGGTGGCCGGTCGCGGTTCCATCGTCCTCAAGGCCGAGAGACGAGGACGCCTCCCTCCGCGTTGGCGAAGGCGGCGACGTACTCGGCCACCTGGTCGCGGGCGCTCCGCCGGTCGCGAGGGCGCTTCTGCCCCTCCGGGCCTTCGAAGAGCGACTTCCGGTCGAAGTGCTGCCCTTCGTCCTGGCCGAGGAACGGCCCGACCTCGAAGGGGGCACGTGTCACGCCAGCCGCTCCTTCGCAGCGTCAATCCCGACGGTTTCCGCGACGGCGAGGGGTTCCGGGAAGGTCGCGAAAGAATGTGGAGCGTGCGGGCCGAGCATGAGCGCGCCTCGATTTGCGGCGGGCCATCGTAGTCCCGGCCGCTGGCGCTTGCACCGGAAGAAGTCGGTGCGGCCAAGACGTGGGCCAGAGCAGTAGATGCTCAGGCGACTCGGTCACGGGAGGCTCAGCCGAACCTCCCGCGACCCATGAGGAACGAAGCCGCAGCGAGCATCAGGGCGTCACGCCACCCCCTCGCCCCCCGCATCGGCAGAGCCGCCCTCGCCCGCCTCCGCCTCCTCGTCGAGCGCCTCCTCCGCCTCCGCGCCCGCCTTCGCCGCATGCGCCCGCGACAGGAGCCGCGGCGTGAGCTGCTCGAAGTCGTCGCCGTGGAAGTAGTACCCGATCTTCCGGACATGCGCGTACCGCTGCACGATCAGCGTCCACAGCCGGTCTCGCGCGTCCTCCGCCGGGCCCTTCTCCCGCTTCTTCGCCTCCGCCCGCGCTCCGGTCGGGGTCAGGTTCTCGAGCAGCCACTCGCTCGTTCGCCCGAGCTCCGCGATCTCCTCCCGCGTGAACGGGTGCAGCCCCTTCAGCGCCTCCGCGTGCGCGGCGAACAGCGCCGCGAGCTCCATCCCGTCCCGGGCCGCGTCGTACTTGCCGGAGCCGGCCCGGATCTGCGCGACCCGCTCCCGGTCCAGGAGCCCCCGCCGGGCGAAGATCTCCGCCTGGGTGAGCAGCTCCTCGCGCGGCCCGCTGATCTCCGCGAGCGCCTTCTCGATCTCCTTCGGGCTCGCGACCCGGGGCAGCGCCTCGCGCGAGGCGAACAGCAGCGCGCGGGCCATGTCCGGCAGCTCCTGCGCCTGCGTCACCGGGACCTTCGGCAGGTGCTCGCGCACGGCCTGCGCCTGCTCCTTCGTGCCGAGCACCGCAGCGACGCCCCGCTTCACGTTCACGAGCACGAGGCGCGGATCCGCGCGACAGACCTGCACCTCCTCGGCGCGGAGCTCCGCGCCGATCGGCTGGTAGTGCTTGTAGAGCGCCTGGTAGCTCCGCGCCCGTTCCTCTCCCGCGGCATGCGCCGGCGGGGCCTTGTCAGGTCGGTTTGTAGGTTTCGCCATGGTCGCCGAAGCTAACCAGGGTCGCTCACGGCACCAGATTCCCGGCACGAATCGGACACTCGGCTCTCCGCACCCACCTGCCGCGGCGGCCGGACACGCTCCGCACACTCCCGCCGCGGCGGCCGGACACGCTCCGCATCCACCCGCCCCTGCGCCGGCACGCATCGGAGCGCCGCCGTACACAATTTTGTAAGCTGAACTGCATCCAGGAGTTCCTCCCGTACACATTTCTGAATGATGGCTTACTTCCAGGTGCAGTTTCGCAGGCACTTTTGTATGATTTTTTACTTTAAACTCGACCCGCGCAGACCCTGCTGCATGTTGCGTTGCTTCCAGGTGCCCCCGCGGACGCGCTCCTGCGCGACGGCCGACGCCCGGACGCAGCCATGAAGGCAGCGCTGCGCGCTGGCCGGCGTCCGGATGTCGCCGCAGGGGCGGCGCTGCATGCGCCGCGTCGAGCGACCTCCCGCCCGCGCGCATCCGCCGCCGGATCGCGCCGAGCCCACCGCCGGGCCCGTGCACGGCGGAGACACGCCGCCCCGGCCTGTGTATCTTTATCTCGTGAGCAGCACACTTATCTTTCCCAGGCTCTCTTGGTCCCTCGCCCTCGTCGCCGCCGGCATCGCCTTGAGCTGTAGCGGCACGAACGACGGCGATTCCTCCTCCCAGGGCTCCGGCGCTTCCAGCGGCATCAGCGGCAGCGGCGGCGGCGCGACCAGCAGCGGCGGCGCGACCAGCGGCGGCGGCGAGGAGCCGATCTTCGTCGGCAGCGGCGGCGGCCTGCTCGCCACCAGCGGGAACGGCGGCGCCGGCGGCAGCTGCCAGCAGCTCGACATCGCCTTCGAGCCGCAGACGCCGACCGTCATGATCGTCGTCGATCGCTCCGGCAGCATGTACGACAGCGGCTTCTGGGAGCCGCTGAAGACGGCCGTGCTCAACGTGGTCGAGAGCCTGCAGGCGAAGGTGCGCTTCGGGTTCCTCACCTTCACCGGGATCGCCCCGGATCAGTGCCCGCTGCTCGCCGGGACCGACGTCATCGCCCTCAACAGCCACGCCGACATCGCGGCCGCGTACGAGGCGGCCTCCATGCGGCCGGGCCAGAAGCTCGAGACGCCGACCGGCATGACGTTCAACGAGACGATCATCCCCGATCTCCTCGCCTTCGCCGAGCCCGGCCCCAAGTACATCCTCTTCGTCACCGACGGCGAGCCCGATCGCTGCGACGACGGGCCGTCCGTGTGCGCGCGCGACGACGTCGTAGGCGCGGTCCAGTCGGCGTACAGGCAGGGCATCGGGACGTTCGTCTTCGGCCTCGGCGACGGCGCGTTCGCCGAGCACCTCCAGGACCTCGCGAACGCCGGCGCCGGCCAGCCGGTCCGGCGGCCGCAGAACACGAACCAAGCCTGCTTCACCGGCGCCGGCACCTACGCCGACGTGGGCGGCACCGCGATGTACTACACGCCGGATCCCACCAACGCGAACGCCCTGGAGAACGAGCTCAACGCGGCCATCTCCGGCGCGAAGAGCTGCACGTTCGACCTCCAGGGCTCCATCGCGGTCGATCTCGATCACGCGTCGGAAGGCCAGGTGCTCATCGACGGCGTGCCCGTGCCCTACGACGCGCAGAACGGCTGGACCATGGAGAGCCCCACCCAGCTCACCCTCGTCGGCGACGCCTGCGAGAAGCTCAAGGCCGCGACGCAGGGCATCTCGTTCAACTTCCCCTGCGAGATCATCGACCCCCTCTGAGCGGCCGCCCGGGCGCGCCGCTCAGGACGAGGACCCGAGGAGGCCCCCGAGCCACATCGACACCTCGTGCAGCGAGTCGCACCCGATCGCGTCGAAGCCCTCGCCGGCGCCGACGCGGATCCCGTGGATCCGCGCCGCGCTCGTCGACCGGACGCGCCGGATGTCCCGCTGCACGGGGTCGCCCAGGCAGAAGCAGCCGTCGCTGATCACCGCGATGTCCGCTTGCCGGTAAGGGCCGGCCCCGATCCGCCCGCAGGCGCGCCGCAGGGCCTCGTCGATGTCGGTGCCGCCGCGGAACGACAGGCTCAGGAACGCGAGCAGCCCGGCGAGGCCGTCGCCGTCGAACGACAGCTCATGCTCGGCCAGATCCCCCGGGCCGCTGAAGATGTAGAGGTAGCAGGCGCGCTGCTGCACGAAGCACGCGCCCGCGATCTGCAGGACGACGGCCTTCGCGACGTCCTCCAAGCGCGCCATCGAGCCGGACGTGTCGAGCACGACGAGCACGGGCCCTCGCTCCGCGCGGCGCTCCTCGTGGGCCTGCCCGTCCTCGAACGCCTGCACCTCCTGGATGCGCTGCGTGAACACGCCCCGCGCCCGGTACGTGAGCAGCGCCCGCTCCGCCCACCGCGCGCGCCAGAGCCGCCGCAGCGCCGGGCGCGCGAGGAGCGCCGCCTCGCTCGCGAGCATGCGCGACACCTCGCTCGATCGCTCGATCCCCCGGATCTCCGGCCCCCGGTCGCCTTGCACCTCGCGCGACACCTCCCTCGGCCGCGCCACGATCTCGCCCACCTGCTCCAGCGAGGACCCCGCCGAGGAATCCGCCGCCGCGCGCATGCGCCCGAGCGTGCGCACGAGCTCCTCGAGCGCCGGGGCGTACCAGAGGAGCCGCCGCATCTCGAGGAGATCCCCGCGCGGCAGCGCGCGCAGCATGCCGCGGCAGCTCCCGGGCGGGAGGTCGAGCGCCTCGGCGAGCTGCCGGAAGGCGCGCTCGAGCTCGGCGCAGACCGTCACGAGCTCCGACCACCGGACCTCGGTGCGGGACGCCACGAGCTCGCAGAGCAGGCGCATGGCGTCGCGCCGCGCCTCCTCCCATTGCCGCTCGTCGAGCGAGACGCCCGCCACGCGGCCCCCGCCCCCGCCGTCCCCGGCGCCCGGACCGCACGCGCCCGACCCGCGGCGCGCCCGCTCGGCGTCGCGCTCGCGCGCGAGGGAGTGAAAGGCGATGAGGGCGCGATCGTGGAGCTCCTCGGCGTCGCCGACGACGTCGAGGACGAAGGCCAGCACCTCGTCGGTGGTCCGGGGATCCCCGTCGCAATAGGGCCCCACGTTCGCCGCGGCGAGCGCGTCGAAGAGCGCGCGGCGGAGGTCGTCCTCCTCGGGCCACGCGACGGCGTCGGCCGGGGGCACCCGCCCCGACAGCAGCGCGTCCCGCAGGGCGAGGATCGCCGCGCCCCGCGGCGCGATGCGCCCGTGCGTGTGCGTGACGGTCCGCCGGAAGAGCGGCTCCGGCAGGCCGTCCAGCCAGGCGTAGCGGACCTCGAGCGCCTCCCCGGTGGTCATGCGCCCTTGACCGGGAGCTCGGCGAGACGATCGACGAGGGAGCGCAGGCGCGCTCGCAGCGCCGACAGCGACCGCTCCGACGCTCCGAGCCGGCGCGCGACGGCGCCGTGGCGCGCCTCGGAGACCCAGAGCGACGGGCCCACGCCGCCGTGGGCCGCGGAGATCCCGCTCAGGAAGCCGTCGACGTCGCCGAGCAGCTCCTCGAGCTGCCGGCGACGCGCGGCGACGTGCTCGGCCGGGTAGCGCGCCGGGGCCGTCACCGGCGCCCGGAGCTCCCTGGCGAAGGCCTGGTGCAGCGGGGTCTTCACCCAGGCCTCGAGCCGCTCCCAGCCGTTGACCTTGTTCTGGAAGTGCTCCTCCCACAGCTCGCCCATGGTGAAGCGGCGCCTGGGAGAGGCCATGTCCGGGGGCGCCTCGAAGAGCAGCACGCCGTCCG
This sequence comes from Sorangium sp. So ce836, assembly GCF_028553905.1. NCBI lineage: Bacteria > Pseudomonadati > Myxococcota > Polyangiales > Polyangiaceae > Sorangium > Sorangium sp. So ce836. The sequence continues at coordinate 5,422,342 of NZ_CP102233.1, read as the reverse complement.
CGTTCGTCACCGGGCGCCGGTGGTAGGGCTCGGTGACGCGCTCGCCCGCCTCGTCGAGGTAGAGCGGCCGCCCCTCGTCGTCGCACGCGTGCTCGACGCAGCGGAGCTCCCTGTCGATCTCCGCCTCGAAGGCCTCGACCATCGCCTCGTGGCGCCGCGGCTCGTCGACGAGCGCGGCGTCGAGGGTCGCCGCGAGGGCCCCCTCGACGACCTCGATGTGCTCCGGGCGGTCCCAGAGGCCGTGGAGCATGAGCGGGCCGTCCGCCAGCGTGACCACGCGCCGGTCGTCGCAGAGCGCGGCGACGCGGAGGACGTTGGCGATCCTCCGCCAGCGCCGGTCGGAGACGTAGAGCCCCTTCTCGGCGAGCAGCGCGCGCATCGAGGCGAGCAGCGACCGCGCGCTCGGCGAGAGCGAGACGCCCGCGGCGCGCCGGCGGATCTCGTCCATCTCGGCCAGCGTGAGCCGCGGCGCGCGGGCGTCCGCGGGGCGCGGGCTCGGCGGGACGTCCAGGAGGCCGAGGAAGCCGTCCGCGGAGACGGGGGTCACGTGGCAGCGAAAGAGGAACCGGTCGTGGAGCGCCGCGAGCTCGGGGGCGTCGGGGACGTGGTTCGTCGCCGCGACCACGCTCACGAGCGGCGTCGCGACGCGCCGCGCGCCGTTGTCGAACTCCCGCTCGTTGAGCAGCGTGAGGAGCGCGTTGAGGATCGCGCTGTTGGCGTTGAAGATCTCGTCGAGGAAGGCGACCGACGCGGCGGGCAGGTACCCTTCGGTCAGGCGGACGTACTCGTCCTGCTCGAGGGCCTTGATCGAGAGCGGTCCGAAGAGCTCCTCGGGCACGGAGAACCGCGTCAGCAGGCGCTCGAAGTAGATCCCCTCCGCGATGCAGCCGCGCAGCCGGCGCGCGAGCTCGCTCTTCGCGGTCCCCGGCGGCCCGAGGAGGAGCACGTGCTCGCCGGCGAGCGCCGCGAGCAAGAGCACCCGCGCCGGCTCGTCCCGCTCGATCAGCCCTTCGCACATGCGGCGGTGGAGCGCGCGGAGGCGCTCGCGGAGCGCCGGCGCGCCCGTTGTCTCGCCCGCGGGGTCCGAGGTCTGCGTGGCGCTCACCGTCGCTCCTCGAACGGTAGAGGATTTCTCGCGGCCGTGCCCCGATGGCACCTTTGCGACGGCGGCGCCGTGCCGGACGATCGGCCGCCGACGGAGGCCGCGGCGCGCGAGCCTGTCGCGCGCGCTCCGCGGGGCGGGCGCGGCGCGTCGCGGGGCCGCGGGCGGGCGGGGATTTTCCGCGCCCCCGGCCGGCGCTTTTGCTAAAGGCGAGGGGCACTCGACCCATGACCAGGATCAGCGCGCGCGAGCTCGCCGGCACGAGCGGCCCCTTCGGCCGCGGCACCGAGGTGGTGCGGCCGGAGGAGGTGCCGGAAGGGTCGGTCGTCACCGTGCTCCGCGTGCCGCCCGAGTCGGCGGGCATGCGGCTCGACCGGTTCGTGCAGTCGCAGCTCAAGCGGACGAGCCGCACGCGCGCCGCCGAGATCGTCGCCCGCGGCGCCTACTCGCCCGAGGCGCGGCGCCTGCGCGGCAGCGATCGCGTGCGGCCGGAGCAGTGCATCCTCCTCTGGCGCGCGCCGTGGGACGAGCAGGCGCCCGACACGGCGATCCCGGTGCTCCACGAGGACGACGCGCTGCTCGCGGTGAACAAGCCGCCGAGCCTGCCCGTGCACCCCACGGCGCGCTACCACAAGAGCACCGTCATCAAGATGATGGAGGCCGCGCGCCCCGGAGAGCGGCTGTTCCTGGCGCACCGGCTCGATCGCGAGACGAGCGGCGTGCTCCTCCTCTGCCGCACGCCCGAGGCCGATCGGACGGTGAAGGCGCAGTTCGAGGAGCGCACCGGCGTCCTCAAGCGCTACGTGGCGATCGCCTGGGGCTGGCCCGAGCGCGACGATTTCCGGGTCGAGCTGCCGCTCGAGCTCGACACCGAGAGCCGCTACAAGGTGAAGATGCGCGTCGCGCGGCCGGGCCGCGGCCTCGCGTCGGCCACCGCGTGCGAGGTGCTGGGCCGCCGCGCCGATCCGCTCACCGGCCGGCGCTACTCCATGATCCAGTGCACGCTCGAGACCGGCCGGCAGCACCAGATCCGGGTCCACCTCGCGTCGAGCGGCCTGCCGCTCGTGGGCGACAAGCTCTACGGGCCGGACGAGGGGCTGTTCGCGCGCGGCGCCGACGGCGAGCTCACCGACGACGACCGCCGCGCGCTCGAGCTCGACCGCCACGCCCTCCACGCCGCGCTCCTGGAGCTCACGCACCCGGCGACCGGCGAACGCGTGCGCATCGAGGCGCCGCTCACGGACGATCTGCGCACCTTCTGGGACGCGCTCGACGCGTGATCCGCGCCCGCCGATGAGGGCCGCCTCCCGGGACGGGCGACGCCCCGCGTGCGAGGTCGACGCCCTGCGTGCGAGGTCGACGCCGTGACGCCGGGTCGACGCCGCCGCGCGGGGTCGACGCCGCCGCGCAGGGTGGTCGGCGCCGCCGCGCAGGATCGGCGCCTCCACGCGCGGGGCGGAGGACGATCGCGGCGAGCGAGCGGCCGCGGATCTTGTGCCGTCGTGCCGACTTACGTACGATGGCCCGGATGACGCGTGCGCGAGACGACCTCGAGGCGCTGCGGGATCCAGCGCTTCGGTCCACACCGCTCGAGGCCGACAGCACCGCCCAGAGCACGGCGTCCGGTCCGATCGAGACCGGTCCGGAAGAGACACTGCAGGCCGCCGGGGCGCCCCCTCCGGGGGAGCGCCCCCGCGCGGAGGGCGAGCGCCCCGCCACGGACCGGCCGCAGCAGGCGGGCGCGGAGCAGCCGGGCTCGGAGCGGGCGGAGCCGGCCTCGTCCGCCAACGTCGAGCCGCTCTCCGTCGAGCCGCGCTCAAGGGGCGACGAGAGCCTGGATCGGGAGCGCTACGAGCGGTACGCGATGCCGGCGAGCGACCTCCCTGCGGCCAACGTGCAGGCCTTCCGCGGGGACGCGGGCGGGGTGCTCGCGATCGTCCGGCGCGCCGTGCAGTCCGTGACGCGCGATCCGGCGCGCCACCGGCGCCGGCTGCCGAAGTCTCGCTTCGACGCGATCCGCAGCCTGCCGGAGCTCGCGATGGCGCTCGACTACGCGGTGGCGCGGATGCAGCCCGAGAGCGCGCCGCCGGCCGAGGTGACGGAGCGGCTCGACCAGCTCTACGAGGCGCTGCGCCCGACGCTCGCCGCGGCCGAGGCCTGCTTCCCGCGCGGCATCGTCCCGGAGACCTACGGCATCGTCCGGCGCGCGCTCGTCGCCGGCGATCCCGCGAGCGCGGCGGCCACCATCACCAACCTCATCCTGGACCGGTGGAACCACGTGCAAGGCCGGATCTCCCTCACCCGGGAGGAGGTGACCCGGATCAACGGCACCGCGAAGTGGCTGCTCAGCAACACCCGCGCGCCGGAGCGCGTCGACTCGCGCGACATCCGCGATCGGCTGTGGTCGCTGCTGCGCGAGCGCTACGAGCAGCTCCGCGCGATCGCCCAGGAGGTCTCCGGCGACGACTCGCGCGACTACGCCCCCGAGCGCCTCGCCGCGGACTGAACACCTCTCTCATCCACGCACCACCGTAAGCACCCGGGGCGGGCAGCTCGGCAGCCCCTCCTCCGGAGCCGCGGCCTACATCGCGACAGACACCTTGGTCTGCGATGGAGACGAATGCACGCCCGCGGGCATGTTGGCGTTCGTGCCGTTGTGCGCGGTCATGCACGTCTGGAAGACGACCGGCTGCCCCTCCACCTTGACCTTGGCCGACCCCTGCTTGAACTGCACGGGGCCCTTGATCGTGCCGGAGACCACGCCGCCCGCCGCCCCGGCCTCGTCGCCGGCGCTCATCGGGATCACCGTCTGCTTGGTGATCACCGGCTGGTTCAACACCTTCACCTTCTTCGCGCAGGTCCCCGGGTTGGCCTGCACGAGCTGCGCGGTGTTCGGGTAGGGCACCGGCACGGGCGGGGCCGGCGGCGCCGGGGTCTTGCACGTGTCCGGGAAGGCCTCGCAGGTCCCTCCCTGCCTCGTCGCGATGGGAAACATCGGCCCTCCTCCGCTCACCCGAGGTGGATGCGCTTGCCGTCGATCTTCACGTCGTCCTCGGCCTCGATCGAGGCGTGACCCCCCTTGACCGAATAGGCCCCGGAGGCGCGCGTGCGCACGCGCCCGGCCAGGAGCTCGTCGAGGTCCTCGACGCGGCGGAAGGAGCGCTTGAGCCGCTCGAAGACGTGGGTCGCGAGCGTCTCCATCCGGTCCGCCACCACCTTGACCTGCTCGACCGCCGCCGAGAGCTGGACGCCTCGATAGCTCGCCTCGGCGAAGAGCACCTCGGCCCGCTCGCCGACGAGCTTCACCGCGCGGGCGCCGAGGCGCGCCTCGGTCTGCCCCAGCGCGAGCGACGGCCGCGCGCTCGCGTCCCCGTCGCCGGCCTCGAGCGTCACCCCGCCCGCGCCGCGGCACCGGATCGCGCCCCCGGCGACGAGATCGATGTTCCCCTGCGGCGCGGCGAGCGCGAGATCGCCCGCGGGCACGGAGAGCAGGCCGCGGCCGAGATCGGGGCGATACTCGAAGACCAGGCGCCCGGCCGGGTCGCGCACCTCGATGCGCTCGCGCTCGCCGTCGGTGGACACGGCCGCCGAGGCGCCGGACCGCGTGGTGAGCCGCCGCTCCGAGGCAGGGGCCGCCTCGTCGCCGAGCACGCCGATGACGTAGCAGCGCTCGAGGTCCTCTCCGGTCACCAGCACGTGACGGCCCACCTCGATCCGGGGCAGCGGGGAGATCGCCATCACCGCGCTCAGCTCAAGGGCGCGGCCGTCGTGCTCGATGCGCACGACGCATCGCTGCTCGCTCGCGACCTCGACCACGGCGGCGCGCCTCACGTAGCTCGCGGTCGCTTCCTTCGGGCTCACGCTGGACAAGGAAAGCTTCGACATCGTCCCTCCGCCTCGGGTGACTACGCGCTGGGCGGCTGCCAGTCCTCGGCAGCGGCCAGATCCGGATCGGTGCCCCGGGCCTGCTCGCGGTTCGCGAGCGCCCAGAGCGCGCCAGGGTCGTCGATCCGGTGCAGGTTGGCGCCCGCCACGTCGGCCTGCGCGAAGTCCGCGTCCGCGAGCCGCGCGTGCGAGAGATCGGCGTAGCCCAGCCGGGCCCTGCAGAAGAGCGCGCGCGGGGCGTCGACGCGCACCAGGATGGCCTCGCGCAGATCGGCCCCGGTCAGGTTCGCGCCCCCGAGCGCCGCCCCCTCGAGGTACGCCCTGCGGAGGTTCGCCTCGCGCAGGTCGGCCTGCTGCAGCTTGCTCCCGCCGAAGTTCGCGGCCTCGGCGTCGGCGCGGCTCATCGCCGCGCGGTGGAGCGCAGCGCCGCTCGCGTCCGCGCGGGTCAGCGTGGCGCCGTGCAGCCGCGCGCCCGTGAGATCGGCGCCGGAGAGATCGGCGTCGGTGAGATCGGCGCCCGACAGGTCGGCGCCGCGGAGGTCGGCGCCCGCGAGGCGACAGCCCACGAAGGCGTTGGCCTCGAGCTTGACCTTCGAGAGATCGGCGCCCGACAGATCGACGCCCGTGAGCCTGGCCCGCCGGAGATCGGCGCCCGCGAGCTTCGCGCCCGCGAGCCTGCTCGTCCGCAGGCGGGCCCCGGCGAGGATCGCGCCCTCGAGGACGGCGCCGCTCGCGTCGCACCCGTCGAGCACCGCGCCCTCGAGGCTCGCGCGCGAGAGCTTCGCGCCGGCGAGCGTGCCGTCGGTGAGCGCCGTCCGGTCGAGGACCGCGTCCGTCAGGTCGGCCCTCGTGAGATCGACGCCCTCGGCCGAGATCCCGCGCAGCTCGGCGCCGGCGAGGATCGCGCCGGTGAGGTCGGCCCCGTCCAGGATCGCGCCGTCGAGCCTGGCGCGCGAGAGCTTCGCCGCCGACAGCGAGGCCTTCGCGAGCCGCGCCCGTCGGAGGTCGGCGCCGCCGAGCTCGCACCCGCGGAGGTCGGCGCCGGTGAGATCGACGCCCGCGAGCTTCGCGCCCGCGAGGTCGCTCCCCGCGAGCTCGGCCCGGGCGAAGCTGCCGCCGGTGAGATCCATGCCGCGGAGGTCGCAGCGCGCGAGCCGGCCGCCGCCGTGATCGCCCGCGAGCGCGCCCAGCGCGGAGAGCGACGCGCCCTCGAGCCGGAGGCGGTCGACCCGCGCGCCCGCGAGCGGCGGCGCCGCGGGCGTGACCTCGACGAGGGCCGCGCCGTCGAGGTGCGCTCCGTGGAACGACGCGCCGCCGAGGTCGCAGCGCTCGATCCGAGCGGCGCGGAGGGTCGCGCGGTCGAGGCGCGCCGCGGAGAGGTCGCAGCCCGAGAGCGCGGTCTCCGCGAGGTGCGCGCCGGAGAGATCCGCGCCGGCGAGCTTGCCGTCGCTGACGGAGGCGCGGTCGAGCCGCGCTCCCTCGAGCGACGCCCCGGTGAGCGTGCAGCGCTCGAGGATCGCGCCGGTGAGATCGGCGCCGGCGAGCCGCGCCCCGGCGAGATCGACCCCCTCGAGCACGGCCCCCTGGAGCCCCGCGCCCGTGAGATCGGCGCCCCCCAGGTCGAGGAGCCGGCGCTGCAGGCCGCGCACGCCCGCGCCGGCGAGCGCGTCGATCTGCTCGCGCGCCAGCCCGGCGGCGTCGAGCGGGACCTCCACGGCGGCCTCGCGATCCACCGCCACGTCGAGCGAGCTGAAGACCGCGCCCGCGAGATCGGCGCCCGCGAGCTTCGCGCCGTGGAGGTCGCACGAGATGAACATCGCCCCCGCGAGCCGCGCCCCCGAGAGATCCGCGCCGGCGAGGCGGACGCGATGGAGCGCCACCTTCTCGAGGGGCGCGCCGCGCAGGTCGGCGCCGGCGAGATCGATCTCCGGCACCACCGGAGGACCGGGCGCCGGGCTCGCGCGGAGGCGGTGGAGCAGGGCCGCCACGTCCTTGCCAGGGGTGCCCGCGGTCATCCCGCGCTCCGCCCGGCGAGCTTCGTCGCCTTCAGGTTCGCGCCGTCGAGCCGCGCCTCGGCGAGGATCGCGTCGAGCAGCTCGCACCCGTACAGGTTCGAGCCGCGGAGGTCGGCGCGGGTCAGGTTGGCCTGCTCGAGCGTGCCCTGGAACAGGTTGACCGCGGTGAGCAGCGCCGCGTCGAGCTTCGCCTTGCTCAGGTTGGCGTTCTTGAGGACGGCGCGGTGCAGGTTGGCGCCCGACAGGTCGGCGCCCGAGAGATCGGCGCGGATCAGGGTCGCGCCGCGCAGATCGGCCTCGCGGAGCGACGCGCCGGTCCAGCTGGACCCGTCGGCCCTCGCCGCGCGGAGATCGACGCGCCGGAACGACGCGCCGTCGACGGCGCGCGCGCCCGTGAGATCGGCCTCCGCCATGGAGACGCGCTCGCCGGAGGCGCCGTGGAGCGAGGCCTCGCGCAGCGACGCGCCGCCGAGCTGCGCGCCGTCCAGCGCGCAGCCCGTGAGATCGGCCGCGTCGAGCGAGGCGCCGCGCAGGTCGGCGGCGGTGAGCCTCGCGCCGCGGAGGCGGGCCCCCCGGGCGTTCGCCCCGCGCGCCCGGACCTCCGCGAGGTTGGCGCCGCCGAGCTCGGCGTCGCGCAGCGACGCGCGCTCGAGGTTCGCCTGCGCGAGCGTGGCGCCCGTGAGATCGGCCTCGTCGAGCCTGGCGCCCGGGAGCGCCGCGCCGCGGAGGCCGGCCTCCGAGAGGTTGGCCGCGGAGAGGTCCGCGCCCGTGAGATCAGCGCCGTAGAGCTCGGCCTGGACGGCGACGGCGCGCGCGAGCGAGGCGCGCGTGAGATCGGCCCGCTCGAGGCGGGCGCCCGTCAGATCCGCGCCGTCGAGGCGAGCCTCTCGGAGGCGCGCGCCCGTGAGATCCGCGCGCGTGAAGACGAGCCCGCGCAGGTCGAGCTCCGAGAGATCGAGGCCCGCGAGCCTCGCGCCGGCGAAGCTCCGCCCGCCCTTCGCGCGCGCCGCGACCTCCTCGCGCGTGAGCGCCGCCGCGGCGGCGGACGGATCCTCGGGCCGCGCCGGCTCGTCGAGCAGCGCGGGATCGTGGCCGTGCTCGATGAGCAAACGCCGCGTCTGCTCGCGCGAGTCGCGCTCGAGCCGCGCCGCGGCCTCCGGATCGTGCCGCAGCTCTCCGATCACGATCGCGAGGAACGCGTCGGGCGAGGTGACGCCGCGCAGCCGCTCGATCACGTCGCGCGGGACCCCGGATTTCTCGAGCATCGCGCGCGCCTGCTCGAGCCCGGCGACGATGTCGGGGTCGACGTCGCCGGGCTCGCCCTGCTCGCCGTCGGGCGCGCCGGGCACGCCGGACGCGCGCGGCTTCGCGGCGATCTCGGGCGCCTCCGGGCGCCGCCACGACGCGGGCTCGCGGTAGCGAGAGGCCGGGAGCGGCGGCTCGGCGAGCGGCTCGGTGACCAGCAGGATCCGGCGGAGCTCGTCGTGATCGCGCGACGCGATCGGGGTGAGGCCGCGCCAGACGAGGGCGAGCCGGCCCGCGTCCATGTCGATCCAGAGCGTGTCGAGGTGGAGCGACACCTCGCGGATCTCGGCCCTGCCGCGCGCCGCGGCCTCCACGAAGCAGCGCGCGCGCAGGCCGGGCAGCCGCGATTCGTAGCGCGGGAGCTCGGGGTGCAGGTTCTCGAGCGCGATCGCCTCGTCGCCGCGCAGATAGCCCGCGATCTGCTGATCGCGCGGGGCGGCGTTGAAATAGCCCCAGTCGAAGTCCTCGGGGAGGCCGGGCCAGCGCTCGGCCAGCCAGCGATCGTCGTAGGTGCCGACGCCGGCGGTGCGCTGCGCCCACGTCCGCTCGATCGGGCCGAAGCCCGCGGGCTCCGGGATCTGCCGCGGCGAGTCGATCAGGCTGCCGGGCAGCTCCAGGTTGGGCAGCGGCCAGCGCTCGACGCCGGCGGCGGTCTTGACCTTGCCGCGGCCGCGCCCGCGCGGGTTCTTCGCGAAGCCGTCGCCGCCGAAGCTCAGCTCGTACCGGAGCGGCATCGCGCGGAACGGCCGCGGCTCGGTGGCGACCTCGCCGTCCCAGGTCCGATCGCCGATCACCGCGATCTGCTTGCGGAGGCGGCCGACCTCCAGCGCGGCGTACGAGACCCGCTGCGCCTCGCCGCGGGGCGTGCGGCAGGTGCCGACCAGGAGCACGTCGGCGCGCGGCTTGAAGTAGGCGAAATCGGAGGCGTAGACGAGGCTCTTCCCAGGGTCGTCGTCGAGGTGGCGATCGCTCTCGAGCAGGAGCCGATCGCCCGGCGCGGCGAGCGCCGCCGGCGCGTTCGGGGCCAGCGTGAAGGTGCCTTTGACGATCACCGTCAGGCTGGTCGCAGGCGGTCGCACCCGGCCCACGAGCCAGCCGAGCTTGAGACCGGTGTCGTTGAGGATCTCCACGCGCGGCCTACTGGATGGTCAGCGCGTTGTTGGCGCCCAGGGTGATCTGTCCCTGGATGTTGGCGCTCGAGCTCTTGAGCCGGATGTTGCCGCCGGTCGCCAGCTTCAGGACCGCGCTTCCGTCCTCCGTCTGGAGGTAGATATCTTTCCCCGCGTTGACGACGATGTCCGCGTCTGGATCGAGCTCTACATAGGAGTTCTTGACGTTCGCGAGGAACACCGCTCCTGGCCCGCCGTCGTCCTCCCCCACGTAAATCGCGCTCTGCGTCGCGCCCGCCGCGTCGTTCTGCCCGATGAGGATCCCCTTCTTGTCCATCTTGATCTCGGCCTGCGATCTCGGGTCCCCGGCCTTGTCCTTCAGCGCGACGACCACCGAGGCGACGAGCCCGACGGCGAAGGCGGCCGCCGCGCCCCCGAGGCACCCGGCGGGGACGGCGGCCACGCCGCTGCTGTCGACGGTCCCCGCGGCGGTGCACCCCGAGAGGACCGCCACCGGGACGGCGGTCGCGGCTGCGATCCCGGCGAGCACCGCGTTCCGGCTCCCCCCGACGCCCTCGTGATCGGCCTTGATGCGCAGGTGGATCTCCTCGCGCGCCTTGAGCTCGTGATCGCCCGCCGTGCTGATCTCCTTGCCCGCGACGTTCGAGTACTTGAGGCCAGCGCCGAACTCGACGGTCATGCCCACGCTCGCGGTCAGCGCCAGCGCCAGGCTGAGATCGATCTTGCCGCCGAGGAAGACCGTGTTCGTCATGCCGAACATCGCGTCGAACTTGTAGCCGCCGTAGAAGCTCTCGGTGTCGCCGAAGGTGTAGGAATCGCTGGAGTTGTGGCCCATCTCGCGCTTGCGCCAGGTCTTCTTCCCGGCCGCGTACACGTCCTGCTCGAAGAACTCGACCCGATAGACGGGATCGGCGTTGTACACCTCGAGCGTGCCGGCGCCGAGGTTGAGGCGGTACTTGCCGCCGACCGTGTCGGTCTTGTTCCCGCCGACGAGGACCGTCTCGTCCAGCTGGATGCTCTCCCGGTTGTTGCCGCGGACCACGAGCGTCCGGTCGCCGTCGGTGTACTCGAACCAGCCCGGGTACGTCTTGGCCGGGTCTCCGGCGCGGAGGTCGTCGGCGTTCTGCACGCCCGGCTTCGTCTTCGCGCTGTCCGCGGGGTCGGCGTGCGTGAACGAGTCGAGCAGGGCGTTCTCGGTGGTCGAGTCCGACGCGCCGATGCGGAAATAGCTCGTCTGCGTGCCCGTGGCGTCGTCGTAGTCGGGGGTCTTGAGGATGAGCCAGGTCCCGGTGACGCTGAATTTCACGTACTCGATCGACGCGCTCACCACGCTCGACTCGTTCCCTGCGCTGTCCTGGAACTGGGCGCTCACCGTCTTCTGGCCGTAGCCGTCCGAGAGCGTCCACCACACGCTGGCGGTCGCGGTTTGCCAGGCTCCCCACTCGCCGCCGTCGTTCTTGAGCCGCACCTTCGCGACAGGGGAGGTCCCGTCCGTCGCGTCGAGCGTGAGGGCGACCTGCCGCGTCGCCGTGTCCGCGGCCCCGCCGTTGATCGCGATCGAGGCCGCCGTCGGGGCCGCGGTGTCCAGCGTGATCGAGGCCGACCCGGCGCCGAGCACGGTGGACCCGCCGTCGCCGAACTGCACCGAGACCGTCTTCCCGCCGTCGCCCGACGGCAGGGCGTAGCTCGTGGTGGCCGAGAACGACGCCCACGCGCCGAAGGTCGCGCCATCGCTGCTGAACCGCATCCGCGTCGCGCCCGCGGGCGCGGTGAGGGTGAGCGTGACCGACGTCGAGTTTGTGTAGCTGGCGCCATCGTTGATCTTGATGCTCATGGCCTGCTCCTCGGGTGGTCCTCCGGCCCTCGCGGCGCCTATCCCTGCGCCTTCGGCTCGCCGGAGGGCGGCCGCGGCGCGCCGGCGATCATCCGCTCGATCCGGTCGCACGCCTCCTTGATCTGCCCGAGCGCCGGCGGCGCCACGTAGATCGTCGTGCGCTCGTCGCGGCCCCCGTCGCGCAGGCGCAGCGTCAGCACCGCGAGCGGCGCGTCGAGGTGCACGCCCCGGTCCGATCCGGCGATGCGGTCGACCCGCCAGTCGAGCCCGACCAGCACCTTGCCGTGATCGAAGATCGACTCCTCGAGGATGCCCCGGCGGATGACGGCCTTCGCCGCCTCGTACCACGAGAGCACGACGACGCCGCCGCGCGCGTCGTCGCCCGAGAGCGCCGCGACGTCCTCGGCGACGTCGGTCGCGGCCAGATCGAGGCTGCTGGCGCGCGAGAGCACGAAGCGGCACACGCGCAGGCTCGCTTGCAGATCCGGCGCCGAGAGGTCGTAGAGCCGGCAGAACGCCTCCGCGCGCTTCTCCATCACCGCGTCGACGGCGCCGGCGAGGCTCGGCGCCAGGATCTCCCAGAGGCCCTGGCGGGCCTTGTCCGGCAGGTCGAGGAACCGCCTCCAGTCGCGGACGACGTCGGCCGGCGCGGGCTGGCCGTCGAGGCAGCGGAGGCGCGCCTCGAGAGGGGCGGGGGCTCGGTTCATGCGGGATCCTCCATCTCGTGTCAGCGTCGGTCGCGGATCTCGATCGTCGCGCCGGCGGCCGTCGTGATGCGGTGGCGATCGGCGAGCGCGGCGTTGACGGCCGACGGCGCCGCCGCGTTCGGGACCGCGCCGACGATGATCGGCCGATCCGGATCGCCGTCGGCGAAGACGAGGAGCACCTCGGCGCCGGGCCGCAGCGGGAAATGCATGTTGTGGTTCGGCCCGGCGAAGGGCTGCGCCATCCGCACCGGGTGCGAGCTCTTCTGCTCCCCCGGGAGCGCCGTGTCGAAATGGAACTGCACGGTGTAGCGGCCGTCGCCGTCGAGGCGCGCGACGCCGCCGGTCTCGCCCTCGGGGCCGGGCTGCACGACGCCGGTGACGAACCCGTGGATGCGCGGCCTCGGCGTCCGCCGCGGGGGGCGGTAGTGGATGCGCGCGGGCACCGCCGTGAAGGTGTTCGCGTAGGACGCCGCCACGTCCGCCTCGTCGAAGGTGGGCAGCGTCGCGGTGTGCTCGACCGCGACGAGGAGCAGGCCCTCGGGCGCCTCGAGCCGCGGGTGCTCCCGCAGGATCGTGCGGTGCCCGGCGCTGAACTCCGGCCGCGAGCTCTTGCCCTCGTAGACGCGCTGCCCCGAGAGGCGCTCCTCGGCGCGGATCTGGGCGAGCTCCTTCGCCTCCTCGGCCGTCTTGACGTGGCTGCCGTACTCGACGATTCCCCCGCCCGACGCCCCCTCGAGCGTGTGATACGCGGCGAGATCGAGCAGCGGCTTGCGGTAGTTGTAGTCGTGCACCACGTACGCCGAGGGGACGAGCTCGCTCGTCACCTCGATGGCGAAGACGTCGGACGCCTCGCCGCGCGGCCGGAACTGCACCTCCGCGGCGCCCTCCACGGGGCGAAAGCCCCCCGGGTGGTCGGTGAAGACGAGGACGTCGCGGTCGCCCCGGTGCTCGAAGAAAAAGCAGATCCCGAGGTGCTCGGCGAGGCGGCTGATGAAGGCGAGATCGCTCTCCTTGTACTGCACGATGAGCTCGCGCAGCGGGTACGCCTTGAGGAGGCGGAGCTCGACGTCGCCCGCTCCGAGGCCGTGCCGCTCGAGCTTGCGCCGGATCACGTCCGGCACGCTCGCATCCACGTAGATCTCCTGCGTCTCGACGAGCGTCAGCCTGAACGCGCGCGGGACGACGCGGAGGCGGTAAGCGCGGCGCTCGGCGGCCGGGTCCAGGCGATCGAGGATCTGGCCGAGGATGCCGTGGATCCGGCGGATCTCCTCGCCCTCGATGAGGACGACGACGCTGATCGGGGCCCCGGGGACGGCGTCTTCGGGCAGGTCCCGCTGCGGATCGCACACCACGTCGAGGTCGAACGAGAAGACCCGGGAGATCTCCTCGCGCCCCGAGAGCGCGCGGACCTGCACGCCCGCCCACGGGGCGCCGGCGGTTTCGACGAGGATTTCCATGGCTCGGCTGGCTCCCTTGAGCGTGGTGAGGGACCGCCACCTACGGGCGCCCCTTGCTGGAACCGTAGATGACCTGCTGGATGTCGAGCTTCTGCGGCTTCGGGGCCTTGCGAGGCGGCGCGGGCTCGACCGCGCGGTCGCTCGCGGCGCCGCCCCAGGGCGATCGCGGCGCGGGAGCGGCGGCGGGCGCCGCGGGAGCGGCGGCGGGCGCCGCGGGAGCGGCGGTGGGCGGCGGCACGGGAGCGCCCGCCGCGGGCGACGGAGCCGCGGCGGCGGCAGGCGGCGCAGGAGCTGCGGCCGCTTTCGCGGGAGCTGCGGCCGGTGGCGCGGGAGAAAGCCCGGTGCGTCGAAACGGGAGGAGGCTCTCCGCGAGGGCGCGATCCTGGTCCTCGGAGGAGAGCGAATGGGTCTCCGAGACGGAACGCCGCTGCGGTGGGCGTGGCGCCTGCGGGCTGGGCGCCGCCGCGGGCGACGGCGCGGCCCCCGGCCGGAACGGGAGCGGGGCCGCCGACCCGGCGGGGGCTCGGCTCGTCGGCGCGGCGGACGCATCGAGGCGCCGCGCGGCGCCGCGCGGCTCGCGCGCCTCGACGTCCTCGCCGAGCAGCTCGATCGTCGCCCCGGCCTGCTCGGGCGCCGCGGCCGCGCGCGTGGCGGACATCGCCATCTCGGCTGGGGCCAGCCACGCAGGCGGAGTGCCCGGCAGCTCGACGCCGACGACGACGCGCACCGCCGCGAGCGCTGCTTCACCCGCGAGCGGGAAGCTGCGGCGCCAGAGCAGCGAGCACGACTGCCGGTCGCCGTCGACGTGCAGCGTGTCGAGCACGAGCTCGAGCGGCTGCCCCTCCCTGACGCCGAACGCGGAGAGGCCGTGGACGCGCGCGAGGGCGCGCGCCCCGGGGAGGCGCGTCCGCAGCACGTGGAGCGTCGGGTGGAGCCCCTGGAGCGCGAGCCACTCGTCGCCGCACAGGGCTTCGACGCGCTGATCGGGCGGGGCCGCCTGGAAGTAGCTCCAGTCGAAGTCGTCGGGGATCTCGAGGATGGGCGCCTCGAGCGCCTTGCGGGTCGTGCGCCCGAGCAGCCGCGTGCGCGACGGCCACACGCTCCCGAGCGGCGCGAAGCCCGCCGGGCGGTCGCGCCGCGCGGGGTCCAGGACGGTCGGGGAACGGGTGCCGAATGGGTTGTCGGCCATGCCGATCCCCCCGAACGCGCGCTCGTAGACGAGAGGGATCGCCTTGTCCTCGCCGCCGGGCTCGATCGCGAGCGCCTTGTCGAGGATCGGGCGCTCGCCGGCGAAGAGCGCGAGGCGCACCGAGAAGGGCGCCGCCGGCAGGCCCGGCGGCGCGTACGCGTGGCCCGTGAAGAACACGTCGACGCGCGCGAGGTAGGGCGCGAGGTCGCTCGTCAGCCGGACGCTGCGGCCCGGGTTGTTGTGATGGTGGATGTCGGCATGGATGATCCCCTGCGGCTCGACGGGGATCATCTTTGCGCCGTCGACGAAGGCGAAGGTCGCCTTGGCGATCACCGTGAGGTTGAGCCGCCCTCGCGCGCGCCACGCGACCCCCGCCACGGCCGCGCCGGGAGGCGCCCCGATCGCGCTGGGGGTGAGCGAGGTCTCCGGCTTCACCGCGCCATGAAACCACCGGGGCATCGCGAGGGTCAAGCCTGCCACCGACGACGCCGACGCGCCGTCGCGACGTCCGCCCGACCGCTCGCCGACGACGTTCCTCGGCCTCGCAGCGCGGGTGAAGGCGGCACGGCCCGGCGACGACGGCAGGCGCCAATCCGGTGAGGGGTCCAATCCATCCATCGGTGTTGGACATCGCTCTCTGTTGGACATCGCCCTCTGTCGGACATCGCTCTCGGCGGGAGAGCACCCATGTCCGACCGGTACCGCTGACAGCGCGCGATCGACGTCCGTGCCAGCGTGCAGGAGCCCCCTCGCCGCGCTGGGCGACGCGGTGCCGCTCGGGTGTACCGCCGCGCGCGCCTGATATAGACTGCCGCCGTGCAGGAGCTCCGCAAGACCGTCTGCAACCGCGACTGCCCCGACGCTTGCAGCATCGTGGCCACCGTGGAGGACGGCCGCGTCGTGCGCCTCGCCGGCGACCCGGACCACCCGATCACGCGGGGCTTCCTCTGCCACCGCACGTCGCGCTTCCTGGAGACGCAGTACTCGCCCGAGCGCCTGACGACGCCGCTGCTCCGCAAGGGCGGCGAGCTCGTGCCGGTCTCCTGGGACGAGGCGCTCGACACCGCGGCCGAGCGGCTGCTCGCGATCCGCCGCGCGTCGGGCCCGGCCGCGATCTTCCACTACCGGAGCGGCGGCTCGCTCGGGATGCTCACCGGGATCGCCGACGCCTTCTTCGCGCGGTTCGGGCCGGTCACGGTCAAGCGCGGCGACATCTGCTCCGGCGCGGGCGACGCCGCGCAGCTCGCCGATTTCGGCGAGGAGGACAGCCACGACCTCGCCGACCTGAAGAACGCCCGGCACATCCTCCTCTGGGGCAAGAACGTCTTCACGTCGAGCCCGCACACCCTGCCGGTGCTGCGCGAGGCGAGGGCGCGCGGCGCGGAGCTCGCGCTCATCGATCCGGTGCACCACAAGACCGCGTCGCTCTGCGCGGCGTTCTACCAGCCGCGCCCGGGCGGCGACTTCGCGCTCGCCATGGCCGTCGCCCGCGTGCTCTTCGACGAGGGGTGGGTCGATCCGCGCGCCGCGGAGTACTGCGATCACCTCGACGAGCTCCGCGCGCTCGCGCGGCGCCGCTCGGTCGCCGCGTGGTGCGGCGAGGCCGACGTGCCCGAGGCCGCCGCGCTGGACCTGGCGCGCCGCCTCGCCGACAGGCCCGCGGCGATCCTCGTGGGCTGGGGCATGGGCCGGCGCACCACGGGCGGGGCGATCGTGCGCGCCCTCGACGCGCTCGCGGCCGTGAGCGGCAACCTCGGCATCCCCGGCGGCGGCGTCTCGTTCTATTTCAAGCGGCGCGGCGCGTTCGATCTCTCGCCCTTCGGGGGCGATCGCCCTCCGCCCCGCACGGTCTGCGAGCCGCTGTTCGGGCAGGAGGTGCTCCGGATGAGCGACCCGCCGATCCGCGCCGTCTGGGTGACCGCCGGCAACCCGGTCGCGATGCTGCCCGACTCGCGCGCCGTCGCGGAGGCGCTCGCGACGCGCGAGCTCGTCGTGGTCGCCGACTCGTTCCTCACGGACACGGCGCGGCTCGCCCACCTCGTGCTGCCCACGCGGACGCTCCTCGAGGCCGACGACGTGCTCGGCGCCTACGGCCACCACTACCTCGGCGTCGCCACGCCCGTGGTCCCGCCCCCGGACGGGGTGAAGAGCGATCTCGAGATCGCGCAGGCGCTCGCGCGGCGCGTGGGCCTCGGCGACGCGCTCGACGGCAGCGCCCGCGACTGGAAGCGGCGGGTCGCCGAGCCGAAGCTCGCGCCGCTCGGCGTCACCCTCGAGGCGCTGGAGCGCGGGCCGGTGCGCAACCCGCTGGCGCCTGCGGTGCTGTTCGAGGACCGCAAGTTCCCGACCCCGAGCGGGCGGGTCAACCTCATCACCGAGGGGCCGGAGGAGCGGGAGGATCCCGACGCGCGCGAGCTGCCGCTCCTGCTCATGGCGCTCTCCACCGACAAGTCCCAGTCGTCGCAGTGGGCCAGGCCGCCGCAGGGGCCGGCCGTCGTGACGGTCCACCCCGACGCGGCGGGCGGCGTGGCCGACGGCGCCGTCTGCCGGGTCGTGTCGCGCGTCGGGGCGATGACGGTGCGGCTGCGCCACGATCCCGCGCAGCGCCGCGACGTGGCGCTCATCCCGAAGGGCGGCCACCTCCGCGACGGCCGCTGCGCCAACGCGCTGATCCGCGCCCGCACCACGGACATCGGCGAGGGCGGCGCGCTCTACGAGGAGCGGGTGCGCATCGAGCCGATCGCGCCGGCGGATCGGCCCGAGCCCGCGCCGTAGGCGGCCCCGTCCGCGATCGTCGCGGGCGCGACGGCTCCCCGGCTCGACACCGCCGCCGAGCGGCTCGCGGCGCAGCTGCGGGCGCTGGGCGTCGAGCCGGACGAGGGCGGCGCCTGAGCGGCGGCGCGCCGCCGCTCAGTCCTCCTGTGCGGGCGCCCGCATCGGCTCTCGCGGCGTGGCGCGCTCGGGCGGAGCCGCGGCCGAGCCCTCCACGGCGTCCCCGATCTCGCGCGCCACGTCCTCGACCGTGCGCAGGCTGATCCGCCCGGCGAGGACCAGGGTCGCGCCGATCTCGCGGCAGTCGATCGGGTCCAGCCGCACGGGCGACGCGAACGCGTTCACCGCCGCCATCTGCCCCGCGGCGTAATCGAAGCGCGCGCCGAACACGAGATCGCCGTACCGCGTGTAGGACACCAGGCCGAGCGACGCGTGCACGCCGCTCATCCGCTCGAGGAAGAGCCTCGACTCGGCGGACATGGGGCCCCGCAGGCCCGACAGCGCGTTGAAATCGGTGATGGCGCCGCCGAGCAGGCTGAGGTCGCGCGTGAGGAACACCTCGGCGCCGAGCCCCACGTTGACGATGGGCGCCGCCCCCTCGACAAGGTCGAGCCGGCTCCGCCTCCGGCTCGTCACCGCGCCCCCGTCGACCGCGATCTCCTCCCGATCGAGGGAGGCCCGCGCGAACTCCCGCTGGCCGAGGTAGAAGAAGCCGTCGAGCTCCAGGCGCAGCCTGCTCCACTCCGCGCTCGCGCCGACCGCCAGGCGCGCCGGCGACGGGGCCACGAAGTCCCCTTCCCCGGCCCAGGTGCGGACCGACGCCGTCGCGGTGGCGAGCGTGTCCTGATGGCTCGCGTCCAGCGAGTCGAAGAGGTGCACGCTGGGCGTCCGCACGCTGATCCCGGCGGAGAACACCGGGCTCAGCCGGTACGTCACCCCGAGGTGCGCGAGCCCGTCCCAGGAGTCGCCGGAGAGGGCGGCCTGGTACGTCACGCTGCTCGCCGCGCCCGTGCCGGTGTCCTCCACGAGGCTGGCGACGTCGAGCGAGCTCGTGTAGCGGGTGCGCACGGCCGAGAGCGAGACGCCCACGGCGAGGCGCTCGGTGGCGCGGTAGCTCCACGAGGGGCCGGCGCTGAAGCGGCCCCACGCGTAGCGGAACGTCTGCGCCTGGTTCACGCGGCGCGCGGCGGACTCCCCGGAGAACGCGAGCGCGTCGAACCCGAACTCGTTCTCCTCGGTCTTCGCGAGGCAGGCGGCGACGGTCTGGCGGCCGACCCGCACCCGCCGCGGCGCCGCGTCGCGCGCGCCGTGCTTCCAGTCGAAGAAGTAGCACGTCGCGTCCGGGAGGGAGTCCAGGCCCTGATCGGTCACCGTCGGGCGATCGAGCCGGAGATCGCCGTACAGGGCGGCGTCGACCGGACCTGGCTGGTGCCACGCGTCCAGCGTGCGGTGCGCGTAACGGAAGAACGCCGACGAGAACGCGATGTTGCGGTCCTCGATGCGGATGATGGTGGCCGGGTTCAGGAAGGGCGCGGCGCCGTCGACCCCCAGCACGACCCCTGTGCCCCCGAGGAGCGCCGACCGCCCGCCGAGGAGCGCGGACTCGTACCGCCCCTGCGCGCGCGCCGCGGAGGCGCCGAGCGTCGCGACGAGCGCGCCGGCGACGCCGAGCAGCGCCCCGCGCGCTCCGGAGCGGCGGACGCGGGCGCGCGGGCTCGGCGGCATGGCGGGCGCCAGCATGGATCGCGGCGCCGTGACCGCAACGGCAGCGGCGCCCCGCTGTGGCAGGACGCGACGTGCGCGCTCCGCGATCGGCACTAGCGGCGCGCCGCCAGCGCGCCCAGGCCGAACGCGATCGCGTCCTCGGCGGCGGCAGCGACGGGCCCGGGGATGCGCGTCCCGCGGTCGAGCCACGCGCGGGCGCGGTTGCCGGCGAGCGCGCCGATCGCGGCGGCCGTCGCCCCGATCACGGCGCCGGCGACGCGCATGTTCTTGTCGGGGCTCTGCGTGCCGACGGCGGCGCCCAGGACCGCCCCGATCACGAGGCGCGCGCCGAGCGGACCCGGGGCGAGGCGGCTCGGCGTCGAGGGCAGCTTGTCGAACAGCAGCTCGCCGCCCGCGAGGACGCTCAGCGCGCGCTGCGCCACGGGCGAGCGGAGCGCCCGCCAGAAGCTCCCGCGCTGGCCGTCGAACGCGCCGCGCCGCGCGCTGGCCGCGAGGATCCTCACGCCCAGCATGGAACGCATTCCCGTCACCAGCCCGAGCCCCGCGGCCTGCCCCAGGAGAAGGATCTCCGAGGTGCGCGACCGCCGGGCGCCTCCCACGACCGTTGTCGTCTCCATGGAGGTACCGCAGAAGCAACGCATATGCCCTGGTTGGCCCGGGGCGCGCGACGTACATTGCGAGGGAGAGCTCCCCCGAGCTCGGAGACCGGTCCGCCATGCCTGTGACCCCCCTCGCCACGCTGAAGACCGTCGATCTCGAGGACGAGCGGCTGAAGCGCCTGAACGCGCTCAGCGACTTTCTGGACAACGCGATCCGCATCCCCGGCGTCGGCTACCGGGTCGGCTACGACGCGGTGATCGGGTTGATCCCGGGGGTCGGGGATCTCGTCGGCTTCGGCCTCTCGATATACATCGTGCTCGCGGCGGCGCGTTACCGTCTCCCCGCCTCGACGGTGCTGCGGATGATGCTCAACGTGGGCCTCGAGACGCTGATCGGCACGATCCCCGTCCTGGGCGACCTGTTCGACGCGGCCTACAAGGCGAACGCGCGCAACCTGGACCTCCTGCGGTCGCACCTCGCCGCGCGCGCCCAGGGCGGCGCGCGCCCCTCGGATCTCGGCTTCTACGCGGGGCTGGCGGTGGCGGTGGGGGGCGTCCTCGCGCTGACGGGCCTGCTGCTGTTCTCGCTGGTGCGTGCCCTTCAGGGCCTCCTCGGCGCGTGACGCGACGCCCGCGGGCCGCGTCCGCGGCGACGGCGCGACCGCGCTACCGGGTCGACGCCGACAGGTGCGCCTGCAGCGAGATCATCTGCGGTGTGTCGGCGCCGTCGCGCGGCTCGAGGGAGGTGAAGTAGCTCTTCCAGGAGGGCCCGGCCGCCCAGTAGGTCCAGCCCACGTAGACGTCCTTGTTCTGCTCCAGGTAGATCGCGACGTTGGCGATGGCCTTCAGGCATACCGCGCCGGAGCCGCCGCTGAACTCGCCGAGGAATCCCTTCTTCCGGTGCTTCCTGAGCCACGCCGTGAACCCCTGCAGGCGCTCGACCCCGACGGTCTCGCTGACGCAGGTGGGCGACTTTCCCGAGGAGTCGTCGTCGAGGTGCTGGTGGACCTCGAACGCGACGTAGCCCTTCGGGTCGGCGATCTTGAGGAGCGCCTCGGCGTTCGAGGTCCCGTAGAAGGTCGCGTCGAAGCTGTGCGCGCCTGACCACCCGTTGCCGGGGACGAGGATGAGGTTCGTCGCCCCGGCGGCGCGGATGGAGACGATCGCGGCGTTGGCCGCCTCGATCCACGTCTCGGTCGGCATGTCGTGCGGCTCGTTCATGAGGGCGAACACGACCTTCGTGTTGCCCTTGAACTCGACGGCCAGCCTCCCCCAGAACTCCGCGAAATCCGCGATGGGGATCTCCGCGCCCACGACGCCCGTCCCGTAGCGAGCGTAGTTGTGCACGTCGAGCACCACGTAAGCGCCCTTGGCGGTCAGGTTGTTGACGGTGGTCGTGAGCCGGTTCAGCTCCGGCGCGTTGAGCGGCTGGTTGCGCGCGGGCTGCAGGCGTTCCCAGCGGAACGGCACCCGGAAGGTGTTCATTCCCTTGGCGATGAAGTAGTCCGCGGACGTGTAGCCCTTGGAGAACGCGGGATCGGGGTAGCTGTAGTGGACCCCTGGCGTCCCTGGCAGGTTGCCCTTGCCGAAGGCATCGACGCCGAACTCGGCGCCCGCGAGGCTGATCCCTCGAAGCGCGAGTGGCCTCTCGAGGAGCTCCGCGTCCGCCGCGCCCGTCCCCTGATTCTTCTCAGCGCCCTCCCCCCGGCACCCTCCCAGAGCGGCCCCGATCCCCGCCACCAGCGCCCACGCGACCGCTCTCCTCACAGGTCCACCTCGGCCCCGATAAGACCCCGGCGCCCCCAGAACTGCAAGCCTCCACCTCCCCCGGCTGCCGCCCCACGCGAGCGATTGCGCCCCGCGCCCCCGTCTTCTCTGCACGGATAAACGCTGGCCGAGCGGGGTGCACGCGCACAGGAGACGGGCCCAGATCGGCGTTTTCGGCGCGCAGGCGTACTCCGGTACGCCGAGCACCGAAAACGCCGAGGTGGGCCCGTCTCCGCAGCGCGTGCGCCCCGCTCAGTTGCGGGAGCTGGTGAAGAGGCGGAGCACGTACCAGAACAGCATGGCGACGGACGCGAAGAGCTCGAGCGCGGCGCCGACGTACCGGTCCTCGGGGAAATGGTGCAGGACGTTCGACGTGTCGTAGAGGATGGCGGCGCCGGCGAACGCGACCATCGCGACGCTGAAGAACGTGCCGAGCTGGAAGCCGAACAGCAACGAGGCCCCGATGAGGACGAGCGCGCAGATGCCGCCCCAGCGCAGGAGAGCGCCGAGGAACGAGAAGTCCTTGCGGGTCACGAACGCGATCGCGGTGAGCCCGGCGAAGCCGACCATCGTGACCATCGCGGCGCTCTGGATCGCGCCGGGCGCGACCATGTCCGCGATGTACAGGAGCGGCACGAAGATGATCGCCTGGGCGACCACGTAGCCGGCCAGCGCGGCGTACTGCGCCGGCTTCGACACCGAGGTGTGCGCCGCGCGGCTGGCGAGCCAGCTCACGAGCATGAACGCTCCGAGCACCACCAGCCAGCTCGTGCCCATCATCGCCCTGGCGATGACCGAGGCGGCGCCGGTCTTGAACAGCGCGACCTCGATCCCGGCGAAGAGCACGATCGCCCCGAACAGGTGATTGTACGTTCGCACGAGGAAGCGCTCGCGCGAGTCCGCGGCGGCACGGATCACCGAAGAACGGCTCCCGTATCCTACGTAGTTCTGGTCCATGTTCCCTCTCTGGTAGGCCTCGACGTTCGGCGCTACGCTTTCGGCTTCGGCTTTCGAAGCTAGCACGCGGCATGCCCGGCCCGCACGCAACACGCCCGCGACACGGCGGCCCGCGGAGGACGCGCAGCGCCACGACGCCGTGAGCAACGGCACAGGAGCCCAGCCCTCCGCCGCTCGCCCGGGCCAGACCGGGGACCGCCCCATTTTGCCCCACCGGTGCCGCGGGACGCCGGAACGGCTCGTCCGACGCCGCGGCGCGATGAGGAAAGGCCGGGGCCGCCCCATTTTGCCCCACCGGCGCCGCAGGACGCCGGCACGGCTCGTCCGACGCCGCGGCGCGATGAGGAAAAGCCGGCCTCGATGCCTTCGCTGCATCGAGGTCCCCTGAACGATCGACTTAAATCCCCTTGGGGATCTTGTCGAGGTCTACCTGGGAGAGCGCATGTCGGATCAGCGCGCTCCGGTTGGCCTTCGTCATGCCGCGCGCCTTGAGGGCGCTGACCATGTCGTCCAGCCTCTCGAGATCTTCGGTGTACATCGAGATACAGATGACCTTGTAGTGCTGCGGTCGCTCGGGCGGCGGCGCAGCCCCCGGCTCGGCCGCAGCGCCGGTCGTCCGGCCCTTCGCGCGCGAACGCGGCGCGTCCGTGGGTGTATAGAACGCCCCAGACAGAACCCCTTCCACCTCGTCGCGATCGAGCAGCGCCCGCGCGGCGCCCCCGAGATCGCCTTCGCTCTTCATTGCTTCCTCCAGCTCCCTGCCCGGTCGAGGCGCCGCGAGTGCGGGCCCTTCATCCAGCGGGACCCCGCGGTTGCGGGTCCCTTCCTCAGCGGGACCCCGCGGTTGCGGGTCCCTTCCTCAGCGGGACCCCGCGGTTGCGGGTCCCTCCCTCAGCGGGCCCCCGCGGTTGCGGGTCCCTTCCTCAGCGGGCCCCCGCGGTTGCGGGTCCCTCCCCTCATCGGGACCGCGCGGCCCCAGACCCCTTCATGCGCCGGCCGCCGCAGCGCCCGGCCGCTCTGCTGCCGCGTCCGCCCGATCGGCGCTCCACGACCCCGCATCGCGCGCCGCCCCTGCCTCCGAGCCGGTCACGCCGCGCTCGCGGCTCTCGATGATGCGATCGACCACTGCCAGGTAATCGTCGGCCGCCGGGGTCCCCGGCGCGTACTCGAAGATCGTCTGCCCCTGCGCGGGCGCCTCCTTGACCTTGATCGCCTGCCGGATCGGCGCGAGGCAGCGCTCCCCGAAGTGCTGCTTCATCGTGCCGACCGCCTCGCGCGCGATCTTCGCGCGGCCGTCGAAGAAGGTCGGCAGAACACCCCAGATCTGCACCGGGTGGTGCAGCAGGGCGTTCACGTTCTTCACCGTCTTGATCACCTGCCGGACGCCGACCAGCGACAGGTAATCGCACGCGACCGGGACGAGCACGCTGTCGGCGAACACAAGCGCGTTCTGGTTCATCAGCGACAGGCTCGGCGAGCAGTCGAGCACCACGTAGTCGTACTCGGACGCCGCTGCGGACAGGCGATCCGAGAGCACGCGATCGCGGTTCTGGCGCCCCGCCAGGTAGAGCTCGGCCGCGGCCAGCGTCTCGTTGGACGGCAAGAGATCCAGGTTCGGCCGCACCGTCCTCATCGCGTCCGCGACCCGGAGCCCCATCACGAGCACGTGATAGAGCGAGCGCTCGGCGCTCGCGCCGAGCGAGACGGAGACGTTCCCTTGCGCGTCGGTGTCGACGAGGAGCACCCGCTTGTCGCGCGCCGCGAGCCCGGCCGCCACGCTCACGGCCGTCGTCGTCTTGCCCGTACCGCCCTTGTGGTTGAACACGGCCAGATACCGCGGCACCCCGGCCGGCCGCTGCGGCGGCCGCTTCGCGCCCCCCGCCGGCGACAGCGAGACCGCGACCGCGCCCTGCCCCCTGGGCTCCCCCGCCGACACGGCCGGCGGCACTGCCGGCGCCGGCGCCGGCGCCCCGCCCAGCGCGCGCGCCGCCGGCTCGGGCGACGCCGGCTCGGGCGACGCCGGCGCGCCCGCCTCCCCGGCAGCGCGGGCCGCGCCCCCCGCGAGCGGCACATCGCGGCGGGTCGCCGGCAGCCCCTCGGCCGGCGGCGCGGCGGCCGCCGAGGCCGCCGCCGCGATGTCGCCGAGCCGCACCCCCTTGGCCTCGCGGACCAGCTGCGACCGGCACTCCAGCGAGCACGCGTAGTGCCGGCGCCCGGCGACATAGAGCACCTGAGACACGAGGTGCGGGGAGAAGCGCTTGGCGCACGCGTCGCACGTGGCGAGCGAGGCGCCGCCGTCCCCGCCGAGCTGGCTCTTCTCCAGGCACTTCTGCGAGCAGAAGAAGGAGAAGCCGCCGTCCTTCTCCTCCATCTGGTACCGGAACTGGACCTCGAATCCGGTCCCGCACACGCTGCACGTCTCGCTGATTCCGCCCACAGCTCGCTCCTTACGCGCCGCGCACAGCGCTTTGCCCAGGCGCAGCCTTGACCATCATCACAGTCAAGGCACAAAGGTCAACTTTTCTGCGAGCACGGCTCACCCTTCCAGCACAAGGGCGAGCGCGCATCCCGGGAGGGGGCCCGGGACGAGGGCAAGTCGGGGGGACCGGAACGGGGGCGGCTGGCTCAGTGACGGAAGTGCCGGACCCCGGTGAACACCATCGCGACCCCCGCCGCGTCCGCCGCGGCGATGACCTCCGGGTCCCTCACGCTGCCTCCAGGCTGCGCGACCGCCGTGATCCCGTGCTCGGCGGCGAGCGCCAGGCCGTCCGGGAACGGGAAGTAGGCGTCGGACGCGAGGACGCTCCCGCGCGCCCGCTCGCCCGCCTTGCTGCAGGCGATGCGCACGCTCTCGACCCGCGACATCTGCCCGGCCCCGACCCCGACCGTGCTGCCGGGCACCGTGAGCACAATCGCATTGGATTTCACGTGCTTGCAGACGCGCCAGCCGAGGTCGAGCGCCTCGAGCTCCCGCTCCGTGGGCGCCCGCTTCGTCACGACCTTGCCGCCGCGCACCTCGCCGCCCGCGGTCGCGTCGCGCTCCTGGACCACGAGGCCCCCGCCGACGCGCTTGAACGTGAGCTCCCGGTGATCCGCGGGCAGGAGCGCGCCGGTCGCGAGCACACGGAGGTTCTTCTTGGTCCGGAGCACCTCGAGCGCCTCGGGGGCGTAGGCGGGCGCGATCACGCACTCCAGGAACGTCTCGACCAGCACCTCCGCGGCCGCGCGGTCGACCTCCCGGTTCAGCGCGACGATCCCGCCGAAGGCGCTCACCGAGTCGGCCTCGCGCGCCGTCCGGTAGGCGGTCGCGAGGTCGCCCGCGACGGCGACGCCGCACGGGTTCGTGTGCTTCACTACGACCGCCGCGGGCTGGGTGAACTCGCGCACCGCCTCGAACGCCGCGTCCGCGTCGACGAGGTTGTTGAACGAGAGCTCCTTGCCGCCCGCGCCCAGCGACTCCGCCAGGGCGAGCGACCCCGCGGCCGCGCCGCGCTCGCGGTAGAAGGCGCCCGACTGGTGCGGGTTCTCGCCGTACCGGAGCGGATAGGCCCGCTCGAGGGCGAGCGTCAGGAAGCGCGGGTACGGCTCGCGCTCCGCGGCGTTCGGCTCGCCCTCCTCCGGCAGCGACGAGAGGTAGCCGGCCACCATCCCGTCGTAGGCCGCCGTGTGGGCGAACGCCTTCGTGGCCAGCCGGCGGCGCGTGGCGCTCGACACCTCACCCGCCCCGTCGATCTCGGCGAGCACGGCGTCGTAGTCCGCCGGATCGACCACCACCGCCACGCGCGCGTGGTTCTTGGCCGCGCTCCGCACCATCGACGGCCCGCCGATGTCGATGTTCTCGATGATCTCGGGGTGCGTGACCCCCGGCCGCCGGACCGTCGCCTCGAACGGGTAGAGGTTGCACACCACGAGGTCGATCGGCTGGCCCCCGAGCCGCGCGAGGTCGTCCTCGTCGATCGCGCCGCGCATCAGGATGCCGCCGTGCACCCGGGGATGCAGCGTCTTCACCCGCCCATCCATCACCTCGGGCGAGCCGGTATAGGCCTCCACGCCGACGACCGGCACGTTGGCGTCCTGGAGCGCCCGCTGCGTCCCCCCGGTCGAGAGGATCTCCACGCCCTTTTCCGCGAGCCGCCGGGCCAGCGGGAGCAGCCCCGTCTTGTCCGAAACCGAGATCAATGCGCGTCGAATCATCGCGACGCCAGCTAGTGCGTCTCGGCCCCCGCCGCCAGCCGATCCGTCACCGCTGTCCGCGGCGCGGCGCGGCGCGCGCACGCGCCGCGCTCGCGCGCTCCCGCTCAGGCGCCGGGCGGGGCGGCCGGCGTCGGCTCGCCGGCCGCGGCCGGCGGCGCCTTGACCGGCGCCTCCTCGGTGACGAGCTCGCCGTCCCGGTACTCCAGGACGCCCTTGGGCGGCCCGAAGACCGCGTAGGCGTCGGGCAGGATCAGCGCCTCGCGGAGGACGTCGTCCACGTGCTCCACGAGCACGAGCCGCAGCGCCTTCAGCACGCGCCGGGGCACGTCCCGGAGATCCTTCCGGTTCTCCTTCGGCAGGATCACGGTCGAGATGCCGCCGCGGTGGGCGGCGAGCAGCTTCTCCTTGAGCCCGCCGATCGGCATCACCCGGCCGCGCAGGGTGATCTCGCCCGTCATCGCGAGATCCCGCCGGACCGGCACCTTCATCAGCGCGCTCACGAGCGCGGTCACCATGGTCACGCCCGCGCTGGGCCCGTCCTTCCGGACGAAATCGGGGAAGTGAATGTGGACGTCGACCTTCTGATAGACGTCCGCCTCGAGCCCGAGGCGATCGAGGCGCGAGCGCACGTAGCTCATCGCCGCGTGCCCGCTCTCCTCCATCCCCTTCTCGAGCAGCCCGGTGATGACGAGCTTGCCCTTGCCCGGCACAACGGTCGCCTCGGCCGGGAGCAGGTCGCCGCCGACGTTGGTCACGGCCAGGCCGTTCACGAGCCCGACCTCGTCCCGCTCCTCGCGCCGGCCGAGCCGGAACTTGGGGACGCCGAGGTACTTCGGGATGCTCTTCGCGACGACCTCGATCGGCTTCTCCTTGCCGTCGGACACGACCTTCCGGGCCACCTTGCGGCACACGCTCGCGATCTCGCGCTCCAGCGAGCGCACGCCGCTCTCCTTCGTGTAGTGGTGGATGATCGTCCGGAGCGCCCCCTCCGTGAAGTCGAGCGACACGTCCTCGAGGCCGCACTCCTTCCGCTGCCGGGGCACGAGGTACTTCACCGCGATGTTCAGCTTCTCGAACTCCGTGTAGCCCGAGAGCTGGATGACCTCCATGCGGTCCTGGAGCGGCACCGGGATGCCCGACAGCGTGTTCGCCGTCGTGATGAACATCACGTCGGAGAGGTCGTAGTCGAGATCCAGGTAGTGGTCGTTGAAGGTGTGGTTCTGCTCCGGGTCGAGCACCTCGAGCAGCGCCGCCGCCGGATCCCCGCGGAAGTCGGTCGACATCTTGTCGACCTCGTCGAGCAGGAACACGGGGTTGTTCGTCCCGACCTTCTTGAGCGACTGGATCAGCTTGCCGGGCAGCGCGCCGATGTACGTCCGCCGATGGCCGCGGATCTCCGCCTCGTCGCGCACGCCGCCCAGCGACAGCCGCACGAACTTGCGCCCGGTCGCGCGCGCGATCGACTTCGCCAGGCTCGTCTTGCCGACGCCGGGCGGACCGACGAAGCAGAGCACCGGGCCCTTGAGCTTCTTCGTCAGCGCCTGGACCGCGAGGTACTCGAGGATCCGCTCCTTGATCTTCTTCAGGCCGTAATGATCCTCGTCGAGGATCTTCTCGGCCTCGACGAGGTCATACCGCTCCTCGCTCTTGTCGTACCAGGGGAGCTCCAGGATCCAATCGATGTAGTTGCGCACCACGGTCGCCTCGGCGCTCGTGGGGTGCATCATCTTCAGCTTCTTGAGCTCCTTCTTGACCTTGGCGGCGGCCTCCTTGCTCATCCGCTTTGTCTTGAGGGCCTCCTCGATCTCCTGGATCTCGTTCTTGAACTCGTCGCGCTCGCCGCCGCCCAGCTCCTTCTGGATGGCCTGCATCTGCTCGTTGAGGTAGTACTCCTTCTGCGTCTTCTCCATCTGCTTCTTGACGCGACTCCGGATCTTCTTCTCCACCTGGAGAATCTCGATCTCGGCCTGCATCAGCTCGATGAGACGCTCGAGCCGCTTCTGCGGCTCCTCCATCTCGAGCAGCGCCTGACGGTCCGTCAGCTTGATGGTCGGCAGGTTGGCGATGATGGTGTCGGCGAGCCGCGAGGCCTCGTCGATGGCCTGCACCGCCATCAGGACCTCGGGCTGGATCTTCTTGTTGAGCTTGACGTACATCTCGAACGTCGACTGGACCGAGCGCATCAGCGCCTCGACCTCGACGCTCGCGACCGAGCTCTCGACGATCTCGTCGTACTCGATCAGGAAGTACGCATCGCTCTGGACGTAACGGCGGATGCGCGCCCGGCGCTTGCCCTCGATGAGGACCTTGACCGTCCCGTCCGGCAGCCGGAGCAGCTGCATGATGGCGCCGACCGAGCCGACGCCGAAGATGTCGTCCGGCGTCGGGTCGTTCGTCTTCGCGTTCCGCTGCGCGGCCAGGAAGATCTCCTTGCCGCGGTTCATCGCCTCGTCGAGGGCGGCGATGCTGCGCTCGCGCCCGACGAACAGCTGGGAGACCATGTGTGGAAAGACGATGATGTCGCGCAGAGGGAGCAGCGGGACGATCCCGCGCTCGGGTGCGTTCTTGCCGCGATCACTGTCGTTCTTGAAGAACATCCGCCGTCTTTCCGGGAGTATCGGGAGGCCGGGGCAGCCCCGCCTCGGTTGTCACACGTGGCTTGCTTGACTGCTGAACTTCCGCCGGGGCGGCCCGCGCCCCACGGGGGACGCGCGCGGCGCCGGCATCCTCGGAGGAGGCGCGCCCGGCAAGGGCGCGCCGCACGCGCGCCGTCCAGCGCGGCGCGGGCCTGCGCCGCGCGCCCTGGACGGCGGCCCCCCTGGGGCGAGCGCTACGCGAGCTCCGCCTCCTTCGTGTACACGATGAGCGGCGGCTCGTGCTTGACGATCACGTCCTCGCTGACGACGACCTCCTTGATCCCGGTTCGGGACGGGACGTCGTACATGATGTCGAGCATCGCCGACTCGAGGATCGCGCGCAGGCCGCGGGCGCCGCTGTTCCTCTCCAGGGCCTGGCGGGCCACCGCCACGAGCGCGCCCCGGGTGAACTTGAGCTTCACCCCGTCCATCTCGAAGAGCTTCTGGTACTGCTTGACCAGGCTGTTCTTCGGCTTCGTGAGGATGTCGATGAGCGCCTCCTCGTTGAGCTCGTGCAGGGTCGCGAGGATCGGCAGGCGGCCGATGAACTCCGGGATGAGCCCGAACTTGAGGAGATCCTCCGGCTGGACGACGCTGAGCAGATCGCCCAGCTTGAAGTCCTTCTTGGCCTTGATCTCGGCGCCGAAGCCGAGCGTGTTCTGGCCGATGCGCCGCTGGATGATCTGATCCAGGCCGACGAACGCGCCGCCGCAGATGAACAGGATGTTCGTCGTGTCGACCTGCAGGAAATCCTGCTGCGGGTGCTTGCGGCCGCCCTTCGGCGGGACGTTGGCGATCGTCCCCTCGATGATCTTGAGCAGCGCCTGCTGCACGCCCTCGCCGGAGACGTCGCGCGTGATGCTCGGGTTGTCGCTCTTCCGGCTGATCTTGTCGATCTCGTCGATGTAGACGATGC
The DNA here is from genome assembly GCF_028553905.1 of Sorangium sp. So ce836. Taxonomy (NCBI): domain Bacteria; kingdom Pseudomonadati; phylum Myxococcota; order Polyangiales; family Polyangiaceae; genus Sorangium; species Sorangium sp. So ce836. The sequence continues at coordinate 5,392,152 of NZ_CP102233.1, read as the reverse complement.
CGCGCTGCGCGCGCTCGACGTCGTGATCCGCGTTCTGGAGGAGCTGGACGATGATGTTCTCGACGTCCTCGCCGACGTAGCCGGCCTCGGTCAGCGTCGTCGCGTCCGCGATCGCGAAGGGGACGTTGATGATCTTGGCGAGCGTCTGCGCGAGGAGCGTCTTGCCGGAGCCCGTCGGACCGAGCAGGAGGATGTTCGACTTGGACAGCTCCACGTCGTCCGAGGAGACCCGGCTGTCGATGCGCTTGTAGTGGTTGTGCACCGCGACGGCGAGGATCTTCTTGGCGCGGTTCTGGCCGACGACGTACTCATCCAGCGTCGCCTTGATGTCGGCGGGCTTGGGGACCGGGGTCGACCCGGCGTACGGCTCGTCCTTCTCGACCTCCTCCGCGATGATGTCATTGCAGAGCCCGATGCACTCATCACAGATGTACACCGTGGGGCCCGCGATGAGCTTCTTCACCTCTTTCTGCGACTTGCCGCAGAAGGAGCAGCTTAAATTGCCATTCGAGTGATCGTCCCGCCTTCGCTCCACTTCGACCCTCAGTGCGGTCTGCCGACGCTTCCGCTTCGATGAGAGGTGGGGTCCCGCCGCGGCGGCCCCTCCAACCTGGGACGGGGACGGCTTCCACCGTCCCCTGGATTTTCAGCGATGCGCAGCCAAACGCCGCGCTCGGATTCTAGTCCGGTGCCCGTACCGTCGCAAGCTAACGGGGGTGGTCTCCAGCCTGTGGCCGAAGTCAGGGAATCGCCCGATGGCGCCGCGGCGCACGCCGCCGATGAGGCTGCGCGCCTCGGGAAAAGCAGCGGATCGAGCGAACGCGGCGCGACGCGGTCGACAAGCGCGGCGCGCTCGCCTCCGCCGCCGCACGCGCCGCGCCCGGCGCGACGTTGCGGCGCCGCGCGACGTGGCTGCGCCGCGCGACGTGGCTGCGCCGCGCGACGTGGCTGCGCCGCGCGACATCGCAGCGCGCGGCGCGACGCCGCGGCCCGACGCGGCTCCGCGCCGGCCCTCCGCCAGAGCACGCCCGCCGGACGAGGGGGCGCCGGCACCTACTTGTTCCGCTTCGGGAAGACCTCGTCGATGAGGCCGTACTCCTTGGCCTGCGTCGCGCTCAGGTAGAAGTCGCGCTCGATGTCCTTCGCGAGCTCGTCCCGGTTCTTGCCGGTGGCGTCGACGAGGATGTCGATCAGCGTCTCCTTGATCTTCTTGATCTCGCGCGCCTGGATCTCGATGTCCGTCGCCTGGCCGCGCGCGCCGCCGAGCGGCTGGTGGATCATCATCCTCGCGTGCGGCAGCGCGAAGCGCCGCCCCTTGCGGCCCGCGCCGAGCAGCACGGCGCCCATCGACGCGGCCTGGCCGATGCACATCGTCGACACCGGGCAACGCACGTACTGCATCGTGTCGTACATCGCGAGCCCCGAGGTCACCACGCCGCCCGGGCTGTTGATGTAGACCTGGATCTCCTTCTCGGGATCCTCGCTCTCCAGGAAGAGGAACTGCGCGATCACGGCGTTCGCGACGAAGTCGTCGATCTCCGTGCCGATGAAGACGATGCGGTCCTTGAGGAGGCGGCTGAAGATGTTCCACTCCCGCTCGCCGCGGTGGGTCACCTCCGTGACCGTCGGGAGGATGTAGGCCTTCTCGCGTTCGAGAAACTCGATGGCTTGGGTGCGGGTTTCGACTCGTCGGGTCATCCGGTGCTCCGGGGGGTTTCCTGCCGCGCGGCAGGGGTTCTACTCCTGGGCCAGACTGCGTCCGATCGCAAGACCGAACGCGCCCGAGGTTACCGGAAAATATCGGCCGCCCGCTGCGGTCGCGCACGGAACGCGCGCCGCCCGCAGCGGGCGCTGGCGCGCCGCTCGCTCGACCTGCGCTCAGCGCGCGCTCGACGCGCTCGACGCGCTCCACGTACGGGTTGCGGCTCGACGAGGGGGCCGCGCGCGTCCCGTGCGAGGGAGCGGCGCGACCCGGACGAACTGCGCCGCCGGCGACGAGCCGGCGGCGCGGCGCCGCGGCTAGCCCGCGTCGGTGACCTTCGCGGCGGCCTCGATGATGTCGAGGATCTTGTCCTCGAGGATCATCCCGGCGAAGAGCTCGCGCTTCTGCGGCTCGCGGTACTCCGCCTTGATCTTCGCGACGTTCTTGCCGGTCTGCTCGGCGAGCTCCTGGTAGCCCTTCTCGAGGTCGGCCTCGGTGATCTTGACCTCCTTCGCCTTCGCGATCTCGGCCATGACCAGGCCCGCGCGCACCTTCATCTCGGCGTCGAGCCGCACGCGGGCGCGGAACTCCGGCGTCGGATCGACGCGCTGCCCCTGCCGGCGCGCCGTCGCGAGCAGCTCGCGCTCGGCGAGCTGCGCCTGCTGGTCGACGAGCGACGGCGGGACCGGGATCGGGTTCGCCTTGCAGAGCTCGACGACGAGCTGCTCGGCGACGGCGTCGCTCGCCCGCTGCGTCAGCTCCTTCTCGAGCTTCTTGCGGAGCGACTCGCGGAGCGCGGGGAGGCTCTCCTCGCCGCAGTCCTTCGCGAACTCGTCGTCGACCTCCGGGAAGATGCGCTCCCGCAGGTCCTTCAGCGTGATGTGGAAGATCGCCTGCTTGCCCCGCAGATCCGCGTTCGAGTGCTGCTCGGAGAACGTGACCGGGACGTCCTTCGCCTGGCCGGGCGTCATGCCGAGGAGGGCGTCCTCGATCTCCTTGAAGACCTGGCCGCTGCCGAGCTCGGTCTCGATCTCCTGCTCCTTCGTGTCGCGCAGGGTGCCGCTGACCTCCAGGGTGAACGAGATCGTCGCCATGTCCCCCTTGGCGGCGGGGCGCTCCGGCTCCGGCGCCTGCAGCGTCGAGTGCTCGCGCCGGAGGGCGGTGATCTCGGCGTCGATCATCTCGTCCGACGGCGCGGTCGAGGGGCGCTTCACCTCGAAGCCCTCCCACTTCACCTCGGTGATGTCGGGCCGGACCTCGAAGCGGGCCTTGTAGGAGAACGCGTCGTCCGGGCGGAGCTCGGCGGGCGCGATCGCCGGCTGGGACAGGGGCTGCACCTGCTTGTCGGCGAGCGCCTGGTTCAGCGTGGCGTCGACGAGCCGCTGGGCGACATCGGCGTGGATGCGGCCGCCGTAGAGGTGCGCGAGCACCTGGCGCGGCGCCTTGCCAGGCCGGTAGCCCCGGACCCGGGCCGTCCGCTGGAGCATCGTATAGGCCTTGTCGACCTCGCTCCGGACCCGGTCCGCGGGGACCTCCACCTGAAACTCCATCAGCACGGGAGAAAGCTTTTCGACGTTGACTTGCATGGCGTTTTTTTCGAAGGGCGGCACTCGTGCCACGCGTCGCCGGGGGGGTCAAGACGGCCGAAAGGACGCTGCTTTAAAAAAAAGGAGCCCCGGCGGAGAGGCGGCCGCCGGGGCTCGGGGATCCCGGGAGGGATCGTGCAAGCTGATGCGGAGCGAGAGGCTCGCGCCGGTGCGGACGCCGCTGCGGCGCGCTTGCGCAGCAGCGTCCGCACCGGCGCGAGCGCGAGGCCTGCGAGGCTGGCCCGCGCCGCGCGGCCCGCGCTCAGTCGTCGTCCGAGACGTCGAAGGGGTCCTTCTCGAAGTCGAGCTCGGCGTCGAACGACGTCTCCTCGACGATGTCCTCGAGCGAGAAGCCCACGCGGTTCGGGCGGAGAATCTCCCGCTCGAACTCTGCAAAGTTCTGATACGATTTGGGAAGCGGCATCTGTCCTCCTCACATGTGCCGAGGCGACGTCAGGGCGTCGGTCTGCTCGGCGAAGCTGGGCACCACGTCCGTGAGATCCTGGACGGTCAGCGCCGGCCCTCGACGCGCGTCGAGGGCGGACGGCGGCGCGAACCGAGCGTCGACCTGCGTTGAAGCGAAGGCGAAAGCACGAGGACCTGCGCAGGCGCGAGCAACGCAGGCTCGCGCCCGTCGCACCAGAACGCGCGGGCGAGGACCCGATCGACCGGGCCGGCGTCGCCGCAGGGCAACAGCGCCCCGTTGAGGCCGAAGCAGCGGCTCCGCCCCGAGGCTCGCCCGCGGGCCAGCGGCCCCGTCGTTCGCTCACCTACACCCACATCAAGCGACATGTGGGTCACTGTAGATGCCCCCGCCGTTCAGGCCAACAATCCGGCGAGCGAACGGTAGATGGGGGCGTAAACCGGACGTGAACGGACGTGAACGGACGTGAACGGACGTGAACGGACGTGAACCCGGCGTGAATCGAGCGTCGAAGAGCGGCGGGGACGCCTGCATCTCTCGACGTGCCGATGGGGGTCGTGTAAGCAGCCGGGTCGGACGCGACACAGCACGATGCCATCGCCCAACCAGGGGGGCGCGCCCGGCAATACCGGCTCCGCCTCCAAGCCTTCGCCTGTCGTCTTCGCCGTCGCCAACCAGAAGGGGGGCGTCGGCAAGACCACGACCTCGGTCAACCTGGCCGCGAGCTTCGCCGCGGCGGAGTGCCGGACCCTGCTCGTCGACTGCGATCCGCAGGGGAACGCGTCGAGCGGCGTCGGGGTGCGGCGGGGGAGCTTCGAGCTGTCGCTCTACGACGTCCTGATCGGGCGGGCGGCGCTGAAGGAGGCGACCGTCGCGACCGAGGTGCCGCTGCTCGACGTGGTGCCCGCGACGCAGGATCTCGTGGCGGCGGAGCTCGAGCTGGTCGACGCGGACGACCGCGCGACGCGGCTGCGCCAGGCGCTGCGCCCGCACCTCGACGGGTACGCGTTCGTCGTCCTCGACTGCCCGCCGTCGCTCGGGCTGCTCACGCTGAACGCGCTCACCGCGGCGCACCGGGTGCTCGTGCCGCTCCAGTGCGAGTACTACGCGCTCGAGGGGCTGACGCACCTCATGGCGACGATCGACCGGGTGCGCAACGCCTTCAACCCGGAGCTCACGGTCGAGGGCGTCGTCCTCACGATGTTCGACGGGCGCAACTCGCTCACCCACCAGGTGGCCGACGAGGTGAAGGCGCACTTCCGCGTGTTCGACGCGATCATCCCGCGCAACGTGAAGCTCAGCGAGGCGCCGTCGCACGGCAAGCCGGCGCTGCTCTACGACGCGCAGTCGAAGGGGGCGCAGGGCTACCTGAGCCTCGCGCGCGAGATCATGGACGGCCCGCCCGCCGCCGCGGCCGATCCGAAGAAGAGGCAGCGCGGGGACGCCGAGGGGGAGCCGCAGGCCGAGCCGCCGACCACCACCGGAGCGCGCGCGAGGGACGCACGACCGAGATCATGAATGCCGATCAGAAAGGGGCGCGGCGCGCGCTCGGACGGGGGCTCGACGCCCTGCTCCCGGCGGCGCCGCCGGCGACAGCGACGACGGCCGAAGGGCGCAGCGTGTTCGTGTGCGCGATCGAGAAGATCGTGCCGCAGAAGGGGCAGCCGCGGCAGCACTTCGACGAGGCCGAGCTGGAGGAGCTCACCGGGAGCATCCGCGAGCACGGGCTCATCGAGCCGCTCATCGTGCGCAGGACGCAGGCCGGGAACGACAGCTTCGAGCTCATCGCCGGCGAGCGGCGGTGGCGCGCGGCGCAGCGCGCGGGGCTCCGGGAGGTGCTCGTCGTCGTCAAGGACGTCTCCCCCAAGGAGGCGTTCGAGCTGGCCCTCGTCGAGAACGTGCAGCGGGCCGACCTCAACCCGATCGAGATCGCCGAGGCGTTCGACCGGCTCCTGCGCGAGCACAGCTACACGCACCAGACGCTGGCGGAGCGGGTCGGCAAGGACCGCACGACGATCGTCAACTCGCTCCGGCTCCTCCGGCTGCCGCCGCGCATCCGCACCATGGTGATCTCGCGCGAGCTCAGCGAGGGCCACGCGCGCGCGCTGCTCGGGGCGCCGAGCGACAAGGTGATGGCCGACGTCGCCGAGCGGACCGTCCACGGCAAGCTCCCCGTCCGCAAGGTCGAGGCGCTGATCAAGGCGGCGAAGGAGAAGGAGAGCCGCGCCGCCGGGGACGGCGAGGATCCCGGCGAGAAGAAGCGCGCGGGGAAGTCGCCTGCGATCAAGGACCTGGAGGCGCGCCTCATGCGGCGGCTCGGGACCCGCGTCGAGGTGCGCGACGAGGGCGGCCGCGGCGAGCTCGGCATCACGTACGGCTCGCTGGACGAGCTCGACAGGATCATCGCGCTGCTCGGCGCGTGACCCGCCGCGGGCGCGCGCCCGCCGCCCCGGCCGGCGGGCGGGCTCGCGCCGCGACCGCGCTACTTGAGCCGGGCGCTGAGCTCCTTCACCTTGGCGCGGGCGCGCTTGCCGATCTCGGTGTCGCCGCCGTGCTTGCCGGCCTCGGTGAGCGCCGCGAGCGCGCTCTGCGGCTTGCGCTCGGCCAGGAACGACAGGCCGAGGTAGTAGTGCGCGGCCGCGAACTTCGGGTCCACCTTGATCGCGGCCTGGTAGTCCGCGCGCGCCCCCTGCTCGTCGCCGAGCTCGTGGCGGCACGTCCCGCGGCGCACGTGGAACTCCGCCTCCGGCTTCAGCTTGATGGCGCGGTCGAAGGCCGCCACGCAGTCGGCGTACGCCTTCGCCGGCCCGAGCATCCGCCCGATGGTCGCGATCGTCGCCACGTCGTCGCCGGTCGCGGCGAGCGCCTTCTTCAGCTCCGCCGCGGCCCGGTCGAGCTCCTTGGCCTCGAACAGCATCGCGCCGTAGGCGAAGCGCGTCGCGGCCGAGTCCTCGGCCTTGAGCGCCGCCTCGTAGTGCTTGCTCGCGTTCGCGACGTCGCGCTTCAGGCCGTACGCGTAGCCCAGGTTCTGGTGGAGCGCGGCGCGGCCCGGCGCCTGCTCGATCGCCTTCGCGAGCACCGCGATCGCCTCGTCCGGCCGCGGCGGCTCGTCCAGGTAGAGCGCCGCCAGGTTGAGCGCCGCGGCCTCCAGCTTGGGATCGCGCTCGAGCGCCTTCTTGTACGACGCCTCGGCGCCGGCGCGGTCGTTCGTCTTCTCGTGCGCGAGCCCGAGGTAGTAGTGCGCCTCGGCGTTGCCCGGCTCGTGCTCGATCGCCCGGAGGAGGTGCGGCTTCGCCTCCTCGTACCGCTCGTTCTTGATGTAGGCCACGCCCCGATCGAGCGCGCTCGTCGACGTCCCCTTCGAGGTCGCCGCGTCGCTGCCGTCCGGCGGATCGGCGAGCAGCGGATCCCCGAGCGGCTCGCGCGGGCCGTCCTGCGCTCCACCACACGCCGCAGCGCACGCCGCGATCGCCGCGACCGCCACCCCCGCCACGCCCCGGCGCGCGGCGGCCGCCGCCCGCGCCGCGCGCGAAAACCACCCCTTGTTCATCCGACACTCCCTTCGCCGTCCAGGCCCTGGAGCACCGCGTGCAGCCGCTCCTCGACCTCTTGCATCCGCTTGCCGTTCGCGATCTTCGTCCCGTCCGCCTCGCTCACATAGAACACGTCGGCCACGCGCGTCCCCTCCGTGTTGATCTTGGCGACCGAGATCGACAGGCCGAGCTGGTAGAGCGCGTCCGAGATCGCGAACAATAGGCCCGGACGATCGCGCGTGAGGACCTCGATCACCGTGTGGTGCGACGCGCGATCGTCGATGGAGATCTGCGTCTTGACCTTCGGCGTCGGGCGCTCGCGCAGGCCGCCGCCGCGGCGCTTCTTGGCGACCTCGGCGCCGGGGATCTGGCCCGAGAGCACCGCCTGGATGTCGGCCACGAGCTTCGGGATGGCGCGGGCCACCCCCCCTACCCCCTCGCCGCGGTCGCGCACCCAGAACAGGTCGACCGCCTGCAGGCGCACGCCCGCGGGCGGCGACGACCCGATCCTCGCGCGGAGCGCGCCGGCGTCGTCGTCGCACGCGCGCGAGTGGATCTGCGCGGCGTGCACCTCGAGGCGCGAGGAGGCGAACGCCGCCGTGATCGCCGCCAGCAGGCCGGGGCGATCCGGCGCGACCACGCACACCTCCGCGGCCTCCGGGTGGCGCGACGGCACCAGCGCGACCGAGACGCTGTTCCCGCTCGACTCCTGCTGCCGGGCGAGCTCGGCGTGCGCCGCGATCGCGGCCGGGCTGTTCGCGAGGAGGTAGCGCTCGGGCATCGACGCGAGGTAGCGCGCCAGGAACTCGCGCTGCGCGCGCCGCTCCGCCTCGTCCGCCGCCGGGAGATCCTCCAGGGCGCCCACCGTGCCGCTGATCGCGCGCGCCATGCGCTGATCGTCGATCCCGAGCGGCCCGCTCTCCCCCCGCGCGCCGCGCAGGGCCGCGTCCGCCGACAGGTAGAGCTCGTCGAGCATCCGCGCCTTCCACGACGTCATCGACGTGGGGCTCGTGGTCGAGATGTCGGCGACCGTGAGCAGGTAGAGATCGCGCAGCCCCTCGCGGCCGTGCACCTCCTGGCAGAACTCCGAGATGGTGGCGGGGTCGTCGAGGTCGCGCCGGGTCGCGATGAGGTACATCACGAGGTGCTTCAGCACGAGGTGGCACGCCTCGTCGATGTCCTCCGGCGGGAAGCCGAGCCGCTCCAGGATCGCGCGCGCCATCTCGGCGCCGCGCCGGCTGTGGTCCTTGCCCCCGATCGCCTTGCCCACGTCGTGCAGGAGCGTGGCGAAGAACAGCATCGTCGGCCGCGTCGCCTCGGCGGCGAGCCGGCACGCGAGCCCGAACTCGCCCGCGAGCTCGCCGCGCACGAGCGCCGCCAGCCGGTCGACCGCGGCGACCGAGTGCACGTCGACCGTGTACACGTGGTAGACGTCGTGGTGGACGCGCCCGACGACCGGCGAAAACTCGGGGATCATCGCGAGCAGGAGGCCGAGGTCGTGCAGCTCGCGGACGACCGAGCCGCTCTGGAGCGCCGTCTCCTTGCACGTGGCCACGAGGGTCCGGAACAGCGCGGCCGCCTCGGGGCTCTCGCGGAGCGCCGCGCAGAACGCCGCGTCGCCGGCGGCGCGGACGATCGCCCCGCGCGCGTAGGGCAGGAGCGGGACGCCGCGCTCGACGGCCTCGGCGACCAGCCGCAGCGCGATCGGCGGATCGGTCCGGAGCAGATCCGGATCGCTCATCGTGACGCAGCCGTCGAACAGGCGGATGCCGCCGCCGAGGTCCTCGTCGCGGCGGCGGCGCCGCGTGAGCGTCGGCGTGGCGCGCGAGACGATCATGTCGAGGGCGCGCGAGATCGTCCGGGCGCTCCGGTAGTAGTCGCTCATCATCCGCTCGATCGCCTCGGGCGAGATCGACGGCTCGTCGGGCGGCGGCGCGGCCTTCCGGGCGGCCTCGGCCGCCTCGTTGTAGCCGAGCACGCCGGCGACGAGCTCCTGCTCGTCGAACGTCAGCCGGTCGGTCCGCCGGCCGGAGTGCGCGTGGAGGAGGTTGCGGATGCGCCAGAGCATCTCGGCGGCGCTCTGGATCTCCTCCGCCTCTCGGGCGACGAGCGCGCCGAAGCGGACCAGCGCGGAGAACTCGCCGACGCCGTAGCGCGCCTTGGCCGCCCAGCGGGCGACGTCGAGGTCGCGCAGCCCGCCGGCGCCGTTCTTCACGTCCGGCTCCAGGAGGTAGACCGAGCCGCCGAAGCGCTCGTGGCGCTGCGCGATCTCCTTGCCGAGCCGCTCGATGAAGCGGGGCAGCTCCGAGTGCGCGAACAGGCCCGCGGCGGCGCGCTGCCACAGCGACTCGGACAGCGACGCGTCGCCGACGACGTGCCGCCAGTCGAGCAGGCTGGTCGCGGTGGGCAGGTCCTCGCGCGCGCTCTCGACGAGGTCGTCGATGGTGACGACCTGGTGCCCCACGGTGACCCCCATGTCCCAGAGCGGGTAGAGCAGCGCGTCCGCGATGGCGCTGGCGCGCTGGGCGTCGCGGGCGAGGATGCGCACGTCGAGGTCGCTCCGCAGCGCGACGGCGCCGCGGCCGTATCCGCCGACCCCGGCGATTGCGACCGCGTCCCACGCGGCGCGGCTCGGGGAGCCGGCCTCGCGCAAGAGGTGGAAGAGGCGCGTCAGGAGATCGTCGAGCAGGCGCGCGTGGCGGCGGCCGAGGGCGACCCCGAGCGCGGAGGGATCCGCGGCCGGGGTGGCGCCGCTCGGCACGGTGCGGTCGAGCCCGGCGCGCTCGCGCGCGTAGGCGGCGCGGAGCTCGGCGAGCCCGCTGGGCCTGGACGTGGGGGAGAGATCGACGCTCATGCGGTGGACTGTCGCTTTCTCAGGCGCCCGGGGCGCGGAAGGCGGTGACGTGGGCGTTCACCCGGACGGGGGTGAGGCCGGCGCCGCAGAGGCGCGGCGCCTCGCTCGCGGCCGAGAAGAGGAGCCCGCCGGGGCCGAGCTCGGCGGCGAGGCGGCGGGCGACCGCGTCGCCCGCGGGCTCCGCGAGGTACAGGAGGACGTTCTTGAAGAAGATGATCTGGAAGCCGCCGCTCGGCACGGCGTGGACCAGATCGCAGACCTCGAAGGAGACGACCTCACGGAGCTTCTGGCAGACGTGGAGCGCGCCGCCCTTCTGCTCACAGTAGCGCTGGAGCAAGGCCGGCGGGAGCTGGTCGGCGGCCTCGGCGGAGTAGGCGGCCTCGCGGGCCGCGTCGATGGCCGGGGCGGCGCGGTCGACCCCGAGCACGCTGAAGCGGCGGCCGGCGCTGGCGAGGACCATCCCGAGGGTATAGGCCTCCTCGCCGGTGCTGCAGCCGGCCGAGAGGCCGGCGATGGGGACGTCGGGCGGGATCTTCGGCAGCACCGCGGTGGCGATGGCCTCCCAGATGATCGGATCGCGGTAGAACCGCGTCTCGCCGACGCGGAGCGCGCTGACGATGCCCTCGACGGCCTCCCTGTCCTCGTGCAGGCGCTCGGCGGCCGCGAACGGGGACACGCCGTGGCGCGCGGCCACGCCGCTCAGCACGGCGAGGACCCGCTCGCGGACCCACCCCGGGGCGGCGAGGCTGCGGCCCAGGCCGAACCTGCGCTCGAGCTCGGCGAGCGCGAGGTCGACGGCCCGCTCGGCGGAGCGCCCCGCAGGACCTCCTCCCGCTCTCGGCGATCTGGCCATCGGGGGCGCCGCGGTCAGCCGAGGAAGCCGGCCTTCCTGGCCTGGGCTCCCTTGCCGCCGCCGTCGAGGGCGATGGCGAACACGTCCTTCAGCGCGAGCACGAACGTCTCGCCCTTGGTGCTGCGCGCCTTGAGGAGCCCGCCCACGCTGAGGACCGCGTCGATCTTCGTCACCGGGAGCGACACGCCCTCGTGGGCGGCGTAGAGCGTGAGCACGCGCCCTTCCGGGAGCTCGGCCCAGCCATCCTTGTCGGTCTTGGCCTCGGCCGTGTCGAGGGCTGCTTTGAGGATGTCGTCGGTCATGAGCAACGTTTCCGCCCCGCGCCCTGCCGCGTCAAGCGCGTGCTGTCCCTTACTGGATTGCAAGGCGATCGGGGTCGTACGGGACCTCGTCCGTGGTACCGTAGTGCGCCGATGTGGAGAAGGGCTCCCAGCCAGCCCCCGAAGGACGGGGCCGCCTCCGGGGCGCAGCCGGGGGGCGCGATGCCGCCGGGGTGGGAGGCTGGGGACCATCTCTTCGTCGACGACATCAAGAAGTCGTTCGGGCCGACGAAGGTGCTGCACGGCATCACCATGCACCTCAGGCGGACCGAGACCGCGGTGATCATCGGCGGGTCCGGCGCGGGCAAGACCACGCTGCTGCGGCTGCTCATCGGCCTGGAGCGGCCGACCACCGGGCACATCTGGGTCGACGGCGTCGATATGGGCGCGCTCGGCGACTACGACATGAACCGGATGCGCCAGCGGTTCGGGATGGTGTTCCAGTACGCGGCGCTGCTCGACTCGCTCACGATCTTCGACAACGTGGCGTTCCCGCTGCGCGAGCACCGGAAGCACATGTCGAAGCGGGACATCCGCGACAAGGTCGTGGGGATGCTGAACTCGCTCGGCCTGGAGAACAAGGAGGACCGGATGCCGTCGGAGCTGTCCGGCGGGCAGCGCAAGCGCGTGGGCCTGGCGCGCGCGCTGATGCTCGAGCCCGAGATCCTCATCTACGACGAGCCGACGAGCGGGCTCGATCCGCTGACGAGCCGGATGGTCGACGATCTGATCGAGGAGACGCGGGCGCGCTTCAAGGTGACGAGCGTGGTGATCTCGCACGACATGGCGAGCACGTTCCGCATCGCGCACCAGGCGTTCCTCGTGATCCAGGGGCGGGTGGTCGCGTCGGGGACGCCGGACGAGCTGGCGTCGGGCGACAACGAGCAGGCGCGCCAGTTCATCGCGGCGGCGGGGGTGGCGCCGGACAAGGTGTCGCGGGTGAACCGGCCGGCGCTCGCGGACGGCAGCAGCGAGGGCGGCCAGGTGATCGAGTTCCGGAAGGCGGCGGAGTAGGTCGCTGCGGCGCGCGGGGCGCTGCCCGCTGCGGCGCCGCTACAGGCGGAGCACCGCGGCGCGGCGGCCGCGGGGCGTCGTGGCCTCGCCGAAGCGGGGCGCGCTCCGGGCGAGCCGCCCGCGGGCGTCGAAGATGACGAGTGTCCCGCGCCTTAGCCGCAGGCGCGCGAGGTACTCGTCGAGCTGGGCGAGGCCCTCGCGGAGCGGGTCCTTCTGTCCCTTGCGCCACACCTTGAGCTCGAGCGCGCGCCGCTGGACGGCCCGGGATCCGTCGGACTTGCGGTAGGGGAAGCGCACGAGCAGATCGATGCGCCCGCGGCCGACGCCGTACTCGCGATCGATGAAGCCGCCGCCATTTACCGCGCGCTGGAGGAAAGCCATGAGGACGAGCTGGGGGGCGACCTCGGGGTACGGCATCCCGGAGGCGAGCACCTCGCCGTGCTCGTGCCAGAACGCGGCGAACGCGCGGAGCAGGCGCCGGAAGGCGAGGCGGCCGTCGGGCAGGAGGAAGCGCTCGGGCGGGGCGTCGATCCGCTCCTCGGCCGACGACGAGAGGACCCGGGCGATCACCTCGCGGTAGATCGGGTTCGCCACGCGCAGCGGCTTGCCCTGGGCCGCGAGGCCGAGATCGCGGACGTAGGAGGCGTCGTCGTCGTAGGTGTCGCCGCCGCCCTCGTACGTTCCCGCCAGCATGGGCTCGAGCACGCGGCGGACGCGCGGCTCGGCGAGCTTGCTGACGAGCGAGTCGAGGTGGGTGGCGCGCGCGAGGATGAGGCGCTCCTTCGCCCGCTCGACGTGCGCCCGCGTGATGGCCTCGCCGGGCGGGACGGCCAGCTTCTCGACGATCTCGCGGCCGAGCGCGTTGACAAGCCAGGGCTGGCCGGCGGTGAGCTCGAAGGCCCGGGCGAGCGCCGCATCGAGGAAGACCTGGCCGGTGTCTTCGGTGTGCTGGGCATAGAGCGCGCGGACCTCTTCCTCGGAGAAGTCTCCGAGCCGTAAGGACTCGAGCTTGATGTTGAACGGGCTCGCGGTGCCGAGGCGCTCGGGATCGCCGCCGCTCGCGACCTTGTAGTCGCGGACGTCGCGCAGCCCGCAGAGGATGACCGAGGCGGGGAAGTGGTCGGGACGGCTGGGGAAGCCGGCGCGGAGCTGGCGCAGGATGCTGAGGAGGCCCTGGCCGCGCAGGGAGTCGATCTCGTCGAAGATGAGGGCGAGCGGGCGCGGGCAGGCGCGCGCCCAGGCGGTGAGCGCCGCGGAGAGGAGGCCCTCGTCGCCCTCGAGCGAGAACGGCGGCGGCTGGAGCTCGGGCGGCAGCGCGATCTCGGCCGCGCGCGCGAGCTCGCGCAGGACGGCGCGCTGGGCGGAGCCGTAGTCGTCGCCCGCGGCGCTGCCCTCCTCGCAGGAGAAGAGGACGGCGGCGTGGCGGCCCGAGGCGGTGAGCCGCTCGGCGACGGCGCGCAGGGCGGTGGTCTTGCCGGTCTGCCGGGGGGCGTGGACGACGAAGTAGCCCAGCTGCTCGACGAGGCCGGGGACCTCCGGCAGCCGGCTTTCGGCCGGGATCATGTAGTGCAGATCGGGGCGGCAGGGGCCGGTCGTGTTGAAGCGGCGCTTCACCCGGCGAGCCTTGGGCCGGCGGCCGGGAAGAAGCAAGGGAGCAGCCGACGAGCGCGACGGGCGCGACGAGCGCGATAAAGTGAAGCGAATGGAGCGGTGGTTTTGGATCGGGCTCGGCGGCGCGGCGGGAACGCTGGCCCGCTACGCGCTGTCGATGTGGTGCGAGGAGCGCTTCGGCGCCGGTTTCCCGTACGGAACGCTCGCCGTCAACGTGCTCGGGTCGTTCTTGCTCGGCGCCATCGGCGAGGTCGCCGCGACGACGGCGCTCCTGTCGCCGACGCTCCGGCTGGGCCTGAGCACCGGCGTCATGGGCGGCTTCACCACGTACTCGAGCTTCAACAACGAGACGCTCAGGCTCATCCACTACAAGTCGCTGGCGGCGGGGCTCGTCAACATCGCGATCACGCTGTTCGGCTGCCTGCTCGCCGGCGTCCTCGGGATGGTCGTCGCGAGGCGGCTCGTCGCGAGCTAGGGCGGTGGTGGCGGGCGGTAGCGTGCGGCTTGGCCGGGCTGGTCACACGAACGCCGGCGTGCGAGCGTCGCCGCCATGGTGTCCGTGCGCCACGAGAGCCTCGCGGATCTCTTCAAGAATCGCCCCTCCCTCGCCGCCGAGCTGCTGGCCGAGGCGCTCGGCGTCGCGCTGCCGGTCTACTCGGAAGCCCGCGTCGCCTCGGTCGCGCTGAACCAGACGCAGCCCGCGGAGTACCGCGCGGATCTGGTGATTGTCCTCCACGCAGGAGAGGCGCCCGCGCGCGTGATCGTCGTCGAGGCGCAGCTCAGGCGCGACGACGACAAACGGTTCACGTGGCCCGCCTACCTCGCGGTCGCGCGGGACCAGCACCGCTGCCCGGCCCACTTGCTCGTCGTCGCGCCCGACCCCGCGGTCGCCGCGTGGTGCGCGGAGCCGATCGAGCTCGGCGTGCCCGGCTTCGTCCTGCGTCCACCCGTGCTGCGCAGCGAGGACGTCCCCGTCGTGACGGACGTCGCCGAGGCGGCCCGCCGGCCCGAGCTCGCGGTGCTCTCGGCCATGGCCCACGGCGCCACCGATCGAGGAGCGGCCATCGCCGGCGCCGCGCTGCCCGTCATCCGCGGGCTCGATGACGAGCGGGCCAGGTTCTACTACGATCTCGTGGTCATCTCCCTCAACGAGGCGGCTCGCCGGGAGCTGGAGGCAATGATGAAAGGCTACGAGTACCAGAGCGATTTCGCCAGGAAGTACATCGCGCTGGGCCGCGACGAGGGCCGCGACGAGGGCCGCGTCGAGGCGACGGCGCGCAGCGTGCTCACCGTGCTCCGGGTCCGCGGCATCGACGTGCCGGACGCCGCGCGCGAGCGCATCCTGGCCCAGAAGGATCCGGAGGTCCTGGAGCGCTGGCTCGAGCGGGCTGCCGCCGCCCCGTCGCTGGCCGAAGTGCTCGACGAGCCCAGCTGAGCCGGGCGCGGCGCACGGCGCTCCTGGTCCAGGGGACGAGGATCAGCCGTCGGCGCCGAGGATGGGCGTCGCTTCTTCCTGCGCCGGGGGCGCGTCGCCCTGCGCTCCACCTCCGCTTCCGCCGGGCGGGGGCTTCTGTCCCGGGGGCGGAGCCTTCTTGCCAGCGCTGCCGGAGCGGGCCTCGAACATCCAGGCGGCCTTGTTCAGCTCGGGGACCAGGATGGTTCCATCGACCCGGCGCGCCGCCCTGAAGGCGCGGAGGATCTTCTCGATCACGACCGCGACCCTCCCGTCCTGCAGATCGAGCGCCCGCTGCGTCACCCGGCGCCCGGCGGCGACCTGGACGCTGGCGATCCCGCGTACCCGCTGCGCCGTGGCCCGGAGCGAGGCCGCGCAGTCGGCGCCGACCCCGTAGTCCTCGAGGAGCTGCGCGTCCTGCGCCGGATCGGCCCGCCGGGTCTCCTCGATGAAGCTCGCGAGCGCCTCCAGGCCCTTGGCGAGGCTCTCGGGGGAATCCGCGCGCCCCACCACGGCGTCGACCCGCGCCATGCGGCGAGCGCCGAGCGCGTTGCGCAGGCCGTCGTAGCAGAGATCGCGCTCGCCGATGCCGTCGCGCATCGCGCTCCGCCCCTGCACCTCGAGCGCGGCCCGCGCGCCGGCCGCCTCGGTCGCCTCCGCGTCGTGCGCCCGCTTCATCGCCTGGAGCCGGCCCGCCTCGGCGACGAGCAGCGGCAAGAGCGCGTCCGGCATGCGCACCTTGGCGCGCCGCGATCCGGAGAGCGAGCCCAGGATCCGCCGCGCGGAGGCGACGAAATGCGGGGCGTCATCGATGAGGCTCTGCGAGTCGATGCGCGTGCCCTCCGCGACGAGGTCCTCCTCGGGGATGCCCGCGTAAGTCCGCGCGGCGAACGCGCCGTCCGCGGGGCCGAGCTCCCGCGCGAGGGCGTCGAGGGTGATGGTGGTGGATGAAACGACTGGTGCCTCGGCCGGCGAGGTCGCCGGCGCGGGCTTCTTGGTCTTGGAAGTGGCCATGGGAGGAAAAGCTACGAGGGAGCGTCAAGGAAGGGGAAGCCGGCACGTCCACGGGGCAAGATCACGTCGCGGCGATCCTGGCGGACCGGGGGGACACCGCGCCGGCGTGGCGACACGAGGGCGGCGATGGCGGCGCGCATGGCGGGGCACGGGGCGCGCGAGGCCGGGTGGACGGAACCGCGGCGGCGGGCGGCGGGCGCGAGAGCGGCAGGCAGCCGCGCGCAAGCCAGGTCAGGCCAGCGCACCACCGGGGCCGAGGCGCGCGCGCGGCGCGGCGAGATGCGCGCACAGGCGGATCGAACGAGCGCACGACGCGGGAGAGGCGCGCGAGAAGCCTGTCGCCACCGCGCGACAGAGACCTCGGGGACGCGCACGACGCCCCAGAACACGCGCACGACGCGCCGAGAACGAGCGCTCGTCGCGCGGAAACGTGCGTACGACGCACCGGGAACGAGCACACAACGCGCCGCGTTATACTCCTGATCTCCAGCCGGCAACAGCGACGCCGCCGCTCACCGCTCGCGGCGAAGCTCAGCGTGCCGGTCCCAGGCGCGTCAGAAAAGTCGCGCCCCCATCCGGCCACCCGGGTCACTCCACGAGCCCGCGCTCCCCCGCCGCCTCGTCCAGCCGCACGAACCTCGCTCCACCCCGCGCGATCTCCTCCACGAACGCCCCCAGCGCCTCCATCCGCGTGCCGAGCGGCACCCGGAGCTCCGGCTGGTACGGCGCGAGCGCCTCGAGGCCGTCCCCCCGGTCGAGGAAGTCCATCCCGTGCAGCTCCAGGTTGACGAGCGCCTCCCCGGCGCAGGCGCGCGCCAGGAGCCGCGCCCCCGTCGCGCCCGCGAGCGCCACGCTCGTCCCGATCACCGGCAGCCGCAGCCCCGGCGTCACCTGGATCGGCAGCTCGACGAAGCGCCGCCCGCCGCGCCGGTACCACGGCCGCCCCGGCCGGTACGGCCGCCGCGGCGCCGCGAGCACCCGCGGGGTGTCCAGGATCGCCGCCGATCCCCTCCCCTTCGCGCGCTGCGCCCCCATCGCGAGCGCCTTCGCCGCGTAATACGGCGGGCACGGGAACACCGACGAGTCGAACGCGACCCCGACCGCGTCGAGCGCGTCGAACAGCGCGTCGCTCACCGTGTACCCCGGCGCGCGGAAGCCCGTGGGCCGCCGGCCGACCGCCTCCGCGATCGCCTCGGCGCCCAGCAGCACGTCGTAGGCGATCGCGGCGCGCGGGAGCCGCGAGAGGTCGTACCGGTGCCCGTAGGAGTGGTTCTCGACCGCGTGGCCCGCGTCGCTCAGCGCGCGCAAGGCCGCCGCGCTCGCGGGGCGCGCGAGATCGCGGCCGATCGCGAACAGCGTGACGGGGATGCCGTGGGACGCGGCGAAGGCCGCGATGCGCGGCAGCGCCGTGTCATAGACGGCGCTCGGCGAGGCCGCCGCCCCGGTGCGCTCCGGGACGGCGAGCCCGTGGATGGCGAAGTAGTTCGGGACCTCGTCGAGATCGATCGAGACGGCGGCGAGGCGCCCCCCCATCGGACCGCGTCAGCTCGCGGCCATCTTCGCCACCTCGGCGGCGAAGTCGTCCTCTTTCTTGGCGATGCCCTCGCCGCGCTCGTACCGCACGAAGCGCGTGAGCTTGACCTCGCCGCCGGCCGCCTTCGCGGCCGCCTCGCGCAGCTTGTCGATCGTCTGGCCCGTCACGCCGCGCGACGCCGCCTCGACCGACTCCTGCTCGATCAGCGCGACCTCCGAGTACCACTTGTTGAACTTGCCCTCGATGATCTTCGGCCACGCCGACTCCGGCTTCGGCTTCGGATCCTCGCGCAGCTGCGCCTCGAAGATCTCCTTCTGCTTCGCCTTCAGCTCCTCGGTGATCTCCTCACGGCGGAGGACCAGCGGGCTCATCGCGGCGGCCTGCATCGCCGTGTCCTCGACGAACTTCTGCACCTCGGGGTGATCCGCCACCGCCTGGCTCGCGGCCTCGACCGCCACGAGCACGCCGATCTTGCCGCCGAGGTGCACGTAGGCGTGCGCGACGCCGTGCTTGCCCTCGGGGACCGACACCCGATCCCACCGCCGCACCGCGATCTTCTCGCCGATGCGCGCCGTCAGCTCCGTCGCGACGTCGGCGACCGGCTTGCCGCCGATCGAGAGCTGCGCGACGTCCGCGCCCTCCGGCGCCTTCTCGGCCGCGGCGAGCACGTCGCCGACGAACTGCCGGAACGCGTCGTTGCGGGCGGCGAAATCGGTCTGGATGTTGACCTCGACCATCGTCGCGCTCCGCCGATCGGCCGCGACCGCCGCGCGAACCTCGCCCTCGGTGGCGGACGCGCCGGCCCGCTTGGCGCTCTTCGCGAGACCCTTCTTCAGGATGATCTCGACCGCCTTCTCCATGTCGCCCTCGGCCTCCGTGAGGGCGCTCTTGCAGTCGCTCATCCCCGCCTGGGTACGCTCACGAAGCTCCTTGATCGCCTGCGCATTGATGCCGGCCATGGCTCTTTCTCCTTCAACCTAGATAGGAAGAGGCCGCGCCGAGCGGCCCCTCTTCATCGCACTTCAGACTGGTGATCACGAGGGCCCGCGCGGCGATCCGCCGGACCGCAGAGGCACAGAAGGCGCAGAGGCGTGAAATTTTCATTTCTGTCCCCGCGCCCTCCGCGCTCCCGCGGTCTCCACCGCGCCGGGCGGGAGGCGACGCCGTCACCCGCCGCCCGTGCGCCGGGCCGCTCTCCGATGCGGCTCGCGCCGCGCTACGATGCCTGCTGCTGGCGCGGACCGCCGCGGCCGCCGCGGCCGCCCTGGTAGACGTTGATCTCGTCGCGCTGGCCGCGGCCGCCGGCCGGGGGCTGCGAGCCGTGCGCGCCCTCGCCGTGATCCTTGCGGCGCTGCGCGCCCTCGACGCACGCGTCCGCGACGCGCGCCGTGATCAGCCGGATCGAGCGGATGGCGTCGTCGTTGCCAGGGATCACGAAGTCGACGAGATCCGGGTCGCAGTTCGTGTCCGTGATGGCCACGACCGGGACGTTCAGCTTGCGCGCCTCGCTGATCGCGATCGACTCCTGGTGCGGATCGATCACGAAGATCGCCGCGGGCAGGCCGCCCATGCCCTTGAGGCCGCCGAGGTACTTCTCGAGCCGCTCGCGCTCCTTCTCGAGGCGGACGACCTCCTTCTTGAGCAGCTGCTCGTAGGTCCCGTCCTCCTTCATGCGCTCGAGGGTGCGGAGGCGATCGAGGCCCTGCTTGATCGTGCGGAAGTTCGTCAGCGTGCCGCCGAGCCAGCGGTTCGTGACGAAGTACATGCCGGACCGGCGGGCCTCCTCCTGCACGATGTCCTGCGCCTGGCGCTTCGTGCCGACGAACAGCACGTGGCCGCCGCGGCCGACGGCGTCGGTCAGGAAGTCGTACGCGCGCTTGAAGAGCCGCGTCGTCTGGTCGAGATCGATGATGTGGATGCCGTTGCGCGCGCCGTAGATGAACGGCCGCATCTTCGGGTTCCAGCGCTTGGTCTGGTGGCCGAAGTGCACGCCCGCGTCGAGCAGCGAGCGGAGCGGGAGCGGGAAATCCCCCTGCTGGGGGGCAACGGCCTGCATGGTGTCGGCCGCCGGGGCGGATGCGGAGATGCTCGTATCGGTCACGGCTGTGTCCTTTCGGTTGGTCCGCCGCTCCCCCTCCCGCCGCCAACCCCACGCACGGACAGGAGCGTCCGAGCCGATGGGGCACCGGGCCGCGGAATGCCGTGGGTGCCAGGAGAGCGTGTGGATTTCGTCGCAGCGACGGCGAGGATTCGACCGCCGCTGTCCCCCTCGTCACGAAACCGCGAGAAGGGGGCGGTTTGCTACCCCGATGCGCCGCGCTTGTCAAGCGGAGGCGGCGGTGGGCACGGGGCCGATATTTTCAAGTATTTATGCAAGGTTACGCGGGGTTATCGAGTTATCAAGTTATCGAGGCACGCGCGGCACGCGCGCCGCGGCGTTCGGCCGGCGCGCCCGTGCGAGCGCGCGTCGTCCCGCATGAACCCGACGCGGCCGCGCTGCTCGGACGAGGCGCGGCGCGGCACGGAACCGCTGCGCCGCGGGGCGCGGGGCGCCGTGTCCCGGCATCCACGATGGCGTACACTCGGCGCGTGCGAACCGCGTCACGACGCTTCCTTCCTGTACGCTTCGCCCCGATCTGCGCAGGCCTCGCGGTCGTCTCCGCCTGCATCGCCACGGCCCCGAGCGGCATCCGCCGGCAGACCGACGGCGACGGGGGCGGCGGCGGCGACTTCGGGGCGGATCCGCAGACGACGTCCTCGTCGGCCGGCGCCGGGCTCCCGGACGCCGATCCGCACGCCCTGCTCGGCGCGGACCCGACGCACGGCCCGTTCAACGGGGGCCAGCGCGTCCTGCTCCACGGAAACGGCTTCAGCTCCAAGGTCCGCGTCTGGTTCGGCGACGTCGAGGTCGATCCGTCCGCGATCGTGCCCATCGATCCCAGCCGGGTCCAGGTGGTGGCGCCGCCGGGCGCGGCCGGGCCGGTGGAGCTCGCGGCGCAGAACGGCGACGACGCGTCGACCCGACGAGCGCTGCCGGGCGGCTACGTCTACGACGCGCTCTACGCGTCGCCGTCGAGCGGGCCCATCTCGGGCGGCACGACGATCGAGCTCATCGGGCAAGGCACGCGCTGGGACGCGACGACCGTCGCCAGGATCGGTCAGAAGCCCTGCACGTCGCTCGCCGTCCTGGAGCCGACCCGGCTCGCCTGCACCGTGCCCCAGGGCACGCCCGGCGCGAAGACGATCTCGGTGACGACCGGCGACGAGACGATCCTCGTGCTCGACGGCTACACCTACGAGGACAGCCAGAACGGCTACAAGGGCGGGCTCAGCGGCGGCCCCCTCGCCGGACGGCTCAAGGTCCTCGTCTACAACAACTTCACCGGCGACCCGATCCCGGGCGCGCGCGTGGTCGTGGGCAGCAGCCTCGCGTCCGCGCTCCGCGGCGAGGCCGACGCGTCCGGCGTCGCCGTGTTCGAGGACGCCTCGCTCGACGCCCCGCGGACCGTCACCGTCGCGGCGACGTGCCACAGCCCGATCTCGTTCGCCTTCGTGCCGGTCGACACGGTGACCGTGTACCTGGACCCGGTGCTCACGCCCGCGTGCGGCGCCTCCGGCGATCCGCCCCCGCCCGTCGGCGGCAAGGTGGGCAGCGCGGCCGTGCTCGACGGCGAGCTCGTCTGGGACACGGCGCTGGACCCAGGGGCCGCCGCGTGGGGCAACATCCCGAGCCCGCAGCGCGAGACCGAGCGCAAGGCGGCGTACGTGTTCACGACGGGGGCCGATCCGCTCGCGACCTTCAAACTGCCGCCGGAGTACCAGGCGATCACCCCGGACACGCCGGGAGACCTCGGGCACGGGTTCACGATGTACCTCGCGCCCGGCAACCGCACGATCTACGCGCTCGCGGGCGTCGAGGATCGATCGACGACCCCGCCCCGCTTCACCGCGTACGCGATGGGGATCGTCCGCGGGATCCCGCTGCTCCCGAACCGGGTGACGACGGACGTGTTCGTGCGGATCGATCAGCCGCTCGATCACGCCCTCACGATGGAGGTCACCGCGCCCGCGAAGGGGCCGAAGGGGCCGGACCGGATCAAGGCGAACGTGTCCTTGATGATCGGCAACGACGGGTACGCCACGCTGCCCGCCGGCGCACAGAGCCCGCTGATCCCATTCGACGGGCGGCTCTCGTTCGTGGGCGTCCCGCCGCTCAACCGCGATCTGCTCGGGGCGCGCTACCACTCCTCGGCGCGCGCCGTCACCGGCCAGGCCGGGCTCGCGCCGCTGTCCGTCGTCGGCCGCGCGCTCTCGACCAGCACGAGCGAGCCGGTGCGCATCGGCGATTTCGTGGGCGTTCCGACCCTGGAGACGCCGGCGCAGAACGGCGCCTGGGACGGCGCGCACCTCGCGACCTCGTTCGGCGCGGGCGCGCCCGTCGACCTCAGCGTCTACGACATCGCGAGCGGGAGCGGCCTCATCCGGTGGACCGTGGCCGTGCCGGCCGGGTCGCACGCCGTCGAGCTGCCCGACATCCGGCAGCTCGGGCTCGATCACGGCGCGCTGCCGCCGGGGCCGGTCACGATCGGCGTGTACGGGGCGCGGATCGACGGGTTCGATTACGGCAAGCTCGTCTACCGGCAGCTCACGCCGCAAGGGATGGCGGCGTACTCCCTCGACAGCTTCAGCGCGCACCTGTGATGAGCGAGCCGCTCCCCCCGACGCGATCCCGCAGGTCACGGCGCCGCGCCCGCCCGCGGCGCGCGGCGGCCGCCGCCCTCCTCGCCGCCGCGGCCCTCGGGCTCGCGCCGAGCTGCTTCGACAGCGGCCTCCGGTGGGGCGAGCTCCCGGACGAGCCGCCGCCGCCCCCGCCGTGCACGGCCGGCGAGATGCGGTGCGGCGCGGAGCTCTCGCGCTGCGAGGAGACCGCGGCCGGGCCCGCCTGGGTGACGCTCGAAGACTGCGCCGCGCAGGGGCTCGTGTGCGCGTCGATCGACCTCGGGTGCAGGGCGTGCGTGCCCGGCGTGACGTCGTGCCGAGGGCAGGACGTCGTGACGTGCGCGCCCGACGGCAGCTTCGGCGGCGTGCTCGAGACGTGCGACCCGGACGCCGGCGAGGCGTGCCGCGGCGGCAGCTGCCTCCACCTCTGCGCCGCCGCCGAGGTCGAGCGGAGCAACGTGGGGTGCGAGTACTGGGCGGTCGATCTGGACAACGCGCTGATCGACGCGACCAGCAACGCGGCGGCGCAGCAGTTCGCCGTGGTGATCTCGAACCCGCAGCCGGACGTGCCCAACGAGGTCCACATCTTCCAGGACGACGGCGCGCCCGGCGATCCGCCCGCCCCCGTGGAGATCGCGAGCGCGCTGATCGCGCCGCTCTACCTCCAGGTGTTCAAGCTGGGGCCGCGCGAGGTCGATGGCAGCCCGGAGGGCGAGTACAACGCGGGCACGCACACGGCGCTCACGCGGCACGCGTACAAGATCACCTCGAAATTTCCCGTCGTCGCCTACCAGTTCAACCCGCTGGAGAACGTCAACGTGTTCTCCAACGACGCCTCGCTCCTGAAGCCGCGCGAGGCGCTGACGTACAGCCCGGGCGCGCTGACGACGGCGTACGTGGTCGCCGGGTGGCCGCAGACCATCGCGAGCACGGACGATCCGGACACGAACTTCGATCCGCTGAACCCGACCGATCTGCGGGCGTTCTTGACCATCGTCGGGACGCGCGAGGACACCACGGTGCAGGTGAAGACGACGGCGAAGATCGTAGGCGGCGGGCCGGTCCCGGAGACGCCGGCGGGCGGGTCGATCGAGGTCAAGCTCGGCGCGTTCGACGTGCTCAACCTGGAGACCGGCGGGTTCAACGAGGACTTCACCGGCTCGGTCATCAAGGCCGACCAGCCGATCGCGGTCTTCACCGGGGGCGAGGCGTCGGACGCGCCCCACTTCCCGAAGCTCGCGGATCGGCGCTGCTGCGCCGATCACCTGGAGGACCAGCTCGACCCGATCCGCGCGGCCGGCAAGCGCTTCGCCGTTCCGCACACGCCGAACCGGTCGCAGACGGTGAAGCAGGCGGGCGCGCAGATCGAGGTCGTGCCCGAGCCGGAGTACGTCAGGATCGTGGCCGTGAGCAGCAAGGGCGCGGCGATCACGACGACCCTGCCGCCGCCGGACGACCGGATCACGCTGTCGTCGCAGGGCGCGTTCCACGAGGTGATGGCGTGGGGCGACTTCACGATCGAGAGCTCCGAGCCGGTCATCGTGTCGCAGATCATGGCCAGCCAGAACGCGACCGGGGTGCGGCAGGGGCTGCCGGGCGGAGACCCGAGCCTCGTCATCCTGCCGCCCATCGAGCAGTTCCGGCAGGACTACGTGTTCCTGACGCCGGACAAGTACGCGTTCGACTTCATCTCCGTGATCGCGCCGCCGTCCGCCGTCGTGCGGCTCGACGGCGTGGCGCTCGGGCCGGAGGAGTGCGAGATCGCGCCCGCGGACGGGCTCACCGACGAGCAGCGCGGGGGCGGCGCGCCGCCGTTCGTCGTCTACCGCTGCCAGCTGAGCTTCGCGTCGATCGATCCGACGCTGCCGGCGCCGGACAACGTGCTGCCCGGGCGGCAGCGCGACGGCGTGCACCGGATCGCGGCCTCCGCGCCCGTGGGGCTGCTCGTCACGGGGTTCGACTCGTTCGTGAGCTACGCGTACGCGGGCGGCACCGAGCTGCGGGAGATCGCGGCGCCGGACTGAGGCGCGGCGCCGCCTCGACGCGAGCCGGCGCCGGCCGCCGCGGTCATTTGCCGGCGCCGCCGAGCAGCCCCTTCAGCTTCGCCACGAGCCGCAGCGCGTCGAGCGGCGCGAGCCGATCGACGTCCACGGCGCGGAGCGTCTCGAGGATGGCCGCCTGCTCCGGCGTCACGGCGGCCTGCGCCGGGACGAACAGGTCGAGCTGCGCGGCGCCGCCGCGCGTGCGGCCGCGGAGCGAGGCGTGCTTGCCGCCCGGCAGCGCGGCGCCCGACTCCAGCGTCGCGAGGATCGCGCGGGCGCGCGCGAGCACGCCCTCGGGCACGCCCGCGAGCCGCGCGACCGCCACGCCGTAGCTGCGGCTCGCGGGGCCGGGCTCGAGCTTGTGCAGGAAGATCACGTCGTCGCCGTGCTCGCGCGCGGCGACCGAGTAGTTCGCGATGCCCGGCGCGCGCGCCGAGAGCTCCGTCAGCTCGTGGTAGTGCGTCGCGAACAGGGCGCGGCAGCCGATCGCGTCGAACAGGTGCTCGGCCACCGCCCAGGCGATCGCGAGGCCGTCGTACGTGCTCGTGCCGCGGCCGATCTCGTCGAGGATCACCAGCGAGCGCCGCGTGGCATCGCGGAGGATCTCGGCCGTCTCCCGCATCTCGACCATGAACGTGCTCTCGCCCCGCGCGACGTTGTCGCTCGCGCCCACGCGCGAGAGGATCCGGTCGACGAGGCCGATCTCGGCCTCGCGCGCCGGCACGTAGCTGCCCATCTGCGCGAGCACCACGATGAGCGCGACCTGGCGCATGAGCGTCGACTTGCCGGCCATGTTGGGGCCCGTGATCAGCCAGAGCCGCTCGCCCGAGAGATCGAGGCGGGTGTCGTTCGGCACGAAGTGCCCCGCGGCCGCGTAGCGCTCGACCACGGGGTGGCGGCCGTCGCGGATCGCGAGCGCCTCGCCGGCCGTGACGTGGGGCCGCACGTAGTCGTTGCGGTGGGCGACGTCGGCGAGGGCGGCGGCGACGTCCCACGCCGCGAGCCTGCGCGCGAGGGCGCGGAGGCGGCCCTCGCCCTTCGCCACGAGGCCCCGCAGCCGCTCGAAGAGCGAGGCCTCGCGCTCCAGCGCGCGCGCGCCGGCGTGCTCGATCTTGTCGGCGAGCTCGTCGAGCTCGTCGCTCGTGTAGCGCTCGCCGGTCGCGACGGTCTGCTTGCGGCGGAAGCTGTCCGGGACCTTGGCGACGTGCGCGCGCGTCACCTCGATGTACCAGCCGAAGACGCGCGTGTACTTGACCCGGAGCGACGGCGCGCCCGTCTGCGAGCGCAGCTTCGCCTCGAGCGCGAGGATGAGCTCGGTCGCGTTCTTCTCCACGGCGCGCGCCTCGTCGAGCTCCTTGTCGTAGCCCTCCCGGAAGATGCCGCCCTCGCGCGCGTTCGGCGGCGGCCGCTCGACCAGCGCGGCGGTGAGCTCGGCGCAGACGTCGGCGGCGACGTCCACGGCCGCCGCCTCGGCGAGCAGCGGCGCCGCGCCCCCGTCGCCGAGGTCGGGGATCGACCGGACCGCGGCGACCGCCGCCGGGGCCGCCGCGAGGCCGTCGCGCAGGCAGCCGAGGTCGCGCGGCGTGGCCTCGCCGAGGAGCGCGCGGACGCTGAGGCGCTCGAGGTCGCCGACGCCGCCGAGCGCCTCGCGCAGCTCTCCGCGGGCGCGCGGGTTCGCGACGAAGAGCTCCACCTCGTCGAGGCGGCGGCGGATGGCCGCGACGTCGGCGAGCGGCGTGAGCAGGCGGCGGCGCAGGAGCCGGGCGCCGCCCGGGGTGACCGTGCAGTCGATGACGTCGAGGAGCGTGCCGCGGCGGCCGCCGTCGGCGGCGCGCGCGAGCTCCAGGTGCGCCTGGGCCGTCTCGTCGATGCGCAGCGTGCCCGAGGTGTCGTGCGGGGCGATGCGCCGCACCGGGATGCGCGCGCCGGGGCTGCAGCGGCGCGCGAAGCGCAGCGCCCGCGCCGCCGCGCGCACCGCCGGGAGCGGGTGCTCGGCGAGCGCCGCGGCCGAGATCGGCTCGATCGCGGCGTCGTCGAGGATCGACGCGACGTCCGCGCTGTCGAGCTCGTCGTCGTCGCGCAGCGCCGCGCGGCAGGAGAGCGAGGTCGCGGCCGCGCGGATGTCCGGCAGATCCCGGGCGATCAGCGCCTCGCGCGGATCCGCCCGGGAGAGCTCCGCGAGCAGCGTGGCGGCGTCCGGGACCGACGTCGCCGAGAGCTCGCCCGTGGAGAGATCGAGCAGCGAGAGGCCGTACGGCCCGCTCGCCGCGCCGGCGTCGCCGCGCGGCGCGCCGCCGCCGTCGACGGCCGCGAGGTAGTGGTTGGCGCGCGCGTCGAGCTGCTCGGTCTCGGTCACGAGCCCCGGCGTGACGACGCGCACCACCTGCCGCGGCACGAGCCCCTTGATCTTCGACGGGTCGCCGCACTGCTCGCAGATCGCCACCTTGTGGCCGAGCGCGAGGAGCCGCGCGATGTACCCGTGCGCCGCGTGGTGCGGGACGCCGGCCATGGGGACCTCCTCGGGCTCCCCCTTGTTGCGGCTCGTGAGCGTCAGGTTCAGCGCGCGCGACACGAGGACCGCGTCGTCGTTGAACATCTCGTAGAAGTCGCCCATCCGGAAGAAGAGGATCGCGTCCGGGTGGAGCGCCTTCGCGTCCTCGTACTGACGCATCACCGGCGTGAGCTTCTTCCTGGCCGCGGGCTGCTCGGACAGTTGCATCGCCGGGGTTTTAACCGCGACGCCCGGCAAGGTCTACGCGGGACTCGAGCGTTCGCAGCGCGATTATCCCGCGATTTTCGTGGAAAACTCGGCGCAGAAACCGGAATGGCGCGCGCCGCTCGGCGGGTGGGGCTAGTGGAACCGGCGCACGACCTCGGCGCCGTTTCCGCCGAGCAGGATCAGGCCCTGGAACGAGCCGTCGGTGACGGCGATCTCCCCGGTCGCCGGGACGGGCCGGATGGCCTGGGGCTGGAGCTCCACCTGGTTCCTGACGAGGTCCACGAAGAGGGGGTTGAACGCCCCCTGGGTGGTGAAGCGGAACTGCATGTCCTGCTCGGGCACGCCCCCCGTGATGGCGAAGCGGAACATCGGGTTGACGAACGCGCCCGGCGCGCCGTCGGTCACCCGCCCGTCGACGGGCGTGTGCGCGACGCGCCCGTTGAGCCGCGCGAGGCGCGCGTCGCACGAGTCGCGGCACCTGCCCGTTTCGGGATCGGCGATCACGTGGTGCAGGAAGCCGGCCGCGTTGCTCCGGACCACCCACTGGCGCGCCGGGCGGACGTCGAGCTGCACCTCGCCGGGGAAGCAGCACGCCGCGAACGCGACCTCGTCGACCGCGGGATCGCGCGACTCGAGCGCGAGGCGGTCCTCGTAGGCCTCGGCGACGCGGAGCCCCGGGCGCGACGTGATGACGCTGCCGTACTTCGCGTTGCAGCTCTCGAACGAGCACACGGCCGGATCGACCTCGTCCCAGTAGCCGGCGTCCTCGCCCGGGAGCTCGGACGTGATCTGCACGAAGTCGGCGAGCTCGGCGGCCTGCGCGTCGGCCTCGCCCTCGGGGACGCCGGCGGCGAGCAGCTGCTCCCGGGCGCTGGCCCGGCTCTGCACGCCGCGGCGGCAGAAGCGGGCGTCGCCGCTCCTCACGGCGGCCTCCTCGTCGAAGTGGACGAAGGTCCGCGCGAAGCCGGGGAGCGTCCCCTCGTAGGTGACGGTCCACGCCTCGTTGACGAGGTGCACGCGAGGGTCCTCGAGGTTCATCGCCAGCGCGTTCTGCGGCTGGCCGGACCTCAGCACGAGCCCCCGCTCGTCGAGCGCGCTCTCGCCGGTGTCGGCCGACTCGATCGCCGCGCGCTGGGTGCCCACCGCGAGCGCGAGCGCCGGCGCGTCCGCGGCCTCGGACGGGAGCGTGGCGCGCATCTTCGGGCTGTCCGCGGAGAGCGGGACGACCGCGCCGCTGCGATCGTAGAGGATCGGCAGGCCTTGCACGCCGGGCTCGAGGACGCCGGTGGCGTCGTTCGTCACGACGTAGTCCTCCGAGCGGAGCGCGTGCGGGAGGACGACGTTGCAGGAGACCTCGCCGCTCGTCTTGAGCGGCTCGCCGCCGGGAGATGCCCCGGCGCAGCCCGCGCGGGCGCTCGGCTGCTCGGGCCCGCGGCAGGCCGCGTCGAGGTCGTCGACGTCGACGACCGCGACCTGGCCGTTCGTGAGCGCGAGGTAGGCGAACGAGCCGCGCAGCTTGAGCGGGCCGGCGCCGGAGTCGCGGTTCGGCGAGGTGCGGTACAGCGTCTCGAGGTCGCACGAGGCGACGTTGACGTCGCACTGCCTGAGGTCCGGATCCGGATCGCACCGGAGGCCCTCCGGCGCCACGCCCGACGCGGGGAGGATGGCGGGGGCGTCGCGATGGACGATCGCGAGATCGCGGACCGGCGCGGTCAGCCGGATGCGGTCGGGCGGCTGGAACGGGTTCCACTCCGGATGGGGGCGCGCGAGCGGCGACCGGCTGGACGCGCCGTCGCTGACGTCGAAGACCATGACGCTGCCGTCGCCCGCGTCGACCGCGTAGAGGTAGCGGCGGAAGTCGGGCGGCAGCGCCTGGCTCACCGCGATGCGCCTCGTCGTGACGACGCGCTCGGGGTCGAGCGTCGACGCGGGCAGGAGCGGGGGCAGCTCGGCCGGCGCGCAGGGCGTCGGGAGATGGACGACGTGGATCACCGGCGCGTCGAGATCGCCGATGAACAGCCGGTCGCCGGCGAGCGCGAGCCCCGCGGGCCGGGGCGTCGCGACCGCCTGCGCGGGGCGCGCCGGGGTCTCCGGCTGGACGCACGCGGCGGGGCCGTCCGACGCCTCGTCGGGCGCCGGGGACGGCGGCGCGACGGGCAGCGAGACCTCGAGGGGGACCCACCGCTCCACCTCGCACGGCGCGAACCCGCCGTCCTGGTACCGCTCGTCCTGGAGGAGCGTCTGCGCGTCGATCACGGCGAAGCCGCCGAGCTCGGGCATGCTCACGACGAGCTTCTGCCGGCCGAGCCCCTCCTGGCTCAGGTCGCCGCTCCCGCTGCCGCAGGCGTCGCCGCCCGCCTCGGCCTCCTCGGGGCTCGCCGGCTCGACGTCGTAGGCGCCCGAGCACGAGGCCCGCAGCTTGCCGTCGGGATCCGGCGGATCGGAGGCGAGCAGCACCTCGCCGGGCGGCGAAGGAAGCGAGCACGCCGGCCACGCGGTGAGCGACGGGACCGGACAGCCGGTGCGCGGCACCACCTTCGACGACGGGAGCGCGAAGATGCCCGCGCGCCCCGGCTCGGCGACGGCGACGAACGACGCGGTGCCGCCCGGCGTCGCGATGATGTCGACCGGCTGCGCGCCGACCGGGAGGAAGCTCGCGCCGGGCATGCCCGTGTCCTGATCGAGGATCGGCGAGCTCTCGGTGGTCATGTCGATGACCGCGATCTCGCCGCGCGACGTCTGCGTCACGAGGGCGTAGAGGTGCGGGAGCGTGGCCTTGCCCCCGCTGGCCGCGTCGACGCCGAAGTCGCTGGGCGACTTGGCCGTGCGGTCCCCGCAGTCGGTGATCGGCAGCGAGCGCACCACGCCCGGCGCGCTCGGATCCGGCCGGTCGACGGCGAGGCAGACGAAGGCGCTCTGGCCGGACTGCGACAGCGCCTCGACGGCGACCGGCTCGGGGTCCTCGGCGCACCCGGCGAGCGCCAGGACGGAGGCAGGGGCGATGACCGCGGCGCGCAGCTTCATTGGGACTCCCGGGGCGGGACCGGCGTGCCCACCGTGAGGATCATCTGTGCGGACGTGTTCGCCTTGCGCAGGTCGAGGTCGACGACGCCGAGGTACGAGTCGGTAAAATGCGCGATGTACATGAGGGAATAGGGTTCGCAGCCGTCGCTGCCCGGCGCGCAGTCGCAGCGCTCCTTCTCGTCGCCGCAGGCGTAGCCCGTGTCGAACGCGAGCGCCTGCGGCCCGCGCCCGGTGGCGATCTCGGCGTCGATGCCGCGCGCTTCCGGGTCGTAGGAGAAGACGCGGCCCGAGTCGAACGCGGCCGCGAAGACCCGCCGGTGGCGCTGGTTGTCCGCCCCGATCACCTCGCCCACCTCGACCCGCGACGGGTAGGCCGCGAGCCGCACGGCGTCGCGGATCCTGACCGTCTCGTACGCCGCGGCCCACCGATCCTCGGGCCTCTCGGGATCGGCCGATGCGTTTTCGACCAGGGTCGTGATCACCTCCCCGATGAGCAGCGAGTTCGGGAAGCGGTGCGCCACGTACAAATCGAGCGGGATCTCCGTGCACCGCGCGAGGCACGCGTAGTCGGCGTCCCCGCAGCCCGCCTCGCACGCCTGCCGCTCGCGCGCGTCGATCGCGATGCCGCGGGAGTCGGTGCCGTTCGCGAGCGCGGTGATCGGGGTGGTGGGCGACTCGAAGAGGAGCGCCGCCGCGCCCTCGGACGCTTCCTGGTAGCGGAGCAGACCGAGCTGCGGCGCCGCGATGAACGTGAGCGCGAACGCGGGCTGGTAGTCGATCTCCTGGTCGGCTGCCTTCAGCTGGGCAACGAGGCGCGGGCGCGGCACGGCCGCGAGCTCCGTGGGGCCGAGGGCGAGATCGGTGAGGACCGCGGCCAGCTGCGGCCTCCTCCCTCTCTCCCACGGGTTCACGATGACGCTCGCGGTGTCCTCCGTCTGGTGCGAGACGACGACGCTCGTCCCGTCCGGGCCGGCGGCGATGCCGAACGGCTCGAGCGGCAGCTTGCGCCGGAGGAGCTCCTGGCCCGGATCCTCCCCGATGCGGTGGTCTCGGCCGCAGCGCCCCCCCGCCTCGGCCGCGCCGCAGTCCAGCTGAAAGCAGGAGTCCCCGCTGCAGCGCTGCGCGTCGGGGGCGTCGAGCCGATCGTCGGCGACGTCGAAGAAGGTCACCGAGGGGTCGCCGCGGACGGGCACGAACAGCCGCGCCTTGGGCGCGTCCGCGTCGCCGCCGGCGGCGTCGCCGGCGAGCGGCCGGTGCACGAGGAGGACGTTCGACGCGAACGCGCCGATGACGGCCGAGCTCCGCACGACCGCCTCGTCTCCCTGGAGGGAGGAGAGATCGAGCGGCGCGCACGGCCCCGGGTAGCTCAGCGGCGCGGGGTTGGTGCCGAGGCCCACGGCCCCGCACGCCGCGCTCACGGTGACGCCCTCGCCCGCTTCGGCCGGCGCGAGCGACGCCTGGAGCGCGAGCGCCCGCTTGCGCAGCCGCTGGAGATCCAGCGCCTGGACCGTGCCGCCGTTGTACTGGAGATCGAAGTCCGAGTTCGCGACGTAGAGGACCCGGCCGCCGGGGGACGCCGCCAGGCCGGTCGGGAAATAGAGCCCTGCGCCCGGCGGCGGGAGCCCCTCGCTGTCGACGAAGCAGCCGGCACCCCCGAGCCCGCCCAAGATCGAGGCCGCGAGGCCCACGCCGACGATGCGAGGTGTCTGGAGAAGTGCGCTGCCGAGCTTCATGCGGGCGCGGAGACTAGTCAGCGCCACGAGCACTGGCAACCCGCTCCACGAGTTCGTTTGCGGCGGACGCGCGCGGCGCGCGCCGGCGCGACGGAAGCGTGCGGCGCACGCCGGCGCGAGCGTCGGCGGACGAAGCCGGCTCCGGAGAGCGCGCAGCGCCGGGCGGTGGAGGGCACCGCGACGTCTCGAGCGCGTCGAGCGCGGGCCCTTCGACCTCGCCGCGGTCGCAGCGGGCGTCGCGGCGACCAAGGACCGAGGCGCTCGCTCCTCCGGTTGCCGCAACGCAGCACGACCCCGCGCCCGGCCCGGCGAGCGCACACAGCGTGGCGGCGCCGCCGCCCGCGAGGTGTGCTGTGGCGCCCGCCCGCCGGCGCGCCCGCGACAGGACGCAACGTCGCTCTCCTGCGCCGATTGGTACCCAAGGTGCGCCCTTCCGGTGCGGGCTCCGCCGCCGAGGCCGGGGCAAGATCGATCGCCGTCGTCCGTCCCCCTGCATGTTGATCTCGGAGACGCGTCGCGCCTTTGCTACGTTGGTCGCCGGGACATGGCCGATCTCGCAGCCGCCCTTGTCATGGGAATCGCCCTTCTCGGGCTGATCTATTGGTATTTTCGTTCCAACAACGGCGACCGGGCACGGCCGCGCGCGGCGATGACGCCGTCGCACGGTGGCCCAGGAGCCCAGGCCCTCGACGAGGGGGAGGCAGATCTCGAAGGCCGAGCGGCCGCAGCCGACGCACAGGAAGACGCGCGCGTGCCCGCGGGCGAGAGCTCTCACGCGAAGACCACGGGTGGACACGGCCGCGCGGAGCGCGTCTCGGGCGCCGACTGGAAACGTGCGAACGGGCCGTCGCGCCACGACGACGACGATGACGCCTTCGACGACGACGACGACCTGACGCTGATCACGCTGGCGCCGCCGGAGGTGCTGCAGAGCACGATCAAGCGCCCGAGCGCCCCGTCGTACGGCGGCGACGACGACGACGACGACGATGACGACGATGAGCACGAGCGCGAGGAGCCCTCCGCCGTGCCGATCATCTACGACGACGAGGCGGCGGTGGACGAGCCGACCAGCTCGTCGCCGCTCCTGCTCATCAGCGCCGTCGGGCAGACGGATCCCGGCCAGAAGCGCAAGAAGAACGAGGACTGCTATCTCTGCCTGGACGAGCACTACCTGTTCGCCGTGGCCGACGGCATGGGCGGCCACGCGGGCGGCGACGTCGCCAGCCGCCTCGCGGTCGACACGATCGCGCGGGCGTTCAGGGATGAGTCGTTCGTGGACAGCGACGCCGAGAGCCCCTACCCCGACGTCCCCCGCCGGGGCAGCGAGCTCGCCGTGGCGATCCAGCGGGCGAACCAGGCCATCTACGAGCGCGCCCACGCCGAGCGGAGCCTCACCGGCATGGGCACGACCCTCGTCAGCGCCCGGTTCTCGCCCAACAAGCAGCGCCTCTACATCGGCCACGTGGGCGACAGCCGCTGTTATCGCCTCCGCGACAACGAGCTCACGCAGCTCACCACCGATCACACGATGGGCGCCGCGGGGATCACCGGGCCGATGGCCAACCACCTGAGCCGGGCGATCGGGATCTCCCCCGCGGTCAAGGTCGATCTGATCATCGCTCGCCCGCACCCCGGCGACGTCTACCTCCTCTGCTCCGACGGCCTGTCGAAGATGACGACGCACGAGGCCATCCGCGACATCCTCCTCGCCGAGCCCGATCCCGAGAAGGCATCGCAGGCGCTCATCGAGAAGGCGAACGCGGGCGGCGGCCGCGACAACATCACCGTCATCCTCGTCCGGGTCAGCGACCCCAAGGATCTCGCGCGGCTCGCCTCGCGCGCCGGCGCCGGCGCCGGCGCCGGCGCGGGCTGATCGCCCGGCGGCCCTTCTCCCCTCTCTCTCGTCCTCTCCCCCCTCCCATCGACATCGACATCGACCCCGCGCAGCGCTGGCCGAGCGGCCCGCGCTGACGGCGGAGCGCGCGCACGCGGTCGCCGCACGCCGTTCGCACGCGGTCGCCGCACGCCGTTCGCACGCGGTCGCCGCACGCCGCTTGCACCCCGTTTGCGCGCTGTTACGGCCAGCGTGCCTCGATTGCCATGAATACAGCCACGCTCGCTCGATGGACCGCACAATGGCCCAATACGTATGCTGACCAGAATCGTCACAGATTCGGATCTCGGCCGCTCGCAAATCACGTTAACGAGCCCATTACGCATCATCCTCTTCGATTATCACGCTGCGTGGCGCTCGCCGGGCTCGAGATCGCGCGCCAAAGAAGCGTCATGAGCTCTTGACGCGCTATGCCTCGAGAGCTCTCAATGGCCGCCGCCAACAGCCAATCCGCGGAGCCATCGAACCGGAATGCCACGCATCTCTCTCTGCAAGATTGTTTTCGCCTCTCTCCTGTTCAGCGCGCCCGCGCTGGCCGCGGAGCCGACGCGCCGCACGCTGCGGATGCACTACAGCGAGGATCCCCGAGCGGCGTCGTGCCCGGGAGAGGGCGCGCTGCGCGAGCAGGTCCGGCGGCGCACGGGCTACGACCCCTTCCGCGAGGACGCGCCCGAGGGGGTCGACGTGGCGATCGGGCCTCGCGGCGCGGCGCTGGTCGCCACCCTCAAATACCGGGACGAAGATGGCAGGGAGTCCGCCCCGCGCGATTTCAACGCTCCGCTCGGCGACGGCGCCTGCGCGCTGCTCACGAGCTACGTCGCGCTCTCGATCGCGTTCACGCTGACGCCGTTCGGGAGCGACAGACAGGTCCCCGCGACGGCGCCGCCTCCCCCCGAGCTCGCGCCGCCTCCGGCCCCGCCGCGGCCGCGCACGCCGCCGGCGCGCCCGCTCCCCGCGACAGAGCCCGCCGGGCGCCGGAGCGCGATCCGGGGCGGCACCGGCGTGTTCGCGCAGATCGGGCTGACCGATCAGCTGATCGGCGGCGTCTCCTGGTTCTGCGAGGCGCGCTGGTCGGACCGCCTCTCCTTCGGCCTCGAGGTCCAGGATGCGTTCCTCCCGCTGAGCGCAGGCCCGAGCGAGGGGGGCTGGAGCCTTGGCGCCTCGAGCGCCGGCGGGCGCTCGGACGAGGAGACGGGCCACACCCGCATGCTCGTCACGACCGCGCTGGTCCCGTGCCTCCACACGAACGACCTGCTCGCCACCTGCACGGTCGTGGAGCTCGGCGTGCTGACGCTCTCCGGGCAGCCCGGCAGCCCGAGCGGGCTGCTCCTGGTGTTCATGGCGCTCGGGCTCCGCACCGGGGTCGAGCTCGCGCTGAACGACCGGCTCTCGCTCTCGACCCACCTCGAGCTCCTCACGGCCGTGGGGCTTCAGCAGCGCTCCCCCGTCGACGTCCTGAGGGCTCCTCATCTGAGCGCGTCCGTGGGCGCCGGGGTGATCGCGGCGTTCTGAGCGCGCCGGCCGGCGCAAGCGCATGCGGCGCGCAGGAGGCGCGCGGGATGCTTCCGGCGAGGTCATGACGGTGAGGACGGCGCGGCGGCACGGATCGTGGCTGGAATTTTCGACCACCGGCCCGGTCCTCGACGCGCTCCCTCGGGGCGCCGCGCGCCGCGCCGCGCGACGAGCGTCGGCCCAGGTCGCCCGCCGGCGCGCGCCCCGCGGCGCAGAGCGCCTTCTCTCTGGCACGAAGCCGCGAAATTCGCGTAGCCTTTCCTGACGGTGCTCCCGGAGTTCACCGATCCGACCGACCGCTTCATGATCGAAGCCCGCAGCCGAAGCGGCGGCATGGGCGATATTTTCAAGGGCACCGATCAGACCACCGGCGCCCCGGTCGCGATCAAGATCCTGCGCGCCGCCGCGTCGCCCCAGGAGCGCGCCCGCTTCGCGCGCGAGATCGCGATCCTCGCCGATCTGCGGCACCCGAACATCGTCCAGTACATCGCGCACGGCACCTGGCTCGACGGGCGCCTGTTCTTCGCGATGGAGTGGCTCGACGGCGAGGACCTCGGGCAGCGCCAGCGGCGCGCGCCGCTCGGCCTGCGCGACTCGGTGGAGGTCGTCCGGCGCAGCGCGGCCGCCATGGCGGCCATCCACGCGCGCGGCGTCGTCCACCGCGACCTCAAGCTCTCCAACATCTTCCTCGTCCGCGGCAAGGGCACCGCGATCAAGCTGATCGACTTCGGCGTGGTCAAGCTCGCGACCCCGGACGACTGCCCCACCGAGCGCGGCACGATCATCGGCACCCCGCACTTCATGGCGCCCGAGCAGGCGCGCGGCGAGCCCGTGGACGCGCGGGCCGACGTCTACTCGCTCGGCTCCGTGCTGTTCCGCCTCGTCACCGGCAGGAACGTGTTCGAGACCGAGCACGCGATCGCCCTGCTCGGCCGCCTCGTGCTCGAGGACCCGCCGCGCGCGCAGCAGATCCGCTTCGACGTGCCGGAGGCGCTCGACGAGGTGATCACGCGCGCCGTCGCCCGCGATCGCGAGGTGCGGTACGAGAACGGCGGCGAGCTGGCGCGCGCGCTCGCGCGCGTCGGGGAGCTCAACAACGACCCCCCGGCGACCGACAGGTCCGCGTCGGCGATCCGCCGCGCGGCGGCGCCGGAGGTCAGGTCGGGCCCGGCGAGCCCCGCGGGGCCGAGCGACGAGCGGCCGCAGGTGCGCCTCGCGACGAGCGAGCGGCGCGTGGTCGCGTGCGTGCTCTTCGAGCTCGGCGCCGGCCCGCTCCGCCCCGAGGTGGACGCCGCGCTCCGCGAGGTCCTCGGCGACGACGCGCGGCTCGAGCCGCTCCTCAGCGGGAAGATGGTCGCGGTGCTCGGGGTGGAGCGCTCGCGCGGCGACGAGGCGATGCGCGCCGCGCGGGCGGCGCTGACCGTCGCCAGGTCGACGCCGGGCGCGCGGGTCTCGGTCGCGGTCGGGCACGCGGTCCGCGGCCGCGCGAACCTCGCCGGCGAGGCGCTCGAGCGCGCGGCGCAGCAGCTGGAGTCCGCGGTGCCCGGCGCCGTCCGCATCGACGGGTACGCGACCGCGGCGCTCGAGGGGCGGTTCGTGGTGCAGGAGGACGCGCGCGGCGGCGTGCTCCTCCACGAGGACGCGGCCGGCTTCGACGCGCGCAAGCTCCTCGGCCCCCCCACGCCGACCATCGGGCGCGAGCACGAGATCGCGCGGCTGCAGGGCATCTACAGCGACGTCGCCGAGGACGCGGTCCCGCGCGCCGCGCTGGTGACCGGCCCGGCCGGCATCGGCAAGAGCCGCGTCCGCGCCGAGCTGATCCAGCGCCTCGACATGGCGCCGCACGCGCCGGTCATCCTGCTCTGCCGCGGCGATCCGATGAGCCAGGGGTCGGGGCTCTCCGGCCTGGGCCGCGCCCTGCGCGCGCTCATGGGCATCCACGACGGCGAGCGCCTCGACGAGCAGGTGCAGAAGGTGAACGCCCACGTGGCGGTGCGCCTGGCCCGCCCGCTGCGGTTCCTCGCGGGCTTCATCGGGGAGCTCGCCGGCGTGCCCTTCCCCAACGAGGGCAACGAGCCGCTCCGCGCCGCCCGCGAGAGCCCGCAGCTCATGGAGTCGCGCACGCGGATGGCGATCGAGGCGTTCTTCCGCTCGAAGTCCGAGAGCACGCCGCAGATCCTGGTCATCGAGGACATGCACTGGGCCGACAGCACCACCGTCGAGCTCGTCGACTGGCTGCTCGGCTGCACCGACCTCCGCTTCGGGGTCTTCGGCTTCGCGCGCCCCGAGCTCGCGGGCCGGTTCCCGTCGCTGTGGCAGGAGCGCAACGTGACCCGCATCGCGCTCTCCCCGCTGTCGCCGCAGGCCGCGGATCGCCTCGTGGCGACCGCGCTCCCCCAGGCCGACCCGGCCGCGCGCGGCGCCATCGTGCAGCGCGCCGGCGGCTACGCGCTCTTCCTGGAGGAGCTCATCCGGCACGCCGCCGAGGGGCGCGACGACGTGCCGCTCAGCGTGCAGGCGCTCGTGCAGCACCGCGTCGACCGCATGTCGAGCGGGGTGCGCGAGGTGCTGCGCGCCGCGTCCGTCTTCGGCCCGGTCTTCTGGACCGCGGGCGTCGAGGCGCTGCTCGAGCGCGCCGTGGGCGCGGAGCTCGCCGAGCTCGAGGCGGGCGAGATCATCGCGCGCGAGCTTTCGCCGCGCGTCGCGGGGCAGGCGCAGTGGACGTTCCGCCAGTCGCTCGTGCGCGACGCGGCGTACGCCTCGATCCTCGAGGAGGACCGCGCCGCGCTCCACCGCGCCGCGGCCGCGTGGCTCGAGTCCGCGGGCGACGTCGACCCGGGGCTCGTCGCGCGCCACGCCGAGGCCGGCGGCGAGAAGACGCGGGCCGCGCTGCTCTACGCCCGGGCGGCGCGGGCCGCGGTGGCGAGCGGCGCGGAGCTCGACGCGGCGCTCGATCTCGCGACGCGCGGGCTCGCCTGCGGGGCCGAGGGGACGACGCGCGCGACGCTCCTCGTCCACCGGGGCGAGGTGTGCGAGCTCCTGGGCCGCGCCCCCGAGGGGCTCGACGCGGCGGAGGAGGCCGCGCGCCTCGCGCTGCCCGGATCGGACCTGTGGGGCGAGGCGCAGCTGCTCGCGGCGCGGTGCATGATCGCGGCCGGCGAGAGCGCGGAGGCGGACGCGCGCGCCGCCTCCGCGCTCTCGCCGCAGTTCGCGGCGGCGCTCTCGCCGCAGATCCGCGCGATGCTGCTCGCGTCGCGCGTGCGCGCCCTCGTCGACCTGAGCCGGCCCGCGGAGGCGCTCGGCGCCGCGGAGGCGGCGATCGAGGTCGCGCGCGCGAGCGGCTCGACGGCCGCGCTCCTCCACACCCGGGAGGCGCACCTCGCCGCGCTGATGCACGTCGGCGACCTCTCCGCCGCGGCCTCCGCGGGCGCGTCGCTCGTCGCGGACGCCGACGCGGAGGGCGACGCCGTCATCGCGGCCAAGGCCCGCCTGAACACCGGATCGGCGCTGAACCAGCTCGGCCTGTTCGAGGAGGCGCAGGCGCTGCTCGAGCGCGCGCTGCAGGGCGCGCGGAGCCGGAAGCTCCGGGCGCTCGAGGGCTTCGCGCTCCACAACCTCGGCATGTCGTACGCGCGGCTCGGCAACCTCGAGGAGGGCATCGCGCACGAGCGCCAGGCGAGCCGGATCGCCGACGAGTGCCACGTCGCGCGCCTCCGGATCGCCGGCCGGCTGTACGAGGCGATCTTCCTCGTCTGGCGCGGCGCGCCCGGCGATTACGGGACCGCCCACTCCATCGCGCGCTGGCTCTGCGAGGAGACCGCGCGCCACGCGACCGCGCTGCAGGCGATGGCGAGCTTCGCGCTCGCCCGCGTCCAGCTGGCGCGGCGCGAGCTCCGGGCCGCGGTCGAGGCGGCGCGGGAGGCCGCGCGCCACCTGGAGGGCGGGCCGATCGAGGAGTGGAACGACGCGATCCGCCTCACGCTCGTGGAGGCCCTCCTCGCGGTCGGGGAGGAGCGCGAGGCGCACGCCGCGCTCGACGCCGCGTTCGCCGCCCTCCGCGCGCGCGTCGACGCCCTCCGCGATCCCCGTCACCGCGAGGCGTTCCTGCGCGGGAGCGACGACGTCGGGCGGCTCATCGCGCTCGCCCGCGAGCGCCTCGGCCGTTCGCTGCCCGCGGCCTCGGCGGAGCACGCGGCGGACGCGTCCGTCCATCGGGCCGCTGCAGCGCCGTCGCGGGGCAGGAGCGCGACGAAGACCGCCAGCGCCGTCTCGCGGAAGGATCGCGCCGACGCGCCGGGCGCCGAGGCCGCGGGGCAGCGCGGCGCGGGGCCGGCGCAGGGCAAGGAGGCGCACGGCGACGGCGCGGCGGCTCCGGCGCGCGAGAAGGGCGCGCCACGTTCTTGACGTTGGGTGACCAGGTAGCTAAGGCCTTGCCCGATGCAAAACAACGCTCCTGAGCGGCCCTTCGCGCGCTGCTCCACGATCTCCAGCCCCGTGCGTTCGGCCGACGCGAGCCGTTGTGCTGCGCCCCCTGCCCGCCGTGCCGCGGGCCGGCGCCCCGCGGCGCGCCTCCTGCCGCTGCTCGCCGCGGCGGCGCTGGGCGGGGCGGCGCTCCTGTCGTCCGCGCCCGCGTTGGCGCAGTCGAAGATCGCCGTCGTCGACGTGCGCCGCGCCATGCTGGAGACGGAGGAAGGGCTCCGCGTCCAGGCGACGCTCAAGAAGCTGTTCGACAGCCGCCAGGTCGAGCTCGACACGAAGCAGCGCGCGCTCGCCGACGAGCGCGACAAGCTCGACAAGGAGGCCCAGGCGGGCAAGACGCCGAAGGACGCGCTCCAGCGCCGGTTCGAGACGTGGCAGCGCCAGGCCGCCGAGCTCCAGGCGACGATGGTCGATTACCAGCGCGAGATGCAGCGCAAGGAGAGCGAGCTGACCACGCCGATCCTGCAGAAGGTCCTCGGCCTGCTCCGCCGCCTCGCCGCGCAGGAGGGGTACGACCTCATCCTCGACAAGTCGGCCGCGCCCTATTACCGCGCCGATCTCGAGCTCACCGATCGCGCCATCCAGATGTACAATAGCGGGCAGGTTGGCGAGGCGGCGCCCCCCAAGGGCGCGCCGCCGGCCAAGGGCGCTGCGCCCGCGGCCCCGGCGAAGCCGGCCCCGCCGGCCAAGAAGTAGCCGAGCCGCGACGGCCCTCGGAGGGGCCCGCGCCGCTCCGTCGGGGAGGTGATCCGGTGACCTCGTCTCTCGTCGGCCGGGGAGCGCGCCTCGCGGCCTGGATCGGGCTCGGCGCCGCGGGCGCCCTCGCCGCGCCCGCGGCGTGCCTGTACCCCGACTACACCTTCGATGAGCCGGAGCCCTCGGGGAGCGCGGGCGGCGGGGCCGGCGCGGAGGACTGCTCGAACGGCGACGACGACGACGGCGACGGGCTCGTCGACTGCGCGGACCCCGCGTGCGGCGACTTCGTGTGCACGACGGCCGTGCCGGAGGGCTGGAGCGGCTACTTCGCGCTGTTCGACGGGGAGCCCGCGAGGGACCCGGGCTGCCCCGACGCGTTCGCCGCGGGGGAGCCGTTCGTCGGCAACCGCGGCCTGTCCGCGCCGCCGGCGCGCTGCACGTGCTCGTGCGGCCCGGCGGAGGGGCAGGCGTGCGATGCGCTGGGGGACGTCCTGATCACGGTGAGCGACGCGCCGTGCGGATCGGCGCACGTCTGCGCGTGGGAGCTCGACAAGATCCCCGGCTGGATGCCCAACACCTGCAAGGGCCCCGACGGCGTGTTCGGCGGCGGGACGACCTGCATGCCGGGCGGCCGCTGCGACGCGAGCCCGGACGGGCGTCCGTGCGTCGCCTCGGTCTCTGCGAGCGCGATCGCCGCGACCGGCGGCGCGTGCGCGGCGAACCCCGTGCAGGTCCAGACGGAGGACCCGCGATGGACGCGGCTCGGCCGCGCGTGCGCCGCCGCCGAGCCGCCGGGTCAGGGCTGCAACCTCGGTCGGGTCTGCGTGCCCAGGCCGTCGGCGCCGTTCGAGGGCGGGCTCTGCATCGCGAAGGACGGCGACAACCCCTGCCCGCCGGGCGCGTACACGGAGAGGCACGTCTTCTTCACCGGCGTCGAGGACGACCGCGGCTGCAAGGACGACTGCGCGTGCGGGGCGCCGTCGGGCGGGGCCTGCCCGACGACGATCACCCTCTACTCCGACGACGATCGGATCGACACGTGCACGACACCGTTGACCGAGCTGCAGACCGGCGGGTGCGAGGACCTCGAGGGGAACCCCACGATCGTCGGGCGCAAGGCGATGCTGCCCGGCGCGCCCACCGGCGGCGCGTGCGCGGCGAGCGGAGGGACGGCGACCGGAGAGGCCCGGGGCGCCGCCCCGAGGACGTTCTGCTGTCAGGGCGCAGGCTGACCGGCCCGGAGGGCGCCGACCGGCCCGCGGGCGCCCAGGCGACCCGGCCGCAGCGGCCTCGGCGGCCTCAGAACCTGCCGGCGACGCTGAGGCCCGCGAGGTCGGCGCCGGGCGCCTGCGGCACGACCTCCGCGCGGCGGACGCGCCCGCCGGCGCTCCGCCGCGCCGCGGCCCGGGCAGCGGCGGCGCCCGCGTCCGGCTCGGCGGCGCCGCCGCTGCTCGTCGCGAGCAGGACGATGCCCGCGGCCACGGAGGCGACGCCGAGCCCGATCGCCGCCTCGGCCACGCCCGTGTAGAGCCGGCCCCGGTCGGCGATCGGCCTGGCCGAGGGAGGGCAGCTCCTGTCGCCGCCGCACAGCGCGTCGAGATCGCTCAGCGTGCCGGCGCGGAGGCCGAGGAAGACGCCGCCCACGGCGCCGAGCGCGATCCCGGCGCCGAGCGCCACGAGGCCCGGCGCCTTCGACGGCCGCGCCGCCGCCGGCGCTTCGCTCGCCGTCGCCGCCGGCGGCGCTCCCGGCGGCGGCGCGCCCGCCGTGGGCGCGGCGGCCACCGGCGGCTCGGCGATCGTGATCTCCACGGTCTTCGCGTGGCCCTCCTCGAGCGTGACCGTCTCCCGCACCACCTCGCGGCCGCCGATCCGGGCGGCGACCACGTGCGGCCCGGGGTCGACGGGGATGTCGGCGCTCATCTCCGCGGCGCCGAGCGCGGTGCCGTCGAGCAGGATCGTCGCGGTGAGCGCCCCCGCGCCGCGGCGGATCGCGAGCCTCGGGACGCGCGCCTCGAGATCCTCGATCCGCGCGCCGACGTTCGCGGTGACGTCGTTCGCCCTCGGGTCGCCCGCGGCCGCGGCCGCGGCCATGCGGTAGTTGCCGAGCGCCGAGACGAGCTTGCCGAGCCGCGCCTCGCACTCGGCGATGTTGAACAGCACCTGCGGCGTGCGCCGCACGTTCGCGACCGCCTGGAACCTCGCGAGCGCCGCGGCGCAGTTGTTCGCCGCGCTGAGCGCGACGCCCTCCTGGAAGAGCACCCGCGCCGCCGCGAGCTCCTCCTTCGTCTGGGCCCCCGCCGGAGGCGCCGCGACGAGCGCGGCGCCGAGCGCCGCGGCCGCGACGATCTGCCTGCCGGTCTTGCGAAGTCCGCCCTGCTCCATGATCCCCTCGGGGGCGCAGCGCCCAGCGTGGGCCATGCTCCCTCCATGGCGCGCGGCGCGGCAAGGCCGGCAGCGCGCGCCGCCTGCGCGGCGCGGCGGCTCGGCGCTGGAGTTCATCCTGCCGCCGTGGCCCGCGCGACAAGCGAGGCGCCTCGCGACGCCGCGCGCCCCCTCGCCTCGCTCACCCCGCGCGCCGGCGCGGCCGCGTCCAGCGCCCCGGCGCGCCCGACGCGCGCGCGGCGATCGGCCGCCACGCCGCGATGGCCTCCTCCTGCACCACCACGAAATCGTGCGGATCGAAGCGCACGAAGGCCCCGGTGCGGACGATGAGCTCGCGCTGGAGGTGCCGCCGCTCCGCCGGGGTGACCCGGCCCGCGTCGAGCTCGTCGAGCACGACCTCCGGCGAGTACGGTCGCCCCCGCCGGTACCGCGCGCCGAGGTCCCAGCCCTGGCAGCGCTCCATCCAGAACGCCCGCCAGCGCGCGGCGTCCACCGTGGGCAGCTCCACCAGCTCGGGCGCCGGCGCCGGCGGCAGATCGCGCGGGTCGCTCACCAGCTGCGCGAGCTTGAGCTCGCGGGGCTCGCCCACGTCGGGGTCGGGCGGATCGGCGACCACGATCTCCTCGTCCTCCACCGCGACCTCTTCCCACATCCCGGCGCCGGTGATCCGCTCCAGCGCGAAGGCCGCGGCGAGCTTCATCGCCTTGTCCCCGTCGCGCTCGAGCCGATCGATGAGCAGCGGCACCGCCGAGGCCGCGCCCGTCCAGCCCACGGCCGCGATCAGGCCCTCGCGCGGCGCCTCGAAGGCGCGGGCGACGAGGTGCCGCGCGTCCGCCTCGTCGCCCGCGATCGCGAGCAGGAGCGCCGCCGCGTCGCCGCCCTCCGGCGCCTCCATCGCGCCGCGCAGCGCGATCGAGGCGTGCGGGTGGTCCGAGAGCGCCATGGCCGTCCAGGCGGCCTCGCGGAGCGCCGGGTCCTCGGCCGCGAGGGCCCGCTGGATCAGCTCGGGCAGGCGCTGGCTCGGCCCGCAGGCGAGGTGATGGAGCGCCCGCGCGGCGACCGGGGCCGCCTCGTCCGAGGCGGCCGCGACGAGCTCGTCCTCGGTCGCGAGGCCGCGGTACGCGAGGACGTCGATCGCCATCGCGCGGACCAGCGGCTCGGGCTCGCGGAGCAGGCCGCGGAGCGCGAGCGGCAGGAGCTCGTGCGGGACGAGCTTCAGGGCGGCGCCGAGCTCCTCGATGAACGCCTTGTCCCGGTCGCTCCGGAGCAGCGCGAGCTCGGCCGCGGCGAGCGCGTCGCGGCCGGCGAAGCAGCCGAGCACCATCGCGCTCGCGAAGGCCAGGCTCGGATCCTTCACCGGGGCCTCGGCCACGAGCCGCGGCACGTGCTCGAGCGCCGGCGCCCCGATCGCCGCGATCACGTCGATGGCCGCCAGCAGGCGCCGCTCGAGGACCAGCGCGCCGCGGAAGGGGTCGCCGAGCAGCGGCGCCCGCTGCATGCCGACCATCGCGACCTCCTCGAAGCACTCGCGGGTGCGGGCGCGGAGGAAGGCGAGATCGTCGATCGCGGCGCCGATCTCGGGCGCGAAGCCCGGCGGCGCCGGGCGCGCGGCCGGCTCGTCGCGCCGCGCCGGCAGC
Organism: Sorangium sp. So ce836; assembly: GCF_028553905.1. NCBI lineage: Bacteria > Pseudomonadati > Myxococcota > Polyangiales > Polyangiaceae > Sorangium > Sorangium sp. So ce836. Next base: position 5,347,414 of record NZ_CP102233.1, on the reverse strand, counting down.
GGCCGCGCCTCCGCCGCGGCGGGGAGCGCGCCGGGCGCGGGCGCCCGCTGCTTCAGCGCCTCGACGGCCGCCTTGAGCTCCTCGAACGTCTTCGGCCGCGCGATCGGCGGCGGCGGCGCGGCGACGAGCTCGGCCGGGGGCGGCTCCGGGACCTTGATCCTCGGCACGAGCGACGCGCGCGGGACCGCGTGCAGCCGCGGCCGATCGCGGCTCGCCCGGATCGGCGGCGGGTCGAGCGGCGGCGCCGGCGGCACGGCGGCGAGCCGCGCCTCGGCGCGCTGGAGCCAGGCGCGCGCGCTCCGCAGCCGCTCGCCCACCGCCGCGAGGCCCGCCTCGATCCCCGCCGCCTCGCCGACGGCGATCGCGGCGCCGTCGACCTCCGCCGCGGCGGCGCGCACGGCGGCGACGCGATCGGCGCGGCCGTCGAAGGCGTCGTAGATCCCGCCGAGGGCGCGTTCCAGGGCGCGCGCGGGCCCGGTCAGGTCGGTGACCGGCTCGACGTCGTGCTCGAGCGACAGCGCCGCGCGGCGGAGCGCGGCGTGCGCGCTCTCGAGCGCGTCGTGGGCGAGCAGGTCGAGGCTGCCGGGCGCGGAGGGCTGCCCCTCCTGACCGCCGGGCGCGACGAAGGGCAGGTACGAGAAGGACACCCGCCATGGATACACCCACGCGGAGGAGGCCCCAAGCCGCGCGCTGAGGTAGCCTGGCCGCGCGATGAGGGATCCTGCGCAGGACGTCGAGGTCTACGCGACGCTGGCCGCCCGGCTCGCGGACCCGGGTGCCGACCGCGCGGCGCTCCTCGCGGAGCACGGGCTCGACGAGGCGGGGTGGGAGGCGCTCGACGACGCCTGGCAGGCGCGGCTCTCCGAGGCGGACGAGGACGACGGCGATGAGGTGGGCGTGCCGCCGCTCGTCGCCGCCTTCGCCGAGACGTTCGCCCGGGTCCAGCGCGGCCGCGCGAAGGGCGAGCTGTCGTTCGAGCGGTTCCTCGAGGCGGCGCGCGCGATGAAGCGGGGCACCGACATGGCGACGGTGCTGAGCCGGCTGGACCTGACGCTGGAGGACTACCTGAGCGCGCAGCAGCGGTGGACCGCGGCGATGCTGGAGGACGACGAGCTCATGGCGCAGTTTCAGCGGGCGATGAGGTAGCGGGGATGGCCGCAGGGCGAGATCGGCCGGGGGAGCCGGCGCATCGCTGAGCGGCGGAGGGGCGTAGGCTCGGGGAGGCATGGTGGAGGGCGAGGGGCGCGAGGGGACGGTCCGATCGATCACGCTCGAGGAGCTCGCCGCCATCGCCGGGGCCCTCGAGGCGGGCTTGCCGCGGGACGAGGTGCTCGCCGGGGCGGGGCTCTCGGTCGAGGCGTGGGAAGCGGCGCGGGAGCGCTGGATGTCGAGGCTCGCCGCGCGGGCCGCCCGGGGGCAGCTGCGATCGAGCCAGCGCTACCTGGAGCTCGTCGCGGAGCAGAAGGGCCGCGCCGAGGCGAAGGCGCGGGACGCGCGCCGGAAGCTGGAGGGGCCGGTGCCGGTGGCGCCCGCGGCGCACCTCTCCCCGCTGAGGAGCGCGCCCCGGGACGCGGCGACGCCGACGTCCGCCGCGGGCGCGGGCGGTGAGGCGGCCGCGCGATCGCCGTGGGCCAGGATGGGCGCGGGCGCGCCGCCGGGGGCCGGCCGCGAGGAGGCGCCGGCGCCGGCGTCGGCCGTGCCGTCGCCGCTGGCGTCGGTCGTGCCGTCGCCGCTGGCGTCGGCCGTGCCGTCGCCGGTGCCTGCGGTCACGCCCGTGGCGAGCTCCGAGCCGCCGACGACGGCGCCGCGGGGCGGCGTGACGCTCTTCGGCATGCAAGCGGTCGCGCCGCGCGAGGCGCTGCCCTTCCGTCGAGCCCCTTCGAGCGCACCTCCGGCCGAGAGCACCGCGACCCCGGCCGCAGCGAGCATGAATGCCACGCGCATCGGGGCGGTCAGCCCGCTGCCGGCCGACAAGGCCTTGCCCTTCGCTCGCTCGGCCCCTGTCGCTCCGATCGACACGGCGCTGCCGTTCTCGCGCCCTACCCCTTCGCCCCCGGCCGACAAGGCCCTGCCCTTCGCGCGCCCCAGCCCTCCGCCCCCGGCTGACAACGCCCTGCCCTTCGCGCGCACTGCCTCTGTGGCTCCGACCGACAAGGCCCCCCTGCCCTTCTCGCGATCCACCCCTTCGCCCCCGGCTGACAGCGCCCTGCCCTTCTCTCGCCCTGCCCCTCCGCCTCCGGCCGACAAGGCCCTGCCCTTCTCTCGCCCTGCCTCTCCGCCTCCGGCCGACAGCGCGCTTCCGTTCGCGCGCTCCGCCCCTGCGCAGCCCGTCCGTGACGAGACCGCGCCGTTGCCACCTCAGCGCTCGTCGGGGAGCTGGGCCCTGCCCTTCCAACAGCCGAGCCCCGCCTCCGGAACGCCCGCGAGCGCGTCGCCCGCCACGTCCGCCGCGCGGGCGCAGGCCGACGTCGAGGAGCAGGAGATGCGGCGCGTGGAGCGGATCACCCTCGGAGAGTACGCGCACATCTGCGCCGAGCTGCGAGAGCGCCCGGGACACGACCAGCAGATCCAGAGCCGTTACGGGCTCAGCCCGCAGGGCTGGGCCGCGCTCCACGCGATGTGGCACGAGCGCTTCCAGGCCGATCCGGCCCTCAAGGCGCGGTGGCAGGCGCTCATCGAGCAGAGCGCGCAGCGCTGAGCCACGAGCGCCGAGGCGCGGCTTCTCCTGCCCCGACGCGCGCGAGACATCGACCTGCGACGGGCGAGGTCACCGCCCTCCACCTGGACGCCATCCCCCTCCGCGGCCGCCGTCAGTTCAGGCGCAAGAGCCGCCCCACGATGCGGAACAACCCTCGCGAGGCGGCGCTGATCCGGCTGCCCACCACCTCGATGTCGCCGTCCTCGCGGATGCGGACCGCGCCCCGGCCGGAGCGGAGGAGCAGCTCCTGCTCGCCTTCGATGGTGATCGTCGCCGCCTTGAGGTGGAGCGCCTTCGGCCGCTGCGTCGTCAGGGCCCCGACGATCAGCGGCGGCTCGCCCTCGCAGAGCTCGACGAGCACCGCGTCGCCCCGGGCATGCGCGTCGGCGATCACCTCGGGATCGACCTCGGGCGCGACCAGCGCCTCGACCGGGCCCGCCGCGCCCCGCACGACAAGCCGCGCCCGCCGCCCGGCGACCGCGGCCACGCGCGCGGTCCGCATCGCGGCGCCGAGCGGCTGCGCGCCCCGCGCCGGAGGCGGCGCCGCGGCCTCCGCGGCCGGCGCCGCGGCCTCCGCGGCCGGCGCCGCGGCCTCCGCGGCCGGCGCCGCGGCCTCCGCGGCCGGCCCGGCGAGCACGTCGTCCAGGGTCACGCGCGGCGCCCCGGACGCCCCCCCGGGCTCGCCCTCGGGCTCCAGCTCCGCCACCGCGGCCGGCGCGCCGGACCGGCCGGGATCCCCGTCGAACGAGGCCGCCATCACACCTCCGAGACCTTCTTCGGCAGCTGGATCTTCGGCGCCAGGAACGCCACGAGCGGGGAGCTGATGGTGACGCCGCCGCCGTTGATCACCACCTCGCTGCCGCCGCACTTGAACACGATGGCGCCCTTCGCCTCCACCTTGTGGAACGCCCCGATGAACGTCGCGGGCCCGACCGCCTGCACCACGTGCGACCCCTTGAGCTTGTCGACGACCGCGCCGCCCACCATCGAGGTGCGCGAGCCGGTGATCGTCTCGCTCTCGCCCGCATTGCTGAGGACCACGAGCCCCGTCGCCTTCTCGCTCTTCGAGCCGGTGACGCTCTCCGCGTAGCTGCCGAACGCGACCTGCACCGTCGCGGCGCCGACGTCGATCGTCTTCTTGCCGGTCACGTTGTTGTCGATGTCCCGGACCGCGCCGAGGATCTTCATCGAGCCCACGTCCTCCTTGTGGGTGCCCGCCACCTTCGCGGTCGAGTGCCCGGGCCCCTTCTCGCGATCGGTCGCGTCGACGCCGTCGACGTTGCCCTCCGGCCCGGCCGCGTTCGCCATCGACTCGCCGCCGCCGCCGCCCGAGTCCATGCCGAGCGCCGACGCGAGCGCCTCCGGCTGGACGAAGACCCGCCCGGCCAGGCTGCTGTGCACCGCGTTCGAGGCGATCGACGCGAGCATGTTGGGAGGACCGGAGCCGCCCGGCGCGCCGCCGCCACCGCCGGCGCCGCCACCGCCGCCTCCGCCCATCGAGGCCGCGAGCTGGCCCGCGCCGGGGATGCCCGACGCGCCCGCGATCATCGCCGGCATGCGGCCCATGTCCCCGCCGGCGACGGCCCGCATCGCGCCCGCGACCCCCTGCGCCTGCTGCGTCAGCGCGTTGATCGGCCCCATCACCTGGTTGATCGCGCCGTCGACCTGCCCCTGGATCGCCGAGATCGCGTTGTTGGCCATCACGCTCGCGAACTGCACCGCCGCCTGCGCCGCGAGCGCGAGCATCGCCTCGAGCGGGTTGCCGTCCATCTCGAACTGGTTCCCGCCCACCGTGGTCGCCGCGTTGCCCTTCGCCGTCACGGCCGACACCGCGTTCACCTCGAGGGTGCGGTTGCCGCCCACGCTGATCGTCTGATCCGCGCCCACCGTGTTCGACGAGCCCTTCGTGATCTTCGTCGTCTGGTTGCCGCCGACCTCGAGGGACGCGTTGTTCCCGACCACCGTGGTCTCGTTGTTGCCGATGTTCTTCTTGGCGTTGTTCGCGGCGGCCGTCTTCATGTCGTGCTGGGCGTGCACCATGATCTCCTCGGCGCCCGCCTTGTCCTCGAAGCGCACCTCGTTGGCGCCGCCGCCGCCCGGCGTGCTCGCGGTGCGGATCGCCGTGCGGGTCTTGCCCTCCGGCAGCGCGTACGGCGGCATGTACACGCCGTTGTAGAGGCGGCCGGTGACGATCGGACGATCGGGGTTCCCCTCCAGGAACTCGACGATCATCTCCCAGCCGATGCGCGGGAGCATCATCGAGCCCGACGTCTGGAGCTGCGCGACCCGCATCCAGCACGAGGCCTTGTCGTCGGTGACGTCGCTGCGATCCCAGTGGAACTTGACCTTGCAGCGGCCGTGCTCGTCGGTGTGGATCGCCTCGGGCTGCGCGCCGGCCGGCGCCACCACGGTCGCGGTCTGCGGCCCCTCGATGACCGGGATCGGGGTGACGCGCCGCGGCCTGTACTTCACGTCGGCCGGCACGAGGCGCGCCCGCGCCCTCGAGCGCGGCGCGGCGCCCTCGCGCTCCTCCCCGTCGTCGTGGACGAAGGTGTGCGTCACCGCGAAGAGGAAGTACTCGCCGTCGAGCTCGCCGGCGTCCGTGATCGTGAGCGTGTGGCCGACCGCGAGCCGCGGGCAGACCGCCTCGATCTCGATCGTGCGCCGCTCGACCTGCTCCTCCTCGAGCCGGATCTGCGCGAGCCGCTGCCCCTCGCTCGGCTCGACATAGCCGCCCGGGTAGTCGTAGCGCTCGAGCTCGGCGTGCTCGCTCGACGCCGCGCTCGCCGTGAGGTCGAGCTGCGGCCGCTCGAAGTCGAAGTCGCGGAGGACGAACTTCCCGGAGCGCACCCGCTCGAGCTCGCGGATCGCGTAGATCGCGTCGCGCTCGTCCGCCGCGCTCAGGCCCGTGCGCCGCCGGAACGGCAGCGCGGGGTCGCCCGGGATCGGCGCGGCGATCGTGCTGTCGTCGTCGAAGACGAGGAGCTCCCCGCCGGCGTCCGCCTCGACGAAGCTGTAGATGCCCTCGTGCTCCATGAGCCGCGAGATGAACGCGAGCGCGCTCTCCTGGTACTGCACGCAGTACTCGCGCTTCGGACAGTCGCCGCTGAGCCGCCACTCGACCCGGGCGACCCCGTGCTCGTCGAGCACCTGCGCGACGATCTCCTTGGCGCTCATGTCCTGGAAGATCCGGGAGTCGACGCTGCGCGCGAGGAGCGCGAGCGCGGAGACGACGCGCACGGCGTAGCGCGCGCCGATCGCCTCCATGCCGAGCTCGGAGGAGCCGATCGAGGTCGCGGCCTCCACCGTTCCCGCGACGACGCGCGGCGCCTCGCCGGGCGCGCCGAAGGAGAGCGCCGCGGGCTTGCCGATCATCGCGTCGAGCTCCTGGAACACGTGGAGGATCACCTCGACGTCGACCACGAGCGGCCTGCCCGCCTCGTGGATCGACTCGAAGCGGAGCACCCGGGCGGCGGGGACCTCGTCGATCGTGAAGTGCGCAATGGTCTCGCGTGCCACGTTCGCCTCCTGCTCCTCAGTTGTCGATCACGAGCGCCGCGGTGTCCGCGACGTCGCCGTCGAGCTTCGCGGACAGGCCGAGGATCGCGACGCTCGCGGGCGTCAGCGAGACGATCGACGCGCCCATGACCAGCGTGAGCGCGCCGGTCGCCTCGAAGACGACGTTGTTCGCCTTGACGAGCTGCGCGCCGCCCGCGAGCTCGGTGTAAGTGCCGAGCGAGCTCTCCACGCGATCCCCGTTCGCGACGTTGACGATCGCGCCGCCGACCTTCACGTTCATCGATCCGCCGACCTGGACGCCGCGCCCGGCCTTGACCGCGATCACCTTCGCGCCGGTCGCCGTCTCGCTCCGGTCGCCCTGGACCGTCACGGAGCGGTGGCCCAGCGCGAGCTCCACGAGCGCCGCGCCGACCTCGTGGTTGAACGCGGCCAGGGTCTGATCCGTGACCGACCCGACCACGAGATCGATCTGGTTGCCCGAGACGTTGAGCGCGCTGTCGCCGGCGACGTCGCGTTTGTGATCCCCGCCGATCTTCATGTCGCGGTTGCCGCCGATCGAGAGCGCGTGGTCGCCGCCGATGTCGTCCACGTGGAAGGTCTCGACCTTCATCGCCTGGTTGCCCGCGACCGAGATCTTCTGGTTGGCCCCGACGCTGCTCGTCATGCTGTTCGTGACGTTGGTCGTCTGGTCCGCGCCGATCTTCTTCGCGTGGTTGTTGCCGATCGACTCGGTGGCGTTGTTCTTCACCTCGGTGGACATGTCCCTCGAGGCGTTGATGAACATCTCCTCGCCGCCCTTCGTGTCCGACATCCGGAGCTCGTTGCTGCTGCCCCCGCCCGGCGTGGTCGCGGTCTGGAGCGAGCTCTTCCCGGCCTCCTTCGGCAGCGCGTAGGGCGGCGGCGTGAGCGCGTTGTACATGCGGCCCATCACGAAGGGCCGGTCCGCGTCGCCCTCGACGTGGCGCACCGTGACCTCCCAGCCGACGCGCGGCAGCAGCATGGAGCCGCCGGTCGGCACCTGGCTCGTGCGGATCCAGCGGCTCGACGTGTCGTCCTTCTTGCCGGAGCGATCCCAGTGGAACGACACCTTCACGTGCCCGCTCGCGTCGGTGTGGATCTCCTGCCCCGAGGGCCCGGTCGTGATCGCGGTCTGCGCGCCCGGGATGACCTGCTCGCGGGCGCGGCGCGGGGGCCGGTAGCGCGTGGTCCCGGTCGGCACGCTCCAGAACTCGCAGACCATCCGGACGTCGCGCGCGCCCTCCAGGGCGGCGGCGGGGCTCGAGAGCTCGAAGTTCCGCGGCCGGCTCCCGGCGATGCGCGAGCGCACCACGAGGTACTCCTGGTTGAGCGGGTCGTACGGGTGGCCCTCCACCGAGAAGCGCCGGCCCGGGAGCAGCGCGAGCGAGCCGGTCTCGCCGCGCACGACGTCGCGCTCGGCCTGCACCGCGTCGAGCAGCACCTTGGCGAGCCGCTCCGCCACGCTCACGTCGGCGGTGCGCGCCGGGTACTCGTAGATCTCGAGCGCGTGCTCCCCGGGGTCGCTGCTCTCCGCCGACGCCTCCAGCTTGAGCGAAGGCTTCTCCGGGTTGTAATCGCGGACGAACACCTTGTCGCTCCGCACCGAGACCTCGCGGGAGAGGCGCACGACACGATCGGCCGAGCCCGCGACGCCGAAGTCCTGGAAGAACGGGAGCGACGTCGCGCCCTCGACGTCCTCGAGGCCGGCCTGTGCGTCGCTGAAGACGGCCACGTCCCGCTCGCCCTTCGTGTGGATCGCGAAGTAGATCCCCTCCTCGGCGAGGAGGCGGTGGACGAAATCGAGGTCCCGCTCGCGGTACTGGACCGTGTAGACCCGCGCGGGGTGCGGCTCGGTCACGCGCCAGTCCTGCTGGCCGGCGGGCACGCCCGCGCCCTCGAGGACCTCCTTCACGATGTCGACCGCGCTCTTGTCCTGGAAGATGCGGCAGTCGGCGCGCTGCGCCAGGTTCCACAGCGCCGGCGCGACCTGGATCCGCAAGGTCGGCACGTCGTCGGGGTCGGGCAGGAGCTCGGCGAGGACGACGGTCCCCGCGAAGGTGCGGGTCTGCGTGTCGTCGCTGCGCGACAGCGTGAAGACCGCGCGCTTGCCGAGGACCTCCTTCGGCCTCGGGAGCGCGGCCTCGTCGTCGAGCAGCTCGCACTCCAGGTGGGTGAGCTCCGAGAGCTGCTCGGAGAGCTCGAACCGCAGCACCCGGTAGATCTTGCCCTCCACGCTGACGGAGGGGATCGCGAGGACATGATGGTCAGCCACTCTTCACCTCACAAGCGCCCTTGGACCTCACGATCCGAGCTTCATCGACGCGCCCATCTTGACCACCAGCGCGCCCTTGACCGCGATCTTGGACCCCTTGATCACGATGGGTCCGCCGCCGAGCTTGAGCTCGCTGCCGCCGCCCTTGAAGACGCCGACGGCGCCGAGGAGGGTGATGAGCGGCGCCTGCACCACGAGATCGCCGTTCAGCTTCTGGTAATGGAGCCCGCCCACGAGGTTGGTCACGCCGGCCGCCACGTGGGAGAGGGAGCCCTTCGTGAGGTGGAGCTCGGCCGCGAGCGACGTCTGGTCCTTGTTCGCGGTGATCTGCTCTCCGTGGCTGCCGTTGACGATCTGCGCCTTCACCGCGCCCACCGTCTCGGTCATGCCGCCGAGGACGTTGTCGTTGATCGAGGCGAGGCTCCCGGAGAGCTGGAGCGCGCCGACGTTGCGGCTCATGTCGCCGGTGATCGACTGCTCGATGCCGTTCGAGATCGTGATCTGGTTGCCGCTCACCGTGTACGAGCGATTGCCGGTGATCTTCTCGACGTAATTGCTGATCGCGTTGGTCGTGTCGTTGCCGCCGATCGAGATGCTCTGGTTGCCCGAGATCTTGTGCGAGAGCACCGCGCCGACGTCGAGCGATTGATTGCCGGCCACGGAGATCGACTCATCGACCTTGACCGACCGGGAGCCGTTCACGCTGATGTGCTGCTCCTCGTTGACCGCGACCTCCTCGACCTTGTCGTTGCCGATGGTGACGTTGAGGTCCTTCTGGGCGTGGATGCCGAAGCCCTGGCTGCCGGAGCTGTCGGACATGCCGATCTCGTTGTGGCCGCCCGCGCCCGGCGACGACATGCTCTTCAGCGTGCCGGACGCCTTGGCGGCGGGGAGCGTCTGCGGCGGCGTCTTCTCGGCGTTGTAGGTGCGCCCGAGGGCGACGGGCCGGTCCGGGTCGCCGTCGAGGAAGGCGACGGAGACCTCCCAGCCGACGCGGGGGAGGATCATCGAGCCGCCCATCGCGATCTGCGAGACGCGCAGCCAGCAGCTCGAGGTGTGGTCTTGCTGGCCTTGCCGGTCCCAGAAGAAGCGGACCTTGATGCGGCCGTGCTTGTCGACGTGGATCGCCTGCTCCTGGGTGCTCGACCCCGTGACGACCGCGGTCTGGATGCCGCGGATGCGCGGCCGCCGCGCGCGGCGCTCGGCCGCGAAGGGGGCGCCCTTGGGGATGCCGCGGAAGTGGTTCTCGACGTCGACGTTCGTCTCTCCGCCGGTGAGCGTCTGGTTGCCGCGCGAGACGAGGTGGGTGACCACGAATTCGCCGTTCAGGCACGGCTCCGCGGCGCCCTCGACGAGGAACGGCTCGCCCACCTTGAGCCCGGCCGCGCGGCTCTCGCCCTCGCACACGTCGGCGTCGGCGGCGAGCTCGCGCATGCGGGCGTCGGCGCGGCGGGCGCCCACGCTCCCCTTGGTGAAGCCGGCGGGGTACTCGAAATAGGGCAGTACGAAGGCCTCCTTGCGGGGCAGCGAGGACTCGGGCTTCACGTCCGGCTTCTCGAAATCGTAGTCCCGGAGGTGGACGCTGCTCGTGCGCAGCGCGCGCGTCCGCGTGAGCTTCTTGAGCGGCAGGCTGCCCGGGAGCCCGCCCTGCGCCATGCGGAAGAGCACCGGGGTCCCCTCCTCGACCGCGAAGGCGGCGGGGTCGTCGGTGATGATCATCGTGTGCCCGGCGGCCTCGTGCCGGAAGTAATAGAAGAGGCCGTTGTCCTCGAGGAGGCGTGAGACGAAGTTGAGGTGCGACTCGCGGTACTGGACGATGAACTCGCGCGGCTCGTATTCCTTCGCGGTCCGCCACTCGACCTTGTCGCCGAAGCCCGCGTCCTCGAAGATCGTCTGCGCCACCTGGACGATGGTCTTCTCCTGGAAGATGCGGCACCCCTCGCGGTGCGCGAGGGCCGCGAGGGCGGGCCGCAGGCGGACGTCGAACTGGCGGGAGTCGCCGACGAGGCGCGCGAAGCCGGCGCGGTCGACGATGCCGTCGAACAGGCGCTCCTTGCCGGCGGTGTCGATGACGCGCAGGCAGAGGCGGCTGCGCAGGCAGTCCTCGACCCGGAAGGCGGCGTCCATCGTCGCGAAGCGCACCTCGACCGTGTAGGGGGCGGAGATGGCCTCGACGGCCTCGAAGCGGGTCACGGCGGTGTCCGCGGGGAGCTTGTCGCCCTCGAGGGAGAAGGTGGCGAAGGTGTCGGCCATCGGGGCCATGGTAGGCGATCGGCGGGCGGCGCCAAGCCCCGGCGCTGGGCGGGGCACGGGACCGACGCGGGGAGAGCGGCGTGGGGGGCGGATCGGGCGGACCTCAGGGCGTCGGCAGATCGCGCCGACGATGCCCCCACCATGAGCGCGAGGCGCCGGAGCACCGGGCCCCGGCGGCGCATTCATGACTCGGGCGCGCGACAGGCTCGGGAACGAGGCGCGGCGCGGACGCCGGTCATGGCAAGTCGCGTGATCGCGTCGCTTCCGGTCGGCCGTAGTTGAGCTTCCGATCCGTGTAGCCCTCCGCCGGAATCAGCCGCACGTACTCCGCGGGGAATATTCCTACGATCTGTCCCTGCACCTCGGCAGGATAGCCGTACACCACGAGCATGTCACCATGATGGACCTGCTTGGAAACGGACTCAAACGCTTCAATGGGCATGGACCATGCTGCCCTGAAGGGACCCTCCCCTCTGGGGGAGAGGAAGTAACGAGCCCGCTGGAGGCCAATGTCTTCGATCCAGTCGAAGTACCGATGCTCGATGTCGAACCGCAGCACCGTGGCGTCGCTCTCCTTCGACACCTCGTACGATCGCAGGACGCCGGCCCAGGCGACCAGTGTCTTGCCGTACCGGCCAGGATTGCCGCGGACGTCGTCCGGATGAAGTTCCCTCGTCGCTCGAGCGAAGACGGCGGCTTCTCGCTCCGACACCGGGTGGTACGGACGCGAACCAGGCGCGAGCAAGGACAGGCAGCCTGAACGGGCCATGAAGGCCAGTCCGGCGAAGCCGACGCATCCGACCGCAAGGGATACCGCCAGTAGTCGTCTACGAGTCATATGTCTCTCACTTTCGCAGAACGATCCCCCGTTCAACGTGGCACGCGCGGTCATGCGACATCGTCCTCCTGGTGACCGCGCCTCTTCGCCGAGCTATCCGTCGATGGGTCCACCGAAGCCGCCGGGGCGGGCCGGCCCTCCAGAAGGACGCCGACGAGGACGCCGAGGTAAGCGCCGGCGTGGATCCCGCAGCAGACGAGGTACCGCGTGGCGGTGCCGCGGGGCCACGCGCCGACGCTCGCCTCGCGCACGCCGAACGGGTCGAGCGCCGCCATGACGACCGGGCAGAGCGCGAGCCCCGCGGCGAGCGCCGCCATGATCCTGACCAGCCAGGCGCGCCACGAGAACCGGTCGCTGCGCGCGGCGCGGAGGAGGCCCACGCCGGTGACGAGGGCGCCGAGCGGCAGACCTCCGCGGAACCCCGTCCACGCGACCGCGAGCCGGAACGGCAAGTTCGACGCGGCGAGGCCCTTTCCGTCGAGGAAATACTCCGGAGAGATCGTGGCGGTGACCTGATCGAAGAGCGCCCCGCAGGCGCCCGCGGCCAGGGCACCAGCGAGGATGGCGAGGTGCTCGCGAGCGCGGGTGGACGAGGCGGGTGGGCGAGGCCGCACGGCGCCCAGGATACGATGGACGGAGGCGACAGCGGCAAGCTTGCCGGCGCTCACTCGATCACGATCGGCCGCGCCGGGACCACCGCCACCGCGTCCACACAGCGGCAGTGTCAGGCCGCGACGAGCCCGCCATCGATGGGCAGGGCGACCCCGGTCACGAACGACGCCTCGTCGCTCGCCAGGAAGAGGGCCACCCGAGCCGGCTCGATCGGGTCCGCGAACCGGCCGATCGGGTGGCTCGCGAGGACGCGTTGCTCCACGGCCCCATCCTTTATCCATTTGTCGAACATCGCGGTGTGCGTGCCCCCAGGGCAAATCGCGTTCACCCGCACGTTGCGAGCAGCGAGATCGATGGCCGCGACCTTGGTCAGCCCGATGATGCCGTGCTTCGACGTCACGTACGCGGACAGGCCAGGCGTCGCCACGAGGCCTCCGACGGAGGACGTGTTGACGATCGCGCCCCCGCCCGCCTTGAGCATCTCCGGGATCTGGAACTTCATCGACAGGAAGACGCCCTTCAGGTTGATGTCGATCACGCGATCCCACTCGTCCTCGTCGAGCTCGGGCACGCTCTTGACGACCTGCTCCACGCCTGCATTGTTGAACGCGACGTCGAGCCGCCCGTACCTCTTCACGGCGGCCGCGACCATGGCGGCGCAGTCGGCCGAGCGCGACACGTCCGTCGGAACGAAGATGGCGTCTCCCCCTCGGGCGACGATCTCCGCGGCCGTCCTCTCGCCCTCGGCCACCCGGCGAGCGGCGATGATCACCTTGGCGCCCTCCTGGGCGAACAACAGCGCCGCGGCCTTGCCGATTCCCATGTTTCCACCCGTGATGAGCGCGACTTTATCTTGCAACCGTCCCATAGGATTCGCTCCGGATCTGTGGGCCTGACGAACGACAGGCCATGCCATGCCAGCGCGCGGCGCCGAGGCGCTCTGCCGCGCGTCGAGGAGGGCAGCGCCCGCGTCGAAACGCAGCGGATCGCCTGCGATCGCGACGCCCATCAGCCTCGCGCGCAGGTGGGTCGAGGATGACGAGATCCGCGACCTCGGGACGGAGGATGTCCAGCCTCCGCCGGCGCGGCTTGGGCAAAATTGACGGGACCCGCGCGGCGCGCGATCCATGGGAATGGGCCTGGCGCAGCGCGCGTCGGCCCACTAGGCTCCGGAGCATGCCGAGCGCGCTGCCAGGCTGCGATCCGGACGATCCGCTGCGTATCGAAATCGTGCATCCGAAGGCGCTCTCCGGCGTGACCGTGGCCCGCTGCCGCAGCGACGCCCGTCGCCACCGTTCCGTGAAGGACCGCTTCGCCTCGGTCGCCTTCACGGCCGGCCAATGCGAGTGGCGGGCGCGCGGGCGCGCTTGGACGGCGAAGCCAGGCGCGCTCGCGCTCATGCTCCCGGGTGAGGTGCATCGCGAGGAGAGCCGCGATGGGCCGGCGCGCTTCCAGGTGGTGCTCTTCGACGACGCGCTGGTCGACGAAGCGCGCCGCTCGCTCGGAGGCCGGCCCTTCGCTCCCCCGCCAAGCCTGTTCCTCGAACGCGGAGCGCCCGATGGCGCGCCGCTCCGCGCCCTGCACGCGCTCGTCCACGAGGGCGACGCCGATTCTCTCGCGCTCCAGACCGCGCTCGTCGAGTCGCTGCGCTCCGTCGTCGCGCTCACCAGTCCGGGTCACGCCGAGCGCGGACGCCGGTACGCCTGGGGCGCCCCCCTGCGCCGCGCATTCGAGCTCATCCGCGAGCGCTTCGTCACCGCGCTCTCTCTCGACGAGATCGCGCTGCACGTGGGGCTCGACAAGTTCCAGCTCATCCGCGCGTTTCGCGACCAGCTCGGCGTGACGCCGTATGCCTATGTGACGCAGCTGCGCATCGGTCGCGCCCGCGCGCTCCTCACGCGGGGCGTGCCGCCGTCCGAGATCGCCGCGCGCGTCGGCCTCTACGACCAGAGCCAGCTCAACCGGCATTTCAAGCGCATCGTCGGCATCACGCCGGGACAGTTCGCGCGCGCCGTGGTGTGAGCGCGCCTCGCGGCGCTCGGCTCGCCCCGGATCGGCGTTGAACGCCGATCGCGCGCCGGCATGCATGCAATGCATGAGGTCGATGTGATCTACGCATTGGAATCGCTCCGGCGGGCGACCTAAACAGCGCCCATTGAGCCCTCGCGGGGGGAGGGACCTCGGAGAGCGGGCGCCGCCGCGCCGCTCGCCGGGCCTCGTCCGTCTCCGCGGATCTCGCGCCCACCTCGCCCATCGCGCGGAGGCGGGGCGCTGCTCAGGAAAGGCATCCATGGCAAAGACCCTCTCTTCGTTGACGGATACCTCCTCTCCTCGCGGCCTTCGCGCCGCCGGATGGCACGCCGGCGTGGCGCTCTTGCTCCTCGGCGCGCTCGGGCCGACCGGGTGCGTCGCCGGGGCCGGCGACGACGGCGAGGAGAGCCTCGGCGTGGCGACCCAGAGGTGGGGGAGCTACGATCTCACGAGCAGCTACACGGGCAATGTCGCCGACACGCGCGGCTGGATTGTCGAGTGGGAGGTCCCCGAGCTCTTGAACGAGAGCACGGCCTGGACGGCCGTGGGCCAGTGGTACAACAACCTCGAATCGGGCATCTACCACTATCCGCCCGGCTGGTTCGTCTACTACTTCGCCGACGACAACGGCGTCACGGGGAATCACCCGAGCTGCGCCTACGACTGGCACAACCTCGAGACCGGCGTCCCCATCGGGGGCACCTGCGGGCTCGGCGGCGACCTTATCGCGCTTCAGCCGGGGCAGCATGTCGCCTTCAAGTACGAGTCGTGCACGACCGAGCGCGTGGCCGACGTGAACGGCTCTCAGATCTGCCTCTACGTCGACGTGAACGACGGCAAGGGCTGGCAGTTCCTCGCGGAGGACGACCCCGGGAACATCGAGATGTACACGCACGACGTCGAGCACTGGGCGTCCGAGGGCATGGTCACGCCGGAGATCCCCTGCGACGCGCCCATCAAGATGCTTCGCCAGGAGGTGAAGACGACCGCGGGCACCTGGCAGCCGCTGTCGGGCGCGAGCACCTGGTCCTTCAATCAGTTCACGCCGTACGCCTACCAGAACCGCAGCCTCACCACGTCGCCGGCCACCTGGGAGGCCTGCACGCCCCCGCCCGACGGCAACGGCGACGGCCTCCGCGGCGAGTACTTCAGCAACACCAGCCTGACCGGCACTCCGTTCGTCCGCACCGACCCGATGGTGGCGTTCGGCTGGGGCACCAGCTCGCCCGGAGGGTCCGTTCCCGCCGACGGCTTCTCCGCGCGCTGGACCGGACAGCTCGTGCCGCGCTACTCGGAGACGTACACGCTCTCGACCGAGTCCGACGACGGCGTGCGCCTCTGGGTGAACGGCGCGCTGCTCATCGACAACTGGACGGATCACAGCTCCACGCTGGACAGCGCCACCCTCTCGCTCGTGGCGGGCCAGCCGTACGACGTGAAGCTCGAGTATTACGAGAACAGCGCCGACGCGACGATCCGGCTCTTCTGGTCGAGCCCGAGCCAGGTCCGGGAGGTGGTCCCGCAGAGCCGGCTGCACGCGGCGGGCGCGGACTGCAGCGGCGTGCCGGCGTGGGCCTCGGCGCAGGTCTATACGCCCGGCACCCGGGTGACCGACGGCGGCCACCTGTGGGTCGCTGCCCAGCAGGTCTGGTGGTCGAACCCGGCCTGCCCGCCCAGCAACCCGACCTCGTGGTGCCCGGCCGACTGGATCGACCAGGGAGCGTGCCAGTAGCGCCGCGCCGGGCCGGGCGGGATGGGCCCGCTCAGGCGCCGGCGAGCAAGAAGAGCCCGTAATCGCCGACGGGCGTGAATCCGAGCGACGCACAGGCGGCGATGGCCGCGCGGTTCTCGGCGCCCGTGAAGAGGATCGCGCGCGCCGCGCCGCCGTCCCGCGCCGCGAGCAGCACTGCCGCGCCGAGGGGCTCGCTCACGTGGGCGTCGTGGCCAGCCCTCCGGGGCGACAGCCTCCTCCGTCGATGCCCTCCTTCATCACGTCGTCATGGATGTGGCGCGCGAGGTGCTCGATCAGCGCCCGGATCGCGGGCGGTAAGCCGCGGCGCGAGGTGAACACGAGGTGGACGATGCCCTCGGTCACGTACCACTCGGGGAAGACGCGGACGAGCTTGCCAGCCCTCAAGTCCGCCGCGGCGATGTGATCGGGTAACAACGCCACGCCCAGCCCTGCGATGGCGGCCTCTCGCAGGGCGGCGAAATCGCCGCACGAGAGGCGCGGCGCGTGACGCACGACATGCGTTTGCGCGTCGGGCCCGACGAGCTCCCACGCATCTTCGCCGGCCTGCTCGCTCTGGCTGAGGGTCGGTACGGAGGCGAGCGCGGCGATCTCCGGCGCGCCGCCCAGGCGACGCGCGAGGGCGGGGCTCGCGACGAGGAACCGGCGGCTCTTCGCGAGCGTCTTCCGGGTGAGCGTGGCGTCGGTGTCGAGCTTCGTGCGCACCCGAAGCGCGATGTCGATTCGCTCCTCGATCAGATCGACGCGCCGATTGGTGGGGATGACCTGCAGCGCGACACGCGGGTAGCGCTCCATGAAAGAGGGAAGGATGGGCCTGACCAGCTCCATCATGCCCGTGGGGCAGCTCAGTCGGACGAGCCCCTGCGGCTCGCCTTGCGCCTCGGCGACGATGGCCTCCGCCAGCGCCACCTCGCTCATGACGGATCGGCAGCGCTCATAGAACGCCTGGCCCACCTCGGTGACGCTGAAGCGGCGGGACGAGCGCTCGATGAGGCGAACGCCGAGCCGCGCCTCGAGCTGCGCTATCCGCCGGCTGAGCTTCGATTTCGGCTGCCGCAGCGCGCGCCCCGCCTTCGCGAACCCGCCGTTCGCCACGACCTCGGCGAAGAAGAAGAAGTCGTTCAGATCCTGCATCGGTGATCTCTTCGTTCTGCCAGCGGAACGCAGCGTGCCACGATCGCCGGATGGCCGCCCCCCGCTTCGGCTCTATCTCCAGGGAGCCGGCGACGTTGAGCGCCGAGATCGAGGGACGGACACCATGAGCGACAAACTCCAGGGGAAGGTAGCGATCGTCACAGGCGGCACCACGGGGATCGGCCTCGCGACGGCGAAGCGGTTCGCGGCGGAGGGCGCGCGCGTCTTCATCACCGGGCGGCGGCAGGCGGAGCTCGACGCGGCCGTGAAGGAGATCGGCGAGCGGGCCACCGGCGTGCGGAGCGACGTCTCCAACCTCGCCGATCTCGATCGCCTCTTCGAGGTGGTGAGGCAGCAAGGCGCCCCCATCGACGTCCTGTTCGCCAACGCCGGCGGCGGCGAGCTCGCCCCGCTCGGCGCGATCACCGAGGAGCATTTCGACAGGACCTTCGCCATCAACGTCAAGGGGATGCTGTTCACGGTCCAGAAGGCGCTGCCGCTGCTGCGCGACGGGGCGTCGATCATCCTCAACGGCTCGACGACGGCCTCCACCGGCACCCCTGCGTTCAGCGTCTACAGCGCGACAAAGGCCGCGGTGCGGAGCTTCGCGCGCACCTGGGCGCTCGACCTGAAGGACCGCGGCATCCGCGTCAACGTGATCAGCCCGGGGCCGATCGACACCCCGGGGCTGCACGGGCTCGGCGCGACCGAGGAGCAGGCGCAGCAGATCAAGGCGAGCCTCGTCGCCAGCATCCCGCTCGGGCGGCTCGGCTTGCCGGAGGAGGTGGCCAAGGCCGCCGCCTTCCTCGCCTCCGAGGACAGCAGCTTCACCAACGGAAGCGAGCTCTTCGTCGACGGCGGCATGGCGCAGGTCTGAGCGCTCGATGTGGTTGCCGGCGCGGGCGGAGAGCGAGCCGGCCTCCAGGAGCGCCGCTCACTCGATCACGATCGGCCGCGCCGGCACCACCGCGCGCGGCAGCTCCTCCTGCGCCACCCGGGCCTGCGCCTCGGGCGCCGTCACCTTCCCGGCGAGCGCGAAGCGCACCGGGATCTCCACCAGCGTCGAGAGCCGCCTCGCCTCCAGGGAGGCCCGCAGCGCGAGCACGCCGTTCACCTGCCGCACCCCGTCGAGCGGCGCGGCCAGCGACACCCCGGGGGGGAGCGGGATGCGCACGTCGACCTCGATCGGGCGGCCCAGCGTGTGGCGCAGCGAGACCCCGAGCTTGCCCGTCGTGCCCGCGCGCGGGCGCTTCGGCCAGGAGATCTCCGCCTGCACGGGGCTCGCCGCCGCGGCCGGCGGTCGTCTCCAGCGCCGCAGCGCCGGGCGCTCCAGCCGCGCCACGACCGCGGGCCCCGCCACCTCGAGCGCCACCTCCGTCGCGCCCGCGTCGAGCGGCACCACGAGCCGCCCCGACGGCCCGACCTCCACGTCGCGGCGCGCGCCGCCCGACGTCACCGTGACCCGCGCGACCCCTCGATCATCGCCCCCGTGGGCCACGAGCGCGCGCACCGCCGCGAGCGTGCTGGCCGGCGCGCCGTAGCCGCCGCGCACGTCCCGCTGCACGCCCACCCAGCCGAGGAGCGTGGCGGGCGGCGCCGCGCTCCGGCCGAGCCCGGCAGCGCGGAGGAGCGCCGCGTAGACGACCGCGCGCGCGCTCCGATCCTCGGCCTGGCCCGGCGGCAGCGTGATGCCGCCGGTCGGGCCCAGCGCCACCCAGGCGCGCAGCCGGTCCGCCACGCTCGCGGCCAGCGCGGCCCGGTGCGGCCGCTCCGCGAGCGCGAGCAGGACCCGGGCGAGCGCCACGCGATCGCCGCTCCGGATCACCTCGTCCACCGTGCTCGTGACGAGCGCGTCCCAGCACGCGTTCACCGCGCCCCCCGCCGGCGAGGGCTCCGCCTCGAGCGCGTCGAGCGCCGCCGCGGGCTGCAGGGCCTCGGGCGGGCAGCGCGCGGCGAGCGCCGGCAGCTCCTCCGCCACGGCCGCGGGGGCGAAGGTGCGCGCCCGGAGCGCCGGGGGCCAGAAGCCCACGTCCTTCTTGCCGGCCTTGTACGCGAGCAGCCGGCCCACGGCGCGACGGCCGATGTCCTCCGCGCGCGCGACGAGCGGCGCGCCCTCGCCCCCGCGCGCCGCGGCCCAGCGGCCCACGAGCGCCGCGACCTCCACCGCGTCCGCCATCGCCCCTGCGGACGTCAGCCGATCTGGATCCATGGCTTCGAGCGCCGCGGCGAGCGCGCTCGCGAGGCCGCGCTCGACGACGAGCCGGGGGCGGCCGGTGAGGCGGTAGCGCTGCGCGTCCGCCGAGACGCGCAGCGTGGCCGTGGCGCCGCCCTCGACGCCCTGGGCGTGGGTCAGATCGGTGGGCTCGCCCGCCGGGCCCACGTCCCACGCGTGCACGAGCGCGTCGCCCGGGAGCCCCTGCGCCTTCACGGCGACCGCGAGCTCGGCCCGCCCCGCGCGCAGCGCGCGCACCCGCGCGCGCACCGGCGCCGCGCCCCCCGCGGGCACGTCGACCGCCGCCGCCCGGCTCCGCGCGTCCGCGAGGGCGGCCGCGCCGCGCGCCGTGAGCTCCACGGTCGCGCGGAGCGGCCTCGGCGAGCGGTTCCGGACCGAGATCTCCACGTCGACCTCGTCGCCCTCGACCCACGCGGCGCCCGCCTCCACGCGCGCCGAGAGCGGCTGCGCGGTGGGCACGTCGAGCGTGGCCGTGGCCGGCGTGGCGCCGTCCGGCACGCCCACGAAGACGAGCCGGTAGGTCGTCTCGACGTCGCCGAGCGGAACGCGCATCCGCAGCCGACCATCCCTGTCCGTGCGCTGGGGCGGCGACCAGAAGAACACGCCCCGCGGCGCGCCGTACGAGGTCCGGGCCGCGCCGCCCAGCCTGCCGTGGCCTTGACCGAACCCCGCGCCGGAGCCCGTACCCACGCCGGACAGGCCCATGCCGCCCAGGCCGATCCCCTCGCCCAGCGACGTGCCCGTGAGCTCCTCCAGGAGGCTCTCCCACGCCGACACCGTGGCGTCGCCGACCTCCATGTCGAACTTCGCGTCGACGAGGCGATCCTCGCCGACCGCCCTGGCGTACGGCGTGCCCGAGCGGAGCACGCGCTCGAACGGATCGCGCACGTCGTCGCCCGTGCCGATCCGGCCGTCGGGCCCGGGCGCGTGCAGGGCGAAGCCGCGCCGCACCGTGAGGAACGGCGCGGGCGGCGCGGTCGTCGGGGTGAACTGGATCGTGCCGCCCCAGGGATCGAGCAGGAGCGACTCCTCGAGCTGCTCGTCGCGCACCAGGCGGCGGAGCAGCGCGTTCGGATCGCGGAGCGCCGGCTCGTCGGGATCGAGCAGCCGCTCGCGCCGGAACGCGCGCGCCGCGGCGAGGATGCGGAAGAGCTTGAGGCGGGTGACGCGGCGAGCGACGTGATCGAACGTGACCTGCGGATCCACCGCCAGGAGGTCCGCGAGCGAGAGCGGCTCGCCGCCGGGCGTCTCGGGCGGCGCATCCATGGCGGCCGTGACAAGGGTCATCAGCTCGGGGTTCCATTGATACGCGCCGCCCGGCCCGCGGCGGCGCACGTCGCGCAGCCGCTCCGGGTCGCTGGTGGCCTCGAAGACCGCCCCCTCGAGCGAGCGGAGCACCTGGCCGAACGCCTCGTCGAGCGCCGCCCGTGCGGAGCCGGCCGGATCGATCGCCGGCGCGATCGTCTCGCGCGCCCGCGCGCCGAGCTCCGCGCGCCGGAGCGGATCGAGCGCGGGATCGCCCTCCAGGAAGGCGCCGCAGCGCTCGGGCTCGACCATGCCCTGGCAGAGCCGCGCGCGCGTGTCGAGCGCCGCGAGGCCGCCGACGCTGCCCCCGCCGTGCAGGTCCACGACGACGGCCGCGACGGTCCCGGGCAGACCGCGGCCGCCCCCGTCGGTGAGCGCGAGGTCCACGTCGACGGCGCCGCGCGGCGCCGCGCGGCCGCCGGCGATGCGGGCGTCGAGCCGCGGGAGCACGCGCGGCGTGACGAGCACCGCGCCGCCGGCTTGCCGCGCGGCGGCGCCCTGTCGGGGAGCGGCGGCGCTGAGCGTCCAGACGCCGGCGGCGCCCTCGGGCAGGCCGAGCGCGCCGCCGTCCGGGCCCCCCGCGATCCAGGCGCTCGCCGCGCGCGCCGCGCTGGCGGAGGACTGCACGATCACGCTCCAGCCGGCGCCGTCCGCCGCCCTGCCGCCCTCCGGCCGCCGGCCGGCGCGGGCGTCCGCGCCGCCGGCGTCGACCACGCGCAGCGCGAGCGCGTCGCCGGCGCGGGCGAGGAGCCGCTCGGGCCGGAGCAGCGCCGTGGCCTCGCGATCGACGGAGACGCACAGCGCGAACGGCTCGCGCCGCGACGCGAGCGCCGGGAGCTCGCCCGCGGGCCGCACGCGCACCGCCGCCGCGACGCCGCCGGCGCACGGCCCGACGTTGCGGAAGGCGCCGAGATCGGCGGGCGCGTCCCAGGTCACCTCGGCCTCGCCGTACGCGTCGGTGGTCACGGTGGCCTCCAGCCCGTCGCCCTCGACGGTGAAGGTGCCCTCCACCGGCTTCCGCCGCGCGTCGCGGACGCGCAGGAGCATGCGCTGCGCGGCGCCCGGGACGATCGCGCCCGCCTCCGGGAGCAGCGTCGCCTCCGAGGTGGGGCTCTCCACGGAGGCGGTGGTCTCGCGCTCGAGCTCGTGCCCCTCGAGCGTGGCGCGCGCGACGAGGCGCAGCGTGGTCCCCACGCCCTGCACCACGGTGGTGGGCGCCGCGGCCGCGCCGCGGATCTCGCCGGCGGCGTCGGTGCGCGCGGGCGTGGTGAGCTTCTCCCACGCGGCCCTGTCCTCGGGCGGGCTCGTGCCCTTCGGCCCGGTCCAGACGCGCACCGGCAGCCCGGCCACGGGCTGACCGGCGCCGTCGCGGATCCGGATCACGTAGGCGGCGCGGTCCCCGGCGCGCAGATCCTGCTCGGACCACTCGGCCAGCATCTGCGGGGCGCCGGGCGTCTCCTCGCGCGGCGAGAGGGAGATCTGCGCGGCGTTCGACGAGGCCCCCGCCGCGCCCCGCGCGCGGGCGCGGAGGACCCAGCGCCACCCGGGCTCGTCGATCCAGGGGACGGGCACGCGCGCCATGGCGACGCCGGCCGCGTCGGTGGTGACCACGGCCGTGTGCCGCGCGACGCCGCCCTCGAGCAGGCTGACCTCCACGGGGATGCGCGGGGCCGGCTGCCCCGAGGCCTGGCTCTGCACCGTGATCCACGCCGACGTCGCGCCGCCCGGCACCACGCGCGTGTCGGGGACGTGCAGGTCGACGTGGAGCGGCGCTTGGCGCTGCACGGTGAGGGTCCGGGTCCGCTGCCGGTCGCCGGCGCGCACGCCGAGCAGCAGCCGGAGCTCGCGCTCGGGCCCGTCGGGGATCGGGACGTCGAGGTGAGCGCGCCCCTTCGCGTCGGTGGTGACCCGCACGGGCGGCGGGACGGCGCTGATCTTGCCGAGGTACTCGGGATCCCAGGTCGCCTCCACGGTGGCCGCCTCGAGCGGCCGGAGCGTGACCGCGGTGGGGAACCCGAGCGCGAGGACCTGGACCGGCAGGGTGGCGCCGGGCGCGCCGCGGTCGGGCGCGTGAAGGAAGAGGTCGAGGCCGCGGGCGACCGCGTCGCGGTGGTCCGTGGCCGCGTCGGAGGTCGCGGCGGCGCCGAGGGCGGCGATGATGAGGAGTCCGGTGAGCGGGAGGAGGGGCCTGGGCATCGGTGGCTTTCGACAGGGCCGAGGGGAGCAGGTTCCTGCGCTGCACGGCGGATCGGGATGGCCGGCGCGGCGCGCGATCGGGCCGGCGATGGGCTCCGGCGCAAGGGAAGCAGGCGCAGGCGCGCAATGTACAGCGCCACCAGAACAATTCGATCCGGACGCTCCCCGGAGCCACCGGATTGAATTTCAATTCTCCGGGGAGGCTCTCGACAGGTGGTGGTCAAAATTGACCAACCGAGCCCGCACCGCCTTGACGAGCGACGCCCCCCGAAGCGCAGCGTCCTCTCCCGCGCACCGTCCGCCCCCTTCTCCAGGATGAGCCGCACGCGCGCAGCGACCCCACCACGGGGCTGGCGCTGTCCGTCAGCGCTCGCGACTGACCGCGCAGAAGAGCCGCTAAACAGGCTGTAATCGCGCAAGATGGATATGACAGTCCACATCATAGCTACACGAAAACTCCGGGAAACATAGGCTTTCTGTGCTACATTGCAGGGTACTTAGCAAAGCGCCCTGCCCCCGGCTGGTCCCCGGAGACAGGGCTGCGGAACGCCGAGCGGTTGGGCCGCCCTGCGCACGACGCACGTGCAGCATGGGCCCCCGCTTGGGGAGAGGCAAGGCCCTGCATGGCACACGTGCTGCCGATGACGAAGCGCGTCGAGGTCGTGGCTCATCTTGTTGAGGGAGCGGGCATCCGCCCCACGTCACGGCTCACGGAGGTGTGCAAGCCGGCGATCTTGGCGCTGCTGCTTCGCGTCGGCGAGGGCTGCGAGCGGCTGCACAACCGGCTGGTGCGCGACGTCGACTGCCGCGCGGTGCAGGTCGACGAGATCTGGAGCTACGTGCAGAAGAAGCAGGCGCGCGTGCAGCCAGGCGACTCGCCCGAGGTCGGTGAGGCATACGTCTTCGTCGGCATGGCGAGCGCGTCGAAGCTCGTGATCTCGTACCGCGTGGGCAAGCGCGACGAGGAGAACACGCGCGCCTTCATCGCGGATCTGCGCGCCCGGCTGGTGACCGTCCCGCAGCTCTACAGCGACGGCTGGCAGCCCTACATCGCCGCGGTCGGCGACTCGTTCGCGGGCTCGGTCGACTACGCCCAGGTCGTCAAGAACTACAGCCGGAAGGCCAGGCGCGACGACGATCACAGGTACGAGCCGCCGCGCGACCCGTTCATCACGCGCACGCCCGTCTACGGCGTGCCCGACGTGAAGCGCGCCAGCACGAGCCACGTCGAGCGGCAGAACCTCACGATCCGCATGCACATCCGCCGCTTCACCCGGCTCTGCAACGGCTTCAGCAAGCGCCTGCCGCACCACAAGGCGGCTGTCGCGCTGCACATGGCGTTCTACAACTTCTGCCGCCCGCACGAAGCCCTGCGCGTCACGCCCGCCATGGAGGCCGGACTGACTGATCACGTGTGGAGCATCGAGGAGCTCGTCGCCCTGGCGCTCTCCGAGGCACCCGCGGAGCCGCCGAAGCCGAAGGCGCTCAAGCTGCCTGAGCCGCCCGCGGGAGCGCCTACGGCGCCCGCCAGGGCCCTGCCGAACGGCCGGGGCTTCCTCCGGTTGGTTGGGTCCGCTCCGGCTGCGCCTGTGGCGCCCACAGAGCCGGAGCCGCCGCCCGCCCCGAAGCCGAGGCGGGGGCAGCTCTCGTTGTTCGGTGACCTGGACGACTAGCTACGCCGATAGCGGCGCGGTCGCTCTACGCGACGCAGGCTCGGATCGAGGGGCGGAGGGAAGCCCGGACCGAAGATGGGCAGAACGAGCTGCCTCATCGACCGGTGCAGCTTCACGCGCGGCGGTTCGTCCGAAGTGTCGAACGAGAGCTTGAAGAGAAGAAGATGACCAGTTGAAGTCTGCGAATGGACAGACTTCATGTGACGTCGAGGGGCCATGATTGCTCCGCTGGCAAAAAGCGGATCAAGCCCCTTGACGTCTGCACCTAGCTTAGTCTAGATACAGATTCGGATGCGGTGGGGCCTAATCCACCGTGACGACGCTTCGGTGTCGGGACGGAGCCAGCGGTCGCTACCCGCTGGCTTTTGTCTTTTCCGCTACCTGGGCGACGTCAGTTGCCGGATGCACCCTACACACGCGTCGCTCCGACCGTCAAGCGATCGCGACACGCCCGGCGCTGCCTGGGGCATCATGCCCTATCTAGTTTTGAGCAGCAATGCTCACTTGTTAGTTTCTGCTAACAGCTACATTGTGCTGTAGTTTCGAGTATATAGCGCCTGGCTTGCTCATCGGCGCCACCGCCGAAGCTTCAGCGCCAGCGCTTCGCGGGCGATCCTGAGCCGGCTCGCCGCTGTGCCGGGGTGCATGCCGCGGGACCGCGCGTACGCGACGAGCGACTCCGGAAGGTCCACGGCGAGCAGGATCTCCCGCTGCCAGTCCGGCAGGTGCGCGAGCGCCTCCAGCGTTTCGCGCGCCTGGAGCTGTGCCTCAAGGCTCGGGCCGGTGTGTTCGCGCAGCAGGCCGAGCGGCTCCGCGTGCAAGACGGCGCGGCGCGTCCACGCGCTGTCGAAGTAGTGCGCGGCCTGCCGCCAGGCGATGCCGTGCAGCCACTTCCGGAGCGCGTCGCGCGGCTTGTCCCTCGGGTCGGGCCGGTACTTGCCTCGCTTCACGGAGCGCCACGCGCCGAGGAGCACCTGCTGCTCGACGTCGGCGCGGTCGCGCTTCGGGATGCCCGCGAGCGTGGCGAGCACGATCCCGCGTTCGGCCAGGATCGCCTCCATCGTCGGCTTCTTCCGGGGATGTCGTGCGGCAGGCGGGCGGCGAGCTCCCTTCCGCCGCTTCGTCACCCGGCCCTCCCGCATGTCGGGCACCTGCCGGCGACGACGGGCCGGCCGAGGATCTGGTCGAGGCTCACCCCCGCGGCCTTCGCGGCGCGCAGGGCCATCGCGTGCGACCCGCCGTTGCCGCTGGCGAGCTGCTGGAGCGTTCCGGCGCTGACGCCCATCACCTCGGCGAGGCATGCCCAGGTGCCGTAGAGCGAACGCAGGGAGCGGACCGCGGCGCGGAGCCGCATGCGCTCCGCCTCAGTCAGGCGGAGCGCGGGGGAACGGGGACGGCGGCGGCGCGCGGGCGCACCTTCGCCTTGCCCACCATCGGATGGGATCAGGTACAACTGCATCGTCGGACCTCGCGTGATCGGGGTTCGGCCACGCAGCCCGGGGTGCTCGTAACACCCGCGGGCTGCACTTCCTGGCGGCCGACCCTACGCGGCGAGATCCCTAGTCGCCACGGTCATCGGGCAATGTTGACCACTGCGGGTCAAAACTGACCATTACCTCTCGACAACCTCAGGGTTGAATTTCAATTCTCCGGGGAGGCTCTCGACGACCTCAGGGTTGAATTTCAATTCTCCGGGGAGGCTCTCGACGACCTCAGGGTTGAATTTCAATTCTCCGGGGAGGCTCTCGACGGTAGTGGCCAAGGTTGAGTGAGCCTGGCCAAGTTTGGCCAGATGAACGGCTCTCATCGCTGGGCTTCGTCCACGAAATAGTGCGGCCCGCGGGTGTTCCACCACCCCGGGCCGCGTGGCTGACACCGCTTGCACGGAGCCGACAGCATGCAGCCTACCGCCCGGTCGGCGTTCATGGCGCGGATTGCTGAGCGGGCAAGCAGGGTTACACCGTCGGGTGGTTCAGTGACGGCAGACCAAGGTCGGCGCTGTCGCCCCATTTGAGCTCACCCGCGTCGCGCCACGGCTTGAGCAGGTCGCCCACCTTGCACATCGCCAGGAACAGCGCCTGAAACGGATCGGAGCCAATCGCGTAGTCGAGAACCGGAGCCTTGAACGACTCCTCAATCTCGATGTCAACGATCCATTCGTTCTCTCGATGAACGGGACTGTGTGGTCTACTGAGCAGTATGCGAACCTTGCGCGTGAAGCTCCCATCATTCGGCGTGAAGTCCAGATGCCTTGAGGCTACCACGTTTCCATCGTGCATGCCCGGCAGATAGGGCAGCGCTGGCGTCAGCGGAAGTTGTTGGCGCAGAAGTTCGTCCATTCCCGTCCGCCCTGATTCGCGGCGGACCAGCACTGCTTCTTGAGCCTCCTGGGGCACGCGAAACGACAAAACATCTCTCGCCGCACGTCATCGTGTCGTGCCGCGCGCCTTGCGCGGCCGGCCGCCCTCGGCGCGAACGCCCGGCGGCCTTGGCTTCGCCCGCTCCTCTCGGTCGTTCCGCTGCGGCAGGCACACCACCCGCACGGCGACGGACATGCCCTCGACGAAGGTCTCGCGCGTCGCGGCGCCGTACTTCAGGCCGCGCGCAGCGGCGTACAAGGTATCCGCGAGCTGGCGCGCGGTGACGCCCGCGGGCGCGTAGGCGGCCACCAGCCCGGAGGCGCGCAGGGCCTCCTCCACGGCCTCGACGAACTGCCCCTCACGCTCGTCGACCATGGGGCCGACGAGCTCCTTCGTGGCGGCGGGGAGATCCGCCGCGTCGGACCCGAGCGCGCCCACGAACCGGCCCACCCACGTGTCGAACGCGACCACGAGCCGCTCCTCCAGGGGGCGCTCCGCGTCCGCGAGGGCGGCCGCGGCGGCGGCGAGCGCGGTATCGAGGAAGTACGCCACCGACGCGCGAAAGAGCTCCTCCTTCGTGGCGAAGTGCAGGTAGAGGCCCTGTCGCGAGACGTTCGCGGCCCGCGCGACCTCGTCCATCGACGTCTTCCGGAAACCGAAGCGCAGGAACACCGTCATCGCCGCGTCCATCAGCTTGCGGCGGCGCACGTCGTCGGCGGGCCTGTCCGTGGAGCTCGCTTCGCTCACGATGAGCAAAGTAGACAGCAAACGCTTCGATTGTCAATGTCAAACTTGACAAACTGAGCTCTAGTTGTAAACATCGTCCGGTGCGCCCGTTCGGCCGTCCGCCTCGTGCGGTCAGCGGGTCTTCGACGCCCTGGGCGACGCCCTCTCTTCAGCGCGGTTCGGCGCGGGCGCCGCTCTGGTCACCATCGCGGTCGGACTCTGGCTCGCCAGGCGCCGCGCCCGGCAGGAGGTCAGCCATTCATGAATGATTCCCAGCGTCGCAAGGGGCTCCGGATCGAGCGGGCGCGCGCTTCCGCGCAGTTCAAGGGCGGCCGGTTCCAGAACCCGTCGGGCGCCGGCCCCGGCATGAACGGCTCGACGTTGCCCGTGATCGGCGAGTACTTCTTCGGTCGCGGCCGGCGGACGCCGCCCGGGCCGCTGCCCCTCGCGCGGCCTCACGAGACCTGGGCGCGGCGGAGCGCGACCGGCCTGCGGGTCACGTGGCTCGGCCACAGCACCGTGCTGATCGAGATCGACGGCCGCCGCGTCCTCACGGATCCGGTGTTCGGCGAGCGCGCCTCCCCCGTCGCGTTCGCGGGCCCGATGCGCTTTCACCCCGTTCCGGCGGCGCTCGAGGAGCTGCCGCCGCTCGACGCCGTCCTGCTGTCGCACGACCACTTCGATCACCTCTGCGCCCCCACCATCGAGGCGCTGGCCCGCACGCGCGTCCCCATCGTCACGGCGCTCGGCGTGGGCGCGCACCTCGAGGCGCTCGGCGTCGACCCCGCGCGGATCACCGAGCTCGACTGGCACGAGGGCGCGGAGGTGGGCGGCGTTCGCTTCACCGCGACGCCATCGCAGCACTTCTCGGGTCGCGGGCCGACGAGCGGCAACAAGACGCTCTGGGCCTCCTGGGTCATCGAGGCAGAGCGGCGCAAGGTCTTCTTCTCCGGCGACACCGGGCTGTTCCCCGAGCTCGCGGACATCGGCCGGAGACACGGCCCCTTCGACCTGGTGATGCTCGAGGTCGGCGCGTACCACCCCGCGTGGGGGGCGATCCACCTCGGCCCCGAGAACGCGCTGATCGCGCACCAGATGCTCGGCGGCGGCACGCTCCTTCCGGTCCACTGGGGCACCTTCAACCTCGCCCTCCACGACTGGGACGAGCCGGCCGAGACGTTGCTCTCCCTGGCGGCCGAGCGCGGCGCGCGCGTCGTGACGCCGCAGATCGGCGCGGCCTTCGAGCCCGAGCACGTCGACGCGCCGACCCCGTGGTGGCGCGCCGTCGCCGGCGCGCGCTGACGGTCGACCTGTCGCGCGAGCCCCTGAGGCCTCGGCTCATCGCGCCGGCGGCGAACCTGACCTACGTCAGCAGCCACGGCGGCCGCCGCGTCGCCTTCACGACGGACCGCCCCGGCACGACGGCCGGCCGCTATTCGGCCGAGGTCGGCGAGTAGCCCGCCCGCGGAGATATCATCGGTCGCTCGAGAAATCTTCGCGCCCTACGCCGGCAGCTCCATGGGCAGGCCAAACGCCGGGAACAGAACCTCGCTCCTCGGCGTGCACGGGCGGCGTGGGCGCGCAGGCGGCGTGGGTTCGTCGGCCCGCCGCGCGACGTGCTACACCGTGGGCTCACGCTGGCCCTCCGGGGCCGTCGCCCCCCGAGCATCGCTATGACTCAGCCCCAGCCCAACAATCCTCTTCACGGCGTCACGCTCCAGATGATCCTCGAGCACCTGGTCGCGCAGCACGGCTGGGAGCAGCTCGGACGCATGATCGACATTCGCTGCTTCAAGTACGATCCCAGCATCAAATCGAGCCTGCAATTCCTGCGACGGACCCCGTGGGCCCGACAGCAGGTGGAGGCGCTCTACGTGCGGGATAAAGCCAAGCCCAGCCCGTGACCGGCCCGCTCGATCGCACGCCGAGCACCGGGATCCGGGAGCGGCGCGGTGTCGTGTTCACCGCGAGCCGGGCGGCGCGCCCGTGACGCACCACGCCTGATCCGATGGCCCCCCGCCCTGTCAAGCATCGCCCTGGGACGACCAGGCCCTCCGACCGCCACGGCGGCCAACGCTGGAGTCAGGCGCCCGGGGCGCGCACGAACTGCTCGTAGACCACGAGCGTGACCGGCTTGTCGTTGGCGACCTTCACGAGGATGCTCTTGACGCGCAGCCATTCGAGGCCGGTCTTGCCGGCGCCCACGCGCGGCACGCCGATCCGCGCGATCCCCGCCCCGGCGGCGTGCGTCACCATCGCGGCGAGCGCGCGCTCGAGCGCGGCGAGCGAGGGCCTCTTCGTCTCGTTCTCCTGGATCGCGAGGCTGTACACCGTGTCGTCGCCCTCGCTCCAGACGAAGGCCTCCCCGAGCTGGAGCTTCCGCTCGGCGCTCCGCTGCTCGAACGCCGGGAGCAGGCCCGGCCAGCGCTTCTTGAACGTCACGGAGATGCCCGTGTCCATCTTGCCTACGCAGCAAACGCCGTGCGCGTACGCGTGAAGATCCGGGGTGTTGAGGAGATCGCCCTTGGTGAAGATCGTCGGCACGCGGGGCACCCTAGCACTTCCGCGGTCAGCTTCGTGAGATGCCGACGGGCCCGCGAAGGTGAGGCGAGGCGCCGCCTACGCCCCCGCCACCTCGAGCGCGCCGATCCGGCCCGTCCGGTACGTCCCGCACCGGCGCCCCCCGTACGAGCCCGCCGTGCTCGCTCCAGCGCGCGGCGTGCTGACGAGCGGCAAGGCTCCGGGAGCGAGCCCACGCGAGCGGCGGGCTCGACGTTCGGTCCGAGCTTGCTCGTTCGCGATGGTCGATCCGTCGCCTCGGGACGCCGTGGTCGCCTCGCTCGCCGAGACGCTTACTCGCGCCGTCACCCTCGGGGATGAGGAGGCGGCCCGGGCCCCGAGCCCCGCCGCGACCAGACCGAGCGCCGCCCCGGCGCGGACCATCGCTCCCGAGGGCTGCGACCCATCGTCGCCCCGGTTCCCCGGGGCGGGCTTCGGCGACGTGGTGCCGACTGCTGGGGATACGATGACCCGTGCGCGCATTTCATGATAGAACGAGACGGCGCTGCGGCTGGCAGCTCCAAGAAATGCTTATGACCGTGAATCCACAGCCGGCGGCGGCTCGCCGCACAGCGAGGCTCCGCCATGCCGGCACCGCAACGAGGAGCTCTCCCATGAGAACCGTCCATCCGTCGATCTCTGTGTTCGCGTTCGCCTGGATGATCTCGAGCTGCATGGCGGCAGCCGAGCCGCACGACGATAGCGATGAAGCCGTCGGCGAGGGCGCAGCGTCTCTCGTCGCCTGCGAGGCGCTGCCCTCCGGCGACATCGTCACGAACGGCAGCTTCGAATTACCGGATCTGCCGATTGGCGGGGTGTGGATTACGTCGTCGCCGACCGCGGTTCCCGGCTGGCGGCCTGCCTATGGCGAGATCGAGCTCCGCGACCGCACGGTCGGCGGGCTCGCCGCGCACGGTTACCAGAACGTCGAGCTGGACTCCTCGATGTCGAGCGGCATCTACCAGGATCTCACGACCATCCCGGGAGCGGTGTACGAGCTTCGGTTCGCCTTCGCCGCGTCCACGCAATGGGGCGGTCCGGACGAGCACGCGCTCGACGTCGTATGGGACGGCGGAGTGGTCGCCTTCCTCACGACCAGCAACCAAAACTGGATCTATTATACCCTTACCGTCATCGCCTCCGGCGCGACGACCCGCCTCCAGTTCAACGATGTGGGCTTCTCGAACGGCATGGGGACGTTCCTCGATCACGTCACCGTGGTCCCCGTCCATTTCGATACGGACGAGGATGGGGTCCCGGACCTGTGCGACAACTGCCCGGCGCAGCCCAACCCCTCCCAGGCCGACGTCGACGGCGACGGCATCGGCGACGCCTGCGAGGTCGAGCCCCAGTGCGTCATCGTGCAGCGCGGCACCTACGGGAGCGTGCAGGATACGTATATCCAGCCCGGGATCTCGTGGCCATACGGCGATTACCCGTATCTCGTCACGACGACGCTGCCGGCGGACGTGAAGGCGGGCGTGCTGGCGTTCGATCTGTCGTTCATCCCGGCGGGATCCAACATCGAATCCGCGGTCCTCACGCTGTCCCACCCGTGGAAGGCGAGCGCCAGCACCATCGAGGTGCACCGCGTGAACGGCCCCTGGCAGGAGTCGACCGTCCACGCCGGCAACTTCCCCGGGTACACCCCGGCCGTGGAGGCCGTGCTCACCACGGTCGCCGAGGCGGACGCCTCCGTGAGCGCCAGCGTGACGCCCCTCGTCCAGGCCTGGGTGGATGGATCCCAGCCGAACTACGGCGTCGCGCTGCAGGACGTGAACGCCCGGACCGACATCCGGTCGAGCGAACATGCGAACGTCGCCCTCCGGCCGAAGCTCGAGGTTTGCTTCACGCCGGCCGAGTAGCGGGGCCGCGCCGGGGCGCGATCGCGCAGCGGCCCCGGGCGATGTCGAGATGCCTGATCGGCGCGCCGATCCCGGCCCCTATCGCCGCCGGAGCGGCCGCTCAGCACGGGATCTCGACGCACTCCCACAGGGCAGCCCCCGTCGGCTGGAGCTCGCAGGTGCAGCTCCAGGGCGGGGAGCATCGAGCGCAGACCTGCCCAAGGAACTGTTCGCAGTGCTGGCCGTCGAGCTGCGAGGGATCGGCCGGGCACTCGAACGGCGGGCAGACGTCGGGCGCCTGGCACGACCACGCGCCGTTCGTGCACCGGCAGATCGGCCCACAAGTCTCGTAGCCGCAGACCAGGCCCTCGGTGTCGCAGCAGCCTCCCTCGGGTGGGAGGGATTTTGGCGGGTGCACGTCGTTCTTCTGACCGGTCTGGGACGAGGAGCAGAGCGTGTCCGTGCCGCTGCACACGCACGACATCGCTGTGCTCTTGCACTGCAGGCTCGGCGAACACTCGGCTCCCGGCGGTTCGGAGAAGGGGATGCAGCTGCCGCCGGCCCCAGCTCCGCCGACCCCAGCGCCCGCAGCCCCCGTACCTTCGGCGCCCGCGCCACCGGCCTCTGTGCTGCCGGTGCTCACGCCGCCGGCGCCCCTCCCGCTCGAGCCCGCGGTCTGCGAGGAGCCCTGGGGGCCTTCGACCGGCGCGCCGCACGCCGCGGCGACCGCGGCGGCCGCGGGGATCAGGGCTGCGGCGACGAAGCGGCGTGCGTGACCCATGTCGCCCACGTTACCACCGCGGGCGACGGCTAGGCATGATGGGAACGCGTCGTCCGCAACGTCGACCCTGCTGGTTCCCGCACCTGCCGACCGTGGCCGTGCAACCGGACGCGTCGGAGCGCGTGAGAATGCCCCCAGCTAACCACGTCGCCCGACGCGCTGCGGGCCCTGCTGGAAGCGCGCGGGCTGCCCGCCTACGAGGGCGCGCTCGAGCTCGAGGGCGTACCTCGAGGCGCTTCGCCATCGAGCTGGAGACGGAGCCCTGGCCGCCCGAGCCACTGCGCCGTCGGCGCGCGAGCAGGGCCGTTCCAGGGGGCTGTCGGATAGCGCATAGAAGAATCTTCAGTCACCCGATACGAGCGGCGCTTCGCCCTTACCTCGCCTCGGCGCCGTTCCGTACATGCGCCGGCCGGAGCGCCGCTGCCCCCCGCCGTGATGGACGCTGAAGCTCCGAAGGCGGCAGGTTGGTACCGCGCTGGGGCACACCATAAAAGGACCCAGTTCCCTGTGTCCCGTGAAGCTCTTGATACTGTTGAAGTATCCGCCGTCCGCTCGGCCGCACCAGCGACGAGGCCCAAGGACTTCCCGGGTACGGAGGAGCGCTCGGGAATAAGCTCAACGATTTCGATGGGTTCAGCTTGGGGCTCGGACCCCCTCGCGGTCGGCTTGGCCCAACGCGGGCCCAACCGGGCCCTTTCGGGGGCCTCGACCTCCGCCGCGACGGGGGCGGAGAGGCCGGCCCGCGCCGGCGCCTGGACGGTCTGTGCGGGGGCGATGGCGGCCTCGGCGCTCGCCGCTCGCGTACCTGGGCCAGCCGGCGCGGGCAGCCCCAGGTGGACCAAGATAGCGGTCACCACCTCGGGATCGTGAAGGTCCGCGATCACCCGACGCCGACCGCCACAAGGGCAGGCGAGGACATTTTCGAGGTACACGCGGCGAAGCAAACGGGCCCAGTCGATACGCGCGCCGACGACCTGCACCACGCCGCTGCCGAGGCTGGTCCTGCCTGGGATCGAGCGCGGCACGTCGCCCTCCTCGGGCACCTCGTCACGCCTCGCGCCCCCATCGACGAGGATCGCCGCCGCGTTGCCGTCCTCCTTCTCCTTGCCCTTGCGCCTCTTCCGCTTCGGGGCGTCGTGGGCTGCCTTCGCCGCCGCAACGCCTCCGCGGCCGTACACCACGACGGCGGCGCGCCACGGCGCGTTCGGCCCGAGCACGCCGCTGAGCCTCAGTAGCGGGCTCGGGCGCGCCCCGTAGATGGATCCCCGCGCGCGACCCTAGTCCGCAGCCGAGCTTTGACCAGACGGCACCGCGCCTCCTGGCGCGCGAGCGCCTCGATACCTTCCGCGTGAGCGCACCGTTGAACGATCTCAGAGCGGGCGGGCACTCACCGAAGGAGCACCGACGCCAGGTCGCCGGCCCGTCCGTAGACCTGGGTCGCCGGTGCTCTCACGCGCCAAGTCTCCCGCTGTTCTCGGGGGCTCGCGGCGCGCGTTCTTCTTCCACCCAATTCGACGGCGTCTTTCGGAATCTCGGTCTTCGACCGCCCTTTCAAAAAGCTGCAGATCAGCGCTCGATACCCTCGAACGCCGATTCAGGTCGCACTTTTCCCCGAGGAGCTCGCATGAATCGTAGTCGTCATTTGTTCTCGGCGCTGTCCTTCCTATCCGCTCTCGTGGTCGTCGCGTGCAGCGACGACGAGAAGGGCAGCAGCGGCTCATCCGGCTCCGGTCCGGAGAACGGCAACGCGGAAGCGCTGCCGTGCGACGTCGACAAGATCCTCTCCACGAAGTGCCAGACCTGTCACGGGGCGTCCCCGAAGTTCGGCGCGCCGTTCCCGCTGGTCGACCGGAGCGATCTGGTCGCGCCCGCGGTGAGCGATCCCAACAAGAAGGTCTACGAGCTCGTCGCCGCACGCGCCCGCGACGCCGCGCGCCCCATGCCTCCGCCCCCAACCGAGCGCCTGACCGCCGCGGAGCTCGCGATCTTCGATCAATGGATCGCCGCCGGCATGCCGGCCGGTAAAGACACGTGCGTCGACCCGGGCGGCGGCGGAACCATCGACCCTCCGACCCTGAGCTGCACACCGGATGTCCTGCTAGCGCCGTCCGCGCCTTACGTCATGCCGAAGGACGTCCAGGACCAGTATATGTGTTATGGCGTCGACGTAGAGATCGGCCAGAAACGACACCTCGTCGGGGTCGTGCCCCGCATCGACAACAGCACCATTGTACACCATATCCTGCTCTTCAAGGCGGATGAGGCGTCTCCCTCGACGCCCACGCCGTGCAATGGGGGCGACATCATGGGGCCTCTTTTGGCCGTCTGGGCGCCCGGCGGCAAGGCCACGGAGCTGCCGCTAGAGGCGGGCTTCCCGCTGGAAGGCACGGCACACTTCACAATCCAGGTGCACTACAGCAACATCAAGGGCCTCGACGGGCAGCAAGACAGCACCGGCTTCGACGTCTGCACGACGACGGAGCTCCGCCCCAACGACGCCGGCATCTTCGCGCTCGGCACGGAAGACATCAACATCCCGCCTCACGGCTCGCTCGACGTGAGCTGCGATTACCAGTTCCCGCGGGACATGGGGGCGATTTCGGTAATCAGTGTTATGCCGCACATGCACATCCTCGGCAAGCACCTGTCGAGCAACACGGTGCCCACGGACGGCAGCGAGCCGAGCAACCTGGGGCTCGCCGATCCGTGGAACTTCGACAACCAGATCTGGTACGATAACGATACCATCCTTCGAGGCGGCGACACCGTGAGGACGCGTTGCGCGTGGGACAACCCGGGCAACAGTGCCGTGGAATTCGGGGAGCGGACGCAGGATGAGATGTGTTATAATTTCGTGATGTACTATCCGTCTCAAGAGCTAGAGTTAAAGGTGGGGGACTTGACTTCTCCGACGGAAGACGTGTCCTGTGTGACGACAAAATAGACCAGCTCGTGCAAGACGCGCGGCCTGTGCCCAAGCGGAGGCGCGCGCCGTTCGGTGAGAGCGCTCGTAAGCCTGGCGAACAGGAGCACCGCGCTCGCCGCCGGGCGCCTTCGAGGGTCTCTTCGATCCGCGCGCCACCCCGAACGGCCGCGTCGATCGCTTCGCTTTCAGCGAGCGGATAGGACAAGCAAACGCGTTCCGCAAAGTCAAGATTCTCGGAGCCGTTCCTGACTCGTGCAGTCCGACTGTACGAGCTCATTGAGAGAACGGGCCTTATGCGATCAGGCAGGCCTTCCACGCCTGAAACGCCTGGGATTACCGCGACGTAGCACCAAGCGGAAGGCATCCTACCGTATAGCTGTACCCTACTGAGCTCGTCCAAACGGCCGCCGTCGCGGTTCGCGGCGCGTCGTGATGGCCGGCGCACGCACCTCAGGGCAGACTTCCCCCCGACCAGGTCGTCGAGCAGCGTCCCTCCCTGTCGGTTTCGTCACGCGGGGTCCGCCGGGTACCGCGCGCGGCACTCCAGCGGCTCGGCGAACAGACGTAAGCGCTTCCCGCGGAAGAGCAGCGCGCGACGAGCTGACCGGGCCGGTTCCATCGCGCCCATCCTGCATCAGCTGACCGACGTTGGGGGCTACGGCGCTTCGCGCAGCGCTTACATAGCTCTGCAGGTCGTCGCGTAGCCATGGCACCTCCCCGCGCAGATATCTAAGCGACGCGTGGACGCCGGAGACGCCGTTCGGAGGATGGATGAACCCGCCCACTGTCTCTTCTGCCAGGATCACCGCCTCGGAGCACGGCCATCCCATGGCGGCGAGCTCGTGCTGCAGCTCGTCGCGCGGAACGGTCCACGTCACGAGGCGGCCCAGGTCGAGCCGCTCCAGCAGCTCACGGGCTACCGCGCTCAGCTCGCTTGAGTTGCGTGTCTGCTCAACCATCGGGCTCAGCTCCGCGTCATCGATATCGCCTGCGTGGCCCGAGGTAATCGGGTAGCGGCGGGGTATGGTTGGTCATGCGACTGGTACGCTCCGCGTTGTCGTAGCCGGGCTGCGCCGCCGACGTCGCGGGGGCTCCCCAGCGCGCTCGGAGGTTGGCGATGAGCTGCGAGCAGCTCGCCCCGCCGCTCTCGCCCTCACCCCGGCGCCGCCACCGCCACCACCGCGCGCTCCCCGCCGTCGCTCCCGGCCAGCGAGACCGCGCACGGGTGCGGCGCGAACCCGCGCGCGAACGCCTCCGACGCGATAGATAGGTGCAGCGGAATCGCCGCGGCGCCGAGATAGCCTATCCGCTGCGCCGGGCTCTCCACCTGCTGCGGATCGCAGAAGAGGTGCTGTGTGCGCACCGAGGCCGCCTGGAGCTCGAAATGGCGGAACGTCTCGAACGTCAGGTCGGTGAGCATCCAGCCGGCGCGCAGCCCGCGCTCGGACAGCGGCGCGAGCGCCGAGCGGAGCGCGGCGGTGAGGCCCGCGGCCTGGAACGCCGATTCGTCGTTGTCCGGGCGGGCCCGCTCGTGCGCGGTGGCCACGCCGACGATCTGCCCCAGGTCGCGGAGCTGGGCGCGACGCGCGACCTCGGGGCGCATGAGCACCACGAACGCCGCGCACTCCCCCGGGATCAGCGCGTCGAGGTTGTCCGGCCGGAAGATCCGCCCCGCGGCGTCGAGCGCGGCGATGCGCGCGGGATCGTAGTCGGTGTGCACGCCGCCGAGCAGCGCCGCGTCGATCGCCCCCCGCCCGAGCGCGTCGCACAGCTCCGGCAGCGCGAACCCCGCCGCCGCGGCCCCGCGCGTCGAGACCTTCACCGCGAGCTCCGGCGCGTGCGCCTGGCCGCGCGCCGCGAGCTCGGCGCCGAGCCGCTGCGCCGGCGCCTCGCCCCCCGGCGGCCGCTGCCCGAGGTGCTCGTCCAGGCACAGCGTCATCTGCATCCGCAGCCCCCGCGCCGCGGGGCCGAGCTTCTCGAGCGCCTCGCCGAGCGCCCGCGCCGCGAGCAGGGCGGCGCGCTGCGCCCCCGTGACGAGCGGATCGAGCGTCGGGAGGAAGCACATCGTGATCGGCTCGCCGCTCCCGTCCACGAGCGGCGCCTCGCGCATCGCGGCGGCCGCGGCGCGGTGCGAGAACGCCGTGTCGATCGACCGCAGCCCGATCGGCGTGACCGCGCCCGCGGCCACCATGACGGCGACCGGCCTCACGCGCGCCCCCGCTCGCGCACGACGACGCGCGCGTCCTTCATCCGCCGCGGCGCCTTGACGTGCGCGCGCCAGACCATCTCGACCGCCACCGGCTTCTGCGGGCCGGTCGCATAGAGATCGATCAGCACCGTGTCGAGGTGCGGCGCGAACGCGGCCGGCGCGCGGTCCTTCACCTGGAACTCGATCTCCACCTGCACCCGCGGCAGCTCGAAGCTGAGCGCCCCCTCGGGCGTCAGGTTGAGCGTCCGCACCGGCTCGCCGCCCGCGAGCGGAGGATCCGCGATGAGGTCCGGCGAGGCGCAGAGGTTGTAGCGAGGGTCGAAGTCCTCGGGCAGGAGCGGCGCGCGGAGCTCCCGCCACGTCGCGTCGTAGGTCCCGGCGTACCGGCGGCGCGGCTCCCAGTGCCGGCCCACGACCCCGATCCCCGCGGGCGGCGGCGCGGTCTTCGCGGTCCGGATCGGGAACGCGGGGTCCTCGATGTTCGGCGCGGGCTGATGCGTGAGCGAGGCCGGCGCGCCCGTGACGCCCATGCCGATCGGGTTGCGCGGCTCCTCGACGATCGCCGCGGGATCCTCGTCGTCCCGCCCGCCCCAGGCGTGGTCGTAGCGCATGTCGATCTGCTCGATCGGCGAAGGCGCGGTGAGGCCGGCGCCCTTGTCGACCCAGAGCCGCCTGCCGAACACGACAAGCGACTTCCGGAGCGGGCCGACCTCGACGCGCACGTCGAAGGACGGCGCCGCCCTGCCGTTCGGCGCGTACGCCCGGGCCACGAAGATCACGTCGGTGGCCGGCTTGAACAGGCACACGTCCGCCGGATAGGCGACGCTCTCCGGCTTGTCCTCCTCCCAGGGCAGATCGGCGAGGCGGACCCCCCGCGCGCGCTCGGGCGGCGAGAGCTCGAAGGCGCCGTCCTCCTGGAGCTCGAAGCTCGCCTTGACGATCGCCACCAGCTTCTCGCCGTCCCGATCGACGAGGAGCTGCGGGTGCGCGGCGAAGTCCGTCTTGTTGTCGAGCGGGGGCTGGTCCATCGCGGGCGCATTATCGACAAGATCGGCGGCCGTGTCTCTCCGGCGGCGCGATCACCGCGCCCCGGCCACCTCGGCGGCGTAGGCCTCGAGGCCGTGGCCGCGCAGCATCGCCTCGACGAGCGCGATCGGCTCGGCGCAGGCGGGGTCGTCGTCGCCCGCCGCGGCGACGACGACCGGCAGCGCCCGGGCCACGACGAGCCGCGCCGCGCGATCGCGCAGCGCGAGCGAGAGCGGCAGCGCGCCGATCAGCCGATGGCCGTGCAGCGCCGCGCGCAGGTAGAAGCGCTCCCGCTCCGGGGCGGGCACGGGGGCCGCGAGCAGCGCGGCGAGCAGGTCGGGCTCGGCCAGCGCGAGGGTCGCGGCCGCGATCCACTGCGCGGCGCGCCGGGCGAGATCCCGCTCGCTCCTCCAGCCGGCGTCCTCGCGCGCCCGCCGCGCCGCGCGCCCGTGCAGCGCGGCGAGCCACGGCCCGAGCGCCGCCGGATCCAGCGGGTCGGGCCGCTCGAAGCGCGCGACGGCGCCGCCCGTGAGCCCCTCGGCCTCGACCGCGGCGGCGAGCGCGAAGAGGCCCGCGGCCACGTCGGGCGGCGGCGCCGCCGCGGCGAGCCGCCGCGACCACGCGACGAGCTCCGCCCGCGACGCGGTCGCGCCGGGCGAGATCGGCGCGCGATCCGGCAGCTCCGCCACGTCGATGCGCTCGTCCAGGTCGCCCCGCACCCGCAGCCGCGGATCGAGCAGCGGGGCGCCGCCGGGGCGGCCCGCGCTGGCCAGCACGCAGGCGCACTCCGCGGCGACCGAGACCCGCACCGACTCGCCGTCGTCGACGAAGCTGGCCGGGAAGGTCCGGCACCCGAGCGGCTTCGCCTCGGGCCCGCCGATCGCGTGGAGCGAGCAGCGCCCCTCGCCCTCGAGGTAGGCGCACCGGCCGTCCCGCATCGCCACCACCGAGGCCGCGCACGGCCACGTCCCGCGCTCGGGCGTGAAGGCCCGCTCGTGCCGGGCGCCGCCGCTCAGGACGTCGGGCCGCAGCGCCCGCGCCCGCGCCGCCTCCTCGGGGTCGAAGAGGATCGAGGCGTAGATCCGGCAGCAGCTCCCGCGGCCGTCGCAGTGCAGGCCGAAATCGGGCAGCACCTCCAGCGGGCGCTCGCGGCCGTCGCGCTCCTCCGGCGCGCGCGCGGGCCTCGCCCCCGCCGCCGGCTCCCAGCGCGCCGCGCCCTCGCCGGCGGCCTCGGCCTCGAGCAGGCCCGCGGCGTGGAGCTGCGCGAGGAACGCGTGCGCCGCGGGAGCGCGCGCGTGCGCGCCCTCGCGGGCCGCCGCGATCACGATGCCCTCGACGTCGCGCGTCCCGTCGGCCGCGGAGAGCAGGACCCACTCCCGCGCGCCGAGCTGGAGCAGCTGCCCGGAGCGGACGTCGTGCAGGATGATCCGCTCCTCCTCGCCGACGAGGTGGCGCCGCACGAGCACGTGGGCGGCGAGGCGAGGGCGCGCCGGCAGCGTGTTCGGGCTCACCCGAGCACGCTAACCGACGCCGGCGGCCGCGCGCCACCGAAACGAGGCAGGCGGGCCCCGCCTCGCCCTGCCTGCCCGCGACCGTGCGGGCCCCTCAGCGCACGCACTTCACCCATGCGGCCGTGAAGTGGTTCCACTTGCCGCTTTCGCCGGCGTTGAACCCGGTGAAGCCATCGTCGAAGTTGAGCGCCCAGGCCGCCGGAGCGTTCCTCACGGCCGTGTGCGAGGCCCAGTACCAGTCATTGCTGCGGGCGCCGTACTGCGTGTCCGGGAACATCGTCCGATGGATCGACGGCGCCACCTGGGCTTCATCGACCAGGGTCGCGAGCTCCCGGATGCTCGGCAGGCGCCAGGCGCGATCGTTGAGATCGAGCGTCGCGCAGTAGCTCTCCGCCTCGGCCCACGTCATCGTGGTCGGCGAATAGCCCTGCTGCCAGACGAGGCCCGTGTAATTGTCCATCACCTCGCCGGGCGACACGACGGTGTACTGGTCGGGCGGAGCCACGGCCGGGCTGCTCGGCGCCTCCCCTTCCCCGTTGCCTCGCACGCAGCGCAGGCTCGCCGCGGTGGCCTTGGAGGTTGCGTTGCTGACGATCCCGTCGCTCAGGTTGAAGGCCCACGCATAATCGCGCCCGGCGCCGGCGCCGGCCTGCCGGATCGTGAGGATCCAGTCGGACGACGTCTTGTGGAAGCCTCCCCTCGCCCCCGGGAATGCGGTCTTGTCGATGGCCGGGCTCTGGGTGAAGTCCACGATCGACGTCATCTCGATGCGGGTTGGAAGGCGCCAGTCCGAGGACCCGCCGAGCGTCAGCTCGTCGCAATAGCGGATCGCCTGTTCCCACGTGTACGCCTCGGAGGGAGGGCTCTGCTGCCACTCGAGGCACGTCACGTCGTCGCGCACCACGCCGCCCCCGAGATCGGTGTGGCTCGCGGGGTTGGGCAGGCCGCTGCCCGCCGGATTGGGCATCGGCCAGCACGCCCACTTGTGCGAGCCGCAGGCCGCGGCCTTGCCGCAGGTGTCGGGCGCTCCGCCGCCCGCGCCCGTCGCTCCCCCGTCGCCCGGCGCGCCGCCGCCCGCGGTGGTCTCCGCACCGCCGGCCCCGCTGCTCGCGGCGGTCCCCGCGTCACCGGCCCCGCCGCCCGTCTCCGGGGCGCCCCCGGTCGCCAGGGCGCCGCCCGTCCCCGATGCGGCGCTCTCGGTGAGCGCGTCGCCGCGATCGCCGGCATCCACGCTCCCGCCGGCGTCCCCGC
This sequence comes from Sorangium sp. So ce836, assembly GCF_028553905.1. NCBI lineage: Bacteria > Pseudomonadati > Myxococcota > Polyangiales > Polyangiaceae > Sorangium > Sorangium sp. So ce836. The sequence continues at coordinate 5,305,689 of NZ_CP102233.1, read as the reverse complement.
CGGTGGAGCACGCCGCGGCCGCGAGCGCCAGGCAGAGCGCCGTTCCCCTGCCGGCGCGCGCGGCCGTGCTGGACATCGCCAGGGTCGCGTGAAAGACCCACCGCTTGCTTCGATTCACAGGCACCTCCGTCAAGTCAAGCCGGCGCCGCGTCGGTGGAGCTCACTCCTGGGTCATGAGAGAGAGAAAAACCACAGAGGCACAGAGGGTACAGAGGGAAGAGATAAGTAAAAAAGTCTCTTTCTCTCTCTTCTCTTCCCTCTGTGCCCTCTGTGCCTCTGTGGTTCAAATTCTCTCCCATCACGGGATCGGGGACGGGCCTCGTAGGCGCAGCGCCGGTACACAAGAGACAAACAAGCTCGAACCGCACCAACCTATCACACGCCGCGCCACCAAGGTCAATGTGCGCACCGAAAGAAGACCTCGTTTCTCACCGATCACGCCCCAACACATCTGCGCTGCGCGGGGTCGCAGGACCGGCGCGCCTTCCGCAGGCCCACCGACGCTGCACGCGCGACAGGACGGGCGCGCGCTCTCGTGCGCTGGCAAATCTTCAACCAGCCGGCAAAGCGCGGGTGGCTCGAGCTTCTGGTGATTGAATCCGAGGTGCTCGAGCGACCCGGTCAAGAACGAAAGGAATTCATCGCACCTCGATCGCGGCCGGCAGGCGACTCGTGAGGACCGGCCGGCCTCTGCCCCGAAGCCGTTCTCCTGCGCCGCTGCGGACAGCGCGCTCCAGGCGAGCTCGTTCATGGGTCGTCGCCCTCGGGATCGCCGCGATCGCCAGGGCCCACTTTCGCTCGCTCCATCCAGGCGCCATGGAGCGCGCATGCCGCTCTCGAGCAAGAAGACGTCCATCGGCAGCTCCAGCAACAGCAGGCCGAAGAACAAGAACAAGCGACATCACTGGAAGCGCTACCGCGGCCAGGGCAAGGCACATCACGGCTAGTCCCGGCCGCCAGAAGTCCGGCCAGGGATGGCCGGACTTTCTGCACCGCTTCGCGGCACCTCCGCGCGGGCGAAACCAGCCTTGTTTCCTCGGGGATCCGCGACGCCCCGCACCCCGGCGTCCGCTTGGCGGCCGCCCTGGTTCGGCTCGGGATGAGGTGGCGGCCAGACGGTGGCGTCAGCCCTGTTGCCGTCGCTTGGCGCGATGGCGAAGCACCACGCATCGATTGTTGAGTGAGCAAACTGCGGCAGTCGATGATGGCGGCAGCGGACTTCGTCCCCGAAGACCACGCCCCCGCTGCTGCAGCGCTCACCGCGGCACGTCAGCGCACCCGCAGCTGCGCCGCCGATTCACCGAGCTTTTCGCCCTGCGCATCGACGACATGCAGCTTGTACGTTCCGGCGCTGGCCGGCACGGCGATGGACGTAGCGTCCCCCGCCGCCTTCGTCATCGTCGCGCCCTCCGTGAACGTGCCGGTGCCGGCCGGCGCGAGCCACACGGTGTTGGCCGCCGCGCCGGTGCTCCTGATCTTGATTGTCTTGGTGCCAGACGCCACCGAGGCGCTCGCCGGGAACACGTAGTCTTGAACCGCGAGCAGGCTGCTGGGGATGATGCCCCGGTGCTCTTCCTGGACGCCGGAGCTGAGGCAAATTTCGTATTGCGCCGCCGGCCACATGTTGTCCGGCACCGCGACCGGCGGGTCGATCCTGCTATCGGGCGGGTTGATGCCCATCTTGTTCACCGTGGCGTACGTCCTCAGGATAGTGAGGTGGTGCTTGGCCCCGAAATCCTCGCAGTTGATCGTGTATTTTACGCCGGGATCGATGTCGAGCACGTTGTCGTTCTGCGTGATGTACGCGCTGCCCTCGTCGTTGTGCAGGCCGTACGTGGGGCCGCTCGTCGCGGGCGGAATGCCCTTGACGTAGTTTTCGTTGATGGTCGTGCCCGGCATCTGACCTAGCGTGTAGACCGCGCCGCTGTCGTGCAGCCTGCTCAACGTATCGATGAATCGATTGTTGTTGATCGCGTTGTCTTTACAGGTGGTCGAGTCGGGGAAGTTCCGCCATCCCCACCCCAGGTTGATGCCGTTGTAGGCCGTCTTTTGGATCTGGTTGTAGGTGATCTTCAGGCCATCGACGAAGAACGCGGTGATGCCCGAATGGCCGCCGAAACCGGGCAGTGAGCTCACGTCGTACAGCAGGTTGTTGCTGATGGTGTCGTTCTTACAGATGCCTTCGACCCCCGGGCCGAACTTCTGGTGCGGGCCGGTGTCGCCCACGTACAGGTGCTGCGGGTGGCCGACCGTGATGCCGCTGCCGGCGATGTCGGTGATGTAGTTGCCAACGATGGTGGAATTTACGACGTCGTTGATGAAGGAGATCCCTTCATTGCCGCTGTGCTTCACCACGTTCCCGACGAAGTCGATCGAGTCGGCGTTGTTGACCGTGATCATCCCGGGCAGCGTGTCGGTGATTTCGTACTTGCTGTTGTGCCAGTTGCCGTCGCCGTAAGCGACGTAGATGGTGGCGCCCTGTACCGTCGCTTTGCCGCGCGACTCGCCCACGCTGTACAGGTTGTAGTCGGTGTTGGCGAAGGTGATGCCCTGAAAGGTGATGTTTTCGACGCGGCTGGCGGTGGAGTCGCCGGCGATGTCGATCAGCTTCTCTGCGATCGGCGCCTGCACGTCGACTCGAGCCATGTCTTCGCCCTGCCGCGGGTAGTAGTAGAGGGTGCCGGTCGTCTTGTCGAAATAGAACTGACCGGGCGAGCTCAAGAACTCGCGCGCGTTGTAGATCGTGTGAGTACCAGACACGCTAAACCCCGAATTCCAACCCGGGGTTTGCGCGATGGCGCCGTAGGGCTGCTGAAAGAGCAGCGCGCGGAAGTTGTCTTGCGTCGTGGTGACATCGCGAACGCAAACGATATTCTCGTTCCACGTGGTGCCGTTCACGATCTCGAGATCGTCCATATTGCTGGCGATGGCCGGTACCGCGTCGAGGTCGTACTTGGCGCCATCACTGCCGCTGCCGCTCGCCCAAGCCCAGCTCTGCTGCCCGGCCGTCACTCTGTACGTCCCGACCCCTCCGCGCGACGTGACCCGCTTGCTCGTCATCAGGGCACGAGCATCGTTCACGTACAGGTTGCGCAGCTTCGTCGTTCGGTTCAGCTTGGCCTTGTAGATATTGCCTGTGTCCGGCGTCCATCCGGTCACCTGCGTCGCGCCGTTCAAAACGGGCTTTTCCCCGGGGTAAGCCTGATAGTAGATGCGGTGGCCATTCGTGCCCGAGTCCGACGGCGTGAAGGCGATGGCGTCGGTGAGGCTGTACGTGCCAGCTCGGAGGTAAACGTAGATGTCGCCGGTCATGTCGGCGTTGACGGTGCGGACGACGTCGCGCGCCCTGGTGACCGTCTTGAACGGCGCGCTGGCCGTGCCTGGATTGTCGTCGCTGCCGGAGGGCGACACGTAGTACGCCGCTTGCCGCGTCCCGGTCTCGTCTGGAACCTCGCCGCCGCCGCCCGCTCCGCCACCGGCCATCGCGCCGGCGCTGCCGCCGCCCCCGGCCTCTGCCGCTCCTCCGGCTCCCGCAGTGGCGTCGGCTCCGCCGGTTGCGCTGCCGCCAGCCGAGCTGTCACCGCCAGCCAGGTTGGGGCTCGTTCCGTCCGATGAACAAGCCGCCAACCCAGCGAACGCCGTGAGCGATGCGGCGACCAGCAGCTTGACGTGACGAACGTTGGAATCGAGACTCTCACGCATGATTATTGCCTCGAACGTAAGGTGATCCAGCCGCCGACGCGAAGCACCGCGCTGCCTCCAGATCACGTCAACTCAGCAAGGGATCGACCCGCGGCGATGCTGCCGCGAGCGTTGCTAGGGCCTCGCGAAGGAGCGGTGCGTCGCGAAGCAGACGTCGCGAAGCAGGCGTCGCGAAGCGGAGACGCCAACCGAGCATGTGCGCCGGCACGCCGCGCGGCGATAGGCGCTGCATCCCTGCCGAGGGCCAAGCCGCGCCGCGTTGGACCAGCTCCCACCGGCCGTGGCGTGAAGGCGGCCCCTTCGATGCATGAATGCGTTGTTGATGCAGCGTCCCTTTTCCAGGAGGGAGGCGGATCGCGTAAGGAATTTTCCGTCACCTGAGGTCAGCGTGGCGATTCGCCCTTGAAATTCTCGAATCGTCTTCCATCCAGGCGGCAAGTGCGCCTTGCTATGTCATCCCATCGGAGCCCAACTGCTGCTTCCTCCCCTGCATGCGCCTCACCTTGAAGCCAGGAGCACGACCGGCACCGTGAACGTGCATGAGGAGAAAGGCCCGGTACGCATGGCGCACCTATCCAGGGCTAGGCGAGAGAATACCCAGCGCGAAATGTTAACGTTAACATGGCCGACGTCAAACGAAATCGACCGGCGCGCATGTCCTCGATCCCGAGGGGTGCGCAGCGGCGGCGGGCCGAGGCGGCCGCGTGAAAGAAACGTCTGGCGCCGCTGCTGGCGTGCTTGGACACAGCTGCCTGACACCGGGCAACTGTGCCCAGGTCGAGACTATTCGCTCCAGCGCGCGCGGCCGGCCGCGCGCCCCACGAGCGCGGCGGCCGCCACCGCGCCGCGCGCCCGCAGCGTCGCCCGGGGCAGGCGCGGCTCGCGCGGCGGCGCCACGAACGCCTCCAGCCACGCCTCGGCCGGCGGCCGCGCCAGGACCCCGCCGAGATCGAACAGCGCGAGATCCTGCACGCCGGCCGTCACCGCGACGGCCACGTCCTCGCGCAGCTCGGCGACCGAGCGGTAGACCGGCTCGTCGCCGAGCGCGCCCCTCCCCACCGCGCCGACCGAGACGCCCGCCCTCGGACCGAACCGCCGCGCGGCGGCGCGGCACGCCCAGGCGAGCAGCGCGACCGCGTCGCCCCGGCCGAGCGCGCCGCGCGAGTAGCCCTCGAACAGCGACGTGTACAGCATCGCGCCGACCCGCCCCCACGGCGGCGCCGACACGGGCGTCCCGAGGATCCGCTCCCAGCCGCCCGCCGGCCCGTCGGCCAGGATGAGCGGCACGATCGCGGCCGAGGTCGCCGCCCCGCGGCCGTGGATCGCGCCCGCCATCTCCACATACGCGCGCTGCGCGTCCCGCCACCGCGCGTCCCGGTCGCGCGCGCCCGCCCGCGCTCCCCGGACCCCGCCGCCGAGCAGCGCGATCGCCCCGCGCCCGCCGTCGAGCGCCCGGCGCACGTCCTGGATCGGCGGCTCGAGATCGACCGCTATCTCCGCCGCCGCGAGGCCGCGCGCGTCGAGCGCGTCGAGCAGCCGCGCGACGAACGCGCCGAACGCCGCCGCGTTGCCGGCGCTCGCCCAGCGCCCGTCCTCGTCCGCGATCATCGGCCACACCGCCACCCCGACCCCCGCGTCCGCGCACGCCGCCGCGAGATCCGGCAGGCCCGCGGCCGTCTCCGGCCGCACCGCGATCGCGAGCTCCAGCCCGTACCGCCGGAGGAGCGCGAGCGTCCCGGGCGCGCGCACCACCTCGAGCGGCAGGAGCTCGCTCCAGATCCGGCGGCGCGGCGTCACGCCGGCCGCCCGCGCCGCGGCGCCGCGCGCGTGAAAGCGCCGCCCGCGCCCCGGCCCCGCCGTTTCCTTTCGAACCCCGGGCAGCGCCCGCTACACTCGCGCGCCATGAAGATCCTCTACGGCGTCGTCGGCGAAGGGATGGGGCACGCCATGCGCTCGCGCGTCGTGATCGAGCGCCTGCTCGAGCTGGGACACGAGCTCGAGATCATGGCGTCGGGGCGGGCGACCGATTTCCTGTCGAAGCGCTTCGCGGGCGTGAACCGCATCCACGGGCTCCACATGATCTACGAGGAGAACCGGGTCCGCCGCGGCAAGACGCTCTGGTCCAACGTGCTCTCGGGCGCGACCGGCATCCCGAAGAACATCGCCGCGTACTTCGAGCTCATCAAGGACTTTCGCCCCGAGCTCACGATCAGCGACTTCGAGTCGTGGACCTACCTCTACGCCAAGCTCCACCGGCTGCCGATCCTCTCGATCGACAACATGCAGATCATCAACCGGTGCACCCACGACGCGGAGATCGTCGCCGGCCACGAGGCGGGCTTCCAGCTCACGCGGGCGTTCGTGAAGAGCAAGCTGCCGTTCTGCCACCACTACGTGATCGCCACGTTCTTCCGCCCCCCGGTCCGCAAGCAGGAGACGACGCTGGTGCCGCCGATCCTCCGCCCCGAGATCATCGCCGCGAACCGCCGCCCCGGGGAGCACCTGCTCGTCTACCAGACCGCCGAGGGGAACGAGGCGCTCGCCGAGACGCTCGCCAGGACCGGGCTCGAGTGCCGCATCTACGGGATGCGCCGGAGCATCACCGAGGAGCAGGTCGAGGGGAACCTGCGCTACCGCCCGTTCAGCGAGGAGGGCTTCATCGACGACCTCGCCTCGTGCCGCGCCGTCATCGCCGGCGGGGGGTTCACGCTGATGGGCGAGGCGGTCTACCTGCGCAAGCCGATGCTCGCCGTCCCCCTCGGCCGCCAGTTCGAGCAGGTGCTCAACGCCCGCTACCTCGAGCGCGAGGGGTTCGGCCGCGCCGCCGACTCGCTCGACGACCCGGCCGTCATCGCGGACTTCGTGAAGGCCATCCCCGGCTGCGAAGAGAAGCTCGCGGGCTACTCCCAGGACGGCAACCGCCGGCTGTTCGAGGTGATGGACGGGCTGCTCGATCGCGCGCACGCCGGCGTGCTCTGAGCGCAGCGCGACGGCGCGGCGCGACGCGACGGCGCGGTGCGGCGTCGTCCTTCCTCGCCCCTCCGACGTCGCCGGACGCTACCGCGCGTTGCGGCTCTTCGCGCTCGGGCGTTGGCTCCAGGACGCCGAGGCGGTCTCCTCGATCCGGATGAGGACGGCGGTGATGTTGTCGCGGCCACCGTTCTCGTTGGCGCAGTCGATGAGCTTGCAGCACGCGTCGGCGAGCACGGCGTTGTCCTCGATGATGCGCGCGATCTCGCGATCGTCGACGAGCCCGTGGAGGCCGTCGGAGCAGAGGAGGAACACGTCGCCGGCCTCGACGCGCTCGGCGCGCAGGTCGACGTCGACGCTGGGGCCGATCCCGAGCGCGCGCGTGATCACGTTGCGGGGCAGGTACGCGAGGTCGCTCTCGGTGAGGTCGGGCCGCTCGAGGAGCGCGTCCGCGATCAGCGAGTGGTCGCGGGTCAGCTGCGCGATATCGCCGTTGCGGAGCAGGTAGCAGCGGCTGTCGCCGGCGTGCGCGACGTAGAACTTCCGCTCCCGCGGCGAGAACGCCGCGGCGACGACCGTGGTCCCCATGCCGCGGTAGAACCGCGAGTCGTCGGCGTGCGCGAAGATGCGCGCGTTCGCGTAGGTCACGGCGGCGCGGAGCCGGTCGCCGGTCGACGCCTTGCGTCGCTTGCCGTTCGCCTCGCGGAAGTAGCCGGCGATGGCGCTCGCGGCGATGCGGCTCGCGACCTCGCCGGCCTCGTGCCCGCCCATGCCATCCGCGACGACGTAGACGTTGAACTCGGGGAGGAGGATGTATCGGTCCTCGTTGTGGATCCGCTCCCTGCCGACGTCCGATAGACCTGCCGCGATGGCGCGCATTCGCCCCGAGTCTAGACGACGCTTGGCCTCTCAGGGAACTGGGTTAATCTCCCCCGCCATGCCCGACCTGGTGATCGACAACCCGTATACCCTCGAAGAAGCCGTCCGCCGGCCCCTCGCAGACCCGACCGAGGTCGACCGCCTCCTCGACGCCGCGACCGCCGCCGCGCGGAGCTTCTCGCGCACGTCCGTCGCCGAGCGCGCCGCCCTCTGCCTGCGCGCGGTCCAGCGCCTCGAGGCCAGCGCGCCGTCGATCGCCGCCGACATCACCCGCATGATGGGCAAGCCCCTGCGCCAATCCCGCAACGAAATCGCGGGGATGGCCAAGCGAGCTCGGCACATGATCTCGATCGCGGAGGCGGCGCTCGCCGACGTGGTCCTCCCGGAGCTCCCGGGGATGGAGCGGCGGATCGTGCGGGCGCCGCTCGGTGTGGTGTTCAACCTCCCGGCCTGGAATTACCCGCTCCTCACGGCCGTGAACGTGGTCATCCCCGCGGTGCTCTCGGGCAATGTCGTGCTGCTCAAGCACTCGCCGCGCTCGCCGCTCTGCGGGGAGCACTTCGCGACCGCCTTCGCCGAGGCCGGCGCGCCCCCCGGCCTGGTCCAGGCGTTCCACTGCGACCACCCGACCTCCGAGCGCATCGCGTCGGATCCGCGCGTCAATTTCGTGGCGTTCACAGGTTCCGTCGAAGGCGGACGGCGGATCTACGCGGCCACGTCGAAGAAGGTGGCCGTCGACGCCGGGCTGGAGCTCGGTGGTAAGGACGGGTCCTATGTCGCAGCCGACGCCGACCTCGAGAAGGCGGTGGACGGGATCGTCGACGGCGCCTGCTACAACGCCGGGCAGAGCTGCTGTGCGGTCGAGCGCGCGTATGTCCACCGCGACCTCTATCCGAAGTTCGTGGAGGCGGCGCTGGAGCTGATGAAGGGGTACGTCCTCGGGGATCCGACGGTCGAGCGCACGACCCTGGGTCCGATGGCGCAGCCGCACGCGCCGGCGTTCCTGGAGGCGCAGGTGAAGCAGGCGCTGTCGCGGGGCGCGCGGGCGCTCTGCGGCGGCCGGGCGACGCAGGTCGACGGCCGCGGGCGGTTCTTCCAGCCGACGCTGCTGGTCGACACGGCGCCGGATCTCGACGTGATGCGCATCGAGTCGTTCGGGCCGGTGCTGCCGGTGGTGCCGGTGTCGTCGGACGAGGAGGCGCTGGCGCTGATGAACGACAGCGATCTCGGGCTCACCGCGTCGGTCTGGACGCGGGACCGAGAGCGCGCGGCGCGGCTCGCGCGCGACCTCGAGGTCGGCACGGTCTACATGAACCAGTGCGACACGCTGGATCCGGCGCTCCCGTGGACGGCGGCGAAGAACAGCGGCAAGGGCGCGACGCTCTCGACGCTCGGGTTCCTGCACCTGACGCGGCCGAAGTCGATCAACTTCAAGCTCGGCTGACGGCCGAGCGGGCAACTTCAAGCTCGGCTGACGGCCGAGCGGGCAACTTCAAGCTCGGCTGACGGCCGAGCGGGCAACTTCAAGCTCGGCTGACGGCCGAGCGGGCGGCGCCGGCGCGCCGCAGGGCGTGCGCGCCGTGCGCCAGGTTCAACGAAGGCGCAAGGGAGGCCGTGCCGTTCAGGCCTCTCCTGCACCACGGCTCATGGGGAGTGCTGAGACATGGAAACACAGCAGATCTATCGCGGGCGTCTCATCGATCACATCCAGCTCGTCGTGGCGGACATCGCGGCGAGCAAGAGGTTCTACCGGGCGGTCTTCGACGCGATCGGGGTCCCCATCGGCGGCGAGGCCGACGATTACTTCTGGGCCGACGAGCTCTTCGTCTCGAACGCGAGCTCAAGGGCCGCCGCGGGCGCGCTCACCGGTCGGACGCACCTCGCGTTCCAGGCGAGCGACCGCGCGACGGTCGAGCGCTTCCACGCCGCCGCGATCGCCGCGGGCGGCAAGGACAACGGCGCCCCCGGCGAGCGCCCGTACCATCCCGGCTATTACGCGGCGTTCGTGCTGGATCCCGACGGGAACAACATCGAGGTCGTCCATCACGGGCCGGCGAACAGGTCGGCGGACGCTATCAAGATCACGTTCTGACCGGCGAAGGCGCGGCAGGGCTATCGAAGACGCACGCTGAAAACCTCCTCTCCAGCGCTCTTCACACGCCCTCTCTCCTCTTCCCCCTTGTGCATTTGTGCATTTGCGTTTCTTTCTCTCTCTGTTTCTCCTCAGCACGACGGCCGCACCGGCTCACCGTCGATGCAGATTCGCTTCCTCGCGACCGGCCTCGCCGCGACGTCGTTGAGGATCACGCCGAGGATGCGGCGCTCGCCGAGCTGCTCGACGGCCCGCGTGAGCGAGGACGCCCGGGTCACCGAGGCGCGGGCGACCACGAGGACGCCGTCGCAGGCATCCTCGATGACGTTGGCGTCGCCCGAGCCGAGGACCGGCGGGCCGTCGAGCACCACGTAGTCGTAGTAGCGCCGGAGCGCGCGCATGGCGGCCTCGAAGTGGATCGAGTGGAGCGCCGCGGGGTAGCTCGCCTCGAGCGACGGCTCCGCGAGCACCGAGAGCGAGGGGCTGAGGGCGATCACGCCGAGTGGGCGGGCCTCGCCGACCATGCGCCGGCGGAGCTGCTCCGAGAAGCTCGCGTGCGCGGGCAGCCGGAGGCCGAGGGTCGCCGCGACGCGGGGGCGCGCGAGGTGGCCCTCGACGAGGAGGACCCGCGCGCGCTCGGCCTCGGCGAGCGTCATCGCGAGGCGCGCCGCGACCGCGGTCTTGCCCTCGGCCCGGCCGGGGCTCACCACCGCGACCGTGAGCGGCTCGCCGCCCCGCCGCTGATCGAGCCGGTGCCGGAGCACCCGGAGGGCCGCGAGCGCCGACGCAGGCGCGCCCCGGAGCAGCTCGAACACCCCGCACCCCTCGGGGTCGACGTCGGCGCCGAGGATCTCCACCTCGGGCTCGCGGAACCCGGCGCCGCCGGCGTACGCGAGGTGGCGCGTGCCCACGCAGGCGAGCGATCCGCCGGGCGCGCCAGAGGCCGGCTCGGGAGCGCTCCAGGCCTCCTCGGCCGCGCTCCAGGCCGGCTCCGGCGCGCTCCAGGACGAGCCCGGGCCGGCGTCGCCATCGAGCTCCAGACCGTCCGGGAGCGTGTCCTCCTCGCCCTCGGCGAACCCGGGTTGACCCGGCTGCTCGGCGAACCCGGGTTGCCCCGGCTCGGCGAACCCGGGTTGCCCCGCCTCGGCAACCGGCTCGGCGAACCCGGGTTGACCCGGCTGCTCGGCGAACCCGGGTTGCCCCGGCTGCTCGGCGAACCCGGGTTGACCCGGCTCAGCGAACCCGGGTTGACCCGGCTCAGCGAACCCGGGTTGACCCGGCGCTGGCCCCGCACGTTCGTTGGGCCGCTCACCGCCGTCCTCGGGCGCGGCGGCGGGCGCCGCGCCGTACGCCGGCACGATCGCGCGCTCGCGGAGCGGCGGCTGCGGCGGGAGCTCCGGCATGGCGGCCAGCAGGGCGGGACCGCCGAGCGCGTGGATGTCGCCGCCGTCGTACAGCGTGTCGTTGAGCAGCACCCGGGCCCCGGCGACGCCCAGCGCGAAGAAGAACGTCACCGCGGCGCCCGCGAAGAACACGCGGCCCCGACCGCGATCCGGCCGGCTCGGCAGGTAGGCCGGATCGAGGACGTCGAGCTCGGTCTCGCTCTTGTTCTCCGCGGCGTCCGCGGAGAGGTCCGCGGCGCGCTCGTTGGCCTGCACGGCCTTCAGGTACTCACGCGCCCGCTCGAGATCGAGGCGGAGCCGGTGCCACTCGGTCTCGAGCTCGATCACCCGCTCCTCCGGGTCCGCGCCGGGCCCCGCCGGCGCGCGCCGCGCCTCGCCCGCAGCCGCCGCCCTGCCGCCGCCGGCGCGCGCGCGCAGGCCCGCGATCTGCCGGAGCAGCGCGCTCCGCTCCGCCGAGAGCGCGGCGCGCCGCGACGGCGTGAGCTCGCCCGCCTCGCCGCGCGGGACCTCGGTGAGGCCCGCGCGCACGAGCCCGAGCGCGCTCTCGGCGGCCGCGAGCTGGCTCCTGGCCGCCTCGACGCGGCGCTTCGCGGCGATGGCGTCCGGGTGGATCGAGGTCACGGTCGACAGCTTCTCGGCGAGCGCCGTCTCGGCCGACACGAGCGCCGCGGCGGCCGCGTCGCGGGCCCGCTGCGCGTCGACCACGCTCGGGGGCAACGGCTGCCCCGGCGCCGCCGCGGGCGAGCGCGCGACCCCGAGCAGCGCCTCCACCCGGGCGAGCTGCCGCTCGAGCGCGGCGAGCTGCGGGTCCATGGGGCGGGGCGGCGGCGAGGAGCGGGCCGCCGCGGGCGCGGGGGCGCCGGGCGAGCCGAGCGGCTGGGGCGCCGGCGCGTACGGCGAGTCGTTGAGACCCCACTGGAACTGCGGGTTCTTGGCGAGGAACGTCGCCAGCGCGCGGCTCGCCTCGTCGACCTTGGCGCTGGCCTCGGCGAGCTCCCGCCGCAAAAAATCGCGGGTCATCGTCGCGGCGCCGAGGCTGTCGCGGCGGTAATCGTCGATCAGGATCTGCGTGAGGCGGGCGGCGACCTGCTGCGCGACGAGCGGGTCGTCGTGGGTGAACGAGATGACGTACGTATCGCTGCTCTGCGCGCGGAAGCCGACGTGGCTCTTCATCTCCTCGACCGCCTCGACCATCGAGCGGGCGGTCTTCTCCGGGTACAGCCCGAACGCCTCGATGACGCCGGCGAGCGTCCCGCGCGCGATCAGCGTGTCCTTGAGCTTGGGCCCGAGGCGCGCCGCCCGCGCCGTGCTGCTCTGCGGGTCGCGGCCGGTCTGGATGGTCTCGCGGTAGAGGATGGTGGCCTCGCTCCGCCACACCCGCTTCGTGGCGAGCGCCAGGGCGAGGGAGATGGAGAGCCCGACGGCGATCAGCGCGGCCATCCCGCGCCAGTACATCCGGACGCGGCCGAGGACGCTGATCGCGCGATCGAGGCGCTCGCGGGGTGTGCTCTCCGTGCTCAGGCTGGACATGATGTTCCCCGCACCGTGGGCAGCGCCGTCCGGCGCCGCGCGGCGCAACGGGCGCGCCCGGGGCGCTTTGCCCTCGCCCGGCAAGGCGCGTGCTCGCGGGCGCGTCACCCAGGGGCGCACCCGCGCGAGGGGTCGAGAGGGGCGCAGATGGGGTGAGGAGGACGAGCGCCGTGGACGTTGCGCGTGCGGTGCGGGAGAGGTCCTTCGCGGACGTGCTCAGGGAGCCCGGCGCGCCTCGGTCTTCTTCAATCGCAACCTCTCGATCGGCGGGTGCGATCGGCGCAGGCAGCGCCGACCTCGCAGAGCGATGTGCGCCGGCTTCAGCGGCGGCCGCCGCGCGGTCACCAGCGAAGCAACCTCAATCCCGGAATTCTCGGAAAGCTGCGGTCATCTCGGGTTACCACGTCATACCCTACGGCGAGCGCAGTCGCCGCAATCAGCAGGTCGTGTGCACCAACAGGAGAGGCCTGTAGATACGATTCGGCGGAGTTGTAGAGCCCTGTCATCGCCGCTTCGCCCCCTCATGCGGACCTCTTCCACCCATTCCACGAGCAGGCCGTAATGCGCCATGCCGTCGACGTCGGTGTCGTGGACGCGCTCGCCGCTCACCTGGCGATCGAAGGCCACGGCGCGATCCCCGCGAGCTGCGGTCCCCAGTCCGGCCCCTCGAACAGCGTGAAGGCGTAGCTCACCGGCACCACGCCCGCGCCCCGCGCCCCGCGTCCCGGCCTGGGCGCCAAGCCCGTTCGTGTCGGCGCCATGGCGCATCGCCGCCGCCGCCTCCTCGCCATCGCCGGCCTCCACGCGGAACGCGGCCCAGCCGCCGGTCCCTTGACAGGGGCAGGTCGAGATCTATCTTCTAGATATATCTTTTAGAATATCGGTCCGGCGCCGCAGGGAGGCCCGGGCCTGGCGCCGGGGTCGTCCGCCCACGCGCGCGCGGCAGCTGAGTGCTCGCCGCCGTGGCGGTCCGCCGCCGAGCAAGAGAGGGATCGCGTCTATGTTCTGGGGATGTGAACATCATCATGACCACCACCATCACGCAGGCCCGCGCGGGCCGCGGGGTCCGTTCGGGAGGGGCCGGGGCGGCTTCGGCGGCGGGCCGCCCGGCTGGTGGGGCGACTGGTTCGGAGGGCCGCCGCTCCGCGCCGATCGCGGCGGCGTGCGCTACCTCGTCCTCGACGCGCTCGCCGAGCGGGCCCGCCACGGCTACGAGGTCATCCAGGCGATCGAGCAGCGCAGCGGCGACACCTACCGGCCGAGCCCCGGCGTCATCTATCCGACGCTGCAGATGCTCGAGGAGCTCGGCCATGCGCGCGTCATCGAGGCTGACGGCCGCAAGATCTACGAGATCACCGACGCCGGGCGCGAGGACCTCCAGGCGAACCGCGAGTACGTCGACGAGTTCTACGAGCGCTTCGCCGAGAGCTCGTGGGAGCGCTTCGCCGAGGACTTCGGCGACGTCATGAAGCGCGTCGGCGCGCTCATGAGAATGCTCCGCCACGCGATGCGCCGCGGGCGCCTCACGCCCGCCGTGCTCGCGCGCACCGTGAAGGTGCTCGACAAGGCGGCGGCCGAGATCGAGGAGCTGCTCGGCGAGGATCCGGAGAAGCGCCCCGGCCGGCGCCCGTGATCCGCGCGCATCCGCGCCGGCGCGCCGAGGGCCGCAGCCCGCATCGCGCGCCCCGCGCGGCGACCTCGCGGCACGGGCGCTGATCCGATGTCGTGACATCGGTCATCCGCCGACCACACACGCATTCAATCCTTCACATCACACATCCGAGCGGGCCTGAGGCCACGTCCGTTCACATCGGACACGCGGAGCGGTCGTGTAGGCCGCGCAATGTTGGCTCGCCCTCCAAACGATCTTGTGATCGAGATGCGATTGACCTAATCTGCTTGTTGCGCTCGGGGGGCGCAGGGGGTCGACGCAGAGCTGATCTGCGGACCGCTCGTCGGGCGAGTGGCGTCTGAGGAGAGTGCGCTGGGGAGCTCGCGCGGCGGGGCGCCGCGGGGGACTGCGCGGTGGTCCATCGAGGCGACGGATCCAGCGCGAGCATCGTGCGGAGGCGGAACGTGAGCATGAAATCCATCGAGCACGTCGTGCTCGTCATCCTCGAAAATCGCTCCTTCGACAGCGTCCTCGGCTGGCTGTACGCAGACCCGAGCGCGGGCCCGGCGCTGAACATCCCGGAGCCCGCGCCGGGAGAGCGCCGGTTCGAGGGCCTGGCGGGCCTCGATCCGGCGGCGTTCACCAATGTCGCGGAGGGGCTCAGCTGCGCGCCCGTGAAGGGGGCATCGGCCATGAACGTGCCCTGCGTCGCGCCGAACGAGGAGTTCGCGAGCGTGAACGTCCAGCTCTTCGGACAGGAGGACGTCAGGCCCGGCGACACCCCCACCATGAAGGGATTCGTTCAGGATTACATGACGGCCCTCAAGAAGTCGGGCATCGCCGACCGCGCTCCGGACGCGCTCCGGGACCTCGCCGGAGAGGTCATGGAGAGCTACACCCCCGACCAGCTCCCGGTCATCAACGGGCTCGCAGAGCACTACGCCGTCTGCGATATGTGGTTCTCGTCGGTCCCGTCGCAGACGAACCCCAACCGGGCCTTCGCCTTCTGCGGTACCTCCCTCGGGCTGACGGACAACGGCTGGCTCGAGAAGGACCCGAGGGCCAAGCTGGTCGAGGAGAAGGTCGGTTATCGCCTCGGCGACGACCAGTTCGAGACGACCACCCTCTGGAACGCCCTCCACGAGGCCGGCCACGACGACTGGGCGATCTTCTGGCAGACGAGCACCCTCCCCGAGAAGATCTCGATCGCCCTCACCGGCGGGAAGACCCGCCTCCAGCCGCTCATCGAGCACATCGTCCAGTTTGCGGAGGACCTCGACGCCGATCACCAGAAGTACCTGGTCGAGCTCTCGTCCGGCGATCTCCCGTCCTGCTACACGTACCGGCTGTTCCCCGGCCTGCGCGCGATCCCGGGCGTGGAGCGCCGCTTCGCGCGCGTGGAGCGGTTCCACGAGCAGGCGCGCGCCGGGGCGCTCCCGCGGTTCAGCGTGATCGAGCCGTTCTGGACCGTCTCGCAGGCGTCCACGGATCTGACGTGGGAGCAGAGCCTCGCCACCGCGATGGGCAACGACTACCACCCGCCGGGGAACCTGAGCGCGGGGGAGACGTTCCTGCAGAGCGTCTACATGAGCCTCATCGCGAACAGGGCGGCATGGGAGAAGACGCTGCTCATCGTGACGTTCGACGAGGGCGTGGGCACCTTCGACCACGTGCCGCCGCCCGCCGCGGTGCCCCCGTGGGGGAGCGGCGGCTCCGCGCCCGCGACCCAGCACGGCTTCGACTTCGCTCGTCATGGCGTCCGGGTGCCCGCGATCCTGGTGTCGCCGCGCATCCGGCGAGGCACCGTGTTCCGCTCGACCCGCGATCAGCCCTACGATCACACCTCGCTCATCGCCACGATCCTCAAGTGGTACGGGGAGGAGCGGCGCCTGCCCGCGTTCCAGCAGCGCGCGATGGGCGCGCCCACCTTCGAGGAGGTCCTCACGCTGGAGGAGCCCCGCCGCGACGAGCGCGACGTCCGGTTCCTCCAGGTGAAGCGCGAGCCGGGGCAGCCGCTCAAGTACCTGGATCGGTTCACCCTACGGAGCCACGCCGGCGAGCGCGTCTCGGCCGCCGCCCGAAAATCGACGATCCTGGGCTTGCTCTCGCTCTCGGACCCGAAGGTCGCGGAGTACTTTCCGACCCTCGGCGGCGAGGCCGTCCAGCTCTTCCTGGAGAAGAGCGCGAGAGAGGCCAGCGCGGGCAAGGTGCGCGACGGCGACGAGGTCGCGCTCGTCTCGACCGAGGTGGAGATCGGCGCCTACAACACGCTGGGCGCGTGGAGCCTCACCGGGGACTGTTACTATTTCAACGATTACGATCCGGCCGTGGACGAGGACAGGTACGAGAAGCAGACCTGGGTCCTCGAGGCCGTGGAGAAGGGCCGACCCGTCCAGTTCGGGGACGCGGTGGCCTTCAGGAGCAAGCGATCCGGGGCGTACCTGGCCCCGGACGGGAACGGCGTGAAGACCCATAGGAGCGCTTATCATTGGATCATCGAGCCGATCACCTCCCCGCCCGACGCGCAGCGCGGCAGCGCGGCAGCGAATCGTCAGTGAACCCGAAACACCCATGGAGCAGAGCATGAATCGTCTTTCGTCCGACATCGAAGAGATCGACGGTGAATACGACGTCGTCGTCGTGGGTTCGGGCTACGGCGGCGCGATCATGGCGTCGCGGCTGGCGCGCGCCGGCATGAAGGTCTGCGTGCTCGAGCGCGGGCGGGAGCGGCAGCCGGGCGAGTATCCGAACACCCCCCTCGAGGCCCTCGCCGAGATGCAGATGAACCTGCCGGAGGTGGGTCACGAGGGCTCGCGCACGGGGCTGTTCGATCTGCATGTCAACAAGGACATCGGCGTGCTCGTCGGCTGCGGCCTCGGCGGCACCTCCCTCATCAACGCGAACGTCTCGATCCGCGCCGAGCCGCGCGTCTTCGACGACCCGCGCTGGCCGGCCGAGCTCCGGAGCGAGAAGATGGAGCACCTCAACACCGGATACAGGCTCGCCGAGCGGATGCTCTCGCCGACCCCCTACCCCGAGACCTACCCGCCGCTGCCCAAGCTGACGGCGCTGCAGCGCTCGGCGGACGTGATGGGGCAGCCGTTCCGGCGCACCAACATCAACGTGACCTTCAAGGACGGCATCAACGCCGCCGGCGTCGCGCAGAAGGCCTGCAACAACTGCGGCGACTGCTGTTCCGGCTGCAATTACGGCTCGAAGAACACCGTGTTGATGAACTACCTGCCCGACGCCAAGCGGCACGGCGCCCACATCTTCGTCGAGGTGAGCGTGCGCCACGTCGAGCGGCGGAGCGACGGGAAATGGAACGTTCATTACCAGGTGCTCGACACCGGCCGCGAGGCGTTCGACGCGCCGACCTTGGTGGTCACCGCCGACATCGTCGTCCTGTCCGCCGGGACGCTGGGCTCGACCGAGATCCTGCTCCGCTCGAAGGAGGTCGGATTACCGCTGTCCGACCAGCTCGGCCGGGGGTTCAGCGGCAACGGGGACATGCTCGGGTTCGGCTACAACTGCACGCCGAAGCTCGAAGGGATCGGCTTCGGACACCGGGCGGTCTCCGCGGCGTCGCCGGTCGGGCCGTGCATCACGGGCGTGATCGACATGCGCAACCAGGCCGACATGAAGGACGACATCATCATCGAGGAGGGCGCGATCCCCGGCGCGCTGGCGCCGCTCTTGCCGCTCATGTTCCAGGCGGCCTCCTGCACCGGCGGCTCGAACACGGCGCCGCAGAACGCGGTCGCCCAGGGGGTGCGCGAGGCCGAGTCGCTCCTCCTCGGCGCGTATCACGGCGCCACGATGCACACGCAAACGTATCTCGTGATGGGGCACGAGGCGAACTGCGGCACGATGAAGCTGGAGGGCGATCAGCTGCGGATCGACTGGCCGCAGGTGGGCACCGAGCCGATCTTCGAGAAGATGAACGCGCGCCTCTTCCAGACGACGACGCCGCTCGAGGGGATCTCGGTCAAGGACCCGATCTGGTCCCCGAAGGTCGGAGACAAGCTGATCACCGTGCACCCGCTCGGCGGCTGCATGATGGCCGACTCGGCCGAGTCGGGCGTCGTGAACCACAAGGGCACGGTCTTCGCGTCGAGCGCGGGCGCCGCGGTCCACGAGGGGCTCTACGTGTGCGACGGGTCGATCATCCCCGTCTCGCTCGGCGTCAACCCGCTGCTCACGATCTCGGCGCTGGCGGAGCGCTGCGCCATCCACCTCGCCCGAGACCGTGGGCTCCACATCGATTACTCGGACAAGGGCCCGATCCCGCCCGAGCCCCAGACGCGCAAGCCGGGGATCCGCTTCACCGAGACGATGAAGGGCTACTTCTCGAAGGCGGTCGACAGCGATTTCCAGACGGCCGCCGACCTGGGCAAGCAGGAGGATTCGAGCTTCAAGTTCATCCTCACGATCGTGTCGGAGGACGTCGACGCCATGATCGCGAGCCCCGAGCACGAGGCGCGCACGCTGGGCACGGTGGACGCGCCCGCGCTCTCGGGGCGGCCGCTCACGGTGACGCACGGGACGTTCAACCTCTTCGTGCAAGATCCGAACGCCGCCGACACGCGGCTCATGAAATACAAGATGCGGATGCGGTCGGAGGAGGGGCGCTCGTTCTATTTCTACGGGTTCAAGGTGATCACCGACCGCCCGTTCTGGGACGCGTGGCACGACACCACCACGCTCTACATCACCATCCACGAGGGCCAGGACGAGACGGGCCCGGCGATCGGCAAGGGCATCCTGGTGATCGAGCCCGAGGATTTCATCCGACAGCTCGGGACGCTCGACGTCACGAACGCGAAGAACGCCGAGGAGCGCCTCGCGACGACGGTGAAGTTCGGGCGCTACTTCGCGGGCGTGGTCTACGATTATTACGGCGGCGTGGTGGCGCCCCTGGAGTTCGCCGACTCGAACCCCCCGCCCCAGAAGCGCAGGCCGCTGCGGGTGCCCGGCCCGCGCCTCTACCCGTTCAAGAGCGGCGATGGAGTCGACCTCCTCCTGACGCGGTACCAGGGCGGCTCGAAGGGCCCGGTGATGCTCGCGCACGGGCTCGGCGTCTCGAGCCGCATCTTCTCGACCGACGCCATCGAGACGAACCTGCTCGAGCACCTCGTGGCGCACGGCTACGACGTCTGGCTGCTCGACTTCCGGTCGAGCGTGCTGCTCCCAGCGTCGAAGACGCAGTACACGGCCGATCAGATCGCGCTTTACGACTACCCCGCAGCGGTGGCGAAGGTGCGTGAGGCCACCGGCGCGGCGGGCGTGCAGGTCGTCGCCCACTGCTACGGCGCGACGACGTTCACGATGGCGATGCTCGCCGGGCTGAAGGGCGTCCGCTCCGCGGTGATCTCGCAGATCTCCACGCACGTGGTCACGCCCGCCATGGTGCACCTGAAGGCGGGGCTGCACGCGCCGAGCGTGCTCGAGGCGCTCGGCGTCGGGTCGCTCACGACGAACGCCTCTTCCCACGAGGGGTTCTTCTCGCGCCTCTACGATCGTGCGCTCGAGCTGTATCCCGTCGGGGACGGCGAGCACTGCAACAGCGCGGTGTGTCATCGGATCTCGTTCATGTACTCGCTGCTCTACGAGCACGCGCAGCTCAACCACGCCACGCACGAGCGGCTCTACGAGCTCTTCGGAGAGGCGACGATGCGCGCCTTCGAGGGCCTCGCGCTGATGACCCGCAAGGGTCACGTGGTCGACGCCGAGGGGAAGGACGTGTATCTGCCGCACCTCGATCGGATGGCGATCCCGATCCGCTTCGTCCACGGCGCGGAGAACCAGTGTTTCCTGCCGGCGAGCACCGAGAAGACGGTCGAGGTGCTGTCGGCGAGGAACGGCGCGGGCCTCTATTCGCGCAACGTCATCCCCGGGTACGGCCACATCGACTGCATCTTCGGGAAGAACGCGTCGACCGACGTGTACCCGTTCATGGTCGAGCACCTCGACCGCACCTGACGCGCGCGCCGCGGGCCGGGGCGGCGGCCTCGCCGCGCGCCGGCGCGGCGAGGCGTGCCTCTGCGTCACAGCCGCTGTGAGTAGTACTCGATGATGAGCTGAACCTGGATCGGGAACGGGATGCTCGTCTCGTCCGGCAGGCTGGTCACGCGCGCCTGCCGGGCGTCCTTGTCGATCGCGAGCCACGAGGGGCCATGACGTCCGCTCGCGCGAGGCGCAGGGAGGCCTGGGTCAAGAAGGCGGAGATCCGCTCGGGGCCGAGCTGGGCGTCAAGTTGGCGACTCGGCGATCTGCGACCTCAACCAGGTTCGACCTGCAGCCTCAACCAGGTTGACCGGCGGCGTGCCCAGCGCCTGGCCGACGGCGCCACCACGGTGAGGCGGCTACCGCGCTCTCCCAGCAAGGGCGACCGCTCGGAGGCCTCGCTCGCCCGGCCGCTCCCCTGAGCGGCGCGTCAGGCGCGTCGGGCTGGCCCAGCGTCGCGCGCCGGCCGCCTTCATCGACGTCGCCATGGCGCGGAGCGCGCGGAGCTCGATGTCGTCGGCGATGCGCTCTTCGAGGAAGCGCATCGGCGAGCCTGGCGTTCGCGCGCTCGCCCAGAGGAGCGCCGCCGCCTCCCTTGCCGGCGCAGCGGCGCGCGCGCTCGCCCAGCGGGCCGCGAGCGCCGCGACGCAGAGCCCACGGTAGGTGCGCACCTCGTCGGCGAGCACGGCGTCGAGCGCGCTGGCGAGCCGGCGCGCCGCGCGAGCGCTCGTCAGCGCGCGGTCGATGAGGACGCGCAACGCTTCGCCGGACGGCTCCTCCGCGACGGCGCCGTCCTCGCGTCCCATCGCGGCGCTCACCAGGGCGCCGATCGCTTCGCACGAGAGCGCGAGCGCCACGATCAGCCGGAGGACGCGCGGCGAGCAATGCCACGGGCGCGAGCCGGCGAGCCCGAGCGGGGCCCTCGCGGGGGCGAGCGAGCGCGCGAGCGGTGTATCGAGCGGCGGGGTGTCGCTCCGCCACCCCCGAAGAGCCGCTGCGCGCTCACCGACCATCGGCGACGGCGCTGCCGGACCGCCCTTCACGAGCGCCTCCTCCCGCTGCCCGCCACGCCGCGAAATGCGCGGCACCCAACGTCGCGGAGCGAGAGCTGCCGCCAGAAGGCAACCAGGCCGTGTTCAAACCCCGCCAGGGCGCTCCTTGAACTGATAATGATCTTCATTTTCAATAAACATATGGCGAAGCGGATGGGCGGGTCAAGAAATTTCGCGGGGTGCGGCGACTCGATCCGGCCCGATCCGAAGCCGATCTGACCCAGGTTGAGGCGACCCGACCTGACCCAGGTTGAGGCGACCGAGGCCACCCAGACCCGACCCGGGTTGAGGCGACCCGACCTGACCCAGGTTGAGGCGACCGAGGCCACCCAGACCCGACCCGGGTCGAGGCGTGATCCCAACCCGGGTCGGACGCTGCGCTGCTGCGCCGCAACCTGGTTCGGGTCGACCTGACCCAGGTTGCGGCAACCGACCCAGGTTGCGGCAACCGACGCAACCCAGGACTGACCCGGGTTGAAATCAATGGCGTCCCAACCCGGGTCGATGGCGTCCCAACCCGGGTCGGGTCGGTCGGTCGGTCGGTCGGTCGCTCAACCCGGGTCGGGTGGGGGGTGGCCGGCGGGTCGGGTGGGGGGGTGGCCGGCGGCCGGCGGTCGGTCGCTCAACCTGGGTCGGGTCGGTTGGGCGCAACCCGGGTCGGGTCGGTTGCTCAACCCGGGTCGGGTCGGTTGAGCGGTCGGGCCAACCTGGGTCGGACCAACCAGCTCAACCCGGGTCGGGCCGGTTGCACTCTGGCTGGATCAGCTCTGGCTCAGCTCAACCCGGGTCGGGCCAACCCGGGTCGGGCCAGTCGGGCCAACCCGGGTCGGGTCCCCCCGCGGGTCAGGTCACCCCGCCGCCTGCGCTGAAAGCAGCGCGCGCATCGCAGGCGTCACGACCTCCGCGATCGCGCGGCTCCACGAGCCGGCCACCACGACGCCGCCGGGGCGACCGTGCGCTGCGAGCGCCTCGGCGGAGCCGTCCGTCGCCGCGGCTGCCGGCGACGGCGCGGCAAGCCCCGCCTCGAAGGCCGCCGCGACCGCCCGGCGCACCGCCTCCCCGCCCGTCTGCAGCGCCCAGGCCACGAAGCGCCACGCGAGCTCGGCGTGCCGCGCCTCGTCGTCCGCGATCGCCGCGAGGACGCTCCGGACCGCGGCGTCGGTCGCATGCGCGAGCTGCTCGCTGGCCTGCACCGCCGCCAGCGTCTCGCCGATGCAGCCTTCACGCACGGCGCGCGACGCGAGCTCCGCCAGGTCCGACGTGACCTCGACGACGCCGCCAAACGCGAACGGCGCCGGCTCCAGCGCCGCGCCGGCGTACGCGCTCGCCAGCCCGAAGCAGAGCGCCGCGTGGCGCACCTCGTCGCGCGCGGCCTCGTGCGCGGCCGCGAGCATCTCGGCGGGAGCGCCGACCGCCATCATCTCCAGCGCGAACCGCGAGAACGAGGCGACCGATGCGTGCTCGAGCAACGCGTCGCGGAGCCACGCCTCGGCCAGCGCGGCGCGGGTCTCCTGCCCGAGCCCCGCGAGGTCCGGCCGCGGCGCGCCGCCCCACCCGCCCGCATCTCTCCGCTGCTCGCGCGCGGTGCGGGCGCGCTCGCCCACGAGAAACGGCCGGCCCGAGCCGCCGCAGCTCGCGGTGAACTCGTAGCAGCACTGGCCATTGCGAAAGACGCCGTCACCGATGCTGCTGTACCAGCACCCAGGCGGCGGGAGAGGGACGTTCGCGCCGACGGGATCGAGCGGCTCGCAGGCGCCCGCAAACACTCCGCCGGAGCCCCCCGCCCCGCCCTCCCCTCCCGCGCCGCCCTGCCCTCCGCCCCCCTGGGCCCGTGGCTCGACGCACACCGTTCCTTCCTCGCTCCACGAGACGCCGCCGACCTGCACCGTCGTGACGGGATCGGCGCCCCCGCCGCCCTCCCCGCCCATCCCACCACGCGCCCCCGCGCCATCCTCGCTCGCGCCGCCGCCGCCATCGCCCGGCGCCGGCTCTTCCATGACGACGCTGGCGCAGGCGACGTTATCAACCGCCAGACCGAGCGTCGCGGTGGCGAGGATGGCTCGGGTCAGACGGCGAGCGAACGCGCTTCGGAAATGAGCGGGAGCGGAGGGCGTGATGGTCATTGGACCATCGAGAAGCATCCCGCATACCATCAAGATTCGCGGGATTCAGGGCTCCTCCGCCGACATACACGGCACAGCGTGGCACACCCCGCCGGCACAGCTGCGCCTCGATTCAGACCAGAAACCCCCGCGCTCGCGCGATCGCCTCGATCGCCGGCCGCCGCCGCTCCAGCTCGTCGACATCCTTGACGGGAAGGAACCGGGCCGCGAGCCCCTCTCGAGGCACTCGCAGGAACCTGGCCGGGAGACCGAAGGTGATCTCGTTCAAGATGCGCTCGAACTGGATCGCCTTGCGATCTCCCACCTTCTTCTCGACCTCCACATAGACCCAGTCCATCGCGAGCGCGCTGAGCGCCTCGGCGCTCGCAAGGAAGGTGTTGGTGTTGAAGACCGGCACCACCTTCGGATCGAAGCCGACCGGCAGCCGGAAGTCCTCCGCGATCACCGGGCGGCCGTTCCACCGCAACGGGCCGCCGCCCTTGTCGCCGCCCTTGTCGACCACCTCGACCGTGAGCGGCCCGCCGTGGCCGAGGTGCCAGCCGAGGATGACCGGATCCACCGTCGCGCCGAGGTTGTCGAGGTTGGCGATCCAGACGGTCTTTCCGCCGCGCGCGAGGAAGCGGCCGAGGATGCCGCTCTCCCGGAGCGCATCCGGCAGGTCGCCGTGGCCGGTCGCATAGACGCTCGGCTCGCCGTTCTCGTCGAGGAACAGCTCACCTTCCGGGGTGAGGCGCAGGGAGACGTGCTGCTCGAACGTGGTGCAGAGGTCGCCCTGCTCGTCGAGTCGCGCGCCGAGCGCCTCGCGGATCGGGCCGTCCGTCGCCTCGCTGGTCATCAGCCACAGCGGCACCGGGACGCCCGTCTCGCGCCGGAGGTGATCGCTCTCGGCGAGGCGCAGATCGAGGAAGGTCCGACCGGGCAGCACCTCCACGAGCGCCTTGACCACGCCGCCCATCCGGGTGGCCATCCCGCCCGCGAGGACGCAGAGCGCGACCTCGCCGCGCCGGAGCGCGGCAAGGCCCGCCTCGCGGCAGCGGGCGTGCTCGGGCGTGCCCTCGGCCGGCAGCTCCATGACGTCGCCGGGCGCCGGCGGCTCGACCGTGCCAGGGAGCCGGTTGCGGGCGTCCCGGTCCTTGCCGATGGACGCGGCCCACCGGGCCACACGGTCGGGGTCGAACCCTCGAGCCCGGAGGCGGGCGAGCAGCGGGGCGGGGAGCGCGGCGATCTGCTGGGCGAGCGAAGACACGCTATCTTCAAAAGCACGATGCGCTGCGCGAGGCAACGGCAGAGTGCAGCGGTTCGCGCGCGCAGCCAGCGCTCAGCCAGAGCCCAGCCAGCGCCGAGCGAGTTTGCCGGCGATGCCGCTCCCGGCGTGCGCCGCCTGGCTCCGGGCCGCGCTGAATGCATCGTACGCTGTTCCCTGATGGGCGTCCGGAGATGCCGATTTCAGGCTTCGCCGACGAGGCGCGAGCGCCCCCAGGGAATACGAAGACCCGTCAGCCGTGTCCGCGCTCGCCCGCTGGCGCGCGCCGCTACGCGTTCTTCGCGAAGGGCGCCATGTGCTCGGCGAGCGCCTTCTGGAAGGCCGGCCGCGCCTCGCACCGCAGGCGGTACGCCTCGAGGGCCGGGATCTCCGCGACGAGCTCCGTATGGCGCAGGATGCGCAGCACCGTGGTCATGAGCAAGTCTCCCGCGGTGAAGCGATCCTCGAGGTAGTCCCGCTCGCCCAGCCAGTCGGACAGCTTCGTCAGCCGCGCCTTGACGGCCTTGACCGCCGACGGCCGGCGCAGCTGCGCCCATTCCTCGTTGGGATGGAACAGGTCGATCTCGGCGAGGTTCTGGACGTGCGGCTCGACCGTGTTCAGCGCCGCGAACATCCACGATTTGGTGCGCGCACGACCGACGGGATCGGACGGCATCAGCGCCTCGGAGCGCTCGGCGATATGCAGCACGATGGCGCCGGACTCGAACATCACGAGCCCGTCCTCCTCGTAGGCGGGCACCTGCCCGAACGGCTGAAGGCGGCGGTAGTCCGCGGACGCCTGCTCCTCGTTCCCGATCAGCCGCTCCTCGTAGGTGAGGCCCGCCTCGGCCAGCGCCCAGCGCACGCGGAGATCGCGCACCAGCCCTCGTGCAAAGGGCGGAACCCAGCCGAATGCGCATACCGTGATCTTGGGCATCTAGATTTTCTTCTCTCAGGGGGCTGACCGGTGAGCTGCCGATCCGCCGATTCCAGGCCAGAGGGGATGGGGACCGATCCGCGCGAGGTCGTCTCGGCCGCTCCGGCCGATCCGGCTCTGGCCGAGCGGTGCGATCCGAGCGCCGGCGAGGCTACCAGCGCCCGGTCGCGCTCGTCCACCCCTCGATCCGCCGCCGTCCACGCGCGGCGCCGCGCCCCATGTCTCCTCCGGCCCGAGGCGCCCGGCAGCGCGCGAGGCTCGCCCGCGACGCGGGATCCACGGCGCCCTCGCGGTGCGGCCCGTCGACGTGAATCACGGTGTCGCGCCGCGCACGCCTCTCGCGGTCAGCGGCCCGCGGGCTCCAGGAACAGCTCTTCCACCGCCGTCGCGGTCGCCGCCCGCTGGAGCCATCGCTCCAACACGCTCAGGTCCGTCTCGCTCAGGATCCGGCCTCTCGCCTCCTCGCTCGCGGGGATGCCGCGCGCGCCGAGGATCATCAGGATCGCCGCCGACAGCCGCTCCAACGCCTGCTCTGCCCGCGCCTGCTCTCGCTCGATCCGGGCCTCGGCGGCCTCGATCATCCTCTCCAGCTTGCCCACCAGCTCGCCGGCGGTGACCAGCTCGGCCGTGTCCGCATAGAACCGCAGCCGACCTGACTCCACCGTGAGATCCAGCTCGAGGACCTCCGATCGGTACCGCCCGACGCGCGAGGCGATGCTCTCGTAGCGCCGCACGCCCGTGGACGGCAGCCTGTAGCCTCGGAGGTGCCCGCGCTGGATGTCGTAGACGAAGTACTCGCGAATCCCGAGAGCCGCATACCTCGCGACGTTGTCGACGAAGTCCTTGCGCCAGTCGCCCGCGTAGTGCACCTCGATCGCCAGGTCGATCCCCTTGCCTTCGGCGCTGACCATCCAGCAGAGGCGCGGGCCGGGATCGACGTCGGTCACCGCGATCACGTCGGGCGTGAAGCCCTTCTCGCCCGGGTAGTAGACCTTGATCTCGGCGCCGATGTAGATGCGCCGCCCGCGCCGGCCGAACCACGCGCGGAGCGTGTCGCGCGCCTCCATCTTGGCGTCGAGGTGCGGGTCCCCTTCGGCCATGGCCTCGCGCTCGTCGAGCTCTTCCTGCGACTCCGAGGCGAGGAGCGCTCGAACGGCCTGCTCCCGCTGCGCGGGCGACATCGCCGCCCACTGCGCCTCGGTGGGAGCTCGGGGGGCCTCGGACGGGATCGGCGCCGCGGTGGGGTCGCCCGGCTTGCGGATGGGGGCCGACATGCCGACCAGCATACCACCCCGGGGCGCGCTCACCCGAGGAACCGGAGCAGGACGTTGAGCAGCATGAGCACGGCGAACATCCCGCCGCACACGAGCGCGACCTCCCTCAGGGACACGCGCACCGAGATGCGGGCGTCCTCGGCCCGCGCCGCGCCATAAAGCGCAGCGGAAGCGCCGAGCGTCATGTAAAGGACGTCCTTGTAAGCCCACGACAGGAAGAAGATGCCGATCAGCGCGCCGCACAGGCTCACGAAGATCGCCGGCGCGAACCGCCTCGCCGCAGGGCCGACCTCGGCGTCGCCCAGCCAGATCGAGAGCGGTACTTTGATCGACGCATACAGGACGAGCGCGAACAGGCACATCCCGAGCAGGCCCGTCTCGGACGCGGCGAGCAGGTAGGAGTTGTGGGCGGTCAGGCCGAGCGACGACTCGTCGCCGAACTGACCTGCGCCGACGCCGATGCCCCGGGTGCGCCGGATCATCTCGAACGCCTCCCGGAGCAGCTCGACGCGCTCCTCCGAGCTCTCGCTCGCCTCGTCGCCGCTCCGGCCGCCGAGCAGGAGCATGGGCGGGCCGATGAAGCAGGCGGCGACGACGCCGAGGGTCCCGCTCCACCGGACGAACGTGAGGCCGAGGACCGCCAGGTACACGATCACCCCCGAGCGCGAGCGCGACAGGACGACCATCGCGCCGATCGCGGCGATGACGGCCACCACGGGGAGCGCGCGCAGCGCCGCGGCCGCGCGCGAGAGCAGCCGATCGGTGAGCAGGAGCGGCAGCGCAGGCCGAAGGCGCGCCCCGCAGGGCGGCGCGGGCGCGCGCGGGACGGCACCGCCTGGGGTCGCGGGCGCGCGCGGGACGGCACCGCCTGGGGTCGCGGGCGCGCGCGGGACGGCACCGCCTGGGGTCGCGGGCGCGCGCCGGCCGCCGCGCCGCTCGGCGAGCGCGATCGCGAGCGGGATCGACATGCCGGCCATCAGGGAGAGCTCGTTCGGATCGGCGAGCGAGCCGCGGTAGCGGACGCGCCCGTCGATGGTCGACGTGCCGAGCGGCCCGGGGCGCTCGCACCGGTAGTTGCCGTCGGGGACGGGCGGGTCCTTGCGGCAGTCGAGGTTTGTCTCGCAGGGGCGTCCATCCGGCTCGAGCTCGCCCTTGCCTTCCCAGTCGTCGGGCGCGGCGAGCATGCAGCCGTAGGGCTGGAACGCCTGCACGATCGCGACCGCGGTGGTGACGACGGCGCAGCCGACGAGCGTGATCGCGAGCGCGCGCACCCCGCGCGGCGAGGCGGCGGCGAAGGCGACGGCGAGGAAGACGCCCGCGACGGTCGCGAGCTGCAGGCCGCGCTCCTCGAGGACGGCCGGGCGCTTGAGCGCGGTGGTGAGGGCCGCCCAGGCGAGGAACGCGAGCGCGTAGACGACCTGAGGCGCGAGCGTCGGCTTGAGCCGCCGCCACACGACGTCGAGGGCGACGCAGAGCAGGGTGAGCCCGAACGCCGCGTGAACGAGCGGAATCCCCTCGAGCGCGGGGATGAACTCCTGCGGCTTGAGGATGACGAGCGCGCACAGCGCGCACACGACCCACGCTGCCATGGTGTGGCGCGCCGCGAGCGCCGCGCGGGCCGCCCGCGCCGCGGGCTCGCGACGGCCGCGGCGAGGCGCCCCGCGCAAGCGCGATGAGCGCGGCGCGCATTCCCCCCTTCCGCGCGACGGATCTAGCACCGTGGGCTCGACCGGCACGCGGGAAGCGCGCCGGTGCGCGCGCGAGGAGCAGGCGCGGGGCGCGGCCGCGGGATCGGCGCTTGCTGGTGCGCGGTTCCATCATGGAGGGTGATAACCGCATGTGCTCCCGCTGTGTCCGGATTGCCCTGCTCTGCTCCGCGCTGGTGGCCCTCGCGGCGTCCTCGGGTTGCGGCGCGAGCGCCCCGCGGGTCGATTTCGAGGCGGAGCGCCGCGCAACCCGCGCCTATGCGGTCGGCCCCGGCGACGTGCTGGAGGTGCGCGCCTGGAAGAACGAGGCGCTGAGCCACCGCGTCACGGTGCGGCCAGACGGGTTCATCACGGTCCCGCTCGTCGGCGATATCCTGGCGTCGGGGCGCACCGTCATGGGCATCGCCGAGGAGATCGCGACGCAGGCGGCCAAGTTCTACCACGAGAAACCCGTCGTCAGCGTGGAGGTGGCGGAGCTCCACAGCTACCGCGTCTACGTGATGGGCGAGGTGTCGCGTCCGGGCGAGTTCACGCCGCGGGCGCAGATCACCGTGCTCCAGGCGCTCGCCCTCGCCGGCGGCTTCACGCGCTTCGCCGATCCCGACGAGGTGGTGATCGTCCGGCGCGACGCGCTCGGCGAGCGCCGGATTCCGTTCGTGTTCGATGCGGTCGTCGAGAAAGGCGATCTCCGCGGGGACCTGCCGCTGCAGACGAACGATACGGTGGTGGTGCCGTAGTGCCGCTCGATCATGGCGGGCGCATCCGCCCGCCGAGCCGCGCCCCGGCCTATCCGAGCCGCTCGCGGATCCACGCCGCGATGAGCTCCGCCGCGGCCTGCCGGTGCCCTTGCAGGAAGTGCGTCGCCCCCTGGAGCTCCACGTAGCTCCTGTCCTGCGCGGCGCTCGCCTCGAAGCTCTCCCGCGCCTGCCGCAGCCGGATCTCCGTGTCCGCCGTCGCGTGCAGGAACAGCGTCGGGATCGCGACCGCGCGCAGGCTGTCCGCGAGCCGCGCCCGCGACGACAGGCTCGACCACGTGGACAGCCACGCTCGCGCGGTGAGCGTCCGCGCCACGCCCCCATAACCATAGTTCGCGACGAACGGATCCGGCGACGCGAAGATCGACCCGAGCGCGCGGTCGTCCGGATCGATGGTCGGGTCCAGATACGCCGGATCCGCCACCGTGCGGTATACCGTCAAGAACCGCCCGTGCGCGCTCCGCCGCCGCATCCGGCTCCACTCGGGGTGCTCCGGGGCCATCCCCTCCAGCGCCGCCGTCGCGTCGGCCTGCGCCTCGATCGCCGCCCGCGCCGCGGCGTCGATGCGCGCGACCCGCGCCCGCTGCGCCGACCGGTAGCGCGCGAGCCACGCGCGGCCGTACCTGCACGGCGACGGCCAGGGCCGCCAGCCGTTGGCCGGATCGTACATGTCGAGCGACGGATCGACCGACAGCGGATCTCCCTCGTCCACCACTGAAGGGTCGATCGCCTGCTCCAGGAACACCCCCTGCCCCGGGTGCGCCGCCAGCGCGACGAAGGCGTCCCCCAGCCGCCGCCCCTCGGCCGCCGCGCCGGCCTCCGCCAGCGCGAGCAGCGCGCCGCCCCCCGAGTTGCCGAGCAGCACCACCGCCTCGGCGCCCCGCGCCCGCGCCGCCTCCACCGCGGTCTCGACATCGAGCGCCGCCTTCTCGTGGAGACAGTCGGTATCGTTGTTCACGTAGCGCGTCGCGCACCCGAGCGCGGCCACCCCGCGCGCCGCGAGCAGCGGGCAGAGGTAATGGACCGAGAAATCCGCCCGCGGGTGCGCGAGCACCGCCGCCACCGTGAAGCGGCCGCCCGGCGGCGTCCAGAACAGGCCCCGCACGACCGCGCCGTCGCTCCCCACGGCCGCGACCGGCTCCCGCCCCAGGGGAACGGCCGGATCGTCCTCGGGCGAGGGCCAATAACCGACCGCCGCGGGGCGGCGCCCGTGCCCCAGCATCGCATCGACGATAGGCGCGCTCATCACGCCACCTGCGGCCGGTGGACGATCACGGGCCGCGGCAGCTCGAGCGGCGGCATGGGATCGAGGAGCGAGCGCTCCGCCTCGGCCACCTCGTCCGCCGAGAAGGGGCGCAGCGTCTGGCAGAACTCGACCATGATGCCGTTGGGATCCATCGTGTAGATCGAACGGCAGAAATCGTGATCCATCTCGGTGACCTCGTGACCGTGCGAGAGCCACCGCGCGAGCATCCGGCTGTAGAACTCGCTGGTCGGCGCGCTGAAGGCGAGGTGGTTCACCCACGCCGGCAGCCCCAGCCCCGTCGAGATATCCGTCCTGAAGCGCCCCCGCACCGCCTCTTCGTGCACCTCCCAGAACGCCAGGAGCGGCCCCTCCGGCTCGCTCGTCTGATAAAAGGCGTGCCTCGCCCAGCCCCCGTCACGGCTGCCCTCGTAAGGGACCGCCATGACCTTGACAAGGCGGAACCCCATCACCTGGGTATAAAACCGGTGTGTGGCGACCAGATCCCCGGCCGCCAGCGCGATATGATGCACCCCCATCGTACCCCCCTTGTGCAGGACGATCATGCCACGAACGGGTGAGCTCGTTCAAGGTGAATGCCATCTCATCGTTCCGTCACTCTATGGCACGATATGGCACGATATCGCACGAGCGCTCGCGCGTCGCGGCGCAACGCGGATGAACCGGGCGCGACCCCGCTCGGCCGATAAGGCTGCTGCGTTCCGAACGGCGCGGTCGCGAGGGCCCCGAGCGCGGTGCGCTAGGGGCGATCGCCGCTACCGCGGCGCCCCCATCCACACGCGCGACGTGACCGGGTCGAACACGAGCCGCCTCGCGTCCACGTAGAACGACGCGGCCACCTGCGCTGCGGGGATGGACCACGTCCCGATCCCGCCGCACTGCCTGGCCTCGGGCGGCGTGTCCTTGAGGAACAGCATCACGTCCTGCGCGGCGACGGCGGCGGATCCGTCGGTGCTGACCAGCTCGAACGGCGCGCCCCGGAGGACGCGGTAGGCGGAGACCTGCTCCGATTGCCCCGGAACACAGGTGCTCAGCGACATCGCGGCCTCGGGCACCGGATCGAGGTCGATCCCGGCCGCCTCGATCGCCGCGAAGAAGGCGCGGTTGATGTTGACCGAGCGCCGGTACACCGCGTCGTCGTACCCCGTATCGAGCTGCGCGACGGCCTGCGCCGCGCCGATGCGCGCCGGGACGGTGGGCACGTTCGGGAAGCCCGGCTGGACCGCGGCGAGATCGGAAGAGTAGTATCCCGCGGTCCAGAGCGGCTTCATGCCCTCGGCGCGCAGGATCTCGTCGGCGCAGAGCGCCCCGGCGTCGGCCCGGTAGACGGCGCCGTCCTCGTAATCGAGCGTGAACGCATTGAGCGACAGGAAGTCCGTGCCGAGGATGCCGGCCTGGCGCACCGTGCCCTGGACGCCCGAGTGGTCCTGCACCGTGAGGCGGACGGTGCCCCAGGGGCCGTAGAAATCGAAGTCGGCGAACCGATCGGCGCTGCCGGCGACGGGCGCGGGGGCCACCCCGCCCGCGAAGCCCTGCGGGTCGATGGTGCTGGCCGTGGTGCCGAAATCGAGGAGGAAATGGCCTTCGGCGGCGCCGACGCGCGCGACGGCATAAGGCATCTGGCGGGAGACCACGAGAGGCCGCTTCTCGCCATGACAGCCCTGGAGGTCGGCGAGCGGGGCCCCGCCCGCGCCGCCGGCACCCGCGCCGCCCGCCCCGACCCCGCCCGCGCCCGCGCCCGCCCCGGCCCCGCCAGCGCCGCCCGCGCCCGCCCCGGCCCCGCCCGTGCCGCCGGCGCCCGCCCCGGCGCCCCCCGCATCGCCCGCATCAGCCGACGGCGGCGCCTCGCTCATCGTCGCGCTCTGGGCGGGCGAATCCGCGCGATCGGGAGCGCCGCAGCAGGCCGAGACGGCGACCAGCGAGAGGACCGCGGCGGCGCGTGCCCTTGCACGAGGGGAGCTGGACCCCGGCGAACGCTCGAACCCAAGCATCCGCGCCATGGTACCCGGCATTGCCGCATCGCGTCAACCTCGCTCACCCGATCGCGCGCAGGGCCCATCGGGTACGCTGGAGCCCCGGAAGGCCGCTGGAGGGTCGATCTCATGCGCATCGCCGTGCTGCAGGCCAACGCCGTCCCGGGACAGGTGGACATCAACGTCGCGCGCATCGCCGCCGCGGCCCGGGGCGCCGCCGAGGGCGGCGCTCACCTCCTGGTCACTCCGGAGCTGTTCACGACGGGCTACGTGCCGGCGCTGGTGCCCCGGACGATGCTCGCGACGTCGCCCGAGGCCATCGCCCGGCGGCTCGCGGAGGTCGCGTCGAGCTGCGGCGTCGCGCTGGTCGCCAGCGCGCCCGACCGCGGGCCCGACGGGGAGCTCTTCATCGCCGCGCACCTCTTCGATCGCGCCGGGGCGCGCCTCGCGACCTACCGCAAGACGCACCTCTACGGCCCGGACGAGGCCGCGGTGTTCACCCAGGGCCGCGGCGAGCTGCCCATCGCGGCCCTGCACGGCTTCCGGATCGGTCTCTTGATCTGCTACGACATCGAGTTTCCCGAGGCGGTGCGCGGCGTCGCGCTGGCCGGCGCCGATCTCGTGTGCGCGCCGACCGCGCTCCCGGAGCCGTTCGGCGTGGTGGCCCGCACGCTGCCGCCCGCGCGCGCGCTGGAGAGCCAGGTGTTCATCGCCTACGCCAACCACTCTGGGCAGGAAGGAGACACCGTCCTGTGCGGCCAGAGCATCATCGCGGCCCCCGACGGCTCGGTCCTGGCCGCCGCGGGCGCCGCCGGCGAGGACCTGCTCTTCGCCGATCTCGATCCCGAGCTCCAGCGCGCCTCGCGCGCGGACAACCGCTATCTCTCGGAGCGCCGCCCCGACGTGTACGCCGCATGGGAGCGCGCGGCCCGCACGGGATAGGCAGCGCGTGCGCTATCCTCGGCCCGCGCCATGTCCGACGGCGAGCTCGTCTTCGCATCCATGCCGGCCGCGCTCATCGCGTTCGCCTCGTCCAGCGGCGTCCCGCACGACGAGCTCCTCCGCGCCGCCGGCGTCTCGCCCGAGGCGCTCGCCGCGCCCGACGAGCTCGTGCCGTACGCGTCGCTCTCCTCGCTGTGGGCGCTCATGCTCGAGCGCCTCCCCGGCGAGCCGCTCGGGCTGACCTACGCGCGCTGGATCCCGGTCTCGGTCGTGGGCATCGTCGGGCACGTCGTCCGCCACAGCGAGACCCTGCGGGACGCGGTCGCGGTCTATGGCCGCTTCTTCCGGCTCATGGACCCGCACCTCCGCATCGTCGTCGAGAAGCGCGGCGAGGTGATCCACCTCGCGCTCGAGCACGAGCCGCGGGTCGTCGCGATGGCCGAGCCGATCGAGATGATGGTCGCGACGCTCGCGCGCTTCATCGCGCTCTACCTCGACGGCGCCGCGCGGCCGCTCGAGGCCATGTTCCGCCACCCCCGCCGGCACCCGACCCCGCTCTACGAGGAGGCGCTCGGCGCCCCGGTGCGCTTCGAGGCGGCCGCGACCGGCCTCGTCTACGACGCGCGCGTGCTCGACGCGCCCCTCGTCGGCGCGGATCCCTCGGTCCGCGATTACCTCGTTCGCCACGCCGAGCAGCTCCTCGCCGCGCGCGCGGCGCCGGCCGGCGCGGCGCCGCTCGACGCGCGCGTGCGCGCCCTCATCGGCGAGCGGCTCGATCGCGGCGAGGTGGACCAGGCGCGGATCGCGCGCGCGCTGGGCATGAGCACGCGCTCGCTCCAGCGCGCCCTCAAGGACCTCGGCACGTCGTTCACGGCGCAGCTCGACGAGGCCCGGCGCGGCAAGGCGCTCGATCTCCTCCGCCGGCGCGATCTCGCGCTCCAGGAGATCGCCTTCCTGCTCGGCTACGGCGAGCCGCGCCACTTCTACCGCAGCTTCCGCCGCTGGACGGGCACCACCCCGGGCGAGTACCGGCGCACCCGCGTCCGGTAGCTCGGCGCGTCGTAGCGATCAGAAGTCGTGACGGAGGCTCACGCCGGGCGCGATCATCAGCACGATGCCGCCCATCACGGAGTCGGGCCGGTAGATGCCTATGCCGTCGCTCGCCGCCGGGATCTCGATCGTCGGATCCCATCTCGGCTGATCGAGCGCTACGAGAAGCAGCATCTTGAGGCTGGCCGAAACCTCGAAGTGCTCGGCAACGCGGGCGCCGAGGCGCCCCTCGGGGGCCAGGTAGGCGTACGGGGCGGACGAGAAGGTCGCGGCGGGCGGGGTGTCGAACCACTCCCCCGCGGTCGTCCTGAACCTGCCCTCGCGCTCGTCGCGCATCTGGCCGATGAGCGCCCCGGCGCCGAGGCGGAACAGCAGGGGAAAGCGCTGTTCCACGTGGTACCCGACGGTCACGCCGGCCAGGAGTCCGCCGAGGCGGAGCGCGTCGCTCGCCGTGCCGCTGAGCGGAACCTGATAACCCACCGGCAAGAGCTCCGCCGAGCGCTCCTCGATCTGCTGCGTCGCGAAGAGCGCGCCGAGCTCGACGCCGAAGCCGATCCCCGAGCCGAACTCGTAAGCGCCGCCGAGGAAGGCCGCGCCGCCGAGGACGAGCGAGCCCGAGCAGCCGCCGGAGCAGCGGGCGACGTCGCCCCCGAGCGTCGGCGCGAGCAGGAACGACGCGCTCGCGTCGAGCGCGATCTTCGGCGGCTTGCGGTCCAGCTGCCGCTCCAGCGACACCGACAACTGCCGCTGCTTGCGCCGCTCGAGCTGCACCGCTTGCTTCGCAGAATAGAACCCGCTCGCGCTCACCTCGATCTCATGCTCCCCCAGAGGGAGCCGCCCTTCCCAAGGTGCTTTACCCACCACCTTCGAATCGACCCTCACCGTCGCCCCCTCGGGCGTCGATTCGACCCGCAGCGACGTATCTTGCTCCTCTGCCCCCAGCACCACCCGTGTCTCCTCGTACAGACTCACCCGCGCGGTCTCGACGCTCGAGGCCACCTTCGCTCCCTCCTTCGCGGCCATCGCGGGCGCATCGCATGCGGCCAGCGCCTCCACCCCCATGAACCCGTGCAATCGCACCTGGTGCTCCCCGAGATCCACGAGCCCCTGCCAGGGCGTCACCCCGACCTCTTGTCCGTCCAGCTCCACGTGGAGCACCCAGTTGTGCTTCTCGCTCACCACGAGCCGCCCCTTCCTCGACTTCGCCACGAGCTCCGCCACGTTCTCCTTTCCGGCCGTGACTTGCACGCTCATCGTGAGCGGCGCGAAGCCCTCTTTCTCGACGCGGACGGCCCGTCTGCCCGCGCTCACACGCAGCGGCTTTTCCAGCGGGAGCTTGCCCCGCAGGCGAGCGTCGACGAACAGCGACGCCCCGGCCGGCGCGTCCCCCGCCACCGTCAGCGTCCCTACCAGGCCCGATAGCTCCGCCATGTCCGCCGCCACGATTGCCTCCATCTTCGCAGGCAGGCTCGGATACTCGCGGCGCATCTCCTCATACTGTTCCAGCGCTTCGTCGTACTGGCCGAGCTGCTTGAGGCACGAGGCGATATAACCCATGCTGTTCCGGTTCTTCTTGAGCCAGAGCGACCTGCGAAACGCTTCCAGCGCCTCGCGATACTCCTGCTTGTCGAAGTGCGCGACGCCCGTCTCGAAGTGGGCGCGCGCTTCGGCCTCGTCGCCGGAGACTGCGGTCTGCGGTGCTTTGCCCGAAGCCGCAGGGGGCGCCGCCCTGGCACCGGAGGCGAGCAGTCCCAGCGCGAGGATCCAGCCGGCCAGTGATCTCGAATAGAATGAACGCACGCGCTCGGCCCTCCTCACGGTCATCCCGCCGTCATCGGCGCTCACCACGCACGGAGGGTCGGGATTCGGCGATGCCGGTTGGAGGCCGGGGTATCTCGCCGCCCGCCCAACCATCCATCGATCGGTCGTCTTTCGTCCGCAGATCACCTCAGCTCGTACACGTCGACCGTATCCACCATCACGTGGGGCACGAGGACGCGCCCGCGCTTCGTGTCATAACCGATGTCCGCGGGCGTCTCCTGCTCGGGGATGGCGACCTCGAAGGTCCCACCGAGCTTCCCGCGGAGCACCGCCGAGGCGTCGTGGCTGGTCACGAGGAGCGCGTCTCCGAGGGAGATCAGGCCGTCGAGGCGGCCGCCGGGCGCCGTGGTGGTCACGTCCCGCTTTTCGCCCTTCTCGTCGAGGACGAAGACCTCGGGAGCGCCGCTCGAGCAAACCACGAGCCCCTTGTCGCTCCACGCGAGGCCGTTCGGCATGCGCAGGTCGGTGGTCTTCGCCAGCGCCCTGGCCCTGCCCTTCTCGATGACGTACATGGCGTCGCTCGACGTCGCCTCGAGGTTGCCGGTCGCGCCGATCGTGAAGCCGGAATCGGACACATAGACCTTGCCGTCCGGCGCCGCCGCGACGTCGTTCAGCAACGTCGCGCCGGGGATGGCGATCTCCCCCTTCGGCGCCCCGGTCTTGAGGTCGAACATCCGCACGGTCGTGAGGTCGGCGACGTAGAGCACGCCCTTCGCGATCGCCGAGCCCGTCGGCGCGTCGAGCTTGACCTTGTTCTTGCCGCCCTCGATCCACTTCAGGCTCGTCACCTGACCGTCGGGCGAGAGGACGGAGATGAAGCCGTTGTTATCCCTGTCGCCCGGATTGCCGTTGATGTTCGAGACGAGGTAGCGGTCGTTGTCCGCGTCGTAGAGCACGCTCTCCGGCTTGGCGAAGCCGGTGTATCTGGCGACCGGGCGCGGCGCGGCCAGCTCGGGCGGCTCGGGCGCCGCCGTGGACGCCGCGGGAGCAGCCGGGGCCGCGGGCGGGGGCTCGACGCCGCTCGTCGCGACGGGCGCGGCGGAAGCGGAGGCCGCCGGTGCCAGCGCGGGCGGCGGAGCCTCCCCGCCGCAGGAGACCATCGCGGCCGCTGCGACGAGGGACGTGAACATGCCGAGGGCTCGTGCCATGAGAAAACCTCCTGGTGGCGAAGCAGCGCCGGCTCAGCGCCGGCTCAACCGCCCGATCGCCCGGCCGAGCCGGTAGGCCAGGCGGCCGGACGGCGCGCTTTGCGGCACCGCCGGCGCGAGGTCAACCGCCGGCATCGCCCCGGGGCGAGCGCCGCTCACCGGCTCCCACCGATCGGACCCGAGGCTCGCGCGCGAGCGCTCCGCCTCCGTGCGCGAGCGCTCCGCCTCGGCGCGCGAGAGCTCCACCTCGGCCATCGCGACCCGCCGCTCCAGCCAGGCGAGCCGGGCCCGCGCCGCCGCGAGCTCCTGCGCGGGCGCCGGACCCCGCCTGCGCAGCAGCCGCCTGACCGCCCGGCCGAGGTGGTACATGCCCCGGCTGAACGGCCGCGTGGCCTCGGGACCCAGGTTCGCGGCCGCCTCGGCGCGGATCTGCTGCGCGCGCACGCGGCGCAGCCGCTCCTCGATCTCGTGAATGCGGAGTCGCACCACCTCGATGTCGCTGCGGTACCTGGACATGCGGCCATGATCGCAAGCCGAGCCGCGCGCGCCAACCGCGACCGGCCGCCGCGCTCGTGCTCCTCCCGCCGCCGCGCGCCCGCGCCGCCGCGCGCCCGCTCCGCCGCGCCCCGCTGGCGCGATCCGTCGCAACGTTGGCGCCCGACGCCGCTGCCGCGCCGCCGCGCCGGCCTCATCGTTCGATCGATCCCGGCGAGGCGCCGCGCGCCATCGGGATCGAGCTCCTGCCGAGGTGCGCCATGAGCCAGTTGCCCCGAGGCCCGCAGGGCCGCCTGCTGACGACCTACCGGTTCCTCACGCGTCCGATCGAGCTCCTGTCCCGGTGCGCCGCCACGTACGGCGACGTCTTCAACGTCCCGATGTACAACGGCGACGTCGTGATGGCCGGCAGCCCCGCGTCGGTGCAGGACGTGATGACGGCGCCGCCCGACGCGCTCGTCCCGTACGCCACCAAGTCGATCGCCCCGCTCGTCGGAGAGCACTCGCTCGTCATGCTCTCGGGCGAGCGCCACCGGCGCGAGCGAAAGCTGCTGACGCCGCCGTTCCACGGCGACCGCATGCGCGCCTACGCGGCGGCGATGGCGGACGTCGCCGCCCGCCGCTTCGCCGAGGCGGCGCGCGCGCCCCGCGCCGTCGCCCAGGACATCACGCAGGCGATCTCGCTCGACGTCATCCTCCGCGCCGTCTTCGGGGTGGAGGAACCGTCCCGCATGAGCGCGTTCGCGCGCGCGATCGTCGCGATGACCGACGCGCTGACCCCGGCGCTGACCTTCCTGCCGGTCCTGCAGCGCGAGCTCGGGGGCCTCGGCCCCTACGCGCGCTTCCGCCGGCGCGTCGAGCACCTGGACGCCCTGTGCCGCGAGCAGATCGAGCGGGCGCGCGCGGCGCCGGGCGACGACATCCTGAGCCTTATGGTCGCGGCCCGCTACGACGACGGCTCGATCATGAGCGACCAGGCCATCTTCGACGAGCTCCGGACGCTGCTCTTCGCCGGCCACGAGACCACCGCGCTCGCCCTCGCGTGGGCCCTGGACCACGCGCACCGCCACCCGACCGTCCTCGCGCGGCTGCGCGACGAGATCGACGCCCTCGGCCCGGAGCCCGACCCGGAGCGCCTCGCCGCGCTGCCCTACCTCGACGCGGTGTGCAAGGAGGCGCTGCGCCTGCACCCGATCGTCACCGAGGCCCCGCGCATGGCGGCGCAGCCGTTCCGGCTCGGCGAGCACACCCTCCCGCCGGGGACGGGGGTCGCGCCGTGCATCCTGCTCGTGCACCACCGCCCCGAGCTCTACCCCGAGCCGTCGCGCTTCAGGCCCGAGCGCTTCCTCGAGCGCAAGTACTCCCCGTTCGAGTACCTGCCGTTCGGCGGCGGGAACCGCCGCTGCATCGGCGCGGCCTTCGCGATGTTCGAGATGAAGATCGTGCTCGGCGTGGCGCTGTCGGCGTGGGAGTTCCGCCTGCTCGACGAGCGTCCGCCGCGGCCCGTGCGGCGCAACCTCACGCTCGGCCCCGCCGGCGGCGTCCCGCTCGCCCTGCGCGCCCGCAGCCGCGCCGCCCTCCGCACCGCCGCCTGATCCCGGGCGCAGGCGGCGCGCGGCGAGGCGCCGAGGATCGGAAGGCGTTGCCCCGATCACCGGGGCACGGCGGCGCCGGAGGAGACCGGGGAGATCGCGACATAAATCCTCCGCGCTCTCTGCCCTGCGGCGATCACCGGGGGTCGTTCTGGAATAGAGGGGCTCCCCCGCTCGCCGCGCAGCCCCATGTCGACTCGCCTCCTTCGCTCGCCCGCCGCCCCCTCCCCCGGACCAGCGCCCTCTCCGCCGGCCGTCGCCATCGACCCGCGCGCGGGCGTCCGGCGGCGGCGCGCCCCGGGCCCGGCGCGACGCCCGCGGGCGCTCGCCGGGGTCGCAGGGCTCGTCGCGCTGCTCTGCGCGGCGCCCGCGTGCGAGTCGGCCGCCACCGCGCCGCCGCGCCCGTCCGGGGCCGCGCACGCCCGGCTGGAGCTGCACGTCGACGACGCCGACGTGTGGGCCTTCAGCGCGCGCATCCAGGGCGCCCTCGCCGGGCCGGGGGCGCTGGAGGACTGCGCGATCCAGGTGGGCAGCGACGTCCACCCCGCCGCGATCGAGCAGGAGCGGCGCTTCGCGGCGGACGTGCCGCTGCTCGAGGGCGAGAACGAGATCGCCGCGCGCTGCCGCGCGACGGGTGCGGGCGAGCTGGCCACGCCGCCCGTCACCTACCGCGTCCGGCTGGAGGACGCGCCCCGGGCCCGCGCCCGCGCGGCGCGTGCCGGCGACCGGCTCGTCCTCGACGCCACGGGCAGCGCGCCGAGCGAGCGCTCGCGCGCGGAGCTCATCGCCTTCGCGTGGTCCCGGCTGCGCGGCGACGGGACCGCCGAGCGCCTCGGGCAAGGCGCCCGCCTCGAGGTGCCGGCGCCGGACGAAGGCGGGCGCGCCATGATCGAGCTCACGGTGCGCGACGCGCGCGGCCGCAGCGACACCGCGCGCGTCGCGCCGCCGCTCGAGGCGCCCCCGGGCGCGAGCGCGCCGTCGTGGATCGACGACGCCGTCCTCTACGGCGTCGTGCCGCCCTTCTTCGGCGATCCCCCGCTCCGGAGCGTCCGCGCCGCCCTCCCCGCGCTCGAGCGGCTCGGCGTCACGGCGCTGTGGCTGTCTCCGATCTTCGCCGCGCCCGAGGGCGACTTCGGGTACGCCGTCACGGACTACTTCAGCGTGCGCCCCGACTACGGGACGGAGCAGGATCTTCGCGAGCTCGTGGACGACGCGCACCGGCGCGGCCTGCGCGTGCTGCTCGACCTCGTGCCGAACCACACCTCGATCGAGCACCCGTACTTCCAGCAAGCCGAGCGGCAGCGGGGCCGCGCCCACAGCTTCGCGTTCTACGATCGCGACGCCGGCGGCGAGCCCACCCATTACTTCGACTGGGAGCACCTGCCGAACCTCAACTACGACAACGCCGAGGTGGCGCGCTGGATGCTCGAGGTGTCGCTGCGCTGGGTGAAGCGCTTCGGCATCGACGGCTATCGCGTGGACGCCGCGTGGGGCATCCAGGAGCGGCGGAGCGAGCTCTGGTCGTCGTGGGCTGCCGAGCTCCGGCGCGTGAGCCCGGATCTCGCGCTGATCGCCGAGGCGTCGGCGCGCGATCCGTACTACCTGCAGAGCGGGTTCGACGCGGCGTACGACTGGACCGAGGAGCTCGGGCGGTGGGCGTGGGGCGACGTGTTCGAGGCGCCGCGCGGCATCGCGGCCCGGCTGGGCGCGGCGCTCTCCGCCACGGCGGCGCGCGCCGCGCGCCCCGAGCGCACGCTGAGGTTCATCAACAACAACGACACCGGGGCCCGCTTCATCACGCGCCACGGGCCGGGTCTGACGCGCGTCGCGGCGGCGGCGCTGCTGACGCTTCCGGGCGTCCCGTGCCTCTACGCGTTCGACGAGCTCGGCGCCGAGTACGAGCCTTACGGCGGCCTCGCCCCGGTCTCGCGGCCTCCGCGCGGGCCGCTGACGCGGCACTACGAGCAGCTGATCCGGCTCAGGCGCTCCCTCGCGGCGCTCCGGTCGCCGGGGCTCGTCGTCGTGCACGCCGGGCAGGACGACGAGGTCTTCGCCTACGTCAGGCACGGCGACGACGCGTCGCGCTTCGCGCTCGTGGCCCTGAATTTCAGCGAGCGACCGGTGAAGAGGCGGCTCGCCGTCCCGGCGCCGTTCGCCGGCCACGCGCGCGGCGGCCTGCGCGACGCCCTGGGCGGCGCCGGCGCGCACCTCCAGGCGGGCTCCGTCGCGCTGGACCTCGGGCCCTGGGACGCCCGCGTCCTCGTGCCGCGCTAAGACCTCCCCCGTGCGCGGCGATCCGGGTCGCCGCGACGT
Organism: Sorangium sp. So ce836; assembly: GCF_028553905.1. NCBI lineage: Bacteria > Pseudomonadati > Myxococcota > Polyangiales > Polyangiaceae > Sorangium > Sorangium sp. So ce836. The sequence continues at coordinate 5,263,807 of NZ_CP102233.1, read as the reverse complement.
GAGGAGGATCCGTCATGGCTCAGGAGCAATGGTCAGCTGTCGATCGCTACATCACCGATCTGCTCGTGCCGCCCGACGCCGCGCTGGACGCGGCGCTCGAGGCGAGCGCCGCGGCCGGCCTGCCGCCGATCAACGTCGCGCCGAACCAGGGCAAGCTGCTGCATCTCCTGGCGCGGATCCACGGGGCGCGGGCCATCCTGGAGATCGGCACGCTCGGGGGGTACAGCACCATCTGGCTCGCCCGTGCGCTGCCCGCCGGCGGCCGGCTGATCACGCTGGAGTCGGAGCCGAAGCACGCCGAGGTCGCCCGCGCGAACCTCGATCGCGCCGGGCTGGCCGACCGCGTCGAGCTGCGGCTCGGGCGGGCGCTCGACACGCTGCCGAAGCTCGCCGCGGAGGGCCGCGGCCCGTTCGACCTCATCTTCATCGACGCCGACAAGCCGAGCAACCCCGACTACTTCGCGTGGGCGCTCAAGCTCTCCCGCCGCGGCAGCGTCATCGTGGTCGACAACGTCGTGCGCAGCGGGGCGGTGGTCGACCCCGAGAGCGCGGATCCCAACGTCCAGGGGGTGCGCCGCCTCTACGAGCTGCTCGCCGCCGAGCGGCGCGTGAGCGCGACGGCGATCCAGACGGTGGGCGCCAAGGGGCACGACGGCCTCGCCATCGCCCTCGTCACCGCCGACCCGTGACCCGCAGCGGCCGGGCGGCCTGCCGGGCGCTCCCCGCGCCGGAGGACAAAAAACAGAGCGCCCGCTCGACGGTGGGGGGGGGGAAACCGTCACGGGCGCTCTGCCGTGCACCTCTAGCAGGACACGGGCCAGGGGATCGCCGTAGGTCTTTCGAGCGTTTACCCATCGGGTTTCCCCCGAGGCTTTCGTTCCTGAGATCGCTGCGTGCAAAGGTGGCATCTGCTCGGCGCGCCGAGGGCCACCGGAGGGTGGTACCGATCGGCGAGCCGCGCCGCCTGCTCGCCGGGCGGACGACCTGGGTCTCGAGCAGCCCGGCGGCCTTCGCCGCGTCGACGAGGATCGACGCCGCATGCGCGTCGATGAGGCTCACCCCGCCCGGTCGTGTGAGCTCCGGAGTTCGCAGATCGTGAGAGGCGTTGCCTGGATCGATGAGCTCGGAGGCGATCGTCCCCGATCTCATCGTGACCATCGCTCGTGCATTCCCGAAGAGAAGAACTTGTGTCGAATCCCCCGGCTCTCGCTCAGCCGGGCGTGGCGATCTCGTCGTAGCCGCGGCCGCTGAACTGAAGCAGGCAGACGCCGTGGCCGAACGGATCGGCCAGGCGGAGCATGCGCCCCCACGCGGCCACCTCGACGTCGGCCTCGGGGACCGCGCCCGCCTCCTGCGCCCGACGCGCGGCGGCCTCGAGATCGTCGACGACGAAATCGAGATGGACCGGCGTCCAGTGGCGCCGGTAGTCGCGCGCGGGCGCGCCGGCCGCAGGCGCGCTGCCGGCCGGCTTCTCCAGGAGATAGATGGGCGCGGCCGCGCCGAGGAGCTCGACGAAGGCGCCGCCGAAGCGCCGCCCGACGCGCAGGCCGAACGCGCGGGTGTAGAAGGCGATGGCCGGCTCGATCGCCGGCACATCGATGTTGACGAGCAGGTCGGACATGCGGTCACTCTAGCGACGGGGCGCGCCGCGGCGCAACGCGGGCATCGAGGAGCAGGTGAGCCGCGGTGACGACGAGCTGCGCGAGGCGGCGCGGCGCGGGTACCGCGAGCGCTTCGGGGTGGATCTGCAGGAGCCGGTGCGGGAGTGACCGTCGCGGGGCCGGGCGGGCAGCGCCGGGGACCGGAAACGGTCTCCCGGGGAAGCTCAGCTGCCTCCTCGACACCGGAAACGGTCTCCCGGGGAAGCTCAGCTGCCTCCTCGACACCGGAAACGGTCTCCTCCGGGCAGTTCACCTATCTCCTCGACACCGAAAACGGTCTCCTCCGTATAGCTCAGCTATCTCCTCGACACCGGAAACGGTCTCCTCCGTGTAGCTCAGCTATCTCCTCGACACCGGAAACGGTCTCCCGGGGAAGCTCAGCTGCCTCCTCGACACCGGAAACGGTCTCCTCGGGGCAGAGCACACTTGCTCAACGCCCCCTGTAGAGGTCCCCGCCTCGCTGGACGCTGGGTGTTCGACAGCCGCCACGAGGCGGCGGAGCGGGAGCTCGCCCGTCACGACGCGCTCCTCCAGCGCTTCGCCGGCTGGGAGATCGAGGCCGAGGCGCCGCTGTTCGACACCGGCGCCGCCACCCTCTTCGATTTCGCCGGCGCGGCGGGCCACGGCGGCGACGCGCGCTTCTATTACGTGATCCCGTTCACCCCGCAGCGGGCGCTCGTCGAGCTCGTCGCGCTCGGCGGCGAGGCGCACGAGGAAGAGCTGGCGCGCTACGTCGAGCGGACCGCCGGCGGGGCGCGCTTCCGCGTCGTGCGGCGCGAGCGCGGCGCGAGCCTGCTCACGTGCGCTCCGTTCGCGCGGCGCCTCGGCCGGCGCGTGCTCGCGATCGGCGTCGCGGGCGGCCTCCTCAAGCCCTCGACGGGCTACGCCTTCACGCGCATCGTCGACGACGCCGCGCTCATCGTCCGGTCGCTCGAGACGGCGGGCCACCCGTTCGCGCGGCCGCCGAGGGGCCTGCCTTACCGCTTCTTCGACGCCGTCTTCCTCCGCCTCCTCGCCGCCCAGCCGTCGCGCATCGAGCCGGTGCTCACGGCGCTGTTCACCAGGAACCCCGTCGATCGCGTCCTCCGTTTCCTGGACGAGCGCGCGTCGCTCGCCGACGTGCTCGCCATCGTGGCCTCGCTGCCCAAGCTCCCCTTCCTGCGCGCGCTGGCGGGGTGGCTGGGCACGCGCCTCGGCCTCGTGCCGCCCGCGCGGCAGCTGCGCGCCTGAGATCGCCCCGCCCCACCGCCAGCGACGCCAGCAAGCATTGCGCCGCGCGCGCCGCATCCGAGCCTGGACGGCTCGTCCCGGGGCCATCGCCGCGACGGCTGAAGGCGCGCGGGCGCGCCTCGCGCGAGCCGCGGCGCGCCCGTCGTCGCCGGCCCGCACGCTTCAGCGCAGGACCGGAGTCTCCCGCGCCGCCGAGAGCGCCGCGCCGCCGGCCCACGGCTCCGCCCGATCTCCCAGCGAGGCGCGCACCTTCGCGACCTCGTCCTTCGTGATGGCGGGCGCGCTGTTCCCCCAGGTCGATCGGACATAGGTGAGCACCAGCGCGATCTCCTCGTCCGACAGCGTCACGCCGAAGTTGGGCATCACGTCGTTGTACTGCACGCCGTTCACCTCCATCGGCCCGGCGGCGCCGAGCAGCGTGATCCGGATCGGCGTCTCCTTGTCCTGGAGCAGCCATGACGCGCCGACGAGGGGCGGATACCGGCCAGGCTTCCCCTCCCCCCTCGCCTGATGACACCCGGTGCACGAGCGATAATAGATCTTGCCCCCCTGGGCGAGGTCCTCGTCCGCGACGCCGGAGGCCGCCTCGCCGCGCGCCTGGGTCCGGGTCTCCAGCTTCCGCAGCACCATCCACGGCAGCGCGAGCACGCCGAAGGCCACGATCAGCATGATCACCACGACGTGCGCCGTGTTCTGCCCTCCGTCTCGAGCGTCATCGCGCTTGCCTGCTTCACCCACGGGGCACTCCTCCGCCGCAGATGAAGCGCAGGCGATCCCCGCCGTCAAGGACCCGCCCGGCGGCCGCCGTTGACGCCGGCGCTGCGCCCCGGAAAACTAGGCACTACGCCGTCGCGGCCGCCGCGGCGACGCTCGCGCCCCCGGCGCTCTCGCTCCTCGCCGCGGCGGCGCGCGGCGCCTTCTTGCGGGTGGCGCTGCGCCGGCCGTCGATGCTGACGGGCACGTCGCCGTCGACCGTCACCCGGCGCACCACGCGGAGCTGATCGCCGTAATCGTTGATCGCGTAGTGCTGGGTGGCGCGGTTGTCCCAGATGGCCACGTCGCCGGCGGCCCACCGCCAGCGGACCGTGTTCTCGAGGCGCGTCACGTGGTCCTGGAGCACCTGGAAGAGGTGCGCCGAGTCGAACGACGAGACGCCGAGGAGCTTCTTGACGAAGTGGCCGAGCACGAGCGAGCGCTCCCCGGTCTCCGGGTGGACGCGCACCACGGGGTGCTCGGTCTCGTACACGGTCGACGTGAACACCTCCTGATAGCGCCGCACGTCGTCCGCCGACGACTGCGGCTTTCGCGCCTGGTAGTCGTACTCGTTGCTGTGCACGGCCCACAGCTTGTCCGCGAGCTCGCGCAGCGCGGGCGGCAGATCCTCGTACGCGGCCACCGTGTTGGCCCACACGGTATCGCCGCCGTACGCCGGGATCACGAGCGCCCGGAGGATCGACGCCTTCGGGTAGGCGTCGACGAACGTGACGTCGGTGTGCCACGAGTTCGCCCGGCCGCCGTACCGCGAGTCGAGCTCATGGATGTAGCCGGTGCCCTGGACGACGGGCACCGTCGGGTGCGCGACGGGCGCGCCGTCGAAGATCGCGGTGAGCTTCTCCTGGGCGGCGTCGTCGAGGTGGTGCTGGTTGCGGAAGAAGATCACCTTGTAACGCAGCCAGGCCTTCCGGATCTCGCTCACCGTCGCGGCGTCGAGATCGGCGGAGAGGCGCACGCCGCGCACCTCCGCGCCGATCCGGCCGGCGACGGGCACGATCTCGAGGACATTGTTGCTCTGGTTCGTCGTGGCGCTCATACGGAGTTTTCCTTGTGGTTGTGTCAGCCGAAAAGCATCGTGGGATGGCGTCGCCCTCCGGGGCCGGCGGACCGGCCCTCGGGTCAGTGCGACGCCGGCTTGTGCGCGATGGCGAACAGCCGCTTGCCCTCGAGGCGGATCCCCTCGGGCGTCCGGAAGGCCTCGAGCTCGCGCTTGATGTCCTCGACGGCCTGGACGCGCAGCGACTCCGGCAGGTGGCCGAGGAAGTTGCCGAACGAGCTCGCCTGCGAGAAGGCCACGGCGGCGCTCGCGTCCGGCTGGTAGTTCACGTTCTCCTGGGCCTCGATCTTCTGCACGGAGAAGCCGGCCCCGCCGAGCAGGCCGGCGAGCTCCTCGGCCGTCACCCAGTGCGGCGTGCCGGCCAGCGACTCCGGGTAGCGCGCGTAGGGCTCGCGCGAGAGCACCTGCCGCTTGATGGCCTGCAGCCGGTTCGGCTGGTCCTTCGCGCCCGTGGTGAGCCCGACGCGCCCGCCCGGCTTGAGCAGGCGGTGGATCTGCCGCAGCGGCTCGGCCTTCTCGGGGAGCCAGTGGAAGACGGCGTTGAGGTACACGACATCGAAGCTGCCCGACGGGAGCCCGTCGAGCGCGTAGGCGTTGCCGACCTGGAACGAGAGGTTCGCCTTCGCCTTGCGCTGGGCGATCTCCACGCGCAGCGGCAGCGGATCGAGCCCGAGCACCTGGCCCGTCGGCCCGACGATGCCCGCCACGTGCTCCGCGAGTAGGCCGGTGCCGCTCCCGATGTCGAGCACGCGCTCGCCCGCGCGAACCCCGAGCTCGGCGATCAGCCGCTGGCCGTGGCGGAACTGCCGCTCGGCGCTGCGTACCTCGTAGTCCTGTGCGAGCTGCGGCGTATCGAAGACGAGACTGAGTCCACTCATGCGAAGGCTCCGGGAAAGAGAGGTTGCCGGGCGCTCTCGGCAGGGCGACGCCCTCGTCCGCGACCGTCCACCCCGGCGGCGATCGCACTTCGCACGCGCCGTGCCAGGCGTTTCCCCGCGCTCCCGCGGGCCCCCGCCCGCCCGGTGCTGCGTCGCGAGCACGCCGCCAGCACCTCGTGCTGCGCAGGGCGCACCCCGCCGGCCGCGAGCGCGCGAGAGCGCAGCGGACAGACCACAACCGTACATCCACCCTGGACCGCTTCGCGCCTGAAGGCGCGCCGTACAGCAGCAGTGGACACTCGAAGGTTCATTTTTTCACTGGAGCTCCCTTTCGGCATCAGGGGCCCTCGAACGAGCGCTGCTCGGCGCACTTCATCGGTCGGCGCGTGCACGTTCACATGGCCGGATGACGCGCGCGCGGCGATGCGACGCGGCGCGGAGTAGGTGAATCCACGTTCCCCCGCGCTCCATTCCTGTGGCACCATGAGCGCATGCTTCATGATGTCGTGAGGAAAGGTTCTGTTGCCGGCGCGTTGCTGGTGGCGATGGGGTGTAGCTCGGGCGGCGGCGATCCGCCGCCCGGGGGCCAGGCAGGGGGGCCGGACGTGTCGATGCCCGAGGTCGACGCCGGGCCGGACGACTCGGGGGAGCCGGCGTGTGTCGAATACGCGATGCCGACCGACGTGGACTGCGCGGCGCCGCTCGACGGCGTGCTGCCGGTCGACCTGCGCTGTACCGGCCTCTACGGGGACTTCGACAAGCGCGAGCTCGCGTGCGGCGTGCTCGAGTACAAGCCTGCGGTGGAGCTCTGGAGCGACGGCGCCGCGAAGCGACGCTTCGTCTCGATCCCGAAGGGGCAGCGGGTGGACGTGAGCAATCCGGACGCGTTCGTGTACCCGGAGGGGACGCAGTTCTGGAAGGAGTTCCGCGTGAAGGGCGCGGACGGCGCGCTGCGCCTCGGCGAGACGCGCCTCCTGCGCAAGATGGCCGCCGGCTGGGTCTACACGAGCTATGTCTGGTCCGAGGACGAGCGGCAGGCGATCCAGATGCAGAACGACTTCGGCGTGCCCGATCTCTACGGCACCGGGCACATGGTGCCGACGCGCGATCAATGCAAGGAGTGCCACGTCGGGCGCGCCGACTTCGTCCTCGGCTGGGACGCGCTGATGCTCGGCCCGGGCGCCGAGGGGGTCACGCGCGAGTCGCTGGTCGCGCTCGGCGTGATCGAGGACGCGAGCCCGCTCGCGCTGACGATCCCGGGCGACGAGGTGGAGCGCCAGGCGCTCGGCTACCTGCACGCGAACTGCGGCGTGAGCTGCCACAACGACCTGCCCGAGTCGGCCGCCCACGACACGGGCCTGTACCTGCGGCTCGAGGCGAGCGAGCTGGGCAGCGTGGCCGCGACGGACGCCGTGCGGACGGGCATGAACAAGCGCCCGGCGGAGAACGCGAAGTACGAGGGGCTGAAGAACCCGGACCCCGCCAACTGGTACGACATCCGTCCCGGCGATCCGGCGCGCAGCCTGCTCGTCGCCCGCCAGGAGCTCCGCGGCTTCGAGGGGCAGATGCCGCGCATCGGGACGCGCCAGGTCGACGACACCGGCCTGCAGCTGGTCACGCGGTGGATTCAAGGGATGACCGAGCCCAACTACCCGCCCCCCGGGCCGTAGGCCCCACCGGCCCAGCGCGCGGCGCGCGCCGCCCCCGGATCAGCGCAGCGGCCTCGGCAGCGCGGCGATGTACTCCGATTTTTCCCACGTCCTGATGAACGTCTCGGCCGACTGATCGCGCAGCGCGCTCAGGTACTCCGGCCGCAGGCCCACGGCCTCGAGATCGTCGTGCAGCTGGGCGATGAGCCCGTGGTGGGCGTAGCCGCGGGTGTGGAAGTACGCCCAGTCCTTCTCGTCTTGCGTGCTGTAATGGGTCAGGTTCGGGTCGATCGACGGAATGCACGAATCGACGCTCGACAGGGGTTGCGTCATGCAAGCCATGCACTGATAAACGTCGCTCCCCCGCTGTGAGCACTGCTCGCTGATGTCGCCCTTGCACCAGTCGCCGCGATCGGTGGTGTATCCGAGCCGCGGGGCGACCCCCTGGCCGAGGCCCTGGAAGTCGCCGGCCCACGCGACGCGCTTCCCCGCCAGGTCGGCCGCGTACGCCACGCTCTGGGCCAGCGACCGCGTCGAGCGGGCGCAGGTGTTGTCGACGCCCGAGCTCGGGTAGTCGAGCGCGACGTCGCCGCCCGTGAAGTGGCCCGCGAAGCCCTCGGTCTCGGCGATCATCTGCAGGGCGTCGTCGCCCAGCTTGCCCTCCCAGCCGGCGCTGCCGTCGGCGCTGATCCGCCGGGCGTAGACGTGGCTCGCGACGAGCGGGTAGCCGTAGCGCGCCGACGACAGCGCATACACGTCCTCGATCGCCTGCTCGGAGATGTGCCCGATCTCGAGCAGCATGCCCTTGTCCATCATGCGCTCGACGACCCGCCCCCCCTCGTAGGTCAGCCCGAGCACGTTCTTGTTCACCGTGACGGGCGCGGAGGTGATGGTCGCGTCGGCCCCGGCCATGACGCCGCCGCCCGGGTAAACCTTGAAGCCGTCCCAGGCGCCGGCGTTGAGGAAGCGCTCGGCTATCTTGAGCGAGCAGAGCTCTTCGTAGCTCGTCGCGTACGCGGGCGAGCAGCCAAACTGGTTGCTCTGGTCGACGGCGAAGGGGTGCTCGGCGTCGGTCGCGAGGGGGTCGTTCGGGTCGGTCTTGCACTGCACGTTGTGCAAGAAGCAGTTGAGAAACGACTGCTGCGCGGCGAATTGGGGCACGTAGATGGCCGTGCCGGCGATGCGCGTGTTGAGCGAGTGCGCGAGGAAGGCCGTGCGGGCCCCGAGGTCGTGGTAATAGTCGAGGCGGTCGACCGGGCTGTCGTATGGGGCCCACGCGTAGTCGGCCTCGATGCCGATCACCATCGCCATCTTGCCCTCGCTGATGATGCGGCGGGCGTCGGCAGCCGAATAGGCGATCTCGAGGAAGTCCGCGTGGTTGCTGGCGAGCGCCTTCAAGAACTGGATCTGCCTGACGATGCTCTGGAGCGAGTCGGCCATGTCGCACTCGAACCCTTCGTGCCGAAAGGGGTTGGTGCCCACGCCGTTGCGCACGAGCGAGCAGAGCGGGTAGTTCTCGACCGCCTGGGCCACGATGAGCTTGAGGCCGCCCTCGAGGGCGCGGCGCAGGTAGCCGTGCCAGTAGCGGGGGTGGGCGTTGGTGTCCCACTTGGGCCACTCGAGGTAATCGTGCTCGGGGTCGCCCGTATGGCCGTCGGTCCGCTTGTAATAGCAGTCGCCGATCCCGCCGCCGTGGCAGCAGGTATCGACGCCCAAGAGGTTCGCGAAGCCGACGTCGCAGATGCCGGCGGCGCCGGCGTGCGTGTCGCCCGAGCCGTCGCAGCTCTGCATCGCCTCGGCCTCGTCGCCCTCGACCGAGCCCCAGAACCACTTGCCGCTGAAGGCGAGCTCGGAGGCGACGTGCTCGTGGGTGGCGGCGGCCCCGATCACCGGGTCGCCCGTCGTGGGCACGTCGTCGAGGATCACGTGATCGATCGCGCCCTCGGTCAGGCGGAGGCGGTCGATGTCGGGCGCGGGCCGGCCCGAGTGCGAGAAGGCGATGGCGTTCGGGCCGGCGTCGAGGTCGACGCGCAGCACCCGCGTGGTCGGCGCGTAGAAATCGCCGTCGGTGAAGGGCACGAGCGTCGGCGGCCGGTCGTTGACGCTCACCAGCGCTTCGCCCTCGTAGCCGAGCCAGTCCACCTCGAGCAGGTAGCGCCCGGCGGAAGGGGCCATGACGCCCTCGAAGCGCAGCGACGCGTCGTAGCCGATGCCCCGGACGACGGCGCCGCCCGAGCAGGACCCGCAGCTGAAGTCGTCGACGTAGAGCCCCGCTAGACCGTTCGACGGCGCCTCGGCCTCGTAGACCGCGGGCAGCGCCCACGGCGGCGGCGGGGGCGAGCTCGCGACGGCGGAGACCTCGCCGGCGCTGAGGGCGCGGTCGTAGAAGAGCACCTCGTCGATCGAGCCCTCGAAGGCGTCCCACGACGGGTGGTTGCCGATGACGATGGGCCGGCTCGACGCCTGCGGCGTGCCGCTGGCGGGCTTCCACGCGGCGAGCACGCCGTCGACGTAGAGCGCGATCCGGTTGCCGTCGTACGACCCCGTGACGTGCGTCCACCGGCCCGCCACCGCCGGCGCGGTGACCGAGATCGGGTTGCCCCACTGCCCGCCCGGGAACGTCACGGCGAACATGAACCTGTCGCCGAGGAACCACAGGCCCCACACGTCGGGGCTCCACCAGCGGTTCACGATCGCGCCCGGCCCCGAGGGCTTCACCCAGGCGGCGACCGTGAACCTTGGCGCGGCGAAGGCCGCGGCGTTCGAGACCTCGACCCGGCTGTCGGGGGCGCCGTCGAAGACGGCTCCGTCGTCGTAGCGCCCGTCGCCGCAAAAGACGGTGCCGTGGAGCTGGGCGTGGTTGGGCGTCGCGCCCTGATCGACGACCTGGCCCCCCGCGCAGGCGTCGAAGCTCCAGTGCCCGAACGGCCTGGGCGCCGACACGCCCTGCGCCGCGGCGGTCCGGGGCGCGGCCGCGGCCGCGAAGAGCGCGAGCGCGAGCACCCGGGGTAGAATGACTGTTCGACGAACCATCTCAGCCTCCTTCGATACGAACCCGAGACCACCAAGACCCGCCCCGGCGCCGGCGCCGCCCGGCGATCGTGCGCGACGCGCCCCGGCGCCGACCCGCACGCCATGACCACGCCCGCCGCGCTCGGCGCGGCCACGGCGCGCCCGGCGGCCCCGTCGCGGCCCGTGCGCGGCGCCAGCTCGGGCCCGACCTGGGCGCAACCACGGGTAGGCCTATCGTGCGCCCGGGGCCCTCCGGCCTTCCAGTGGCATGAGCCGCCACCGCGTTGTCATTTGACGCCATGCCCCGGTGGGCGCGACCATCGGGGCGTGAAACGAGGTGCGCCCGGGCCCGCCGCTCGCCCCGCCCCGTACGCCGACTCGCCCCTCTATCGCTCGTTCGTCGTGCGCCCGGCGCTCTGGTGGGCGCAGCGGGCGGGCGCCGACGCGGTCGCGCTCGCCGCGCGCTTCGGCCTCGGGCCATCGGCGTTCGAGGACCGCATGAGCGAGATGCCGCTCGCCGCCTACCGCGACCTCATCGACGCCTGCGCCGAGGCCGCGCGCGAGCCGTTTCTCGGCTTTCGCATCGCCACGTCGCTGCCGCGCGGGTACCTCGGCGTCTTCGAGCTGAGCGCCTCGTCGGCCCCCACCGCGGGCGAGGCGGCGGCCCGCTTCGTCAAGTACCTGCCGCTCGTCAACAACGGGCTCTTGAGCGCCCGGCTCGATCGCCGGGGCGGCGAGGTCGTCCTGCGCCAGTGGATCGAGGGCGAGCCCCTCGCGCAGGGCCGGCACGGCAACGAGTTCATCCTGACCGCGATGCTGCGCCAGTCGCGCGAGTTCACCGGCCAGCACGTCGTGCCCCGCCTCGTGCGCCTCGCCCACCCCCGCCCGCCCGACGTCGGCGAGATCGAGCGCTGGTTCGGCGCGGAGCTCTGCTTCGACAGCGGCGAGAACGCGCTCGTCGTCAGCGAGGCCGTCATGGCCCTGCCCCAGGTGGCCGCCGACGGCGCCCTGCTCGCGGTGCTCGACCAGCACGCCACGCGCATGCTCGACGAGCGCGCCCAGCGCCCCGACGACTTCCTCGCCCGGGTGCGCCGCAGCGTCCGCGAGAACCTGACCCACTCCGAGGCGCTCTTGCCGCGCGTCGCGTCGCTCCTGTCGTCGAGCCCGCGCACGCTCCAGCGCGAGCTGACCGCGCGCGGCACCTCGTTCCGGCGCGTGGTCGACGAGGTGCGGGCCGAGGCCGCCCGCGCCTACGCCGCCGAGGGCGAGCTCGGTGTCGGCGAGATGGCCTTCCTGCTCGGATACGCCGACACGCCGAGCTTCGTCCGCGCCTTCCGCCGCTGGACGGGCCAGACCGTCGGCGATTACCGGCGCGACGCCGCGCCCGCCGCCCCGCCGCGCTGAGGCTCCGCGGCGAGCTCGCTTGCAGTATCCTACGGGCGAGAGGCAGGGGGTCATTCGCCCCGGGTCTCCTCGGGAGGACTCGACATGCAGCATCGCCGCTTCGCCGCGTGGGCTCTCGCCGCCTCCGGCGGTTTGACCGCCATCGGCGCTTCCAGCCCGAGCTCCGCCTGCACGCCTCTGCCAGGGATTTACATCTCGGACGTCCCGTCGGCCGTGCCGCTCGACGGGGTCATCGTGGCCCGGGTGTACTGCGGCGTGGCCTGTCCGACGGGGCCCGTGCTCGTGGTGAAGGACAAGGAGGCGGGCGCGGTGATCGCCGGCGCTCAGGAGGTGTTCTCCTTCGAGCCGGTCGGCGCTGGCGAGCGCTTGCTCGTCTTTCGGCCCGCCGCGCCGCTCATCGAGGGTCACACGTACACGGTCGCCACCGCGGACCAGGACATGCACCTTCCGGTGTGGGAGCTCGTGGCGAGCGCCGATCTCGACATGGATGTAGGCGCCATCCCCGTCGAGGTCATCGTCACCGTGCACGCGCGCTGGCACGGGGAGCCGATCTGCTGCACCCTCGCTGCGGCGCCGGGCAGCTGCGGTCCACAGGAGTCCTGCGTGGCAGAGGAAGAGGAGCGCTACGCTGCCCTCGACCTCCGTGTCGCTGCGCAGGCGGTCCACGGGATAGAGCAGTACGTGCAGATCGTGACCTTCTCGCTCCCGAACGGGACGGAGCTCAGCTCGAGGACGGTCTGGGGCGGGAACGTGTTCGAAGGCTTCGACGTGGCGGCTCCGGAGTACTGCTACCAGCTCACGTACAGGAGCCTCGCCGACGGTACGACGATCGAGAAGGAGCGCAGCTGCATTCCGCACGGCGGCGCGGACACCGCCGGCGTGTTCCCGATCGACGCGGAGAGGCTCCGCCGCGCGATCGTCGCGTGCGCCGCCCCGCCCGAGGGCTTCGAGCGGATCTGGTGCGCCGCCAAGGAGGAGCGCTGCACGGAGGACGCCGACGCCTGCATCGACGATGACCTGAGCCTGTGCGAATCCATCGAGACGGGGGCTGGCGGCTCCGATGGCTCGGGCGAGGGCGGCAGCGGCGGTGGCGCCCCTGCGGAGCCGGTGGGCGAGTACGTGATCGAGGGTTGCTCGGTCAGCACGGGTCGCCGCGTCTCATCGGGCTGGACGCTCTCCGCGGTCGGGCTCGCGCTCGCCGCAGCGATCCGCGCGGGGCGGCGCCGTGGCCGCTGCTGAGCTGAGTCGTTGAGCGCCGCGACCCGCGCGCGCCCGGGGCGTGTCAGCGGACGTGGATGTCCGGCTTCGGCACCGGGGCCATCCCCTCCCCGATGTGGAAGCTCGGGTGAGGCGGCTGGTTGTAGGCGCCGTTTTGCCACGAGATGGCCACGCGGTACTGCGGATCGTGCATCAGCGTGTGGATCCGGTTCTTCGCGACCTGGTTCGTCGTGAAGATGCGAATCGAGTCGCCGCACCGGAAGATCACCTCTTCGCGCCAGTCGCCCAGGATGTCGGCGCTGAGCGTCGGGGTGCTCTTCGTGCCGTTGTTCGCGGCGCACCCGTTCGCCGTGAAGCCCGCGCCCTCGCCGTCGTACTGCTGGACTTTGTTGCCGTCGAGGAGCTCGCGGCTGAGATCCGCGTCCCACCAGATGAGGAAGTTGGACGACGAGGGGCGATTGCCGGCAGCGCCTCCGTCCGCGCCCCGCAAGAGCTGGCTGTTATTGACCCACGCCTCGCTCCCGGGGCTCCGCGGATCGATGTCCGCCGCCACGCCCCGGCCGGGGCCCTCCTCGCCGCCGTTGCCCGGCCCCTTCCAGATCACCTCGCACGTGCGGGCGTCGCGCATCGCGTACGCGGGCGACTCCCCGCCCTCGTACGGCATGAACACCTCGAGGCCGGGGCGGGACGGGATGTGATCCGTCACGTGCAGCGCGTCGCCGTGAGCGTAGTAGTCCACCGCGCAGAGGCCCTTGCCGTCGTTGTCGAACGTCGCGCCGCCGTTGATGATCTCCTGCTGCGGATCGTCGTCCACGTTCGCCACGCTGATGGAGTGCGCCCCCTTGCCGCCGTACGCCCCGTTCTCGCGGCTCGAGCTGGAGTCGAACGTCCAGAGGTTCGTGAGCGCGCCGTCGCGGTAGTTCCAGGCCGAGAGCGTGGTGCGCGCGTAGTAGCCCCGGCCGAACACCGCGCTCGGCCGGCCGGTGTCGTCGAGGAACGCGATCGTGCCGACGAAGCGGTCGACCCGGTTGCCGTAACACTCGTTGTTGCCCCAGCTGCACGGGTCGCCGCGCCCCACCTTGAACTCCGTCGTGGCGAGCTCGGCGCCGGTCTCTCCGGAGAACACGGTGAGATACTCCGGGCCGGTGAGGATGTACCCGTCGTTGTTGCGGTAATCTTTGGAGTCGTCGTCGGCGGCCGCGGGCCCCAGGCTGAGCGGCTCGCCCCTGCCGTCGCGCGTCCCCGGCGCGGTCTTGACCGCCACCTCCGCCTTCCCGTCGCCGTCGAGATCGTAGACGAGGAACGGCGAATAGTGCGCCCCGGCCCGGATGTTCACGCCGAGATCGATCCGCCACAGCCGCTTGCCTTCGAGCGTGTACGCGTCCAGGTAGGTCTTGCCGGTGCGGCCAGCCTTCGAGTTGTCCTGGAGGTTCGACGGATCCCACTTGACGACGATCTCGTATCGCCCGTCGCCGTCCAGATCTCCCACGCTGCCGTCGCCGCTCGAGTAGGTGTAGCCGTCCCCGGCCGGCGGCGGCGTCGTCGGGATGGACAGGGATCCATCCTTCCACACGGCCACGGGCTTCGACTCGCCTTGCTCGACGCCGCCGACGACCGGACGCACGCTGTAGACCGAGCTCGGGGAGCCGCCGCGGTCCACGAAGTTCGTGGAGTCCGTGATCGGCGCGTCGTTGACCTTGGTGCCGTCCCGGTAGACGTTGAAGGCGATGTCGTCGGGATCGTAGCCGAACAGGCGAAAGCCCACGTAGATGCCGCCGTCCGTGGGAACGGCCACGACGCCGCGGTCGAGGTCCTCCATCTGCGCGAACCCGGTCGGCGCGGGCACGCCCCCGCCGCCTCCCGCGCCGGCGCCCGCGCCGCCGCTGCCCGACGCAGGACCGCCGCCGGGGCCCGTGCTGGTCGCGTTGCCGCCGGAGGCCGTGCCGGTCGCGCCGCCGCCGGAGCCCGTGCCGGCCGCGTTGCCGCCGCCCGTGCCGGGTTCGCCGCCGCCGTCGCCGCCAGCGCCGGTTTCGCCTGAACCGCAGGCCACGAGCCCAGAAGCGAGCGAGAAACAGATCAAGAAAACAGGGGACCTCATCGGCGTACCTCGCGTTGCCGCTCCTCCTCCGGTCGGCGGCTCGCCCCCGGCCGTCAGCGGCATGGTGAGTTGGTTGCTCGCCTAGGTTGCGACACCAGCGCAGAACCAGTCACCTTCAGCGCGAAAGTCGTGCATTTTCTGGATGGACTGGAATTTTGATGCTCCACAGGAGAGCACATCGTTCGATGCCGGTGGGCTCGTCGGCCCGGCCGGCCGCGGGAGGAGATCGCGGCGGCGAGGCGGGCCTCAGCCCCGGCGCGCGGCCTCGAGGACGCGGAACGTCTGGTCGACCTCGGCGCCCGGCCTGCGCCGGCTCCCCCACCCGACCGCGGCCCGGTAGCTGCCGAGGAGCCCGGACGTCGAGAGCTGCTCCTCGTCGACCTGGACCGGTCGCTCGGCCTCCGGCGCCACGTAGAGCGCGTCCACCGGGCAGTAGGCCTCGCACATGAAGCACGTCTGGCAGTCGCGCTGCCGGGCGATCACCGGCGCGCCGCCCGGGACGCGATCGAACACGTTGGTGGGGCAGACCTCGACGCAGAGATCGCACCCGATGCACCGGACATCGCTGACGAGCTCGATCATGGCGCGTGCGCCTCCGCCGCAGCCGGGCTGACCGATGCCATCGGCGGCGATTCGGGGCGCACCCACACGCGATCGAGCCCGCCGGTGATCAGCCGCCGCTGCTGCGCCGGATCGAGCCCCGGGTGGTCCGTGTGCTTGTGCATCCCGCGCGTCTCGGTGCGCGCGCGCGCCGCGTTGAACATCCAGCGCGCCGTGGCCACCATGGCCGCGCCCTCGCGCGCCCGCACCGCCTCGCGCACCTCCGCCGTCGGCCGGGCCTGCCGCACGTCGCGCCACAGCGCGTCGAGCCGGTCGAGCGAGACCGCGAGCCCCCGCTCGGTGCGGAACAGGTTCTTGTCGTACGGGAACACCTCGTCCTGCACCGACCGGATCACCGCCTCCGCGTCGAGCTGCCGCGTGCCGCCCGCCGCCGGGAGCGCGGCGCGGCCGGCCCCCCGGGCGGCCCGCTGGCCGGCGCGGGGGCCGAGGCTGCGCGCGAACGCGGCGGCGCCCTCGCCGGCCCACTGCCCCGACGAGATGGCCCACGCGGCGTTGTGGCTGCCGCCGCCCGTGAACCCGCCGCAGATGAGCTCTCGCGTGGCGGCGTCCCCGGCGGCGTAGAGCCCCGGCGTCGACGTGGCGCAGCTGTGGCTCGTGATGCGGATGCCACCCGTGCCGCGCACGGTGCCCTCGAGCCGCAGCGTGACGGGGAACCGCTGCCGGAACGGGTCGATGCCGGCGCGGTCGAAGGGCAGGAAGAAGTTCGGCTGGGCCTTGCGCATCCAGGCCTCCAGTGCCTCGTCGGCCTTGTCGAGCTGGGCGTAGACCGGCTGCGTGAGCAGCGTCTGCGCGATCACGGAGCGGCCGCGCTGCGAGCCGGCGCCCTCGATGACGCGCCCGTCCTCGTAATAGAAGGTCGCCCAGTTGTAGAAGAGGGTCTTCGTGACCGACGCGAAGGCCGGGGCGATGGCGTAGGCGTTCGAGAACTCCATCCCCGACATCTCGGCGCCTGCCTCGGCGGCCATGAGGCCGCCGTCGCCGGTGAGCACGTTGGTGCCGAGGGCCTTGCTGAGGAACGCGCAGCCGCCGGTGGCGATGACCACGGCCCCGGCCTTCACCACCCAGCGCTGCCCGAGCTGCCGGCAGACGCCGGCCGCGCCGGCGACCACGCCGTCCGCGTCGACCAGGAGCTCGAGCGCGGGGCTGTGATCGAGGATGCGGACGCCCGCGAGCTTCACCTGCTTGCGCATGAGCCGCATGTACTCGGGCCCTTGCAGGCTGCGGCGGACGGGCTGCCCGCCGTCGTCGACCGGAAACGGATATCCCCAGGTCACGAGGTCGTTCACGCTGGACCACGTCCGGTCGAGCACGCGGTCCATCCAGCCCCGGTCGGCGAGGTAGCCGCCGAGCCCTTCCCGGCTGGCCTTGGCGGCCTCGCGCGCCTCGGGGGTCGGGGGCACGTACCACACGCCGACCCCGGACGGCGCGGTGGCGCCGCTGCTGCCGCAATAGCCCTTGTCGGCGAGCACCACGCGCGCGCCCTGCGCCGCCGCGGCGAGCGCCGCCCACGTCCCGGCGGGCCCGCCGCCCAGCACCAGGACGTCGGCCTCCAGCGCCAGCGTGTCGCTCCCGTCGAGGACGCGCCCGACCTCTCCCTCTGGCTCCCGTACCTCGCTCATGATTGGACGACTCCCTTGCTCAGGTCAGCTGCTCTGCCGAACGCTCGGCCGAGCGCCCGGCCCATCGCTCGCCGAGCGCCCGGCCCACCGCGCTTGCGGAGGCTCGGCCGTTCTCTTTGGATTGCAGCCGACATGCCACGGCCGGTTTTTCGGCCGCGATCTCGCGGGTGGCGCCCTCCCGTTGCTGGCGGCGCACCAGGGGCTGCTGCTCGGGTGCTGCTCCGCGCGCACCGGCGCGCCGCGCGCGGGCGCGCGACGGCCCGGCGCCCGGGCTACTGCAGCCGGAACCCCATCGCCGAGAGGGCCGCGCGCAGCCGGTCGCGCCCGCGCAGCGCCTGGGCCGACGCGACGCGCGCGGCCGAGTGGCGGCTCCAGCTGCCCTGCACGCCCATGCGCTCCCTGGCGTAGAAGCGCTCCATGATCCCAGCCTCGACCCGGCGGCGCCCCAGGGGCTGCCGGCGAGCCCAGCGGCGCGGCGCGCGAGGCGCGACGCTCATGGCCTCGGGTCAGCCGACCTCATCCAATAAAACGGATGATTATTCCGCTTCAACAGACATGTCAACCGCTTCGCGGTGGGCCGCTTGCGGTCGGCCGGCCCTGGCACCACGCCAGATTTATGAAGAATTCCGCTGTAGCTCTAGCAGGGTTGAGCCTCGCCGTGCTTGCGGCGGGGTGTGGCAAGGAGGAGCGTGCGCTCGCGGAGGAGCGCCCGGCGGAGCCGGCGGCGGTGGCCGCGCCGGAGCCGGCGGATCCGCCGCTCGTGGCGACCGAGATGGCCGTGCCCGGCGATCTGCCGGCGTTCGTGGTCACCGGGCGCGGCGGCGCGTGCCCGCGGATGGTGTTCCTCCACGGCATGTGCGGGCACGGGCTCGGCTACGTGCAGGCCATGCAGGGTGCGGCGCGCGAGCACGGCGGGGTGCTCGGGCTCCAGGGCGA
Source organism: Sorangium sp. So ce836 (assembly GCF_028553905.1). Taxonomy (NCBI): domain Bacteria; kingdom Pseudomonadati; phylum Myxococcota; order Polyangiales; family Polyangiaceae; genus Sorangium; species Sorangium sp. So ce836. The sequence continues at coordinate 5,245,650 of NZ_CP102233.1, read as the reverse complement.
CGTGCCTTGCGGCGACGGCCCGTTCAGCAAGTACTCGCCCGACCCCGGGGAGCAGGAGCGGCGCATCCGGAGCGCGCTCGCGGCGTGCGGCGGCGAGGCCGAGGATCTCGTGGTCATCGGTTACTCGCAGGGGGCGTACATCGCGGAGCGGCTCGCGGAGCGCTGGCCGGAGCGATACTCGCGGCTCGTGCTGATCGGCGCGCCCACGACGCCCACCGCCGCGCGCCTCCGGGGCATCCGGGGGGCGGTGATGATCAGCGGCGAGCTCGACGCGAAGTACCGCATGAAGGAGGGCGCGGGCGGCCTCATGGCGGCGCGGATCCCGGCGCTCTATCGGGAGATGCCCGGCGCGCGCCACGGGGAGATGCCGGAGGCCGAGCGGGTGATGGATGAGGCGCTCGACTGGCTCGACGCGAACGCGCGGCCGCTCCCCTGACGCGGGCTCGGGCACGCGTGCTATGGAGCTCGCGACCCATGGTCGAGCGCGCGTCCTCCGCCGGGGCGCCGCGGGAGGTGAGCGCCGCGTTGGCCCCCACCGATCCGCTCGGCGCCCTCAACCAGGCCTTCCTCGACGCGTACGCCGCGCGCCGGGAGGCGGTCCTCGCCGGCATCGAGCCGATCATCGCCCAGATCGACGACAGCCTCATCCTGCGGCGCGGCGGCCGGCGGTTCGAGGGGCCGGCGCGCACCCGGCGCTACCACGAGCTCAAGGTGGTCGCGCACGCTCCGCTCGCGGTTCATGCGCTGCTCTCGGGCCGGCGCGGCGCGCTCGACGGCGCGGCGCGGGGCCGGCTGGCCGAGCTCCGACAGCGCATCGCCGCGGCCGCGGCCGACCTCGACGGCCGCGGCTTCACCCCGGAGCAGCTCGCCCGCCAGCGCCGGATCCTGGGCGCGTCGCTCGCGCTCCTCGACGAGGCGAGCGCGGCGGGCGGTGTCGCGCCCGAGGCGCTGTCCGCCTTCACCCGCGCGCAGACGCCGGATGTCCTCCTCAACGCCGAGGACGCGGCGCGCGACCAGATCGAGACGATGCACGCCACGGTCGAGGCCTGGAAGCGCGACATGACCCCGGACGAGCGCGAGCGACTCCGGGCCGTGGTCGCGGTCTCGCACATGGCCCGCCCGGGGAACGTGGCCGCGCAGTACTTCTCGATCACGCTGGGCGAGACCTGGCAGGGCCGCTTCGACCAGGAGGATCTCCGGCCGGGAAAGCGCGTGCTGACCGCCGAGGCGACGTTCGACGAGGCGGAGGCGTTCGCGCTCCTCGCGACGCACGCGCTCGACGCGGGGGTGGCGACGCGGTTCTTCGGCGAGGAGACCCGGCTGTCGCGCGACATCCTGGCCGACGCGGCGGAGCGGATCCTCGCGGGGATGTTTCACAAGGAGCCGGAGCCGCCGGGGGAGGCTGGCGCCGGAGGGTGACCGGAGCGGGGCGAGAAGAGCTGCTGGCTGCCGTATCCCCTCTGTCGTCTGCCGTCTCCCCTCTGCCGTCTCCCCTCTGCCGTCTCCCTCTCTGCCATCTCCCCTCTCCATGCGCGTGCGCGCTGACGCCGTGGAATCGCGCACGCGCACGCGCACGAAGGACGAGCACGGAAGACGGAAGACGGAAGAGGGGAGACGACAGAGGGCAGACGGAAGACGGAATGATCGGTCAACCATCCGTCAACCCTCCGCCATCCATTCGTCGCTCGCCATCCCCCACTCCGCCGAGCGAAAGCACCGCTCGATCCATTGCAAGGCCCGCCGGAATCCTGCGCATCGCTCCATTCGATTCCTCTTTCGACTAGGGTGCCGCGCCGCTCGGGATGACCTTCACGACGCCCGTATCCTCCGCACGCTTCTCCGCTCCGCTGGGCGCGCTCGCGCTCGCGGCGCTGTCGCTATGGCCAGCGGCGGCCCGCGCACAGCCCGTGGCGCCCATGCACGGCGCGCACTCCGTCCCCGCCCCCGGCGGCGCGAGCGGCCCGCCGCAGGTCGAGGCGGCGCCTGCCATCCTGTCCGCGCCGAAGCTCCCGGCCACAAGCGGCCCGCGCGCGCTCGCTGGCTTGGCCTGGATCCGCGCCGCGGTGCTCGGGGTTCGCCTCGATGTCGGCTGGCAGCTGCCGTTGACGAACGTCATCGCGCTGCGCGGGTACCTCGCGTCGATGTATTCCTACGATTCGGTGTCCCTCCCGGACCTCGGCGGGCTGATGCCAGAAGGAGAGCTGGAGATCCACGAGCTCGCGCTCCTCGCGACCGCCGATATCGACGCCGCGATCTTCTCCACCGAGCAGGGCCGCCTCGCGGCCGGCGGCGGGCTCGGGATGGGGCCCTCGTTCGCATGGGTGAGGATGCCCGACATGCCGTTTCAGCCCGGCGAGTGGGCGCACGCGAGCGCGGTGATCGGGCGGCTGTCCGGGCACCTCGAGTACCGCTTCCCGTCGGGCTGGGTGCTCCGCGGCCAGCCGTTCGGGCTCCTCTTCTCCGGACAGGAAAACGCGGATACGGCCTACGAGATGGCCTTCATGGGAGGGTACCAATGGTGAGGCGAGGCGCGGATGGCTTCGCGCTCGGGTGGCTCGGCGCGCTGCTCTGCGCGGGCCTCGCGGCGGTGGCCTGGGGGCCCCTCGGGTGCAGCGCGCGCTGGGAGCCAGCCCCGGACTGCGGGCGCCAGGGCGACACCTGCAGCGAGCACGGCGACTGCTGCTCGTTCGGTTGCATCGCGGGCAGCTGCGCGTGCGCGCCCGCCGGCATGGCCTGCCACACGGACGCCGCCTGCTGCTCGGGCGCGCGCTGCGAGTCCGGCCATTGCCGGCCGGGGTGTCGCGCGGCGGGCGCCGAGTGCGCCCGCGACGGCGACTGCTGCGACGGGCTCGCGTGCGAGGCGGGCCGCTGCGGCGAGCCGCGCTGCAACCGCGCCGACGAGCCGTGCAGCGACGACGGCGCTTGCTGCGAGGGCCTGACCTGCCTGCCGTCGAGCGACGGGAGCTCGTCGTTCGGCACCTGCAGCTCGAGCTGCGCGGCGCAGGGAGAGAGCTGCCGCGACGGGGTGGCCTGCTGCAACGGCCTGGTCTGCAACTCCGCCACGTGCGTCCAAGCCTGCCGCCAGCGGGAGCAAGGGTGCTCCGACGAGGCGCCCTGCTGCGCCGGGCTCGAGTGCGCGGAGGGCAGCTGCCGCGCTTGCGCCGACGTCGGCTTCTCCTGCAGCGCGGCCGGCGACTGCTGCGGCGCGCTCGACTGCGTCGACGAGCGCTGCGCCTGCAAGGCGCCCGGGGAGAGCTGCGCGCGCCCGGACGACTGCTGCACCGGGGGCTGCTTCGACGGGATCTGCGCCTGCCACCAGACGGGCGGCGCCTGCCAGCGCGCCGACGACTGCTGCGACGGCTGGGCCTGCCGGAACGGGACGTGCGAGCCGGACGCGTGCTTCCGCTCAGGGCACGTCTGCGCGGTGGCCAGCGATTGCTGCGGCGGCGTCTGCGCGGACGAGGCGTGTTGCGCCGCCGAGGGCAAGGACTGCTCCGACAAGGACGACTGCTGCTCGGGGCTCGTGTGCCACCGGGAGACCGGCTGCGGCCCTTGCGGGGCCATCGGGACGAGCTGCGTGTTCGGCGACGAGTGCTGCGACGGGGCCTGTTACCTCGGCCAGTGCTGCGGCGGCGCGCAGGCGGCCTGCGATGCCGCGCGCCCGTGCTGCTACGGCCTCGAGTGCGGGGCCAGCGGGCGCTGCTGCTCGCGCAGCGGTGCGTGCGACGAGGGGGCGGACTGCTGCGACGGCTTCGAGTGCAAGGGCGGCTCCTGCGTAGTCGCGCCGGGCGGGCCCTGCGACGGCAGCTTCGACTGCCCCGCCCCGATGAGCTGCATCTCCGGGCGCTGCTGCCAGGACCGCCTGACGGCGTGCACGCTCGATACCCAGTGCTGCAGCGGCCGGTGCCACCTGAACGAGTGCCAGTAGGACGATGAGGTCGAGCACCGCGGCGGCAGGACGAGCCGCCAGATCGCCGCCGCCCGCGGTCACCCGCGCGACGCCGCGCCGCCGATCGCGGCGCGGCACCGCTCGACGTCCTCCCAGAACGTCGGATACGTCTTCGCGACGCAGGCCGGGTTCTCGATCGTGATCCCGGGCCGGCACAGCCCCAGGATCGCGAAGCTCATCGCCATGCGGTGGTCGCTGTAGCTGTGCACCACGGCGGGGGTCAGGGGGCGCGGCTCGATGCGGAGCCAGTCGTCGCCGTGGCTCACCTCCTGCCCCAGGCGGCGGAGCTCCGCGACCGTCGCGGCGAGGCGGTCCGTCTCCTTGATCCGGATGTTCGCCACGTTCCGGATCGTCGTCGGCCCCTCGAAGAGCGGCGCGATGGCCGCCAGGGTCATCACCGTGTCCGAGATGTGGTGCATGTCGACGTCGATGCCGCGCAGGCGCCCGTCGCTGCGCACCGTGGTGGCGTCCGCTTGCTTGCTCACGCGCGCGCCGGCCTGCTCCAGGAGCTCGACGAACCGGTAATCCCCTTGGAGCGCCCCCTCGCCGAGGCCGGGCACGGTGATGGCGCCGCCGGCGGCCGCGGCGAGCGCGAACGGGTAGCTCGCGGACGACGCATCGGGCTCGATCGGGTACCTCCTCGGGCGGTATCCGCTCGCGGGATGGATGGTGAAAGCGCCCGCGGCCTCGTCGATGAGGCCGCCGAAATCCGCGACCATGCGGCGCGTGATCTCGACGTAGGGGCGGCTCACCAGCTCGCCGGCGATGCGCAGATCGATGGCGGACTCGGCGAAGGGCCCGGCCATCATCACCGCCGAGAAGTACTGGCTGGAGCGGTCCCCGCGCATCGTCAACGTGCCGCCCTTCAGCCGGCCGCCCCGGATCCGGAGCGGCGGGCACCCGGTCGCGCACTCCACGTCCGCCCCGAGCTGCCGCAGGCCGTCGACCAGATCGGCGATCGGCCGCTTGGCCATGTGCTCGTCGCCGACCAGCACCACCTCGCCGGGCACGAGGCACGCGAGCGCGGCCAGGAAGCGCACCGTGGTCCCGCTGTTCCCGATGAACAGCTCGCGCTCCGGCGCGCGCAGCCGGTGCCGCCCCCCCTGCACGACCAGCGTCTGCGGCCCGGCGTCCTGGATCCCGATCCCCATCGCTTCCAGGGCGGACCGCATGTGGCGCGTGTCGTCGCTGTGGAGCACCCCTTCGAGCGTGCTCTCGCCGTCGGCCAGCGCCGCCAGCACGAGCGCGCGGTTCGTGATGCTCTTCGACCCGGGGACGCGCCAAGTCAGCTCCGGCGGCGAGGAGAGCGGTAGGATGGGCAAGGGACCGGCAGGGATCATGGGGGCGGCAGACTAGATCTTCGCGGCAGCGCTGGCTACGTGCGGCAGCACGGCCGTCCCGTTCCCCGCCGCGCGCCGCGCAGATCGCCGACGCTCCGCTGCGCTGAACGCCGTTGCTCAGGCGCGCATCGCAGCAGGAAGATCCCGGTCGTCACGACCACCCCTCGCCGTTCGCTCGACGGGACGACACGAACCGAATCCTTGCCGCGATGCCGCTCTTTCTTCCTCGCCGGGCCCAGCCCGAACGCCACGTCCGCGCTCGTCGCCGCTGTCTCGTCGCGGCGGGGCTCCTGCTCGCCGTGGCGAACGCGGCGATCGCCGCGCCCGCCGAGCCGGCGCCGCCCGCGGCAGAGCCGGCGCCGCCCGCGGCAGAGCCGGCGCCGCCCGCCGTCCCATCGGCGCGGGAGATGGCGGTCGACCGCTTCGTGAAGGCCCGGGCGTTCTACGAGCGGCGCGAGTGGTCCCGGGCGCTCGCCGAGTACCTCGCCGCACGACAGCTCTACGCCAGCTGGGCCGCGACCTCCGGCGCCGCGGTGTGCCTGAAGCAGCTCGGGCGCCACGACGAGGCGCTGGAGATGTTCGAGGAGCTGCTGCGCAGCTTCAGCCACCGGCTGCCCGCCGCCGCGAAGGAGGCGGCGCAGCTCCAGCTCGACGAGCTGCGCCAGCTGGTCGGCATCCTCGAGGTCGACGGGGCCGAGCCGGGCGCGCTCATCGCGATCGACGGGCGGCATCGCGGGGAAGCCCCGCTCCCCGGGCCGCTCCGGCTCACCTCCGGCAGCCACTGGGTGCGCGTGTTCAAGGAGGGGTTCGAGCCGTTCGAGCAGCGCATCGAGGTCGCGGGCGACCGGCTCGTGCGCGTGAGGGCGCGGCTCCGGCCGCTCGCGCGCATGGGGCGCCTGCGGGTGATGGAGCGGGAGGGCCGGCCGCTCGAGGTCGTGGTGGACGGCAGCGTCATGGCCATGGCGCCCTGGGAGGGGCTGCTCGCGCCCGGCGAGCACACGGTGGCGCTGCGCGGCGCGGGCCGCCTCGGCTCGCCGCCGGTGCAGGTCGACGTCGAGGCCGACGAGACCGTGCCGCTGACGCTCTCGGCCGAGGAGCTCGCCGCGTCGCTGCGCGTCGAGCCGGTGCCGGTGAACGCCAGCGTGGCGATCGACGGCGTGACCGTGGGCCGCGGCGTCTGGGAAGGGCGGCTGCGCGCGGGCGCGCACCGGGTGGAGGTCGCCGCGCCCGGGTTCCTGGCGGAGTCGCGCCGCGTGGTCCTCGCGCGCGACCAGACCGAGGTCGCGAGCGTGACGCTGGATCGCGACCCGAGCTCGCCCTTCTGGCGCCGGCCCGCGCGCCCGACGCGGTTCGTCGTCGAGGTCGTGACGGGCGCCGTGCTCGCGCCCAGCTTCGGCGGCGAGGTCGCGGGCACGTGCATCGGCGCCTGCGAGGCGGCGCTCGGGATCGGCAGCTCCGCCGTGCTCCACGCGGGTTACGAGGTCGGCGAGGGGTTCGGGTTCGGCGTCAGCGCCGGCTACCTCGCGCTGTCGCAGCGCCTCGACGGCCGCGCCACGGAGGTGATCCCGATCGGCCTGCCGCCCAATCGGGGCACGGTCGACGATCGGCTGGCGCTGCGCAGCGCGCTCATCGGCGGCTGGATCAGCTTCGCGCTGCCGCTGAGCGAGCGCCTCCCGCTGCACTTCCGCCTCGGCGTCGGGACCATGACCGGCGCGCTCGTCGACGAGCGCACGAACGGCGCGTTCCGGGCGAGCGGCGGGACGATGTACGAGCTCGACCTCTTCGCCCAGAAGCACCCGGCGCTCTTCTTCCACGTGACCCCCGAGGTGCGGATCGGCCTGCCGATCGGCCGGCAGCTCCAGCTGACCGCGGGCATCGCCGTTCCCGTGCTCGTCGACGTGGAGCGGCCCGCGTGGGACGCGGGGCAGGCCGTGCCCGCGGGGGAGGACGGCCGCGGCGCGTTTCTGGTCGAGAGGCTCGCCGGCCCCGTGCTCATCGCGGTCGCGCCCGGGATCGGCGCCCGTTACGAATTCCACTGACAGGGGCGCTCGTGCGGGCCCTGCAGACAAGGACAGAGGGATTCGATATGCCCATTGCTGGTTCGACGCGGCGACCTGGCCTGTGGACGCTGGCGTTCTTCTGGATCGTGACGCTGGCCCTGTTGCTCGGCTGCAGCGAGGTGGCCGATCCGATGGACGCGCGCTTCCTCAGGCGGCAGTTCCCCGAGCAGGCCGACGCCATCCTTCGAGGTCCCTTTGCCTTCGCCCTGGCGGACGACGGGTTCGAGGCCCCGCGCGCGCTCGACGTGCCCGCCGGCCGCGCCGGTGAGGGCGGGCCGCGCTCCCGGTTCCCGCGGGGCGGCGACGGCGTCGTCCGTTTCCTCCTGTCGGACGGCTCCGAGGCGCTGGTGAGGGAGCTCGGCGCCACGGGCGCCGGCGAGCTCGCGGAAGGCGCGGTGACCTATTCGCGGGCGGGCGGAGCGTCGTTCTGGACCGCCCTCGAAGACGGCTACGAGGAGTGGCTGCTGCTCGAGCCGCGCGCGGTGCGGCGCGATGCGCCCGTGGCCTCCTGGCAGGTCGACGGGGCCGCGCTGCGCCAGGACGGCGAGGCCGTGGAGCTGGCGGACGCGCGCGGCGCGACGCAGATCCGCGTGACGGCGCCCGAGGCCTACGCGGCGGGGGGGAGGCCCGTCGGCGCGCGGCTCACCGCGCGGGGGGAGCGGATCGAGCTGTGGGTGGAGGCCGAGGGCGAGACCGTGCTGGTGGATCCGCGGTGGAGGCTCGGCGGGAAGATGAGCGCCCCCCACTACAGGCACACGGCCACGCTGCTGCCGGACGGGCGGGTCCTCGTCGTCGGCGGCGGCTATCGTCTCGTGGACGCGAGCGACAGCGCCGAGATCTTCGACCCGGCCTCCGGCCGATGGTCGATCCACGGCTCGACGAACACCACGCGCGCCAATCACACGGCCACGCTGTTGCCGGACGGGCGGGTCCTCGTCGTCGGCGGCTACGCCGGTGTGGGCGCGCTCGACAGCACCGGGGTGTTTGACCCGACCTCCGGCCAGGGAGGCCGATGGTCCACCGGAAAACCCATGAGCGCTGCCCGCGCCGATCACACGGCGACGCTGCTGCAGGGTGGGCGGGTCCTCGTCGCCGGCGGCGAGGGTCCTGACGGCGCGCTCGACAGCGCCGAGCTGTTCGACCCGGAATCTGGCGCGTGGTCCGCGCTGCCTCCCATGCTCGCCGCCCGCACGGGCCCCACGGCGACGCTGCTGCCGGACGGACGGGTCCTCGTCGCCGGGGGTGTGGGTCCTGACGGCGCGCTCGACAGCGCCGAGCTGTTCGACCCGGCCGTGGGCGCGTGGTCCGCGCTGCCTCCCATGCTCACCGCCCGCGCGGCCCATACGGCAACGCTGCTGCCGAACGGGCGGGTCCTCGTCGCCGGGGGTGTGGGTCCTGACGGCGCGCTCGACAGCGCCGAGCTGTTCGACCCCACGTCGAGGACATGGCTCGCCGTCAGGAGCATGGCCGCCGCCCGGCGCGATCATGCCGCGACGCTGCTGCCGGACGGGCGGGTGCTCGTGACCGGCGGCGGCGGTCCCGGAGGCTCGCTCGACGGGGCCGAGGTGTTCGACCCGGGGGCGGGCAAGTGGCTATCGCTCCAGTCCATGCAGCGGTCCCGGGCCGAGCACACCGCGACGCTGCTGTCGGATGGGCAGGTGCTCGTCGCCGGCGGCTCGGAGCGCGATGCCGACGGCTCCTTGCGTGCAGCGATCGACGACGCCGAGCTGCTCGACCCGGACGCCGGCCTGTGGCGGTCCCTCGACCCCTTGCGCACGGCCCGGTACTCGCATACGGCGACGCTGCTGCCGGACGGGCGGGTGCTCGTCGCCGGCGGTGACGCCATCGGTGGCGGGGCGAGCCGTGGGCGGTTCCTCGACAGCGCCGAGGTGCTCGACCCGGACTCCGGCACATGGCGCGTCGTCGGCCTCATGGGCCAGGCCCGGGGCTCGCACACGGCGACGTTGCTGCAGGACGGGCGGGTGCTCGTCGCCGGCGGTGATGAGGACCTCGACGCATCATCGGGCGAGACGCGGTCGCTGAGCCACGCCGAGCTGTTCGACCCGGACTCCGGCACATGGCGCGTCGTCGGCCCCATGCACACCGCAAGGGACCAGCACACGGCGACGCTGCTGGACGATGGCAAGGTGCTCGTCGCCGGCGGCCGCGATGAGGGAAGAATTCTGGACAGCGCCGAGCTGTTCGACCCGGCTTCAGAGACGTGGGTGCTCGTCGCGCCCATGCGCGAGCCGCGATATGCGCACACGGCGACGCTGCTGCCGAACGGGCAGGTGCTCGTCGCCGGCGGGTCTGGCCCTGAGGGAGTGCTCCACGGCGCCGAGGTGTTCGACCCGGCCACAGGCGCGTGGCTGCCCCTCGGGCCCATGATGGCTGCGCGTGCGCGGCACACGGCGACGCGGCTGAAGGACGGCCGGGTCCTCGTCGCCGGCGGAGTCGACGCGGCGGGCGCGCTCGACAGCGCCGAGGTGTTCATCCCGGACTCCGGCAGGTGGATGCCGCTCGGGGCCATGCACGCCGGCCGCATCGCGCACACCGCCACGCTGCTGTCGGACGGGCGGGTGCTCGTCGTGGGCGGCGCCGACATGCAGGGCTCTGCGCTGCAGCCCGTCGAGGTGTTCGACCCGTCCTCCGGGACGTGGCTCCCTCTCGAGCCGCTGCCCATGGGACGGTACTGGCACACCGCCACGCGGCTGAACGATGGCCGGGTCCTCGTGGCTGGCGGCCTCGATGAAGGCGTGCTCGACAGCGTCTCCGTCTTCCGCCCGATGCCAGACGGCAGCCCCTGCGCGGCGGACGTCGAGTGCCACAGCGGCCACTGCACCGACGGCGTCTGCTGCGAACGGGTCTGCGACGTCTATCTCTGCGAAGCGTGCTCGGCGCTCCGGGGCGCCTCCGCCGACGGCGTATGCACGTCGCTGCACCCCGACTACCTGCCCTTCGCCTGCTCGCCGCAGACCGGGGAGCAAACGAAGCCCTGCCGGTCGGTCCACGATTGTGCTGACGGCTTCGTCTGCGACGCCGGCGGAGAGTGCGTCCTGCCGCCGCAGAGCACCAGCTATCTCGACAAGGGCGGCTGCCACCTCGCCATCGCGACGGCCGCGGAGCCGGCGGGCCGCGTGCCGGCGGAGCTCGGCCTGCTGACGCTCGCCGCCGCCTCCGCGGCGCTGCGCCGGCGCCGCAGGTGACGGCCTCGGCGACGCTGCGCCGGAGGCCGGTCCCTCGTCTCTCGTGCTCGTCCTTCGTGCGCGTGCACGTGCGCGATTCGCCGGAGTCCGCGCGCACGAAGGACGGAAGACGATTGACGAAGGACGGCGTATCAGCCCCAGCTGAAACCACTCAAGTCTAGATTGAGCAGAGAGCCCTTATAAAGCCACCTCACACACCGCTTTCCTCCCCCCAATCCCCCGCCGCCGCCCACGACATCGTCGCCGTCGATCGCGCCAGCCCGAACCGCCCGTTCCGGTCGACGGCGATGACGCCCCCCGTCACGTCGAGCCGCGCGGCCAGGTGCGCGATGATCTCCCTCGCCGCGTCGGCGGCGCTGCTGCCAGCGCGCATCCGCTCCACGGCGGAGTGCGCGGTCACCAGCCGGATCATCCCCTCGCCGTAGCCGGTCGTCGACACCGCGCCGGCATCGTCGTCTGCGTACGTCCCGGCCCCGATGAGCGGCGAGTCTCCGACCCGCCCGACCCGCTTGTTCGCCGTGCCGCCGGTGCTCGTCGCCGCGGCGGTGAGCCCGCTCGCGTCCCGCGCGACCGCGCCGACGGTGCTCCCCGCCCAGGAGGTCGCGCGGCGCGCGCCCTGCTGGGCCGCGGCGAGCGCCTCCCGCGCGGCCTCGGTGATGAGCGCCGCCTCGCCCACGGGCACGAACCCCTTCATCCGCGCGAACTTCGCGGCGCCGTGCGCGGCGTAGAGCACGTGCCGGCCGTCCTCCAGCGCCGCGCGCGCGATCGCGATCGGCTCGGCGAAATCCGACAGCGCGCAGACCGCGCCGGCGCGCAGCCCGCGGCCCTCCATGATCGACGCGTCGAGCTCGACGTGGCCCTCCTCGTTGAGGACCGCCCCCGTGCCCGCGTTGAAGAGCGGATCGTCCTCGAGGACGCGCACCGCGCGCTCGACCGCGTCGAGCGCGCTCCCGCCCTCGGCCAGCGCGCGCGCACCCGCGCGCGCGGCGAGGAGACACCCCGCCGCGTGCAGCGGCCGCCGCTCGGGGGCGACGTCGCCCGCGCCGCCGTGGACCACGATGCAGCGCTGCCCCCCGCGCCCGCCCAGTTGATGGATGACGTGCATCACGCTCGCGGCACCCTACCGCGGCGCGCGCCCCGAGGTCCACGCCCACCCCGCTCACTCGAGCGGGGGCCCGCTCCTCTTGGCGGCAAGCTCGTAGTCCATCCCGCACGGCAGCGCCGCGAACACCGGCGCGACGCTGAGCTCGCCGGCCACGAGATCCTCGCAGCGCGATCCCGCCGTGGGCGCGAACGTATAGGACAGCCTCGCCTTGAACCGCGCGACGTCGTCGCCCGCGTCGCCCAGCTCCCCGTGCGCCCGGTCGCGCCGCTCGACGGAGCACGGCGGCCCCGGCGGCCCGTCGCCGGCGCGCATGTCCACGACCACGCGCCCCTCGATCGAGAAGCTCACCTGGTCCTCGCCGAGGACGCCCTCGATGACGCTGGCGCCGTTGTCCCAGAACAGCGCGCCGTCGCCGCGCGCGAGCTCGACATCGAACTCCCACAGGCGCGTCGCCCCGAGCGCCCCTTCCCCGCACGTGTTCCCCGTCTGCGTCCCGACCACGTGGAACGTGCCGAGCGCGGTCCCCGGACCAGACGCCGCCTGGTCGCCGAAGGCCTCGACGCACGCCGGGAGCCCAGGCATCACCGACAAGAGCGACGCGAGCAGCAGCATCCGCATCGCCGCCGCGTACCAGACGGGCGCGGCGCAGGCAAAAAAGGCGCTCGCAGGCAACCTCGCGGGCAAGCTCGCGGGAAATGGAAAGAAAAAACGGGTCGGGTGCTTCGCTTGCACCCGACCCGTCCCGTGGGCCTCTACCGGAGGCCGTCTGGACCCCGCTTGATCCCGCCTGTGCGGCGCCTCCCCTGTCCCATCGCGACGAGCGATCGACCCCGGAGCACCGGTGAGAATCGTTCCCGGAAGACCTGAGTCTTCCCCGATTCCCTCTCTGCCGGCCTCGCGGAGGTCGCGATGGCGGTCAACAGGTTGTTAGGCACCGGACCTGGCCGAGCGCGGAGGCGTCTCGCAAGGCCCCGATGGCCCTGCGTCACGCTCCACGAGGGTCAGCTGTTCCCAGCCTCCGGTATAGAAGAGCCACTGGTACTGTGCATGGTGTCCATCCCTCCTCCGGCGTGCCGGCACCCCGCGCCGGATCGAAAGAGATCGTCCGGCATGGCAAGGGTGTTCGATTGCGGATCAGCGGAGAGCCCGCCGATCTGGTGTCGACCTCAGCACCGTGGTGCTCCACGGCAGGACCATCCTGGAGCTGATGCTCCGTCCGAGGCCGAGGACCAGCCTATCACCGCTGTTCAGGCGAGCAAGGGGCTCACGCACCGAAACATCGAAAGCAACTCGCTTCCATGCATTCCCGCCCTCCCGCGCTCCGCCCTCCCGCGCTCCGCCCTCCCGCGCTCCGCCCTGCCGCGCACGCACGCAGCCCTGCCGCGCGGGCACGCAGCGCGCCGCGCTCGAAGCGGCCCGACGGGACGACGCGCGCTCGGCGGCATGCGCGGCGCGCAACGGGCGCAGCGCGCCCGAGGACGGGAGCGCCTCCGACGGAGCGTGTCCGCGGCCGCGGAGCGGAACCGCGGCGAGCACGGCCGCGGCGGACCTCGGCGCGGCGAGCTCCGCCGGCGCTCGTCGACGCTTGCGCGCGCCGGCTACACGTGCACGAACCAGCTCGGCTCCTCGGCCTCGGGCAGCGCCGTGGCGAGGACCGCGAGCATCGCGTCGATCTCTTCCTTCGTGTGCACGCCGCTGCGCAGGATGGCCGCCGGCCCCTCGCCCGCCGGCACCACGACCGACTCGACGGCGAGCGCCGTCTCGACGCCGTAGCCGTAGGACGCCAGCGTCACGACCGCGGTGGCTTCCCGGTCGTCGAGCAGCCTGCGGATCGTCATCGTGCGCCTCACGCGCTCGCTGTCCTCGGCCCACGACGCGAGCCACGCGCGCGTCGCCTCGTCGAGGCCGACGAGCACGAGCTGTGCGGGGGGCATCGCTTCGGGATCGGCCGCGGCCACGGCGGCGCGGTGGAAGCCCCGCACCTCCCGGCACCAGAGCGGCGGCGCACCGTCGACCCGGACGAGGAAGCCGTACGGGCCACGAGCCCCCTCTCGCTCGGAGCCCCCCGAAGAAGCGGAAGAGAAACTGTCGTTCGACACGAAGGGAGACGATACACGAGCTCCGCTCGGCGGAGGAAGCCCGCTCAATTGCGCAGCACGTCGAACCGACAAGGCTCCGCCCAGGTCACACGCGGCCCTTGGGTGCGCTCGGCGCTTCCGTCCTCTCCCGTCGCCTTCCGTCTCCTTCCGTTGCCTTCCGTCTCCTTCCGTCTCCTTCCGTCCTCTCCCGTCGCCTTCTGTCACCTTCCGCCGCCTTCCGCCGCCTTCCGTCGCTTCCGATCTGTTCCGTTCGCCGCCCAAGCTTCTCGCGCTTCCCATGCTTCCCGTCGGTTTCCTGCGCTTTCCGCCGCGTCCACGGTCCCCACAACGAGAACGCCACACTCCTTGGATTTCGGCTAAGGTGGCGCCCGCCTCCCCCGTGGAGCCCGTCCGGGACGGGGTGCGTTCTGCACCTACGGCGTCGCCCCGGCCGACGGGCTCTGGCCCGCAGCGGCGGGTCGGGGCGGCGGCAGCAGCGCTCGCCGCCGGGCGCGCTGCCGCGGCAGGCCGGCGCAGGGGCCCGCCGGCGCGCCCCCACGTCACCTCGATCCCGATCCCGAACCGCAGGCCATGAAGCTCACGTCACAAGAAATCATCGAGATCGTCGCCGCGTTCTGCGCCTACTTCGGCGCCGCGTACGCGCTCAACTCCTTCGCCCCGCCGCGCCTTCGCTTGCTCGCGCGGTACGGCACGGTCGCCGCGGGCGTCGCGCTGTTCTTCTATGGCCTGCAGCGGTACATCGACGAGCACGCCCGCGCGGTGGACCTCGCGAAGGTGCTGATCGCGATGGGCGCCGCGTTCTGCGTCTTCTACGAGACGCAGCGCGAGGGGATGCGCCGGCCGGTCGCGGAGCGCTGGAAGCGGTTCGTCGGCGTGGCGCTCGGGGTCGCCGCCATCATCGCCTACTTCAACGGCTTCCGCTTCGGCTATCCCAAGTACTACCACCGCTGGGATCAGTTCCATTACTACATGGGGGCCAAGTACTTCCCCGAGATGGGGTACGACGGCCTCTACAAGTGCGCGCTGATCGCGCAGGACGAGCTCGGGCTCGTCACGTACACGAACGAGGACACCGGGCGGCCCGTCAAGCTCGACATGTCCAAGGAGGTCCGCCACCCGGACAAGAAGATCCGGAACCTCGGCGGCGACAACCTCCTCATGCCGGCGAGCGAGGTGCTCGACAAACCCGAGATCTGCAAGGCGCACTTCTCCCCCGAGCGCTGGGAGGCGTTCAAGGCCGACGTGCAGTTCTTCCGGACGGCCTCCGACAAGGGCTACTGGGAGGACATGCAGAAGGACCACGGCTACAACCCGCCGCCGGTCTGGACGATCATGGGCAAATTCTGGGCGGACCTGCAGCCGGCCAGCACCCGCTACCTCCAGTTCCTCGCCAGCTTCGATATTTTCTACCTGCTCGGCATGTTCGCCGCCCTCTACTGGGCCTTCGGGTGGCGGGTCTTCGCCGTCGCGGCGATCTTCTGGGGCTGCCAGTCGTCGGCGCCGTTCTACTGGACCGGCGGCGCGTTCCTCCGGCAGGACTGGCTCTTCTACCTCGTCCTCTCGGCCTGCCTCATCCGCAAGCGCTACTACAAGCTCGCGGGCGCGAGCATGGTGTACGCCGGCCTCCTGCGCATCTTCCCGGGCCTGCCCGTGATCGGCTGGCTGACCGTCGCCGGGATTTACCTCGCCCGCCACAAGCGGATGGCCCGGTCGCACGTGCAGGTCCTGATCGGCGGCGTCCTCGCCGCGGCCGTGCTCATCCCGGTGAGCCTCAAGGTCTCCGGCAAGGACTCGTACAGGCAGTTCTACGAGCACACCCTCAAGGTGCACGACCAGACGCCGCTGACGAACCACATGGGCCTCCGCGTGCTCGTCGCCCACAAGCCCGGGACCGGCGTCGAGTCCGGTCGGATGAAGTACACGAAGGACACGAAGCTCGTCGATCCGTTCGAGGTCTGGAAGCGGATGCGCAACGAGCGCTACGCGAAATACCGGTGGATCGCCTACGGGATCATCGCCGCCAGCTTCGCGGGCTTCGTCTACGTGTGCCGACGGATCCGCTCGCTGTGGGTGGCCCAGTGCCTGGCGCAGATCTTCGTCATTCTGCTCTCGCAGCTCACCTGTTATTATTATTCCTTCATGATCCTGAGCGCGCCGCTCACCCGGCTGAAACGGCAGATCGAGGTGCCCCTGTTCGGCCTGGCCGCCCTCAGCCAGTTCATCTGGATCACGTTCTACTATAACGACGATAAATACACGGCGCTCACCGCGGTCTCACTCGCCTTCTGCTATTACCTGCTCTGCCTCTTCTCGGGGAAGCCGGTGCCGTGGGCGCGGCGGCACGAGCCGGCGATCGCCGACGACGCGAAGCCGGCGGGCCAGCAGGCCTGAGGCGCCGCCCCGCCGCGCTTTCCCTCGACATCGCCCCCAACCACGCCCGGAGACGCCGGGAATCGAACGATGATCGAACGATGACGGACGTAGAGCGAGAGCATCCTGAAGAGCCTGGCGACCTCCACGGAGACGAGGGTCGTCCGAGCGACCCCGGTGCGCCGGTCCCCGCGCCGCCCCGGCGCGTCGAAGAGCGGGCGGTCCACGCCTTCCGGAAGGTCCCGCGGACCGGCGTCATCTACGTGACGACCGAGGCAGCGCGCCTCGGGTTCAAACCGGGCGCCGAGGGGGCCGACGGCTGGTGCAACCTCGGGCAAGGCCAGCCGGAGACCGGCCCGCTCCCGGGCGCGCCCGAGCGCTGCGCGGCCGTGGCGATCGCCGGCGACGACCAGGAGTACGCGCCGGTGGCGGGCCTGTGGGAGCTGCGCGAGGCGATCGCGTCGCTGTACAACCGCGCGTACCGGCGGGGCATGCCGTCGCGCTACACGGCCGAGAACGTCGCCGTGTCGGGCGGCGGCCGCATCGCCCTCACCCGCGCCGCGGCGGCGCTCGGGCAGATCAACCTCGGCCACTTCCTGCCCGACTACACCGCGTACGAGGAGCTGCTCGACGTCTTCCGGCTGTTCTCGCCGATCCCGATCCTGCTCGAGGGCGAGCGGGGCTACTCGTTCTCGGTCGGCGACCTCCGCCGCGAGATCCTCGGCCGCGGCCTGAGCGCGATCCTCGCGTCGAACCCCTGCAACCCGACCGGGAAGCACGTGCGCGGCGAGGAGCTCGCCGCGTGGGTGCGCACCGCGAAGGAGCTCGATTGCGCGCTCCTGCTCGACGAGTTCTACTCGCACTACGTCTACGGCATGGGCGACGTCGCCCCGATGGAGAGCGCCGCGCGGTACGTCGAGGAGGTCGACCGCGATCCGGTGGTGATCTTCGACGGCCTGACGAAGAACTGGCGCTACCCCGGCTGGCGCGTCACCTGGACCCTGGGGCCCCGCGAGGTCATCGAGGCGGTGGCGAGCGCCGGCAGCTTCCTCGACGGCGGCGGCTCGAAGCCGATGCAGCGTGCCGCGGCAGAGCTGCTCACCATCGAGCACACCCGCGCCGAGACGACGGCCATCCACCGCGCGTTCTCGCGGAAACGCGAGCTCATGCTGGACGGGCTGCGCAAGATCGGCGTTACCGTCGACGCGGCGCCCGAGGGCACGTTCTACGTCTGGGGCTCGGTCGCCGACCTGCCGCCGGGGCTGTCGGACGGCCACGGCTTCTTCCGGGCGGCGCTCGGGGAGCGGGTCATCGTCGTGCCGGGCGAGTTCTTCGACGTCAACCCGGGCAAGCGCCGGGCGGGGCGGCCGTCACGGTTCCGTCACCACGTCCGCTTTTCGTTCGGCCCGAGCGAGGACGTCCTCGTCCGGGCGCTCGGGCGGCTCGAGCGCATGGTAGGCGAGCGTCGCCGGGCCTGACACCGGCGGCGCAGCGGAGCGGTGAGGCGGGGCCGAGCGCCAGGTCTTGTCGCGCTGCACGTCTTCCGACATGGTGGGGGAGCGCGTGGCCAAAGATCCGTGGAGTGATTGGAACGACGACGACCCCGGTAACTTCCAGCCGGGCGATACGATCGGCCCCTACGAGCTGCTATTTCCTGCGGCCGTGGGCGGCATGGCCGCCGTTTGGGCCGCGCGGCTCAGGCGCCCCAACGGCACCGTCCAGATCGTCGCCGTCAAGCTGCTGTCGGACGCGATGCGGGGGGACGACGACGCGCGCGCGATGTTCCTCGACGAGGCGTGCACCGCGTCGCGCATCCTCCACCCGAACGTGGTGCACATCCTGGCGTACGGCGAGGTCCGCGATCGGCCGTACCTCGCCATGGAGTGGATCGACGGCGCCCCGATCGCGAAGATCTTCTCGAACCAGAAGGCGAAGCGCGCGCTCCTGCCGCTCGGCTGGGTGCTCCACGTGATGATCGACGCGTGCGCCGGCCTGCACGCGGCGCACGAGGTCCGCGACGACACGGGGGAGCTGCTCAACCTCATCCACCGCGACGTCACGCCGGAGAACGTGATGGTGACGTTCGACGGCATGGTCAAGGTCGTCGACTTCGGCGTCGCGAAGACGCGGGCGCGCGCGCAGATCAGCCGCGTCGGCGCGATCAAGGGCAAGACGGGGTATTTCTCGCCCGAGCAGGTGATGGGCGGGGCGCTCGACCGCCGGAGCGATCTCTTCTCCATGGGCGTGCTGCTCTACCTGCTCGTGACGGGCCACACGCCGTTCCGCGGCAAGGGCCCGCTCGAGGCGATGCAGCAGATCGCCAACCGCAACCCGCAGCCGCCGCGCGAGATCATGCCCGAGGTCCACCCGGAGCTCGATCGCATCATCATGCGGGCGCTCGCCAAGAACCCGAACGACCGGTACCAGACGGCCGCGGAGCTGCGCCGCGATCTCGAGCAGGTGAGCCTCGCGGTCGGCGAGAGCTACGGCGACAAGCAGGTGGGCCAGCTCGTCCGCGACCTGCTCCCCGGGGTCGCGGAGGCGCGCAAGGAGCGGATCGACCAGGCGATCGACGAGCTCGACCGCATCCTCGCCGAGCGCGCCCACCCGCACAAGCCGCAGGCCGCGCGCCCGGAGGACGCGACCGAGGTGATGCTCCGGCGCATCTCCATGCTGCCGATCCTGCAGGACGGGCCGGAGGCGTCGGAGGACGCGGCCGACGCGGCGCCGCCGTCCGCCGGCCCCGCGAGCTCGCGCATGTCGGGCCGCGAGCTCGCGCATGTCGGGGCCCGCGAGCTCGCGCATGTCGGGGCCCGCGAGCTCGCGCATGTCGGGGCCCGCGAGCTCGCGCATGTCGGGTCCGGCCAGCTCGCGCATGTCGGGTCCGGCCAGCTCGCGCCGGTCGAACCCCGATCCGACGCGCAAGTCGAACCCGGACGCGACCCGCAAGTCGCACCCGGACGCGACGAGCTCGCCGCTCGAGTTCGCCGCGGGGCTCTCGCCGCTGCCGCTGGGTCCGCCGCCGGTGCCTTCGGGCCGCCCGGCGGCGCACGCGGGTCCGGCGCACGCGAGCGGGCCTGCGGGCGCGGCCGCGTCGATGCCCGAGCAGCGACCGCGCCCGGCTCCGGCGAAGGGGGGCTGGTTCGTCCGCGTGGCGCTGCTGACGCTGATCGTCCTGGGCCTCGCGGCGGCGGCGTTCCTGCTGGTCCAGCGCTCCGGCGGCCTGCGGCTCGGTTCGCTGACGCTGCCCTTCGCGCGCCCCAGCGCGTCCGGGCCGGCGCTGGCTCCGCCCGACCCCTCTGCCGGCGCGACGGCGGCGCCGGAGGCGGCGGCGGCTGCGCCTGCGCCGGCCGTGACGCCGGTGAGCGGCGCCATCGCCGACGCCGCCGCCCCGACCGAGGCGGCCGAGCTGGCCGCCGCCCCGGCCGACGCGGTCGCCGACGCCGCGGCCCCTGCCGACGCCGCGGCCCCTGCCGACGCCGCGGCCCCTGCCGACGCCGCCGCGCCGTTCCCGAGCGGGCAGCCGGCGTATGGGCCCGGCGGCGCCGCGCCCGCGCCGGGGACGCCGTACCCGTCGCCTCCGGTCGTTCCCGTGCCGCGCGCCCCGGGGCCGTTGCCATCGCCGCCCGTCACCGGGTCGGCCGTGCAGCAGCCTCCGGCGCAGCCTGCATGGCGTTCGACCCCGCCCCGCCCCACGCAGCCTCCGCCGCGGCCGCCTGGGCCGGCCTCGCCGCCCCCCCTCGACCTGGCGCCACGGTAACGCCGCCCGACCGGGCGCGGCTCTGGCCTTCGCCAGCGCCGCGTACGCGCCCTTCGCCGCGGCGGGCGCGCTCAGTCCTTCTTCGGCTTGTCGGCCTGCGGCCTCTCGGGGATCGGCGTCGCGCGGGACGCAGGCTTGTCGGGGATCGGCGTCGCGCGGGACGCAGGCTTGTCGGGGATCGGCGTCGCGCGGGACGCAGGCTTGTCGGGGATCGGCGTCGCGCGGGACGCAGGCTTGTCGGGGATCGGCGTCGCGCGGGACGCGGCTTTCTTCAGGGACGACTCCGCGAGCGACACAAGCATTGCGAGGTTCACCGGCTTCGAGAGCAGGAAGATCGCGTGCCGCCGGAGCGCGCGGATGCGGGCCTGCTGCGACTCATCGGCGGTGACGACGAAGACGGGCGTGTCCCGGTTCAGCGCCCCCTTGGCCGAGAGCGACTCGAGCACGCTGAAGCCGTCGACCCCCGGCATGTGCAGGTCGAGCACCACGAGATCGAATTTGCGCGCGGCGAGCCGCCGCAGCGCCGGCGCCCCGCCGTTCGCCTCCTCGACGTCGCCGAGCGGGCGGAGCGCGCGGGCAAACATGCCTCGGATCGCGGTGTCGTCGTCGATGACGAGGATGCACGTCACAGCATGAAGATGTTTGCACGGATACGGAAGCGCCGGAAGCCCGCGGCCCGATCTCCGCACCGCGCGGCGCGAGCGTCCACAACGCCTCGCGCCGCGGGTGTGATTCGCGCGTCCGCCGCGCGCATCCTCATGAAAGCGCTCGGCCGTGCTCGCGCGCGGAGCCGCGGGCGCGACGTGCGCACGGCCAAGACGGACACACCGTCATCCCAGATCCAGGGCTCCATGGCCTCGGGCGAGGCGTGGACGCCACGGACGGGCTGCGGTAGACGCGGAGGAAGACCTCACCCGCACCGCAAAGGAACGATCCATGGGCAAGTTCACCATCACGAACGAGATCAACTGCAACGTCGACACCTTTTGGAAGCTGTTCCTGGACAAGACCTTCAACGAGGAGCTTTACCGGAAGGAGCTCGGATTTCCCGAGTACACCATCACGGAGCAGGTCGAGACGGAGACGGAGATCGTCCGGAGGTCGGCCGGGAAGCCGAAGATGAATTTGCCCGGTCCGGTGGAGAAGCTGCTCGGCTCCGGCTTCCGCTATACCGAGGAAGGCAAGCTGAACAAGGCCACCAAGGTGTGGACCTTCAAGCTGACGCCAAGCACCCTGGCCGACAAGATGCGCAACGAGGGCACGGTGCGCGTCGAGGCGATCGGCGACAACAAGGTGCGTCGGATCGCCGAGCTCGTCATCGAAGCGAAGGTGTTCGGTGTCGGCGGCCTGCTCGAGAGCAGCGCTGAAAAGGAGCTGCGGCAGGGGTGGGAAGAGAGCGCCGTCTTCATGAACAAGTGGATCGCTCAGGGCAGAGCGATCTAGCTCCTCGCGCCTGACGCGCCGAACGAGCCGCCCAGGCGCCGGCCGGTCCGCCGCAGCCCGCTGTCGCCGCCAGGCAGCCAGACGCAGGCGCCGCCGGCGAGCGATGCCCGCGAGCGGCCGCCCTCTCCGCCCACCCCGCGCCTGGGTGAACACGCGACCTGCACGTCCAGGGTCAAAGCGTGCGATCTTCTGTAGTGTATCTTGCTGAGGCAGCTTACATGAACCAGGGCCACGGCATGGTGCACGTGGTCATCATCGGTGCCGGCTTCGGCGGTCTCTACGCGGCGCAGGCGCTCCGGCGCGAGCCGGTGCGGGTGACCGTGATCGACCGGCGGAACCATCACACGTTCCAGCCCCTCCTGTATCAGGTCGCGACCGCGGGCCTGAACGCGAGCGACATCGCCGCGCCCATCCGGCGCGTGCTCCGCAAGCAGAAGAACACGAGCGTGCTCCTCGCCGAGGTGACGGCGATCGATCCGGCGCGCAAGCGGGTGATCTTCGAGGACGGCGAGCTCGGCTACGACAAGCTGATCGTGGCCGCCGGGGCGTCGCACTCCTATTTCGGGCACGACGAGTGGGCGCCGTTCGCGCCCGGGCTGAAGACCGTCGACGATGCGCTGGAGATACGGCGGCGCGTCCTCCTCGCCTTCGAGGCGGCCGAGCGCGAGCCCGATCCGGCGCGGCGGAAGGCCTGGATGACGTTCGTGGTGGTCGGCGCGGGCCCGACCGGCGTGGAGCTCGCCGGGGCGCTCTCGGAGCTCGCGCGGCACACGCTCGTGCGCGAGTTCCGGCACATCAACCCGCGCGACGCGCGCATCGTCGTCGTCGAGGGCGCCGGGCAGGTGCTGCCGTCGTACGTCCCCGAGCTCGGCGAGAAGGCGCACGCGCAGCTCGCGGGGCTCAACGTGGAGGTGCGGACGCGTTGCCTCGTCACCGGGATCGACGAGGACGGGGTGTCGATCGGCGACCAGCGGATCGAGGCCAAGACCGTGCTCTGGGGGGCCGGCGTGGCCGCCTCGCCCCTCGCCCGGAGCCTCGGGGTGCCGCTCGACCGGGCAGGGCGCGTGCTGGTGGAGCCGGACCTGACCGTGCCCGGCCACGAGGACATCTACGTCATCGGCGACCTCGCGTCGCTGAAGCAGGAGGACGGGACGCCGGTGCCAGGCGTGGCGCCGGCGGCGATCCAGGAAGGGCGCCACGCCGCGCGCAACATCGCGCGCGCCGTGCGGGGGCAGCCGCGGCTGCCGTTCCGGTACCGCGACAAGGGCTCGATGGCGACGATCGGGCGGGCCGCCGCGGTCGCCGACTTCGGCAAGGTGAAGCTCTCCGGGTTCCTGGCGTGGCTCGCGTGGCTCTTCGTCCACGTCCTGTTCCTCATCGGCTTCCGCAGCCGGTTCCTGGTGCTGTTCTCGTGGGCCCTGTCCTACCTGACCTACGAGCGCGCCTCGCGGCTGATCACGGGAGAGACCCCGCGGCTCGTCGAGGATCACCCCGCGCCGGCGCTCGAGCCGCGCCGGGACGCCGGCGCGCTCGGGGCCCAGCCGCTGGAGCACGCGCGCACGCGCGCCTAGGCGGCGCCCCGACGCGCCGCCGCGCGGCCCGCTCCGCCCGAGAGCGCGCGCCGAAGGGCGGCGTCCTGCGCGCGTCTGGACCTTTGCGCGCGAGCTGCGTTAGCGTCGTAGACCATGGACATCCATCCCGGACAGGGCGCCTCCGCGCACCCCTCGCGAGCCCTCCTCGCCAGCGCAGCATCCCTCGCCGCACTCCTGCTCGGCGCCCCCGCCGCCTTCGCGCAGTCGGCGGACGCAGCCGACCCTGCCGGCGCGCAGCCGCAGGCCGCGCCCTATGGCGCCCCCCCGCCGTACGGCGCACCTGCCCCCTACGGGCAGCAGCCCGGCTATTACCCGCCGCCCGGGTACGCCCCCCCTCCTGGATACGCCCCGCCGCCCGGATACGGCCAGACCCCCACCGGGTATGCGGTCGGCCCGCGGATCATGAACTACGAGGAGGGACAGGCCGTCCCCGAGGGCTACCACGTCGAGGAGAGGGCGCGCCGCGGCCTGGTCATCGGCGGCGCCGTGACGTTCGGCGTCACGTACCTCCTCTCGGCCATGGTCGGGCTCGTCGCCGAGAGCGCGGATCGCGCGAGCGGCGGCACCGGAGAGAGCTACATCCCGCTCTACATCCCCGTCGCCGGGCCCTTCATCACGATCGGCACCGCCGACGCGAAGGGCGGCGGGGTCTTCGTCCTCATGGTCGACGGGCTGGCCCAGGCCGCCGGCGTCGCCATGTTCATCGGCGGCCTCGCCGCGCCGGAGACGAAGCTCGTCCGCAACGACGTCTCCCTCTCCGTGAAGCCGATCGTCACCGGCGACACGCTCGGGCTCGGCGTCTCCGGCTCGCTCTGAGCGCGCGCCGCCGGCGCCCCGGCGTCACGTCGCGACCGGCGGCGTCTCGTCCATCGTCTTGACGGCGCGCTTGGCGCGGCGGCGCACGTCGACGTGCAGCGACTCGTCGAAGTTGATGGCCGAGAACGCGGCGCGCGCCTCGATGTTCTTGCCGAGGGCGGCGTAGGCCTCGGCCTCGTTCCAGCGCAGCTTCCAGTCGCGCTTCGCGAGATCCGAGAGCTTCGCGGCGTCGGCGATGATCTCCTCGTACCGCTGCTGCTTTCCGAGCTCGCTCCAGTACTCGGCCCGGAGGTCGTCGTCCCCGGGCGCGAGCGCGACGGCCGCGGCGAAGCCGGCGAGCGCGTCGTCGATCCGGCCCGCGACGAGCTCGGCGCGGGCGAGCGAGCGGCGCGCGCCCGCGCTCTCGGGGTGCGCGGCGACGAAGGCGGCGAGCGCGGGGAGCGCCGCGTTGACCTTCTGGATGTCGGCGGGGTCGCTCGGCCAGAACCGGAGCGAGAGGGCGGCGAGA
This sequence comes from Sorangium sp. So ce836, assembly GCF_028553905.1. Taxonomy (NCBI): domain Bacteria; kingdom Pseudomonadati; phylum Myxococcota; order Polyangiales; family Polyangiaceae; genus Sorangium; species Sorangium sp. So ce836. The sequence continues at coordinate 5,221,402 of NZ_CP102233.1, read as the reverse complement.
TCGCCGGGGTCGCTCTCGAGCGCGCGCTCGATCGCGGCGGGCGCCTCGTCGCCGCGGCCGGCCTTGGAGAGACATTTCGCGAGCTCGACCCACGCGCCCGACGACGACGGCGCCGTCTTCACGAACGCCTCGGCCGCGGCGAGCGCCTCGTCGGTGCGCCCGAGCGCGCGCAGGGCGGCGATCCGCGCGAGGTGCGCCCGCTCGACGCGGTCGCCCTCGCCCGCGACGGCGACGGCGCGGTCGGCGGCGCCCAGCGCGACGTCATGGCGGAGCTCGCGCTCGTGGTAGGCGAGCTGCTCGAGGTAGAAGGCGCTGTCGCGCGGCGCCGAGTCCCACTGGCCGGTCAGGTAGTCGAGCACCGCGTCGGAGCGCACGTAGACGAGCGAGGCCGCGTCGCGCGGGTTCTCGTAGATCGGCACGAGGACCCCGAGCTGCACCATCGCGTCGAGCGCCGGCTGGCAGTCGGGCTTCGCCTCGAGCGCGAGCACCATCTCGTCGAGGGCGGCGTCCTTCTTCTGCATCGCCAGGTGCACCTGCCCGACCGCCACGTGGTAGTCGGCGTCCCCCTGGAACGTCTTCCGGATCGCCTGGAAGCTCTTCAGCGCCGCGGGGTGGTCGCCCATGTTGGCCTGCGCCGAGGCGAGGTTCAGCCGCGCGGCGTGGTCGTCGGGGTCCATGGTGACGATGCGCTTGAGCGCCGAGATCGCCTTCTCGTAGTCGCGCTCGCCGAAGGCCTTCTGCGCGCGCTCCCAGACCGGCGCCTTGTCGAGGAAGGCCTCGAGCTGCGAGACGAGCGCGCTGTTCTGCTTGCGCCAGACGCCGCTCTTGCCGGCCTCGGAGCTCGTGAGAAAGTCCTTGATCCACTTGCGGGCGGCGTCGATGCTGAGCCCTTTGTCGGCGAGCCCCTCGAACTCGCCCCGGGGCACCGGCATGCGCGCGGGGATCCCCTGCCGGCGCGCCGTGTTCTCGTCGAGGCCGATCAGCACCCAGTCGCTTTGCTCGCTCATGATCCTAGGACGGTAGCCGCCGTGCCCCGCCGGGATCAAGCGACGTCTCGGCGCAGCGCGCCCGCGCAAGAGGCGCGTCAGGAGTAGAGCCAGGCCAGCAGCACGAACGCCATGAAGGCCGCCGCGGCGACCGCGAGGGCGAGCGCGCGCGGCACCCCGAGGAGCATCGGCCGGAGGCTGGCCTGGAACGCGACCGCCTCCACGGAGCTCGGCGGGTTCGGCGGCGTGTCAGGGCCGGACGCGCCGCCCGAGACGGCGACGGGAGCGGCCGGCGCGCCCGCAGCGCCGCCGCTCGCGCTGGCCGCCGTCGCGAGCGGCGAGGCCGCGACCGCGGGCGGCGCGACGGCCGGCGCCGCGACGGCGTCGAGGGGCGCCGCAGCGAGCCCGAGAGGGGGCGCGCCGAGGTCCGGGGGCCGCGGCGCCGCGGGGGACGCGAGGTGATCGAGGCCGAGCTGGGCGAGGATGGCTTGCAGCTCGTTGCCCCACGCGACCGGCAGCGCGGTCGCCTCGGGCGCGAGCGTGAGCGGCGCCGACATCGCCTTGTGCATCGCCCGCTCGAGCGCGAGCGCCTCGTCGAGGCGGCGCGACGCGCCCTCTGCGCCGGCGCTCGTGGAGAGGCGCAGCGCGTCGGCGGCCACCTCGGAGATGTGCGCCGCCACCTTGGCCAGCGCCAGCTTGCGCTCGGCCTGCGCCACGGCGAAGCGCGCCTCCTCGCGGAACCGGATCGCCTCGGTCGTGAGCCGGTCGACCTCGGCGTGGAGCTGCCTCGCGCCCTCCGGCGCGCCGCGTGCCGCAGGCGCGGCCCCGGCGTCGTGCTCCACGGAGAACGCGGCCGCGGCGGTGATCGAGGGGGGCGGCTCGGCGTACGTCGGCGTCGCCCCGGACATCGGGCGCGGCTCGGCGTCCTGCGCGGTGATGGAGCCGTACGAGGGCAGGCTGCCGCGCTGCCGCCCGCCGCTCGAGCTGCTGGACGCCGGATCGCCGCGCCCGCGGCCGTTGCTCCCGACGACGACGGTCTTCTCGTCGGCCGTCTCGGAGGGCAGCGCCCCGCGCCGCCGCGAGCTGCCGAACGCCGTGTCCGTCTCGCGCGAGCCGGGGATCGCCGTGAGCGGCGAGGGCGTGACGCCGTCGCGCGCCTCGATGTCGGTCGGGTCGTCCTCGCGGCCGAGCGCCGCGCCGTTCGGGCGGAGCCGGTCCCGCGCGGCGGCGGGCCGGCGCGGGATCGCCGTCGCGGCCGAGAGGGAGGGGCGCGGCGCCTTGGCCATCCCGGCGAAGCCGCCGGAGACGGCGCGCTCGAACCAGCGCATCTGCCTCATCGCGTTGCGCCGCACGAACCGGCCGAGCGCCTCCTCGTTCCCCTCGAGGTACCCGTGGCTGCGCAGCCAGCCCTCGAGCCGCGCGAAGATCTCGTCCGCGCTCTGGAAGCGCGAGGCCGGGTCCCGCTCGAGACAGCCCATGACGATCGCCACGAGCTCCTTGTCGATCTTCGGCCGGAGCTCCCGCAGGTCGGCCGCGGGCTGCGTCGTCATGTTGCGCAGGAGCTCGTAGTCGCTCGACGACGGCCACGGGTGCTTGCCCGAGAAGAGCTCGAACAGCACGACGCCGAGCGAGAACAGGTCGGAGCGCCTGTCGGCGGGGCCGCCGCGGGCCTGCTCCGGCGCCATGTACGTCGTCACGCGCCGGCGCGCCCCGACGGCCGTGGTCATCACGCGGAGCGACGATTTGGCGAGCCCGAAGTCGGCGATCTTCACCTCGCCCTGGAACCCGACGAGCACGTTGCCCGGCGTGAGATCGCGGTGCACGAGGTTGAGCAGCTCGCCGCTCGGCGCGCGGAGCTCGTGCGCCGCGCCGAGCCCGCGGCAGAGCGTCGCGCCGATGTAGACGACGAGCCGCTCGGAGAAGACCTCGCCCGTGTCGAAGACGGTCTTCATGAGCCGCGCGAGGCTCACGCCCTGCACGAGCTCGACGGCGAAATACGAGCCCTGCTCGTCGGTCCCCCAGCCGGCGACCTCGACGACGTTCGGGTGCTTGAGCGCCGCGGTCGTGCGCACCTCGTCGAAGAACCGGGTGGCCACCGTCGTGTCCCCGGCGTAGTGCGGGTGCAGCCGCTTCACGGCGAGCAGCTCCCCTGGCCGGTGCGGACCTACCGACCTGCAGAGATCAACGCGGGTGGTCGCTCCGGACGCGATCTCTGCAAGGAACTGAAGCGAGAGCGCAGCCGGCGCGGGCTCGGGGAGCCGAGACATGCACGGTGAAGTCTAGCGGGCGACAACCCCGACCGGAAAGGGCCTCAGACGCCGGCGCGCGCCGCGGCGATGGCGGCGGGGACCCCGGAGGGGGTTGCCTTGAGGTGCACGTCCAGGTGGTCATCCTTGGTCTTCAGCGCACGAACACCGAGCACCGGCGCGCAGATGCGCAGCGCCCGCGCGACCGTCGGATTGCCGCCCACGGCGGGAATCTTGAGCAGATCCAGGGTGATCCTGTCGTCCTTGCCGTCGATCAGCGCGGCGGGCCGGTTGGGGATGAAGGAGACGAGGTTGCCGGGCTTGTTGAGATCGATCGCCCCCGAGTTGATAAGCCCGGCGATCGGCGAGCTCTCGTCGCCCATCACGTGGAGCTTGAGGTCGGCGATCCGCAGGCCGACCCGGATGGCGTCCGCGCGCACGTCGAGCTCCTCGGCGTAGACGGCGAACGAGGCCCGGATCGGCGCGCCCATGGCCTTCACGGTGAGCGCGAGGCGCAGGCCGGGGGGCGCGGCCTCGATCACGATGTCCTTGGGCGCGCGCTTTCCGCCGCTGAGCTCCCGTGCCAGATAGCGCAGCGCATCGATCGGGACGCCGAAGCGCAGGCCCAGCGCGCCGCGCAGCGCCCTCACGATCTCCTCGGGGTGAGCCTTGAGGTAGTCACCGGCGTGGCGGAGCAGCACCTTCGGGTTGGGCTTTGGCATCGTTGGGGCAGCTACGATTGCCCGGAGTCAGCCCCGCGCGCAAGGGGCGAGCGCGATCCGCCGCGGGGCACCGACGGCCGGAGAGGCCGCTGTTCTAACGGGGCCGACTCGGTCACACTCGGGCGCGATGCAGACCAAGATCCTTCTTGTCATGGCGACAACAGCGCTCGCGATCGGCTGCGGATCGGCCGACGCGACGCTCGGGTGGACGCCGAGCGACGAGCCGCCGGGCGGCTCCTCGAGCGAGGGCGGCGGCGATGGCCAGGGCGGCGGCGACGACGGTGAGGGCGGCGGCGACGACGGTGAGGGCGGCGGCGACGACGGCGAGGGCGGCGGCGACGGCGGGGGCGACGATGGCCAGGGTGGTCGCGGCGGCGACCTCGCGAGCGGCGGTGGCGGCGGTTCATCGAGCGGCGGCGGGCTGCCGGGCCCCCTGTGCGATCCGCCTCCGCGGTGCGATGCCGAGCCGCCGGATCCGGGCGAGGAGCTCGCATGGGATCACGTGTCTTCGTACATCATCGCCGGAGCTGGGAGCCCCAACCACCGCGGGCGCGATCTCTTCCTGACCCCGGATGATCCGCAGTGGATCATCGGCAAGTTCGCCTACGGGATCACCGACAAGGATCTGAAGGGCGAGCGGGTCGACATCTACCTGCTCCGCGGCTGCGGCGGCGCGTGGGAGCGCCTCGGCTCGGCGACCACGACGGAAGCGGACTCGACGCACCCCGAGGTCGAGGGCGTGAGCGACGCCGGCGGTCGCGTCTACTTCCAGATCCCAGCGGCGCAGCGGCTCGGCGTGGGCAGGCACCGGATCCACATGGTCGTCCGCGGCGACCTGTCGAGCGCCGACCTCTTCATCGAGGTCGTCCCCCACGGCGCTCCGATGTTCGTGAGCGACGTCGACGGGACGCTGACCGGCACGGAGACGGAGGAGTTCACCTCGCTCCTGCTCGGCCGGCTGCCCGACGCGCACCCGCACGCCGCGGCGGCGTTCCACCGGCTCGTGGAGAAGGGCTACCGCCCGATGTACCTGACCGCGCGACCGGAGTGGCTCGTCCAGCGCACCCGCGATTTCCTCGACGCCTACGGCTTCCCGCCCGGCGTCGTGCACACCACGCTCGGCCTGACCGGCGCGATAGGCGATGCCGCAGCGAGGTACAAGACGGCGGAGCTGCAGCAGCTCTTCGAGCGGAGGGAAATGGTGCCCGCGTGGGCGTTCGGCAACACGGAGACCGACGCGGAGGCCTACCACAACGCGGGCGTCATGCCCCTCACGCGGCGCGTGTTCTACCGGTTCGACGACGACCTCCTCGGAGGCAGGCGCATCGACGACTACGGCGCGCTGCTCGCCGAGATCGACGAGGTCCCCAGCCTCTGCGACTGATCCGGCGCGTCAGCCGGGCGCCTGCTCGGTCCGGGCGCCGCCCGCCGGCGGCTCCGAGGCGGCCGCGGCGCCTGCCGGCGCCTCGACGCGACCGCCGATCGACCGGAGGAGCTCGCTCACCGCGGCGTGGGAGCGATCGCGCAGGTCGTTCACCCGCGCGCCCTCGCGCCCGTCCGGGCGCACGGCGATCGGCGCGCCGACCCGGACGCGGACGATCCGCATCGTGCCGTCGCCCGTGTCGATCGCCCCCTTCTTCATGAGCAGGTGCGTGCCGTCGATGGCGACGGGCACCACGGGCACGCCGGCGCGGACCGCGGCATAGAAGCCGCCGTTCTTGAACTGCCGGAGCACGCCGTCCTCGCTCCGCGTCCCCTCCGGGAACACGAGCAGCGGCTTGCCGTCCCGGAGCACCTGCTCGAACCGCGCGATCGCCTCGACCGCGGCGCGCGAGCCGACCGTGCGATCCACCGGCACGTGGCCCGCGAGCTTGAGGTGCCAGCCGAGGAACGGGATCTTCATGAGCGAGCGCTTGGCCGCCCACTTGAAGTCGCCCGGCAGCACCGCGCCGAGCACCAGGATGTCGAGAACGCTCTGGTGGTTCGAGCAGTAGACGAAGACCCCGGGAGGGACGTTCTCGAGGCCGCTCGTCTGGATCTCGATGTCGAGCCCGCGCGCGCTCGCCTGGCACCAGCGGCGCATCGCCCAGAGGCTCGCCGAGCGCTGCGGCGTGAGCGGGCCCAGCGTCAGCGACACCGTGCCGTAGGCCATGGTCCTGAGGGAGAAAGGGACCCACTGGCGCGTCGCCAGCCAGGCGCTCTTGAGATCCATACTACCGCGCTTACCACTCTCCATGTCGGGCGAAAACGCGTAGGGTGTTGCGCACCTGCGCCGCGCGCCGGTGTTTTCTGGCGGGGTTTCGGGCGCGCCTCCGGGCCCTTTTTTCCGCCGCTGTGCCGGACGAGGCGGGTGGCGCGCGGCGGCTCGCCGGTCCGGCCCGGGCTCGCGTCGCGGCCAGGGCGGCCGACCGAGCGGCGCCCTCGCGGCTCACCGTTCGAGCGGCGGCGTGAGCAGCCCCCAGCCCAGCGTGACCGGCCGCCCGGCGCGCTCGAACTTGACGGTGTACAGGCCCGTCTCCTCGGCGCTCTGCACCACCGCGGGGCGCAGCGCGCCGACCCACTCGGCCCAGACGCTCGCCCCGAGCTTGAGCCGCGGCTTGACCGGGATCGGGCGCAGCGCCGACTCGTCGGCGAGCAGGGCGGCGCCGCCGTAACCGAGGGCAAACCACCGCGCCGAGCTGCTGGGCAGCGACGTCAGGACGGCGCCCGAGTCCGCCGGGGGGCCGCCGAGCCGCGACACGAGGAGCACGTGGCGCCATGTGTCGCCGTCCTTCCATGCGGCGAAGTTGCCGGGTGCGAGCCCCTCGGTCTGCACGACGAAGCGGACGCCCTTGAGCTGCGCGAGCGGGGTCCGCGGATCCATGTCGGTGTAGCGGACCTCGATCTTGTCCTTCACGAAGCGGGTGACGACGGCGTGCTTCATCACCCCGTTCCACTCCGTGAGCACCGGATCGTGAGGCCGGAGGCGCGGCGTGTCGGGCACGGGGACGACGTAGCCCGGGTGGACCTTGTACGACGGCCCGCCCCGCCCCTCGACGATGAGATCGTCGCCCTCGAAGCCGACCACGGTGGCCGCGTAGAGCACGAGCGTCGACCCGAGCTTGGCCCCGGCGAGCATCCGCCCCGAGGCGGTGAAGACGCGGCGGCCTGGATCGAGCTTGATCGGCGACGCCGGGAGGCCGAGCGGGTTCGACGCGTGCGCCGCGCCGGTCGGCGCCTGGGGCTCTGCGACCGCGGGCCGCGGCAGCGCCGCGACCGGGGCGATGGGCGGGCTCTGGGAGGGCGTCGGCGCCGGGGGCGACGTCGGCGCAGGCTCGCACGCCGCCGCGAGGCCAGCGGCCAGGAGGCAAGCGAGCGCGCAGGCCGCGCCGCGGGCGCGCGGCGCCCCGGCCTCGCGGCGTCGCGCCGCGGTCCTGTCGCGATCCTTCGCGGCGGCGGGCCCCAGCCTGCGGGACCCGGCCCCGAGGCCGCCGGGACATCGGTCAGCCATCGGGGGCGAGCATGGACCGCGAAACGGGCGGCGGCGAGCAGAAAGGGACGATCCGTTCACGCGGCGCCGGGTCGGCGGTCCGCTCACGCGGCGCCGGGTCGGCGGTCCGCAGGAAAGGACGGTGGCGGCGCGGCGCTCTCCTCGTGACGCGCGCGGCGCGTCCTGCGCTAGCCTGCGGCGCGATGAAGCGCGCCTTCAGCGTCGATGAGCTCAAGCAGACCGCGCCCCGCCTCGCCGTGGAGCGCCGCGCCGTGCGCTTCCAGGACGTCGACGCGGCCGGGATCGTCTTCTACCCGCGGGTCCTCGAATACTTCAGCGACGCGTACATGATCGCGCTGAGGGAGCGGGGGATCGATCTGCCCGCCCTCATCGCCGGCGGCGCGCTCAAGCTGCCGCTGGTCCACGCCGAGGCCGACTACCTGCTTCCGCTCCGGTTCGGCGACGCGATCGAGGTCGAGGTGCTCGCCCCGAAGCTCGGCGACACCTCGTTCACCGTGGGCTACCGCGTGACGACCGCGGGCGGGATCGCCGCCGTCGGGCAGACGGTGCACGTGTGCATCGACGGCGCGCGCTTCGTCCCGTGCCCGCTCCCGGACGATCTGCGCCGCGCGCTCGGGTGACCGCGGCGAGCGCGGCTGCCGGCGCCGCGCGCCCTCGCTACCGCGCCGGGAAGGGCGCGAGCGCGGCCGCGAGCTGCGCCGCCGCGCCGAGGCGATCGAGCTTGCCGGCCGCGGTCAGCGGGAGCGCCGCGACGGCGCAGAGGCGCCGCGGGCGCTTGTGCGGGGCGAGCCGCGCCGCGACGACGGCCGCGAGGTCGTCGAGCAGCGCGGGCGAGAGCGCGGCGCCGCCCGGCGCGGCTTGGTCGGGGACGATCGCCGCCGCGACGACGTGGCCCCACCGCTCGTCCGGCACGCCGAACACCACCGCGCCCGCGACGCCGGCGCAGGACGCGAGGACCTGCTCCACCTCGGCGGGGTAGACGTTCTCGCCGCCGGTCACGATGAGGTCGCTCCGGCGCGCGGCGACGTGCAGCCGCCCGGCGGCGTCGAGCGCGCCGAGGTCGCCGGTGCCGAACCACCCGTCGCCGTCGACCAGGAGCTCCGGCGGGCGCCCCGGGCCGCGGTAGTAGCCGCGGAACAGCACCGGGCCGCGGATCTCGATGCGGCCGACGCCGTCGCCGCCGGCGCCCTCGACGCGCAGCTCGACGCCGGCGATCGGCGCGCCGGAGCCCGGCTCGCGGGCGCGCGGATCGCGCGGGCGCTGCGCGGTGACCTGCGAGCACGCCTCGGTGAGGCCGTAGGTGGTGAGCGCCGGGACCCCGCGGCGCGCGCACTCGTCGAGCGCCCGCTCCGGAGCGCCCGCGCCGCCGACGAGCACCGCGCGCAGCCGGGCGAGGACGTTGTCGCGATCGGCCTCGAGGAGCGCGAGCAGCATCGTCGGCACCACGGAGAGCAGCGTCGCGCGGTCGCGGACGATCGAGGCGAGCACCGACGCGGGGTCGAAGCGGGGCGCGAGGATGACGGCGCGCCGCGCGAGCAGGCAGCGCGTCACGATCGAGAGGCCGCCGACGTGGCAGAGCGGCAGGCAGAGCAGCCAGCGATCGTCGTCGCGCACGCCGAGGTTGGCCGCGCTCCCCGCGGCGGCGGCGAGGAACGCGCGGCGCGGCAGCACCGCGCCCTTGGGGCGCCCCGTGGTGCCCGAGGTGTAGACGATCGCGAGATCGCCGGAGGGGTCCGGCGGCAGGACGCCGGCGGCGCGCGGCCCGCGATCGCGGAGCGCGGCGAGCTCCGGCCCGGCGTCGCGGAGCAGCGCGGCGAGCGCGGGCTCGCGCAGCACGAGGTCGGGGCGCGCGTCGTCGACGAGGGCGCTCGCCTCGCCGTCCGTGAGCCGCGGGTGGATCGGGACGATGACGGCGCCGAGCGCGAGCAGCGCGTGGATGACCACGACGGTCCCGATCGCGTTCGGGGCGACGAGCGCCACGCGAGCGCCCTGCCCTACCCCGGCGCGGGCGAGCCGGGAGCACACGGCCGCGACCGCGGGCGCGAGGTCGCCGAAGCGGAGGGCGCCGCCGGGGCCGACGCCGAGATCGGGGATGTCGATCTCGCGCGGCGCGTCCGCCTCGGAGCCGCCGTGGACGAGCGCCGTCCGCGCGGCGACCGCGGGGTCGCGCGCGACCTCGAGGAGGCTCAGGCCGTCCATGGTCCGACGCCGAGCCCCGGCCGATCGCTGGCCGCGACCCGCCCGCCCTCGCGGAGCTGCGGGATCCGGATCGCGGGCCACGCCGCGAGGCCCGCGTGCGCGTCGAGGCCGCACGCGAGCGGCGGGCGCGGCAGCGCGAGCGCGAGCTCGCACGCGGCCGCGAGCGCGACGGGGCCGTCGAAGAGGTGCGTCACCACGGCGCCGAGGCCGCGCTCCTGCGCCCTCCGGCCGAGGTCGTGCGCGCGCAGGAGGCCGAGCATCGCCGGCTTCAGGATGAACGCGGCGCAGCCCTCCGCCTCGAGCAGGCGCTCCGGCATGCCCGGGGCGGCGAGCGACTCGTCGGCCGCCCACGGGACCGCTTGCGCGCCGAGGCGGTGGAGGAGCTCCGGCGCGACCGGCTGCTCCACGAAGCGGGGCTCGAGCGGCGCGAGGAGGGCGAGCCGGCGGGGCGCGTCCTCGAGCGACCAGGCCGCGTTCGCGTCGAGCCGGAGCTCGATCGACGGGTGCTCCCGCCGCAGGGCGCGCAGCGCCTCGAGATCGCGGGCGAACCCCTCGTCTCCGCGCGAGCGGAGCTTCACCTTGATCGCGCGGACGCCGCGCGCGACGAGCGCGCGAGCGCTCCCCAGCATCTCCGGCAGGGCAGCCGACGTCGCGAGCAGCCCGTTCACCTGGACCTCGGCGCGCCGGTGGCCGCCGAGGCACGCCGACGCCGGCAGCCCGAGGCGCTGACCGACCAGGTCGAGCAGCGCCGTCTCCAGGGCGAAGCGCGCCGCCGGCACGCCGCGGAGCCGCGACGACAGCGGCTCGAGCGCGCGCAGGATCGCGGGCGCCGCGGTCGACGTCGCCGCGTCCCCGCCCGGCAGGCCGATCGCGCCGAGCGCCCCGGGCAGCTCGGCGAGCGCGCGCTCGTCGTCGTCGGCCGTATCGGGCGAGAAGCCGGGGAGCGGCGTGGCCTCGCCCAGGCCGACGCGCCCCTCGTCGTCGGTGAGCGACAGCACGAGGCCCCGGCGCGCGCCTTCGAGGGCCCGTGGCGCAAGGCTGGCGGCGGCGACGCGCATCACCCATGCAGCTGGGCCGCGAGGCCCAGCGAGAAGAGCAGCGAGTAGGCGAGCAGCAGCTTCGCCGTCCCGGCGAGGCAGTCGTTGAGCGGCCGGCCGTCGGTGGTCGCCAGCACCCGGAGCAGGCGCACGGCGCGCGGGAACGTGGCGAAGACGAGGAGCGTCCACCGCCGGCCCTCGCCGACGGCGAGGGCGACCGGCACCGCGTAGGCGACCGCGAGGAGCATCGCGTACTCGAGGACGCCCGCCCTGCGGCCGAAGCGGACGGCGAGCGTGCGCTTGCCGGCGACGACGTCCGTGTCGCGATCGCGGACGTTGTTGACGACGAGCACGGCGGTGGCGATGGCGCCGACCGGCACGGCGGCCGCCCACGCGAGCGGCGGCACCGAGCCGAGCTGGACGAACGCCGTCCCGCAGACGGCGACGAGGCCGAAGAACACGAACACGAAGACGTCGCCGAGGCCGTGGTAGCCGAGCGGGTACGGGCCCCCGGTGTACGCGATCCCGGAGAGGATCGAGGCGACGCCGATCGCGACGATGGGCCACCCGCCCACGAGCGCGAGGTGCACCCCGAACGGCAACGCGAGGGCGATCGTGACGAGCAGCCCGACGCGCACCTGGCGCGGCGTGAGCAGCCCGGCCTGCACCGCGCGGGTGGGGCCGAGCCGCTCGTGCGTGTCGGCGCCCTTCTCGTGATCGAAGACGTCGTTCGCGAAGTTCGTGGCGATCTGGATCAGCATCGCGCCCGCGAGCGCTGAGAGCGCCGGGCCGATCCGCATGCCGCCGAGCGCGTAGGCGACCGCCGTCCCGACCATCACCGGCGCGAGCGCCGCGGTGAGGGTCGCCGGCCGGCACGCGAGGAGCCACGCCCGGAACGACCCGGGGCGCACGCCGCCCGCGGTCGCCGCGCCGGCCGCCTGCGAGGCCGCCGCCGCGCTCACGCTCCCCTCCCCTGCTCGACGGCGCCGCGCGCGCCCACGGGGGCGCGATCGCGCGAGCGCGGCGCGCTGTCCTCGCCGGGCGCCTCGCTCGCGCGAGGCTCGGGTGCGGGGCTTCTGTTCGCGTTGATCTGGCTCATGACCGTGGATCCCTCTCGGCAAGCTCGGGGTTCTCGGCGCGCGCGCCGCTCACGAAGGCTCGAGATCGGCCGCCGCCCCTTCCGCCGCCGGCGCGCTGCTCAGGGCGGCGACCTCGCGGCGGACGTCGGACCAGAGCCGCGCGACGCGGGCGGCGCCGTCGTGAGGCGGCACAACCGCCTCGATCAGCGTCGCGCCGGGCCGCTGGTGCGCGGCGGCGAGGGCGGCGGCGAGCCCGCTCGCGGTGCCGGCGCGCTCGTACGCGAGCCCGAACATCGCCGCCGCGGGCGCGAAGTCGAGGTGCTGCGGCATGGTGAAGCACCGATCGAGCAGCGCGGCGCCGCGCCTGGCGACGGGGAGGTGCTCGAAGATGCGGCCGCCGTCGTTCTGGACCACCACGACGACGAGGGGCGCGCCGCCGTCGCCCGCTGCCCGCGCGGCGAGGAGCAGCCCGGTCAGGTCGTGCAACAGGCTGAGATCCCCGAGCAGCAGCGTGACCGGCGCGTCCGCGACGGCGCGGGCGCCGGCCGCCCCCGACACGAGGCCGTCGATCCCGCTCGCCCCGCGCTGGTGCAGGACGCGCAGCGCGCGCGCCGACGGCGGGCAGTAGGTGTCGAGATCGCGCACCGGCATGCTGTTGCCGATCGCGAGCAGCGAGCCGTCCGGGCACGCGCTCGCCACCGCCCGGGCGACCGCGCCCTCCGTGAGCTCGTCCCCGGCGCACGCGCGCGCCGCCTGCGCCGCCGCGGCCTCGCCGGCGCGCGCGAACGTCGCGGCCCAGCCCCGCCGCCCGCGCCCGAGGTCCAGCGCCGCCCCGGCGAGGCGCGCCGCGAGCGCCTCGCACACGTCCGCGGGCTCGGCCATGACGAGGGCGGCCGCGGCGCTCGTCGGATCGTTCCAGCCGTGCGCGGCCACCACGAACCGGCGGCAGCCCGCGTGCTCGGCGATGTAGGTCGCGTACCCGGACGACGTCGGCGGGGCGCCGAGCTCGAGGATCAGGTCGGGCGCGTTCGCCGCGCGGAACTCGGGCGCGCGGAGGAACGCGTCGAACGAGGCGGGCATCACGACCCCCTCGGAGAGGCCGCCGAAGTAGATCTGGCTCGTGCCCTCGGCGAGCACCGGGAACCCGGTCGCCCGCGACAGCGCGAGCACCGCGCGGCGCGCGCGGGCGTCGTCCTCGCGGCTCGGGGCGGGGCCGCACACGATGAGCCCCCGCTCGGCGCGCGCGCACCGCGCCGCGATCTCCTCGATCGCGCGCGCGTCGACCCCGGCGCGCGCCGGCACGACCCGCGGCCCGGCGCGGCGCATCAGCGCCTCCCACTCGGCCTGCCACGGCTCGGGCCCGGCCATGTCGACCGGCTCGAGCGGCTTGCGGAAGCGCGCGTTGATGTGGACCGGGCCAGGCGTCGGGGCGAGCGCGCGCAGGGCCGCCTGCGCCGCGATGCGCGCCACGGCGCGCAGCGCGAGCGGCGACGGATCCGGCAGCCCGAGCTCGGCGAAGTGGCGCACGTGATCCCCGAAGAGCTTCATCTGATCGATGGTCTGCGAGGCCGCCGCGTCGGCGAGCTCCCACGGGCGGTCGGCCGTGATCGCGATGAGCGGCGTGAAGCTGTGGTGCGCCTCGATGATCGCCGGCAGCGCGTGGGCGCCGGCCGTGCCCGAGGTGCAGACGAAGGCGCTGGGCCGGCCGGTGACGCGCGCCTGCCCCAGCGCGAAGAACGCCGCGGCGCGCTCGTCGACGACGCTGTGGCAGCGCACCTCCTCGCTCTCCGTCGCCGCGATCGCGAGCGGCGTGGAGCGCGATCCCGGGCAGAGGACCACGTCGCGCACCCCGGCCTGCGAGAGCGCGCGGACGAACAGCTGCGCCCAGGCCGAGTGGAGGTTCGAGCCGCTCATCACCGCCTCCGCAGGCCCGCGCGCGCGCGCACCTCAGGCCCCCTCGGGCGTCGCGACGAACAGGCACACGACGCCCATCGTCAGCGGCTCCACGCGCAGCACGCGCAGCCCCGCGCCCCGCATCAGCTCCGCGAACTCGTCCGGCGGCGGGAACCTCGCGATCGAGTCCTGCAGGTACCGGTACTCCTCGCGCCCGGAGATCGCGCCGCCCACGTACGGCACGACCGTGTGGATGTGGAAGCGCGCGAGCTTGCTCATGATCCCGCCGCGCGGCTCGCTGAGCTCCAGGATCGCGATGCGCCCGCCGGGCCGCGTGACGCGCGCCATCTCGCGGAGCGCCCGGGCGCGGTCCGGGACGTTGCGGATCCCGAACGCCATCGAGATGGCGTCCAGGCTCGCGTCGCCGAACCGCAGCTGCTCTGCGTCGCCGACCTCGAGCTCGACCCGCCCGGCGAGCCCCGCGGCCTCCACCTTCCGGCGGCCCACGCCGAGCATCCCCTGCGACGGATCGATCCCGACGACCTTCACGTCGTGTGTCCGCGCGATCTCGATCGCGAGATCCGCGGTTCCGGTCGCCAGGTCGAGCACCGTCGCGCCGGGCGCGAGCTCGAGCGAGCGCACCGCGCGCCGCCGCCAGCCCTGGTCGAGCCCCAGCGAGATGATCCGGTTCAAGAGATCGTACCGCTCGGCGATCCCGTCGAACATCTCGCCGGTGCCGAACCGGCGCCCGCCGCGCGGCGCCTCGCCCTGATCCGTATGGCTCATGTCCCGCCCTCCGCCTGCTGCACCGTGCGCTGCGCCTCGGCCCGCTCGGGCGCGAACCGCTTGCCGTCGCCGGGCGGCGGCGCGACCGCCTCGCCGCCCCCCGGCGCCGTGACCGCGAGCGCGCGCTTCCGCTCGTGGAGCCGCATGTGGCCCCGCTGGATGCCCTCGCTCGCCAGCGCGCGCAGGGCCGCGAAGTTCGAGGCGAGCCCGACGGAGGCCAGCACCACGGCGAGCTCGCGCGCGCTCTTCGCGCCCACGAGCTGCAGCGCGGCGCGCACGCCGGCGTGCACCTCGGTCGAACCGCCCACCGTCCCGACGGCGAGCGGCAGCTCCGCGCGGCCCACGAGCCCGCCCGGGACGCGCTCCCACATGCTGATCGGCCGGTACCGGCCGCTCATCGACGCGTACGCGTGCGCGCCCGCCTCGATCGCCCGGAAGTCCTGCCCGAGCGCGACCGCGGCCGCGTCGAGCCCGTTCATGAAGCCCTTGTTGTGGGTCGCCGCCCGGTACGGATCGAGCTCCGCGAAGCGGCTCGCCCGCGCGATGCCGCTCGCCACGTCCGCGCCGCCGAGCGCGTCGTCGGCGACGGTGGCCGTCACCCGCACGAGGCGGCGGACGGTCAGGTTCGACAAGATCCGGAGGCCGATCGTCCCGCCCGCGATGCGCTGCACGAGCGGCGCCACCGCCTCGGCCACGGTGTCGACCAGGTTGGCGCCCATGGCGTCGCCGACCTCGACGTAGAGGTGCACCACGAGCACGCCGAGCTCCGCCGACAGCACGCGCACCTCGAGGTCGCGGCAGCCGCCGCCGCGCGCCACCATCCTCGGGATCGCCGCGTCGCCGGCGGCGAGCAGGCTCGCGCGCGCCGCCTCCAGCCGGCCCGCGGCCTCCTCGGGGTCGGGCACGTCGTCGAGCTGGACCTGCGCGGTCATGATCGGCGGGTCCGCCTCGCCGGAGAAGCCGCCCGACAGGCGGACCATGCGCGCCGCGTTCGACGCCGCGGCAATGACGCTCGGCTCCTCCACCGCCATCGGCACCAGCACGTCCCGCTGGTTCACGCGGAAGTTCAGCGCGAGGCCCAGCGGGAGCGCGTGCGTCGCGATGACGTTCTCGCACATCCGGTCGGCCACCGCCGTCGGCAGCCCGCCCCCGCTCGCGAGGTGCGCGAGCGCGTCCTCGTCGAGCAGCCCGAGCGCCTGGATCGCGCGGAGCCGGTCCTCCAGGCACCGCTTGTAGAACCCGCTGATCCGGCTGGACACGTTCTGGCTCATCGGCTGCCTCCGCGCGCCGCGCGCGCTCGCGGGAGCGGCGCGCGCCCTCCGCGTTGCATCGGGAAATCCGCCATCGCCGCTCACCGCCTCCGCCGGGGCGTCGACATCGCGACCCCCTCCAGCGCCGCCTTCGCCGGGCTGTCCGGGAGCGGCTCGATGCTCCGCACCGCGTCCCCGCAGAGCCGGGACGCGAGCTCCAGACAGTCGTCCACGACCCGCTTCTCGACCATGATCTGCGCGATGCGCCGGCTGAGCTCCGGCGGGGCCGCCGCCTCCTCCGACGCGCAGTGCGCCTCGAGGGCGGGCGTGAGCTCGCGCTCGCGCTCCATCGCGAGGAGCAGCGGGTACGTCATCTTGCCCTCGCGCAGATCCGTGAGCAGCGCCTTGCCGGTCGTCTCCGGATCGCCCGCGAAGTCGAGCACGTCGTCGACGAGCTGGAACGCGACCCCGAGGCTCGTGCCGAAGCCCTCGAGGGCCTTGCAGAGCGGCTCGCTCACGCCGCCCGCGCGCGCGCCGGCGAACATCGCCCAGCGGAACAGCGAGGCCGTCTTGCCGTCGACGATCTGGAAGTACTCGCTCGTGCTCGTGCGCACGCGGCCGCGCGACGCGAGCTGGAGCGCCTCGGCGACGACCATCTCCTTGACCACCTGGAGCACCCGCTCGAGCACGTCGGGCATGCCCACCGCCTGGATCTTGCAGAGCGCGTCGAGCAGGAGGTAGTCGCCGCCGAAGATCGAGGCGGCGTTGCCGTAGATGACGCGCGCCGCGTCGGCGCCGCGCCGGCGGTCGCCGAGGTCGACGACGTCGTCGTGGAGCAGCGTCGCGTTGTGGACGAGCTCGACCGCCACCGCGAAGGTCCGCGCCGCCTCGTTGAAGCCGCCGCCGATGTGGGCGGCCAGCGCGACGCAGATCGGCCGCAGCCGCTTGCCGCTCAGCCCGAGCAGGTGCCGCGCGCTCTGGTGCGCCGGCGTCTCGCCGTCCAGCCCGACCTTCGCGAGCTCGCGCTCCACGTCCGCGAGGTCCCCGTCGAGCAGGCGCCTCAGCTCCGCGAGGCGCGCGGCGAGCACGTCGAGCCCACGCCCAGCGCACATGCCTCCGAGGCTCGAGACGACATCGCTCCGCTGGACCGTCCCAGTAAACGTTGTTGTCGCAGTCATCCCATCTCCACCTGGAAGCACGAGCGCCCGCGCTCCCCGCACCGCGCGGGGCCCACGTGGCGTGCGAGCCCTCCGAAATCACGCGCCCGCTAGGCGCCTCGCCGGGACCGAACGGCCCGGATGGGGAACCGGACCAGGTCCCCGAACCGCGAAAAATCGACGGTCCTGCTCTTGATGAACCCGTCGAGCGCCGTCTGCGCGACGATCACGAACGAGAGGAGCCGCTCCACCCGGTCGAGGCTGAACCGGGTGGCGTCGGTGGGCGGCAGGCTCTCGAGCAACGCCGAGGCGCGCTCGAGGCGTTCCCTCACGGAGTCGGCGATGAGCCGCTCGCGCTCGGCGAACACTTTGGAAATCATCTTCCAGAAGTCCGTCTCGGCCTCGAAGAACTCCTTCCGCTCTCCCGGTTTCCATACCCTTCGTACTACACCCCACCTCTGCAATTCTGTCAGCGACATACTCATCGCGCCGGACGAAACTTGCAGCCGTTCGCCGATCTCCGCGGCGGACAGGGCGCCGCCGGCGATGAACAGGACGGTCCAGATCCGCCCGAGCACGCGGCGGAAGCCCCAGTGCTCGATGACGTCGCCGATCGCTTCCGCCGCGAGCAGCTCTGCCTGGCGCTGGATGTCGTTGGGAGGGCTCATGAAAGTTTCAAAATCCTTTGAAGGAACTGTGTGGGCCAACCTGCGGCGGCGTCAATACATTCCCGACCGTCCTCGGCACAGAACGGACGAGCCCGGCCGCGCGGCGGCGTGCTCGACGCCGCTCCAGACCTCGCGATGCGTGTGGGGGATGGGTGAACCGCTCGGGGGCGGTCGGCAGGTCGCGGCGCGGTCGCTGTCCGCGCGCTAGCTCACGCCTGCATCCGGGCCACGAGATCCCGGTTCTGCCGGAGCAGCGCCTCGGGGACGCGCGCGCCGAACGACTCCAGGAACGCCTCGCGATCGCGCGCCTCCTCCAGCCACGCGTCGCGGTCGATCGCGAAGAGCTCGCGCATCGCCTCCTCGGTCAGGTCGAGGCCGCTCGTGTCGAGCTCGCCGTCGGCAGGCATGATCCCGACCGGCGTCTCGCGCCCCTGCGCCTTCCCGTTCACGCGCGCGTGGATCCAGCGGAGGACGCGGAGGTTCTCCCCGAAGCCGGGCCAGAGGAACTTGCCCGACGCGCCCTGCCGGAACCAGTTCACGTGGAAGACCTTCGGGAACCCCGGGCGCCCGTGGCCGAGCTCGACCCAGTGCCGGAAGTAATCGCCCATGTTGTATCCGCAGAACGGGCGCATCGCCATCGGGTCGCGGCGGACGACCCCGACCTGGCCCGTGGCCGCGGCGGTCGTCTCCGAGGCCATCGTCGCGCCCAGGTAGACCCCGTGCGCCCAGTCGCGCGCCTCGCAGACGAGCGGCGCGAGCCGCGCGCGCCGGCCGCCGAAGACGATGGCCGAGATCGGCACGCCCGCCGCGGCGTCGAACGCCGGCGAGATGGACGGGCACTGGCGGGCCGGCGACGTGAACCGGCTGTTCGGGTGCGCCGCCGGCTCCTTGCTGTCCGGCGTCCACCGGCGGCCCCTCCAGTCGGTGAGCACCGGCGGCGCCGGGCCGTCGAAGCCCTCCCACCACGGCGTCCCGTCCGGCGTGAGCGCCACGTTCGTGAAGATCGAGTTCCGGGCCAGCGTCGCCAGGGCGTTCGGGTTCGTCCTCGAGCTCGTCCCGGGCGCCACGCCGAAGAAGCCGGCCTCGGGGTTGATCGCCCACAGCCGGCCGTCGGGGCCGATCCGGAGCCAGGCGATGTCGTCGCCGACCGTCCACACCTTCCAGCCCTTCTGCGACGCCGGCGGCACGAGCATGGCGAGGTTCGTCTTCCCGCACGCGCTCGGGAACGCCGCGCAGATGTACGTCACCCGGCCCTCGGGGTCCTCCAGGCCGAGGATGAGCATGTGCTCCGCGAACCAGCCCTCGTCGCGCGCCATCGTGCTCGCGATGCGCAGCGCGAAGCACTTCTTCCCGAGCAGCGCGTTGCCGCCGTACCCGGAGCCGATGCTCCAGATGAGCCGCTCCGCGGGGAAGTGGCAGACGAACCGGCGCTCCGGGCTCAGGTCGCCGAGCGAGTGCAGCCCGCGGCAGTAGTCCTCGGAGCCGCCGAGCGCCTCGAGCGCGACCCGGCCCATCCGGGTCATGATCCTCATGTTGGCGACCACGTACGGACTGTCGGTGATCTCGACTCCAACCTTCGCCGACGGCGACCCCACGGGGCCCATCAGGTACGGAACGACGAACATCGTCCGCCCCTTCATCGCCCCGTCGAACAGCCGCCCGACCCGCTGCGAGGCCTCCTCGGACGACATCCAGTTGTTCGTCGGGCCCGTATCCTCTCTATCCCGCGTGCAGATGAACGTGAGGTGCTCAGTCCGGGCGACGTCGGTCGGGTCGCTCCGGTGAAGATAGCAGTTGGGGTACTTCTCCTCGTTGAGCGCGATGAGCGTGCCGTCGCTCAGCATCCCCTGGATCAGCGTCCGGTTCTCCGACTCGGAGCCGTCGCACACGACGACGCGATCGGGCCGCGTCTGGCGCGCGACCTCGTCCACCCACGCTGAAAGATTCCGGTTTTGCATACAGCTCGGAGCCTAGCCCGAGCGAGATGCCCCGCCAAGGGACAGTGCCGCTGTAGTATTGCAACGAATCTGGACGATCTGGCGGATTGCAAGTGAATCAGCAACCGGCCGGCGTGGCCCGCCGCTCGCGCTCAGTTCGCGCGAGGCGAAGGCAGGGACGTTCGGCTATGCTGGAGACGTGCAGCGTGTCGTCGACCTCCCTGAGCGGGGCAGACTGATCGTCGCCACCGACTTTCAGGGCAATGTCGCGGATTTCGAGCGGATCGCCGAGATCTTCGAGCAGGCGGCGGCCGGCCCTGACGGCGCGGTGCTCGTCATTACGGGCGACCTGGTCCACGGACCCGAGCTCGACGAGGGTGAATGGCCCGACTACCTGGGTTCATTCTACCGAGGCGATTCCGTGACCTTGTTGAAAAAGGCGCGAAGCCTCGCGGATCGGCACCCGGGCAGGGTCCATTACCTCCTCGGCAACCACGAGCACGCGCACGTGGGGGGCCCGGTGGTGGCGAAGTTCTTTCCAGACGAGGCCCAGCGGCTCGAGGAGCTCCTCGGTCCGGAGGACACGCTGGCGATGCGGAGCTGGTTCCGCGGATGGCCGTTCGTCGCCGTCGCGCGCGCGGCCCGGCTGGTCATGCTCCACGCCGCGCCGCACGCCCGCATCCAGAGCCGCGAGGACCTGGACCGGCTCCCGCTCGACGGGTTCCTCGACGTGCCGCTGTCGGAGATGAGCCTGCAGGGGACGCTCGGCGCGCTGCTCTGGGCGCGGAGCACCTCGAGCGAGCGCGCCCACGCCTTTCTGCGCGCGCTCGACCCGGACGCTCGCGTGGCGGTCTTCGGGCACGACGTCGCGCGCTCCGGGTACGCGATCGAGCGCGAGCCGATGCTCTGCCTGTCGACGAGCTTCGGCTGCTACGACGGCGACAAGCTCTACCTGGAGTGGGATCTCGCCGAGCCCGCGGAGAGCGCGACCGACGTCGCGTGGCGCGGGCTCCGGTCGCTGTACCCCGAGGCGCCGCGCGTCCACAGCGACCCCTGAGCGCCCCGGCGAGGACGCCGCGGCGGCAGGCGACGCCGCCGCCGCGGCGACGGTCAGGCTGCGGGGCCGGGGGCGACCTGAGCAGGCGGCGCGGGAGGCTTCGGCGTGGCGTTCGCGTGGCGGCGGTCCGCGAGGATGCCGACGAGCGCGAGGATCAGCAGCACGAGCTGCGCTCCCAGCGTCTCGACGGTCGGGAAGATGCCGAGGGCGGGCACGCTGCCGAAGGGCAGCGCGTGGACAGGCAGCTTGCCGGCCATCTGGAGCGCGGCCACGCCCTGCCCGGCGAAGATGACCGCGAGCGCGTAGAGGAGGTAGCTGGAGATGCGGAAGAAGACCTGCGGGGGCGCGAACCTGCCGGCGCGCGTGTACGCCGCGACCAGCGCGACGAGCACCACCGCGCCGACCACGGCGCCCGCGACGGCCGCGCTCGCGGACGCGTTCGAGGCGAGCAGGGCCTGGTAGAAGAGCACCGTCTCGAACGCCTCGCGGTACGCGGCGAGCAGCGAGACGCCGAAGAGCGAGAGCGCCGCGCGCCGCGGCGAGATCTGCTGCTTCAGGAACCTCATCCAGCGGGCGACCTCGCGCTTCGCGAGGAGCGAGTAGCTCACGTAAAAGAGCACCGCCGTCGCGAGCAGCGCCGTCACCCCCTCGATGAGCTCGCGCTGCGCCCCGGAGATCGCGACGAGGCGGGCCGAGGCGATCCACGTGAGGAGCCCGAGCCCGATCGCGGTGATCCAGCCGAGGTGCACGAAGCGCCGCTTGTCCGCGAGCCCCGCCTGGGCGGCGAGGCCGAGGAGCGCGGCGATGAGGAGCGCGGCCTCGACCCCCTCGCGCAGGATGATGCCCGCGCTCGAGAGGGCCGTCGACGCGAAGCCCTTCGGCGCCGACGCGGGCGACAGGAGCGACTCGGCGCGGCCGACGTCGCGCAGCAGCGCGTCCATCGCGGCGCCCAGCTCGGCGGGGGACGCGCCCCGCTCGAGGTGGCCGCGGAGCTCCATGCTGCGGGCCTCGAGCGCCGCGGCGAGCGAGGCGTCGGCGGCGCGGAGCGGGGCCTCGATCGGCTCGATCCCCTCGAGGTAGGCGTCGATGAGGTGCCCGCGGGCCGCGTCGCGCTCGCCACGCGCGATCGCCTGCCGCGCGCGCTCGATCTTCACGCGCACGAGGCCCAGCGGGGAGCGGGCGGCGCGATCCTCGTACGGCGCGCGGAGCCGCAGATCCGCGAGCACCGCGGCCTCGGCGTCGGCCGGGACGCCGGCGCTTCGGAGCTCGTCGCGCAGATCGGCGTCCGTGCGCGCCGAGAGCTCGGCGAGCGTGAAGGCCGGCGCGACGCCCTCCGGCGCCGGCGCGACGCCCGCGTGGCGCAGGCCCGTCACGAAGAAGGCGAGATCCCAGCGGTCGGCGTCGGAGAGGAAGTTGAACGGGACCATCGCCGTCCCGTCGACGCCGAACCGGACCGTGCTCACGACGCGGTACGGGGCGATCGCCTCGCCGCGCTCGGGGTCGTGGAAGTTCACGGGGCGCGGCGTGAACGTAGCCGCGCGGGCGGTGTCGGCGCGCCCGGTCTCGCCGTGGCACGTCGCGCAGTGCTCCAGGTAGAGGCTCTTGCCCCGCGCCGCGTTCGGCGCGGCGCGCGGCGCCTCCTCGATCTGGAAGGCGCCGACGAGCTCGGCGCGCAGCCCGGCGATCAGGGCGACGACGTCCGAAGGCGGCGCCTTCCGATCGAGCAGCTCGCGGAGCTTCGCGATGCGCGCCGCGAGATCGAACTCGCGCCCGGCCGGGAGCGACGGCTGGATGCGCGCCGCGATCTTGGCGCCGTCCGCGGCGAGGGACAGCTGCTCGGCGTACTCGTCGGGCACCGTGACGACCCCGTTCGCGACGGATCCGCCGTAGTCGGCGCCGATGTAGCCGAGGATGTGCACGAGCCGTTGCGCCTCGACCTCGGGCGGATCGCCCTGATCCGCGCGGGCGAGCGGCGCGCGCAGCAGCACGGCAGCCAGGCACAGGACGGCGAGCGTCCACCGGCCGCGCGTGAACTTGATAGTCATATTCAGAAAAATACCGCGGCCTGTGCGGCGGGATCAAGGCGAAGGCGGGGCCGATGGGCTCGAGCCGAGACGAGCGTCCGTCGGCGGCGGAGCTAGCGGCCGAGCTCCTCGACCAGGGCGGCGACGCCGGCGTCGATCTCGGTGTCGGTGAGGTAGGGCGCCGGGCCGATGCGGACCACGTCGCGACGCGCGTCGACGAGCACACCCCGGGCGCGGAGGCGCTGCACGACGTCGCCCGCCCGAGCGGCGCGGACCGCGACGAAGCCGCCGCGCCGCTCGGGCTCGCGCGGCGAGACGACGTCGCCGCCGCGGCCCGCGGCGTCGAGGTGGCCGAGGATGCGCCCGGTCTGCCGCAGCGAGATCGCGCGCAGCCGCGGGACGGTGAGGCCGAAGCGATCCCAGTGCTCGAGCACGGCGGCGGCGCGGTAGAGCGCGCACGGGTCGAACGTGGAGCCCGCGAAGCGCGCGCCCCCCGGCGCGTACCCGACGCCGCCGCCGCCCGCGAGCGCGCCGAAGTCGGCGAACCAGCCGGTGAAGGCCGGGCGCAGCGCGCAGCCGCGCGGGACGCGCATCCAGCAGAGCCCCTCGCCCATCGCCGCGTACTTGTAGCCGCCTGCGACCGCGAAGACATGAGGCGCCGCGCTCCCCCAGGCGATCGGCACGACGTTGAAGGCGTGGTAGGCGTCCACGAGCGGCACGGCGCCGATCTCGGCCGCGCGCGCGACGATCTCGTCGAGGCGCGGCACCACCGTGGCGCTCTCGAAGAGCACGGCCGAGATGGCGAGCATCGAGGTGCCCGGCAAGAGCGCGGCGAGCAGCCGATCGGCGAGCGAACGGCGCGGCTCGACGCTCACCCACGCGACGTCGACGCCGTCCTCGCCGAGGCGCGCGAGCTGGCGCCGGAGCGAGTGGAACTCGCCGTCGGTGGTGACGATCCGCGGACGATCGCGCCGAGGGAGCGACGAGATCAGCCGGTAGACGAGCTCGTGCGTGTTCTGGCCGAAGGCGATGTCGTCGCCGCGATCGAAGCCCATCCGCTCCAGGATCGCCGCCCCGACCGCCGCGCGCTTCGGGAGCACCGCGTCGTCCCACTTGTCGTCGACGAGCCGCGCGGCGTCGTCGAAGCACGCGGCGAGCGCGTCGCGCGCCACGTCGGGCCACGCCTGATGGGAGTGGCCCGTGAGCAGGACGCGCGGCGCCGCGCCCTCGGCGGGCGCGAGGAAGCGCGAGTACGCCGCGCGGAGCGCGCCGAGATCGAACGAGAAGCCCTGCTGTTCCACGTCTCCCTGCATTCCAGCTCTTCGGCGCGGCACCCGCGCGACGGACGCGCAGGGCGGCGGGCTCCGCGCGCGGTCCCGCTTAACCCACTTCGAGGTTCACATCCACCGGTTCGATCCGCGTCGTCCCGCGCGCAGGTGGCGCCGAGCGCGCCCGTTGCGTCCTCGGCGAGCGCGCAGCGCGGGCCGGGCGCGCTGTCGCGCCCGCCAGCGGCCCAGGCGGCCGGGCCCGAGAGGCCGCGGGCCGCCCGCGCGTCGCGCGACGACGGCGAGGGCGCGTCGGCCTCGTCCACAACGTGGTCACCCCGGGCGGCGCAGCGGAAAGCGCGGCGAGGGCGCGCCCCCGGCCGGTCCGATCATCGTAGGGGGAGGTGGCTCAACCGGAGCCGGCGGAGCGCACGCGCTCCGGATCGAGGTGGGAGGTTCCATGACGCGCGAGGATTGCGGCGGCGTGGGAGGGGGGCCGGCGCGCCGTCGCGCTAGACTGCGCCACCTGTCGATGCGACCGCGCGCGGAATACCTCGAAGGGCTCGTCGATCTCACGTCCCACGACGACCCGAACGTCCGGCGCGCGCTCTTCCGGCAGACGATCGCCTCGCTCGCCCTCGTCGACGCGCTCGACGGCTCGACCCCGCTCGACACCCTCAGCCCGGATGGCCTGCTCCGGAGCGTCCAGACCGCCATGGCCGACGGGCTGCTCGACGATCTGAGCTGGCTCGCGCCGGCCGCCGCGAGCGTGGCGCTCTACGAGATCGCCGGAGCGCTCCCGCTCGGGCCCGAGCGGCGGGAGCTCGGCCGGCGCGTGCTCAACCAGCTCTACGCCGGCAACGCGGCGACGTTCGTCGCCCTCGCCACGCGCATGGCGGCCGGCTCGGCCCGCGGCCTCTCCGGGGCGGGCATCCGCGCCCGCGTGATGCTCTCGCTCTGGCTCCCCGCGGGCACGGACATCCCGGTCGATCCGCTCGCGCTGCTGCTCGCCTCGCGGCGCGAGCTGTCGCGCGACTGGATCGCGGCGCCCTCGACCGGCTCCCTGCCGGAGCGGCGCCTCGCCGCGCGCCTCCTCGAGCGCGCCGCCCGCGAGGCGACCCGCCGGGCCATGCAGGGCGACGACCTCCCGCTCCGGCTCTTCCGCAACGTGAGCGATGGGCGCCGGCGCGATCTCGACCGCAGCGCCGACGGCATCGCGCTCGCGTGGCAGACGCTCCTCGCCGATCGCGAGCCGCTCGTGTGGCGCCACGTCGCCGCGGCGCGCGGCCTGCTCGCGGGGGTGCTGCCCGACTTCGCCGAGGAGGTGCGCGCCCTGCTCGCCCAGGATCTCTCCCCCACCGAGTGGCGGCGCGGCGCCGCGTCGCTCGCCGCGAGCGTCGCCGTGGATCCGGACGGCGCGCTCGGCCGCGCCGTCGAGCTCCTCCGCGGCCCGCTGCTCGCGCAGGACCCGGGCATCGCCACGGCGATGGTGTGGGGGCTCCCCGTCGCGGCCGACGCGGAGCCCGAGGCCGCCGACGCGCTGCTCGACGAGATCGCGCGCGCGGCCCCGATGGCGACGGCCGAGGCGATCGTCGAGCTCCGGCGCGACCTGCGCGGCGTGACGAGCCGCGGGGAGCCGTTCGGCGCCCGCGCGGCGGCGCGGTGCGCCCGCGCGCTCGAGGACGCGATCGAGGCGCCGCCCAGCGCGCACGTCCGCGACGACGGCCTCGCGGCGCTCGCGCGCGTCGTCCAGCGCGATCTCTCGATGGACGGCGCCGGGGTCGCGCTGCTGCGCGGCGCGCTCGACGGCGCCGTCGCGGCGTTCGTCGAGACCGGGCCGCGCGAGGCGCACGGCCGCGCGCTGGAGGCGTACGCCCTCGCGGCCGAGGTCGTGGGCGCGCTCGAGGAGATCGAGCTCTGCGATCTCGACGACGCGCAGAGCGCCGCGGCGCGCAGGGCCGCGGTGGGGCTCGTGCGCGAGCTCGACGCCGAGCTGCTCGGCTCCGGCCTGCTGAAGGGCCTCCTGCTCCTGAGCCGCCGGCCGAGCGAGGACTCGACCGGCGTCGCCTCGCTGGACGACCTCGACGAGCGGCTGGCGCGGTGGCTGCTCCGCGCCGAGGGGTCCGCCGCGCGGCCCGGCGCGAGCGCGTCGCCGCCGCTGCACGTGACCGTGCACCAGCGCAACCTCCGCGCGCTCATCCACCTGATCGACGGCGAGAGCACCGATTTCGGCGGCGAGCCGGAGCTCAAGGCGCGCGTGCTCTCCCGCTGGACCGGCGCCATCGGCGCGCTGCTCGACCGGCTGCGCGCCGACCGCGGCTCGTCGCTCCGCCGCGCCATCGCCGCGTCCGTCGCCCGCGGCCTCGACGCGCTCGTGCGCGAGGGCGCGGCCGACGCGGCCGACATCTTCCTGCACGCCGCGATGCGCGGCGGCGACCCCGACGATCTCGACGTGCTCGGCCAGGCGAGCATGCACCCGGACGTCGCCCAGCTCCTGCGCGCCTACGCGCGGTTCGCGCGCGGCGGGCGCGAGGGCGGCGCGCGCGCGCCGGACGACGAGGGCGCCGCGGTGTCGCTCCGGTCGACGCGGAAGGGGGCGCTCGACGCGGAGCTCGCCGAGGCCGAGCGCGCGCGCGCGACGCTCGAGCGCATCGCCGCCCTCGACGCGCTCGTCACGG
Source organism: Sorangium sp. So ce836 (assembly GCF_028553905.1). Classification (NCBI taxonomy): domain Bacteria; kingdom Pseudomonadati; phylum Myxococcota; order Polyangiales; family Polyangiaceae; genus Sorangium; species Sorangium sp. So ce836. The sequence goes on along the minus strand of NZ_CP102233.1, from coordinate 5,194,928 downwards.
CGCTGCCGGCGGGCGCGTCGCAGCGCACCGAGATCGTGCGCGGCGCGCTCGCCCGCCTCGCGCGCGCGCTCGGGGCGCTGAACGCGGCCCGCGCGCTCAGCGCGCTCACCGCGGCGGGCGACGGCGACGCGGACGCCTCGCCGCTCAGCGCCCTGGAGGACGCCCTGACGCGCCTCGGGCAGCTGACCGCCGGCGCCCGCCGCCGCTGCGGCGATCACCCGCCCTCCCCGCCCTCCGGCGCGACCGAGCCGCTGCGCCTCGCGATCGAGGTCGCGCTGCAGGAGGAAGCGGACGCGGAGCCGAGCGTCGCCGCGCCCGTCGAGGCGCTCGTCTCGGCTGCGCGCGCGAGCATCCCGGGCGCGCTCGCCGACGTGGTCGCCCTCGTCGTGCCGTGCGTCATGCAGCTCCCGGTGCGGCGGCCGAGCGCGCCGGGCGGCGTCGCCCGGCCCGAGCAGCCGCTGCCCGCGTGGCTGCCGAGCCGCCGCACGCTCGGCGGCTTCTACGTGCACCGCCAGCTCGGCGGCGGCTCGCTGGGCACGGTGTTCGTCGTCACCCGCACCGAGGAGCGGCACGATCCGTCGGCCGAGCGCTTCGCCCTCAAGGTGCCCGAGTACGATCACACGGCGGCCCGGAGCGTCTCGGAGGCCGACTTCCTCCGCCTGTTCCGGGAGGAGGCGGGCGCGCTCCTCTCGCTGCCCGATCACCCGAACATCGCCCGCTTCGTCACGTTCGACGCGGGCGCCCGCCCGAAGCCGATCCTCGTGATGGAGCTCATCGAGGGCATCCGCTGCGACAAGCTGCTCGACGCGCGGGGCCTCACCTCGCGGAGCGCGGTGGCGCTGCTCGACGGCATCCTCGCCGGGCTGGAGGCCATGCACGCGGTCGGCGTCGGGCACCTCGACATCAAGCCGACCAACGTGATCCTGCGCGGTGGGCGGGAGCCGGTGCTCGTCGACTTCGGCCTGGCCGGCCGCCACATCCGGCCCGGCTGCGCCACCGGCTGCTACGGCGCCCCCGAGATCTGGGGCGTCGCTCCGCCCGGGGCCACCGCGACCCCGCTCACGGCCGACATCTACAGCTTCGGCTGCCTCGCCTACGAGATCCTCACCGGCAAGACGCTGTTCGACGCGCCCACCGAGGTCGCCCTCATCACGGCGCACATCACGCACGACGGGCTGCCCGCGCCGGTCAAGCGCCTCGCCGACGACCCGAGGACCGCCGACATCGCGGCGTTCATGTACGCATGTCTACGACATAACCCGCAGGACCGCGCGACCGCATCATCCCTGCGCGAGATGCTGCTCCGCATCACGGGCCAGCTCGCCGATATGAGGTGGCCGCTCGACGACGTGCGGGCTCCGCGGCACGGCGCCGGAGGATCCCGGAAAAATCATACGGGAAATTCCTGACATCTTTTTCCTCCGAATCCTGTGGGCGCAAGGGGGGATTTAGGCAGTAGGCTCTCTCTTGGCGGCGCGTTCGGGGGGGCCGCGTATCACAAGGCCGCCATGGCCCCCGGGTCAGCGCTGCTCGATTCTATCGACGTTCCGGCGCACCCCGGCGGCCAACCTATCTCGAGCGCGTCGGATCGCTGGAGTCGCGCCGCGCGATGCTCTAAGGGCGGCGTCGTTGATCCCCGCGCTGGAACCGCCTCGCGACGAAGCCGAGCTCCGATGCCGGGCGTCCGCGCTCGCCGGCCTGACGCTCGCGGATCTGGCGCGCGCGCTCGGGCGCGCGGTGCCCCGCGGCGGCGTGCGCACGAAGGGGGCCGCCGGCGCGCTCGTCGAGCGCGCGCTCGGCGCGACCGCCGGCTCGACGTCGAGGCCCGATTTTCCTCACCTCGGCATCGAGCTCAAGACGATCCCCGTCGACGGGGCCGGGGCACCGCAGGAGTCGACGTTCGTCTGCTCGATCTCGCTCTCGGACGCCGATCGCGCGGAGTGGGAGACGTCGCGCGCCCGCGCGAAGCTGGCCCACGTGCTCTGGGTGCCGATCGTCGCCGCGCCGGGCGTGCCGAGCGAAGAGCGGCGGCTGGGCGCCCCGCGGCTCTGGCGCCCGACGGAGGCGCAGGAGCGCGTCCTGCGCGCGGACTTCGAGGATCTCATGGGGCTCATCGGCATCGGCGCCGTCGAGGGGCTCACCGCGCACGCGGGGCGCTGGCTCCAGGTGCGACCGAAGGCCGCGAGCGGGCGCGCGAGGACGCTCGCGTTCGGTCGCGACGGCGAGCTGATCGCGGCGCTGCCGCGCGGCTTCTACCTGCGCCCGGGCTTCACCGGCGCCATCCTGAGGGATCCGGCCGCGATGCCGGCGTGATCGGCGCGCGGGCGCGCGTCACTTGCAGGGGATGACCTTCTTGGTGCCGTCCGGCATCGTCGCGAAGCACGTCTCCATCGAGAGATCGTTGTTCACGGTCGAGACGGGGCGCGCCGGCTCGGGCTCGCTGGCGGGCGCCGAGTCGGTCGCCCCTGTCGTGCGCGGGCGCCCTCGCCCGCCCGCGCTCCCGCGCTGCGCTTTGCCCGGCGCAGCGCTCGCCGCCGCCGTGCCCGCCGCGGACGGCCCGGCCCCGCCGTCCGCCGCCGCCTCGGTCGCGCTGCCGCCCGCGTCGGCGGCCCCCGCGTCGGCGGCGCCCGCGTCGCTCGCGCTCGCGCCCGCGTCGGCGGCCTCCGGATCGCCCGCGGGGACGACGTTCGGGAGCGCGGCGGCGGTGTCCGTCGGCTGGGGCGACGGCGGCGCCAGATCGACGGGCGCGGCGGTGTCGCCCGGCGAAGGCGCGGCCGTCGGGGCGACCGCGTCGCCCGCGCCGATGGCGAGCTGGCTGCGCTGGAAATAGAGCGCGCCCCACGCGCCCACGAGCACGGCGACGGCCCCCACCGCCACGTAGAGCAGCGTGCGCCCGCGGCGCGGGGCCTCGTCCTCCGCCGGGGGCGTAGAGCCGGCGGTGCGCGCCACCTTGTCGGTCACCGACGGGCCGCCGCTGCTCGTGCGCGACGCGCGCGACATGGTCCGCGACATCGCCGCGCGCGAGGCCGGCGGGGGCAGATCGAGCTCCGCGGCGTGCTGGCGGAGGATCCCCGCGATGGTCGTGCGCGTGCCCGGCGCGGCGTACGGCGCGAGCGCCTGCACGAACTCCGCGATCGTCTGGTAGCGATCCTCCGGCTCGCGCGCGATCGACTTCTCGATCACCTCGACGAGGCCCTCCGGCACCTCGGGGCGGAGATCATGGAGCGGCTCGGGCGGCGACGTGTAGATCTTCGCGCACAGCTCGGGGAAGCTGTCGGCGACGTACGGCGGCCTGCCGCCGATGATCTCGAAGAGGCACACGCCGAGCGCGTAGATGTCGGTGCGCGGATCGACGCTCTTCGACGAGCGCATTTGCTCGGGCGACATGTACAGCGCCGACCCGAGGATCGTGGTCGTCTGCGTGAGGGAGACGTTGCCCGTGTCCCCGGTGAGGATCTTCGAGACGCCGAAGTCGAGCACCTTGATGAGCGGGGCGCCGTCGGGGCGCTTCGTGAGGAACAGGTTCGCCGGCTTCAGATCGCGGTGGACGATCCCGAGCGCATGCGCCTCCGCGAGCGCCTCGCACGCCTGGACGATGTGATCGATGCACTCGCCGATCGCGAGCGTGCCCGCCTCGTGCGCGTGGCCGGCGAGGTCCACGCCGTCGAGGAGCTCCATCACCATGTACGGCTCGCCGCTGTCCAGCGCGGCGACGTCGAGCACGCGCACGACGTGGTGCGTCTGCAGCTTGGCGACCGTGCGCGCCTCGCGCATGAACCGCTCCGCCGCCTCGGTGTACGACATGAACTCCGGGAGCAGGAACTTGATCGCGACGCGCGTATCGAGGTCGAGGTGCAGCGCCTCGACCACGAGCCCCATGCCCCCGCGGCCGATCGTCCGCTCGACGCGGTACTTGCGCGCAATGACGGTGCCAGGCGCGATCGTGTAGACGTTGTCGGCCTTGGGTTCCCCCGCGCCGAGCGGAAACGCAGCCGTCTCCGGGCCGACGGAGTCCTCCCCTTCGGTCGAGTCCGGCTCACCAGAGGAGCGCGCCATCGAGCTAAGGTATACACGTCGCGCTTCTCCGAAGCGATTCCCCTCACGCCGCAGGAATGCAAAGCGTTGCGAAAAAATGCCTCCGACGTGGGATGAGCGCGCGAAAGGGGTGGAAGCGAGCGCGCCTCAGGCCCTGCCTGCGCTCATGACGCACCGCGGGCGCATCGCCCGCGGCGAGCGGGCGCCGACGCTCCCTGCCGCTGCCGCGGGACCGGCGTCGGCCCGCGGTCACGCCAGGTCGATGGAGATTGACAACGAGCTCAGCGGGTGCGCGCCGGCGGGGTCCGGGAGCGGCGCATGTTCGCCGTCGAGGAGGTCCGGTGCGGCCCCTCGGTGCCCTGCGCCGGCGTCTGCCGCGTGGCCTTGAGGTTGCCGAGATCGGCCTCGATCTCGACGCCGAGCGCGCGGCAGCGCCGGATGAGGCGCTCCAGATCGACCCCCGCCTCGATCAGCAAGCCCGAGGGGGGCGACGGATCGACGAACATCTCGGCCGCTGGCCTCCGCGTACGGAGCAGCTCGCGGATCTCGGGATCCTCGATCCAGAGGAAGCCGGAGGCGCCGACGAAGCTCGCCTTGCCGATGACGACGCTCGCCTGGATGAGCATGCGCGAGATGGTGTCCGGCAGCGGCGCGACCGCCTCGATGCGTGAGCGCAAGGCGTCGCTGTCGAGCCCCACCGACAGCGCGCGCGCGATCGACGGCGGGGTGAGCAGGAGATCGACCTGGTCGCCGACGCGCCCGATCTCGGCGAACGCCGAGAGCCCGAGCACGGTCGAGACCTTGGCGCTCGCGCCGACGCGCAGCGCGTGCGCCTCCACGAACTTGCTCTTGCCGTTGTCCGAGCTCGGCGCCGAGCCCGCGAGCAGCGCCCGCCCGCGCGGCGTGAGCCGGAGCGCCAGGTCCGCGCTGGCCACGTCCTCGGCCCCGCCGAGGTCGATGATCCCGAGGGCCGGCAGCGACTCCAGCGCGATCCGCCGCGTGATCTCGGGGACCTCCGGCGCCTCGACCGAGGCGCGCTCGGCCCAGCGGCGGACGAGCCGCTCGACCCCGGCGATCCGCTCGTCGGCCGCGAGGTAGCCCTGCAGCGACTGCCACGGCACCCAGCGGCCCTCGCCGAGGTCGTGCAGCGCGTCGAGCACCATCTCGCGGAGCGCGCCGATCGGGCTCGCGTCGCGGTTGTCGGACGCGACCCGGAGCACCTCCCGCTCGGCCCGCGCCTCATCCCACGCGCCGCCGCGGCGCCACGTCGTGAACAGGAGCGGCGTCAGCTCCTGCACCTGGAGCGAGCCAGGCGGCGTGGCCGGCGACGCGGCCGAGGCGTCCCAGAGCCCGACCGCCCGCGACAGCGCGGCGACGAGCGCGACGCTCTCGACGTCCCGCCCGAAGCGCTGCGCCAACCGGACGAGCAGCGACCGCGGCGTCCCGACGCCGGGGCGCACGTCGCTCCCCGGCTCGCGCACGCAGTACGCGAGCGCCAGCGAGAGCATCCCCGGATCCGACGCGAAGCGGGCGCGCCGCGGGGCGTGGTCCTCCTCGAGGACGAACGACCGGATCTGCTCCCGCCGCTTCTCGCGCATCCGGCGGCGATCCGCGCCCACGATGGCGGCCACCTCGGTCGGCACGACGTGGCGGTTCGGGTGGATCGGGATGAGGAAGGCGCGGCGCTCGAGCGCGAAGCCAGCGCCGCGCCGGCTCGCCGTCACCCCGCTCGCGCTGCGGAGGCGCATCGGCTCCCGCTCCAGATCGAGCAGCTCCTGCGTGTCGACCTCGCCGCCGACGGACTCGATCGCCTCGAGCAGGCGGCGCTCGACCGGCGCGAGGCGATCGATCTCCTCGCGGAGCCGGTCCGGATCGCTCAGCGTCTCCCAGGCGACCTCGAGGGACAGCGCGATGGGCGGCGTGGCCGGACGGCCGAGGTAGTGCGTCGCGATCGCGCTCATCGTCTCGAACGGCGCCTGCGCGAGCAGCGCCCGGATCGCCCGCGGGTCCTCGCTCTCCCAGCTCTTCAGCTGGACCAGGAACGCCGCGGGGAGCACGAGCTCGATGCCCTCGTCGGTCTTGCGCGCGTAGACCACGCCGCGCGCGATGAGCGGCTCGAGCCCGGCCGGGAGCGAGGGGACGACGAGCACGCCGCCCGCCTCCGCGATGCGGTGGAGCAGCTCCCGGCTGGCGGTCGGGAGCCGCGACGGATCGCGCACGTCGGGGAGGCCGACCAGCGCTCGAGCCGCCTGAGAGGGCGCGTCGATGCGCTTCGCCGCGTCGATGCGGATCCCCATGCGCGTGATGAGGCCCTTGAGCTCCGACTCCGGGAGGGCGCGGAGGATCGCGTCGAGCCGCCTCGGCGACTCGTCGAGCTCAGCCTCATCACTGCTCGCCATGCCTCCCGATTCGCGTGTCACCCGACCTAGCTCCTCATCTGCAGGATTCCCCCGCCCCGACTGTCGTCCGTTGGTCGTGGTCATGCGTTCGACCTATCTCCCGAAGTTCCGATGACCCACGTTAACCAGCGGAATAGCCAGCCTCCTAACGTACACCAGGATGCTCGTCCAGCTTCAAGAAATCGAGCACTTTCCTCCTCCGTTCACAATTTTCTCCGTTCACAATTTCGTCGCGCGCCTCGGCGGCGCTGTCGTTCGCGCGTCGTTCGCGCATCGTTCGCGCATGGTCCGGTTCTCGTTCGCTCGTTCGCAGCGCCGTGCAGCGCCATCGCCGGATTCCGGTGCAGGATTCCTGATGGTCACCGCCGCTTCGCTCTCCGCCTGAGCCGTCTCGAGGTCTTGTGTCGTACGGCGGAGCCGCACGCAATCGCACGACCTCGCACGCACGCGCATGCGCCGGTGCGTTCGCGTGCCGCGGCGCGTGCCGCGGCACGACACGTCTCTACGCTACGCTCGACGTCGACCGCGATATTCCGCGCCGGCGTGCGTGCCCCCCGCCGCAAAGATTCCGTCGCGCGCCGCGCGCGCGCCATGGTCGCCGGGGGAAACGACCAGGTCGCCCCATCGCCTGCGCCGACCAGGTCGCCCCATCGCCTGCGCCGACCAGGTCGCCTCATCGCCCGCGAGGAACGCTCCTCGACGAGCCGCGCTTGCCTTCCCGTAGGCTCGCGTGGGAACGTCGCGCACCTCCTTGATTCCCCGCCCCTGTCCGATGCGCATCATGCTGTGCTCCACGCCGCACGCCCGGAGCGGCGCGGCCTCCCCTCCGCGCACACGCCCGCAGCGGGGCGCCATCAGGCAGCTCCTGAGTGACCTGCCGCCCTTCGCGCCCATGGGGTCGCGTGGAGAACCATCGTGATCCTGCGCGACCCCGTCCACGGCCTGATCGAGTTCGAGAGCGGCGAGGCGGCGATCGTCCCGCGCCTGCTCGGCGCCCGCGAGGTGCAGCGGCTGCGACGGATCCGGCAGCTCGGGCTGACCTCGCTGGCGTACCCGGGCGCTGAGCACACCCGCTTCGCGCACGCGCTCGGGGCCGCCCACGTGATGCGCCTCCTGATCGCGAGGTTCCGCCAGATCGACCGCGACCTCCCGTTCTGGCAAAGGGTGACCAGCGATCGCGCGCGCGACGCGATCGCCGCAGCGTTCCTGCACGATCTCGGCCATGGCCCGCTCTCGCACCTCTTCGAGGAAGCCATGCCGGGCGCGCTCCACCATGAGCGCTGGACCGAGCGCATCCTGCTCGACCCGGCCTCGGACGTGCACCAGGTGCTCGTGCGCCAGGATCCGTACCTGCCCCAGCGGGTGGCCGACCTCATCGGCGGGCGACACGAGCTGCCGTACCTCGCCAAAGCGGTGAGCGGGACCTTCGACGTCGATCGCTGCGACTACCTGCTGCGCGACGCGCACGCGACGGGCGTGAGGTACGGCGAGTACGATCTGCCGTGGCTGCTGCGCAGCCTCAGGTTCAGCGACGTCCAGGTGGAGATGCCCGGCGGCGGCGCCGCGTCTGCCCCGCCCGCTCCCGCGCTCGCCATCGACGGGACGAAGGGGATGCGCGCCATCGAGTCGTTCCTCCTCGCCCGCTACTTCATGTTCCAACAGGTCTATTTCCACAAGACCACGCGGAGCGCGGAGTGGATGATCGGCGCCATCCTCCGGCGCGTCGTCGCCCGCCTCGCCGCCGGCGACCGGATCCCCGAGGTCCCCGCCGCCGTCGCGGCGATGGCCGTCGGCGAGATGCCCACGCTGGAGCAGTACCTGGAGCTCGACGATCAGGTCCTGCTCGGGGCCATCCACGCGTGGGAGAACGCGTCCGATCCCGTGCTGTCCGATCTCGCCCGCCGCCTGCGCGCGCGCTCGCTCTTCAAGTCGGTCGAGCTGTTCCCCGAGCCCGGCGAGACGCCGGCCGGACGCGACGCGCGGCGCGCGACGGCGCTCTCGACCGTGCGCGAGATCGCGCAGGGCGCCGGGCTCGACCCCGAGGTGTATGTCGGCGTCGACGTCGCCGAGGACACGCCCTACGCCGAGGACGAGTCGCTCCTGGTCGTCTACCCGAGAGGACGCCCGCGGCGCCCCGCCGAGGTGTCGTTCTTGCTGGAGCGGCTGCGCAACGAGACGATGACGCGCACCCGGATCCTCTTCGCGCCCGAGCTGCGAGACACGGTGCGGGAGGCGCTGGTACGCTGATGACGACCACGAACAAGGCAGCACGGGGATCCGTCGAGCCCGCGCGGGTGCTCCGCCCGGCGCGCGAGCGCCGCGCCGTTGCCAAGGCGCTCGCCGGCGCCGTGGCGCTCGCGGCGCTCGCGGGGGCGTCCACGGCGCGCGCGGACGGCGACCGCGCGGCGCGCGCGGACGGCGACGGCGCGTACGGCCGCCTGGACGGAGACCTCGATCTGCGCGCGGGCGCGGGCGCCTCGTTCGCGAGCGGGGGCCCGGCGCTCTGCGCGCACGGCGCCGCGGCCTACCTCTCGACCGCAGGCCTGTATGCGCACTACACCGACGCCCTCGGCGCGCGGGGCGCGACCGTCGCGCGCTCGATCGCGGGCGGCGTCTTCATTCAACCGCTGTTCCTCGGCCGGTACGCGAGCGACCTCGAGCTCGGCGCGCCGTGGCTCGACCTGCTCATCGACTCGGTCGCGCTCGGCGTGGGCTCGTTCTGGGAGGCGCCGCCCGGAGGCGGGCTCGCGTCGGAGCCCGGGCTCGAGCTCTCGCTGTCGCTCGACGTGCCGCTCCTGGGCCGCGCCACGGGCCCGTTCCTCGGCGTGCGGGGCGCGCTCCGCTGGGGCGGACCGGCGCTCGCGGGCGACGCGAGCCCGCGCCACGAGCAACGGGCGCTCGTGTCGATCGCGCTGAGCTGGCACCACGTCGTCTCGGCGCACATCGTCGACGCCGGCGACCGCGCCCCCGCCCGGGTAGCGGCGAGGCGCAGCGAGGCCGGCGCGGGGGGCCGTTGAGCGCCGCGCTCGACGCGCTGCGCACGGCGCTCGTGTCCGCGTTCCGCGCCGGGCTGGCGGAGCTCGATCCCGCGGGGCTCGTCGAGCGCGCGCTCGACGCGGAGGCCGGCGCGCGCCGCGGCCGCGTGGTCGTGATCGCGGCCGGCAAGGCGGCGCTCGGGATGGCCCGGGGCGCGCTCCGCAGCTGGGGAGACGGCATCGCCGGGGGGCTCGCGGTCACCGTCGCGGCGCCGGCGACCTCCGCGCGCGATCGGCACGTCGCGCCGGCCGATCCCGAGGAGGCCGCGCTGCGCCCGCTGCGCGTGATGCGCGCGGCGCACCCGATCCCCGACGCGCGCAGCGTGGAGGCGGCCGAGGCGGCGCTCGCCGCGGCGGCCGCGCTCGGGCCCGGCGATCTCCTGCTGGCGCTCATCTCCGGCGGCGCCTCGGCGCTGCTCGCGGCGCCGCCCGAGGGCGTGTCCCTCGCGGACAAACAGGCCCTCGTGGCGGCGCTCCTGGAAGGGGGCGCCCCGATCCAGGAGGTCAACCTCGTTCGCCGCCACCTCTCGCGGATCAAGGGTGGGCGGCTCGCCGCGGCGGCGGCGCCGGCGCGCGTGCTGACCCTGCTCCTGAGCGACGTCGTGGGCGGGCTCCCGCACGACATCAGCTCGGGTCCCACCGTCCCGGACCCGACGCGCGTGGAGGACGCGCTCGCCGCGCTCCACCGCCGGGCCCCTCGGCTCGCGCGGCTCGCGCCCGCGCTGAGCGAGTCGCTGAAGCCGGCGGACGCGCGCCGCGTGGAGGCGCGCCTGCTCGCCGATCCGGACAGGCTCGCCGAGCGCGTGGCCGCCGCCCTCGCCGACAGCGCGGGGCTGCGCGCGGTCGTCGCCCCGGCCGAGGACGGCGACGCGCGCGCGATCGTCGAGCGCCGCCTCGCGCTCGCGCGCGCGCTCGCCCCGGGCGAAGCGGTCGTGATCCCGTGCGAGCCGACGCTCGCGCTGCCGGCCCGGCGCGGCGCCGGCGGCCGCGCGGGGTGGATCGCGCTCGCGGCCGTGCGCGATCTGCCGCCGGACGTGGCGCTCCTCTGCGCGGCGTCCGACGGCGCCGACGGCAGCTCCGGCGCGGCGGGCGCGGTCGTCGTCCGGCCTGCGGCCGCCGCGCTGGACGACCGCGCGATCGACGCGGCGCTCGCGGGCTTCGACGACGCCGCCGCGCACCGGGCCCTCGGTACGCGCGTCGAGACCGGCCCGACAGGCCACAACCTCACCGATCTGCACATCGTCGCGCGCGCGAGCTGATCGTCGGCGCGCACGGCCCGCGACACGCACGCGAGCCGACGCTGCTGCGCGGACGCGGCTGTGCGCCGCTCCCCCCGCGCGCCGCTCCCCCCGCGCGCCGCTCCCCCGCGCGCCGCTCCCCCCGCGCGCCGCTCCGCTCACCGCGCTGCCCGGCGCGCCACTCACCGCGCTACCCGGCGCGCTCCGCTCACCGCGCTGCCCGGCGCGGCCTCACGGCGGCTCGGCGACGGCCGCGGTCGTGTCGCCCATCGCCTCGCGCACGGCGAGGGCGAGCGCGCAGCTGTTCGCCTGCCGCTGCCGCGCCTCGAGCACGCTCCCCTCGACCGACGGCGTTCCGCCGATGAGATGGCCGCTCGCTTCGCGGCGCACCCGCAGCACCGGCTTTCCGTCCGACAGCCGCCACACCCCGACCCGCGCCATGTGCGGCACCCCGAGCAACGCCTCGGTGCTCGTCGCGCCCTCGGCCGGCTCGTCGAGGACGAGGAGGTAGTACTGCGCCCGCGTCAGCAGCTCCGCCGCGAGCGGCACGTCGTCGCGCATCGTGTCCTCGAAGCTCGACTCCAGGAGCCGCAGGCGCAGCTCGGCCGAGGCGTCCTGCGCGTCGCGCACCCACTCGTCGGAGAGGACGTGCATCGTCCGGTAGGCGACGCGCAGGTTGAACGGCTGCGCGGGCCGCGAGCAGCGCTCGGCCTCGTTGCAGTACTCGCCCGCAGGGCAGTCCCGCGTGCGCTTGCACTCCGCGCCCGCCAGCGGGTTCGGGTTCGGCACCCGCAGGAGGCACGCGGTGAACGCGTCGCGCAGCGACTGCTGCGCGTTCTTGCGGACGGCGTCGACGCTCGCCGCCTCGTCCACCCGGAGGCGCAGGTAAATGCCCGCGAGCTCCCGGAAATTCCACGCCTTGAGCGCCTCCCGATCCACGAGCTCGGCGCCCGTGCTCCTCGCCAGATCGAGCGTCCAGCCCTCGACGCGGTCGCGCATCGGGAACCAACGCGGGCCGAGCTCGACGGCGACCGCGCGCTGGCGCGCCATCAGCTTCTGGCGTGCGCTCTCGATCTGCCCCTGGGACCACTTCCAGTGGAGGATCGCCGAGACCGCGAGGACGAGCGCCGTGTAACCCCAGAACTTCCCCCGGGGCCAGCGCATCTTCGAGCGCGCTTCCCGCGCCCTGTAGACCGAAGGCAAGCCGCGTTCGCGGGGCGGCTGTTCAGACGACATACGAGAGGCTCCACGCAGGAGGGACCGGAACGATCACGCGCGCAGGGCGGCCTCCTCCACACGGGCTGCGCGGAGGGAAACGCCGCGCCGAGCGCGCCGCTGTTGCCACCACGTCCGATGGTGACCGGGGCCGCCGGACATCGCCCAGCGCGCCCCTTCCTTCTGTGCTCGATAGGTCAAGAAGCGAGGATCACTGCGACTTCGGGAGCTTGCTGACCATGAAGCTGACGTTCGGGTAACCGGCGAACGCCGCGGTCTGGAACACGCTCTTCACGACCAGCGCGGGCACGTTCTGATCGACCTGGAGGATGCACACGCCCGGGAACGGCTTGTTCGGCTGCACCTGCTTCCACAGCTCGCGCTTGTTCTTGAGCAGGTTGAAGAGCTCGTCGATCTTCTGGAGGCGCCCGAGCTCCTCGATCGCGCGCGTCGACCCGGCCAGGGCGCCGTCGACGAGGATCTGGTTGCCGTTCACCGCCACCATCGGCGCGTCGATGACGTCTTCGACGTTCTCCGCCTTCGGGAGCTTGACGTTCTTGTCGACGGCGATCTCGCCCGACGCCGAGAAGGACATCAGGAGGAAGATCACGGTCACGACGAGGAAGTCGATGAAGCTCACGAGGTTGAGCCCGGCGTTCGGGCTGCGAGCGCCGTGCCCCGACACCTTGTTCCACACGAACCGCAGCGGCACGCCCTTCATCAGCCGGCGGCCCGGCTGATGGATCACGTGAGCGTGGGGGTTCTTGTGGTGATTCGGATTGAACCTATCCATGTGCGCGCTCCTGCCTCAGCGGACCGAGAACGTCATGTTGAACACAGGGACCTGCTTGTTCCCATCCGGCAGCCTCATCTCGCGCTTCGGCGCGTAGAGCGCGTCGAGCACCGCGACGATCTCCTTGAAGGGCGTGCGGTTGTCGGTGTGGAGGATCGCCTGGTCGAGCTTCTTGTCGCTCGGATCCCGGTGGCCGCCGTGCGTCTTCCACTCCTCCTCGATCCGCTTCGCCAGCTCCGGGTAGCGGATGATCTTGGAGCTCGCGTCGCCGAGCTCGACGGGCGCCTTGTTCACCTTGACTTCGTTGACCACCGTCGCGCCCTGCTTCCACACGAGCCCGAACTCGCTCTCGCCGATGTGCAGGTTCAGCACTTTCTCCGGCGTCTGCGGGGTGAGCTCCTTGTTCGGATCGGGCGGGCCAGGGACCTGGGCGTCCGCGTTCATCCGCGAGTTGGTGACCCAGACCGCCGTGATCAACAGGAATGCAATCGTGACCATCAGCAGGTCGATGAACGGGATCATGTTGATATCGCTGTTCGTCGACCGCTTTTTGCCGCCACCGTCGCCGACGTCTACGCCGCCCATATTGCCTTCCCAACGTGAGCCGGAGCTCACTCATCCAAGTTGTTGCGGGAACACCCTGCTCGCAGCTCGCGCAGGGCCACCATGCTGGGTCTGACTTCGTCGCTCTTCTGAAGTTCCCGGGGCCCCGGCGGCGCGAGCCGACCGGGGCTTCGAGGCGCGAGAGCGGGCCCAGGCGGAAGCGCGCGGGACGCGCTCGACGACCTGGGCCCGCCGAGGACCATCAGGCAGCCGCCTGACCGACCGCAGCGACATTCACCTTCTGGCGGTTCGCGACGACGAGGTTGAGGATCTGCACCGATGCCTCGTTGATGTCGTCCTCGATGTGCTGCGTCTTGCCGTTCAGCACGGCGAAGCCGATGAGGCCGATGATCGCCACGCCGAGGCCGAAGGCGGTGCAGTTCATCGCCTCGGAGATGCCGAGGGCGAGCACGCGAGCCTTCTGGCTCGGGTCGACCGACTCGCCGGCGACGGAGCCGAAGGACTTGATGAGACCCGTCACGGTCCCGAGCAGGCCGGAGAGCATCGCGAGGTTCGCGAGCAGCGCGAGGTACGAGGTGCGCGCGCTGATCTTCGGCAGCTCGCGGAGAGCCGCCTCGTCCATCGCCGCCTGGACCTCCTCGTCCGGGCGGTTCACCTTGACGAGACCGGCCTGGACGATGCGGGCCAGCGGGGCGTTCGCCGCGGAACACATCTTCACAGCCTTGGCGACATCGCCCGCGAGGATGCACTTCTGCATCGTCGCGAGGAAGACGTCCTTGTTGATGGACGAGCCGAACAGGTAGAGGGCGCGCTCGACGATGATGCCGATCGTCAGGATCGACCAGAACAGGATGGGCCACATGCCCCACCCACCCTCTTTGAAAGCTTCATACGCTCCGTGCATTGCTTCTGTCCTCCAGTTCGCCTCGCGTCCCCGGGATGAGGTTTCGCGCAACTCGATCGGTTCCCTATGTCAGACTCGTGTTGCCGAGGGGCGGCAGTCTTTCACTCACACGTAAGAACGGATGAGAGGCCTATTTTGCTTGGCGGCGCTGGCCGTGGACGGCTTGCTCCTGTCGCTCTCTGGCGAGATGCCCACGGGACGCTAGCCGAGCGGCGCTGACCTCTGCAAGAGTCCTGATCGTCTCTTCTGGTCCCGGCGCCCGGCGCCGTCCCAGCTCTCTCACCTGTCGTCCAAGACTGACTTCGCGTCGTCACGCCAGGGGCCCGTGATGGCTCTGGGCGCGGCTCCCCGTTCACCGCAGAGCGTGCCGCCATCCGGCAAAGCTTCGCCGATGCACCCGGGGGACTCGCGCATCTTCGCGATTGAGACCCGGCGCCGTCAAGAGAGATTTGGCCACACGTGAGCGCTCTGATGCGGGCAAAACTTTACAACAATCGCAGGGTTATGTCACCATCTGCCGGGCGCGCCGCGCGCAGGCCCGCAGCGGGTCCCGCGAACCCTGGGGAGACGCGGCGCCGGGTCCGACGGCCGACGGCCGACGGCCGACGGCCGACGGCCGACGGCCGACGGCGCGACAGCGCACCGCGGCAGTGCGAGCGGCATTACCCCGAGAGGATGCGCAGTGACTCAGCGAGCGAGCGAGCGCTGGAGCGGTAGAGCACGGCCGCCTGGCGGGGCGCGGCGGCGGGGGCGATTCAGGGAGCTCCGTACCCCTCCGGCCGCCAGCGACCCGCGCCGCCTCGCCGCGGCCGGCGCGCTCGCCGCGAGAGGCACCGCTGGTTCTGCGGGGATTTGCGGAGATCCCGGCCTCTCGCCGCCCGGCGCGGCCGCATCGCCGAGCTTGCGCACGGGATCGGGCGGCAGTTATAGTCGCCGCGCCTAGAGATTGTCGGGCTTCTGACGACGCTGAGAAAGGGACTTCGAGGATGCGTCATCTGCTGATGTTGGCGGCCGAGGGTGGTGGCGAAGGCGGGATGTGGGAGGCCATCAAGCACAATCCGACCTTCCTGATCGCGAACCTGGTCGTCTCGGCGGTCGTGGTGACGATCATCATCGAGCGGACCGCGTTCCAGCTGGGACGCTACCGCGTGAACTCCAAGGAGTTCTTCGCGCAGGTCAAGAAGCTGGTGGCGGCCGGCAACATCGATCGCGCCATCAAGCTCTGCGACGCCAGCGATTACCCGATCCTGCAGCTCGTGAAGGCCGGCCTGACCCACGCGAACAAGGGCGCGGACGAGATCGACGCCGCCCTCAGCGAGAAGCTCTCCGAGCTCAAGCCCGCCGTGGAGAAGCGCATCGGCGCCCTCTGGTCGCTCGCGAACATCGCGACGCTGATCGGCCTCATCGGGACGGTCTCCGGCCTGATCAACACCTTCGCCTCCATCGCCGCCCAGGGCCTCTCGCAGGCCGACAAGCAGCGGATGCTCTCGAACGGCATCGCGGAGGCCATGTACAACACGGCGTTCGGCCTCGCCATCGCCGTCGTGTGCATGATCGCGCACGTCATCCTCCACACCCGCTCCAAGAACATCCAGCACGATCTGGAGGCGACCACGGAGCGCGTCTTCAACCTGCTCACGATCAGCAGCAAGCCTGGCTACTAGCCCATGGCGGACCCGCAAGACGTCCCGCTCAGCTCGGCGCAGCGATCGAAGATCCGGCGCCTCTCGCAGCCCAAGGAGCCCGAAGCCGGGGAGGAGGCCGGCGAACTCAACGTCGTTCCGTACCTCGACATCATCACGAACATCCTCATCTTCGTGCTCGCCAGCGTCTCGGTGACATTCGTGTCGTCGATCGACACGACGCCGCCCTCCATCGGCGGGGGCAAGGTGCGCAGCGAGCTCTCCAGCAAGGCGTTGAACCTGTCCGCGTTCATCACCAGCCAGGGGATCTCGCTGAAGACGTCGAGCGGCAACATCGCGACCGGCTGCCAGGACGTGGGCAGCGGGGTCACGGTGCCGAAGACGACGAACGACAGCTATGACTTTCCCGCCCTCACGGCGTGCGCGAAGCGCCTCAAGAACGCCCGCCCCGAGTTCAAAGAGGAGACGCAGGTGACGATCACGGCGAACCCGGGCATCGACTACAAGACGATCATCGACGTGATGGACGCGCTGAGGAGCGACGCGGGGGAGGAGCTGTTCCCGGAGGTCCACTTCGGAGTCGCCCGATGAGCGCCGAGCAGCCCCCTCCGCCTCCGCCCCGGCCGAAGGCGAGCATCGTCCGCTACAAGGCGGCCCTCCGGAAGGCGATCCGCCGGAACCGGCGGGAGCCCGAGATCGACTTCCTGAACATCACGGCGATGCTCGACCTGATGACGATCATCCTCGTCTTCTTGCTGAAGAGCGTGGGGTCGTCGGCGGCATCCATCCCGCAGTCGAAGGACCTCACCCTGCCGAAGTCGGTGATGCAGTCCGAGCCCTCCCAGGAGGGCGTGGTGGTCATCGTCTCGAAGTCGCAGATCCTGGTCGGCGAGGATTCGACCCCGATCGTCCTCCTGCCCAACCGCGAGCAGCTCGCCCAGTCCGGCGTCGACGCGAAGTACAAGCGCAGCGGACCGAACGATCTCTACATCGTGCCGCTCGCGAACGCCCTGTCCCACGCGCGCGAGACGGACAAGGCCATCCGCGCCGCGAAGGGGCTCGACCCTTCGTCGTCCGAGGCGATCATCGTGGCCGACGCCACCACGCCGTACCGCCTGCTGATCGAGGTCATGTTCACCCTCGGGCAGAGCGAGTTCGGCAAATACCACCTGATGGTCCTGAGCGGCAACAAGCAGTAAGCCGCCCCCTGCCCTTCCGGTAAGCCCGCCACCGCCGATTTTCCGGCGGTCACGTGACCGCGCGCTCGCGAGCGGCGCGCTCCCCCCGGGGCGCGCCGCGGTCCGCTCAGTCCACCGCGAACAGCTCTTCCAGGTCGGCCTTGGTGAGCTTCTTGGCGCCGCCCGCGTCCTCGCTGAGGACGGAGGCCACGAGCTGGCGCTTCTTGTCCTTGAGCAGCAGGATCTTCTCCTCGATCGTGCCCGCGGCGATGAGCCGGTAGGCGGTGACCACCTTCGTCTGCCCGATGCGGTGGGCGCGGTCGGTGGCCTGCTGCTCGACGGCCGGGTTCCACCACGGATCGAAGTGGATCACCGTGTCCGCCGCGGTGAGGTTCAGGCCGGTGCCGCCCGCCTTGAGGCTGATGAGGAAGACCGGCACGCTCGGGTCGTTCTGGAAGCGCTCGACGCGCTCCGGCCGATCCTTCGTGGAGCCGTCGAGGTACTCGTAGGCGACGCCGTCCTCCTTCATCGCCTTCTCGATCAGCTTCAGCATCATCACGAACTGGCTGAAGACGAGGACCTTGTGCCCGCCCTCGACCGCGTTCGCGATCAGCTCGCGGACCGCGACGAGCTTGCCCGAGTCGTCGTCGCCGAACTCGCGCGGCAACCCGAGCAGCCGCGGATCGCAGGCCGCCTGCCGCAGGCGGGTGAGGCCGGCGAGGATCTGCAGCTGGCTCTTCGCGAGGCCGACGCGCTCGACCTCGCCGAGGACCTGCGCCCGCACCTCGCGCGCGACCTGCAGGTAAAGCGCCCGCTGCTCGCCGGTGAGATCGCAGATCTGATCCATCTCGATCTTCTCCGGCAGATCCTTCGCCACCTCCTGCTTCGTGCGGCGCAGGATGAACGGGTGGATCGCGGCGCGGAGCCGCTGCGCGGTCTTGTAGTCGCCCGCCTCGATCGGCCGCGAGAAGCGGGCCTCGAACTTGTCGAGCGAGCCGAGCAGGCCCGGCGAGACGAAGTCGAAGATCGACCAGATCTCCGACAGTCGGTTCTCGATGGGCGTGCCCGTCAGGGCGAGCCGGCGCTTCGCGCGGAGCCGCTTGGCGGCGGCGGCGGTGGCGCTCATCGGGTTCTTGATGTGCTGCGCCTCGTCGAGGATGGCGTAGCTCAGGTCGAGCTGCGCGAGGAAGTCCTCGTCGCGCCGGAGGAGCGCGTAGCTCGTGATCACCACCTCGGCGGCCTTGACCTCGTCGATCTGGTCCTTGCGATCGGCGCCGTGCCAGAGGGCGACCGAGAGCGACGGCGCGAACCGGGCGAGCTCGCGCTCCCAGTTCGTCACGACGCTCGTCGGGGCGACGATCAGCGCGCGCATGTGCTTCTCCTCCTGCTTGACGGCGAGCAGGAGGGCGATCGTCTGGACCGTCTTGCCGAGGCCCATGTCGTCGGCGAGCACGCCGCCAGAGCCGATGTCATGGATGAACTTGAGCCATGACAGGCCGGCCTCCTGGTAGGGACGGAGCGTCGCCTTCAGGTTCCGGGGCCGCTTCGTGCTGCCGATCTCGTCGATGTTGCTGAGCTTGTGGAAGAGCTCGCGCGCGGAGGCGGTCACGTTCGAGCCGCTCGCGTGCTGGAGCAGCTCGTGCACCCGGCCGGCCTGCGCGAGCGGCAGCCGGCCGTTCTTGCCGGCCGCCATCATCAGCTCGACCTCGCGATCGAGCATCGCGCGCACGGCGTCCGGATCGAACGCGGCGAACGACCCGTCCTCGAGGCGGACGTACCGCTTGCCCTCGGCGAGGCAGCGGCGCAGCTCGTCGCGATCGACGCCGACGCCCTCGCTCTCGAAGCTGAGCCTGACGTTCAGCCAGTCCATCCCCGAGGTGACCTTGGCGAAGACGCCGATCGGCCGGCTGCGCACCTGCGTGTCGACGAGATCCTCGGGGACGAAGAGGTCCCAGTCGTCGGGGAGCTCGGCGAGCCCCTCGGTCCAGAACGTGAGCGCCTGATCGCCGTTCGCGATGAAGCCCTGGCCGGTCTCGTCCGGCTTGAGCCCGAGGGCGAGCAGCTTGCTCGCCGCCTCCTGCTGCGCGGCGATGTCCACGCGGATGCAGCGGGCGCGCTTCATCCCCTCCTCGGGCGGCTGCACCAGCACCGGCGGCGATATGCCGTCGGCGCGCACGGCGACCTCCGCGTCGCCGTACGCGGCGAACAGCGTGACGCGCGCCTCGATCAGCGAGCCGCCGGCGCGCATGCGGAACGTGGGCACGAGGTCGACGACCTCGGCGATCTGGTTCAGGTCGGGCAGCTCGGCGCCGACCTCGAGGGCGATCTTGGGCAGCCCCTGCATGATGATGCGGGGCAGCTCGCTCATCGGCTCGCCGATGGTCGGCGAGCGGAGCAGGCGGCGCATCGCCGCGGGGGAGACGCGCTTGTCGATGCGGCGCGCGAGCCCCTCCTGCGTGTCGATGTGCCAGCCCGGCCAGCCCTCGAACCACCCGCCTTGCAGGAGCGAGAAGCGGCGCTTGTCGTTCACCCGCTCGAAGCTCGCCTTCACGATGATGGTGTCGCCGCCGACGGTCTCGAGATCGAAGCGCGGCCGCAGGCTGTCCTCGCCGAAGCGGAGCTGCATCAGCGCGGGCTCGAGGAGCACGCGCTGGCCTTCCAGCAGCGGGAGCAGCTCGGCCACGTCCTCGCCGCGGATGTCGACGGCCGGGTGGCGCGGGTTGCCGCTCTCGAACCGCGCGAGCAGCCGGAGCGCGTCGCGATCGGGCGTCGGGTAAAGCGCCTGCCAGGCGAGCGCCGCGGACGGCAGCACCGGGACGCGCGCCTCGGCATCGAGGACGGTGACGGTCAGCGCCCCCTGGCGCACGTGGAGGCGGAACTCCACGCGGCGGGCCCCGGTGACCCCCTCGGGCGGGAGCCAGGCGCCGATCCCGGTCTGCTTGGCCGTGGCGTCGAGGACCGGCGCCGTGAGGTTGACGGCGGAGCCCGGCGGCCCGTGGGTGCCGACGACGGTCGGGACGGGCACCGGCGGCGTGATCGCCAGCCGCCCGCGGCGGTCGCGCCTGCGCACGCGCTTCAGGGCGTCCCCGCCGGCGTGGGCGGTCTGCGGGACGAGCGCCGGGATCGGCGGCTCGCGCCGGGGCTGCGCGCCGCGGGCCTGGTCGCGGATGCTGATGAGCAGCGCCGCGACGTGCTTGCAATGCTGTCCGGCCTTCTGGAATGCCGGACAGGAGCACTGGGACTGGATTCCATCGGGTGAGAGCTCGACCTTGACCGGATACGGCTCGGAGTCGGCGGCGCGGACGGTGCCGCTCGCCATCGTCTCGTTGATGGAGATGTCCTCGACGACGCGGCGGCGGAAGTACTCCAGCCCGCGGAGGAAGGTGCGGGCGCCAAGGAGCCTTCGCAGGCCACGATCGCTGAGGGTGGAGAGTGCGTCGGAGATCGGAGGCGGCACGTCGTGGGCTCGGGATACATGCGGCGGCAATTCGCCGGGATGGGTCGGGTGGACGGGACCCCTGGCGGATCCCGCTGGATGAAGAACCGTCATCAGATGAAGAACGGCAAGAACACGATGATCACGGCGGGGAGCATCTTGATCAGCACGTGGATCGCAGGACCGGCCGCATCCTTCAGCGGATCGCCGATCGTGTCGCCCACGACGGCGGCGCCGTAGGTGGGGTTGTCCGCCCGCGCCCCCGTCTCATCGACGAGGTAGCGTCCACCGTGCGCGCCGGTCGCGATGTACTGCCTCGCATTGTCCCAGATCGCCCCGGTATTCCCTAAGAAGAGCGACCCGAGGACGCCTGCGACCGTCCCGGCCATGATCAGGGCCGCGACTGAATCCGCCGCGACCAGAGGATTATCTTCCGTCCTTGCAAAGCGCAAGGCAAGTCCCACGACGACGGGCGCCACCGCCGCGACGAGGGCCGGCGCGATCATATGGCGCAGCGCCGCCCGGGAGACCATCTCGACGCACGGCTCGTGGTCGCCGACGAAGCCCGGCGGCCGGGCCCGGGCCTGGCGCTTCACCTCGTCGAGGACGCGGCGGCCGGCCTGAAGCACATTCCGGATACAGCGGCCGGCCAGCCAGAAGACCAGGAGGATCCCGACCAGCGCGCCGAGGTAGACCTCGGGCTGGTCGAGTCGCACGACCATCGCGGCCGTCTCGCCGCTGCTCGGCGCGCTCGACGTCAGCGCGCGCCGCCGGGACTCGTCGAGGTAGCCGGCAACGAGCAGCAGCGAGGCGAGCGCGGCCACCCCTGCCGTGTACGCCTTCGTGAGCGCCTTGGTCGTGTTGCCCACCGCGTCGAGCACGAGCGTCCGCCCGCGCACGTCCGGCCGCTCTCGGGCGACCGTCACGGCGACGATGCCGCCCGCGTTGTCCACGATCGGGCCGAACGCATCCATGGCGAGGACATAGCCCGCGGTGCCGAGCATCCCCATCGTGGCGACCGCGGTCCCGAACAGGCCCCCGCCGGCGAGCCCGGAGCGGGCGCCGAGCTGGTACGAGCCGAAGGTCGCGCCGACGACGACGAGGAGCGGGAGCACCGAGCTCTCGAGGCCGATGGCGAGCCCGCGCAGCACCGCCATCGCGGAGCCGCTGCGGGCGGCCTCGGCGAGCTCGCGCACCGGGCGGTGCCGCTGCTCGGTGTAGTACTGCGTCACGTGCAGCACGCCGATGCCGGTGGCGATGCCGAGGACGCCGCACGCGAAGAAGACGACCCAGTGAGCGCCGAGCAGCCACTTGGCGGCCCCGGCGATGCCGACGGCGTGCAGGATGGCCGTGACGTAGAGCCCCCGCAGCAGGGCGTTGAAGGCGTCCTCGCGGTCGTCGGTCTTGACGACCATGACGCCGAAGAGCGTGGCGATGAGGCCGAACGCGCGGCTGACCAGCGGGAAGAGCACGACGGCGAGGGCGCTCGGGAGCCCGGCGTTGTTGCGGAAGAGCATGGCGCCGACCACCATGGCGCCCGCGTTCTCGGCGACGGTCGAGGCGAAGACGCCGGCCGCGCGCCCGGCGCAGTCTCCGACGGTATCGCCGGCCAGGTCGACGATCGTGGCCGGGTTCTGGAGGTCGTCCTCGTCGAGGCCGACCTCGGCGCCCGCGAGGTCGGCCCCGAGGTCGGCCGCCTTGGAGAAGGTGCCGCCGCCGAGCTGCGCCATCAAGGCGGCGAAGGAGGCGCCGAGCGGATAACCGGCGATGACCCAGGGGATGGTCGGCGCGAGCGCGAGCGCCTCGGCCGGCTCGGCCCCGAAGCCGCCGCGGAACGCGAGGACCGCGGCGAACAGGCCGCCGAGGCCGAGCAGGCTCATGCCGACGACGAAGAGCCCCGACACGGCCCCGCCGCGCAGGGCGATCTGCAGGGCGAGGTCGAGGGAGCGGCGGGCGCCGCTCGCCGCGCGCACGCTGGTGCGGGGCGCGATCCAGGTGGCGACCCGGCCCGTGGCGACGGCGCTGGCGGCGCCGACCGCGAACGAGAGCGTCAGCCAGACCCCGAGCTCCAGCGCCGGGACCGGGTTCTTCTCCCCGGCGCTCCGGAGCAGGCCGTACGCGAGGAAGATGGCGCCGCCGAGCATCGCGGAGACCGCGGCGATCACGCTGCTCTGGCGGCGAAAATACGCCTCGGCGACGCCCTGGATGATCGCGGCCACCCGCTGCATCTCGGGCTCGACCGCGGGGCGCGCGACGACCCAGCGAGCGAGGTAGACCGCAAAGGCGAGCCCGATCAGGCCGCCGCTGAGGATGAGCGCAAGCTCCGTCATGACGGGCGGACCGGGCGCGCACCGTGGACGCGCTACCTCGGCCGGTGAGGGAGAGTGCGGGCGGTGCCCGCGGAAGCGCCGCAGGAACCCGCGCTGCAGCGGCGCACGCCTTCCCTACTCCGGCCGGGTGGGCCGCGCAAGCGAAGACGACGCGCGCGGTCCGGTCATTTCACGACGTTCGCGTCGCGCCCGAGGGCGTGGTCCAGCCGGGTCTTCGCGACCAGCGCCCCGACGCGCGCGTTGAGCTGCAGCAGCCGCGCCGTCGTGACCTCTCGCTCCGAGTCCACGAGATCGGTGCTCGTCGCGCGACCGGCCCGGAACAGCTCCGATTTTACGCGCATCGCCTCCACGGCCGCCGCGAGCTGCCGCTCCGCGGTCTCGATGCTGCGCGCGGCCTTGCTCACGTCGGTGTAGGCCTGGGCCACTTCCATCCGGAGCCCGTCGCGCAGCAGGGCCTTTTGCTCCGCGACCTGCGCGGTCCGGGCGCTCGCCTCGGCGGAGGCCGCGGCGGTCGTCGCGATGTCGTTGAGGACCCACGTGGCGCGGGCGCCGGCGGCCCACGTCAGGTCGAACTCCTCCCGCGCCGGGAAGATGCGCTGGTTGGGGTTCGCGTACGTGACGTCGGCGACCGCATCCAGGCGCGGGAAGTACCCGGCCCGCGTGAGCTGCTCCGACTTCTTGAGCGAGTACAGCGTCTCGTCCAGGGCGCGGATCTCGAGCCGCTTCGAGAACGCTTCCTCCTGCAACGTGGGGAGCGGCTGGGCCGGCGGCTGCGCGGCGACGCTGCCGGTCATGACGTCGATCCCGACCGTGAGCGGCCTGCCCTGCGCCGCCGCTCCGAGCGCGATCCGGATCTGCTCGTCGGCGACGAGGAGCGTCGCCTGGGCTTCGCTGAGCAGCTGCTCTGCGTTCGCCACCTGCGCCTCGAGACGGAGCACGTCTGCCCGCGAGAGCAGCCCCACCTCGAACGTGCGCTGCGCGTCCACGAGGTGCGCCTTCGCCTGGGACACGGCCTCGTCCCGGACGACGACCAGCCCCTTCAGCCCAACCCAGTTGAAGAAGGAGATCTTCGCGTCGGCCGCGATCTTCAAGGCCTCGGCCTGCACCTCGAGCTTCTTCGCGGTCTCGGAGTGGGACGCCGCCGCGTATCCCTGGGAGATGCGGAGCACGTAGTCCGAGATGGGCACCGCCAGGCTCGCCGACAGCGAATACTGGTTGAGGATCTGCGCGCCCAGACCGAACTGCGCCAGCCGCGCGTCCTGCTCCACCTCGGACAGGCGCATGTAGCTGCCTGTGAGGGTGATGCGCGGAAAGAAGTTCACCGCCGCCTGGTCGACCCGCGCGGACGCGGCCCTCAGCTCGGCCTGCTTGGCGCGGAGCGACGCGTGCGTCTGCAGGGCTATCTTCGAGAACTCGTCCGGCGTCAGCCCTCCCGGCTGGGGGGCGAGCGCGGTGGCGAGCGGATCGGCCTTCGGCGCCGGCAGCTGCGCCGCAGCGACGGGAGCCTGGGGGGGCTGCGGCTGACCGGCAGCGGGAGGCGCGGGCTGCGGGGCGGCGGGGGGCGGGGCGGCCGGCTGCGCCGCGGCGGGCGGTGCGATGAGCCCGAGGGCGACCAGCCCGGCGAGCGTCGAGGCCAGCGAGATGCTGCGTCGAAACGAGGGTGCGGTGCTTTTCATGACCGGTGGGTCACTTATGGGCGGTGAAAGCACCCGTCAAGATCGCAGGCGATCGCGCGCATCGCGCCTCGGCGATCGCTCGCCTCGCCCTCGCGCAAACGTGACCGGGCGGCCGGCGCGCTCGGCGCACGGCGCGTGTCGCCGCGCAGGCGCGCCTGAACCCGAGGAGGCGCCCGCGCGGTCCAAGGCCGCGCTGGCGCCGTGGTCTGACGTGTTCGTCATGCCGTGCCGCAATGGGCCAGGACAGCCGGGACATGATGACCGGCTCCAGGGAGGGAGCCCTACGTCCCAAAGACGGTTCGTACCGTCCGCGCGCGCTCCGTGGATGGCAGAAATCCGTCGCTTCCCCGGAGGCAACGCTTATTGCGGCACACAATCGAATGGAAGAACATCTCACCAAGTGGCCGCCATCTTGCTTGGCGGCGACCGGAGGGCCTCACATGCATAGACTGCTTGCATCGCGCCGCAGCTTCTCCCCGATGCTCGCCATCCTCGCGACCGCATCATCGTTTGCCGCCTGCGCACCATGGGAGCTCGGTGAGGACGAGCCCCCCCAGGTCGATGACCCCAGCAGCGTTGCGATCGCGGCGGAGCCGCCGCCCGCCATCAGCGGCGGGACGCTCGCCGTGAGCAAGAGCGCTGCGCGGGCGGTCGCCGCGGACCCGGATCGCGACCGGGTGTGGATCGTCGATCTCGAGGCGCAGCGGTTGACCGCCGAAATCGCCCTGGAAAAGGGGGACGAGCCAGGCCGGGTCGTGGAGGACGCCGCGGGGCGGTTCCACGTCGCGCTCCGCCGCGGCGGCGCGGTCGTCACGATCGACGCGGACAGCGGGAAGATCGTCGGCCGGCGCGCGGTCTGCGCGGCCCCGAGGGGGATCGCGTACGACGCGAGGACCGACGCGCTCCACGTCGCGTGCCTCGGCGGCGAGCTGATGACGCTCCCGGCGGCCCGCGGAGCCGCGACGCGCCACCTGCAGCTCGACCGCGACCTGCGCGACGTGGTCGTGGACGGGAATCGCCTCCTGGTCAGCAAGTTCCGCTCGACCGAGCTGCTCACCGTCAACGCGGACGGCAGCGTCGCGGAGCGGCAGAAGCTCCCGCACTTCAACCTGTTCGGGCAGGAGTTCGCGCCGACCGTCGCCTGGCGGACGGTCGGCCTGCCGTCCGGCGGCGTCGCGGTCGTGCACCAGCGCGCCCTCGTCGCGCCCGTCGAGGTCGTCGAGGGGGGCTACAGCTCCGGCGGGTGCGACGGAAGCATCGTGCACAGCACGG
This sequence comes from Sorangium sp. So ce836, assembly GCF_028553905.1. Classification (NCBI taxonomy): domain Bacteria; kingdom Pseudomonadati; phylum Myxococcota; order Polyangiales; family Polyangiaceae; genus Sorangium; species Sorangium sp. So ce836. Next base: position 5,169,210 of record NZ_CP102233.1, on the reverse strand, counting down.
TGACGGAGGTCGGGGCCGCCGGCTCCACCGAGCGCCCGAGGGTCTCGCCCGCCTTCCCATCCGCGACCCTCCCGGTCGATCTCGCGGTGTCGGCGGACGGCGCGTCGTACGCCGTCGTCGCGGCAGGCAGGAGCGAGGTCCTCATCACCACCTCGGCGACCTTGAACGCGAACGCGATCTTGGACTTCGGGGACGGGGCGGGCTTCAACGGCGAGGGGACCTGCGTCGATGCGCAGCAGCGGGTGGCGGTGGACGGCGAGCCCACCGCCGTCGCGTTCGCCCGCGACGCGGTGATCGTGCAGACGCGCGAGCCCGCGGCCATCCACGTGCTCGGGACCCCGGGCATCTCCAGCAACCGCGTCATCACGCTCCCCGGCGAGAGCCGTAGAGACACCGGTCACGAGATGTTCCACAGGAACGAGTCCGGCCCGATGGCCTGCGCGTCGTGCCATCCGGAAGGCGGCGAGGACGGCCACACGTGGGTCTTCAACCCCATCGGCCCTCGGCGCACCCAGTTCATGAGCGGCGGAATCCTCAACACCGCGCCGTTCCACTGGGACGGCGACATGTCGGGCATCGAGGCCATCATGGACGAGGTGTTCGAGCGGCGCATGGGCGGCATGCACCAGGGGCCGCGCCGGGTGAACCTCTTCGCCCGGTGGATCGACAGCCTCCCCGCGCCGCCGGTGTCGCTGGTGCCCGACCAGAACGCCGTGGCGCGCGGCGAAGCCCTCTTCCACGACAAGACCGTGGACTGCGCGCGCTGCCACGCGGGCGCCCAGCTCACGAACAACCAGTCGTTCGAGGTCGGCACGGGCAAGGCCTTCCAGGTGCCGTCGCTGGTCCGCATCGGCGCGCGCGCGCCCTTCATGCACAACGGGTGCGCCCCGACGCTGCGGGACCGGTTCACCGACCCCGCCTGCGGCGGCGGCGACCTGCACGGCAAGACGTCCCACCTCCGCGCGGACCAGATCGACGATCTGATCGCCTACCTCGAGACCCTCTGACCCCCTCCCCCGGGCTCCCCGGCTGGATTTCCGCCGGGGAGCCCGCCCGGATCGCGCCCCCCTCACCGCGAATGATGTAACCCGCGCCGAGCCGCGATATGCTGGCGCGGCGTGAACGTCGCAGAGAAAGTCGCCACCCTCGAAGCGCTCCTCCAGCGGGTGCAGCGGAACGCCGCTGCGCCTCGAACCCGGTCGCAGCTCCCGGTCTCCGCCGAGCTCGTCCCGCACCGCGGCGAGGCGCCCGGCGCCATCGCCAACGACACGGCGGGCGCGGCCTTGCCCGACGCCAGGTTGACCGCGGCGGAAACGTCGTCGGCGAACGAAGCACGGTCGGCAGCCGCGGCCAGCGCGGTCGCCGCAGGCGGGCCGTCGGCATCGCGCGCCGCAGAGCCGGCCCTGGACGACGTCGGCAGCCTCGGCAGCCTCGACGGCCCCGCCGGCGATGCGCGCCAGGTCGCCGCGCAGGCGCCGCAGACCGCGGCCGCCGGCGCAGCGAGGCAGCCGGCAGCGGCCGCCAAGGCATCGCCGCAGCCCACCGCGAAGACGCCGCCGCAGCCTGCGGTGAAGACGCCGGCAGCGGCCACGCCCGCCGCGAGCGGAGCCAGGGCGCCGGCCGGCAAGCCGGCGGCCGCGACGCCGGCGCGCGTCCCCGCGCCGCCTCCCAGCTCCCCCGGAAGGCAGGCCGCGAGGCCCGGCGCTCCCCTCGATCTTCCGCGGGCCGAGGCCCGCGACGCCGGCCCGCAGGAGACCTATCGCCCGCCCGCGGAGCCGACGGAGCCGAGGCCGAGGGACGCGGCCAGGCCCGCGGCCAAGGTCGCCGCGCCGGTCGCCAGGCCAGCCGCGCTGGGCAAGGACGTGGCCGCCGCCGGTCCGGCAGTGCCCCCCGCGCGCGGCTCCAGCCCGCGCGCAGAAGGGAAGCCGTTCTTCCCGCACGAGGACCCTGCGGCGAGGGTGAAGGTCGCGGAGAGCGACAGCGAGCTCTCGTTCGCGGGGCTCCTCCCCGACGAGCCGGAGCCCGCGCAGAGGCCGGCTGCAGCGCTGAAGCTCCCCGCCGAGCGCAGGCCGGAGGCCGCCGCGCCCGAGGCGCGCGCCGAGCGCAGATCGTCGCTCGATCGCGCCGAGGCGCCCGTCGCGGCGCACGCCACGACCACGCCCGTCGGCAGGGAGGGCGCCTCGGCGCTGGACGCGGCCACGGCCCACGCGCCGTCGATCGGCGAGCCGGTCACCCCCAAGGCGCCGGAGCAGGTCGCCGCCGCCACGCGGCGCGCGATCGGGGAGCCTGCCAGCGAACGCGAGTTCAGCCGCGAGATGGTCGACGACGAGCCGACCGTGATCCGCGGCATGCTCGAGGACGAGCCCACGGTCATCCGCTCTCGCCCCGAGGGCCTCGAAGACGAGGAGACGGCCGTGCGCTCCGCGCGGTCCGAGGCCCAGGCGCTCGCGCGGTCGGTCCAGGACCAAGAGACCGTCGAGGCGCCGCCGGGCGTGTTGCCCAAGCTGGCGAGCGAGGAGGCAGACGCCAGGCCCAGGCCGAAGCCGGTCGATCGCGATCTCCTGCCGAAGGTCATCACCAAGGACCCGCCCATCCTCGCGGAGAAGGAGCTCAAGCCGTCCGAGCGCGTCACCACGCGACCGCCCGCGGACACCAGCGTCACCGATCGCCCGTCGCCGCGCCCGCGGTCCCGCGTGGGCCTCGTCATCGCGGCGGTGGTGCTCCTCGTGGGCGGCGCGGCGGTCGCGCATCGGCTCGGGTTGTTCGGCTCCGAGTCTGCGCCCCTCCCGAACGTCGCCCCCGACACCTCCCCGGGCGCGACGCAGGACGTGACCGCGCAGCCGCAGGCCACGGAGCAGGCGCCGACCGCCGCGCCCGCCGAGACCGCGCCCGCGCCGTCGGCGGCCCAGACCGCGGCGCCCGCCGAGACCGCGGCGCCCGCCGAGACCGCGGCGCCCGCCGAGACCGCGGCGCCGGCCGCGAGCTCGGCACCGGCCGCGGGCAGCGCGGAGGATCTGCCGTCGAACCGCGGGCACCTGCTGGTCAACTCGTCCCAGCAAGCGTCGGTGTACGTGAACGGCTCGCTGGCCGGAAACACGGGCGAGACGCTCGACGTGCCCTGCGGGACGCGATACGTGCGGCTCGGCAAGCTGACGACCGAGAAGGCGTCGACGCCCGCGTGGCTCTCCGCTGGCCAGGCGGTCATCGTCGGCTGCCGCAAGCAGACCGTCGTCGCGATCGAGCCCACCGCGGCGAGCCCGTCGCCGGAGCGGCCGACCAAGCGCAAAGCCAACCCCGCTGCTGACAACGAGGGCTCCGCCCCCGCCCCCGCCGAAGAGACCACGTCTCCCGCCCCGGCGGCCGACCCCGCTCCGTAGCCACCCCATCCCGCGCTGGTCCGGTCGCCTCCCGCGCCATCGAGGGCGGCTGCACGCTCTGCAGGGGGGCGGAAGCGCAGTGCTAGGCTCGGCGCTCCATGGACTCCAAGACGGCTGCCCATCCCGACGCGGCAGGCACGGCGGCCAGTGAAGCCGCGGCCTCGCCGGCGCCCGCCACGGCGAGCGCCGGACCTTTCCCGATGCGCAACCCGGCAGGAGGCGAGCTCCTCGAAGACGTCACGGCGACAGCGCCGAGCGCCATCGCGGCGATCGTCGCGAGCGCGCGGGCGGCGCAGGCCGCCTGGGCCGCGGTCCCGATCCGGGAGCGGGCGGAGCGCATCGCGAAGGTCAAGAAGCGCCTGCTCGCGCGGGCCGAAGAGATCGCGGCGCTCCTGCACCACGAGTGCGGCAAGCCGATCGAGGAAGCCGCGCTGGCCGAGGTGCTGCCGAACGCCGATCTCGTCGACTACTGGACCGTGTCCATCGAGGAGCTCCTCGACGAGTCCCCCGTCGATCTCGACGCGCTCGCCTATCCCGGCAAGGTCGGGCGCATCCGGAGGGACCCGCGCGGCGTCGTCGCGCTCATCACGCCCTGGAACTACCCCGTCGCGATCCCGCTGCGCACGATCGTGCCGGCGCTGCTCGCGGGCAACGCCGTGGTGTTCAAGCCGAGCGAGGTCACGCCGCGCGCCGGCGCGCTCGTGGCGTCGCTGTTCGACGGGCTTCTCCCGGAGGGCGTCCTCACCGTCGCGCAGGGCGGCGGCGACGTCGGCGCCGCGCTCATCGAGGCCGGCGTGGATCTCGTCGTCTTCACCGGCAGCGTCGCCACCGGCAAGAAGATCGCCGTCGCGTGCGCCGAGCGCCTCATCCCGACGTCGCTGGAGCTCGGCGGCAAGGACAGCGCCGTCGTGCTGAGCGACTGCGACCTGGAGCGCGCCGCGCGCGGCGTCGTCTGGGGGGCCTTCACGAACGCCGGACAGAACTGCGCCTCGATCGAGCGCGTCTACGTCGAGCAGGCGATCGCGGATCGCTTCATCGCGCGCGTCGTCGCGCTCACCGGACAGCTGCGGGCTGGCGTCGACGTCGGGGCGATGACCACCGCGCGGCAGGCCGAGATCGTGCGGCGCCAGCTCGACGCGGCCGTCGAGCGCGGGGCGGAGATCCTCGCCGGCGGCGCGCCGGAAGCGGGATCGCTCGCCTTCCCACCGACGGTGGTCAAGCTAGAGCGCGAGGACACGCCGCTGCTCCAGGACGAGACCTTCGGCCCCATCCTCCCCGTGATCGTCGTGGAGAGCGCCGAGGAGGCGATCGCGCGCACCAACGCGTCCCGCTTCGCGCTCACGACCAGCCTCTGGACGCGCGGCTACGAGCGAGCCCACGCGCTCGCTCGGCGGCTGCGCTCGGGCGTGGTGACGATCAACAACCACGGCTTCACGGGCGCGCTCCCGGCCGCTCCGTGGACGGGGACCGGCGACAGCGGCCACGGCGTCACGAGCAGCCCGCACGCGCTCGCGGAGCTGACGCGGCCGCGCTTCGTCCTCGAGGATCGGAGCAGAGCGAAGAGCGAGCTGTGGTGGTACCCTTATACGCCGTCGCTCCGGACCGTCGCCTTCGCGATGGCGCGGGCGCGAGGTGGAGCCGGCTTCTTCGGCCGCATCGGCGCCCTGGTCGAGCTCGTCGCCGCGTTCGCGAGGCGCCTGCTCGGCCGCTGATCCGGAGGCATCGAGCGAGCGCATGCGCCCTCTGATCCTCCTCTCCAACGACGACGGCTACTCGGCCCCGGGCCTCATCGCGGTGCGCGACGAGCTCGCCCAGCACGCCGACGTGGTGGTGTGCGCCCCCGCGGTCAACCAGAGCGCGACGAGCCACTCCCTGAGCCTGCACCGCGTCCTCCGGCTGCTGGAGGCCGCGCCCGGCGTATTCGCGGTCGACGGGACGCCCGCCGATTGCATCTACGTGGCCCTCCACGCGGGCACGCGCGTGCTGCCGCGCCGCCCGGATCTGGTCGTGTCCGGCATGAACCACGGTCTCAACCTGGGCTCGGACATCTTCTACTCGGGCACCGTGGCCGCGGCGCGCGAAGGAGCGCTCCGCGGCATCCCCTCGATCGCGCTCTCCGCCGACGCGGGCGCGTCGCGCCCAGCCGCGGCGGCGCTCGGCGTGCAGCTCGCCCTCGCCCTCCACCGGGCCGCCGGGCAGGAGGCGCGTCGGCCGGCGCCGCTGCTCAACGTCAACATCCCCGCGGGCAGCAGCTGGCCCGTGCGCGCCACGCGCATCGGCGCGCGCCTCTACACCGAGGAGGTGATCTTTCGCCAGGATCCGCGCGGGCACGAGTACCTCTGGATCGGCGGCGCGGGCGTGCGCCATGACCTCGTCCCCGGCTCGGACACGGAGGCCTACGACGACGGCGCCGTCAGCGTCACCCCGCTGACCCTCGACCTGTTCGCGGCGCAGCACGAGGGCGTCGCGCGAACGATCGCCGCGGAGCTCAACGACGGCCGCGCCGCCTGACGGCGCGAGCGTCGCCCTCGAGCGCTTTCCGGCTCGGGTGCGCTCGCCTACGCTCGGCGCCATGTTCGACCACGACGCCCTGCCCTCCGAGCACGCGCTCCGTTACCTCAAGGCCCACCTCCGCAACGTCCCGGATTTTCCGAAGCCCGGCATCCTCTTCAAGGACATCACGCCGCTCCTCGCCGACCCGCGGGCGTTCCACATCGCGCTGGATCTCCTGGCCCAGCGCTACATCGGGGAGCACGTCGACGTCGTGGTCGGCGTCGAGTCTCGCGGCTTCATCTTCGGCGGCGCGCTGTCGGCCCGGCTGAACGCGAGCTTCGTGCCCGTGCGCAAGCCCGGCAAGCTCCCGGCCGCGGCCGATCGGGTGGCGTACGCGCTCGAGTACGGCACGGCGGAGCTGGAGATGCACAAGGGATCGATCCAGCCGGGGGCCAGGGTCCTCGTCGTGGACGACCTGCTCGCGACCGGCGGCACGGCCTCGGCCGCCGCGGAGCTCGCGCGCAAGCAGGGCGGCGAGATCGCTGGCTTCGCCTTCGTCGTCGAGCTCGACTTCCTGGGCGGCCGGACGCTCCTCGCGCAGCGGGCCGGCGACGCGGCCCGCGTCTACTCGATCGTGCGCTTCGCCGCGGGCGAGTGATCGTTCAGTCCTGCCCCACGCCGACCTGCAGCTTGCGCGCGACGATGCGGCTCGCGCTGGTCGCCCGGGTCGGCCCGCCGACGGGAAACGTGATCACGACGGCGTCCGCCCCGCCCTTGGTGATGCCGCCGCCGTGCGCCCCGACCAGCTTGCCGAGGGCCGCGGCGTCGAGCGAGGCGCCGGCGCTCCGCAGCGCGTCGACCTGCCCCGCCCCGCGCAGCGCCGCCAGCGCGCCTCGATCGACCGCCGGCATCTCGGCGAAGAGGCCGGACGCATAGACGAGCGCCGTCGCGGCAGCCGCCGGATCCGGGCCGCGGAACCAGGCGCCCGCGTCGTGGTACGGCAGGTGCGCGCAGCGCGCGTACAGGGCGCCAAGCTCAGCGCTCGTCGCGTCGGCCATGCGATCGGCGAGCGCGACGAAGCGCGCCCGGAGCGCGGGATCGAAGTACGCCCGCGCGTATCCGCCGGAGAACCGGGCGATGACGGCGCGCCACGACGGCGAGCGCCCCGCCTCCGCCTCGTCGAACCCGGGGACGATCTCGACGAGCCCGTCGGCGATCGCCGCGAGCTCTGCGTCGGCGGCCCCGGTCAGCTTGCCCTGAGCGACGAGCGCCCCCACCCCCACCGACGCGGCGGAGAGGGCTTCCTGCCCCGCCGCGCCGGCGGCGGGCTGCGCCGCGCCGAAGCCGCGCGGCGTCGCCAGCCAGAGCTCGGCGACCCAGCCCGCGAGCTCGAACGGACCCATCGACGCCCCCGAGTAGATCCGCTTGCGCGCCGCCTCGCAGGTGCGCGCGTTCCGCGCAGCGTCCTCGCCGGCGGTCGTCTCGGGCGCGGCCGGCAAGGCGGCCGGCGCCTCGCGCGATCGGAGCAGGCGCACCGCGACGAGCACGCCGACGATCGCGAGCACCAGGGCCCCGATGGGGATCACGACGTGCCGCGCCGGCCGCACCGGCGCGGTCGGCGCGGGCGGCGCGAGCGAGCTCACCGCGCGGTGCGCCTGCGCGAGCCGCCGCGCGAGGTCGGACGCCTTGCGCGTGCGCAGGTCCTGCGGCAGGAGCGGCCACTGCTCGACCAGCTGCTCCAGATCGATCACGACCGGCGCCCCGCGACCGTGCAGCGCGATCTGCCTCCCCTGGACGCTCACCGCGCCCGATGTTCCGAACAGGCCCAAGGCCTCCTGGACAGCTGCCTCGATTTCACGCGCGCTGGAGTCGTCCACGATCGCAGAGTACCCGGATTTCCAGGCGGCATGCCGTCGCAACTTTGCGGAGCGCCCGAGGCTTTCGGGCGCCGGCGCGGGCGGCGCCGGGGCGGCGCCGGGGCGGCGCGGGAAATGCCGCGGAAGGGCGATGGAAATGGCACATTCCCGCGCGTGCAGAAGACGCGCGTCTACCTATCGCCAGGCATGTTCGGGTTCGCGACCCTCGGCTCCCTCGAGTACTTCGAGCATTTCATCCGCGCGATCGAGGAGCGGTTCCGCGATCGCGGCCGCGCCGCCGAGATCCACGTCTGCGAGGTGCACCCGACGGCATCCATCCTCCGCCGGGCCGCGAAGCTCGCCCGCCTCGTGGACGAGAGCGCCGGGGACGACGATGGCCCGATCCACATCGTCGGCCACTCGACCGGGGGCCTCGACGCCCGCCTCGTCGCCTCGCCCTCGGTGCGCCTGCCCGGCAACGCGCACCGCCGGCTCGGCTGGACGAGCCGGCTGCGGTCCGTCACCACGATCAACACGCCCCACTTCGGCACGCCGCTCGCCGCGTTCTTCGCCACGGTGAGCGGCCAGCGCCTGCTCTACGCGGTCACGGCGCTCACGGTGGCCGGCCTCAAGCTCGGCGCGCCGCCGCTCGCGGCCGCGTCTGCGCTCGTCGCCGCGCTCGGCCGGGCGCAGCTCGGCTTCTTCGAGATCGAGCTCGTCGATCGCTCGGTCGAGAGCTTCATCCGCGTGCTCGACGACGCGTCGAGCCGCGAGCTGCGCGCCTGGCTCAAGCTCCTGCGCGACGACCAGGGCGCCATCGTCCAGCTCATGCCCGAGGCGATGGATCTGCTCCACGCCGGCCTGGAGGACCGCGCGGGCCTGCGCTACCAGAGCGTCGCGACGTACGCGCCGCGCAACGCCGTCCGCGACTGGGTGTCGGCGCTGCGATCGCCGTGGGGCGCCATGTCGGCCGCCATCTTCACCGCGCTCTCGAACATCACGGCCCGCCTGGACGAGCACTACCCCTGTCGCTCGCACGACGGCTCGATCGAGCAGAAGCTCGCGCGCGTCCTCGGCGAGCTGCCGCCGCCGGACGCCAACGACGGCGTGGTCCCGCTCGCCTCGCAGGTCTGGGGGGATCTCATCTGGGCCGGCAAGGCCGACCACCTGGACATCGTCGGCCACTTCCCCGGCAAGGGCGGGCACATCGACTGGCTGGCGAGCGGCGCGCGCTTCAACCGCCTGCGCTTCGACGCGGTGCTCGACCGCATCGTCACCGGGATGGTGGCCGGCGAGCAGAGCAGCGCGGCGGAGCGCGCCGCGCCGCCGCCGCGCCCGGTCGTGGAGACGCGCGTGCTGGAGCGCGATCTCGACATGGCGCAGGGCAGCGTCCTCGACGCCGCGCAGGGCGGCGCCTCGACCGGATCGAGCGGAGAGCCCGCGTGAGCGGCGGCGGCGCGGCGCGCGCGCTCCAGGAGATCGCGGCGGAGCTCGTCGAGTGCCGCCGCTGCCCGCGGCTCGTGGCGTGGCGCGAGGACATCGCGCGGGCGAAGCGGCGCGCTTACCGGGACCAGGCGTACTGGGGCCGCCCCGTGCCCGGCTTCGGCGATCCGGAGGCGCCGCTCGTGATCGTCGGGCTCGCGCCGGCCGCGCACGGCGCGAACCGCACCGGCCGGATGTTCACGGGCGATCGCTCGGGCGACTTCCTCTACGCGGCGCTCTTTCGAGCGGGGCTCGCCTCGCAGCCGACGAGCGTATCGCGCGACGATGGGCTCTCGCTCCGGGGCGTGTTCATCACCGCCCCCTGCCATTGCGCTCCCCCGGACAACAAGCCCGCGCCCGACGAGCTCGCGGCGTGCCGCGGCTGGATCGAGCGAGAGCTCGCGGCCCTGCACCGCGCGCGCGTCTACCTCGCGCTCGGCAAGATCGGCTACGACGCCGTCGGCGCGCTCGCCCGTTCGCGCAGCGCGCCCGCCGGCGACCGCGCGCACCGCCGCGCCGAGGCCGACGTGCGCCTGCCGCCCTTCGCGCACGGCGTGGAGGCGACCCTCCCCGACCCGCGCGGCCGCGCCGGGGAGGTGCGGCTCTTCGGCAGCTACCACGTCAGCCAGCAGAACACCCAGACCGGGCGGCTCACCGGCGACATGTTCGACGAGGTCCTGCGCCGCGCCCTGGAGGCAGCGGGGCTTCGCGCCCTGGGGCGATAAGCTAGCCCTGCTTCGACAGGAGCTTCTGCAGATCGCCCGACTGGAACATCTCCATCAGGATGTCGGAGCCGCCGATGAACTTCCCGTCCACGTAGACCTGCGGGATCGTCGGCCACTGCGAGTAATCCTTGATTCCCTGGCGCAGCGAGGGGTCGGTCAACACGTTGACGTCTTTGAAGTCCACGCCGCACTTCTTCAGGATATCGACGGCCCGCGCCGAAAAACCGCACTGCGGGAAGGTCTTGGTGCCCTTCATGAAGAGGACGACGCGGTTGCTCTCGACGGTATCCTTGATCGTCTGGTGGGTGTCGCTCATGGCTTGTTCCTGATTTCCCGCCGCCAGCGGGATCGCCCGTTGTTCAATCTCCACGGAAGCGGCGCGTGACTGGCGGACCGCATCCGGTGCCGGCCGGCGGAGCTCGCAACGGGATCGCCCTTGGATCGCCAGGCGGACCACGTGACCGCCGCGTGCCAGACGCGCAGCTATAGACGGGGTTTTTGGGGTCGTCCTTCGCCCGCGTCAACTGGGGGAGCGCGCTCCCACGGGTCCGATGCGGGAAGCAGGGAGCCCATGCGCCCACGGGCGGATGCAACGGCGGCCCGGCGCCTCCTCGACGTCGACGCAACGGGAGGGTGGCCACATCGGCCGGGCTCAGCGCACCCGCCGGTGGATCGGACGACCGCTGCCTGGCACGCCGCGGCGCTCGGCGCGACGCCGTGCGCTCCTCTCCCCGTGGGCACGGGCGTCGCATGCCTGTCGACAGCGCGCTCCTCGGAGCCGAGGCGCAGCCGCGGCGACCTCCGCTTTTCGCGGGCTCTGCACGCTTCAGGTCGCCGGAAGCTCAGCGTCTGGCCTCGCGCCGCCAAGTCGTTGTAGAACACGCCCCCCACCTCAGCCGTCTTACCGACCGTGACCAGCGGCCGTGAGCCGCCGCGGGTGCGGCGAGCGTCCCAATGTCGTGGCCTCACCCCGCACAACCCTGAAGGAGCCTCGTATGCGCTTGTACGTCCTCATCCCTGCGGCCCTGCTCGGCCTCGCGCCCCTCGCTTGCGGCGGCAGCGACCCGGAGCCGAACAACCCGTCGCAGATGCAGAACCAGTACGGGGCGTCTACCTACCCGCCCGGCCAGTACCCCCCCGGGCAGTACGGTCAGCCCACCCAGCCGGGCCAGTACGGTCAGCCCACCACCCAGCCGGGATACACGCCGCCGGCCACCACGCCCCCCGCCACGACCCCGACCACGCCGCAGACCGGCACGAGCACCGGGCAGGCGACCCCGATCGCGCCCGCGGCCGTGAGCGCCGCGACCCCTGTGCTCACCGCCATGGCCGCCTCCGAGGTCCAGGGCATGCAGCCGGAAGGCGGCGCCTTCGCCGGGCAGTTCCAGGACGGCCAGACGCTCGAGCAGCCGTTCAACATCCAGCCGGGCAAGTGCTACTCGATCATCGGCGTGGGCCTCGGCGTCCAGGAGCTCAACCTGCAGATCGTCGCGCAGCCCGCGCCGATGCTGCCTCCGGTGGTGCTCTCGCAGGACAACACCACCGGACCGAACGCCACGCTCGGCGGCAAGGGCCAGTGCTTCAAGAACCCGCTCCCCGTCGGCGGCCCGGCGAAGGCCGTCATGACCGTCCGGGGCAGCGGCCTCGCCGTCGCCCAGATCTACGTGAAGTAGCCGCCTCCCTCCGCGGCTCTGCGCCGCCTTCCACGCATCCCGCGGCCCCGCGCGGCGCCGCAGCTCGCGCCTCATGGGGCCGCGGCCTCGCGGGCTCGCCCGGTGCGCGCCCGCGCTTGCGCCTGCAGGCCGCTCGCCGATCATCTGCGTCGCCGGCCACGGCTCGCCGGGAAGCGGCTATGCGCTCGGCCGTCGGCTTTTCGCCCGTGGAGGTGCGAGGTACACTCCACGAGTGAACTTGCCTTCGACGCACTGGGCGCTCCGGGTCGCCATGGTCGGACTGACGTCCTGCTCGTTTCGCCTGACCGATGGGGCCGCGGAGGGCGCCGATGTTCCCCCGGATGTCTCTCGGCCGGTGACGCTCGTGTTCGACGAGCCAGGGACGCTTCAGCTCGCGCCGGGGGAGCTGCGCACGGTGTGGGTCACGGGCCAGCCGCCCGCCCCCTACGAGGTGAGCTTCACCCTGCTCGGTGAGGCTGCGGGCGCGTGGGTCGACCGCACCACGGCGATCGCGGACGACAGCGGCAGGGCCTCGGTCCAGCTCCACGCCTCGAACCTGGGGAGCACGTTCCGGCTCCGCGCTGCCATGAAGGAGGGACCGTCCGCTGAGCTCGGTGTGTCGGTGAGCGCCGAGGGCTTCGGCACGCTGCGCGTCATTCCGGTCTACCAGGGCACGCGCGTCGCGAAGCGCTGGACGGCGAGCGTCGTCGCAGAGGCGACCTGCGAGGAGCTCTCCACCGCAGCGCCCCAGGCGCCGGTCGGCGCGCTCGTGGCGCACAGCGGTCCGGACGAGCCGGTCGTCATCGATGGCGCCCCCGTGGGTCCGAGCCTCACCGTCGCGCTCCACAGCGGTCGGATCATGTGGGGCTGCGTGGGCGAGCGGGAGCTGCAGGCCGGCTCCGCCCGCGATGTGTACGTCCCGGTCAAGGATCTACCGATCCATCTGGCAGCGACGCGCCTCGACGCGAAGCTGACGTTCGCGACGAACGATGGCCTGAACGCGATGCTCGAGGCGGCGGCCGAGCGGCTGATCGACGACTTCTTGCCGTCCGGCGCGGAAGCCGCGTCCCTGCTCGACGCCATGCAGCGCGCGGCGCCGCCCGCGCAGGCGGCCGCGTTCGCAGCGCAGCGCCTCGAGCGCGACTGGGACACGGCGGCGCAGGCGCACCTCGCCGCGCTCCCGGTCTCCCTGCGCAACCGGTGTCGTGAATGGGCCAGCGCCGGGCTCACGGGTACGCCGCTCGCGCTCGACGGCCACCTGAGCGGGCTGGACGACAAGCCGGGAAGCGCGCTGTTCGAGGCGAGCTGGCTCGGCAGCGTGACCGCTGACAGCGCGGGCGTACCAGCGGAGCAGCTCATGTCGTGGACAGCGGATCCAGGCGACGTGCTCCGCCTCGCCGGGACGCTCTCGTGGGATCCGAGCGGTTACGTCGGCGGCGCGGCTGGGCTCGGGGCCGCAGCGGAGACGACGGCGGAGTCCGTCCCCGCGGCGCTCGCCGCCGCAGCGGAGTGCGCGGCGCTCGGCGAGCGGCTCGGCGGCTACGCCGGCTGTGGCAGCGACTGCATGGCGACGCTGTGCGCGGGCGGGCTCAAGCTCCTCTGGCGCGAGGGCGTGGAGGCGTCGAAGAGCGCCGGGATCGTCGGCGAGATCATCGTGAACGCCTCGGGACCGGCGCAGGTGAACAGCGCCGCGGCGCCGATCACCTGGACGGCAGACTGGCTCGGAACGATCCGCGACGGCGCGGGCCAGGAGGTGAGCGTCGAGGGACAGGTGAACGCGGTGTCCGCCGACGTCACCTCCAACTAGGGCTCACCTCGCCGCGTCCTTCGGCTCGCAGCGCAGGCGCCACCTCCGGCCCGTCGCTCGCTCGGTCGCCGCGAGCGGGATCGCGTTCGCGGCGATGTCGAGCTGCTTCTCGGGCGCCTTCGAGAAGGTGCCCTGGAGCCTCACCGACATCGCCTCGACGCACGCGCTGCCGGGATCCAGCCGAAGCCGGAACTCGGCGCCATCGACGGACGGAGAGCTGCCGCCGAGATCGAAGCTCGGCGAGCCCTCCAGGCTGGTGTCGAGGAGCCAGCCGTCCTGACCCGGGAGACAGCGGTCGAGCGGCGTGTCCGCGAGATCTTTGCGGCCGAGCGGCACCGCCTCGCCCAGCGCGCCCGTGTCGCGATCCATCGGGAGCACGTACCAGGAGCCGGCGCGCACGCCGGGGTCCGGGGCCGTCGAGATGAGCAGGCCGACACCGCCGCCCAGCGCGCGCCGGACGAGGCGCGGCGGATCGACGCCGTAGCTCGTGCGCCCCGGGCGAGAGTAGGTCGCCAGCTGCCGCGCGATCCCGAGATCCGCGCGCCACAGCGCCACGGCGTCGTACGAGCCGCCGGGCGTCGCGAAGAACCAGGTCTCGCCGAGCCGCACGGCGCCGTTCGGGAACGGCCGGAGGAAATTGCCGGCGCGGCCGGCGCTGTCGCGCAACGGAAGGACCGGGAGCCCCTCGGAGACCGCGAACAGGTTGCATCCGGCGCCCCGGCACACGTGGGTCAACGCAGCCCGCCCGCCGGGATCGAGGTACGCCCCCCAGGACGCAGCCCCGTGGGTCGCGACGCCGAGCGCCTCGGCGGCCGACGCCTCATCCGACCAGGGTGAGGCGCTCACGCCGCTGGAGCGCACCCCGCCCTCCGGATCGAAGCGGTCGTCGAAGCGGATGAGCCAGCGCCCAGCGCGCGCCCAGTCCGCGCCGCGCTTGCCCCACGCGTAGGCGCGAATCGTCACGATGTCGTACGGCGCTCCGTTGTCGAAGCCGATCTCGTCCGCGCCGAGCGCGGGCGGCGGGGTGTTGCGGAACGGAGCCCACGCGGAGGTCGGCGTCTCCTTGGCCTGCGGGCGCGCGGCCGACCGCGCTGGCCGCGCGGTGGGCGCGGCGCGCGCGGCCGGCGGCCTGTCCGGCAGCGGCGGCGTCGAGGAGCCGAGCGCCTCGCAGCGCATTCCGATCGGGCTCCCCGCGCGCAGCGGCGTCTGGAGCACCGGCGGCGGCTTCGCTTCGGCGAGATCGTCCGGAAGCGCCGTCTTCCCCCAGCCGACCCGGATCCAGCCCTTGAACACGCAGCCGACAGGGCCGCATGCGCGCGTCCGCGACGCCGCCGTGTCGTCGTCGCGCTCCGGCACCTCGATCGAGCGCCAGGTCATGCCGCCGTCCGTCGACTCCGCGGCCTGCTCGCCCTCTCCGAGGGAGAGCGCGAACCGCCCCGAGAGGATCGCGCCCGTCGCGTCCTGGCGCGGCGCGCCCGCGCTCACGGCGCCGCTCTTCACGTCGATCCGGACGCCAACGATCGGACCGCCGGCCTCGACCCAGCCGCCGAGCACGCCGGGCTCGCGCTCCTCGAACCCCTCGAGCCACATCCCGCGCTGGAGCTCGCGGGCCGTGCTGCGAGGCTTGCTCGGAAGGATCAACGGGACGGCGGTGACGTCGCTCCCCTTGAGGAGCGTCACTTGCCCCGACGCGCCGGGGCGAGGCGGCGAGAGGACGGCGACCCGACCGTCCGCGAGCGCGACGACGCGCTCGACGCCGACGTCCCTCGCGGGCGCGCGCACGTGGATCTCGCGGGTGCCTCCGTCGGCGGCGACGACGCAGTACGCGCGGCCGTCGCGCACATCGCCGTCCTCCTCGCACGAGCCGCGGATCACCAGGGCGCCGTTGCCGCTCGAGGACACGAAGCGGGGCTTGTCGAAGCGCATCATGCGGCGCATGCCGAGCGGCGGCTGGAACGCGTAGAGCGTCGTCGGGCCCTCGCGCTCGCCGCAGACGAAGCCGAACGACGCGCCCGTGCGGAGCGCATGGCACGTCGCCTCGCGCTCGGGGTAGGCGTCGGTCGCGACGTCGACGACCGCCCCGTCGCGCAGCGAGACGCGAGCCAGAGCGCCGCCGCGAGCCACGACCGCGGTGGTGCTCGAGTCGGGCCAACCGTCCTCGACCGCGGCGCGCAGCGGGCGCCGCCCGAACGGCCCCTGGACGCGCGCCGGGAGCTCTTGCACATCGTCGGAGGCCTCGAGGGTCCGGTACGTCACGCTGCCGCGGGCGTCGACCGAGTAGAACCCGTTCGCCGTCATCACCGCCGGGTCGCCGCCGATGATGCCCACGGAGGTCGGACGCGCGTCGATCTCGACCGCGCGCCACGTGGCCCCTGCGTCGAAGGTGACGAGCAGCCCGCGCAGATCGGCCTCGACAACGGCGCGCCAGCCGTCGGCGAACGCGAGCTGTCCGTAAGAGCTCGCCGGTGGAAGCGGCCCGAGGGGCATCGCCGCGCCCGTCTGCGCGTCGATCGCGAAGAGCCGCTGGCTGTGCGAGAGCCGCGCGTAGAGGCGATCGAAGCCCGCGATGATCTCGTTCGCCTCCGACGGCAGCTGGACGAGCGGATCGAGCGGGGCGAGCCACGCGGGCGCCCGCCAGAGCTGCGCGCTGCCGCGGCTCGACGCGTAGAACAGGTAACCGCCGCCGAGCCGCGTCGGGAGCTTGAGCGCGGTGACCTGGCCCGACGGCAGCAGATCGGCGGCGCGCTCGATCGATCCATCGTCGTGCGCGATGGCGCGCATGCGATCGATCAGCACCCGCTTGGCCCCTGCCTCGCTGGCCACCACGCCGCGCTCTCCGACGAGATCCGGCAGCAGCAGCGACGGCGTGACCATCGTCACGAGCGCCCCCTGCGCGGATCGACCGCCCGGCCCCGTGCGCGACGCCTGCGCAGCGTCGCCGCCGTCGCGCGACGCCGGCCCTCCTCCGGGCGGCGCCATCGTCGCCCGTCCGCCGCACGCCGCAGCGCTCGCGCCGAGGAGCAGCGCCGCGGCGAGGAGCGGCGGAGCGCCCGGTGTCCACCGAGGAATCGGCGCGTACAGCCGCCCGTCGGGCTCGGTCATGACGGACGATGCTAGCGCGCGCCCCGGGGCGCCGCACCGTTCTTGCTGCCGTCCGCTCGACGGAGGCAGAGCCGGATCCCTCCGTGCGTGGTCGCGCCCGTCGGTCCGCGGCGAGCGCGTATCGCGCGGCCTGCGCTGGAGCCCGCCGCAAGAGCACGGCTCATGCGGCGAACCTCGCCGGCTTCACCGCCGGGGCCTGATCGACGGCCCCCGCGCGCTCACTTGCCCTTGGCGGAGCACTGCATGGCGCACATCAGATCGCCCGCCGCGCACCCGCAGCCGCCGCGCTTCGGGGCCGGAGCGGGCGCCGGGGATGCCGCGGCGGGCTCCTTCTTGCCCGCGGTGCTGCCGCCGCCGCTGGCCGGACGCGACGGCCTCGACGTCGTCGCGCGCCCGCCCGCGGCCGCCGGGGCGGCGGTCGGCGCCGCGGACGCGGCCGCCTCCGCCGTGGCGCTCGCGGTCGCCGTCGCGGTGGGCACCGGCGCCGGCTCGGGCTCCGGGGGAGCCGTCGTCGCCGGGGCCGCCGCCGCGGGCGGCGTGGTCTCGGCCACCGTGGGCGCCGGCGTCTCGCCGCCGCCCTTCATCAGCAGGAAGACGCCCGCGATCGCGATGCCCGCGATCGCGATGCCGGCGCCGATGATGAGCGGCGCCCGGTTCTTGGGGGCCGCCTCGACGGCCGGCGGCGCGACGGACGGCGCCCGCGCCGTGGTCACGATGGGCGCGCTGAGCTGGAACAGGCCGCCGTCGTTGGCGACGATGCTCGCGACCGGCGACGGCGATCGGACGCCCGTCCCCGCGGCGAGGGCCTTCAGATCGATGAGGCCGGAGTCCTCCGAGGCGCTGGCGCTCGACCGCGCCGGAGCCGGGGCGGCCTTCGCCGTGAGGGCGCTCAGCGAGAACAGCATCGAGTTCTCGTCGCGCTGGCCGGGAGCGGCGCCGCTCTTGAAGAGCGGGGCACTCGTGGCCACGTCGTCGGAGCTGGGGCGGTGCGCCTCGGGCCCCGAGCTGCCGCCGAAGAGGTCCTGCGTCGGTCGCGCCGGGTCGCGGCGCACCGCCGCCGCGCGAGGAGCGGCCGCCGCGACCGCCTCGACCCCGGAGGACGTCGGACCGACCGGCGCGGCGGGGCTGGGCACGGACTGCGGTTGCACGGGCGCCGGCTCCTGCGCGGCCACGGAGGCCGGCGCGCTGCCGGCGTGCAGCGCCGCGACGATCGTGTCGACCTGGCCGAGCGGCTGCCAGTCGGCCATCCCGTCCGCCCAGACGTACGTCTCGGCGTTGATCACCCCCGCCTGATAGCTGGCGACGATCTCCGCTATCGTCAGCGAGCGTTGATCGCCGTCCGCCACGTTGACCAGGTACGTGGTCCCGTCGTTCGGAACGCTCGTGCCGGAGACCGGATCGGCGGGCCCGCCGTTGGTCGTCACGCCCGAGCTGTTCACGAGGATCGTCGCGCCGCATTTGCGGCACTTGATCTTGACGGTTCTGCCTTGGACCTTCTCGTCCGAGACGGTGTATTTCGACTGACAGGACTGGCAGGTGATCTTCATTGGGGGCTGGCCCGCAGGGGTGTAGTGCCGGCGAGGCGTCGCGTAGAGTTTACCTTGATACCGCGCCGGTGGCCCGCTCTCTGACGTGCCAGTCGCGCGTCTGATCTCGCAGCTCCGCTTTACGATAGCCGAGGTCGTCGTCCCTTCGTAAAGCACAAAGGGACGGGCCGCCGCTGGGACCGTTGTCGGGACACATCGCAGGAGCCCCCAGGCCGGCTCCCCCCGTGGGACCGGCCGCCTGCGCGGCGCCCCCCGGCGGCGCTCCTCGATGGGCTGCGGCTCACAACCTGGGCGGGGCCGGCGGCGCTGAGGTGCGGCGGTGCTGGAGTGCTGCCGTGCGGCGGGACGAGGGCTCTCCGTTCAGGCGTCGCCGCGCGCGGAGCCGAGCCCTTCGAGGCCGGGCTCGTCGGTCACGACCGGCACGTCGTCGACCGGGTCCTGCGGCTCGGCGCTCTCGTTCTGCCCCTGGGCCTCGTGGCTGCCCACGTGCTCCCCGTACGCCTGCAGCTTCGAGTACAGACCGCGTCGGCTGATCCCGAGCACGCGGGCCGCGCGCTGCTTGTTGCCGCGCACGGCCTCGAGGGTCAGGAGGATGAGCTTGCGCTCCGCGTCCGCGAGGCGCGTGCCGACGGGGAGGCGCAGCACGAGCGGGTGCTCCGCCGCCTCGCCGGCGTCCCGCGCCGGCTCGACCTCGTGCGCGCCCGCCTCCCCCGGCGGCCTCCGCGCGAGCGACGCGAGCGACGCGGGGCCCACGGAAGCCGGCGCAGGCGGCGCGACGACGGCGTGCGACGGCGCCGGCTCGGAGGGGACCGCCATGTCCGACGGGTGGACGATCGGCACCGACAGCGGCTCGGCCGGCTCGGGGTGGGCGACCGGCGCCGCGACCTTCGCCGCCGGGAGGCTGTCGTACGAGCGCCGGGAAGACCGCCGCTCGATCCTGCCCTGGCCGAGCTGGACGTCGTTCGCCGAGACGAGCTCGTTCGAGGCGAAGAGCGCGGTCTGCTCGATGACGTTGCGCAGCTCGCGCACATTGCCCGGCCAGTCGTGCTCCGTCAGCCGCTCGACGGCGGCGTCCGAGAGGCGGCGGGCCGGGGTGCCGTAGCGCTTGGCGAACTTGAGCAGGAAGCGCTCGGCGATGGGCAGGATGTCCTCCTTGCGCTCGCGCAGCGGGGGCAGCGTCACCGTGAACACGTTGAGCCGGTAGTACAGGTCCTCGCGGAAGACGCAGTCGTCGACGAGGTCGAGCAGATCCTTGTTCGTCGCCGCGACGACGCGGACGTCGGCCTCGATCTCCTTGCGGCCGCCGACCCGGGTGAACCGGTACGTCTCGAGCACGCGGAGCAGGCTGACCTGCACGGCAGCGTCCATCGTGCCCACCTCGTCGAGGAAGACGGTGCCGCCGGCCGCCGCCTCGAACTTGCCCTCCGCGGCCGCGAACGCGCCGGTGAACGAGCCCTTCTCGTGGCCGAAGAGCTCGCTGCCGATGAGCTCGCGCGGGATCGCGCCGGTGTGCACCGGGACGAACGGACCGGCGCGGCGGCGGCTCCGGTTGTGGATGGCGCGCGCGACGAGCTCCTTGCCCGTGCCGCTCTCGCCGACGATCAGCACGGGCGCCATCGTCGCGGCGACGCGCTCGATGCGGGTGAAGACCTCCCGCATCCGCGACGAGCCGCCGATCATCCCCTCGAACACGAGCTGCCCGTGGAGGGAATCGTCGTCGTCGAACTCGGTCGGCGGCGACCAGAGCAGCTCGCGCACGAGCAGCACGAGGCGCGCAGGATCGAGCGGCTTCTGGAGGTAGTCGGCCGCCCCGAGCTTGAGCGCGTCGACGGCGCTCGAGATCGACGCGGCGCCGGTGACCATCACCACGTGGGGCGGCGGCGCCTTCGGCTCGGGGCCGTCGAGCTGACCCGGGGAGAGCCGGCGCATGAGATCGACCCCCGTCATCCCGGGCAGGTTGAGGTCCGTGACGAGCACGTCAGCCGGCGTCCGCTGGTGGATCTCGAGCGCCTGCTCGCCGCTCGATGCGACGACCACGTCGAGCCCCTCGTGGCGCAGGACCGCCTCGAGGATGGCCGCCTGATCGGGCTCGTCCTCGACGAGGAGCACCCGGCCGTGGTGGCTGTGGCCTCGATGCGGCGAGCGCGCCTGTCCGCGCGGAATTGCAGCTGAAACTGCGTTCGGTCCCAAAGCTTCCCTCCCAGCTCGGCGGACGGACGGCTCGGCCCCGTGCGATATGAAACGTGCCGTTAAACTTGTAGCTCGCGGGGGCCTCTCATCAACTCGGGAGTTGCCTCCTTCTCGGGTGCAAGGCCCCCCTCACATGCCGTCCGTGACATGTCGTTCTGCGCAACGGATGCGACGCCCCGGATCGCTGGCTCCTGTGGTGACACGCCGTCGCGCGCATCACCAGCGCTCGATGATGCCGCACGCGATGCGATCGGCCAGCGCCATGCACGTGAGCATCGGGTTCACGGCGGGACTTCCAGGAAAGACGCTCGTGTCGGCGACGTAAACGTTGTCGAGATCGTGGCAGCGCCCCTCCTCGTCGACGACCCCGTCCCGCGGCCTCCGCGACATCCGCGCCGTACCGAAGGCGTGGTTCGCCGCGGTGATCGTGTCGCGCCCGTCGAGCCGCTTGCTCTTCAGGATCTCGGCCTCTTCCGGCGACGTCAGCTCGTCGGGGACGCCGTGCAACCCGGGCAGGATCGACGCGGCGCCCGCCGCCCAGCAGATGTCGGACAGGATGCCCAGACCGCGCTGGATCTTCTCGACGTCGCGCGGCGCGTAGTCGAACCGCACCTCGGGGTCCCAGCTGCCCCGCTTCGGACGGACGGTCCCGCGCGACTGCTCCGCGGCGATGATCACGTCGAACGGGGCCATCCGGTTGTAGGTCCGGAGGTGACGCTGGTAGTCGTGCCCGAAGCCGGGGAACCGCGCCGCGAGCACGGCGGGGGGCGACCAGAGGACCTCCAGCTTGATGCCCTGCTCGAGGAAGTGGAGCGAGTGATACCCCTGGGTCGCGCCCTCCCACGGGTCGATCGGATCGGGGAACACCGCCATGATGGCGAGCCCCGGGTGGAGCTGCAGCTCGTCGCCCACGTAGCCGCTCGAGTTCGCGGCGCCGCTGCGGAGCAGGATCAGCGGCGTGGCCATGCAGCCCGCGGCGAGCACGACGAGCTTCGCCTGGATCTCGACGGGCGCGCCCTCGCGCCACGTGAACGGCTCGATCGTGCGCCCGCGCATCCCGGCGGCCCGCCTGCCGGACACGAGCAGGTGCTCGGCGCGCACGCTGGTGAACACGCGCGCGCCCGCCCGGATGGCGGCCGGGACGTACGAGACGTCGGTCGACATCTTGGCGCGGTTGCGGCACCCGGTGAAGCACTCGCCCGAGCCGCGGCAGCCGCGGACGTTGCGGTGCGTCGGCTCGCTCGACAGCCCCAGCGCATCGCAGCCGCGCTTGAAGCGCAGGTTGCGCTCGCCCTGCACCTCCATCGGCGTGGGCGCGACGCCGAGCAGGCGCTCGACGCGCTCGTAGTGGGGCAGCAGCGCTTCGAGGGTGATCGCCTCGGTGCCCGTCCGCGCCGCCCACTTGTCGAACACCCAGGCGGGCGAGCGCGCGCAGATCGCCGAGTTGACGACCGAGCCGCCGCCGAGCGCGATCGCCTGCATGGTCGGGATGAGCATGCGCCCGCGGGCGGCGCGCATCCCGCCCTCGCGCAGCGTGCGCGCCAGCGACTCGCCCGCCTCCTGCCGGAAATCCTCCACCCCGAGCGGCGGGCCCTCCTCCACGAGGATCACGTCGCGCCCCGCCTCGGCGAGCTCCTTCGCGACGACCGCCCCGCCCGGCCCCGATCCGACGACGAGCACCTCGCACGAAGCCCGAACCTCGCCGTCGTAGTCGGCGAACACCTTCACCTGCGGGCGCGGCTCGGCGGGCGGGAGCGGCTCCACCTCGGCCCGCGAGCGGAGCGCGGACAGGGGGAGCGAGCGCCGCTCGCCGCGAGCGGGGTGCGCGGAGCGCGGCGGCTCCTCCAGGCCGGGGAGCTTCACGCCGTCACCCCCGGCGCGAGCGACGGGGGCTTCACGGCGACCGGCTCTCCCGGAGCGCGCGCGGCCCTGCGCCGCTCGAAGGGCGTGGGGCAGCAGGCGACGCCGATCGCGCGGGCGACCTTCTCGTTCGCGAGGTAGCCCATCGAGAGCATCGTCCGGAGCGAGAGGAACGTGACCCGCCGGAGGTAGATGCAGCTCTGCGACATCGAGGCGAGCACCGCGATGCGGTCGGCCTGCGGGAGGCGCGTGAAGCGGGCGCGGCGCGGCCCGAAGACGCAGGGCGAGAGCTCGACGAAGTGGAGGAGCAGCCGCATGTACGGCCGCAGCGGCCGCGGCGTGCGCGCGACGTAGCGCTCCATGTACTCGACCAGCCCCGCCTCGGTGCCGGAGACCGGGATCGGGCCGCCGGCCGGAAAGAGCGCGTCGGCGGCGGCAGCCACGATGGCCCGCTCCCTCACGGAGAGCGCGCGGGCGGGGGCGCCGGGGGCCGAGGCCCTGCGGGCGAGGCCGACGGCGGCGGCGGCGGCGAGCGCCGCAAGGGCAATGACGAGACAGACCACGGGCAGGTGCGCAACGAGCTCGCTCATCACTCGACTCCTTCCTTCCCAGCGCGGGAAGCCATCGCCTGGCTACCTCGACAGCGTAGTGCGACGCCCAGAGTGCGCAATTTCGTTCGCACTGCGTCGGGATGTTCGCACACCATTCCGTGCTGATTTACGCAGCCCGAGGTTGCGGGTGTGACAATCGCGGTATCGTCCGCGCCCGATGAGCGACGAGCCCAGGAGCGCGATGGACACGGACGAAGCGGCGGGAGGCGACGAGTCGACGGAAGACGAGGAGGCGCTGGAAGAGGAGCGCCCGACGCCGCCGGCGCGCGATCTTCGGACGTGGTTCGCCGGCGCTCCCCTCCCCGACCGGCTGCACATCGCGCTCGGGCTGGCCGTGCCGATGCTGGTCACGCTCGCGGCGGCGGCGCGCGTCTCCAGCTTCACGATCGACGACGCGTACATCTCGTTCCGGTACGCGGAGAACCTCGCGAACGGAAATGGGCTCGTCTACAACGTGGGCGAGCGCGTCGAGGGCTACACGAACTTCCTCTGGACGGTGCTCCTCGCCGCGGCGATGAAGCTCGGCGCGACGCCGGAGGCGGCGTCGAAGGTGCTCGGCGCCGCCTGCGCCGCCCTCGCGCTCGTCCCCACCTACCTCCTCTCGCGGCGGCTGCGCCCGTTCTCGAACGTCCCCTGCCTCGCGACGTGGTTCCTCGCGACGAGCATCCTCTTCTCCGGCTACGCGGTGTTCGGGCTGGAGACGCCGCTCTTCCTCCTGCTCACGCTCGCCGGGACCGAGCTCTTCTTCCGCGAAGAGGACGCCGCCGCCTCGGGCGACGCGCCCCGGGGCGCGCGCGCCTTCCCCTGCTCCGGCGCGGTGTTCGCGCTCGCCGCGCTCACCCGCCCGGAGGCGCCGCTGTTCCTCGGGCTGCTCGTCATCTGGCACGCGGAGCAGGCGTTCACGCGGCGGAACGCGCTCCGCCTGGCCACGTTCGCGCTCCCCGTCGCCGCGCACCTGCTCTGGCGGCACAGCTACTACGGCGCGTGGCTCCCGAACACGCTCGCCGCGAAGACCGGCAACTTCTCGCAGCAGCTCCAGGGCGGCAGCGACTACGTCCGCAAGTACGCGCAGCACGCCGGCGCTTTCCTCTGGCTCGGGCTCTTCTCGGTCGCCTCGTCCCTCGTCCACCGGCGGCGGAGCGGCCTCGCGATCGCGTCGATCGCGCTGCTCTTCGGCGTGTACGTCGTCTTCGTGGGCGGCGACTGGATGCCCTATTTCCGGTTCCTGGCCCCCGCGGAGCCGTTCGCGTTCCTGCTCGCCGACCACGCCGTCCGCGCGATCGCCGCGCGCCGCGAGCGGGCGGCGTCGCTCGCGATCGCCGCGTTCGGCGCGATCACGCTCGCGACCCGCACCGGAGAGCTGGTGCGGGCCCAGCGGAACATCCTCGTGAACGACAAGGGCTTCTGGGACGACGCGGCCGGGCGCACGGCCGACTGGCTCGTCCAGAACGCGGAGCCCGGCCCCATCGCGATCGCCGACATCGGCTACGTCGGTTACCGCACGGGCTTCCCGGTGGTCGACATGCTGGGGCTGCTCAGCCCCGAGGTCTCGAGCCTCCCGGGCGGGTACACGAACAAGGTGGGGACCGGCTACACCGACGCGCTCTTCGCCAAGAACCCGCGCTACTTCCTGATCATCTCCTCCGGGACCGACTGCAAGAGCCCGACGGTGCCCTCCTCGCGCGCCTCGTACGGCGATCCCAGGTTCAAGAAGGACTTCAAGCTCCGCCAGGCCATCGGCCTGAAGAAGGGCGGCGCCTGGTGCATCTACGGGAAGACGTCGTACCCCTGACGATCGACCGGGCGCGCGCTCGCCCCACCTCGCGCGCCTGCCAGGATCGCGCGCCCCGCGGCGCGCGTCAGGGCGCCTCGCCCGGCCGGCGCTCCTCCGCTTCCGCGCGCTCCGCCCCCGCGCCGGCCGGCGCGGCGGCCCAGAACGCGCGCACGTCCTCGATGCGCTCGGTCCGGCGCGCGTCGGGCAAGCTGTCGAGCAGCACGCGGCCGTAGCCGCGCGTGCGAACCCGCCGGTCCAGGATCGCGACGATGCCGCGGTCGGTCCGCGTGCGGATCAGCCGGCCGAACCCCTGCTTCAAGGTGATCGCGGCCTGCGGGACACTGTAGGCGATGAACGGGTTGCCGCCGCTCTGCTCGATCGCCGCGCACCGTGCCGCGACGACGGGATCGGTCGGCACCGCGAACGGGAGCTTCTCGATGATCACGAGGCGCAGCGCCTCGCCAGGGACGTCCACGCCCTCCCAGAAGCTCATCGTCGCGACCAGCACGGCGTGCCGCTCGGCGCGGAAGCGGCGGAGCAGCGTGCCCTTGGGCGCGTCCCCCTGCACGAGCAGCGGCGCCTGCTGCCGCGGCGCGCCCCCGCCCGCCCGGGCCTCGGTCGAGGCGCGCGCGAGCCGGACGCGGAGCGCGGCGGCGAGCGCGTTCATCGCGCGGATCGAGGTGCAGAGGACGAACGCGCCGCCGCCCGTGATGCCGATGAGCTCGGCCATTCGATCGGCCGCGCGCTCGACGAACGCCGCGTCGGTCGCCTCGGGCAGATCGCGCGGCGTGTAGAGCAGCGCGGCGTTCGGGTAGTCGAAGGGCGACGGGACCGTGAGCTCGTCGATCGGCACGGGCACGTCCTCGTCGAGCCCCATCCGCGAGCGGAGGAAGCGGAACCCCGACCCGCCGGAGCCGCCCGTGGTCAGCGTGGCGCTCGTCAGCACGACGGCGCCGATCCGCTCGAACACGTGCTCGCGCAGCATGTTCCCGAGATCGACCGGCGACGCGCCGAACGAGACGCCGCGGCCGCGCACCTCGACCCACGTGACCTGGTTCGTCGCGGGGTCGACGATCCGCGCGGCGTCCTCCCGCAGCTGGGCCGCGCGGTTGCCGACGAGCTGCACCGCCTCGGCGATCGCGTTCGCGCTCGCGTACGCGGCGAGCGCCTCGAGGTGGTTGTCGAGCCGGTGGTAGGCCTCGAGCAGCTCGCCGGACCAGGCGTCCCTGGGGAGCGGGACGCGGGCGTCGCCGCGCTCCCCGCTGCCCGCCGCGGGGCCGCCGAGCGCCGCGAGCCGATCGAAGAGGGCGTCCGCGGACTCGCGCACGACGGCCGTGATCGCCGTCCCCTCGCCCCGGCCGAGGATGCGGTCGGCGAGGCCCGACGCGATGAAGGCGCGGTCCGCGTCGCGCAGCATCGAGTCGACCCGCGCCCGCGAGACCCGGACGCCGAAGAAGCTCGTCGCGATGTCCTCGAGCTGGTGCGCCTCGTCGAAGATGACCGCATCGTACGGCGGGAGCGCGCCCGCCCCGGCGAAGCCGCGGCGCGCCCCGGCGATCTTCAGCGCGAGGTCCGCGAAGAAGAGGTGGTGGTTGACGATGAGGAGGCGCGCCGCCTCGCTGTCGCGCTTCATCCGCGTGACGAAGCAGTCGTCGTAGTAGTCGCACGACGCGCCCAGCCGCGTCTCGCTGGACGACGCCACCTCCCGCCAGACCGGATCCCCCTCGGCGAGGTACGCGAGCTCCGCGACGTCGCCCATCTCGGTCTCCTGCGCCCACGCCTCGATGAGCGGCAGCGAGCGCCCCGCCGCCCCGGCGCCCGCGCCCGGGCTGTGGCGGAGCTCGTTGAAGCGGCGCAGGCAGAGGTAGTTGCCGAGCCCCTTCACCAGCGCCGCGCGCGGATCCAGCCGGAGGTGCTCGGCGACGAGCGGCAGGTCCTTCGTGTAGATCTGGTCCTCGAGCGCCTTCGTCGCGGTCGAGACCACGACCTTGCGGCCGCTCAGGATCGCGGGGACGAGGTAGGCGAGCGTCTTGCCGGTCCCGGTGCCGGCCTCGCAGAGGAGGATGCGGTCCTCGGCGATCGCCCGCTCCACGGCGCTCGCCATCGCGAGCTGCCCCTCCCGGTCCTCGTACCCGGGGAGCCCGCGCGCGAACGGCCCGGAGGGCCCGAGCAGGCTCGCGGCTCGGTCGAAGGGCATCGTCTACCGCTTACCGCGGCAGGGCAGTCTTCTCCAGCGAGAGGGCGAACCCCACCTCGCTGACGGCGAGCTCGAGCGACGCCACGGGCTTCTCGAACAGGACCTCGCACCAGGTGTCGAGCGTCCGCTCGGCGTCGCCGGGATCGCGGACGTGGCGGAGGGCGGCCTCGCCCTCGGTGTAGCCGCGCGCCACGGCGGGCTCGGCCATGCCGCGCGCCCGCTCGAAGAGGTGCTCGTCCGTCGCGCCCGGGAAATCGTTGCGCTGGGCGCGCACGACGAACCCGACTCGCAGCGGCTCGGCGCCCACGACGATGCCCGAATCCATGAGCAGGTTCTCCCGCACCCGCTCCGCGACCTGCACGGCGTCGCCCCGGGTACGGTAAACCTCGAATCCGGCTTGGAGCAGGGCCTTCTTTATCTCCGCGGGTGTCGGCATCTTCCGCTGGTTTCCGGCTACCCCCAGCTGTCAGCAGGAACATCCATCGCAAAATTGCGGGTGCCTCGTCAAGCCGACAGCGTTCACCAGGGGTGTGGCGCTTTGGCGCGCCGGCGCGCTCGTGCCGATCACGAGCGCGACCGTGACGACCGTGACGACCGCGACGCCCCGGCGTCCAGCCCGCCGCCGCCCTCGGCGCCGTCGGGGCCATCCAGGAAGCACACCCCGACGATGGATCCGTCCGGCTCGTCCTGCACCCACATGATCCGGCCGGGGCGCGGGGACCTGCCGTCGAGCCAGACCGTTAGCTCCGTACCGGGGTCGAGTGAATTTTCTATCACCACCCGAAGCCCGCCGACGCTCGCGTTGAGCGTCCAGCCGGAG
This sequence comes from Sorangium sp. So ce836, assembly GCF_028553905.1. Taxonomy (NCBI): domain Bacteria; kingdom Pseudomonadati; phylum Myxococcota; order Polyangiales; family Polyangiaceae; genus Sorangium; species Sorangium sp. So ce836. The sequence continues at coordinate 5,141,696 of NZ_CP102233.1, read as the reverse complement.
ACGGCGCGATCGCCGGTCTCGAGGCGGACCCGCTCGCTCAGCTCGCGGCGGGCGCTCCTGCGGCGGTTGGCCAGGAGCTCAGGGGGAATCTGGAGCGACGGGGGAGTGAGGGTTCTGCGTCGAATCACAGAAGAAATTTACAAGCACATGCCGTGCCCGAAGACAGAAAAATCGGCCGAGGCTGATATTCAGTGTGGACGTGAGCGCGGGCTCACTCAGTGAGCGTCGGCGTGGTCGGGCTTGTGCCCGGATCCGTCGCTCGGCTCCTCGAAGACGGAGACGGGCTCGAGCAGGGAGAGCTGGTCGCGCTTGATGCCCACGCCCTTGTCGGAGAAGAAGAGGTCGTTCTCCTGGAGCCGCGAGCGCACGCGGGCGATGAACAGGATAGGCATGCCGGCCTGCGTGTAACCGAGCTGCACCAGCGTGCCCTTCGGCCAGCTGCCGCCGTCGAACGAGAGCTCCTTCCGCAGCGTGTAGAACCCCTCGGTGGGGAGGCGCTGCAGCGTGTCCGCCCACGTCGTTCCGCGGAACGGGACCGCGGGGCCGTGGAAGTGCCAGCGGTTGTGCACGTTGTGATCGGGCGTCGTGACCGTCGGCAGACCGTTGTCCGAGTGGTTGTGGAAGGAGACGAGGATGCCGGCAGGCACCTTGTCCTCGTGTCCGGGGAGCGGCTTTGTCGTCAGGTAGAGGCCGCAATCAGGGAGGTGTGACTTCGAGCTTGCCATGGCAGGAGCCCCTAGCCCCGCTCTCGACCGCCGTCAAAGACACGCCGTCGACGCCGTGCTATGCCGCGCCTGGCCAAGGCGGGAGGCCGCTCGAGGAGCGAGCGGCGCACGCCCCGGGAGCGAGCCCTTCGTGAACAGACTGAGCCAAATCTTCGGCGCCGCCATCGTCATCGCGATCGCCGTCGTCTTCATCGTCCAGTTCCGCCCGAACACGGGCCCCGTGCAGTCGACCGCGAGCACCTGCGCCGTCGAGGTCCGAGGCAGCTGCATCTCCTCGGTCGAGTTCAACGCCTCGAGGAACCTGCTCGCGATGCGCAGCGTCGACGAAAACCGCCTCCGGGCGATGGGCTACCGGCGGCTCACGGCGGAGGGGCTCTACGAGCGGTGGCTGCTCAACGAGGACGCGAAGCGCCTCGGGATCACCGTCTCGGACGACGAGCTGACGTCCGAGCTCGTGGCCGGCAGGGTGCGTGTCTCGCTGCCTGCGGACAAGATCCGCCAGGTCGGTTATGCCCTCAATCTCCGGGAAGACCTCATTCGCTACCTGGACGTCCGCAACCGCCAGTCCAAGAAGTTCGACAGCAAGCAGTACGAGAAGCAGATCCGGGCGATCACGAAGATGAGCCCGACCGATTTCCGCGAGTACCAGCGGAAGGAGCTCGTCGCCGCGCGGATGCGCGATCTCGTCCGCGCGCGCGTCCGGGTCGGCGAGAGCGAGGCGTTCGAGCAGTTCTCGCGCGAGAAGTCGACCCGGACGCTCAGCTACGTGCGCTTCGATCGGCGCTTCTACAGCGACCTCGTCGTCGACAAGTCGGAGAAGGCGGTCCAGGCCTGGGCGGACGCCAACAAGGAAGAGCTCGACAAGGCCTGGGAGGGGCGCAAGGCGCAATATCTGCCGGAGTGCCGGGTCGCGCGAGACCTGATGGTCGAGGTGAAGCCCGCGGAGGCCGAGCAGGGGCCGGAGGCCGGCAAGGCGGCCGCGAAGGCGCGGATCGAGGCGGCGGTCCAGCGCCTCAAGAAGGGCGAGAGCTTCGCCGACGTGGCGCGCAGCGCGAGCGACGATCCGAGCGCGGCGCGCGGCGGCGAGCTCGGCTGCGTGACCAAGGGCCGGCTCAGCAAGCCCGTCGAGGACAAGCTCTTCGCGATGAAGGCCGGCGAGGTGTCGGACATCATCGAGACCGAGGACGGCTTCCACGTGATCAAGCTCGAGCAGATCGCGAAGGACGCCGAGGCCGAGAAGATCGGCCGGCTGGAGACGGCGCGCGACCTCTACACGGCCCACGAGTCGGAGCGGCTCGCGGCCGAGGCCGCGAAGCAGGTGCTCGCCGCCGCCGCGGGCGGGAAGTCGCTGGACGACGCGCTCGCCGCGCACCTGGCCCAGCTCGCGCCCGCGAAGGACAAGGCCGGCGCCGGGGCGAAGGCGGGCGAGCAGCCCGCCGCCGCGAAGCAGGACGGTGGCAAGGACGAGGGCGCCAAGGACGGCGGCGAGGCCGCGCCTGGAGAGGCGCGGCCGCCCTACACGATGGCGAACCACCCGAACCGGCCCACCGTCGAGGCGAGCCTGCCGTTCAACGTGTCGGGCTCGCCGATCTCGGACGCGAGGGACAGCACCGAGGCCGCGCGCATCGCGTTCCAGCTCGACAAGCCGGGCGACCTGCCCAAGGACGTCGTGGCGCTGGAGAACGGCTACGCCGTGATCCAGCTCAAGGAGAAGACGTCCGCGAGCCAGGAGCAATGGGACAAGGATCGCGAGTTCTACACCGCCGCGATGCGCGCCGCGAAGCAGAACGACGCGCTCGTCGGGTACATCCGCCGGCTGAAGTCGACGATCGGCAGCGAGGTGAAGTACGACCAGAACCTCCTCAAGGAGTCCAAGCCGGCCGACGACGGCTCCGGCGAGCCGCTCCCGATCGAGGACGAGGGGGAATGACGCCGCTCCCGCCGCGTGACGCGCGCGACGTCGTCCTCTCGAACGGCCTCAAGGTCGTCCTCGTCCCGCAGCCGCACGTGCACCGGGCGGTCGCCTCGCTCTACCTGCGCGTCGGCTCGCGGTTCGAGACGCCGCAGAACAACGGGATCTCCCATTTCCTGGAGCACATGGTGTTCCGGGGGACGCCGACGCTGCCGTCGGCGCACGCGCAGGCGCTCGCCTTCGAGCGGCTCGGCGGGACGCTCTACGCGGCGACCCACGTCGACCACGGCGTGATGAGCATCTCGGTGCCGCCGGCGAACCTGGAGCCGGTGCTCGCCCTGCTCGGCGAGGTCGCCACCTCGCCGCGCTTCACCGCGATCGAGGTCGAGCGCGGCATCGTGCGCGAGGAGATCCTCGAGGACCTCGACGACGAGGGGCGCGACATCGACGCGGACAACAACGCGCGCGCCCTCATGTACGAGCGGCACCCGCTCGGCTTCACCATCACCGGCGGCATCGACGCGCTCGATCGCTTCGACGAGCCGATGCTGCGCGCCCACCACGCCCGGCACTACACGACGGCGAACGCGGTGCTCTGCCTCGCGGGGCGGCTCGATCCCGACGCGTGCGCGCGGGCCGTCGAGCGGCACTTCGGCGCCATGCCGCGCGGCGAGCTGGTGCCGGCCTCGGCGCCGCCGAACGGCCAGAAGAAGCCGAGGTTCCGCTTCATCGAGAACCAGTCGAGCCAGACCGAGCTGCGGGTGGCGTTCCGGGGCGTCAGCGAGCGCGATCCGCGCGAGCCCGCCGTGGAGATGCTGCTCCGCGTCCTCGACGACGGCATGTCGACGCGGCTCTACGAGCGGATCTGCGACCGGCTCGGCCTCTGCTACGACGTGTCGGGGATGTTCGAGGCCTACGAGGACGACGGGGTCGTCGACATCGCCGCGGGTGTGCAGCACGACCGCGCGACCGTGGTGGTCCGGGAGATCTTCGCGCTGCTCCGCGAGCTCTCCGAGGTCGGCCCGCGCGAGGACGAGCTCGCCAAGGCGCGCGACCGCCACCTCTGGTCGGTGGAGGCGATGCTCGACGACGCCGAGGCGACCGCCGGCTTCCACGGGCTCGCCGCGCTCGCCGACATCACCCGCACCCCGGAGGCGCGGCACGAGGAGCTCGCCCGCGTCACGGTCGAGGACGTGCGCGACGCCGCGCGCGCGCTGTTCCGGCCGGAGCGCCTCACCGTGGTGGCCGTGGGCCTGCTCCGCGCCGCGGAAGAGGCGAAGCTGGAGAAGGCCGTCCGTTCGTTCGGCTGATCTCGCCAGAGCGCGAGCCCTTCGGCACACGAGCCCGTCGGCACGCGAGCCCGCCAGCGGCGACGGCGACCTGCCGAGAAAGCTGGAAATCAGAGAGCAAACGGACGAGCTCGGTGGACGAGCATGCCCATGGAAGAGCTCTCCTGTGTGGTCCCGCTGACGGCTGCTCGCTGAGCCAGGCCAGCGCCGCCGCCCGCGCCTGCGCGGCCGCGCGCCGCGCGCCGCTGCGGCGGCCTGCGTCGCCGCGGGCGCGCTCACGCCCGCGGACATAGCATTTGCATCTATGCGCATCGACGCATATATAGGATCCGTGGTGACGGCGACAGAGCTCCCTGCCCAGCCGATGGAGGCGGTCGCGCGCTGCGAGCTGTACCGGCTCCTCTCGGATCCGGTGCGGCTGCGGCTCCTCGGCCTGGCCGCGGCGGAGGAGCTGGCGGTCGGCGAGCTGGCCGAGCTGCTCCGCGAGGGCCAGCCGAAGATCTCGCGCCACGCGGCCGCGCTCCGCGAGGCGGGGATCCTGCTGGCCCGCCGTCAGGGGACGTGGACGCTGCTCCGCCTCGACCCGCGCGCCACGAGCGACCCCGTCGTCGACGACGCCGTGCGCGCGGGGCAGCGCGCGTGCGCGGCCGACGGGACGCTCGCGCGCGTCGAGGAGGTGCTCGCCGCGCGCGACGCCGAGACGCGCGAGTTCTTCGCGCGCGGCGGGCGCCCGTCGCGGTCGGGGCCGCCGTCCGAGCTCGCCGCCTACCTCGCCGCGCTCGCGCCGCTCCTGCCCCACCGCCGCCTGGCGATCGACGCGGGCACCGGCGACGGGGCGCTGCTCGAGGTGCTGTCCCCCGTCTTCGACCGCGTCGTCGCGCTCGACCGCGCGAGCGCCCAGCTGCAGCTCGCGGGCGAGCGCCTGCGGCGTCGCAGCCTCGAGAACGTCGAGCTCGTGTGCGGCGAGCTCGACGGGCCCGAGGTGCGCCGCGCCGTGGCCCGCGCGCTCGGCGTCGATCCGGCGGAGGCGGGCGAGGCCTTCGCCGGCGGCGCGGACGTGGTCTTCGCGGCCCGCGTGCTGCACCACGCGCCCCAGCCGGCGAGGGCGATGCGCGCCCTCGTCGAGCTCGCGCGGCCGGCCGCGTCCGGCCGCGGCGAGGACGGCGCGCACGCCCGCGGCGGCGCGGTGTGCGTGCTCGATTACGAGGCGCACCACGATCAGGCCCTGCGAGAGCAGGAGGCGGACATCTGGCTCGGCTTCTCGCCGGACGACCTCCGGCGCCTGGCCGAGGAGGCCGGGCTCTCCGGCGTCGAGATCCGGCGGCTGCCGTCCGCCTGGCAGGGCGAAGGTCCGGATCGACACCTCATTTGGCAGCTGCTCGTCGGCTGGCGCGACGCGCGCTCGAGCGCATTCACCGGAAAAGGCAAAGGGACACCATGACTGCTGAGAAGAAGCTCTCCTACAAGGTCGCCGACATCACGCTTGCAGACTGGGGTCGCAAGGAGATCCGCATCGCCGAGAAGGAGATGCCGGGCCTCATGGCGCTCCGGGCCGAGTACGGCCCCTCGCAGCCGCTCAAGGGCGCGCGCATCGCCGGCTGCCTCCACATGACGATCCAGACCGCCGTGCTGATCGAGACGCTGATCGCCCTCGGCGCCGAGGTCACCTGGACGAGCTGCAACATCTACTCGACGCAGGACCACGCGGCGGCGGCGATCGCGGCGGCCGGCATCCCGGTCTTCGCCTGGAAGGGCGAGACCCTCGAGGAGTACGACTGGTGCATCGAGCAGCAGCTCTACGCCTTCAAGGGCGGCAAGGGCCCCAACATGATCCTCGATGACGGGGGCGATCTCACGATCATCGCCCACGAGAAGCACCCGGAGCTCTTCACCGGCAACGACCCGATCCGCGGGCTCTCGGAGGAGACGACGACGGGCGTGCACCGGCTCTACGAGATGCACCGCGCCGGCAAGCTGAAGGTGCCCGCGATCAACGTCAACGACTCGGTGACGAAGAGCAAGTTCGACAACCTCTACGGTTGCCGCGAGTCGCTGGGCGACGGGATCAAGCGGGCCACGGACGTGATGTTCGCCGGCAAGGTCGCCGTCGTCTGCGGCTACGGCGACGTCGGCAAGGGGTGCGCGCAGTCGCTGCGCGGCCTCGGGGCGCGCGTGATCATCACCGAGATCGACCCGATCTGCGCGTTGCAGGCGGCGATGGAGGGCTACGAGGTGAAGCGCCTCGAGACCGTCGCCCCGATCGGCGACATCTTCGTCACGGCGACCGGCTGCTCCGACGTCGTGCGCGCCGAGCACATGCTCGCGATGAAGGACGAGGCGATCCTCTGCAACATCGGCCACTTCGACTCGGAGATCCAGATCTCGTGGCTCGAGAAGAACCCCGAGATCAAGGAGGAGAACATCAAGCCGCAGGTCGACCACTTCATCTTCCCGGACGGCAAGCGGCTCATCGTCCTCGCGCGCGGCCGGCTCGTGAACCTCGGTTGCGCCACGGGCCACCCGTCGTTCGTGATGTCGACCTCGTTCTCCAACCAGGTCCTCGCGCAGATCGCCCTCTGGACGGAGAAGTACACGGTCGGCGTCCACCTCCTGCCGAAGCGGCTCGACGAGAAGGTCGCCGCGCTGCACCTGCCGAAGCTCGGGGTCGAGCTGACGCAGCTCTCGCCGGACCAGGCGAAATACCTGGGCGTCCCCGTCGAGGGCCCGTTCAAGGCCGAGAACTACCGCTACTGATCGGCGGGCTTCCGGCGCCTCCGCCGCTGGGGTAGGCGGCCGGTCGATGGATCCTCGCCACAGCAAGGACGAAGCCCAGCGTTACCTCGACACCTACGCCGCGTCCTGCGGCGAGGATCTCGCCCTCCGCGTCTACACCTCGCGCCTGCTCGGCGCCGATCCGTCCCTCGTGCTCCACGGCGGCGGGAACACGAGCGTCAAGAGCACGGCCGTCGACCTGCTCGGCGATCGCGTCGACGTGCTCTACATCAAGGGCAGCGGGTGGGATCTCGCGACGATCGAGCCGCGCGGCTTCCCGGCGTGCCGCCTCGCGCCGCTCCAGCGCGCTTGCGCGCTCGAGGCGATGACCGACGAGCAGATGGTGGCGCTCCTGCGCGGCCAGATGCTGGATCCGTCGAGCCCCACGCCCTCGGTCGAGGCGCTGCTGCACGCGATCATCCCCGCGAAGTTCGTCGATCACACGCACGCGGACGCCGCGCTCTCGGTCATCGATCAGCCCGGCTCGGCCGAGATCGTGCGGGCGATCTATGGGGATGAGGCGCTGTTCGTGCCGTACGTCATGCCCGGGTTCGCGCTCGCCCGCCGCGTCGCCGAGCTCGTCCGGGGGCGCCTCGCGCAGGGCGGGCTCCCGTCGGTGATGATCCTCGACAAGCACGGCGTCTTCACGTGGGGCGAGACGGCCGAGGAGAGCTACACGCGCATGATCGACGCGGTGACGCGCGCCGAGCGCTACATCGCCCAGCGCAGCGCGATCGCCTCGCACCCGACGGTCGCGGCGCCGGACCCGGACATCCGGGCCGCCATCGGGCCGGTGGTGCGGGGCGCGCTCGCCCGCGCCTCGGGCCGCCCCTGGGTCTCCACGCTCCGCACGAGCCTGCAGCTCATCGCGTTCTGCGAGCGCGACGACGTCGCCCGGGTCTCGCAGATCGGCTGCGCGACCCCGGACCACGTCATCCGCACCAAGGCGCGGCCGCTCCTCGTGAGCGGCTGCGACGTGACCGACACGGCGCGCCTCCGCGCGGCCGTCGAGCAGGGCATCGCGAAGTACGCGGCCGAGTACCACGAGTACTTCCGCCGCTCCTGCGCGGCGCGGGGCGTCGTCCGCGACGAGCTCGATCCGTTCCCGCGGGTGCTGCTCTTCCCGGGGGTGGGCGCGCTGTGCGTCGGCGGATCGCACGCCGAGGCGGAGATCGTCGCGGACGTCTACGATCACACCGTCTCCGTGATCGAGGCCGCCGAGGCGCTCGGCGGGTACCAGCCGGTCCCGGAGCTCGATCTCTTCGACATGGAGTACTGGAGCCTCGAGCAGGCGAAGCTGAAGCTCGGGGCCGGGCAGAGGGGCCCGCTCGATCGGCGGATCGCGCTCGTGACGGGCGCCGCCTCGGGGATCGGCCACGCGACGGCGGCGGCGTTCCTCGCGGCCGGGGCGCACGTGGTGCTGGCCGATCGCGACGAGGAGCCGCTCGAGAAGGCCGCCGCCGAGCTCGGGGCGCGCCACCGCGGCCGGTGCCTGAAGATCGCCTGCGACGTGCGCAGCGAGGCGAGCGTGAACCGGGCGTTCGCGCAGGCCGCGGCGCACTTCGGCGGCGTCGACGTCGTCGTGTCGAACGCCGGCCGCGCGTTCTCCGGGCCGATCCACACGTCGGAGGGGCACGAGGCGCTGTGCGCCTCGCTCGAGCTGAACCTGCTCGGCCACCAGAACGTCGCCCGCGCGGCGGCGCGGGTCCTCCTCGCCCAGGACTCGGGCGGCGCGCTCCTGTTCAACGCGTCGAAGAGCGCGTTCAACCAGGGGGGCGACTTCGGCCCGTACGCCGTCGCCAAGGCGGCGCTCGTCTCGCTCATGCGCCAGTACGCCGTCGATCTCGGCCGCCACGGCGTCCGGGCCAACGCCGTCAACGCCGACCGCATCCGGACCGCGCTGTTCGGCGCGGGCCTGCTGGAGGCGCGCGCCCGCGCCCGCAACGTCTCGGTCGACGACTACTTCCGCGACAACCTGCTCCGGCGCGAGACCACCGCGGCCGACGTGGCGCAGGCCTTCCTGTACCTCGCCACCGCCGAGGCCACGACGGGCTGCGTCGTGACCGTCGACGGCGGGAACGCCGCGGCGTTCCCCCGCTGAGCGCGGGTCAGAGCCCTCGTTACGGGTCGCCCGGGCCGCCGCCCGCGCCGAGCGCGGCCTTGTCGGGCCCGTGATGAGGGTCGAGCCGGATCTTCTTCCAGTCCCCCGAGCGGAACTTCCACACCATCGTCGCGGCGAGGAGGACGACGTAGGCGACGCCGGCCCCCCAGATGCCCATCAGGCCGAAGCCGAGCGTGATGCCGAGCAGCCACGCGAGCGGGACGAGGCAGGTGAAGTGCAGGATGAGCTCCACCACCATCACGAACACCGTGTTGCCCGCGCCGAAGAGCGCCTGCGTCAGGATCATGCCGACCGCGACGAGCGGCGTGCAGATGCCCATCACCTGGAGCGGCCGGAGCGCCGCGGCCTGGACGAGCTCGCTGCTGCTGGCGAACGCGAGGATCTGCCGGGCGAAGATCGCCTCGAGCAGGCCCACGACCCCGAAGATCGCGAGACCCAGCCGGACGCTCACCCAGCCGAAGCGCGCGGCCTTGTCCCCGTCCCGCTCGCCGAGCGACTGCGCCACCAGGGTCGCCGTCGACGTGCCGAAGGCCAGGCAGGCGGTGAACGTGAGCTTCAGGATCCCGACGATCACCGTGGTCGCCGCGCCGTAGACCGGCTCCGCTCGGCCGCCCGGGCAGAGCGGCGAGACCACGCCCGCCGGCGCGACCTGATCGAGCTTGCTGGCGATCGCGTAGAACAGGCCGAAGCCGGTCATGATGGCGACGGTGGCGACGGCGCTCGGGATCGACAGCTTGAGGATGGACCAGGTGAGCGGAGCCGAGAGCTTGCTCGTGGCGAACGGCCGGTAGAGGCTCCGGTACTGCGGCAGGAGGGCGTACGCGAGCATGATCGCGAGGCCGACGTAGGTCGAGATGAAGCCCGCGATGCCCGCCCCGGCGATGCCGTACTTCGGGATGCCGAGCGAGGCGTTGCCGAAGATGAGCAGGAGGCAGAGCACGATGTTGAGCGCGTTCATCGCGACGGCCGAGACCAGGTGGATGTGCGTCTTGCCGATCCCGTCGAAGAACGCCTTCAGGGCGAACGTCGCCGCCATCGACGTCACCCCGAGCAAGCGCCAGCCGAGATAATCGAGCGCCGCCTGCCGCGCGTCCGGCACCTTGATGATGACCGACAGGATGTACGGCATCGTCAGGTACCCGACCGCGGAGAACGCGACACCGGCGACGAGCGCGAAGAACAGGGCATTCGCGAGGACCGCGCCCGCGTCCTCGGGGCGCCGCTCGGCGAAGCGGCGCGCGGTGAACGCCTGCGTGCCGACCGAGATCGCGCTGAGCGAGCCGCCGAACAGCCAGAGCACGATCAGCGACGGCAGGAGCGCCGCTTGCGCGTTCGACGACTCGGGGCACGGCAGGTGCGCGAAGAAGACGATGTCGACCTCGTTGACGATGCTCTGGGTGAGCATCGCCGCCACGGTCGGCAGCGCGAGCCGCAGGATGGCGCGATGGGGTGGGCCCGAGGTAACGGCGTTCGAACCCGGCGCGGACAGGGAAATCTGAGCCATCGCAGGCTGCGCGGTATACAACGCGGCAGCGTGCGCGCGAGAGAAATGCGCCGCGGGCGGCGCAGCTTACTCGGCCTTGGCGACCCGGGACCGCCGCTTGTGACGGCGCCGCTTCGCCTCGGTGTGATCCTCGTGCCCGTTGCCCTCTTTCTCTGCCGTACCGGCGTCGCCGCGGGCGGGCGTCGAAGCCGCCGGCTCGCGGGCCGAGGACGAGGACGATCGCTCGCGCGCCTTCGTCTCGCGCGTCGCGACCTCGCGCGACGCGCGCTCCGCCGGGCCGCGCGCCGCGGGCTTGTCGGCCTTCGACGCCGCGCCGCGCGCCGCCACCGCCGGGCTGCGCGGGGCGGCCTCGCTCCTCGCGGGCGGCTTCGCCGCGTCGGCCTTCGCGACGGCGGGCTGCGCCGTCGGCGCGGCGGCCGTCGCGGGCGCCGCGGCCCCTGCGCGGGGCAGGGCCGCGAGGGCTCGCGGGGCATCGCTCCCCTGCCCCGCTGCGGCGGGCGCGAGCGCACCGGCCGCAGCGGCGGCGACCGCGGGCGCGCCGGCGGCCTGCGCCGTCGCCGCGGCCGCGAGGACCTGCGCCGCTGCGGCGCTGGGCGGCGCCGCAGCACCGGTGGACGGCGCCTCCGCGGCCCCGGACGGCGCCTCCGCGGCCCCGGACGGCGCGTCGGCGGCCTCGGCGCCGGGCGCAGCGGCCTCGGCGCCGGGCGCAGCTGCCTGAGCCGCCTCCCCCGGCGGCGCGGCCGCCTCGCCCTCGACGTCGAGCAGCGCAGCGGCGGCGGGGGCGCGCGCCGCGATCTCGCGCCCCTTGCCCACCACGACCGCGCCCGCGAGCGCCATCACGGCGGCCACGGCCGCGAACCCGACCGCGCGGCGCCGGGCGCGCGCGCGCCCGGGCGCGCCGAGCGCCCTCAGGATGGCCTGACGCATCTCGACTGCGCTCTGGAAGCGGACGCTCGGGTGGCGCGCCAGCGCGCGCATCACCAGCTCGTCGACGAACGGCGGGATCTGCCGCGCCGGGGCGCGCTCGCGCAGGCGCTCGGGGCTGCCCTTGATCTTCGCGTCGAGCAGCGCGACGAGGCTCGGCTCGACGAACGGCAGGCGCCCCGTGAGCATCTCGTAGAGGACGCAGCCGAGCGCGTACAGATCCGCGCGCCCGTCGATGCGCCCCGACGCGGCCTGCTCCGGCGCCATGTACTCGGGCGTCCCCACGATCGCGACCGCGGCCCGGGCCGGCCCCTCCCCCGCGCCGGTCGCGTCCGCGACGCCGTCGCCCTCGCCGCGGTCGTCGGCGAGGCACTTCGCGAGCCCGAAATCGAGCAGCTTCAGGCCGGCCTCGGCGATGGAGGGCGAGGCCTCGGCGCCGCTCGGGCGCGTCAAGAACAGGTTCTCGGGCTTGATGTCCCGGTGCACGAGGCCCTCGGCGTGCGTGAGCTCGATCGCGCTCAGCACCTTGACCGCCATGGCGAGCGCGTCCCTCCAGTCGATCGCGGCCCCGCGGGCGAGCACGGCGTCGAGCGTCTCGCCCTCGAGCAGGTCCATGCCGCAGAACAGGCGGCCATCCGCGGCCATGCCGAAGTCGTGGACCTTCACGAGGTGCTCGTGGGAGAGGCGCGAGAGCACGCGCGCCTCGCGGCGGAAGCGGCTCGCGACCGCGTCCGCCGCGGAGTGCTCGGCGGAGACGACCTTGAGCGCCACGCGGCGCCCGAGGTCGACGTGCTCCGCCTCGTAGACGGTGCTGCTCGCGCCGGTGCCGATCTCGCGCAGCAGCCGGTAGCGCGTGCCGGGCAGCATGCCCTCGTCGCCGCGCTCGGCCGAGGCCATCGCCTCGGCGCGGGGGCTCACCGGCGTGACGGCCGCGGCGCGGTGCGCCTTCGCGGCGGCGACGAGGGCCGCGAACTCGCCGCGCGAGCGCCCCGGCTCGCCCGGGAAGAGCCGCTGCATCAGGTGCGCGGCCCGCGCGCGCACGCCGCGCTCGCCGCCCGGCAGCGCGGCCGCCGCGCCGAGGAGCGCGGCGAGGTCGCGCGCGGCGGCGCGGCTCGACGGGTACCGGGCTTCCCGATCGAAGGCCGTGAGCCGCGCGATCGCGGCGTCGAGCGTCGGCGGCGCCCCGAGCGAGAGGGCGATCGGCGGCGGATCGTTCTGGTTGCGCGCGACCGCGGCCATGTGCGTCTGCGCGTCGCCCTGGAGGAAGCGGCGCCCCGCGCACAGCTCCCAGAGCATGATCCCGAGCGCGTAGAGATCGACCCGCGCGTCGCCCGGGTCGCCGTTCGCCACCTCCGGCGCCACGTAACCCGGCTTCGCGAACACGACGCCCGCGACCGTGTGGCAGCGCCGGTTCTGTCCGCGGGCGGTCCCGAAGTCGATGATCTTCACGTCGCCGGAGAAGCCGAGCATCACGTTCTGGGGCGACAGGTCGCGGTGGACGATGCCGAGCGCGGCGCCCGACGGGTCCTTGCGCTCGTGCACGTGGGCGAGCGCCTCGGCGATCATCGTCGCGATCGCGACCGCCTCCGCCCAGTCGAAGCGGTGCCCGAGCTGCACCGCGCGCGCCCGGACCTCGCCGAGGCTCCGGCCCTCGACGTGCTCGACGACCGCGTACGGCTCCCCGGTCGCCGGGTCGACGTCCGCCTCGATGACCTGCGCGACGCCGGAATGCTGGAGCTGCGCCTGCACCCGCGCCTCGTCGAGGAAGCGGGCGATGTAGCTCGGATCCGACGCGTGCTCGCGGCGGATGATCTTCACGACGACGGGGCGTTCGGCCCCCTCGAGGCCGGTCGTGGAGGCGAGGAACACCTCGCCCATGCCTCCCCGAGCGATGCGCCGCAGGAGCACGTAGCGGCCGAGCGGCCGGGGAACATCGTCCGCAGCGAAGCCGCTCTTGGTGGGCTCATGCGAGGGCGGAAGAACCGGGCGGGGCACGGTCGCGGAGGAGTTCGCCATGAACCGAACCTATCGGATGTAGGACAAGGTGGGCCAACTTCGCGCTGGCGCGGCGAAACGGGCCGCGCTCCCGCGGCGCCGCCGCCGCGCCACACCGTTTCGACACAGGGGCTCTCCAGGTTATCCACAGGGTTATCCACACCCTGTCGACAAGTCGCGGCTCCGGGCGGTCGTCCTGAGCGGCGCATGGATCCGTCCAGGGTGACGACAAACCGTCGCGTTCTGCTGGAGTCCGGCCCATTGCTCTCCTCTCGGGCCTCGGCTACTCCTTGGCAGGGATGTCGCGACACGCCGTCCAGCGCCTGATGACCTTGCTGACGTTCGCGTTGGCGCTGGTCCTGCCGCTGCGAGCGCGCGCTGCGATCGTTCCGGTCTGCGACGACGACCGGATGACGATCGTCGCGCCGCCGGACGAGCCGTCGTGCACCGTCCTGACGAGCGTCGACGACGAGACGGGCGAGACGAGGGCCGCGCCGATCTGCGATCCGCGCGGCGCTTCCTCGGTCGCGCCGCCGCGCACGCTGCCGATGACCGACGACCGGATCGACGCGGCCCCTGGATGCGACGGGGGCGACCTCTGGCCGAGGGTCGGGCCGAACTCGGGTCGCCCCGGCCCTGTGAGCGAGCTCTCCAGCCCGCCGCAGCAGGCGGTGCTCGTTCCGGAGCTCGTCCTGCCTGCCCCGTGCGCGTCCGTGGAGGTCTTCTCGTTCCTCGCGGTCTCCGGCGGGCCGCGCGCCGGCGTGGCGCAGGGCGTATACCACCCGCCTCGATGAGGCGAGCTCGCCGGCCAAGCCGCCCCCGATCGCGCCGCGTGGTCTCTCGGAGCCTGCTGCGGGCGATCCGTGCCGGTCTTGCCGCGAGATCCGGAGCGTTTGCCGGTCTGAACCGAGCCCGCTAGGCGCTCGTCCGGGCCCACGTCGCGCAGGCTCGCCCTCTCGAGGGCGGCGCGCCTCGCGCGACGGAGGCCGGATGCTGGCGCTGGCGTGACCGGTCCAGAGCGGTCCCGGCGCTCCGCCGGGGGCTGCAGCCGCGCCGCGCGGCGGCGGCTCCTTCGGCCCAGGGTGGCTCGCCGCCCTGGGAGCTCACGAATGGCGATCTTGTCGCGAGCGCGCACCTGGTGTCGCGCCCGCGTTGAAGGAGGGGCCCGCCTGGCGGCGCTCCACCACCGTTGAGAGAGGAAACATCATGAATAAGGGAACAGCCATCGTCGGCTTTCTTCTCTGCTTCATCGCAGGGATGGGGCTGATGTGGAGTATCGATCGGAGCGCCGGCTCGCGCGGGCATGAGATCTCGGCGGCCGTCGACGACGGCCAGCCGTGGAGCGACGAGGACGCGGCGGTGCCCGTGTCGTCGAAGGACCCGGTGTGGGGCGCGCGGACGGCGCCGGTGACGATGGTCGTCTTCAGCGACTTCGAGTGTCCGTTCTGCAGCAGGGTCGAGACCACGATCAACCAGCTCAAGGACAAGTACGGTTCCGAGAAGCTGCGCATCGTCTGGAAGAACAACCCGCTCCCGTTCCACAAGAACGCGCGTCCGGCGGCGCTCGCGGCCGAGACCGTGTTCCGCCTCGGCGGCTCGAAGGCGTTCTGGAAGTTCCACGAGCTCGCCTTCCAGAACCAGAAGAGCCTCACGCCCGACAACTTCGAGAAGTGGGCCGTCGAGGCCGGCGTCGACAAGGCGAAGTTCAAGGCGGCGTACGATCGGCAGGAGTACATGGCCAAGATCGACGCCGACATGGCGGTCGGCAAGTCGTCCGGCGTCACCGGCACGCCCGCCTCGATCATCAACGGCGTGTTCCTGAGCGGCGCGCAGCCGGTCGACAAGTTCACCGCCGTGATCGACGAGCAGCTCAAGGCCGCGCAGGCCGCGATCGCCGCGGGGACGAAGCCCGACAAGGTGTACGCCAAGCTCGCCGCGGAGAACAAGGCGAAGGCGCCGCCCCAGAAGGACCGCGAGCGCCCGCAGGAGGACGACAAGACGGTCTGGAAGGTGCCCGTCGGCGACGCGCCCGCGAAGGGCCCGGCCACCGCGCTGGTCACCATCGTCGAGTGGTCCGACTTCCAGTGCCCCTTCTGCAGCAAGGTCGTCCCCACGATCGACGAGATCCTCAAGACCTACGGGGACAAGGTCCGGTTCGTCTGGAAGAACAACCCGCTCCCGTTCCATCAGCGCGCCGAGCCCGCGGCCGAGCTCGCCATGGAGGCCCGCGCTCAGAAGGGCGAGAAGGGCTTCTGGGATGCGTATGAGCTGCTCTGGAAGAACCAGCAGAAGCTCAACGACGAGGACCTGCTCGGCTACGCCAAGGAGCTCGGGCTCGACGTCGAGAAGGTGAAGGCCGCGATCGCCACCAAGAAGCACGGCGCGTCGATCTCCGCGGATCAGGAGCTCGCGGACGACCTGCAGGCGTCCGGGACCCCGCACTTCTTCATCAACGGCCGCCGGCTCGTCGGCGCGCAGCCGATCGACAAGTTCAAGGCGATCATCGACGAGGAGATCAAGAAGGCCGAGGGGCTGCTCGCGAAGGGCGTCGCCGCCAAGGACCTCTACGCCGAGATCATCAAGGACGGCAAGGAGCCGCCGCCGCCCGAGCGCAAGGAGGTCGCCCCGCCGGCGCCGAACAGCCCGTGGAAGGGCGGCGAGCGCGCGAAGGTCGTGATGCAGGTCTTCTCGGACTTCGAGTGCCCGTTCTGCAAGCGCGTCGAGGACACGGTCTCGCAGATCTCGAAGACCTACGGCGACAAGCTGAAGATCGTGTGGCGCCACCGGCCGCTGCCGATGCACAAGAACGCGCCGCTCGCGGCCGAGGCCGCGCAGGAGGCCTACGCGCAGAAGGGCAACGCCGGGTTCTGGGCGTACCACGAGGTGCTCTTCAAGAACCAGGGTCAGCCGGACGCCTTCTCGCGCGCCTCGCTCGAGAAGTACGCCGAGGAGCAGGGCCTCGACATGACGAAGTTCAAGAAGGCCCTCGACGCGAACACCCACAAGGCGTTCGTGGACTCCGAGAACTCCGCGGCCGACAAGGCGGGCATCAGCGGGACGCCGGCGTTCGTCGTGAACGGCTACTTCATCAGCGGCGCGCAGCCGTTCTCGAAGTTCAAGAAGCTGATCGACAAGGCCATGAAGGAGGCCGGCGAGACCGCTCCTGCCGTCACCAAGAAGCCGGCGCCCGCCGTGCAGCCGGCCGCCGCGCCCGCCGCCCCCAAGTGAACCGCCCGAGCGCGGTCTGATCTCCCGCCGAACCTGACCCACCCGCCCGAGGGGCGGCTCCCGATGACCGGATGAGCCGCCCGCCTCCCTGCCCTCCGCGGGCCCGACGAGGCGTCAGCCCGTGGTGCGGAACCGCGAGCGCCCCTCGGAGATCCACCACGCGCGGTAGCGCTCCTGGGCGGCCTCCCGCTCCTGTCGCGGCAGGTCCTCGTAGTAGCCGAAGTACTCCCGGGTGATGCCCTTCAGCTCGTCGATGGCGGCGCGGCGGATGGCGGGCTTCTCGTGCGTGAGCGCGTCGATGATCCACTCGATGCGATGGCGCTCGCCGTTCCTCGACCACCACGCCATCCACTTGCGCGCGTCGCGGCCGAGATCTTCCCGCGTGATGGCGGTCAGCGCGCGGGCCGCCGCCTCGACGATCGCGTCGTGCGGATCGGAGAGCGCGCTGACGAGCGCCGGCACGCTGGAGCCGGAGCGGATCTCGGACATGGTGTCGATGGCGGTCAGCCGCCGCGCGGGCGACTCCTCCCGGTCGCGCGCGATGTGATCGAGCCCCTGCAGGATCGGGCCGCCCGCGGGCGGCGCCGCGATCAACAAGGCGGCCGAGCGGACCGCGATCCGCCGGACGGCGACGTTGTCGTCGAAGAGCCGCGGGAGCAGCGCGTTGGCGGCTTCCGGGTACGGCAGCTCGCCGAGCACGTGCGTGGCCCAGAAGCGCACCTCGGGGTCGGGCGAGGCGCTCCGCACCGTCATGAAGGGAAGCGCCGGGCGCCGGATCGCGACGATGAGCTCGAGCAGCGGCCCGCACTGGGAGGCAGGCGGCGCGGCGGCGACGCTCGCGGCGCCGTCCGGGCCGGCGAGCTGCTCGCGGAAGCGCTGGCGATCGACCCGGAGCGGACCGGGGAAGCGCGCGGCGACGATCGAGATCGCCGTCTCTCCGTTGCGCACGAGCTCGGCGAACGCCCGCGAGCCCGCCTCGCCGCCCGCGAGGACGTGCTGCACGAGCGAGCTGTACTCCGCGCGCAGCTCGCTGGCCGGAGACGGCGAGACCGCGGCGCGCCGCTCGGACGGGGGCCGCGGATACACCGCGGCGGCCTCGAGGGCGACGGGCGTGCGGCGCCAGTGGGGGCGCGCGGCGACCGACGACGGCGCCGGCGCGTGATCCCGCTGCTCCTCGGCGCCGGGCTTGATCGAGCTGTCGAGCATCCACGGCGGCCGGGAGTACCGCTTCGTCCGCGCCTCTTCAGGCTCGCCGAGATCGAAGTCCTCGGACCGCGCGTGGGTCAGCGCCGCGGGGATCTCGAGATCGGGGATCTCGTCGATGGCTGGCGGCGAAGGCGGCGCCGTGATGACCGGCGACGCCGGCGCCGGGACCGCCTGCATGAGCGGCTGCGTGACCGCCGGCATCATCGGCGCGGTGACGGCCGTGCCCGACACGACGTCCGCGCCCGCCTCGAGGCCGAGCCGGAACTGCGGCTCGGCGCCCGGGCTCGGCGCGTGCGGCGCCGCGGCCGGCGGGATGGTCGAGCTGAACGCCATCGCGTGCGCGACGCCCTCGTCCGGCCGCACGGGATCGGCCTCCACGCCCGTACCGCGGAGCCCGAACGCCCGCGCGACGGCATCGATCCCGGAGCCGCCGTTCTCGGTGGACCAGCCGCCCTGGGGTCGCGGGCCGTTCGGCTCGACGTCCGCGCCGTCGGCTCGCTGTGGCTCGCCCGCGCCGAGGGGCTCATGCGCGGCGGGCGGCGAGGATGCGTCGTCGGCCGCGGCCGGCCCGTGCGCCTCCGCGCGGACCATGCTGCTCAGCTCCATCAGCGCGGCGCGGGTTCGCATGGAGAGCGGGCCCTCCTTGGCGTGCTCGTCGCCGTCCTCGTCCTGCGGCGCGGCGGCCTCGTGCGGCGGCGCGGACGACCTCCGCGCAGGCGCGGCGGCCTCGTGCGGCGGCGCGGACGACCTCTGCGGAGACGCGGCGGCCTCGCGCGGCGGCGCGGACGACCTCTGCGGAGATGCGGCGGCATCCTGGGCTCCGCCGCTCCGGTTCAGCTTCTTTCGCAGGATGAGCCGCTCCAGCACCGTCGTCGCGACCCCGGCGAGCGCGATGAGATCGCCGATGCTGGAGAGCTCGACCGAGGCGGCGCCGTCGTCACCGTAGACGAGCGCCACGACGCGGCCGCGCACGACGATCGGGACGACCGCCACCGCGGCCGCGTGGATCTTCCTGCCGAGCTCGCGCTGGAGCTCCGCGTCAGGGGCGCTGCCGGCGAGCGCGGCGACGAGCGGCGCTCGGAGCGCGCGCGCCCTGGCGAGGGCGGTGGGACGATCGAACGGCACGGCGATCTTCGTGACGCGATCGCGCTCGGCGCCAGGGCCTGCGGCGTTGCGGCCCTCCGCGCGCTCGCCGTGGACCGTGAACAGGACCGTGTACTCGAAGTACTGCTGCGCGAAGTCGAAGAGGACCGCGAGCACCGCCTCGCTCGAGTCGACCGAGGCGAGCTCCTGCTCGGCCATGGCCAGCGTGAACGGGCCCTTGCGCCGCTGCGCCGTCGGCGCAGACCGGCCCGCCTCGCGCATCGAGCCCTTCGCCGCCGGTGCGCTCGCCGAGATCGCGGGCGCGGGCGCCGCAGGTGCGGCGACGACAGGCGCGAGCGCCACGGGCGCGGAGACCGCAGGAGCAGGCGCCGCAGGTGCGAGCGCAGCGGGCGCCACGGGCGTGGTCTCCGCCGGCGCTGTCGCTGCAGGCCCCACGGGTGCGGAGGCCGCAGGGACGGGCACCGCTAGCGCAGAGCCGCCGGGCAGGCGCGGCTGCGCCGCTGCAGCTTGCGGCGCCGTGTCTTGCGGAGCGCGGTGCGCGGCCGACGCCCGCTTCAACCAGCCGGTCAACAGGTGCGTGCCCGGCGCCCGCGAACGCGCGCCGGACGGCGCCGGCGGCGCCACCGGCCTCACGGGCGGCGCCGTTGACTTCAGGGGCGGCGCCGGCGTTGCCACGGCCGGCGCTGGCGTTTCCACGGCCGGCGCCCTCGCCTCCACCGCAGGCGCCGCGGGCACGTCGTCCGCTGCCGCGAACGCCGCGAGGCGCGGCGCGAGCTGCTCGGAGCGCGGCGTCGGCTCTGCCGGCTCGATCGCGGGCTCTTCCTGCGGCGCAGCCAGGTGGCCGGCAGGCGCGGTCTCCTCGCCCTGAGCCGCCGCGGCGACCTCGCGCTCCGCCGGCGCCGCAGCGCCCGCTTGGCCGCGCCGCGGAGCGAGCTTGGAGAGGCGCGAGGCCAGCGCCTCTGCCCCAGGCGTGTGCGCCTCGAGGTAGCGGAACGAGGGCAGATCGATCGGGTACTCCGCGACGACGGTCGGCTCGTCGTCCAGCTCGTGCAGCGGCGGCTTCCTCGGCGTGGGGACGGCTTCATTGAGCGAGACCTCCGCGACGACGGTGTCCTCGTCGTGGATCGAGGTCAGCGCCTCGACCGTCGGAGCATCGTCGATGCTCGCTCGCTTCTTCTGCTGCGCTTCCGCCGTCTCCTCGCGAGCGTGCGCTCCCGCGGCCTCCTCGCGCGCCATCGAGGCCGGCGCCTCGACCGTCGGAGCATCGTCGATGCTCGCTCGCTTTTTCTGCCGCGCTTTCGCCGTCTCCTCGCGCGGATGGATGCCGTCGGGCAACGTCGCGTCGGCGTCGACATCGGCAGGCGCGACCGCGTCCGCTCCCGCAGGCGACGCCGCGTCGGCCGCTGCAGCCGGAGCCGCCGCTGCCGCCGCGAGCGAAGGCGCGTCGACCGGCGCAGGCGCGACCGGGTCGGCTCCTGCGGGTGGAGCCACATCCGCGCCGGCGGGCGACGCCGGCGGCGGAGGCGCTCCCGGCGGGAGCGCAGCGGCGGCTGCGGAGGCGGGCTCGACCGGCTCCGCCGGGCTCGGCTCGGCGCGCGCGTCGAGCTGCTTCACGAGCCGCGACAGGCGCCGCTCGAGTGCGATGCCGTAGTGCTCCGCGAGCGCCTGGCGGATGCGCACCAGCGGCGCGGCGAGCTGCCGCAGGTTGACCCCCAGCGAGAAGCTCAGCTGCTCCGCGACGGCCGGCGCGAGCGGCTCGGCCGTCGCGATGACCAGCGTCGGCTCCGGCTGCGAGGCCCCCGCCGCCGCGCTGTCGACGCCCGTGCGCACGTCGAGCGGGAACACGCGGTGCTGGACCGCGAGCTCAGCCGGGATGGTCCGGAGCACGTCGGGCGACGCGGGCCGGAGCCGGCCGACGGCGGGCGGGAGCCCGAGGCTCTCCGCGAGCAGCGCCGTGAGCTCGCGCTCGCTCACCGCGCCGAGCTCCAGCACGTTCGTGGCGAGGTCGCCGCCATGGAGGACTTGGCGGGCGATCGCCTCCTCGACCACCCGCATCGAGGTAACCCCATGCTGCACGAGGAGAGAGCTCAGCGTCGGCATCGAGGCGCATTCATCGTTGTGCGGTGGAAGTTGGAGCACGCTCGCGACGTGCGACCCGGTTCATCCTAGACGAAGTCTCTATCGGACACGATCCGCGCGTTGGAGCCCTCGGAAGGGTCTCCTCCGTCACCGGCCGCTCGCCGCGTCGCAGCGACCTTCCGTCTCCGGCAATCGGGTGGGAGGATCCCTCCCAACGCCGCCGAGGAAGCAGGTGAAGCGCAGCCCGGTCGCGGACAGGTCCGCGGCCGATGCCGGCGCGCCGCCGTCCGCGCGCTCGGACGACGGCTCCACGGTCAGCCCGCCCCCGTGCGCGCCGAGGATTCCGTGCGCGATCGCGAGCCCGAGGCCGAGCCGCTCGCGGCGGCGCGGCGCGACCGGGTCGGCGGGGATCGCCGCCCGCTCGCCGAACGGCTCGAGCAGCCGGGCGAGCGGCTCCGGCGGGACGGGGCCCGCCTCGTCGACGACGGTCACCACCGGCGCGCCGTCGGCGCTCGAGACGCGGACCTGCACCGGCCGATCGCGCGATCGCAGGATGGCGAAGCCGAGCACGTACTCCAGCGCCACCCGGAGGAGCTCCGGATCGCCCTCCACGGTCGCGGCACCGTCGGGCCCGGCCTCGAACGAGATCTGCACGCCGCGCGCGGCGGCCATCGCCTCGAGCTGCCCCGCGGCGCGCCGGACGAGCTCGGCCGCGTCGCAGCGGGCGATCGACATCGGTCGGCTCGCGTCCGCGCGGAGCCAGATGGAGTTGTCGAACTCATCGAGCAGCCGCTTCAGCCGCTCGCCGGCGCCGCGCACGCGCTCCAGCATGTCGCGCGGCGCTGGTCCGAGATCCTTCTGGTAACGCAGAAGGTAGTGCACCCCGGCCAGCATGGTCGCCAGCTCGCCGCGTAGGTCGTGGCCCACTCGCGCGAAAAACTCGTCATCCATCCACATAGACGCCTGCTCCGAATATGCAGCAGCGCGGACCTCGAGCATCAGACGAGCAAGCCAACTGTCGTCGGGACCGCCCCGAAACAACCGTCGCCAGGCGCTGAGGGCGAACCGCGCAGAGCCCCCATCTGCGCTGGACAGTTGATGGTTGCGGATAAGCGACCTGGGCACAAGGTGTACCCGGGGCTCAGGTTTCGCCTCCACCAACGCAGGGGGACCTTTCCAGGAACGCCGGCGGGAGGTCGTCGCCTGATGCCTCGCATCGAAGCCCGAGCACCTGGGGAGCGCCGTCAGCCGAGCCGCGAGCGGGGGAGCATGTCCGAGGCAGAGCGCAGAGAGTCCGCCGAGCAACACGACGAGGATACCCTCGTGGTCGAGCGACGCCGCCGGGTCCTCATCGTGGACGATGATCCCGATTTCCTCGTCATGGCGGAGGCGGCGCTCGCCGCGCACGGCTTCCTGGTCGAGCGGGCGGCGGGTGGGCTGCGCGGCGTGTTCCTCGCCACACAGGACGTGCCGGATGTGATCCTGTGCGACCTGAGGATGCCCGGCATCGACGGGTTCGTCGTCGCCGAGGCGCTGCGCGCCGACCCGGCGACCCAGCACGTCGCCATCTTCGCGTGCACCGGCCGCCGCGATCTCGAGGCCCGCGCAGCCCTCAACGCCTCGGCCTTCGACGGCGTGCTCGTGAAGCCCGTCGACTGGGACAGCGCCGCTCGTTTGCTCCACGAGATCATCGGCGCCCGCCGGCCCTACGGGCCCACCTAGGGTACGTAAGGAACAACCTTAGACCCCTTCAGGCCAAGTGCAGGGCGACCCCTGCGCGGGAGGGGAAATGCCCGGCATCCGGCCGGCAATAAGGTATACAAACATCGCGTGACCCGAGCGGATCGCCCCCCTACATCACCTGCGTGAGAGACCGGCCGCACGATGTCGGGCTCGTTCGCGCTCGATCGGGCGGCGCGCCGAGGAATGGAAAGGTTCACTGGGATGGAAGTGAAGTGTGACGACAACACGTTCTCGCCGCTCGTCCTGGTCGTGGACGACTTCCAGGACAACCGGGAGATGTTCGCGGAATACCTGTCCTTCTCCGGGTTCCGCGTGGCCGAGGCGGCGACCGGTCGGGAGGCGCTCGATCGCGCCTTCGAGCTGATCCCGGACCTCATCCTGATGGATCTGTCGCTCCCCGAGATCGACGGCTGGGAGGCGACGCGCCACCTCAAGAGCGACCCGCGCACGAAGCGGATCCCCATCGTCGCCCTCACCGGCCACACGCTCGCGGGGCACTCGCGCGAGGCGAAGGACGCGGGGTGCGACGCCTTCCTCACCAAGCCGTGCCTGCCGGACACGCTCGTACTCGAGATCCGCCGCCTCCTGTCGCGCGAAGGCGACGCGCGGGGCCCGTCGCCGCAGCCGGAAAGAACGACCTGACGCGCCGCGAATCTGCTCTCCAGCCATCCCGCGAAACCGGCGCACGGCGCTCGCGCCCCGCGCCCGCGACCCGCGACCCGCGACCCGCGAGAGAAACAGCGCACCTGCGCTCCCGCGCCGCCATGACTTGACTGAGGCACCACCTGACTATCCCGAGCACGGTCTTTCTGGCTAACTGATCGCTTGAGAGCCAAGAGGGAGCGAGGATGGCGGGGGTGACGAGGAAAAAAGCCGGAAAAGACGCGGCGGACAGCGCGGATGGAGCGCCCGGCCGCCCGCTCCGCGGGCGCGCCACGGCGGTGCCCCTGCGCTCGCCGAAGAGGGGAGCGGCGTCGGCTGCGGCGGCTGGGCCTCGCTCCGCGGGGCCGGCGACCCTGCGCGCCAGGGCGCCCAGGCGATCGAAGGCGGACGCGGACCGGCACGCCCCGCGCGGCGACGCGGCCGAGCGCGAGCGGCTCGAGGAGCAATGCCAGCGGCTGGAGCGCCGCGCGGAGACGGCCGAGCGCATGCTCCGCGAGACGGTGTCCACCATCTCGCACGATCTCAGGAACTCGCTGAGCGTGATCGTGGTCAGCGCCCGCATGCTGATGCGCTCGATCCCTCAAGAGGGCCCGGGGCGGCGGCAGCTCGAGGCGATCACCCGCGCGGCGGACGACATCAACCAGCTCGCGCAGGACCTGGTCGACGCCATGAGCATCGAGAACGGCTCGCTGAAGGTCGGCAAGGGCGCGCACGAGGTCGAGCCGATCCTCGACCGGGCGATCGAGCTCATCGCCCCGACCGTCGCGCTGAAGCCGCTCGAGATCGCGAAGGAGCTGCCGCACGACGTGCCGCCCATCGCGTGCGACCGGGAGCGCATCGTCCAGGTCATCGCGAACCTGCTCGGCAACGCGATGCGCTTCACGCCCAAGGGCGGACGCATCACCGTGCGCGCGGAGCCCTCGGGCAACGACGCGCGGTTCTCCATCTCCGACACCGGCCCCGGCATCGCGCCGGACCAGCAGCCGCTGCTCTTCGCCCGCCACGCGCCCGCTCGCCGGCCCCTCGGGCAGGGGATGGGGCTCGCGGCGTTCGTCACCAAGGGCATCGTGGAGGCCCACGGCGGCACGATCTGGGTCGAGAGCTCGCCCGGCCAGGGCAGCACGTTCTTCTTCACCATCCCGGCCGCCGGTCTCTCGGTGCGCGCAGCGCCCTGACCGAGAGCCCGCGCACGCGGAAGAGCGCGGCGCGCGCCCTCGACAGCGGAGCGCGCGCCGCGGGCACGCTCGCGGTGCGCGCTCAGCAGGCGCGCGGCCGTCAGGCCGGCCCGAGCGCCGAGAGCCAGCGGCGGAGGATCGCGCGGCCGTCGGACAGCTTGCGCAGCGACGCCCACTCGTTGCGCTGGTGCGCCTGGGCGTTCTCGCCGGGGCCGAAGTTCACCGCGGGCACGCCGAGCTCTGCGAAGCGGGCCACGTCGGTCCACGCCTGCTTCGGCTCGACCGCGGCGACGCCGGCCTCGCGCAGCGCCACGACGAGCGGGTGCGACGCGTGCGGCAGCGCCGACGGGCTGAGATCGCGCCACTCGATCTCGGCGCGGCCGCCCACGAGCGCCTCGATGGTCCGCTGCGCCTCCTGGATCGAGGTCCCCGGCGGGAAGCGGTGGTTCAGGTTCATCGTGAACTCGTCGGGCACGACGTTCCGCCCGCGCCCGCCCTGCGCCATCGTCGCCGTCGTCACGGCCCGGTAGACGAACCCGTCGATCTCGACCTCGCGCGGCGCGAGGGCGGCGAGCTCGACCAGGAGCGGGCCCGCCTTGTAGATGGCGTTCTCCCCCTGCCACGGCCGCGCGCTGTGCGCCGTCCGCCCGCGGAACGTCAGCCCCGCGTGCAGCGAGCCGCTCGCGCCGAGGCTCAGCTTGTTGTCGCTCGGCTCCAGGCACACCGCGAGATCGAGCGCGCGGAGGCCCGGCTCGCGCTCGATGACCAGCGCGAGCTCGTTCTCGAGGTACGGCCCCTCCTCCCGGGCGTAGAACACGAGCGTCAGATCGACCCCCGCGATGTCCTCCCGCGCGCCCTCGGCGAGGTCGAGCATCAGCGCGAGGCCCGACTTCATGTCGCTCGCGCCGGGGCCGTAGAGGCGATCCCCCTCGATCCGCGGCGGCCCGTCGTGCGAGGTGCGCACCACGTCGAGGTGCCCGGCCAGCGCGATCTTCGGGCCGCCCGTGCCCTGCGTCACCTGCGCGACCAGCGAGTCGCCGTGACGGCGCACCGGCGCGGCGAGCTGCGCCCGACCGAGCCGCTCGGCCACCGCGGCGCACAGCTCCTGCTCTTCCCCGATGGGCGACGGGACCGAGCACAACCAGAGCAGCGTGTCCGCGAGGGCGGCCGCGGCCGCCGCGTCCCGATCGGGCCGCGCGCTCACACCGGCACCGCGAAGTCGCGCAGCGCCGCGTTGAGCGACACCTTGCGGTCGGTCGCCTCGCTCCGCTTGCCGATGATCAGCGCGCACGGGATCGAGAACTCCCCCGCGGGGAAGCGCTTCGGCCGTGTGCCCGGGATGACCACGCTGCGCGCCGGCACCCGGCCGCGGTGCTCGACGATCTCCGGCCCCGTGACGTCGAGGATCGCCGTCGACGCGGTGAGCACCACGCCGGCGCCGAGCACCGCCTCCTCCTCGACGACGACGCCCTCCACCACGATGACGCGCGAGCCCACGAAGACGCCGTCCTCAATGATCACCGGCCGCGCCCCCGGCGGCTCGAGCACCCCGCCGATGCCGACGCCCCCGGCGAGGTGCACGCCTCGCCCGATCTGCGCGCAGCTCCCGACGGTCGCCCACGTGTCGACCATCGACCCCGCGCCGACCCACGCGCCGATGTTCACGTAGCCGGGCATGACGATCACGCCCTGCTCGAGGAACGCGCCGTAGCGCACCGTCCCCGGCGGGACGACGCGGACGCCCGCCTTGTCGAGCCCGCGCTTGAGCGGGATCTTGTCGTGGAACTCGAAGGGGCCGACCTCCATCACGCTCATGCCGCGGAGCCCGAAGTAGAGCAGGATCGCCTCCTTGATCCACGCGTGCGTCACCCACCGGTGCGGGGCGCCCTCGCCGCCGGACGCCGCGCCTTCGCCGCCCGCCTGCGGGGTCTTGTCGGGCTCAGCGACGCGGAGCAGGCCTTGGTCGAGCTGCTCGATCGTGCGGAGGACCGCGGCCTCGTGCGCGGGCGAGCGCAGGAGCTCGCGGTCGCGGAACGCCGCCTCAACAAGGGACTTCAGGGATTCGTCGGTGGCCATGGCGCCGCCTTTAGCACGGCCGCGACAGCACCGGCAGCGGCGTCAGAACGTCATGGTGACGACGCGGCCGCCGGGCCCCTCGACGAGGTCGACGCCCGCGCGGCGCGCGACGACGCGGGCCACGGCGGCGGCCCGCTCGCCGCCGTCGCGCAGCACCACGTCGAGGGCGACCGCCGGCGCCGCCTCGCGCGGGCCGCGCTCCGCGATGCGCACCGTCGAGCGCCCGTCCGGCAGGCGGGACACGGCGAGGTGGGGGCTCGCGACGCCCGCGGCGCTGACCATGCCGACGGCGAGCTCCATGAGCCCGCTCACGGCGCGCACGTCGCCCTCCACCTCGTTGGCGCGGCCGTCCGAGGAGGCGACCGAGATGCCGACGACGGGCCGCCCCTCGACCGCGGCGGCGCTCCAGTTGCGGAGCACGTCGATGAGATCGAGCGGCGTCGGGCGCAGCTCGAGCGTCGCGATCACGAGCTCGGACAGGCGCAGCGCGCCGCTCAGCTCCCGGGCCGTCCTGCGCACCGACGCCTCGAGCGCGAGGCGCTGCCGGGCGTCGATGCCGCGCTCGGCGCCGGCGCGCTCCCCGCGGCCGCGCCCCGCCGGGGCGCCCGCGGCGGCGCGCGACAGCTCGTCCGTGAGGCGCGCGACATCGACGCCCGCGTGCTCGAGCACCGCGCACGCGGCGTCGGCCGCCGCGGCGTCGTCGGTCTCGACGAAGCCGTCGCGGACCGCCGCGGAGAGGCTGTCGAGGGCGGCGACCAGCGCCGCGCACCCCTCGCACACCTCCGGCAGCGCGAGGGCGACCCCGCGCGGCCCGACGCGGCGCGAGCCGAGCAGGTGGGCGAAGCTCTCGATGCCTGCAGCGCCGTCCCGCGCCGCGCCGAGCGCAGCGGCGAGCCGCTCGCCCAGCATCAGTTGGTCGCGCTCGGAGCGACCTCGTAGCCTGCGAAGAAGTAGGCGATCTCGCGCGCGGCGGTCGCCGTCTTGTCGGAGCCGTGGACCGCGTTCTCGCCCACGCTCGCCCCGTGCAGCTTGCGGATCGTCCCCTCCGCCGCCTTCGCCGGGTCGGTCGCGCCGATGACCTCGCGGTACTTCGCGACCGCGTCCTCGCGCTCGAGGGCCATCACCAGGATGGGGCTGCGCGACATGAACGTCACGAGCTCGTCAAAGAAGCCGCGCCCCCGGTGCTCGGCGTAGAAGCCTTCCGCCTCCGCGCGGCTGAGGTGGATGCGCTTCATCGCTTTGATCGTGAAGCCCTCCTGCTCCAGGCGAGCGATGATCGCGCCTGCCTTGTTCTTTTCCATTGCGTCGGGCTTGATGATTGAGAGGGTTCGCTCGAGGGCCATGGGCGGGCCAGTTAGGCGAAAACTCCGAGCGTTGCAAGCGCCACGCATTCCGTCCTCAAGGTCCGCGACCGGTCTCGCTGCGCGTGGCCTGCGCGCCTCCGCGCTCCCGCCGTTCCCGCCCGCCTGCGCCTCGCCGCTCCCGGCCGGTCTCCCGGCGGCGCCCAGGGCCGCCTCCGATCGGGCCGTCCGCCGCCCGGCGCGCGCCGCGGCGCTCCCGTCGACCTCGCGCTCCACCGCCTGCTCGCAGGCGCTGCGCCTCGAGGGATGGACGACGCGCGGCACGCGCGATCGCCATGAAGCTGTCACAATGCGCTGCTACACCCATCGGCCATGCCGAGCCACGTGCTCATCGTCGAGGACGAGCGCGACCTCCAGCGCGTCCTCACGTACAACTTCCGTCAAGCTGGCTTCGATGTGGTCTCCGCCGGGAGCGGAGAGACAGCGCTCCGCGCGGTCAAGGAGGAGCGGTTCGATCTCGTCCTGCTCGACCTGATGCTCCCGGACATGTCGGGCACCGAGATCTGCCGCCGCCTGAAGCAGAACCCGCAGACCTCCGCGGTCCCCGTCATCATGGTCACGGCCAAGGGGGAAGAGATCGATCGGATCGTCGGCTTCGAGCTCGGGGCCGACGACTACGTCGTCAAGCCGTTCAGCGTGCGAGAGCTCATCCTGCGCGCCCGGGCGATCCTCAAGCGCTCCGAGAGCCCCACGTCGGCCCCGGAGAAGTTCGATTTCGGCATCCTCCGCGTCGACCGCGCCGCGCACAGGGCGTGGGTGCAGGAGAACGAGATCGCGCTGACGGCGCTCGAGTTCCGCCTGCTCATGATGCTCTACGATCGCCGCGGGCGCGTGCTCTCGCGCGACCTGTTGCTCGACGAGGTGTGGGGCTCGCACGTCGACGTCACCGCGCGCAACGTCGACACCCACGTGAAGCGCGTCCGCGAGAAGCTCGGGGCGGCCGGCGACTACATCGAGACCGTGCGCGGCGTCGGCTACCGGTTCCGCGCCGAGCCCGAGGCCGCCTAGGGGCGCTCATGCTCGTGTTGAGGCGGCTCGGCATCGGCGCGAAGCTCGTAGCGGCGACGGTGCTCGTCCTCCTCGTCGCGGGCGTGCCGATCGAGCGCCTCGCCGCGCGCGACATGGAGGCGGCGCTGCTCGCGGAGCACAGCCCGCGCGCCGCCGTCGACGCGGCCCTCTCGCGCTCGCGGCGGGCCATGCTGTTCGGCATGGGCGCCGTGATCGTCGTCGCCATCTCGGTCGGCGCCGCCACAACCTTCTTCATCACGCGCCCCATCCGGAGGCTGACCCGCTTCGCGCTGGCGATGTCCGAGGGCGACCTGTCGACGCGCGCGCCCCTGCGCGGCTCGGGCGAGCTCCGCCAGCTCGCGCGCGCGCTCAACCACCTGACGAGCGAGCTCTCCCGCTCCATCGCCGAGGTCCGGACCGAGCGCGATCTGCTCGCCGGCATCCTCGACGGCATGAGCGAGGGCGTGCTCGTGCTCGATCGCGACGGGCGGATCCTCCTCGCCAACCGGGCGCTGCGCGCGATGGCGTCCCTCGGCGAGGACGCGCTCGGCCGATCGGTCATCGAGTCGATCCGCAACGCGCGCCTCACCGAGGCGATCCAGCTCGCCGGCCAGCGGGACGAGCCGGTCGACGTCGAGGTCGAGCTCGGGCGGACGCTGCCGCGGCGGCTGCTCGTGCGGGTGTCGCGCCGGAAGGCCCCGGCGCACGACGCGCTCGACGCGCGCGCGGAGCACGACGGCGCGCCCACGGAGCCCGGGCTCATCGCGGTGTTCCACGACGTCACGGATCTCCGCCGGCTGGAGACGATCCGGACCGACTTCGTCGCCAACGTGTCCCACGAGCTCAGGACGCCGGTCACCGCGATCAGCACCGCCGCCGAGACGCTGCAGCTCGGCGCGCTGCAGGATCCGCACGAGGCCGCCGAGTTCGTCGACGTGATCGATCGGCACGCGAAGCGGCTCCGCCAGCTCGTCGACGACCTGCTCGACCTGTCGAAGATCGAGGCGAAGAACTTCCGCCTCGCGCTCGCCGATCTCGACATCGCCCCCGCCATCGAGCACGTGACGCGGCTGCTCGACGAGGCGGCGCGCCGCCGCAGGGTCACGCTGACGGTCGACGCCGCCGCGCTCCCGCCCGCGCGGTGCGACCGCCGCGCGCTCGAGCAGGTGCTCATGAACCTGCTCGACAACGCCATCAAGTACGCGGGCGAGGGCGCGCACGTCACGGTGCAGGCCGGCTCGGTCGATCAGCAGGTGACGATCGCCGTCGCCGACGACGGCCCCGGCATCCCTCCCCACCACCTGGGCCGCATCTTCGAGCGGTTCTACCGCGTCGACGCCGGCCGCTCGCGCGACCTGGGCGGCACGGGGCTCGGCCTCGCCATCGTGAAGCACCTGGTCGAGCTGATGAACGGCTCGATCGAGGTCGAGAGCGCCATCGGCCGCGGCACCAAGTTCACCGTCCGCCTCGCGCGCGCCGCGTGATCCCCGCGATGTCGGGAAAATCCGGTATTCGCTGTTCCACCCTGCCGTCACACGGTTGTCACAAAGCTCGACTACGCCTGACGGTGCATGGCTCGAATTCTGCTCACCCTGGCGATGTTCCTCCTGGCCGCTGGATGCGGTCGCTCCGACGGTCCCCAAGAGACCAGCTCGCTGCCCGGCTCGAAGCCGAACGCGGCGCCTCAGCCGGCCGCCGATGGGGAGGTCCCCCTGACGGGCGCGGGTGCCACGTTCCCGTATCCGCTTTATACGAAGTGGATCTCCGAGTTCCAAAAAGCCAACTCCAAGGTCAAGATCAACTACCAGTCGATCGGCTCCGGCGGCGGGATCCGGCAGATCACCGAGCGGACCGTCGACTTCGGCGCCACCGACGCGCCGATGACCGAGGAGCAGCTCGCCAAGGCGGCGGGCATCCTGCACCTGCCGACCTGCCTCGGCGCCGTCGTGCTGACCTACAACCTCGAGGGCGTGCCCTCGGGGCTGAAGCTGACGCCGGACGCGGCCGCGCAGATCTTCCTCGGCAAGATCAAGAAGTGGAACGACCAGGCCATCCAGCAGGAGAACCCGGACGTGAAGCTCCCCGACAAGGAGATCGCGACGGTTCATCGCTCGGACGGCAGCGGGACCACCAAGATCTTCGTCGACTACCTGAGCGCGGTGAGCCCGGAGTGGAAGAGCGGCCCCGGGACCGGGACCAGCGTCAACTGGCCGGGCGGCCTCGGCGCCAAGGGCAACGACGGCGTCTCCGCCCTCATCACGAGCACGCCCGCCTCGATCGGCTACATCGAGCTCGCGTACGCGATGCAGAACAAGCTCACCTTCGCCTCGCTCAAGAACAGGAGCGGCAAGTTCGTCGCCCCGTCGCTCGAGAGCACGACCGCCGCGGGCGCGGGCGCCGCCGCCAAGATGCCCGACGACCTCCGGATGTCGATCGTCGACGCCGAGGGCGAGGATGCGTACCCCATCGCCGGCTTCACCTACCTCCTCGTCTACCAGGAGCAGAAGGAGCTCGCGAAGGGCAAGGTGCTCGCCAACTTCGTGAAGTGGGCGATGCAAGACGGCCAGAAGTTCACCAACGACCTCCACTATGCGCCGCTGCCGACGGCGGTCGTCGAGAAGGTCAACAAGAAGCTCGCCACGCTGGTGGGCCCTGACGGCAAGCCCCTGCTCACCCCGACACCATGAAGGACGGCGCGTCAGCGGTGCGCACGGCGCTCCGCCGCGCGCCGCCGGCGCGCGCGCAGGATAGGTCCATGAGCACGGTAGAAGTCCCCATGCAACAAGCCGCCTCGACAGCGTCGGGGGGCGACGTGGCGCGCGGCACGCGCGGCGCGGATCGAGCGTTCCGCGTCATCCTGACGGTGTTCGGCCTGACGGTGCTCGCGGTGCCCACGCTGATGGTGCTGGAGCTCGTCCGGTCGTCCCGGCTGGCCATGGACAAGTTCGGCCTGGCGTTCCTCACCGGCACCGTGTGGGACCCCGCGCGCGAGGAGTTCGGCGCGCTGCCGTTCATCTACGGCACGGTCGTCAGCGCGGTGATCGCCATCGCGCTCGCGGTCCCCGTCTCGCTGGGCCTCGCGATCTTCCTCTCGGACCTCGCCCCCCACCGGATCCGCAAGCCGCTCGGCTTCATGGTCGAGCTCCTCGCGGCGATCCCGAGCGTGGTCTACGGGTTCTGGGGCATCGCCGTGCTCCGCCCCTGGCTCCAGGAGACGATCGAGCCGTTCCTGATCGAGCACCTCGGCTTCCTGCCGCTCTTCGAGGGCCCGCCGCTCGGCGTCGGCATGTTCGCCGCGGGCGTCATCCTCGCGATCATGATCGTCCCCACGATCACCTCGGTCTCGCGCGAGGTGATGCAGGCGGTCCCGCAGCTGCACCGCGAGGCGGCGGTCGGGCTCGGCGCGTCCGCGTGGGACACCATCCGCTACGCGGTCCTCCCGTCGGCGCGCTCGGGCATCATCGGGGCGATCATCCTCGGGCTGAACCGGGCGCTCGGCGAGACCATGGCGGTCACCATGATGATCGGCAACTCGCCGAAGATCAGCGCGTCGATCTTCCACCCCGGGTATTCGATGGCGAGCGTCATCGCCAACGAGTTCGTCGAGGCGACGAGCGACATGTACGTGTCGGCGCTCTCCAACGTCGCGCTGCTCCTCTTCGGGGTCGCCCTCCTCCTCAACCTCTTCGCCCGGTGGCTCGTGAGCTCGACCAAGAGCAAGCTGGAGAGACGCGCATGAGCAACGACGCCCCTGCCCCCGCGGCGCGCCCCTCCGCCGCCGCTCGACGCACGCTGCTCGAGCCGGCGCCCGGCGAGCGCCTGCGCCGCGCCCGCAGCTACTTCTTCGAAGGCCTCTGCGTCTCGAGCGCCGTCGTCGTCCTGGTCCCGCTGTTTCTGATCTTCATCTACGTGGTCAGCAAGGGCCTGAGCGGGCTGTCCCTCGACTTCTTCACCCAGCTCCCGAAGCCGCCGCTCGGCGACGAGCGGAGCGGCATGGGCAACGCGGTCGTCGGCACGCTCATCCTCGTCGCGATCGGCTGCTGCATCGGGCTGCCGACAGGCATCCTCGCCGGCATCTACCTCGCCGAGATCGGGCGGGGCAAGCTCGCGAGCGCGATCCGGTTCATCGCCGACGTGCTCGGCGGCGTGCCCTCGATCACCATCGGCGTGTTCGTCTACGCCCTCGTCGTGGTCCCGATGAAGCGCTTCTCGGCGCTCGCCGGCGGCGTCGCGCTCGCCATCGTGATGCTCCCGACGGTGACCCGCACGACGGAGGAGCTGCTCAA
Organism: Sorangium sp. So ce836; assembly: GCF_028553905.1. Classification (NCBI taxonomy): domain Bacteria; kingdom Pseudomonadati; phylum Myxococcota; order Polyangiales; family Polyangiaceae; genus Sorangium; species Sorangium sp. So ce836. The sequence continues at coordinate 5,108,524 of NZ_CP102233.1, read as the reverse complement.
GCTCGTGCCCGCGCACCTCCGCGAGGCGTCGCTCGCCCTCGGCGTCCCGGAGTGGCGCACGAGCCTCCTCGTCGTGCTCCGGACGGCCTCGCCGGGCATCGGCACCGGCGTGATGCTCGCCGTGGCCCGCATCGCCGGCGAGACCGCGCCGGTGCTCCTCACCGCGCTCGGCTTCCAGTACTGGAGCGTCGCCGTCGACCGACCCATCGCCTCGCTGCCGGTGCAGATCTGGAGGAACGCGACCTCCCCCTACCCGAGGTGGCAGCAGGAGGCCTGGACCGGCGCGCTCGTGCTGATCGCCCTCGTCTTCTTCCTCAATCTGCTCGCCCGAATCGTCACGTCCCGGAGCGTCAAGGCGCGTTAAAGGCACCCGATGAGCTCGTTCGACTCACCGCACGATGGACAGGCCGGACAACGCCGCGGCGGGCTCGACGCAGAGGGCGACCGCCGCTCTGCGGAGCCCGAATCCGAGGCGCCGCCGGCCAAGATCAGCGTCACCCGGCTGAACGCGTACTTCAACAAGTTCCACGCCATCCACGACATCACGCTGGACATCCCCGACGGCCAGGTCACCGCGGTCATCGGCCCGTCCGGATGTGGCAAGTCGACGTTCCTGCGCTGTCTCAACCGGATGCACGAGCAAGTGCCCGGGGCCACGGCGAAGGGCTCCGTCATGATCGACGGCGTGAACATCTATGACAAGGCGGTCGACCCGGTGCGACTGCGCCGCCGCGTCGGCATGGTGTTCCAGAAGCCCAACCCTTTTCCCACCATGTCGATCCGGGAGAACGTCCTCGCCGGGCACAAGCTCAACGGCGTCTCCGTCAAGGATGCGACCGGCCTCGTGGAGAAGTGCCTTCGCCAGGTCGCGCTCTGGGACGAGGTGAAGGACAAGCTCGATCAGTCCGGGCTCTCGCTCTCCGGCGGCCAGCAGCAGCGGCTCTGCATCGCCCGCGTGCTCGCCGTGGAGCCCGAGGTGATCCTGCTCGACGAGCCGTGCTCTGCGCTCGATCCCATCGCCACCGCGCGCATCGAGGAGCTCATCGATGAGCTCAAGCAGCGGTATACTTGCGTGCTCGTCACGCACAACATGCAACAGGCCGCGCGGTGCTCTGATTACACGGCTTTCTTCTACATGGGGGATTTGGTGGAGTTCGACAGAACCCAGACAATCTTCACCAACCCGAAGGAAAGCAAGACGGAAGACTACGTCACCGGTAAGTTCGGCTGAGGGGAGTGGGGATTTCATGCCGACGTCGCACACGAGCAAGGTCTACGAGCACGAGCTGCGCACGCTGCGCGAGAAGCTGCTGCTGATGGGCAGCCTGGTCGAGGAGATGATCCAGAAAGGCTCGACGGCGCTCGCGACGCGCGACACGGGCCTCGCCAAGGCGACGATACGGCTCGATCGCCGGATCAACCGCCTGGAGTGCGAGGTCGACGAGCTTTGCATGAGGATCCTCGCGACGCGCCAGCCCGTCGCCTCGGACCTGCGCTTCGTCACGACCGCGCTCAAGATCGTCACCGATCTCGAGCGGATCGGCGACCTCGTGGTGAACGTCTGCGAGCGGGTGCAGGAGCTCAACGAGGAGCCGCCGCTCGCGCCGGCGGCGGAGCTGCAAGGCCTCTCGGACGAGGCGATCGAGGTGGTGCACGAGGCGCTCGACGCGCTGGTCGCCCGCGACTGCGACCGGGCGCAGCGGCTGCTCACGCGCGACGACGTGATCGACGAGCACTACGCCCGCATCTTCCAGGAGGTGCTCCTCATGATGAGCCGCGATCCGAGCACCGTGTACAGGGCCACGCGCATCCAGTCGATCGCGAAGTACCTGGAGCGCATCGCCGATCACGCGATGAACATCGCCGAGTCGGTCGTGTTCCTCGTCAAGGGCACGGACATCCGGCACAACAACCGCCTGCAGGAGAACGACCCGCTCTCCGCCCCGCCGCCGCCCGGGCTGCGCCTGCGCTAGGCGGCGCCCCTCGGCGCGAGCGGAGGGCGCCGCCGTGGCCGTCGCGTGGCTGCGCTAGCCGCCGCCGGCGCCGCCCGGAGGCGCCGCGCCGCCGTGGCCGTGCGCGTGCCCGTGGTGCTCCTCGGGGCCGTGCTCGCCGCCGCAGCGGGCGTCCTCCCAGCCGACCCAGTACGGGCCGTCCGGCCCGTGCTCGCGCTTCCAGATCGGCAGGCGCGCCTTGATGCGGTCGATGAGCAGGCGGCACCCGCGGAACGCCTCGCCCCGGTGCGGCGCGCTCGCGGCGCAGGCCACGGCGACGTCGCCGATCTGGAGCGCGCCCACCCGGTGCGTCGCGGCGACGCGCACGCCGGGGATCTCCGCGGCGATCTCCGCGAGGATCCGCGCGAGCTCGGCCTCGGCCATCGTCCCGTACGCCTCGTACTCCAGCAGCGTGACCGCGCGGCCGTCGTTGACGTCGCGGACCACGCCGAGGAACGTGGCGATGCCGCCCGCGCCAGGATGGGACACGGCGGCGATGAGCTCGTCGAGGCGGAGCGGCTCGGCGCGGATCCGGCTCACGGCGCGCTCCTCTGGAAGTGGCCGGAGCGGCCCCCGCTCTTCTCGAGGAGCTTGATGTCCGAGATCACCATCTCGCGATCGATCCCCTTGAGCATGTCGTAGATCGTCAGGCACGCGGCGCTCACCGCGACCATGGCCTCCATCTCGACCCCGGTGCGATCCAGCGCCTCCGCGGCCGCGGTCACCCGGATCGCCGCGGAGGGCTCGTCCACGTCGAGCTCGACCGCGACGTGGGTGAGCGCGATCCCGTGGCAGAGCGGGATGAGCTCCGGCGTGCGCTTCGCCGCCATGATCCCGGCGATCCGCGCCGCGGCGAGCACGTCGCCCTTCGGCGCGTCGGCGCGCGCGACCCGGGCGATCGTCTCGGGCCGCATCAGGACGGCGCCCGACGCGACCGCGCGGCGGTGCGTGACGGGCTTGCCTTCGACAGGCACCATGCGGGCCTCGCCGCTCGGGGACAGGTGGGTCGAGAGCGCTCCGCCCTCGCCGGATCGATCAGGGGTCTGCGACATCGCTCCGGAATCTGACACGGCAGCCCGCAGGACCGGAAGCCGATCCGTAAGCCAGGGCCCGCGCCGGCCAGCCGCGGGCGTCAGCCGCCGATCGCGCGGATCGACACCGCGGAGGCCGTCTCTTCGGTGCAGCCCTTCCAGACCTTGCCGTCGGGCTTGAGGCGCCACGCCTCGTCCAGGCGCGCCCGGATCGCCGCCGGATCGCCGGCCCTCGCCTCGCGCGAGGCGTCGACGCCGTCGTCCGTGGCGAGGCACGGCCGGAGCACGCCGGTCGACGAGACGCGCAGGCGATCGCAGCTCTCGCAGAACGTGTCGCTCGTGCCCGTGATGAACCCCACGCGGAGCGACGGGTCGCGGCGCGCGCGGACGTACCTCGCCGGCCCCAGGCCGGGATCCGAGATCGCCTCCTCCGGGAGGAGGTGCTCGGCGAGGCGCGCCCTCATCTCGGCCGCGGTGACGAGGTGCTCGCCCACGAGCCGCGCGCCCTCGGCGATCGGCATCACCTCGAGGAAGCGCGGGACCATCCGCCGCTCCCAGGCCCACAGCGCGAGCCGCTCGATCTCGTCGTCGTTCACGCCGCGGAGGACCACCGTGTTCAGCTTGATCGACGAGAAGCCCGCCGCGATCGCGGCGTCGATGCCCTCGAGCACCCGGGCGAGCTCGCCGCCGCGGGTCATCTCGCGGAAGCGCAGGGGGTCGAGGGTGTCGATCGAGACGTTCAGGCGGTGCAGCCCGGCGCCGCGCAGCGGCGCGGCGAGCCGCGCGAGCTGCGAGGCGTTCGTCGTGAGCGCCAGATCCTCGAAGCCGAGCGCGGCGAGGGACGCGACGATCGAGACGATCTCGGGGTGGAGCAGCGGCTCGCCGCCGGTCAGGCGGACCCGCCGGATGCCGGCGTCGCGCAGGGCCTCGAACATGGTGCGCCAGGCCGGCGTCAGCAGCCGGCCGTCGGTGTAGCCGTCGTGGCGCGACGGGCGGCAGTAGGTGCACGCGAAATCGCACCGATCCGTGACCGAGATGCGCACGCTGCGCGGCGCGGGCCCGGCGTGCGCGGAGGGCGCGCCGCGGGCGCCGTCGCGGTACGGGATCACGGCGGCGCGGCGGCCGGCCTCCCCGCCGCCGACAAGCGGCAGCGACCGCCGCCGCTGGGCCGGCGCGTCGCCCCCCACGCGCGCAGAATCGAGGCCGGTCGAAGAAGACATGACGCGTCCCCCGAGGCCCCTAGCCGCCCGCCACCGGTGGGATGAGCGCCACCTCGTCTCCGAAACCTACAGGATCGCTCGGCGTCGCATAAACGCCGTTCACCGCCACCCGGATAGAGCCCTTGTAGGGGATCAGCCCCGGATAGCGCGCGCAGACCCGATCGAGGAGCTCCGCCGCGGTGCAGGGGCCAGGCAGCGGCAACGCCACTTCTCCCGCGCCGAGAACGTCCCTCGCGCCGGCGAAAGCGAGCACGCGAACCGCTGCATCCATGGCCGCAACCTAGCATCGCTCCGCGGAGGCGACACGACGAACTGGGAGCGAGCGACCTCGGGCCGCCTGGGCGAGATCGAGTCTACCGGGCCCGGCCGGCACGGCTATCATCGGACCGCTCACCGCCATGGCCGAAGAAGGGTTCTTACCGGGCACGATCCTGGCCGGTCGTTACCAGGTCCGCCGCGAGCTGGGTCGCGGCGGCATGGGGGTCGTCTATCTGTGCCGCGATCTCGTGCTCGACGAGCGCGTCGCCGTGAAGCTGCTCGACCGGCCGGGCGCGGCCGCGCGCCCCGAGGACGCCTGGTGGTTCCAGGAGGAAGCCCGGGCGCTCGCCGGCCTCTCGCACCCGGCGCTCGTGAAGGCCCGCGACTTCGGGGCGCTCAGCAACGGGACGCCTTACCTCGTGATGGACGCGGTCCCGGGGAGGTCGCTCCACGAGTGGCTCTACCTCGCCCGGCTCGAGGACCCGCTGCCCTGGCCGATCATCTGGAGCGTCATCGACCAGGTCCTCGGCGCGCTGGCCCACGCGCACGCGCGCGGGGTGGTCCACGGGGACCTGAAGCCGTCCAACGTCCTCGTCGACCTCCAGCACGGCGGGGAGCCGCCCCTCGTGCACGTGCTCGACCTCGGGCTCGCGTGGCTCATCCAGGACCGGATCGATCACCGGCTCGACGGCTCCCGCGAGAGCGAGCCGACCGTGCGCTGGGGCGCGGGCACGCCGGGCTGGATGGCGCCGGAGCAGATCCGCTTCGCGGCGCCCCACGTGGGGCCCCCGACGGACCTCTACGCCCTCGGCTGCATCCTCTACGCCCTGCTCGCCGGCGGCGAGGTCTACGACGGCACGAACGAGGAGCTCCTCCAGCAGCACCGGAGCGCGCCGGTCCCGGACCTGCCGCTGCCCCCCGAGGTGCCGAGCGACGTCGCGAAGTTCGCGAAGCGGCTGCTCGCGAAGCGGCCGTGGCACCGCTTCGATTTCGCGGGCGACGCGCGGCGCGTCTGGAAGCGGTTCGAGCCGCGGAGCGACGTGAACGTGACCGCCACGCCGCTGCCGCTCGCGCTGCTGACGACCGGCCGGCTGCCCCCGAGCCGCAAGGAGCTGCTCACCCCCGAGCTGATCGAGCCTCCAGACGACGACCCGCCGCCGTCGGTGACGACCACCGGCCTGCTCGCGCTGCGGCCGAGCCCGTTCGTCGCCCGGACCGGCGAGCGGGCGCGCCTCATGGAGGTCGTCGCCGAGATGGTCGACGCGCCGAAGGCGATGCACCGCTTCGTGCTGCTCGCGGGCGAGGCGGGCGTCGGCAAGAGCCGGCTGGCCGAGTGGCTCTGCGAGGAGGTGCACGAGCGGGCGCTCATGGTGCCGCTCCGCGCGCGCTACCGGCGGATCGCGGCGCCGCTCGACGGCGTCCTCGGCGCGGTGACCCAGCACTACCGGCTGGAGCGGGCCGAGCGCGAGATCGTCGAGAAGGTGCTGATGAACCTCTGGGAGGTGCCGCCCGAGGACGAGGTCGGCAAGACGTGGGTCGCGGCGACCGCCGAATGGATCAAGCCGTCGCCCCCCGGCAGCGAGGCGGTCGGTCCGACGGGGAAGCGCTTCCGCCTGGACCGGCCGGAGCTGCGCTGGCTGATCATCCGCAAGACCCTGGAGCGGATCGGCCGCGATCGGCCGGTGCTGCTCTGGCTCGACGACCTGCACTACGCGTCCTCGACGACGTTCGAGGGGCTCCTCACGCTGCACCGAGACGCGCCGAACCTCGGCCTCTTGGTCGTGGCGACGGTCCGGAGCGAGGCGGTCGAGTGCGATCCGGTCGCGGCGAAGCGGCTGGAGGGGGCGCTCGCGGCCTACGGCGGGGAGCGGCTCGACGTGGCCCCGCTGAACCCCGCGCAGACGCACGCGCTGCTCCGGGAGACGCTGCCGCTCGACGACGCGGCGGCCGAGGCGGCGACGGCCCGCAGCAAGGGCAACCCGCTGTTCGCGCTGCAGCTCTTGCACGCGTGGGCGGGCGGCGGCCACCTCCAGCTCCGCGCGGGCAAGTACTTCGTGCCGAAGGCGTCGATGGCCGTGCAGGCGGCGACCACGGCCGACCTGTGGGAGGAGCGGCTCGCGGCGCTGCCCGAGGAGCTCCGGACCGGCGCGCGCGCCGCCGCCGCGCTCGGCGGCGACATCCGGCGCGAGATCCTGCGCGCGCTGCTCGCGTCGCTCGACATCGCCGCGGACCGCGCGATCGCGGCCATGCAGCGCGCCCAGATCCTCCTCGCCGTGGGCGATCGCCTCCGCTGGCCGCACGCGCTGCTCCAGGAGCACCTCCTCTCGCAGCTGTTCCTCGAGCCCGACGCGGCCCGCGTCTTCCGCGCCGCCGCCGACGCGCTCGGCGCGCACCCGTTCGCGTCGAGCCGCCGCATCCTCCGGCACCGGGTGGTGAGCCTGCTGCGCGCCGGCGACACCGACGAGGCGGCCGCGCTCATGCACGCGCACGTGGCGGCGCACTGGCAGAGCTCGCGCGACATCGCCGCGACGCTGCGCGATCTCGCCGTGCTCGACGGCAAGCTGCCCGGGGGGAGCGACTCGCGCCCGGGCCTCCGGGGCGCGGAGACGCGGCCCGTGCTGACCGGGACGCGGCTCGGGACGCAGCTGCGCTTCCGGGCCGAGGCGCTGCGGCTGGCGGGGCGGCTCGACGAGGCGCGGCGCGACGCGGAGGACGCGCGTCGCATCTTCGAGCACGCCGGCGACCGGGAGAACCAGGCGCACTGCCTGCGCCTGCTCGGGCACATCGCGTCGGACGTCGGCGCGGAGGCGCAGGGCCGGCGGCTCGTGGCGCGCGCGCACGCGATCTTCGACGAGATCGGCCACCGCCATGGGCAGGCGCAGTGCGAGGTGCTGCTCGGGGAGATCGACTACCAGCTCGGGGAGCACGCGCGGGCGCGGGCGGTGCTCGCGTCGGGGGAGGCGCGGTTCCTGGAGGTCGGCGATCGGCTCGGGAGGGCGCAGTGCCTGCTGCTCCAGAGCATGGTCGAGCAGGCCGGGGCGCTCTCCGAGGCGGCGCGGTCGCTGCTCACGACCGCGCGTGCCGACTTCGACGCGATCGGCTACCGGCTCGGGCTCGCGCAGTGCGACCTCACGCTCTCGCACGTGGATCACCGCCTCGGCGACTTCGAGGCCGCGCGCGCGGGCGCGCTCGCGGCGCGGCAGAGCTTCCGCGATCTCGCGAACCCGCGCGGCGAGGCGGGGTGCGAGCGGCTGCTCTCGATGGTCGCGCTCGACGCGGGCGCGCCCGAGCTCGCGGAGGAGCACGCGCTCGCGGCCGGCCGGCTCTACGAGACGCTGGCGGACCCGTGGGGGCTGGTCGAGGCGCGGCTCCTGTTCGCGCAGATCGCGCTCCACCGTGGGGACGCGGAGCAGGCGCGCGAGCACCTCGTCGCGTGCGAGGCGGTGGCGCTCGCGGAGGCGGAGCCGCGGCAGCACCGGCACCTGACGCTGGCGTGGCTCGCGTACCACGAGGGGCGGTTCCACGAGGCGGCGCGGGAGCTCGACGCGGCGCGGGCGTCGTTCAAGGACAGCCGGACCGGGGACCACACGCCGCAGCTCCTGGAGCGGTTCGCGCGGATGGGGTGGCCCAAGCCGGCGGGGACGCGGATCAGCGGGTGGATGCGGACGCTCGCGCTTGCCTGACGCGCGCGTGGGCCCCCGGCGCGTGCCCCCGCCTTGGAACTAAAGCGGGAGCCAGAAATCCGGGCCGAAGAGGCGACGCGCGGCCTCGATCGTGCGCAGGGCGCGCGGGAGGTCGAGCTTCGCCTGGTGCTCGGCCAGCTGCACCACGTACGGGATCCAGAGCGGCCGGCACACGACGAGCGCCGCGAAGTGGAACTCCGCCTCGTCGGTCTGGCCGAGATCCACCGCGACCCGCGCGAGGATCGTGTGCACCGGGACCGGCGACCCGAGCGGCGCGATCGCCGTCGCGCAGCGACGCACGCTCTCCGCCGCCTCCTCGCTGGGATGCCGCCGGAACTCCTGGAACGCCTCCTCGAGCTCGTGCTCGTCGCTCACCTGCTCCGGCAAGTGCTCCGCGACGAGCCGCTTCCAGTGCTCGACGAACGGCAGATCCGCGAGCGCGCTCGACCTGTCGGCGTGAGCGAGGAGCAGATCGGCCTCCTTCCAGTCGCCCGCCTCGCGCGCGAACTCGAGCCCGGAGACGACCCGGGCCTCCTCATGCAGCCCAGGCTCCTTCGTCATGAGCCAGCGCTGCCAGTAGAGCGCGCCGCGGAACGCCACGCGCGCCAGCGGCTCCTTGCCCTCGGCGCGCTGCGCGAGCGCCGCATCCATGAGCGCGCTCTTGTGCCGCCGCACGTCGTCGACCTCGAGGCTCGCCGGCCAGGCGCAGAGCCCGCACGCCTCGGAGATCATCGCGCCCACCTCGCGCCGCACGAGCACCGCCCGCCCGCGGGTCGCGCTGAAGGAAACCTCCCCGACACAGAGCAACGCTACCACGACGCGCGCGGCACGCGAGAGGTCGTCGGCGGCAAGTGGCAGGCAGACAACACGCGCGGAGCGAGCGGGCTCATGGTTCTCGATCTCCACCGAGGCTTCCTGCACAATGAGCGTTGGCGGCAGCGACGGAGGGGGGGCGCAGGCGGCCGCTCGAGGTGCTGATTGGCGATCGAGCTCGAGAGGACAACCCGGCGCGACGGCGCTCCCAGCGCCAGGCGGCGCCGACGATGAGCCATCCTGATCTTTACCGCGCCGCGTTCGAGGCGGCCGAGGACGCGCTCCTCCTCCTCGAGAGCGGGCGCGTGATCGACGCCAACCCGAGCGCGGTGCGGCTGCTCGCCGGGCCCGACGAGGGCCTGCTCGGGCGCGAGCTCACCGGGCTCTCGCCGCTCCTGCAGCCCGACGGACAGGCCTCCGCGGCGGGCCTGAAGCAGCGGATCGAGGCGGCGAGCCGCGGCGAGCCGCAGCGGTTTCGATGGCTCTACCGGCGGCCGAACGGGGGCTTCATCCAGGCCGACACGCAGCTCGCGAAGCTCGCGTTCGCGGGCGGCTCGGGGCCGATCCTGCGCGCGGTGGTGCGCGAGGAGGACAAGGAGCAACGCCGCCTCTACGCGCTCGCCGTCGACATGCTCGGCATCGCGACGCTCGACGGGCGCTTCAAGGAGCTCAGCCCCTCGTGGGAGCGGACGCTCGGGTTCAGCCGCCAGGAGCTGATGGCCGAGCCGTACGTCGAGTTCATCCACCCCGAAGACAAGGCGCGCACCCTCTCGGAGACCGATACGTTCTCCACCGGCGCGCAGACGCTCACCTACGAGAACCGCTTCCGCTGCAAGGACGGCTCGTTCCGGTGGCTCGAGTGGAACGCGATGCTCGCGCTCGACGAGGGGCTCGTCTACTTCGTCGTCCGCGACGTCACGCGGCGCAAGACCGCCGAGATGGCGCTCCGCGAGTCCGAAGAGAAGCTGCGGGCGCTCTACGAGGGCATCCCGCACTACCTGATCGTCGTCGACAGGGACGCGCGGATCGTCTCCGTGAACCAGCAGCAGGCGGGGATCCAACAGGAGAGCATCCTCGGCCGGAGCCTCTACGATTTCACGCCGCCGGAGTACCACGCGACCGTGCGGGAGGCGCTCGAGACCGTGCTCCAGACCGGCGGCCGGGCCCACTACGAGGTGGTCGGCCTCGGGGTGGACGGCGGGCGGGCGTGGTACGCGAACCACGTCAGCCCGATCCGGGGCGCCGACGGGGTCACGAACGTGCTCATCGTGGCGGAGAACATCACCGAGCGCCGGCGCGCCGAGGAGCAGCGCCGGGAGAGCGAGGCGCGGTTCCACGCGGCCGTCGAGGCCAGCATGGACGCGTTCCTCACGATGACGTCCCACCGCGACGGGAGCGACGAGATCGCCGACCTCGTGATCACGGGCCTCAACGCGCGCGCCGCGGCGATGCTGTCGATGCAGCGCGAAGAGCTCCTCGGCCAGCGCCTCTCGGAGCTCGAGCACTCGGCCGAGGCGGGCGTCCTCCTCGACAAGTGCCTGCGCGTCATCCGGAAGGGGGCGCCGCTCGAGGAGGAGATCCGCTTGCCCGCGCCCCCCGCCCAGCCGTCGCGCCCGCGCGTCTGGGTGCACCACCAGATCGTGCCGATCCGGGACGGCGTGGCCGTGACGATGCGGGACACCACCGATCGCAAGCGGCTCGAAGACCAGCTGCGCCAGTCGATCGAGCGCCTCGAGGCGTACGCCGAGGAGCTGGAGGGCAAGAACCGGATGCTCGCCGAGGAGAACGCCGACCGCGAGCGGACCGCGAGCGTCCTGCGGCAGCAGCAGGAGGCGATCCGCGCGCTGTCGACGCCGATCATCCAGGCGTGGGAGGGCGTCCTCGTCCTGCCGATCATCGGCGCGCTCGACAGCGGCCGGGCCACGCAGATCATGGAGAAGCTGCTCGGGGAGATCGTCCGCACGCAAGCCCACTTCGCCGTGCTCGACCTGACCGGCGTGGAGGACGTGGACGGACCGACGGTCGACCACCTGCTCCAGGTGGCCCGGGCCGCGAGCCTGCTCGGCAGCCGCTGCCTCGTCTCGGGCATCTCCCCCGGCGTCGCGCAGGCGATCGTCGAGCTCGGCAGCGACGCGCGGACCTTCGAGACGTTCGGGGAGCTGGAGGACGCCCTGCGCCACGCGCTGCGCGTCTCCGGCGCGCGCCCGCCGAGGCTGCGGCGCAAGGCGCGCTAGCCCCGCGCAGAACCTGCAACGCGCGCCTAGGCTTCCTCGGCCGCGAGCTCGTCGCACAGCTCGCGGGCCCGCGCCGCGTAGCGCGCCGCCGCGGCGCCCTCGCCGATCGCCGCGGCGAGCGCCGCGGCGCGGTCGTACGCCGCCGCGGCCGCCCGCAGATCGCCGCCCCGATCGTAGTGGTGCGCGAGCAGGGCCGCGCCGTCGTCGCCCGGCGCGCGGTGCTCGAGCCAGTCCGCGACGAGCAGGTGGATCCGCCGCCGGACCTTGAGGCTCAGCATCTCGTACGCGACCTCGCACGTGGCCAGCTCGGTGAACACGTACTCGCGCTCGCCGGGGAACGACGCGGGGGAGCGGAGCCGGATCAGCTGGCGATCGCACAGGCGCGCGAGCAGCTCGGCGGTGGACGCGCCTGCGCCGTGCCGCACCGAGAACGGCGGATCGAGATCCTGGAGCTCGGCCAGGATGCGCTCGCTCGACATGGGCGAGCGCGCCTGCGGGGCGTCGTTCCTGAGCCGCTCGACCGCGCCCTCCCAGAAGGTCCGGCCGACGACGGCCGCCTGGACGAGGACCCCGCGCGCGTCGGCGTCGAGGCGGTCGAGGCGCGCCTGGACGGCGCCGTGCACCGACGGCGGCAGGCTCAGCGCGCCGAGCGCGCCCTCGTGGACGCGCCACGCGCCCTCCTGCGCCTCGATCGCGCCGGCGTCCACGAGGAGCTGGAGCATCTCCTCCACGGTGCGCGGGTTGCCCTCGGCGCGCTCGGCGAGCGCGCGCACGAGCTCCGGGTCGAGCTCGGGCGCGCCGCGGAGCCGATCCCGGATCATCTCCTCCGCGTGCCGCCGCGCGAGCGGGAGCGCGTCGACGCGGACGTAGGCCTCCTTCGCGATGCCCCAGTCCGGGCGGCGCTCGTAGAGCTCGGGGCGCGCGGCGCACACCACGCAGAGCGGCAGCCCCTCGGCGTGCGCCACGAGCTCCTCGATGAGATCGAGCGTGGCGTCATCGGCCCACTGGAGGTCGTCGCACACGATCAGGATCGGCGTCCGCTCGAGCGCGAAGGTGACGAGCTGCGCGAGCGCGGCGGCGATCCGGCGCTTCGCCAGCACGCTGCCGCGCGCCGCCGCCTCGAGGAGCCCCGCGGGCGCCGGCCGCGCGCCCAGGATGGCCGCCAGCCGGGCGAGGATGTCCTCGACGTCGCTCGCGCCGCTCGACGTCGCCAGCGACGGGGACGGATCGAGCTCGTCGTCGTCCTCGTACCGCACCGCGCCGGCCGTCCTGCGCGCGTTCACGGTCGAGCTGACCGGCCCGCGCAGGGGGACCGCCGACGCGCGCGTCACGATGGGCGACGCGCCCCCGAGCGCGGCCCTCGCCCCCGCGCCGGCGGCCTCCCGCTCGGCGCGGGCGCGGGCGCGGGCGGCGCGCAGGCGGAGCCAGCGCAGGCCCAGGCGCAGCTTGCGCAGGATGACCTGGGCCGGATCGGCCTCGTGGATCCCGAACCAGCGGCGGAGCAGCGCGCCGGCCAGCCCGTAGCTCGCCTCGCGCGCGAGCGCCGAGCACTGCGCCGAGAGGACGAACGGCGCGTCCGGCGGCGCGGGCGCGGCGCCGCGCCCGGACGAGGGCGCGCCGGACGCCGGCCCGCCGTCGAGGCCCGCGGAGAGCTCGGCGAGCACCCGCGTGCGGCCCACGCCGGGCGCGCCGACCAGCGTGACGAGGCGCGGCCGCCGCTCGTGGAAGGCGGTCTCGACGAGATCGCGCAGGCGCTGCATCTCCGCGCCGCGCCCGACGAGGCGCGTCGCCAGCCCGTGGAAGTCGGGCGGCGCGAGCCCGCGGCTCGGCGGAGCCTCGCCGAGCACGCGGTAGATCGGCATCGCCGCGCCGCGCGCGGCGGGCTCCGCCGGCGCCGCGCGGGCCGCGCTCGCCTCGATCGGCTCGACGCGGAAGCGCCCGAGGACGAGGCGGTGGGTGTCGCGGCCGATCACGATCGCGCCGCGCGGCGCGAGCTGCTGCAGGCGCGCGGCGCCGTCCACCGCGTCGCCGATGACGGCGAGATCCTGGCGCGCCGAGCTCCCGGCGCCGACGAACACCCGCCCCGTCGAGATCCCGATCCGCACCGAGAGGCGGACCGCCCGCGCCGCGCGCGGCAGCGCGAGGCGCGGGATCGCGGCCTGCGCGGCGAGCGCCGCGACGATCGCCCGCTCGGCGTCGCAGTCGGTCGCGCGGGGCGCGCCGAAGACGGCCATGACGCGCCCGCCGATGGGCCGCTCGACGATCCCGTGCATCTGCTCGACGTGCTCCGCGAGCGCCTGGTAGCAGCGATCGACGACGTCCTTGACGTCCTCGGGATCGAGCCTCGACGAGAGCGCGGTCGCCTCGGACAGATCGGCGAACAGGACGGTGCAGATCCGGTGCTCGCCGCCCTCGAACGGGACGACGCCGCGGCCCCTCGGCGCGCTCCTCTCGGGGCCCACGCTCCCGCGGCCCCCGCTGCTCTCCGGGGGCCGACGCTGCGGCCGCGACGGCGGCGGCAGCGACGGCGGCGGGACCGAGAGCGCGGGCGGCGGCGGCAGCGGCGGCAGGTGGAGGGCGGCGAAGTCGAGCAGCCCGTCGTCGTCGACGGGGTCGGCGGCGTCGGCGCCGCCCGGGCCGAACGCGGGCGCGCGCAGGGTGTCGCGCGCCACGACGACGACGCTGGAGCGCTGGGCGGCCTCGAGGGCGGACCACATCTCGCCGAGGCTGCGGAACCGCTGCGAGGGGTTGATCGCGAGCGCGCGGCCGAGGACCGCCTCGACGTCGGGGCTCGCGCTCACGCCGCGAGCGCGGAAGCTCGGCCGGATCGACTCGTCGCTCGAGGCGACGAAGAGCTGGATGACGTCGCTGCCGGAGAGGGCGGGCTGGCCGCTGGCGACCTCGATGAGGATGAGGGCCATCGCATAGACGTCGGTCCACGGCCCGGTGGCGCCGAACCGCGGGCTGAACTGCTCCGGCGCGCCGTACTGCGGCGTGAAGGCGCGGAACGTTCGTCCGGTCTGGACGAGCGCCTCGGCGAACGTCGGCGTCTCGGAGAAGACCTTGGCGAGGCCGAAGTCGAGGACCTTCATGCGGTCGCCGAGCAGGAACAGGTTGGCCGGCTTGACGTCGCGGTGGGACACGTTCTCGTCGTGGGCGACGGCGAGCGCGGAGGCGACCGGCGCGAGGAGCTTGATCGCCTCGGCGAGGCTCCGCGGCGGCGCGTTCTCGGCGCGGCGGCGCCGGAGGTCCTGCTCCAGCGTCTCGCCCTCCAGCCACTCCATGACGATGTACGGCGTCCAGGGGCCGTTCGGCGCGGCCGCAGCGCCGATGTCGAGCGCCTGGACGATGCCCATGGTGCGGCGCGAGAGCTGGTGGAGCAGGCGCGCCTCTTCGCGGAACTTGGCGAGGAAGGCGTCCTGCTGCTCAGCGCTCAGGCCCGTCGGGATCTTGAGGCATTTGACGGCGACCGGCGCGTCGAAGCCGAGGTGCCGGGCCCGGTAGACGACGCCGAACGCTCCCTCGCCCGCCAGCGCCTCGACAGCGAACTGACCGTCGATGATCGACCCCACCCAGCCGAACGGGTCGCTGGCCTGCATCGTTGCCTAGGCTACCTGCTGCGCCGAACCACGAGCAAGGTGGCAACGGCGGCTGCTCCAGGGGGGGAACGGGGGGCGGTCGGCGCGAGCCGCTGGGCGGGATACGGCGCGGGCGGGGCGGTGAGCCGAGGAACGCGGACGGTGGGAAATGAAGGGCGCTGTGGGCTGAGGTCGCGCCGGGTCAGTGGACGACCGAGCTCAGTTGATGACCGGGGTAAAGCAACCGATGGACGTGTCGATGCGGAAGTTCGACTCGGTCGTGCGGCGCTCGGCGAAGAAGAAGTCGAGCGCGTACGTGTTGCCCGGCGTGATGCCGAGGTCCTGCGCGCGCGCGTCGAGGTCGATCGTCGCGCTCTCCGGCTTGTGAATACCGCCCAGATCGATCGCGAGACGGCCGTTGATGAAGGTGAAGAGGTCGTCGTCGCCCGAGAAGGTGAACACCTCGCCACCCTTGTATTCGAACGTGGTGTGGAGCTCGAGCGTGAAGTGATAGTTGTGGCGCCGGTCCTCGTTGCCAAACCCCATGTCGTCGATCGGGAAGAAGTCGGCATCGTCGTACGTGGACGTGCCGTTCCCGTTGTCCACGAGCGAGATGGATATCTGGATGGCGGTGTTCACGTCGGGCACGTCGCGGAACCACTGATCGAAGGCCTCCTTGCCGGTCGTGGTCAACGTGCCCTCGCTGCCGCCCGCATAGACCGGCTTGCCGTCCGCGCCGAGCTGAGCCTCCACGATGCCCCGGTCCTCCCCGGGCCGGGCCTCGAAATCCGGGTGCGTATCCTTGAAGTCGCGCACGATCGCGATGAGCTCGCTGCCGCAGGCGTCGCCGCCCGCGCTCGGGTCACCGCCCGAGCTCGCGCTACCCCCGATGTCGCCGAAGGGGTCCTGCCCGATGTCGCCGCCGCTCGCCGTCCCGTCGCCGCCGCTCGCCGTCCCGTCGCCGCCCGAGGCAGCGTCACCAGCGTCGCCGATCCCCCCTCCACACGCGGTCGCCGCCACGAGGGCCACGCACGCCGATACTGCCACCACCATCCGCCGATAAGCCATCATGTCTTGCCCCTTTTCCCAGCCGCCGGAAGCCATCGAATCCGCATGGAACGACGTCGGAGACACCGCGTCGCCAGCTTCCGCCCCTGTGCGCGGGGGTGGGTGGAACGGGTCAAATTTTTATTCAACAAAATGACCGGCGTTCCCGGCCGCAAAAATACAGCTGCCTCGTCCATCCCTGGTGAGCTGCTCGTCGGAGGCTCCTGCGCTGGATCGCCGAGCGCCCTCGGCGCCTGCTCATCGCGCAGGAACGCCGAAGAAGTAGTACCCCTTGCCCCACAGCGGGAAGTCGTAGGTGCCGTACTCCCACGCGAACGCGTTCCCGAGCGGGGCGACCATCTCGCGCAGCTCGGCCTCGGTGTAGACGCGGAGCGTGCTCACCACGCCGTCCCACACGCTGGCCGCGGCGGCGATCGGCGTCGCCCACGTGAACCACGCCTTGGCGGCCCGGGAGCGGCGCGCGAGCAGCGGGTTCGCGGCGAGCGCGGCGACGCCGACGGGGACCATCGGCAAGAAGCCGAGCGGGTTCCGCTCGAAGCCCTCGGACAGGAAGATGCCGGACGAGCCGCGCACCGCGTCCGCCAGGATCGCCCGCGCGAGCTCGGGAGAGAAGTGGTGGAAGGCGTTGATCATGAGCCGCGCGCGGCCCTCGGCGAGCGCCCGCGGGATGCGCGTCGCGTCCACCGGCGAGGGCTCGAAGGCGACGTACGACGGGTGCCGCGCGGCCGCCGCCGCCCACGCCTCCGGCTGCGGCAGGAGGTCGGTGAGCACGAAGCGCGGCGGCGCCGCGCCCGCGCGGAGGAGCTCGTCGATGAGCACCTCCGACGGCCCGGCCGCGCCCGCGCCGAGCTCGATGACCTCGGTCGCCCCCGAGGCGGCGAGGAAGCGCCGGAACGGCGCGATCAGGCCGCGCAGCATGCCGCCCCATCGGATCGTCCGGCTCAGCGACTCGATGATGAGCTCGCGCAGCGGACCGGGAGACCACGACGAATCGTTCCACTCGAAGAGCGACAGACGAGGCAGGGCGCGCGGCATCGGTTCACCGTCGACCGCCGGGGGCCGCGGCGCCATCCTGAACGCATGAACTTCCTGCTTCATCGCCACCTCGCCGCGCGCGACCTCGGCTCGGTCGCGGCCGGTGCCGGCGCGATGCTCCCCGACCTCTGGCGCATGGCCGACCGGCGCGTGAAGCCCGCCCGCGCGCCCGAGCGCCCCGCCGCCCCGCCGCCCCGCCTCGCCGAGGTGCTGGCCGGCATCGATCACCACGTCGCCGTCGACCGCTGGTTCCACGCCGCCCCCGTCTTCGTGGAGGGGGAGCGCCGCCTCGCCGAGGCGCTGCGCGGCGCCGCGCTCGGCGCGCCGCGGCTCGCGCTGTTCGCCCACGTGCTCTGGGAGATGTGCCTCGACGGCGCGCTCGTGCGTCGCATCGGCCTCGCCCCCCTCCTCGACGACCTCCGCGCCGGCCTCGCCTCCATCGACGGCCCCCCGACCGAGGCCGCCGCGTGCATCCACCATTTCGAGCGGCGCGCCCCCTCCCCCGCCGTCGCCCTCGCCGATCGCCCCGCCTTCGAGGCGCGCCTCCGGCGCATCTGCGACGAGCTCGCCCGCGGCCCCTGGATCGCCGGCTACCAGGACGGCGCCGGCCTAGCGTTCATGCTCTCGCGCGTGCGCTCTCGCTTCGGCATGCCCCCGTTCACGCCGGAGCAGCACGACCGCCTCGCCCCGCTCCTCGACGGCCTCGCCGGCGTCGCCGACGCGTCGCTCGACGACATCCTCCGCACGGCTCCCCCCTGCGCCCACTGAAGTTCCCCTCTCCCCTCCCCTCGAGACGGCGACCGCCGATCATTCATGAATGATGATCGTCGTCCCGTCGCCCAGCTCCTCGCCGGTGTTG
This sequence comes from Sorangium sp. So ce836, assembly GCF_028553905.1. Lineage (NCBI taxonomy): Bacteria > Pseudomonadati > Myxococcota > Polyangiales > Polyangiaceae > Sorangium > Sorangium sp. So ce836. Next base: position 5,090,754 of record NZ_CP102233.1, on the reverse strand, counting down.
ATGGCGTGCCAGCCGGGGGGCACGGGGGGGTCGGTCCACAGGAACACGCGGTGGGCGTCGATGGGCGCCAGGTTGATGCAGCCGTGGCTGCGCGGCGTGCCGAAGACGTCGTGCCAGTACGCGGCGTGGAGCGCGTAGCCGCTCGCGAAGTACTGGATGTACGGCACGTCCTTGAGGGCGTACGTCCCCTCGCCGCGGCGCCGCGTGACGCCGTACTCCCCGTCGCCCTTGCGGGGGACCGCCTTCTGGCCCGCCGCGGGCTTCTCCGCCGCGCTCGCGCCCGGCTTCTTCTTCGAGCGCTCCTTCGACGAGCCGCCCTTGTCCGGCTTCGCGCCCCGCGAGGCCGAGGGCGCCTCCGCGGTCGTCTCCGGGCGGCCGCCGACGCTCGACGACTCGTTCGAGTCCATCGTCGCCGTGATGTGCTTGTTCCGGATGCGGAAGATGCCGCGCACCGTGGCGGTCGTGGTCTTTGGATCGGCCACCCCCGCCTGGCCGGTCGAGACCAGCGTGGCATAGACAGGGCGCTTGCCCTCCCAGAGGACGAGCGTCTGGTGCGTGATCGAGACCTCGATCCACTTCTCGCCCTTCTCGGCGACCTGGGGCCACGCGGAAGGGGCGACCGCGAGCCCCACGTCGAGCTGGCTCACGTACCGCTGGTCCTTCGTGCGGTAGTACTTCACCCCCTCGAGCCGGCGCATCCTGCCGGTCAACGGGATGACCTCGCGGAACGGGAGCTCCTTGCCCGGCGTCGCCTTGTCCCCCTCGATCTCGACGTCGCGCGCGCTCCGCGCCCGGACGAACGCGAGCGGCAGCGTGAGCTCGTCGTTCAGCTCGACGCCGTGCCACGGCGAGCCCGTGTCCGGCTTGATCTTCGTCGCGGGCGCGAGCCGGAGATCGGTCGTGATCGCGAACCGCCGGTTCAACGACTCCGGCCCGGTCGGGAACGATCCGATCAGCGACAGGCCGGTGAAGCGGCGCGCCCGATCAGCGAAGACCGCGTAGTCCGGGACCTTGAAGTCGCTGATGTTGCGGATGCGGCGCTTGCCGCCCTCCAGCCAGAACGGGATCGGGTCGTTCTCCCCCTCCCCGCCCAGCAGGGCTCCCTCGCCGAGCTCGAGCGAGTTCTTCCCGAGGCCGAGCTCGCCGATCCGCTTGCCCGGCAGCGGCACGCCGCGCGCGTCGATCGGCACGTCGTTCGCGCCGAGGGCCACCCGCTGCACGGTCGCCTTGTTCTCCTCGAACCACGCGAGGTGCTCGTCGAGCTTGAACTCCGACTTCCGCTGCTCCTCGGCCGTGGGCACGCGCAGGTAGAGCGGCAGCACGGCGCGGACGAAGGCATACCGGTACGGGAGCGCGCTCCGCAGGTTCGGCCCGGGGCCGGCGGCCTTGAGGATGGGGTCGTCGAGATCGAGCGTCGCGTCCTCGCCGACGCACAGGAAGCCGCGGGGCTCGATCGCGTACCACCCGCCCGGGCAGCCGGCCGTGCCGGCGGGCTCCGCGGCGCGCGGCACCCTCGAGCCGACGCGCAGGTAGCCGAGCTTCTTCGAGGTGTCGCGCGGCTCTTTGTAAACGGTCGCGACGAACGCGGTGACCCCGAGCAGCGGCTTGTCGCTCGGCGGCCACGCGGCGGCCGGCACCGGCTCCGCCGCGGGCGCCGCCTCCGCAGCGGCGGCCGCCTCGGCAGCGCCCGCGTCGCCGGCCAGGAGGGCCCCGGCGTCCGCCGGCGCGTCCGCGGGCTTCTTGCACGCGCCCGCGCCGCACGCGGCCGCCGAGAGCGCCGCGAGGCGCGCGAGACGAAGGACGAGGCGCGCCGCGCGCGTCGAGCGAGTCGAGCGCGGCGCGCGGCGAGGCTTCCCTGAAGACAGCAGGCCGCCCATGCGGGCCTACTTGCCAAAAACGGCGCGCGACGAAAAGCCCAAAACACCCGCCCGGCGCTCAGGCCAGGAGGCCCGACAGCGGGCCCGCGCAGTACGCGGGGTTGCCGAACGTGGACACGTCCACGCCCATCGCGTTGCACAGCGTCACGAGCAGGTCGTTGTGGGCGTCGCCGCCATAGCGCACGTACCTCCCGGTCCGGAGCGCCCCGCCGGCGCCGCCCGCGATCACGTACGGCATGTTGTGCCGCGAGTGGGTCTGCCCCTCCGAGATGTCGGTGCACCAGAGGATGAGGGTGTTGTCGAGCAGCGTGCCCGTGCCCTCCTTCACCGCGTCGAGCTTCCCGAGCAGGTACGCGAGCTGCTCCGCGTGCCAGCGCCCGATGTCGACGAGCTGCTGCTGCTTGTCCTCGTCGGTCACGTTCGAGTGCGAGAGCGAGTGGTGCGTGTCCGACTGGCCGAGCCAGGTGAACACCTTCCCGGCCTGCGTCGAGCTCCACTGGATCGACGCGACCCGCGTGAGATCGCAGGCGAGCGCCATCGCGAGCAGATCCATCTGCAGCTTCCCGATCGCCGGGTAGTCGTCGTTCGCGTAGACGTCGAGCGGAGCGCCGAGCTCCGGCAGCGCGCACGCGCCGCCGAGGAGCCCCGGCGCGTCGAGGCGCTTCTCGGTCTCGCCCACCGCGTCGAGGTGCTGCTCCAGCTTCTGCCGGTCCTCGCCCCCCAGCGTCCTCGCGAGCGCGCCGTAGTCCTCCATGACGCTGCCGAGCACCCGGCGGCGCAAGGCGCGCCGCCGCTCGAGGTCCGCCGGATCGGCGCTGAGGTCGAGGAAGAGCCGGTCGAACGCCGCGCGCGGATCGTCCTCGGGCGGGACCGGCTGGCCCGGGCCGAGGTACGAGACGCGCGACGAGACGTTGGCGTACTGGACCTGCACGCCGAGCTCGAGCGACGAGAGCTTCGTGCTCTGCCCGAGCTGCGCGGCGAGGAACTGATCGACCGAGATGCCGCCGCCCCAGCCGACGCGCGCCGCGGGGTTGCAGGCGTACGGGAAGAGCGTCCCCTCCTGGAGCTCCGTGCCGGTGAGGGCCTGGCCGATGCCCTGCTGGTGGGGATCGCCCGGCCCGTGGTAGGCCGAATCCATGTTGATGCCGTCGACGACGAGCAGCTTTTCCCGGTAGGGCGAGAGCGGGGCGAGGATCTCGCCGAGCTCGAACGACGCCCCGGTCCCGGTCGGCTCCCACGCCTTCTTGACGGTGCCGAGGCCCGTGAAGAAGACGACGAAGCGCTTCGGGAAACCGACGGCGCTCGCCGAGCCGCCCATCGCGTCGAGGAACGGCAGCGCGAGGGCGAGCCCGCCCGCGCCGCGCAGGAAGGTGCGGCGATCCAGGCGTCTCCTCGACGCGCGGCGCGGCGCGGCGCGGCTCACAACGCCCCCCCGTCGGCGGGCAGCGCGCGGCGGTAGCGGAACGCGTCCGTCTGCGTGAGCGCCACGAGCAGCGCCTTGATGTTGTACCCGCTCTCGGCGAACGCCGCCTGGATCTGGGTCATGCTGCACTCGTCCTCCGCCTGCTCGGCGCGGCCATAGCCGAAGCGGAACCACTGCGTCGCGACGCACTGGCGCACCTCGCCGCTCTCCGCGAGGCGGTGCGCGAGCTCCACCGCCCCGTCGAAGGGCCCGTCCGCGCCGCCGGTCCCCCCGATCTCGCCGCTCGCGTCGATCGGGACGCCCTGGTCGGCCTCGCGGTACAGGCCGATCCCGTCGTAGCGCTCGAACCCGAAGCCGATCGGATCCATGAGCTTGTGGCAGCCGGAGCAGCTCGGGTCCGTGGAGTGCTGCTCGAACCGCCGGCGGGTCGGGATCCCCTCCCGCACCTCGGGCGGCTGGATGTCCACGTCGGGCGGCGGCGGCGGCAAGATCTGGCAGAGCAGCCGCTCGCGGACGAACTTGCCGCGGTGCACGGGCGAGGACTGGTTCGGCTTGGCGAGCACCGAGAGCAGGCTCGCGTGGGTGAGGAAGCCGGCGCGCTGCGACGGATCGAGCGGCACGATCGCGAGCTCGTCCGGCGCCCCGGCGGGGCCCGCCGGCAGCCCGTAGAACGCGCGGAGCTCGGCGTTCATCATCGAGTACGGCGCCGTCAGCAGCGTCGCCACGTCGCCGGCGGGGTCGTCGAACACGACGTGCTCGAGGAACGCCTCGGTCTCCGCCCGGAGGAGCGCCGGGAGCCCGGCGTGGAAGCTCGGGTAGACCGCGGGGTCCTTGGTGATGGTGTCGATGTTCGACAGCTGCAGCCATTGTTTGTGGAAGTTCGCGACCGCGGCGCGGGCGCGCGGATCCTCGAGCAGGCGGCGGGCGTGCGCGGCGACCTGCGCGGCGGTGCGGAGCTCGCCCGCGTCGGCCGCGGCGAACAGCGCGTCGTCGGGCATCGAGCCCCAGAGCAGGTACGACAGCCGCGAGGCGATCTCGTGATCGGAGAGCGGCACCACGCCGTCCCCGACCGGATCCGGCATGCCGAGCTCGACGCGGTAGAGGAAGTGCGGCGACTGGAGCATCGCCTGGATCACGAGCTCGACGCCGGTCGAGAAGCCGTGCTCGGCGTTCCCCCAGGCGAAGAGCCGCGCGAACCGCTCGCCCTCCGCCGGCGTGAGCGGCCGCCGGAACGCGCGCTTTCCGAAGCGCGCGATGAGCTCGTCGGCGCACACCTCGGGCCCTTGCACCGCCGGCTCGCACCCCTCGAGGAGCGCCTCGAGGCTTCGCGCGGCCCGGGCCGCGATCGCCTCGGAGGCCTTCATGAGCTGCTCGGCGAGCAGCGGCGTGACGCCGAGCGCCGCCGCCTGGTTGTTGAACCCGAGCGCCTCCTCCTCGACCACGAAGGCGTCGGCCGGCGCGCTGTCGTCGCCGAGGAGATCCCGGATCGTGTTGTTGTACTCGAAGCGCGTCATCCGCCGGAGCGGCGAGGCGCCCGGCCGGATCTCCGCGCAGCGCGGCGGCTCGCCGTCCGCCCCTGCGCCGGACCTCCCCGAGCAGGCGGCTGCCGCCGTCAGGGCGATCATCGCGGCCCCCAGCGAGGCGCCAGGGCCGCGCCGCGCGCGGGAGTGCCGTCCTCTTGACCGATCCATGTGCCCTCTGCCTGGGACGAGCGGGTCTCGCGATGCGCCGCGTCGCGGCGCCGCGCATCGTGCGACAACTTTTCTACTTGATTGAGGGCAGTCAAGGAAGGCGGGCGCGCGACGCGGCACCCCTTCTGAGTCCGGTCATAGCGGAGTCTCTTAACGACACTGCGTGTCGCGAGAAAGATCCCCCGATCCTTTCGCAAGACGCTGGATTCCGTCCTGACATCGCTTGTAGGCTCGCGCGCGTGCAAGCTTCAGTCGACGCCGCTGTCACCACGAAAAGGCCCGTGCGCAAGCTCACTAGGTTCACCACGCTGTCCCTGTCGTTGAGCCTCTGTGGGAGGATCCTCCTCGGGCTCTCCGCCGCAACCGCAGCCACGTTCGCGGTCTCGCCGGTCGTGCTCGCCGCCCCCAAGGCGTCGAAGTCGATCGCGGTCCACGTCGAGGGGCCCAACGCGGATGCGATCCGCGACGACATCCTCGCCCTCGTCCCGAAGACGCTGGAGGTGGTCGAGCCCGCCGCGTTCTCGAAGGCGCTGAAGGGCGCCGGCCAGACCAAGCCCGTCGGGGACGCGGTGGTGATGAAGGCCCTGCGGAAGAAGGCCATCGACCGCATTCGCAAGGCCGGCAAGACCGTGAAGGCCGAGGGGGTGATCTACGGCGTCTCGCGGACGAACAAGAAGAAGAAGAAAGAGGTCTACCTCGTTTACGTCGACGAGAACGCGGGCGACCTCGCGGTGGACGGCGCGGTGCCGCTGGGCGGCTCGGACGACGACCGCAAGAAGGCGCTGGAAGACCTGCTCGGCCCGACGCTGGCGCAGATCGCGCCGCCGCCCGCCGACGAGAAGAAGAAGGACGGCGGCGGCGAGGGCGAGGGAGAGGGCGGCGAGGGCGAGGGAGAGGACGGCGGCGGCGGCGACGGCGACGGCGAGGAGAAGGCCGAGGACGGGAAGGACGACGGGGGCCCGGCGCGGAAGCGCAACGACGTCCGCTCGGCGCTCTTCTCGGTCGAGCTCGGCGTCGAGTTCGTGGGCCGCTGGTTCGACTACTCCGATCCGCTCTCGCAGAACCTCCGGCCCTACAGCGTCTTCGGTCAGCCGGCGCTGTCGATCTCCGGAGAGCTGTACCCGCTCGCGGGGACGAACATCGCGGTGCTCAAGGGCCTCGGGATCACCGCCGGGTACGCGCGGGCGCTCGGCCTCAACTCGGCGGTGGGCGACGGCGACCCGCTCAGCACGACCTACCAGCGCATCAACCTCGGGCTGCGGGAGCGGCTGACGCTCGGCGAGTCGACGGTGCTCGGGATCTCCGCCGGGCTCCGGTTCGTGACCTTCGAGATCGACGCGCCGGACGCCCTCGCCCGGACCGTGCCGAACGTCGACTACACGATCTTCCGCGCCGGCCTCGACGCGCGCATCCCGGCCGGCCCGGTCGCGCTGGCGCTGGGCGCCGACTACCTGATGCCCCTCTCGTCCGGCCCGGTCTACGATCGGTTCACCGGCGCCAGCGTGCAGGGCATCGGCGCGACGGCCGGGGTGCTCGTCCCCGTCGCGAAGGGGATCGAGGCGCGGCTGCTCGTCGAGTACGCCCGGTTCTTCTCGTCGTTCCAGCCGGAGCTCACCGACGACTACGCCGCCGGCGGGGCGACGGACCAGTACCTGGGAATTCGGCTCGCCGGGGCATACATCTACTGAGAGTGAGGTAGCACGTGACGACCATCGCTTCCCTTTTCGGGCGCGCCGCGCTCGCCGCTGCCGCGCTGACGAGCGGCGCCGCGCTGCTCGCCAGCTGCGCGGGGACCCTCGACGAGGACTTCAAGGACGAGTACGCCGCCGGCGGCGACGAAGGCGCGGGCGCCGGCGATGGCCAGGGCCCCGGCGCCACGGCGACCACCGGCGGCGGCGGTGCCCCGAGCGCCACCACCGGCGGCGACGCGGTGACCACCGGCGGCGACGCGGCGACCACCGGCGGCGACGCGGCGGCCACCTCGAGCGCGAGCGGCGGCGGCCCCCAGACGTGCGCCGAGGCCCCGACGCTGATCGCGGACTCGTGCGGCCGCGGAGGCTGCCATGACGCAGGCTCGAAGGCCTCGGGCCTCGTCCTGGCGGCGGGGTTCGAGAACATGATCAAGAACCAGCCGTCCCAGTCGTGCGGCGGCTCGGTGCTCGTGCCGGGCCAGCCGGACATGAGCTCGATCTACACGAAGCTCCAGGACCCCCCGCCGTGCGGCGTACGGATGCCGTTTGGCCAGATGGCGTTCACCGAAGAGCAGAAGACGTGCGTGCGCGACTGGATCGCGGCGCTCCCGCCGTGAGGGCCTGAGGGAGCGGAACGCCGCGGGCGGCGGCGGAGGCGGCGCGTCGTTCCACCGACGAGCCCGCCTCGTTGGCGCCCCCGCGGCCAGACGCTACGCTCGCCGCGATGCTGCGCCGGCGCTCGTTCTGGATCGCCGCGGCCGCCGTCGCCTACACGGCCTTCGCCGCGCTCCGGGCGTCCGGCGGCCACGGGCCCGCGTGGCTCGCCCTGCTCGGGCTGCCGGCGCTGCTCGCGCTCGGCCTGCGGTGGGTCGAGCGGCCGCCGCGCGGGGAGGACCGGATCGAGCCGGCCGCGCGCAGCGCCGCCGCCGTCTGCCTCACCGGCGCCGCGATGCTCGCCGCCGCGCGGAGCGGCCCCACCGGGCTCGCGCTGATCGCGCTCGGCAACATCGGCGCGGCGGCGGCGTCGATGGCCGCCCTGGTCGGGCTCGCGCGCATCGCGGGCCTCGGCGGGCTGCTCGATCCCCCGCCCAGCACGCGGCGCCTCGACGCCGCGGCGTTCGCCTCGCTCTTCTGGACCGTCGCGGTCGCACTGCCCGCCGTGTCCGCGGCGGCGCCCGAGCGCGCGGCGGATCTCGATCCGCTGCTCGTGCACTACGCCACCTCCGCGGCGTCGCTCGGCTCGCTCACGGTGATGCTCGTGGCGATCGCGCGCGTCCGCATCGCGCGGCGGCTCGAGCTCGGCGTCGCCGACCGGGTCGAGGCCGCGCTCCTGCTCTCGGCGACCGCGCTCGCGGTCGGCCTCGCGGCGGCGTTCGTCGGCGTCGCGGCGCCCGAGTCGATCCTGCCCGTCACGAGCGCGGTCGCGGCGGTGTGCGTCGCGTTCTGCACCGTGGCCGCGGACGCCGCGCAGGTCTCGCGCGCGCTCCGCCGCACGCTCGCGCTCGCGGCGCTCGCGACCCCGCCGGCGCTCCTCGCGGTGTACGCGGTGCACGAGGCGCCGCGCGGCGATCTCGGGCTCCGCGGCGCGCCGGCGTCGTCGGTCGGCGTCGCCGTGTTCGGCGCGTGCGCGCTCTGCGCGCTCGCCGGGCTCGCCGCGCCGGCCCTCTCGCGCCGGTTCGCGCCGGAGGGGGCGCGCTGGCTCGGCGCCTTCGACGCCGCGACGCGCGCGGCCATGAACCCCGAGCCGGAGGCGGCGCTGGAGGCGGCGCTCTCCGCGCTGCGCGACGCGTCCGACGCCGGCACGGCCGGGCAGGCGCCGCCGGCGCTGTACCTGCTCTCGCCGCCCGAGCGGGTGACCGTCGATCGCGCGGGTTACGCGCACACCGCGCCGGCGGAGGTGCCGGCGCGCCTCATCGAGCTCGCGCAGCTCGAGCCCGAGCGCGTCCTGCGCGTCGAGGCGGCCGAGGCGGTCGAGGTCCGGCGGCCGGAGGTGCGCCCGCTGCTCGCGTGGCTCGCCGAGCGCGACATCGGCGTGGTGGCGCTGGTGAACGACGCGGAGGGGCCGATCGGGGCGCTCGCGATCCCGCGGGGCCGGCGCGCGTCGCCGATGACGCTCGAGGAGGTGTGCGGCCTGCGCGCGGTCGCCGACCGGCTCGGCGCGGTGATCGCGGTGTCGGCGATGCTGTCGGGGTCGCGCGGCCGGGAGGTCGCCGCCCGCCGCGAGGCCGAGGAGCGCGCGCGGGAGGTGAGCCGGCTCGAGCGCGCCGTGGCGCAGGGCGCGGGCCGGTTCCGCGCGATCGCGGCGCTGCTCTCGCGGCCGGCGCGGGCCGCGGCCTACAGCCCCGCCGCGCGCGCGGCGCTCGAGCAGCTGGAGCGGCTCGGCGAGACCGGCGGCCCGGTCACGCTGCTGACCGCGCCCGGGATCGACGCGGTCGCGTGGGGCGCGGTCGTGCACCTGTCGTCCGCGCGGGCGGGCGGTCCGCTGGCGATCGTCGACGGCGCGGCGCCGGTGCCCGAGGGGTTCGCGCAGGCGTTCGCGCAGGCGCGCGGCGCCTCCGCGGAGCCCGCGCGCGGCGCCTCCGCGGAGCCCGCGCGCGGCGCCGGGCCCTCGGGCGGCGCCGGGCCCGCGGGCGCCGCGGGGGCGCCGCCCGCGCTCGCGCTGTGGCGCGATCCGGACAGCTCGCCGATCGAGGCGGCGAAGGGGGGCACGCTGCTGATCCTCGACGCCCAGGCGTTGCCGGCCGAGGTGCAGAGCTACCTCGGCGCGGCGCTGCCGGACGACGTGCGGCTCGTCGTGGCGGTGCCTCAGACGGTCGACGCGCTGGTGGCGACCGGCCAGATGAGCGAGCGGCTCGGCGATCGTCTGGGAGACCGGGCGGTCGCGCTGCCGTCGCTGTCGTCGCGCGCCGAGGATCTCCGGGCGCTCGCGCTGGACCACCTCGCGCGCATCGGCGTCCGGCTGCGGGGCCGGCCGTTCGGCCTGGATCTGCGCGCGTTGCAGGCCGTGCTCGATCATCCGTGGCCCGGCAACGACGCCGAGATGGGGGCGGTCCTCCTCCGCGCCGCGCTCGTGGCCAAGGGCGACGTGATCGGCGAGCGGGATCTCGCGGCGATCGGGTTCACCCCGCAGCCGGAGCCCTCCAGCCAGGGAGGCGCCGCCCGCAGCGAGCCGCGGCGCGCCCGGCGGCGGCGCGCGGAGAAGGCGGGGTAGCCGGGCGGCCGGCGTGCAGCTCACGGTGGGGGGACCGCCGCCGGCGTGCAGCTCACGGTGGGGGGGACCGCCGCCGGCGTGCAGCTCACGGTGGGGGGACGCGCGCCGACGTGCAGCGCCGCGTGGGGGGACGCGCGCCGACATGCAGCGCCGCGTGGGGGACGCGCGCCGACATGCAGCGCCGCGTGGGGGACGCGCGCCGGAGGGGTCGCTACGCCTCCGGGCGGATCCGCCGCGCGGCCCTGGGCGGCACGCCGGGCCGGATCTGCGCGGCCCGCAACATGTCCTTCTGGATGAAGTGGTCGAACATGTGCCGGCAGCTGGGGCAGGGGCTGATGGGATCGCCGGCGTCGAAGTACCTGGACGCCTCGGCCTGGATCGCGATCGCGCCGTCAGGGAGCTCGCGCAGCGCCTGCCGGACCCCCGCCTCGCCCGCGGTCCCGGGCGGGAGCCTTCGCTCGCGCTCCCACGCCATCAGGTAGTCGCTGATCGCCGCGGGCGTCGCGCACCGGGGCGCGCTGATCGGGAGCTCGGCCGGCGCGCCCTTCGAGAGCGCCTCGATCCAGCCGCGGTACCACGCCGTGAAGCTGTCGTGGGTCGGGAGCAGGCCCGAGCCCGCCGCGCGGAGATCGGCCCAGACGGTGCCGGCGCGCGGGCCGCGCACCACGAGCACGGAGAAGTAGCCGCAGCCCATGTGCGCGAGCGCGATCGTGCCGCGGACCGTCGCGTCGGCCTGGTACGCAGCGCGCTCGGACGCGCTCATCACCCGCAGCTGGGGCCGGTAGGGCCGCGTGTGGGGGAAGTCGCCCGTGAGGCTCTCGATCTGCCCCGGGCCGTCGAGCGGCAGGAGCCCGTAGTAGGGCCCCGCGCCGGCGCTGCCGACGCGGGTGAGGAACGCCGCGTAGTCGGCGGGGGTGCGGGCGCCCGAGGACGCCTCGATGCGGCGGAGCTCCTCCGGCGCGAGCGGCGGGAGGAGCCGGTAGCCGTGCTCGCGGGCGCCGAAGCGGTCGAGCCACGGGTCGTGATCGCGGTGGCGGTGATCGATCGCCTCGGCGACGCCGGCGATGAAGCCCTCGACGACGGCGACGGGCGCGGGGTGGTGGAGCCCTTCGGCGCGCAGGCGCTCGAGCGCCCGCGCGGCGGCTGCGCTCTCCGGGTGCGCCTTCTCGTACGCCGCGAGCTTGTCGTACCAGGAGGCGTCGCCATCGCGCACGGCGCGGTGGTAGGCGTAGGCTGGGAACGCCACGGCGTGCGCCGGCTGCTCGTCGAGGACGGCCTCGAGGTGGCGCAGGCCCTCGGCGGTGCGGCCGGCTTCGCAGAGCATCGCGCCGAGGTCGCAGCGGGCCGAGACGTCCTCGGGATCGAGGCGGGCGGCGGCCTCGAACGCGCCCTGGGCCGCGTCGATGTCGCCTCGCTCCCGGAGGGCGTACGCGAGGCTCACGGCGGTGGCGAACGTGGGCTCGAGCTCGAACGCGCGGCGGGCGAGCTGCGCGGCCTCGTCCAGCCGGCCGAGCTTGCGGAGGATCATGCCGGCGACCCACGCGACCTGCGGGTGGTCCGGGTGGCTCGCGCGGAGCGCGTCGAGGGCGGGCAGGGTCTTTTCGAGGGCGCCGCGGGCCTTCGCGTCGAGGCGCTCGTCGGGGTAGCGGGCGAGGAGCTTCACCAGGCGGTAGACGGCGTCGCCGACGTCCATGCGCGCCACGCTCTTCGGGGTGAGCTCCGGGGCGCCCTGTCGCGGCGTGGGTTTCTGCTTGCGCCGCCCGGTCCTGGTCACGGCGAGACGGTAGCGCGCGTCGGCGGCGGTACCAAGCGACGAGCGCGGGGCGGGGCGAGGAGCTTCGAGCAGCGTGGAGGAGCTGCCGGCCGCTTGCCGCAGGTGCGCCCCGCCGGCGAGCATCCGCGCATGGCACGAACGGCGCCTTTTCCGAACGCTGCGGTGATCCCTGGAATGAACCCCGGCGTCTTCATTCTGGGCGGCGGCGGGGCCGGCGGGGGCGGGAGTGGCGGCGGGGGCAACGGCCGCGGCGATGGCCAGGGCGGAGGCGGGAGGAACGGCGGCAGCGGCGCGCGCGGCGGCGGCAAGGACGCGGGCAGCTGCGGGCCGGGCAGCGGTGGCGGCTGTCCCAACCCCACGCACGGCAGCGGCGGCGGCACCCACGCCGGCGATCCGGTCGATCCGATCACCGGGCGCGTCTACACGGTCGCGGTCGTCGATCTCGCGCTGCCCGGCACGATCCCGCTCGTGATCAAGCGCAGCTACAGCTCCGCGCGCGTCGAGGAGGACGGCGGCCTCGGCTTCGGCTGGACGCACTCGCTCTCGTGGCAGGTCGAAGAGGGCCGCCGCGGGCTCCGGGTGCTGGAGCCGCACGCGGCGGCGACGGAGCTGTCGAGGAGGCTCGATCCGGGCGCGTCGGCGCGGCTGCCGTGCGGGGTGCTGACGCGCTACGCGTGGGGCTACGCGCTCGCGGCGGACGGGCTCGCGTACATGTTCGCGGAGCCGCAAGGCAGCCGATGGCTGCTGAGCCGGATCGTCGACCTGCACGACAACCTGATCGAGCTCTCGTACGAGGACGGCCGCCTTGTACAGGTGATCGACAGCGTGGGCCGGATCGTGCGCGTGCGTCGGCACGAGGACGGGCACATCGCCGCCTTCGAGGTCAAGAACGCCTCGGCACACGGGCGTTGGGAGGCGCGGCGGCGGTACGCGTTCGACGCGCGCGGCGACCTCATCGCGGCCGAGGACGCCGCGGGGCACGCGCAGCGCTTCGCCTACGACGAGGACCACCGCCTGGTGCGGCGCGAGGAGCCGGGAAGGCTCGTGGCGGAGTTTCGCTACAAGGATGGGCGCTGCGTCGAGAGCTGGTGCCACCGTGACGGCAACGACGCGCTCGACGACGGCGCGCCGGCGACCCTGTTCGATGGATCGCGGGCCAGGGGGTTTTTGCACGTCAAGATCGACCACCACGACGGCGCGCTCACCGAGGTGATCACGTCGCGCTCGATCCGGCGCATCGACGGCAACGCCTTCGGCAAGCTCGACAGGATGGTCTGGGGCGGCGGCAGCGGCGTGCACACCTTCCGCTACGACGACGCGGGCGCGCTGCTCGAGTACCAGGACGCGACGCAGCGGGTCTTCCGCTGGGAGCGCGACGCGGAGGGGCGGCTCGTGGCCGAGGTCGACCCGATGGGAAACAGGACCCACGTCGAGCACGACGCGCGCGGGTTCGTCTCGGCCATGACCGATGCGCTCGGCGGCGCCGCGCGCTACGAGCGCGACGCGCGCGGCGACGTCGTCGCCGTCTACGATGACGTGGGCTTCGTGGTGGGCTTCGCATACGACAGCCGCGGCTTGCTCGTCGGCGCCACCCCGCCGAACGGCGGCCAGACGCGCATGGAGTACGACGCGCTCGCGAACCGCGTACGCGTCGTCGAGCCCGACGGCTCCGAGCGGCGCATCCGGTACGACTTCCTCGGCCGGGTCCTGGGCTTCACCGACGAGCGCGGGCACGAGACCCGCTTCGCCTACGACGCGTGCGGTCGCCTGTGCGCCGTCTTCGGGCCGGGAAGCGCGGTGACGCGCTACGACTTCGATGTCGACGGCAACCTGGCGCAGATCACGGATGCCGACGGGCGCACGACCACGCTGCGCTGGGGCGGCTTCCACGTCGTCACCGAGCTCGTGCGGCCCGACGGGAGCAAGGTGCGGTATCGGTACGACCGCGAGCAGGACCTGGCGCGCATCGTCAACGAGGCCGGCGACGAGCACCGGATCCAGCGCGACGGCGAGGGGCGCATCACCGGCGAGCGGACCTTCGACGGACGCGAGATCCGCTACAGGCTCGACGCGCAGGGGCGAATCGAGCGGGTGGAGCGCGGGAGCGACAAGGTCGACCTCGAGGTCGACCCGCTCGGCAGGCTCGTCAAGCGCACCACCTCCGACGGGCGCGAGGACGTGTTCGACTACGATCCGCTCGGCAGGATCGCGCGCGCCGCGAGCGGCGACGTCGAGTGCCTGTACACGTACGACCGGCGCGGGCGGGTGCTCACGGAGGTGACGCGGCGGGGCGCCGAGGTGCTCGCGGCGTTCGCGTGGACCTACGACGCCATGGGCAGGGTCACCGGCGTGCGCGGGCCGGGCGGCGACATGAGCGTGCAGCGCGACATCATGGGACGGCCCGTCGCGGTGCAGATCGGTGGAGAGAGCGCGCCGCTGCGCTTCGCGTACAATGCCGGCGGCCACGAGGTCGCGCGGGTGTTGCCCGGCGGCGGCACGATCGCGACCGAGATCGACGCCGAGGGCTTGGTGCAGCGGCAGCGCGTGCTCGGTCAGCCCGGTGCGCCGCGCGTCGGTCCCGGCGAGCCGCCGTGGGTCGGGCCGCTCGCGGCGCCCGAGACGTGGCGCAGGACGTACGCCTGGTCGCCCGCGGGGATGCTCCGCGCCGAGGAGGATCTCGGCGGCGCGACGCGAGCGATGCTCCGCGACGCGAACGGCCGCGTCGTCGAGCGGCGCCGGGGCGGCAAGCCGGCCGAGCGGTTCCGTTTCTCCGCGGCGGGCGAGATGGAGCGGGACGGCGAGCGGCGGACCTACGCGCCGGGTGGGCGGTTGACGGAGCGCGCGACGGCACGACGGACCGTGCGCTACGAGCACGGCGAGCGCGGCGACGTGGTGCGGAAGCGCGTGAGCGAGCTGAGGGGTGATGGCGGAGGCGAGCAGGCACCCGAGCGCGTGTGGACCTACGCGTGGAGCGCCGACGGACGGCTCATGGAGGCGCGGACGGCGGAGGGGAACGTGATCTCGTTCGCCTATGACGCCTTCGGCCGCAGGATCGAGAAGCGCGTGGCGCGGCCCGGGCAGGTCGAGCGATTGACCCGGTACGCCTGGCGCGGCGACGTGCTGGTCCACGAGCGCACCGAGCGCGCGCCGGAGGATGGCGAGACGACCGCCGTGGAAGAGCGGAGCTACGTCACGCTGCCGGAGAGCGCGCTGCCGCTCGCCCAGCGGGACGACGCCGCGGGGGCGCTCAGGTACTTCGTCCACGGGGTCAACGGGTTCCCCGAGGCGCTCGTGGAGGGCGACGGGCGCGTCGCGGCCGAGATCGAGGCGGGCCTGTACGGCGACGTGCCCGACGGGAAGGCCGGGATCACGCCGCTCAGGTTCCCGGGGCAGTACGCCGACCAGGAGACCGGACTCCACTCCAACGGGCACAGGTACTACGACCCGGAGGCGGGGGTGTACCTCAGCCCGGAGCCGATCGGGATCGAGGGAGGCCTGAGGCCGTACGCGTACGTCGACGATTACCCAGTGGAGTGGGTGGACGCCGATGGGCTCGCGCGTATGGAATGCACCATCACGCGCACGGACGGCTCAACGCTAACAGGCGTGAGCCGTGGGCGTCCCCGGAGCGATCTCCACCCAGCCGTTCAGGCGGCGCTCCCACCATCGAACGCTCGCGGCCAAGACGCCAACGTGCAGCCGCAAAACTGCGCTGAACCCCAGGCGCTGAGCGATCATCTGGAGGATTGGCAGAACCGGACTGGCCTGTCGTGCCGCCCCGGAGACCCGGGTTGGAGGGGGAACCTGCGAGCGGCCATGGGTGAGATTGATCCGAACGGTGGCATCGCTTCATCCATGGGAGGGACGCCAAGGGCGTCCTGCCCCAACTGTTCGCAGACGATTCCGCGACTTTACGCGCTCGCCGGGATGGCCCCGCCGAACAGAGTGATCGCGCCGGGGTATCAGGATCAGGAGCGCAGTGGACCTCAGACGAGGACCACAAGACCAGCAGGCGGCTTCCTGTCTGACCCGGGCAACCGCGCAGCTTCCAGCTTCAACGACTCCCAAAACCGCGGCGGGATCCCGGGTCATGTGCCCGGACGCGGTGGCCTCGGAGCGTGGACTTATGACGAAGGACGCGGATTCTGGCATCGCCATTGAGGTGCATTCCCGGCGCCCGCACCAACACGTCGAAGGACAGACGCCATGTCAGATTCCAGATTGCTCGGAGAGCCTCGCGAACGACTGAACGGTGGAGCGTTCGAGCTCGGGCTATGTCAGCCGGACGCTGCACGGCACGCCGTTCTTCGCATTCTCGGCAACGAGTTCGAGCAGACCACAGGGGACACAGGCTCGCAGGAGACGACGCGCCGGACGTACGCGAGCGCGATCGTCGCCGTAAGCGCCTTCGAGCATCGCTTGGCAGAGCTCATGGCTGCGGGGTTCCGCTACGCTTGGCCGCCGCCTTCACCCCATGAGGACATCGAGGCGCTCATCGATGACGAGCCTGACGAGCCCGCAGGCTACCTGCTCCTGGCGGAGTCGCTCCGGGCCTCCGCGGACGCCCGCGGGGAGCTCATCGAGATAGCCGCGGCGCGCCTCGAAGCGGACTCACCGGAGCTGAGCGAGCGCGAGGGGAAGCTGCTCCTCGCACACGGCGACCGTCTCTTCGGCGCGCTCGATGATGTGCAGCGTGCTCTACCGGGCACGTTCACGTACGAGCGTTTCCTCGGCTTCGTCCGCGAAGCCTGCGTGGCGGACGCCGACGCGGTCGCGCTGGCCGATGTCTTCGAACCGGCGCTGCTTCAGGTCGATCCGCGCGAGCTCGGCTTCGACCCCCGCGTGGAGCGGCCAGCCCCGCACACCTATGCGGTCCACGCGCTCCGCCGCTTGCTGCACCACCCGGCCGGGCGCTTCCTCCGGCGCCTACGGATGGAGATCCGCGAGGAGGTCGAGCCCATCCTGCCCCTCCTCGTGGAACACGGTCGCGTCGACCGCGTCTCGCACCTGACGGTGACCTCACGCGGAGGCCGCGCGCTGGGCGCGCTCTTTCCGGATCTGCTCGCCCTGGCCTGCTATGCCAGGGCGCTCGACCGCTGGCTCGCAGCGCCGCTGCCCAGGCTTCTACGCCTCACGTTGCGCTGGGAGCCGGCGGCGCTCGCTTCTGTACTCGCCGCGCTCGACTCAACCCGCCTTCCGTCGCTCCAGCACCTCGCCTTGTGGAACACGCCGCTCGACGCGAAGTCGACGGGGTTGGTGCTCGACCATCCTGTCATCGCACAGCTCACCAGCCTCGATCTATGGTCGCAGATCGCGCCTCAGCGCGGCATGTACGAGACGTTGCTCGCCAGGCGTGGAGAACTCCACCATCTGAAGCGCCTCGTCCTCGCGCTCCATGGCGCTCCCGCCGAGCTCGTCGCGCGGTTCGCTGACTGGCCAGCCGTCGTCTGGGCGGACCGGAGCCGCGCTGGCCTCGAGGAGGCGGATCGCGAGGCCATCGCTGGCTTCCCTCTTGGAGGATTCATTTTTTGACCGAGCGACAGCTCGCGACAGCGACGAGGCGCGCACCATGGCACGCGAGCTCGTCGATCGCGCCGATCAGTAGAACCGGTACCCGAGGCCCACCGGCGCGGCGATCACGAACCCGTCGAGCCCCTTCATGAACGTCGGCCAGGCGCTCAGGAGGAGCGCGCCCGACGTCCAGCTCGAGCTCGGCAGATCCGCGAGCACGAGCGACACCTCGACGCTGCCGCCGAACGCGAGCGTCTCGACGAGCGCGGTCTCGGGGAGGCTGCCCTCGCGCGCGTTCACGTCGACCTCGGTCCGGCCGTAGTTGCGGTCGACCAGCTCGGAGGGGATCTCCCCCTTCACGCCGGTGACCTTCGCGTCCTGCCCCACCGCGCCGACGAGCCCCGTCAGGCCGAGCCAGACGCGCCCCAAGCGCAGCGACGCGGACGGGCCGCCGACCACCAGGTAGCCGCCGCCGAACCGGTAGCCGCCGAGCACCCGGGCGCCGAGGTGCAGCCGCTCGGAGAGCGCGATCCCGACGAAGGCCTGGCCGCCGGCGAACGGCCCGATCGCCGGCTCGAAGCTGGCGTGGCAGACCTCGTCGTTGCAGGGCGCGATGAGCTCGCCCTCCGGCAGGATGTTGTAGCTGTACGAATACGCGCTCAGGTCGCCGAAGCTGCCGGAGTCGATCAGCCCGATCAGCGCGCCGCCCGCCGCGCCGACCTCGAGCACGAAGCTGCCGGCATGTTTCGGCGCGGCGCCCGGGCTCGCCTCCGGCTCCGCGGCCGCGGAAGCCTCCTCGGGCTGCGCGTCCTCCTCCGGCCCCGCAGCGGCCTGTTCCGGCGCCGCCGCGCCCTTCCCGGCCCCGGCCGCGCCCTTCCCGGCCCCAGCCGCGCCCTTCCCGGCCCCAGCCGCGCCCTTCCCGGCCCCAGCCGCGCCCTTCCCGGCCCCAGCCGCGCCCTTCCCGGCCCCGGCCGCGCCCTTCCCGGCCCCGGCCGCGCCCTTGTCCGGCGCCGCGGTGGCCGCCGCCGCCGCCTCCTTCGCGGGCGCCTCCTCCGCCGGCGCGGGCTCCGGCGCCGCCGAGCCGTCCTTGGCCAGCGCCGGGACCGCCACGGCCTTCCGCTCGCCGCGCTTGATCGAGACCGACGCCTCCCACTTCTTCCGGCCGGGCGCGCTCGCGCTCACCTTGTGCTCGCCGGGGTCGATCGGCCGGGCCTGGCCCCAGCTCGCGCTGTCGACCTGCGCCCCGTCGAGCGTCACCTCGAGCCCCTCGACGGCGCCGGCCCGCGGCACGCTCACCGTGAGCCGCGGGAGCCGCAGCTCGAGCCTCGCCCCCCTCGCCTTCGCGTCGGCCTCGAGCCGCTTGTTGCCCTCCTTGCGGGCCGCGGCGCTGAGATCGATGTACTCGGACCACGCGGTCGCGAGCTTCCCCTGCTTCTCGTGGCAGGTGGCCAGCGCGAGGAGCGTGGCCGACCTCGGGCTCAGCCGGTAGCTCTCCTCGATCTTGGGGCAGGCCTCCGCGAGCTTGCCCTTCTTCATGAGCGCCTTGCCCTCGTCGAGCAGCGCAGATGCCTGGGCGAACGCGACGCCCGGGCTCACCGCGAGCGAGAGCGCGAGCGCCGCGCCGGCGACGCGCGCCCACGGGCTCCGCGCGCGCCGGGCCGCCCCCCGAAGCAGGCCGACGCGGAGAGGGCGCCGGGGAAAAGAGAGCATGTCGTCGGAGTTCTTCGCGTCTTGCCGGTCCAAACGGTTCGTCGCTCCAGCGCGAGGCTCGTGAAGAGGGGGCCGGAGCGTATCACGCCCCGTTCGAACCGATCAAAACCGCGCGGCGCGCTGCGCGCGGCTCACGCGGCCCCGGAGCGCTCGTCGAGCAGCTTGATCCCGGCGGCGACCTCGCTGGCGAACGACTCGGCGATCGCGCGCGCCCGACCGAACCGCGGCGGGACCTCCCTGGCGGCGCGGGCGAGCGTCGCGACGGCGAGGTCGTGCGGCTGGCGCAGGAGCACGCGGTACGCGAGGCTCCGGCCAGGCGGGGTCGCGACGACCGCGAGCGTCGAGGCGGACCACGCGAACGGCGGGCTCTTCCGGGTCGCGGTCGCGAGATCCGTGAGCGGCGTGCGCGTCATCCAGAGGGCGAGCGCGTCGGCGAAGTCGGGCGGGGCGAGCCCGGGGATGCCGTGACCCATGTCGGCCAGGCCGACGCGCCGGCTCTCGACCTGGACGCTGCGCAGCTGCCGCCACCGGAGCAGCCGCGGGGGCGGGGGCTGGCCGCGGAAGCTCGCGCGGCCCGTCCACCAGGCGACCATCGCGTCCGTGCGAAAGCAGTCGAGCACGCGCGCGAACGTGGCGTGCCGCGACAGCGCGGTCGCCACGTCCGCCGGCGCGGGCACGAGCTCGCAGAGGTCGCGCACGCTCGCGAGCAGGCGCGGATAGCGGCTGCGCGTCAGGACGCCGGCGAGCTCGTGGTTCGTGAGCTGGAGCAGGTCGTTCAGCGCGGCGAGGAGCGCCCAGTCGGCGGCGGTGAGCTCCGGGAGCGTGTCCACCGGGGCGACGAGCCGGGCGACGCGGACGCGGACCACATCGATGCGCGAACCGAGGTCGCGATCCAGCGCCCCCGCGCCGTCGCCGAGGAGGAGCGCGAGCCGGACGCCGAACGGGCGCACCGGGTGGAGGGGGCCGCCGAGGACGAGCGGGGCGAGCACGTTCGCCTGGAGCTCGGAGAGGCGCTCGGCGATCGCGTCGGGCTCGTCGGTCATTGAGGGGCCCGGCCGGCGCCCGGCGGGAGCGCCCTCGGCTCCCCGCTCGCGTCGGGCGGGGCGAGGTCGCGCAGGGGCCGGATGCCGACGCCGCCGAGCACGACCTCGGGCAGCTCGGTCGCCAGCGCGGCCGTGAGGCCCGCCGACTGCGCGGGGACCGGCGACCACTGCTGCGCCTCGAGGAGCGCCGTCTCCAGGGGGACGAACGCGTCCTCGGCCACGCCGATCGCCCGCCCGTCGCGCCCGATGAACAGCGCTTGCCCGGCCGGGGCGCCGAGCGCGCGGAACAGCACGGCGGGCGCGACCGCGGGGACCGCGTCGTAGCCGGCGGGGATGTAGAGGCCCGGGTGGACCTCCCGGAAGAACTCGCCGACCGGGATCCCCTCGATGCCGGTCGGGTGGCGGAGGAACGCGCCCGCGGCCGTGAAGGCGATGCGGGCCCGGCGCAGCGTCTCGGGGCCGAGCGCGTAGGCGACGTGCCGGAGGAGCTGCATCTCCTCGGGCCGGATCCACGACGCCGTGACCGTCCGCCACGGCTCGGAGCTCGGGACCAGGCGGAGCGACAGCACGACCGAGGCCGGGCGCCGGGCGTCGCCCTCCGGCGTCACCCGCGCCACCGCTGGCTCGCGGCTGAGCTCGACCCGGGCGAACGCCGAGACATCCCCCATCGCCGGCAGCTTCGCGATCTCCAGCGCCTCGCGGCCCCTGCCCCGGAAGAGCACGAGGCCCGCCTCGCTGAACACCGGGCAGGCGCGGAGGTTGACCGGGTGCCGGAACCCGATCTCCACCGCGGCGCCGGGGGCGACCGGGACGAAGTACCCGAGGCCCGGCGTGCTCGTGAGCAGCGGGACCATCCGGCCGGGGACGGCCGGCACGCGGAAGAGGTAGCGGAGGACCGGGGCGTCGTCGAAGCTCGACTCCGGCGGCCACTCGCACAGGCCGACCTCGGCCTCGACGCTGCTCCGGGACAGGTAGCGGATGAGCGCCGGGCCGAGCCCCGACTCCGCGACGAGCCAGCGGGGCCCGGGCTCGCGCCCGGCGGCCGGATCGAGGTGCGGCTCGAGCCGGAGCAGCAGCCCGCGCACGTCGAGGCGCCGCTCGACCTCGTACGTCTGCGAGAAGGCGTTGTGGTAGAGCGAGAGCGCCGCGTCGCTGGGCAGGATCTGCGGGACGTCGTACCCGAACGGCGCGGCGGCGTCGCGGTACTGGACGAAGTGCCGGCTCGTCCCGGTGAAGCAGTAGCCGCCGGCCAGCCGTGCGATCTCGGCGACGCGGTCGAGCCGGTCGCTGCTCTCCGCGGCGAACAGGAGGGTGACCTCCCGGGCGCCCAGCTTCGATCGCACGACCTCGACGACGAGCGAGCGGAGGATGTCGCCGAGCGAGCCCTGCCTCGTGTAGAGCGCCAAGAAGGCGACCAGCCGGTCGATCGACGGCAGGAGGACGAGCCCCTTGGCCCCGAGCGCGACGCCCTTGGCATCGAGCCCGAGGCCGGGCGTGCGCAGCCGGGTCTGGTGAACGGCGACGCGATCGAGCATCGAGGGACTCCCGACGTTAGCGCAGAGCCGCTGACCGTAAGAGGAGGTTTCGGATCCGTCAAGAGAGGCCCGGCGCGCTCGGTCTGAGCGGCGCGCTGGGCGCGGCGCGCCGCTCAGACCGAGCGCGCAGCGCCGCAGGAGCGGCCCACGGCGAGCGGCGCGACCGCGCCCGGCGCGACCGCGACACTGGAACTACCCTGGACGACAGCGTAGTCTGCTTGGCGAATGCGCTCCGTCGGAACACCGCAGACCCACCCGGCCCGGCGCCATGAGATCGCCTCTCCGCCGCGTCGGAGCGCGCTCGGCGTCCAGCCCACCGATCACGTCGGCTAGCGCATGAGCTCCGCGCGCATCGAGGCCGCAAGGCCGCTCATCGCCGGCCGATTCCACATCGAGCGCGAGGTCGGCCGCGGCGGGATCGGCACCGTGCACCGCGCGTACGACGTGCAGACCGAGCGGTACGTCGCGCTGAAGATCATCACGGCGCTCGGCGTCGACGCCGAGGGCCAGGCCCGGCTCTCCCGCGAAGGGCAGATCCTCTCGGAGCTCGATCACCCCGGGATCGTGCGGGTCGTGGCGTTCGGGACGCTCGATTCGACCACGACGGACGCGGAGGGGCGGCGCATCGAGGAGGGGGCGACGTTCATCGCGATGGAGTGGCTCGACGGGGAGGACCTGGCGTCGCGCCAGCGGCGCTCCCCGCTGTCGCTGCGCGACGGGCTGGAGGTCGGGCGCCAGGTGGCGAGCGCGCTCGCGGCCGCGCACGACGCGGGCGTCGTCCACCGCGACATCAAGCCGTCGAACATCCTCCTCCTGCGCGGGCCGCCGGACGCCGGCATCCGGGTCAAGCTCGTCGACTTCGGGGTGGCGGCGTCGAAGGAGGTCGTGCTCACGACCGACGCGGGCAGCCCCGTCGGCACGCCGGCGTACATCTCGCCGGAGCAGGCGCGCGGCGACGCCACGGTGGACTCGCGCAGCGACCTCTACTCGCTCGGCGCGACGCTGTTCGAGCTGGTCGCCGGCCGGCCGCCGCACATGGGGCCGACCTCGATCGCGACCCTCGTGCGCCTCGCGACCACGCCCGCGCCGCGGCTGTCGGAGTTCCTGCTCGACGTGGTCCCGGCGCTCGACGACCTGATCCACGCGCTCCTGCTCGCCGACCGGGAGCTCCGGCCGAGCTCGGCGCGCGAGGTGGCGGAGAAGCTCGCGGCGCTCGTCGCCGAGCCGCACCTGCCCACCCCCTCCCCGCTGCGCGTGAGCGACAACCCGCCGGGCGTGATGGGCACGCGGCTCGTGACCACGATCGTCGCGCTGCACGTGGCCACCGGCGAGGAGCGGCAGCGCGAGCTCGAGGCGCTGCGGCGCCGCGGGGCCGACGCGCTGCCGCTCGGCGCCGACTCGATCGTCGCCCACCTCGGCGTGCGGCAGGCCCACGGCGACGAGGCGTCGCGGGCGCTCGAGCTCGGGCTCGGGCTCGGCGACCGCGGGGGCCGCGTCGGCGTCGCCTCCGGCCGCATGCGCGTCGACCGGACGCGATCGGCCGGCGAGGTCGTCGACCGCGCGGTCGCGCTCGCGCGCGAGGCGGGCCTCGGCCGCGTCCTCGCGGACGCGACCACGGTGGAGCTGTCCCGCGGGCGCTTCCTGGGCGAGCCGCTGGAGAGCGGCGCCGTGCGGGTGCTCTCGCGCGCGCCGAAGCGGCCCGACGCGCAGACGCCCTTCGTCGGGCGGGACGCGGAGCTCATCACCACGGTCGCGGCGTTCGACCGCTGCGTCGAGGACCGGACGCCGGTCGTGGTGAGCATCTCGGGCCCGCCGGGCATCGGCAAGAGCCGGCTCGCGCGCGAGTTCGTCGCCCGCATCGCCGACCGGCCGGATCCGCCGCGGCTCGTCCAGCTGCGCTGCGAGTCGTTCGGCCGGGCGCAGGCGCTCGGCGTGGCCACCGACGCGCTGCGCGTCCTCACGGGCCTGCCGAAGGGCGCGTCGCTGGAGCAGGCCGACGAGGCGGTGCGCGCGCGGCGGCTGCTCCACGGCGACGGCGGGCTCCTCGCGCGCCTCCTCGCGAACCAGCCCTTCCCCGACGGCGTCGACCTGCGCGGCGCGCGCGACGCGCTGTACCTCTCGATGACCGACATCGCGGTCGGCGCCGCCTCGCTCGAGCCGTGCGCGCTGCTCGTCGAGGACGCGCAGTGGGCCGACCCGGAGAGCGTCGCGTGGCTCGATCACCTCCTCGGGCGGGCCACGGGCAGGGCGCTCTTCATCATGCTCATGGTGCGCCCGGCGTTCTGGCGCGACCAGGGCCAGCGCTTCACCGGCCGCGACCACGTGCGCGTCGAGCTGCGCCCCATCGCGCGCCGGGCCACGCGCGAGATCGCGCGGGCCGTCTTCAGCGCGGCCGCCGCCGCGCGGCCGTTCGACGACGCGACGCTCGACCGCGTGGCGCAGCAGGCGGCCGGCTCGCCGCTCTTCGCCGAGGAGCTCGCGCGGGTCATCGCCTCCGGCAAGGACGCCGCCACGGCGCCGACCATCGAGGCGGCCATCCAGGTGAGCCTCGACGCGCTCGACGAGCCCACGCGCGAGGCGGTGGTGCGCATGAGCGTCTTCGGCCTGTCCGTCTGGGACGTCGGCCTCGCCGAGGTCGGCGTGGCCGAGCCGGAGATCGCGCTGAAGAAGCTCATCGCCGCGGAGCTGCTCGTCGAGCAGCCCGCGTCGCGCTTCCCGGCCGCGCGCGAGTTCCTGTTCAAGCACGCGCTCGTCCGCGACGTCGCGTACGCCTCGGTCGGCGAGGAGCTCCGGAAGAAGCTGCACGCGGCGGCGGCGCACTGGCTCGACCGGCTGGGCGAGGACAGCGCCACGGTGGCGCAGCACTTCGACCTCGGCGGCGAGCACGAGGAGGCCGCGATCCGCTGGGAGGCCGCCGCGCGGCGCGCCCTGGCGACGAACTCGCTCCGCGACGCGGTCACCATGGCCGATCGCGCGCTCGTGTTCGCGCCCGACAAGCCGACGGCCTTCGCGCGCGCGGTCCTCCTGGAGGAGGCGTACTCGCGGCTCGACGCGCGCTCGCCCGAGCGCGACTCGGCGATCCGGGCGATGTGGGAGAACGTCTACGACGAGGCGAGCGAGCTGCGCACGCTCACCGCGCGCGCCCGCTACGATCACGCGTGCGGCTCCGGGATGGATCTGGAGGAGCGCCTGACGGCGCTGCGCGACCGCGCCCGGGCGATCGATCTCGTCGAGGAGGAGGCGCAGTGCTCGGCCACGCTGGCGCAGGTCCACGCGTTCGCCGGGCAGCTCGCGAAGGCGGAGCAGGAGGCCGCGCACCTGCTCGATCTCGCGGCGCGGCGGGGCCTCGTCTGGGCGGCGGTCGACGCGTGGCAGACGCGCGCGGTCGCGCACCAGACGCGCGGCGAGCCCGCCGCGGCGCTGGAGGCGCGCCGGAACGCGGCGCGGGCGGCGCGCCGCGCGGGGCTGCAGGAGCGCGAGGCGATGCTGACGATGAACGTCGGCTTCGCGCTCACGACCATCGGCGCGCGGGACGAGGCGCTCCAGGAGATCGAGGCGGGCATCGCCCGGGCGCAGGCGATCGGCAGCTCCGGCGCGGCGCGGCACGGGCAGATGATCCTGCTCTGCTGGGCGGCGACGTTCGGCCCCGAGCCGCGGCTCGACGCCGCGCTCGCCGAGCCGCGCGCGAGCGCGGACGAGGCCGCGGGGAGCATGTGGGTCGTGCGCGACCGGGTGACGCTCGGCATCCTGTTCTACCGGGGCTGCGAGCTCCTGCGCGTCGAGTCGTCGGGCCTCGCCCGGGCGCGCTCGCTGCTGAAGAAGGCCACGGAGGCCTACCGCGTCACGGAGAACCGCGACGTCCTCCCCGTGGCGCTCGGGTTCTGCGCCGAGGCGGAGCGCCGCTTCGGCGACGCCGAGCAGGCCCGCGACATCGCGCGGGAGGCGGCGGCGCTCGTCGAGGCGGGCGCGCCGAGCCTGCTCAACGAGGCGCCCATCTACCTCGCGCTCCACGACGCGTGCGTGGACATGGGCGACCTCGTGGGCGCGCGGGACGCGATGGAGCGCGCGATGCCGCCGCTCCTGCGCCGGCTGAAGGGCCTGGAGGGGACGCCCTACGCGCGCTCGTTCCTGCTCAACCTGCCGCAGAACTCGGCGCTGCTCGCGGCCGCCGAGGCCTACGGCTGCGTGCCGCCGTCGCTCGAGGCGATGATGAGCAGCCGGCCCTAGGCCCGCGCGCGGCGCGCTTCCGGCGCGGCCGCGGGCCGAGACGGAGCCGGCGCGCGGCCGCGCCGCCCTCCGGGCCGCCCGCGCGCCCGCTCTCGCGGCTACGGCGAGCCCGCGGCCCTGCCCGTCACTTCCGCGGCGCGGTGCCGCCGCCCTGCTTGGGGGACGCCGTCTGCACCGGGCGCAGGTTGATGGTCAGCACCTCGTCGCGCGTGAACACCACGAAGCGCGCCTCCGGGGTGTACCCGTCGGCCGTGACCCGGATGCGGTGTCCGGTGCCATCCCGGCTGAACCGCGCGAAGAACGGGTTGCTGGGGAGCTCCACGTCGTCGAGGTAGATCTTCGCGTCGAGCGGCGTGGCGATGATCCGGAGCTCGATGAGGTTGGCGATGGGCGCCGGCTGCGGGGACGGGATCACCATGGTGGGGGCGGGCGCATCGACCACGGAAGGCTCCAGCTCCTCCTTCGTCGGGAACATCGTGACGACCGCCCACGTGCCGCCGATCAAGAGCGCGGACAGCAGCGTGACCCCCGCGCCCCAGAAGAGCGCCTTGCCCCCGCTCGGCTTTGTGTTGGCGACCATGATCGTGGGGATCGTCTGGCGGTTCGAGATGCTGTCCTCGCGCGAGCTGTCGTCGCCCAGCATCGGGTCCGCGACCGGCGCGGCGGAGAACTGCTGCGCCATCTGCGACACCGGCATGCGCTGGGACCACGGCACCGCGCCGCGCTCCTCGAGCACCGGGAGGATCTCGAACTCCTCCGCGCCCTCGCCCGAGGCCGCGTGGAGCCGCCCGAGCTGGTCGCTGATGGCGGACCGCACCTCGGCCCGGCGGTTCGCGAACGTCTCGCCGATGAGGCGGCCGATCTCGGCCGACGACGGGCGCCGGCCCATCGTCGCGAGGTAGGCCTCGACGTCCTCGCGCATCTGCGCCGCCGTCGCGTAGCGGTCGTCGGGCGCCATCGCGAGGGCGCGCGAGCAGATCCGATCGAGCGCCTCGGGCGCCGCGGGCCACCGCTCGCGCAGCTGCGGGATCTCGCCGAACGTGAGCCGCTGGAGGATCTGAACGTCGGAGAGATCCCCCCAGAAGCGCTCGCCCACGACGAGCTCCCAGAAGATCAGGCCCATCGAGAAGACGTCCGCGCGGCGGTCGACCGTCGTCGCGAGGGCCTGCTCCGGCGCCATGTACCGGATCTTCCCCTTGACGACGCCCGTGCTCGTGTCCGCGTCGCGCGTCGCCCACTTCGCGATGCCGAAGTCGACGACCTTCGCCTGCCCGTCGTAGGTGACGAAGATGTTGTGCGGGCTGATGTCGCGGTGGACCACCTGGAGCGGCTGCCCGTTGAAGTCCATGAGGTCGTGCGCGTAGTGCAGCCCGGCGAGCGCGTCCGAGAGGATCGCCAGGTAGACCGCGCGGTGACGCGAGGGGTCGATCTTCCTGCAGATCCGATCGAGCGAGTGCCCCTCCAGGTACTCCATCACGATGTAGTACTGGTCGTCGATCTGGCCGCACTCGTACGTCTGCACGACGTTCGGGTGGTTCAGCCGCGCGGCGAGCCTCGCTTCGTCGAGGAACATCGCGTTGACTTCGGGCTCGGTGGCGATCCCCGGCTTGAGCCGCTTGATCACGACCAGCTTCTCGAAGCCGAGCGGGCCGCGATGGGCAGCGAGGAAGACCTCGGCCATCCCACCCTGCCCCAGCTTTGCGATCAGCCTGTATCTCCCGAAGCCTCTCGCGGACTGCACGGGGAGCCGGACGATCATCGATGACGAGGTCACAGCACCCGATCGTTCGTAAGGATTGCTGACTCGTCAAGCAGACTCATGGAGATGTGCCTCCCGAGGGCGCAGATCGATCCGAGGCCGGGAGCGAGCTGCCCCCGGCCTCGGATGTCCTCATTTCGATGTAGATTCAGCTACTTAGGGCCCACCGACGCGCGCGTTCACCCCTCGCCGATGGCGATGCCGAGCGCCTGACGCAGCGCAAAATACTGATCGCTTGTCGAGAAGACGATCAGCTCCTTGAGCTTGTCCTGGGGCGGCAGATCCCCGGGCTGCTGCGGCTCGGCGGCGATGATCTTCTTCGCGATCTCGAGATCGCCCGACAGGAGCAGGCCGGTGCGCGCCGCGGTGATGTCGACGCACTGGACCCACCGCTTGATGTTCGCCTTCGCGCCCTCCGCGAGGAACTTCTTGACCACCATGCGGAGCCCCTCGAGCTGCATCGGCTGCATGAAGCCGCGGAGCGTCTGCGCGGTGGCCATGATCTGCTTCTCGATGTCCTGCGGCACCGGCGTGTCGGGCGCGACCAGCTTGATCCCGGCGAACAGGAGCACCGTCAGCTCGGTGACCGTCGGGAACAGCGTCTTGATGTAGTGCTCGCCGCGGTACATCGCGAGGTGCTTGCCGACGATGAACGTGAGCTCCTGCGGCGAGAACCCGGTGAGGACGGTCTGCCCCGCGACGGACGCCGGCTGCTCGTTCGCCACCGCGACGAGCGCGCCGGGCACGTCGCTCCGCACGTAGAGCCGCGGCGCCGGGAGCCCGAGGACGTTGGCCGCCCACCCGAAGGTCCGGGCGAACGTCACCGTCGAGGTCGCCGGATCCTGCAGGAACCGCGGATCGAGGACCGGGAGCTCCTTCCTCTGCTTCAGCGTCTCGATCTTCGCCCTGAGCGCGGCCCCCGCGATCATCTCGAAGATCTTGCCGACGTAGAGGTTCTCCTCCTCGTGGAACAGGTTCCTGATCCACTGCTCGTTGTCGAGCCGGCTCTTCGCCGGGATCAGCCCCTGCGGGCGGTAGTCCTCGAAGTACTGCTGCTCGTCCGGATCGGCCTTGCGGAGGAACGCGAGCGCCGCCGCGACGCACCAGGCCTGGTCGTAGCGCTTGCCGTCGACGTACAGGCGGTAGAGCCGCTTGTACGGGTCGATCTTCATCGGATCGATCTTGACCATCGCCTGGAACTCGCTGGTCGCCAGATCGAACTGCTCCGACTGCTCGTAGAGCTCCGCCAGGATCAGGTGCTCCGTCGCGTCCTCGGGCTTGAGCCGCGAGGCCATGCGGAACGTCTCGACCGCGGCCGTCCGGTCGCCGAGCCGGTCGCGGTAGATGAGCCCGAGCGCGTGCCAGAGGTTGTACTCGAGGTCCGTGTTCCCCTTGCCGGCGACCCGGTGCAGCATCTTGCGGTACGCCCGCTCGAGCTGCTTCCACTCCTTCTGCGCCGTGAGGATCTTGTTGATGCGCTCGAAGGCCTCGAGGGAGTGCGGGTTCAGGTCCAGCGTCTCGTTGAACAGCTCCACCGCGCGCGCCGGATCCTCCAGCTTGTCGCGGTAGATCTGCGCCATCGTGTAGAGGTAGCGGCTCTTGCGATCCGGCTGCGGCTCGAGGTCCGCGATCCGCTGGAGGCAGTCCACCATCCGCTCCCACTGCCCCGTGCGCTGGTAGAGCTGGAGCAGCTTGTGGAGCAGGACGTGGTTCTGCGGCTCGAGATCGAGCGCCTCCTCCAGGGCCTCCACGCCCTTCGGGATGTTGTTCTCCTTCTCGACCCAGATGTCGCCGATCTCGTTCAACATCCTGAACCGCTCGGCGCCGTCCATGATGTTGTCGAGGATCAGCCGCTTGTAGTGGCAGACCTGCTTGTAGTCCTTGAGCGCGTCGTAGACCGAGACCATCGCCTCGAGCGTGGGCCGGTGCGACGGGTCGGCACCGAGCGCCTTCTCGAAGTTGTTGACCGCCTGCTTCGACTGCCCCTGCGCCTGCTTGATGCAGCCGAGCTTGTAGTAGACGGTGGCGCGCTCCTCGGTCTCGGCCTCGTCGAGGCTGGTGAGCACCTTCTGGTAGTTCGTCAGCGCGCTCGCCCAGTCGTTCAGCTTGAAGCTCACGTCGGCGAGGCCCCGGATCGTCTCCTGGTCGGTGAGATCGAGGTTGTGCGCCGCCGTGTACGCCTTGAGCGACGCCTCGTCCTTGCCGAGCCGCTCGAGGACCTTGCCGAACGTCCGCTGCAGCCGGTGCTGCTCTGAACGGTCGCGCTTGCCGCTCTTCCTGACGAGCATCTCCGCGAGCGGCTCGGCCTGGGCCCACCGCTCCGTGGAGACGTACTCGTTGAGGAGCGGCATCGCGGCGTCCTCGTTGTCGGGGTCGCTCTGGAGCGCCATCTCGTACGCCTGCACGGCGAGCGCGTGCTCGCCGAGCATGTCGTCGCGGAGCTTGCCGAGCTCGACGAGCAGCCGCGCCTTGGCGCGGGGCGCGTCGGTGTTCATCTGCTCCTGCTCGAGGTAGCGCGCCGCCCGATCCCAGTCGGCCGCGTCGATCGCGATCACCCGCAGCGCCGCCAAGCTCGGCACGTGGGAGGGGTCGAGATCGAGCGCCATCTCGAAGCGCTCCTGGGCCAGCCCGCGCTCGCCGAGCTTCTCGTCGAGCTGCCGGCCGATCCGGTAGTACATGTCGACGCGCTGCTTGCCGTCCACGGTCAGGTCCGCGACGCGCGTCATGTACTCGATGGCCTTCGCCGAGTTGTCCTGCTTCTCGTAGAGCTTCGCCAGCGCCTCCAGGGACGGGATGTGCGTGTCCTGGATGTCGACGATGTTCAGGTAGGCGTCGATCGCGCGGTCGAGGTCCTCGATCTCCTCGGCGTAGACCTTCGCCGTCTGGGACCAGAGCTCGATCTTCTTCTGGCGATCCTCGGCGGCGTTGATGTGGCGGTCGTACGTGTTGATGAGGTCGTGCCACTGCCGGAGCCGGCGGTAGCAGCGCTCCAGGGCCTCGAGCGCGGGCTCGTGCGACGGGTCGATCTCGACCACCTGCTCGAGCCGCGCGGCCGAGAGATCGGGCTTCAGGAACTGCTCCTCCTGGAGGTTCGCGATCTTCATCAGCACGTCGATGCGCTCGCGCTCCGTGGTGACCACGTCGAGCTGCATCTCGAGGACGCGCACGAGATCCGGCCACTGGTGGGTGGTCGTGTACACGCGCTCGAGCCCCCGCATCGCGAGCAGGTTCGACGCGTCGATGTCCAGCACCTCGCGGTAGACCGCGCCGGCCTTCTCGATGAGGCCGAGCTTGGTCTCGTAGAGGCCGGCGGTGCGCAGCTTCACGCTCGCGACGACGTCGGGCTCGCTGACGGCCTTCGCCTTGCGGAGCAGGACGTCGACGAGGTCGTTCGACTGGTCGCGATCCGTGTAGATGCGCTCCAGCGCCTCGAGGGCGTGGAGGTGCAGCGGATCGACGTCGAGGGCGCGCCGGTAGAAGCTGAGCCCCTGCTCGACCTCGCCCATGTGCTTCTCGAGCACCTCGCCGAGCTCGGTCAGGATCTCCTTCCGGTCGACGTCGATCACCGCGACGTTGAGGGCGTTCGTCAGCATCTCGCCCTGCCGCTGCCACTGGCCGGTCTTCTTGAAGAAGTTCGCCATCTGGCGCAGCACCGCCACGTTGTTCGGGTCGTACGCGTAGATCTGCTGGTAGTACGGCTGCGCGTACTCGGGGTGACCGAGGTCCTCCGAGTACCACTTGGCCAGGCGCAGGCAGAGCGTGATCTTCTGGACCGGGGCCGTCTCCTGCTGGAGCCACCCGTTCACCGTCTGCACGAGCTCGGGCCAGCGGTTCGTCGCCTGCGCCATGCGCTCGAGGTACCGGACCGTCTCCATGTCGGAGTAGTCCATCTCGAAGGCCGTGAGCAGCGCGTCGAAGGCCTGGGGCTTGTCCTCGAGCTGCTCCTCGAAGACGCGCGCCACCTTGCGGAGGATGTCGGTCTTCTCGTGCACCTCCTCGCGCGACTCGAGCCGCGCGAGGTAGAGCTCGATGAGCGGCTCGCTGCGCCGGGCCGCGTCGTGGAGCTCCTCGAGCGCCGCGAAGGCCTGGTCGTGCGTCGGGTCGAGCTCCAGGACCTTCTCGTACGCGAGCGTGCCCCGGTCCTTCTCCTCGACCTGGTGCTCCCAGATCTGCGCCACCTCGAGGTACTCGCGCACCTTGTCGGCCGGCGACTCGTAGGCCGCCGCCCGGCCCATCTTCACGTCGATGACCTCGACCCAGCGCCCCTCGGCGCGGAGCAGGTTCTCCAGGGCGGCCATCGCCTCGAAGTCCTTCGGGTCGACCTCGAGCAGCTTCCGCCAGGCGTCGATCGCGTCGTACGCCTGCCCGAGGACGTGCTGGTAGGTCGTCCCGAGCTCGCGGTAGAGCGCGATCACGTTCTCGGCCGGCAGCACGTCGCGCGCCCGATCCACCGTCTGGTGGAGCGCGCTCACGATCTGCTCGGGCTCGTTGCGGAGCCGCCAGATCGCCGCGATGGCGTAGAGCGCCTCGAGGTTCGCGTAGTCGATGTCGAGCACGCGCTGGTAGTCGTCGAGCGCCGAGTCGTCGCGGCCGAGCTGCTCGTGGAACAGCTTGGCGCGGCGGAGCAGCACCGCGACGCGCGACTCGTCGTCGATCGCGATGTCGTAGTGCCGCTCGAGGACGTCGCAGAGCTCGGCCCACTGCCCGACCCGCTCGTACAGGTTGGACAGCGCCCCGAGCGCCTCCGGATCCTCGCCGCGGAGGTCGAGGACGCGCTTCCACGTCTCGACCGCGCCCTGGACGTCGTTCAGCCGATCGGCGAGCAGGTGCGCCATCTTGGCGCGGATGTCCGCCTCCTGGCTGTCGCCCATCGCGTTCTCGAGCTCCCGCTCCAGCACGACCTTGAGCTGGGTCCAGGCGCCCTTGGTCGTGTAGATGCGCTCGAGGGCGCTGATCGCCTGCTCGTTCGTCGTCTCGAGCTCGTCGAAGATGCGCCGGAAGGCGCGGATGGCGTCGTCGAGCTGCCCGAGCCGCTCCTCGTACGTCTGGCCGAGCCGGAGGTACAGGTCGACGAGCTCCGGGCGATCCTCGGTGGCGCGCACCCGCTGCTCGAGCACGCTCGCGAGCTCCGGGAACTGCTCGAGCTGCGTGTAGATCCGGTCGAGGTTCGAGAGCGCCTCGGCCTCGAGCGGCTCGATGCCGAGCACGTACCGATACGTCTCCTCCGCCTTGGCGACGTCGCTGAGGTCGGTCTCGAAGACGCGCGCGAGCCGCTTGCCGATGCTGGTCTGCACGTCCTTGTCGGCGTGGATGCCCAGCACGTCGGCGTACGCGTTCGCGAGCAGCTCCCAGCCGCCGTCGACCGAGCCGGCGAGCCGCTCGACCTCCTCGAGCGTCTTCTCGTCGCGCGGGTACTCCTTCAGCGCCCGGATGAAGACGGCGAGGGCCCCGTCCGGCGAGATGAGGCGCTCCTCCTGGAGCTCGCCCAGCCGGTAGTACATCGACAGCCGATCCGGCTCCTGGGTGAGGTGGGTGAGCTCCGCCTCGAGCACCCCGCCGAGCTTCTCCCACTCCGCCGCCGCCTGGTAGAGCGGCTCCAGGATCGCGCCGATCTCGATCTGCTTGATCCCGGCCGCGAAGAGCCCCTCGAGGGCCTCGAGCGTGGGCGAGTGCTCGGGGGCTGCGGTGAGCACCTCGCGGTACGCCGCGATCGCCGCCGGCAGGTCGTTGAGCCGCGTCTGGTACACCACGCCGAGCCGGTACTTGAACTCGAGGATCTCGTCCGGCGACTGCGCGATCTCCGACTCGCGCGAGAGGATCGTGACGAGGTCGCTCCACCGCTCGGTCGCCGTGAACAGGCGGTCGAGCGAGGCAATCGCGGTCTGGTTCTCCGGCTCGACCTCGAGCACGCGCCGGTAGCGCGCGACGGCGCTGTCGATGTCGTCGAGCTGCGTCTCGAAGATCTGCGCGAGCCGCAGCCCGAGCTCGACGAAGCGCCCCGGCTCCTCGCCGAGCCGGCCGAGCTCCGTGTCGTAGAGCGCGGCGACCTGCGGCCAGCGGTTCACCATCATCGCGAGCCGCTCGAGGTTCGAGAGCGACTCCTCGTTGCCGATGTCGAACGTCACCGCCCGCGCGTACGTCTCGAAGGCGGTCACGTGGTCGCTCAGCATCTCCTCCGAGAGGCGCGCGATGCGGTGGAGCAGATCGACCTTCTCGTACGGGTCCTCGGCCACCCGGACCCGGACCTCGAGCACGCTGATCAGCTTCTGCCACTCGCCGGACGCGTCGTAGATCGGCTCGAGGACCAGCGCGGCGCCGAGCGGATCGCGGGTGCCGTCCTTGATCTGCTCGAGCGCGCGGAGCGTCGGCTCGTGGTCGGGCATCTGCTGGAGCAGATCGCGGTAGAGCTCGATGGCCCTCGACACGTCGTCGAGGTGCTTCTCGTAGAGCTCCGCGATCCGGTACTGGTAGCTGATGCCCTCCGCCGGATCGGCGGTGATCTCCGCCTCGTGCTGGAGCACGCTGAGCAGCTCGAGCCAGTTCTCCGAGGTCTGGTAGAGGACGTCGAGCCGTCCGAGCGCCTGCAGGTCGTCCGGATCGATCTCGAGCACCCGCTGGTACGTGTCGATCGCGCTCGCGACGTTGCCGAGCTCGCGCTCGTACACCGCGCCGATCTGGTAGTAGATGCGCTTCTTCTCGTTCGAATCGAGGACGAGATCGGCCTTCTTCGCGTAGACCGAGAGCAGCTCCTGCCAGCGCGAGAGGCTGAGGTAGAGCTTGGTCAGCGCGTCGATCGCCCGGAGATCCTCGGCGTCGAGCTCGAGCACCTTGCCGTAGACTGCGATGGCCTGGTCGTGCCGCTCGAGCACCTCCTCCTCGATGCTCGCGGCCTGGAACAGGGCGAGCTTCTTCTCGCTCAGGTCGTCGAGGATGTCCGCCTTCTGCTGGAGGATCTGCGACAGCTCGTTGTACCGCTCCGACGTCCGGAACAGCCGCTCGAGCGACTCGGCCGCGTGCAGGTTGCGCGGATCGATCTCGAGCACGCGCCGGTAGTGCCCGACGGCGCTGTCCATGTCGCCGAGGTCGCCCTCGTAGATGCGCGCGCTCATCGTGTAGAGCGTGCTCGCGAGCTCCGCGTCGGTCTGCTGCGCCGCCAGCGTCTCGAACACGCGCGCCAGGTCGGCGAAGCGACCGGTCGCGCGCGCGAGCCGATCGAGCCCCTCCTGCGTCGACTCCGAGGCCGGATCCTGGCTCAGCGCCCGCGCGTAGGTGTCGAACGCTGAGTTGAGGTCGCCGCCGGCGTCCTCGTAGAGCACGGCGATCTGGTGGAGCAGCTCGACGCGGCGGGTCACGTCGTCGCTGCGGCGCACCTGCACCTCGTGCACCCCGATGAGCTTCTGGTAGTCGCCCGACTGGCGGTACAGCGGCTCGAGGATCTCCGCGATCGCGACCTCGTGCTCGGGGAGCTTCCCGAGGCGCTCGAGGGCCGCGAGCGCCTCGACGTTGGTCGGCTCGCGCTCCAGCACCTGCCGGTAGATGTCGATCGCCGAGTCGACGAGCCGCATCCGCGACTCCCGCAGCGCGGCGAGCCGGAGCATCAGCCGGATCTGCGCCTCCTCCTCGGCCGCGATGCTGAGCTGCGCCTCGAGGTTGTCGGCCAGCTCCTCCCACATGCCCTGGCGGCTGAAGAGCCCGTCGAGCGCCGTCAGCGCCACGAGGCTCGTGTCGTCGGTGGAGAGGACCTCGCGGTAGGCGGCGATCGCCTCCTCCGGTTGGCCGAGCCGCTGCTCGTAGACCTCGGCCATCTGCGCGTAAAGGCTCTCGCGCTCGGCGGGCTCGTGCACGAGCTCGATGCGGCGCCGGTAGACGCCGATGAGATCGCCCCAGCGCTCGGTGCGCCGGTAGAGCGCGTCCATCGCCTCCAGCGCCTCGGAGTCGGAGGGATCGATCGAGAGCACGCGGAGGTAGCCGTTCGCCGCGTCCTCGACCTTGCCGAGCCGCTCGTGGATGCTCGCGAGCCGCATCCAGTACTCGCGGCTCAGCCGGGCGTCGCTCAGCGAGTCGGCGATCTCGCTGAAGATGACGTCGAGCCGGTCCCAGGCGCCCGCCTGCGCGGCGAGCGACTCGAGCTCCGCCCGCGTCTCGGCGTGCGACGGGTCGTCCTTGAGCGCCCGAGACTGCGCGTCGAACGCGCGGTTCAAGTCGCTCAGGCTATCGGCGGCCGTCCGCGCCACCTTCCGGAGCAGCGAGACGCGCGTCGCCGTGTCGCCCTCGGCCGCGGCGAGGATCTCGAGCGCCTGGATCAGCTTCTCCCAGTCGCCGCGCCCCTCGTAGATCTCCTGCAGGATGGCCGCCGCCTCGGCGCGCAGCGACTCGTTCGAGAGCAGCGCCTCGAGCGCGAGGCGCGCCGCGTCGTTGCCCGGATCGAGGATCAGGATTTCCTTGTAGTTCTCGAGCGCTCCGGCCGCATCGTTCAAGTGCTTCTCGAGGGTGCTCCCGAGCCGGAACTTGAGGTCGATGAGCGCCTGCTCGTCGAGCGGGGAGTCGATCCGCTTGCGGAGCACGTCGACGTAGGACTCCCAGTCCTGCTGCTCGCGGTAGAGCTTGTCGAGCGCCGCGAGCGCCTGCGGGTCCGTCGGCTCGTCGTCGAGCACCTGGCGGTACGTCGCGATCGCCCGCACCGGGTCGCGCAGCTCGCCCTCGTAGAGCTCGGCGATCGCGTAGAGGATCTGCTTGCGCTCCTCGGGCTCGGTGATGATGCCGAGCTTCTTCTCGTAGATGCCGAGCAGCTCGCCGAAGCGGCCCGTCTCGCGGTAGAGCCGCTCCAGCGCGCTGATCGCGGCCTGGTTCTCGCCGTCCGCCTCGTACACGGCGCGGAACTGCGAGAGCGCCTCGTCGATGCGCTTCACCTCGTCGAGCAGCACGCGCCCGAGCCGGAGCCGGAGATCGACCCCGAGCGCGATGTCCCCCTCGCTCTCGGCGCGGGAGATCGCCGTCGAGTAGGCGTCGATGAGCGCGTCCCACCCCTCGGTGGAGCGCGCGGCCCGCTCGACGTCGTCGATGCACTGCTCGTCCTGCGGGGCGATCTGGAAGGCCGAGAGGTAGCGCTCGAACGCCTTCTGCGGCTCCTTGAGCCGCGTCTCGTAGAGCGCCGCGACCTGCCGGTAGAGGTCGAGCCGGGACGCGTCGTCCTGGTCGTGCGAGAGCTTCACCTCGATCGCGCCGGCGAGCCCCTTCGGGTTGTTCGCCTGCGTGTAGATCGGGATCAGCGCCTCGGCCGCGGCGAGGTGCGCGCCGTCGATCGAGAGCACCTTCTCGTAGGCGCGCGCCGCGCGATCCGCCTTCTGCTTCTGGTTCATCCAGAGCTCGGCGATCTTGAGCAGCAGGCTGATCTTGGCCGCGTCGTCGGTCTCCTTCGCCTCCTGCGACTCGAGGACGCGGATGAACTCGTCCCACTTGCCGCTCTCGGCGTAGAACACCTCGAGATCGTCCCAGCGCTGGAGCTGGAGGTACGCCTTCTTGAGCGCCTCCTGCGCCTTGCGGTCCTGGGGGTTCAGCGCGATCACCTCTTGCCAGGCCTTGACCGCGGCCTCGTCGTCCTTGAGGCGCTCGCCGTAGAGCTGCGCGAGCTTGCTGAGGAGCGCGAGCTTCTGGGTGCTGTCGAAGGTCGTGTCGACCTGCTTCTGCAGCACCCGCGCGAACGCCTGGTAGTCCTTGTTCTTCTCGTAGAGCCCCGCCAGCGCGTTCAGCGCCTCCGGGTTCTCCGGATCGTTCGCGAGGACCTCGTCCCAGAGCTCGATGCAGAAGTCGACCTTCTTCACCCGCTCGGACGCGAGCTTCGCGATCTCCAGGTACTTGGCGGCGCGCTCGCCGCCCTCCGGGAGCGCGGCGGCCTCGCGGCGGAGCAGCCCGATGAGCTTCTCCCAGTCGCGCCGCTTCTCGTAGCTCTGGCGGAGGAAGTCGATCGCCTGCGGGTGCTCGCCGTCGATCGCGAGGATCGCCTCGTAGCACTTCACCGCCTCGGCCGCGTTCGAGAACTTGCCCGAGTAGAGCTCCGCCGCCTTCGCGTAGTTCTCGATCTTCTCGGCGGGATCGGAGACCGCCTCGGCGATCTCGATCAGCGTCTTGACGTACTCGTTGTACCGCTTGGCCTGCT
Organism: Sorangium sp. So ce836; assembly: GCF_028553905.1. Classification (NCBI taxonomy): domain Bacteria; kingdom Pseudomonadati; phylum Myxococcota; order Polyangiales; family Polyangiaceae; genus Sorangium; species Sorangium sp. So ce836. The sequence continues at coordinate 5,053,146 of NZ_CP102233.1, read as the reverse complement.
CCTGCTTCTGGGCCTTCGCCTTGAGCTCCTCGACGCGGCCCGCGATCTCGGCGGCCGGGGGCGGCGGCGCGGTCGGCCGCCGGCCGATCTCCGAATCGGCGGGCCGGCTCTCGGCGGGGGCGCGCGGCGGCGGCGCCGGCTCGATGTCGGCGACCGAGGACCTCGCGTTGACCTCGTCAGCCGGGACGTCCGCGGGCGTGCTCGCCCTGCCGCTCACCGGCGCCGGCGCGCTGACCGGGGCCGGCGTGCTGACCGGCGCGCGCGCGCTGACGGGCGCCTGTGCGCTGACGGGCGCCTGTGCGCTGACAGGCGCCTGTGCGCTGACAGGCGCCTGTGCGCTGACGGGCGCAGGCGCGCTCGTGGGGAGCGGCGTGGCGTCCGCGGCTGCGACGGGCGCGGCCGGCGCGACGGCGACCGGCGCAGGCGCCGCGGCCGGCGCGGGCGCCGCGGCCGTGAGGCGCTCGCCGATCTGCGCTTCGAACGCGCTGACGCTCGGGTGCGTCGGCGCGACCGCCGAGAGCCGCTCGAACCAGCTCCTCGCTCGGATGAGGTTGCCGAGCTGCCGCCAGGCGATGCCGCCCGCCTGCGCGATCATGAACGGCGAGCTGCCGTTCTGGTTCGCGGCGCTCTCCGCCAGCGCGGCGACGCGCTCCCAGTTGCCTTCCTTCGTCCCCCAGAGCTCGCGCAGGTAGGCGAACGCCGCCTCGTTCGAGGGGTCGTACCGGAGCGATTCCTCCAGGAGCTTCGAGCCGATCTCGACGTTCTGGTGCCGCGTGGCCCAGCGGACGCCGAACTTGAACGCCGCCTCGCCGCGCGCCACGCCGGTGCGCGCGTCGAGGATGCGGCGCTGCGTCTCCACGATCGCCTGCGGCCGCTCCTCCTCGGCGAGCAGCCCCTCGAACATCGCCGCGGCCTGCTTGTCGGAAGGCGCCGTCTCGTACGCCCGCCGGAGCAGGCCCTCGAGCTGGTCGCGATCGAAGCGCTTGGCGAGGCGCGCCGCGCGGAGCAGCAGCCGCTTGCGCTCGCTCGTGGTCGCGGCCGCGTCGGCCGCCTCGACCAGCTCCGCCATGTGCGCCGCCCACGACGACTGATCGACCTGCATGTCGCCGAGGCAGGCCCGCGCTTCCTCGCTGGTCCCGCCCGAGGCGCCGAGCGCGCGCGCGTACGTCGCCGTCGCGCGCTCGAAATCGCCCGCGTCGCAGAGCACGTCGCCGAGCTCCACGAGGAGCTCGGCGGCCGCGGTCCCCTCCGGCGAGTTCCTCAGCTCGAGCTCGAGGAGCTTCAGGACCATGTTGGTCTTGCCGAGGTCCCAGTAAATCGAACGAGCCGACTCCAGCGCTTCGAGCAGCGCTGGATTCAGCTTGTAGGCGTCCTGGAAGTGCTTCAGCGCCTTGACGGCCTGAAGGAACTTCTCCTCGAGCAGCCGCCCGAGCTTCAGGTGATATGCCGCCTTCCGGGTCGCGTCCCCTTCGGCCGCAATCCCCTTCTCGAGCTCCTCGACGAGCCCTTGCCAGTCATGAACCGACTCGAGATGATTGAGACGCTGCGCAAGATCCATTGATTATCGACCCTCGGCCCCGACCTTCGAACGGATTGAAACGCCTTACGTGCCCCGCGCCGCGAGCGGCGTCACGTGCCACCGAGCCGCGCGACGAGCGTGTTCGCCGTCTCGCACTCGGTCTTGAAGCTCGCCGCCTTCGATCCCTTGCAGGCGCGCGTTGTGAACCCCTTGAGCATCTGGATCGCCTCCTGCTTGCGCGGCGGATCCAGGGTCGCGTACGTGCTCCCGAGACTCCAGAGGATCTGTACGGCCTCGGGGCCGTCCTGCGGCGCGGCCGCCTTCGCGGCCTCGAGCTCGGTCACCATCTCCGCGGTGGAGCCGCGCTCCTGGTAGACCGACGCGAGCAGGCTGTGGACGCCGAAGAGGTACTTGTCCCCGGGCTTCGCGAACGACTTCGCCTCCTTGAGCACCTGCTCGGCCTCCTTCGCGTAGCCGAGGCGGATGTAGAGATCGGCGAGCGCCGCGTAGTACCGGATCTCGCTCGGGTTGTGCTCGATCGCCTTGGTGAGGTTCTCGAGCGCCTTCTGCTCGTCGTCCGTCCAGAGGTAAACGTTCCCGAGCTGCGAGTAGCAGTCCGCGAAGTTGGGATCGTTCTCGATACACTTCTGGTAGGGCTCTTTGGCCTCTTCGTAGGAGATCGTCTTCTTCTTCGCCTGCTGCTCGAGCGCCCAGCCCCGCTCGAACCAGTAGTTGGCGAACTTCGGCGCGATCTGCGTGGCGCGGGCCAGCGTCGATGCGACCTTGTCCCACTCGTCCCGCTTCTTGTACGCCATCGCCAGCTTGAAGAAGATGCGGTGGTTCGTGGGGTCGAGCTTGGTCGCCTGCTCGTACTTGTTGGCCGCGCCCTCGGGGTTGACGGCGACCTCCTTGTCGGCCTGATTCGCCAGGATGACGGCCTCCTGCCGATGCCGGGAGCAGCCCATCCCCGCCGCGCTCGCCGCGACCAGCCCAACCATCAAGAATGCTCCAAGCTTCATCTGCTCACCTTTCGAATGGGATCGGCTCTGCCAGCGTCGAAGTGTCCGCGGGCGTCGCGTCGCCCCTCTCCAACAGTCCTCGGAGCCGGCTGCGCCGCTCCGCCCAACAGTCCCGGGAGCCGGCTGCGCCGCTCCGTCCAACAGTCCCCGGAGCCGGCTGCGCCGCTCCTTCAGCAATCCGGAGACGGGCTGCGCCGCTCCGTGTGGCACCGTCACAAGCTTCCTGAGGTGGCGCGCGTTCAACCTCGCGCGGCGTCGCGAGAATAGGCGGAGCGAACCGCGGAAGTCCAGGGCTTCAGACCCGCCCTTGCGCCGGTCGGCAGCGCCTTCCGGCGGGCCCCCGCCCCCCTCCCCTGCGACGACGCACGGCGACCTGGTGGGCGTCCACGCGACGCCGCACGGCGACCTGGCGCGGTCCCCCCGCGATCGCGGCGCGGCGACCTGATGCGCCCCCCTGCGACCACGGCGCGGCGGCCGCCGGAGACGCCGCGCGGCGCCCGGCGCCTGCTGCGTCCGGTCCGGGAAATGGCGAACGCCCCGCACGGTGCGTGCGGGGCGTTCGAGCGAGCCGACCAGCGAGGCGGGCTCAGCCGCCGGGGCTGAGCATGATCGGGTAGACGACGGTGACGATACCGCCCTCGGGCTGCGGGAACGACAGGCCGTAGAACGCCCGCACCACGCAGGAGACCACGCCGTTGTCCGGCAGATCCGAGCCGCCGTTACCGACGTTCGAGACCGCGCCGTCGCGCCCGATGACGAAGCGCACCGCAACGCGGCCCTGCAGGTTCGGGTTGTTCCTGAGCCCGTTCTCGTAGCAAAGCCGGAATCGACCGAAGTTCTGGCGAACGATACGCTGGATGACCTCGGGCGGCAGGCGGCCGCTCACGCTCGTCGCACCCATGCGCACCTGCGGCGGCTTGGTGCGATGCGACCCGCCGAGGCGGCCGTGGCCGGAGCCAAAGCCCTGACCGGTGCCGGTGCCGGCGCCGTGGCCGATGGTCCCGATCGAGCCGAGGCCGATACCCTCGCCGCGCCCGCCGCCGCCCTCGCCGATACCGGAGAGGCCGAGGCCGCCCGCACCGAAGGAGTCGCCGATCTGATCACCCCACATGTTGCCGCGGGCGCTCAGCGCATCGTTGCCGAGCGAATCGTCGCGGCCCCACGGCGCGGTCGGGGCGTTCGGGTCGCCGCCGGCGCCGGCGTTCAGCAGACCGATCATGCCGAACTCGGCGGCGTCGCGCAGCGCGGCCTGGCGGGCGATGTGCGGATCCGGGTTGTCCGCAGGGCCCTGGACGCCGTAGCGGTTGCCGGTGGCCTTGGTGTTCGGGTTACCCATCGAACCCTCTTCACCCTTGGCGCGCGTACCGGTGCCGCCCTCCTTGTTGTCCGCGGCGTTCTCGGCGACCTGCTCGGTCTCCTTCTCCTCCATCTCCTTCTCGGCGGCCGCCGCGAGGTACTGCTGGATGAGGAACTGCTGGTCCGCGGAGATCCCGTCCTCGCCGGTGTCGCCGAGCGGCGGCATGAAGAAGGCCATCGCCGCGAGCAGCCCGAGGTGCACCGCCATGGAGAGGCCCGTGTACAGCAGGCTCTGCGTGTCCAGCTGGAAGTGGCCGGCCACGACCTTGCCCGCGTTCACGGCGGACACCTGGAAGACGATGCCGTCGAGCTCGACCTTCGCCTTGGCGCCGGACGGGAGCGCCATCTGGTAGGCGCCCGACAGCTCGGAGCACGGCTGCGCGCGGCCCTGGTCGATCGCCTGCTGCACCGTGATCTTCGGCGTGCCGGGGATCTCGATGGTGCCGGTGGCGCGGGGCAGGAGCACCACGGAGACCGAGCCCGAGCGGTCGGCGAGGACGATGGGCGCCCGCGTGGTGCCGAGCTTCTCCGAGGGGATGAAGTAGTCACACTTGAAGTTTTTGCCCTCCTCCTCACCCACGTAGAAGGAGCGCGGCGGCGTGAGGTGCGCGACGTGAAGCACCGCGGCATCCCACAGAATCATGATCTCGACGGACGCCGCCGGGACCTCGACCTCCTCGCTCGGCACGTCCGGCCCGTTCTTCACGAGCGTGTACGTGTAGGAGCCTTCGGGCGCGTCCGGGGGCACCTCGTCGACCGCGGACGCCGACTGCGCGAACGGGTTGTTGTAGGCAAACGGATCTGCCCCGCTCGCGGCGGTCGCGGCGAACGGGTTCGCGGGCGCGGCGGCGAACGGGTTCGCGGGCGGCGCGGCGGCGAACGGGTTCGCGGGCGGCGCGGCGGCGAACGGGTTCGCGGGGACCGCCTTGGCAGGGCCCGCTGCCGCGGCCACCGCCACCGGCTCGGCGCGCTCCAGCATGATCTTCGTGCCGCCGATCTGGAGCTGATCGCCGGGGCTGATCTTGCACTTGTTGACGCGCGCCCCGTTCACCATCGTCCCCGGCTCGTTGCCGAGATCGATGAGCGTGATGTCCTGCGGGGAGGCGACCTCGATGACCGCGTGCATGCGCGAGGCAAGCTCGTCATCGACACGCAGATGGCTCTTCGCGTCCTTGCCTACCTTGACGATATCCTGCGTGATCGTCTCCCGACGGACGAGCGCTTCGTTTTGGTAGAGCGCAAATGTGAGAGCGACCCTTTGCTTGCCTTCCATCTCCGCCAGCCTTCCCTATACGCCCCGCGGCGCACGCCCCCGGCTCCGGGGGATCCATCGATAGGGCAGGTGCCAACCTGCCCAGCACATCAGAGGTTCTCGACCGACTTGAGCATCTCCGGAACGAACGAGGTACGGGGCCGGATCAGCGTCGTCCGGACGGGGCCGGGCCGCACGCGGATGGTGGCGTCGTTGGGGCCGAATCCGCCCGCATTCAGCGGATCGTCGGAGAACTCGTACCCGTAGCCCTCTTCCTTCTTCGCGCCGCCACCGCCGCCCTGAGCGGCCTGCGCGAACGCCGATGAGGCGACCACGCTCGTAAGAACGGCAGCGACGACTCCCGCACCCAATCGGGTCAACCCTCTCATTCCAGCCTCCTGACAATCTTTCGACGCGGTTACAGTGCCATTGTACCGCCTTACACGGCGGCCGGTCAACCAGCTTCGCATGTCATCGGTGCGACGGAGAGCACGACCCACGCTCGCATCGACAACCGAATCCACCCAAGGTTCCCAGAGCGTTGCGACGAAAACGCCGAGCCCCCTTCTCTTTACGTCAGCGAGAGAAGGGGGCTCGACGCGCTGTCTGACGCGCCGCTACGCGGCCCGGCATGCCAGTTGAGCTCGCTCGGAAATCTTCAGGTTTCCTCGCTCGCTCTCCCTGGCGGCTCGGGCCGCTCGCGGCGCTCGTCCGACAGCATCGGAGACAGGGCTCCTGCTGCCTACGGAGCCGGAGTCGCCCCTTCTCCCCCTTCGCCCTCGCTCCCGGCAGCTGCCTCCTGCTCGGCTTCCTTCGTCTTCATGTCGGCCTCGGCCGCCTTGCGCTCGGCCTCGGTCTGCTTGTTGAAGGCGATGATCTGGTCGATCTCCTCCATGCGCTCCTTCGACCGCTTCACCGCGTCGGCGAACTCGGTATTGGAGCCCGCCTTCTGGATGAATTGGCCGAACAGCCCCTTCGCCGACATGAGGGCGCCCTCGGCGGCCTTGCCGCCCGACTTCGCCTTGTACTCCTGGGTCAGGATCGCCTCGTTGTAGTAGGTCTCGGGGCGCTCGGGGGCGAGCTTCTTGGCGGCCTCGAGCTCGGCGCCGGCGGCCGCCACCATGTTGTCGAAGTTCGAGTCGTCGATCTGACCGCGCAGGGCGAGCGCGAGCCCCAGGTGAGCGTCGTAGTCGTTCGGACGCATCTTCAGGGCCGCGCGGTACGCCTCGTCCGCCTGCTGGAACCCACGGAACTGCAGGTTCACCGCGGCGTAGTTCATCTGCGCCTCGTAGAAGGTCGGGTCGAGCTTCCTCGCGATGTTGAACTCCTGCACGGCGCCGTTCAGGTTCGCGAGCTCGACCTGGATCATGCCCGCGGTGTTGTGGATCGGCGCGTAGTTCGGGTTCTTGCGGATGGCTTGAGAGCAGACCAGCGCGGCGAGCTCCAGCGCCTGCGTGTCGACCTTCTTCTGCTTGCTGACGTTGGTCGCGACCGCCTTGCCCGACCTCCTGCCCGCCTTCTGCTTCGCCGTCTCCAGGTAGTAGATGGCGAGCTGGTTGAAGGCCGGCATGAAGGCGTCGTCGACGGCCAGCGCGCTCTGGATGTACCGCTTCGCGCGCTGGAAGTCGTTGGGGCCATCGTTGTCGGCGACGTTGTTGCCGCGCTTCATGTACAGGAGCGCGAGGTGCACGAGCGCCTCGACGTTCTTGTACTGGGCGTCGACGACGGCGGCCTGGCGCATCTCGCTGATCGCCGCGTCGATGTTCCTCTCGCCCGACTCCGCCAGGTTGTAGAGCGCCACCTGGACGCGCGCCGGGTGGAACTTCGGGTTCTTCTGGAGCGCCTGCTGGAAGTACTTCTTCGCCTCCGAGTCCTTCTTGCAACGCTGGTACGCGAGCCCCGCGTTGTAGATGGCCTCGGCGAACGTCGCGTCCCCTTGCTCGTTCGCCGCGTCGAGGAACAGCTGGGCCGTCGAGCTGCAGGTCGCCTCGTTCCAGTCGGCCGCCTTGTCGTGCTGGACCATGGCGTCCATGGCGGTCTTGAACTTGTTGGCCGCCGCGACCGACACGGCGTTGCCCTTGCTGTCGGTGATCTCCTTGCCGGTCGTCGGATCCTTCGCCGCGCGAGACGTACCGCTGACGCTCCCGCCGCCACAACCCGTCGCGGCCAGGAGGAGCACCGCAACCGCTGCCAATGAGGTGAAGCTCTTCATGTTTCGCTCCATCACTTCCTGGGTCGGGTCGTGGCCCGATCGAGCGCCGAGCCTTCCTTCGAGCCGCCGGGCGCCGCCTTCTTGTCCTCACCCTCTTCCTTGCTCGCCGCCGCCGCCGGCTTGTCCGTGACGGTCGGCGCTTCGCGGTAGGGCGTCCCGTCGAGGTTCAGCGGCGCCGGACGATCGCTCAGGCCGGAGTTGACCCGCGACGGAGAGCCGCGGAATTCGTCGATGAGGTGGTACTCGGCGCCGTAGTTCTTCGACAGCCACACCTCGCAGGTGCGGGAGTAGTCGTCGAAGTACTGGTACTTCACCGACAGGTCGAGGCAGGTCTTGAACGCGCCCTTCGCCATCTGCTTCTGCGGCTCGCTCGCCTCGTCCAGGCGCGAGTAGTACTCGCCTCGGATCTCGTCGTACGAGACGTCGGTGCCCGGCACCATGCCGTGCCCCTTCCACTCCTTGGGGATGGGCGCGGCGCGGAACTCGGCGACGAACTTGCCCCACATCTGACCGACGCGCGCGCCGGCGGCGATGACCCACCTCGGCGGAGGCGTGGGCTCCAGCTTGAGGATCTTCTGGTACTCCGCGTCGGCCGCCTCGATCGCCGGGCGCTTCTTCTTCACCCAGTCCGCGACCTTGGTGTTGATGTGCTTGAGGACGTCCTCGCGGTTCCCGGCGCCCTTGTACTCGGGGAACTTGATCTTATCGACTTCCTTCCGCTTCTGCTCCGCGAAGTGGAAGTAAGCCTCGCCGACCGCGGTCAGCACCTTGCCGAGCCGGCGCAGCTTCTCCGGCTCCTCGCCGCCGATCGCGTCGAGCTTCTTCATCGCGGCCGCGGGGTCCTTCCAGTAACCGCGGACCTTGTTGTACTCGCCGTTCGCCGGGGTCACGCTCTTCGTCTGCAGGAGGACCCGCGCGTACATCGCGTGCGCCTGCACCTGGACGTCGAACGTCGCGTTGCGGTCGATCTGCGGCATCGCCGTCGACAGCCGCCTGCGCGCCTGATCCCAGTCCTCGCGGTCGATGTAGTGCGCGCCGATCGCGAACGCGATCTGCGCGGTCTGCGCGGGCTTCGCCTTGCCGTAGTTCTTGTTGAAGAGGTCGGCGTCCTTGATGGCCTGGTCCTCCTGGCCGAGGCCGAGCCGCAGCACGACCGCGTCCTGGAGCGCCTCCGCGGCCTTCTCCCCCTTCGGGTTCTCGCGGGCGTAGCGCTCGTACCAGCTCGCCGCCTCGTCGTAGACCGCGATCGCCTGGTAGTTGCCGCCGATCTCGTAGATCGACGTCTTCGCCAGCTCGGTGTTGTGGAGGTTGTACCTCGGGTCGAGCAGGATCTTACGGGCTGCAATCGACTTGGCGATGAGGCGAGCGGCCTGGAACGCCTTCGCGGCGTTGTAGAGGATCTCCTCGCTCTTCTCGCACGCGGGCTGCTTCGCCTCGCAGGCGGCCTCGCCGTACTTCTTCCACATGTCCATGTAGGCGATGGCGGCCTTCTCGTAGTTCTTGAGGGCCTCGACGCCACCGGACGCGTCCGCCGCCTCGACCAGCTTCTGGGCGCGCAGGCGCTCGATGTCGCGCTGGATGCGGATCAGGATGCCGCACTGCTCGGCGTTCTCCTTCTCCTTGCCGCCCTTGCAGTAGAGGTCGATGAACTTGGGCACGTCCGCGGCCATGTCGTCGTAACAAGACGGACGCGGCGGGTCCATGTTCGCGCCGAGGACGTTGAGCGACTCGAGGTAGAGCTGGGACGCGTAGATGCCGACTTCCTTGTCGGCGTGGTTCAGCGCCACGTCGCGGAACGCGAGCGCCGCCTCCTCCCAGTGCTGCGCCTCGAAGTACGTGCGGCCGCGCGCGTACTTCACCTCGACGTACTGCTCCTGCGCCTCCTTGTCGTTCGCGGCGGGCTTGATGTAGCAGACGTAGCGATTGAAGGCGGTGATCATGCCCTTCTGGCTGTCGCTGAACTCCTTGGGCTGGAACTTCGCCTTGTCCGCCTTCTTGTCCTTCTCGCCCTTCTTGCCCGTCCCCCCGTCCGGGAGGTTGCCGGACCCCTTCAGGTGGGAGCCGTCCTTGTGGGTCTCGGTGTAGATGTTCTGGTAACAGAGCACCGAGGCGTACGCGGCCTCCGCTGCCTGCGGGCCGTTCGGATCCTCCGCCACGACCGAGTCGAAGGCCGGACCGCACTTGGCCCAGTCCTTCTGGAAGTACAGGAGGTCGGCCATCGCGTACTTGATCTTGAAGATGTTCGGCCAGTCCTCCTTCAGGATGCGGGGGAACTCGAACTTGGCGAACTGCTCCTGCTTGAAGTTGTTGACGACCTTGTCGTAGAGCTGCGCGGCCAGCTGCATCGTCTTCTTGTCGCCGGTGCCGCGCACGCCGCCCGAGCCCACCGCCTCGAGGTGCCAGGCCATCGCCGTCTCGGTCAGCAGGCCGGCGGTGATGTTGGAGCACTTCAGCTTGGCGTCCGCCGGGTGCCCCTCGCCCTGGAACTTGTTGTGCACGTCGAGCTGGCGCCCGAGCACGTCCATGATCTGGTCCTTGTTGCCAGACTTCATGGCGAGCGTCGCCTCGGCGATGTGCCCCTGGTAGACGCAGTACTTCGGGCCCCGATCGCGGGTCATCAGGTCGGTGTAGAGCTCGATGCCCTCCTTGTAATGACCGGTGTCGAGGTAGTTCTGCCCGAGGTCGTCCATCATCTTGAACGTCTTCTCGGAGCTGCCGCTCGAGTCGCCGCTGAGCGGCCGGAGGAAGTCATGGGACTTCCGCGGGTCGCCCGCGAGCGCGTAGACCGGGATGATGTCGCGCCGCGCCGAGACCGCGAGCTGGGCCGCGTTCGGCATCTGCTGGAACTGCTGGCCGTACTCGATCGTCTTCTTGAACTCGCTGATGGCGCGGGCGAAGTCGCCCTTGTTCCAGTAGACGTACCCGAGCTTGTAGTGGGCGTAGCCCCAGACCTTGTTCTCGGGCGGCGGGTACTGGGTGACCTTGACGTACGACTGCTCGGCCAGGTCCCACTTGGACGGGTCGCCCTGCGCCTCGTTGAAGAAGAGCTCGCCGAACGCGAGGTACGCGTTCGGGATGTACTTCGAGTTGGGCCAGTTCTTGATGAGCTCGAAGTAGACCTTGCGCGCGTCCTCGAGCTGCTGCGCCTGCTCGTACTCGTACGCGAGGTAGTAGAGGACCTCGTCCGTGCAGCCCGTGCTCTTCGCGGGGTCGGACGCGTTGGTGCTCTGGCAGTACTTCGGGTACTGCGTCTTGAGCTGCGTGTAGTACTTGATCGCGCTCTTCCGCGCGGCGACGAGGATCTTGTCGGCCTTGCCGACCTCGGCCTGGATCCCGGCGACGGCCTTCGGGTTCTTCCGCTTGGCCTCGTCCGCCTTGATCTGCCCCTCGGTCTTGTCGCGGAACGCCGCCGACTCCAGCTCGACGTACCCCTCGGCCAGGCGCCGCATCAGCTTCGGCCGATCCGGCGCGTTCTTCGGCGTCGAGGCGTACAGGCTCTCGAGGCCCTGGATCTCGGTGATGAGCAGGCTCCTCACCTTCGGGGCGAGGCGGTTGCGCCGCTCGTCGCGCTGCGCCGAGGCCTGCGACGCGGTCGGGTTGGCCGGCTTCGTCAGGTCGTCGCGCTTCTTCAGCTGGATGCCCGTGGGGGCCGACTTGAAGCTGACCTGCGGCTTCTTGCCCGCCGACACCTGCAGCTTGCCGCCCGGACACGCGGCGATCGCGTCCTTCGCGGGCTGCGTGATGCATGCGTCGGCCGCCGACGCGGGGCTCGTCGTGACGGCGCACGCCGCCACGGCCAGCGTGCCTGCCGCCGCGCGGAGCGCATGCAGTACACCGAACTTCGACTGCTTCATCTCCATCTCCGTCCCTCCGCCACGGACCCCCGTGAGGAAGCGCTCCCTGCCCCGCGGTCCCAGGCCGCGGGGCAAACGTTTAAGAAATCTTTCACTTGCTGCACTTCGACGTCACGACCTGCCGGTAGAAGCCGAGCTCGTCGCGCCAGTACTCGCCGTCGAACGGCCACAGCACGTGCTCATCGTCGGGCTTGACGACGCCGTACGTGAGCGCGTCCTCCTTCGAGAGCTGGCCGCTGACGACCTGCTGGTCGAGCTTGTTCCGCTCGGCCGCGGTGATGTCGATGAGGATCTTCGACGAGTCGCGGAGGTGCTCGTTGAGCTCGTCGAGGTTGCGCTGGTAGCGCTCCCGGCCGAGCGTGCCGGCGTTCCGGATCGCGAGGCTCCGCGCGAACTCGAGGGCGTCGGTCACCTCGCTGCCGACCGGAGAGTTGCGGAAGTTGACGGGCGCCTTCTTGAACCGCTCCGCCTCCTCGTCGAGCACGCGCACGTACTCCATGTTGCGGCGGAGCTGGCGATCCGAGAGCGCGTTCTCGACGATCGGGCGGACCGTCGGCGACAGGTTCGCCTTGCCGGCGCTCACGTCCTTCAGGAACTGGAAGAAGCGCTCCTCGTTCCCCTCCCCCTGGAACCGGTTCAGGATCGACTCGAGCTCCTTCTTGATCGGCTCGTACTTCTTCTTCATCTTCGCGACGATCGTCGTCGCGTCGCCGTACTGGCAGATCGTGAAGGAGACGACCGCCTTCAGGATGTCGGCCTCGGGATAGAACGAGTTCGGGAAGTAGGGCGACTCGATCGTGTGGATGTTGCCGAGGGCCTGCGGGTACAGCCCGGCCATGAAGTACGCCCAGGACTGCTCGAAGAGGCTGTCCAGCCAGTACTCGCTCGCGACGTCGACGCGGTTCCAGTACTTGACGGCGGCCGAGAGCTTCGCGGCGTCGATCGTCGGGACGTTGTTGTCGTCGAGGCGGACGGAGGCCGAGTAGTAGGTGCGCGCCATCGAGAGGAACGCGAGGTCGCGCATGCGCGCCTCGTCCTCGACGCCCTCGACGCCCTCGTCGATCGCCTGGACGATCCGCTGGAACGACTTGACCGCCGGCACCGACTTGCGCAGCTGCACGTACGAGATGCCGCTGAAGAACTGGGCCTGGACGTAGTACTTGCTCTTGGGGTCGACCTTCGCGAAGAGGGCGATCGCCTCCTCGTAGTTCCGGTTCCGGTACTTGTAGCGGCCGAGCAGGTAGTTCAGCTGCCAGTAGAGGTCGCGCTGCTGGGGGTTGTTGAACCGCGCGATCTGCTCGGTCTTGTACTTGCCGACGCGCTCGATGATGTCCGCCGGCTCGGGGAGCTGCGTCGCGAGCTTGGACAGCCAGAGCAGCGTCTCGTTGAACTTGAGGTGGCTCGGCTTGTCGGCGACCTGCGAGAAGATCGCATAGCTCGCCTGGTAGAACTGCAGCCGGTACAGCGCGATCGCGAGGTGGTACTGCGCGATCTGGCGGTTGCCCTCGTCGTCCCCCGTGTCGCCGTCGACGACGCGCTTCAGCTGCCGCGCGGCGTCGCTCCACCGCTCGCTGTCGAACAGCCGCTTCGCCTGCGCCGCCTCCTCCGTCATCTGGCCCGCCGTCACGGGGCCCGCATCCTCGTCGAGGTTGATCTCCTTGTTGGGCTTCGTGCCGCCCTTGGCGTCCGCCTTTCCAGCCGCGACGGGCTTACCCTTGCCGGCCTGCGCGTGCCCCACGGCGGGGGAGAGCAAGAGGGCAGAAGCTACAAGGCAGATACTCGCCAGCCGGTTCCGCATCGTCGTTCCTCGCTTTCGGCGACGTAAAGATCGTGGCCCCTTCGCCCCGTTCGCGGCTCCACACACCGGAAGCGCGCGCCGTAGACCCCCGAGGCAGCTCGGTCGAGAACCAAAAAGTTCAATGAGAATCAACGGATACTTGCGTGTGGCGGGGGATGGTAGGATTGTGGCGCGCGGCTTGTCAAGCGATGCCGGCCGTGGGCCTGCGCTACATTCCTGGCCTCGGACACCGGGCGCCGCGTCGGCCTTGGGGTTGCGCACTGCGTAGCAGTCGAGGGTGGAATTATCGAAGAGCTGCGGCGCCGCTTCCTTCACGGGAACGCCACGCCGGCGCCGCGCCCCGGAAGCGTGGCCGCCCCCTGCCAAGGGACCGCCGGGCGCGGGGGTCGAACGTTGCGCGCCGGCGACGGCGCCCCACCTCGGCGGGGCGCGCCCCATCCGGCTGTTGACGCTCAAGGCGCGCTTCGTCTAGGGTCCAACCGCTGACGTTGTGCCTTTGAGCACCTCGACTTGAGCGTTTTCTTGCCTCCCGTCCGCGCGCCTTCTGCCGAGGCGAAGGCGCGCACCGCCGCCGAAGGAGCACGTTCTGATGACCCGTTCCATTCTGTCCGGCCTGCTCGGCCTGCTCAGCGTCGTCGCTATGGCGAGCCTGCCCTCCGCGTGTGAAAGCGGCGGCGTGGGCGACCCGTGCCTGCCCGAAGACGAGTACGATCCGCAGTTCGCTGGCTTCAAGGTGACGGAAGAGAACATCGAATCGCGGTCCTTCCAGTGCCAGACGCGGATCTGCCTGGTGAACCACTTCCAGGGGCGCGTGAGCTGCCCCCTCGGCCAGGAGGCGCCGGCGCCCTGCGATCCGAACAACGCGGCGTCCTGCGGCGACAAGGGCGAATGCGTTCTGTCCGGGGCGGTCGAGCCGCCGAACTGCGCTGGGAACCAGGACTGCCGGTGCCAGACCGACGACGACTGCTACGGCGAGGGCTGGCGCTGCGACAGCGACGGCATGTGCAAAGCGCACGTGTGCCGCGCCCTGAACGACAAGGGCGAATTCGTCGGCTGCCAGGACCCGACTGCTGAGGACAACGCGGGCAAGCCCTGCTGCGTGCCGGGGACCGAGGCTCCCGTCGCGTCGCCCGTCTGCGGCCAGTGCGCCCCCGACTCGCAACGGAACGCACAGCAGGCGGTGTACTGCTCCTGCCGGTGCGGCGTGGCCGACGGGGAGCCGGACGATCCGAACTTCAACTTCTGTGAGTGCCCGCAGGGCTTCACCTGCTCCGAGATCCGCCCGAACGTCGGGCTCGGGGACCCGCTCCTCACCGGCAAGTACTGCATCAAGCAGGGCTCGCAGTTCGAGAGCGAGGGGGAGTGCGCCGACGTGCCCGGCCGCGTCAACTCGGACCAGTGCGCGGGCTTCTAGGCATCGGGTGACGGGCCGCCGCGCCTCGCGCAGCCCTCGGCGTGCGCCGGTCGATCGGACCGGCGGCGCCCTTCCCTCCAGCGACGGTTCAGGCTCACACGACGGCTCGCCGCCGGCGCGCACGTCGCGCACCGGAGAGCCGCCGGTCCGTGCGACGCGCGACGGCGGGCTCGCGGGAGGCGCGCGCGCCGCGGGCGCCGACGAGCGCGGCGACCTCGGTGGCGCGTCGTCTCGCCGCGCGGAGATCGCGCCCGCTGCCGCTCCGCCGGCGGACGCGCGGAGAGCGCTCGGGGCGCGCGCCGAAGACGCCGTCGTCGCCTACCTAGCGGCGCAAGGGATCGAGGTGGTCGCGCGCAACGCGCGGGTCGGCCGCCTGGAGATCGACGTGATCGCGCGGGACGGCCCGGTCATCGCGATCATCGAGGTGCGGACGCGCGGCGCCGGCTCGTACGTCCGCGCCCTCGACAGCATCGACGCGGGAAAGCGAGCGCGCGTGCGGCGCGCCGGAGAGCAGCTCTGGCGCGCCCGCTTCTCGCGCGTGCGCGGCGTGGAGCGGATGCGCTTCGACGCCGCGTCGGTGACGTTCCTCCCGAACGGCGAGGCGGCAGTCGAGCTCATCAAAGCTGCCTTCTAGCGCGGGGCTCGCCCGCTGCGGATACGGGCCCATCTCGACGTTTTCGGTGCTCGGCGTGCGTGAGCACGCCTGCGCGCCGAAAACGCCGATCTGGACCCGTCTGCTGTGCGGGCGAGCCCCGCGCGGCGACGTTGGAGTTGGAAGAGTGCGCGGCCAGCGGCCGCTCCACGAGCTTCAATTTTTGGGGTTGATTTTGGGTCGATTTCGAGCTGCTGCAGGGCTGCTCGAGGAGGCGCGCGCCGCTCGGGCGGCGCGCGAGCGGGTCACGCGTCGAGCTGCTCTTGCATCTCGGTGCGGAGGCGCTTGAGCTGCGCGACGCCGTCGGGGTCGATCTCGGCGGCGCCCTTCTGCGCGCGCGCGTCGGCCTCCAGCTTCGCGAGGATCGCGTCCATCTTCTCGATCTTGGCCTGCTGGCGCGCCCGCAGATCCTCGACCATCTTCTCGAACGCTTCGAAGAAGTGCTGGAGCTCGTCGCCCTTCCGCAGGCGCTCGCGCACGACCAGCTTGCCCTCGCCGACCTGGCGGAGCAGCCGCTTCATCTTGAAGATCGGGCCGGCGATCTTGTGCGTGAAGACGATGCCCGCCACGCCGACGCCGAGGACGAGCAGCGACAGCAGCGCGACGATGAGGCGGAGCAGCATCTGCTGGTTGTCCGCGACCTCGACGGCCTGCCGCTCGAGCGCCGCGGCGCGCTGCTGCAGCGACGCCGCGTCGCGCTCGAGCCGCGCCTGCTCGTCCTTGAGCTTGTTCTCGTCGCGCTGCGCCGCCTCGCCGAACGTCTTCGCGAGCTCGGGGTCGTCCTTGTACTCCTTCGCGATGTTCATCGCGACGACCTCGCTGACCCGGCGGCTCTGGACGAGCACCTCCTGGCCGCGCTTGACGGTCTCCTGACCCTGACGGACGATCTCTTGCCCCTGCTGCACGGCGGTGCGGCTCTGCTCGATGATCTTCGAGCTGGCGTTCCAGAGGAGGATCCCGAGCGCCGCGGAGAGCGCGAGGCTGATCCCCACGAGGAACCCCGTGTATTTCAGCTGGAATTTCTGATCGAGCAGGTAGTTCCGCGCGCTCCGCTGGTAGCGCGCTCTGACCTCCGGGGCGGAGGTCTGCGGGGCCGTGCTGGAAGCGTCGCTCATGGGATCCTCGAAGCTGGCTGGAGATGACAAGGGTCGTGAGGCACGGGGAAAGCCAATATCGAGCCGCGATGATGCGTCACAGCGAGGCGACGACCTTGTGGAAGGTCTCGACCGCGTTCTCGACGCACATCTTCATCAGGATGTTCTCGCTCTGGACGTCCTTCTTCGGGGTGCCGCTCTGCGTGAGCTTGGGCGCGAACTCGCCCTGGAGCGACTTGGACGGATAGGTCCACATGCTGACGCGGACCACCTGGGTGAGGTTGCCCCCCTGGTACACGGCGGGCTCGACCGTCGCGAGCAGGTAGAAGCCCTTCATTTTCTTGCCGTTCAGAATCTTCTTGCCCTGGGCGAGCGTCTCGCCCTTGGGGGCCACCGCGTAGCCGGCCTTCGAGAGGATCTTCTCCTGCATCGCGGCGCGCACGAGCGGCTCGATCTCGGACTCGGGGCGGCCGCTCTTGTTCGTGATCTCGATGGCCACGTAGTACTTCGTGTCGGCGCCCGGCGGCGGCGGAGGCGACGGGCCGCCCCCGCCGCCGGCGGACAGCGTCGCGATCGACTTCTGCATCTGCGACTTGACGGCCGGCGTCTGCTCCCGGCCCTCGGCCCGCTGCAGGCACGCGAGCCCCGCGGGCTTGCCCAGCCTGCCGAGCGCCGCGGCCGCCGCGACCCTGACGGACGCGTTGGCGTCGGTCAGGGCGTCGCAGAGCGGCTTCGCGGCGGCGTCGTCCCCCGACGCGCCGAGCGCGAGCGCCGCCTGCGTCCGGACGCGGTAGTCGTCGTTGGTCTTGAGCTGCTCGGCGAAGTGGCTCGTACGCTGATCCGCGTAGCTCCTCGTCGGCATCAGCGAGAGTACGAGCGTCACAACCAGCAACACGAGCGCAGGAAAGGGCCGACGCATTCCACGTCCGACGATACACGAGCGCATCGCCGCCGTGGCGATCGGATCAGCGGGCCTGCACTCGAAATTTGGTGCGCACACGCTCGCACTTTTGCCTTGCATTCGCTCGCTCCTCGTTGCCACCGAACTGGACGGTTTGACGCCGCCTGCCCGCGGGGCTTCAAGGCGCGAAACACGTTGGGTTTCAGGGTGAACACGACATCATCATCCACTTATCTACCCGTCTCACCGGCGCTCTGCCGACGTCCTGTCGGCGCGTCGCGTGCACGTCCGCTCACGTCCGCGTACGTCCTCGCTCGCCCTCGCCGCCCCTTCCCGCCGACGCGCGCCGGGCGAGCTCGAGCTCGGCGCTGCGGCGGATCCGCTTCCCCTTGCCCGGGCTCGGCCCGCGTGACGAATAATGCGCGACCATGACGAGGAGCTCGCCGGAGGCGTTCGGGAGATGCGTGGCTTGAGACGATGCCTGAAGGCGGCGCTCGTCGCGGCGGCGGCCCTCGCCGCGGCGCCCCCGGCCCACGCGCAGACGCGAGGTGCGCCGCTCCGCATCCATGTGCGGGGGAGCGCGCAGATCGACGCCGTCGCGTGGACGGAGCCCGACGGGTTCGTCGTGCGCGGCAGCGTCATCGACGACGCGCGGAGCCCGGTCGCGGAGGCGCCGCTCTCCATCGACGCCGTCACGAGCGGCGGCGCCCCCGTGGATCTTCCGTCGGCGGAGGCGTGCGCGGAGGGCGGCGCGGCGCGCGTTCGAGAGCACCGCGCCTCGCAGGGAGGGTACGCGCTCACGACCGACGCGCGGGGCACGTTCTGCCTCCGCGGGCGCGCGCCGCTCGCGAACGCGACGCTGCGCGTCCGCTTCCCGGGAGGGAAGCTCTACGAGCCGACCGAGGCGAAGGTCCCGATCGAGACGCACGCGGCCCCGCTCGCGCCGGTGGTCCTCCGGTTCGATCCGCCGGTCGACGCGATCGATCTGGATCGCCCGACGGTCAACGTCACCGTGTCGCTCCGGATCGATCGCAGCGGCGCCGCCGGCGGCGCGCCGTTCGAGCGCGAGCGGCTCCCCGTCGCGCTCGAGGACGAGCGCGGCACGCGGCTCGCGGAGGCGCCCACCGGCGGCGACGGCCGCGCGCGCTTCGAGCTCGCGACCGAGGGCCTCGGCGGCGCCGGGCAGGGCGCGCTGCGCGCGCGCTTCGAGGGGACCGCCGCGCTCGCGAAGGCGAGCGTCGGCCAGGGCGTCGTCCGGTACGCGCAGGTCACGCTCGCCCTCTCCCACCCGGTCGAGCCGGCGCGCGCGGAGGACGGCGTGCCGATCGACGTCGACGTGCGCTCGTCCGGCGGCACGGTCGAGGGCGGCGTCATCGAGGCGCTGCGCGCCGGCGAGCCCGTGGGCGCGGCGGCGGTGGTCGCCGGCAAGGCGCGGGTGATCGCCGCGTTCACCGCCGAGCGCGAGGGGACGGTGCCGCTGTCGCTCCGCTACGTGCCCGCCGCCCCGTGGTGGATCCCCGGCGCCGAGCTCGCGATCGACGTTCCCGTCGCGGGACCCGGGGTGTGGCGGCAGCTCGCGCTCGGCGCCGCCGTCCTCGCGATCGCGGGCTGGGTGCTCGGCGGCTGGCGGCGCGCGCCGAAGCGCGCGGCCGCCGGCGCGGTCGACGAGAAGCCCGCCGCGCCGCCCGGCCGCGCCGGTGTGCGGATCGTGGGGCCGATCGACGACGCGACCGGCTGGCGCGGCGCCGTCGCCGACGCGCACGACGGCGCGCCCATCGCGCAGGCCGAGCTCACGATCGTCGTGCCCGCGTTCGACGGCAGCGGCGTCGTCGCGCGCGCCGTGACCGACGACGCCGGCGAGTTCTCGATCGAGGCGCCGTACCGGAACGACGCGACGCTCGTCGTGCGCGCGCCGACGCACAGCAGCTACGAGCAGGCGCTCCCGCCGCCGAGCAGGCTGGGCATCGCGCTGGTCACGCGGCGCCGCGCCGTGCTCGATCGCCTCGTCCGGTGGGCGCGGCGGCAGGGGGCGCCGTTCGAGGGGCCGCCCGAGCCGACGCCCGGGCACGTGCGCCGCGTGGCGAGCAGGGTCCAGCAGCGCGAGGTCGAGCTGTGGGCGACCCGGATCGAGCACGCCGCCTTCGGGCCCGATCCCGTCGACGAGCGGATCGAGCAGGACCTCGGCGCGTCGGAGCCGAAGCCCGGCGTCTCGCAGCTCGCCCCGTGAGCCGAGCGCTCGGGGCGCGCGGCGGCGGCCCCGCCGCCGCGCCGACCTGCCGTTTCGCTCGCTGGATCGGGCGACCGCGCGAGCGCACGTTGACGTATGGGGTGCGTCCCATATAGTCGGCTCCCTCGCCGGAGAACGCCAACGTGGAAATCGCCCTAATTATCGTCGGCCTCGTCGTGGTGGCGGCGATCGTCTACTTCGTCACGAAGAAGGCGCCGCCACCCCAGATCGAAGCGCCCCCCGAACCGAAGAAGCTCGCGGAGAAGGCGAAGCAGCCCACCGAGAAGCCGGCGGAAAAGCCGGCCCAGAGGCCGCGCGACCAGAAGAAGCCTCCGGCGGAGGAAGAGCCTCCTCCGGCGAAGGCGAAGGAGCCCGCGCCGCAGGAGGAGCCGCCCGCGGCGACGCCCTTCCCCGTCGAGGTGCCCGCCGTCCCGCCGCCCGCCGCTGCGGCGCCGGAGCCCGCGGTCGCGGAGGCGCCGCCCGTCGCCGCGCCGGCGGTCGAGGCGCCCCCGGAGAAGCCGGCCCCCGCGAGGCCGGCGCGGGAGACGACGCCCCCGGGCGCGCGCAAGCGCGACGTCGAGGGGCTCCGCAAGGGCCTCACGAAGGTGCGGGAGCGAGAGGGCTTCTTCGGCCGCCTCAAGGCGCTGTTCGCCGGCAAGAAGGAGATCGATCCCAACGTCGTCGAGCAGATCGAAGAGGTGCTGCTCACCTCGGACGTCGGCGTGAAGACGACGGAGCTCCTCCTCGACGAGATCCGCTCGGCGCTCAGCCGCAACGAGCTCGCCGACACCGACAAGGTCTGGGACGCGCTGCGCGAGCACGCGAAGCGGATCCTGCGCGTCGGCGCCGGCGGCGGGCTGCCGCTGAAGACGCAGCCCACCGTGGTGATGGTGGTCGGCGTGAACGGCGTGGGCAAGACGACCACGATCGGCAAGCTCGCGACGCAGCTCAAGGCCGAGGGCCGGACGGTGGTGCTCGCCGCGGGCGACACGTTCCGCGCGGCGGCGGTGCAGCAGCTCAACGTCTGGGGCAAGCGCGTGGGCTGCGAGGTCGTGCGCGGCAAGGACGGGGCGAACCCGGGCGCCGTGATCTTCGACGCGATCCAGAAGGCGAAGGAGACGGGCGCCGACGTGGTGCTCGCCGACACCGCCGGCCGGCTGCACACGAAGACGAACCTCATGGAGGAGCTGGCCCGGGTCGCGCGCACGATGAACAAGGCGATGGAGGGCGCGCCTCACGAGACGCTGCTCGTCCTCGACGCCACGAACGGACAGAACGCCATGCAGCAGGCCGCGCTCTTCAAGGAGGCGCTGCCCATCACCGGCATCGTGCTGACGAAGCTGGACGGCACCGCGAAGGGCGGCGTCATCCTCGGCATCTGCGCCGAGCACGGGCTGCCCGTACGCTACGTCGGCATCGGAGAGCGCGCCGAGGACCTCCGCGAGTTCGAGCCCGACGAGTTTGTCGAGGCGATGCTCGGCCGCCCGAGCGGCACCGAGGACGCGGCCGCCTGACGAGCGCGGCGCCTCATGGCGAGCGATCTCGACCCCACCTCCCAATCACTCCCCTCGACATCGGTCAAAGAAATGGGCGATGGTCCGAGCCCTCGGACCGCCTCGCCCGCGCCGGCTGGACCGTCAGGAGCCGGCACCTCCGCCCCGCGCGAGCAACGGCGGATCCGGGCCCGCGGCGATTGTGCAGCGAATTTGCCGGTCGGCGCGAGTCCCCCCGGGCGCGCGCCGTCCGGGGGCTCGCCAGGTTGCCCAAGGCAAACGGATTTGGTTGTTGATCCTTTTATTTTCGACGTGATATAGTCCGTCGGGCTTGGCGGTTGACCGAATTAATTAATGAATTCGCGTAGTTAGAAAGCTGTACTACCTGGGCGATCGATCGCTCGCATCGCACGGACTTCGGAAGGGATGGCGATGAACCAGGCTCGCGTGGGGCTTCTCGTTGCGGCTGCGCTGGTCGCGGTGCCGCTCACGGCGTCGGCTCAACCAAAACAGCAACCCAAGGAAATTAACCTCGACGAGCCAGAGACTCCTGCCGAGGGCACGGAGCCGGCGGAGGCCCCCGCGGCTCCGGCCGAGGGCGAGGGTGGCGATGAGGCGGGGCTTGGGGACATCTGTAAGATCGACCCGTCGGCGTGTCCCACGATCGACTTGAACAAGGAAGCGGCGAAGGATCTCAACCCGGAGACCTACGCGGTGCAGCAGATCTACGCGCTGCGCTACCACCGCTTCGAGGTGAACCCGTACTTCGGGCTGACGATGAACGACCAGTTCGTCGGGCACAACGGTCCGGGGCTTGCGATCAACTGGTACCTCACCAACGTCCTCGCGATCGGGGTCAACGGCAACTGGTACGCCGGCCTCAACACGCCGTCGGACTTCAATTTCCAGACGAGCAGGGCGGCGCGTATCGGTGAGCCGATCACCGAGTATCAGTGGAACGCGAACGCGAACTTCACGTACGTCCCCGCGTACGGCAAGTTCGCCGGGTTCAGCGACTTCATCTTCCACTACGACTTCTTCGTGCTGGGCGGCGTCGGCGCGATCTCGACGCGGCCCATGGCCGTCGTCGATCCGGACAACCGCACCTTCGACTGGAAGCCCAAGCTCGCCTTCCACGTCGGCGGGGGCCTCCGCATCTTCTTCAACCGCTGGTTCGCGGCCATGGCCGAGGTCAGCGACTACATCTTCTTCGACGAGCTCGAGAACCCCAGCGTCTCGAAGACCAACCCCCAGGACAAGAGCACGTGGCTCGCCGAGGGGAAGAGCTTCACCAACAACGTGCAGGCACAGGTCGGGTTCTCGGTCTTCCTGCCGTTCTCCTGGGAATACCGGCTGCCGAAGTAGGGCCTTTGGACGTGGGGACGCGCCGACGCCGAGCGCGAGACATGGGATGATTCAGCCAAAGACGGGGACAGGCATGATGCGTCGATTCGTCCAAAGCCTCTGCACCGTGGTGGCAGGGCTGACCGGCTGTGCACTTCTGATGACGGCTGCGCCCGCGGAGGCGCAGGAGATCCAGCTGACGGGCCCCCTGGCCGGAGCGCCCGCCGTGCGGAAGCTCCGGTTACACCGCGACGGACGGTTTGAGGTCGCTCCAGGGGCGTCGTTCACGCTGCTGGACGAGTACCGGCGGACGATCATGCCGGGGCTGCGCCTCACCTACCACCTCACCGACTGGTTCGGCATCGGCGCCTGGGGCGGCTACGGGTTCCAGTACAACACCGGGCTGACGGACGAGCTCCAGCGCGTCGCGATCGACAACCGCAACTGCGCCGACCGGCCGTTCACGAAGGCGTGCCAGCTGACCAGGGTCAACCTGACGCGCGGCGACCTCACGGAGGACCAGCTCGCCCAGATCCAGTGGGTCGCGGCGCCGCAGGTCACGGTCGTGCCGTTCCGCGGCAAGCTGGCGCTGTTCGCCGAGCTCTTCGTGGACACCGACGTGAACTTCTTCGCCGGGGTCGCGGCGATCGGGGTCAAGGAGCGCAAGCAGTGCACCAGCAACTGCGCCGAGACCTTCGGCCTCGAGAGCCGCATGGCCATCGCGCCGACGTTCGGCCTCGGCTTGAACTTCTACCCGTCGGACTTCCTCGGGTTCGGCGCGGAGTGGCGCGCCCTGCCCTTCGCGTGGAATACTTCGGGCTTCGACAACCACGGGCTAGGTACGGATGAGGCGTTCCCGGACACCCATGTGGACGACAAGGATCGCGAATTCCACTTCACCAGCATGGTCACCGTGAGCTTGAGCATCCAATTCCCCACCGCCATCAAGACGACGGAGTAGACTTCGCCGGCTCGGTGGCCCGAGCCGTCCCGCCCGGGGCAACCCGGGCGGGGGCGTCCAGTGCCGGGAGCAGCAGGCTCGGCCCTCGGCAGTGGAGCCCGGCGGCGATCGTCGGGCAGCTCGGACCGCGGCGGCGGGACAGCCACCAGAGGTCAGCGTTGGGTATTTTCGATTTTCTCCGCAAAAGCAACCCTCCGGCCGGAGGTGCCCCCTCCGACAACAAGAAGGTGGCCGGCCCGGCCAAGGTCGTCGCGGACAAGCGCGCTCAGACCTACGACCGCCTCGACGCCATCCAGACGCTCGCGGCGATGAAGAACGCCGACGCAGCGGCGGCGCTCCTCAGGCGCTTCACGTTCTCGATCGACCCCTCGATCACGGATCAGGAAGAGAAAGATCTGGCGTTCCGGGGCATCGTCGACGCGGGCAAGGACGCGGTGCCGGCCGTGGTCGAGTTCTGCCTCAAGGCCGAGACCCTCACCTGGCCGCTCAAGGTCCTGCGGGCGCTGCTCGAGGACGACGACTACCGCGCCGAGCTCGTCCGGCTGCTCGATCGGTGCGACACGGAGTATGCGCGCAACATCGAGCCGAAGCAGCAGATCATCATCGCGCTCGGCGAGATCAAGGGCGACGACGTGCGGGTCGCGGTGGAGCGGTTCCTCGACGACGTGAACGAGACGGTCCGGTTTCACGCCGTGCAGACCATCTTCGCTCAGGGCGACGAGGCGAGCGTGCCAGCGCTCGTGAAGATGCTCGCGACCGAGGAGTCGGTGCGGGTGAAGAACAAGGTGGCCGAGGGGCTCATGACCCGCGGCTGGACGGTGCCGGCGGAGCTGCGGAGCGGCGCGAACCAGGCGCTCCAGGACTCGAATGGCTTCAGCGTCGGCGCGGACGGCAAGCTCCGGAAGGGCGCTGGATACGGCTGAACGGCGCGCTTTTGCGACAAAGCTGTTCGCCCTGCGATTGGGTTGACAGCGTTGCCGCGCGTGGACGAAACTCCGCGCCATGCTTGTTCAGCCCTCGGCGGCAGCTGAGCGCAGAGGCCGCGTAGAGCGGCCCGCAGCAGCGGAAAGCGAGCGCAGAGTCCGTGATTGAGCACCGCTCGTCGATGGCGGAGCTCCCGTCACGACGTCGTGAGCCACGCCCCTGCTCCGGCGAGGCGCGTCGAGGAGCGCGCGAGCGGGGAGCGCTGCGCTCCTCGACGCTGCGCGCGATGGCCGCGGCCAGCCTGCTGCCCTTCGCGCTCGCCCCGCGCGGCGCCGCGGCAGCCGACTTCGAGGTCGAGTCGACCACCGGCGTCCAGGCCTACGAGGTCGCGAGCCCCTGGGGAGCCACGAACATCGAGCGACGGCGTCTCCTCCAGACGCTGGGGCTCGCCGTCTACAACATCCAGGGCGACTCGGTGCCAGGCGGGGCCGACTACTCGGCGACCGTGCGGCTCCGGCTCGACGCGGACTTCGGGGTGAACGGCCACCTGGAAGGCGTGCAGCAGGGCGGCGAGACGGACTACAGCGTCGCCGGCGGCTCGCGTTACATCCCGGGGCTGCGCGAGGCGCCGCTCGATCTGATGTACGCGTACGTCGAAGGGCGGAACGTCGCCAGCGGGTGGCTCGGCTTCCGGGTCGGCCGCCAGTACGTGAGCGACGTGCTCGGATGGTGGTCGTTCGACGGCGCGCTCCTCCGGGTAACGACGCCCTATTACGTCCAGATCGAGGCGTACGGCGGCCTCGAGCAGCGCGGCGGCCTGCCGCTCTCGACATCGCGCTTCGAGGCGCAGGGGATGTGGCGCGGCAGCCACCGGGGCTTCGGCGACGACCGGACGCTGCCCGGCAGCGCGGCCGACTACCCGGCGTTCCAGGAGGCGCAGATCGCCCCGGCGTTCGGCGTCGCGCTGGAGAGCGCCGGTCCGAGCTTCCTCCACGGCCGGCTGACCTACCGGCGCGTCTACAACGTGGGGACCGCGATCACACAGCAGTTCCCGGATGCGGACGGGCACGTCCAGACGACCGACGGGTCGCGCATCTCGCAAGACCGGCTCGGGTACGCGGCCAACGTCAACGTGCCCGACCTCGGCGGGCTCAAGGGCGGGGTGACATACGACCTCTACAACGAGCGCGTCGGCTCGTTCTACGGCGGCCTCGAGGTGTACGCGGGCAGCCGCGTCACGCTGGGCGCGGACATCGACTACTTCGTTCCGACGTTCGACGCCGACTCTATCTGGAACTGGTTCACCCACGCGCCCATCACCACGATCACCGGGCGGGCCGCGGTCGACATCACCCGCGAGGTCGATCTCGCCGCCTGGGGTGGCCCGCGGATGTGGATGGCCGAAGGGAACCCGGAGGAGTTCGGCGCCGGCCAGTGCGAGGTCGCGCGGCTCGGGCCGGATTGCGTCGGGACGACGGCGCTCGATCCGAGCTCCGTGGAGGATTACACGCGCGACGAGGAGAACCGCGCCACGACGATGACGACCGACGTGCTCGCGAACGTCGCGGGCCGCTACCGCACGCGGACGTCCTCGGTCGAGCTCCGCGGGATGCTGCAGACCGGGGAGCGCGGGCGCCGGACAGGCGCCGATCTGTCGGGCGAGAAGCGGCTGCACGGGCAGCGCTACGCGCTCGGGGCGCGGGTGTCGCTGTACAACTGGGCGGATCCGCTCCGGCCGGACCGGGACGCGACGTCGTTCGGGTACGTCCTTGGGGCCGGGTACCGGCCGGGCGAGTTCGCAGACTTCAAGCTCGAGTGGGAGCACGACATGAACCGGCTGGTGGGCCAGCGCTTCCGCGTCGTCGGCCTCGTGAATCTTCGGGTGGCGCCGTGAGCGAGGAACGCATGGACGCAACACAGGACGGCCCGCGCGGCGCGCGGCGGGACCACCCGAGGCTCGTTCCGGGGTGGGTCGCGATCGTGGCGTGCCTTGGCGCGCTGGCGCTCGCGATCGTGGGCCCCGAGGCGGCCGCCCAGCCGAAGCCGCCGGCGACGGCAGAAGACGACAGCGCCGACGCGGCCGAGGACGCCGAGGAAGGCGACGCCGAGGAGGGGAAGGTCGCGCACCCGCCGCCGGGCGGGTACAAGTCGGGCCTCCACCCGATGCCCGACGACGCGGAGGTGCCGCTCGCCTGGATGCCGCCCGGGACGAGCGCGACGCCGGTCCCGAGCGACGAGATCTACCCGCCGCAGACGCTGACGATCCGCTTCAACCACAAGAAGCACGTCAAGGGGCTCAAGCAGACGTGCAAGTCGTGCCACGCCGGGGCCTACACGAGCGGCACGGTCACGGACCGGCTGCTGCCGAGCCCGGCGCAGACCTGCGACAACTGCCACGACGTCGATCACTCCGACCTCACCCAGGTGAAGGCGGGGACGAACGAGAACGGACAGTGCGTCTACTGCCACATCGGCGAAGACGCGGGCAGCGGCGGAAAGGTGGCGCCGCTGGTGCTGCCGCACGCGAACCTCCGGTTCCCGCACCAGAAGCACGTGAGCCGGAACATCAAGTGCAGCCAGTGCCACGGCCGGGTCGATCGCCTCGAGCTCGCCACCCGCGAGCAGCTGCCGCGCATGGCGGGCTGCTTCTCGTGCCACAACATGAGCGGCGCGGCCCAGGGCGACGCGAAGAGCGACTGCGACGTGTGCCACCTGACGCGCCCCGACGGGCGGCTCGTGACCGCGTTCGCCACGGGCGATCTGCTGCCGCCGCGGTGGCTGCACAACGCGGGGCACACCCCCGACTGGCTCGAGCGGCACAAGCAGGTCGCCGCGAACGACAGCGCCTTCTGCGGGACGTGCCACAGCGCGAACTACTGCACCGACTGCCATGACGGGAAGATCCGTCCGCGCAACGTCCACCCGAACGACTTTCTCTCGATGCATGCGCAGGCGGCCCGACAGGACAATCCGCGCTGCGTGAGCTGCCATCAGGAGCAGACGTTCTGTGCGGACTGCCATCGCCGGACGGGCGTGGCGCGCGAGGCGCCGAGCGCCGCTCGGCCCGCAGGGCGCCGCTTCCATCCCCCGCCGGCCGAGTGGACCACCGCGCCGCGCAGCGCGAAGCACCACGCCTGGGAAGCAGAGCGAAACCTGAATGCGTGCGTTTCCTGCCACACCGAGCGGGACTGCGCGACCTGCCACGCGACCCGGGGGATCTCGGGCGGGCAAGGGGTGAACCCGCACCCGATCGGGTTCGACGAGAGCAATTGCAAGACCGCGTTCTCCCGGAACCCGCGCCCGTGCCTGGTGTGCCATCAGTCGAGCGACAGGTCCCTGCGGGGTTGCCAGTGAAAAGTCAAAATCGGTCAGTATATTCCTTGCCCTGGCCTTCCGGCGACGGGTATAGCGAAGTGCGCGCGGCTTCCCTAACGATCGCCGCGAACGCCAAGGAGAACGGGCGTGAAGGAGCTGATCAAGTACCTGATCGACAACCTCTATCTCGATTTCCAAGGGGAAATCACGCTGGAGACAGTGCGGGGCTTCCTCCGCGAGGACGACGGACGGGAGGCGCGGCAACTTTTGTCGAAGCTCATCGAGGAGAAAGGGGTCGACGACATGCTGATCACGCTGGCCGACTGTCTCAAAGAACACATCCAGAGCGGGGTGAACGAGAAGGTCGTCCGCGAGCAGCTCTCGCTCTACGCCGAAAGCTGAGCAGGCTGGCCCGTGCGGCGCGCCTCGCTCCCCTCCCCCTCTGCCTGCACGCGGCCCTCGCGACGGCCGGCTGCGACGTGGGGGAAGCCTCGTACCAGCCGATCGACGCCCCCCCTGTCCACCTGATCGAGGCGCGGGCCACGACCGACCTCGACCAGAATTACCAGCCTGTCCGCACCCCGCTCGCTCCGGACGGCAGCACCGTGGTGCTGTCGACCGCGAGCTTCGTGCTCAAGTTCGATCGCTTCCTGCTGCCCGGCTCGGTGAGCGGCGCGGTGGGGCCCGAGTCGCTGTGCGTCTCGGGCGATCTCGCCAAGCAGGTCCGGACGTACGCGGACTGCGTCAACCCGATCCCGCTGGCGCCGACGTACAACCCCGTCCAGCGGGAGGTCATCTTCCGCCAGGTCGAAGGCATGCCAGGGCTCGTCCCGGGGACGCGGTACGCGCTCACGGTCCTGGGGCCGGTGGACGACGCGGCGCCGTCGGGCATCCGCGCGTTCGACGGCGCGCCCCTGGCCGAGAGCCAGCGCATCGAGTTCACCGTCGCGGCGACAAACCCGCCCCAGGCGATGCCGGAGCGCCAGCCGAGCGGCGACTTCTACTGCCAGCAGGACCTGGAGTGCATCGGGCGCACGCCCGACTGCCAGGGCGATGCTCCGAAAGACCCGACGTGCTTCCCGTGCGTGAAGGGCGCGGCGAAGCTCCTCAACGCCTGCGCGGGGTGCCACAGCGACGCGAACGCC
This sequence comes from Sorangium sp. So ce836, assembly GCF_028553905.1. Taxonomy (NCBI): domain Bacteria; kingdom Pseudomonadati; phylum Myxococcota; order Polyangiales; family Polyangiaceae; genus Sorangium; species Sorangium sp. So ce836. The sequence goes on along the minus strand of NZ_CP102233.1, from coordinate 5,024,666 downwards.
GCCGCGGGGCTGAACCTGGCCGTGGCTGCGCTCGATCCGACCGTGCAGCAGTTCCGATACAACAGGGTCGAGCCGCTCTACGAGACCGCGATCGGGCACGCCGCGCACCAGACCCAGATGGGCGAGCGCGCGCACGTGGGGGAGAAGACCCCGGAGCGCTTCGGCAGGGCCATGCCGCTCATCGACCCGGGAAACCCGGGGAACAGCTACCTCCTCTACAAGATCATCGTCGGGCAGATCGCGGTCGACCCCTCCCTGCCCGCCGACCAGGCCGAGCGGCTCCGCGAGGAGATCGAGCGGCTGCGCGCCGCGTTCGTCATGGGGCTGCCCATGCCGCCCCCGGCCTACCCCGCCTCGTTCTGGTTCCACCCCCAGGCGTCGGCCGATCAGGAGGTCACGATGTACGTGGACGGGATGGACATCCTGACCGCGTGGATCCTCGACGGCGCCGAGCCGCGCGACTGCTCCGTTCCGCTCCCGCCCTGACGGCGCCCGCGCGCCGTCACATCACGCGATTCCGCCCGCCCTTCTTCGCGTGGTAGAGCCGCTCGTCGGCGCGGCGGTAGAGCTCCATGGGCGAGACCGGCGCGTCCGGCGTGATGCCGGCGACGCCGAAGCTCGCGGTGACGGCGATCTCGCCGTCCTCGAAGCGGAACGGCGTGCGCTCCACGAGCGCGCGCAGCTTCTCGGCGACGTGGCGCGCGCTCTCCACGGGGATCTCCGGGACGAGCAGCGCGAACTCCTCGCCGCCGACGCGCGCGAGGACGTCGTCGCGGCGGACGTTCGCGGCGGCGAGCGCGGCCATCTGCCGGAGCACGGCGTCGCCCGTGAGGTGCCCCCGCGTGTCGTTGATGCTCTTGAAGTGATCGATGTCGAACATGATGAGCGCGAGGTGGCGATGGTAGCGGCAAGCCCGCGACACCTCGCGCTCGAGCGCGACCTCGAAGGAGCGCTTGTTGTGGACCTGCGTCAGCCCGTCGAAGGTCATCAGGCGGTAGATCTCTTCGTGGTACGAGAGCTCGACGTTTCCCCCCTGGATGAACTTGAAGATCGTCCGCCCGATCTTGACCTGGTCGCCGTCCTTGAGGGCGCGCTCGTCGATCGAGACGTCGTTCACGTAGGTGCCGTTGGTCGAGCCGAGATCGCGGACGACGTAGCCCATCCCGTTCCAGGAGATGCGCGCGTGCCGGCGGCTCACCGCCTCGTCGTCGAGGGGGATGTCGGTCTGGATCGCGCGCCCGCACTCGATCGACCCCGTGCCGAGCGCGATGCGGCGCCCGAGCTCCGTGCCGTAGATCACGACCAGGCACGCGGTGCCAGGCTCCACCGGAAGCGCCGGCGGGGCGATGGACGTGCAGGTGACGAGCGTCTGCCGATGATCGTTCTCTTGCTTCGCCACGCTGGAGGCCCCAAGTACACCAGAGCCGGCGTTCCGGGGCAACGCACGTCGCGCGTCGGACATGGTAGGCTGCAACCATGAAACGCTGCGGTTTCGCGCAGATGTGGGTCGCCGCCGCGGCGGCCGCCGCGCTGTCCTCTCCCTTGACCGGGTGTGGTCAGAGCGCGCCCCCGATCGATGAGAGCGACGCTTCGTCGCAGCAGCCCGAGACCGTCACGCTCTCCCCGGACGCCCCGCCGCTCCCGGGCGAGGCCGAGTGCAAGGTCGTCGTCCAGACGGGGATCCGCGTGGCCTCCGCGCAGCACGTGTCGGAGTGCACGCCCGTCCAGTACGAGACAAACCCGCCGAGCGGCGGAGATCACTGGGCCATCTGGGCCGAGTTCAAGCGCTACAAGGCGGAGGTCCCGCGGGAGATCTACGTGCACAACCTCGAGCACGGCGCGATCGTCCTCGCCTACCGGTGCCCGTCGTCCGGCTGCGCGGAGGTGGAGGCGATGCTCGAGGAGGTGCGGACCGAGGCCGCCTCGGATCCGAAGTGCCTCACGCTGCCCGGAGGGCCCGAGGCGCGCCTCGTGATGACACCCGACAGCGCGCTCGACACCCCCATCGCCGCCGCGGCCTGGGGCGCCACGTACACCGCGACGTGCCTCGACAAGCCGTCGCTCGCGCGCTTCGTGGCGGAGCACTACGGCAAGGGCCCGGAAGACACGTGCAGCGACGCGGCCGCCGTCGACGTCGATCAGCCAGAGGGCGGCGCGCCGAGCTGCGGAGACGCGCCGCCCGGCGCGGGCGCGGGCGCGGGCGACGCGGCCGGCGGCGGCCCGCCGGAGCCGTAACCAGGTTGACAGGTGCCTCGCCGCCCAGGAGCATTCCCGGGATGAGCGAGCCGTCGACCGTGACACCTCGGTTGACAGAGCGCTTCCGCCTGCTGGACGTCGCGGGGTCGGGCGGGTCGGCCGAGGTCTGGAGGGCGGTCGACCAGGAGCGCGGCGGCGCGGTGGCGCTCAAGGTCGAGCGACAGGGCCGCGGCGCGCCCGCGGAGGAGCGCGCCGCCGCGCGGCGGGCGCTCGCCCGCGAGGCGCTGCACGCGGCGCTCGCGCTCTCGCCGCGGCTGCCGGAGCTCGTCGACGTCGGCTGGCTCTCGGCGCGCGCCGGCGTCGCGCGCGTCGAGGGCGCCCCCGGCGCGGAGGGGCGCGCGTTCGTGGCGATGCGCTGGATCGAGGGGCGATCCGTCGCGGAGGCCGTGCGCGGCCTGCCCCAGGGCGAGCGCGCGGCGCTCTCGCTCGCCGTCGCGCGCGACGCGGGCGAGGCGCTCGGCGATCTGCACGGCATCGGCCTGGCCCACGGGGATCTCAAGCCGGAGAACCTGATCCTGACGCCGGAGGGGCGGATCGGGATGATCGACCTGGGCCTCGCCTGCTCGATCCACGAGACCTCCGTGGAAGGGGCGACGCTCAGGTACCTCGCGCGCCACGACGCGGAGCTCGGGGACGCGCGGGCCAGGGATCTGCTCGCGCTGGGGACGCTGCTCGCCGAGATCGCGCTCCCCGGCGTGGCCGCCGCGGACGATCCCATCGAGGCGGCGCGCGCCGCGGTGGCGGCGCCGAGCGCGGCCGGGCCCGCGCTCGACGCGATCTGCAGGGCCCTGCTGTCGCCGTCACCCGGGGCGCGGCCGTCCTCGGCGTGGGTCACCGAGTCGGCCCGCGCCGCGCTCGCCGGCGCGCAGCCGGCCCGCGCGCCGCTCGCCGGGACGCCGGCGCTGCGCGCGGGCCGCGATCCCGGGGCGCCGGGCGAGGAGCGCGATCGGCAGGACCGCGACGCGCGCCGCGTGCGCGCCGCCTACCTGCGCCTGCGGCGGCACGAGCTCGAGGCGGCGCTCGGGGTGCGCGACGACGTGGCCTCCTGGCTCGCGGACGCGTTCGCGGTGGTCCAGCGGGCGCGCGCGCTCTCGAGCGCGGACGTCCGCGCGGGCGGCGCCGCGGCCCGCGCGGGCGCGCCGCAGGGCGAGGGGCCGTGGCTGGGCCGGCTCGGCCCGGACCGCGTGGCGCGGTGGCTCACCGCGCTCGTGGGGACGAGCGCCGCGGCGTGGCCGATGGCGACCCTCGCGGCGGCGCCGGAGCGCGCGCTCGCGGACGCGCTCGTCGCCCTGGCGCGGCAGGTCCCCCCGCGGGCCTGGACGTTCGCGGACGTCGAGGCGGCCGTGCTGGGGCACGGCGCGCGGCGGGCCGCCGCGGCGGCGCGCGCTCGCGGCGGCGCCGGCGAGGGCGCCGCGGCGCAGGCCACCTCCGCGGCGGAGGCGGCGGAGCTGGCGCTCGCGATCGCGCGGGTGCCGCCGGATCCGCTCGCGCTCGAGGCGATCGAGCAGCGGGACGACGCGCCCGCCAGCCTGGTCGTCGCCGCGGCGAACGCGCTCCGGCTGCGCGGCGATCTCGGGCGCGCGCGGAGCCTGATGCTGCGCGCGTCCGCGCGGGGCGCGACGGAGTCCGCGGCGCTCGCGGCGGAGGTCCTGCGGCGCGCCGGGGATCGCGCGCTCGCCGAGGAGCGCGCCCGCGCCGCCATCGAGGCCGGCGCGGACCCGGACGGGCGCGCGGCCGCGGTGCTCGCGCGCATCGCGATCGACGCGGGGGCGCTCGGCGCGGCCGAGGCGCTCGCCGGGGAGGCGGCCACCGCGCCGCTCTGCGAGGTGCGCGCGCTGATCGCGGCGCTGCGCGGCGACGCCGCGCGAGCGCTGTCCGAGGTGGCGCGCGGCGAGGCGCTCGCGAGCTCGGTCGAGGAGCTCGCGCGGATCGCCGCCGTGCGCGGGTACGCGCTGCACGCGAGCGATCCGGAGCGGGCGCACGCCTCGTTCAGCGCCGCGGTCGACTACGCGGTGCGCGCCGGGGCCGTGGTCGAGGAGGCGACCTACCGGACCGGGGAGGCGGCGGCCGCGGTGGATCTCGGCGATCTCGAGGGCGCGATCGCGACCTCGACCCGCGCGGCGCTGCTCTGGGAGCACCTCGGCCGGCCCGCTCAGGCGGCGCGCGCGCTGCTCGCGTGCGCGGCCGCCTACGCCACCGCGGGCCTCGCGCACGAGACCCGCCGGACGGCCGAGGACGCCATCGCGCGGGCCCGCGACGCGGGCGACGCGAAGGCGGAGGCCTACGCGCTCTGGGCGATCGCGGACGTGGCCGCCGCGCGCGGCGGCGACGGCGTCGCGGGCGCGGATGCCTGCGCGCTCCCCGACGCGCGCGCGGCGGCGGAGCGCGCGGCGGCGCTCCTCGCCGGAGGCTCCGCGGACGACGCGCTCCGGGCGGCCGCGCGGCTCCTGCGCCACGGCGCGGGCGAGATCGACGCCGCCCGCGTCGAGGAGCTCGACGAGCGCGCGAGCGGCCCGGATCTCGCCGCGGCGTCGCGGCTCGACTGGTGGGGGGCGCGCGCCGCGCGCGCGCTCGCCGCGGACGACATCGGCGGCGCCCCCGCCGAGGCCCCGCTGCAGGGCGGCGCGGCGCGCCCGGCGACGGACGGCGGGCGCAGCGACCGCGTCCTCGCCGCGCTCGCCGCGCTCGCGGGCGCGCGGGCGCCGATCGCGTCGCGCGGCCCGGCGCTCGCGGCGGCGCACGCGCTCGCGGTCAAGGCGGGGCAGACGGACGTCGCGCACCGGGTGCGCGCGGCGCTCGCCGAGGCCGCGCGCGAGCTCTGCCGGCGCACCGCGGACGCGGGCGCGGCGGAGCCCACGGCCGGCTCGCCGGGCGCGCCGGGGCTCGCCGGCGCGGTGCGGTCGCTGCCGTGGGTGGCCCGGGCGCGGGCGCTGCCGGAGGCCGGCCTCGGGCCCGAGCAGGCGCGCGATCTGGAGGCGCTCGTCGGCGCGCTCGGCGAGCGCGAGCGCCTCGCGCCGCTGCTCGACCGGGTCGTCGACGCGCTCGTGCTCTGGACGGGGGTCGAGCGCGGGCTCTTGCTCCTGCGCGCCCCGAACGGGCGCCTCGTCCCGCGGGCGGCGCGCAACCTGGCGCGCTCGCGCCTCGGCGCCGAGCAGCTCGCGCTGTCCGAGACGCTCGCGCGCCGCGCCCTGGAGGCGCGCGAGCCGGTGGTCGCCGTCGACGCCGCGGGGGAGCTGCCGAGCGTGCACCGCAGCGTGCACGCGCTGAAGCTCCGGAGCGTGCTGGCCGTGCCGCTCATCGCGCGCGGCGAGGCGCTCGGCGTCGTTTACCTCGACGATCGCGTGCGCCGCGGCGCCTTCGGGGCGCAGGAGCTCCGGTGGGCGCGCACCATCGCGTCGGTCGCGGCGCTGGCGATCGCCGACGCGCGCGCGCAGGTGGAGCTGCGCCGCGCCGCGCGCCGCGCGGAGCGCGCCTCGTCGCGGCTCGCCGCGGAGCTCGCGCGGCGCGAGGCGGAGCTCGACGCGGCGGCGCTCGAGCTCGCCAGGGCGCGCGGCGGCCGGGACACGCGCTACCGGTACGACGCCATCATCGGCGAGAGCGAGCCCGTGCGCGCGATGCTGCGCCTCGTGGATCGCGTGACCGCGTCCGAGGTGCCGGTGCTCATCCACGGCGAGTCCGGCAGCGGCAAGGAGCTCGTGGCGCGGGCCATCCACCACAACGGCCCGCGCGCGGCGCACCCGTTCGTGAGCGAGAACTGCGGCGCGATCCCGGAGGGGCTGCTCGAGTCGGCGCTCTTCGGGCACGTGCGCGGCGCGTTCACCGGCGCGGATCGACCGCGGGCCGGGCTCTTCGAGGTGGCGGATCGAGGCACGCTGTTCCTCGACGAGATCGGCGAGATGAGCCTCGCCATGCAGACGAAGCTGCTGCGCGTCCTCGAGGACGGCCTCGTGCGGCCGCTCGGCGCGGACCGGGCGCGCAAGGTCGACGTGCGCGTCATCGCCGCGACCCACCGCGATCTGGAGGCGCTGGTCCGCGCCCGCGCCTTCCGCGAGGATCTGTTTTACCGGCTGAACATCATCACGATCCGGGTGCCGCCGCTGCGCGAGCGCGCGACGGACGTGCCGCTCATCGTCCAGCACCTCGTCGCGAAGCACGGCCGCGGCCCGGTCCGGGTCACGCGCGGGGCGATGGATCGGCTCTCGGCCTACGGGTGGCCCGGCAACGTGCGCCAGCTGGAGAACGAGATCCGGCGGGCGATCGTGCTCTGCGACGGGACCATCGATCGAGAGCACCTGTCGCCCGACATCGCGCACGGCGGCGGCGCGGCGCCGCGCGAGCTCGGCCTGAACGTCCGGGCGAGGATCGACGCGCTGGAGACGGAGCTCGTGCGCGACGCGCTGGAGCGCACGCGCGGGAACCAGACGCAGGCCGCCAAGCTGCTCGGGCTGTCGAGGTTCGGCCTGCAGAAGATGATCAAGCGGCTCGCCATCGAGGCGTGAGGCGAGCCCGGGCGCGTCACCGCTGCTTCACGAGGGCGCCGGCGTCGCGCAGGATCGCGGGGATCCCCTCGTCGTTCGCCTCGTAATAGCCGCGGATCACGCCCTCCTGGTCGACCAGCACCAGGCGCTCGCCGTGGAAGATGCTGAAGAGGCCCGGGCTCGTCTCCTGCTTGCCCATCGCGATCTTGAAGCCCTTGAGGATCGTCGACTCTATCTGATCGAGAGGGCCTGTCAGGAGCGTCCAGCGCTCGAGCGGGAGCTTTTGCGACGCCGCGTAGGCCGCGAGCACCTCCGGCGTGTCGTTCTCCGGGTCGACGGTGAACGTCACGAGGTGCAGCGCGTCCCCGAGATCGCGCCCCCGCTGCTCGATCTCCTTCATGCGCTGCGTGAGCTTGGGACAGACGGTCGGGCAGGTCGTGAAGATGAAGTCGGCGATCCACACCCGGCCCCGGAGCTGCTCCAGGCCGAACCGCTGGCCGCGCTGATCCGTCAGCTCGAAGGCCGGCAGCGGGATGCGGACCGCGGGCGCCTCCGCGGCGTGGCCGCGGACCGCGCGGCCGACGAAGAACGGCACGACGAGCCCGACCAGCGCGACGAGCGCGATCCAGAAGAGCGGCCTGCGGGTCAGCGCCCTGCGCCGGGGCGTCGGCGCGGGGGCGCCGCCGGACGGAAGCAGCTCGCTGGCCGGTTCTGCGGGAGGAGGAGCGCCGTTCGCCTGGCGCGTCGGCTCCATGGCAACCATCCGCGGACGCTTAAGGGCCGGTCCCGGGCGCGTCAAGACGGCGGGCGCCGCTCAGGCGCCGACCATCAGCGCGGCGAAGAGGAGCACCAGGTACACCATCGAGGCGAAGAAGACCCGGCGCGCCCAGCGAGCGCCGGTGCCCGGGCGGAGGCCGCAGGCGCCGAGCCCGAAGAAGGCAGCGCCGAGGAGCACCGCGGCGCCGAGGTAGACGGGGCCGGCCACGCCGAGCGGGAAGAGGAGCACCGACGCCAGCACGAGCAGCGCGAGGTAGCCGACGATGTGGATCCACGTCGTGCGATCCCCCTTCTCGAGGGGGAGCACCTTGAGCCCGGCGCGCCGGTACTCGTCCTGGCGGAAGAGCGCGATCGCCAGGAAATGCGGGATCTGCCAGAGGAACATGACGGTGAAGAGCAGGAACCCGGGCGCGTCGATCCGCCCGGTGACGCTCGTCCACCCGAGCAGCGGCGGGATGGCGCCGGGGATCGCGCCGATCGGCAGCGAGAGCGTCGTCTTGCGCTTGAGCGGGGTGTAGACGAGCACGTAGCTGAGCAGCGCGAGCGCGGCGAGCGCGCCCGTGACCGCGTTCACCCCGAAGACCAGCAGCGGAATCGAGGCGGCCGAGAGCGCGATCCCGAACCAGAGCGCCACCTCCGGCGCGAGCCGCCGCGCCGGCAAGGGGCGGTTCCGCGTCCGCTCCATCAGCAGATCGGTGTCGCGCTCGATGTACATGTTGAGCGCATTGGCGCCGGACACGACGAGGACCGTCCCGAGCAGCGCCAGCGCGAGCTGGGTCACAGGGACCGCCGCGCGGTCGACCGCGCCCTCTCCGCCCGTCCCGGCGCGGAGGTAACGGCTCGCGACCCACATGCCGCCGAGCATCGTGGCGACCACCATCCTCGTGATGCGCGGCTTGGTGAGGCTCACCAGATCGGCCGCACCCTTGAGCAGCGGGCGCGCGCTCGCGGGGAGCGCGGCGCCGTCGCTCTCGGAAGCCTCGGCATCGCGCATGTAAGGAACCGGAGCCCGCTGCGTGCCCTGCTCGGCGCTCATGGTCACGCGCGCACCTCGCCGCCGCGGCCGGCGCTCGCGCCGCGCGGCGACCGCGCGGCACCTCCAGAGACCCTTGTAGGCGGGATAGCCAGGCCGGAAAACGACGTCATCGCCTGAGCGCGGGGAGCGGGTGAGAACTGCATCGGGGCCGGGAGACTAGCGCGCGCAACGCGGCTCGGGGAGTCGAGTTCGTCCGTTGTCGCCGCTTCCCTTTAGGGCACGAGTCGCCGTGCGGCAACCGCCGCGATGCGCCCGTCTTCCTTCTTCGCGTCGAGCGAGCCAGGGAACCGCGTCCCGCGGCGCTGCCCCGCCGACCGGGCGGCCCCGGGCGCGCTGGCGCCCGCCGCGGGCGCTGCCAGGGAGCTCACCAAAGGCCATTGAGCTCGTCTTTGTTCTCCGCCGGCTCAGGCTCGGTGCCGGCGTACGTGAACGTGACCTGGGCGGGCTTGTCGTCCGCGACCGTGACGTCGGCCGTCTTGAGGCCATAGCGGGGGTGCCACGCCTCGAGCTTGTACTTGCCGGCAGGCACCTTCTCGATCGCGAAGGATCCGTCATCGCCGCTCACGGCGAAGAACGGGTGATCCGTCACCACGACAAAGCCGCGCATCCACGGGTGTATGTCGCAGGTGAGCTTGATGATGCCGTCGCTCCACGACTTCGTGAGCGGCTCCGCGCCTCGTGGCTGGGCCTGGTTGAACAGCGTCTCAGAGCCCTTGTACGTGTGCACGTTGTGCAGCGTCCGGTCGCTGTTCTTGATGTCGACCTGCTGCCCGGAGACCACGCCCTGGATGCGCGGCTCATACATGCAGTCCTTCTGGTCGACGACGGCGTGGGCGTCGGGCGCCTTCCAGCTGCCCTGCACGCCCCCGACCGCGATGCGGACGAGGGTGTCCTTGAGCTTGCCGTCGTTGATGACGACAGCGTTGTACACGACGTCCTTGTCCTGGCAGACCGGGGCGTCCTTGCGCGCGGCCGGGACCTTCATCTCGACCGGCTTGCCGGTGAGCTTGACGACCCCCTTGATCGTCCCCTTGGCTTCGGGCGTGGGCGGCGCGGCCGCCTGTTCTGTCGCCTTCGGCGCCTCGGGCGCCTTTGGCGGCGCGCTGGGCTTCTCGGCCGAGGCCGCGGCCGCGCTCGACGTCGCCGCCGCGCCGCCGGCGGGCCTCGTGGGCTCCTCGGGGCACCCGGCGCCGAGCGTCAGCGCGGCGAGCGCGAGGACGGACAGCGAGACGAGATCGCGACCATGCATGAGGACTCTCCCGTGCCCATGGCGCGCCACGCGAGCCTGGGCCGCGCCCCGCGCGGCCCGGTGAGCGGGAGAGGCCGGCGGGACCGGACGGCCCCCGCGCCGTCCCGGCGGCGAGCATCAGGTGGAACGCTGCGCGCGGATCGCCGCGGGCGACGGCGTGCTTAACGAGTGTCGTCGCTCGCGTCAACCGGACGCGCCCCCGGTCGCGTCCGGCTTCCCGGCGCCCGGGAGCGCGCTCGAGGGGCGCTCGCGCTCGGTCGCGAGCACGGCCGCCCAGAAGCCGCGCTCGTCGCGCGCGGCGAGCGCGACGCAGAGGGCGGCGATCACCAGCGAGAGCGCGCCGAGCGGCACCTCGGGGGCGCTGCGCGCGACGAGCAGCAGCGCGAGCGCGCCGCCGAGCGCGGGCAGCCGCGGCGGCGCGATGAGCGCGAGCGCGACGACCACCACCGCGAGCGCGGCGGCGAAGAGCTGCATCGAGAGCGGCACGACCGGCGCGGGGCGCGTGAGCAGCCGGTCGAGCGCGCGGCGGAAGAGCGCCTCGACCACGGACGCGTCGTCGGCGGCGCCCGCGAGCGCCGTCCGCGTGGCGAGCAGCGCCGAGGCGAGCGCCGCGAGCGAGAGCGGGCTGACGAGGCGCGGCCGCGGCGGCTCGGCCTCCCGCGGGCGCGCCTCGCGGCCAGCGCCGAGCGCGACCGTCGCCACGAGGACGGCCAGCGCGTCGAGCGCGAACGCGGCCGTCGCCACCGAGCTCGTCGCGCCGGCGAGCGCCTTCGAGCCGCGCTCGTTCGCCCAGACGGCGAGGAGGACGCCGGTGAGCCGCACGAGCGCGGAGGCGCCGACGAGGCCGAGCGCGGCCGCGACCGGCCGCATGAACGGGACGCGGAGCGCCTCCCAGGCGCTGCCGACGGCGAGGATCGCCGCGCTCACGCCGATCAGCGCGGCGGAGAGATCGGGCACGCGCTGCACGGTCGCGTGCAGGACGACGAGGATGACGAAGCTGCCCGCGGCGATCGCGGCGATCCGCAGCGCGTAGGGGACGCGGCTCCGCACGACCGCGCCGATCAGCGCCATCGCGGTGACGATCGCGCCGATCGCGAAGAGCTGCGAGGCGCCGGCGCCGGCGAGCTCGACCGTGTGCGCGGCGCGCTCGATGCCCACCGCCAGGCCGACCATCGCGGGCGCGAGCATGCGGCCGAGGATCATCGCGAGCAGGGCGAGGACGGCGAGCGGCCGGATCAGCCGGAGCACGGGCAGGCCGGCGAGCGGCGGCCGCTCGGGGGACGACGCGCGACCTTCGGCGCGCTCGGGGGACGACGCGCGACCTTCGGCGGGCGGGGCGTCGCCGCCCTCCTCGCGGCGGGGCGAGGGAGCGGGGTCCGGTGCGGCGGAGGGAGGAGGGGCTTCGGGGGGAAGGTCGATGTTGAGGAGCATGAATGAAGAGGGCCCGTCGCTCAGCCCTTGTCCCAGGCGCGGGGGGCGTCCAGATCGGTGAAGACCGCGGCGGTCGCCGAGGCGTCGATCAGGTCCTGCATCCGCTGGCCGCCGGCCTCCTCGACGATGCGGTCGTCGTACTCGTCCGCGAGCACCGACAGATCCCGGAGGGCGACCAGGATCTCGTCGGCGTCGAGCGTCTCGCCGCCGAGGAGCGTGTGCACGATGACCACGCACGAGCCCTGCGCGACGTAGCCGAACGCGCCGAAGCGGATGCGCGCGTTCAGGCGGAGCAGCTTCATCGCGAGATCCGGCGTCATCTCGACGCCGCGGGCGAGCTGCGCCACGAGCCGCACGAGCGCGCGATCCGGCGCCCAGGGCAGGACGTGCAGGTAGACGTACGCCGTCCCCTGGCGCACGACGTAGAACTGCGGCTCGATCCGGGTGAACGCCGGAGAATCCGCGAGCGCCGCCTCGATGCGCGCGATGGTCACTTGAACGGCCGCGTCGGAATCCTTCGACATGCCGCCGAGGATACATCGCCGCGGTCCCGGTGCAGAGCCGGGACCTAACGCCGGAGCGGAAGCAGCGGTCCAGGCGGCGCCAGCGTCTTCTCGTCGCCCGGGACGGGCCGCGGCGCCCTCCGCACCGGCGCCGGCTCGACCGGGGCGGCGTCGGACGCCGCCTTCAGCAGGAAGGGGCGGGCGTTGCGGGTGGAGCACGCGTCGTACGGATCCCGGTGGAACTCCCAGTGCAAGTACACGTTGCCGTCGGGCGAGACGATCGCGTCCGGCGCCTTTCCGAACGGTGACGCGCGGTGCACCGAGTTGAGCGCGACCATGTCGAACGCCGTCATGCCGCTCGGCTTCGTCACCCCGAGGCGCACGATGCTGCCGCTGTCCTTGTTCAGCACGATCTCCAGGTGCGTGACCCGGTTCTGGTTGAACGCGTGCCCCGAGGGCAGGCTCTCGAGCGACGCCAGGAACTCCTCCGCGAAGATCGGGTGGAGCCGGTTGTGGATCATGTTGATGTACGTCGCGAACGGCACCCGCGCGGCGTTCAGGGACGTCTGGTTGCCGGGCTTGACCGAGGGGTCGTAGTTCTCGATCGCGGCGCGCCACTTCTTCCACTTGTCCGTCGTCTCCCACGAGCCCCGGTGCGCGCTCTTGCGGGACGCGCCGTCCGAGGCCCGTTCCGCCCTGAGCTTCTCGTTGCCCACGGCCGCCTGCACGCCGGCCATGTTCAGGTTGAGGTTGGGCCCGCCGGGCAGCCCTGGCGCGCCGAGGCCGATCGAGCCGACGCGGACCGGGCTCTCGTAGGGCTGCGGCGTCGCCTTCTTCCCGGCGACGCGGCTCTTGCCGTCGCCGCCCGGGTTCGCCGGGTTGAGGGTGTAGCCCGTGCGCGGGCTGTCGACGACCTCGGGCGACGCCGGGCCCGAGCCGCCCGCGGCGCCCCTCTCCGGCGCCGGCACGGCGGGCGCCTGCGCCACGCGGCCGCCGCCGGTCGCGCCCGGGACGCTCGGCGGCGGCGCCGCCCGAGGGGCCTGCGCGGCCTGCGCCGGGGACGGCGGGCTGTGGTGCTCCGCGCTCTCGCTGTCGGGGCTCTTCTCGCCGGGCGCGTGCTGCTCGTTGCCGGCGCGCTCCTCGCTGTGGCCGCTGTGATCGTGGTCGCTATCGCCGACCTTGTCCGCCGGCCCCCGCGGACCGGTCGGGCTCCCGGGCGTGGGCGCGGGATCGTCCTGATCCTTCGAGCGGATCTGCGCCATGGTCTCCTCGGCGACCTTGTTGGCGTCGTCGGCGATCCGGTTCGCCTCGGGGTTGTCTTCCTGGTTCTTCTCGACGTGCTGGCGGACGGCGATCCGCCGCTCCGCCGGGAGCGGCAGCGGCGGCGGCGCCGGCTGGACCGGCACGACCTTGGCCGCCTCTTCCTTGGGCGGCTCCGGCTTGGGCGGCGCCTTCGCCTGGCGTGCCGGCTCCGCCTTCGGCGGCTTCCGCCGCGGCGGCTCCGCCTTGGTCGGCTCGGGCTTCTGCTGCGGATCGAGCGGCGCGTCCTTGTCGGGCTCGCCGTCCGGCGACCGCTCCGGCGGCGCCAGCGGGGCGGGAGGCGGCGTCGCCGCCATGCCGTCGGTCAGCACCTCGAACGTCGTATCGGCCGGGCGGAGGCCCTCCCGCACCGCGTGGACCATCCGGCGGAGCTGCGCCCGATCCTCGATGACCTGAGCCACCTCGACCGCGCCCCCACCGCCCGCCATGTGCGCCACGATCGCCGCGCAGACCCACAGGGCGAGCGGGATGTGGGCGGCGTCGCGCGACATGGTTGCTCAGCGCCCCCGCGCCGCAGAGGCCGCACCGCGCGATGTGGCGCAGCCGGAACAGCAGCGAACGACGGTCACCGGTGGCACCTCCAGACTCCGCGTGAACGATCTGCTCGAACAGTACGCCAGTACGCCAATGCGAAAAGCGCACCCAGGAAGCGCCTCGAACCTAGCATCCAGGGATCAGCACAGCAACGGTCGGCGCGCGCCGGGCCTTCGCTTCTGCCGGGTCCGCCGTCGCGCGAGCGGCGCGGCCCGCCCCCCACCCCGCGCACGCGCGGCCCGCGAGGGCAGCCCTGGGCGGCGCGCTCGCGCCGCCGCGCCGCCCTCGGCGCCGCGCGCTCCGCGGGCGGCGCGATCAGAGCTTGTTGATCGCGTCCCAGTGCTCCGCGATCTCCTGCGCCGTCCAGACGCCGCCCTCGTCCTTGAACTTTCCGGGGCTCTGAACGACCTTGTAAATGTACATCTGCGCGCCTGCGACGGCGAGGACGTTGCCGGTCCGGTCGGCGCACAGGTCGGACGCGAGGAACAGCGCCGCGGGCGCGACGTGCGCCGGCGTGAGCGTGTCGCCGGCCGACTGGAACATGGGCAGATCCTCCGTCATGCGGGTCTTGGCGATGGGCGCGACCGCGTTGACGGTGATCCGCTGCTTCTGCAGCTCGATCGCGGCGGTGCGGGTGAGCCCGTAGATGCCGGCCTTGGCAGCCGCGTAGTTGGCCTGTCCGAAGTTGCCGAGCATCCCCGAGACGCTCGTGGTGTTCACGATCCGCCCTCCCTCGCCCTGCGCGACCATCTGCTTCGCGGCGGCCTGCGTGCACAGGAACGTCCCCTTCAGGTGAACGGCGATGACGGCGTCCCACATCCCCTCATCCATCTTGAGGAGCGTCTTGTCGCGGAGGATTCCCGCGTTGTTCACCAGGATGTCGACCCTGCCGAACGCGTCGACGGCGGTCTTCACGATCCTCGCCGCGCCCTCGGGGGTCGCCACGTTGTCGAAGCTCGGCGCGGCCTGCCCGCCCGCGGCCCGGATCTCCTCCGCGACCTGCGCCGCCATCGCGTCGCTCGAGCCCGACCCGTCGCGCGCGCCGCCGAGATCGTTGACGACGACCTTCGCGCCCTCCCTGGCGAAGAGCAGCGCTTCCTCGCGGCCGATCCCGCCGCCGGCTCCCGTGATGATCGCGACCTTTCCGTCGAGCAAGCCCATCGCAGATTCCTCCTGATCCGCGCGCCGGCGCGCCGCGCCGGGCCGTTTTCGCGCGGAGCTTCGCACAGCGGGCCGCGACCTGGGCGCACATTCGTGCGCGCCGGCGGGCGGGCGAGCCGGCGACGTGCACCCGCGCGCGCGAGCGGGCCCTTCCGGCGCCGTCGACCCTGGCGCGGGCCCCTCCGGCCTCGCCGACGCGCGCGCCTGCGTCGGCCGCCTGCCCGCGCCGCTTCTTTGCCCGATCGCGGGCGGCGATGATAACGCCGCGATCGCGATGCAACTGCCCAGCCGCCTTTCCACGTCGACCCTGGGAGACCTGCTCGGCGCGCTCTACCGCGAGAGGACCACCGGGCTCCTGGAGCTCTGCGAGCTCCGGACGCCGAGCGGCTCCACGGTGCCCGGCCGGCAGCACAGGATCCAGCTCTTCTCCGGCCTGGTGACGGCCGTCGAGACGCCGCTCCGGGTGCCCCGCCTCGGCGAGATCCTCGCGCGGGAGGGCTCGGCGCCCGAGCCGTCGATCCAGCGGCTCGCCGCGCTCGTCGCCGCGCACCGGGGGCGCCGGACCGGCGAGGTGCTCGTGGCCGCGGGGCTCATCCCCGAGAGCGCGGTCGAGCGCGCGCTCCGGATCCAGCTCCGCGCCCGCCTCGAGGCGCTGTTCGCCATCGAGGAGGCGACCATCTGCTTCCACACGGCGAGGCCGCTCGCCGGGTCGCTGCGGCAGACCGGCCCGCTCTCGCCGAGCGACTTCCTCCACGGCCGCCCGCGCGCGCGGGATCGCTACCGGCGCGCCGCGAGCGCGGGCGCCGCGCGCGGCGGGGCGTCGACCGGCGCACCGTCGTCGAAATCGAACGCGCCTCCGCGCGGCGGGCCGTCGAGCGCGCCGCGCGCCGCCCGGGTGGACGAGCCGCGCCGCCGGGCCCTCGAGGTGCTCGGCCTGCGCGAGGGCGCGACCGAGGCCGAGATCCGCCGCAGCTTCCGCCGGCTCGCCGCGGTCCTGCACCCCGACCGCGGCGCGTCGCAGCCCGGCGAGGGCGCGCAGCGCACCGCGCGCTTCGCCGAGCTCTCGGCCGCCTACCACCTGCTCGTCGCCTGATCGCCGCCCGCCGCCAGGCCGGCTCGTCGCCTGCCCCCTAGACCCTGCCCACGAGGCGCTCGACCAGGAACGACGCCACGGTGATCGGCTTCGTGCCGGGGCCGAAGCCGGCGTCGAAGCCGAGCTCGACGGCCAGGTTGTGGTCGATGCGCGGGCCGCCGAGGAGCAGGATCACCTTGTCCCGGAAGCCCTGGCGCGTCGCCATCTCGACGAGGGCCGCCGCGTTCTCCTTGTGGCAGTTCCGCTGCGTGATCACCTGCGAGACCAGGATGGCGTCGGCGCCGAGCGCCTTGGCGCGCTCGCAGAGCTCGGCGTTCTCGACCTGCGCGCCGAGGTTGTGGGCGTCGAAGCACTTGAAGCTCTCGAGGCCCTTCTCTCCGGCAAAGCCCTTGTAGTTCAGGATCGCGTCGATACCCACGGTGTGCGCGTCGCTGCCGGTGCAGGCGCCCACGACCACGATCTTGCGGCCGAGCTTCTTCGCCTGTTCCTCGATCTGGTCGCGCGTGAGGGGCTGAGCCGCGAGCTCCTCCACCTCGATGTCCGAGGTGTCGACCCCGTGCTGGGAGTGGCCGTAGACGACGAAATAGGTGTGCTCCCGGCTGGCCTGCTCCATGGCCGTGACCAGGGGCTCGCGCAGCCCGTGCGCCTCGGCGAAGCGCTTCGCCGCCTCGCGCGCGCGGTCGCCCGGCAGGATGCGCAGGGTGAACGACATCTGGACCATCCCGTCGCCCTCGCGATCGCCATACGCACGCAGGATGTTTCGCTGTGTCATGGAGCCCATGGTGTACATCACTCGGCGGCGATCCGGTATCGCGCCTCGCCGCCGGCAGGCGGGGAGCGCGGATGGCCCCGGGAATTCCTCGGGATCTCGCCCGCGGCGCAGCGGAGGGCATGTCACCTGCGAGCCGAAAATCCGCTGTATTCCAGAGCTCTCCGGATGAAATCGGGCATTTCCGCCCATCCGATGCTCGTGATCACGCGGGCCTCCGTCGCGTCGTCTTCGAAGCTCCACCGGCCGAGGACCGAAGCGCTCAGGCTGAGCCCCACGGGGAGGAGGATGGAGCCGGAGCCGCCGACGTGAAGTCCCGCTCGCGGCGCCACGTCCGACGCTTCGTCGGCAGCGCCGGCGGCCATCCGCGCCGCGCCGACTCCGAGCTCGACGGCGACGCTCGCCGGCCGGAGCGCGAGCGTGCCACGCATCGTGCCTTGAGGGAAGACGCGCACGGAGGTCTCCTGCGGCTCCCGGAAGTGGACGAGTTCGAACGCGGAGGTCAGCGCGACGGCGTCGTGCTGCCAATCGAGCGCGAGCCAGAGGCGCGTCGCGTCGTACTGGATGCGCTCGACGTCATCCACGTAGAATCCGGGGCTCACGCCGGCGCCAATGGCCGTGCTCGCCGGCGGCAGATGGCTCCGATAGCAGCGCTCCTCCGCGCTCCGGAGCATGCCGGAGAGCGCACGGGACGTATCGCCGCCCGCGCCGCGGTCCTGCCGCGCCTGCTGCGCGGCCTCCTGCAGCTCGGCGACCGCGTCCCGGATACATCGGCCGAGCTCCGTATTTGCAGCTGGATCGCGATTGCCCTTGTAATCGCCTGCGTAGTCGAAGGTCATCGCGACCGCGAACTTGGCTCGCGCGCCGAGGATCTGGTCCACGCGCGAGGAGGGCTGGCTCACGGCGAGCGAAATGTTCAGCCCGTCCAGCCAGGCGGAGGATGCGACGGGACGCGCCAGCTCTTCATGGGAAGGCACGAGGGCGGCGACGCTCTCGGAGAGCTTGAGCAGCTCGTAGACGAGCGCCGTGCGGGCTGGACTTCTTGCGTTGTTCAGATCGAGCTTGCTGGCGACCTCACGAGCTATCGCCCCAGCATCCGCGCCAGGGGAGGTGGCTCGCTGGGCGAGCGCGCGTCGAAGCTCCGCCGCGAAGCGCTGCTCCAAGGCGCCCCAGATCGCGCCGTCCTTGAGCGCCAGCTTCCTCGCGAACTCGTAGATGAGCCCGTCATCGGGGCCGGACGCCGCTTTGACGGGAGCGCGCCCCCCTGCGGCTCCCGGGCCCGCGCCCCTCATGCCACGATCGAACAAGTACGTCTCGAGGGACTGCGCGTCGGGCCCCCGTATCTTGCTAGCAAGTTCGTCGCTCGTCGCGCGTCGCAGATCCCCGCCAGACCCCGACGGGGGGTTGTTTACCATGTCCTCGACGCTGATGTGCACCGCGAGCGCGATGGCCTCCCGGAGGTGGCGCTCAACCTCGGCGCGGGCTGCGGCTCGCCTGGCGAGCTGCGCCTCCCGCGCCATACGGAAAGGCGACACCGACACGCCGCCGCCGAGCGCGACCCCCGCCGGAGCTATGGACACGGGCACCTCGGCGCTCAGGAGCGGCTGAGCTCCCGGGCGCGCCGCCATGAGCGCGCTCGTGCCGATCGTCGTCGCCGCCGGGATCTGGGGGAGCAGCCCCAGACCAAGGACGACCTCACGCGCCTCCTGGCTGGGCAAGTCGATCAGAGGCGGAAGCGGGCAGCAGCAGTCGTCTTGGTCCACCGGCTCATCGACTTCATTGATATAGAAATGGTTGTGAATAGCAGGTTGCGGCGGAGGCACAGCGCTCCGCGCCTGGCAGTCGGTCGCAGTAACCTCCCTCCGTATATCCGCCATGTTCTGACTCGCCACCACCCCAGGCACACACCCAGGAACGCGCCTGTATCCAGCCCTACCCAGGTAATACACTCGATCATCCAGCGAGCCGCACTCCTCCCCGGACCTCCTAATTTCTCTGAACGGCTCCGTGCGTTGAACGAACCTATCGACAGCCGCATTGATCGCGGCCGTGTACCTGTCTTCAGGTACCTCGTTGGCGACACAGGCGGCGAGGAGCTGGTGCTTCAGCTCAGTCGCGAGGCGGTGAAAATTCTGGCAGCACGCCGGCAAGCCGCTGGGTTCCTGCGCCAGCGTCGATGAGCTCCAGGCAAGGCTGAAGAGCACCACGGCGGCGCAGCTCTGCCACGCAAGCGACGTAGCCGGGCCTGACATGCCCCTGCGGCGAGCACGGTCGCCGCCCAGCCGACGTGCTGAAACACGAGCGTCCATCATGAACGGCAATACCACATGGTCGTACTTAGATGACACAAGCGGCGCGGAGGCTACGGCGGTAGCTATGTCAAGGTTCTCGAAGACTCGCAGCGCAAGTGCACCTCCGTCCTGAACGCCCGCTGTTCGCTCCACGGACAGCGATGAACGCTTGCTCGTTGGCTCGACATCCGCGGACGGGTCGCCCCCCCTCCAGCCTGGCCTCCCGCCCGGTTCTCCGGGGGTCGCACCCCCTCCAACCAGGCCTCCTGCCCGGTCCTTTGGGGGTCGACCCCTCCCTCCAGCCTGGCCTCCTGCCCGGTCCTTTGGGGGTCGACCCCCCTCCAGCCTGGCCTCCTGCCTGATCCTCCGGGGGGTCGGCTCCCGTCCGGCCGGCCATCGTGCCCGATCGCGCGGGGGTCGTACCCCCCGGGCCGGCCACGGCGCTGCCCCTCCGGGCCACGGACTACGACGACTACCGCTCCAGCACCTCGAGGACCGGATTCAGGTACTCCGGGTGCCGGGCCACGACGCCCGCGTACCCCTTCCCCCCCGTGCGCGTGCGCTTGACGTCGCCGAACGCGCCGCGCCCGATCGCGTCCCAGAGGGTCTCCCGCTCGACCTCGCCGAGCAGCGCGTGCGCCTTGTCGAGGACCTCGCGGGCGCGCGACTCGACGATGCCGCCCGGCTTCCACTGGATCTCGTCGCCGAGGTGGCGCGCCGCCGTGAAGATGTAGCGCGCGCTCTTCAGCGAGAGATACCGGTCCATGAGGAGCGGTGTGTGGATCGCCTCGCTGAACATCCCGAGCAGCTCGATCGACTGGCCGGTCGTGATCCCGACCAGGTTGAACATCGCGTCGTGGACGTGGCTGTGGAAGATATCGCCCGTCTTGAACTTCGTGGGCGGCATCCACTTGATCGGGTGCCGATCGAAGATCTGCCGGACGAGCTGGGCCTGGGCGAGCTCGAAGAGGAGGCTGTCCTCGAGCCAGGGGTTGATCTCGAACGCGTGGCCGAGGCCCATCTGCTCCTCGCGCAGGCCCGCGCGCCGGGCGAACGCCTCGTTGATGAACTGCGACGCGAGCACCGTGTGGGCCTTCTCGACGGCGTCGGCGGTCGTGAGGTAGTTGTCCTCTCCCGTGTTGATGACGATCCCGCTCCTCGCGATGATCCTGCGGGAGAAGTACTGATCGATGAACGTCCGCTGCATGTTGATGTCGCGGAACAGGATCCCGTACATCGCGTCGTTGAGCAGCATGTCGAGCCGCTCGACCGCCGCCATCCAGGCGATCTCGCTCATGCACAGGCCGGACGAGTAGTTCGTCTGCGCCAGGTAGGTGCCTGTGTCGCGGGTCGCCTCGTCGGTGGCGCGGCGGATGATCCGGAAGTTCTCCTGGGTCGCGTACGTGCCGCCGTACCCCTCGGTGGTCGGCCCCTCCGGGACGTAGTCGAGGAGCGACTGGGCGGTCGCGCGGATCACGGCGACGATGTCGGCGCCCGCGAAGCCGGCGGCCTTGGCCTGAACGGCGTCGTCGTAGATGTTGCCGGTCGCGACGATGACGTACTTGAGCGGCGCGACGCCGACCCGGTGCGCCGCCTTGGTGGCCTCGCGCTCCTCGCGGGCCCGGTCGATCCGGGCGATCGCCTCCCGCGTCGCCGCCTCGATCGCGCCGCACGCCTCGGCCGCGGTCGGGCCCGCGCCGAAGTCGGCCGCCTCGCTGAACGCCAGCGCCTCGGCCGCCTCCTGCACCGAGGCGGCGCCCTCGCAGAGCGCCCGGCCGAGGTGGTACGCGACGCCGCGGCCCAGCTGCCCCGCCTTGTGGATGCGGTCCACGAGCGCGTTCACGAGCGGCGTCCCCTCCGCGTCGGCGCCGACCACGCCGTAGGCGCGGGCCACCGTGCGCTCGACGCCGACCGTGGTGTGGCGGTCGATGAAGCGCTGCACCTCGTCCGCGATGTCGGCGGCAAACGCGCGGCACGCCTCCACCTTTTCCTGCTCCACGGGGACGGTCGTCATGGATTTCTCCGGGGCAGGCGGTCTTAGCGCACTCTCACCGCGGCCGGTACTCCGGCGCCGGATCCGCGGCGGAGCAGCCGGCCGCGAGCGGCGCGCTCGGCGCGCTCGGCGATGCGGCGCGCGGCAGCAAATGCGACGCGGCGCGCGATGGCGGTGCTGGCGGCGGCGTGCCGGCCCGCGCGTGCGCGGCGCGGCGGGCGGCGCTAGACGGGGGGCATGGGCAAGCTCTTCCTGCTCTTCACGGCGGTCTCCATCCTGGAGTTCTGGCTGCTTCTGTCGATCGGCGACCGCATCGGCTTCTGGCCGACGGTGGCGATCGCGCTCGGAACGGCCGTCCTCGGGGCAGCGCTCGCGAGGCGCGAGGGGCTCAAGGTGCTCGCCTCCTGGCGGGGCGCGGTGGCCGAGGGCCGCGCCCCGGACGAGGGGCTCACCGGCGGGCTGCTCGCGCTCGTCGGCGCGGCGCTGCTCGTCACGCCGGGGGTGCTGACCGACGTGGTGGGGCTCATGCTCCTGCTCCCGCCCGTGCGCCGCCGGATCGCCGCGGCCGTGCGCGAGCGGTTCGAGCGGCGCGTGGCCGCGGCGAGCGCCGCCGGCCTCGGCGGCTTCGGCCCGGGCAACGGGGCGTTCTTCAGCATGAGGGTCATCGACCTCAGCGGCGGGCCGTTCGGCGGACGCGGCGCAGCGCGCCCTGGCGCGCCCAGCGAGCGGCCGGCGTGGCCGGCGTCAGGCCAGGTCATCGACGTCGAGGCGGAGGTGACCGAGGAGGACGAGCGCGGCGGGCCGGCGCGAGAGGCGCGACGACTGCCCCGCTGACACCGCGGTGACACCGGCGTTCCGACGAGCGCATGCGCGCGCCGTCCGCGCACGAGCGACTCTGGCGCTCGACGCCCGAACACCCGCGTCCGGAGCCGGCGAAACACGCGAGCAACAACATCAGATGATGATTCACGCTCGGGCTGCATGAATGAAACGACAAAGAAACAAAGCCTATTGTAGGCTGTTCAACGTCGTCGGAGTGGTCCGACATCTCAGGAGGAGCGACATGAAGATCTGAGCCCACACAACGCCCCGCGACAACGCACAAGGAATCCAACGCAGCAACCTCTATGCTAGATCCAACTCGAACCGCGATCCCATCGAACCCACCGCGCCGCCCGGGTAGCGGCGCGAAGAACGGCGCCGGCACGGCGTCCAGCCCCGAACAGGAGGGGCGCGCTCACCTGGGCGCGGCGCGCGCGGCGATGAGCCAGCGGCCCCACGTCCTGCCCTCGCGGAGGGACCCGCGATGAGGCTCATCAAATCCATGGCCAGCTGGCTGCTCGGGTACGTCGATCCGAGGGAGCCTCTCGGCAGCTCGCTGATCAACGCCGTCTCCCGGCTGCCCATCAACCTCGCCGCCGACGCCGTGTGCCTCCGGAAGAACGCGGACTCCGGCGCGCTCGAGGTCCTCCTGACCCAGCGAGGAGCGTCGGAGTCGAGCCCCGGAGAGTGGTGCTGCCCCGGGAGCGTCCTCTCGCCGGGCGAGCAGCCCGAGCACGTGCTCCACCGGGTCGGCATGACGATCTCCGACTTCACGTTCGTCGGCGACTACTTCTCGGCCGCCGCGCGCGGCTGGATGCTCTCCCGGGTCCATCAGGCGAAGCTCGCCGAGGTCCCGGCCACCGGCGCCTGGTGGCCCGTCGAGCAGCTGCCGAACAACATGGTGCCCAAGCACCGGGAGCAGCTCATTCCGATGGCGATCAAGGCCTTCCACGCCCAGCGCGCGAAGCTCGCGCCGAAGGTCGCCCCCGCGCCGCTCACGTGAGCAGCGCGCCGCGGGGCCCCTCGCCGGCCGCGTGAGCGGGCCCCGCCCCCCTCGGGGCCTCCTGCCACGACGATCGCCGCCGCCGCGCAGGCCAGCGATCTCCTTCGGGTATTCTGTCCCGGTCGCGGCCATCTCTGCCCGCAACGAGCTCCCATGAAGGCGGGAAGCCGGCCGCGGCGATGTGGAGCCCGCGCACACCGGGGAACCTGGAGCGGAAGCGGAAGGAACCGTAGGGGGTCTACGCCGACCGCCCGCTCGCGACGCCCGCAGCCGGCCGCTATGGTTTGCGCGCCGCTTGGGTTACGCTGCGCGGTACGGCTGTGGATCCCGGCGGCGGCGCCCTCCGCAGGTGATTCCGCAGGAACATGGAATCCATGATGGTCGACAAGACAGCTCTCATCGTGGGAGGAACGGGCCTGGTCGGCGGCCACTGCTTGCGCCTCCTCGTCCAGCAACCCGCGTACGCGCGGGTCGTCGCCCTGCTGCGCCGCCCGGCCCCGATCGAGGACCCGCGGCTCTCCCAGCGCATCGTCGACTTCGATCGGCTGGACGGCGCGGAGTTCGCCGGCGTCACCGACGTGTTCTGCGCGCTCGGGACGACCATCGCCAAGGCCGGCTCCGAAGAGGCCTTCTACCAGATCGACTATCGTTACCCGATCACCATCGCCAGGCTCGCCGAGAAGGCGGGAGTGAAGCAGTTCGTCCTGGTCTCCTCCGTGGGCGCCGATCCGCGCTCGACCAGCTTCTACCTGCGCGTGAAGGGCGAGCTGGAGCAGGAGCTCTCGGCCGCGAGCTTCGCGGCGGTCCACGTCCTGCGCCCGAGCCTGCTCCTCGGCGAGCGGGGCGAGGTCAGGAAGGGCGAGGCGATCGGCGTCGCGGCGGCGCAGACGCTCCGGTTCACGATGAAGGGCGGCCTCCGCAGGTACCGCCCCATCGACGCGAGGACCGTCGCCGGCGCGATGGTCGCGGCCGCGCTCCAGGGGAGCCCCGGCCGCCACGTCTACCACTTCGACGACATGGAATCGCTCGCCAAGGGCGTCGGCGTGGTCCAGGCCTGATCGCCGCGCCGCCCAGGCGCGCGCGCGCCGGCGGCGCGAGGCCGGCGGCGGACCCCGACGGCGATCCCCGCGCCGCCATGGCGCCGCCACCCCCGGCGCGACGCAAGCCCACGGAAGTGCTAGGGCTCGCGGCGGGCACGGCGCTCGCTCGACGCCGCCGCCATGATCTTCGCAGAGCCCCCCTCGCCGATCGTGACCGAGCGCCTCGCCTCCTCCCTGCTGCGCCCCCCGGAGAGCCCGCCCCCGTCGCCGCCCCCGTCGATCGACGCCGTGCTCGCGGATCGGTTCGGCATCGCGTCGTTCCGGCCGTGGCAGCGCGAGGCGATCGACGCCCTGCTCGGGGGCGCCGGCCGCGTCCTCGTCGTCGCGCCGACCGGCGGCGGCAAGTCGCTCTGCTACCAGCTCCCGGCCGTCGCCCTGCCCGGCACGACGCTCGTCCTGAGCCCGCTCATCTCGCTGATGGAAGACCAGGTGCGCGCGCTCGAGGCGCGCGGCATCCCCGCGACGTTCGTCGCCTCCAGCCTCCCGCGCGAGGAGAACGGCCGCCGCCTCGCCGCCCTGCGCCGCGGCGAGTACAAGCTCGTCTACGCAGCGCCCGAGCGCCTCGCCTTCGACGGCTTCCTCGAGGCGCTCGCCGAGAGCCGGCTCTCGCTCGTCGCCGTCGACGAGGCGCACTGCATCGTCCAGTGGGGGCACGACTTCCGGCCCGACTACCTGCGCATCGGCGCCGCGCTCGCGCGGCTCCGCCCGCCCCGGGTCCTCGCCTGCACCGCGACGGCGACCCCCGACGCGCGCGACGAGATCATCCGGCGCCTCGGCTGGCCGCGGAGCTCGCCCGGCGACGACGGCGCCGCGGGTGAGCCCGGGCCGGAAGGGCCGCCGCCCAAGGTCATCCTGCGCGGCTTCGCCCGGCCCAACCTCCACCTGCAGGTCTCCGCGGTGGACGGCCCGCGCGAGGCCGGGCGCCTCACGGCGCGCGCCCTCCTCGACGCCCTCGGCGACCCCGGGCGGCCCCGCGGCGCGGGCATCGTGTACGCCGCCACCCGCAAGGGCGCGGAGCGCCTGGCCGAGGCGCTGCGCGACGCCGGCTGGAACGCCGAGGCGTACCACGCCGGCCTCGCCCCCGAGTCGCGCGCGCGCCTGTCGGCCGGCTTCGCCGATCGCAGCCTCTCCGTGGTGGTCGCCACGAACGCCTTCGGCATGGGCATCGACCGGCCCGACGTGCGCCTCGTCGTGCACGCCCAGCCGCCGTCGTCGATCGAGGCCTACTACCAGGAGGTCGGCCGCGCCGGCCGCGACGGCGACCCGGCCCGCGGCCTGCTCTTGTTCGCGCCCGCGGACATCGCGCTGCGCCGCCGGCTCTGCCAGCTCGGCGAGGGGGGCGCCGAGGCGAGCGCCGACGACGCCGCGCGCGCGTGGGGGCTCTTCCGCGAGCTCCTCCGCTACATCGACGCCGCGACGTGCCGGCACGACTTCATCCTCCGCTACTTCGGCGACGAGGCCGAGTCGCTCGGCGGGTGCGGCCACTGCGACGTCTGCCTCGAGGTCGACGCCCTCGAGGAGAGCGACCCGGCCGCGCTCGCCCGCGACAACGACCTCGTTCGCCGCGCGCTCGCCGGCGTCGCGCGGGCGAAGGGCGGCGCCGGGATGCAGGCGATCGCGTCGATGCTCACCGGCGAGTCGAACGAGCGCGTCCGCCGCATGGGGCTCGACCGGCTCTCCACCTTCGGCGTCCTCGAGGGGAAGCGCCACGACGAGGCCATGTCGATCCTGCGGGTCCTGCTGGCCAACGCCTGGATCGATCTCACCACCGGCGAGTTCCCCGTCCCGCTCGTCACGCCCTCGGGCTGGCGCGTGATGCGCGGCGAGGTGCTCGCCCGGGTGCGGCTCCCGCTCCCCGCCGCGCGCCGGAAGCCGCTGCGCCGACCGGCGGCCCCCTCGCCCGCCGCGCGCCCCGCGGCGACCGCGCCCTCGTCGCCGACGCGCGCGCCGACGGCCGCGCGCGCGTCCTCCTCGGCGGCCCACGACCGCGCGGCGGCCGCGGCCGTCGCCGCCTCGCCCGCGCAGGCGGAGCCCGCGGTCGAGCTCGAGGAGCGGGACGTCCCGCTGTTCGAGGCGCTGCGCGCCCACAGGGCCGCGCTCGCCAAGGAGAAATCGCTGCCCGCCTACATCATCGCGCACGACCGGACGCTCCGGGAGATCGCGCGGATCCGGCCCGCGTCGCTCGACGACCTCGCGCTCGCGCGCGGCATGGGGCAGGCGAAGATCTCGAGCTACGGCGAGGGCATCCTCCGCGTGGTGCGGGAGTTCTCGGGCGCCTAGCCGGGAGAGCCGAGCCCGGGCGCGTCCTCTCGCCGGATCCGCCGGCACGCGGGGCGCCCGGGAGGCGCGGAGGCGGGGAGAGCGCTCGAGTCGTCTCTCGCCCCGTCTCCACGCCTCCCGGCGCGATCGTGCGCGCGCGTCACGCGTGTCCCGCGACGCGGAGCTCGGCGATCAGCTGGCCATCCAGGCTGACGAAGGTCGTGAGCCGGCCCTCGACGTTGATGAACACGTCGAGCATCACGCCGGCGCCGAGATCCACGACGTGAAGATCGTCCTTGAGGACCACCGCCGGGGCCTCGCCTCCCCTCGGCGGCCGCCTGGAACCCCTCTCCATGGCCTTCTTCGAGTTCATGCCCCCCTCCGCCCGCTGGCCCGTCCGAGCCGCGCGCCCCCGGAGCCACCTCCACGCGCCGCGCGGCCCCGCCGGGCGCGATCGCGCGCGCGCGGCGGCGTGCTCGCCAGCGGACACGACAAGCGCGTTCCATGCCGTGCTCGCACGGCCGAAGTGATCCTTCCCTTCACGCAGCCCCCTTTCTCTCCGCTCCTCGCCCGACCCGCAGCGCCTCCATTTCATCGGATCGCTGTGGCGGGAAGATAGGAAGTTCAGGGGACGATCGGACTTTTCTTCCCGCCTTCCCATGGTCTCCCGTGAGCCAGACAACCACGGTCCAGCCGGGCAACCGCGGCCTTCCGCGCGAACGCGCCCGGGGCGCAAGCGACGCCGGACCGGGGCGCGCGGCCCTTCAGCTCACCCGCGCCCAGGACGCAAGCGACGCCGCGGCGCCCACGGAGACCCTGCCCGAGGAGAGCACCTCGCCGAGCGCCGGCTGCTCCAGGAGCATCGCCTCGACCCGCAGCAGCGCCGGCAGGTAGACGACCTCCCGCGCCAGGCCGCCGCCCCGGTGGACCCGCGCCGCGATGCGCAGGGCGTCGGCGGTGGAGCGCGCGCCGCGCGCCTCGAGCAGCCGCACGGTCTCGACGAAGCCGGCGCCGCGCTCGACGCTCCGCGCGGCGAGGTGGCGCAGCCCGAGCTCGATCCGGCGGGCGCCGACCAGGTACCCCGCGGCGCGCTCGCGGGCGAGCGCCCAGCCCTCCTGGTCGTCGCCGCCGTTCGCCGTCCCGATCGCGAAGATCCCGAGCGGGAGCGCCGCGGCGCGCACGCCCGGCGCCGCGTGCCCCTCGATCTCGTGCAGCACGGTGCGCTCGACGTCGTCGCGCGTGAGCATGCGCCCCCGCGCGACCTGGATCACCCCGTCGCCCGTCGCGGCGAGCGGCGCGATGTCGGCGATCACGACCCGGAGCGGCAGGCGCCGCGCCCCGATCTCGCGCCGCATCCGCGACACGAGCGACCGCGGCGAGCGCGCGTCGTCGCTCCGCACCCGCTCCTCGTCGCCCGCGGTCGCGCCCGCGCCCTGCTCGACCCAGGCCGCGGCGAGCGCGTCCGCCTGCTCGTCGAACGCGTCGCGCGCGGCGTAGCGGCGGCGCGCGGCGGCCCAGCACCCCGCCCCGCCAGCGGCCTCGCAGATCGCGGCCTCCGCGGCGAGCTCGAGGGCGCGGCCGGCGTAGACCGCGCCGAGCTCCCCCAGATCCGCGAGCCGCTCGGCCGCCGTGTCCATCGCCATCCGGAGATCGCTGTGGTCCTGCGCGGGCGCATAGGCGAACCGCGGGACCTCCCCGCCCCCCCTGCCCCACGCCGCGGCGAGCCGCGCGAGCTCCTCGACGAGGTTCACCGGCGTGCTCGAGCCGACCACGCGGATCCGCCGCGCCGCGGCGCCGAGGAGCCGATCCGCGTCCGGCACCCAGGCCGGCGGCCCCGGAGGCCTAGCCCGAGGACGCCGCGCCACGCTCGGCCGCTCCTTTCGCGCTCGCCCTCGCCCCGCGCGCTCCCGCCCTGCTCGCCCCGGCCCCGCTCGCCCTCGCCTCGCTGGCTCCCGTCCTGCTCGCCACCACGCCCCTGGCTCCCGTCCTGCTCGCCCCGCGATCGCGCCGCGCGCCCCCTGCTGCGCGCGTCAGAGCAGGTTCGCCGCGAGCTCCGCGAGCTCGCTGCGCTCGCCCTTGGCGAGCACCACGTGCCCCGCGATGCGCTCGCGCCGGAACCGCTCCGCCACCACGAGCAGGCCGTTCGACGCGTGATCCACGTACGGGTTGTCGATCTGCTGCGGATCGCCCGTCAGCACGATCTTGGTCCCCTCGCCGCACCGGGTGATGATCGTCTTCACCTCGTGCGGGGTGAGGTTCTGGGCCTCGTCCACGATGAGGTACTGGTGCGGCAGGCTGCGCCCGCGGATGTAGGTCAGCGGCTCGACCTGGATGCGCCCGCTCTCCAAGAGCTCCACGAAGCCGCGCGCGTCGCGCCCCGGCTTCGTGCCGCCGTTCGAGAACAGGAACTCGAGGTTGTCGAAGATCGGCTGCATCCACGGGTTCAGCTTCTCGTCCACGTCGCCCGGAAGGAAGCCCAGATCGCGCCCGAGCGGCATGATCGGCCGGCTCACGAGCAGCCGGCTGTAGGCGTTGTCCTCCGTCGTCCGCTTGAGCGCCGCCGCGAGCGCCAGGAGCGTCTTGCCCGTCCCCGCCTTGCCGATGAGCGTGATCAGCCGGACGGAATCGTCGAGCAGGAGGTCGAGCGCGAAGGCCTGCTCCTTGTTGCGCGGCCGGACCCCCATCACCCCCTCCCGCCCGACGCGGAGCGCGACGATCTGCCCGCGCGACGCGTCGAAGCGCCCGAGCGCCGTGTGGCTCGGCGCCCCGGCGTCGCGGAGGAGCACCGCCGAATTCGGCAATAAATCCGCGAAGTTGGCGCCGACGAAAGAGCCGTTCTGGAAGAACGCGTCGACCTCGGCGCCGGGCACCTCGAGCTCCACCACCGACTGCTCGATGGCCGGATCGTGCACCCGCTGGTTCTCGTACGTCTCCGCCGGGATCCCGAGCGCGTCGGCGCGGATCCGGAGGTTCGTGTCCATGGTCACGAAGATGGTCGGCCGGTCCTTGTGCCGGTCGCGGATGTCGATCGCCGTCTGCAGGATGGCGTTGTCCTGCGAGCCCGACTCCAGCCCCACGAGCAGCTCCGGCCGCCGCTCCGGGATCGCGATCCGCAGCGTGCCGCCGCTCTCCAGGAGCACGCCGGTCGCGAGCGTGCCGGCGCCGCGGACCTCGTCGAGCAGCCGGGCGATGGTCCTCGCGTTGCGCCCGCGCTCCGAGCCCTCCCGCTTGAACTGGTCGATCTCCTCGATCGCGTAGATCGGGATGATGACGTCGTTGTCCTCGAACTTGAAGATCGCGTGAGGATCGTGGAGCAGGACGTTCGCGTCGAGAACGTAATTCTTCTTCATAGGGGCGAGCGCGACGGCGTAGCCGCCTGAGGCGACGGGCGCAAGGGCGTGTTGAGCCGCCCACCCGGGGATGTCGCCATCCGGAGATCGGCAGCCGCTCCTCGCCGACATCGGACGGACTACCGACCTTCGACTCGGCCGGATCGGGAAGATCGCCCGCGGCGCCCGCGCCGCCTGCGTCGTCTGCGTCAGATTCCAGGCGGGTCGCCGCCGTCACAGATCGATCCGGTAGTCCTTGATCTTGTAGAGCAGCGCCCGGTGGCTGATCTCCAGCACCTCGGCGGCCTTGGTCCGGTTGCCCTTCGTCTTCTGGAGCGCGCGCCGGATGAGGATCTCCTCGATGACGCGCGAGGTCTTCTTGATCGACAGCTCGCCGCTCGTCAGCTGCATCTGGATCGGGTCGCGCGCCTCGCGGATCCGCTCGGGCAGGTCGGCCTCGCCGATGCGCTCGCCCTCGCAGAGCACCATGGCGCGCTCGACGGTGTTCTCCAGCTCCCGGACGTTGCCCGGCCACCGGTACTCCAGGAGCAGCCGCCGCGCCTCGGGCTCGAAGCCGCGGATGTTGATGCCGAACCGCGCGTTGTTCCTCGCGAGGAAGTGATCCATGAGGATCGGGATGTCCTCCCGCCGCTCCCGGAGCGGCGGGATCGCGATCGGGAGCACGTTGATCCGGTAGAAGAGGTCCTCGCGGAACCGGCCGGCCTGCGTCTCGGCCAGGAGGTCGCGGTGCGTCGCCGCGAGGATGCGGACGTCGACCTTGATGTCCTTGTTGTCGCCCAGGCGGCGGATCGTCTCCTCCTGGAGCACCCGGAGCAGCTTCACCTGGAGCGGGAGCGGCAGCTCGCCGATCTCGTCGAGCAGCAGCGTGCCGTGGTTCGCCTGCTCGAACAGCCCCGCCCTGTCGTTCACCGCGTCGGTGAACGCGCCCCGCTTGTACCCGAAGAGCTCGCTCTCCAGCAGGTTCTCCGGGATGGCGCCGCAGTTGACCGCGACGAACGGCCCGCCCCGGCGGCCGGACCGCCGGTGGATCGCCCGGGCCACGAGCTCCTTGCCGACCCCGCTCTCGCCCGTGATGAGCGCCGTGGTCTTGTAGTCGGCGACCTTCGCGATCGTCTTGAAGATCGCCTGCATCGGCGGGCTCTTCGCGAGGATCTCCTCGAACAGGTTCTCCCGCCGGATCTCCTGGCGCAGCGCGCGGTTCTCGCGGCGGAGCGCCTCCCGCTCCTCGGCCTTGCGGAGCGTGAGCAGCACCTCCTCCGCCTTGAACGGCTTCTGGATGTAATCGTAGGCGCCCGCCTTCATCGCCTCGATGGCCAGGTCGACGTTGCCGTAGGCGCTCATCACGATGACCGTGGCCTCGTTCCCCTTCGCCTTGAGCGTCGCCAGGAGGTCGAGGCCGCCCATCCTGGGCATCCGGACGTCGGTGAGGATCACGTCGGGCCCGAACGTCTCGACCATCGCGAGCGCCTCCTCGCCGCTCGAGACCGCCTCGACCTCATAGCCATCCCGCTTGAGGAACGTGCGCACCACGAGGCGCAGGTTTTCTTCGTCGTCAACGACTAGGACACGGCGCATAGACCCTGAAAACTTTTCCTACACCGGCGCGCATCACTCCGCAACGAGTTGCATCTCGCCACATGCCGCGGTGCGGTCATCCGCGGGGAGCCGACCTCGGACACGGCGGGAGCCGACCTCGGACGCGGGGCGCGTCGCGCGGGCGGCGGGCGAGCTCTGCGAAGGGCGACGCGCACCGCGCGAAGGCCGCTGCGCGACGCGGAATGCGCCTGCGCGGCGGCCCTGCTCCGCGGCGGCCGCGCGGGGCAGTACCCGTTGACGCACGTCGCGCAGGCTGCTTTAGCGGCGACGCGCACCGGAAGCGAGCAGGGCCGCGCGCGGCCCGACGTGATACGCCGGAGCGGCCTTCGCGGGCAGGACCGCGTCCCTTAACCGATCGCGTGAGGAGCCAGGGCATGAGCATGAAGGATCGTCTGGTCGACCAAGCAAAGAAGCTCGCCTCGTCGAGCACGGTCGTCCGAGTCGTCAGCAACGATCGCGTGATGCGGCTCGCCACCGGGGTCATGGATGCGAAGAACCGCCTGCGCGCCGCCCGGGAGCGGGCCGCGGAGGCGTGGGACATCCTGCTGAACGGGCACGCGCTCCCGAACATCGATCCGGCGCTCGACGACGAGGCCGGCGTCCACGGGGCGGCGCCGGCCCGCGCGGCGTCGCCGCGGCCGTCCGCGCGCGCCGCGGGCGCCGCAGGGCTGTCGGCCGTCGAGGAGGCGGCGAGCGCCTCGCCCGAGCGGGCCGCCGCCCGCCCGCACGTGAACGGCGTCGGCGCGAACGGCGCGGCCGTGAACGGCGCCGGCGCGAACGGCGCGGGCGCCTACGTGGCGGCGGCGGCCGAGCAGCAGCTCGCGACCCAGATGGCGGCGCGGACGTCGCTGGCGCGGATCGGCGGGCGCGACGTGTTCGAGAAGGCGTACAAGTTCATGACCGCGGACAACGCCCGCGCCATGGGGGTCTACCCCTTCTTCCGCCCGCTCGACTTCAACAACGGCCCCGAGGCGCAGCTCGAGGGGCGGACCGTGATCATGCTCGGCTCGAACAACTACCTCGGGCTGACGACCCACCCGAAGGTGCGGGAGGCCGCGCGGAACGCCATCGACAAATACGGCACGAGCATGACCGGCTCGCGGCTCGTGAACGGCTCGATGCGCCTCCACAACGAGCTCGAGGAGAAGCTCGCCGCCTTCCACGGCAAGGAGGCGGGGCTCGTGTTCACGACGGGCTACCAGGTGAACATCGCGACGATCTCGGCGCTGCTCAGCAACAAGCGGAGCGTCGCGATCATCGACAAGGACGATCACGCGTCGATCTACGACGGCGTGCGGCTCGCCCAGGCGACCGGCGCCCGGATGGTCCGCTACAAGCACAGCGACCCCGCGGCGCTCGACAGCGCGCTCTCCGAGATCGCCGACACCGAGGGGGCGCTCGTCATCACCGACGGCGTCTTCAGCGCCCAGGGCGAGATCGCGAACCTACCCGGGATCGTCGAGGTGGTGAAGAAGCACAAGGCGCGGCTCCTGGTCGACGACGCGCACGCCCTCGGCGTCATCGGCCCGGGCGGCCGCGGCACCGCCGCGCACTTCGGCCTCGGCAAGGAGGTCGACCTCATCGGCGGCACCTTCTCGAAGTCGCTCGCCTCGATCGGCGGCTGGCTCGTCGGCGAGCGCAAGGTGCTCGATTATATTCAGCATTTCGCCTACAGCTTCCTGTTCGCGGCGAGCGCGGCGCCGCCCTGCGTCGCCGCGGCCATGGCGTCGCTCGAGGTCATGCAGGAGGAGCCGTGGCGCCAGGAGAAGCTCCGCGAGAACTTCACCTACATGCGCACGGAGCTGCAGCGGCTTGGCTTCGAGCTCGGCAAGACCGAGACGGCCGTGATCCCGATCTACATCCGCGACGACCTCAAGACCGTCATGATGTGGAAGTCGCTCCTCGACGACTACTCGCTCTACGTGAACCCGTTCATCACGCCGGGCGTCCCGCCGAAGCAGCAGGTCCTCCGCACGAGCTACATGGCGACCCACGAGCGCAAGCACCTCGATCACGCGCTCGAGGCGTTCGAGAAGGTCGGCAAGAAGTTCGGCGTGATCTGAGCCGGAGCGCCGCGCCGTCGGGCGTGCCGGCCGCGCGCGGGCGGGCCCGAGGGCGCCTCCGCCCCTGCCCGCCCGTGGTATCGAGGGGCGATGACGATCGTCCTCCATCGCTTTCCGCTCAGTCACTTCTCCGAGAAGGCCCGGGCTGCCCTCGACTTCAAGGGGCTCGAGTACCGGATCGAGGATCACAAGCCCGGTCCCGAGCAGATCGCCATCTACCGCCTCTCGGGCCAGCGCAAGCTCCCCGTGATCGAGCACGACGGCACGGTCGTCGCCGACTCCACCGAGATCGCGCTCTACCTGGAGCGCACCTTCCCCGAAGGGCGGCGCCTGCTCCCCGACGATCCAGAGCAGCGGGGCGAGGTCCTCGCCCTGGAGGCGCACCTCGACGAGGCGCTCGGAAAGTACGCGCCGTTCTGCTTGCTGCGCCGCGGCCTCCGCGAGGAGCACTACCTGGACGCGCTGGGCGCCGCGATGGGGCCGTTCGCGCACGCCGGGCTCGGCGCCCTGGCGGCCGTCCTCCCGCTGGCCGAGGCGCGGGTGGGCGCCGTGGAGCGGTGGCTCGACGCCGCGGAGCGCGCCGTGCGCGCGACCCTCGCCGAGCTCTGCGCTCGCCTCGAGGGCTCGGCGTACCTCGTGGGCGACGCGCCGTCGCTCGCCGACGTCGCCGCCGTGGCCCTCGTTTACCCGCTCAAGTTCCCGCCGTCGAAGCACCTCTTCAAGCCGGAGCTCGCGGGCACGTCGGTGCGCAGCATCGCCGAGGACCCTGCCCTGGCCCGCTTCTTCGACTTCCGGGATCGGTTCTACCGCGACCACCTCCGGTGAGCGGCGGCGCGCGCCGACGTCGCGCGCCGCGCGTCCCCGTGCCCCTCGCAATCGCGGCGATCGCGGCGATCGCGGCGGTCGCCGCGACTCCCGCCCCGTTCGGCATTTTCGCCGGACCGCGGCCGTGGTGAAGTGGACGATCATGGATCTCCGACCGTTCATGCAAGGTGTCGCCGCGGCGCTGGGTCCTGCGATCCGCGCGTTCTTCCTGACCGCCGCCACCATGTCGCTCCTGGCCGTCGTCCTCGCCGGCTCCTCCTATGCGATCGCGGCCGACGGCTCGGCGCTGCGCGGGGCGCTCGCGGCGATCGTGGCGCTCGCGCTCTCGGCCGTGCTCGGCTTCACCCTGTCGTGGAAGCGGGCGCTCGGCGCCGGCATCCTGCAGGTCGTGCGGTCGAAGCGCCTCGGCGGGATGCTCGTGACCGCGGTGTTCGAGCGGCTGCTCGGCGTCTCGGATCAGGCCGAGGTGGGCGCGCGCGGCGGGCGGGTGGCGCAGGCGGTCGAGGGCGTGCCGATCAACGAGGCGGTGAAGCGGCTGCGCCTCGCGGTGATCCACAGGGTGCAGGCGGCGCCGCGAGGGGGCGGCCTGCGGGGGCTCCTGCGGCGCAAGATCGAGGCGCAGCTGCTCAAGACCATCGAGGCGCTGACGCTGGCGCGCTTCCGGAACGAGGCCCACCAGAAGGGCGGCATCGATCTGGTCAAGGCGCGGGACGAGCTCGCCCAGGGCGTGGACGACCTGGTCACGGACGAGATCGAGGGGACGCTCCTGGTCACGACGCTGCTCCTCGTCGGGGCCGCCGCGGCCGCGTCGCTCGGGGCGGCCGCGGGCATCCAGTACATCCCCCTCTGAGGCGGCGCGTCGCCCGGGAGTAACACTGACTCCAGGATGATCTCGAGGTCCGTGCCGCGCGCGTCGCGGACGAGCGCGTCGAACTCGTCCAGCGTGCCAAAGCGAGGATCGATGCCGCAGTGGTCCGACAGCACACCGCCTCGGAGCGCGGGCGCGGCGTCGATCGCTCGCGCCCATGCACATCGGCTTTGCCTAAGCGCTCTCTACTACGTTACGGTCATCCCGCTGCCGTTACGCTCCGTGTTGCTCGCACGTTTCATGTTGCTTTCACCTCATGTTGCGCAGAGGAGGCAGTTCCAATGATCGAGAACGTTATGGGGAAATGTTGCTCGGCGCTCGCGTGCGTCGTGGGCTTGCTCGCGTCGCCGGCCGCCTGGGCTCAGGATCCCGCGCCACCCCCGGCTGATCCGGGCGCCGCGGCGGCCCCCGCGGACCCCCCTGCGACAGCGCCCCCGGTAGAGCCGACCGCGACCGCGGGCGACGCGGCGACGGGCGGCCAGGCGGCGCCCGCCACGCCGGCGCCGGGCACCACCGAGCCGGTCGGAGAGCCGCCGCCGGCGCCGAGCCAGATCCCGAGCTGGTTCCGGGTCGACGCGGACAACCTCGGTCTCCAGGTCTGGGCCGGCGCCTCGCACCAGCTCGGCCCGATCAGCCTCTCGAGCGACATCTATCTCACCACGCTGGGAACCGCGGAGTTCGACATCGGCCCCGCGTTCACGTTCGGTCCGGTCACCCTCAATCCGATGGTGGGCTTCGCGTTCAACTTCGTGACGCAGGAGCCGGCGGCGCTGGTCGCCCCGCAGCTGTTCACCTACATCGACGCGAAGCCGATTTATTTCGAGTCGTGGATCCTGGGGTCGTTCTCCAGCATGTTCAACGAGAGCGTCCAGAACTACCTCTACTCGCGGGACTTCCTCCTCTTCTATCCGACCGACGACTTCGGCATCGGCCCGCACCTCGAGCTCTCCGTCGACCTCAACGAGGTGCCGGGCGCTACCGCGGACGCGCCGGACGAAACCGGCCTCGCCAGCCTGCAGATCGGCGGCGTGATCGGGCTGAACTACGGCACGGGGAACAAGCTGCTCCTGTATCTCGGCTACGAGACGCAGAAGGAGAGCCAGCTCAACGACAAGATCGCTGGCCGGTTCACGTTCATCCACAACTTCTGAGCGGCGCCGCCGGAGCGGCGCAGGCGCCGTCGCCTCGGGGCCGGGCTTCCCAGCGCCCTTGCGCGCTGGTACCGAAGCGGCATGGCCCAACGGTTCCTGTTCGCCGCCGCGCTGTGCAGCCTCCTCGGACTCGGGTGCCAGGCCCAGAGCCACGCCCCGCCGCCCGCTTCGACCCCGGAAGCACCTCCGTGTCAGCCGGCCGACTGCGGCCCGCTCGCGAAGATCGCCCGCATCTGCGACGACGGCTCCACCGCCGCCCCGCAGTGCGCGCGGGCCGACGGCGGGGTGTGCCGCTGGGAGCACGTCTGCCCCGGCCCGAAGCCGGCGGCCGAGGCGCCGGCCCCGGGCCCGAGCCAGCCCGCCCCGGACGCGCCGCCGCCGGCCGAGCCGCCGCCCGGCGCGGGCTTCGCCGACGCGAACGCCGCGTTCGCGCAGCGGCTCTACGGCGCGCTCGCCGCCACGACAGGCAAGCTCTTCTTCTCGCCGGCGAGCGTCTCGACCGCGCTGGCCATGACCTACGCCGGCGCCCGGGGCGAGACGGCGGCCCAGATGGCGAAGGCGCTCGAGCTCACCTTCCCGCCCGAGGCGCTGCACCCCGCGTTCGGCGGGCTCGTCAAGCAGCTCACGCAGCCGGCGGGCCCCAAGGCGCCCGAGCTCCGGATCGCGAGCCGGCTGTGGGGCCAGGCCGGGCTGCCGATCGAGCCCGCGTTCCAGAGCACCACCCAGCAGCACTACGGGGCGGGGATCGAGCTCGTCGACTTCAAGGGCTCGAGCGAGCAGGCGCGCGGGCGCATCAACCGGTGGGTCGAGGAGCAGACGAGCGCGAAGATCAAAGACCTGATGCCGGCGGGCAGCATCACGCCCCTCACGCGGCTCGTCCTCACGAACGCCATCTACTTCAAGGGGAGATGGGCGACGCCCTTCGACAAGCAGGCGACGAAGAACGAGCCGTTCACGGTGAAGCCCGGCACGGCGCCGGCGGTGCCGATGATGCGCAAGACGCTCAAGGCGCGCTTCGGGCAGGTCGACGACGCGTCGGTGCTGGAGCTCGCCTACGAGGCGCAGGATCCGGAGCGCCCGCTGGCCATGGTCGTCATCCTGCCCGCGCAGGCGGGCGGGCTGCCCAAGGTGGAGCAGCGCCTCTCGACCGGGCAGCTCAAGGGGTACGTGGAGGCGCTCCAGCCTGCGCGGGTCGACGTGGCGCTGCCGCGCTTCAAGATGACCGCGGAGTTCGAGCTCTCGAAGGCGCTGGCGGGGCTCGGCATGCCGCTCGCGTTCGACGCGGCGAAGGCCGATTTCTCCGGGATCACGAGGGCGGAGCCGCTCTTCCTCTCGCAGGTCCGGCACAAGGCGTTCGTGGAGGTCAACGAGGAAGGGACCGAGGCCGCCGCGGCGACGGGCGTCGTCGTGTCCACGCGGGCGGCCCCGGCGCCGCCTCAGGTGTTCCGCGCGGACCACCCGTTCGCGTTCCTGATCCGCGACGTGGCGACCGGCGCCGTGCTGTTCATGGGCCGCGTGACCGATCCGCGGTGACCCGATCGACGGCCCTGCCGAGGGAGGGCCGAATGTCCGCGCCGCGCTGGCGAACCACGGTACGATGCGCCGTTTTGCCGGGGCCTTCGCCGGCTCCGCCACCCCTCGACGTCAAGGAGCGAGCGATGAAGAACGACGACGGTGCGAAGGTGCTGCATGCGGTCCGTGACCTGGCCCCCGCGATCGCCGAGCGGAGCGCGGAGATCGAGGAGGCCCGGCGCCTCCCGGCGGACCTGCTCGGGCAGCTCAAGGCGGCGGGCTGTTTCCGGATGTTCCTGCCGAGGAGCCATGGCGGCCACGACGTGGATCTGCGCACCGGGATGGACGTCCTGGAGACGCTCGCCCGGGCGGACGGGGCCACCGGCTGGACGGTGATGATCGGCTCGGAGAGCCCGCATCTCTTCGCGCTCCTGTCGCGCGAGCGCTTCGACGCCGTGTACGCGGGCGGGCCGGACGTGATCATCGGCGGCGGCTTCAACGCGCAGGGCGAGGCCCACGCGACCGAGGGCGGTTATCGCGTCACCGGGCGCTGGGGTTTCGCGAGCGGCTGCGAGCACGCCAGCTGGCTGTTCGGGAACTGCGTCATCCTCGACGGCGGCCGCCCCCGGATGCGCCCGGCGGGCGACGGGAGCGAAATGCCAGAGATGCGGGGCATGCTGTTCCCCGCGAGCGAGGTGCGCATCATCGACACCTGGTCCGTGCTGGGCCTGCGCGGCACGGGCAGCCACGACATCATGATGGAAGGGGCGTACTGTCCCGCGGAGCACAGCTTCGATATCTTCCAGGGCCAGCCGTCGGTGCCGGGCCCGGGGTTCGTCGCGCCGGTCCTGCACTTCGTGCTCCACATGGGGGCCGTGGCGGTGGGCATCGCCCAGGGCGCGCTCGACGACAGCGTGGCGCTCGCGAGCTCGGGCAAGAAGCGGCTGTATGCGCGCGCCCAGCTCGCCGACTCGCCGGTGTTCCAGGTGCACCTCGGCCGCGCCGAGACGAGCGTGCGCGCCGCCCGCGCCCTGCTGCGCGACACGGGGGACGAGTTCTGGGCCGCGTGCGTGAACGACCCCGGCGCCGCCCTCGCGATGGCGCCGCGGATCTCGAGCGCGCTGGCCTGGGTGACGGAGGTGGCGGCCCGCGCCGTGGACGCCTGCTATCAGGCCGGCGGGGGCGGCGTCGCCCGGAACGCCTCGCCCGTGCAGCGGCGATTCCGGGACATCCACACCTTCTCTCAGCACGCCGCCGCGGCGGAGGGGTGGTTCGGCCAGGCCGGCGCCGCGCTCCTCGGCCAGCCGACCGGCTTCTGGACCTGAGCCGGAAGCGCCCGTACGCCGCGCGCGCCGTCGCGCGACCCGATCGCGCCGCGGCGCCGCCGCGGTATAGGTGGTCGCGCCTTGCGCCCCGGTCCGCTCGCCCCGCTGCTCCTCGCCGTCCTGTCGTCCGTCGCCTGCGCGGGCGCCCCGGGCCCGGCCGCTGCGCCCGCGCCGCAGGCCAGGGCCGGCGCCTGCCCGCCCCGCCCGGCCTGCGATGCGCCGCCGCCGGCCGCCTTGCCGCGCGGGTTCAGGCACACGCGCTCGCGCCTCGTCGCGAGCGGGTGGCCGCGCCACCGCGGCCGCGACCTCTTCGCGCGCCCCGACGGCCCCCAGTGGGCCATCGCGAAGTTCGCGTACGGACCGCAGGACGACGATCTCGAGGACGAGGACGTCGAGGCCTATCTCCTCCGCGGCTGCAGCGGCGCCTGGGAGCGGCTCGGCACCCTCCGGACGAGCGACGACGATCGCCCGCACCCGACCGCTGAGGGCATCCCGGACACCGGCGGGCGCGTCTATCTCGATCTCGCGGCGGGGCGGCGCCTCGACGTCGGCCGGCACCGCGTCCACTTCGCCGTGGCCGGCGACGGCACGAGCGCGGATCTATTCGTCGAGGTCCTCCCGCCCGGCGCGCGCGTGGCCGTCACCGACGTCGACGGGACGCTCACCTCGAGCGAGGTGGCGGTGGTCGGCGAGCTCTTCGGCGGCGCCCCGCCGGCCGCCCACCCCGGCGCGGCCGAGGCGATGCGCGCCCTGGCCGACAGCGGGATTCACCTCTTCTACGTGACCGCGCGCCCCGAGTGGCTCGTGGGGAGCACGCGAGCGTGGCTGAGGAGGCAGGGATTCCCGCCGGGCATCCTCCACACCACCATCGGCGTCACCGGCGCCTTTGGCCGCCCGGCCGCCGAGTACAAGACGATCGAGCTCGGGTGGCTCAAGGCCCGGACGGGCATCGTGCCTTCCTTCGGCTTCGGCAACATGCCGAGCGACGTCACGACCTACACGGCCGCGGGAATCGCCCCTTCACGATGCTATTATTACAAGCTCGGCGGCGATCTCCGCGGCGGCGTGCACCACGACGATTACCGGGCTCTCGCCCCGGCGCTCTTCAGCCCACCTGCCGCCTGCGCGCCCTGAGGGGCGCGGGGTCGCGCCCCGTCCAGGGGGCGCCCCCGCCGCCGATCAGAGCGGGATGTCGATCACGTCCTCGCAGGTGAAGTCGACGCCCAGGGCCGCCTCGGGATCGGACTGCACCGCGTTGCACGCGCCCTCGCAGAGCTCGATCTGCGTCGGGTTCGCGGGGTTGTCGTAGCGCCAGGCGTCGCCGCTCGCGCACTCCTGATCGTACGCGAGGGCGTTCGGCTCGCTCTGTCCGCTCGTGTAGGTCACGCGCACCCGCTGCTTGTCGAACGTCCTCCCGTCGGGGGCCGGCGGGATCGCGATCGTGCACGACACCGCGGCGCCGCGGATCTGGTCGATGGCCGCCCTGAAGCTGGTCGCCGTCGCGTCGGGGTTGCCGGTCTCGATGATGAACGCCTTCCCCGTGCCGCCGGCCGCGGCGATCTCGGCCAGGTTGTCCACGTTCCCGGGCTCGTCGTCCGGCGGGTTCGCCACCCCGATCACGTAGGTCGGGATGTTGTCTCCGCGCGCCGCCTCGACGTGCTCGACGACGGCCTGGATCGAGTCGGACCCCCGGCACAGCTGCGGGTAGCCGTCGGTCACGAGCACGAGCGCGTACTTCCCGGGGTTCTCCCGGCGCTGCGCGTCGATGAACGAGATCGTCCCCTCGACCACGAACGCCGTCGGCGTGCCCATGCGCCAGTCCTCGTCGGCCTCCGGCGTCACATCGTCGATCGCCTCGGCGAACGCCCCGGAGGGCAGCGGCGTCATCTCGACGTCCGGCGTTCTGTAGGTCCTGGCCGAGCACATCTGCCGCTGCTGCGCGCCGGGGAAGAAGGTGAGCGAGGCGGTGAGCCCCGCGGACGCAGGATCCGCGAAGAACTGCTTGGTCGCCGCGACGACGGGATCCCACTTGAGCTCCTTGCTGTGCGAGGGCCGATCGTTCGCTCCCATGCTGCCCGAGACGTCGAACGCGACAGCCAGGTACACGGGCTGGAGCTCCGCGCTGGCCCTGTGCGTGGCGCACGCGTCGCCGGCGCCGGTCGAGCCGCCGCCGCTCGGGCCGCTCGGGTTCGAGCCGCTGCCCACGCTCAGATCGCTCCCTGAGCCGGCTGAGCCGAAGCCGTTGTCATCGCCGCCCGAGCCGCTCGCGGCGCCCGAGCCGCCCGGAGAGAGATCGTCGCCGCCCGAGCCGCCGCACGCCGCACCGACCGCAGCCACCACGAACAAGGCAATGCCCATCGCAGGCAATCTCATGGCCTGACTCCTTTATAAGCAAGTGCCGGCGCCGTGCGCCGGTAGAGAGAAGCAACCCACCACATGAGGCCTCACGAGCCGACGCATCGCCGGACCGCGCTCATGAGACCTCGCCACCCATGAATAGTATAAGCCAGAAATCTGCTCATTGCGAGACATGGTTTCTAAAATACGGTGTCAATCCGCGGCGCCCTCACCGCAACTCACCCGTGTGGCGGCAAAACCTGTAAGCCGATGTGATCTACGCGCTCACACGGGCGCTCGGCGGTGCTAGGCTCCGTAACGTATGTTCCGTAGGGTCCGTATCGTCCGCTCGGTTTGTTTCGATTTGATGGACACCGTCCTCTACGACCCGTACCGCGAGGCGCTCGCCGCGGCGATCCGGACGGCCGCGCCCGGCGACGTCGCCCGGCACCGCGACCCCACGTGCTGGCCCGCGTTCGAGAGCGGCGAGATCGATGAGGCCGAGTTCGCCCGCCGGTTCTTCCGCGAGGGCGCCGTGGGCGTCTCGTTCGATATCGACGCCTTCAACCGCGTGCGCCGCGCGGGATATCGCTTCTTGCCCGGCGTGCGGGAGATCGTCGAGGCGCTCCAGGGCCGCGCGCTCCGGGTCGTGGCGAGCAACTACCCCGTGTGGGTCGAGGAGCTGCGCGAGGCGTTCGCGCTCGACGGCCTGTTCGAGGGTGTCTATTCGAGCCATCACCTGCGCGTGCGCAAGCCGGCGCGCGAGTTCTTCGATCGCCTCGTGAGCCGCATCGGGGTCGACGCGGCCGAGTGCCTGTTCGTCGACGATCGCGCGGAGAACTGCGACGCTGCGGCCGCGGTCGGGATGCGCGCGCACGTGTTCGACGGCGCCGCGGGGCTGCGCGCCCGGCTCGTCGGCGAGGGCCTGCTCGACGCCTGAGGGCGCTAGGCCGGCTGCGCCGTCGCGCCGGCCAGGGCGCCGCAGAGCGGGCACGACGCGGCGGCGTGCGGCGCGTCGCCGCGGTGCAGGTCGAGGATCGCGCGCGAGATCTGCGCGAGCTCGCGCCGCACCTCGCGGCGCATCCCCTTCACGCGCGGGATGGCCATCGTGTCGTACGCCGTGGTCTGGTGCCGCATCCACGCGATCACCGCCGACTCGGCGCGCCGCTCGACCGGGATCCGCTCCGTGCGGGCGACCGTGCCGCTGCCCACGGGCGTCGCGTGCTGCGTCACCCGGGTCGCGAGCGCCCGCGCGAGCGCCGCGTAGCGCGGCGAGAACCGGAGGAACGCCGCGACCTCGGCCTCGAACTCGCGCACGTACGCC
The DNA here is from genome assembly GCF_028553905.1 of Sorangium sp. So ce836. Lineage (NCBI taxonomy): Bacteria > Pseudomonadati > Myxococcota > Polyangiales > Polyangiaceae > Sorangium > Sorangium sp. So ce836. The sequence goes on along the minus strand of NZ_CP102233.1, from coordinate 4,982,240 downwards.
TCCTGATCGCGCTCCCGCCGGCGGGCGTCCGCCTCGCGCTTCTTCGCGTAGGCGGGCGTGCTGCGCTCGGCCTCGAGCGCGGCGCGGGCGGCCTCGATGGTGGCGGCCGGCGCCCAGAGGCCCCGGGAGAACGTCTTTCTCCCGCGCTTCTCGACCACCATCCAGGAGGGGCCCGCGAGCTTCACCCGGCGGGTGAGCCCGGCGTCGCCCGGCGGCAGGCACGCCCAGCCCTCGGGCGGCGAGAGCAGCGCGCCGTCGGGCGCGCGGAAGCGGCGGGGATCCGGGGTGGGGGCCAGGGTCAGGCACTCGGGCATGGCGGCGCGGCCGGCGTGGTAGGCCAGGTCATCCCGCGCGTCCAGCCGCCGTCGCCCCGCCCTGTCCTCACGCCGCCGAACAGGGCGGTGGTAGGCTCCGCGCCGTGCGAGGCGCCCGCGGGCTCGTGCCCGAGCGCGAGGGGCCGTCGCGCGCGCCGCCCTGCGAGGGGCCTGCCCCTGCGGCCGGCGCGCTCCACCGGACAGGAGGCCAGCGTGTCGGACGACGATCGCATCAGGTGGGACGCCCGCTACCGCGAGGGCGGCGGCGATCCGGGCGAGCCCTCGGCGGTGCTCACGGCGCTCGATCCGCTCCTGCCCCGCCGCGGGCGCGCGCTCGATCTGGCCGGCGGCGCGGGGCGGCACGCCCTGTGGCTCGCGCGGCGCGGGCTCGACGTGACGCTGGCCGACATCTCCGAGGTCGGGCTCGGCGTCGCGCGGAGCGCCGCGGCGCGCGAGGGGCTCGCGCTGCGCACGGTCGCGCTCGACGTGGAGCGCGACCCGCTGCCCGGCGGGCCCTGGGACCTGATCCTGATCTTCTACTTCCTCGAGCGCAGGCTCGCGGCCTGCGCGGCGGAGCTCGCCCCGGGCGGCCACCTCGTCGTGGTGCATCCGACGCGGTCGAACCTGCTGCGGCACGCGCACCCGAGCGCGCGCTGGCTGCTCGAGGACGGCGAGCTCCCCGGCCTCGTCGGCGAGGCGCTCGAGGTGGTCCGTTACGACGAAGGGTGGCTCGAGGAAGGGCGCCACGAGGCCCGCCTCGTGGCGCGGCGGCGGGGCGCCGCGCCGCCCCCTCCGTGACGGCGCGGACGGTGACGGCGCGGGCGTGTCAGCGCGCCGCGCCGGGCGCGAGCTTGCCGCGACGCAGAGATCGCGCTTTGCTCGCGCCATGCGCTTCGCCCGTCTCGCGCCTCCGGATCAAGATCGCCCGGCCTTCTTCGCCCGCCTCGAGGGCGCGGCCGCGCTCGTCCTCGACGCACCGCCCTGGCTCGGCGGCAAGGCCACCGGCGAGGCCGTGGGGTGGACCGACGTCGACCTCGCCTGCCCCGTCGCCCCCACGAAGATCGTGTGCGTGGGGCGCAATTACGCCGCGCACGCGCAGGAGCTGGGCAACGAGATCCCGGTCGAGCCGCTGCTCTTCCTCAAGCCGCCCTCGGCGCTGATCGGCCCGGGCCAGTCGATCGTGCTCCCGCCGGAGAGCCAGCGGGTCGAGCACGAGGCGGAGCTCGGCGTGATCATCGGCCGCCGCTGCAAGGCCGTGCGGCCGGAGGAGGCGGCGGATCACGTGTTCGGTTACACCTGCCTGGGCGACATCACCGCGAGGGATCTGCAGAGGAAGGACGTGCAGTTCACGCGCGGCAAGGGGTTCGACACGTTCTGCCCGGTCGGGCCGTGGATCGAGACGGAGCTCGACCCCTCGGCGCTCCGCGTGCGGGCAGTCGTGAACGGCCAGGTGCGGCAGGACGGGATGACCGCGCAGATGCTCTGGAGCGTGCCCGCGCTGGTCGCGTACATCAGCCGGGTGATGACGCTGGAGCCCGGCGACGTCATCGCGACCGGGACGCCCCAGGGCGTGGGGCCGCTCGTGTCCGGCGACGAGCTCGTCATCGACATCGCCGGCGCCGCGGCCGGGGCGGCCGGGATCGGGCCGCTGCGCGTGTCCGTCGCGGCGCAGCAGGACGGCGCCGGCGCCCGCTGAGCGACCCAGCCGACGGCGGCGTCGCTCGCCGGGCCCCAAGGTCGGTCGAGCGCGGCCCGGGGCGCGCTCCGGTGCGTGAGGCCTGATCGGCTCACCCTCCCATCGCCCCTGCGGCGTTCCGTCATCGAGCGAGCGCCCGCTCCCCTGGTTCGCGGCCCCGTTGATCGGCGGCCGGACCGGCCGGCGCGCCCGCTGCCCGGCATGGCAGGCCCTGTGCACAGCCCCGCGGGCGAACGGCATCCATCCACCCGCCGTTGCGTCGCCGGAGCGCCCCGGGCCACGGGGCCGCGCGCGCGCCGCAACAGAGCTCCGAGGTCACCGATGACATCGCTCGAGAACAACTGGCAATGGCACCCCATGGCGCTCCTGGCCTTCGGCGTCGGCGCGGCCGCGCGCGGCCCCGCCGGGCCGAGAGGCGCCTCAGAACGCGTGCCCGTCCCGGAGCACGATGGTCACGTGCGAGAGCCCGGTCCCGCCGAGGAGCATCGCCTTGACGAGGAACTCGACCATCGTGTCCAGGCACTCGGCGGGTGAGAAGCCCGCCCGCCCGGACCCGAGCAGGGGCAGCGCCATGCTCCGGAGCTTCATCGTGTCGGCGTGGTAGAAGCACCCTTCGAGGAGCCGCAGGATGAGATCGCGGGTCGGCCGGTAGGTCGCCACGTGATCCCAGTCGAGCGTGATCGCGTGGAAGACGAACCGCGCGCTCAGCCTGCCTGCGGAGCTGACCACCACCCCGCCGTGACGCACGGGCACGTACTTGCGCGTCTCCAGGTGGCACACGCCGCCGCTCGCGTGGTTCAGGGCCAACGCCACGCCGGCGGACATCGTGAGCTGCCCGTCGTCCGAGCTCACGAGCGCGTCGGCCGACACGGACGCGATGTTCGCGCGCACGATCGACAGCGTCCTGTCCCCGTGGAACTGGAACGAGGTGACCGGCCCGACCGGGCCGCCCGCCAGGATGACGGGGCGGACGCGCTGGTACTGCTCGAGGTATGCGCGGAGCGTCAGGTCGTGCGGATCCCCCCAGCGCGTACTCTGCGCGCCCAGGAGCGCGGCCTCGATCTCCTCGAACGACTGGAAGCGGTCTTTCGGGTCCTTGGCCAGGCAGCGCTCCAGGATGACCTGCACGTCCTCGTCGAGCTCGGGCCGGAGCGCCCGCGGCCGCGTCGGGATGTCCTGCCGGTGCGCGAGCAGGAGCGGCAGGAGGTCCTGCTCCTCGAACGGCCGCTGCCCCGTGGCCGCGTGGTAAAAGGACGCGCCGTAGCTGTAGATGTCCGCGCGCGTGTCGCTCTCCTGCGGGCTCCACGCCTGCTCGGGCGCCATGTAGTACGGCGTCCCGAGCACGGTCCCCATCGCCGTGAGCGGCTGCTCGCGCAGGGCCGTGGGCCCGGTCGTGGCGGTCAGGCGCGCGAGGCCGAAGTCGGCGACCTTCAGCTCTCCGGACGGCGCGATCAGCATGTTCGACGGCTTCAGGTCGCGGTGCATCACCCCGAGCTCCGTCGCGGCGGCCATCCCCCGCGCCGCGTGGAGCATGTAGCGCCGCAGGTCGTCGAGCGGCAGCGGCCCGCTCTGGAGCCGCGCGGCCAGCGACGGGCCGCCCACGTACTCCATCACCATGAACGGCGACCGGCTCGAGAGGAAGCCGAAGTCGTAGCAGCCCACCACGTGCGGCGACTTGATGAGCGCCGAGATGCGCGCCTCGCGCAGCATCCGCTCGCCTGCGTTCGGCTCCGCGTGCCCCGTGAGCACCTTGATCGCCACGTCCCGCGCGAGCGCGAGGTGGCGCGCGCGGAAGACGGCGCCCATGGAGCCCACGCCGAGCAGCCCCTCCACGCTGTACCGGCCCACGAGCTCCTTGCCCAGGGTCAACGCGTCGATCATGGACGAACCATCGCTTGCACCAGCAGCGATGTTCGGAACCCCGCGCGCCGCGGTCAAGGGGCACGGCGCGCCGCGCATTTCGCGAGCGCGGCGTGGGGGCCGGGGCGAGCTCGCCCTCGGGCCGGACGGCGCGATGACGGCGCGCGATCCGGCGCGATCAGAGGGCGTGGGCCGACAGCGCGCCGCCCTGCGCGCGCGGCCGCGGCGCCTCGCGGAGGCTCGCGATCTCGGCCTCGACCCGGGATCGGAGGCGCGGATCGTCGGCGAGCCGCCTGGCCCAGAGCCGCCGCATGCGCGCCCACACGGTGCGCCGGATCGCGCTCTCGCCGAGCGCAGCGGAGACCCCGCTGCGCTCGGTCGCGACGACCAGCCGGGCGTAGTCGGTCGCGCTCAGGGCGCCGCGCACGGCCTCCCACGCGGTGACATAGGCCTTGTCGAACCGGTCGCGGAGCGCGCGCTCGCGGCGCCTGACCTCGTCCGCCATCGCCTCGCGCCAGCGCCGGTCGGCCTCCTGCCAGCGCGCCTCGGAGAGGCCGTGCGCCTTGAGCACGTCGGCGCGGGGGATCGGCCGCTCCTCGAGCTCCGCCGCGACGATCGCGCACCGCTCGAGGCTCACCTCGTCGCCCTCGCCGAGCGGCGGGAGCGGCTCGGAGGGCCGCGGGTCGCCCGCGCACCGGAGGACGTGAAAGAAGCGGGAGGCGGCCGGCGGCTCGGGCTCGCGTCCGAGGGCGCCCAGGGCCGGGAGGGCCGGGAGGACGGCCTCGACGCGCAGGGGCGCGACCTCGTCGTCCAGCGCGAGGGTCGTGAGCCCCGCGGACGGATCGGGCGCCGGCGAAGGGCGCTCGCTGGACCACGGGGCGCCGGGGATCGGCGCGTCGATCGCGAGGCGCGGCGACGGCGTCGGCTGGAGGAAGAACGGGGTCGCCGGCCGCTCGCTGGCGCGCGCCTCGTCCGCGTCCGACAGGGCGATCGTCCTGCTCGAGGCGGCGACGTCGCCCTGCGGTGGCGCGAGCCCCGGCCAGCCTGGCCGCGCCGGCGCTGGCGCTGGCGCGGTGGGCGCAGGCTCGAACGGCAGCGCCGGCGCGCGCACCGCCGCCTCGCTCAGCTCCTCGGAGAGCGCGATCGTCTGCTGCGGCCCCTGGATCAGATCGATGATCTCGATCTCGTCGTCCGAGAGGTGGATCGTGCGCCCCGGATCCGCGCCCCACGGGCAGGCCGGGGCGGAGGCGTCGGGCGGCTCCTCGATCAGCACGGTCCCCTCCGGGCCGATCCGGGGCTTGCCCGGATGACTTGCCTCGGCGCGCCCGGCTCGCCCGGGACGCGGCTCGGGCCACGCGAGCTCCTCGCCGTCGATCGCGACGCCGGCGGCGATCCGCACGTCCGCGAGGGCGTCCTCGCCGGGGACGGGCACGATCTGGCGCCACACGACCGTGCAGCGCTGCTCGGCGCCGTCGATGCGGAGCGTATCGGCGCGGAGCTCCAGGATCTGGCCCCCGGACGCCGCGGACGCGGCGAGCCCCTCGATCCGCGCCACCCCGCGCGCGCTCGGCAGGCGCATCTCCAGCCGTGGCGCGGCCGGGTGCAGGTTCTCGAGCACGATCCACTCGTCGCCGCGCAGGAAATCGATCTGCTGGTCCGGGGGCGCCGCCTGGAAGTACGACCAGTCGAAGCCAGCGGGGATCTCCGCGTTCGGGCCCTCGAGCGCCTCGCGCCGGTTCTTGCCGAGCAGCCGCTTGCGCGCGGGCCAGGCGCGCGCGATCGGGCCGAACCCTGCGGGCCGCGCCGGATCCTGCGGATCGACGACGATCGCCTCGCGTTCGCGCGGGTCGACGCCGAACGGGTTGTCGCACCCGTTCGCGCCGCGGACCGCCTTCTCGTAGACGAGCGGCATCCGCTGGAACGGCTTACCGTCGCGGACCAGGAGGCGCTTGTCGAGCGCGCAGCCGCTCGCGCCGAAGACCGCGAGCCGCACCGGCAAGGACAGGACCTGCGCGCCGGGCGGGGCGTGCGCGTCGCCCGTGAAGAGCACGTCGGCGCGGCCCAGGTAGGGCGCGAGGTCGCCGGTGAACCGCACGCTCCGCGCGGGGTTCTTGCCGTGATGGACCTCGGCGCGGAGGATCTCCTGCGGCTCGGTCCGCCACATGGCCGCGCCGGGCGTGAACGCGAAGCTCGCCTTGACGATGATCGTGATGTACCGCTGGCCCTGCGTGCGCCAGGCGACCGCGGTGGCCTCGGCGCCGGGGAGCGCCGTGACGATGTCGGGGGGGAGCGCGCTCACGCCCGCGCGCTCCGGCTGCTGCGACCTGCCATGGCTCGCCTCGTCGTCACCATTGCTTCCCGACAGGAGTACCTCGCGGGTGGTGAAGGTCGTGTTGCAGTTCGGTGATCAGCGTGTGGACGCGGCGCCCTCGCGGCCGCGTCGCGGCGGCCGCGTCGCGGCGGGCGCGGGCGCGACGCGGCGCCGGCGCTCACCCGCCGCGCGGCGTCACCCGGCATGCCCGGACGAAGCCGATCTCGCTCTCCCCCGCCTCGATCCGGTCGATCCACCAGGAGAGCCCCGGGTAGGTGGTCCGGATGAGCTGCGCCGTCTCCGCGAGCCGCGCCGCGTCGCCCCGCGCGGCGTAGAGCTCGGCGCGGAGCGCGTGGGCCTCCGGCGCATAGACGCCGTCGAGCACGTCGAGCACGGCCGGATCCACGTCGCAGAGCGACTCCGGCCCGTACATCAGGGTTCGCAAGATGCGGTTGAAGCGGAGCGGATCGCCCGGCTCCACGCGGCCCGCGACCGGCGCGCCGCCGTCCGGGGGCAAGCTCGTCCAGCGGCCCCACGAGCCCGCGCGGGCGAGCTCGGGCGCGAGGCGCAGGAGCTCGCGCTGCTCCTCGGCGCTCGGCGCCGCGAGCTCGATCGGCACCGGCGCGCTCACCACCCGGTCGGGCGGTCCCACGTAGACGACCGCGAGTGTGTAATGCTCGGGCTCGATCCCCGCTGGCAGGAACGACGAGACATCGATGAGCATGCGCCTGCACGCCCCCGGGCACAGGCGAAACACCGGCGTGCCGTGCTCTGGGAGCGCGACCGGTGAGGGATCGGTCCTCACGACCTCCTCGCCGGTGCCCGCCCGCGCGAGGCGGACGCCGATCGCGCCGGCGTTGCCCGCCCAGCTCGGGCGCGGCAACCGCCGGAGGCAGGTCTCGGGTCGGTCAGCGCACAGCGTGATGGCCACGTGCAGGGGAAAGCCGAGCACGTAGCGCCGATCGTGATCGAGCGAGCGCAGCGATAGGCCCGGCGGACCGGCCGGATCCCGGTCGCTTCGCGCGTGTTCATCGGACATGACAGCCCCTCATCTCCATCGAAGTCCCTTGTTTCTCTCCAGGCGCACGCGCCGGGTCTCCTTCACGTGGCGCCCGCACAGGTCAGCGCCGACCAGCCCGGCGGTCCCTGGGATGAGCTGCTGGTCGGCGTCGATCATCCAGTGGGAGCGGTAGTTCATGCAGCACGTCCTCCAGCGCGGCGTCCGGTAGTCGAAGTAGCCGCACTTGTGCGGCATCCCGAAGGCGTGCGTGAGCTCGTGAACGATGGTGTGGAGCGTGCCTTGCTCGTAGCCGCGCCGGGGCTGCTCACGCTCCGGGTCCCACCACGCCCTGTGGTGGGTGAAGAGGATGGTCCTGCCGGCGAAGTACCTCGCGGTTCCGACGTCGATCGTGGGGCTCATGCCGGCGACGTAGGCGGCGCCCGCCCCCCGCACGACGGCCTCGACGCGCGCCGGGATGCCGTAGCCCGGGGGCTCCCACGCGGCGCCCCTGCGGCGGGCGCGAGGGAAGAAGAAGAGGCGGTCCCTGTACGCGTGCGCGAGGGACCCGTCGCCCGCGGTGAACCGGCTCTGGATGTCGTGCGGCTCGAGCCAGAGCTGCGTCCGCGGCGGGTCGGACAGGAGGGCCGCCATCGCGACCGAGAAGCCGATCTGCTCGCCGTCCCAGCGGAACGTGACAACGCTCGCCTCGGGGTGATGGCCGGGGATCTCCACGTACTCCCGTCGCCTCTCTCCCTGTCCGCCGTCCAGGATCGTGACCACCCCGGTGAACAGCGGCGCGCCCTGGACCTCGGGCACCGGGTGCGGCTCGAGCGCGGCGACCAGGCAAAACCAGCCCGGCTCCCCGGCGTGCGAGAAGGCCTCGCTCACGAAGCGGGACGCCAGCTCGCCGAGCGTGCTCGCGTCGGGCGCGAGGTGCTGCCGGTCCTGGATCACCCGCTCTTCGGAGAAATCGAGCTGGGTGAAGGCCGGCTCGAAATGGCTCGGCACCTGGTCCAGCGGCAGCGGGGGCGCGCTCTCCATGCGGACGTACTCGACGTCGATCCGGCGCCACATCGTCATGATCCCGGTCTCGTCGGCGGCGGCCTCCGCGAGGCCCTCGGCCTCGAGCTCGGCGCGGACGATCAGGTTGTCGCCGGCGATGTCGGTCACGTGGCGCCGGATCGTGCTCCGCATCCCCACGATGGCCGTGCTCGCGCTGGTCTCCGTGATGTCGGACAGCGGATAGCCCTCCACCTCTTCCCAGCTGGGGCTCCTGTCCGACGTCCCCTCGTTGTCGTCTTCGACCGGCCCCACGTAGGCTCCCGAGGCGTCGAAATCGTTCTCGTCGAGGGTGGGAGCCCAGTCCGGGTGCACCTCCGGCCGCTCGTTGAACGGGTCGTCCGGATCGCGCGCGCTCCAGCGGATGCGCGCGCCCTCCAGCGAGTGCGCGCCGTCGGGGCTCGTCACCTCGACGGTGATCTCGATGAGCTGCGTATTCCTCGCCCATCGCCCGTCGAGATCTCGATTGATGTAGACGCGTCCCTGGTTGTCCAGGCTCGTGTATCCGGGGCTGTATCCAGCCGCTCGCGTCGTCCCCGGCGGCGCGGAGACGTCCGGAGAGCCCGGGAGATACAGGCCTTTGATATCGACGATCCGGACGGTGGCCATCGGTCCGGAGCATTGCAAATGCCGCGCTCAGCCCGGCCGCCTCCGGACGTCTCATTCACGGCGAGCGAATAGAAGGAAGAGCGGAGCGGCCCTGAGAAACGCGCCGCATCCGAGCACCCTGGCGGCGCGCCCCTCCCGAGGAGGGGCTCCGCCGCCGGAGCGCAGCGCCGAGCTCCGCGAGCGATCCGCCCGACAGCGCTCGACGTGGCCTCTGGGCCCCCATTGCCGCTTTCTCCCGGCGCGCGTTCGTGCGTAGACTCCGCGCCCTCATGAGCTTCGAGCCAGTTGCAGGGTTTCGCTTCGGCGCCATCAGCGCGGGGATCCGGAAAGACGGACGTATCGACGTCGCGCTCGCGGTGGCCGATCAGCCGGCGGTGGTGGCCGGCATGTTCACCCGGAACCTCGTGCGCGCCGCGCCCGTGGACATCGCCATGCAGCGCGTCCGGTCGGGCCGCGCGCGCGCCGTCGTCGCCAACAGCGGATGCGCCAACGCGTGCACGGGCGAGGCGGGCTGGAAGGCCGCCCTCGACACGACGCGCGCCGTCGCCGAGGCCATCGGCGCCCCGGAGGACGAGGTCCTCCCCGCGTCGACCGGCGTCATCGGCGCCGTCCTGCCGGCGCACCGGATCGTCGAGCGCGTCCCCGAGCTGACGGCGCGCCTGTCGCCGAAGGGCTACCTCGACTTCGCCCAGGCGATCTGCACCACCGACCGCTGGCCGAAGCTCTCCCAACGCAAGCTGGGCGGGGGCGCCACGCTGCTCGGCATCGGCAAGGGCGCCGGGATGATCCACCCCGACGTCGGGCCCCCCCACGCGACGATGCTCGTCTTCCTGTTCACCGACGCCGTGCTCGACCCCGGCGAGGCGAACGAGGCGCTCGCGGCCTCGTGCGACGTGACGTTCAACGCGTGCACCGTCGACGGGGACACCAGCACCAACGACACGGTGCTCCTCCTGTCCTCCGGCGCGTCCCAGCGCCGCGCGTCGCGCGACGAGCTCACGGCGGCCCTCACCGAGGTCTGCGGCGAGCTCGCGCGCTCGATGGTGGCCGACGGCGAGGGCAGCACGCACGTCGCCGAGATCCGCGTCCGCGGGCTCTCGACGCGCGACGCGGCGCGCGCCGTGGCGCGCACGGTGGCCACGTCGATGCTCGTGAAGACCGCGCTGTTCGGCAAGGACGCGAACTGGGGGCGGCTGCTCGCCGCCGCCGGGCGCGCCGGCGTGCCGTTCGATCCGGCCGAGGCCCAGATCCTCGTCGGCGGCATCCCGATCGTGCAGAACGGCGCGCCGATCGGGGCGGAAGCCGAGCGCAAGGCGAACGAGGTGCTCGCGCGCGACACCTACGTCATCGAGCTCGTGCTCGGCAGCGGCCCGGGCGACTTCTCCTACCTGACTAGCGACCTCGGACACGGCTACGTCGACGTGAACGCCGGCTACCGCTCGTGAGCCGCGCGGGGCGACCGGCCGGGCCGCTCGCGGCGAGCGCGCCCGCGCCTGTGCCCTGACCGGAACCCCTGCTGCGTCCGGCGGCTCCGCGGCGGCCGGGAGCGACGGCCGCCCCGCCTCGCGCTGCGCCCGCGGGCCAGTGAACCTCGCGCGACGAGAGCTGGTGAACGCAGGTTCACAAAGCGAGAGGCCGATCGCGCTTCCCCGCGATCCTCTCCGGCCGCCCCGTGGCACGCCTCGCCGGCCGCCCCGTGGCACGCTGCGTGTTAGCGCGCGGCATGGTAGTCGTGCGGGAGGGCCGCGCCGGTGCCGGCCGCCGCTGGAGGACTTCGATGCTTCTTCATTCCCCCCTTGCGAAGATCCTGGGTCGAGGCGCGCTGTTCCTGATGCTCGCCGCGACCGCGACGGGCTGTGGCGGCTGCGGTGACGCCGCGATCCATTGCGACCGCGACGGCGAGAACTGCCTCATCTGCGACGGCTACGGCTGTCGCCCGGCGGAGCCCGACGTCGGCGGCCAGGGCGGCGCCGGCCAGGGCGGCGTGGCCCAGGGCGGCGCCGGCCAGGGCGGTGAGGGCGGCGGAGGGGCCGCCTGCGACGCGGAGCTCACCACATGTCCCTGCGACGGCGACGCCGCGTGCGCGGACGGCACGCGGTGCGTCGACGGGCTCTGCATCGCGGCGTGCGAGTTCAGCTACGAGTGCGGCGCGGGCCGGCTGTGCGTCAACGGCGAGTGTGCCGACGGCTGCTCCGACAGCGTCCCCTGCGAGGCGCCCGGCACGCGCTGCGACCGCGGGGTCTGCGTCCCCGACGCCGAGAACCCCGAGTGCAGCGACGCGGCGCCGTGCGAGGGCCTCGCGCTCTGCGTCGACGGCGCCTGCGCCGCGGGCTGCACCACCCACGACGACTGCGCCCCCGGCGAGGTCTGCAACGCGGTGACCGGGGCGTGCATGGCCGACCCGTCGCCGCAGCCCGGCTGCGCCGCCACGTCCTGCGCGGCCCAGGGCCAGGAGTGCATGGACGACGGCTACTGCCACTACCCCTGCGAGAGCGAGCAGGCCTGCAGGCTCATCGACAGCCGCTTCGTCCGCTGCGAGGACGGCTTCTGCAAGACGCGGGAGGAGGTCGCGCCGGAGTGCACGCTCGACGACCCCTGCCCCGACGGCAAGGACTGCATCTCCGGCGAGTGCCTCTGATTCACCGCCGCTGACCGAGGCCCCTCGGCCGCCGTTCCGCCGCGGCGGAGCGGCGGCCGAGGGGCCGCCATCGACGCACCCTCACCTTCCGCGGCCCCGCCCCGCACACCTTGACCGTCCGTCACGCGGCGGGTAATCGCCTCGAATGGTCGCCCGCTCCCCCGTGCATCGTCCCGCGCCGCTCCTCGTCCGGATCGCCCGCGCCGCTGTCGTGTCGCTCGCCCTCGCCGCGCCGAGCGTCGCCGCCGCCGAGACCCGGATCGCCGTGGTCGACGTGCAGCACGCCGTCATGCAGACCGAGGACGGCATCCGCGCGCAGGCCACCCTGAAGAAGCTCTTCGACCGCCGCCAGCAGGAGCTCGACGCGAAGCAGACCGAGCTCCAGCGAGCGCGCGAGGACATCGAGAAGCAGTCGCGCGTGCTCTCGCGCGAGTCGATGCAAAAGCGGATGGAGGACTGGCAGCGCCAGATGGTCGAGCTCCAGACCGTGTTCGTCGATTACAACAAGGAGCTGCAGAAGAAGCAGGGCGAGCTCACCGGGCCCATCATCAAGAAGATGATGATCATCGTCGCCCGGGTCGCGAAGAAGTCGGGCTACGAGATCATCCTGGACAAGCAGGCGGCCCCCTACGTGCGCGCCGATCTCGACCTGACGGAGCAGGTCGTCCAGCTCTACAACACCGGCGGCGGCGAGGACGACGCGGGCGGCGACAAGGCGGAGAAGAAGGACGACGCCAAGTAGCGCGCTGCCCGCGCGCTCCACGCCGCGGAAAGGAGCCGGCCTTGCCCGACCGAACCCAAGAGCCCGTCTCGCTCGAGATCCATCAGATCCTGTCGATCCTGCCGCACCGCTATCCGCTCGTGATGGTCGATCGGGTGACGGAGGTCACCGCCAACAAGAGCATCCGCGGCTACAAGTGCGTCGCGTACAACGAGCCCTGGTTCCAGGGGCACTTCCCCCAGCGGCCGATCATGCCCGGGGTGCTGATCCTGGAGTCGCTCACGCAGCTCGGCGGCATCCTCGCCTACGCGTCGGACCCGTTCGACGCGACGTCGAACCTCATGTTCTTCCTCGGCATCGACAAGGCGAAGTTCCGCCACACGGTGACGCCCGGCGATCGGCTCGATCTCTACGTCGAGGTGCTGCACCACCGCTCGAACGTGTGGAAGCTGCGCGGCGAGGCGAGCGTCGACGGGACGCTCTGCGCCGAGGGGGAGATGCTCGCCTCCGTCGTCGATCGCGAGCCATGATGATCGGAGAGGGAGATCGCCCCATGAGCCGGAGCCCATCGTTCGCCCGCGTCGCCGCTGTCCTCTTCGCCTCCTTCGCCCTCTCGCTGCCGGCCGGCTGCGGCGGCGCCGCGCCCGCCGCCCCCCCGGCGCCCGAGGCGGGCGGCGGCCTCGTCGGCGCGGCGGCGCCCGAGCTCGCGGCCGAGGTCGTGAGCGGCGAAGGGCCCTCCACGCTCAAGGAGGCGGGCGGCAAGGTGGTGCTCGTCGACTTCTGGGCGACCTACTGCCACCCTTGCCGGAAGTCCTTTCCCAAGTACCAGGAGCTCGTCGAGCGCTTCGGCGGTGGGCTCGCCGTGCTCGCCGTCGCCCTCGACGCCCCCGAGGACGTCTCGAAGGAGCAGCTCGTCGCGTTCGCGGACGAGGCAGGCGTCAAGTTCAAGATCCTCTGGGACAAGGACCAGAGCGCGGTGAAGAGCTATAACCCGCGGAGGATGCCGACCGCCTTCATCGTCGACCGACGCGGCGTCGTGCGCCACGTCCACGCGGGCTACGAGGACGGCGAAGAGGAGAAGATCGCCCGCGAGATCGAGGCGCTGCTCGGCGAAGCGGCCCCTCCGCCGGCGGCCGCTCCGAACGCGGCGCCTCCCCCGGCCGAGGCGCCCGCGCCGAGCGACGGCCCAGGCTCCTCCCCGTGAGCCTCGCGCGAAGGCGGCGACTATCCTCATGTCCCCTACCCTGATCCAGCGCGTCTCGGTCGAGGCGCTCGACATCCCGCTGCACGAGCCGTTCGGCATCGCCGGCGGCGCACAGGAGCGCGCGGCGAACCTCCTCGTCACCGTGGAGCTGGCCGACGGGACGCTCGGCTTCGGCGAGGCCGCGCCGCTGCCCGCCTTCAACGGTGAGACGCAGGAAGCGTCGCGCGCCGCCGCCCTCTCGCTGCGCGCCGCCGTGGTGGGCGCGGACGCGCGCGCGTGGCGCGCCATCGCGGTCGCGCTCCGCACCGCGGCGGGCGGCGGCGCCGGCGCGGCGCGCTGCGCGATCGAGACGGCGATCCTCGACGCGCTCACGAAGCGCGCGGACATGCCGCTCTGGGCCTTCTTCGGCGGCGCGGGGACGGCGCTCACCACCGACATCACCATCACCACGGGCTCGCCGGAGCGCGCGGAGGAGGCCGCGCGCCGCGCCTCGGCCATGGGCTTCCGCGCGCTCAAGGTCAAGGTCGGCGGCCGCCTCGCCGCGTCGGACCCGGCGCGCATCGAGGCGATCGTCGCGGCGGCGCCGGAGGCTTCGCTGATCCTCGACGGCAACGGCGGGCTCACGGCGGCCGAGGCGCTCGCGCTCGTCGCGCACGCGCGCCGGCTCGGCGCGACCGTCGCGCTCCTGGAGCAGCCGGTGCCGCGCGACGACTGGGACGGCATGAAGGAGGTCACGCGGCGCGCCGGGGTCGACGTGGCCGCCGACGAGAGCGCCGCCTCCGCGGCGGACGTCCTCCGCGTCGCGGCGGAGCGCGCGGCGACCGTGGTCAACGTCAAGCTGATGAAGGGCGGCATCGCCGAGGCGCTCGACATCGCGGCGGTCGCCCGCGCGGCGGGGCTCGGCCTGATGATCGGCGGGATGGTCGAGTCGGTGCTCGCGATGACGGCGTCGGCCTGCCTCGCCGCCGGCCTCGGCGGGTTCTCGTTCGTCGATCTCGACACGCCCATGTTCCTCGCCGAGAACCCCTTCGACGGCGGCTTCGCCCAGCGAGGCCCGGCGCTCTCGCTCGAGGGGATCCGGGCGGGGCACGGCGCCGCGCCGAAGCGCCGCGATCCGGAAGCCGGCTAGCGCGCCTCAGTCCCCGCGATCGAGGACCGCCGGCGCGCCGCGGGCGCGCTCACGCCGCGGGCGCCGCGCCGATCCACGTCGGCACGCCCAGCTGGTCGAACGGCCCTCGCAGGTCGTCGGGCAGCGGCGCGGCGATGCGCAGCGGGGCGCCCGTCTCGGGGTGGGCGACGGCGAGCTCGGCCGCGTGCAGCGCGAGGCGGTGCAGCGCGTAGCGCTCGCGGAAGAGGCGGTTGTGCTCGCCCTTGCCGTAGTTCACGTCGCCGATGATCGGGTGGCTGATGTGCTTGAGGTGCCTCCGCACCTGGTGCAGCCGCCCCGTGCGCGGGCGCGCCTCGACCACGGCGTAGCGCTCGAGCGCGTGGAGCCGCTCGAACTCGGTGACGGCCGGGACGCGCGGGCCCCCCTCGCGCCGCGGGATCGGGTGATCGATGCACCCGCGCTCGGGCGGGACGCCGCGGACGAGCGCCAGGTAGCGCTTCCGCGCGAGGCCCTGCTCGAACTGCGCGCCGAGCAGCGCCGCCGCGGCCGCGTCGAGCGCGACGAGCAGCACGCCGCTCGTCGCCCGGTCGAGGCGGTGGACCGGGAACACCTTCCGGCCGAGCGCCCGCTCGGCGAGATCGACGAACACGACCGGCGCGCTGCCCCAGCCGCGGTGCACGAGCAGCCCGGACGGCTTGGCGAAGGCCGCGACGCGATCGTCCAGGTGGAGCAGGGAGAGCTGCATCGCGGAGGCGCCGCTCAGCCGGTCCCCAGGGCGAGGTACCGCGCGAGCCGCTGGTACAGGGCCGCCGCGAGCTCGGCGTCGTGCTCGCACACCTCGGCGAAATCGTCCTTGCGGATCCGGATGAGCCGCGTCCGCGCCGCGGCGACCGGCAGGTCGCCCTTGCGCCGCGCGCCGACGAGCGACTCCGGGAAGAGCAGGCCGGACGAGATGATCCGCCGCCCGTCGGGCAGGTCCACGGCCCCGTCGAGCACCAGGTAGGCGACCAGATCGCTCGCGACGTCGCGCGGGATGCGATCGCCCGCGCCGAGCTCCACCTCGACGCCCGCCGCGAGCGCCCCGAGCACCGCGGCCGGGCTCATGCCGGCGAGGAGCGGGCACGCGGACAGCACCGAGAGGTCGCGCGAGGACGGACCGGCGTCGTCCGCGCGCTTCACGAAGCGATCCATGATGTCGATGACGATCACGCTCGCGTTGTCGAGCCCGCCGCGCTCGCGCGCGTGCTTGAGGAGGCCCTCGGCGACCTCCTTGGGGCCGCCCTTCGCGCAGAAGCGGGAGAGCGACGCCTCGCTCTCGATCGCGTTGTGCACCCCGTCGGTGCAGAGCAGGATGCGATCGCCGCGCGAGAGATCGACGAACAGGGTGTCGACCGAGACGGTCCCCGCGAGCCCGATCGCGTTCACGAGCGGGTTGCGCTGTGGCTTCCTGGCCGGGGTCGGGGTGCCGGCCGCGCGGAGCGTGTCGTAGAGGGCGTGGTCCTGCGTGAGCTGGACGGTGGTGGTCGGGCGGACGAGGTACGCGCGGCTGTCGCCCGCGTGGGCGAAGAACGCCCGGCTGTGCGCGAGCACGACGAAGTCGAGCGTCGTGCCCATCCCCTGGTAGCTCGGCTCGGTGCGGCGCGCCTCCAGGATGGCCGCGTGCGCCGCCTCGCCCACGCGGCGGAGCAGCGCGAACACCTCGCGCCGCGCCTCGATGTTCGGGTCGGCCACGTACGCGTCGAGGATGGCGGCCGCGGGCGGGCGGAGCACCTCGTCGCGCACCGTGTCGATCGCGATCTGGGCGGCGACCTCGCCGGCGGCGTGGCCGCCCATGCCGTCGGCGATGCCGAAGAGGGCGAGCTCGGGGCAACAGAGGATCCGGTCCTCGTTGCTCGGGCGGACGAGGCCGACATCGGTCGATGCGGCGAACTCGATGCGATAGTCGAAGCGCGGGAGGATCCGGGACACCGCGACCAGGATAGACACCGTGCGGGCGGCGTCAAAATCGCGCGGCGCTCGACGACCGCGCGGTCGCTCCGCGCCCGCTCGCCTGCGCTCGTCCGCGCTCGCCCCCCGCGCCGCGCGATCGTTGCCGGGGCCACGCCGACGCGGCCCGGCACGCCCTGCGCACCGGCCGCGGCGAGGCCGTGCCCCCGGCGGACACACCAGCGTGCAACGCGCACGGATCCACGGTTGGCCCGACTCTCGCGTCTTCCGGGGGCATGCAACTCATCGAGGTGGACGTCGGGCGCTTTCGGCTCGAATTCGGCGGTGGGCTCGGGCTGGAGGTCATCCTCCTGTTCAGCCGCTCGGTCGCCTTCTGGCGCTGGGGCGGCGAGCTCGTTGCGGAGGTCAGCGTCGGCGTGAGCTGAGCCGGACATCCGTCGTCTCGCCCCTCGCCCAGCGGCCGCAGCAGATTCAGGACGTGCAGCGAAAGAGCCTCAGACGAAAAATTCCGGTAGGATTCGGCTCGACCGCATGAGGCCTTGCTGCTGTCTGCCATCCACCACGCTCGCCCCTGCCGCGGCGCCGCCGCAGGCCCGCTCAGCGATTCCGCCGTTCACGCTCGAGCCTGGCAGGCCGGCGCCGCGGACGATGCCGCGCGCGGCTCGGCGCGTCGCCTGGAGCGCGCGATGACCGTGCAACCGCGGATCGACGTCGCGACGATGCGGCGCGCCCTGTCCACCGCCGAGGCGGTGATGGCGCTGAACCCGCCCGAGTCGCCGATGATCGAGGGCTACCGGCTGTTCCGGGTGTCGGGCGGCGACGTCGCGTGGCTGGACATGCCCGCGAACACCGGCGCGTACGCCGTGTTCGGCTCGCACCCGCGCTGCGACGTGAAGTTCGCGTCGGGCGACGACGTGTGCGTGCGGCACCTGGTCGCCACGTGCTGCAACCTGCCCGACGGCGGCTTCGGCCTGCGGCTCATGGATCTGCAGACCTCGATCCCGTTCTTCGTGGACGACGACGTGCCGCGGCGCTCGATCGTGGTCAGCGGCCCGCTGCTCGTGCGCATCGGCAAGCACGTGGTAGGCGGGCTCCCGGTCGGGCCGCGCGCCTCGTCGCGGGTGATGCAGGTGAGCTCGTGCGGGATGAGCGAGCCGCCGCGCGGGCTCGAGAGCGTCTCGGAGAAGCCCTCGGACGGCGCCGTGCCCCCGGCGCCGACCGAGGGCATCACGACCAGCCACCGCTTCGCCCGCGGGGAGATCTCGCACATCACGTCGGTGCGGCCCGTCTCGCACATCGAGGAGATGGTCGCGCCGCGGGCGAAGACCGGGTACGTGCGGCTCACGCTGCAGTCGAGCGAGCGCAGCGCCGCGGTCGAGCTGCCCGAGCAGGCGCTCGACGACGGCGTGCTGCTCGGGCGCGCGGACAACTGCCTGGATCGCGGGCTGCGCGCCGTCCTGAGCACCCACATCTCGCGGACCCACCTGCTGCTCCTGCGCGACGGCACCGAGGTCATGGCCCTCGATCTCTGCTCGACGAACGGGACGAGGTACGCGGGCCAGAAGGTGCGCCGCGTGATGATCCCCGCCGAGGGTCTGGCCCTCACGCTGGGCCCCGAGCTGACGCTGATCTGGCACCCGCAGACCTGACGCCGTCCGCCCCCGCGGCGGGCCGGAGCGGCGGCGGCGGGCGCCGTCGAGGGCATCGCGAGCCGGCGAAGGGCGGGACGCCGGAAGGGGCGACCGCTCCCCCGGCGCCCTGCCGGCCCCCGCGACGCGCCGCGCGCTACGACAGGAGTTGGCGCGCGATGAGGATGCGCTGGATCTGGCTCGTGCCTTCGTAGATCTGGAGGACCTTCGCGTCGCGCATCATCTTCTCGACGGGGTACTCCTTGACGTAGCCGTTGCCGCCGAACACCTGGACGGCGTCCACGGCGGTCTGCATGGCGCTGTCGGCGCCGTAGGCCTTCGCGAAGCTCGAGACGATGGGGTCGCGCACCCCGTGATCGAGGTTCCACGCGGCCTTCTGGTAGAGCAGGCGCGTCCCCTCGACGCGGATCGCCATCTCCGCGAGCATCCACTGGATCAGCTGATGGTTGCCGATCGGCTGGCCGAACGTCTTGCGCTCCTTGGCGTAGGCCACGCACTCGTCGAGGCAGCGCCGCATCAGGCCCGTCGCGGCCGCGCCGATGTCGGGGCGGGTCTGGTTGAAGGTCTCCATCGCGAGCTTGAAGCCGTGCCCCTCCGCCGCGAGGAGGTTCTGCTTCGGCACCTTCACGTCCTCGAGGAACACCTGCGCCGTGTCGCTCGCCCGCTGGCCGAGCTTGTCCTCCTTCTTGCCGACGCGGAGGCCGGGCGTGTCCCGATCGACGATGAACGCCGCGATCCCCTTGTGCCGGAGCTCCGGGTTCGAGGTCGCGAAGATCACGTAGTAGCGCGCGTAGCTCGCGTTCGTGATCCAGCACTTCTGCCCGTTCAGCACGTAGTCGTCCCCGTGCTTCGTGAAGCGGGTCTTGAGCCCCGCGACGTCGCTGCCCGCGTCCGGCTCGCTCGTGCAGTAGCTCGCCATGATCGGCTCGGCGGTGAGCATGCCGAGGTACTTCTTCTTCTGCTCCTCGCTGCCCGCGAGCTTGATCGGCGTGAGCGCGAGCCCGTTCGCGAGGAAGCTCGTCTGGATGCCGGTACACCCGTACGAGAGCTCCTCGGCGAGGAGGGCGTTCTCGATCTCGCCCATCCCCGGGCCGCCGTACTCGGCCGGACAGGTCGGGTTGACCAGGCCGATGTTCCAGCCCTCCACGAAGACGTCCATCGGGAAGTACGACTTCTGATCGCAGTCGGCCGCGATCGGGGTGATGCGCTCCTTCGTGAAGCGACGCGCCGTATCGATGAGAGCCTTGTGCTCTTCGCTCACAGAGAAATCGACCACGTGACCTCCGGCTAGTACGGCAGGGACGGCGCTCGCCGAGCCCGCCGGCAACGGGGACGAGGGCTCGCGCCCCCGGCTCACTCCTTCATTCTGCGCTTGCGTCGCTCGAGCTCGGCGCGCACGGCGCGGCTGCCCAGGATATAGCCGATGATCAGCCCCAGCATCAGCACCACGGGGATGTAGAGCGCGTGCTGCGGGGTCATCTCCCCGAGGTTCGGCATCAGCTCGTCCCCTGACCCGCGCCCGCGCCCGCCCGCGCCTTCCGCACGGCGGCCTCGAGCGCGTCGATGCGCCGGTCGATCTGCTTCTGCCGGCGCCAGGAGAGGAAGACCAGCCCGAAGATGATGAGCCAGATCGCGGCGTAGGCCTCGACGAGCAGCTTCTCGCCGCTCTGCATCTCGTTCCCGCCCTCCACGGGGCGGAACGCCTGCGCTCGGTCGTCCGTGACCGTGCCCGTCGGTTGCTGCAGGGCCGCGTGGGAGAACAAGGAATGAAGGGATTTCACGTTGTCAGTCCTCTCCGATACCGACTTCGAGGGCCTCTTGCTCGATCTCCGCGAGCCGCGCGGACGCGAGATCGACGCGGAGGCGCGCCCACAGGAGCGCGAGGGAGAGCAGGGTGAACGAGAGGAAGCCGAAGCCGAGCGCCAGCTTCATGTCGGGGTGCCCGAGGCCACCGCCCTTGCCCGTGATGACCGTGGGGTGGTTGCCGCCCCACATCTTCACCGAATAATGGATGATCGGCAGGTTGGCCGCGCCGAGGACGCCGAGGGCCGCGGCGAACTTGCGCTCGGCGTCGCTGTCGCCCGTGAAGGCGCGGAGCACGACATAGGCGATGTAGATAAGGACGCTGAGGAGCGAGGTCGTCAGGCGCGGGTCCCACGTCCAGTACACGCCCCACGCCTTGGCGGCCCACAGCGGGCCGGTGATGAGGACGATCAGCCCCATCGCCACGGCGACCTGCGCGCCGGCCTTCGCCAGCGAGTCCCACCACTGCGTGCCGCGCGCGAGGTAGCCGGCCGAGCCGATGAAGCAGGCGGTGGCGCCGAGGTACATCGCGTAGCCGGCCGGGGCGTGGAAGTAGAAGATCTTCTGCACGACCCCCATCGAGGCCTCCGTCGGCACGACGTAGGCGACGAAATGGAGCGTCCCGATGATGGCGAGGGCCGACGCGGCGAGCAGGACCGAGAACGCGATGCTGGAGGCGCCCGACGCGCCGCCCGCGCCGCGCCCCGCCGCATCCCCGCTCGCTGCCAAAGCCCCCCTGCGCGGCGCCCGCTCGTCGTTGGCTCCCATGTGCTGGCGCGCCACCGTAGTGCCAAGGACGGTCGCGTTCAAGCCGCGGTGAAGGTCGGACGGGGGCGGCGAGGCGCCGGCGAGGCAGCCCACGCGCTCAGCGCGGCCGCCCCCTCGGTCAGCTGCCGTCCGGAGCGATCGCGTCCCAGCCGGTCGCTTTCGCGAGGCGCGACATCGCCATGTCGAGCTCCATCGTCGCGTTCAGCTGGTTGAAGCGGTTCGTGGCGTACGCCTTGGCTGGATCAATCAGGTCCTTCTCCGCCATCGTCCCGACGTCGATTCCTTGCTGGACCATCACGAGCCAGCGCTTCCCGTACTTGGCCGCCTTCGTGTAGGCGTCGAGACGCTTCTGGGCCTCCACGACCTCGGCGTAGGCGGTCTCGACCTCGGTCGCGACCCCGCCCATGGCGAAGCGCTGCGTCGCGGCCATCTCCTCGAGCTGCGCCTCGGCGAAGCGGATGCGCGCCGATTGGGGGAGCAGGTCGAGCTTCCACTGCAGCACGAGCGCGGCGCCGTAGTGGAAGTAGTTGCCGGGGTCGCTGGTGAACGGGTTCAGCTGATCCGCGACCTCGGGCGCGGCGCTCACGCCGGCCTGCAGCCCGATGCCGATGTCGGGGAACAGCTGCGCGCGCGCGAGCCGCACCTGCGCGGACCTCGCGTCGAGGCCCGCGCGCGCCTGCGCGAGCTCCGGCCGGTACAGGCGCGCCGCGGTCAGGTAACGGCTGACGTGCCCGAGCCGGTGCTTCGGCGGGCGGATCGGGACGTCGGGGATGTCGAGCTCCGGGACGCCCGTGTAGAAGCGCAGCCCGGCCAGCGCGACCGAGATGTACTTCTCGACCTCGGCCCCGCGCGCCTCGAGCTCGGCCCCGAAGGTCTGCAGCTTGAGCAGCTCGATCGGATCGCCCTCCTCGCGCTCGACCTGCTCCTCCAGGCGCCGGAGCGCCTTGTCCATCTCGGTCCGCACGTCCGTGAGCAGGCTCCGCGAGTCGCGCGCGAGCTGGAGGCCGAAGTAGGCCTTGCGGACGTCGAGCCGCACCGCGTCCCGCTCCTTCTCCACGCTCGCCTGGTTCACGCGGACGTTCGCCTCGGCGGCGTCCCAGAGGCTCGTGATCTTCCCGAAGGTCCAGAGCGGCACCACCCCGTCGATGTTCGCGCGCCAGGCGACCCCGAGGCTCGAGGTGAGCGAGACGTCGGTGTTCGGGCTGAAGATGTTGTTGCCGCGGACGGTCGGCGCGAGCGCGACGCCGCCGGTCAGCTTGAACTGCGAGAACGGGGCGTAGTGGGCCTCGTCGAGCTGCGCGCGGACCTGGCTCAGCTTCGCGCGGGCGGCGAGGACGTGAGGGTGGTTGCGGTCGGCGAGCGCCAGCACGCGCGGGAGATCGAGGACAACCGCCGCCTGCCGCCGGGGAGCGCCGCCGGTATCGGCAGCGGCGACGGGGAGCGGGGCGAGCCGGACCGCGAGGGAGACGGCGGCGGCGACAAGAGCACCTCGTGCAGCGCGTCGGGCCATTTTCGGCGCAACGTAGCACGAGCCGGCCACGCGCTTGCGCGGCGCGCTCTGCCGCCGCGCGCGTCAGCCCGCGCCGCCCCTGCGCGGCGGCGCCGCCGTCTCCGCGCCGTCCCCGTCCTCCTCCCCCGGGCCTTCCCCCTCCCCGGCGCCGTCTCCCTCCCCTGGGCCTTCCCCCTCCCCGGCGCCGTCTCCCTCCCCTGGGCCTTCCCCCTCCGCTGCCGCGTCCCCCACCGCCGCCTCGTCCCCTCGCGACGCGACCTTTTTCTTGAGCCTCCGGAAATTCGAGCGATCCATGCCCGCCTGCCGCGCCGCCTCGCTGAGGTTGTTGCCGGTGCGCTGCAGCAGGCGCCCGATGTAGATCCGATCGAACGCCTCGATGGCGCGCTCCTTGGCCTCCGCGTACGGGAGCTCGCAGAGCTGCGCGGGCAGGACGAGCGCGTCCCTCGGAGGGCGCCGATCCGGCCCGGCGCGCCCCGACACCGCCGGCGGCAGATCCGCGGGCAGGATCGCGTCGCCGCGCGCGGAGAGGACGGCGTGCTCGATCGCGCTCTCGAGCTCGCCGGCGTTGCCCGGCCAGGCGTGCTCGCGCAGGAGGCGCGCCGCCTCGGGGCCGATCCGCGCGACGCCGCGCCCGTGCCGGCGCGCGCACCGCTGCAGGAAGTGGCTCGCGAGCAGCGCGATGTCCTCCCGGCGCCGGCGGAGCGGCGGCAGCTCGATGACGATGACGCCGAGGCGGTAGAGGAGGTCCTCCCGGAACTCGCCGGCGGCGGCGCGCGCCCTCAGGTCGGCGCACGTCGACGCGATGACGCGGACGTCGGCCCGGCGCGGCTCGCCCGCCGCCCCGGCGGCCCCCGCCCCGGCGACCTCGCCGTGCGTGAGGACCCGCAGCAGCCTGGCCTGGGCCGCGAGCGGCAGCGCCGAGACCTCGTCGAGGAAGAGCGTGCCCCCGTCCGCGGCGTCGATCAGGCCCCCGCCGACGCCCCCGTCCGGCGAGGCGCCGCGGCCCTCGCCGAAGAGCTCCTCCTCGGCGCGCGGCGCCGGGAGCGCGCTGCAGTCGACCGCGACGAACCGCCGCCCGGCGCGCGGCCCGCGCCGGTGGACGGCGCGCGCGACGAGCTCCTTGCCCGTGCCGCGCTCGCCCACGAGCAGGAGGGGCGCGGCCACGGACGCCACGCCGAGCGCCCTCCGGTAGGCGTCCTGCATCGCGACGGAGCTCGCGATCACCTCGCCGAGCAGCTCGTGCTCGCCGACGCGCTCCTCGAGGGCCCGCGCGCGGGCTTCGAGCCGCCGGCGCTCGATCGCGCGCTCGACGGCGATCGAGAGCGCGGCCTCGGGCTCGACCGGCTTCGTCACGAAGGCGTACGCGCCGGCGCGCACGGCCGCGACCGCGGCGTCGAGCTCGGCGTGGCCGGCCATCACCACGACCTCGACGTCGGGGTGCGCCGCCTTGATCTGCTCGAGCACCTCGGCGCCGCTCATGCGCGGCATGGCGAGGTCGAGCAGCACCGCCTCGACGCGGGTGGTCGCGAGCAGCCCGAGCGCCGCGGGGCCGTCCTCCGCGGTGAGGACGTCGAAGTCGCGCACGAGCGCGCGCGCGAGGTTGCGGCGCTGGGCCGGCTCGTCGTCGACGAGGAGGATGCGGGCGCGAGCTCGAGCGTTCACGAGGCGGAGCGGCGGGGCGGGACTAGAGCGGCTTGCGCGGGGGGAGATCGGTGCCCCGGCGCGTCTGCGGCTCCCTCGGCTCGTCCTGGGCCGCGGCGAAGGCGGGATCGCTGGACTTCCGGAGCTTGGGCGGCGGCGGGGGCGGCGGGGGCGGCGGCTCGGCGCTCCCCGTCGGCGTGTAGATCTGGCCGTGCTGCTGGAAGACGCAGATCCGGTTGCCGCCCTCGCGCTTCGCCTGGTGGAGCGCGCTCTCGGCGGCGCGGATCAGCGCGTCCTTGGAGCGGACGTCGCGCGAGGGGTAGAGCGAGACGCCGATCGACACGCTGCAGGGCCGCGAGGCGCCGCCGAACTCGACCGGGTTGCCGGACGCCTCGCGCCAGATCCGCTCGGCCACGGTCAGCGAGCCGGCGAAGTGCGTGCTCGGCAGGACGATGAGGAACTCCTCGCCGCCGTAGCGCGCGACCACGTCGACCTCCCGGACCGAGCGGCGGATCCCGTCGGCCACGCGCCGGATCACCGCGTCGCCGAGCGTGCGCCCGCCGATCTCGTTCATCGCCTTCAGCCGATCGATGTCGACGAGCACGCAGGCGAACGGCTCGTGGTAGCGCTCCGCGCGCTTGAACTCCTCGTTGAGCCGCGTGAAGAGGTAGCGGTAGTTGTAGAGCCCCGTCATCTCGTCGTGGATGGAGAGCTGCTCCAGGTAAGCGCGCTGCGCCGCGACGTGGTCGTGCAGCCGCTTGATCCGGAGCATCGCCCCGACGCGCGCGAGGAGCTCCTCCTCCTCGAACGGCTTGCACACGTAGTCGTCGGCGCCGATCTTGAGCCCCTCGACCCGGCTCGCCGTGTCGGCCTTCACCGTGACGAGGACGACGGGGAGGAACGACTCGGCGGTCATGCTCTTCAGCAGCCGGCACGCCTCGAGGCCGGTGAGCCGGGGCATCACGATGTCGAGGAGCGCGAGGTCGACCCCGCCGCGCCCGATGAGCTCGATCGCCTCCTGACCGTCGTCGACCGCCTCGACCTGGAAGCCGGCCTTGTGGAGGATGCTCACCAGCATCTGGCGCGCGAGGCGGTCGTCGTCGGCGACCACGATTCTCGCCGGTCGGCTGCTCAGGAGCTCGGCCGGCACAGAGAGCGGCGCGCCTCGGATGTCCTCGCTGTTCGGCACGGGCACATCCTCCCTTCGGGCGGGGCCGGGCGCAACGAGATCGCACGACAGCGGAAGCCCGCGCGCCGCCGGTCGCGCGGGCCGGTCGCCGGCGCGGCGCCGGCCGCCGCAGGGGGCGCGCGCGCGTTCCCGCTCGCGCGCGGGCTGCCGTCGCGCTGGTTTCGCGGTAAGGACCCCGCATGAATCAGGCGCGGTTCTGGAAGCTCGCGGCGCTCGCGCTGGCCTTCACGCTCGGCGTGATCCTGTGGGGCGCGTTCGTGCGCGCGACCGGCTCGGGGGCCGGCTGCGGCAGCCACTGGCCGACGTGCAACGGCGACGTCATCCCCCGCTCTCCGAGCGCGGCGACCTTCATCGAGTTCACGCACCGCGCCACCTCGGGCGTCGCCTTCCTGCTCGTGGCCCTGCAGCTCGTCTGGGCCCTGGTCGCCTATCCGGCGGGGCACCCGGTGCGCGGCGGCGCGGCGGCGTCGATGCTGTTCATGGTGACCGAGGCGGCGGTCGGCGCCGGCATCGTCCTGCTCGAGTACGTCGCCCACGACGCGTCGGCGGCCCGCGCGCTCTGGATGGCGGTGCACCTCATCAACACGTTCCTGCTCGTGGGCGCCATGACGTGCACGCTCTACTGGGCGCGCGGCGGCCGAAGGGTGCGCCTGCGCGGCCAGGGCGCGACGGGCGCGCTGCTCGCCGCCGCGCTCGCGGGCGTCCTCACGGTCGGCGTGACCGGGGCGATCGCGGCGCTCGGCGACACCCTCTTCGCTGCGGGCTCGCTCCGCGAGGGCTTCGCGCAGGACTTCTCGCCCGCGGCGCACTTCCTGGTGTCGCTGCGCGTCCTGCACCCGGTCGTGGCGGCGGTCGTGAGCGTCTACCTGCTCTACGCCCGCGGCGCGATCGCGGCCCGGCGCCCCTCGCCGCTGGTCGAGCGACTCTCCGCGGCGACCGGAGGGCTCGTGCTGCTGCAGATCGTCGCCGGGGTCGTCAACCTGCTCCTGCTCGCGCCGGTGTGGATGCAGCTCGTCCACCTCCTGCTCGCCGACGCGCTGTGGATGGTCCTCGTCACGCTCGCGGCCGCCGCGCTGAGCGAGGAGGTCCCGGCGCCGGACGCGGGCCCGCGCGGTGAGAAGGCGCGGCCGGAGGCGGTCGCCACGCCGGGGTAGGCCGGCAGAGCGCTAGAGCTCGTCCGAGCTCCCGTCGCCCTGCTCGGATTCTCGCGAGATCGTGCGGCGGACCGCGCGCTGCCGCGTCTCCCCGGACTGGGCCGCGGCGCTCTGCGCGGGGATGAACGCGGGGAAGTCGACCTGGAGCACCATCCCCTGGTCGGTCTCGATCACGCGGTAGGTCGCGTCGGCCTGCGCGCGCAGCTCGATCACCATGTCGAGATCGTTGCCCTGGTCGACGAGCTGCACCTGGGTCACCGGGGTCGCGAAGAACGAGGTGACGAGCGGGAAGCGGTTCGTCTGGATCGCCCCCGCCCCCTTCATCCGGTAGACGAGGCGCCCCGCGGCCTTCGACTCGGCGACGTCGACCTTGCCGCCGTGGATCTGCACGAACACGCGCGAGCCCCCGGTCGGGAGCATCCGGAAGCCGGGGAAGGTGGCGACCGGCCGCCCGGTGAGATCGGCCTGCGCGTCCTTCGGCTTCGGCTTGCGCGCGCGGGCGGCGCGCTGCCGGGCGGGCTGCGCCGCGCCGGCGCTCTGGCCGCGCGGGCTGCCGGCCGCCGCCTTCTGCGGGGCGGCGTTCGCGGGCGCCGGCGCGGCCTTCGGGGCGGCCGGGGCGGCGGGCGCGCCCTGCGCGAGGGCGAGCGGCGAGGCGAGGCCGAGGGCCAGCGAGAGGCTCAGCGAGAGATGCCGGGGAGGTCGCACGCTACCAAGTACAGCACGTGCGCCTGGCCCGGAAAAGACGGCAGCGCGTTAAGCTCGGCGCGTGCCGCCCCGCGTCGCCCGCCTCTCCCACGTCATCGGCGTCGACGACGCGCCGTTCGCCCGCGATCACCGCGGCGACGTGCCGGTGGTCGGGGCCGTCTTCGCGGGGCTGCGCCTCGAGGGGGTGCTCTCCACCCGCGCCCGCCGCGACGGGCGGAACGCCACCCCGGCGATCGCCGCGATGATCCGCGGCTCCCGCTTCTATGCGCAGGCGCAGGTGGTCCTGCTCCAGGGCATCGCGGTGGCGGGGTTCAACGTGGTCGACATCGCGGCGCTGCGCGACGCCCTCGCCCTCCCGGTCGTGGTGGTGGCGCGGCGCCTCCCGAACCTCGACGCGATCCGCGACGCGTTGCTCTCGCGCGTGCGGGGCGGGCGCCGCAAGTGGGCGCTCATCGAGCGCGCCGGGCCGATGGAGCCCGTCGGGGGCGTGTACGTGCAGCGCGCCGGGATCTCGCCGGAGGACACGAGCGCGCTGCTCGCGCGGCTCTCCGTGCACGGCCACCTCCCCGAGCCGCTGCGCGCCGCGCACCTCATCGCCGGCGGGCTGACCACCGGCGAGAGCCGCGGGCGCGCATGACGCGCGGGGCTACAGCTGGAGGCGGCTCGCGGCGCTGGCGGTGCCCGGCGCCTCGACCTTCTTCCCGCGACCGGTCACCTTCGAGTAGATGACGTCGAGGTTGGCGGTGATGTCGAGGTAGAACTGCGCTGTGGGGCTGTAGAAGAAGCTCCTGCGCCTGCCGTCGAGGCCGAGCTGGAGGTTCGTGTTGTTGTATCCGAGCGTGAGGTCGACGACCTCGAAGATCGGGTAGTTCAGGCTGACGTCGAAGGCCGTCTGGGGCACGTACGTGGGCCCTTGAGAGCCCTCGTAGGGGGCGCAGCCGGTCGACGTCTCGGCGCATCCCCCCTCGAACTCGTGCTTGAAGTCGCTGAGCAGGGCGAAGCTCGTCCCCAGGGAGAGGTCCTGGTAGAGCGGCAGGTCGACCTGGAGGCTCGTGGCCAGACGATCCGTCGCCAGCGACGTGCCGGTCAGCTGGTCGTCGGGCGCCACCTCGCCGCTCGGGGTCATCCTCTGTCGCCCGAGGCCCTCCCTCACCGGCGTGTACGAATCCGAGAACAGGTGGGAGTAGCTCACGCCGAGCGTCGCCGTCACGTGGTTGAGCCCGTCGGCCTTCGCGCCGAGGAGCTTGATCTTCTGGATGAGCTGCGGGCCGACCGATACGGTGAAGTACTTGCCGGAGTTCCAGCTCGTCGGGGAGGTCGGCAGGATCAGGCGCAGCCGCATGGCGGCGTCGGTCTTGTACTCGCCGCGGTCCGCGCCGCCGCTCTCCCAGAGCTCGCGGCTGTACCGGCCGTTGAGCGCGATGTCCTTGAACTGCGGCTCCCGGTAGGTCGTCGTGATGTCGCTGTTCGTGAGCTCGGTGACCCAGCCGATCTCGGCGGACACCGACACCTTGTCCTTCGGCCGGTCGAGCACGTAGAAGTTCGGCCGGAGGGTGAAGTCCCAGCCGTAGACCTGGTCGGCCGGGATGTACTCCCCGCCGACGCCGAACAGGGTCGTGCTGCCGCCCTGGTTCCAGGTGAACGTCGACCCGCGCCAGCGCAGGGTCGTCTCCTCCTCCTCTTCGAGCACGGCGTCGGCCGCGGTGCCCTGGCTCCACCGCACCGCGGGCGATGTGATCGGCCCTGGCTCCGGTCCCGGGGTCTGCGCGGGCGACGGCGGCTCCGCCGGAGGCGGCGGCTCTGCCGGAGGCGCCGGCTCCGCGGGCTGAGCAGCAACGGCAGGGGCAGCAGCGGGAGCACCGGGCGCGGCAGCGGCACCGGGCGCGGCAGCGGCACCGGGCGCGGCAGGGGTACCGGGAGCGGGCGCGGACGCTTCCGGGGCAGCCGGCACGGGAGCAGTCGGCTGAGCTTGCCCGGCGGGCGGAGCCGGATCGGGTGGCGGAGCTTTCGGCGGCTCGGGCGGCGTTTGCGCGGACGCCACCGAGATGCTGCCCAGGACACCGGCAGCCACAAGCAACGAACGGAACGTCATCTGCACTCCCTCTCCTGGTCGCTTCCGACCCTCACGCTCCACCGCGCGCTCGGCCAGACGTCCGCCCGCGCTCCGCACGCCCCCCGGCCCCAACGCGCCGGGAACCCTGCTCGAGCCGCGCTCTTTGCAGAAAACGTACCCCGCCGCAATTCGCCAATAAGTATGCGAAACTATTAAACATTTATGGCCACCGCCGCGCGCGCGTTACCGCGCTGACGCGCGCCGCCGTTGCGAATGTGACGATGGCTGAAGTAAGCCAACGAGCCATGGACCCGATGTCCTTCCCGGGCGACAGGGACTCGCCCCTCTCGTCGCGATCCCCCGGAGGCCCCCGCGGCGACGACGCAGGGGGCCACCGGCCCACCGAGATCAACGCCCTCCTGGGCCGCGGCACGCACTTCGAGGGCAAGCTCTTCTTCGAGGGCCGGGTGCGCATCGACGGCAGCTTCCGCGGCGAGATCCGCGGCGAAGACGTGCTCGTCATCGGCGAGGGGGCGCTCGTGATCGGAGAGATCCACGTGGTCACCTGCATCGTCACCGGCGGCGAGGTCCAGGCGAGCATCCGCGCCCGCGACGCCATCGAGCTCTACGCGCCCTCCAAGGTGACCGGCGCGCTGCACGCGCCCGCCATCTTCATCGATCGCGGCGTGCAATTCGACGGGTCGTGCAAGATGGCCCCGCTCGAAGACGACGCTGGCGAGCGGCCTCTGCGGCCGCCCGCGGCGTCCTCCGAGCCCGACGCCGATGTCGCCGGACAAGGCGCGAAGACCGCCGAGGACAGCGGCGGCGTCGCGCAGCGCGGCTCGACCGCGAAGCGCTCCGACGCCGATCGCTGAATTCCGACCTCCGCCGAAGACAGCACATTTTCTGTAGCGTGCAGGGGTGCGGCTGCCCGCTCAGCGAGTTACATCTATCGAGCGGCCGCGCTCTCGCCGCCCGAGGCGCACGCCCGCGACGTGGCCGGTAGCCACACGCCGACGGACGCTGATCGCACAGGAGAGTCCATGAAGAAGTGGTGGTCCCTGTCCCTGATCGCCTTCTCGCTCGCCGTCCTCGCCCTCTCGCTCTCGCCACGCGCGGCCCGCGCCGCCGACGCCGAGTCCGAGAAGCTCGCGTCGCTCGGCAAAGCGCTCCGGTACACGCTGAAGACCACCGGGCCGGCCTCCACGATCGACACAGGGGGCGCGGCGATCCTCATCAAGGCGCCCCTGCCGGCCGTCCGGAAGATCGTCACCTCCTACGGTAGCTACAAGTCGTTCATCACCTCCTTTGACCAGAGCCGCGTGCTCGCGAAGCGCAAGGGCACGAGCGAGGTCTATCTCCAGGTGCCGATCCTGAACGGCGCCGCGCACATCTGGACCGTCGCCGACATGTCGCCGCCCACGAAGGACGGCGCCGACGAGGTGATCTCCGGGCGCCACAAGCGCGGCAATGTCGCCGATTTCCGCGCCCGGTGGCGGCTCCGCGCGGTCGACGAGCACCACACGATCCTGAAGCTCGAGCTCTTCGTGGACCCGAAGCTCCCCTTCCCGCCCGCGGCCGTCACCACGCAGCTCGCCCGGGCGGCCGACAAGGCGGTGACCGCCGTCCGGAATCGCGCGCAGGCCGAGGCGCCCGCCAGCGCGCGGGCGAGCACCACCGCCGCCGCCGTCCCCGGCGCACCCGACAGCGCCACCCCGAGCGCGCCCGCGACCGCGACGGGCGGCGCCGATCCGGCCGCACAAGCCAGCGAACAGAGCCGCACGAAGGCGGCGCCGGCCCCGTCCGAGGTCGCGTCCGAGATGCCGCCGGCCGAGGACGACAGCGTGCGTCGCCACAAGGACATGGCGCGCCGGTAGCTATCCCCTCCATCATCGGTTGGGCGCCTCCCGACAGAGCGCCCCAGCCAGCCTTCCCCTCAGCCGCTGTCGAGATCGCTCGCGACGCACATCGTGAAGCGCTGTCGCGCCGGTGCGCCGCCGCGGACCGCTGAGCCTGTTGATAACCGGAGAGCGCCCCGGGCGTGCCCTCTTGCCGCCCGGCCGCTTGCAATTCCGCAGGATTGCAGGCGATCGCCGCCCGGACCGCCCGCGGCTCTCAACCGGCTTTTCAACACGCCTTCCGATCTTCCCACAAGAATTCCCACATTCCGCGGGAGTTTTTCAACAACCCACGCGCCCGGCGGAGGTTGCGAGGGGACGGATGCATGAAGTAAAGGCTCTGCGGTGAGGTATCCCTTGCCGGACGAGCATCCACGCGCACCGGCGCCCTCCCAGCGTCCTGCCGCGCCGGGCGCCTGCGCCTCCCAGGAGCGGCACCTGGCCGTCTCGCGGCGGTGATCAGGACGTCGCTCCTCATCGTCCCGACCGAGCGGCACGTCGAGCGCGAGCTGGCCGCGCTCGACCCGCGCGCCGCGGGCCAGGAGGTGCGCTCGCGGTGGAGCTTCGTGTCCGAGGCGCTCGCCCTGCTGGCGCCGGACGTCGCCGTCGCGAGCCCGCAGGCGACCCGCCTGGCCACCCGGCTCGCCCTCGACGCGCTTCCGCCGGACCGGCTCAGGCAGCCGGCCGAGCCCGCCGCGCGCGTCGCGCTCGCGCTCGCCCTGGACCGCGCCCTCGGGAGCTTCCGGCGCGCCGGGACGTCCCCGGCAGACCTGCGGGCGCTCGGCACCGGGTACGCGGTCGCCGTCGCCGAGGTCCTCGAGCGCTCGGACGCTGCCCTGCGGGCGGCGCGCCTCGTGGACCCGCGCGGCGCAGGGTTCCTGCTCGGCCGGGCGCTCCGGTCCGCGGGCGCGGCGGGCGCGCTGCCGCTGCCGCGCAGGGTCACGATCCGCGGCGCCGTCGCCTGGGAGCCCGACGATCTCGCCTGGGTCGAGGCGCTCCACGCCGCCGTCCGCGCCTCCGGCGGCGCGGGCGTGACGGTCGAGCTGCCCGCGCTGCAGGGCGACGGCGCGGCGGCGGTCGCCGACGTCCTGGAGCGGCGCTGGGCCTCGCTCGACGACGCGCCGGAGATCGCGTGGGTGCCCGACCGGGAGGCGGAGCCGCTCGCGGCGATCGCCGCGAAGACCGCGGAGGGCGAGGCGCGCGCCGCCGCCGCCGAGGTGGCCGCCGCGCTCGGGCGCGGGGTGCCTCCCGAGCGGATCGCCGTCGTGGTACCCGCGCTCGACGACGCCGCGCTCGAGCCGCTCCGGGCCGCGCTGGCCGACGCGGGCGTCCGCTTCTCCGAGCCGCGCGGCCGCGCCGCGGCGAGCTGCCCCGACGGGCGCGTCGCGCTCGCGATCCTCCGCCTCGCCGTGGGCCCGGTGCGCCGCGAGCAGGCGATCGAGATCCTCCGCGCGCCCGGGGTCCACGCCGGCGCCTGGGTGGACCGCGCGTCCGCCGCCGAGGCAGAGAAGCGCTCGGCCGACCTCGCCCACCGGCTGCGCGACGTGCCGGTCGAGGTGGATCGCACGGGCCGGCTGCTCATCGAGAGCCTGATCTCGGTCGTGGCCGCCCGCCGCGCAGACCGCCGCGCGGGGCCGCCGCGGGCCGCGGGGCGCGACGCGCGGATCGAGGAGGCGGAGCTCGATCTGGGCCTTTCGGCGCTGCGCCGCGCGGGCGACGCGCACGGCGACGACGACGAGGCGTGGATGCCGCACGCGCTCGAGCGGCTGCTCGCCAGCGCCCGCTGGATCGGCGAGGCGACGACGCGGCCCGAGATCGTGCGGCGCTTCGTGTCGCTCCTCGACAAGCTGAGCTTCGGGGAGCCCGGCGTCGACGAGCTCCGCGCGGCGCTGCGCGGGGAGCGGCGGAGCGGCGGCGCGATCGCGCTCGAGGCGCTGGGCGCGATGGGCCAGGGCGCGCGGGCCGCGCGCGCGATCCGCGAGCAGGCCGAGGCGCTCGCGCGGGCGGCGCGCGATCTCGGCTGCGAGGACCGCCCCGCCAGCGCGGCGGAGGTCTACGCGGAGCTCGAGCGGGCCGCCGCCGAGCAGGGCGCGGGGCCGCGCGGCGACGCGGGCCGCGCCGGCGCGGTGCGCGTCGACGTCGCCGCCGGGCTCGCGGCGCTCGATCACGACGTGGTGGTGGTGACCGGGCTCGACGCGCGCGCCTACGGCGGCAGCCCCGGGGCGGACGAGACCCTGCTCGGCGAGGCGCTCCGCGCGAGGCTGCCGGCGCCGAGCCGCCCCGCGTCGGGGCGCGAGCGCCAGGCGGCCCAGCGCGCGGAGCTCGGCTGGGCGCTCGCCGGCGCGCGCCGCGTCGCCGTCTGCTTCACGCGCGGGGACGACAGCGAGCCGAACGAGCCGCACCCGGTCTTCGCGGCGGCCGTCGCGGCCGGCGCTCCCCGGCGGACGGAGCCCGCCTCGCGCGTTGCGCCGGACGCGGCGGCGCTCGGGCCACGCGACGCGGAGCTCATCGCCCTCGCGGGCGGCGGGCGGCCGGCGCCGGACATCGCGGAGCGGGTCCGGATCGAGCGCGCCCGCGCGGACTTCTTCCTGGATCCGCGGGCGCCGATCGATCGCTACACGGGGCGGATCCTGCTCGACGAGGATCCCGCGCTGGCCGCGCAGCTCCGGGCGGCGATCGGCGGGGCGCACCCGAACCGGCCGATCGCGGTCACCCACATCGAGCGCGCCGTGGGCTGCGCGTTCGCGGCGTTCGCGCGCCGCGTGCTGCAGGTGCGCCGCGCGGAGGACCTCGCGGAGTCGGCCGACGCGCGGGAGCGCGGCACGCTGATCCACCGCGCGCTGCAGGCGTCGTTCGAGGCGCTGCGCGAGCTCGGCCCGGACCGCGATCCGGCCGAGCAGCTCTCGGCCGCGCGCGCGGCGGCCGAGGCGGCGCTCGGCGTGTCGACGCCCATGGCGCCGCTCCGCCGCGAGGCGGTCGAGAAGGCGATCGCGGACGTGATGGAGGTCGTGGTGCGCGCCGTCGACGGCGAGGAGTCGTCGCCGGAGCTCCGCTTCTTCCTGGCCGAGCGGCGCTTCGGCGCGGGGGAGCCGCCCCCCTGGCAGCCGCTCGAGCTGCCGCCGTCGGACGACGACGCGGAGGGCGCGGCGGGCGCGCCGAGCCTGTGGGTCGACGGCCAGATCGACCGGATCGATCGGTCGACCGATCAGCGCGTGGTGCGGGTGGTCGACTACAAGACCGGCAAGCTCCCGGACGCGAAGGAGCGGCGGCGGGCGCTCCAGCTGCCGCTGTACAGCGCCATCGCGGCGCGCGCGCTGGGCGCGGAGGAGGTGCGCGCCGTCTACATCGGCGTGCGCCAGCGCGGGCTCATCGAGCTGTGGCCGGGCAAGGTCGAGGAGCAGCGCGCGCTCGCCGAGGGCTGGGCCGAGGCCGCGCGCGCGGCGCGGGCGGCGGTCGTCGCGCTCTGGGAGGGCAAGGCCGCGCCGCGGCCGGCGGTGGCGACGATGTGCGCGCGCTGCGACGCGCGCGACGTGTGCCGGCGCCCCGCGGTCGTGCCGACGGACGAGGCGGCGGAGGAGGTCGCGTGAGCGCGGCGCCGCACGAGGCGGAGCTCGCGGAGGGCGACGCGCTCATCTACGCGTTCCGCCGCAACGTCGTGGTCGCCGCGAGCGCCGGCACCGGCAAGACCCACCGCCTCACGGCGCTCTACGTGCTGCTCACGCTCGGCCTCACCTCCGTCGGCCAGCCCGACGCCGCGACCGCCGCGCCGCCGGTGCCGCCGGACCGCATCGTCGCGACGACGTTCTCGCGCGCGGCGGCGCGCGAGATCGCCCACCGCATCGAGCGATCGCTCCGGGAGATCGCCCGCTGGGACGGCGAGTCGAGCATCCCCTTCGCCGACATCCTCCGCGCGCGGCAGGCGGCCGTCGCCGGTCCGCCCGGCGCGGGCGGCGGCGCGGCGCTGCCGCTCCCCGAGCTGCGCAAGCGCGCGGAGGACGCGCTCGCCCGCCTCCCGGCGGCGCGCGTCGACACGCTCCACGGCGTCGCCAAGCAGATCGTCGACCGGCACGCCATCGCGATGGGGCTCTCGCCCTCCGCCCGGATCCTCGACGAGGAGGAGGCGCAGGCGCTGAGCGACCTCGCGGTCGACGAGGCGCTGAGCCGGGCGTTCGCGGAGGGGGGCGAGCGCGCCGAGGCCGCGCGCGCGCTCGTCGCCGCGACGGGCGGCGTGGAGGGCGCGCGGAGCGAGGTCACGCGGCTGCTCGACCGGCTCGACGAGGACGGCCTCGCGCCGCGCCGGCTCGCGGTGTCCGACCACGCCGCCGAGGCCCGCGCGCTCGCGCGGGAGCTGCGCCGCCTGGCGGCCGAGAGCGCCGCGCTCGGCGGCGCGGCGTTCCGCGAGCCGGCGGCGGCGCTCGTCGCGGCGCTCGGCCGCGAGGGCGACGGCGCGCCGTTCCCCGCGAGCGCGGCGAGCGCCCCGCTGATCGAGCTGCTCACGCAGCGCAGGCCGCACAAGAGCAAGTGCACGCCGGCGGACGAGGCGCTGCTCGCCTTCCGGGAGGCGCTGCCGGGCGAGACGAACCGCGACAAGGCGCTGCAGCTGCTCGGCTTCCTCCGCGAGGCGCCGGCGCTGTCGCGCCGCGAGGCGCAGATCGTCGAGCTGCTGGAGGAGATCCGCGAGCGGCTCGCGGCCATCCGCCGCACCGAGGGCGGCCTCGGGTTCGGGGACCTCCTGCGCGCCGCCCGCGACGGCCTGCGCGACGACCCGGCGATCGGCGAGGCGGTCCGCGGGTCGGTCGACGTGCTGCTCGTCGACGAGTTCCAGGACACGAGCGCGGTGCAGCGCGATCTCGTGTACCTCCTGCGCGAGCGGGACGACGCGGCGCTGGCGCGCCCGGCCGGCGTCGCCCCGACGGCGGCCGGCCTGTGGGGCCACGGGCTGTTCCTGGTCGGCGATCGCAAGCAGTCGATCTACGGGTTCCGCGGGGCCGACGTGTCGATCTTCTGCCGCGTCTGCGCGGAGCTCGCGGGCGCCGCCGCGGGCCGCGCGCTCGAGCTCTCGCCCTCGCTGTGGTCGGCCGAGCCGAGCGCCGATTTCGTCGCGCTCCGCGAGAGCCGCCGGTCGACGCCCGAGCTGCTCGCGTTCATCAACGCGTTCTCGGCGCGCGATTTCGCCCAGGATCGCGCCGCCGGGGCGCGCGACGGCGGGGCGGGCGCGCCGCGCGACTTCGAGATCGCCTACAGCGCGGCGGAGCACCTCGTCGCGGCGCCGGGCGGGGCCGCGAGCGGCCCGACGCAGGTCGCGCTCGTCGACGACGACGGCAGCGCCCCGGACGGGGTCGACGCCCTCGTACGGGACGCGCGGGGGCAGCTGCGCGAGGCGCTGATCGCGGCCGCGTACATCGCGCGGCGCGTCCGCGGCGCCGCCGCAGGTGGTGGGGCGGCGGAGGGCGCCGGCGGCGATCTGCGCTTCCGCGACGTCGCCGTGCTCGCCCGGCGCCGGAGCACCATCCCGCTGGTCGAGCTCGCCCTCGCGCGGCTAGAGATCCCGTACGTGGTGGCGGGCCGGGCGCTCTTCGATGCGCCGGAGGTGCGCGATGTTGCCGCGATCCTCCGCCTGCTGCTCGATCCGCGCGACCTCCTGGCGCTCGCGACGGTCCTCCGCGGCCCGGCGGTGGCGCTCTCCGACACGGCGCTCGCGGTCCTCGCGCCGCCGGGCCGCGGGCTCACCGTCCCGCTGCTCGGCCGCTGGTCGAGCGCCGCGCTGGCGCCGGGGGGCCGGACGGCGGGGCCGGAGGACGAGGGGCCCGGCGGCGCGCGCGCCCTCCCCGCGCTCGCGCGGCTCTCCACGGCGGATCGCGAGCGGCTCGAGGCGTTCCGCGCCCGCTTCGCCGGCCTGCGCGGCGCGGCGCTCCGCTCGACGCCCGGTGAGGCGATCCGCGCCGCGATCTCCGCCTTCGATCTCGACCGCGTCCTCGCCGCGCTCCCCCGCGCCCAGGCCCGGCTCGGCAACGTCGACCGGCTGATCTCGATCGCTCGCCGCCGGGGCGGCTCGCTCGCGAGCTTCGTCCGCTGGCTCGATCGCCGGATCCGCGACGAGGCGGACGAGCCCGAGGCCGCCGTCTTCTCGCCCGAGGACGACGCCGTGCGGCTCACGACGATCCACGCCAGCAAGGGGCTGGATTTCCCGGCCGTGGTGCTCCTGGATCTCAACGCGGAGCCCCGCGCAGATCAGCCCGGCCTGAGCTACGTCCCCGCCGCGGGGGATCGCCCCGCCGCGCTGCTCGTGCGCCATCACGCGCGGCGCGTCGACCGGACGTCGCGGCTCGGCGCGCTCTACGACGTCGAGGCGTCGGCGCACGGCCCGCTGTTGCCCCTCAGCACGCCCGCGCTCCAGGCGGCGCGCGCCGAGGTGCGGGCGCGGGAGCGGGCCGAGCGGCAGCGGCTCACGTACGTCGCGATCACCCGCGCCAAGCGCGAGCTGGTGCTCGTCGGCACTTCGGCCAAGCCGCGGAGCGGCTCGGCGTGGCTCACGCTGAAGGGGCCGAGCGCCGAGGACGCCGCGCCGCTCGCCGGCGCGATCGGCGCGACGCTCGAGGCTCGCTCGCTCCTCGCGGAGGCCAGGCCGCCTGCGCCCGGCACCGACGCGTACGCGCGCGCCGCGCCGGTCCCCCGGGCCGCGCCGGCCGCGGAGCCTGCGCGGGCGCGGACCGTGCTGATCGCGGCCGCCTCGCTCGCGGCGTTCCAGGGGTGCGCGCGCCGCTTTCGGCTGCGGCACCTCCTCGGGATCGGCGAGCCCGCCGGCGAGGGCCAGCTCGGCCTGTTCGACGTCGAGGGCCCGCCGGAGCAGCCGGGCGAGGAGCGCGTCGAGCTCGAGGACGGCGCGGATCCTCGCCCGCCCGGCCGCGCCGCGCACCGGGTGCTCCAGCGCTGGCCGCGCGCGCGCTGGGGAGAGCCGACCGAGGCCGCGGACGTGGTCGCGCGGCTCGCCTTCGAGGGGCTCGCGCCCCACGGCCCGGACGCGCTGCGCACCGCCGAGGGCATCGCCCGCTTCCTGGGCGGGCCCTACGCGCGGCAGGCGCGCGCCGAGGAGGCGGCGCTCCTGCGGGAGGAGGCGCTCGTGCTCGACGTCGAGCCCCAGGGCGCCGGAGAGCGGCGCGGGGCGCGGCTCGCGCTGTCGCTCGCGATCGATCTGGTGGTCTTGCATCCGGGCGGGCTGGTCGACGTCATCGAGGTCAAGCGCGCGCGACCCCGGGCGGATCTCGCGCCCTACGAGCTCCGCCTGCGGGCGTACGCGCTCGCGTTGCGGAGGCGCCATCCGGATCGCCCGGTCCGCGCTGGCGTGCTGTTCCTCGGCGCCGAGGTGGAGCCCGTGTGGCTCGAGGGGTCGGGCCCGATGGGGGCGATCGCCGACGAGGAGCACGCGCGGTTCGAGCGCGAGCTCGCCCGGCTCGCCGAGCGCTTCTCCGAGGCGGCGGCGGAGGGCCGCTTCGACGGCGTCCCGATCGAGGCGTGCCGCAGGCTGCGCTGCGGGTTCGTACGGGCGTGCCACGGCTAGCCTCGTCGCCGGGGCGCGGCGCCGCGCTCCCGGCCTCGGCCGCGCGGCTCACCAGTGCGCGGGCGCCTTGTCGCGGAACACGCCCCCTTGCGGGCCGCCGTTCGGCAGCAGCGCGAGCCACACCGGCGTCTCGGCCCCTTCTTCCACGGACCGCGGCGCCTGCGCGCCGCCCATGTCCGTGCGCACCCAGCCCGGGCACGCCGCGTTGCAGAGGATCTTGCGCCGGTCTCCCTCGAGCTCCCTCGCGAGGACGCCCGTGAGCGCGTTGAGCCCGATCTTCGACACCGCGTAGGCCGACGACGGCCACCCTTCTGCCGTGTGCCTCCCCGCGCTCACGTCGCTGACGAATTTGCGCATGAGCTGGACGAGCTCCTCGCGCGTCAGCGCTGCCTTCCCTAGCTGCTCCTGGAGCGGCTTGGAGACGCTGCGTCGATCGCCGAGCCCGCTGGTCACCATGACGATCCTCCCCTCCGCCCGCATCAGCGGGAGGAGCTCGCTGGTCAGCCGGAGCGGTCCGAAGAAATTGACCTCGATGGTGGTGCGCGCGACCTCGGCGTCGAAGCCCTGCATCGCGATGCCCGCGTTGTTGACGACGATGTCGACCCCGCCGTGCTCGGCCGCGAGCGCGCGTGCGAGCTCCTTGACGCTCCGCTCCTCCGACACGTCGAGGCGCCGCGGCTCCACGGAGACCCCCTGCTCCTTGAGCGCGGCTGCCGCCGCGTTCCCGCGGCCCTCGTCCCTGCTCCCGAGCACGACGTGGACGCCGCGGCGCGAGAGCTGCCGGCAAATCTCGAGCCCGATCCCCCGATTTCCGCCCGAAACCACCGCGATCTGCATCGGTCGAGTATACCGCCCCCGCGAGCCCAGAAGTCCCGTTCCCGACGATCTCGACGAGCAAGCTCGACCCAAAACCGTAGGCCCCCGGCGAGGGTGTTCTCGGCGCGGGGCGGGGTGGGGGATGGGCCGATGTCTGAGCCTGAGAGTTGAGCCATCCGGCTTGCCGGATGGTTCAACTCTCAGGCGAGTTCGGCGGGGCCCCCACCCCGCCCCGCGCCGAGAACACCCTCGCCGGGGGCCGGGCGGCCCACGCACGGGCCTCTCGTTTACGCCCCCGCCTGCTCCTCGATCTCGTCCGCCGACGCGCTCTGCGTCGACGCGCGCCGCGGCGGCTCCAGCACGAGCGGCAGGATCTCCTCCATCGAGGACACCATCGTGATCTTGACCTGGTCCTTCACGTCCTGCGGCACATCCTCGAGATCCCGCCGGTTCTTCGCCGGGATGAGCACGTGCCGGATGCCGGCCCGGTGCGCCGCCAGGAGCTTCTCCTTGATGCCGCCGACCGGCATCACCCGCCCGCGCAGCGAGATCTCCCCCGTCATCGCGACGTCGCTGCGCACCGGCGCGCCGAGCAGCAGCGACGCCACCGCGGCGAACATCGTCACCCCGGCGCTCGGCCCGTCCTTCGGCGTGCCGTGCTGCGGGATGTGCACGTGCAGATCGATCTCCTTCAGCCACTCCGGATCGAGGTGCAGCCGATCGGCCTTGCTGCGCACGAAGCTCACCGCCGTGCTCGCCGACTCCTGC
The DNA here is from genome assembly GCF_028553905.1 of Sorangium sp. So ce836. Lineage (NCBI taxonomy): Bacteria > Pseudomonadati > Myxococcota > Polyangiales > Polyangiaceae > Sorangium > Sorangium sp. So ce836. The sequence continues at coordinate 4,942,261 of NZ_CP102233.1, read as the reverse complement.
ATCACGTTCCGCATGTTGCCGGTGAGCACCACGTTGCCCTTGCCCGGCATCTTCGTCGCCTCGATGAAGAGGATCTCGCCACCCGCCGGCGTCCACGCGAGGCCGGTCGCCACCCCGGGCTGGAGCGTCCGCTCGGCGAGCTCGGGCCGGTGCTTGTGCGGGCCGAGCACCTGCTCCACGTGCTCGGGCGTCGCCACCTCGCGCACGTCGTGGCCCTCGGCGACCTTCACCGCCGTGGCGCGGCACACCGCCGCGATCTGCCGCTCCAGGCCGCGCACCCCCGCCTCGCGCGTGTAGTGGTCGATGACCGACGCGATGCCCGGCTCGGTGAACTCCAGCCGCTCGTCGGTCAGCCCGTGCGCCGACAGCTGCTTCGGCACCAGGAACTCCCGCGCGATCCCGAGCTTGTCGGTCCGCGTGTAGCCGGGCACCTCGATGACCTCCATGCGGTCCACGAGCGGCCCCGGGATGCCGTCCCAGTTGTTCGCCGTCGCGAGGAACATCACCTGCGACAGATCGAACGGCAGGTCGAGGTAGTGATCCTGGAACGTCGAGTTCTGCTCGGGATCGAGCACCTCGAGGAGCGCCGCCGCCGGATCGCCGCGCAGATCGACGCCCATCTTGTCGACCTCGTCGAGCACCAGCACCGGGTTCTTCGTCCCCGCCTTCTTGAGCGCCTGCAGGATGCGCCCGGGCAGCGCGCCGACGTACGTGCGCCGGTGCCCGCGGATCTCCGCCTCGTCGCGCACGCCGCCGAGCGCGATGCGCTCGTAGCGCCGGCCCATGCTGCGCGCGATCGACTTGCCGAGCGACGTCTTGCCGACGCCGGGCGGCCCGATGAAGAGCAGGATCGGCCCCTTCTTGTCCGAGCGGAGCTGCCGGATCGCCGAGTACTCGACGATCCGCTTCTTCACCTTCTCCAGCCCGAGGTGATCCTCGTCGAGGCAGCGCCGCACGCTCTCGACGCTGAGCTTGTCCACCGTCGTCTTGGACCACGGCAGATCCGCGATCCACTCGAGGTAGGTCTTGGTCACGTTGAACTCGGCCGACTGCTGCGCCATCGAGCGCAGCCGGCTGAGCTGCTTGCGCACGACCTTGTCGACCTCCGCCGGCACCTTGGCGCGGCGGATGCGCTCGCGGAGCTCCTCGATCTCGTCGTCGTCGCCGCCCTCGCCGAGCTCCTCCTTGATCGACTTCATCTGCTGCCGGAGGATGTACTCGCGCTGCGACTTGCCCATCTCCTCCTGGACCATCGAGGAGATCTCCTTCTTGACCCGCAGCACCTCGAGCTGCCGCCCGACCATCGCGAGCACGAGGCGGACGCGCGCCTTCACGTCGAACGCCTCGAGGATCTCCTGCTTGTCGCCGACCGATGCCTGCGCCTGCGGGAAGTTCGAGGCGATGAGATCCGCGAGCGCGCCGGGCTCGCGCACGTTGTCGAGGATGCCGGCGGTGTCGCGCGGCAGGTTCGGCATGAGGCCGAGCACCTCGCGCGTCGCCTCGCGCAGGCCCGCGCCGAGCGCCTCGAGCTCCACGTCGCGCACGAGCGACTCCGGGATGCGCTCGATCCGCGCGCGCATGTACGGCTCGAGCGAGAACGCCGCCTTCACGCGGAAGCGGCCGAGCCCGTTCAGCACGACCGAGTAGTTGTTCGGGCCGAGCCGGATTACCTTCACGACGCGCGCGATGGTCCCGACGGAGTAGAGCTCCTTGAACGTCGGCTCGTCCACGTCCGGCGACCGCTGGCTGATCACGCCGACCAGCGCGCGCTCGCGGCCGAGGAGATCCTCGACGAGGCGCACGCTCCGCGGCCGGCCGACGTTGATCGGCACGACCGACATGGGGAACAGGACCGAGTTGCGGAGCGGGAGGATCGGGACGCTGTCGGCGTCGGGCGAGGGGGGCGTTCGCGAAGGAGGATCGCCGGTCGGCATGCCGACAACCCTAGTACAGCGCTCTTCTCGAAGCCATGAGCGGGCGCGCCGCTAGAAGTCCTTGATCTTCCAGACCCCGTGCTCGCGCGTGAAGGCAACCGTGCCGCCGGCGCCGTAGGCCATCGAGGCGCTGTCCCCGGTCTCCTCGATGGTCGCGGTCGGCAGGGCCGCCTTGATCGCCTGGACGACCCGGTTGATCTGCTCCTTCTGCGGCCCCTCCCAGGCGGCCTTCAGCTTCTCGGGGGTGAGCTGCGCCGCGCCCGCCGCGCCCCTGGCCGTCCCGGGCCGACCGCCAGGCTTCTGCGCTGCGTCAGCGCCCCCCGCCGCGCCGCCGGGCGCGGCGGGCTGTGCCGTGCCCTCCGCGCGCGGGGCGCCCGCCTCACCGAGATCGCCCGCCTCGCCGGCCGCGCCGCCCGCCGGCTCCACGAGGCCTTCCTTCTCGGCGTCGGGAACGTAGCGCATGATGATGTCGTAGCGCCTCCGCTCGAACGCCCTCAGGAACCCCACGAGCGCCTGCCGGGGCGTCGCCTGGCCGTAGAGATCGACCGCCGCCGCGTCGAGCCGCCAGCGGCCCCCCTCGAAGACGAGCAGGAGCTCCTCGCCGTTCGGCATGGTGACCGTCGCCGTCACCACCGGATCGGCCGCGGGCCGCGCGATGGCGCGGGCGATCTCGAGCGCGTCGTCCGGGTTGTCCTGGACCGCGCGCCGGAAGGCCTCGAGCGACATCGACCGCTTGGCCTCGTCCGAGAGCAGCCGGTAGGCCGCGTCGACGCGCCCCTCCTGGAGCGCCTGCGCGTAGGCCCGGAGCGTGTCGCTCGGGCCCTGCTGGGCGTAGCTCGATCCGCACGCGGGGAGCGCGAGGGTGAACAGGAGGAGGGCCGTTCGCTTCACGCGTCGGGCCATAGCACACGCGGCGCCGAGCGCGCAGGCGCCGCGCGGGGCGAGCTGGCCGCGGCCCCCGCGCCGCGCACGCGCGCGGCCCCGGACGCCGCCGCCCCCCGTCACTTCGCGAGCTTCAGGACGGCCCCGTCCTTCACCGGGATGCCGTCCTCCGGATCCGGCGAGCCCTCGTTGATCCAGTAGACCGTCGTCGCGTCCACCGCGACGTCGCCGGGCCGCGTCTGCTGCGAGGCGAGCACCTCTGGCTCCCCGCCGTCCTTCGGCATGCGCACGACCGTCCCCTCGTCGCGGCGCGTCCAGTAGACGTGCTCCGCGTCGACCGCGATGCCGTTCAGCTGCCCCTGATCCGAGGCGATCTCCTCGGGCTCGCCCACGGCCTCCCCGCTCAGGTCGGCGCGGAAGACGCTGCCGCCCTCGAAGCTCGCCCAGTAGACCGCCGCCGCGTTCCCCTGAGCGTCCACGTCGAGCGCGAGCTCCCGCGGGGTGAGCTGCTCGGCGGCGACCGTCAGCGTCTCCCCGCGCGCGCGGCACGCCACCGCGCCGTCGGCCCTGCCCAGCGTGCCCTGGTAGGTCCAGCACACGACGTCCCCCGCGCTGGCCACGCGGTACGGGGACGCGAACGCCGAGCCGGGCTGCGCGAGGTCCTCCGGCGTGCCGAGCGCGACGTCGGCGCCGGCGCCGCTCAGCGTCGCCCTGAAGACGCCGCCCCCCCAGAGCTCGGTCCAGGTGAGCGCGTCGCCCGAGAGCGAGAGCCCCTCGGGCTGCTTGAGATCCGCGAGCAGCACGCGCGGCTCGCCCCCGGCGAGCGGGGCCGCCCTCAGCGTGCCGTCCGCCGCGTTCGTCCAGAAGACGACCTGCCGCACATCGTCGACCACGAGGTCCCGCGGCGAGGCCTGCGCCGCGCCGAGCACCAGCGGCTCGCCGCCGCCCTGCGGGGCGGTCTTCAGCTCCCCGTCCTCCCGGGCCATGCCGGCCTCGTCGAAGGTGGTGCCGGAGATCCACGCCACGCCGCCCGCGGTCACCCGCAGCGACACCGGGTGGACCTGCGCGACCGCGACCGGGATGGGCGCCGCCGCGTCGGGCCCCGTGTACTGGCCGCCGGCCAACGCCGACCACGGGCCGCACGTCGGCAGATCCGTGCCCTTCGTGCGGCACGTCCCCGCGCCCTCCCCCTCGCCCGCGATCGCGATCGCGAGCCCCGCGAGCTTGCCCTCCTTCACCCGCTTGCACACCGCGGCGGGGAGCCGGAGGACGTTGCCCTCCTCCACCCGGAAGCCCGCTTCGCTCTCGGCGTCGAGCGGGACGTAGCACGCGCTCTCGCCGCAGATGCCGCCGCCCTGCGTGAGGAGCGCGACGTTCACCTCGCCGCTCGGCGCGGTCGCCACGCAGTCGGCCGGGTTCGCCTCGTACCTCGCCAGATCGACCTGCGCCGACGTGGCCGCGGCGAAGCACCGGACGGTGTCGAAGCAGAGCCCGTCGGTCTCGCCGACGCCGCCGCCGAACACGGCCTGGGCCTCGAACTCGGGCAGGGTGCGCGAGTCGATCTCGCGCGGCTTGCACTCGCCGGCGACGCAGCTCTGGCCCTCGGGGCAGCTGTTCTTGACCAGCACGTTGCCCTGCGCGTCGCGCAGCACGTTGCCCTGCGCGTCGCGCTCGACGTCGGCCGAGCCGTCGCACAGGAACTGGATGGGCATGTGGAGCGTCGCGGTGCGGCCCTCCGGCACCGTCGTGAGCACCTCGCGCAGCACGCGCACCCCCTCCTTGCCGCCGCGGCTCGCGATGACGCGCACCCGGAGCGCCTGCGAAGGATCGTCGGGGGTGAGGAAGCCGAGCGTGGCGGGCAGGCGGATCGAGTCCTCGCTCCCGAGCCGCTCGAACGTCTCGTCGTAGACGATGGACCCCTCGAGCGTGGCCTCGACCCGGATCGTGTCGATGTCCTTCGGCAGCGACATGTCCGTCTGGAAGACGACCATGAGCTGCCCCCTCTCCCCGCTGCAGGACGCGGCCCCCGCCGCCCCCGCGAGCGCGAGGAGCGCCGCCGCCATCGACCTCGAGCTCGTCCGCTTCGCGCGCATCAACGCCTCCCTCCAAACCCGAGCGGGACCGTGCCGAGGCTGCCCCGCTCCGCCGGCGTCCCCGGCTCGAACAGCAGCGCCCCCGCGACGAGCGCGCCGGCGAAGATCGCCGCGCCGCCGCCGATCCAGAGCCACTTGCTCGCGCCGCCCCGCTCCGGCGCGCGCTCCAGCGAGACGTCGATGCGGCGGAGCTCCTCGTCGCGGACCAGGACGTCGACCTCGTGCGGCGTCATCCCGGGCGCCGTCACGCGCAGCGCGTGGGTCCCGCTCGCCACCGCGCCCTCCCAGCGGCCCTTGCCGACCACCTTGCCGTCGATCGCGATGAGATCGTCCGGGCGCGCGGCGATCGCGAGCCGCCCCCGGTGCACCGCCCGGTCGAGCCGCGCCACGAGGGCGAGGGTGCCGCCGCCGACCACCGTCTCCCGGCGGACGACGTCGACGAAGCCGGGCTTCGAGACGCGGATGCGGCGGTCGCCGATGTCGATCGGCACCGGCTCGGCGAGCGGCGTCGTCCCGACCGGCTCGTCGTCCACGAACACCGTGGCCCCCGGCTCGCTCGCCGTGATCTCGAGGCGGGACACGAACGCCCCGGCGGCCTGGATCAGGTCGGCGATGTCCTGCCTGTCGCGGGGCGACAGCGCGGCGCCCGCCTCGGCCTCCATCCGGCGCAGCGTCGCGAGCATCTTGGCGTAGCGCCGCAGGTTCTTCTGGCAGAGCGCGACCTTCCAGAGCAGGCGGTGATCGCGCGACAGCTCGTAGGCGCGCTCGAACCGCGCGAGCGCGCCCGCGTAGTCGCCGTCGGCGAACAGCGCGTCGCCCGCCCCGTGCTCGGCCCTGGCCATCCCGGTCAGCGACTCCGCGAGCGGCTTCTCCGCGGGCGGTGCTGGCGCGGCCGGCGCGGGAGCGGCCGGCGCGGGCTGGGCCGCCGCACCGCCCGCCGCGAGCCCCACCCCGAGCGCGGCCACGACGGCGCGCCCCCACTGGCCCAGATGCTTCCCTCGCATCGATGCTCCTTGCTGGCGGAGGCGGCCCTCGCAGGCCGCGCTCCGGTCAGCGTGATGCTAACCGATGCGCGCGCCGGGCGAGCAACATGGAAACGCCGCGGACAAATCGCCTTTGCTCCGCCTGCGCTCGCGAGGATACCATCCGCCGCTCATGAGAGGCCTGATCACGGTGGGCGCGGCGCTCGCGGGCGCGCTCCTCGGCATCGCCCTGGGCGCACCGCCGGCGTACGCGGAGGGGCCCGGCGCCGTCGCGCTGAGCCGGTTCGAGCCGACCCCCGCGGGCGACCCGCTCTTCGGCGTGCCGTCGCCGTCCATCGGCGGGCACCTGGTTCCGCGCGGGCTCGTCCTGTTCGATCACGCGGAGGATCTGCTCACGCTCTCGGACGGCGTCTCGCCCGAGCGGGTGATCGTCGGCAGCCAGTCGCACCTCCACGTCGGCGGCTCGCTCTCGCTCTGGGACCGGCTGCTCGTGTCGGCCTCCCTGCCGATCGCGCTCGCCCAGAGCGGCGACGGCCCCGCGGCCGCGGCCGGCGCGGGCGCGCCCGAGGCGCCGTCGTCCCCTGCGCCCGGCGACCTGCGCGTCGGCGTGCGCGTCCGGTTGCTCGGCGACGATCGCGGCGCGTTCCAGATCGGCACGGGCGCGGCCCTGCACCTGCCGACGGGCAGCTCGGACGCGTACGTCGGCGAGGGCGCGGTGCGCGTGACGCCGCAGCTCCTGCTCGGCGGGCGGGTCGCGCGCTTCGTGTGGAGCGTCGCGGGCGGCGCGGTGATGCGGAGCTCCGAGAACCCCTCGACGCTCACGTACGGCGGCGGCGCGGCCGTGCTGCTCTGGGACGAGCGGCTGCAGATCGGCCCGGAGGCGTACGCCGAGACGATGCTGCAGGGCGGCTCGCTGTCGCTCACCGATCGCGAGCGGGTCGCCGTGGATCGGACGACGAGCGCCGAGCTCCTGCTCGGCGCCCGGCTCCGCCCGCTCGCGGGCCTCGTCGTCGGGGCGGCCGCCGGTCCAGGCCTCGGGGACGCGATCGGCGCGCCGTCGTTCCGCGCGATCGGGACCGTGGCGTGGGCTCCGCCTGCGGGGCCGCCCGAGCGGGCGGCGGACCCGGACCCGGACGCGGACGGCGTCGTCGGCGCGGCGGACGCGTGCCCGTACGCGTACGGGCCGGCCAGCGCGGACGCGCGGCGAAATGGCTGCCCCGTGGAGGACCGGGACGAGGACGGCGTCGCCGATCCGGACGACGCGTGCCCCGACGCGGCCGCGGGCGGCGGGGGCGGCGATCCGGCGCGGCGCGGCTGCCCCGCGGATCAGGACGGCGACGGCCTGCCCGACGCGCTCGACGCGTGCCCCGCGGAGAAGGGCGACGCGGCGGGCGGCGCGACGCGCCCGGGCTGCCCCGCAGCGGCGCCGAGCCCGCCCGCGGATCAGGACGGCGACGGCCTGCTCGACGACGCCGACGCATGCCCGCTCGAGAAGGGCCCGGCGAGCGAGGACGCGTCCGCGCGCGGCTGCCCGACGCGGGTGCGGGTGCAGGGCGAGCGGGTCGTGCTGCTGGAGCCCGTCGCGTTCCGCGTGATGAAGAGTGACCCGGCGCCGATCGATCCGAAGAGCGAGGCGGTGCTCGCCGAGGTGCGCGACGTGATCGCGCAGCACCCGGAGTGGGTGAAGATCGAGGTCGGCGCGCACACGGACGGCGCCGGCAACGCCAAGTTCAACGAGACGCTCTCGACGGCGCGCGCCGAGGCGGTGCGCAGGTGGCTCGTCGAGAAGGGGGTCGAGGCCGAGCGGCTGGTCGCGAAGGGGTACGGGGCGAGCCAGCCGATCGCGGACAACAAGAGCGCGGCCGGCCGGGAGAAGAACCGGCGGATCGAGCTCGTGGTCGTGGAGAAGAAGTAGCGCGCGGGCGGCGCCGCGCAGCGCCGCCGCGTCGACGCGCGATCGGGCCGTGAGACGCGGATCCGGGGAGCAGAAGAGAGAGAGCATGAAGCGAACCGTCATGGCCACGGGGCTCGGCGTCGCGCTGGCGCTCGCGGCGGCGCCGCGGAGCGCGGCGGCGCAGTGCATTGCGGCGCCTCCCATTCAGCAGCTCGTGGATGGCCGCAGCTTCCTGTGGGACGTCGGGACGGACGGGGTGATCAACAACGGGAGCATCGACGCCTTCGACACCGGCATGCTGCTGCGGGTGGACGGGGTGAGGTTCCCGTCCTCGGCCCGGGCGGCGGAGATGGACGGGCGGCAGCTCGTCCACGGGCCGGCGCTCCTCGGCAGCCTCGAGGTCACCCGGAAGGTGTATGTGCCCACCGAAGAGGGCTGGGCGCGCTTCCTGGAGATCGTCCACAACCCGACGGCCGCCGCGCTGCGCGCGGTCGTGCGGATCGAGACGAACGTCGGCTCCGACACCGACACCGCGATCACGCAATCGCACACCGGAGACCTGGAGTTCACGCCGGCGGACCGGTGGCTCGCCACGGACGACTTCGATGCGGGCGGGGATCCGAGCCTCCACTTCAATTTCTACGGGCCTTCGGCGGCGGTGGTGCCGGGGAGCGTCGGGATGGTCACCGACGACTGCGCGGCGACGCAGGGGCCCGTGGTCGAGTTCTCCCTGTCGGTGCCCCCCGGGGGGACGCAGATCCTCATGCACTTCGGCGGGCAGCACGCGAGCCGGGCCGACGCGCACGCGGGCGCGGACTACCTCGACGCCCTCCCGGCGGCCGCGCTGCTCGGGATGACGGCGGCCGAGCGAGCCGGCGTCGTCAACTGGGACCTCGGTGACGACGCCGACGACGACGGGGTGGACGACGCCGACGACAACTGCCCGTCGGTGCCGAACCCCGACCAGGCGAATCACGACGGCGACGGGCTGGGCGACGCCTGCGACGGCGACGACGACGGTGACGCGGCGAGCGACGAGGCCGACAACTGCCCCTTCGTCCCCAACCCCGAGCAGACCGACACCGACGGCGACGGGCTGGGCGACGCCTGCGACGGCGACGACGACGACGACGCGGCGAGCGACGAGGCCGACAACTGCCCCTTCGTCCCCAACCCCGAGCAGACCGACACCGACGGCGACGGGCTGGGCGACGCCTGCGACGGCGACGACGACAACGACGCGGCGAGCGACGAGGCCGACAACTGCCCCTTCGTCCCCAACCCCGAGCAGACCGACACCGACGGCGACGGGCTGGGCGACGCCTGCGACGGCGACGACGACAACGACGCGGCGAGCGACGAGGCCGACAACTGCCCCTTCGTCCCCAACCCCGAGCAGACCGACACCGACGGCGATGGGCTGGGCGACGCCTGCGACGCGGGCGCGCTCGACAGGGACAACGACGGCGTCGAGGACCGCGCGGACAATTGCCCCTCCACGCCCAACGCCGACCAGTCCGACATCGACCGCGACGGCGACGGGGATGCGTGCGACGACGACGACGACAACGACGGCGCGCCCGACGGCGCCGACAACTGCCTGTTCCTGTCGAACCCGAGCCAGAGCGACACCGACGGCGACGGCCAGGGCGACCGGTGCGATGACGACGACGACAACGACGGCGCGCCCGACGGCGCCGACAACTGCCCGCTCCTGCCGAACCGCGGGCAGGAGGACGCGAACGGCGACGGCGTCGGTGACGCGTGCGCCTGCGACGCGCCCCCGAAGCCCGACGGCACGCCCTGCGACGACGGCGACCCCTGCACCCTGGCCGACGCGTGCAACGGCGGCGTCTGCAGGGGCGGCGCGCCGGTCGAGTGCGCGCCCTCCGGGAACGTCTGCACCGCTGCGCGGTGCCACCCGAGGTACGGCGAGTGCACGCTGTTCCCGAACGAGGGCGCGCGCTGCCCCGGCGGGACCTGCGTGGCCGGCGGCTGCGTGCCCGACGACGCCGGCAACGGAAGCGGCGGCGCTGGCGGCGATGCCGGCGCGGGCGGCGACGCTGGGGACGGCGGCGCAGGCGGCGACGGCGGCGCAGGCGGGGAAAGCGGCGCGGGCGGCGGCGATGCCGGGAACGGCGGCGGTGGCGGCGCCGACGGCGGCGGCGCGGCTCCCCGGCCCGGAGGCACGGATCCGCGGGCGCATGGCAACGGCTGCGGGCTCGCGGTGCGCGCCGATGGGCCGGCGACCTCGGCGGCTGCGTGGCTCGCCGCTGCCGCGCTCCTCGCCGGATGGCGGCGACGGCGCGCGTGATGCCGCGCGCGTGACGCCGCGCGCGCGACGCCGGGCGGCTGCGCGGCCGCTCTCGTGACGCGCCGCTCCGGCGTGCGCGGCGCGAGGCCGGCTCCGGGCCCGCCCGCGGCGAGCGTTCTCCCGCGGCGCTGACACCGCTGGGCGCTATCCCCGCAGCGATGGCCCCTCGGTCAGGGCTCCTCGGACCCCGACGCGAGCCACGACCCGCACGTCGGCAGCCCCGCGGTCTTCTGGGCGCAACCCGTCGCGGGCGCCGTCAGCACGGCCGCGATCTTCTTTTGCGCCATCTGGTCGCACACCGCCGGCGGCAGCTGGATCCGCCCGTCGTCCACCACCTGGAAGCCGTTGTCGCTGTCGGCGTTGAGCGCCACCAGACAGCGGCGGTCCTCGTCCCCCGCATCGCCGTCGCAGATGCCGTCGCCTCCGGCTGTCTCGAGCGCCACGTTCCGCGGGGCCGCGCCGTCGCCGGCGATCGTGCACCCCGCCGTGTCGACCTCCGCTGGCGTCGCCTCCGCGAAGCAGACCGTCACGTCGAAGCACTCCCCGTCCCCGCCGCCGTAGACGTCGCCGCGCGAATAGTTGGGTAGCGTGCTCGAGTCGATCTCGTTCGACACGCACGTCCCCGCCACGCAAGTCTTGCCCTCGCCGCACGTGTTCTCGACGTCGGGCCCAGCGTTCGCCCCGGAGCCGTCGCAGAGAAAGTCGAGCGGTACGGTGAGCAACGCGACGCGATCCTTCGGGATGGTCGTGACCACCTCCCGCAGGATGCGCACCCCGCCGGTATCTTCCTTGATGCGGGCGGCGACCTTGATCGTGATGGATTCACCCCCGGCATCCGAGGAGAAAACCCCGATGGTCGCCGGGAATCTCGCCTCGGCATCAGACGCGCCGAGCCGCCGATAAGCGCGGCTGAACTTGCCGTCGACCCCCTTGAACACCTGGACCTGAAGGACATCGAAGTCCTTCGGCACGGCGAGATCCGTCGAGATGGCGACGACGATCTCGTCCACCTCCCCGCAGCCTCCGCACGCGAGCGCCGCGAGCGCGGCGAGCGCGAGCCCGCGGGCGCGGCTCATCGGCCGCCCCCGAGGGGGATCGAGAACGAGGCGCCGCCCCGCGCGGACAGGGCGACCGAGCCGGGCGACAGGTTGCCGTTGACCGGCGGCTCCGACGCGAAGACGCCCAGGCCGACCAGGAGCGCGCCCGTGAGCACGGCCACGCCGCCGCCGATCCAGATCCATTGCTCGATGTTGCTCTTCTTGGGCGCCGGCTGCAGCGAGACCTGCACGCGGCGCGTCTGGTTGTCGTAGATCATGACCTCGGACTGGTGCGACACCATGTCGGACGCCGTGACGCGGAGCGTGTGGCCGCCGCTCGGCACCGGGCCGTCGTAGCTGCCGCGGCCGACCACGCGGCCGTCGATCGAGATGACGGCGTTCGCCGGCGCCGCGACGATGAGCCGCCCCTCGTGGACCTCTTTCTCGAGCGCGGCCGCGACGGTGACGACGCCGCCGCCCGGCACCTGCTGCGCGACCTCGAAGGCCTCGAAGCCCTTCTTGGTCACCCGGATCTTCCGGGTGCCGACGTCGAGCAGGACGGGCGCGCGCAGCGGGGTCTGACCGACCTCCTCGCCGTCGACGAAGACGGTGGCGCCCGCCTCGCTGGCCCGGAGCTCGAGGCGGCTCACGTACGCCTTCGTCGCCTCGATGAGCGCCGCGGCGTCCTTGCGATCCTGCTCCGAGAGCTGCGGGCCCGCGTCCTGGAGGAGCTTCTCGACCGTTCCGAGCAGGCGCGCGTAGCGCTGCAGGTTCTTCTGGCAGAGGGCGATGTTCCAGAGCAGCCGCGGGTCGCGGGAGAGCTCGTAGGCGCGCTCGAACTTGATGATGGCGTTGCGGAAGTCGCCGTCGCCGAAGAGGATGCGCGCGGCCTCGTACTCGGCCTTGGCCTCCCCCGTGAGGGTCTCGGACAGCGGCCCCTGCGGGGCAGCGCTCGCGGCAGGCGCGCCGCCCGGAGGCGCCGGCGGAGCCGCGGAACCGGCGGCCGTCGCGGGCTGGGCCGCCGCGGGCGCAGGCTTCGCCGCCGGCGGCGCCGGCTGGGCCGCCGCGGGCGCGAGCCCCGTCAGCGCGGCGCTGCCGAGCGCGAGCGCGGCGCAGACGCGCAAGCTGGCGCGGCTCCGCAGCGGGAGCCGTTCGCTTCCAGGCCAAATCATCTGGGCTTCCCTTTGTCGTTCAGCACATCGAAGACGCTGCGGCTGCCGTCCCCCTGCGACGTCGGGGGCGACGCGGCCGAGGGCGCCGCCGTCGCGGCGGCCGGGGTCGAAGCCGCCGTGGGGACCCTCGGCCGAGGCGCCGTGGCGGTGGCCGTCGGCGGCGCCTTCGCGGTCGCCGTCGTGGCCGTCGGCGTCGTGGGGTTCGACGAGGGCGCCGAGGCCGTCGGTGGCGCCGAGGCCGTCGGCGGCGCCGAGGCCGTCGGCGGCGCCGCCGTGGTCACGGCGGTGACTTCCGGCGGAGGCGGTGCGGCCGTCGTCGCGACCGCCGGCGGCTCGGCCGAGGTGCTCGCGGCCAGCGGCTCGACCGGCGGATCCGCCGCGTTGCCGCGGAACGTGGCGAAGCGCAGCACCCCGCCGAGCGCCGCCGCGACGCCCACCCCGGCGATCGCGAGCACCACGCCGGTCCGCCTGCGCCCAGAAGGCGCGGACCCCGCGGCCGTCCAGCCCGGAGCCGTGCCCGCCGTGGGGCCGACCGCGGCGCCTGCGGTCGCGGCGGCGGGCGGCGCGCTGGACCGCCCCTGCGCGGTCGCCGCCGGCACGCCGCTCATCCGGTCCTGCGCGGTCGCCGCCGGCACGCCGCTCATCCGGTCCTGCGCGGTCCCTGCCGGCACGCCGCTCATCCGGTCCTGCGCCGTCGGCCACGGGGGGATGCTCCTCCGATCGCGCGCCGCGCTGGCCCGGTCGCGCCAGGCGACCGCGGGCACGAGCCCCAGCGTCCGCTCGATCCGCTCCAGCGACGCGAGCGCGAGCGGAGGGCCGAAATCGACGATGGCGCCCGCGAGCTCGGCGACGGACTTGAAGCGCTTCGCGACGTCCCTCTCGAGGCAGCGCAGGATCGCCGCCTCCAGGCCCGGCGGCAGATCGCGCCGGTAGGTGCTCGGCGGCGGCGGCGGCTCGGTGTTGATCATCAGGATGAGCTCGGACAGCGAGGTCGCGTCGAAGGGCACCCGCGCCGTGAGCAGCTGGTAGAGGATGGCGCCCATCGACCAGATGTCCGCGCGCGTGTCCACCGTGCGCGCCGAGCGCATCTGCTCCGGCGCCATGTAGAGCGGCGAGCCGAGGACCATCGCCGTCTTCGTCAGCCCGAGCTCCGGCTCGGTCCCGGCCGCGGACGGGTCGGCGAGCGCCTTGGAGATCCCGAAGTCGAGCACCTTCACCATGCCGCTGCCGTCGGCCCCGCGCGTGAGGAAGAGGTTCGCCGGCTTGAGATCGCGGTGGATGATGCCGGCCGCGTGCGCCTCGGCGATGGCCTCGCAGGCCTCGAGCACGTAGCCCACGGCCTCCTCCAGCTCGAGCGGGCCGCGCTGCCGCAGCGTCTCCTGCAGGTCGCTCCCGTCCAGGTACTCCATCACCATGAACGGCGCGCCGGTCTCGAGCGTCCCGACGTCGAGCACGCGCGCGACGTGCTCGCTCTTCAGGCGCACCGCCGCGCGCGCCTCGCGCACGAAGCGCTCCACCATATCGGCGCTCGCGCCGGGGTGGAGCATCTTGATGGCGACCCGCTGGTGGAGCTGCTCGTGCAAGGCGGCGACGACGACGCCCATGCCGCCTTGCCCGAGGATGCGCTCGACCCGGTATTTCCCCGACAGAATTTGACCTTCGGCAACCGGTGCGCTCACGGACGCTCCTGCCTGGGGCTGCCTTCAGGGCGCCACCATCGCCACGTTATCCAGGGGGCCACCTTATTCCATCCGGCGCTCGCATCCAAGACCTCGCCTCGGCCGGTCACGCCCGGTCGAGGCGCTTGGTCGCCGCGCGCTGGGCGCCGCGCTTCGGGCGACCACGCGCCCGGCCAGGAGGGGCGAGCCGGGCGACCGGCTCATCCGTGGCGCTCCCCATCCCCGGCCGGGGCGACTACCCTACGCGCCATGCCCCGCATCGCCAAAGTCGAGCGCAAGACGCGCGAGACCGACATCCGCATCGAGATCGATCTCGACGGCCAGGGCCGCTCGTCGATCAGGACGCCGCTCCCCTTCCTCACGCACATGCTCGATCAGATCGCCCGCCACGGCCTGTTCGACCTCACCATCCACGCCGAGGGCGACGTCGAGATCGACGGCCATCACACCACCGAGGACTGCGGCATCACCCTGGGCGCGGCCGTGCAGCAGGCGCTTGGCGACAAGGCGGGCATCGCGCGCTACGGCGAGGCGACGCTCCCCATGGACGAGGCGCTCGCGCAGTGCGCGCTGGACCTCTCCGGCAGGCCGTACTTCGTCTGGCGCGTGCCGCTGCCCAAGGCGAAGCTCGGCACCTGGGACGTCGAGCTCGCGCCCGTGTTCTTCGAGGGCTTCGCGCGCGGCGTGGGCGCGAACCTCCACGTCCGCCTCCTCGAGGGGGACAACCTGCACCACATCGTCGAGATCTGCTTCAAATCCTTCGCCAAGGCGCTGATGAAGGCGACGCGCATCGAGCCGCGCGTCGCGGGCATCCCGTCCACCAAGGGGAGCCTCTGACCCATGCAATCGATCGCTCTCGTGGATTTCGGGATGGGCAACCTGCGCTCCGTCGAGCGCGCGCTGCTCCAGGCCGCCGGGGACGCCGGCGCGCCGTGCGCGGTGACGCGCACGGGCGATCCGGAGGTCATCGCGCGGGCCGACAAGGTGGTGGTGCCAGGCCAGGGCGCCTTCCGCGACTGCGCGGCCGCGCTGCAGAGCGGCATCGGCGAGGCGCTGCGCGAGCAGATCCGCAAGGGGACGCCGTACCTCGGCATCTGCCTCGGCATGCAGGCGCTCTTCGACTCGAGCGAGGAGGCGGAGGGCGCGCGGGGGCTCGGCGTGTTCCCCGGCACCGTCCAGCGCCTCACCCCTCAGCCGAGCGCGGCCGAGGCGACGGCGGCGGCCGGCGGGCCGTGGGTCGGGATCAAGATCCCCCACATGGGGTGGAACCGCATCGCGATCACGCGCGACGTGGCGGGCCCGCTCGGCGTGTTCGCCGGCGAGAGCCCGTTCGTCTACTTCGTCCACAGCTACCACGCCGTCCCGCGCGACCCGGCGCTGGTCGCGGCGACGACGGAGCACGGCCCGCACCGGATCACCGCGGCGATCGAGCGGGACAACGTCACCGCGACGCAATTCCACCCCGAGAAGAGCCAGGAGACGGGCCTGCGCCTGCTCGTGCGCTTCCTCGACGGGTGAGCCGACCGCGGCCGGCCTAGTGCGGCCGCTGCGCGCGGTGGTGCGCGTGCTTGACGTGCGCCAGCTTGAGGTGCGCGCTCAGCGGCAGCTCGGGCGGCCGCCGGGCGAGGCCGCGCCGCGACGGGCGCGCCCGGCCCGCGCGCGCCGCGCGCTCGCGCCCCAGCGGCCGCGGCGCGAGGGGGAGATCGACGATGAACACAGCGCCCCGACCCAGCTCGCTCTCCACGCGGATCGCGCCGCCGTGCGCGCGCGCCGCGGCGTGCGCGATGTAGAGGCCGAGCCCCAGGCCGCCGAAGCGCTCCGCCGGGACCGCCCGCTCGAAGCGCGCGAAGATCCGCTCGTGGTCCTCCCGCGCGATCCCCATGCCGTGGTCGCGCACGATGAGCCGCGCCCGCGCGCGCGTCGCGCGCACCTCGATCGCGATCGGCTTGCCCTCGCCGAAGGTGAGCGCGTTCTTGATGAGGTGGAACGCCATGCGCTCGATCTGGGATCGGTCCCAGCGGCCGATGACGGCGCCCTCGGCCGCGACCGCGATGGCGCCGCACGCGACCGGCCGATGCGCGACCGCCGCCGCCACCACCTCACGGACGAGGGCGACGAGATCGACCGGCGAGCGGGCCGGCGCGCGCTGGGCCGGCTCGGCGCGCCGGACCTGGAACATGTCGTCGCACAGCCGGGCGAGCCGACCGAGCTGACGGTCGAAGACGGCCAGCATCGCCGCCGCCCACGCCGGCGTGTTCTCCGGCTCACGCTCGCTCATCCGCTTCGTCAGCTGGAGCTGCAGGAGGAGCGAGGTGACAGGCGTCCTGATCTCGTGCGCGGCGAGCACGAGGAAATCCTCCCGGAGCCGGGCGATGTCTTCCCGGATCGGGACGGCGGGGACGCGGTCGTCGAGTTCGTCGCAAAACGCGGTCATGGCGGAGCCTGCTGGCGGAGTGGGGTCGTGACCCGGCAAAGCACGGCTCGTGCCGCTCATGGCCATTCGCAGATTGGCACTTCCCGCAGCAGGCCAGGGCCACGTCTGCCGAGCGGACGCGCTTCAAGGCGTCGCATCGCGCAGCCGACTGCGCAAAACTTCGCGTAGGGAGCCGCCTGGACCGTCGGGCCGCGCGCGGCGCCTCGGGCCGCCCCGGAGCGCCGACGGGCCGCGGCGCAGGCGGGTCCGGGCGCGCCCTTGCTTGGCGGGGGAGCGCGCGCGGAGCAGCTTTTCCGCATGCAACACCAGAGCGGAGAGCAACACCAGGGTGGAGAGCCAGGAGCCAGGGCTCAGGCCAGCGGATCCATGGGTGAGCTGCACGCGATGCTCAGGGAGTTCGACACGGCCATGCTCGTCACCATGACCCCGGAGGGGCTGATGCGGGGTCGGCCGATGGAGATCCAGGAGCCGGCCGAGCTGATGGACTGCGATCTCTGGTTCGTGACGCACGACGAGACGCCGAAGACCGGCGAGATCGTCCGCGAGCACCAGGTGGCGGTCTGCTGCTACCGGCCGCGGGATCGGGCGTACATCTCGATCTCGGCGCGCGCGACGCTCGACAGGAACGAGGAGAAGATCCGGAGCCTCTGGAAGCCCTCGTGGAAGGCGTGGCTGCCCGGCGGCCCCGATCACCCGCACGCCGCCATCCTGAAGCTGTACGTGGAGCGCGCCGAGTACTGGGAGCCCGAGGGCGGGCGGCTCCGGATCCTTTACGAGAAGGCGAAGGCGCTCGTTCAGGGGAAGTCGGCGAGCGACAAGCTGAACCCGCCGAAGCACATCTGACCGCCGCGCGCCGCGGCGGCCCGGCTCCCCGCGCCGGGCGGCGGCGAGCGTTCGATATCAGTAGACGTTGTCGGCCTGGTCGGGGATGACCGCGCCGGCCTCGTCGAGGCACGGGGCCGCGGCGCCGTCCTCGTCCACGCAGGCGGTGGTCGAGCACGGGTAACCCGAGGCGAGGTGGCCCTTGGGCGCGATGAACATCGGGTTGATCAGCCAGGTGCCCGCGTAGTTCCTGTACGCGTTGCACATCAGCTCTTTCTTGTTGCGGTTGATCGCGAGCCTGAGGCCGGTGGCGTCCTGGAGGAAGCTCAGATCGGTGTCCGAGTCGCCCGCCCCGAAGACCTGGCGCTGCGACGCGTCCGGGTTCTTCTCGAGCGCGGCGGGGCCCGACGCGCCGAAGATCACCTGGTTGATCCAGCACCGCTTCCCCTCGATGTAGGTGATCAGGCTGTTCCCCGAGAACTCGCCGGCGCCGTCGTTGGTGCCGTCGGGGATCGGACCGCACCCCTGCAAGTTGGACGTCAGCGCGCCGTCCTCGGTCGTCACCTGCCGGATGCCGATCACCCGGTCCGCGGCGATGTTCACCTTCGCCGCGAACGGCTCGACCACGAACTGCGGTGAGGCGGACACCACCCAGACGTCGAAGCCGTTCTTTTGCAGCACGTCGATCAGGTCCCGGATCGGCGCGTAGATCCGGAGCCAGGCGGTCAGCCCCGCGCGCGTCCCGATCGTCTGGACGGCCCCCTCGTCCGCCGCCAGGTTCTCGTCGATCGCCGCGGCGGCGAACGCCGCGATCTCGTCGGGCGCGCGGCCCGCGCCGAGCTGGGCGAACCAGGCGTAAGCTGGCTCCAGGGTGCGGCGGTCGTAACCGTCGAAGGCCGCGTCGCCGCCGGTGGTCTCCCCGTCGACATAGACGCTGAGGATCTCGTCGGCGCAGGCGGCCATGGAGCTCGTCGGCAGCGGCTCGCCCGGCTCGGCGGCCGCGCCGCACGCCTCGCCGAGCGAGGAGACCGCGGCGGCCGTGAGGTAAGGGCTCGTGAACGCCCAGTTCCCGTCCGGCGGCTGGAGGATCTTGTCGTTCCGGAGCATCCAGAACATCGTCGCGTCGCCGACGTCGTTCTTGATGACGGTGTTGTCCCAGTCGAACACGGCGACCGGCTTCCGGTCGGGGTCATAGGCGGGGCTGGAGACGCCGTGCTCGTCGATCATGGCGTCGAGCCGCTGCCGGTTGTCGCCGTACCACTCGAGCGTCGGATCGAGGTCGGGGAGCGCGCCGCTGCCGCCATCGCCCCCGCCGCCCCCGCCGCCGGCCGCTCCGCCGTCGCCGCCGCCCGTCGCGGCGGAGGATGTCGTCGCGGAGCCGGTGGTGTTCTTCACCGGCTCCGTGGACTCGTCGCCGCCGCAGTGAAGCAGCAGCACGGAGAGCGGCGCCACGACCAACGCGGTGATGTGCGCCTTCAGCGCTCGTCCAAGCATAGAAACGCACCCCCTCGTGTGTAGAAATTTACATACCAGAAGGAACGCCTGCGCGTCGCGCCGAGGCGACCAGCGCGCCGTGGGCAGGCCGACGCCGCGCGAGCTAGCGCGCCGGAGCGGCCCCGAAGATGCGGCCGATCGCGTCGGTGAGGGAGCTGTCGTCGTTGCTGCCGACGATCAGCTCCGCCGCCTCCTTGAGCGGTTGCGGGCCGTGGCCCATCGCGATCGGAAGACCGCAGGCCTTCAGCATGGGAATGTCGTTCTCGCCGTCGCCGGCGGCGACCATCTCGCGCGCGGACAGCCCTCGGCTGGCCGCGATGAGCGCGAGCGCGCGCCCCTTGTCGATCTCGCGGCGCGTGATCTCGATGTAGTTGTCCTTCGAGCGCGCGACCGCGATGCCGTCGTCGAGCGCCGCGAGCTCCTCGGCCAGCCGAGCGTTCTCGCGGCTTCCTTCGTCGGTGATCATCAGGAGCTTCTCGGTCGCGGGGCGGCTCGCGAAGCCGACATCGACGATGGGCGCGAAGCCCACGATGTCGGCCTCGGCCCTGACGCGCCGGTCCATGGCCTGAACGATCCAGTCGAAGCCGGCGTAGAGGTTCAGGCTGATCCGCTCGTCGCGTCCGTAGCGCGCCAGGATGTGGTCGACGGTGGCTTCCGGCAGGGGTGAGCGGCCGAGGCTCTCCCCGCCGGAGCCGACGACGAAGGCGCCGTTCAGCGCTGCCCACGGGCCCGCAAGCCCCAGGCTGGCGGCGATCTGCTCCACGGAGCGAGGGGGGCGCGAGCTGATCAGCGTCACCAGCAGCCCTCGCCCGGTGAGCGCCGAGCACAGCGACCGCATCTCCGGCGAGATCGCGTGATCGGACCGCAGCAGGGTCCCGTCCAGATCGAAGGCCACACCGCGAAAGCTCCCCGGGACCATGCGCGCTCTCCTGCCTGCCGCCCGCCCGTACCACAGCCGAGCGCGCGCGCGAGCTCTCCGGCGGTCGCCGCGCGCGGCGGCGGCGGAGAGAGAGCGCGCGCTCTCCGGTGGTCGCCGCGCGGCGGACGAGCGGCGCGGAGAGGCGCCTGACGTCACCTCGCGGCGCGCGGGTGGACCGGGGCTCGGGCGGGGCTCGGGCGCTCTCTGGGTGCTCGCGGAGCCGACGTGGCTCGACGTCAGGCCTTTTTTCTGGGGTCGTACTCGGTGACCGTGTGGAGCGTCTGGGCCGCCTTCTCGCCTCGCCTCGGCGGCGTGAGCCCTCCTCCGTGCAGCTCGGCGACGATGGCGGTGATGTTGTCCTCGCCGCCGCGATCGTTCGCGAGCGCGACGAGCCGCTCGCACGCGGCCTCGATCGAGGGGCCCCGCTCGATCACGGCGAGCATGTCCTCGGCCGAGAGCTTGTTCGAGAGCCCGTCCGAGCAGAGCAGGAGGCGATCGTCGCGCCGCAGATCGAGCCGCGCGACGCTGGCCTTGACGTCGGGATCGAGGCCCATCGCCTGGAGCAGCATGCTCCTCATCGGGTGCTGCTCGGCCTCCTCGGGTTGGATCATGCCGGCGTCGATGAGCGCCTGCACGAAGCTCTGGTCGTGCGTGATCTGGAGGATTTGCCCGTTGCGGATCAGGTAGGCGCGCGAGTCGCCCACCTCGGCGACGTGCGCTTCGGTCCCGTGCACGCAGATGGCGGTGAGCGTCGCTCCCATGCCATGGCGGCCCGGCTGCTGCGCGGCTTGCCACACCTCGCGGTTGGCGCGCTGTACGGCCTGGAGGGTCGCGTCGTCCCAGTTGCCGCGCGCCGAGGCCATCGCCCGTCGGAGCGCCTCCACGACCAAGGCGCTCGCGACCTCGCCGGCCGCCGCGCCGCCCATGCCATCGGAGACGGCGAGCAGGACGGGATAGGAGGCTTCGAAGGTGACCTCGTGGGCAGGCGGCGCGGTCTTGGCGACGGAGGTGAGGTGCGCGATGAGGAGCGTGTCCTCGTTGTTCTTACGAACCCGCCCGAGGTCGGTGATACCGCAGGCCTTCACGGTGATGTCCCCGGCTCCCAGTGTCGCTTCTGTCATGTGATGTCTCCTGTTTCCTCGTTTCCATCCATGAACCGACCGTTCCCGCCGAGCAGCAGGCATGGGAGCGGCGAGCTGCGCGCGCTGCTGAGCGCCGGCCGACGTGGGCGCCGACCGCCGGCTCCACCGTTGCACCGTGTCGTCGCGCGGGCGAGGCCGGAGGGGCGCGCTGCGCCGGCGAGGCGGAGAATGTAGGGCGGAGTGGCGCCACCGCGGCGCGCTCGACGTGTCCACCGGGCGCGCGGCGCGGTGTGGCGGAGCGGGAAGAGCATGGCGCATCCGGCTCGCGCCAGGAGAGGGAGCTCACGACGAACCCGGGTGCGCGCATCCGCCGCGTGGCGGGCCTCCTGGATTCCCTGATGGCTATAAGGCGGGAACGCAGAAACCGTTATGCGGATCACGTCATGTGCCCGCATCGGTCTCCGGAATGCCGTGGGTCGGTCGCTGGTCGCCGCCATCGCTACGTCGTCTGGTGCGGCGGCGGGCCACGTCAAGCAGTGCCTGGCGCCCTGGCCGGCGGGGGCCTGATCCGCGGGGGCCTCACCCGGGTTCGGTGGCCGGTAGCGCGACCGAGGTCCGTCGGTCGCCGGTGGGGTCACCGACCCGGGTTGGGGTCACCGACCCGGGTTGGGGTCACCGACCCGGGTCGAGGTCACCGACCCGGGTTGAGGTCACCGACCCGGGTTGAGGTCACCGACCCGGGTCGAGGTCACCGGTGGCGGGTGGCAGCGCGCAGGTGGGAGGTGGCCGGCGGCGGCCGGCGGCAGGCAGGGAGTCGCTGTCAGGACGGGCCCATCACCGTCGGATCGCCCGCCAGCGGCGGTCCACTCAAGGGATCGCTGCGGACGTGAACGGCATCGGGAAGATCTGACCCGACCTCCACGCCTCGGCATGATCCGAGTAATGGCACGTCCGCGGATCCCCGCTGATACCGGTGCTCATCACCCCGAGCGAGCCGTCGAGCGGGGCGAGGTTCCAGACCAGCCGCGTCGCGCTGAGCGAGTCCTGGTCGAGCGCGCCCCGCACCCCGCCTGCGGCCTCGAACTCGCCGGGCGGAAGCGCCAGGATCCCGACCTTCCCGAACCACCCGCCGATGTTCACCGTCTCCGCATCGCCGGTCGCCGGGAAGGTGCCGATATCGAAGCGCTCGTCCTCGCTCGCCAGCGGGTGGTTGTAGGTCAGCTCGTGGATCCCGCCCCAGGTCCACGCGCTCACGTCCGATCCCAGCGCTCCGCGGAGCATCGCGTCCGCCTCGCCGAGCGCCCGGCGCACGGCCTCGTCCCGCGCGACCCCCGGATCCACGCCCTCGCTGACGCCGAAATACGGCGCGCGCGGGTTCTCGAGCACGTCCATCAAGCCGTTGAGCTGGTTCGTGAGGAACACGTTGGGCGCGAAGAACGCATACTCGTCGGGACCGATCACGTCCGTCACCGTGTTGCGCAGCAGGATCAACGTGAGCATCTCGTAGACGGCCGCGCCGCGGCTGCTCGCCGCCGCGTTCCCGTCCCACTGCTGCAGGGCCTCCACCGCCGCGACGGCGCTCGGATCGTCCGCAGGCAGCCCGACGCGCCCGAGCGCAGCCAGGTAGCTGTCGCGCAGCGGCAACCCGATCGTGGTCTGCGTATCGAGCTGGATCGACGCCATGTCCTGCGGCGTGAGCGGCTGCGTCGCCGTCGTCAGCCGGGTCATGATCCGCTGCGCGCGCCACGGCATGTCCCAGTAGTTCGCGAGGTGCACCGGCCGCCCCTGCGGCGCGTAGTTGCGCGGCACGATCCGGTTGTTCGCCGTCACCAGGATATGCGACGGCGGATCGTAGACCGAGGGCAGCTCGGCGTTCGTGGCGTACCCGGTCCACTCGTGTCCGCCCGTCCCCGGCACCGGATAGAGCGCGTTCAGCGGGCTCTGGCGCTGCGGCGCGAGCCCCGAGTTCTGGTAGCCGATGTGGCCGTGCGCGCCCGTATAGTCCGCGAAGATGAAGTTCCAGCCGATGCTCTGCTTCAGCGCCGCCGCCTTGAACTGCGTCCAGCCCTGCGCCGCCGGCATCTCGAAGTAGCCGTCGACCTTCCACTCGGGCTGGCCCGCCGTCGACTTGAGCGCGAGGGTCCCGAACGCCTCCAGCCCGTCCAGACCATCGTTGAGGATCGGCCCGTGGGGCGTCGAGCGGAACGTCCGCTGCACATCCGGCTGCCCCTTCACACGGATGGTCTCCACGCGCTTGGTGACCGGCTTCCACTGGCCGTTGATGAGCACCTCCTCCCGTCCTCCGCTCGCCGGGCGGAGCGTCTCCACGTACAGGTCGACGCTGTCGAAGAGCGAGAACGTCGGCACCCAGGCGATGCTGTCGGTGTGGCCGCTGATGAACCCGGGGAACCCGGGCACCATCCAGCCTGCGACGTTGTACTGCCCGCTCACCTTGAGCTGGGCCAGGTAGACGGCGGACGGGGTAGCGTGGGGGAAGTGCGGATCGGTCGCGAGGAGGGGCTTCCCGGTCGAGGTGAGGTGCCCGTCCACCGCCCACGCATTGCTCGCGCGCCCGCTCACAGGCGTCATCCGCCGGAGCTGCTCCGCGAGCTGACGCGCCCCCGCCAGGCACGTCGGCGGGGGCGGGTTCACGATGGTCGCAGACGGCGAGGTCGGGCCGGGCGGCACGAGGTAATTCGAGATCGGGTTCAGGTTGCCCTGCGCGTCGAACATCGACACCTCGTCCGCAGCCTCCTTGATCAGCGTCGTCGCGACCTCCGTCCCCGCGATCGAGGCGACGGCCGCGCGCTCGAGCTTCGTGAACCACGTCAGGGTGTCGAAGGTGACACCGACGTAAACGTAGGCGAGGACGCTGTCCTCGGGCGTCCAAGGAGCCGGCTCATAACCGAGGGTCTGGAACTCGATCGGCAGGCCGCCGCTCGACGCCTTGGCTTCGGAGATGTACTTGTTCACGCCAGCGGCGCAGCCCTGCAGCGCGCGCTTCGTCCGCGAGGCCGCCGCGGCGTAGCGCGCCGCCGCGAACGCGCGCAGGTTCTGCGCGCGGGCGAGGAGATCCTGGCCGAGGATGCCGCCGTCTTCGCCGGGCCCGTAGATCTCCGCGAGGCGCCCCTCTGCGCTCCGGCGCAGCACGTCCATCTGGAAGAGCCGGTCGCGCGCCATTGCATAGCAAAGGCCGCCGTAACCCGCCTTCTCGTCCCACGCGGTGACGTGGGACATCCCGCGATCGTCCACGCGGATGTACGCCGCGTCGAGGCCACTGATCTCGACCGCGGTCTCCTTCGCCGCGGTCTGCTCTGCCAACCCCTGATCATCCTGGGCCACGCTGCACGCGGCAGCAGACAGCAGGAATGCCACGCTGGTCATTCGCCTGGTCATGCCGATCTCCTTCTGCTGGCCCCCTCGCAAGGGCCGCAGTTTGCAGGTCACGTGCGCCACGCCCACCCTGAGCCGCATGCCGCCTCGCATGGGCGATGCGCGGCGAGCGGATGTCAGCACAAAATGCTGCCCCGAACGATCAGGCGATCAGACGGGTTGCAGAGTGTTCACCGACAAGCAGCGGACAAGCCGAACGAGCGCCTCCTACGTTGCTTTCACACGCACGAGATAAGCGGATAGGAACTAACCAATGGGATTCGAAAGTCAAGTTATTCGTCAATCACACTCATTGTACAGACACACTGTACACCACCGCTAACAGACACTGTCTCAAACCATCTGGGTCGCCGGATCGCGCACTGTTTGCGCGAATTGCGCATGGTTGCGCGAGGATTGCGCGCCGGTTGCGCAAAGACAGCCCGTAAAATCTGCAACCTAGCACCCAGTCGGCATACGCGCCATGCGGCACGGGCCCTGAGCTCGATTCAGACGCCCTGGCCGGTTCACCGCCGCTGCTCCCGCGTTGTTCCCGCCTCGTGCCGTGATGCGTGGTTCACGGGCCGCCGCCGATCGATCGTCCGCGGCGCTGCACGAGCAAGAAACCGTCGCCGGACGGTGAGGTCACCGCAGGAGGTCGCTTTGCCGCAACGCCGTCTGGCACGCTTGACCGGCCTGGCGCTGCGGTGCCCCCATCTCCTCCCGTATAGGACCGTATCAGGACCCTTCGAGCCCCGGCGAGGACGTCGGGTCGGGCGAGGGCCGAGGCGGCTCGCGTCAGCCGCGTCCGGGAGAGCGCTCTCCGGCACGGGCGGCGCCCGACGGACGATCGCCGCCGACGTCGAGCGCCGCGCAGACCTCGGTGAAGCTGTCGAACGGCGTGCACGGCACCCCGTCGCGCGCGCAGAGCACGTCGAGGGCGCTGCCCCGCACCGCGAACACACGATCGCAGCGCCGCGCCGCGGGGTAGTCCAGCCGACCGTCGCCGATGTAGACGGTCGCCGCCTCGCCGGTCGCGGCCTTCAGCTGGTCGAGGACGCGGATCTTGAAATCGTCGTCGGGGCCGAGCTGCACCGCCTCCGGCACGGTCACGCGCCAGCGCCCGTCGAAGACGGCATCGAAGCAAGAAAACGCGGTGTCCGGCGGCAGGAACTCGCGGATGTAGAACGGCAGCCCGTGGCTGACCACATGGAACACCCACCCCCGGCGGGCGCACAGCGAGAGCAGCTCCTCGAAGCCCGGGCGCAGCCCGGCGTGGGGGCGGAGCAAGGCCAGGAGCTCGTCCGCCGGGCGATCCACGTCGGCATAGCCGCGCCGCAGGAGCTCGAACGGCGTGATCTGGCCGCTGGCCGACAGCGTGAGCAACTCCTGCCGCCAGTCATAACGGAGGTGGGCGTCCCAGACTTCGTTCGTCAGGTCGGCGCAGGTGATGGTTCCGTCGAAGTCGCTGAGGATGAGCACGGCCGCGGATTGTGCACGCCTTCGCCCCGGCCGCCAGCGCAGACCGGTCAGACCGCGACGGGGAACGGGTTTCGCTCGGCGAACCCGGTCTGGTGAAAGTAGGGGTACGGGAGCGGCGTCCTGCTCGCGGCGTCCAGCTTCGCGATCTGCTCCGGCGTCAGAGACCACCCGACCGCCCCGAGGTTCTGGCGAAGTTGCTCCTCGTTGCGCGCGCCGATGATCACGTTCGCGACGCTCGGCCGCTGGAGCAGCCAGTTGATCGCGATCTGCGGGACGGTCTTGCCCGTCTCCTTCGCGACCTCGTCGAGCGCGTCGACCACCCGATAGAGGTACTCGTCATCGATCTGCGGCCCGCCCTCGACAGCCAGCTTGTTCCGGAGCCGGCTGACCTCCGGCAACGGCTGTCCGCGCCGGATCTTGCCGGTGAGGCGCCCCCAGCCGAGCGGGCTCCAGACCACCGCGCCGACCTTCTGGTCGAGCGCGAGCGGCATCAGCTCCCACTCGTAGTCACGCGCGACGAGCGAATAATACGCCTGATGCGCCACGTACCGAGAGAGGCCGTATTTCTCCGACACCGCGAGCGACTTCATCAGGTGCCAGCCGGAGAAGTTCGAGCAGCCCAGGTACCGGATCTTCCCCGCCCGCACGAGGTCGTCGAGCGCGCCGAGCGTCTCCTCGACCGGCGTGAGCGCGTCGAAGCCGTGCAGCTGAAAGAGGTCGATATAGTCCGTCTGCAGCCGGCGCAAGCTGCCCTCGATCGACCGGAGCAGGTGGTGCCGCGAGGAGCCGACGTCGTTCGGGCCCGAGCCGAAGCGAAAGGTCGACTTCGTGGAGATGATGACCCGATCGCGCCGGCCCTTGATCGCCTGGCCGAGGATCTCCTCCGCCAGCCCGTTGGAGTAGATGTCGGCCGAATCGAACATGTTCATCCCGGCCTCGAGCGAGACGTCGACCAGCCGGGTCGCCTCGGCCACGTCGGTCGCGCCCCAGCCCCGGAAGAACTCGTTGCCTCCGCCGAACGTGCCCGTCCCTAGACTCAGCACGGGCACCTTGAACCCTGACCCGCCCAGCAGCCTGAATTCCATGGATCTCCTCCGCGTAATGAGGACAACCTCCGACGCAGGGAGCAGACGCCGGACACCAGGCGCTCGCCCCTTTGCCGCGGTCGTGGACGGTTAGGAACTCCAGGGCGATCCGAAAGTCAAGCGCCATCGGGCGGCGCGCGTCGCCCTGGGTGCGCAGGAGGCGCCGCGCGGCGCCGATCACAGGCCGATGTCGCTCCGGAACGCCCGCAGGGCCTCGGTGCGCGCCGCGCAGCGGAGGCGCTCGGCGCGGGGCATCTGCCCGAGCGTCCGCGCGTGCCCGGCCGGGATGAACATCGGCTCCCAGTGGATCCCCTCGTCGCCCCGCCGCTCGCAGGCGATCTCCCCGACAACGCTGCCCGTGTAGATGCGGAGCGTCCGGCCGTCGCAGTAACACACCTTCTGGACGACCCGCGCGGCGCGCGACGTCCCCGGGGGGATGAGGGAGCATATCCGGTCTTGCAGCCGCTCCCAGAACGGCTTCACGAGCGGCCCCGGAAAGCCGTTCAGATGCTCGATGAACAGCCCGCCGTGCTCCACGAAGAGCGGCACGAGCGCCAGCCGGTAGGCGGCGAGCGCCTTCTCGCGCACGACGACGTCGAGATCCGAAGAGAGCACCTCGGGCACGTCGAGCCGCAGGACCCGGAGCGGCGTCGGGCCGTCCTTCCACGCGTGGATCATGTCCTCGAGCTCGTCCTCGTTCGAGGAGACGAAATAGACCATGATGGTCGGCCCTCATCCATCCAGCGCGTCGAGCAGGTCCACCACGCTCTTCGTCTTGTCGTTCGGGTCGAGCTCGATCACGTCGATGTGCCAGTCCTCGAGCAGCGCCGGCTGGACGAGCCCGGCGCCGAAGGTCGCCCAGTAGCCGCGGCGGTTCAGCGCGCGCTTCGCGCCGGGCGCGCTGCCCTCGAGGCGCATCTGCTCCATGCGATACCAGATGTAACGGATGTCCACGTCGCTGAAGCTGTAGCCGAGGAAGAGAAAGGTGTTGCTGAGCAGATCGGCCCGCAGGCGCTGATCGGGCGCGGCCTCGAGCCGGAGGCGGCCGAAATACTGGGCCTCGGTCAGCACCACGGTCTCGGGCCAGTCGAGGTCGCCATGAAACTTGATGACGTGGCACGCCCCCTGGGCCGGGCAACGCGCGAAGTCGTCGAACGTGGAGAGCGCCACGGCTTGCTTGCCCGCGTCCCGGAGCGCCTCCTCGATGTGATGCTCGAAGTTGGTCGTGTAGATGGTCCGGAAATGGCGGCGCGCCAGCGCCTTGTGCTGACGCGAGCTCCTGCGGCGCTCGTCGACCTCGCGCGCGTGGAAGCGCGCGCGCATCTCGGCGATGAAGCTGTCGAGCCCGCCCCCGCACTCCCGGGCGAAGAAGCCGGCGAGCTGCGGGGGCAGGCCGTGCAGCTCGAAGAGCGCAGGCTCGAAGCCGAGCGCCTGGCCCATCCACCCCATCAGCTCCTTCCACATCGGCAGCTGCAGCGGGGCGGAGAAGCCTGCGCCCAGGAAAGGGATGAGGCGCCCTTCCCGGTACGCCTGCCGGAGCGGGACCGCCGCTTGCTCGAGCGTCAGGACAGCCATCGTCAGCGAGCGATGGTATCCCCCCGCCGACCTCGCGCAACCAGCGCTGGCCCGGCCAGGGCGCTTCGCGATCCCGTCCGGGCCGCTCGCTCGCGGCACGTCTCGGCCACGGCGGACCGGACAGGCGCCTGCGCTCGGTGGCACGAGCGAGGCGCTCGCTCGGCCGCCGCGCGCAGACGAGCCGGACGGATGCAGCGCGTCACAAGCGCAGGGGGCCCGCCGCCGGCCGAGGACGCGTCCCGGGCCGCGGCCTCAGGCCCTCCGCCGCCGCGTCACGGACATCAGCGCGGCCCGCATGGTGCCGAACGTCCGCGCCTTCTCGATCCCCGTCCCGAGCTGCGTCATCGTCTGCGCCACCGCGGGCCGGATCCCCGAGATCAGGCACGTCGTGCCCAGGAGCTCGACCGCGCGCACGATGCGCAGGAAATGATCGGCGATCGCCGAGTCCACGACGTCGACGCCCGTCAGATCGAGGATCGCCACGCGCGCCTGCGTGCTCACGATCTCCCGCAGCAGGCTCTCGGTGATCGACGCCGCCCGGCGGCTGTCGATCACGCCGACGAGCGGCAGCGCGAGCACCCCGTCCCACACCTGGATGATCGGCGTGGACAGGACCTGGATCATCTCCTGCTGCCGCTCGATCACCTTGAGCCGCTCCGTGAGGGCTTGTTCGGCGCGCACCCGGTCGGTCACGTCGCGCTCGACCACGGTCACCCCGCCGCGGCCCGAGACAGGCTCACGCAGAATCGAGAGCTTGGTGCTGAAGAACCGCTCCCCTCCCCCATGCTCCCGGGCGTAGCTCACCGTGCGCGGCGCCCCGTCCCGAGCGAGATCCGCCATCGCGCCGAGGAGCACGGCGGCGATCCGCTGCGGCATCACGTCGCTCACGTGCCGGCCGATCGCGCGCTCGGGCGCCTCGTGGAAGGCGCTCATCTCCTTCGGCACATGATAGCTCGTGAGCCGGCCCCCCTCGTCGAGCGTGAAGACGACCTCGCCGAGCGAGGCGAGGATCGCCCGCTGCTGCGCCTCGCTCTGCCGGAGCTCCAGCGTCCGCTCCTCGAGCTTCCGCTTCGCCTCCTCGTGGTGCGCGAGGCGCAGCCGCGTCATCTCCGCGTCGAGCGTCCTGTCCGAAGGGTAGACGCGGAACTCGACGGAGGCCTGGGCCTCGTCCGGCGCGCTCAGGAGCTCGTCCGCCCAGCAGTTGACCCCGAGGGCGTGAGAGAGGATTCCGATGATCTTCCCCTGGAGGAACGGGCAACCCCAGCGCACCGTCGAGCCGCGCTGCATCTCGAGCTCCCAGGGATTCCGCACGACCACCACGGCGCGCCGAGACTCCTTGTCGAACACGGGGAGCTCGAACCGGCCCCACCCCCCCATACCCACGGCGTCCCCCCAGGCGAGGAACCCCTCCTCGAAGGTCTTGCCCAGCACGGTGACCATCGTGTCGTAGTCCTCGGCCGTGCCCATGCTCGAGTGCTGAGCCACCATGAGGCGGAAGAGCGGGACGCCGACCTCGTTGACGAGCGGCTCCAGCATGCGATAGAGCGACGGGTTGAGCCAGAAGAGCACCGACGGAAGACCGTGGGTGAACAGCATGCCCCGGTCGCATTCCCACCGGAAACGCCCCTGGTTCAGCTCGAGGGTGTGGGTGGTCCCGACGCTCTTGACAGTGACGGGCTTCTCCTCGGTGTCCCGGCTCAGGTCGTCTTGCATCGATCCGTCACCCTTCCTCTCGCCCCGCAGCCGAGAGCAGCTCAGGAGTCTCCGCCCGCAAAGCCCCGAGGAAACGCCCGGTCGCGGCGAGCGCGGCGCGGCCTTTCGCGGACTCTTGGTAAGGGGCCTTATCTTGCATGAAAGCGCCACGAAGGGCCAGAAAAGCCGAGCTCGGAGGTCGCGACGCCCCGCGAGCTGCGCCAGGCTCGCCCATCGTGGCCGATCGGCGGACAGAGGCGCTCACCTCGCGCGCCCATGCGCGGATCCGGTCAGCGACGCCTCGGCGCTCCGTACCGCGGCTCCGCGCCTGCTCCAAGGCGCTGGCCGGCGCCGAGCGCGGCATGGCGCCGCGTCGATCCGAGGCCGCGCGCTACGAGCGGGAGAGATCGGGCCGCTCGGGGTGGGCCAGGCGGGCGATCACCTCGATGAGCGCGGCGGGGTCGACCGGCTTGGGGATGTGCATCTGGTATCCCTCGGAGAGCGTCCGATCGCGCGCGCTCTGGCCCGCATACGCGGTGAGCGCGATCGCGGGCGTCGCGCCGCCGCGCTCGGCCGGGAGCGCCCGGACGCGGCGGATCAGCGCGTGGCCGTCCTCGCCGGGCAGGCCGATGTCGCTCACGATGACGTCCGGCCGCCACGGCTCGACGAGCTCGAAGCCCTCCCGCGCCATGCCGGCGACGCGGACCTCGGCGCCCGCCCCCGAGAGGAGGCACGCCATCAGCTCCCGCATGTCCGGCGCGTCGTCGATCACGAGGACGCGCAGGCCGGCCAGGAGCGGCGAGGGGGCCGCGCCGCGGCCCCGGGGCGCGAGCGCGGCGCCCGGAGCGGCGGGCGCCTCCACCGACGGCAGGAGCGGCAGCTCGACGGTGAACGTCGCGCCCCGGCCCGGACCGGCGCTCTCGACGCGGACCGCGCCGCCGTGCAGCTCCACGAGGTGCCGCACGATGGAGAGACCGAGGCCGAGCCCGCCGCGCTGGCGCTGGATCGAGCTGTCGGCCTGGCGAAAACGCTCGAACACGAGGGGCAGAAACTCCGCGCCGATCCCCTCCCCGGTGTCGCTGACGCGGAGCTGGGCCGCGGCGCCGACCTTGTCCAGCGACACGGCGACGCGCCCGCCAGGCGGCGTGAACTTGACGGCGTTGCCGAGCAGGTTCCACACGACCTGCTGCAGGCGACCGCCGTCTCCCCAGACCTTGCCGGCCTCGGGATTCAGCGACAGGGAGACGCTGACCCCCTTGGCGTCGGCGGCCAGCGTCAGCGTGTCGAGCGCGGCGCGGAGGACCGAGGCGAGGCAGACCGGCTGCGCCTTCAGGGTCATCTTGCCGCTCACGATGGCGGAGACGTCGAGCAGATCCTCGATGATCTGCAGCTCGGCCAGGCTGTTGCGCTCGATGGCCTGGAAGCCGCGCCGCATCGTGGCGGCGTCCAGCGTGCCCGTGCAGAGGAGCTGCGCCCAGCCGACGATGGCGGTGAGCGGCGTGCGCAGCTCGTGGCTGAGCGTGGCGAGGAACTCGTCCTTGAGGCGGTCGGCGGCCTCGGCCTTCTCGCGCGCGGCCTGCTCGCGGGCGAGGAGCGCCTCCCGCTCCTCCTCCGCCCGCTTTCGGTCGGTGATGTCGGTCGAGATGCCGCAGACGGCCCACGGCTCGCCAGCCGCGTCGCGCAGCGGGCACTTGATCGAGATGTAGGTGTGCAGGCCGTCGTCCTGCATCACGAGCTCCTCGGCCTGGAGCGGCGTCCGGGCGTCGAGCACCCGCCGGTCGTGGGCGCGGAACGCGCTGGCCTGCGCGGGCGGGAACAGCTCGTCATCGGTCCTGCCGAGGATCGACGCCTCGGTCACATGAAAGAGCGTCTCGAAGTGGCGATTGATGAGCACGTATCGCCCCGCCACGTCCTTCACGTAGATGACGGCCGTCGAGTTGTCGATGACGGCCCGGAGGAGGCTCTGACTCTCGCCCAGGGCCGCGAGGGCCCGCTTGCGCTCGGCGATCTCCTCCTGGAGCGCGGCGTTCGCCGCCGCGAGCTCGGCCGTGCGCTCGGCGACGCGCTGCTCCAGGGCGCCGTGGGCGAGCCGCAGGGCGGACTCGAACTGCTCGCGCATGGCGATCTCCCGCTGCAATTGCGCGTTCTGGGCCGCGATCTTCCGGCGCATCGCGTGCATGGCCAGGTGCGTCCTGACGCGCGCGACGACCTCGTCGAGCTGGAACGGCTTGGTGACGTAATCGACCCCGCCGGCCTCGAACCCCGCGACCTTGTCGGCGGTGTCCGCCAGGGCGGTCATGAAGATCACCGGGATGTCCCGGGTGCTCGCGGACGCCTTCAGGCGCCGGCACGTCTCGAAGCCGTCGATCCCGGGCACAAGCATGACGTCGAGCAGGATCAGATCGGGTCGCAAGAGCTCCGCGCGCTCCAGGGCCTCCTCGCCATCCTGGGCGATCGCGATCTCGAAGCCCTGATCCTCCAGGTGAGCGACGATGACAGCCAGGTTGGCGGGCGCGTCGTCGACGATCAGGAGGGTCTCCGGTCGAGCGCCCTCCGGTCCGTTCACGTCCATGGCCTCGGCCTGCCGCTCGGCGAGGGCTTCGTGTCCGCGCGCAGTCGACTCTGTGATGTGCATCCCCGCCTCGCCCGCGATCCGCAGTCACAGGGGCAGGACGAGCGCGCCGCGCGTGCGCTCCTCCGCTCCCCCATGCTCCTCCTGCCTCACGCCCGCTCGCCGCTCCGGGCCACGTGGAGATCGAGCCCGCGCCGGAGCTTACCACGACGCTGCTCCCCTCGGACTTCCAGGAGCGCAGCACCGGCGGGGAGCTCGCGGGCGCCGGGCTGCGGTGCGCGCGCGGTGATGGGCCCGCTCCGCCATCGCGGCCGCCGGCAACCGATCGAGGAGCGCGCGCTGCCCTTCGCCGCCCCCTGAATCCTTGACGCGACCGCCGCCGCGCGCGACCCTCCCGCCGTGTCGGCCACGCTCGCGGACGGAACGGTCTTTGCGCACCGCTATCGCGTGGTGCGCCTCCTCGCCGTCGGCGCGATGGGGTCCGTCTACGAGGCGGTGCACCTCGAGACCAACCGCCGCCGGGCGCTGAAGGTGATGCACGCGTACCTCTTCCAGAGCGAGGAGATGCGCAGCCGCTTCAAGCGCGAGGCGCAGATCACGGCGGACATCGAGAGCGAGTACATCGTCGACGTCTTCGACGCGGGCATCGACGACGCGACCGGGATGCCGTTCCTGGTGATGGAGCTGCTCCGCGGCGAGGAGCTCGGCCAGCGCCTCAAGCGCCTCGGCCGGCTGCCGCCCGGCGAGGTCGCGACGTACCTCCAGCAGACCGCGTCGGCCCTCGACCGCACCCACGCCGCGGCCATCATCCACCGGGATCTGAAGCCCGAGAACCTGTTCGTGACCCAGCGGGACGACGGGACGCCCCGCATGAAGATCCTCGACTTCGGCGTGGCGAAGCTGCTCGCCGAGGGCGGCACCGCGGCCGGCCTCACGCGGAGCCTCGGGACGCCGATCTACATGGCGCCCGAGCAGTTCCGCGTCGACACGAAGCTCACGAGCGCCGTCGACATCTACGCGCTCGGGATGATCGCGTACACGCTGCTCGTGGGGACGCCGTACTGGAGCCCGGAGGCGCTCAGCGCGGGCGACGTGATCGCGTTCGCGCTGGTGGTCGTCCACGGGCCGCAGGAGCCGCCGGTGAAGCGCGCGATGGCGCATCGGGTGGTGCTGCCGCCGGGCTTCGACGCGTGGTTCGCCAAGGCCGCGGCCGTCGATCCGGCGGCGCGGTTCCGCACCGCGAGCGAGGCGGCGCAGGCGCTCTCGGAGGTGCTCGGCTTCGCCGCGGCCAGCAGCGGACCTCTGCCCCACCCGAGCGCTCCGTCCTGGTCCCTCGCGAGCGCCCCCACGCCGGCGCTCGCCACGCCAGCGCCCGGGACGACCGCGCCCGGGATGACGGCGCCGGGGACGACCGCGCCCGGGATGACGGCGCCGGGGACGGCCGCGCCCGGGATGACGGCGCCGGGGACGGCCGCGCCCGGGATGCCGGCGCCGGGGATGACCGCGCCCGTGCTGATGACGCCCGCGATGACGAGCGTCGCCCCGCTCGGTCCGGAGCACCCGGCCCGCGCGCCGGGCGTGCCGCTCGCGGCGACCATGATGGAGACCTCGATGACCTCCGTCCCCGCAGGGCCGCTCGCGCCTGCGAAGCCCGGCCGGGCGCCGCTCGTCGCCGCGGCGGCCGTCCTCGGGCTCGGGGTGCTGGTGATCGCGGGGAGCTGGCTTCTGACGCGCACCGGGGCCGAGCCGGCCGTGGCCGCGTCGCCGGAGGCCGCCGCGCAGGACGCCGGCGCGCCGGGCGCCGCCGTCTCCCCCGCGCCGACGGCCGGGCCCTCGGCGTCGACGGAGCCCTCGGCCGCGGTGGCCGACCCCTCGGCCGCGGTGGCCGACCCCTCGGCCGCGGCGGCCGAGCCCTCGGCCCCGGAGCCTGAAGCCGCGGCGCCCGCGACGAGCGCCAGCGCGAGCGCGGGCCCGGCCGCGCGCAGGCCGGCGAGCGCGCCCCCGAAGGCGCCGCCGAGGCCGGCCCCGAGCGAGCGAAGGGGCTCCTCGACGCGCCCCAAGGTCCCCTTGCTCGGACGGGAGTGAGATCCATGTCCGCCGCGATGCCGGCTCCCTCCTCGCCCACGCCGGCCGACCTCTCGCCCTGTGGATGCGCCAACCCATGACACGTTGCCTGCGCCGGATTGCCCCTCTCGCCCTCGTCCTCTGCCCGCTCGCCGCCGCAGCGCCCGCCGCGGCGCAGGAAAGCGCGGCCGCGGAGGCCCTCTTCGACCGAGGCCTCGCCGACATGGAGGCGGGCCGGTACGAGGCGGGCTGCAAGGCGATCGCCGAGAGCCATCGGCTCGATCCCAAGCTGGGGGCGCTCTTCACGCTCGCGACCTGCGAGTCGCGGTGGGGCCGCATCGCCGCCGCGTCCGCGCACTTCGGCGAGTACCT
The DNA here is from genome assembly GCF_028553905.1 of Sorangium sp. So ce836. Taxonomy (NCBI): domain Bacteria; kingdom Pseudomonadati; phylum Myxococcota; order Polyangiales; family Polyangiaceae; genus Sorangium; species Sorangium sp. So ce836. Next base: position 4,907,308 of record NZ_CP102233.1, on the reverse strand, counting down.
GGCGCAGTACGAGCAGCTGCCGCCGGAGCAGAAGAGCCGGCAAGGGGAGCGACCGAAGGTGGCCAGGCAGGAGCGCGACAGGCTGGCCCCGCTCGTGCCGGAGCTCTCGCTCGCCCTCCCGCAAGGCGCCCCCGCAGGGACGGTGGTGAAGCGCGACGGCGACGTCGTGGACAGCGCCGCGCTCGGCGCGAGCGTGCCCGTGGAGCCGGGGGAGCACGTCGTGTCGACCCAGCCGCCGGGAGGGTCCGTCTGGGAGACGCGGTTCCAGCTCGCCCAGGGCGAGAAGAAGCGGGTCGAGCTGCAGGTGAACGACGCCTCGACGGCCACCGCGGGCGGCGCGTCGGGCCGGCGGACGGCCATGTACGTGGCCGGCGGCGTCGGCGTGGCGGGCCTCGTGCTCGGCGGGATCACGGGCGCGCTCACCCTGGGCCGGAAGAGCACCGTCGAGAAGCACTGCGGCAGCGGGATCGGCTCGAGCGACGAGACGGCGTGCGACGAGACCGGGCTCGACGCCGCCGAGAGCGCGAGCGCCACGGGGCTCGTGAGCACGATCGGCTTCGGCGTGGGGCTGGTCGGGCTCGGGGCGGCGGCGATGCTCTACCTGACCGAGCCGAAGCAGAGCGAGGCGACCGCCGGCGCGACGTCAAGGCGGATCCGCGCCGGGGTGCTCGCGGCGGGGCCCGAGGGCGTGGTGCTGGGGGCGAGCGGGGCGTGGTGACGCGGCGGCAGCGCGGACGAGCGCGCGCGCCCTCGCCGCCTCTACCCGCCGGCGCGGAGGCGCGCTAGACCCGCCGCGTGCAGCTCATCCCCGCCATCGATCTCCTCGGAGGCCAGGCCGTGCGCCTCCATCAAGGGCGCTACGATCAGGTCACCGTCTACGACCAGGACCCGGCGGCGCTCGCCGCCCGCCTCCGCCGCTCCTGCGATCGGCTGCACGTGGTCGATCTGGAGGGGGCCCGGGCCGGCCGGCCCGTGCAGGCCGACGCGGTCCGCGCCGTCGTCGCGGCGTTCGGCGTGGACGGGGGCAGCGTGCAGGTGGGCGGCGGCATCCGCTCCGCCGCCGCGGCCGAGAGCTACCTCGCGCTCGGCGCCGATCGCATCGTGCTCGGGACCGCCGCGGTGAACGACCCCGCGCTCGTGCGCGATCTCGCCGGCCGCTTCCCGGGGCGCGTCGTGGTCGCCGTCGACGCGAAGGACGGGCGCGTGGCCGTGCAGGGCTGGGAGCAGGTCTCCTCGGTCACGGCCCTGGACGTCGCCCGCGCGCTCGCCGGCGCCCCCATCGCCGCGCTCCTCTACACCGACGTCTCCCGCGACGGGACGCAGGTCGGCCCCAACCTGGAGGCCACCCGTGAGCTCGCCGGCTCGTGCGGCTTCCCCGTGCTGGCCTCCGGCGGAGTCGGCTCGCTCTCTCACCTGCGCGCGCTGGCGCAGATCCCCGGCGTGAGCGGCGTCATCGTCGGCCGCGCGCTCTACGAGGGGGCCTTCACGCTCGCCGAGGCGATCGAGGCGGCGAGCGCCTGACGGCGCGTGTGCGTTTTCGTGTACGCTCCAGCCGACGATGCCCGAGCGCGACGACCCCCGGCCTTCCACCCGCGAAGTCGCAGCGGAGGAGTTCCTGTTCCACCTGCACCGGGGCAGCGAGCTCCTGCAGGACAACCGGGTCCACGCCGCGAAGGCGGAGCTCGAGCGCGCGCTCTCGCTCCAGCCGAGCGATCCCAAGGGGCAGGACCTCCTCGGGATCGTCTACTTCAGGCTGGGGCTCTATCCGCGGGCGATCGCGATCTACGAGCGGCTGATCCAGGCCCACCCGGAGGCGGTCGAGCCGCGCATCAACCTCGCGCTCTCGTACCTCAAGACGGGGCAGCCCGCGCAGGCGCGGTCCGAGCTCGAGAAGGCGCTCGAGCAGAACCCGAAGCACCAGCGCGCCTGGGGCTATCTCGGGCTCGCGTTCCAGCGCATGGGCGACTACGAGCGCGCGAGCCACGCGTTCGCGGCGGGCGGCCATGACGCGATGGCGCGCCGCCTGCTCGACATGACGGGCGGCGGGTCCACGGGCAGGTACCCGGCCGAGCCGCCCGACACCGAGGATCAGCCGCCGATCGAGGCCAAGGCGGAGGCGAGGGCCGAGGTGCAGCGCGCCGCGGGCGAGGCGGTGCAGGCGCTCGACCGCGCCGGCGCGGGCTTCCGGCACGACTCGGATCTGCCGCGCATCCCGTCCGGGACCTGGTCGGCGATCGAGCCTGGCCGCGAGACGATGCCGACGATCCCGGCGCCGCCGTCGCTCCGGAGCCTCGGGGCGGACGGCCGCGTGGGCGGCGCGGCCGGGCCGAGCCGATCGCCCGCGCCGAGGGGCGGCGCGTCGCCGACGGTCCCGTCGATGACGGCGGTCCAGGCGCCGCCCGGCGGGGGCGCTGTGCGGCGCGGCTCGATGGCGCCGGAGGAGCCCTCGATGACGGGCCGCTTCACGGTCCCGGTCTCCGCGGCCGGGGACGCGGCGCTCGCGGGCAGGAAGGCGCCCGCGCGGGCGTCGTCGTCGTCGCTGCCGCCCCCCACGGCGGCGCCGGGCACGCCGCCGCCGTCCACGACGCCGCTCGCGGTGCAGCCGCCGGAGGCGCTGCTCTCGGTCGCGCGCGAGCGGCTGCTCGTCTTCCCGCGCGACGTCGCGGTCGCGCGGCACGCGAGCGGCGTCGTCCTCGTGCAGGCCGCGAAGGGCTTCGTGGCGCGGATCGACGCGCTCCGCACGATGAGCACGCTCCCGGGGACGGCCACGCACGTGCTGAAGCGGCAGGCGCGCGGCCGCGTCTTCGACGAGCCGCTCGGCGGGCCGAGCACGCCCTTCGTCGAGATCGGCGCGCGCTGCGAGCTCGTGCTCGGCGCGCTGGACGGGCGGCGGCTGCACGCCGTGACGCTCGGGGAGGAGCCGATCTTCCTGCGCGAGGACGTGCTCGTCGGCTTCGAGCTGCCGATCGGCTACGAGAACGGCCGCCTGCCGGCCGGCGACGGCGAGGCGGTCGCGATGGTGCAGCTGCGCGGCCGCGGCCACATGGTGCTCTCGGTGCCCGAGCGCGCCGCGGCGCTGGAGATCGCCCCGTCGCGGCCGACGTCGATGCGCGCGACCGCGGTGCTCGGGTGGATGGGCCGGCTCCTGCCGCGCACGCTGCCCGCGACCGAGGCGCCCGGAGGGCTGCAGGGCTTCGTGACGTTCGGTGGAGAGGGGATGGTTCTCGTCGATGGTCGCTAGCGCGGACACGTCCCTGCGGGGCATCAAGGCGCAGCGGCGGAGGACGCTCTGGGAGGACGCGAGGAACCTCCCGAACCTGCTCACGTTCGCGCGGATCCTCATGATCCCCGCCGTCCTCCTGCTGCTCTCGAGGGGCGCGCCGCGGGACTGCTTCTGGGCCGCGTGCGTCTACTCGCTCGCGGCGATCACGGACATGCTCGACGGCTACCTGGCGCGCCGGCAGGGCCTCGTGAGCGTGCTCGGCAAGTTCCTCGATCCGCTGGCCGACAAGCTCATCGTCTCCGGCACGCTGGTGTGGCTCGTGCCGATGGGCCGGATCCCGGCGTGGGCGGTGGTGCTGCTCATCTCGCGCGAGATCACGATCACGGCGCTCCGCTCGATCGCGTCGACCGAGGGGCTCGTCATCGCGGCGGGCGACGGCGGGAAGATCAAGACGGCGCTGCAGATGATCGGGATCGTCTGCCTGATCCTCGGCTACCCGTACCACATCCACCTCGGCGTCGACTTCGGGGAGGTCGACGTGGTGCACGTGGGCCGGCTGCTCATCTATCTATCGCTCGTCTTCTCGATCACGAGCGCCGCGCAGTACATGGGCCTGTTCATCGACGCGATCGACGCGAAGAACCGGGCCGCTCCTCCGCCGTAGATGGGCAATAGGCAAGCCCGCCGGGTTCTGCTAGACCAGCGCGCGTGAAAGCCCTGAAGACGTCGCGCAACGCCTTGCGCCCCGCGCTCCTCTTGGCCGCGCTCGCCGCGGCGTTCGTCGCCTCCGCCGCGAGCTGCAGCCAGCAGCAAGAGGGCGAGCCCTGCGAGATCGCGAACGGCAACGACGACTGCGCGAGTGGCCTCGAGTGCAGGGGCATCGGCCAGCAGCAGCAACAACACCGCTGCTGCTGGCCCGGCGTGGTGACGCAGGTCTGCGATCCGACCCAGAATCCGGCGACGGGCACCACGACCTCCACGACCACCACGAGCGGCACGGAGGGTGCCGGTACGGGTGGTAACGGCGGCACCGGCGGCAACGGCGGCGCCGGCGGCAACGGTGGGGCGGGCACGGGCGGCGCTGGCGGCAACGGCGGGGCGGGCACGGGCGGCGGCGGCGGCAACGGCGGGGCGGGCACGGGCGGCGGCAACGGCGGGGCGGGCACGGGCGGCGGCGGCGCCGGCGGCAGCGGCGGCGCCGGCGGACGTTAGCGCAGCGGACGCCGCGTCACGGCTCCAGCAGCGAGGCGCGTGATCGCTCCGCGCCTCGCCGGCCATCCCGGCCCGCGCGGCTTCAGCGCTGCTCCCGCTGCTCCCGGGGATTCCGGCGCGCGCGGCGCCTGAGCGCGGTCGCTCCGGCGAGCGCGATCCCGGCGAGCGCCGTCCACGGTGCGACCGGCGCGCTCGGCGCGGCGGCGCGGCACGCGCACCCCGCTGCGGGCGGCCCCACGGGCGTCTCCTCGGCCGGATCGGTCGGCTCCGGCGTCGCGCCGCCCGTCGATCCGGGCTCCGGCTCGACCGGGTCCACGGGATCGACCGGCGCCGGCTCGACCCCGAGATCGGCGCTGTCCACCGACACGGCGGTGGACGGGCAGTTCGCGTGGCCGATCACCATGTAGTACGTCTGCGTGGGATCGAACGGCGGATCGGACGTCTCGTCGATGACGATCTCCCCGTACGTGTCCGTGATCCCCTCGACGCTGTAGTCGTAGTTCCTGGCCTCCGGCATCACGTCGCCCATCGCGAAGCCGACGTGCCGGCCGCTCCTCACGTAGATGCTCCAGTCGAGATCGCTGCCGCCGCGGGGCTGGAGCTGCACGGTGAAGCGGATGCCCTTCGCGGCCGGGTCCGGCGTGCTCTTGAAATGGAAGAGGCTCTGGAGGCTGAGCTGGCTGCGCCACTCCGCGCACGACGCCCCGGTCCCGAAGACCAGCGAGTCGATGCCGAACATGTGCGTCCTGCGCGACTTGCCCCCGCTCAGGTCGAGCACCTCCTCGCAGTCGTCCAGGCCGCGGCTCTTGAGCAGCGCCTCGACGGTGCCCGCGTCCGCCGCCGTGAGCTCACCGGAGCCCACCAGCTTGTCGGCCGCCCTCGTCAGCGCCTTGGCGAAGTCGCCGAGCGAGGCGTTGCGGGTCAGCAGCGTCAGCGCGCTCCAGACGAGCTTGTCGCCCAGCGCGGCCCCGAATTTCTCGTGCAACGACCACGCGACGCTGCCGATCAGCTCGCCGTCGTCGTGCACCTCGCCGACCAGATCGTCGGGGCACACCTTGACGTCGTCCGAGAGCTCGCGCTGCGCGCCGAACGGCTCGAGCGACGCCTCGCCGAGCGTGGAGTCGCCGTTCACGGTGCACGCGAAGTAGTCCGCGAGGCCCTCGTCGATGCTCCCGGCCCAGGGGGAGAGCCCGTACTCGCTCACCGCGAACTGGCCCTCGCTGTAGCCGACCGCGTTGGCGGTGACGTAATGGGTGAACTCGTGGAGGAACACGTCGGAGTCGTCCGAGAAGTCGAAGAACGAGCCCTGGCCGATGGCGATGAGGTTCGGCGCGCTGAAGGGCGGCTCCGAGCCCATCGGCGAGAAGAACGCGTTGTCCATCGGCCGGCCCGACTCCAGCATGTTGGCGATCGCGACGAGCTTCCAGCTCGGCGAGGCCATGTCGAGCTGATGGGCGCTCGTGAAGTAATCCCGCATCCGGGTGAGGTGGTAATAGACGCCGACCTGCGCGAACTCGTCGTGCGCGTCGTCCGCGCTGCGCGGCGGGTCGTAGAGGAAGTCCTCCCCCGCGTTCGGACGGACGCTCTGCTCGAGGGTGAGCGGGACGCCGCTCATGAGGTCGCCACCCACGTAGTTCACCACCCTGAGGTTGCCGCCCCAGCCGCTCAAGGTCTGCGGGTCCCCCGCGTCGAGGTCGACGAGCTCGCGATCCTCGAGCTCCGGCGTGACCGCGGAGCTGATCGGGTAGACGCGCCCGCGCGCGTGGACGGCGAGCGATCGCCGGTGGACGATCTTGCCGGCGTGCGCGTCCACGAGGAAGCGCTCGCCGCCGAGCTCCGACCGGACGTCGACGACCCAGACGAGCCTGCCGCCCGTCTCCCCCTCGGGGAACACCGCGAGCGCCGCGCTCGGCCGCTCTGGCAGGCTCATCCCGTAGGTCGCCTCGACCGCGCGCCGCGCGGCCTCCTCTCGGTACTTCGGCGCCGCCGGGACCGACAGGTCGCGCGCGACGTCGAGCACCACGAGCTCCACGCGGCCCTCCGGGGCGACGTGGACCGCCGCGGCGCCGCCGATCACGGGGAGCCCTGCGTGGAACTGCGCGAACCGGACGGTGCGGTGATCGCCGTCCTTCAGCTCGCGCTCGTAACGCAGCGAGACGCCCTGGAGCCGGAGCTCGGAAACGGCGCGCTTCAGGTACGCCTCCGCCGCGCTGCGCGCGCCGCCGGCGACGCGCAGGGACGGGTCGGCCGCGACCGAGCGCGGCGGTACGGTGTGCCACTCGGACGCGGCAGCGGCCCCCGCAAAGGTCAACGTTGCGAGCGCGGTCAACGGAAGCAAGAGCAGCTGTCGTCCCATGATTCTCCTCTCCGGCTGGGTTTCTGCGAGCGGCGCTCGCGCGAGGCGCGGCATGGCCGGACCGACGAGCGCGACCAACGTATCGAGTTACGTTGGCTCATCAAGGAGGAGAGGCGCGGTGCCCTCCCGGAAAAATAAAGAGCTGTAGCGGCCGTTGGCTTCTTGCCTGACGTCTTTGGGCAACTTGCGTGATATGTCTCCGGCACACCCGGCGCAGGATCCTGTGACTCTCCTCCACAACGACGTCTTGACTGGGGCCCCGGCGACGCTCGCGCCGAGCGACATCGCCTCCGCAGGTGCGACGCTGCCCGGAAGGGTGCGCGTCGGCGGTCGCGTGCTCGACGTCGCGGAGGGCGCCGTCGTCCTCGGCGACGCCTTCGGCGCGCTGCGCGTCGCGCTGGACGGCGCGCCCGCGCCGCCGGTCGAGATCGGCGATCTCGCGGTGGTCGAGGGGGCGCCGGCCGGCGGCGCGCTCGCCTCGGCGCGGCTCGTCGAGCGGATCGCGCCGCGGAGGCCGCCGCGGGGGCGCTCGGGGGCCGCGGCGCCGCCGTCGAGCGAGACAGAACGGGCGATCCACCGCGGCCTCGGCCTCGCGCTCGCGCGGCGCGCGGCGGCGATCGCGGCGGTGCGAGCGCTGTTCGCCGAGCGCGGGTTCCTCGAGGTGGAGACGCCGAGCATGGTCCCCTCCCCCGGGCTCGACCTGCACCTCGACGCGTTCGCGGTGGACGCGGCGCGGCCGACGTTCCTGATCACGAGCCCGGAGTACCAGATGAAGCGGCTGCTCTCGGGCGGCGTCCCGCGCTGCTTCCAGCTCGCGCGCTGCTTCCGGCGCGGCGAGCTCGGGGACAGGCACAACCCGGAGTTCACGATGCTCGAATGGTACCGCGCCTTCTCCGGTGTGGACGAGGTGATGTCCGACACGGAGGCGATCGTGCAGCGCGTCGCGGGCGCGCTCGGCGCGGACGGCGCGATCTCGGTGTCCGGCAAGGCGGTGCAGCTCACGCTGCCGTTCCCGCGCATCTCGGTCGGCGACGCGTTCGCGCGCTGGGCGGGCGTGCCCGCGGACGACGCGATCGCGCTCGCGTCGAGCGACGAGGAGCGGTTCTTTCGCCTGCTGGTCGACGCCGTGGAGCCGGCGATCGCGGCGCTGCCCCACCCGGTGTTCCTGGTCGATTTCCCCGCGCCGTTCGCGTCGCTCGCGCGGCTCAAGCCGGGCGATCCCCGGGTGTGCGAGCGGTTCGAGCTCTATGTCGCGGGGGTCGAGCTCTGCAACGGCTTCGGCGAGCTGACCGACCCGGTCGAGCAGCGCGCGCGGCTCCTCGCCGATCAGGCGGCGCGGGCGGCCCGGGGCAAGCCGGTCTACCCGATCGACGAGCGCTTCCTCGGCGCGCTCGAGGAGGGAATGCCGCCGGCGGCGGGCAACGCGCTCGGCGTCGATCGCCTCGTCGCGCTGTGCCTCGGCGCCGCGTCGATCGGCGACGTCCTCGCGTTCCCCCACGGCTGGCTGTGACCTCCGGGGCGGTCCCCGAGGGCGGCGCGCGCCTCTCGCCGGAGATCCTGGCGCAGCTCGCCCGCAAGTACCGCACGCTCGCGGAGCTGCGGCGCGCGCGGGCGGCCGGCGAGGCGATCCCGGGCAAGGAGGTGTTCCGCGCGCTCGCGGGGGAGTTCCCCGGCGCGCTGAACGAGCTCGACAACCTCCCGCTCGACGAGATCGAGCGGCGCCACGGCGCGCTCTCGCGGGCCCTCGCCGGGGGCGCGGAGGAGCGCTGGATGGCGTGGATGCACGGCTACCACGCGCTGATGCGGGCGGCGCTCTACGTGAAGATCCGCGTGGCGCGGCGGCAGGAGCTCTCCGAGGGCGAGGCGGCGGCGCTCGCGGAGCGGGCGGCGAGGCACGCCGGCGCGCCGGTCGACGCCGCGTTCGTGGTCGCGGTCAAGGCGCCGCCGGACGGCCGGCTGAACCGCGTCGTCCTCGGCCGCCTCGCGGCGATGACCGGCGCGTCGATGGCCGAGATCCGGGGGACGATCTTCCCGCGGCGGCCGGCGCCGGGCGGCTGACGCGCCTGGCGCAGCGCCGGCGCGCGGCGCCGGCCAGCCGGATCGTCAGGAGTCGGCCGGCGCGGCGAGCCAGATCGACAGGTCGTCCACGGAGAGGTCCAGCACCACATCGCCGACCTTCTCCGGGCCGTCGGCGTGCAGCCGCCCGTAGAGGCGGCCTCGCTCTTCCGCCGTGAGCGGGCGTCCCAGCCGCCGCTCGATCTGGTGTGCGAGCAGCGCCACGCCCTTCTCCAGCCCTTCCTTGAGCCCGGCCGCCTTGCCTTCCCTGTAAATCGAGTTCTGCATGACGATCTCCCGCGGCAGCAGCGACTTTACCACATCCGCAAGACCCCGTTCACGCCTGTCCGCCTCGGCGAGCGCCATCATCGCTGCGCCGAGCTCCGCGAAGTCACGCTCACCGGATCGGGCTCGGATCGCCTCGATTACGTGCGTCAGCTTCCGGCCGTCCGCGTCCGCCGCCAGCGGCGCGAAGATCAGCCAGAACGGGCTCTCCCGCGCCGTCAGCTCCGCCACGGTCCGCTGATAGACCGGCTCGATGCGGAACTGCACCCCGGAGAACGGCTCGCCTGGCGCCGAGGTCCTGTAAGCGCCGTGGGATGGCCAGGGCTCTTCCCGGCCGGAGAGCACCACCACCACGCTGTCGATGGGCGAAAGCCGCGGAGCCGGCGCCCCCTTGCTCGCCCGCGCCTCGTCCGCCATCGCCAGCGCCGTCAAGCAGTTGTACTCGAACACGCGGAAAGGCATCTCGTCGGTCATCGCCAGCGTCCACTCGGTGTGGAGCAGCCGCCGCTCGCCGCCGACCCTGACGGAGAGCGCCCGATCGAGCCGCCGCTGGCGACCGGTGACCTGCGTGTCCACCCAGCCGAGCGGCTCGATGGGCTCGGCCGTGCCGAGCAGGGCGCGCGCCACGTCGCGCGGGAACTGCCGCGATACGTGGCGGAGGATCAGATCGACGTCGTCCTGCTCGTCGCGCGGCGTCCTGGTCCCCGATCGCTGCCTGCGGTGTCGCTTGCCCATGTCGACGCGCCGTCCTCCTGCACCTCGACCATCGACGCGAGCGCGCCGCAGTTGCGTCGAACCCGCGCGCGCCTCGTGACGCGCTCCGGCCATGGGCTAAGCTCCGCGCCCGATGGAACGGCTCTTCTTCCTGCTCTCCGGTGTCTACGGCTTCCTCGGGGTGGCGCTCGGCGCCTTCGGCGCCCACGGCCTCAAGGCGACGTTCGACAGGCTGCCGGACGGCCCGTTGCGCGCCTCGTGGTGGCAGACGGGCTCGCTCTACCACCTCGTCCACGCGCTCGCGCTGGCGCTCGCCGCCCACCTCGCCGCGCGCACCGGCGGGACAGCGGCGACGGTCGCCGGCTTCTGCTTCGCGGCCGGCGTGCTCCTCTTCTCCGGCAGCCTCTACGTGATGACCCTGACCGGCGTCCGCGTCCTCGGCGCGGTCACGCCGCTCGGCGGGCTGTTCTTCCTCGCCGGCTGGGGCGCGGTGATCGTGGCCGCGCTCGGGCTCGCGAAGGGCTGAGGCGCCCCCGGGCCGACCGCCCCGCCCGGCCTACGTCGACCTGCGCGCGCGCGCGAAGAGCCGCCCGAGCCGCGCGGACGTCCGCTCGCCGAAGGCGCCGACGCGCGCCCGGACGCGCCCCCAGCGCTCGCTGTGCGCGAGATCGTCGAGCAGCGAGTACGAGACCGGCGTGACGATCAGCGTGAGGAGCAGGCTCAACGACTGGCCGCCGATGACCACCACCGCGATCGTGTGGCGCTCCTCGGCCCCAGGCCCCGTGCCCAGCCAGAGCGGGAGCATGCCCGCGACCAGGGCCAGCGTGGTCATCAGGATCGGCCGCAGCCGATCGCGGTTCGCGTGGAGGATCGCCTCCGCCCGCGGCATGCCCTCGGCGCGGAGCTTGTTCATGTGATCGACCTGGAGGATCGAGTTCTTCTTCACGACGCCGAACAGCACGAGGAAGCCGAGCGCCGAGTAGAGGTTCAGCGTGTTCCCGGTCGCCCACAGGCTCAAGAGCGCGAACGGCACCGACAGCGGCAGCGAGAGCAGGATCGTGACCGGGTGCACGAGGCTCTCGAACTGCGACGCCAGGATCATGTACATGAGCACGATCGACAGGAGGAACGCCCAGATGAACTCGCCGAACGTGCGCTCGAGCTCCGCGCCGCGGCCGCGCACGCTGGTCGTGTACGCCGACGGCATGTCCATCTCCCGCGCCGCGCCGCGCAGCGCCTCGAGCCGGTCGGCCAGCGCGTAGCCGGGCGCCACGCCGGCCCGCAAGCTCGAGACCCGCTGGCGATCCAGCCGATCGATGCGCGACGGGCTCTTCGCCTCCTCGATGCGCACCAGGTTGTCGAGGCGCACCAGGTCGCCCCGGAGCAGCGGCGCGCCCGCCGCGGGCGCCGCCGAGGCGCCAGCGCTGCCCGCCTGCGGCCGCGCCGTCCGCGGCACGTAGAGCCGGCGGACGGCCGCCAGCTGATCCCGATCCTCCTCGACGAGCCGGAGCTGCACGTCGTAGTTCTCGTTGGCCTCCTCGTCGCGGAAGCGCGAGACCTCCTGATCGCCTCCCACCATCAGGCGCAGCGCGCTCGCGATGTCCTGCGTCCGGACCCCGAGCGCCGCGGCGCGCTCGCGATCGATGATCACCCGCAGCTCGGGCCGGTCGATCTTCAGCGTCACGTCCGCGTCCACGATGCCGCCGAGCTGCGCGGACCGCTCCCGGAGCTCGTTCGCGTAGCGCTCGAGCGCCTCGATGTCCGGACCCTGGATCGCGAAGTCGATCTCGAAGTTCCCGCCGCCGATGTTGAACGACGGCACGTTGCGGACCGAGATCCGGAGATCGGTGTACTTGCGCAGCTTGCGCCGCACCTCCTGCATCACCTCGCTCTGCGAGTAGTTGTCCTTGAACGCGCGGAGCGGGTTGCCGGAGAACGTCTCCCGGAACAGCCGCGTCAGGGAGAAGGTGCGCTCGTCGTGCGGGGCGATGCGGACGAACGCCTCGCCCGAGCTGACGCCGCCCACGAAGCCGCCGCCCGCCGTGGCGAGCACGCTGCGCACCCCGCGCACCGAGCGGACGTCGTCGCCGATCCGCCGCATCACGTCGTCCATCGCGCCGATGCTGGCGCTGAGCGGACCCGTGACGCGGATCTCGAACTCCGCGTCGTCCGCGCCGGAGGGGATGTACTCCTGCTTCACGAGCCCGTAGAGCGGCACCGCCGAGGCCGTCACGAGGACGGCGAAGGTGGCGACGAGCGCGCGGTGCCGCATCGCGAACGCGAGGGCGCCCATGTACTTGGCCTCGAGCCGCCCGTAGAAGCCCGTGCGCGTCGCCGCCTCGCCCCCGCCGCCCGCCTCGCCCGACCCGTGAGCGCGGCTCGCCTCCTTGCGGAGCAGGCGCGCGCTCATCATCGGGGTCAGCGAGAAGCTGACGAGCAGGCTCACGAGGATCGCGACCGTGGCCGTGATCCCGAACTGGAACAGGAACCGCCCCGAGATCGACGACATGAACGACACGGGGACGAAGATGACGACGAGCGACAGCGTCGTCGCGAGCACGGCCAGCCCGATCTCCTGCGTGGCGGCCCTGGCCGCCTCGAAGGAGTCCATCTTCTTCTCCTCGACGAAGCGGAAGATGTTCTCGAGGACGACGATGGCGTCGTCGATGACGATGCCCACCATCAGGACGAGCGCCAGCATCGTCACGCTGTTCAGCGTGAAGTCGAGCGCCCACATCATGCCGAACGTCGCCACGACCGACGTCGGGATCGCGACCCCCGCGATGATCGTGGACCGCCACGACCTCATGAACAGGAGCACGACCGCGCACGCCAGGAAGCTGCCGAGGACGAGGTGCACGTTGATCTCGTGCAGCGCGGTGTAGATGTAGCCCGACTGGTCGCGGATCACCTCGAGCTTCACGTCCGAGGGCAGCTGGTCGGAGAGCTTCGCCACGTTCGCCTTCACGGCCTCGATCACCGCGACCGTGTTCGCGCCCGACTGCCGCACGACGTCGAGGACGACCGTGGGCCTCCCGTCGAGGCGCGCGAGCGACCGCTGCTCGTAGGTGCCGTCCTCGGCGCGGCCGATGTCGCGCACCCGGATGGGCCTCCCGTCGACGCTCCCGACGACCAGGTTGTTGAAGTCGCCCGCGTGCTCGAGGCGACCCATCGTGCGCAGCGTCCGCTCCTCTTCCTTGCCGGTGACGTTGCCCGCGGGGATGTTCGCGTTCTGCTGGACGATGGCCTCGCGGACGGCGGTGATCGGGAGGCCGTAGGCGGCGAGCCGATCGGCGGAGAGCCAGATCTTGATCGCGCGCTCCTGCCCGCCGACGACGCGCACCTCGCCGACGCCCGAGGAGCGCTCGAGCTGCACGCGCACGAGCTTGTCGGCGATCTCGGTGAGCTCCCGGATCGAGCGATCGGCGGAGAGGGCGATCGTCATCACGGGGGTCGAGTCGTTGTCCTGCTTCGCGATGACGGGCGGATCCGTGCCCACGGGCAGGCGGCGCAGCGCCGCTTGCACGCGATCGCGCACGTCCTGCGCCGCCGTGTCGACGTCCCGGTCGAGGTTGAAGGTGGCGATGACGACCGAGCTGCCGCTCGTCGAGATCGAGCGGAGCTCGGTGATCCCCTCGACCGTGTTGACCGCCTCCTCGATCTCCTCGGTGATCTCCGCCTCGACGTCCTCGGGCGCGCCGCCAGGGAGCGTGGTGCGGACCGAGACCGTCGGCAGGTCCACGGCGGGGAAGCGATCCACGCCCAGCCGGAAGTACGCCACGGCGCCGACGACGATGAGGGCGAGCCCCAGCATCGCGGCGAACACGGGCCGCTGGATGCAGATCCTGGCGAGCGCTTGCATCTAGCTCCCCTCCACCACGCGCACCGGCTGCCCTTGCTGGAGCGAGCCGGGGCGGGCGACGACCGACTCGCCCACCGCGAGGCCGGAGACGATCTCGACGCGATCCTCCGCGGTCTTCCCGGTGACGACCTGCTTCTCCTTCGCCTTGCCGTCCTCGATTGTGATCACCTTCGCGAGGCCGGCGAACCGGACGATGGCCGTCGCGGGCACCGACGGCGCCGGCTTCGAGGTCACGACGATCTGCGCGGTGACCAGGCTGCCCGGCCGCAGGTGGCCGGGGTTCTTGATGTCGCTCTCCACGAGCAGCGTGCGGCTCTGCGGGTCGATCGCGGGCGCGAGGCGCGCGACCGTCCCCGCGTAGACGGCGCTGTCCCCCGGGACGGTGACGCGCACCTGCTGCCCGGCGCGCACGCCGGCCGCCTCGGTCTCCGGGATGGCCACGCGCAGCCGCAGCGGGTCGACGCGGACGATGTCCGCGATCGGCGCCCCCGCGGCGAGGAACTGGCCCGCGCTCGCCCGCCGCGCCTGGACGACGCCGTCGATCGGCGACCGCACCAGGGCGTCCGCGAGCTGCTGCCGCGCCATGCGCAGCTCCGAGCGCCGCTGGCGCACCGCCGCCTGGCGGATCCGCACCTCCTCGCGCGCCGACTGCACGGCCGTCTCCGCGCGGACCGCCGCCGCCTCGGCCGCGTCGAGGTCCATGCCCGACATCAGCCCTTCCTTGGCGAGGCTCCGCGCGCGCACCTGGTTGGCCTGCGCCTCCTTGAACGTCGCGAGGGCCTCCCTCACGATCGCGACGCTCTCGACGTCGAGCTCCTCATCGGGCCCGTCCTGAGGCAAGCCGAGCTGAGCGCGGCTCTGCGCCAGCGCGGCCGCGGCCTGCTCGATGCGCAGCTCGTAATCCCTCGTCTCCAGCTGGGCGACGACCTGATCTTTCTTGACCGGGCTCGCCAGATCGACCGCGATCGACGCGAGGCGGCCTGGCACCTTGGCCCCGACCGTCACCTGCTCATCGGCGTCCAGGGTCCCTGAAATGTCGATGGTTTGTTCAACGACGAGCTCCGTCACCGGCGCGAGCGTCACCTCCTTGGCGCTCGGCGCGGCCTTCGCCCCCTTCGCGCCTTCCGGCTGGGACGCTGCCTCCTTGCCGCACGCAGCGCACTGCAGGAGCACCACCAGGAGCGCGGCCCAGGATGTCCAGAACACCCTGAGCTGACTGCGGGAACAGCTGACCGAGTTGGAGGGTTGGTTGGAGGGTTGGCAGAGCGCTGGATGGGCAATCCACATGTCGGCGGCCTCAGATAACCAGGAACGCCCCCCCGAGCGCGTGCAGCGAACGGATATTGACGCATCAGCGTTGGGGCGCAACGTGCGCTCAGGCACGCCGGGGCCGCGATCGCCGGAGCGCAGGCGGCCCGCGGCGCTCGGAGCCGGGCGCGGGCTCCGGCCGAGCGGCGGCGCGGCGGCTCCCGCGCCGGGCGTCGCTCAGGGGTCGAGCTTCACCAGATACCCGTCGGCGTCGCCGCGCGTGGTCACGGGGCCGCCGCCGAAATCCACGGTGCCGCGGAACCCCCCGACGGCGAACACCTCGCCCTTGGGGCCGAGGGCCACCCCTGTTCCCATCTGCATGTCGGGATCGCCGATCTGGCGGCTGAAGAGGTGCTTGCCGTCGAGCCCGAGCTTCGCGATGAAGATGTCTCCGCCGCTGAGATAGCCGTTGCGATCCTCCTTCGTGCCCTGGCTCTCGAGCACGGCGCCGTCGAAATCGATGCTCCCGAGGAACGTCCCCGTGACGACCGCGTTGCCCGCCGGATCCACGGCGAGCGAGGCGACCTCCTGCAGCTCGGAGTCGCCGAACCCACGGCTGTAAAGATGGTTTCCCGCCGGGTCGAACTTGGCGACGAAGAAGTTCGGCTTCGTGCCGAGCGCGACGAGCGGCCCGCCGCCGAAATCGACGCTCCCCTGGAACATCCCGGCCAGGAACACGTCGCCTGCGGCGTCGAAGGCCACTTGAGAGGCCGCGTCGTAAAGGCTGTTGCCGAACGCCTTCTGCCAGAGCAGCCCGCCCTTCGGCCCGACCTTGGCAAAGAAGATATCGCGTCCACCCTTGGAGACGAGGGGCGGCGCGCTCGTCGGGTCGAGGTTGAAGCTCTGGTCGAACGTGCCCGCGATCGCGACGTTGCCCTCCGCGTCCGCGGCCAGCCCGCCGGCCGCGAGCGACGCCCTGCCATCATCGATGTAGAGCGTGAAGGCGTGATTGCCGTCCGCGTCCAGCTTCGCGACATAGACCGCATTGCCGCTGATGGCGTCGCCGACCGGCCCGCCGCCGAAATCGGCCGTGCCGCCGAGGGTTCCGGAGATGAGGACCGCTCCCTGCCCGTCGACGGCGACGTACTCGAGCTCCTTCACGTACTGATCGCCGAACCCCTTGCTCCAGACGTGGTCGCCGGTGCCGCCGTCGAACCTGGCGAGCCCGAGCCCGCCGTTGCTCTGGGGCAGCGGACCGCCGCCGAAATCGAGGTTCTGGAAATAGCTCCCGCCCACGAAGAGCCCTCCGCCGGGGCCGTGCGCGACGTGCTGGCCGCCGGCGAGGCTCAGGCCGAACGACCTGCTCCAGAGGTGCTTGCCGTCGCGATCGAACTTCGCGAGGTACGACGCGGAGCCGTCCTGCGCGACGATCGGGCCGCCGCCGAGATCGATCGCGCCGGAGAACCGCCCGATGACGATCGGATTCCCCTCGGGGTCCACGGCGACGCTCGCGGCCCAGTCGAAGCCGTTCTCGCCGATCTGGATCGCCCACTGGAGCCGCCCCGGTTCCGCCGCGGCGCCCCCCTCGCCGCCGCTGCCGCCGCCCCCGCCGTCTCCGCCGCCGCCGCCGCCGGCGGCCGGCTCGCGCCCGCCCGCGCCGCCACCGCCGCCCCCCTCGCCGACACCGCCGCTTCCATCGCCGTAATTCCTCACCTTGGGCGAGCAGGCCGCGGCGCCGAGGGTGGCGATCGAGAGCAGCACGAGGGCGCGAACATGAGTGTCATGGTTGAGTGAACGCATCCCTCGAGTATATAAACGGCGCGGGCGCGAGGTTCCTTTGAATCCGCGGGCCGCCGCTCAACGCTGTAGCGGAGGAGGCGAGGAGCGCGGCGGAGAGCTCACACCGCTGCTCGCGAGAGCGCGGCCTGCGCCCGGGGCCGCTCGCCCGCCGCCGGCGCGATGGGCGCGAGCGGCACCCCATCGCGGTAGATCACCACGTGACCGAGCGCAGCCGGGATGCGCGGCCCCGGCGTGACGATGCCCACGAGGTTCAGCGGATCGCACGCGCACAGCTGGACGATCTCGCCGGACGGGGGCTCCCGCCGGACGGCGCGGAGCCCGTCGAGCGCCTCGGGCAGCGCGAAGTGCTCGCCCACGAAGCCGGCGATGAGGTGGCCGCCCCGGATCTGCCCCGCCATCTCGAGCCGCCGGTAGACCCGCAGGAGATCGCGCCACGCCGGCGGCCGCGGCTCGCGCGCGAGCAGCTCGCGGCAGACCACGCCGTAGCGGCGGAGGTACTGGTGCGCGAGCGCCTCGACCACGTCGAGGCCGTCGGCCCCGTCCCCACCGGCGCCGGCGGCGGGCGCGTCCGGGCGCGCCCGCAGGAGCGACCACCGGCCCGACGCGACCGGCCCCGCCCGGCGCGACCCGCCCCGCAGCCGCCCGGCGCCCAGCGCGACGGTCGCCGCGGCGCCGCCGCCGAGCAGCGAGCGCAGCGCCGCGAAGCCGTCGCCGGTCACGAGCCCGGCGGCGACGAGCTCCCAGAGCGCCTCCTCGACCTCGGCCCGGGACCGGCCCGCGCCCGCGGCGATGTCGTCGAAGAACGACGCGCCCGCGCGCGCGAGGAACGACAGCACGCCCTGCGCCGGCTCCGAGAGCGACGCCGGCGGCGGCTCGCCCTCGGCCTCCCGCGGCGCGAGCAGCCACGGGAGATCGCGCCGCAGGGCCAGCGTGATCGGCGCCGCGCGCGTGGGCGCCGACGCGTCGCGCGGGACCACGCGGCCCCAGGCCACCTCGCCGGACAGGCAGAGCGCGTCGAGCAGTCCCTCGTCGTAACCGGCCACGCGCGCGGGCAGCACCTCGCTCTCCCACGCCCCGGCGGCGAGCTCGAAGCCCTGCAGCTGCTCGATCACCCGCCCGAGGCCCCCCGGCCCGCGCGCCTGGGTGCCCGGCGCCACGCCCTGCCACGCGAGGAGGAACCGGATGAGCTCCGCCGCGGTCGCCGGCTCGATCGCCTTGCGCAGGCCCGTGACGGTGCGGCGGTGGATGCGCGCGAGGAGGCGGCGGTCGCACCACTCGATCGACGGATCGCACAGATCTCCCGCCGCGCCCTGCGCCGGCGCGCCCCTCAGGAAGCGCCCGCGCAGGGCGCCGCCCGCGAGCTCGATCCGCGCCAGCGCGGACAGCGCCTCGTCCGCGGGCACGTCGAGCCGCCGCGCGAGCTCCGCGGTCGAGACCGGCCCCGCGGCGCTCAGGAAGCCGCGCACCAGCGCCGTGATCGCGGCGCCGCGATCTTCGCCCCCGCCCTCGGAGCGCAGGGCGGGCGGCACGGCGACGTCGGGCGCGAACACGGCCCCCGGCCAGATCGCCTCGACGAGCGGCCGCCGCTCCGTCGCGACCCAGCGCGGCGCGGCCGGCGCCCCCGCGCCGGCGTCGCGCGCGGCGCGCACCTCCGCCGCCCGGCCCGCGGCGCAGAGCGCCTCGAAGAGCCGCGCGAAGCCGCCCCGGAGCCCCTCCTCGGCGGGGAGCGCGACCCGGTCGAGCAGGAGCTCGTGCAGCTCGTCCGCGTCGCGCACGTCCGGCCGCGCCTCGGCGACGACCTCGGCGATGACCTCGGGATCGAGCCCGCCCAGCCGCTCGGAGACCTCCGCCGGGAGCCCGCGCCGCACCCGGACCGCGCGGGCCCGCCGCTCCTCCAGCGGGGCGTCGTCGAGGAACGCGTAGGGGTTCGCGTTCAGGATCTCGTGCGAGAAGACGCTCGGCTCCGGCGTGTCGAGCGCGACGACCCGGATCGCCCCGCTGCGCAGGCCGACGAGCAGGCCGCGCAGCCCCTCGACGTCCATGAGCTCGGTCAGGCAGTCGCGCAGCGCCTCGCGGACGAGCGGGTGGTCCGGCGGCTCGACGTGCGCGAAGAGCCCGTGGTTGTCCTGGCACCCCTGCTGCTCGGGGAAGATTGAGAGCAGGAGGTCGTCGGCGCGCATGCGCTGGAGCGCCGGCGGCACCCGCCGGCCCCCCCGGAAGCGGAGCAGCGCGAGCGCGCGGGACGCGGCCCAGCGGAAGCGCGTGCGGAACATCGGGCCCTGGAGCGCCGCCTGGACGAGCACCTCCTCGAGGCCCTCGGGGCGGACGAGATCGAGCACGTCCTCGATCGGCAGCCCGTGCTCCGCCGAGAGCGACAGCAGCACGCCGTCGTCGGTCGCCGCCGCCTGGAGCTCGAAGTCGAACGAACGGCAGAAGCGCTTGCGGAGCGCGAGCCCGAGCGCGCGGTTCACCTTGCCGCCGAGCGGCGTGTGCACGACGATCTGCTGCCCCCCGGCCTCGTCGAAGAAGCGCTCGACCACCACGGTCGCGCCGCCCGGGACCGCGCCGAGCGCCGCGCGCCCCGCCTCGATGTAGTCGCGCACGAGCAGCGCGCCGCGCGCGTCGAGCGCGCACTCCTGCATGAGCCAGCGCGCGGCCAGCGACCTCGCCGCGCGCGCGTCCTCGCCGCCGCCCTCGCCGCGCCGCGCCCCCGGCCGGCCGACCTCGGCCCGCTCCTCCTCGAGCCGCGCGGCGACCTCGGCGCGGAGCGCCGCGACCTCGGCCGAGAGCTCCGGCGTGCGCGCGGGCGCCTCCCCGAGCCAGAACGGCACCGTCGGCGCGGCGCCGTGGGCGTCCTCGACCCACATCTGCCCGCCCTCCAGCCGGAGCACGCGCCACGAGGTGTTGCCCAGCAGGAACACGTCGCCCGCGGACGACTCGATCGCGAAGTCCTCGTCGAGCGTGCCGACCTTCGTGCCGTCGGGCTGGAGCACCACGTCGACGGCCGCGAGGTCCGGGATCGCCCCGCCCGACGTGAGCGCCGCGAGCCGCGCGCCGCGCCGCCCGCGCAGCCGGCCCCCGATGGCGTCGCGGTAGACGAGCGACCCGGCCCGCTGCCGCGCGCCTCGGGCCGCGGACGCGCCCTCGCCGCCGGGGCCCGCGGCGCCGCCCGACACCATGGCCACGATCGCGTCGAACTCGCGGCGCGACAGGCCCTCGTACGGCGCGGCCCGGCGCACGAGCGCGTAGAGCCCCTCCTCGTCCCGCTCCTCGCACGCGCACGCGGCGATGATCTGCTGCGCCAGCACGTCGAGCGGCCCCTCGCGCGACGTCATCCGGTCGAGCTCCCCGCGCCGCGCCGCGCGCACGATCGCCGCGCACTCGACGAGCTGATCGCGCGTCAGCGGGAAGAGCCGCCCGCGCGGCGTCGCGGCGAGCGCGTGGCCCGAACGGCCGATGCGCTGGAGGGCGACGTTGATCGACCGCGGCGAGCCCACGAGGCAGGCGAGGTCGACCGCGCCCACGTCGATGCCGAGCTCGAGCGACGCGGTCGCGACCACGACGCGGAGCTCCCCCGCCTTGAGCCGCCGCTCGGCCGAGAGCCGCCGGGCCCGCGAGAGGCTGCCGTGGTGGGCCGCGACGACGTCCTCGCCGAGCCGCTCGGCGAGCGCGTGCGCGACCCGCTCGACCAGGCGGCGCGTGTTGACGAAGACCAGGGTCGAGCGCGCCTCCCCCGAGAGCGCCGCGATGCGGTCGTAGATCTCGGCCCACTGTTCGTTCGTGCAGACCGCGCCGAGCTCGTCGCGGGGCACCTCGACGGCGAGGTCGAGGTCCCGCCGCTGCCCGACGTCGACGATCTCGGGCAGCTCGCGCGCGCCCGCGACGAGCCGGGCGGCGATCTCGATCGGGCGCACCGTGGCGCTGAGGCCCACGCGCTGCGGCCGGGCGCCGCCGCGGGAGGTCACGAGGTCCTCGAGCCGCTCGAGCGTGAGCGCGAGGTGGGCGCCGCGCTTGTCCCCGGCGACGGCGTGGACCTCGTCGACGATGACGGTGCGCACCCCGGCGAGCGCGCGCCGCCCCGACTCGCTCGTCAGCAGGATGAACGCCGACTCCGGCGTGGTGACGAGCACGTGCGGCGGCCGGGCGGCCATGGCGCGCCGCTCCTGCGCCGGGCTGTCGCCGGTGCGCACGACGGCGCGGATGCCCGGCGCGGGCAGGCCCGCTTCCCGCATGGCCGCCGAGATCTCGGCGATGGGCTGCTCGAGGTTGCGGTGGACGTCGTGGGAGAGCGCCTTGAGCGGCGAGATGTACAGGACGTCGGTGCGGTCCTCGAGGGCGCCCCGCGCCGCGTCGCGGACGAGCCGGTCGAGGCAGAAGAGAAAGGCGGCGAGCGTCTTGCCGGCGCCGGTCGGCGCGCAGATCAGCGTGTCGCGGCCGGCCGCGATGACCGGCCAGGCGCGCTCCTGCGCGGGGGCGGGGGCGCCGAAGCGCCCCTGGAACCACCGGTCGACGACGGGGTGAAACATCCCGCCGAGGGTAGCCGGGGCGGCCGAGGGGCGGAAGCGGGAGGCGGAGCGCGCCGGGCCGCCGCGGGGCCCGGGCGATGCTCCCGGAGACCGGCAACGGCGTGCTACGCTGGACCCGTCGTCATGATGCAGAGCGCAGTCGTCATCGGGCAGAGCGCGGTCAGCGAGGCGCCGGCCGGGCCGAGGCTGACCCTGGCCGACTGGACCCGCCTGCCGGAAGACGAGCCTGGCGAGCTCGTGGACGGCGTGCTCGCGGAGGAAGAGGTGCCGGACGCGGTTCACGAGGTCGTCGTGGCCTGGGTCGTCGGGGTGCTCCGGAGCTGGCTGATCGCGCGGGGCGGGCTGGTGCTGGGCTCCGAGGCGAAGTTTGCCGTGACCTCCTCGTCCGGCCGCAAGCCCGACGCCTCCGCGTACCTGCCCGGGAGCCGCAAGCCGCCGCGCCGCGGCCTGATCCGCGTCCCGCCCGACATCCTGGTCGAGGTGCTCTCTCCGTCGCCGCGCGACGCGCGCCGGGACCGCGTGGAGAAGCTGCACGAATACGCGCTCTTCGGGGTGCGCTGGTACTGGCTCATCGACCCGCAGGCAGCGACGCTCGATCTCCTGGAGCTCGGCGCGGACGGCCGCTACGTGCACGCGCGCGCCGCGGCGGACGGCGTGGTCTCCGGCGTGCCGGGCCTCGAGGGGCTCACGCTCGACCTCGACGCCCTCTGGGGCGAGGTCGAGCGGCTCGGCCCTGAATCCGGCGAGGCGCCGCTCGGCGAGCAGCGCTCCGAGTAGCGGAGCCAGCGCGCGGTCCGATCCTGGCGGGCCCCGCGTCGGCGCGTCATCGGGTGCTTGGGCGGAGCGCTTCGATCGCTGCTCGATCTGAGCGCGCTCGGCCTCGTGCCCCCCGCTCCAGCAGCCATCGGTCGGCGAGGCGCGACGCTGTACGAGCCCGAGCGACGCTCGACCGATCAGCCTCGATTCCGTCTTGCTCGCGCTCTGAAGAGGACGGCGCCGATTGCCGCAAGATAGAGCCCGAAGTGCCAAGGCGGCGATCCGGGTTTGGACCCGGGGACCGAGCAGCTGCAGCCAGAGTCGTTCGTCGAGGGCGTACCTTCGTCGGTGCCGCTGCTCCCACTGCTCGCGACCTGCCCGCCAGTCGCCTGAGAACCGCCTGTCGTGACGGCATCACCTCCGGTCGCGCCCCCGCCGTTTCCGCCGCCGTCCCCTGCACTACCGCCGTCGCCCGAGGCCCCGCCCGCCCCGCCGCCGCCCGCTCCACCGCCGCCCCCCCGCCGCCGGCCGCCCCGCCGCCGCCCCCCCCGCCGCCGCCCGTCGCGCCATCGTCGAGGAAAATGCGTTGGGCGAAGTTGTAAAAGCTGCGGTTCCAGACGGTCTTGGTATGGCCTTCGTTCGGCTCGATCTGGTAAATATGGTCGATGTTGTTCGCGTCCAGGAAGTCGTGATAATTTTTGCTATTGCCGATCAGCCCGTCCGTACTCCCGCAAGAGATGAAGATGAGCTTCACGTTGTCCTTGACCGCAGCCACATCCCGGATGGTCTGACTTGGCTGCTGGGTATTGGGCGCAGCCGAATACGGCCCGATGTAGTGAAAAACATCAGTATTGGGGAACCCGAAGTTGAAGGTTTGCCCCCCGCCCATTGACAGGCCGGAGATGGCCCGCAAATCGGCATCCGTCGCGGCGGAATACGTCTTCTCGACCCAGGGGATCAGGTCATTGAGTAGGACGTCCCCGAAATTCGCGAAGCGCGCAAAATCGTCCGCTCCGTCCATCTTGCCGCTGGGCATCACAACGATCATGGGTTTGGCCATGTTCTTCGAGTACAGATAGTCCATGATGTTGTCGGCATTGCCTTCGTTGCTCCCCTGGCCGATCCAGGAAACCTCATTGCCGCCGATTCCATGATGCAGGTAAACGACAGGATATTTCTGGTCCGTCGAATACCCCGGCGGCGTATAAACCGTCACCTTCCGCATTCCGTAGTTCCGGGTCGGATAGCTGACGGAGACGTCCAACTTCCCATGGGGAATGCTGGGGTTCCTGGCATCGAAACCCGCAGGCGGAACGGGAAGGTTAGCGGGGTCGCTGGCATACACCGCGGCGGGGAGGACTGAGATGACCGAGAACGAAAGGACAGCAGGCAAGTTCTTTAGGTGCATGAGGACCTCCAACGCGCGTAAGAGCCAAACTCGAATTCCGTAGACCGCGCTATGAGTGCCTTGGCGAATTTTTGCATTGTCACCGTGGTGTCCTATGCAATCGGCGCGTGCCGACGCACGGGTCGCGCAGCGCGCTGCAGGCGGTGTGCAAAACTATGCCTCAGGCGTTCCGAGGAGCAGAGGGGCTAGGAAATCAAAAAGGTATCCGAATGTCAAGCTCCTCGTCGCCGAGCCCGGCCTCTCCGCGGGACATCAAGGTCGCATTCACAGGCCTCGTGCCCTCCATAGCGACAAGGACCTGCTTCGTGAGGTTGATGTCTGTCGGTTTTTCGCCGCTCTTGCCTCAGACCGGCATCTTCTAAGCCGGTCCACGCGGCCGGCGTGGAGGATCGTCGATCCAGGAGCCGTCCTTCGTCTCATCATGCAGCTTGCCGGCGGTCCGCCACGGCCAGGCCGCTGCGGATCACGCCGCCTTCGGCCATCGCCGTCTTGGCGACGCCCAGGCCGCATTGGCGGTTCTCGTAGTTGATGGGGGGGAGAATGCGCGCGTATTCCGCGGCCGCCTCCTTGCGCCGCCCGGCCCGGTGATGCTCCACCACCGAGAATTCGAGGGGGAAGCCGCCGGCCTCCAGGATGCCCCAGCGGACATGCTCGGCGATCGTCCTGAAATGCGAATTGCAGGGCGAACGCGGAAGAGGGCGTTCGCCACCGGCACGCTCGGCGCGTCCGGCTGATTCCGCCGGCGCCCTACCAGTCTGCCAGCCGGGGGACGAGCACCTGGATGCTGACGCCGGCGATGATGAGGCAGCCGGCCAGGAACAGCATGGGGGCGAGCTGGCTGCCGGTCGCGTCATAGATGCGCGGCACCACGTTCTGGGCCACGAAGCCGCCGAGGTTGCCCACCGAGTTGATGGCGGCGATGCCGGCGGCGGCGTGCGGGCCCGCGAGGATCTTCTGGGGCACGCTCCAGAACACCGGCTGGCCGGCGAAGATGGCGGCGGCGGCGACGCACAGCAGGGCGAACTTGGGCGCTGCGCCCGGCATGACCACGCTCAGCACCAGGGTGAGGGCGCCCAGCAGCATGGGGCCGGAGATGTGCCAGGCGCTGACGCCGTTGCGGGCGGCATGGCGCGGCACCCACCAGAGCGCCAAGGCGACGAAGACCCAGGGGATGACGTTGATGAAGCCGTTCTGGATGTTGGAGGCGCCGAAGCCCTTCACGAGGGTGGGCAGCCAGTAGCTGAGGCCGTAAGCGCCGAGCGGCAAACCGACATACAGGCCGGCGAGCGCCATCACTCGTATATCCAGCAAGGCCCGCCAGGGGGAGCCTTCCGCCTGCTGGCGGGGCTCCGCGGCGAGGGTCGTGGCGAGCCAGGCCTTCTGGTCGGGGGTGAGGAAGCGGGCCTGCTCGGGGTGGCTCGGCAGGCGCCAGAGGACGTAGGGCGCGAGCAGGACGGCGGGAGCGCCGGTGGCCAAGAACACCCACTGCCAGCCAGCCAATCCCAGGAGGCCGTCGAGGTCGAGCAGCGCGCCGCCGATGACCGAGCCCACCGCGTTGGCCACGGCGCTGGCCATCATGAAGGCGCCGATCATGCGGGCGCGGTGCGCCTGCGGGTACCAGAGGGTCAGGACATAGAGCACGCCCGGGAAGAACCCGGCCTCCGCCACGCCCAGCAGGAAGCGCAGGACGAAGAACATGGCCGGGCTCTGGGTGAACCCCAGCGCGATGGTGACGAGGCCCCAGGTGCCCATGATCCGGCTGAACCAGACCCGGGCGCCGACGCGGACGAGGATCAGGTTGGCCGGCGCCTCGAACAGGAAGTAGCCGAGGAAGAACAGCGAGGCGCCGAGGCCGTAGGCGGCTTCGGTGAGGCCCAGGGCGCCCACCATCTCCAGCTTGGCGTAGGAGACGTTCTGCCGGTCGATGTACGCGATCAGGTACATCAGGCAGAAGAGCGGCATCAGGTGACGGGTGATCCGCTTCAGGGTCGCGGGGCCGATGTCCGGGTTCAGGGTCGCGGGGCCGATGTCCGGGGCCGCGCCCCCTGCGTGCCGCATGCCATCCTCCAATCCTCTCGATAGGCTATGAAATCCAAACTCGATCCGAAAGTCAAGCTCTCGTAGCGGCCGTCCCAGCGTACAGCCATACTGCACGTGCTGGTTGACATGCGTTTGGCTGTGGGTTGCCGTTACGCCCCACATTGCGCTGTTCGACGTCACCGCACGGATCAGACGAAGTCGCGGTGCCACTCTTGAAATTTTCAGAGGAGCCTGGATCCCAGGATCCTCGAGCGGTTCCATGACCGCAAGGTCCTCTACATTCGCAATTACGACCGCCAACGGATCTGAAATCGGCGATCGTCTCGGGCTGGCAGCTGTCCTTCAACACCTCGGACAAGGGCAAGGTAAGCGAGATCTGCCGCGATCTTGGCCTTGAGGCGGAATGGCGCGGCGAGAGGCTCCGGACGAGGCACATCGCGCAAGGCGCGGCCTATCACCCGATCACCGGCGAGCTGTTCCTCCATAACCAGTCGTACCTGCGCACGATGGCGTCGGACGTCCGGGGAGCCATGACCCCGGCGGTGAGGCTGTTCGAGCCCGGGCTCTCGCGTGAGCAGAGGAGCGCCATCCTGACGCTCGCGCCGGACGAGCAGAGCACCAACGCCTTTTACGGCGATAGCGGCGCCCTGATCGAGCAGTCGATCGGCCTCGAGGACGTAAAGACGCCCATGCTCGTCGGCGCGCAGGTCGATCCGGATCAGCGACCTCAGCCGGAGCCTCGAGTAGAGCTCGCGAGCGAATGCCAAGAGGGCCCGCTTGAGGGCTTGGTCCGTGTCCGGGATAGGCATCGTGCGGTCGTGGTCGATGGCCCTCCTGTCCATCGAGGTGAAGATGCGCTCGCCGGGCTCGAAGCGGCGCTCCAGCGCGGAGAACGCGTGGGGATAGCGGCTGCCGAAGAACATACCCCCGCGCGATCCGGAGGGTTCGGGTGAGCGCATCCATCCACTTCTTGAGCGCGGGGAGAGCGACCTGCACGCTGGAGCTCCGGCTGGCCTGACACGCCTCCTCGAGCTGGCTGATCAGCCTCGAGCACGGCTCTCGAACACGAGGGACGGCGCTGCGTGCTCGCATGAATGGGTGCCTCGAGGACAGCCTACTTTTCCCGGAGTGGGCCCGTGATGGTCCCATACGTCTCGCCGCCCAGCTCGGCAAGCGGGCCGGCCGCCCCAGCACCTGGGAGGCGCGCAGGCCGCTCGCGTGCGGGGGAGAGCGGCGGCGCGGCCTGCCCCCCCGCCCTCAGCGCCCGCCGCCGCGGCCTTGCCGGGCCGCGCGATCCGCCTCCTCCTCGCCGAGCGCCTCGGACTCCGACCTCCTCGTCCGGCCGCAAGCCCGACGCCTCCGCGTACCTGCCCGGGAGCCGCAAGCCGCCGCAGCGCTCCGAGTAGCGGAGCCAGCGCGCGGCCCGATCCTGGCGGGCCCCGTTGCCATCCGGGGGTGCGGCGCCCCAGGCAGCGATCACCATGGCAGAACCGCACCGCGACAGCCGCGAGCGGGCGCACGGCAGCGTGACCGATGCCGTGCATGACTTCGATGTCCCGGAGATCGATCTGCTCAGCCCGATCGAGATCCGCGGCGTGACGCTGCCCTCCCGCGTCGCCATGTCGCCGATGTGCCAGTACTCTGCGAGAGAGGGGCTGGCCAACGACTGGCACCTGGTCCACCTCGGCAGCAGGGCCGCCGGCGGGGTGGCGCTGGTCATGGTCGAGGCGACGGCGGTGACGCGCGAGGGGCGCATCACGCCCGGCGACCTCGGCCTCTGGGAGGACGAGCAGCTCCGGGCCCTGGGCCGGATCGTGCGCTTCGTGCACGAGCAGGGCGCGGTCGCGGGCATCCAGCTCGCGCACGCGGGGCGCAAAGCGAGCTGCGACGTTCCGTGGAAGGGCGGCGCGCGGCTCGGCCTCCAGCAGGGGGGCTGGGCGGTTGTCGCGCCCAGCCCCATCCCGTTCGCCGACGGCGACCCCAGCCCTCTGCCCCTCGACGCCGCGGGCATCGAGGGGATCAAGGCCGCCTTCGAGGCCGCGGCGCTCCGCGCGCTCGCCGCCGGCTTCCGCGTCTTCGAGATCCACGCGGCGCACGGCTACCTGCTCCATGAGTTCCTCTCGCCGATCGCGAACGAGCGAGACGACGAGTACGGCGGCAGCCTCGTGAACCGGATGCGCCTCGTGCTCGAGGTCGCCGCGCGGGTCCGGCGCATCGTGCCGGAGTCGCTGCCCCTGTTCGTGCGCATCTCGGCGACGGACTGGGTCGAGGGCGGCTGGGGCGCGGACGACTCGGTGGCGCTGGCGCGGCAGCTCGGCGAGCGCGGGGTCGATCTCATCGACGTCTCCTCCGGCGGCCTGGTGCCAAAGGCCACCATCCCCGTGACCAAGGGCTACCAGGTCCCGTTCGCGCGCAAGATCCGGGAAGAGGCGGAGATCTTCACGGGCGCCGTGGGAATGATCTGCGAGCCCGAACAGGCCGATCGGATCATCACCAGCGGCGACGCGGATCTCGTGTTCCTGGCGCGGGAACTGCTGCGCGAGCCGTATTGGGCGCAGAAGGCGGCGCGCGCGCTCGACGGCGAGCCCCGCTGGCCGATCCAGTATGGATATGCACTGAAGCGGCGGCAGAAGTAGGGCGCGCCGAGCACGGAGCCCGGGGAGGACGCTCCCTGAGCTGGAGGGGTCACGCGGCGACGCTCCTGGGCGCGGCGCGGCGGGGCGCGCCGCGCGCCCGCGCCCGCCACTCGCTCGGGCTCTGCCCCGTCGCCTTGCGGAACATGGCGCTGAAGTGCTGCGCCGACGCGCAGCCCACGTCGATCGCGATGGCCGTCAGGCTGTCGTCGCCCGCGAGCATTCTCCCCTGGGCGACGCGCACCCGCGCGGCGTTCACCTCCGCCTGGAACGTCGTGCCGGCTCGCCGCAGGTGCCGCTGCAACGACCGCTCGGAGAGGTGGAGCGCGCGCGCCGCCTCGGCCAGGGCGGGCCGACAGGGCGACGCGCAGAGCAAGCGCCGGAGCGAGCCGAGCACGCTCGCGGCCCCGTCGGCCTGGTCCCGAAGCCCGATCAAGCTCCCGACCAGCGCCTCGCGATCGCGTTGGCCGAGCCAGGCGAGCGCCTCGCCGATGCCGTCGAACACCGCGACAGGGAACGAAGGCTTCAGGACCTCGTAGAAGCCGGAGACCACGGCGCCGGCGAACCCCGGCGGCCGCACCAGCGCCTGCCGTACGACCAGCTCGCGAAACGGCTGCCAGCGCGCCGAGAGGTAGGCCGCCATCGACGCGAACGCCGCCGGGTCGGCGCCCTCGAGGCCCTGGAGGTCGACGAACGACACGTGACGGCCGCCGTGCGGCGTCAGCACCGCGTCGTTCAGCCGATTGAGGCGCTCGATGTCGTCGGCGCTCGGCCGCCCCCATAGCGAGAACCCTTTGAAGGCGCGCTCGGGGTACCAGAAGACGAACGTGGGGTCGACGAAGTACCTGCCGACCGGATCGGCCAGGAGCTCATCGATGCTGGAAGCGCTCTTCAAGTCGTCGAGAGAGATCATCGGCGGGCGTCGGACACGCGCCTTCGATCGAGCGCTGTGCGCCGCGGCGCGCGGAGCGCGCTGCGCAGCGGCCGTTCAGCGCCGGCGCGGAGGGCTCGGGTTGTCGGTTGGTCAGCTCGTTCGCCTGACTAACGCATTCGACATGCCACGCCCGGCCGACCCCCTCGCGCTCGGCGCGAGCCGCCTCCCCGCGCTCGCGGGGCCCGCACCTCCGCGCGCTCTCCGGAGCGCGCGCGGCGCGGCGCCCCCCCGCGCCGTCCGCACCAGCGCGCGTAGGCCGCAGCCGCCCAGGGTCCCGACATCGTGACAGCGCCAACCTGAGCCATGGGGCTGGCGCAGGTCGGCGCACCACCGGGCTCCGGCGCCGAGCCTGCTCAATCCGCGCCAGACCTGCTCAGTCCGCGCCGAGCTTGCTCAGAAGACCGGGCACGAGGATCCGACGCACGCCACGGACGGCGGACCGCCGGGGACCGCGTTGTCGTAGCAGATGTAACAGTTCGTCGAGGGCAGCCCGGGCATGGTGCTGCCGGGGCAGTTGTAGCGACGCTGCTTGTAGTACCTCGACGCTTCTCCGAAGAACTCATTATAATCGGGGTCGCAGTCGCGGGTCTCGACGCCGATCGGGGTCTTGAACGAGCTGTCGCTGTAGTAGGTTCGGGTGAAGCCGGTCGACATCAGCGGCTGCTCGGCGGAGCCCACGGCCTCCTCGCCGGCGGCCGCCTCGGCCTCAGGTGCCGATTCCATCGGCTCGGCCATGCAGGCGGCAAGAGCGGTGGCGAGGCCGAGAGCGATCAAGATGTTCTTCAGCATGGTCTGCGTACTCCCTCGTTGTGGCGGCGCGAGCGCGCGCCCCGGCGCCCGCCCGCCGCCGCGGGTCGGCGCGCGGCCGGGGTGAGCGAAGGGCGCGCCGGTCGCGCGATCGTCGTGAGGATGTCTACGCGCGGGGCGCCGGGCGCGCGTTCATAAACGCGCCATTCGGTTGTGCTTTCGCGCCACCCGACGCCGTCAGCGCCCGCCGCGGCCTCGCCGGGCCGCGCGAGCCGCAAAGCGTACGTGCCTGCATCGACGCCGCAAGCATCGGCGCACCATGCATCAGATGCAGTCGTGCGATCCGATCGCGCGGGCGGATCCCGTTTTTCCTGGCATAGCAGGCGATCCAGGAGGCGCGAGAAAACCATGAAACCAGACCAAAAGAAGCAGATCGCTCCGCCGTTCAAGGATCTGCTGGGCGGTGTCAGGTGCTCGGTCCGGTTCCCTGAGCACGGCTTTATCCTGCAGCTGGAGCCGACCGGCACTCCCGAATCCATCGCCCGCTGGATTCAGGAGCACGAGCAGCTCATCGGCGACGCGACGCTGGAGTACGGGGGCATCCTCTTCCACGGCTTCGATCTGGACGTCGCGTCTTTCCGGCGGCTCGTGGGCCTGCTTTCCGACGAGATCCGCTTCGACTACATCGGTGGAACAGGCCCTCGGGAGCGGTACTCGGATGATGTCTATGTATCCACGTATGCGCCGCCGGGAGTGAAGCTCGCGCAGCACCATGAGATGGCCTACATGCCTTCGTGGCCCATGAAGGTCTTCTTCTACTGTGACCTGGCCCCGCGCAAGGACGGGGAGACGCTCGTCTGCAGCTCCCGAAATTTCCAGAGGAGCCTGGATCCCAGGATCCTCGAGCGGTTCCATGACCGCAAGGTCCTCTACACCCGCAATTACGACCCGCCGACGGATCTGAAATCGGCGATCGTCTCGGGCTGGCAGCTGTCCTTCAACACCTCGGACAAGGGCAAGGTAAGCGAGATCTGCCGCGATGTTGGCCTTGAGGCGGAATGGCGCGGCGAGAGGCTCCGGACGAGGAATATCGCGCAAGGCGCGGCCTATCACCCGATCACCGGCGAGCTGCTCCTCCATAACCAGTCGTACCTGCGCACGATGGCGTCGGACGTCCGGGGCGCCATGACCCCGGCGGTGAGGCTGTTCGAGCCCGGGCTCTCGCGTGGCGACCTCAGCCGGAGCCTCGAGTAGAGCTCGCGAGCGAATGCCAAGAGGGCCCGCTTGAGGGCTTGGTCCGTGTCCGGGATAGGCATCGCGCGGTCGTGGTCGATGGCCCTCCTGTCCATCGAGGTGAAGATGCGCTCGCCGGGCTCGAAGCGGCGCTCCAGCGCGGAGAACGCGTGGGGATAGCGGCTGCCGAAGAACATCCCACCGCGGTGCAGGATGCCGCCGCAGACGGCCACGCAGAACTCCCGGCCGCTCATGTACCGCTCGACGATGACATTCGCGCGCGTCAGGGCGAACACCTCCTTGACGAACGAGGAGAGCTCCTCCCTCTTCTCGACGAAGTGCACGTTGAGCGACGCTCGCCCCGTGCTCGGCTTCACCACGAAGGGACCGGGATGGCTCTCGAACGCGCCCCGGATCCGCCCTTCCGGCGCGCCGTCGAGCGGGTGCCAGACCACGAACTCGGGCGTGGCGATCCGGAGCGACTCCAGCTGCCGCTTGAAGCGATCCTTGGAATCCAGCAGCGACGCGTCCAAGGGGCTGTGTCCGATGTAGGGAATACCCAGCATCTCGAGCGTGGCCGCGGCATGGCAGATCGAGCTCTCTCCCTGCATCCCGGCCGAGTTGATCCAGGCGAGATGGGCTCCGCATTCCTTCAGGCGCGCAGGCATCCTCATGTCGTCGGGAATGAGCGCCACGTCGCTGAACCCGATCCGCTCGAGGGCGCGCTGGATGTCGGTGGCGACCTCGTAGTAGCTCTTCCACGGCCGGAGATTGGTGGACCAGTACAGCGCGGCGTCGGGCTCGGACCTGTTGCCGCCATAGATCACCGCGATCCGGAGGGTTCGGGTGAGCGCATCCATCCACTTCTTGAGCGCAGGAAGGGCGACCTGCACGCTGGAGCTCCGGCTGGCCTGATACGCCTCCTCGAGCTGGCTGATCAGCCTCGAGCACGGCTCTCGAACAGAGGGGACGGCGCTGCGTGCTCGCATGGATGGGTGCCTCGAGGACAGCCTACTTTTCCCGGAGTGGGCCCGTGATGGTCCCATACGTCTCGCCGCCCGGCTGGGCAAGCGGGCCGGCCGCCACAGCACCTGGGAGGCGCGCAGGCCGCTCGCGTGCGGGGGAGAGCGGCGGCGCGGCCTGCCCCCCCGGCCCTCAGCGCCCGCCGCGGCCGCGCCGGGCCGCGCGAGCCGCCTCCTCTTCGCCGAGCGCCTCGGACTCCGCGTCGTCCACCCCGGCCTCGTCCGCGCCGAGCGGCGCGATCCGGCGCCCGCGCGGCGCGTCCTCCGGCGGCGGCGGCGGAGCGCTGCCGCGGATCTCCTGCGCGATCCGCGACAGCACCGTCGCGACGCCCTCCTCGACGGCGTGCCCGAGCTCCTCCGCGCTCCGCTCGAGGCGCTGCTTGCGCTCGAGCTGCTCCATCCTGCGCCGCTCCTTCAGCCGCCGGTGCTCCTCCCGCTGCGCCAGCGCGGCGCTGCGCTCGATCTCCCGCCGGAGCTGCCGCGGGGACACCTCGCTGGAGAGCCCGGCGCGCGCATGGAAGGCGAGCCCCAGGCCCCAGCCGAGCAGCGGCCAGAAGAACCACCACGGCCCGGGCGTGAGCGCGTTGATCGCGAAGAGGAACGCGTTCACGACGACGAACGAGAACAGGTGCGAGCGGAACCCCGTGCGCCGGCGCGCGAGGATCGCCGCGCGCGCCTCCGCCTCGCCCCGGACATGCTCGATCTCGCGCGACGCGGCCTCGATCGCGCCCCGCGAGATGCCGATCTCCTCCGCGGCCGCGACCAGCTCGTCATGGCCGACGTCGCGCGCCTGCGCGTCCCGGAGGGCGCGCTCCAGGATCGCCCGCACCTCGGCCTCGGTGTACCGCCGCCCGCTCTGCTTGTCCGGTTTCGTCATCGCTCTCCTTCCCGCGCGTCCCCGCGCGCAGAGCATACGCTTGACCGCGTGCGCCCGCCCCGCTTCCATGGGCGCAGCAAGGACCCCATGAGCAGCGATACGGCCTTACAACGCGTGGGGACCACGATCCGCAACAAGTGGACGCTGGAGCGGCTGCTCGGCGCCGGCGGCATGGCCGCGGTGTACGTCGGCGTCCACCGCATCGGGCGCCGCGACGCGCTCAAGATCCTCCACCCGCAGGCCGCGAGGTCGAAGGAGATCTGCGACCGGTTCGAGCGCGAGGCGCAGGCCGCCAACCGCTTCCGCCACCCGGGCGCCGTCGAGATCCGCGACATCGACGTCGCCGAGGACGGCGCGCCGTTCCTCGTCATGGAGCTGCTCGAGGGCGAGTCGCTCGCCGAGCGCGAGCGCCGCCTCGGCGGCCTGCCGCTCGCCGAGGTGCTCGGCTTCGCCGCGCAGGTGCTCGACACGCTCGGCGCGGCGCACGCGCAGGGGATCATCCACCGCGACATCAAGCCGCCCAACCTGTACGTCGTCCGCGAGGACCCCGCGTCCACGCCCGCGCCCGCCGGCGGCCCGCGCATCAAGGTCCTCGATTTCGGGCTCGCGCGGATCCGGCAGGACTCCAGCCTCCAGGGGGAGCTCACGCGGATGGGCCTCGTGCTCGGCACGACGCCGTACATGCCGCCGGAGCAGGCCAAGGGCCGCGACATCGACGCCCGCGCCGACCTGTTCGCGGTCGGCGCCACCATGTTCCGCCTGATCGCCGGCCGCCACGTGCACGAGGCGAGCACCGACTTCGACCTGCTGCTGAAGATGGGCCGGGAGCCGGCGCCGCCGCTCGCGCAGCGCGCGCCGTACGCGCCCCGCGACGTGTGCCTCGTCGTCGACCGCGCGCTCGCCTTCGACCGCGACCAGCGCTACCCCGACGCGCGCCGCATGCTCGAGGACGTGCTCGCCCTCCTGCGCCGCGAGCCGCCCCCGTACGCGTCGCGGTTCGCGCACGCGCTCGATCCCGACGCGATCACGCTGCACGGGCAGCGCTCGCCCGCCGCCCCGGACGACGAGAACGGGCCCACCACGGTCCCGGTGGGCCCCGCGAGCAGCCCGACCGTCATCGACAGCATCGCGGTCGAGTGGAGCGACGAGCCGCCCATGAGCGGCGGCTCGATCACCACCGAGTGGGAACGCCCCGCGAGCGCGAACGAGGAATCGATCGCGGTCGAGTGGAGCGACGAGCCGCCGGACGCGCCCGCGTCGCACCGCGCGCGGCGCTGACGGGCTCGGCGGCCCGTCAGCCTGCGCGCGCTGGGCCGCGCCCGGTCAGGCCGCGCCCCGGCGCCGCCGCAGTCCGAGCAGCGCCATCGCCAGCAGCGTGGCCAGCGGCCCCGCGGCCCTTGTCGCGCCGCCGCCGGGCACCTGGCAGCCGCAGCCGTCGCCCTCGCCGACCACCCCGGGGCCATCGGTCGGCGCGTCGGCCCCGCCGCTGCCGCCTGCGCCGCCCTCGCCCGGGGCGCCTCCCGCGCCGCCGGCGGCGCCCTCACCGCCGGCGCCGCCCGCCCCGCCCTCGCCGCCGGCGCCGCCCTCGCCGACCGGATCGCCGCACCCGGGCGCGTCCGGCACGAGCGCGCCGAACGGCGTGTTCTCGATGCCGCGGACCTCGATGTCGTCGATCTCCCAGCCGAAATCGCCCGAGTAGGCGTCGGTGCCGATGCGGAACCGGACCTTCACCGTCTTCCCCGCGAACGCGTCGCCGAGATCGAGCGTCACCTGCTCCGGATCGGGCCACGCCTCGTTCGCGCCGACGAAACCCTCGCGGCCGGCGAGCGGGTTCACCGACGGCTCGTCCACCGTGTTGCCGATCGGGCCGCCGTACCCGGGATCCGCGTACGCCGCGACGTCGTGCCACGTCTCGCCGTCGTCGTCGCTGATCTCGATGAGCCCGCCGTCCCAGTGGATCGCCGCCTCGTCCTCCGTCGCCGGCGAGATCTCGAACGAATACCGGTGCTTGAACGAGATCACGAGCGGCTCGCCCTCGCCGACCGAGAGCGGCGGCGAGACGAGCTGCGTGTCGGAGAGGCTCGGGTAGTCGACGCCGCGCCACGCGTGGTTCGTCAGGTCCGTCTTCTCGCGCGACCAGATGGCGTCCGCGTCCTCGCCGTCCTTCGACCAGACGGGCGCCTCGCTCTCGACCGAATCGACGGCCGACGCCTCCGGCACGTCGTCGACGTTGAGGCGCGCCCCGGCGACGCCGGCGACCGTCACCTCGCACGCCCGGGGGGCGGCGACGTCCACGCGGAGCTCCAGCGTCTCTATCCCGGCCGCGGCCTCGTCCACGTCGACCTCGATCTCGACCGTCCCGGCCCCGAACGCCGGGATCGTGGGCAGCACGATCGCGTTCCCGTCCGGGAACGACACGTGCTCGTTCGTCGAGGAGACGGTCGCCGCGGCGCCGAGGAGCGGCAACGGGCCCGCGTTCCGCACCTCGATCGCCACCTTGCCGCGCTCGCCCGCGTCGAGGAAGCCGTCGCCGTCGCACGAGCGCACGCCGTCGTCCGGCTCCCCTAGCGAGACGGCGGCCAGCGGCGCCATCGCGAAGCTCTCGACCACGCCGACGAAATCCTCCGAGTCGCGCGGCGCGGACACCGCGCACGTCCCCGCGCCGCGCCGCGCGAAGCCGTGGGCGAGCGCGAGCATGTCGGCCTCGCTCCGCGCGTACGCCGCCGCGAGCAGGGCGTCCCGCTGCTCGGTGTAGGTCGCGTCCACCGGCGCGAGCTTCATCCCCGCCACCACGATGTCCGACATGAGCCGCCGCGCCTCGTCGTGCGTGTAGATGCGGCCGCCCTCGTCCTCCCGCGCGAGCAGCTCGACGTAGCCCTCGAACAGCATGAGCGCCCAGATCTCGCCCGCGTTGTGCTCCTCGGAGTTCCTCGGGTCGCTGCCCTCGAGGATCGGGTGATCCGGGAGCTCGACGCCGTCCGAGATGTGCCTGAACGTGAGCCCGTTCTTCGAGAAGTTGATCGTGTAGGGCGCCCGGCGGCCGCCATAGTAGGCGCTCTCGCCGCTGTCCTCCGACGCGTAGATCCCGGTCGCGAAGGTGCCGCCGAGGTCGTCGCCGTCGCGGATCGCCATGTGCAGCGCGATGAAGTCGCCCCAGCCCTCGCTCTGCGCGCCGCACTGCGCGGTGAAGCACTGGGTCAGGCGCCGGTGGATGTAGTGCCCCCACTCGTGGGCGGTGACGGTGTTGTCGATCGTGCCGTCGCGCACGACGCCGAGCACGCGCTCCATCGCCGCCCTGACCGGCCCTTCCAGGAGCGCGGCCTTGAGGCTGCTCCCTTCCTCGTAGGAGGTGGAGAGCACCGGGATGGTCACCACGGCGTCCTCCGGCGCGCCGTTTCCCATGCCCGGCGCGGGGTCGCCGGGCGCGTTGTTGGCGAGGATGAGCGCGGCCGCGCCGGCGGCCTGGGCGTTCACCGCCTTCTGCTTGAAGGTGCAGCCGCCCCGATCGACGAGCAGGATCTTGCCCGTGACGTCGGCGAGCGGCGCCTCGCACCCGTCCCGGGTTCCATCGACCGCGTCGTCGGGCGTGGCGTCGACGCCGTCGTCGACGAGCGCGATCTCGGCGGAGAGGTTGAAGTTCCCGGCCCCGAACACGGCCGTGCCGGTGCTCAGGCTCGCGCCGCCCGGGTCGAGCGTCAGCGTGCGCCGGACGTCCTTGCTGTTCCAGAGGTACATCTGCATCCGCGGCGAGGCGCCGTCGGACATCGCGTTCATGTTCGCGTTGTTGCGCTGGGCGTTCGGCACCAGGGCGCCGTCCTGCGCC
Source organism: Sorangium sp. So ce836 (assembly GCF_028553905.1). Lineage (NCBI taxonomy): Bacteria > Pseudomonadati > Myxococcota > Polyangiales > Polyangiaceae > Sorangium > Sorangium sp. So ce836. The sequence continues at coordinate 4,870,554 of NZ_CP102233.1, read as the reverse complement.
TCGGCGTGCATCGGATCGCCGTCGAGGCCGCCGCGGCCCATGTTGTCGAGCTGGGCGTTGCCGGCGGCCTCGTCGAAGCCCGAGTCGTAGTACCAGTCGTGCAGCCAGTTGTTCACGTAGAACAGCTGGGTCACGGCGGCCATGGTCTGCGCCTCGCTCGACAGCGGATCGAGCGTGGGGTCGTAGACGTGGTCGAACGTCCGCTCCGCGGTGAGGGTCGCCCGGACGTCGCCGTTCGAGTAGCCGTCGGGGGCCCTGTGGTCCGCATAGGCGTCCACGTTGTTGCCGAAGGTCTGGACCGCGTCTCCCGGCAGCCAGGGGTCGGCGGCGCCGCCCGGGCCCTTGTTGAACCCCTCCATGGAGACGAGCGGCGCCGGGATGAACGCCGGCTGCGACCCGTCCGGCATGCCGGTCGGGTGCGGCAGGAAGTCGGCCTGGGGCCCGTCGAGGGGCCGCCGGTCGCCGGTGGTCTCGGCCCAGACGCGGTAGTTGAACGCGTCGTACTCGATCAGGTCGCGGCGGTAGAGGATGCGGCCGTCGTCGGCCGCGATCACGTAGTCGTAGGCGTCCGAGGAGACGGACTCGACCTCTCCCGAGATGAACTCGACGAAGTACGCCGGGATCAACGCCTCCGGCATCGGGAAATAGACCTTCTTCACCCGGGCCGGCTCGACCAGGTGCAGGCCCGCGGCGCGCAGCGCGCTGTCCGGCGCGAGGTCGAACGCCTGGTAGTCGCCCGCGGGGCGCTGGAGATCGACGACGCCGCGCTGCCCCGGGTGGATCCCGTAGAGGTCCTCGAGCGCCCGGCCGAGCGCCTGCCTCGGCGAGAGGCGGAACGCATGGCGGCCCGCGCGCCCCATGGCGGGCACGGCGGCCGGGTGCAGGTTGCCGGAGATCGCGACGAGCTCGAGGTCCTGGCGCATGAGCACCTTCACGTCGGTCTGGAAGACGTCGGCGCCGTCCACGCGCTGCCGCAGGACGACGATGACGGGCCCCTGGCCGAGGTCGTGGACGTGGACCACCTGCGCCGCCGCCAGCGCGGCCCTGGACAGGCCGTAGGCCGCGGCGAAGCGGGCGAGGTGGCGCCGGGCGGCGGCCTCCGGCGTGGCGCCCGGGGCGACGGCCGACGGGGCCTCGGCCGGCGCGGCCCCGCTCGCGGCCCAGAGGAAGGTCGGCGCGCCGCGCTGCTCGTCGATGGACGTGACGACCCCGCCCGCGGCCGCGGCGCGAGCGGCGGCCGCGGCGCGCGCGTCGCCGAGGGCGCGCGCCGCCCTGGGCGCGCGCAGGGTTGCGTTGAGGTCGGGCCGCTTGCCGGGGGCCGCGTGCGCGAGCGAGCCGGCGAGGAGCGCGAGCGAGAGCGTGAGACCGCGAATGGAACGCTTCATCCGATCTACTCCGTGCGTGGCTGGACAGCGGTCGTGCCGCCGGATCGCTTCGTTCCCGAGCGGGAAACCGGCCTGATGAATGGAGATCCTTTGATAGACGTTCCCGCGGCACGAGGGAAGCCGCTCGGCGGCTCGGGGCGGGCTTTACGCCGGCGAAGGCGGCCGCGGCGACGGCAGGCGGCCTCTTCGCTACCGGGGCGAAGCCCGGAGGAAACGAGCCCGGAGGGCGGGAGGAGACGGGGCGCGCGCCGCGCGCGGGGCGGTTTGTGCGTCGGGCGGGGCGGCGCGGAGCGGTTTGTGTCCTTCCCGTCGGACCGCCGCTCTAGGATGCGCCCGCCATGCTCGGCGAAGCGAAGCGGATCTACCTGGCCACGCGGAAGAAGCACGATCAGCTCTTCAACACCTACTTCATGCGCCCGCTCGCCGGCGGCGTCGTCGCGCTGCTCGCGCGGACCTCGATCACGCCGAACCAGGTCACGCTGCTCAACCTCGCCGTGTTCGTGGTCGCGGCGGCGCTGCTCGTCGCGCTGCCCACGGCGGCGGGGGGCCTCGTCGCCATCGGCGTGCTCGAGCTGAGCTACCTCCTCGACTGCTCCGACGGCATGCTCGCGCGCCACAAGCAGATCGCGTCGAAGGAGGGCCACTTCTTCGATTTCTTCACGGACGAGCTCAAGGCGGTGCTCCTCTCGGGCGCCCTCTCGGTGCGCTTCTTCCGCGCCGGCGGCCTCGGCCTCGATGGCGCGCTCTGGCCCGCGGGCGACCCGCGCTTCCTGCTCGCGGGCGTGGTCGGGGTCGCGGTGATCGCCTCGGCGATCTCGCTGACGAACTTCGTCCGCCGCCCGGAGATCAGCGGCAAGGAGGCGTCGGTCTCGGCGTACTACGAGACCGCCACGGAGGAGCGCCCGCGGTCGCCCGTCGCCCGAGCGGCGGCGCTCGTGACGATGTTCCTGCGCTTCCTGAACCACTACCCGAGCCACATCTGGGCGTTCGCGCTCGCGGATCGGCTCGACGTGTTCTTCTGGATCTACGTGCTGATCAACGGCCTTTACCTGGCGCGGGGCTGGCTCGGGCTGCTGCTCAGGTTCGGGCGTCCCTAGACCACCGATCGCTTGGAACCACCGCTGTCGAGGAGAGGACAGCCGCCGAGCACCGCAGGTTCCTCGGGTGCTGAGAGCCCCACGCGCGCTTGACAGCGAGGAGGCGGTGATGCCTGCTGACCCGCGGAGGTGCTCTCATGGCGCGCACTGCCCCGGTGCCCAACATCCCTGCGATCCCCGGCATGAACCCCGGCGTCTTCGTGATGGGCGGCGGCGGCGCCGGAGGAGGCAGCGGAGCGCGCGGCGGCAAAGGGTCGAAGAACCGCCAGGGCGCCGACGGGAAGAGCGGCGGCAAGGACGCTGAAGGCGGCGGCAAGAGCGCCTGTGGCGCGCCGGGGAAGGACGGCGGCGGCTGCCCCCGGCACCACGGCGGCAGCCGCAGCGGCGCGGCCTCGCACGGCGATCCCATCGATGTCGTCACCGGGCGCGTCTTCACGGCGCCGGTCGTGGACCTCGATCTGCCCGGGCCGATGCCGCTCGAGCTCGCGCGCTCCTACGCGACGTCGATCCGCGACCGGGACATCGGCCTCGGGTACGGCTGGACGCACACGTTCGCCTGGGAAGTGGAGCTGCGCCGCAGCGGCGCCGTCGTCTGGACCGAGGACGGCCTCGACGTCGCCTTCGGGGCCGTCGAGCGGGGCGCGGGCGTCCTCGGGCCGCACGGGTGGGTGCTGCATCGCCACGAGGAAGGGTTCGCGCTCGACGTGCCCGACGGCACGCGGCGGATCTTCGAGCTCGACATGGACGATCCCCTGCGCCGGCGCTTTCGCCTCACGGCCGTGGAGGATCGCGCAGGGAACCGGATCCAGCTCGTCTACGGCAAGGCGGCGCTGGCGCGCATCGTCGATTGCGTGGGCCGCACGATCCGCGTGCTGGCCACGCGGGAGGGGCGCATCGCCGCCCTCGAGATCGTCTGCCCCTCGGGCCGCGTCGTGCGCGCCGCGCGCTACGACCATGACCAGGCCGGGCGCCTCATCCGCGTCACCGACGCGGACGGGCACGCGACCACGTACGCTTACGACGACGATCACCGGCTCGTCTCGTACCGCCTGCCGACCGGCCTCGTCTTCCATTTCCGCTACGATCAGGCGGGGCGCGGCGTCGAGACCTGGGGCGAGCACGAGAGCGGCGTCGACCCGTGCCTCGCGGACGACCTGCCCGAGCGGCTCATGGACGGCGCCACGAAGGCCAGGGGGATTCATCACGTCAAGGTCGACTACGGCCCTCACGGCTACAGCGAGGTCGCCGACGCCGCCTGCGTCTTCAGGCACTTCGGCAACGAGCACGGCAAGGTCGACAAGTCGGTCGCCAACGGGCGCGTGTTCTCCCGGACCTATGATTCGCGCGGACACCTCACCTCGTACACGGACGCGCTGGGCGCGACCACGCGCTGGGAGCGCGACCTCTTCGGCAACGAGACGCGCGTCATCGACGCGCTCGGCCGCGAGACGCGCATCGAGCGGCTCCCGAACGGCGACATCACGCGGATCATCGACGCGGGCGGCGGCGAGACCGAGATCAGCGCCGGCCAGAACGCGCTCTTCCTCAAGGATCCCACGGGCGCGTTGTTCGAGGTGCGGTACGACGGCCGCGGGCTCCCGGTCGAGACGGTCGCGCCGAACGGGCGGCGGCGGATCTACCGCTACGACGATCACGGCAACGCCGTCGAGGCGTCGGACGAGCGCAGCGTGCTGTGGCAGGCCACGTACGACGAGCTGGGGCGCTGCACCTCGCTGCGCGACGAGGGGGGCGCGCTCACCCGGTATGCGCACAGCGACAAGGGCCTGCTCCTCGCCATCGAAGAGCCGGGCGGGCTCACCTCGAGGTTCGCGTACGACGGGCTCGGCAACGTGATCGAGGCGACCGACCCCGGCGGTCGCCGGACGGTCCTCGTGCGCGGGGGGACCGGCTCGCTCGCGGAGGCGCGGCTGCCCGACGGGACCACCGTTCGGCTGCGCTACGATCGCAAGGAGCGGCTGATCCGCGTGCACAACGCGCGCGGCGAGACCTACGCCGTCGAGCTGAGCCCGACCGGCGTCAAGCGGCGCGAGCGCATGTTCGATGGGCGCGAGATCCGCTACGAGCACGATCTCTCGGACCGCGTCGTGGGCGTCACGCTGCCGGGCGGCGACGAGGTCCTCCTCGAGCGCGACCTCCTGGGGCGCATCGTGAAGCGAACGCGGGCCGACGGCTCCGAGGAGGTGTTCGAGTACGACTTCCGCGACGACCTCATCGCCGCCGAGACCGCGGCGGGGAGGGTGGAGCTCACGCGCGACGCCGCGGGATGGATCACCAAGGAGCGGCAGATCGTCGACGGCGCGACGTTCGAGGTGACGGTCGATCGCGACGTCGTCGGCATGCCCGTGCGCCACAGGACATCGCTCGGGCACAGCGCCGAGTGGCGCCGCGACTACGCAGGACGGACCTTCAAGCTGCTGCTCGACGGCACCGAAGAGACCGAGGTGCGGCTCGACGCCGCCGGGCGCGAGATCGAGCGGGTGCTGTCGCAGGGCGGGCGCGTGCTGTTTCGTTATGACGTGGCGGGCAGGCTCGCGGAGAAGCGCGTCACCGCGCCGCGCCTCGCGAGGGCCGCGGGCCCGGGCGAGCCCGACTGGGTGGGAGCGCTGGATCCTTCGGTGACCGTTCACCAGCGGCTCGAGTACAACGCGTCGTCCGAGCTCTCGATGCTCTGGGACGCGCGGCGCGGCGCGACGCGATACGGCTACGACGCGCTCGGGCAGCTGCTCGCGGCCGTGCCCGACGGCGCCCGAGGCGAGCTCTTCGCTTACGACGCGACGGGCAATGTCCAGGAAGCGGGCGACACGGCCCCTCCGCGCGCGTACGGCCCCGGGGACCTCCTGCTGCGCGCCGGCGAGGCGACGTTCGCCTGGGATGAGCTCGGCAGGCTCACCGAGCGACGCGGGCGCGCCGAGGGAGGCGAGCGCCTCACCTCCTATGCGTGGTCGAAGGCCGGCACGCTCTCCAGGGTGACCATGGGCGACGGGACCGTCGTCGAGTTTGCTTACGATGCGTTCTCGCGGCGGCTCAAGAAGGAGGTTTACCGGGTGCGCCCCGACGGCGGACGCGAGATGGTCCGGCGCACGCGCTTTCACTGGTGCGGAGACACGCTGCTGCACGAGGTCACGGAGGCCGGCGGCCTGCGCTTCGAGCGCCGGTACCACTTCGACGACGGCGGCGAGCCGCTGGCGCACCGCGAGATCCTGCACCAGGGCGGCAAGCGGAGCGAGGGCGCCTGGGTGTACTACGTGAACGACCTGGCCGGCTTCCCCGAGCGGCTGGTCGACGGCGGCGGCCGTATCCTCGGCGAGCTCGGAAGGACGGTGTGGGGCGCCACCGCGATGCAGGAGGGCGGGACGGCGGCGACGCCGATACGGTTTCTGGGGCAGTATGCCGACGCGGAGACCGGGCTCTTCTACAACCGGTACCGGTACTACGACCCGCAGATGGGCCGGTACATCTCGCCGGATCCGCTGGAGCTGCTCGGCGGGCTCAACGTCTTCGCGTATGCCAGGAACAGCCCGTTCTTCTTCGGGGATCCTTACGGGCTCGTCTACACGCGCATCGTCGACAACGGCACGGATCCCCCCACCGTGCTCGCCGAGGGCTACAACATCGACGAAGCCCGGGGGAAGCCGCCCGAGCGAGGTGGGCAGATCCCGCAGAGCTTCACCAACAAACCGTGCGCCGAGACGCAGGCCCTCCAGCGCATGAAGAACGACATCACCACGCAGATCCAGGAGGAGCAGCGGGTCGCGAAGGCGAGAGGGAACAAGAAGCAGCCGTTCAAGCCGATGACCGCGTCCGAGATCGACGCAGAGGCGAACCGCAGGCTCACGGCCAGGTTCGACGATCCGAACGTCTCGATCGAGACCTTCCAGGAGAAAGGGGGCCCGCGCGTCGACCCCTGCCCCTCCTGCGGCCAGATGATCGGGGACCTCGGTATCGGGCACGCGGTGGTGGGCGCCAAGGGCAAGCGCGGGCAGTACGGCGTGTACCGGAAGCCCAAGGGCTACTGAGCGACGCGGAGCGGGAGACGGCGATGGAAGACGGCTTCTTCGGGCGCAGCCAATCCGCGGCCTTCGACGCGATCCGCGCCTGGCACGGCGGAGGCAGCGCCGGCGCCTGCGTCGTGTACGGGCCGGCCGGCGCCGGCAAGGGCGCGGTGCTCGACCGCTTCTTCGGCTCGCTCGACGGGTCCGGCGCGCAGCGCGTCCTCGTCCGCGGCGGCCGGGCAGCCGGCGCGCCGTTCGAGCAGGAGGTGCTGGCGCGGCTCGCGGACGGCCTCTGGCCCGACGACGCGCCGCACGCCGAGGATCGCCAGGGGCTCTGCGAGCTCCTCGCGAACGAGATCGCGAACCGGGACGCCGAGGACGGCGAGCCGGCGCTCCTCCTCGGCCTGGTCGGCCCGGACGCGTGCGCCGACTGGCCCGAGGAGCGCGAGCGGTCGGTGCTGGGCGAGCTCGGCCCTTCCGTGCGCGTGCTTGTCTCGGTGTCGGCTCCCAGGGAGGCGGCCGAGCGGTGGGCAGAGCGGCTCGCCCTCGACGTCTCCACGATCGCCTGGGTGCCCGTGAGCGGCTTCCGGCTGGTCGAGGTCGACGCCCCTCTGCGCGATCGGCTGGCCTGGGCGGCGATCGACGGCCCGGGGCCGGCCGCGGCCGTCGAGGCGACGATGGGCGCGCTCCGCGAGCGCGGGGCGACGCGGCTGGAGGCGCTGCTGTCGATCCTGGCGCGCGCGTTCGCGCCGCTCGATCTCGGGGACGCGGCGGCGCTCCTCGGCGAGGAGGAGGCGGAGCTCGCCGCCGCGCTCGACGCGCGCCGCGCGGTGCTCGATCCGGTGATCGCGTGGGAAGAGCGCTGGAGCGCGCTCCGGTTCCGGCACGAGGCCCTGCGCGCGGCCTGGGTGGCCGCGAGCGAGGACGGCGCCGCCCTCTGCGAGCGGCGGTTCGTGGAGGCCGCCCGGGCGCTGCTCGGCGCCCGCGCGCGGGCGAGCGGTCGCCCCCCCGAGGGCGGCGCCGCCGGCTACGTCCGCCGGTACGCGGGCGATCATCTGCGCACATCCGGCGCGCCGCCCGCCGATCTCCTCGCGCTCTGCGATCCGCGCTGGGCGTGGCCATCCTCGCTCGGGGACCTCGCCGCGCGCCGGGCAGAGCTGCGGCGCCTCCGGCGCTCGGTCGCCGCGCCGCTGACGGCCGCCGGCGCGCCGCCGACGGCCGCCGGCGCGGGCGAGGGCCTGGCGGAGCCGGTGCCCCGCCTGGTCCGCGTCGCGCTCGCGCAAGGCGCGCTCGGCACGCTGCACCGCGCAGGCGATCCGCGGGACGCCCGGCCCGGCGACGTGGCGCGCGGCGACGCCGAGCGGGCGCTCGCCGTCGCGCTCCTCGCGCTCTCGGCGCGCGCCTCGGGGCGGCCCGGCGAGGAGATCGCGGCGAGGGCGCGGGAGCTCGTGCGGCGGCGCGGGGCCGCCTGGCGCGGCGAGCCCTGGGGCGATGCGCAGGCGCTGCTCGCGGCGGCGCGCGCCAGCTCGGGCGACGATGCCGCGAGCTTCGCGCGCTGGGCGGTATCGGCCACCCTGCGCGACGAGCAAGGGCCCAGCCTGCCGGTGTGGCTCGCTGCGGCCCGATTCCTTCCGCCGTCCGAGGCCGAGGCGCTTGTCGCGGAGGCCGTCGAGCGCGCGCGCTCGGATGCGCGACCGGGCCACGCGCTCGCGCAGCTCGCCGCGGCGCCGCCGCTGGACCCCGGCCAGGCGCGCTCGCTCTTTCGCGCGGCGATGGATCTTCCGCCGGGAGCGCGCGCCAACGCGCTGGCGCCGCTCGTGCGGGCGCTGCCGGAGGAGGAGCGCTCGCGCGGCGTGGCCGCGCTCTTCGACGCCTTGCTCGCCGGCGCGGGCGCGGACGGCGAGCCGATCGACGCCCCGTCGTGCACCGAGGCGCTCGCCCCCTTCCTCGGTCTGCCCGAGGTCTCGAAGCTGCTGGACGACCCGATGACCGGCATGGGCGCGCCGCTCGCCGTGCGGCTCGCGGAGCTCGGCGAGACCGCCCGCGCGCTCGACGTCATCGAACAGCTCTGCGGCGCTGGGGTCCACGGCGCGGGGCCGCTGCTGCGCGCCGCCGCCGCCCGGGGGGGTCGTCCGCTCGTCCACGCGGCGCGCGAGGCGGTGGCGTCGCTCCAGCCGGCGTGGGCTGCGGCCGCGCTGGTGGCCGACCATGCGGCCCAGGCGATCGATGCGCTGGGGCTCGACGCCTCGGTCGAGATCGCCGAGCGCGGTGGGAGCTCGGGGCAGGCGCGCATCGCGGCCCTCGCGGCGCTTTGCTGCGCCGCGCCCGCGCCGTCGCGGCCGACGCTCGCCGCCCGCGCCGTCGCGGCCTACCGCGAGAGCGGGGACACGGACGGGCTGGAGACGGTGCTCCGCTGCGCTGCCTGGATGTCGCCTCACGACGCAGCGTGGCTGTTCGCCGGGAGCCTCGGCGACGCTGCCGGCTCGGTCACGCTGGCATCGACCCTGAGCGGCTGGGGAGGCGTGGAGATGCTCGCGCCGCTTGTGGCGCGGATCGGCGGCGACGGTGCGCTCGCCGCCGTGGCGGATGCCCTGCACGGAGCGGACGCATGGCTCGCGTGGATGGAATCCGGCGACGGTAGCGACTAACGCATCGCGTCGCACGCAGACGGGTCGCGACCTGCCCGCGCCCCCTCCCGAGGGGGGTCGGGTCGATCCGAAACCGAACCGGAGGGCCTCCGGAGCCCGCTCCGGCACGTCGCGACCTGCCCGCGCCCCCTCCCGAGGGGGGTCGGGTCGATCCGAAACCGAACCGGAGGGCCTCCGAAGCCCGGTCCGCCATGTCGCGACCTACCGCGACCCCTTCCGAGGGGGGTCGGGTCGATCTGAAACCGAACCGGAGGGCCTCCGAAGCCCGCTCCGCCATGTCGCGACCTGCCCGCGACCCCTTCCGAGGGGGGTCGGCTCGATTCACGACCTTGCCGGAGGGCCTCCAAAGCCCGCGCCGGCACGTCGCGACGTGCCCGCGGCCATCCCGAGGGGGTGCGGCTAGGTCGAGACCCTGCCGGAGGACCTCCGAAGCTCGCTCCGTCCCGGTTCGGATGGTCCTGGCCGCCTTGCGGGCTCGCCGATGGCTCAGTTAGAGGGTCGACGATGATCAAGCCCCTGGCGTGGCTGGCCTGCTCTCCCCTCGTCCTCGCCGCCGCCGGCTGCGGCGCGGAGGCCGGCGATACGACCCGAGCCACGTTTCCCGAGTACACGCATCCCTTGCCCGAAGGGGAGAGCGCCTGTGGGCGAGCCGACTTCGAGGAGCTGTTTCCCTTCTCGATCCGCTCCGCGACGCTCCCCGTGCTCGTCCATTACTACCGGGAAGAGGAGCGCGACACCGCCCGCCAGGTCCTCGCGTTCGTCGAGAAGGGGTGGGACTACCACGCGAATCGGATCGGCATGCGCCCGCCGCTCACGGATGCAGGAGAGTGCGGGCCCGACGACGCGTTCGACGTGCTCGTGTGGAGAGGCCACCGCAGCTGCCTGGTCGACGTCCTCGGCGACGAGCCGTCGACCTCCTGGAACGACTGGCACGCTTTCATGATCGTCGACCCGTGGGGGCCTTACGGCGGCCCCGATCTGGAGGAGACCGTCGTGCACGAGATGGCGCACGCGTCCCAGGCCGCCGACGACTGGAACGAGAGCCCCGTCCTCTTCGAGATGTCGGCCAGCTTCCTCGACCAGATCTACATGGATCGCTATGCGGACGAGGGCCTGGACGATTTTCAGCGGCACCCGGACCGGGCGATCGACCGCGACGACGGTTACGAGACGTGGACCATGTACGGCTCGTCCATGGTCCTCCTGTACCTCAAGGATCGGTTCTTCGACGGCGATCCGACGTTCGTCTCCCGCATGTGGCTCGACGCGCGCAACCCTAGGGGCGCCGAAGGCGCGCTGGATCGCAACGAGCCCGACTTCGTCGATGCGCTCGACGACATGCTGCGCGAGGTGGCGGACACCAGCTATGTCGAGGTCGTCCCCGAGCTCGCGCGCTGGCGCTGGTATACCGGCGATCACGTCGACGACCGGCACTTCCGTCACGTCGCGGGGGGCCTCGAGAACCTCGAGGCGGCCAGGCTGACGCTGGCGGCCCAGGTCGAGGCCGCGCCGGGCAGGATCAGCGTCCGCGAGGGCGCGCCGATGATGCTCGGCACCAGCTACATCGAGCTGTCGGCGGGCGCGGACGCCGCGCGGTCGATCTGCGTATCCCTCGAAGCGCCCGACGACGTGGGGCGCCGCTTCGTCGTCCAGGCCGTGCCCGGGCTCACGCCCGATTCCGACGGCGAGCTCCTCGACCTCTCGTCCGGCCCCGCCCCCCTGGAGCTCGCGGCGGACGGGCAGCGAACGCTCGTCGTGACCGTCCTGCCCACGGGCCCTTACGACCCCGACACCCGAGGAGAAGAGCGGTATCCCTTCACGGTCGTCCTCCACCACGGAAGCGGCAGCTGCTCCGGGTGAGCACGGGCCTCCTGGCCGCCGACGCCGTGCTCGGCGCGGCGGAGCGCTCTCCGGTTCCGGCACGACGCCCTGCGCGCGGCCTGGGTGGCCGCGAGCGAGGACGGCGCCGCCGGGGGGAAGGTTGATGGTCAGCGCTTCGCGACCTGACCGAAGAGAGGCACGAGGCGCGCTTCGATCTCATCGAGGTAGTTCATCAGTCCAGTCGCGGCGCCTCGCTGCTTCAGGACGGCCAGCGGAGGCTCTTTCATACATGCCTCCTCCCGCTGCTGGTCTCCTCCTGTGAGCGCACGGAGCACCCGCTTGGCGTCGCGCTTCGCGCCATCCTCGCTGGCCGTGAGCTGCTCGGCGCACGAGCGGGGATCAAAACCGAGCTCCTTGCGTTCGCGCTCGAGGAGAGCTCTCTCGGCATCGTCGCGAGGCTCGTAGCCAGCGAGGATCCAGCACTCTCGTTTGGTGTGGGCGACGCCGACGACGACGGGGAAGCGCCACGGCTGTGCGTGCCGCGCCTGCTCGAAGCCCTCGCGGCGCCGGCTCAGCTTGTCCGCGTCGCGCATGAGGATGACGGCGTCCGGAGGAGGATCGAGCGTGGCGAGCAGCTTCAGCGCCTGCTCGGCCATCGCAGCATCGGGCTCGCGCGGTTCTCCGCGGGAAAACCCGTGCGCGACGACATGCCTCGACCTCGCCATTGCCTTCATGCTCGTCCACTTCAAGCAAGAATCCTGACGGCGGATGCCGTGATAGCCGCGAATAAAATCTATCGTCCCCGAGTCAATCCACTCAACGGCTTCGCAGAGCACTCGATCGCAGAGCGCGCATGCCGTGCGCCGGTCTGCGTCCGCTTCGCATACGACCGCTATCGAGTAACCCGCCTGCTCAGACATGCGGCTGCGCGCCTCGCTCGCGAACCCAGTCCTCGCCCACCATGCTCCAGATCTCCCCGGGGCTCATGAATTCCTTCCAGCGTTCAAACTGCGGATGTTCGTTCAGGCGGGCCCACCTCACGGCGCCGGTCTCGTCGGCGCTCATCAGTCGAACCTCCTCAGGCTCGAGATGATCGATGAGGTAGGGGGAATGGCTCGTCGCGACGATCTGCAGTTCAGGAAACACGTCGAGGAGCTTGCGGATCTGCGCGACCAGATCGGCGATGGCCCTCGGGTGGATCGCGCGTTCAAGATCGTCGATGAGGAGCAAATGTGCGCCCTTACGGCTTATGATCGCCGTCAAGATCCCGAGCACGATGAGCGTCCCCTCGCTCGCGGCGTGGGATGGTAGATTGGCCGCACCCCGCATGTCCAGCACGGCACGATGGCCAACGTATTCCCGCTCGACGGTGCTCGTCATCGTCTGGCCGTTGATGGTAACCCGCTGGATCTCGGGACGCTTCACCGCTGAACGCTCCAGGCGAACCCTCTCCACAGCGGGGATGACCGCGCGCAGCGCGTCCTCCACACGTCGGAAGTCGTCCGCGCGCGAGATGAGCATCTCGGCGAGCACGGCGGCCAGGCCATCGCCGTCCGGCTCTATTCGAGGGACCAGAGAGGCGCTGTAGGATGGCTGGGCGAGCTTGGTCGCATCGAGCCTGAGCAAGTCCGCTGGAGCGCGGACAGCATCTATCACTTCCCGAGCTTCATCTGACAGCTGAGAGCTAGCCCCCGGGTACGTGATCACGTCGTCGCCGCATTCGACGGTCACGTGCCTTCCCCAGTGGCCATCGCCGTAGTCCTCTGCCAAGAGGCGGATCGAGCCCGCCCTGCCGCTCCAAGTGCCTGTGCATCGAATCTCGATCGGCTCGCCGGCGCCATGAGAGCGGAGCACCGACGGATGTCGCTCACCTTCCAGGAGTGACCAAGGGTCTTCCGAATGGAGATACGCCAGCCCCTGAAGCACGCTAGTTTTCCCGGAGGCGTTCGGCCCTACCAGCACCGTGAACCGCTCGAGCGGGAGGCAAATGTCCCGCAGCGCCTTGAAATTCTTGAAGCTGACGGTCTCGATCATGGTCCTGCACCGGAGCCCTCCACGGGCCCCGGAAGCCTAGACGACCCCGCCCATCCCGGCTACCTCGCCCGCCTGACCCGCTCGCCCTCTGGCTTCGGCGAGCAACGGGATCGCCTGGCCTCTTGCTTCGCGGGAAGTTGGGCCGAACTCGCTTCCGTCGCGGCGTGGCGCACGGAAACGCCGCTGTGTTCCACCGAACGGCGCTGAGTCTTCGCGCGGCACCTCGCTCGGCAACGGTCGCCATCCCACGCACGTGTCGCTCGTCTCAGCGCCACGACCCGTGGTGAACGCCACCCTCCATGACTCCTGGGCGCGAAGCGGGAGCGGACCATCCGCGGCGCAGACCCCGCCGAAAACTGGCCCTCCTCCCCCTCTCGTGCATTACCGTCGCCCCGCCATGGACACGCCGCCCCGAACGCGCCCCGCAGCACCGCGCGCGGCGCGCCGCCCTGCGCTCGCCTTCTTCGCCCTCGCCGCGCTCCTCTCGGGCTGCGGCCAGTCCCGGTCCGGGAGCACCCCCGACTCGCCGGCCGAGGCCAACGGCGGCGCCGCCAAGGAGGCCGCCGCAGAGGGCCCCGCCTCCGCCGCCTCCGCTGCCTCCGCCGCCTCCCCTGCCCCGGCCGAGGACGAGCCCCCGCCCGGCCAGCCCCAAGGCCCGCCCATCGTCTCGCTGAGCGGCGTCGCCACCCCGCCCCCGCCGCCCGCCGAGGGCAGCCCGCGGCTCGCGAGCGTCGCGATGCTCACCCGCGTCTACGCCCGGCCCAGCACCGGCGCCAAGCGCGTCGGCTTCCTCCGCGCCGGCGCGGTCGTCGAGATGGATCCCGAGCCCGCCGGCACCGACGGCTGCCCCGGCGGCTTCCGCAAGATCAAGCCGTTCGGCTACGTCTGCCTCGGCCCCGACGCGACGCTCGACCTGAACCACGAGATCGTCCGCGCCGCGGCCCGCCGCCCCGACGTCACCCACAAGCTCCCGTACATGTACGGCACCGTCACCCGCGGCGGCCCCGCGTACGCGCGCGTCCCGACGCAGGACGACCTCGCGCGCTACGAGCCGAGCCTCAAGAAGCACCTCGATCGCTGGGCCAAGGACGAGGAGAGCGGCGCCACCTACGGCCTCGACGTGTGGCTCAAATGGAGCAACGAGCCGGCCCCGCCCGCGCTCGACGCCCTCGCGCAGCGCATCACCGATCGCGAGATCCCGTGGTTCTTGCGCGACGGCCGGAAGGCCCCCAACCTCTCCGGCCTCATCAAGTCCGACGACGCCGTGAAGATCGACGAGATCTCGCGGCGCAACGGCATGGCCTTCATCGAGTCGTTCCTCCACGAGGGCCGGCGCTACAACGTCACCACCGACCTGCGCGTCGTCCCCGCCGATCGGTTCCGCCCCATCCGCGGGTCCGACTTCCACGGCGTCGAGATCGGCAAGGACGTCGACTTCCCGTTCGCGCTCGTGCGGCGCGCCGGCGGCAAGCGGTGGCGCGTGGAGGGCAAGAAGCTCGTCGACGCCGGAGAGCTCGAGTGGCGCGCCGCGGTGCCCCTCACCGGCAAGCAGCAGTTCTTCGGCGGCAAGCTGCACTACGAGACCAAGGACGGCGACTGGATCGACGATCGCCACGCCGGCCGCATCGACCCCGCCAAGAAGATGCCCGCCTGGGGCAAGAACGGCGAGAAGTGGCTCGACGTCAACATCACGAAGCAGGTGCTCGTCGCCTACGAGGGCACGAAGCCGGTCTACGCGACCCTGATCTCGAGCGGCGAGGCGGGGCTCGAGGACCACGCGTCGAGCACCGCGACGAAGCGCGGGATCTTCCGCATCCACACGAAGTACATCTCCATCACGATGGACTCGGACGCTGTCGGCGAGGAGTTCGAGCTGCGCGACGTCCCCTACGTGCAGTACTTCGAGGAGGGGTACGCGCTGCACGGCGCCTACTGGCACGACAAGTTCGGCCGGCCCAAGAGCCACGGCTGCATCAACCTGTCTCCGGAGGACGCCCGCCGCCTCTTCTTCTGGACCGAGCCGGCCGTCCCGCCGGGATGGCACGGCGCGGCGCGCTCGCTGACCGGAACGGTGGTGTTCGTGCACCCCTGAGCCACGCGCCCCTCGAGCGTCGAGCGCGCGGTCGCGCGCGCGCCCGAGCGTAGGCTCCGCCCCCGGAGGGACGCGCTCGAGGAGCGCGGCTGGCGAGGCCCGCGCCCGGCCCCGCCGCGGGCGCGGGCCTGAGGAGCGGGACCGATCGATCCGGGATCACACTTCGGGCTCCTCCTGGCTCGAACAGCCGCAGAGTCGTGGTAGCGTCCCGCGCATGCAGCTTGCGGTCGTGGGAACAGGGTATGTCGGCCTCGTGGCCGGCGCAGGCTTCGCGGACTTCGGGAACGACGTCGCGTGCGTCGACGTGTCCGCCGCCAAGATCGAGATGCTGAAGCGCGGAGAGATGCCGATCTACGAGCCCGGCCTCGACGTGCTCATCGCCAAGAACACGCGGGACGGCAGGCTCCGGTTCTCCACCGACGTCGCCGGCGCCATCCGCGACGCGGAGATCGTCTTCATCGCCGTCGGGACGCCGCAGGCCGACGACGGCTCCGCCGACCTCTCCGCCGTCGAGGCCGTCGGCGAGACGATCGGCAAGAACCTGAACAATTTCAAGGTGATCGCCACGAAGAGCACGGTCCCGGTCGGGACCGCGGATCGGCTCAAGCAGATCATCGGCGGGCTCACCACCCAGGCGTTCGCCGTCGCGTCGAACCCGGAGTTCCTCAAGGAGGGCGACGCGGTGAACGACTTCATGAAGCCCGACCGCGTGATCATCGGCTCGGACGACCCGAAGGCGCGCGAGATCCTGCGCCACCTCTACAACCCGTTCGTGCGGGCGAGCGACCGCATCCAGCTCATGGACGCCCGCTCGGCCGAGCTCACCAAGTACGCCGCCAACTCCCTGCTCGCGTCGCGCATCTCGTTCATGAACGACCTGGCGGTGCTCGCGGAGAAGCTCGGCGCGGACATCGAGCTCGTGCGCAAGGGCGTCGGGGCCGACCCGCGCATCGGCACGAAGTTCCTCTTCGCGGGCCCGGGGTTCGGCGGGTCGTGCTTCCCCAAGGATCTCTCGGCCATCCTCTACACCGCGAGCGCGGTGGGGCACGACCTGGAGATCGTCCGGGCGACCGAGCGGATCAACGCGCGGCAGAAGCGGCTGCTCGGGAGCAAGGTGAGCGCCCACTTCGACGGCGCGCTCAAGGGCAAGACGATCGCGGTCTGGGGGCTCGCGTTCAAGCCGCAGACCGACGACATCCGCGAGGCGCCCGCGCTCACGCTGATCGACCAGCTGCTCGAGGCGGGCGCGACGGTCCAGGCGCACGATCCGCAGGCGATGCCGAACGTGCGCGCCATCTACGGCAACCGCATCCTCCTGAGCGACGGCATGTACGGCGCGGCCGAGGGCGCGGACGCGCTGGTCGTCGTCACCGAGTGGCACGAGTACCGGCGCCCCGACTTCCACCGGCTGAAGCGCATCCTGAGCTCCCCGACGCTCTTCGACGGGCGCAACGTCTGGGAGCCCGACGAGCTCCGCGGCATGGGGTTCGTCTACACCGGCATCGGCAGGAAGTAGCGCGCCGCCCGGCGCGGCTCAGCCGTCGCCAGCGCCGCCCGGGCGCGGCTCAGCCGTCGCCCGCATCCGACGACGGCAGCGAGAGCCGCCGGCTGCTCGGCGGCTCCTCGCCCAGGTACCGCGGCGCGTTCGCGGGCGAGAGGCGCCGGCTGCTCGGCGGCTCCTCGCCGAGGTACCGCGGCGCGTTCACGGGCGTGACCCGCCGGCTGCTCGGCGGCTCCTCGCCGGTGTGCCGGTCCCAGCGCCGCTCGAGCATCTTCCGATCGACGCCGATGAGCCGCGCCGCGGCCGCCTTGTTGCCGCCGCAGCTCTCGATCGCGTGGTGCAGCACCGCGCGCTCGATCACGCGGAGCTTCGACCCGAGCCGCTCGGGCAGCGCGAGCAGCGCGCGCGCCAGCCGGTCGATCTCCGCCGTGGCGTCCACGATCGGCCGCTCGCGCGCGAGCTCCTCGAGCGTCGGGACGTCGATGAGATCGTCGTCCGCGAGCAGCCCCAGCCGCTCGACGACGTTCCGGAGCTCCCGCACGTTGCCGGGCCAGGGCCGCCGGACGAGCCACGCGATCGCGTCGTCGGTGTAGCGGAGCTTGCGCGGGAGCTCCGCGCTGAAGGCGAGCAGGAGCTCGATGAGATCCGCGTCGCGCTCGGCGAGCGACGGGACGTGCACCGTGACGACGTTGAGCCGGTAGAAGAGATCCTCGCGGAAGCGCCCCTCGCTGATGCGCTTCTCCAGGTCGACGTGGGTCGCCGCGAGGACGCGGGCGCGCAGCGGGATCTCCGACTCGGCGCCGAGCGGGCGGAAGCGGCGATCCTCGAGCACGCGGAGGAGCTTCGCCTGGAGCTCGCCGGGCATCTCGGCGATCTCGTCGAGCAGGATCGTGCCCGCGCCCGCGAGCTCGAGCTGGCCGCGGATGCGCTTCTCGGCGCCGGTGAAGGCGCCGCGCTCGTGCCCGAAGATGAGCGACTCGATGAGCGTCCCCGGCAGCGCCGAGCAGTTGACGGCCACGAACGGCTCGCCGCGGCGCGAGCTCATCTCGTGCAGCGCGCGGGCCACCATCTCCTTGCCGCTGCCGGTCTCGCCGCGGATGAGCACGGTCTTGCTCGACTCGGCGACCCGCTCGACGATCCGCCGCACGCGCTCCATCGCCGCGGACGAGCCGAGCAGCGCCTTCGTCCCGAAGGTGCGGTCGACCCGCTCGCGCAGCCGCACCACCTCGCCCTTGAGGAGCAGCCGCTCGCGCTGCCCCTCGATGATCGGCAGGAGCATCTCCGGGCAGAGCTCGTCCTTCAGCACGTAGTCCTGCGCGCCGAGCCGCATGGCCTCCCGGATCTCGGACAGCTCGCTGACCGAGGTGACCATCACCGCCGGCGTGCTCCGCCCCGAGGCGCGCACCCGCCGCAGGATCTCCAGGCCGCCGCGGTCGCGCGGATCGTCCGAGAGGCGCACGTCGAGGAGCAGGAGGTCCGGCGCGCTCCGCTCCACCGCCGCCATCGCGTCGTCGAGGCCGACCGCCTCCAACACCTCGACCTCGTCGAGCGCGGCCAGGATCTGCCGGAGCGTGCGGCGGCCGCTCCGCTGATCATCGACGACCAGGATCTTCACGCGACCTCGTCCTCTGCGGTCATGGTGACGTCGGCGGCAGGGATCGCGATCACGAACCGCGTCCTGCCGTCGCGCCGCTCCGGGTTGATGGACCACCCGTGGGCGCGGACGATGCGGTGCGTGATGGCGAGCCCGAGGCCGGTCCCGCGCGGCTTCGTCGTGTACCAGGGCGCGAAGAGCCGCGAAGCGTCTCCGGCGAAGCCCGGCCCCGTGTCCCACACGACGAGCTCGGCGCCGCCCTCCGAGGGCTCCCAGGTGACCCCGACGGTCCCCTTGTCGCCGGCGGCGTCGAGGCCGTTCGAGAGGAGGTTGACGAGCACCTGCGTGGCCTGATCCGGGTCGCAGCTGAGCCGCGGCGCCGCGCTCACGCGCGCCTCGATCCGCCGCTTGCCGAGCTGATCGCGCAGGAGCATCTCCGCCCGGCTCACGAGCTCCTCAACCGCGAGGCGGCGGCGCTCGAGCTTCCTGTGCGTCACCCGGCGCAGGCCCATCACGAGCCGCTCGAGGCGCTCGACCTCCTCGCAGCCGATCTCGACCTCCTCGGCGTCCAGGCTCTGGTTGCTCGAGCCGCGCTTGAACACCGAGCGGAAGAAGTTGATCGGGTAGCGCACCTCGTGGGTGATCTCGGCCGCGAGCGTCTCGATGAGCGCCGCGCGCTCGTCCCGCCAGGCGGCGGCCTGCTCGCGCCGCCGCCGCTCCAGCTCGGCGTAGCTGTGCGCGTGCGCGAGGGCGAGCGCGGCCTGGTTGCCGATGGTGCGGAGCAGATCGAGGTCCTCGCTCGTGAACAGGGCGCCGCCGCGCTTCTTGCCCACCTCGAGGACGCCGAGCAGCCGGCCGCGGAACATGACCGTGAGCGAGAGCTCGCTCGCGCTCGCCGGCGGCGGATCGATCCCGATGAGCCGCTCGCCGCTCGCCTCGGCGCCGCGCGGCTCCTGCTCGCCGGGGGCGTCGGCGGCGTCGACCGCGATGCGGCGGAAGGTGACGCGCTCGCAGGACAGCCAGCGCGCCACCGTACGCTCGACCGCGTCGGCGACCTCGTCGGGATCGGCGACGAGGGTCAGCTCCTCGCTGAGCTGCTCGACGGTGGGCTTGTACTCGGCGCGCGCCGGGAAGAGCTTCCGGTCGCCGGCGCCGAGCGCGAACACGACCAGCGCGGCGCTGACGATCGCGGCGGGCGCGGCGACCTTGATCGCGCCGAGCAGCGGGAGGCCGGCGTACCCCGCGCAGGCGGAGCAGACGATCACCGTGAGCGCGACCATCATGCCGGCGATGATGATCCGCGTGAGCGGGCGCGACAGGAGCGCGCGGCTGCCCCAGAGGTCGTAGCGGATGAACGCGACCACGCTGGAGACGGGCGTGAGGGCGAGCGCCGGGATCGCGAACCACGCGAGCGCCGACCCCGCGACCCCGAGCATGGCCAAGAGGAACCCGACCGCGATCACGACGTGCGGCGGCGCCATGGCGAGGAGCAGCGCGCGCAGCGTGCGGCGGCGGTCCCCCTCCGCCGCGGCGAAGCGGAGGATCAGCGTGGTCGCGAAGAAGAGGAACGAGGCGACGACCAGCGTCGCGCAGACGCCCCGGAGCCCGACGGTGGTCCAGCCCATGGCGTGCGAGGCGAGCATGCCGGCGGCGAGCAGGCCGCCGAGCCCATGCGCGATCCGCGCGCAGGCGGGGTAGCGCGCGATGAGCGCGACGTCGTCCGGCAGCCGCAGCGCCAGGGTGAAGAAGCTCATCGGGACGAGCGCGTAGGCGACGTGGAAGAACGGGACGAGGTCGCGCGAGCTGTGGTAGTCGAAGATCGAGAACTGGAAGAGCGCGGTGAACAGCGCGGCCGTCGCGAACGCGCCCGCGAGCTTGCCGCGCGGGCTCGCGCTGAGGGCGATGAGCGCGGCGCCCACGTAGAGCGAGGCGACGACCATCAGCCCGCCGGCGTAGAACCACCACGCGAGCGGATCGAAGGGGACGAGGGAGAGCTCGACGTCGCGCACCCCCTCCCCCGTCTCGACGCGGGCGCGCACGGAGCGCTGCCCCTCGCGCGCCGCCTGCTCGATCGCGGCGTCCCAGGTGCTGGCGCGGTAGCGCCCCTCCGTGCTCTCGAGGTGCCAGCCGTTGACCTCGACGACGCGATCGGGGAACCGGAGGCCCTTCTGGAAGCCCTCCCAGGAAGGCAGGCCCAGGCTCGAGACCACGCCGTCCGGGTCGACGAGGACGCCCGGGAACGGGCGCTCGTACCAGCTCACGGCGCTCCTGATCCCGGAGCCGCCCAGTACGAGCGCCGCGAAGACGACCGCCGCAAGGAGCCAACGCCGATTCTCGATAGCTGGCATCGGGAGACTCGACGGCGCGTAAATTGCGCCACGAGCCACCCACGATACGCTGGAACCCCGGGTGAACCAACGGGGCTCACGCGTCGGACGGCACACCGCGCGGCGATCGCCCGCGCCCCCGGCGGGCCCGGCGGCGCCGTTACGCGATTTTCATTACGTTTTCACGCGTCGATGAGAGGGGGATCACGCCGCGCCGCGGGTGCGGGAGCGCGCTCAGGCCGCGCCCTGGCGTGCGCGGCGCTCCGCGGCGTCCGCGAACACGGCGTCGGCCAGCTCGCCGAAGCGCGACTCGACGGCCTGGACCGCGGCGGCGTCGGTCGCCGAGCGCTCGAGGTCGTCGAGCAGGGCCGCGACCTCGTCGCGCACGCGCGGCGGCGCCTGGCGGCTCGCGGCGAGGCCGCGGACGAGGACCGAGAGCTGCCGCAGCACGACGCCCGCGCCGTGGGCGCGCCGGCGGGCGTCGTCGCCCGCGGTGAGGCGGGCGTGGCGCGCGAGCGCGCAGACGCCGTGGCAGAGGCTCGGGTCGGCGAGCAGCGCCCGGACGGCCCAGCGCGCGAGGCGGCGCGAGTACAGGCCGCGGGCGAGCGGGCCCGCGGCGCGGGCGTCGTGCCAGGCGCGCGCGGCGCGGTCCTCGCCGATGAGCACCAGCGCGAGCGCGACGGGGTCGCCGGCGGCGAGGCAGGCGCGGCCCGCGTCGATGCGGCCGTAGCCGTGCTTGGCGTTGTGGCCGTCGCGATCGCGCCCGTCGGGGAAGAGGTCCCACGGGTCGGCGATCGGCTCGGCCGACGCGGGCGCCGCGGGGGGCACCGGCGCGAGCGTGCGCAGGACCAGGGCGTCGAGCTCGGGCAGGCGCAGCGCGGGGTTGCGCGACAGGACGAGGAGCAGGACGCCCGCGGCGAGGGCCGAGGCCCCGCTCGACTCGGCGTGGCAGAGCCGCTCGGACAGCGGCGCGGCGCCGGATTCGGGCGCCGCGCCGGAGGCGCCGGAGGCGGGCGACGCGCCGGATTCGGGCGCCGCACCGGAGGCGCTGGAGGCGGGCGCCGCGCCGGATTCGGGCGCCGCGCCGGAGGCGGGCGCCGTGCCGGACGCCGGCGGCAGCGGGCAGGTGAGATCGTCGCCGGGCGCGAGCCATCGCACCGCCGGGCCGCGGTTGGCGAAGGGGCGGCTGCGCCCCCGGCGATCCCGCCAGAGGAACCACCCCTCGCCGCGGGCGCCCGGGCCGACGCAGAACACCCGCGGGTCGCTCGCGGGCTCGCCGAACCCGAGCGAGAAGCTCGCGTGCAGCGACGCGGGAGGGCTCGAGGCCTCGCGACCGGTGGGGAACACGACCGGGCAGCCCCGGCCGCGGCGCCCGAGGCGGGCGGCGAACTCGAGCGCGTCGTCCAGCATGGGCGTCGTCGAGCCCTCGACGTACGCGGCGCAGACCACGACGTCGGCGCCGTCGCTGACGGCCTGGACGATCGCGACCGGGAGGGCCAGGACGCACGAGCCCGGCTTCGGGATCAGGTAGAGCCGCGGCGACGCGTCCGGCGCGACGCCGCGGAAGCCGCCGGGGCGGCGGGATCCGACGGCCCAGGCGACCATGAACGAGCCGTGCGCCTGGCTGCGCGGCGGGTGCTCGAGCATGACGAGCACCTCGCGGTCGAGGCCGAGCTCGTCGGCCGCCCAGGCGTCGTCGTCGATGACCCCGAGGCGCATCCCCGCGCCGCTCCCGCAGCGGCGGCGGTCGACCCCGATCCCGCCCTCCTCGTCGCGGAGGAACCAGCGGCCGGGCGTGACGGGATCCTCCTCGAACGACGCGCCGCGGGCGGTCCACCCGTCGGGGCGCGCCGCGGCGCCCGCGGCCGCGTCGAAGCGCGGCGCCACGGCGGCGCTCGGGCGCCGGGCCGACGCGACGTAGCGCACCGGGAGCGCCGCGGCCGAGAGCGCGGCGGCGACCTCGGCGCGCCGACCGCGCTCGGGCGACCGGACGCGGAGCCAGAAGATGGGCGGCCGCTCGATGACCCGCTCGATCTCGACCGCGGACCAGCGCGCCGAGAGCGCCGCGGCCACGTCGCCGGAGGCCGCGGCGCAGCGCAGGGCCACGACGAGGTCGAGGGGACCGCCGTCGTCGTCGCCCGCGGCGGTGGGCACCGGGGCGTAGCCGAAGTCCCACGGCGGGCGCGGCGGGCGCGCCTTGGGCGAGGCGGTCGACGCGGGGGGCGGCGCGCTCGGGCGGCCGCGCGCCGGGCGGGCGCGCGCGGGCCCCTCCTCCGGAGCGCCCGCTCCCCCCCGCGAGGCCGCGCCGCGGCCCCGGCTCATGCCAGCACGGCCTTGGCCCAGGCGTTGAGCGCGTGGGCGCGGTTGGCGAAGCCCGGGCTCTCGGCCTCGCAGCGCGCGAGCTCCTGCGCGTGCGCCTCCCTCGCCGCCGCCCAGGCGGCGACGCGGCGGGCGCCGAGGGCGGCGGCGCGCCGGCGCGCGGCGCGGAAGCACCGGCGCTCGCCGTCGAGCATCGCCGCGAGCACGCCCGACTCCAGGACCACGCGGCGCACGGGGACGAGCGACGAGGCCGCGCTGGAGGCCGGCGGCTCGCTCTTCGCCCGCGGCGTCGCGGCGATGCCCCAGGGCGGCGTGCCGAGCGGCCCGTACGCGATCGCGCCGCGGTGGTACGACCCGGACGCGCGGTCCTGATCGCGCGCGCCCGTGGACGTCGCGTCGGGCTCCCCCTCCGCCCGCGATCGGAGCTCCGAGGCCAGGACGACGGCCCAGGCGCCGCCTCGCTGGTAGTCGTCCTGCCAGTCCATGACGTCGTCGTGGAGCTGCAGGCCGAGCCACACCGACGAGAGCAGCCGCGCGAGCACCTCGCGCTGCGCGGCGGTCCAGCCCGCGGCGTGCGCCAGGGCGATCGACGCCGGGAAGCCGACGCTCTGCTTGCCGAGGGAGAGCGCGTAGTAGCGGCTGAAGCCGGTGGGCTCGCCGCTCGCGAGGAGGCTGCGCTCGGTCTCGATGGCGAGCAGCGTCGCCTCGTCGGCGCGGGCGAAGTCGATGGCCGGGTCTTCGACGCCGGGCGCGACGCGGCGCAGCGCCTCGTCGCGCGCCCGCCGCGCGTGGGCCAGGATGGCCTCGAGCTGCCAGGTCGGCCGGACCTGCGCGTCCTGGATGCGGTCGGTGCCGAACGCCTCGATGACGGCGAGGAGGTGCGCGAGGAGGGCGTCCTGCACGGTGGCCCCGCGGACCCCGGGCATGGCCTCGGCGAGCAGCGCGGGCGCGGCCAGGGTGATCTCGTTGCGGAACACGGCGCTCCAGGGCACGTCGCGCGACGGGGCCAGGCCGAGCGTGTAGGCCAGCCCCTGCGCCTCGGCGTGGAGCATCCCCGGGAGGGTCCGCCAGAACGCCGTGTAGAGCTCGTCCACCCAGAGCGCTTCATCCATGGGCGGGCACCTCCGTGGCCGGGCGCCGCGCGCGCGGCCCGGCGCTCGCGGCCGAGGCGCGGCGCGAGCGCCGGGCGCCGGGAGATGGGACCGGGGCGGAGCCGCGCCGGTGGGACGTACGCCGATGGCGGTGCAACCCCGCCTGTCGCCTGCGCCGCAGCATCAATAAATGTTCGACTCCTTCCAGGGCGACAGGCACACGTTGATGCGCTCCTCGACCACGATCGCGCGCCACTGGAGCACCTGGGCGGCGCTCAGCCCGTCGAAGAAGCCGCCGATCCAGGAGCGGATGCGGCTGTTGAGCTGCGCGCGGACCCTTGCGGCGTCCACCGGCTCCTCGTCGGCCTCGGGCGTGACGACGTAGAGGGAGAGCAGCTGCTTGAACTCGTCGAAGTGCTCCTGGTTCCGGAGCAGGGAGATGTAGAGCGCACGCAGCTGTGCGTGCGGGTCGACCGAATTCACGGTTTGCATGGGCCTCCGTCACCGGTCCGCGCCGGCTTCGGACGGCACATTGCACGTCATGGGCCGCCGCAGGCCAGCGTGTAAACCATTGAAATCATTCGATCGCGGGGAGCGGCCGGAGGCGACCGATACCCGAAACTGACCATCACCTGCCCGGATTCGACCGTTTCCTACGACGTGAGGCCGCTCTCTCCGCGGTGGTGGACATAGAGATGTCCAGCCTCGTGCGCGCCCGATTCGGCACCACCCGGGACCCTGCCATTCCCGACCCCGCGACGGCCCTTAATTCAGATTCAGCCGAATCTGGCAGTAAAGCTGGATCACTTCCCGCCCCCGAAGCTCGGGCTGCCCCCCCCGGTCGGAACGAAGATGACGCCGCCGCCGCCCCCACCACAGTCGCTGAGCGCGATGAGGATGAGGAGGACGATGATCAGGACGACGACGAGGACGATCACCGAGCCGGCGCTCAGGCCCGTCCCGCCGCCGAGCCCGGGTTTCGGCGGGGGCGGCAGGTGGAAGGCGGCGGCGAGCTCCGGGCCAGGCAACGGTGAGCAGAACGACACGCTGACCTCGGTCGGGGCCTGCTCGATGCTGATCTTGCCGCCTTCGCCCTGGTACTCGGTGGCTTGCACCCCCTCGCCGATCTCCACCTTCCAGTAGAATTCGCCGATGACGTATTCCACCTCGGCGTGGACGCTCTGTTTGAGCGCGTACGTCCTCCCCTGGTAGCTCGCGGTCGATCCCATCGGCTGGACCTCGCCGGGCGACAGCGGCGTCACGAGCTGCCAGGCGCCGTCCTCTTCCATCAGCCACAGGTAGCCGACGCTCGGTCCGCCGTAGAGCAGGTACTCCCGCCAGCGGTAACGCTCGCCTTCCACCGTGCAGCCGCGGACGACGAAGCCGATGCAGAGCACGCGCATGCCGCGGAGCTGGCCCTCGGCGCCGAGCGGGACGTACGGCTCCATGGGCGGCCGGGGCACCTGGCCGAGGGCGACGAGGGCGCCGTTCGTCAGGTCGCTCGCCGTGCCGCAGTAGCGGCAGACGATGCGCTCCGCGGTCCCCGGGGCGGCGAGCGGGAGGTTGCCGCCGCAGTTCGGGCAGGCGAGGGCCGTCACCTGCGCGGCGGGCCGCTCCACGGGCGCGCCGGCGTCGAGCTGCATCACGGCCGGGTCGATCTGCCGGCCGAGGTAGAGCTTCGGCGGGAGGGTCCGCCCGTCGCCGTAGTCGAGGGTCCCGAACTCGCCCCGCGGCCCGGCGATGTCGACGAAGCCGGTCACCACCCCCGGCGCGGCGACGTACGGCATCTCCCCCTCGGCCGAGATCACGCGCCGGCGCCCGACCTCGACGACGGTGAACACGCCGTGCCCCTCGAGGTGGACGCGGCCGCCGGGCTGGAGAGAGGCCCACGGGGGCAGCCCGTTCAGCGGGAGCGGCGCCTCGGTGGTCGCGTACCAGCGCCCCTGGGCATAGGCGACCCACGTCCAGCGGCCGCTGGCCGGGAAGGCGATGAAGATCTCCTGCCAGGGCGCGCCCGGCGCGCCGGCGCGATCGAGCTGCACGCGGCCGTCGACCACGAACGGCTCGTTGCCCCAGCGCCCCGTGACCCCGACCTGGAGGGGCGTCGGGATCTCGACGAGGTCCGCGACGCGCCCGACGGCCCGGAGATCCCGGTCGGTGCGGGCGACCACGAACTTGCAGTGCTTGCACACCTGCGCCATCGCGCCCGCGAAGCGAAACGTGATCGGCGCGCCGCACGAGGGGCACGCGGCTGCTCGGTCGAAGGGCGTGCTCACGCGAGCACCATACTAGAAGCGCCGGCCAGGGAAGAGGAAGCGTTTCAAGGCCGCCTCCGCGCCGCGCGCGCGTCGATTCAATCCGCGCGCGAGCCGGCTGTGATCCCGCACGAGCGGTGGTAGGACCGCGCCGATGCCGGCCACCGAGGAGAGCTCGACGAGCGCGCTGGGCGCCCCGCGCGGGGACGCCGCGGCGCGCTCCACTGCGGCGCAGCCGCTGCCCCCCTCTGCGGCGCAGCCCCTGCCCCGCCTCGTGCACCCCGCGCTCCTCGCGAGCGTGTTCGTCATCGCCACGTCGGGGCTCATCTACGAGCTCATCACCGGCACGCTCGCGAGCTATGTCCTCGGCGACTCGGTGACGCAGTTCAGCTTCGTCATCGGCCTCTACCTGTTCGCGATGGGGATCGGCTCGTACCTCTCGCAGTACATCGAGGGCCGCCTCCTCGAGCGCTTCGTCGAGATCGAGCTCGGCCTCGCGCTCGTCGGCGGGCTCTCCGCGCCGATGCTCTTCCGCGTGTACACCGCGCTCGGGGCGTTCCGCGCGCTGCTCTACGCGCTCGTGCTGCTCATCGGCGTGCTCGTCGGCCTCGAGATCCCGCTGCTCATCCGGCTGCTCAACTTCTCCCTGGATCTCAAGCGGCTCGTCGCGCGCGTGCTCACGCTCGATTACATCGGCGCCCTCGCCGCGAGCCTGCTCTTCCCGTCGCTCCTCCTGCCGCGCCTCGGGATCCACCAGACGAGCCTGTTCTTCGGCCTGCTCAACGCGGCGGTCGCGCTCACGAGCACGTTCCTCTTCCCGCTGGAGCGCTCGGTCGTCGTCCGGCTGCGGGCGCTCTGCGTGGTCGTGATGGCGGGGCTCGGCGTCGCCTTCGCGCTCGTCTCGCGGTTCGTCGAGCGCGCGGAGGCGCTCTACTTCGGCGCGCCCATCGTCTACGCGGCGCAGTCGCCCTACCAGCGCCTCGTCATCACGCGGAGCCCGCGCACGACGCGCCTCTTCCTGAACGGCAACCTCCAGTTCTCGTCCGACGACGAGCACCGGTACCACGAGGTGCTCGTGCACCCGGCCGTCGCCGCCCTGGGCCGCGATCCGCGGCGCGCGCTGATCCTCGGCGGCGGCGACGGCCTCGCCGCGCGCGAGCTGCTCCGCTACCCGTCGATCGAGCAGATCCTGCTCGTCGACCTCGACGCCGCCGTCACCGGCGCCTTCCGCGACCTGCCGCTCGCCGCCGAGCTGAACGGGGGCGCGCTCCGCGATCCGCGCGTCGCCGTCCGCAACGAGGACGCGTTCAAGTACCTCGAGGAGTCGACCGAGTCGTTCGATCTCGCGGTCGTCGACTTCCCCGATCCGGGCAACTACGCCGTCGGCAAGCTCTACACCGACGCCTTCTACCACCTGCTCCGGCAGCGGATCTCGGTGCGCGGGCTCGCCGTGATCCAGGCGACGTCGCCGCACTACGCGCGCGAGTCGTTCTGGTGCGTCGTGACGACGCTCGAGGCGGCCGGCTTCAAGGCCGCGCCGCTGCACGTCTACGTGCCGAGCTTCGGCGAGTGGGGGTTCATCCTGGCGGGCGGCGAGGGGCTCGCCGCGCCCGGCGCCCTGCGGATCGACGCGTCGAAGCTCCGCTACCTCGACTCGAGCGGCCTGCCGGAGCTCTTCCGGTTCCCGCGCGATCTCGGCCGCGTCGAGGCGCCGGTCAACCGGCTGAACGACCAGAAGCTCGTCTCCGTGTACACGCGCGAGTGGGCGGAGTGGACGCGGTGATCCGGTGAACCGCCGCGGCTTCCTCAGCTCCGTGGCCGCCGGCTGGCTCGTGCACACGGCCGCACCGGGCCGGGCGCCGCTCGCCGGCGAGATCGTGGGCGCGGCCCACGGCGCGGGCCACCTGCTCCGCGGCGGCGCGCCGCGCGCCTCGCCGTCCGGCCCGGCCGAGCGCGCGGACGTCGTCATCGTCGGCGGCGGGGTGAGCGGCCTGTCGGCCGCGTGGCGGCTCGCCGGCGCCGGGCTCGATCTGCGGGTCCTCGAGCTCGAGCCGCGGCCCGGCGGCACGAGCGCGTGGGGCGAGGACGGCGTCGTGCCCTACCCGTGGGGCGCGCACTACCTGGCCGCGCCGAACGTCGAGGCGCGCGCGACGCTGCGGCTGCTCGAGCAGATGGGCGTCGTCACCGGGTGGGACGCGGCCGGCCGCCCCACGTTCGATCCGCGGCGGCTCTGCCACGCGCCGGGCGAGCGGCTGTTCTACGAGGGCGCCTGGCACGCCGGCCTCGCGCCGGTCGACGCGCTGCCGGCCGACGCGCTCGAGGAGCTCGAGCGGTTCCACGCGCTCGAGGAGGAGCTCACCGAGCTCCGCGGCAGCGACGGGCGCGCGGCGTTCCAGATCCCGCTCGATCGCTCGTCGCGCGATCCGGAGCTGCTCGCGCTCGACCGGATGAGCATGGCGGCCTGGCTCGATCGCGAGGGGTACCGCACGCCGTTTTTGCGCTGGTACGTGCGCTATGCGATGCTCGACGACTTCGGCGGCGAGCCCGAGGAGATCTCGGCCTGGGCGGGGCTGCACTACTTCGCGGGGCGCAAGGTGCGCACCCCGGAGCTCGCGGGCAGCCACTACCTGATCTGGCCCGAGGGCAACGGGCGCCTCGTGAAGGCGCTGCTCGAGCGCGCGGCGCCGCGCGTGTCGCTGGGCGCGCTCGTCACGTCGGTGCGCCCGCGGCCGGGCGGCCGCGTGGAGGTCGACTACGTCGACGTGCAGCGCGGCGAGCCCCGCCGCGTCGAGGCGCGCGCCGCGATCCTCGCGGCGCCGGCGTTCGTCGTGCGCCGCATCTTCGCGGGGGGCGCGGCGGGCGAGCTGCCGGCGCGCGCCGCGTCGGCGTGGCTTGTCGCGAACCTGCACGTCGAGCGGCCCCTCGATCCCAACCACGCGTGGGATTCCGTCCTCTACGGCGCGGAGGGGCTCGGCTATGTGGACGCGCGCCACCAGCTCACCGATCTCGCCGCGGGCGCGACGCAGCGCTCGCGCCTAGAGGCGCCGATGCAGCGCACCGTGCTGACCTACTACCGCGCGTACGGCGGGCCCGACGTCGCCGGCGCGCGCGCGGCGCTGCTCGGCGCGCCGTGGACGTCGCTCGCCGAGGGCGTGCTGCGCGATCTCGCGCCGGCGCACCCGCACCTGCGCGACGACGTGAGCCGGATGGACGTCATGATCTGGGGCCACGCGATGCCGCGCCCGCGCCCGGGCTTCCTCGGCCCGCGGCCGTTCGAGCCGGTCTGCGCGCTCGACGAGCGCGTCGCCTGGGCGCACGTCGATCAGCCCGGGATGGCGCTCTTCGAGGAGGCGCATGCGTCCGGCGTGCGCGCCGCCGAGACGATCGCGGCCGCGCTCGGGCTCGCGATCGGCGAGAGCTGGCTCTGAGCTCGCGCGCCTGGGCGAAAGCGCGCGGCGCGGGCGCGCTTTCGCGGCGAGCGGCGCCGCGCGGCGGGGAACCCCACGTCCCCTCTCATCTTTCAAGAGCAAAGTGCGTCCGGCGGGCGGGCGCCTCCGGGAGGGTCCGCCGCCCCCGCCGCCGGCCGCTTCTGCCCCGCGTGGAGCCGCCGCGGTGGGAGATCCGGCCCAGGATTTCAGCTTTGCCCTCGCCTTGAACTTGCGCTGCCCCCCGGCTCCGCGTCTACTCTCTGCCCA
Source organism: Sorangium sp. So ce836 (assembly GCF_028553905.1). Classification (NCBI taxonomy): domain Bacteria; kingdom Pseudomonadati; phylum Myxococcota; order Polyangiales; family Polyangiaceae; genus Sorangium; species Sorangium sp. So ce836. The sequence continues at coordinate 4,840,682 of NZ_CP102233.1, read as the reverse complement.
TGTTGCGGACCCGGTTTGCCGGGATGACGGATACCGGGCTCCTCCGGGACCACAATGAGGACAACCTCCTCGTCAGCGAGGAGTACCGTGTCGTGGCCGTGGCGGATGGAATGGGCGGACACCGCTCGGGCGACGTCGCGAGCCAGCTTGCTGTGAGCACCCTCTCGGACTTCCTGTCCGTGACGGTGGGGAGGGACGCCACCTGGCCGTTCCCCGCCGATCCGAACCTCACCGAGGAGGAGAACTACGTCGTCACCGGCCTCCGGCTGGCGAACCGGCGCATCTTCGATCGCTCGCTGAAGACGCTCGCCGACTTCGGGATGGGCACGACGATCGTGGCGGCGATGTTCTCCAAGGACGCCGAGCACGTGACCGTGGGCCACGTGGGCGACAGCCGCTGCTATCGCCTGCGCGACAGCCAGATCACGCAGCTCACCCGCGATCACTCGCTCGTCAGCGACGCGGCGCACATGGCGCCGTGGATGACCGAGGAGGAGGTCCGGCAGCTGCCCGCCAACGTCATCACGCGCGCGCTCGGCATCCGCGAGGACGTCCTCGTCGATCTCGTGACGGACGAGACACGCCACGGTGACGTCTACCTCCTCTGCTCCGACGGCCTGTCCGGCCTCGTGAGCGACGATCAGATCCTCGAGCTCGTGATGTCGAGCGGCTCGCTCGACGCGGCGTGCAAGGCGCTCATCGATCGGGCGAACTACTTCGGCGGCACCGACAACATCACGGTCGTCCTCGCCCGCGTCGAGGAGGTCCCCGACGGCAAGCGCGCCTTCGTCGACGAGCCGACCCAGGAGAGCCGCTAGCCCCTCGCCGCTCGCCCGCCCCCTGCTCCAGGAGAGCCCGGGACGGCGAGCGCGGGCGACGCGGCGCAGGCCCACGGCGCCCGGCGCGCCAGGTAGCGCCTGGCGCGCCGGCGCTCGCCGACGGCAGCCGCGCCAGGTAGAGCGCCTGGCGCGCGCGCCGGCGCTCGCCGACGGCAGCGCGCCGGCGCTGGCGGGCGGCAGGCGCGCCGGCGCTAGCGGGCGGCTGGCGCGCCGCTACAGGACGAAGTGATCCATGAGCTGAAGGACCTCCAGGTTCAGCCCCTTCAGCGCGGCGCACTCTCGCTCCACCTCGGCCTGGAAGACGGGCTTGATGTGGTAGAGCATCGTCGGCAGATCCTTCGGCGCGCGGAACTTCTGGAGCTCGACGGCGAGCGTCTGCGGCGTGTGGTGGCCGCTCACGGTCGCGAGCCGCTGCTCCCGATCGGGGAAGCTGACCTCCATCAGCAGCGCGCGGAGGTCTTGCTGCTGGTTCAGCACCTCCCAGAGCCGCTCGGTCGGCCCGGTGTCGCCGCTGTACGCGATCGCGCCGCCGCTCCCCTCGATCACGAACGCCGACGCGTCGATCGTGTGCGTCACGTGGACCGCGCGCACGAGCCGCCCGGCGACCATCGTGGGGCGCTCCGGCTTGAGCTCGAGGTACTCGATGGTCGGCTGCGCGGCGGTCGGGATCGCCGCGAAATCGGGCCACAGCACGTTGTTGAAGAAATGCTTCTTCAGCGTGCGCAGCGTCTCGCGCGTGCCCGCGATCACGAGCGGCGGGCACCCGAGCTGGCAGCGGTTGTCCGCGATCGTGGCCAGATCGCGGATGTGGTCGAGGTGCGCGTGGCTCACGAGGCACGCCTCGATCTTCGCCTGCTCCTTCACCTCGAGCCCGCTGGTCAGCGAGCCCGCGTCGATCGCGAGGACGTCGTCCACGACGAACGCGCACGTGCGATGCCGGGGGGTCTCCCCGCCGTGGCAGCCGATGACACGCAGCTCCACTGGCTCAGCTCGCTCCGCCGAACTTCTGCGGCGTCCCCAGGAATTCTATAAAATCCTGAAACTTCCGCATGTCGGTCACCATGATCGCCTCACGCGCAGGGGGCCCTTCCGCGAGGAGCTTCAGCCGGCGGAGCCGCGCCATCACCTCGTCCACCATTCCTTGCTCGACGTCGACCTCGCGCGCGATGTCCGCGGGGGTGGCGCGGAGGCGTATCCCTTCCGGCGTCTCTTCCCCGAACGCCTCGGCGTGGCGGGCGAGCGCGAGCATCACCCGCGCCTTCGGGTCCCGGTGCATGAGGATCTCGACGAGCGCGTCCGCCGCGTCGAGCCGCTTCGCGAGCTTCTTGATGAGCCGGAACGCGATCTCGGTGTCCCGCTGCAGCATGGCCTTGAGCTTTCGCGCGTCGACCACGAGGCAGCGGGACGGCTCGCTGACGGTGGCCGTCGCGTTGCGCGGCTTGCCGTTCAGGATCGCCATCTCGCCGACGAACTCGCCGGGCCCGAGCACGGCGAGCACCTTGTCCTCGCCCTCGACCGATTTGGTGATCCGCACAGCGCCGGACTGGATGACGAACATGACGTCGCCGGGGTCGCCCTCGCGAAACAGGACGTCGCCCGGCACGTACTCGCGGCCATAGCGGGCGAACGACGACTCCGACATTGCCCGAGAGTCTAGCGCCGTGCGTGACCGCGGGTCAAAAACCCAGGCAAAGGCTCTCGGCCTCACAAAACGCGAGGGGCCCTCCAAGCCAGCATGCTTTGGAGGACCCCTCGGCCCGCTTCGTCGGGAGCGGCGCGCGCCACGTCGACCGCCCGGCGTTGCCGGAGAGCGGCGACGACCGGCGCGCGGCCGGACAGGCGATCAACCCATGTCGAAGTCGCCCATGCCGCCCATGCCGCCCATGCCGCCCATGCCGCCCATACCCCCCATGCCGCCCATGCCGCCGGGGGCGCCGCCGGCCGCCGGCTTCTCCTTCTTGGGCTTCTCGGCGACGAGGGCCTCGGTCGTGAGCATCAGGCTCGCGACGCTGGCCGCGTTGGAGAGCGCGTGCCGCACGACCTTGGCCGGGTCGATGACGCCGCCGGCGAGCAGGTCCTCGTACGCGTCGGTCGCGGCGTTGTAGCCGAACGTGGCCGCGCCCGACCGGACCTTCTCCACGACCACCGTCCCGTCGACGCCCGCGTTCTGGGCGATCTGGCGGAGCGGCGCCTCGACCGCGCGGCGCACGAGCCGCACGCCGACGTCGCGCTCGTCGTTGAACTTGAGCTGCTCCAGGGCCGAGGCCGCCCGGAGGAGGGCCACGCCGCCGCCGACCACGATGCCTTCCTCGACGGCCGCGCGGGTCGCGTGCAGCGCGTCCTCGACGCGGGCCTTCTTCTCCTTCATCTCCGTCTCGGTCGCCGCGCCGACCTTCACCACCGCGACGCCGCCGGCGAGCTTCGCCAGCCGCTCCTGGAGCTTCTCGCGATCGTAGTCGCTCGCCGTGTCCGCGATCTGCTTGCGGATCGCCTCGATGCGGCCCTTGATCGCCGCCTTGTCGCCGAGGCCGTCGACGATGACCGTGTTGTCCTTGTCGATCTCGACGCGCTTGGCCGACCCGAGGTCGCGCACCGTGGCGCTCTCGAGCTTCTGGCCGAGGTCCTCCATGAACGCGGTCGCGCCCGTGAGGATCGCGATGTCCTTCAGCATCTCCTTGCGGCGATCGCCGAAGCCGGGCGCCTTCACGGCGGCGACCTTGATGGTGCCGCGCAGCTTGTTCACGACGAGCGTGGCGAGCGCCTCGCCCTCGATGTCCTCGGAAAGGATGAGCAGCTCGCGGCCCTGCTTCACCACCTGCTCGAGCAGCGGCAAGAGGTCGGCCATGGCCGAGATCTTCTTCTCGTGGACGAGGATGAGCGGGTTCGAGAGGACCGCCGTCATCTTCTCGGGATCGGTCACGAAGTAGGGCGAGAGGTAGCCGCGGTCGAACTGCATGCCGTCGACGGTCTCGAGCTCCGTCGTCATGCGCTTGTTCTCCTCGACCGTGATCACGCCCTCCTTGCCGACCTTCTCCATGGCGTCGGCGAGGATCTGGCCGATCTCCTTGTCGCCGTTCGCGCTGACGGTGGCGACCTGGGCGATCTGGTCCTTGTCCTTGGTCGGCTTGGCGGCCTGCTGCACGGACTCGATGACCTTCGCGACGGCCGCGTCGATGCCGCGCTTCAGGTTCATCGGGTTGTGCCCGGCCTCGACGAGCTTGAGGCCCTCGCCGAAGATCGCCTGGGCCAGCACCGTCGCCGTCGTCGTGCCGTCGCCGGCCTTGTCGCTGGTCTTCGAGGCGACCTCGCGGACCATCTGGGCGCCCATGTTCTCGAGCTTGCCGGCGAGCTCGACCTCCTTGGCGACCGTGACGCCGTCCTTCGTGACGACCGGCGCGCCCCAGCTCTTCTCGATGACGACGTTCCGCCCCTTGGGGCCGAGGGTCACCTTGACCGCATCGGCGAGCGTGTTCACGCCCTTCAGGATCGCGGCGCGGGCGCCGCGGCTATAAACGATCTGCTTCGCAGCCATCTCTCAATCCCCTCGCGGCCACACGGCCGCGTCTGCTAGCGCTTGGGTTCGGTTGCCCTCGATCCGGGTCAGGAGGCGGACTCGGTCACGGCGAGCACGTCGTCCTCGCGGATGAGCACGTGCTCCTCGCCGTCGAGCTTCACCTCGGTGCCGCTGTACTTGCCGAACAGCACCTTGTCGCCGACCTTCACCTCGAGCGGGCGCACCTTACCGTCCTTCAGGACCTTGCCGTTGCCCACCGCAACGACGCGCCCCTCGATCGGCTTCTCCTTCGCGGTGTCGGGGATGATGATGCCCCCCTTGGTCTTCGTCTCGCTCTCGACGCGCTTGACGACAATCCGATCCTGCAGCGGCCTGATTTTCATGGTGGCTCCCTCGTCCTCGGCTGGTTGACTGACCATCGGCTCGCCGGAGGTCCCGTTCGCCCCCCCGCAGGGGCCTTCCGCCCACACGACGAGAGCTAAGTGCCCAGGATCACAGTCGCTTGGCACTCTCCTAGGCCGGTGGCTAAACCGCGGCCGAAAGTAAATCAGTCGCCCGGCACGTCAAGGGCGCGCAGCAGACAGTCGCGACTTTTCCGGGGCCGTCGCCCGCACGGAACGGAAAAGGAGTTCCTGGAGACAGCGCCCGGGCAACCGCCGCAATGCCGTGGAGGCCCCCTCCGGAGAGCGGCGGTCGAGGGGGTGAGGGTGAGCGATAACGCTACGGACGGACGGCAGGCGGACGGCTGGCGGGCGGCTGCGAGAGAAGCGGCGGGCTCGCGTGGGGCCGAGGGGGCGGAGCGAACCGCGCGAAACACCGGGCATTTTCGGCCCGGTGACGTTTTCTCGGTCGGGTCCGATTTTGATCGCTTGACAACCCCACCGGTCCGAGTAGATTCCGCGGCCCGTGGCGCTGATGAACACAGCGCTGACCCCTTGGGGGATCGTCTAACGGCAGGACGCAAGATTCTGGCTCTTGCTATCAAGGTTCGAATCCTTGTCCCCCAGCCAGGTCGATCAGCTCTGCTATCGGCCTTCTCGACAGTACAAGGTCCCATCGTCTAGCGGTTAGGACATCGGCCTCTCACGCCGGTAACGCGGGTTCGATTCCCGCTGGGATCGCCAGCATCACCTCACCTCTCCTGGCTACCGGGAGCTGCTCCACGACGCGGTGCGGCTGTGGCTCGCGAAGCCGCACTGCTGCGCCGACGCCGTCTGCACGTCGATGGCGGCGTAGTGACGCGCTGGAGCAGCGCGTCGCCGGATGCGTCAACGTCGTCGCTCGGCGCGTCTGCTCATGCTTGAGGAAGCACGGCTTCGTCGAGGAGCACGCGGGTAGCAACGGCGCCGCTCCGTTCGACTTGCGCTACCCTCCGGGCCCATGGCGGCGCAGGACGGGGACGAGCTGTTCGACATCTTCGATCGCAGCGGCAAGCCGCTCGGCGTGCGCAAGGCGCGCAAGCTCGTTCACCGCGACGGCGACTGGCACCGGAGCGTCCACGTGTGGGTGGTCCTCGAGCGCGAGCCCGACGGCCGCCGGAGCAGCGCGGAGCCCTGGGTGCTCTTCCAGCAGCGCAGCCCGGACAAGGACACCTGGCCCGGCGCGTTCGAGGTCGCCGTGTCGGGGCACTACCGCGCCGGCGAGGATCTCGCGGAGGCGCTGCGCGAGGCCGAGGAGGAGATCGGCCTGCCGCTCGCGCCGGGCGACGTGATCCGGCTCGGCACGTGCCGCCACATGGACGACCACGCGCCCGGCATCATCGACTGCGAGCTGGTGGACGTGCTGCTCGCGACCACGCGCCGCACGCTCGCGGCGTTCCGCCCCGATCCGGCCGAGGTCACCGCGCTGCTGTCGCTCCCGCTCCACGCGGCGCTGCGCCTCTTCCTGGGCGAGGTGCCCAGCGTGACCGGCCTGATGCGGCAAGCGCCGGACGAGAGCGGCGCCGTGACGATCGCGCCGCGCGACGTGCAGCTCGACGAGTTCGTGGCCGCGCGCGACGGCTATTACGAGTGCGCGCTCGAGAGCATCCGCCGCCGCGCCGCGGGCGAGACGCCGGCCCCGTGGACGCTCGGCTAGCGCTCCGGCCGAGCTCGTCCCGGCTCCGGCGCGCGGGCGCCGATTTCTTGGGCATCCGCGCCGGGCGGGGCAGAGTCGCGGCCGGAGGCACCCGATGAACCGACAGAAGACTCCGAGCGCTGTCCCTCGAGATGCCGTGGGGCGCTATCTGGCGAAGGCCACGCAGGGGAGCGGCGTGCGCGCCGTCGCCCTCGCCGGCGAGGAGGGCGCGCTCCTCGGCGGCGCGCGCTCCGCGGGCGCCGCGGCGAGCGACGACGATCTCGCGCTGCTCGCCGCGCTGGGCGCCGGCTGCGCCGACAGGATCGCCGGCTACGCCGAGCTCGACGAGCTCGTCGATGCGGTCGCCGGCGACGACGACTTCTACGCGACGCGGCTCACGGTGTGCGAACGGACGCTCTACCTCGCGTCGATCGGCGCGCGCGTCCCGCAGCAGAAGAAGATCGCCGCGGAGCTCGGCCAGCTCCTCGCGCCCGTGCTCTCCGCCTGAGACGGCGCCCGCCACCGGATCCCCGCGCCGGAGCTGTCCGCCCGAGGCGCGGCGCGCTCGGCCAGGTCCTCGCGCCCGTGCGGTCAGCCCGAGGCGCGGCGCGCCTCCGCGGGCCGCCGGGCCCTCTCGGCGGGGCCCGCCGTCGCGACGAGGAACCCCTCGGCCCGATGCGGGGCGAGGCCGCAGCGCGCGTTCATGCGCTTCGCGATCTCGTCGCCGGCCCGGACGAGCGCGTAGAACCACCGGATCCCGAAGCGATCGTGCCCCTCCCGGAGCGCCGCGGCCTGGAGCGGGGCGCCGAGCCCGCGGCCGCGGTACTCCTCGCGCAGGCAGGTGCAGATCGGCATGCCCGTCCACGAGGGCGCCTCGCCGACGTCGGAGATCCAGAGCGGCGGGGCGCCCAGGAGCCCGAGCTGGGAGAGCGCCCTGGGCCCGCCGTCCTCGGCGGCCTCGGGCCGCGTCAGGACGCACAGGGTCGTGCAGCCGATCAGCGCGCCCCGGCCGTCGCGCAGCGCGAGGGTCACGGAGCGCCCCTCGGCGCCGCGAAGGGTCCAGCCAGGGAGCGGCGCGTGGCCGCTCTCGGCCTGGAGCTCCTGGATCGACCGGATCGTGGCGTCGTCGTCGTCCGGCGACACCCGGGAGAGGCGGAGGCCCGCCGGAAAGGAGCGAAACCGGCCGAGCCCCTGCACGGCGGCGCGCACCTCGCCGGCCGGGGCGCCCATCACCGAGAGCCCCTCGTCCACGGAGAGCCCGGCCTGGCGCAGCGACGCGGCGAGCGCGGGGAGCTCCGGCCGGGGGGCGTGCAGGAGCACCCGTTCGAAGCAGCGCACGAGCGCCTCGCGCCGCTCCGGCGACGTCCGCTGGGCGTGCAGCAGGATGAGCGAGCGCCCGTCCGTGGTGATCCCGTCCTGCTCCGCGATCCAGCCGCGCGCGGCGTAGAGGATCCGCTGAGCCCGGTAATCCGCTGCCTCACCGAAGCAGCCCGGCCCGTCCGCCGGAGCGGGGCCGCGCTGCTGCGGGGCGTCGTCGCGATCGAGGTCGAAGGCAAGCATCATGGCGGCATTCCTCCTGTCGAGAGCGGACGGCGGCTCCCACGAGAGCCGAAAGCCGGCGCGGGGCGCCCGCGCCCTGCGCCCGGGCGAGCCCCTGCCGCGCCGCCGAGGTCCACGGCGAGATGGCCTGAAGCGGCGGTGCGTGAATTCGGGAGAACCCCGCTTTGCCGGCGGCTGTTCAGCCCGCGTGTCGAGACTTCAACTTATCCCCGCTCGGCGATCACGCAAGCCGCGACATGCCATGATCCGGGCAGCGCTCGCGCCGGGACACGCGCGCTCACGCCCACTTACAAGCAATTGAATTTGTTCATAAAATTGACCAACATCCACGTTTACCCACAAGACATCTCGCCGTCCGGAGGCGCCGGGGTGTGGACATAGAACGACCTAGCCTGGAGCGATGCGTGGCGCGGGACGTCGCGCGGGGGAACGCGCGCCGCGGGCGGACCGGCGGGGGCCCTGGACCAGGGAGGTCGCCGGCATGACCTCGGTGGTTGAGGACGATCGCGCGCCCTGGTAGGTTGGCGTCCAGTATTGCGCGATGACCACCGCCCTTGTCACCGAAGCCGACAGCGCCGCGCCCCTGCTGCCACGTCCGTTCCTCAAATGGGCGGGCGGCAAGGGCCAGCTGCTCCGGCAGTTCCAGCCGCTCCTGCCCGCGTCGTACGGGCGCTACTTCGAGCCCTTCGTCGGGGGGGCCGCGCTCTTCTTCTGCCTGCAGCCGAAACGCGCGACGCTGACGGACGTCAACGCCGAGCTCATCGACTGCTACCGGGCGGTGCGCGACCGGGTCGAGGAGGTCATCGCCGCGCTGGGCAGCCACGCCTACGAGGAGGCGCATTACTACCGGGTTCGCGATCTCGACCCCGCCTCGCTCACGCTGCCCGAGCGCGCCGCGCGGACCATCTTCCTGAACAGGACGGGGTTCAACGGGCTCTACCGGGTCAACAGCGCCGGCCGCTTCAACGTGCCTTTCGGCCGCTACGTCAACCCGTCGATCTGCAACGCGCCCCAGCTGCGGGCCTGCTCGGCGGCGCTGCAGGGCGTCGAGCTCGAGGTCCGCGACTTCGAGCGCGTGCTCGACCACGCCAGCGAGGGCGACTTCGTCTACCTCGACCCGCCGTACTCGCCCGTCTCGCCGACCGCGAACTTCACCTCGTACAGCGCGGGCGGCTTCGGCTTCCGCGACCAGGAGCGCCTCGCGGCGCTGTTCGCGGCGCTCGACGAGCGGGGGGTCCAGGTGATGCTCTCGAACTCCGATGTTCCCGAGATCCCGCCGCTCTACAAGCGGTTCAAGATCGACCGCGTCGCGGCGCTCCGGAGCATCAACGCGAAGAGCGACGCCAGGGGCCGCGTGGGAGAGATCGTGATCCGGAATTATACGACCCGGCGGAGCCGCAAGGCGGCGGCGGACAAGGCGGGCTGAGCGCCGCGGCGGGGCGCGCGCCTCAGTCGATGGTCTTCGACCCGTGCTTCTTCGGATCGGGGGCCGCGCGCTCCTCGGCGTATGCCATCGCCACCTCGATCTCCTCGTGGATCTCGCTCGAGGCGACCTTGTTCCCCGACGGATCGACGGCCTCCCACACGAAGCCACGGAGCTCGCCAGGGCGCTCCGGTCTCCAGCGGACCCGCAAGGTCCAGCCGTTGATCTCGGCGGTATACCCACCTTCCTCGTGATCGCGCTGCCATGCCGAGACGGTCGGGTGCTTCAGCATCGCGAGGTCTCCGGAACAGCGAGGCGAGAGGACAAAAGAACTGTTCCCGAATGGCCGCGCTCCCCCCCCGAGCAACGCCGCCGTCCGGGAACACGGGGAAGATAGCAGGCGCCCCGGGCCGGGCGATCAGGCAGGCGTGTGTTCCTCATGGGGGTGCACCTTACTCCAGTCCCAGCGCGCGCCGAAAGGTCTCGCAGGCACGGGTGGGATGTCGGCAGGGGCAGCGTGAGCAGCGCAGGCGTCATCGCGCGGACGGGCGGCGCCGGCGACAGGCGCCCCATGCTACGACGCCTTCATGGGGGCAGGAATCGTCGTCTTTTTCGGGCTCGCGCTCGCCGGCTATCTCCTGGTTGCCCCGCTGGTGGCCTTCGTGTTCGCCGTCCGGGCCAACCGGCGCAACGAGGATTTGCTGCTGCGGATCCACGCGCTCGAGCACCGGCTGGCCGAGCTCTCCGGGCAGCGCGGCCGCCCCGAGCCGACCGCCGCGGTGGAGAGCCCGCGCAGCGCGCAGCCCCTGGAGCCGGAGCGAACTGCCCAGGACGCCCTCACGCCCCCGTCGATCGCGCCCCCAGCGGCCGCCGGGGGCGCGGGCGCGCTGCCCGCGATCGACGAGGGGTCCGCCGGCGCGCCTGCGGGGATCGCGTTCCCGGACGCCGCCACCAACGCCGCCGGCGCGCCTGCGGGGATCGCGTTCCCGGACGACGCCGCCGGCGCGCCGCCCGCGATCGCGCTCCCGGAGACCGTCGCCCCTCTCCAGCCTCGCCCCGCGGCGACGCTCGACGAGAGCGCCGCCGGCGCCGCCTCGGCCGCGCGCCACGGAGGCCCGGAGACACCCACCATCGAGGAGAGGCTCGGCCTCACCTGGCTCACCCGCGCAGGCGCGGCGACCTTCCTGCTCGGCGCGCTCTTCTTCTTCAAATACGCCTCGGACAACGCCTGGATCGGGCCCCTCGGGCGCGTCGCGATCGGCGCCGTGACCGGCGCCGCGCTCCTCGCGGCGGCCGAGGTGCTCCGCGGGCGAACGCAGCGCCGCTTCGTCCACGCGCTCATCGGCCTCGGGCTCGCGGTCCTGATCGTGTCGGTGTGGGCGAGCGCGGCGCTGTACGAGCTCATCCCGATCCCCGCCGCCTTCGCGGCGGACACGGTGCTCCTCCTGCTCGGCGCCGCGCTCGCGCTCCGCCACCGCGGCGAGGCGATCCTGATCCTCTCCCTCGTCGCCGGGTTCCTCAACCCGGTCGTGCTGTCGACCGGGCAGGACCGGCCGCTCGTCCTGTTCAGCTACCTCCTGCTCATGACCAGCGTCGTCCACGCGGTGGCCGCGAAGCTCGGCTTCCGCGTCGCGCCCTGGCTCGCGCTCGCGGGCCACACGGCGCTGTTCTGGGGCTGGTACGATCGGCACTTCGACGCGAGCGTTCCCCCGGACGGCGGAGACCCGAGCGCGCTGCCCTGGCTCGACACGCCGGCCCAGGCGCTCCCGGGGCCCTACCTCCCGCTCGCCGCCCGCGCCGTGCCGCTCGCGTTCGTCGGGCTCGCGGCCTTGCAGGGCGTCCTGCGCGCGCTGTGGTCGCGCCGCGCGAACGCCGCCGCCGGCGTCGCGCCTGCCCCGACCGCCGTCAGCGGCGCTGCGTCCGCCCCGGGCGCCGCTCCCGACGTCGCGCCTGCCCCGACCGCCGGCAGCGGCGCCGCGCCCGCCCGGACCGCCGCCAGCGGCCCGGCCGCGACCGTCCCCGCGCCGGCCGACGGCGCCCCCGGAGCGGCGCCCCCGGACGCCGCCGCGCTCGCGGCCGCCTCGCTCGCGCTCGCGCACGCAGGCGCGGGCGCGCTGCTCTTCGACGCCCCGCGCGCGCTCGCCGCCGCCGCCATCGCGCTCGCGGTCGCGGCGACCGTCGCGCTGCGCGCGCTCGGCGAGAACGGCTGGCTGCTGGCGCCGATGGGCTCCGCCTTCCTCGCCTTCGCCGCGACGTTCGCGGACGCGCCGACGCCGCACCGGACGGCGGTCGCCGCGCTGGTCGCGCTCTGGGCGCTCGTCTACCTCGCCGGCTGGCTCCGCGGCGCCGGGGCCTCCGGCCGCCTCGATCGGAGGACCGCCGTCGCGTGCTCGGCCGGCGCGGCGCTCTTCGCCTGCACCGCGGGCATGCTGTTGCTCGAGACCGACGCGGCGCTCTTCGCGGTCGCGATCGCGGGCGCCGCCGCCGTCGCGGCGTGGATGGCCGCGCGCGCCGAGCTCCCTGCCCTGCTCCTCGTCGCCGCGGTCGCCTCGGCGGGCGCGATCGCGGCGGCGGCGCCGGGCGCGCTCGCGCCGGACGACGCGGCCGCGCCGGCGGTCGTCGACGCGGGCTTCCTCGGCGCGTCGTCGCTCGTCATGCTCGTGTTCCTCGGCGCCGTGGGCGCCTCCGCGCGGCGCCCGCGCGAGCCCGGCGCGACGGCGCTCCCCTGGTCCGGCGCGCTCGCCGCGAGCGTGGCGACGCTCGGGTTCGTCGCGGCCGCGCTGGGCGCGACGCCGGAGGAGACGCCGACGCTACGCGCGCTGCTCACCGCAGCCGCCGGCGCCTTGGACCTCGCGCTCGGCGCGGCGCTCCTGCGCGCCGCCGCGCCGCCCGCCGCCGTCGCGCCGCCCGCCGCCGATCGCATCGCCCTGCTCCTCGGGCAGGCGCTCGCGCTGTTCGCCGCGGCCGTCGCCTTCGGGCTCGGCGGGGCCACCGTCACCGTGGTCTGGGGCATCCTCGCGGCGGTCGCGGCGGCCATCGCCGCGCGCACCGGCGAGCGCGCCTGGCTCGTCGTCACCTCGCTGCTCTTCCTCGCCGCCCTCGCGCGAGCGCTCGGCGTCGATCGGGTCGAGACCGAGGCGCTCGTGACGACCTGGTTCGACACGCGCGGCCGCGACGGCGCCATGGCCGCCCCCGTCCTGCTCAACGCGAGGGCGTACGCGTTCGCGGGCGTGAGCGCGGCCCTGCTGGCCGCCGGCCGCCTGCTCTCCCGCGCCGGGATCGCGCGCGCCGAGGCCGCCGAGCGCGCCACGAGCGCCGCCCGCCCCGCGCGCGCCGGCCTGCGCGCCGCGGGGCTCGCGGCGCTCGGCGCGGGGTACGCCTTGCTCCTCGCGACCGTCGTCATCGAGGTGCGGAGCGCGCTCACCGCGCTGCCCCCCGCGCCCCCCGCCCCGCTCGACGCGGCCGAGTTCGCCGAGCTCGCCGTGCAGCACCGCGCCGCCCTCGAGGGCCAGCAGGGCAGCCTCGCCATGGCGACCACGCTCGTGCTCGCGCTCGCCGCCATCGCGCTGCTCACGGCGGGGTTCGCGGCGCGCGACGCCTTCCACCGGTACGCCGGGCTCTCGCTGTTCGCCGTCACGATCGCGAAGCTCGTGGCGTGGGACGTCTGGCACGTGGAGCGCATCTACCAGATCGCGCTCTTCACCGGCGTCGGCGCGCTGCTCGTCGGCGGCGGGTTCCTCTACGCGCGGTTCGGCCGGCGCCTCGTGACGCTCCTGCGCGCCGGGCCGAAGAGCGCCGCCGGGCTCTGCGCGCTGCTCGCGGCGACCGGCCTCGCGCGGCCCTCCGAGGCGCAGACCGGCGCGCCGCTGCGGATCGAGAAGCACGCGCTCGTCCGGCCCATCGACGGCGTGGACGCGGCCGGCGACCACCGCATCGACGTCGATCTCGACCTCTACCGCGAGAGCCGCGCCGAGGACCTGCTCGCCGACGTCCGCATCGCCGGACCCGACGGCGCCGAGGTGCCGTACGTGCTGCGCGAGACGGGCGCCGCCCCCTCCTCCGGGCGGATCGCCGCCACGATGCTCGACCCGGGCGTCGACGCCGCCGGCGTGGCGCACGCGACCTGGGCCCTCGACGCGCCCGGTACGCGCCACTGCCGGGTCGAGCTCAGCGTCCTCGGCAGCAGCTTCCTCCGCGAGGCGCGCGTCGACACCGGCGCGGACCCGGGATCGCTCAGCGAGGTGGCGCGCGGCGCCTACGTGTACCGGATCCCGCAGGATGCCGAGGCCGTCGAGCACCTCGCGGTCGCCTACCCCCTCTCGCGCGCCGCCCTGGTCCGGATCCGCCTCGTCCCGGAGGGCGCCCCGGCGCCCGGCGGGGCCGCGGACGTCCGGATCACGGGCGGCACCGTCGCGTGCGAGCCGCCGGCCGCCGCCGAGAAGGCCGCGCTGCTGCCGCTCGCGATCGTCGAGACGCGGCGGGACGACGACGCGCAGGCGACCCTGGTCACGCTCGACGCCGGCGCCCACGGCGCGCCGCTGCACGCCGTCCTCCTCGACGTCGCCACGCCGGAGTTCAGCCGGCGGGTCGACGTCGCCTCGACCACCTACCGCGCGGTCTGGCCTGCCGTGGGGAGCGGCCGGATCCATCGAATCCACCCGCGCGGCGAGGCCGGGCCGGCGCTCGCGTCGACGCGGATCCCGCTGAGCCCCACCCGGAAGCGCTTCCTCCGCCTCACGATCCACGACGGCGACTCGACGCTGCTCTCCCTCTCGGGCGCGCAGGGCGAGGTGCGGGCCCGCGAGATCGTGTTCCGCGCCGCTCAGCCCGGCCCGCACCGGCTCTACGTCGGCGACGCGCTCGGCAAGCGCCCCCGCTACGACCTCGGCGACGTGCTCGACCGCGTCGAGCGCGAGCGTCCGCCCGTCGCCGCGAGGCTCGGCGCCGCGCAGGCCAACCCTGGCTTCGGCGCCGCCCCAATCGCGCGCGACCTACCGTTCACGGAGCGACACCGCGCGCCGATCGGGGCCGCGCTGGCCCTCGGGCTGCTGGCGCTCTCGGCGTGGGCCGCGCGGCTCCTGCGGCGAGGGGCCGAGCCGCCCGACGGCGGGTCCGCGCCCTCGCGGCAGGGAACGGCAGACAGAGAGCCACGGCCATGATGGGATTGGATGTGCGACGGGCAGCCGGGAACGCGAGGGCCCTCCGGCGATCCGAGCGCTCATCGAGGAGATGCACCGTGAGAGGCCGGCGCTTCATCTACCTGGGTCTCTGTGCGAGCGTCGGGGCGGCGCTGTGGTCGTCGAGCGGGTGCTTCGCGGCGTCGCGCGACGAGCAGGCGCCCGGCGCGGCCGGCAGCGGCGGGGGTGCGACAAGCGCCACGACGGCGGAGGCCGGCGCCGGCGGGAGCCCCGCGGGGGCGAGCTCGGGGGACGATTTCGGCCACGGCGGCGCGCCGAGCGGCGAGCTCGAGCAGCCCGACAAGGACGGCGACGGGTTCACCGTCGAGGACGGCGACTGCAACGACGACGACGCGAACGTCAACCCGGGCGCCCTCGAGGTCGCGATCACGGAGCCTGACGACACCGGCGTCGTGCCCGAGCCGGCCGACGAGGACTGCGACGGCGAGATCGACAACGTGCTGCCGACGTGCGACCGGAACATCGCGCCCGCCGACTTCGACGCCATGCACGGGGCTCACGCCGTCGACCTCTGTGCCAAGGCGTCGCCCGGCGACAGGAGGTGGGGCGTGCTGAGCGCTGAGTACGTGCGCGGCGACGGCTCGCGCGCGGCGCCCACGCCGGCGGTCGGCGTGCTCGACTCGTTCGGCCCCAACGTGCACGTGCAGGGCGGGGACCGCATGCTCGTCCTGTCCACGGGCCGCGCCCGGCTCGCCCACTGGCCGGGCGCGTGCAACACGCCGAGCTGCACGAACTACGGCGCGGGGGAGGCGCCGCCCGGCTTCCCGCAGGACAACCCGGATTGCCCGCCTTCGTCGAACATCAACGACGACATCGGCCTCGAGCTCGTCATCCGCACGCCGACGAACGCGACCGGCTACGAGTTCGCGTTCAAGTTCTACACCTTCGAATACCCGGAGTTCATCTGCCAGCACTTCAACGATCAGTTCCTCGCGCTGGCGACGCCGGCCCCGCCCGGGTCGCTCAACGGCAATCTCTCGTTCGATAGCCTGGGCAACCCGGTCAGCGTCAACATCGGCTTCTTCGATGTCTGCGCAGGGTGCGCCCTCGGGGCGGACGAGCTCGAGGGCACCGGCTTCGGGCTGTGGGACGACGCCGGCGCGACCGGCTGGCTCCGCACGCAGGCCCCGGTGAAAGGCGGCGAGGAGCTCAAGCTGCGGTTCATGATCTTCGACACCGGCGACGACGCGCTCGACTCGACCGCGCTCGTCGACGGCTTCAAGTGGATCGCGAACGGCGGCACGGTCGCGGTCGGGACCGCCCCCGTCGAGGATCCCCGGTAGCGCCTGCGGCCATCTCCCGGCCGCACCCCTGCGCCGCCCCGCGCGCCGGCGGCCGTCTCCCGGGCGCGCCCGCAGCGCGCCGCGCGACCGGGAGGCCGCGCCCCACGACCGCGCCAGCGGCCCGCGCGCCCGCGGCTCGCGGAACGATATTTCGCAGCCGGGACTGTTGCGCTGGACGATACAATGCGGCCATGCGGCTCCCGTCCTTGGAGAACCTCGCCTGCTTCGAGGCCGCGGCGAGGACGCTGAACTTCCGGACCGCGGCGCGCGCCGTCGCGCTCAGCCCCGCGGCGTTCGGCCAGCGCATCCGGCAGATCGAGGAGCAGGTGGGCGCCCCGCTGTTCGAGCGGACCACCCGGCGGGTGCACCTCACGCCGCAGGGGCTCGCCTTGCTGCCGCGCGCCCGCCAGTGCCTGGCCCTCGCCGAGGACTGCCTCCGCAGCGCGATGAGCCCCGCGCCCGCCCCGGTCGAGCTGACGCTCGGCACGCGCTTCGAGCTCGGGATGTCGTGGATCGTCCCCCAGCTCGGCGCGCTGACGCGGCGGCGCCCCGAGCTGATCCTCCACCTCTATTTCGGCTCCTCCGACGATCTGCTGAGGCGCCTCTCCGACCGCAGCGTCGATTGCGTGGTCACGAGCGCCCGCTGGAGCGCCGCGAGCCTCGCGGCGGAGACGCTGCACGAGGAGCGCTACGTGTTCGTGGCCTCGCCCAGGCTGCTGCGGCGCGAGCCGTTCTCCCGCGCCGAGCACGCGTCGCGGCACTGCCTGCTCGACATCGACGCGACCATGCCGCTGTTCCGGTACCTCGCGGACCAGACGGGCGGCGTGGGCCGCTTCGCGTTCGCGCGCCATCGCTGGGTGGGGCTCGGCGCCGCGATGAAGACGCTGGTGCTCGCCGGCGAGGGCGTGGCCGTGCTGCCGCTCCACATGGTCGCCGCCGAGCTCCGCGGCGGCAAGCTGAAGCGGCTCCTCCCGTCGGCGTCGCTCGCGCGCGATCATTTCCGGCTCGTCTACCGGCGCGACGACCCGCGGAGCTCGCTCTACGCGAAGCTCGCCGAGTCGCTGCGCGCCGTGCCGGTCCAGTGAGCGCGCCGGCCCCGGCGCGGCGCGGCCTCGGGTAGACTCCCGGCCGAGGATCATGAGCGAGCTCCCCCACGGCGACGCGTGCTGCCGCAGGACGCCGATCACCGCGCAGGACATCAACGGCGGACCGGACCCGACCCGCCGTGTCCCCTTCGTCATCACGGCGCCTGGCCAGTACGCGCTGGTCGAGGACGTCGACTGGGTGGCGGCGGACGAGGACGCGCGGGCGATCACGATCGCCAGCGACGATGTCACGCTGGACCTGTGCGGGAGGACGCTGCGGCAGATCGACCCTCCGGCGCCCGCCCGCGCCCAGGATCCGAGCGCGCGGTCGTGCCGGGGCGAGGTCGTCTCCGGCAACGTGGGTGTCTACGCCGAGGGGCATCGGCGGCTCGTCATCAAGAACGGCAGCGTGGTCGGGATCCAGGGGGTGGGGATCGTCGCCAGGGCGTGCTGCCAGGTGGATCTGATCGGCCTGTCGGTCACGCGGTGCGGCGGCGACGGGGTGATCGACACGACCTTCCTGTGCCGCAACGGCGGGATCTTCGTGATGGGCGCGCAGGACGCCGAGGGCAACATCGCCTTTGCGTCCGACATCCGGATGCTCGACTGCGTGTGCTCGGAGAACACGAGCCGGCTCGATTTCGTGGTGACGCTGGGCGCGCTCGTCCTGTTCTGCGACGACGTGGAGGTCAAGCGGTGCGTGTTCAACCGCACGGCGAACACCAGCGCTGAGCCGAGCGGGGTGCAGTTCAACGTCGTCGGCGCCGACTTCGTCGTCTGCCGGAACGTGCTCGTGGAGGACTGCGAGGCGCACGACAACACGTCGGGCGGCGAGCCCGCCGGCTTCTTCGCGTGGGGCGAGAACTACAAGTTCCTGCGCTGCCGGGCGAACCGGAACTTCACGCTCACCGGCAACCGGGCGTGCGGATTCAACATCTCGACCACGAGCAACCTCGAGATGGTCGATTGCGAGGCGGACGGGAACTACAACGCGAACCCGGGCGCGTCCGCCGATGCGGTCCGCGATTTCTCCGCGCTCGGCTTCCGCATCGGCCGGGCGGTGTTCCGCGCGTCGATCGAGGGCTGCCGCGCGCTGGGCAACCACGGCGTGGGCGCGAACGCGCCCGCCGCCGGCTTCGCGCTCCACGCGACCGGCCAGGTGGTGCTGCGGCGCTGCGTGGCCGTGGGCAACAGGAACGCGAGCGGGACGGCCGAGGACGACGGGCTCGCGGCCGGGTTCATCGCGTCGGCGCCGCTCGCGGCCCCGGAGGGCGGCCTCGTGGGCGGCGAGGGCAACGCGTTCATCGACTGCATCGCCGACGGCAACACGGTCCACCGCGCCCCCCTGTTCGTGCAGCCGCCGGCCCCGCCGGTCGACGCCGGTCCGTCGCGCGGCGACCCGCGGAAGGGGGCGGGGTTCCTGCTCGATCGACAGAAGGATGCGCGGATCGTCGGGTGCCAGTCCGCCAACAACGACGGAAAAGGGATCTGGCTGCGGGGCTGCGCGCGCGCGCTGGTCGAGGGAAACACGCTGTCGGGGAACACGCTTTACGGCATCCAGAACGAGGATCCCGCCGGGCTGAGCGCCTTCGTGGGCAACCGCGCGCACCTGAACGGGTCCCGCCACCGCCACAACTACGTCGGCCTGCCCCCTGGGACGCCGGTCCGCAAGTGGACGCTCGGCGCCCCTCCCCCGGAGGGCCCGTGGGCGCCGGCGGACAACCTCAGCGTCCGGATGCCTTGACGAGCGGCGCGAGCGGCGAGCGCCCTTGGGAGCGCGCCCCGCCGGCCTCGCTCCGGCGAGCGTCAGCGGTTCCCGTCCTGCGCCTGCTCGGCGCGCGCCCGGACGGCCGCGACGGCGCGCGCCGAGCCGTCCAGGTTCTCTGCGTTGAGGAGGCTCTTCGGCAGCGGCAGCTTCGGCTGGAGGAAGACCTCGAGGGACACGCGTGTCGTCCGGCCGTCGATCTTCTCCAGCTGCCAGGTGGCCTGGAGGTCTTTCACGTTGCCGGCGACGAAGCGTGACGAGTAGGTCTCGACCCCCTCCACGAGGGCGCGCTTCTGGATCTCGATGCGGGCCCACATCGTGACGGCGCCCTGCAGCGCCGAGACCTCCATGTAGATATCCCATCCGCCTGCTGGCGTGCGCCCGAGCACGCGGCACTTCTTGTAGTGGGGCATGAACTCCGGATAGCGCTCGAACGAGAGCACGGTGGCGCGCACGCGCTCCAGCGGCGCCTTGACGACCGCCGTCGACCTTCCGCGCGAGAGCCCGGTGCTGCCGATCGGGACCGCCAAGCTCGCGATCCCTGCCGCGTCGGGCGCCGGCGCCGCGCGCTCGCTCCCGTCGTCGCTCGCGGCGGCCGGCACGACATCGCCGCTGTCGCGCTCTGCCAGCGGCAGACTCGGTGCATCCAGGGTGCTCCCCCGTTCACCGGCGCCGCACGCGGCGGTCGCGAGCGCGAGTCCTCCGGAGACCGCGGTCCGGATCAGGGCGCGATGGGCGATTGTTGTCGAGCGAGTTCTCCCCATGACCGCCGAGCTTGCCAGCGACGTGCCCGCCGCCGCCCCCCGGCGCTGATCCCGCTCCGCACATCAACGCTCAGGCCCCACCCCACCCCACCGCCAAGAACGGATCCCCGCCCCACCGCGCGCCGCTCCCCCCCGGAGACCAGCGACACCTCCCCGCCCCCTCGATCGCCCCGCGCGCACACCCCCGTCCCCCGCAAACCCCTCCGAATCCCGCCGACTCTCTCCCCCCCAATTCCGTCCACCCCCTCTCTCTCCCCCCTCTCCCTCTCTCCCCCAACCGTTGCCGGGGCTCACCCGCACAGGAGACGGGCCCAGATCGGCGTTTTCGGCGCGCAGGCGTACTTCCTGTACGCCGAGCACCGAAAACGTCGAGATGGGCCCGTATCCGAAGCGGGTGTGCCCCTAAGTCTACCAGCACCGAAAACGTCGAGATGGGCCCGTATCCGAAGCGGGTGTGCCCCTAAGATTAAGACTCACCGGAGAGGTAGGCGGTTAGGCTGGGGATGGGGACGCCGGTGGGGCGGCCGAACTGCCAGTCTGCGGACTCGACGCTGACGCCGCCGATGTCGAGGTGGATGAACGGGAGCGTCCCCCCCTTGAGCCCCGAGGCGATATCGAGGAACGCGAAGGGGAACTGGTGGCCGCGCGGCGTGTTCACCGAGGCGAGGCGGTTCGACGAGACCACGTCCTCGGCGCTCGACCGCGGCGCGACGAACGCGTAGTCCTCGCGCCGCGGCCGCACGCGCTCCATCGGCTCGCCCCAGCGCTCCGCGAGGACGTCGAGCCGGTCGAGCTCGGGCCGCGCGGCGGCGTTGCCGATCGCGCCCGTGTACGGGCCGTGGGCGCGGTAGACGTGCCCCGTCAGCGTCGCGACCGAGAACAGGATCGGGTCGGCGGCGCCGCTCATCGCGAGCTCCCGCGCGAGCGCGAGCAGGTCGGCCAGGATGAGCCGCCCCTCGGCGTCGGTGTTGCCGATCCGCACGCGCACGCCGGCGCGGCTGCGGATGATCTCGTCGCTGACGTACGACTCCTCGCCGATGCTGTTGCGCGCGAGCCCGAGCAGCCCGACGATGCGCACGCCCTCCAGGCCGAGCGCCGCGGCCGCGCGCACGAGCCCGGCGACCGCGCCGGCGCCGCCCTTGTCGCGGGACATCCCGGCCATGTGCCCGTCGGTCTTCAGGTCGACGCCGCCGGTGTCGTAGGTGACGCCCTTGCCCGCGAGCAGCACGGTGCGCCGGATCTCCCCGCGAGGCCGGTAGTCGAGCCGCACGACGCACGGCCGGTGCCGCTCGACCACCCGCGACGCCCGCGAGACCGCGCTGATCAGCGGGTAGTCGTCGACGTTGCGCTCGATCTTGACGAGCACGCCCGTCCTCGCGAACGCCGCCTCGCACATCTCGGCGACACGGCGGGGCGCCATCCGCTCCGGCTCGGTGCCGGTGATGTCGCGGCAGAGCGCGCGGCCGACCTCGATGGCCGCGATCTCGCGGGCGCGCGACTCGGGCAGCCCGAGCACCGCGAGCGACTCGGCCGAGCGCGGGGCCATCTCCGCCTCGCGCGCCTCCAGCGGGGTCCACTGGCTCCCGAGCGCCGCCAGGGCGCCCACCTCGATCGCCCGCGCGAACCGCGGCGCGGACGGCGCGCGCACGACGAGCAGCGGCCGGCTCGCCCCCGCCTCCACCGCCCGCGCGAAGCCGGCGGCCGCCGCCTCCGCGATGGAGCGGACGTCATCGACGTCCTCCGAGAGCGCCCCTGTCGGCGCGAGCACAAGGCGCCCGCCGGGCACGCCGGGCGCCGGCAGGACGAGCGGCGCACACTTGCCCTCCAGCGCGCAGTCGACGCGCGCGGCCGCATCGACCACCGCGCCGACCGTGGGCCCGAGCCCCCCTGCGTGCTTCGCGATCGGCGACGGCGCGACGAGGACGACAGCATCGCAGGCCGCGGTCCCCGAGGTCGACTCGGCGAGGGCGTTGGCGGGCAACCCCGCCAGGGAAGTGACATGGACCATGGCGGCGGATGATGTCACAGGGGTCAGCATTTTTGCAGCACCCGTCGGCGCCGGCAGGGCACCGACACCTGCCCCGATGGCCGCTGACCGGACGTGGCCGGCCGCCGCGCGCCCGCGCCGCGGCCAAGGCGAGCTCGCCCGCAGGCGCGATGGCGCGCGCGTCCGCCCCGACGGTCACGCTCGCGGCCGAGCGCCGCGGCCGGCCGCGCTCCCTCCTCGCGCGGCGTGGGAGAGCGCGCGTGATCGGGAATGGAAGGGAATGAGAGGGACTCGGAGGGAGAAGCGCGACGGAGAGGCGCGCTTCAGGAGAAGAGCACGACGCTGCGGATCGACTCGCCGCTGTGCATGAGGTCGAGCGAGCGGTTGATGTCGTCGAGCGGCATCGTGTGGGTGATGAGCTCGTCGATCTTGATCTTGCCCTCCATGTACCAGTCGACGATCTTGGGGACGTCGGTGCGCCCCCTGGCGCCGCCGAACGCGGTGCCCTTCCAGACGCGCCCGGTGACGAGCTGGAACGGGCGCGTGGAGATCTCCTCGCCGGCCCCGGCGACGCCGACGATGATGCTCGTCCCCCAGCCCTTGTGGCAGCACTCGAGCGCCTGGCGCATCACCTTGACGTTGCCGATGCACTCGAAGCTGAAATCGGCGCCGCCCCGGGTCAGGTCGACGAGGTAGGGCACGAGATCTCCCTGCACCTCGTTCGGGTTGACGAAGTGGGTCATGCCGAACTTCTCGGCCAGCTCACGGCGCTTCGGGTTGATGTCGACGCCGATGATGAGGTCGGCGCCGGCCATCCGGGCGCCCTGGATCACGTTGAGCCCGATGCCGCCGAGGCCGAAGACCACCACGTTGTCGCCGGGCCGCACCTGCGCGGTGTTGATGACGGCGCCGATCCCCGTCGTCACGCCGCAGCCGATGTAGCAGACCTTGTCGAACGGCGCGTCCTCGCGGATCTTGGCGACGGCGATCTCGGGCAGGACGGTGAAGCTCGAGAACGTCGACGTGCCCATGTAATGGTGAATCCGCTCGTTGCCGATCGAGAAGCGGCTCGTTCCGTCCGGCATGAGCCCTCGGCCCTGCGTGGCGCGGATGGCCTGGCAGAGGTTGGTTTTTCCGCTGGTGCAGTAAGAGCACTGCCGGCATTCGGGCGTGTAGAGGGGGATGACGTGATCGCCCTTCTTGACGCTCTTCACCGACGGGCCGACGTCGACGACGACGCCCGCGCCCTCGTGGCCGAGGATCGCGGGGAAGAGGCCTTCCGGATCCTTGCCCGAGAGGGTGTAAGCGTCGGTGTGACAGACGCCGGTGGCCTTGATCTCGATGAGGACCTCGCCTTCGCGAGGGCCCTCCACCTGGACGTCCTCGACCGTGAGCTTCTCGCCGGCCTTGTGGGCCACGGCTGCGCGCGCTTTCATGATCGGTGGTTCTCCTCCCGCAAGCGGGGCGTTCGGGGCCCGAGCGGCGCCCGAGCCCCTCCAATAGCCGGCCGAGGAAGCAGGTTTCAAGGGGGACCCGGCCGGCGCCGCGCCGCGCCCCCGCCCGGCCTGCTCGCGTCGCGGCGCCCGCCGGCGCGGCCCGCTCGCCCCCATTGCGGCGGCCCCGCCCGCGCGCCTGACTCCGCGTGCTCCCACTCCACCCCACAGGCGGCGCGCGCGGCTCGTGGGGCGGACGACCTCTGTCGTACAGAGGCATTGCACGCCGTTCACGCGACCTCGCGAAAGGCTGCTCTCGGCCGGCGAGGCAGGGATTCGGATGGCGCTCGTGGACCGGCGAGCGTACCATCGCTCCGTTATCCTTATGCGCACCGCTCGTTGCATACCCGGTCACCGCGCCCTCACCGCAGCAGCCGCGCTGTTCCTCGCCGCCTGTTCGGTGGGCAGATCGCCTGGAGGCGCGGCGGCGGGCAAGGACGGCGGCGGGGGGAGCGCCCCCTCCGAGGGCGGCCACGGGGGCCAGGGCGGCGGGCAGGGTGGCCAGGGCGGCGTCGTGGAGTGTGTCGACGAGTGCCCTGCGGAGAAGGGTGGAATCAAGATCGGCTGCAAGACGCGCTTCATGTTCGGAATGAACTATGCGTGGCACAACTTCGCCGGCGATTTCGGCGGCATTGCCGCGTGGGACAAGCGCGGCGTCGCGGCCGAGGCGGAGACGCATGCGAAGAACCTCGCCGGCATCCGCGCGCACGGGGCGAGCGTCGTGCGGTGGTGGATGTTGCCGGAGCTCCGGGGTGAGGGCGTCGCCTTCGACGCGAACGACACCCCGACCGGCCTCGGCGGGACGACGCGGGGCGACGTCGAGAAGGCGCTCGAGCTCGCCGAGCAGGCGGACGTACACCTCATGTTCTGTCTCTTCTCCTTCGACAACTTCCATGCGACCCGGGTCGACGCCGGCGTGAGGACGGTCGGCATTGCCCCGCTCGTGACGGACGCCGCGCGGCGCGCGGCGCTCCTGGAGAACGTCGTCAGGCCGCTCGCCCAGGCGGTCGAGCAGAGCCCGTACCGGCACCGGATGGTCGCCTGGGACGTCATCAACGAGCCCGAGCTGGCCATGACCGGCCCGAGCCCCTACGGCGACCCCGACTACGACCCGGACCCCCAGGTGGAGCCGATCGCACACGAGCAGATGGAGGCCTTCCTCCGCGGCACGATCGGGGTATTGCGCGCGGAGAGCAGGGCGCTCGTCACGATCGGCTCGGCCTCGATGAAGTGGGCGCGCGCGTGGACGACCACCGACGCCGATTTCTACACATTTCACATGAACGACCGGGTCAACCGCTACTGGCCGTACAACCAGTCGCCCGCGGATTACGGCATCACGGACAAGCCGGTCGTCATGGCCGATTTCCCCATCGCCGGCCTGGCCACGGCCACCCTGTCGACGCTCCTGGAGAGCTGGTACAACCAGGGTTATGCCGGCGCGATCAGCTGGGCCTACGGCGACGCGACCCCGACCGAGCTCGAGACCCTGAAGGCCTTCGCCGCTTCGAAAGGCTGCGACGTGCAGTACTGAGCCGGCCCGAGGAGAGGCGGCCCTTCGCGCGGCGCGGGGAGGGCCGATGTCTGGAGATCAGGAAGAGGGCAGCCAGTAATCGACGAGCGAAGCCCCCGTCACGTCGTGGGCGACCCCGGCCGCGATCGCCCACTGGGCCAGCGCCCGCCCCAGCGCCGCCATCGCGGGAAACCGCCCGTCGGGGGACTTGGCCAGCCCCCGCTCGACGATCTCCCAGAGCCGCGGGTGCGCCTCGAACACCTCCGGGCGCGGCGGATCGACCCGCAGCACGTCGTGCACGATGGAGATGCTCCCCGGCCCGCCGAACGGCCGCCGGCCGGTCACGAGCTCGTAGAGCACCACGCACACGCTCCACACGTCGGAGCGCGCGTCCGACTCCTGCCCGCCGCGGACCTGCTCGGGCGCCATGTAGGCCGGGCTCCCGACCAGCGCCTCCTTCTGCCCGCCGTCCACCGCGCGCGTCGCCGTGAAGGCGATCCCGAAATCGATCAGCTTGGGGACCATCCGGCGGCCGTCGCGCACGAGCACGATGTTCGCGGGCTTCACGTCCCGGTGCACGACCCCCGCGCCGTGCGCGGCGCTGAGCGCCCCGATCACGGGCAGGAGCAGCTGGACCGCGGAGATGGGCGACATCGCGCCCGACTCGGCCAGCACCTGGGCCAGCGACCGGCCCTGGAGGAGCTCCATCACGACGAACGGCTCCCCTTCCTCGGTGAAGCTGAGATCGAACACCCGCACCGCCGCGCGGTGCGACACCCGCGCCGTCGCCTGCGCCTCCTTGAGCAGCCGCGAAGCCGCCTCCGGGACCGCGCAGTCACGACGGATGAGCTTCAGCGCGACATCGAGGTTCAGGGCGACGTTCCGCGCCTTCCAGATGGCGCCCATGCTGCCCTCGCCGATCAGCTCCGTGAGGCGATAGCGCCCCGCCAGGACGTCGCCTGGGGCGTAGCGCCGCAGCGCGGCGGCCGGCGCGTCGGTCGCCGGAGCCGGCAGGGCGACAGCAGGCGACACGCCGGCGAGCCCCGCCCGCAGCGTGGCAGGCGGCACGCTCGCCGGCGCGGCCGGGGTGTCGCTCGCCGGCTCCAGCGGCACGACCTCGCCGCCAGGACGCCTTACCGAGGCGGACGGCCGCGACAGCCGGCCTGACGTCCGGAGATCGACGGGATCGAACGGGGGGCGGTGCGCCGAAGACCAGCGCGGAGATCGCGGCGAGCGGTACGCGCGCGGAGAAGAAGCTCTGCCCCCGCTCGGGGGACGGGATCGATTCGAGGCGGGATCCATCGATGCGCCATGTGGCGTCGTGGAGCTGTCGGTTCGGCGGGTGTCCATGACCTTGTTTTGGCCCTCTGGCCCACGGGTACTGCAAGGATCAGGCCCACAAAAACCGCCGCAAATGCGCCTCTTTCGCGCCCGTCGCGGCGCCGAGGTGCGGGGTCGAGGCCTCAGATCCGGCGCCCCTCGCCATCAGCGCGCCTCACGCTCTCGGGGCGCCGCCGCCTGGAGCGGCCCCGGACAGCGCGCGACGGCCGGCGCAAGGGTTGTAGCAGAGCGCATTCCCTGCGCACGGCGCCTGGGGGCGACGAGCACATCGGCGTCGGGTGTCAGCCCCCCTGCCCCTCGCGGCGCAGCCGGGGCCGATCAGCGCGCGGCGCGCGCGCCGCCCTCGCCGCGCGCCTCGCGCGGCTCAGCGCGCGGAGCCCGAGACGACGCGCCCCTTGAACGCGATCGGCACCTCCAGCGCCCCCGCCGCCTCGACGAGCAGCGCGTGCTCGCTCTCGTGGATCACGCCGTCGGCGGCGACCAGCCGGACCGCCAGCTCGATCGCGGCCTCGCGCATCCGCACGTCGGGCAGGCGCGCGCGGAGCGCCGCGAAGCGGCCATTCCTGCCCTCCTCGCGCACCGAGCGCTCGATGATCGAGATGAGCGCCTCGACGACCTCCGCCCCGAGGCGGCCCGCGCTCATCGCCGCCGCGTGCGCCGTGAGCTCGGCGCGCTCGGCCTCGTTGATGGAGCCGTCAGCGTACGCGGCGAGGAACATGATCTCGACCATCGCCTCGAGCTTGGTGATCTCGAGGTGAGGAAAGGACAGCTGCGTCTCGTCCATCATGCGATCCGAGGCTAGCGTATCACGGCCCCACCGGACACAGCGCCACCACGCCGCCCGCCCGCTCGCCGCCGCGGCGCTCGGCCCGGCCGATCCGGCGCGCTGCCTCGGTTTGCCCGCCTCGCCGCGCCTCGCTCGCCCTGGGGATCCAGGGATCCCGGGAGCGCGCGGCGAAACTTCTCATCGAGCGCAGCGCCGGTTGGCGCTCAACTCCACGTCCGGATAGATCAGCTCCGCCACCGCGGTCCTCACCCCCTACCCGACTCCACACCCCTACCCGACCCTCCCCCACCCCGACGCCCCGACCATGAGCTCCACCACCCCGACCGACCTCTTCCTCTCGCTGACCCCGCACAAGGTGATCGAGGCCGTCGAGGCCGCAGGCGTCTTCTGCAACCGCGTCTGCTATCCGCTGAACTCGTTCGAGAACCGCGTCTACGAGGTCGAGCTCGAGGACCGCACCCGCATCGTCGCGAAGTTCTACCGGCCAGGGCGCTGGACCCGCGAGCAGATCCTCGAAGAGCACCGGTTCCTCGCCGAGCTCGCGGACGCCGAGATCCCCGTCTGCCCGACGCGCCCGTTCCCCGACGGCGAGACGCTCAAGCAGATCGACCACATCCAGTACTGCCTCTTCGAGCGCATGGGCGGCCGCGCCCCCGACGAGCTCGGAGACGAGCTGTTCGTGCGCCTCGGCAGGCTCGCCGCCCGCATCCACAACGTGGGCGCGCAGCGGACCGCCGAGCACCGCGTCCGGCTCTCCGCCGACTCGTACGCGCGCGAGGACCTCGGCTGGCTCGCCGAGCGCAACGTCATCCCCGCCGCCGTCGCGCCGCGGTACCTCGCGGCCGCGCGCGCCGTCGCCGACGCGGCCGAGGAGCGCCTGCGCGACGTCGACGTGCACCGCATCCACGGCGACCTGCACCCGGGCAACCTGCTCCTCCGCGACGGCGCCCTCCGCGTGCTCGACTTCGATGACATGGTCGTCGGCCCCGCCGTGCAAGACCTCTGGCTCCTCCTCCCCGGCCGCGACGCGGCCGCCCGCCGGCAGCGCGAGCTCTTCATCGAGGGCTACGAGGAGCTCCGCCGCTTCGACCGCTCGACCCTCGGCCTGATCGAGCCGCTGCGAGGGCTCCGCATGATCCACTACGCCGCCTGGATCGCGCGGCGGTGGCACGATCCCATTTTCCCGAGGACTTTCCCGCACTTCGGCACAGAAGCGTACTGGCGCGACGAGGCGAGCTCGCTCGAGGAAGTGATGCACATCACGAGGTCTGGGGACGGCGGCGGGCCCGAGGGGGGCGAGGACGAGGCGCCGCCGAGCGGGGGCAAGTACTTCTGGGACCTGAACTGAGCGGCGCGCCGGCCGGGGGCGCCGCGCGGCGCCGGGGGGCGATCAGAGGCGCTTCAGCACGAGGATCAGCCGCCACGCGGCGACGTGCTCGAACGGCACGTCGACGTTGAAGTCGCCGAGCGTCGCGACCAGCGAGAGCTCCGGCACCCGCTCCGCGACGCGCCGCCAGCCGGCCAGGTCCGGGATGTACCAGGTCGCCTCCTGCCGGAACGACGAGAGCTCCCGCGGCGCGCCGCCGTTGCGCCGCGCCGAGCAGACCACCTCGAGGCTCACCGGCACCGCGCGATCGGGCGTGGCCCGCTCGATGTGGATGCGGAAGCGCGCGTCGAGCGACTGGTCGCCGCGCAGCTCGGTCCACTCGGTCCGGTTCACGCCGGACGGCGTGAGATCGGCCGGGTGCGTCGCCTCGATGACGTGGACGCCGCCCGGCAAGAGGAGCGAGGCCGCGAGCCGGAGGTGGCGCTCGAGCGCCGCCGGCGTGGCCAGCTGGTGGATCGCCGAGAGCGGCACGAACGAGAGATCGACCGGCGCGACGTCGGGGCGCTCGTCGAGCTCCGCGCAGCAGAAGCGGATGCCGGCGCCGCGGGCGCGCGCGGCGCGCTCGGCGTAGGCGATCATCGCCGCGGAGCCGTCGGCGCCGGCGCAGCCGACGCCGAGCTCGGCGAACGCCTCCAGGTGCCGCGCAGGCCCGCACGCCCACGAGAGCACGCGCTGCACCGGGCGGGCGCCGAAGCGGCGCGCGCACGCGAGCAGGAAGTCGCGCTCCGCGGCGTAGTCGCGGTAGCCGAAGGCCGCGTCGTAGAGCGCCGGCTCGCACGGCGCGGGCGTCTCGCCCGGCGCGGCCGGCGAGGCGGCGCGCGCCCCCTTGCCGGCCGGGGGCGCGGCCGAGGCGCGCGCCGGGGCGACCCGCTTCGTGTAGACGATGAGATCGTCGCCCGGCGCGTAGAAGTCCTCGATGACCGCCGCCCGCGCGAACTGCACCGCGTCGTAGAAGCGCACCGCCGCGCCGTGCCCCTCCCGGCTGCCCGTCTCCACGCGCACGAGGCCGCCGCCCTCGCGCGCGATCTCGCTCTCCATCGTGGCGACGAGCCCGCGCGCCACCCCCGAGCGCGCGAAGTCCGGCGAGGTCGCGATCCAGTACAGGTCGTACGTGGACTGCGTCATCGGCGTGCGGCCGTAGCAGAGGTACCCCGCCAGCCGGGGCGCTCCGCCGCCGCCCGGCGCGCCGTGGAAGCTCAGCACGAACCGGTAGCCGTCCGACGAGGGCTGGGCCAGCGTCACGTCGACGAGCTCCAGCGCCACCGCGCGCTCGTCGGCCGTGAACGCCGGGAGCGACTCGAGCAGCTCCGCGATGAGCGGCCGGTCTTCGGGGCGGAGGCCGCGCTGCGCGATCACGGCGCCTCGGGCGCGGCGGCGAGGGGGCCGCGCGCAGCGGAGCGCGCCCCTACGCGCGCGCGGCCCCGCGCCGGAGCGCGGCCGCGCGCGCGCAGGAGATCGCCGTGGCGCGGGCCGCGGGCGAGCGCGGCGCGGAGGATCTCCCCGATCACGTCGGCGTAGGAGAGGCCGGCGCGCGCCGCCGCGCGCGCGAAGCCGGCGTCCGGCGAGAGGTCGCAGTTCGGGTTGACGTCGATGACGTACGGCGTCCCGCGCTCGTCGAGCCGCACGTCGACGCGGCCGTAGTCGCGCAGCCCGAGCACCTCGAAGGCGCGGCGGCCGACGGCGACCACCCGGCGCAGCTCGAGCGGCCGCAGGACCGCCGCGGTGGAGGGCGTGCCGATCGACGCGGCCGTCTCCGGGCGCCACTTCGACTCGTACGTGACGACGTGCGGGTGCCCCTCGGGCAGGCCCTGGAAGGTGATCTCGCCGGGCGGCAGCACGCGCGGCGTGGGCCAGCCGAGCAGCGAGACCGAGAGCTCCCGCCCGTGCACGTAGCGCTGCACCACGACCGGCTGGCGGCACTGCGCGACGACCGCGGCCACCTGGTCGCGGAGCGCGGCGCGATCGCGGACGACGGAGCCCCGGTCGATCCCGGTCGAGCCGTCCTCGCGCTCCGGCTTGACGATGGCCGGGAAGGCGACGTCCGGGATGCGATCCGGGCCGTCGACCCGCACCGTCTCGGGCACGCGCACGCCGGCGCGCGCGAGGATGCGGTTCGCCTCGCCCTTGTGCAGGCAGCTCCGGAGCGCGACGTGATCGCTGCCCGTGAAGGGGAGGTCGAGCCCCGCGAGCAGCCACGCGCACATGACCTCGTGGCGGCTGTCGCCGTCGAGCGCCTCGCACAGGTTGAAGATCACGTCGGGGCGATGATCGCCGATGGCCGCGAGCACCTCGCTCGGCCGGAGCACGGGCCGGTGCGCCACGCGCGCGCCCGGGGCCGCGGCGAGGGTCGCGAGGACGCTCTCGGCGACGGCCGCGCTGCCGTCCGCCCGGCCGAGCCGGAGCCGGCCGCTCCCCACCCGCTGCGCCAGTGGTGGCTCGTCGACGGCCTCCTCCGGGTCTCTGTTGGACAGGAGCAGTATCCGGGGCTCAGGCACTGCGCGCCTCCGGGCCACGGCGCCGCGCGCCCGCGCAGGGCACATGAGCGCGCGACAGCGGCGCCGCGCTCGGAGAGCGACGCGGAGCCCGGCCGTTCGAGCCGGAAGTTGGAGAGAGCGCCCCGTCGAAGGAGATGCGAAGGCGACGGAATCCGTGCATGCAAGTGGCGCCACTTCACCAGCTTGCCCGGCAATCGCAAGGGGAGATTTGCGCCCTCAGGACGGAATGAGCGATGCAACGCGCCATGGCATCCGGGACGCCGCGCCGCATCCCCTCCGGCGCGCCGCGCCCACGGGCGAGCTCTTCCAGACGAGGCGGCCCCGGATACCTCATGTCCGGTGAGCCAGCCGTCAGTCCGGGCGTCTGTGCGACGTTTCCGGGAGCGCCCGTGGAGAGAGAGGGATGGATTGCAGAGAGAGGGAGCGCCCGGAGGAGCGCGGGCGAGCGACCGTGAGGCGGTGGATCCCGAAGAGGACCCGGGGGGCGCCAGAAAGAGCTTTCCTTTCCGGCGCCCTCGAGCCTGCTCGGCTCAGGCGTCCGCGTGGGCGGCGCGCGGCCGTCGATCGGCCGGGAAGCAGGCCTGGATCTCGTCCATGCCGAGCGTCTCCTTCTGGAGGAGCGCCTTGACGAGCGCGTCGATCTCGCTCCGCCGGGACTTCACGATGTCGACGGCGCGCGCGAGCTGGGCGTCGGTGAGCGCCCGCGCCGTCTCGTCGACGCGGTCGAGCAGGGCCGGGCTCCGCGCGGGGTGCCCCTCGCCGACGCAGATCGGGCCGAGGTGGCTCATGCCGAGCTCCGCGACCATCTTCCACGCGATCGTCGAGGCGCGCTGGATGTCGTCCGAGGCGCCGGCCGTCATCGTCCCGAGGATGACCATCTCGGCGGCGCGGCCGCCCATCAGCATGCAGATCTGATCCTCGAGGTACTCTTTCCGGTACATCAGCCGATCCTTCTCGGGCAGCGCCTGGGTGACGCCGAGCGCGCGGCCCCGCGGCAGGATCGACACCTTGTGCACCGGATCGCAGCTCGGCGCGAGCAGCCCGACCGCGACGTGACCGGCCTCGTGCACCGCGGTCGCGTAGCGCTCGTCCTCGTCGATCAGCACCCCTTTGCGCTCGAGCCCCATGAGCACCCGGTCGCGCGCGCGGTCGATGTGCGTCGGATCCACCGCGTCGGCGCCCTCGCGGGCCGCGAGGATGGCCGCCTCGTTCAGGAGGTTGGCCAGGTCGGCGCCCGAGAAGCCCGGCGTGCTGCGGGCGATGTACCCGAGATCGACCTCGCCCTCGAGCGGGATCGGCCCGGCGTGGACGTTGAGGATCTCCTCGCGGCCGCGCACGTCGGGCAGCGGCACCGTGACCTTGCGGTCGAACCGCCCCGGCCGGAGCAGCGCGGGATCGAGCATGTCGACGCGGTTGGTCGACGCGATCACCACGATTCCGGTCGCGTGGTCGAACCCGTCCATCTCGACGAGCAGCTGGTTCAGCGTCTGATCGTGCTCCGCGGACGCGGAGTCGCCGTGCCCCTTCGCGCGGGCTCGCCCGACGGCGTCGATCTCGTCGATGAAGACGATGCACGGGGCGGCCTTGCGCGCCTCGGCGAAGAGCGCGCGGACGCGGGAGGCGCCGACGCCGACGAACATCTCCTGGAAGCTCGACCCCGACGCCGAGAGGAACCGCACGCCCGCCTCGCACGCGACCGCGCGCGCCAGCAGCGTCTTGCCGGTCCCCGGCTCGCCCGTGAGCAGCACGCCGCGCGGCGGGCGGCCGCCGAGGCGCGCGAAGCGCTGGGGGCTCTTCAGGAACTCGACCGTCTCGGCGAGCTCCTGCTTGACCTCGTGCATCCCGGCCACGTCGGCGAAGCGCACGGGCGCGCGCACGACCCCGGCCTTGGCGTCGGAGAACACCTTCGGGCTGCGGCGCCGGCTCACCGTGAAGAGCGCGAACCCGACCGCGGCGAGGACGACCACCGGCAGCGCGGTGGACGCGGCGCGCGACGGCTCCTCCCGGGAGGCGAAGTCGACCGAGGCGCCGGCGCCCGCGAACCGGGAGACCAGCTCCTGCCGGAGCGTCGGCTCGTCGACGACGGCGGTCACCGTCACGCCGCCCGCCTGGCGCACGAAGAAGCGATCGCCGCTCACCTCGACCGCGGTCGCCTGCCCCGCCTGCGCGATCTGGAGCAGCTCGGTGTACGTCGCCGCGCGCTCCCTCGGGGCTGCGCGGAGAGCGAGCCCGAGAGTCACCGCCAGCACCACCCCCATAATCCCGAGCACCCAAAGCCGGCGCCCCGCGGGCCCCAGCCGCCTACCCACCTGCAAGAACCAGGAATTCACTGCTGCGCCACCTTACTGCCCCGACGTCGGGCCGGAGCGGACCTCAGGTGTAGCAAGGATAAGCACCTCAGGAAGTTCCTTCTGCGATCATTCTGAGCGGCCTGAGCACAGAATACTGCGAAAGGATGGTGGCGCCGTAAAACGGAATGCGGAGAACGACGTTCGGTGTAATAAAACTCGCCGGATCGACTGCCCAGCTCGTCAATTCGAACTGCCGAGCTCGCTGGCCCCGAATTGTGGAGCTCGCCGCGGGTTCTCTCGCGAAGATGAGATCCGCGGCAGGGCAGGAGACCCGCTGCTGCGCTACGCGCTGGCGGCGGGCGCGGGCTCCGCGAGCGGCAGCGAGAAGCGGAACGTCGTCGCGCCGCCGGCGGTGCTCTCGACAGCGATGCTGCCGCCGTGCGCCTCCACGAGCCCCTTCGTGATGTAGAGGCCGAGGCCCACGCCGCGGACGCGGCGAGGATCGCCCTCGGTCGCGCGCGAGAAGCGCTTGAACAGGTGCGGCAGCGACGCCTCCGCGATGCCGTGGCCCCAGTTGGTCACGGCGATCTGCGCGAAGGAGCGGTCGGCGCTGACGGCCACCGCGATGTCGCCGCTCGGCTGGCCGTACTTCGCCGCGTTGGAGAGCAGGTTGGTGACGATCTGCTCGAGCCGGCCGGGGTCCGCCAGGACGGCGGGCACGTCGCCGCGCACCTCCAGGCGCACGGCGTGGCCCGCGGTCGCCGCGGCCGACTTCTCGAGGATCTCTCTGAGCTGCGCGCGGAGATCGACCGGGGAGCGATCCAGCGTCAGCTGCCGCGCCTCGAGGCGCGAGGCGTCGAGGAGGTCGTCGATCATGCGGCGCAGCCGCTCGACGGACGAGGCGATCCTCCCGAGCTGCTTCTGGCCGTCCGCGGCGAGCGGCTCGCCGGACCGGGAGCGCAAGAGATGGCTCGCCGTTGCGATGACCTGGATGGGCTGGCGGAGGTCGTGCGCGATGATGCTGATCCACTCCTGGCGCTGCCGCTCCATCTCCTTGAGCGCCGAGATGTCCTGGAAGACGGCGACGGCGCCCTCGATCTCGCCGTCGTCCGAGCGCACCGGCGCGGCGTTGACCAGCACCGGGACGAAGACGTCGCCCTCGCAACAGAGCAGCCCTTCGGCGCCCGTCACGACCTCCCCGCGATGCAGGGCCCGGGTCAGCGGGCGCTCGGCCCAGCCGACCGGCGCTCTTCCCGGGGTCCTCTGGTCGAAGAGCACCGCGTTGCCCCACGGATCCAGCTCGCCCGCCGCGCGCGAGGCGTACTGGAGCGCCAGCCTGTTGCACGTGATGAGCCGCCCCTCGGCGTCGACCAGGATCGCCGCCTCGGGCATCTGCTCGACGACCGCCTCGATCCGCCTTCGCTCGTTCGCCTCGACGCGGCAGAGGCGCGCGGTCTCGATCGCGCTGCAGGTCCGGTCGGCGAGCAGCGTCGCGACGCGCTCGTCGTCCTCGGTGAACGGCGGGCGGCCGGGGCGCTTGCCGAGGTACAGGTTGCCCACGCTCTGGCCGTGGAAGCGGAGCGGCACGCCCAGGAACGCCTCGATCGGGGGGTGGTGCTCCGGCAGCCCGATGAAGTCGGGGTGAGCGCGGACCTCGTCGAGCCGGATCGGCCGCCCGTCGCGGGCCACCGCGCCGAGGACGCCGACGGGGCGCGGGATCGCGCCGATCCGCGCGACCTGCTCCGCGGGGACGCCGCTCGGGACCCAGGCGTCGAACGGCCGCCGGCCGTCCTCTCCGACGCCGAGCGCCGCGTAGTCGGCGCCCGAGATCTCCTTCGCGTGCCGCGTGATGACCTCCAGCACGGCGCGCATCCCCGACTCGGAGCGCGGCAGGTTCGCCAGCGTCTCCGAGACCGCCGCGCACGCGGCGCCGACGGCCTCGAGCTGCGCGCGGATGCGCCGCTCCGCCTCGTGGGCGCTCTCGATCGCCGCCTCCATCGCCTTGCGGCGCCCGATGTCGCGGCAGATCGTCGAGACGCCGGTGATGCGGCCCGAGGCGTCCCCGATCGACGAGACCGTGACCTCGATGTCGATGTCCCTGCCGTCCTTGGTCCGGCTCACGGCCTCGAAGCGCTCGACGCGCTCGCCGCGGCGCAGGCGCGCGACGATCGCCTCGGTCTCGCCGGCGCGCTCGGGCGGGCACAGGATGGGCAGCTTCTTCCCGATCACCTCGCCGGCGCTGTAGCCGTAGAGGCGCTCCGCGGCCGGGTTCCAGCTCAGGATGGTCCCGTCGAGCGCGCTTCCGATCACGGCGTCGTCGGAGGACTGCGCGACGGCCGCCAGGTGGGCGCGCGCCCCCTCGGCTTGGCGCCGGGCCTCGTCGAGCAGGTTCAGGCGCGCCGCGCTGACCCAGAGCGAGCCCCCGAGCAGGAGCGTCGAGATGGCCGAGGCGAGCGAGAACGACGCGGCGAGGGGGTAGGCCCCGCGATCTGCGCCGATCAGGAAGAGGCGGCCGATCGCGAGCGGGGCAAGGACGACGAACGGCAGGAAGCTCCGCAACAGGACGCCCCCAGGCCCGCTGGCCGTCAAAACGGCGAACGCCCCGCAGTCGGGCCGCGCCATGAGGAGCCCGACGCAGAGCGCGAGGAAGGCGATCGCGGCGTGGAGCGCCATGCCCGTGAACGGGAACAGCGGCGGCAGCCCGTAGAAGTAGCCGACGCCGAACACGTAACCGGTCAGCGCGGTCAGCGCGAGCGCCGCGGCCGAGAGCGCGCCGCCGTCCGAGAGCCGGCAGGCCCGCCGCGTCTTCACCGGCAGCGAGAGGAGCGCCGCGCCGATCAGGACGCAGCAGAGCGCGGTGTTCGGCGGCGGCCTGCCGGGGAACTTGCTCGGGAACGCCACGCGCGCCGGAAACAGCAGGCGATCGAGGCCGAGATCCCACCCGGAGACGTACTGCACGAGGGCCGCGAGGCCGAACGCGACGACGGCGGCGGCGCACGCCTGCCCGAGCCGGCGGAGCGGCGCCGGACGCCCCCGCCCGCCCAGCGCCCAGAGCGACACCGCCGCGAGGACGAGGGCGATCGCGGTGTTGGGCACCATGATCGGCAGGCCGTCCGCGATGGAGACGAGGGGGGTCGACTGGATCGACCAGCCGACCAGCGCCACGGACCCGAGGGCGAACGAACAGGCTGCCGCGATAGCAACACCGCGCGGCGCGCCGTTCGAGAGCGCCTTCGCCCCGCCGTCGTTCATCGAGCCCTCCCAACGCCAGCATAGTGCCGGGGCCACCGGGACGGCCTCGCTTTATCGGCGCAACCAGGGGCGACGCGCTCGCTGTCCGACCTCGATGGAACCGCGGGCCCCTGGGGTCCCCACCTCATGCGCCGGGCCGGAGGGATCCGCCGGCGAGGCTCAGGCGTGCCGCCGGAGCGCCGGCGGCGACGCGAGCGCGCGCGTCGGGCGAGCGCGCGCGGAGCCGCTCAGCGCTTCGGACCGAAGATCGCCGCGTCGGCGGAGAGCCTCCCCGGCCCGAGCAGGAGCAGCACGAGGGAGATGCTGAAGTAGACCGCCGCCACCTCGTAGGAGGCGGCGCCCATCGCGAAGAACGGATCGCCGTTCATCAAGTGCACCGAGACGGCGACGGCCATGGTGATGGCGATCCCGAGCGACGCGAGCGGCGTCAGGAGGCCGAGGATCCAGGCGATGCCGCCGCCGACCTCGGCGATGGCGGCCAGCGCCTGCAAGAACCCTGGAACGGGCGCGGTGGGCCCCATCCAGCTGAAGGGGGCCTGGATCTTCCCCCAGCCGTGAAAGATGAAAGCAATGCCTGTGACGACGCGAAGCGCGAGCAGCGCGACCGAGCCGGGAAGCGGCACGTCGGTCACCCGCAGGAATCTAGTGAGCATCGGGGATCACTCCTCTCGCTCGGTAGTAAGGAAAAATGCAGGGAACATCAAGATTGCGCTCCTGATCTCGGCCCGCTGCGCGCCGCGACCCGACGCGCCGCCCCTCGCCGCGTCGGCGCGGCGCGCGCCGGGCGAGCCGCCGCGCCGGTCCGCGCTTCACGCTGTCGGGCGCTGGTCGCGGCCACGCGCGGGGGTCGCCGCGATCGAGCGCCCGTCGTTCAGGGCGTCGAGGCACCGCCGCTTGATCGCGGCGAACTCGCCCGAGCCCACGATCGCGGCGCTCCTCGGCCGCTCGAACGGCACCGCGAGCTGCGCGCCGACGCGGCACGGCCGGCGGGTCATGAGGGCGATGCGGTCGGACAGGAAGATCGCCTCGTCGATGTCGTGCGTGACGAACAGCACCGTCGTGCGCACGTGGCGGATGACGTCGAGGAGCAGCGCCTGCATCGAGAGCCGGGTCTGCGCGTCGAGCGCGCTGAACGGCTCGTCCATCAGGACGACGCGCGGCTCCGTGATCAGCACGCGCGCGATCTCGACCCGCTGCTGCATGCCGCCGGAGAGCTGCGCCGGATAGGCGTCCTCGAACCCCGACAGCCCGACGAGATCGAGCAGGCGGCGGGACGCGTCCCGGCGCTCGCGCTCCGGGACGCCGCGCATCTTGAGGCCGAAGCCGACGTTGTTCAGCACCGTCTTCCAGGGGAGCAGCGAGGACTGCTGGAAGACCATGCCGCGCTCCGGCCCGGGCGCCTCGACCGGCTCGCCGCCGACGACGATGCTGCCGCGCTCCGGCGCCACGTACCCGGCGACGGCGTTCAGGATCGTCGATTTGCCGCACCCGGACGGGCCGAGCAGGCTCACGAGCTCGCCGCCCTCGACGGTCAGATCGAGATCCCGCACCACCTCGACGCGGCGGGGGCCCGCCCCCAGGGCCACGGACAGGCCGCGGATCTCGACGGCGCCCCCCGGGCTCTCCCAGCGCCGCGCGCTCGCGGCGGGCGTCATCGGCCCTTCTCCTGCGGCCGGTGCCAGGGCGTGAGCCACGCGCCGATCCGCTGGACGAGCGCGCTGCTGAGCATGCCCATCAGGCCGATGAGCAGCATGCCGAGGACGATGTCCGGGTAGCGCTGCAAGTTGTACGACTCCCAGGTGAAGTAGCCGACGCCGTACTGGCCGCCGATCATCTCGGCGGTGACGAGGCAGAACCAGGACGTGCCCATGCCGATGCTCATCCCCGTGATGATGCTGGGCAGCGCGCCCGGGAGGACCACCTCGAGGAAGAGGCGGAAGGGGCGCGCGCCGAGGCTGCGCGAGCTCGCGATGAGCCGCGGATCGAGGGCGCCGACGCCGTGGATCGTCGCGAGCAGGATCGGGAACAGCGCGCCCATGGTCGTGATGAAGATCATGCTCAGCTCGGCCGACGGGAACATCAGGATCGCGAGCGGGAGCCAGGCGACGCCGGGGATGGGGCGCAGGACCTCGAGCGGCGGCAGGAGCGTGTCCTCGGCGAGCCGCGAGCGGCCGATGACGAGCCCGAGCACGACGCCCGTGACGCCCGCGGCGGCGAAGCCCGCGAGGACGCGGAGCACGCTGCTCCAGAGGTGCAGCCAGAGCTTCGGCGAGCCGAAGAGCTCCCGCGCCGCGACGAGGACCTCGGTCGGCGCGGGCACGTTGACGAACGTGACGAGGCCGAGGTCGACGCGCGACATCGACGCCCACTGCCAGAGGGCGACGCACGCGGCCACGGACAGGACGCGCAGCGCGACGCGGCCGAGATCGCGGCGCGGGCGCCGCTCGCCGCCCGGCGCCGGGGACGCGCGCCGCCGGGACGCGCTCGCCGGCACCGGCGCGGGCGCGAAGGTCGCGCGGCCGCCGAGAGCCGGCCCGGCCGGCGCGCTGCGCTCCGAGATCATCGTCATGGCGCCGCCGCCGTGAGCTTGGTGACGTCGCCCCGCAGGGTCGCGAAGTCGACGACCGCCGCGGTGTTCTCCGCGGCCCACCGCTCGGCGTCCTCCTTCGCGAGGAACGCCGCGAGGCTCCCGTCGGGGCGCCGCGCGTACCACGCGCGATCGGCGAGGAGCTTCACCCCGCTGATCCGGTCGTGCACGAAGGCGGCGCGGATCTCCTTGCCCTCGACCGTGAGCTGCTTCAGCGCGGCGAGCGCGGAGCCCGGGCTCGCGTACGCGCGCACCTTCGGCTCGCCCCCGACCCAGATCTGCGCGGCCAGCGCCGGCTCGCCGATCGGCTCGCCGGACAGGGCGTCGCTCCCGGAGAGCGGGAGCTTGGCGTAGCTCGCGAGCCGCGCCTCGTAGTCGAGCCCGAGCTCCTGGGCCGCGCGCCGGATGTACCGGTCGTCCACGAACGCGCCGACGTCGAGCGTCGTGTCGGTGCGCTTGAGCAGCGTGAGCGTGTCGACGGCCACCTGGAGCGCGCGGCGGACCTCGGGCTTGATGGTGAAGTCCCGCGTCTGGATGCCGAGCGGCCCGTGGAACATGGTTGCGACCTCGGCGTCCACGCCGGTCACCTTCTCGATGAGCTCGCTGTACTTCTCGGGCTCCTCCGCGAACAGCCGATCGGCCTCGAGCGCCGCCTTGAGGAAGGCGACGACGATCTCCGGGTGCTCCTCCGCGTACGCCGCGCGCACCAGGACGCCGTGCGCCGTCGGCACCTCGACGCTGGAGCCGTCGTAGATCTTCCGGGCGAAGCCGCGGAACGGGAACAGCTCGGCGAACGGGACGAAATCGGCGTGCGCGTCGATCTTCTTCGCCTTCAGCGAGGAGCCGCCGACCTCGGGCGACTGCGACACGAGCGTCACGTCCTTGTCCGGATCCCAGCCGAGATCGCGGATCGCCCGGAGCAGCATGCCGTGGGCGGACGAGCCGAACGGGACCGAGATCTGCTTGCCCTTGAGGTCCTTCAGGCCCTGGGCCGGCGAGTCGAGCGGCACGACGACGCCGTTGCCGCTCCCGAGCGCGCTGCCGGAGAGCGTGGCGATGTAGAGGCTGCGGCTCCCCTGCTTCTGGTGGGCGACGCCGTTCAGCACGCCGGGGAAATCGGCCATCGCGCCGATGTCGAGCTTCCCGGCCACCATCTCGGTCGTCAGCGGCGGCCCCGAGGTGAAGTCCTTCCACTCGATCTCGTAGGAGACGTCCTTGTACTTGCCGTCCCTCGGGAGGTGCTTCTCGAGCAGCTTGAGCTCCCGGATCAGGAGCCCGCCGGTGGCGCAGTTGATCGTCGTGTCCTGCGTCCCGATGGCGATGCGGATCGTCCGCTTCTCCTCCGTCGTGCACGACAGGCCGACGAGGACCGCCACGAGGAGCAAGAGCGCGCGCGCTGCCTGGATCATCGGCTCAATCCCTCGCGAAGGTTCCATGGCGCCCGGCCCCTGCCCGGATGGCGTCGAGGGCGCGGGACGCCGCCTTCCGCACCTCGACGTCGGCGTCGCCGAGCAGCCGCCCGAGCGGCGCCTCGGCCGACGCCGCCGCGAGCTCGCCGAGCGCCTGGGCGGCGGCCTTGCGCAGATCGGGCAGCTCGCTCTCGAGCAGGGCGACGAGATCCGCCGCGGCCGAGGCCGCCCGGAGCCGCCCGAGCGCGAGCGCCGCCTCCTTCCGCACCTGCCAGGCCGCGTCATTGAGCGCGGTCCGGAGGTGCGGCGCGGCGAGGCCGTGCGCCGAGCGGCCGAGCACGATCGCGGCCTCGACGCGCACCCGCCAGTCGGGGTCGGACAGCAGCGCGACGAGCTCCTCGACGAGCGCCGGCGCGCCGAGCGACTCGAGCGCGCCGATCGCGACCTGCCGCACCCGCGCGTCGGGGTCGCGCAGGCTCCCGCGCAGGGCGCGGGCGGTCTCGGGACGCCGCAGGTAGGCCAGGGCGAGCACCGCCTCGCGCCGCACCTCGGGCGAAGGGTCGAGGAGCGCGCCCTCGAGGTGCTCGAGCGCCCGCGGATCGCGGATCTCCCGGAGCGCCACGATCACCGACATGCGCACGAACGGGCTGTCGTGACGCATTGCGTCGATCAGGTGGGTGGCCGCCTCGGCCCCGCGGAGCTCGCGGAGCGCCGTGGCGGCGGCCTCGCGCACGTGGGTCTCGTCGTCGTCGAGCGCCCGGAGGATGGCGGGCACGGCGCGCGGGTCGCCGAGATCCTCGAGGTGCCCGAGCGCGAGCGCCCGCACCGTGGGGTCCTCGTCGCGGGCGGCCTCGATGAGCGGGTGGAGGATCTCCGGGTCCGAGAGGTCCTCGATCTGGGTCAGCGCGAGCTGGCGCGCGCCGGGATCGGGATCCCGGAGCACGCTCACGAGCTCCTGTGCGAGCGATGGCTGTGTCATGTCGTCTCTCCGCCTCGAGGCCGCTACCGGATGAGGAAAGGGATCTTCACGGTGATGGCCTCTTTCGGGCAGTCGATCTCGCAGGCGAGGCAATACCAGCACTCGTCGTAGGCCATGTGCGCCTTCTTCGTCTCTGGATGGATGGCGAGGCAGTCCACCGGGCACGAGTCGATGCAGATGCGGCACCCCTTGATGCAGGACGCCTCGTCGATGACGACCGGCAGATCGAGCCGGACGGAGGCCTCGGCGTGGCCCACGGTCCTGGCGCGCTGCGCCTTGACGGATTCGCGGTTGAGAAGGTGACCCATGGATTGACCTCGTTGCTCGTCAGAGCGGCGCGCGCTGCTCTTCGGCCGGGATGCGCAGCCGGTGGTAGGTTTTGAGCTCGCCGTCGTCGATCGGGAAGAGATAAGGCTCCACGGCACGCTTGAAGGCGACCATCTCGCCGTCGTCGCCCTTCTTCAGGTTCACGTGGGTGAACCAGCGGCGGTCATCCATCTCGGGGTAATCGAGCCGGTAATGGTAGAGGCCCCAGCGGCTCTCGGTCCGGAACAGCGAGGCGCGCGCGGCCATCTCCGCGCAGTCGCGGATGAAGTGGCACTCCATCACGCGCATGAGCTCGTGGGGGCTCGCCGCCGTGACCTCGTCGAGCTCGCCCTTCGCGCGCAGGAAGTACTCGAGCCCGAGGGTCATCCGGTTGCCCGTCTTCGGCGGCTGCAGGTAGTCGTTCACGAGGCGCCGCACCTTGTATTCGTACTGGTGGGGCGCGACGCCGCTCTTCCGGGAGAGCGGGGCGAGGATGCGCTCGCGCTCGGCGTCCACGTCGGTCGCGAGCGGCTCGACGGCGGGCGCGCGATCGAGGTAGTCGAGCGCGTTCTGGGCGCAGATCTTCCCGTAGGTGAGCGCGCCGAGGAGGTAGTTGTGCGGCACGCACGCCATGTCGCCGGCGGCGTAGAGCCCGGGCACCGTGGTCTCGCCCTTCTCGTTGACCCAGACGCCCGAGGCGCTGTGACCGCTGCACAGGCCGATCTCGGAGATGTGCATCTCGACGAGATCGCTCGCGTAGCTGTGCCCCCTCCCCTCGTGGAAGCGGCCGCGGCTCGGGCGCTCCGTCTGGTGGAGGACCCGCTCGACCTCGGTGATCGTCTCCGGGGCGAGGTGCGTGAGCTTGAGGTAGACAGGGCCGTTCGCCGAGTGGAGTTCCCGGTAGAACTCGAGCATCATCTGCCCGCTCCAGTAGTCGCTCTCGATGAAGCGGTGCCCCCGCGCGTTCACCGTGTGCCCGCCGAGCGGGCCGGTGACGTAGGCGCACGCCGGACCGTTGTAGTCCTTGATGAGCGGGTTGATCTGGAAGCACTCGATGCCCGTGAGCTCGGCGCCCGCGTGGTAGGCCATCGAGTAGCCGTCTCCGGCGTTCGAGGGGTTCTCGTACGTCCCGTGGAGATAGCCGGACGCCGGCAGCCCGAGCCGCCCCGAGGCGCCGCAGCAGAGGATGACCGCCCTGGCCTTGATGATCTCGATGTGACCCTCCCGGGTGTCGAAGCCGATCACGCCGGCGACCTGCCCCTCGGTCACGAGGATCCGTGTGGCCATGACGCGGTTGATCACCCGCACCCCGGCGCGCTTCACCATGCGCGTGAGGATCTTCTTGAGATCGTAGCCCTCCGGCATCGGGAGGACGTAGCTCCCGTTGTGGTGGACCTTCTTGACGTCGAAATCGCCCGAGCGCGTCTTCTGGAACTTGACGCCCCAGGAGTCGAGCTCCTGGAGCATCGCGAAGCTGTTCCGCGCGTATTCGTAGATGGCGCGCTGGTTCACGATGCCGTCGTTGGCCACCGTGATCTCTTTCACGTACTGCTCCGGCGTCGCGTGTCCGGGGATGATCGCGTTGTTCAGCCCGTCCATGCCGATCGCGATGGCGCCGCTCCGCTTGATATGCGCCTTCTCGAGGAGCACCACCCGCCCCCGCGGCAGCCGCTGCTGCGCCTCCACCGCTGCAGTCGACCCTGCGCTTCCGCCGCCCACGACGACGACGTCCGCCTCTGTCACGCGAATGTCCATGTCGAACCCCTCGAGGTCTCCAGCGCGCACACGACGACCCCGCCGCCGATCAGCCCGGCTGCCAGGGTCGGATGCCCGGCATCTCCCATGACGGATGCCGCATCCGCTGTACCGGATCCGCTTTAACAGACGGGGACACCCTGGGCAATCGCTTTGTTGCCTCGTCCGGCCGCGGCGGCGGGCCCCCGCGTGAGGGCGCCTTGCAAGCGAAAATTCAGCGTCGATGGTGGACGGCCGCGCGGCCGCGGAGCCGCGGCGCGCGGGCGGGCTCACCGGGCGCGCCGACACCCCACCCGCCCAGAAAGATTCGCCTTTCCACCATGGTTGTCCCCCCGAAGACGCGGGCGGGACGCTACCATGCGGGTCAACCCATCGTCCTCCCATGGATCGGGGGGAACCGCGCGCGGTCCTTCTTTCATCGGTGTCCCTGATCCACCGCGCCCGGCGCCTCCCAGCCGCGGCGCCCGCGCGCCGCTTCGCTGCATGGCCAAGCACCCGTCCCAGCTCGCCGACCTAGAGATCCAGCGCCGCCTGGGCGCTGGCGGCATGGCGGAGGTCTTCCTCGCCAAGAAGCGCGGCGCCGAGGGCACCTACAAGCTCCTCGTCGTCAAGCGGATCCTCCC
Source organism: Sorangium sp. So ce836 (assembly GCF_028553905.1). Classification (NCBI taxonomy): domain Bacteria; kingdom Pseudomonadati; phylum Myxococcota; order Polyangiales; family Polyangiaceae; genus Sorangium; species Sorangium sp. So ce836. Next base: position 4,796,991 of record NZ_CP102233.1, on the reverse strand, counting down.
CGCGCACGGGGCCTCGCGGCGCTTCCGCGCGATGTTCGTCGAGGAGGCCCACCTCGCGACGCGCCTGAACCACCCGAACATCGTCCAGGTCTACGAGTTCTCGGACCACGGCGAGGACGGGCTGCTCCTCTCGATGGAGTACGTCGAGGGCTTCGACCTCGGCAAGCTGATGCGCGCCGCGCAGCAGAAGGAGTCGCGGATCCCGCCCCTCGTGTCCGCGTTCATCGTCTCCGAGGCGGCGAAGGGGCTGCACTACGCCCACGAGCGCAAGGACGAGGGCGGCATGCCGCTCGCCATCGTCCACCGCGACGTCTCGCCGCAGAACATCCTCCTGTCGTTCGAGGGCGTCGTGAAGATCGCCGACTTCGGCATCGCCAGCGCGAACCTCTTCCGCGAGGAGCCCGGCGTGCTGAAGGGCAAGTTCGGGTACATGTCGCCCGAGCAGGCGCGCGGCGAGCGCGTCGACCGGCGGAGCGACATCTACGCCCTCGGCGTCGTGCTCTACGAGCTGCTCGCCATGCGCTCGCCCTACGGCAAGCTCGACGACGAGGCGCTCCTCCAGGCCGTCAAGGAGGGCCTGTTCGACCCCCCGTCGGCCCACGCGCGCGACATCCCGGCGGAGCTCGAGGCGATCGTGATGCGCGCCATGGCGCACGCGCCCGAGGACCGCTTCCAGACCGCGCGCGATCTCGCCGGCGCGATCGCGCGCGTCCTGCTCGCGAAGCAGGAGCTCGTCGACAACGCGTCGGTCGAGCAGACCGTGGCCCACCTGCTCGGCCGCGATCGCCACGAGGACGCGCGCGACAACGCCGCGGGCGGCGCGGAGGAGCGGCCCCCGGACAGCGGCTCCATGGCGCAGCCGCAGACGCTCGCGGCGGTGCCGGCCGCGCGCACGGGCGGCGAGGCCGAGAACACCGGGGCGCCGCGGATCGTGCGCGAGGTGCGCCACGTCGCCGTGGTGACGCTGCGCATCGAGGGGGTGGACGAGCTGCTCGGGGCGCAGGGGCGGCTCGCCGGCAAGCGCAGCGGGCGCTCGATCCGCACGACCCTCGACGCGATCGCCTTCAAGCACGGGGCGATCTGGTCCTGGGAGTCGCACGCGAGCGCGCGCGCCGTCGTGGGGCTGCTCGCGAACCCGTCGCGCGCCGCGGCCGACGCGGCCTCGCTGGCCGTCGACGTGCACGAGGCGCTCGCCGGCGCGTCGGAGGACCTGCCCGTCGAGCTCCGCGCCGCGATCGGCATCGTCCGCGGCATCGCGTACGGCGAGCGCGACGAGCAGGGGCACCTCATCAACCACGTGCTCAAGGAGCCCGCGAACTTCCTGGCCGAGCGCCTCGGCAGCCGCACCCCGTTCGGCAAGACCTGGGTCGCGGGCGGCGTCTACCGCCTCGTCCGGCGCGACTTCCGCTGGGGCGACGCGCCTTCGCTCGATCTCAACGACGCCGGCGGCTACCAGGTCCCGCACCAGATGCGGCTCTACGCGCTGCAGCGCCCGCTCACCCGCGAGGAGCGGATGGCGGAGATCGCGCTGTCGCCGAACGACCTCGTGGGGCGCGACGCGGAGCGCGCGGACCTGCACGCCGCCTACCACCGCGCGGTGTCGCCGCCCGTGAAGGGCCTCGCCGAGCCGCCGGCGCGCTACGGCGAGAGCGAGCCGCCGCCGCCGCCGAGCCGGCAGAGCAAGCCGCCGAGCCCGCCGGGCGGCGCGCTCCGGGGCCAGTCGGTGGCGCGCGTCATCGTCGGCGAGATGGGGATCGGCAAGAGCGCGCTCATCTCGACGTTCCTCTCGGAGCTCCCCGGCGAGGCGCGCGTGCTCCACGTCGAGTGCTCGCCGGTGAAGAGCGAGCTGCCGCTCGCCACGGTCTGCGACGTGCTCCGCGACGTCACCGGGATGGGGCTCGATCACTCGATCGACGACGCCGCCCACGTGATCCGCGCGCTGCTCGGGTCGATCGCGCGCTCGCCGCTCGGGGCGCGCATCGTCACGCGCCTCGCCGAGCTGGTCACGGGCAAGCAGCTCGACCACCCCGAGGAGGACGCGTCGGCCTACGGCCGCGACGTGGTGGTGCGCGGCGTGAAGTACCTGCTCGGCTCGCTGGCGCGCCACCAGCCGCTCGTCGTCGTCATCGACGGCCTCCAGTGGGCCGATCGCCCGAGCCTGGAGCTCATCTCGGAGCTCCTCAAGCAGCGCTCGGAGCGGCTCCCGATCCTCGTGCTGCTGCTCACGCGCCCCGAGGAGCGCGTGACGCCGTTCATCGAGGGGCTCGTGCGGATCGAGCTCCGCGGCCTCGGCGCCGAGGAGCAGATGCGCCTCGTGGAGGCGCGCCTCGGCGTGCGCGAGGGCGTGGCGGCCGTCTGCGGCGAGCTCGTGCCGCGCGTCGCCGGCAACCCGTTCTTCCTGCTCGAGATGGTCGACGCGCTGCTCGAGCGGGGCACGCTGGAGATCGTCGAGCACCCGGACGGGCGGCACGAGCTCGTCCGCCACGACCGGACCGGGGACCGCGGCGAGCCGCTCCCGTCGACCCTGGAGCAGCTCATCGGCGACCGGCTGCGCGAGCTGCCGCCCGCGGAGCACGACGTCGTGAACTGGCTCGCGGTCGCCGGGGGCCCGCTGCTCAAGGACGACATCCTGAACCTGACGCGGCTCGCGGACGACGAGGCGGTGACGCGCCTCTGCGCGCGCGGCCTGTGCGATCGCCGCGCCGGGGCGGTGGACTTCCGGCACCCGCTCGTGCGCGACGTCGCCTACCTCGCGCTCGACAGCGCGAGCCGCGTGCGCATGCACCGGCGGCTCGGCGAGCACCTGTCGACGACGCCGCTCGCGCAGGGGCTCTCGGCCGCGATCGTGGCGCAGCACCTCGCGCGCGGCGAGGCGCCCGGGCCGGCGGCGGAGCTCTACCTCGACGCGGCGCGGGCCGCGCGCGCCGGGCACCAGGCGCAGCTGTCGCGCCGGTACTACGAGCGCGCGCTGTCGCTCCTGCCGACCGGCGACACCCGCCGGATGATCGCGCACGAGGCGCTGGAGGCGATCTTCCGCCACCTCGGCCGCCGCCGCGAGCGGAAGAAGCACCTCACGGCGCTGCGCCAGCTCGCGAAGGAGAGCGGGCAGGCGCGGTGGGCCGCGCTCGCGCTCGTGCGCACCGCGCGGCTCGACCTCGACGACGGCCACCTCGCCCGCGGCCTGCCGGTGGCGCAGCGGGCCGCCGAGATCGCCCGCATCGCGCGGCGCCCGGCGCTCGAGGTCGAGGCGCTGACGATCCTCTCGGAGGTGCTGCGCGAGCTCGGCGACGTCCAGGGCGCGATCAGCGCGGCCGACCGGGCGCTCCGGGTGACGCACATGGGCGGGCTGACGCCGCGGGCGCGCGCGGAGGTGCTGCGCACGAAGGGGGTGCTGCTGCGCCGGGTCGGCCGCGTGCAGGAGGCGGTCGAGGCCTACGCCGAGGCGATCGCGGTGTTCCGCGCGGTGGGCGCGCGCCGCAGCGAGGCGCGCGCGAAGAACTCGCTCGCGGTGGCGATGTTCGTGCTCGAGCGCTTCGAGGACGCGATCGCGGTCGGGCTCTCGTCGATTTCCATCGATCTCGCGATCGGCGGGAGGTTCCAGATCGCGAAGACGCTGAGCAACATCGGCCACGCGTACGCCAAGCTCGGGGACATCCCGCGCAGCCTCGCGTACATGAAGCGGGCGCGCGAGGCGCACGAGCGCTATGACGATCAGGATGCGCGGGCCGACACGCTCCTCTGCGCGGCGGGGATCCTCCTCGAAGCGGGCGACGCCGACGCCGCGCACACCCTCTGCGCCGATGCGGGCGCGCTCATCGCGGTGACCGGCAGCGTGTACGACATGATCCACGAGCGCAACGTGCGCGGCCTCCTCGCGAAGGCGCAGGGCGACGTCCAGGCCGCGATCGCGAACGCCTCGGAGGCGCGGCAGCTCGCCGAGTCGCAGGGGCTGATGAGCTACCACGCGTACGCGACGGCGATCGAGGCGGCGGCGCGGGTGGACGCGGGCGAGGTGCACTCCGGGGTGCTGCTCGCGCGGACGGCGCTCGGCGCGGTCGAGGCGGGCAGCTCGGAGTACGGCATCGAGGTGCGCGACCTCTGCTGCGAGGCGCTGCAGAAGGGCGCGCCGGCGAGCGCGGCGGACGCGTACCACCGCGCCGCGCTCCACGTGCAGAAGGTGGCGAGCTACATCCGCGACGCGCGGCTCAGGGCGCTGTTCCTGGAGCGCGCCGTGGTGCGGCGCATCCTGGCCGGGGAGGCCGAGGGTCCGGCGGCGGGGCACGACCCGCTCCGCCGCGGGGAGATGGCATGACGGGTACCGGCGGAAGGACAGGGACGAAGCCGCGGCGCAAGGTCGCGGTGATCCTCTCGGGCGGCGGCGCGCGGGGGGCGTACGAGGTCGGGGTGATGTCGTACGTGCTCGACGCGTTCGCCCGGCTGCGGGGCGCGCCGCCGCGGATCGACATCCTGTGCGGGACGTCCGTGGGGGCGGTGAACGCGTGCTACCTCGCGGCGCACCTCGACGATCCGACGCTCGGGGTGCGGCGGCTCGTCAACCTGTGGACGCAGCTGAAGCTCGAGGCGGTGCTCGGCTTCGGGGTGCGGCAGGCGATCTCCTTGCCGAAGCTCATGTTCGGCGGCGGCTCGGAGGGCGTGGGCCTGTTCGACGTCTCGCCGATGCAGCGGCTCGTCGAGCGGGAGATCCCGTGGCGCGCGATCGCGCGCACGCTGCGCCACGGCTACCTGTCGGCGGTCAGCGTGTCGGCGACCGAGATCGCGACGGGCCGCACGGTGATCTTCATGCAGACCGGCCCGGACGGCGCGCTGCCGACGACGGCGCCGCCGCGGACGATCATCCGCGGGGCGCTGATCGGCCCGCCGCACGCGCTCGCGTCGGCGGCGATCCCGATCCTGTTCCCGCCGGTGCGCATCGGCCGGGATCTGTACATGGACGGCGGGGTGCGGCAGAACACGCCGATCGCGCCGGCGCTCCGGCTGGGGGCGACGCACGTGCTGGCGATCGGGCTGTCGCGGGAGGTGCGGAGCATCGACGCGGGGGACAGCGGCAAGCCGCCGGGGATGGCGCTGGTGCTCGGCAAGGTGCTGAACGCGTTCCTGCTCGACCACATCCAGACGGATTTCGAGGTCCTGACGCGGGTCAACCACATGATCGAGGACGGGGAGCGGGCGTTCGGGCCGGATTTCCTGCACTCGATCAACGGGGGGGCGGCGCAGCGCGGGGCGCTGCCGTACCGGCGGGTGGAGACGCTGGTGGTGCGGCCGAGCGTGGATCTCGGGCGGCTGGCGGCGGAGCACGTGAGGGCGGGCAAGGTGCAGGGGGGGCCGGCGATGATGCGGCGGCTGCTCTCGCTGGTGGACGTGGGGGCGGAGAACGACGCGGACCTGGCGAGCTACCTTCTGTTCGACGGGTCGTTCACGCGGAAGCTGATCGAGCTCGGGCGGGCGGACGCGGAGGCGAGGCGGCACGACGTGGCGGATTTCTTCGGGAGCGCGGCGGAGGAGGCGGAGCCGAGGCTCTCGGACAGCGCGGAGTGGTCGATTCCGCCTCCGGTGGGGCCGGGGGGGTCCATTTAGCTCGTCTGGAGCTGCCCGGCCCTCGGAGGGGGTGCTCCGCGGGCTCGGCCGCCCTGAGAGCACGGTGTCGACGCCGGGGCGCTGCGCCAGCGCCCCAGGGACGCGCCCCAGCGGGGCGGGCGCGAACCCAGCGAACCGCGGAGCGCGGCCAGGGGGCCCCGCGGGGCGCCGCCAGCGGGCCGGGAGCGCGGCCAGCACCCGGCGAGACGGCCAGGAATCGTGTCAGCAGGTCCGAGGAGCGGCACCAGCAGGTCCGAGGAGCCATACCAGCAGGTCCGAGCAGCCATACCAGCAGGTCCGAGGAGCCATACCAGCAGGTCCGAGCAGCCATACCAGCAGGTCCGAGCAGCCATACCAGCAGGTCCGAGCAGCCATACCAGCAGGTCCGAGGAGCCATACCAGCAGGTCCGAGGAGCCATACCAGCAGGTCCGAGGAGCCATACCAGCAGGTCCGAGGAGCGGTACCAGCGGGTGCCGGCAAGGGCCCCGGACCTGCCGGCGGGCACCCAGGGGCTGCTGGTGAGCGCCCTGGGCTTACCGGCGAGCACCCATGGGCTGCTGGTGAGCGCCCTGGGGCTGCGGGGAAGCGGCTCCGACCTGCCGGCGAGCTCCGTTCGGCGCCAGCGAAGCCTCGATGGACTGCCGTCAGGACGCCGCGGCTTGCAGGGAGCCCTCTTCGTTCTGCGGAGAGCGTCGCGAGGGCCCATGGGGCGCAGGCCTATGGAGCAATCGACGCCTCCCACCCCAGAGACACCGCATCTCCGCCGAGGCCTTGTGCCCGGATGACGCTTGCATGCGCGGTGGCTCTATGTGCTCCTCTGCGCGAGGGAGGCCGCGATGGCGCCGGTGCCGCGATGTGTTCTGCGGGCGTTGATCCCGCTCTTGATGTTTCTAGGCTGCGTGCTGGCGCAGGCGGGGTGCTCGTGCAGCCCCGAGCTCCCGCCGGTTCGTCCTCACGGCATCATCGCCTGCCGGACGCGCGCGTCCAGGGATCCGCCGCGGGCCGGACACGCGCCGGGGGTGACGACCGTCTCCGCGGGCGCGATGGCCGGGACGTTCTCGGTCACGAGCGGCGGAGAGGCCGTGTACGTGATGCCTTTGACCGCCGTCCCGGGGCGGGCAGGCGTGGAGCCACGGCTCGCGATTCAATTCGATAGCAGCGCCGGAGAAGGCGTCCTCGGGCTGGGCTTCTCCATCGCCGGGCTGTCGGCGATCACGCGGTGTCCGAAGAGCCTGGCGCAGGACGGGGAGATCCGCGGCGTCCGGTACGATGCCGACGACGCGCTCTGCCTCGACGACAGGCGGCTCGTCGCGGTGGGGCGAGCGGCGGGGACGATCGAGTACCGGACGTTCCCCGACACGATGGTCAAGGTGGTCGGGCACTACGCCGCGGAAGGGGACGCGCCCGCGGAGGCGCTCTTCTTCGAGGCGATGATACCGTCCGGGCTCGTCATCGAGTACGGCAAGAGCGACAGCGGCAAGCCGGTCGCTCGGGGCGGCGCCGCGCGCGCGTGGCTCGCGACCAAGGCGCGCGACGGCCGCGGCAATGCCATGACCTACGAATACTGCTCCGCGGACGCCGAGGAGGGCTTCACCGCGGAGTACGCGATCGACGAGATCCGCTACACGAGCTTCGAGGGCGAGCCGGCGCTCGCGCCGTCGCGGGCGGTGCGGTTCGTGTACGAGACGAAGGAGCCGGCCGAGGTCCGGACGCAGTACGCGGGCGGCATGGCGCTCCAGCGCTCGCTGCGCCTCGACGAGATCCAGATGCTCGGCCCGGACGACGCGCTGGTGCGGCGCTACGGGTTCACGTACGAGGTCAGCGAGGCGACGAATCGGACGCTCCTGACGCAGGTCGAGGAGTGCGCGGGCGACGGGGTATGCAAGCCGCCGACGCGCTTTCAGTACAGCCGCGGCGAGGCGGGGTTCCGGAGGATCGCGACGGACGTCGCCAAGCCGACCTCCCGGAAGGCGAGCCCCATGCTGTTCGACATCGACGGCGACGGGCTCGACGACCTCGTGGTTCCGGACGTGGTCGCCGGGCTCAGCACGCCAGAGAACCCCATCACCGGCTGGCTCGTCGCGCGCAATCGACGGTCGAGCGGCTCGGCGGCTCCCTTCGCGCCCGCGACCCTGGCGCTCCTCGAGGACTGGGCCGTGATCGCCAATCCACACGGGTCCTCGGATCCCGAGCTCCTTCAGCCGGAGCTCGGGACGGCCCTGGATTTCAACCAGGATGGCCGGACGGACGTCTTTCTTCACGACGTCCATGACACCGGCGACACCTGGCTTGTCCTCCTGGCCCGGCCGGACCTGACTTTCGAGGTCCACGACACGGGCATCCGGAGGCCCTTTCCGCTCGGCGTCCGTCCCGCGCCGCCCGGATTGCGCCTGCCCGAGGGCGCCGTGCACCTCGCCGATGTGGACGGCGACGGCGTGCCCGACCTGATCCAGTGCGACGACCACAGCCGCACGCTGACCCAGAACCCGCTCGAGGCGACGTGGACCGTCCATCGCTGGAAGCCGGAGCGGAACGGCACGCCGGCGGGGTTCGACGTCACCGGGGAGTCGCTGGAACCGCTCAACGGGTTTCCGTGCGACATGGAGATCCAGACGCTCGACCTCGACGCCGACGGCAAGGTCGATCTGGTCGTGGCGACCGTGCTGACGTTCAGCGATGGCACGATGCTCCCCGCGCCGACGTACGGGGCGCTCACCCGGCGGCACGACGGCAGCTGGGAGGTCTTCGACACCGAGCTGCCTCAGCCGCCTCGCGGCGGCCGCACCGTGTTCCTCGACGTGAACGGCGACGGCTTGCCCGACGCGGTGCAATCGGGCTTCAGCCACGGCGGGCTCCGCACGACCCTCAACACGGGGCCGACCTTCGATGCGCCGGCGGTCGAGAGCCTCGGCCCGGCGGGCGTCCTCGAGAGCCTCGGCGCACAGGACTCGTTCTTCCGGCTGGCGGCGCCCCTGGACTACGACGGCGACGGCTTGCAGGATCTGCTCATGCCGGTGCCGCCGGGCATGCTGCCGGGCTCATCGCTCGCGCTGCCCTCCTGGGCGATCCTCCAGGCCACCGGCGCGCGCGATGGGCCGACGTTCGCGCTTGTCGACCCGGGGATCCCGTTCGAGGCGGCGGTCGGGGAGGCCGTCACGCTGGCCGAGCCGCACGGGCCGCGCATCGGGGATGTCGACGGCGACGGGGCGCAGGACGTGGTGTTGCCGCTCGGGGGCGTGTTCAACGTCTTCCAGAACCTCGCGGCCGATCGGGATCTCCTCGTCGCGGTCTCGGACGGGATGAACGCGCACGAGCCGAGCGAGGCGGGCTTCGTGCCGAACGTGAGCGTCGCGTATGGCCACCTCACCGACGCCTCGATCACGAACGGCACCGCCGCGGGAGCTCCGGAGCGGGAGAGCATGCTCTACGTGTCGCGGGACGACGCGGCGAACGCTTGCGAGTACCCGCGCCGCTGCGCGGTGGGGCCGCGGCGGGTCGTCAGCGGCTACGCGCTCAACAACGGCGCGGACCGGGCGCGGCGCTTCGAGGTGCGCTATCGCGACGGGCGCTACCACCGGCTCGGGCGGGGCTTTCTCGGGTTCGGGGAGCGCGTGGTCGTCGAGGCCGACACCGGCGCGGGGACGGCCGAGCGGTACGACAACGTCACGTTCGACGAGGAGCTCGAGGTCTTTCCGTTCGCGGGGCAGGTGAAGCAGCAATGGCGCTGGGCTCCGGGACTGCCGGACCAGCCCAGACCGGAGCAGATCGAGCTCTCGTTCCTCGATGTGACGCGGGAGATGGTGCCTACCAACAACGGCGCGAGCTACTTCACGCTCCCGACCGAGCGCCGGCTCCGGCGAGCGCAGGGGGTCTATCCGGTCGACGGCGGCGACACGCTCACGGTGGAGGCGTACGTCGAGCAGGTGGAGCGTGGCGGGGGCGGCGCGCTGCTGCTGCGCGACACGGCGGCGAAGGTGACGGACTTCGACGCGTTCGGCAACGTGCGCGCCGAGGAGGTCTCGACCCGCGGCGTCGACCTGACGCTGGAGACGACGCGCACCTTCAAGAACGACACCGAGCGGTGGGTGCTCGGTCAGCTCCAGACCGAGAAGGAATGCAGCGCGGCCGCGGGGCTCTCGCAATGCCGCCTGCTCGCGCGCACGACGACGATCTACGGCGAGATCGAGACCGAGTCGATCGACAGCGACGAGGGCATCCCGGACACCAAGCTCGATGTCGTGATCGCGCGGGACGACTTCGGCAACGTCACCGGGGTGACGGCGGACGATGCGTTCGGGCATCACCGGGCGTGGAGCACGACGTACGACGCCGAGGGGCTCTTCCCCGAGACGCACGTCAACGCGGCCGGCCACACCACGCGCGTGGCGTTCGATGAGGGTCTCGGCGTGCTGGTCGAGCGGGTCGATCCGAACGGGCTCGCGACCGAGTGGAGGCACGACGGCTTCGGCCGCCTGGGACTCGAGATACGGCCCGACGGCACGCAGACGGCGATCGCGCTGTCGCGCACCAAGGACGGCGGTCCGGATCGGGATGCCTGGCGGGTGGTGCAGCGGACCACGACCACCGGCGGCGCCGACGATACGGTCGAAGTCGACAGCCTCGGCCGCCCGATCCGGTGGTTCTGGTACGGCCCCTCCGTGGAAGGCGCCGCGGGCGAGCCGCGGCGCTTGATGCAAGAGATCGCGTACGACGCACGCGGCGAGCGCATCGCGCGGCGCTCGGTGCCGGTGACCGAGGGCACGTCGCCGGACGACGCTCTCTACGACATCTACGAGCACGACGCGGTAGGCCGCGAGGTGCGGCATACGACTCCGTGGGGCGCGGTCGTGGAGATCGAGTACGACGGTCTGCGCGCCGAGGTCACCGATCCGCTCGGCCACGTGACCGTGGTCGAGCACGACCCGCTGGGACGACCGGTGACGATCACCGACGCGGCGATGGGGGTCACGCGTTACAAGCATGGCCCGTTTGGCGCGCTCTACACGGTCACCGATCCGGGCGGTGCGACCACGCGGACGGCGCGCGACGCGTTCGGCCGCGTGCGGCAGCTCGACCATCCCGATCGGGGCACGACCGTCTTCACCAACGACGGATTCGGCGAGCTGGTCTCGTCGACCGACGCGCTCCGGCGGGTGATGACGCTCGCCTACGACGGCCTCGGGCGCACCACCTCGCGCGTGGACGAGGACGGCGCCGAGCGGCTGACGACCACCTGGACGTGGGACACCGCGGGGCAGGGCATCGGCAAGCTCCACGTGCTGGAGAGCCCCGACGGGGACAAGACGTACGGCTACACCGAGCACGGCAAGCTCGAGACGGTGGCGCTCCGGATCGACGGCGAGCGCGCGGCGCTGGAGAGCAGGCTCGGCTATGACGAGCTCGGCCGTGTCGAGACGATCACCTACCCCACACCCGCCGGCGCGGCGCCGTTCGTGGTGGCCCACGACCACGACGCGCATGGCCACGTGCTCGCCGTGCGCGACAGCGCAACGCGCTCTGCCTACTGGCAGCTGACCGACGTGGACAGCGCAGGCCGCTACCGCGAGGAGGCGTTCGGCAACGGCGCCGTCACCGAGCGGAGCAACTACGCGGACAAGCAGCGGCTGAAGAGCGTCGTCACCCGCAGCGGCGCGACCGCGGTGCAGGACCTCGGCTACGGCTATGACGACCGGCTCAGCCTCACGAGGCGCACCGACGCGCTGCAGCCGCAACACCGGAACGAGCGCTTTCGATACGACGCGCTCGAGCGGCTGACGTGCGCGTACTTCAGCGACGTCGAGAGCGCGACGGCGCCGTGCGCGCTCCGCTACGACCACGACCCGAACGGAAACCTCACCTTCGCGCCCGACGCCGGCACGCTCTCGTACGACGACCCGCTGCACCCGCACGCCGTCACCGGCGCCGGCGCCGACAGCTTCGGCTACGACGCCGTGGGCAACCAGATCGCGCGCCCGGGCGGGGTGCGGGTGAGCTACACGCCGTTCGACCTGCCGAGGGCGATCACGCAGGGCGCGAGCACCGTCTCGTTCGGCTACGACGGCGACCAGCAGCGGATCCGCAAGACCACGCCGGACGAGGAGACGATCTACTTCGGCGACCTGGTCGAGCGGGTCACCGACGCGGCGACCGGCAGGGCCGAGCACCGGTACTACGTGCGCTCGCCGGAGCGGGTTGTGGCGATCGTGACCCGTGGCGGGCGAGAGCCGGGCACCCGGTATGTGCACGTCGATCACCTCGGCTCGGTCGATGCTGTCACCGACGAGGACGGCGATGTGATCGAGCGGCGGAGCTACGATCCGTTCGGCCAGCGCAGAAACCCGGTGTGGGGAGAGCCCACGCCGGCGTCGTTCTCTATCGAGACAACGCGGGGCTTCACCGGGCACGAGGGCGATGACGAGCTCGGGCTCGTCAACATGCGGGGCAGGATGTACGACGCCAGGATCGGGCGGTTCTTGACGACCGACCCGATCGTGCAAGCGCCGCTCTCGGGCCAGAGCTGGAACCCCTACAGCTACGTGCGCAACGACCCGCTCAACCACGTGGATCCGAGCGGGTTCCAGGAAGAGCCCCAAGCCGCCGGGGGATTGCCCATTTCAGCGGTCATCGGGAGCGACGGAATCGTCACCCCTTGTGTGCGCGGGTGTTCGGTGACGATCCAAGGAGTTCGGCCCGTCAAAGCCAATCGCGAGTCCGTGGAGGTCGGTGCCACGACCGCGTCTGTCGACGTCGGCACGACCGGGACCTCGTCGGGCTATGTGCCGCAGCCGGTGACCCTCTCGCCGGAGCACGCCGGCGCCGGCGGCCCGGGTACCGTCGTCGGCCAGACGTTGCTGGGCGCCGCGGAGGGGACGCGCGACCTGGGTTTCGGCATCGCACGGTCGCTGGTGCTGAACGCGCTGACGTTCGGGATGTACGGCGGCTACGAGCTCGGCGGCGCCATCTGGGAAGGCTACGAGCAGGACGGGATCCTCGGCGCGCTCAACGCCGTGAACCCACTCTACCACATCGGGCTGGGCGCCGCGGATACGGCCCTCGCGATCGACGGAGGCGACTACCGGGAGGCAGGCGCGGCGGGGACCAAGGCGATGATCCTCGCGGCGGCAACCGTCTTCGGATTGGGCAAGGGGCTGGGGGCGCTCGCGGAGGAGTCGGCGGGGGTCGCGAGGGGAGTGGTACCAAGAGGCGGCACTTATGTTCTTCGTGATCCGATTACGGGCCAGGTGATGCGCTCAGGCAGAACGAGCGATCTCGCCAGGAGGGCGGCAGAACACGGCCGTGATCCTGCGCACCGAGACCTCACCTTCGAGCCGGTGCACAGGACCGATGTGTACGCAGAGCAGCGAGGTCTGGAGCAGCTGCTATATGAAACGCACAAGCCGCCACTGGATCGCATCAGCCCAATCAGTCCGCACAATCCTCGAATTCAAACATACCTAGACGCAGCAATGCAATTCTTGAAGGGACAATGAAACAGAGCGTTGTTGAGGGGACGTGGTTCGCTGTCCCTCTCCGATCTGGGGGATTTGCCGTAGGGGCCGTGGCACGAACCGCCGCGAGCGGCGGAGTGATCCTTGCGTATTTCTTCAGGACGGTTTGGGAGCAGCTGCCATCCATGGATGACGTAAAACACCTTGATCCCGACTCTGCCGTGCGAATTCTGAGGGTGGGAGATCTCGCGATTATTAACGAAGACTGGGCCGTCATTGGGCACGATCAGGACTGGCATCGCGACAGATGGCCCGTGCCACGCTTCGTGCGAAGAGATGACCTTTCACGCCGAGCGTGGGCTGTGGAATATGGAGACGACGCAAATGTTGTGATATCCGAGACGCCAATCGAATATGAAAGCACATTGGAGCGAGACGCTGTGCTTGGAACGGGTGCAGCGGAAATCGTGCTCACCCGAACCCTGTCTCCGGCGAAGTGACTGTCAAGCAGGTCCATCCGAACGGGCTCGTGACCGAGTGGAGGCACGACGGCTTCGGCCGCCTGGGACTCGAGATACGGCCCGACGGCACGCAGACGGCGATCGCGCTGTCGCGCACCAAGGACGGCGGTCCGGATCGGGATGCCTGGCGGGTGGTGCAGCGGACCACGACCACCGGCGGCGCCGACAGTACGGTCGAAGTCGACAGCCTCGGCCGCCCGATCCGGTGGTTCTGGTACGGCCCCTCCGTGGAAGGCGCGTCGAGACGATCACCCACCCCACCCCTCTCGCCGGATACACCCGGAGATCGACAGGATCGCAGAGGACGAGCCGTCACCTCGCGGCCAGAGGCCGGTAGCTGCGACGGGCGAGCTGCCGTCAGGGCGTGCGCTTACCCCTCGAGCGAACGCATGCCCGGCGCCCTGGCCTGGACGAGCGCGGCCATGTTCCCAGGCTCGTGGAGGTTCTGCCTCATCTTCATGTGCGCCTTCGGGATCTCGTGCCACGAGAACGTCTCCGAGAGGACCGGACGGACGCGCCCCTCCTGGACCAGGCGGTGCGCCTGGCTCGCCTGCATCAACGTCGCGATATGGCTCCCCTGGATGCGCTTCTGACGCATCCACACGAACCGCGCATCCATCGTGAAGTTGTACCCGGTCGTGCCGGCGCAGAACACCACCATGCCCCCGCGCTTCACCACGAAGCAGCTCACCGGGAACGTCGACTCGCCGGGGTGCTCGAGCACCAGATCGACGTCGGTCTTCTGGCCCGTGATCGACCAGATGGCCTTCCCGAACCGGCGCACCTCGCTCATGTACGCTGCATAGGCCGCGTCGTCGAGCGCGCGCAACGGCCCCCAGCACCTGAACTGGGTGCGGTCGATGACGCCCTTGGCGCCCAGCGACATGACGAAATCGCGCTTCTTCTCGTCCGAGATCACGCCGATCGCGTTCGCCCCCGTCGCGGCGACGAGCTGGACGGCCATCGAGCCCAGGCCGCCGGCCGCGCCCCAGACGAGCACGTTCTGCCCCGGCCGCAGGATGTGCGGGGCGTGCCCGAACAGCATGCGGTACGAGGTCGCCAGCGAGGCGAGGTAAGAGGCGCTCTCTTCCCAGGTCAAGCCCCGGGGCCGCGCGAGCAGCTGCCGCCCCTTCACGACCGTGAACTGGGCGAACGAGCCATGCGGCGTCTCGTATCCCCAGATCCGCTGCGTCGGAGAGAGCAGCGGATCGCCGCCGTTGCACTCCTCGTCCTCGCCGTCGTCCTGGCTGCCGAGCACGATGACCTCGTCGCCGATGCGCCACCGCTTGACCATGCTGCCGACCGCCCACACGACGCCCGCCGCGTCGGAGCCGCACACGTGATAGTCGTGCCGATGCACGTCGAACACCGAGACGGGCTTCCCCAGCGAGGCCCAGATGCCATTGTAGTTGATCCCGGCGGCCATGACCGCGACGAGGACCTCATCCGGGCCGATGCGCGGCGTCGGCACGACCTCGACCTGCATGGCGGTGCTCGGCTCGCCATGGCGATCGCGCCGGATCACCCACGCGACCATGCTCCGCGGCACGTGTCCGAGCGGAGGCATTTCACCCAGCTCATACAGATCCTTTTCTGCGTACGAGGTGCTCTCGCAATACGATGCGTCCGCCATCGCGCTCTCCTGATGCTCGTCGTTTGAAATCGCGCCCCACAGGGCGAGCGCGTCACGCTGACGAAGCGTGTCGGTCAATCTGAAATCGAATGGATGTGATCGGCCCCGAGCAAGCATCGCCTCAGCCTCTCGGCCAGGACCTGGACATGGGGCTCCCGGACCATCGTCCAGTGCGAGCCAGGGACCTCGTACAGCTCGACAGGCTGCGACGAGAACCGTGAGATCGGGTAATAGAGCGTCCCGTAGGGCTCCGCGACCTCCGCGGAGCCGCCGCGCGACGGCTGCTCGGCGGACCGGAAATACGTGAAGGCGCCCGGGTACGTGGGCGCGACGTACGCGCGGAGCGCCCTCTCGTGCGCCGTGAAGAGCCGCCTGACCGAGCTCGTGAAGCCAGCGATGTTCGACCGCAGGACGCCGTCGACGAGGACCTTCGTCAGCTCCCCCTCGCCGAGCCGGCGGAGCTCTGCGTGCGAGCTCTCCGGGTACAGCATGCTCGCGAGCTCGACGTACTCTCTCAGCCTCGACTCGGGGTCGTCGTCGACGCTGAGCAAGCTGTCGATCAGCGTCAACGAAGCGACGCGGCTGCCCTCTCCCACGAGCCGACGGGCCATCTCGAACGCGACGAGGCCTCCGAGCGACCAGCCGCCCAGCAGGTAAGGGCCCGTCGGCTGGACGGCGCGGAGCGCCTCGAGATAACGCGCGGCCATGATTTCGATGCGGTCGTCCGGCTCGCCGTCGTCGTCGAGGCCCCTGGCCTGGATCGCATAGAAAGGGCGATCGTTTCCGAGGTGGCGCGCGAGATCGGCGTAACACAGGACCGGTCCGCCCGCCGGATGCACGCAAAAGAACGGCGTCCCCTGGCCGGAGAGCTGGAGCGGGACCAGGAGCGGGTGGAGCCGCGGCCGCGCGGCCCCGCGAGCGCCCTCCGCCTCCGCCGGCAGCCCCAGCCTGTCCGCGACGTGCTCGGCGAGCGACGCCAGCGTCGGACAGCTGAAGCTCCAGTTGATCGAGAGCTTGAGCTCGAGCGCGGCGCAGAGTCGCCCGCGGAGCTCGAGGCTCATCATCGAGTCCATCCCCAGGTCCGAGAGGCTCGCCGCGCGGTCCACGCGCGCGGGATCCTCGAAGCCCAGCGTCCGCGCGACGGCCTCCTGCAACCATCGCTCGAGCACGCGCCGGCGCTCGAACGCAGCGGCGCCGTTCAGCTGCGCGAGGATCGCGGGCGCAGTCACCTCCGGCCGAGGCTCGATCCGAGCGGGCGCCGGGCGCGGCGCGGCCTCCGAGGGCTCCATCCAGTACCGCTGCCGCTGCCAGGGATAGGCCGGCAGAGACACACACCGCCCTCCCGAAGGATAGAGGCGCTTCCAGTCGATCGCGTGGCCGTGGGCATAGAGGGCCCCGAGCGACTGCAGCAGACAGCGCCGCTCGTCCTGGCCTCGCCGCAGCGTGGGCAGCGCGATCCCCTGCTCTCCCCGGTCGAGGAGGCATTGCTCGAGGTTGCCCGTGAGCGCAGGATGCGGCCCGACCTCCAGGAAATCGCGGTGTCCATCCGCGATCGCCCGCGCGATCGCGCCCGCGAAGCGCACCGGCTCTCGAATGCTCCTCGCCCAGTACGCGGCGTCGAGATCGCCGCCGGCGACGCGCGCCTGCGTGACCGTGCTGTACATCGCGAGCGCGGGGGGGCGGGGCGCGAGCCAGGAGAGAGCGCGCGCGAGCTCGCCCTGGAAGGCGGCCATCTGCTGGCTGTGAAACGCGTAGTTGACCCGGAGCATGCGGCAAGGCACCTGCCGCAGCGCGAGGCGCTGGACGACCTCGGCGAGGGCGTCGTCGTCGCCCGCCAGCACGACCGAGCCAGGGTCGTTGATCGCCGCGATGGAGAGCCGGCCCGCGTGGCCCTCGATGACGCGCGCCGCCTCGTCGGCGGGCATCGCCACGGAGGCCATCCTGCCCCGGCCCGCCGCCTGCTGCATGACGCGCCCGCGGAGCACGACGAGCCGAGCCGCCTCGTCGAGGCCGAGGGCGCCCGCGACGTGCGCGGCCGCCAGCTCGCCGACGCTGTGGCCGACCACCGCGCCCGGCGCGACTCCCCACGATCCCCAGAGCCGGGCGAGCGCCACCTGCACCGCGAAGATCGCCGGCTGGGCCACCTCGGTCTCCGCGAGGCGAGACCTCTCCTCGGGCGCCGTCAGCTCGCCGAGGAGCGAGAAGCCGGCGTGGCGCCGCACGAGCTCATCGCACTCCTCGAGCGCGGCGCGGAAGACCCGCTCCTCCGCGAAGAGCCTTTGACCCATGCCCGCCCATTGCGAGCCCTGTCCGGAGAACACGAAGACGGCCGGGGCGCGCACTCCCCCCTTGGCCACCCCGCGCGCGAGGCCGGGGCGCGCCTCCCCTCGCGCGAACGCGCCCAGCAGCTCCGAGGCCTCCTCGCGCGACGAGGCGACGACGGCGAGCCGGTGCTCGTGATGGCTGCGCCGCGCGCTCGCGGTGTACGCGACGTCTCCAAGGCTCGCCGGCGCCTCGCGCCCGGCGTCCGAGAAGGAGCTCCGGTACGATTGCGCCATGGCCGAGAGCGCCTCTCCCGTCTTCGCGGACACGGGCAGGAGCACGCTCGTCACGTCGCCCACGGGCGCCGGCAACGCGCTCTCCGGCGCCTCTTCCACGATGACGTGGGCGTTGGTGCCGCTCATGCCGAAGGCGCTGACCCCGGCCAGCCGCGCGCGGCCGCCCGCGCTCCAGGCGCGCTTGTGCGCCGGGATGACGAGCGGCGTCCCTTCGAACGAGCTGCGCGGATTCAGCGTGTCGAAATGCAGGTTCGCGGGGATCGCGCGGTGCCTGAGCGAGAGCACCGCCTTGATCAGGCCGATCACGCCGGAGGCGGCCTCGGCGTGCCCGAGGTTCGTCTTCGCCGCCCCCAGCACGCACGGATACCCATCGTCGCGCGGCGCGCCGAGGACGGCCGCGAGCGCCTCGAGCTCGATCGGATCGCCGAGGGGCGTCCCGGTCCCGTGCGTCTCGACGTACCCGATCTCCGAGGGCGATACCCGGGCGCTCTCCAGCGCTCGCCGCAACATCGACTGCTGCGAGAGGACGTTCGGCGCCGTCAGCCCGGTCGAGCGGCCATCCTGGTTCACGGCCGAGCCCCGGATCGTCGCCAGGATGGGATCGCCCGACGAGAGCGCGTCGGAGAGGCGCTTCAGCGCGACGATCCCGCAGCCCTCGGCGCGCACGAAGCCGTTCGCCTCGGCGTCGAACGCCTTGCAGCGCCCGTCGGGCGAGAGGGCGCCCATCTTGGCGAGCAGGCGCGTCGTCGCGGAGGAGAGGATCACGTTGACCCCGCCCGCCAGGGCGAGCGAGCTCTCGCCGCCCCGCAGGCTCTGGCAGGCGAGGTGAACGGCGACGAGCGCCGACGAGCACGCCGTGTCCACGGCGAGGCTCGGACCGTTGAGCCCGAGCGCGTAGGACAGCCTCCCGGCCGGAAAGCAGTGGCCGTTGCCCGTCGCCGTGTAGACGTCCTGCTCGGAGGCGTCGAGGGCCCCGCACAGCTGGGCATAGTCGTTGCCGGTCAAGCCGATGAACACCCCCGTGGACGTCCCCACGAGCTCCTCGGGGACCTGCCCGGCGTTCTCCAGCGCCTCCCAGGCGACCTCCAGCAGGAGGCGCTGCTGAGGATCCATGGCCCTCGCCTCCCGGGGCGAGATCCCGAAGAAGTGCGGGTCGAACCGATCCACGTCCCTCAGGAAGCCGCCCCAGCGGAGCCCGCGCGCCGCAGGATCCGCGGCGCCGCCCGCGGGGACGGCGAGGCCAGGGCGCTCGGCAGGGACCTGGGTCACCGCGTCGCGGCCCTCGTCGAGCAGCCGCCAGAACGCCTCCGGGCTGTCGATTCCGCCCGGGATCCGGCACGCCATGCCGATGATGGCGATCGGCTCGGTCTTCTGCCGCTCCAGGGCGTCGCGCTCGGCCCGCACCGTCTTGAGGGCCGCGAGCAGCTCGCGCAGGCGGGTCGTCACGTCGGGCTCAGGCATGCTCATCTCGATGTTCCCCTTCTGGCGAGCGACAGCTCTGCATCGACGGCGGCGAGCAGCTCATCCATGGCGAGCGGCGGCTGGTCGCCGGGAGGAGCGCCGGCCGCGATGCCTCCCGGCGGCTCCGGAGGTCCGCCGCTCAATGCCATCCTCCCGAGCAGGTGCTCGGCCAGCGATGCGACGTCGGGATAGGCGAAGAGCAACGTCGCCGAGAGCTTGATCCCCAGGCTGGACTCGAGGCGATTGCGCAGCTCGAGGCTCATCAGAGAGTCCATGCCCAGGCCGCTGAACGGGGCTCTCCGCTCGATCCGCGCCGCGTCGAGGCGCAGCACCCGGCCGAGCTGCTGCGCGAGGTGCTTCTCGAGGAGCGACAGCCGCGCAGGGGGGCTCTCCCGCTCGAGCGCCTGCCGGAAGCCGGCGGCGTCCACGGCGCTCGGCCTGCCGCGCTCGCGCTCCTCCTCCTGGAGCTCGGCCCACAGGGGTGAACGAGCCGCCGACGGGTAGGTCTCCAGCCACTGCCGCAGACTCCATTGCATCGCCAGGATCTGGGCGCCGTCCTGGGCGAGGAGGAGATCCAGCGCGCCCAGCGCCTGCGCCTCGGTGAGGCCGGGCATGCCGCGGCTCGCCAGCCGCTCGGCGACCCCCGCTCTCGCGGCCGCGCCCACATCCGAGAACAGCCCCCAATCGATGCTCGTCGCCGGCAGCCCCTGCGCCCGACGGTGGTGCGCCAGCGCGTCCAGAAACGCGTCCGCCGCCGCGTAATTCACGCTGCCGGGAGGGCCCAGCACCGACATCGCCGACGAATACAGCACGAAGAAGTCCAGCGCCGGCGACTCCTCCCCTGCCCTCGCCGACAGCAATGAATGCAGGTTCCACGCTCCCTGCATCTTCGGCGCAAGCGCGCGGAACAACCGCTCTTCCGTCTCCTCCTCCACCGTGCCGTCCACCGCCACCCCCGCCGCGTGCACCACACCGCGCAGCGCCGGCAGCCGCTGGCCGAGCTCCGACAACAGCCCGGCCACGCTCGCCCGCTGCGACACGTCCGCCTGCACCGCGAGCACCTGCGCCCCCTGGCCCTCCATTTCCCTCATCGCCGCGCGCGCCGGCTCCGTCGGCACGCTGCGGCCCACCAGCACAAGGTGCCGCGCCCCTCGCTCCACCATCCACCGCCCCAACGACAGCCCGAGCCCCCCGAGCCCGCCGGTGATCAGGTAGCTGCCGTCCGGCCGCAGCCGCACCCCGCCGCCGTCTCCACCGCCCCGCGCCGGCCCCCGCACCAGCCGCGCCACGTACCGCCCCGACGCCCGCAGCGCCACCTCCGGCTCCCGAGCCCGCGCCACGAGCTCGTCCACCAGCGCCTCCACCCCGTGCTCCGCCGCCCCCTCCCCCAGGTCCACCCGCGTGCACCCGAGCTCCGGGTGCTCCGCGCCGACCGCTCGACCCGCGCCCCACAGCGGCGCTTGCGACACCCGCACCGACTGCGCCTCGGGCCCCGCCGACTGCGCTCCTCGCGTCACCAGGTACAGCCGCGGCGTGTCCCGAAAGCCCCGGCCCACGAGCGCCTTGGCCAAGAGCAGCGCGCTCAGGCTGCCGAGCCGCTGGTCCTCAACGAGCGTCTCGGCGCTCGTCGCCTCCGGCGCCGTCGCGTCCAGCCCGAACAGGTGCACCACGCCACGACACGGGTGCTCCTCGCTGAACGCGTCGGCCAGCAGCGCCGCGTACCCCGACGCGTCCGACGGGTCGAGCCGGTATCGCCTCGGCTCCACCCGCTCATAGCGCTCGGCCGCCACCACGCGCAC
This sequence comes from Sorangium sp. So ce836, assembly GCF_028553905.1. Classification (NCBI taxonomy): domain Bacteria; kingdom Pseudomonadati; phylum Myxococcota; order Polyangiales; family Polyangiaceae; genus Sorangium; species Sorangium sp. So ce836. The sequence goes on along the minus strand of NZ_CP102233.1, from coordinate 4,775,975 downwards.
CGTCGCCTCCCCTCGCCGCTCCAGCTGCGCGCTCAGCGCTGCACCCGTACCCGCTCGGTCCGACAGCAACAGCCACGCTCCCCGCGACTGGCCTCCTCCGCCGCCCTCTCCTCCGAGCTCCTTCCTCCGCCACTCCAGCCGATACAGCAGCTCTGCCGCCCCATCGCTCCTCGCCGCGCGCGCGCCGGACGCGAGCCGCTCTGCGCGCAGCCCGAGCACCTCGACGAGCACCTGCCCCTCGTCGTCGATCAGGTGCAAATCCCCCACGATCCGCGCCGGGCCGGCGCCCTGCGCGGGCCGCATACGACCGTGCACCCACACGTCCCGCCCGGGCCGGCGATGGACGAGGACGCGCTCGACCGACGCGAGCACATACGCCTCTCCCGCGTCGAGCGCCGCCCCCGGCAGCAGCCCGCTCAGGACCTGGAGACAAGCGTCCAGCAGCGCAGGGTGCAGCCCGTAAAGCCCCATCTGCGCGCTCACCTCGTCCGGAGCGCGCACCCGGCCCAGCACCTCCGTCGCGCCTATCCACAGCTGCTCGACGCCGCGGAAGCTCGCGCCGAGCGACAACCCGCGCGCCTCGAGGCGCTCGTAGTGCTCGCCGCCGGTCATCACCCGCGACCGGGGCGCCTCGGTCGCCGCGCCCTCCAGCCCTGCGCATCGGGCCATGATCTCCCGAGGAGACCCGCCCGACCGCGGCCGCCCGGCGCCCTCCGGCGCGGCCCGCACGGTGCCCGTCGCGTGCCGTATCCATGCCTCGCCCTCGCGGCTCGAGATCTGGATCGACGACCGGCCAGGCTCCTCCTCCGCGAGGACCACCTGCACCGTCCGCTCGCCCTCCTCCGGGAGGACGAGCACCCGCTCGAACGCCACGTGCTCCAGCGACAGCGCCGCCCCGCCGTGGACCTCGGCCGCCGCCGCGAGCGCCATCTCCAGGTACGCGGTCCCCGACAGCACCGCGTCGCCGAGGATGCGGTGCTCCGAGAGGTAGGGCAGCGCCTCGAGGCTCAGCGCGCGCTGCCAGAACCAGGTGCCAGGGTGCGCCGACGACGACAGCGGCGCGCCGAGGAGCGGATGGCCCGCCGCGCCGCCCGGCGAGGACCTCGCCTGCGCCCGCCGGCCCGAGGCGCCGCGCTCACGATCCTCCGGGAGCCAGTGGCGCTCTCGCTGCCACGGATACGACGGCAGCGAGACGCAGCGGCCCCCGCGCGGATGGAGCCGGCCCCAGTCCACCGGAGCTCCGTGGACGTACAGGGCGGCGAACGCCTCCAGGAGGCAGCGCCGCTCGTCCTGCTCCCGCCGCAGCGAGGCCAGCGCCGCCCCGCGCCGACCCCGCTCGCGCAGGACTTCCTCGATCGCGGGCACCAGGATGGGGTGCGGGCTGAGCTCGAGGAACAGCGCGCCCGCGCCCTCGCTCAGCCGCTCGATGACCGGCGAGAACAGCACCGGCTCGCGCAGGTTCCGCGCCCAGTAGCCGGCGCCGAGCTCCGCGCCGCCAGAGGGGCTCCCCGTCACGGTCGAGCACAGCGGGACCTGCGCGGCCCTCGGGGAGAGCCCTCCCAGCAGGTCCCGGAGCTCCGCGAGGAGCGGGTCCATCTGCGGGCTGTGCGACGCCACGTCCACCTTGACGCGACGGCAGAACACGCGCGCTCGCTCGAGCTCGACGAGGATCTCCTCCAGCGGCCCCGGCTCCCCGGACAGCACCGTCGATCGCGGGCTGTTGCTCACCGCGATCGACACCTGGCGCTCCCGGCCGCGGAGCGCCCGCGCCGCCTCCTCCAAGGGCAGCTCCACGAGCGCCATCGCCCCGAGCCCGCTCACCCGCCGCAGCAGCCTGCTGCGGCCGCAGACGACCCGCGCCGCGTCCTCCAGCGTGAGCGCGCCGGCGACGTGCGCCGCGGCCACCTCGCCCATGCTGTGGCCCACCACGGCGCTCGGCTCCACCCCCCACCCGCGCCACAGGGCCGCGAGCGCCACCTCGATCGCGAACAGCACCGGCTGGACGACGTCGATGCGACCGAGCCTCGAGCGGTCCTCGGCCGCGGCGAGCTCCTCGAGCACCGAGAAGCCCGCCTCCTCGCGGACGGCGCGGTCGCAGGCCTCGAGCGCCCCGCGGAAGGCCGGCGCCTCGACCAGGAGCCGGCGCCCCATGCCGAGCCACTGCGAGCCCTGGCCCGGGAACACGAAGACCACCCGCGTCGGGCGCTCGCCGCCCGCGTCGCCGCGCGCCACCCCGGGGGGCGCCTCGCCGCGCGCGACGGCCTCCAGCTGCTCGATCAGCTGCTGCCGCGAGGAGGCCACGAGGGCCATGCGGCGCTCATGGTGGCCGCGCCGGACGCCCGCGGTGTAGGCGACGTCCTCGAGGCTCGCCGCCCCGCCGGCCGCCGCGTCGCGCAGGAAGCCGAGGTGCGCCTGCGCCAGCGCGGAGAGCGCCTCCGGCGTCTTCGCCGACAGCGGCACGAGCGCCGCGGCCCCCTCGCCGGAGGCGGCCGCCGGCGCGCACGGCGGCGCCTCCTCCAGCACCACGTGCGCGTTCGTGCCGCTGGCGCCGAAGGAGCTCACCCCGGCGAACCGCGGCGAGCCGCCGGTCCAGGCCAGCTCCTGCGCGGGGATCACGAACGGCGTGCCTTGCAGGGAAACCCTCGGGTTCAGCGTCCGGAAATGCAGGTGGCGCGGGATCACCCGGTGATGCAGCGAGAGCACGGCCTTGATGAGCCCCGCGACGCCCGCCGCCGCCTCGAGGTGCCCCAGGTTGGTCTTCACCGAGCCGATGGCGCAGATCGAGCCGTTCGCGCGCGGCTGGCCCAGCACCTCCTTCAAGGCCTCGAGCTCGATCGGATCGCCGAGCGACGTGCCGGTGCCGTGCGCCTCGACGTAGCCGACCTCCGCGGGCGAGACGCCGGCGCTCTCCAGCGCCTGCCGGAGCAGCGCCTGCTGCGCGAGCACGTTGGGCGCCGTCAGCCCCGTCGAGCGGCCGTCCTGGTTGATCGCCGAGCCGCGGATGACGGCCCAGACGCGATCGCCGTCCCGCTGCGCGTCCGAGAGCCGCTTGAGCACCACGACGCCGCAGCCTTCGGCGCGCACATAGCCATTGGCCGCCGCGTCGAACGTCTTGCACCGGCCGTCCGGCGAGAGCGCCTGCGTCTCGCTGACCATGCACATCGTCGCCGGGGACAGGATCAGGCTGACCCCGCCCGCCAGCGCGAGCTCGCTCTCACCGCCGCGCAGGCTCTGACAGGCGAGGTGGACGGCGACCAGCGAGGACGAGCAGGCCGTGTCGACGGAGACGCAGGGCCCCTGGAGCCCGAGGACGTAGGAGAGGCGGCCGGCCGCCGTGCTGGCCAGATTGCCAGTCCCGCAATAAGCGTCGATGTCCTCCGGGCTCAGCGAGGTGACCCGCTGCTGGTAGTCCAGGGTCGCCAGCCCCATGAACACGCCCGAACGACTGCCCGTCAGCCGTTCGGCGGGCAGGCCCGCGTCCTCCAGGGCCTCCCAGGCCACCTCGAGCAGGAGGCGTTGCTGCGGGTCGAGGCTCGCGGCCTCGCGGGGCGCGATGCCGAAGAACCTGGCGTCGAACCCGTCGACCGCGTCGAGCAGCCCCGCCCAGCGCGCGCCGTGCTTCTCCGCCGGGATCGCCTCCGCCGGCCAGCGGGTCGGGGGGATCGCCCGGATCGCGTCGACGCCGCCCCGGAGGGCCTGCCAGAAGGCGCCGGGGCTCGTCCCGCCGCCGGGGAAGCGGCAGCCGAGGCCGACGATGGCGATCGGCTCGCTCCTCGAGAGCTCGAGGTGCCTCAGCCTCGATTTCAGCTCTCGAATCTTCAGCAGAGAGTCCCGCAAGAGACCCTCCAGGTGCTTGTCGCCGCGAGCGTCGCCGCCGCTCGCCGCGAGCCCCCGCTCGTCACGCTCACTCACGACCGAGCTCCCTCGCCAGCTCGTCGAGCAGCGCGTCCGCCGACAGCCGCGCGACCTCCTCCGCCCCCGCGGGGGCCCCCTCGCCCTCCGCCTGCCGCGGCGAATGACCGGGCCCGCCCCCGAGATCCAGCTTGCCGAGCAGGTACGTCGAGAGCGCCGCGATGTGCGGATAGGTCCAGACCAAGGTCGCCGGCAGGGCGACGGAGAGCCCCGCTTCGAGGCGGTTTCGCAGCTCGAGCCCCATCAGGGAGTCGAACCCGAGGCTCATGAAGGGCGTGTCTCGCTCGATCCGGCCCGGATCCAGCCGGAGGATGAGCGCCGCCTGCTCCCTGACGAGCTGCTGCAGCGCCGCCGGGCGGTCCTCGGGCCTCATCGCCTCGAGCGCCTTCCGGAGCTCGGCCGCGCGGCCGGCGCCGGGCGCCGCCTCGACACGCTCGTCGCGGAGCTCCTCCCAGAGCGGGGACGTGGCGGCGCTCGGGTAGAGCTCGATCCAGTGCCGCAGGCTGAACTTCATCGCGAGCGCCTGGGCCTCGCCTCCAGCGAGCATGCGCGCGAGCACCTCTCTGCCTTGCGCCTCGGTCAGGCCGGGCATGCCGCGGCTCGCCAGCCGCTCGGCGACCCCCGCTCTCGCGGCCGCGCCCACGTCCGAGAACAGCCCCCAATCGATGCTCGTCGCCGGCAGCCCCTGCGCCCGACGGTGGTGCGCCAGCGCGTCCAGAAACGCGTCCGCCGCCGCGTAATTCACGCTGCCGGGAGGGCCCAGCACCGACATCGCCGACGAATACAGCACGAAGAAGTCCAGCGCCGGCGACTCCTCCCCTGCCCTCGCCGACAGCAATGAATGCAGGTTCCACGCCCCCTGCATCTTCGGCGCAAGCGCGCGGAACAACCGCTCTTCCGTCTCCTCCTCCACCGTGCCGTCCACCGCCACCCCCGCCGCGTGCACCACACCGCGCAGCGCCGGCAGCCGCTGGCCGAGCTCCGACAACAGCCCGGCCACGCTCGCCCGCTGCGACACGTCCGCCTGCACCGCGAGCACCTGCGCCCCCTGGCCCTCCATCTCCCTCATCGCCGCGCGCGCCGGCTCCGTCGGCACGCTGCGGCCCACCAGCACAAGGTGCCGCGCCCCTCGCTCCACCATCCACCGCCCCAACGACAGCCCGAGCCCCCCGAGCCCGCCGGTGATCAGGTAGCTGCCGTCCGGCCGCAGCCGCACCCCGCCGCCGTCTCCACCGCCCCGCGCCGGCCCCCGCACCAGCCGCGCCACGTACCGCCCCGACGCCCGCAGCGCCACCTCCGGCTCCCGAGCCCGCGCCATCAGCTCGTCCACCAGCGCCTCCACCCCGTGCTCCGCCGCCCCCTCCCCCAGGTCCACCCGCGTGCACCCGAGCTCCGGGTGCTCCGCTCCCACCGCTCGACCCGCGCCCCACAGCGGCGCTTGCGACACCCGCACCGACTGCGCCTCGGGCCCCGCCGACTGCGCTCCTCGCGTCACCAGGTACAGCCGCGGCGTGTCCCGGAACCCCCGGCCCACGAGCGCCTTGGCCAAGAGCAGCGCGCTCAGGCTGCCGAGCCGCTGGTCCTCAAGGAGCGTCTCGGCGCTCGTCGCCTCCTGTGCCGTCGCGTCCAGCCCGAACAGGTGCACCACGCCACGACACGGATGCTCCTCGCTGAACGCGTCGGCCAGCAGCGCCGCGTACCCCGACGCGTCCGACGGGTCGAGCCGGTATCGCCTCGGCTCCACCCGCTCGTAGCGCTCGGCGGCCAGCACACGCACCGTCGCCTCCCCTCGCCGCTCCAGCTGCGCGCTCAGCGCTGCACCCGTCCCCCCTCGGTCCGACAGCACGAGCCACGCTCCCCGCGACTGGCCACCTTCGCCGCCCTCGGCTCCGAGCTCCTTCCTCCGCCACTCCAGCCGATACAGCAGCTCTGCCGCCCCATCGCTCCTCGCCGCGCGCCGGTCGGCGCAGCCACCGCCGCCCGGAAGCCAGTACGGCGCTCGCTGCCACGGATAGCCGGGCAGCGACACGCACCGCCCCCCCGAGGGATAGAGCCGCTTCCAGTCGACCGGATGGCCGTGAGCGTGCAGGGCGCCGAGCGACTCCAGGAGAGAGCGCCGCGCGTCCTGCGCCCGCCGCAGCGACGCGAGCGAGGCGCCCTCGCGCTGCCCGTCCCGCAGCGCCTCCTCGACGGAGTGCACCAGGACCGGGTGCGGGCTGATCTCCAGGAACATCGCGTGATCGCCCTCGATGAGCCGCTCGATCGCCCGCGAGAACAGCACCGGACGCCGCATGTTCTGCGCCCAGTACTCGGCCCCGAGCTCCGGCCCCTCGCAGACCTCCCCGCTCACGGTCGAGCGCATCGGGACGCGGCAGGGCGCCGGCGAGAGCCCCGCGAGCGCCTCCCGGAGCTCGTCCATGAGCGGATCCACCTGCGGGCTGTGCCCGGCGCCGTCGGTCCTCACCCGGCGGACGAAGACCTGCTCCCGCTCGAGCCGCGCAAGGAGCTCGTCCATGGCGGCGGGCTCTCCGGAGAGCACCGTCGACCTCCGGCTGTTGCTGACGGCCACCGCGAGCCGGCGCTCGTGGCCGCGGATCGCCTCCTCCGCCCGCGCGAGCGGCAGCTCGACCACCGCCATGGCCCCCTTGCCGCTCAGCCGCGAGAGCAGCCGGCTGCGGTGGACGATGATCCGCGCGCCGTCCTCCAGCGTCAGCGCTCCGGCCGCGCACGCGGCCGCGACCTCGCCCATGCTGTGCCCGACGATCGCGTCGGGCTCCACGCCCCACGAGCGCCACAGGGCCGTGAGCGCCACGCCGATCGCGAAGAGCGCGGGCTGCACCACGTCCACGCGCCCGAGCGCGATCGGCCCGCCGTCGGCGCGCAGCGCTTCGAGGAGCGAGAACCCGGCCTCCTCGCGCACGGCCGCGTCGCACGCCTCCATCGCCTCGCGGAAGACCGGCTCCTCGCCGAGGAGCGAGAGGCCCATCCCCGCCCACTGAGAGCCCCACCCCGAGAACACGAAGACGATCTTCGGCTGGACCGCGGGCGCCGCTCGCCCCCGCGCCACGCCCGGCCGCGCCTCGCCGCGCGCGAACGCGTCGAGCGACGCGGCGAGCTCCTCCCGCGAGCTGCCCAGCACCGCCAGGCGATGCTCGTGATGGCTGCGCCGCACGCTCGCGGTGTAGGCGATGTCCCGCAGCGACGCGCCCGCCTCGGCCGGGGCCTGGCGCAGGAAGCGCCCGTAAGCGTCGGCCATCGCGGAGAGCGCCTCGGGCGTCCTCGCCGACAGGGGCAGGAGCGTCAGGAGATCGCCAGTCGCAGGCGCCTCCGCGACGCCCTCGGGCGCCTCCGCGACGCCCTCGGGCGCCTCCGCGACGCCCTCGGGCGCCTCCGCGACGCCCTCGGGCGCCTCCTCGAGCAGCACGTGGGCGTTCGTGCCGCTCATCCCGAACGAGCTCACGCCCGCGCGCCGCCGCCGGCCCTCGCCGCGCCACGCTGCGGCCTTCGTGGTCACCTCGACCGGCAGCTCGGACCAGGGAATGCGCGGGTTCAGCGCGCTCGCGTGCAGGTGCGCCGGCAGCTCGCCGCGCTGGAGCGAGAGCACGACCTTCATGAGCCCCGCGATGCCGGCCGCCGCCTCCAGGTGGCCGATGTTTGTCTTCACCGCGCCGAGCCGGAGGGGCCGCCCCGCGGGCCGGCCGGCGCCATACACCGCCGCGAGCGCCTCGACCTCGATCGGGTCGCCCAGCGGCGTCCCCGTCCCGTGGGCCTCGACGTAATCGACGTCGCCGGGAGACAGCCGCGCGTCCGAGAGCGCCTTCCGGATCACCGCCTGCTGCGCCTGGCCGTTGGGCACGGTCAGGCCGCTGCTATGACCGTCGTTGTTCACCGCCGATCCGCGGATCACGGCGAGGACGCGATCGCCGTCCCGCCGCGCGTCCGAGAGCCGCTTGAGCACCACCATGCCGCAGCCTTCGCCGCGGCCATAGCCGTTCGCCTCGGCAGAGAACGTCTTGCAGCGGCCGTCCGGCGCGAGCGCGCGGGCGCGCGCCAGGTACACGTACATGAGCGGGGCGAGCATCAGCTGCACGCCGCCCGCCACGGCCACGTTGCACTCGGACGCCCGCAGGCTCTGGCACGCCAGGTGGACCGCCACGAGCGACGAGGAGCACGCCGTGTCCACCGCCGCGCTGGGGCCCTGCAGCCCGAGCACGTACGACAGCCGACCCGCCGAGAAGCTCGTGAAGGTGCCGGACATCGTGTAAGCGTCCATCGCCTCCAGGCGCTCGGACTCGCGCTGCAGGACGCCGTAGTCGCTCAGGCCGATCCCGACGAAGACCCCCGTCAGCGGATCGCTGCCAGGCACGAGGCCGGCGTGCTCGAACGCCTCCCAGATCACCTCCATCAGCAGCCGGTGCTGCGGGTCGATGTTCGCCGCCTCGCGCGGCGAGATCCCGAAGAACCGCGCGTCGAACAGATCCGGCGAGGTCGAGAGGAACGCCCCCTCCCGCGCATACGTTTTGCCGGGAGCGTCCGGGTCCGGATCGTAATACGCGTCCGCGTCCCATCGCTCCTTCGGGATCGGCCCCACGGCGTCGACGCCGTCCGCGAGCAGCCGCCAGAACCCCTCCGCGTCCGCGACGCCGCCCGGGAGCCGGCAGCCCAGGCCGACGATCGCGATCGGCTCATGATCGCGGTCGAGCGCTGGCTCGCCGCCCGCATCGCCGGCGCGGCGCGGCGCCTCGCCGACGCCCGCCGGGGCCGCGGCCGGCTCGCCCAGGGAGAGCCGCTCGAGCAGGTGCTCGGCCAGGGCGACCACGTTCGGATGGTTGAACGTCACGCTCGACGGCAGCGGGAGGCCGAGCGCCTGATGCAGGCGCCTGCGGAGCTCCACCGCCATCAGCGAGTCCAGGCCGAGGTCGAAGAAGCCGCGCGTCGGGTCGACCCGCTCGGCGTCGCCGAACCCGAGCGTCTGCGCGACCGCCCCCTGCAGCCACCGCTGCATCCGCCGCCGGCGCTCGCGCGGGGGAGCCGCCCCGAGCTCGTCGAGCAAGGCCGCCTCGGCCGGCCCGGACGCCGCCTCCGCCGGCCGCGGCATCTCCGAGAGGAGCGGGCGAGGCCCGCCGGTCTCGACGACCGCGCGGAACCGGGGCCAGTCCACGTCGGCCACCACGACCTGCGCCGCGTCGGCCTCGAGGATCCGGCCCAGGATCGCGAGCGCCACGCCGGGGCCGAGGGCCTTCACCCCTCGCCGCTCGAGGGCGGCGAGCCCCCGCTCGGTCATCATGCCGCCGCCCTGCCAGGGCCCCCAGTTGACGGCGAACGCGGGCGCCCCGGCGGCGCGCCGCGCCGTCACCCACGCGTCCAGGAACGCGTTGGCCGCCGCATAGCCGGCCTGCCCGCCCGAGCCCCACACCGAGGCGATCGACGAGAAGCAGACGAAGGCGGTCAGCGGGCGATCGCGCGTCAGCGCGTCCAGCACCAGGGTGCCGTGGACCTTCGGGGCCAGCACCTCGGCGAGCCGGGCGCCGTCCAGGGCCGCGAGCGGCGTGTGATCCTCGACGCCGGCCGCATGGAAGACCGCCGAGAGCGGCGGGAGCCGCGCGTCGATGTCCGCGAGCACCGCGGCCATGGCGCCCGCGTCCGCGACGTCGGCCCGGGCCACCGTGACGGAGGCGCCGAGCGCCTCGAGCGCCGCGATCGACGACCGCGCCTGCTCCGTCGACGCGCCCCGCCGGCCCGTGAGGACCAGGTGCCGGACCCCGCGCCGCGCGAGCCACTCGGCCACGCGGAGCCCGAGCGCGCCCAGGCCCCCGGTGATCAGCGCCGTGCCCGGGGTGGACCACCGCGCCGCGCGCGACCGACGCCCGCGGTGGCGCACGAGCCGCTGAACGAAGCGGCCCGACGGCCGCAGCGCCACGAGGTCCTCGCCGTCGGGCGCGAGGATCTGGCTCACCAGCGCGGCCACGGTGTCCTGGCCGATCTCGGCCGGAAGCTCGGCCGGAAGCTCGGCCGGAAGATCGATGAGCCCGCCCCAGAGCGCCGGGCGCTCGAGCGACATCGCCCGGCCGAGCCCCCAGAGCGTCGCGTGCTCGGGCGCGATCAGCCGATCCCCGGGCCCGACGGACACGGCGCCGCGGGTCACGAGCCAGAGCTTCGGCGCGCCGCGCCGCTCCGACCTCGACGCGGGCCCGCGATCCGCGCTCGCCGCGGCCTCGCCCGCGGCCTGGATCCAGGCCAGCGCGCTCTGGACGCCCCGCTCGAGGGCCGCGTCGGTGCCCTCCGCGCGGTCCAGGCTGGCGAGGTGGATCACGCCGCGCGCCGGCCCCCGCTCTCGCCGGAGCTCCGCCCAGAGGCGCGCGAGCGCCTCCGTCGGACCCGGGTCGAGCGCGCCCTCGCCCGCCGATCCGCGAGCGCGGACGCCGGCCGCGCGGATCCGCGAGCAGACGCCGCCCGCCGACTCCAGCGCGTCCGCGACCCGGTCCCCGACCCCGCCCTCGTCGACCAGCACGACCCAGTGCCCCGCGGCCGGCGGCCGCGGGGCGAGGGCGTGCCGGCGCTGCCACTCCAGCCCGTACACCGCGTCGCCGCGCTCCGCGTCGGCGTCGAGGCGGGCCTGCTCCGCGGTCTTCCGCAGCGCTTCGAGGGCCCGCGCGACCACCGGCAGCTCCTCGGCCGAGAGCCCCGCCTCGGCCGCGACCGACGCGGCGAGGGCCGCCGCGCCCTTCGCGTCGAGCAGCGACGCCAGCGCCGCCGAGCGCGCCTCCGCCTCGCGCGGGCCGCGGAGCGCCGGCGCCGGCGCTCCTCGAGGGTCGTCCACCCAGCAGCGCTCCCGCTGCCACGGATAGGCAGGGAGCGCCACGCAGCGCGCGCCGCCCGGGTAGAGCTGCCGCCATTCCACCGGATGGCCCTGGACGTACAGGGCGCCGAGCGACTGGAGCAGACACCACCGCTCCTCCTGCGCCCGCCGCAGCGTCGAGACGGCGTGGCCCTCCTGCGCCCGCGCGGCCAGGCACAGCTCGACGTTGGCCGAGAGCACCGGGTGCGGACCGAGCTCCAGGAACGTGCGGTATCCGTCGAGGATGGCGGCGTCCACGGCGCCCGCGAACAGCACCGGCTCGCGGATGTTCCTCGACCAGTACGCGCCGTCGAGCGGCGCTCCGCCGACCTTCGCCCCGGTGACCGTGCTGTACATCGGGAGCGCCGGGCAGGCCGCGTCGAGCTGCTCGAGCGCCGCCGCGAGCTCGCCCTGGAAGGGCGCCATCTGCGGGCTATGGAAGGCATAGTTGACCCTGAGCTCGCGGCACTGCACGCCCTCCCGCCGCAGGCGCTCCAGGACCTCCGCGAGCGCCCCGGCCTCGCCGGAGAGCACGACGGATCCCGGGTCGTTCACCGCCGCCAGCGAGCGCTCGCCCTCGAGGCCGCGCAGCAGGCGCGCCGCCTGCTCGGGGGAGATCTCCGCCGAGGCCATCTTCCCGAGGCCGGTGGACCGCTGCATCAGGCGGCTCCGGTGGTGGACGACGCGCACGGCGTCCGGGAGGCTCAGCGCCCCGGCGACGTGCGCCGCCGCCACCTCGCCGACGCTGTGCCCGATCACGGCGTCGGGGACGACGCCCCAGGATCGCGCGAGCTCCGCGAGCGCGACCTCGAGCGCGAAGAGCGCCGGCTGCGCCACCTCGGTCTCGTGCACGCGCGAGACCGGCCCGGGGGTGGAGAGCTGCTCGAGGAGCGACCAGCCCGAGAGCGGCTGCAAGAGCCGGTCGCAGGCCTCGACGACCTCGCGGAAGACCGGCTCCTCGTCGAGCAACGCGCGGCCCATGCCGGCCCACTGCGACCCCTGCCCGGGAAACACGAAGACGACCTTCGGCCGCCCGCCCCGCTGCGCCTCGCCGGACGCGACGCCGGGGCGCGCCTCGCCGCGCAGGAAGGACGAGATCGCCTCGCCGAGCTCATCGGCCGACCGCCCCACGACGGCCAGCCGATGCTCGTGATGGCTGCGCCGGACGCTCGCCGTGTAGCAGACATCGCGCATGGAGAGATCCGGCTGCGCGAGCGTCGAGGACAGGACGGAGCGCGCCGCGTCCGCGAGCGCCGCCCGCGATCGCGCCGAGAGCACGAGCAGCTCGAACGGCCGCGGCCCGGCCGCCTCCGGGGCGCGCGGCTCGGCCGCTGGCGCGCCGCGATCGACGCCGGGCAGGGCGCGCGAGGGCGACGCCGGCCCCCGGTACACCGCGCCCCAGCACACGGGCGCTCCGCGCGTGTAGAGCGCCCCGAGCGCGTCCAGGAGGACCGCGCGCCCGGCCTCCTCGCGCCGCAGCGACGGCAGCACCGTGCCTCCTCGACCCCGGTGGGCGAGGCTCCGCTCGACCGCGTGCGCCAGCACGGGGTGGGGGCTGAGCTCGAGGAACGCGTCGTACCCGTCGTCGAGGAGGCGATCAATCGCAGGCGCGAAGCGGACCGGCTCGCTCAGGTTGCGCCCCCAGTAGGCGGCGTCGAGCGCTTCGCCGTCGAGCGCGGCCGCGGTCACCGAGGAGTAGAACGGAATCGAGCAGCGCGCGGGCCGCAGCCCCTCGAGCGCGCGCACCAGCTCGCCGCGCAGCGCGTCCATCGAGGGCCCGTGCGGCGCGTAGTTCATCGCGATCCGCCGCGCGAAGGTCCCTCGCTCGCGCAGCTCCGCGAGGAGCTCGTCCAGCGCCGCGGCGTCGCCGGACACGATCGTGGAGCTCGGGCCCGTCGTGCCCGCCACCGACAGGCGGCCTGCGCGGCCCGCGACCGCGCGCCGCGCCTCGTCCAGCGGGAGCTCGAGGAGCGCCGCGCCCCCGCGGCCGCTCACCCGCAGGGCGAGCCGACCCATGCGGCAGATGACCCTCGCGGCGTCCTCGAGCGACAGCGCGCCTGCCGCGTGGGCGGCCGCGACCTCGCCGATGCTCTGCCCGACCACGGCGTCGGGCCGCACGCCCCACGAGCGCCAGAGCGCGGCGAGCGCGACCTGCACGGCGAAGATCGCGGGCTGGACGATGTCGCTGTCCTCGAGCGATCGGGCGTCGCCGCGGGTGAGGACCTCCAGTACGGACCAGCCCGCGTGGGGCCGCATCGCCCGCGCGCATCGCTCGATCGCCGACCGGAACACGATCTCCTGACGGAGGAGATCCCGGCCCATGCCGAGCCACTGCGATCCGTGGCCCCCGAACATGAAGACGAGCCTCGGCCGCCGCTCGCCCGCGCGCCCGCTGGCCAGCCCGGGCAGGGCGCGCCCCTCGAGGAAGCTCGAGAGGCGCGCGGACAGCTCCTCGTGGGAGCGGGCCGTGATGGCCAATCGATGCGCCTCGCCGCTCAGCCGGGCCGCGGCCGACGAGCAGAGCTCCGCGAGCGGCGGACGACCGGCGGCCCGACCCGACAGCTCGCCGAACGACGTCGCGAGCGCCTGGAGCGCATCGGCGCTGTGCGCCGACAGCGGGAGGAGGTGCGCCGCCGGGCCCTCGCGGACGCCCTCGACGACGACATGGCAGTTGGTGCCGCCGAAGCCGAAGGCGCTCACCCCGGCCACGACCGGCGCCCCGTCGTCCGGCCAGGGCTCCCTGCGCTGCGCCACGTTCAAGCGCAGCTCCTCGAAGGCGATATGCGGGTTCGGCTGCTCGAAATGGAGGCTCGGCGGGATCTCGAGGTGCCGGACCGTGAGGGCCGCCTTGATCAACCCGGCCACGCCCGCGGCGGCCTCGAGGTGGCCGATGTTCGTCTTGACGGAGCCGATGAGCAGCGGCCGCTCGGCGGGGCGATCCGCACAGAGGACCGCGGCGAGGGCCCTCGCCTCGATCGGATCGCCGAGGTTCGTGCCGGTGCCGTGGGCCTCGACATACCTCACCTGGTCCGGCCTGATCCCGGCCCGCGCGTACGCGTCGCGGAGCAACGCCTCCTGCGCCGCGGGGTTCGGCGCCGTCAGGCCGTTACTGAACCCGTCGTTGTTCACCGCGCTGCCGCGGATGACGCCGTGGATGGGATCGCCGTCGAGCAGCGCCTGCGCCAGGGGCTTGAGCACCACCACGCCCGCCCCCTCGCCGCGCACGTAGCCGTTCGCGCGGGCGTCGAACGCCTTGGATCGACCGTCGGGCGAGAGGACCCCCAGCCTCGACATCGCCACGGCGCTCTCGGGGGCGAGCATCAGGTTGACCCCTCCGGCGAGCGCGAGCTCGGACTCTCCGCGGAGCAGGCTCTGGCAGGCGAGGTGGACGGCAACGAGGGAGGACGAGCACGCCGTGTTCACCGCCATGCTCGGCCCCTCCAGGCCGAGCACATAGGAGACCCGCGCGGCGAGGATGCTCAGGTCCTGGCCCGTGGCCGAGTGCTGCGCGATCCGGTCGGCCGCGCCCCCCGCCACCTTCCCGTAATCGCTCCACATCGCGCCGAAGAACACCCCGGACCGGCTGCCCCTCATCCCGCGCGGCGGTATCCCGGCGTCCTCGAGCGCCTCCCACGAGAGCTCCAGCATCAGCCGCTGCTGCGGGTCCATCTGGACGGCCTCTCGCGGCGAGATGTCGAAGAACTGCGGATCGAACCGATCCACCTGCTCCAGGAATCCCCCCCAGCGCGCGCCCGCGGCGCCGGCGTCGTCGCCGTGGAGCGCCTCGACGTCCCACCGGTCCGCGGGGACCTCCGTGATCGCGTCGCCACCGTCGCACAGGAGCTGCCAGAAGGCCGAGAGGCTCGGCGCCCCCGGGAAGCGGCACGCCATCCCGACGATCGCGATGGGCTCGTCCGCGAGCGCCGCGGCGGGCGACGCGCGCGGCCGAGCGGGCGGCGGGCTCTCGCCCCCGTCCAGGTGAAGCGCGAGCGCCTCGATGGTCGGATATCTCCAGACGAGCGTCGGCGAGAGCGGTCTCCCGAGCGCGGCGCCGAGGCCCGCGAGGAGCTCCGCCGCGTCGCGAGAGCCGAGCCCATAACGGCTGAATCGCTCGCGGACGTCGATCGACCCGGGCGCCACGCCCGAGCGCTCCGACAGCCGGAGGACGAGCCATTCCTGGATGTCCTCCCTCTTGAGAGACGTCCCCGAGCTTCCCTGCGTGCTCATCCTTCGAGTCCTCACCCCACCGAGCGACACACCGCGAGCGGGAAACGCCGCCTCGGCCCAATACGCACCAGCGCGCGTCACCACCGCGTCAGCATGCGCAATTACGCAATGCGCGTGCCGTCATTCTCCGTCCTGGATTGGCCTTCGACTACGCCAGCACGGCAATGCCCCGGCGACGAAGTGAGCCGCTGCGCGACGCCCTGCGTTGTCGCGGCGCTCTTCGCGTCGCTTTCCTGCCATGGCACAGCGCCCGCGGTGCCATGGCACAATGCCTCGGTGCCATGGCACCGTGCCTGTTGCGCCGGCGCCGCGACTCGTCACGGGCGCGGCGACCGCGGCGGATTCAATCGTGCGGCGACGGGAATCGAATTTGCACTGTCAGCGATCGTGACCGCATGTTATGAGAGCGCCCGCGAGGGCCCGACGCGCAGCGATCGAGCCGCCATGCTCGAAGGAACGGCCCGATCATGAACACGGCAGCGCGCGGCACGTCCCCGGCGCGGGAAGAAGGAAGACCGGCCTCGGACGCCTTCGGCTCATCCACCGAGAGGGCCCTGTGGAGGTTGTACGACCTCTGGGTGCCGACGATCGCCTCCGAGCATCTCTGGGGCTGTCCCTCGGAGAGGATCTTGGATCTTTACCGGCGATACACCTCCGCGGACCACCTCGAGGCGGGGGTCGGCAGCGGCTATTTCCTCGATCGGTGCGCGTTTCCCGTCGCCGATCCCACGCTCACCCTGCTCGACGTGAACCGGAGCGCCATCGACGTGTCGCTCGATAGGCTGCGCAGGTACCGTGTCACCGGGCTCGTCGCGAGCCTCCTCGAGCCGCTCCCGCTCCCCGGGTCCGCCTTCGGGTCCGTGGGCATGAACTATGTCGTGCACTGCATCCCCGGGGCCCTGCGCGACAAGATGGACATCATCCTGGGACACCTCTTGCCCTGCATGAAGGACGGCGGCGTGCTGTTCGGGACGACGGTCCTCGGCAAAGGGGTCCGCCACAACGCGGCGGGCGGCCCGTTCGCCGCGGCGATGCAGCGCCTCGGGATCTTCAAGAACCAGGAGGACGATCTGCCTGGGCTGGAGGCGGCGCTGAAGCGGCACGTGTCGGACTACGCGATCGAGCCTGTCGGGCGAACGGCCGTGTTCATCGCCCGGAAGCCGAGCCGCGCCGAGAAGACGCCCGGCTGAGCAGCGCCGGGAGGCGCGCCGCCGCGCCGATCGAGGCGCGAGCGGCGACGTCGTCCACCTTCAGGGTCGCGATGTCCCCGCGGAGCTCTCCTCGGGAGACGGAGTGACTCCCACCCACGTGACGAGGAGACGGACTGTGGTCGATGCGACGGTGACCGAGTCGGACAATCTTCCCTTCCTGGACGTGCTGAGCCCGGAGTTCGTCCGCGACCCGGGGCCCATGCTGCGCGCGTGCCGGCGCGAGCACTGGATGGCGCGCAGCCCGATCGGCTTCGAGGTGCTGGGGTTCCCCGAGTCCGTGATGATGCTGCGCGACGAGCGGATCAGGCCCGGCTTCGACAAGCTGCTGGAGCTCCTCGGCATCACCTCCGGCCCGGCGTACGAGCACATGTCCCAGCAGGTCGGCTCCCAGGAGGGCGACGCGCACCGGCGCATCCGCCGGCTGATCCAGCCCGCCTTCAGCATCGAGGCGATGGAGCGGCTGCGGGCTCCGGCGCGCCAGGTCGTGGACGCGCTGCTCGACGCCGTGGACGAGCGCGGCGCGGGCGACTTCGTCGCTCACGTCAGCGGTCTGTTCCCGGGCCGCCTGTTCTGCCGGCTGCTGAACGTCTCCGAGGACGACGCGGCGCCCCTCGCGCGGATGAACGGCTCGATCATGAAGATGTTCTGGATGAAGCCGGAATACCGGGGCGAGGTCGAGGCGGCCATCCACGAGCTCGGCGAGTACAGCCTCGCGCTCGTCGAGCGAAGGCGGCGCGAGCCGGGCGAGGACTTCGTCTCCGGGCTGATCCTGGCCGAGGAGCAAGGCGACCGGCTGAGCACGCAGGAGCTGATCGACCTGGTGAGGCTCACGCTCACCGCCGCCGTCGACAACGTGAACCACACCCTGAGCCTCATGGTGCTGCTGCTCGCCGAGCGCCCCGAAGCGTGGCAGCAGCTGCGCGCCCGCCCGGAGCTCATCCCCCGCGCCGTCGACGAGTGCATGCGCTACCGGCCCCGCGTCCTCCGGCTGACGCACTACGCCGCGCAGGACACCGTGCTGGGCGGGGTCCCGATCCCGGCGGGGAGCTGGGTGATGAGCGTCGTCGCCGAGGCGAGCCGGGACGAGCGCGTGTTCGACGACCCCGATCGCTTCGACATCACGCGCGAGCCGGTGCGCCCCAACCTGAACTTCGGCACCGGGCGGCACAACTGCATCGGCGCCTACCTCGCTCAGATCGAGCTGCAGGAGGCGCTGTCGGCGCTCGTCGAGCGCTGGGAGAGCATCGAGATCGCGGGGGAGGTGGTGCCCCAGGCGTCGAATCAGACGAACGGTGTGCTGGAGCTCCCGTTGCGCTGGAAGCGCGCCTGAGACAAGCGGCGCGCTGGCGCTCCCGCTGCGCTGGAGGCGCGCCTGAGGGGCGGGAGCTCCGGCCGGGCGCGCCTCAGCGCTCCCTGTCCTTCTTGCCGCTCTGCTTCTCGCCCTTCTTCTTCTTCTCGTCGGCGGCCTTCGCCTTCTCCTTCTTCGACTTCGACGCCACCTTCTTCGGCTCGTCGCGGCCGAGCGAGATCTCCAGGCGATCGCCGCGCGCCTTGGCCTTGTAGGCGGGCACGCCGTCCTTGAACTGCAGGGTGATCTCGGCGCCGTGCGGCGTGTTGACCACGCGCACCGACGCGATGCGCTTGTCCTTCTGGGCGAGGCCGCTGCCCGAGGACAGCGCGCGCCGGTCGGGCAGCGACACCGTGAAGCCCATCGCGCCGGCCGCGCCGTTCAGCTCCTTGATGGGGCCGTCCATCTTCAGCTTCAGCACGATGGGGCTCCGCACGGACCCGTGGCCCCATTCCTTCAGGCCCTCCCGCTCGTCCTCGTCCGCCTCCGCGTCGTCCTCGTCGCCGGGGCCGCCAGGCACCGCGGCGGACCGCTCGAGCGGATCGCCGGCCTGGGCGTTCGGATCGGCGGGCGGCGTCGGCGGCACGGGCTCCGTCGTCGACAGCGGCGTCGCGCCGAACAGCGGGACGTTCGCCGTCAGCACGCCGCCCGGCGCGGCCGCCGTCGCCGCGGCCGCCGGCAGGGCGGGCGCGCCGGACGACGCCGGCAGCGCCGACGCGCTCGCGGCCCCCTCCGCAGCCCCGGCGGCGGGCGCGTCGCCGCCGCGCAGGCCGAGGAGGCGCGCGGCCCCGAACACCACGAGCACCGCCGCCAGCCCGAGGAAGCTCCCGGCGGCGGCCGCCTTCTTGTTGAAGCGCGGCGGCTCCGTCCCCTCGCCCGCCGCCTCTTCGGCCTCCTCGCGCACGAGCCGGCGCCCGCCGGACTTCAGCGCGCCGGCCGGCGGCGGCGCCGTCTTGCGGCGCGGGCCGCCGTCCTTGCCCGACCCGTCCTCGCCGGCCGCGCGCGCGGCGCGCCGCGCCTTGATCCGCGCCACCATGCCGGCCATCGCCGTGGCCGCGCGCGCCCCGGCGCCGGCGAGCGCCGGCCCGATCGTGCCCGCGACGGCCTTGCTCGCCATCGCGGCCTTCTCGCCGACGTCGCGCAGCCGGCTCGGCTGCGCGCCGGCCGCCTGCGCGGAGCCCGCCTCGTCCGACCCCTCCTGCGAGGGCGGCGGCGCCGCGTCCTGCGCCGAGGCCGGCGCCGCGTCCGCCGCGGGCGCCTCCCGCGCCGAGAGCGCCGGCGGCGACACGTCGCCGTCGTGATCGTCGTCCGCCGGGGCCGCCGCGCCGCCGCTCGCGCCCGCCGTCGCGCGCTCGCCCTGCGGATCGCGCGGCGGCGCCGACGACGCCCGCGCCGTCGCGCGCTCGCCCTGCGGATCGCGCGGCGGCGCCGACGACGCCCGCGCCGTCGCGCGCTCGCCCTGCGGCGCCGACGACGCCCGCGCGCCCTCGCCCGGCGGCGGCACCGACGGCGCCCGCGCGGGCGCCCCGGCGTCGAGCGCCGCCGCGGACCTCGCCGGGGGCAGCGTCTCGGACGACGCCCGCGGCCGCGACGCCCTGGCCGCGCGAGGCGCCTCGTAGCGAAGCGTGACCACGAGCTGCGGCACGCTCGTCGCCGGGTCGACCTCGACCTTCACGTGGTCGATGTACGCCTCGCGGCGCGTGCCCTGCTCGACCTCCTCCAGCTCGAGGGAGCGGCCCACCTTGAGGAACTCCAGGTTGGAGCCGACCTCGAGGTCGTCGAGCCCACCCGCGCGCACGCGCGCCTTCATGGGCGAGCCCAGCCCGTCGATGTGGAGCCGCACGCGCGCGCCGCGCTGCGCCGTCCCCTGCCCCGCGCCGGACGGGATCGTGAGCGCCGGCGCGGAGCCGGCGGCGCCGACGTCCATCGACGAGCACATCGCGCGCACCGCCTCCTCCGCCTCCGGATCGAGGCCGGTGAAGCGCAGGCCGAACTCGCCGCCGCGCGCCTGCTCGGCGCGCCAGCAGACCTCGCCCTCGACGACGAGCTCCTTGCCGAGCCCGTCGAAGCGGCAGATCAGCGCGTCGCCGATCCGCGGCAGGTACGCCGTGCGCAGGCGCATCCCCTCGGGCGACATGTCGATCGACTCGGCCTCGAAGCCGCCGCCCGACGTCTCGCCGACCGCGACGAGCGCCTCGATGCGGACCCGCTGCCCGGCGCCGGCGCGCCGCTCGCCGCCCTCGCGATCCTTCTCCAAGGATTCCGGCGCCCTGCGAACGCCATCTCCGTCTGCGCCTCGAACGTTCATACGCCCATTCCTCCGCCTCGGCCGCGAGGCCGCGTCCGCGATCGCGGGACCTCCGCGGTGCAGAGGGCCCACTGGCCGGCAGTACGGCGTAAGCCCCGCGCTGGCCAAATTTTGGAGGCCCCGCGGCGCCGCGGGACGCGGGCGCGGCGTGGATTTTTGGAGGCCCCGCGGCGCCGCGGGACGTGGGTGCCGCGTGGATCCGGCCGCTCGCTTCGCCTGGCGCCCCAGGGGGCAAACGTGGGAAGCTCTGGGTAATGGGCAAGGACGAGCCGCCGCAGAAACACGACAAGCCCGCGCCGCCCGCGAATCAGGACGTCGTCTTCATCCACAGCCCCGTCGAGCAGGGCGAGGGCTTCCGGGTCATCCGGAGCCGGGAGGACCGGCTCGAGATCGGCGAGCTGCGGCCCACCGAGCACGGGCGCCCGCTGGCCGGAGAGCTCGTGAAGCTGACGCAGCGCTCCGAGCACGCCCGGCTCTTCGACGTGGAGGTGCTGCTCCCGGGGCCCCGCGGGGCCGACTCGCCCCGGTCGGGCCCCGCCCAGGTCGCGACCGACGCCTACCGCTCGAACTGGGAGGCGATCTTCGGCCACCGCGAGGAGAACAAGCTCGCCAACTGAACCGCGCTCAGGGGCGGCCGCCGGACGAGCGGCCCCCGAGCCGCGGCGCCTCGCCGGTCCTCCGGATCGCGTAGGCGATCCCGCGCTGGAGCGTCCCCTGGACGACGGTCCCGCCGAGATCGATGTCGAGGCCGACGAGCGTCTGCGACACGCGGGGGCCGATGCCGGTGATCACCGCCTCGGCGCCGAGCAGGCGCAGCGCGGCGGCGGTGCGCAGGAGCGTGGCCGCGACGCTGCTGTCCACGCCCCGCACGCCCGTGATGTCCAGGATGACGACCTGGGCCCCCGTCTCCGACACGCCGCGGAGCGCCGCGGCGAGCGCCTCGTCCGCGCGCTGCGCGTCCATCGTCCCGATGAGCGGCATCACCATGACGCGATCGGTGATCGGGATGAGCGGCGTCGACAGCTCCGCGAGCCGCTCGCGCTGCACGCGGATGAGGTCCTCCTGCAGGCCGGCGCGCTCCTGCTCGGCGCGCGCCCGCTCGGCGAGCTCCTCCTCGAGCCGCGCCATCGCCGACGAGAGCTCCGCGGTGCGGGCGGCGACGGCCGCCTCGAGCGCGTCGTTGGCGCGGCGGAGCTCGTCGCTCGCCGCCTGGACGCGCGCGTAGAGCAGCGCGTTGTTCACGGCGATGGCGGCCTGCGCGGCGACGAGCTCGAGCACGTCGAGGCGGGCGGGCGAGAACACGTCGGGCGCGGCGTTGTTCTCCAGATAGAGGATGCCCGAGACCTCCCCCTGGCTCACCATGGGCAGCGCGAGCACCGATCGCGGCTTGCGCGCCGCGACGTAGGGATCGCCATCGAGCCGCGCGTCCTGCGCGGCGTCCGCCACGACGACGGCGCCCCCGGCGCTCATCGCGAGCTCGATCACCCGGGCGGCCGCGGCGCCGCTCTCGCGCACGGGCGTGGACGGGCCGACGCGCACCTCGCCCTCGTCCTCGACGACGGCCTCCACGCGCGGCCCGCCCTCGTGGTCCAGGATCAGCGCGCCCCGCTGGGCGCCGACGCTCTCGACGGCGAGCCGGAGCAGCCGCGCCATGACGCGGCCGAGGTCGATCTCGCGCGCCACCGCCTGCGCGGCGCGGATGAGCGCCGCCGCGTCGAGCAGCGCCACGCGCCGCGCGGCCATCTCCGTGGTCGACGAGGCGACCGAGGTCAGGTTCGACAGGAGGTCCGCGGACGCGGGCTGGCCCGCCGCCGCGCGGGGGAGCAGCTCGACGTAGGCCTCCTCCATCTGCCGCAGCTTGGCCGTGGCGCCCCAGCGCGCGTAGGCCTGGTAGGCCTCGACGAGGCACGACCGCGCGAGCCACGGCACGCGCCTCGAGGCGAGGAACCTGCCGCAGAGCTCGCTGACGAGCGCGCGGTAGCGCACGTACCCCGCCTGCTCCGCGGCGTCGCTCGCCTGCTGGTAGAGCTCGAGGATCGGCTCCAGCGCCTCCCCGGCGACGCGCGCGCGCTCCGCCCGGACGAGCAGCTCCAGGTGCCGGAGCTCGGGGCAATTCCGCGCGAGGACGGCGAGCTTGTCGTGGCTCGACGCGAGCATCTCGGCCAGCGCGCCGCCCTCCTCCCCGCTCGCCCGAGGGCCGAGCGCCAGGATGGTGAGGCAGGTGTAGAGCGGCAGATCGACGATGCCGATGTACTGGCCCGTCAGGGCGCGGGCCCGCTCGTTCGCGCGGCGCGCCATCCGGAGCGCGCCCTCGTGATCGCCGTAGAGGTACGCGAGCGCGAGCTTGTTCGTGTAGTAGAAGCCGGCGACGATCGCGAAGCCCACCGCCTCGAGCTTCGGCACGAGGGCGTCCTCGTCGAAGCCGGCGTCGCTCAGCGTGCCGCGGTCCAGCGTGCGCCCCTCGAGGTTCTGGATCACCTGCCGCGCGACGGTCTGGACCGCCGTCGACAGCGCATCCTTCGTGCGGGAGGTGAAGCGCAGGAACCCGCCGACGTCCTCGCGCACGCGCCGGAGCTCGCCTTCCAGGCTGAGCTTCATCTGGGCGAGGATGTTGGAGGACGCCGACGCGAACATGAAGTCGCCGGTCTCCATCCCGGCGACCCGCGCCCGCTGGAGGGCCTCGAGCGGCTCGCGCTGCGGCCTCGAGAGGTTCATGACGACCCCGTAGTTGAAGTCGAGCTTCGCCCTGATGGCATCGACCCGGTACCTGTCGTTCAGGGCGACGCCCATCCGCACGATCCTGTAGCCCTCGTGCGGCTGGCCCCAGAACGCGGCCAGGTAGAAGCCGTGGTACACGTACGCCACGCTGGCCATCGGCGAGCTCCCGTGCCGGAGCGACAGGTTCGCCATCCTGACGGCGAGGAGCTGGGCCAGCGGCGGGTTGAGGAAATACGCCGATGGCGAGCCGTAGCCGAGCATCTCCACCACGACCCTGACGCGCGGATCGGCGAGCTCCGGGCCCGCGCCGACGTCCTCGCCCCGCCGGGCGGCGAAGCCGCGCTCGGCCTCGGCGAGCTCCGCGCGGAGCGCGGCGGCGAGCGCCTCGCCCTCGGTGGGCACCTCCATGCCGAAGAGGCGCAGGCCCTGGAGCGCCACCGCGAGCGTGTCCGCCCAGCGGTGCTGCGCGTTGTAGAGGACCATCCGCATGCAGTAAAGGCGCGCGCGCTCCACGTCCGAGGCGGCGCGCTCGAGGAGGGCGTCGAAGAGCGCCTCCGCCTCATCGCAGCGGCCGCTCAGGTGCGCGCACTCGGCCTTCGCGGCATGGATGTCGAAGACGTCGAAGGCGAGGCCCGGCTCGCCGGCCCACGGATCCGGGCCGAGCGCGGACACCGCGGCGCTCAGGTAGCCGAACGCGGCGTCATACGCGGTCGCCGCCTGCGCGCGCCGCCCCGCGGCCAGGTTGAGCCGCACGAGCTCGCCGCGCTCCGCCGCGCCCTCGATCAGGGCCGCCGCGACGTTCAGGTGGCCGACGACGACGAACAGCTCCTCGTCGCTCGGGTCCTCGCCGAGGCTCGCCGCGAGCAGCCGGCCGATGCGGTGGTGCAGCCGCTTCCGCTCCGGCTCGTCGATGAGCGCGTACGCCGCCTGCTGGACGCGATCGTGCAGGAACCGATACGAGACGCGGAACGAGGGGTCCTCGAGCAGCCTGCCCGCGACCGCCGCGTCGCCGGCATGGACGAAGCGGTACTCGGGATCGAGGGGCACGATAAGGCCCTCCCGCAGGGCGTCCCAGAGCGCCGCGGCCACCTCGCCCGGGGGCTGCTCGGCGACGAGCGCGAGCGTCCTGAGGTCGAAGCGGTGGCCAACGCAGGCGGCGAGCCGGATGGCGCGCTGCGCGCCGGGCGCGAGCCGCCGGATCTTCGCGGACATCAGCTCGACGACGCCCTCCGCGCCCTCCGCGCTCCGGGCGCGCTCGAGGCTCCACGCCCACGCCCCCGCGGCCGGATCGAAGCGCACGATCCCCTCGCCGGCGAGCGCGTGCAGGAGCTGGTGGATGAAGAACGGGTTGCCCGCGGTCCTCTCCAGGATCAGCGCCGCGAAGGCGTCCGTGTCCTCGAGGCGGCAGCGCAGGGCGTCGGCGAGGAGCCGGCGGATGTCCTCGATCTCGAGCGGCCCGAGCCACACATCGGAGGCGGGCGCGTTCGCCGCCCGCAGGTCGCGGACGAGCCTCGCCAGCGGGTGGGCGTCGTCGACCTCCTGGTCGCGGTAAGCGCCGATCACGAGCATCCCGCGGCCGCCGGGATCGGTCATCAGGAGATCGAGGAGCTTCAGCGAGGCCGGGTCGGCCCACTGGAGGTCGTCGATGAAGAGCACGAGGAGGTGCTCCTCCGTGACGGCGCGGACGAAGGTCTGGAACGCGAGGCTGAAGCGGTTCTTCGACTCGTTCGGCCCGAGCGGCTGCACGGCGGGCTGGGGTCCGACGACGCGCTCGATCTCGGGGATCACGTCGACGACGACTTGCCCGATCGAGCCGAGCGCGGCGCTCAGCCGGGCCTTCCAGCGCGCCATGGGCTCCTCGCCCTCCGACAGCATGCGCTCGCACAGCTCGCCGAACGCCTGCGCGATGGCCGCGTAGGGGGTGCGCTGCTTGAGCTGGCCGAACTTCCCCGACACGAAGTACCCGGGCCGCCGCGCGAGCACCTTGTAGACCTCGCGGACGAGGGCGGACTTGCCGACGCCGGCGTGGCCGGAGATGAGCAAGAGCTCGACGGCGCCGGCCGCCGCGCGCTCGCACGCGGCCACGACTGCCTGCGTCTCGGCCTCGCGCCCGTAGAGCTTCTCGGGCAGCCAGAGCCGGCCGCCCGCGTCGCGCTCGCCGAGCGGGAAAGGATCGACGCGGCCGTCGGCCTCGTACCTCCGGAGGCACTCCTCGAGATCGGCTCGCAGCGCCTCGGCGCACGGATACCGATCCTCGGCGGCCTTGGAGAGGAGCTTCATGACGAGATCGGAGACGACGCGCGGGATCTCGGCCGACGCGGCGTGCGGCGGCGTCGGCGTCCTGGCCAGGTGGCAGTGAACGAGCTCCATGGCGCTCGGCGCTGTGAACGGGGGAGCGCCCGTGAGCATCTCGTAGAGGGTGACGCCAAGGGAGTAGAGGTCCGTCCGGCAGTCGAGGCTGCGGTTCATCCAGCCCGTCTGCTCGGGCGACATGTACGCCAGGGTCCCCTCCGCGGCGTCCGGGCTCTCGGCCCGCGGCGCCTCCTGCGACAGGCGCGTTGCGATCCCGAAGTCGGAGAGCTTGACCACCAGCGGATCGAGGCGGACGAGGATGTTGTGCGGCTTGACGTCCTTGTGAATGACGCCCGCGTGGTGCAGCGACGCGAGGGCGTCCGCGACGTGGATGCCGATCCGCAGGGTCATGGCCAGGCTGAGCCTGTTGCTCCGCAGGACGATGTCGAGCGACGCGCCGCCGAAGTCCTCCAGGACCAGCACGGGCCCCCCGTCGCTCTCCTCGACGTCGAGGATACGGAGGACGCCCGGGTGCGCGATCTCGCGCGTGATCACCACCTCGTGACGGAGCCTCGCGATCGCGCGCGGCGACGCCCGCCCGGCGCTCGGTCCTTTCATCACGACGGGCTGCCCGTCCGACACGCGGCGCGCGCGGCGCACGGTGATCATGGTCCCCTGGTGGAGGATGGCCTCCGCGGCGTAGCCCTGCGGCGGGCTCGCTGATCCGGTGGCATGAGCCGCGCCAAGTGTCGTCATGCATACAGGGTACAGCTGATACGGAAGCTACCGTGACGGCGTTCGACGTCGCGTCGGGGGCCGCCGTGGCCGAAATCAATGATTCCGCGCACATCCAATCGATGTTCCTTCTCGTTCCTTGTCGGGAGCTCCTCCGGTGCGCGGGCACGCCGAATGTTGAGCCGCGGCGGACCTCTGGAGAACACTGCTGGACGTGATCCCAGGCCGTCGGTCGACCGTCCCGCCCTTGACAGCGGTCGCGCCCTCCCCGCACAGGGGGAGCGTGCAGGCGCTACCGCTGTCCGCGACCGACGACGTGGCGCTGGCGCGCGCCGCCGCGCAGGGGCACCCGGGCGCCGCGCCGATCGTGTGGCAGCGGTTCGCGCCGATCGTGCGCCGGATCCTGAAGCGCACCCTCGGCCCGGGCGACGAGGTCGACGACCACGTGCAGGACACGTTCCTGCGCTTCTTCCGCGTGGCGAAGGACCTGCGCGATCCGTCGCTGCTCTCGAGCTTCATCGTCGGCATCGCGGTGCGCGTGGCGCGCGCCGAGCTGCGGCGCCGGCGCCTGCGTCGCTGGCTCCAGCTGTCGCCCTCGGGCGAGCTCCCGGACGTCGGCGGCGCGCAGCAGGATCCGCAGGGGCGCGCGGCGCTCGCGCGGCTCTACGGCATCCTCGACCAGGTGGACGACCGCTCGCGGACGCTCTTCGTCCTGCGGTTCATCGAGGGGCTCGAGCTCACCGAGATCGCCGCCGCGCTCGGGTGCTCCCTGGCCACGACGAAGCGCCACCTCGCGCGCGCGTCCCACCGGATCCTCACCGCCGCGCAGCGCGATCCCGCGCTCTCGGCCTACCTCACGAAGGCCCCGCAAGCGCTCGATCAGCCCGGGAGCCTCCTTGCCTGCGGAGGAGAGCACGATGAATGACGCGGAGAAGTTGAGCCGGCTCGCCGATCTCGCGCGGGAGGGCATCGCCGCCGACGTCGACGCGGCGCACGACGCCGCCGAGCGCGCCCGCTTCGTGGAGGCGGTGAGCCGCGGGGCAGCCCAGCGGCGCGGCGGCGCCCTGGGCTGGGTCGCGAGCCGCGTGACAGCCCTGAGCCGCGTCGACGCGTGGCTCCGCTTCCTCGGCCTCTCGCCCGCGCACGCGGGGCGCGCGCGGTGGGGCCTCGCGCTCGCCGGCGCGGCGGCGCTCGCGGTCGCGCTCGTCGCGCTCTGGCCGGCGCGGCGGCTCGACTACGCGGTCGAGGGCGCGCCCGGCGCCGCGGGCGGCTACATCGCCGCGACGACCGAGGAGGCCCGGCTCCGCTTCACGGACGGCACCACCGTCGCGCTCGCGCCGGGCAGCGCGCTGCGCGTGGCGGAGGTCGACGCGGCCGGGGCGCGCATGCTGCTCGAGGACGGCCGGGCGTCGCTGCGCGTGACGCGACGGCCGAAGGCGCGCTGGTCGGTCGAGGCGGGGCCGTTCGCGGTGCTGGTCACCGGCACGGCGTTCGACGTGTCGTGGACGCGCGGCGACGGCACCCTGCGCGTCGATCTGCGCGAGGGGAGCGTGACCGTGCGCGGGCCGCTCGCGCCCGAAGGGCTGCCGCTCCGCGCCGGGCAGCGGCTCGTGGCGCGGATGCGCGAGGGCGACGTGCAGATCTCGAGCGTCGACGCGGCCGGCGCGGTGGGCAGCGCGGCGGGGCCGGCCGAGCGGGCGCCGTCGTCCGCGGGCGCGGCGCCGCCCGGAGGAGAGAGGAACATCGGGCCCGGCGACGTCGATAGCGGCGCCGGGGCCGCACGGCCGGAGGGCTCGCGGGCTGAGGGGGCGCCCGCGGGCCCTCCGCCGGACGGTTCGGCGGCGGCGGCGCCCTCCGGCGCCGTCGCGGGGCCGAGCTGGGCGAAGCGCGTGGCGGCGGGGGATTTCCGGTCGGTCCTGGCCGAGGCGGAGCAGCGCGGCCTCGGCGGCGTGCTCGAGCACGGCTCGCTCGACGACCTCGTCGCGCTGGCGGACGCGGCGCGGTACGCGCGCCGCGGCGACGTCGCGCAGCGCGCGCTGACGGCGACGCGCAAGCGGTTCCCCGGGACGAGCGCCGGGAAGGCGGCGGCCTTCCTGCTCGGGCGCATGGTCGACGACGGCGGCTCGCCGGGGGCGGCGGTGGCCTGGTACGACGCGTACCTCGCCGAGTCGCCGGGCGGCCCGTTCGCCGCCGAGGCGCTCGGCCGCAAGATGGTCGCCGTCGAGCGCACGGCCGGCCGGGCCGCGGCGCGGCCGGTCGCGGAGCTCTACCTGAAGCGCTACCCGCGCGGCGCGCACGCGCCCGTGGCGCGCGATCTCGCGGAGCCGTGACGCCTGGCGGGAGAGCGCTGTTTCGCTCCCATCGCGACTTCGGGCGAGGGCATCCTACGGCGCCCCGCGTTCCGTCTCGATGGCAACGCATGGTGGGCCAGAACGGCGGTGGGGCGTGGCTGTCCCCGGCGCGCGCGTGCGGCCTCGGCGCGTATCCGCCCGTGCCCGCGATCTGATAATCCCTCGCGTGTGCGCTCCTTCACCCTGCTGACCTGGCTCCTGCTCGCCCCGGCGCTCGCCCCCGCGCGGGCGGCGGCGGCGCCGCCTGCGCCGTCGCAGGGGGCCGCGGCGGCCGCCTCGCGGGTCGTGATCGTCGAGGCCGACGCGGACGACCCGCTGGTCCGCGAGGCCGCCACGCGGCTCCGGGCCGAGCTCGGCGCGGCGGGGTTCGAGGTGGTGCGCGTCCCGGGGCGGCGCGAGGGCGACGCGCGCGCCGCGCTGGAGCGCGCCGCGCTGGACGAGGGCGCGTTCGCGGCCGCGGCGATCTTCCGCTCCGGGGCGGGCGCGACGGCGGACCTCTGGATCGTCGACCGGGTGACGCAGAAGACGGTCGTGCGCACGGTGGAGGTGTCCGGCGCCGCGGCGCCCTCGGTGATGGCCGTACGCGCCGTGGAGCTCCTGCAGGCGAGCCTGCTGGAGGCGAGCCTGCTCTCGTCGCGCGCGCCGCCCGAGGGCGCGGCGGGCGGCGCGCGCGCCGCCGTCCCCGAGGACGTGCAGCGGTGGATGGCGCCGGTGCGGCGGCAGGCCGGCGCCGAGCCGGCCGCCGAGCGGCCCGGGCTGCTCGCGGGCTTCGGCGTGGAGGCCGGGCTCGCGGCGCTCCTCGGCGCGGGCGGCATCGGGCCGGCGCTCGGTCCGGCGCTGCGGCTGTCGTACGGCGCGGGCGGCGGCGGGGGCGCGTTGCCGGCGGGGCTCGCGGCGCGGCTGACGTTCGCGGGGCCGGCGCTCGGGCCGGCGCTCGAGGGCGCGCTCGGCGCGGTGTCGGTCCGCCAGGAGATGGCGCTCCTGGAGGCCGTGTGGGCGCCGGAGACGGGCGCCGCGATCTCGCCCGTGCTCTCGGCCGGCGTGGGCGCGGTCCACCTGTTCATCGCCGGCGATCCCCTGCCGCCGCTCCGGAGCGCCACGGGCGAGGTCTGGTCGATCGCCGCGAGCCTCGGCGGGGGCGCCGGGCTGCGCCTCACCGACCGCGCGGCGCTCCTGCTCGACGCGCACGCGATCTTCGCCGAGCCTCGCGCCGTCGTGACGCTGGGGGGCGAGCGGCTCGGAACGGCGGGCAGGCCGACGTTCGCGGGGTTTCTGGGGCTTCTCGTGCGGCTGTGAGTCAGGGCCGCCGCGCAGGCGCTCATCGGGAGACCTGAGGCCGCCGCACACGGCCCCTTCGCCGCACGAAATCATCTGTCGCAGGCCCCCCCTTGTCGATGTTGGAGCAGCGCCGATTCCGTTACTGTCTCGAGATCGGTCGAGGGCGCGCCCGCTGCGGGCCGGGCCTCCTGGCGCGGGAGACATCGATGAAAACGCGAACGATTTCGGCGACTTTGCTCACCACGCTCGCCCTTTCGACAGGGTTCCTCGGTTGCTCTGACGACGCGGACGACGGCGCGGGAGGGAGCTCGACGAGCGCGAGCACCGTTTCCGGGAGCGCCAGCTCGGGCGTGGGCGGCGACGGCGGCTCCGGCGCCGACGGGGGCAGCGGCAATGGCGACGGCGGCAATGGGGGCAGCGGCAACGGCGACGGCGGCGGAAGCGGCGACGGGGGCGACGGGGGCAGCGGCGGCGGCGGCGGCGGCGACGGCGGCAGCGGCGACGGCGGCAGCGGCGACGGCGGCAGCGGCGGATACGGCGACGGGGGGCTCGGCGACCGGTGCGAGGTGGACGCCGACTGCGGCCCGAGCGGCATTTGCCTCTCCGCCACGGGCAATGAGTTCTTCGGCGGAGGCCCGGCGGGCGGGTACTGCACGACGTCGTGCGCTGCCGACGGCGATTGCGAGGGCGAGGGCAGCGCGTGCGTCGAAGGCATCTGTCTTCTGGGGTGCCCCCTGGGAGAGCCCCCGCTCGTCACGATCACCGACGAGCTCGATCCGGGGAAGTGCCGCGGCCGCGAGGATCTTCGCTGCGAAAGCATCGGTGACGTATCGGTGTGCATGCCGAGCTGCGGCATGGACAGCCAGTGCGCCGGCCGCGCGTGCGACCCCCGGATCAACCTCTGCGTCGACGAGCCGACGACGGGACTGCCAGCGGGCTCACCCTGCGAGGTCGGGGACGAGGGCGCCGATCCCTGCGCGGGGTGGTGCGTCAACTTCGGCCCGGGGCTCGATGCCTGCGCCGGGCTGTGCACGCTCGGCGGGGACGTCGCGAACGAGGACTGTGGAGGGCTGCGGAGCGGGATGTGCATCTACACGCTCGACAAGGATCCCGGCATCGGCGACACCGGTGTCTGCGCCAAGGCGTGCACGACTCACGGCGACTGCTTGATGCCGCGCGCCTCGTGCACGTTCGTGGGGCTGGAGAGCAACGGCTTCTGCATCTTCAGACCGACGAAATGCCCGCTCGGCCAGAGGGATTGCAGGAGAGCAGGCGAGGTCTGCACCCAGACGCCGGATGGCCCGCTGTGCCTCAATGAGAGATACCCGCTGGACGATGCGGGCGCTGGCGGTGCGGGCGGCGCAGGCGGCACGGAGGGCGCAGGCGGCGCAGGCGGTGCGGCTGGCGCAGGCGGCGCAGGCGGTGCGGGCGGCGCTGGCGGCGCCGGTGGGGCGGGCGGCGCTGGTGGGGCGGGCGGCGCTGGCGGCGCTGGCGGCGCCGGTGGGGCGGGCGGCGCCGGTGGTGCGGCTGGCGCCGGCGGCACGGAGAGCACTGGCGGCGCAGGCGGCGTCGGTGGCGCAGGCGAGGCCGGTGGCGCAGGCGGCGCAGGCGGCGCCGGTGGGACAGCTGGCGCAGGCGGCGCCGGCGCTCGCCCGTGACTACCTCCCGCCGCCGCCGCCGGCGGGCGCGCCCGCCAGCGATCGAAGGCACATCCGCAGCCCCTCGCGGACGTTCCGCAGCGTGACCACGGCGGCCATGTCGAGGCCGAGCGACGTGATCAGCGCCGCCACCGCCGGGCGCACCCCGGTGATGACCCCCTTGGCGCCGAGCAGCTCGACCGCGCGGACGATCCGGATCACGTGGTCGGCCGTCGCCTCATCCATGCCGTCGACCCCGGTCATATCGAGGATCGCATAGCGGGCGCCGGTCCGGACGATCGCGTCGAGCAGCTCCTCCGTGATCACCCCGGCCCGCACGCCGTCGAGCGTGCCGATCAAGGGGAGCGCCAGCACACCGTCCCACACCTGGATGATCGGGGTGGCGAGCGCGCGCAGCTCGCGCTGCTGCCGCTCGATGACCGACAGCTTCTCGCGCAGCTCCTGCTCGGTCGTCTGGAGCTCCTCGGCGATGCGGGCCCGCTCCTCCACCTCGCGCTTGAGCTTGAGCAGCGCGATCGCCAGATCCGCCTTCGTCGCCCGCTCCTCGTCGAGCAGGCGGTTCAGCCGCTCCTCCAGGGTGGTCGTGGCGGGGCGCACCGTGAACTCGTCGTGGGGATCGCCCCGCGCCGCGAACGACGTTTGCTCGACCTCGCACTCCTGACCGAACAGCCTCGTGCAATATCCGGCCAGCTTGCCCGCCATCATGCTGCTCCCCCAGCAGACGTCGAGCTCCTTCTGATAGAGCGCCTCCCACCCGTTCATCACGCGGAAGCGCGCCTCCTTCCGCGCTCGGTCGATGGAGACCACCTGCCACAGGCCCCAGCCCGCGGTGGCCGCCCCGATGCCGAGCGCCCTGAAGCCCTCCTCGAACGTCGGATAGCCGGAGAGGAACGTCCAGTCGTCATCGACGCTGAGCCGACCGCCGCTCTCCACGGCCAGGTTGAAGCGCTCGGTCCCCGCCATCCGCTGGAAGCCGGACATCAGCCCGAGCACGCTGCTCGGCACGAACATGGACACCGACGGGACACCGGCCCAGGTGCACTGCCCGCGCGCGACGTCCCACTCGATCGGCATCCCCCCGACGTCGATGCGGATCTTCTCGTCCAGAAGCTGAGAGCTTGTGCTCATAAATTCTCCGAATCCACGAGCTCACCCGCCCGCCTGCCGCAGTGTACCGGCTCAGCCCGGCGCGCGTCGCCCTCGACGGGCGAGCCGCGATAGGCCCCGATCCGGCCAAGACGGCAGTCCGGGGCTCACGCGGGAGCGCACGTCCGTGACGGCCTCCTCGGGAGGCGAGGCCGGAGCAGCGGTGAATGGATCCCCTCGCCGGGGTCGGCGCGAATCACGGCGGCTCCGGCGGGGCAGCGGGCGCCGCGCGCCGGAGCGTGGATGTGAAGATCGGGCGCGGTGATGGGATGAGGCTCACTCGCACGTCGAGAACTGGGCCGACGCGGTCTGCTCGGCCGTGCTGACCTGGACCGTGGCCTCGATCGCCTCGCCGAAGACGTCGGTCACGCGCACGCGCCACGGCCCAGGCTTCATGCTGCCGTCGCCGACACGCCAGTAGTTGTAGTCCCGCCGCGTGGCCGCCTTCCACACCCCGTCGAGCTGGACCTCGACCTTGTCGATCGGGTTGCGGTGGCCCTGCACCCGGAACTCGTTCCACCAGTTGTTCTGCTCCTTCAGCGAGATGGAGAGGTTCCCCGTGACCGGGCACGGGACGAACTTCCACGAGATCTTGCCCTTCGCCCCGCCGTTGCCGGTCCCGAGATAGCCCTCCTCGGCCGACCCGATCTGCAGGAAGGCGTCCTTGCTCAGATCGATGTGCCCGGCCGTGCACTTCGGGTTGCTGCCGGTCGGACATTGATCGACGACCGTCGCCACGACCTTGCGCCCGTCGTCGCGGCTCACCTCCACGCAGGCCCCGCACGCGGCCGCGGTGTCGTAATCGGCCGTGTTCAGCGCCGCGAAATACCGCCCTCCGCCGGTCGCCACGTGCGCAACCCTGTCCGGGTTGCTCCCGAGCACCGGAAAGCTGCAGTTCACCGCGCCGGAGCCGAGCGTGTACCACGTCGCCGATCCGTTGCCGTTCTCGTAGCTCGGGAGCGGCATCGAGCAGGTGCCGCCGCTCCCGTCGCCGCCCGAGCCGCCGGCGCCGCTCGTCGCGCCCCCGCCGCTCCCGCCGCTCCCGCCGCTCCCGCCGCTCCCCCCGGCCCCGCCCGCGCCGGTCGTGACCCCCGAGCCGGTCGTGCCGCCGGAGCTCGTCGTCGCGCCGGAGCCGGTCGCGCCGGTCTGGGTCATGGACACCATCACCGGCTGGTAGTCGCCCCCGGTCGCGGTCGCGCAGAACCCGAAGCTCGTCGCGCCTCCCACCGGGATCGGCCCGCGCCCGGAAGGAGGGGTCACCGTCAGGAGCGAGCCGCTCCGGCTGGATTGGGCCTCCCACAGGTTGCTCAGGGTCGACTGCCTGAGATCGATGACGACGGTCCACGACGTCACCGGCGTGCTCCCCTCGTTCACCACGTTCACGTTCGCGCAATAGCCGCTGCCCCAGTCGGACGATCTCGTCAGCGCCGCGACCCCGAGCCCGTCGGTCGTCACCACGGCGCTGGTGAGGTCGTCCGCGGCCTCCTCGCCGGGCACCTCGGCGGTGCACGCGGCGGCGAAGAGGCCAGAGAGAGACAGAGCAACAGCGGTTCGATAAGCCATAGATCGCATCCTAAGTCTCCACATTGTAGGCGCGCCGAGAGGGCGCGACCGGCAACACCTCCATTAATGCAGATTCATGAGCTCGCCATCGCTCGAGCTCACAGAAACGTCATTTTGATAGACAAGCACCCTGAAATGATCTCCCGCGACCGGAGGAATCCGCCGTCCCATCGAAGATTTCAACTCAGGCACAAGCATCTACACAGGCGCCGATCCCCCACATCACTCCCCACGAGCGCCGCTGTCACCACCGGCTCCCCCTCGAGCGATCGACTCCTGCCAACCCGAGCTGGCCTGTCGGTCTCGCGCCGGCGCGCCCTCGTCGAGCATCGCGCTTTCGCGGCGGGGATCCCTCCTCTGCGACCCGGAGCTCCGCGCGCCGGGCGCGCGGCTGTCGCGAGCCGCTCGGCTCACGTAGACTGCGGCGCCCGATGCTCCTCACGCTCACCACCACGCACCGGCCGGCGACCGATCTCGGCTACCTGCTCGTCAAGAACCCGGCGCGCACGCAGTCGTTCGCGCTCTCGTTCGGCAACGCGCACGTGTTCTATCCGGAGGCGACCGAGGAGCGGTGCACCGCGGCGCTCCTGCTCGACGTCGACCCCGTGGACCTCGTGCGCGGGCGCGGCGCCGGCGAGCCGGGGACGCTCGCCCAGTACGTCAACGACCGGCCCTATGCCGCCTCGTCGTTCCTCTCCGTGGCGATCGCGCAGGTCTTCGGCTCGGCGCTCGGCGGCAAGTGCCGCGACCGCCCGGAGCTCGCCGACGCGCCGCTCCCCCTCTCCGCCACGCTCTCGGCGCTGCCGTGCCGCGGCGGCGAGGCGCTGCTCCGGCGGCTCTTCGAGCCGCTCGGCTACGAGGTCGCGGCCGAGCGCCTCCCGCTCGACGAGGCGTTCCCGGACTGGGGCCAGAGCGTCTACCTGCGCGTCTCGCTCGCGAGGACGTGCCGCCTCCGGGAGCTGCTCGCGCACCTCTACGTGCTCGTACCCGTGCTCGACGACAAGAAGCACTACTACGTGGGCGACGCCGAGGTCGACAACCTCCTCGCCAAGGGCGAGGGCTGGCTGGCGGAGCACCCCGAGCGCGAGGCGATCGCGCTCCGCTACCTCAAGCACAGCCGGCCGCTCTTCCGCGCGGCGCTCGCCCGGCTCGTGGCCGACGAGGAGGCGAGCCCCGAGGAGGCCGAGGACGACAAGGCCGCGCCCGAGGACAGGGCCGAGGCGCGGATGAGCCTCGACGAGGAGCGGCGCGCGGCGGTCGTCGCGGCGCTCCGCCGCGCCGAGGCGAGGAGCGTGCTCGACCTCGGCTGCGGCGAGGGCAAGCTGCTGAAGCGCCTCGTCGACGAGCGCGTCTTCGAGCGCGTCGCCGGCGCCGACGTCTCGATGCGCAGCC
This sequence comes from Sorangium sp. So ce836, assembly GCF_028553905.1. Lineage (NCBI taxonomy): Bacteria > Pseudomonadati > Myxococcota > Polyangiales > Polyangiaceae > Sorangium > Sorangium sp. So ce836. Next base: position 4,740,998 of record NZ_CP102233.1, on the reverse strand, counting down.
TCGAGATCGCCAAGAGCCGGCTCCGCCTCGACGACCTCCCCGACAAGCAGCGGCGGCGGATCCAGCTCTTCCAGGCGTCGGTCACGTACCGCGACGCCCGCTTCTCGGGCTACGACGCCATCACCCTGATCGAGGTCATCGAGCACGTCGACCCCCCGCGGCTCGGAGCGCTCACCCGCGCCGTCTTCGAGCACGCGCGGCCGCGCGTCGCCGTCGTGACCACGCCGAACGCCGAGTACAACGTGCGGTTCGAGGGGCTCCCGGCCGGCGCGCTCCGCCACGGCGACCACCGCTTCGAGTGGACGCGCGCCGAGTTCCACGCCTTCTGCGCCGAGGTCGCGGGCGCGCACGGCTACGCCGTCGAGCACCTGCCCATCGGCCCGATGGATCCGTCGCTCGGCGCGCCGACGCAGATGGCGATCTTCACGCGCGCGGCCGGAGAGGGCGGCGGCGCCGGGGCGCAGGCGGAGGAGGACGCGTCGTGAGCGAGCCGAAGCCGCTGGTCGTCCCCGCCCTATCGCTGGTCGTGCTCGTCGGCGCCTCCGGCTCCGGCAAGAGCACGTTCGCGCGGGCGCACTTCAAGCCGACCGAGATCCTCTCGTCCGACCACTACCGCGGCGTCGTGTCCGACGACGAGAACGACCAGGCCGCCAGCGCCGACGCGTTCGAGGTCCTGCGCTTCATCGCGGGCAAGCGGCTCGCGGCGGGGCGGCTCACCGTCGTCGACGCGACCAACGTGCAGCCCGACGCGCGCAGGCCGCTCGTCGCGCTCGCGCGCGAGCACCACGTGCTGCCGGTCGCCATCGTGCTCGACCTGCCCGAGAAGCTCTGCCACGCGCGCAACGCCGGCCGCCCGGACCGGCAGTTCGGCCCGCACGTCGTGCGCGGCCAGAGCCGCGAGCTCCGCCGCTCGCTCAAGGATCTCCGGCGCGAGGGCTTCCGCTACGTGCACGTGCTCTCCTCGCCCGAGGAGGTCGCCGCCGCCGCCATCGAGCGGCAGCGCCTGTGGACCGATCGCCGCGACGAGCACGGGCCGTTCGACATCATCGGTGACGTCCACGGCTGCTTCGACGAGCTCGTCGAGCTGCTCGAGGCGCTCGGCTACCGCCTGGAGGGGCTGCCGGACGCGCCGCGGGCGTCGCACCCCGAGGGCCGTCGCGCGATCTTCCTCGGCGACCTCGTGGACCGCGGGCCCCGCTCGCCCGACGTGCTGCGCCTCGCGATGGCGATGGTGGCGTCGGGCGCGGCGCTCTGCGTGCCCGGCAACCACGACGTGAAGCTGCTCAAGAAGCTGCGCGGCCGCGACGTGCGGCCGACCCACGGCCTCGAGCTGACGCTCGCGCAGCTCGAGGTGGAGACGGACGAGTTCAAGGCCAAGGCGGCGGATTTCATCGACGGCCTCGTCAGCCATTACGTGCTCGACGACGGCAACCTCGCGGTCGCGCACGCGGGCGTGAAAGAGGCGTTCCAGGGCCGCGGCTCCGGGGCGGTGCGCGAGTTCTGCCTGTACGGCGAGACCACGGGCGAGACCGACGAGTACGGCCTGCCCGTGCGGTACAACTGGGCCTCGGAGTACCGCGGCAAGGCGATGGTGGTCTACGGCCACACGCCGACGACCGTGGCCGAGTGGGAGAACCGCACCCTCTGCATCGACACGGGGTGCGTGTTCGGCGGCGCGCTCACGGCGCTCCGCTACCCGGAGCGCGAGCTCGTCGAGGTCAAGGCGCGCCGCGTGTACTACGAGCCGCAGAAGCCGCTCGCGCCGCGCGGGGGCGAGCCGAAGGCCGACGCGCGGGGGCCGGCGGACGACGCGCTCGACATCGACGACGTCCGGGGCCGCCGCGCGATCCGGACGCGGGTGCACGGCATGGTGACGATCCGCGAGGAGAACGCCGCGGCGGCGCTCGAGGCGATGAGCCGCTTCGCCGTGGATCCGCGCTGGCTCATCTACTTGCCGCCGACCATGTCGCCGAGCGAGACGGCGAAGGACGGGGGCCTGCTCGAGCACCCGCGCGAGGCGTTCGCGTACTTCCGGCAGAACGGCGTGGGGCGCGTCGTGTGCGAGGAGAAGCACATGGGGTCGCGCGCGGTGCTCGTCGTGTGCCGCGACGAGGCCGCGCGGAGGCGGCGGTTCCGCGTCGACGGCGGGCCGCTCGGCGTGTGCGTCACGCGCACGGGCAGGCCGTTCTTCGCGGACGAGGCGCGGAGCCGGGAGCTCATCGACCGGGTGCGCGCCGCGCTGGACCGCGCGGATCTCTGGGCCGAGCTCCGCACCGACTGGGTCTGCCTCGACGCGGAGCTCCTGCCCTGGTCGGCGAAGGCGCAGGACCTCTTGCGCGGGCAGTACGCCGCCGTGGGCACGTCCGGCCGCGCGTCGCTCGACGCCGCGGTCCGGGCGCTCGAGATGGCGGCGGCGCGCGACGAGAGCGCGCGGCCCTTGCTCGAGCGCCACGCGGCCCGGAAGGCGGCGATGGACGGGTACGTGGCGGCCTACCGGCGCTACTGCTGGCCGGTGCGGTCGCTCGCCGATCTCCGGCTCGCCCCGTTTCACCTGCTCGCGAGCGAGGGCGCCGTGCACGCCTCGCGGGATCACGGCTTCCACCTGCGGCAGCTCGCGCGGCTCTGCGAGGTCGATCCGGCGTTCTTCGTGCCGACCCCGCACCGCGTCGTCGACCTCTCGGATCCGGCGAGCGAGGCGCAGGCGGTGGCCTTCTGGACGGAGATGGTCGAGCGCGGCGGCGAGGGGATGGTGGTCAAGTCGTGGGAGTGGGTGGTGCGCGGCCCGCGCGGGCTCGTCCAGCCGGCGATCAAGTGCCGCGGGCCGGAGTACCTGCGCATCATCTACGGCCCGGAGTACCTGATGCCGCAGCACCTCGCGCGGCTGCGCCACCGCAGCGTCTCCGCGAAGCGCGCGCTGGCGCTGCGGGAGTACGCGCTCGGGCTGGAGGCGCTCCACCGCTTCGTGGAGGGAGAGCCGCTCTACCGCGTGCACGAGTGCGTGTTCGGGGTGCTTGCGCTGGAGAGCGAGCCCATCGATCCTCGGTTGTGACCGAGGGCGGGAGAGCAAGCCAGAGGGCGATCGAGGTGGTGTCGAGCCGGCAGATCGCCCCGCGGCCGGGCTGCGTCTTTTGGATCCGGGATGCTGCGGGAGAGCCCCCGAGTCTGCGGCGTCACAACGCTTCGTTGGCCGGCCACATGGCCGGCCCTGGCCACCTCCGGGCCTCGGCGGATCAGGCAAGATCACGCCGGCGAGCTGCGCTTCGTGGCGGTCGGCTCCCCGGTGAGCATGGCACCCTCCGTGCTTGGGGCAGCCTGCCGTCGACCGCCGCTCTCAGGTGAAGCTCAGCGCATGGCCGGCACGTGCGCGCGCTCGATCTCGAAGGCGGCCGTCGAGCGGTCGGAGAATCGAAAGGAGCATGTTTGACATGGTGAGCTTAAGGGAGCGGAGCATCCGACGGCCCTTCGTGGCGGTCTGGCCGCTAATTGTCGTCGCCGCGCTCGTGCCGCTCGGCTGCAGCGGCCCATTCAACGCGCCGACGTGCGCGCCCGGTGAGGCGGCGCGCGACGACGGAAAGTGCGCGCCAAAGCCGTGCGGCCCGGCCGAGGTCACCTCGGACACGGGAGAGTGCCAGCCGGCCGGGTCGTCGGAGGCGGCTTGTCCGCCCGGCCAGCTCGCGCTGGAAGGCGGCGGATGCCAGCCGGCTGGGCTGCCGCCCGACATGGCCTGTCCGCCCGGCCAGCTCGCGCTGGAAGGCGGCGGATGCCAGCCGGCTGGGCTGCCGCCCGACATGGCCTGTCCGCCCGGCCAGCTCGCGCTGGAAGGCGGCGGATGCCAGCCGGCTGGGGTACCGCCGGAGGCGTGCGGAGAGGGCTTCATCTCCGATGGCCACGGCGGCTGCGCGGCAATCCTCCCGGAAGAGGAGTGTCCGAAGGGGCGGATGGCCATCCCCGGGGAAACCCGCTGTCGTGAGGTCGCCCCCTGCGGCGCCGGGACGTGGGGCGATATCCCGATCGAGGCCAATACCCAGTTCGTCGACCTGGCCTATGCGGGCGGCGACAGCGACGGAACGAAGGCGAGGCCGTGGAAGAAAATCCAGGACGCGATCGAGCACGCAGAGGACGGCGCCACCGTCGCGGTGGCCGAAGGCTCGTACATCGAAGACGTCGGGATCGCGGACAAGTCGGTGCGCCTGTGGGGGCGATGCCCTGATCTCGTGGAGATCCAGGGGACCGGGAAGGGGGCCGGCGCCATTCAGGTACTCACGACGGCGGCGAGCGGGACCGAGATCCGGGGCCTCGCCGTGACCGGAGAGGGCCCTGGGCTGATCGTGTCGGGCGCGCGTGACGTCACCATCGAGCAAACATGGGTGCACGACATGAGCAGTCTCGGGATCAGCGCCGTCGACAAGCATGGCCCGACGAGTATCGCGCTCAGAAACTCCCTCGTTGAGCGAAACCATGGCATCGGCGTCGTCGTTGACGCGGAGGCGACGATCGAGGCGAGCGTGATACGCGGCACCCAGCCCAGCGACGAGGTGAAGCTCGGAGGGGGGATCAGCGTCCTGGATGTCGACAACACAGGCGAGCGCGCTGACGTGGCTATCCGCGCATGCCTCGTCGAGCAGAACCACGATGTTGGTGTGCTCGTCTCTGGCTCGGACGCCACGATCGAGGCCAGCGTGGTCCGCGGCACCGAGCACAACAGCGTGACGGAGCTCGGAGGGGGGATCAACATCGTGGATCACGAAGGCGAGCGCGCTGATGTGACTGTCCGCGCATGCCTCGTCGAGCAGAACCAGGATGTTGGCGTGCTCGTCGACGGCTCGGACGCCACGATCGAGGCCAGCGTGGTCCGCGGCACCCAGCCCAGCGAAGATGCGAAGGGAGGATGGGGGATCAGCGTTCAACAGGACAGCGCGGCGTACGGGCGCGCTGACGTGACCGTCCGCGCATGCCTCGTCGAGCAGAACCACGAGATCGGCGTGTTCGTCTCTGGCTCGAGCGCCACGATCGAGGCCAGCGTGATCCGCGGCACCCGGCCCAGCAGCACGGCTAAGGGAGGCCGAGGGATCGGCGTCGAGAATGACGCCGAGACAGGCGGGCGCGCCGACGTGACCGTCCGCGCATGCCTCGTCGAGCAGAACCACGAGGTCGGCGTGTTCGTCTCTGGCTCGGACGCCGCGATCGAGGCCAGCGTGATCCGCGATACCCAGTCCAGCAACAATACGTCGGGAGGACGAGGGATCGGCGTTCAGCATGGCCGCGAGACAGGCGAGCGTGCAAAAGTGGCTATCCGCGAATGCCTCGTCGAGCAGAACCACGAGGTTGGTGTATACGTCGACGGCTCGGACGCCACGATCGAGGCCAGCGTGGTCCGCGGCACCCAGTCCAGCGACCATGCGACGGGTGGACGGGGGATCGGCGTCCAGGATTACGGCGAGACCGGCGAGCGCGCTGCCGTGACCGTCCGCGCATGCCTCGTCGAGCGGAACCACGAGGTCGGCGTGTTCGTCGCTGGCTCTGACGCCGCGATCGAGGCCAGCGTGGTCCGCGGCACCGAGCCCAGCGAAGATGGGACGGGAGGACGGGGCATCAACGTCCAGGATGACGGCGAGACCGGTGAGCGCGCTGACGTGACCGTCCGCGCATGCCTCGTCGAGCAGAACCACGAGATCGGCGTGTTCGTCGCTGGCTCTGACGCCAGGATCGAGGCCAGCGTGGTCCGCGGCACCGAGCCCAGCGAAGATGGGACGGGAGGACGGGGCATCAACGTCCAGGATGACGGCGAGACAGGCGAGCGAGCTGACGTGACCGTCCGCGTATGCCTCGTCGAGCAGAACCATGACGTCGGCATGTTCGTCGCCAGCTCAGACGCGACGATTGAAGGCACCATCCTCCGCGCCACCCAACCCAACGTAGTCCGCGCCACCCAACCCCAACTCGACGTAGATGATCAGGGAGGAATCGGGCTCGGCGTCGTGGGTACCCGCGCGACAGGCCAGCGCGCAAGCGTGGCCGTCCGCGGTTGTCTCGTCGAGGAGAACCATCAGTCGGGCGTGGTCATATCTCACTCGGACGCGAGGATCGATGCCAGCATCGTACGCACGACCAAGGCGCTCGCCAATGCGTTTGGAGATGGGATCGACGTAGACAGCGGCACAGCCATCATCGAGAACGCGACAATCAACGGCAACACTCGCGCCGGAGTCGCAAGCTTTGGCTCCAAGGTGACGATCCTCGACGCGACCCTCTTCTGCAACGCATTTGAGCTCAACTACGAGTCATCCAACGGAGTCGAGGGCAACTTCGAGGACAGCGAGCGCTGGCAGTGTACTCGCCGCGACGCCAAGCACTGCGCCGAGATCGACGGCTCGTGCCGGGCCCTCAGCGCCGGCTTGAAGCCTCCGCCCTCGCCGGCGTCGGCCTCGTCCCTGCCGTAGCCCTGACCCGCGGCGCACCGCCGTCTTCACGCCGACAGCGCGTGCGCCGACCGACCTCGCGCGCCCCGCCCCACCGGCCCGCCACACGAACGCCCGCTGCGCTGCGCGGGTGCCCGAGCCTCGCTGCAGCGCGGTACCCTTCCTCGCACCGCTGGCTCAGGTACGTCTGTGAGCATGTCAACGATGGTCCGTTGCGCCGGGTCGGCTCATGCCTCGACGTCCGGTTCGCCGTCGAGGCGACAGCCAGCAAAGGCCGCTCCGTCATGGAGGTGTCGCGCGGGCGCTCGCCGAGGAGAGCGTGCTCGCTGTCGAGCGAGCTGCCCTACCTGCCGGCGAGCGCCGGCGCGACTCGGACCAGGAAGAGGGCGTGAATGCTGATCACGGTGTCGCCGCGATCATCGCTGCGACGGCATCGCTCGAACGGGAGGGAATGATGACCGGGATCGACCGCGCCCGCTGCCGAGGCGCTTATCCCCGCTACGGCAGCTCCTCGAGCGACCGCGGGATGACGTGCCTGCGGTCCAAGACGGTCGGCGGCGCCATGCCTTCGGGCTGAGCGTCTCCCCTGCTGTAGCTCTGCTGCACGGGAGGCTCGTCCCCGGCCGCGATATAGATCCGCCCGATGTAGCTGTCGCCTTGCACGGGGCCGTCGAGCAGCAGGCTTTGCCGCGCGTTGCCGCTGAAGGCCAGCTCATCGATCCGCACTTCGGAGTCGCCGAGCCAGTCGACGCCGTCGCCCACATCCCTGACCGCCAGTGCGTCGTTTTCGTCGAAGACAGGCAGCAGCGAGAACGCGGTCGCGGTGATCGCCGATCTGCACAGGATGATGCCTCGCGACTCACCGGTGACGCCGATGCCGACGCCGAAGTTGCCGTCCAGCTTCCCGTTGTGCAGCGTGACGTTGCAACGCTCGTCGTGATGCATGGCGCAATCGTCGCCGTCGGGTTGGCGGACGTTCTGGATCCATAGGCCCAGCGTGTTCCGGCTGATCTCGATGGAGTCATCCTCTCCCTTATCACCCAGCATGGCCGTCGAGCCGTCGACGAGGATGCCGAAGGAGACGCTGTCGATCACCCGCACCTGCCGGGCGCCGAGGATGCCCGAGCACCCCGCCGCCGAGACGCCGCCCCCGAACTTGCCCGCCAGGGACGCGACGCCTTCCCTCGTTCGGATCACGTCCACGCCCTCCAGGCTCGCGGTGGCGCCGTGCAGCGAGACGCCGATGACGCGGTTGTCGCGGATGACGCTGCTCCTCACCTCGAGCGCTGGGCGGCTCGTGCAGGAGCAGCGCTCGTCGCAGCCCCGCCCCAGCATCTCGACCGCGCCGCGCTGGGCACCCGAGACGATGCTCCGCTCCAGGGTCACGTCGGCGTCCGTGGCGAAGATCCCGACGTGCCCCGCATTGGCGATCTCGGAGGCCACGATCGCGATCGACGAGCCCGGGCCGAGCTTGATTCCGTCATGCTCATAGTCGCTCTCCCCGATGACGCGCACCGAATCGATGCGCACCCCGGTCGCCCCCTCCTGTACCGTCACCCCCTCTCGTCCGACCTTGAGGCCGCGCACCACGGCGCCGTCGCCCGCCTCCAGCACGATGCCCTCGATCTCCACCGCGTCCGCCGAGCGCCCGAGGAGGCTCACGCCGCCGGGGACGGTGACCACGCCGTACCGGCCCGATCGGACCGCGATGCAGGCGCCGTCCGAGGCCGCCTGAGCCGCGGACGTGAGCTCATCATCGCTCGCGACGTCGATCACCGAGGTGCACGTGACCCCCGCGGTGCATCTCTCGCCGCCGCAGACGTCCCCGGCCGGGACGCCCGCGCAGACGCCCCGGACCAGGTTCTCCTCGGGGCATGTCGCAAGCTCCTCAGCGCCACATCCAGCAACGGCGGCGCACGCGGCGCCGCCCAGAATCGCCGCCGAGAGCCGAGCCCAGAACCGATTCACCATGATCTCTCCTCCAGAATTCGCCGCGACCATATAGCTGGCGCGACGCGCAACACCAACATGCAAAAATGGGAGCACCTGCATCCCTCGCCCTGCCCAGGGGGCGCGGCGTCATGGCGAGACCGCCGCCGCCCCGCGCTCTGCGGCGCTCAACGTGCCGTGAGCGCAGATTCCGTGCTTTTGGCGCTGAGATCGGCCACCTCGCCGTCGCGCTGTTGCCGACCTATGGCCGGCACGGTGGCCGGCCTATGGCCGGCCCTGCGGCAACATTCTGGTCGAGGCGAACACCAGTCTCCTGACCCCGGTCCGCGCGACGGCAGCCACGACACGACGGCGACCTCGCGGGGCACCCCGCGGGCGGTGCGCCCCTTCTCATGGCATCCTCCAGCCGCTACCCTCGCGCGCCATGACGCTGACGGATCCCTTCGGCTGGGTGGGCGCGACGCTCGACGGCCAGTTCGCCGTCGAGGCGGTCGTCGGCGAGGGCGGGTTCGGCGTCGTCTACCGCGGCCTGCACCTCGGGCTCGACGTCCCTGTCGCGATCAAGTGCCTCCAGATGCAGCCCGGCATGCTCACCGCCGGACGGGATGCCTTCCTCGCGAAGCTCCGTGCCGAAGGCAAGCTCCTCCACCAGCTCTCGCGGCAGACAGCCAGCATCGTCCAGGCCCTGGATATCGGCGCCGCCACCTCTCCGCGCGGCGTATGGACACCCTACCTGGTCATGGAGTGGCTCGAGGGAGAGACGCTCGCCGCGGCGCTCGAGGCGCGCCGCGCCGCGGCGCTCGGGCCCATGGGCCTCGACGAGGCGATAGCGCTCCTCTCCCCGGCCGCCGAGGCGCTCGCGGTCGCCCACGAGGATCGCGTATCGCATCGGGACCTGAAGCCCGCCAACCTGTTCTGTGTACGTTTCCGCGGCGGCAACGGGCTCAAGGTACTCGATTTCGGCATTGCCAAGGTCTTCGAGGAGACAACGCCGTTCGCAGCCGCCCGCACCGGGGCGGACGGGACCCAGCGCGCGTTCACTCCCGTCTACGCGGCGCCGGAGCAGTTCGTCCGCGAATACGGCGCCACCGGACCATGGACCGACGTCTTCGCCATAACGCTCATCCTGATCGAGGCCGCATCGGGTCGGCGCGTGCTCCGGGGCGAGTCCCTCGTCGAGCTCCTCATGTCCGCGATCGATGCCTGGCGGCGTCCCGACCTGCTCTCCGGCATTGCCCTCGATCACCCCGGAGTGGCCTCCGTCCTCCGCCGCGCGCTGATGGTCGAGCCGGGCGCCCGCTATGGCAACATGAAAGAGCTCTGGTCGAGCCTGCTGGAGGCGCGCTCCACCCATCCGGATGCGTCGCTCGCCGCGACGGGCCGTGAGCCGGATCTGAGCGAGTGCCTCGCGGCGACAGCCTCCATGTCCGAGAGGCCCGCCGCCGGCCGCGCGAACGGAGCGCAGAGCTCGCTCCCCCCACCCTCCGCGCCGGCGAGCGCGCAACTCTCTGGATCGGGCGAGAACCGCGTCTGCACTGTCCTGTGCGTCGACCTCTCCAGCCTCGCCGCGCGCGCCTCGCACCTCGACGACGAGGAGATCGCCGAGCTCACGGACCAGAGCCGCGAGCTCGTCGCCAGGGAGATCGAGCGCGTGGGGGGCATCATCACGCGCTCCGGCGACGAGCGCGTCGTCGCTGTCTTCGGCGTCCCGCGCGCCACCGACAACGACGCGGAGCGCGCCGTCGTCGCCGCGCTCCGCGTGGACGGCCTGCGCATGAGCCCCACGCCTCGACGCTCGGCGACCCCTGCTCTCCTCGCCGCGTCGTTCGGGATCGCCACCGGGCGGGTCTTCGCGCGGACGGGCGGCGAGCCGCAGCGCCCGGAGCTCCTCGTGACCGGAGAGGCCGTGCGGATCGCCGCCGCGCTGCAGGCGGCCGCGCCCGCCGGGGCCATCGCCGTCACGCGGGACACGTACCGCCAGATCGCGGGCCGATTCAACGTGATGCCGCTCGCCCCCATCGCCGTCCCCGGCCGGACCGAGCCGCTCTCCTGCTACCGGGTCACGGGCGCGATCCACGGCCACGTCGCGTTCGCCCGTACAGATTTTCTCGGCCTCGCGACGAAGCTCGTCGGGCGCGGCGCCGAGATCCAGCGAATGCTCGACGCGCTCGAGACGGTGCTCTCGGAGGGGCGGGCCCAGCTCCTGACGCTCGTCGGGCCGCCCGGCGTCGGGCGGAGCCGGCTGCTCGCGGAGCTCTTCACGAACCTCGCCGCCCGGCCCAGCAGGGTCCTGGTGATGACCGCGCAGTGCTCGCCGCTCACGGCGGATACCACCTACGGCCTCGCCTCGGCGCTCCTCCGCCAGCGCTTCCGGATCCGCCCGCGCGACGGCCAGCACGGGATCCGGCGGAAGCTACGCCTCGGCCTGCGCTGGGTCCGAGGGCGCCATGCCAGCGAGGCGACATCACACGACGACGACCGCTGGACGGGTCACGCGACCGGAGAGGAGATCGACGTCGCGGACATCGACGCCGCGCTGCTCGAGATCGAGGGGCTCCTCGGCGGGAACGCCGGGACGAGCGCCACCTTCGACTCGCTCGGGGTCGAGGAGTCCGGGGCGCTCCTGAAGCAGCGGATCACCGCCGCCTTGACGCGCCTCGCTCGCGTCGCCGCGCGGCAGCTGCCGGTCGTGGTGATCTGCGACGACCTCCAGTGGGCCGACGACGCCAGCCTCGACCTCCTGGAGAGCCTCGTCCAGGGCGTGGCGGATCTGCCGCTCCTGCTCGTGTGCAGCGCGCGGGCCGAGCTGCTCGATCGCCGCCCCGGCTTCGGCGTCGACGTGGAGGCGCACAGTCGCCAGGAGGTCGCGCCGCTCGCCCGCCGTCACATCGAGGAGATGATCAGGAACTGGCTCCGCCGCGTGCCGGGCCTCTCCACCGACGTCGTGCGGACGCTCGCCGAGCGCGCCGAGGGGAGCCCCCTCATCGTCGAGGAGCTGCTCCACCTGCTCGTGGACGCGGGCGCGATCGTGACGCGGGGGAACACGTGGATCCTGCACGAGGAGCGCCTCGGGGCGCTGCGGCTACCCGCGACGATCCACGGGATCGTGCAGGCGCGGCTCGACCGGCTCGAGCCCGAGCTCCGCGAGGTGCTCATGCACGCAGCCGTCGTCGGGCGGACGTTCTGGCAAGGGGCCGTCGATCACCTGCGGCGGGCAAGCACGACGGCCAACACGGGCGCCTCGGTGACGGCGATGCTCGGAGGGCTCCGGCAGCGGCGGCTCGTCCGCCTGCGTGAGCCGTCGATGCTGCAGGGCGAGCGCGAGATGGCCTTCGCCGACGCAGCCACCCACGAGGCGGCGTACGAGATGCTGAGCGGGAAGCTCCGCCGCGCGCTGCACCTCGAGGCGGCCACCTGGCTCGAGCAGCGAGCGGAGACAGGGGTCGCCGTGGCGCTCCTGGCGGCGCAGTACGACCGGGCCGGCGATGCGGCGCGCGCTGCCTCGGCCTATGCGCGGGCGGCAGCGCGCGCCATGTCCTTCGGCGAGAACGCCGAGGCGATCCGCCACCTCGAGCGGGCGCGCGCCCTGCAGGACCGGGCCGAGGAGGCGAGCGACGGCGAGCGCGGCAGCGGCGGCGAGCAGGAGCGGCGGAGCGCCGCCTCGCGGGAGTGCCTTCGCGTGCGCTTCGACCTCGCCGATGCATTGCGCCGCGTCGGCCGGCTCGACGACGCCGAGCGCGTGTACGAGGAGGCCCGCGCGCTGATCCGCGGGCTGAATCGCGCCGCGGGCGCGAGGGGCGACCGGGCCGAGGCGTTCCTCTGGGACGCCCGCATCGACGCGCGGCTCGCGCTGATCGCGAAGGTGCGCGGCGCGCTCCCGGAGGCGCGGGCGCTCGCCGAGCGGGCGATCGCCCGCGCCACGGAGGCGGGGGAGATCCGCGAGACACCGGCGATGTACGCGTTGCTCACCTTCCTGCACCGCCGCGAAGGGCGGCGTGACGAGAGCTGGCGGGCCGCCAGGACAGGGCTCCGGATCTGCCGGACGATACGCCGGCGCGACGAGCGCTGGCGGGAGGACGTCGCGTCGATCCTGCTCGGCGTGGCGCTCGCGCTCGCCGCGCGTCGCAGGATCGTCAGCGCGGAGCGGACGTACCGCCAGGTCACGCGCCTTGTCTCGGATGCGTCCCACCCCCACCTCGCCAGCCTGGCGTGGAACGGCGTCGCTGTGATGCGCCTCTGGGCGGGTGATCTCCCAGGGGCGCGCGAGACGTTCCTCCGCGCGATCCGGCTCAAGGAGCGCTCGGGCGATCTGCATCAGATCGCGATCGGGTACAGCAATCTGGCCGAGACAGAGCTCGCCATGAAGGAGATCTCCGCGGCGCGCGATCACGCCCGGCGCGCGGTGCGGATCGGGGAGCAGAGCCGCGCCGGCTCGGATCTTGCCGACATGTACCGGAACCTGGCCGAGGCGGAGCGCGAGACCGGCGATCTCGGCGCGGCGCTCGCGGCGGGTCAGAAGGCGCTCGCGATCGCGGAGACGCATGGGCAGGTCTACCTCGGCGACGTCGCGGAGACGCTGGCGCGTACCATCGCGAACGCGGCGCCATCGGCGGACGCGGCTCTGCGCGCGGCCGCGCTGGACGCGGTAGCGGCGCTCGAAGCCTCCCTCGACGCGCACTTCCGCGAGGGAGAGCTGCGCCAGAGGGCCGAGGCGTGCCATGCGCTGCTCGCCGGTGCCACGGGCCAGCGTCCGGCAGGGTGAGGCCTCCGAGGGCGATCCGCTCTCGATCACGCTCCCAGCGAGCGGGTCGCGCGCGAGCGCGATCACGCCCACGTCGCCCCAGATGTCCGGCCGCGGCCTCTGCAGCCCGGGGCGGTTGTTGTCAGCTGGCGACTTCAACGGTACCGGCGCTCAGGTGGAGATCAGCAGCGACGGGCGCGGCTACTTTCACTCAGTTTGACTCCGGGTCTCGCGTGAGCAGTAGGCCTATGTCCTGAGGCCACACGTCGCGGGGACGTCGACCGCGCAACACATCAGGATGGGGCCTGCACTTCCGACAAACGCGCTGAGAAGCCGATTCCGTGCCGGCCGCGCTGCCCGTGGACAACGGTGAAAACCCGTTGCGCAGGGGGGAGGCGGTGGGATGCTGGACCGGATTCACAAGGGTAAAAGGCTGTCATCGCCGTGATGACATAGCCACGACGCCCTGAATGAACGTCATTCCTTACGGTGAAGCGAGCGCTCGTCGAGCGCAGCCGCGCGTCGGCCCGCTCAAGGGGGGATCGGGATGAAGCTCTGGGGGATCTCTGCGTGTGCTCTCTCGATGGTGCTCATCGGGTGCGTGGGCGAGCCCAGCGGGGAAGAGGAAGATGTGCAGCAGACCGCGCAGGCGCTGCGTGAGCGCAAGCGCGACCTGATGTCCGGGCCGGGCGCGAAGCTCGGGCCTCATCTGCGCGCGCTGCAGCGGGCGGCGGCGGCGCGTCCGTCGGCCGATGAAGCCGCGTTCGACAAGAAGTTCGCGGCGCTCCGCGTGCAGGACGGCTACGTCGCCGTCAGCGCGTACGGCGACGACGGCGCGGCGCTCGCGGCGCAGCTCGCCGGCGAGGGCATGCTCGACGCGAAGGTCCATGGCGAGTCCGTGTCGGGCCGCGTCCCGATCGCGCGCCTCGGCGCCATCGCGGCCATGAGGGACCTGCGGTACATGAAGCCCACGATGGCGATGACGCAGGCAGGTCTGGTCACGACGCAAGGCGATCGCTCGCTGCGGAGCGACATCGCGCGCGCGCGGTTCGGCGTCGATGGCCGAGGGGTCCGCGTCGGCGTGTTGTCGGACAGCTTCGACTGCCGGCGTGAGCCGTTCCTCCCCGGGCAGATGTTCACCGACGCCGCGGAAGACATCCGCAACGGCGACCTGCCTCCGGACATCGACGTCCTCGAGGATCTGGACCCGACGCAGAATGGCGGATGCTTCGATGAAGGCCGCGCCATGATGCAGATCATCCACGACGTCGCGCCGGGCGCGAGCCTGTCCTTCCACACGGCAGCCCTCGGCGAGGAGGACTTCGCCGCCGGCATCGTGGCGCTCGCCGAGAAGGGCGCGGACATCATCGTCGACGACTACTTTTATCTCTCTGAGCCGATGTTCGAGGACGGGCTGATCGCCGACGCCGTGAACAAGGTGGTGGGACAGGGCGTGGCGTACTTCACATCCGCGGGCAACCGGGCACGCCATTCCTATCAGTCCAGGTTCCGCGACTCTGGCCGCGTCGGCGCGTCCGGCGGGCAGCGCCACGACTTCGATCCGGGTCCGCGCGTCGACGACCTGCAGCGCGTCTCGGCGAGCGCACGCTCGCTGACGATAGTGGCGCTCAACTGGGATCAACCCTCGCTCTCGGCCAACGGCAGGCGCGGTTCGCGGAGCGACGTGGACCTGATCTTCTACCACGACAACGGCGAACCCGTGGAGGAGTGCACGCTGGACCCCGCGCAGATCGTCTGCCAGATCGCAGGCATCGCCAACAACCTCGGCGGGGACGCGGTCGAGCTCGCCTTGCTCGTCAACGGCTCTGATGGGGACATTGACTTCCAGCTCGGTCTCGAGCTGATCGCGGGCCCGAAGCCGGATCTCATGAAATACTTGTGGTTCGAGCGCGCGGGTAATTTCAGCGTCGACGAGTTCGACACCCGGAGCTCCACGACGTTCGGTCACTCGAACGCCGCTGGCTCCGAGGCGGTCGGCGCGGCGGCGTGGTTCCAGACCGAGGAGTGGGGCCCGCTCGATCCGGCGTGCGTGCCCGCATGCCTGGAATCCTTCTCCTCCGTCGGCGGCACGCCGATCTTGTTCGACGATCGCGGCAGGCGCCTCCCGATCCCAGAGGTGCGGCTGAAGCCCGGCGTGACCGGACCGGACGGCGGAAACACGACGTTCTTCGTCAGGCCCCTCACGATCGAGATCCCCGGCAGCACCGAGCCCGACCAATTTCCGAACTTCTTCGGTACCTCGGCGTCGGCGCCGCACGTCGCGGCCGTGGCCGCCCTGATGCTCGACGCACGCGCGCGCGACGTCGCGGCCGGCACGAGCTTCTTCGGCTCAGGCAGGCTCCGACCGTCTCTCGTGTACCTGGTGCTGAGGCTCACCGCGGAGGACATGCGGCTGCGGGACCTCGGAGGCGAGATCGGTCCGGTGCCGGTCGAAGGAGCCCGCGGCTTCGACTTCGAGACGGGCTTCGGCTTCGTGAACGCGGTGCGCGCGTTGCAGGCGGTCTCGAGCCTCTAGCGAAGCCCGGGCTCGACGCTCGGGCCACGCAGCGCGACGCGATGGAGCGCTCGCCGGCGGCTGCTGCGCGCAGCCGGCCGGCGCGTCGTTTTCTTGCCGTCATGTCAGACGCCCGGAGGGCGCGGCGAAGGAATGGGCAGGCGGATCGCTCGGGGTGAACCCCCGGGGCCCTGCCTCATTCCACGGCACTGGCCGCGCCGCTCGCCCACCGGCAGCGCACGCTCGCGTGGGCGCGCGCCAGGCAAGAAAGGCACTCATTTCCATGCGAACTCCCATGCACACGGGTTCTCTATCGGTCGTCCTCGCCCTGCTGGCGAGCCTCGCGGGCTGCGTCGCGCCCGGCCCTCTGGACGAGGCTGGAGGCGAGGCGGTGGACACCGCGTCCGACGCGCTCGTGGCGGACCGGGCCAGCCTGCCGACGCCGGCGGCTTACTGGAGCTTCGACACCTGCACGGACGGGACGAACGCGCGGGTCCGGGAGGACTCGGGCCAGGGGGCGTTCGGGGTGATGTCCGGCCGCGGCCTCTGCAGCCCGGGAAAGTTCCTGTCCGCCGGCGACTTCAACGGCGCCGGCGATCAGGTGGAGATCAGCAGCGCGGGGCGGAGCTATCTCCACTTCCAGGACCGGATCACGGCCGCAGCCTGGGTCAACCCGCGGAGCGTGACGGGGAACCGCACCATCGTGAACCAGTGGTACGCCGCAGACTCGTTCCTGCTCGGCATCGCCCAAGGCAAGTACTTCTTCTCCGTGGCCTTCCCCAACGGAGGCGCGGGCCAGCACGTGATCGTCGAGACCCCCGCCGTCGCGAACGCGTGGGCCCACGTCGCCGGCGTGTACGACGGCGCGGCGCTCAAGCTCTACGTGAACGGCGAGCTCCGCGCCTCGACGCCCGCGTCCGGCACCCTGCAGCAATCGACGCGGCCCATCGTCATCGGCGGACACCCCGCCTGGAACGCCTACGATGGCCTGATCGACGAGGTCCGCCTCTACCAGCAGGCCCTGAGCGCCACGCAGGTGGCGCAGCTCGCCGCGGGCGAGGTCTACCCGGTGAGGGCGTATTACGTCTATCCGAACGACCAGCCATATCACCAGGAGTACGTCGACGCCATCAACACGTACCTGGCCGAGCTGCAAGGCTGGTATCGCCAGCAGTCGAACGTCTCGTTCCACCTCGTGGGCTCGGTCCAGGCGGTGCGCTCGTCCCAGAATTACCTGAACATGCGCTGCGGCTCGTCGCCGTCGAGCGCCTGCCAGAACAACCCGATCGAGATCCCGAACTGGCTGAACGCGGTGTCTCAGGCCGTCGGCGGCTTCCCGGGGCGGCAGTCCACGCTGGTCTTCTCCCAGGGCGGCGGCGGCTATGCCGGCGCCAACCTGTATGGCGACTACACCGGCTTCGCCGTCGTGGGCGACTGGGTGCTGGAGCCCATCTCCGGCGTGCGCGAGCCGCTGGCCATCCACTGCGGGTACGCCACGTGGCAATGCCTCGACGGCACGCCGAAGGGGACCGTCGCGCACGAGCTCGGGCACTCGTTCGGCCTGCACCACCCGGACAGCTATCCCGGCGAGTCCATCATGGGATGGCACGGCGGCTACCCGACGACCATCTTCTTCGATCACGAGCAGATGATCCTCCAGGAGAGCCCGATGCTCTCGTCCGGCGTGCTCGTGCGCGGCGGGCTCTGGCTCGACTTCGGGAACGCCGACACCATGTACTCGAACACGACGGTGACCCTCACCGGCTCGGGCTTCGGGCCCGGCGCACAGGTCGAGTTCGTGGACGCCACGCACACCGCCGTCGTAAGCCCGACCACCATCACCGCGACGAGCCTCACCGTGCAGGTCCCGAGCGGCCTCGGTCCCGGGTACATCCGCGTGCGCAACGGCAGCGGGGCGAGCAACAAGGTCGCCGTGAACTTCTATCCCTGAGGGCGGAGGCCCTCGCGGCGGCGCCGCAGCGCCCGCGCCGCCGTGAGCTGCGGTGTCCGCGCGCCGCGCCGGGTCCGACCGCTGAGGAGGCTCGCCCCCCGGCCCGGCGCGGCCGCTCTTCCCGCGCCCCGGCGACATCGCGTGCGCCGCCCGCCTCTTGACCTCGCGCGACGACAATGCGACAAGAGCAGTACGACGAACGAGGTCGCGAGGTCGCGAGATCGAGCACGGCGCTGTACGCGAGATCGAGGCGATGCTCGGGCCATCGCCGTGCCGCGAGGAGAAAAGTCGACGGCGCGCTCCGTCGACGCGATCCCCGTTCCTTACCTGTCCACTGCAAGCGGTTCATGCGCAGCGTCGATCCGCGTGCGTCGTGATCATCCGAGCGCCTTGCGGGAATCTTTGCGGTTAACCTATGTTGAAACAATCGCGATTGCGCCACTTCGGGAATTTTTCATCGTCACCCGTGCTCGGTGCGTTGCTCCTGCTCGGCGCGCTGCACATCAGCGGCTGCGGCGATGACGGCGATGGTGGCTCCGGCGGCGGCGGTGGCCAGCCTGGGACGACCAGCAGCGGCACGACGGGAAGCGTCACCTCCGGCGGTCCGGACGGCACGACCTCGGCGTCGACCGCAGGCACCGGCGGCGCGAGCACCACCAGCAGCAGCAGCACCAGCGCCGGCACCGGCGGCGGCGGCGAGGGCGGCTCGGGTGACGGAGGCGCGGGCGGTGAGCCGACGCCGCCGGTCGATTCCGGTCTTCCGACGCCCCCCGGCGCCGACAACGTGGCGAAGCCCTCCGGCGCTGTCGGCGGGCTCAAGGTCATCGATTGGGCCGGCTTCGCGGGCGCCGTGACGTACTCCTTCGACGACGTGAACCAGACCCAGATCCAGAACTACGATGCCCTGAACGCGCTCGGCGTGCCGTTCACCTTCTATGTCTGGACCGGCAAGAACGAAGCGAACAATCCGGTGTGGACGAAGGCGCTCATGGACGGTCATGAGCTCGGCAACCACACGAAGAGCCACAGCAGCAACGACAACGGCTCTGATACGGACGCCGCGACGCAGTTCATCAAGGACAAGTGGAGCGTCACGCCGTATACGATGGCGGCTCCGAACGGCTCGGATGCGTATGTGAGCATCTCCCAGTCGCGCTTCCTCATCAACCGCGGCGTGTCCAACGCCCTGATCAGCCCGAACGACTCGAGCAATCCGTTCAAGCTGCCCACCTACATTCCCCCGCAGAACGCCAGCACGGCGCAGATGGACGCGGAGGTCACGAGCGCGCGGACGGGCAAGAAGTGGCGCACCTTCTGCATCCACGGCTTCACCGGCGGCAGCGACGGCGCCTATCAGCCCATCCCGCTCAACGCCTTCCTCGAGCACGTCAAGCACGTCAAGGATTTCGGCGACGTGTGGATCGGCACCATGGAGACCATCGGCGCCTACTGGCGCGGCCAGAAGGCGGTCAGCGACGCCGACAGCACCCAGGCCGGCGGCGCGACGACCTACACGTGGCAGCTGCCCGCGAACTTCCCGCCGGGCAAGTACGTGCGCGTGACGGTCACCGGCGGCACGCCCAAGCAGAACGGCGCCGCGCTTCCCTGGAATCCGCACGGCTACTACGAGGTGGCGCTCGACGCGAAGTCCCTCACGCTGTCGCCGTGAAGCGAGCCGCCCGAAGGTCCGCGCCGTCACCGGCGCGGCTTCGGGCAGCGCCCACCCACACGTTCATGCCAGGATGGCGGTCACGCGCAGCCGTGGCCAGCGAGCGGCGACCGCGCCGGCGGCGTAGAGCGCGGTCGCCACACGCCCTGGTGTGCAAGCGGCCCCTTCGAACCACAGGTACCATGTCTGACACCAGCGGGAGAACCATGGGGAGCTTCGCTCGGTTGCTCCGCGAGCCGGTCGTTCATTTCCTCTTCATCGGCGCGCTGCTGTTTCTCGCCCACCGGCTCATCGTCGGCGACCCGAGGGTGGTCGTCGTCGGCCCGGGGCTGAGGGCGGACGTGGAGCGGCGGTTCCGCGATGAGACGGGGCGGGCGCCGACCGAGGAGGAGCTGAAGGCGGCGATCGACCGGTGGAAGCGGGACGAGGTGCTCTATCGTGAGGCGCTGCGGGAGGGGCTCGATCGGCAGGACGCGACGGTGCGGACCGTGCTGGCGGACAAGCTGCGGGCACGGGCGGCGCAGCAGACGCCGCCTCGGGAGCCGACGGATGCAGAGCTGGACGCGTGGTTGGCCGCTCACCGGAGCCACTACGAAGCGCCGCTGCGGTACAGCTTCGAGGTCGTCGCTTTTCCCAAGAGCGACCCAGCGGCAGAGGCGCAGCGGTCGGCGTATCGACGCGCGCTGGCCGACGGTGCAGACCCGAGCACGCTCGGTCGTCCGATCGCGGGCGGCAACTTCACCCGCGACAAGCTCACAGCCAAGTTCGGACCTGCGGTCTCCGAGAGCATTTGCAACCTGCCGCTCGCGACGTGGCAGCCCCTGGAGACCGAGGACAGCCTGCTGCTCGCGCGGGTCAACCGGATCGAAGGGGGGCTGCCCAGCCGCGAGTCGATACGTCCGACCCTCGTCGTCGACTGGGTCGCCGCGAGGAAGAGGCAAGCCGCCGACGACTTCGTCGAGAGCGTCGTCGCGCGGTACAGGTTCGAGGAGGTGCCTTGAATCCTCCGTGGCTGCTCCGGCTGGCGCGGGCCCTGCCGCTCCTCTTGGCCGTATTTCTGGCGCCTGCCCCCGCAGAAGGCCACGAGCTCAATTCGGCGTCGCTCTCGCTGACGGAAGTGGAAGGGCGCGAGGGGCGGTTCCTCGTGCGCTGGGAGGCGAGCTCGTCCACGCTCAGGTCCGAGCTCGCGTCGCCCGCCGTGTTCCCCCCGCCCTGCAAGCTCGACGGGGAATTTCTCGACTGCGGGCCCGCCGGCCTGGTCGGCACCGTCGAGCTCCCCTGGCTCGAGGGTAGCGAGACCAACGTGATGGTGGCGATCGAGTGGCGGAGCGGAAGCCGGCTTCTCCGGGTGTTGACCGGCGGCGACCCGAGCTTCGTGGTTTACGGCATCCCCGCCTCCGCCGGGCTCCTCGCGCTGAAGCCGATCGTGATCGATTACGCGTGGCTCGGCGTCGAGCACATCCTGACCGGGTTCGATCACCTCCTCTTCGTCATTGCGCTCACGCTCCTCGTGCGCGGCGGTCGGAAGCTGGTCGGCGCCGTCACGGCGTTCACGGTCGCGCACAGCCTGACGCTGGCTTGCGCCGTGTTCGGCTGGCTGACGTTGCCGGCTCCGCCGGTCGAAGCGAGCATCGCGCTCTCGATCGTCCTGGTCTGCGGCGAGTGCCTGCGGCCGGCCGACTCGCTCGCCCACCGCGCCCCGTGGGCCGTCACGTTCGCCTTCGGTCTGCTTCACGGGCTCGGGTTCGCGTCGTCGCTGCTCGACATCGGACTGCCGGAAAAGCATGTGCCGACCGCGCTCCTGTTCTTCAATGTGGGCGTGGAGATCGGTCAGCTCGGCGTGATCGCGCTGGTGCTCGCGCTGAGCCTCTTGGCCGCGCGGGTCCCCGTGCAACCGGCGACGGTGCGGCGCGGTCTGGTGTATGCGATGGGCGGAATGGCAGGTTACTGGTCGATCGAGCGCGTCGTGGCGACCCTGACGGGCACCAGCTTGTAGCGGATCCCGCGGAGGGAGTAGCACAGAGGGCGCAGAAGGCGCAGAAGGCGCAGAGGATAGAAATTCTTTTCTCCCCTCTGTGCCCTCTGTGGTTCAAATTCTCTCATGAGATCAGAGACGAGCTCGACCGAGACGGGAGCAGCGCGCCCCCGCTCCACGGCGGCGCTGAGATTCCACGGATGTCGATGGGTTTCGTCTCCGCCTCACCGCGCGGGAGCGCGGGCGGCTCGGGGCGGCGGCGCACTGGCCGCCGGAGGATCGCCCCCTCACACCGGCGGACGTCAGGACTCGCGCGGGCGCTCGAGCTCGTCCCAGAGGCGCACGTCGCTGCGCTCCTTCAGGAAGATACCGCCGACGACCACGGTGATGAGCGCCACCGCGATCGGATAGAGGAGGCCCGCGTAGATGTTGCCGGTCGCGACCGTCACCGAGGAGGCGATGAGCGGGAGCAGACCGCCGAACACGCCGTTGCCGACGTGGTACGGGATCGAGAGCGACGTGTAACGCACCTTCGCGGGGAAGGCCTCGACGAGGTAGGCCGCGATCGGGCCGTAGACCATCGTCACGAAGAGCACGAGCACGAACACGAGCAGGGTGAGCACGACCGGGCTGTCCGCGTTCTGCTTCATCGCCCAGAACACCGGGAAGAACCCGATCGCGCCGCAAAGGTTGCCCGCGATCATGATCTTCTTCCGGCCGATGCGGTCCGAGAGCGCGCCGAAGAACACGAAGAACGGCATGCCGAGGGCGAGCGCCGCGGCGACCACGACCGTGGACGTGATGAACGGGACCTTCAGCGTGTTCTGCAGGAAGTAGAGGGCATAGAACTGCCCCGTGTACCAGACCACGCCCTGGCCGGCCGTGGCGCCGAAGAGGGCGATCAGGATGACCTTCCAGTTGCGCTTGTTGCCGAGGCTGTCCTTGATGGGCGCGGCCGACGTCTTCCCCTCGGCCTTCAGCTTCGCGAAGATCGGCGACTCCTTGAGGCGGACGCGCACGTAGAAGGACACGCCGACGAGGAGCACCGACAGGAGGAACGGGACGCGCCAGCCCCAGTCCTTGAAGGCGTCCTCGCCGACGATGAGGCGGCTGCCGAGGATCACCGCCAGCGAGACGAACAGGCCGAGCGTCGCCGTGATCTGGATGAACGAGGTGTAGAAGCCCCGCTTCGCGTCAGGCGCGTGCTCGGCCACGTACACCGCCGCGCCGCCGTACTCGCCCCCGAGCGCGAGGCCCTGCACGAGGCGGATCAGGACCAGCGCCAGCGGGGCGACGAGCCCGGCGCTCTCGTACGTCGGCAAGACGCCGATGAGCGACGTCGCGCCGCCCATGAGCAGCAAGGTCACGAGGAACGCGTACTTCCGGCCGACGATATCGCCGATGCGCCCGAACACGAGCGCGCCGAACGGGCGGACGACGAAGCCGGTGGCGAACGTGCCCAGCGTCAGCAGGAAGCCGGCCGTCGGGTTGTCCTTCGGGAAAAAATGCGTGGAGATGATCGCGGCGAGACTCCCGAAGATGTAGAAGTCGTACCACTCGATCATTGTGCCGCCGGCGGACGCGAAGATGACCTTCCAGAGCGTGCCGCTGTCGACGACCTCGCGCCCGGCCTCGCGGGCGCGGCTCGGTGGGGTCACAGCGAGGATTTCGGGAGACGTCTGTGCCATGGGAGCGGTTCCTCGAAGGAGTTCCAGCGCTTGTCGAGAGGGCTGAAGCCGGGCTCGCGCCGGCGTCGCGCCGTGGAGAGGGAGCCACGGTGTCGCGCAGAGCCTCTCGTGCCCCGCGTGACGGCGCGGCCGCGTTCGGGGGGACGAGGGGCCGGGCAACAGGGCAGCGCGCGGCTCGACGCCGCGTCACCCCCACGGTGTTCCGTCTGCTGATCTCCAGGATCCGAATACCACGCGAGGCGCCGCGAGAGTACACGTTCTGCTACGGGCCAATCACGTAGACAGGCCCGTCCAGTGAGATCCCGTTACGATCGGTAACACCCGCCGGTGCTCCAGGTGGCATCTCGTCGACTCAGGCCCGTCTGGTGAGATCCCGTTACGATCGGTAACACCCGCCGGTGCTCCAGGTGGCATCTCGTCGACTCAGGCCCGTCCGGTGAGATCCCGTTACGATCGGTAACACACCGCCGGTGTTCCAGAGGGCATCTCGTCGACTCAGGCCCGTCCGGTGAGATCCCGTTACGATCGGTAACGCCCGCCGGTGTTCCAGAGGGCCATTTCGCCCTCGCCCCGCGCGGTCCGGCTCACGGCGCCGCCTCGGGCCCGCGCCGCGCCCCGGGCGCGCCCGCGAGCGGGAGCCGCACGACGACCGTCGTCCCCTGCCCCACCGCGCTCCGCAGCGTGAGCGTGCCGCCGTGATCCTGGACGATCGAGCGCGACAGCGGCAGCCCGAGCCCCGTGCCGCTCGGATCGCGCTTCGTCGTCACGAACGGCTCGAACACGGCGGCGAGGAGCTCCTCGGGGATGCCCGAGCCGTGGTCCTCGACCTCGACCACGATCTCGCCCGCGTCGATCCGCCCGCGGACGGCGATGGTCGCGCCGGCCCCGGACGCGTCGCGGGCGTTCGCGAGCAGGTTGACGAAGACCTGCACGAGCTCGCGCCGATCCCCGACGACGACGAGCGACTCCGGGCAGGCCTGCTCCACCCGGACGTGCGGCGCCGCGCGGTCGAGCCGGAGCAGCCGCTCGGCCTCGGCGATCACCTGGGCGAGCGACACGCGCCCGACCCGCGCGCGCGGGCCCTCGCCGGGCGACGGCACGGCGCCGGTGCGGCTGTGCTCGAGCAGCGTCCGCAGGATGGCCTCGATGCGCGCGGTCTCGCCGAGGATGAGGCCCGCGCGCGCGCGGATCTCGTCGCTGTCGGCCTCGGCCCGGAGGTTCTGCGCGAGGCAGGCGATGCCGGTGAGCGGGTTGCCGACCTCGTGGGCCACGCCCGCGGCGAGGCGGCCGAGCTGGGCGAGCCGGTCCTTGTGGGCGAGCTGCGCCTCGAGCGCGCGCTGCTCGGTGCGATCCTCGACGAGGAGGACGACGCCGCCCGAGGCGGCGCGCGCGTCGAGCGGATCGAGCGCGGCGCGGTGCACGCGCAGCGAGCGCGCGCGCCCGGCCACGTGCGCCTCGATCTCCTCGGCGCCCGCGCCGGCCTCGCCGGCGGACGCCGCGCGGACCGCGCGCGCGAACAGCTCCGCGAACGGGGCCGGCAGCCGGTCGAGCGGCGCGCCGACGAGGTCGCGCTCCAGGGCGCCGACGAGCGCCTCGAGCCGCCGGTTCACGAGGCTGATCGCGCCGTCGGAGCCCACGGCGCAGACGCCGAGCGGCAGCTGCGCGAGCACCGAGCGGAGCCACCGCCGCAAGAGGTCGAGCTCGCGCGCCGCGCCGACGAGCCGCGTCTCCCCGCGCGCGAGGCGGCGCTCCAGCCACCGGAGCTCCTCGGTGAGCGCGCCGCCCGCGCCCGGCGCCGCGGCGGGGGCGCCCGCCTCCTCCGCGACCGTCCTCGCGAGCACCGGGCCGACCAGCGGCGACAGGTTGCGGTGCAGGCGCTCCTGCAGCGCGTGGAGCTCGGTGGGCCGCGTCTCGTCGCGCGGGATGTCGAGCTCGATCCGGGCGCGCGTGACCTCGATGCCCGCCGCCTCGCGGCCGAGCAGCCGGGCGAGCCGCTCCTCCAGCGCGCCGACGCTCGAGGCCACGGTGGCGCGCTCCACGGACGGGCCGATCTCGCGCCGCCTGCACAGGCGCGCCGCCTCGCGCTCCGCCTTGGCCGGCGGGCGCAGCAGCGAGACGAGCCCGAGCGTGCCGCCGTTGACGGCGAGCGACACGAACGTCGGCAGCGACCAGGTGTCGATGGGCAGGGCGCGCCCCGCGCGCGCGGCGCGGCCGCCCTCGCGCAGGAGGTCGAGCCACGCCGGATCGAGCCCGGGCATCCCGGGGAGCAGCGGCGCGAGGCACAGGGTCGTCCAGGCGGCGATGCCGGCGAGCAGCCCGGCGATGAACCCCGCCCGCGTGGCGCGCTCCCAGAAGAGCACGGCGAAGAGCCCCGGCAGGAGCTGCGCGAAGGCGACGAACGACACGATGCCGCTCTCGACGAGCAGCCCGCCGTTCGCCTGCGCGCGGTGGAAGAGCCAGCCGCCCACGAGGATGGCGGTCAGGAGCCCGCGGCGCATCCACAGCACGCGCGCGTAGACGTTGCGGCGCAGCGTCCTCCGGGCGAGCGGCAGGAGCAGGTGGGTCGCGCTGTCGTTCGCGAGGGCGACGGCGGTGACCATGACCATGGCGCTCGCCGCGGAGATGCCGCCGATGAAGGCGGCGAGGGCGAGCCAGCGCTGGTCGAGCAGCTGGGGCACGAGCAGCACGTAGCTGTCGGCGGGCCCGGCCGCGGCGAGGCGGGTCCCGGCCCAGAGGATGGGCAGGACGGGCAGGTTGAGGGCGAGCAGGAACAGCGGGAAGGCCCAGGCGGCCCTGGCGAGCGCCCGGTCCCCGGCGCCGCTGGCGAAGGCCATGTGCCACTGCCGCGGCAGCAGGAAGGCCGCGGCGAAGCTGATGACGAGCAGCGAGGTCCAGCCGCTGTCCTCGCGCACGGGGCGGGCGAGCGCCTCGACCTCGGCGGCGTGATCGCGGAGCCAGCCCGCGAGCCCGGAGGGCCCGCCGAACGCGCCGAGCACGGCGGCGAGGCCCACGGCCGCGAGCACGGCGAGCTTCGCCGCCGACTCGAACGCGACCGCCGTCGCGAGGCCGTCCTCGCGCCGGCGCTCGGCGGACGGGCGGGCGCCGAAGAACGCCGTGAACAGGGCGAGCAGCGCGCAGAAGACGGCGCCCACGGCCTCCTCGTGCCCCGGCCCGGACAGCACGCGGACCGACTCCTCGGTCGCGCGGAACTGCTGCGCGACGTAGGGCAGGCTGGCGACGAGGGAGAACGCGGCGACGAGCGCCCCCGCGGCGGGGCTCTGGAAGCGGAACGCGAGCAGGTCGGCGAGCGACGAGAGGCGCTGCTCGCGCGTGATGTGGAGCACGCGCGACCAGAGGAGCGGCGTGGCCATGCACGCGAGGGTCGGGCCCAGGTAGACGGCGAGGAAGACGAGCCCGTGGCGCTGCGCGAAGCCGACGCCGCCGTAGTAGGTCCACGACGAGGCGTAGACGCCGAGCGAGAGGGCGAGCACGAGCGGGTGGCGCGCGAGCGCGCGGGGGATCCGCTCGCGCTGGGCGGCGAGCGCGATGGCGGCGAGCACGGCCAGCCAGGCGACGGTGGCGAACAGGAGGACGCCGACGGCGATCACGGCGGCGGCTCCCGCACGGCGCGGGCGGCGTCGCCGGGGGCGCCGCCGCCGGGGGCGCCGCCGCCGGGGGCGCCGCCGCCGCGGGCGGCGTCGCTGCGGGAGGCGTCGCCGCGGGCGGCATCGCCGTGGGCGCCGTCGCCGCGGGCGGCATCGCCGTGGGCGCCGTCGCCGCGGGCGCCGTCGCCGCGGTCGGCGCGCGTCGCGAGCCAGGCGAGGGCGATCAGCGCGACCCACACCGCGAAGACGGCCACCACCGCGAGCGGGCCGCGCGCCCAGAGCAGGCGCGCCGGCGATACGAGGAGGACGGCGCCCAGCAGGGCGAGGACGAGCGCGCGATCCGCCGCGCCGGTCTCCGCGTCGTGACCTCCGCGCATACCGCAAGAGGCTACTCAGGGTGGGGTCGCGCTGTCATGCGAACGTGGAGGTCGGGAGAAGAGCGGAAAAATTCAACGATTCTCGTGGGTTCTAGCTCACCCGGCGCGCCGGGACCGCTCACCCGGCGCGCTGGGACCGCTCACCCGGCGCGCCGGGACCGCTCACCCGGCGCGCCGGGACCGCTCACCCGGCGCGCTGGGACGGCTCACCCGGCGCGCCGGGACCGCTCACCGGCCCTCGGCCGCGATCTGGGCGAGCATCGAGCGCGCGTGCGCGATCACGCCCTCGTTGCCCGTGTCCATCCCCCACTTCGCCGCCATGGCGGGCCAGGCCGCCCAGCGCTCCTGGGCGTGGGCCGCGAGGCCGGGCCAGGTCGCGCCGCCGGCCGCCTCGAAGCGCGCGATGCACGCGTCGAACGCGGCCTTGCTGAAGGCGCCGGCGAAGAGGGCGAAGTCGACCGAGGGATCGCCGAGGTGGGCCTCGGTCCAGTCGAGGATCCCGGTGAGCCGGCCGCCCTCGTCGAGGAGCATGTGCCCGGGGTGGAGGTCGCCGTGCACGAGGGCGAGGTGGCGCGGCCACACCGCGTCGTTCGCGAGCCACCGCTGCCACCGCGCCCAGAGGGCGTCGGGGGGCGAGAGCGCGGCGCGCGTCTCGTCCATGGCCCGGGCGTGGAGCTGCCGCGCGTCGTCGATGGACTTCACCGGGACGCCCGCCGCCGCGATCGCCTCCACGTCGACGCGCTGCAGCGCCGCCAGGGCGTCGGCCATCGACGCGATGAACGCCTCCGAGGGCGCCGCCGGGTCGACGCGGTTCCAGCGCACGCCCGCCTCGGGGACGAAGGTCACCGCGGGGACGTCGCCGAGCCTCGGGTAGGCGATCACCTGGTCGGTGTGGACGCGCCAGTCGGGCACGGCGACCGGCAAGCGCCCGCGCACGAGGGCGAGCACGCGCGCCTCGACGCGCGCGGCCTCGACCACCGCGGCCCGGCGCGGCGTGCGCACGATCCACGGCACGCCCTCCTCGTCGCGGGCGTGCACGGCGAGGAAGTCGAGCCCGGTCTGGTCGAAGCCCTCGTGCGAGGCGACGAGCCGGAGCCCCTCGCGGCGCGCCGCCTCGAGGAGCGCGCCGACGGAGTCGATGGGCGCGAAGGAAGGAGACGTGGACGGGGTGGACGGGGTGCTGGAACGTTCGGTCATGATCGCGAGCCTCGTCGCGCGTCGCCGCTGCGGGCGACGCGCGTGGATGGGGAAGACTCGCGGCGCGAGCTCACGACCGGCCAGGCGTGCGTGGCATGCTCCTTCCAGGCTGCCGGGCGTGAGGCTCCGCGCCCCGGTCTTCCGCGTTGCGGGGGAAGACAGGGCACGGACGGGCACCCGCGCGCTCGCCACGTCGACCCGGCCGCGCCGGGGTTACGGGGAGGACGAGGATGCCGAGCTCAGCGCAGCCGGAAGAATGCCACGGCCGGAGCATCTCACGCCGCGCCCTGCGCCGCAACAGCGTTCACGGCGCTCGGCGCGACGCTGGCGGAGCGGCACGGCGGCGCCGCGAGCCCCCGGCTCGGCCTCCTCCATCCAGGCGGCGAGCGTCCCCTTCACCTGGCTACGCCTTCGCCTCTCTCCCGGAGAGCTTCGCCTTCACCAGGAAGTGCGAGAACGCCCCGAGGAACTCGCTCACCGACACGCTGCCGTTCCTGTCGACGTCGCAGACCTGCAAAAACTCGTCGATATCGCCGTCTTGAAAGCCCTTCTCGCGGAACTTCGCCATGATCTCGGCGACGTCCAGGGTGCCATCCCGATTCGTGTCGATCTCCTCGAAGACCTGGAGCATCGAGTCGCGCATCATCGCCTTGAAGATGGCGTCGCGGAGCTCGAACTCCAGCACGTCCAGGATGCTCCCGTCGGGAGACTCCAGGAGCCAGGGCGCCATCATCGTGGATCTCAGCACCGTCACCGTCGAGCCCGGCGACGCCGAGACCCCGAGGCGCCGCTTGTAGTCCTCGATGAAGACCTTGCCGTAATGCTCCTCGCTGAAGTCGGTCGTGCTCACGATCATCCGGTAGTGATAGATGTCGTCCCCGGGGGCGATGCTCAGGAGATCATAGATCGCCTTGTTCAAGCGGTTCATCATGTCGAGGCTCGTGTTGATCGAACCGTCGGGGTGCTTGAAGTTGACGGCGTAGGTGAGGATGTTCTGGTCGGGGCCGAGCTCCGGCAGCAGCGCCATCGCCTCGGGGTCGGCCAGGAGCTCCTCGAGGCTCGGCCGGTCGATCCGCTCGCGGATGAACTGCAGCTCGCTCTCCGCGTCGCCGCCCCCGATCTCCGCCGGGAGCCGCGGGACCGGGACGAGGATGAACCGGTCTTCCGGGCGAGCCAGGCAGAGGAGCCGCGCGTAGAACCTCTTGCAGTTGAACAGGGCCTTCCGGTGGAGCTGCCCGTACCCGCTCCGGGTCGGCCGGATGACCTTGTGGCTCAGGTAGACCGCCGCCACCGCGGCGCCTGGCTTCGACCCTTCGAGCCCGTAGATGCCCACGGTTGGCTCCGCGTCCCCGTGGACGATGTACGGGGCCTTGAACGTCACCATGTCGCGCATCGCCGAGTTCCGGTAGCAGAGCGCCCCGGCCGGGTAAGGGACATAGCCCGACTTGTGCGGGTCCACCGTGATCGAATCCGCCCGGCCGAGCGCCGAGAGCTGCGCCGTCACGTACCTGCTCATCCCGATCTCGGCCGCGGGCCCCGAGGGCGCGTCCTTCGCGCGCGGCCCCTCGTCGGGGCGGAGGATCGAGGCGAAATAGCCGCCCCAAGCGGCGTCTGCGTGGACCGCGAACGAGAGCCCCTCCTTCTGGAATCGTTGGCGCAGCTCGAGGATCCCCTTCAGCGGATCGACCGCGCTCTCCTCCGTGCTCCCGACGACGCTCACCACGGTGTAGACCGGCCGCCGCTCGTCGAGGCAGCGCTTCAGCGTCGCCTCCAGCGCGGAGAGGCTCATCCGCGCGTCGCAGTCCACGGGGATGTCGAGCACGTTCGCCGAGCCGATGCCGAGCACCGCCGCCGCCTTGGGGAATGAGTAATGCTTCGTGGCGGGGACGAGGAACACGGGCGAGCACGGCAGGTCCGCCCCACATCGCCGGTAGAGCTCCTGGATGCCGAGGTGCTGGAGGGAGTGGTCCGCCATCGCGGCCGTGATCGTGTCGCTCGAGATGCCGTACTCCTGCGTGAGGCGCGCGGGCAGCGCGAGGATCTCGTCCACCTTGAGGTTCAGGAGCGACCAGGCGTCGAGCGCGCCGAACAGCGCGCGCCTGCCGTCGCACGTGGTCACGACGAGCTCACGCGCCGCCGAGAGGCTCGGCTCGGACTTCAGCGCGTCCCGGAGCGACAGCGGGTAGAACTTCAAGTTCCTGGCGGACCAGATCGCCTCGATGTTCGCGACCGTGCCGCCGCAGGTGATGTGCCCCCACGGTCGAACGGCCTTGTCGCCGGCGTCCTCGTCCGGCAGCGCGTAGCCGAGCATCCGGCAGAGATCGTCGCCCACGATCATCTCCAGGATCGTGGTCGCCGTGGACCCTTCGAACGCGACGTTGTTGGGGTTGTAGAGCATCGCGGCGAAGTAGCCGAGCACGCTGGGGATCGAGGTGTCCCAGTTCATGTGCCCCTGATACCGATCGCTGAAGAAGGGCACCGATTTCTTGAGGAACGACATGAGCGACCGGAAGTTGTCCTTCAGCGAGTCCATCGCGTGGAGGTAGGCCGGGTGTCGCTTGGACTGCTCGGTGATGTGCGTGGGATCCTGAGGGTGGAAGTTCCGTCGCCAGAACGAGTGATCCCGGATGGCCTCGACGATGAGCCTCTCGAACTCGTCGGCGTTCTCGGCCTTCGGGCCCAGAAACCACGCCTCCGGCGCCCTGGTCCCGGCCCCTTTGAGGAACGGGCCGTCGCCGAATTGGAAGGTTTGTTTCATCCTGGATTTGTCGTTCGACGCCCGCCCGCTCATGGTGCTTTCGCTCCTCTTTGCTCGCTGTCTCGAGGGAATCTCGCAACGAGGGTGGCCAGACGGTACAAGGTCACCTTGGCCACGGTCAAGCCGGCGCGATCCGCCCGGCGCCGGTGAGGACGCGGCGTGAACCGCGGCACGGGCGACATCGGCCTACCTCGGGCAGGCCAGCGACGCGAGCGCTCATTCGGGCGGTGTCCGTCGGCGGTTTCGAGTCGATCCCCACCGCTGCTAGAGTGATGTGTCGTCGCCGCTCGGGCGTTCGGACACACGGCACCCTCTCTGCCCCTACTGACACGCACAACGCTCCAGCGTGCGTATCTAGATAGGAGGGGGAGATGCCGGGATGGTCCTTCCCTCTCCTCTTGGCGGCCTCGGCGCCATGGCGGTTCTTCGGCGGATCCGGGGCAGCTTCTCGCAGCCGTGCGAGCTGCCTGGCGCCGTGTCCTCCCCCGCGAGGTCGAGCAGGCGCGCGAGCACGACCTCGAGCCACCCCACCGTGCGCCCGCACCGGCCAGCGCCGCGCGGCGCCGGCTCCCCGGCCTGGGACGGCCCCGCGCTCGACGGGCTACGGCGCCTGCGCGCCGTCCACCACGGCCGCGAACTCCGGATCGGTCAAGCTTTTCATGAAGGCCACGACATCCGCCTTCTCCTCTGGCGTGATGGTGAAACCCCTGATGAGCGAGCTCTTGTTCGGGTTCTTGCTGCCCACGCCTGCGAACGGCCCCTCGTCGATGATCCTGCCTCCTGCGGCGTAGTGGTCGACGACCTCCTCCAGGGTGGCCACGC
This sequence comes from Sorangium sp. So ce836, assembly GCF_028553905.1. Lineage (NCBI taxonomy): Bacteria > Pseudomonadati > Myxococcota > Polyangiales > Polyangiaceae > Sorangium > Sorangium sp. So ce836. The sequence goes on along the minus strand of NZ_CP102233.1, from coordinate 4,709,331 downwards.
TCCCGTCGTGCATATAGGGCGCCGTCAGCTCCACGTTGCGCAGCGAAGGAACGCGGAATTTCCCCTTGTCCGCCGGGTCGCCGGTGAACTCGAACAGCCCCTCTCCGCCGGGCGGATAGTCGCCGTCCGGGCCGAGGTTGTAGAGGCCGGTGTTGTGAAAATCCATCTCCGCCTGCTTCGTTTCGGCGCTCCGGAAGGCGGTCGTGAAGTTGATCCCGCTGTGGCAGTGATAGCACTCGAGCCGCTCGGAGAAGAAGAGGTCCATGCCGCGCAACGCGGCCTCGGACATTGCGTCAGCCTCTCCGCCGTACGTAGAACGATCGTACGCAGAGCGCCCGGAGATGAGCGTCCTCTCGAACGTCGCGATCGCCTTCACGACCGTGTCGAGCGTTATCGGCTCGCCCTCGCCGGGGAACGCGGCGGCGAACGCGGCCTTGTAGGCATCATCGCCCCGGAGCCGGCCGAGAACGACGTCCTCGGCACCGGTAATCCCGAGCTCGACCGGGCTCTCGCCGAACATCGGGACGAGCGCCTGCTCCTCGAGCGACGACAGCGTGGGGTTGCCCCACGTGAGCAGCGGGAAATAGGCGACGTTGGCCAGCCCCATCGCGTTGCGCGGAATCGCGTCCCCCGTCGAGCCGGTCGGGGTCGCCTTGCCGTCGGCAAGCCCCCTGTCGGGCTCATGACACGAGGCGCATGCCATGGTCCCGTTGCCCGAGAGGCGTTTGTCGAAGAACAGGGCGCGCCCGAGGGCGACCTTCGCCTCGGTCATCGGATTGCCGGGCGGCACCCACGGCTTCGGGAAGCCGACGGGCAGGGCGAGCTCATAGCCGTCGGCAGGCGGGATCGCCTCCGTCTCGCCGCCACACGACGCCACCGCGAGCGCGAGGAGCACCGCCGACGTGCTTGCGCGGGTCACTCCAGCAGAATGCGACGTTGTTCGTTGTGACACAGGTTACAAGCTCCGGAGATGCTTGGAAAAGGCATGTTGTTGGTTCCCCCTCCGGCCGGTGCCCGCAGGAAGAAGAACAGCGCCTGGTCCGGGAAGGGCAGCGGCTCGGTCGTGAAGAAGTTCCCGTTCCCGTCGATGGCGACCGAGAGCACGAGGTCTCCTTCGCCTCTTGCGGCTGTGCGGAGCTCGACCGTTCCGCCTGAGACCGGCGTGCCCGACTGCGCGTACACCGTCCCGGCAGCGGTGAAGAGCCCCTTGCCAGGCCCATGGGGCTGGTGGCAGCCCATGCAGTTCTGCCCCATGTTGTGGCTGCGCTTCTCCGCAGCAGCGCTGATGTTGTCCACGTCGAGCGCCGGTTCGCGCTCGAAGCGAGGGTCACCCGGAAGGACCTCCGCGTCGCTCGGCTCGTCCATGTCCTCGTCGGAGGCGCCGCAGCCGGTAAGCGCACAGATCAAGAGCGGCGCGATGAGATTGGTCGCTGGCCTATGAAGGTACATCTCACTCCACCCGGAACGCGGTTTGCGGAGCGGATGGGCTCGCGCCGCCGAAGCCCATCCCGAGCGCCTTGAAGACGGGCGGGCACTCGGGATCGCCCTCGAATGACATGCAGCCGGAGGTGCGATCCGTCATGCCGTCGACCTGGTGGTCGAGGTCGGACTCGGCATAGAAACTGGCGATATCGAAGACGATGGTGCTCGATCCCGGGTCGACGCCGTCAAGACGTACGTCGGCGACGTTGTCGGCGGCGCACGAAAAGCCTTCGCTGACGGTACCCTCGCATTTCGTGCCTCCGAGGTGAAAGAAGTACGTGGGGTTCATCGTCGAGATGAGGTCGAGGCGGACGAACTTGTAGCCGCCCTTCCAAGACCACCACATACCGGGAATGTTCAGGGGCGCCGGGGCTGTCGCCGCGTCCAGGTGGTTCATCTCCGGGGGCAACCCCAGGTTGAACCTGACACCGGCGTAATCGCCGGCCGGGGCGGCGCCCACGATCTCGGTCCTCGTCTCCGGGCTGCCGGTCTCACATGTGCCCGTGCCGTCCTCGAAGTCGAGGAACGCGACCTTGTCGCGCTGCCAACTGCCGTCCTGCTCGAGCGAGAGTGGCTCCTCGGACCCGTCGTCGCGCACAAGCCGGACGTCATAGACGTACATACGGAAATCGAGCGGCTTCACCGCCGATCGGGTCGTGCCGACTCCGTCGAATGTGGTCGTGCAGGAAAACGGCTTGTCGCCGACCTTGGCGGCGAAGCTCAGCGCGAACGTCTTCGAGGCGACGTCCTCGTCGCCCTCGCCGCACCCGCTCAGCGCCGCGAGACAGGCCACGCTCAGGAACGTGACACGAGCCATCGAACCAACCATCGGGCAACCTTTCAAGCTACGAGGCGGCAGCGTCGTCACCACCGCGCCAGAACGGATAGCAGCCTACTCGAAAGTCGGCGCGCCTGGGGTGCATCAATTTGTCGCACCTCGCGGCCGTCCTCCGAGGGGAGCCGGCGCATCCGTGCGAAACGTGCCCAAGAGCGCCTATCAAAAGCCAGCGTAGACGCACCTGAGGCAGCTCAGACGGATGGCTATCAGGGTTGCATTCACAGATCCGCGATGCAGCTTTCTCCAAGCGGCCCGGAGCCTCTCAAGCGCTCTGAGGCGTCGCTTCCTCGAGGTGTCTCTCGGTGGACACGTCGCCTTGTCTCGTCGGCGGGGACCGCGGCGGGCGGACCATGCGCCGGGGCCACCGCCACGACGGATACGAGCCGCCGCTCCATACGTAGGGGAGCTCGGGGCTGTCATCTGATGACCGGCGCTCGTCCAGACGTCTGGCCACGGATACCGTCAATCGCCTCCCGCAGGGCGCTTCTGGCCGGCTGAAGCCGCGTCGTCCCCCGCGAGCTCCAGGAGGCGCGCGAGGACGACCTCGAGCCACCCCACCGTGCGCCCGCACCGGCCGGCGCCCCGCGGCGCCGGCTCCCCGGCCTGGAGCGCCCGCGCCCCGCTGGCGATGCCGCCGGGGCGCCGCCGCAGGTGCCGCATGCAGAGGTCGCGCAGGTCGACGAAGGGCGGGCGCAGGAGGCCCTCCTGCGCGAGCAGGTCCACCGTGAAGACGCCCCAGGTGCCCAGCACGCCGTCGCCGACGAAGGCGCGGAACCGGGCCAGGGCGGCGCCCGCGTCCTCGCCGTCGCGCAGGCGGGCCTCGGGCACCTCGAGCTGGTGCGCGACGCTCGTGCCCAGCGGGCGCCGCGGGCGGAGGAACGCCTCGAAGCGCTCGCCCGAGGCGCGGGAGGCCACGAGGTGCACGAGCTCCGACCTGGGCTCGACCGCGCCGTCGGCGGCCGGCCAACCGGCGTTGGCGCCGCCGTCGACGAGCACCACCCTCGCCGGATCCGCGACGTAGGGGCGCAGCGGCGCGAGCGGCGGGGGCGCCTGGGCGCGCCGCTTCCGCGGGGCCGTGCTCCGCGCCTGGTGCTCGATCTGCCGGTCGACCATGAACGCGAAGGCCCGCAGCATCGCGTCGAAGCGCGCGGGCTCGCCCTCGAGCGCGCCGAGCGCGCTGGCCACGGCCTCGACCGTGGCGAGGCACTCGGGCCGCGGCTCCCTGCGGATGCGGTAGTTGCCCGGCGCCCGGGGCGTGACGCCGATGCGGCGCACCGCGGCCAGACGGGGGTTCAGCGCGAGCATCTTCCTCGACTGCCACCACGTGCCGTCGACGACGATGAGCGAGCGCACAGGGGCCCCGTCCGCCGGGCGCGCGTCGCCCCCGGGATAGAGCACGGCCGTCGTCGGATCCGCGGCGAGGGCGGCGATCCTGGGGTCGTCTTCGAAGACGACGCCTTCGTGCAGCTCGGAGTTGGGCAGCGAGAGGTGGGTCATGCGCGCCGTGCCGATGCCCACGCGCCGCTCGCGCGGGTGCTGGAGGAGCACGACCCGGGTCCTCGTCGGCAAGGAGGGCAGGAGCGAGCAGTAGCAGACCGGACGGGGGCGCCGGCAGCGCCAGCAGACGTCGCGCATGGGGGCACCCTAGAGCACCGGCCGGGTCGACCGACCGACAAATGAACCGCCAAGAGCGCCAAGGGCGCCGAGAAGAGAACGAGATCGTGACGACTCGCCTCAGCTGCCCGGCCCGGCTTTGCGGGCCGGATCAGCTGCAGCCGAGGGTTCGGCCGCCTGCTCGTCCTTCCAGTACGTCGAAACGTCGTTCCCCCACAACAGCCCGCGCCCGGCAGCGGCCGCCATCCCGGCGACGGTGCGGAGGAACGCGAGGCTCAGCTGCTCGAAGGAGTACTGCGGGGGAGCCTCGTACGCCCCGTCCCGCCGGAAGCCCTCCATCGCCGCGAACGACGGCTCGAACCGGGGCAGGTCTAGCCCCCGGAGGTGCGCGTGGAACGCTTCCGTCTCTCCCGCGGTCAACCAGCCGTGGATGCCGTCCGAGTTGGCGAACTGGTAGCCGACCACGAAGCCTCGGTGCTCCAGCTTTCGGAGGCCATCGAACACCGGGTGTTCGGGGCTGAAGCCCGCGGCGGCCAGGGTATCGGAGTACCACGGCGGGCTCACCGTCCGCCCCAGGAACTGCCCCGGTCCGAGGCACTGGTCGACGACGCACGCCTCCAGAAGGAAGTTGAAGTCCACCGCCGCCGGCGGCTGCCGCGATCGGTGGAGCGGGCAGAGCTCCCTCGCGGGACAGGTGGCAGACGGGCAAGCCCGTGGCTCCCAGCTGTACGACCATCGCTCGGCCCCCGACCCGGCGAACGAGAAATCAGCGCCGAGGTAGTCGCAGACAGCGTCGAAGGAGAAGCCGAGCCCCCGGATGCGGGGGAAGTCAAAGTCCCAAACACCGCCAGCGAGCCGGCGGAGCAAATCGTCGAGCCATCCGTCGGCCTCCCCCGTCTGGACGAAGCGCCGGAGCGCAGGGACGACGCGCTCCCGATATGCCGCGTCATCGAAGATGTAGGCTACGGCGTCTGATCCCATCTTCCGCAACCGCCTCCTGCGGCCGAACGCTCGAGCTCACCCGAGCGCGCACGCGGGCGAAGCCCGCTGTAGCACTTCGGGTGCAGCGAACGGTCAGGCAGCACTTTGGCGCTACTGGGGCCGGAAGTGCCGTTCATAGACCGCAGCCGCCGGACCAGGTGTATCCAGCTCGTCGCCTTTCGTGACGTCCCCACGGAAAGTCCCACGAGGCGGCTCTGCGCCGCAACGCCCAAATGCTGCCCAGCGCCATAGAGTAGATCCTTCATGGTGGGGTCGCGCATCACGCCCCGCAACGCGCCCTCCGGCCCACGGAGCGCCGGCGTGGACTCAGACACAGAAGGGATGCCCCTGGCACAAGATGGCACGCAGCGTTCCTGCTCCACTGTGGCGGCAGCCCATCCAGACGCTCCACGCGCTTGGCACAAGACATGCCCGATGCCTGTCATGACACAGAAGCGCTCATCAATCGTCGTCGCGTCGTTGTGCTTTGCGATCCTCTCCACCGCGAGCTGCGCCTCCGAGCAGGCTTCGGATGAATTGCAGGCCGCTCAACCGCTGACGCTGCAGGAATGTGCGGCGCTCGGGGGCAACCCGGTTGGTATCGTGGGGAGCCCGGTGCAGCTCGGCGACCCGGGGGTGGATCTGTCACGAGACGATGGATGTCCAGGCAGCCGTGCGCTGAAAGGGAGGCTCGAGGCGGAGGGCGATGCCAACGGTGGCATTTGCTGTGAAACCCCGCCGTCGATGACGTTCGCGGCGTGCGACGAGGCTGGCGGACAGAGGTTGCTGGATCGTGGCGACGGCTCCAGCTACGTCGCAGGCTGCGAGGAGGGTTCGAGCCTGATTGGCTGGCTCACGGCGTGCGAGGGTTCACTCTGCGGCGAGGGTGGCATCTGTTGCCGGCCGTGAAGGGTGGGCATGACGGACAGGCACGGCGCTCTCAGAACTTGCCCCCCAGCGCGACGCGGACCGTCGCGAGCTTGCCCTGCTCCAGGCCGAACCCGAGCGGCTCGTCCAGCGCCACGAGCAGCCCGGCCCGGAAGTACAGGCCCGACGTGGGCGGCTCCACCCCGACGAAGGGCTCGGCCGCGAGCGCCACCTTGTCGGTCCGCGTGAGCGGGAACGCGGCCTGGAGCCGCGCGCCGACCCCGAACCCGCCCAGGCTGCGCAGCTCCGCCTCGCTGGCGTGCTCGATGAAGACCTCCGTCTCCCCGTCGTCGGTGGGGATGGCGAACATCGCCACGAGATCGCTCCGCACGTAGAACGCCTCGATCGGGCGCAGCTCGACGCCGCCGCGGGCGCGCAGCGGGACGTGCTCCAGGAGCGTCCGCTGCGCGTCGAAGTACCCGCGCACCGCCAGCGCCGCCGCTGCGGCCGCCGCCGTGTCGTCGGACGGGTCCTGCGTGATCGGGATGGAGGCCGAGAGCCCGCCGATGACCATCAGCGTGGGGAAGACGCTCGCGACGTAGTGGAGCCCTATCGACGGGTTGCCGAAGAAGAACCCCTCGAGCTCCGGCGCGACGGTCGCCGCGTCGCCGACGGCCGAGTCGGGCGGCCTCGCCTGGCTGCTCCCGTACGCAAACGGCAGCTCGGCGTCGAGGTGGAGCCCCGCGAAGAGCGGGATCTGGGCGACCGCCGCGAAGGACGCCGCGAAGGAGCTCGCCTCCCCGCCGGCGCTCGTCCCGCCGCCGCTCGCCGCCTCCCGGCGCGGGAGGTTCGCCTCGATGGTGCTGACGAGCACGTCCGCCTCCACGCCGAGGCGGAAGCCATGGGACTTCGCCCAATCCTCTTCCTTGACGGTCTCCTCGGCGAGCGCCGGCGCGGCGGCCGGGAGCAGGAGAGCGAGGGCGGCGAGGGACAAGGCAAGCGGACGCATGCCGGTATCTTAGCGAGTTCTCCGGCCCGGGGCCCTCCGGCGGGACCATGGACCAGGAGGTGCGCCCGGTCGTCCCTCGGGTCGAGGCCGGCCGGTGGAGGGGATTTTTCTCGCGGGAGCGCGCGCCTCCGGCCGCGGGGGGGCGTCCGCCGCGAGGACCATCGGGCCCGTCCTCGCGCTCTCCTGTCATGCGCTGTTCACCGCGTGGTTCGTGGCCGTGGGATCGGTGCTCTACAAGATGCGCTGATGGCGCCGCGCTGCAGCGAGACCTCCAGGTTGAATTTGAATCCTCCCGGGAGCCTCTCGGCCGCCTCCGGCGCTGGTCCGAGCGCGATCGCGCTGCCGCGCCCCCCGGCGAGGCGAGCCTCTCCGGCTCGCCCCCCCCCGTCACCCCTTCCCGCCCGCCTCCCAGGCCTCCAGCAGCTGCCGCGCGGCCCGCAGCGGGCTCAGCGCCCCGGCCTCCACCAGGCCCTCCAGCCCCGGCATCCGCTCGCGCACGGCGGCGCTCCGCAGAAACGCCTCGCGCAGGTGCCCCTCGATGAGCTCCACCAGCCAGCGGCGCGCCTGCGCGGCCCGGCGGCGATGCAGCCAGCCGCTCTCCTGCATGTGCGCGCGGTGGCGCAGCACGAGCTCCCACGCCTCGCGGACGCCGCGGTTCTCCTGGGCCGAGCAGACGCCCACCACGGGCGCCCAGCCGTGGGGCGGCGGCGGGAACAGGTGCAGCGCGGCCTCGTACTCGCTCCGCGCGCGCGCGGCCCGGCCCTCGCTCCCGCCGTCGGCCTTGTTGATGATCACGAGGTCGACGAGCTCCATGATGCCCCGCTTCATGCCCTGAAGCTCGTCCCCGGCCCCGGGGAGCATGAGCAGCAGAAAGCAATCCGTCATGTCGGCGACCGCGACCTCGGACTGCCCGACACCGACGGTCTCCACCAGGATGTTGCGGTAGCCGGCTGCCTCGCAGAGCACGATCGCCAGGCGCGTCGCCCGCGCCACGCCGCCGAGCGAGCCGCCCGACGGCGACGGGCGGATGAACGCCCGCGGATCGCTCGCCAGCCGCGGCATCCGGGTCTTGTCGCCGAGGATGCTCCCGCCGTGAACGGGGCTCGTCGGGTCGACCGCGAGCACGGCGACCGTCTCCTCCCGCTCGCGCACGAGGTGCACGCCGAGCGCGTCGACGAACGTGCTCTTGCCGACGCCGGGCACGCCGCTGACGCCGAGGCGCACGGCGCCGCCCTCACGCGGCGATGCGTGCGACAAACACAGCTCCAGGACCTCCTCGGCGAGCTCCTGATGGCGGGGGAGCGCGCTCTCGGCCAGCGTGATGGCGCGCGCGAGCGCCGCGCGGTCGCCCGCGACGAGGCCGTCGACGAGCTGCCTCGGATCCGGCTTCAACCTAGCGAGCCTCCTGCGCGGACAGCCTGTCGATGAGCGTGCGCACGATCCGCGCCGCGGCGTCGGGGATGACCGTCCCCGGCCCGAAGACGCCGGCGACGCCGCGCTCCTCGAGATAGCGGTAGTCCTGCGGCGGGATCACCCCGCCGGCCACGACGAGGATGTCCCCGCGGCCGGCCGCCCCGAGCGCGTCGAGCAGCTGGGGCACCAGCGTCTTGTGGCCGCCCGCGAGCGACGAGACGCCGACCACGTGGACGTCGTTCTCGACGGCGTGACGGGCCACCTCGTCCGGCGTCTGGAAGAGCGGGCCGATGTCGACGTCGAACCCGAGATCCGCGAAGGCGGTCGCGATCACCTTCATGCCCCGGTCGTGCCCGTCCTGGCCCATCTTGGCGACCAGGATGCGCGGGCGGCGGCCCTCGAGCGCGGCGAACTCGCGGACCAGCGCCTCCACCTCGCGGCCGGCGCCCGCGTCGCGGATCTCCGCGCCGTACACGCCGCTGACGGCGCGCACCGGCGCCTCGTAGCGGCCGAAGACGCGCTCCAGCGCCTCGGAGATCTCGCCGAGCGTCGCGCGGCGGCGCGCGGCGTCCACCGCCAGCGCGAGCAGGTTCCCCTCCCCCGTCGCGGCAGCGCGCGTGAGCGCGGCCAGCGCCTCGCCCACCGCGGCCTCCGCGCGGGCCGCCTTCACGGCGCCGAGCCGCGCGACCTGGCGCTCGCGCACCGCGGTGTTGTCGACCTCGCGCAGCTCGAGCGGCGCCTCCCGCTCCAGCCGGTACGCGTTGACGCCGACGATGATGTCGCGCCCCGCGTCGATGCGCGCCTGCTTGCGGGCCGCCGCCTCCTCGATCCGCATCTTGGGCAGGCCGTTCTCGATCGCCTTGACCATGCCGCCCAGCGACTCCACCTCCTGGATGAACTGCCACGCGCGCCGCGCCAGCCGGTCCGTGAGGCGCTCGACGTGGTGGGAGCCGCCCCACGGGTCGATGACGCGGCAGACGTCGGTCTCCTTCTGCAAGAAGAGCTGGGTGTCGCGCGCGACCTTGGCCGAGAAGTCCGAGGGGAGCGCCAGCGCCTCGTCCAGGGCGTTCGTGTGCAGCGACTGGGTGCCGCCGAGCACGGCCGCGAGCGCCTCGATGGCCGTCCGCGTGATGTTGTTGAACGGGTCCTGCTCGGTGAGGCTCCAGCCCGAGGTCTGGCAGTGCGTCCTGAGCGCCATCGACTTCGGGCTCTTCGGCTGGAAGCCCTTCACGATCTTCGCCCAGAGGAGCCGCGCCGCCCGCAGCTTGGCGATCTCGGTGAAATGGTCCATGCCGATCCCGAAGAAGAACGAGAATCGACCGGCGAAATCGTCGATATCCATGCCCGACGCGATGCCGGTGCGCAGGTACTCGAGGCCGTCGGCGAGCGTGTACGCGAGCTCCAGCTCGGCGGTCGCCCCCGCCTCCTGCATGTGATAGCCGCTGATGCTGATCGAGTTGAACTTCGGCATCTCCTCGGCGGCGAACCGGAAGATGTCGGCGACGATCCGCATCGACGGCGCCGGCGGGTAGATATACGTGTTCCGGACCATGAACTCCTTGAGGATGTCGTTCTGGATGGTCCCGGAGAGGAGCTCTGGCCGCACGCCCTGCTCCTCGGCGGCGACGATGTAAAACGCCATGACGGGGAGCACGGCGCCGTTCATGGTCATCGACACGCTCATCTTGTCGAGCGGTATCTGGTCGAAGAGGATCTTCATGTCCTCCACGGTGTCGATGGCCACGCCGGCCTTCCCCACGTCGCCGACCACGCGCGGGTGGTCCGAGTCGTAGCCGCGGTGGGTCGCGAGGTCGAAGGCGACCGAGAGCCCGGTCTGCCCGGCGGCCAGGTTGCGCCGATAAAACGCGTTCGACTCCTCGGCCGTGGAATACCCGGCGTACTGGCGGAGGGTCCACGGGCGGACCACGTACATGCTCGTATACGGCCCGCGCAGGAACGGCGGAATCCCGGCGGTGAAGCCGACGTGCTCGAGCGGCGCCGTGTCCTCCGGGGCCGCGGCCGGCGCGGGGAGCTCCGCGGCGCCGTCGATCTGGCGCAGCGCCGCCAGGGCGAGGCTCCGGGTGAGCTGCTCGACGTACCAGCAGCCCGCGGCCGGGCTGCCCCCGGCCTCGAAGCGGGCCTCCTCGCGGAGGATGACCCGGGCGTTGCCGAGCAGGCGCTCGGGCGGCGTGATCACGACGTCGTCCGCGCCGCCGGCCACGGCCGCCATCATCGCCACGATGCCGCGGAGCAGGTTCTTGTGCGGCTCGTCGCCGGGCACGGCGGCCGACGGGATGACGGCGGTGATGGTGGCGCCAGGCCGCACGCGCTCGGCGAGGAGGCGCGCGGCGCGCAGGCGGGCGATCTCGAAGAAATAGCCGCAGCCGAGCGTGAAGCGCAGCTCCGACGCGCCGCCCCGGAGCTCGGCGACGAGCGAGTCGACGAGCGGCCCGCCCGCCGCGGCGGGGAGCGGGGGGCTGTCCGGCGCGAAGATCGGCGGCACGAGGAGCCCCTCGGCGCTCGCCCAGGAGAGATCGTCCGCGGTCTTGCCCTTGAGGTCCCGCGCGAGCGCCTGTCTCCACGTCTCCAGCGCGGCCGGCGCGAACTCGGAGAAGAGCCTGTCATCCATGGGCCTCCACGACCTCGATGAGGTGGCCGAACGGCGCGTCCTCGCGCGACTTCGGGTGCATGAAGAAGATCGTGGTGCCCCGGGAGCCGGGCCGGGGCGCCGCGTCGATGATGCGGAAACCCCGCGCCTTCAGCTCGTCGAAGGCCGCCTGGACGTCGGCGACCCGGTAGGCGACGTGGGCGAAGCCGCCGCGGCCGCCGTTCTTGTCGATGAGCTTCTGGACGGGCGACTCGGCGGAGAGCGGCTCGAGGAGCTGGATGTGATTGTCGCTGTCGCCGACGCGGAGCATCACCTCGCGGACCTGATCCGTGCCCCGGACCTCCTCGCGGTGCACCTCGCGGAAGCCGAGCAGCTCGTAGGCCTTCACCTGCGCGTCGAGCTGCCCGGCGGGTACGGCCATGGCGATGTGGTCGATGAACAGAAAGCCGGGAATCTGGTCCTTCATGCGCCCTCCTCAGGTCAGCGAGCGGCATCGAGCGGCGAGGATGAGGATGTGGAGCGATCGTCACCCGTGAAAAGCAGAATGCCAGAGAAATGCCAAGCCTCCGGGCTCACCGGACCCGCCACGCCGGGTGCTCGTCCCCGACGGCGGGCGCCGCGATCAGGCCGTTCTCGGCCGCCCCGTCGTCGCTCTCGGGCTCGCACAGGTACACGGCGATCGCGCCGAGCGGCTGCTCGGTCTCGACCCGGGACCACCCCTCCGGGGCGCGCCGCGCCTCCGCGCGCCACGCGACGGCCACCTCGCCGACCTGGGCCGCCTCGAGGATCGCGCGGCCGTGCTCGGCGCCGAGCGACGCCACCCGGGCGACCTCGACGTCGTGCACGCCCTCGGCCGGCGCGACGCGGAGCCCGTGCCGGCGCAGGGCCTCGGCGATCGCCGGCGGCACGAGGTAGGCCCGCGGCCGATCCACCACGGTCGTCCCGACGAACCGCGCGAGGTGCGGGATCCGCACGGTGACGGGCGCGCCCTCGAACGCCCGCGGGCTGCGCGTGAGGACGTCGATGGGGGTCGCGGTCGGCTCGAGGCGGTAGCGGACCGCGACGCGATCCGGCGGCCGGGCGCTCGAGGCCACGACCTCGCGGATCGCGTCCGCGTGCGCGGCGGCCCAGGAGAGCGTCTCGATCTGCCACGCCGACGCGGTCTGGACCCGCTCCTCGAACGAGAGGTAGCTGTAGCACTCGAGCAGCAGGTCGAGCCGGCCCGTCAGCCCGCGGTAGTTCGAGCCGAACCGCGGGTGGTGCGGGTAGGTCATCCAGCCGAGCCCGACGGACGCCGCCGGATCCGCGTCGCCGCCCGCGTCGAGCGCGCGCTCGTCCTCGACGAAGTTGCCGTACCAGCCGCTCTCGAAGCCGCGCTTGCGCACCGCGGCCGTCACCTCGGGGACCAGGCGGTCGCGCACCATCGCGATCGGCTCGGCGCGGCCCGACTCGACGGTGTGCGGCACGTCGACCGTCATGTGGAACCGGTGCACCGAGCCGTTGGTCGCGTGGTTGTCGATGGTGAGATCGGGCGCCCACGGGATGCACACGCGCTCCTGGAGCAGGCGCATCTCGGGCGCGGCCTGGCGGAGGTAGTCGCGGTTCAGGTTGATGCCCTGGCTCTGCGTCCGGGTGCCGACGACCGGGCCGGGCTGGCCGGTGAGCTTCTTCAGGTCGAGACGGCGGTTCTGCGGGTCGAGCGCGTCGTTGCCGTCCGGGTTGAACAGCGGCGCGACGAGGAGCACGAGCGTGTCGAGCCAGTCGGGGTGCCGGCCGTCGAGCAGGTCGCGGACGAGCGCGAGGCTGGCCTCCTTGCCCTCCACCTCGCCCGGATGGATCCCGTCGAGCATCAGCACCACCGGGCGCCCGGCGCGGCGCGCCTCGGCCGGGGAGCGCACGCCGTCCTTCGACAGCACGAGCAGCGGCAGCTCCCGTCCGCCCGGGCTGGTCCCGAAGGTCGTCACGGCGAGGCGCGGGTCGTCGCGGGCTTCCAGCGCGCGGACGAACCGCATTACGTCGGCGTGGAGGGAGGTCTCGCGGAATCCGGTGGCTTCGGCGCGGGTGAGCAGCATGAGCCCGATCTCTACCGCGCCGCTCGCCGGGCGGGACAGCTATCGGCGCCGGGGGCGCGCCTCGCGGGAAGAGGCGGGAAGAGTCGGGAAGAGAGCGCGCGCGTGGCTGTTTCACGAGCTAGGCTCGAAGCGTGGGCCGCCGCTCGGCGGGCCCGGCGAGGACAGGATGAGCACCAGCGAAACCAGGGCGATCACCCGTGAGCTCAAGCTGCATGCGGCGCTGCTCGGAGGCGTCGTCGCGCTCCTCTGGGCGATCGAGATCCTCGATTTCACGGTGTTCCGCGGATCGCTCGATACCTTGGGAATCCGTCCTCGGACGATCCCGGGCCTCGTCGGCATCGCGCTCGCGCCGTGGCTGCACGGCGGGTTCGCGCACCTCGCCGCGAACACGGTCCCGCTCGTCGCGCTCGGCTGGCTGATCCTGCTCCGCAGGAAGAGCGACCTCGTCCTCGTGACGCTCCTCTCGGCGCTCGTGGGCGGCCTCGGGGTCTGGCTCATCGGGTCGAGCAGCTCGGTGCACATCGGCGCGAGCGGCGTCATCTTCGGGTATTTCGGCTTCCTGCTCCTCCGCGGCTGGTTCGAGCGGAGCCTCCTCGCGATCGCGCTCTCGCTGGTGGTCGGCTTCGTCTACGGCGGGATGATCTGGGGCGTGCTCCCGACGCAGGTGGGCATCTCCTGGGAGGGCCATCTCTTCGGCTTCCTCGGCGGCGTCCTCGCCGCGCGCCTCGTCGGCGGCCGCCTGCGCGCGCAGGCCGCTGGCGCCGGCGGGCGCTCGATGTCGAGGCGATGAGGCGCCCCGCGCTCCGTCTTCCCGTCCTGAGCGCGGAGGAGCAGCCCGCCGCCGAGGAGCGGCTCGCCGCGCTGCACCGCGAGCTCGAGGCGTGCCGCGCCTGCCCGAAGATGATCGGCCCGGTCGTCCACGGTCCGCCCGTCCCGAGCCGGATCCTGCTCATCGGCCAGGCGCCCGGCCCGCGCGAGGGCAGCCTGGGCCGCCCGTTCGCGTGGACGGCGGGCCGCACCCTGTTCCGCTGGTTCGAGGCGGCGCTCGGCGTGCGCGAGGACGAGCTCCGGCGGCGCGTCTACATGTCGGCCGTCGCGCGCTGCTTCCCCGGCAAGGCGAAGGGCGGCGGCGACCGGAGGCCCGATCCCGAGGAGATCCTGCGCTGCCGGACGCACCTTGCGCGCGAGGTGGGGATCCTGGAGCCGAGGCTGATCCTGCCGGTGGGCGGCCTGGCGGTGGAGCAGGTGCTCGGCCACCGAGGGCCGCTCGCGGGCGTGATCGGCGAGGCGCGGCGGGCGCGCTTTCACGGCGTCGAGGTCGACGTCATCTGCCTGCCGCACCCGAGCGGCGCGTCGACCTGGCACAAGACCGAGCCGGGGATCTCGCTCCTCGGCCGCGCGCTCCGCCTCATCGCGGAGCACCCCGAGGCCGCGCGCGCGTTCGCCGGCGCCGCGCCCGCTGCCGCGGCGCCCGAGGGGCCGCCGTAGTCGCGCGGAAGGCGCCCGGGAGACGCGCGGAAGACGCGCGGAAGACGCGCGGAAACCGCGCCGGGAGGCGTCTCCCGACGAAGCGTGGACATCCTGTCGAGGACGGCCAGGCCGACAGATCAGGATACGCGCCGACAGCACGGAACGCGCGGCAACTCCGCCGGGCGTGCGCCGTATTCAGTGCCTCACGACGCGTCACGACCGCCAAGCACACCGCGGTCGCGGCGCACCGTGAAACGGATTGTCATTTTGGCAGGATGCGCCATTGTACAGGTCGCCGACGTGTCCACTTTGGCAGAGCGACACCAGAAGCCCTGTGATCCATGCGGTGGATCCGGCGGAGGGCTGCTGGCACGACGCTCGCATTTACATGCAGCAAAGGCGCTGGCGGCGGGCGGGCGCTCGCGAACGAGGCAGGTAGCACCATGTTGAAGATCCTCCGGAAGTTGAATGAAGGCAGCCTCCTCCAGCGCACCATGATGCATATCGCGGTGTTCGTCGCCGGATCGGCGAGCGTCGTGGCGCTGACCAGCGTGCTGCTCGTGTCGACCGCGAAGGCGGTGCTGCCGCCGCACGACGCGACCGAGGCTGGCGCCGACACGGCGGATACGGAGGAGAAGGGCGCCGACGCGGATGCGGAGCCGGGCTCGCCGGAGGCGGCGGCGCGCCCCGCCGGCGCGAAGGCCGGGGCCAAGGCGCTGGCGCGTGTGGCGAATCGCCGCGAGAGCGCGGTCGCGCAGTGACGGCCGCGCCGACGCGGGCGCCCGCAGAGAGGGCGCCGAGAGCCGGGTGAGCGCTCCAGGGGACGCCAACCGCCAGGTGAGCGCTCCAATCCCACCAGCCTCCCCACCGTAGGTCTATTTCCCTCCTCTGGATCTGCGCGGTTTTCCGCGGGCGGTGCCCTGGAAACGCGCCCCGGTCCATGGCGCGACCGGGCGGCTTGACAGCGGCGAGACCCCTGCGGTCTCCTGACCTACAAACCGTGACGATCAGGGAATGCATGCGAGGACAGCGGCAGGGCACACCGCCGTCCTGGTCCCCCCGGAGCTCGGCGCCGCCGCACCCGGGAGGCGCAGCGCTCCTCCGCGATCTCAGGATCGCGACGTCGTGAGCGTTCGCCTCGAAAGCACTCTGGCGAAATGCGCGGTGAGCTGGTGTGGGGGGCACCATCGCCATGTGGTTGGAAGTCGAGCTGGATACCGGCGATCAAGGCCTGCGCGTCAGCGCGCGCAGCAGCCGCGGCGAGCGCGCTCCGGCGCGCGAGCTGCTTCCCGAGGAAGGCCTCGATGCGCTCCAGGCGTTCGCCAGCAAGGTCGGACGCGCGGTCCGGGGCGGTAAGCCGCTCGACCCTGCCGCCCTCGGCGACGCGCAGCGGCTCCACGGAGAGCTCATCGACGGCGACCTGCGGGACGTCCTCGTCCGCCTCGGCGAGGCCGCGAAGGAGAGGCGGCTGCTCGTGCGGCTGTTCGCCCGCGATCGCGCGCTCCAGGTCATCCCCTGGGAAGCGCTCTGCCGCCCGGGCACGTCCGAGGGCTTCTGGGGGGCCGACCCCCGGCTGCTGCTCGCCCGCGGCGTCGACTCCGCGGAGCCCTGGGAGCCGCGCGAGGTCCGCGGCGCCGTCCGCGTGCTCGCCATCGCGCCCGGCGCCCATGAGCAAGCCCTCGCCGCGCTGAGGGTGGCGCTCGGCGAGTCCATCGACTCGGGCGAGATCGAATGGCTGGATCCCATCGCCGGCCCGGACGTGAGCCCGCGCGTCCTGTTCGATCGGCTCCGGCGGGGCAAGACACCGCATATCGTCCACTTCCTCGGCCACGGCGGCGTGGACGTCTCGGGCAAGCCCGTCCTGCGCGTGGCCGACGACGAGGAGGGAGAGGAGGTCTGGGTCACCGCCGAGGCGCTCGGGCGGGAGCTCAGCGCGAGCTTTTATGAAGAGCTGCGCCTCGTGGTGCTCGAGGCGTGCGAGGGCGCCAAGGCTGGCGCGTTCGGCAGCGCCGCGGAGGTGCTGGGGAAGGCGGGCGCGGACGCGGTGGTGGCGCACCTCTGGCCGGTGAAGGCCGACGTGGCGCGCGTCTGCTCGACCGAGATCTACCGCGCGCTGACCGGCGCGGACCGGACGTCGGGCGACATCGGCGCGGCCGTGGCGGCGGCGAGGAGGACGCTCCTCGCGACGAGCGCGGAGGCGTTCTCGCCGGTGCTGTACCTGCGCGGGTCGGACTCGGTGATCTTCAACTTCGCGGGTCGGCGCGTCTCGAAGCCGGGCGCGAAGCGGGGGTCGAAGCGGCTCGCCCCTGCGCTCCAGGGGCTGCTCGAGGGGGCCTTCACGACGGTGATCGGCGACGTCGACGAGGATCGAGCCGTCCTCCGCCAGGAGCTCACGAGCTTCATGAAGGAGAACGGCGACGCGCGCATCGACGGCCTGTCGCTGAGCACGCTCACCCAGCGCTGCGTGCTCCGGTTCGGTCAGGAGGTGCTGCACTCCCTGTTTCAGCAGTCGCTCACGCAGACGCCTCACGGCGAGATCCCGCCGCTGATCGAGGCGCTCGCGCGCTTCGTCCAGCCCGGGGTCCATGTCACGCTCCTCTGGAAGCCGCACCTCGAGCGCGCGATCGCGGCGGCGCACCCGCAGCGCACTGTGTACGCGATCCAGCCTTCGATCGCCGGATCGAGCGGAAAGCCGCGCGTCGTCAAACGCGCCGCAGGCACGACCTCGTGGAAGATGGAGCCGCTCCTGCCCAGGCGCTTCGATCTCGAGAACGAGATCATCGTGCTCCGCCTGTACGGCGGCTATTCCGCCGAAGCGCGGCCCATCTTCTCGCCGCCGATCCTCACCGACGACGATCACATCCACGGCCTGCTCGGCGCCGAGGGGCTGAGGCCGCCCTCGTGGATGGCCGAGCTCCTCGCGCGGCCTAGGATCCAGCCCGGGCTCTTCCTGGGCTTATCCATCCTCGACTGGCGCCACAGGATGCTCCTGCGCTGGCTCTACGACCAGAGCCCCGCGCCCAAGGACAGCCTGGCCCTCCTGACGCCCGACGCCGAGCCCGCCGAGGTGGAGATCTGGGACGGCGGCGGCGGGCTGCCCGGCGCGGCCCGCATCACGGCGATCACCGAGGATCCGACGCAGCTGGCGCCGCTGCTCGCCGACTTCGGCATGGGCGAGGCGCGGTGAGCGTGCTCATCACGAACCCATTTCCCGGACCGCAGCCGTACCGCGCCTCGGACCGGGAGCGGTTCTACGGGCGCGCGGACATGGCCTATCATCTACAGGGCAGCGTCCTCGCCAACCGGTGCGTCACCGTGTATGGCCCCTCGGGCGCGGGGAAGTCGTCGCTGATGCAGGCGGCGGTCATCCCGGCGCTCGTCGACGCTCAGGACATCTCCGTCGCGCGGGTCGACGGCTGGCCCGAGGACCAGGAGCCGGCGCGCTGGCTCGCCCATGCGGTCTACGCGGATCTCAGCCTGGGCGGGCCACGGGAGGGCCTGTCCGCGGAGGACGCCTTGCTGGCGGCGGCGAGGCGGGCGACGCGCCGGTCGTCGCGGATCATGCTCCTCTACCTCGATCAGATCGAGCAGCTCCTCCATGCAAGCCGAAGCGCCGACGCATCCGAGGCGTTCTTCGACACCCTGAACCGCCTGGTCGAGCTCCCGCTCCGCAATCTTCGCGTCGTGCTCTCGCTGCGCGAAGACTACCTTGGGCGGTTTCGCGATCGCCTGCGCGATCACCGCAGGCTCCTCGATAACGGCTTCCGCGTGGGTCCGCTCACCGTCGCCGAGCTCTCCGCGGCCGTGTGCCATGCGGCTGCTGCGGGCGAGCCGCCGCAGACATGGGACCTCGAGCAGATGACCGCCCTGATGCTCCAGGTGCGCGTACCCGGCCAGGCGGCCACCGACCAGGCCGAGGCGCAGTCGGCGTATGCGCAGATCGTGTGTCGCGCGCTGTTCCGGCTGCGCGCCCGCGGCGACGGCGCGTCCGGCGGAGACGGCGCGCCCGGAGGCGAGGCGGAGGCCGAGCCCATCTTGCGGGGCTACCTCGAGACGACGCTGGACGCGCTGGGCCCGCTGAGGGGCTCGGCGCAGCGCCTCCTGGAGGACCACCTCGTCACCGCGGACGGCAGCCGGACCCTGCGCACGGAGACCGAGCTCTTGCGGCTCATCCCGGAGACGGATCTCTCGCCGATCCTGACGGCCCTGGAGGGCGCGGCCATCCTTCACGCCGAGGAGCACCAGGGCAGCCGTTACTTCGAGATCGGCCACGACTGGCTGGCGCGTAGGGTGTTCGAGCATCGGCAGCAGCGCGAGCGCGAGGAGGAGCAGCAGCGTGAGCTACGACGCCAACGCGATGAATCCGAGGCGAGGCTCACCAAGGAGCGCGCGAAGCGGCGCAGGCTGGTCGTGATCGCGGCCGTGTCGGTGGTGCTCGCCGCGGGCGCCGGGGCGCTGGGGCTCTGGGCCTGGCAGCAGAAGCACAAGGCGGAGACGGCCTACCGTGCCGCCGAGGAGCAGACACAGCTCGCCCAAAAGCGGCAGGCCGAGGCGCGCGCGGCCCTGAGGGAAGTGGAGGAGCAAAAGCAGCGCGCCGAGGAAGAGACGAGGCGCGCCGAGGCAGAGACGACGCGCGCGGAGGCAGAGAGAAGCAGGGCCGAGGCCGAGGCCGCGAGGGCCCGCGTGGCGGCCGAGGAGGCGCAGCGAGCGCGGGACGAAGCGCGGGAGGCCGAGCAGCTGGCCCGCGCCGCCGAGGCCCTGGCGCGCCAGGCCGAGCTGAAGGCGCGCGAGGAGGAGCAGAAGGCCAACCGCGCTGCGGAACAGGAGCGCCGCAGCAAGGAGAAGCTGGAGCGGCTGATCGAGCGCGCGGCCGGGAAGATTCAGGGCGGGTTGAACTGACCCGGGGGAGCGAAGAAGATGACATCGACCACGAGACGAATCGGGCACGCACGGCTCGGGCTGGAGCTGCTGATAGGCGCGGCGCTGGTCGGCCGCGCGGCCCCGGCGTACGCTCAGCAGCAGCCGCAACAGCATCAGCCGGAATCACAGGCGCATCCAGAATCGCAGCCGCAGTCGCCGGTGCGTCCGTGGCACCAAGGCGTCTCGGAGGAGCGCAAGCAGAAGGCAGAGCAGCTGTTCCAGGAGGGGCGGGAGCTGCACCGGAGCTTGTTGCTCGCGGAGGCGAGGGAGAAATACGAGGAGGCGCTGAGCCACTGGGAGCAGCCGGAGCTGCGGTTCTACCTCGGCAGCGTGCTCATGCGCACCGGGCTGCCGCTGTCGGCTTACGAGAACCTGCAGAAGGCGCTGCAGTGGGGCGGAGGCGCGCTCGCTCCGCACATCGAGGCCGAAGCCCGCGCCGCCATGAGAGAGCTCATGAACCAGGAGCTCGCCGTTATCGAGATCCGCTGTGACGAGCCGGGTGCCGCGGTGCTCCTCAACGGCAAGCCGTGGTTCATCGGCCCTGGCGCCGCACGGCGGCTGGTCATCCCCGGCGAGCACATCGTGACAGCCAGGAAGGCGGGGTATTACCTCATCGTGCAGCCCGTCGTCGTGCTCGCAGGCAAGCGGGCCTCGGGGACCATCCGCCTGAGCATCGACGCCACGATCACCGAGCGCCGGTGGCAAGCGTGGTGGGCGCCGTGGTCGGTGGTGGGCGCGGGCGCGGCCCTGGGGCTCCTCGGCGCCGGGCTCACTTGGCAGGCGAACACGCACCACGACGAGACGGCGCAGCGGCTTCAGCGCGACTGCGGGACGATGTGCTCGGCCGACGACGGCAGCGCGTACGACCAGAGCGTCCTGGAGAATCGGATCGCGATAGGCTCGTTCATCGCGGGGGGAACGGCCCTGATCGCGGGCGGGGTCCTGGTTTACGTGAACAGGCCGCGAACGTACCGGACCGAGGATCGAGGCAACATGAGGGTCGAGCTCACGCCCGTCGTGGCGGCCGGCACAGGGGGCCTGTCGACGCGCATCTCGTTCTGATACGGACGAACCGACCTACGCGACGCGGGGATCGTTCCGATGGCGAGCCGAGGCTCGGGTATCGGGGCGGAAGCAAGGGTGAGGAGATGATGAGGCCAAGGTCATCCGTGCATGCGAGGGGGGCCGGCGCCGGGCGCCAGCCGGCGGGCGGCGTGTCTCGCCATGTCGCGGCGATGCTGTTCGTGGCCACCCTGGCCGTCGCCGCCGGAGCTTGCCTGCAGCGGGGGACCCCCTGCGGCGAGGGATACTGCCCGAACGGCTACAGGTGCGACCCGACCGGAGATCCGCCCCGATGCCTGAGCTGCGGCAATGGCCGCGTCGACGAGGCCCTCGGGGAGATGTGCGACGACGGCAACGACGAGGACGGCGACGGGTGCAGCGCAGACTGCACGTCCGACGAGCGCTGCGGCAATGGCGTCATCGACAAGCTCAACGGCGAGCTGTGCGACGACGGCAACAAGAAGGACGGCGACGGATGCAGCGCCGATTGCGGGTCTGACGAGCGCTGCGGCAACGGCATCATCGATGAGGCCATGCAGGAGACCTGCGACTGCGGCGCAGGCGACGTCCTGCCGACCGCGACGACGTGCGCAGGACGGCAAAACTCCAAGTTCGGCGGCTACTGCCGCGAGGATTGCAAGCTGCACTGCGGCGACCGAGAAGTGGCTCCAGAAGAGGACTGTGATACGAACCTCCCGATCGCGACGTCCTGTGTGCCTTTCCAATATGATTTCGGTCGTCCCGGATGCGCCCTGTCGTGCGACGCCGTCACGATGGATCCTTGCGGGGACTGGAACTGGCGCGCGCACGCATCCGGGACAGCCATGCCATTGCATGCCGTGTGGGGAAGCGGACCGAGGGATGTCTTCGCCGTCGGCGACTCCGGCACCATCGTCCACTACGACGGCCAGGGCTGGCTGCCCATGGGCTCAGGCACATCCATGACTCTGCACGGCGTGTGGGGGAGCGGGCCGAGGGATGCCTTCGCCGTCGGCAACTCCGGCACCATCGTCCACCACGACGGCCAGGGCTGGCTGCCCATGGGCTCAGGCACGGCCATGGCTCTACGCGGCGTGTGGGGAAGCGGACCGAGGGATGTCTTCGCCGTCGGCGACTCCGGCACCATCGTCCACTACGACGGCCAGGGCTGGCAGCCCATGGATTCAGGCACATCCATGACTCTGCACGGCGTGTGGGGGAGCGGCGCCGAGGATGTCTTCGCCGTCGGCGACTCCGGCACCATCGTCCACTACGACGGCCAGGGCTGGCAGCCCATGGATTCAGGCACATCCGCGACTCTGCAAGGTGTGTGGGGGAGCGACGCCGAGGATGTCTTCGTCGTCGGAGACGGCGGCACCATCGTCCACCACGACGGGCGGGCCTGGGGGCCCGTTGTCTCAGGCGCAGAAGTCGCGTTGCTCGATGTCTGGGGGACCGGCTCCGGCGACGTCTTCGTCGCTACCGCCAGCGGAGTCATGCATTACGATGGTCGCAACTGGAAGGGAATGCGCATGGGAATGAACGAGTCGGACTCTTCCTTTCCCAGCTCGATATTTAGCGCATGGGGAAGCGGCCCCGAGGACATCTTCGCCGTCGGCGAAGGCGGCACGATCGTGCACCACGACGGCCGCAGCTGGATCCGGGATCTGATTGATGGCTCTTTAGACCCCGTTTCCGTATGGGGAGCCGGAACTGACGACGTCTACATCCTCAGCGGCTCGGATGGCTCGATCTTGCGCCTCAACAGCAACAAGACAGAATACTACAGCACGAACGCATGGAGCCTTTACGACATATGGGCAAGCAGCTCCGCGGACATCTTCGCCGTCGGCCGGTCTGGCACAGTTGTTCATTTTGACGGCGCAAGCTGGGAGAACATGACCTCGGACACACTGGAATGGCTTGTCAGTGTATGGGGCAGCGGCCCCACGGACGTCTTCGCCGTCGGCGACGCTGGCACGATCGTCCATTTCGATGGCACGAGCTGGCAGACCATGGATTCAGGCACGTCCGAGGCGCTCGCCGGCGTATGGGGCAGCGGCCCCACGGACGTCTTCGCCGTCGGCAACTCCGGCACGATCGTCCATTTCGATGGCACGAGCTGGCAGGCCATGGATTCAGGCACGTCCGAGGCGCTCGCCGGTGTATGGGGCAGCGGCCCCACGGACGTCTTCGCCGTCGGCAACTCCGGCACGATCGTCCATTTCGATGGTACGAGCTGGCAGACCATGAACTCGGGGGTATCGGACAGAGTGGTAGCCATCTGGGGCTCCGCTCCCCACAATGTCTACGCCGTCGGCGATCGTGGTCTATTTTTGCAGTACGATGGCACCTCCTGGTTGAAGCTCAACTCCAGGACAGAAATCCCGTTTCGAGACATCCTGGCGGATGCCCAATCGTTATACATCATCGGTGGCAAACTCAGGATTCTCGAAACGGTCTACAGTGAAACGTTTCGATACACCCGAACAACAGTAATGCGGTAGCCCCAGCCATGGACCAGGGCACGCCGTCTCGACCGCGTCAGACATGGGTAGGCTGCGGCGACACGGTTCTCGATCTGAGGCGCGGGCTCGGTCTTCGCGACGTCAAGGCGACGATGCGAAGCTCTGGTATCGGGCGGAAGCGAGGGTGAGGAGATGATGAGGCCAAGGTCATCCGTGCATGCGAGGGGGGCCGGCGCCGGGCGCCGGCCGGCGGGCGGCGTGTCTCGCCATGTCGCGGCGATGCTGTTCGTGGCCACCCTGGCCGTCGCCGCCGGAGCTTGCCTGCAGCGGGGGACCCCCTGCGGCGAGGGATACTGCCCGAACGGCTACAGGTGCGACCCGACCGGAGATCCGCCCCGATGCCTGAGCTGCGGCAATGGCCGCGTCGACGAGGCCCTCGGGGAGATGTGCGACGACGGCAACGACGAGGACGGCGACGGGTGCAGCGCAGACTGCACGTCCGACGAGCGCTGCGGCAATGGCGTCATCGACAAGCTCAACGGCGAGCTGTGCGACGACGGCAACAAGAAGGACGGCGACGGATGCAGCGCCGATTGCGGGTCTGACGAGCGCTGCGGCAACGGCATCATCGATGAGGCCATGCAGGAGACCTGCGACTGCGGCGCAGGCGACGTCCTGCCGACCGCGACGACGTGCGCAGGACGGCAAAACTCCAAGTTCGGCGGCTACTGCCGCGAGGATTGCAAGCTGCACTGCGGCGACCGAGAAGTGGCTCCAGAGGAGGAGTGTGATACGAACCTCCCGATAGCGACGTCCTGCGTGAGCGCGCGCTACGACTTCGGTCGCCCCGGGTGCGCGCTGTCCTGTGATGCTGTTTCGACCGATTCCTGCGGGTACTGGAACTGGCATACGCATCAGTCCGGGACAGCGATGCCGATGAACGACGTGTGGGGAAGCGGTCCGAAGGATGTCTTCGCTGCCGGGGAAGGCGGCACCATCGTACATTACAACGGCCAGATCTGGGCCCCCATGGATTCAGACACGCGAGCTTCGCTACGAGGCCTGTGGGGGAGCGGCGCTCAGGACGTCTTCGCCGTCGGCGATGGCGGCGCGATCGTCCACTACGACGGCCAGGGCTGGCTGCTCACGGATTCAGGCACATCCATGGCTCTACACGACGTATGGGGGAGCGGCGCCCAGGATGTCTTCGTCGTCGGCGACGGCGGCACGATCGTGCACTACGATGGCCAGGGCTGGCTGCCCATGGCTTCAGGCACATCCATGGCTCTACACGACGTATGGGGGAGCGGCGCCGAGGATGTCTTCGCCGTCGGCGACGGCGGCACGATCATTCACTACGATGGCCAGAGGTGGCTGCCCATGGATTCGGGCACCTCCATGGCTCTACAGGGGGTGTGGGGGAGCGGCGCCCAGGATGTCTTCGTCGTCGGCGACGGCGGCACGATCGTGCACTACGATGGCATAAGCTGGCGCCCAGTCGCCGCAGACACCAGCAGCTCGTTGCTCGACATCTGGGGAAGCGGCCCAGACGATGTCTTCGCCATCGCCGTCAGTGACTTCAACGAGCACGGCATAATCATGCATTTTGACGGCCACGACTGGAAGTCCATGCGCATAGGACTGAACGAGGAAGACTACAGTCTCCCAGTCTCCTTGTCCAGCGTGTGGGGGAGCGCCCCCGATGACGTGTTTGCGATCGGACACGGCGGCGCGATCGTACACTACGACGGTCGCTCTTGGGCGCGGGACATCGTTAACGGGCCAAGGTATCTCACTATCGTGGCCGTATGGGGAACCAGCTCCGACGACGTCTACGCCCTCGAGAACTCCGAGGGTCGAACCCTGCGCTTTGGCGGCGGATCATGGGGATTCGACTCAATCCTGAACGTGGATTATCCAAAGGACTTATGGGGGAGCGGCTCTGACGACATTTTCGTGGTCGGCCCCGGCGGCCAAATCGACCGATTCGATGGCGCGAGCTGGAAGCTCATGGAGTCAGGTACGCTGGAGGGGCTGTCCGGTGTATGGGGGAGCGGCCCGACGGACGCCTTCGCCGTCGGTGATTCCGGCACGATCGTGCACTTCGACGGCACGACCTGGGAGATCATGGAATCAGGTACGCTGGAGGGGCTGTCCGGCGTATGGGGGAGCGGCCCGACGGATGTCTTCGCCGTCGGTGGCTCCGGCACGATCGTGCACTTCGACGGCACGACCTGGGAGATCATGGAATCAGATACGCTGGAGGGGCTGTCCGGTGTATGGGGGAGCAGCCCGACGGATGTCTTCGCCGTCGGTGGCTCCGGCACGATCGTGCACTATGACGGCGTCAGGTGGAGACGAATGATCTCGGGTATATCAACGACACTTGCAGCTGTCTGGGGGACTGGCCTCAATGATGTCTATGCCGTCGGCGAAGGAGGATTGCTCTTACAGTATGACGGCACCGCCTGGCTGGCGATCAGATCCATGACGGAGGCCTCGCTTTACGATGTCTGGGGTGACGACCGCTCCTTGATCATCCCAGGTTGGACCGCTGCGGGAGCAGAGATCTTCCGCTACACTCGAACAGATCTTGCGCATTAGCCGCTCGGGGCGAGCGCCCGGCCCGCGCCAGCTGTCCTCACGGCCGCGCGCGATCCATGGTCGATCGTCGACTCGTGTGCGCGGTGGAGAGGTGATGCCGGCCGGACGAGAGACGCGACGTCTGCGGCTGGATCTGCCTAGCGCCCCCGTGGTAGCACCGATGCCGATGACCCAGCCCCCGAGCCCCCTCGCCACCCCGGTCGCATGGAACCTTGTCGCCGACGACTACGCCGTCGACATCGTCCCGCACTTCGAGAAATACGCCGCCGACGCCCTCCGGCTCGCCGCCATCGGCCCGGGCGCGCGCGTGCTCGACGTGGCCGCCGGGCCAGGCACCCTGTCCCTCCTCGCCGCCAGGGAGGCGCAGGTGACCGCCCTCGACTTCTCCCCGGCGATGGTCGAGCGGCTGCGCGAGCGCGCCGCGCGCGCGGGGCTCGCCGTGGACGCCCGCGTCGGCGACGGCATGGCGCTGCCCTTCGAGGACGGCGCCTTCGACGCCGCCTTCTCGATGTTCGGGCTGATGTTCTTCCCCGACCGCGACCGCGGCTTCCGCGAGCTCCTCCGGGTGCTGCGCCCGGGTGGCCGGGCCGTCGTCGGGAGCTGGGCGCCGATGGACCGGTCGCCGATCATGGACGAGCTCTTCTCGGCGATCCGCGCCGAGCTGCCCGGGCTGCCCTTCGGCGAGGGCAAGGCGCCGCTCGGAGATCCGGCGGAGCTCCGCGCCGAGATGGAGGCCGCCGGCTTTCGCGACGTCTCGGTGCGCGAGGTCGAGCACGCCTGGGAGGCGGCCTCGACCGAGGAGCTCTGGGGCTCGATGCGCCGGAGCAACGCGCCGCTGGTGCTCCTGCGGGACAAGCTCGGCGAGGCGCGCTGGGACGAGCTCGGCAAGGCGATCCTCGGCCGGCTGCGGGCGCGGTTCGGCGAGGGTCCTCAGCGCCTCGGGATGGTCGCCAACCTGGGCGCCGGAACGCGCTAGCTCCACCCCCCAGGAGTCCGGCCAGGGCTCCGGGGAGAGATAGAGCTCAACGCACAGGCGCAAAGGCGCGCTCCCCGACACGAGCTCATTGTGTCCGCGCGACCACGGCGAGAAGGGTGTCGAGATCGAGCGGCTTCTTGAGCAGCGCGCACGCGCCCAGGGTGGCCGCTCTGGGATCATCCTGCGGGCTCATCGGGACCTCCGGCCGGCGGGGACACCTCGGTCGGCAGAGCGTGGCGGCGCCGGCGCAGGGGGAGGTCCACGATGAAGGCCGCCCCCGCGCCGAGCTCGCTCTCGACGCGAATCGAGCCGCCATGGGCGATCACGATCCGGCGGCTGATGTACAGCCCCAGGCCGAGACCGCCGTAGTGCTGCGCCGAGACGCCTCGCTCGAAGCGTTCGAAGATATACGGCACGCGGCTCGGGTCGATCCCGATGCCGCGATCGGCGACGACCAGCTTGGCCATCTCGCCCTCGGCCGCGACGCTGATCTCGATCGGCTTGCCCCTCCCATACTTGATGGCGTTCAGCACCAGGTTGGTCACCACCTGCTCCAGACGGGCCCTGTCCCACATGCCCACCACGGGAGCGTCGGCCCGCCATATCACCGTACTTCCGGACTGCTTCAGCTCCACGTCGAAGTCCTCCACGACCTCTCGCGAAAGCGCCCGGAGATCGACGTCTCCCAGCGTCAGCTCGAGCTTGCCTGCCTGGATCCGAGCCACGTTGAGCAGATCTTCAATGAGCCTGACGAGCCGCCGGCACTGCCGGTCGGCCATCCCGGCCAGCCTCTGCGCGCCGGCGGGGAGCGCCGTCGCCTCGCGCATCAAACCTTGCACGGCGAGCTTCAGGCCCGCGATGGGGGTATAGAGCTCATGAGAGGCGATCGACACGAAGTCGTCGCGCATCCGCACCGCTGCTTCGGCGGCGGCCCGGGCCCTCTGCTCGTCCTCCAGGAGCAGGGCGCGCTCCGCCTCGATCCTCTTCCGCTCCGTGATGTCCGTGGAGATGCCGCCCACCGCGTACGGGACGCCGGCAGCGTCGCGCAGAGGGAACTTGATGGCGACATAGGTGTGCACGCCATCGTCCTGAGGCATCACCTCCTCGTCTTCCAGCGCCGTCCCGGCGAGGAGCACCCGCTGGTCGAAAGCGCGGAGCGCCTCCGCGTGCTCCCGGGAGAACACGTCATCGTCGCTCTTGCCCACGATGGCGTCGCGCGTGATGCCGAACAGCTCCTCGAAGCGGCGGTTGACGAGGATGTAGCGCCCCTCGATGTCCTTGACGGAGACGATGGCCGTCGAGCTGTCGATGATGGCGCGCAGGAGCTCCTGGCTCGTGCGCAACGCCTCCTCCGCGCGCCTGCGCTCCTCCGCGACCTTCCGCAGCGCCGCCTCCGTCTGCTCGTGCTCCGCGATCTTGCGCCTGAGCTGGGCGTTGGCGCGGCTGAGCTCGGCGGTGCGCTCGGCGACCTGCTGTTCCAGCCGCTCTTTTGCCCGGGCTTCTTCTGTCAGGCGAGCATCGAAGTCGAAGATGGATTTCAAGTCCACCTCGATCACATCGCGACACTGCGCCACGAGCGTCTGGTAGGTCTTGCTGTACTGGTTCGCGCGGTCGTCCAGCACGCAGATGGTCCCGAAGATGTCCCCCGTGGGCCAGGCGATCGGGAAACCGAGGTAGGATATCATCCCGAGCTTGACATCCGGACTCGACTCCCACTGCTCATCCTTCGAGGCGTCAGGGACCAGCAGCGGCATTCGGGTCTTCATCACGGTCTCGCAGTAGAGCCCGGTGTCGAGACGCGCGCGTTCGTTGGGCTCATAAGGGTTCCCCTTCGACTCGCTGGCGACGAAGACGACCATCTCGGGCGGCTCGACTCTCATGATCAGAGCGGCCGGGACGCGCAGGATCTCCGCGAGGAGATCGGTCATCTCCTGCCACTTGCGAGCGATGTCCGTCGGAATGTCGATGGCGACCGTGCTCGATCGGCCTCTTCGGCCGCTCCCGGGCGACGAGGTCTTCGTCCCGAGGTCGTCCGCGCGCTGCTCCGGCGGGCAGCCGGAGGCGGCCCCATGCGGCCCGAGGCCCGCGCTCTCAGCGCGCTCCGAGGGCGCGGGCTCGCCCAGCCCCGGGCGGCGGGCATGGTCGACAACGAGCGCGCCTGGCTCTGTGTGATCGTCGGTCCCGGTACGCATGAGCCCCCACGACGACGAATCGTGCGAAGGGCCGTCCGGTTGTCAAGGTGGGCGCGACGGCGCCGCCTCTGAGGACGGAGCGCGACGAGCCGGCCGGGGCCGGTCGAGCCCTAGCCGGCCGGGGCCGGTCGAGCCCTACCCTGGTCGCCGCCGAGGACACCGAACGGGTCAACGGACGATCACGCGCACCGGGGAGCCGGGCAGCCCCTGCAGCCCCGCCGGCACTGGCTTCTTGGACACGAGCTCGAAGCTGTAGCGCCGCAGCAGCGTACCCAGGATCAGCTTCATCTCGTACAGCGCGAAGGCGGCCCCGATGCAGCGCCGGTTGCCGCCGCCAAACGGCAGGAATTCGAAGGGGGAATAGGTCCGCTCCAGGAATCGTTCGGGCCGAAACACCGCAGGCTCCGGAAATACCGCGGGATCGTGGTGGGCCCAGATGATCTGCGCGAACACGCCTGCTCCGGCCGGCAGCTCGTAGCCCGCGATCTGCATCGGCCTATTCAGCTTGCGTCCCACGCCCGGGGTGGGCGGGCGCAGGCGCAGCGTCTCGTTGCACACCGCTTCCAGGTACGGCGCCTTGGCCAGCGCCTCGGGCTCCGGATCCGCGCCCAGCGCCGTCAGCTCGTCCTGCAGCCGGCGCAGCGCGGCGGGCGCGTGTCCGAGAAAATAGAGCACCCAGGTGAGCGCGCCCGCGGTCGTGCTGTGCCCGGCGAAGAGCAGCGTGTGCAGCTGCTCGAAGATCTGCTGGTCGTCGAGCGCCGTCCCGTCTTCCTGGCGGGCTTCCAGGAGCAGGCTCAGGATGTCGGTGCGCTCGGCGGGCTCGGCGCGGCGGCGGGCGACCTCCGGATCGAGGAAGCTGCGCAGGTCCTGGGTCGCGCGCAGCCTGCGCGCCCACGGGCCGAAGCCCCCGAACTCCCGGCGCAGCGCGGGGATCACGAGGGTGACGTTCAGGCCGAAGGAGAATGACTTGCGCAGCTCCTCGAGCAGCGTCTCGAGGCGCGCCACCTCCGCCGGTGCGGTGACCCCGAACACGAGGTGGATGATCGTCTGCAGCGAGATCTTGTGCATGAGGTCCTGCGCCGAGAGCTGCAGGCCCGGCTTGAGGTCCTGGGAGCACTGCAGGGTCAGGTCGCATATCTGCTTGCCATACAGGCGCATGCGCTGCCCGTGAAACGGCGGCATGAGCAGCTTGCGCATGGCCGCGTGCCGCGCGCCCGAGAGCGCGAACAGCGACGACTCTCCCATCGCCGCGGTGAAGCTCTCGCCCAGCATCTGGTCGAGGGCTTCCGGCGGCACCGCGAACACGGAGCGCAGCCCCTCCACGCTGCCGGTGGCCAGCCCCGGTTTGCCGTTCATCTTCGGGAGCGACATCGGATCGCCGTAGCGCTTCCGCATGCGCAGCGTGAAGCCGATCGGGTCGAGGATCCCCTGCACGTTCGTCAGGAGGCTGCTGGTGGGGCCTTTGGGCAAAGCGGTCATGGGGCGCGTTCCTTCGAGGGTAAGGCTTCCGCTGTGCGATGCGGGTGACATGCTACGAGCACGTCCGCCTGCTGCGCTATCATCCTGCGAAAATTTCCTCGCACGAGCAGCGATCGCATACGAGAAGGTTCGGTCGACCCCGGGCAGGTCCCAAAGGTGGAGCTTCATGTCTCCGAAACGTTTGGACTTCCTCCTCCCAGGGCCAGGCTGCCGCCCTCGCCCTTGTCGTCGGCGCGCAGCACGAACCCGACTCGTGTCGTCAGAGAGGAGCTGCCTCGCTCGTCACGGCCGACGAAGCGTTCCGGAGCGGCGGCGGCGCGTGGATTACCAGCTACGCCGCGCGATCCGATCGGCGAGCGCCTTTCGGGCGGCCTGCAGCCTGCGGGCGGTGGTGGCCGGGTTCAGTCGGTGCGCGCTGGCGCAGGCGGTGATGGTCTGGGGACCTGCCGCGGCGAGGAGGAGTTCGCCATCCTGCGCAGGCAGCTCGACGAGCGCGCGGAGCGCGGCGCGGGCCAGGAGCCTCCCCTCCACGTCGACGCAGCCTTCGCCGACCAGCGCGCGCGGCTCGTCGACCGGGACCTCTCGGCGGACGCGGGCGCGCCCCAGGTGATGGCCAGCCTGCCGCCATGTGATGCCGCGCAGCCAGCCCTGGAGCGCGCGGCGCGGATCGGCCCGCGGATCAGGGCGGTATCTGCCCTCCTGGACGGCTCTCCAGGCGGCCATGAGCACGTCCTGGAGCACATCCTCCCGATCGCGCGCGTGGACGCCGCAAGCGGCGAGCACGGCCGCGATCAGGCGCCGCTCCGCGACGAGGGCGCCGATGGGCGGCGAGACCGCGGGACGCCGCGGCGTCGAGCGCGCCGGAGCAGGCGGCGCACCGCGCTTGCGACGGCTCATCGGGAGATCCGGCGCGCCGCGCCTCGGCCGGCCGCCGGCAGGCAGCGGGGTGAGCGTTCGCGATGGAGCGTGGGTATTCCGGCGGCACGCCGCAGTACGCCGCTGTTGCGTTCCAGGGTGATCCATCGCTGCTCGTCGAAGGACGCGTCCATGCGCGCGAGTTCCCCGACGATCTCGCGCTTCGCTGCAAAATCGATCAGGCACGCTCGTTTTCACGCCCGTGACGCCGACGCGGCGCTCGCGCCGGAGCGGTGAAAGATCGAGCGCGATTAGAGCGACAAACGGGTTGAAACCGCTCGAAGAGCCGAAATTCGAAACGCCAAGGACGCCAAGATTTTGTTCTCTTCTTGGCGTCCTTGGCGTCCTTGGCGGTTCATTTCTCGGTCGATCGACGTGATCGTTGTTCTAGCGGGCGTGGGCTCGCCTTCACGGAGAGCCGTTCAACGCGTCCTCGATGGCGGGCAGGTAGGCGCTGCCGGGGAACGCCTCGCGGAACCGGGCGGCTCGCGCCGCGGCCTCGGCGCGCCGGCCGGTCTGGTCGAGCGCCTGGATCGCCAGGGTCTCGCGTTGCTGGGCTCGCGGGCTGCGCGGGTAGCTCCGCGCGTGGCGGTCGAGCGCCTCTAGCGCCTCGGTCGCCCTTCCCGCTCCGAGCGCGGCGATCGCGCGCTGGATCAGGGTCAAGTCGGTGTCCATCGGCGGGACGGCCGCCTTGGCGCCGGTCGCGGCAGGCGGCGCCGGCGCGGGCGCCGGCGAGGAAGACGCCGCAGGGACGTCCGCGAGCGCGGCCAGCGCGGCCGTCGCGCCCGCGCTGGCCGGGACCGCCGCGAGCACGTCGCCGCGGACGAGGGCGCTCTCCGGCGGGGCGGAGCGCGGCAGGGCCGCGTAGAGCGCGCCGGCGCCGGTGCCGGCCCCGCCCAGGAACAGCGCCGCGCCTGCTGCGGCGAGCTTCGCCCGCGCGACCCGGATGCCCGCCCGCGCGAGGCTCGCCGGGGCGCGGCGCGCTTCCCACCCCAGGACGGGCTCCGCCGCGGCGTCGCCGGGCGGGAAGGCGCGCGCAGCCTGGCCGGCCGGCGCGCCCCCGTCGCCCTCCGGGAGGGCGAGCCGCGCCTGAAGCCGCGCCCAGAGCAGCTCGCCGAGGCCTTCCGGCAGGTCGAGCCGGGCGTCCCCCAGCTCGAGCAGCAGCGGCCCGTGGGCCAGGGCGAGCGGCGCCAGCGCGGAGCGCGCGTGCACGCCGAGCGCGTCGCGCTCCCTCGCGCCGAGCCGCATGACCGCGGCCGCGAACTCCTTGCGGGCCCGCCGCAGCCGGTCCCACGCGGTGTTCTCCGGGATCTCGAGCGCCGCGGCGATCTCGCGCATCTCGATCCCCTCGAGCTCGTACAGGAGGAACACGACGCGCCGGTCGCCCTCGATGCACTGGACGAGCGCCCGGACGATCCGCTGCGTCTCGGCCTGCGCGAACCGCTGCTCCGCGTCGTCGCTCGGATCCGCGACGTCGATGCGCTCGGCCTCCGAGCGCGCGAGCAGCTCCCGCCGGTTCCGGGAGAGCCGCTGGTGCCGCAGGGCGAGGTGCGACGCGATGCTCGCCACCCACGCCTTCATGGAGAAGCGAGGGTCGTAGTCCTCGAAGCGGCGGTGGACGACCAGGAACACCTCCTGGGCCACATCGCGCAGGTGCCGCGCCGGGACCCCCATCCGCCAGAGCACCCGGAGGACGTACCGGAGCAGGCCCGTATAGACCTCCTCGAAGGACGGCCGCGGGGGCGGCTCGGGCGCCGGTCCGGGGTCGGCGTCGGCTGCCGATCCGGGGTCGGCGTCATGGGCGGGGGCCAGCGGAGGCCGGGGGGGTTGAGGCTCCGTCATCGCCGCTTCTTCCCGCGAGGCGGGCTGGGTTGTGGCGAAATCGTACGCGGGGCAGAAAAAAAACAGGACCGGGGGGCCGTGCGGTCCGCGGGCTGCGCCTGCAGCCGCCTCGCTCGCCGACGCCCGCCTGCCGCTTACGTGGCGTCTCCGTGTTCCGTTGCGAAATCAACCAGGCGCGTTGGGGACCGGCCGCCCATGCGCCTGCCGCGGGCTCTCGGTACGATGCGGGCTTCTGGTGACCCGGGGGTCACTCGGCTGAAGCGGGCGGCACACGATTTTTTTGCGCAGGAGATCCTGAGAAAGAAACGATGATTCTCGGAACGTAACCTTGCGAGCCACCATCGCCCCGCAAGCCTCCATGAGCCTGAGGGGGCTTCTCGCGTCCTTCTTGATGTGGTTTCCTGCCGAGGCGCTCGCGCCGTAGCGCTGCGTGCGCGGCGGCTGCCCGCGGAATGACTGAGGTGAGACGATGAGGCGATGGGCTCGACGGGTGAAGAGCGGGATGGTGATGGGGTCGGTCGCCATGGCCGTCGTGCTGGGGACCTGGGCCGGTGGCTGCGCAACGCCCGAGGACTGGTACTGCCCCTGGGATCCCGAGCCTGGATTCAAGGACCATCCGTGTCTTGTGACGGAGGAGCCCGTGGATGGCGGCGACGGCGCCGACGCGTGCGGCGATGCCGATCCTGACGCAGGCGACGCCTGCGCGGACGGGGGTGCCGGCGCCGATTTCGACAGCGCGACGGTCCCCGGGCTCGACACCAGCACGCCGGCGGCCTGTCCGGGGCAATGCGTGCCGAGGGAGCCGTTCGGCTGGTCCGAGCCGGCGCTGCTCTGGATCGGCCCGCAGGACCGAGCACCGGACTGCCCCGCCGCCGCGCCCATCGTCGCCTACGAAGGCCGCGCGGACTTCACGGCGGGGACGCCGCGCCCATGCCCGGCGTGCCTGTGCGACCCGCCGGACGCGTCGTGCGAGCTGCCGGCAGCGTGGAGCACCTACGCCAGCTTTCCCTGCGACGTCCCCGGCGCCGCCGAGACGCCGTTCGCTGCTCCCGGAGGTTGGGACGGGTCCTGCACCTCGGCCGGCGCGATCGCCGCCGGACAGCTGTGCGACGGCGCCCTGTGTGCGCAGTCGCTCGAGATCCCGGCCCCCCGCGTGCTCCCGGGGAGCTGCGCGCCGAGGATCGCGGAGGGCCCCGGGGAGCCGGAGGAGCCTGAAGGCGCCGGGAGCTTCGCGATCTTCGCCCGGGCGTGTACCGGCACCGCGTTCGCGCCGTGCGCCGATCCCGGAATGACCTGCACCCCGGCGCCGCCGGCCGGCGATGCCGCACCGCCCGAGGGGTTCCTGACGTGCATCCACCGCGAAGGAGAGCGGGACTGCCCGGCGACCTACCCGGACCGGCACGTCTTCTACGCGGGCGCCGAGGACACGCGCGGCTGCGCCCCCTGCGGCTGCGCCGAACCTACCGGCGGCACCTGCAGCGTCCTGGCGTCGGCGTTCAGCGATGAGGCGTGCTCGCAGCTCGCCGTCGGCGTGGTGGTGAGCTCCGCGGCCCCCTTCTGCGGCGCGATCTCCCCCGGGACGGCGCTCGGGAGCAAATCGGCGAGCGTCGTCAGCCTCGATCCGGGGACGTGCGAGCCGACGGGCGGCGGGCTGACCGGCGGCGTCGCGCTGCTCGGCGCAGCGACGCTGTGCTGCCGCCCTGCGCCGATCCCTGATCCGGTACCTGCCTGAGGCGGGTGGACCTGGGTTCTCATGGCTGCATCCACGCGGACGCCTCATCCGCGTCCTTCAGCGCGCGATGGTCCCGGCCAGCACGCGCGATGCTCCCGGCCCGCGTGCTCCGATCGGCGAACCATCGAGGCAAATTAGAACGAAGCGACGAGGTGCAAGCCTCCCGCCGCGGAGGTGCCGGCCACGGACAAATTCTCACCGCCACCGAGATGAAGCGTGGGACGCACGAGGTTGGCCGCGAGCTCGCCAGTGAGCCGTGCGGCAAGGTCGTACGAGAACGGCACCTCCACGCCGCCGCGCAGCCCGAGCCCCGCGTAGGGCCGCAACGCCTCCCCCACGACATCGACCATCCCGAAGCGCCGCACGCGGCCTGCCGTGACGAGCCCGCAACCGAAGAACCAGGCCACGTGCCCGCAGGAGACGACCGAGCCGCCAAGCGAGGACACCGCGAAGGTCCTCCCCTGATACGGGCCGGTGGCGACCGGCAGGTCCACGCGTCCCTCCAGCGACAGCGAGAACGCCTCCCATCGGGCCCCCACGAACCCCGAGAACCCGACCGCCGGGGCCGGCGCAAATCCCTCGCTGATGAGCGCCCCCACGCCGAGCTGAAGCCGCAGCCCGGCCAGCGCGGGGCCACGGCGCTCCATGGGCCGCACCGGTGCGGTGGGCCGGCACGGCGGGGCCGGCGCTGCGGCCGGCGCGTGCGGCGGACCCGCCGGCGCCGCTCGCGGGGAGGCCGTCTCCGGCAGCTCCGGCGCGGAGGCTGTCTCCGGCGGCGCCGTCGCCTCCGGCGCCGCCTGAGACGGCGCCGGCTCCCGCGCCGATCGCACCGGGCGCAGCACGATGGCGAGGGCGGTGCCGACGTCCTCCACCAGCGCCCCGCAGGCCGCGCTCGTGAGCTCCTGGCCGCCGCGCCGCCGGCCGTCGCCGTCGTACACCGCGATCTCCCCCACGAAATGCCGCCCCTTGCGCGCGAGGATCACCTCGACCCGCCGGCCGCCGCCGCCGTCCACGAACGGGTCGGTCCCGCCGAGCTGCGCGGCGACGACGTCCCGGAGCGCCTGCTCCTCGGGACACCCCTCCGCGCCCGGGCCTCGCGCGTAGGACAGCCGCGCGCCGCCCGGCGGGACCTGACCGACGGCCGGCGGCGCGGCCAGCACCAGGGACACGGCGAGGCTCCACCCGATGGCGTTCAGACGTGGATGGCGCAAGGGACTCCGCTCGAGCGTCAGGCACGGGCCACAGGTCGATGGCGAGGGGCCACGGCCGGCTGCGACCTGCACCGACTGGAATTACGGACCACGACCCGCATCCGGCAACGGATTTTTCCGGGCCGCCGCGACCCGCCACGCCCGCGCTGGCGGGCGCCGGAGGCCTCGAGGTCTGCCGGACGGGTCGATCACCCGTTCCGGGAGGCCTCCCGGCCTCTCCAGCAGGTCGACAACCTCCGAAAAGAGGCCGATCGGCCTGCGCCAGCGCGTCGGCGACGCGTTCCGGGAAGCCCCGGGGTATCTCCCCGCCTGCCGGCGACCCGTCGAGCGACCCCCGGGGTATCTCCCCGCCTGCCGGCGACCCGTCGAGCGACCCCCGGGGTATCTCCCCGCCTGCCGGCGACCCGTCGAGCGACCCCCGGGGTATCTCCCCGCCTGCCGGCGACCCGCCGGCGGATCTCCGGAAGCGGGTGGCCCCCTGGCGACCGCCCCGCCCTCCTCCGCGATCGCCCCGGCCCTCCCCGCCCGTGCGAGGCCCCGCGCTCCAGCACCTCGGTGGACATCCGCTGCGCCGCGCACCCGCGCGGCCGATAGCACATTAACGACGACAGGAGCGCTGGACGTGGGAGAGCGCAATGCTCATCGTGCCACGATGGACTCAACGTTTGATGCTTCAATCTACGTTCGCGCTCCCATCATCAACATCGCCAATGGCGTGACGCTCGCCAACGCGCTGGTCGCAGCCTGTCCGGAGGTGGTGCCGGAGAACGTCGCCAAGGCGTGCACGAAGCTGAAGGCCGCCGGGGAGGCAGGCCAGAAGGCGCTCACCGCGCGCCGCCGGGTGAACGGCGCCCTGTCCGACGACGACGTGCGGGGGCTCGACCGGGAGGCCGACGCGAGCTTCGGGGCGCTGCGCATGCGCCTCGTCGCGACCTCGATGCTGCCCGAAGCGCGCTTCCCGCAGGCGCGGCGCGCCGGAGAGCTGGTCACGGAGCTCTTCGGCGATGACGGCCTCTCGTTCCTCACCGCCGAGTACTCCGTGCAGAACACGGTGATGGCCTCCATCCTCGCGCACATCGAGGAGGCGGGCCTGAAGCCGGAGATCGACGCGCTCGCCGGGCCCGAGTTCCTCCAGCAGATCGGCAATGTCCTGCCGCGCTACGACGCGATGGTGCGGGACAAGCTCCAGAAAGAGGCCGCCGTGACGTCGAACCTCGCCACGCACGTGCGCGCCATCCAGACTGCCATCGTCAATTACGCGACAAAGGTCGCCGCCATGGTCGACGAGGACGAGCCCGCGACCGTCGAGACCGTTCGGAAGGCCCTCCGCCCGCTCGACGTGCACCGCGAGGCCGGCGCGCGGCGGGCCCATGCCGGCGCCAAGGGCGAGGCCACGAGCGGCGCCCCGGCCGCGCCGGCCGCCCCGCCGGCGACCGGCGCGGCAGCCGACGGGGCCGGCGAGCCGACCGCGCCGGTCTGAAGCGCTGCGCGCGCAGCGCACATAGAAGGCGCCGCGCCGGGCGCTGAGGCGCAGCGCGGGCTCGCCCCAGGCATCGACGCGCGCGAGCGCCGCCTCGCCGTCGACGAGCGCCCATGCCGAGCGGGTGGTGCGCCGCCTGGTCGGCAGCGCCCCCTCGGGCAGCTCCCTCCCCTCAAT
Organism: Sorangium sp. So ce836; assembly: GCF_028553905.1. Taxonomy (NCBI): domain Bacteria; kingdom Pseudomonadati; phylum Myxococcota; order Polyangiales; family Polyangiaceae; genus Sorangium; species Sorangium sp. So ce836. The sequence continues at coordinate 4,671,940 of NZ_CP102233.1, read as the reverse complement.
CTACGCGCTCGCGTCGGTTTGCCCGATGGACCGCCGACCTCAGCGGCATCCACGCGCAGGAGACGATCTCTATGACGCTGGTCCACCCCACGGCGGCCTCCCGCGCGGGCGCCCCGCCGTTCCTGGCCTTCCTCCTCTCGACGGGCGCGGCGCTCGCGGGGTGCAGCCCCGAGATCGCCACCATCGGTCGCGATCTCGGGGCCACGACATCGTCGTCGCCCGCCTCGTCGTCGTCCACCGCCGGCACCGCCGGCGGCGATGACCCCGGCGTCGAGCCCGGCGCCGGCGGCGGCTCCCCCCAAGGCACCGCCGGCGCCGGCGGGGACGGTCGTTGCGATCCGCACCTCGTGGGGGTGGTGCGCGACTTCAAGGCCTTTTACTCCGAGGGCGGACACCCCGACTTCGAGTACTTCGCGGGCGAGGGGATGACAGGCCTGGTCGAGCCCGAGCTCGGCCCCGACGACAAGCCGGTCTATGCCCATGAGGGCGGCACGGATCACACGACCGGGCCCGAGGCGTTTCATCAGTGGTATCACGACGACCCTGCGGTCAACCTATCGATTCCGTACGTCGTCCCCCTCAAGGTGAGCGAGCGCGGCTTCGGGCACTTCTACGGAGAGGAGTTCTTCCCCATCGACGATCAGGGGTGGGGCAACGAGGGGCGAGAGCACAACTACGGCTTCACGTACGAGCTCCACATGACCTTCGAGTACCGGCCCGGCGACGTCTTCTGGTTCGTCGGAGACGACGATCTCTGGGTGTTCATCAACAGGCGCCTCGCGATCGACATGGGCGGGCTCCACGGCGCGACCGCGGCGTACGTCGATCTGGACGCGAGCGCCGAGGAGCTCGGCATCGAGGTCGGCGAGGAGTATCCCCTCGACTTCTTCCACGCGGAGCGCCACGGCGCCGGGTCGATGTTCTCGATATCGACGTCGCTCACGTTCACGAACTGCGACCCGATCCTGAGGTAGCGCCGAGCGCGCGCTGCGCGCCAGCTCGGCGCGCCTGGAGCGGGCCGCGCGACCCGGGCGCCGAGCGCCTCGAGCCGCTCGAGGCACACCGACATGTCGCCCTCCTGACAGGTCGAGAAAATGTTGTTTCGAGACACGCTATCGACGTACCGCCGGCGCGCGCGCTCGTGCTAACACCCGCGCCGGTCGCCCGGACGCAGACGAGCTGGCCACGGGCGACCGAACGCGGCCATCCCCATGGCCGCCGAGACTCGCGGGCCGGCGACGCATGGAGCTTCGATGAGGAACAACCTGTTCACAGCATTGCTTATCTTGCCCCTCCTGGGTTGCGGATCGGGCTCGGAGGACAGCGCGGGCGCGACGACGAGCACGGGCTCCGGTGGGTCGGGGGGTGCGGGCGGGCAATCGCCGGGCTGCGCTCCGACCGCGGCGCCGGACATCGCCGACGTCTCCGGCAAGTGGGCGTACCGGGCCGTCGGGTCGCAGCTCACCCAGGCGCAGGGGCTGGATCCGTTCCATACGCGCATCGTCAGCGTGCTGCTCGTCACCCAGCAGCAAGACGGCGACGCCATCTCCTTCAACGGCACGTACTGCGACCATTACACCGAGGATCCGGACGCGATCGTGCACGCCGTCATCCCCGACACCTTCCGCGAGGCGCTCGCGCCGGTGGCGCGCGAGGGCACGTTTGCGGCGAGCGAAGGAGGAGGGCGCCGCTACCAGATCGGACGCCTCTACGAGGTGGTCGGCGCGGCGCTCGAGGACCCCGCGCAGGACGAGCTGCCCACGGACCCGGCGGACGCCCGGGTCGTGGACCAAGACGAGGACGGACACCCGGGGATGACGCTTCAGCTCCAGGGGCTCATCGACGGCTCGGTGTACGTCGCCGAGCGGAAGTGGACCGAGCTCGACGGCGTCGCGGTCGCGGCCGATCGCATCGAGGGTCGCCTCGGGTTCGCGTCGGAGCAGCGCGTGCTCGACACGGATCCTCCGATCCTGAAGGCGAGCACGGCGGCGTCGAGGACGTACCCCGATCCGGAGGAGTGCAACAGCACCTTCGTGATGGTCCGCATCCCCGATGACGCGGACTGCGCCTGGATCGAGGCAGCGGCCGAGACGCTCTTCGAGTGATGCCCTAGCCGGGCGGCGGCGGGCTCGGCGGCGCTGCTCACTGAGGCAGCCGCAGGACGAAGCCGGCGCCCGCCAGCCATCCTCCGCTGGAGAAGCCGGGATAGCCCGGGTTGTTCGTCTGCAGGCCGGCGACGCCCTCGAGCGGAGCGCCGCTCACGATGTCGACCAGGTTGTCGGGGACCTCGTCGAACACGGGGTCCCTGGCCGACGGGCTCTTTACGACCTCGCGCGTCACGAGCAGCTGGCCGTGCAGGAACGCCCCCACGCCGAAGTCGGCGCCGAAGAGCGACACCGGCGTCTCGAACGAGGCGCTGACTGCGAGGCGCGAGTTGTCGACGTAGTTGGTCCTGCCGGTCTGGTCCGGCACGGGAGACGGCGTGAAGGCGACGTCGGCCGAGAGCCTGCGGCTCCGCAGCAAGACCGAGCCGCCGAGCCCCACGGACACGGTGGTCGACCACGGATCGGACGGGCGCTCGGCGTGCCGATCGCGGTACTCGGACCACCGCGTCAGGAGGGCGTGCGCGCCGAGCTCCCAGGCGGGCGGCGCCGGGCGCTTCGAGCGCGCGGCGCGCTCGCCCGCCCCGTCGCCGCTCGGCGGGCCCGCGACCGAGGCCGCGAGCCCGATGCGCGTCGGCTCGTGGCCGAGCGTCATGCGATAGACCTGGGGGACCGCGCTCTCGCCCTCTGGATAGGTGTAGTTCCAGAAGCGGATCCTGTTCTCGCCGTCGGTGTCCGACGCCGAGGGCAGGTGGAGCGTGGCCGAGAGGCGCAGCCAGGGTGTCGGGTTCGTCGCGAACGCGAAGTAAGGAGCGAAGACGCTCTCGACCTCCACCTCGGGATTGATGAGCGCGGTCCGCTGGTCGCCCGCGTCGGGCACGTGGACGGAGGTCCGCGCGGCGGTGCCGATGGTGACGTCGACGCCCGCCCCGACGGAGAGCCACCGGGTGATCCGGCCTGCCATCGACACCGCGAGGCTGGTGAGCGACAAGCGATCTCCCAGCAGCTCGAACTCCAGTCGATTCGAGAAGTACTGCGCGCGCTCGTCGGGGAAGAAGGGGCGCTGCTCCTGGAAGCTCCTGATCGGCAGCAGGGCGTAGAAGCCCAGGACGAGGCGATCTTCGTAGAGCGGCCGCACCAGCCCGAGGGTCGCGTACGTGATGGCGTCACGCTCGCGCGTGTCCTCCCGAGGGCTCGGGAGCTTCGACGCGGGCATGGGACGGTGGGTGAGCCGAGAGGTCGAGCCGTCCGGATTCCGGATCTGGCCGTCGTACACCGACTCGGGCACGTCGACGCCGGGAGGGCGCGGAGCGAGGGTGATGTCGCCGTGGGTGACGAGCACGAAGAAGCCCGCCTGCGTCGTCGCCTCGGCGTCCGGCAGGAGCGCCGGGTTGAAGAACGTGGCCTCCGGTCCCCGCGCGAGCGCCCGCGCGTTCAGCCCGTTGGCGCTCGTAGGAGCGCCCGTGAGCTCGAGCGCGCCCGACGCGCGCGCGGTCCCGGCCTGGAGGAGCAACGCGGATGCCAGCGCGAGCGGTGTGGCGATACACAATTTGGGCAGCATAGGTCCGCGAGGCGCGGGAGTCTGCCGGGGGGCCGGTCTCCAGGTCAAGCCCTCCGCACCGGGCCGGCGGGCCCGGCGCTTCGGCGGGCCCCAGCCGCTGTGCGCGGGCTTCTTACATGCCTTCGAGAGCGTACCCAATCCGCCGCGCGCAGCGCTCCGGCAGGCTCATGTAGCCGATGATGGCCGGGGCGGGCGCCGTCGCCCCGTTCATGTTCACGGTGAGGTTGAACGAGGCGCTGCCGCCGCCATCGTCGACCTGGACCGCGATCCTGCTGTCGCTCTCGGTACCGGACACGCGAAGTTCATCGAGGAGCACATAGCGCGGCTCGTGAGTCATTCCATGCAATCGAAGATGAACGTCCTGATGTCATTGTCGATGGCAGCCGCAATCGTGACGCGGGCCACGTCGACGACGCCCGCAGAAAGGTAGGGCCTATCACCATGTGGTCCGCGCGCGAAACCCGCTCGGCGTGAGCGCCCCCTCGAGCCCGGTGAGCGCGAAGCCGAAGTTGCCGGGCGGCCGGAGCAACCCTTGAGCCGGAGGGTGTTCCTTGGTATGACTGGAGCGTATGTTTTCAGCGGGGGGACGCGCGAGTTCCAATGACCAGCCTCCCCGTCGATCTCTTCGCCTGGCACCGCGTCGAACTGCTCCGGCGCATCATCGATACCCTGCCCGATCCCATCTTCGTCAAGGACCGGGCGCATCGCTGGGTCGCCGTCAACGAGGGGTATTGTAAGCTCGTCGGGTACCCGCGGGAGGAGCTCATCGGCAAGGACGACACGGGGTTCTGGCCCGCCGAGCAGGTCGAAGTCTTCTGGGAGCACGACGATCTCGTCGTGAACACGGGCGAGCACGACGAGAATCAGGAGGTGGTCACCGGCGCCGACCGCGTCGAGCGGACGATGTGGACACGCAAGTACCCTATGCGCGACGACGCCGGGCAGGTGGTCGGGCTCTGCGGCATCATCACGGACATCACGAACATGAAGGGCAAGCTCGTCGCGGCCGAGCGGCTCGAGGCTGAAAATCGCGCGCAGCTCGGGATCATCGAGGCGCAGCGCACGCTGCTCGAAAAGCTCGCGGTGCCGGTCGTGCGCATCTGGCAGGGCGTCTTGCTCCTGCCGCTCGTCGGCGCGCTGAACCAGGAGCGGGCCGCGCAGGTCACCGAGAGCGTGCTCGCCGCGATAGGCGACGCTTCCGCGCGCTTCGTGATCATCGACGTGACGGGCGTCCCGCTCGTCGACACAATGGCCGCCGAGGCCCTGCTGCGCACGGTGCAAGCCGCGGCATTGCTCGGCTGCGAGAGCGTGCTCGTAGGAATGGGCCCCGCCGCGGCGCAGACGCTGGTCGGGCTCGACGTCGACCTCGGCCGCATCACGACGCGCGGCAGCCTCGAGCGCGGGCTCGAGTATGCGCTCGGCCGCCTGTCCTACCGGATCGTCGCAGCGAGATAAGGTGGCCACCTCCGGGGAGCGGTGATGTCGCGCGCCCGGCCGGCGGGCAGGCTCCAGCCGCTCGGGCGTACGTACCCGGGCGCATGGCGATCCCCGGGCTACGGAGCGACGCGGAGCGTCCGCGAGGCCACGAGCGCCCGGCAGAGGGCGATCCGGTCGTCCAGGTCGAGCCCGGGGAGCTCGCGCACGTAGAAGATGCCGTGCCGGGCGATGAACCGCAGCGCGGGCTCGCCCCAGGCGTCGACCCGGACGAGCACCGCCTCGCCGTCGACGAGCTCCGCCTTGCCGTCGCGCAGCCGGACCGACACCTCGCGATCGCGGATCACGCGCCGCGGGCCGCACACCGACGCCGCGTCGCTCCACACCTCGGGCGGCGGCTCGCCGTAAAGGGCGCTGTACGCGGCCGCGAACTCGTCCCATGTCGCCTCCGGGACCGCGTGCGCGACAGGCGCGTTGGCGGGCGCGTGGTGCAGGAAGCGACCGAAGAAACGCTGGCAGAAATCGGCGTACTCGATCGTGAAGAGGACGAACTGGTGCCAGGCCTCGTCGACGCGCAGCGAGAACATCGGGTAAGCGCGCGTGCGGTCGGACTCGACGAGCCAGAGATAGCGCGCGAGCTCGCGGAACAGCGCCTCCGCCTCGCGCTCGGTGGCCACCGTCTTGTTCATGAGCAGCTTGTCGAGCACGAATTGCGCCCGGTAGGCAAAGAGGTCGGGCCGCCTGCGCGCGCTCGCCGTCACCACATCGGTTTGCATGGGTTGCATCATGGTCAGTTCTCCTGGGCTGCGAAGGGCTGAAACGTCCCCCAGTCGACGAGCGCGCGGGCCAGCGCGAGCTGCTCCGCCTCGGCGAGGCCGGGGAGGTCGCGGGGCCTGAGCTCGCGCGCCGCAGCGAGCGCGCGGAGCGCGGGCTCGGCCCACGCCTCGACCCGCACGAGGAGCTGCGCGCGCTCGCCGCAGCGCGCGCGGAGCTCGGCGCGACCCGCGCTCCGGATCACGTCGAGGTCCACGCCCGGCCAGCGGCGCACGAGCGCGGCGCGCGCGTCGAGCTCCTCGGGCCGGCCGAGCGCGCGGGCGGCGCGCGCTCGGGTGCCGGCGTCGCCGCGGGCGTGGAGGCGCGCGAGGAGCGCGGCGGCCCGCGGGCCGCGCTGCGCGAGGGCGTCGATCTGCGCCCGGCGGACGCACTCCCGCTCGTGCGCGAGGAGCGCCGCCGAGAGCGCGTCGCCCGCGGCGGGCCGCGGGGCCGCGGGGGTCAGCCCTTCGACGGGGCCCACCTGCGCCTCGAGCATCGGGCCGTCGCTCGGGCCGAACAGGTGCAGCGAGATCGACCAGCTCGCGGTCGGGTTCCGCGGATCGTGGATGCACGGCCCGTAGATGTGGCCGACCCGGCCCGCCTCCGCGGAGAAGAGGCGCTTCGGGACGAGCCGCCGGGCGCGGGCCGTCGCGTCCCAGTCGAAGGTCGCGACGTCGAGCGCGTTGTGGAACACCGCCGTGACCGTCCAGTCCGAGTGCTCGTGCGCGCCGGCCGCGCGCCCGGGCCGCCAGTACGCGAACGCGACGCGGACGCCGACCTCGGGGACCACGTAAAACGGCGCGAGCTCCGGCGCGCCGTCCCGGCGCTCGATCTCGAGCGCGAGGAGCTCCAGCGGGAGCTCGTCGTCCGAGAGCCCGGCCCGGACCGCGCCCTCGACCGCGCGCACGTGATCGCGCGGCGGGCGGGCGTGGCCGTCGGACCGCGGGAAATCGAGCTGCCCGAAGAGGGCGGTGAGCTCGGCGAGCCTCATGGCGCGATCCGGAGGAAGTCGCCCTTCACGAGCGGACGGCAGAGCGCCACGCGCTCCGGGTCGTCGAGGCCGGGGAGCTCGCGGACGTAGAAGTGATCGCAGTCGACGATGAACTGCAGCGCGTCCTTCGCCCACGCGTCGATGCGCAGGAGGACGCGCGGCGGCTCCAGCGACCACACGAGATCCGCCCTCCCCTCCCCGACCCGCACGAAGATGGGGCGGCCGAACTTGACGCGGATGAGGCGCGTGTCGGGCGTCACGGCGAGCTCGTCCCTCCACGCCGGGGAGATGGGCCCGAAGAGCGCCTCGTACTCGGCGCGGTACTTGTCGAAGGTCATCTCGGGGCGCGCGCCGAGCTCGCCGCGAGGGGCGGTGTTGGCGGTGTGGTGCACGAACTCGCCGAAGAAGCGATGGCCGAACGCCGCGTACTCCTCGGTGAAGAGCACGAACTGGTGCCAGACCTCGTCGATCCTCCGGGAAAACATGGGGACTTGCCGGGTCCGGTCCGCCCTGCAGACGAAGATGTATTTCTTCACCTCGTCGAAGAGCCGCGCCGCCTCCTCGCAGGAAGGAGCCATCCGGTCCTTGACCAGCTTCTCTTCGAGCCACGGCGCACGGAACGAGAGCAGCTCGGGGATCATCGATGTGTCCATCGCCTATGGCGCATTGCCAGTTTCATGCCCGCCCGCGCGAGCCGCGCTCGGGGGGCCCTTGCGCACCTCAAGGGAACATCGGTTCCCGAGGCGCTTCCCCAATTGGGAAACGGGTTGCTCAACGGGGGCCGCCGCGCTGCGAAAACAGGCCTCCGCGGCGCGAAAACAGCGGCCTTCGCCGCGCGGAGTCGGCAGTGGCACGGCCGCTGCAATAGCCCATCTCGCGAGACGTCGAGTCCGCAACCGAAATAACCAACCCAGCTACGGAGCAATCACCATGAACGAGCAGATCAAGGTCGAGGTCGAGGTCGAGACGAAGCAGGAGACCGTCGAGGAGCGCCCGGCGCGCCTGACGGTGGAGGTCCCCACGGAGCTCCAGGCTGGCGTGGGGCCGGCCGTCTGCACCTGTCCGCCCGGCTGCTGCTGCTGAACCGCCCGCGAGGGGCCGGGGGCCGCACCCAGCGGCGACCGGCCCCTCGAGCCTGACGATACGACCGCGGAGGCCCGCGCTGCGAGGAGCAGCGGCGGGCCTTTCGCGTTTGGCACGCCCCGTTTGTCGCCCCCTACGACGCCGATCACGTTGACGATTCATGGGAAGAGGACCGCAAGGGCGCAAGGGACGCAAGGGGAAGAGATGAATACAATTCCATCTCTGTCGCCTTGTGCCCCTTGCGCCCCTTGCGCCCCTTGCGGTCTCTCCTCTTACTGCTTGGCTGGTCAGGGGTGCGCGATGACGACCAGCGCGGGGGCCCGCTCGAGCACGGCGCCCACGCACTCGCGGGCGGTGAGCGGATCGAGGGCGCCGAAGCTCTCGTCGAGGATGACCGCGTCCGCGCGCTGGAGCAGCGCGCGCGCCAGGAACAGCCGGCTCCGCTCGCCGTGCGACAGCTGCCACCCCGTCTCGCCGACGACCTGATCGAGCCCCGACGGCATGCGATCGAGCAGCGGGCCCAGGCCGAGCTTGCGGCACACGAGCTCCGCCTCCCGCCGGTCCTCCGGCGACGCGGGCCACGCGCGGCCCATCAGCAGGTTGAACGCGAGCGTCCCCGAGAGCACGTGGTTGTCGTGGAACTGCGGCGCGCTCGCGACGCGGCTGCGCCACGCGGCGCCGCCCAGCGTCCGCCGATCGAGGCCGCCGAGGAGCACGAGGCCCGACGAGGGGGCGTGGAGGCCGCTGAGCACCGCCGCGAGCGTCGACTTGCCGCCCCCGGAGCGCCCCTCGAGCAGCAGCCGGTCGCCCTTCGCGAGGACCAGGCCGCAGTCGCGCAGGACGGGCTCGCCGCGCTCGCCGCCATAGCGGAACGAGACGCCCCGCGCCTCGAGCACGACGTCCGACGCCGCGTGGCGCCCGAGCACGGCCTGCGGGATCCCGGGCGGCTCGCGGGCCTCGGCCGCCGCGAAGAGCCGCGCGATCGAGCGCCACGAGACGGCGGCGGAGAGGAGCGCGCCGAGGCTCGTCGCCAGCGTCGCGAACGCCGCCTGCGCCTGCAGGATGCCGCCCGTGGCGACGACGAGCGGGCCGACGCCCACCCCGCCGAGGACCGCAGGGACGAGGCCGAGCAGCCCGAGCGCGAGCCACCCGCGCGCCGGGAGCGACGCGAGGAGGTCGCCCACGCGGTCCATCGCGCGCGAGGCGGCGTGGTAGCGCTCGAGCACCGCGTCCTCCTCCACGTGGTGGAGGTGCGGGGCCTGCTGGGCGACGCGCGTGCGGTGACCGACGACGTTCTCGACGAAGCCGCTCGTGATCGCGAACCGCTCGCGCGTCCACGCCGCCCGCCGCCGGGCGAACCGGCGGGCGAGCAGCGCCACGGAGGCGGTCCACCCGGCGAGCAGCGCGACGTGGAGGCCGCCGCCGGCGCCGGCGGAGAGGACCAGCGCGGCGCTCGCGAGCTGCACGAGCGCCACGACCGCGCCGAGCGCGCCGCCGAGCCCCGCGGTCTCGACCGCCTCGGACTCGGACACCATGGCGAGGAGCTCGCCCGCGCCGCGCGCCCGGATCGCGGCCGGATCGAGGCGCAGCGCGCCGCAGAGCAGGCGCTGCTTGAGGAGCGCGGCGACGTCGATCGTGAGCAGCCCGCCCGTCCAGGAGGCGAACAGCTGCACGAGGATGGCCGAGAGCGACAGGAGCACCCACGCGAGCAGCCAGCCGGGCTGCACGGCGCCGTCGAGCGCGCCCGCGCCGATCAGCCACCAGGCGAGCACCCCGAGGGCGACCTGCGCGGCGGCGGCGGCGAGGAAGAGCGCGCCCCGGCGGAGCGCGCCGCGCATCGAGAGCAGGCGCCGGAAGCTCGATCCGGGATCGGGGCGGAGCAGCCACATGCCCGCGATGGGGCGGTCCGCGACGAGCTGCGCGAGGAGCTCGGCGCGCGCCCGCGCGGCGCGCCGCGGCGGGATCTGCGCGGCGGCGAGCCACTTGTCGACGTGCGACGCGGGGCGGTCCTCGAGGTGGGCGGAGAGCGCCCGGCGCACGGCCTCCAGCGGGATCCGCGCCCGCGTGAGCGCCGGCGTCAGCACCGAGAGGCCCCGGCGGCCCGCGGAGACCACCGCGAGGTAGCCGTGATCGAGGCGGACGAGCGAGGGGCCGAGCGACGCGATCGCGCGCGGCAGATCGGCGAAGCTCGACTGGACCGCCTCCGCCTCGACGCCCATGCAGCCCGCGTAGGCCTCGATCCACGCGGTGGGGTCGCCGTCCGGCGGCGCGCCGGGCGACGGCGCCGCGCCGCTCGCGAGCCCGCACGCGGCGGTGAGCGCGCTCATCGCGTGCCCGAGCGCGGCGGGCTGCCACGCCACCTCGGCCAGCGCCGCCGCCGGCGCGGCCTCGTTCGAGCTCGTGCCCGTCGCCTTCATGCTGCCCCCTCGGTGAGCCGGCCGCTCTCCATCGTCGCGCTCCGGAAGCGCCCCTTCGACCAGACCTCGTCGCGCGCCCGCGCGTCCGCCTCGGCGAGCGCGCGGTAGCGGCTCCGCGGGTCGTCCATGAGGGCGCGCGGCGCGCCGTCCTCCACGACCCTGCCCCCCTCGACCACGAGCACGCGATCGAAGCCGAGCGTGTCCATCACGTCGTGGCTGACGAACACAAGCGTCGCGCGCGCCCAGCGCTCGCGCGCGCGGGCGAGGAGCGCCCGGCGCCGCTCGCGCTCGAGCCCGCGGAACGGCTCGTCGAGCAGCACGAGGCGCGCGTCGGCCTTCATCAGCGCCCGCGCGAGGCGGACGCGCTGCCCCTGCCCCCCCGACAGCCGCGCGCCGCCCTCGCCGATGGCCGAAAGGAGCCCGTCGGGCAGGCTCTCGAGCACGCCGGTGAGATCGGCCTGGCCCATCGCGAGGGGCACGCGCGCGAGGGCGTCGCCGGCGTGGCCGAAGGTGATGTTCTCGAGGAGCGTGCGGTTCCAGAGCTGGACGGCCGGGTCGACCCACGCCGTCGCGCGGCGCAGGCGCGCGACCGCCGCGTCGTCGAACGGCTGCCCGTCGACGAGCACCTCCCCCCGGGACGCCCGGAGCCACCCGAGCAGCAGCGAGAGCAGCGACGACTTGCCCGCGCCGGACGTGCCCACGATGGCGACGTGCGACCCCGCCGCGAGGCTCAGCGAGACGTCGGACAGGAGCGTGTGCCCCCCGGCCTGGACGCTGACGCCGCGGAGGTCGATCGACGCGGCGCCCGGCGCGGCGGCGCCGGCGTCCTCGGGGACGGGCGCGCGGGGGAGGTCCATCTCCGGCGCCGCGAGCGGCGCGAAGAGGCGCACGGAGGCGTTGCGCACGTTCTTCCAGCCGACGAGCGCGGCGACGAGCTCCTGCGCCACGACGGGGAGCCGCAGCGACCAGAACACGAGCAGGAGCAGCGCCGCGGCAGGGCCGCCGGAGACGACGTAGCCGCCGACGATCGCGACCGCCACGGCGGTGCTCGCGAGCCCCTGGACGGCCTGCATGGCGGTGGCCTGGGCGTGCGCGAGGCGGCCGGTCCGCGCCCACTCGACGAGCAGCGCCTCGTGCTCGCGCCGCACCGCGCGCTCGGCGCCGTGGACGCGGATGGGCACCGCGCCGAGCAGCGCGTCGAGGTAGAACCGCTCGAGCGACGCGGCGTGCGTGCGCAGGCGCATGAGGCTCTCGACGAGCGGCCTGCGCGCGATGTACGGGGCCGCGAGCGCGACCGCCGCCGCGACGAGCGAGAGCCACGCGCCGCCCGGGTACAGCCAGAGGACGCCGACGAGCGTCGCGGCGAACGACAGCGCCGCGCGGGCGATGCGCGAGAAGAGCGCCGGCGCCTCGCGCATCAGGTGCATCGCGTGGCCGCGCGCGGTCATGTCCGAGGTGGGCCGGCTGCGCAGGTAGCGATCCTCGAGCCGCGGCAGCTTCTCGAGGAAGGCGGCCCGGAAGCGCACCTCGAGGGCGCGCCCGAGGCGCGAGACGGCGTGGGCCGCGAACAGCTCGAGCAGGAGGGCCCCGGCGGCGAACGCGACGAGGGCGAGGAGCCCGAGCGCGCGCTGGTACTCGACGGTGACGTGCTTCACGGCGTCGAACAGCCCGCGCAGGACGACCACGTCGATCGCGGCGATCGCCGCGCTCGCCGCGAGCGCCACCCCGACCAGGGCGAGGGCCCGGCCCGCGTCGGCGCGGAGCATCGACAGGAAGAGGCGCGAGGGCGACGGCGACGGCCGCTCGAGCTCGCGGCGGACGGGCGCCGGGAGCACCGCGGTCGCGACCGCGCGCGGCGCCTGCTCGACCGGCGGGGCCGCCGGCGTGGCGCTGCCGCGGTAGCTCGGCGGGGGCGGCGGCGCGGCCGGGCGCGCGGCGCCTTCGGGGGCGCGGGCGGGCGCGGTGGCGCGGGCGGCGAAGTGGACGATGACGGCGCCGTGCACGAGGAGCTTGCCCGGCGCCTTGCCCTCCGTGGCCCAGAAGAACCCCTTCGGGATGGCGCCCGCCTCCCCGGCGAGCGCGCGGTCGAAGACGCCCTCGAGCACGCGCTGCGCCTCGCCTCCGCGCGTGATCGCGCCGCCGCGGACGAGGCGCGCGGCCATCCGCACGGCGGCGTCGAGGGCCGCGAACGAGCGCCACCCCGGGTCGGCGTCGGCCCGCGCGATGAGCGCCTCCCCGCGCGCGCCCAGCGCCCGCAGCTTCGCGCGGAGCGGGGCGAGCGCGTCCTCGGACGACGCCCACCGCCGGAACCGCTCGATCGAGATCGGGATCGGGAAGTGCGGCATGTCCTCCAGGAAGCGCTCCGCGCGCACCCAGCGGCGCCCGCTGCCGGGGTCGAGGATCTGCACGAACGGCCCGAGCCGGCGCCAGACGACGAGGAAGTGGAGCGCGTCGCCGGCGCCGCGCTTGACCACGATCGCGGGAAGGCAGTCGGCCTCGGGCAGGAGGAAGCTGTCGTGCGGGACCACCACCTCGGACGTCGCGAGCCCGAGCTCCTGCCCGAGCGCGGCGAGCGCGTCGATCGACGTCCCGTCGACGTCGGTCTGGCAGCGGTCGCGGAGCCACTCGTAGTGCACCTCCACGCCGAACCCCTGGAGCACCGCCTTGAGCGCGGCGGGCCCGCAGTCCATGAGCGACGTCTGGAGCACCTCGGGGACGAGGAAGGCGCGCTTCATCGCGGGCCTCCCGGCGCCACGGCGCGCAGGAGGAGCGTCCACGGAGAGACGCGCTCCACCTCGACCTCGGTGGTCCCCGGCATCCCGTGCTGCACCGGGATCGACGCGGCGCTCTCCGGCCGCACGAGGAGCTCGACGCGGATCGCGCCGTCGAACGGCTCGCTGGCGACGTGGGAGACCTCGCCCTCGAGCATGCCGAACTGCGTCCACGCGAACCCGTCGAGGCGCATCCGCGCCTTCTGCCCGGGGACGATGCGCCCGACCGCGTCGGACGGCGCGAAGAGCGCGACCGCGTGCACGTCCTCGCCCGGGACGACCGTCGCCACGAGGTCGCCGGGCTTGAGCACGTCGCCCGCCTGGAGCGCGGCGATGTTCCCGAGCTTGCCCGCGATGGGCGCGCGGATCTTGCGCCGCTCGATCTGCGCGAGCGCCGTGTGGACCGCGGCCTCGGCCGCCCGCTGCTCGGCCACGAGGTCGCCGAGCGCGCGCTCGAGCTCGGCGAGGTGGGCCGCCGCCTGCCGCTCGTCGTGGCGCCGCGCGACCGACAGCCGCTGGAGATCGGCGCGCGCCCCCTCGGCCTTGAGGAGCTCGTCGGCGGCGCGGGTCTTCGCCTCCAGGTGATCGGCGGTCGACGCGAGCCGCTCGTCGTGCAGCCGCTCGGAGATGGCGCGGAGCTCCTCGCCGTGCGCGGCGGAGAGGTCGCGCTGGCGCAGGTCGATCCGGGCGCGCGCGATCGACGCTTCGGAGAGCTTCTCCTGCCAGGCGCGCACCTCCTCCTCGACGGCGATCTGGCGCCGCAGCGCCTCGAGCTTCGGCGCGAGCACGGCCACCCGCGTGCGCTCCTCCTCCAGGCGCTTCTCCTCGACGGACGCGTCGAGCTCGACGAGCACCTCGCCCGGCGCCACGTCGCGCCCGAGCTCCACCCGGACGACCGCCACGCGCCCGGCCTCGGCGGCGGCCACGCGGTGCGCCATCCGGCTGACCTCCAGGCGCGCCTTCGCGGTCGTGGCGTAGACCGACACGCGCGCCGCGTGCATCCAGGCCGCCCAGGCGCCGAGCACGGCGAGGGTCGCGGCGAGGCGGATCCAGGTCCGCGCGCCGCTCTCGAGCTCGAGCGACCGCATCGTGCGGTGGAACGGCGAGGCCACGTCAACAGCCCTCCAGCGCGATTTTCTTCCGGGGCCGCGCGATGCCGTAGGCGTTGAGCTTGTTGGTGAGCGTGCGCCGCGAGACGCCGAGCAGCTCGGCGGCGCGCGTCTGGTTCTGGCGGGTCCGGTCGAGCGCGGCGACGATGCGGTCCCGCTCGAACGAGCGCAGGTCGCCCCTGATCCCGGCCTCGGCCTGCGCGCGCGGCGCCTCGAGCATCAGGTGGTCCGCGACGATCGGCCCCCCCTTGGACATGACCACCGCGCGCTCGATCACGTGGCGCAGCTCCCGGATGTTGCCCGGCCAGGTGTGCGCGAGGAGCGCCGCCGTCGCCTCGGGCGCGAGCCGCGGCGCCGGGCGGCCGAGCCGCCGCGCGAGGCGCGCCGCGAAGAGCTCCGCGAGCGGGAGGATCTCGGTGGTGCGAGCCCGGAGCGGGGGGATGCGCAGCGTGACCGCGTTGAGGCGGAAATAGAGGTCCTGGCGGAAGTCCCCGTCCCCGACCATCTGCTCGAGATCGCGGTGCGTCGCCGCGATCACCCGGACGTCCACGCGCCGCGGCCGCGTGCTGCCGACGCGGACGATCTCGCCGTACTCCAGCGTGCGGAGGAGCTTCGCCTGCGTGCGCGGGGACAGCTCGCCGACCTCGTCGAGGAAGAGCGTGCCCTCGTGGGCGGCCTCGAACAGGCCTTCGCGCGGCGCCACCGCCCCGGTGAACGCGCCGCGCTCGTGGCCGAAGAGCTCGCTCTCGACGAGCGACTCCGACAGGCTCGCGCAGTTCACCTTCACGAACCGCTCGCGCGGGTGCCGCGACATGCCGGCGATCCACTCCGCCACGACCTCTTTGCCCGTCCCCGTCTCGCCGAGGATCAGGACCGGCAGCGGCGTGGGGGCCACGGTCTCCAGGGCATCCCGCAGGCGCCGCATCTCCGGATCGATCGCAAGAAAACCGGGTTGACAGTCATCCACCATGAACGCTCCTCATCACGACGAAAGGGCGTGATTCATGTCTCTCACGTTCCGTCACCGCCGGGGTCGGCGCTGACTCCGGTACCGGCTCCGATGACGATTCCGATGCTGCGAAGGGCCTTGTGCGGCGGTGTGGACGGCGCCTCCGCGAGGGCCGCGCCGGCGCGCGGGGCGCCGCGGCGGCGACGGGACGGGTGCGACTCGAAGCAAGTCGGTGGCCAACGCCTCAGCCCGCCGGCGGGCGCGCGGCGCGCCGCGGAGCCAGCGGGGCCCTCCGGTCGAGCCTGCGCGACGAGTTGCGCAAGGACGGCGCAATCTGACGCAAGGCCGCACATTCCGTGCTGCCCTCGCGGAACGCCGCGACGCGACCCCTGGACCGGAAGGAAGCGCGGCGGCGCTCCGGGGCTGCCTGTGGCGCGGAGCACCGCCGCTCCGGTGAGGGCGTGTCCGGCGAGATGTCCCGAGCGGCCCCGCGCGTCGAGGTTCGTCGCACCCCCTGGAGGCTGGAGCCTCCATCTGAGGGCTGACGCCACCACCAGCGCGGATGGCTGGAGAACGTGAGAGGAGAGGAATGGAGACGAGGGCGGCGCGGGCGCGCCGCTGTCATGGAGTCGAGCTCAGCGTCGATGTGGCTGGCCGGCCGGCCGGCCGGCCAGTCAGCGCGGGCTACTCATCGCATTGCGGCGCGGCGCCATCGACGGTGACCTCCACGACCCGGACGTGGCCGTAGGGGTTCGTCCAGCGCGCCACGCCCGAGCCGACGTTCTTGGTCGGCCCTTGCGGCACGGAGTACACGACATAGGCCTTGTCGGCCTGGATCGGCTTCAGCGATCCATAGGTGCCCGCGCCGCTGCCGTCCGGCTCGTAGAGCTCGAGGACGACCGCCGGGATCTTGTCGAACTTGTCGACGGACACGTAGAGCAGCCGATTCTGCATGTTGTAACAGGCGCCGCACGGGGTCGTGGGAGGCTGGATGTCCGGCGGGATCTCCAGGACCGAAGGTCCCGTCTCCGCCGCCGCGGCCCCGGGGCCCGCGAAGCCGAGGGCCGTCAGGGCGGCCCCGGCGAGAATCAGACCAGCTGCTTTGATGCGTCGCAGAATCATCCCTGGCTCCTCCTGGCGTTCGCTCGACGGTCGTCCCCGTCCCGCTTCGCTCGCCGGCGCGCGAGCCCGCGCCCGCCCTCGCGCCGCCCGGCCTCGTCCTGTCGCTCGTTCTACTGCGCCCCGCCGCTGGCATCCACGGAGACCGCCATGCGTAGATACTTCCCGTTCGAGCTCGTCCAGCGGATCGAGCCCCCTCCGACGTCCTCGATCGGGCCTTGCGGCACCAGGTACACCACGTAGCCGTTCTCCACGCGGTACGGCGCCAGCAGCTCTCGATAGGTCCACTGGCCGTCGCGCGGCGCGTCGAGCTCGAGCGATATCGTCCTCGCGCTGCCGATGGCATCGAGGGACACATACAGCCGCTGCTCCTTCGTCCTGTAACAAGCGCCGCAAGGGGTGACGACGGGGTTGGGATCGTCGGTCGCCGGTCCGTGGCGCACCGTCGACGCTCGCGCCGCCGCCATCGCGTCGGTGGAGGCGATGCCGAGCGCCGACACGACGCCCGCGGCGAGAAGGAGACCAGCTGCTCTGAGACTGTTCCGAATCATGGCGAGATCCTCCGTGGCGTCCGGCCTGGGATCGTCGTGTCCCCGGCGGGTCGCCGGCGCTCCTCGATCCGCGCAGCGGGTCGATCCCGCTGCGCGGCCCCGAGGGTCGCGGGGCTTGATGGTTCGAGACCCGCGATCGATACGCGCCGCCGCGCCGGATCCTTCCACGGCTCCCCCGCTGCGCCGGAGCCGCCCCGGTGAGCCTGCCGCCGCCCTCCGGCGAGCCTCCTCGCGCCGGTCCGCGGGGCCGCGCCTGCCGCGGCCCGCTCACGGCACCAGCGCCCGGAAGCTCGCCCAGTCGGACGAGGGGGTCGCGCGCAGCGCCGCGAGCGTCGCCTCGCGCAGCTGCGCGCCGGGGTCCTCCTGCCCGGCGGCGACCAGCGCCACCATCATCCGCTCCGCCAGCGCGTCGTCGACCGGGCGCGTCGCCGCGATCACCGACCCGGCGCCGGCGATCAGGAACGCCTGCGCCAGGCCGAGCCCGAGCCCCCGGGCCCCGGGCGCGGCCCCGGTGCGCGCCGTGTCGCAGCCGGACAGGACGACCTGCGCCGGCGCCCGCCGCAGCGCCAGGATGTCGCTCACCGCGAGCTGGCCACCGCCGGCGAGCGGGAGGCCGCTGTCCCAGCCGTCGATCCCGCCGAAGAAGCCGTGGCCCGCGTAGTGGAACAGCGCGATCCCGGGCTGCTCCAGCGCGAAGGCGACCGCGGCGTGCGTGGCCAGGCCGCCCGAGAGGCGCTCCACCGCGCGCCCCTGCCCTTCGAGCGCCTCGGCCACCGCGTCGGCCTCGCGCCGCGCGGCCGGCAGATCGCGCTGCGGATCCGCGACCACGAGCGCCCCGCGCGCCGCGCCGGCGCCCCCCGCCCCGCGGGCGGCGCCGCCCGGCAGATCCAGGCCGTACACGACGGGCATCCGCGCGACGAGCGGCGCGCCGTCCCAGGGCAGCGCGTGGACGTCGATCCGCTCGAGCTCGCCGTAGGCCGAGACGCGCAGGCGCCCGGCCGCGCGGAGCGGCGCCTCGAACGGCGCGAGCAGCCGCGCGGCGAGCGTCGCGGCGGGGGCCGCGAGATCCAGCGCCGGCAGCCGGTGCGCCGCGACGCCGTCCCGGGTGACCGCGAAGCCGGCCCACCCCTCGCGGATCGGGTGGAAGGCCAGCATCAGCTCGCCCTCGGCGACGAGCGGGGCCTCCGCGAGCTCTGCCGCCGCCGGCTCCCCGCGCCTCACGAGCAGCAGCGCCTCGTCGAACCGCGCCCGGATCGACCTGCCGCGCGCCTCGCGGGCCGCCCGCGCCGCCTCGAGCTCGTCCGACGACAGCCGCCAGTCGTCGCGGCCCTCCTCGTCGAGGGCGGCGCGCTCGCGGCGGTACGCCGAGAGCGCGGCCTCCCAGCGCGCCCGCGCCTCGCCGTCCAGCGACGCGATGCGGTCGACCCACCGGAGCGCCGCGAGCGCGAGGGCGCGCGACCGCCGGGCGGCCGCGAGGGCGCGGCCCGGATCGCGCTGGAGCAGGAGGTCGACGGCGCGGCGGGCGCCCTCCTCCAGGCGGCCGAGGAAGGCGCCCCGGCCCTCGCCGAGGGGCGCGAGCAGGCTGAGCTCGCCCCGCAGCGCCTCCGCGGCCTCGTAGGCCGCGAGGGCGCGATCGGGCTGCCTCAGGCCCTCGAGCGCCCGCCCGCGGCCGAGCGCCGCCCGGTAGCGCCCCTCGGAGAGCGCGCTCGCCTCCGCGAGCCGGGCGAGCCGCTCGTACCGCCGCAGCGCCCCCGCGGCGTCGCCGCTGGCCAGCGCGAGGCGCCCCTCGATGTCGAGCCAGTACATCGCGACCCCGGGGTCGGGGCTCGCGTCGGTCCGGCGCGCCTCGTCGAGGAGCGCGCGCGCCCGCGCCGTCTGCCCCGCCGCGAGCTTCGCCAGCGCGAGGTTCGTCAGCGCGTTCGCCCGCTCGGCCGGCCGCGGGCACGGCCCGCCGTACAGCGCGAGCGCGGCCTCGAGCGCGGCCTCGGCATCCGCGAGGGGCGCGCCGGGCGAGGCGCTCGCCCACGCCACCTGGAGGGCGCCCCAGCCGAGGTTGTTCTGCAGGGCGGCCTGCTCGCACGGCGGGCTGCCGGCGGGCAGGGACGCCTCCACCTCGCGCAGGAGCGCCTGCGCCTCGAGCGGCCGACCCAGGATCTGGAGGCCCTCGGCGCGCTTCTGCAGGACGTGGCACCGGTGGTCGCGGAGGCCCAGGCGCTCGGCGGCCGCGGCCGACGCGTCGAGCTGCCGGAGCGCCGCGCGCAGATCGCCGGCCTCGAACGAGAGCAGCGCGGCGTAGTACGGCGTCAGCGCGCGCCCCTCCGGGTGGCTCGCCTCGAGCGGCTCGAGCGGGTCGAGCGCGGCGCGCGCCTCCGCGAACCTGCGGCCGTTGTAGAGGAGGGTGTAGGCCAGCGCGAAGCGATCGAGGAACTCGTCGGACAGCCGCCCTGCGGCGCGGTGCGCCCGGATCGAGGCCTCGAAGCGCGCGATCGCCTCCGGGATCCGCCCGCGCGCGAGATCCACGCGCGCGAGCTTGCCGATCGCCAGGGCCTTCAGGGTGGGATCCTGGCCCGACGCGAGGCCGCCCAGGGCCGACGCCGCCTCGTCGAGGCGGCCCTGCCGGCGCAGCGCCTCGGCCTGCGTCAGGGCGGGCGCGGCGAGGGGCGGGAGCAGCGGCAGGCGAACGACCGCGCGCCCGCCGTTCCGCTCGGCGGTCACCGAGACGGCGGCGGCGCCGTCGGGCACGGGGACCCGGATGAGCAGGCCGCCCTGGATCGGCGCGCCGTCGAGCGGGATCGGGGTCGCGCCGGCCTCGACGGCGACGCGCGCGCCCTCGGGGGCCTTGATCCAGAGTCGGATCGCCCGATCGTCGGGGAGGGCGCAGGCGGGGCCGGCGAGCACGGCGCCGCAGCCGGCGAACTCGACCTCCAGGGGCGGCGGTGGCGCCGCGGGGGTCGCCGGGTCGTGCGCGTCGCCGGCGGAGGGCGCTGCAGGGTCGCCCGCGCCGCCGGAGGGGGCGGCGCCGCCGAGGGCGCCGCTCCTGGAGACGAGCGCCGCCGCGCCGAGCAGCGCCGGGACGAGGAGCGCCGCGCCGAGCCCGGCGGCCCGGATCGCCCGGCGGCGGCTCATGGAGCCTGCGGCGGCGGGGCGGGCGGCGGCGGCGCCGCGCCCGGCAGCAGGCGCACCTTGAGGCGCAACACGCGGAATGCCTTGGGGTTTTCGCCTTCGCCCGGCGGCCCGTCCGCGAGCTCGGCGGGCCTGTCTGGCAGCGCCTCGGGCCGCCCGATCGCGATCGCGATCTCCCATTCGCCCTCGGGCACCCCGCGGAAGAGCGCCTCCGTGTCGCCGGCGATGCGCGCCGCGCCCTGCGCCGACACCTCGGCGCGCACGTCCCAGGGGAGCGCCTTGTCCCCCGCGATCAGGAAGGCGCGCACCGCGACGGGGCCCTCGACCCGGGTTGCGGGCCGGAGGGCGATCTCGAGCCTCGACCCCGGGCCGAGGCGCGCGATTCCGGGCGCGACGGCGCCGCCGTTCGCGGACCGTTGCCCGGCCTCGCCGCCCGCGATCGAGACGGCGTAGTCGGGCACCGAGGCGGGCGCCGCGAGGAGGGCCAGCGCGCCCGGCTCTCCGGTCGCGCCGACCTGGTGGCGGCCGGGACCTAGCCGCGCGACGAGGACCCACGCCGCGGCCGCCGCCAGGACCGCCGCGGCGGCGATCCAGCGCCCGCGACCCGGCGCAGCGGCCAGCGGGATCACCCGGCCCGCGGGGGTTGCCTGGGGGCTCGCGGCCGACCGCGGCCCATCGCGCGTCTCCGCGCGTGGATCGCCGGTCGTCTCCGCGCGCGGCCCGTCGGTCGTCTCCGCGTGCGGCGCGCTCGCCGCCGGCTCGCCCGCAGTCGCCGCCGGCCCGCCCGCAGTCGCCACCGGCGCGCCGCGCTCCGCTCCGTTCGCCTGCAGCCCGGCCAGGATCCGATCGGCGATCCGCGCCCGCGCCTCGCCGTCCAGCGGGCGCGACGCCTCCCAGGCCTCGCGGTCCTCGGCGGAGCGCTGCGCGAGCGCCTCCAGCGCGTCGAGCTCGCCCTGCGCGAGCGCGCCGTGCACCCTCGCCGACCAGCGCGGATCGCTCGCCCGATCCTCCGCGCGCGCGGCGCTCGCCAGCGCCTTGAGCAGCTCCTCGTCCCTGTCGGTCATCGTGCGCGCTCCGGGGTGGTTGGGTCTGCCGCGGGCGCCCGTCCCGGCGCCTCCGCCTCGGCGGCGAGCTCCGCGGCGATCTGCCGGACCAGCCGGCCGATGCGGCTCCGCCAGGCATACACGGCGTCCGCCGTCATGCCGGTGAGGGCGCACGCGTCCTCGGTGGATCGCTCGTCGACGAGCAGCAGATAGAACAGCTCGAGCCCGCGCTCGCTCAGCCGGTCGCGGAGCCGGACCGCGAGGGTCGCGAGCAGCTCGCGCGAGATCGCCGCCGGCTCGGGCGAGACGGACGCGCTATCGGCGCGCTCGAGCGCGTCGTCCTCGGTGGGCTGCTCGGTCCAGGGGTTCCGGCGGCGGCTGCGCAGGATCGAGCACGCCTCGCGCTCGGCCACGAGCCCGACGAAGCTCGTGAGCGAGAGCCCCCGGGCCGGGTCCCACTGGCGGAGCGTGCGCCCGCCGTCCGCGAAGAGCGCGAGGAACACGCTCTGGGTCATGTCCTCGACCTCCTGCCGCACGTCGCGGTGCCCCGCTGCCCGGCGGCGGCGGAGCAGCGGCCGCATGACGCGCTCCTGGATGGTGGGCGTGAGCAGATCGACGAGCGTCCTGACCGCCGCCGGCTCCCCGCCCACGGCCCGCGCGATCAGCGCGAGCGCCGCCTCGGCGGTCGCCGCCGCCCCGGGCTCCCGCCAGGGGCCGTCGGCGGGCGTCCACGGCTGCGCGGGCGAGGGGGACATCGATGGCATCAACGCACACGGATAGACGCGCGCAACACGCCCGTCAATCGAAGCAGGGTCTCGCCGGACGACTCGACCCCTGCGAGCCCGCGATTTTTCTCGAGCCCCGTGTCAGAAACCGCGGGGGCGCGGCGAAGCGATCTACGGACGGATGGACATTCAGGCAGGCAGAGGGCTCGGGACGAGCCCTGGGGTCGACCCCTGTCCATCGTTCGTCGTTTCGTCGTTTGGTCGCTTCGTGGTTGCGGAGCGGGGCGCCGCCCGGGGGCGCGAGCGGAGTATGACGGGGCTCGATGCGATGCTGAATCACGTCATCCAGGATAGGCTGTCTTGCGCTTCTCGACGCCTCGCACGCTCTCCCACTCCCAGAACCACATCACGATGCCGTCGGCCGCCGCGGCGCCGGTCATCGTCCACCTTCCATCGGCCCTCACGTGGTCGGGCTCCTGCGGATCGTCGCAATAGGCATTGCCGTTCGCGAGCCTGCCGTAACGTCCCAGGGTCGTCGCTCGTATCACGCCGCTCATGCAGCCACCGCCTTTCGTCGCGTCGTGGGGGCGCGCCCGGCCGCCTGCTCGCGGGCGTCCGGCGCTCTGCGCCGCGGAGCCTATCGCAGGATGCCGAGGGCGAGCTCGATCTGCTGGCGGGAGAAGACGCCGTGGTCGTCGACCGAGTAGTCGTCTGCCTCGAGCCGGAAGGTGCGCGTGGCCGTGACGTCCGCGCGGCCGCTGAAGCGGTACGGGATGACGGGCGAGGCGAACGACTCGCGGACCAGCTGGAGGCCGAGATCGACGGGGATGCTGATGGGGACCCGGACCTGGGTCGTGCGGTCGGAGGGGAGCCAGACGCCGTCGCCGTCGGCGCGGAAGTCGACCGGCAGCGGGTAGCGGCCGGCGAGCACGACCTGGCCGCGGACCGCGCGCACGGCGACGTCGTACGAGTTCGGGTTGTGGACGTTGACGACCACGGTCATGAGGACGCCGAGGCTCGGCGGGAAGCCGATGCGGATGCCGGTGATCTCGGCGTGATCGAGCTGCATCGTCGGCTTGCTGACGCAGGCGGGACCGGCGATCGCCGTCAGCGCTGCGAACGCGAGCGCGGGCAGGCGGCGCAGGAGGTGGTTCTTCCGGGGGCTCGGCACGGGCGGGAGCTTAGCCGCGCACGGACGCGCCGTCACCTCGCAGCGTGGCGGCGCGCGAGCCGCCGGCGAGGGGGCGACGTTGACGCGCGGCCGAGCGGCGGGGATGCTCCGGCGCGCGTCGAGGCTCGCGACGAGATCCCCCTGCCCTTCGACCCCTTGCCCTTTTCGGCGTCCCCGCGCTCCGCGACCTGCAAGGATATTTGATGGAGCTCACGACGATCGAACGTGCGCCCGCGGACGCGCGTCGCGCGCTGACGGCCGAGCAGATCGCGGCGATGTGCCGGCGCGCGTTCGGGGAGAGCGCCCTTGTCGCGTCCGCCCGGGAGCTGGGCGGCGGCACCTTCAATACGACGTACCTGGTCTCGCTGGCGCTGGCGCTGGTCGAAGAGCGGCGGGTCATCCTGCGGGTCGCGCCGCCGGACTCGGCCGCGCTGTCGTGGGACGAGGCGGCGCTCATGCGCCGCGAGCTGCACATCCAGCCGTATTTCGCCGCCCTCTCGACGCTGGCGCCGCGCACGCTCGCGGCGGACTTCACGCGCCAGCTCATCGATCGCGACTACGTGTTCCAGACCTTGCTCCCCGGCGAGCGCTGGGACGACGTGGCCGACGCGCTGTCGCCGGAGGAATCGCTGGCGCTCTGGGAGCAGTTCGGCGGTATCACGAGGACGATCCATGCGACGGCCGGCTCCGTGTTCGGCGGGCCGTTCCCGGTGCCCGAGTTTCCCGCGTGGAGCGAGGCGGTGCTGTACCGCCTGGCCTGCTCGCTGCGAACCGTGGCGGAGGCGTCGCTAGACGTGACCGACCTGGCGGCGGCGATCGAGATCATCCGCGGGGGCGCGGCCGTGCTCGACGAGATCCGGGAGCCGCGCCTCCTGCACGGCGATCTGTGGCTGTTCAACCTCCTGATCGAGCGCGGTGCGGAGGGTGCCAGGATCGTCGGGGTGATCGACGCCGATCGGGCGTTCTGGGGCGATCCGATGGCCGACTGGACGATGTTCGTGCTGTCCAAGTCCGCGTCGCCGGCCAACCGGCCGCTGTACGATCGCTTCTGGGAGGCGTATGGCCGGCCGCCGCACACGCGGACCAGCGCGTTCCGGGCGGCCGCGTACGAGGCGATGAACGTCGGGATCGCGCTCCCCTGGGCGGCGCGGCACGGCCACGGCGACCTGGTGGAGCGGGGGAAGCGCGAGCTGCGCGAGGCGCTGGAGGCGCTGCGGCGGCTCCGGCCGTAGGCCGTCCGTACGCCGTGGAGGATGCGCTGTCCGGGGGCCGTCGCCGGTGGAGCGGGGCATCGAAGGCAGGAACGCGCGCGCTGGATGGAGCGTCGCGCGGCGGTCAGGACGAACGCCCGGGGGGAGCGGCGGAGAGGACGTCGTGCACCTCCTCGCGCGTCCCGGTGCCGGCGAGGACGAGCCATGTCCGGAGCGTCGGCAGGTCGCGCATGGCTTCGACGGCGGAGCGCAGCGATGGAGGCATGGGGCCGAAACGAGCTTCGTACAGCGCGATGGCTCCCTGGGCGATCCCCTGCGCCATTCCCTGCGCCATCCCCTGTGTGCGTCCCTGCTCGATGAACTGCTCGACGAGCTCCTGGGTGGTCATGACGAACTCCTCTTCCTCCGGCGTCGCCGGCCCGCGCTGTTCGACCTCCGCGCGGAAGCGTAGCAGAGGACCGAGCGCGATGGCGCGCTCCGGCGCATCCTCCGGCAGCTGGCGGAAGTCCTCGATCGCCTCGCGCAACACGCGCCCACCGCCCATCAGCCGGATCAGCACGGTCGAGCGCACGCGGGGCAGCTCGGCGAGTACGACGACGGCGGTCCGCAGCAGGCTCGGGCCTTCGTATACGCCCGCGGGCCAGCCGGCCATCGGCTCCGCCCGCAGGCCGTCGAGCACGGCCGTGGGGCGGCCCGTCGACAATACCCAGAGGAACGGAGGCTCTGCCGCGCGATCGCGGGCCGTGCAGCTTCGCCATAGGGCAAGGTGCTTCTCCACGCACGCGCGCGCCTCGTCGGCGCTCGGGGTGTCGCTGTAGGCCTCGATGGTGCACGCCGTCGCCGCGAGGCGGCCCAGGAGACCGAGCCGCTCTCGACCTGATGCGCGCGCCGGGTCGGGCTCGTACCACACGTCCGCATGCTGCGCCTCTCCGACGACCTCGGCGTTGGTCACCACCTTGCCTATCGGCGTGAGCCCCTCTTGAGCGATGTCCTTTGCCAGCCGATCGAATCGGTTTCGCATGGCGGGCGCAGGCTGGCACGCCGCGCGGACGATACAAAGAAAAAGGCACGCTCAGACTCCGATGGGGCCTTACGAGCTGCCAGCGTGATGCATTTGAAATTCGACACATCCTCATGCAGCCGATGGGATGATTGCACCATCATCGGACGGTACGACCGCGGCCCCCCAACCCTCCTTCGCCTGATCCGTCGTCGGATGCCCCCTCGAACACCAGCCGCCCGCCCGAGAGCCACGGTATCCCGCCGCGCCCCCCTTCCGACGGGAAGCAGGCCCAGGCCTCCCCGTCGAAGCCCGCCCCACGGCGCGGCTCGCACCGCGCCCGCCCTTGCACCGGCCTCGACGCCGGCCCCTCGGCCGTGGCATGACGGCTCCATGCCCGAACGAGCCCTCTCGATCCCCCTCCCCGACGGAAGCGCGGTCTCGGGCGTGCTCCACGCGCCCGCCGCGCGCGCGAAGCGCTCCGGCGTGGCCGTGGTGCTGGGCCACGGGGCCGGCGGCGACATGCACGCGCAGCTCCTGGTCGACGTGGCCAGGGGGCTCAAGGACCGCGGGCACACGGCGCTGCGCTTCAACTTCCCGTACAAAGAGCTCGGCCGCAGGGCGCCCGACAGGCCGGAAAAGCTCGAGATGGCCTACGAGGCGGCCATCGCGCGGCTGCGGAAGGACAAACCCCAGCGGCTCTTGATCGGCGGCAAATCCATGGGCGGTCGGATCGCCTCGCTCCTCGCCGCGCGCGGCGTCCCCTGCGACGGGCTCGTGTTCCTCGGCTACCCGCTGCACCCCGCGGGCAAGCGCGCCCCGCTCCGCGACAAGCACCTCTCGGCCATCGAGGCGCCGATGCTCTTCCTCCAGGGCACCCGCGATCCGCTCTGCAGCCTCGATCTCCTCCGGCCGGTGCTGAAGCGCCTCGGCGCTCGCGCGAGCCTGCATGTGGTGGAGGGCGGCGACCACTCGCTCGAGCTCCTGAAATCCGCGGGACGGACCGCGGATAGCGTGCTCGCCGAGATCCTCGCCGCCATCGACGCCTGGCTCGCGAAGCACGCCTCCGGCAGAAGCGATGATCCCCGCCCGCCGGAAGCCGGGGGCGCCCCGCGCAGGCGAGCCGCCGGACGCCGGCCCGCGGCGCCGCGGGCCGCACGCCGACTGCCATGATCCAGCCGGATGGAGGGTGTGAAGCCGATGATCCCGCAAGCGCTGTTCTTCCTGACCCTCGCGTCGACGCTCGGGTGTGGGCTGATCGCGGGGGTGTTCTTCGCGTTCTCGAGCTTCGTGATGCCCGCGCTGGCCAGGCTCCCGCCGGCCGAGGGCATGGCGGCGATGCAGTCGATCAACGTGGTCGTGCTGAATCGCTCGTTCCTGGGCGTGTTCGTGGGGACGGCGGCGGCGTGCCTGATCCTCGCCATCGTGTCGACGCTCCGCTGGTCGGAGGCGGGCTCGGCGCTCCGCGTCGCCGGGGGCGCGCTGTACGTCATCGGCACGTTCCTGGTCACGGCGGCGCGCAACGTGCCGCTCAACGACGCGCTGGAGCGGGTCCCGCCGGAGGCCGCGGCGGCCGCGGAGACGTGGGCTCGCTACGTCCCCGCGTGGACGACGTGGAACACCGCGCGGGCGCTCGCGGCCCTCGCGTCCGCCGCCCTGCTCACGCTCGCGCTCGTCCAGAGCGCGCGCGCCGGATGATCGCGAGTCGGACAGCGAGGGAGCGCGGCGCTGTGCCGCTGACGCCAGAGACGCCATGACGACCCGCGCGCCGTAGCAGCGTACCCCCGAACGGAGCTGCCGAGTCGGACCGCCGTAATATCGCGGCACGCCGAGCGCACGATCCGCTCACCATCGATCGGCCGATGGGCCGAAGCGGTGGAATTGCAAAAACCGCTCAGCATGGCATATTGGACGTCCCTGCGCAACCCCCGTTCGGTCCGCCATGTCCACCTCCACCCCCGACGAGCTCTCGATTGGAATTGCCCCAGGAGACGTGCTCCTCGGCAAGTATCGCGTGGAGAGCGTCCTCGGGCGGGGCGCCATGGGGCTCGTCGTCGCCGCGCGCCACCTCGCGCTCGACGATCGCGTCGCGATCAAGGTGCTCCTGCCGAGGTACGTGCAGGATCCAGAGATCCTCCAGCGCTTCCTGAGAGAGGGGCGCGCCGCGGTGCGCATCCGCAGCCCCCACGTCGTGCGCGTCGCCGACGTCGGCACGCTGGAGAACGGCGCGCCGTACATGGTCATGGACCACCTCGAGGGGAAGGACCTCGCCGCCGTGCTCGCGGAGAGCGGGCCCCTCGCGGTGCCCCTGGCCGTCGACCTCGTGCTCCAGGCGTGCGAGGCGCTCGCGGAGGCGCACGCGCAAGGCATCGTCCACCGCGACGTGAAGCCGAGCAACCTGTTCCTCACGCGGAACGCGGACGGCTCGCCGTGCGTCAAGGTGCTCGACTTCGGGATCTCGAAGATGTCGCACGCAGAAGACCACGCGCTGACGCGGGTCGGGGGCGTGCTCGGCTCGCCCCTCTACATGTCCCCCGAGCAGCTCCGCTCGGCGAGCGACGTCGACGGCCGCGCGGACATCTATTCGCTCGGCGTCGTGCTCTTCCAGCTGCTCACGGGGCGAACGCCGTTCGTCGCGCACGAGCTCGCGCAGCTCGTCTATCTGGTCACGCAGGGCGAGCCGCAGCGCCCGCGCGCGCTGCGCCCGGACCTCCCGGAGCCCCTGGAGCAGGTGATCCTCACGGCGATCGCGCGCGATCGCGATCGCCGCTTCCCCACCGCCGCGGATTTCGCGCTCGCGCTCGTGCCCTTCGCCCCGCCGCACCTGCGCGCGGCCGCCGAGCGCCTCTTCGGCGCGCTGCGCGGCGCGCTCCCGGCACCAGCCCCGCCTCCGGGCG
The DNA here is from genome assembly GCF_028553905.1 of Sorangium sp. So ce836. NCBI lineage: Bacteria > Pseudomonadati > Myxococcota > Polyangiales > Polyangiaceae > Sorangium > Sorangium sp. So ce836. The sequence continues at coordinate 4,643,870 of NZ_CP102233.1, read as the reverse complement.
GCGCTCCGCTCGCCGCCTCGACGGCCGGGGCCGCCGTCGCCGCGGCGGCCATGCCCGCCGACGGAGCGCTCACGATCGCGCCGGTCGGCACGACCAACCGCAGGCCAGCGTCGCTCGATCGGCGCGTCCTCCCCATCGCGCTCGGGCTCGGCCTGGCGGTCGTGGCCAGCGGCGTGTTCCTGTGGCGCCTGTCGCCCGGGACCGCGCCGACCGAGGGCTCGCAGGGCGCCCAGGCGGAGCCCCGCGCCGCGCCGCCGAGCGCCGCGCCCTCCGTGGCCATCGAGCCCTCCGCGAGCGCCGCGCCACCCCCCGCGGCGGCCGAGCCATCTCCCGCGGCCGAGCCCCCGCCCGCGGCGGCCGAGCCATCTCCCGCGGCGGCCGAGCCTTCCGCGAGCGCCGCGCCGCCGCCCGGCGCCGCTCCCGGCGCGTCGGCCGAGGGGCAGCACGAAGCGGCGCGCGCCACGGCCACCGCGGCGCCGAAGCCCGCGAAGCCGAGCGGCTCGGCGCCCCCGCGGCGCAGCACGCCGCCCCCTAAGCGGCCCGTCAGCGCGGATCCCTTCCAGCGCGATGTCTTCTGATACCCTCGCCGGGACGATGACGCCGCCGCAGACGACGAGCCGAGCGAAGCGCGGGCCCAGGTGGGTCGCCTGCCTATGCGCGCTCGGCGCCGGCCTGACGGCGACGCTCGCGGGAGGCACCGCGGCGAGGGCCGACGACAAGGCGGGCGCCGTGGCGCTGTTCCGGGAGGCCGGAGAGCTCGTCGACGCCGGCCAGCCGGCGCGCGCCTGCCCCAAGTACGAGGAGAGCCTGCGCCTCTACGACAGCGTCAACACCCGGTACTTCCTCGCCGATTGCTACGAGCGCATCGGCAAGATGGCGTCCGCGTGGGCGCAGTTCCTCGAGGTCGCCGCCCGGGTGCGCGCGAGCGGCGACCCGGCGAAGGAGGCGAAGGCGCGCGAGCGCGCGGCGGCCGTCCAGCCGAAGGTCTCGCGCCTCACGGTGGTCGTCGAGGCCGCGAGCACGCCGGGCCTCGAGGTGAAGCGCGACGGCACGCCGGTCGGCCCCGGCCAGTGGGGCGTGCCCATGCCGGTCGACGCGGGGACCCACGTCGTCGAGGCGAGCGCGCCGGGCAAGCGACCGTGGACGGCGCAGGTCGAGGTCGAGCCGGGCGGCGCGACCTCGACCCTCGTCGTGCGCGCGCTGGAGGGCGACCCCGCGTCGGCGGACGCGGGCGGCGACGGCAGCGGGCGCCGCACGCTCGCGCTCGTGACGGGCGGCGCGGGGCTCGTGGCCGTGGGCGTCGGGACGGCGCTCGGCTTCGCGGCGAAAGCGCGGTTCGACGAGTCGCGCCCGTTCTGCAACGGCGACCGCTGCGACCAGCGCGGCATGGACATCCGCGACGGCGCCGTGGCGCGCGCGAACGTCGCGACGGTGGTCTTCGGCGTCAGCCTCGCGGCCATCGCCGGCGGCGGCGTGCTCTGGTTCACCGCGCCGAGCCCGTCGAAGGGCGCGTCGGTCGGGCTGACGCCCACGGTGGGCGGCGCGCTCGTGCGAGGCAGCTTCTGATGCGCCTCCGGGGGCTCGCCGCCGGCCTCGGCGCGTCGGTGCTCGCGACCGGGTGCGGCCTCGTCCTCGGCATCTCGTCCGGCGAGTACGACCCCGACCCGTTCGGCCTCGATGGCGGCGCCGCGGGCGCTGGCGGCGCCGCGGGCGCTGGCGGCATCGCGGGCTCGGGCGGCACCGCGGGCGCGGGCGGCACCGCGGGCGCCGGGGCCGATCCGCCTCCCTGCGCGGCGCTCCTGGACGACCTCGAGGACGGCGACGGCGCGATCCTCCGGTGCCAGGGCCGCGTCGGCAGCTGGTACACGTACAACGACGGCACCCGGAGCGGCACGCAGACGCCTTTGCCCGGCCGCCCCTTCGTACCGGTCTCGCCCGGGCACGGCCCGAGCGACTACGCCGCCCACGTCGCCGGAAGCGGCTTCGTCTCGAGGGGGGCCGGGATGGGGTTCGACCTGAACCTCGCCCCGGGAGGAGCGAAGCTGAGCTACGACGCCTCCGCCTACGCGGGCCTGACCTTCTGGGCCAAGGCGGCGGCGCCGACGCACATCTACGTGAACTTCCCCGACCGCAACACGGATCGCGAAGGCGGCGTGTGCGAGGGCACGGGCTGCGGCGACCATTTCGGCAAGGGCCTCGACCTCACGACCGAGTGGGCGCAGTACACCGTCATGTTCTCCGCCCTCAGCACGGACGGCTGGGGCGTCCCGGCGCCCCCGGCGCTCGACGCCGCGCACGTCTATTCGATCGAGTTCCACACGGCGAAATCGACCGTGTTCGACATGCTCGTCGACGACATCGCGTTCGTCCCCTGAGCTCCCTTCGCTCCGGGCGCCGCGGCGGCTGCGAGCGCGCGCGGCGCTCGCTCAGGGCTCCGGCGAGTCGATGCGCATGAACGAGAGGGTGCGGAACGTGCGCTTGCTGAGCTTCCAGCCCGAGTTCGTCAAGACCGCCTCGTTCTCGTAGGTGCCATGCGCGACCTGCACGCTGCTCAGCGGGTCGTAGACGTGCGTCGCGATCAGGTAGGAGGTGATCTTCGCCCGGCGGCCGCCAGGGAGGATGTCGATACGAATGTTGCTGATCAGGTGCTGCGTGCCCACATAACCGGACTCCGCGAACAGGACGTCGATGAAATCGGCCCAGGCCTCGGCGCTGGGCACCGAGACCACCGGGGGATCGCCCGGATCGGCGCCGGCTTCCCAGATGATGACGGGGGCGTCGTTCGTGAAGCACCTCGCGTAGATCGCCTTGCCCGTCGCCAAATCACCGCGGCCGATCGCGTCGGTCCCGGCCGCGTAGCAGTACTCGAGCTGCTCGATCTCCTGCAGCGCCTTGAGCTCCGGCAGGCCGTTCGGGGGCGTGCCCTCCGCGGGCTTCGCGATCGACATGGTGAGGGCGCCCGCCAGCGCGAGCGCGGAGGCCGCCGGCAAGGCGCGACGCAGAAAGCCGCTGAAACGATCGCCGTTCGTGCTCATGGAACTCACCCCTTTCGCTGGGCGCACGCAAGTCGCCAAGGATCAAAGATATAATCTAAATATCTTAACAAACCCAGTCAAGCACAGTTTGCCGCGAGCTTCGGAATCCGGCGCGAGGTCATCGGGTCATCGGGCCATCGTGTGGGCCATCGTGTGGGCCATCGTGTGGGCCATCGTGTGGCAGGTTCGACGTTCGAGCTCCGCAGGTTCGGGCGCACGTGCGGCGCCGTCGCCTGCAGGGCGCTCGCCGGCGACGTCGGCGCACGCTGTCAGGCTGTCCACCTCGCGCCACCTCGCGCCACCTCGCGCCGCACGGCCGGCGCAGGTGGGCCGCGCTACACGCGCGCTACGTGGCGCTGCGGCGCATGCTTCGAATGCAGTGCTCGAGCCCCTGGCGCAGCGTCGAGCGCGTCTCGATCGACGAGAGATCCACGCCGAGCCCGACGATGGTCTGGGCGATCGCCGGGTGGATCCCCGTGATGATCCCCTCGGCCCCGAGGAGCTTGATGGCCGCGGAGAGCTTCAAGAGGTGGTTCGCCGTCTCCGTGTCCATCGCCTCGATGCCGGTGAGATCGAGGATGGCATAGCGCGCCCGCGTGCGGACGACCTCGCGGAGCACGCCCTCCATCACGTCGGCGGCGCGCGTGCTGTCGAGCATGCCGACGAGGGGCAGCGTGAGCACGCGGTCCCACACCTGGATGATCGGCGTCGACAGCGCGCGGATGACCTGCTGCTGCCGCTCGATGAGCTCGAGCTTCGCGCGGAGCTCCTGCTCGGTGCGCTTCGAGGCCGTGACGTCGAGGGTGACCCCCGCGACGTGCGTGACCTCGCCGAGCTCGTTCTGGATGGGCAGATACCAGGCCTCCCAGTGGACGCCGTCGATCTCGTTCACGAAGGTCGACATCGTGCCCTCGAGCGCCTTGCGCAGGACCGCCGTGCCCGACTCCGGGTAGAGCCCGAAGATGTTGAGGCCGACGAACTGCCCCGGCTTGAGTCCCGCGGACTCGAGCCCCTTCCCGTCGTGGAGGACGAAGTCCCCTTGCGCGTCGATCGCCCACAGGCAGACGGGGAGGTGGTCGTTGATCGCCCGGAGGAGCTTGAGCTGTATCTCGTGCTTGATGCGCTCCTCGGCGTCGCGGAGCGTTCCATAGACCTCTTCCTTCTCGGGCACCCATCGCGCGGCGCACTCGAAGTACTTGAAGGATCCGTCGGCCGTCTTCAGCCGCACGTCGACCGCCACGGGCTCCGCCGCGGCGCGGACACGCCTCCACGCCTCGTCGAACGAGCGCCTGTCGTCCGGGTGAACCAGGGGACCGAGCCCCGCTGCCGACTCCCCGTCGAGGAGCTCGGCGCTCATCGCGCGCGTGAGCGCGCGGCTCGTGCGGAGCAGCGCTCCGCCCTCGCTGGCGATGAAGACCAGCTCCGTACAATGCAGGAAAAAGTCGTCGAGCGTGCTGGTCGTGCTGTCTGGCGGTGACATGTCCAGCCTGGCAGGCTACATCGATCGAGCCGTCAGTGTCGAGGATCCATGTCGAGGAGAGCCCCCTCGAAGGCCTCCCGAGCGTCCCCTCACGCTTCGCCCGCCGCGGGGCGGACCTGCGGTGTTCTGTATGCTGTCATACTCACGCAGCGACCGGCTTGGCGCGTCGGAGGGCGCGATCGCACGCCGACATCCATCGAGCGGCCGGCGTACACCATGGTGGGACAACGGCGCACTATCCCTCGCTGCCACCGCCTCGTGCCCGCCAGCCGTGGAGCGAAGAGACGTACACGACAACTGTGCAGCTTCGCCGGCGCCGGCGGCCGTCGCCCACGATCGCCGGCGGAGCTCGGCGACGGGACGTGGCACGGCAGCGCCGCCGGGTGAGGCATTTTGCTCCACAGAGCTCTCGGTGAGGCGCTTTTGCGCCATGCAATGCTCGTCGGTTTATCGAGCGAGAACGGGCGCTGAGGATCATTGGCTTCGCGGCTGAGGCCGTCGGAGCGAAACAAGGCGATGACATTGCATCATGAAACCTTCTGGTTCCAGGCCATGGAAACCCGTTGCGCATGTGGTCGAGCATGGTAAGCAAAGCAGGCTTCATCGTCGTAGCCGCGCGATTAACGTCGATCAACGTCGATTGTCAAATTCCGTCGCGAGCCAGGTCGGACGAGGCCCTACGAAATCGATGCCAGGACGTCGCTTCGGCCTCGCCCGGGATGACCTTTCGGCGAGCCAACGGGCTGCCACATGGATGGAACGATCATGAAGAGACATGGATGTTCACGGTACTTGTTGACCGGACTGGCCACGCTGGCGCTCTTCCCTGCCGGCTGCATCGACGATCCAGGCGCAGACCCGGAGGCGCTCGACACCGACGAGGCGGCCGCCGTGACGGGCGCCCCGTTGACCAGCGTCGCGTCCGGGAAATGCCTGGACGTGAAAGGGAGGAGCACCACGCCAGGGACCGGCCTGCAGATCTACACCTGCAATGGACAGGACAACCAGAGCTTCAATTTTACATCCGCCGGTGAGCTCCAGGTCTACGGCGGCACCCGGTGCGTCGAGCCGGCGAACGGCGCGACGACCGCGGGGACCAAGGCTGTGATCGCCAGTTGCAGCGGCCAGGCTCGCCAGAAATGGACGAGGAGCTCGGCCGGCGCCATCATCCACCAGCCGTCCGGGCTATGCCTGGACGTGGAGGGACGGGGGACGACCAACGGCACCGCCGTTCAGCTCTGGACCTGCAACAACCAGACGAACCAGCAATGGTCGTCGCCCGTCGAGGTCGTGACCACGGGGTCGACCTGCAGCTCGGCGGTCTGCGAGGTCGTCCAGGTCGCCACGGACACCGACCTCCCGTGGGGTCTTGTCTCGCTGCCGGACGGCACGGTCCTTTACAGCCGGAGGGACGCGGACGACATCGTCCAGCTCAACCCGAGCACCGGCGCGAAGACCTCGATCGGCACGGTGCCGAACGTCGCGGGCACGGACGGCGAAGGGGGCCTGATGGGGCTGGCCATCGCGCCGACGTTCGAGGCCGACCGCTGGCTGTACATCATGCATACGTCGTCCACGGACAACCGGATCGTGCGGATCAAGGTCGTCGGCAACCGGCTCGACACGTCGACCGAGCAGGTGCTGATCTCGGGCATCCCCCGCAACAAGTACCACAACGGCGGCCGCCTGCGGTGGGGGCCGGACGGCAAGCTCTACGCCACGACGGGCGACGCGCAGAACGGGAACCTCGCGCAGGACACGAGCAGCCTCGCCGGGAAGATCCTGCGGCTTGAGCCCGACGGCAGGGTCCCGTCGGACAACCCGTTCGGGAACTACGTGTGGAGCTACGGCCACCGGAATCCGCAGGGGCTGGCGTTCGACTCCACGGGTCGGCTCTGGGAGCAGGAGTTCGGCAACACCGTGATGGATGAGACCAACCTCATCCAGAAAGGCGGAAACTACGGCTGGCCGAGCTGCGAGGGCACCGTCTCGCAAGGCGGCAGCGGGTGCAGCACGGCGGGGTACATCGCGCCAAAGCTCACGTACCGGACCGCCGAGGGGTCGTGCAGCGGGATCGCGATCGTGGACGACGTCTTCTACGCCGCGTGCCAGCGGGGGACACGGATGTACCGCGCGGTCATCAGCGGGAGCAGCCTCACCAGCGTGCAGCAGCTGTTCGTGGGCACCTACGGCCGCCTCCGCACCGTCGAGCCCACCCTCGATGGCAACCTCTGGCTGACGACGACAAACACCGGGGGCACGGACAGCGTGCCCAACAACAGCGACGAGCGGATCTTCCGCGTCATCCTCGGCAACTGAGCCTGGATCAGAACGGCGTGCCGCCGTCCTCCGGGACGATGATCGATTTCAGCGCGCCGTCCTGGCAGTCCGCCTGCAGGCGGAAGCCCTTCTCGGCGTCCGACAGATCGAAGCGGTGGGTGACGATGGAATCGACGTCCACCGCGCCCTCGGCGACCATGCGGATCGCCCGCGGGTACACGTGCCCCATGCGCCGGGAGAACTTCACCTTCAGCCCCTTGCGGCGGCACAGCGCCGCCGGCAGCGCGTAGCGGTCGCCCTCGGGGATGCCCGCCAGCAGGATCCGCCCGCCGATGCGCGCGGCCTCGGCCGCGTGGTGGAAGCCGTCGGGCGAGTTCGTCGCCTCGATCACGAGATCGGCGCCCCGGCCGCCCGTCCATTCCGGGACGGCCGCGAGCGCCGGCGCCGCGTCGTGCGCGCCCAGGCGGCGCGCCGCCTCGGCCCGGTAGGCCACGGGGTCGACGGCGAAGACGCGGGCGGCGCCCGAGCGGCGCGCGAGCTGGACCAGGCACAGGCCGATCGGCCCGCAGCCCAGCACCACCACCGTCTCCTGCAGGTGGGGCCGGGCGAGGTCGATGGCGTGAATCGCGACGCCGAGCGGCTCGAGCATCACCGCCCGGCGCACCGAGAAGCCGGCCGGGACGGGCACGACCTGATCGGGGTGCACCGCCACCCGCTCCGCCATGCCGCCATGGAGCGGCGGCGCGCCCAGAAACTCCACGAAGGGGCACAGGTTCACGTGGCCGCGCTGGCACCACTCGCAGCGGCCGCAGGAATGGGCGGGGTCGACGGCGACCAGCTGCCCCCTGGACAGGCCCAGCTCCGGATGGTCCTGGACGACCCAGCCGGCGAGTTCGTGTCCCGGCACGAAGGCGCCGTGGATCTGCGCCGAGCCGATCCCGCCCTCCAGGTAATAGTGCAGATCGCTGCCGCAGATCCCGCAGCCGGCGACCTGGATCATCACCGTGCCCTCGCGCGGCTGCGGAGGCTCGACCTCGCCGAACCGGACATCACGAACGCCGTGGATGATGGCTGCGCGCACCGCTTCACTCTCCCCTTTCGCCGCCCCGCCGGTACCCGGCCTCTCCGAGCTGAACAATTGTGCGGGCGCGAATGCGCATGTAGCTTTCCCCGTGATCGCTTGTCAACATCCGTTCCGGATCGCCGTCGGCCCGAGCGCCGGAGAGCGCGAATGACGAGCGCCGCCTGTCGACCTTCGCCAGGGAGCAGGCGCGGGCCATCGCCGCAGGCATGGAGAGCCCGGGCGGCCCCGCACCGCGGGGCGATCCCAGCAGGCCGTGGGGGCAGCCACGTCGATGCGCGATGCAATGATAAAGTAAGTTAGCCTAACTATCCTTTCGGGGACGCCGGGCCGCATGACAGGAGCTACGGTAGAGGACGCGGCGCTCGGCCTCTTCCCGTCGCAGGGCGCCGAAGAGGTTCCCGCGCTCGCCACGGGGGCCCAGCGGCTGCGCGCGGGTTGCGGGGGCGGGTTCCTGGGCCGAGCTGGACGTTCCTGCCCCCCTGCGCCGCGGGTCTCCCGTCAGCGGATGAGGCCGTTCGCGCGGAACATCCGCTCGTAGATCGCGCGAATCACGGGCTCCTTGTGCTTGTTGTAGTCCATCACCATGCCGCTCGCCGCCGAGATCTCGGACGCAGCCGCGAGCTTCGCCCGTCGGTAGAACTCGAGATCCTCCGGGTGCTCGGTGAGCCACTGGCGGAACATGCGGTGGCGGATCACCTCCGGACAGTCGGGGCCGAAGACATGCACGTTGCTGTTCGGCTCGGCGAGCTGGAGGCACCGGTGCTCGTGCCAGTCCGGCTCGCGAATGACCAGCGTGAATCCGGCGCTCGACAGCGCGGGGACGTACGCGAGCTCGTCGGCGGGATCGGCGACGGTGAGGTCGACGTCGATCGTCGGCTTGGCGGCCAGCCCTTTCACCGAGGTCGAGCCGACGTGCTCGATCGCGAGCGCGGCGTCGCCGAGGGCGGCGCGGATCTTCCGCGCGACCACATCGAATAGCCCCGGCCAGCGCTCGTCGTAATCGACGACGGCGATCGGCGCCGGCGCCGGCGGGCCGTTCACCCACGGGTCCTGACCGGGGGCGGGCGCGTGATGCTTCGTGATCTCCTCGGCGGTGGGCACGGCGCGAGTATAGGCGTGCCGCGCTCCGCGTCCCGCGGAAAGATCGGCTGAAGCGCTGAGCCCGCGGCGAGGGGGCGCGAGATGGGGTCCGCGCCCCCGAGGCCGCGATCAGCGATAGCGCGACGACGCAGCGGCGAGGTAGGCCAGCAGCTCGTCCTCGTCGTCGCTGATGATGCGGTCGACGCCGTCCTCGCGGCTATGGCGCCGGACCTGCAGCGCCCCGGCGGAGGTCCCCACGAGGACGGCCACGCACCCGAAGCCGCGCGCCGCGGCGGTCCGCAGGCGCAGCGTCGCCTCTTCGAACTTCGGGTCGTTTCGCCCCGGCGCCGCGCGGATGTCCAGGAGCAGCGACATCGCGCTCCGGTGGACCGGGGCGAGCGCCGCGGTGACCTCCATGCACCGCTGCTCGATCTGCTCGAGGGAATCGAACGGCGCGGCGGTCCGCGTGACCCGCACGATCCTCGCCGTGGGATCGACGGCCACGATGAAATGGACGTTGCGCAGGACCTCGGGCATGCGCGCTCCACCATCGTACCGTGGATCCCCTCCCGCGCCGAGCCGCAGCGCCCGTTCGGACGCCCGCGCCGCGCGGCGATTACATCGAGCGCGGTCCCGGATTCTGAGCAGCTTGGGAGTCTCCACCGCGCCCGCTCACCATGTTTGGGCCCGGCCGCTGCCGAGCACGGCGGTCATGCCCGGCGGTCGTCGCTGTGCACGGCGTGGCCATCCGCGCCCGGGCAGCCGCCCGGACCCGCGGCGCGGCGCGTGGCATCCTCCGTGCTCGCGCCGCAGCGGTGGCGCCGGCGCTCGTCGCCGCGTCAGCGGGGGGGTCGCATGCCGCTGCGGATCGAGGACTATGCGCTGCTCGGGGACACACAGACCGCGGCGCTGGTCGGGCGCGACGGATCCATCGACTGGCTGTGCCTGCCGCGCTTCGATTCGGCCGCCTGCTTCGCCGCCCTGCTCGGCGCGCCGGAGCACGGCCGCTTCCGGATCGCGCCGAAGGACCCGGCGCCCCGCGTCGCGCGCCGCTACCGCGAGGGCACGCTCGTGCTCGAGACCGAGTTCACCACGGCCGAAGGCGCGGTGCGGCTCGTGGACTGCATGCCGCTGCGCGGGAGGGCGCCCGACGTCGTGCGCGTCGTCGAGGGCGTGCGCGGCCGGGTCCCGGTCTCCCTCGAGCTCGTCATTCGCTTCGACTACGGCTCGATCGTGCCCTGGGTGCGCTCGATCGGCGGCGCGCTGCGCGCGGTGGCCGGGCCCGACGCGCTGATCCTGCGCGCGGGGGTGCCGCTCCACGGCGCGGGGCTCGCCACGGTCGCCGACTTCGACGTCCACGAGGGGCAGCGCATCCCCTTCGTGCTCACCTGGCACCCGTCGAACGAGCCGCCGCCCGAGGCGCTCGACGCCGACCGCGAGGTGACGAACACCGAGGCGTGGTGGCGCGCCTGGTCGAGCCGCTGCGCCCACGCCGGACCGTGGAGGGAAGCGGTCGTCTCGTCGCTCGTCGCGCTCAAGGCGCTCACCCACGCGCCCACCGGCGGGCTCGTCGCGGCGCCCACGACCTCGCTCCCCGAGCGGATCGGCGGCGTGCGCAACTGGGACTACCGCTACTGCTGGCTGCGCGACGCGACCCTCACGCTCTACGCGCTGCTGCTCGGCGGCTACAGCGAGGAGGCCGCCGCCTGGCGCGACTGGCTCCTGCGCGCCATCGCCGGCGACCCCTCGAAGCTCCAGATCCTCTACGGCGTCGCGGGCGAGCGGCGCCTCCGCGAGATCGAGCTCCCCTGGCTGCCGGGCTACGAGGGCTCGCGGCCGGTGCGCGCCGGCAACGCCGCGGTCTCGCAGCTCCAGCTCGATGTCTACGGCGAGGTGATGGACACGATGTACCAGGCGCGCCGCTCCGGCCTCGCGCCGGAGCCGGACGCCTGGCGCCTGCAGCGCAAGCTGATGGACTTCCTCGAGTCGAACTGGCGCCGGCCCGACGAGGGCATCTGGGAGGTGCGGGGCCGGCCGCGCCCGTTCACCTACTCGCGGGTGATGGCCTGGGTCGCGTTCGATCGCGCCGTGAAGACCGTGGAGCAGCTCGGGCTGGAAGGCCCGGTCGACCGCTGGCGCGCGCTGCGCGACGCGGTGCACGCCGAGGTGTGCGAGAAGGGGTTCGACCGGGGCCGGGGCGCGTTCACGCAGTCGTACGGCAGCCAGGAGCTCGACGCGAGCGCGCTGCTCATCCCGCTCGTGGGCTTCCTCCCGCCGGACGACCCGCGCATCGCGGGCACGGTGCGCGCGGTCGAGCGCGAGCTCCTGCGCGGTGGCTTCGTGCTCCGCTACCGGACCGGCCCGGCTGGGGCGGCCGACGGCCTGCCTGGCGGCGAGGGGGTGTTCCTCGCGTGCAGCTTCTGGCTGGCGGACTGCTATGCCCTCTTGGGCCGCACCGCCGAGGCGCGGGCGCTCTACGAGCGGCTGCTCGCCCTGCGCAACGACGTCGGCCTGCTCTCGGAGGAGTACGATCCCGCGAGCGAGCGGCTGCTCGGGAATTTCCCCCAGGCGTTCAGCCATCTGGCGCTGGTCGACACCGCGTTCAATCTTGCCCTGGACCGCGCAGGGCCCGCGGCCCATCGATCTCGTTGAGGCTCACAAGAAAGGAGAGCTCGATGCGCGCAATCACGGTCGAGCCCGGCAAGCCGAGCTCCGGGCGCCTGGAAGACATCCCCGAGCCGCCCAGCGCGCACGGGTCGGTGCTGGTCAAGACGCTCGCCGTCGGCGTGTGCGGCACGGACGTCGAGATCGTGAGCGGCGGTTACGGGTGGGCGCCGCCGGGCAAGGCGCGGCTCGTGATCGGGCACGAGTCGCTCGGCGAGGTGCTCGAGGCGCCGCCCGGGAGCGGGCTCGACCGGGGGGACTGGGTGGTGGGGATCGTGCGCCGCCCCGACCCGGTCCCGTGCGCGAGCTGCGCGGTGGGCGAGTGGGACATGTGCCGCAACGGCCGCTACACCGAGCGCGGCATCAAGGAGATCGACGGCTACGCCTCGGAGCGGTACCGCATCGAGCCCGAGTTCGCGGTGGTCGTCGACAAGAAGCTCGGCGAGCGCGGCGTGCTGCTCGAGCCGGCGAGCGTCGTGGCCAAGGCGTGGGACCAGATCGAGCGCATCGGCGCGCGGACGACCTGGAAGCCGCGGAGCGCGCTCGTCACCGGGGCGGGCCCCATCGGCCTGCTCGCGGCGCTGCTCGGCGTGGAGCGCGGCCTCGAGGTGCGCGTGCTCGACCGGGTGACCGAGGGACCGAAGCCCGGCCTCGTGCGCGACCTCGGGGCGACGTACCACGCGAGCAGCGTGCGGGAGGCCGGGGCGGGCGTGGACGTGGTCATCGAGTGCACGGGGGTCGGGCGGCTCATCTACGACGCGATGCAGATCGTGGCGCCGGTCGGCCTCGTGTGCCTCGCCGGCGTGTCCTCGGGCGGGCGGACGCTCCCGGTCGACGTGCAGGGCCTGAACCGCGAGATGGTGCTCGAGAACACGGTCGTCTTCGGCACGGTCAACGCGAACCGGCGGCACTACGAGGCGGCCGCCGCGTCGCTCGCCCGGGCGGATCAAGGCTGGCTCGACCGCCTCCTCACCCGCCGCGTCCCGCTCGACCGCTGGGCCGAGGCGCTCGTGCGAAAGCCGGCGGACGTGAAGCCCGTCATCGCCTTCGCGTGAGCGCGCCGGCGCCGCCGGAGGAGGGACCTCTCGGGCCCGCGGAACAGGGGCCTTTATGGATCACTCGATGCCGCAGTCGGGCGCCGAGCTCGGGTCGGCGACCCACGCCGCGAGGCGCGCAGTCCCGGCGTCGCCCCACGCGTCGCGCGCCAGCCGATTGAGCCGGCACCACTCATGGCGTGTCTGCTGGATCGCGAGCGACTTCGCCGCCAGGTGCTGCGCCGTGCGATCGGTCAATGAAGTCTTGTCCTTGCTGAGCTCGTCGTGCGTCATCGCGACCGGAGGCGGACAGTAGTTCCCCGGCTCGTACTCGACCGTACCCGAGACGAGGCCATATTTGTTCGTCCGCTGGACCCGGACCGTCACGATGGCGTACTCCGGGTACGGGGCGTCGGCGTCGCGCGTCACCGCCGCTCGCTTCGGCTTATCGCCCTGCACGACGATGAAGCCCGTCGACGGGATCGCGGAATACGGCGCGAGCGCGGGGAAAGCGGTGAGCGACTGGTCCACGAGGACGTCGCCGCCGAGCTCGACCCAGTTCGTGTGTGCATAGAAATCCTGCACCGCGTGAAGCGAACGCCCGAAGGCCAGCATGGCCAGGGCGTCTCCGTCCAGGAGCGGGAGGCCCGGGCCCAGCGCGCGCACCGCCTCGGCTTGCTTCGCGGCGACGAAGGCGGCGCCTCCGCTGAAGTTGCAGTCATCGAAGTGGGCGGTATTGCTGAAATGGTACGCGACGTCCGTGGACACGTTTCCGACCTTCAGGGCGGTGAGCACGGAGGGCTTCAGGAACGACAGGGCCGTGTGGGTGATCTCCTCGTGGTTCGGCTCACCGGGCGCCGTCGAGAATGCATCGGCGCTCTCGTCGAGCGCCTCCGCGGTTTCAGCTTCGCCGACGCAGCCGAGCGTCAGCGTGAGACCCATGATTGCCAGTCCGAGAGCGGCGTGATGTTGCATGTCCCGTGAGATTGCAAGCCACGATCCAGGCGTGCGAGCTGAGCGTCTGTCGAGAGAAACGCATGAGAGGGTTTGCAACGATGCGCCGGAGTCCGACGACGACATGTAATCACATATCGTTACCGTTCATGCGCGACCTGCACGCGCGCCCCACTGCGACATTCCGCTACGCGCGCCGCGGAGGGCGCGTGTTGGTCGAATGACCTCCGGGGTCGTCTGGCCGACGCTCCGGCGGGCCTCCTTGACAAGGGGGGGTAATCGTCAGATACGCTACCGTTCCATGATGGCCGGGGCCGGGGCTTGCGTGCGGCCGTCGTTTCGACCGAGAGAAGAGCAGCATATGACCGCGGCATTCCGACCCGCCAACTACCGAGACGTGGGTGAAATGCTCGGGCTCTGGTTCGACGTGTCGCCAATCCCTGCGGGCCGGCTGCTCCGCGGCGGGCGCTTCGATCTCATGACGACGGCCGGCGATCTCGGCTCGCCCAGTACGATCCTGAACCTCCGACGCGGCCCCGATCCTGCGCATCTCCCGGGCGTCAGGTACGTACATGTCGCCGCGGAGGATGACCTCGAGAACTACGACACCCGGCAGCGCCGGGTGAGGAGCTGGCTCGGCAAGGCCCTCTCCGTGCTCGCGACCCCCGATCTCGCGTGGCCGGTCTACGTCCACTGCACGTCGGGAAGAGACCGGACCGGCGTCGTCATCGCGGCGGCGCTCCTCGCGATCGGCGTGCCACGGCAGGTCGTCGCGGAGGAGTACATGCTCAGCGACGGCGCCGACCCGATCGCGATCGATCGGGCCATCGACGGCATCCTGGACTGGCTGCCGCCGACCGAATTCGACCCGACGAGGCTGCGGGCCGCGCTCGGCTCGGGCGGACGCGGCCGAGCCGGCTGAATCGACGGCGAGCCCGGGGCAGGGCTACGGCAAGCCGAACGCGAACAGCGTGTTTCCCGGCGTGCCGATCCCGAAGCTCTCGTAGCCGCTCCCCCAGTACACCGTGCCGCGCGCCACCGCCGGCCCGGCGCTGACCGAGCCGTCGGCCGGATGGCTCCAGAGGATCGCGCCCGTCGCGGCGCTCAGGGCGTGCACGTCGCCGCTCATCGAGCCGGCGTAGAGCACGCCGTTCGCGACCGTCAACGGCCCCCGATCCTGCGCGCCCGGCGTGGGATCGGGCGTCTGCCACAGGATGTCGCCCGTGGCGGCGTCGAGCGCGCTCCACGATCCCCACGAGACGACCTGGCCGGAGGGCTGCAGCGTGTACTCGACCCCACCGTTGTTGCCGATCGGCACGTAGATCCGGCTCTCGTCCACGGCGACTCCCCACATGATGCCGCCGAGCTCCCCGCCGGGGCCGACCAGCGTGCTCCACACCACGCTCCCGTCGTCCCGGTCGAGCGCCCAGAAGATGCCGCTCTTCTGGCCGGCGCCGACGAGATCGCGGCGCTCCGCCCCCGCGCCGGCCGAGAACAGCGTGGCGCCCGTGCCGAAGTCGTAATCCGGGCCCGCCGGATCAGGGCACCAGTCGCCGCCGAAGTAGCACGCCCCGGTCCAGGCATCGAAGCCCTGGAGCCGCCGCGCCCACTTCAGCGCGCCGGTGTCGAGGTCGAGCGCGAGGACCGCATCGATATAGTTGTCGGCCGGGAGGCAGGCCTCTACGGCGAGGGCGTCGTCGCCGGCCGCCTCCACGCACGCGGAGACGGCCGGAGGCACGGTGTAGTTGTTGCCGGTGGTCACGTACAAGGTGCGACGCCCGAGGTCGATCGCGGGCGCGCCCCCCCAGACGGCGCCGCCGGTGAAACCGGCGGGGACCAAGTAGCGCTGCCAGAGCACCTCCCCGGTCACCGCGTCGAGCGCCACCACGCTGCCGCGGAACGAGCAGCACGGATACGCGTTGTCCGCCGCGAAGAGCTCCTCGCGCGAGGAGACGCCCACGTACACGCGCCCGCCGTGCACGACGGGAGACTGCGTGATGATCGCCGCCGGGTGCGGGTCGAGCTGCGTCTTCCACAGGAGATCGCCGGTGCGGCTGTCCACGGCGAGCATGTGCGCGCCGGCCTGGGTGCCGACGAACAGCATGTGGCCGTGGAGCGCGGGGCTCGTGCGCGAGACGGCGTCCGCCGTGCCCGTGAGGCTCGGGATCGCGCGCGTCCAGATGGGGACCCCGGTCTCGGCGTCGAGCTTGTACAGGTTGCCGCCCCCGTCCGGAAAGTACACCGCGCTGTGGTCGACGGCCGGCGTCGCGGGGACGATGCCAGTCGTCGTGAAAGCCCACTTCACGGAGAGCGAACCGACGTTGGCCGGCCCGATCTCGTTCTCGTCGGACGCGTGGTGCGTGTTGGCGAGATCCTTGCCGTAGACCGTCCAGCGCCCGGCGCCCGTGCCCATCGCGGTGCGACCTTGGGCGACATAGAGCACGGCGAGACATGCGGCGGCCGCGACCGCGGACCGCGCCCAGAAGATGCGCTTCATGATGATCCTCCTGGGGCATCGAGGTGAGCGGCGATCGGCGGCCCGGCACGCCCGTTCCATCCTCGCTGCAACAAGACACCCCGGACATACGTCACGCGGAATCGAGCTGCGTGTCAATCGGATAGAGAGGATGGCCGAAGCGCTCGTGACATGGCCGGGTCCGGTTACCGCGACGCAGGTTTGAGCACCTCGGTACGATCGACCAGACGCGTGGTCATCGTTGTAGGGAAAGAGGCAGCGAGTGCTAAACATCGGCCCGTGACCTCACCCCTGCTCTCTCCTTTCTCCTTCCCGAACGGCCTCACCGCCAGGAACCGCGTTTGGCTCGCCCCGCTCACGAACGGGCAAAGCCACGACGACGGCTCCCTGGGCGACGACGAGCTCCGCTGGCTCTCCTGCCGCGCGCAAGGCGGCTTCGGCGTGGTCGAGACCTGCGCCGCCCACGTCGCCGAGGACGGCCATGCCTGGAAGGGCGAGCTCGGCATCTTCGCCGACCGGCTCCTGCCCGGCCTGCGCCGGCTCGCGGCCGCGATCGCCGCCCCCGGCGCGCTGGGCCTCGTCCAGCTCTTTCACGGCGGCCTCCGCGCCAATCCGCAGGTGTCCGGCCTGCCCACGTGGAGCGCCAGCGCCGTCGCCGAGCCGGACCTGCCCGTCCCCCGCGCCGCCACCGAGCAAGACATCCTCGCCGTGATCGACCGCTTCCGCGACGCCGCGGCGCGGGCGCTCCTCGCCGGCTTCGCGGGCGTCGAGCTGCACGGCGCGCACGGCTACCTCCTCGGCCAGTTCCTGTCCGCCACCCAGAACCGCCGCACGGATCGCTGGGGCGGCGCGTGGGAGAACCGGGCGCGCCTGCTGCGCGAGACCCTCCGGGCGGTCCGCGCCGCGGTGCCCGCGTCCTTCGTGGTCGGCGTGCGCCTGTCGCCCGAGGACTGGGGCCAGGCCAAGGGGCTCGACCTCGACGAGAACCTCGAGCTCGCCCGCTGGCTCGTCGACGACGGCGCCGACTTCCTCCACCTCTCGCTGTGGGACGCGAGCAAGCCCTCGCGGAAGCGCCCGGACGCGCACCCGCTGCCGCTGTTCCGCGAGGCGGTGGGGGCGAGCCTGCCGCTCGTGGTCGCCGGCGGCGTCTGGACGCGCGTCGAGGCCGAGGCGCTCCTCGACAAGGGCGCCACCGCGGTCGCGCTGGGGCGCGCCGGCATCGCCAACCCCGACTGGCCGCAGCGGATCGCCGATCCCACCTGGGAGCCGCGGCGGCCGCCGCTCACGCGCGCCGAGCTGATCGAGCGCGGCGTCTCCGAGACCTTCGCCGGGTACCTGCGGCGATGGAAAGGCTTCGTGGCCGACTGAGGGGCCGCCCCCGCCCCGCTCACGTCCCGCAGAACGTGTACTGCACGCGCTCGTCCAGCTGCGGGGGCTCGCTCAGATGGGCGAGCTCCGGCTGATCCTCGTACGGTCGCTCGAGCACCCGCACGAACGTCTCGAAGGGCTCGAAGTCGCCGCGGATCGCCGCCTGGATGAGCGCCTCGATCCGGTGGTTGCGCGGGATGAACGCGGGGTTGACGAGCCGCATCGCCCGCGCGCGCGCCTCGGACGCGACGTCCTCCCTGGCGAGCCGCCGGCGCCACGCCTCGGCCCAGTCGCGGAAGGCGCCGGGCTCCGCGAACAGCGAGGCCACCTGCGCGTCGGCGGCGGGGTCCTCCGCCGACGCGCACAGCCGGCGAAAGAAGAGCGTGTAATCGACGCCGTTCGACGCGAGCCGCTCCAGCAGATCGGCGGCGAGCGCGAGGTCGTCGTCCTCCTCGCGCGCGAGCCCCAGCTTCGCCCGCAAGACGCGCTCGTGCGCCTCCACGAACAGGCCGGTGAAGCGCTGCACGCGCTCGGTCGCCAGGCGAACGGCCTCGTCCTTGTCGTCGGCGAGGAGCGGCAGCAGCGCCTCGGCGAGCCGCAGCATGTTCCACTGGGCGATGCCCGGCTGGTTCCCGAAGGCGTAGCGGCCGCCGCGATCGATCGAGCTGAACTTCTTCTCGGGATCGTACTCGTCGAGGAACGCGCACGGCCCGTAGTCGATGGTCTCGCCGGAGATCGAGGTGTTGTCGGTGTTCATCACGCCGTGCACGAAGCCGACGCCCAGCCAGCGCGCGACGAGGCTCGCCTGCGCCTCGATGACGCGGTCGAGCAGCGCCAGCGCGTCGTTGCCGCTGCCCGCCGCCTCGGGGTAGTGCCGGGCGAGCGCGTACGACGCCAGGGTGGAGAGCGCCTCGCGGTCGCCGCGCGCGGCGAAGAACTGGAACGTGCCCACGCGGAGGTGGCTCGCGGCCACGCGCGTGAGCACCGCGCCCGGGAGCACCTCCTCGCGGAAGACCGGCTCGCCCGTGGTCACGGCGGCGAGCGCGCGCGTCGTCGGCACGCCGAGCGCCGCCATGGCCTCGCTCACGACGTACTCGCGCAGCACCGGCCCGAGCGCGGCGCGCCCGTCTCCGCCGCGCGAGAACGGCGTCCGCCCCGCGCCCTTGAGCTGGATGTCGCGCCGCTTGCCGTCCTTGCCGACGACCTCGCCGAGCAGGATGGCCCGGCCGTCCCCGAGCTGATTCACGAAGCTGCCGAACTGGTGCCCCGCGTACGCGAGCGCGATCGGCTCCGCGCCCTCGGGCAGCGCGTTGCCCGAGAGCACCTCTGCCCCCTGCGCGGACGCGAGCTGCTCCGCGTCGAGCCCGAGCACCTCCGCGAGCGCGCGGTTGACCTTCACGACGCGCGGCTCGCGGACCTTGGCGGGGGAGACGCGCGCGTAGAACCGGTCCGGGAGCCGGGCGTAGGTGTTGTCGAAGGCGAGCTTCATCGGGGAGCCTCGGGGCGGGTGGGGGCCAGCAGCGTCCTCGGAGGCGTCGCTCTGCCGGCGTCTGCCGAGGTTCTACTGCAATCCGCGCCCTCGCGCCGCCCCGCAAACGAGCGATCGCGGCGGCGCCGGGGGCGCCCCGATCACTCGTACCACGTCGGCACGATCGCCCGCACCTCGGGCAGCGCGGCGATGCGGCAGACCTTGTCCCAGGCCGCGTCCTCGAGCGCGCCGTGGCGCGCGGCGCACTCGGCGTCTCCCGTGGGGAAGAAGTACAGCGTCTCCGCGGGCACATCGCACCCGGCGCGCCCGCGCGACGAGCCCGCCTGGATCGTCGGCGCGATGTCCCGCACGCGGGCGAGGAGCGCCTCGTCGCCCGTCGGCAGGCAGAACTCGACGGATCCGTCGTTCGCGCACCCCGTCTCCCTGGTGAACGCGAGCTTCTCGGTCGGGCACGTGGCCGTGGGCGGCCGAGGCCCCTCGACCTGCCCTTCCCCCGGCGCCGACGGCGGCGCGGACGTGCAGCTCGAGAGGCACGCCATCAGCAAACCGGGGATGGTGAATCGTCGCATGGATCTCCTCCCGGGTCGCGTCGCCGGCTCGCCGGTCTCGACAGTGTAGAGGCGGCCTTCACGTGGCGCTCGCGCGGCGCGCCCCCGGGCGCGCCGCGAGGTCGCCGAGGGCGACCGCGACGAGGCCACCTGGCGCGCGGCCGGCCCCCGGCGGCCGTCCGCGGCGTCTTCGCGCCGTGCGCCGCGCGCGGGGCGCCTCGGATGTCCCGACCATCGCAGCATCGGTGTGGGGGCCTCTCATCTCGTCTGCTTGACGCCGGCACATCGAGCCGTAGGCTTGCTTCATACAGGCCGCGCTTCACGCGCTCCGTTCGAGGCGTACTGCGACGGCGCGGTATAGGCACCACGTGCCCTGAAGAGGGCTGATGACGAGAGAGCGCTGCTGCTGGATCGTGACATGAGACGTGGCGGCGAGGCGATCACCTCAGCCGGCGCGGCATCGCCGACGGATGCGCACCGCCAGACATGGCGGGCCTGACAATTCGGGGGGGATCATGTCCACGATTCGGATCGGCGCCATCGCGCTCGCGATGCTTGCGACCTCGGTCGGATGCGCGCATTCCAAGGGCCGCCGGCCCGACGCGCGCGCCGTGTTTCTCGACCAGGGATGGGGTCGAGAGGAACGCCAGATCTTCTATCACAGGTCCCAGGGGACCAGGCTCCTGCCGCTCGCGTGGTTTCTGGCGCTCGAGCAGCAGGATAGCGCGCGGCCGTTCGTCGCGAGCGACTATGTGACGCGCTATCGCTTCATTCCAGATCCAGATATCGAGAGCAACCCGGAGCGCTTCCCGGTGGGCCTCGCCAAGGACGTCGACCCGGCGACCCGCGAGGCGTACGTCGGGTTCACCTGCGGGGCCTGCCACACCCGCGAGATCACCTACCGCGGCGCGCGCATCCGGATCGACGGCGGGCCGGCCGGGATCGACGTTGTCGCCTTCACCGATGCGGTCCTGAGCGCGCTCGCCCTCACCTACAGGACGCCGGAGAAGCTCGATCGCTTCGCCAGGGCGGTCCTCAAGGACGGGTACAACGAGGCTTCCCGGCGCGGCCTCGAGGAGCGCATGAAGGAGGCGCTCGCGCCGGCCCGGCTGCGGGCGCTCACCGGGGGCGAGGCGGGAGCCCACGCCACGGTGTCGGGCTTCGGCAGGCTGGACGCGCTCGGGCGCGCTGGCAACCTGCTGTTCGGGTCGCTCAGCCCGGAGAACCTGCGCGCGACGAACGCGCCGGTGGACTACCCCCACCTATGGGACACGTCGAGCTACGACTGGGTGCAGTGGAACGGATCCATCATGCAACCCATGGGGCGCAACATCGGGGAGGCCCTGGGCGTGGGCACCCACACGTCGTTCCGCGTGCCGTCGCAGGGCTCCGCGGTGCGCGTCGAATCCAGCATTCGCGTGGACAACCTGCATCTGCTCGAGCAGCAGCTGGAGAAGCTCCGGTCTCCGCGGTGGCCCGAGCACCTGTTCGGCCGCATCGATCCGGAGCGCGCCGCGCGCGGCTGGCGCCTCTTCACGACGCACTGCGCGCGCTGTCACGAGCCGCGCCTGAGCCCCCCCGACCCGCACGGCAAGCGCTTCCGGATGGTGACGATGACCCCGCTCGACGAGATCGGCACGGATCCCACCCACGCCGTCAGCTTCAACGAACGCACGGCCGATCTGAGCGCGCTCGGGCTCGGAACGATGGGAATGGCAGCCGCGCTGGAGCGCGCGACCTCGGCGATTCGTGAGACGAAGTACGACGAGCTCGGCCTGTCCGCGGAGCGCAGGCTCGAGTGGGACGGGTATCGCCCGAACCGGTGGCGCGCGCCGCTCGCGTACAAGGCGCGCGAGCTGAACGGGATCTGGGCGACGGCGCCCTACCTCCACAACGGCTCGGTCCCGAGCCTGTACGAGCTCCTCCTGCCGGCAGACCGGCGCTCCAAGCGGTTCCACGTCGGCAGCGCGGAGTTCGACCCCGAGCGCGTCGGCCTCCGGGTGGAGCCGTCCCAGCGGGCGTTCGAGTTCGCGACGGACGTGACCGGCAACTCGAACGCCGGACACGAGTACCGGGACGGGCCGCGGGGCCGCGGCGTCATCGGGCCCGCGCTGACCGAGCAGGAGCGATGGGACCTCGTGGAGTATCTGAAGACGCTGTGACCGGCGCGCCGCGGGGCCTTCTTCGGCGTACCGGATGCACCAGGACGTCGCGAGCGCCGGGTTCCCGAACGTGAGGACCGAGCACCGATTCCTCTTCCCGTGTACGCTCGCTCCGTGCGCTCCCCGCAGCAGCTCCGCGACCTCTTCTCCGCGTTCGCGCCGCGCGTCGTCTCCGGCCCGATCTCCCATTTCGGCCGCCTCCGGCAGAGCGCCGATACCTTTTGCGAGATCGCCCCCGCCTCCTCCGCCGAGCTCGCCGACGCCGTCGGGACGGCCCACCGGCACGGCGTCCCCGTGCGGATCCGGGGCCAGGGCCACGCGCTGAACGGCGCCTCCCTGCCAGCCGCGCACGAGCTCCTCCTCCGCACGGAGCGCCTCGGCGACGTCCGCTTCGAGGTGGAAGGCACCGTGACCGCGGGCGCCGGCGTCGTCCTCTGGAGCCTGCGCAACCTCGTGGAGCGCCACGGCTATACCGTGCCCGTCGTCAACGACGGCCACGCCGGGCCCTCGGTCGCCGGGTTCGTCGCCGCGGGCGGCTTCGGGCCGCGCTCCAACCTGCACGGGGGCTTCTGGGAGAACGTCGCGGCCCTGACGCTCGTCGACGGCGCGGGCCGCCTTCAGCGCGTCGACAGGCATCATGCGCTCTTTCCGTGGCTGTTCGGCGCGATGGGCCAGCTCGGCATCGTCGTCGAGGCGACGCTCGACCTCTGCCCGCTGGACACCGCGGCTCCCCCGCCCTACCCGGCCGGCGCCAGCGTCAGCCGCGAGCGCATCGCCGCCTCGCCGGAGCTCCTCGGCCCCGGTCCGGACGAGGCCGAGCGCGACGAGCGCCTCCTGTGGTTCACGCTGTTCACCCCGGGGAGGAGCCTCGCGAAGGCGCAGGCGCGGCTCGCCGCCCTCGAGGCGGAGCACGCGGGCCTGCTCTCGTACCGCCGGCGCTACGCGTACCCGATCCGCCAGCGGCGCCCGGTGCCGGCGCTGGTCTACCCGCGCGATGAGCCGTTCTTCGCGCTCGGCTCCTGGGGCGCGCTGCGCCTGCCTTCCGGGGACGCCGCGGGCCCGCTGCGCGCCCATGACGAGGCGCTCACGCGCGCCGCCATCGAGCTCGGCTGCCGCCGCTACATCCAGTCCGAGTCGACCTCCGGCGCCGACGCCTACCGCGCGTGCTTCGGCGAGGAGACCTACGCGGCGCTCCGCGGCCTCAAGGCGCAACAGGACCCGGGGGGCATCCTGAACCGCGGCTCCGTCTTCGCTCCTTGATCCGCAGGACCGCGGACGCGATCGCCTCGCCCGGCCCGCCCACCGACGCGCGCGCTCCGCCGGGCAGCGTTGCCTATCACGGATCGCCGTCCGGATCGTCCGTCGCCGTCGTCGCGGCCTGGGCCAGGAAGATGTCACGCACGCGGCCGATCTCTGCCGGCTCCGCGAGCACGTCGAGCCTGTCGCCGGCCTCGAGGATCGTTTGGCCCCGGGGCACGACGGTCCCGCCCTCCCGGTGAATGGCGCGAATGAGCACCCCGGCAGGCAGGTCGAGCTCGGCGATACGCTTGCCGACGACGGCGGCCCCGGACGCGAGCTCGAACGTGCGGACCCTCGGCTCTGCGCCGGCGAGGGTATGGGTCGTCGGATCGTAATGCCCCGCGAGCTCGTTCACCACGGTCTCTGGCGAGAGGGGCGTGTTGGTCGTGTAACCGGCGCGAGCGAGCAAGTGCGTGGCTACGGGCATCGTCAGCACCACGAATGCGATGATGACGATGGCCCGGGTGGTGACGGCCGGGTCACGGAAATGAAGGGCGGATGCCGAGATGATGCACGTCATCCCGAACACCGAGGCCTTCGATGTCACCTGGAGGCGCGTGAACAGGTCCGGCATGCGCAGGATGCCCACGGCCGCGAGCAGCATGAAGATGCATCCGACGACGAGGAGCGCGCCCTCGACGAGCTCGAGGATCATGAACCCTCCCCCTGTCGCTCGAGGTAATACGCGAACGCGATGGTGCCGAGGAAAAAGATGAGCGACAGCACCATCACCGCGTCGAGGAGGATGCCTTGGTCGGTCACCATCGCGTAGAGGGCGATGCCCCCGCTGCCGACCGTCGCCATGAGGTCCATGGCGACCACGCGGTCCGGGAGGCTCGGCCCGAGCAGGAGTCGGATGAACGCGACGACGAACGCCACCGTGACGACGGCGATCGCGACGAGCAAGAGCGGGGTCATCGGAAGAGCTCCTTCACGCGGCGCTCGAGGTCGTTCTTGATGGTCGCGCGCAGCGCGTCGGCGCTGTCCACGAACATCGCATGGACGAAGAGGACCGTGCGGTCGCTCGAGACGTCGAGGCCGAAGGTGCCGGGCGTCAGGGCGAGGAGGTTCGTCAGCACCGTGATCTCGAGATCGGTCGTCAGATCCAGGGGGACCGCGACGATGCCGGGGCGGCTCTTTCGCCGGATCGAAATGACGTCGCGGGCGACCCTGATGTTCGCCCGCACCATCTCTCGCGCATAAAAGAGCAGGAACGACAGCACCCCTGGCAGCTTCTCGAAATAGGTCGTGGGGCCGAGCAGGCGCCGGAGCCCGAAGAGCAGGAGGTACCCGAGGAGGAAGCCGAAGACGAGGCCCCCTGCGGTGACGCGGCCGAGCAGGGTCACCCAGACGATCGCCAGGAACAGATTGAGGACGAGGGCTCTCATGGGCGCCCCTCCCCCAGCACGGTGCGCACGTATTCGGTCGGCTCGGCGAGCTGCGCGGCGGCCCGCCGGACGACGTCGAGGAGCGGCTCGGGCGCCATCCCGAGCATGAAGCCCAGCGCGGTCAACAGGACGACCGGCACGTACAGGAGCGCGCGACGCCGCGCCCCGCCCTCGCGCGGGGCGAGGTCGGCCTCGGCGGGCGCGGGCTTCCAGAAGGCCTCGTTCCATATCTTCGTCATCGAGATGAGGGTGACGAGGCCGACGGCGAGGCTCGTGGCGACGACGGCCGCGGCCCCTCGCGAGCCGACCTCGAGCCCCGACCGCACCAAGATGAGCTTGGCCCAGAACCCCGACAAGGGCGGCATGCCGGCGAGGGAGAGGGCCGTGACGAGGAAGCAGGCGGAGAGCCCGGGGCTCCGCGCGAGGAGCCCGCCCTGAAGCTCGAGGGGGACGTCTTTCCCGTCGGAGCGCATGATGCCGCTGATGAGGAAGAGGTTCGACTTGATGATGGCGTGGTGCAAGACGAAGAAGATCGCCCCCGAGAGGGACGACAACGTGAACAGGCCGAGGCCCATGACCATGTAGCCGACCTGGCTCACGCTGTGGAACGCGAGGATCCGCCGGACCTCCCGGTGGGACACCGCGCCGAGCACGCCGACGGCCATGGTGAACGCCGCTATCCCGAGGAGGAGCGCGTGGGTGGCTCCCTGGTCGACCACGAAGACGAGGGTGAAGATACGCACGAGGGCGTAGACGCCCACCTTCGTCAAGAGCCCCGCGAACAGCGCGGTGACCGTCACGGGAGGCGTGTGATACGAGTCCGGCAGCCAGAAGAAGAGGGGGAAGACAGCGGCCTTGATGCCGAACGCGACGAGGAAGATCATCGCGAGCGTGATCCGGATCGACGGCGCGAGGCTCGGCAGCTTGAGCGAGAGGTCGGCCATGTTGAGGGCGTGCACGGATCCGTACAGGATGCCGAGGCCGGTGAGGAAGAGGGCGCTCGCGATCAGGTTCATCGCGACGTACTTGATCGCGCCCTGCATCTGCGGCCGCTCGTTGCCGAGCACCAGGAGCACGAAGGACGCGATCAGCGTCACCTCGAACCAGACATATAGATTGAAGAGGTCGCCGGTGACGAAGACGCCGTTCGTGCCCATGAGGAGCGCGTGCATGAGCGGGTAGAACCCGCGCGCCCGCCGTTCCCGGTCGATGTCCGACACGGAGTAGATCGACGTGACGACCGCGATGATGCCCGAGAGCAGGACCATCAGCGCCGAGAAGAGGTCGACCACGAAGGTGATGCCGTACGGCGCGGGCCAGCCGCCGAGCTGGGTCGACTGAATGCCCCCCCGGTGCACCGCGCGGAGCAAGGCGACGCCGACGGCGAGCTGAAGGGCGCTCCCGATGAGGCCGAGCGCGGGCTGTCTCCCTGTGCGCTGGAAGAAAAGGAGCGAGAGGGCCGCCGTGGTCATGGGGACGAGGACGGGCAGGACGAGGAGCACCTTCATGGGCGGGTCGATTCGAGAGAGTCGATGTCGTCGCTGCCCATCGTCCGATGAACGCGATGAAGGAGCACGACGGTGAACGCGACGACCGCGAAGCTGATGACGATCGCCGTCAGGATCAGCGCCTGGGCCACGGGATCGGCCGGCGGCGCCTGGAAGCCCCCTCCACCCCTGGGGATCAGCGGCGGGCGGCCGCGGACGACGCCGCCTGCCGTGAGGATGAGGAGGTTCGTCCCGTGCCCGAGCAGCACGAGGCCGAAGGCGAGCTTCACGATGCTGCGCCGGAGCATGAGAAACAGCCCCGACGCATAGAGCCCGCCGACGACGATCGCGAGGAGGACCGTCATGCATTCATCTCCGCGGTCATGAGGACGATCATGAGCACCATGCCCATCACCGCGGCATACACGCCGACGTCGAACATCACCGGCGTCCCCACCGCGACGTCGCCGAGCCCCGGCACGGGGACGGTCGCCCACAGGCCTTGCAGGAAGGCTCCGCCGGCCACGAGCCCGATGACGCCCGAGAGCAGGATCGTCGAGAGCCCGAGCCCCATGAGCGTCTGGGGCGCGACGCGGAGCAGCCGGCGCGTCGAGGGGACGTCGTACGCGAGGACGTGGAGCGAGAACGCCGACGCGATGATGAGCCCGCCGACGAACCCGCCCCCGGGCTCGTGGTGACCGCGGAGGAGCGCGTAAATCGAGACGATGATCAGGAGCACCATCAAGACCGGCGTCGCGGCGCGCAGGATCAAGGAGGGCATGGCTCACGCGCCCTTCCGCGTACGGGTCGCGAGCAGCGCATAGACCCCGATCCCGGCCATGCAGAGGACCGTGCACTCCCCCAGCGTGTCCATCGCCCGGAAATCCACGAGGATCACGTTGACGATGTTCCGCCCGTGGGCCTCGGCGTATCCCTTCTCCACGAAGAACTCGCTCAGGCTCGGCTCCGGGGAGAGCGTCGACGACATGAGGATCAACAGGGTCACCGTGGCCCCGAAGATCACGGAGACGATGGCGTCCGGGAGCCACACGCGCGCGGAGGATCGGGGCACGAAGCGCGGCAGATGGTGCAGGACGAGGACGAAGATGACGATCGTCAGCACCTCGACCATGATCTGCGTCAGCGCGAGATCGAGCGCGCTGAAAATCACGAAGACGAGCATGACGCAGATGCCGATCGCGCCGAGCGCGGCGACGACGGCGAGGCGCGATTGCGTGCGCGTCGCCATGGCCGCGGACCCGAGGATCACGCCCGCGAGCACGAGCTCCGGGAGCTCCACGTTGAGCGACGGGACCTCGAAAGGAAGGCTCCGGAGCAGCGGCGTCCCGACGAGCACGACCGTCGTCAGGACCGTGACGAGCAGGTAATGGCGCAGATGCCCCGTCTGGAGGCGCCTGGTCAGCCACTCCGCGAACCGGAGGAGCCCCGCGAAGGCAGCGTCGTAGACGCGCGCGGGGCCCCACGCCCCGAGGCGCGAGGCGGCGTCGAGGAGGCGCCCTTCCCGGCCGGAGAGGACACGGAAGAGCCCGAGACCGGCGAGGAGGGTCGCGACGCTGAGCCCGAGCACGGGGGTCAGGCCGTGCCACAGGTGCAGTTCGAGCGGCGCGGGTCGGCCGAGGATGGCGGTCGCCGCGAGGCCCGGGAGGTCGCCGAGGAGCCGCGGCGCCACCCCGAGGACGAGGCTCGCAGCCGCGAGCACGGCAGGCCCGAGCCACAAGGACGGCGGCGCTTCGTGGGGGAGCGTGGGCGCCGCCGGGGGACCCCCGAAGAAGGGGCGATGGGCGGCGACCAAGCTCACCACGACCAGCAGGGCGCTCGACAGGACCGCGGCCCCGGCGAGGACCGCCGTCATCGAGGGCGACGCGAGGACGGCCTCGTAGAAGAGCTCTTTCGACAGGAAACCGAGGAGGGGCGGCGCCCCCGCGCTCGAGATCGCCGCCAGCGCGGCCGCCGTCGCGGTGATCGGCATCCGCCGCGCGAGGCCCCGCAAACGGGTGACGTCGCGGGTCCCGGTCTCGTGGTCCAGGGTCCCCGCGGTCATGAAGAGCGCGCCCTTGTACAGCGAATGCGCGGCCAGATAGACCACCGCCGCGGAGACGGCCGCCCGGGTCCCGATGCCGAGGAGCATCGTGAGGAGGCCGAGGACGCTCACGGTGGAATAGGCGAGGATCCGCTTGAGATCCTCCTGCGTGACCGCGAGCGCCGCGCCGGTCACCATCGTGGCGGCGCCGAAGCCCGTCACGACGAGGTGCCATTCGCGCGTCGCGCCCAGCGTGGGATGCAGGCGCGCGAGCAGATAGACGCCGGCCTTCACCATCGTGGCCGAGTGCAGGTAGGCGCTGACCGGCGTGGGCGCCTCCATCGCCCGAGGGAGCCAGAAATGAAAGGGCACCTGCGCCGATTTCGTGAAGGCTCCCGCGAGGACGAGGAGCAGGATCGGCAGGTAGAGGGGGCTCTCGCGGACCACGTCCCCCGAGAATCGCGAGATCTGCGTCTCTCCGGTGACGACGACGAGGAGGACGAGGCCCGCGAGCATGGCGAGCCCGCCGCCGCCCGTCACGAGGAGCGCCGTCAAGGCGGCTTTGCGCGCCTCCGGCCGCTCGTGGTCCCACCCGATGAGGAGATACGAGCTCACGCTCGTGAGCTCCCAGCACACGAAGAGGAAGATGACGTCGTCGGCGAGCACGAGGCCCGCCATGGATCCCGTGAACAGGAGCAGATAGGCGTAAAACCGCCCGAGCCGCGGGTGCGAGCGCAGGTATTCGCTCGCGTACACGAAGATCAGCGCCCCGATACCGCAGATGAGCCCCAGGAACACGAGCGAGAGCCCATCCAGCCTCACCGCGAGCTCCACGCCGAGCGACGGGATCCACGGCAGCGACGCGTGATGGACCTCCCCCTCGGCGAAGAGCCTCGGGGCGAACTTCATCGCGAGCACGAGCGCACCGAGCGTGAGCGCCGCGAAGAGCCAGCCGGCCGAGCGACCGAGCCGGCGATAGAGGGCCGGCGCCAGCAGCGCTCCGACGAATATGCTCAGGACAGCCCACAGCATCGCAGCAGGTCCCCGTTCGATGCCGGCGAGGGCCCGAGGCGGGCCCCGGCGCGCTGCGCGTCAGCGGAAAAGTCGGTCGCGAGGACGAGCGTCATGCGCGTGGCTCCCGTTCCGAGCGAGCACGAGCGGCTCCAACCGCCCTGTCGACGAGATGGGTGGAGCCGGAGCTCTCGGGGCGCAAGCTCCACCTCGGCGGCCGCCTGCGCCTGGCCGGCAGGCGGGCGCGTCAGTCTCTACCGGTGGTCCTCGCGCGGCGGAGAGATCCATTCTGCCCTGAGGTCCCGGCGGCCAGCTCGCCTGCCCGTGCGTCGCCGACACGCGTTCGCAGCGCTGGATCGGGCGCGGTCCTTGCGCGCCGAGGGCGCACAGTCGCGCCCCGCGTGGGGCCCCGCCAAGGAGGCATCGAATGTACGTTCTTTTCATCCTGGTGCTGCTCGGCGCCGGAGCAGCCCTGATCGCGTGGGGGATGTGGATGCGCAGGCGCCTGCCCGTCGCGGCGGGAGCGCTGCTCGCGGCAGGCACGCTCGCGTTCTTCGGGTTCCTGAGCTTCTGGGGCGAGTACCTCTGGTTCGCCGAGCTCGGTTACACCGCGCGCTTCTGGAAGGCGACGCTGGCCCGGTTGCTCTCGGCGCTCGTGGCCGCTTCGCTCGGCGGGCTCCTCGTCTTCCTGCTGACGCGCCCTGCGCGGTCGCCCGGCGCGCGCCGCGTCCCGACGCTGCTCGGCGCGGCGCTCGGCGCCCTCTGGGGCTTCTTCGGCTGGGAGGTGATCCTGCGCTTCCTCGCGCAGGTGCCCACGGCGCAGCGCGACCCCATCCTCGGCCGGAGCACGTCGTTCTACCTGTTCTCGCTGCCGTTCTACGATGCTGTTACCTTCCTGCTGTGGGCCCTCGCGCTCTTCGCGCTCGCCGGGGCGGCGGTCGACGCGGGCCTCGCGTCGGCGCGGCGGACGGCCCGTCATCCCACCGCGGAGCACGCCGCGGCGCCCCCTGCGGGGCACGTCACGAGGCCCCCTGCGGACCTCCCCGCGGAGCGCGCCGCGGCGCCGAACATCGTGGCTCCCGCCGCGGACGCCGCGCCTGCCGGCGCCGCGCGGTACCGCGCGGTCTTCTTCTCTCTCGGAGCGCTCGCGCTCGTCGTCGCCTGGGGACGGTGGCTCGCGGCCTATCACCTCATGTACTCGTCGTCGGGCGTGGTCGTGGGCCCTGGCTGGACCGACGTCCACGTGCGCCTGCCCGCCACCCGCATCGTCGCCGTCATCGCGGCGCTCGTGGGCATCGCGCTCTTCCTCCCGCCCGTGCAGCGCGCCCTCTGCCGCGCCGCCGCCGTCGAGCGCGGCGCGGGCCGGCGCGCCCTGGCGTGGCTCGTCGCGCCGCCGGCGCTCCTCGTGGCGGTGCCGTGGGCGCTCGGCATGCATGCGCTCCCGGCGCTCGTCCAGTGGCTCAAGGTCGTGCCCAACGAGCTCGCGCTCGAGCGCCCCTACCTCGCCCACAACATCGCGTTCACCCGCGCGGGGTTCCGCCTCCACGACGTCGAGGTCACCGAGTTCCCCGTCTCCGACCGGCTCACCCGCGAGACCCTGGCGAACAACCGGGATCTCCTGGCCGAGGTGCGCATCTGGGACCCGCGCGCGCTCGACGCCGTGATCCAACAGTTCCAGGCGATCCGCCTCTATTACGAGATGCCCGGCATCGACATCGATCGCTACGCCGTGGGCGACCGCTACCGGCAGGTCATGCTCGCCCCGCGCGAGCTCAACGCCGAGAACCTGCCGCGCGATCACCAGACCTTCGTCAACCGTCGCTTCAAGTACACGCACGGCTACGGCGTCGCGATGGCCTCGGCGCACGACTTCACGCGCGACGGGCAGCCGAACCTGCTCGTGAAGGACATCCCGCCCGTCTCCGCCTCACCCGAGCTCGCGATCGAGCGGCCGGAGATCTATTACGGAGAGACCACCCACGGCTACGTGGTGGCCAACTCCAGGGAGCCGGAGTTCGACTATCCGAGCGGCTCGGAGAACGTCTACACGCGCTACGCGGGCACCGGCGGGATCGCGCTCGACGGCCTCTTCCGCAAGCTCCTCTTCGGGTGGAAGCTCGGCGGCACGAGCCTCCTCGTGTCCGGCATCCCCACGGACGACAGCCGGGTGATGTTCCGCCGCGAGGTCCGCGAGCGCGTGGGGGCGATCGCCCCCTTCCTGGCCCTCGATCGCGATCCGTACATCGTCGTCGCCGGCGGGCGGCTCCACTGGATCCTCGATGCGTACACCACGTCGAGCTACTACCCCTACAGCGAGAGCTTCTTCTCCGCCGAGGGCGCCGGGATGAGCGGGGCGCGCGCGCCGGGCGACGCGGGCGGGCGGGCAGGGTTCACGCACCACCTCCGCCGCGCGAACTACGTGCGCAACTCGGTCAAGGCGGTGGTCGACGCCTACGACGGCTCGGTGCGGCTCTACGTCTTCGAGCCGGAGGATCCGATCGTCCAGGTCTACAGCCGCATCTTCCCCGGCCTGCTCCTGCCGCGCGAGGAGATGCCGGCGGAGCTCCGCGCGCACGTGCGTTATCCGGAGGATTTCCTCCTCGCGCAGGGGCTCGTCTACGCGAAGTACCACATGAAGGATCCCGAGGTGTTCTACAACCAGGAGGACCTCTGGGCGCGCGCGACCGAGAAGTATTACGACGAGGTCCAGCCGGTGGAGCCCTATTATGTGATGTGGAGGCCGCCGGGCGAGGGGCGGCCCGAGTTCACCCAGATCCTGCCGTTCACGCCGAAGGACCGGCAGGTGCTCATCGGCTGGCTCGCCGGCATGTCCGACGGCGACAACTACGGGCGCATGCTCGCGTACAAGTTCCCGAAGGACACGCGGGTGCTCGGCACCCAGCAGATGGACACGAAGATCGATCAGGATCCGGTGCTGTCGGCGCAGCTCTCCCTGTGGAGCCAGCGAGGTCAGAAGGTGATCCGCGGCAACGCGCTGGTGATCCCTGTCGAGGACACGCTCCTCTACGTCGAGCCCATCTTCCTCCAGGCGGACACGGCGGCGTATCCGGAGCTCCGCGTGGTGGTGGTGATGCACGGCGACCGGATGAGCTACGCGAGCTCGCTCGACGCGGCGCTGCGCGGGCTCATCGAGGGCGGGCCGCCCCCGGAGCCGGCCGCGGCGGGCCTGCCCGGCGTGCCGGAGGGCCCCGGCGCGCGCGGCGCGACCGACGCGCTGGCGCAGCGGGCCAACGACGCGCTCGCGAGCTACCTGCGCCTGCTCGGCGAGCGTCGCTTCCACGAAGCCGCCGCATCGCTCGAGGCGCTGAGCCGGACGCTCGAGGCGCTCCAGGGTAGCCGCTCCGCAGACCGCGTCTTTCCCCTGGCCAGCTTCGGTTGCACGCTACGCGACGTCCGATGAGGGGCGTGCCCTCGCCGAGCGAAGAGGAGCGTGCGATGCCAGGAAGCAGAGAGCTGGTGCAGCTGCGTGCGGAGCTGTCGAGGTATCGTGAGAAGAAGAGCCGTGGGAAGTACCCGAGCGAGCTGCGAGACCGAGCCGAGGCGTACGCCAGGGAGCGTTCCCGGGCGGGGGCGACGCCGGCCGAGATCGCCACGGAGCTCGGTGTCCACAAGATGACTGCCGACCGATGGGTGGCTGGCGGTGAGCGCGCAGATGATGGTGCGTTGCCAGCGACCACCAAGGCGGCTCAGCATGTTCCGTTCCTACCCGTCGTGGTGCGCCCGGAGCGCCGAGAGGCGCCGCCTTTGCGGCTCAACGTCGCATTTACCGATGGGACGCGGATGCAGGTATGTGGGATAGGCGCGCGCGACCTCGTGGAAGCGATCGAGGCGTTGCGGAGGGGGCAGTGACCCCCGCGACGATAGCCGTGTATCTGGCCGTCGGTCCAGTGGACTTGCGTGGCGCGTTCGACCGGCTCGCCGCGATCACCCGGCAGGTGCTGTGCCTGGACCCAGCCAGCGGCGCGCTATTCTTGTTCTTCAACAAGAGGCGCAACCGACTGAAGGCACTTTGGTGGGACCGCAACGGGTATACAATTCTATACAAGCGTTTCTCGAAGGGTGCATTTGCTCTGCCCTCGTTCACCGAGGCTGACGGCAAGTGTATCGAGCTGTCAGCACAGGACTTCGCGCAGCTGCTCGCTGGTCTACCCGTGGAAGAGCTGGCAAGCCGCCGCCGGCTGGTCCACTGAGGCGTCTGCGCCGGCGCTCGTCCACCACGCTGCCGGCGCCAGCGCGGCCCGATGGCGGCCGGCTCAGCCTGATACGGAGCCGGCTCAGCCTGATGCGGAGATGGAGCAGGGCGCGAGTTGCATCCTCCCGAAGACCTCGCGAGAGCGCGGCGTCGAGGGCGCACCATGTTTGCCCCGCGTTCCCATTTTCAACAAAGGATTCTCATCAAAAACAGCCAAAAGTGCCTGCGTAAGGTACTTGCCAGGAGCCAGCGGAGGGGGCATCCATGGCGCGCCTTGACACGACCCGGTGAGACCGAGCTCCCGCAGGCGGCGGAGACAGAGCGCCTTGACGGCACGGCGCTCGTGCTCGGCTATCTTCAGGCCAGGGGACAAGGACAGGGGAGCCCCGCCGACCCCGCGTCGGTGGTCGACGCGCTGCTCCGGCGGGTGCAGGAGCTCGAGGCGAAGCTGGCCGAGCTTTCGACGGCGGAGCAACAGGCCCAAGAGCTCGCTCGCTCTGTCGAGTCGCTCAAGGCGTACAATCAACAGCTGCAGGAGACGATTCGGACGTTGGAGATCGGGTTCCGGCGCCACGTCTCCGAGCAGATCTCGCCTGACCAGCTGCGGCTTTCGCTGGCCGGCGAGCCAGACGCCTGTCCGGCTCAAGCTTCGTCGCAGGCCGAGACCCACAGCGCCTCGCCTGAGGCGGATCGGAGCGACGGCAGCATCCCGCCGCCGGGCCTCGCGAGCCCGGCGGAGCGTGGGGGGACCGCAGAGTCCTGCTCCAGCTCGGATCCCGGAGGTGGCAAGCGAGTTCAGCGCCACGAGCACGGGCGCCGTCGCATCGGTGTCATCCCGAGGGTGATCATCGAGACGCTGCCGCCGGAGGTGCTGCTCCAAGGTAGCGAGCGCTTCGAGCGTGTGGGCGTCGAAGACAGCTCGGTGATCGGCCACCGGCGCGGCGGCCCCGTGGAGATCGTCTGGCGTCGCCCCAAGTACGTGGCCAAGGCGGAGGCACCGGCGGCGAGCCGCGGAGCGGGCGAGGAGCCTGCTTCTTTGCCAGCCGCAGAGCCGGCCTTCAAGCGCGAGCTCGACGAGCCCCTCGTCGTGCGGGAGCACGAGCTCTTGGGGATCCCCGCGGACACGGGCTTCAAGCAAAGCCCCTTCGTCGACGGCGTCCTCGTACGCTACACGCCCGAGTCGGACGCTGCGGAGGACAGCGGCGGACCTGTGAAGATCGCCTCGCTGCCGGAGCGCCCGATCGCCAGATGCCTTGCCGATCCGAGCCTCTTGGCCCACCTGTTCGTCCACAAGCTCGACTACCACATGCCATACTACAGGCAAGAGGTGGAGTCGGAGCGCCACGGCTTCCGCATTGGCCGCGGCAACATGACACGCTGGCAGTACGACTGTGGCGGCATTGCGATGCGCATCGCCGATGCCATCTGGAGCGACGCGCTCTCGCGGTCGTGGTTCGCCATGGATGCGACGGGCACCGCCATCCGGGCCAAGGACAAGCACCGCTATGGGCATGTCTTCGTCCTCGTCGCGCCGGGCGATGGGGTGCTGTTCCGCTATACACCGACGTACGACGGTCCCACCGTCGCGAAGCTCTTCGGCGGCTACCAGGGGACGCTCGTCGCCGATGCCTCGGCCAACCACAACGTGCTGTTCGGGCCGGGCAAGGCGCGCGAGGCCGGCTGCTGGAGCCATGCACGAAGGCGCTTCTTCAAGGCGTTCAAGGCCGGGGCGGGCAAGGATGCGGCGTTCGCGCTCCAGGCCATCCAGGCGCTCTTCCGCGTCGAGGAGGAATGCGCCCTGTGCAGCCCGGACGAGCGTCTCGAGATCCGGCAGCGCGAGTCCGCACCGCTGATTGAGAAGCTCTTCGCCTGGGTCGAGGCGCAGCGGCAGGTCGTCCCGGAGCATTCGCCGTTGCGCGAAGGGCTGGTCTATTTGCACAACCAGAGGGAGGCGCTCTGCGAGTTCCTCTCCAACGGGGAGGTCCCCATCCACAACAATGCCAGTGAGAGGGCTCTGCGCCGCGTCGTCAAGGGACGACGCAACTGGCTCTTCCACGGCAGCGACGAGCATGCTGTCCGGGCCTGTGCCGTCACGTCGCTCATCGCGACCTGCCAGATGCACGGGCTCGACCCCGAGCTGTACTTGCAGGAGATCCTGACCGTGGCTCCGAGCTATCCGCTCAGCCGCATCCTCGACCTGAGTCCCAAGAACTGGGTCGCGACGCGACAACGCCTCATCGCCGAGGGGCGGCTCAAGTACCTGGACCTGGCTCGGATCTCCGGCTCGCGGCTCGTCTTCCGCGACCGCTGATCGCGCCGCGTCGCCCGCTTGCGTCGCGCCCACAGTGCTCGTTGCGTCCGGAGCGGCCGAGCCAGGCGCGCGTCCTTTCCGCGTCCGCGCCGAGGTGCGTCGGCTCGTCGAGCCGGTGCTGTCGTCGCTTCGCCCCGCCACCGTCGAGCTCGTCTCGACGGGGCGCCTTCGGTTCGCTTCGCTTCGGCGCTGCTTGTCCGCGCCTCGGGTCGGCCGCCGTTCGCCCACCTCCTCCGCCGACGGCTGGGCGGCGGTCTTGCGGCGCCGCACGCCGGCGGCCTCGGCCGCTCCTGCGCGCTCCTCCTCCTGCTCAGCCGCGCGACGCGGGCGTCCCTTCGCCCTGGCGGGGGCGTCCTCGCGGCCTTGCCATGCGACCTGCGGTGCTGACAGCTTCAGCACCGCTGTCGTCAGGCTCGGGACTTCGACGCCTGCATCCCCGCTCCGTCGCTTCGTCATCGCACCGCGACTGTACGCACGGGGCCGCCTTCCACAAGCACGCTTCGGAACGCGCTCTGCGGAGCGGCTACGCTCCAGGAGCCGTCGGCCTTCCTCGACGAGCGATAGCGGGAGGGCGCCGCGGCGGGGACGAACAGCCGGCACGCCGGACGCGAGGAACTTCGAGAGCTGCTGCGTCTTCGAGCCCCCCGCGCCGGTGACGGCGCCGACCACGGCGCTCACCTGGACGAACTGCTTGATATTCTGCTGGATCTGCTCGTCGAGGATGCGGCGTTCCGTGACCACGATGATCGAGTCGAAGGCGTCCTCGTCGTCCCTCTTCACCGCGGCGAGAGGAGGTCGATCCGCCCGGTCATGGCGCGGACGATGTGGGATTCGAGGCCCTTCTCGCTGGTATCGATGGTCACGCGGTCTCCTCCTCGGCTCAGGTCGAAGGTTCACCCCCGCTCGTGATCGGCCGCGGTGGGGCGCCGATCTGCGCGCGCGCGTGGGCGATGGCCTCCAGGAGCTTCTTCTCGAGGAGCGCGCGCGGGGGCAGCTCCGTCAGGTAGCTCGCCACGCGGATCGAGCCCTCGCTGAGCTGGAGCAGCTCGATCTGCTCCTCGTTCTTGTCGGCGCAGAGGATGAGGCCGAGCGGCGGGTTCTCGTGGGGCTGGCGCTCATGCTTGTCGAGCCAGCGCAGGTAGAGCTCCATCTGCCCCTTGTCGCGGGCGTCGAAGCGGCCGAGCTTGAGCTCGACGGCCACGAGCGCCCGCAGCGAACGGTGGAAGAAGAGCAGGTCGAGGTAGTAATCCTCGGCGCCGATGCTCATCCGCTTCTGCCGCGCGATGAAGCTGAAGCCCTGTCCCAGCTCCAGGAGGAAGCCCTCCAGCTCCCGCAGGATGGCGCCCTCCAGCTCACGCTCGCCAAAAGAGGCGGGCAGACCGAGGAAGTCGAGGACATACGGGTCGCGGAAGATGAGGTCGGGCGTCATCCGGCCGCTCGCACCGAGCGCGGATAGGGCTTCCTGAACGACGGCCTCCGGGCGCTTCGCGATGGCGGTGCGCTCGAAGAGCATGCCGGCGATCTTCTCCTGGAGCGCCCGGGTGCTCCAGCCTTCGAGGCGGCAGAGCTCGACGTAGAAGCGGCGCTGGAGGGGATCGTCGAGGGCGATGATCTCCCGGAGATGGGTCCAGCTCAACTGTGCACGCAGCGCGTGCACAATCTCCGGGTCGGGGAAAACCTCAGCGAAGCGCAGCATGTGGTGGTGGTGAAGGTTGCGCTTGCCGAAGCCGCGGCCGTACTCGGCCGAGAGGGCGGCGGCCACGTCGGCGACGACCTGCTCGCCGTACGCGCCGCCCGGCCCTCGCCGACGACGTGCTCGCGAAGGCGGCGGCCCACCTGCCAGTACAGCCAGACGAGCTCGCTGTTGATGGCGGCCAGCCGAGACGGTCCTGCATACCGCATCTCGTTACCGAAGCCCCTGAGCCTTACGAAGACGCCCCGCCCCACCCGCCGCCTCGCTCACCCGAACAGCGCCACGTACGGCGTGATCCCGAGATACGCCTTCGCCTCCAGCGGCGCGTCCGGCCGATAGACCAGCTTGAGCATGACGCCCTGGCGCAGCCGCGTCGGCCACGCCCGGCCCGGCCAGGGCCGCGCGTCCGCCGGCCAGGCCAGGATCGCGTCACGCTTATCCGGCAAGCACGCGCCGAGCGCGACCAGCCGGTCGAGCGCCGTCGCCCAGCGGAGATCCACGACCGGAAACGAGATCTCCAGGCCCAGCATCGGCTCCACCGCCGCGCCGACGTCGAGGTGGAAGCCGACATGGCTCGTGAACGGAACCATGCTGTCGAGGAGCGCCTCGATGTCCGCGATCGATCCGGGCCAGTCGATCCGCGCCAGGTACGCCGGGACATCGGCCTTCGCCATCGCGACCACCAGGCGGACCGCGGCGCGCTCCCGCACGGCGAGCGGGGCCACGTGCATCGCGCGCCCGCTCGGCGGCAGCCGCGCGATGCACCGGAACAAGGCACCGTCGACGGCGGGCGGCGGGGGCTCTCCGAGCAGGAGCGCGAGCGCCCGCCGGATCACGCCCGCCTGCTCCGGAAGCGCGGCCCCGTCGCCCGTCCGGCCCACCTCCCCCGGCCGCGCCGGCGCGACGCCGCCCGGCACCGCGGGCTCGACGCAGGGAAACGGATACGGCGCCGGCACGGACGACGGCCCCCGCGCCCCGTCGTCAGGAAGGTCGAGCTCGAGCCAGAGCAGCGGGACGCCGCGGTAGAGCGGCGAGCCAGGGTCCGCCCACTCCGCGCAAAACGCGACGACCCGCGCCCACGCCGGCGTCGAGAGCAGGTCCAGCTCGGCGCGCCGCTGCACCAGCGCGCGATGCCCCCCCTCCGCCGCCGTCAGACAGACCAGCAGATCGACCCGCTCGGAGCCGCCGAGTCGGCACTCGACGGCAGCGCAGGAGGCCGCCGCGGGCAGGCCGACCGCCGCCGCCGCGAGCCGCGCGCGCGCCGCCGGGGA
Organism: Sorangium sp. So ce836; assembly: GCF_028553905.1. Taxonomy (NCBI): domain Bacteria; kingdom Pseudomonadati; phylum Myxococcota; order Polyangiales; family Polyangiaceae; genus Sorangium; species Sorangium sp. So ce836. The sequence continues at coordinate 4,605,502 of NZ_CP102233.1, read as the reverse complement.
GACCAGCGCCGGCGGGAGCAGCGCCGCGCCCTCGGCCAAGAGCTCGCGCACCGGGACGATCACCCTGGCCCTCCCCGCGGGGCCGCGCCGCCCCGGCCGCTCACGCCGGCGTCTGGCGAGCGCGCTTCACGTCGAACGCCCTCGGCAGCGTGCTCTCGGCCCGCCGCGACTTCGCCTGCACGCCGTACGGGCCCGGGACCGCGTTGGCCAGGTTGAACCGCACATCCATCCTCGAGTTCATCCCCGTGACCACGTTCGAGACGACCCCGGAGATGACCGTCGTCCCCTGCACCAGCGAGCACGCCATCGTGCTCTCGAAATACGTGCCGTACACCACGGTCTTGACCTCTTGCCCGTGCACGCCGCTGTTCGGCTCGACGGCCGTGACGTGGAGCACCGGGCCGATCCAGTTGACCACCGGGTCCACCGACCGGATCGGCAGCGCCTCGACCTCCTGCGCGACCGCGTGGGCGATGCGCTTCGGATCGCGGGTCCGCAAGAGCGCCTTCTGCTCGTCCGAGAGGCCGGCTTGCGCCATGACGCGCTCCGGATCCTCGCTGAACGCGGCCTGCAGGTTGGGATCGCGCGCGAGATCGGCGATGAAGAACATCAACATGAGAACCGCTCCACGGCTAGGGTGATGGACGCGGCAAGGGCCCTGCGCCCACGGGCCGCCCGGCGCTCACCGGGACGACGTGCGATAATAGTAGATGTAATTCGATGTATCCCAGTTCGTCTCGACGATGTCCAGCTCCGTCGAGTACGAATAGCGGACCTCCACCTCGTCGCCGGGCCGGAGGCGCTGCGCGAACGAGATCCAGCTCCCGCCCGGGAGCGCGGCGACGTCGCGCCGCGCGACGGGCGCGCCGTTCCGGCGGATCTCGTCGATCTGCTCGATGATCGGGCGAGAGAGCGTGACCACGGCCTGCTCGCGCTGGATGCGGAACGTCTCGGTCGCCGACCGCAATGCCTCCCGGCCCAGGTCGGCGAGCGCGACGGTCTCCTGCACCGTCATCGTCGCCGACGACCAGACGGGCTCCCGGGTGAACCCGCCCCCCTGCCCGAGGTAGATCTGGAGCGGCGCGCCGAGCGCGCTCGGCGGCGGGGCCGGGCCCCAGCGGCCGGCGATCAGATCGAGCACGCCGTCGCCGTTCACGTCGGCCAGCGCGACGCCAGCCCCCCAGCCGGCGCTCGCCGACCTCCAGGTCGAGCCGCGCTGGAGCTCTGGCGCGTAGGCCTCGAATCGCGTCGAGCTCGCGCCCGCGCTCGCGCCCGCCGCCCCCCGCCCGGGCGCGCCCGAGAGCCGCGCGCTGCCAGCACCGAAGTCGCTGTACGAGACCACGAGCCCGGAGGAGGTGCCGAGTCGCCCCGCGTCCAGGAACATCGGATACTGGATGGACTCGCTCGCCGTCCAGGCCGGCTCCCGCGGGAGGGAGATGACGCCGCGATCCCGCAGCACGCCGCGGAAGATCGGCACGCCCGGCATCGCGACGGCGAGATCCAGGAGGCCGTCCCCGTCGATGTCGGCGAACTCCATGCCAAAGCTGTGATCGACCCTCGCGCTCTTCCAGGTCGGCAGCGGGGACAGCGCGCCGCCGACGTTTTCATAGATCCGCGCGGGGCCCGGCGCATACCCCTCCTCGAGCGCCACGGAGGCCGCGAGATCCAGATCCCCGTCGCCGTCCACGTCGCCGAGCGCGCAGCCGACGCTCGAGTACCCGTCCGCGCTGCGGTAGCCCGGCGTCGGCTCCAGCGCGCCGCCGCGGTTCTTGTACACCTTGACGTGCCCGAGCTTCACGGTGCCCGGCTCCCGCGGGCCGACGCTCACCGCGACATCGACCCAGCCGTCCCGATCGATGTCGCCCACGGCGAGCCCGGTGTTGTAGTCGGCGTCCGCCGACGACCAGCTGGGCTGCGGCGGGAAATGGCCCGTCCCATCGTTGTAATAGACGACGATCGGCTTTGTCTCCATGTCGTTGCCGTTCGCGACAACGATGTCCTTGAAGCCGTCGCCGTTGATGTCGGCCAGCCCCAGGCCCATCGAGTACTTCACCTTGTCGTCGTGGGCCGACCGCCAGCCCGGCTCCGTCGAATAGGGCAGCGGCCGGGCGACGAACGGCGAGAGCGCCTGCGCGTCCGATTGCACCGGCTCCGGCGGCGGGGCGAGGCCGGCCTGCGAGGTGCACCCCAGGGCCGCGGCGAGCGCGGGCCAGAGGGCCGCGGCCCTCGCCGGAGGAATCGAGGAGGCGCGCGCGGCGCGGGAGCGCCGAGGGTCCGTCGCGGTCGCCGAGGACGTCGCCATCGAGGTCAGCCTCCTGGGCCGCCGAAGCCCGGCAGGTAGAGCGCGGTCCAGCGATCCGGGCGGCGGATCCCCTGGCGGGCCATCGCCTCGTCGGCCTGCGCGACGAGCGCGCGCCCGGCGTCGCCGCCGAGCAGCTCCCCCCGGCCGCGGCGGGCGCAGGCGCCGTGGAGCGCCATGTCCACCGCGTCGAAGCCGCGCGCCGCGGCGCCGAGCTGCACGAGCGCCTCGCTCGGCCGGTCGCGGAGCCGCGCGACGCCCGCCCGGAGCAGCGCCGCGAGCGGGGCGCCGTCGCGCCGCACCTCGCGCTCGAGCCGGGCCGCGTCCGCCTCGGCCTCCCGGAGGAGCGGCTCCCGGCCGGAGCGCCGCGCCGCGGCCGCCGCGATCGCGGTCCGGGCGCGCAGGAGCAGCATGTCCATGCGGGCCGGCTGGACCCGCAGCTGCTGCGAGCGCTCGATGCCGCGCCACTCGGCGAGCAGCCGCGCGCGCGCCGCGTCGGCCTCGCCCTCGTACAGGTCCGCCAGGGTCTCGAGGCGCAGCGCGTAGAGGTGCTGCACGTGCATCGCCCCCCGCGCCCAGCGGGCGACCACCTCGCGCACGCACCGCCGCGCCTCGGCCGCGTCGTCCGCGGCGAGCAGCGGCACCGCGGACGCGATCGTCGCGGACACCGACGCGAACAGGTTGCCCACCGCCGTCGCGCTGCGGCGCCAGCTCGCCGTGCGCTCCGCGAGCTCCACGAACCGGCCGAGCGCCTCCAGCGCGACCAGGGCGCCGGCCTGCGCCAGGTTGCGCTCCATCTCGACGCCGACGCAGCGCTCCTCGAGCTGCCGCCGGGTGGCGTCGTAGTACTCGAGCGCCTCGCGCCACGCCCCGCGCACGAGGTGCGCCCCGCCGACGTAGATGCGGATGACGCTGCCGAGCCGGCCATCGCCGAGCCGCTCGGCGATCGCCTCGCCGCGCGCGAGCAGCCTCGACCCCTCCTCGATCGCCGACGGCGTCCCCTGGAACGCCGAGATGAGCCCGAAGGCGGAGAGGCCCAGCGCGACGCGGGACGGCTCGCCCGCATCGAGCGAGAGCAGCAGGCTGCGGAACAGGAACACCGTCGAGCGCAGCGGATCGACGTCGGTGAGCGCCTTGCTGACCGAGAGGCAGAGATCGATCCGCGTGAGCACCTCGGGCGGGATCTCGGCCGCGGCGCGCTCCTGGAACGCCTGGCCGCGCAGCCGGATGCGGGCGTAGAGCGCGGCCACGGTCAGGACCGCGCGCGCGGTCGTCGCCGGATAGCCGAGGCCGACCTCGGCGAGGAGCGGGACGAGCGCGGAGGTGCCCTCCTCGAGGTGGCCGCCGACGAGGTACTGCTCGGTGGCGCGCCGGCGCAGATCGAGCGCCACCGCGGGCGGCGCGCCCTCGGCCGCGGCGAGGAAGAGCGGCGCCGCGTCGCGGCAGCGCCCGGCGTTCGCGAGCGCGGTCGCGCGCCGGACCAGGAGATCGCGGCGCGCCTCGGGGGTGTCGCCGGGGCCGCCGCGCCCCCACGCGAGCGCCTGCGCGTAGAGCTCGGCCGCGCGGTCGAAGGCCAGCGCGGCGCTCGCCAGATCGGCCGCGGCGGCCGCGTGCCGCGCCGCCTCGAGGAGCTCCCCGGCGCCGTGGAAGTGGACCATGAGCGCCTGCGGATCGGCGCGCCCGGTCGCCTCGAACGCGCGCGCCAGCCGGGCGTGCCGGGCGGCGAGCGCCGCGGGATCGAGCGCGGCGAGGACGGCCTCGCGGATGCGATCGTGGGTGATCTCGAGGCGCGGGCCGCCGCGGGCCTCCGCGATCCGGACCAGGTTGGCGGCGCGGAGCGGGGTGAGGCACGAGAGCGCGTCCTCGCCGAGCTCCGCGGCCGCGAAGGCGACCTCCTGTTCGATCGGGCATCCGGCGACCGCGACGACCTCGATGAGCCGCCGGGCGCGCTCGGGCATTTCGTCGATCCTGCTCATGAGCACCCGCCGGAGGCTGATGTCGCCTCCCCCCCCAGACGGTGCGAGCGTGCCCCCGTCCCGGCTCGAGAGATACTGGATGAGCTCGCTCACCGACAAGGGGCTTCCCTCGGATTCCCGGGCGATCGCCTGGGCGCGCTCGAGGCGCGCGCCCGCGGCGGGCCCGAGCCGCTCGAGGGCCAGGCGCATCGCCTGCTCGTGCGAGAGCGGCTCGACCGTCACCTCGCGGAGCTCGACCGCGGCGCCGCGCCGGGCCGCGAGCCGCCGGAGCTCGCCGACGGGGGCGCAGCGCTCCGCCTCGTCGCTCCGGTAGCAGGCGATGAGCAGGAGCCGCGGCGCGTCCGGGGGCGAGAGCAGCTCGGCGAGCAGGCGCGCGCTGTCCGCGTCGCCCCACTGCAGGTCGTCGATGCAGATCGCGAGCGGCCGGCGCGCCGCGAGGCGGCGGAAGAGCTCCTTGAGCGCCTGGAACGCGCGCCAGCGCGCCTGCCGCGCGTCCGGCGCGGCCGCGGGCGCGGCGTCGGCCCCGGCGCCGTCGGCCCCGGCGCCGTCGGCCCCGGCGCCCGGGACGGCGCGGAGCGCGGGGAAGAGCCGGGCGAGCGCGTGGATGTCGTCCGGCAGGACGCTCGCCGACTCGGCGGGCGGCATGCGCCGGAGGTGCTCGCAGAGCGCGTCCACGAGGCTGTCGAGCGCCTTGTAGGGCACCGACTCGCGCTCGTGGCAGCGCCCGGCGAGCACGGTGGCGGCGCCGCGCTCGCGCAGCGCGCGCAGGAAGCTCGACGCGAGGGCGCTCTTGCCCATCCCGGACCGGCCGGCGACGAGCACGACCAGGGTGCGCCCGGCGGCGCTCTCGCGGAACCCGTCCTCCAGCGCGCCGAGCTCCCGCTCGCGCCCCACGAGCCGCTCGGCGCCCTCCGGCGGGGCGCGGAGCCACCGGACCGGGTGCGCCGCCCGCTCGCCGTGCAGGCGCAGCACGACCTCGGCGCTCGACGGCCGCGCGGCCGCGTCGCGCTGCAGGAGCGCCGCGCAGAGCTCGTCGAGGTCGCGCGGGACGCCGTCGACGAGGAGCGACGGCGGCATCGGCGTCGACCAGAGCTTGGCCGAGATCGTGTCGACCACCGAGCCCGCGAACGGGAGCGCGCCGGTGAGCGCCTCGTAGAGCATCACCCCGACGCTGTACCAGTCGCTGGCCTCCGTCTCGGGCGTCGAGGTGAGCCGCTCCGGCGGCATGTACGCCGGCGTGCCCACGAGGTCCTCGACGGTCGCCTCGCCCGGCGCCCTGGGCTTGAGCTCCTTGGCGATCCCGAAGTCGAGCAGCACCACGCGGCCGTCGCGCGTCACGAGGACGTTCGAGGGCTTGAGGTCGCGGTGGAGGATGTTGGCGGCGTGGAGCGCCGAGACCCCCTCGACGAGCTGCGCGAAGGCGGCCCGGAGCCGCCGCGTGTCGAGCGAGAAGGCCTGCCGGAGCGGGCGGGGCGGGCTGGACGTGCGCTCGGGCCAGCCGCCGTCGAGGCGCCGCGCCGGGGGCGCTGGGGACGCCAGCAGCGCCTGCGTCACGTCGTCCGGGCCCGCGACGCCGCCGCCGGCCGCGGCGCGCGCCGCGCAGGTGCCGTCGTCCGTCGGGAAGGGGCGCGCGGTGCTCGGCTCGAGCGACGCGCGGTCCACGAACGCGTCCGAGACGACCGTCTCCTGCTCGGCGCGCGCGCGGTGGCTGGGCAGCTGGACGCGCACGAAGCTGAGGAAGTCGATGCCGTCGACGAGCTCCATGGTGAAGCACCACGTCCCGCCGTCGGAGAGCAGCTCGTGCAAGGTGACCAGGTTCGGGTGCACGACGTCGGCGAGGCTGCGGAACTCCTGCTTGAAGCGGAGCAGCGCGCTCGGCTCGGACTGCTGGTAGAGGGCCTTGAGCGCGATCACGCAGCCGTAGCGCCGGTCGACGGCCTCGTAGACGGCGCCGAACCCGCCGGCGCCGAGCTGGCGCCGGATCTCGAAGCGCTCGCTGCGCTCGAAGGCGCGGAGGGGCGTCATGCGCGCCGCCCGGCGCGGAAGGCGGTCCGGCGGCGCGCGGCGCGGCCGGTGGGCGGGCGTTCAAAGCTCGAGATCTTCCACGGCACAGACCGTAGGATATAACAATGGCGTCGGCGCCATCACGCGACAGTGGCGTCGGCGGCCTCGTTGTTCGCCCGGGCACGCGGCGCGGGCGTTCAGGGAACCGGCATCTCGAGCGAAGGCGCGGCGGCGCTGCTCACGGCGACGGGTGAGCGAGCCGGCGTCGAGCGCGATCTCGCGATAGCCGTGGTCGTACCGGGACGCCCTCGGGGTGGTGGCCTAAATTGAACATGAAGGCGGGAAGGCGGGAAGAAAAGATCAATGATCTTCCAGCCTTCCCGCCTTCATGTGAATCACTCCGGGGCAATTAGGCCACCACCGCCCTCGGCCTGGAGCGCCGCGTAATGGGCGATGTGCGAAGGCCGCGAATCGTCGCCTCTATGGTTCGATTTTTCTCTTCGAAGGCTTGGCCCGCGAGCCGACGGAATCGTCGTGCGAAGGGGCACGGCCGGAAGCGTGTTCTGATAGAGAAAGATCGTCTGGGCGCGTCGGGTGCTAGCGCGGCCGAGGGATGCCGAGCCGCTGGCGGCGCTCCCAGAGGGCCTTGCGGCTGATGCCGAGGCGGCGGGCGATCTCGGTCTCGGTCAGCTCGTGCTGGTGCTCGAGGACGAAGCGGCGGAAATAGCCCTCGAGCGAGTCGGACCGGGGCTCGCTCTCGTGCGCGGCCGAGGAATGCGCCGCCGGCGCGGGCTGCGGCGCGTCGTCGAGCCCGAGCAGGCCCACCCCGATCTCGCTGCCCTCGGCGAGGACCATGGCGCGGTGGATGGCGTTCTCCAGCTCGCGGACGTTGCCCGGCCACGGGGCCGCCGCGATGGCGGCGCGCGCCTCCGGCGACAGCGCGAGCGGCCGCTGGCCCGTCGCCCGCGCGCGCCGCGTGAGCAGCGACTCCGCGATGCGGACCGAGTCGCCCGGCCGCTCGCGAAGCGGCGGCAGGCGGATCTCGAGGACCCGCAGGCGAAAGTAGAGATCGCTCAGGAAAGACCCCTCGCGCACCATCGCCACGAGATCCCGCTGGGTCGCCGCGATGAGGCGCACGTCGACGCGCCGGGCCTGCGCCGCGCCCACGCGCCGCACCTCGCCGGTCTGCAGGAAGCGGAGGAGCCGCGCCTGCACGCGCGCCGGCAGCTCGGCGATCTCGTCGAGCAGGAGCGTCCCTCCCTCCGCGGCCTCGCAGAGCCCCGCGCGCGCCGAGAGCGCGCCCGGGAAGGCGCCGCGCTCATAGCCGAAGAGCTCGCCCTCGATCAGCCCCTCGGGGATGGCCGCGCAGTGGACGCGCACGAACGAGAACTGCCGCCGCGGGCTGAGCCGGTGCACGGCGCGGGCGAGCGTCTCCTTGCCGGTGCCGCTCTCGCCGAGCACGAGCAGCGTCGCCTCGCTCGGCGCCACCTTGCGCACCCGCGCGAACACCTCGCGCATGGCCGCCGAGCCGCCGATCATGCCCTCGAGCTCCTCGTCGTCGGGCGCGGGCGGCATCGACGCCGGCGCGGGCGGCATCGACGCCGGCGCGGGCGGCATCGACGCCGGCGCGCTCTCCGCGGGCGCGCCCTGCGCGGCGCGCGCGCCGGCGAGGTGGTGGTCGACCAGGGCGACGAGCTCGGCGTGATCGAACGGCTTCGACAGGTAATCCGCGGCGCCGCGCTTCACCGCGTCGACGGCCGCCTTCACGGTCGCGTAGCTCGTCATGAGCACGACCGGCGCCCCGCCGCACCGGCCGACGAGCTCCGTGCCGGGCGCGCCGGGCAGGCGCACGTCGGCGAGCACCAGATCGAACGCGCGCAGATCGTGCGCCTCCTCGGCCTCGGCGATCGACCCCGCCTCGACGACGTCGTGCCCGTGGCGCGCGAGCAGCCGCCGGAGCTCCATCCGGATGACGACCTCGTCCTCGACCAGCAGGATCCGGCTCACGGCGCCACCTCGGGCCCGCCGGCGCGTGGACCGAGCCCGCCCGCCGCCACGAGCACGGGCGCACATTCCGTGGCGACGGCCTCCGCGTCGTGTCCTCCGCGCATGGGATGAAGGCTACTCAGGAGCGCAACGGATGAACATGTGTGGACGCACGACGCAACGCGTCAACACCGGCGCCCAGCGATCTGCTTTACCGATGGGGTGTCTACCCCCGTGGCCTCGATCGCAGCCCTCGGCGATCACCACGGCTCCCCGGCTCCCCGCCAGGGAAGCGGGGGTCTCGGCTGGGCGCGCGGGATGTCGCGCGCCCGGCCGTGCTCCCCCGTGCTCGGTTCGCGTTATTTGGTGAACAGCGAGAGGTCGACGGCGTCCGCCATCGCTTCGAGGCCAGTCGGGTTCAGGTGAAGCCCGTCATTCTCGAAGTCGAGGTCATCTTGCAGCTTGGCAGGATCGTTGGGGTCGACGACCGCCGGGTCCAGGTCGATGACCGCGTCGTACTCGCCGCTCGTGCGGATCCAGGTGTTGACCTTCTGACGGGCGGCCTCGTGCTCGGCGGAGTAGTACCCGTTGCCCTTGAACGGCAGGATGGGGATTCCGTAAACGAGCATCCCCTTGTCGTGCGCCTTGTCGATGAAATCGCTATAGGCCTCGATCAGAGCGTCGGCGACGTTCGGCGCGCTGTCGTTGCCGATGTCGTTCACGCCGATGAAAATGACCGCCCAGCGAGCCCCGCGCTGGTCCAGGATGTCGCGCTGGTAGCGCAGCTTGGCGGTCGGCCCGAGCCCGCCGGCCAGCACGGTGCCCCCGCCGATCCCCAGGTTCAGCACGGCGACGTTCTCGGTCCCGGGATTGGCCCGCAACCGGCGAGACAGGAAGTCCGGCCAGCGCGTGTTCCCGTCCGTGACCGAGCCGCGGCCGTCCGTGATCGAGTCGCCGAGGATGGCGATCGCCGCGGCCGAGGGATCGGCCATAACGTCGAGGCCCGTGATGTAGTACCAGTGCGCGGTGCTCACCGGCGACGTCAGCGTCGGCGACGAGACCCCATCGCCGGTCTGGATGTACGAGTTCGTCCGTGAGCCCGGGTGCCCGGTGATCCCGCTCGGGACGGCGCCGAACCGGATGGTCACCGCGAGCTTGCTGTTGGGCTTGAGGTTGTAATCGATCGGATCGGAGAAGACCGTCTTGCCCACCGGGATGGTCACCGAATCGGCGCCCATGAATTTCAGGGCCTTGTCGGTGTCCGCATTGATGCCGTCGGCGTTCGTCGAGTCCGCGATGTGCACGGAGCTCATCGTCACCGGCCCGTCGCCGAACTCGTTCGAGAGCAGCAGCCGCACGTTGCTGCCGCCGATCGAGGTGTAAATGACCTGGCGCAGGGTGTTGTTGGCGAGGCCAGGCGCGGGCGGGTTGTTGTTCGTCTCGGTCAGCTGCGGGCCGGTCGTCCAGGTGCCGACCCAGCGCCTCTCCCCGGAGCTGCCGCCGTCGCCGCCGCCGCCGCCCTCGCCCCCCGTGCCCCCGGCGCCGCCGGTGGCGCCCGCTCCGCCTCCGCCAGCGTCGTTGCCGCCGCCGCCGCCGGTGCCGGAAGCCTCCGACCCGCTGGAGCTCGTCGCAGCCCCGGAGCCTCCCGAGCCGCTCGTCGCGCTCGACCCGGTGCTCGTCGCATCGGATCCGGGCGAATCATCGCCGCAGCTGGTGATCGATAGAAACAGCAGTGCGTAAAGAATTTTCCGCATGGTCCTCATCCGACGCTATTCCCCTACAAGTGGCGCCCACGGTGCCACACGCAGGGCCCGAGTGACACCATGTTTCATCGCCGGGCGAGCGCGCTGGAGCCTCGATCCGCGGCATCGCGTTACGATCGGTAACACCGGGGCGGGCGCGCGTTACGCTCCGTAGCATCCGGTCACGCCGGAAACCCACCGTGTTCGCGGACCGGGCGCGCGCGGCCGCGCCGCGGCGCCGCGTGACGCCGGCGCGGAGGCCTGCTGAGATGGGGGCATGCCCCCGTGGAACGACGACGACGCCGCCTCCACCGAGCTCGTGCCCGGGCCGATGCGCCCCGCCGCGGCCGCGGCCGAGAGCTTCGCCCTCTCCGTCATGGCGGGCCCGGACGAGGGCCTCCGGTTCACCGTGGCGCCGGGGCTGCCCGCCCGCGTGCTCGCCGGCACCAGCCCGGCCTGCGACATCACCCTCACCGACCGGCTCGTCTCGCGCCGCCACGCCGCCTTCGAGCTCGCCGGCGCCCGGCTGCGCGTCACCGACCTCGGCTCGACCAACGGCACCTTCGTCCAGGGGATCCGCGTCGGCGACGCGTATCTCCAGGGCAGCGAGCTCGTCCGCATCGGCGAGACCGTGCTCCGCGTCGAGGCGCTCGGCGTCACGCAGGCGGCCGAGCTGTCGCGCGCCGTGCGCTTCGGCAAGCTCGTCGGCGCCAGCGAGGAGATGCGGCGGCTCTACCCGCTCTGCGAGCGCCTCGCGGCCTCGAGCGTCCCCGTCGTCATCGAGGGCGAGACCGGGACCGGCAAGGAGGTGCTCGCCGAGGCGATCCACGAGCAGGGGTCGCGCGCCGCCGGGCCGTTCGTGGTCTTCGACTGCACCGCGGTGCCGCCGACGCTCGTCGAGTCGGCGCTCTTCGGGCACGAGCGCGGCGCCTTCACCGGCGCGAACGAGACCCGCCGCGGCGTCTTCGAGGAGGCGCACGGCGGCACGCTGCTGCTCGACGAGATCGGCGATCTCGATCTCGGCCTGCAGGCGAAGCTGCTCCGCGCCATCCAGCGCTCGGAGGTGCAGCGCGTCGGCTCGAACCGGTGGATCCGCGTCGACATCCGGGTGCTCGCGGCGACGCGGCGCGATCTGGAGCGCGAGATCCAGGCGGGGCGGTTCCGGGACGATCTGTTCTTCCGGCTCGCGGTGGCGCGGATCGAGCTGCCGCCGCTGCGCAAGCGGCGGGGGGACGTCACGGTGCTCGCGCACCACTTCTGGCGGCAGCTCGCGGATCGCGGCGCGCCGTTCCCCCAGGGGTTCGCCGAGCGGCTCGAGGACTACGACTGGCCGGGCAACGTGCGCGAGCTCTACAACGCCGTGGCGCGCCGGGTGGCGCTCGGCGAGGCCGCGCCGATCGAGACAAGCCGGGCCGGGCTGGCCTCTCCGGGCGCGCCGGCCCCGCCCTCCGGGCCCGCGTCGGCGCCCCAGGCCGCCCCGGCGACCGGGCCCGCGTCGGCGCCCCAGGCCCGCGTCGGTGCCCCAGCCGGCCGCGTCGACCGGGCCCGCCTCCTCGGCGCTGCCGCCGGCCACGCCCGCGCCGCCGGCCTCGGCGGGCGCCGGGGCCGGCGAGGGGGCCGAGGCTGCGACATCCAACGACATCATCGAGGAGATCCTCGCGCTCGACCTGCCCCTGCCGCGCGCGCGGGAGCGGATCGTCGAGCACTTAGAGCGGCGGTACGTGCAGCGCGTGCTCGCGCAGCACGGGGGCAACGTCCGGAGCGCGGCGGCCGCGTCGGGCCTCGCGCGGCGGTACTTCCAGCTCCTGCGCGCGCGGCGGTCCACCTGAAGAGGCCGCGCGCGGCGCTCCGGGGCAAGGCGCCGCGCGCGCGGCGGTCCGGCGGACATGCCGCCGCGGCATCCGCCGCGGGCGTGTTATCGTCGCCCCGATGATGCGGGCCCAGGGCGGCGCGTCGGCTGTCGTCCGCTACCTGCTCTTCGACGAGATCGGGGCCGGCGGCATGGCCACGGTGCACCTCGGGCGCCAGCACGGCTCGGCCGGGTTCCGGCGGACGGTGGCGGTCAAGCGGCTCTACCCGCAGTTCGTCCGGGATCCCGAGCTCGTGGCCATGCTCCTCGACGAGGCGCGCGTCGCGGCCCGGATCCGGCACCCGAACGTGGTCGCGACGATCGACGTGGTGTCGAGCGGCGGCGAGGTGCTGCTCGTGATGGAGTACGTGCACGGCGAGTCGCTGGCGCGGCTGCTGCGCGCCGCGACGAAGGACGGCGGCGCGCCCCCGCCGCGCATCGCCTGCGCGGTGCTCGCCGGCGCGCTCCACGGCCTGCACGCGGCGCACGAGGCGACCGCGGAGGACGGCGCCCCGCTCGGCCTCGTGCACCGCGACGTGTCGCCGCACAACCTGCTCGTCGGCGAGGACGGGGTGGCGCGCGTGCTCGACTTCGGCGTGGCGAAGTCGGCCGGGCGCGCGCAGATCACGCGCGACGGGCAGCTCAAGGGCAAGCTGGCGTATATGTCGCCCGAGCAGATCGCGGGCGAGCCGCTCGACAGGCGCGCGGACGTGTACGCGGCCGGGGTGGTGCTGTGGGAGACGCTGACGGGCGAGCGCCTGTTCGAGGGGCGCGGCGAGGCGCTCTCGATCCTGCGGCTCTTGCAGGCGGGCGTGGATCCGCCGAGCGCCCGCCGGCCCGGGGTGCCGCCGGAGCTGGAGGCGATCACGCTGCGCGCGCTCGCGCGTTGCCCCGAGGACCGGTTCCCGACGGCGCGCGAGATGGCGCTCGCGCTGGAGGCGACGGGCCTCGCGGCGTCGACCTCGGAGGTGGGCGCGTGGGTGGCGTCGCTCGCGGGCGAGGCGCTCTCGCGGCGCGCGGCGCTGATCGCCGCGCTCGAGCCGGCGGCGGCCACGCCGAGCACGGCGCCGGAGCTCGGGGCGGCCCTCGGGGCGACCGGGGCGGGCCCGGCGGAGGCGGCCGTGGCGAGCGCGCCGCAGCCGGCCGCCGCCAGCCCGGGCCGGCCGCGCTGGGGCGCGGTGGCGGCGGCGGGCGCGGCGCTCGCGATCGCCGCGGCGGCGATCGGGTTCGCGCGCGCCGAGGCGCCGCCGCGCGCCCGCGCGAGGGCCGGCGTCGCGGCGGCGGCGCGCGCGCGGGTCGCGGCGCGGCCGGCGGCGCTCGCGCACGGGGCGCCGCTCGCGGCCGGCGCGGGCGGCGCGGGCGCGCCGGATGCGTCGGCGACGCCCGCCGCGCCCACGGCGGCCGCCGCGGCGGCTGCGCCGGCCGCGCTCATGACGGCCGCCGCGACGGCTGCGCCCACGGCGGCCGCCGCGACGGCTGCGCCCGTCGCGCCCACCGCGAAGGCGGCCGGCGCGGGCGCGCGGCGGCTGCCGCGCCGCGAGCCCGCGCGCGACGGGTGCAATCCACCGTTCGTGATCGATGGCCAGGGCCACAAGCGCTACAAGCGCGAGTGCTTCTGATGGAGGCCGGATGAACCAGCGCACCTCTCGCCGCTTCCTCGTCGCCGCCGCCCTCTCGGCGCTCGCGTGCCTAGAGCCCGCCCGCGCTCGCGCCGGCGACGCCGAGGCGTGCTTCACGGCCTCGGAGGAGGGCCAGCGCCTGCGCGACGAGGGCCGGCTGCGCGAGGCGCGGGCGCGCTTCATCGCGTGCGGCGGCGCCGGCTGTCCGGATCTCGTCCAGTCGGACTGCGCGGGCTGGCTCACCGACGTCACGGCGCGCGTGCCGACGTTGATCCTGAGCGCCCAGGACGAGCAGGGCCACGACGTGGCCGACGCGCGGGTGACGATCGACGGCGCGCCGCTCGCCGCGCGGCTGGACGGCAAGGCCGTCGAGGTCGACCCGGGCGAGCACGTGCTCCGCTTCGAGCGCGCGGGCAGCGCTCCCGTGGCGCTGCGGCTCGTGGTGCGCGAGGGCGAGAAGCTGCGCCGCGTCTCGGCCCGCCTCGCGCGGCCGGGCGCGCCGGGAGCGGGCGCCGTCCCGCCCCGCGAGGACCGCGCCGCGTCGTCGCCCGCGAGCGCGCTCTTCCTGCCCATCGCGCTCGGCGGCGCCGCGGCCGTGAGCGGCGTCGTCTACGCGGCGCTCGGCCTGAGCGCGCGCGCCGACGCCGACCGCCTGCGGGCGACGTGCGCCCCGCGCTGCACGGAGGCGGACGTCGACGCCGTGCGCGCCAAGATCCTCGGCGCCAACATCGCGTTCGGCGTCGGCGTGGCGGCGCTCGGCGGCGCCGTGGCCGCGCTCGTCCTGCGCCGCGCCGAGCCCGCGGCGCCCGCCGCGGCCACCGCGGTGCACGTCGTCCCCTTGCGCGGCGGCGCCGCCGCCGCGCTCGGCGGCCGGTTCTGAGGCGCCAGGCTCGCCGCGGGCCAGGGGCCGCGGCCGGGCTTCCCGCTCAGAACGAGCCCTCGCGCAGGTTGATGCCGTGCTCGAGGTACGCCTTCAGGCAGCAGGCCATGTGCATCCAGCCCTGACAGTTGCCGTAAGAGGACTGCAATCCCTGCTCGGTCTCCTTCCAGCCCGACTCGGCGATCCGGACCATCGTCGAGCTCGGGCCCAGGGCCTCGAAGTGCATCTCGACCCGCGTGTTGTAGGGCAGCGCGTTCACCGGCTTCCCGTCGCCGCCGTCGCCGGGCTCGCTGGCCGCCCACTCGAAGGCGATGAGCTTGTCGGCGATGACCTGCTTGACGTAGACCGGGAACGGCTTGCCGCCGTCGAAATCGGCGAAGCTCCACATCACGGTCTTCCCTTCGTCGAGCGGGCCGCTCGCGCCGCCCGTCGTGAAATACCCGCTGAGCTTCTTCGGGTTGTAGACCGCATCGAAGACCTCGTGGACGGGCTTCTGAACCTTCGTCTGCACCTGAAACTTGAGCTCCATGACGCCTCCTTGTCGCGGCGATGCCTCGGCCGCGGACCGCGCATGACGCGCGGGTGCACCGGCGCGCCGGCGCGCGGGCACACCGAGGCGCCCGCGCCCGAAAACATCGGCGCGCGGACGCACCGGTGCGCCGCCCGTACGGACCCAGCTTCGCGCGGCGATTGACCGCCCCCTCATCATGTTATATTCTTATAACATGTCAAGCGCGGACCCGGACGACCTCGTCTTCAAGGCGCTGGCCGACGGTCGGCGGCGAGAGATCCTGGACCTGCTCAAGGACGGGCCGAAGACCACGGGCGAGCTCTGCGCTCATTTCGCCGACTGGGATCGCTGCACGGTGATGCAGCACCTCGGCGTGCTCGAGAAGGCCGAGCTGGTGATCGTCAAGCGCGAGGGGCGCCACCGCTGGAACTACCTGAACGTGCTGCCCGTCAAGCGGATCCACGACCGGTGGATCAGCCGCTACGCGTCCGCCGCGGTCGACCTGCTCGATCGGCTGAAGCGGGATCTGGAGACGTGACGCGGGGGCCCGGCGCGCGCGGCAGGCGCACGAGCCGCGGCCTGGCCGGCGGGGCTGGGGTCTTGGCGGGCCGGGCGCGGGGACGCGCCGGGCAGCCTCCAGGTTGAATTTCAATTCTCCCCGGAGGCTCCCGGCAGGTAATGGTCAGTTTTGACCCGCAGTGGTCAACATTGCCCGATGACCGTGGCGACTAGGGATCTCGCCGCGTAGGGTCGGCCGCCAGGAAGTGCAGCCCGCGGGTGTTACGAGCACCCCGGGCTGCGTGGCCGAACCCCGATCACGCGAGGTCCGACGATGCAGTTGTACCTGATCCCATCCGATGGTGGGCAAGGCGAAGGTGCGCCCGCGCGCCGCCGCCGTCCCCGTTCCCCCGCGCTCCGCCTGACTGAGGCGGAGCGCATGCGGCTCCGCGCCGCGGTCCGCTCCCTGCGTTCGCTCTACGGCACCTGGGCATGCCTCGCCGAGGTGATGGGCGTCAGCGCCGGAACGCTCCAGCAGCTCGCCAGCGGCAACGGCGGGTCGCACGCGATGGCCCTGCGCGCCGCGAAGGCCGCGGGGGTGAGCCTCGACCAGATCCTCGGCCGGCCCGTCGTCGCCGGCAGGTGCCCGACATGCGGGAGGGCCGGGTGACGAAGCGGCGGAAGGGAGCTCGCCGCCCGCCTGCCGCACGACATCCCCGGAAGAAGCCGACGATGGAGGCGATCCTGGCCGAACGCGGGATCGTGCTCGCCACGCTCGCGGGCATCCCGAAGCGCGACCGCGCCGACGTCGAGCAGCAGGTGCTCCTCGGCGCGTGGCGCTCCGTGAAGCGAGGCAAGTACCGGCCCGACCCGAGGGACAAGCCGCGCGACGCGCTCCGGAAGTGGCTGCACGGCATCGCCTGGCGGCAGGCCGCGCACTACTTCGACAGCGCGTGGACGCGCCGCGCCGTCTTGCACGCGGAGCCGCTCGGCCTGCTGCGCGAACACACCGGCCCGAGCCTTGAGGCACAGCTCCAGGCGCGCGAAACGCTGGAGGCGCTCGCGCACCTGCCGGACTGGCAGCGGGAGATCCTGCTCGCCGTGGACCTTCCGGAGTCGCTCGTCGCGTACGCGCGGTCCCGCGGCATGCACCCCGGCACAGCGGCGAGCCGGCTCAGGATCGCCCGCGAAGCGCTGGCGCTGAAGCTTCGGCGGTGGCGCCGATGAGCAAGCCAGGCGCTATATACTCGAAACTACAGCACAATGTAGCTGTTAGCAGAAACTAACAAGTGAGCATTGCTGCTCAAAACTAGATAGGGCATGATGCCCCAGGCAGCGCCGGGCGTGTCGCGATCGCTTGACGGTCGGAGCGACGCGTGTGTAGGGTGCATCCGGCAACTGACGTCGCCCAGGTAGCGGAAAAGACAAAAGCCAGCGGGTAGCGACCGCTGGCTCCGTCCCGACACCGAAGCGTCGTCACGGTGGATTAGGCCCCACCGCATCCGAATCTGTATCTAGACTAAGCTAGGTGCAGACGTCAAGGGGCTTGATCCGCTTTTTGCCAGCGGAGCAATCATGGCCCCTCGACGTCACATGAAGTCTGTCCATTCGCAGACTTCAACTGGTCATCTTCTTCTCTTCAAGCTCTCGTTCGACACTTCGGACGAACCGCCGCGCGTGAAGCTGCACCGGTCGATGAGGCAGCTCGTTCTGCCCATCTTCGGTCCGGGCTTCCCTCCGCCCCTCGATCCGAGCCTGCGTCGCGTAGAGCGACCGCGCCGCTATCGGCGTAGCTAGTCGTCCAGGTCACCGAACAACGAGAGCTGCCCCCGCCTCGGCTTCGGGGCGGGCGGCGGCTCCGGCTCTGTGGGCGCCACAGGCGCAGCCGGAGCGGACCCAACCAACCGGAGGAAGCCCCGGCCGTTCGGCAGGGCCCTGGCGGGCGCCGTAGGCGCTCCCGCGGGCGGCTCAGGCAGCTTGAGCGCCTTCGGCTTCGGCGGCTCCGCGGGTGCCTCGGAGAGCGCCAGGGCGACGAGCTCCTCGATGCTCCACACGTGATCAGTCAGTCCGGCCTCCATGGCGGGCGTGACGCGCAGGGCTTCGTGCGGGCGGCAGAAGTTGTAGAACGCCATGTGCAGCGCGACAGCCGCCTTGTGGTGCGGCAGGCGCTTGCTGAAGCCGTTGCAGAGCCGGGTGAAGCGGCGGATGTGCATGCGGATCGTGAGGTTCTGCCGCTCGACGTGGCTCGTGCTGGCGCGCTTCACGTCGGGCACGCCGTAGACGGGCGTGCGCGTGATGAACGGGTCGCGCGGCGGCTCGTACCTGTGATCGTCGTCGCGCCTGGCCTTCCGGCTGTAGTTCTTGACGACCTGGGCGTAGTCGACCGAGCCCGCGAACGAGTCGCCGACCGCGGCGATGTAGGGCTGCCAGCCGTCGCTGTAGAGCTGCGGGACGGTCACCAGCCGGGCGCGCAGATCCGCGATGAAGGCGCGCGTGTTCTCCTCGTCGCGCTTGCCCACGCGGTACGAGATCACGAGCTTCGACGCGCTCGCCATGCCGACGAAGACGTATGCCTCACCGACCTCGGGCGAGTCGCCTGGCTGCACGCGCGCCTGCTTCTTCTGCACGTAGCTCCAGATCTCGTCGACCTGCACCGCGCGGCAGTCGACGTCGCGCACCAGCCGGTTGTGCAGCCGCTCGCAGCCCTCGCCGACGCGAAGCAGCAGCGCCAAGATCGCCGGCTTGCACACCTCCGTGAGCCGTGACGTGGGGCGGATGCCCGCTCCCTCAACAAGATGAGCCACGACCTCGACGCGCTTCGTCATCGGCAGCACGTGTGCCATGCAGGGCCTTGCCTCTCCCCAAGCGGGGGCCCATGCTGCACGTGCGTCGTGCGCAGGGCGGCCCAACCGCTCGGCGTTCCGCAGCCCTGTCTCCGGGGACCAGCCGGGGGCAGGGCGCTTTGCTAAGTACCCTGCAATGTAGCACAGAAAGCCTATGTTTCCCGGAGTTTTCGTGTAGCTATGATGTGGACTGTCATATCCATCTTGCGCGATTACAGCCTGTTTAGCGGCTCTTCTGCGCGGTCAGTCGCGAGCGCTGACGGACAGCGCCAGCCCCGTGGTGGGGTCGCTGCGCGCGTGCGGCTCATCCTGGAGAAGGGGGCGGACGGTGCGCGGGAGAGGACGCTGCGCTTCGGGGGGCGTCGCTCGTCAAGGCGGTGCGGGCTCGGTTGGTCAATTTTGACCACCACCTCCCGGCAGCCTCCGGGTTGAATTTCAATTCTCCGGGGACGCGCCGGGCAGCCTCCGGGTTGAATTTCAATTCTCCGGGGACGCTCCGGGCAGCCTCCGGGTTGAATTTCAACTCTCCCCGGAGGCTCCCGGCAGCCTCCGGGTCGAATTTCGTGAGCCCGTCGGCCCGGACCTCCGCGTCCGGATGACGAGGCGGCCGCCGCCGGCTCAGTCCACGTAGTAGCTGGCCTGCTTTGTGAACATCTCGTGATACTTGCCCTTCAGCCCCATGAGCTCTCGGTGCGATCCCGCCTCGATGATGCGCCCCTTTTCCAGCACGACGATCCGGTCCACGAAGCGGGTGAGCGCCAGCCGATGGCTCACCACGATCGACGTCTTCCCGCCCATCATCTCGCGGATGAGCTGTATGACGTGGTGCTCTGCATCCGGGTCGATCGCGGACGTGGGCTCGTCGAAGATGAGCAGATCGGCCGTCCTCGCGTTCAAGAGCGCCCTCGCGATGGCGAGCCGTTGCCACTCCCCCCCCGAGAGCTCGGTCCCCCCATCGACGCCCTTCCAGAGGACCGTGTCGAGCTCTCCCGCGAGACCACCGAGCCCGACCCTCTTCAGGGCCAACCTGATGTCATCATCGCTGGCCCCGGTTTGCCGCACATCGACATTTTCACGAACGGACAGGGGAAACCTCGCAAAATCCTGGAAGACGGCGCATATCCTGCTCGTGTCTCCGCGCCCGTCGCTGGCATCGAGGTTCGCGGCGGCTCCGTCCCACTGGATCTGTCCCGACGTCGGGCGGTAGAACCCGCAAATCAGCTTCACCAGGGTAGATTTGCCCGACCCGTTCTCTCCGACGACGGCGATCTTCTCTCCTCGAGCGATCAGCAGGTTCACGTCCCGAAGCGCGAGCTCCGCGCTGCCAGCATACCGCAGGGATACGTCCTTGAGCCGGATCCCCGGGACAGGATACCGCTCTGCCTCCGGGCGCGCGTCCCCGCGCGGCGGCTCGGGCAGGTTCAGCAGCTCGGTCAACGGCTTGGTCGCCAGCAGGGCGCCGATGATGTCTCCACCGTTATAGATGGTGACGGCCAGCCCGTTTCGTATCTGTACGATGACGCCGATGAGCAGCGACACGTCTCCGACCGTGAAGCCTCCATTCAGCGCCTCTTTGACGACGTACACGAACGGGACCGACATGCCCAGGCCGCTCAGCAGAGACCAGAGCGATATCTGATACGCTCCTCTCTTGCGGACGGCCATGAGATCCCTGAGGAACGTCTCGTACAAGCTGCTCCACCGCCGGAGGACCCACTCCTGCATGGCGAAGAGCCTGAGATCCTTCGCGAACTCTTGCTGCGTGAGGATTCGCTCGCCGAGCTGTAGCCGATTGAACGTGGACGCGTGAAAGGTCTCGATGTCCCAGCTCTTGCGCTCGTTGGTCGCCTTCGCGTACAGCACGGGGGTCATGCTCGACACGAGCACCAGCGGGATCCACCACTTCAAGCTGGCTGCCAGGACGAGCGCCGGGATCATGCCCAGGACGCCCATCAGCGTATAGGACGACGTATGGACCAGCTCGTTGATCGAGCTCAGGCTGCGGCGCGCGAGGATCACCAGATGATTCAACCTCGGCTCATCGAAGAAGGTGAGCAGCGGTTGCTTCGATATCTCCTCGTTGATCTTCAGCGACACGTTCCTGCGTACACGATCCTTGAACGAGTCGCCGACGAAGCCCTCCATCGCCTCCAGGACGTCTCCGAGAGCGTTCAACACAACGACCAAGACGGCCAGGAGCAACGCCGAGTAGGCCAAGAGCTCGTACGAGGTCTTGGGTCCGGCGCCAGCGATCTTGTCGACGATCATCGCGTTCAGCCAGACCGTGAGGCTGGGGGTAGCCCCAGCGAGCGCCTGAAAGAGGACGAGCGCCGCGAGGCTCCCCCAGGAGGGACCTACGAGCACCTTGAACAGGAGCGGTAGGCGACGGAGGGCCGCGCGGTGAGGATGTTCCTCGTCCGCGAGGACGCCCACGTGGTCGCCGTCGCCGTCGTCGATCGCGCCATCCCGCGCCGGACCGTCGCCTTGGTTGCCTCGTTCGCCGTGCGCTTGCTTCATGTCAGCCATCAAGCAAGCTCCACTTCAGCGTTCGGCCCAGGCCCTCTCAGGCTGCATCTCCTTCCGGGGTGGTCCACGGGGGCGCAGACATCGATGTGCTGGAAGAACGTCTGGATGTCGGAAACTTCATTCTCTCCGACCCTGGAGGACATCATCCGGGAGTCCAAGCACGCTTCGTGCCGCAGCTCGAGCGGCACCAGCCCGGAGACCAAGCCCGAGCGTCCACGTCGTAGTGCCGGCGTCCCCTTTCAAACAGGTTTTCCAAGGATGGACGCGATCCCGCAGATCGTGGCGGCCGGGCGGCAGGAGCTCACGGCCGCTCGCGCCGCCCCTCGGGAGCGGCGATCCGCGTCGCCGACCGGCTCTAGGTTTCCGGGTGCGGTCCGTCGTCGAGGGCCGACAGGTCGAGATCGCGGAGCTGCTCGGGGTCGCCGATGACGTCGATCCCGGCGATCTTCCCCTGCGCGAGCGTGAACCGGAGCACCCGGAAGAGCCGCCCGCGCGGGGCCAAGACGACGCCCACCGCGCCGTCCACGAGCGCAGGCCGGGCGAGCTTGGCGCCGCGCGCGCCGGAGAGCGCCTGCTTGGCGCAGGCGCGCGCGCCGCGGACCTCTTTGCCGGCCGGGGGCGCGGCCGTGGCGTCGCCGCGGAGCACGACGTCCGGGTCGAGGATCGACACGAGCGCGTCGAAGTCGCCGCCGCGCATGGCCGCGAGGAAGGCGTCGACGACCTCGCGCTGGCGGCCGACGTCGGCGTCCGGGGACGGGGGCGCCCCCTGCACGCGGCGGCGGGCGCGGCTCGCGAGCTGCCTCGCCGCGGCCGGGGAGCGGCCCACGATGGTGGCGATCTCCTCGAAGGGCACCGCGAACAGGTCGTGCAGCACGAACGCGAGCCGCTCGGCCGGGGTCAGCGTGTCGAGCACCACGAGCAGCGCGAGGCCGACGGAGTCGGCCAGCACCGCCTCGCGCTCGGGGTCGGTCCCGGCCTCGCGGTCCGCGGCGGGGTCGGGCGCGGCCATCGGCTCCTCGCGCCGCGCCTTGCGCGAGCGCAGCATGTCGAGGCACACCCGCGCCACGACCGTCGTCAGCCACCCGCCCAGGTTCTCGACGCCGCTCGTGTCGGCGCGGCTCAGGTGGAGCCATGCCTCCTGCACCGCGTCCTCCGCCTCGCCCACGGAGCCGAGCATCCGGAACGCCACCGCCCGCAGATGGGCCCGGTGGGCCTCGAACCGCTCCGCCAGCCAACGATGTTCATCCATCCGTCACACTCCCTCGTCCTGCTTCGTCATGGCTGTGACGAACGAACCCTAGCCGATGTGACGACGCGAACGGACGTTCAGCGTCCGGTCACGTTGGCGAGCCCACCCCTCCCCCTCGAGAGGATCACGATCCTGCGGAAGGCACGGAGGAAGATCCCCGCGATGAGCTCAGCGTGTTTGGAGCGTGTCCCGGCGCGCGGCGAGCCATACGGTCCCGGCGGTGGCCAGGAGGGCGGTGGCACCGAGGAGATAGAGCCGGCGCAGGGCGACCGCCGTCTTGTCGGGATCGAAATCGGTGAGCGAGCTCCGCGCGCCGCGCGGCAATACCCAGGCGTCGCTCCCGCCGCCGATCGCGCGCACCGCCCGGCCGAGCCTGCCCTCGGGCGCGATCCGGCCCTGAGCGTACAGGATCCAGCGGCCCAGCGGCGTATGCCCCTTCGGCTTCTGCTCCATCGACGCGATGACGCGGCGGAGCTCGGCGGCCGTCTCGGCCGCGCTCCCCTCGCCCGGCAGGCGGGCCCATTCCCCGTGGCCCGGCAACACCCACGCGAACCTCAGCCATCCGGCCTCGGCCGCCGCGAGCAGATAACGCACCGAGCGGGTCTGTCGCTCCCAATCCTCCCAGCATTGCAATCGATGCGCCACGAGCTGACCCGAGACGCGCGAATAGCTCAGGTGATCGCCGGTGAACAGGAAGCGGCCTCGATAGAGGAGGCATAGCGAGCCCGGCGTGTGGCCGGGCTGCGGCACGATCACGATCTCGGCCTCCTTGGCCGCCTCTCTCGAGAGCGGCTCCCCCTCGGGGGAGAGCGCGCCGAGCTCGTCCCCGAGCTTGATCTCCACGTCGCCGGTCGAGGCCATGTGCTCGGTCTCGCGGAGGTTCACGTCGGCGGCGCCGATGATGCGGCGGCAGCCCGGGAAGCGGCTGGCGAACTCGGCGTGGTGGTGCGCATGATCCCGGTGCGTCAGAAAGAGCCATCGCACGCCGCCGTGCTCCGCGAGCCAGCGGAAGACCTCCTCGCTCGGCTTCGGGGGATCGATCAGCACCCCGCCTCCGTCCCGCTCGATGAAATAGGACAGGGCGCTGATGTTCTTGATGGATGGCTGTCCGACGATCCAGACGTGATCCTCGATGAGGCGCGGAAAACCGCGCCAGGGCGAGCCGAGGGCGCCCCGGCGGACCCGCGACGCGCCCGGCTTGAGCTTGAGGGCGCCGAACGGGCACGCCGCGACCGCCGTCCGCGCCGCCATCAGATCTTCCTGGCTCCGCGGCTGCCGCAGCACCCCCGTGAAGGCGCCCGCCTCGTAGGAGCCCGGCAGCACCGAGAGGCGGCGGCCTTCCGGGAGGTCGCTGGCCGGCACCACCTCGCCGAGGAGCTCCGGCGCGTAGTTCCGGCACGTGCCGGCGCCGCAGCACTTGCGCGTGACGAACAGCTCTCCCCAATCCTCGACCTGCATTTCGTCTTGCATCGCGGTACCTCGTGGACGGCAATCGCTGGTGGAGCGTCTCTCAGCCGAGCTCGGCGCGCGAATCGTGCGAGCTCGAGGGAGGTGCTCGCCGCGCGGCCCGCGCTCGCCGCGGCAGTGTCGAGGGCGACGGTAGCTTCTCCGGCTGCGCTTGACCAGGCGGCGACGTGCTGCGCGACGCCTCCTTAACTCGAGCCAGCATCGCCTCGCGCTCCGGGTCGCGGGCCCGGTGGGCCTCGAACCGCTCCGGCCGCCAACAATTTTCATCCATCGGTCACACTCCCTCGCCGCGCTTCGTCATGGCTGTGACGAACGAACCCTCGCCGATGTGACGACGCGAACGGACGTTCAGCGTCCGGTCACGGTCGGCGAGCCCACCCCTATCCTCGAGAGGATCACGATCATGTTGAAGGCACGGATGAAGAACCCCGCGATGCTCATGCCCGAAGTCGTGCAGCCCATCCACGCCCTGCTCGGCGCGGCGAAGAAGAGCGGCGTGCCGGCGCGGACGCTCGAGCTCGTCCACCTGCGGGTGAGCCAGATCAACGGGTGCGGCTTCTGCGTCGACGTGGGCGCGCGCGACCTCAAGAAGGCGGGCGAGACCGACGAGCGCATGTTCGCCGTGGCGGCCTGGCGCGAGACGCCCTATTTCACCGACGCGGAGCGCGCCGCGCTGGCGCTCGCCGAGGCCGCGACGAGGCTCAGCGATCGCGCGGATCCGGTGCCCGACGACGTCTGGGAGGAGGCGGCGAGGCACTACGACGAGCCGGCGCTCGCGGGGCTGATCCTGCACGTCGCGCTGGTCAACTGCTTCAACCGCTTCAACGTCACCACGAGGCAGATCGCCGGCTCGGTGAAGTGGGAGGCGCGGGCGGACGGTCGCTGAGGAGGCGGGGATAGGGGCCGAGGTTCACCGGCGTTCATTGCGTGGCGAGCGAGCGCATTCTAGGGCGCCGTGTAGGTGGATGCCGCCCACGATCCGCAGGTTGCGGACGTGATCTCGCCCCTGGTCGACGATCTCAGCCCGGAGCTACCGGCCCCCGCGCGCATTCTTCTCGTCCACGAGCTTCTGGATCTCCTCGTCGATGAGCTGCTCCATCCTCTGGGAGAATGCGACCCCGATGGCGTAGTGCGTCAGCTTCGGGAACCCCGCGTCCCCCGGGCTCCCCACCCTCCCACGATACACGAACCCCGGAAGCTTCGAGCGCGAACCGGATGGCGTGGAGGGCGTTGAGGAGCGCCGAGACGCCATCGATCCCGAGACCTCGATCCGACCGAGGCTCGGGGATGCCGTCGATGGTGAACGGGCACGCCCATTCTCCCGGCTGAACCTCCCGAGGCTGGCCGATCGCCACCATCAATCCCGTGAAGATCAACTCATTGGAAGAGGACCGCAAGGGCGCAAGGGACGCAAGGGGAAGAGAAGAATAGATTTCCATCACCGTTCCCTTGCGCCCCTTGCGCCCCTGCGGTCTCTCTTGCTGCTGCATGCCGTGCCCTTCCAGCTTGCTTCCCGCAGCGATGTTCCGGCGGACGGATCAACGGGCTGCGGCGCGATGTCGAGCGATGTCGTGCCGATGGTGCAGAAGCGAACCGTTCTCGAACACCTCACGCGCGACGAGCTGATCTCCATCGCCGACGCGTTCGACGTCCACGTCCAGGATCGGCGGAGCAAGGAGAAGCTGGTGGAGGCCGTGACGGCCTCCAGGAGCGCCACGCTGGCCGCCGTTCTGCCGTCGTACTCGCGGGACCGGCTGAAGGAGCTTTGCTCCCGCGGGGGCTCGCGCCCGAGCACCGCGGCGCGTACGCGCGGGCGGCGCTGCTCGACTGGTACAGGCGGCGCGCCGCGGAGCGCCTGCCCGCGTGGGCCGCGCCGTGGGCGCAGAAGTTCGGGGTGACGTGCCGGCGCCTCGTCGTGACGGACCAGGCGAAGCGCTGGGGGAGCTGCTCCCGCGGCGTCCTCCGGCTCAACTGGCGCATCGTGCAGGCGCCGAGGGCCCTCATCGACTACGTGCTCGCCCACGAGCTCGCGCACCTGATCCACGACCACCATGGGCGGGAGTTCTGGGCGACGCTCGGCAGAGTAATGCCCGACTACGAGGCCAGGAAGGCCCGCCTGGGAGAGCTCGGGCCGGCGCTCCTGTGGTGACGGCGTCTCCCGCGGTCGGCGGCCGCCATGCTCTCTTGGAACCTCTGGGCTGCATAGAACCCGCGCCGGAGCTGTCGATGAATGAGAGCGCGCGCACCAGGCGCATAGCCGCTGCCCGCCGCTTCGACGTCACTGACCTCCCTGTCCGGCCGGTGATGTGTCACTTTCTTTCAACGCGCGCGCGCACCGTTCAGCCAAATCATGGATCTCTCGCGCGGCTCGACGCGCTTCGTCGCTGTCCAAGCCCGGCGCAACCAGCCGATTGATCCGCTTGACCAGCTCGAGATTGTCAGCCGAGAAGTCGGCCGTTCCGACGCCGAGCTTGCCCGCCGCGTGCAGCTCGACGAGCCGCTCATACGCCTTCTCGAACGAAGCGAGACTTTCAAGGACGGTCTGTCGGTTTGCGACCACATAGGCCCACGCAGCTACGACATCGACCGTGTGCGCCCCGCTGTAGAAATCAACCAGCACATCCTGGATATCCATCACAATCCTCCCCGGCGGTGCTCCCGCTGTAGTTCTCTCGCAGGCCGACCTATCCGCAACCCAGGCTCCGCCATGCTTAGTTTGCGCCAGGGGCTCGCGCTTCCTTCGGCGTGCCTCGCTTGACCTCCGGCAGCTCCCGCCGGCGAAACAGCTCCCCGGGTGGGGCGCCGAGCACGTCGGTGAGGTTCACCAGGACGGCGACCCCCACGTTGATCTTGGCGCGTTCGACCTTCCGGAGGGAGCCGAGGGCGATTCCGGCTGCGGTGGCGAGCTGCCGCGCTCCCGCTCCGCCAGCCTGGCACGACGCGCCGCCGGAGCTCAGGGAGCCCGCAGGCCGCCCGTCAACCGCCCCGGCGCCCCGCCTCCGGATCTCCCGCCAGGACTACAGGGGCGTGCTCCAGCTGAGCTCGAGCACGCTGTCGTTGTAGTCGCTGTCGTCTCCGTTCTCGGCGACGATCACCAAGAGATTGTAGCTGCCGATCGTGTAAGGACCGCCCGATTTCAGCTGGCGCGACTTGAGCCACTCTGCGTTGATGTCCGTTTGATACTCGAACTTCACCTGCAGCTTCGCCCTCGAGTTGGCGACGATGGTCGACTGGCCCGTCATGGCATTGCGCTCGCCAGAGCCCGCGAAGACGCACAACACCTCATCGTTGCGAGTCACCGTTATCCGTTGCGTGTGCCTCGAGTTCGTCGTCACCTTGATGGTCACGGTCACACCATCCGGAAGCTCGTCGATTTCACAGGTGTTGCCGTTCAATTGAGGCATCTGCTCATGCTCCTTCGTGGGGATCGCGCGCCGCGGCCGGGAGGACGACCGTCGAGAGCGAGGACGGTCTCGCGGCGTCAGAGGATGGCTATCAAACCTGCCGCAAGCGTGCAACGGCAAACCTCTTCCTGCGCTGGACGCGGTCACAGGCCGACCGATCCGGCTCAGCCGGAGCACGGCGCGCCGCCCCGCGGCGGGGCAGGCGGGTGCCCCGCGGGCCAGGGCGGCTCGCCTTGCGCCGTCCCCGCCGGGCTCGGCGTCCGGTCGCGGAGCCGGTCGGGTGTGGGCGCGGCGGGTACGATGGAGGTTGGAGCTCCCCCTTGAAGGCGCGCCGCTCCGCTCCGGCGGCGGGACACCCCTGTCGCGGCGCGATGCAGAGCGGCTATGCTGCGCGCCATGCACGACCCGGATCCCAGACACGGTGTCCTCGAGCTCCGCGAAAAGGCGAACGGATCCTTCGTGTCGCGGTCCATGGAGACCTCTCAGAGGAGATCGCGCGCTCGATCGCCACAGCCTCCCAGCGCATCGCGGAGAGCGGCCGAGAGGTCCTGGTGCTCGTCGACGTGAGCCGCCTGGAGGCCGTCCCGGATGTCGTTAAGTCCCAGCAGGAGCTGTCGGCGGCGCCCAGGATCGCGCTCACGCCGGAAAGATCACCGTGTCAGCACAACCTCCCCAATTGCATTCTTCTCTTCCTCGTGCGTCCCTATGTGCCCTTGCGGTCCTCTTCCCATGAATCGACTTTCGCCGAATATCACGTGAGCGGCGTCCTACGGGCAGCCCGTCAGGCCGTCGATCCACTGCTCTAGCAGCGCCGCGCCCTCATCGTCGGCGAGCTTGCTGCCGATGGGCGGCATGAAGCTCGCCGAGCGCTGGCTCATGCGCAGCCAGACCACCGACGCGTCGTGCGCGCCCGGCTCGATCAGCGCGAGCCCCGGATAGTCGGTCAGGATCGACTCCTGGTCGCAGAGGTTCTTGCCGGCAAACGGCGTGTCGTAGCGATAGTCCGCGGTACCGTAGCCGGGGCCGCCCGGGCGGTGGCAGTTCGAGCAGTTGACGTGCAGGTAAGCGTCGGCGCGCATCTGCAGCGACGCGCCGGGCTGCGCGTGCGGCGGGAACGGCGGCAGGCTGGTGAGGTTGCCGCTCAGCATGCCGATGCCGTTCAGCGTGTCGAACTGGTTCGCCGTGCGGCCGGTCGACGGATAGAGCTGGCTCACGTTGAGCTGCCGCGTCTCGAGGCCCAGGCTGAAACCGGCGGCGCTGCTGTGGCACTCGAAGCATTGCGCTTCGGTCGGGTAGCTCCAGACGTGGCCGCCGGCGAGCGTCTTGGAGGCGCCGTCGATCGGATCGACCAGGAAGGCCTCGTCCTGCGCGTCGTTCCACCGGTACGTGTAGGCTCCGTACGCGCCGCTCGTGAAGCGCACGAAGAAGCGCGTCTCGAAGTACTGGCCCTGCCACTGGAAGCTCTTGATCGTGACGGCCCCGGGCGGCAGCTCGAAGTCGCCGTCGTCCTTCACGTCGAGCGTCGTGCCGTTCGGCAAAGCGAGGTAGCGCGACTTCAGCGCGCCGTCGGACCAGAACGGCTCGGCGATCGCGTACGGGATCACCCCGGGAGCGAGCGCCGGCGGGTTCGCGACGCTGATGAAGCAGGGGTGGTCGCTGAGGAGGACCGGCGGATCGATCGCGCCATTGCCGGCCACGCACGCGGCGTTCGACGGCCGCGCGTCGAGGCCGAGCTGGCTCCCCATGCAGGTGTCGCAATCCCATGGGCAGCTCGCGCACGTCTCGCTGCCGTTGCAGGCGCGATCGCCGCAGATCGGGCCCGCGTCGGGGAAGCCCCAGATCTCGATCTCGGCGAGCTCGACCGGTCCGCCGACGTTTTGCATGCAGACCGACACGCGCGTGACGCCGGGCACGTCGGCGAAGTCCACGGTATTCCAGGCCGGCATCGCGCTCGGCGTGTCGGTGTACGCGAAGGCGTCCACGTAGCCGCCGCCGGTCTGGACCTGCACCTTCCAGGTGTCGGTATGCCAGGCGCCGTCGTTGTCCTCGAGCAGGCGCGCCGAGCTGATGGTGTAGGAGCCGCCGAGATCGTAGGTGACGCAGCTCGGCGAAACCGCGCTGCTCACCTTGGCGGTCAGGTTGCCGTCGGCGAGGCCGGCCACGCTCGACCAGCCGCCGGTGTCGCTCACGTGGGCCAGCGTCAGCTTGGCGGGTGTGCCGCTGCACGCGCCGCAGTCCGCCGCGCAGCTGCCGCACGTCTCGCCCGCGTCGCAGGAGCCGTCGCCGCACGCGGGGCCGGCGCTGCCGCAGGCGGTCGCCTCGAGATAGAAGCGCTCCCAGGACGTGGCGTCTCCCGTCGCGCAGCTCGTGCCGTTGCCGCCGTCGCCGCTCCGGATCGGGCCGGTGGTGCTGGTGGCCTTCCAGTGCGGCGCCGTGCCGGTGAGCGCCGCGTAGCCCTTGCCGTTCGGGTAGAGGCCGCCGCTCGAGCAGTCGTATTCGGTGAACGCGCCTGCGGTCGTCGACGTCGCGTCCATCGTGAGCTCGTTGGCGACGACGCGCAGGTAATTGCCGGAGCTGCTCTTGAACTTGAAGGCGGCGCCCGACGGCACCTTCTCGAAGATCTGCGCGGCGGCCTGCGTGCCGCCGGGAACGACCTTGTTGGCGGCGTCGAGCACCAGGTAGTTGTTCGTGCGCTGCGAGCGTATTTTGACGCAGCTGTTGCAAGTACCGTTGTCCACGTACTGGCACATGCCGCTCACACACGAGTCCGTGGTGCATGTCGAGCCGTCGTTGCAGGTCGCCGAGCTCGTGCAGCACTGGCCGTTGTCGGTGTACGTGCAGCCGCTCGTGGCGTTGCAGCCGTTGGTCGTGCAGGGGTCGTTATCGTCGCAGCTCAGCTGTGTGCCGGCCTTGCACTGGCCGGCGACGCAGGTCTCCGCGCCGGTGCAGACGTCGCCGTCGCTGCAATCGGCGTTCGTGGTGCAGGCCGGCTGCGCCATGTAGATGCGCCCGACCTTGGCGCCGCTGCCGCGCTGCAAGTAATAGAGCGAGCCGTCCAGGCCGACGTCGAGGTCGACGGGGTTGTTCAGCTCGCCGTTCGAGTCGTCCGCGAAGACGGTGACGCCCGTGCCGTCCTGGTTCATGGACCAGATCTGGCTGGAGCAGTAGTCGGCGAAGAAGTACTTGCCGACGTAGGAGGACGGGAAATTCACGACCGTGGGGTTGTAGAAGGTGCCGCCCGTGATCGCGCAGCGCCCGGCGTCGCGCGGGTAGGAGTACACCGGCGGCACCGGCGAGGGGCCGCCGCCATGGCCGTAGTTCGATCCACGCGTGATGAGGTCGATCTCCTCCGGATCGCCCCCGCCCACGTCGTTGGCGAAGATCTTCCCTGACGCGCGCTCGACGGAGAAGGTGAACGGGTTGCGCAGGCCGTACGCCCAGATGGCGCGCGCGAGGCCGGTGGAGGTGCCGTAGAAGGGGTTGTCGGTGGGGATGCTGCCGTCGGCGTTGAAGCGATGGATCTTGCCGAAGGCGTGGTTCAGGTCCTGGGCGTGCGCCGTTTCGGCGTTGTCGCCGTGCGCGACGTAGAGCTTGCCGTCGTTGCCGAAGTGGAGCGCGCCGCTGTTGTGGTTGCCTGCCGCGCTGAGCGGGGGAAAGTCCACGAGCACGACCTCGCTGCCGGCCACCGCCGCGTCGCCGCTCGCCGTGAAGCGGCTGACGCGGTTGTGCGTGCTGCCGCTGGTCGAGGTGTAAAAGAGGTAGACGTAACCGTTGCTCGCGAAGCTCGGGTCGAGCGTGATGCCGACCAGGCCTCGCTCGTTGACGCTGTCGACCGTGACGGTGACGAACGGCGCGGCGAGCAGCGCGTTGTTCTTGATGACGCGCACCTGCCCCGTCTGCTGCGTGACGAAGATGCGACCATCGGGCGCGATCGCCATCGCCGTCGGCTGGCTGAGCCCCGTCGCGATCACCTGGTGCTGGAACCCCGAGGGGATGACGATGGGCTGCCTCGCTTCGTCGATGCCGTCTCGATCGGGCTGTTCGGGACCCTCCGAGGCACACCCCAGGGGGACGAGGCCGACGACGAGCGCCGACGACAGCAGGATGTGCCTGGTCACCGATCCGAACCCATGGGCGCAGCTGCGCAAAGAGCGCAGACGCGCTGCGGCC
The DNA here is from genome assembly GCF_028553905.1 of Sorangium sp. So ce836. Classification (NCBI taxonomy): domain Bacteria; kingdom Pseudomonadati; phylum Myxococcota; order Polyangiales; family Polyangiaceae; genus Sorangium; species Sorangium sp. So ce836. The sequence continues at coordinate 4,574,479 of NZ_CP102233.1, read as the reverse complement.
CATGGCATGGGGACACGAACGTTATTCTTGCGCATGATAGATGTACCTCGAGCATCATCGTCAGAAGGGTTCACGCGCTCCCGGCGTCCCCGCTTCCTCTCACACGCCTCGTTGCCGGCGCGGGCGGCTTCCGTGATCGAGTCGACGTGCCACCTGAAGATTGTCGCAATGGCCAGAGAGGCGCGATCTTTTCGATGCAGCTGTCCAAAGCTCGTCAAAGCACAGCAGTTTCCCGCCAACGTTTCACATGTGTGCCCTCATGCTCACGCCCGGCTCGCCGTCCTCCCCTGGCGCGGGCGAGCGCAGCCGGAGCCCGCTTCGGCGCCGGGCGAGAAGCGGCGGCCTCATCGAGACGGCGCACGGCACGGCTCCGCGTGGAAAGCCACGCTGGTTGCATCGGTGCCAGCGCGCCGATATAGGGGTATCCGTGGAGGTGCGCGATGAACGGAACCAAGATCGAGATCGAGACGAAGGACGGCGTCGCGGACGCCTATGTATCGCATCCCGGGGGCGAGGGGCCGTGGCCTGCGGTGCTGTTTTACATGGACGGGCTGGGCCTGCGGCCGTCGCTCTTCGCGATGGCGGATCGCCTGGCGTCGAGTGGCTATTACGTGCTGTTGCCGAACATGTATTATCGCTCCGGCGCGTACGCGCCGTTCGAGCCCGCGACGGTGTTCGCCGGAGGGTCGGAGCGCGAGCGCCTGATGGCGCTGGTCAACGCCTGCGATGACGCGGGCGCCATGCGCGACACGGCCGCGTTCCTCGACTTTTTCGACGGGCAGCCCCTCGTCTCGAAAGGCAAGATCGCGAGCAACGGCTACTGCCTGGGCGGCGGGCTGTCGATGTGCGCGGCGTGCAACTTCCCCGACCGGCTGGCGGCCGCGGCGTCGTTCCACGGCGGCCGGTTCTTGACCGATCCGGCGACCCCCGCGCAGATCGCGGCCAGCGTGCGCGCCCGCGTGTACATCGGAGTCGCCGAGGGCGATCGGGCGCACACGGCCGAGGTGACGGCGCGCCTCGAGGCGGCGCTCGCCGCCGCGAAGGTGCCGCACGCGATCGAGCTCTATCCGGGCACCACGCACGGCTTCGCGGTGAGCGACATGCCCGTGTACGATCAGGCCGCGTCGGAGCGGCACTGGGACCGCCTGCTCGGCCTGCTCCGCGAGGCGTTCGCGTGACAGGCTGACCGGCGTGTGACGGGGGCTCACGCGTCCGCCAGCGTTCGCTCGGCGCGTCGAGGGGGTGACGGGCTCGTCAAGCCCGTCGTCGTCGGGAGCGTCGAGGCCCATGGCGTGGCCCCGGCCGACGCGGCGAGGACGGCACGGGCGCTCGGATCAGGTTCCTTCCGGCCACCCTCGCAGGTATGGTTGGGCCGGCTGTCCTGGCCGCCCTCGTCGCCGACTCCCGGCGCGACGACCGGCGAGCTCCGGGCCCGCCCAGGTCACCTTCCACGGGAGCTTCTGATGAGAGAGCGCGCAGCATTCCGGACGACAGAGGCGCTCGCGACGGTGATGGCCGCGGCGCTCGCCCTCGCGTGCGGGAGCGCGGCATGCAACGCGATCTCGGGGGTCGACCAGCTCGACTTCTCGGGCACCGCCGGCGCGACGGGCGGCGGCGCCGCCGGCAGCGGTACGGCCGGGGGTGACGCGGGCAGCGGCGGCACGGGCGGCGACGGCGGCACGGGCGGCGACGGCGGCACGGGCGGCGACGGCGGCATGGGCGGCGCCGGCGGCACGGGCGGCGCCGGAACGGGCGGCGCCGGCGGCACGGGCGGCGACGGCGGCACCGGCGGCGCCGGCGGCGCCGGCGGCGCCGGCGACATCTCTTACGACATCCATTGCGGGAACGGCAACATCGCTGTCGGCGTCCACGGCCGGAGCGGCGGCTCGCTCGACAGCGTCGGCCTGATCTGCGCGCCGCTCGCCGGCGACGGCACCCTGGGCACCGCCTTCCAGACCGTGACCGCCGGCGGCAACGGCGGATCGCCGGGCAGCGTGATCTGCCCCGCGAGCCAGGTCCTGGTCGGGATCAACGTCTGGGTCGACGACAACCGGGCTTACCGGGTCGAGCTGCTGTGCCAGACGGTCGAAGCGTGGAAGATGAGCGACATGAACCTCAATGTCGGCTCCGGCATCGGCCCCGCCAATGGCACAGGTTTCGGGGTCAAGTGCCCGATGGGGACCGCCGTCGTGAAGATCGCCGGCAACGCCGACAGCCTCGTGCGCTCCATCAATCCAAGTTGTCGCACGCTGTGACGGGCCCTTCTCTCGCCGGGCTGCGGCGCTCGTGAGAGCGCCTTACACAATCGGACCGAGCCAGCGACAGGAGACCATGGCAAGGAGCAGCCGCCTCACGATCGCCGCTTCCGGGGCGCCGCGCCCCGGGCCTTCTTCGCGGGCGCGGCGACAGGCGTGCTCCGGAACCACCCGAAGCGATCGAGCGACACGTTGCCGCGCTCGTCGAACTCGACGCCCTCGGCCTCGAGCAGCATGCGCTGGAGCGCGCCGCCCACCGGATCCTTGATGGTGACGGCCGCGCGGTGGCGCGGGCGGCTCCCGAGCACGCGCTGCCACGGCACGCCCGCGCCGTCGCCGGTCTCCTTGAGCGCGGCGAGGGCATACCCGACGTGGCGCGCCGCGCGGGGGTGCCCAGCCATCGCGGCGACGGCGCCGTACGTGCACACCCGCCCGGCGGGGATCCGGCGAATGACCCGGTAGAACGCGGCCCACCAGGAGATCGTGTCGGGGAGCGCGGCGGGCTCTCGACGCCCCCGGCGCGGCCCCGGGGCCACCGCGAGCCGGCGGCCGCCCTCCGGAGCTTGCTTGCGCGCGCGGCGGTCCTTGGTGGCCACGCGGCTGGCCTACCACGGCGGGGCGCGCCTGGGGATCCCTGTTCGGTCATGCCCCGGGGCGCGCGAATGCGAGGCGCCAGGTCAAGGGCAGAACACGATGTCGTAGTCTTCCCCCGCGCAGGCGGCCATCGACTCCTGGTCGTCCCCCGACCAGGAATAGGCATCCTTGCATCGCTCTTCGAAGTACACGGCCACGGGGTTCGTGGGATCGTCCCGGTCGGGGCTCACGCAGGAGATCGTCGCGCCGCTCGCGTCCTCGTAGCGGCCCACCTCCGGGCACCGCGCGAGCAGGCTCTCTGGACACGACAGCGTCCGGCAGTCCGGCAGTCCGACGGGCACGATCGCCAGGGGGAGGTTGTGCGCGTCCACGTGGCTGATGTTGTACCAGTGTCATCTCGGCCAGCGTGTGTCGCCCGCCACCGGGGTCCGACCCGGCATACGCCCAGTAGCGCAGCGACGACAGCGGCTCCTCGCTGGTGCCCACGTCGCGGCACGCGAACCGCCCCGGGCCGAGCTCCCCGCCCTCGATGAGGCTCCCCAGGAACTGGAGCGGCTGGTCGCACCGGTTGACGAAGGCCAGCGTGGTCTTCCCGTCCCCGGCGGCGCGGCAGTCGACCTCGACCGGGTCGCCGGGCGGCTGGCCCGTCGAGGCGCTGCTGGCCTCGCTCGACGAGGCCCCGCCGGTCGAGCTGGACGCGGCGCTCACCGAGGTGGCTCCGCCGCCTGTGGCGCCGGGCGAGGCGTCCTGCCCGGGGTCGGCGCAGCCGGCGTCGAGCAGCGCAAAGGCGAGCGGCACGGCCGCGATCTTCCAAGGTTGCGACATGGCGGTCTTCCTGGCGGCGTGTCTCGGGAGGAGACTACAGAACGTCTGGGACGATGTCCCGCCCGCCGAGCTCGACGCATGGCAGCGGAGCCGGCGACGAAGGCCCGCTGGCCGGCTGCGACGCGGCCCCTGGGCCATCGAGCTCCCTCGCGTGTGCCACGGCACAATCTGGCACGCAGCTCGATCGTGCACCGAGCGGTTGAGTCGCCGCGAGCAGCGCTTTTCGCATTCTTCGGCTCTGGCACCGGAGCTGCATGGCGGTATCGCCATGAACACCCGATCGGCCTTTGTCGCTTTGATTCCACTCATGCTGACCGCCTGCGACCCTGCTTTCTGGGACGGAGGCTCGATCGATATCTCCGACGTCTTCAACGGCGGCGCGCACGATCCGCCGGATTCGAGCGATCCCCCGGGGCCGCCTGGCACGGGCGGCGCGGGCGGCGGCGGGGGTAGCGATCCGGGCCCGCTGACGGCGGCCGTCGCGATGACGCGCGCGCAGCGCGAAGCGCTCATGCAGGCGTATTACGATCAGATCATGAACGAGACCGGCAGCGTGGTCTCGACCGCGGCGGCCGGCGGGCAGCCCGACCAGGATCCCAACGATCTCATGCTGCACATCTCGGACATGGGCGAGTCCTGCGACGTCTATCCCAGGTCTCTCCCGTGCGGTGGGCACTGGCAGCTGCGCTTCGTCTTGCCGATCGCCTACCAGCAGGTCGGCGTATACGATCTCGACGATTTCGCGCTCCACGCCTCCGTCTTCGAGACGGGCGCGCCCCACTCTCCGGCGCCGGACGACTGCCCGAAGGGCGGCGGCACGCTCCTCGGCTCGGGCACGCTCGAGATCCTCGCGATCGACAGCGCCGAGGTGCGGTTCCGCGTGACCACCGGCGCGACGCTCATGGGCGGCAACCCGAGCGGAGAGTACACGGCGCCGCGCTGTCCGTGACGCCGCGGCGACGACGCGCGCCCGGTCAACACGGCACTACCGGGGCACGCGCACCACGCGGCCGCCGCCGGCCTCGTCGATGGCGAAGACGCAGGCGCCCTGCACCGCCACGGCCGCGGGGCGCGTGAGGCCCTCGGCGAGCACCTCGGGATAGCCGCGGCAGCCCGCGGTCGGACAGCGCATGACCGTGCCCCCGCCGCGGTCCGCCCAGTACGCGTCGGCGCCGTCGATCACGAGCGCCGCGGGCTCGCGCAGCGGCCGCGACGGCTCGGCCTGCGGCGCGAGCTCCGCCGCGGCGCACGCGTCCACGAGGTCGCAACGGGAAACGCCGCCCGAAGCGCCGTCCGGGTGGGCCCAGGTCCAGAGCACCTCCGCGTCGCCGAGCGCGATCCGGTCCGGATAGTCGAGCAGCACCGCGATCTGCGCCGCGACGGCGCCGGACGCAACGCCCTTGTCGAGGCGGAGCACCCGGCCGAAGTCGGCACCCGTGCCGCGCTGGACCCAGACGACGCTCCCCGCGTCGCCCGGGGCGACCGCCACGCCGCGCGGGTGCGACTGGCTCGGCGCGAGCAGCTCCGGGGCCGCGCCGCAGCCCTCGGCGACAGGGCAGCGCAACAGCTCGCCGGCGGTGCCGCTCGGCTCGTCGCGCGTCCAGTACACGTGCCGCCCGTCCGTCGCCAGGCCGCGCACGGCCTCGGCCTCGCCCGCGCCGAAGGCGAGGAGCGAGGTCGCGCCCGCCGCGCAATCGGCGACCGCGCACCGCCAGAGCCCGTTGGCGGCGACCCAGACGACGAGCTCGCCGGCGACCGCCAGCAGGCCCGGCGACGGCATGGACGACACGAGATCCTCCACCGCGCCCGTCGCCGGGTCGAGGCGGCGGAGGCGATCGCCCGCGCGGCTCGTCCACACCACGTACGGGCCGGCCGCGGCGATCGCCGCCGGGCCGCCGGCCTCCTCGGCCGCGGCGACCACGCACGGGCCATCGCAGTCCGCCGGCGCGCAGCGCCCCGGGTCGCCGGCGTCGGGGCCGGCCAGGCCTCCGCCGCCGGCGCCCTGGCTGGCCCCGCCGCCGGCGCCCTGGCTGGCCCCGCCGCCAGCGCCCTGGCTGGCCCCGCCGCCGGCCCCCCCGCCGGTCAGGCCGTCGAGGTCGATGTAACAGCCGGGCAGCAGCGCGAGGAGGGCCAGCGCGGCCCCCCGCCGCGCCGCAGTGCTGGACCGACCCCTCACCTCCCCGCCTGCCCCCCACCCGACGCGTCCGGATCGAGGACCGACGTGCGGCTGCCACGCCCGCGCGTGTCGAACGTCCTGAGCTTGACCACGCCGCTCACCGCCACCGGCCCCTCATAAACGGCCGAGTCGGCGTCGGGCTCGGCGCCATCGGTCGTGTAGCGGATCTGCAGCCCCGGGAACGCCACGTTCGCCAGGAGCTGCCCGTCCTCGATGCGCGCGCCCGGCAGCGGAAGCCGGTAGTCCACGCCGCCGCTCAGGCGGTCGAGCCGCGGCAGCTCGCGCTGACCGAGGCTGTTGGCGAAGCGATTCCACGCCTCGGCGAGCAGGCCCGCGCGCGTCGCCCCGTCCTCCTCCGCCGCCCACGCCGGGTCCGGCGCCCAGGCCCGCTCCGCGAGGGCGATCAGCTTCGGGAAGATCAGGTACTCCATCGCCCGCTGCCCCTTCGCGTTCTCGCCCCAGAGCTGCCCCTGGATGCCGAGGACGTTGGCCCGGCCGGCGTCGGTCAGCCTGACGTGGTCCCGGAACATCTGCGCCTGGTCGATCGGATTGCCCATGCGGTCCGCGTGGGCGCTCTTGTAGACGTCGAGCGGCACGAACTCGTACGGCTTGCGCGTGTCCACGAACCCGGCCCAGTAATAGCCCGGCTCCGCAGGATCCTTGTCGTAGGCGAGGTCGAAATACAGGTTGGTGGAATTGGAGAGGACCACCGGATAACCCGCGTTGGCGAGCTTGTAGCCGTTGTCCTCGTCCCCCCACCCCCAGACGTTGTTCCAGACATATGGCCTGAAATTGCTGCTCAGGAACTCGGGGTTCGCTTCCTTGTCGACGCCGCCCTCGGCCTGCACTTTCCTCAAGGCGATCTCCTCCCAGCCTCCGGTCACCAGGCCGTGGGACGCGACGATCGCGCTGAGCTCGCGGAGGAAATGGCTCGCCAGGTCCTCCACGGACTCGACGCCGCCAGACGCCTGGCCGAGGAGGGCCTGGCACGACGGGGACCGCTCCCAGACGCCGTCCGGCACCTCGTCGCCGCCCGTATGGATGGTGGTGAGCGTCGCGCCGGCCTCGGCGTAGATCGCGACGAGGTCGTCCACGACCTTCCGCAGGAACCTGTAGGTGGACTCCCGGCAGGGGTTCACCACGTTGTCGTGCCACATCTGCACGGACATGTACTGGGAGGCGTCCTCCAGGTCGCTGAGCAGGAACTCCTCGGCCTTCTCGAGGTCGCCCTCGGCCGCGAGCCTCGCGTAACGCGCCTCCATGGCCTTGACCGCTGCGCGGGCGTGGCCCGGCATATCGATCTCGGGGATCACCTCGATGTGGCGCGCCTTGGCATGACGCAGGATCTCCACGAGCTCGGCGCGGGTGTAATGGCCGCTGCCGCTCGACGCCGGCGACGCCGGGTCCGGGCCGGAGCCGAACGAGGGGACGATCTTGTCGCGGTCGTCGAGCGTATGGCCGCGCCGGGCGCCGACCTCGGTGAGCTCCGGCAGGCCGCTCACCTCGAAGCGAAACCCCTCGTCGTCGGTCAGGTGGAAATGGAACTTGTTGAGCTTGTAGAAGGCCATCACGTCGAGCAGCTTCAGCACGGCCTCCTTGCGCTGGAAGTTGCGCGCGACGTCGAGGTGCATGCCGCGGTACCCGAAGCGCGGGGCGTCCTCGACCGTCACGGCGCCGATCGCGATCTCGGGCTTCGCGGTCCGGTACGCCTCGACGGGCGCGAGGGCGCGCAGGCTCTGGATGCCATAGAAGACGCCGGCCGCGTCGCTGCCCACGATCTCGACCCCCTCGGCGGTGACCGTGAGGCGATAGGCCTCGTCGCCCGCCTGCTTCGGCTGGCCGCCGACGCCGATCGCGCCCGTCGACAGCGCGATCGCCGCCGTCCCCGGCGGCGGCGCGCCCTCGCGGACCTCCGGCGCGGCGCCGAGGAGCGCCCCGAGCGCCTCCGCCAGAAAGGCCGCTTCGCCCTCGAGCCCGGCAGCGTGGTAGATGGGCACGGCCGACGAGAGCAAGAGCTCTCCGGCGCCCGCCTCGAGGAGCACCGGCGTGGGCACGACCCTGTCCACGTCGCCCGCCGGGAACAGGCGGACAGCGAGGTTCTCGTCATAACGAGACGTCGCCGTCGGCACGGGCGTCATGTCGCCGGGAAAACGATCCGTCTGCTTCTTCTCCACGAACGGCGCGACGGCCTCGGAGCCCACCACCTCCGGCGCGGAGTCCACGCCCTCGCCGTCCGTGAACACGAAGTAATAGCCCACGGGCGCGTCCGTCTCCTTGATGGCCCAGTACGATCCATCGAAGGGGATCACCACGCTCTGCCCCGGTTCCAGCGGCTGGAACGCCTCGGTCGGCTCCAGCTTGAAGAAGTCGCCGTTGATGTGGGTGACCTTCACCCCCGCCGGCAGGCTCTCGGGCAGGATCGAGCGCACGAAGTTGAAATACAGCGCCCAGCCGCTGTTCCCGAGCGCGACCTTCCCGTGGTTTTCGATCGTCAGCTCCGAGCCGAAGCTCACCGCAGGGTTCTTGTGGTTGTCCAGCACGCCCCAGGTGACGGCGAAGTCCGCGCCCGACGGGCGCTCCTGCGCCGAGCCGCCGCCACCTCCGGTGCCGCCTCCGCCGCCACCGCCGCCATTGCCCGTGCTGGTGCTCATCGTGGTGCTCGCCGTGGACGAGGATGTCCCGTCGTCGCCGCACCCTGCCACAAACAGGGCGCCGGCGAGCAGCCCAAATCGGAAAACAGGCCTTCTCATGACGCACTCCTACAGTGTTTTGGTGACCTTCTTAAGCCGCCTCGGCGCGTCGGGATCCAGCCCTCGGGCCTCGGCCAGGGCAGCGGCCGCCAGGTAAAACGCCAGGATCTGACAGAGCGGGTCGAGCAGCTCGTGAGGAGACGCGGGCACCACGAGATCCACCCCCGGCAGCCCGGCCGGGCCCACGAGGATCACCTTCGCGCCCTGCCCCCGGAAATCCTCCGCCACGCGGGCGAGGCCGGCCTGCGCCGGGCCCCGCGGGGCGAAGACGAGCAGCGGGAACCGCTCGTCGATGAGGGCCATCGGCCCGTGTTGCACCTCGGCGACCGTGAACGCCTCGGCGTGGACGCCGCACGTCTCCTTGAACTTGAGGGCCGCCTCCAGCGCGATGGAGAAGCCAGGGCCCCGCCCGAGCACGAGCAGGCGCTCCTCGCCCGAGAGCGCGTCCACGAGCGGGCCCACGTCGCTCTCGCTCGCGGCGGCCAGGGTCTCCGGCAGCGCCTCGAGCGCGTCGAGCAGCGCGGCGTCCTCGCCCCAGATCCCCACCACCCTCGCCATGGCGCTCAGGCTGGCGATGAAGCTCTTCGTGGCGGCGACGCTGCGCTCGGGGCCGGCGCGCAGGGGGATCGTCGTCGCGGCCGCCTGGTCGAGCGGCGAGCCGAGCTGGTTCACCAGCGCCGCCGTCATCGCCCCCGCGGCGCCGCACGCCGACAGCGCGCCCACCACGTCCGGGCTCTGCCCCGACTGCGACACCGCGACCGCCAGGCCGCCCGGGAGCCGCAGCGGCGCGCGGTAGAGGGTCACCACCGACGGCGGCAGGCTCGCGACCGGAACGCCGAGCTGCGTCATCACGAGGTACGCGAGGTAGCTCGCGGCGTGATCCGAGCTGCCGCGGGCGATCGTGACCACGGACGGCGGCGGCGCCGCCCGCAGCCGGGCGCCAAGCTCACGGTAGGCGTCCTCGTCCTGCGCGAGCTGCCGCGCGACGATCTCCGGGGCGGAGCGGGCCTCCGCGGCCATGTTCGAGGTCGTTCGGTCACTCAAGGGGCTCCCCCTCCACGAGGACCTGCCGCAGGGCGAGATCCTCCTCCAGGACCAACAGATCCGCGAAGCAGCCCGGCGCGATGCGCCCTCGATCCTCGAGGCCGAGGTGCTCGGCCGGGAACTGGCTGCACCGGCGCGACGCCTCGGCGAGCGGGAGCCCGAGGTCGACCAGGTTCTTGAAGGCCTGGTGCATCGTCAGGCAGCTCCCCGCGAGCGTCCCGTCGGGGAGCCGCACGCTGTTCTGGCACTTCGCGACGGCGTGCGCGCCGAGCTGGTACGGCCCATCCGGCATCCCCGAGGCCGCGGTGCCGTCGGTCACGGCGTAGAGCCGGGGGATGCAGCGCAGGGCCGCCCGGATGGCGCCCGGATGCACGTGGACGAGATCCGGGATCAGCTCGGCGAAGTCGCCGTGGGCCAGGGCCGCGCCCACCGCGCCGGGCTCGCGGTGGTGCAGCCCGTTCATGGCGTTGAAGAGGTGCGTGAAGCCGCTCGCCCCGGCCGCGAGGGCCGCCACGACCTCCTCGTAGCTCGACAGCGTGTGCCCGATCTGGACCCGCACCCCGAGGCCGGACAGGCGGCGGACGAGCTCCAGGTGGCCGGCGAGCTCCGGCGCCAGCGTGAGCACGCGGATCGGCGCGATGGCGCTCAGCGCGAGCGCGGTGTCGAGATCCCCGCCCACCACGCACGGAGGCTGCGCGCCCAGCCGACCCGGGTTGAGGAACGGGCCCTCGAGGTGGACGCCGAGGACGCGCGCCTCGCCGCGGCGGCGCGCGTCCATGGCGGCCCGGATCGCGCGCAGCGCGGCGGCGATCTCCGGGAGGGGCGCCGTCATCGTGGTGGCGAGCAGGCTGGTGGTCCCGGTCGCGGCGTGCGCGCGGGCCATCGCGCGGGGCGCGTCGCCGCCCTCCATGACGTCCCGGCCGCCGCCGCCGTGCACGTGCAGATCGATGAAGCCGGGCACGATGCGCGGCCCCGGGCCGGGCCCTTCGGCCGGCGCGCCCGCGATCTCCTGGACCCGTGCGCCGAAGTACAGGCGCCCGCGGAGCCAGCCGTCCGGCGTGAGGATGTTGCCCACGAGCTCCACGCCCATCACCCCTTGAGCTTCTGCGCGAGCGCGGCGGCGTACCGCGGCGCTTCCGGGCCGACCAGGAGGTGGACCACCCGGTCGGGCAGGCGCATCACGCCCTTCACGTCGGCGGCCTCCAGCGCCGCCTCGTCGATCGGGTCCGCGTCGGCGAGCTCGACGCGCACGCGCCCGCTCGAGAACCCCTCCACCGACCGGATGTTGGCGGCGCCGCCGAGCGCCGCGAGCCAGCGGTCGATCCACGCATTTTGCCGCGCCGCGGGCGCGGCGGGCCACAGCTCCGGCCGCGCGGCGACCGCCGCCGGCGCGCGGCCCGCGAGCTCCCGCATCTCCTTGGCGATCGACTCGGCCATGGGGCCGAGGATCACCTGCAGGCTGTCGGTCCCCGGGCGCACCACGCCCTTGGCGCCGAGCGCCCTGAGGTCCGCGTCCTTCACGCGATCACGGTCGACCATGACCAGGCGCAGGCGGGTGATGCACGCGTCGATCTCGCGGATGTTGCCGTGGCCGCCCAGCGCCCGCAGGAGCTGCCCGGCGAGCCCGCCGGCGCCCGCCTCGGCCCCGCCGCCCGCCTCGGCCCCGCCGGCCGGCGCGCCCTCGGAGGGCGCCGCCGCGGCCTCGCGGCCCGGCGTGGCCAGGTTGAACCGCTCGATGCAGACGACGAAGAGGCCGTAATAGACGGCCGCGTAGGCGAGGCCGATCGGCACGATCATCCAGCCCTTGGTCGAGAGGCCGTAGTTCAGCGCGTAATCGATGAACCCGGCGGAGAAGCTGAAGCCGTGCTTCACGCCGAGCACGTCGAGCAGCGCCAGCGAGAGGCCGGTCAGCACCGCGTGGACCGCGTAGAGGGCCGGCGCGAGGAACATGAACGCGAACTCGATCGGCTCGGTGATCCCGGTCAGGAAGGCGGTCAGCGCGGCCGAGAACATCACGCCGAAGGTGGCCCTGCGGTTCTCCGGGCGCGCGGTGCGGTAGATCGCCAGGCACGCGGCCGGCAGGCCGAACATCATCACCGGGTAGAAGCCGGCCATGAACACCCCCGCCGAGGGATCGCCGGCGAAGTAGCGGTTCAGATCGCCGGTCACCCCCCCCTTCGCGCCCTGGAACGAGCCGACCACGAACCAGGCGAGGTTGTTGAGGATGTGGTGCAGCCCGGTCGGGATGAGCAGGCGGTTGAGGGCGCCGAAGAAGAAGGCGCCGACCGGCCCCGAGGCCACGATCCAGCCGCCCACCGCGTCGATGCCGGCCTGGATCGTCGGCCAGACGAAGCCGAGGACGAGCGCGAGGGCGAGGCTGGCGCCGCCGGTGACGATGGGCACGAAGCGGCTGCCGCCGAAGAAGCCCAGGAAGGAGGGCAGCTTCGTGTCGCGGAAGCGGTTGTACATCGCCCCCGCGAGGACGCCGGCGAGGATGCCGGCGAGGACGCCCATCTTGATCTTGTCGTCGATGCTCTTCACCCCGTTCGTGATCACGAGGTAGGCGATCATCCCGGAGAGCCCGGCCACGCCGTTCGTCTCGCGCGCGAGGCCGACCGCGATGCCGACCGCGAAGATCAGCGCCAGGTTGTCGAAGATGGCGCCGCCCGCCTGGGCGACGAACGCGATGTCCAGCACGTCGGGCTGCCCCAGCCGGAGCAGGAGGCCCGCGACCGGCAGCACCGCGATGGGCAACATCAGCGCCTTGCCAACGCGCTGCAGCTCGTTGAATCCTCTCATACGACGCTCCTTCTCCGTTGGGCGGGGCGGCCTCCGCGTCGCGCCGCCCCCGGTCTGCTTGCTGGGCTCTCGGGATCAGCCGGGCCGCGCGCCCGGCGCGAGCAGCGCCCGCACCTCGGCCGCGGTCCCCAGGTCGAGCGCGGCCCGCGCGATCTCGCGGCACCGCGCGGCGTCGAGCTCGCGGATCCTCGCCTTCACCTCGGGGATCGCCTGGACGCTGACGCTGAGCTCGGTCACGTCGAGGCCGACCAGCACGGCCACGGCCTCGGGATCGCTCGCCACCGCGCCGCAGATCCCCACGTGGCGCCCGCGCCCCTTCGCGGCCTGCACGGCCCTGTCGATGAGCCGGAGCACCGCCGGGTGCAGCGCGTCCTGCCGGCCGGCGAGCCGCGGGTGCGTGCGATCCATGGCCAGCGTGTACTGGGTGAGATCGTTCGTGCCGATCGAGAAGAAATCGACCTCCGCCGCGAACCTGTCGGCCTGGACCGCGACCGACGGCACCTCGACCATCACGCCGAGCTCCACCGGGGGCGAGCCGGCGCGCCGGCGCTCCTCCTCGAGCACCTGCTTCGCCTCCCGGAGCTCCTCGAGGCTCGAGACCATGGGCAGGAGGATGCGGTGCCCGGCCGGGGCCCGGACCGCCAGGATGGCGCGGAGCTGGCTGCGCAGGAGCGCCGGGTGGAGCGCGCCGATGCGCAGGCCGCGGATGCCGAGGAGCGGGTTGTCCTCCGCGGGGAGCGGCATGTACGAGAGCGGCTTGTCGCCGCCGACGTCGAGCGTGCGGACGACGAGGGGGCGCTCGCCCAGCGCGTCGGCGATCTCCTGGTACGCGGCGGTCTGCTCGGCCTCGGTCGGCGCGGCGTCGCGATCGAAGAACATCAGCTCGGTGCGCAGGAGGCCCACGCCCTCGGCCCCGAGCCGGACGGCCTTGCGCGCGTCGTCGGCGCTCGCGATGTTGGCCAGCACGGCGACGTGGACCCCGTCCCGGGTCACCGCGCGCTCGCCCGCGGCCGCCTCCTGCCGCTCGCGCAGCGCCTTGCGCGCCCCGAGCCGGCCGCGGTAGGCGTCGAGCTCGGCCTCGGTCGGGTGGAGCAGCACCACCGCCCCCTCGGCGTCGAGCACGGCCGCCGCGCCCGCCTCGACGGCGAGCAGCGACGCCGAGGCGCCGACGAGGTACGGGAGGCCGAGCGAGCGCGCCAGGATCGCCGCGTGCGAGGTGGTGCCGCCGAGCACGCTGACCAGACCGGCGACCCGCTGGTCGGCGAGCCGCACGACCTCGGAGGGCGTCAGGCTCTCGGCGACGACGATGCTGCCCGCGGGCGCGGCCTGCGCCTCGCCGCCGCCGACGAGGTGCCGCAGCGCGCGGCCGCCCACGTCGCGCAGATCGTTGGCGCGCGCGGCGAGCAGCGGGTTCGAGAGGCGCGCGAGCTCGCGGCACGACGCCATCACCGCCTCGCGCCACGCGAACGCGGCCGACTTGCCCTCCACGATGGCGACCTCGGTGCGGGTGATCATCTCCGGATCGTCGAGCATCGTGAGGTGCGCGCTGAAGATCTGGGCCTGCTCGACGCGCTTGCCCGACGCGGCGACGAGCTGCTTCAGCTCGAGCCGGGTGTGGCGCAGCGCCTTCTGCAGCCGCGCGAGCTCCGCCTCCGTGTCGCTCGCGTGCTCGTCCACGTCGGCGGCGAGCGGGTCGATCTTGCAGATCGGGCCGATGGCGAGGCCGGGCGAGGCGCTCACGCCGTGGACGTGCCGCGCGTCGTCGGCCGCGCGCGGCGTGGAAGAAGAAGCGGCGGCGCGCTCGGGCTCGGCTGGAGGCGCGGCGTTCGCCGCGGAGAGGTCCTCGCCCAGCCCGCTCCGGACGAGCTCGACCAGGCGGGCCACGGCCCGCGCCGCCTCGCTGCCGCTCCCGACGATGCGCAGCTCGGCGCCCGGGCCGGCGCCGAGGTTCATCAGCCCGACGACGCTCTTCGCGTTGGCGTTGCGGCCGGCGAGCTCGACGCTGATGTCGGCGGCGAACGACTTCGCCTCGCTGGCGAGCACCGCGGCCGGCCGCGCGTGCAGCCCGTGCGGGTTGGGCACCACGACGAGGGCCGACGTGACGCCGACCGTGGCCCGCGGCGGCGGCCTGGACGCGCCCGCCTCCCCCGCGCTCGATGCCCGCGGCGCTTCCCCGCCGGCCCGCCGCCGGGGGCTCACGGCCATGAGGCGGCTCGCGCCGGCCCTGGCCACGCCGCTCGCGCGCTCGACGATGGCGCTCGTCTCGCCGCTCAGGACGACGACCTGGGTGAGCAGGCTGGGCGCCTTGCGGAGGAGGAGATCGGCGTCGAACTCGAGGAGCGCCTGGCCCGCCGAGACCCGGTCTCCCTGGCTCACCCGCGCCGTGAAGCCCTCGCCCTTCAGGCCGACCGTGTCGATGCCGACATGGATCATGATCTCCACCCCGCCCGCGGCGCTCAGGGTGATGGCATGCCGCGCCGCGTGGAGCTGGGTCACCGTCGCGTCGCACGGGGCGAGCAATGTCTGGGAGATCGGGTCGATCGAGATGCCGTCGCCGACGATCTTGTCGGCGAAGACCGCGTCGGGGACCGACTCGATCGGCACGATGGGACCGGAGAGCGGTGCGAGCAGCGTCAGCGATTCGCCGGGGTGCATGTCGACCGCGATCCTACCCGGATGTGGCTCGACAGGTTCCTGGCCGAGGGGCTCGATGGTTCCGTCCACGGATCGAGACGAGAGCAAGCGTCGTGCCCTGCGCCTGGGCTGCCTGCTGCGGGAGGGAGGTGATCGAAAAAGGGCGCTGCGCCCGGGGATCGCCGGCGATCTCTCGGCAATCGCGGGGGCGGCGAGGGGGCGATCCGGGAGCGCTCCTGCGATCGGGGGGATCGCCCGGCGATCTCCGGGATCGCCCCCCTGCTCGCCGGGATCGCCGGGCGCGAGCGCGGCGAGTCCCCTCCTGGCGGCGCGCAAAAACGGGCCGAGGGGGCGCTGTGGTGCCGGTCGTCGAGGTCGTCGCCGCGACCGGTACGCCGATTGCTCGTTGGACCAGCAACGACCGGCAACCGGCAAACCCAAGGAGATCCGTTATGAAGCTTTATGCCCTCACGACCCTGCCGCTCTTTGCTGTGATCGCCCTGGCCGCCTGCGGCGGCATCGATGGCGACGACGCGGAGCGCTTCGGCCCCGATGGAGCAGAGCTCGAGTCGACGGAGCAAGCCGCCGTCGCCGCTGCGTGGGCGCCGTATACCGCGTATGCGGTCAACGCCGAGGTGACCTACGGCGGCGTCACGTACCGCTGCATCCAGGCGCACACCTCCCTTCCGGGCTGGGAGCCGCCGATCGTCCCGGCGCTGTGGCAGCCGGTCAGCGGCACCAGCAGCACCACCACGAGCAGCAGCACCACGAGCTCCAGCACCAGCGGCGCGGGCGGCAGCGGCGGCAGCGGCGGCTCCGGCGGCGGCGGCGGCTCCGGCGGCAGCGGCGGCTCCGGCGGCTCCGGCGGCGGCGGCGGCGGCAAGAAGGTGATTGGCTACTTCGCGGAGTGGGGCGTCTACGGCCGCAACTACCACGTCAAAAACATCGACACGAGCGGATCGGCCGAGAAGCTCACGCACATCAACTACGCCTTCGGCAACGTGGTTGGAAACCGGTGTGCGCTCGGCGACACCTATGCCGATTACGACAAGGCCTACAGCGCCGCCGACAGCGTCGACGGCGTCGCCGACACCTGGGACGCCGGCGCGCTCCGCGGCAGCTTCAACCAGCTCCGCAAGCTGAAGCGCAAGCACCCGCACCTCAAGGTGCTGATCTCGCTCGGCGGCTGGACCTGGTCCGCCGGCTTCTCCGACGCGGCGCTGCCCGCGAACCGCGCCTCGTTCGTCTCGTCGTGCGTCGATCTCTTCATCAAGGATCCCCGCTGGGCGGGCGTGTTCGACGGCATCGACATCGACTGGGAGTACCCGGCCGCCTGCGGCAGCACCTGCAACCAGCGCCCCGAGGACACGCAAAACTTCACGGCGCTGCTCGCCGAGTTCCGCAGCCAGCTCAACGCCGCGCGCCCCGGGCTGCTGCTCACGATCGCGGCGCCCGCCGGGCTCGACAAGATCGAGAAGATCCAGGTCGGCCAGATCCACCGGCACCTCGATTTCATCAACCTGATGACGTACGACATGCACGGCGCGTGGGAGCGCACGACGAACTTCCACTCTCCGCTCTACAACTCCGGCTCGAACCCCGCGAAGGCGCTGAAGTACAGCACCGACGAGGCGGTCACGGCCTGGCTGAACGGCGGGACGCCGGCGAGCAAGCTGGTCGTCGGCGTGCCCTTCTACGGCCGCGGCTGGACCGGCGTCACCAACGCGAACCAGGGGGTGTGGCAGTCGGCCGCCGGCGCCGCCCCGGGCACGTACGAGGCGGGCATCGAGGACTACAAGGTCCTGAAGGCGAAGGGGCACCCCGGCTTCACCCACCCGGACACGAAGGCGTTCTATACCTTCAACGGGACCGAGTTCTGGAGCTACGACAACCCGGCCTCGCTCGGGGTCAAGATGCGTTACATCAAGGACAAGGCGCTGGGCGGCGCGATGTTCTGGGAGCTGAGCGGCGACACCGCGAACGGCGAGCTCGTCACGGCGGTGAAGAACGGCCTGCGGTGACGGCGTGGAGGGCCGAGGGGCGAGCCCCTGCGATAGGCGTACTCATGGCTGCCGAGCGCCACGGCGCCGGCAGGCGCGCGCAGCGCTTCCGACATAGCTCCAGGACGCCGAACGGGTTGAGACCCCGAGAATATGAATCACAGAGGCACAGAGGACACAGAGAAGAGAGAGCTCAGAATCCTTTCTTCATCCCTCTGCGCCCTCTGTGACTCCGTGGTTCCAACCGCTTCATTCTCGGGCGTTTCAAGCTGAGCGGCGCTCTAGGGGGCGGGCGGCAAGTACGAGGTCACCACGACATCCGTGCGCAGCGAGGTCGAGACCGAAGGATTCTGGAGACACCCCCTATAATAGCCGTTCACGGAATCCATCCCGTTGCACATCGCATCGCAGGAGCCCACGATCACCATGGGGCCACACTGCTGAACGGTCGTTGCGCCGGTCGCCGGGTCGACGCTGAGGTGGCCGGCCGCACAGTCGCGTTGCAGCTGGCGCGCGCGCGTGACGCCTCCTGGTGAGTAGCAGGCCCTCAGATAGGGTGACGAGGAGAACAGGTTGCCCCAGAACGCCCCCTCCCTCACCGTGAAGGCCGCGCGCTCTGCCTGGTTCGCGGGCATCTCGTTGTTCCGCAGGGAGATCCTCACCGAGACACCGTACCAGTTCGCCCGCGCGGCGAGGCAGGCCGAGAGCTGGCTCTGAACGTAGGTATGGCCGGTACCGAGCGGCAGCGCCGCCCACCAGTGCGCGTAGCCGAGGTCGCCGCGGTAGACCTCCGGGTGGGCGACCCCATCGCTGTCGGTCCATGAAAACGAGAACGTTTGGTCGGCGCGCAGCGCACAGCTCACGAGGTAGCGCAGGAGCTCCCTCGCCGGGGCGCCATTCGGTCCCGGATCGGTGATGGCCGACAGCGCGTTCACAGACAGCGCGTTCACAGACAGCGCGTTCACAGACAGCGCGTTCACAGACAGCGCGTTCACAGACAGCGCGTTCACAGACAGCGCGTTGGCCACGTAGCCATTCTCCGAAATCATCTCACCTTCGGCTACCCCGACGAGCTCATCCGGCTCTTCCTCGAGCTCGGCGCCAATGCAAGCAGCGGTAGCCAGAGGCACGGCGAGAAGTGCAGTCACGCAAGGATAGCGAAGAGTCATCACTACCTCCTTTTTTTTACGTCTACGTCTCAGCGCTCGGGGCCGGACAGCAGCAAAATTCAATTATCCTTTCGAAGCGCTTCCGCATGGCACCAGTTGCCCTATCCCAGCAGGACTCGTGGACCTTGCCGTCCGGCGACAGCATGTAGTCGCGTGTGTGAGCGTCGCTGCCATCCTACCAGGGGGTCGCGGCCACGGACTGACAAAGCAGGTTCGAGCGCCTCGTGCCCTCCTGCTCATTTGAATTTCTCCTCCGCCCGATCGTCAGGCAGCGACCGACGCTGCACAACGTATGCCACTGAAGGAGCTCGGGCAGACCGTCCTCCGCGAGCTGGATGACCGACAACAGCACGATATTCGAGCAACGGGTGGCGATGACGCACGCTCATTGGGCCCGCAGTGCATGTCGAAGGGGTGCGTGGCCGGCCAACGACTGGCCGCTGGCCGGCCACCTTTTCAACGGTTCGCGTGAGGCTCCGCGACGCCCAGCGCTTCCGCAGACGGCACGCGGCCGCGTCCATGTCGCAGATCGTCTTCGCCCGCGGCGGCTTTCCGGTGCGGCTCGGACCGGAGCGGCGCCAGAGATGTTACGGATTCGGAGCACCTCGCCGCTCACGCCAGAGCCGGCACCACGCGCTCGTGGGCGCCCGCTGCACGCACCACCTCCACCGGGATCACCAGGCCGAGCGGCGCCGGCAGCGGCGCGGCGGGCGCCGTGCAGGAGGCAGCTCGATCGCCATCGTGGCTGACGACGATGTGGTTCCGGATATCACCCCCGGCCGCTCATCACAGGATCAGCTGCCGAGCCACTGCCGCGCGAGCTCGAGTGTGCGCGCGTTATCGGGCACGTCGCGCAGGAAGCGCGCACGCCAGGTCGGGTCGCTCAGCCTCTCGGCACGCGCGAGCAACGCCGCCCTGGCCGACGCGATCGCGGCGGCGGCCTCATCGTGTCTGCCATTCGCGGCGAGCGACTCGGCGAATGTCAGCCGGACGAGCGACTCGCCCTCTTCAAGGGTACCAAACGACTCCAGCATGGAGTTCGCCTCGCCCGCGGCCGAGAGCCCCTCGTCGAACCGCCCCAGCCCCAACAGCGCCCTCGCCCTCGCCGCCACCGCAGCCGCGCGCAGCGGCGGCGCGCTCTGCAGGATCTCCGCCGCCGTCCTCGCCTCCCGCTCCGCCGCCTCGAAGTCCCGCGCGAGCAGCGCGATCCGGGCGAGGTACGTCCGCGCGCTCCCTTCGGCCCGCGGATCGCCGAGCCGCTGCAGCCGCGCGATCGCCTCGCGCTCGGTGCGCTGCGCATCCTCGATCCGCCCCCGGTACCCCAGCACATGACCCAGGTTGCTGAGCGTGGCCGCCACGAGTTCATGCAGCCCCATTCGCTCGGCGCCGGCCAGGGCGCTGCGCAGGACCTCCTCCGCGCCGGCGAAATCGCCGAGCTCGGTGTGAATATAGCCCACGTTCATGCGGACCGTGCACGCGTTGCCGCGATCGCCAACCCGCTCGAGCGCTGCGAGCGCGGCCTCCAGTCCCACCAGGCAGGCGCCGGGATCGCCGTGCACGTGCGCGCGGATCGCCCGCGCCTGGTGGAGCCACGCGGCCACCTCGACCTCCCGCTCCGCGAGGTCGGTCCCGTCGCCCTCGATCGCCCCGATCAGCGCGTCCGCCAGGGCGTAACGGCCCCCGAACACGAGCAGCAGCGCGCCATTCCCGAGGCACATGTGCTTTGCGACCAACGCGCCGTCAGCCGCCTCGGCCGCCTGGGCCGCGGTCATCCAGCGCGCGACGCGATCGAAGCCGCCAAGCTTACCAGCGGCGAGCGCGACCTGCTTGATCGCCGAGAACCACGGCGCGGTGCCGGCGGGCAGCCTCTCCACCGCCTCCGTGCCGCGCTGCTCTGCGAGCGCGAGCTCCCCGCGCCAGACGTGCGCCTCCGCCTCCACGAGGCGCAGCGCGCCCAGCGCCTGCGCCGTCGGTCCGCACGCGATGCCGCGCTTGGCGCGCTCGATGGCCGCGGCGAGATCGCCGCCCCGGAGCGCCTCCTCGGCGGCGCGCCGGTACGCGTCCGCCGCCCGCTTCTCCTGGCCGCCTTGCTCGAAGTGCTCGGCCAGCGCCATCGGATCCGCGCCGCCGGCCCGGGCGAGCCAGTCACCCGCGAGGCCGTGCCCGACGCGGCGGTCGCGCTCGGTGAGCATGCCGTAGGCGGCCTCCCGCACCAGCGCGTGCCGAAACTCGTACTCCACCTCGCCCGCGATGCGGGCCTCGTGCCGCCGAAGGATGAGCTCGCGCCGCGCGAGCTCGGTGAGCCGCCGCGCCACCGGCGCGCCGCCCACGAGAGCCGAAACCCCGTTTTCCCAGAGCTGAGGAGCTTTTGTTAGACGCAGGAGAGGCGGAAATTCCGGCTGAAACCGGCGATTTGCTCAGCTTGGCCGGCCGGAGTAGGATCATCCTTTTGGACAGGTGCAACAAATGAAAGACGCAACCCCCAACACCGCGATCCGTCGGACGCTCGGCTACCCGCGCGTGTCAACGAGGGAGCAGGAAATCGCGGGCGTCTCCCTGGACGCCCAGGCCGAGAAGATCGGCAACTACTGCCGGCTCCACTCGCTGCCGGATCCGATCTTGTTTCCGGAAGCGTAGCCGCTCCGCAGAGCGCGTTCTGAAGCGTGCTTGTGGAAGGCGGCCACGTGCGTAGAGTCGCGGTGCGATGACGAAGCGACGGAGCGGGGAGGAGGGAGTCGAAGTCCCGAGCCTGACGACGGCGGTGCTGAAGCTGTCCGCGCCGCATGTCGCGTGGCAAGGCCGCGAGGACGCCCCCGCCCGCGCGAAGGGGCGCCCGCGTGGCGCGGCCGGGCAGGAGGAGCGCGCGGGATCTGCCGAGGCCACAGGCGTGCGGCGCCGCAAGAGCGCCGCCCAGCCGTCCGCGGACGAGGTGGGCGAACGGCGGCCGACCCGAGGCGCGGACAAGCAGCGCCGAAGCGAAGCGACCCGAAGGCGCCCCGCGAAGACGAGCTCGACGGTGGCGGGACGAAGCGACGACAGCACCGGCTCGACGCGCCGACGCACCTCGGCGCGGACGCGGAAAGGACGCGCGCCTGACTCGGCCGCTCCGGACGCGACGAGCGCTGTGGGCGCGACGGAAGCGGACGACGCGGCGCGATCAGCGGTCGCGGAAGGCGAGCCGCGAGCCGGTGATCCGAGCCAGGTCCAGGTACTTGAGCCGCCCCTCGGCGATGAGGCGTTGTCGCGTCGCGACCCAGTTGTTGGGACTCAGGTCGAGGATGCGACTGAGCGGATAGCTGGGAGCCACGGTCAGGATCTCCTGCAAGTACAGCTCGGGGTCGAGCCCGTGCATCTGGCAGGTCGCGATGAGCGACGTGATGGCACACGCCCGGACAGCATGCTCGTCGCTGCCGTGGAAGAGCCAGTTGCGCCGCCCCTTGACGACGCGGCGCAGAGCCCTCTCACTGGCATTGTTGTGGATGGGGATCTCCCCGTTGGAGAGGAACTCGCAGAGCGCCTCCCTCTGGTTGTGCAGGTAGACCAGCCCTTCGCGCAACGGCGAATGCTCCGGGACGACCTGCCGCTGCGCCTCGACCCAGGCGAAGAGCTTCTCAATCAGCGGTGCGGACTCGCGCTGCCGGAGCTCGAGACGCTCGTCCGGGCTGCACAGGGCGCATTCCTCCTCGACGCGGAAGAGCGCCTGGATGGCCTGGAGCGCGAACGCCGCCTCCGTGCCCGCCCCGGCCTTGAACGCCTTGAAGAAGCGCCTTCGTGCATGGCTCCAGCAGCCGGCCTCGCGCGCTTTGCCCGGCCCGAACAGCACGTTGTGGTTGGCCGAGGCATCGGCGACGAGCGTCCCCTGGTAGCCGCCGAAGAGCTTCGCGACGGTGGGGCCGTCGTACGTCGGTGTATAGCGAAACAGCACCCCATCGCCCGGCGCGACCAGGACGAAGACATGCCCATAGCGGTGCTTGTCCTTGGCCCGGATGGCGGTGCCCGTCGCATCCATGGCGAACCACGACCGCGAGAGCGCGTTGCTCCACATGGCATCGGCGATGCGCATCGCGATGCCACCGCAATCGTACTGCCAGCGTGTCATGTTGCCGCGGCCGATGCGGAAGCCGTGGCGATCCGACTCCACCTCTTGCCGGTAGTAGGGCATGTGGTAGTCGAGCTTGTGGACGAACAGGTGGGCCAAGAGGCTCGGGTCAGCAAGGCACCTGTCGATCGGGCGCTCCGGCAGCGCGGCGATCTTCACCGGTCCGCCGCTGTCCTGCGCAGCATCCGACTCGGGCGTGTAGCGTACGAGGACGCCGTCGACGAAGGGGCTTTGCTTGAAGCCCGTGTCCGCGGGGATCCCCAGGAGCTCGTGCTCTCGCACGAGCAGCGGCTCGTCCAGCTCGTGCGTGAAGGCCGGTCCACCGGCTGGCGAAGGAGCCGGCTCCTCTTCAGCTCCGCTGCTCGCCGCCGGTGCCTCCGCCTTGGCCACGTACTTGGGGCGACGCGTGACGATCTCGATGGGGCCGCCACGCCGGTAGCCGATGACCGAGCTGTCTTCGGCGCCCACACGCTCGAAGCGCTCGATGCCTTTGAGCAGCACCTCCGGCGGCAGCGACTCGATGACCACCCTCGGGATGACACCGATGCGACGGCGCCCGTGCTCGTGGCGCTTGGCTCGCTTGCCACCTCCGGGATCCGAGCCGGAGGAGGACTCTGCCGCCGCCACGCGCTCCGGCGCGCTCGCGGGGCCCGGCGGCTGGTTGCTACCGTCGCTCGGGTCCGCATCGGGCGAGGCGCAGTGCTCGGTCTGCGACGAAGCTGGAGCCGGACAGGCGCCTGGCGCGCCGGCCAGCGAAAGCCGCAGCTGGTCAGGCGAGACCTGCTCGGAGACGTGTCGCCGGAACCCGATCTCCAAGGTCCGAATCGTCTCCTGCAGCTGTTGATTGTACGCCTTGAGCGACTCGACAGTGCGAGCGAGCTCGTGGGCCTGCTGCTCCGCCGTCGAGAGCTCGGCCAGCCTCGCCTCGAGCTCCTGCACCCGCCGGAGCAGCGCGTCGACCGCCGACCCGGGGTCGGCGGGGCTCCCCTGGGCTTGTCCCCTGGCCTGGAGGTAGCCGAGCACGAGCGCCGCACCGTCAAGGCGCTCTGGCTCCGCCGACTGCGGCAGCGCGGTCTCACCGGATCGTGTCGTCGAGGTCAAGGCGCGCCATGGATGCCCCCTCCGCTTGCCCTTGACAAGTACCTTATGCAGCCGACTTGTCGCTACTTTCGATGAGAATCTCTCGCCGAAGACGGGAATGCAGGGCAGTCGTGGTGCGCCATCGGCGCCGCGCTCCCGCGAGGTCTTCGGGCGCGATGCAGCTCGCGCCCTGCTCCATCCCCGCATCCGGCTGCGCCGGCCGCCATCGGGCCGCGCTGGCGCCGGCAGCGTGGTGAACGAGCGCCGGCGCAGACGCCTCAGTGGACCAGCCGGCGGCGGCTTGCCAGCTCTTCCACGGGTAGATGTAGATGATCGTGGCAACCCGAGGGAATTCGGTGAAGTTCACCGGTGAAATCCGCACCCGATGCCGGTGAAGAGCACGCTGGATGCCGGTGAAGTTCACCGGTGAAGTCCGCGCCCGATGCCGGTGAAGTTCACCGGTGAAGAGGCCGCTCAGTGCTTCTTGCTGCGCCGCTGCTTGGTGCGGGTGGCGCTCAGCTCCTTGGCTTCCTTGAGCCGGTAGCTCTCGGCCTCGATCTCGATCACCTCGGCGCGGTGGACGAGCCGGTCGACGAGCGTGACGACGCACGCGGCGTGCGGGAAGACCTGGCCCCAGTCGGCGAATGCCTTGTTCGTGCTGAGCAGCAGCGGCTTCTGCGCGTCGTAGCGACGGGTGACGACCTCGAAGAGCAGGTCGGCGTAGCGGCTGTCGTAGGAGAGGTAGCCGACTTCGTCGATGCAGAGAAGCGCGGGGATCGTGTAGCGGCGGAGCCTTCGCGCAAGCGCGGCCGAGGACTCTTGCGCGGCGAGGTCGGAGAGCATGTCGCTCGCGGTCGAGAAGCGGACCGTGTGGCCACGGACGACGGCCTGGTGGGCGAGGTTCTTGAGGATCATGGTCTTGCCGACGCCGTTGGGACCGACGAGCACGGCGTTGTGGCCGGTGGTGAGGAAGCCGAAGCCGAAGAGGTCGTCGACGGCCTCGCGGTCGATCTTCTTGGGCCAGGACCAGTCGAAGTCGGCCATGGGCTTGAAGGCGGCGACGCGAGAGTTCTTCAGGCGGCGTTCGAGGCTGCGCTTGTGGCGCTCGCGCTCCTCGATGGCGAGCACCTCGCGAAGCCAGGGCTTGTCGGCGAGCTGCTCCCAGCAGGCGAGCAGGCCAAAGAGGCCGAGGCTCTTGAGGCGGTCTTTGGTCTCGGTGGGCGTCAGGTCGGTCATGGCGTCGGGTCCTTCTTCAGCGCGTCATAGGTGGCGAGGGAATGCGGCGTGACGACGAGGGCGGCGTGCTGGCCGCGGGTGACGGGGATCGAGACAGGGGGCGGCAGGTGGCGCTCGGAGCGGCGGCGGTCGACCACCTGGCGGACGGCGCCGATGTGGACGGTGTCGCGCTCGAGCACCTCGACCAGGGCCTCTTCGAGCTCGGCGGCGCCGACGGCATCGAGCAGTCGCAGAAGCCGGGCGATCGCGCTGCCGATGTTGTCACCGCGCTCGGCGACGATGCGGAGGAAGGCCTGGCTGCTGCGGGCCGCGCGGGCGAGACGATCGAGGCCGCGGTGCTCGCGGGCGCGGCGCTTCTCGTCGACGAGGCGTTGGAGGTGCTCGGGCTGCTCGATCTGCTGGCCGCGGTCCCACGAGCGGACGTGGGTCGCGATGATCGCATTGCCGTCGGCGATGCGCACATGGTCGAGGTCGGCGAGGACCACGAGCGTGCGGCGCGTCCGGTCGTGGGGGACCGAGTAGTCGTTGAGGTCGAAGCGCGCGTAGGGGGTCTTTCCGACCTCGACCTCGACGCGCTCGTGGGCCGGAAACGGCGTGTCGGGGTGTCGCAAGAGCACGCTGCGCTCGTCGTCGAAGGCCTGACGCACGGTGCGGGCGCGGTCCTCGACCCAGGAGCGATCGAGCGCCGCGGAGCTGGTCCACTCGGTCGCTTGTCGGTTGAGATCGTCGAGGCCGGCGTAGGTCCGGGCCTCGAAGAATGCCTCGCGGATGTAGCGGATGGCGCGCTCGACGCGGCCCTTCTCGTTGCCGCGGGCGACGGCGACGGGGCGCGGCTCGAAGCGGTAATGCGCCGACAGATCCAGCAGCGTGGGGTGGAACCGGATCGCGTCGCCGTGGCGCTCGACGACGGCGCTCTTGAGGTTGTCGTAGAGCAGCACGCGCGGGACGCCGCCGAAGTCGGCAAACGCCTCGACGTGCCCGCGCACGAAGAAGGGCATCGCCGCGCCCGGGAAGAAGCGCAGGAAGATCCTGCGCGAGTAACTGAGCACCATGACAAAGGCCCAGAGCGGGCGCTGCGCCCGGCCGACAGCCAGCTTGCCGAAGTGCGCCCAGTCGACCTGCGCTTGCTCGCCGGGCAGCGTGCGGAGCCGCTGGAACGCCTCGGCCGGCTTCTTGGGGCGGAGACGGCCGATCACCCGGCGGAGGTGATCGGGCCCCCCCGGATAGCCGCGCTCCTTGAGCATGACGAAGAGGCGACTGGAGCGCAGCGAGGGATACTTGCCGAGCTGCTCGACGATAAAGGGCACGAAGGGGTCGACCATGGACGGGCGCGGCGCGACGACCTTCGGGTCGACGCCCGCTTGCCCGAGCACGCGCTGCACGGTGGTGTGGTGCAGCCCGAGCTGGCCGGCGATGGTGCCCACGGGCCACTTCTCGCCATGGTAGAGGCGCAGGATCTCCGCCTCCTTCTCTTTGGCGATCACCACCGCCTCCTGTCAGCGCGGAGGTCCTCGCGGCACGCGGGGAGGTCCTCGCGGCACGCGGGGAGCGCGTCGGTGAAGCGCTGGCCGAGCGCGCCGCTCGCGCAGGGCCCAGGGCGGAAGCCGCGCTCCGCAGAGCGAGCAGCGGCCGACATCTCGGATTCGATCGTCGTAAGCGCTGCGCGAAGCGCCGTCGGCCCCAACCTCGGTCAGCTGGTGCAGGATGTGCGCGATGGAACCGGTCCGGTCAGCTCGTCGCGCGCTGCTCTTCCGCGGGAAGCGGAGGCGGGACGGTGATCGGCCCGAGGGGCAGCTTCATCTCTTCGGCGACGAGGCGAGCGCGGGTGCGCGCCCAGTACCGGGGGGCGAGCTCGAGGTAGCGCTCACGCGGCCAGTTGGGCATCACGCGGATGACGTCGGCGAGGTAGGCCTCGGGGTCGAGGTGGTGGAGCTTGCAGCTCGCGACGAGCGAGAAGAGGTTGGCCGCGGCGGAGGCGTGGTCGTCGCTGCCGAAGAACAGCCACGCCTTCCTCGCAACAGCGATGGATCGCAGAGCTCGCTCGCTCGCGTTGTTCTCCAGGCGCAAGCGACCGTCGTCGAGGAAGCGCCGCAGGGGCTGCTCCTGGTTGAGGGCGTAGCCGAGCGCGGTGGAGACCAGGCCGCGCTCGCGGGGACGCGCGTGCTCGGCCTTGACCCAGGCGAAGAACGCGTCGACCAGGGGGCGGACGGCCGCGTCGCGGCGCACCTTGCGCTGCGCTGGCGCGAGATCTGCCAGCGCGCGATCGGCGGCGAACAGGGCATTGATCCGGCGCAGCCCCTCGACGCCGAGCTCGTGCTTGCAGACCGCCGCCTCCCAGAAGTTGGTGCGGCAATGCGACCAGCATCCGACCTCGGTCGGCGGCGGTCCACGTCCCTCGTCGGCAGAAGCGCCCCTTGGGGGCGTGCCGCGGAAGAGGGCGTCATAGATCGCGTGGGCGTCCGCCTGGATGTATCGCGAGAAGCCGCGGAACATCTCGCAGACCGCAGCGCTGGTATGCTTGGGCTGGTACTCGAAGAAGACGTGATCCTTGTCCGCGAGGACGACGAAGAAGTGTCCTTTGCGGCACGGTCCGGGCTTCTTGTCCTTGCGCTCCTGGATGGGCCCAGGCTGGATGGAGACCCCGGTGGCGTCCGTGGAGAGGCAGAAGGCGGTCTCGAAGGCCTCTTTCCGCGCGGCCTCGACGATGGCGCCCAGGGTCGCGCCCACATCTTCGGCGTAACGGCACATCGTGCCGCGATCGAGCGACGCCCCCTGAAGCTCCAGCTGCTGCTCCAGCCGATAGAACGGGACACCGAGCAGGTACTTGCTGGTGAGTATGTGCGCGATGACCGACGGCGCGAGAAACGACCGCCGGAACAGCTCCTTCGGAAGCGGCGTCGTGATGAAGACCGTGCAGGTCTCGCCCGTCGGCTCCAGCGGCGGCGCGTCGAGAGCTGCGGACGAAGCGCTCGGCTCGCCGGCCGCGGCCGCGTCCTCCGGGCTGACGCTCACAGCGGGCGTCGGCGTCGGGACTTCTTTCGCGACGACCTGGAGCAGGGCAGCTTCCCCCTGGCCCGAGCTGTTCGCATCCGTGACGGACCTCTCGGCCTTGTACACGACGCGTGCGAGCACGATGCGGCGCATGCCTCCACGCTCGTAGCCGAGTCGCGAGGTCTCCTCGACCCCGATGCGCGTCGCCGTCGCATCGAGCTCGGGACAGGAGAGCTCGATGCGGACGACGGGGAGGTCGGACTCGGACAGGTCGCGGCGGCCCTTGCCGCCGGGCCGTCGTTTCAGTCCCTTCGGGTCGTCGTGCTGCCGCTCGTCGCCGCTCGTGCGCTCGGCGGCATCCAAGGCCTTCTCGAGGCGCTGGACCTCGAGGAACATCGAGTCGAACGCGAGCTGCTCCGCGCTCACCTCGGCGCGCTCGGCCTTCGCCACGAACAGCCGGCGCCGCAGAAGCTGCAGCTGCTCGAGCGCACGCGTGTAGGCGCGCCGGAGCTGCGCGAGCGCGTCGCGCGCTCCCATGAGCTCGCTCTTCGCCGCGGCGAGCTCCGCTTCGAGCTGCGCGATGCGCTGCTGCTCGGGCGTCCGTGTCGGCTTGTCCGCAGCGTCGTGCACGGCGCCGCTCTACGTGCGCCGATCGTACTTGTCGAGCAAATTCGTCGGAGTCAGTGAACGCGGCGCGGAGCGCGCCTTGTGGGCTTCGGCGCGGGCGCGATCTCGATGCCGTCGAGCAGCGTCTCGAGCGTCGCGTCGTCCACCTCGACGTGCGTCGCGCCCTCGGCCGGCGGGTCGGGGAGCGCGAATGTGCCGCGATCGAGGCGTTTCGAGAACAGGCAGAGTCCGCTGCCGTCGAAGAAGATGATCTTGATCGTGGTCCGCCGCTTGCCGACGAACGCGAACAGTGCCCCGCAGCGGGCCTCGTACCCCACGCGCTCACGGATGAGACCCGAAAGCCGCTCGAAGCCGTAGCGCATGTCCACCGGCTCCAGCGCGACGAACACCTGCACGCCCGCCGGAATCATCGCGCTGCACCGCCCAGGGCGCGGACCACCTCGGCCAGGAGCGTGGGGTCGAACCCCGCGACGACGCGCACCCGCGCGCCGCCGACCTCGACGACGAGCTCCGGAGCGCTCATCGCCGCTGGCGCCTTCGGCACCAGCCGCAGAAAGCGCGGGCGCTCCGCCCGTGAGAGCCGGCTCGACCAGCCGTGCAGCGTCGATGCCGCAAAGCCGCGGCTCCGCGCGAACTCCTCGGCCGACTCGCCGCTCTCGCGCCACGCCCGGACTCGATCCGCCCATTTTGCTTCTGTCGACGATGTCCTTGTCATGCGCGCCATCATGCGCTGGACCTGGCGGCTGGGGAGAGACGGCGCTTCATGCAGCGCTTACCGATCGTCATCGTCGTCCTTTCGGCCGGAGAACTTCTCCGGCGCGAGTTGGGACGTCGATGCGGCCACGGCTTGCGTCACCCCGTGATGCGTCACTTTCTGCGCGGAGAACTTGTCCCGCTGTCGGTCGCGGTAGCGGGCCTGGCGAGCGGCATGCAGGCGGCGAGCGCGAGGCCGGGTCCGGTAGGCGGCGCCGGCGCGCCGGAGCGACTCACGGCGTCGAAGCGGGCGGCAGTCGAGGCACAGGCGCTGGCCGCGATCGCAGCGACGGCAGAGGCGAAGCTGGACGCGGCAGCGGCTGCACAGGGCGAGGCGGTAGGCGGACGACGACAACGGGCTCCATGCCGCCGTTTTCTGGACCTGGAGCCCGGCTTGTGATGAAGGTGGGGGACTCCGGTAGGCGGAGCTCCAGAAGGCCCGAGGGTGGCAGCCCTCGGGCCTTCGATTTTTCGGCGGGCCTGACGTCTACGCCGCGAAGGCGAGCGCGGCCCAGATCGGCGCGGGGGCCGGCGGTGAACGGTGAACGCCGGCGATCACGGGCCGCGGTCTTCACCGATCGGACGCGGGACGCGACGCTCACCGACAGGTAGACCGGCGAGCAGCTGCGCGAAGTCCTGTGCTGACAGCTCGATACACTTGCCGTCGGCCTCGGTGAACGAGGGCAGAGCAAACGCACCCTTCGAGAGACGCTTATACAGAATCGTATATCCGTTGCGGTCCCACCAAAGTGCTTTTAGCCGGTTGCGCCTCCTGTTGAGGAACAAGAACAGCGCGCCACTGGCCGGGTCCAGGCACAGCACCTGCCGGGTGATCGCGGCGAGCCGGTCGAATGCGCCACGCAAGTCCACTGGACCGATCGCCAGATAGACGGCTATCGTCGCGGGGGTCACCGTCCCCTCCGCAGCGCTTCGATCGCATCCACGAGGTCGCGCGCGCCTATCCCACATACCTGCATCCGCGTCCCATCGGCAAATGCGACGTTGAGCCGCACAGGCGGCGCTTCTCGGCGCTCCGGGCGCACCACGACGGGGAGAAACGGAACATGCTGAGCCGCATGGGTGGCTCTTGGCAACGCACCCTCCTCTGCGCGCTCACCGCCAGCTACCCATCGGTCGACGGTCATCTTGTGGACACCGAGCTCCGTGGCGATCTCGGTCGGCGTCGCCCCCGCGAGGGAACGCTCCTTGGCGTACGCCTCGGCTCGCTCCCGCAGCTCGCTCGGGTACTTCCCACGGCTCTTCTGCTCTCGATACCTCGACATCTCTGCACGCAGCTGCACCAGCTCCCTGCTTCCTGGCATCGCTCGCTCCTCTTCGCTCGGCGAGGGCGCGGCCCTCATCAGACGTCGCGTAGCGTGCAACCGAAGCTGGCTAGGGAAAAGACGCGGTCCGCGGAGCGGCTACCCGGAAGTCGAGAGCGGCGGCGAGGAGAACGAAGCGAACAGGAAGAAGGTCGCCGCGCTCCTGGCCGACGTCCGCCGCGGCGACATGGTGATCGTGACGGACATCGACCGATTCGGCCGCGACGTGGTCTTCATCGTGAAGAACGTCCGGCAGATCATGCGCAAGGGCGCCGTGTTCGTCGCCATCGACAAGGGCTTCGATTCGCGCTCGCCGATGGCAGAGGACACGCTGGCCAATTGGGCGGTAGGCGCGGAGCAGGAACGCCGTCGGATCAAGGAGCGGACCGAAGGGGGGCGCAAGCACCTGCGCGTCCAGGGGTACTTCGTCGAGGGGCAGCCGCCGTTCGGCTACGAACGCCAGCCGAAGCCCAAAGGGACGAAGACGCCGCTGCCGCTCCGCGTGGTTCCGGAGCACGCCGCGGTGGTGCGCCGCATGTTCGCGCTCGCGCTTGAAGGCTCTAGCGTGTTCGAGATCGCGAAGCGCCTGCGCCAGGAGTTCGGCAAGGTCAAAGCGTTCGGACGCGCCTGGGTGCTCATTGCGCTGCGTAACCGGGTCTACACGGGCCGCATTGCAAAGACCGCTGTGCGGCCGAAGGCGACACGCGGCGCCGTGCAGCTTCCGGCCGAATGGGTGCCCGCGCATGAGGCGATCGTCGATGATGAGACGTTCAACAACGTCCAGCTCGCACTGAGAGATCGACGCCGGGGGAGGAAGGCACAAACCGAGTCTGCGACGGCCAACCACTTGCTGCGAGGCATCTGCCGCTGCGCGGAATGCGGCGGCAGCGTTGCTGCCATTCCGGTACCCCGCAGCAGCCGACACAAGGTAGGCTACTACGTCTGCCGCGGCCATGTGGAGCAGAAAGAGAAGGGCGTGCGGTGCAAGTCTTCCGCATGGCTCCGTCAGCCGGACGCGGACGCCGCTGCGGGAGAGCAATTCCTGGCGTTTGCTCGCTCGCTACTCACCTCGCTCACCAGGCCGCCGCGCCAGATCGAGAAGCCCGATTTCGCCGCGCAGCGGCGGGAGATCAAGATCGCGCGACAGCGCGTCGTGGAATTTGTGGCGAAGGGGCTCTTCACGGTCGAGGACGTGAAGGTAGAGCTGAATCGCCTGGATGACTCGCTTGCAGCAATCGAGGCGAAGGAAGCCGAGTTCAAAGAAACGGCGGGCAACGACACCATTGAGACTCGAAAGCACGCACATGCCTATGTCCAGCAGATAGTTGACGAGTGGAGCATCCTGCATGTGGACATCCAGCGAGCGCTGATCCGCGTGTTCACCTCGAAAGTCGAGGCGACGAAGGACAAGCAGATCAGGATCACGTGGCGCGATCCGTCGCAGATATCAGCGGCGCATGGAGCGCAAAAGTTGCCAGCGCTCCGCCCTGCGCCGGCCGTCGCTGCACTGCCCGCACCGTCGCCCGTCGCCTTGCCGTCCCCGATCGTCGCTGCGCTTCCCGCGCCGTCGATATCGGCCCGTGAATATCTCGGTACGATGGCATGTCCCCCCGCTTCGGTCGAGCGCTCGCAGAGTTGACCGCTTGAAGCTTTTAGCGCTCCCTGTATATGGATGATGGCTGGAGGCCCTCTCGTTCACGCTGGATGGGTGGCTCGCTCACGCGCTCGACGGGCATCGCCTATCCGATGAGAGTTCCCGGTTACGGCCGTGGTCGTCGGCTCCCGCCCCGCGGCCATAGCTGCCGGAGTGCTCAGACATTTTAGGGTGCGCGCGCCATGAGACGCGGCGGCCATGGCTTCCTGGACTCGCCATCCACGCTCCGACAAGCGTCGCGCGCGGGCGGTGGCTGGACGGAGCCTCCGGCGGGAGCTCCGAGCATCGATGCTCGCCAATCAGCGCGAGCAAAAAGGGCCCAGAACCATCATCTAGCCAGTCAACAACAGCCCTCGACGGCTGCGTACACCACGCTATTGATGCGACAATCCGACTCGCATCGTAATACCGGCCGACAACAGCAAACATCTCACCGAGGAGGACGGCGGTAGCTATCCAAGATGGATTCCACCACAGCAGCAAAGGACTTTGAATCTGAACAAAAGCGGCGCCCAATCTTATCTACCGCCATTGTACATACCAGCCGGTGCTCACTCGCAGCACCAACAAGCACATTGGGATCGACCAAGAAGCTGTAGCTGTTCCCGGGCTCGATCTTCCTAGATTTTCCATTCCACTCGCCAGTAACAAAGTCTCTTGCCATGACAACCTGTTGTCCGTCGTCGGTACCGATCCCAACGTTTTGCAGAAAGAAGTCCGTGGACGAGTGATTTTCGACAACGATCGAAAGCACCCAGACACTCGGAATTGAACCCACAATAGCGGCTCTGGCAGAAACTCGGATATCGGGCCCCGGGACGGATGCGGACATTTTTGCGCCCGACGTTGCGGGTGTACGGAGGGACCGCGGCTCAATCGGGCGGGTTCGGAGGAAAGCCCGCGCGAATGCCGCCGCGCTTAGGCACGCATACCTCGTCCACGCCTCGCTACGCTTGAGGCCTACGATATCGCTGATCCCCCGGATCGCGAGCATGAGGCACCTATCGCGTGTCGCGCGGTAGACGCCCGCGGCCTCCATCTCGATTGCGTGAAGGTGCCGGGCCGTTTCGACCCAGGGAAATAGCACCTTCGGATCTTTGACTAGCCGATCGCTCGACGCGATCGGCCCGGAAGCAAACGTCGGAGGCCGCGGTTTTGCACCACGACCGAAGTGTGCTTCGAGCTTCTCTCTGACCTCGTTCTGCCATCGTTGCGGGCCGTAAAGCTGTCCTTTTCGTGACCAAGACACGCTTGGACGGTCAGGAAGTTTAGAGGTCCACCGGCCGAGGTCCTTCTCGCGTCCGACGAGGTTTGCGACGCGGGCCTGAAGCTCCTTCGCAATCGGACCGCCCGAAACGTTGTACGTTGTCTGCTGGCGTGCCTTCCGGGCTTCGACCGTATAGTCGTTCACGCGCGTCGCGATGACGACGTCACCAAGCGTGATGTCGTCGGACGGAAGGCCTGCGGCAATGCCGACGACCAAGAGCATCGTCGGCTCGAGATCATCCAGCAAATCGCGCGCCGCCTCCTGCGCCTCCCCGTTGCCTTGTTCGATCTGCTTGAGGATGGCAAGCGTGTACCGCTCACCTTCGGCGGTCTTCGCACGCCGGATCGTATACTCGCGGCGTTTACCGCGATGCACGCCCGCACCTTGCGGGAACGCATCGAGCACGGCCCGAAACTCGTCGTTCCGGATCGTCAGAATCCCGATGTCGGTAACGGGCGGCGTGGCTTCAGGCATGATGGTCGAGCAAGGATTGCACCTACCCTGAACATCGGTCAAGATCCATCTGCTTCCCGTGATCTCCGTTGTGATCAAGGGTGAGCATCCGAAGGAACAGCCACCTTCCGCGGCGCATCTGCGTGCCCGCGCTGCCTTCGGTGACCGCTACGGCGGCTGAGATCACCTGCACCTCGGCTGCCCAGCCCCACGACCCCGGGGTCGTCGCCGTCCACCCGACCGAGATCGTCCACGTCGCCGGGAGGTTCTCGAGCGCGCTCTCTGCGCCACGGCCCGACCGCCTCGAACCGCCGCGGACAAGCTGCGAAGCCCGCCAACGTCGACGCTCCGGCGTGCTGCGCGCTGCCGACTCATTGCGCGGCTTCGGTCGTCCAGGCAGTGGGCTTCTCGGCTTTCGCCGCTTGTTAGCCTCGAACTCGCCGTCCAAGCGAGTTTCTGGCAGTGCCATCTTGTTAAGAAGGTAACCCCTGCAACTCCGCGTAGACATCCCACAGTGCTTCATACGGACTCGTCTCGCGAGGAAACAGACGCGGGGAATGCGGTCCGGTGTGCTCGAACAGTTCCCGAATCTCACGGCCAAAAGCACTCACAAAGAGAGCGGGATCTACATCTCCCGATCGATATTGCGCGCAGCCGTCGTTGTATGCGTTCAGCCATGTTTCAAGAGCGCGTTCATTTTCTCCTTGAAGAACCGAAACTCGATGCTGCAACTCCTTAGGGATAACAGGTTCCCCTGAAGGGCCGGTGTTACTATTGCTCAGGATAAACTCGGCAAGTGTCTTGCCGGTGCGGTTCTGGGCTTCTTCGGTAGAGCGAATTGCCGACTGAACCCCCTTGAAGTTCATCGCCCACCTGGCCGTACGCATCTCTCGCGCGATACGCGTCTCGGGCTCCTTAGGGGCAAGTCCGAAGTCCTGCGCGTCAAGACCAGGTTCACCAAGAAGCGCCGCAACCATTGCGCACGCATTCTTAGCGGCCAATTCGTGGTGGTCGTCGTTCTTGCCCTCTCCCCAGTCGCAGATCGCTTTGATGAGAATCCACTCAACCTTGCGCCGCGCGGCAGCAGCGTAGAGGCCGGCACCTTCCATTTCTCCGCCGATTGCCGCTTTATGCGTTTCAAGGAGCGAACGCTTAAAATCAGGGTTATCGACTAGCTTCTCACCAGAAAGCACCGGTCCGAGTTTGGGCTTTCTCGTCTTGCCTGATGCAGTGTCCCACGTCCAAAACAGGTTCTTGACCCGATTAAGAAGAACCTGGCCGCATTCGGGATGTGGAGCCCGCGGGATCCGCGAATTCGTGCCGACCCGCTCAAGTTCATACGGAATCACCTGGGTCGACACCAGAACATCGCCGATGACTTGCTTCTCGGAATCAGCACCGAATGCGATTCCGGGCATGATGACTGCCCTGGGGGACCATCGTGTGATCGCATCGACCACGGCAAGAATCGAACCATCTCGTCCCCCCGACCCTGCATCACAAAGGAGAAGAGCACAGACGTATCGGCCACACTTGCCCAAGAAGTACGTGCTCTCGGTCCACGGAAGTTTGACAATAGCCTCTTGGCCATTGAGTGGTGAGAAATGCGCGAGCATGCGGTCACGTTCGACGTCGACCGCTGTAACGAGCACGAAGTCCACGGATGGCAAGGGGTCCAGTTCATCGAGCAATAGTGTCTTCATGGGTAGCATGTTGCTCTATTTATAGGACACTTGCGCAAGCAACTGCGCTACAACTTGCTGGTAATTGATAGTGGCTTGCACGGAGCCCTTCTTGACAAGGGACATCGTCCCACGCCGCAATCCGAGTGCGTCGTCAAGCTCGGCAAGAATCTCCTCCCTGGTTCCGTCCGAGATCCGCGTCTGGGTGTTCTCGTAGACCCGGGAGTCAACGTCGCGAAAAATTCTCTCGAGCTCTTCGCTGAACGTCTCGATGGTGGGCTTCGACCCCTCAGACGCTGTCTTCTTTACGACCGTGGTCGTGCTGGCAGCACGAAGGCGGGCGGCGTACTCGCTTGCGACTTGCTTGTGGGTAGCCATCGGGCGGCTCCTGAACGGTAGTGCTGAACGTCCGTGACGCTACTCCATGGGGAAGCGGCCGGCAAGCCTGCGCGCTCGCACGCCCCAGCGTGCTGCAACCTGTGGGACTTACGTGCGAACGAGGGTCTCGCGGAGCTCGAGGTCGACGTCCTTCACGCGGAGCTCGGCGCATACAAGTAGGACGGAGGCCGGGGCCGCAGGGGAGGCGGCCATGAGTGGCGGGACGCCGGTGATGCCATGCAGGAGAGCGCTCACCTCGGGAGGGGTGAGCACCGCGAGGAGGCGCGGGGGGCTCTAGCCCCCGAGCGGGCGCCGCTTGCTTGAGGCGCCGCTCGCCTGGGGAGGCGTCAGGAGGGGGAGCGGCCGCGGGGTCGAGGTGGACGCCGGTGAGCTCGGGGCCGTCGATGTCCATCTGGTCGATGTCCACCCGGTCGAGGCGGAGCGCCGCTGTCGACCTGGCCGAGTTCGTGCCGCGCTGCCCGG
This sequence comes from Sorangium sp. So ce836, assembly GCF_028553905.1. Taxonomy (NCBI): domain Bacteria; kingdom Pseudomonadati; phylum Myxococcota; order Polyangiales; family Polyangiaceae; genus Sorangium; species Sorangium sp. So ce836. The sequence continues at coordinate 4,538,208 of NZ_CP102233.1, read as the reverse complement.
CGAGCAGCTCGAGGCGAGCTCGGCGGCATCCCACCGCGGCGGCGTGGGGGCGGAGGTCAAGGCGCACGTCGGCGAACTCGGGGCTATGGCCCTCCACCTGATCGAGCTCGGCCATGTCGCCGCCGAGGGGGGAGCGGCACGGGCGCGCCGCGGGGAGCGCCCCTCGGCCAGGGGATCGTCTCCTCGCAGGGGGATCGTTTCCTCCTCCAGGTAGAAGCGCCCAGCTGTGGGACTCATCCGCCCGGCGGTGCCACTGACGCCCGAGGAGGAACGTTCTCGCGCGCCACCTGGGCCGCCGAGTTCGGGATCCGCTCCTCGACGTAGAAGCGCCGCGCGCGGTCGGGGCCGTCGCCGGCGAGCTCCGCGAGTCCGTGGCTTGGCGCCGCGGCCGCTGGTCGACCGCGAGCGGCCACGGGTGTCGGCGAGCTCGGGGCCGTCGGCACCCTGGCCGGGCGCGGGGCGGCCGCACGGGATAAGGGCGGCGTCGCGCGCTGGTCACTGGACGCCGGTGCTCAGCGCCCCGGAGTTCGGCGGCGGCGCTGGCGAGCTCCGCGAGCGCCGGGCTTGGCGGGCTTCGCGCCGCGGCCCCTGATCGGCTGCGGAGCGGGGCCGCTACAGCAACGGGACAAAAACCATCGCCAAGGGTCGACGTCGGAGGGGCGAGTTCGGCACGATGCCGGCGACGACGGGATCGATGGCGAGCCCGGCGCGGTCGCGCGTCCCTTCAACCCGTTTCGCTGGCGCTGGGCGGCCTGCACGCGGGGCGGTCAGCGGTACGTAAGCGACCGCGACGGCGCTCCGCCGGGGGCCTCGGCCCCGATGTCAGGGGATCACGAAAGCGCCGCAAGTGGACGCCGGACGGCAGCTCACCAAAAATAGGCGGAACGGATCGGCGGCGAACTGCCGTGAGCTTGTAGTACCCCATGAACACGCTACCTGAACCGTTCGCCTCTCGCCCGGAGCTGCTCGTTCCGGAGAACTACCCGGCCCTCGGCACGGTGTCGTCGGCATCCTTCTACAAGCTCGTCGTCGTGCCCCGCACGCCGCCACCGCCTCCCCAGTACGTCTTCGTTCCCGTCAAGAGGAGCGACGACGCCGCTTGGGTCGCTCTTTCCCAGTGGAACCTCATGTGGGAGTGGGGTACGGTGCGGCCCGAAGACTTCCACGAGCGTCTGCCCGAGCACGTGGTGAGTATCATTGACCGGCACGCCGACGCGAACTTTCGGCTCGTTCCGTTCGTGGGCGAGGAGGACCGGCTCTCGTGCTACGAGCCCCTCTATTCGCTTCTTCCGCGCGCCACCCTCGACAGGTTCGGCTTGCCGCCTCGCCGTGGAACCTGGCCCATGCTCGCGCCCGCATGGGAGCGAACCAACGTGCCGCACCGAATCGAGCGGCTGTCTCAGGCGCTGGCGTTCCACCTCTGGCCTCTGCTCTGTCCCAGGTCGTCGATGTCGGCCTTCGACAAGAACGAGCCGGTTCGTCTGCTCGCCCACTGCCTCGACTTCTGGTTGCCGTACGTCGACGTGGTTGCCCAGCGTCGGGTTCAGGCGCTTGGACGTGTGCCCTTCGAGAACGATCAACAGCGGCGCGACCAAGAAGAGCTTCAGCGTGTCGTCGAGCGGGAACTGAACGCCGATGCTCGTCGGCCTTGCTATGGCGGTCACGTTTGGCGGGGCGAAGACGATGCGCGCGACGCTGCCAAAGAGCTGATCGAAGCGGCAGATGAGCACGGGAAGCTCCGTGATTTGGTTGACGCAATCGAGTCGAACCGAGTTCAGGACGACTTCTCGCCGCGGTGGTCCCACGTGAAGGAGGACTTCGAGAGGAAGCTCTACCGAAAGCGCTCGAAGACGAAGGTCGTCTTCGTCGAGCTGGATGAGACGGTACCCGTACATGCGCCGGACGTGGAGGTCGAGGTCGAGCGCAGCCTCTTGTGGCAGCACCTCTTCACCATGCTGAACGAGCGGGAGCGCCGGGTCATCGTTTGTTTACGAAACGGCTTCACCACGGCGACGGAGATCGCCGCCGAGTTGGGCTACGCCAATCATAGCCCGGTCTCGAAAGCGCTCGCCTCGGTGCGGAAGAAGGCGCACCGGCACCTCAAGTAGTAGCGTCGTGACGACTTCTCGGCGAGTTGGGGTCGAAAGCGGATATTCAACCCGAATGATTGTGTCGCCCTACAGCCTGAGGCGGCGGACAACGTCGCCCTCAATGACCGTGGCGCGCTCGACTTAGCCCCAAAGTGCCCCGATCAGGCCGTGGCCCGTGGTTCGGGCGAGCTCACGCGTTTCGGAATACCGGTGGCAACGGGCAGATAATGACGCTTGCGCGGTCAGCTTCCTGAACATAGCGAGTAGGCCCCGCCGCCGGAGAGGGGTCGCGATAGCAACGGGACAAGAAAAACGTCACTGAGGCGATGGCCTGGGTCTGTAGGGGGCCAGCGACCGCGCCGGGCTCGCCATCGATCCCGTCGTCGTCGGCATCTCGCCGAACTCGCGCCCCTCGGCAACGCCCGAACGTCGATCATTGGCGACGGTTCTTGTCCGTTGCTAACGCTACCCCGAGCGGCCGCGCGCGTCGCGGTGAACGCCGGCGCGCTCGGCGCGGCCGTGCGGGATCGGGGGCGACGTCGGGCGCTGGTGACAGGACACCGGCGCTCAGCGCCCGCGCGGAGTGGCCGGCGTCGGTGTTTCGGGCGCGCCGCGGGGTCGCCCCCTGGGCCAGTGGGATCATCTGCCCGAGGTAGAAGCACCGCGCGAGTTCCGGGCCGTCGCCGTCCACCTGGTCGAGGTCGGCCACGTCTACGGCATCCTCCTCGAGCGCGGACTCGGCGCCGCGGCCTGGTCGAGCCGCGCAGCGGCCGCGGCGTCGAGATGGGCGCCAGGGAGGCCGCGATCGCGCTGGCGTCGTTCACGGCGCCGGAGCAGACGGCGCGGCCCGCCGGTCGGGGCGCCGCTCCACGCCTAACCGGCACCGAGATCCTCGAGCGTGAGCTTGGCACCACCATTCGTCCACCCCGGGCGAGCGCGACACCGTCGCAGAGGATCGAGGCGGACGTCGGCGAGCGTTGCGTCGTCGGCGTCGTCCATCGGGCTGAGGGCTGCGGCGTACCGGCGCCGCGACCGCACTCCTTGACGCACCTGGAGCTGCACGACGTCGCCCGTGCGCCAGCGTCGCCCGCTCCCTGAATAGGAACGGCGAGCGGGCGCGATAAGCACGTACGGAAGACGTACGCGGCGAACCTCCAACGCGACGCCGCTTCATGTGTTCGACTGGCGCGGTTCCCGGCGAGCAGCGCTGCACCGCGGACGAGCAAGCCGATCGCCCGGTCGTGGGCTTGGGACCGCGGTGGTCCCACGCTCCGCCGCCTCCCACGCGGCTCGCAGGCTGCTTGCAAGTTTTCCGCGCCCCTCCATCGGCGGTCCCATTCGCTTCAGCGCCTCCAGGCGCGCAGCCTCCAGCCTCGACCGGCGCGGCGCCGTCGCCTGGCGCTTCTCCACGAGCTCACCGAGCACCTGCGTCGCGCGCTCCCACTGCGCCGCGGCACCCGGTGCGTGCGCGATCCTGCGCACGGCGTTCCAGGGCGCCTCAAGCTGATCGCACAGGTTGCCGATCTCGGGGTGCAGCCGTGCAATCGCGCGCAGGTGGCACCGGGTCTGCTTGTTCATCTGAAAACACTCTTCGAGGACGTGGCTCGGCGCGCGGACAACTCCGCACGCAAGCTCGTACCAGCGCCGCGAGCTCATGCGTCTACAAAAGCACGGAGCCACAAACCTGCCACAGCGAAGCCTTCATTTTTCGTTCAACCTTAAAGAGCGTTAAAGCAGAGTACAAGAGTCGACAGCATGCGAGGGCGACGGCTTTACAGTGCGATGTAGCGTGCGACCAACAGGATGCCGGGTCTCACGTGACACCGTGACCTGAGGGGCATCCCCTGGAACTCGATCACGTGACCGCGGTGTGCGGGGTGACCCCGCCGGTGATCCCACGGCCCGGCCGTCGAGCGGGGCCAGCTCGCCGCCGCTGCGGCGGGCCGCGCGGGCGTCCGCCTAGCTTGCGCCGCTTGGGGTGCGCCGCGGTCTTGCCCGCCGTGCGCCGCCCTGTCGCATATGTATGCGACACGCCGGAGGTGACCGGCTCGCCGGAGCCCCTCAGCCGACCCCGCGCAGAATTACCAAATCGACCCCTTCACGCCCCCCAAAATCGGGTCCTCTGGCGCTCCCTCGAAACGGCCTAACTGCGCGTCACCAAAGCGGCTTCCCCGGCTGACCAGATCCCGGTAACTCGCGACGAGTTACCGGATCGTCAGAATTACCATTTCGGGCCTCCTCGCGGGCTCTCGTTCAGGCTCCGTCCCGAACCCGAAACACCACAGCAACGGCGGTTCGGTATGGCAGCAGCAGCTATCCTTGCGCCGCCAGCGGCTCCAGAAGGGTGGTCGTCGGGCCGCGCCGGCAGGCGACGCCACTGCACGGGCGGCATCGTGCGCAGCCCCCCGGTGTTCGGCCGTCAGCGCGCCGTGACCGCTGTCTGTCCCATAACGCGCTCCGACGAGCCGCCCGCGCGCGGAACGGTCACGCACGGCGACGGCGTCCGGTTCCAGACGCGCAGCCCGCGGACGTCGCCACACCAGCGGGCCCGCCTCGGGGGCGGTCGGCGTGCGCCGCCGTGATGCCGCTCACGCCACCCGCGCCCGCCATGGGAGCGAGACCGACCGACAGCGGTGGCCTTCACGTCAGACCGGCCAGACCCGGCGATGGCGCGCGGACGTCCAGGCATGCCTATCCAGCCGGCGCACGGCGACGCTGAACGCGGGCGGCACAGCGGGGCCCTGCGCACGTCGATCGAACACGAGACCATGGGAGCGCCGGCCGACGTCGCAGCGCCGCGACGTGGAAGACGTGAAACCAGAGGGTGACGCACGGGTCGGCGGGCTCGGTGACCGGCCGACGCCGACGGCCTCGAACCCCGGTCCGCCAGCGCCGAGTTCGACGCCTATTCTTCGCCCAGAAGCGCGCGCATCTTGTCGAGCAGATCTCGCCTGACCCGCTGCCGGTTCAGGTCGTCCTCGTAACCGGCCTCGACGGGTGACACCTTGACGACGCCTTTGATCATCATAAGAGCGTCGATCATTCGCTCCGCCTCATGGTCATCCAAGTCACGCCGGAAGTGAACAACCAGACCCTTGACGCTCATTGCAGCCGCGCTCTCCGCGTGAAGGTCTCCCCGGCTTCCCGACACCTGATGATGTCGCGTAGCGCGCCGATGGCCCTTGTGCGGCGCTTGTATATCGTGGAGAGAGGCACCCCTGCGTCTTGCGCTACCTGAGCCATCGGAACTCCGTTCAGGTCATGTGCCACGAGAACAAATCGCAGCTCCGGAACGAGCTCATTCACTGCATCGATGGTGCTGGCCCTGACGTTGTCGGACTCCATCACAGCAGCAGCATCCGGCGCCGGATCAAGCACCTCGATCAGATCGACCAGCTCCTCCCTGCGGTGCTGCGCCCGCTCGTGGTAGTGCGCGGCAACGTGTACGGTGATCGTGTTCAACCAGCGCTCCGGCCTGCCGAGCTTCGGATCGAACCTGTGCCAGCTCTCGCAGACATTGACCCAGACTTGGCCCGCGACGTCGCTACGATGGCACCGTGGAACCCCCAGCCTCTCCAACCAGCGCAGCACGGAACGAACCAACATCGGGCAAAACAAGCGCGCGTACGCCTCAGCGCGCTTGCCTTCGTTCGGACGATCCATGGCCTTACCCCCCTGGTCCTCCCCCGCTTCCGTCGACACCCCCGACGGCACCAGGAGGCAGGGATGGGACGGAGAAAGAGGAGGGCGTTCACGCCCGAGTTCAAGGCGGAGGCGGTACGGCTGGCGAAGGCGAGCGACCGGAGCATCGGCCAGGTGGCGAAGGACCTCGACCTGACCGAGACGGCGCTGCGCGACTGGATCAAGCGCGCGGACACCGACGCGGGCCACGGCCCGCCGGGGGCGCTGACGACGCCGGAGCGTGAGGAACTGCAGCGGCTGCGCCGCGACGTGAAGCGGCTGGAGATGGAGCGCGAGATCTTAAAAAAAGCGGCGGCCTTCTTCGCGAAGGAAAACGAGTGAGGTTCGAGTTCATCGACGCGGAGAAGGCGCACTACCCGGTGCTGGTACTGTGCGCGGTGCTGCTCGTCTCGCGCAGCGGCTACTACGGGTGGGCCAAGCGCTCGGAGTCCGCGCGGGCCAAGTCCGACGCTCAACTGAGCGCACAGATCAGGGCCGTGCACCACAAGAGCCGTGGCCGCTACGGCAGTCCGCGCATCCACGCGGAACTTCGTGCTCGCGGCATGCGTGTCGGCAAGAAACGGGTCGAGCGGCTGATGCGAGCTCAACGACTCGCGGCTCGGAGGAAGCGGCGCTTCCGCCGCACCACCAACTCGCGGCACAACGGCCCGATCGCCCCGAATGTGATCGAGCGGCAATTCGATGCTCGAGCGCCCAACCAGGTCTGGGTGACGGACGTGACGTACATTCCCACCGGCGAGGGCTGGCTGTACTTGGCCGTGATCCTGGACCTGTTCTCGCGCCGCGTGGTCGGCTGGGCCGCGAGCGCGTTCAACGATCGCGCCCTGGCGCTCACCGCGCTCGCGTTCGCCTTGGGAACGCGGCGGCCGGCGCCTGGGCTGGTGCACCACTCGGATCGTGGCAGCCCCTACGCCAGCGACGACTACCGGCTCGTGCTCGGGACCCACGGGCTCATCCCGAGCATGAGCCGCGCCGGCGACTGCTGGGACAACGCCGTGGCCGAGAGCTTCTTCGCGACGCTGAAGGCGGAGCTGGTCGAGCACGAGCGCTACCCGACGCGAGCGGCCGCCATCGCATCGATCGGAGACTACATCGAGAACTTCTACAACCTGAAACGACGGCACTCACGGCTCGCCTACATGAGCCCGATCGAGTTCGAATTGAAGACCTACGTGACCGCGCGCGCGGCATAGTGAGACTGTCCGCGGAACCGGGGGAGGACCACCCTTGGGCAATCCTCCCCTGCGCTGAACGCGAGGCACGGCTACGCTCACCCATGGCTCCCTACTCCCGGAAATGTCTTGTTCAGCGGAGAGCGCTCGGCCTCCTCCGAATCGGACGCGTCGGCAGGGCTCGCCCCCCCTTCGTCACGCTGTAGCGGGAAGCTCGTCAGCGTCCCCGCGCGCCGGGCGAGATCGGCCCCCATGGCGGCGCGGACAGGGAGCGGCGACCGAAGCCGCGGCAGTGGAGGCGGCGGTAGCTTCGCCCGCGGGCTCTTGGCCGCAAGCACGGGAGACGGCGCCACAGGCGGAGGAACGTCGAGCGCGCGTGGAGGTATCGTCGGCGGAGTCAGCGGCGCCGACTCCGCGCGACGCGCCGCACTCTCGCGCTTGGTGACGGGCTCGCCGACCTGGATCATCACGGTCTCCTCTGCGTCGGCTCGACGGTCGTCGTGTAGCCGCCACAGGCGCTCCCAGTACCGAGCAGGCGTGCCGGTGAAGGCCTCGAGCTGCCGGGCAAGGCCGGGGGTCATCGGGAGGTCGCTCCTCAGGAGCCGCTCCACCTCCGTCGGCTCCAACCCCGTGCTCTCGGCCAGCTTCCTCCTCCACGAAGGCATCGTCGCGCAGCACGACTCGAGGACCCTCCCTGGCGAGAGGACGGGGCGCGCGCGGACGTCTGTCAGCGCGGCGAGCACCGCATCGACGTGACAGTCCAGGAGGCGCCGGTATCGATCCCGCTCCGCCGCTGCCTGCTCCTTCGCATCGGTGAGGGCGGCCTCCTCGTCATCGTGAGTGAGCTCGCGCGCCTCGCGAAGCCCCCGCTCCCGTCCCAGCGCTTCGCGCGCGGTGACCGCGTAGCCGATCGCGACGCAGGCTATCATTGCGAGCCCGAGCGGCGAGATGAGCCACATCGCACCAAGTAGATCCTCCATCGTATTCATCGCGTTTCGTCTCCCGGACGTGATCGTTCTTGTCGGTACGCAAGGCGGATCTCCGCCTTGTGCCATCCGAAGACGTCACCAGGGTCCCCGCCTGCTAGCTGCCGAAGGACAGCCGAGGATTCAGCGAAGCTGCCGGAGGAGCGCTTCGCGCTCGGCGACCAGCCGCCCACGGGGGAACTCCCGCGCGTGGGTGTTCAGCAGCCGGAGAGCCTCGACGTTCGCCGTGGCGTTGCGGGCCTCGACGGCCCTCCGCGCCTGGGTGATCAGGCTCATCTCGCGCTCGCTGCGGGTCGGTCGAACGGCGCTCGCCGAAGACGCGGGCCGGCGCTCGGTCGTCGTCGAGGGAGCGGGCCTGCTGCTCGCCACCGCCTGCCCGTGCGCGCCCCCTTGCTCCTTCGGCGACGAGTTCTCGCGCGCGATCGGCGCGGCCGGTGGCGCCGCGGTGTGCGCGCGTTCTCCGCCGGTGGGCGCCGAGGCGCTGGGTACGCCGTCTCGCGCAGGGAACGCGGCGGCCTCTTGCGCAGCGTGCGGGGTGGCAGGGACCGCAGCCGCCCCGAGCCACGATTCCGAGTCGGGCAACGATGCCGCCGAGGAGACGAGCGCGCCCGTCAGCACGACGAGCCCGACCTGGACGAGGATCCTCAGGCCCAGACGGCGCAGCGAGGCCACCCACGACGCGCGACGGCGGAAGCCCAGTGCAAGCGGCACGCAGGCGCTGTCGTCCCATCCCTGAGCGCGCTGTCGCTCCTGCCACCGCTCCCGCTGGATCCGGAGCGCCTTGCGCGCCCGCCAGTGTCGCGTTCTCACCGTGTCCAGCGGAAGTCCCTGCTCGGCCGCGATCTCGGCGAGCGGAACCCCTTGGAGGTCATGCTTGATCAAGACATCTCGGTACTTGGGATCGAGTCGATCCAGAAGCTGCCGCGCGATCTCTTCCCGCTGCCGTCTCCGGAGCAGCTCTTCCGGCGTGGGGCACTCATCTTGGATCTCGCACCCATCGAACGATGTCAGCACCTCGCCGCGGCGGTGTGCGTCACGGACGTGGTTGCGCGCTTGGTTGATGGCGATCGTGACGTGGTACGGGCCTGGGTCTCCCCCCGGCTCGATCCGCTTGTCGGCCTGCAGGCCCCGCAGCAGCGCGTCCTGGGCGACATCCTCGACGTTTCGCGCCGGCACACCGTGGCGCCGGGCGAGGCGTCGGAAGAGCTCGAAGCCGGGGGAGACGGTCGCGGGCTTGTCCACGGTTAGCAGCACACTTGAGCCAACCCAAGTGCTTCAGAGAAAAGAACCAACGAGCGATTTTTGGTCGGCCAACGTACGCACACATACCACATTTGACCACATCTGAGCGGTCTTATCAGGACGGCCGAGCTCATTCCGTCATGCGGCCGCCAATTCTCGCACAAACGGCCGGCGTGTCGCGGCCCCCGCCGGTTGACGCCGAACAGCCGTCGGAAGTACCGTCACCGGATGCGTTTCATTGCGCATTCGCTCTCGCTTTCTCTCATGCTCGGGGTCGCAACGGGCTTTCCGACCTCGGCCAGCGCCAATGATGGCCCCTCGAAGGCGCAACAGGCTTCAGGAAGTCTCTCAGCGCCGCCGATCTCCGCCCCACAGGCGAGACCGCGCGACAGCTCATCGGTGAAAGACCATGTTCGCCGTGGTCAGAGAGCGCGCAATGCCGGGCGGTGGACGGAGGCATACGCTGCCTATAAGGCCGCTTTCGAGGCCACAGACCCGACGACCAGCACCGAGCGAGAGCGGGCGGAGATCGCCGGCGAGCTCGGCCTCTGCGAGGTCGCGTTGCACAAGTACCGCGATGCGGCCGAGCACCTTGCCAAGAGCCTCGAACAGCGCGAAGCGCTGCCAGACGCGCTCGAGCGGCGATTCGAGGCAGGCCAGCGCGAGGCAGTGAAGCGCGTCGCCACGCTCCTGCTCTCGGTCGATCCGCCCGACGCCGAGGTGCTCATCGGCGGCGAGCGCATCGGGAGGACCGCGCGGACCTACACGCTCTTCTTCGAGCCGGGCCAACACGTCATGGTGCGGGCTCACGCACCGGGCCGCACGGAGGCGTTTCAGAGTTTCCGCAGCGTGGTGGGCGCGGAGCACGAGATGACGCTGGAGCTGCTCCCCCGTGCGGTGGCGAGCAGCGCCAACGAGGCGAGCAGCGCCAAGGATACCGCGCCAGCGACGCCGCCCCCCTTGCGCACGTTGCCCGCTGCGCGCGCGCAGGCTCCCAGCCCGTGGGCCTCCTGGCCGGGGACGCTGCGCATCACGGGGATCGCCGTCACGACGGCCGGCGTGACGGTGGGCACCATCCTCATGGTCCGGGCGGGCAAGCTCGACGACGATCTGAGCGCCCGGCGAGCTCGGCTCCAAAGCGAGCCGTCATCGAGCGCGTCGATGTGCTGGCAAGCGCCTCGGGACTCGCCGTGTGGCGAGCTGGCGCGCCTGCTGGACGCGCGCAACATGCACGGCCGCGCCGGTCTGGCCACGGTGATCACCGGCGGTGTCGTCGGTGCCGTGACCGCCGCGTCGTTCTTCACGGACTTCTCCTTCCTGCGATTCACGCCGGCTCAGGATCGGGTCGATGTCTCGCCCGTGGCGAATGGGAGCGAAATCGGTGCGCGAATCGAGGGGGTATGGTGAGCACGCGGGGGGCCGAGAGTACGAGTTCGCTGGCGTGCCGAAGCGCCGTGACGTCGGTCGCCGCTCTCGCTGTCTGCGTGTGGGGAACTAGCACGCTGACAGCTTGCGCGGCGTATCCCGAGGATTGCTCGGCAAAGCTGGCGTGTGCTCCCGATCCGGAGCCTCCGCCCGACCTCTGCGCGGGAGAGCCCGGCACAGCGCCAGCGCTCGACAAGTGCGGGGTGTTCGTCAGCGAGCAGGGCGACGACAACAGCGCCGGAACGAAGCGCGCGCCGGTGAGGACGTTGCAACACGCGATCGGGCTCGCCGCGCACGGGCGAAGCCGCGGCGAGGCGCCGACACGGCGCGTGTACGCGTGCGGCGGGTTGTTCGCGGAGGCCATCTCGCTCCCCCAGGGTGTCGACCTCTGGGGCGGTCGTCTGTGTGCCGGCGGAGACTGGTCCTACGGAGGGCCGCTCGACGAGCAGCACGCGTTGACCGTCATCGCGCCGCCCGTCGGGATCCCGGTGCGGGTCCTCGGGGGGGACGATGGCCGCATCGCGAGGGACGACACGACATCGGTGATCTTCGGCGTGCGCGCCGTGGCGGCCGACGCCTCCGCGCGCGATGGCAAGTCGTCGATCGCGATGCTCCTGAGCCCTGGGGCCAGGGCGTTCGTGCGGGCGAGCGAGATCTTCGCAGGCGACGGAAAGGATGGGGAGCCTGGCGAGGACGCGCCAAGCTTCCGCGCGAGCGCCGGCGTGGTGGGGAACAACGGCGTGGATGCCTGCACCGCGGACGTGGCGCTGGGCGCCCTTCCGGTCGTGACCGTGTGCGACGACGGCATCGAGTCGACGGGTGGCCAGGGGGGCGATGGAGGCCGCGAGACGGGCGGCGACGGGACTTCAGGAATGCCGGAACCGGTCGGGACTCCGAACAATCGCGGCTTGGCTGGCGGTGGCGCGTCCAGCATGCCGTGCAAGGATGGGGAGAGGGGAGCAGACGGCGCCCCTGCGGAGCGCGCTGCCGGAGCGGTTGGCCCTGGTCGTCTGGGCCTCGACGGATGGGTCGGCGTCCGCGGGAAGGACGGGGAGAAGGGCGGCGCCGGTCAGGGCGGCGGCGGGGGCGGCGGCGGCAAGGGGCGCGACGACATGAACGCGTGTCCGGCAGGTCGACCCCAGAGCGGTGCGGCCGGCGGCTCGGGCGGTAGCGGCGGGTGCGGGGGCAAGGGGGGCAAGGGAGGCGGCTACGGCGGCGCGAGCATCGCGATCGTGGCCTTGCAAGGGAGCGACCTCACGGTCGGTGACGACAGCACGGTCCTCGGGGCCAAGGGCGGCAATGGCGGGGTCGGCGGAACGGGCCAGTGGGGAGGCTTTGGCTGGGACGGCGGCCGAGGTGGACGCGGTTCTGTGACCGACACGTCGCGAGGGTGCGACGGCGGCTCTGGCGGCCATGGCGGTCGCGGGGGCGATGCAGGCGGCGGTCTCGGTGGCCACTCACTCGGCATCGGCTCCGTGGGCGCCTCCGTGACCATCTTGCCGCGTGCGACGGTCTCGCCCGGACAACCCGGCACCGGGGGGCTCGGCGGCAATGCAACCCCGGAAAGCCACTCCGGCCAGGGGCATGACGGGACCAAGGTGTTCTGGTACCGGTTCGATGCGCCAGACCCGGAACCGCCTCAGTGAACCGCCCTGTGCCGATCGGCGCACGTCAGGAGATGCACATGAACAAGAGCACCGCAGCGACCTTGGTCCTTATGCTGTCTCCGTGGGCGATCGGCTGCGGAACTGCGCCCGGGGTGAACGACCCTGGCGTGACGCCTTGTGAAGGCACCTCGTGCGTGGGCGAGCCGCCGCCGGAGTCGGTCTGCGTCGAGCACGTCGCTGCCGATATCATCGACGACGGTTGCGGCGTGTTCGTCGCCGGAGCCTTGGGTGGGGGCGACGACGGGAACCCCGGCACGAAGGCGAAGCCGGTGTTCACCGTCGAGCGCGCCGTCGAGCTCGCGCGCGCTGGACGAGGGCGCGTGTTCATCTGCAACGACGGATTCGAGGTGACTCAGATCAGGATGCCATCCGGCGTGGATCTCCTCGGAGGCTTCGACTGCCGGCGATGGAATCGCGACCCCCGAATCCCACAGTCCTCGTTTTCTCACAAGACGGTCTTCGGCCCCATGGTGATCGTCGAGCCCGCGGGCCCCGAGGACAGGGGGGCCGCGGACGGGGTGTCGACGCTCGCCGATCTCTACGTCCGCTCGGCGGGCGAGGTCGGCGTACTCATTCAGTCCAACACGGCGGTGGAGATCCTGCGGAGCGAGATCTCCACCCGCGGAGGAAATGGAGGCAGAGCCGGTGAGCAGTGGCAGTACAGCCAACCGGACGGACCGGATGGCAATTTCGGTGGGGACGCGTGCTCGGCGACCGTCGTTGCCGGCGGGCCTGCGGCCGTGAACGAATGCGAGAGCGGGCTCACGAGCGTTGGCGGCAAGGGAGGGGATGGGCTGCCCGACAGCGCCGAGGATGGAGGCGACGGGGAGCCCGCCGACGCTTCGCCCTCGGGACGCGGTGGTACCGCAGAGCAGGACAACGCCAGTTGCTACGTCGGATCCAAGGGGGGCCCGGGGGCTCCGGGGACGCAGGGCGCGCCCGGCAAGGGTATCGGACGCCTCACCGAGACAGGATGGGAGGGCGACACGGGGGGCGTAGGGACCTGGGGCACACCGGGCCAGGGCGGCGGCGGGGGCGGCGGTCGTCGGGGCGGGCTCGCCCTGTGCGGCGTGGCCTCCAAGGGAGGCCCAGGAGGAGGCTCGGGAGGGGCCGGCGGTTGCGGAGGCCGAGGAGGCCGCGGCGGAGCGAACGGACAGCCGTCCATCGCCGTCCTCGCGCTTGGCGCCCGGGTGACCGTGCGCGACACCAAGATCACGGCGGACTTTGGCGGCAGGGGCGGCGACGGCGGGCCCCCCCAGCGCGGCGGCCGAGGCGGCCGAGGCGTACGGGGCGGAGCGCTGGGGGATGGTTTTTACTCCTGTCTCGGCGGCCGTGGAGGCGACGGTGGGCCCGGCGGCTACGGCGGCCCAGGGCGCGGCGGCGACTCGATCGGCATCGCCTACCTCGACGAGGACCAGCTCACGCTCGAGAACGTCACCATCGAGACCGGCGAGCCGGGCAAGGGCGGCACGAGTTGGAACCACGATGGCAGCACGACGGTGGGGGAGAGCGGCGAGGCCCACGAGACGCTTCGCTTTCCCGAGTAGCCGCAGCCACGTCACGTGGCGGACGGCGCGGATCTCGGCGACGGCTACGAGGAGGCTTGGGGGTCCGAGTCCACGAGCCAACTTGCCAGGAAGCCGGAGGCCCAAGCGACCATGGAGGCTGGCGGCTCGCCTTCACCATCCCACCCAGCGACCAGCGCTTCAATCTCGCGGATGGCAGCTTCGAGTTCGCGCTTGGAAGCGATGCCGCGGGGAGTCTTCGGCGGATCCATGAGCACCCGAACTTTTGCAAGCACTCGCAATACTTCCTCTTTGCGCAGGACCCCATCCGTCGTCACCACCCAGTAGGAAGAACCGCTCTGCACCTCAGGCATCAGTGCCCATGCGATTTGATAGAGCGCCGCGAGCACGGTAAGCACCGCAGTCAGCGAATCCGTAAGCTTGCTCGCTTCGATGTCTGCACAGGGCGCCGATACTTCAGACGGCGATGGCTTCACCCATGTATGCTGGTTCGAAAACAGGCAATCGTAGAGTCTTACCTCCCCGGGAAGCCGCAGGCCCGCTGTCACGTCCGGTACGAGCACGGTCCCGATCTCTGGCGGCATGCGCTCGCAACCGAAGGTCGCTTCAATGTCACGTGAGATCCACTCCGCACATGCTTGCTCGTCGGGCAGCAAATCAAAGGACACATATCTCTCCCTGACGGTAGCGAACCTGAGACTATCGTCCGGGTGCGACACGAAACCTGGATCCAACGGGCTTCGATGAACAAGGATATGCATGCCTCGAAAGTTGACGGAGAGCAAGTCCCTCGTTCGTTTGACGATCTCGATCGTGCGCGAGCTATGGACGATGTAGTAAGGAGCCAGAAAGCTTACTTGGAACCACAGGGTTCGGTCCGTAGAATCGGGCAGTTCGATCGTAAAGGAATAGCAGCCGTCCCAGCCGCCGGTGGGGAGATGTAGCGAGTGGTTCATGAGCATCCCAGGGAAGCGGTCTCCGATGCGACGCAGCATGGAGTGCCAGCGCTCGTCCTTTGATGCCTGGACCCGCGCGGCCACGAGCCGGGCGTGCTCTTCCGTCTTCTCGCAGAGCTGGGCGTCAATATCGCCATTATCGGCGACTCCAACACCACGACGATAGTATCGATAGACAATATCGAGCAGATCATCGATGCTGTGCTTCATAGAATCACTTGACCCTGGCACCAAGTTCTTCGTAATACTTCGGAAACCGTTCTCTCATGCAGCCTTTGTGTCTGTCACAGAATATACCCGGCGGGAGATCCCGACCGCCATCCTCGTATAGATAATCGGCGCACCGATTCGCGACATCGGCACTATAGATCGCTGCGGTCTCTGCTGAGATCATTCCCCAAGCCTTTGCTCGTATGGGCATCCCGACGATGACCACACACGCGGCGTCGCCTTCTAGATTGTGGCCAAAAAACAGTTTTGCGGTTGCCTCCTGCCACCCACCTGCCACGCTGGTCCCATCGTAGGCGAGGGTCGTAACAAATTTGAAGGCCCGCGGGTCAATCGGCTTAGTACCTGTGCACCCCATCTGCGGAGCGCCGCTCTGCTGGCAGGGATCTGCCGGCTTCTCTGGGCTCGGTGTCGGGCGCGCTTCTTCCTCCTCCTCTTCTTCGTCCTCCGTTTTGTTGCACTGGATCTTGCGCTCGCCGCCTTCCGGCGGCTCCGCCCCGAAGTCACCCGACGCGACGGAGGTGATGACAGGAACGGGCGGCCCGACTGGTCCACCTGCACCTTCACCCTTCACCCACTCCTCGCGGGGATAGCAGTCTCCTACCGTCCAGTTGCATGCCGCTAGGATGCAGATGGCAAGACCCGCAATCATCAGCAAAAATATTCTTGCGCTCATCTTATACTCCATCGAAGCACAGGACCAACGACGACAAGCACGGACACGTGATCTGGGAGCACAAGACTGCTCCCGCCGACCCAATCCACATTGGCGCTCACCGACACGCCGAGCGGCCCTGCAACGTACGCGTTGGTTTGCGCATGCGCGCCTACCGCCATCCCGGCGACGTGTCCA
Organism: Sorangium sp. So ce836; assembly: GCF_028553905.1. Classification (NCBI taxonomy): domain Bacteria; kingdom Pseudomonadati; phylum Myxococcota; order Polyangiales; family Polyangiaceae; genus Sorangium; species Sorangium sp. So ce836. Next base: position 4,522,361 of record NZ_CP102233.1, on the reverse strand, counting down.
CACAATGAGCTTCCGCAAGCCGGCATGAAGTAGATCGCGACGGATGGGCCAGCACTGAAATCGCCATTCTTCCAGCCATATCCGAGAGCGGCGATGGTGCTATTGTAGACACCGGTCCCACCTATCTGGATTGGAGGCACGACGTTGAGCAGATCGCGAACATTGAATAGGATGTTGCCGTTGATGCGCCACGATATTCCCGCGTGCGGGCTCACCGCCAGGTGCGTCACGGTGCCAGCCTGGATCCCCCCGAAGCTAATTCCGGCACTCAGCTCGGATGCGTCTGCCTGCGTGGGAAGGACACTGAGCAGGAGAGCGAACACTGCCGACGATGAGTTCTGCCGGTCTGTCGTCCTCATCGTCTCCCTCCCGGCCGTCCGAAATACGCGAGCAACGTGGCGACGCGGCCCATTCTTCTGATCACGGGATCGGCGTCAAACGGAATCTAGACGAGAACACTACACGGGCCAGGGCTCGTACCGTCCGGAGCGTGCGCCACCGCGCAGCGACTTGCGCGGCTGCGGCGCGTGTCGGCCTGCTGCCGCCAGCTGTCTGTCCACGCCGCCGCGAGAGCGCGCTACCGGCCACACGCCCCGGGCTGTACGATGTCGGCTGAAAGCCCGACCCAGCGCGGCGCCGCGCACGGGGAGCGGTGACGGCGCGCTGTGGCGGCCGCGCGGGGGGCGCCGCTCGCCGTCGCTCGCGCGGCCACGCCGCCCGCGAGCGCGGCGCCTGGCGGCGGCCTGCGCGATCAGCGACGACGACGCGCTAGCGCTCACGCGCTTGGAGCCGCACGTCGTCGCGCTCGCGTCCGCGCCGGCCGCGAGCACCGCACGTCGCGGCGCCATCGGCGGGCGGCCACGAGACCGGCTACGGATCGTCCGATAGGGCTCCGCTCGCCTCGCAGCCCCGACCATCCCGCGGCCCCCGCCACTCCTCGAGGGCTTCGCCGCGGTGGTGTTACGCAGGTGCGCAGGCGGCTGCGCGGTGGGAGTGTTCGCCAACCAACTGGTTGACGAACAGCGGCGGCACTGAACGGAACGCACTGCGGTGGATACTACCGGCGTCTCACAGCGTTCCGGCGACTCTCTGAATTCTCCAGCCCGAGAGAGTGAGCGCCTGCTCTTGCTCGGCGGAGACGTGGTTGTCGTGAACGGCGAAGCAGAGCAGCTCCTTGGGGCGGGTCGCCGCGACGAAGAGTCGCTTCAGATGTTCGACGAGGCGCCCCGTCCTCTTCTTCTTGATTCCCTGACGCAAGAGGAACGGCACCGCGAGTTCTACGTCGTGCTCGTGAAAGAGCGTCTCCAGAACGAGCGTCGCATCGTGGGTCTCTCCCTTGACCGCATGGATCGTTGCGACCTCGATGCTGACGGTTGCCGACCCGGCGTGGTGAACGAATACGTGGCTCCCGGTGGGGCGATTCGGCGTGATATTTGCTGTCTCCCAGTCGAGGTAACTCTTGACGTCGCCGCTTGTCTTTCCCGAGAGGAGCAGTTCGCGGATGGGCTGCACGGCCTTCTCCCACGCGTCTGCGCTGGAGGTGCAGTCGTCTCGGAGTAGCTTCGCCATCGCGCGCTTCAGAGTCTGTTCGTCGAGCATGCCTTCTCTGCACCGCTCGCTGAGAGTTCGACGGGTCACGCGGTTGCCCTCATGAAGTTCTAGAAGTCGGGCCAACGCACCGGAGACCACGCGATACGCACCGAAGAACTCTCCTTCCACCTCGACGACGCGGCGCGCTTGTCGGACAGCACGGAGCAGTGTCGTAAGCAGTGGCTGTTCGGCGGGTCGCTCCGCAAAGTCGGCCCAGTAATCAACGAGGCTCGCTGGGACGACAGCTTTCTCGGGCGGGCGCCGCCGGAAGCCGACCGCCTTGGCGACGAAGTTGTTCGGCAGGGAGCCGTCCCACTCCTTGAGGATCAAGTCGCCGAACGTCGGAAGCACACTTCCGATCGATCGGTTGTTGAAGAGGAAGATCGTGTGCGTCCGGTCCTGCCGTTTCTCGTTCCCCTGAAGCGCGAGTGGATGAACCACGGCGAGAGGGCTCACCAATGTCGCCAACTTCGGTGCGAGCCTCTGCGATCGCGGAAGTTCGATCGCCTGAGCCCACTTGAGTTCCGGCTGCTCAACGTCGGATACCGCTTCCGCAAAGATCGCCTGGTTCATGTCGCCAATCTTCGTGAACACGACGGACCGATCCTTGAATAGGTCGTAGAGCAGACGTTCCTGCTCGTTGGAGGTGTCCTGCATCTCGTCCACGAAGACCCACGGGAACCTATGTCGGAGCGCATCTCCGACAAAATGGCGCGTTTTCAAGGACGCTGCGGCGAACCCAAACATGTCGGCGTAGCGAAAGATGCCCTCGGCTGCTACTCGGTTCTTAAGGGTCCGGAGCTGGCGCGCCGTAGGGGTCGTTTGGTCCTTCGGAACACCGCCGCTAGGCGAAGCGCTCAGCGTTAGGTCGGCGCCGCGGTAGTAGAGCGAGGAGATCACTCCGAGGCCGTTGTCGTGCGGGTATCTTTTCTTCAGCCAGCCCCGCGCCGTTGGGAAGTCCTTCCAGCCCGCGTGACCGAAGAAGAGACGTTCCGCACGTTCGGCAAACGCCTGATCGTCTACGCGTGGCTCTTCGACGGGCGCCCCCGCGTGACCAACATCGCGCAGATAGGGCAACGCGAGGAAGCGATCCACGAAGCCCTGGATGGTTCCGATGAAGTGCGGGTAGCCGAGAAGCCTCGCAGCGGCTGGCTCCTTCGCGAGCCGCTGCTCAACCTCACGCCTCGCGACGTTCGTGTGCGAGAGCACGAGGACCCCCCGGTCACGCCACGGCCACTTGCGAGCGAGCAGAACAAGCTTCGCCACGAGCAGAGTCGTCTTCCCGCTGCCTGGACATGCGTGAAGATCGCTCGCCGTCGTGGCCTTCAGGAAGCGGACGTGCGGCTCTTCAAAACTGCAGTTTAGGCCCTGCTGAACGGAGTGGACATCCGCGTCATTGAACTCAATCACGACGCCGGCTCCGCGTCCTGCCTTGTCACGTAGTCGATCGCCGCGACGATGTACTTTGGAAGCAATGACCGGAACTCCGCTTCGGAGCGCGGGTCATCGGCGAGTTCCTTCGCGAGGATCTCAGCGACCTCCGCTTTTGATGCCTTGCTTTCATATAACGGCTTGTACACTGCGGCTGCGATCGCGTCGGCATCCTTCCCGTATGTTTCCTTGAGCTTCGTGTACGTCGCGGCTGCTTTCAGAGCGGCCTTCGTGCGTTCTTCTTCGGTAAGCGCACCTCCAGTGTTCTTCCGACGGTTCTTTGAGCGGATCCCGATGCAGATCGCGCGGTGGATATCGCTATCGAGGCCGTAACGCGCCAGATCATACTCCAACGTCCAGTGGTGCGACACGAACGTCTTCACGGGCCCACCATCGCCGCTCTTCAAAGCGGCTTCACGCTCAGAAGGCGTAGGCGGAGACTTGGTTTCCCTGTCCTCGTCGTCATCGTCGTTCGCCTTGACCCTAACGTACGTCGCCTGTTCGGGTACAAGGTCCAGATCGGTGACGCACGCGACGCGCACGTCGGGCCCCTCTCCAGAAGCTCGCTGGAAGATGCGCGCGTACCGGGAAAGCGCCCGGCTCCCGACGTTGACGATAGAGACTCCGTGCTTCGCGAACGGCCGGCCGATCTTCTCGGCAAGCACCGGTAGCAGGAGGTTCTCCGAGTCGCCTTCGACGATCATCACTCCACGGGCGAAGAATAGGTTCGCCTTTGTTACGTCGAGGAACCGGCGGAGGAATTCGTAGTCAGCCGCAGCCAGCTTGGTGTGTCCACGTGCAAGCGAGAAGCATCGGCGCCCCGAGACGATGATCAGTCGTTCGATGTTCACGCGCGAGGCGAAGTGGGAGCTGTGCGTGGTGAGCAGAATCTGGACGGGAGGCGGGTGCGCCTTCGCTTCTCCCGCGGGCGAGCGCGCGTCCAACTTGGGCTTCGCCGTCACGCGCTCGGAGCGGTTCTCCAAGAACTCGATGAGCCGGGCTTGGAGTTGAGGGTGGAGGTGAGCTTCGGGTTCTTCAATGAGCAACAGCGCGAGGCCGGCGTCCGCCTCGCCGCTCAGGAGCAGCAGTTCGGCGGCCATGAAAAGGACGTTGTTGAGGCCGAGACCCCGGCGGGTGCGAAGCTCTTGAGGATCGTCGGGCGCGAGCCACAGTTCGAGCTTCTCCAGGATGTGCCGCAGCTCGATATTCCGCGCGACCCCCATCGCTCCGATTAACGGCTTCGGGCCGAGGGACAGCGGCATAAGGTAATCATCGCTCAGATTCGTCGCGGTCTCCTTCACGAGACTGCTGTTCTGAACGTTGCGCTCCGCCTGCCTCATGATGCCGAGAAGGGTCTTCGGAGGATCGGGTTTGCCCGAGTCGTCCACCGCGTGATCCTTGAACTGAGGATGCGCTTCCAGAATCTGCGCGAGACGCGAACCCCGACCGCCGGATAGTTCTGCTTCGGCATCTCGAAGCGGGCGCAGATAGGTGGCCTGGAGGAACTCGCGCACCTCCCCCTCAAGAGCCGGACCGTCCTGCTTGCGCCCCGCCCGCGTCGTCACGAAGATCCGACGGGCCCGACCAGGCAGGTCACGTCGAGTTGCCTGGAGCGTGATCACGAGAGTTTCCTCCGACCCCTCAACGGTGAGAAACTCCAGAAACCGGCTTTTCTCGCCTTCGGTGAGGCCCCTAAACGTGCCGCGTACGGTGAGCAACGTCTCGCGCGTGTCACCGCGAACGTGGAAGTCGTCGTCGGTCAGCCGGAAAGAGTCCTGCGCCCGCGCCGCAAGGAGAAGCCTGACGGCATCTACGATGGACGACTTGCCGCAGTCGTTCTCTCCAACCAGGACGTTCAACCCTGCGCCGAGGTTTAGGCGGAGGTGCTCCTGACGGTTCTCTGAGCCAAATGCTCGAAAGTTCTCGATGAACAGCTCTGCGAGATACACGGCGCACCTCCTAGCGCGCGGATCATCGCCGAAGCCCCGGATGCGAACAAGACCCGCGTGAGGTCCCGCTCACCAGTCACGCGGCTGCCGGTTCGACGTGCGGCTGGCGTCCACCTGGTCGAGCCGTCGGCGGCGCCCGTGGGCGGTGAGGCGCGACCGGTGGGCGTCTAGTGGGCGCCCTTGGTTTTTGTCGGAGTGAGGGCCGTCGAGGCTTCGGGTCGGCGCCGCGAACAGCGCGGAGGGGTCGCGGCGATGTCCACCGGGGCGAGCTCCGGGCGGTCGATGTCCACCTGGCCGAGCGCGGAGGGGTCGCGGCGATGTCCACCGGGGCGAGCGCGGGGCCGTCGCCGTCACCTGGCCGGGCCACGTCGGGCGCTGTTGACTGGACACTGGTGCTCGGCGCCGCGAGCTCGGGGCCGTCGCCGTCCACCTAGTCGAGCTCGGCCACGTGGCCGGCGAGCTCCTCGAGCGCGGGCTCGGCGCCGCGGCCCGGAGCGGCCGCGGGCGCCGAGGAGGACGCCGGCGAGCTCGGGGCGGCCGCGCAGGTTGAGGGCGACGTCGGGCGCTGGTGACTGGCCGTTCATTAACCAGTTAGGTGGCGAACAGCACCCGCCCAGAAATCCGCTGCGCCTCGCACGATGGCGCTTGACTTTGGCGGCGGCACCGTGCTCCCGGCATGCGCTTCGGCCTTTACGATCGGAGCGGCGGAGAGGGGCCGTGCCGAGCTTCCGCGCGCGGCGACCTTGACGGCCGGCTAGGCGTGGAGCGGCCCCCCGGCTCGACGCCCGCGCCGCGGCGAGCGGCCGCGCCGATCGGCTCCGGCGCCCTGTGCTCGACGGCGGCCGCGCCGACTTCCTCCTTGTCGAGCTGCCGGATGGCGAACGACCACAGCCGCGAGCGCGTGCCCCAGGCATGGCCCCGTACAGCTCCCCCGGCCTCCCCGCGCTTGTCGCAGACTGCCGGGCACAGCGGGCAACCATTCGCAACCATTCAGGACTATTTCTGCGTCTCCGAATTGTTTCCCCCTTGCAGAACGTCTCGCCGAAGACGCTCGCCGCGCGAAGGACGCGGCGTTCCTCGATGTCCAGCGCCTCGAGCCGCGCCTGCACCATCGCGAGCGCCGACTCGGGGAGGCCCTCACTCCTGCCCTCAGCGACCGCGCGGATCTGCTCCTCCAGCACGAACGCGTTGCCATCGGAGCGCGCGAGAAGCGCTTCGACCTGCTCGGCGCGGACGTCGTCGCCGAGCACCTCGCGCACGAGCCGCTCGCTCGCGCGCCGGGGCAGCGGCGCGAGGCGGATCCGGAGGCCGTTGCGCTCGCTCCAGAGCGCAGGAAATAGCTCGTGGACCTCCGGGCGGGCGAGCGCCAGCACGAAGAACGGCTGGTCCCTCGCGTGCTGGAGCGCCGCGTCGACCAGGGTCACCGTGGGCAGGTCGCCCCAGTGCAGATCCTCCAGCACCAGGACCACCGGCCGTCGCTGGCACTCCGCCCGGACGAAGTCCTCGAACGCCTCGCGGAGGCGGTCGCCCATCAGCGCCGGGTTCTGTCGCGCCGCCTGGAGCTGCACATCGCCCTCGTCGGGGAACGTCGCCCCCACGAGCTCGCCGAGGAACGCTGCGACGTGCGGGCCCTTGTCCCCGAGCCCGTCGAGCTGCTCGACCCGGGCGAGCACCTTGCTCCGCTGTGCCTCCAGCGGCTCGCCGTCGAGGATGCCCATGGCGCGGCGGAGCGCGCGGGCGAGCAAGCCGAACGCGGAGCCGGCGGCGACGGGATCGGCCCTGCCGATCCAGATCTCGGCTGCGTCGCCGTCTCCCCTGAGGGCGCGGAGGAATTCCCAGGCGAGGCGCGACTTGCCCAGGCCCGGCGCGCCGACGACGACCACGACGATCGCGGTGGTCTCCTCCATGCAATGGCGCCACTCGGTCGCGAGCTGCGATAGCTCACGCTCGCGCCCCACGCAGGGCGTCGGCTTCCCGAGGAGCCTCGGGACGGTGTCCGGCTCCTCCTTTGGGCCGCGCAGCCAGCACCCGTCGGGTCCCTGAGCGGTCTCGAAGCGGCTCGCGAGCAGGCCCGCCGTCGCGTCGTCGAGCCGGATGTGCGGGCCGAGCGCTCCGGCGGGCTGCGCAAAGAGCCGCACGACACGATCGATCAGCGCGCCGACCGGCAGCCGCCCGGCGATCTCAGCGCGCCCGGTGGCGATGGCGATGGGCACGCCGCCGAGCTCCGCCCGCAGCGCGAGCGCGCAGTGGGCCGCGCGCGCGGCGAGGTCCGTCGGGGCCTCGGCGCCGGACAGCGCGATGAGCAGCCACCGCGCCTGCAGGAGCTCGAGGCGCCCGCCGTGGCGCGCCGCGAGCTCGCGCAGCGCCTCGGCTCGCGCGCCGCGGTCCGCCTCCGCGAGCGTGACGTCCGCCTCCGCGAGCGTGACGTCCGCCTCCGCGCTGCCATCGGCGGCCAGGACGACGCACATGACCCGGCGCTCCGCCGTCGTGATTCCCTCGCCAGGCGCGGGCGGCTCGGTCGTCTCGCGCCCTCCAGCCGGGACCCCTTCGGCCAGCGACGCCAGCTCCTCTGCCACCGCGGCGCCGTCGCGCGGCCGTTCCGCCGCGGGTTTGGACAGCATCCGCGCGATCAGGCGCTCGAGCGGCTCGGGGATGCCGTCGCGGAGCTCGCCGAGCCGTGGAGGATCTTCCAAGACGACCTTCATGATCAGCGAGAGCGCGCCGTCGCCGAGGAACGGCGGCCGCCCCGCGAGGCACTCGAACAGCATGCATCCGAGCGCGAACACGTCGGCGCGGGCATCCACTGCCGACTCGCCGCGCGCCTGCTCGGGGGCCATGTACCCGGGCGTGCCGAGGATGGCGCCGGGCGACGTCAGGCCCCGGGGGAGCTGGAGACCGCTCGCGATGCCGAAGTCGAGCAGCGTGGCGCGCTCGATGGCGCCGCCGACGAGCATCAGGTTGCTCGGCTTCAGATCGCGGTGAACGATGCCGAGCTGGTGGATCGCGCCGAGCGTCGTCGCCATCCGCGCCGCCAGCGCCACGGTCTCGGGGATCGAGAGCGGACCTTGAGCGAGCCTCTCCTCCAGGGTGATGCCATCGAGCCACTGCATGGCGAGGTACGGCTGCCCGGCGCCGGTCACCCCGTGCCCCACGTACTGCACGACCCCCGACAGCCGGAGCGTGACGAGCGCCTCCGCCTCGCGCGAGAGCCGGCTCAGGTCGCGCACGGTCGCGCTCTGCAGCACCTTGAGCGCGACCGCCTCTCCCGACAGGCGGTCGCGCGCACGGTAGACGTCGCCCATCCCGCCGGAGCCGGCGAGCCGTTCGATCTCAAACCGATCCTCGACGACGTCCGGAGCGCGCATCGCCGTTCCAATGTACTCTACGGATGCATCGGAGGTCTCGGGCAAGCGGGTTCGCGTGGGCCCGCAACCTCGGGGCAGAATGCGATCCGAACCACGCCGGCGCAGCCGGTCGACAGCTTGGCGCCGGCCCCGGCTCTCCACGCGCGATCACCACGATCCTCAGCCTCCGGCGAACGTCGCGGCGCCGGAGGCTGCCCCCCGGATCCGCCTATGCGCAGCCGCCTCGCCGAGGTCGTACGCCGCGTCACCGCGAAGCTGTCGCTCGCCTCCGGCCAGAAGACCAGCGCCAGCCACCCGCCGAGGGCCGGACGGCGCCATCATCGCTGCGGGCCGGCCACGCAGACTTCCCTGTGCTCCTCGCGGCGACCGGTCGGACACCGCAGTGCTGTTCGACATGATCCCTGTTCTCGCCGTCGTGTTCTCCTTCACGATGCGCGTGGCCCTCGTCGCGGGCCCTGGGAGTCAGCGCAGCGACCCAGAGATTCGACGACTGAGGCGGAGCGCTCCGCGAGCTGTTATCGTGCGCCGCATGCCGACCGCTTCTCAGATCGTCGTCACGCTGATCGGAATCCTCCACATTTACATCCTCGTCATGGAGATGTTCTTGTGGCGCTCGGAGCGAGCGTACAGAGCGTTCGGTACGACGCCCGAGGTCGCCGCGATCACCGCGCCGCTGGCGGCCAATCAGGGGCTCTACAATGGATTCCTCGCCGCGGGGCTGCTCTGGGGCGTCATCCATCCGAACAAGACCTTTGCGTGGCAGATCCAGACATTCTTCCTTCTCTGCGTGGCCGTCGCCGGCGTCTACGGCGCCGCGACGGTGAAGCGCTCCATCCTGTTCGTGCAGACCGTCCCGTCGGTCATCGGCCTCGCCCTGGTGCTGCTCGCGAATCAGGCTGGCGGTTGAAGCGAAGCGGCGCGGCCGCGCTACGCGGCCACGCAGAGGGCGCCGATCTCCTCGAACTCGCGGACCATCCGATCGAGCCTGCCCTCGTCGCCCCTGAGGCCCAGCGCCTCCGCGGCGTGGGCGAGGAGCTTCCGCTCCCGCAGCGACGCGACCTTGTCCACCGCCGCCGCGATCTCGAGCGCGCGCAGCAGCGGGGCGCGCGCGCCCTCCGGCACGCCGCGGAGGTGCTCGATCCAGGCGATGTCGTCGGCGAGCCGCTCGTTCAGGCCAACGCGCGCCGAGGCCGGCAGCTGCCGCAGCACGGCCGCGAGCAGCGCTGTCTCCTCCGGCTTGAGGCGGCCGTCGGCGGTGAAGATGAACCAGAGCCCGTCGAACAGCCGATCGAGGTGCGGGCGCAGCGCCTCGTCGCAGAGCGCCCCGTCGAGCGCACGCCGGTAACGCAGGTATCGGCGCGCGGTATCCCCGAGGCGCCGGGTGACCAGCCAGCTCGTGATCGACGACGAGGCGACCGAGAGCACGGGCACCAGGTTGCGCGCCACGCTCTCGCCGGCGAGCCGCGCCGCGAGCTGCTTGGCCACGTCCGAGCCGCGCTCGCGCGCCGAGCGCACGAGCACGCCCGCTGGATCGTCCGTGTCCTGCGGGTGCTCCGCGACGCCGAACGTGAGGGCGAGCAGCGCCCACACGTCGGCCGGCTCGTCCGGATCGAACCGGAGCCCGAAGAGATCCGCGAGCTCGCAGAGCATCTGCACGTGCAGGAGCAGCCGGAGCACCGTCTCGCCGCCGAGCGCGAGCACGGCGGCCGGGATCGCGACGAGCCCGCCGACCCCGTTCGTCTCGGCCGTGGCGGCGGCCGCGCCGGTCGAGAGCGCCCCGGTCGCGCCGCCCGCGAGCGCCGAGCGGACGCAGGCGCGCCGGATGACCGCGCGCGCGTCGGTCGGCTCGGTCACGCCGGTCGACGCCGCGATGATCTCGTGGCGAGGCCGCCGGTTGTAGCGGCGCACCGCGCGGGACAGGAGCTCCTCGAGCCATGCGTGGACCGGGCGCGCGCGCGCCCGCTCCGCTCGTCGCCTCGGTCAGCGGGAGCGCCGCGGCCCCCGACGCGTCACCAGGATGCGCAGCCTCGTCGCTCATGCCGAAGGGCGGTTCAAGATGCATTCCGCGCCCAGCGGCCGACGGGGCCGAGCTAGCTCGCAGCCCTGCCGAGACCGGCTATAGGACATCCCGCGAGCTCTCGGCGTGCCGAGATCACTCGCCGGTATCGAACTCGCACTCAGCGACCTCGGGCGCGCACGCGCCGTCCACCTCGGCGGCCGCTGCGGCGAGGCAGCCGTCGCACTCGGCGCTCCGCGCCTCGGCGTCGCCGCACGCGCCATAACAGGGGGAGCCCGCCACCGCGCCGCATTCGGCGCAGAGACACTCCATGAGCACCCCGTAGATCGCGGCCGACCACTCGCACAGCTCCGCCGGATCCGCGGCGTCGTAAGGGGGCAGCGAGCATGTCGCGCACCCGGCGCTGCCGCCGACTCCGCCCCAGCCGCCGGCCTCGCCGCCCGCGGCGCCGCCGACCTCGCCGCCCGCGGCGCCGCCGGCCTCGCTGCCGCCCGTGCTGCCGCCGGCCTCGCCTCCCGTCCCGCTGCTGCCCGCGCCGCCGCCGGCGCCGCCGCCTCCGCTCCCGCCCACCAGATGGTAGCCGTCCTCCAGCCCGGCCAGCGCGGCACACCCGCCGGCCGCCGCAGCCGCGAGCCCGATCAGCGCCATCGCCAGGGACGCGTCCGCCCGCTTCGAGCCCGCCATGGCGACGGAGCATCACCCCCTTGCGCCCCCGGCGTCAAGTGACCGTACGGCTGGTGAAGCCACCGAAGCTGGGTCAGCCGGGCTCAGGGAGCGGATGTCAAGGTCGCAAGGATGTCATCTCGCATCTCGCTCCTGACGTCGAGGAGCCCGCCGTTCGGGAAGCTCTTTCCTTCCTCCGTCAGCGCGTTGATGGCCTGGTAAAAGGGATCCGCGCTGATCGCGGGCGCCGAGTACGCGTCGAACGTCCCTGCCATGAGGTAGCGTGGAACACGGGTCTCCTGCGGCGCGTCCTCGCTCGCGAGGATCCACGCGAAGGTGCTCGCCGCGCTCATATAGGCGACGAACGCGGCGGCAGCATCGGCGCAGGCGTCCGTGCACCTCGCGCTCACGACGAAGCTGTCCGTGAAGAGCAGCGGGTGGTTGCCGTCCCCGAGGGGCGCCGAGGAGAGCTTGATCTCGGCTGGATCACCGCCAGGAGGAAGGTTCTTCAAGATGGTGTGGAGCCGCTCGGAATAACCGAAGGTCGCGTCGACCTCCCCTGCCGCGAATCGCTTCGCCGGGAGATCGACGTTCTCTTCCAGATCGTAGGTGCCGTCGAGGCATGGGTTGCTCCCCTCGCTCTCGCACGTCCTCGCGAAGATGCCGAGCGCATCGAGGGTCGCCGCGTCGTACATCGTGGTGGAGATCGCGGATGCGACCCCCTCAGGCCCGTTCGTGTCTGCCCACGCGTCCAGGTACAGCGCGGGTAGGTTCCAGCTTCCGAGCAAGTTGCCGGCCATGTCCGGCGCATCCGTCTGGAGGTCGACCAGCGCCGACGCCAGCTCGGCCGCGGTGCCAGCGCTCTCCACGGACGTGTCCCTGGAGAAGGTGAAATGGCCACAGAGCCAGTGCGGGACGCCATAGATCTCGCCGTCGTAGGTCGACGCCTCGATGCCCGCCGGGTGCCAGTCCGCGGGAGGACGCTCCTGCCAGGGACGGATCGTGCCCGTGGCCACGAGCTCGCCGAGCAGGATCATGTCCGTCTCGATGACGTCAACCGAACAATCGGCGTCCTCCCCGGCGAGGCCCGTGGCCAGCGACGCGGGATCGTAAACGTCACCCGTAAAGCAGGGCGGATTCACCACGAGATCGATCCCGGAATGCGCTTCCTCGAACTCGGCCTCGATGCGGAGCGCCATCGCCGCGAGCTGATCTCCCGCCGCGTCGGGGATATAGGGATACAGGCGAACCCGGAGCACGGTCTGCTCCCCGGCGCTGCCACCCTGGCCGCCGCTTCCGTCCTCGCCCCCGCTCCCGCCCTCGCCCCCGCTCCCACCAGCGCCAGCCGACGAGCCGTCATCCATGCCGCTCGAGCAGCCCAGCGTCGAGAGCAACGTCAGACCAACCATCCGGGCCAGGTTGCGCGCCATCGAGGTTGATAGCCCCGACGGCGACGAGTTTCCGATTCTATATTCCCTCGTTCCCATGGTGACACCTCGTCTTTCGATGCTGGCGATGACTCCCCGGAAGTTCGAGGCATGGCGCTCCGCACGCACCCTGAACAAGACAGAAAATGATGATTGCAGGGCCATGGCTCTCGCTCTTAGCGCGTAGCACGCGGTGTACCATGGCCTGATTTCGTGGAGCAAGCGCCATCCAGGGGACTGGACTATCGATCGCCCGAGGGCCGGGAGTGCTGTGTGGACATCCCTCGCTCCTTCGCCGTCGGTCTGGTTCGCCGACCTCGAACGCCTTCGGGTGTGCTGCGTGCACGAGCAGTCGCGGGTCGCACGGGCCTCATCGCGCAATGCCAAAAGAAAGACATGACAGAGCTCCTCGTGCGCCCCCCCGGCAGGCTGTGGAGTAAACGTGGCCTGTTCGATGCATGGACACGTTGTTGATACAGCGCCACTTTCCCAGGCGGGGTCGCGTGGTGCGACCAGGCGAGTCCGCGGGCCCCGCCTCAGCGCTCGTCGGCGCCGATGTCGATGCGCGCCCCGCGCGTCCGCGCTTCGCCGTCGATGTCCGACGCTCCGCCCTGCGCGCCCAGATCGACGCCGGCGTCGACGGCCGGCGAGCCGCTCGTCAGGTGGAGGTCCGACGGCGGCCCGGCCAGGAGCGGGTCGACGAACCGCGCGCGCGGGTCGGTGAAGGCGCCGGCCGAGGTCTGGCTCGCGCCGAAGAAGATGTTGTTGTCGACCCGCACGTTCTTGTTGTTGCGTCCGCTGCTCACGTAGGCGTTCTTCGCCCTTCCGTAAAGGATGTTGTTCTGGATGAGCACGCCGTCCGAGTTGTTCTGGAGGATGATCTCGCCGCCGGTGGCCTGATAAAGCGTGTTGTTGAGCACCGAGATGTTGGCCGCGCTGCCCACGCTCGTGGAGTAGCCGCCGATCATGACGTTGCCCTGGTAGCTCCGCGACACGAAGTTGTTCCGCACGGTGATGTTGCTCGTCGTCCGGCCCCGGTGCTCGCTGGCGACCTCGATCCCGATGTCGCTGTTATCGACCTTGTTCCGCTCGATCACGATGTCCCTGCCGCCGTCGACGTAGATGCCGTCGGCGGACCGCTCGCCGTCGTAGGCGGGGTTCCGGGCCGAGGTGATGTTGTAGACGACGTTGTCCACGCACACCCCGTTCCTCGCCTGGTCCGAGCCCGCGGGGCCGACGCCCTCGAAGCCGATGAAGTCGATACCGATGTTGTCGTTGTCGTGGACCTTGTTGCGCGAGACCACGAAGTTCGTGACGTTGCCGTTGAGGACCAGCGACTCGCTCGAGCCGAGCTTGCAGTCCCGGATCTCGTTGCCGTCGACGAGGATGTCCGTCATCGGCGTCGCGGACGTGCCGTAGAAGGCGATGCCGTGGGCGTCCTCGGAGCTCTCGATGTGGTGCACGACGTTGTCGCGGATCTCGAGGAAGCTCGCGCTCCCGCTCGCGCTGATGCCGATCGGCGTGTCTCCGCCCTTGAAGTTCTGCACCGTCATGCCGGCGACCCGGATGTAGCTCTTGCTGGCGATCTCGATCCCGGCGCCGCCCCTGCCCGTCCCGTCGAGGATCGCGCCTGCCTCGCCCTGCAGGGTGATGCAGCCAGCGACGGCCGTGCCGCTCCTCCCGAAGGAGACGTTCTCCCTGTAGGTGCCCGCCTTGACGAGCACGGTGTCGCCCGCCGCCGCCGCGTCGATGCCGGCCTGGATCGTCCTGTGATCGCCGCCCGAGGGAGCGACGGTGATGATCTTGCCGCTCGAGCGATCCCCGCACGGCCCGACCGCCGCGGCGAGCCCGGCCTCCAGCGCGTCTGCGCCCGAGTCCTCGGGGCCGGACGGCGCTGCGCACGCGGGAGACAGCCCGACGGCGAGCAGCAGGATGCCGGACGGAGCGAGGCGATGCGCCGCGTGCGGCGCGCGGATTCTCTTCGATCGATTCATGAGCCTATGTCCTCGAAGTGTTGCCTGTCACGTTGAAGTCGCGACCCTGGCGCAATGCGCCGGGCGCTTCGACGCGGGGACATTGCAAGCGGGCGGCCACACCGCCCGCCGCGGGAGGACGCCGAGGCGAAGGCCGCAAAGGCCCTTCGGCGCCTCGGGCCGATCACGAGATCTTGCGCAAGGATCGTACAGCTGCGCAGCGCACGGACAGCCGCCCGCCGGCGAGGCGACGGGGCGAGAAAGAATCCAGCCATGCCGAACAGGGCGCGGCCCGGGCGTTGCGGCCCGCCGGCCCCCTGAGGCCGTGTGCCCGCCCACTCGCGGCACAGCGCCGCTTCACGCAGGCGCCGCGCGCAGGCGCGAGCGGAGGGCTCGCTCGCGCAGATTTCCTCCGCTAGCATCGGCGGCGCGCTGCACGGGTAGGCGCAGGAGGTTTCCTTGATCAAGGCGACGAAGCACAAGCCTCTCGCAACGACCATCACCGGCTCTCTGCCGCGGCCGTCCTGGTATGTCTCCGGCCTCGCGGGCCGCAGGTTCTCGACGGCCATGGCCGATCTCGTGTTCCGAGAGCAGTACACCGACACGCTCGCCGTCCACATCACCGATCAGGTCAGGGCCGGCCTCGACATCCTGACCGACGGCGACGCCCGCTTCGACATGGATGTCGGGGGCCGCTCCTGGTTCAGCTATCTGGCCGAGCGCATGGAGGGCATGGCCGATCCCGGCCTCCGCCCCCAGCCCTGGACGTCGCCGAGGGAGCGGGAAGCGGGCGATATCCTCCACGAGGTGATGGAGGCCCGCCTCCCCTTCTTCGTGCGCGGCCCCGTCGGCCGGGGAGGGCTGGAGTACGCGCGCGTCTGGAAGGCGGCGCAGCGCATGACGAGCAGGCCCATGAAGCTCGGCACCTGCTGCGGCCAGCTCCTCGAGGCCGTCGTCCTCAACCAGCATTACGCGAACCGCCGCGAGCTCCTCTTCGCCATCGCCGACAGCCTCAATCAGGAGCTGCACGAGGTCGCCGACGCGGGGTGCCCCGTCGTCCAGCTCGAGGAGCCGATGCTCCATTACGTCGCCGGCCAGGACGAGGGGGCGGAGCTGACCGCGGCGCTCTACGTCGACGCCTTCAACCGCGAGGTCGCCGGGCTGCGCGACAAGACCGAGGTCTGGGTGCACACCTGCTGGGGCAACCCGGCGGCGCAGCGGGTGGAGGTCGCCACGAGCGGTTACGAGGGCGCGCTGGCGCTGCTCGACCGGCTCGACGTCGACGTCATCACGTTCGAGGCCGCGAGCGACGGCGGCGCGGCGCTCCCGGCGATCGGCAAGGCCATCGGCAAGGACAAGAAGGTCTGCATCGGCGTCGTGCACCACCGCAGCCTGGAGGTGGAGACCCCCGAGCAGGTCGCGGCGCTCATCCGCAAGGCGCTCCGGTTCATCGAGCCGGAGCGGCTGATCCTCAGCAGCGATTGCGGCTTCGGCCGACAGGGCATGAGCCGGATGCACGCGTTCCACAAGATGGTGTCGCTGGTGCGCGGCGCGAACCTCGTCCGCCGCGAGCTCGGCCTCGACCCGGCGCCGTGCCTCGCGGCGGAGCAGCGCTATTCGATGCTCGTTTAGCGCGCCGACCGCGGTCCCGGGGCGCCTCGGCCGCGGATCAGCGGGAGATAGACCTCGTCGACGATCTCGACGAGCACGCTGTCGGGCACGCTCGGGACGCCGCGGGTGATGAACTCGTTGCGCAGGAGGACGACGGCCACCGTGGCGACGCGGGGGTGCAACGCGTCGGGCGACGCCTCGCCGCGCGCGACCGCGCGGCCGAGGACGCTCAGCCACAGCGCGATGCCGCCGTCGTTCGACGCCTCCTGGAGCTGGCCCAGCAGCTCGGGCTCGCCGCCGATCCCTGCCAGCAGGCCGCGGAGCACGTCGCCGAGCGGCGACGACAAGTGCCGGTTCGCCCCCCGCAGCAGCTCGAGCGCGTCGGCGCGCAGCGACCCGGTGTCCGGCAGCTCCGCGCTGTCGGCCGCGAGCTGCCGGTACGCGGCCACGGCGAGCGCGGCCCGGCTCGGCCACCGGCGGTAGATCGCGTTCTTGTTGGTCCCCGCGCGCCTCGCGACCCCATCCATGGTCAGCCCCGGGAAGCCGACCTCGGCGAGCTCCTCGGCCGCGGCGCGCAGGATCGCCAGCTCCAGCACCGCTCCACGCCGACGTTCGGCCGCCACGCTGTCACCCGCTCTCCGGCATGTAACTCACCTTACGTTGCGCGCACGCCGGGACGACTTAAGGTACGCTCAGTACCTTAACCGGCGTGAGGGCCATCGACCATGCGAGCCTACGGCATTTGCTACGACACCGGCTTTCTCAACAAGGGCAACAGCACCCACGAGCCGTTCGATCCGGACCGCGCGCGGCGGGACATGCAGGTCATCCGCGGTGACCTGCGCTGCACCGCGGTCCGCGTCACCGGCGGCGATCTGGGCCGGCTGAAGGTCGCCGCCACCCACGCCGCCGCGGCGGGCCTGGAGACCTGGATCTGCCCGTTCACCACCGACCTGACCGGGGACGAGCTGCTCGCGTTGCTCGCCGAGTGCGCCGACCACGGCGAGCGGCTCCGCCGCGAGGGAGCCGAGGTCGTGATCGTCACCGGCTCGGAGCTCAGCCTGATGAACAAGGGCTTCGTGCCCGGCGAGACGTTCCTCGACCGGAGCAAGGTGTTCACCGGGCGGGGGCCGGAGCTCCGCGAGCTGCTCGCCGCGATCCCGGCCCGGCTGAACGAGCTCCTCGCCAGGGCCGTCGCTGTGGTCCGCGCGCGGTTCGGCGGCAAGGTCACCTACGCCTCGCTCTCGTTCGAGGGCGTCGACTGGACGCCGTTCGACATTATCAGCACCGACGCCGCCTACCGGTACGCGCAGAACGCCGACCGGTTCCCCGAGCTCATCCGCGCCTTCGTCGCCCAGGGCAAGGCGCTGGGCAAGCCGGTCGCGATCACCGAGTTCGGCTGCGCGACCTACGAGGGCGCGGCCGCCGCCGGCCCGCGCGGCAGCGACATCATCGTGTGGGACGAGGCGACCGCGACCCCGCTCGGGCTGAACGGCGAGTACGCGCGCGACGAGGCCGAGCAGGCCAATTACCTGCGCGAGGTGCTCGAGGTCCTCGACGCCGAGGGCGTCGACGCCGCGTTCGTGCACGCGTTCGCCGGATACATCCTGCCGCACGACCCGGGCGAGCCGCGCAAGGACCTCGATCTGGCCAGCACCGGCGTCGTGAAGGTGCTCAAGGACGGCACCTGGGCGCCCAAGGAGGCGTTCTCGTTGCTCGCCGGTTACTACGGCCGGCGGAGCCAGTAGTTCCACCCACCGGGAGTCCGGACAGGGATCCGGAGAGGCGGCCCGCCGCGCCCTCGGCGCCCTCAGATGAACTTCGCCGTGATGCTCCGCGCGCAGCCCTTGAGCTCGGACGGCGGCCCCGCGAACAGCACCTCGCCGCCGGCGCTGCCGCCCTCCGGGCCGAGGTCGATGATCCAGTCGGCCTGCCGGATCACGTCGAGGTGATGCTCGATCAGGACCACCGTGTTCCTGGCGTCCACCAGCCGGTCGATGATGCCCATGAGCAGCCCGATGTCGGAGAGGTGAAGCCCGGTGGTGGGCTCGTCCATCACGTAGACGCTGCCCTGCTTGTGGAGCTCGGTCGCGAGCTTCAGGCGCTGCCCCTCCCCGCCCGACATCGTGCTGAGCGGCTGGCCCAGCTTCAGGTACCCGAGCCCCACGTCGTTCATGGCCTGCACCACGGCCCTGATCTTCTTCTCGCCGAAGAACGCCAGGGCCTCCTCCACGGTCATGTCCAGCACGTCGCTGATCGTCTTGCCGCGCAGGCTGTACGCGAGCACCTCGGCCTTGAACCGCTTGCCCTCGCAGATCTCGCACGTGGAGACGATGCCCTCCATGAACGCCAGATCGGTGTAGACCACGCCCAGACCGTTGCAGTTGGGACAGCTGCCCTCCGAGTTGAAGCTGAAGAGCGAGGCGCTGACCTTGTTGGCCTTGGCGAACGCCTGCCGGATGTCGTCCATGATCCCGGTATAGGTGCACGGCGCCGAGCGGCTGTTGGCCGTCACCCGGGACTGGTCGATCACGATCGCCTCCGGGTGCTGCTCCAGGAAGACATCGTTGATCAGCGTGCTCTTGCCCGAGCCGGCGACCCCGGTCACGACCGTCAGCACGCCCGTGGGAATGCCCATCGTGACGTTCTTCAGGTTGTGCAACGTGGCGTTCTTGACGAGCATCTGCCCGGTGGGCTGCCGGACCTTCCGCTTGATCGGCAGGTGCTGCTTCAGGGACCTTCCGGTCAAGGTGTCGGCGTCCTTGAGGGCCTCGTAGCTCCCCTGGAAGACCACCTGGCCGCCGTGCACCCCCGCTCTCGGCCCCATGTCCACCACGTGATCCGCGATCGCCACCACGTCCGGATCGTGCTCGACGACGAGCACGGTATTGCCCTTGTCGCGCAGCTTCTGGAGCAGGCGGTTCAGGCGGGCGACGTCGCGCGCGTGCAGCCCCACGCTGGGCTCGTCGAGGATGTACAGCATCTCGGTCAGGCTGTTTCCGAGGTGCCGGATCATCTTCACGCGCTGCGACTCGCCGCCGGACAGGGTGGCGGTCTCCCGGCCGAGGCTCAGGTAGCCGAGGCCGATGTCCACGAGGTGCTGCAGGCGCTCGATGAGCCGCGCGGCCAGCCGCACGGCGACCGGATCGGTGAGGCCTCGCAGGAACGCGATCAGCTCCGCCGCCTCCAGCTCGGAGAGCTCGGCGATGTTCCGGCCGTGGATCCTGCAATCCAGGGCCGCCTGGTTCAGCCGCGCGCCGCGGCACGCCGGGCACGTCTGCGAGGTGGTGAACTGCTCGAAGACCGCCCGGCTGCGGTCGGACATCGCCGCGGCGTCCTTCTTGAGGTACACGCGGGTGAAGCGCTCGACGAGGCCCTCGTACTTCGAGCCGAACTCGCCGAACGAGACCTTCACGTCAGCGCCGTACAGCAGCGCGCGGAGCTCCTCCTCCGAGTAGTCCTTGATCGGCTTGTCGCTGTCGAAGAGCCCGGAGAGCGGGTACATCTTCCACATCCATTTGCCGACCTTGAAGTCCGGGTGGAGGATGGCCCCACCGTTCAAGGACTTGCTGCGGTCGAGGAACTTGTCCAGATCGAGCTGAACGGTCTTGCCGATACCCTCACACTCCGGGCACATCCCCTGCGGGGTGTTGAACGAGAAGGCGAAGGCCGGCCCCGCGGCCGGCTGCCCGATCCGCGAGAAGAGCAGCCGCAGCAGCGCGGCGATGTCGGTGTAGGTGCCGGCCGTCGAGCGCGAGCCGCCGCCGACCCGCTTCTGATCGATGATGATCGGCGCGTTCAGGTGCTCGATGCGATCGACGTCGGGCTGGCCGTAATGCGGCAAAAAGCCTTGCACGAAGGCGGTGAAGGTCTCGTTGAGCTGGCGCTGCGCCTCGGCGGCGATGGTGTCGAAGACCAGAGAGGACTTCCCGGAGCCGGATACGCCGGTGAACACCGTGATCTTCTGCTTGGGGATGTCCAGCGAGACGTCCTTGAGGTTGTTCTCGCGCGCGCCGCGCACCTGGATGAACTGGCGATCCATCACGATTGCCTCCTTCTCCGAGCCCGAAACGCCCGACCGCCGCAGTCTCCCCGAAGGCCACGATCAGAGACCGACGCGGCTCTCCACCTCGCGGATCCGAGACGATCGAGCGTCGAACATGTCCGCGTGGGCCCCCCAGGCGGCATCGCGCGCGCCGGACGCAGTCCACGCCTCGAGGTCGGCCGGCTCCTCTAGCGCGAGGGATCAGGAAAAGCAAGGCGAATCGAAAAGTCAAGGGCCGGAAACGGCCGGTTCCACTCCCGCGGACCGCCCCCGCGGAGGCCGGGGCCCATCCCGCGAGCGCGCGTCCGGCGGCCCGGCGCTCAGGCCAGCGCGCGGCGTTCAGGCCAGCGTGCGGCGGACGCGCGCGCCGAGCTCCTCGAGCCGCGCGACGACGCTCGCCGGGTCGAGCACGCTCTCCGGGTTGTAGAGGCCCGGGCCGACCGGCGGACCGCCCGCGAGCCCGAGCAGGCGCTCCGTCGCGATCGCCGCGCCGTACGCGCTGAGGCGCGAGAGGTTGTCCGCGTCGGTGATGTCGTAACGCAGCCGCGCCCCCGACCCGTCGTGGCGCCGCCCGGACACCTCGACGATGAGCTCCGTCCGGGGGCCCGCGGCGCCGGCTGCCCTGTCGCGCGCGGCGAGGTCGACCCGGATCGATCGCGCGTCGGTCGCCGCCGCGAGGCTGACCACGTCGGGCAGCGGCAAGGCCTGGCCGACGTGCGCCGCGCCACCGGCGTCCACGACGCGCCGGGTGGACGCCTCCCCGCGCAACCAGGTCCATTTCCCATCGTCGAGGACGAGCGCGGCCTCCCCGGCCTGCCGGAGCCGCTCGTAGTCGGCGCTCGACGCGGGACCGCCGTGGTCGTCCGCGCCGATCACGGCCGCGATCGCGATCGCGTCGACGCTCCGGAGCTCCTGTGCGAGGTGCAGCGCCGCCAGCGTCGCCGCGCCGCCGAAGGTGTGGCCCAGCATGAGGATGGGTGCGCGCGTCGGGCGCGCCACGTAATGGGCGACCAGGGGGCCGATCTCCGAGACGAAGTCCGAGAAGGCGATATAGGGCACGCCGTCCGCCTGCGCGCGCTTCAGCGCGTTCGACGACTCGTCCTTGACGAGCGTGACGATGGCGCTGAACGACGCGCCCGGCTCGAGGCCGAGGTCGCTCCTCTGGACGTCGACCGTCACCGCCGTCGTCGGACCGCCGACCTCCGCGGCGACCGCCGCCGCCTTGCGCCCGTCGCGCCCGCCGATCGCGATCGGAAGCTCCGGATGCAGGCGCCGCAGCGCCCTCGCCGCGCGCGCGCCGACGTGGCCTGAGCCGCCGATCAAGAGAACTGGAGACATCGTCCGTGTGCTCATGGGAATGGACTCCTCCCGCCGGGTCGCGCGAGCGCCCGGGCGTGCCCGAAGCAACCTACCATCAGTAAGTTACCTTTGGTAATATGTACCTACCCGTGGTAGTGTCAAGGCGCATGGCGAGGACGAGCGCAGCGCGAACCGCGACCCGGTCGAGGGGCGAGGCCCCCGGCAAGCGCCTGCCGAAGGCGGAGCGCCGCGAGCAGCTGCTCGAGACGGCCGAGCAGATCGTGCGCGAGGAGGGCACCGAGGCGCTGACGCTCGGCCACCTCGCCGAGCGCGCCGGCGTCAGCAAGCCGATCGCGTACGAGCACTTCGAGACGCGCTCTGGGCTCCTCATCGCCCTCGCGCGGCAGATCGACGACCGCCAGGTCGCGGCGCTGCTCGACGCGCTGAAGCGGACGCAAAAGCGCCTCGAGGACGTCGCGCGCGTCGTCAGCGCCGCGTACATGCACTGCTGCGCGACGGTCGGGCCCCAGTGGTTCGCGATCCTCGCGGCGCTGAAGGGCGACGAGCAGATGGACGCCGCGGAGCGGGAGCTGCTCGACAGGTACGTGACGATCTACCGGGACGCGCTCGCGCCGTGCGTCCAGCTCTCGAAGCGCGACCTGCACCTCCGCTGCGTGGCGATCATCGGCGCCGCCGAGGCCCTCGCGGCCGAGATGTTCCGCGGCCGCGCCGACGAATCCGCCGCCGCGAAGGCGCTCGAGTCGCTGATCGTGCGGTGGCTCTCGAAGGCCGGCTGAGCGGCGCGATCCGCGCTGGCCGCGAGGCGGCGGGCTCCCCGCCGCCGGCTGGGCCGATCGCTCAGAACCGATAAAGGACGTTGGCCTTGTCGCCGGACACGTAGATCGCGCCCGACGGGCCGACGGCGACGCTGCTCATCCCGAAGGTCGGCGGCGTCCCGGTGATCGCAGGGAGCCCCACGTCGAGGTGCTTTGCCAAAACCGTGATCTCTCCGGTCGACGGGTCGATGCGCAGGAGCTTTCGCCTCCCGCTCTCCACGACGAGCAGGGTGCCGTCCAGATCCACCGCCATCCCCTCGGGCTGCCACAGGCCGGCGGCCACCTCGAGCGGCGGAGAGAGCGTCACGCCGCCGGACACCAGCTGAAGGACCTCGCCCGCGGCCCAGTCGGCGGCCCAGAGGTCGCCGCCCGCCACGGCGAGGCCCGACGGCACGGCGAGCGACGCGAGCGTCACGAGGCCGGCGCCGGTCTGTCGGACGACGCGCCCCGCGCCCGGCCCCGCGCCGAGCTCGGCCACCACGAGATCGCCCTGGAACCTCACGGCGTTGAGGGGCGTGGCGAAGTCGCTGTGGGTCTCGACCACCGAGCCCGTCGCCGTGTCGTAGATCTGAACCACGCTGGAGAACCACGAGCTGAGGATCAGCTCCGGGCCGTCCGCCGATACCGTGACGGGCCCGTGCAGCTCGGAGATGCCCAGGAACGGCCGCTCGACGCCGAGCGGCTCGCCCGTGTCTCCATCGAACGACCGGAGCGCGGCCATATCGCCGACATAGACCGACTCGGCCCCTCCCTCGCTCAGCACGGCCACGCCGCCGGGCAGGATGAGGCCACCCGGGAGCAGGGAGCGCACCTGCCCGTCCGGCTCGATCCGGACGACGAAGCCGTCGGTGGCGCTC
This sequence comes from Sorangium sp. So ce836, assembly GCF_028553905.1. NCBI lineage: Bacteria > Pseudomonadati > Myxococcota > Polyangiales > Polyangiaceae > Sorangium > Sorangium sp. So ce836. Next base: position 4,499,298 of record NZ_CP102233.1, on the reverse strand, counting down.
GAGACATAGAGCTTGTCCTGCGCGTCGATGGCGAGGTTGTCGAGGCCGGGCGGGAGCACCGCGAGGACCTCCGTGTCGCCGGTCGCGACGTCGATCCGCACCACCTCGCCGTTCTGATCGACCGCGTGGAGCCGGCCGAGCCCGTCGAACTTGACCGCCGCGGGGATGAAGAAGCCGTCGGCGACCGTCTGGATGTCGCACTCCGCCTCCGGGTCGACCGCGCCGGTGCAGGAGTCGACATCGATGCTGACCACCCTGCCCTGCGTCCAGATCGGCCCGTACAACCTGCCGTCGGGGCCCCAGTCCATGCCGTTCAGGAAGCCGAGGTTGCCCGCGATGAAGCGCGGCGGCGCCGACAGATCGGGATCGAGCTCGTAGAGGCCGTCGCCGAGGAAGTCGAGGGCCACGAAGAGCCTCCCCGTATCGGAGAAGGTGATGGGGTTGACCCCGAGCGCGACGTTCTGCGCGGTGATGTCCCCCGACGGCGAGCGCCGCACGACGTTCCCGGTGAGGAGCGACGTCCAGTAGAGCGAGCCATCCGGGCCGAACGCGAGGTCGTCCGGGCCATCGACGCCGTCCGACCCGTCGAGCCGGTCCACGACGCCTCCGCTTTTACGGTTCACGACGGCGATCTCGTTGCCGAGCAGGCTCGCGACGTACAGCCGGCCATCCGGCCCCACGTTCATCCCGTTGGCGCCGTGGAGCCGCGCCCCCTCGACGAGGACCGACGGCGTCGCGCGAGCCGACGGCGAGCCCCCGAGAGCGATCAACCCAGCAAGCACGAATGCGAAGGACCTAGGCATAGTTCTCCTTTCACCGTCGCGCGTGGACCCGAGACCCCAGGATCATGTCGTCAACCGCGGAACCAGCGCGACGGAGCGAACACCCGGTGAATTGTCGAATCAAGCAGATCGCTTCACACGATAGCACGGCGATTGAGGAATATCCATGGATGCATGGGCCCGCTCCGCTGGTGTTCGGCGCGTTCGGCGCGGGCAGGCGCGGGCAGGCGCGGGCGAGCAGAGCGGCGTGGGCCGAGGTGCATGAGCTCGCAGGCCGCGCCGCGCGCGGCGCCGGGGGTCCGCCTTGTCGGGCGGGGGACCAGGCGTTAGAGCATGCCGCGCATGAACCCAAAGGGCCCAGGAGATCCAGCCCGCTCGAACGGTCAGGATCCGACCTTCCGGGAGAGTCACGGCGCGGAGCGCCTGCTCTGCGCCGTGGGGGAGCTGTGGCGCGCGCCCGATCTCCCGACCCTCCTGAGCGTCGCGGCTCGAGCCGCCCGGGAGCTGACCGGCGCCGACGGAGCGTCGTTCGTCCTCCGCGACGGTGAGCTCTGCCACTATGCCAGGGAAGACGCGATCTCCTCACTCTGGCAGGGCAGGCGATTCCCGATGTCGAGCTGCGTCAGCGGGTGGGTGATGCTGAATCGGAGGCCGGCGATCGTCGACGATATCGCGCTCGATCCCCGGATCCCCCTCGGCGTCTACAGGCCGACGTTCGTGCGGAGCATGGCGATGGTGCCGATCCACGCGCGCGCTCCCCTCGGGGCGATCGGGAGCTACTGGAGCTCGACGCGCGTGGCCACGGCGCACGAGGTGACGCTGCTCCAGGGGCTCGCGGACGGCGCCGCGCTGGCGATGGACAACATCGCGCTCCGCGAGCGCATGGGGACGGCCGAGGCGCGGATCGACGAGCTCGACGCGCTGACCCGCGATCTCGCGGCGCGGCACGAGGCGCTCGCGGAGAGCCAGCGGCAAGGCGACGCGCTGAACGAGCTCCTCGCGCACGACCTCAGGAGCCCCGCCGCCGGCATCCTGCTGACCGCCAGGGCCCGGCTGCGGGACCCGGCGCTGGAGGAGCGGGAACGGCGCCGCTGGAGCCGGGTGCTCTGCTCGGCCGAGCTCATCCAGCGCACGGCGATGAACCTGCTCGACACCTCGAGCCGGCAGCCGGGGGCGCTCGTGCCTCGGCTGGATGAGCTCGACCTCACGGCGCTGCTGGAGGAGGTGGCCGAGATCCTGGAGCCGCTCGCGGCCTCGCGCGACCAGCGCATCGCGCTCCGCCCCGGCGCGCCGCGCTGCTGCCGCGCCCGGGGCGACGCGGACCTGCTGCGCCGGGTGCTGCAGAACCTGCTCGACAACGCCCTCCGCCACACGCCCGCGCGCGGCGCCGTGTACGTCGAGGCGCGGCCGGTCGACGCGCGCTGGGTGGAGGTGCTCGTGTGCGACGAGGGCCCCGGGATCCCTGCCCACCTGCGCGACCACATCTTCGACAGGTACGTCCGGCTCGACGATCCGAACGTCGCCTCGCGCACCGGCCGCGGGCTGGGACTGACGTTCTGCAAGCTGGCCGTCGAGGCGCACGGCGGCACGATCGAGGTGCGGGACAACGTCACCGAGCGCCCGGGGACCTGCTTCTGCGTCCGCCTCCCGGCGTGCTGAAGCGCGCCTCCCAGAGCTAGAGCGGCGGTCACCCGCTTCGGATACGGGCCCATCTCGACGTTTTCGGTGCTCAGCGCACCGGAGTGCGCTTCCGCGCCGAAAACGCCGAGCTGGACCCGTCTCCTGTGCGGGTGAACGCCGCTCTGTAACGCATGTACTAGAGATGGGTGAAAACCGCGCTAGGCGGATTGGTCGATCTCCCGTAGCGTCTCGCGGAGCGCCTGGGCCTCCGCGCCCTCGAGGATCACGGATGCGGACAGGGGCGTGGGCACGTGCTCGCGGAACTCCACGGGCTGGAAGGCGGCGAGGGCACCGGACGCGGTGTAGGCGAGATCCAGGCGCACGGCGGAGGTGTCCGGGTCGCCGTCCGCGTCCAGCGCGAAGGGGAGCTTCGCGATGGCGGCGAAGTCCCGCCTCGCCAGGGCGGCGGTGAGGGCTTCGACAGGGCAGGTGAAATAGCGGAAGCCCTCCTCCACCTTCTCACGCGTAGGGAGGTAGACGAGCTCGCTCAGGATCAGCCATTTGCGACGGGTGGTGAAGCGAGGGTCGGCGCGCAGGGAGTCGGATAGATCTTTGATCTCCATGAGTCCGTTCATACCGCAAGCGGGCCCAGCAATCGTCACTTTTCCAGGAGGGATGCGGATCGAGTAGGGTTTTCTATGTCAACCAGCGCGTGCAGGGTGGCTCTATGGTGGATGGTGGGAGCGGTGGTGCCGCGGGCCCTTCACCGCGGGCGACGCGGCGGCGGCGGGCGCCCCGTTGGGCCACGCCGGAGGGAGCTAGACCTGCCCTCGCCCGAGCTTCCGGACGAGCCTCACCAGGTCTTCCGGGTGGACCGGCTTTCCGAGGTGCTCGTCGTATCCCGCCTCGAAGGCGAGCCGCTGGTTCGCGCCGCTCGTGTGCGCCGTGAGCGCGATCGCGGGCGTCGCCCCGCCGTCGTCCCGCGCCATCGCCCGCACGCTCCGCAGGAACGCGTAGCCGTCTTGGTCGGCCATGCCCAAGTCGCTCACGATGACGTCCGGCCTCACCGCGGCGAGCGCGGAGAGCGCCTCGGACGCGGAGCTCGTGAGGTGCACCTCTGCCCCTCTCGGCCGGAGCACCGCGCTCACGAGCTCGCGCGCGTCCGGCTCGTCGTCGACGACGAGGACGCGGAGGCCGTCCAGCCGCGTCTGCGTCGGCACCGGAGCGGCCGGCTCGGGAGGTCGGTCCGCGTCCTGCTCGGGCGCGGGCGCCACCGCCCGCATGGGCAGCGTGACGAAGAAGCTGGACCCTCGGCCCAGCCCGACGCTGCGGGCCGAGACGGTGCCGCCGTGGAGCTCGACGATGTGGCGGACGATCGACAGCCCGAGCCCGAGGCCGCCGAACCTGCGGGTGATCGAGCTGTCGGCCTGCCAGAACCGCTCGAACACGTGGGAGAGCATCGCCGGATCGATGCCGCGCCCGTCGTCGTGCACGGCGAGGTGGATGCTCGCCCCGGCCTGCTCGAGCTCCACGCGGACATGCCCCCCGTTCTCGGTGAACTTCACCGCGTTGGACAGGAGATTCCACACCACCTGCTGGAGCCGCGCCGGGTCCCCGAGGAGCATGAGCGGGCGCCCTCCCCCCTGCACGACGAGCTCGATGCCCTTGGCGTCCGCGGCCGGGCGGACGACCTCGATCGCCTGGTCCACGATGGCCGCGAAGCTCAGCGGCCTGGTCTCGATGCGCATCTTGCCGGTGATGATGCGCGAGACGTCGAGCACGTCCTCCACGATCCTGGCCTGCGCCTGCGCGTTTCGCCGGATCGTGTCGAAGGCCTTCGCGATCTCGGGGTCGCTCACGCTGTCGCACAGGAGCGACGACCACCCGAGGATCGCGTTGAGCGGCGTCCTCAGCTCATGCGAGATCGTCGCGAGGAACTCGTCCTTCATGCGGTTCGCCTCCTGCGCCTGGACGAGGCGGATGCGCTCCTCCTCGGCGCGGCGCCGCTCGGTGAGGTCCCTCGTGACCTTCGCGAACCCGACGAGCTCCCCGTGGGTGCCGCGGAGCGCCGTGACGACGACGCTGGCCCAGAACAGCGTGCCGTCCTTGCGGACGCGCCACCCCTCGTCCTCGACCCGCCCCTCGCGGGCGGCGATCGCGAGCACCCACGCGCATTTGCCGGCGCGGACGTCCTCCTCCTGATAGAAGCGAGAGAAATGCTTCCCGAGGATCTCCTCGGCCGTATACCCCTTGAGCTCCTGCGCCCCGCGGTTCCAGGTCGTGACGACGCCCTGCGGATCGAGCATGAAGATGGCGTAGTCCTTGACGCTCTCGACGATCAGCCGGAAGCGCTCCTCGCTCCGACGGAGCGCCTCCTCCGCATGCCGGCGCTCCGTCAGATCCCGGGTGATCTTCGCGAAGCCGATCAGGGTGCCATCGCGGTCCCGCAGCGCCGTGATGACGACGCTGGCCCAGAACAGCGTGCCGTCCTTGCGGACGCGCCACCCCTCGTCCTCCACCCGCCCGAGCGCGGTCGCCTGCTCGATCTCGCGGTCGCACTTCCCCGCGGCCACGTCCTCCGGCGGGTAGAACGTCGAGAAATGGCGGCCGATGATCTCCGTGGCCTCGTATCCGTTGATCCGCTCCGCCCCCGGGTTCCATGTGGCCACATGACCTCGGTCGTCCAGGATGAAGATGGCATAGTCCTGGATGGTCTCGACGAGCAGCCGAAAGCGCTCCTCGCTCGCATGAAGCGACTCCTTGGCGCCCGGCTCGGCCAACCCGCTCGGCTGTAACAAAACAGACATGATGCAGAGAGGATGCTCGATCCACGCCCTGCTGACCACTTCCGCGACGAGCGTGAGCGAGCCGAACGGCAGCGCTTCCTCCTCCGGAAGCGACGCCCCCGCGCAGGTCACGCCTCGAAACGGCACGGCACGCCGCAGGCCGAGGCGCTGGTCGGCATTCCGCCCTGTGTAGACATTTCTGCTGCTCACTCTGAATCAGGATTTGGATGAGGCCGCTCGGAGCGCTTCATGCCGAGGCGGAGCCCTGACGCCGCGACAGGAGAGGAGATCCAGACGCGGAGACACACCGCAGCGATCGCCGGATCGGCGCGCGACGAGGCCGTGACCCGCGGGAGGGATGCCGTAGAGTGGTGCGGCAGGAGGCTTGGCCATGAGGCTCTCGAAGATCGCATTTTCACGCTGCTGCTCCTCGGCGCTCTCGCTGCTCGTCGCAGCGTGCGGGAGCTCGCCTCTGGGCGGCGGCGGCGCCGACGGTGACGGCGGCAGCGCGAGCAGCGCCGGCCATGGCGCCAGCGCGTCGAGCGGCCCCGGCGCCGAGTGCGGCGGCCCGAGCCCCGTCGGCTGCCACGCCCAGGGCTGTCCGGAGGGCCAGACCTGCGTCGACGAGGGCTGCGCGCCGTCGCGCTGCGGGTGCGATCCAGAGACCGGCACGTGGTACTGCACCGACGACTGCGAAGGCGGGACCTGCGTGCCCGACGAGCCGAGGTGCAGCGGTCCCAGCCCGGTCGGCTGCCACGTCCAGGGCTGTCCCGAGGGCCAGACCTGCGTCGACGAGGGCTGCGCGCCCTCGCACTGCGGGTGCGATCCAGAGTCCGGCGCGTGGTACTGCACCGAGGACTGCGAAGGCGGCACCTGCGTGCCCGACGAGCCCACCTGCAGCGGTCCCAACCCGGTCGGCTGCAAGACCCAGGGCTGCCCCGAGGGCCAGACCTGCGCCGACGAGGGGTGCGCGCCCTCGGAGTGCGTGTGCGATCCTGCGACCGGCGCGTGGGCCTGCACCGAGGACTGCGGCGGCGGCACGTGCGTGCCCGACGAGCCCGCGTGCAACGGTCCCAGCCCGGTCGGCTGCAAGACCCAGGGCTGCCCCGAGGGGCGGATCTGCGCCGACGAGGGGTGCGCGCCGTCGGTGTGCACCTGCGATCCCGACAGGGGCCACTGGCTCTGCACCGCCGACTGCGGCGGCGGGACCTGCGTCCCCGCGCCATGAGCCGGTCGCCGCGCCGGCGCGGTCCGGCGGCCATCGCGCCGGCGGCGAGGAGGGCTAGAGGCTGTTCAGGTGGTCCCAGCCCAGCCACGTGTTCACGAGGGGGATCAGCATGTCGTGGATCGCGCCGGTCTTGTCGCTCCAGCGCATCACCCCCCATTGCGCCACGTCCGGCGTGGGCCCCCTCGGGACCGAATAAGCCATCTCGCCGCGGCCGAAGTACGCGCCCGACTTGAGCACGTAGGTGCCGACGAGCCCGCGGCTCTGAGAATAGAAATCGAGGTGCATGTCGGGCGCCGTGCCCTCGCTCGACTCGAGAGGATCGCATAGAGCCTCTGCTCCTGCACGCTGTACACGGCGCACGCGCCGCACTGGGGCTCGGACGGATCCATCCCTCCGTCGCCGTCCGTTCCCTCCTCCGCGGCGAGCTCGACGTCCGGCGCCGGCTCCGCGTCGGGGATCGCCGGCGCGGCCGCCGCGAGGCCCGGAGATCGTGGCGCTGACGCGAGGCTTCCTCGGGCGCGTGCACGCCTGAACGCCATCGTGCATGCCATGCAAAAGAGATCGCCAGGCGTGTCGATCCGGCGGCATCTCGTTCGTCGTCACGGTAGAACCAGCGCCCGTCCGGTCGGGGCCGTCCGGGCGCCCGGCTTTGAGCCAGAAGGAGACACGACGATGCGAGCCATGAACACCTTGGGACCGGCGATGCGCGGCGCGCAGCCGGAGGCAGAGCTGCCTCACCGCTCGCCACCTCCAGGTCGCCGGAGGAGCAGGGACAACACGATCGTGAAGCGCATCTCGATGGTCGCGTGCCTGTTCGTCGCCGCGTGCGGCGGTGGGGAGGACGGCGAACCGGAGCCGGTCGCGTGGAAGGACATGAGTTTCGAGGAGCGTACCGAGTACATGACCGACGTTGTCCTGCCGCGAATGGCGACCCTCTTCGCGGAGTACGACGCGAAGTACGAGACCATGACCTGCATGACGTGCCACGGCGACGACGCGAACGGCGGCACTTATGCCATGCCGAACCCGCAACTCCCCGCGCTCCCCAGCACCGAGGAGGCGTTCTTCGAGTGGGTCGCGGACCCGGCGCACCCGGAGCGCGAGAAGTTCGGCACCTTCATGTACGAGCGGGTCCTGCCCGAGATGGCCGACGTGCTCCGGGTCCCCGTGTTCGATCCGGAGAAGCAGCCCGACGGGTTCTCGTGCAGCAGCTGCCACCCGATGGCTAGCGCCGAGCCGTGAGGCCGCGGGGCCGCGCCGGGCTCGACCCGGAGGCGCGCGCGGCTCGTGGGAGGTGAACCTCGTTTCGAGTAAGCTCGCCGGGCGGCATGCCCACCACGACGCTGACTCGAAGAGAGCTCAACCGGGCCACGCTCGCGCGACAGATGCTGCTGTCGCGCGAGCGGACCACGGCCGTCCGCGGGATCGAGCGGCTGGTCGCCCTCCAGGCGCAGCTGGCGCGGCCTCCGTTCATCGGGCTCTGGTCGCGGCTCGAGGGGTTCCGGCGCGAGGAGCTGGTCCGGCTGGTCCTGCGCCGCGAGGTCGTCCGGGCGCCGTTCCTGCGCGGCACGCTGCACGTCGTGAGCGCGAAGGATTACCTGGCGCTGCACCCGGTCATCGCGCCGGTGCTCCACGCCGCGGTGCGATCGATCCTCCGCGACCGCGCGGACGCCCTCGACGTCGCCCGTCTGGTCGCCGAGGCGCGCGCCTATTTCGACGAGGAGCCGCGGACCATGGACGAGCTGCGCGATCACCTGGCCGCGCTCCACCCCGAGGGCGACGTGCGGGCCATGGCCCTCGCGGTCCGCATGAACCTGCCGGTCGTCCAGGTGCCCGCCGAGACCCCGTGGGCCTACCCGGGAACGGCGGATTTCGCCCCGGCGGCGTCCTGGCTGGGCGCGCCGTTCGGCGACGGCGGCGGGCCTCGCGCGCTCGTGCTCCGGTACCTCGCGTCGCTCGGTCCGGCGACCGCGACCGACATGCAGACGTGGTCCGGCCTGACCGGGATCAAGGACGTTCTTCGATCCCTGGGTGACCAGCTCTGCACGTTCCGCGACGAGCGGGGCCGGGAGCTCTTCGACCTGCCCGACGCGCCGAGGCCGCCCGCGGACACCGCCGCGCCGGCCCGGTTTCTCCCGGACTACGACAACGTCCTGCTCGCGCACGACGACCGCACGCGGATCATCGCGGGCGAGCATCGCGCGCGGATCGTCCTGTCGGCCAACCTGCGCATCCTGCCGACGTTCCTCGTGGACGGCTTCGTGGCCGGCACCTGGGGCATCGAGCGGAAGAAGGCCTCGGCCACGCTCGTGATCGAGCCGTTCGAGGCCCTCTCCAGGGCGGCGCGCGAGGAGCTCGCCGAGGAGGGGGAGGCGCTCCTCCGCTTCGTCGAGGAGGACGCGGGCGCGTTCGAGGTTCGCTTCGACAAGGGTGGGGCCGCGAAGGCGCCGGCGGCCAGGGCCAAGCGCGATGCCGCTACGAAGGCGCCGGCGGCGCGGGCGAAGGGCGCTGCCGCCGCGAAGGCGCCCGCGGCGCGGGCGAAGGGCGCTGCCGCCGCGAAGGCGCCCGCGGCGCGGGCGAAGGGCGCTGCCGCCGCGAAGGCGCCCGCGGCGCGGGCGAAGGGCGCTGCCGCCGCGAAGGCGCCCGCGGCGCGGGCGAAGGGCGTAGCGAAGGAGCAGAGACGACGATGATCTTGTATCGCCCCGTGGGCCTCGCCGAGCTCCGGCTGATCGCAGAGTCCGGTTTTCGGGCCTTCCCGCCGCGTCTCTCGCATCAGCCCATCTTCTATCCGGTGCTGACCGCGGAGTACGCGCGCAAGATCGCCCGCGACTGGAACACCACCGATGAGACCTCCGGGTTCGCGGGGTGGGTGACCCGGTTCGTGGTCGAGGACGACTTCGCCCGCAGGTACCCGGTGCAGATCGCGGGCGGACGCTCGCACGAGGAGCTCTGGGTCCCCGCCGAGGAGCTCGCGGAGTTCAACCGGCACATCGTTGGGACCATCGAGGTCACCGAGGTGTACTGCGGGCCGAAGTTTCAGAGGGACATCGACCCGGCGACCCGGCTCCCTCTCGACTGGGCCCGGGATCCCCACGACCGCGCCGGGCTCGACGCGAAGGCGCGTGCGGCTCGTGGGGGGTGAACCCCGCTTCGAGTAAGCTCGCCGGGCTGCACCCACAGGCGGGCGCGGTCGGCGGGCGCGGGGCCACGCGCCGAGCCGGCCGCGCCGCGCGCAGGAAGGAGCACCATGCTGGACACGATCTGGGATCGCCATCGCGCCGCCGGGCTCGACGCAGCGGCAGCCGCTGTCGCCGCGCCGTCGCCGGAGGATCTCTGCTACCTCGCGATGCTGGCGTTCTCCGACGAGCGCTACGCCGACGCCGCGGCCTTCGCCGCCCGCGCCGCGGCGGCCTCGCCGGGGGACATCCTGTTCGAGGCGGCCGCGGAGCACCTCGCGCGGGTCGCCCGGGAGGGCAAGCGCAACGTCTACGTGTCCGCCGAGGGGTTCGCCGCCTTCATCCGCGGCGGCGGCAACGTGCCGCTCTACCGGGAGACCAGCGCGGCGCTGGCCGGCGAGTACCCGGAGGCGCCGTTCGATCTGCTCGATATCGGCGCCGGCGACGGGATGGCGCTGCTGCCCGCGCTGACGCCGGCGGTGCGGCGGGTGACCGTCGTCGAGCCGGCGGCGCCGCTGCTCGAGCGATGCGCCGCGGCGCTGTCCGGCCGAGGGGTCGACGTCGAGGCGTTCGGGGGGCGGCTCCAGGATCTCGCTGCAGACCCGGCCATGGCGCCGCGGCGCTGGTCGGTGGCGCAGGCGACGTTCTGCCTTCACGCGATCGCCCCGGCCGAGCGGCCGGCGCTGCTCCGCTGGGCGCGCGCGCGCTGCGATCGGCTGCTCGTCGCCGAGTTCGACGCGCCGCGCATGGACGAGCCGCTCTCGCCGGACACCGCGCGGCACGTGCTCGAGCGCTACCGCGAAGGGCTTTTGGAGTACGCCGGCGCCGAGCGCGACACGGTCGCCCAGGGGTTCTTGATGCCGGTGCTCTTCGGCTACGTCGACCGCGGCGCCACCCGCACCACGTTCGAGCACCCCATCGACGACTGGGCCGCGCTGCTGCGCGACGCCGGCTTCGCGCGCGTCGACCGACGGCTGCTCCACCGGTACTGGTGGGCCCCGGCCTTCCTGCTCTCGGCGCGCTGAGGCCGCTGGCCAGCGCGGGCCTCCAGCTGCTCGGGCGGCCGGGCAGGACGGGCGGCGATCAGCGCCCCTCCGACGCGTTGCGCGCCCGGTAAGCGCGCTGCTGGCAAGCCCGCGAGCAGTACGCCCGCGGCCGCCCCGTGGCGGGCTGGTCGATCGCGCCGCCGCACTGCGCGCACGTCGGCGCCTCGTCCTGCGGCGGGGCCTGGTCCGGAGTTTCGTCACGAACCTGCGCCGTGGGGCGTGACGTTTCGCGACTTTCGTCACACCGCCCAGAGCGCGACCGGACGAGCGCCTCGATGCCGTCGAGAACGCGCTGCAGGCCGAACAGGAACATCTCCTCCGTGAACGGGTGCTCGTCGAACGCGCCCGACCCCATCATCTTCGCCATCGTCGGATAGCGGGCCGGGTCGAAGAGCTTGTCCCAGAAGTAAGCGCGCTCGGACCACCACTGCTCGTCGGTGACGCCGGTCTCCTGCTCGGCCTCGGCCCGGTCCACCGAGAGCCGCCCCGCGCCTCGGGTGTAGCTGTCGACGAGGTGGACGGCGGCGAGCGCCTCGCGGTCGGTGAGGCCGATCCCGGCGACCGCGCGGAGCGTCGCCTCGTACGCCGCCATCCCCTTCGGCCCCATCACGGGGCGCACCGGCGTCACGTGCAAGAACCACGGGTGGCGGTGGTAGAGCGCCCAGTCCGCGAGCGCCGACGCCTCGAGCTTGGCCCGCCACCCCCCGGGGACGCCATCGACGAGGGACATCTCCCCCGCCGCGGTGTCCAGCATGAGGTCCAGGAGCTCGGCCTTGCTCGGCACGTACCGGTACAGCGACATCGTGGTGAACCCGAGCTTCGCGGCGACCCGCTGCATCGACAGCGCCGAGAGCCCCTCGGCGTCGGCGAGCTCGATCGCGGCCCGCACGATCTGATCGAGGCTCAGGCCGGGCCTGGGCCCCCGGCTCGGCCGCCTCCGGACCCCCCAGAGGAGCTCGAGGCTGCGCACGGCGTCGCCGCCTCCGCTGTACTCGGTCGCAGTTTTTCGTCGCCGCTTGGGTTTGACAGCCATTCAACAACTGCGTATACCACACACAATACCGTGTACGTCATAAACAGTTTGCTGGAGGTCCGCGTGATGCAGCACGACGAGAGGCGACCGATGCGATCGAAGACCCTGCTTTTCCGCGCGCGCGGCCTGGCGGCCACCGTGCCGCTCGCGCTTTCGCTCGGGTGCGCGGCCAAGGAGCCGGCGACGGCGCCGGAGCCGACATTCTGGGAGGACGTCGCGCCAATCACGTCATCCAAGTGCACCGCGTGCCATCAGGAGGGCGGGCTCGGGCCCTTCCGCCTCGACGACTACAGCTCGGCGAAGGCGCGCGCCGGCGCGATCGACGACGCCGTGCAGGGCGGCCACATGCCCCCGTTCCTCGTGGCGCACGACGGCTCGTGCGGCGACTTCAAGGACGAGGCGACGCTCACCGCCGAGGAGCTCGATATCATCCATCGCTGGGCGACCGGGGCGCGCGCCGAGGGGGAGCGCGCGGGCGCGCCGTCCCCCCCGCCCGTGCCCACGCTCGAGGGCGGCGTCGACTACATGACACCGCCGATCACCCCCGTGGCCGACCCCGCCGATCCCCTCGCGGCCTACGACGAGTGGCGGTGCTTTCCTGTGGACCCGGGCCTCGACACCGACCGCTTCATCACCGGATATCAGGTGACGCCCGGGGTCCGGTCCATCGTTCATCACCTCACGGTCTACCGGGTGACTCCCTCGGAGCCGTCGCTCGTGGAGGGCAAGACGAACCAGGATGTGATGACGGAGCTCGACGACGCCTCGCCGGACCGGCCCGGCTGGGAGTGCTTCGGCGGCCCGTCCGACGCGCTGCCGTTCCAGCCGCTGTTCGCCTGGGCGCCCGGGCAGAACGTGGTCGAGTTCCCCGGCGGCACCGGGGCGCCGGTCTCCTCGAAGGACCATTTCGTCGTCCAGGTGCATTACAACCTCCATGACCACGCGGGCGCATCCGCCGAGGACTCGACGCGCCTCCGGATCCGCTACGAGGACACCGTGGAGCGGCGCGCCGTGTTCATCGGGGACGACGGCTTCATGACGAGCCTCTTCGAGCCGGACGGCCCGGACACGCTGCCTCCCCGCCAGAAGGACGCCGCCTACACGTGGAAGAGGACGCGGGCGGAGCTCACGCTCGATCCGGCGCTGCCCCCGATCGAGGTGCTCGGCGTGATGCCGCACATGCACGAGCGCGGGCGCACCTTCGATATCCGCGTGACGTCGGAGGGGCAGGAGACCTGCATCGCGCGCGTGGACGACTGGGACGTCCACTGGCAAGACGTGTATTGGTACCGCACGCCGCCGCTGCTCGACCCGAGCTCGTCGCTCCAGGTGACATGCACCTTCGACACGCGCGACGCTCAGGCCCCCGTGCTGCCCGGGTGGGGCACGCAGAACGAGATGTGCAATGCGAACCTCCTGGTCGCGCTGCCGATGACGCCCTGACCTCGCGACCGCCGCCTCCCCGCGGTCCCCCGGAGGAGCGCAGGTCGCCGCGCAGCCCCTCAGCCCCCGCCGGCCGCGCCGTTCGCCGCCCGCGCGGACCCGGCCCACAAAAGGCCGAGCGCCGCCGCCGACATCGCCCCGCCCGCGGCGCACACCCCGATCCACCCCCAGCGCGTCCAGGCGGCGGTGCCGAGCCACGCCCCGGCCGCCCCGCCGACGAAATAGGTGGTCATGTAGATCGTGTTCATCCGGCTGCGCGCCTCGGGGCGCAGCGCGTACACGCGCGCCTGGTTCGAGATCTGGTTGGCCTGCGCGCCCAGATCGAGCAGCACCACGCCGAGCGCGATGCCCGACAGCCACCCTCCGAGCAGCCAGAGCACCCCGAACGACGCGAGCAGCACCCCGAGCGCGAGCGCGTTGATCCGGCGATCGCCGCGCACGTCGGCATAACGGCCCACGAGCGGCGCCGCGGCGGCGCCGGCCACGCCGACGAGGCCGAAGAGGCCCGCGACCTGCGGGCCGTGGCGCGCGGGCATGCTCTGGAGATAGAGCGCGAGCGTCGCCCAGAAGGCGCTGAAGGCGCCGAACGAGAGCGCGCCGAGCGCGGAGTGCAGCCGCAGCGCAGGCTCGCTCCGGGCGAGGCGCCCGAGCGAGCGCACGAGCTCCGGATACGACATCGCCGCGGCCGGCGGCTGCGCCGGCAAGGCCAGGCGCAGCACCGGGCCGAGCGCGATCATGAGCCCCGCCGCCGCCCAGAACATCGCGCGCCACCCGAGGTGCGTGCCGACGACGCCGGCCACCGTGCGCGACAGGAGGATGCCGATGAGCAAGCCGCTCATCACCATCCCCACCACGCGCCCGCGCTGCTCGTCCGGCGCGAGCTGCGCCGCGAACGGCAAGATCAGCTGCGGAACCACGCTGGTGATGCCCACCGCGAAGCTCGCCGCGATGAGCCACGGCAGATCCGGCGCGAGCGCGGCGCCGCACAGCGCGAGGCTCGCCAGCGCCGCCATGACGACGATGAGCCGCCGCCGCTCGTGGCTGTCGCCGAGCGGCACGAGGAGGAGCATGCCCGCCGCGTAACCGACCTGCGTCATCGTCGGCACGAGCCCGAGCGAGCCGCCCGCGCCGCCGAGCTCGCGGGCGATGTCCCCGAGCAGCGGCTGGTTGTAATAGAGGTTCGCGACGGTGGCGCCGGCGACCGCCGCCATCAGCCAGACGAGCCCGCGGCGGAGCGACCGGGAGGGCGAGGAAGAGGTCTGCATGGGGAAAGGGAGGGCAGCGCAGGCATACGCCGCGTGCCCTCCCCCATCAATCGCACAACCCCGTCCGGCCGTTCCTGATCCGCCGGACGCGGGCTGCCCCCCGGGGACGAAGGGGCGAATCACCTACCGATCCGGCGCCGCGGGGGCGCGGCGCCGCCGGCCCCCGCGATGCTCCCTCACCGGCGCGGGCACTCGCCGCGGAGCGCCACCGAGACGCCCGCCGCGTGCGCGTTGCACGCGTTGCTGTACGTCTTGTCGTCGCAGCCGCAGACGGGGTTATAACTGTCGTCGCAGACCTCCGGGATCGTCTCGCAGACGCCCGTCTGGTCGGCCGCGCCGCAGATGGCCTCCAGGCTGTAGTTGCAGAACTCGCCGGGGTCGCACGCGAGGCCGGCGAGGCCGCCGCAGTGCTGCACCTCGGAGGCCGCGCACTCGCCGCGCGACGCCACCGACACGCCCGCCGCGTTCGCGGCGCACGCGTTGCCGTAGGTGTTGCCGTCGCAGCCGCAGACCGGGTTGTACTCGAACGTGCACGCCCCCGGGATCGGCGCGCAGGCGCCCGGCAGATCGGTCGCCCCGCACGCGGCCTCGGGCGCGAAGTCGCAGAAGAACCCGGGCTCGCACGCCGCGGCGCCGCGGGTGCCGCACACCGCTCCCGGAGCCGACCCGCACTCGCCGCGCGACGCCACCGACACGCCCGCCGCGGCCGCCATGCACGCGTTGCCGTAGGTGTTGTCGTCGCAGCCGCAGACCGGGTCGTACTCCTTCGTGCACCCCTCCGGGATCGGCGCGCAGACGCCCGTCTGGTCGGCCGCGCCGCACATGGCGTCGGGCGCGTAGTCGCAGAACTCGCCGGGGTCGCACGCGAAGCCGGCGAGGCCGCCGCAGATCTTCGCCGGGGGCGGCTCGCACTCGCCGCGCGACGCCACCGACACGCCCGCCGCGTTCGCGGCGCACTCGTTGCCATACGTCTTGCCGTCACAGCCGCAGACCGGGTTGTACTCCTCCGTGCACGCCTTCGGGATGCGCTCGCAGGTGCCCGTCATGTCGAACGCGCCGCACATGGCCTCGAGCTCGTAGTCGCAGAAATAGCCCTTCTTACAGCTGAGGCCGGCGAGGCCGCCGCAGGCGCGGCCGTGACCGCCGCCCGACACCTCCTCCGAATTTGTGCCGGTGTCGTCGCCGGCCACCTCGACCTGACAGCCCACCGTGAGCGGGATCATCGACAGCGCGAGCCAGAGAACGGAACCGATACGGCTGCTCTTGATGCGATTCTGAACGTTCATGATGTTCCTCCAACACACGGCCTCGCCGCCGCCGGCGAGGCGATAGACATGCACGAGCCCCTCCCCTCCCGAGGAAGGGCGCCCTTGCGCCGCGCGCGAGCGCGGCGCGTGATCCGTGGGTCGCTTCCCCGACCGATCAGTCGGGGAGCGTGAGCGTCAGCGCGCGGCGCCCGGGCTCGGGCGCCGTGACGTCGAGGAAGAGCACGTCCTCGCGCTCCTCCCCGTCACCGTCCGCGCGCACGGTGACGACGGTGGACCCGCCCGGCGGCACCACGAACGGCGCCTCCGGGCTGACGCTGAACGGCGCGCCGCCGCGGCGCAGTCGAGGCGCCTCGATGGACACGTCCTCGGCGCACGCGTTGCGGACGACCACGTCGCGGGAGCCGCCTTCGGCCTCGAACGTGACCCACGCGCCCGGCGTGAGCTCGAGACACGGCAGGTGATCGAGCGTCTTCTCGGTCGAGCTGGGCCCCGCGAGCCGCAGATCCGCCGGCTCCGACCGGAGCTCGCCCTGCTTCACCTGCATCCGCAGGACGTGCTCGGTCCGGGCGAGCACGGTGGCGATGAAGCTCCCGTCGGGGTTCACGTCCGCGACCACCGGCGCGTCGAGGGTGTCGAGGTTCGTCACCACGATCACGCCCTCCGCCGGCCTGACCGCGCCCGGCTTCCCTTCGAGCGCGATCTGGTCGCCCAGCACCATGACCTCGTCCTTCACGCCGACGAGCGCCCCGTCGAGGATAGGATCGTGGACGGGCGGGCTCGGCTGCGGGCTCACGACACAGCCGCCGAGGAGCACCGCGAGGAGCGCCGAGACGACCGCGCCCCGCCGGTCCCCGTGTCTGCCTGTAGTCCGCATCGCCATGCCCGAGCCTAAAGCAAACCTGGTGCCGACGGAAAAACATCGGAAATCGTCTTGAAATCGCAGGCGAAAGTGTCTCATCGATCGTCTCACTGTCTCAGGTGGCACATCCGTGAGACACTGCGCGGATGATCCCAGCCGAAGGGACCCTGGTCGCCCGCCGCTACCGCCTGATCCGCCCGCTGGGCCGGGGGGGGCTGGCCACGGCGTGGCTCGCGCGCGACGAGGCGCTCGGCCGCGACATCTGTCTCAAGCTGCTCGGCCGCGCGCGCAGCGCGGAGCGGGCGGCGTTCCGCGGCGAGTTCAGGATGCTGGCGGGCCTGTTCCATCCCCACCTCGTCCGGGTGCACGACTTCGGCATGCTCCGGGAGACCGGCGAGCCGCGCTTCTACTTCACGTCGGAGGCGGTGCTCGGTGCGCCGCTCGACGCGTACGTGACGGGCCGGCGCTTCGAGGAGGTGCGGGCCGCGATCGTCGACGTGCTCGACGCCCTGCGCTTCCTCCACCGGGCGCGCATCCGGCACGGCGACGTGAAGCCGGCCAACATCCTCGTCGACGCGTCGGGGCGCGCGGTGCTGATCGATCTGTCGTGCGCGGCGCGGGTCGGCGAGCGGCCCGACGACGGGATCTCCGGCACGCAGGGCTACGTGGCGCCCGAGGTGATCCGCGGCGAGGCGGCCGACGGGCGCGCGGACCTGTTCGCGCTCGGCCGCACCCTCGGCGCGATCGCGCCGCTGCTCGCGGAGCCGCTGCCGGAGGCGATCTCCGCGCTCGCCGAGCGCCTCGTGCGGCCCGAGCCGCGCGACCGCCCGGCCGACGCGGGCGAGGTGCTCGACTGGGTGGGCGCGTCGCCGCGCGCCCTGGCCCCGCCGCCGCCGGAGCCGCCCCACCTGGTCGGCCGCGACGCCGAGCTCGGTGCGGTCGCCGAGGCGCTCGCCGCGCTGGAGCGCGGGGAGAGCGGGCCGCGGCTGTGCGTGATCGCCGGGGAGCCCGGCTGCGGGAAGAGCCGCCTCCTGCGCGAGGCGAAGTGGAGCGCGGAGCTCAGGATGGAGGCCGTGGAGGGGTTCGCGCGGGCCGGGGCGCAGGTGGGCTCGGTCCGCTCGATGCTCGGCCGCGCGACCGGGGAGGAGGCGCTCCCCGCGGGCGCGCTCGGCGCGCTGCGCGCGCACGAGCGCCTGACCCGGGCGCGGTCGGGCTCGGGGGCGGAGCCGCTGGTGCTCGTGCTCGACGACGCCGACGAGGTGGGCGGGGCGGACCGGGAGATGCTCGAGGCGCTGGTCCGGCTGCTGGGTCCCGACGATCCGGTGCTGCTCCTCGCGGCGGAGCGCATCCCGCACGGCGGGGGCCGGGCGCCGCTCGCCGCGGTGGCCGCGGAGGCGGGGCGGAGCGCTCGCGAGGTCGCGCTGCCGCCGCTCGGGCGCGAGGCGGTGCAGCGCTGGATGGACGCCATCGGGCTGGGCGACGCGACCGAGGCGGTGCTGCGCGCGAGCGCCGGGTGGCCCGCGGATCTGGTGGTGACCGCGGGGCGGCTCGCCGAGAGCGGGGACCTCGCGGGGCTCGACGCGACGACGCCGGGGGCGAGCGCGCGGTACGCGCTGCGGCTCCGGGGGCTCGGGCGGCCGCTGCGCGACGCGGTGGCGACGCTGGCCGTGCTGGGCGGCGCGGCGGCGGACGAGGCGCTGCCGTCGCTCGGGCTGCCGGTCGCGCACCTCGCCGAGCTCGCGGCCCGCGGCGTCGCGGCGCGCTCGGCGGGGGGCTGGACGCTGACGCGGGCGGGGCCGATCGCGGCGCTCCTGGCGGCGCTCGGCGGCGAGGCGGTCCGCGCGGCGCACGCGCGGGCGGCGGCGGCGTTCCCGGCGCGGGTCGAGCAGCAGGCGCTGCACCTCGCGCTGTCGGGCGACACGGCGGCGGCCGAGCGCCTGTTCCTCGGGCGGCGCGCCGAGCGCGAGGCGGACCCGGGGGCGTGGGCCGCGGCGGCCGAGGCGCTGCTCGAGGCGGCCACGGGGGCGGAGACGCGGCTCGAGATCGCGTCGACGCTCCAGCGGGGCGGGCGCGCGGCGCGGGCGCGCGAGGTGCTGGAGCAGCTGCTCGCGGAGGGGCAGGCCGCGGCGCTCGGGGCGCGGCAGGGGCCGGCGCTCGTGCGGCTCGGCGCGTGCCTGCTCGAGCTCGGGGATCCGACGGCGGCGCTCGCGCGGCTCGAGGAGGCGGAGCAGGGCTCCGGGGAGGCGCCGTCGTTCGCGCCGCGCGAGCGCGCGTGCCTCGCCGATCTCGCGAGCCGGGCGCTGTTGAGGCTCGGGTCGCACGCGGAGGCGCGGGCGCGGGCGGAGCCGGCGCTCGCGTGGTGCGACGAGCCGGAGGTGCTGGCGAGCCTGCACGAGGACGTGGGGGTCGCGGCGAGCTACCTCGGCGAGCGGCGGCTCGCGGGGCTGCACCTCGGGCTGGCGGCCGGGCTGCACCGGGACCGGCGCGCGCCGCGGGCGCTCGTGCGCGCGCTGTCGTACCAGGCGATCGACGCGTTCCGCGCGGGGGAGGTCGAGGCGGCGCTCGTCGGCTACCGGCAGGCGCTCGCGACGGCGGAGGAGCACGGGCTCGGGGATCTGGTGGCGCGCTGCAGCCTCAACGTGGGTACGGCGTGCCACCAGTCGGGCGAGCTGGGGGAGGCGCTCGCCGCGTACGAGCGCGGGGCGCGGCTCGCGTCGGCGCTGGGGCAGGCGGACCTGGTGCTGGTGCTCGATTTCGATCTGGCGAAGCTCTGGGCGGACGTGGGGGCGTTCGAGCGGGCCGGGCGCGTGGCGTCGCGGGTGGAGACGGAGGCCGCGCGGCGGGGGGCGCCGTTCTTCGCGGCGGCCGCGGCGTCGGTGCTCGGGGACTGCGCGCTGGCGGCCGGGGATGCCGAGGAGGCGGCGCGCTGCTTCGAGCGGTCGCGGCGGGGGTTCGAGGCGCAGGGCGCGCAGCGCGAGGTGGTGGAGGAGGAGCTGGAGCTGTGCCGGGCGCACCTTTCGCGCGGGGCGCTGGGCGACGCGCGCGCGGCGCTGGCCCGGGCGCGCGAGCACGGGGCGGTGCGGGAGGCGCCCGACCTGGGGGCGCGCGCGGCGCTGCTGGAGGGGCGGCTGGCGCTGCTCGACGGGGACGGCGGTGAGGGGGGCGGCAACCTGGGTCAAGCGGGCGCCGAGCCGGGGGAGCCCAACCTGGGTCAGGGCGGGCTCAACCTGGGTCGGCCCAACCTGGGTCGGCCCAACCTGGGTCGGCCCAACCTGGGTCGGCCCAACCTGGGTCGGCCCAACCTGGGTCGGCCCAACCTGGGTCGGCCCAACCTGGGTCGGCCCAACCTGGGTCGGCCCAACCTGGGTCGGCCCGCCCCCAACCCCGGTCAGCTCAACCTGGGTCGGCCCGCCCCCAACCCCGGTCAGCTCAACCTGGGTCAGGGTCAGCCCAACCCCGGTCAGCCCGAGCCCGCCCTCAACCTCGGTCAGCTCAACCTGGGTCAGGGTCAGCCCAACCCCGGTCAGTCCGTCCTCAACCCCGGTCAGCTCAACCTGGGTCAGCCCAACCCCGGTCAGCCCGCCCCCAACCCCGGTCGGCCCAACCTCGGTCAGGACCTCGCCGCGGCCCGGGAGCTCCTCGAGCGCGCCCTCGGCCTCGCCGAGCGCGCCGCCCAGCCCGACCTCATCGCGGACGTCCGCCTGGCGCTCGCCGACGCCGCCGAGCTCGCCGGTGAGCCCGAGGCCGCGGCGGCGCAGCGGCAGCGCGCCACCGCCGCCTGGACCGCCATGGCGCGCTCGCTGCCGGAAGCCCTCCAGCACGCCTTCTGGATGCACCCCCGGCGCCGCGCCGCTCGGCCCGCCCCGGCCGACGCCGCAGCCCCGCCCGGGGCGGCCGCCGGCCCCGCGGCGCAGCCCGCGACCGAGCGCGCCGCCAAGCTCGAGCGGCTCCTCGCGATGTTCCGCAAGCTCAACTCCTCCGTCGAGATCGCCGACATCCTCGCGATGGCCATGGACGCCGCGATCGACCTCACCGCCGCCGAACGCGGCTTCGTGCTGCTCGAGCAGCCCGGCGGCGAGCTGCGCGTGGCCGTCGCGCGCAACGTCGACCGCGAGAAGGTCGGCAGGAGCCACCTCAAGTTCAGCTACAGCATCGCCGAGCGCGCCATCGCGGCGCAGGAGCCCGTCGTCACCGTGGACGCCCAGGACGATCCGCGGTTCCGCGAGCACGCGTCGGTGCACGCGATGCGGCTCCGCTCCGTGATCGCCGTGCCGATCCGCTCGCCGGACGGCGTGCTCGGCGCGCTCTACCTCGACAACCGCTTCCGGCGCGCCCGCTTCGCCCCCGCCGACGTCGACCTGCTCCTCGCCTTCGCCGACCAGGTCGCGCTCGCGCTGCGCAACGCGCGGCTCGTCGACGACCTGCGCCGCCGCACCGTGGAGCTCGAGGCCGAGCGGCGCCGCGTCGAGGAGCTCCTGCGCGGACAGGCCGCCGAGATCGATCGGCTGCAAGAGGAGGTGCTCGTCCGCCAGCAAGCCCTGGAGCACCGCTACGACTACGGCGCCATCGTGGGGCGCGGCCCCGCCCTCCGCGCGGTGTTCGCGACGCTCGACCGCGTGGTCGACACGCCGGTCAGCGTGCTCGTGACCGGCGAGAGCGGCACCGGCAAGGAGCTCGTCGCGCGCGCCATCCACTTCGCCGGCCCGCGCAAGAGCGGCCCGTTCATGGGGATCAACTGCGCCGCGCTCCCCGCCGCGCTGCTCGAGTCCGAGCTCTTCGGCCACGTCCGCGGCGCGTTCACGGGGGCCGACCGGGACCGGACCGGCCTCGTGGTCGCCGCGCGCGGCGGGACGCTGTTCCTCGACGAGCTCGGCGAGATGCCGCTCGAGGTGCAGGCGAAGCTGCTCCGGGTGCTCCAGGAGCGCGAGGTCCGCCCCGTCGGCAGCGCCGAGGCCGTGCGCGTGGACTTCCGCCTCGTCTGCGCGACGAACCGCGATCTGCTCGCCGAGACCGCGCGCGGGCGCTTCCGCGAGGACCTCTACTACCGCGTCGCCGTGGTGCAGATCCGGCTGCCGCCGCTGCGCGACCGGCTGGAGGACCTGCCGGAGCTCGCGCTCCATTTCGTGCGCCGCGCAGCGGAGCAGCTCGGCCGCCCGGCGCCGCAGCTCTCCCGCGAGGCGCTGCGGCGGCTCGGCCAGCACGGCTGGCCCGGCAACGTGCGCGAGCTGGAGAACGTGATCACGAAGGCCGTCGTGCTCTGCGACGGCCGCAGGATCGGCCCCGACGACGTGGACCTCCCGCGCGCGCGCGAAGGCGGCGGCCGCGGCGCGCCCCGCTCCCTCCCCGACGAGCGCGCCGCGCTGCTCGCCGCCCTCGAGCGCACCGGCTGGAACGCGCTGCAGGCGGCGCGCGACGCGGGCATGTCGAGGGCGACGTTCTACCGGAAGCTGCGGCGGCTCGGAATCCAGCGACCCGCAGGGTCTCCGGCAGAGCGCCCGACCGAGCGCTCGGCAGAGCCCCCGAGCGGCGGCCCGACGAGCGCCCGCGGCGACTGAGCACCTCCGCCCACATTCCTTATCCGCCGCAGGCGACCTCGCGCGGCTCGGTTTCGTCCGAGAAGGCAAGTTCTCCTGAATTTGACGCGGCCGGCACGGGGCAGTTCGCCCCACCTGAGGCACTCCGGCCTTCGTCATTCATGAGCTCGCTAGCCGCTCCGCGTCGCTCTCGCGCCGCGCGAGCGAGCCGCCCACGATGCGGCGCAGAAAAAAGACAACTCATGTTCAGGGGTAACGGCGTCCATGTTCCGCCCTGGCCACAGCCGTGGACCGACAGGCGCTCTCGGCCCGAGGTGGCCCGGCGCTTGCGACAGGGTCCGGGCATGAACACAGCGAAACTCTTCCTGCTGATGTCTCTCTCTGTCGCTGCCGCGGTTGGCTGCGACAGAGCAGAAGGCACCACTCGTTCGGACAACAACACCGCGACGGTGCCGGGCGAGGTCGCCCAGA
Organism: Sorangium sp. So ce836; assembly: GCF_028553905.1. Classification (NCBI taxonomy): domain Bacteria; kingdom Pseudomonadati; phylum Myxococcota; order Polyangiales; family Polyangiaceae; genus Sorangium; species Sorangium sp. So ce836. Next base: position 4,476,787 of record NZ_CP102233.1, on the reverse strand, counting down.
GGGCGAACAACCCCACGCCCGCGGCCGCCGACAACACGGACAAGAACGATCGCGATCGCGATCCCGCCGCGCTGACCCCCGGGGATCAGGGCGAGAACGAGGCCGATCGCACGATCACGCAGAAGATCCGTCAGGCGGTCGTGGCGAACGACACGCTCTCGATGACCGCCAAGAACGTCAAGATCATCACCAACGGGCAGGTCGTCACGCTGCGCGGCCCGGTGAAGAGCGACAAGGAAAAGGCTGACATCGAGGCGGTCGCCAAGGGGATCCCGGGCGTCCAGCGGGTCGACAACCAGCTCGAAGTTGACGTTGACTGAACCAGTCTGAAAGGAAGACACCATGGCAACGAAGAAAGCGGTCCTGGGCCTCGTGAGCACGCTCGCTCAGGCAGACATCATCGTCGGTGAGCTCCAGCGCGCCGGCTTCATGACCAGCGATATCTCGGCGCTGTTCCCCGACAAGCACGGCACGCGGGACTTCGCGCACGAGAAGAACACGAAGGCGCCCGAGGGCGCGACCGCGGGCGCCAGCGCCGGCGGCGCGATCGGCGGGACCATCGGCCTGCTCGCCGGCATCGGCGCGCTCGCCATCCCCGGCCTCGGGCCCTTCATCGCGGCCGGCCCGATCATGGCCGCGCTGAGCGGCGCCGCGGCGGGCGCGGCGGTCGGCGGCGTGACCGGCGCCCTCATCGGGCTCGGCATCCCCGAGGTCGAGGCCAAGCAGTACGAGGGCAAGATCAAGGGCGGCAACATCCTGATCTCCGTCCACGTCGAGAACAGCAACGAGCGCGCGCTGGCCAAGCAGGTCCTGGAGCGCGGCGGCGCGACCGACATCGCGGTCCTCACCGAAGAGGGCCTCTCGTCGAAGCAGCGGGCCGTCGCCTGAGCGTGACGCCCCTGCGGGACACATGACCTCGGGCAGCTGCCCGTCCGACGCCCGGTCCCCCCCAAGGCGTCAGGCGGGCAGCCGCTCGAGGTCGACCTCGTCGGACGGCGCGATCTCGGCCTTGAGGAAGCGCTGCATCTGGCGGAGCGCGTAGCGGTTGTCCTCCTCGCTCTCCGAGGCCACGCAGTCCGACGGGACGACCAGCCGGTAATCGCGCATGTAAGCGTCGTTCGCCGTGAACAGGACGCAGATGTTCCCCGCCATGCCGGTGAGGATCAGCGTCTGCACGCCGAGCGACTCGAGCAGGATCTCGAGCGTGGTGCCGTAAAAGCCCGAGTGCTTGGGCTTGAGCACGAAATAATCCTCCTCTCCGGGCCGCAGCAGCGCCGCGATCTCCCGGCCGCGGACGCCCTCTCCCAGGCAGTGCTCGATCTGCCGGTGGAAGTTGGACTGCCAGCGGCCGAAGTTGTCGTTCACGTAGACCGCGGGGATGCCCGCGTCGCGACACCGCTGCTTCAGCGCCCGGATGCGGTGCGCCATCGGGAGGGCGTGGGCGAGCAGCTGGTCCCCTTCCGGGAAATCCAGGTCGTTGATGACGTCGATGAGGAGGAGCGCGGTCCGGCTGTTGTCCGGCGCAGCTCCGTGGAGGTCGTGGGTCCGCCGCGGCATAGAGAGGGTGGGTTATACAGCGGGCCAGGGCCAGCGGGGCAGCAATCGCCGCTCCGCTCGGTCCGCTGTGGCGAAACGCGACGCCGGCCGCGGCGGCGCCGCAGCGCGGCCGGCCTGGAGCGGCCTGGACGTGCGCGGCGCGCGGGACCTCCGGGACCGCGCCGTCGGCCGCTGGCTTGCATTGCCCCCCGACACGGACCTGAAACGGACCTCTCGGGTCGAAGGAGAGCGCATGCCTCGCAGCATCTGGAAAGGGAGTATCAGCTTCGGGCTCGTGCAGATCCCGGTCGCCCTCTACCCCGCGGAGGAGCCCAACGAGCTCCACTTCACGCAGCTCGACCGGCGCAACATGACGCCGATCCGCTACGAGCGCGTGAACCGGGAGACGGGCGAGCCGGTGAGCTGGGACGATATCGTCCGCGGCTATCCCTACGAGAAGGGCGAGTATGTGGTCATGTCCGACGAGGACCTGCGCCGCGCGAACGTGGAGGCGACGCAGACCGTGGACATCCTCGACTTCGTCGACGCCTCGGAGATCGACCCGATATACTACGAGAAGCCGTACTACCTCGCCCCCGCGTCGACGAACAGCAAGAAGAAGTCGTCCGTGACGGCGTACGTGCTCCTGCGCGAGGCGCTGCGGAAGACGGGGAAGGTCGGGATCGCGAAGGTCGTGATCCGGACGCGCGAGCACATCGCCGCGGTGCGGCCGCACGGCCGCGCGCTCGTGCTGAACCTGCTGCGGTTCGCGCACGAGCTCCGCTCCGATGAAGAGCTCGACCTGCCCGAGATGGATGTCGACGCAAAGGGGCTCGGCAAGCGGGAGCTCGAGATGGCCGAGCGCCTCGTGGCCGAGATGGCCACCGAGTGGAAGCCGGAAAAATACAAGGATGAGTACCGCGACGACGTGATGAAGATGATCGAGAAGAAGGTGAAATCCGGTCAGACCACGACGCCCGCGGAGCCAGAGGAGGAGGAAGAGCACCGCCGCGACACCGGCACGGTCGACCTCATCGCGCTGCTCAAGAAGAGCCTCGGCCAGAAGGGCGCGAAGGTCGCCAACGACGCAAACGACGCAAACGACGCAAACGACGCAAACGACGCAAACGACAACAAACGGGCCGAGAGCGCCGGCGCGAAGCCGCGAAAGGCGGAGTCCTCGAAGCGAAAGGCGAGCGGCTCTCGCCGGGCCGCGTGACGCCGCGCGACGTGGGCGGACCGCGCGCCGCCGCGGCGCTCACCGCCGGGGCGGCGGGCCGAGCCCGCATGCAGCCGTCGGCCTGACCGTCGACGGCGCTGGATGGTATACCGAGCTCATGCGCCTCAAGTATCCTGCGGATGTCACGGCCGCATTTCTCGATCTGCAGGAGCAGCCCCAGCTCACGGCGCAGACGCTCTCGTGCAGGGGCAAGGTCGACCCGGGCGCGGCGCCGCCGCCCCCCTTCGCCGCCGTCCTCACCGAGCTGATCGAGACGATGTTCTTCGCGTCCATGGCGACCGAAGAGGGGCGGCTGAACCCGGTCGGCGTCGTGTTCGCCGGGAGCCTCGCCGACCTCGAGCTCGACGAGCCGGCCTGGGATCTCGTTCGGTTCGGCTCCGCCGTGGCGTTCGACGTGGAGCACGTCGCCAACCTCGCCTCGGCGTGCGCGTGGCCGCGCTCCTTCCTGTCCGTGGTGCCGCAGGACGGGTCGCTCGTGATCGCCGGCATCGCGACGCCGCACAGCCGGCGCTCCTTCGAGCTCGATCAGCTCGTGCGCGTGGTGGTGCCGAAGCCCGGCGTCGTGGCCGTGTACCGCGGCGAGTGGGAGATCGTCCGCTACGAGCGCGGCGCCGTGCGGACGTGGATGCCGAAGAACCGGCCGCAGCTCGACTCCATCGAGCGGGCCGTCGTCCGGGACCTCGCGAGGCCGCACGGCCGCCGCGTGAGCAAGTATCTCCTGCGCATCGTGGAAGGGATGGTCGAGCTCGGGCGCGGCGGGCTCCTCGTCGTGCTCGGGCCGGGCGAGGGCCTGCCGCAGCTGTTCGGCGAAGAGGGGAATCCGTTCGACACCGAGGTCAAGCGGCTGGATCCCGCGCTGTGCCTCGGCTCGGCCATCCTCGAACTCTCCGTCTCCGCAGCGCGCGAGAGCCAGCCGCCGAGCGAGCCGCGGCAGGCAGACGGGAAGAAGCCCGCGGTGGAAGGGGCGGCGCGCGGCCCGAACCACGGGTTCAAGAGCTCCGAGCGCCTCAACCGGCTGCTCGACCTCATCGTCCGGCTGACGACCGTCGACGGCGCGGTGGTGATGAGCCACGGCCTCGACGTGCTCGCGTTCGGCGCGAAGCTGCCCCCGCCGCGGTCGATCATCTCCGAGGTGTACGCCGCGACCCCGGACCAGCGGATGGACGTGAGCCTGAGCCTCGACGCGCGCGGCACCCGCCACCGCGCGGCTGCGGCGTTCGTGGCGGGGTACCCGGAGCGGATCGCCTTCATCGTGTCCCAGGACGGCAACGCGGCCACGTTCCAGGAGATCGAGGGAAAGGTCGTTTACTGGCCGCTGTGACGGGCCGGCCGCCCGGCGTCAGAGGTGCCGCAGGATGGCCGCGGGCATCTCGTCGATCGGCGCCTCGGCCGCGGCGAGCCCGGCCTCCAGCACGCGGCGGGGCATGCCGTGGACGACGCAGGACGACTCGGCCTCGACGAGGATCCGGCCGCCGGCCTTGTGGATCGCCCTCGACCCCTCCAGGCCGTCGTCGCCCATGCCCGTCAGCACGACCCCGAGCACGCCCGACCCGAACTCGGCGGCGGCGCTCGAGAAGAGCAGATCGACCGACGGGCAGTACGGCGATGCCCTGGACGCCTCCGCGAAGCGGACGCTGGCGCGGTCCCGGTGGCGCCGGACCTCGAGGTGCGTCCCGCCGCGCGCGATGACCGCGAGCCCGGGCCGGAGCTGGAGATCGTCCGAGGCCTCGACGACCGAGAGGGCGCTCGCGTCGTTCAGGCGGCACGACAGGGACTCCGTGTACCCGGCGGGGATGTGCAGCGCCACGACGATGGGGACCGGGAAATCGCCGGGCATCGCCGCGAAGAGCCGCGTCAGCGCCTGGGGGCCGCCGGTGGACGTGCCGATCACGACGACGCGCGCGCGCGGCAGCGCGGGGATCGCGCCGGGCACGGGCGGCGGCTGCGGGCGCGGCCCGTCGCGGTGGACCCGCGCCTCGGCCGCGGCGAGCACCTTGCGGACCAGCTCGTCCGAGAGCTCGAAGAGGCGATCGGTCGCGAGCGACGTCGGCTTCTCGACGAGATCGACCGCGCCCTGCTGGAGCGCCCTGACGCCGAGCTCGCTGTCCGCCTCGGAGTTGCTCACGACGACGACCCGCGGGGCGCCCTCGCGCGGCAGTGACGCGAGCACGCCGATGCCGTCGAGGTTCGGCATCACGAGGTCGAGCGTGACCACATCGGGCTTGTGCCGCGCGATCTTCTCCAGCGCGTCCAGGCCGTCCATCGCCGTGTCGACGACCTCGATCGCGGCGTTCGCGCCGAGGACCTGCCGCAGCACCTTGCGCACGAAGGCGGAGTCGTCGACAACGAGCACGCGGACAGCCGGGTTCTTCATCGCGCGGTCTTCCGGTAGAGAAACACGCCCCCCCGCTCCTCGCAGGCGAGCGCGGTGCCAAGCCGCAGCAGCGACTCGGAGATCCCGACCAGGAGGGCCCCGTCCGCGGCGAGCGCCCCCGAGAGGTTCGTGATCACCCACCGCGCCGTGTTGTCGTGGAAGTAGATGAGCACGTTGCGGCAGACGATGACGTCGAACTGCCCGAGCGACGCGACCTCGGACGCCTCGAGCAGGTTGATCCGCCGCCAGTCGATCGCCTCCTTCAGCTCGGCGCTCACGGCGACCCGGTCGGGCGTCACCTCCAGCCACCGGGTGGCGAAGGGGGGCGGCGGGGCGTTGCTCCGGAGCGAGCGCGGCCCGTACACCCCGGCCCGGGCGCGCGAGAGCGCCCGCGCGCTGATGTCGCTCGCGACGAGATCGACCTTGCCGAGCAGGCCCCGCTCGGCGAGGAGCATCGCGATCGTGAACGGCTCCTCCCCGGTCGAGCATGCCGCCGACCAGATCCGCGGCCGCTCCCCCGCCAGGGCGCGCGGCGCGACGAGCTCCGCGACCGCGACCTCGAGCTGCGCGAGCTCGCGGAAGAAGTACGTCTCGCCCACGACCAGCGCGTCGATCAGCGCGTCCAGCTCGGCCGCGCCCGCGGGGTCGTAGCGGAGGAAGTAGTAGTAATCGAGCAGCGAGTCGAAGCCGGCGTCGAGCGCGCGCACCGAGACCTTGTCGCCGAGCAGCTCGCGATCCCCCGCGTCGTAGTGGATGCCGATCTTCTCGGCGATGAGCGCGCTGAAGATCGCGAAGACCTGCGGCGAGATGGGGAGGCGGCTCGTCATACCCACGGCGTCATGCCCACTGCGAGAGGACCGACGCGGCCACGCGCCGCACCTCCGGGTCCGGATCGGTCCGCGAGGCGTGCTCGACCGCGGCGAACCCCTCCCGCGTGGCCACCGCGGCGAGCGTCGTGGCCGCCGCCTTCCGCGCCGGCGCGGAGGCCAGGCCGAGCGCCTCGAGGAGCGCGGCGTGCCCCGCGGGCTGCCGCATCCGCGCGAGCGCCGCGGTGAGGACGGGCGAGAGCTCGTCGTCCGCCGTCCCGAGCGCCTCGAGGATGCCCTCGACGCGCCCCGGCACCGGCGTGGACAGCGCGGCGAGGAGCGAGCCCTGCGCCGGCGAGGCCGCGAGCAGCGCGATGAGGCTCCGCGTCGCCTCGACCCCGGCCCGCCCCGCGATGAAGCCGGTCGCCGCCGCGCGCACGCTCTCGTCGGGGTCGCCCGCCGCGCGCACGAGCGCCGGCAGGACGTCGGGCGACGAGAAGCCGGAGATCGCCGAGACCGCGACGAGCCGGGTCGCCACGTCCGGCGACGAGAGCGCGCCGAGCAAGGTCGGCAAAGACTCCGCCCGCCCGGCGATGCCGAGCCCGATCAGCGCCGAGCGCCGCATGTCCGTGTCGCTCGCCTGGGCCGCCTGCTCCAGCGCCGCGAGCGCGAGATCGCCCTTGATCGCCGACAGCGCCTCGATCGCCGCCACGCGCACCTGGCCGCTCTCGTCCCGGAGCCGCTCGGCGATGAGCCCGGCCGCCGCCTCGCACCCGAGCTTCCCCAGCGCCTGGCAGGCGAAATAGCGGACCCACGCGTCCTCGTCGCCGAGCCCCGCGAGGAGCGCGTCGACGACGCGCGGCGCCCGCTGCGACTGCCCGAGCGCCCGCATCGCCACCGCCCGGACCCGCTCCGACGCGTCGGCGGCGAGGGCGGCGAGCGCGTCGAGCGCCTCCGGCTGCGCGAAGGACGCGAGGCCGTGGATCGCGCGCTCGCGCGTCCGCAGGTCGGGGTCGCGGACGCCGTCGAGGAAGATCGGCAGCGCCGAGGCGGGCGCGAAGTAGGCGAGGATCCGCAGGGCCGTCCGCCGCACGGACGGGGTCCCCTCGCGGGCCGCGGCGATCGCGAGCGCCTCGACGTCGGGGCCGCCGAGGCACTGGATCGCGGTCGTCGCGGCGTGGACGACGCGGGGGTTCGGGTCGTCGAGGAGCCGGAACAGCGCGCCCGCCGAGCTCGGCTCCGAGATCCGGGCGAGGGCGTCGCACGCCGCCGCGCGGACCTCCGGGTCCGGATCCGCGAGGCAGCGCTCCACGTCGCCCGCGGCCGCGGCGCCCCGGACGAGCGGCAGGAGCAAGAGCCGGCGGGAGCTGTCGCCGTCGCGCAGCGCCGCGAGCACCCGGGAGTCGGCGCTCCGGGAGAGCTGGAAGAGCGCCTCCGCCGCGGCGCTCGCGACGGGGGGCTCGGCGTCGAGCAGGCGCGTCAGATCGAGCAGGACGTCTTCGCCCCCGATCGCGCCGAGCACGCTGCAGATGAGGACCTGCTCGGCCGTATCCGCCCCGGCGAGGCTCTGCGAGAGCCGCCGCGCCGCGCCGGGCGCCGGCGCCTCGCCCCGGAGCGCCTCGTCGATCGGCCCGGCCGTCCCGTAGCGCTCGCGGTATCGCTCGCGCAGCTCGGCGAGCGCCACCGCGGCGACGCGCGCGACCGCGTCGCTCGGGCGCCCGAGCAGGCGCATCAGCGACGCCACGGCGCTCCGGCTGCCGGTGCGGCCGAGCGCCCGCGCCGCCTCGAGGAGGTAGCGCGGGTCGTCGAGGAGGGCCGAGAGCGGGCCGATCGCGCGCGGGTCGCCGCTGCGGCCGAGCACGTCGATCGCCGGGAAGACGCGGAAGAAATTGCCGCTCGTGACGGCGCTCACGAGCGCGTCGACCGCCGATCGGCCGCCGACCCGGCCGAGCGCCTCGATCGCGGCGACCGCAACGTTGTCGTCGGCGTGCGACGTGAGCTCCGCGAGCCGGGGGACCGCCTTCGCGCTGCTGCGGCGCCCGAGGATCTGCGCCGCGTCGGCGACGATCGCGGGGCGAGGGTCCCGCGTCAGCGCGAGCACGGCGTCGTCGACGTCGCCGAGCGACGCGACGAGCGCGTCGACGTTGGCGGCGACGCGCGCCTCGCTGTCGCGCCGCGCGGAGAGGCACGCGCAGAGCGGCCCCACGGCCGCGTCGCCGAGCGCGGCGAGCGACGCGACGACGGACCGCCGCACGGTCCAGCTCGGGTCCGCGAGCATCTCGATGAGCGCCGGCACCCCCGCGGGCCCGGACGCGGCGAGCCGATCCACCTGCTCGACGCGCTGCCGCTCCGCGTCCGAGACGGAGAGCGCGGGGCGCCGGGAGATCACGAGGTCTCCGGCGGGGCGTGGGGCAGGCCTCCGTTCGCCCTGAGGTGCGCGACCGCGGCGGCGACCCCCGCGACCGCGTCCGCGTGCTCGGCGCTCGCGTGCCGGATCCGGCCGACCTGATCGAGCACGTGGCCGGCGTCGGCCGCGACCGCGCCGGAGTCTCGCGCCTGCCGCGCCGCGGCGGCGGCGACCTCCCGGACCGGCTCGCGCAGACGGGCGAGCGACGCGGCGTGCTGCTCGCTCCGGGTCGACAGCTCGGCGGCCGCCCTGACGACGCCCTGGAGCGACGCCGCCTGCCGGCCCGCGCCCGACGCGAGCGCCGCGACGGACTCGGCCTGATCGGCCACCGCGCGCGCCGTCTGCTTGGCGATCCGGCGCACGGACTCCCCCTCCTTCGCGAGGGACGCCGTCGCCTGGGTCTGGTCCGCCGTGGCGGAGGTCACCGCCGCCGCGAGCCGCGCGACCTGGCGGGCGGACGCCTCCAGCTGCTTCGCGGCCCGCGCCTGCTCGCCGATCCCCCGCGCCGACTGGGCCGACAGCTTCCGGACGTCGTCCATGGCGCGCGCGACCTCGGTCGCGCCGCCGGCCTGCTCCGCGAGGCCGGCGACCATCCGCTGCGACGCGCCCGCGGCCTCCTGCGTCAGCGCCGTGACCCCGGCCAGGGCGCGGGTCTGCTCGACCATGGCGGTGCTGGTCTGATGCGTCAGCGAGCGCATCTGCGCGGCGACCTTCGCGAGCTGCGACGCCCCCGTCGCCTGCTCCTCCATCGCCCGCGACACGCGCTCGGCGCTCGACGTGAGCTGCCCGTTCAGCTTCACGGCGTCGCGCAGCGCGCGCGCCTGCTCGGCGGTCGCCTCCTTCGTCTGCCGGGCCATGCGCCGCATCTCGGCGCTCCCCTGTGCGAGCGCCTGGACCGCCTTGGTCTGCTCGGCCGCGGAGCGCGCGACCGCCCTGCCCTCCTCGCTCATGCGCATCGCGGTCTGCGTGAGGGCGCCCACCGCCTGCACCTGTTCGCCGTTCGCCCGGTCGATGTCGCGGATCGAGCGGCCGAGCTCCTCGACCCCCTGCAGGATCGACGCGAGCGCCCGGTCGGCGTCGCCCGCGAGCCGGGTCCCCTCGTCCGCGACCTTCACGCCCTCGGTCGAGGCGGCCACCGCCTCGCGGGCGCTCGCCTGGAGCGCGCGGACGATCTTGGCGATCTCGGCGCTCGAGACGGCGGCCCGGTCCGCGAGGTTCCGGATCTCCTCGGCGACGACGGCGAAGCCCCGGCCGTGCTCCCCCGCCCGCGCGGCCTCGATGCTGGCGTTGAGCGAGAGCAGGTTCGTGCGGTCGGCGATCAGGTTGATCGTCTGGACGATGTCGCCGATCTCCTCGGCCCGCTTGCCCATCTCCTTCATGACCGACGCGGAGTCGACCATCGCCTGCCGGATGCTGCCGAGGCCGGCGATGGACCTGCCCACGGTGGCCGCGCCCTGGCGCGCGGTCGCGACGCCCTGCTCGGCGGTCGTGCGCGCGGTCTCGACGATGGAGACGATCCGCCGCGTGGCGGCCTCGACCTGCGACGAGGCGGCGGCGTTGCCGGCCGCGAGCCCGCTGATCTGGTCGGCGCTCTGCGCGACCTGCTGCGCGGTCCGCGCGAGCTCCTCGGCGGCGACCGCGTTGGCCTCGATGGTCGCCGCGTTCTTCTCGGCCGTTGCCGCGACCTCCTCGACCGAGCTCGCGATCTCGGTGATCGTGCTCGCGGTCGACGACGCGCTCGCGTCGAGCGCCTTCGCGCTATCCGCCACCCCGCGGATCGACCGCGCCATCTGCTCCGCGGTCGCGGCGGTCTCCTCGACCGCGCTCGCCATCTCGGTGGCGTCGCGCGAGACGCGGTCGAGGGAGCCGCTCACGCCCGCGACGGCGCCGGCCATGGTCGAGATCTGCGACCCGACCCCCCGGGCGTCGGCCGAGAGGCGCGCGATGCCCTTCGACATCTCCTCGATGGTGGCCCCGATCTGCTCGAGCGCCGCGGCGCTGCTCTCGCCGCGGGCCGCCGCCTCCTCGGCGGCCCCGCTCGTCACCGAGACGGAGCCGAGGAGCTCCTCGCTCGACGACGCGAGCTCCTCGGCGCTGGCGCTCACCGACTTCACCGAGCGGGCGATCTCCTCGAGCGCCGCCGCGGTCGTCTCCGCGGAGCCGGCGAGCGCCTCGGCGTCGCCCTTGACGCCGGCGAGCGCGGGGGCGACCGCCCCGAGGCCGCTCGTCATGCCCTCCGTGCCCTGCGCGACCTCGGCGACCGCGTCGCTGACGCGCTGCCCCGACCGCGCGAGCGCCTGGGCCGCGGCCGCCGCCTCCTCGATCTCGCCCGCGAGCGCGCCCGCCGCGGCACCCTGCTGCCTACCGGCGGCGGCGTGCTCGGCGCCGGCGGCGGCGAGGCGCGCGGCCGCCTGCTCGACGCCGGCCACGGCCGTGATCGCCTGACGGAGCGAGCGCTCGGTCTGCTCTGCCCGCGCGAGCGCGCCGTCGATGTCCGCGATTGCATCAACTGCCATGATCCTGCTCCTCACCGATGATCCTGCCGACGTCGACGAGCATGACGAGCCGCTTCCCGAGCTTCGCGACCGCCCGCACGAACCCGGCGCTCTCCTCCGCCATGACCTCGGGGGGCGCCCGCAGCTCGTCGGCGGCGATGTTGACGACCTCCCGCGCGCTGTCCACGAGGAGGCCCACGGTGCGGCCGCCGCGCTGGACGACGATGACCCGCGAGTCCAGCGTGGGCTCCACGGTGGGGAGGCCGAACCGGGCGCGCAGATCCACGACCGGCACGACGCGGCCGCGGATCTGAATGAGGCCGCCGACGTACGGCCGCGTGCCCGGCACCCGGGTCGCGCCGGTGAACGACTCCATGTGGAGCACGTCGGCCGCCGAGATCGCGTACTCGGTGTCCGCCACCTTCAGGACCACGTGCAGGTCGCTCATGAAGCCACCCGGACCAGGCCCGCGCGGCCACCCTGGCCGGCGGAGAGCCGCCCGCTGAGGCTCACGAGGTCGAGGACGAGCGTGGGGCGGCCGTCGCCGAGATCGGTCGAGCCGGACACGCCCGGCACCTTGACGAGCGGGTCCTCGAGCGGCCGCACGACCACCTCCTGCTGGCCGAGCACGCGGGTCACGCCGAAGGCGAAGGGCGCGCCGTTGCGCCGCACGACGAGCGCCCGTGTCGCGGACGAGGCCCCGAGCTCGAAGAGCGCGCCGAGGTCGACGAGGGGCACGACCTCGCCGCGCCGCTCGATCAACTCTGTACCGCCCCGGGCGTGGCCCGGGGCCGGCAACTCTGTACCGCCCCGCCCGCGGCCCGGCGCTGGCAACTCGGTACCTCCCCGCGCGCGGCCCGGCGCTGGCGACTCGATACCTCCCCACGCGCGGCCCGGCGCTGGCAATTCTGTGCCGCCCCGGGCCGGGCCCAGGGCCGGCAGCTCCGTACCGCCCCGGGCGCGGCCCGGCGCCGGGCCGCGGAAGATGCGGGCCGCGTCGATCTCCATGACTTCCTCCACGCCCGCGACGGGCGTCACGAACGGCTGGTCTCCGCACAGGAAGGAGAAGGCGTCCACGATGGTCAACGTGAGCGGGATCCGGAGGGTGAAGGTGGTGCCGGCGCCGCGCGCCGTGCTCACGGAGAGCTCGCCGCCGAGCTGCTCCACGGCGATGCGCCGCACGATGTCCATCCCGAGCCCGCGGCCGCTGGTCTTCGTCGCCTGGTCGAGCGTGGACAGCCCGGGCAAGGTGATGAGATCGAGCAGCGCCGCGTCGCTGTCGGGCGCGGGGCGGCCGGCCCGCGCCGCGACGAGCGCGCGGTCGATGCCCCGCCCGTCGTCGGCGACGCTGAGCTCGAGCTGGTTGTTGGAGCGCTCGAAGCAGGAGACCCGGACGACGCCCTCCTCGGGCTTGCCCAGCCGCCGCCGCTCCGCGGGCGGCTCGATCGCGTGATCGACCGCGTTGCGGAGCAGGTGCACGATCGCCGGGAAGATGCGCTCCGCGACCGCCTTGTCGAGCTCCGCCTGGCCCGCGTCGATCTCGATCCGCACCTGCTTGCCGGTCGCGCGGCCGAGGCCGCGGACGACGAGCGGCACGCGCTCGAGGAGCTCCGTCACCGAGATCATCCGCGCGCGCATGATGGCGCCGCGGAGGTCGCGCAGCTGGCGGTCGTGCTCGCGCAGGATCTCCGCGAGGTCGCGGATGTCCACCCCGCGGGCGCGCAGATCGGCGGCCGCCCGGGCGAGCCGGAACCGCGTGACGACGAGCGCCGACAGCTTGTCGAGCGCGTCGTCGAGGCGCGCCACCTCGACGCGCACCACGCCGCGGAGCTGGGGCTCCCGGTCCGCTGGCTCCTCCGGCTCGGCCTCGGCCAGGGCCGCGACGGCCAGCGGGACCGGCGGCGCCACCGTGAGCGGGCGGACGCCGTCGGCGCCCGCGGCCCGCGCGATCTCCTCGTCGGGCGCGCTCGTGAGGACGAGGAGCGCGAAGGCGATGCCGCCCGGCGCCCTCTCGCTGGCCGGGACCGAGAGCGGGACGACCTTGACGATCTCGGCGAGCTTGCCGACGCGCTCGCGGACGGTCGTGATGTTCATCCCCTCGGCCGTGCGCGCCGGCGACGGGACGAAATCGACCCGCAGCGCGCGCCGGCCGGCGGCCACGCCCTGCGCGAGCTGCACCCGCTCGCCGGGCCCGAGCTTCGCGAGGATCTCGGGGTCGGCGCTGATCGTCGGCGCGGGGGGCGACGGCGCGGCGGCGAGATCGAGCGCGGAGAGCGCGTCGAGGAGCGCGGGCGCCGCCGGCGGCACCGGCTGCTTCCCGGCGAGGGCGCGGGTCCGCTCCTCGATGGCCCGGAGCCCGCGGAGCAGCACCTCGATCGACGGCGCGGAGAGGCTGCCAGCCGCCCTGTCCACCGCCCGGAGCACGGTCTCCATCGCATGGGCGATGTCCACGATCGGCTCCACGCCGACCATGGCGGAGAGGCCCTTGATGGTGTGAAGAGCGCGGAAGAGCTCGCGGATCGCCCGCGGGTTCGACTCGCCGGCGCGGAGGGCCGCCTCGGCGGCGAGGAGGTTCGCGGTCGACGCGGAGAGGTGCTCTTCCACCTCGACGAGGTAGCCGGCCACGAACTCGTTCACGTCGAGCGCGTCGCTCATCCCGCGCCCGCGACACGCTCCCCGAGGAGCGCTCGCACGCTGGCCAGGATGGCGTCGGGCGTGAACGGCTTCGTCATGAACTCCGAGGCCCCCGCGCCGAGCGCGCGGGCCCGCGACTCCTCATCGCCCCGGGTGGTCACCACCAGAATCGGCAGGCTCCGCAGCTTGTCCTGGCCCCGGATGAACTCGATGACCTCGAGCCCCCCGATATCGGGCATATTCAGGTCGAGCACCACGAGATCGAACGGCCTGAGCGAGAGCGTCTCAATCGCCTCGAGCCCGCTCGCCGCGTGCGCGAACGTGTACTGCTCGGCCCGCAGGCAGGCCACGATCATCTCACGCATTACCCTGCTGTCGTCGACGACGAGGATCTCTGCCACAGCGACACTCGGCCGAGGGCATAGCTGGCCCGCGTGCTGGGTGTCAATCGCGCGCCGGAGCGAGCCCGAGCGAATCAGGGAAATCCCGTCGGACCGGCCCCGAGGATCACGACGCGCAGACGAGGAGCGCACGTTCGGGTCTGCGCCGGCTGCGCCGCGTCCGTCCGGCATCGGCGCCGAGGGGCGCTCGCTCGGGCCAGGGCGCGCGGGGCGGCGCAGCGCCGCGCGCCGCAGCCCGCGCGCGGCCGTCCGCAGCACGCGGCGCCCGGCTCGGCGATCGCCGCGCGCGGCAAACCGGAGAACCCGCGCGCGGCCCAGAGCGGCGGAGGCGCGCATCGAGGCGCCGCGAAGCGGCGGAACGCGACAGCGCGCTTTTCCGCGCGTGGGGCTTGCGTCGATGTGGGCTCTCGATCAGATGAGACTGGGCGGTAACGACTCGCGGAGAGCCAATTCCCCTCCGCGCCCCGGTTTCAACCCGGAGAGCGGCCTCTCGCCGGAGAGGGTCGTTGAGGTCCCTGCTGCTCCTGGAGAACCATGAACCGGCCGACAACGATGGATTTCGTGCTCGCGGACGCGGCGCGCGAAGCGAGCGCCTCGCCGCGGCGCGCTGCGGCTCCGGCGGGGCGCGGCGCCCGGGAGGCGGGCGCGGAGCCGCCGCCGAGCGAGCACGCGCTGCGCGCCGTCGTGTGGATCCTCGACGACTCGCCGCTGGAGGCCGAGATGGCGGCGCGCTCGCTCGCGGCCGGGCACGAGGTCCAGGTCTTCACGGACGCCGCGGTGATGCTGGAGCGCGTGACGAGCAGCGATCTCCCCGACGTGCTCGTGCTCGACCAGGTGATGCCGGGCATGTCCGGCACCGAGATCTGCGGCCTGCTCCGGTCGCGCCCCGCCACGGTCGGGCTCCCCATCCTCATCCTGACCGTCGCCGGGCACGAGCAGGACCTCGTCGAGGGGCTCACCGCGGGCGCCGACGACTACGTGGTCAAACCCTGCCCCGCGGCCGCCCTGTCGGCGCGCGTCGGGGCGCTCCTCCGCTCGAAGCGGCTCCGCGAGCGGGCCGAGCGGGCCGAGCGCATCGCCGCGGTGGAGCGCGATCTGCTGCGCGCCCTCATCGATCAGAGCGGCGACGGCATCATGGCCGCGGACGAGCGCGGGGTGCTGCGCATCTGCAACGGCGAGGCCCAGCGCCAGCACGGCGTCTACGCCCGGGACGCGAGCGCCGCGATCGAGGCGTTGCGGGCGAGCGGGCTGCTCGCGCTGGACGGGCGGCCGCTGCGCCCCGAGGAGGACCCGCTCTACCGCGCGATCCGGGGCGAGAAGGTCGAGAACGCGCGCTGGCTCGTGACGCGCCCCGACGGCTCGATCCGCGCGCTCGCCGGGACCGCGTCGCCGCTGCGGCACGCCGACGGATCGCCCGCCGGCGCCGTGCTGATCACGCGCGACGAGACCGACGCGCTCGAGGCGGAGCGGGCGCTCCGGGACAGCGAGGAGCGCTACCGCGTGATCATCAGCGCGCTCGAGGAGGGCATCACGCTCCAGGACGAGCGCGGGGTGATCCGCACCGCGAACGCGAGCGCCGAGCGGATCCTCGGGCGGCCCGTGGCGCAGATCGTCGGGTCGACGATGCTGGATCCCGCGTGCAGGTTCGTGCGCGAGGACGGCTCGCCGTTCCCGTTCGAGATGTACCCCGCGCAGGTCGCGCTCCGGACCGGCGCGCCCCAGTCGGGCGTCCTGCTCGGCATGGAGCGGCGGGACGGCTCGGTCCTGTGGCTCTCGGTGAACGCGCAGCCGCTCCGCCGCGCGGACGGCGCGGTGGCCGGCGTCGTCTCCTCGTTCTTCGACATCACCGCGCGCAAGCGCGCGGAGGAGGAGCGGCAGGGCCTGCTCGCCGCGGCGCAGGCGGCGAGGGAGGAGGCCGAGGCCGCGAGCCACCTGAAGGACGAGTTCCTGGCGACGATGAGCCACGAGCTGCGCACCCCGCTCACGGCGGTCCTCGGCTGGATCCGGATGCTGCGCACCGGCAAGCTCGCCGAGGATCGGCGCGAGAAGGCGCTGGAGACGGTGGAGCGCAACGCGCAGGCGCAGGCGCAGCTGATCGACGATCTGCTCGATATCTCGCGCATCATGGCCGGCAAGCTCCGGCTCGAGGTGCAGCCGGTCGAGCTCGTGGCCGTGATCGACTCCGCGCTCGATGTGGTGCGTCCGGCCGCCGACGCCAAGGGGGTGCGGCTCGAGCCGCTGCTCGAGCCCGGGGTGGGCCCCGTGGCGGGGGACGCGGGACGGCTGCAGCAGGTCGTCTGGAACCTCCTCAGCAACGCGGTGAAGTTCACGTCGCGCGGAGGGGCCGTGCGCGTCCGGCTCGAGCGCTCCGAGGCGTCGGCCGAGATCGTCGTGTCCGACACCGGCCAGGGCATCGATCCCGCGTTCTTGCCCTACGTGTTCGAGCAGTTCC
Organism: Sorangium sp. So ce836; assembly: GCF_028553905.1. Taxonomy (NCBI): domain Bacteria; kingdom Pseudomonadati; phylum Myxococcota; order Polyangiales; family Polyangiaceae; genus Sorangium; species Sorangium sp. So ce836. The sequence goes on along the minus strand of NZ_CP102233.1, from coordinate 4,460,442 downwards.
GGCAGGCCGAGAGCGGCACCACCCGCAAGCACGGGGGCCTGGGCCTCGGGCTCACGATCGTGAAGAGCCTGGCGGAGATGCACGGCGGCACGGTCCAGGCGCTGAGCGACGGCGAGGGGCGGGGCGCGACGTTCATCGTCCGGCTGCCGCTCGCGGTGGTGCCGAGCCACGCCCGGGATCGCCGGGGGATGTCGCTGCCCGGCCTGGGCGGGACCGATCGCCCTCCGGAGCTCGAGGGGCTGAACGTGCTCGTGGTGGACGACGAGGACGACACGCGCGAGCTCCTCGTCACGATGCTGGAGCAGTGCGGCTCGCACGTGACGGCGGTGGCCTCCACCGCCGAGGCGCTTCTCGCGCTCAAGGCGCTGCGGCCCGACGTGCTCGTGTCCGACATCGCCATGCCCGGCGAGGACGGCTACGCGCTGATCCGCAAGATCCGCGCGCTCCCGTCGGCGAGCGGCGGGCGGACCCCGGCGGTCGCGCTCACGGCCTATGCGCGCACCGAGGACCGCACGCGCGCCCTGCGGGCCGGGTTCAACACCCATGTCCCGAAGCCGATCGAGCCGGCGGAGCTGCTCGCGGTGCTCGCGAACATCGCCGGATCGAGGGGAGAGGCCTAGCGACCGCGTCGCCCGCCGGCCGGGCGCGGCGCGAGGCCGCCCTCTCGGTCTCACGATCTCACAGGCACTCGGACACGCACGTGATGTACGCGGCGCACCCCTCGTCCGCGGCGCATTGCCCCGCGAACGTATCGAGGCACTCGTCTTCCCGGAGCCCGTCGACGCAGTTCAGGCACGCCTCGTTCCCCCGGAGCCCCTGCAAGTTGGCGGATCCATCGTCCCCGCAGGCGTCGGTCTCGGCTTCGGTCGTGTCGCAGGAGCTGACACACGTAGCGCCCTCCGCACAACCGCAGGCCTCGAGCGTCAACTCGAGGAACGCCACGGCTCCCTGCTGATTGTCCTCGAAGCACTGCGCGGCGCAGTCGGCGCTGCCGCCGCCGCCGCCGCCGCCGCCGCCGCCCTCGCCGCTGCCGCCCGTCCCTGTGCCCGTCGTGACCGTCGAGCTCGAGGAGGACGTGGTGGTGCCGGACGCGCCGCCCCCACCGCCCGCCCCGCCGTCACCTTCCGGGCCGCCCTCATCCGAACAGGCCGCCACCGCGCACACCGTGACCAGAATCGCTGCGAAGCTGAGGCTCTTCATCGAGGTTTCTCCTGACAACAAAGGTTACGCTGCCCCGACTCGAACGAGACGGCGAGCGCCGTCGCCCCTGCGGAGCGTCTTCTTCTTCGCGCTCTGGCACCGTGCCATGGCCCGAGCGCCTACCCACATCAGCGCTTTATAGGATGGTTTCTACCGCGTGCGCGCCAGCATCTCTTGTCGCTGCCATTGGCCACCTGCCATCAGCGCACCACGGTGAGCATTCACACAACAGTCCAGCAGATCCGCCAGCGACATCCTTGTACAGAAGAGTTGATCTTAGCACGTCGAAAACGTGTGCCATTCCGATTCACCGCGTGGAGAACTTGCTCTCCATGGCGGACTGAAGGGTGGAACGCTCACGGAGTGTGATGCGGGCGGATGAGCTCGCGACAGGCGCCGTGGCGACGAGGCCTCCTGTCTATTTGCCGCTGCTGTTCACGACAGCCGAGCTCGCGGTCGTAGGGATCCCGCCGTGAGGCCCCCGCCCGCGCCGCACCTCGGCAAACTCGATAGCTGCCGCACGCGGCTCACTCCCTCCGGCAGCTCCGCTCGATGGTGTCCATCAGCTTGAGCACGTCGAACGGCTTGCTGATCACCGCGTCAGCGTCGATGCCGGCGCGGTCCGTCCCGCCGCGCGCGGTCATCACCACGATCGGCATGGAGGCGAGCATCGGGTCGCGCTTCTGCTCGGCCCGGAACTGGAACCCATCCATGACCGGCATCATCAGGTCGAGCAGGACCAGCGAGATGGACGACGGATCGTCCCGCAGGTAGTCGAGGGCCTCGCGCCCGTTCGCGACCGACGCGACCAGATACCCCTCCTCTTCCAGGAGCTCGCTCAGTGTCTGGCGGATCGCGGCGTCGTCATCGACGATCAGGATGCACTTGTTGGGACGGCTCATCGTCATGCGCACTCGCCCTCTTCCCGAGGCAGCAGGGTCCTGTGGCGCTCCGGCCAGGCGCGGGCCCGCGGCCCGCTCGCGCCGATCGCCTCAGGCGCGCCCGGAGCCCGGCCCGCCCCCCGGCAGAGCGGCGGCGGGGCCGGCCAGCGGCAGCGTGACCTTGAAGGTGGAGCCCTCGCCCAGGACCGAGCTCACCTCGATCGAGCCGTCCAGCGCCTCGACCAGCCGCCTCGAGATGTAGAGCCCCATGCCCAGACCGCCATAGTGCCGCGCCGACACGGCCCGCTCGAACCGCCCGAAGATCCGGCCGAGGTGCTCCGGCGCGATCCCGATACCGTGGTCCGCGATCGTGAGCGTGGCGCTCGATCCCGCCGAGTCGACGGCGATCTCGATGGGTTTTCCCTGACCATACTTGAGCGCGTTCGAGACGAGGTTGTCGACGACCTGCTCGAGCCGCAGCCGATCCCAGTTGCCGGCGCCGTCGTCGCCTGCGCTCACGGTCACCCGGGAGCCGGACTCCGCGATCTCCCCGCCCTCGTGGAAGCGGGCCACCACCTGCCGGGCGATCTCCGACAGCCGCACGGGCTCCAGCTCGAGGGCGAGGCGCCCCGCGGAGATGCGGGAGATGTCGAGCAGGTTGTCGACGAGCCGCCTCAGCCGCTCGCCCTGCCGGCGGACGAGCCCGAGCCGGTCCGTGAGCCACGTGAGGCGCTCCTTGTCGGGGCAGAGCTCCGGCGCGCGGCGCGTCAGGATCTGGATCTGCAGCGACAGCGGGGTGAGCGGCGTCTTCAGCTCGTGGGAGGCGATCGAGAGGAACTCGTCGCGCAGGGCGATCGCGCTCTGGGCGTCCTTGTACAGGCGCGCGTTGTCCACGGCGAGCGCGCAGCGGCGCGCGAGCTCCTCCGCGGCCGCGAGGTCCTCCCGGCTGTACCGGCGCCCGGACTGCGCGGCGATGAAGGTGAGCGTCCCGAAGAGCCGCCCCCGCCGCGCCAGCGGGACGCACATCACCGAGCGCCCCCCGATGGCCCGGATCACCTGGAGGTGCTCCTCGTCGTGCGCGATGGCGCGCATGTGCTCCTCCGTGAAGCGCTCGACGAGCAACGGCTCCCGCTCGATGAGCACCTTCGTCGGCGGGTGCTCGCGGTTGCCGTCGAGCGCCGGCGCGAAGCGCTTCGCCTCCTCGACCAGGGCGGCCTGCGAGGGGTCCGCGCAGGCCGCGCCCACCCGCCGGAACGTGCCCTCCTCCTCGTCGAGCAGGTCGACGAGGCAGAAGTCGGCGAGGACGGGCACCGCGAGCTGCGCGACCCGGGCGAGGGTCGTCGGGTAGTCCAGCGAATCGGCGAGCACCACGCTCGCCGCGTCGAGGAAGCGGGGCAGCTCCAGCGCGCGCTCCCGCTCCGCGGCCTCGGCCGCCCTCCGCCGCATCCGCGCCATCTCGATCTGCGTCCGGACGCGGGCGAGGAGCTCGCGCGCCGAGAACGGCTTCACGAGGTAATCGTCCGCCCCCGTGTCGAGGCCCTCGACGACCGCATCCTCGCCCGCGCGGGCGGACACGAGCATCACGGGGACCATGCTCGTCCTCGGATCCGCCCGGAGCTCGCGGAGGAGGGAGACGCCGTCGAGCCTGGGCATCATCACGTCGCTCACCACGAGGTCCGGCGGGCGCGCGAGCGCCGCCTCCAGGGCCGCCCGCCCGTCGGAGACCGCCTCCACGCTCCACCTCGGCGAAAGGAGGTGGACGAGGTAGTCGCGCATGTCCGCGTTGTCGTCGGCGACGAGGACGCTTCCATCGCGCTCCCCCGGCGCGGCCCCGGCGCGCTCCCCCGGCGCGGCCCCGGCGCGAGCCTCCGGCGCGGCCCCGGCGCGAGCCTCCGGCGCGGCCCCGGCGCGAGCCTCCGGGCCTCCGGGTGCCGCGCCTTTGCGCGCCTGCGGAGACCACTGCGACGCCTCGATCACGTGGAGGCTCGTGCCCGCCCGCGAGGGCGCGGCCTCCACGGCGGCCGCGGCGACGCGCTCGGCCGGCAGGTGCGCGTGCCCCCTCGGGACCGACACGGTGAACGCGCTCCCCCGGCCCAGCTCGCTCGAGACGCGCACGGCCCCCCCGTGGACCTTGACGAGCTCCTGGACGAGGGCGAGCCCGATGCCGGTGCCCTCGATGCTCCGGCAGCGCGCGCCGTGGACGCGGTGGAACCGCTCGAAGATGCGCGGGAGCTCGTCCGCCGGGATCCCGGTGCCGGTGTCGCGCACGCACAGCTCGACGTGGTCCGGGTGAGGGTGCAGCGAGACCGCGATCTCCCCTTCGAACGTGAACTTGAAGGCGTTCGACATGAGGTTCGACACGATCTTCTCCCACTGCGCCCGGTCGACGTAGACGGGCTCCGGCAGCGGCGGGCAGTCCACGACGAGCGACAGGCCCGCGCCCTCGACCAGCGAGCGAAAGGGGCTCGCGAGCTCCGCGGTGAGCCGCGCGAGGTCGGTCGGCTCGAACGTCCGCTGGAGTCGCCCCGCCTCGATGCGGGAGAAGTCGAGCAGCGTGTTGACGAGGCGGAGGAGCCGCAGGGTGCTGCGGCGCACCGCGGCGAGGCCATCGCCCGAGAGCGAGGCCCCCGGGTGGGCCAGCGCGTCCTCGACGCGCCCGAGGATCAGGGTGAGCGGGGTGCGGAACTCGTGGCTCACGTTGGCCACGAACTCCGTCTTGAGGCGGTCGAGCGTCGCTAGCTCGTCCCTGTGCCGCGCGACCTCCCGCTCGAGCCGCCGCTGCTCGGTGACGTCTCGCCCCTCGGCGATCATGAAGACGACGTTGCCGTGCCGGTCCTTGACGGGCTTGAGGTTGAAGTCGATCGTGATGATCTCCTCGCCCCGGTTGCCCCCGAGGATCTCCACGTCGTACCGGACGAACTCGCCGCGCGCCGCGTGTCGCACCGCGTCCTTCAGCCGCTCCTGGGCCTCGGGCGCGCCCTGCCACCAGCGGCAGTCCCAGAACGGCACTCCGTGCACCTGCCCGAGCTCCACGCCGGCGCCGCGGACCGAGGCGTAATTCGACTCCCAGTTCGTGCCGCGGGCGTCGAGCAGGCCCCAGAACTGGAAGGCGCAGTTCATCGCGACCCGCGCCGCGAGGAGCCGCATCAGCCCGGACTCGCGCCCTGGGCTGGCGCGCGCGAGCTCCTGCTTCAGGAGCTCGGTGTCCTGGAGGAGGCGTTCCTCGGAGTCATCTACGGGTCTCACGATCGTGAGGTCTTCCAGGCGTTCGATGAAGTCGCGCCCTTCCGCTCGTTCCTCGCTGCACCGCTGTTTCATCCCGTCGCTCATCCCGCCTGCGGCTCCGCTCCACGCAGGGAACAGCTCATCGTGAGGCGCTTAGTGGAGATCGACGACCGCGCAAGGTCGGATCGCCTTGGGCCGGGCGAGCGAGCCTTCGCGCGCGGCCATCGACTATCCTCTATCCTCGCCCGATGCCCCGTCCCCTCCGCCTCGCCGCCGGCGCGGCGCTCGCCGCCGCGCTCGTCTCCTCGCCCGGGCTGCTGTCGTGCGCCGGGCCCCGGTCCCAGCCCTCCACGCCTTCCCCTTCCCCTCCCGCCGCGCCCTCCGCGCAGCCGGCGGCGGCGCCGCCGGCCGACGGCGCGCGCCGCCGCGCCCGCGAGCTCGGCGTCGTCATCGGCCGCCTGCCGACGGGCAGGCTGAACGCCATCACCGACGTCCCCGGGGTGCGGGTCGGGCACGTCACCCACCGTCGGGGCGCTGGCCGGCTCGACCCGGGCAAGGGGCCGGTGCGGACGGGCGTGACGGTCATCCTGCCGACGTCGGACGACTTCTGGCACCACAAGCTCCCTGCCGCGAGCTTCATCCTGAACGGCAATGGGGAGATGACCGGGCTGCACTACGTCAACGAGTTCGGCGTCCTCGAGTCGCCCATCGTCTTCACCAACACGCTCGCCGTGGGCCGCGCCTTCGACGGGGCGGTCCAGTACATGCTCCGGCGATACCCGGCCATCGGCGTGGACGAGCCCACGGTGGCGCCGATCGTCGGCGAGTGCGACGACAGCGCGCTGAACGACATCCGGGGGCTGCACGTGTCGGCAGAGGACGTGCTCACGGCGGCGGAGCAGGCCGCGGACGGGCCTGTCCAGGAGGGGTCCGTCGGCGGGGGGACGGGCATGATCTGCTACGATTTCAAGTGCGGTATCGGCACGGCCTCGCGCGTCGTACCGGCGTCCGCGGGCGGGTTCATCGTCGGCGCCATCGTGCAGGCCAACTTCGGGGCGCGCGGCGAGCTGCGGATCGACGGCGTGCCGGTCGGCCAGGAGATCCGCGACCTCATGCCCGTGCCGGACTACCACGGCGAGGGCTCGCTGCTCGCCGTGGTCGCGACCGACGCGCCCCTGTCCGCGCGGCAGCTCGGGCGCGTCGCGCGCCGCATCTCGCTCGCGGTGGGGCGCACCGGCACGATCTCCCGCGACGGGAGCGGCGACCTGTTCCTGGCCTACGCGACGGGGAACCGGATCGAGGCCGAGCCGAAGGCGCTGACCCGGACGCTCCGCGAGGTGGACGACGGGCGCCTCAACCCGCTGTTCCAGGCGGCCGAGGAGGCGGTGGAAGAGGCCATCGTCAACGCGCTGACCACGGCGACCACGACGTTCGGGCAGGACGACCACGTCGCCCACGCCATCCCTCTCGATCGGCTGCGCGATGTGATGAGGCGATACGGGAGGCTCAGCGAACCGGAGCGAGAGCGACGCTGAGGGGGTCTGCTCCGCAGGTCTCGTTCGACGAGCATCCTGCCCCGCGGGCGCCGCCTCGCCGCCCAAGAGGGCGCTGCTGGTGGGGCCCGGGGAACCGGGGACGGCGGTGAGCGATGGGCGCGGCGGCCGGGAAGCTGAAGCCGAGGTCCGGTCCGCGGCGCCGGGCTGTTCGCTCCTGCGAGCCCGCGGAGCCGCGGGCGTCGGTCGGAGGAGAAGGCGTGTGAATGTTCGAGCCCAGAGGCGCATCTGACTCGACCACCCGCCTCAGCAGCGAGCTCCAGGCGTGCTGGCGTCTCATCAATTCTTCTGGAGGGAATGTCGATATGACAATCTGCAAGACGAGGACGAGCGTTCTGTCGGCGATGGGCCTGGTCCTCTGCGCCGCGCTGCTGCCGGTCAGCGGCTGCGCGCAGCACGGCGACCCCCTCGACGCGGGAGGAGCCGACGGCTCCCGCCTGGGGATCGCGCGCCTGAGCGTCCAGGCAGCGCCCACGACCGCGGGCGACATCACGCGGGTCACCGTCACCGCTCTGAGCGGCCCCGAGGCCGAGCTCGCGCGCGATCCCGACGGCAACTTCAGCGGCACCCTGCTCTTGCCCGAAGGTTCCCACCAGATCGTGGGCAACGCCTTCGTCGGAGACCAGCTCGTCGGCTCCAGCGCTCCGGTCTCGGTCGAGATCCAGGGCGGCGCGGCGACGCAAGCCATCCTCCGGATCCTCGATCTCGCGGAGTCACACGACATCGAGCACAGCCCGATCGTGCTGAGCCTGAGCTACCCGCTCTCGACCGTGGTGAACCAGCCGGCGCAGCTCTCCATCTCGGCCGTCGACCTGGACGACGACGCGCTCGCCGTCGAGTGGACCAGCGACTGCGCCGATGGGGTGTTCTCGGCGCCCACGGCGTTCGTGACCGACTTCACCAAGCCCGCCGCCGGCACCTGTGAGGTGAGCGTGAGCGTGACGGACGGCGAGCTCTCCGCGAGCGAGACGTTCTCGATCATGATCTTCGAGGAGAGCCAGGCCCAGGGCGCCGTGATCATCGACGGCCGATTCATCGCCAGGCCAGTGATGACCCTGAGTGTGGAGTGGCCTGGAACGTACTGCACCGTCAACTCGTACTCCTCGGACGGCACCTGCCGAGAGCCCATCACGACGTCCGGTCGCGTCGAGCTGCTCTTGCGCGTCAATTGGGACGATTCGTCTCCTGGGCCCGTCGAGGTCACCGACAGCTGTGGTGGCGCCATCACGTACACGGGTCTCTCGTACTATCACATGTACGACTGGCAGCCGCCGACGGCTCAGGCTGCGTGCTCGATCACGGCTCACGCCACGAACAGCGACGGCCTGAGCAGCGTGCTGTCAGCCGCTGTCCTGGTGCGCCCGGAGCAGGCGGAATAGCGAGGGGCGCGTCGAGGGCAATTTCAGCCACGACACGGACGCGGTCGCCTGCGATCTGCAGGACGTGCCCGGGCCGCTCGGCCCTGCCGGCGGGACTGAATGGACCTTCCGATCGTCGACACGAACGGCGCCGGCGACGGCCTGGCGGTCGGATTCCTGCCGCGCTCGACGAAAGGGTTGACAGGGACGGAGCTGTATCCCCTAATACAGGCAATTACGATTCTTCATAGTTGAGCGTCGCAGAGCCGGCCTGCCTGGCAGACCGTGCTGCGCCATCGTGCGCGAGATCCGTCTTCCGCTTGCCAGGTGCCGAGGAGAGCACCGGATCGGCGGACAGCGGATCCCGCGAACGCGCCGCACACGCTCGTCGGCGTCCGCCGTCGAGCCCTGCCTCGCGACGCGTGCATCACGGCTCGGTCGCGTCGCCGTCGAATAACCCACGATCGCAGTGAAGAAGGAGCTTGATTGTCATGAATCGAATGAAGCGACTGCTCATGATCAGCCTCGTGTGCGCGGCGCCCGCGACCACCGCTTGTGGCGGCATGCCGTCGGGCGAGGGTGAGCCCGGTTCCTTGGAGACGATCGCGACGGCGGAGCAACCGCTGACCCACGGCTGGAGCAAGTCGTTCGGCGACACGGAGTGGGAGCTCGCGTACGACGTCGTCGTGGATGGATCCGATAACGTCATCACGCTCGGGTTCCTCGGATACGACAGCACCGTCGATTTCGACGGCGCAGGCGGAGCGGCCGCCCTGGGCTCGCCGAACGGGGCCATCTATCTCGCGAAGTTCGACGAGGACGGCGATCACGTCTGGAGCAAGAGCTTCGAGGACGTCTACTTCGGCAAGCTCGCCGCGGACAGCGGCGGCAACGTCTACCTCGCCGGCTACACCCGGGCGGCGTACGTCGACCTCGGCGGAGGACCCATCTCTGTCGGCGACGGCCAGGGCGTGGCCGTCGTGAAGCTCGACAGCAGCGGGAACCACGTCTGGAGCAAGGTCTTCAGCGGCCCTGACTCGTGGGACGCCGCGAATGGCAACAGCATCGCCGTCGACTCGGCGGGAGACGTGCTCGTCGCCGGCGCCACCACCGGTTACATCGAGTTCGGGACCGACACCAACTGGGCAGGCGCTATCGACGGCTTCGTGACGAAGCTCGACGGCAGCGATGGAAGCCCGATCTTCGCCGATTTCTTCGTCACCGATGGCATCGTGGTACCCGCGGGCATCGCGGTGGATCCCGACGACGACAGCTTCGCCATCACCGGGCGGTTCGGCGGCTACGCGGATTTCGGCGGCACCCCGCTGATAAGCAACAGCGCATGGGCCTCGCCATCCTGGGAGACCGGCTATGACGCGTTCGTCGCGAAGTTCGAGTCCGACGGCGATCACCTCTGGAGCAAGGGGTTCGGCGACGATTTGACTGCAGCGGGCGCCGACATCGTGATCGACAACTCCGGGAACATCGACGTCATCGGCTGGTTTGACGGCGACATCGACTTCGGGAGCAACACGGCGACGCTCACCCACCCGGCAGTCGGTGAGGGCGATATGTTCCTGGTGCAGTTCAGCGCCGCCGGCACCGATCTGTGGAGCAAGCAGTTCGGCGACACGGGCTTCGACAACCACGAGAGGGGCACGGGCGTGGCGGTCGACAGCGCAGGAAACGTGAGCATCATCGGGCACTTCAGGAACAGCATCAACTTCGGCGGCACGACGCTGATCAGCGCAGGAGCCAGCGATATCGCCGTCGCCCAGTTCGAGGACGACGGCACCCACATCTGGAGCGCCAGTTATGGCAGCGACGCCAACCAGCTCGGCAAAGGCATCGCGGTGGACAGCTCCGGGAAGGTGACGATCACGGGCGACTTCTACCGCACGCTGAACTTCGGCGGCATCACCCTGACCGACACGGCCGCGGGGTATTTCGGAGATGGCGATATCTTCCTCGCCCAGCTCGTCCCCTGAAGCTCGGGCCCCTCGAGCCCTCGATGCCGCGCCGGAATACTTCCCGAGTCGCATTTTGAGCCGATGACGCTGACGCGCAAGCCGGCGCCGGCCCCGTAGACGCTCGCAGCCGTCGGCGCTGTCTCCCGCGTGACCTCTGCGGACACGGAGCCCGCCTCATCACCTGCACCGGGAGCGCGGCAATCTCAGCACCGCGACCTGCGGTCCGGTCGCTGCAACCAGCCGTTGGGGGCCGAGGCTACAGCCCGAACACGACGACATCGTGCCCAGCGGGCGACGACCAGCTCGACCGGCTCGCTGCGCGGCTCGTGGGTGCCGTCGCCCAGCGAGCCGCGCTCACCGGGACCGTCGTCCGCCCGACGCCCTCGACACCGAGCAGCGGCGCGCCCGTCGACGTGCCCCAGCAGACGACATTGCCCGAGCCGAGGAGGCCGCAGAGGTGGAATCCACCGTCGGCGAGCTGGACGATCCCCTCGACACGCGGGAGCGCGACGGGCACCTCGGGCGGACGGTGACCAGGCGCTCGGTCAGCACGGCTCCGCCCCACCAGCAGAAGACCTTGCCGGAGGCGGAGTCGGCGCGCTTCGGGGTGCCCTCCGCGATGCGCACGGCGCAGTCTACGGCGGAGCATGAGGGAGCCGGCGCCGGGCCGGTCGAGCTGGTCGAGGAATCGTCCTCGCCGCCCACACCGGAGCCGCCGGTCCCCGTGACCGCAGGTCCGCCGCCGGTCCCGCCCGAGGTGTCGTGCGGAGGGGCGCTCTCGACGGAACCGCAGGCGGCGAGGGCGGCGGGGAGAGCAACGACACAGACGCAAGGAGCGACGAGGGATCCGGGCATGAGGTCCTCCGTCCGAAGGGCGCTTCCGCCGGACGGAGGAACTATGGGAGCGAGCGGCGGGGATGCTCCTTGATGCGGCCTTAAAGCAATGCCGGTGCGTTAAAGCAATGCCGGTCAGCCGGGAATGGGCTGGCTACCCGGGCCCGCGCGGGCGCCCCGGACTGTCAGGCGCGTCGGCGCAGGGGTACGCGCTGACGACGATGCCCACGCCGTACTGCCCTACCGCGCGCAGCACGCCCGGATCGAGCTGGATGGATCGGGCGCCCATGGCCTCGATGAACAGCGCGAAGTCGACCACGGCCGTCGCTCCGGACCGTACCAGCGCAGCGACCTGCGGCGCGAGCGAGAGAAACCCCCTCATCGCCTCTTCGACTGCGAGCGACGTGTCCTCGTTCTCCGACAGCAGGACGTTGCACCCGGAGGTGGCGCTGACCTTGCCGCCGTGTCGCCGTTCGCCCGCGCGCCAGACCTGCCCGAGGGCGGTCTCTGGAATCCACGTCAGGCACTGATCCACATCGAGGTGTTTCCCCTGAATCCTGAGCACGACCGTGGTCACACCGGCCCCCCCTCTTCTGCCACTGCTGCGGGAAGTTGCCCCGTTTCAGGAGAAAAGCACCATGGCGCCAAGGAGGAGAGAGGAAGCACGTCCCGGCATTTTCCCCTCTACTCCTCTGGTTTCTTGGCGTCTTGGCGGTTCGCTTCGCAGCCCGACTTCCCGCAGTAGTGCTACCACGCCCCCGCTCCCCATCGCCGGCCTTTCCATCTGCCCGGCAGGTTGCCGCTCGCCTCCCCGCCTCCGGCGCTCACCTCCCCACCTCCGACGCTCGCCTCCCCGCCTCCGGCGCCGTCACCCCCGGCTCGCCCGACTCGTCCCCCCGCCTCCGCCATCTCGCTCCCCACCTCGCTGGACTCATTCCCCCGCCTTGCCCGGCTCGCCCCCCGCCTCGCCCCCCGCAGTCCCCGCGGGGCACGCGCCCTCCGAGCCGGGGATGGCCCTCGCCGCCCCGGGGGCTCCCGCCGCCGCCCCCGGCGACCCACCGCCCGTGCCGGGGCTCCGCGCCACGCCCCCCGGCGCCGTCCCGCAGGACCCCGGCGCACTCCTCCCGAGCGCGGTCCTCTGGCGAAGAGCCCGCGCCGCGCGCTCCCCCATCTCGCGAGACCGACGCGCCCCTGGCCGCACGGCAGCTCGGGCGGGTCGCGCGCCGCGTCTCGCTCGCGGTGGGGCGCACGGGCACGATCTCCCGCGACGGGAGCGGCGACCTGTTCCTGGCCTTCGCGACGGGGAACCGGATCGCGGCCGAGCCGAAGGAGCTGACCCGGACCCTCCGCGAGGTGGACGACGGGCGCCTCGACCCGCTCTTCCAGGCGGCCGAGGAGGCGGTGGAAGAGGCGATCCTCAACGCGCTGACCATGGCGACGACGACGTTCGGGCAGGACGACCACGTCGCCCACACGCCATCCCGCTCGACCGGCTGCGCGAGGTGATGAGAAGGCACGGGAGGCTCGCGGCGCCAGGCTCTGGCACGCTCGGGCGCGACGTCGCTCCGCCCCGGGCTCGCACCACGGCGGAGCCTTGACAGCCCCACCCCCGGCGCGTCTATTCGAGGTCGTGCCCCGGCAACACGTCGTCTCGATCGGTGAGTGCGCCGCCAGCATCGCCGACCGTCATGGCTTCACGATCGACACGATCTGGCGTCACGCCGACAACGCCGCGCTCCGGGCGAAGCGGGAGAACCCTTATGTCCTCGAGCCCGGCGATCGGGTGATCATCCCGGATCGGCGGCTCCGCGAGGAGGCGTGCGCCATGGGGCGCCGCCACGTCTTCCGCCGCCGCGGCGTGCCGGAGAAGCTGCGGATTCGCCTCCTCTCGGGCGAGGTCCCCCGCGTGGGCCTCGCCTACGAGCTCCGGGTCGACGATCTCTGCTTCTCCGGCGAGACCGACGGTGGCGGCTGGCTGGAGCACTGGATCCCCCCGGGAGCACGAGCCGGGCGGCTCGTCCTCGCCGACGGTCAGGTCCACGAGCTCGCGCTCGGCCAGCTCCTTCCCCACGCCTCGACGGCGGGCGCGCGCGCCCGGCTCGCCAACCTCGGCTACCTCCGCGAGCCCGCCGCCGCGGCGGAGGACGTAGAGCGCGCCGTCGCCTCGTTCCAGCGCGATCACGCGCTCGAGGCCACGGGCGCGCTCGACGAGCAGACCCGCCGCGCGCTGCTCGACGCCCACGGTTCCTGAAGCCGGAGACCGCATGCCTCGCATCCACCGCCGATTGCCCCCGGGCGTCCACACGCGCGGGGTCGGTACGCAGAAGAAGCACCTTCGCGCGCTGAAGGGCCGGTTGCGCCGGCCGGAGAGCGACAAGGACGAGGTCGCGGCCGAGATCATCCGCCTGGTGCGGAGGCTGCGGCGAAAGAGCGCCGTGCCGCTCCGGGGGCGCCTCTGGCACCGGAAGCAGGCCGCCGAGATCGCCGCCCTGCTCCAGCAGGATCGCGAGCTGATCGCCCTGCTCGAGGGCGGCCCCTCCGTGGAGGAGGTCATCTCCAGGGCGCTCACGCAGCCCGGAGGCGGGAAGTCGAAGGGCGTCAGGAAGAGGCGTGTCCTCGAGATGCTCATCCATCTCCCCACCCGGGCGAGGCCGCTCGCGAAGGGCCCCGGCGGCAACACCTTCGACACCCACCCACCGCGGCGCTATTACGCGTTCGTCGACTCCATCAGCCGCAGCGCCGGCGATCGCGCCTATGTGCGCCTCGACTGCGTCGATCGGGTCTGGATGAACAAGGTCTGGCTCGAGTTGGTCCGCGATCGGGCGGCGGAGCGGCTCGTGCAGCTCCTCCGCGGCAGGAAGTTCGACTACGTCTTTCCGAAGCTCCGGACCGACGAGATGAGCTTCCTGCACGCGCTCTATTCCTGGTACCTGCTCCGGGTCCTGGAGGCGGGAGACGAGGCCCCCGTCGCCTCCTTCGAGTACGTGATCCCCGCGGCGGAGCTCGGCCGCGGGCTGCCGGTCGAGTGCGACTGGTACGAGGTCGAGATCCACCGGACCCGGAGCGCGGACGCGAAGTACGTCGGCGACCTGGTCGTCTTCGGGATGAACCCCTCCGGCGACGTGCGCGAAGCAGGGCTCTTCACCGGCGTCCCGAGGCGCCTGCCCGACTCGTCCCCGGACCTCTGGCGCATCACGCAGGGCGCTATCAAGGCGCTGCATTTCCCCCAGCTCGCGGCGAAGGCGAAGCCCAGAAGGCCGGCGCCGCTCCGGGGGCGCCGGAGGCTTCCGGGACCGACGGCCATGGCCCTCGAGAGCGAGGGTTCGTTCGGCGACGGGTCACCGGGGACCAGCGGTGGGGATTCCGGGCCCGGGTCCAGGGAGATCTTCCGGACGAGCCTGCCGGAGCTGCTTCGCCGGCTCCTCGCTGGGCCGAAGGCGGCCTGGCAGCGGGGCGTCGAGGCGATTCGAGATTTCTTCGGCGGGTTTCCGTGGGACGGCGGGCCGCCGCTCGCGCTCGCGGGCGTGGGGGCGCTGCCGGCGACCTTCGCCGCACCCCCCCGCCGCCCCCGCCCTCGGGAGGAGGGGCGGGGCGGCGCGGCGATGGCTATGTAGGCAGCCCGCCGAACGGCGCCCCGCCGCCCGCGCAGCTCCCGAACCCGATGGTGATCGCAGGAGGCCAGCAGCCCTTCGTGGCCGTCTTCGACGTCGGCCAGGGCGGCTGCAACGCCCTTCACGACAACCAGGGACGTGTCATCGCCTATTACGACGTCGGTTTTCCGGAAAAGAACGTCGGGAGCTGGCCCGTGCCCGACACGCGCCTCTGCCTCTGCCACGATCCGCTGATCATCCTCTCCCATTTCGATCTCGATCACATGCAGCTGGCTCGCTACCAGCACGACCTCTACCGCCGGCGCTGGCTCGCTCCGCAGCAGCACATGGGCGCAGGCCAGGTCCGGGAGACCATCGCCCGCGTGCTCCACCACGGGGGTGAATTCCACCTCTGGGTGGCCGGCGGCGGCTCGCAGATGCATTTCCCCTGGGGCTTCCTCGAGCGGTGCCAGGGCAACAACGCCTATCGAGAGGGGGAGAAGAACAACTCCGGCGTGGCGATGTACGTGTGTGTCGACGACAACCCGGCCGCGGCGGCGGCCGTCCTCGGCGCCGCGGCGGCGCCGGCCGCCAACGCGGCGGGGGTCGCGGGCTGGGGGGATGCGGGCCGCTGACCGTCGCCAACGCGGCCGCCACGATGCTCGAGGGCACCCTGCGGGTGACGGGTGTGGAGGCCGCGCTCAAGAACGCCGAGATGAAGGCGGCCATCGCCGCGGTCGCGCGCGCGGCCGCGGCGCAGGCCCAGGCGCTGGGCGCCGGCGCGACGGCGATCGCGATCGCCGCCGCTGCGGCCACCAGGACGGCGGAGTTCGCGTCCAAGAAGACCCGGGGGAAGCGGGCCGTCAAGCTCGCCAGGGTGCGGCACCTCGCGGCCAATCCGGCGCGGGACGCGATCGTGGCCGCCGCGATCGCGGCGGACGCCTCCGTGGCTGCCGGGGCCCCGGTCGCGGCGACCGCGACCGCGGCCACGGCGGCCGCCGCGGTGCCCGCCGACGCGATCACGGTGCATACGGCGGCCAGCTTCGTCGTGACCAACCACGCGAGGGGCGCGGTCGCCCTCACGGGCATGGCGCAGTGGGAGCTCGACGCCGTCTCGGCCGCCGTGATCGCCGCCGCGGCGGGCGTGCCGGCGGTCGGGATCACCCGCGCCGCGGCGCCGCTCGTCTTCGAGACGGTCACCGACGCCGTCGCCATCGAGGACAACGCCCTGACCCCGATCGTCGCCGCAGCCGTGCTGGCCGCCCCCCTCCTGGCGCGTCCAGCCCTCCGGCCCGTCCTCGATCATGCCGTCTCCCACGGAGCGGCGGAGAAGTACGTGCTGCTCACCGGCGACGCGGATTTCAGCAACGTCCGCTCGCAAGCGCTCAACCCGCCGCCGCTCGTCGTCGCGCTCACGGCGGTTCACCACGGAGCGATCACCGAGCTGGGCGGGAACCACGAGCACATCCCGTGGGCCCCCGGCTCGGACGCCGTCAAGGCGGCGACCGCGGCCATCCAGTGCACGGCCGACGGCGGCAGCGTGGTCGCCGTGGCCCTCGCCGCCGCCGTGGCCCTCGACCCCGCGGCGGTGGCCGCCGGTCCCACGGCTGCCCAGATCTCCCTGGCCGCCCGGAGCGCGGTGGCAGGCAACAACACCGCGCAGGTCACCACCGCGCTGGGCAACGCCGCCCTCGGCCCGCTCGCGACCTCGGCTTGCAACGCCGTTGCCACGGCGCAGCTCCGCGCCGGACAGGCGGCGGCCACCATGAGGAGCGCGGTGGCCGCCGGCGCGGTCGTCGCAGGCTCGGAGGCCGCCATGGCCGGCGCGTGCGTCGCCGCCGTGCAGGCGCAGGTGGCCGGGGCGGGCGGCTCGGCGGCCGAGCGCCGGCTCGCCGTGGCGGCGGCCGCGCTGCTGGGAACGTACCTCGGACCGACGCTGCCGGCGAGCCTCTGCGGCGCAACGGCGTTCGCGGCCGCGCAGGCGGCGCTCGCGGCTCCGCTCGGTCCGGCGGCGCTCGCGGGTCTGATCGCGCCGCTCCCCGACCAGAAGCTCGCCACGCTCGTGCCGGTGCTCCCTCCGGCCGTCACCGCGGCGACCGCACCGGCCGCGACCCTGGACGCCGAGCTCGCCGCGGCCATCGTGGTCGGCGGCGCGGTCGGCGGGACCGGCAGCATGGAGGACGCCGTCCTCGCGATGCTGCGGGAGTGGAACAGCACCACCGGCGCCGCGGTCGCGGGCGCGCTCCGGAAGATCATGATCGCCGCGCCGGGCGGCGTCGCGAACCCGCTCTCGGCGGGGGCCGCGCCGCTCGGGGTGCCCGGCGCCGCCTGGACGGCGAGGAACTGGGCAGCGAGCGCAGGCGCCGCGAGCGGGGCCGCCGAGGCGCTGAACGTGAGCGCGCCCCTCGTCGACGCGGCCGTGAACGCGGCCCGGTCCGGCGCCGCTGTCCCCAATTTCGGCGCCATGCCCGCCAGCGGGAAGATCGCCTATTCCTACGGTGTCGCGCGCGCCGACGGACACCACTACTACCTCGCGGCGCCCGGCGCAAAAGGGCATCCCCACCCGGCCGCCGTGGCCCTCTACGAGTCCCACGGCTGGACCGAGCGGCGCAACACCGCGCAGCTCGCGCACGCGTCCCAGCAGCCCGACGCCGCGAGCCCCCACGGCCACGTCGCCCTCGGCTGGGATCAAGGGATCCCCGGCCCGCTGGCCGCCCCGCTCCAAGCGGGGTGTCCGAACTGCCAGCCTCATGCCTTCCTGGTCTGAACGACCGTCGGCGCCCTTCCCGAGGACCCCGGCCCGACCTTCCCGAGCGCGGTCCGCTGGCGAGGGGGCGCGCCGAGCGGTCGCCCATCTCGCGAGCGCAACGCGGCCGCGCCGCGAGGCGCTGGCGACACCGATCCCGCCCTGCGCGCGCCGCAGCAGCCGATCACCACCCGGCTGCTGCTGAGGCAGCAGCGGAGCCCCCCGCCGCACGTCCGCGCCGGCCACAGCGCTGGCCCGATCGATGCTTGGGCCCGCCGCCGCGGATCCCCGATGAGCACCCCTGCGACGCCGTCCCCACCCCGCGCCTCCGAGATCGACGACGTCGCCGACGTCCTGGTGATCGGCGGCGGCCCCGCCGGCGCGTGGGCCGCGCTCGGGGCCGTCGCGAGCGGCGCGCGCAGCGTGGCGCTCGTCGACAAGGGATATTGCGGCACCTCCGGCGCCACGGCCCCCGCGAACACCGGCGCCTGGTACGTGACGCCCGAGGGCGACGCGCGCGAGCGCGCCATCGAGGCGAGGTTCGCGCGGAGCGGCGGGCTCGCGCACCGCGACTGGATGGCGCGCGTCCTCGACGCGACCTGGGAGCAGATCAACCTCCTCGCCGCGTGGGGCTATCCCTTTCCGCTGGACGACAGCGGCCTTCAATACCGCGCCAACCTGCGGGGCCCCGATTACATGTACTTCCTGCGCCGCCAGCTCCGGCGCGCGGGCGTCCGCATCCTCGACCACGCCCCTGCCCTCGAGCTCCTCGTCAGCGACGGCGCGGTCGCCGGCGCGGCCGGCCACGCCCGCCAGCAGGACGCGGCGTGGCGCATCCGCGCCGGGGCCGTGGTCCTCGCGAGCGGCGGCTGCGCGTTCCTGAGCAAGGCGCTCGGCTGCGACGTCAACACGGGAGACGGCACCCTGATGGCCGCCGAGGTCGGCGCCGAGCTCTCCGGGATGGAGTTCTCGGCGCAATACGGGATCAGCCCCGCCTACGCCTCGGTCACCAAGGGGCTGCCCTATTTCTGGGCGACCTTCACCACCGAGTCGGGCGAGGTCATCGACAGCCGGGGCAATCGCATGCTCGCGCTGGCTAGGGCGCTCCGCCACGGGCCGGTGTACGCGGTGCTCGACCGCGCCGGCCCCGAGATCCAGCGCTGGCTGCGCGACGGACAGCCGAACTGCTTCTTGCCCCACGACCGGCTCGGGATCGACCCGTTCAAGCAGCGGTTCCCCGTCACCCTCCGCTCGGAGGGCACGGTGCGCGGCAGCGGCGGCATCCGCATCGTCGACGACGCGTGCGCGACGGGCGTCCCGGGGCTCTACGCCGCGGGCGACGCGGCCTCGCGCGAGCTCATCGTCGGCGCTTCGAGCGGCGGCGGGAGCCCCAACGCGGCCTGGGCCATCTCGAGCGGCACCTGGGCGGGCCGCGCCGCGGCCCAGTTCGCGCAGCGCCTCGGCGACCGCGCCGCCGCGAGGGCCGTGCGCCCTGCCGGGACCGTCGGCCTCCGGCCCGGCGGGGCGGCGGGCGGGCCCTCCGCCAAAGAGATCATCGACGTCGTCCAGCAGGAGGTGCTGCCGCTCGACAAGAACCTCTTCCGCCGCGGCGATCGGCTGGCGGCCTCGGTCGAGCGGCTCGAGGGCGCGTGGCGCGACGCCGAGGCGCACCTCCACGCCGCCGGCGCCGCCCGGGTCCGGGCGCGCGAGGCCGCCGCGCTGCTGGCCACCGCGCGGTTCTGCTACGGGAGCGCCCTCGCGCGCGCCGAGTCCCGGGGGCTGCACCAGCGCACCGACCTGCCGCACACCGACCCGGACCAGGCCCATTGCCTCGCGACCGGCGGGCTCTCGTCCATCTGGGTCGAGCCTCGCCGGCCCCCGCATGGGTCCGGCCCGCCCGCCCCCGACCAAGGAGACCTCGCATGATCGAGCTCTTGAGCGACGCCCGCTGCATCGACTGCAACCTCTGCGTCAAGGTCTGCCCCACGAACGTCTTCGAGGCCCGGCCGGGCGAGGCGCCCGTCATCGCGCGCCAGGAAGACTGCCAGACCTGCTTCATGTGCGAGCTCTACTGCCCGACCGACGCGCTCTATGTGAGCCCGCTCGCCGAGGGCCGCGATCCCGTCGCCGAGGAGCGGCTCGCGCAGGACGGCCGCCTCGGGAGCTACGCGCATCACCTCGGGTGGCGCGCCGCGCGGCCCGGCGGTACGGATCGCGACCCCACGTTCCGGTTCCGCGCCGTGACGGCCGGGCAGTGAACACAGCGTGACGCTCCCCGCGCCGGCGCCCTCCCCTGCGGGGCGAGCGCCGCCGGGAGAGCAGACCGTCGGCCCATGAGGGCGCGCGAGGCGCCCAGGACAATGCGGTGGAATCCAAGACCTCTCTGCAGCGCGCGCCCGGCGCTCCGGCGCTCCCGGACACGCCCTTTCGGTTCATCCTCCACTTCATCCGCCGTTACCGCGCCTGGTATCTGGCGATGTTCGTGTTCGAGTCGGCCCACGCCTCGTTCGGGATCATGATCCCTTATGCCATCGGGCAGGTGATCAAGGGCGTGACGCAGGCGCCGGACGGCGACCGGGCCGCGATGAGCGGCCAGCTGCGCAGCCCGCTGACGCTGTTCGTCGCGCTCATCGCCGGCGAGTTCCTGTTCAGCCGCGTCGCGGGCCTCTGCCAGATCCTCGTCGGGCCGTGGCAGCGCCAGAACGTGACCCGCAACCTCTACGCCTACCTCCAGCACCACTCCCACCGGTACTTCAGCAACAACTTCGCCGGGGCGCTCGCCCACCGCATCAGCGAGACGTCGATGGGCGTCTCGCAGACGCTGTGGGCCATCCTGTTCGACTTCTGGCCGATCGCCATCGTCTTCTCCGTCTCGATCGGCCTGCTCTACCGCGCTCACCCGGAGCTCGCGGCGTTCGTCTCGGCGTGGGCGGTGCTGTTCGTCGGCATCTCCTACTGGCTCGCGACCCGCTGCCAGCCGCACGCGGTGCGGGCCGCGGCCGCGCGGAGCGAGACGACGGGCAAGCTCGTCGACTCGGTCACGAACCTCACGAGCGCGCGGCTCTTCGCCCGGCTCGGCTTCGAGCGCGAGTACCTCGACGAGCAGCTCGTCAGGGAGCTCCGGGCGGTGCGCCGGTCGAACTGGTACTCCGAGCGCGTGCGCTGGTTCCAGTTCGCGTCGGCCGCGCTGCTCAAGGTGGGGACGCTCTACTACGCGCTCTCGCTCTGGCAGCGCGGCGCCATCGGCGTCGCCGAGTTCGTGATGGCGACCAGCCTGTCGCTCCTCATCATCAACGAGGCGCGCAACCTGAGCCGCCGCTTCCTCGAGTTCTTCGAGTTCGTCGGCAACGTCGCGAACGGGGTGAACACAATCGTCCGCTCCCATGAGCTCGTCGACCAGCCCGGGGCCGTCGCGCCGCGGATCGAGCGCGGCCGGATCGAGCTCCGGAACGTCACCTTCGGCTACACGCCGGATCACCCGATCTTCGAGGGGCTCAGCGTGACGATCCCGCGCGGCCAGCGGGTCGGGCTCGTCGGCTTCTCCGGCTCCGGCAAATCGACCTTCGTCAACATCATCTTGCGCCTCTACGACATCGACTCCGGTCAGATCCTGATCGACGGCGTGGACATCCGCGACATGACGCAGGACGCGCTGCACGCGCAGCTCAGCCTGATCCCGCAGGACCCGAGCCTCTTCCACCGGACGCTCCTCGACAACATCCGCTACGGGCGCCTCACCGCGACCGACGAGGAGGTCGTCGAGGCGGCGCGCAAGGCGCGCGCGCACGAGTTCATCGCGCAGATGAAGGACCAGTATCGCTCCATGGTCGGCGAGCGCGGCGTCAAGCTCTCGGGCGGCCAGCGCCAGCGCATCGCCATCGCGCGGGTCATCCTGAAGGACGCGCCGATCCTCATCCTCGACGAGGCGACGTCGAGCCTCGACTCGATCACCGAGAAGGCCATCCAGGACACGCTCGACGGGGTCATGAAGGGCAAGACGGTGCTCGTCGTGGCGCATCGCCTCTCGACCATCGTCCACCTCGATCGCATCCTCGTGTTCGAGGACGGCCGGATCATCGAGGACGGCACCCACGCCGAGCTGCTGGCGCGGAACGGGGCCTACAAGCGGCTCTGGAGCAAGCAGTCGGACGGCTTCCTGCCCGACGGGGCCGCCGAGGAGCGCCGGGGCGCCCCGAGGGCCCAGGCGGCCCCGGCGCAGAGCGCGGTCTCGGTCACGTGAGGCGCGGCGCGCGGGCGGCTCAGGCGGGCGGCGGAGGCGCCGCGGCTACCGGAAGCTCCACGGCTGCGGCTGGTCCAGGCGGGCGCGGAGGCCCTCCTCCCAGCGGACGAGCCGCGGCGTGAGCCACGCCGCCCCCGTGGCCAGCGCGACGCCGGCGACCACGTCGACCGCGTAGTGCCAGCGGAGGAGCATGGTGGAGATGATGATGTTGAAGGAGAAGAACGCGGCCACCACGGCCAGCCAGAAGAGGCGCCGGTCCGTGCGCGCGCGGTGGAACGTGTAGAGGGCGAACCAGAGCGGCGCGGCCGTGTGCAGGGAGGGAAAGACGTCCTTCATGGCGCCGCCGGCCTGCACGATGCTGCTCACGCACCCCCAGAAGAAGCCGCCGTCGAGCGGCCCCTGATAGAGGTGCTTCAGCGCCTGGACCGGGCCGTACGCGGGGACCGCCATGTAGCCGAGCTGGCCAACGCAGTAGACGATCGACGTGCCGACCGCGTACTCGGTCGTGCCGCGGCCGGGGCGGGCCACCCAGACCGCCAGCACCATCGAGGTGAAGCAGATGAAGAAGTAGCTGAAGTAGAAGAAGGAGAACCACTCGACGACGGGGCGCGAGTTGAAGCGCTCCATCCAGAGCGCCGGCTCGAACCGGAAGAGGAGGTGGTCGAGATGGAGGAGCTCCGCGTCGAGGCTGTCGCTCCGGACCGTCGGCAGGATGGTCCGGAGCGAGAGGTAGTTGAGGAGGAAGGTGCCGACGAGCGAGAGCCGGTAAACCACGCTCCGCAGCAGGCGAGGCACGAACGTCGCGCGGCGCACGAACACGCAGAGGGACACGAGCGCGGCGATGGCGGCCAGATTGCGGTGCACGCACTGCGCTTGCACCTCGGTCGGCGGCGCGCCGAGCAGGCAGATCGTCGTCACGACGAGGTAGCCGATGAGGATCGCGTCCTGGAGGGCGAACACGGCGACAAAGCCGCGCAGCGCGTCCTTCAGGAGCGCGCCGGAGCGCTCGATGTCGACCAGGCCGCGGGAGCCGGCGACTTTATCACAGTCCGTTGTCAGCCTCTCTTGCATACGGGAATGTTCCAGGGATGGCGTGATGCGCGCATGGGTCGCCTACGTCGGTTGCGTCCGTTGCGTCAGATCGCTCTGTATCACGTGTGGCGTCGCCGTGACATCCGTGACGAGCGCGCACCTGGGGAGCAACTCGGAGGCCACGCGGACGTCGAGTTTTTGACGGGCTGCTCCGCGTTGCGCGACAGCCGCGGGCGCCGCGCCGCGCGCCGGAGCGACGCGCTCCGGGCGCAGCCGCCGCCGCGCCGCGGGCCGCGCGCGCAGTCGCACGCGCAGGGCGCCGCTCCGCGCGTGCGAACGCGGCGACGCAGCGGCGCAGCTCCTACGCGTCCCACCGTGCGCTTTCGCTTTCTGATGCGCACTGCCGAGCTCCGGAGCGCGCAGAATCTGCGCGACCGCAGCTCCGCAGGATCTGCGCGCTTGCCGTACCCACCGCGCCTGTCGGAGGCCGGTGGTGCGGTGATGACGATCGCGAGCAGCGCAATGTCAACCTGCCGACGGCGCGCCCGGGCCGATCGTCAAGGCCCACACGCGCTGGCCGCAGCGCCGGCAGTCCTCACGGCGGCGCGGCGCCGTGACGGCGGCGCGGTGCGGTGTCGCTCGGTGGAGCGTGGCGGCAGGTAAGGCACGGTGAGGCGACGCAGATGATTTTCCTGACTTCCCACCTTCTCGTCTTCTTCTGCGGCCTCTCCGGGCGAACGGCGGCGCACCGCCCGCCGCGCGGCGCCGACGTGAGCGCCTGGCCGTGCTCGTCAGCGCGACGGCGAGCGCTGAGGGCCAGACGAAACGCGCTGAGCTCGTGAGCTCGGGCGCGTCCGCTCGCCGCGGATCTCGGCGGCGCGCGGCCGCGGACGAGGCGCGATGGCCCGCGCGCCCACGGCCGGTGGGGCAGTCTGCCGCGAGGCGGATCCCCTTCTGAAAGCCTGGATCGGCCAGGCTGAGCAGCGCGCGTCGCGAGCTGAGCGGCGCAGAAGCCCGCGATCTGCGTCGCGACGCGTTTGCGCCGGGCGCGCACCGTTGTCGTTCGCCCTGGTCGAGACGCGCCCGGGACCACCGCGAGCTCGCGCCGCGATCCCGGGGCGCTCTCGCTGGATTCGCGCTGGAGAAGCCCAGTTTCCATGGGTTCTTCTCCATGGCATCCACGTTGCAGTCACCCCTCCTGCCGACATCGTTCAGCGAAGATCGGGCGGGGTGCCGCACCAGCGTTGTCCCGCGCCGGCGCCGAGCGATGCGCCAGACACCAAGGAGACCTATCATGGCACAGCAACAAGGGCAGAGCAGCAGTCGTGGTTTCGCGGCCATGGACCAGAAGCAGCAGCGCGCGATCGCGAGCATGGGTGGCAAGGCCGCGCACGAGAAGGGCACAGCCCACGAGTTCAGCTCCGAGGAGGCCCGCGCCGCGGGCCGCAAGGGCGGCGCGGCCGTGAGCCGGAACCGCGAGCACATGGCCGCGATCGGCCGCAAGGGCGGCGCGGCCGTGAGCCAGAACCGCGGGCACATGGCCCAGATCGGCCGCAAGGGCGGCGAGGCGCGCGGCGACGGCTCGAGCGGCGCCAGCGCCGCGCAGGCCGAGGGCGAGCAGGGCGGCAGCCACGAGCAGGGCGGCAGCCACGAGCAGCACGTCAACGCCGGCCAGCAGAGCCACGAGGCCCACTGATCGGCGCTGCTGCCGGCGGCCGCCGGCGAGCGGGTACGCGCGGCAGCTGGACGCGCCAGCTGCTCGCGCGCACCGCCCGGGCGCCGCGGAGCTCGACGAAGCCCCGCGCGTCCGTTCGGGGACGTCAGGGCGACAGGGTGACGAGGAAGACGTCGCCGTTGTTGCGATCGCGCGCGGGCGCGCTGTGCTCGAGGGCGGGGAGGACTCCGCCGAGCTCGAGGCGCTCGCCGAAGAAGAGGCCGGCCACCGCCGTGTTTCCGCCGCCGGTGACCGCCTGCGCGGTGGCGTACGAGAAGAACTGATCCCGGTAGACATCGGACCAGAGCTCCTCGGAGAAATCCGGGCTGAGCTTCGCGACGAACGCGTCGCCCGACGAGGGCGCGCCGACCGAGACGGGCTCTCCGCCGAGCGAGAGCGAGCGCGTGAAGTAGCCGCTCAGCACGTGGTTGCCCCAGGGATCCTGCGAGAAGCCCCAGACGAACTCGTCGCCGTCGGACACGAACGCGCGCGCGGCGAGCGGCTCCCCCGCATCGGCGTCGAGCCGGGCGACGTAGAGGTCGTATCCCGCCGCCTCGGTGTGCTCGACGTCGATGGAGCCGACCTGGAACGGCGCCCGGTGGTTGCCGAGGACCACGGGATGGCCGTCGACGCCGACGCTGACGTACTTCGCGTACTGCTCGCCGGCGGCGCCCAGCGGGCGCGCCCAGACCAGGCTGCCCGACGCCAGATCGAACCGGGCGACGAGCCCGTCGATGCTGTAGATCGGCTCGCCGCCGCCCCCGGCGCCCCCGGCGCCCGACGTCACGCCGCTGACGGCGCTCTCCAGGAGCCGGTCGTCGATCGCGAGCCTGCCGCCGAACGCGCCGGCCACGTAGAGGGCCGAGCCGCTGGCCGCGAGGCTGGCGAGGCGCTGCCAGCTCTCGAGGGACCCGAACCGCTTGCTCCAGAGGTGGCCGCCGGCGGCGTCGAGCTTCGCGACGACGGCGTTGTCGCTGCCGGTGCCCGTGAGCTCGGCCCCGGGATCCTCGCTGAAGTTGATGGCGCCGTCGGCGACGCCGAGGACCACGATGTCGTCCTCCGCGGTGACGGCCACGGCCGAGGCGTACTGGTCGAGCGCGTCGCCGAAGCGCTTGCTGAAGAGGTGGTTGCCGTCGGGGTCGAGCTTGGCGACGAAGATGTCCCGCTCGCCGGCGCTCACGAGCGCCGTGCTCGGGTCCGCGCCGAAGTTGAGGGTCCCCTCGAACTCGCCGGCGATAACGATGTTGCCGCTCGAATCCGTGGCCACGGCGATCGCGTACTGATCGGACGTGTCGCCGAAGCGCTTGCTCCAGACGTGGCCCCCGGCCGGGTCGAGCTTCACCACGAAGATGTCGTGTTGGCCCGCGCTCACGAGGCGGTCGGCGTCGCCGCCGAAGTTGATCGCGGTCTGGAAGCCGCCGACCAGGACGACGTTCTCGTCCTGATCCGCCGCGATCGCCTCGACGCGCTCGCCCCTCTCCTCGCCGGCGCTGGCGCCCCAGAGCGCGTCTCCGAGGAACTCGGGAGGTTCGCCGCCGCCGCTGCCGCCTTCGCCGCTGCCGCCCGCGCCGCCGAAGCCGCCGACGCCGCCCGGCCCGCCGATGCCGCCCGCGCCCCCGTCGCCCCCGAAGCCGCCTTGCCCGCCGGCGCCGCCGGATCCGCCAAAGCCGCCGGCGCCGCCTTGCCCGCCCGCGCCGCCTTGCCCGCCGGCGCCGCCTTGCCCGCCCGCGCCGCCTTGCCCGCCCGCGCCGCCCGCGCCGCCTTGCCCGCCCGCGCCGCCTTGCCCGCCCGCGCCGCCCTCGCCGCCGAAGCCGCCGCTTCCGCCCGCGCCACCGTCGCCGCCGCTTCCGCCCGCGCCGCCCTCGCCGCCGATGCCGCCTTGCCCGCCGACACCGCCTTCGCCGCCGCCGCTCGATGAAGCGGTGGTGCCGTCGCCAGGCTCCGAGTCGCAGCCGTCGCAGCCCAGGGGGAGCCCCATGCTCGTCAGCAGAGCAATCTGGGCCACTCTCGTCACGAAGCGCTCTCTCATCATTCCTCCATGTCTCGACGAAGAACCCTCGCCGCGGGGCGTTCGGTGGAGCCAAGGATGGTCCGGTACCCATCGCTGTGGGGTGTCGAACGTCCTATCCGCTGTGTCGTGAAGCTGGAGTACGCGTGCCCGCCGTTCGAATCAACAGCTGTCTCGGCGAAATCCGGGGCGACAACCTGCTACTCCCGGTTCCGCCTCCACGGCACATCCCGAATCCACAGCGCGCCCCTCACGAGCGCGCCCGCGCGTCGTTCCCTCACAGCGACGCGCGCCGGCGCTCGACGCGCGCGCGCCCCACGCGTCGCTCCCCACAGCGACGCGCGCCGGCGCTCGACGCGCGCGCGCCCCGCCCGGTGCAGCTTTGTCCCATTGTGGCGGAATGCCTCACCGCGCGCACGCGCGAAGGCGTCGCGTCCTCGGCCGAAGCGTGCCGTGCGGGGCGGCGGGCGGCCGCGGTACGCGATCTGCATCGTCCAGCAGCCTGATGCAGACGGCTTGGCTTCGGAGCGCGACGATCCTCGGTGCGCTCGCGCTCTCCGCGTGCAGCGGCGACAAGAGCCGCGCGCGGGAGAGCGCCGGCGCGCCCGAGGGCGGCGTCGCGCCGCCGGCCGCCGCGCCTCAGGCGGGCGCGCCGGAGGACACGGCGCGCGGCAGCGCCGGGCCGAAGCAGGCATCGCCGTTTCGCGTGGCCACCTACAACGGCGGGCTCGCGATGGGCGTGCTCAAATACGTCGACGAGCGGGCGGAGCCGCTCATCCGCGCGCTCGCCGAGCAGCCCGTGGACCTGCTCTGCGTGCAGGAGTTCTGGCTCGAGGAGCACTGGCAGCAGCTCGTCTCCGCCACGTCCAGCGCCCTGCCGAATACCTTCCGGCTGCCCGCGGGCCACGAGGACGGCGGCTGCACGCAGCAGGAGACCGACCCGCTCGTCGCGTGCGCCGCGGAGAGCTGCGCCGGCCTGACCCAGCACGCCTTGCTCCCGTGCCTCCTCCAGAGCTGCTCGGCGAGGCTCACCAGCCTGTCGCCCGACTGCTTCAACTGCCTCTCCGCGAACCCGCGGCAGGGCCCTGACGAGCTTGCTCGAGCGTGCCTTCGCGCGCGCCCGAACAGCGCCGCCGGCGCGCGTCCCCCCGCGCGCGCCGGCGGCGCGACGGCCGTGGAGGCCTACGCCGGGGCCTCCGGCACCGCCATCCTGACGAACGCCGAGATCCTCGAGCGCGACGCGCTGGTGCTCCCGTCCGCGATCGATCGGCGCGCCGTGCTCTATGCCCGGATCTCGCCCCCTTCCCTCGGCGAGCTCCACGTCTTCTGCACCCACCTCACGGCGAGCCTGGAGGGCGTCCCGCACCCCCGCAACACGGCGTGGCAAAAGGACCAGTCCGCGCAGATCGACGCGCTCCTCGATTACATCGATCGCAAGACGGGCGGCCGCGGCGCGACCGCGCTCCTCGGCGATCTCAACACCGGCCCTGCCAAGGCGCCCTCGATCTCGGCGCGCCTGCCCGCCCATTACGACCGGCTGCTCGCGCGCGGCTTCGTGAACCCCTACGCGTCCCAGGAGGACGCGAAGTGCACGTATTGCTTCGACAACCCCCTCGACGGGGGGAAGGGCACCCGCGGGCTGCTCATCGATCACGTGCTGCTCCGCGGCTTCGAGGGCGACGCGCACGGGGCCCAGATCATGCGATCGAGCCTCACGATCGAGGCGGGCAAGAAGAAGAAGAAGGTGAAGAGCGGCTTCTCCGACCATTACGGGCTGCTCGTCACCCTGTCGAGGCGCGACACATGACGCGCCCGGGCGCCCTTCTTCACCAGGCCCCCGGGGGCAGGGCGACACCGCGCCTCGCGCGAGGCGGGCGAGACGATCGATTGACGACGGATGACCGAGACCGAGCGCCGGGATGCAGCCCTCGGCGTCCACACGAGGAGCGTTTATGACGGAGCGAGCCTACGATAAGAACACCGTCTGGACCCACGCCGTCCTTCCTCCCATGGCCCCCCTCGCGACCGATCACACGGCGGACGTGTGCGTGGTGGGCGCAGGGATCGCCGGGCTGACGACGGCGTATCTCCTCGCCAAGGCGGGCAAGCGCGTCATCGTCCTCGACAACGGCGCGGTCGGCGGGGGCGAGTCGGGCTTCACCACCGCGCACATCACCCACGCGCTCGACCGGCGCTGGGCCTCGCTCGCGAAGCTCCACAACGTGAGCCACCTGCGCCTCGCCGCGCGCAGCCACACGGCGGCCATCGACACGATCGAGCGCATCGTCAAGGAAGAGGAGATCGACTGCGACTTCCGGCGCGTCCACGGCTATCTCTTCGCGGCCCCGGGGTCGCCCCCGATGACGCTCCGCGACGAGATCCAGGCCGCGCACCGCGCCGGGCTGGGCTCGGTCCATTACGTCGACCGGGCGCCGCTCGTCGATTTCGACACGGGGCCCGCGGTCTGTTTCCCCGACCAGGCGCAATTTCACATTCGCAGGTACCTCGCGGGGCTATCGCGGGCGATCGAGCGCGACGGCGGCAAGCTCTACACGCTGGCGCACGTGGTCGACGTCGACGAGGACGCGGCGCCGCACCAGGTCGTCGTCAAGACCGCGCGGGGCCTCCAGGTGGTCGCGAGCGAGGCCGTGCTCGCCACGAACTCCCCGTTCATCCCGCGCATCAGCGTGCACATGAAGCAGGCCGGATACCGGACCTACGCCATCGGCCTGCGCGTGCCCCGGGACGCTGTCGCGCCGGGCCTCTACTGGGACACGGCCGATCCGTTCCATTACGTCCGCGTGGCGAACGTCGACGGCGCGGACGGCCCGGACCAGGTGCTCATCGTGGGCGGAGAGGACCACAAGGCGGGCCAGGCCAGCGACGCAGACCAGCGGTACGCGCGCCTCGAGGCGTGGGCGAGAGAGCGCTTCGCGGAGGCCGGCGAGGTGCTGCACCGCTGGTCCGGCGAGGTGATGGAGACGGTCGACGGGCTCGCGTACATCGGCCGCGTCAAGCGGGGCTCGAGGATCCTGATCTCCACGGGCGACTGCGGCAACGGCATGACGCACGGGACCATCGCCGGGCTCCTGATCTCGGATCTGGTGCAGGGCCGGGAGAACCGGATGGCGTCGCTCTTCGATCCCGCGCGCGTCAACCTGAGCGCGGCCGCCGTCTCGGAGTACGTGAAGGAGAACGTCAATGTCGCCTGCCAGTACGCCTCGTGGCTCGGCAAGGGCGATGTCGGCGACGTGGCGCAGATCGCGCCGGGCAGCGGCGCGGTCGCGCGCAGGGGTCTCAAGAAGCTCGCCGTCTACCGCGATCCGCAGGGGCAGATCCACGAGATGTCGGCCATGTGCACCCATCTCGGCGGCATCGTGGCGTGGAACCCGGCGGAGCGCAGCTGGGACTGCCGCTGTCACGGCGCCCGGTACGACGCCATGGGCCGCGTCCTCCGGGGGCCGGCGACGGCCGATCTCGCGCCGGCCGCGCCGAGCGAGGCGCCCGCCGGCGCCGGAGAATCGGTGACGCCGAAGGGCGCGCCCGAGGTCGTCGCCGTCCCGGTGTCGGCCGTGAACCTGCCCCAGAGTCGCCCGGCCACCTGATCGGCGGGCGCCGCGAGCGCGCGAGATGCCATGAGCGCCATGCGCGCTCCACGGCGGATCGAGCGCTCCACGACGGCTCGAGCATGCCATCGCCGCGTGAGCGCCATGATCGCTTGCGCGCGACGCGCCGCGTGAGGGCGCAGTTGACCCCCGCGCGAGCCGCGTGCGATCATGGCCGGGTGGTCCGGGAGGGTTCCCGGCGGCTTGGTGATGAGATGAACTTCCTGCGCCCTCGTGCCCCCCGCGCCGCGGGCATCGCCTTGGCCGTCCTCGCGGTCGCCGTGGCGCTCCCGGCGCGGGCCGAGCCCTC
Source organism: Sorangium sp. So ce836 (assembly GCF_028553905.1). Classification (NCBI taxonomy): domain Bacteria; kingdom Pseudomonadati; phylum Myxococcota; order Polyangiales; family Polyangiaceae; genus Sorangium; species Sorangium sp. So ce836. Next base: position 4,430,176 of record NZ_CP102233.1, on the reverse strand, counting down.
GGCGGCCGATCGACAGACCGCGCGGACGCTCCTCATCGAGGGGCGCAAGAAGCGCGACGCGGGGGACGTGGCGGCCGCCCGCGCGGATTTCCAGGCCGCCCACGCGCTCGTCCGCGCCCCCACGACGGGGCTCGATCTGGCGCGCGCCGACGAGGCGCTCGGCCACCTGCTCGAGGCCCGGGAGACGGCGTACGAGGTCGTCCACCTGCCGCTCGGGAAGGACGAGCCTGCGGCGTTCACGCAGGCGCGGGCGGCGGCCGCGGCGCTCGTCGAGCAGCTCGACGCGCGCATCCCGTCGCTCGTGCTGCGCGTCGAGGGCGCATCGCTGGACGAGATCGAGGCGCGGGTGGACGGCCAGCCGATCCCCCGCGCGGCGCTCCCCTACCCCCGCAAGCTCAACCCCGGTCGCCACGAGGTGGTGGTGACGGCGCCCGGCTTCCAGACCGAGCGGCGCGAGGTCGCGCTCAAGGAGGCGGAGCGCGCGCCGGTGGAGGTCCGCGTCGCCCTCGTCCCGGGGCGCGGGCCCGCGGCCACGGCCGGCGGCGCAGGTCACCCGCCGCCCGAGAGCGCGCCCGCCGAGGCTCGCGCGCCCGTGCCGCTGTGGGCGTGGGCGGCGGGCGGCGTGGGGCTCGCGGCGCTCGCGGGGAGCGTGGCGTTCGCGGTCGACCACGCGGCCGCGCGCGATCGGGTCGAGCAGGACTGCCCCGGGTCCGTGTGCGATCGTCGCGCGTACGACCTCGAGAGCATGGAGGCGCTCCGGGCGCGCTGGAACCGGAGCCTCGGGCTGTCGGTGACGCTCGGCGCGATCGGCCTCGCCGGCGTCGGCGCGGCGCTCGGCGGCATCCTCCTGCGGCCCAGGACGGGTGACGAGCGGGCGGCGGGGTCGCTCGTGCCGCTCGTGACCCCGACGGCGCGGGGCGTGGTGTGGCAGGGGGCGTTCTGATGATGGCGCAGAATTTCATGGCAGCTTCGGCCGCGGTGGTGCTCGGCTGCGCGGCGCTCGGCGGCGCGGCGCTCGGCTGCGCGCCGGAGCTCAGCCTCTCGGCCGCGACGACGGGCTCGGGCGGCGCCGGGGGCGCGGGCGGCGAGGGCGGCGGCGCGCCGCCGGCGGGCGGCGAGGTGCAGTGGGCGCGCGCGCTCGGGGGCGACGGGGAGCAGGCCGGGGCGAGCGTGGCCGTCGCGGACGACCGCAGCGCGGCGCTCCTCGGCCGGCTCACGGCGGCGGAGGGCGTGGCCCTCGACGACGAGCGCGTAACGCCGATCGGCGTGGAGAACGTCTTCTGGGCGCGGCTCTCGGCGAGCGACGGGGCGGGGCTCGGGCTGAAGCGCTTCGGGGCGTTCGACCCGCAGATCGTGAACGCGGTCGCGACCGACGGGAACGAGGGCCTCCTCTTGGCGGGGGAGTTCTCGGGCAAGCTGGAGTTCGGCGGCGCGCCGCGGACGAGCGCCGGCGGGCGGGACGGTTATGTCGCGCGGCTCGACGCCGAGGGGCGGGAGCTGTGGCTGCAGCCGCTCGGGGGCATCGGCTTCCAGGCGGCGACGGGCGTGGCGGCGATCGCGGCGGGGCGCCTCGTCGTGGCCGGCCGCTTCTCGGGCGCGCTGAGCGTCGGCAAGGATCGGCTCCAGAGCGCGGGCGGCAACGACGTGTTCGTGGCGAGCTTCGACGCCGACGGGACGCCGCTCTGGAGCGAGCGGTTCGGCGACGGCTTCGATCAGCAGGCCCGCGCCGTGGCGATGGACGAGCGCGGCAACGCGATCGTGGTCGGGGACTTCGCCGGGACGCTCGAGCTCGGCGGCGATCCGCTGGTGAGCGCCGGGGATCTCGACGTGTTCGTGGCGAGCTTCGACGCGCTCGGCAAGCACCGCTGGAGCAAGCGCTTCGGCGACGCGGGGCTGCAGCGGGCCAGGGCCGTGGCGGTGGACGGCGCGGGCAACGTGATCGTGGGCGGGGAGTTCAGCGGGGCGATCGACCTCGGCGGGGGGCCGCGGGTGGCCGGCGAGCGGCCGGCGGTGTTCGTGGCCAAGCTCGATTCGAAGGGCGGGCACCTCTACAGCCGGGTCATCGGCGAGCAGGGCGCGACGCTGGGGCAGCTGCTCGTCGACGGGACGGGGGACGTGCTCGTGGCGGGGGGGTTCCGGGGCGAGGCGTCGCTCGCGGCGGGGCCCGTGAGGAGCGCGGGCGGCGACGACGTGTTCGTGGCCAAGCTCGATCCGGAGGGCGGCTACCGGTGGAGCCACCGCTTCGGCGGGGCGGGCGCGGACCGGGCGACGGGCGTGGCCATCGACCGGGAGCGGCAGGTGTTCGTCACGGGGGCGTTCACCGGGACGGTGGAGTTCGGGGAGAAGCAGCTCGAGGGCGGCGAGGGCACGGACGTGTTCGTGACCAAGCTGTCGCCGTGAAGCGGCGATCGCCAGGAAGGATGGAGGCGCGATGAAGCGTGCGGGGACGAGGGGCGTGCGGTCGCGCGGGCGACGGCTGGCGATGGGGCTCGCGGCGGGGGTGATCGGGGTGATGCTGCCGGTCGCGGGGTGGGCGCAGCCGCCGGACTCCGATGCCGATGGGATCCCCGATGACGTCGATAACTGTGCTTTCAGCGCGAACGAGGACCAGCGGGACGTGGACTCCGACGGCGTCGGCGATCCCTGCGACAACTGCCCCACCATCGACAACACGGGGCAGGAGGACCTCGACGGCGACGCGACCGGAGACGCCTGCGACGACGATTTCGATGGCGACGGCGTCCTCAACGACGACGACAACTGCGAGAGCCTGAAGAACCCAGATCAGACGGACTCCGATGGAGACGGCATCGGAGATCCCTGTGACGACAATACCAGCGCGCCAGACGGAGATGGCGACGGTGTCGCCGACGAGGTCGACAACTGTCCCTTCGTGGCGAACCCGCTCCAGGAGGACCGGGACGACGACAAGCTCGGCGACGTCTGCGACAACTGCCCCGTGACGCAGAATCCGAACCAGGAGGACAGCGACGGCGACGGCGTGGGCGACTTCTGCGAGCCCGACGTCGACGCCGACGGCGACGGGCTCGTCAACGCCGAGGACAACTGCCCTACGGAGCGGAACCCGGACCAGACCAACACGGACGGCGACAGCCTCGGGGACGCCTGCGATCCGGACAGCGACGACGACGGCGTGCTCGACGGGGAGGACAACTGCCCCCTCGCGTCGAACATCTTCCAGGAAGATACGGACCGCGACGGCACCGGCGACGCCTGCGAGGACGACGACGACGACGACGGCATCGTGGACGAGCGCGACAACTGCCCCTTCGTGTCGAACCAGGATCAGGCCGACGGCGACGCCGACGGCCGCGGCGACGCCTGCGACCTCGGCGCGGACGCCGACGGCGACGGCGACGGCATCCCGAACGAGGCCGACAACTGCCCGGAGGTCCCGAACCCCGATCAGACGGACGCCGATGATGACGGCACGGGCAACGCCTGCCAGGACACCGACGGCGACGGCCTGACCGACGCGGCGGACAACTGCGACGAGGAGCCGAACCCCGATCAGGCCGACAGCGACGGCGACGGGCAGGGCGACGCCTGCGACGGCGACGACGACGGCGACGGCGTGCCCGACGAGGCGGACAACTGCGACGCCGTCCCGAACCCCGATCAGGCCGACAGCGACGGCGACGGGCAGGGCGACGCCTGCGATGTCGACGACGATGACGACGACGATGACGGCGTCCAGGACGGCGACGACAACTGCCCGCTGGCGGCGAACCCGGATCAAGCGGACGCCGACGCCGACGGGATCGGCGATGCGTGCGACGGAAACGGCGGCGGTGCGGGCGGCGGCGGGACGGGCGGCGGGCAGACCCCGGAGCCGGAGGTCTCGTCGGGCCTGGTCTGCGCGATGCAGCGAGGCGAGGGCGGCGGCGCGCTCGTCGGACTCGCGGCGTTCCTCGCGGGCGCGCTCGGCCTGGGCTCCCGCCGGCGTCGCGGCCGCGCGGCGTGATCGCCGCCACGCGCGGCGCTGCGGCGCAGCGGCCACAGCCGCCCTGAAGGGCGGCCGGCGCGCGGCACCGCGGTGGGGTCAGCCGAGCGTGAGGGCGGTAAGGTGGGAAATGCGCCGCTCTATCCTGTCTTTGGATGGATGAGAGAAGGAATCACAGAGGCGCAGAGGGCTCAGAGGAGAGAGCCATGACGCTCGGTGTCCGCTGTGCCTCGGTGGCTCTCATTCCTCCCATCCCACGACCAGGAAGAGGGAATCGACGCGAGCGCTCGCTCGGTGGCTACCTGGAAATTGCTGCAAGCACGGGGTGGGTCATGACCCCACGCCGCTTCCGGGCGGGCTCGGCCGCTTGCCCGATCTGAGCATTTTTCTGAGCCGTGGCTGCGCGGCGGTGTAACTGCTCCGACTGAACGCGCCGGCACCCTCGCTCCGCAGCCCGCGCTGCGGGTGGGTCGTCTGGAGCCACCTTTGGAGACACCATGCGCCTAGCTCTCCCGCTCTCTCTTTCGTTGCTGACCACCCTGTTCGGGCTCACGTTCGGCGCCGGCTGTAGCGATGGCGTCGTCGATGGCGCCGCGCCGTCCGGCGGCGCGGGCGCGGGCGACAGCGGCGGCGGCGCCGCGAGCGGCGGCGGCAGCGCAAGCGGCGGCGGCAGCGCAAGCGGCGGCGGCAGCGCAAGCGGCGGCGGCAGCGCAAGCGGCGGCGGTGGGGCCGGGGCCGGCACCGGCGCCGCGGGCGGCGGCGGCATCCCGACCCCGACGGCCACCGTCATGTGCCAGGGCAAGATATACCAGTGCGGGGATCTCATCGACAACGACGGGGACGGGCTCCTCGACGCGCAGGACCCGGACTGCCTCGGCCCGTGCGACAACACCGAGGACAGCTACTACGGCGGGATCCCAGGGCAGGCAGGGCCGGCTTGCACCGTCGATTGCTACTTCGACCAGGACTCCGGGTCCGGCAACGACGATTGCCACTGGAACCATCAGTGCGATCCGAACGAGGTCGCGCCCGACTATCACCCCGAGTCGAACAACGGGTCGATGTGCGCGTACAACCCTGCGGCCTCGACGCCGGGCGCCCAGGGCAGGAGCTGCAGCCAGCTCAAGATGGAGCAGTCCGATGCCTGCCACGATTTCTGCGGTCCGCTCACGCCGAACGGCTGCGACTGCTTCGGCTGCTGCGAGCTGCCCGCGGGCAGCGGCCTCTACGTCTGGCTCGGCTCCGACGCCGACGGCACCGGCCAAGGCTCGTGCTCGCGCGACGGCATCTCCGACCCGAGCCGCTGCGAGCCGTGTACGCCCGTGGACGCCTGCCTCAACGAGTGCGGCCACTGCGAGCTGTGCCTCGGCAAGGAGACGCTGCCCGCCGACTGCTTCGAGACCGGCACCGGCGCCGGCGGCGGCGCGGCCGCCGGCGGCGGTGACGGGGTCGGCGGCGGCGCCGCAGGGAGCGGCGGCGGCGCCCCGGGAGGCCAGTGCGCGCCGGGAGTCCAGCCGTGCGGGCTCGCCGGCCAGGAGCCTTGCGCCGCCGATCACTACTGCATCACGGGCTGCTGCCAGCCCGTCGTGAACTAGCACCGAGAAGAGCGACTTCTCCCTGGATTCCAGGCCAGGGATGGGCCCCTGAAAAGCGCTGAAGACACGGAGGTTGGTTACGACTCTCCTCTGTGCCCGCAGCGCCTCCGTGGTGTATTGCCTCCGTGCGAGCCGGAGACGAGCTTGGGGCGGACGCAGCGCTGACCGCCCACGAGCTGAGACATCGTGTCTGCGGTGATGACAAAATAATCGTTCAAAAGGAGACGAGTCGATGAGGATGCGCTCGATGGCCGTTGGGATGCTCTGCGCCTCGCTGGGGATGGGGTGTGGCGGCGACGACGAGGAGCAGCCGAAGAGCTGCTCGGTGGCCGAGCAGACGGGGTGCACCGCGCGGCAGGTGTGCGAGGAGGTCGAGGGCGCCGAGCCCGCCTGCTTCGATCCGGTGACCCTGAAGGGCCGCGTCTACAACTCGCTCGACGACAAGGGCATCGCCGGCGCGCGCGTGCTGGCCCGGGACGCCAACGACGCCGTGATCTCCCGGGTGGCGCTCACCGGCGCCGACGGCAGCTACGAGCTCGCCGTGCCCGCGCGGCGCGACGCCAGCGGGGCGCCGGTCGAGACCGATGTCACGCTGCGCGCCGACGCGCTCGCTTACGAGACCTTCCCGAAGGCGCCGCGGGTCGCGCTTCCGATCGACCTCTCGACCGCGTCGGGCAAGCCGCTCGGGATCGCGTCGGCGGCCACCGAGATCGCGCTGTTGCCGCTGCCGGACAGCGACGGGCTCGGCTCCATCTCCGGGGTCGTCCGCGCCGACCAGCCTGGCGGGACGCTGCTCGTCGCGGGCGGCGTCACCGGCGCGGCCGATCTCGACGGCAGCTACACGATCTTCAACGTGCCCGCGGGCGAGGTCACGGTGAAAGGCTATGGCGCCGGTCTCGCGCTCGACACGGCGAGCGCGACCGTGAGCGCGGGCAAGGAGACGGCCGGCGTGGATCTGCACGCGACCGGAGAGGCCACGGCGGTCGTGAGCGGCAAGGTCGAGATCGTGAACGCGCCCGGCGGGAGCGCGACCTCGGTCATCCTGGTCGTGGCCGATACGTTCGACGAGATGACCGCCCGCGGCGAGGCGCCGCGAGGGCTCCGGCAGGGCAACGTGACCGGCGAGTTCTCGATCGCCGGGGTGCCCGACGGCGACTACGTCATCCTCGCCGCCTTCGAGAACGACGCGCTCGTGCGGGATCCCGACACGTCGATCGGCGGGACCGAGATCGTGCGCATCAAGGTCTCCGGCGAGGATCTGCCGGTGCAGGAGTCGTTCAAGGTGACGGGCGCGCTCGCCGTCGCCTCGCCCGGCGCGAGCTCGCTCGAGGAGGTGAGCGGGACACCGACGTTCGTCTTCGAGGACGACTCCAGCGAAGATCGCTACGAGGTGATGCTGTTCGACGCGCTCGGGGCGAAGATCTGGGAGAACGTCGATGTGCCCAGGGTGTCGGGGAGCGAGAACGTTTCTGTCGAGTACGACGGTCCAGCGCTTGTGCCGGGGATGATCTACCAGTTCAGGGCCACCTCGAAGAAGGGCGGCACGCCCATCTCGCAGACCGAGGACCTGAAGGGGGTCTTCCTCTACCGGTGATCGGACCTTCGTGTTCGGGCGGACGCGCGCCGACGCCGCCGTCAGCGGTGGCGGGCACGGCGCGCGCTGCCGAGCGCGAGGAGGAGACCAAAGAGCACGAGAGCGCGGGACGGACCCGGCGCGCGCCCGGCGGCGCCGCCCACGGCGGCGACCGCGCAGTTGATGTTGACGTTGAAGCAGCAACTGCATGCGCCCGGCGGCGCTCCTCCGCCGGCGTGATCCCCTCCCCCTGCTCCGCCGGCCGCATCCCGGCCGCCGCCGGCGCCGCCGGCGCCCGCTCCGCTCGCCCCGGCGCCCCCTCCCCGGCAGCGCCCTCACCCCCGGCTGCGGCCGTGCCGCCGCCCCCCTCTCCTGCGCTGCCGCCGCCGCCGCTCGCGCCTCCGCCGCTCGCATCGCCCCCCTGGGCTGCGCCGCCGCCCGATTCTGCGCTACCGCCCTCGCCTGCGCTACCGCCCTCGCCTGCGCCGCCGCCCTCGCCTGCGCCACCGCCGCCGCTCGCTCCTGCGCCGCCGCCCTCGCCTGCGCCACCGCCGCCGCTCCCTCCCGCGCCGCCGCCGCTCCCTCCCGCGCCGCCGCCGCTCCCTCCTGCGCCGCCGCCGCTGGCACCGCCCCCCTCGCCTGCGCCGCCGCCCGCCGCGTCGCGCCCACCACCGACATTGCCGCCGCCCCCGGTGCCCTCGCCGGAGGTGCCCGGATCCGAGATCGGTAGATTGCGGCAGCCGATGAAAGGATGGCACTCGTCCGTGGTCGTTGGATCCCCATCGTCGCAGTCGAGGGGCACGTCGCTCACGCAAGCCCCCTGGAAGCACCGCTCGATGCCATTGCAGACGTCGAAGTCGTCGCAGAGGTCCCCGTCCGGCAAGATCGCGTCCGCCGAGCAGTGCCCTGCGCCGTCGCAGTACTCCCCGGGATCGCAGGGAGAGGTCGACACGCGGCAGAGCACCGCGATGGGCTCGGCGGTGCACTGCGCCGAGCAGCAGTCCCCGTCGAGCCGGTTGCCGTCGTCGCATTGCTCGCCCCGCCCGAGCACGCCGTCTCCGCAGATCGCGGGCCGCACCGTGAAGACCGTCGGATCGGCCGCGCCGGCGAACAGGGGCTCGTCGGTCAGCGCGCTCGACTCGTTGACCCCGTCCGAGTCGGCGTCGAACGAGACGGTCCCCTGGTTCGTCACGACGAGCCCCTCGGTGAGCGGCCGGAGCGTCGCTTCTATCGTGATGAACATCCACTCTCCGGGCTCGATGACGCCGTCCCAGCCGATCGTGTTGGTGGTGGGATCGGACGAGATCACGCCCTCCTCCGCGACCGCGCCCTCGAGCAGGAGCTCCGGCGGGAGCACATCCACGAACTCGAACCCCGGGTTGTCGGGCTGCGCGCGACCGCCCTTGTTGTTGATGAGCAACGTGTAGGAGACGTCGTCGCCGGCTTTGCGCTCGCTGAGCACGGTCAGGTAGGCGATGAGGCGCGTCGGCACGGAGACGTTCGTCTTCGCCTCGCCCTGGTTGTTCTCCGGCGCCGGGTCGTGCTCTCGCGCGGTGACCTTCGCCGTGCTGCCGATATCGAGGGCGACCGCGGGCGGCGTGAGCGCGGGCGCGGTCAGGGTGACCGCGATCGACGAGCTCTCCTGCGCGGCGAGCGACGCGCGCCGGCACACGAGCCCCTCGGCGGCCAGCCTGCACGTCCAATCGGCCCCGGAGGCGCCGACGAAGCTCGCCCCGGGCGGCAGGACGTACGTCACGACGAGGTCGCTCGCGTCGCCCGGCCCCTGGTTGGCGACGCCGATCGTCGCGACGAACTGCGCGCCGGGCGACACGGGATCCGGCGCGTCCGTCAGCGTCAGCGCCAGATCCGCCCCGCAAGCCCCGGTCGCGACCGGCACCGCCGCGAGCACGACGTTGTCGATGGCGACGCCGCACGGCCCGGGGCGCCCGATGTCCGTGCAGACCAGGCTGTCGTCCTGCGTGTAGTCGAACCGGAGCTGGACGGTCCGCCCGCGCAGCCCCGCGCCAGGGAAGCGGATCGACACGCGCTTGGTCCCGCCGGAGCTCCCCGACCAGACCGACTGATCGCCGAAGTATCCCGGGTCGTCCCGAGCAGGGAGGTGCTTGGGGAAATGGTGGCTCGCGCCCGTCAAGATCTCCTCGGCGAACGCCTCGGCCAGGACCGCGCGCGGCGCGGCGCCGGCCGTGAGATCCTCCACGCGCAAGGTCAGTCCGTCGAACGCCTCGACGAGCCGTTGCGGATCGTCCTCCAGCTCGTAGGTGAGATCGAAGTCGAGCGTGACGTGCGATTCTTCGGAGCTCTCCGGGATCGTCACGGCGGGAGACAGCAGCGCGACGTGCGACGTCTCCGGCTCCTCGTCGTGAAACGCGGCGTTGTCGCCGGGCGTCAGCGTCTGCGCGACGATCCACGGCGACGCGGAGGCCGCTCCGCCCTCGCGCACCGACCGCCAGCCGGAGGGGAGCGCGGGCGGGCTCGCGTCGTCGAAATCCTCCTCGAGGAGGACCTCCGCGTCGCCCGGCACGCCCGTCTCGAGCTGGATGGGCAGCTCGATCGTGCCCTGGGCGGAGCTCACCGTGAGCGTCAGATCGATCGGCGCACCGGGGGTGAAGTCCCGCGCCGTGGTGAGGAGGAACGGCGCGTCGCTCGCGACGACGCGGCGCGGCTCGATGTCGGGGTAGGTCGCGCTCGCCCTCGTGACCGTCACGGTGGGCGTCTCCGTCTCGAGCGTGGCCGTGATCCCGGAGACGGTGGTGCTGCCCGAGACCGGGTTCGCGACGTAGTTCTCGAGGTAGACGCCGACCTCGATGAGCTCCCCCGGATCGATGCGCTCGTTCGCGAGCGCGCCGCACGCCGTGTCGGCGACCCGGGTGCCCGCGGCGCGCAGCGGCGGGACGCGCGCGAACTCGTCGAGGGCGTCGAGGTGGATGTTCGGCGCGATCAGGGAGGTCGACGTCGGCTGTCCCTCGTCGAACCGCGGCTGGGCGGCCGTCATGCCGAAGACGCTGTAGAGCTCACCGGCGAGCGCCACGCCGCCGATGCGATCGCCGAGGTTCGGCCGGGAGGCGTCGTTGCCGTGGCCCGCGTGAAAGGGGTGGTCCGAGATCGGCGCAGGTGGGCTGAAGGAGGCGCCTTGATCGCTCGACGCGGTGTGCATGAGCTCGGTCAGATCGCCCGTGCCGGCGACATCCTGGTCGTAGTAGACGACGTGCGCGGTGCCCGTCGTTCGATCGACGGCGACGAAGGGGAAGATCTGGGCCCGATCGCGCCCTGGATCGCTGTTGAGGAGGACGGCGTTGCCGGCGGCGCACTCCTCCGTGAAGGAGCGCAGGGCGATGTCCCCCGTCCCCCGGTCGCCGCTCCGCTGATAGACCACGTAGACGCGCCCCGTGGCCTGATCGACGTCGATCGACGGGGAGCTCCTCGCGTGGTCGACGCCGAGGACCTGGTCTTCCGGCGGGTAGCCGTCGGCGTCGAGGAGGACGAGCGGTTCCCAGGTGGCGCCTCCGTCGGTCGAGCGGCGGCATCCGATGTTGCGCAGCGAGGTCCCCGGCTCGATGGAGCGGAAGACGGCATAGACGATCGACTCCCGGTCCGTGGTCCCGGGGAGGACGCGCGCGCTCGGCCCGTCGAGGTCGCCGCCGGCCGGCGCCTGCGCGAGCACGTCCGCGGGCGACCAGGTCTGGCCGAGATCGTCGGAGTGGCTGTAGAGGATCCTGGGCGACGCGCCGCCGCGCTGGACCCAGGTGACGGACAGGCGCCCGGTCGACGCGTCGACGTCGATGGAGGCCTGCTCGGCGCTCTCCCCCGCGACGAACGCCGGAGCGACCTCGACCGGCGCGGACCACGAGGTCCCGGCCGCGCCGCCGGGGCTCGATCCGTGGATGCAGAGGCCCTGGACGCCGTCGGCGGGGCGAACGTAGGTGGAGGCGCTGATGAACACGTCGCGGCTCGGATCGTGGACGACGCGGGGGTCGCCGAGCACCTGTCCGCCGGGGGCCGAGGGCAGCGCGCCCTCGCCGTTCGGGCCGAGCACCTCGGCGAAGGACCTCCCCCCATCGTCGGAGCGCGCGACGCCGGACAGGCTCATCGGGCTCGCGAGCGCGCCGCGCGGATCGGTGTAGGTCACGACGAGGATGCTCGCGTCCGCGTTCGCGGCGATCGCCGGCTGGCTCTGGGCGCCGAGCGCGTCGGGCGCGTGCACGTCGCGGTCCTCGCCCGCGGCGATCCCGAGCCGAGCTGCGCCGGGCGCCTCCGGTTCGTCGCTGCCGCAACCCGCGCCGGCGACGAGCAATCCCCCGCCGATCCACAAAGCGATCCCGCGTCGCGCGCGCATAAGCACCTCCGAACGGAGATCGATGCCGCGAGCTCGCAGGACGTGCCGATTTCCCCCACATGGCACGGCCCATCCAGCGGAACGGCCCGATGCGCTGCGGTCGTTCTCGGGCAACGCCGACGCACGCCGCCCGTCGGCGGGGCCGGTGCGCCCGGCGCGAAGGCCTGCCTCGACGCTCTTTCCTGTTCTTCCCGTGCGGCGGGCCGGGCGCGCCGCCCGTGCGGCGGGCCGGGCGCGCCGCGCGTCGCACGCGGGGACGGCGCGGGCCCTCGGCGGCCGGCGGGCGCCTGGGGGTGGACCGGATCAGGCGCTGCGCCGCGGGCCGCGGTCGCCGATCGCCGGCAGAGCGGGCGGCTCGGGGGGGCGGGCGGGGAGCACGAGATCCGCGAGCCGGCGCGCCGCGGCGAACGCCACCTCCTGGTCCGGAGCGGGATCCTCACCGAGGTTGGCGCGCCCGCTCAGCGCGAGCATCGCGATGCCGTGGAGGCCCGCGAAGAGCACGTGGGTGTCCTCCGCCGGCCGGGCGCTGCCGTACCGGCGCAGGAGCTCGACGAAGCCGCTCCACAGCGGGCGCGCGAGCCGCAGGCGCCCCTCATCGCGCAGGCGGGCGCGGTCGAAGCGGCGCTCGGCCATCAGCCAGTAGAGGTCCGGGTGGCGCAGCGCGAACTCGACATACGCGACGGCGAGCGACCGCGCGTCGGCGCCGGCGCGCGCCCGCGCCTCGAGGAGCCCCGCGAGCCGCCGCCAGCCGGCGCCGTCGACGCGGATGAGGAACCCATCGAGCGAGCCGAAGTGGTGGTACAGCACCATCGTCGTCTGGCCGAGGAACGCGGCAATCTTGCGGGCGGTGAGATCATCGCGCGCCAGCCGGCCCTCGCAGAGCGCCTGGAACACGCGCTCCACCGGCTCATCGGCGTCCGTCACACCCATGCCCGCGATCCTGCCACGTCCGTGCTTCACCCGTTGACGTGCCAGCATAACACTGTTATCCCGGACGGATATGGGATTGTTTTGCGAAGAGGCTGCGGCTTCGGGGGCGCGCCGCGGGGGGCGCGCGCTCGCGGCGGGGCTCGCGCTCGCGGCGGGCGCGCTCTCTGGGGCGTGCACGTCGCGGCCGCCGGCGGCGGACGACGCGCCGGTGGGGCCGTACGCGGTGGTGGACGGGTGGCCGCGCGTCCCCGAGGGGATGGTGTTCGGGCCGACGCTCGACGTGGCGGTGGACGGGCGCGGGCGCGTGCTGGTGAGCCATGCGGCCGGGCGCACGTCGGGCAACGACGCGCCGATCGGGGAGGCGACCATCCTGGTCTTCGATCCGGAGACGGGGGAGCTGCTCGACGCGTGGGGTGAGGGGTTGTTCGTCTATCCGCACGGGATCGAGGTCGACCGGAATGGCTTCGTGTGGGTCACGGACTCCGAGCAGAACCGGGTGTTCAAGCTGACGGCGGAGGGGGAGGTGGTCATGACCCTCGGCGAGGTGCCGTGAAGAGGCGCGGGGTGTGGCTCTTCGCGTCGCTCGCGGTGCTCGGGTGCGCGGCGAGCCCGGAGCAGCTCGATCGGCCGACGAACGTCGCCTTCGGCCTGGACGGCGACGTCTATGTGGCGGACGGCTACAACCACGCTCGCATCGCGCGCTTCTCCGCGGGCGGCGAGCTCCTGTCGGAGTGGGGGGAGAAGGGCTTCGGGCGGGGGCAGTTCGATACGCCGCACGGGATCGCCACGGACGACGAGGGGCGGGTCTATGTGGCGGACCGGGAGAACGCGCGCGTGCAGGTCTTCAGCGCGGACGGCGGCTACCTCGCGCAGTGGAAGAGCGCCGCGCTGGGGCGGCCATGGGCGATCGCCTTCGGGCCCGATCGGCATGTCTATGTGGTCGACGGTGGCGACCAGGATCCGGAGCGGCCGCGGGGGCATGTGCTGCGGATCGACCTCGATGGGGAGATCGTGGACCGGTGGGGAACCTCGGGGGACGGCCCCGGGGAGATCGACTGGGGGCACGGGATCGCGGTGGGTCAGGACGGGAGCGTCTACGTGACCAGCCTGAGGGGTCGCGGCGTGCAGAAGTTCCGGAGGACGAAGTGAGGGGGCGAGGGCGCGCGCTCGCGCTCGCCGCGGTCGCGGCCGGCGCGCTGGTCGCGGCGCCTGCTCGGGCGCAGGGCGTGGGCGACATGCCGATGCGGCCGGAGGACCGCGGGTATGTCGCGCTTTATGGAGTCTTTTCGGCCTCGCCGCAGGACGGCGAGCAGGCGACGGCGCACGTCGCCCCGCAGGTGGCGGCGGGCGCTCGCCTGAACGGGTGGCTGAGCGCGACCGCGGATGTGACCGCGGCCTGGACCACGTTCGAGGTGGAGGGCGAAGCGCGGCGCTCGTCGTTCCGGTTCGGGAATCCGTTCGTGACCCTGCAGGCGGCGCTGGTCGAGGGGCGAGGGCGAGCGATCCATGCCGGGCTCGGGGCTGCGCCGCCGCTCACGACGTTCCCGGGGACGATCCCGGCGAACACGGAGGTCGAGTACAACTACGCGGTCGCGAGCGCGGCGCGCGGGTTCGCGGATCCCTGGATGTGGGCGCCGAACGCGATCCCGGTCGTGCTCCTGCTCCGCAGCCGGGCGGAGCTCTTGGCGCGCGTGGTGCTCGGCGCCGAGCTGGATCCTGCGGTGCTCGTCTCGGTGAACTCCAATCCATCGCGCCTCGCGATCGTGGCCGCCGCGCACGCCGGCTTGCGGCTCGGGCCGCTGACGCCGGGGCTGCGGGTGCAGATGTTCGCGCAGTCGGCGCCCCTCGCGGGGCGCAATTTCTCGCAGTGGTCGGCGGCCCTGTACGCGCACGCGGAGCTCGAGGCGGTCTTTGTGCGCGCGCAGGGCGTGGTCAACGTGGATGCGCCGTTCGGCCTCGCCGGGCAGCGAGGGGCCACCGTGTGGGGGGCGTCGCTGGGCGGCGGGCTCCGCCTGTAGCGGAGAGCACGGGGCGGCCCTGCGCGAGGCGCGAGGCGCCATCGCACCTCGCTTCCCTCCTCCGGCGCTGCGCACCATCCGGCTCACGCGTTCCCGGCGGGGTCACGACCGGTCGAGCTCGAGGTCGCTGGCGCACCTGGAGCGCCGCGGAGGCGCTTGCCGCGGTGGTGGCCTGAGCGCCGACGCTGCTGCGGGGCAGCGCCCGCGGGCGGTTGAGGGGGGCCGAAAGAACAAGCCTATCAAGAAAAATGTCGGGGCTACACGTCGGTTGCTCACAGCGAAAAGCGAGTGCGCTCATGGCCACCGCATCAGGCGTCGATCCGCTCATTCACCTGCTGGGCAACAACGCGCCGGTCTCCGAGGAGCGATCATCGGGTCTCGACGGCGAACACGCACGTGGTCGTGCATGGAGGCCGGCTGCTCGCGCTGGAGGACGGCGGCTTCCCGTACGAGCTGACCCCGGATCTCGACACGATCGGACCGTTCACGTTCGGCGGTGCGCTGGAGACCCCGATGACCGCTCATCCGAAGATCTGTCCGATCACGGGAGAGCTGCTGTTCTTCGGTGCGTCCGTACGGCCTCCGCACCTCACGGGTGCCGGCTTTGTGGCGGCAGGGCCTGGACGACGTGAGCGGCGGGCTCCCGAGCCTGCACCGGTTGAACCTCCACCTGCCGACCGGCACCGTCACCGAGGCGCGCCTGGACGACCTGCCGAGCGAATATCCGCGCATCGCCGATGCGGAGGTCGGGCGACCGAGCCGCTACGGGTATGCCACCGACGTGTCTTGGGAACGAGAGGCCAACCACGGTGAGATCTACGAGTACGACCTGCGTTGCGGAGCAGCGCGGACGGTCCACCGTTTCCCGGCGGGATACACCGGCGGCGAGCCGATCTTCGTGCCTGGGGCTCGCCGAGGCGCTGCGGACACCGGGGACGAGGGGTACCTGATGACGTTCGCGCACGATCGCGGTCGCGGCACGAGCTATCTCGCGATCCTGGACGCGGCGAACGTCGAGGCCGACGCGATAGCCGAGGTCCACCTCCCCGGTCCGCGTCCCCGCGGGGTTCCACGGCAGCTGAGTGCCAGGCTTGTAGGGGCCCGGCGGACTCATCATCCGGCGGGGCGGCGGGGCGCCGGGGCGGGACGGGCGCAACCACGGTCGGCTTGGGTGGGCGGGGCGGTCGGTCGGGGCGGGACGGGCGCAGGACGGGCGCAACCACGGTCGGCTTGGGCGGGGCGGTCGGTCGGGGCGGGACGGGCGCAACCACGGTCGGCTTGGGCGGGGCGGTCGGTCGGGGCGGGACGGGCGCAACCACGGTCGGTTTGGGTGGGGGATGAGGCGGGCTGAATCGCAACCACGGTACGTTCGGGCCCGGGCCCGCGCGGGCCCGGGCCCGCGGGCCCGGGCCGGGCGGGCCGGGCGGGCGGATCTTCAGACCTTTTGGACCTTTGGACCTTCGATCAACGCAATATTCCCCACATTTCATCACAGCTTAGAATTTTTTAGAATGCTCACATCGATCGGCGAGATCGTCGGTCGAGTGGCGAGATGTGGCGGAGCGGGTGGCGGCCGCCACCCGCCCGAGCGCCATCGTCGTCCTCATCAGCCGCTTTCACCGCGTGGCACGACTCTTGGTATCGCCCACGAACATGAGTCAGCCCCGCGCGATCGTCCCTGGCGCTACCTACCTTCTCACGCGCCGTGTCCTGCGAAGGCACTTCCTCCTCCGCCCCGATTCCGCCATCACACGAATCGTGATCTATAGCCTGGCGGTCTCGGCACAACGCTATGGGATCCTCGTACACGCGCTCTGTGTAATGTCCACCCACCTTCATCTTGTTGTTACAGATACACGTGGTGAGCTCCCACGCTTCCTTCAGCGGTTCCACCGCATTGTCGCGCTCGGAGCGAAAATTCTGCGAGCCTGGGAAGGCCCAATATGGGACCATGCCACAACGAGCGCAGTACACCTATCAACAAGGGATGCATTAGTGGAGAAAATCGCCTACACACTGGCCAACCCGGTAATTGCCGGCATCGTGGAGCATGCGCACGAATGGCCGGGTGCGAAGGTACTCGTCCGCGAACTCGGCTGCGGCGCACTGCGCGCCCGACGCCCTGAGATTTACTTCAATCCGAAGAACCCAGAGTGGACCGAGGAAGCCACCATGCAAATCACACTTCCACCCATGATTGCGAACAGCGACGCCGAGCGGTTTCGGAGTGATATCACAGCACAACTCGATCTACACGAGAAGCGAGCTCGTGCTACCCTGAAGCGACAAAGACGTGGCTTTCTCGGCCCTGCACGTGCAAGCAAAATTTCCCCTTACAAACGCGCGACAACCATCGAACCGATCCGCAACATCAACCCAACATTCGCGGTTGGCCGCGGACAACCAGATGCGCGAAACAACGCCATCGCCGCGATACATGCCTTTCGCACCTCGTATCGTAAATCACTCGAGCAATGGCGCGCTGGCGTACGCAATACAATGTTCCCCATCGGGACATGGTGGATGCGTGTGTTCCACGGGGTCAGCGTTGGTAACGGCGAGCTCGCCGAAGCATAGGCAGGGCGAGCGTATCCTGAATCTCAACGACGAGGGAGCGCCTGCCGCGAGCGTTACCTCTCCCGTCGTACGACCATAAGCTGGAGCGTGCTGACCTAATCTATGGATGGTGCGCAGGCTCGCGAGGTGCACGCTCACTCGGCGTGCTCATAGGCTCACCATGTCCAGTTCGGCGTCTTGGCTACCGCGGCGCGGGGCAGCTCTCTGCTCGCCTGACTCGGGCGGACCGCCGCGATTGTCGAGTTGGGTGGAAACCCGGTCGCGTTCGGATCCGGCTTCGACATGATGATGTGCCGGGCCTCAGGCTGCGCTCAGCCGCTCCGCGCTACCTCCACGCACCGATCATAATCGACCTCTAGTTCCGGTCGCGAGCGCCGTAGGTTGTGGTTGAGGGTGCGCCGCGACCTGCGGCGGCGGCGCGCTCCAATGACGGTCGGGTCCGAGGACCGGCGCAACCACGAGGACCGGCGCAACCACGGTCGCGGAGGACGCGAGGACTGCGCAACCACGGTCGGGTCGGTCTGGACCCGGCGCCGGAACGGAGTTCACAATTTCACAATTTCGCAACCACGGTCGGGTCCGCGCGCCGCGCCGGCAACCACGGTGAGGTCCGCGTGCGCTGCTGCCGCAACCACGGTCGGGTCCGCGCGGGTCCGCGCGCGCGGGGTCCTCGGGTGCCGTCGGGGTCTGCGCGGAGGTGGTCCGCGGAGCCGGTCCGGGGCGGGTGGATGGATAGCGCCCGGTCGGGTCGGATGGTGCCGCCCATGCTAGACCGCGCTGCGCCGATGCCCTCCGAGCGCTCCCTCCTCTCCTCCGCAAGCTCCCCACTCACCGCTACCCTCAGCGAGCTCTCAGGCGACCTCGACGACGCCGCCTCGAACGACACCTCCGCCAGCGGCCCCCCCGGCTCCACGCCGGCCGACCACGAGCCGCTCCCGTCGTTCGACCTCCCCTCGGACCGCCGGATCGTCACCCCCCGCGATCTCGCCGCGGAGCTCGCCGCAGCGCTGCCTGGCACATTCCACGTGACGGGCTCAGCCGGCTCGGCCGGCGCGCTCGTCATCCGTCGCCTCGTGGCCGCCGCCGCCGGCCGCCGCATCCTCGCCCTCACCCCTGACGTCGACAGCGCCCGCGCCCTGGCAGCCGACGCCTCGTTCCTGCTCGCCGACCGAAACGCCGACGACGCCGAGGCCACCGGCTCCATGGCCTCCGGTCGCGTCCTTCTCTACGTGCCGAACGAGGCCAGCCCCTACGCGGACGTCAACCCGGACCGCCGCGGCGCCCAGACCCGCCTCGCCACGCTCTTCCACCTCGGCATGGACCTGCCGTGGTCGGTCCTCGTCTGCCCCGTCGCCGCGCTCGCCCGTAAGGTCGTTCCCAAGGACGAGGTCACCGAGCACGCCGAGCTCGTCATCGCCGAACAGGAGATGGATCGCGACGCGCTCTCCGCCCGCCTCGGCGCCGCTGGCTACGTTCGCAGCCCCCTCGTGGAAGACCCTGGCTCCTTCGCCGTCCGCGGTGCCCTCCTCGATGTCTGGGCGCCCTCGGCCGAGCTGCCGGTGCGCATCGATTTTTACGGCGACGTCATCGCGTCGATCAAGACCTTCAACCCCGACGATCAGCGCACGATCGCCGACGTGAAGGAGGTCTGGCTGCCGCCGGCCCGCGAGGCGATCCTCACGCCAGGCAATGTCGAGCGCGCCCGCCAGCGCGTCCGTGCCGCCTGCGACGCCATCGACTTCCCCTCGACCAAGGCGCGCGCCCTGGTCGACGACGTTGCCAGCGGCCGTGCCTTCTTCGGGGCCGAGGGCTATTTGCCGGCGTACATCGACCTCGCTGCCTTCACCTCGTACCTGCCCGGCGACGCCCTCGTCGTTCTCGAGGATCCGGCCTCCCTCACCGCCGCCCTGCGCGACGAGCTCGGCCGCGCCGCCGCCGACCGGAGCCACAAGGATCGCGAGCCGCACTTCCCGCTCGGCGCCTTCTACGAGGACGAGGCGCACGTCGCGTCGTGGCTCGGGCACCGCACCGTGGTTGCGCTGCATCGCACCGGGGTTGAGGGTGCCGTGGAAAGTCAGGACTCGCTGGAACGCTTCGAGGTCGCCCCCGAGGATGCCCCCTCGATCGCCGCGCGGGACCAGTCGGACCTCGAGCGCGCCATCAAGGCGGCCCGCGCTTCACGAGGCAAGCACGGCGCTCTGGACCCGCTCGTCCGCCGCGTCGTCGCATGGCAAGAAGCGGGCCTGCGGGTGCTGATCGCCGCGCGCGCACAGACCCAGGTTGAGCGCCTGGTTGCGCTGCTCCGCCACCGAGACGTGCGGGTGAAGGCCAACCTCGGTCCGTTCGACCCGGCGTTCCTCGACGGCAACAGCTCGACCGCTCCACGCGACACCGCCCTCGTCGTCACAGGCTCCCTTGCGCGTGGCGTCATCGCTCCGGCGGAGGGGCTAGCGCTGGTCACGGAAGAGGAAATCTTCGGGGCCCGCGCCCACCGCCGCGCCGCTCGCGCCTCCGCCTCCGCCACAAAACCCGCGCAGGCCTTCCTCGAGGACCTCCGCAACCTGGGCGTCGGCGACTACGTCGTCCATGTAGAGCACGGCATCGGCCGGTACCTCGGCCTCGTCCACAAGCAGGTCGGCGCAACCACGGTCGACCTCATCGCCGTGGAGTACGCCGGCGGCGACAAGCTCTACCTGCCGGTCTACCGCCTCAACCAGATCCAGAAATTCAGCGGCGGCGAAGGTGCCCCCAAGCTCGATCGGCTCGGCGGGCAGACCTTTGCCAAGACGAAGGCGCGGGTCGAGAAGAGCGTCCGTAAGATGGCCGACGAGCTCCTGCGCCTCTACGCCGAGCGCCGCGCCGCCACGGCCACGCCCATTCCGCTCCCGGACGACGATTACCGTGCCTTCGAAGCGACTTTCCCCTTCGACGAGACGCCCGACCAGGCGCGGGCCATCACCGAGGTTGCGGCCGACCTCGAGTCCGGCCGTCCCATGGACCGCCTCGTCTGCGGCGACGTCGGCTTCGGCAAGACCGAGGTTGCCATCCGCGCCGCCTTCCGCGCCGCCAACGCCGGCAGGCAGGTGGCCGTCCTCTGCCCAACCACGGTGCTCGCCCAGCAGCACTACCTCAGCTTCAAGTCCCGCATGGCCTCCTACCCCATCGAGGTCCGCGCCATGTCCCGCTTCCAGACCAAGCAGGAGCAGGACGAGGTCTCCCGCGGCCTCCGCGACGGCAGCGTCGACGTCGTCATCGGCACGCACCGCCTCCTCTCCAAGGACATCCACTTCAAGCGGCTCGGCCTGCTCGTCGTCGACGAGGAGCAGCGCTTCGGCGTCACCCACAAGGAGCGCATCAAGGCCCTCAAGACCAACGTCGACGTCCTCACGCTCTCGGCCACCCCCATCCCCCGCACCCTCCAGATGGCGGTCTCCGGCCTCCGCGACATGTCGATCATCACCACCCCCCCGGTCGACCGCCGCGCCATCCGCACCGTGGTTACCCGCCACGACGAGGCCGTCCTCCGCGAGGCCGTCCTCCGCGAGCTCGGCCGCGGCGGCCAGGTCTTCTACGTCTACAACCGCGTCGAGGGCCTCTACGAGCGCGCCGCCCGCCTCGCCGAGCTCGTCCCGAGCGCCCGCATCTGCGTCGCGCACGGCCAGATGAGCGAGCACAACCTCGAGCAGGCCATGCTCGACTTCGTCGAGGGCCGCTACGACGTCCTCTGCGCCACCGCCATCATCGAGAGCGGCCTCGACATCCCCCGCGCCAACACCATCCTCATCGACCGCGCCGACATGTTCGGCCTCTCGCAGCTCTACCAGCTGCGCGGCCGCGTCGGCCGCTCCAAGGAGCGGGCCTACTGCTACCTCATCGTCCCGCCCCCGAACGCCATGACCGACGAGGCCCGCGCCCGCATCGAGGCCCTCGAGCGCCACACCGAGCTCGGCTCCGGCTTCCAGATCGCCTCGCTCGATCTCGAGCTGCGCGGCGCCGGCGATCTCCTCGGCGCCGAGCAGAGCGGCACCGTCGCCCAGGTCGGCTTCGAGCTCTTCTGCCAGATGCTCGACGAGGCCGTCCACGAGCTCCGCGGCGAGCCCGTGGTCCACGACGTCGACCCCGAGCTCTCCTTCGACGCCGATGCGCTTCTGCCAGAGGAGTATATTTCCGACGTGGGCGTACGCCTCTCCCTCTACAAGCGCTTCGCCGGCGCCAGCTCGGCCGAGGACGTGCAGGACCTCGCGGTCGAGATGGAGGATCGCTTCGGCCCGCCGCCGATCGAGGCGCGCCGGTTCGTGCACCTCATGCGGCTCAAGACCGAGCTGCGCCGGCTGAAGGCGCTCGCGTGCGAGGCGAGCGCCAAGGGGGTCACGCTGCACCTGCGCGAGGACACCCCGCTCGACCACGCCAAGGTGCTCCGTCTTGTCCAGCCGAAGGGCTCGCCCTACCGGCTCTCTCCCGACATGCGGCTCTCCCGTCGGCCCAGGGACGGCGAGGTCTTCACGAGCGGGCTGGAGGCGACCGACAAGCTCCTCAGCGAGCTCGCCAACTGCCTCAAGGACGGCGCCTGATCGCGCGCCGCCGCGCGGCCTCCCGGGTCGTCCGGCTTACCCGGGTGAGCTCGCGACGCGGGATTGACCACGATCCGGCGCGCGGCGCGGAGGCGACGCCGCGCTCCGGCGGTGATACCGTTGGCAGGACGGGAGGGAATGGATGACCGATCGCCGGGATCGCGAGCGGCTCGAGGCGCTCCAGCGGATCACCATGACGAGCTGGTACAGCCCGTTCCAGCTGGCCCGCTCCGCGCTCGACCTGACCGTCTCCCGCCTGATCGGCGCGCGCGGCGATTTCCGGCTCATCGAGGCGATCGCGGGGCCGCAGCCGCCCTTCGACTATGCGGTCCGAAACGGCGTCGCGCGCGGCGAGATCTGGATCGACTACGTGGCGGACACGGGCGACGGCTTCAACTCCACCTATGCGATCGCGAGCCTGCTCGCCCGGCCGACGCTCTCGCTCGGCGGCCGGGAGACGCGGCGCGGAGAGGTGCTGATCATGGGCGGGGACCAGGTGTATCCCTCGGCCACGCGGCAGGCGTACTGGACGCGCCTCGTCGAGCCCTACGCGGCCGCGCTCCCGAAGGCCGACGTGAAGGAGCCGCCGCACCTGTTCGCGATCCCGGGCAATCACGACTGGTACGACGGGCTGATGAGCTTCATGCGCCTCTTCGGCCAGAAGCGCACGCTCGGCGCGTGGAAGACGCTCCAGTCGCGGAGCTACTTCGCGCTGAGGCTCCCCCGCGGCTTCTGGCTGCTCGGCGTGGACATCCAGCTGGAGTCCGACATCGACCAGCCGCAGATCGAGTATTTCTGCAAGCTGGCGAGGCACGACATGCGCGACGGGGATCGCGTGGTCCTCTGCACCGCCGAGCCCGACTGGGTGAAGGGCGCCATCTACAACCCCGATCTCCAGAGCAACCTCGCCTTCTTCGAGAAGCAGCTCGCCGACGCGCGGCCCGGGATCGAGGTCGTCGCGCGCATCGCCGGAGATCTGCACCACTATCGACGCCACGAGTCCGCGGACGGCCGGCAGAACATCATCGCCGGCGGCGGCGGCGCGTTCCTCCACCCGACCCACGGCGAGCCGGTCGCCGTGGTCCGCTCCGGCGCGGGCGCGGACCAGCGCCCCTACACCTTGAAGGCGTCATTTCCGTCAGAGTCGGAGTCGCGCCGCCTCACCTGGCGCAACCTCTTGTTCGCCCGGTACAACCTCGGCTTCTGGCCCGTCGCGGCGTTCGTCTACATGCTCTCTTCGCTGACGCTGCCCCGGCCCGGCCCTGGCGCCGTCGCGTGGGTCCTCGTCGTCCTGCTCGTGTTCATCGTCTTCACCGACACGCACAAGACCTGGTATCGCCGCCTCGCCGGCTCGCTCCACGGGCTCGCGCACCTCGGGGCCGCGCTGGGGCTCGCTTATGCCGGCGGCGCGCTGCTCGGCGTCGACGTCCGGAGCCTCCAGTCGATGTGGAGCATCGTCGGCGTGACGCTCTTCGTCGGCGTGACCGGCGCCGTGGTCGGGTCGACGCTGATGGGCATCTACCTCCTGATCTCGCTCAACGTCGCGCGGCGCCATGGCAACGAGGCGTTCTCGGCGCTCCAGATCGAGGACTACAAGAACTTCTTGCGGATTCACGTCCACCGAGAGGGCCTCACCATCTACCCCGTCGGTCTGCGGAGGGTGCCGCGCGCGTGGAAGGTGGCCGAGGATCGCAGGCCCGGCGAGCCGCGCCTCGTCCCCGAGGGCGGCGCGCTCGCGCCGGAGCTCATCGAGGAGCCCATCACGATCCCGATCGCGCCGCAGCATCGCCGGGCCGACCGGTCCAGCCTCGCCTCGGCGGACGCCGGGCTCCGCGAGTGCGCCGCCGGCGAGCCGCGGAGCCGCCCCCCCGCGGCCGGTTCCGCGGCGGAGGACGGCGCGCCAGAGCCGTAGGATCGTTCCTGCGGGTTGAGGCAGTTCGCCTCAGCCGGGACATTCTGCCGTCCTCGTGGCGAGCACGGCCTCGATCGGGCCGTCAGGGCGTGGCGGCGAGGTTGGGCAGCGTCGGCGGAGCGACCTTGGGACAGATCTCGCGTTGCTCCCCGGGGGGCGCGAGCGGATCCTGGCCTTCCCTCGGGCACGAGCGCGGGCCGTTCGCGATGGCGTCCTGCTCGCGGTCGTCCGGGGTCCATTCGCGGTTGATGCTCGGCGCGTTCGCGAGCCCCTCGGCGCACGCCGCGGAGGCGGCGACGAGGAGCAGCGCGAGCGCGGCGCGGATCGAGGAGCCAAGAGAGCGTTTCATAGGCACATCCCATCTCCCCGCGTGGCCGGCGCTGACCGCGCCGGTCCGCGGAAGTCCTCAGGGTTTCCCGACGGAGTTCACGGTCCGTGCCAGGTCGAGGTCGCCGGGCTGGACGGGGTGCCAGGCAGCCCCTCGCGGCCGCCGCCGCCCGCGGATCGTCGCGGGCCGTCGAGCCGAGCGCGGCCGCGGCGGCGCCAGGCTCGGCGCACGACCCGCGCGCGGCTTGCGTCCCCGCGCAAATGCCCAAGGTGGTCGGCGGGGGGGTCCGTGCGGAGCGCGACCCCGGAAGGAGTGTCGATCATGGCGAGAGACGTCATCGAGGTGCTCAACGACCTCATCCAGCTCGATCGCGACGCGATCGCCGCTTACGAGCAGGCCATCAAGGCGTGCGAGCACGCTCAGACCAGGGAGATGCTCGCGAGGTTCAGGGACGATCACGGGCGCCACGTGGTGGATCTGAGCGCACACGTGACGTCGCTCGGCGGCGCCCCGGCAGCGAGCCGCGACCTCAAGGGCAAGCTCATCGAAGGGTTCACGGCGATCACGAGCATGGGAGACCAGAGCGCGCTGATCGCGATGCGCGGCAACGAGGAGCTGACGAACCGGCAATACCAGGCGGCGCTGAACGAGTCGCTCACGACCGAAGCGCGGGCCATCGTCGAGCGCAATTACGCCGACGAGCAGCGGCACCTCGCGTGGATCAAGGACGCGCTGTCGCGGAAGGTCTGGGAGCGGGCCGCCTAGGTGGGCGGTCGGCCTGAGACGGTGGCGAAGACGATCGGAAGCAGGTTCTACGTTGTTGGGGGGTATTATGAAGTCGAATCGGTCCATCCATCTCGCGCTCGCCATGGGCGCCCTCGCGGTCGCGCCGGCGCTCTCCGCCGCTCAGACGGGCAGCACGAGCCCGCCGCAGCAGCGCGAATCGGGCACGCCGGGAGCAGCCCACGGCGGCGCGCAGCAGCAGGGCGGCGCCCGCGGGACGGCGCAGGGTGGCGCGCACCAGGGCGGCGCGCAGCAGCAGGGCGACCAGCACGGCGCGAGCAGTGGGCAACGCGCGCAACAGCAACAGCAGCAGCAACAGGGGCAACGCCACAAGGCGATGACGCTCAAGGAGCAGATCTCATTTAAAGTCGAGGAAGGGTGCACCTACACGGCTTCCGTGAACGGCCGGATCGAGCCCGCCGCGGCGGGCAAGTCGCAGCAGCCGTCGGGGGCCCAGCCAGGCGGCGGCCCTCAGGGGCGAGGCGGCGCGGGCGCGCAGGGCCAGACCGGCGGTGCGGCGCAAGGCCCTGCCGGCGGCAGCCAGGCTCAGGCCGGCGGCGCTCAGGATCGCAGCCGTGACACCGGCGGCAGCCAGGCCCCGGCGGGCGGTGCTCCCGGCGGCAGCCAGGCCGGCGGTGCTCAGGGCGGCAGCCAGGCCCATGCAGGTGCTCAGGCCGGCGGCGCTCAAGGCGGCCAGGCGGGCAGCGCGCAGGGCGGGGGTCAAGCAGGGGCAGGGGCTGGCGCCCAGGAGAAGGTGAAGCCCAACCTCACCGTCTCCGCCTCGATGAGCTGCCCGAACGCGCCCGAGCTCCGGGTCACGGACACGCTCAAGACGGACACGGCCGTCACGCGCTCGGAGCTCGAGGGCATGATCTCGCGCCGGGCGAGCATCGCGACCGAGAAGAGCGGGCGCTTCTGCATGTATGTGCCGCAGTTCGAGCTGACGGGCGAGAAGCTGAGCGGCCGCGGCATCGCGCAGCTCTGCCGTGTGCCCGCGGCTGATCAGAAGCAGGGAATGCGGTGATCCAGAGGTCCTCCGCGCCCGCGAGAGGCGAGGGCGCCCGAGCTCGCGAGGCGCGGAGCGACGAGAGCGCCCGTTGATCTCAGGCGCGCGCCGGCGCTCGGCAGGCGCGCGCCGGCGCGGCGCTCAGAGGCGGATCAGAGCAGGGGGCACGATTGCTGCCTGGCGATCACGAAGGAGCGCACGGGGTAAGTCGTCCCGCTCTGCGCGTAGAAGGTGCCGCCCGAGGTGACGCTCCAGGTGTGTCCGGTCAGGGCTCCCGTCGTCGCATCGGCATAGATACGCATGAAGGCCGTGCCCACCCCGCCCCTGAACGTCCCGGTGCACGAGCCTGGCGCCGAGGCGGTGAAGCGGTCGTCGGCGAAGATGGTGCTGCACCCATGCACCGAGGTGGTGGAGTCGACGATCGGCAACGCCCATTGCGTGTCGGTGCCGATCTTCGGGTTGAGCGCGTTGATCTGCTGCGGCGCACCCGTGACGATGGCGGTGTGCCCGCTGTAGGTGCCGGTCGCGTCGATCACCAGGACGTCGCCCGCGGCGATGTTCGCGATGTTCGTGATCGGCGTGAAGTCATCGCCAGCGGCAGTGCCAATGACGTCGATGAGATCGACGGCGTTGTCGTAGTAGACAGCGGAGCTCGGGCTGGGCGACCCCCAGAGCACGCCGAGGTCCGAGGACGAATAACCCCAGACATTCTTCTGGATGAGCGTGAAGAGCGCGGCGCCGCTGGCGAGCGGCGTCTGAGCCGCGGCGAGATCGAGCGCCTCATCGGCGATCTCCTGGCACGCCTCGGCGGGCGCGGAGCCGAGCGCGACGAGAGAAGCAGCAGCAGAGACCATCAGGAAACGAGCAGCATTGCTGAGCATGAAGTACCTCGGTTGACGGTTACCACGTTGCCGTTCCGCAGGCCGAGCAGATTCGGTTGAGGAGGTCGATCGTGTACAGCAAGAGAATCGCACCTGGTCGGGTCGAGCCTAGCATCCACTGTTTACTGTCAATACACGGCATCCGTCAACATACTTCGAACGTTTCCCAACGCATTGATTCATTTTCATGTGCTCATGTAGGACACAAGAGCTCTTCAGCCGGCACCGCCGGATAGTGTCCACCGGTTGATGGCGACCCCGAGTCATCGACTCAGCGATCGCGCGGCTGACGCTGCGCGCCAGCGACCGCGACGGACGGCGTTGTGAGGCATCGGTCTTGGACGCTCGTCCCGCTGGAATCCAGCAACACTCGATTCGCTGAGCGCTGGGGCTCAATGCGTCTGCGATGGGGTGGGTCCCAGGGTGCGATGCCAGCTCCCATGAAGTTCGCCCCCCCGACGTGCGACAGGGCCGCCGTAGCGCTCGCCTCGGCGATGCCAGACGAGGCTCGCCGGTGCGCGTGGAGGCCAGGTCTCCCGCGCACCGGCCCCGGCACACGCCCCCGCGCGTATTGACCGCGTGAGCGCGACTGGGTAGGCAGTGGTTCGTGTCCGGCGCTCCCGATACAAGCACCACGCTCTCGTCGTCGTCCGAGTCACGTGAGCTCTCGGAGCGCCCGAGCAGCCCGCATCTCTACCTCGTGCTCGAGAGCCATCGCCCGCTCGCACCGCCAGCGCGCATGTCTCTCCACGGCTTCGACGAGGTGGTCGTCAGCCGGGGCCGGCCGCGAGCCTTCTTGCGCCGAGACGAGGGCGCGCGCCGCATCCTCGAGGTTCGCTCCGAGGATCAACGGATGTCGTCGAGGCACGCTGTCCTCCGGCGGCTCACGAAGCAATGGGAGCTCGAGGACCTCGGCTCCAGGAACGGTTGTATCGTCAACGGCGTCCAGCGGACGCGCGCCGAGCTCGTCGACGGCGATGTGATCGAGATCGGCTACACCTTCTTCATCTACCGCGAGGCGGTGTCCCTCGAAGAGGGGGAGCCCTCGCTGCTCGACGGCGCCAGCCTGCTGCCGTCCGTCCCGGGGCTGTCGACCATGGTGCCGTCTCTCGGCCGGACCTTCGCGCGGCTCTCGCTGATCGCGCAGTCGACCGTCCCGGTGCTCGTCGAGGGAGAGAACGGGACCGGCAAAGAGCTCCTGGCACGGGCGATCCACGAGCTCTCGGGCCGCACAGGCGAGTTTGTCCCGGTCAACAGCGCGGCGCTGCCGCGCGAGCTCATCGAGGACGAGCTCTTCGGGCATCGCAAGGGAGCCTTCACCAGCGCTGTGGCGGACACCCCCGGCCTCGTGCGCGCCTCCGATCGCGGGACGCTCTTCCTTGACGAGATCGGCGATATGCCAGCGCAGGCGCAGGCCGTCCTGCTCCGGGTGCTCCAGGAGCGCGAGGTGCGCCCGGTGGGGGCCACGCGCGCGCTCCCCGTGGATCTGCGGGTGGTCGCGGCGACGCACCAGCCGCTCGACCGGATGGTCGAGGACGGCAGGTTCCGGGCGGATCTGCTGAATCGGCTCACCGGGCACCGCGTCGAGCTGCCGCCGCTGCGCGCCCGACGGGAGGACCTCGGCCATCTGCTCGCGGCGCTCCTGCGCCGCGCCGATCCAGAGCTCGCCGGGCAGCTCCGGATCCGCCCTCGCGCGGTGCGGGCGCTCCTTCAGCACCGGTGGCCTGGAAACGTCCGCGAGCTGGACAAGGCGGTATCCTCGGCGCTCCTGCTCGCCAGGGCCGAGGGAGAGATCGGGCTCGATCACCTGCCGTCGAAGGTGCAGGAGGCCCTCGGCGGCGCCGCCGCTGCCCGGAGGAGCGAGGACGACGCCAGGCGCGAGGCGCTCTTGGGTCTCCTGCGGCAGCACGAGGGCAACGTCGCGGCCGTGGCGCGCGCGATGGGCAAGGAGCGAATGCAGATCCACCGCTGGCTGAAGCGGTACGGGATCGACCCGGACAGCTTCCGGGCGAGCGACGATCGCTGAGCTGACGCGACGTGTCCGGCGGAACAGACGGTGTACCGCTCAGCCCCCTGCCGTGACCGGGAGCTCAGCGCTTGCCCCCGCGGCCCCCGTCGCGCCTGTTACGCCCGTTGCGCCTGAGTTACGGGGACGAGCTGGCTGGGCGACGTCGATCTGTGGGAAAGTCGTCGGACGCGCCGCCGCGAAGCTGCTGCGAGAGCCAGCTTCCCATGGCGGGCCCGTGCTCCACATCCAGGCGTATTCCTCGATGATCTGAGCGATACGAGCCGCTGGCAGCTGGCCCAACGCCGCGTGTAGCCGCGTGGCTCGGCGATTGCTCACCCCGCGAGCGCTGGCGATCGCGCGCTCGCCCTGCCGGGCAAGTCGGCCCAAGGCTCGCCCCTGGCCGCGCCGCGCGACGCCGCGAGAACCACGCACCTCAGCCGGAGGAATCGTCACGTGAAGCCGCTGCTTTCCGAGCGATCGCGCCTGCAGTCCCGCCTTGCCCTGCTCGCGCTCATCTTGATGGGATGTGAATCTCCATCCGAGTCGCCCATCGTCGGGTCGGCCCCCGTACCGAGCCATGTCCTTTGGGCGCGGGATCTGGTGGATAACATAGAGCCCGAGCGCAACGAGTACGGAAGCAACCCGACCCGCGTCCAATGGGCGGGCGTCGACGGAGCCGACGAGTACGAAAACCGCAGCGTGTGCGGGACCTTCGTCACGCACACGCTGCGACGCGCCCATGGCCTCTCGGACTCGGACATCGACACGTGATTCGGGAGCACGAGCCCGAACGCTGCTAGATACCACGACACCATCGCGGCGGAGATCGGGTTTCGAGCGATACAGGACGTGCGCCGGATCGCGGCCGGCGACATCCTCGCGGTGAAATACCCGGGCGAGAGCACGCCTTCAGGGCATGTCGGCATCCTCGCGGGCCCGGCCGAGGAGCGCGCCCCGACGGCGCCGCTCGTGCCGGGAACAGCACAATATGCGGTCGAGATCCTCGACTCGAGCAGCTCTGGACACGGGGAGACCGATACCAGGCGAAATCCGGACGGATCGTGGCATGACGGCGCAGGCGCGGGCGTCATGCGCCTCTACGCAGACGAGGATGGGCAGATCGCGGGATACACCTGGAGCGAGGACCCGTCGTCCGTGTACTATCCAACCTCGGATCACGCGCTCATCGTCGGCAGAATGCGGTGAACCACCCCCGCGCCTCCACCGCGACGCCACGGCGCGCGTGACCGGATATTCCCAGCGAGACGCCGGCTCGCGCGCTTCGGACGCTCCCCGCCGCGCTCGCCCCCTGGGAGGGAGCGGGCTCGTAACCAGGTGAAGAGCCCGCCGAGCGCGCGCCCTCAAGGATTCGTCGGAGGCGCGAAGTCCGCCCCACGAGCTTGTTCGACACGGCGCAGGCATGCGTCCTGTTGAGCATGCGCGGTGGCCTCGGGGACGTTCAGGATCTTGATCCTGCGCTCGACGGGCATGCAGTAGGTGGTCACGGTCCACAGCCTGGGATCATCGACGCCGCGAAGCGGGTCGAGGTCGGCCCATATCCATACGCTATTGTCATCCGAGGCGGCGGCGATGCTCTTCCCATCCGGGCTGAACACCGCGTGGTTGTACGCCATACCGGCGCCGCGGAGGACCATGGGGTCACCCGTACCGTCAGCGTTCCACACCCGCACGGTCTTGTCCTGAGATGCGGTGACGATATGCTTGCCGTCGGCGCTGAACGCAGCCGAGATGACCCAGTGGTCGTGGCCACGCAGCACCACCGGCTCACCCGTGCCGTCGGCGCTCCATACGCGCGCCGTCTTGTCCCACGACGCCGTGACGACCCGCTTGCCGTCAGGGCTGAACGCAGCCGAGTTGACCCGCTCCTCATGACCGCGCAGCACCACCGGCTCACCCGTACCGTCGGCGCTCCACACGCGCGCCGTCTTGTCCCAAGCCGCCGTGACGACCCGCTTGCCGTCAGGGCTGAACGCAGCCGAGTTGACCCGTTCCTCATGACCGCGCAGCACCACCGGCTCGCCCATGCCGTCGGCGCTCCACACGCGCGCCGTCTTGTCCCACGACGCCGTGACGACCCGCTCGCCGTCAGGGCTGAATCCTGCGGAATAGACGCCATCCGCATGACCGCGGAGCACCAGCGGCTCGCCCGTACCGTCGGCGCTCCAGATACGCGCCGTCTTGTCCCATGACCCGGTGATGATCCGCTTGCCGTCAGGGCTGAACGCCGCCGAATAGATCCGATCGTCGTGACCACGAAGAACCAGAGGAGCACGCATATCGCCCGTACGCCACACGCGCGCCGTCTTGTCCGCCGAGGCGCTGGCGATGCTCTTGCCGTCGGCGCTGAACGCCACCGCATAGACCCCGGCCTCGTGACCGCGGAGCACGAGGAGATCGCCTGTGCCATCGACACTCCACACGCGTGCCGTCTTGTCCCATGATGCGCTGACGATGCTCGTCCCATCAGGGCTGAATGTCGCTGAATAGATACCATCCTCGTGCCCTCGGAGCACCAGGAGATCGCCTTTGCCGTCAGCGCTCCACAACTGCACCGTCTTGTCCCATGACGTCGTGACGATACGCTTACCATCCGGGCTGAACGACGCAGAGTAGACCCCTGCCTCGTGGCCGCGAAGTACCAGCGGCTCGCCCGTGCCGTCGGCGCTCCACACCCGCGCCGTCTTGTCCCACGATGCGGTGACGATACGCTTACCATCCGGGCTGAACGCCGCAGAGTAGACCGCGCCGGCGT
Organism: Sorangium sp. So ce836; assembly: GCF_028553905.1. Taxonomy (NCBI): domain Bacteria; kingdom Pseudomonadati; phylum Myxococcota; order Polyangiales; family Polyangiaceae; genus Sorangium; species Sorangium sp. So ce836. Next base: position 4,398,903 of record NZ_CP102233.1, on the reverse strand, counting down.
GGCCGCGAAGCACCAGCGGCTCGCCCGCACCATCAGCGCTCCACACGCGCGCCGTCTTGTCATGCGATGAGGAGACGATGCGCTTGCCATCCGGGCTGAACGCCGCAGAGTAGACTCCAGCCGCGTGACCGCGGAGCACCAGCGGCTCGCCCGCACCATCAGCGCTCCATACACGCACGGTGTGGTCGAAGGACGCGGTAACGATGCGCTCGCCGTCGGCGCTGAACGCCGCGGAATGGATCCGATCGGCGTGACCACGGAGCACCAGCGGCTCGCCCGTGCCGTCGGCGCTCCACACGCGCGCCGTCTTGTCGAAAGACGCCGTGACGATGCGTTTGCCGTCTGGGCTGAACGCCGCCGACCAGACCCGATCCTCGTGGCCGCGGAGCGCCAGGGGCTCGCCCGTGCCGTCGGCGTTCCACACGCGCGCGATATTGTCGAAGCACGCGGAGACGATGCGCTTCCCATCGGGGCTGAACGCCGTTCCCAGGACGGCCTCCGGATGCGTGAGCACCACCCGGGCGACCCCGGCCTGCAGGGCTCCGCGCGAGAGCTCGGACCACCCTCGCGGCACCTCCGGCGGCTCCACCTCGCGCAGCAGCGCGAGCGCCGTCGTCGGATCCGCCTGCTGCTCGCGCGCCGCCGCGATGCGCGTCGCGTTGCGCGCCTGCCGCGCCTCGGCCTGCGCGCGCTCCGCCTCCTGGTCCGCGCGCGCAGCCTGCCGCGCGGCCATCGCGGCCTCCTCGCGCGCCCATGCCGCCGCGCGATCGGCGCGCACCGCCAGGTACGACACCGCCACGGCGGCCGTCGCGAGCCCTCCTATCGCGCCCATCGCGATCCTCCAGCGCCGGCGCCGCGCGCGCTCCGCCAGCGCGATCACCGCCTTCAGGTAGCGCTCCTCTCCGAGCGCGAGCTCGCCGGAGTACCGCGCGCGCCAGTGCTTCGCGTCCGCCGCGGCCTGCGCGCGCCAGAGCAGACCCTCGGACCGGCCGCTCGCCTCCCACTGCGCGGCCGCGCTGCGGAGCCGCGACCGGAACGCCGCGTCCTCCTGGCTCTCGGCCACCCACCGCGCCAGCGTCGGCCAGGCCTCGATCAGCGACTCGTGCACGATCTCCACCGTCGCCTCGGCCGCGCCGCCGCCCTCGACCGTCAGCAGCCGAGCGTCGATGAGTCGGCTCAGGACCCGATCCCGGTCCGACGGCACCGCGGAGAGCTCGCACAGCTCGCCCAGCGTGCACAGGGCCCGTGTCCGCTCGGGGGTCACGAGCCGGAGCAGCGCCGCCCGCGCCAGCATCCGCTCGCCGGACGACATGGCGTCGAGCACCGCGTCGGCATGGCCGGCGAGCGTCCCGGCGACGCCGCCCATCCGCCGGTAGCTCGCCTCGGTCAAGACGCGCGGCGCCCGATCGCGCTGCTCCCACAGCTTGGCCGCGGTGAACGAGAGCAGCGGCAGCGCCCCCGCGGTGTGCTCCAGCTGGTCGAGCATCTCCTCGACCAGCTCCGGCGGCTCGAACCGATGCTCCACCGCCTCGAGCGGCCGCAGCAGTGCCTCGCGCAGCCCCTCGCGGTCCATGGGCGACAGCAGCATGAGCCCGCGGTTCAACCCGGTCGTGGCGGCGTGCGCCTCGGCGACGAGGTCGAGGAAGTCCGAGCGCAGCGTGAGCAGCACGCGGAGCGGCGAGCCCGGATCGTCGGCCACGCCAGCGAGGCACGCATAGAACGCGGCGCGCTCTCGCTCGCCGCCGCGCGCCAGCGTGTAAAGCTCCTCGAACTGATCGACGAAGAGCACGGCGCGCTTGAGCTTGCGTCGAGCCCGCGCGCGGAGCTGCGCGCCCAGGAACCCCGGCTCCGCGCACAGCTTCGCGATGAGCCCCTCGCGGTCCTCGCCTCCCGCGGCGGACGCGTCGCGCGCGGGGCGGGCGGCGTCCTGCGTGGATGTCTCGAACTCGTGGGCGAGCAGCAGCTCGGCCAGCGCGGCCAGGGGGTGAGCGCCCGGGCGGATGGTGAAGGACTCCCACGCCTCGCCCGCGCGGCCCAGCGCGGGGATCACGCCGGCGCGCACGAACGACGACTTCCCTGCCCCCGAAGGCCCCACCACGGCGATGAGCGGCTGCTCGGCGAGCCGCGCGACCACCTCGGCGATCGACCGGGCGCGGCCGAAGAAGCGCGACGCGTCGCTCTCCTGGAACGCGGCCAGACCCGCGTAGGGATTTTGGTCCTCGCCCGCGGCGGGCCGCGAGCACGCTGGCGCGAGCGCTTCGAGCTCGGCGAGCAGCTCGCGGGCGCTGCCGAGCCGGTCCTCTCGCCGCTTGATCAGGCAACGATCGATGATCGAGGCCAGCTTGCCGAGGTCCGGGCGCATCTCACGGAGGCTCGGCATGGGGACGTTGAGGCGGGCGATCGTGGACAGCTCGTAGAGCGACAGCGGCGAGAGCGGGTGCCGGCCGAGCACGAGCTTCGCCAGCAGAATGCCGACGGCCCAGAGGTCGGTGCGGTGATCGACGGGGCCCGCGCCCCATTGCTCCGGCGACATGTACGGCGCGGTTCCGAGCCGGACGCCGGCGCCGGTCAGCACGAGGCCATTGACGTCATCATCGAGCAGGGTCTCTGCGAGCGCGACGTCGGCGATGCCGTCGCGCTCTCCGTCGCGGCCGCCCAGCAGCTTGGCGAGGCCGAAATCGAGCACCTTCACCGTGCCCGTATCGCTGATCATGATGTTGGACGGCTTCAGATCGCGGTGCACGATGCCGCGCTCGTGAGCGCAGACCAGCGCGCGAACGACCGGGATCATCAGCTCGACGGCGCGACCCGGCGGCAGGCCGGCGGCCGTCGGAGCCGAGGGCGGCGCCTCGGCGTCCTCCTCGTCCCTCTCGCCGTCCAGGCCATCGCGCTGTTTGCTGAGCAGCTCGCTCAGCGTCTTACCCTTGATGTACTCGAGCACCATGTAGGGCCGGCCGTCGTGCTCGCCGAGCTCGTGGATTACGACGATGTTCTCATGGCTGATGTGCGCGGTGGCGCGCGCCTCGATCGGAAAACGCTGCGCGCGCTCGCCGCTGTGCTTGAGGAGGACCTTGATGGCCACCAGGCGGCCGAGGCGCGTGTCACGGGCAAGGAAGACGGTTCCCATGCCGCCGCTGCCGAGAGCGCGGATGAGCTCGTAATGGCGGATGACGGAGCCCGCCGCGATCGTGCTGCTGGCTTGCGGAGCGCCGGCTGGATCCGCTGCGGCAGCGGTGGTGACCGGTGCGGAGGGGGGCTCGGGAGGCGCGTCCGGCGCGCGCGGTGCTGGGTTGTCCTGCGGGGCCGGTCCGTGCCCTCCCCCTGCGAGCAGCGCCGCGTGCGCGATGTCGAGGTGCAACTCATCGCGAGCGCTGGGCGCGTGAGGGTGCTTTGCCATGTTCCCGACGATACCTACGAAGACCCGTCGTGATCCAGCCCAACAGGCACATCAACGCCGCGTCGCTGCGAGCCTGCGTCGCAGAGATGAGCTCCCGAGCCGTCGCCGGCCGTGGTGGAGGGACAGCGGGTTGCCCAGCTTGGCAGCGGCGGTGAGGGACCAACCCCGAGGGACAGAAACATTCCCGTATTCCTGTAGAATTGTCCTCACAAGGGGAATCGCAGCAGTCCCCATCGACACAGAAGCCCGGCTCTGGACAGTCCGCAGCATCGGCACAGAGGACCACACCACGCGGCGCGAGCGGCAGGCTCACATCTCCACTTGGAAACTCGCCGCACACAAGCCTCTCAGGGTTCGAACACAAGCCTGTACTCGGCTCACGAACACCTGCGATATGACAAACATCGAGCGCGCCGCAAACCACCCCATCTCCCACGCATGAACCATCAACACATCGATCGTTACGCGTACATCCGCTCCCATCGTCGTGTGTCCACCAGCCACCGATGCGGCCGTCTCGAACGGCTCGAACCCTTCCTTGTCAATGCGGACCACGTGGGTACCCGCAACGACGCGCAGCGGCGCGGCGGCCGGATGTTCCCCGCGAGCGCGGCCGTCGATCGCGACGGCTGCGCCCGGCTCAGCCTTGACGAGCGCGATCGTCCCGACCCGGTCACGGAGCGCGATCACCTCCTTTTGTGCTGCGGTCTTGACAGCGGCCGGGAGGGCATCCTCGTACGTCGCCAGCAACCCCTCGAGCACCTCGAGCGCATCATCGAAGCGCCCGAGGTTCATCAGGCAGGCACCGGCGCTCGAGGTCGCGCTCCAGGTCGGGTAGAGCCGCCTCGACTCGAGAAACTCTGCGAGCGCGGCGTCCCACGCGCCCTCCAGGAAGAGTCGGCGCCCCCGTCGAAAACGCCCCTCCGCCTCCTCCCTCGCGCCGGCCTCCTCTGGCGCAGGCACCGGCGCGCTCGGCGCCGCGACCGCGACACCGCCGCCTGCTGGCGGCACCGTCGGCGGTGCCATGCGACGCGCGGAAGGCTGGACGGCGAGCGGCGCCGATACGATCTCCAGCGTCGAGAGGGCCGCGCAGGTGCAGGCGAAAAGGGAGCGGCGGAGCATCGTTCGGAACCGTCGTGAAGCGCAAAGCGATAATGCAGCGGCAGTACCGGATCAATCACGGCGCTTGCGAAACGATGCTACATCGATGCGACCGGACCCATCCGCGCAAGGAAGCTCCTTACGCCTTTAGGATACCTCCTTGATCTCCTCGGGTGCATCTTCGGGGTGCACGCGCAGCCCCGCGGAGCGCTCGTCGCGCCTTGCCGCCGCGCCTGCGCGCTGGCCGGCGAGCGGTCCAGTGGCCGTTTCCGGCTCGCTCTCAGGCACCACGGGAGCAGACGCCCTCCGCTGGGTACACGCGTCCAACTGACCGGCTAACCCGATGACTCTACGCGTTTTTTTCAGACGCCATGCGCGCCGGAGCGCCGGCGCACCGGCGCTCCACAACCGCGCGCGCCGCGTGAGAGGGCTCGTGAACGCGCCGAGCCCGTGGTATATAAGCTGCCTGGCGGGACGACTGCGGCCCGTACGCCGCAGAATGAGCGACCGCATCACGATAGAGCAACTTCGAGAACGCTGCGGTTATGAACGCCAGAACGCTCAACGGTAGGTACCTGCTGGGCTCGCTGCTCGGCGAGGGGGGGATGGGGGCGGTCTACGAGGCCGAGGACCTCGCCGAGAAGCGGCGCGTCGCCGTGAAGCTCATCAACCCGGAGCGCGCGGAGCGCAGCGGCTCCGCCATCGGGCGGTTCGAGCGCGAGGCGAGGGTCGCCGGCGGCATCGACACCGACCACATCGCGCGCGTGCTCGACAGCGGCAAGGACGCGGAGAGCGGCGCGCCCTTCATGGTGATCGAGCTGCTCCGCGGCGAAGACCTCGGCCAGCTCCTCGGCCGGCTCGGCCCGCTGCCGCCGCTCCTCGCCCTCCGCATCGTCGCGCAGACGTGCGTGGGCCTGCAGAAGGCGCACGAGGCCGGCGTCATGCACCGGGACATCAAGCCGGCCAACCTGTTCCTCGCGCGCCGCGAGGGAGACCCGACGATCACGGTCAAGCTGCTCGACTTCGGCATCGCCAAGATCAGGCGGCCCCACGGCTCCGAGGACCCGTCGACGGGCCTCACCCAGACAGGGACCATGCTCGGGACCCCGCGGTACATGTCGCCGGAGCAGGCGCGGGGGCGCAGGGAGATGGACCACAGGACCGACATCTGGTCGCTCGGGATCGTCCTCTACCGCGCCCTCGCGGGCCGCACGCCGCATGAACATATCGAGGCGTTCGTCGAGCTCATCGCCGCGCTCGTGCAGGAGGCGCCCCCGCCCGTGCAGGACTTCGCGCCGTGGGTCTCGCCCGAGATCTCCAGGATCGTGCACACCGCTCTCCAGCACGATCGGGAGCGGCGCTACCCGAGCGCCGCCGCGATGCTCAAGGCGATCCAGCCGCTGCTCGACGGGGATCTCACCATCGACGAGAGCATGCTCGTTCCCCTCACCGAGACCGAGCGCGCGATGGTGGCCGACCGACCCGACATCGCAACGACCATCGGTGTGACCGCCCGCGACGTGAGTACGACGACGCTCACGTCGAGCAACACCATCGCTGAGCCCCACGCCGCAGCCGCGGCGCCGCAACCGAACGGGCTGGCGTGGCGTCGCATCTGGCACGCAGCTGGAATCAGCGTGTTGCTCGCTGGGAGCCTCGGCGCCTACACCGTGGTTCGAGCTGTCAACGGTTTCGCGCAGGGTGGCGCCTCCCAGGCGCCACCGCAGCCGACAACCGAGCGGGCTGCGCCGAGACGCCGCGTCAACCTGGCGGTGTTGCCCGCCGACGCTTCGGTGGAGATCGACGGGCGCCCCGCGACGATGCGGGACGGCATCCTCGAGCTCGAGGGCGAGCTGGGCAGCACGCGCCGGGTTCGCATTTTCAAGGGCGAGGTGGAGGTCATCACGGATGTCGCGGTGACCGGGTCGGGCGCAATTCCGACCAAGATCGAGCTGCCACAAGCGCCTCGCAAGGATGGACCGGAAGGCACACCGCCGGAGTCACCGGCCCCTGCGAGCGCGACACCGCCGACCGGCTCCAGGGCACCGAGGCCTCCGCAGCCGCCGAACCCGCTCGTCCCGCACAACGTCGAGTAGTCGCTGACGACCCGCGCAGCGGTCAGGCTGCGACAGATGCGGGAACTGTCCCCGCTCTCGCGGGAAATTCCCCGCTCCAGCGGGGCGAGCTCATCGTCGCGCACCCACCGGGTGAGATGAGGCGGGCGGCGAGGCGTGCCGCAGCGCCGCGAGGCGACTCCGCCGACCCGCCTCGCTCATCGCGCCTCGTCCCCTCAGTACGGCAGCTCATCCAGCGCAGGCACCTCCGGCGGCCGCCCCCGCGCCCCGTTCTTCCCGGGCCGCGCGGTGGTCGGCATCGCGGCCCCGGGCTGCGTCGCCTCGCCGTCGTCCTCCAGCCCGGGCGGCGGCTGCGCCACGGACCGGCGTCCGGTGAAGCGGAGCTCCCGCGCGATCACCTCGGTGCGGTAGCGCCGGATCCCGTCCTTCTCGTAGCTCGACGTCCGCAGCCCGCCCTCGATGAGCACGCCGTCGCCCTTGGTCAGCACCTTCGCGAGCGCCTCGGCGCGCGGCCCCCAGAACACGATGTTGTGCCACTCGGTGCGCTCCTTGGGCTCCTTGTTCTTGTCGACGAACGACTCGTTCGTCGCCATGCGCAGCTGGAGCACCGGCGTGCCGTTGCCGGTGTAGCGCAGCTCCGGATCCGAGCCGAGATTGCCCATGAGAATCACCTTGTTCATTCCCTCGTTCATGATGCGCTCCAGATCGTGATGTTGTTGTCGTCGTCGTCGTTTGCTGTCGTTTGCTGTCGATTACGTCGTTTGCTGTCGTATTCCGCTGTCACCCGTCGCTCGATAGCGCTCGAGCGCCGTCCATCGAGATCTCCTGCTGCCTCGCTCCTCTCTCGACGAGGCGCGGTGTCTCCCGCGAGCAAACCGTCGTTCGAGCCGAGCGGGCGGCGCGCGGCAGCCCCGGGCCGCGGCGCGCCGCCCGCTCGGGCTCACGCATCCATCGCCGCGCTGACGCCGGGCCGCGCCGGCGCCGCCGCGTCGACGGCCGCGCGGAGCGACGTGGCGAGGGTCGGCTTGCCGATCAGCGCCTCGCGGGCGCGCTCCCTCCCCTGCCCGATGTGCTCGCCCGCGAACGACAGGTGTGCGCCGCTCTTCTCCACCACGCCGAGCTGGCACGCGAAGTCGATGAGGTCCGCCGCGCCGTCGATGCCAGCGCCCCAGCGGATGTCGAACTCGGCCTCTTTGAAGGGCGGTGCCATTTTGTTCTTTACCACCTTGACGCGTGTCCTCGATCCTATGGCCTCGTCGCTCACCTTCACCGGCCCCACCCGCCGCACGTCGAGCCGCACGCTCGCGTAGAACTTGAGCGCGTTGCCGCCGGTCGTCACCTCGGGGTTGCCGAAGACGACGCCGATCTTCTGCCGGAGCTGGTTGATGAAGATGAGCGTCGTGTCGGTCCGGTGGCATATCCCCGTGAGCTTCCGCAGCGCCTGGCTCATCAGCCGCGCCTGGAGGCCCATGTGCGACTCGCCCATGTCGCCCTCGATCTCGGCCTTGGGCGTGAGCGCAGCCACCGAGTCGACGACGATCACGTCGACCGCGCTCGAGCGCGCGAGCATCTCGACGATCTCGAGCGCCTGCTCGCCGTTGTCCGGCTGCGAGACGAGGAGCCGGTCGATGTCGACGCCGATCGAGCGCGCGTACGTGACGTCGAACGCGTGCTCGGCGTCGATGAACGCGGCGACCCCGCCCATCCGCTGCGCCTCCCGCATCGCGTGGAGCGTGAGGGTGGTCTTCCCCGACGACTCCGGGCCGTAGATCTCCACGATCCGCCCGCGCGGGTAGCCGCCGATCCCGAGCGCCGCGTCCAGCGACAGCGAGCCGGTCCGGATCAGGCCGATGTCCCTGGTCTCGTTCTCATCGTTCAACGACATGATCGCCCCCTTCCCGAACTGCTTCTCGATGGTGCCGACGACGGTCTTCACGGTGCGGAGCTTCTCAGCGATCTCGGTCATCATCTCGGTCTCTTCCTTTCAAACTGCCTTCGTTGCGTGTCGCGTGCTTCGCGTGCGCGCCCCCGAGCGCGCGAACAGCCGATTCGACGCGGCCGTCGGGGCGGCCGCGATCGCGCCTGCGTGGGTGCAGGCGCGATGGTCTTTTGTGGCGCGGCAGGCTCAGGCGCCGGCCGCGGCGGTGACGGGCGGAGGCCCGGAGGCGGCCTCGCGGTCGAACAGCCGCGCGCCGATCGCCTCGGCCACGTGCGCCGCGCGCACGGCAGCGCTCCCGTCCATGTCGGCGAGCGTCCGGGCGACCCGCAGCACCTTGGTGTACGCCCGCGCCGAGAGGCCGAGCCGCTCCACGGCCGACGCGAGCACGCGCGCCCCGGCGACGTCCGGCATGGCCACGCGCGCGAGATCGCGCGGGCCGAGCTCGGCGTTGTGCGTCGCCGCGACCTCCCCCGCCTCGAAGCGCGCGCGCTGCGCGGCCCGGGCCTCGACGACGCGCGCCCGCACCGCGGCCGAGCTCTCGGGCGCGTGCAAGGGCGCGCGGCCGTCGTCCTTCGCCGACCCGAGCGGCGCGCACAGGTGAGCGACGTCGACCGGCGGCAAGGCGATGTGCAGATCGATGCGATCGAGCAGCGGCCCGCTCAGCCGCGCGCGATAGGCGCGCACGCGGTCGAGGGAGCAGACGCAGCGATTCCCGCGATCCCCGTAGAAGCCGCACGGACAAGGGTTGATGGCGGCGACCAGGATCGGACGCGCAGGGAAGACGACGCGGGCGCGCGCGCGACAGAGGGCGACCGTGCCCTCCTCGAGGGGCTCGCGGAGGGCCTCGAGGACGCCGCGGCGGAACTCGAGGAGCTCGTCGAGGAACAGGCAACCATGGTGGGCCAGGGAGACCTCGCCCGGGCGGATCGGATCGCCGCCGCCGACGAGGCCCGCGGCGCTGACGGTGTGGTGCGGGGCGCGGAAGGGGCGCGCCGCGACGAGGCCCCGGTCAGGGGAGAGCAGCCCGGCGACCGAGTGGATCGCGGTGATGTCCAGCGCCTCCTCGTAGGACATGGGCGGCATGATCGTGGGCAGTCGGCGAGCCAACATGGTCTTTCCGCTGCCCGGCGGGCCCAGCATGATGAGGTTGTGTCCGCCGGCGGCCGCGATCTCGAGGGCGCGGCGCGCCCCGTGCTGGCCGCGGACCTCGGCGAGATCCACCGTCGCGGCGCCGGGCTCGGCGACGATCGCGGCCACGGAGCCGGCGCCGGGGAGGGCCTTGTTGCCGCGGAGGTGCGCGACGACCTGGCCGAGGTGCTCGGCGATGAAGACGTCGACGCCGGCCACGCTCGCCGCCTCGCGCGCGTTGCCGTGAGGCACGATCGCGCGCAGGATCCCCTGCTCCGCCGCGCCGCGCAGCGCCGGCAGGACGCCGCGCACCGGGCGCACGGCGCCGCTCAACGACAGCTCGCCGAGCAAGCCGATCTGGTCGAGCCCTTCGGCCGGGACCTTGCCGAGCGCGGCGAGCGCGGCGATGGCGATCGCGAGGTCGTACGCGCCGCCGCTCTTCTTGAGGTCTGCCGGGGCGAGGTTCACGGTGATGACATATTCGTCGAGCTCGATGCCGAGTTGCTGGAGCGCTGCGCGGACGCGCACGCGGCTCTCCCGGACGCTCGCCTCGGCGAGGCCCACCATCTGAAAGAACGAGGGGCCGCGGCCCGAGTCGACCTCCACGCGGATGGGGTGGGCGTCGAGCCCGAGCAGCGAGAACGTGAGCGCCGTGGCCTGCATGTCCGAGCCCTTTCGCGAACGGCGTGCCAGGCGGGGACGCACGCAATTTCAGGGACTTACGGGCAGCCAGGGGTGGCGGATGCGGCGGAGGGGGTGGCGGCCGCCAGGGGCGCCGGGACCGAGGCGCTCGCGGGACCTCCGGCGCACCCACGTTGGGTTCGCGGCAGGTCGACGCGGCCGCTCTCCGCTCCTCTGGCAGGTAGCCCTTGGCCCGTTCCGCACCTCCTTACGTGCGACAGGCGTGTTTGGTCAGGAATAGCAAGAAAGGTTCTCACGAATGCTCCGGCCGGTGGACGGGCCTCCTCGGACGAGCATCGATCTCGCGACTTGATGGCTCGCCAATTCTCCTCGCATCGAGTAGAGAGGAGCGGATGCCGGGAACACCGCACGAGGTGCTCATCGTCGCGCTGCGGGACCGTCCAGCGCTGCTCGCCGACCTCTTCCAGCGGCTCACCGGTATCCCGTTCGGCACGCCGGCGGAGGCGGTCGATGCCACCGTGCGTTTCACCAGGGCCATCGAGGTTCGTGGAGCTCACCGAGCAGCACCTCACCGACGAGCCGTTGCGAGACGCGCAAGCACGTGCGATCCTGGCCGTGCTGAGCGACGCCATGCTCGCCTCGCTCAGGGAGCTGGCCATGGATCCGAGCAAAGTCCCTGAAACCCAGGCGTCTCGACGTTTCCGGCTCTTCTTTGAGAAGCGCGGGAGAGCCGAGGGCAAAATCGAGGGCAAGCAGGAGGCCCTGCTCGCCGTGCTCGACGCGCGCGGCCTGTCGCTGACGGCGGAGGAGCGCGCTCACATCAAAGCCTGCACCGTCCCGGCGGAGCTCGATCGATGGATCGCCCGCGCCGCAACGGCCGCCTCCATGAGCGAGGTGTTCGCGCCGGAACCGGTCAGGGCGGCACAGCGCTCGACCCCGGGGAATCGCTCGCGCGTCCCGGAGCGGAAGGGGCGTACGTCGCCGACCCCGCGGAAGTCGACGCGGTCGTCGTAACGAACGCGCCGGCTTCCCCGGCCGGCATCCGCGGGCCACCGACCGCAGGCTGCCGTCAGCACCGGAGAGGTCCTGGACGCGCTCGCCCTGCGTGTGCGCGCATCGGCGCGCCCTCCCCGCGCGGGGCGACTGCTGCTCGGCACGCATGCTCGAACCTTCTGCCGTCGCGCCTTACGCGCGTGCGCGAGCCCCCTCATTGACACGGCTGCGCGCAGAGCACAGAGAGCACAGGGAAGGTCCGAGCCAGAACGAATGCGCTGCCATGGTGCCCCGGCGGGGGCGATCCGGCGAGGCGGAGCGGCCGCTGATCGCCCCCCGCAGCCTCGATCGCCCGGCCCGCGCAGGAGGACGTGTTCATGCGTGTTGCCAGCGATATCGGCGGGACGTTCACCGACCTCGTCGCCTTCGATGAGGAGACAGGAGAGATCTCGCTCGCCAAGGTCCCCACCACACCGGACGATCTCACGCGAGGTGTCCTCGAGACCCTCGATCCGGCGCGGATCGACGCCGCCCGCATAGGGTCCTTCATCCACGGCACCACCCTGATCATCAACGCCCTCACCGAGCGCAAAGGCGCCCGGACCGGGCTGCTCACGACGCGGGGCTTTCGCGACGTCCTGGAGATCGGCCGGGCCAACCGGCCGGACATCTACAACTTCTCATTCCACAAACCCGAGCCCTTCGTCCCCCGAGATCTCCGCCTCGAGGTCACCGAGCGGCTGAACCACAAGGGCGAAGTGCTGACGCCGCTCGACGAGGACAGCGTGCGGCGCGGCGTCCGCGCGCTCCTCGACCGGGGCGCCCGCGCGATCGCGATCTGCTTCCTGCACGCCTACCGGAACCCGGCCCACGAGCGCCGCGCCGCCGAGATCGCCCGGGCAGAGGCCCCCGCCACGCCGGTGACCGCGTCGTCCGAGATCACACGGGAGTGGCGCGAGTACGAGCGCACGAGCACCGCGGTGCTGAACGCCTACGTCCAGCCCCTCGCCGCCGCGTACCTGAGCGGCCTGGAGAGCAGATTGACCAGGCGCGGCGCGGCCGGTTCATCGCTCCATGTCATGCAGTCGAGCGGCGGCATCACGACGTTCACCGAGGCGAGCGCCGCGCCCATCCGCCTCGTCGAGTCCGGGCCTGCAGGCAGCGTCCTCGGCGCCATCGCCCTCGGGCAGCTCCTCGGGGAGCGCGACATCATTTCCCTCGATATCGGGGGCACGACCGCCAAGTGCGCCGTCCTCCAGGGCGGAGAGGCGCGCGTCACCACCGAATACAAAGTGGAGTGGACCCCGACGTCCCCCGGATACCCCCTCATGATCCCGGTGATCGATATCGCGGAGATCGGCGCAGGCGGCGGCTCGATCGCCCGTATCGACGAGGCCGGACGGCTGGAGGTCGGCCCGCGATCGGCAGGCGCTGTGCCGGGGCCGGCCTGCTACGGTCGAGGTGGAGAGGAGCCGACCACCACCGACGCGAACCTCCTGTGTGGCCGCATCAACCCCGCGTACTTCCTCGGCGGCCGCATCCTGCTCGACGTGCAGGCCGCCCGCAGGGCGATCCACCGCATCGCCGCGCCCTGCGGCGTCACCGAGGCCGAGGCCGCGCGCGGGGTCGTCCGCCTGGCAAACGCGATGACGGAGAGCCTGCTCAGGCGCGTGACCGTCCGCCGCGGGCACGATCCGCGGGAGTTCGCGCTCGTCGCCTTCGGCGGCGGCGGCTCGATGCACGCCGCGGCCCTGGCGCGAAGCCTCCGGATCCGACGGGTCATCATCCCGGTCGCACCCGCGCATTTCTCGGCCTGGGGCATGCTCATGGCCGACGCGCGGGCCGACCTCGTGCGGACCGCGCTGGTGCGCGCCGAGCCCTCGCAGTCAGCCGCGCTCGCCGCTCTCCTCCGGGAGCTCGAGCACGAGAGCAGCGCCCTCGTCTGTCGGGGAGGGCTCGATCCGGCCCGCGTCTCCGCGCGCCGCTTCGCCGAGATGCGTTATGCCGGTCAGGAGCATACCGTCAAGGTCCCCCTCCCCGACGGCACGCTGGACAGCGCTGCGCTGAACGAGACCCTGGGGCGCTTCCAGGCCCTCCACGAGCAGCGTTACACGTTTCGCCTGGACGCGGCCGTGGAGATCGTGAGCCTCCACGTCGCAGCCGTCGGCGCCGTGGACAGGCCGCGTCCGGCGCGGCTCGATCGCTCTCCGCCGGATCCCACGCCCGCGCGCAAGGGCGCGCGCGCCATCGACTTCGACGAGCTCGGCGTGCTGGAGAGCCCCGTGTACGAGCGCGCTCGTCTGAGGCCGGGCATGCGCGTCGAAGGACCGGCCGTCGTCGAGGAGCCGGCCGCCTCGACGATCCTGTCTCCAGGAGATCGCCTCACCGTGCACGAGCAGGGCAGCTTCCTCGTCGACATCGACGCCTCCGCCCGGTGAAGCGCGCCTCGACCCCTCAGCCGACGGATTTGTCATGAGCACGAGAACGAGGATCGATCCCTTCACGCTCGAGATCATCAAGAACGAGCTCATCGCTGCGGGCGACGAGATGTTCCACGCGCTGCAGCGGGCCGCCATGAGCCCCATCATCTACGAGGTCCTCGACTATGCCGCCGGGCTCACGGATGCGCGCGGAGACCTCCTCACCCAGGGCAACGGGGTCGCCGACTTCATCGGCGCGCTGAGCTTCGGCGTGGCCCACGTCCTCGACAAGTTCGGGAAAGAGCGCCTGGCCAGCGGCGATGTCGTCCTCCTGAACGATCCCTACGTGGGCGGCGGCACGCACCTCTCCGACGTCGCGCTGATCATGCCGATCTTCCACGAGGGCGAGCTCGTCGCGTTCGCCGTGGACAAGGCGCATTGGACCGAGGTGGGCGGCAAGGATCCGGGCTCCTGGACCACGGACGCGACCGATGTGTTCCAGGAGGGGCTCCAGTTTCCTGGCATCAAGCTCTTCAATGCCGGCAGGCCCGACGAGGGGCTCCTCGAGCTCATCCGGGCCAACGTGCGCACGCCCGACGCGACGCTCGGCGACCTGTACGCCTGCGTGGGCGCGCTGCGCGTGGGCGAGCGCGCGCTGCACCGTATCCTCCGCAAGTTCGGCGAGGGGACCGTCCTCCACGCCATGCAGGAGCTCCTCGGCGAGGGAGAGCGCAGGGCTCGCCTGGAGCTGGAGAGGCTCCCCCGCGGGACGTACGAGGCGACCGACTTCATCGACGACGACGGCGTCGGGAACGGGCCGTTCGAGGTGCGGGTGAAGGTGACGATCGACGACAGCTTCCTCTGCGACTTCACAGGGACGAGCGCGCAGGTGCCGGGGCCGATCAACTGCGGCCGCACCGGCCTGCATTCCGCGGTACGCCAGGCCTGGAAGGCGATCACCGATCCGCTGCTCCCGACCAATGAAGGCGTATTCCGGCTCGTCCGGGTCGTATGCCCTCCGGGGACGATCTTCACGGCCGACAGGCCGGCCCCGGTCTCCACCTACTGGGAGACCATGCAGTACGCGACGGATCTCGTCTGGAAAGCCCTGGCGCACCTCGCCCCGCGCCGCCTGACCGCCGGACACTTCCTCTCCGTCTGCGGGACGATCATCCATGGCATTCACCCCGACGACGGCACCCCCTACCTCCTCGTCGAGCCGCAGGCGGGCGGCTGGGGGGCCGGCGCGGACAAGGACGGCGAGAACGGCCTCGTCTGCGCCGGCGACGGAGAGACCTACATGATCCCCGTCGAGATCTGCGAGGCCCGCTACGGGCTCCGCGTCGAGCAGTATGCGCTGGATATCGTGGACGGCGGGGCCGGCGAGCGGCGCGGCGGGCGAGGCCTAGTGCGCGACTACCGCATCACGTCGGCGTGGGCCAAGGTGACCGCGACCTTCGGTCGGCATCGATTCCCGCCATGGGGCCTGAACGGCGGCCAGCAGGGCTCGCCCAACTACCTGGAGCTCGTGCACGAGGACGGCAGTCGGACCGCGCTGGGCAAATGCGCCCGCCACCTCCTCAAGCGGGGTGAGCTCTGCCGGCTGCACACGGGCACCGGCGGCGGGTACGGCGATCCGGCGCGGCGGAGCCGCGAGCGCGTGCTCGAGGATCTGCGCTGCGGCTACATCACCGAGGAGCAGGCCAGGCGCGATTACGGCCTCGACCCTGCGCATGAGCCAGCAGCCAGGGCCCTCCCCTCCGAGGAGGGATGAGCCTCACGGCGTCCTGCGGAGGTGACCGCTCATGCGCATGGGCATCGACGTCGGCGGGACCAACACCGACGCTGTCATGATGGACGGCAGCGAGGTCGTGGCGAAGGTCAAGGTGCCGACCACGACCGAGGTGAGCTGCGGTGTCCTCGACGCCGTGACGCGCCTGCTGGCGCGAGCGCGGGTACCGGTCGGCCAGATCCACGGCGTCATGGTCGGCACCACCCACTTCACGAACGCGCTCGTCGAGCGCCGCCGGCTGCAGGAGGTCGCGGCGGTGCGGCTCGGGCTGCCGGCGACCGCGGCCCTGCCGCCCATGGTGGACTGGCCTCTCGATCTGCGGAGCGAGCTCGGCGACCACGGCTTTCTCGTCCACGGAGGCCACGAGTTCGACGGTCGCAGGCTGTCATCCGTCGACGCCGACGAGCTGCGCCGCGTCGCCCGGGAGATCGGCCGAAGGGGCGTTTGCTCCGTCGCGATCACGAGCGTCTTCTCACCGGTCAACCCCGAGGCCGAGCTCGAAGCCGCGGCGATCCTGCGCGAGGTGCTGCCGGACGCGTCGCTCAGCCTGTCGCACGAGATCGGCCGGATGGGCCTCCTCGAGCGCGAGAACGCGTCGATCCTGAACGCATGTCTCAAGGATCTGGCGAAGACGACCATCCGCGCGCTCCGTGAGTCGCTGGCGCAGGCCGGCGTCTCGGCGCCGCTCTACCTCGCCCAGAACGACGGCACCCTGATGAGCGCCGACCGAGCGGAGCATTCTCCGGTGAGCGCCCTGTGCTCCGGTCCCACGAACTCGATGCGCGGCGCCGCGTTCCTCACGGGCCTCACGGACGCGATCGTGGTCGATATCGGCGGCACCACCACCGACGTGGGCGCGCTGCGCCGCGGGCTCCCGCGCGAGGCGTCGATGACGCGAAAGGTGGCCGGCGTGCGCTGCAACCTCCGCATGCCCGATGTGCGCTCCATCGGGCTCGGCGGAGGCACTCGCGTGCTCGACGGCCCTCTCCGGATCGGGCCGCGGAGCGTCGGCCACGAGCTGGCTCGCCGAGCGCTGGTGTTCGGCGGCGACACGTTGACAGCCACCGACATCGCCGTGGCCGCGGGGTTCGCCGCGATCGGCGACCGCGCGAGGGTCGCGCATTTGCCAGGCGAGCTCGTCGCGCGCGCGGCCGAGCGGATCCACGAGATGGTCGAGGCCGCCGTCGACCGGGCCAAGCCGGCGGCGGGAGGCATGCCGGTGGTCCTCGTGGGCGGCGGCGCCTCGCTGATTCGCGGGCCGCTCCAGGGGACCTCCGAGATCATCAGGCCTCAGCACGCCGAGGTCGCCAACGCGGTCGGCGCCGCCATCGCGCAGGTATCCGGCGAGGTGGACCGGATCGTCAGCCTGGAACGCGTCTCCCGGGAAGACGCACTGGCCGAGGCGCAGGCGGAGGCGATCGCGAGGGCCTCCGCCGCCGGCGCCGACCCGGCCAGCGTCCAGCTCGTCGACGTCGAGGAGGTGCCGCTCGCCTACCTGCCGTCGAGCGCGACCCGGATCCGGGTCAAGGCGATCGGCGATCTCCGGAGCGCGTGAGGAGGCCGGCATGGGGCTCGTGCTCGAGCGCAAGGACCTGCGCGACCTGTCCCTCGGCGCCGCCTTCCTCGGCACGGGCGGCGGCGGAGATCCCTACATCGGCCGGCTGATGCTCGAGCGCGTGATGGCGGAAGGGCGCCGCGTGGAGATCGTCCCCCTCGGAGAGGTGTCCGACGGAGATCGCGTGATCCCCACGGCGATGATGGGGGCGCCGACCTGCCTCGTCGAGAAGATACCCAGAGGCGACGAGAGCGCGCTCTCGCTGCGCCGGCTGGAGGCGTTCCTCGGCGTCCAGGCGACGTGCACCATGCCCGTCGAGGCAGGCGGGATGAACGCGACCGTCCCGCTCATCGTGGGAGCGCAGCTCGGGCTGCCTGTCGTCGACGCGGACGGGATGGGCCGGGCCTTTCCCAACCTCTACCAGGATACGTTTCATGTCCACGGCGTCCCCGGGACGCCGATGGCCATCACGGACGAGCACGGCGATACGGTGATCCTGACGGCGTGCGACGACTTCCGCAAGGAGTGGATCGCCCGCGGCGTCACGATCCGCATGGGAGGCTGCGCGCACATCGCCGAGTATCCCATGGATGGGCGGACGGCGCGGCGAACGGCCATCGCTGGCACCCTGAGCGTCTGTCTCGCGATCGGGAGGGCGATCCGTGAGGCGAACGAGCAGCACCGCGATCCGTTCGATCGCCTCGTCGGCACCCTCCGCGACACACCCTACCGTCACGCCCGCGTCCTCTGGACCGGCAAGGTGATCGAGGTCTACCGCCGCACCACCGAGGGCTTCGCCAGGGGCTGGGCGCGGCTCCGGGACACCGAGGGATCCGGGGAGACGCTGGACGTGCTGATCCAGAACGAGAACCTGGTCGCCCGCGCCGGGACGCGCGTCCTGTGCAGCGTGCCCGATCTCCTGTGCATCCTGGATCGCGAGACCGCGGAGCCGATCACCACGGAGGCGCTGCGCTACGGGCAGCAGGTGAAGGTCGTGGGCGTCGCCGCGCCGCCGATCCTGCGCGCGCCCGAGGCGCTGGAGGTCTTCGGGCCGCGCGCCTTCGGCATCGATCTCGACTTCGTTCCCATCGAGGAGAGCGCGCCGTGAGCGCGCGCGACGGGCGCGAGGCTCCGCGCGGGAGCCAGCGCCACGGCCGCGGGGCCGCGGCCCGGGCCTCGATCGGGCGCGACGACTTCCCCCTGGCCCGGGTGCCCGAGGCCGAGCGCTACCCGTGGTGGAGCGTGGCCGTCCAGCGGTTCGGCGAGCTCTCCGCGCTATCTCAGCTCCTCCTCGGCGCCACGCTCGGTTTTCACATGACCTTCTGGAACGCCTTCTGGGCGCTGACGCTGGGTGTCGTCCTCCTGGAGATCACCGCGGTGCTCACCGGAGTCGCCGGCCAGCGAGAGGGCCTGTCCACGTATGTCCTCGCCCAGTGGGCCGGCCTGGAGCGTCACGGCTCCTCCCTGTTCGGACTGTGCACGGCGGTGAGCCTGGTCGGGTGGTTCGGTGTCCAGAACGCCATCTTCGCCGAGGGCCTCGCGGCGCTCGCCGGCGCGGGCCTGCCGCTGTGGGCTTATTGCATCATCACCGGCGCCGCCGTCACGCTGATCGTGATCTACGGGTTCCGCTCAATGGCCTGGACCTCGTACATCACGGTTCCCCTCTTCCTGGCCCTGAGCGCCTGGGCCATCCGGAACGCCCTCGCTCGGCACGAGCTGGCCGATCTCGTAGCGATGCCCCCGAAAGGAGAGCCCATGAGCGTCGCGGCCGGCGCGACCCTGGTGGCCGGCGGGTTCATCGTGGGTGCGGTCATCACCCCGGACATGACCCGCTACAACCGTTCGGCGGCCGACGTGGCCAAGCAGACCCTCGTCGGGGTGACCCTCGGCGAGTACACGATCGGGCTCACCGGCGTGCTCCTGGCGCACGCCGTCCAGAGCGCGAATGTCGTCCACATCGTGACGACGGAGGTCGGGGTCGCCGGAGCGGCGATCCTCGTGACGGGCACGTTGAAGATCAACGACTGGAACCTGTACTCGGCTTCCCTCGGCCTGGTGAACACGATCCATCAGACGGTGGGCCGCCACGTCGGGCGGGGCGCGATGACGCTCGCGGCCGGCGCCGCAGGGACGGCGCTCTCGATCGCCGGGATCCTGGAGCACCTCATCGGATTCCTCACGCTGCTCGGGGTCACCTTCCCGCCCGTCGCCGGCATCATGATCGCCGACTACTACGTTGTCCGCCGGCATCGCGCGGCGCTCGAGCGCACCCGGTCCGCCGGCTCGCTTCCCCCGCAGGTGGAACCCCCGAGCCTTCGCCCGCTCCTCGCCTGGGCAGGCGGGGTGGCGGCGGGATACCTCGTCCCTGTCGGCATCCCGGCCATCAACGCGCTCCTGGGCGGCTTCCTCGCCCACGTCGCGTTGAGCCCGGGACGTGGACCTCGATGGCCTCGGGCGCTCGCTGGCCTCGGGCGCGCTACTCGGGCGCGCGATACCTCGCCACGACGATCGTGATGTCGTCGTCCGGGCTCGGGCACCAGCCCTCGACCGCCTCGAGGATCCGGTCGCGGATCACCTCGACGGGCGCCGTCTGGACAGCCTCGATGATGGCGCACAGCCGCTCCAGCCCGAACTGCTCGTGCTGCGCGTTGCGCGCCTCGGTCACGCCGTCGCTGTAGAGCACGAGCACGTCCCCGTCCTCCAGGAAGAGCTCCGCGTCCCGTGTCATCGCCCCGATCTCGGGCAGCGCGCCGATCCAGACCCCGGAGCTCGCGATGCACGTACAGCGTCGGGTGCGTGCCGAACACACGATCATGTCGTCGTGCGCGCCGGCGAACGTCACGCGCCCGCTGCGCTCGTAACGGAGCAAGAGGAGCGTCGCGTGCTCGTCGCGGTCCAGCCGGCCGCGGACGTTCTTGTAAACCGCCTTGTTGAGCGCGACGACGACCCTCGCCGGGCTCGCGCTCGGGTCGTTGGACGTCAGCGCCGACACCATGCTCTGGATCATCAGCATGATGAGGCCCGCCGCGAGCCCGTGCCCGGCCACGTCGCCGATCCCGAGCCAACCGCCTCCGGGGGTCGCGAGCACGTCGTAGTAGTCACCGCCGACCTCGGCCGCCGGCTGCATGGCCGCGCAGAGCTCGAGCCCCTCGATCGAGAGCTGCTTCGGCACCAGCGCGGTCTGGATGCGCGCCGCGACATGGCTCTCCTGGCGCACTCGCTCCTGCTCCAGGCGCTCGCGCAGCTCCACCTCGCGCACGACCTCCCGGTGCAGCGCCGCGGCCTTGACCGCGGAGCCGAGCTGGACCCGCAGCACGTCGTAGCTCATGGCGCTGGCGCGGCTGTCGAGCACCGCGACGCCGAACGTCTCGACGTCGCCGAACGCGACCGGGAGCACGACCATGCTGCTGCGCTCCGCGCCGCCGAGGAACCCCGGCGGCGCGAGGCGGCGCGCCGGGAAGCTCAGGGGCGGCGCCTCGACCTCGCGGCCATGATCCATCAGGAACAGCGGCCGCAGCGAGGCGCGCTGGGCGTCGTCGTAGAGCGACACCGCCACGTGCGAGAGCTGCATCCGCGGCAGCTCCGACGCCAGCAGGCCCTTGAGGACAGGCAGGCTCAAGCACGCGGCGAACCCCCGCGCGCCGTAGATCACGTCGATCGCGGCGAGCTCCACGCGGAGCCGCTGCTCGCCCTCGACGTGCACGGATTCGCTCCCGATCAGGAGCCGCGCGGCGTGCCAGAGCGGCTCCAGGGCCGCCGCGTCGCCGCCCGCGGGGGCCGGCCGAACCCGCTCGCGCAGGAGGGAGATCACGGCCTGGAACTGGTCGAGGAGCACGCCCTCGCGCCTCGCCTCGTCGAGGAGCGCCTGGAGCGCGCGCAGGAAGCGGCCCCGGTCGCCCGCGAGCTCCTCCTCCAGCGCGGTCAGCAGGTCGCCCGCCCAGCCGTCGAGGGCGCCGATCGGGATCGCCACGCTCCTCCTGAGCGCGCTCTCCAGAGGCGCCCGCTGGTCGGAGACCGGGCGCGGATAGCCCTGCACGGGCGGCGACGGCGGGAGGATCGCGTCGCCCGCGCGGTAGCCGCAGCCGCAGGACTCGCGCTGCGTGAGCTCGACCTTTGCGAGCTCCAGCGCCGGGACGGCCTCGCCGCCGATCAGGCGGAGGATCGTGCTCACCGCCATCCCCCCGAGGCGCTTGATCGGCTGATGCACCGTGGTGAGCGACGGCTTCGTGAAGCGGGCAATGCCGACGTCATCGAAACCGCACACGAGGACGTCCTCGGGGATGCGGAGCCCCTCCGCCTTGAGCACCTCGATCGCCGCGAGCGCCATCTTGTCGTTGGCGGCCACCACGGCGTCGAACTCGGCCCCGCGCGCCACGATCTCGCGCATCGCCTCGCGCCCGGTCGGTATCGTGAACGCGCCGACCGCCACGAGGCGCTCGTCGCAAGGGAGCGCCCGCGCCGCGAGCGCCCTCCGGTACCCGCCGGCGCGCAGCTGCGCCTCCTCGCTGCTCGACGGCCCGCCGATATACGCGATTCGCCGGCGCCCGTGCTCGTCGGCCAGGTGCGCGACCGAGATCTCGCTCCCGAGGGCGTTGTCGACCATGAGGCTCGGGACTCCATCGATCGCCATCCCGATGCTGCACACCGGCAGCGGCGCGAAGGACCGGCAGAACGCCCGCATGACGTCGACGCCGCCGTAGCCGGAGAGCGTCGACGAGGCGACGATGACGCCGTCGGCCGTGTCCGGACCGATGAGGTGATAGAAGGTGCTCCGGTCCGTCTCGTCCGGCCGGAGGGCGCTCGACGGGTCGCCGAACGCCGTCAGCAGGTTGACGTCGTGCGCCTCGGCCGCGCGCTCGACCCCGGCGCGCAGCTCCGACTGGTAATCGCCGACGACATTGTCGACCAAAAACGCGATCGTCCGGCGCTTCCTCGTCATGGCCTCGGGCCCTCGGCTCATGCGTCGGCGATCGAGACGAGCTCCGGGCACATGCGATCCAGGGGCCTGAGGCTCCGGCGCTGCCACGCGAGCTGCGCGTCCGTCACGAACCGTATCCTGCATTTCATGCCGTGACCGACGAGGCTGCAGATGAGGCTGACGAACGCCTTGAGGCAGCTCGAGCTCATGAAGCACAGCCCGCGCACGTCGAGCTCGAGCGTGCTCACCGAGAGGCGCGCCACCTCGCCCTCCAGGGCCTTGACGTACCTGCTGAGCGGCGCGGCCGCCGCCATGTCCCCCCTCCCGGTGAGCTTGACGCTGAGGGTGTCGTCCCTCAGGGCCGGCTCGATCCCGAAGCTGTCGGTGACGAGAGGGTCCACGCGCAAGCTCCTCATAGCGTCTTCATCCCTCGACCGGCGCGCCATGCCCGCCAGGTCGCCTCCCTCGGTCATGCAGCCACAGCTGGCCCGGTGGTCGATACGAGCCCTCCAGCCTACAGCGTCCTCGCGCTGGATCCAATCCCCTCCTGCGCGCACCGCCGTTCGGAGCGCGACCCGCGCGCGCAATTCGTGCTCTCCATCACAGCCGAGCCCGTCCCCCCGCTCCGCCGATGCCGCGATCCCCGCCGGCGCCGGCGACGCGGTCCACCGGCGCTGAGCGCGACTCACGTAACTCGCGCAACTCAAGTAACTCACGCAGACGAGCGATCACGCCGCCTCGCCTCCCGCGTCGCGCACGCGTCCAGCGGCGGCGACGCGCCGCACCGCGCGCCGCCGCTGTCGAGGCCTACATCAGCGACAGCTACGCAAGATCTGCGAGAGCACGAGAGCACGAGAGCGCGAAAGCACGAGAGCACGCCCATTTGCAGAAAATCGCACCGAGCTTCTTTGCATGCTTGAACAATCATTTGATCTTGTCTTACAGTCTTGGATTGTCGTTGTGGCTGGGGAGCCACTCGACACCACGGAGGCATCCATGACTCGATTGCCCGGTTCACGGTGGGCGACGCTAGGCGCTCTCGTCGCATCCCTGACTGCAGTATCGCTCTCCGGGGCCCCGGCGCTCGCCGCGCCGTCGTTCACCGCCTTCGAGAGCGGCCAGGTCCGCCCGCTGGCCATCTCACCCGACGGGAAGCTGCTCTTCGCCGTCAATACGCCGGACAACCGCCTCGAGGTGTTCCGCATCGGCAGCGGTGGCCTGGAACACCGCACGTCGATATCGGTCGGCCTGGAGCCGGTGGCCGTCGCCGCCCGTAGCAATAACGAGGTCTGGGTCGTCAACCACCTGTCGGACAGCGTGAGCGTCGTCCAGCTGGGCCTCGGCGGGCAGACCGGGCGCGTCGTGCGCACGCTCCTCGTGGGCGACGAGCCGCGCGACATCGTGTTCGCCGGTCCGGGGCGAAACCGCGCCTTCATCACGACGGCCCACCGCGGCCAGAACGTCCCCTACGACCCTCAGTTCACGACGCCCGGCGTCGGCCGCGCCGACGTGTGGGTCTTCAACGCAAACCAGCTCGGCCTCTCGCTCGGGGGTAATCCGCTCAACATCATCACCCTCTTCAGCGACACGCCGCGCGCCCTCGCCGTGACCCCGGACGGCACCCGCGTGTACGCGGCGGCGTTCCACTCCGGCAACCGCACCGCCACCGTCAACGAGGCGCTGGTCCCCGACGGCTTCGGGCCGAACGGCGCGCCCGGGCCCAGCACCAACTTCGAGGGCGTGCCGGCGCCGGAGGTCGCCGTCATCGTGAAATACGACGGCGGACACTGGTACGACGAGCGGGGCAATCTCTGGGACGACCAGATGAGGTTCTCGCTGCCCGACAAGGACGTCTTCGTCATCGACGCCACGGCGAACCCCCCGGCGTGGATCAGCGGAGAGCAGGGCTTCTTCTCCGGGGTCGGGACGATCCTCTTCAACATGGCCGTCAACCCGGTGAACGGGAAGGTCTACGTCGCGAACACCGAGGCCTTCAGCCAGCAGAACTTCGAGGGGCCCGGCCTCTTCGCCGGCGAGACCACGCGCGGCCACCTGCACGAGAGCCGGATCACCGTCCTCAGCCCGGGGAGCGTCGCGCCGCGGCACCTCAACAAGCACATCGACTACAGCACCTGCTGCGCCCCGGTCCCCAACGCCGAGAACGCGAAGAGCCTCGCCTTCCCGCAGGAGATGGCCGTGACCAGCAACGGCGCGACGCTGTACGTCGCCGCGCTCGGGTCGAGCAAGATCGGCGTCTTCAGCACCGCCGCGCTCGAGAACGACACGTTCGTGCCGAGCACCGCGAACCAGATCCCGGTGAGCGGCGGCGGGCCGACCGGCCTCGTGCTCGACGAGAGCAGGAATCGCCTCTACGTGCTGACGCGCTTCGACAACTCCATCTCGATCATCAACACCACAACGAAGACCGAGGTGGGACACGTCCCGATGTACAACCCCGAGCCGGCCAGCATCGTCAACGGCCGCCGCTTCCTCTATGACGCCTCGCTCACGTCGAGCCACGGCGACTCGGCCTGCGCGAGCTGCCACGTCTTCGGCGATCTCGACGACCTGGCCTGGAACCTCGGCAACCCCGACGCCCCCGTCGTGCCGGACCCGGGCCCCTTCCCGTTCGGCCTCTACGACGTCATCTTCAACCAGGAGATCACGGACCCGATCTTCCACCCGATGAAGGGGCCGATGATGACGCAGAGCCTGCGGGGCCTCGCCAACCACGGGCCGATGCACTGGCGCGGCGACCGCACCGGGGGCAATCTCGAGCCGTCGGCGCAGCCGGACGACGGGGCGTTCGACGAGCGGGAAGCCTTCCGGCAGTTCCAGGTCGCGTTCGCCGACCTGCTCGGGCGCAGCGGGCCCCTCCCCCCCGAGGACATGGAGGCCTTCACCGACTTCATGCTCCAGGTCACCTACCCGCCCAACCCGATCAGGAACCTGGACAACTCGCTCACGCCCGATCAGCAGGCAGGGAAGGACTTCTACAACGGCCCCGTGGTCAACTCGATCGCGAGCTGCGGCGGCTGCCACGTGGTCGACCCGGACGCCAACCCGGGCGACGACTTCCCCGGCTTCTTCGGGACGAGCGGCGCCTCCGTCTTCGACTTCCAGACGCAGCTCTTCAAGGTACCGCAGCTCCGCAACGTGTACACCAAGGTCGGCGCCTTCGGCCTCGCGGATATCCCGTTCGTCTTCCTGTCGCGCGACAACCAGCACGTGGGAGACCAGATCCGCGGGTTCGGCATCCTGAACAACGGCACCGTCGACACGATGTACCGGTTCTTCTCCGCGATCGGCTTCTCCGACCAGTTCCCGAACAACCCCGATGCCCTCCCCTTCACGCCGGCGGGCGACGTGCTGCGCAGGCAGCTCGAGGCCTACGTGCTCGCCATCGAGAGCAACATGGCGCCGATCGTCGGCCAGCAGGTGACGCTCACGCACAACAACAGCGCGGTGGCCGGGCCGCGCATCGACCTGCTCATGGATCGCGCCGACGTCGGGGAGTGCGATCTCGTCGCGAAGACCCAGGGATTCCTGCACGAGGTCGGGTTCCTCTACGTGGGCAACGGCCACTTCCTCGCCGACCGGCAAGTCCTCCCGCCCATCAGCGACGCGGTGCTCCGCCTGCTGTCCACCCAGACGCACCACGATCTGACGTACACGTGCATGCCGCCCGGCTCGGGCGCGCGCGCCGGCATCGATCGCGACAGCGACGGCTTCCTCGACGGGGACGAGCGCGACGCCGGCAGCGACCCCGCCGATCCGAACAGCACGCCCTGACCCTCCCCGACGCCGCCGCGCGCGCCGCGTGCGCGCGCGGCGGCGTCGCCCGCACCACACCTAGGCGGAGCGCGCGCGGCGGCGCCCCGTGATCACGCCTGCCGCGACGCCCCTGGCCGGCGCCCGGACGAGCCGGACAGCCCGTTCGGGCCCAGCGCATACGCGATGCTGCTCTGCAGCGTCCCCATCGTCACGATCGACCCCAGGAAGACGTTCTGCTCCACCAGCGCGCGCGCCACCTCGGGCCGCACCCCCGAGAGCACCGTCTTCGCCCCGAGGAGCTGCAGCGCCTTGGCCGTCTTGATCAGCGCGTCCGCCACCGTGGCGTCGACCTGCGCCACGCCGGTGATGTCCAGGATCACCACCTTGGCCTGCCTCGAATGGAACCCGGTCAGCGCCGTCTCGAGCACCTGCTGCGCGCGGTCCCCGTCCATCGCCCCGACGATCGGCATGACCAGCACGTCGTCCGTGATGGGGATGATCGGCGTCTGCCGGCGCATCATCTCCTGCTGCAAGAGCGCCCGCTCCGCCTCGGACGCGGCGCGCAGCTCGAGCTCCCGCTGCAGCTGCTCGTTCGAGCGCTGCAGCGCCTCGGTGCCCGCGCGGATGCTCGCGATGAGCAGCGCGTTCTCCAGCGCGATGGCCGCCTGCGAGGCGAGGAGCCCGCAGACCTCGACCCTGCCGGGCGTGAACGCCCGCTGCACCACGTTGTTCTCCAGGTACAGGAGCCCCGCCGAGCGCCCCTGGTGCGTCATCGAGAGGCACAGGATCGAGCGCGGCCTCCGCTCCGCGACGTACGCGTCCGCCGCGAAGCGGCTGTCGTGCCGCGCGTCGTTCACCACGACCGGCTCCCGCGTCCTCGCGACGAGCTGGACGACGCTCGTCGGGACCTCCCTGCCGTCGAGCGCCGGGATCGACAGCCCCGTCTCCACCACGTCGGGATCGACGCGCATCGACGCCACGATCGCGAGCTTCCCGTCGCGCTCGAGGATCAGCGCGCCCCGCTGCGCCCCCGCGTTCGCGACCACGCTCCGCATCAGCCGGTCGAGCAGCCGGTCGAGCACGTTCTCGCCCGCGACCGCCTGCATGGCCTTCACGACCGTCGCGACGTCGAACGACTCGGTGCTCCCCCGGCGCGTCACCGTCGTGCCGACCACCCGGGGCGGCTGCGCCTCGCCGAGCGACGCCGGATCGAGCAGCTGCTCGTGCTCCTTCGCGAGGTGCTCCGCCTTCGCGATCGCCCCCCACCTGAGGTACGCCCGGTACGCGTCGACCATGTGCCACCGCGCGATCCGCTCCCGCCCCCGCTGCAGGTAGAACCGCGCGCACAGCTCGTGAGCGAGCGCCTCCTGGTGCGTGAACTGGCTCTGCCGCGCCCCCTCGATCGCCTGATCGTAGAGCTCCGCCGCCTCCGCGTCCTCGCCGAGGACGCGCGCCACCTCCGCCCCGATCAGCCGCTCCTTGTGCGCGTAGTTCTCCGGCGCGTGCCGCGCCCAGCCCGCGATCTTCGCCCGGTGCTCCGCGACGGCCGCGAGGTGCCGCTCCCGCTCCTCCGCCGTCGCCGTCGCGCACAGCGCGATCAGCGCGAGGCTCAGGTAGAAGGGGATGTCGTTCGCGAGGAACAGGCCCATCGCGCTCCCGCTGTGCTTCTCGGCGCGCGCCGCCATCAGGAGCGCGCCCTCGGCGTCGCCGTACAGCACCGCGAGCACGAGCATGTTCACGAAGTACCAGCACCTCGGCAGCTCCTGCGCGGGCGCGAGCCCCGCGAGGAACGCGCCCTCGTCGAACGCGCCGTCGCTCAGGCTCCTCAGCCCGGTCGTCCTGCCCTCCAGGCACGCGATCATCTGCTGCGCGACGACGAGGACCGGCGTGCCGAGCGGATCCTGCGTCCGCTGCAGGAACCGCAAGTACCCGGTCAGCTCCTCGCGGAGCGCGCCGAGCTCGTGGCCCGAGCAGAGCAGGATCGTCACGATGTTCAGGCAGGCGTACGCCCCGAAGCTGAAGTCGCCCGAGCTCAGCCCGGCCTCGTACGCCTTGGCGAGGCACGCGACCGAGGCGCGGACCGGCTCGAAGAGGTGGGACGGCGCGCCGCACACGACGTACGCCTTGCACTGGAGCTCCACCCCCGCGGGCCGCTCGCAGAGCGCCAGCGAGACGCCCTGGAACTGCCGCGCCTCCTCGGGCCGCCCCATCCCGCCCGCGAGCAGCAGGCAGTAGAGGCCGTACGCGCACGCCGCCGCGGGCGAGTTGCCGTACCTCAGCGAGAGGTTGACCTGGGTGGCCGCGATGAGCGCGAGCAGCGCCGGGCTCAGCGTGTACGCCCCCGGGATCATCGCCGCCAGGAGCCGCAGCGCGGCCAGCTGCTCCTCGTCGCCGACCCACGGCGCGTCCGCGAGCTCCTCGATCCGGCGGCCGGCCAGGTGGACCGGCACCTCCGCGAGCGCGGCCCCGAACGCCGCCTGGATCGCCTCGAGCGGCTCCGGCAGCTCGATCCCGAAGAGCGCCACGCCCTCGCGGCCGACCCGCAGCACGTCCTCGAACTCCCCGCGCATCGTGTGCACGAGGATCCGGAGGTTATAGACCTCCGCGCGCTCGAGGCGCGAGCGCGCGTGCACGAGGAGCTCGCGGATCGAGGCCTCCGCCTGCTTCTCGTTGCCGCTCAGCCACTCGGACTCCGCCCGCTCCCGGTGCAGCGCGAAGCAGAGCGCGTAGTCCTCCTCCCACCCCCGCGGCCCGAGCAGCGACAGCCCCGTCCTGAAGTGCTCGGACGCCGCCGCGTGCGCCATGGACGCCTTGGCGCGCTTCCCCACGGTGAGGTTGAGCCGCGCGAGCTCCAGCTGCTCCGCCCGGTCCTCGATCAGCGCCGCGCCGATGTTGCAGTGGCTCGCGACCTTGAACAGATCCTCGTCGCGCGACTCCTCGCTCAGCTGCGCCCGCATGAGGCGGCCGATCCGGAGGTGCACCTCCTGCTTGCGCGCGTCCTCGATCAGGCTGTAGGCCGCCTGCTGCCCCCGGTCGTGCAGGAACCGGTACCGCACCGAGAGCGGCAGCTCCGCCGGCGCGCCGCCCGGCGCGTGCAGAAGCCGGTAATCGGAGTCGAGCGGCAGCACGATCCCCTCGCGCAGCGCCTCCCAGAGATCGGCCGCGACGTCCGCCGACGGCATCTCGCGCACGGTCGCCAGCGTCTTCAGATCGAACTGGTGGCCGATGCACGCGGCGAGCTGGAGCACGAGCTGCGTCGCCGGCGAGAGGCGCTGCATCTTGTCGATGAGCAGATCGTGCACGTTCACGGCGCCCCAGCGCTGCCGGATCGCCTCGAGGTCCCACGTCCACCGCCCGGCGCCCGGGTCGAAGGACACGAGCCCCGCCGCATGGAGCTCCTTGAGCAGCTGGCTCAGGAAGAACGGATTGCCCTTGCTCGTCGCATACAGCACCTCCGCGAGCGCCTGCACCTTCTCCGGGCGCGCGCTCAGCGCGTCCGCGACGAGCCTCTGCACGTCCGCGAGCGAGAGCGGCGGGAGCAGGAGCTCGCGCCGCGGGACGCCCGCAGCCTTGAGCTCGCCGAGCCAGGTCATGAGCGGCTGTCCCGCGATCGCCTCCTGGTCGCGGTAGGCGCCGATGATGAGCAGGTAGGCCCCGCCCGGATCGGTCAGGACGACGTGCAAGAGCTTCAGCGAGGCCGGGTCGGCCCACTGGAGGTCGTCGAGGAAGAGCACCACCGGGTGCTCCGCCGACGTGATGACGCGCAAGAAGTCCTGGAACACCAGGTTGAAGCGGTTCTGCGCCTCGTTCGGCCCGAGCTCGGCCACCGCGGGCTGCGGCCCGATGATGAGCTCGAGCTCCGGGATGAGCTCCACGAGGATCCGCGCGTTCTTCCCCACCGCCGCGAGGAGCTTGTCCTTCCACTGCTCGAGCGACTCGGCCGGCTCGGTCAGGAGCTGTCGGACGCGCTGGCGCAGCGCGCCCGCCACGGGCGCGTGCGGCATGTTCCGGCTCAGCTGATCGAACTTCCCCTCGATGAAGTGCCCGCGCCGCTGCGCGACCTCCTTCTGGAGCTCGTTCACGAGCGCCGATTTCCCGATCCCGGCGCCGCCCGCGATGAGCAGGAGCTCGCACCGGCCCCCGCGCGCCCGCTCGAAGGCCGCGAGCAGCTCGGCCATCTGCGCGTCGCGCCCGTAGAG
This sequence comes from Sorangium sp. So ce836, assembly GCF_028553905.1. Taxonomy (NCBI): domain Bacteria; kingdom Pseudomonadati; phylum Myxococcota; order Polyangiales; family Polyangiaceae; genus Sorangium; species Sorangium sp. So ce836. The sequence goes on along the minus strand of NZ_CP102233.1, from coordinate 4,368,970 downwards.
CTTCTGCGGCAGCCTGAGCTCGCTCGAGACATCGCGCGATCCGAGCTCGAACGGCTCGATGCGGCCGGTCGCATCCAGCGCCGAGAGGCACGCGTCCAGATCGGCCTTGAGGCCGGTCCCGCTCTGGTACCGCTCCTCGGCGACCTTGGACATCAGCTTCTGCACGATGTCGGACACCGCCCTCGGGACCTCCGGCGAGCGCTCGCACAGCGGCGTCGCGACCCGCGCGATGTGGCTGTGCATGAGGTCGACCGGCTCCGCCGCCTGGAAGGGGAGCACCCCGGCGAAGAGCTCGTACAGCGTCACTCCCAGCGAGTAGAGGTCAGTCCGGTAGTCGATGACGCGGTTCATTCGGCCGGTCTGCTCCGGCGACATGTAGGCCAGCGTCCCCTCGAGCAGGTCCGGGCGCTCCGCGGCCAGCGTCTCCTCCGAGAGCCGCGTCGAGCTGCCGAGGTCCGTCAGCTTGACTTGCCACGTCTCCGGGTTGACCAGGATGTTCTGCGGCTTGACGTCCTTGTGGATGACGTGCTTGCCATGCACCGCCGCCAGCGTGCCGGCCAGCGACGCGGCGATACGCAGCTTGACCTTGAGGTCGAGCGCCGCCGAGCGGGCGAGCTTGTCAAGCGGCACCCCCGGGAAGTACTCCATCACGAGCGCCGCCCCGCCCGGGATGCTCTCCAGCCGATGGGCGCGAACGACGCTATCGATGTTGAGGTGACGCGAAATCTCGAGCTCGTGCCGGAGCTGCGCGACATGCCGCTGGCCGGGGCGCTCACCCTTCAGCACCTTGATCGTCACCGGGGTACCGTCGGCGTCGCGCTTCGCGCGGTAGATGACGGTATCCGCGGTCTCATACATCAGCTCAACCAGTGTGAAGGGCAGATCCTCGATCCTGGTCTTGCGCATGGTTTGTCGATGGTTGCATGGGCCGAACGCCCATGGCAAGCGCTTAAGCTCGCTGCGGCGAGGCGGGCGATGTGCGCTGTGGTGCGGTGAACGCGAGTCCGATCGGCGCGATACCGCAGCTCGCGGAGCGTGGGTGGGCCGGAGAACGGTGGGTCTCGGCGCGGGGCGAGTGAGCGCCTCGGAAGGCGCGTTGCCGGCCGGCCGGCGCGCGCGCGGCTACGCGATCCGCGCCCGGCGGCCGACGCCCTTCACCGCGCGGTAGTCGGTGAGCAGCGATCCGAGGATGGTGGCCGCGCCCGTGGCGGCGTGGATGAGCGCGGCGAGCGGCGAGCGCTTCGCGTAGCCGAGCACGAACGGCGCCGCGATCGCGGACGCGCCCCACGCGTGGTCGATGGCCTCGTGCACCTCGATCGGAATCAGCTTCGCCAGGCTCAGGCGATAGTCGGTGAGCAGGGAGACGGACACGACCGACGCGCCGAGGATCGCGCCGGCGATCCGCGCCGACGGCTTGCGCGCGGACAGGCCGGCGAGGGCGACGATGAGGCCATTCGAGTAATCGATGACGGAGTGGACGTCCTGGGGGACGACGCGCGCGAGGGGCAGGACGCCGAGGAGCGGCCTCGAGGGAATCGTCGCCTTCTGCCGCGTCTCCCGCGCGATCAGGCCGGGTCGTTCGAGCTCTGCGGCGGGCCGGTCGTCCGGCGGCAGGCGGGTCGCCGGCAGGTCGTCCGCGCCCAGAGAGACGTTGGATTGTGCCATGGATACCTCCCGTGACGCGGGAGAGGCAATCCGCAGACCGGAGCACAGGCGCACACACCACGTCAGCAGACGAGCCGGCTCTCCCGGGATCAGCGGTGCTAGGCTGCGCGCCCATGGGAGTCCGGATCATTCCTCTCGGCGGCCTCGGCGAGGTCGGGATGAACGCGATGCTGATCGAGGAGGATGGCCGCCGCGTGCTCGTCGACTGCGGCGTCATGTTCCCCAACGACCAGGTGCTCGGCGTCGAGGTGGCGATCCCCGACCTCAGCTACGTGCGCGAGGCGGGCGGGGTCGACGCGGTGATCGTGACGCACGGCCACGAGGATCACATCGGCGGGCTGCCGTCGCTGCTGCGCGAGTTCCCGGTCCCCGTGTACGGGACGCGCTTCACCCTCCGGCTCGTGCGCGAGCGCCTCCTCGAGCACGGCATCGACGTGCCGCTCCGCGAGGTCGAGCCCCAGCAGCACTTCACGGCGGGCCCGTTCCGCGCCGAGCCCCTGCGCGTGACCCACTCCATCCCCGATGCGGTCGGCTACGCGATCGAGACGGGCGAGGGCATCCTCATCCACACCGGCGATTACAAGATCGATCTCACCCCCGTGGGCGGCGAGCGGCTCGATCTCGGCCGCTTCGCCGAGTACGGCCGCGCCGGCGTGGCGGCCCTCCTGTCCGACTCCACCAACTCCGAGCGCGACGGCTGGTCGGTGAGCGAGACCGCGGTGGCCGAGGGGTTCCTCCGGCCGTTTCGCGAGGCCAAGGGCCGCATCCTCGTCGCGCTGTTCGCCTCCAACGTCCACCGGGTCCAGAGCGTCCTCGACCTCGCCGCCCAGCTCGGCCGCAAGGTCGTGCTCGCCGGGCGCAGCCTCGCGACAAACACGCGGATCGCCCAGGAGATCGGCATCCTGACCATCCCCCCCGGCGTGCTCGTCGACGACGCCACCGCGGCCACGCTCCCGCCCGCGCGCCTCATCGTGCTCGCCTCGGGCGCGCAGGGCGAGCCGAACAGCGCGCTCGCGCGCATGGCCGTCGGCGATCACCACCGGCTGCGGGTCGACCCGGGCGACACGGTGATCTTCTCGTCCCGCGCCATCCCCGGCAACGAGATCGCCGTCAGCCAGCTCGCCAACCGCCTGGCGAGGCGCGGCGCCGTGGTGCTCGATCGCGGCCTCGACCCGATCCATGCGAGCGGCCACGCCCAGGCGGAGGAGCAGAAGGTGCTCCTCGACGCGGTCCGGCCGGAGCACTTCGTCCCGATCCACGGCGAGTACCGGATGCTGCTCGCCCACGCGCGCACGGCGCTCCGGATGGGCGTGCCGGCGTCGGGGGTCTTCGTGGTCGAGGACGGCGAGTCGCTGGTCGTCGAGGACGGCCGGATGCGGCTCGGGGACGCGGTGAAGACCGGGCGCGTGTGGCTCGACGCGCGCGGCGGGCTCGACGTCTCCGAGATCGTGCTGCGCGAGCGCGAGCAGATCTCGGATCAGGGCCTCGTGATGGTGCTGGTCGTGGCCGACCGCAAGACGGGCGAGGTCCTGCGCGGCCCCGAGCTCCTGGGGCGCGGGGTGGCGCATTTCGAGGAAGGCGGCCCGCTGTTCGTGGCCGCGCTCGAGAGCGCGCGCGACGCGCTCGCGGCGCTGTCGCCGGCGGCGCGCACGCTGGCGCCGGCGCTGGAGGACGCGCTCAGCCGCGGCGTGCGGCGGGTGTTCCGGCGCGAGGCGTCGCGCCGCCCCGCCGTGCTCCCCCTGGCCGTGCTCCTGTGAGGCGCCGCGGGCGCGCGGCCGGGGCGCGGCGGCGTCCGGCGGCGGACCGGGGGCCTCAGGCGCCGCGTTGCGCGCTGAGGCGCGCCCATCCCCCATCTCCTCACGCTGGGCCCTTTCCTGAGCGCAACGAGTGATTACGGTGCAGGGACCGGCGGAGCCCCTTTGCTCTGCCGTGGCACGGCCGGCGTCGGCTCGTGGTTCCTCCTGGGGATTGCCCTCCAGGGCTTCGCGCTCCGGCGCGCGGCCGGGTGGACCACCGCGGCACGGCCCCATGGTGGAGCGATCGAGATGAAGGAGAAGCCCATGAGCTCGCTCCTGGCGGGCGAGACCGGAACGACAATGAGGGAAGAGAGGGACGCTCGCGACGAGGTGCAGCTCGACGCCGGGCTCGGCGCGGCCTCGCCGTCTCCGTGGGACGCGCCTTCCGGCGCGCGAGCCGCGCCGCCGGGCGAGGACGTGACCGAGATCTACCTGCAGGAGATCTCGCGCAACGCGCCGCTCAGCCGGGATCTCGAGGTGGAGCTCGGCCGGCGGATCGAGTCGGCGGAGCGCGCGGGGATCGAGGCCTGGGCGGCGTCGCCCGTCGCGCTGCGCGAGCTCGCGGCGCTCGCGGACGACCTCCGGGCGGGGCGGATCACCGCGGGCGAGCTGCTGCTGAACGCGGACGCGGACGAGGAGCTGCGCGACGCGGCGTCGGCGCGGCTCGCGCGGCTGCTCGGGCGCGCGCGGTCCGTGGCCGAGGCCGGCGAGGCCGCGTCGCGCAGGGCCCGGGCCGAGCTCTCGGCCGGGCTCACCGACGCGCGCCTGGCCCCCGCGGTGGAGGAGCGGATCGCGCGCGCGCTGCGCGAGGCCGCGGCCGCGGCCGACGGGCCCGCGCGGGCGGCCATCGAGGAGACGCTCTCGGCGATGCGCGACGCCCGCCGCGCGGCGGCGGGAGCGCGGGCCGAGATCGTCCGCGCGAACCTGCGCCTGGTGGCGTCGGCCGCCCGGCAGCTGAGGCACCGCGGCGTGCCGCTGCTCGACCTGATCCAGGAGGGCAACCTCGGGCTGATGCGCGCGGCGGAGAAGTTCGACTACCGGCGCGGGTACCGGTTCAGCACGTACGCCACCTGGTGGATCAAGCAGGCGCTCTCGCGCGCGCTGCTCTACCAGGGCCAGGTCATCAAGGTGCCGGTCCACTTCGCCGAGACCCGGCGCCGGGCGCTGCAAGCGCGCAAGGAGCTCGAGCAGGAGCACGCGCGCGAGGCGGCGCCGGAGGAGGTGGCCGAGCGGAGCGGGCTGCCGATGGAGAAGATCCAGACGCTGCGGGAGATGGCGCTGCCGCTCGTGTACCTGGACGCGCCGGCCGGGGACGACGACGGCGCGCGCGCGGGCGACTTCTTCGCGAGCGAGGACGCGGCGCCGGACGAGCTCCTGGTCCACCGGCGGCTGCACACGCAGGTGCGCTCGCTGCTCCAGTCGCTGACCCCGCGCGAGCGCGAGGTGCTGCGGCTCCGGTTCGGCCTCGACGGCGAGCAGACGCACACGCTCGCCGAGATCGGGGGCATGTTCTCGGTGAGCCGGGAGCGGGTGCGGCAGATCGAGGAGAACGCCCTGAGCAAGCTGCGGACGCTGTCGCGCCGGCAGGCGCTCGACACCCCGCTCGGGGGTTAGGGCCGGCAGCGCAACACGGCCCGATTCACCGCCTCTCCGCGCGCTCCCGATCCAGCCCTCGGTGCGCCTCGCGCGCACCACGTAGCCGCCGTGCGGACACATCCTCAGCAGCAACCCCACAATCAGGAGATTCGCACCGCACATCCCATGTGCCTCGCCTCACTTGTTTTCCAGAGCTGGTGGGCACGCACACCCCCGCGCCATGCCGGAACAGGTGGCCCGGCGCGTCGCCTCGAGGATCGGCCTGGGTCGTTCATACGAGTCGCGACATCGTCGATGTGAGTCGCTAGCACCGTTCCGGGGCATCACCGATGTCGCGGATCAGCGACGTCGTATCGAACGCTTGGCGCGGACGAACCGAGGAGAACGGCCATGAATCATCAGAAGGATCTCTGGAAGCTCGCGTGCGCAGCGTTCGCCATGCTGTCGATGGCGTCGATCGCAGGCTGCGATCAGGGCGTTGGGGAGGAGGTCAGCAGCAAAGGCACCGGCAAAGGGGCTACGACCGAGGTCGTCAAGCTCGCGTTCGTGACGAACGGGTCCAGCGACTTCTGGAAGATCGCGTTCGCCGGCGTCCACAAATACGAGCGAGAGGCCAAAATCCAAGTGGACATCAAGTGCCGCAGAACAGCACGCCCACGGAGCAGAACCAGATCCTCGAGAGCCTCGCCAGCCAGGGCTACGACGCCGTCGGCGTGAGCGTCCTGGCGCCGGACGATCAGGTGACCGTGCTCAACAAGGTCGCGGAGAAGGTCGAGCTGATCACGTTCGACTCCGACGCCCCGAAGTCGAACCGGCTGCTCTACATCGGCACGAACAACTACGAGGCCGACAAGGTGCTCGGCAACGAGATCGTGAAGCTCTTGCCGAACGGCGGGAAGATGGCCGCCTTCGTCGGCATGTTCGCGGTCGACAACGCGGCCCAGCGCCCTAAGGGCATTCAGGACGTGGTCACTCAGCGCGGCATCCAGCTCATCGACAAGCGCGAGGACAACACCGATCTCGCCAAGGCGCGCGCGAACGTGGAGGACATCATCAACGCCCACCCGGACCTCAACGTCGCGATCGGCCTCTGGTCGTACAATGGGCCGGCCATCGCCGCCGCCGTCGATGCGCTCGGGAAGAGGGGCAAGGTCCTCCCGGCCGTGTTCGATGAGGAGGACGCGGCGCTCGCCGGCATCGAGAACGGCACCGTCGCCTGCACCGTCGTGCAGAAGCCGTTCCAGTTCGGATACCTGGGGAGCAAGTGGCTCCACGACCTCGCGACCAAGGGCGACGCGGCCATCGCCGCCATCCCCCCGAGCAAGGTGATCGACACCGGCGTCGACGTGATCAACAAGGAGAACGTCGCGCAGTTCAAGGCCACGCTCGCCGAGATGAAGAAGTAGCCCGTCCCCCGGCGGCCTGGGCTCGACGGTCCGACTCCTGGCCGCCCCGGCTCAGCTCGGCTCAGAATGGCAGGAGGCGCGTGAGCGGCGATAGACGATCTGGCCGCCGGTCTTCGACAGCGCGTAAGCGAACCCGAGCTCCAGGGTCGAGAGGGTGATGAGGCTCCCGAGGTCCACGCCCTGCTCCACCATCAGCCGCGCCGCCGCCGGCGTGATGCCGACGAGCACGACCTCGGCGCCGAGCAGCCGCGCCGCCCGCGCCGCCCGCGCCGCCCGCAGGAGGTGCTCCACCGACGCGGCGTCGACGACCGCCATCCAGCACCCGCCCGATCATCGACCTCGCGTCGAGGGGGGCTCGCTCCTCGCGGTACCCCTCGTTCCCCGCGTCCACGGTGACGAGGAGGAGCTCCTTCTCGCGGCTCTCGTAGGGGAGCTGCTCCCTTCGCTTCGCCGCCTTGCGGTTCGCGTCCAGGGCCAGGTAGTCGGAGAGGGGGAGCGACCAGGGCGTGCGCTCGATGGTCACGACGCCGATGCCGGTGTCGATGAAGCGCAGCGCGGCCCCTCCCCCGGAGCCGGCGCGCGTGGGCAGCCCGGCCAGGGCCGCCTCGACGCCCCTCGATGACATGTCGTGGAGCACCTGCACCGCGCGGTGGCCCATCTCGTGCTCGCGTAGATGCGGAGCTTGCGGGCCGCGGCGTCGCCGCGCGCGCCCCCGGAGGGGCCGTCGCTCAGCAGGACGAGGTGCACGGAGCGCCATTGCGGCTTGAGCTGCACGCTCTTGATGCCTTTCGAGATCATCTCGACGAGCTCATGCGTGCTGGTCTCAAGGGGTGACCGAGCCGCCTCGGGCGCCGCTCGCCTCCTCCGCACGGCGTCCTCGGCAGGATCGCGCTCTCCCTCCGTCGAGGGAAAAACTCGGGTTAGGGGGACAGGGACCCAGAAAGGAGAGCGCCGATGCAGTGAAACGATTGGCACGCTCGGGGCGCGAGCCGCGCGTCGGCGCGGGCTGGATGCGGCGCGAGGCGCGGGCTCAGCGCGGCGAGTCGCCGCGGCGGTACTCCGCAGTCGCCTCGTCGAGCCGGGCCTTCAGCTGCGGATCGAGCGCGAGCTCGGCCGCGGCGAGCGTGGCGTCCAGCTGATCGGGCCGGCTGGCGCCGATGATGGCCGAGGTGATCGCCGGGTTGGCGAGCACCCACGCGACGGCGACGGTCGTGAGGGACTGGCCTGCTTCGGCGACGATGCGCTGCAGCTCCTCGACGGTCGCGAACGCGCGCTCGTTCCAGTAGCGCTGCTGGTAATTGCCCGCCGCCGTGCCCAGCGTGAAGCGCGTGCCCGGCGTGGGCTCGCCGCGGCGGTGCTTGCCCGTGAGGAGCCCGCCGGCGAGCGGGTTGTAGGGGATCACGCCGAGGCCCTCCTCCTGCGCGAGCGGGAGCAGCTCGCGCTCGATCTCGCGGAACAAGAGCGCATAGCGCGGCTGCACGGACACGAACCGCGTGAGCCCGCGCACGTCGGCGCGGCCGAGCGCGCGCGCCAGGCGATAGGCCAGGTAGTTGGATACGCCGATGTACCGCGCCTTGCCGGAGCGCACCACCGTGTCGAGCGCCTCCAGCGTCTCGTCGATCGGCGTGTCGCGATCGTCGGAGTGGAGCTGATAGAGATCCACGTAATCGGTGCCGAGGCGGCGCAGCGAGGCGTCGATGGCGTCCAGGATGTGCTTGCGCGAGGCGCCCTGATCCCATTCGTTCGGGCCGACGCGGCCGACGCACTTGGTGGCGAGGATGAAGCGGTCGCGCTTGCCCTTGAGCCAGCGGCCGACGATCTCCTCGGTGCGCCCGGCGGTCGGCAGGCCGCCGCCCAGCGGGTACACATCGGCCGTATCGAGGAAGTTGACGCCGGCGGAGGCGGCCTTGTCGAGGATGGCGCGGGAGGTCTCCTCGTCCGTCTGGAAACCGAACGTCATCGTGCCCAGGCACAGGCGAGAAACGGTGAGGCCGGTACGGCCGAGGCGGGTGGTCGGGATGCTCATGGTCTTTCGTGGGTTCTTCGGGGGTTGGCCCGTACAGTTTTGGACAGGGCGGCTCGGTGCGTCAATCGGGCACGCCGAGCGGGGTGAAGCGGTGTGAAGGTGAGAGAGATCGACCGCAGAGGCACGGAGAGCACGGAGGGAGAGACGGAGAGGGAGAGAAAGATCCCCGTGCTCTCCGTGACGCTGTGGTCGATCCGTCGGTGGCCCGCGCCGCTCGGCGCGCGAGCCGAGCGGGCAGATCAGTAATAGATCGGCCCGACGCTGCCGCCGCCGGCGACGACGGCGTCGCCGTTGATCGCGACGCTCCTCGGCGAGGCGAGGAACGCGACGACCCACGCGACCTCGCGGGCGTCGACGATGCGGCCGATGCTCACCGAGGCGGCGAGGTCCTTCTCGGGCTCGGGCCGGACGCGCTCGGTGCGCGTCGCGCCGGGGTGCACGACCGTGACGTTGATCCCCTTCGGGCCCAGCTCGTCCGCGAGGTTCTTCGTGATCGCCGCCACGCCGACGTTGCGCAGGGTGGCGACCGGACGGCCGGTCTTGCGCACGGCCAGCCCGCCGATGTTGATGATGCGGCCCCAGCCGTTCGCGATGAGGTGCGGCGCGACGGCGCGCGCGGTCCGCAGGTAGCCCACGACCTTGATGTTGATGTCCTCGATCACCTGCGCATCGACGATCTGATCGAGGCGCGTGGCGGGCGAGATCCCGCCCGGCAAGGCGGCGTTGTTGACCAGGATGTCCACGCCGCCCAGCGCGGCGACGGCGCGCTCGACGAGCGTGTTGACCGAGGTCTCGTCGCCTGTATCGACCACCAGCGGGACGACGCGGCGGCCGGCCTCCGCCGAGAGCTCGGCGGCGGTCGCCTCCAGCTTGTCCTTGCCGCGCGCGGCGATCACGACGTCGGCGCCCTCGCGCGCGAGCTCGCGCGCGATGGCCTTGCCGATGCCGCGGCTGCCGCCGGTGACGATGGCCCGCTTGCCGGTGAGTTCGAGATCCACGATCAGCTCCCTTTCCTTCGCAGACACGACGCCTGCGGCCTCGTACGTGGCGGGAGCCGCGCAGGGGCACGTCTCGTTCCATGCTCGTCTCGCCACGTTCGATCCGGGGAGCGAGCGCGCGCCTCGCCCGGTCCTGGTTCCGGCGCGCCTTCGGGCGGCGCCCGCGACGCCAGCGGGCCCGGCGCCCGCCTGCTTCGCAGGCAGCAGGCTGCTTCCGCCGTGCTGCGGGCGGAGCAGCCCGCGCGCCGCGCGGCTGGATCAGCCGGGGGTGGCCTTCCGGAGGAGCTTCCTCGCGACCGCGCGGGTCATGGACAGGAGGCCGGAGGAGAGGTGCAGCCCGCGGGTCCGGAAGTCGGGCGAGATCCGCAGCTTCCCGCCGACGATGGCCCGGCTCCGAGGCAAGCCGAGGCGCGCGGTCTTCCAGAACTGGAATCCGACGATCGCGCGCGTGTCGGCGCGGCGGAAGACATGGACGACATCGTTGGTCCTGGCGTGGACGCAGAAGTGCTCGAAGCGCTCGGCCATGAGCGCGTTCGAGAGGGCGTGGAGCTCGCGCAGGCGCTGGTCGTCGAAGTCGCGCCGCTCGATGGTCTCGACGCGGACGACGGGGCGCCGCGGGGAGAGCTGGAGAAGGAGGTTCAGCATGATGGCGCCGGCCCGCGGAGGTCGTCTACGCCCCGTACATGGCGAGCAGCGCCCGCCTGGCCTCGTCCGCGGCGGCGTTCACGGGGCCGATCAGCGCCGCGTCCATGCCGAACGTCGTGCGCAGCGGCCTCTGGCCGTGCGGCATCTCGAGGAGCTTCAGCAGCACGTCCGCGAGCTCCGCCGGGTCGGGTCCCTTCAGCGTCTTGACCATCTCGAGCGTGGCGCGCGTCACGCCGTCGAGCGCCCCGTACTCGGCGGAGCGCGCCTCGTCGTCGTTCGGCCAGGTGTTGTGGAAGAGCTTCGTGTGGACCAGCCCCGGCTCCAGGATCACGACGTCGATCCCGAACGACTCGAGGTCGATCTTGTAGCCCTCGGCCATCATCTCCATCGCGGCCTTGGCCGCGCAGTAGTGCGCCGTCTTCGACATGAGGATGCGCCCTCCCACGCTGGACGTGAAGGCGAGCACCCCCGTCTTGCGCCGGCGCATGTGCGGCAACACGGCGCGACAGACGCGCTGCGCCCCGAAGACGTGCGTCTCGAAGAGCCGCCGCAGCTGATCGACGCTGCTGCACTCGGTCAGCCCGATCAGGCCGTTGCCCGCGTTGTTCAGGACCACATCGATCTGCCCCGTCTTCTCGACCACCGTCGCGACCGCGGCGGCGACGGAGGCGTCGTCCGTGACGTCGAGCGCGACCGCCTCGATCGGGGTGCCGGCGGCCGCCAAGGCGGCCACCTCGTCGCGCGCCGCCCGGTTCTTGCCCTCGGGATCGCGCATGCCCGCGAAGGCCACATAGCCGTTCCGCGCGAGCGCCTCCGCCACGCTCCGGCCGATCCCCGTGCTCGCGCCCGTCACCAGCGCCACCCGCTTCGCCGTCATCGTCCCTCGCTTCCTCGAGCGCCGGGGCCTCCCCGGCGCTGGCCGCGCGAGCGATGCTAACACGCGGCCTTTTGGATCGAGGTCGGCGCGCAGCTATGCAACGGCGAAGCCGGCGCTCAGCAGGTCCTGCGGCCGGGACGAGGCTCCGATGTGGACGCGGAACTCCCCCGGCTCGACCACGCGGCGCCCCTCCGCGTCGATGATCGACAGCGCCGAGGCGGGGAGCTCGAACCGCACCGTGCGCGCCTCGCCCGCGGCCAGGCTCAGGCGGCGAAACGCCTTGAGCTCCTTCACCGCCCACGTGGACGACGTCACCAGATCCTCGACGTACAGCTGGGCGATCTCGACCCCCTCGCGCTCTCCAGCGTTGGTGATCGTCACCTCGAACGAGGCCACGCCGTCTCGCCCCACGCTGGGCGTCAGGACCTTCAGGTCGGCATAGGCGAAGCGCGTGTAGCTCAGGCCGAAACCGAAGGCGAACGCCGGCTCCTGCGTGAGGTCGGCGTAACGGCTGCCGTGCTGACCGCGGGCCTGGTTGTAGAACACCGGCTGCTGGCCCACGTGGTAGGGAAACGAGATCGTCAGCTTGCCCGAGGGGTTGATCCGCCCGAAGAGCGCCTCGGCCACGGCTCGCCCGCCCATCATCCCCGGATTGAACGCCTCGACGATGGCCGACGCGCCGAGCACCGAGCGCGGCAGGACGAGCGGCTTGCTGTTGACGAGGACCACGACCGTGGGGACGCCCGTCCTGGCGATCGCGTCCGCCAGGGCCCTTTGCCCGCCCATGAGCTCCAGGGTCGCCGTGCTCCTCGTCTCGCCGATGAACTCGATCCGATCCCCGACGACCAGGACCACCGCGTCGGCGCCCCGGGCGAGCTCCACCGCCGCGGGGATGCCCGACTCGTCCTCGCCGACCACCGAACAGCCTGCCGCGTGCACTACCTCGCACCCCGGCGGCACGAGCTCCCGGATCCCGTCCACGATCGTGACGATGCTCGAGCGGGGGTGCTCGGGGCCGTTGCCGCCGCTCATCTGGCCCGACCCGAGCGACCAGTCGCCCAGCTGGGCGATCGGGTCGTCCGCGTTAGGGCCGATCACGGCGATCCGCCGGAGGGGCCTCGGCCCCGCGCCGTCCGCGAGCGGCAGGAAGCCGTCGTTCTTCAGCAAGACCAGCGAGGCCCGCGCCACCTCCAGGTTGAGCGCCCGGTGGGCCTCGCACCCGATGACCTCCTTGATCCGCCGCTCGCTGCTGTACCCGGGGTCCTCGAAGAGCCCGAGGGAGAACTTGAGCGAGAGCACGCGCCGCACCACCGCGTCGATCTCGGCTTCGGCCAGGAGCCCGCGGCGCACCGCCTCCTGCGCCCCCTCGTAGAACTGCGGGGTCATCATCATCAGGTCGTTGCCGCTCCGGATCGCCACCGTGGCCGCCTCGGCCATGTCCTTGCAGACCTTCTGGTCGAGCACGAGGTTGCCCACGTTGTTCCAGTCGGTCACGACGATCCCCTCGAAGCCCCACTCCTCCTTGAGGACCTCGGTCAGCAGCCAGCGGTTGGCGGTCGCCGGTATCCCGTCCATCGACTGATATCCGGTCATGAACGCCATGCAGCCGCTCTGCGCGGCCCTCTCGAAGGGCGGCAAGAAATACGAGCGCAGGTAGCGCTGCGAGATGTTCGCCTCCGAGGCGTCGCGGCCGCCCAGCGTCTCCGAGTAGCCCGCGTAGTGCTTGGCCGTGGCCAGCACCGCGTCCGGATCGTCGAGGCCCTTGCCCTGATAGCCCTTGACCATCGCGCACGCGAGCTCCCCGATGAGGTAGGGGTCCTCGCCGAACGTCTCCCCCACCCTGCCCCAGCGGAGATCGCGCGTGAGGCACAGGACCGGAGAGAACGTCCACTTGAGCCCCGTGGCCCGCATCTCGGCGGCGGTGACCCGGGCGACCTTCTCCAGGAGCCCCGTGTCCCAGCTGCACGCCATGCCGAGCTGCGTCGGGAAGATCGTGGCGCCCGCCCAGAAGGAATGACCGTGAATCCCGTCGTCGGCCATCAGCACCGGAATGCCGAGCCGGGTGCTCAGCGCGCGCTCGATCGCCGCGTCCGCGTCCTTCCCGTTGCAGTGCAGGAGGCTGCCGACCTTCATGCGCCCGATCGCGTCCTCCAGGTCCCCCTGCGCGTCCAGCTGCATGAGCTGGCCAACCTTCTCATCCAGGGTCATCCGGCTCAGGAGATCTTCCACCCGCTTGCCCACGGGCTGCTTGGCGTCCTTGTAAAGGGGAGCGTCGATCATGAGTCCTCCTGAGCGACTCCTCGAGCCGCCGTTCTGCGAAGCGCAGCGCGCGCTCCTTCAACGCAACGGGCAACGCAACGGGCGCGCCGGGCGGGCCACGGTCGGCCTCGCCGCGGTCAGATCACATGGCGACCTCGCCGCGGTCAATCACATGCGGACCACCGCGCTGCCCCACGTGAGCCCGCCGCCGAGCGCGCACAAGAGCACGTGATGCCCGGGCAAGATCCGCCCGTCGCGGAGCGCCTCGTCGAGCGCGATCGCGACCGAGCCGGCGCTGGCCCCGGCCGCGCTCTCGCCGTCGAGCGCGCCGAGGACGCGCTGCCGCGGGCACCCGAGGCGATCGGCGAGGTGCGCGGCGAGCTGCGCGTCGGCGTGGTGCGGGATCACCCAGTCGACGTCCGCGGGCGCGAGCCCGGCCGAGGCGAGCGCCGCGAGCGCCTGCGCGCCGAGGTGCTCCTCCACGGCCTGGCGCAGCTCGGGCTGCTTCACGCGCAGGTACTGCCGCCGGTCGGCGAGCCGCTCGACCGTGAGCGGCTCCGCGGAGCCGCCGCCGGGGACCTGGAGCACGTCGGCCCTCTTCCCGTCGGCGCGGAGGCTGACGCTCAGGATCCCGCGCCCGTCGCCGGCCGCCGGGCCGACGACGACCGCGCCGGCGCCGTCGCCGAAGAGCTGGGCCGAGGCCCGGTCGCGCGGATCCAGGCGGCGCGAGAGCAGGTCCGCGCCGATCACGAGCACGTGCTTCATGGTCCCCGCCGCGACGAACTGGCTCGCCACGGACAGCCCGTAGAGGAAGCCCGTCAGCGAGGCGGACAGGTCGAACGACGGGATGAGCTCGGCGCCGAGCTTCTGCTGCACGTACACCGCGGTCGCCGGCATCGGCGCGTCACCGCTCGATGTCGCGAGGATGATCATTTCGAGGTCGCGCGGCCCGAGGCCGGCCGCGTCGAGGGCCGCCTTCGCCGCCCTCGTCGCCAGGTCGCTCGTCGTCTCGCCGGCGGCGCCGCGGCGCCGCGCGTCGCCCGCGCTCGCGTCGGCCGCGGCGCCGTCCGCTGGCGGCGCGCCTGCGTGCGCCTCGCCCTCCGGGGCGGCGAGCGGCAGGGAGCGGCCTGTGCCGAGGATGCGCGCGCGGGGATTTCTGGCATCGGACGTCATTGGAAGCGGAGCCTACATCATGGGCTGCGGGTTGGGACGGGCGATCGCGCGCCGGGCCCGGTACACGGAATGCTTGAGTCGCGGACGCGCTCGGGTACATAAAGCGCCGCGATGGCTACGAGCTCCGAAGACAAAGACCGCCCCGACACGGACGACGCACCTTCCGGCGAGGCCGACGCGCAGGACACCAGCAGGGAGGACGGCGAGGGCCGCGCCGACGCAGCGGCCCCCGCGAGGGCCTCGCGCCCTGCGAAGCCGGCGGGCGCCGCGCGGCGCCCGGCGGGCAAGAAGCCCGGGGCGCGGCCTCGCGCGGCCGCCCAGCCGCAGGGCGGCTCGCTCGGCAAGAGCATGATCTTGTTCCTGATCATCATCGGCGGCCTGGCCGCGGCGTTCGCCTATTTCGGGCGCGAGCCCGCGCCCGGCGCGGCCGGTCCGAAGTGGAAGCCGGGCGACAAGGCGCAGGTCGAGGTCACCCTCGTGTCCAGCGACATCAAGGATCTCGCCTGCTGGTCGGCCGAGGAGATCAGCGGCCGGCACTGCGCGTTCGAGTCGCCCACCAAGGGCTGGTCCAAGGGTGACGCGGACGACAAGAAGCTGCTCCGTCCTTACACGACGACCGACCGCGTCCAGTTCCTCGCCTCCGGCCTCTGGAGCGAGCCCGCCCTCACGGGCAAGCTGCCGTCCGCACGGTTCGCGGTGAAGTGCACCTACACCGTCGAAGGCAAGATGAAGAAGCCCGGCATCCGCTGGTCCAGCGAGGGCGCTTGGCTCGACAGGACGGATGACTGGTACACGGGGCTCTTGTCGGAGTGCAAGCTCATCAACCCCTGATGTCGCAGGCGCTGCCGCGTTCGCCTGCGTCGCACGCGGCCCGTGCCGCACGACGCGGCGCATGCGGCGCGCCGAGCGTGCTGCGCCATGGCTCTCGTGTGACCGCGACCCTCCGTGGTAGTGTCATGATCGGCTTGGAGGTGCTCATGCCCAGTCATCGGGTGACCGCATTGGTGTCGTTGACCGCATTGTTCGCCGTTGCTGGATGTGAAGCTGACCCGGGCACCGTGAACGTTCTGCCGATCTACGTCACCGTATCGAGCTCCTCCGGCGGGGGCGAGGGCGGAGCGGCCGGGACGACGACGACCACCACCACCACCGTCTCCACGACGAGCGCCGGCGGCGAGGGCGGCGCGGGGGGCGTGGCGTGCACGTGCGACGCCGGGCTCTCGTGCTGTGGACCGGCCTGCGTCAACCTGGCCAACGATCCGCACAACTGCGGAACGTGCGGCACGCGCTGCCCCGACGAGCAGGCGTGCATCCAGGGCGAGTGCAAGGATCCCTGCGATCCGAACTTCGGGTGCGAAGAGGGCATCTGCTGCGGGGTGCAGTGCTGCCTCGGCGGCGCGATCTGCTGCGACTACGGGACCAACGCCGAGGCGCCCGACCTGCACTGCCAGCAGCCGGAGAATGGGACCTGCCCGCTCGCCTGCACCGGCTGCGGGAGCTGACGGACATCGACAGCGGCGCGCGTCGGCGCCTCGCGCGCCGCTCCCGTGAGCTGCGCGCGGCGCGCCGGCCTGCTGCGCGCCGCGCGCGGCTCCCGTGCGGCGCGCGCCGCCCTGCCGAGCGCGCGCATCGCCCTCGCGCGGCGCTCGCGCGCGGACGGCTCACGCCTTGCCGAAGGCCTTGCCCGGGTACTTCCGCTCGAAGTGCCCCACGACGCCGCGGCCGATCGCCTCGATCGTGAGCCCGGCGATCCCCATCTTGATGGCGGGTCCGACCAAGGGGACGAAGCCGACCGCCCGCGTGGCGAGGACTTTCAAGCCTCGCCCGAGGATGGCGAAGCTCCCGCCGGCGGCGGTCGTCGCCACGGAGCCGACGCTCTCGCCGTAGATCTCGCCGATCATCGTCATCATGTGGGTCTCGATCGCGACGAGCCCGGCGGACGTCGAGATCGGGAGCGGGAGCGCGGCGAACGCGGCGCCGCCGATCGCGTAGCGGTGAACCCAGCGAAGAGCTTCATCCCTGCACGTCGTCATGCCTCGAGGTTGCCGCAAGTCGCGCCGTCCGTCCATCGCGCACCGCGCCGACGCCGCGGGCGCGACATCGGCCCGGGCGCACGGCATGTCGTGTGTGCGCTGCCTTCCCTGCCGGCGGGAATCGCGCATGCATGACCGTCGCTCGGCTCGACCTCCGCGCTCGCGCCCGGAGGGCGGCCCCGAGGCCATGCGACCCCGCGAGGGGATGTCGAGCCGTCGGAGCCCGCGGCGACCCGGGCTCCAGCGAGGTGCCCATGACAGCGCGACCCGCGCCCTTCCGCCTGCCCTACCTCTGCGCCTGCGCCGCCCTCGCGGCGTGCGGCGCGGCGCCACGTCCCGCCACGCCCGGAGCGGAGCCGCCGCCGGGCCACGAGGGCGCGGGGACGCCTTTCGCCGAGCGCGTCCCGCTGTTCGAGGACATCGGCTCGCTCCATCACCCCGGCGCGCCGCTTCCCCGACGATCTCGACGCCAGCGCCCTCTTCGCCGAGGCGCTCATGGACCTGCGCAGGAACCGCGCGAAGGACCTGCTCGAGATCGCCTCGCTCGTGCTGGAGAGCCAGATCGCCTCGGAGCGCGGCCAGGCCGGCGCCGCCGTCCGCATGCTCCAGGCGGCCGTCCGCGTCGAGGACACGCTGCGCTATTTCGAGCCGCCGGACTGGCCCGAGCCGGTCCGCCACACGCTCGGGGCGGCGCTCCTCACAGCGGGTCGGCCGCGCGACACCGAGGCGGCTTATCGCGAGGATCTGGCCCGTAATCCCGACAACGGCTGGTCCCTCTCGGGCCTCGAGCAGAGCCTGCGCGCACAGGGCAGGGAAGAGGAGTCGGCCGCCGCACACGAGCGCTTCGAGCGCGCCTTCGCGCGAGCCGACGTGCAGCTGTCCGGGTCGCGCCCGTGAATGTCCGGCCTCGAGCGGCCGCGGACGACGAGGAAAAGCGCGCTTCGCCGGCATCCGCCTCGATTCAATCTGCTACGTTGATGGGGTGTTGTGCGCGAAGCTTGGACTCTCAGCGCTCCTGTGTCTCTTCTCTTTCACTGTCAGCCTGTGCGCCGCGTCGCTCCTCGGTTGCGAGGACACCGAGCTCCCGCCGTCTACGTACGTCCCGCGGGACGACGCCGGCGAGCCCCCGTGTGCGCCGGGGCAACTCCGCGGCATGAGCGGGTGTATCTCCGTGGGCGTCCAGGGATGTACCGGCGATTTGGTCGGCGAGGACGGGTTCTGCCGTCCCGCGCTCGAGCGGTGCTCGCCCGGGGCCGTCCCGGCGTTCGACGGGGGCTGCGTCGACGTCGGGATCCCCGGGTGTGCAGCGGAGTTCGTGGAGGGCGGCGGCTGTCATCCCACGATGGCCAAGTGCCCGGAAGGGACGTTCGCGGTCCCGCAGAAGGGGTGTATCTCCATCGACGGCCCAGACGGTTGCGGCTCGGGGCCGTGGGGCCAAGTCGCCGAGGCGCCCGGCGACATCCATGTCGATCCGAGCTACGCGGGTGGGGGCGGCGACGGGTCGCGAGACAGGCCGTTCACGACGCTGGCGGAGGCGCTCTCGGCGGTGCAGGCGGACGGCCGCGTCGTCCTGGCCGAGGGCGAGTACGACGAGCCGGTCGAGATCTCGAAGCCCATCGAGCTGGT
The DNA here is from genome assembly GCF_028553905.1 of Sorangium sp. So ce836. Lineage (NCBI taxonomy): Bacteria > Pseudomonadati > Myxococcota > Polyangiales > Polyangiaceae > Sorangium > Sorangium sp. So ce836. The sequence goes on along the minus strand of NZ_CP102233.1, from coordinate 4,350,870 downwards.
CGGGCGGTGCGCCTCCCGGGTCGTGCTCCGGGGCGAGCAGAGCGATCCGAGCGGCAACGTCAGCGCGGTCTGGATTCATGACGTCGAGGGCGCCGGCGTGCGCGGCGTGAGCGTGATCAGCCCGTCCATCGGGGTGTTCGTCCAGGCGGCGGAGGTCTCGGTGCGCGACGTCCGCGTGACGGGCGAGAGCGGCAGCGGCGTCGTGGTCGCGCTCCCCGGCGCGAGCCTCGAGCTATCGCGCAGCCTGGTCCAGGCGTCGTGGGCGGGCGAGGGCACGGGCGATCAGTGGACGAGCGTGCTGGTCATGTCCGGGGCGCGGGCGCGGCTCACCGAGAGCGCGTTGATCGACGGCACGGTCCACCTGCGCATCACCTCCGACGCGGAGGGGGTGGTCGCCGAGGGCAACCTCCTGGAGATCACCGACCAGCAGGCGGCAACGACCGACTCGGTCGGCGTGATCCTGGAATCGGGCGCGCTGCAGCTCGACGCGAGCGCCCTCGTCCACCACCGCCTGGGCGCGCTGGTGACGGGCGCCTCCGCGGAGCTTGCCGCGACGCGCGCCCTCTTCGCCGCTCCCCCCGAGGGGGCGCTGGAGGCCGGCGACGTGGTCGTGGAGCAGGGCGCTCGCGCGACGCTCGAGGGCAGCGTGCTGTCCGGCGCGTGCGACGCGCAGCTCGTCGTCGCGGGCGCCGGCACGGCGGTCGAGGTGTCCGGCACCCTCTTCCAGGGCGCGGCCGCCGCGGAGGCGGGCCGCCTCGGGTACGCCGTCGAGCAGCGGGGCGGCGCGCTCTCGCTGTCGTCGAGCGCCGTGCGCCAGGCCGGCGACGCGGGCCTGGTCGTGTCGGGCGGGACGTTCTCCGCCAGGGGCGTGGTCGTCGCGGGCACGCGCGCGCGCCCGATCCATCGGGATCGCGCGGCTGGCGTGCTGGTGCACGGCGCGCGCGCCACGCTGGCGTCGACGATCGTCCTGGGGGCCCATGTTGCGGGCATCGCCGCGTCCCAGGGCGCGGAGCTCGAGCTCACGGAGAGCCTCATCGAGGGAACGCGGCCGGAGGAGCGCGACGGCACCGGCGGCGTCGGCCTGCTGAGCGCCGGGTCGGCGCGGATCGTCGTCCAGCGGTCGGCGGTGCTGGAGAGCCGCGTGGCGGGCATGCTGCTGCTCGCCGCGCCGAGCACGGTGGAAGACACGATCATCCAGGGGGTCGAGAGCGGGACGTTCTCCACGCTGAGCGTCGGCGGGCAGATGGAGTCGGTTTCGGACCTGGGCGATGGGCTCCTCGTCCTCCGTTCGAAGGCGCAGGTGCGCTCGGTGCAGGTGGAGGGCTGCGCGCGCGCCGGGCTGCTCTTCGGCGACAGCGACGGCGCGCTCGCGCACTCTCGCTCCACGGGCAACCGGTTCGGCCTGGTCGTGCAGGGCACGCGGGCGCCGGAGCTGTCGCAGGACAACACCTTCGAGGACAACCAGGAGAGCGATCACGTCACCGAGGGCGCCCTCCCCGTCCCGAGCAGCGCCGCGCCCGCCCCGTGACGCGCGCCCGCTGGACGCAGCGCGCCCCCCGCCGTGTAGCTACACCGAGAAGAACTGACGAATTTTCTCGAGGAGCGCGGTCGTCTTGGCCTCCTCGGCGCCGGCGCGGGCGCGGCGCACCGACACGCTCTCGTCGAGCGCCGACTGCCGCGCGGCCAGCACCTCCGTGATCTTCTCGGCGATGTCGGGCGCCGCCGCGAGGATCTCGTGGAAGGCCTCCTTGTCGACCTTCACGAGCTCGCAATCGCTCACCGCCTGGATGGTCGCGCTGCGCGGCTCCCCGGTCATCAGCGACATCTCGCCGAAGAACTTACCCGGGCCGAGGCGCGCCACCTCGGCCGTGCTGCCGCCCTCGCGCCCCACGACGACCGAGACCTCGCCCGACTGCACGATGAAGAGCTCGTGCCCCGCGGCCCCCTGCCGGATCACGATCTCTCCGGTCATGTAGCTGCACGTCTTCGACAGCGTCGCGAGCCGGTCGAGGAGCGGCGGGGGGAGCGCGGCGAGGAAGTCGACGACGCGCAGCGACTGCAGGCGGCGCTGCCGCTCGTCGGCCTCGCTGCGCGCCTGCGACTCGGACGGCGCCTCGGCCATCCGGACGACGCGGGTGGGGAACGGGACCGCGATGCCCTCGCGGTGGAACGCGTACCAGATCCGCTGACGAACGTCCGAGTCGACGCGATCGCGGCGGGCGAAGTCTTCGATGAAGAAGCAGACCTGATAACCGATGCTGCTCTCGTCGAACCTCGCGGCGAGCACGAACGGCGGCGGCGCGAGCAGCACCCCGGGCGCCGAGGCCACGGCGCCGAGCAGCGCCTGCTCCACGAGCCGCGGCGACACCTCGTAGGGGCCCCGCACCTCGATCGTGCGCCGCGCGATGGCGGTGGGCTTCGTGAAGTTCCGGATCGTGCTCTTCGCGAGCGTGCCGTTCGGGATCGTGAGCTCGATCTGATCGTTCGTGAGGACCGTGGTCGCGCGCCAGTTGATCTCGATGACCCGGCCGATGAGCCTCGGATCCGGGTCGATCTGGATCCAGTCCCCCACCTCGAACGGCCGCTGCGCCTGGATCGCGAGCCCGGCGAACAGGTTCCCGAGCGTCTCCTGGAGCGAGAGGCCGATCACCGCGGTGAGCAGCGCCGAGGTGGTGAGCAGCGATCCCGGCTCGACCCCGGCCGCGCGGAGCGTGATGAGCGCGACGCCCGCGTAGACGAGCCCCTGGATGATGTCGTGGATGATCCTGGAGAGCGGCCGCCCGAGGCGCACGCCGAGGATCAGGTCGACGACGAGGAGGAAGGCGGCGCGACCGAGCGCGGTCAGGAGCAGGAAGAGCGCGACGACCGAGAGCGTCACGCGAAGCGACGACGCCGGATCGAGCGGGATCCGGGCGAGCAGCGCCGCCACGTGGAGGACGAGCAGCGCGACCGGCAGGCGCAGCTTCCCGCGCTGGACTCTCGGCATCAGCAGCCGCAGCGCGAGGAGCAGCGCGGCGGCGATCCCGATGCCGATGGCGCCCGACGACGCGATCCGCACGAGCACGTCCGAGATGGTTGCGGCGCCGCGCATGGCGGCCGATGGTAGAGCTCCGCCTGCCCCTGTCACAATCGCGTCGCGCGCGGGCTTCGGGACCGTCACGGCGCCCCTCATCGGCTGCGCCTGCGGCGCGCGTCGCCTGCCGAGGCCGCCGCGATCGCCGGGCGCGCGCCGGGGCGCCCCGCGCTGCGGCGGATGGCGTCGCCGAGAGCTCGCGTCGATGTCGCCGGAACGACGTCGGTCGGGCCTCACGATCGCGCCGATGACGACGATCGCTCACCTCACGGACTTTCATCTCCTCGAGGCGGATCACGACCGCCGCCGCGGCGCCGAGCGGTGGCGGCTTCGTTATCTGAGCTTCGGCCGCCCCATCGACGCCGCGCAGCGCCGCCGCCGCGCGCTCGCCGCGCTCGTCGAGGCGTGGCGGAGCGGGGCGGACCACCTGGTGCTCACCGGCGACCTCACCGAAGACGGGACGCCCGCCCAGTTCGAGGTGCTCGCCGCGGTGCTCTCGGAGAGCGGCTGGGACCCGGCTCGCGTCACGCTGGTGCCTGGCAACCACGACGCGTATGGCGGGGGCGACGCGTGGGAGCGCGCCCTGGAAGGCTGTCTCCGCCCCTTCGCGGCCACCAGCGGGCGAGGGGCGGTGGTCGCCCTCCCGGGGGCCGCCGTCACGGCGGTATCGACGGCCATGATGCAGCCGGTGACCCGCTCGGCGGGGGCGATCGCGGACCGCGAGCTCGCGCGCGTCGCCGCGCTCGCCGCCGAGACGCGCCGCTCGGGCGACGCGCTCGTGCTCGCCCAGCACCACCCGCCGCTCCCGCACCCGATCGGCGCGATGCAGTGGCTGGACGGCCTCATCAACAGCTCCGAGCTCATGGCGCTGCTCCACGAGCACGATCACCTCCACGTGATCCACGGCCACACGCACCGGGAACACGACGCGCCCGTGCGCTCCGGCGCGCCCCCTCGCATCTTCTGCGCGCAGGCGCTCGTGGACGGACCTTCTCCGCTGCGGTTCTACCGTGTGCGTTACGGGCGCCTTCTCTCGGAGCGCACGCGGGTCCGGAGCGGCGCGTCGACGTTCGCGTTGGCGTAGAATCTCTCACATGCACTGGAGGCGCGATCGCCCCTCACCGCCCTCTTTTCGCCGGAGACGTGGCTCGTATAGAGTCCTCGCCGGATCATGAAATCCTTTGTCTTGCTCAGGGGCACGGTCACCCTCGTTGCTGTCTCGGCGTTCGCGGCCCTCCCGGGCTGCGGCGGCGCCGAGCCCACGCCTGCGGCGCCGGTGATGCGCGACGCCGAGCCTGTCGAGGCGTCGCGTCCGACGATGAGCTCGCGGTCCGAGATCGGCGGCATGAACGAGGAGAAGGTGCAGGCGGCGTTCGAGCGCGCCTCTCTGCGGCTCTCGCGCTGCTACCAGAAGGGCGTCGAGCGGATCCCCTATCTCGGCGGCGAGATCCGCTTCAAGGTCCGGGTGACCGAGGAGGGCACGGCGCGCTGGGCGTTCGTGAAGGACTCGACGCTCGGCGATCGCGAGACCGAGGCGTGCATGCTCAAGGTCCTGAAGGCGACGAAGTGGCCGAAGCCCGTCGGCGGAGAGGGCCTGGCGGAGAACAGCTTCACCTTCGAGCCGAGCAGCGACGAGCGCCCGCCGGTGCCGTGGACGCCCGACCAGCTCGGGACGCCGTACAAGAAGGCGCGGCCGGCGCTCGCGTCGTGCCGGAGCCAGGCGGGCGGCACCCAGCTCAAGGCGACGCTCTACATCGACACCGACGGCAGGCCGCTCAGCGTGGGCGTCTCCAGCGCCGACGAACGGGGCGAGGAGGCGGCCGAGTGTGTCGCCGGCGCGCTCCGCGAGATCACCTTCCCCTCCCCCGGCAGCTACGCGTCGAAGGTGAGCGTCGACATCGACTGACGCCGCTCGCTGCCGGCTGCTCGCACGCCGTGCCGGCGCCGGCGGTCGCGCCGAAAGCCGCCGGATCCCGGCCCGGTCGGGCGTGGAGGACGGCCGCTGGCGCTGTCCACTGGGCGCGAAATCTCCCGCCCTTGCTGGGCGGCGCGCCCCGCGGGACTGCGCTACGCTCCGGTCGTGGGCAAGGTCCTCTGGCAGATCCTGGCGCTCTTGTGGAAGGTGGCTCGCCTCGTCCTGTGGAAGTGGCTGAAGCCGCGGCTGATGAGGCTGATGATGCTCACCGCGGCGTTCGTCGGGGTGATCCTGCTCGTGGTGGCCGTGCTCGGCAGGCTGTAGGGCGGTTCTCGCGGGACGGGCGGGCGCCGCTGGCTTGTCCGCGGTGGCTTCCGGCAAGTAGTCTCTCCGGCTTGCATGGCTAGCTCACCGTCCTCCTTGCTCCTCGCGGCCCTGACGTGCGCGATCGCGTCGGGGGGCGCCGCCGCTTGCTCGGAAGAGAGCCCCGCCGCGGCGACGCCGGCCTCGCTCGAGGCCGATGTGCCGCGCGTCCCTGCCGAAGCCGAAGCCGACGCGCGCCGCGCCCCCGCCGAAGCCGACGCGCCGCGCGCCGCGGTCGTCGAGGCCGACGCGCCGCGCGCCGCGGTCGTCGAGGCCGACGCGCCGCGCGCCGCGGTCGTCGAGGCGGCGCACGTCGCGAACGCGCCGGCCCCGGTCCAGGCGGAGGACGGAGCGACGCCGGCGAGCGCGACGAAGGAGGGCGCGCGCATCTATTCGAAGGCGCGGTTTGCCTGGATCAACCCCGGCCCGTACCCGACGCGGGGCTGGAGCGGTTACCTGGGCCTCGGCGGGTCCGTCGCGCTCCGCGGCGGCAGCGTCGAGGCCGCGCGGACGCCGGGGGAGGGCTGCGACGCGTGGTACGCCGTCGAGCCGCGGGGCTACATCTGCGCCGGCGCCAGCGCCACGGTCGACCCGAGCGACCCGGTCGTGGTCGCGTTGCGGCCGCACGCGCCGAAGATCGACTCGCCGTGGCCCTACGACTACGCGGAGTCGACCGGCGCGCCGCGCTACCCGCGGCTCCCGACCGCGAAGGAGCAGCGGCGCTCCGAGTGGGACCTCGAGGCGCACCTCGCGAGCGTCGCGAAGGTGCGCGCCGCCGAGGGGTTGAGCGACGAAGCTATCCGGGAGATCGACGAGGCGCTCGTGGGCGTCGATCTGAAGCCCGCGGGCGTCTCCGCCCCGGCGCTGTTTCCCTTCGGCGACCTCGTGCGCGAGGCGCGCGACCGGATCGTGAACGGCTCGACGGTGGCGTTCACCCGGGCGTTCGACGCGCAGGACCGGACCTGGGTCGTGACCTCGGACCAGACGTACATGCCGAAGGATCGGCTGAAGCCCTACCCGCGCTCGAGCTTCCAGGGCGTGTGGCTGAAGGACGGGCGTTCGCTCCCGCTCGCGTTCTTCCGCAAGACCGATCGGCCGAAGTACCAGCGGGGCGCCGGCGGCCGCTTCGAGCCCACGGGCGCGTCGTTCGCGCGGCTCGCCTCGGTCGGGCTCACGGGCCGCGCCGAGGTCGAGGACGGCGCGCGGTTCCTCGAGACGCAGGATCCGGGGGTCTACGTGCTCGCCGACGACGCCGTGGTGATCGAGGCGGCGAAGCGCTCGCCGCTCGAGGGCGAGAACGATCCCTCGTCGCCGCCGCGCAAGTGGATCGAGATCAGCGTGCTCGGCGGCTGGTTCGTCGCCTACGAAGAGCTCACCCCGGTCTTCGCCACGCTGATCTCGCCGGGGCGCGGCGGCGTCCCGCGGAAGGGCATCCCCGCCATCGAGACCGCGGCGACGCCGACGGGGCGCTTCCGCATCGACGGGAAGTTCGTGACGGCGACGATGGTGTCGAGCTCGAACGACAGCATCGTCCACTCCGAGGTGCAGTTCGTGCAGAACTTCCACGGCCCCCACGCGCTGCACGGCGCGTACTGGCACGACGCCTGGGGCGAGCTGAAGAGCGGCGGCTGCGTCAACCTCTCCCCCATCGACGCGAAGCAGATGTTCGCCTGGACCGACCCGCCGGTCCCGGACGGGTGGCACGGCCTGCGCGCCTCTCGCGACGCCGGCCGCTCCACGGTCGTCCTCATTCACCGCTGATCGCGCGCGCCATCCGGTCCACGAGCCGCGGCGCGGCCTCCGCGAACGCCTCCGGCTCGAGCAGCAGTCCGACCACGAGGAAGCCGTCGCGCGGCATGTCGAAGAAGTAGCCGGGGTGGACGATGATCCCCTCGTCGCGCACGAGCAGCTCGACCCAGCCGTCCTCGTCGTGCACGCGCGGGACCTCCAGCGTCGCGTACCACCCGCCGTCGATCGGCAGCCGCCGGACCGCGCCCCCGGCGCGCGCCGCGATCGCCGCGTCGAGCGCCGCCAGGTTCGCCTGCACGCGCGACAGGATCGCGCGCTGGACGGGCGCCCGCGCGGCGAGGATCTCCGGCAGCGCGAGCTGCACCGGGGTGCCGACCGAGAGGTAGGTATCGGCGATGATCTCGAGCCGCTCCACCGCCGCGGCGGCGAGCTCCGGCGGCCCCGAGACCGCGATCCAGCCGAGCTTGAGCTGCGGCAAGGCCATCACCTTGGACAGCCCGCTCAACACGAAGGTCAGCGCCTGCCGCCGGCCGGCGAAGCTCGGCAGGCGGTCCGGGGAGAGGTCTCCGTGCGCGTAGTCGCCGAAGACCTCGTCGACGATCAGCGCGAGGCCGCGATCCCGGGCGCACGCCTCGAGCGCCGCGGCGTCGTCGCGGCGCACGAAGGAGCCGGTCGGGTTGTTCGGGTGGACGAGCACCACCCCGCGCGTCCGCTCGCCGGCGGCGCGCTCCAGCGCGCCGAGGTCGATGCGCCACCCCTCCTCCTTGAGGAGCGGGTACGGCGTGAGCGCGACGTCCTCCAGGCAGGCGAGGTACTCGAGGAGCGGGTACGACGGCACCGGGACGAGCACGTCGTCGCCGCGCTCGGCGAGCAGCTTGAGCAGCCAGCCGTACGCCTCGCTGGTGCTCGCCGTCAGCACGACGCCCGCCGGATCCACGTCGATCCCGCGCTCGCTGTAGTACCGCGACACCGCGGCGCGCGCGGCGGGGTCGCCGAGCGGCAGCGGCGCGTACGTGGAGCCGCGCGGCTCGCCCAGGCGCGCGATGAGCGGCGCCGTCTCGACGATCCCGCAGCGCGTCGGGTTCGACTCGGTGAAGTCGACCAGCGAGCGCCCTGCCCGGCGGGCCTCGACGAGGACGGACGCGAGCCGGTTCTCCGAGAGATCCCACCCCGTGCGCGCCGCGAACCGGAGCGGCCTCGGCGCGGGCGCGCGCCCCGCGTCCGCCTCTTCCGTGGAAGGTCGATCTGCGCTCACCCGTCTCTCCATGGTCCCTGATCCATCGTCGTCGTGGTCTGCCCTGTCGTGCCGCCCGGCCACGGTGACATGGGCCGCGCCGGACGGCAGCCGGGGCGCGGGCCTCCGGGCGCGACGCCGAGCCCCGCGGGTGGCGGGCGCTCAGCCGCGGCGCCGTCGGCGCGCCGCGAGCGCGGCGGCCAGGGCGCCCGCGAGCCCGACGGCGACGCGGCTTGCCGGCCCCTCCCGGTCAGCGCCGGCGGCCGCGCAGGTGCACGCGCCGCTCGTCACCTCGAGCTCGCCGTTCGCCATCCACACGTCGCTCCCGACCGGGAGCTCGCGCGCGCCGAGCGAGACGCCGTCGTAGAGCACGTCGACGGCCAGCGTGGCGCCGCCGGAGCCGCGAGGCGCTGCGACCGCGAACCGCCACAGCCCGCGGCGCACCTCCGTGAGCGGCGCGTGCATCGCCCCGCCTTGGAGCGCGACCGTGAGCTTGTCGGCGGGGACCCTCACCGGGGCCCCGTCCGCGCGTCGCAGCTCGATCGTCCCCCAGACGGGCCAGGACGGGTCGGGCCTCGCGTAGGTGCTCGACAGCACGTACCAGCTCCTGTCGAGCGCCGGCGTGTTGTCCCCGGCCTCGGCGGCCTCCAGCGCCAGTCGCGTGCCCTCGAGATCGAGCACGCCGGGCCCGAGCTGCGCCTCGAGCGGCACGGCGCCCCTCGGGTACCGCGCGCCCGCCTGGAGCGCCTCGGTGACCTCTGCCTGGGTCAGGTTCGGGTTGACCTGGAAGAGCAGCGCGATGGCGCCTGCGACCTGCGGGGCCGACATCGACGAGCCCGACGCGATCGCGTGGTAGTCGTCGACGACGAAGCAGGGTTGGTCGTCGGGGCACCCGGGCGTGTCGAACAGCCCTCCGGGGCCATCGCGCGGGTCGACCCCGCTCCCCATCGCGGCCGCGACCAGGCCGCCGGGCGCGCTGATCTCGGGCTTGGCCACCCCGAACGGCGTGGGGCCGGCCGCGCTGAAGTAGCAGGCGCTGTCCTCCTGGATCGCCTCGCCGTCGAGGCTCATGAGACGAATGCTCGTCGAGCTCCCCTGCGGCTGCCAGCGGACGCGGTTGATGGTGCATCCCACGGCGAGCAGGCCGGGGTGGCTGGCGGGCACGTTGATCGTCCCCTGCTTGATGCCGCGCGTGAACTGGAGCCCGAGGTCGTGCGACGCCGAGACGTCGCCGAGCCCCGTCACCCAGAGCTGCGCGTCCCCGCGGCCTTTCAGGTGGATCGCGAACTCGCCCGCCTTCCATGCCCCGCTGAAGGCCACGACGGCGCTGTTCGTGTTCGCGTCGATGGGCTTCCCGTTCGCGATCCGGTTGATCACGGCGCCCGTGGTCTCGCCGTCGTCGGCGGTGTAGCCGGCGCTCTCCCCGGGCTCGATCAGGTCGATCCACGTCTCGCCGCCCGGCCCCTCGAGGCCGACCGACACCTCGTCCCCGGGTCGGAACGTGATCCAGACGTATCCCTCCCCGGTCGACGCCCTCGGCGTGCGGATGGGCACGCGCGTGTCGGCGTACGGCGAGACGTGCGCCTCCGTGTGGATCCCCATCGGTCCTTCGCCGTCGATCTCGTAGAGCGCGCCGCTGTTGCCGGCGGCGACGACGATCGCGCGTCCCGGGTGATTGTCGCCGACCATCGCGGCGAGCCCTGCCTCGAGCGGGCTCGTCCCGTCGTGAGGCCCGAAATCGCTCCCGACGCTCAGGTTGACGACCGCCGGCATGCCGAGCTCCTCCGCGCGGTCGAAGATGAACCGCACCGCCTTGAGGATGTCCGGATCCTCGAAGCCCTCCCCGGGCAGCGAGGGCGCGGCGACGATCAGGGTCGCGGCCGGCGCCACCCCGACGTACCGCGGCCGCGCCGTGACCATCGGCCCGCCGTTGCCCGCCGCGATGGAAGCCACGTGCGTGCCGTGCCCCGCGATGTCGCGGACAACGCGCAGATCCCCGCTCTCGAGCATGGCGTCGAGATCGGCGTCGGAGAGGATAGCGCACCGCGACTGGTTCGGGTCATCGCACCCGTAGTCCTCCTCGAGCTGCGCGTGCAGCCCTTTGGGCCTCCCCGCCTGAAGCAACCATCTGATCCGCGTCTTGCCGTCCTTGCGCCGGAAATCCGGGTGGGCCACGTCGATGCCGGTGTCGACGATGCCGACGATCACCCCGGTGCCGTCCGCCCCGGTGGCCTTCCGGTACGGGTCGACGCGGATCCACACCTTGGACCGATCGAGCTGGGGCTGCCGCGGCGGTCCTGTGAACAGCGAGAGCTCCGGGTGCGCGTCGGCGAAGGCGCCGACGTCGCCGGGCGCGAGCCGGACGGTCCCGAAGCCCGGCGCGACCGGGAGCAGGCCGAGCGACCGCGCGTCGGCGCCGGCGGGCAGCGGCACCAGCACCGGGATGCGCCCGCCCGGATCGGCGAGCGGGTGCCGCCCGAGGCGCGGGCTGAGCAGGCGCGCCACCGCCGGGGCCGGGACGTCGGCGCGCGCCTCGCCTGCCGCGAGAGCGAGGCCGAGCAGCGCGAGGGAGAGCGGGAGCCTGCGGGCGAGCACGCGGCGAGTCTACACCACCTTCGCGCGCGGCCGGCCCAGCGGAGCGCGCGGCCGGCCCAGCGGAGCGCGCGGCCCTCGCGGCGCGCCCTCGCTGACGCCGCGGCGAGCCGCGCGCCGCGCGCCTGCCGGCGCGCCGCTCACACCGGCGGGACGAGGTGCTTCTTGCGCGGCCGCTCTTCGACCTTGCCGGCGTACCGCTCGAAGCGGCGCGCCACCTCGCGGCGGAGGTTCGCCGCCGGCACGACCGCGTCGATCACGAGCTCGCTCGCGAGCTTCTCCAGGTCGACGTCCGCGCGGTACTCGTCGCGCAGCTTCTGGACGAGCGCGTCGCGCTCCGGCCCCGCCGGTATCGCCTGGATCTTGTTGAAGTAAACGGCGTTCACCGCCGCGCTCGGCCCCATCACCGCGATGGACGCCGAGGGCAGCGCGATGCACTCGTCCGGCGCGAACGCCGGCCCGCACATCGCGTAGAGCCCGGCGCCGTACGCCTTGCGCACGACGACGGACAGCTTCGGCACGGTCGCCTCGCTCACCGCGGCGATCATCTTCGCGCCGGCCCGGATGATCCCCTGCCGCTCGACGACGGTCCCGATCATGAAGCCGGGCACGTCGGCGAGGTACAGGAGCGGGATGTTGAAGGCGTCGCACAGCCAGATGAACCGCGCCGCCTTGTCGGCCGAGTCCACGAACAGCACGCCGCCCTTGTACTTCGGCTGGTTCGCGACGATCCCGACCGCCCGCCCCTCGATGCGCGCGAGCCCCGTGACGATCTCCCTCGCGTACAGCTTCTTGATCTCGACGAAGCTGCCCTCGTCGATGACCGCGTCGATCACGGCCATGATGTCGAACGGCTTGTTCTCGTCCGCGGGGATCACGTCCTCGAGCGGCCGTTGCCCTGGCTTCTCCGGCCTCGGCTCGACGCGGGGCGGGGCCTCCGCGGAGCTCTGGGGCATCAACGCGAGGTAGCGCTTCGCGAACGCGATCGCCTCCTCCTCGGTCTTCACGAGCACGTCCCCGCATCCCGAGACCGAGCAGTGCATGCGCGCGCCGCCGAGCTCTTCGAGCGTGACCTTCTCGCCGATCACCATCTCCGCCATCCGCGGCGAGCCCAGGTACATGCTCGCGTTGCTCTCGACCATGCACACGACGTCGCAGAACGCCGGGATGTACGCGCCCCCCGCCGCCGACGGGCCGAACAGCAGGCAGATCTGCGGCACCAGGCCGCTCAGCTCGACCTGGTTGTAGAAGATCCGGCCTGCGCCGCGCCTCCCGGGGAACATCTCGATCTGGTCGGTGATCCGCGCCCCCGCCGAGTCGACGAGGTAGAGCAGCGGGCAGCGGAGGCGCCGCGCGGTCTCCTGTACGCGCAGGATCTTCTCGACGGTGCGGCGCCCCCACGAGCCGGCCTTCACCGTCGAGTCGTTCGCCATCACGCACACCGGGCGTCCGGCCACGGTCCCGCTGCCCGTGATGACGCCGTCGGCCGGCAGCTCGGGATCCAGCGCGTTGGCGAGCGCCGCGTCCTCGATGAAGCTCCCTTCATCGAGGAGCAGCGCGACGCGCTGCCGCGCGAACAGCTTGCCCTGCTCCGCGTTCTTGTCGTGGTATTTCTGCGCGCCCCCCTTCTCGATGCGCGCCGTGAGCTCCCTCAGCTTCTGATCGAGCGACATGGCGCGACCCATAGCCCTAAGCGCGCCGGGCGACCACCTCCCGCGCCGCCGTTTCGAGCTCCCGCGCGGTCCGGGCGACCAGCACCTTGGTCGACGCCGCGGCGTAGCGCAGCATCGCGCTGTCCCCCGTCCCCCAGGCGCCGGGCCCCTCGGGGCAAACCCAGAGCAGCGCCCGCGCCCGGTCGCGGAGCCTCCGCGCGACCTCCGCCTCGTCCGCGAAGTAGTTCGTGCGCCCGTCGCCGAGGATCACGAGGGTCACCCGCCGGTCCACGTCCCGGCCGTACCGCTCCTCGAAGGCGCGGAGGACGCGCCCGTAGTTCGAGTTGTGCGCCCGGCTCACCACCTCGCCGCGCTGGATGCGCTCGAGCGCCGCGCCCACCGGCATCGCCGCGAAGAGCTCGGTCGTCTCGGCGAGCTCGCTCACGAAGACGAACGAGCGCGTCCGGTCGAAGAGCTCCTGCGCCGCGCAGACGAACTCGAGCATGAACCGCGCGGCGACGCGGACCGAATCCGACACGTCGCACAGCACCATGAGGCGCGGCTTGTCGCGCCGGCGCGCCCGCCGGGCGGGCTGGAAGGGGACGCCGCCGGTCTGGAGGCTGCGCCGCAGCGTCCGGTGCGGATCGATCCTGCCGCGCCGCGCGCGGCGCCTCCGGAGCCTCTCGGCGCCGCGGAGCCGCTCGGACAGCGCCCGCACGGCGCGGCGCACCTCGTCCATCTCGCCTTCGCCGAGCGAGGCGAACGGCACGTCCATGCGGCCGGGGGCCGCGGGCTCCTCGCCCTCGAGGCGCCGGAGCGTCAGCGTCACGTGCTCGCGCACGCGGTGCCGCATCCGCTCCATCTCGGCGGCGAGCGCGTCGGCGAGGGCCCTCCCCCGGTCCTCGCCGAGCGCTTCCTCGAGCGCGCTCCGGATCCGCCGCAGCGCGCTGGCGACGGCGGGCACCCCGAGCTGATCCATCACCCGCTGCGCGAAGAACCCGACCTGGAGCGAGCTCGTCATCGGCGCGAGCACGCGCGCGATCCCCGCCGACCGGAGCGCCTGGTCGAGCTCCCCTGCGGTCCCTGCGAGCGCCTGGAACCCGAGCGCGTCGCCGGACGCGCCGCTCCGCTCCGCCGCCGCGGTCAGCAGATCGCGGAGGGCGGAGAGCTCCCCCTCCGAGAACCCTCGCTCCCGGAGGCGCGCCCACAGGTCGCCGACGTGCGCGCCCTCCGGGGAGAAGAAGCGGTCGAAGCAGGCGCGGTACCGGCAGAGGTCGGCGGCGCGCTCGACGACCACCGCGCCGATGGCGTCCCGCAGCCTCGCGCGGTCGCCGAACCCGACGAGGGCGCACGCGCGCGCGGCCTCGATGGCCTGCGCCGTCGACACCGCGAAGCCGTCGCGCCGCAGCGCCCACAGGAATTCGTCGATGGAGAGGAGCATGGAGGGCCTTGCCCGGTCGCCCGCGGCCCGCGGCGGCTACGGCGCCGGCGCAGGCTCTGCGAGCAGCGCCTGGAGGAGCTTCTCGACCTGGGCGTGCCGGGACGGGTCGTACCCGACCACCACGTCGCGGATGACGCCCTTCTTGTCGATCACGAACATCGTGGGGAGCGCCTTGACGCCGTAGGCCGCGGAGGTCGACTCCGAGGCGTCCGAGGCGACCGCGTAGCGCATGGACAGGGCCTGCGCCGTCTTCGTCGCGACGCCCACGCTGTCGGTCGTCAGGCCGATGACCTGCAGCCCCTGCGCGGCGTACGTCGTGTGCCACTTCGAGAGCTGCGGGGCCATCAGGCGGCACGGCCCGCACCAGGTGGCCCAGAAATCGAGGAGCACCACGTTTCCGCGCAGCGCCCCGATGTTCGCCGGAACGGTCCCCGCCACGGTGGCGAGCGGCTTCCAGCCGGGCGCGAAGGTGCCGATCTTGTCGAGGCGAAGGATCTGATCGTGCCCCGGGAACGGCACCAGCGTCGGCGCGACCTCTCGCTCCTGCCCGCCGCGTCGGATCCGGAGGTTCACCACGTTACCCGGCCCCGCGAGCGCGACGCGGGCGACCAGCTGCTTCGGATCTTCGAGCGGCACGCCATCCGCCGCGACGACCTGGTCCCCGTCCACGATGCCCGCCTTGGCCGCCGGCGAGCTGGTGACGACGTGCTTCGCGACGACCCCCCCGGCCGGTCCGGGCGCCAGCTCCACGCCCAGCCAGGCGCGGCGAGACGCTTCCTGGGCGACCGCCTGTGAGGCCCCTCCCATCAGCGCAGCGCCTGACAGCGCCACCAGCGTTGCAGCGAAGAGGGCGCGCCACGCGCGGCCTCGCCTGGAAGAGGCCAGGTGCATCCTGGCAGTGTAGCATCTCGACCGGTGCGGTCCCGACCCCGCCTCCCTGCGTGGTGCGCGCTCGCTGTGGCGACCCTGGCCTCGCCGATCCTCTCGATGGAGGCGCAGTCCCGTCCCGGGTGGGCGCTCTTGCCCCTCGGCTGTGCGCCGTCGCGCTCCCGGGCGCCCCACGAGGAGGCAACCGCGTGGATCGAGCGCGGCTCCAGCCCCGTCGCCGAGCCGCGCGCATCGGCCGTTGCGCCCGCGGAGCCTGCGCCCGCGGAGCCGTCGGCCTGGGAGCTCGCCGGGCAGCTCGCGAGCTTCACGCCGGCCACGGGGCGGGCTCGCTCCCAGCATTTCACCGGCGAGATGGAGGCGGAGGTGCGTATCAACGCGGCCGCCGCTCCCTACCCGGCGCTCGGCCCGGCTCGCGCGCTCCCGCCGGGCGCGGCCTTGGTCGAGCTCCACTACCCGGCGGGCTCGCCGGAGCCGGTGACGCTGCTCGCCATGGTGAAGCGCTCGGCCGGCTACGACCCTGACGGCGGCGACTGGGAGTACCTCGTCCTCACGCCGCAGGGCACGTCCACCCACCGCGGCGCCTTATCTCTCTGCAAACGTTGCCACGCGGACGCCCCGCACGACCATCTCTTCGGAGGCCCGCGATAGCGCGTCGCGTCAAGCCGCTTCGTCGACGAGTGGCTCAACTCCGCAAAGATTGCGGGCCACGTCCCCCGGCGCGACACCGCTGCCCGAGCCCTGGTGGTGCGGGGCTCCGTGAGCATCGAGGAAACGGCTTAGAAACCTGAATATTCCGCCGGGGCGTTCCTCTCCGAGGGCCTGCCGGGGTCGACGCCGCGCAATGGCACGGAGGCTGCTCTAGGCGGAATTGACCGTGTTCTTCGCTGTGGGCTGCAGCGTGTCGCGGTCCTCCTCCCTCCTGACGGGCCTCGTTAGCTTGCGCTTGGTCGTGCAGCTGGTGCGACTTCGCCTCGTCTGTCGCGCAGCTGCTGCTTGGCTTACGTCTTTTGCTGTCCTGTCTGCTTGGCCTGCTCGCCTCGTGGTGCGCTTCAGAGCTTCGCTTGTTTTCGAGAGCGTGTGAGAGCGCGCGGCCATTCCGTGACGGAATCGCCGCGCGCCATGTTTTTGTCCTGCGACCGGGTGCCCCGGCGGTCGACTCCGCGCGCGTGGCCGACCACGTCGCTGCGTGGCTCGCTCGCTCGGTCGTCTCGTTCGTACGGCGGTGCGACGGCCGCGAGGCGGGCTCAGCCGTGTACGGGAGCCAATCGACCGGAGGGGGCAACGAGGATCGAGCGGCGTTTGCCCGTAAAAGCCGCGCCCTTGAGCGAGCGACCTCGAGCCTCGATCACTTTTCCTTTGACAGGTCGCTCCGGGGCGTATAAACGCCGGCACTCACTTCGCACGAACGAGTGCGACGCGAGGAGCGCGGTGGCGTAGCCACGTCTTGCTGCTTTTCTTTACAGAGCGCCCATAGCTCAGCTGGATAGAGCATCGGCCTACGAAGCCGGGGGTCGGAAGTTCGAATCTTCCTGGGCGCGCCTGATCGGTTGTGTGACAGATCCAGAGACCCACATGGATGACGGAGCCGAGGCGCTCCTCTCCGCCGTGTCGCGACCGGAGGATACCGGCGTCGAGGATGCTGCTGGCATCGACGTGATGCGGATGCGCGAGGCGCTCGCCGAGGCCGAGGCCGCAGCCGCCGCTGGCGATGTGCCGGTCGGAGCGCTCATCGTCGATGCGGCGGGGGTCGTGCTGGCGCGCGGCCGGAACCGGCGCGAGATCGATCAAGATCCGACCGGACACGCCGAGGTCGACGCGCTGCGGGCGGCGGCGAGGCAGCTGGGCCGGTGGCGGCTCGAAGGGGCGACGGTGTACGCGACGCTGGAGCCGTGTCCCATGTGCGCGGGCGCGCTCGTCAACGCCCGGATTGCGCGGCTCGTCTACGGTTGTCCGGATCCGAAGGCAGGGGCGGTCGACACGCTCTTTGCGATCGGGCGCGACACCCGGCTCAACCATCGCTTCGCGGTCACGTCGGGTGTGCTCGCGGACGAGTGCGCTGCCCTGCTTCGCGCGTTCTTCGCCAAGCTCCGGACGGCCGCGCTGCGGCGCTGACGGCGAGGCCCGCGGGGGCGCGGGTCGGATGCAGCGGCTCGGCTGTGGGGCCCGCCAGAGCGCCGCGCGGGCGCACGTCGTGGTGCGGGTTGACGGCGAAGGCCACGAGGGCGCCGGACGAGGGCCGCGCGGACGCGGGTCAGGGCGCCGTCCAGGCGCCTCCCTGCTCCTCGGGTCGATCCTCGATGGCTTCGCCGCCGTCTCCGGCGGGTTGCCGGGGCGCGAGATGGGGCGCGGGGGAGCCTCGCACGACGGTCTCCTGCAGCCCCTTCTCGAGCTCCTCGTCGGAGATCCGGTTGCGCCTGCGCGCGATCTGCATGAGCTTGCGCAGGTACTCGCTCCATGCGGGCGTCACCTCCCCGCTCGCATCGAAGTGCTGCACGCTCGGGTTGGGCAGGATCGATGCGATGTAGAGCGCCTGTCCGAGCGAGAGCTGCGCCGCCGACGCGTTGAAGTAGTGCCGCGCGGCGGCGCCGATGCCGTAGACCAGCGGTCCGAACTCCACCACGTTCAGGTAGAGCTCCATGATCTGCTCCTTGGTGAGCTCCTGCTCGAGGTACATCGTGAGCAGGGTCTCCTGGAGCTTGCGCGCCACGCTCTTGGTCCGCTCGAGATACAGGTTCTTGGCGAGCTGCATGCTGACGGTGCTCGCCCCCCGCACGAACCGCCTCTTCCGGAGGTTCTCGCGGATCGAGTTCTTGATGGCTTCCTCGTCGAACCCGTGGTGCCGATGGAAGCCGCCGTCCTCCGTGGTCAGCACGGCGACCTCCATGAAGCGGGAGATGTCCTCGTACGGCACCCACTCGGCGGTCCCCGGCCCGGACTCGATCTCGACGCGCTGGCCGCCCGGTCCGTAGACCAGGCGCCGGAACGCGCGCTTGAAGCGATCGACGCTCAGCTCCGGCGGCATCTCGGTCACGCGGCAGGTGTTGGAGATGCCCCAGTCCAGCGAGAAGGTCCGATCCAGGTTGGCGGTATCGAAGCGAAGCTTCCCCTCGATCCCGAACGAGCCGGCGAGCCTCATGCCGTGGAGCTTCGCCACTACCCCCTTGGGCGCCGAGTCCAGCATCGATTGACACGCCGAGAGGGGCACCTCGAAGCTGCCGCGGACCCGGTGCGAAGCCCCGGCTTGCTCGTACTCGCCGCGCGCGATCAGCCGCAGGGCGCCGAGGTCGATCTCGGCGTCCTCTGCGACGATCTTGGACCCGTCGAGCTTGCCGTTCGCCTTCGCCCGCCATGCCAGGTCGAGCCCGGCTATCGGCTCGTCTGCCAGGGCTGCGCTCCGCAAGGAGAGGTTCTTCAGCCTCCCTTCGCCGTCGACGCCCAGCGTCTGGCCATCGGCCGACAGGACCACCCGCGCGCGGCTCACGATCGAGGTCCGCGCCACGTCGAACAGCCCCATGTCGCCCTCATGGACACCGAGGGTCGAGAGCCAGATGGGCCCCCCGTGTACATCGGCGACGATCTCCTGCGGGGTCTCCTTCGCGTCATTGATGGGCACGCGAAGCCGGAAGGTGAGTGCCTGCTGGGCGTCGGAGCCGGCGGTCGAGATCGCCGCCTCGCCGGGAGAGAGCTCCACCACGAGGGAGCCGGCCTCGCGCCGTACGGCGAGGCTGCCCGGTCCCAGGTTGAGCATATCCGTCCTGCGCTTGAGGCGTGCGGTGATCCCTGCGACGTCGACTTTTGCTCCCTCGCCGAGCGCCAGATCGATCATCCGGGCCGCCCGCAGGAGCGCCTCTCGCACCGCGAGCCCGCGGTTCTGGCCCGTGTCGTCCCTCTCGACCGGTTCCGCCGCCCTCTTGATCTGTGCCGGCCGGGTGTTCCCACCCCGCTCGGGCGCCACCTGGGGTTCGGGCTCGACCTCCGGGAGCGTCACCTCGGCGTCGATGGCCGCAGCCGAGAGCTCGCTCACCTGGTAACGAGCCTGCTCTCGGGCGAGCACCAGCCGGCCCTCTCGGACCGAGAAGGCGGCGCGTCCCAGGGATAGCATCGCTTCCTGCGCGAAGATGGAGGTCCGCCCCTCGGCGCGCGCCAGGTGTACCCCGGTCGCGGACAGGCTCTCTCTGGGCGCGTCGGTTCGATCGGTCCAGACGAGCTTCAGCCCCTCCAGGTCGGTGCTCCCGCCCCCCTCGCTCGGGACGACGCCGGTGCGCCCTGGCGTCTGCCCAGCCCGCCATGTCTCGAGCTCGTGGAGGATCGCCTCCTGCGGGCCGATGGCGGAGACCGTGCCCCCGCGCATCGCGACGCGGCGTCCCGAGAAGCCGAGCGCGACGGCGACCTCATCCAGTCGGATGGCGATGCTTGGCGCGCCTCGCAGCCGAACGTCCACGCCTCTCAGCGAGACGCCGTGCCACGTAGGTCGAACCTGCTCGATCGCCAGCGACGCCCCGTATCCTGCGGCAGCTTTCTCCGCCTGGTAGCGCACGAACGGCGCAAACCCGACGATGAGCCCGCAGCCGAGGGCGCCACCGGCGATCACCGCGATGCTCTTGCGCCTGGATCCCAAGGTTCCCCTAGGGTAGCAACGCCTGGCCGCCGGGAGAAAGTCGCTCCGTCACCCAGAGAGCGCCGAACCACTCCCTGCCGGTGCTCACGCCGCCAATCGAAGCCGAGATCGGCCCCGTCGCCGCGCGACGCCGGCAGCTCCCGAGGCCCAACAGAGCCCAGGACAAAAAAAAACCTGCGCACGGCTCGCACCATGCGCAGGTTCGAAGAAAATCCCGGCGGCGTCCTACTCTCCCACCAGGTTGCCCTGGCAGTACCATCGGCTCCAAGAAGCTTAACTTCCGAGTTCGGTATGGGATCGGGTGTGACCTTCTCGATATCACCACCGGAAACTTGTGGGTGCGTCCAATCGGAACCCTACGGAGCCCGCTTTCGCGACGCTCTGCTCTTTTACGCAGGGCCAGCTGTGTCACGCTGCTCGTCACCCGAACTCCGGGCGCGATGCTTCGATGTTTGCCTTAGAAGTATGGTCAAGCCGCACGACCTATTAGTACCGGTTAGCTCCGCCGATTGCTCGGCTTCCACACCCGGCCTATCAACCTCGTGGTCTACGAGGGGTCTTTAGGGGCCTTGCGGCCCGGGACACCTAGTCTTGAGGTCGGCTTCCCGCTTAGATGCTTTCAGCGGTTATCCGTTCCGTACATGGCTACCCGGCTATGCCCTTGGCAGGACAACCGGAGCACCAGAGGTACGTCCACCCAGGTCCTCTCGTACTATGGGCAGCTCCTCTCAAGTGTCCTACGCCCACGGCAGATAGGGACCAAACTGTCTCACGACGTTTTAAACCCAGCTCGCGTACCGCTTTAATCGGCGAACAGCCGAACCCTTGGGACCTGCTCCAGCCCCAGGATGCGATGGGCCGACATCGAGGTGCCAAACCGCGCCGCCGATATGAACTCTCAGGCGCGATCAGCCTGTTATCCCCAGAGTACCTTTTATCCGATGAGCGATGGCCCTTCCATACAGAACCACCGGATCACTAACGCCTGCTTTCGCACCTGTTCGACCTGTCGGTCTCACAGTTAAGCTCCCTTGTGCGTTTGCACTCTACGCCTGGTTTCCAATCAGGCTGAGGGAACCTTCGCACGCCTCCGTTACTTTTTAGGAGGCGACCGCCCCAGTCAAACTGCCCACCAGGCAGTGTCCCCGACCCAGTTCATGGGCCCAGGTTAGATTTCCAGAATACCCAGGGTGGTATTTCAACGTTGGCTCGGCCGAACCCAGAAGCCCGGCTTCATAGCCTCCCACCTATCCTACGCAGAATATCCCGAAAATCACTGCCAAGTTGCAGTAAAGGTTCATGGGGTCTTTCCGTCTTGCCGCGGGTAGAGGGTATCTTCACCCCC